>NZ_CP087199.1:720000-5897256 GCF_024749345.1 Pseudomonas sp. B21-009 | reverse complement strand
GGATATCCCCTGAGTTGAAAGCCGGTGAGGCAAAAACAAGCGCCCATTGTACCGAGCGCCAGCGCAGTTATCCACATGCAGCTGCGTTGAGGATGGCGATAAATCAGCAGTTTAGTGACCAAAATGTCGTTTTGAGCTTGTGAATAAGCCCTGTGGATAACCGACCCTGAGGTCTTTGCACAACTGGGGGTCGAAATCGGTGGATAACCCGCCTGTGGATAACAGGCCATTTGATCCACAGCTTTTCCGAGGCTACAGCACAGTCAGAGCACCTCTTCTCGACAGAGTTTCTTTTCTCTGTACATACGATATTTAAAGGGCTGTAGCGTGTTATCCACAGAAATCTTCCACATAAGCTTTATAAGATTCACTAAAAAGCTTTAAATAAGTCCTCTCTTTTTTTCTATGTTTAAGTGATCCGTTACTCGCAACCTGTCAGCACACCCCGAGCGGTGCCTGGAACGAAGCCGATTTTCCGTCCATAAGGAAAAGCTGGTTGGAAATTGACCTACGGCCCTGCTTTCTCTAGAATCGCCGGTCTCTTAAAACGGGGGCCATTCCGGCCCGTTGTCGACGAACCAGGTAACACGCCATGAAACGTACTTTCCAACCAAGCACCATCAAGCGCGCTCGCACTCACGGTTTCCGTGCCCGTATGGCCACCAAGAACGGTCGTGCCGTTCTGTCGCGTCGCCGTGCCAAAGGCCGTAAGCGCCTGGCAGTTTGATTTTTCGGCACTGGTGGTGAGTCAGGACTTCAGTCGGGAAAAGCGTCTGCTTGTTCCCCGACACTTCAAAGCGGTCTTCGACTCCCCAACCGGCAAGGTTCCAGGGAAATGCCTGCTGATCCTTGCTCGCGAGAACGGTCTTGATCATCCCCGCCTGGGGCTTGTGATCGGGAAAAAGAGCGTCAAGCTCTCCGTTCAACGCAATCGCCTGAAACGCCTGATGCGCGATTCGTTTCGCCTGAACCAGCATTCGCTTGTTGGTTGGGATATCGTGATCGTCGCGCGCAAAGGGTTGGGCGAGATTGAAAACCCAGAATTGCACCAACATTTTGGCAAGCTCTGGAAGCGCCTTGCACGCAGTCGGCCCGCTCCAGTGGTTAACACCGACTCTGTGGGGGTAGACAGTCAAGATGCGTAAACTGGCGCTCGTTCCGATCCAGTTTTACCGCTATGCCATTAGTCCACTGATGGCCAGTCACTGTCGTTTCTACCCCAGTTGCTCCTGCTATGCGTACGAAGCCATCGAAACACATGGCCTTTTACGCGGCGGGTGGCTTACCGTTCGTCGCCTGGGGCGTTGTCATCCGTGGAATGCCGGTGGTTTTGACCCGGTTCCACCTGCCTCCTCTTCCCGTACTTCTTCGATAGCCGAGTAATCATGGATATTAAACGCACGATCCTGATCGTCGCCCTGGCAATCGTGTCCTACGTCATGGTCCTTAACTGGAACCAGGACTATGGCCAGGCTGCCCTGCCGACTCAGAATACTGCTGCCAGCAACGTTGCCCCGGCCCTGCCGGACACCGCGCAGGCCGGTAACACTGGCGCCAGCGCCGATGTACCGAGCGCCAACGCTGAATCCAGCCCAGCAGAACTTGCCCCGGTAGTGGTCAGCAAGGACCTGATTCGGGTCAAGACTGATGTCCTCGATCTGGCTATCGATCCAAACGGTGGTGATATCGCCCAGCTGACGCTGCCGAAATACCCACGCCGCCAGGATCATCCGGACATTCCGTTCCAGTTGTTCGACAACGGTGGCGAGCGTACTTACCTGGCACAGAGCGGTCTGACTGGCGCCAACGGCCCGGATGCGCGTTCGTCCGGCCGTCCGCTGTATGCCGCTGATCAGAAAAGTTTCCAACTGGCCGATGGTCAGGACCAACTGGTCGTCGACCTGAAGTTCAGCGATGCCGGCGTCAACTACATCAAGCGCTTCAGCTTCAAGCGCGGTGAGTACGACCTGACCGTCACCTACCTGATCGACAACCAGAGCGCCCAGCCCTGGACCGGTAACCTGTTCGCGCAACTCAAGCGCGACGCGAGCTCGGATCCTTCCTCGAGCACCGCAACCGGTACCGCGACTTATCTCGGTGCGGCCCTGTGGACAAGTTCAGAGCCCTACAAAAAGGTGTCGATGAAAGACATCGACAAGGGAAATCTGAAAGAAAATGTTACCGGCGGCTGGGTTGCCTGGCTGCAGCACTACTTTGTAACTGCCTGGATTCCAAACAAGTCTGACAACAACATCGTTCAGACCCGTAAAGACAGCCAGGGCAACTACATCATCGGTTTCACCGGCCCGGCACTGAACGTTGCCGCTGGTGGCAAAGGCGAAACCAGCACCATGCTGTACGCCGGTCCCAAGATCCAGGAGAAGCTCAAAGAGTTGTCCCCAGGTCTGGAACTGACCGTCGACTACGGCATCCTGTGGTTCATTGCCCAGCCAATCTTCTGGCTGCTGCAACATATCCACAGCCTGCTCGGCAACTGGGGCTGGTCGATCATCGTCCTGACCATGCTGATCAAAGGTCTGTTCTTCCCGCTGTCGGCTGCCAGCTACCGTTCGATGGCGCGCATGCGTGCCGTTGCGCCGAAACTGGCAATCCTCAAAGAGCAGCATGGCGATGACCGGCAGAAAATGTCGCAAGCCATGATGGAGCTGTACAAGAAAGAGAAGATCAACCCGCTGGGCGGCTGCCTGCCGATCCTGGTGCAGATGCCGGTCTTCCTCTCGCTGTACTGGGTTCTGCTGGAAAGCGTCGAGATGCGTCAGGCGCCGTGGATGTTCTGGATCACTGACCTGTCGATCAAGGATCCGTTCTTCATCCTGCCGATCATCATGGGCGCGACCATGTTCATCCAGCAGCAGCTGAACCCTACTCCGCCGGATCCGATGCAGGCCAAGGTGATGAAGCTGATGCCAATCATCTTCACCTTCTTCTTCCTGTGGTTCCCTGCAGGTCTGGTGCTGTACTGGGTTGTGAACAACTGCCTGTCGATCGCACAGCAGTGGTACATCACCCGCAGCATCGAAAAGGCTACCAAGAAAGCCGCTGCTTGACGGGTTAGCCAGCTAACCTGTGGATAAACGCCCCCTCGTGGGGCGTTTTGCTATCTGTCGTTTTTGTCGTGAGGCCTTCGAGCATGAACACTGTGCGTGAAACCATTGCCGCCATCGCTACCGCCCAGGGACGTGGGGGTGTGGGGATCGTGCGGCTATCCGGGCCTCTGGCCAAACAAGCCGGGCTGGCCATCTGTGGAAAACCGCTAACACCACGGCACGCCCATTACGGCCCGTTCCGCGCGGAAGATGGCCTGGTGCTGGATGAAGGCATCGCGCTGTTTTTCCCCGGGCCCAACTCTTTCACCGGTGAAGACGTGCTGGAGCTGCAGGGCCACGGCGGCCCGGTGGTGCTCGATATGCTCCTGCAGCGCTGTGTACAACTGGGTTGCCGCCTGGCGCGCCCGGGTGAATTCAGCGAGCGTGCGTTCCTCAATGACAAACTCGACCTGGCCCAGGCCGAGGCAATCGCCGACCTGATCGAAGCCAGTTCTGCACAGGCGGCGCGTAATGCCTTGCGCTCGCTGCAGGGCGAATTTTCCCGTCGTGTGGATAACCTCACGGAGAAATTGATCAGCCTGCGCATCTACGTGGAAGCTGCGATCGACTTCCCCGAGGAAGAAATCGACTTTCTCGCCGACGGTCATGTGCTGAGCATGCTCGATGACGTGCGCAATAATTTATCCACAGTGCAGCGTGAAGCCGGGCAGGGCGCCTTGCTGCGTGACGGCATGACAGTGGTGATTGCCGGCCGGCCGAATGCCGGCAAGTCGAGCCTGCTTAACGTACTGGCGGGTCGCGAGGCAGCGATTGTCACCGATATCGCCGGTACCACCCGGGACATCCTGCGCGAACATATCCACATCGACGGTATGCCGCTGCATGTGGTCGACACCGCCGGGTTGCGCGACACCGACGATCATGTGGAAAAGATCGGTGTGCAGCGCGCCCTCAAGGCCATCAACGAAGCCGACCGGGTGTTGCTGGTGGTGGATTCCACAGCGCCGGAAGCCAGTGATCCGTTTGCCCTGTGGCCGGAATTCCTCGATCTGCGTCCGGATCCGGCCAAGGTCACGCTGATTCGCAACAAGGCTGACCTGAGCGGCGAAGCCATTGCCATGGAGCAGAGCGAAGATGGCCACGTCACCATTACCCTCAGTGCCAAGGACAGCGACATGGGCCTGGAGCTGCTGCGCGAGCACCTGAAGGCCTGCATGGGTTATGAACAGACTGCCGAAAGCAGCTTCAGCGCCCGCAGGCGCCATCTGGAGGCATTGCGCCAGGCTAGCGCGCACCTGGAGCACGGTCGTGCGCAGCTGACCCTGGCCGGTGCGGGGGAGCTGCTGGCAGAGGATCTACGCCAGGCACAACAGGCCCTGGGTGAAATTACCGGGGCTTTCAGCTCCGATGACTTGCTCGGGCGAATCTTCTCCAGCTTCTGCATCGGCAAGTAAAGGTCGTTATCCACAGCCGGGTCTGCAACGGACCCGGCTGCAGCATCAAATTTTCACCAATCCTCTCTCCTGGTCAGTACAGCCACAGTGCTCGTGCTGTACTCACTCCTGCGTGTCTATCCACAATTCTCTGAAATAAGCCCTGTGGAAAACCCACCTTCAGCTCCGTTGATAACTGGCCTTCAAAGCTGGAGATAACTGCGCTTGTGGGTAACTGGCCATTTCATCCACAGGCTTAAAGCGCTTATCCAGAACGCTCATGCCCGGTAGACCACAGGGTTTTGAATCTCTGTACATAAGGTAAATAAAGGCCTGTAGAAGCTTATCCACAGAAAGGTGGCTGACTAAGAATAAACATAAAAACAAAGCTTTAATAAATTTCTCTCTTTTAATTTCTATTGCACGCCATTCATCCACAGCCTGGTTAAATTTTGTGCAAAAGGTTCCTTTAGAGGGGGGTAAGTCCCTATACTTGTGCGTTATCCCTATCTATTCCCGAAACAGGCACGAGGTGCGTGGTGGATTTCCCTTCCCGTTTTGAAGTGATCGTCATCGGCGGCGGCCATGCCGGTACCGAGGCTGCGCTTGCGTCTGCACGCATGGGTGTAAAAACCCTGCTGCTGACCCACAACGTGGAAACCCTCGGTCATATGAGTTGCAACCCGGCCATCGGTGGCATCGGCAAGAGCCACCTGGTCAAGGAAATCGATGCGCTCGGCGGTGCCATGGCACTGGCCACTGACAAGAGCGGTATCCAGTTCCGTGTGTTGAACAACCGCAAAGGCCCGGCCGTGCGCGCTACTCGCGCCCAGGCCGACCGCGCCATCTACAAATCGGTGGTGCGCGAGATTCTCGAGAACCAGCCCAACCTGTGGATATTCCAGCAGTCGTGCGACGACCTGATCGTCGAGCAGGACCAGGTACGCGGCGTGGTGACACAAATGGGTCTGCGTTTTCTCGCCGACTCCGTGGTATTGACCACCGGCACCTTCCTCGGCGGACTTATCCACATCGGTTTGCAGAATTACTCCGGTGGCCGTGCCGGCGATCCGCCATCGATTGCCCTGGCGCGCCGCCTGCGGGAACTGCCGCTGCGTGTTGGCCGGCTGAAAACCGGCACGCCGCCACGCATCGATGGTCGCTCGGTGGATTTCTCGGTCATGACCGAGCAACCGGGGGATACGCCGATTCCGGTGATGTCGTTCATGGGCTCCAAGGAACAGCACCCGCGTCAGGTCAGCTGCTGGATTACCCATACCAACGCCCGTACCCACGAAATCATTGCCTCGAACCTCGATCGTTCGCCGATGTACTCCGGCGTCATCGAAGGCATCGGCCCGCGCTATTGCCCGTCGATCGAAGACAAGATCCACCGCTTTGCCGACAAGGAAAGCCACCAGGTGTTCATCGAGCCGGAAGGCCTGAACACCCACGAGCTGTACCCGAACGGGATATCCACATCCTTGCCGTTCGATGTGCAGTTGCAGATCGTGCGTTCGATCCGCGGCATGGAAAACGCCCACATCGTGCGCCCGGGCTATGCCATCGAGTACGACTACTTCGATCCGCGTGATCTCAAGTACAGCCTGGAAACCAAGGTCATCGGCGGCCTGTTCTTTGCTGGCCAGATCAACGGCACCACCGGTTACGAAGAAGCCGGCGCCCAGGGTTTGCTTGCCGGGACCAACGCCGCGTTGCGCGCCCAGGGCCGTGAAAGCTGGTGCCCGCGTCGCGACGAGGCGTATATCGGTGTGCTGGTCGACGACCTGATTACCCTGGGTACCCAGGAGCCCTACCGTATGTTCACTTCGCGGGCCGAGTACCGGCTGATCCTGCGCGAAGACAACGCCGACCTGCGCCTGACCGAAAAAGGCCGCGAGCTGGGCTTGGTGGATGACGCGCGCTGGGCCGCATTCAGCGCCAAGCGCGAAGGCATTGCCCTGGAAGAGCAGCGCCTGAAGTCCACCTGGGTACGCCCAGACACCGCGCAAGGCCAGGCCATTGCCGAAAAATTCGGCACGCCGTTGAGCCATGAATACAACCTGCTCAACCTGCTGACCCGTCCGGAAATCGATTACGCCGGGCTGATGGAAGTCACCGGCGGCTCGGATATCGACCCACAAGTGGCCGAACAGGTCGAGATCAAAACCAAATACGCCGGCTACATCGACCGGCAACAGGAAGAAATCGCCCGGCTGCGCGCCAGCGAAGACACCCGCCTGCCCGACGATATCGACTACAGCGGTATTTCCGGGTTGTCCAAGGAAATCCAGGGCAAGCTCGGCCAGACCCGGCCCGAGACCCTGGGCCAGGCTTCGCGTATCCCCGGCGTGACCCCGGCGGCGATTTCCCTGTTGCTGATTCATCTGAAAAAACGCGGCGCAGGCCGCGAGTTGGAGCAAAGCGCTTGAGTTCTCAGGTCACCCCTCAACACGCCGAAGAGTTGTCCACAGGCGCCCGCCAGCTCGGTGTCGAGCTGAGCGAGGCCCAGCACGCACAACTGCTGGCCTACCTGGCCTTGCTGATCAAGTGGAACAAGGCCTACAACCTGACCGCCGTGCGCAATCCGGATGAAATGGTGTCCCGCCATCTGCTCGACAGCCTCAGCGTCATGCCGTTTATCCACAGCGAGCGCTGGCTGGATGTCGGCAGCGGCGGTGGCATGCCGGGCATTCCATTGGCTATCCTGCATCCGCACAAGCAAGTCACGGTGCTCGACAGCAACGGCAAGAAAACCCGCTTCCTGACCCAGGTAAAGCTGGAGCTCAAACTGGATAACCTCACAGTTATCCACAAGCGGGTCGAGGAGTTCCAACCGGAGCTGCCTTTCACCGGAATTGTTTCCCGTGCTTTCAGCAGCATGGAGAACTTCACCAACTGGACGCGCCACCTCGGCGACGCCCAGACGCAGTGGCTGGCAATGAAAGGGCTGCATCCTGCCGATGAGCTGGTAGCATTGCCGGCAGATTTCAGAGTGGATAGCGAGCAGGCCTTGACCGTTCCGGGTTGCCAAGGCCAACGCCATCTGCTGATACTGCGCCGCACGGCATGATTGGGAACACAAGCAAGAATGGCTAAGGTATTCGCTATCGCGAACCAGAAAGGTGGTGTGGGCAAAACCACCACCTGTATCAATCTCGCAGCATCGCTGGTGGCAACCAAGCGCCGCGTGCTGCTGATCGATCTCGATCCACAGGGCAACGCCACCATGGGTAGCGGTGTGGATAAACACGTCCTGGAACATTCGGTCTATGACCTGTTGATCGGCGAATGCGACCTGGCCCAGGCCATGCACTTCTCCGAGCACGGCGGCTATCAACTGCTGCCGGCCAACCGCGACCTGACCGCTGCCGAAGTGGTTCTGCTGGAAATGCAGATGAAGGAGAGCCGCCTGCGCACCGCGCTGGCGCCGATCCGCGAGAATTACGACTACATCCTGATCGACTGCCCGCCGTCGCTGTCGATGCTGACCCTCAACGCCCTGGTCGCCGCCGATGGCGTGATCATTCCGATGCAATGTGAATACTTTGCCCTGGAAGGCTTGAGCGACCTTGTGGATAACATCAAGCGGATCGGTGAGCGTCTGAACCCGCAGCTCAAGGTCGAAGGCCTGCTGCGGACCATGTACGACCCGCGCCTGAGCCTGATCAACGATGTGTCCGCGCAGCTCAAGGAACACTTCGGCGACCAGCTGTACGACACCGTGATTCCACGCAACATCCGCCTGGCCGAGGCCCCGAGCTTCGGCATGCCGGCCCTGGCCTACGACAAGCAATCGCGTGGCGCCCTGGCGTACCTGGCCCTGGCCGGGGAACTGGTTCGTCGCCAACGTCGTCAAACCCGCACTGCACAGACAACTTAAGGAATCCGCATGGCCGTTAAGAAACGGGGTCTCGGACGTGGGTTGGATGCACTGCTCAGTGGTCCGACCGTCAGCGCGCTCGAAGAGCAGGCTGTCCAGGTCGACCAAAAGGAACTGCAACACCTGCCGCTCGACCTGATCCAGCGCGGCAAGTACCAGCCGCGCCGGGACATGGACCCGCAGGCACTGGAAGAACTCGCCCACTCGATCAAGAGCCAGGGCGTGATGCAGCCGATCGTGGTGCGCCCGATCGCCGACAACAAATTCGAGATCATCGCCGGTGAACGCCGCTGGCGCGCGAGCCAGCAGGCCGGCATGGACACCATCCCGGCCATGGTCCGCGATGTGCCCGATGAAGCGGCCATCGCCATGGCCCTGATCGAGAACATCCAGCGCGAAGACCTCAACCCGGTGGAAGAGGCCATTGCCCTGCAGCGCCTGCAGCAGGAGTTCCAGCTGACCCAGCAACAGGTCGCCGATGCCGTGGGCAAGTCGCGGGTCACCGTGGCCAACTTGCTGCGCCTGATCTCGTTGCCGGAAGTGATCAAGACCATGCTGTCCCACGGCGATCTGGAGATGGGTCACGCCCGGGCATTGCTCGGATTGCCGGATGAACAGCAGGTCGACGGGGCGCGTCACGTTGTCGCACGCGGCCTGACCGTACGCCAGACCGAAGCACTGGTTCGCCAGTGGCTCAACGGCAAGCCTGAGGCTGCAGAACCTGCCAAGCCGGACCCGGACATCACCCGCCTTGAACAGCGTCTGGCAGAGCGTCTGGGCTCGGCCGTACAGATTCGCCACGGCAACAAGGGCAAGGGCCAGTTAGTTATTCGTTACAACTCACTAGATGAGTTGCAAGGTGTCCTTGCTCACATCCGCTGAAACAATTCCTTTTGTAGCGCGCAGTCGGAAATCACTACCCGGCAGTTGAATAGGGGTTAATCCGCCCCTATACTCTGCGCGCATTTTGTCGGCACAAATTATGCCAAGTCATAGCTGACTGGTTGGTCGACTTTCGAGGAGCAGTTGTGATGGAAACCCGCACGCCAAACCGCTTGCCTTTCCATCGCTGGGCGGTTTTTCCGGTACTGTTGGCTCAATGTGTCGTGTTTCTGCTGGCAACTTTGGCGTTGTGGCAGTGGCACGGGGCGGTCAGTGGATATTCGGCACTCTGCGGAGGGCTGATTGCCTGGCTGCCGAATGTGTATTTCGCCTGGAAGGCTTTTCGGTATACCGGAGCCAGGGCAGCGCAGGCCATCGTCAAGTCGTTCTACGCTGGCGAGGCAGGCAAATTGATTTTGACGGCAGTGCTTTTTGCACTGACGTTTGCAGGAGTGAAGCCATTGGCGCCGTTAGCAGTCTTCGGTGTCTTTCTGCTGACCCAGTTGGTCAGCTGGTTCGCGCCCCTGCTGATGAATATAAGACTTTCGAGACCTTAGGGCGTTTGAGGCAACCATGGCAGCAGAAACCGCTTCGGGCTATATCCAGCACCACTTGCAGAACCTGACCTTCGGTCAACTACCAGACGGCGGTTGGGGCTTTGCCCATTCCGCAGCAGAAGCCAAGGCAATGGGCTTCTGGGCTTTCCACCTGGACACCCTGGGTTGGTCGGTCGCACTGGGTCTGCTGTTCGTATTCCTGTTCCGCATGGCAGCCAAGAAGGCGACTTCCGGCCAGCCTGGCGGCCTGCAGAACTTCGTAGAAGTGCTGGTTGAGTTCGTCGACGGCAGCGTCAAGGACAGCTTCCACGGCCGCAGCCCGGTGATCGCCCCACTGGCGCTGACCATTTTCGTCTGGGTCTTCCTGATGAACGCCGTCGACCTGATCCCGGTCGACTGGATTCCACAGCTGGCCATCCTGATCTCCGGTGATCCGCACATTCCGTTCCGTGCCGTTTCGACCACCGACCCGAACGCGACCCTGGCCATGGCCTTCAGCGTGTTCGCCCTGATCATTTTCTACAGCATCAAGGTCAAGGGCATCGGCGGCTTCCTCGGCGAACTGACCCTGCACCCGTTCGGCAGCAAGAACATCTTCGTTCAGATCCTGCTGATTCCGGTCAACTTCCTGCTCGAATTCGTCACCCTGATTGCCAAGCCAATCTCGCTGGCCCTGCGTCTGTTCGGCAACATGTATGCCGGCGAACTGGTGTTCATCCTGATTGCCGTGATGTTCGGCAGCGGCCTGCTCTGGCTCAGCGGCCTGGGCGTGGTGCTGCAGTGGGCGTGGGCTGTGTTCCACATCCTGATCATCACCCTGCAAGCGTTCATCTTCATGATGCTTACCATCGTCTACCTGTCGATGGCTCACGAAGATAACCATTAAGACCGCCTGGCGTGTCTGATGACCCTTCCGCCAGCACGGGGGAGGGTCGAAAAAGTCCGCAAGGGCAGCTGTACCAAACGATTTTGTTTTACCGCTTCAAACTAAAAAACCTAACCAATACGACGTAAAAGTCGGGAGGAAAGATGGAAACTGTAGTTGGTCTTACCGCTATCGCTGTTGCTCTGCTGATCGGCCTGGGTGCTCTGGGTACCGCCATTGGTTTCGGCCTGCTGGGCGGCAAGTTCCTGGAAGGCGCTGCTCGTCAGCCAGAGATGGTTCCAATGCTGCAAGTTAAAATGTTCATCGTTGCCGGTCTGCTCGACGCCGTAACCATGATCGGTGTTGGTATCGCTCTGTTCTTCACCTTCGCTAATCCCTTCGTTGGTCAAATCGCCGGCTAATCACTCGAATTCTCGAGTGGTTTGGTGTGATGGACAAAGAACGAGCGAGGTGTTGGCGTGAACATTAATGCAACCCTGATTGGTCAGTCCGTTGCGTTCTTCATTTTTGTGCTGTTCTGCATGAAGTTCGTGTGGCCTCCGGTCATCGCGGCATTGCAAGAACGTCAGAAGAAGATCGCGGATGGACTGGACGCTGCCAACCGAGCAGCTCGCGACCTGGAGTTGGCCCAAGACAAAGCGGGTCAGCAACTGCGCGAAGCGAAAGCTCAGGCAGCCGAAATCATTGAGCAAGCCAAGAAGCGCGGTGCTCAGATCGTCGAGGAAGCCCGTGATCAGGCCCGCGTCGAAGCTGACCGTGTGAAGGCTCAGGCTCAGGCCGAGATCGAACAGGAAATTAACGGTGTCAAAGACGCCCTGCGTGCCCAAGTGGGTCTGCTGGCTGTCGGCGGTGCTGAAAAGATCCTTGGCGCCACAATCGATCAAAACGCGCATGCGGAGCTGGTTAATAAACTGGCCGCTGAAATTTAAGCGAGGGCGATCATGGCAGAACTGACCACGTTGGCCCGACCTTACGCTAAGGCGGCCTTTGAGCACGCCCAGGCCCATCAGCAACTGGCCAATTGGTCAGCCATGCTCGGCCTGGCTGCTGCAGTGTCGGAAGACGACACGATGCAGCGCCTGCTCAAGGCCCCGCGACTGACGAGCGCAGAAAAGGCCGCCACGTTTATTGACGTGTGCGGTGACAAGTTCGATGCACAGGCACAGAATTTCATTCATGTTGCCGCGGAAAACGACCGTCTCCTGCTGTTGCCGGAGATTTCGGCTTTGTTCGACCTGTACAAGGCTGAACAAGAGAAATCCGTGGACGTGGAAGTCACTAGTGCTTTTGCGTTGGACCAAGAACAGCAAGACAAACTCGCCAAGGTTCTCAGTGCACGGCTCAGCCGGGAAGTGCGCCTGCATGCGACGGAGGACGCCTCCCTTATCGGTGGTGTCGTGATCCGCGCCGGCGACCTGGTAATCGATGGCTCGGTTCGCGGCAAAATCGCGAAACTGGCCGAAGCATTGAAATCTTGAGTTTGAAGGGGCAGCAGAGCAATGCAGCAACTCAATCCTTCCGAAATTAGTGAAATCATCAAGGGTCGCATCGAGAAACTCGACGTGACCTCCCAAGCCCGCAACGAGGGTACCGTCGTCAGCGTTTCTGACGGTATCGTGCGGATTCACGGTCTGGCCGACGTCATGTACGGCGAAATGATCGAGTTTCCAGGTGGCGTGTTCGGTATGGCCCTCAACCTGGAGCAAGACTCCGTTGGTGCGGTAATCCTGGGCGCCTACGACACCCTCGCTGAAGGCATGAGCGCCAAGTGCACCGGCCGCATCCTCGAAGTTCCAGTTGGTAAGGAACTGCTGGGTCGCGTTGTTGACGCACTGGGCAACCCAATCGACGGCAAAGGCCCTCTGGGCAACACCGAGACCGACGCGGTCGAGAAAGTTGCTCCGGGCGTGATCTGGCGTAAGTCGGTAGACCAGCCTGTACAGACTGGCTACAAATCCGTCGACGCCATGATCCCGGTCGGCCGTGGCCAGCGCGAGCTGATCATCGGTGACCGTCAGATCGGTAAGACCGCCATGGCGATCGACGCCATCATCAACCAGAAAGACTCCGGTATTTTCTGTGTTTATGTTGCTGTCGGCCAGAAGCGTTCCACCGTTGCCAACATCGTTCGCAAGCTGGAAGAAAACGGCGCCCTGGCCAACACCATCGTGGTGGTTGCCAGTGCTTCGGAATCCGCCGCACTGCAATTCCTGGCGCCATACGCCGGTTGCACCATGGGCGAGTTCTTCCGTGACCGCGGTGAAGACGCGCTGATCGTATACGATGACCTGTCCAAGCAGGCCGTTGCCTACCGTCAGATCTCCCTGCTGCTGCGCCGTCCACCAGGACGTGAAGCGTACCCAGGTGACGTGTTCTATCTCCACTCCCGTCTGCTGGAGCGTGCATCGCGCGTTTCCGAAGAGTACGTCGAGAAGTTCACCAACGGTGCTGTAACTGGCAAGACCGGTTCCCTGACCGCACTGCCGATCATCGAAACCCAGGCTGGCGACGTTTCCGCGTTCGTTCCGACCAACGTGATTTCCATCACCGACGGTCAGATCTTCCTGGAATCGGCCATGTTCAACTCGGGCATCCGCCCTGCAGTGAACGCCGGTGTTTCGGTATCCCGTGTGGGTGGTGCCGCTCAGACCAAGATCATCAAGAAGCTCTCCGGTGGTATCCGTACCGCTCTGGCTCAGTACCGTGAACTGGCGGCATTCGCCCAGTTCGCTTCTGACCTGGACGAAGCCACCCGTAAGCAACTCGAACACGGTCAACGTGTTACCGAGCTGATGAAGCAGAAGCAATACGCTCCAATGTCCATCGCGGACATGGCGCTGTCGCTGTATGCCGCTGAGCGTGGGTTCCTGACCGACGTTGAAATCGCCAAGATCGGTAGCTTCGAACAAGCACTGATCGCTTACTTCAACCGTGATCACGCCGAACTGATGGCGAAGATCAACGTGAAGGGTGACTTCAACGACGAAATCGACGCTGGCATCAAAGCCGGTATCGAGAAGTTCAAGGCCACCCAAACCTGGTAAGCCGCAGCGGGGGCTTTGCGGCCCCCGCTTGCTAACCTGATAGGTGTTACATGGCAGGCGCAAAAGAGATTCGCAGTAAGATTGCGAGCATCAAAAGCACGCAAAAAATTACCAGCGCCATGGAAAAAGTGGCGGTCAGTAAAATGCGCAAGGCACAAATGCGCATGGCTGCTAGCCGTCCTTACGCGGAGCGTATCCGCCAGGTTATCGGTCATCTGGCCAACGCCAACCCGGAATACCGCCACCCCTTCATGATCGAACGCGAAGTAAAGCGCGTCGGTTATGTCGTCGTGAGCAGTGACCGTGGTCTGTGCGGTGGCTTGAACACCAACCTGTTCAAGGCCCTGGTCAAGGACATGGCGGTCAACCGCGAGCAAGGTATCGAGATCGATCTTTGCGTGGTTGGCAGCAAGGGTGCGGCGTTTTTCCGCAGCTTCGGCGGTAACGTCGTTGCAGCGATCAGCCACCTGGGCGAAGAGCCGTCGATCAATGATCTGATCGGCAGCGTCAAGGTCATGCTGGACGCTTACCTGGATGGTCGTATCGATCGTCTGTCCGTGGTATCGAACAAGTTCGTCAATACCATGACGCAAACCCCAACGGTCGAGCAGTTGATTCCGTTGGTTGCAACCCCGGATCAAGAACTCAAGCACCACTGGGACTACCTCTACGAACCTGACGCCAAAGAGCTGCTGGACGGCCTGATGGTGCGTTACGTGGAGTCGCAGGTCTACCAGGCGGTGGTCGAGAACAACGCAGCTGAACAAGCTGCCCGGATGATCGCGATGAAGAACGCCACCGACAACGCCGGTGACCTGATCAGCGAATTGCAGCTGATCTACAACAAGGCGCGTCAGGCTGCGATCACCCAAGAGATCTCGGAAATCGTCGGCGGCGCTGCCGCGGTTTAACGGTTCAAATATTCAGAGGATCCAGCTATGAGTAGCGGACGTATCGTTCAAATCATCGGCGCCGTCATCGACGTGGAATTCCCACGTGACGCCGTGCCGAGTGTTTACAACGCGCTGAAAGTAGTAGGCGCGGAAACCACCCTGGAAGTTCAGCAGCAGCTGGGCGACGGCGTGGTTCGTACCATTGCGATGGGCTCGACCGAAGGCTTGAAGCGCGGTCTGGACGTTACAGACACCGGCGCAGCCATCTCCGTACCAGTCGGTAAAGCGACCCTGGGCCGGATCATGGACGTACTGGGTAACCCGATCGACGAAGCTGGCCCGATCGGTGAAGAAGAGCGCTGGGGTATCCACCGCGACGCTCCTTCGTTCGCTGACCAGGCAGGCGGCAACGACCTGCTGGAAACCGGCATCAAGGTTATCGACCTGGTTTGCCCGTTCGCCAAGGGTGGTAAAGTCGGTCTGTTCGGTGGTGCCGGTGTAGGCAAAACCGTAAACATGATGGAACTGATCCGTAACATCGCCATCGAGCACAGCGGTTATTCCGTGTTCGCCGGTGTGGGTGAGCGTACTCGTGAGGGTAACGACTTCTACCACGAGATGAAGGACTCCAACGTTCTCGACAAAGTAGCACTGGTCTACGGTCAGATGAACGAGCCACCAGGAAACCGTCTGCGCGTAGCGCTGACCGGCCTGACCATGGCTGAGAAGTTCCGTGACGAAGGTAACGACGTTCTGCTGTTCGTCGACAACATCTATCGTTACACCCTGGCCGGTACCGAAGTATCCGCACTGCTGGGCCGTATGCCTTCGGCAGTAGGTTACCAGCCGACCCTGGCTGAAGAGATGGGCGTTCTGCAAGAGCGTATCACTTCGACCAAGGAAGGTTCGATCACCTCGATCCAGGCCGTATACGTACCTGCGGACGACCTGACCGACCCGTCGCCAGCGACCACCTTCGCCCACTTGGACGCTACCGTCGTACTGTCCCGTGACATCGCCTCCCTGGGTATCTACCCAGCGGTCGATCCACTGGACTCGACTTCGCGCCAGCTGGACCCGAACGTGATCGGCAACGAGCACTACGACACCGCTCGTGGCGTTCAGTATGTTCTGCAGCGCTACAAAGAGCTGAAGGACATCATCGCCATCCTCGGTATGGACGAACTGTCCGAAGCCGACAAGCAGCTGGTATCGCGCGCTCGTAAGATCCAGCGCTTCCTGTCCCAGCCGTTCTTCGTGGCCGAAGTCTTCACCGGTTCTCCAGGCAAATACGTTTCCCTGAAAGACACCATTGCAGGCTTCAGCGGCATCCTCAAAGGTGACTACGACCACCTGCCAGAACAAGCGTTCTACATGGTCGGCAGCATCGAAGAAGCCGTCGAGAAAGCCAAGAAACTGTAATCCCGGCGCCCCGCAAGGGGCGCTAATCAGGTTGAGGCAAGCAGATGGCTATGACAGTCCATTGCGATATCGTCAGCGCGGAAGGGGAAATTTTCTCCGGTCTGGTCGAGATGGTGATTGCGCACGGCAACCTGGGTGATCTTGGTATCGCTCCAGGCCACGCCCCGCTGATCACTAATCTGAAGCCAGGTCCGATCACGCTGACCAAGCAGGGTGGCGCCCAAGAGGTGTTCTACATCTCTGGTGGTTTCCTCGAGGTTCAGCCGAACATGGTCAAGGTGCTTGCCGATACCGTGCAACGTGCCAGCGACCTGGATGAAGCTCAGGCTCAGGAAGCCCTCAAGGCTGCCGAGAACGCCCTGAACGAAAAAGGCGCGGAGTTCGACTACGGCGCCGCTGCCGCACGTCTGGCCGAGGCCGCAGCCCAGCTGCGTACCGTCCAGCAAATGCGCAAAGGCAAGTAATCTGGCCCTGGCCGATCACTTCCATTGCGATTGAGTTAAAGGGTAGCCTCGGCTACCCTTTTTCTTTTTCCGAATTTCTTCTTCTGGTCACAGCGCTGACCTTCCAGGATTGGTAGCCAGTCAATGTCTCTCGATATCGTAATTCTCGCCGCCGGCCAAGGTACCCGCATGCGCTCGGCGCTGCCCAAGGTACTGCATCCGGTCGCCGGCGACTCCATGCTCGGCCATGTTATCCACAGCGCCCGCCAGTTGCAGCCGCAGGGCATTCATGTGGTGATCGGGCACGGTGCGGAGCTGGTACGTGAGCGCCTGGCCGCCGATGACCTGAACTTCGTCCTCCAGGACAAACAACTGGGTACCGGCCACGCCGTCGCCCAGGCGCTGCCGGCGTTGAATGCCGAAACCGTGCTGATCCTCTACGGCGATGTTCCGCTGATCGAAGTCGATACCCTCAAGCGCCTGCTCGCCAAGGTCACCCCACAGCAGCTCGGCCTGCTGACCGTGACCCTGGATGACCCGACCGGCTATGGCCGCATCGTCCGTGATGGCCAGGGCCAGGTGGCGGCGATCGTCGAGCACAAAGATGCCAGCGACGCACAGAAAGCCATCAACGAAGGCAACACCGGTATTCTCGCCGTCCCGGGCGCGCGCCTGGCTGACTGGCTGGGCCGTCTGTCGAACAACAACGCCCAGGGCGAGTACTACCTCACTGACGTCATCGCCATGGCTGTAGCCGATGGTCTGGTGGTTGCGACCGAGCAGCCGCTGGACCCGATGGAAGTGCAGGGCGCCAATGACCGTCGTCAGCTTGCCGAGCTGGAGCGTCACTACCAGTTGCGCGCAGGCCGCAGTCTGATGGCCCAGGGTGTGACCCTGCGTGACCCGGCGCGCTTCGATGTGCGCGGTGAGGTGACCGTTGGTCGCGATGTGCTCATCGATATCAACGTGATCCTTGAAGGCCGCGTGGTGATCGAAGACGACGTGGTCATCGGCCCGAACTGCGTGATCAAGAACAGCACCCTGCGCAAAGGCGTGGTGGTCAAAGCCAACAGCCACCTGGAAGGCGCAATCATGGGTGAGGGCAGCGATGCCGGCCCGTTTGCCCGCCTGCGCCCTGGCAGCGTGCTCGACGCTCGCGCCCATGTGGGTAACTTTGTTGAACTGAAGAACGCCCACCTCGGTGAAGGCGCCAAGGCCGGTCACCTGACTTATCTGGGCGATGCCGAGGTCGGCGCACGCACCAACATCGGTGCCGGTACCATCACCTGCAACTACGATGGCGCCAACAAGTTCAAGACAGTACTTGGCGCAGACGTGTTCATCGGTTCGAACAACTCATTGGTCGCGCCTGTGGATATCCTCGACGGCGCTACCACTGCCGCCGGTTCGACCATTACTCAGAACGTCGAGGCGGCGCAGCTGGCAGTCGGTCGTGCGCGTCAGCGCAACATCGATGGCTGGAAGCGGCCGGAGAAGCTCAAAAAGAGCTGAGTTACTCACAGCTAACAGAAAGGGCCGACTGCATTGTGCATAAGTCGGCCTTTTTCGTTCTGTGGATAAAATTTTGCTGCTATGCAAGTTATTCACAGGAAGATTTTTTCTCCGCTGTTCTTGACGCATCAGCCACTATAGGTTTTGATTGGCATCATTATCTTTCGAATCGAAACTTAAACGCGCCATGTCGAAACGTAACACCCCCCAACGACGTCATAACATCCTGGCTTTGCTCAATGAGCAGGGCGAGGTGAGCGTCGACGCCTTGGCCAAGCGTTTCGAAACCTCCGAAGTGACCATTCGCAAGGACCTCGCAGCCCTCGAAGCCAATGGCCTGCTGTTGCGCCGCTACGGTGGGGCAGTGACCCTGCCGCAGGAACTGTTTACCGAACAGGGCCAGCCGGTTTCGCTTTATAAACAAGCGATCGCCAAGGCTGCCGTAGGCCGTATCCGCGAACATGCCCGCATCATCATCGACAGCGGCAGCACCACCGCCGCGATGATCCCGCAGCTGGGTCATCAACCGGGCCTGGTGGTCATGACCAACTCGTTGAATGTGGCCCGCGCCCTTAGCGAGCTGGAGCATGAGCCGGTACTGTTGATGACCGGCGGTACCTGGGACCCGCATTCCGAATCGTTCCAGGGCCAGGTGGCCGAGCAGGTACTACGCTCATACGACTTCGACCAACTGTTCATTGGCGCCGACGGCATTGACCTGGCGCGCGGCACCACCACGTTCAACGAACTGCTGGGCCTGAGCCGGGTGATGGCTGAAGTCGCCCGGGAAGTGATCGTCATGGTCGAGTCCGACAAGGTCGGGCGCAAGATTCCCAACCTTGAGCTGCCCTGGAGCAGCGTCAACACCCTGATTACCGATGAGCGCCTGCCCCATGAGGCACGCGTACAGATTGAAGCCCGCGGCATCAACGTGATTTGCGCCGCTATCACCCAGGAGCATGAATAATGTGTGGAATCGTTGGTGCCGTCGCCGAACGTAACATCACAACCATTCTGATCGAAGGCCTCAAGCGCCTCGAGTACCGCGGCTATGACAGCGCAGGTCTGGCCGTCTTCACCCAGCAGGGCAACCTTGAGCGCCGTCGCCGTATCGGCAAGGTCAGCGAGCTGGAAGCCGCCGTTGCCGCCGAACCGCTGGCTGGCAACCTGGGTATCGCCCACACCCGTTGGGCGACTCACGGCGCGCCAACCGAACACAATGCCCACCCGCATTTCTCTGGTCATGAACTGGCAGTGGTGCACAACGGCATCATCGAGAACCACGAAGAACTGCGTGAACAGCTCAAGGGCCTGGGTTACGTCTTCAGCTCCGAGACCGACACCGAGGTGATCGTTCACTTGCTGGCGCACACCCTCAAAACCTTGCCGGACCTGGCCGATGCCCTCAAGGCTACAGTCAAGCAACTGCATGGCGCCTACGGCCTGGCCGTGATCAGCGCCAAGCAGCCTGACCGTTTGCTGGCCGCTCGCAGCGGTAGCCCGCTGGTAATCGGCCTGGGCCACGGTGAGAACTTCCTGGCTTCCGACCAGTTGGCCCTGCGCCAGGTTACCGACCGCTTCATGTACCTGGAAGAGGGCGACATCGCCGAAATTCGCCGCGACCAGGTCACCATCTGGGACGTCGCCGGCACTGCAGTGCAGCGCGAGACCGTGCAGTACCACGAAGGTGCCGAAGCTGCCGACAAGGGCGCCTACCGTCACTTCATGCTCAAGGAAATCCACGAGCAACCAACCGTGGTGCAACGCACCCTGGAAGGCCGCCTGGGCAAGGACCACGTCATGGTCCAGGCCTTCGGCCCGCAAGCTGCCGAGCTGTTCGCCAAGGTGCGCAATGTACAGATCGTTGCCTGCGGCACCAGCTACCACGCCGGCATGGTTGCCCGTTACTGGCTGGAAAGCCTGGCCGGTATCCCTTGCCAGGTCGAAGTCGCCAGTGAGTTCCGCTATCGCAAGGTGGTGGTGCAGCCGGACACCCTGTTCGTCTCGATCTCGCAGTCGGGTGAAACCGCCGACACCCTGGCCGCCCTGCGCAACGCCAAGGAGCTGGGCTTCCTCGGCAGCCTGGCGATCTGCAACGTCGGCATCAGCTCGCTGGTGCGCGAGTCGGACCTGACCCTGCTGACCCAGGCCGGCCCGGAAATCGGCGTGGCCTCGACCAAGGCCTTCACCACCCAGCTGGTCTCGCTGATGCTGCTGACCCTGTCTCTGGGCCAGGTGCGCGGTACCTTGGCCGCCGGTGTCGAGGCCGAGCTGGTGGAAGAACTGCGTCGCCTGCCAACTCGCCTGGGCGAAGCCCTGGCCATGGATGCGATCGTCGAGAAGACCGCCGAACTGTTCGCCGACAAGCACCACACTCTGTTCCTGGGCCGCGGCGCGCAATTCCCGGTAGCCATGGAAGGTGCGCTCAAACTCAAAGAGATCTCCTACATCCACGCCGAAGCCTACCCGGCCGGCGAGCTCAAGCATGGCCCGCTGGCGCTGGTCGACAGCGACATGCCAGTAGTCACCGTGGCGCCGAACAACGAGCTGCTGGAAAAGCTCAAGTCCAACCTGCAGGAAGTCCGTGCCCGCGGCGGCGAGCTGATCGTCTTCGCCGACGAGCAGGCTGGCATGAGCAATGGCGAAGGCACCCACGTGATCGCCGTGCCGCACATCATCGACGCCCTGGCGCCGATCCTCTACACCATTCCGCTGCAGTTGCTGTCTTACTACGTCGCTGTGCTCAAGGGCACCGACGTCGACCAGCCGCGTAACCTGGCGAAATCGGTAACTGTCGAGTAACCATTGCTGCGGTGATGTCCGGATGGTTCTAGAGAATTAAAACTGTCGCGGATGAAGGGAGCCGCCGCTGGCTCCCTTCTTCGACGTGCCCTTCCTCTCTCCTGTTGCGCTTGCCGCAACCCTGGTTCGACTCTTGCCGGCCATGTTTTAGCCTATGTGCTATCTCAGTTTTTGACTCACGATCGCTTCACGAACATAGCGAGCTGGTGAGTTTCCAAGCGTTTTGCGAAACATGCTGATGAACGAGCTGACAGACTCATAGCCCAACGCTTCGGCGGTACTCTGCACCGATGCGCCCTCGACCAAGTGCTGCAAAGCAACGATTATCTGCCATTGTTTACGCCAATGTCCGAAGCTAAGGCCCGTCTCGTTTTTGATCAGCCGCGCAAGGGTCCGCTCACTCATGGCAACCCTGTCCGCCCATTCGGCCACTGTCACACGACTGGCAGGGGCCTCAGCCAAGGCGCTAGCAATCTGCCGCACTTGCGGGCTCTTGGGTAGCGGTAGATAAAACCGCTCAGCAGGTGCTTGTTCCAGGAGCTCAAGTAGCACCCCAGCAAGCCGCGCAATCTGGCCATCGGCAGGATAATCGTTAGGGCCACCTGCCAGATACAAAACCAACTCCAGGATGAGTGGGCTCAATGCCAGGGTGCAGCAATGCTCCGGAAGCTGAGCGATGCCTGGCTCTATGAACAGCAAGCAGATCTTGCCGTTGGCCGTTACACGGTTGCTATGAACCGTTCCACTTGGAACCCATACGCCAAAGCCTGGCGGCACCATCCATAAGCCATCTTCGATGGTGCATACGTTTCCCCCTTTCAATGCCACGATCAGTTGGCCCTTGCGGTGGTAGTGGACAGGTACCTCAGTGTCGTTTTGTTGAGACTCGATCAGCAAGGCCACAGCCGGCTGCGCAAGTGAATCAGGATCATGAAGATCCAGAGGGAAAGCGGTCGTAGCCACCCAGTGCCACCCCTGTCTGAATTTGATTATTTATTGTCTTGATAGTCCATATCGGATTCAAGCTGCATTTTCTACGATGCGCTGACTTGGCCAGCAACAGGTGCGATCCATGCTCAGCGAGTTCTCCTTTGCCAACGTGTACTTCCCGCCACTGTTCATCTACCTGCTGGTAGCAACGGTGTTCTATCTCATTTTGGAAAGGATGGCGCGACGTTGGTTGGACCTGATGTGGCATCCAAACCTGCTCCGATTCTTCCTGTCGGTGTCCTTGCTTTCTCTGCTGGTCATCAAATTCTGAAGAGGCGTCGATGAATCACGTAGTGAGATTGTTCAAGTTCCTGGCCACCCTGGTTGTTGGTGCCTTTTCACTCTATTTCGGCCTGTCACTTTGGAATGCTTATGTACTGGCACCATGGACCCGGGATGGCCGCATTAGTGCTCAGGTTATCCGGATCGCTCCCGAGGTATCGGGCAGCATCGAGCGGGTTTGGGTCGGTGATAACCAGTGGGTGCAGAAGGGCGAACTGATGTACAGCATCGATGCTCGAAGCTATGCCCTGGCAGTCGATCAAAAAGCCGCCGAACTGGCCGAGGTCAAGGAGGTGTTCCAGCAGCGCAACGAAGAGCTACGCCGCCGGAAGCTGCTGGTAGGTGTAGTGCCCAAGGAAGAGATCGATAACGCTGTACGCACCCGTGCAATCGCCAACGCTCGGCTGAACATTGCACAGGCCCAGTTGGCACAGGCTCAACTGGAACTACAACGCACCAAGATCTTTGCACCCGTAGATGGCTATGTCACCCAACTGCGTCTACAACCCGGTGATTATGCCGTTGCAGGTGGCACCAACATGTTCGTTGTCGACAGCAAGAGTTTCTGGGTCACCGGCTATTTCGAGGAAACCAAACTCACAAATATTCCTCTTGGGGCCCATGCCAAGGTCAAGCTCATGGGGTTCTCGCCGCTGCTATCCGGTCATGTGTCGAGCATAGGACGGGGAGTCTCCGATACCAATGAAGTGCGGGCGCAGAACGGTTTACCTCAGGTAAGCCCGACGTTCAGCTGGATTCGACTGGCCCAGAGATTGCCGGTGCGCATTGAAATTGACCACATCCCGGAGGGCGTGGAGCTTGCAGCAGGCATGACCGCAAGTATTGAGGTGGACCAGGCTGGTGCACCAAACCATCGGCGTCTGACTCATTGGCTCCAGGAGTTTCTGTAATGGGCGCCGTAGCTATAGGTAAACGGTTTGGCGCATTGCCCTTGCCCTTTACATCTTCTACAAGCCTGTATGTCTTGCGCAGTTGCATGGCAGCAGCGCTGGCATTGTGCGTAGGTCTCTACCTGCATCTGGACTCGCCATTCTCCGCGGCCTCTACCGTGCTCCTGCTGGTCAATCCCGTTCAGGGAGCTGTGGTTGGCAAAGGTCTGCATCGTATCGCCGGCACGCTGGTAGGTGCCGTAGCCGCATTCGTTCTGGTGGCGTGTTTCGCCCAGCAAATGATCCTCATGATAGTGGGCGTTGGGATATGGCTTGGGCTATGTGTAGCCGCTATGTCGGTAGTTCGGCATTACTTCGCAACTACCGCCGTCGTGGCCGGCTACACCGTTTGCCTGGCGTTAGGGCCAGCCATCACCGAACCTCAGATCAGCTTTGAACACATCGTCTCCCGTGCCACTGCGGTGGTGGTCGGGGCTATTAGTCTGACTCTGGTTACCGTCCTTTTCAGTCGCAAGACAGTCGAGGCTCGCATACGCGACACCGTGGTCAGCTTGTGCGTCAAGGCTGCAGCGTTGATTGCAGAGAAATACGCACAACCTGCAGATGAGCAGGCGCATCGCAAACGCCTTGTCCTCGCGGCAGAGATCAACAAGGTGGACGATCTCCTTGGCCTGGGTCGAGGTGAATCCTGGGTCATCAGTGACAATTTGAAAGCTATCAGGTCTGGCTCGGCTTACCTGCAATCTGCACTGCTGGAACATGAGTTGCCTGCCGACTTGTCAGTACTGGAATCAACAAATGCAGTTTCGGCAACGGGCCTTCAGCTTGCTTCGGTAAGCAGGGCATTAAGCGAACACTCTTTGAGCCTGGCAGAGGCCAAGGTCCGGGTTCGAACCATTCGCGACGAGCTAGCAAGCAAAACAGCTTCGGCTGCCCAAGCGAGTCATCCAGAGCAACGTACCCTCCTTGCGTTCAGGCGCTTGGACGAGCAGTTGGAAGAGTTCGCTTTGGCCCTGGAAGGCTTTTCTTCCCTAGAGCAAGAAACTGCTCATGTTCATCGCCCATTTCGCTTTCATCGCCATTACGCCGACGGCCTGCGTAACGGGATCAGAGCCCTTCTGGCAACTTTGCTGGCAGCTGCTGTCTGGTACATAAGTGGTTGGGACCAAGGCCCGACCCTGCTGGCAGTTCTGGGGCCCTACTGCACACTGATCGCTGCAATGCCCACCCCCGAAAAAGGCACCGAAAGCTTTCTACGGGGGACGCTGTATGCGATTCCCGCAGCGCTCGCTTGCAAGTTCCTCATCCTGCCGCAGATCAATGGTCTGCCACTGCTGCTGGTCAGCCTGAGCCTTTTCTGGTCGTTCGGCATTCACGCGACTACCTTGCCTTCACGCGCTTTCCAGGGGGTAGCTTTTCTGATCGCCTTCAACACACTGGTATCTACCACTCTCGTACCCGCCTATGACTTCAATGACTTCGCGAATCAGTCTGTTTCATGGATCATCGCTTTGGGTATTTGTCTGCTTGCGTACCAGCTGCTGCCAAAACGAAATGACAGGAATTTCAATGGGCTAGTTGACGCCCTTCATCGCGAGACCCTGGTATTGCTTCGACAGGGTGCCGCCGGTAGTGATCACTCATGGCAGGTGCGCCAGCAGCACCGGCTCGCCTCGTTGGCTGCGCTGGCCCCAGCAACACTCGATAGCCAGCATCAACACGAGTACCTGGGCAGATTGTCACTGCAACTAGCGCGTGAACTGCGGCGGGTGCATGCCGACCTGAAGCAGCTTGACCCTCAAGACCCGATCGCGCAGCTCATCGGCGCTGGATTGAGCCGCCTCGCTCGCTCCCCACAACGCTACCCCCGGATGATCCTTCAATCACACCGAACCGCAAATTCATTGCGTCGGCTTGGGGCGATGCATTTCGCTGCGATCTTCGATGATTTGGCCTGGTTGTTGGGGCAGTACAGACACGTTCAAAGCAAAAAAGTGAGGTCCTCATGAAAC
Source organism: Pseudomonas sp. B21-009 (assembly GCF_024749345.1). NCBI lineage: Bacteria > Pseudomonadati > Pseudomonadota > Gammaproteobacteria > Pseudomonadales > Pseudomonadaceae > Pseudomonas > Pseudomonas sp. B21-009. The sequence continues at coordinate 5,872,236 of NZ_CP087199.1, read as the reverse complement.
TGGTTAGCTCAATCCTGCTTGCTCTCTTGCTCCTCAGCCCGCTTAGCCAAGCATCAGATGGTGCAGAGGCATTGGAGCGATGGCACCAAAAATTCAAAGAGGAGCGTGGTCAGGACAAAGGTCAGACCGAAAAGAAGCCAATTGCGCCAACGACTTCGAACACCAGTAAAAAAACAGACTGACCTGCGCCACTTCCGGTATTCCAGAACGATCACGTGAATACTCTGCTACAGAAGTTAATCGCGGTTCGAACAGAGATAACGAGCTCCTCCCTTGTGCATTCAAATCGGGCCAACGATTTGAATGCACTTTTTTCTAGAATCGCCCGTTGAGAAGCATCGCCCGGATGAGCACGGGCCATCTGCTCTGTTTTGTCGGTTTGTCCGGCAAGCAGACCCATTAGCTGGCCTGGATCAATAGTCCTGACGCGCGCTTGGCTTAGTGTGCGCAGTCCATGTTTCTTTTTCACGGACGAAAAGCTATGCAGACTCTGGAGCGAAAGCTAGATATCCAGCCCCTGTCGCGGGCGGACATGACCATCGAAATCAACGGCCAGGCGGTGGCGGTCGCTGCCGGTGAAACCGTGCTCAGCGTGCTTAACGCCGTGGGCCTGCGCCAGGTGGCGCTTAACGATCACCAACAATTGACCGGCGCTTTCTGCGGCATGGGCGTGTGCCATTGCTGCCTGGTGTCGATCAACGGCCGGCCCAAGCGCCGCGCCTGCCAAACCGAGGTACAGCCGGGCATGCGGGTCGAAACCGGGACCAACCGTTTTGCCGGGCAGGAGGCACCATGAGCTTGCGTCCAGTTATTGTCGGTGGTGGTTCGGCAGGTATGGCAGCGGCGATCGAGCTGGCCAGGCACGGCGTCTCGAGCCTGTTGTTTGATGAAGCCTCACGCCCGGGTGGCGTGGTGTTTCGCGGACCGCTGCGCAGCGGCGTCGACCTGGGCTACCTGGGTGCCCGCTATAGCAAGGCGCTGAAAAAACTGCACAAGGACTTCGCCGCCTGCGCCGATCGCATCGACCTGCGCCTGAACAGCCGTGTAGTCGGTGGGGACGAGCAGCGCCTGATGGTACTCGATGGCGAAGAAACCCTGCACGAAATCGATTTTTCCCATCTGTTGCTGTCGGCCGGTTGCCACGAGCGCAACGTCCCGTTTGCCGGCTGGACCTTGCCGGGTGTGATGTTGCTCGGCGGGCTTCAGTTGCAGATCAAAAGCGGTGTGGTCAAACCCCTGGGCAGTACCGTGATCGCTGGCACCGGGCCGTTGTTGCCGTTGGTGGCCTGCCAGTTGCACGCGGCCGGGGCGAAGGTTGCCGGCGTCTATGAAGCCTGCCCGTTCAGCAAGATTGCCCGTGAAAGTCTGGCGCTGATGAACAAGCCGCAGCTGTTCCTCGATGGCCTGAGCATGCTTGGCTACATGAAGCTCAACGGCATCCCCATGTACTACGGCTGGGGGATTGTCGAAGCCAAGGGTGAGGGTGAGCTGGCTGAAGTGACCGTGGCGCCCTACGGTGAAGATTGGCAGCCGGACCTTTCCCGCGCCCAGCGCGAGCCGGCGCAAACCCTGGCGGTGGGCTACGGTTTTATCCCGCGCACCCAGCTCAGCCAGCAACTGGGTCTGGACCATGGCTTCAACGAAGACGGCTACCTGCGTCCGGAAAGCAACGTCTGGCAGCAAAGCAGCCAGCCGCACATCCACCTGGCCGGTGACATGGGCGGCATCCGTGGTGGTGAGGCGGCAATGCTCACCGGGCGCATCGCGGCTGTTTCGATCCTGCTGCAGCAGGAGGTACTCAACGCAGAAGAGGCGATCGAACTGCGCGAGAAATACCTCGGCCAGCTGGCAGCGATCAAACGCTTTCGCGCCGGGGTAGAGCGCTACACCCACCGCGGCACCAAGCAGATCGAGCTGCCGCAGGCGGACACGGTGATCTGTCGTTGCGAGCATGTCACCCGCAGCGACATCGATCGCGCCCTGGAGCAGGGCGTCGAGGACATGGCCGGGTTGAAGATGCGCACCCGGGTGAGCATGGGCGACTGCCAGGGGCGCATGTGCGTCGGCTATTGCAGCGATCGCCTGCGCGAAGCAACCGGACGTGCCGATGTCGGCTGGCTGCGGCCGCGTTTCCCGATCGACCCGATTCCATTCTCTGCATTCCAGCAACTCGGCACGGAAGCCTGAAGCATGAACAGAACCTATGATGTGGTCATCGCCGGTGGCGGTGTGATCGGTGCGTCCTGCGCCTACCAGCTGTCCAAACGCAAGAACCTGAAGATCGCCCTGATCGATGCCAAGCGCCCGGGCAATGCCACCCGCGCGTCGGCCGGTGGCCTGTGGGCCATTGGTGAGTCCGTGGGCCTGGGCTGCGGAGTAATCTTCTTTCGCATGATGTCGGCCAAGCACAAGCGCGAAGCCCATGGCGCGGCAGTGGCGGTGGATTCGAGCACGCCGCACATCCTGCCGCAGTCGTTCTTCGACTTTGCCTTGCAGTCCAACGCACTTTATCCACAGCTGCACCGCGAGCTGATCGAGCGCCACGGCATGGACTTCAAGTTCGAGCGCACGGGCCTCAAGTACGTGATCTACGACGATGAAGACCGCCTCTACGCCGAGCACATCGTTGCGCAGATCCCGCACCTGGCCGACCAGGTGCGCTGGCTCGACCGCGATGCCCTGCGCCAGGCCGAACCTGCGGTGAGCCATGAGGCCCATGGTGCCCTGGAGTTTCTCTGCGATCACCAGGTCAGCCCGTTCCGCCTGGCCGATTCCTATATGGAGGCGGCGCGCCAGAACGGTGTCGACCTGTTCCACAACACCAACATTACGGGTGTGCTGCATCAGGGTTCGCGGGTCAGCGGCGTGCAAACCGCCGAAGAGGGCACCTTTCACTGCGATACCCTGATCAACGCCGCCGGCGCCTGGGCCGCAGACTTGAGCGAGTGGGCCACGGGCCTGCGGATTCCGGTCAAGCCGGTCAAAGGCCAGATCATCCTCACCGAGCGCATGCCCAAGCTGCTGCAAGGCTGCCTGACCACCAGCGACTGCTACATGGCGCAGAAGGACAACGGTGAGATCCTGATCGGCAGCACCACCGAAGACAAAGGCTTCGACGTCAGCAACACCTTCCCGGAGATCAACGGCCTGGTTCAGGGCGCGGTGCGCTGCGTGCCGGAGCTGGCGCAGATCAACCTCAAGCGCACCTGGGCCGGCTTGCGCCCGGGCTCGCCGGACGAGCTGCCGATCCTGGGGCCGGTCAGCGAAGTCAGTGGCTACGTGAATGCCTGTGGACACTTTCGCACCGGCATCCTTACCTCGGCCATCACTGGCGTGCTGATCGACAAGGTCGTGAACCAGGAAACCCTGCCGCTGGATATCACCCCGTTCCTGGCCTCGCGTTTTGACCTGCTGGCTGTGGAAAACCAACAGGCTGCCCTGGCCTGATTGTGGATAAGCCGGCCTTCAGCCTTGAAGGCCGGCTTCATCCGTTCGACCGGCCTGACTGATCAGACCTGCATCGCCTTGCCGTCGACGTTCATCGCCGCCTGGCGCAGTGCTTCGGAGCGCGTCGGGTGCGGGTGGCAGGTGAGGGCGATGTCTTCAGCCGAGGCGCTGAACTCCATGGCCACGCAATACTCACCGATCATCTCACTGACGCTTGGGCCAACCAGGTGCACGCCCAATACTTCATCGGTACGGGCATCTGCGAGGACCTTGGCGAAGCCTTCGGTCTCGTGGTTGATCTTGGCCCGGCTGTTGGCGCTGAAGGGGAACTTGCCGACCTTGTACTCGCGGCCTTCGGCCTTGAGCTGCTCTTCGGTCTTGCCGACGCTGGCCAGTTCCGGACGGGTGTAAATGACCGCCGGAATCAGGTTGTAGTTGACCTCGTGGGCCTTGCCGGCAATCTGTTCGATGCAGGAGATAGCCTCGTCCTCGGCCTTGTGCGCGAGCATCGCTCCGCAGGTGACATCGCCAATTACCCACACGCCCGGGACGCTGGTGCGGTGGTGCCGGTTGGCGAGCATGCCGCGCTTGTCGGTTTCCAGGCCGACGCTTTCCAGGCCAAGGCCCTGGGTATAGGGGCGCCGGCCGATGGCAACCAGTACGTAGTCGGCCTCGAGAGTTTCGGCGCTGCCGCCTGCGGCAGGCTCCAGGCTCAGGTTCACCCCTTGCGCTGAAGCGCTGGCCTGGGTGACCTTGCTGCCGAGCTTGAACTTCATGCCTTGCTTGGCCAGGGCGCGTTGCAGGGTTTTTGCCGCTTCTTCATCAGTACCGGGGCAGATGCGATCGAGGTACTCGACCACGGTCACCTGGCTGCCCAGCCGGCGCCACACCGAACCCAGCTCCAGGCCGATGACCCCGGCGCCGATTACCACCAGGTGCTTGGGCACTTCACTCAGGGCCAGGGCGCCGGTGGAGTCGATGATGCGCTGGTTGTCGATGGTCACGCCAGGCAGCGGCGTCGGTTCGGAGCCGGTGGCAATGACGACGTCCTTGGCCTCCAGCTCAGTTACCGCGCCCTGGTCGTCGGTCACCTTGACCCGACCAACTCCATCGAGCTTGCCCCAGCCCTTGATCCAGTCGACCTTGTTCTTGCGGAACAGGAACTCGATACCCTTGGTCAGGCCGCTGACGCTCTCATCCTTCTGCTTCATCATCTGCGCAAGGTTGAGGGTCGGTTTGACCTCGATGCCGAGGTTGGCGAACTCGCTGCCAACCGCCGCCTCATACAACTCGGAGGCATGTAGCAGGGCTTTGGACGGCATGCAGCCGACGTTAAGGCAAGTGCCGCCGAGGGTCGAGCGACCTTCCACGCATGCCACGCTCAAGCCCAGTTGACCGGCACGAATAGCCGCGTTGTACCCACCAGGCCCGCCGCCAATGATTACTACATCATAGGTTTTCATTGTTGTACTCCAGGATGAAGAATCGACAATGGCGCCAAGACTAATCTGCAAATCGCTCGATTGTATACAATAAATCGTAGGTTCCAGCCCCCGGCGCAAGGTCTGCAACGGGCTAGATAGGCTCAGACTATGGTCGGCATAAGCTGAAAGTTCCGGCAGATGAACTACCCTTTTGGGCAGACGTCCGATGAAAAAAGGAGGCTCATTTCATGCTTGCGCAACTTCCACCTGTTCTGCAAAGCCTGCGACTGCCACTGCGACTCAAACTTTGGGATGGCAATGCGTTCGATCTGGGGCCCAAGCCGCAGGTGACCATCCTGGTCAAGGACCCGCAGCTGATTACTCAGTTGACCCATCCAAGCCTGGATGAGTTGGGGGCAGCGTTCGTCGAAGGCAAGCTGGAACTGGAGGGCTCCATCAGTGAGGTGATCCGCGTCTGTGACGAACTTAGCGTGGCTTTGCTCAAGGATGAAGAAGACGATCAGCCGGTGCGCACCGAGCATGACAAGGCTACCGATGCGGCAGCAATTTCCTACCACTACGACCTGTCCAACGCCTTCTACCAGCTGTGGCTGGACAGCGACATGGCCTACTCCTGCGCCTATTTCAAATCGCCCACCAACACCCTGGAGCAAGCCCAGCAGAACAAGTTCGAGCACTTGTGCCGCAAGCTGCGCTTGAAGAAGGGCGACTACCTGCTGGATGTCGGTTGTGGTTGGGGCGGGCTGGCGCGCTACGCAGCCAGGGAGTTCGGTGCCAAGGTGTTCGGCATCACTCTGAGCAAAGAGCAGCTCAAACTCGGCCGTGAGCGGGTCAAGGCCGATGGCCTGGAAGGGCAGGTTGAGCTGCAGATACTCGATTATCGCGACCTGCCCCAGGACGGTCGCTTCGACAAGGTGGTGAGTGTCGGCATGTTTGAACACGTGGGTCATGCCAACCTGGCGCTGTATTGCCAGCGCTTGTTTGGCGCCGTGCGCGAAGGTGGCCTGGTGATGAACCATGGCATCACCGCCAGGCACACCGACGGGCGACCGGTCGGGCGCGGCGCGGGCAGCTTCATCGAGCGCTACGTGTTCCCCCATGGCGAGCTGCCGCACCTGTCGATGATCAGTGCACGCATCAGTGAAGCGGGGCTGGAGATTGTCGACGTCGAAAGCCTGCGCCTGCATTACGCGCGCACCCTCGAGCACTGGAGCAACCGCCTCGAAGCACAGCTGGACAAGGCTGGCGCGCTGGTGCCAGAGAAAGCCCTGCGCATCTGGCGCCTGTACCTGGCTGGTTGCTCCTATGCCTTTGCCAGGGGCTGGATCAATTTGCACCAGATCCTTGCGGTCAAACCCTTTGCCGATGGCAGCCACGATTTGCCGCTGACCCGCGAAGACTTCTACCGTTAAAGCACCTTACAGAATCGGCGAAATCAGCCGGGCGATACGCATCCCCAGCTGCTGCAGGCGATGTGTATCGCGGCTGTCTTCGGCGGTGATTTCCCGGGATTGGTCGAAGTCATGGCTGAGCATCGCTTCGACCTGATCGGCAAATGCGCGGTCTACGGTCAGCAACATGATCTCGAAGTTGAGGCGAAACGATCGGTTGTCGAGGTTGGCGCTGCCGATGGCGCTGATCTCGTTGTCGATCAGCACCACCTTCTGATGCAGGAATCCAGGTTCGAAACGAAACATCCGCACCCCGGCGCGCACCGCCTCAAAGGCGAACAGGCTGGAGGCGGCGTAGACGATACGGTGGTCTGCACGCGAAGGAATCAGGATGCGCACATCTACCCCGCGCAACACTGCAAGGCGCAGGGCTGCGAACACCGCTTCGTCAGGGATGAAGTAGGGGCTGGTGATCCACAGGCGTTCGCGCGCCGAGTGGATGGCTTCGACGAAGAATAGCGAGCAAGTTTCTTGCGGATCGGCCGGCCCGCTGGCCAATACCTGGCAGAGCACGCCATCTTCCGGGTAGGTGTCCGGCAGGATCAAGGGCGGCAGTTGGCGCGACGCCCAGAACCAGTCCTCGGCGAACGATTCCTGCAGGCAGGCCAGCACTGGCCCGCTGACCTGGACGTGAGTATCACGCCAAGGGGAGAGCTTGGGATTGCCACCCAGGTACTCATCGCCAACGTTGTGGCCACCCAGAAAACCCTGCAGGCCATCGACCACGACGATTTTGCGGTGGTTGCGAAAGTTGACCTGGAAGCGGTTGAACCAGCCGCGGCGAGTGGCGAAAGCGCGGATATTGACGCCGCCTGCACGCAGCTTATGGCTGTACGCAGAGGGTAGGGCATGGCTGCCGACGCTGTCGTAGAGCACGTAGACCTTGACGCCTTCGGCGGCCTTTTTCAGCAGCAGGGCCTGTAGCTGCCGCCCCAGTTCATCGTCGTGAATAATGAAAAACTGCACCAGCACCGTGTCGCGTGCGCCGGCAATGGCGTGAAAGATGGCGTCGAAAGTAGCCTTGCCGTCGATCAGCAAACGCACCTGATTGTTGGCCAGGCACGGCATGCGTCCCAGCTTGGGCATCGCCCGCAGCGCGGCATAGGATTCTGAATTGCGGGCTGCCAAGGCCTCTTCGACCCAGGGTCGCCAGTTGAGATCGGCCATGGCCACATGCATTTCACGGTTGGCCTGGCGCCGGGCCTGGATGTAGGCGTCGAAGGTACGGCTGCCAAACACCAGGTAGGGAATAAGGGTGAAGTAGGGAATGAACAGCAGCGATAAGGCCCAGGCAATTGCCCCCTGGGCGGTGCGTACGGTGAACACCGCGTGCAAGGCGGCGATTGCCCCGAGCAAGTGAATCACGCCAATGAGGTAACCGAAGAAGTACGGGCTGTGGTAATCCATACGCATCCTGCTGTCCGAAGGCTCTACCCCTAACAGAGCATGTTCATGGCAGCACTTGCAACCGAAAGCACAAATTGACGTCTAAGCTGTGTTCCAGCTTGGGGCTGGAGTTTCGAGGAGTCACTACATGAAAAATCGTCTGCCGCTGCTGGCACTGATGTTCGGTCTGGCAAGCCCGTTGGTGCATGCGCAGATGTTGCAACCTGGCCTTTGGGAGCTGACCACCAGCAACATGCAGGTTGATGGCAAGCCGCTTCCAGACATGGGCTTCATGCTCGGTCAGTTGAAGAACCTGCCACCGGAGCAACGGGCGATGATCGAAGGTGGCCTGGCCAAGCAAGGGATCAGCGTCGCCGGTCAAGGTGTGCGCTCTTGCCTGACGCCGGAGCAGGTAAAAACCAATGACATCCCGCTGCAGGATCCCAAGTCTGGCTGTACCCAGAAGATCACCGAGCGCACCGGCAATGTCTGGAAGTTCACCTTCAGCTGCCCGAAAGCCCAAGGCAATGGAGAAGCCACGTTCGTCAGCGATCGTGAGTTCACAACCCAGGTCAACGGTACCTTCAACGCGTCCGGTGTGCAGCAGCAGGGCAGTATGAACACCCGGGCAGTGTGGCTTGGTAATGACTGCGGTACGGTTAAACCGCGTAGTTGAAGCGCCTCACCATCGCCATTGGCTGTGAGCGACTGCGTCGTGGGCATGCAAGCTTTCGGCATGCTCCACACGCAGGTTGAAGCCGCTGAGCCACGGCAGGGTTTTCAGCGCCACATTCAAGCGCCGGGCGGCATCTTCACAGAACATCAGGTTCTGCCCGTTGGCCAAGGCAAAGGCTTGTTCATCGGCGCGCTTTACCGCAGTTTGAACAGCGGTGCCCAAGGCGCTCTCGGCCTGGTTGATCAGCGTTTCTATCGGCAGTTCGTTAATCCCTGGGCGCAGACGAACCTCCAGCTTTGCCGCACTGCGTTGGCTATGGGGCGTGGCCACAATACCCTCGGCACTACCCAGCCAACTCAAGATCGCTTCATGGCTCAAGCTGCGATTGCCAAAATCGCTGATGAATTGCTGTTGAATCAGCTGCCGAGCCAAGGCGGCTGAGCAGGGGCAGGTGGAGGAATACGCCACATCGACAAATAGTTCCACGTGGAACACTCCGTCTTTTATCTGCGCATCCAGAGTAACCGGATAGGCTTTCCAACCTGCCAAGGGGCTGATTAGCGCAGGGCGTTTGAGCATCAGTTCGAATCGCAGGGTCAGGAACGCACTGGCGGAAAGGCCTATGTGGCTGTCGAGAAAACCCTGCAGAACTTCATCGATCAGCGCCGGACTCAAGGGTTGATGTTCCAGGGTTTCCAGCGCCAGGTACAAGCGTGACATGTGAATGCCCCGGGAGGCGCCATCATCAAGGCTGACGCCTGCGTCGGCTGTTGCTGGCAATATCTGCCCATCGATCTGCAGCGGCAGGGCAATGCCACACATGCCGACCCAATCCAATGGCAACTGGGAAGTGGTGGCTTGGGCAGCGATGTCAGGAAGGGTGAAAGCGCTCATCAGGGGTTCACTTTTCAAGAAGGCTATTGGCAGCCGCTCAGACGATTGCAGCGCAGATTGAAACGCTGCCCGCTGGAACTGGAGACCTTGTTCAAGGTGGTCCAGCCCACACGCTGGCTGTATCCGACCCAGGTTTCGCCATTGCTCGCCACGCCTGTGAAGAAAGTCAGCTGGCCATAGCGGCTATTGGTTTGTGCCCACAGCCGGCGGCCCTCCATTTCGAAGCCGCGCAGGTAGGTGGTGCTGCCCTGGGTTTGCACGCTGTAGTAATTGCCCTGGGCATCGCTGCAGGCAAGCAAGGTTGCACTGCGGGTACAAAGTGCCAGGCCGTTGCTGAGGGGCGCGCCGTTTGCAACGGCGGATTCGCACAGCAGCAATGCAGCGAAGGCAAAAAGGCAACGTGATTTCATCTTCCAGGTCGGCCTTTGGTCATGTTCTGAGCGAAGTGGGTTGGCGAGATTGTATTGTTATAATATAACATTGCGCAATGCATCGTTCGAATGCACTCGCCCCGATGAGGATAGCCCCCATGCCCAACCGTCTTCCCGTCACTGTGCTTTCCGGCTTTCTGGGTGCCGGCAAAAGTACTCTGCTCAATCACGTGCTGAAAAACCGCGACAACCTGCGGGTCGCGGTGATCGTCAACGACATGAGCGAAATCAACATCGATGCCAGCGAGGTGCAGCGCAACGTCAGTCTCAACCGCGCCGAAGAAAAGCTGGTGGAGATGAGCAACGGCTGCATCTGCTGCACCCTGCGCGAAGACCTGCTCGAAGAGGTCGCACGCCTGGCCCGCGAGGGGCGTTTTGATTATCTGTTGATCGAGTCCACCGGCATCTCCGAGCCGTTGCCGGTCGCCGAAACCTTTACCTTTCGTGACGAGCAAGGCCGCAGCCTGGCCGATCAGGCGCGCCTGGACACCATGGTCACGGTGGTCGATGGCTTGAACTTCCTGCGTGATTATCAGGCGGCCGAGAGCCTGGCCAGCCGCGGCGAAACCCTTGGTGACGAAGACGAGCGCTCGATCAGTGACCTCTTGATTGAGCAGGTGGAGTTCGCTGACGTGATTCTGTTGAGCAAGATCGATCTGATCAGCAGCGCCGAGCGCGAAGAGCTCAGCGCGATCTTGCGCAGCCTTAACGCCCAGGCGCAGATCGTGCCGATGGTCATGGGTCAGGTAGCGCTGCAGCAGATCCTCAACACCGGTCTGTTCGACTTCGACCGCGCCGCCCAGGCGCCTGGCTGGCTGCAGGAACTGCGCGGCGAACACGTGCCGGAAACCGAGGAATACGGAATTGCCGCGACCACCTGGCAAGCGCGCCGGCCGCTGCATCCACAGCGCTTTTACGATTTTATCCACAGGCCCTGGGACAACGGCCGGTTGCTGCGCTCCAAGGGCTTCTTCTGGCTCGCCAGCAAGCACCAGGATGCCGGCAGTTGGTCGCAGGCCGGCGGCATGATGCGCCACGGTTTTGCCGGGCGCTGGTGGCGCTTCGTACCCCGTGAGCAGTGGCCGCAGGATGAGCAGAGCAGCGCGCAGATCTTCAAGAACTGGACTGCAGAGTGTGGTGATTGCCGCCAGGAGCTGGTATTCATCGGTCAGAATATCGACTTCGCTCGGCTCGATGCCGAGCTCTCGAGCTGCCTGCTCGACGATGCAGAAATGGCCGCAGGCGTGAACAGTTGGCGGCAACTGCCCGACCCGTTCGGCCCGTGGTTTGACGAGGACGCGGCGTGATGCGCCAGGCCTTCGGCGACACGCCTCAAGTGCTCACCGAGGCGTTGCAGGATGGCGTCAATCTCGCGGTATGGCAGCGCCGCTTGCCGGTGCAGATCGAAGACTTTGCCCGCTTGCTGCTGTCGCTGAACCAGCCACTGGGTGAAAGCCGGGTCATCGAGCTGGATGAGCAACAACAGTTGCCGGACCTCAGTAGCTTGCTGGGCGGGTATGCCGACCTGGAAGGCCATGTGGCGTTTGTTACCGACGTTGCCTGGCTGGTGGCTGCCTACGCCTGCTTGCTCGACGCCCGACGAGTCGGCTTGCGCCTGCAGGCGCTGGGCAACGCCATGTGCCCGCGGTTTCATGTCGATCACGTCCCTCTGCGTTTGCTGAGCACCTACGCCGGGCCGGGTAGTGAATGGCTGGGAGAAGGTGCAATCGACCGTACGCAACTGGCTCGGGAGCAACCGCATGCCGAGGCAATCCGCCAATTGGCCGAGGGTGAGGTGGCCTTGCTCAAGGGCGAGAAATGGCTTGGTAATCAGGGAGGCGGGCTGGTCCATCGTTCGCCGGCCTTGGCCAATGGTGAGCGGCGTTTGATCCTCAGCCTTGACTGGATGGCCTGATATAACGGCATAGTGACGAAAATTTCAGGCACTCTCCGTCCCATGCTGCAGAACATTCCTACCCACGTGATTGCCGGCCCGCTCGGCGCCGGCAAGACCAGCCTGATTCGCCAGTTGCTGGCGCAGCGGCCCGCCGATGAGCGCTGGGCGGTGCTGATCAACGAGTTCGGCCAGATCGGCCTGGACGCAGCGCTGCTGGCAACCGATGACGATGGGATTGCCCTGGGAGAGGTGGCCGGCGGTTGCTTGTGCTGCGTCAACGGCATGCCATTCCAGGTCGGCCTGGGTCGCCTGCTGCGCAAGGCCAGGCCGCATAGGCTGTTTATCGAACCATCCGGGTTGGGCCATCCGTTGCAGTTGCTGGAGCAACTGCGCTTACCGCCTTGGCAGGGGGTGTTGGCGGTACAACCGGCGGTACTGGTGCTCGATGCCGAGCAGCTGGCTGCGGGTGTTGCCTTGCCGCAAGCTCAGCACTCGACCCTGGCCAGCGCCGGGCTGCTGGTGCTGAACAAATCCGCTGGTCTGGACGAACAACAGCGCTTGTGGATAACTTCCCGGCTGGCGGATGCTCGCCTGTACTGGACCGATTTCGGCCATCTGCCGTTGTCCGAAGTGCCGATGGCAAGTGCTCCGCCAAGCCATTCCCTGGCTGTGGATAAACTGGCATCAGCCAGTGTTTCCGCAGTCATAGGCAGCCTGTGGACAAATCCGCAGGAGCCAATTTGCAGCATCCAGGAGGCGGCGGAGGGCTGGAGCATTGGTTGGCGCTGGCACCCGGCTCAGGTGTTTGATCGTGCCCGCATCGAGAAATTTCTGCGGGAGTTGGACTGGCGCCGGGCCAAGGCAGTTATCCACAGCCTGGACGGCTGGCAAGCGCTCAATGCCCTGGCTGGACAGCCGTCCTTGCTGTGGAGCCGCAGCGAATGGCGGCGTGACTCGCGGCTGGAGCTGATTTTCGCCGAGCCGCAAGCTCCTGAAGCGCTAAAACAGGCCATGCTGGCCTGCCGCGTCTAGTTACGCCAGCGGTTGTGGTCCTGACGCCACTGGTTCATCTCGACCACGTTATCGTGGTGTGGCGGCGTCTTGATCTCGAACGGGTAGGGCGCCAGTTCGATCTGCATGGTATGGGCGCCGAACTGGGTGACGGTACCGGGGTGGCGCTGTTCGCCGGTCACGGTGAATTCGAAGTTGTACACCCGGGCCAGGCGTTTGCGGCCGTTGGCATCGCGAACAAAGCCGATGCGCTTGAGCGCGACATTGCCATCGAGCAGCTCCAGGTCGAGCTTGGCGCAGTGCTGCTTGACCCGCTCCAGAGCCTTTTCACGCAAGCCGTGGTTATGCCACAACCAAGCGCCTGCCGTGGCCAGCAGCATCAGCACGAAGAGATTTCCCAGGGTCAACATTTACATATGCTCCAACGAGGTATGCCCAGCTTAACTGCCTCCCCGGTCTGTCGTACAGGTGGCATTTAGCGCCATACTGCGCGCCTTGTTTTTCATTCCTACGCTTTCGGAAGACCTGCATGAAACGTACACCGCATCTGCTCGCCATCCAGTCCCACGTGGTTTTCGGCCATGCCGGCAACAGCGCCGCAGTGTTTCCCATGCAGCGGGTCGGGGTGAAGGTCTGGCCGCTCAATACCGTGCAGTTCTCCAACCATACTCAGTATGGCCAGTGGACCGGAGAAGTGCTTGCTCCAGCGCAAATACCTGCACTGGTAGAAGGGATTGCGACGATCGGTGAGCTGGGCAACTGCGATGCGGTGTTGTCCGGCTACCTGGGCAGTGCCGAGCAGGGGCGGGCGATCCTCAGCGGCGTGGCCCGGATCAAGGCGGCCAACCCGCGCGCCTTGTACCTCTGCGACCCGGTGATGGGCCATCCCGAGAAGGGCTGTATCGTTCCGGCCGAGGTCAGCGAGTTTCTGCTCGAAGAAGCGCTGGCCCGTGCTGATGTGCTGTGCCCGAACCAGCTGGAACTGGACAGCTTCTGCGGGCGCCGTGCCGAGTCTCTGCAAGACTGTGTCGACATGGCCCGTAGCCTGCTGGAGCGCGGCCCGAAAGCGGTGCTGGTCAAGCACCTGGCGTACCCGGGGCGTGGCGCGGAAGATTTCGAGATGCTGCTGGTGACCGGCGAAGGGAGCTGGCACATCCGCCGCCCGCTGCTGGCATTCGCCCGCCAGCCGGTAGGCGTTGGTGACCTGACATCAGGCTTGTTCCTGGCGCGCTTGCTGCTCGGCGATGACTGGCTAGCGGCGTTTGAATTCACCGCCGCCGCGGTGCACGAAGTGCTGCTGGAAACCCAGGCCTGTGCCAGCTACGAGCTGGAACTGGTGCGGGCGCAAGATCGCATCGTGCACCCGCGGCTGCGCTTTGCGGCGCAGCCTCTGGCCTTTTAACGGGCGGTCTTAAAGGGCGTCGCCCTTGAGTTCCTGGTAGCGCTTTTCCAGCTCCTGACGGATCAGCCGGCGCTGTTTACCCTGGAGGAAACGGCGCTTCTCTTCGCTGCTTTCAGGCTGGCGCGGCGGCACCGCAACCGGCTTGCGGTCGTCGTCGACGGCGACCATGGTGAAGAAGCAGCTGTTGCTGTGGCGCACCGAACGCTCGCGAATATTCTCAGTGACCACCTTGATGCCGACTTCCATCGAGGTGTTGCCGGTGTAGTTGACCGAAGCGAGGAAGGTCACCAGCTCGCCGACATGCACCGGCTCGCGAAAGACCACCTGGTCGACCGACAGGGTCACCACATAACGACCGGCGTAGCGGCTGGCGCAGGCATAGGCCACTTCGTCGAGGTATTTGAGCAGCGTGCCGCCGTGGACGTTGCCAGAAAAGTTGGCCATGTCCGGGGTCATCAGGACGGTCATCGACAGCTGGGCGTTTCCAGGTTCCATAGTGTGCTCACGGTAAGGTTGCGCTGAGGCGGGGTGGCGATTGCTGTTCACGCTTCTTTCCCCCAATACGATTCCCATCTAAGTAGACGGGACGCTGACAGCGGCCTTGCCGTCACGCTATTTGTGCCATTTGCGGCGATGCTTTGGTCGATCTGTTTCTTCATATTGCACCGGCTTTTCGCGACAAGCGGCGGTGTTAACCTGAAGAAGCCCATGCAAGGTGGGCATTCCTACATTTAAAACGCTATGTACCCGCAACTCAATCAGACAATTCATCGGGTGAGTTGCGGCTTGTCTCTGGATACCAGGTAAGGAGTCCCACGCCGTGCATGCCATCAGCTTTATCCAGGATTTGGCAGTGATCATGCTGGTTGCCGGGGTGGTCACTATCCTCTTCCACCGTTTCAAACAGCCGGTAGTGCTTGGCTACATTGTTGCCGGCTTCATCATCGGCCCGCACACCCCGCCGTTCGGCCTGATTCACGACGAAGAGACGATCAAGACCCTGGCCGAGCTCGGCGTGATCTTCCTGATGTTCTGCCTGGGCCTGGAGTTCAGCCTGCGCAAGTTGTTCAAGGTCGGGGCCACGGCGTTCATCGCCGCGTTCCTGGAAATCGTGCTGATGATCTGGATCGGATTCGAGATCGGCCGCTGGTTCGGCTGGAACACCATGGATTCACTGTTCCTCGGCGCCATCCTGGCGATTTCCTCGACCACCATCATCGTCAAGGCGCTCAACGACCTGAAGATGAAGAACGAGCGTTTTGCCCAACTGATCTTCGGCGTGCTGATCGTCGAAGACATCCTGGGCATCGGCATCATCGCCTTGCTCTCGGGTATTGCCGTGAGTGGCACGGTGAGCTCGGGTGAGGTGTTTTCCACGGTCGGCAAGCTGTCGCTGTTCATGATCGTTGCCTTGGTCATCGGCATTTTGCTGGTGCCGCGCCTGCTGGCTTACGTGGCCCGCTTTGAAAGCAACGAGATGCTGCTGATTACCGTCCTGGGCTTGTGTTTCGGTTTTTGCCTGTTGGTGGTCAAGCTTGAATACAGCATGGTCCTGGGCGCCTTTCTGATTGGCGCGATCATGGCCGAGTCGCGCCAATTGCTGAAGATCGAGCGCCTGATCGAACCGGTACGCGACCTGTTCAGCGCCATCTTCTTTGTCGCCATCGGCTTGATGATCGATCCGTCGATCCTGGTCGAGTATGCCTGGCCGATCGTGGTCATCACCATTGCCGTGGTGCTGGGCAAGATGCTGTCCTGCGGCATGGGCGCCTTTATCGCCGGCAACGACGGACGTACCTCACTGCGGGTCGGGATGGGGCTTTCACAAATTGGCGAGTTCTCGTTCATCATCGCCGCACTGGGCATGACCCTGCAGGTCACCAGCGACTTCCTTTACCCGGTGGCGGTAGCCGTTTCGGCCATCACCACGCTGCTTACCCCGTATCTGATTCGCGCCGCCGACCCGCTGTCGCTGAAGCTCGCCAAGGTCGTGCCGGGGCGCCTGTCGCGGGTGCTGTCGCTGTACGGCGAATGGCTGCGCAGCATCCAGCCCCATGGCCAAGGGGCATTGTTGGCGTCGATGATCCGACGGATTCTGCTGCAGGTGGGGGTGAACCTGGCGCTGGTGGTGGCGATCTTCTTCAGCGGTGGTTATTTTGCCGCGCGCATCGGTGACTACCTGAGCGAATGGGTCAGCGATGTCGGCCAGCAGAAGGCCTTGATCTGGGGCGCGGCGCTGATGCTGTCGCTGCCTTTCCTGATCGCTGCGTACCGCAAGCTCAAGGCGCTGTCGATGCTGCTGGCGGAGATGGGGGTCAAGCCGGAGATGGCCGGGCGCCACACCCAGCGGGTTCGACGGGTGATTGCCGAGGTCATTCCGTTGCTGTCGCTGTGGGTGATCTTTTTACTGCTGTCGGCGCTGTCGGCCAGCATTCTGCCCACCAGCGAGCTGCTGTTGCTGATCGTGATAGTCGCGGCAGTGGTGGTGGCGGTGCTGTGGCGCTGGTTCATCCGTGTGCATACACGCATGCAGATCGCTTTGCTGGAGACCCTGGAAAACAACCAGGAAAACCACCACTAAGAGGCGCTTCCTGCGCGGGGCGGTTCGAATGTCCGAGGGGATGGAGCGGTAGCGAAGCGCCACGCGCGGGAAGGCGTGGCGATTCTACGAGCATTAATAGCCAAGAGCCATTATTTTATGCGGGTATTTCTCATTCAGCTTTCCAGCCAGACATCCCGCGCCCAGTGCCAGACCGATTCCCAGCTGTCCTCGGTAACGATCTCTTCTTCGCCGGACCACAGCACCACGGTGCCGTCCTCTTCGACGCAGTAGTAATCGTCGCCGTCCTGGCATATCGGGATCAGGTCGCGCGGCACGCCGGCATCCCAGGCATTGGCTGCCACGTCCGGCAAGTAGGTATGCGACTGCGGGTCGGTGACGGTGACCGGCTCCAGGCTGCCGTAGACCACGTCGCTGACCGTCAGCAGGAACTCCTTGAAGACGAACGGAATGTTGATGAACAACTCTTCTTCGATTTCGACCAGTTGGTCTTCGTCCGGCAACTCCAGCGGCACCGGTACCGGTTCATTGGCTTCTCGGAGCTGTTCGATGACTTCTTCCACGGTTCTATCCTCTAACCTTTACGACACGCTGCGCGTTATACCCTAGTAGCCTGCTGCGCTAAAAGCAAAACCCCGGGACAAGCCCGGGGTTTTTTGTGCAATGCCTCAAGATCAGCCGTTCTGACGGATCCCGGCAACCAGCCAAGGCTGGTTCTCGCCCGGCGCGCGTTCCATGTTCCAGCTTTCGCTGAACGGTTCGCCCTGGTCGAAGCGCGAAGTCTTCGATACACCGCTGAAGGTCAGGGTGGCGATGGTCTTGTCGGCGCGGTCGTCGACACCTTCAAGTTGCACATTTAGGTCGTCGATGTAAGTGGACTGGAAGGCATCACCCAGGTCAGCACGCTCCTGCTTGAGGAACTGCAGCATCTGCGGGGTGACGAACTCGGCGATCTTGTCCATTTCGTTGGCGTCCCAGTGCTGCTGCAGCGACTGGAAGTGGTTGCGGGCAGCCGCCAGGAAGCTTTGCTCGTTGAACCAGGCCGGGGCGTTGATTACCGGACGGGCGGCGGCAGGTGCAGCCGAACCACCGAAGATCGACGGCTGCGCAGGCTGGTGCGCTTCACGCTGGAAAGGCGCGTGGCCGGCGGCGGCCATTTGTGGCTGCTGCTTGCGGCGACGGGCGGCGATGAAGCGGAACGCCAGGAAGGCAATCAGCGCCATGATCAGGATGTCGAAGATCTGCATGCCCTGGAAGCCGTCGCCCATGAACATGGAGGCCAGCAGGCCACCGGCGGCGAGGCCGGCCAGCGGGCCGAGCCAGCGCGAAGCACCGCTGGCGGCGGCAGGTGCGCGACCTGGCGCGGTTGGCGAGGCAGCCGGGGTAGCTGGGGCTGCCTGGCGGGTCTGGTGGGTCGGCGCGGCGCCCGAGCTCTTGCCGCCGCCGAAGCGTTTGGCGTTGGCGTCGAGACTCATCGTCAGGCCGATGCACAGCGCCAAAGCGATGCTAAGAAAACGTTGCATAGAAGGGTATTCCCGTTTTGTGGATTGCACGCGCGTCATGGTGCACAGGTTGTAGGACACATGACCAGCGCCATAATGTTTCCAGCTTTTGCCTGAATGATCTGAATACGCTGTAGGAGCGGGCTTGCCCCGCGATTACGGCGTGCAAGTCACATTGCATCGCGGGGCAAGCCCGCTCCTACAGGATTTTCTGCGTTACAGCGCTTCGAGCTTGGCGTAACCGAGCATCAGCCACTTGCTGCCTTCGGCAAAGTTGACCTGGACCCGGGCCTGGGCGCCGGAGCCTTCGAAGTTGAGGATCACACCTTCGCCAAATACCGCATGCTGCACCCGCTGGCCAAGGTTGAAGGCGGTCTGCGGGATGTTGGCGTTGGCGAACAGGCTGCTCGAGTTCTGCTGCTGACCGGAGCCGAACGGGCGGCTGACGCTGTTGGACAAGCGCACTTCCTGCACCAGGCCGGCCGGAATTTCGCGTACGAAGCGCGAGACCTTGTTGTAGGTCTCGCTGCCGTACAGCCTGCGGGTTTCGGCGTAGGTCATCACCAGCTGCTGCATGGCGCGGGTGATGCCGACATAGGCCAGGCGGCGTTCTTCTTCAAGACGGCCGGGCTCTTCCAGGCTCATCTTGTGTGGGAACAGGCCTTCTTCCATGCCGACCAGGAAGACGTGAGGGAACTCCAGGCCCTTGGCACTGTGCAGGGTCATCAGCTGGATGCTGTCTTCGTGCTCGTCGGCCTGGGCGTCGCCGGCTTCCAGCGAGGCATGGCCGAGGAAGGCCGCCAGTGGCGACAATTCGGCGTCTTCTTCGCTGTTTTCGAAGTTGCGCGCGGCGCTGACCAGTTCCTCAAGGTTTTCCACCCGGGCCTGGCCTTTTTCGCCTTTCTCTTCCTGGTGATAGACGATCAGCCCGGACTGCTCGATAACCGTCTGGGTCATCAGGTGCAGGGGCATCTCCAGGACTTTGGCGGCAAGGTTCTCGATCATTTCCATGAACGCGCCCAAGGCACTGGCGGCACGGCCTTTGAGCGCCTTGTTGGCGATCAGCAGGCTCATCGACTCCCACATCGAAACCTGGGCGTGGCGCGCGTGCTCGCGAATCGCTTCGACGGTTTTCTCGCCGATACCGCGCGGTGGCACGTTGATGACCCGCTCAAGGGCGGCATCGTTGCCGCGGCCTTCGAGCAGGCGCAGGTAGGCCATGGCGTTCTTGATCTCGGCGCGTTCGAAGAAGCGCTGGCCGCCATAGATGCGATAAGGAATGCGTTCGCGCAGCAGTGCTTCTTCAAGCACCCGCGACTGGGCGTTGGAGCGATAGAGGATGGCGATGTCGCTGCGTGCCAGGCCGGTCTTGAGTGCGCTTTCGATGCTCTCGACCACGTAGCGGGCTTCGTCGTGTTCGTTGAAGGCAGCGTACAGGCTCAGCGGTTCGCCATCGCCGCCATCGGTCCACAGCTCTTTGCCCAGGCGCCCGCTGTTGTTGGCGATCAGGGCGTTGGCCGCCTTGAGGATGCCGGCGGTGGAACGGTAGTTCTGCTCCAGGCGGATCAGCTCGGCGTCAGGGAAGTCGGCGGTGTACTGGTGGATGTTCTCGATCTTGGCACCGCGCCAGCCGTAAATCGACTGGTCGTCATCGCCGACCACCATCAGGCTGTCGCCGCCCTTGGCCAGCAGCCGCAGCCAGGCGTACTGCACGGCGTTGGTATCCTGGAATTCGTCGACCAGCACATGGCGGAAGCGCCGCTGGTAGTGCTCGAGCAGGCCCGGGTGGTCGCGCCACAGGTCCAGGGCGCGCAGCAGCAGCTCGGAGAAGTCGATGACGCCGGCGCGCTGGCAGGCTGCCTCGTAGGCTTCATAAATGCTGCGCATGGTGCCCAGGAACAGGTCGCCGCTGGCTTGGATATGTTGCGGGCGCAGGCCTTCGTCTTTCTGGCCGTTGATGAACCACTGTGCCTGGCGCGCCGGCCAGCGCTGTTCATCCAGGCCCAGCTCGCGGATTACGCGTTTGACCAGACGCTGCTGGTCGTCGCTGTCGAGGATCTGGAAGTTCTGGTTCAGCCCGGCCTCTTGCCAGTGCGCGCGCAACAGGCGGTGCGCCAGGCCGTGGAAGGTGCCGACCCACATGCCGGCCGGGTTGATGCCCATCAGCTGTTCGATACGCTGGCGCATCTCGGCAGCGGCCTTGTTGGTGAAGGTCACCGACAGGATCGAGTGCGGCGAGGCCTGCACCACCTGGATCAACCAGGCGATGCGGTGCACCAGCACACGGGTCTTGCCGGAGCCGGCACCGGCCAGGACCAACTGACGACCGACCGGCGCAGCTACAGCCTGGCGTTGGGCGTCGTTGAGAGAGTTCAACAGGAGAGAGAGATCATCGCGCATCCGGCCATTTTAGGGGCGCAGGCGACCCTTGGGCAAATATACAGTAGAAAAACTTGGCGCTGACGACCGGCCGGTCACCGGCTGCAGCCCAAGGCCTGCGTGCTTGAGCACCTGCCGTCGGGAAATGCGATGAAATAATTATGATCCAGAGCAGTTTGGCCCAGGGGCTTGCTTGTGTATGCTCCGTGCACGTTTAAGGCTAACCATTACAAGAACACCGCCTATGACACTCGGTTCCGACTCCCTGAGCGCCCCAGCCCAAGCGCGCCGGAGTATTCGCAAACACTTCGCACCGCAACTGGCTGTCGAGCGCACCCGCCTGCTGTATCAAGGCTCGTTGCTGCCGACCCTGTTCATGCTGCTCAACGGCCTTGTCTGTGCCTGGCTGCTGTGGAACCCGGCGCGTTACCTGCTGGTCAGCGTCTGGGTGGTCTGGCTGATGGCGCTGGTGGCGTTGCGGGTGATCCAGGTGGCCGCTTTCGATGCTGCCATGCCCGACCGGCAAGCCCAGCCGACCTGGTGGCGGATGTTTTTGCTCGGTTCGGCCTTCAGCGGCCTGACCCTGGCCAGCGCGGCGATTGCCCTGGTGCCGGTGGACAACTTCGTCCAGCAGGCCTGGGTGTTTGGCCTGCTGGGGGCGGCGACGCTTTCGGCCAGCGTTGCTTATGCCGTCAGCCTGCCAGCGTTTCTCAGTTTTACCTTGCCTTGCCTGCTGCCGCCGATTGCTTTCCTGTTCTGGAGTGGCGACGAACAGCAGCGCGGCTGGGGCTGGCTTGGGCTGATTCTGTTGATTGCGCTGTCGGTGGTGGCCTGGCAGGTCAACCGGCTGATCGAACGCGGATTGCTGCGACGCTTTCAGAATCAGGAGCTGATCGAACACCTGCAAGCGGCGCAAAGCCGCAGCGAGAGCCTCAACCAGGCATTGGCCGAGGAGGTCGAACAGCGCCGGTTGATCGAGGAACAGCTGCGTGAGGCGCAGGTTGGGCTGGAGTCGCGGGTGGCCCAGCGCAGCCAGGAACTCGATGTCGCCAACCAGGCCCTGAGCAAAAGCGAGCAGCGCCTGGCCCTGGCGCTAGAGGCCAGCGAGCTGGGGCTTTGGGACTGGAACCTGGACACCGACGAGATCCACCACACGCAATTGCGCGAGCTGTTTGGCCTGGAGCCTGAACAAGTCCAGGAAATGCTCGCGCACCTCAAGCCACGTTTGCATCCTGATGACGTGCCGCTGCTCAAGCGTACCCTGGTCGAACACCTCAAGGGCCGCAGCGAGGACTACCGCATCGACTACCGGGTGCGTCACCGCCAGGGCCATTGGTGCTGGATTGAGGACCGTGGCCGGGCGGTGGAACGTGATGCCAGCGGGCGGGTGCTGCGCATGCTCGGCACCCGCCGGGAAATCAGCGCGCAAAAAGCCCAGGAGGAACAGCAGCGTCTGGCCGCCACGGTGTTTGAAGCCGCCAGCGAAGGCATTGTGATTCTTGACCCTGACTATGTACTGCTGGCCGTCAATCAGGCCTTCTGCCGGGTTACCGGCTACAGCCGCGAAGAACTATTGCAAGGGCGGTTGCTGGAGCTGGCGTGCAGCCTTGATGCTCGTCGACATTCACAGGCTATCGAACTGGCCCTGGAGCAACAGGGCAGCTGGCAAGGCGAACTGGTCGAGGCGCGCAAGAACGGTGAGCTTTATCCTCAGTGGCTGCAGCTTAACGGCGTACGTGATGCCCGCGGCAACCTGACCAGCATCGTCGGCTTCTTTACCGACCTGTCGGCGCGCCGTGAGTCTGAAGAGCGCCTGCGCTACCTGGCCCACTATGATGAACTGACGGGCCTGGCCAACCGCGCCTTGTTCCGCCTGCGCCTGCACGAGGCCGGCGAGCGCCTGCGCCAGAGCGGTCGCGGCCTGGCCCTGCTGCACATCGACCTGGACCGCTTCAAGCTGCTCAACGACAGCCTTGGCCATGAAGTTGCCGACCACTTGCTCAAGCAGATGGCCCAGCGCATCAGCAATGCCATGCCCGAGGCCGACACCGTGGCGCGGCTTTCCGGCGACGAGTTTGCCGTGCTGTTCGATGCCTACAGCAACCTGTCGAGCTTGGTGCGAGTGGCTAGCCGCCTGCTCGACAAGCTACGCGTGCCCCTGCGGGTCGATGGTCACGAGCTGGTGATCAGCGCTTCGGTGGGCATTAGCCTGCTGGCCGACACCTCGCGGGATGTCACGGTGCTGGTCAGCCAGGCCAATACCGCCATGCAGCACGCCAAGCACCTGGGTGGCGACAACTTCCAGTTCTACACCGAGAGCCTGCAGGCCAGCACCCTGCAGCGCCTGCAGCTGGAAAACCACCTGCGCAAGGCCATCGAAGAGCGGCAACTGCAGGTCTACTACCAACCCAAGCTGTGCCTGGCCACCGGCCGCCTGCATGCGGCCGAGGCGCTGGTGCGCTGGCAGCATCCGCAGTGGGGCATGGTGCCGCCATCGGATTTCATCGGCCTGGCCGAAGAAACCGGGCTGATTGCACCGATGGGCGAATTCGTCCTGCGCCAGGCCTGCTGGCAGGCTTGCGAGTGGCAGCGCATGGGCCTTGCGCCGATTCGCGTGTCGGTGAACCTGTCGGTGTATCAGTTGCGCCAGGGCAAGCTGGTCAGCCTGGTGCGCCAGGTTTTGGAAGAAAGCGGCCTGGCCCCGCACTTGCTGGAACTGGAACTGACCGAGAGCCAGTTGCTCGACAGCGTCGAGCACATCATCGCCACCTTCCGCCAATTGCATGAGCTGGGGGTGAAGCTTGCGATCGACGACTTTGGCACCGGCTATTCATCGCTCAGCTACCTCAAGCGTTTCCCGGTGGACTACGTGAAGATCGATCAGGCCTTTATCCGGGGCCTGCGCGAGGGCAGCGAGGACGCGGCGATCACCCGGGCAATCATCGCCATGGCCCAGAGCCTGGACCTGCAGGTGGTTGCCGAGGGCGTCGAGACCGCTGAACAGCTGGACTTCCTGCGCAAGCAAGGCTGCAACGAAGTGCAGGGCTACCTGATCAGCCGGCCGGTGCCGGCGCAGGAACTGGCCGGTTTACTGGCCAGCCGCTACAGCTTTTAAAGGTGCCAGGCGCGGCCCTGGTGGGCCAGCAGGCTGTGGGCCTGGTCCGGGCCGTTACTACCGGCGTGGTAGGGGCGCGGGGCCTGGAAGTGTTCCTGCCAGCCGTTAAGGATCGGGTCGATCCAGGCCCAGGCCGCCTCGACCTCGTCACGGCGCATGAACAGCGTCGAGTCGCCTTCGAGCACATCCAGCAATAGCCGCTCATAGGCGTCCCAGCGACGGGTCTGGCCGAATACCTGGGCCAGGTTGAGGTTCAGTTCCACCGGCTCCAGGCGCATGCCCTTGCCGGGGGTCTTGGTCATCATTTGCAGGCTGATGCGCTCGTCGGGTTGTAGCTGGATCAGCAGCTGGTTGGCCTGATCGCCGTCGAACAGGCGGTGGGGCACCGGCTTGAACTGGATGACGATCTGCGACGAGCGCTTGGCCAGGCGTTTGCCAGTGCGCAAGTAGAAGGGCACGCCGGCCCAGCGCCAGTTGTTGATGTGGGCTTCTACGGCGACAAAGGTCTCGGTATCGCTGTCGTTGTCGACATCTTTTTCGAAGTAGTAAGCCGGTACTTCCTGGCCGCCGATCTTGCCGGCGCTGTACTGGCCGCGCACGGTCTTGTCCTGCACGTCCTGGCCGGTGATCGGTTGCAGGGCCTTGAGGATCTTCACCTTTTCGTCACGAACCGCTTCAGCCTCGAATTGTGCCGGCGGCTCCATGGCCACCAGGCACAGCAGCTGCAGCAGGTGGTTCTGCAGCATGTCGCGGGTGGCGCCGGCGCGGTCGTAGTAGGCGCCACGGTTTTCGACGCCGAGGGTTTCACAGACGCTGATCTGCACATGATCGACCTGGTTGTTGCGCCACACCGGCTCGAGCAAGGCATTGGCAAAGCGCAGGGCCATGAGGTTCTGCACCGTTTCCTTGCCCAGGTAGTGATCGATACGAAACACCTGCGACTCGGCGAACACCGCGCCGAAGGCCTCGTTGATCGCCGTGGCCGACTCCAGCGAGTGGCCGATGGGTTTTTCCAGGACGATGCGCGCATCGTGATCGGCAAGCCCGGCGATTTTCAGGTGGTTGGCAATCGGCACGAACAGGTTCGGTGCGGTGGCCAGGTAGTAGATCCGGGTCAGGCCGCCGGCTTCACCAAGAAAGCGCGCCAGGCGGACGAAATCGGCGCTTTGCGAGGCGTCCATGGGGAAGTAGTCCAGGCGCGCCGAGAACCGCGCCCAGACATCCTCGTCGAAGTCGGCACGGGCAATCTGTGCCCGGCAACGGCGTTCGGCGAGTTTGAGGAATTGATTACGCGGCAGATTGCTGCGGGCCAGGGCGATGATGCGCACGGCGGGGTGCAGGCGAGCCTCGCGATACAGGTGGTAGAGCGCCGGAAGCAGTTTATGCAGGGCCAGGTCACCGGTGCCGCCGAACACCATGATGTCGCAAGGGATAGTCAATACCACCACTCTCCTAGTTCGTTTAGCTGGGCGGGTCGCCGGTCATGTAGTATAACTACAAGAAAGCTACAACCCGGTCAGTCGATCATAACCGAGTCCTGCCCTTGAATCTGTTGCAACACATCGCCCAGTCGCGCCATCTGCTACGCAAATCGGAACTCAAGGTTGCCGATCACGTGCTGCTTGATCCTGCGGCCGTCATGCATAGCTCCATGGCCGATCTTGCCCACAGCGTCGGCATCAGCGAGCCGACCATCGTGCGTTTTTGCCGTGCGATCGGTTGTTCCGGTTTCCAGGACCTCAAGCTCAAGCTGGCCCAGAGCCTGGCGGCGGGCGCGAGTTTCGGCCAGTTCGCCATTCATGAAGACGACTCGGTTGCCGACTACAGCCTGAAGATCTTCGACACCACCCTGCATACCCTGATGGAAGTGCGTGAGCACCTCGATCCACAGGCTTTGCAGCGTGCGGTATCCGCCATGGCCCAGGCCCAGCGTGTCGAGTTCTACGGTTTTGGTGCCTCCGGCGCGGTAGCGGCCGATGCCCAGCACAAGTTCTTCCGCCTGCTGCTGACGGCGGCGGCGTATTCCGACCCGCACATGCAGGCGATGTCGGCGGTCACCCTCAAGCCGGGCGATGTGGCCATCTGCATTTCCCAGTCGGGGCGCTCCAAGGACCTGCTGATCACCGCCAACCTGGTGCGTGAAAGCGGCGCCACGCTGATCACCCTGTGCCCGAGCCAGACGCCGTTGGCGGAGCTGTCGACCGTCAACCTGGCCATCGATGTGCACGAAGACACCGAAATCTACACCCCGCTGACCTCGCGCATTGCCCACCTGGTGGTGATCGACGTGCTGGCCATGGGCGTGGCCATGGCCCGCGGGCCGAGCCTGGTCAACCACCTCAAGAGCGTCAAACGCAGTCTGCGCAGCCTGCGCCTGTCGCCCAAGTCGATCAAGGCGATGGACGACTGAGACCTGTAGGCGCGGGTTCATTGATTTGTCATTGGCCCGCCGCCAAACCGTAATGCCACGACGTCAGGCTAAAGCTCCCGCACTCGATAAGGGAGATATGTAATGGCTCGTGAATTCGATGGCTCGTACCAACCCAACGCCAAATCCCGCAAACAGCAGGAAAAAGACCAGCGCCGCATGGAGTTTCGCCGCGCGATCGAAAGCTACTCCGAGCAGCGCCGTCTGCTGCAGGACATCACCGACTACCCCGATTTGCAGGCCGTCAGCGTGTGGCAGGTATCGGCGGCAGAATCCCCGAGAAACGCTCAACAAGCCCGCTGATCTGTGCACGTTCGCTGCGAATGAACGCTAGAAAGGCCAGGGCCACCGGCGATTGCCGCTTGGCCTTGGACTGCACCACACACCAGCTGCGGTACAGCGGCAGCTCTTCGACCGGCAGCTCGCGCAGCACGCCGGTGGCCAGTTCCAGGTTCAATGCATGGCGGGTCAGCAGGGCGATGCCCAGGCCGGCAATCACGCACTCGCGCTGGGCATCGGCCGAGGCCACTTCCAGCGTCTGAGTGAAGTGCACGCGCTTTTCCTTGAAGTACTCTTCGCAAGCCTTGCGTGTGCCCGAGCCCTGTTCGCGTACCAATAGCGTGTGCGGCTCAAGGTCTTGCAAACGCAGGCTGTCGAGCTTGCACAGCGGATGATCGGGCGGCGCCACGGCAACGATCGGATTGTTGAGGAACGGCAGGAACTCCAGGCCCATGTCCTGGGGCACCATGGACATAATGATCAGGTCATCACGGTTGTCCGAGAGGCGACGTATGGCCTGGGCGCGGTTGACCACTGTGAGGGTAAGATTGACCTCGGGGTGCAAACGCTTGAAGGCCGCGAACAGATGCGGGACGAAGTACTTGGCGCTGGATTCGACCGCCAGCTTCAATTGCCCCTGCAGCGAGCCCTGCATGTCGGAGAGCTGCATGTCGAGGCTCTCCAGGCGCCCGAAGATATCGCGGCTGGCGCGTTGCAGCGCTTCAGCGGCTTCGGTCAGGTAGAGCTTCTTGCCGACATACTCGAACAGCGGCTGGCCGACCAGTTCTTCCAATTGGCGGATCTGTAGACTAACGGCGGGTTGCGTCAGGTTCATCTCCTCGGCCGCCCGGCTGTAGGAACGCAAATCACAGACCTCATTGAAGATCTGAAGTTGACGCAATGTCATACGCATCAATGACTTACGCATTTTTCTCAAGCCCCGGCAAAACCTTGTAACAGCACTATAAGCTTTTGCTTATGCACACCCTAATAAATATTGATTTTTGTTTATCCAGAGACAGCGCTAGGGTAAAGATGCGACTGGCCAGCGACGATTGGTCACGCGCCGACCGGCCTTGCCGGCTCGTTTGTTCTAGCGGCCTTGGGAATACTCCAGTGATAAAAAAGATCCTGATCGCCAACCGCGGTGAAATTGCTGTTCGAATCGTGCGTGCCTGCGCCGAGATGGGCATCCGTTCCGTGGCGATCTACTCCGACGCCGACCGCCATGCCTTGCACGTCAAACGTGCCGACGAGGCCCACAGCATTGGTGCCGAGCCCCTGGCCGGCTACCTGAACCCGCGCAAGCTGGTGAACCTGGCCGTGGAAACCGGTTGTGATGCGCTGCATCCCGGTTATGGTTTTCTGTCTGAGAACGCTGAACTTGCGGACATCTGTGCCGAACGCGGTATCAAATTCATAGGCCCGGCGGCTGAAGTCATTCGCCGTATGGGTGACAAGACCGAAGCTCGCCGCAGCATGATCAAGGCCGGTGTGCCGGTGACCCCGGGCACTGAAGGCAACGTCGCCGATATCCACGAAGCGCTGCTCGAAGGCGACCGCATCGGTTACCCGGTGATGCTCAAGGCCACTTCCGGCGGTGGCGGCCGCGGTATTCGCCGCTGCAACAGCCGTGAAGAGCTGGAGCAAGCCTTCCCGCGGGTAATCTCCGAAGCGACCAAGGCCTTCGGTTCTGCGGAAGTGTTCCTGGAAAAATGCATCGTCAACCCGAAACACATCGAGGCGCAAATCCTCGGTGACAGCTTCGGTAACGTCGTCCACCTGTTCGAGCGCGACTGCTCGATCCAGCGCCGTAACCAGAAGCTCATCGAAATCGCCCCGAGCCCGCAACTGACCCCCGAACAGCGCGCCTATATCGGCGACCTGTCAGTGCGTGCGGCCAAGGCCGTGGGCTACGAGAACGCCGGTACCGTGGAGTTCCTGCTCGCCGATGGCGAGGTGTACTTCATGGAGATG
Organism: Pseudomonas sp. B21-009; assembly: GCF_024749345.1. Classification (NCBI taxonomy): domain Bacteria; kingdom Pseudomonadati; phylum Pseudomonadota; class Gammaproteobacteria; order Pseudomonadales; family Pseudomonadaceae; genus Pseudomonas; species Pseudomonas sp. B21-009. The sequence continues at coordinate 5,843,956 of NZ_CP087199.1, read as the reverse complement.
AACACCCGGGTGCAGGTGGAACACACCATCACCGAAGAAATCACCGGTATCGACATTGTTCGCGAGCAGATCCGTATTGCCTCCGGCCTGCCGCTGTCGGTCAAGCAGGAAGACATCCAGCACCGCGGCTTTGCCCTGCAGTTCCGCATCAACGCTGAAGACCCGAAGAACAACTTCCTGCCCAGCTTCGGTAAGATCACCCGTTACTACGCACCCGGCGGCCCCGGCGTGCGGACCGACACGGCGATCTATACCGGCTACACCATTCCACCGTTCTACGACTCGATGTGCCTGAAACTGGTGGTCTGGGCGCTGACCTGGGAAGAAGCCATGGACCGCGGCCTGCGGGCTCTGGACGACATGCGCGTGCAGGGGGTGAAGACCACGGCTGCCTATTACCAGGAAATCCTGCGCAATCCGGAATTTCGCAGTGGTCAGTTCAATACCAGCTTCGTTGAAAGCCATCCGGAACTGACCAACTACTCGATCAAGCGCAAACCCGAAGAGCTGGCCCTGGCCATCGCCGCCGCCATCGCCGCACATGCGGGCTTATGAATAAGCCAGCTGCAAGTTGTTAGCTACAAGCGACAAGTCAGAGCCGATCGGCTTTTTCTTGCGGCTTGTAGCTTGAAGCTTGCCGCTATGAGGAGATAAGAATGTCCAAGAAGATCTTTGTCACTGACACAATCCTGCGCGATGCCCACCAGTCCCTGCTGGCCACCCGCATGCGTACCGAAGACATGCTGCCGATCTGCGACAAGCTCGACAAGGTCGGCTACTGGTCGCTGGAAGTCTGGGGCGGGGCGACCTTCGACGCCTGCGTGCGCTTCCTCAAGGAAGACCCTTGGGAGCGCCTGCGCAAACTGCGTGCGGCACTGCCCAACACCCGCCTGCAGATGCTCCTGCGCGGGCAGAACCTGCTGGGCTACCGCCACTACAGCGATGACGTGGTCAAAGCCTTCGTCGCCAAGGCGGCGGTCAACGGCATTGACGTGTTCCGCATCTTCGACGCCATGAACGATGTGCGTAACCTGCGCGTGGCCATCGAAGCGGTCAAGGCCGCTGGCAAGCACGCCCAGGGCACTATTGCCTACACCACCAGCCCGGTGCACACCATCGACGCCTTCGTCGCCCAGGCCAAGCAGATGGAAGCCATGGGTTGCGACTCGGTTGCAATCAAGGACATGGCCGGCCTGCTGACTCCCTTCGCCACCGGCGAGCTGGTCAAGGCGCTGAAGGCCGAGCAGTCGCTGCCGGTGTTCGTCCATTCCCACGACACCGCCGGCCTGGCTGCCATGTGCCAGCTCAAGGCGATCGAGAACGGCGCCGACCATATCGACACCGCCATCTCCAGCTTCGCCTGGGGCACTAGCCACCCGGGCACCGAGTCGATGGTCGCGGCCCTCAAGGGCAGCGAGTTCGACACCGGCCTGAGCCTGGAATTGCTGCAGGAAATCGGCCTGTACTTCTATGCCGTGCGCAAGAAGTACCACCAGTTCGAAAGCGAATTCACCGCCGTCGACACCCGTGTGCAAGTCAACCAGGTACCGGGCGGGATGATTTCCAACCTGGCCAACCAGCTTAAGGAGCAGGGCGCGCTCAACCGCATGAACGAAGTGCTGGCGGAAATCCCGCGGGTGCGCGAAGACCTCGGCTTCCCGCCACTGGTGACCCCGACCTCGCAGATCGTCGGTACCCAGGCGTTCTTCAACGTGCTCGCCGGCGAGCGCTACAAGACCATCACCAACGAGGTGAAGCTGTACCTGCAAGGCGGTTACGGCAAGGCTCCGGGTGTGGTCGACGAAAATCTGCGGCGCCAGGCCATCGGTAGCGAAGAAGTCATCGACGTGCGCCCGGCCGATTTGCTCAAGCCGGAAATGGCCAAGCTGCGCAACGACATCGGCGCCCTGGCCAAGTCGGAAGAAGACGTACTGACCTACGCCATGTTCCCGGACATCGGGCGCAAGTTCCTCGAAGAGCGTGAGGCCGGCACCCTGACCCCTGAAGTGCTGCTGCCGATTCCGGAAGCCGGCGCCGTGGCCTCGGCCGGCGGCGAAGGCGTGCCGACCGAATTCGTCATCGACGTGCACGGCGAGACCTACCGGGTGGATATCACCGGTGTTGGCGTCAAGGCCGAAGGCAAGCGTCACTTCTACCTGTCCATCGACGGCATGCCGGAAGAAGTGGTGTTCGAGCCGCTCAACGAATTTGTCGGCGGTGGCAGCAGTAAACGCAAGCAGGCCAGCGCCCCTGGCCATGTCAGTACCACCATGCCGGGCAACATCGTCGATGTGCTGGTCAAGGAAGGCGATACGGTCAAGGCCGGCCAGCCGGTGCTGATCACCGAGGCGATGAAGATGGAGACCGAGGTGCAGGCGGCAATCGCCGGCAAGGTCACCGCCATTCACGTGGCCAAGGGCGACCGGGTCAACCCGGGCGAGATCCTGATCGAGATCGAGGGCTGATTTTCAGGCCCTCATCTACAAGCGGTTAACCTCTGGGGGGCGTATGCCTCCCTTTTTTTGCCTGCTCCTACCGGCACGCCTCCAAGGTCTGTACCTGTCCCTCGGGCCGCTGGTTATCTGCCGCCAACCAACGTTCGAACCCCGCCGCAATCGCCGGCCATTCATCATCGGTAATCGAGAACCAGGCGGTGTCGCGGTTTCGGTCCTTGATCACCATGTGCTTGCGAAACACCCCCTCGAAGGTGAAGCCAAAGCGCAGCGCGGCGCGCTTGGAGCGGGCGTTGTCGTTGTTGCATTTCCATTCCAGGCGGCGGTTGCCCAGCTCGAACGCCAGTTTGCCAAGCAGGTACACCGCTTCGGTGCCTTTAGGTGTGCGCTGCATGGCAGCACCAAAGGCGATATGGCCAATCTCGATGCGGCCCTGTTCGGGCACGATCGACATCAGGCTGAGGATGCCCTGGGTCTGGCCGCTGGCCAGGTCAATGACGCTGTAGAACAGCGGATCGCTGCTGGCGGCATTGGTGTCGAGCCAGTGATCGAAGTCTTCGCGCTCGGTGAACGGACCGTAGGCCAGGTAGTCCCACAGTGTGCGGTCGGCCCGGGAGCCCTGGAACACTTCCCAGAGGTCTTCGGTGTCGCGCTTGGGGTCGAGTTTTTCCAGGCGCACGAAGCGCCCGGTCAATGTTGCAGGTTGCGGGCGCTTGGCCGGATGCCAGTGCAATGGGCTGCTCATGGGGTGGCTCCTCTGGCTTACAGCGGTTTGCGAAACTGGATGAAGCCGGGCCGCTCGGCGACCTGCTCGTACAGGCTGATGGCCGTGGCGTTGGTTTCGTGGGTCAACCAGTGCACCTTGGCGCAACCTGCCGCCTTTGCCGTAGCGTAGACGTATTCGATCAGCTGGCGGCCGATACCCAGGCCGCGTTGCTCACTTTGCACGTAGAGGTCCTGCAGGTAGCAGGAGTTCTCGATGCTCCAGTTGGAGCGGTGATAGATCCAGTGGACCATGCCCAGTGCCTTGCCGTCGACCCAGGCCAGGGCGGCGTTGGTCGGCTCGGCCGGGTCGAGCATGCGCGCCCAGGCCACGGCGCTGACCTCGTCATCGATACGGGTTTCGTAGAATTGCTGATAGGCCTGCCACAGCGGTAGCCAGGCGCTGTGATCGTCGGCGGTGACAGGGCGGATGGTGACGTTAGGCATAGGTGTGTTCCTTCAAGGTTGGCCCATCAGGGCGGCCAATTGGTTGTCCAGGGGGTCGTTGTTGTTGGCCAGGCCGGTGCGCACGCCTTCGATGTCGATGGCCGAACGGTTCTGGCTGAGTTTGCGTGTGCCTTGCAGGCGCTCGATGGGCAGGGCGAAGCCGACGATTGCCTTGAGCATGCCGGCCATGTAGTCGGCAGGCGCTTCGTCCACCGACCAGGGTTTGGCCTGGCGTTGTTCGTGGTGATCACTCAGGCGGCGGACGATCTCCAGCAGACGCTCGGCGTCATGGAAAACCACAGCCTTGCCCCAGGCGTGCACAGCCACGTAGTTCCAGGTCGGAACCGTGCGCGGATCGTCGACCTTGCTGGGGTAGTAGCCGGCGCTGACATACGCATTGGGCCCGGCAAACACCAGCAGCGCCTCGGCGCCGTTGGCCAGATCCTGCCATTGCTTGTTGGCGCGGGCGAAGTGGCCGTACAGGGTGCCGTTGCTGCCCTGTTTGCGATCCAGCAGCAGCGGCAGGTGACTGGCCTGCAAGCCCTGTTCACCGTGGGTGACCAATACGGCCAGGCGCGTTTGCTCGATCTGCTGGTGCAGACGCTCGAGGTCGGTTTCCTTGTAGCTCGAAGGTGTGAACATGTGGATTGTCCTTGGCGAATGGCTCAATCCTAGGCAGGCTATTGGACTAAGGTAAGAGCCATTTCCAGCTAATTTCATAGGTCCATTGTCATGAGCGAGCGCCCCTTCACCTTGCCGTTCGACCCGACTGGTATCGTCCTTGATCGTCGCCAGGGGCTCAGCCGCCAGCTTTACCAGGCGCTTCGCATGCGCGTGCTGGACGGTCGCCTGAGCAGTGGCACGCGCTTGCCGGCCAGCCGTGATATGGCTGCGGCGCTGTCGGTGTCGCGCAACAGCGTGGTGCGTGCCTACGACCAGTTGTACGCCGAAGGCTATATCGAAAGCCGGGTCGGCGATGGCACCTATGTCAGCCAGCTGCCAAAACTATCCACAAAAATATCCACAGGGTTATCCCTGGGTTTTTCCACAGGGTTATCCACAAAAACAGCAAATAGCACTGTGGATTCATCCAGCAAACTTATCCACAATGGTCCTTGCAACCGTCTGGAAAGCCACCATTTACCGCCACCGAAAAGTGGTCCGCCACGGGCTTTTCGCGTCGGTTTGCCGGCGTTCGATTTGTTCCCTTTCGACGTCTGGGCCAAGCTTCAGGCGGGTTTCTGGCGCAACCCCGATCGCGCTGCTTTGGGCTATGGCGACCCGGCTGGAGAGCCGCAACTTCGTCAATTGATCGCGACCTATTTGCGTCGATCTCGTGGACTTTCCTGCACGGCTGAACAAATTGTGATCACCAGTGGCGCACAGCAGGCCATCAGCCTTTGTGCACAGCTGTTATTGGAGCCTGGCGAAGTGGTGGCTGTGGAAAACCCCGGTTACCGCGCTGCTGGAAACGCCTTCGCCTTGACCGGGGCAAAAGTGCAAGGCGTGGCGGTCGACGATGAGGGCCTGGACTGCGCTGCGCTCAATGCCGTGGAACATTGTCGCCTCAGCTATGTGACGCCATCGCACCAGTATCCGACCGGCGTCACCATGAGCCTGGCCCGTCGTCTGCAGTTGCTGGCCTGGGCCGAGCGCAAGGACGGCTGGATCATCGAAGATGACTACGACGGTGAGTACCGCTACAGCGGCGACCCGCTAGCACCTCTGGCGGCGCTGGATCGCAGTGGGCGGGTGTTGTATGTCGGCACCTTCGGCAAGATAGCCTTTCCGGCGCTGCGCCTGGGTTACCTGGTGCTGCCCAGGCAGTTGGTGCAGGTGTTTTCCCGCTGCCGGGCGCTGGCCGTGCGCCACTCTGAAATAGGCACTCAGGCAGTGATGGCCCAGTTCATGGCCCAGGGGCATTTTCAACGGCATATCCGGCGCATGCGCCGAGCTGCCTTGAGCCGGCGTAATGCGTTGAAAGCGGGCTGGCCAATGGACGTTAGCGGCGTCGGCTCGATGCCAGAGGTTGCGGCTGGATTGCATGTGAAAGTCGAGGTCGACAGTTATGCCCGTGAGCAGGATTTGATCGCCCGAGCCGAAGCGGTGGGTGTTGAACTCAATGCCCTCAGCGATTTCTGGCTGCCTGACTCGACCGTCCCTGTGGATAAACGTGCCGGCCTGGTACTGGGTTTCGCCGCTGTCGACGAAGCCGCTACTGCCGACGCGCTGACCCGCTTGCGGCGGGCCTGGCGTCGGTGATGGTCAGGTCCCGGCCTTGATCTTGGTCCAGGCACGGGTGCGCGCTCGCTCGGCATCGCGCGGTAGTGGCTTGAGGGTGTAGAGCTTGGCCATGGCTTCTTCGGTGGGGTACAGGTTGGGGTTATTGCGGATGGCCGGGGCAACCCGTTCGGTGGCGTCCTTGTTCGGGTTGGGGTAACCGACAAAGTCGCTGATCGGCGCGATCACCTTTGGCTGCAGCAGGTAGTTGATGAAGGTGTAGGCATCTTCCGGGTTGGCCGCGCCTTTGGGGATTGCCAGCATGTCGAACCAGATTGGCGCACCTTCCTTGGGCAGACGCATGTCGACGACCACGCCGTTCTTCGCCTCGCTGGCGCGGTTGGCGGCCTGGGAGAAGCTGCCGGAGTAGCCGACCGCTACGCAGATGTCGCCATTGGCAATATCCGCCATGTATTTGGAGGAATGGAAGTAGGTGACGTGCGGGCGGATTTTCAGCAGTAGCTCTTCGGCCTTTTTGTAATCCGCAGGTTTCGTGCTGTTCGGTGGCAGGCCGAGGTACTGCAGGGCCAGTGGCAGGATTTCAGAGGGTGAATCAAGCAAGGCCACGCCGCACTGCTTGAGCTTGGCGATGTTCTCCTCCTTGAAGATCAGGTCCCAGCTGTCGACCGGGGCGTTGTCGCCCAGCGCCGCCTTGACCTTGGCCGGGTTGAAGCCGATCAGCACGGTGCCGTACATGTAGGGCACGGCGAACTGGTTGCCGGGGTCGTTGGCCTCGATCAGCTTCATCAGTTTCGGGTCCAGGTGCTGCCAGTTCGGCAACTTGCTGCGGTCCAGGGGCTGGAACACCCCGGCTTCGATCTGCTTGGCCAGGAACACGTTGGACGGCACCACCACGTCGTAGCCGGAGTTGCCGGTCAACAGCTTGGCTTCCAGGGCTTCGTTGGTGTCGAAGATGTCGTAGATGAGTTTGACCTGGCTGTCTTTCTGGAAGTCCACCAGGGTTTGCGGGGTGATGTAGTCGAACCAGTTGTAGACCCGCAGGGTGCGTTGTTCGGCAGCTTGCAGGCTACCGGCGAGCAGGGTGCTGCACAGCAGCGGGGCGAGCAGGCGCTGGAGTCGGGTCATGCTTGAGCTTCCTGTTGGGCGCGTTCGAAACCTTCGAGTACGTTCACCGCGTTGATGCCGATTTCCTCGACCGCATAACCGCCTTCCATGACGAACAGCGTCGGCTTGCCGAGGCGGGCAATGCGTTCGCCCATCTGCAGGTAGTCGGGGCTGTCGAGCTTGAACTGGGAAATCGGATCGTCCTTGAAGGTATCCACGCCCAAGGAAATTACCAGCACGTCCGGGCCGTAGGCGGCGATGCGCTCACAGGCCTCGTCCAGGGCCTTGCTCCAGGTCGGCCAGTCACTGCCGGCTGGCAGCGGGTAGTTGACGTTGTAGCCCAGACCCTCGCCTTCGCCGCGCTCGTCGGCATAGCCGAGAAAGAACGGGAATTCGGCCTGCGGATCACCATGGATCGAGGCGAAGAACACATCGCTGCGCTGGTAGAAGATTTCCTGGGTGCCGTTGCCGTGGTGGTAGTCGACATCGAGGATAGCCACCTTGCGCCGGCCCTGGTCGAGGAACGCCTGGGCGGCGATGGCGGCGTTGTTCAGGTAGCAATAACCCCCCATGACGTCGCTGGCGGCGTGGTGCCCGGGTGGCCGGCAGAGGGCGAAGGCGCTGTGGGCGCCGGTCTGGATTGCCGCCTGGGCGGTAAGGGCCACTTGTGCGGCGCTGTAGGCCGCTTGCCAGGTACCCGCGGTGATGGGCGCGCCGGCGTCGAAGCTGTAGTAGCCAAGCTCGCCATGCAGGCCGCTGGGTTTTACGCTGCGCAGGGTGCGCGCCGGCCAGGTGAAGGGCAGCAGGTCGCCTTCGTGGCCCAGTTGGGTCCAGCGCTGCCAGGCGCCTTCGAAGAAATTCAGGTAATCGGCGCTGTGCACCCGCAGCAAGGGCGCGCGGCCAAAATCGGCAGGGCCCTTGATGGCCCCCAGTTCACGGGTCTTTACCCGATCCAGGACATGGTCGGCGCGCGAGGGCATTTCGAAGCAGGGCATCAGTTGCCCGTCGATCAGCTCGCAGCGGCCGTGGTGCAGGCGGTGGTCATCGGAATAGATCGTCAGCATGTTGTTGTTCTCCGGGTCACTGGCGTCGCTCCATTGTTGGTGGCACGGGCCTGCTGCAGAACGACGGAAACGGCCAAAAGGGGATCGATATGGCCAACCTGACTGTCCGGATTTCGCCCCCCGGCGGTGCAAGCGCGATGTTCAGGCGCGGAAGTGACTCGGCGCCACCCCGCTCCAGCGCATGAAGGCGTGGCGAAAGCTGGCGGTCTCGCTGAAGCCGAGTAGTTCGGCGATGCGGTAGATGGGCAACTGATCTTCGGCCAACAGTTGCTTGGCGCGCTCGAAACGCAGTTCATCGAGCAGCTGTTGATAACTGCTGCCCAGCTCTTGCAGGTGCCGGCGCAAGGTGCGCGACGAGCAGTTCATTTGCCGCGCCAGGCCCTCGAGGCCGGGCGCCGCATCGAGTTGTTCGAGCAGCAGTTGGCGGATCCGCCCGAGCCAGGCCTGGCGGCCGGTGAACTCCAGGTTAAGCCGCCGGCAGCGCTCGCTCATGGCCTGGTGAGTGATCTGGTCGGCCAGCGGCAGGGGCTGGTCCAGCCATGTGCGGGCGAAGGCGAAGGCATTGTCGGTGGCCTCGAATCGCAATGGGCAGGCAAAGCTGTCGCCGTACAGTGCATGGTAATCCGGCATTGGGTGGGCGAAGCGTGCAGCCGTCAGCGGCAATGGCTGGCCAAGCAGGTCGTCGCAGATGACTTTCAGCGAGGTCAGACAGAACTCGGCGTTGAATGCAGCCAATTGCGGGTCTTCGCGATAATCGCTGGCGCTGAACCAGACCCGCTCGCCATCCTCGACCAGACGCAGCTGAAAAAGTGTTCCCAGTAGCGCCGGGTACTGCATCGCCAGGCGCAAAGCGTCACCTAAGGTGGCACTGGAGAGCAGGGCGTAACCGAGCATGCCGTAGCAGGAAACATGCATGCGCCGGCCCAGCTCCAGGCCTACTTCGCGGCGTCGGGCCACCGCATTGGCACACACCAGCATCTCTTGGCGGGTGGTGATGCGCGAGTCGGCGCGGCCCAGGTCTGCCGGGCTGATGCCGCTGCCGGCCAGCAGCGCTTCAGCGCCGGGGCCCTGGCCTTGAAAGGCTTGCAGAACCAGCGATACAGCGTTGAGGGTGGTGAGGTGTGAATGGAGCATGCTCGGCTTCTTTCGACAGGTTGGCCGAGCAAATCGAGCAATTTGTATGCCTTGAGCCGCTTACAGCAATTCCCCGCAAAGGTCCTGCTCCACCAGGTACCTTACCTCGCCAACCGGCAAGCCGCTGCCCAGCAGCAACTGCAACTTGCCAAACAACGCTTCACGGGTCATGCCGCCACCCGACAGCACGCCGGCCTGACGCAAGCGGCTGCCGGCCTCATAGACATCCAGTTCGACCCCGCCTTCATGGCACTGGGTGATGGCGACCACGACCACACCGCTTGCCTGAGCCTCGGCCAGGGCGGCGAGAAAGTCGGGGTTGTCGGAAGGGCCGGTGCCACTGCCAAAGCATTCCAGGATCAAGCCCTGGGCACCGCTGGCGAGCGCGGCCTGCACCATTGGCGCGCCGATCCCCGGCACCAGAGGCAGCACGGCGACATTGGCGACTTGCTTGGGCTGGCGATAATCGAGCGCTGCAGGCCCGGGCATCGTTGCGCCAGCGCCGGCAAAGCGCTTGAGGGTAACGAACGGATGCCGGCCAAAGCTGCGGACCTTGGCGGTACGGTGCGGGGCTAGCAACTCTCCGTGAAAATACAGCTGCACACCCGGCGCGACGCCGGTGGCCAAGGCCTGCAATGCGCCGGTGAGGTTCTCCCAGGCATCGCTGTCGGCGACCCCGGCCGGCAGCATCGAGCCGGTGAACAGCACTGGGGCCTGCAAGCCCAGCAGTTGAAAGCTCATGGCGGCGGCGCTGTAGGCCAGGGTATCGGTGCCATGCAGCACCAGCACGGCATCGCAACCTTGGCTGTCGACGGCGTCGATGATCGCCGCACGCAGGCGCTGCCAGTACTGCGGGGTCATGTTGGCGCTGTCGATCAGCGGCAGCAGTTCACGGAACTGCCAGGTGGGAATGCCGGCCTGGCCGGCCAGTTGCGCGCGCATCCGCTGTTCGAAGCCGGACGCCGGAGCCAGGCCGTTGGCGCTGGCTTGCATGCCGATGGTGCCGCCGGTGTACAGCACCATGATGTTGCGGGCCGGTTGCGCAATTGCCATTCGCCTGTCTCCGTGGTCGGCTTGGGTTAAGCCGACCACAGTACGCGAACACCGGGCTGGCTGTCAGCGCTTGGTGTCTTCGACCTTGGCAGGCCAGGCGTTGGTATCCAGGTCGAGGTCGGCGAACTTGGCCGAATCGAACACCGGCGTTTTTATCCCGGCTGCGCGCTGGTCGTCGTAATCGCGCAGTACGCGCATGGCCACCTTGAACAGCAGGGCCAGGGCGATCAGGTTGACGAAGGCCAGGCAGGTCATGGTGATGTCGGCGAAGGCGAACACCGTGCCCAGGTTCTGCACCGCGCCCCAGAAGATCAGCAGCAACACCAGGGCGCGGTAGCCGATCAGGGCTTTGCGGTTGTCACCGACCAGAAAGCGCAGGTTGCTCTCGCCCAGGTAGTAGTTGTAGAGGATCGAGGTGAACACAAACAGCGCCAGGGCGACGCTGATGAAAATCCGCCCCCAGTCACCGACCACCGCAGCCAGCGAATTCTGGGTCAGGGCAATGCCGTCGCCTTCGAAGCCCGGGGTGTAGAAGCCCGACAGCAGGATCAGCAAGGCGGTGCAGGTGCAGATAATGAAGGTGTCGAGGAACACCGAGAACGCCTGGACCACGCCCTGGGCAATCGGGTGGTCGACTTCGGCCACGGCGGCGACGTTGGGTGCGCTGCCAAGGCCGGCTTCGTTGGCGAACACGCCACGTTTGACGCCCATGATGATGGCGCTGCCAACCAGGCCACCGAAGGCCTGATCGAGGCCGAAGGCGCTCTTGACGATGGTCATCAGCATGTCCGGCACCTGGTCGAACTGCAGCACGATCACGTACAGGGTCACGGCGATGTAGGCCAGGGTCTTGACCGGTACCAGCAGGTCGGCGACGGCGGCGATGCGCTTGATGCCGCCGATGAACACCAGGCCCAGCAGCACCGCCAGGGCGATGCCGGTGTAGGTGGTGTCGAACTGGAAGGCGTTGTTCAGCGAGTGGGTCACGGCGTGGGCTTGCAGGCCGTTGAAGGCGAAACCGAAGGTCACCAGCAGCAGGAAGGCCATGACCATGCCCAGCCAGCGTTTGCCCAGGCCGTGCTCGATGTAATACGACGGGCCGCCGCGGTACTGGCCTTCGCTGTCGCAACGCTTGTACAGCTGGCCGAGGGTGCATTCGATGAAGCTGCTGGACATGCCGACCAGCGCGGTCACCCACATCCAGAACACCGCACCGGGGCCGCCAAGGGTCACGGCGATACCGACCCCGGCAATGTTACCGGCACCGACCCGGCCGGCCAGGCTGAGCATCAGCGCCTGGAACGAGCTCAGTTGCTCGCTGCTGCTGCGCAGGCTGTCGCGAAACACCGCGAACATGTGGGTGAAGTACCGCAACTGAACGAAACGCGAGCGGATCGTGAAGTAACTGCCCAGACCGACAATGAGCACGATCAGTACCTTGCCCGAGAGGAAGTCGTTGATGACTTCAAGCATGGAGTGTTCCTCGCTTTTGATGACTTTGCTGCGTGTAGCGCCAGGGGGCTGGCACGCAAGAGGGCGGGCACTATACCGATGCGAGCGCCGCGCGTCTGCCTTGGCGTGGCGGATATGCCCTCTGAAAGGGCATAAAAAAAGGGCCCGGGGAATGATCCCTGGGCCCTCAAAAGGTGAGAGGTGTCTAGTCCCTCGACCTGGTGAGCGTGTTACAGCATCGGTTACGCCTTGAGCGGCACCAGACGCGGAGCAATCATGTTTTCCGGACGCAGGATGTCGTTGAGCATCTCTTCGTCCAGCAGGCCTTCCTCGCGGACCAGCTCCAGCACGCCACGGCCACTTTCCAGGGCGATGGCAGCGATACGGGTGGCGTTTTCGTAGCCGATGTACGGGTTCAGGGCGGTGACCAGGCCGATCGAGTGCTCGACCAGTTCACGGCAGCGCTGTTCGTTGGCGGTGATGCCGACGATGCAGTGCTCGCGCAGCATGTCCATGGCGCGTTGCAGCAGGCGGATCGAGTCGAAGATCTTGTAGGCGATCAGCGGCTCCATGACGTTCAGCTGCAGCTGGCCACCTTCGGCGGCGACGGTCAGGGCCAGGTCGTTACCCATGATGGCGAAGGCCACCTGGTTGACCGCTTCCGGGATTACCGGGTTGACCTTGCCTGGCATGATCGAGCTGCCTGGCTGACGCGCTGGCAGGTTGATTTCGTTGATGCCGGTACGTGGGCCGCTGGACAGCAGGCGCAGGTCGTTGCAGATCTTCGACAGCTTGACCGCGGTGCGCTTGAGCATGCCCGAGAACAGGACGAAGGCGCCCATGTCCGAGGTGGCTTCGATCAGGTCGGCAGCCGGGACCAGCGGCTGGCCGCTGATAGTGGCCAGGCGCTGAACGGCCAGGAGCTGGTAGCCAGGGTCGGCGTTGATGCCGGTACCGATGGCGGTACCACCCAGGTTGATTTCAGTCAGCAGCTCTGGCGCCAGCGAACGCAGACGGTTGAGGTCTTCGGTCATGGTGGTGGCGAAGGCGCGGAATTCCTGGCCCAGGGTCATCGGCACGGCGTCCTGCAGCTGGGTACGGCCCATCTTCAGTACGTGGTCGAATTCCTGGCCTTTGGCAGCGAAGGCCTGGATCAGGCTGTCGAGGCTGGCCAGCAGGGCGTCGTGACCCAGCAGCAGACCCAGGCGGATCGCAGTCGGGTAGGCGTCGTTGGTCGACTGCGCCATGTTCACGTCGTTGTTCGGGTGCAGGTACTTGTACTCGCCCTTCTGGTGGCCCATGGCCTCCAGCGCGATGTTGGCGATCACTTCGTTGGCGTTCATGTTGGTAGAAGTACCAGCACCGCCTTGAATCATGTCGACCACGAACTGCTCGTGGTAGTCGCCGCGGATCAGACGGGCGCAAGCCTCGCTGATGGCAGCGTGCTTGGCATCGCTCAGGTGACCCAGCTCGCGGTTGGCGTCAGCAGCAGCCTGTTTGACCATGGCCAGGGCCACAACCAGTTTAGGGTAGTGCGACAGCGGAACGCCGGAGAGGTGGAAGTTGTTGGCAGCACGCAGAGTCTGGATACCGTAGTAGGCATCGGCAGGAACTTCGAGGGTGCCAAGCAGATCTTTTTCGACACGGAACGATGCAGCAGCGGACATGATGGATATCATCTCGATTTTGACCCGGCACATGCCGGAATGGCGTCAATCCTAGGCCCGCGCCGATTTTGCGGCCAATGCTGTTGCACGCTAACCTATGCACAAACGGCATACGGGTTGATGTGACGCCAACTGCCGATCGAGCGTGTTCAATTTTGGTGCATGCCTGGAGAGCCCATGAACCTTGAGAGCAAATGGCTGGAAGATTTCAGTGCCCTGGCCGCCACCCGCAGCTTTTCCCAGGCCGCCGAGCGCCGCTTTGTCACCCAGCCGGCCTTCAGCCGACGCATTCGCAGCCTGGAAGCGGCATTGGGGCTGACCCTGGTCAACCGCTCGCGCACGCCGATCGAGCTGACGGCGGCGGGGCAATTGTTTTTGGTGACGGCGCGTACGGTGGTCGATCAGCTGGGCGAGGTGCTGCGCCATCTGCATCACCTGGAAGGCGGGCAGGGCGAGGTGATCCAGGTGTCGGCGGCACACTCGCTGGCGCTGGGGTTCTTTCCGCGCTGGATCGCGCAGTTGCGCAACGACGGCCTGAACATCGCCACGCGTTTGGTCGCGACCAACGTCGGCGACGCTGTGCATGCCCTGCGCGAAGGCGGTTGTGATCTGATGCTGGCGTTCTACGACCCCGATGCCGCCTTGCAGATGGATGCGGAAATCTTCCCCTCGTTGCACCTGGGTCACACTGAAATGCTGCCCGTGTGCGCCGCCGATGCCGACGGCAAGCCGCTGTTCGACCTGGAAGGCGAGGGCAGCGTGCCGCTACTGGCCTATAGCGCCGGGGCGTTCCTTGGGCGTTCGGTCAATCTGCTGCTGCGCCAGCGCAACCTGCGCTTTACCACTGTCTATGAAACGGCGATGGCCGACAGCCTCAAGAGCATGGCCCTCGAAGGCCTGGGCATCGCCTGGGTGCCGAGGCTGTCGGCGCGGGCCGAACTTGAACGCGGTGAGCTGGTGATTTGCGGCGGTAGCCAGTGGCACGTACCGCTGGAAATCCGCCTGTATCGCTGCGCCCTGGTGCGCAAGGCCAACGTGCGCCTGCTGTGGCGCAAGCTGGAGGGTGGGCCGGCGACGCCGGCTTGACCCGAAAGTCAGCCAAAGCCCCGAAAAATAAGGCCGACAGTTGGTCGTCGGAGTGCATTAAGCGCACCGCTTTGCGATATACTGCGCGGCCTTCGGTCGGTTTCACCCGGCCCTAATTCGTATAACAAGCCACGCCGGTTGTCCCCGCGTGGCTTGTTGTTTTTTGACGCGCCTGCGGGCGCCCAAGAGAAGAGGCTCGACGATGAGTGCACTGGTTGGCGTGATCATGGGCTCCAAGTCCGATTGGTCCACCCTTAGCCACACCGCCGATATGCTGGAAAAACTCGGCATTCCCTACGAGGTCAAGGTGGTCTCTGCCCACCGTACCCCGGACCTGCTGTTCCAGTATGCCGAAGAGGCCGAAGGCCGTGGCATCGAGGTGATCATCGCCGGCGCCGGTGGCGCTGCCCACCTGCCAGGCATGTGCGCGGCCAAGACCCACCTGCCGGTGCTGGGCGTACCGGTGCAGTCGTCGATGCTCTCGGGTGTCGATTCGCTGCTGTCGATCGTGCAGATGCCGGCCGGCATTCCGGTTGCCACCCTGGCGATCGGCAAGGCTGGCGCGATCAACGCCGCGCTGCTCTCGGCGAGCATCCTCGGCGCCAAGCACCCGCAGTTCCACACTGTGCTCAAACAGTTCCGCGCTGAGCAGACAGACAACGTTCTGGACAATCCAGATCCGCGCCAGGCTTGAGGTCAAAAGCATGAAAATCGGTGTAATCGGTGGCGGCCAGCTGGGCCGCATGTTGGCCCTGGCAGGTACTCCGCTGGGCATGAACTTCGCTTTCCTCGACCCGGCTCCGGACGCCTGCGCAGCGCCCCTGGGCGAGCACCTGCGCGCCGATTACGGTGACCAGGACCACCTGCGGCAGTTGGCCGACGAAGTTGACCTGGTGACCTTCGAGTTCGAAAGCGTCCCGGCAGAAACAGTGGCCTTCCTTTCGCAGTTCGTGCCGGTCTACCCGAGCGCCGAGTCGCTGCGTATCGCCCGCGATCGCTGGTTCGAAAAGAGCATGTTCAAGGACCTGGGCATTCCCACCCCGGCCTTCGCCGATATCCAGTCGCAAGCCGACCTGGAGGCCGCCGTTGCCAGCATCGGCCTGCCTGCCGTGCTCAAGACCCGCACCCTTGGTTATGACGGCAAAGGTCAGAAAGTGCTGCGAACTGCCGCAGATGTTGTGGGTACTTTCGCCGAACTGGGCAGCGTGCCGTGCCTGCTCGAAGGCTTCGTGCCGTTCACCGGCGAAGTGTCGCTGATCGCCGTGCGTGCACGCGATGGCGAAACCCGCTTCTACCCGCTGGTGCACAACACCCACGAGAACGGCATCCTGCGTTTGTCGGTGGCCAGCGAAGACCACCTGCTGCAGGGCCTGGCCGAAGACTACGCCGGTCGCGTGCTCAAGCAGCTCGACTACGTCGGTGTGCTGGCCTTCGAGTTCTTCGAAGTCGATGGCGGCCTTAAAGCCAACGAGATCGCCCCGCGGGTGCACAATTCCGGGCACTGGACCATCGAAGGCGCCGAGTGCAGCCAGTTCGAGAACCACCTGCGCGCCGTTGCCGGCCTGCCGCTGGGTTCGACCGCCAAGGTCGGCGAAAGCGCCATGCTCAACTTCATCGGCGAAGTGCCGGCAGTCGACCAGGTGATCGCCATCGACGAATGCCACCTGCACCACTACGGCAAGGCCTTCAAGGTCGGTCGCAAGGTTGGCCACGCCACTCTGCGCTGCGACGACCTGACGACCCTGGAGCAAAAAATCCAGCAAGTCGAAGCCCTGATCAAGGGCTGAAGGGAACCTTCCCGCCCCGCTGTCCCTCTGATGGCAGGATGCCAAAGCGCTGACTAGGCTTTGGCATGCGCCATTCAACTCAGAGGGATTGCCATGGGTATCATCGGAACCATCTTCATCGGCCTGATCGTCGGTCTGCTGGCACGCTTTCTAAAGCCTGGCGACGACAGCATGGGCTGGATCATGACCATTCTGCTGGGCATTGCCGGTTCGCTCGCCGCGACCTACGGCGGCCAGGCGCTGGGCATCTATCAGGCTGGAGAGGGTGCAGGTTTCCTCGGCGCGCTGGTGGGCGCGATTATCCTGTTGGTGATCTACGGGCTGGTCGTCAAAAAGAGCTGACGGCAGGCTAGAATGCTCGGCACCGAATTCCTTCGTTGCCGAGCTTTTTCATGCGCCGTGTATTACTGCTTTCTCTATTACTGCTGAGCGGCCTGGCCCGGGCTGAGTTGCCGGAAACCGACTGGCTGGAGCTGATGCCCAAGTCGGACCAGAAAGCCCTCGAGCAGATGCCCGAAATCGACCACAACTCCCCGGAAGCCATGGGCACCTTCAGCGAAAAGGGTGGCCTCAAGCAGAGCAAAGGCTTGCCGGCGGTGATGTATTCGACCAAGACCGTGGCCGCCATGAATGGCAAGCACATCCGCCTGGGCGGGTATCCGGTGCCGCTGGAAACCGACGCCAAGGGCAACAGCACGTTGTTCTTCCTGGTGCCTTACCCGGGCGCCTGCATCCACGTGCCGCCGCCACCACCGAACCAGCTGGTGCTGGTGCGCTATCCCAAGGGCTTGAAGCTCGACGATATCTACACGCCGCTGTGGGTCAACGGTACGTTGAAGGTGGAGACGGTCAGCAATGACCTGGCGGATGCGGCCTATGCAATGGATGCAGCCAAGGTGCGGGTGGTGGAAGACGCCGATCTTTGAATGATCGCGGGGCAAGCTTGCTCCCACCGGATACTGTGGGAGCGGGCTTGCCTCGCGATAGTGATCTACAGCTGTTCGCTATCGATTTTCAGACTCAGCGAATGGGTTGCCCCAGGCGCCAGTGTCACCACATCTTCCCACACGTTCGCGGTCTCGATGCAGAGCATGCGCTGCCAGCCATCGTCGGCCATATCCGGCAACTCAGCGGCACGCTCGGTCCAGGGGTTCCAGATCACTGCCGTACGCGAACCCTGGGCCGTTATCACCACGCGACGGTTCCAGGCCGGGTCGACGATGCTCAGTTGCTCGGGCGCCTGCAGATAAATGCGGTCGGTTTCACCGGCAAAGCCCAGCGCGCCTTGCTGCTGGCGCTGCTCCCAGTTGGCCAGGGTTTCGATGTAGTTCAGACCATCGACACCTTCGACCTGGACCTCGCGCACATCGCTGACCGCGAAGTAGCTGTGCAGCGCCTGGCTGAGGGTGACCGGGACGTTGTCGAGGTTATAGCTGGAGAGGGTGATGCTCAGCTGTTCGCCCATGACGATGGTCAGCTTGAGCTCAACGATGTGTGGCCAGCCGGGCAGGTCGCCTTTGGCCTCTGGTAGGGTGAATTCGACTGTTACATTGCCGTCCTTCACGGCGATGCCCAGCAATTGCCAGTCACGACCGCGCACCAGGCCATGGGCCGGGCCGTCTTCAGCGCGATACATGGCCTGCACGGCATCGGGGTTGCGCTTGAAAATGCCAAACCAGGGCCAGCACACCGGAACCCCGGCGCGCACGGACTTGCCCTGCCTGAAGATGGCCTGTTCGCTGAGCCACAGCAAAGGTGGCTCGCCGAGCCGCTGATAGCTGAGCACCTGCGCGCCTTGCTGGGCGACCAGCAATTCAGCCGTGTCGCTGGTGATGCGCCAGCAATTGAGCTCGCCGTGCTTTTCGGATTCGACCTTGGGTGTGGACATGCGCTTTATCTCGTAGGTTTGCCGTACGGCCTTGGACCGCTTGCATACCTTCGAGTTTACCGCGCAGCGGTCTCAGCGACGAGGAGGAACCGAGCGGGTGCGCCCGCTGCCGTCGATGGCGACGAACACGAATACCGCTTCGGTCACCTTGCGCCACTCGCTGGACAGCGGGTCGTCGCTCCACACCTCGACCATCATCTGGATCGAGCTGCGGCCGATTTCCAGGGTCTGGGTATAGAAGGACAATTGCGCGCCGACTGCCACCGGCACCAGGAATGCCATGCGATCGATGGCCACGGTAGCTACCCGGCCACCGGCAACGCGACTGGCCATGGCGGTACCGGCCAGGTCCATCTGGGCGACCAGCCAGCCGCCGAAGATATCGCCGAAACCGTTGGTTTCACGGGGCAATGCGGTGATCTGCAAGGCCAGGTCGCCTTGCGGGATAGGATCTTCTTGTTCGAGTTCAATCATGCCGGGGGTGCCTCTGACCCATGACGCTTCGTTGGTTGGCGCTATGACAGACGCCTCGAAAAACGATTCAGCACAACTATTCTACGCTGCTTTCGCTTTGCCAGGCGGCGAAGGGAAACTCTGCGAAACCGACTAAGCATACCTAGCGGCGTTTTCGCACAACATCCTTCAGAAGGCGCAACCCTTTCCTACAAGCGGCCAGTATATAGAGCCGAAAGCGCAGCGACGACCATGCAGTCATGAATACTTGTATTGAATTTGTACTGCTATGTGCTTTTTCTGCCAATTTGCTATCTTTCCAGGCTGCCCAGGCCCAAACCCGCGTGCCAGGCGGCCTGCACCCCCAATAAGAAATGCCAAACAAGAGAGACCTATGACCTCCGTGCCCGGCAGTATCGCGCAGCCTTCGAGGCCGCTGACCCGCAGTGACTACAAGACCTTGTCGCTTTCCGCCCTGGGCGGTGCGCTGGAGTTCTACGATTTCATCATCTTCGTGTTCTTCGCCACGGTGGTCGGCAAGCTGTTCTTTCCCGCCGAAATGCCTGAATGGCTGCGTTTGATGCAAACGTTTGGCATCTTTGCCGCCGGCTACCTGGCGCGGCCGCTGGGCGGCATCGTCATGGCCCACTTCGGCGACCTGCTGGGGCGCAAGAAGATGTTCACCCTGAGCATCTTCATGATGGCGGTGCCGACCCTGATCATGGGCTTGCTGCCGACCTATGCGCAGATCGGCCTGTGGGCTCCGATCCTGTTGCTGGTGATGCGGGTGATCCAGGGCGCGGCGATTGGCGGTGAAGTGCCGGGCGCCTGGGTGTTCGTCTCCGAGCACGTGCCGGCGCGCAACACCGGGTACGCTTGCGGCACGCTGACGGCGGGGCTGACTGCCGGGATTCTGCTCGGTTCGCTGGTGGCGACGCTGATCAACACGGTTTACAGCCAGCAGGAAGTGGCCGATTACGCCTGGCGTATTCCGTTCCTGCTCGGCGGCGTGTTTGGCTTGTTCGCGGTCTATCTGCGCCGCTGGCTGCACGAAACCCCGGTGTTTGCCGAGATGCAGGCGCGCAAGGCGCTGGCCGAAGAAGTGCCGCTGCGCGCGGTATTGCGCGACCACCGTGGCGCCATCGTGCTGTCGATGCTGCTGACCTGGCTGCTGTCGGCCGGCATTGTCGTGGTGATCCTGATGACCCCGGCGCTGCTGCAGAGCCTTTATCAGGTCAGTCCGACCGATTCGCTGAAGGCCAACAGCCTGGCCATCGTCCTGCTCAGCCTCGGTTGCATCGGCACCGGCGCGCTGGCCGACCGTTTTGGCGCCGGGCGGGTGTTCATTGTTGGCAGCCTGGCGCTGCTGGTGACCTCCTGGACCTTTTATCACACGCTGCCTACCCACCCCGAGTGGCTGTTCCCGTTGTATGCCTTGACCGGCTTGTGTGTCGGCATCGTCGGCGCCGTGCCGTACGTCATGGTTAAAGCCTTCCCGCCGGTAGTTCGGTTCAGTGGCCTGTCGTTTTCCTACAACCTGGCCTACGCGATCTTCGGCGGCCTGACGCCGATGGCCGTCACCGCGATGCTCAAGTTCAGCCCGATGGCGCCGGCTTATTACGTTGCTGGTATCTGCACCATTGGTCTGCTGGTGGGTATTTATCTGACCGCGAAAAAGCGCTGAAACCGCTCTAAATCAAACCTCGCAACATTTTGAAAAGGCCATCACCGCTCGCCGGTGATGGCCTTTCATCTAATTGTCACATTCGATTCATAGAGTAGTCATACGGCCTGCAGATACTTGGGCCCGATCCATCTCACCCCAATTCCTGCTAGGAGCAAGGCATGAAACTGAAGCGTTTGATGGCGGCCCTGACTTTCGTCGCCGCTGGCGTTGCCACCGCCAATGCGGTTGCCGCTGTTGACCCTGCTATTCCGACCTACACCAAGACCACCGGTGTGTCGGGCAACCTCTCCAGCGTCGGTTCCGATACCCTGGCCAACCTCATGACCCTGTGGGCCGAGGCCTACAAAAAGGAATATCCGAACGTCAACATCCAGATTCAGGCTGCCGGCTCCTCCACCGCGCCACCCGCGCTGACTGAAGGCACCGCCAACCTCGGCCCGATGAGCCGCAAGATGAAGGACGTCGAGCTGCAGGCCTTCGAACAGAAGTACGGCTACAAGCCAACCGCCATCCCGGTTGCCGTCGACGCCCTGGCCGTATTCGTACACAAGGACAACCCGATCAAAGGCCTGACCATGGCCCAGGTCGATGCAATCTTCTCTTCGACCCGCCTGTGCGGCGCCAAGGCCGACGTGAAAACTTGGGGTGACCTGGGCGTGACCGGCGACCTGGCCAACAAGCCAGTGCAGCTGTTCGGCCGTAACTCGGTGTCCGGCACCTACGGCTACTTCAAGGAAGAAGCCCTGTGCAAAGGCGACTTCAAGCCTAACGTCAACGAACAACCTGGCTCGGCTTCGGTCGTGCAGTCGATCAGCAGCTCGCTGAACGGCATCGGTTACTCGGGCATCGGCTACAAAACCGCCAGCGTCAAGACTGTAGCCCTGGCCAAGAAAGAAGGCGGTGCCTTCGTTGAAGACAACGAAGCCAACGCCCTGAACGGCACCTACCCGCTGTCGCGCTTCCTCTACGTTTACGTCAACAAGGCGCCGAACAAGCCTCTGGCCCCGCTGGAAGCCGAGTTCGTCAAGCTGGTGCTGTCGCAAGCCGGCCAGCAAGTGGTGGTGAAGGATGGTTACATCCCGCTGCCAGCCAAAGTGGTTGATAAAGCCCTGGCTGACCTGGGCCTGAATCACAACGGCAACGTTGCGAAGAAGTAACTGAAGGACCGGCGGGGGCGGGTTTTGTCCCGGTCTCGCCACTCATTGCGAGTCCGCTGCCAGGGGTATCTGCGCGGCGGGCTTTTTTGCGTCACTGCATTGTCATGTTTTTGTCATACGGGACCGCTAGGGTGTGCGCATGAATGATCTGGCCAACTCCACCATGACCCAAAATTCTCCCCCCGTGCGGATTGACTTCAATACGCCCGAACTGCAACGCAAGCGGCGCATGCGTGCGCTCAAGGATCGCCTGACCCGCTGGTATGTACTGGTGGGCGGGCTTGCCGTGCTGGCAGCCATTACCCTGATCTTCTTCTACCTGGCCTATGTGGTCGTACCGCTGTTCCAGGGCGCTACCCTGACCAGCAAGAAGGCCCTGGAGCCGACCTGGCTGCAGCAGGACGCCGGCAAGCCGCTGATGATCGCCCTGGAAGAGCAGAACCTGGTCGGCATGCGGGTTTCCGACAAGGGCCAGGCGCTGTTCTTCGACACCAAGAGCGGTGCCGAGCTCAAGCGCGTCGAACTGCCGGTGCCGGCTGGCACCCAGGTGACCTCGATCGGTGCCGATCAGCCGGGTAACCCGCTGGTGGTGCTGGGCCTGTCCAATGGCCAGGCGCTGGTGTTCAGCCACAGCTACAAGATCACCTACCCGGACAACAAGAAAACCATCACTCCGGCCATCGACTTCCCCTATGGCCAGGAGCCCTTCGCCCTGGATGACCAGGGCCGGGCGCTGGAGCATGTCAGCCTCAACGTCAATGGCGAGACCCTGGTGGTGGCCGGTTCCACCGGTGCGCACCTGCAGGTGGTGTCGCTGAGCCGCGAAGAGAACATGATGACCGGCGAAGTCACCAGCGAGCAGAGTCGTATCGAGCTGCCACAGATGACCGAAGCGGTCAAAGCCATCTTCATCGACCCGCGCCAGCAGTGGCTGTATGTAATCAACGGTCGTGCCCAGGCTGATGTTTTCAGCCTGCGCGACAAGAGCCTCAACGGCCGCTACAAGTTGCTCGACGACGGCAATGCCGAAGTCACCGCCAGCACTCAGTTGGTGGGCGGTATCTCGCTGATCATCGGTGACTCCAAAGGTGGCCTGGCCCAGTGGTTCATGGCCCGCGACCCGGATGGCGAGCAGCGCTTCAAGCGCATTCGCGAGTTCCAGATGGGCAAGGCGCCGGTGGTGCAGATCGATGCCGAAGAGCGCCGCAAGGGCTTCGTTGCCCTCGACGCTGACGGCGAGCTCGGTGTGTTCCACAGCACCGCGCACCGTACCCTGCTGGTCGAGCCGGCTGCTGAAGGCGCGGGCATTCTGGCGCTGTCGCCACGGGCCAACCGCATCATCATCGAAGAAGGCGGCAAGCTGCTGCCGCTGACCCTGAAGAACCCGCACCCGGAAGTGTCCTGGAGCGCGCTGTGGAGCAAGGTCTGGTACGAGAACTACGACGAGCCCAAGTATGTCTGGCAGTCGACCGCCTCGAACACCGACTTCGAACCCAAGCTGAGCCTGTCGCCGCTGACCTTCGGTACCTTGAAGGCCGCGTTCTACGCGATGATCCTCGCTGCGCCGCTGGCCATTGCCGCCGCCATCTACACCGCCTACTTCATGGCCCCGGGCATGCGCCGCAAGGTCAAGCCGGTGATCGAACTGATGGAGGCGATGCCGACGGTGATTCTCGGCTTCTTCGCCGGCCTGTTCCTGGCGCCGTTCCTTGAAGGCCATCTGCCGGGTGTGTTCAGCCTGTTCCTGTTGATGCCGCTGGGCATTCTGGTCGCCGGCTTCGCCTGGAGCCGCCTGCCCGAGTCGCTGCGCCTGCGGGTGCCGGATGGCTGGGAAGCGGCGATCCTGATCCCGGTGATCCTCTTCACCGGCTGGTTCGCCCTGTACATGAGCCCGTTCATCGAGACCTGGTTCTTCGACGGTGACATGCGCCTGTGGATTACCAACGACCTGGGTATCACCTACGACCAGCGCAACGCCCTGGTGGTCGGTATCGCCATGGGTTTTGCGGTGATCCCGAACATCTACTCGATCGCTGAAGACGCCGTGTTCAGCGTGCCGCGCAGCCTGACCCTGGGTTCGCTGGCACTCGGTGCCACGCCATGGCAGACCCTGACCCGCGTGGTCATCCTGACCGCAAGCCCGGGGATCTTCTCGGCGCTGATGATCGGCATGGGCCGCGCGGTGGGTGAAACCATGATCGTGCTGATGGCCACCGGCAACACCCCGGTCATGGAAATGAACCTGTTCGAAGGTATGCGCACCCTGGCGGCCAACGTTGCGGTGGAGATGCCCGAGTCGGAAGTCGGTGGCAGTCACTACCGCGTGCTGTTCCTCGCCGCGCTGGTGCTGCTGATGTTCACCTTCGTGATGAACACCTTGGCCGAGCTGATTCGCCAGCGTCTGCGCAAGAAATACTCGTCGCTTTGATAGAAAGGTAGCGATCCGTGAAAAAGGATTCCCTCAAAAGCTGGTTCAAGAGCGGCGCCCCCGGCGTCTGGATGAGCGGTGGCGCGGTCGCCATCGCGGTGATCATGACCATCGGTCTGCTCGCCGTGATCGCCGTGCGCGGCCTGGGCCATTTCTGGCCGGCCGACCTGCTGCAAGCCAGCTACAACGTGCCTGGCCAGGCCAACCACATCGTCGTTGGCGAAGTGGTGCAGAAGGAAGAGGTACCCCGTGCCCGTTTGAAAGGTGCCGGCCTGCCGGTGCCTGATGAAGGCCCGGAGTTCATGACCCGCGAGCTGATCAAGGTCGGTAACCGCGACCTCAACGGTAGCGACTTCACCTGGGTGGTCGGCGAATGGCTGACCGACCAGCACAAGCCGGTCGACCTGATCGCCCTGGAGCGCCGCGAGTGGGGCAACTTCTATGGCTACCTGGTCAGCGTCAAGGAAAACGGCAAGGTCGTCGCCGAAGGCCAGGCGGCCTGGAGCGAGCTGCAAGATCGCCTCAAGCGTGCCGACAAGCTGGCCGGCGAGCTGCAGAAGCTTGAGAAGAAGGACATCGGTGCGATCAACTACGGTCTTGAGCGTCTGCGCCTGCAGACCCGCAAGCTGGAGCTGGACGGCAAGCTGGACGCCGCTGCCCAGGCCGATATCGAAGCCGAGCGCGCCGAGCTGAACAACCGCTACAAGGCCATCGAAGAGCGTCTGGGCGGCCTGCACCAGGACTTCGGCCGCGACAGCCTGGTGGCCAAGGACGGTAATGGTCGTGAGGTGGAAATCAACCTGAGCAAGGTGGTGCATGCCTACCAGCCGAACGGCATGGGTATCTTCACCAAGCTGGGCGTGTATTTTGCCAAGGTCTGGGAATTCCTCAGCGACGACCCGCGTGAAGCCAACACCGAAGGCGGGATCTTCCCGGCGATCTTCGGTACCGTGATGATGACCCTGATCATGGCCGTGATCGTCACCCCGTTCGGCGTGCTGGCGGCGGTGTACCTGCGTGAATATGCGCGTCAGGGCCCGGTGACCCGCCTGATCCGTATTGCGGTGAACAACCTCGCCGGTGTTCCGGCGATCGTCTACGGCGTGTTCGGCCTGGGCTTCTTCGTCTATGTGCTGGGTGGCTCGCTCGACCGGCTGTTCTTCCCCGAAGCGCTGCCGGCGCCGACCCTGGGTACGCCGGGCCTGCTCTGGGCTTCGCTGACCCTGGCGCTGCTGGCGGTACCGGTGGTGATCGTGGCCACCGAAGAAGGCCTGGCGCGGATTCCACGTACGGTCCGTGAAGGCTCGCTGGCGCTCGGTGCAACCAAGGCCGAGACCCTGTGGAAGATCGTCCTGCCCATGGCCAGCCCGGCGATGATGACCGGCATGATCCTCGCCGTGGCCCGGGCCGCCGGTGAAGTGGCGCCGCTGATGCTGGTAGGTGTGGTGAAGCTGGCGCCGTCGCTGCCGGTGGACGGCAATTACCCGTACCTGCACCTGGACCAGAAGATCATGCACCTGGGCTTCCACATCTATGACGTCGGCTTCCAGAGCCCGAACGTCGAGGCCGCGCGGCCGCTGGTGTACGCCACCGCGCTGTTGCTGGTGCTGGTAATCGCCACCCTGAACCTCTCGGCGGTATGGATTCGTAACCACCTGCGCGAGAAGTACAAGGCGCTGGACAGCTGACTGAAAGCTATTAGCCATAAGCGGCAAGCTACACGCCGCTTTTGCTCAAACTTGCAGCTTGCAGCTAGAAGCTTGCAGCTACAAACGGAGTGAAATCATGCAACATGAAACCCATTCTCACGGTATAGACATGTCGGCCCTGGGTCGCGACAAACAGAGCCTGCGCCTGGCTGAAGAAACCGTAGCCATCGAAGTGCCAGGCCTGAGCCTGTACTACGGCGACAAGCAAGCGCTGTTCGATGTCAGCATGAACATCCCCAAGCAGCGTGTGACCGCTTTCATCGGCCCGTCCGGCTGCGGTAAATCGACCTTGCTGCGCACCTTCAACCGCATGAACGACCTGGTTGACGGCTGCCGCGTGGACGGCGCGATCAACCTTTACGGCAACAACATCTACCGCAAGGGCGAAGACGTCGCCGAACTGCGCCGCCGGGTTGGCATGGTGTTCCAGAAGCCCAATCCGTTCCCCAAGACCATTTACGAGAACGTGGTCTACGGCCTGCGTATCCAGGGCATCAACAAGAAGCGCGTGCTCGACGAAGCCGTGGAGTGGGCGCTCAAGGGTGCGGCGCTGTGGGAGGAGGTCAAGGACCGCCTGCACGAGTCGGCGCTGGGCCTGTCCGGTGGTCAGCAGCAACGTCTGGTGATTGCCCGTACCATTGCCGTGGAGCCGGAAGTACTGCTGCTCGATGAGCCGTGCTCGGCACTCGACCCGATCTCGACGCTGAAGGTCGAAGAGCTTATCTACGAGCTCAAGTCCAAGTACACCATCGTCATCGTTACCCATAACATGCAGCAGGCGGCGCGGGTCTCCGACTACACCGCATTCATGTACATGGGCAAGCTGGTGGAGTTCGGTGATACCGACACGCTGTTCACCAACCCGGCGAAGAAGCAGACCGAAGACTACATCACCGGCCGGTATGGCTAGCGGCAGTTGCAAGCTTCAAGCCGCAAGCTGCAAGAAAGTGGCGAGCGTGAAGCCCGGGAACGACACGAACAAACTTGAAGCTTGAAGCTTGCTACTTGAAGCTTTTTCGCGGAGCGAAAGCATGATCGATAAAGACAGCCTTACCCACCATATCTCCCAGCAGTTCAACGCCGAACTCGAAGAGGTTCGCAGCCACCTCCTGGCGATGGGCGGCCTGGTCGAGAAGCAGGTCAACGATGCGGTTACCGCGCTGATCGAGGCCGACTCGGGCCTGGCCCAGCAAGTGCGCGAAGTCGACGAGCAGATCAACCAGATGGAGCGCAACATCGACGAAGAGTGCGTGCGCATTCTGGCCCGACGTCAGCCGGCGGCGTCTGACCTGCGCCTGATCATCAGCATTTCCAAGTCGGTAATTGACCTGGAGCGCATCGGCGACGAGTCGACCAAGATTGCCCGTCGCGCCATCCAGCTGTGCGAAGAAGGCGAATCGCCTCGCGGTTACGTTGAAGTGCGTCACATCGGCGACCAGGTGCGCAACATGGTCCGTGATGCCCTGGATGCCTTTGCCCGTTTCGACGCCGACCTGGCGCTGTCGGTGGCCCAGTACGACAAGACCATCGACCGCGAGTACAAGACCGCGCTGCGCGAGCTGGTCACCTACATGATGGAAGATCCACGCTCGATCTCGCGCGTTCTCAGCGTGATCTGGGCGCTGCGTTCGCTGGAGCGTATCGGCGACCACGCGCGCAACATCTCCGAGCTGGTGATCTACCTGGTGCGCGGTACCGACGTCCGTCACCTGGGCCTCAAGCGTATGCAGGAAGAGGTTCAGCGCAGCGGCGAAAAGGCTAATGTTCCGGGCAAATCTGACGATAACTAAGACTGCCCGAGAATGAACGCCCGGCCTTGGCCGGGCGTTTTCGTTTGCGGGTGAGGCAGCCGCGAACGAAACAACGAGTCCCGGCGTGACCCAATGTTTGGCAAATGGCCATCAGTCAGCGTTATGCTAGTCGGGATTCAATAGGAGTGGCGATGAGTAAAGTCAGTGTGTTGGTTGTGGATGATGCGCCGTTCATTCGCGACCTGGTCAAGAAGTGCCTGCGTAACTACTTCCCCGGTATCGTTATCGAAGATGCGGTCAACGGCCGCAAGGCCCAGACCTTGCTGAGCCGTGAGGCTTTCGACCTGGTCCTGTGCGACTGGGAAATGCCGGAAATGTCCGGCCTTGAGCTGCTGACCTGGTGCCGTCAGCAAGAGTCGATGAAGACCCTGCCGTTCATCATGGTGACCAGCCGTGGCGACAAGGAGAACGTGGTCCAGGCGATTCAGGCCGGGGTCTCGGATTTCGTCGGCAAGCCGTTCACCAACGAGCAACTGCTGACCAAGGTGAAAAAAGCCCTGACCAAGGTCGGCAAGCTCGACACCTTGCTGGCCAGTGCGCCGACCCGCGCGACGTCGGCGTTTGCCAACGACTCGCTGAGCGCCCTGACTGGCGGCCGTGCCGAAACGGTCAAGCCGACAGCCCCGGTGGCCCCGGTAGCCGCGGCCAAACCCCTGGTGAGCGCTCCCAAGCCTGCAGCTGCGGCGCCGGCAGGGCGTGGCCAGGGCCAACTGCGCCTGCCAAGCGGCGTGCAGCCGTGTGTGATCAAGGCCTTGAGCCTCAAGGAAGCACTGCTGGTGGTGCGCCGTGGCGAAACCCTGCCACAGGTTCTGGAAGGCGCGGTACTCGACCTGGAGCAGGGCGAGAACGCCGAGATCGCCCGCCTCAACGGCTACCTGCATGCGGTTGCCGCGCTGGAGCCGAAACCCGACAGCGACTGGTTGCAACTGACCTTCAAGTTCGTTGACCAGGATGCGCAGAAGCTCGACTACCTGTCGCGCCTGATCGCCCGCGGTTCGGCGCAGAAGCACTTCGTGCCAGGGGCCTGAAGGCCCTGTTGGAGCGGGCCTTGCCCCGCGATCGAGCGCGCAGCGGTCGCAATCCAGACAACACCTGATGTATTGACTGGGCTGGCCTCTTCGCGGGGCAAGCCGGCTCCTGCAGGAGCCGGCCTTGCCGGCGATCAATGCACCGTTCGTCTCCTGGTACACCCCTGAAACACTCTCGCCATACCCCCGCCAAAATCCGCTGCTAGGCTTCGACAGACCACTCACTGTCAAAAAGCCACTACTCATGCCTGCACGCACGCTGCTGTTCTGCGCCTTGCTCATGGCCTGCGGCCCTGTGCTGGCCATGACCCTTTACAAAAGTACCGACGCCTACGGCGTGGTGTCCTATTCCGATCGACCGATTCCCGGCGGCCGGGCGTTTGTCTTTGGCGACAGGATGGTTGAGCAACTGGAAACCCAGGTGCAGTTGCAGGCCAACCGCTTTGCCGCAGGCGTGCGCTTCAGTGCGCGTAACGACACCTACGCGCCGGTCGAGGTAGAGCTGCGCCTGGAGCGCCTGGGCAATGTCCAGGGTGGGGCGTCGCGTTTGGTGCGGCGAGTGGTGCCGGCGCGCAGCACGGTGGCGCTGACGCTGCTCAGTGCCCGCCAGCCCGGCAAGCCGGTGAGCTACAAGAGCAAGTTCGATTTTGCCCTGGGCAACCCGGGCCAGCGTCAACAGGCGTTCCGTTACCCATTGCCCTGGCGCGGCGGGCCCTTTCGCTTGACCCAGGGGCCCAATGGCCGCTACAGCCACTTCGGGCCCAAGGGCCGTTATGCCATGGACATCGCCATGCCTGAAGGCACGCCGATCATCGCCGCACGGGCAGGGGTGGTGATCAAGACCGAAAACAGCCAGAGCGGCCGTGGCAGTCATCCGTCAGGCAACTTTGTGCGCATCCTTCACGAAGACGGCACCATGGGCGTGTACCTGCACCTGATGCGCGGCTCGGTGGTGGTCAGGGAAGGGCAGCGGGTGGTGTACGGCACGCCGCTGGCAAAATCCGGCAATACCGGCAACAGCAGCGGCCCGCACTTGCACTTTGTGGTGCAGCGCAACGTCGGGCTGGCGCTGGAGTCGATACCCTACCAGTTCAACCAGCCCGTCGGCGGGCTGCCGAACTTTACCGCCGGCAACCCCTGAGGCGGCTCAATCGAGCTTGAGCACCTTGGCCAGGACGATCTTCGGCCCCTTCATCTTTTTGATGATGATGCGCAGGCCTTCGACTTCCAGTAGCTCTTCCTCTTCCGGAACCCGCTTGAGGGTCTCGTAGACCAGGCCGGCGAGGGTTTCGGCCTCGATGTGGTCCAGATCCACGCCAAGCAGGCGCTCGACCTTGAATAGCGGGGTGTCGCCGCGTACCAGCAGCTTGCCCGGCTGGTAGGCGAGGATGCCGCGCTCGGCCTTGCGGTGTTCGTCCTGGATGTCGCCAACCAGCACTTCCAGCACGTCCTCCATGGTCAGGTAGCCGATGACCTTGCCGTCGGCTTCCTCGACCAGCGCAAAGTGCGCACCGCCTTTGCGGAACTGCTCGAGCAGGTGCGCCAGCGGCATGTGCCGCGACACGCGCTCCAGCGGCCGGGTCAGCTCGGCCAGGTTGAACGACTCGGGGATATGGTCGAGATCGGCCAGCTCCAGCAGCAGGTCCTTGATGTGCAGCAGGCCGATGAATTCGCCGCGCTCGGCATCGAGTACCGGGTAGCGACTGAACTTGTGCCGACGGAACATCGCGAGGATTTCCTTGAGCGGCGCGTTGGCATCGAGGCAGACCATGTCTTCCCGCGAGTTAGCCCAGTCGACCACTTCCAGCTCGCCCATTTCCACCGCCGAGGCCAGTACCCGCATGCCTTGGTCGCTAGGGTCCTGGCCACGGCTGGAGTGCAGGATCAGCTTGAGTTCTTCACGGCTGTAGTGGTGTTCGTGGTGCGGCCCGGGCTCGCCCTGGCCGGCAATACGCAAGATGGCGTTGGCGCTGGCGTTGAGCAGGTAGATGGCCGGGTACATCAGCCAGTAGAACAGGTACAGCGGCACCGCCGTCCACAGCGACAGCAGCTCGGGCTTGCGGATCGCCCAGGACTTGGGCGCCAGCTCACCTACAACGATGTGCAGGTAGGAGATGACGAAGAAGGCGCTGAAGAACGAGATGCCCTTGATGACTTCCGGCGATTCAACGCCGACGGCGGCCAGCAGGGGTTCGAGCAGGTGCGCGAAGGCCGGCTCACCGACCCAGCCCAGCCCCAGCGAGGCCAGGGTGATACCCAGTTGGCAAGCGGACAGGTAGGCGTCCAGCTGGCTGTGTACGGTGCGCAGGATCTGCCCGCGCCAGCCATGCTGCTCGGCAATCGACTCGACCCGGGTCGAGCGCAATTTGACCATGGCGAACTCGGCGGCAACGAAGAAACCGTTGAGCAGAACCAGCAGCAGAGCAAAAAGAATCATGCCGAAATCGGCGAAAAGTGCAGCGAGGTTGAAACCAGGGGAAGGGTCCATGATGGAGTTTTACGGGGTCCGTCTTTTAAGAAAGGGAGTACAGCAATGCCAGCATTAGCTGGCGCGAGTCAGCCAATGTAGCGGCTGACTGCGCAAATTTAAAGGGCGGCGGCTCAGGAGGCCTGGCGCGAGGCTATCTGCACCGGGGCGAAATGGCAGGTAAAGGTGCTGCCATGGCCTGGCACGCTGCTGATTTCCAGGCGCGCGCGATGGCGCAGCAGCACGTGCTTGACGATCGCCAGGCCCAGACCGGTGCCACCGGTATTGGAGGCACGGCTGGAGTCGACGCGGTAGAAGCGCTCGGTCAGGCGTGGCAGATGCTTGGGGTCGATGCCGATGCCCGAGTCCTGCACGCTCAGGTGTGCGCCTTGCTCGTCGGCCCACCAGCGGATGCGGATCTGGCCTTCGTCCTGGGTGTATTTGACTGCATTGAACACCAGGTTGGAGAAGGCGCTGCGCAGCTCCGCCTCGCTACCCTTGAGGCGAATGCCCGGCTGCGCCTCCAGGCTGATGCGCTGGTTACGCTGCCCGGACAATGCCTGGGCGTCGCCCTTGATCGATTGCAGCAGGCTCTCGACCGCTACTGGCTGGTTGTCCGAGGGGTAGTCGGTGGCTTCCAGCTTGGCCAGCAACAGCAGGTCGTTGAGCAGCGTTTGCATGCGCCCGCCTTGCTGCTGCATCTGCTGCAGGGCACGAACCCAGCGCGGGTTCACCTCTTCGACGTTATCGAGCAGGGTTTCCAGGTAGCCGGCGATCACCGTCAGCGGCGTGCGCAGTTCGTGGGAGACGTTGGCGACGAAATCCTTGCGCATCTGCTCCAGCTGATGGATGCGGGTGACATCGCGTACCAGCATCAGGTGCTCGTTGTTGCCGTAACGGGTGATGTGCAGTTGCACGCGCATGCGGTCGTTGATCGGCGAGGGGATCTCCAGCGGTTCGAGGTAGTTCTCCTGCTCGAAGTACTCCTTGAAGCGTGGATGACGTACCAGGTTGGTTACTGGCTGGCCGCTGTCCTGCGGGGTCTTGAGGCCGAGCAGGGTTTCCGCGGCGCGGTTCCACCACTCCAGGTTGCCATCGCTGTCGAGCATGATCACCGCATCCTTGAGGGCGGCGGTGGACTCCTGCACCCGGTCGATCACCGCCTGCAGACGCCCGCGCACGCGCTGGTCGCGGCGTTGCAGATGGTAGATGCTGTCGAACACCTCGCCCCACAGGCCATAGCCATCGGGCGGTGCTTCATCGGGTTTGTGCAGGCGCAGCCATTCGTGCAGGCGCAGCAGTTGCTTGAGGGTCCAGCCCAGGTAGATCGCCAGGCCCAGGGCCAGGCTCCAGCCATAGTAGCCGCTGATCAGGCCGGCCAGCAGGCAGACGGTGATCAGCAACAGCATGTGGCGAATCAGGGTGCCATGCCAGTTCTGGTTCAATTGGGATCCTTAGCGGATCAGCTGCACGTTGCAAGCTACAAGCTGCAAGGTTGAAGCGGATCTGCGTGTGCTTTTGCTCTTTCTTGCAGCTTGGGGCTTACAGCTTGCAGCTTTCTCAACTTTTAGTTGAGAACCGGTAACCGGTGCCGCGGACGGTTTGTACCAGATTTTCGTAGGCATCGCCCAACGCCTTGCGCAGGCGGCGGATATGCACGTCGACGGTGCGTTCCTCGACATAGACGTTGCCGCCCCAGACCTGGTCGAGCAGCTGGCCACGGGTGTAGGCGCGCTCCTGGTGGGTCATGAAGAATTGCAGCAGGCGGTATTCGGTCGGGCCCATTTCGGCCGGCTTGCCGTCGATGGTCACCCGGTGGCTGATTGGATCGAGCAGCAGGCCGCCGACTTCGATCGGCGCTTCGCCATCGCTCGGGCCGGCGCGGCGCAGCACGGCCTTGAGCCGGGCCACCAGCTCGCGCGGCGAGAAAGGCTTGGTGATGTAGTCGTCGGCGCCGACTTCCAGGCCCTGGATCTTGTTGTCTTCCTCACCCTTGGCGGTGAGCATGATGATCGGGATGTCGCCGGTCAGCTCGTCGCGCTTGAGGCGGCGGGCCAGTTCGATACCGGAGGTGCCCGGGAGCATCCAGTCGAGCAGGATCAGGTCCGGCTTGCGGTCGACGATGATGGCGTGGGCCTGCTGGGAGTTTTCGGCTTCCAGGCAGTCATAGCCGGCCATTTCCAATGCAACGGCGATCATCTCGCGAATTGGCGCTTCGTCGTCAACGATCAGAATGTTTCTGCCAACCATGCTTAAACCTCTTCCATTAAAGGTGTCTTGGCCCGCATTAGATAACGGAATTATTGCAGTCGTGTGACAGCTCGTGGGCCATTGCAGCAACATTCTGTTACTGGGCTAGGCTTAAATTCCCTCTCCCGAGAATTACGGTGAATCCAATGACACGACATACGCTGAACTGGATGGGTCTATTCGCTGCAGTAGCCCTGGCGCTGCCGGGAGTGGCCTCGGCTCATCATGCCATGGAGAAAGGTGGCATGTGGGTCGACCATAAGGGTATGACCTTGTACACCTTTGATAAGGACGCTGGTGGCAAATCCATGTGTAACGCTGATTGTGCCAAGAACTGGCCGCCGTTGATGGTCAAGGATGGCGAGAAAGCCGAAGGCAAGTGGACACAGATCAAGCGCGATGACGGCAGCATGCAGTGGGCCTATGATGGCAAGCCGCTGTACACCTTCGTCAAGGACAAGAAGGCGGGGGAAACCACGGGGGATGGCATGAAGGACGTGTGGCACGTCGCCAAACCGTAGTGGCTTTTTCGCGGGGCAAGCCCGCTCCTACATGTAGGAGCGGGCTTGCCCCGCGAAAAAATCAGAAACTGTAATCCAGCACGATGCCGATAAAGATCAGCAGCCCCGCCCAGTGATTGTGCAGAAAGGCCTTGAAGCACGATTCGCGGTCCAGCTTGCGCGTCGACCAGAACTCCCAGGCAAAGCACAGCAAGGCTGCCACCAGTCCCAGGTGGAACCAGCCGCCCAGCTCGAAGCGGTTGCCGGCCAGTAACAGGCAGCCCAGGGACAATACCTGCAAGGTGAGGATGATCACCCGATCGGCTTCACCGAACAGGATGGCGGTGGATTTGACCCCGATTTTCAGGTCGTCATCGCGGTCGACCATGGCGTAGTACGTGTCGTAGCCCACGGTCCACAGCAGGTTGGCGATGTACAGCAGCCAGGCGATGGCCGGCAGCTCGCCGGTGGCGGCGGTGAAGGCCATGGGGATGCCCCAGGAGTAGGCCGCCCCCAGCACCACCTGCGGGTAGTAGGTGTAGCGCTTCATGAACGGGTAACAGGCCGCCAGCGCCACAGCGCCGAACGACAGCCACACCGTGGTGGCATTGGTGCACAGCACCAGCAAGAAACTCACCCCGACCAATACCGCAAACAGGGTCAGCGCCTCGCGGGCGTTGATCCGTCCGGCGGCCAGCGGGCGGTCGGCAGTGCGTTTGACGTGGCCATCGACCTTGCGGTCGGCGAAATCGTTGATGGCGCAGCCGGCAGCGCGCATCAGCACCACGCCGAGGGTGAATATCAGCACGTTGGCCAGGGTCGGCGCGCCCTTGGCGGCAATCCAGACGGCCGAAAGGGTCGGCCACAGCAGCAGGTAGATGCCAATCGGACGGTCCATCCGGCTCAGCTGGATGAAGTCCCAGGCCCGGGGGTGCAGGCGATTGAACGACTTGAGCAACTGCAGGTACATCAGCGGGTCTCCGATGGGGTGTCGGCGGCAATCCACAGTGTAGGCAAGAACACCTCGGCCACCAGCACGCTCAAGGCGTCGCGATCAAAGCGCGAACGGCGCCCCCACAAGCCTGCATGGCACTGCTCCAGCGGCAGCCAGGCCTGCGGATAGTGGCAGACCTCGATGGGCCGGCGGACAAAGCCCTGTTCGCAGAACAGCAGTTCGCCCAATGAGCGGCTGCCCAGCGCTTCCATGTCCAGGCCGCCACTTTCCAGCGAGCTGCGCGCGGCCACGCTGCGGGCAAACACCCAGGGCTGGCCATGGCCGCGCAAATACACTTCGCGCACCCAGCCTTCGCTGCCCAACGGCAGGTCAAGGGCCTGGCATTCGTCTTCGCGCAGGCGTTGCCAGCCCTCGCAAAGGGGTGTCACGCAAAAGTGATCGGCGGATAATTGAATCAGGCGGCGGGTCAGGGAGCCCTGGTCGTACAACCAGTCGCGAGTCGTGGGCGATGTGCTGTCTGCCAGGTCAGGGTGCTGCAGCCAGAGTGCAGCGGGCGCTTGCAATGTTTCGTACGGCACGGCGGTATCGAATAACAGGCCAGAGAGACGCCGAGCTTAGCATGATTGCCCGATCCGGCTTGCATGCTGGCACCTGGCTCCAGTACAAAGCCCTTTCTTTGATGGCCGCCACTGTAATCTTCACGAGAGCGGCCACTCCAATGCCTGAGTCTTTCGAGGAAGTGCGTTATGAAAAAGTGGCAATGTATTGTCTGTGGCCTGGTCTACAACGAAGCTGACGGTTGGCCGGACGACGGCATCGCTCCAGGCACCCGGTGGGAAGACGTACCCGAAGACTGGCTGTGCCCGGACTGCGGTGTCGGCAAGATGGATTTCGAGATGATCGAAATCAACTGATCACATTTCAATCAGATTTCAAGGAAGGCAGCGCATGACGGCTCCAGTGGTGATTGTCGGTACAGGTCTGGCGGGTTACAACCTGGCTCGCGAGTTTCGCAAGCTCGACGGCGATACGCCGTTGTTGCTGATTACCGCCGACGACGGCCGTTCCTACTCCAAGCCGATGCTTTCCACCGGTTTCGCCAAGAACAAGGACGCCGACGGCCTGAGCATGGCCGCACCCGGCGCCATGGCCGAGCAGCTCAAGGCCGAGGTGCGCACCCACACCCGCATCAGCGGCATCGACCCGGGCCATAAACGCCTGTGGATCGGTGAAGAGCAGGTTCACTACCGCGACCTGATCCTGGCCTGGGGCGCCGAAACCGTGCGGGTGCCGGTCGAAGGCGATGCGGGCGAGCTGATCTTCCCGATCAACGACCTCGAGGACTACGCGCGTTTTCGCGCCGCCGCCGCTGGCAAGCAACGGGTGCTGATCCTCGGCGCCGGCCTGATCGGCTGTGAGTTCGCCAACGACATGAGCCTGGGTGGCTATCAGGTCGAGCTGGTGGCGCCGTGCGAGCAGGTCATGCCGACCTTG
This sequence comes from Pseudomonas sp. B21-009, assembly GCF_024749345.1. Taxonomy (NCBI): domain Bacteria; kingdom Pseudomonadati; phylum Pseudomonadota; class Gammaproteobacteria; order Pseudomonadales; family Pseudomonadaceae; genus Pseudomonas; species Pseudomonas sp. B21-009. The sequence continues at coordinate 5,807,879 of NZ_CP087199.1, read as the reverse complement.
CTGCACCCGATGGCGGCAGCTGCGGTTCAGGCCGGCCTTCAAGAGCTGGGCGTGCGCTTCCACCTGGGCCCGGTACTGACCCGCCTGCAGCGGCTGGAGCAGGGCCTGGAAGCGCACTTGTCCGACGGCAGCGTGATTGCTTGCGACCTGGTGGTTTCGGCTGTTGGCCTGCGCCCACGCATCGACCTGGCCTCGGCTGCGGGGTTGCAGGTCAATCGCGGCGTAGTGGTTGATCGCCAGCTGCGTACCTCCCACGCCAACATCTTCGCCCTCGGTGATTGCGCCGAAGTCGATGGCCTCAATCTGCTGTATGTGATGCCGTTGATGAGTTGCGCCCGGGCGCTGGCGCAAACCCTGGCCGGCAACCCGACAGCGGTCGCCTACGGGCCGATGCCGGTTACGGTTAAAACCCCGGCCTGCCCGCTGGTGGTGTCGCCTGTGCCCCATGGCCGTGAGGGCCAGTGGAGCGTTGAAGGCCAGGGCGCCGACCTCAAGGTGCTCTGCCATGACGCAGACGGCCAACTGCTGGGCTATGCCCTGACCGGCACCGCCGTCATGGACAAGCTGGCTCTAAATCGGCAACTTCCGGCGCTGATGGCGTAAATAACCGGCGTTCTGTCGGATTTCCCCTGCCTTTGCCCCAACAATGGCCGCCCAGAGACTGGCGCGGCCCCTGAGGGCATGCCATTCTCACTCCGTCTGCCGCAGTTTAGAGCCTGCGGTGCCTTGGGCGCTGTTCTTCAAGAGCAGCACGGCATAACAACAAAAAAACCGTCAAAGAGGCTTCACTATGCGTAAACCAGAACTCGCCGCCGCCATTGCGGAAAAGGCTGATCTCACCAAAGAGCAAGCCAACCGCGTGCTCAACGCCGTGCTCGAAGAAATCACCGGCGCCCTGCACCGCAAGGACAGCGTGACCCTGGTCGGCTTCGGTACCTTCCTGCAGCGCCACCGCGGTGCCCGCACGGGCAAAAACCCGCAAACCGGCGAGCCGGTCAAGATCAAGGCCAGCAACACCGTTGCTTTCAAACCAGGCAAATCCCTGAAGGACAGCGTCAATCCGTGATGCCTCGCACAGATCGATTGCAGTGAAAAACGGGCACCGCACAAGGTGCCCGTTTTTTATTGCCGCCGCCCTGGCATCTGGCTAGCATACGCGGCCGCCGTCGCAAGGACGGGGAAGTGTCCAGGGAGGGCCGTGATGAAGACCGAAGGATTCGCACTAACCGCTAGCGCAGGGCAACGCCATGTATGACGGCTTGACCTTGCCCAACTACCTGGCGGGCGTTGCCGACAGCGACCTGTTCGGCAGCCTGGCCTTTGTCTGCCTGATATTGATACTCACCAGCCTGCACCGACGCTGGCGTGACCAGCTCTGGCATCGCCTGCTGACGTTCATTTGCCTGACCACCGTGGTGGTCATGGAACTGGTGGGTTCCTACTATGCGAACCTGCCGCCGGCATGAGCAAAGGCAAAGGGTTGGCCCTGGCGTTGCTGGTACTCCTGCTGCTGCCAGGCGTGACCACGCCGTTGTATTCGAACGCGCTGCTGCTGTGGATGGAGCCTGACAACTTCATCCCCGCCGAATCCTCAATGCTGACCTTCGAGCCCTACCAGATTTCCCAGGGCTCCTCGTCCTACTGGCTGTACGGCCAGGACAAGCACAACTACTACCACTTCACCTACGAAGCCGCGCACCCCTATCGCTATATCCCCCGCGACAACAACTGCCCGGGCTTCGACAGGAACGATGTGCGCAGCTGGTGCCAGGCTTTGCAAGGAAACTCCCGATGATCAAACGCTGGCTGATCGCCCTGGCCGTGCATGCGCTGGCTTGCTTCCTGTTCCTGGTGCTCAACGACATCGGGGTTCATTACTACAAGCAGATCTACGGCGGCTTCACCGCCCGCGGCGTGGCGTCTGGCGCCATTTTCTGGCTGGTGTTCGATGTGATGGTGATCTTCAGCCTGGTGATCGTTTTCGTGCCGAGGCTCAAGCACAAACTCATGATCAATGGCGCGCTGGTGGCGTTGATCATCTACTGGCTGATGCCGGATCACCCGGTGCGAACGATGTTTTTCAGCCCGCTGGCCGGTGGTCTGACTTTCCTGGCGATAATGCTTGCCCACTGGTTGGGCCGGCTGAATGTATGCAACAAGGATCGGTCTTGAAACGTAGGCACTATTTTGCCCTGGCGATGGTTGGGGCATTGGTACTTTGGGTGGGACACAACATCCAGGTATTGATCGATCGGCCAGGCGAAGTCAGGGTGGTCAGCGAGTCGGGCCGTTATCTCATGGAGAATGTGCCGGTTGGTGGCTGGCTGGTGCCTTTCGATGACCTGGCCTACCTGCGTTTCATTGACCGCAGCAATCAAAAGCAGGTTTACCGCACGCCGCTGTTCTCGCAGACCTCTTTGGACATGCGCGATTACGAAGACAACGGCACTGTCGGCATCGTCTGGATCAGCTTGTACAAGGCTGATGGGCATATCGAGATCGCCATACCCAACTGGAAGCCCCATTGGCTCAACTACTTCATCAGCAATACGCCCTATGACGTGGCCGACGAGCAGGCCGATTGCCGCAAGCCGGAAAGCGCCCTGCGCTTTATCCGCGATGTGCTGGGTTACTGGCTGGGTTTCAGTGACTACTGGTGTACTCCCACTCAACAGCTGATCGACAGAGGCAAACCATGAAAGGCTTTGCGACGACGTGGCGGCAGTGGTTCTGCTCGTTCCTGCTGCTGGCCGGGGCGACAACCTGCGCTGGTGCCCCGGCGGACATGCCGGACTGCTCCGACAACGATTTTGGCGCCTTTTTCGCCGCTTTTGCCCAGAGCGAAGCGCTGCAGCAGTCGCTGGTGGCTGACCCGCTGATCGAGCAGCGGATCTACCCCGGTCGCAAGCAACCGCGTGTGGCGATCCGCAAGCTGGCCCCGGAGCAGCGCCCGTCGCTGGCCTTGCTACAGCCGGCCAAGCGTGCCGCGCTGGGGCTGGTGGTCGAGCAGGAGGGTAGCCGGCAAGTGGTGTTGCACGACACCAAGGGCGAACTGCTCAATGTCTATACCTTTACCCGCGGCCAATGCTGGGTGTTACAGCGGATCGATGACTGGTCGCTGGCGGGCTTCTTTACCGGGCGCCAGGAGAAGGTTGCCGGCGAGCTGGATGTCGAGCGCGCCAGGCTCTATGAGAATCTGGGCAGGGCAGGGCTCTACGACAACCCTGGGCAACTGATGAACGCCGCCCTCAACAGTCTGCTCAGTGCCGCTACCAAGGGCAACAACGAGGCCGCAGTCCAGGCGGTCATCCTGATTTTTTCAGGGGATGCCGAACGACTGCCGGACTCGACCATCGTGCAGCTCCTGGAGGCGGCGATGGTCACTGAACGGGACGCCGGGGCCATGCTGGCGCACTTCGTTTGCTACGGCGAAGAGTATGCCGAGGACCGGGTCTGCCAGGGCCCGGGCAAAGCGCTTCAAGCCTTGCGCCAATCGGCGAAGCTGGAGTCGCCGCGGGGGCTGGTGGAGCTTGGCTTTGCCTACGAGGCAGGCAAGCTTGGCCAGCAGGACAATGACCGCGCCATGGCGTGCTACCAGCAAGCGGCACTGGAGGCCAGCGGTTACCGCGACAGCGCCGTGGACGGTATTAAGCGCCTGAGCGACAAAGGCGTGGTCGAAGACGAGACACAGAAATGCTTGTAACTCGCCCTTACCGCCTGGCAATCGCTCTGGTTGTGCACCTGTTGGCCATTGTCACTTACCTGTGGCTGCACAACACTGGCATGACAATGTACCGGCAGATGGCCGGCGGGCTGATGTCACGCGGCGTCGCGATCGGCATGGGCATGTACCTGATCTTCTACTTCGTGGTGTTGATGAACCTGGCGATCGCGCTGGTGCCGCGGCTCAAATGGCGGTTGCTGCTAGCGGCGGCCATTCCTGCCGCAATCCTGCTCTACCTGTTGCCCCAGCATCCGCTGCGCGCAATGTTTTGCAGCGTGCTGGGGTTGTCTACGGCACTGGCGGCTGTCGGCGCGAACCAGTTGATTCTGTACGCGTTGAGCAGGTTCAGGCGTCAGTGAATAACCCGGTTACAAGGCCAACGGCGGCTATCATCGGGTAAAGCGTAGAGAACTATGGCGTTTTTGTAGCGAGACTATAAACTGCTTCGCCAGTCACTTTTTAGCCGAGGCGTGCACATGAAGTTTCGCTTTCTCCTTTGGGCCATGGGCCTGCTGATGGCCAAAGCCAGCCGCAACAATCCTGCCTTTCAGCAGCAACTGGCCGACAAGGACCTGGTGTTCCAGCTGCAGACCCTCGATGGCAAGGCGGCGCGCCATTTCATCGTCAAGGACCTGCGAATCAGCAGCAAATCCGGCACTCACCCTGCGCCAGCTTTCGCTATCGCCTTCAAGGATGCCGCGTTCGGTTTTGCCACCCTGCAGGCCAAGAACAAGCAACTGGCCTTCATGCAGGGGATTCAGGACAAAAGCATCCAGATCAAGGGCAACCCGGCGCTGGTGATCTGGTTCCAGGGCCTGATGAAGTACCTGAAACCGAAAAAGAAGGCCTGACCGCCAAGGTCAGGCTTACGCCTCAGTGCTGGCTGAATTGCGAGGCCAGCTCACGCAGCATGGCTTCGGCTTCCAGCACCTTGTTGACCACGTCCTCGGCTTTTTCGCGGGTCAGGTTCAGACGCTCGAGCAGATCGTCGGGGATGCTTTCCTGCGGCCCCGAGCCGATTCCGCGCGAGCGCAGCAGGCGCACCGCCAGGCACACCAGGTTGGGGAAGGCGGCGCAATCGCCGGCATAGGTCGGGTCGTGCTGGAAGCGCAGGGCAGTGGACAGCTCATCCGGCATGTCCCAGTAGCGCATCAGCCAGGCGCCGATCTGCTCGCGGCTGATGCCCAGCAGGTGTTGCTCGACGTAGCTGTGGCACAGGTGCGGGTTGACCTCCAGGTGCCGGCAGATCAGCGAGAAATGCGGCGGGAACACATGCGCCAGCAACAGGTAGCCGAAGTTGTGCAGCAGCCCGGCCAGGTAGGTCAGGCCCGATTCCGGGCGCTCGGCCCGTGGCATGGCCCGGGTCAGGCCCTCGATCACCGCAGCGGTGTAGATCGATTGCTGCCAGTACGGCGTGGTCTGTTGCGGGTGGTCCTTGGGCAGGCTCAGGGTTTTGCCCAGCGCCAGGCCCAGGGCCAGGTTGATCACCAGGTCAAAGCCGAGTACGCGAACGATGGCGTCTTCCACCGAGCGGATCTTGCCCGGTGAGGCGTAGTAGGGCGAAGCCGCCCAGCTGACCACTTGCGCAGCAAGGGCCGGGTCGGTTTCGACCACGCCGGTGATGTCATCGATGGTGGCGTTGGGGTCGACCCGCAGCTTGATGATTTTTTGCGCGGTTTCCGCCAGCGGCGGGATCTCGATGGTGCTTTCCAGGCGCTGCTGGATGCGCCGGGCGGTGAATGCCTGGACGGCCTGGGAAATTTCTTCGCGGTCGTCGTGGGGGCGGTCGAGATTTGGGCGGATGCTGGTCAGCAGTTCGCCGAAGTTGCCGGCGCTGGCCTTGCTGAGCATCTTCTTGAAGTCGTCGCGCTCGATCTCCAGCAACAACCCGGCTTCACCGGAGTGAATCAGCAGGCGCTCGGGACGCAGCAGGCTTTCTTCGTACAGGCACGGTGAGCTGGTCAGCGCCGGAATCCCCGGGAGGATTTTCAGGCCGTGCTTTTCCAGCATGTGGCGCAGGCGTTCCAGCGGTACCGCAGCCAGCTTGCGGCCGGTCAGCTCGGTCAGGCGGCTGAGGTCGAGCAACTGGTTTTGCGGGAACAGCACCATCAACGCGCCGACTTCGTCGTCCAGCAGTACGGCCTGCACTTTGGCGGCGGCCGGCAGCTGCGGATGGTCGGTCACTTCGCGGTAGGCGATGCCGAGCTTGTCGAGCAGCAACCGGATAACAGACGGAGCGTGGGGGGTTGCGGTGTCCAGAGCAACTTCAGTCATGGTCTGTATCCAAAATTTTTTCAATCGCATGAGTATAACCAGCTTGAACCCCGGGCTGGCCGCAATCTGGGACGGGCGTCACACTTGGCCGTATTGCTGGCCGTGGCGCAGCCAGCGTTCCAGCAAGGGGCTGACGTGTGACGGCCAGCGGGCCAGCAGGGCCTGGGCGGCGTCGCGCACGGCGGGCAGCAGGTCAGCGTCGCGCATCAGGTCAGCGACCTTGAATTGCAGCAGGCCGGTCTGGCGGGTGCCGAGCATTTCACCCGGGCCGCGCAGCTCCAGGTCTTTCTCGGCGATGATGAAGCCGTCGTTGGTCTCGCGCATGATCCCCAGGCGTTCGCGGCCGATCTGCGACAGCGGCGGGTGATACAGCAGCACGCAATGGCTCACCGCGCTGCCCCGGCCAACCCGGCCGCGCAGCTGGTGCAATTGGGCCAGGCCCAGACGCTCGGGGTTCTCGATGATCATCAGGCTGGCATTGGGCACGTCGACACCCACCTCGATCACCGTGGTTGCCACCAGCAGCTGCAAATTGCCCTGCTTGAATTCGGCCATCACCGCGGCTTTCTCCGCAGGTTTCATGCGCCCGTGAATCAGGCCGACACGCAACTCGCCCAAGGCGCTGCTAAGTTCCTCGTAAGTGGTTTCGGCGGCCTGGCAGGTGAGCTCTTCAGATTCTTCGATCAGGGTGCAGACCCAGTAGGTCTGGCGCCCTTCGGCGCAAGCCGCGCGCACCCGCTCGACCACTTCGAAGCGCCGGCTGTCGGTTACCAGCACGGTGTTGACCGGGGTGCGGCCTGGCGGCAATTCGTCGAGGATCGAGGTGTCCAGGTCGGCATAGGCGCTCATGGCCAGGGTGCGCGGGATCGGCGTGGCGGTCATGATCAGCTGGTGCGGGCACAGTTGACCGCCCACGCCTTTCTGGCGCAGGGCCAGGCGCTGCTGCACGCCGAAGCGGTGCTGTTCGTCGATGATCGCCAGGGCCAGGTTCTTGAACTTCACTTCTTCCTGGAACAGGGCATGGGTGCCAACCACCATCGGGGCGCCGGCGGCGATCTGTTCCAGGGCGCTGCTGCGTGCCTTGCCCTTGAGCTTGCCGGCCAGCCAGGCGACTTCGATGCCCAGCGGCTCCAGCCAGCGCTTGAAGGTGATGAAATGCTGCTCGGCGAGGATCTCGGTGGGTGCCATCAGCGCCACCTGGTAACCGGCTTCCAGCGCTTGCAGGGCAGCGAGGGCAGCGACCACGGTCTTGCCGGCGCCGACATCGCCTTGCACCAGGCGCAGCATCGGCTCCGGCTGGCTGAGGTCGTAGGCAATCTCGTTGCCCACGCGTTGCTGGGCACCGGTTGGTGCAAAGCCGAGGTTGGCCAGGTACTGCTGGGGCAAGCGGCTGGCCTTGGGCAATACCGGCGCACGCTGGGCGCGCAGGCTTTCGCGCAGGCGCTGCTGGGACAGCTGGTGGGTCAGCAGCTCTTCGAACGCCAGGCGGTGCTGGGCCCAATGGTGGCCTTCGGCGAGCTCATCGACGTCGGCATCGGCCGGTGGGTGGTGCAGGTAGCGGATCGCATCGTCCAGCGGCGCCAGTTGGTAATCCCGGGCCAGTTCGTCCGGTAGCCAGTCCGGCAGGCTGCGCGGGCCGAGCAGGGCCAGGCTCTGCTGGCACAGCTGGCGCAGGCGCTGCTGGGTCAGGCCTTCGGTGGTCGGGTAGATCGGGGTCAGGGTCTGCTCCACCGGGGCCGGCTCGTCGCCGGTCAGCGCGCGGTATTCCGGGTGGTAGATTTCCAGCCCGGAAGCACCCGGGCGCGCTTCACCGTAGCAGCGCAGGTGGGTGCCGCGCTTGAGGCCTTCCTTCTGCGCGTTGCTGAAGTGGTAGAAGCGCAGGCTCAGAACGCCGCTGCCGTCGCCCAGGCGCACCAGCAGGCTGCGGCGCTTGCCCATGACCACGTCGGTGCCACTGACCACGCCTTCGATCACTGCATCCTGGCCCGGGCGCAGGGCGCCGATGGGCACCACGCGGGTGCGGTCCTGATAGCGCAGCGGCAGGTGGAACAGCACGTCCTGGAGGTTCTCCAGGCCGACCTTGGCGAGTTTTTCGGCCATGGCCTCGCCGACTCCCTTGAGCGCGGTCACCGAGACCTGGGACAACTCCGGCATGGTGCTTTCCTACTGGCTCGCGGCGGGTTTGGCGACCGAGCACAGGCGGATCGAGTCAGCGAGGATCTCGATGGCCTTGGGCCGCGGGAAGCTGGCGCGCCAGGCGATGGCCACGGTGCGAAACGGCGCCGGTGGGCTCAGCGGGCGCACTTCGATCACGCCCGGGGCGTAATGGTGGCTGTGCACTGCCGACAGCGGCAGGATCGATACGCCCAGGCCCGAAGCGACCATGTGGCGAATGGTTTCCAGCGAGCTGGACTCGACCGTGGTGTGCTTGGCGCCGTCGCTGCCTTTGGCCAGGGTCGGGCACGCCTCGAGCACCTGGTCACGGAAGCAGTGGCCTTCACCGAGCAGCAGCAGGCTCTTGTCGTTGAGCAGGCTGGCGTCGATGGTTTCTTTCTGGGTCCATGGATGCTCGCTGGGCATCAGCACGTAGAACGGCTCGTCGTACAGCGGCAGGGTCAGTACGTCGGCTTCGTTGAACGGCAGGGCGATGATCACTGCGTCCAGCTCGCCATTGCGCAGCTTGTCGCGCAGGATGTGGGTGAAGTTCTCTTCGATGTACAACGGCATCTGCGGGGCGACCCGGTGCAGTTGCGGGATCAGGTGCGGGAACAGGTAGGGGCCGACGGTGTAGATCGCGCCGACTTTCAGCGGGGCGGTCAGCTGGTTCTTGCCGGCCTGGGCCAGCTCGCGAATGCCCTGGGCCTGCTCGAGTACCTTTTGCGCCTGGGCAACGATGCCTTCGCCGACCGGGGTCAGGCGTACCGCGCTTTTGCTGCGCTCGAAGATCAGTACACCCAGCTCGTCCTCAAGCTTCTTGACGCCGACCGACAGGGTCGGCTGGCTGACGTGGCAGCGTTCGGCGGCGTGGCCGAAGTGCTGCTCCTGGGCGAGGGTGACGATGTAGCGCAATTCTGTGAGGGTCATAACGTGCGTCCATGAAGTTGCGGCCCCAGCATAGCGGCTGCAATCGATAGACGCACGTTATCAGACTTGCTCGTTTGTGACAGAAACAAAGCGTTAGCGTTTGTCCAGCGAGTAGACGAAAGGCGCGATCACTTCAATGCTGCCGTTGTTGAGCAGTTCTTTAGGCGGCGGTGGCACCGGTTGCGCGCGACGGATCATCTCCAGGGTCGCCCGATCCAGTGCCGCGCTGCCCGATCCACCAGCCAGGGCGTAGGAGAGGATCTTGCCCTCGCCATCGACCACGAAGCGCAGGCGGTTGATGCCTTCCATACGCATGCGCCGGGCGTTTTCCGGGTAGCGCTTGTACTTCGCCAGGTGTCGCAGCAGATCGCTCTGCCAGGTCGGCAGGGCATTGCTGTTGGTGGCGATGCTCGGCGCCGGAGCCGCCGATTTTTGCGACGGTGCGGTGGTTGGCGGTGTATCGACCACTTCCTCGTCGGCCGGCTTTTCCTGCGGCGGCTCAGGCTTTTTCTCGGGCTTGGGCGGCTGCGGTTTGGCCTTTGGCTTGACCTGCTTGGCAATGGCGATTTTCGGTTTCGGCGCCTCGGCCAGTTTCGGCAGCGGCGGTTCTTCGACCGGCGCTGGCGGCTGTGGCGGGGTGACCACCTTGGGTGGAGGTGGCGGGGCCGGTTCGGGCATCGGGGCCATTTCGATCATCATTGCCGCAGGCGGCAACTCGATCGCTTGGGGCACCGACCAATTGAGCGTCAGCAAAACGGCAACGGCATGGATACCCAGCACAATCGCCAGACTACTGCTGTAACGCGCCAGCTTATGCCGCGTCTTGATCATTTCTTGGCTGCCGTCTCAAGGCCGACCAGACCGACTTTCAGGTAACCGGCCGCGCGCAGCGTGTTCATGACTTCCATCAGATCGCCGTAATCCACCCCTTTATCGGCCTGGAAGAAGATCGTGGTGTCCTTGTCGCCCTTGGTCTTGGCGTCGAGAATCGCGCCGAGCTGGTCACGCTGGACCTGCTCGTCACCGACGTACAGGTTCTGGTCAGCCTTGACGCTGAGGAACACCGGCTTCTCGGGCCTCGGCGCCGGTTTTGCGGTCGAGGCTGGCAGGTCGACCTTGATGTCGACGGTTGCCAGCGGCGCTGCCACCATGAAGATGATCAGCAGGACCAACATGACGTCGATGAACGGCGTGACGTTGATTTCGTGGTTTTCGGCGAGGTCGTCGCCACCTTCGTTAAGATGCAGGCCCATGGCTTAGCCCACTTTAACCATGTGAGGTGCCGCGGCGCGATCGCCTGGCTGGTGGTCCAGGTCGCGGCTGACCAGCAGCAGGACTTCGGCCGAGGCATCGGACACCTGCGCCTTGTAACCGGCAATGGAGCGGGCGAAGACGTTGTAAATGACTACCGCAGGGATCGCTGCGACCAGGCCCAGGGCGGTGGCCAGCAGGGCTTCGGCGATACCCGGGGCAACCACGGCGAGGTTGGTGGTCTGGGTCTTGGCGATGCCGATGAAGCTGTTCATGATGCCCCAGACGGTACCGAACAGACCGACGAACGGCGCGGTGGAACCGATGGTGGCGAGGACGCCGGTGCCGCTGCTCATGTTGCGGCCGCTGGCAGCTACCAGGCGCTCAAGGCGGAAGCTGACGCGCTCCTTGATGCCTTCTTTCTCGCGGGTATTGGCCGACAGGCGCATTTCATCCAGGGCATCGTGAACCAGGATGTGGGCCAGGGTGCCTTCTTTGTTGGCGCTGTCGCTGGCTTCCTTGAGGGTGGTGGCACGCTTGAGGGCGGCGATCTCGCCACGCAGGCGACGCTTGGCGCCCAGCAGCTCGAAGCCTTTGGCGATCCAGATGGTCCAGGTAATGATCGAGGCGATGGCCAGGCCGATCATGACGATCTTCACCACGATGTCGGCGTTCTTGTACATGCCCCATGGCGACAGGTCGTGGGCCATGCCCAGGCTGGTATCTTCAACCAGTGCTTCAACGCTTTCGTCAGCCGGGCTGGCGGCCTGGCCATCAACCGGAGCAACAGCAGGTGCGGCAGCCGGATCGGTCGGCGCAGCAGCCTGTTCGGCACCCGGTGCGGCCGGTGCAACGGCGGCGGCTGGAGTGGCGGGTGCGGTGGTCGGCTCATCGGCCAGGGCGGCGGGTGCCATCACCAGGCTGAGCATCAGCGCGGCAACGGCGCGCCATGCGCGCGACGTGGTTGGCGAAGCGGAAGGTTGGATACGTGTCATGCTGGCCTGACCTGATGAAGAAGAAAGAGGTGGTTGTCCTTCCAGGCCTCGAGACAGGCCGAGAACAAAATTGGGTGGCCATTATTGCAAGTAATTCTTGTTAGCAGAAGTAATAAAGTTACTTTTTTTCCATCATAGCTAGCCGCCTATCGATTTATTTGGATAGGCTGGGCCTTTGATTTGCGGAGTTTCAGGATGTCTGCGCCCTCAGTTCTGATCGTCGGTTGTGGCGATGTCGGTGGCCGTCTGGCCAAGCAATTGCTGGCCTCTGGCTGGCCGGTGAGCGGCTTGCGCCGCAGTGTTGGCCAATTGCCAGAGGGGGTGACGGCGATCGCTGCCGACTTGAATGACTCGCGTTGCCCGGCCGACTGGCCGGTTGACGCTCCGGATTACCTGGTCTACAGCGTTGCCGCCAGCCAGCATGACGAAGCCGGTTACCAGGCCGCTTATGTCGAGGGCCTGCGCAACGTGCTGGCCTGGCTGGCCGAGCGCGGGCAAAAGCCGCGGCGCCTGCTGTTTGTCTCGAGCAGCAGCGTGTATGCGCAGAAGGACGGCGAGTGGATTGACGAAACTGCTGCCGTGGCGCCTGAAGGCTATTCGGGCAAGGTGATGCTCGAAGCCGAGCAACTGGCCCTGGCCAGCGGCATCCCGGCGACCATCGTGCGCCTTACGGGCATCTACGGCCCGGGTCGCGAATGGCTGCTCAGCCAGGTCCGCCAGGGTTATCGAGTAACCGAAGAGCCGCCGCTGTACGGCAACCGCATTCACGCTGAAGATGCTGCCGGGCTGCTGGCGTTCTTGCTCAAGAGCGATCAGCAAGGCAAGGCTGTGGACGACTGCTACATCGGTGTCGATGACGCGCCGGCGCCGCTGTTTGACGTGGTTGCCTGGCTGCGCGAGTACATGGGCGTTACCCAGTGGTCGGAGCAGGAGCGGGTGCGCCGTGCCGGCAGCAAGCGCTGCAGCAACGTCCGGGCCCGGGCACTGGGCTGGGCGCCACAGTACCCAAGCTACAAGGAAGGCTATGCGGCCATCCTTGCCGGTAGCAATTAACCCTTACTGACGCTCAAGCAGCCAGCGACGAGGGCCAGGTTGCAGATCGGGCATCTCGTCGGCCTGGGCCTTGTTGACGGCCTGGAAGATTTCCAGCTGTTTGCCGTCACGCTTGAAGATCCACGGGTTGCCCTGCTGGTTGCGTTCCAGCCACAGGCTGTCGTGCTCGCCGCTCATGGCCGCGCAATCACCAGCCAGGCACAGCGCGTAGCGATCCAGGCCGGGCAGGCCGTCGAGGCTGCCGTTGGCGCGAAAATGCACCATTGCACCTTGACCCGGGCCCTCGACAATCTTCCAGTCGCCACCCATGTAAGCCTTGTACAGCTCGGTTTCAAAGGTGGTGCCAGCTGGCGCATCAATGGGCGCCGGGGTTTCGGCGCGCTGGAAGCTCTGCTGCGGGTTGGCGTCACTGGCCGCTTGAACCAGTTCGTCGCCGTCCAGGCTCAGCGTCTCGGCGTAGTTACCATAGAAATCGACTTCCCACTGGCCATCTTTGAGCGCCTTGAGCTTGCCGTCGCCCGCTTCAAAGCCATTGCTGAAGGTGGCCTGGCTGGCGGCAACGTTGACCTTCCATTCAAGGTTCGGGCCGTTGGCGAGCAGGGCCTGGCGCAGGTTGGAGCCTTTGGCGGCAGCGTCGATGGCGTTCTGGTTGATCCAGGTACCGTTGAGGTCTTCCGGGCTGTGGCTGGCGCAGCCGCTCAACAGGGTGGCGAGCAGCGACAGGGCGAGCGCGTAGCGCATGGCGGGGGTCCTTGCAGGGGCGGGGGATGAGGGCGCACCGGGCGGCGCGCCCTCGGGGGTGTTACTCGATGACCAGGATGGCATCCATTTCAACCTGCGAGCCTTTCGGCAGGGCAGCAACGCCAATGGCGGCGCGGGCCGGGTACGGCTGGTCGAAGTACTTGCCCATGATCTCGTTGACCTTGGCGAAGTGGCTGAGGTCGGTGAGGAAGATGTTCAGCTTGACGATGTCCTTGAACGAACCGCCAGCGGCTTCAGCAACGGCTTTGAGGTTTTCGAAGACCTGGACGGTCTGGGCTTCGAAGCCTTCGACCAGTTCCATGGTTTTCGGGTCCAGCGGGATCTGCCCGGACATGTACACCGTGTTGCCGGCCTTGATCGCCTGGGAATAGGTGCCGATGGCGGCTGGGGCCTTGTCACTGGTGATGACGGTCTTGGTCATGATGACTCCTTGCTGTTATTGGGCTACGCACGCATGCGGGTGATTCGGATCACCCCGGTCAGGGCGCGCAGTTTCTTGATCACGCGTGCCAGGTGCACACGGTCGTGCACGCTGACCACCAGTTGGACCACGCTGATGCGACCATCGCGTTCATCCATGCTGATTTTCTCGATATTGCCGTCGGCGGCGTTGACGCTGCTGGCCAGCAGCGCGATCAGGCCGCGCTGGTGCTCAAGCTCGACGCGCAGCTCGACGTTGAATTCGCCGGTGACATCCTTGGCCCAGGACAGCTGGATGCATTTTTCCGGGTTGTGGCGGATTTCGCTGATGTTGCGGCAGTTTTCCAGGTGCACCACCATGCCTTTGCCCGCCGACAGGTGACCGACAATCGGGTCGCCCGGTATCGGCGTGCAGCATTTGGCGTAGCTCAACACCAGGCCTTCGGTGCCGCGAATGGCCAGCGGGCCTTCCGGGCTTGGCAGTTGCTCGCCTTCGGTAGACAGCAGGCGGCGGGCCACTACGTAGGCCATGCGGTTGCCCAGGCCGATGTCTTCGAGCAGGTCTTCGATCAGCTCCAGGCGGTATTCGCCGAGCATGGCCTGGATGCGCTCCTGGGGGATCTTGTCCAGGGCGCTGTCGAAGCCGTTGAGAACCTTGTTCAGCAGGCGTTCGCCGAGGCTGATGGATTCCGAGCGGCGCTGCAGTTTGAGCGCATGGCGGATGTGCGTACGGGCCTTGCCGGTCACCACGAAGTTGAGCCAGGCCGGGTTCGGTCGCGCCCCCGGGGCGCTGACGATCTCGACCGTCGAGCCGCTCTGCAGCGGTTCGGACAGCGGCGCCAGGCGGCGGTTGATGCGGCAGGCAATGCAGCTGTTGCCGACGTCGGTGTGCACCGCGTAGGCGAAGTCGACCGCCGTGGAGCCTTTGGGCAGCTCCATGATCCGGCCCTTGGGCGTGAACACGTAGACCTCGTCCGGGAACAGGTCGATCTTCACGCTCTCGATGAATTCGAGGGAGTTGCCCGCGCGTTGCTGCATTTCCAGCACGCCTTTGACCCATTGGCGCGCCCGGGCATGGGTGCCCTTGGGCTGCTCGTCGTCACTGGACTTGTACAGCCAGTGGGCGGCGATGCCGTTGTTGGCCATCTCTTCCATTTCGCGGGTGCGGATCTGGATCTCGATCGGGACCCCGTGCATGCCAAACAGCGTGGTATGCAGCGACTGGTAGCCGTTGGCCTTGGGGATCGCGATGTAATCCTTGAAGCGCCCCGGCAGCGGCTTGTACAGGTTGTGCACGGCGCCCAGCACGCGGTAGCAGGTGTCGACCTTGTCGACGATGATGCGGAACGCGTAGACGTCCATGATCTCGTTGAAGGCCCGGCGTTTGCCGCGCATCTTCTTGTAGATGCCATAGAGGTGCTTCTGCCGGCCGCTGACTTCGCCTTCGATACCGTCGACCGCCAGGCAGTGGGCCAGCGACTCTTCGATCTTGTTGACGATTTCCTTGCGGTTGCCGCGGGCGCGCTTGACCGCCTGGTAGATGCGCGCCGAGCGCATCGGGTGCATGGCCTTGAAGCCGAGGTCTTCGAACTCTACGCGCACACTGTGCATGCCCAGGCGGTTGGCGATGGGGGCGTAGATTTCCAGGGTTTCTTTGGCGATGCGCCGGCGTTTTTCGCCGGACAGCACTTCGAGGGTGCGCATGTTGTGCAGGCGGTCGGCCAGCTTGACCAGGATCACACGGATATCCCGGGCCATGGCCATGGCCATTTTCTGGAAGTTTTCCGCCTGGGCTTCGGCCTTGGTCTCGAAGTTCATCTGGGTCAGCTTGCTGACGCCGTCGACCAGTTCGGCCACGGTTTCGCCAAATTGCGAGCTGAGTGCTTCCTTGGCGATGCCGGTGTCTTCGATCACGTCATGAAGCATGGCGGCCATCAGGCTCTGATGGTCCATGTGCATGTCGGCAAGGATGCTTGCCACCGCCAGCGGGTGCGTGACGTAGGCTTCGCCACTGCGACGGCGCTGGCCGTCGTGGGCTTGTTCGGCGTAGAAATACGCCCGGCGCACCAGGTTGACCTGGTCGGCGCCGAGGTAGGTCGACAAGCGATCGGCGAGGGCGTCTATGCTCGGCATGGGATTACCTCTTGCCAAGGGACGATGACCGGTGCCGTACTACGTCGACCAGGCATGGGCTTAGACTGCCTCGTTGGTCTCGTCACCCTCGCCGAACGCGAACATTGGCTCAACTTGAGTCTGGATCGACTCTGCAGCCATGAACTCATCAGTGCAGATGCCTTCAGCGATTTCGCGCAGGGCCATGACGGTAGGTTTGTCGTTTTCCCATGGCAGCTTCGGCTCTTTGCCGCCGGTGGCCAGTTGACGGGCACGTTTGGTGGAGAGCATGACCAGCTCAAAACGGTTAGCCACGTGTTCTAGGCAGTCTTCAACGGTTACGCGGGCCATGGTCTTCCTCAAGTAGCAAATGCGGAGTTCAGCCCGAAAGGGCGAGCGGACTCGATAGTTTAAAAAATCACCAGCCTTTAGGGAAGCGCTGATTTCATTTCGAGCCCTTGATACCTCGACGATACCTACTTGCAGGGCTCTAGCACAACTGTCTTGTATGCGTGCTCAATTCAATAGCATCGCGGGGCAAGCCCGCTCCTACAGAGGTTCTGTGGCAGCGGGCTTGCCCCGCGAGGACGATTTCACTGGCGACCCAAGGCATCGCGCAGGCGCGGGGTCAATTCGTCGAACAGCGTCTGCACTGAACGCAAGGCGCGGCAATCGGGGCGGGTCAGCAGCCAGACTTCGGTGTCGCAGCCGGGCAGGGCAGCGCTCAGCGATTCGACACCGGGCAGGGTATGGGCCATGTAGTCTGGCAGGGCCGCCACGCCCAGGCCGGCGGTTACCAGCTGGGCAATCGCCGAGATGCTGCTGCAACGGTAGCGCGGCATGACCCCGGGCAGGTGTTCGCTGCGCCAGACCACGGTGGGGTGGTCCTGCATGGTGTCGTCCGGGGCTATCCACGGCAGCGCCGCCGGCGCGTCCTTGAGCTTGTCGCGAAACTCTTCGCGGCCGCACACCACATAGGACGCCGATCCCAGGCAGCGCCCGACCAGGTGCTCCGGCGGGGTGTTGGTCAGGCGCAGGGCCAGGTCGGCATCGCGCCGGCTGAGGTTGGCAAAGGTGTTGGAGGTCGCCAGCTCCAGCGACAGCGCCGGATACGCCGGCATGAACTCGGCCAGCGCTGGCAGCAGCAGGCTGTGCAGCACGGCGTCGGTGCAGGTCAGGCGCACCGTGCCGCTGACCACCTGCTCACCGAGTTCCAGCGCCACCCGCGCGGCATCCAGTGCCTGCTCGGCGCGTTCGGCCTGCTCGGCCAGGGCCTGGGCGGTACCGGTGGGGATGTAGCCTTTGCGGCTTTTGACGAACAACGCGGTACCCAGGGCGGCTTCCATGCGCCGGATCGAACGAAAAACAGTCGATACATCGACCTTCAGCAGCTCGGCGGCCTTGGCCAGGGAGCGGCCGCGGACCAGTGCAAGCACCAGGGAAAGGTCGGCGTGGCTGATCTGATATTGCATGGATGCACTCTTTACTTGCCTAAATGCCAATGTCTGTTGCGTGGGGGCCATTCTATAGTGAGGCGGCAGTCGTGAATCAAGTCGCGACGTTGTCAGAAAAATCTGGAACGTCCGTGCGAACCCACGGCGTTCAGCTGTTCCCCACGATGGGACCACTTAAAAAGAACAAATGAAACCATCGCCGCTCTCGATAGCGCAGTAGTACCTCCTCCATGTCGTTCGATAAAAAATCAAAGGATGCCTAGCCATGACGTCGGTCTCCCCGTGCGCCATCCCTCTCGATGAGATGGGCGAATTTCTCCAGGCCCACCCTGAGGTGCAATTTGTCGATCTGCTGATTGCAGACATGAACGGCGTGGTGCGTGGCAAGCGCATCGAGCGTGCAAGCCTGGTTAAAGTCTACGAAAAAGGCATCAACCTGCCGGCTTCGCTGTTTGCCCTGGACATCAACGGCTCGACCGTCGAAAGCACCGGCCTGGGCCTGGACATCGGCGATGCCGACCGCATCTGCTTCCCGATCCCCGGCACCTTGGCCTACGAGCCGTGGCAGAAGCGTCCGACCGCGCAATTGCTGATGACCATGCACGAACTGGACGGTACGCCATTCTTCGCCGACACGCGGGAAGTGCTGCGCAGCGTGGTGGAGAAGTTCGATGCGCTGGGCCTGGATATTTGCGCGGCGTTTGAGCTTGAGTTCTACCTGATCGACCAGGACAACCTCAACGGCCGCCCGCAACCGCCGCGTTCGCCGATCTCCGGCAAGCGCCCGCAGTCGACCCAGGTGTACCTGATCGACGATCTCGACGAATACGTCGATTGCCTGCAGGACATGCTTGAAGCCGCCAAGGAGCAGGGCATCCCGGCGGATGCGATCGTCAAGGAAAGCGCCCCGGCGCAGTTCGAGGTCAACCTGCACCACGTTGCCGACCCGATGAAGGCCTGCGACTACGCGGTGTTGCTCAAGCGCCTGATCAAGAACATCGCCTACGACCATGAAATGGACTCCACTTTCATGGCCAAGCCCTATCCGGGCCAGGCCGGTAACGGCCTGCACGTGCATATCTCGTTGCTGGACAAAAAAACCGGCAAGAACATCTTCACCAGCGAAGACCCCGAGCAAAGCGAAACCCTGCGCCACGCCATTGGTGGCGTGCTCGAGACCATGCCAGCGTCAATGGCCTTCCTGTGCCCGAACATCAACTCCTACCGGCGTTTCGGTGCCCAGTTCTACGTGCCCAACGCGCCGAGCTGGGGGCTGGACAACCGCACCGTAGCGGTCCGCGTGCCGACCGGCAGCAGCGATGCCGTGCGAATCGAGCACCGGGTTGCCGGCGCCGATGCCAACCCGTACTTGATGATGGCGGCCATTCTCGCCGGCATCCACCACGGCCTGACCAACCAGATCGAGCCGGGAGCGCCTATCGAGGGCAACTCCTACGAGCAGCTGGAGCAGAGCCTGCCGAACAACCTGCGCGATGCGCTGCGTGAGCTCGATGACAGTGAAGTGCTGAACAAGTACATCAGCCCCGACTACATCGATATTTTTGTCGCCTGCAAGGAAAGCGAGATGGCCGAGTTCGAGGTGTCGATTTCCGACCTCGAATACAACTGGTACCTGCACACGGTGTGACGCCGGAGAAAACAACAATGACAACAGCACCACGCCAACACTGGGAACAGCTTTTCCAGGGCCTGAACATCGAAGGCCGCGCCTTCATCGACGGCCAGTACTGTGCCAGTGTGTCCGGCGAAACTTTCGAGTGTTCAAGCCCGGTCGACGGCCGCCAGCTGGCGCAGATCGCCAGCTGTGACAGCGCCGATGCCGAACGCGCGGTAGCTGCGGCCCGGCGCAGTTTCGACAGTGGCGTCTGGGCCAACCAGGCGCCGGCCCAGCGCAAGCGGGTGCTGATTGCTTTTGCAGATTTGCTTCTGGCCAATGCCGAAGAACTGGCATTGCTCGAGACCCTGGACATGGGCAAGCCGATTGCCGATGCCCTGAGCATCGACATTCCGGCGGCGGCCAACGCCATCCGCTGGAACGCTGAAGCCATCGACAAGATTTACGACGAAGTTGCTGCGACCCCGTCCGACCAGCTGGGTTTGGTCACCCGCTCGCCGGTCGGCGTGGTCGCGGCCATTGTTCCGTGGAACTTTCCACTGATGATGGCCTGCTGGAAACTCGGCCCGGCCCTGGCCACCGGTAACTCGGTGATCCTCAAGCCGTCCGAAAAATCGCCGCTGACCGCCATTCGTATCGCCCAACTGGCGATCGAAGCCGGTTTGCCGGCGGGTGTCCTCAACGTGCTGCCAGGTTACGGCCACACCGTCGGCAAGGCCCTGGCCCTGCACATGGACGTCGATACCCTGGTGTTCACCGGCTCCACCCGCATCGCCAAGCAGCTGATGGTCTACGCCGGCGAGTCGAACATGAAGCGCGTCTGGCTCGAAGCCGGTGGCAAGAGCCCGAATATCGTCTTCGCCGACGCCCCGGACCTGCAGGCCGCCGCCGAAGCTGCGGCCAGCGCTATCGCCTTCAACCAGGGCGAAGTGTGCATTGCCGGTTCGCGCCTGTTGGTTGAACGCTCGATCAAGGACCAGTTCCTGCCGATGGTGGTCGAGGCCCTCAAGGCCTGGAAGCCCGGCCATGCGCTGGACCCGGACACCCGCGTCGGCGCCCTGGTCGACACCACCCAACTGGACACTGTGCTCGGTTACATCGAAGCCGGCAAGGCTGACGGTGCCACCCTGGTCACCGGTGGCGAGCGGGTGCTGGAAGACACCTGCGGTGTTTACCTGCAGCCGGCGATTTTCGATGGTGTGACCAATGCCATGCGTATCGCCCGCGAAGAAATCTTCGGCCCGGTGCTGTCGGTGATCACCTTCGATAGCGCCGAACAAGCCATCGACATTGCCAACGACTCGCCCTTCGGCCTGGCGGCGGCGGTGTGGACCAGCAACATTTCCCGTGCCCACAACACCGCTCGCGCCCTGCGTGCTGGCAGTGTCTGGGTCAACCAGTACGACGGCGGCGACATGACCGCACCGTTTGGCGGCTTCAAGCAGTCGGGTAATGGCCGGGACAAATCGCTGCACGCTTTCGACAAATACACCGAACTCAAGGCGACCTGGATCAAGCTGTAAGGGAGGGTGAACCCATGCAAACTACCGCAGCAATGCCGCCTTTGATTGGCGTTTCCGCTTGCCGCCAGCAACTGGGCAAGAACTCGTCGCACACCGTGGGCGACAAATATGTCGAGGCCGCAGGCTTTGCCGGGATCCCCCTGATCCTCCCGGCCAGGGCCGAGCCCAGCGACCCGCGCCGCGTACTGGAGCGGCTCGATGGCATTCTTTTTACCGGTTCGCCTTCAAATGTCGAGCCGCATCATTACAATGGCGCCCCCAGCGTGGAAGGGACCCAGCACGACGTGTTTCGCGATCGACTGACCCTGCCGCTGCTGCAGGCGGCGATTGCCGACGGCGTGCCGGTGTTCTGCATCTGCCGTGGTTTCCAGGAACTCAACGTGGCCCTCGGTGGCACCCTGCACCAGC
This sequence comes from Pseudomonas sp. B21-009, assembly GCF_024749345.1. NCBI lineage: Bacteria > Pseudomonadati > Pseudomonadota > Gammaproteobacteria > Pseudomonadales > Pseudomonadaceae > Pseudomonas > Pseudomonas sp. B21-009. Next base: position 5,787,183 of record NZ_CP087199.1, on the reverse strand, counting down.
GGGTGCAGGAACTGCCGGGTTACCTGGATCATCGCGAGCCGCAGGACGCCCCGCTGGAAGAACAGTACAGCCCCCGTCACCTGGTCACTGTCCAGCCCGGCGGGTTGTTCGAACGCCTGGGGATGGAGCACAGCTTCATGGTCAATTCGCTGCACAGCCAGGGTATCGATCGCCTGGCTGGCGGCTTGCGCGCCGAGGCATTGGCCCCCGACGGGCTGATCGAAGCGGTGTCGATGCAAGACGCCCCGGGCTTTGTGGTCGGCGTGCAATGGCACCCCGAGTACCGTTTTGCCGACAACCCGGTCTCGCTGCGCCTGTTCCAGGCATTTCGTGAGGCATGCCTGACCCGTGCCATGGGCGAGCGGATCCGGGAGAAAATCCTATGAAGTCAGCCGGTTGATCCGGGCTTGAAGTACCACGCAACAGGTTTCAATGAGTGAAAGCGGACACCCCGCGGGGCGTCCTGAAAAACAATACCAATATTGGCGGCAACTACTCATGAGTGAACACAAAGCAGGCCTGTCCCCAGGTGAGGGCGGGCGATCCAAGGGGCTGGCCAAGGGCCGGCTCGGACTGCTGGCCAGCATCGTGCTGGGCATTTCCACCATCGCTCCGGTCTACACCCTGACTGGTGCGTTGGGCCCGACCGTGCGTGAAGTCGGGGCTCATCTGCCGGCGGTATTCATCGTTGGCTTCCTGCCGATGCTGCTGGTGGCCCTGGGTTACCGCGAACTGAATGCGGCCGAGCCTGACAGCGGTACTTCCTTTACCTGGTCGGCACGGGCGTTCGGCCCGATGATCGGCTGGATTGGCGGCTGGGGGCTGGTTACCGCAACCACCATCGTGCTGTCCAACCTGGCCGGGGTGGCCGTCGACTTCTTCTATCTATTCCTTGGGCAGATCACCGGCAGCCACGAGGTGGCTGCGCTGAGCGACAACCTGTTGGTCAATGTCGTCACCTGTTGCGTGTTCATCGCCATGGCGGTGTGGATCTGCTGTCGCGGCATCGCTACGACCATGACCGTGCAGTACGGCCTGGTGGCCTTGCAGCTGGTGGTGCTGGTGGGCTTTGCCATGGCTGCGTTTGGCGAGTCGTCGGCGACGCCACCGCTGGCGTTCGACCTGGACTGGTTCAACCCCTTCGGCGTTGAGTCGTTCTCGGCCTTTACCGCCGGCCTGTCGCTGTCGATCTTCATTTTCTGGGGCTGGGACGTGTGTCTGAGCATCAGTGAAGAATCGGTCGGCAGCGGTGATACCCCTGGCCGTGCGGCGACCCTGACGGTGCTGCTGATTCTTGGCCTGTACCTGGTCACAGCAATCGCTACCCTGCAATTCGCCGGTATCGGTGACATTGGCCTAGGCCTGAACAACCCGCGCATCCAGGAAAACGTCTTCGCTCACCTGGCCGGCCCGGTCATGGGGCCGCTGGCTATCCTGATGTCGATCGCGGTGCTGGCCAGCACTGCCGCCTCGCTGCAGTCCACTTTCGTATCGCCGGCGCGCACGTTGCTGGCCATGGGTTACTACGGCGCTGTGCCCGAGCGTTTCGCCAGTATCTGCCCGCGCTCGAAAACCCCGCGCTACGCCACCATCTGCGCCGGCATGGCGGCAGGTGTGTTCTACGTGACCATGCGTACCTTGAGCGAAAACGTCCTGGCAGACACCATCACCGCCCTGGGCATGATGATCTGCTTCTACTATTCGCTGACTGCCTATGCTTGCGTCTGGTACTTCCGCCACAGCCTGTTCGACAGCGTGCGGCATTTCCTGATGCGCGGCCTGTGCCCGCTGCTTGGCGGTGGCATCCTTTCGGTGATTTTCCTGCAGACAGCCATCGACAGCGCTTCGCCGTCGTTCGGCAGCGGTTCGCATGTGGGCGGGTTGGGCCTGGTGTTCGTGATCGCAATGATCATCACCGTACTCGGCCTGGTGCTGATGATGCTGTCGCGTCTGCGTGCGCCGGCGTTCTTCCTGGGCATGACCCTGCATCGTCACGCCACGGTCTCCAGCCGCCGCTAAGCGGCTGGAGCGGCAGGTTGCTCAGGCAAGCAATTGCTTGAGCAGCTGGCCATGACGCTGCTGCTGGTTGGCTTGCAGCAGGCGATTGGCGCGGAACACCGCCTTGAGGTCTTCCAGTGCCGTGGCGAAGTCATCGTTGATGATGACAAAGTCATACTCGTCGTAGTGACTCATCTCGCTCACTGCTTCACGCATCCGTCCTTCGATGATCTCGTCGCTGTCCTGGCCGCGGTTGGTCAGGCGCTGGCGCAGGGCTTCCTGGGTCGGCGGCAGGATGAAGATCGAGCGCGCCTCGGGCATCAGCGTGCGCACCTGCTGGGCGCCTTGCCAGTCGATCTCGAGGATCAGGTCCTGGCCCTGGTCGAGCGCCTGTTGCAGCGCGCTGCGCGAAGTCCCGTAGAAGTTACCGAAGACTTCGGCCTGTTCGAGGAAGTCGCCTTGCTCGATCATCAGCTTGAACTCGGTGTGTTCGACGAAGTGATAGTTCACGCCGTGCACTTCGCCCGGGCGCATGGCCCGGGTGGTGTGCGAGACCGACACCTGGATGCTGTTGTCAGCATCGATCAGGGCTTTGACCAGGCTGGTCTTGCCGGCGCCGGAGGGGGCCGAAACGATGTAAAGGGTGCCGCTGCTGTGATTCATGGTCGGGGTGGCCTTACTCAATGTTCTGTACTTGTTCACGCATCTGCTCGATCAGTACCTTGAGGTTGACCGCGGACTGGGTGCTGCGTGGGTCGAAGGCTTTGGAGCCCAGGGTATTGGCTTCGCGGTTGAGCTCCTGCATCAGGAAGTCCAGGCGCCGGCCGGCGGCACCGCCGGACTTGAGCACGCGGCGCACTTCGGTGACGTGGGTGCTCAAGCGGTCGAGCTCTTCGGCGACGTCGCTCTTTTGCGCGAGCATGACCATCTCTTGCTCCAGGCGCTGCGGGTCGAGCTCGGCCTGCATGTCGCTGAAGCGGTCGAGGATCTTCTGCCGTTGCGCCGCGAGCATCTGCGGCACCAGGGCGCGCAAGGTGGTGACCTCGCTGGCCATGTTGTCCAGGCGCTCGTTGATCAGTCGCGCGAGTTCTGCGCCTTCGCGGTTGCGGCCGTTCTTCAGCTCGTTCAGGGCCTCTTCGAACAGGGCCATGGCCTCGCTGTTGAGCGCCTGCGGGTCGGCGGCATCGGCCACCAACACGCCGGGCCAGGCCAGAACCTCGAGCGGGTTGAGCGGCGCCGGCTGCTTGATCAGGCTGGCGACTGTCTCGGCGGCGGCAACCAGTTGCGCGGCGCGCTCGCGATCAACCTGCAGGGCCTTGCCGTTGTTCTCTTCGTTGAAGCGCAGGGTGCATTCGACCTTGCCGCGCGACAGGCCCTGGCGCAGGCTTTCGCGCACGGCGCCCTCGAGGTCGCGGAAGGCTTCTGGCAGGCGCAGGTGCGGCTCCAGGTAACGATGATTGACTGAGCGCAGTTCCCAGATCAGGGTGCCCTGGCTACCGGCGCGCTCGACTCGAGCAAAAGCGGTCATGCTGTGCACCATGGGAAGTACCTCGCGCAAAAGATGAAGGAAAGCCAAGCGGCTGAAGGCGCAGGATTGTAGCGCAGTGCGGCGCTGGCTCCCAATCAACTGATGTTACAAACCCTCACGCGGTTCCCGGAAAAACCCGACCTGCGGCCCTGGGCCGTCTGTTTCGGGGCCTGCGACAATAGGCGTGTCCTCATCGCCCGGCGCGCTCTATAATGCTGGGCAGATTCAAGTCCAGTACAGGTATCCCAAATGAAACGTCCAAGTGGTCGCGCTGCCGATCAGCTCCGCTCGATCCGCATCACCCGCAACTACACCAAACACGCCGAGGGGTCAGTACTGGTCGAGTTCGGTGACACCAAAGTCATCTGTACCGTCAGTGTCGAGAACGGTGTCCCGCGCTTCCTCAAAGGCCAGGGCCAGGGCTGGCTGACGGCCGAATACGGCATGCTGCCGCGTTCTACCGGCGAGCGTAACCAGCGCGAAGCCAGCCGTGGCAAGCAAGGCGGTCGCACCCTCGAAATCCAGCGCCTGATTGGCCGCTCCCTGCGCGCTGCGCTGGACATGAGCAAGCTGGGCGACATCACCCTGTACGTCGACTGCGACGTGATTCAGGCCGACGGCGGCACCCGCACCGCTTCGATCACCGGCGCCATGGTTGCCCTGGTTGATGCCCTGCGCGTGGTCAAGAAGCGCGGCGGCCTGAAGGGCGGTGACCCGCTCAAGCACATGATCGCAGCCGTCTCGGTAGGCATGTACCAGGGTGAGCCGGTGCTCGATCTGGACTACCTCGAAGACTCGGCAGCCGAGACCGACCTGAACGTGGTGATGACCAGCGCAGGCGGCTTCATCGAAGTACAAGGCACTGCCGAAGGCGCGCCATTCCAGCCGCAAGAGCTCAACGCCATGTTGGCACTGGCGCAAAAAGGCATGGTTGACCTGTTCGAACTGCAGCAGGCCTCGCTGGCTGACTGATACACCCACGCCCAGGAGCAGAGCATGACCGAGCAGCCCTTGCAGTTGCCCACTCCCAACGCCGAAGCCCGGCAATGGGCGATGTTCTGTCACCTGGCTGCCTTGCTCGGCCTGGTCTTCCCCTTCGGCAGCCTGTTGGGGCCGCTGGTGATGTGGATCTGGAAAAAGGACGTCGACCCGTTCGTCGATGCCCAGGGCAAGGAGGCACTGAACTTCCAGATCACAGTATTCATCGCCGGAATCATCTGTGGGCTGCTGATGTTCGTCCTGATCGGCATTGTGCTGTTTGGCATGCTGATGATCGCCGTGCTGATCCTGACCATCATTGCCGGGGTCAAGGCCAACGAAGGCCAGCCCTATCGCTACCCGCTGACCTGGCGGCCGATCAAATAATGATCTGATAAAAGCTGAAGCCACAAAAAAACCGACATGAAGTCGGTTTTTTTGTGGCTGCACGACTTAGATGGTCAGCGTCCAGTCGTAATCCACGATCAGCGGCGCGTGCTGGGAGAAGCGCGGCTGGCGTGGCAGGCGTGCGCTGCGAACAAAGCGGCGCAGGCCCGGGGTCAGCAGCTGGTAGTCGAAGCGCCAGCCCAGGTTGAGCATCTCGGCCTGCTCGTTGTCTGGCCACCAGCTGTACTGGTCGCCTTCACGGTTGACTTCGCGCAGGGCATCGACATAGCCCATGTTGCCGACAATCTCGTCCATCCAGGCGCGTTCCGGCGCCAGGAAGCCTGGAGACTGCTGGCCATCGCGCCAGTTCTTGACGTCGAGCTTCTGCTGCGCCACGTACAACGAGCCGCAATAGATGTACTCGCGACGCTTGCGCCGCTGCTTGTCCAGGTACTTGGCGAAGTCGTCCATCAACTTGAACTTCTGGTTCAAGTCTTCATCGCCGTTCATTCCCGAAGGTAGCAACAGGGTTGCAATACTTACCTTGTCGAAATCGGCCTGCAGGTAACGTCCGTAGCGGTCGGCTGTCTCGAAGCCCAGGCCGCTGATGACTGCCTTGGGCTGCAACCGCGAATAAAGTGCCACGCCGCCTTGGGCGGGAACTTCTGCGTCGCAGGCATAAAGGAAGTAGCCATCGAGCTGGAAAGCTGGGTCGTCGAGTTCAAAGGCCGAGGCGCGGGTATCCTGAAGGCAGATGACGTCAGCATTCTGGGCTTGTAGCCAGCTGAGCAAACCACGCTCAACGGCAGCCTGAATGCCATTAACGTTCACACTGATGATCCGCATAAATGGCCCCAAAAATCTCGTGCGTGTATGATACCCGAGCTGTACTCAATTAGCTAAATCCGTGGTATCCGGGACTCTTCATGCAGCCGTATCAGCGCGACTTCATTCGTTTTGCCATCGACCGCGGGGTTCTGCGCTTCGGTGAGTTCACCCTCAAGTCCGGGCGCACCAGCCCGTACTTCTTCAACGCCGGCCTGTTCAACAGCGGTTCGGCCCTGGCTCAGCTCGGGCGTTTCTATGCTGCGGCAATCGTCGACAGCAAGATCCCGTTCGACGTGCTGTTCGGCCCGGCCTACAAGGGTATCCCCCTGGCGGCAGCCACTGCCGTGGCCCTGGCCGAGCACCATGACCTCGACCTGCCGTGGTGCTTCAATCGCAAAGAGGCCAAGGCCCACGGTGAAGGCGGCAGCCTGGTCGGCGCACCGCTGACCGGCGATGTGCTGATCATCGACGACGTGATCACTGCCGGTACCGCCATCCGCGAAGTCATGCAGATCATCCAGGGCCAGCAAGCCAAGGCTGCTGGCGTGTTGATCGCGCTGAACCGCCAGGAGCGCGGCAACGGCGAGCTGTCGGCGATCCAGGAAGTGGAGCGCGACTTCGGCATTCCGGTGGTGAGCATCGTCTCGCTGACCCAGGTGCTGGAGTTCCTCGCCGACGACCCGGCGCTCAAGCAGCACTTGCCGGCCGTCGAGGCCTACCGGGCCCAGTACGGTATCTGAGGCAAACAAAAAGGCGACCCGAGGGTCGCCTTTTTTGTGCCTTAGCGCGGCTTGTGGTTGGTAATCAGGGTGCCTACGCCGCTGTCGGTGAAGATCTCCAGCAGTACCGCGTTCGGCACCCGGCCATCGATGATGTGCGAGCTGTTGACCCCGCCTTGCACCGCTTCAAGGGCGCAGCGGATCTTCGGCAGCATGCCGCCGTAAATGGTGCCGTCGGCGATCAGTTCGTTGACCTGCTCGGTGGTCAGGCCGGTGAGCACGGTGCCTTGCTTGTCCATCAGGCCGGCGATGTTGGTCAGCAGCATCAGCTTTTCAGCTTTCAGTGCTTCGGCAACCTTACCGGCCACCAGGTCGGCGTTGATGTTGTACGACTCGCCGTTGGCGCCCACGCCGATCGGCGCGATCACCGGAATGAAGTCACCTTTGACCAGCATGTTGAGCAGGTCGGTGTTCACCCCGACTACTTCGCCCACATGACCGATGTCGATGATTTCCGGGGTGGTCATCTCTGGCGTCTGGCGGCTGACGGTGAGCTTCTTCGCGCGAATCAGCTCGGCATCCTTGCCGGTCAGGCCGATGGCGCTGCCGCCATGACGGTTGATCAGGTTGACGATGTCCTTGTTGACCTGGCCGCCGAGGACCATCTCCACCACGTCCATGGTTTGCGCGTCGGTAACGCGCATGCCGTCGATGAAGTGGCTTTCGATCGACAGGCGCTTGAGCAGGTCACCGATCTGCGGGCCGCCACCGTGCACGACCACCGGGTTGATGCCGACCGCTTTCATCAGCACCACGTCGCGGGCAAAACCGGTTTTGAGCTCTTCGCTCTCCATCGCGTTGCCGCCGTATTTGATCACCAGGGTCTTGCCGACAAAGCGGCGGATATAAGGCAGCGCTTCGGACAAAACCTGGGCGACATGGGTGGCGGCATCGCGATCGAGGGTCATGCAGGGCTCCAGTTGGAACAGATAGTCGGTCAGAACTCGGGTTGCAGGTCAGGGGCAACGCGCTTTAGTTGGGCGCGGAATACCTCTTGGATACGCTGCAGTTCGGCGTCAGTGTCGGCCTCGAAGCGCAATACCAGCACCGGCGTGGTGTTGGAGGCGCGAACCAGGCCCCAGCCTTGTGGGTAGTCGACCCGCACACCATCGATGGTGGTCAGGTTGGCGTCGTTGCCCCAGTCGGCGTTGCGTTGCAGTGCATCAATGATGCTGAATTTACCCTCGTCGGTCACATCAATGTTGATTTCCGGCGTGGAAATATCGTTCGGGAACGCCGCGAACAGCTGTTCGGCATCGGTTTTGGCCTTGCTGAGGATCTCCAGCAGGCGCGCGGCACTGTAAATACCATCGTCAAAACCGTACCAGCGTTCCTTGATGAAAATATGGCCGCTCATTTCACCGGCGAGCAGGGCGCCGGTCTGTTTCATCTTCTTCTTGATCAACGAGTGACCGGTTTTCCACATTAGCGCGCGGCCGCCGTACTGCTCGATCAGCGGGGTCAGGCGGCGGGTGCATTTGACGTCGAAGATGATCTCGGCGCCCGGATTGCGCTCCAGCACGTCCTGGGCGAACAGCATCAGCAGGCGGTCGGGGTAGACGATGTTGCCGGTGTTGGTGACCACGCCGACGCGGTCGCCATCGCCATCGAAGGCCAGGCCCAGGTCGGCGCCGGTTTCCTTGACCTTGGCGATCAGGTCGACCAGGTTCTCAGGCTTGCCCGGGTCCGGGTGGTGGTTGGGGAAGTTGCCATCGACCTCGCAGAACAGCGGGATCATTTCGCAGCCCAGGGCTTCGATCAGCTGCGGGGCAATCACGCCAGCCGCACCGTTGCCGCAGTCCACCACCACCTTGAGCTTCTTCGCCAGCTTGATATCGCCGGTGATCTGTTTGAAATAGCGCTCGAGGATTTCGACTTTCTCGACGCTGCCTTCGCCGCGGCTCAGGTCGTTGGTTTGCAGGCGGATCAACAGCGCTTGGATCTGCTCGTTGGCCAGGGTGTCGCCGGCGATGACGATCTTGAAGCCGTTGTAGTTCGGCGGGTTGTGGCTGCCGGTGAGCATCACTCCGGACTTGCCGGCCAGTACGTTGGCGGCGTAGTAGAGGGCTGGGGTCGGCACCAGGCCGACGTCACTGACCTTGCAGCCGGCTTCGACCAGGCCCTTGATCAGTTGCTCGACCAGCATTGGCCCCGACAGGCGCCCGTCGCGGCCGACCGAGATGTTCGGCTCACCCTGGGCCAGCGTCTGGGCGCCGATGGCGCGGCCGATCCAATAAGCGGTTTCGGCGGTCAGGGTGTCACCGACCACGCCACGGATATCGTAGGCGCGGAAGATGCTGGCGGGAAGGTTCGGGGTCACTCGTTCCATGCTGGTCACCTGGGAAACTCCAATCTAAAAGGGTTGCTGAGAGCGTCAGCGGCAGCCACTGCGCGAGTCAATATGTCCGCCTTTGACGGCATTTTCGCGACAGAGTTCGCCGGTAAAGTCTGTTCTGTCTACATTCAGCTGATGTTTACGGCCCCATTCTGGGAGCGTCTGGCGGTTAACCAAAAGCCGCCGAACAGGCCGGACAACGCTAGAAAGGCGGCGAGCAGCAGCCAGGGGTTGAACCTGTATGCCGAGGCGTTCTCGATCAAGGGGCCGGGCTGAAACCCCAAGGCCCAGGTGGCGTTGGCAGTGCCCAACTGGTGCAATGCCGGCGCCTGGCTGTGGCCGTGGTTGAAAAGCTCGACGGGCGGGTCGTTGAACACCAATTGTGTCAGTCGCATCTGACCAATCGTACCCGCATCGCGCTGCAGTGGGTCAGTGAAGTGTGAGAGCGCGAATGTGAGCACCAAAATGGCCTGTACGGGGGCGTCAGCAGACTCACGCAGTGCGGTGACGCTGAAAACCCGTTGCTGTCCAGCCTCAGGATAGGCTTCAAGGGCAGGTGGAACGCCGCGCTCGGCGCGCCGGATCATGTCGAGCACGGGCTCGCTCATGGGTGGGCTCGAGGCGGCCTGTCCAGGTTTGAGCAACTGTGCCGCCACCAGGCCGTCGAGGTGGGCGAATGCGCCGAGCAGCTTTTTGGGGTCAGGTGATTGAACCAATGCCAGTACCGCCGGGCTTCTCGCCAGGGCGTTCACTTCGCTGCTGACGGCAATGATCGAGGCGTCCAGGCGCGATACGAGTGCACCGGCCTGGGCGTAAGCCAGGTTGTTGCGGTGCTCACGCTGGCCAGGCAGTACTGCGGTGAACCAAGTCAGTAGTACGCCCGCAAGCAGGCCAGCCAGGGCTATCAATAGCCCCGGCAGCACCTGCTGGAAGCGCCTCAATGGCTACCGGAATGACCGAAGCCGCCAGCGCCACGCTGGCTTTCGTCGAAGGTTTCGACGATATCGAAGTGCGCCTGTACCACGGGTACCAGCACCAGTTGCGCAATGCGCTCGCCGATGGCGATGGTGAATGGGGTCTGGCCGCGGTTCCAGCACGAGACCATCAGCTCGCCCTGGTAGTCGGAGTCGATCAGGCCGACCAGGTTGCCGAGGACGATGCCATGTTTATGGCCAAGGCCCGAGCGCGGCAGGATCAGCGCCGCCAGGCCCGGATCGCCGATGTACACCGACAGGCCGGTAGGGATCAGCAGGGTCTGGCCTGGCTCGAGGACGGTGTCTTGCTTGAGCATGGCGCGCAGGTCAAGGCCGGCCGAACCCGGGGTGGCGTACTGCGGCAGCGGGAACTCGCTACCGATGCGTGGATCGAGAATCTTGGCTTGTAGAGCGTGCATGCGAAATTAAACCTGGTTGAGACGTTCGGCAATGAAGGCTACCAGCTGGCGGGCGATCTTGCCCTTGCTGGTCTGCGCGAAAACTGTTGCGTGAAGTTGACGGTCGATGACGCTGCAGGCGTTCTCCTCGCTGTTGAAGCCGATGCTGGGGTTGGCCACATCGTTGGCGACAATCAGGTCGAGGTTCTTGTCCTTGAGCTTGCGCGCGGCGTAATCGAGCAAGTGTTCGGTCTCGGCGGCAAAGCCGACGCTGAACGGGCGGTCAGGACGGGTGGAGATGCTGGCAAGAATGTCCGGGTTGCGGACCATCTGCAGCAGCAGGCCGTCACCTGTCGTAGGGTCTTTCTTGAGTTTTTGCGGGGCTACCACTTCTGGGCGGTAGTCTGCGACTGCTGCCGAGGCGATGAACACATCGCAGGGGATGGCGGCTTCACAGGCGGCAAGCATGTCGCGGGCGCTGACCACGTCGATGCGGGTGACGCGGTCGGGTGTCGGCAGATTCACCGGGCCGGTCACCAGGGTCACCTTGGCGCCAGCTTCCACGGCGGCTTCAGCCAGGGCAAAGCCCATTTTCCCCGAGCTGTGGTTGGTGATGTAGCGCACCGGGTCGATGTTTTCCTGGGTCGGGCCGGCAGTGATCAACACGTGCTTGCCGGTCAGCGACTCGCGCTTGAAAGTCTCGGCGGCGCACCAGGCCAGGTCGGTGGCTTCGAGCATGCGGCCCAGGCCGACGTCGCCACAGGCCTGGCTGCCGGAAGCCGGGCCGAACACCTGGATATTGCGGCTTTGCAGCAGCTCAAGGTTGGCCTGGGTGGCCGGGTCGCGCCACATTGCCTGGTTCATCGCCGGGGCCACGGCCACGGTGGCATCGGTAGCCAGCACCAGGGTGGTCAGCAGGTCATCGGCGACACCCTGGGCCAGGCGCGCGAGCAGGTCGGCGGTGGCTGGGGCAATCAGTACCAGGTCGGCCCACTTGGCCAGCTCGATATGGCCCATCGCCGCTTCGGCAGCAGAGTCCAATAGGTCCATGTGCACCGGGTGGCCGGACAGGGCCTGCATGGTCAGCGGGGTGATGAATTCGGCCCCGCCACGGGTCATGACGACGCGCACTTGGGCGCCGTGTTCAAGGAGTCGGCGAACCAGCTCGGCACTCTTGTAGGCGGCAATGCCGCCGCCGACGCCGAGAACGATGCGCTTCCGATACAGCCGCTGCATAGGCTTGCCTTTTGCTCAGTGATTGCACGCGGCGACGACGCCTCCCCAGGCCGGTTCGTCGCGTAAAAATGAGCGGCTAATGTAGCACAGGGCTCAAACCGGGAGCAGTAACCGAAAGACAGAGGGAATTGTCATGAGTATCAGGGATTGGCCTGCGGCGGAGCGCCCGCGGGAAAAACTGCTGGAGTCGGGGGCGGGTAACCTGTCGGATGCCGAGCTGCTGGCGATTTTTTTGCGCACCGGGGTGCGTGGGCGTAGCGCGGTCGACCTGGCCAGGCATCTGCTCGGGCGCTTCGGCAGCCTGCGCGGGCTGCTGGAGGCAGACAGCCGCAGCTTCAATGGCGAGCTCGGCCTGGGCCCGGCAAAGTACGCCCAGTTGCAGGCCGTGCTGGAAATGTCCCGGCGCCACCTGGCCGAGGGCCTGCGGCGCGATTCAGCCCTGCAGAGCCCGCAGGCGGTCAAGGACTACCTCAAGGCGCGCCTGCGCCACGAGCCGCATGAGGTCTTCGGTTGCCTGTTTCTCGACAGCAAGCACCGGGTGCTGGCCTTCGAGGCGCTGTTCCAGGGCTCGATCAACAGCGCCAGCGTCTATCCGCGGCAGGTGATCAAGCGCGCCCTGGCCCATAACGCCGCGGCGTTGATCCTCTGCCACAACCATCCTTCAGGCGTGAGCGAGCCCAGCGATGCCGACCTGGTCCTGACCCGGCGCCTGACCAAAGCGCTGGACATGATCGAAGTGCGCGTGCTCGACCACTTCGTCATCGGCGACGGCGAGCCACTGTCGATGGCCGAGCACGGCTGGCTCTAGCGCGAGGTGCTGACCCCGGCGAAGTCCTGGCGACCGAACGGGCTGACCTGGTAACCCTGGACATCCTTGCGCGCCAGTACGGCGGCGGTCGGGTGGGCCAGGGGCAGCCACAAGGCCTGCTGCTGAATCAGCGTCTGCGCCTGTTGGTACAGACGGCTGCGCACGCTCTGGTCATTGGTGGTCTTGCCGGCGCTGATCAACTGGTCGAGGCGCTGATCGCAGTAACGGGCGAAGTTGGTCCCGGACTTGACCGCCGCGCAGGAAAACTGCGGGCTGAGGAAGTTGTCCGGATCGCCGTTGTCACCGGCCCAGCCCATGAACAGCAGGTCGTGCTCGCCAGCCTTGGCCCGGCGGATCAGCTCGCCCCATTCGATCACGCGGATTTCAGCCTTGATGCCGATCTTGCCCAGGTCGGCCTGCAGCAATTGCGCGCCGAGGCTGGGGTTGGGGTTGAGCAGGCTGCCTTGCGGGCGGGTCCAGATGGTGGTGCTGAAGCCGTCCTTGAGGCCGGCCTTGGCCAGCAGGGCCCGAGCCTTGTCGAGGTTGGCCGGATAGCCTGGCAGGTCCTTGGCGTAGCTCCAGGTGTTGGGCGGATACGGGCCATTGGCGGCGACGGCGGTGCCTTCGAACACGGCCTTGAGGTAGCTGGCCTTGTCGAAGGCGAGGTTGATGGCCTGGCGTACTTCCGGCTTGTCCAGCGGTGCGTGCTGGCTATTGATGGCGACGAAAGCGGTCATGAAGGCTTCGGTCTTTTCCACCTTGAGGGTCGGATCCTCGCTGGCCGCGGCGATATCCAGCGGTTTCGGCGACAGGGCGATCTGGCACTCATTGCGCTTGAGTTTTTGCAGGCGCACGTTGGCATCGGGGGTGATGGCGAAGATCAGCGGGTCGACACCCGGCTTGCCGGCAAAGTAGTCCGGGTTGGCGCGGTAGCGGATCACCGCGTCCTTCTGGAAACGATTGAACACAAACGGCCCGGTGCCGATCGGCTGGCTGTTGAGCTTCTCCGGGGTGCCTGCCTTGAGCAACTGGTCGGCATACTCGGCAGAATAGATCGAGGCAAAGCCCATGCTCAGGGTGGCCAGGAACGTGGCGTCGGGATGGTCGAGGGTAAAGCGCACGGTCAGCGGGTCGACGGCCTCGATCTGCTTGATCAGGCTGGGTAGCTGCAGCGACTGGGCGTGCGGATAGCCGCTCTGGGCGATCTTGTGCCAGGAATGGGCGGGGTAGAGCATGCGCTGAAAACTGAACAGCACGTCGTCGGCATCCAGCGTGCGCCCGGGCTTGAAGTAGCCAGTGCTATGGAACTTTACCCCCGGGCGCAACTTGAACTCATAGATCAGGCCGTCTGGCGAAACCGTCCAGCTTTCGGCCAGGCTCGGCACCACCTGGCCCTGGCGCGCATCGAACTCGACCAGGCGGTTCATCAGTACGTCGGCCGAGGCATTGGTGGTGGTCAGCGAGTTGTACTGGACCACGTCGAAGCCTTCGGGGCTGGCTTCGGTGCACACACTCAGCGCAGCCGCCTGGGCGAAAGCCGGGCCGAGCAAGGTGGCGAACAACAGGGGTAGAGCGGCAGCACGCATGGGGATTCCTTGGCTGATCGATGGCCCATCTGCCAGTGCAGTCTGGAAAAGTCCTACCCTAGTGTGCCGTGAGACAAATGACCATATCCTTTTTTGCCGATCGAGCGACGGGCGGTCGACAGCCGGCCGGGCCAGTGGTTATGCTGGTCCGGCGTGTCGAACAGCAAGTCAAAGCACATCTTCTGTTGTTGTGCTCTGGTCTTTCTGGTATAAAGCAGCGCTCTTTTCTAGGGGCTCGGCTTGTCGCATCTGCTGACCGAGTCGATAAGACCCTGAAGAAACACGGCGCCTGGCGCCAAAGACTGAGAGATTAAGCGGCCAACCCATGCCGGGTTGGGCATGTGGTTTTAGAGGGCTGAGGCATGTCGAGAGTCTGTCAAGTTACCGGTAAGGGTCCGGTAACCGGGAATAACATTTCCCACGCAAACAACAAAACCCGTCGTCGTTTCCTGCCGAACCTGCAGCATCATCGCTTCTGGGTCGAGTCCGAGAAGCGTTTCGTGCGTCTGCGCGTATCTGCCAAAGGCATGCGTATCATCGACAAGCGCGGCATTGATGCCGTTCTGGTCGACATTCGCCGTAACGGCGCTAAGGTCTAAGGGAGAGAATCATGCGTGAATTGATCCGTCTGGTGTCGACCGCTAATACCGGCCACTTCTACACCACCGACAAGAACAAGCGCACCACTCCGGACAAAATCGAAATCAAAAAATTCGATCCGGTTGTTCGCAAGCACGTGATCTACAAGGAAGCCAAGATCAAGTAATTGATCCGGCTGACGAAAAAAGGGCCCGTATCTCAGGATACGGGCCCTTTTTTTATGCCGCTTTGAAATTAGCTGAAGTGAAACGACTGGATGATGCCTTCGTCGTTAGCAATCACCTGGATACGGCTCGGGTCGTACTCGCGGGTGGAGAACTCACCCGCACCGACCACGCGAGCGCGGCCGGTCAGTTCGCTGATGTAGGCCTTGGCACTAGGTACATAGCGGGTGCCGACAAGGTGATTGATGTGTTGCAGGGCTTCTTCGTTGGTCATGGCGTTGCTTCCTTTCATTGAGTACATACCCAATTGGGCAGCGCCATGCTCCGTCGGTCAGGTCCAGCTCGAGTGGTAGTTATTTACTTCTGCTCGAACATCACATAGATCTTGCGGCACGGCTCCAGCACTTCCCAGGTGCCCTTGAAGCCCGCCGGGATCACGAAGCGGTCGCCCGCGCGCAGGGTTTTTGCCCCGCCTGCCTCGTCGCGAAGCACCGAGACGCCTTGAACGATCTCGCAATACTCGTGTTCGGTGTAATTGACGGTCCATTGACCGACTTCGCCTTCCCAGACGCCGGCGGCGAATTGTCCGCAAGGGCTGGCATAGTGGTTATAGACGGCTTGATCCGGTTCGCCCTTGAGTATCTTTTCCGCGGCAGGACGGTAGCGTTCAGCCTCGGTCAGCACTTGGGCGAAGTCGATGATCTGGTCAATGCGCATGATCGGGTCCCCTTTTTGTTGTTTAATAAAATGAACATCAGTAGGTGTTTGGTGTGATTATGTCAAATATATTGAAAATTAGGGCGCCGGTGGTTTAGGGTGGCAGGTGCCTGTGCGCCTGTGTCGCCCAGCCAGAATTTTCGACAGTGCCCCCAAGCCCTCGCGCGGCACTGCACCTTAACAAGAGGAGGAGTTTCGTATGACCACCCTGACTCGTGCGGACTGGGAACAGCGTGCCCAGCAACTGAAGATCGAAGGCCGTGCTTTCATCAATGGTGAATACACCGCTGCCGTTTCCGGCGCCACGTTCGAGTGCCTCAGCCCGGTCGACGGACGCCTCCTGGCGCAGATCGCCAGCTGTGACGAGGCCGACGCCAATCGCGCCGTTGAAAACGCCCGTGCCACCTTCGCCTCCGGCGTCTGGTCGCGCCTGGCCCCGGCCAAGCGTAAGGCCACCATGATTCGTTTCGCCGCGCTGCTCAAGCAGAACGTCGAAGAGCTGGCCCTGCTGGAAACCCTGGACATGGGCAAGCCGATCAGCGACTCGCTGAACATCGACGTGCCAGGCGCCGCCCAGGCCCTGAGCTGGAACGGTGAAGCGATCGACAAGATTTACGACGAAGTCGCCGCTACCCCGCACGACCAGCTCGGCCTGGTGACCCGCGAGCCGGTGGGCGTGGTTGCCGCCATCGTGCCGTGGAACTTCCCGCTGCTGATGGCCAGCTGGAAACTCGGCCCGGCCCTGGCCACCGGTAACTCGGTGGTGCTCAAGCCTTCGGAAAAATCTCCGCTGACTGCCATCCGTATCGCCCAACTGGCGATCGAGGCCGGCATCCCGGCGGGCGTACTCAACGTGCTGCCAGGCTATGGCCACACCGTTGGCAAGGCCCTGGCCCTGCACATGGACGTCGATACCCTGGTGTTCACCGGTTCGACCAAGATCGCCAAGCAGCTGATGATTTACGCGGGTGAGTCGAACATGAAGCGCGTCTGGCTGGAAGCCGGCGGCAAGAGCCCGAACATCGTCTTCGCTGACGCCCCCGACCTCAACGCCGCCGCCGAAGCTGCCGCCAGCGCCATTGCCTTCAACCAGGGCGAAGTCTGCACCGCAGGTTCGCGCCTGCTGGTCGAGCGCTCGATCAAGGACAAGTTCCTGCCGCTGGTGCTCGAAGCACTCAAGGCCTGGAAGCCGGGCAACCCGCTTGACCCAGCTACCACCGTCGGTGCTCTGGTCGATACCCAGCAGATGAACACCGTGCTGTCCTACATTGACGCTGGCCACAGCGATGGTGCCAAGCTGCTGGTGGGCGGCAAGCGCATTCTCGAAGAAACCGGCGGCACCTATGTCGAACCGACCATCTTCGACGGCGTGACCAACGCCATGAAGATCGCCCAGGAAGAGATCTTCGGCCCGGTCCTGTCGGTGATCACCTTCGACACCACCATCGAGGCGATCAACATCGCCAACGACACCCCATACGGCCTGGCTGCCGGTGTGTGGACCGCCGACATCTCCAAGGCGCACCTGACCGCCAAGGCCCTGCGTGCCGGTAGCGTGTGGGTCAACCAGTACGATGGCGGCGACATGACCGCACCGTTCGGCGGCTTCAAGCAGTCGGGCAACGGCCGTGACAAGTCGCTGCACGCGCTGGACAAGTACACCGAGCTGAAGGCGACCTGGATCAAGCTGTAAATCCAGACGGACCTGTCGCGGGGCAAGCCCTCTTCCACAGTGTGGGAGCGGGCTTGCCCCGCGATTTTTTTGCGAGGAAGACGCCGATGCGTTGGGGAACCTATTTCGCCGTGCTGGCGGCCGTGCTCAGTGTCGGCCTGGCCCTGGGCGTCAGTATGCCGCTGGTGTCGTTGCGCCTGGAGGGTTGGGGCTACGGCAGCTTTGCCATTGGTGTGATGGCGGCGATGCCGGCCATTGGCGTGCTGGTCGGTGCCAGCCTGTCCAGCCGTCTGGCCGCGCGTTTTGGTACGCCGGGACTGATGCGCCTGTGCCTGTGGGCAGGGGCGTTGTCTATCGGCTTGCTGGCGTTGCTGCCGAGCTATCCGTTGTGGCTGGCCTTGCGCCTGTTGATCGGGATCATCCTGACTATCGTGTTCATCCTTGGCGAAAGCTGGATCAACCAGCTGGTGGTCGAGCAATGGCGCGGGCGTCTGGTGGCGCTGTATGGCAGCAGTTATGCCTTGAGCCAGTTGGCCGGGCCATTGTTGCTTGGCGTGGTGGGTTCGGAGGATGACCTGGGCTTCTGGATCGGTGCCGGTCTGCTGATTGCCGCGCCATTGGTGCTGCTCGGGCGCGACGGTGCACCGAGTGCCGAAGCCTGCAGCGTGACCTTCACCGACCTGTTCGGTTTCTGCCGGCGATTGCCGGTGATCGCCTGGGCTATTGCCCTGTTTGCTGCCTTCGAGGCGATGATCCTGACCTTGCTGCCGGTTTATTGCCTGCAGCAGGGGTTCACTACCGAAATCGCCCTGTTCATGGTCAGTACCGTGGTGGTCGGTGATGCGCTGCTGCAACTGCCGATCGGCGCACTGGCCGACCGCATGTCGCGGCGCACGCTGTTCAGTGGCTGTGCCTTGACGCTGCTGGCTTCGAGCCTGGCAATCCCGCTGGCGCTGCAAACGCCGCTGATCTGGCCTTTGTGGGTGTTGTTCGGCGCCAGTGCCGGCGGCCTGTTCACCTTGTCGCTGGTGCTGATTGGCGAACGCTACCGCGACGACGCACTGGTGCGCGCCAATGCTCATGTTGCGCAGCTGTGGGGCATCGGTTGCCTGATCGGACCGCTGGCGGCAGGGGCGGGCAGCCAATGGGTCAGCGGGCATGCGCTGCCGCTGTTCATGGCCGTGGGGGCCTTTGGCCTGGTGCTGCTCGCGCGGCGGCCCAATGCTTTTGAGCCGGCGCCGGTCTAGAGCATCTTCTCCAGGCCCACAGCCTTGCTGATCCAGGCGTTGAAGCGCCGCCACAGACCGCCGGGCTCGGTGGTCAGGGTGTGCAGGCGGTGGTTGTCCTCGGTCACCCAGACCAGCTGGCCATCGACCAATTGTGGCTGGTAGCTGACCGCCGGGGCCATACCCTGGGCGGCTAGCTCGCGGGTGTATTCGGCCAGTTCCGGGCTGTCGACCAACACCCCGACCTCGGTGTTCCACAGCACCGAGCGCGGGTCGAAGTTGAACGAGCCAATGAAGGTCTTCTTGCGGTCGAAGACGATCGCCTTGCTGTGCAGGCTCGAGTCCGAGCTGCCATGAAAGCGCAAGCCGCGGCGCGAGCCCGGATCGCCTGGCTGGCGGCGTAGTTCATACAGGTGCACGCCGTGCTCGAGCAGTGCCTTGCGATAGGGTGCATAGCCGCCATGCACCGCCGGCACATCGGTGGCTTCCAGTGAATTGGTCAGCAATTTTACCGATACGCCTTTGTCGGCATGGCTGGTCAGGTAGAGCAGGCCGGACTCGCGGGGCACGAAATAGGCCGAGATCAGGATCAGCTCGTGCTGGACGTTGTTCAGGTCAGGTGCCAGCTGTTGGGTCATCAGCAGTTGCGGGTCCGGCTCGTCACGGGCCAGTACCTTGCTCGGCGCGTCCCAGAGCGCCTGGTTATGGGCCCAGATCAGCTCGTTGCGCCACACGTCGAGGCGCGGTCGGGCTTGATAGGCCATCAGCCGCTCATACAGAGCCTTGCGCTTGACCCGCGCATCGGCCAGTGACGCCTCAAGGCGCTGGCGGCTGTTGCGCAGGTCGTCGGCATCGGGTTGGGTGAACAGAAAATCGCCAATCGGCCTGCTCAGCGCGCTGTTCCAGTACTGGTCGAAACTGTGCCCCAGCTGTTCGGCCACCGGGCCGACGCCGAGCAGGTCGATGTCAGTAAAGTTGAGGTTGGGTTCGGCATCGAAATACTCATCGCCCAGGTTGCGCCCCCCGACAATGGCCATGCTGTTGTCCACCAGCCACAGCTTGTTGTGCATTCGCCGGTGCTGCAACGACAGGTTGAACAGCCGGCCCATGGCCCGGGTTACGCCAGTGCTGCGGCCCAGGTGCAAGGGGTTGAACACGCGGATGTGAATGTTCGGATGCGCGGCCAGGGTGCCGATCATTTCGTCGAGGCCATCGCTGGTGGTGTCGTCGAGCAGGATGCGCACGCGCACCCCGCGGTCGGCGGCCTGCAGCAGCTCGTGCACCAGCGCGCGGGTGCTGAGGCCGTCGTGGACGATGTAGTACTGCAGGTCGATGCTCGACTGGGCGTTGCGAATCAGCTCGGCGCGGGCGCGGAAGGCTTCGTTGCTGTTGGGCAGCAGGCGAAAGCCGGAACGCCCGTCATAGGCCGAGGCCTGGCGCTGCACTGAACGGCCAAAGGCCGAGTCACTGGCCGGCAGCGCCTGGCTGACTTCCCGTGGCTGGCTGACGCTGGCGCAGCCGCCCAGGCCGAGCAGTAGCGACAGCAGTAGTGGCAGCACCCGCTGGCTTTTCAAAAAGATCGTCCTGTTACAACTGAGGCGTAAGAATATGGACCGCGAGCGGCGGCGCAAAGTTACCCGGCGCCGTGCTCCTGGGCCAGTAGACGAATGGCGGTTTCGCCAACCTTGCGCACTGCCGCTTCGATTTCGGCACTGGGGCGTGCGGCGAAGTTCATCCGCAGGCAGTTACGGTACTTGCCCGAGGCCGAGAAAATACTGCCGACAGCAATCTGCACGCCCTGCCCAAGTAAAGCCCGGTTCAGGCGCAGCGTGTCGAAACTTTCCGGCAATTCCACCCACAGCATGAAACCACCCTGGGGCCGGCTGGCGCGGGTGCCCGGTGGAAAGTAGCGGGTAACCCAGTCGCTCATCTGGTCGCGCCCGCGCTGGTACTGGCTGCGCATGCGCCGCAGGTGCGGCTGGTAGTGGCCGCCTTCGATGAAGTCGGCAATTGCCAGTTGCGGCTGGGTGGCGGTGCAGCCGGTGCTGATGTACTTCATGTGCAGCACCCGCTCCAGATACCGCCCCGGGGCCGCCCAGCCAATGCGCAGGCCTGGCGCCAGGGTCTTGGAGAACGAGCTGCAGAGCAGCACTCGACCGTCTTCGTCGAACGACTTGATGGTCCGCGGTCTGGGATAGGTGTAGGCAAGGTCGCCATACACATCGTCTTCCAGGATCGCTACGTCGAAGCGTTGCGCCAGGGTCAGCAAGGCCTTCTTGCGCGCCTCGGGCATGATGTAGCCGAGCGGGTTGTTGCAGTTCGGGGTGATCTGGATGAGCTTGATCGGCCACTGCTCCAGGGCCAGTTCCAGGGCTTCGAGGCTGATCCCGGTGAGCGGGTCGGTGGGGATCTCCAGGGCCTTCATGCCCAGGCCCTTGAGGGTTTGCATGGCGCCATGAAAGCTGGGCGAATCCACCGCGACGATATCGCCGGGCTGGCACACCGCGCGGATGCTGCTCGACAGCGCCTCGTGGCAGCCGGTAGTCACCACCAGGTCGGCCGGGCTGACAGTGCAGCCTGAGTCGAGCATCAGCCGGGCGATCTGCTCGCGCAGGGCGCGGGTGCCAGAGATGGTGTCGTAATACAGGCCGGGCATGTCCTGGCGCCGGCTGAGCTGGGCCAGGCTGCGAAGCAGCGGCTTGAGAGTCGGGCTGTCGATATCGGGCATGCCGCGGCCCAGTTGCACCACGTTTTTATTCGGCTCGCTGCGGATCAGCTCGATGACCTGCTCCCATTGGGAAATATCCACCGGCCGTTGTGCCGGGCGGCTGACATCGGGGAGGGCGGGCAGGCTGCGGTTGTTGGGCACGAAGTAGCCGGATTTTGGCCGTGGTGCGGCCAGGCCGTTGTCTTCCAGCAGGCGATAGGCCTGCTGCACCGTGCTCAGGCTGACACCATGTTCGATGCTCAGGGCGCGTACCGAAGGCAAGCGGTCGCCGGGACGGTATAGGCCTTGTTCGATACGGGCACCGAGCAGCTCGGCGAGGTTGATGTACAACGTCATGGCATACTCCGGAAAACGACTACAGCAACAGACCAATACAGATGAGGAAAAAATACAGCATTCAGTAGGAAATCTGCCAATTCTGTATGGAAATAATAGTCGGTCTTTGGATCTGTAATGGTTTTGCCTTGACGCGCATGCTTTCTCCACGGTTCACACACCCTGGAGGTAACAAGCAATGAGCGGCATGAGCGATGTGCGCCTGAAACTGTATGCCGAAGAACTGAGCCGCGAGCAGCGTACCCAGCTGTTCAGTGCGCCCACCGGTCTCAGTCGCTGGGGCCTGATGGCGCACCGTTGGCATACCCGCAGGGCACTACTGGCGCTGGACGCAGCGCAACTGCGCGACGTCGGCCTGACTCCTGAGCAGGCCCGTGAGGAAGGCTTGAAGCCGTTCTGGCGGTCTTAGACCAGCTCTTTCATCCGATGCCAGAGCATGCCCAGGGCCAGCAGCGGCGAGCGTAGGTGTTTACCGCCCGGGAAGGTGATGTGCGGCACCCGCGCGAACAAGTCGAAGCGCCCGCTGTGCTGGCCACTGATGGCTTCACCGAGCAGCCTGCCGGCCAGGTGCGTGGCATTCAGGCCATGGCCGGAATACGCTTGGGCGAAGTACACGTTGGGCTGGTTGGGTAGGCGGCCGATCTGCGGCAGGCGATTGGCACCGATGCCGATCATTCCGCCCCATTGATAGTCGATGCGCACATCGGCGAGCTGCGGGAACACCTTGAGCATTTTCGGCCGCATGTAGGCGGCGATGTCTTGCGGATCGCGTCCGGAGTAATGACAGGCACCGCCAAACAGCAGCCGGCGATCGGCCGACAGACGGTAGTAATCGAGGGCCACGCGCTGGTCGCAGACGGCCATGTTTTGCGGCAGCAACTGGCTGGCCTGGGCTTCGCTCAGAGGCTCGGTGGCGATGATGTAGCTGCCGGCGGGCAGCACCTTGCCACCGAGTTCGGGGTTCAGGTCGTTAAGGTAGGCGTTGCAACCGAGCACCAGGGTGCTGGCCAATACCGAACCTTGCGCGGTGTGCACGCGCACCTGCTGGCCATAGTCGATGCGCGTCACCGCAGACTGCTCGAACAGGCGCACGCCCAGCTTGCCAGCCACCACGGCCTCGCCCAGGGCCAGGTTGAGCGGGTGCAAATGCCCGGAGCCCATGTCGATCAAGCCGCCAACGTAGCGGTCCGAGCCGACCACGCTGTGCATCTGCTCCGGCGCTACCAGACGTAGCTCGTGGCGATAGCCAAGGTTGCGCAGTTCTTCGGCATCCTCGGCGAAACCTTGCAGGTCGCGCGGTTTGTTGGCCAGGTCGCAGTAACCCCAGGTCAGGTCGCACTCTATGCTGTGCCGCTCGATACGCTCGCGGACGATGTCTACCGCTTCCAGGCCCATTAGCTTGAGCTCGCGCACGCCGTCGCAACCAAGGATCGACGTGAACTGCTCAAGGCCGTGGCCGACGCCACGAATAAGCTGCCCGCCGTTACGCCCACTGGCGCCCCAGCCGATTTTGCGCGCTTCCAGCAGGATCACATTGAGGCCGCGCTCGGCCAGTTCGATCGCCGTGTTCAGCCCGGAAAAACCACCGCCGACAATACAGACGTCGCAACTCAGTTCGCCCTGCAGCTGTGGATAATCCGCTTGTGGGACGCTGCTGGCAGCGTAGTAGGAAGCGGTGTGCGAGGCGGGCTGCTGAACGCCGGCGTTCATGGCGATGTCCTGGTTCTGAGTGTTTGGAAAATTTTACGCAGGATAAGCTGCGCTTTCAGGGGTGGGCAACCGTAGGGCAAAATAGAGCGCCAGACTTCTTTGCCGCAGGCCGCCATGAGTTGCAACAGCCACAAGATCCGCTTCCTGCGCGAGCAGATCCCGTCGTTTGAATGTGTGCCGGGCTGTCACGACTGTTGCGGGCCGGTCACCACTTCGTCAGAAGAAATGGCCCGCCTGCCGCGCAAGAGCGCCGCCGAGCAGGAAGCCGCGCTGGCGGAACTGAACTGCGTGCACCTGGGCCCCAACGGTTGCACCGTGTACGAAGAGCGGCCGCTGATCTGCCGCCTGTTCGGTACCACGCCGAAGCTGCCATGCCCCAATGGCCGCGGCCCGGCCGAGATGATCGATCCGCAGGCCGAGAAGCTGGTCCACCAGTACATCGCCAGCACCCGCCAGGTGCTGGTCTGAACCTCAGTCCGGAATCGGCAGGTTGAGGCTTTCCTTCACCTCTTCCATGACGATGTAGCTCTTCGACTCGCGCACATGCGGCAGCTTGAGCAGGATGTCGCCAAGCAGCTTGCGGTACGAGGCCATCTCGGAAATCCGCGCCTTGACCAGGTAATCGAAGTCGCCCGAGACCAGGTGACACTCGAGCACGTGCGGCAACTTCAGCACGGCACGTCGGAACTCTTCGAAAGTGTCGCCCGACTTGTAGTCGAGGCTGATCTCGACGAACACCAGCAGGCTGCCCTTCAAATGCTGCGGATTGAGCCGGGCGTTGTAGCCCATGATGATCCCTTCGCGCTCCAGGCGCCGGACCCGCTCGGTGCAGGGGGTGGTCGACAGGCCGACCTTTTCGCCCAGTTCAGTAAACGAGATGCGTCCATCGGCCTGCAGGATGCGCAGGATATTGCGGTCGATCTTGTCCAGTTCACGCTTGCTTTGGTGCTGGGTTCTCATAGTGGATGCCCCTCCGTAAAAGCCAACCTTGCCGAGAATTCTCGCCAAATATAGGCTTTTATATAGTGAAAAGCACTGGTCATACCTTCCTATACTGCGCGCATCTACGCCATTAACAACAAATGTCAGCGGTACGCTGCGTCGAGGGTAATAAACATGCGAGTTCTGGTACTTGGTAGCGGTGTGATCGGAACCGCCAGTGCCTACTATCTGGCACGGCAAGGGTTCGAAGTCGTCGTGGTCGACCGTCAACCGGCAGTCGCCATGGAAACCAGCTTTGCCAACGCCGGCCAGGTCTCGCCTGGTTACGCTTCGCCCTGGGCTGCCCCGGGCGTGCCGCTCAAGGCCATCAAGTGGCTGCTGGAGCGCCACGCGCCCCTGGCCATCAAGGCCACCGCCGACATCGACCAGTACCTGTGGATGGCGCAAATGCTGCGCAACTGCACCGCCAACCGTTACGCGGTGAACAAGGAGCGCATGGTGCGCCTGTCCGAGTACAGCCGTGACTGCCTCGACGAGCTGCGCGCCGAAACCGGCATTGCCTACGAAGGCCGTACCCTGGGTACTACCCAGCTGTTCCGCACCCAGGCGCAACTGGACAACGCCGCCAAGGACATCGCCGTCCTCGAGCAGTCCGGCGTGCCGTACGAAGTCCTCGACCGCGAAGGCATTGCCCGCGTCGAGCCGGCCCTGGCCAACGTGACCGATATCCTTGCCGGCGCCCTGCGCCTGCCCAACGACCAGACTGGCGATTGCCAGCTGTTCACTACCCGCCTGGCGGAAATGGCGATCAAGCTGGGTGTCGAGTTCCGCTTTGGCCAGGACATTCAACGCCTGGACTACGCCGGTGATCGCATCAACGGTGTATGGATCGACGGCAAGCTGGAAACCGCCGACCGCTACGTGCTGGCCCTGGGCAGCTACTCGCCGCAGTTGCTCAAGCCGTTGGGCATCAAGGCCCCGGTCTACCCGCTCAAAGGCTACTCGCTGACCGTGCCGATCACCGATCCGGCCATGGCCCCGACCTCGACCATTCTCGACGAAACCTACAAGGTCGCGATCACCCGTTTCGACAACCGCATCCGCGTCGGCGGCATGGCTGAAATCGCCGGTTTCGACCTGTCGCTGAACCCGCGTCGGCGCGAAACCCTGGAGATGATCGTCAACGACCTTTATCCTCGTGGCGGCGACCTGAGCCAGGCCAGTTTCTGGACCGGCCTGCGCCCGACCACCCCGGACGGTACGCCGATCGTCGGTGCTACCCCGTTCCGTAACCTGTTCCTCAACACCGGTCACGGTACCCTGGGTTGGACCATGGCCTGCGGTTCCGGTCGCCTGCTGGCCGACCTGATTGCGCGCAAGAAGCCGCAAATCAGCGCTGAAGGCCTCGATATCTCTCGCTACGGAAAACACCAGGAGCCTGCCAAGCATGTCAGTCCAGCGCCAGCTCACCAATGAGCGCATGAGCCAGATCGTTACCCACAACGGCACCGTGTACCTCGCGGGCCAGGTCGGTGACGACATGAACGCCGGGATCGAGCAGCAAACCCGCGAGACCCTGGCCAACATCGAGCGCCTGCTGGACCTGGCCGGCACCGACAAGAGCCGCCTGCTTTCGGTGACCATCTATCTCAAGGACATCGACGCGCATTTTCAGGGCATGAACGCGGTGTGGGACAAGTGGCTGCCAAAAGGCGTCGCCCCGGCCCGTGCCACCGTTGAAGCCAAGCTATGCGAGCCGGAAATCCTTATCGAGCTGTCGGTGGTCGCCGCACTGCCGTAATACCCGATCCCTCACCCGGTGCCGCCGGCGGCCGACCAGCTGCCTTCGAGCACCGGGCTTTTTACTTCTAACCAGACTGCCCAGAAGGCTGCCGTCATGCGTCCCGCCCGTGCCCTGATCGATCTTCAAGCCCTGCGTCACAACTATCAACTTGCCCGCGAACTGACCGGAGCCAAAGCCCTGGCCGTGATCAAGGCCGATGCCTATGGTCACGGTGCCGTGCGTTGCGCCCTGGCCCTGGAGCAGCACGCCGATGGTTTTGCCGTGGCCTGCATCGAAGAGGCGCTGGAGCTGCGCGCAGCCGGGATCAAGCCGCCGGTGCTGTTGCTCGAAGGCTTCTTTGAAGCCAGCGAACTGCAACTGATCGCCGAGCATGACCTGTGGTGCGTGGTGCATTCGCTGTGGCAACTGGAGGCTATCGAACAGGCGCACCTGAGCAAGCCGATTACAGTCTGGCTCAAGCTCGACTCGGGCATGCACCGGGTTGGCCTGCATGCCAAGGACTACCAGGCCGCGTACCAGCGCCTGCTGGCCAGCGGCAAGGTTGCGCGTATCGTGCTGATGAGCCACTTCGCCCGTGCCGATGAGCTCGACAGCGAGGCCAGCAACGAACAACTGGCGGTATTCCAGGCCGCACGCCAGGGCTTGAGCGCCGAGGTCAGCCTGCGCAACTCGCCGGCCGTGCTCGGTTGGCCGAACATGCCCAGCGACTGGGTGCGCCCGGGCCTGATGCTGTACGGCGCCACGCCGTTCGAAGTGCCCCAGGCTCAAGCGGCGCGCCTGCAGCCGGTGATGACCGTGCAATCACGGGTGATCAGCGTGCGTGAGCTGCCAGCCGGCGAGCCGGTAGGCTACGGTGCCAAGTTTGTCAGCCCGCGGCCGACCCGGGTTGGTGTGGTGGCCATGGGTTACGCCGATGGCTACCCGCGCCAGGCGCCAAACGGTACGCCGGTGCTGGTGGCCGGCAAACGTACCCAGCTGATTGGCCGGGTATCGATGGACATGCTCTGCATTGACCTCACCGACGTGCCTGAAGCGGGCCTCGGCAGCCCGGTGGAGCTGTGGGGTAAAAACGTGCTGGCCAGCGAAGTGGCCATGCACGCTGGCAACATCCCTTACCAGATTTTCTGCAACCTCAAGCGCGTAACGCTGGACTACAGCGGCGATTAAGGCGCCAAAGCGGACAGGCTGCGGGTCGAAGTGTTGTAAATACTGAACGCTGTTGCGATGATAACGTTCAATTTCGACCCCACTCGTTCGTTTAGGAGGGCTCCAGCTTTGGACGTCGGTGAACGACTGCAAGCCATACGCAAGCTCAAGGGCCTGTCACAGCGTGAACTCGCCAAACGTGCGGGCGTCACCAACAGCACCATCTCGATGATCGAGAAGAACAGCGTCAGCCCTTCCATCAGCTCGTTGCGCAAGGTGTTGAGCGGTATTCCGATGTCCATGGTCGAGTTCTTTTCCGAAGAGCTGCAACCGGAAAACCCCACCCAGATCGTCTACAAAGCTCACGAGCTGATCGACATTTCGGACGGCGCGGTGACCATGAAGCTGGTCGGCAAGGCGCACCCGAGCCGGGCCATTGCCTTTCTCAACGAGGTTTACCCACCGGGTGCCGACACCGGCGAAGAAATGCTCACCCACGACGGCGAAGAGACCGGCATCCTTCTTGAAGGTCGTCTCGAACTGGTAGTAGGCCTGGAAACTTTCATCCTCGAAGCGGGCGACAGCTACTATTTTGAAAGTACCAAGCCGCACCGTTTCCGCAATCCTTACGATGAGCCGGCCCGGCTGATCAGCGCGGCGACTCCGGCCAACTTCTAGCGGGTATTGCGCGGCGGATTGTCGCGGCTAAGACCCTTTGGACACTAGGGTTGTTTCGGTGAGGCAGGGTTCCCGTTATACTTGCGCCGCCTGCGAAACCGTGGCCGCGGGCGTGACTAGCCACCATGAGGGTGTACGCGTGAATCTAATCAAGAAAATGCTGGCCGTACCAGCTGCCGTATTGGCCCTTTGGGCAGTCAGCGCTCAAGCTGCGACCAACGACGACATCGCCAAGCGACTGGAACCGGTCGGCCAGGTGTGTGTTCAGGGGCAGGAATGCAAGGGAATGGAAGTCGCAGCCTCCGCTGCTGGCGGCGGTGCCAAGACCCCGGATGAAATCATCGCCAAGCACTGCAATGCTTGCCATGGCAGCGGCCTGCTCGGCGCGCCGAAAATCGGCGATACCGCCGCCTGGAAAGAGCGCTCCGACCACCAGGGTGGTCTGGACGGCATCCTCGCCAAGGCCATTACCGGCATCAACGCCATGCCGCCGAAAGGCACCTGCGCCGACTGCTCGGATGACGACCTGATGGGCGCCATCAAGAAGATGTCCGGCCTGTAAGCCCAGCGCTTGCCCAACAAAGCCCGCCACGTGCGGGCTTTGTGCTTTTTAGCGCTGGCCAGCGCAGCAATCTGGCGGCATGCTCGGTCCAACCTGTTCAAGGAATGCCACAGGAGGCCGCGATGGCGTACAGCTGTTCGATCGACGATGCCGTAGACCAGGTGCTGGCGCGCCTGCCCGCGCATATCCACATGGGCCTGCCGCTGGGGCTGGGCAAGCCCAACCGCTTCGTCAACGCCCTGTATGCGCGAATCCGCCAATTGCCCGAGCGGCAGCTGACCATCTACACCGCTTTGAGCCTGGGCCGCCCGGACCTGGGCGACGGCTTGCAGCGGCGCTTTCTTGAGCCCTTCATCGAGCGGGTGTTCGCCGACTACCTTGAGCTGGACTACCTGCACGACCTGCGCCGCGACCAGTTGCCGGCCAACATCCGTGTCGAGCAGTTCTTCATGCAACCCGGCAGCCTGTTGCACAGCACCATGGCCCAGCAGGACTACGTCAGCAGCAACTACAGCCACGCCGCCCGCGATATCAACGCCAAGGGCTTGAACCTGGTGGCGCAGCTGGTAGCCGAAGATCCGGAACATCCCGGCCAGTTGAGCCTGAGCTGCAACCCGGACATCACCCTCGACCTGCTGCCAATGATTGCCCGCCGCCGGGCAGCCGGCGAAACCATCCTCATGCTCGGCCAGGTGCATGCCGAACTGCCGTACATGCCGGGCGCGTCCGAGCTGCCCCGCAATGACTTCGACCTGCTGATCGACCGCCCGGAAAACACCCGGTTGTTCTCCACGCCGAACATGCCGGTGACCACCCAGGACCATTTCATCGGCCTGCATGCCAGCACCCTGGTGCGCGATGGCGGCACCCTGCAGATCGGCATTGGTGCCATGGGCGATGCGCTGACCGCAGGGTTGCTGGCGCGACAGGCTGACAGCGAGGCGTACCAGGCATTGCTGGCAGATATCAACCTGACGCCCTGGCATAGCCTGATCGAACGCGAAGGCGGCCTCCAGCCCTTTTCCCGCGGCCTGTACGGCTGCAGCGAAATGTTCGTCAACGGCCTGCTGGCACTGGTCGAATCTGGAATCATCCGCCGCCCGGTGTACCCGGACGAGTCGCGCCAGCAGGCGGCCAACAACGGCGAGCTGGATGACCAGGGTGTGCTGGTGCATGGCGGCTTCTTTCTTGGCCCTCAGGCGTTTTACCAGCGCCTGCGGGAAATGCCGCCAAGCCAGCGCAAACGCTTCGCCATGAGCGCCATCAGCTACATCAACGAGCTGTATGGCCAGGAGTCGCTCAAGCGCCTGCAGCGCCGGGATGCGCGCTTTATCAATACAGTGTTCACCATGACCTTGATGGGCGCCGGGGTCGCCGACCAGCTGGAAGACGGCCGGGTGCTCAGCGGGGTCGGCGGGCAGTACAACTTCGTTGCCCAGGGCCATGCCCTGGAAGGCGCGCGTTCGATCCTGCTGCTGCGCAGCTGGCGTGAGTCAGGCGGGGAGGTCAGTTCCAACCTGGTCTGGGAATACGGTCATTGCACCATTCCCCGCCACCTGCGCGATATCGTCGTCACCGAATACGGAATCGCCGACCTGCGCGGGCAGACCGATGCTGAGGTGATTGCCCGTTTGCTGGCGATCACGGACTCGCGCTTTCAGCCCGAACTGATCGAGCGGGCGCAGAAAGCTGGCAAGTTGCCCAAGGACTTTTGCCTGGCCCCGCGCTTCAGCGACAACACCCCGCAGCGTTTGCAGGCGCTGCGTGACCGCCACGCACGGTTGTTCCCCGAGTATCCGCTGGGCAGTGATTTCACCGCCGAGGAGCGCGATTTGCTGCGGGCGCTGAACTGGCTCAAGAGCAAGTTCAAGTTGAGCGAGGTGCTGGAGCTGGGCAAGGCGGCGCTGGATGCACCGGCGCCCGAGGCGTTTCCTGCGCAGTTGGCGCGGATGAACCTGGCGCAGCCGCAGGGGCTGAAGGAAGATCTGTATCAGCGGCTGTTGCTGGCGGGGTTGCAGGCGACAGCTTTTAACTGATCGCGGGGCAAGCCCGCTCCTACAGGCTGGTAGGAGCGGGCTTGCCCCGCGAAAAAGTCGGCGTTGATTACTCGATGAAAGTAACCACGCCATCTTTCAGCGACTTGACCCGGGCCAGCGATTCAACGCGGTAGCCCTGGCTGTCCAGCTCGGCGCGACCGCCCTGGAACGATTTCTCGATGACGATACCCAGGCCGGCAACAGTGGCGCCGGCTTGCTTGATGATCGAGATCAGCGCCTGGGAGGCTTTGCCGTTGGCCAGGAAGTCGTCGATCACCAGCACGCGGTCGCTGCTGTTGAGGTGGCGCGGGGAGATCGCCACGGTGTTCTCAGTCTGCTTGGTGAAGGAATACACCGAAGCCACCAGCAGGTTTTCGGTCAGGGTCAGCGACTGGTGCTTGCGCGCGAAAATCACCGGGACGCCCAGTTTTAGGCCGGTCATCACCGCCGGGGCAATGCCCGAGGCTTCGATGGTGACGATCTTGGTGATGCCCGAATCGGCAAACCGGCGGGCGAACTCGTCGCCAATCAGTTGCATCAGCGCAGGGTCGATCTGATGGTTGAGAAACGCATCGACTTTGAGAACCTGATCGGAAAGCACGATGCCTTCTTCGCGAATCTTCTGGTGCAGTGCTTCCACTGTGGTATTTCCTCGATGTAGCAAGAGTGGCCACGGCAATACGCCGCAGCAAAGGTTGATTATCTAACGTTTGAGCATGGCACGGATATCGGCCAGTGCGTTGTTGCCGCGAGCGGCCTTCACTTCGGTTGGCGCGTCGTCCAGGCCCTCCCAGGCCAGGTCGTCGTCGGGCAACTCGTCCAGGAAGCGGCTCGGCGAGCAATCGATGATTTCGCCGTACTGCTTGCGCTTGGCAGCAAAGGTGAAGGCCAGGGTCTGACGTGCGCGGGTAATCCCGACGTAGGCCAGGCGCCGTTCTTCTTCGATAGTGTCGGCTTCGATGCTGGAACGGTGCGGGAGGATTTCCTCCTCCATGCCCATGATGAACACGTAGGGGAACTCCAGGCCCTTGGAGGCGTGCAGGGTCATCATCTGCACGCCTTCGGCGCCGTCTTCCTCTTCCTGCTGGCGCTCGAGCATGTCGCGCAAAACCAGCTTGCCGATGGCCTCTTCGATGGTCATGCCGCCGTCTTCGTCTTTCTCGAGGGTGTTCTTCAGCGCCTCGATCAGGAACCAGACGTTGCTCATGCGAAAATCCGCGGCCTTGTCGCTGGAGCTGTTGGTGCGAATCCAGTTTTCGTAGTCGATGTCCATGATCATGCTGCGCAGGGCTGCGATCGGGTCTTCCAGGGCAACCTGTTCGCGGACCTTGTCCATCCAGCGCTTGAAGCGCTGCAGGCGGTCGGTATAACGGCTGTCCAGGTGCTCGCCAAGGCCCAGCTCCTCGCTGGCGGCATACATCGAAACCTTGCGCTCGGTGGCGTAGTTGCCGAGTTTTTCCAGGGTGGTCGAGCCGATTTCCCGGCGCGGTACGTTGATCACCCGCAGGTAGGCGTTGTCATCGTCCGGATTTACCAGCAGGCGGAAGTAGGCCATCAGGTCTTTAACTTCCTGGCGTCCGAAGAAGCTGTTGCCGCCGGACAGGCGATACGGCACCTGGTGGTGCTGCAGCTTCAGCTCGATCAGCTTGGCCTGGTAGTTGCCCCGGTAAAGAATGGCGAAGTCACTGTAGGGCCGGTCGGTGCGCAGGTGCAGGCTGAGGATTTCCATGGCTACCCGTTCGGCCTCGGCTTCCTCGTTCTTGCAGCGGATCACGCGGATCTCGTCGCCGTGGCCCATCTCGCTCCACAGCTGCTTTTCGAAGGCATGCGGGTTGTTCGAGATGAGCACGTTGGCGCAGCGCAAAATGCGGCTGGTGGAGCGGTAGTTCTGCTCGAGCATCACCACTTTCAGCGACGGGTAGTCGTCCTTGAGCAGCATCAGGTTCTCGGGCCGCGCGCCGCGCCAGGCGTAGATCGACTGGTCGTCGTCGCCAACCACGGTGAACTGGTTGCGCGTGCCGATCAGCATCTTCACCAGCAGGTACTGGCTGGCGTTGGTGTCCTGGTATTCGTCGACCAGCAGGTAACGGACCTTGTTCTGCCACTTTTCGAGGACATCGGGGTTGTCCTGGAACAGCTTGACCGGCAGCAGGATCAGGTCGTCGAAGTCCACCGCGTTGAACGCCCGCAGGGTGCGCTGGTAGTGCGCATAGACCACCGCGGCGGTCTGCTCCTTGGGGTTGCGGGCGTTTTCCAGGGCTTCGGGTGGCAGGATCAGGTCGTTCTTCCAGGCGCCGATCATGTTCTTGATCTCGTCGACACCGTCGTCGCCCGAGTATTCCTTCTGCATGATGTCGGTCATCAGGGCTTTGACATCGGTCTCGTCGAAAATCGAGAAGCCCGGTTTGAAGCCCAGCCGTTCATGCTCCTTGCGGATGATGTTCAGGCCCAGGTTGTGGAAGGTCGACACGGTCAGGCCGCGGCCTTCGCCCTTGCGCAGCAGGGTGCCGACCCGCTCTTTCATCTCCCGCGCGGCCTTGTTGGTGAAGGTCATGGCCACGATGTACTGGGCACGGATGCCGCAGTTCTGGATCAAGTGCGCGATCTTGCGGGTGATCACGCTGGTTTTGCCGGAGCCTGCACCGGCGAGCACCAAAAGAGGGCCGCCGACGTAGTTCACGGCTTCTTGTTGCCGGGGGTTGAGTCGGGACATGACGAAAACCGGGGACGCTAGAAAAATAGCCGGGCATTTTAGCAGGGGTAGAAAGTTTCTGCCGCGACCGTCTGACAGTGTGACGTACCACGCGATCTAAATTTGCCGCATTTGATACTTTCCCGCAGGATGCGTGGCGAAACCTGCGGGATGTCGGCAATGGAATGGCATGACTTTAAGTGAAAATCATTTTCATTAATGGTTTAGGATACGCATTCTCGCTGCCCATCGTCATTTGACTGTGTCTACGTCCTAAGGAGCCAGCTTGTCTACGCCCGTCGAACCCTTGCGTTTGCTCCTGCTGGCCGATGAGCCGGAATGGGCCATTGTGTTGCGCGAGTGTCTGCTGCCGATGGCGGGCCAGGCGGTATTGCTGACCGCTCCGAACTGGGAGGCGGTCGACAGCCTGTTTGCCAATGACCGCAATGCGCTGGTGCTGGCGACCCCGCAACTGCAGCCGGCGCCCGGGCGCTGCGTGCTGCCGATGGTGCTGCTGCTCGAGCATGAACCGCAGGTGCCGCCGCCGGGTGTCAGCGACTGGCTGATTCGCGACCAGCTGACCAGCAATATCCTGCGCCGCAGCCTGCGCCATGTCCGCGAGCGCGGCGTCCTCGAAGCGACCCTGCAACGCCTGGCCGAACAGGACCCGCTGACCGGCATCGCCAACCGCCAGGGTTTCCAGACCCTGCTGGCTGCGCGCCTGGCCGACAACGAAGGGCGCGGCGTCGCCCTCGGGCACCTGGACCTGGACAACTTTCGCCATGCCAACGACGCCCTCGGCCACCAGGCCGGCGACCGGTTGATCCTGCAGGTGGTGGGCCGGCTGAAGAGCCAGCTTGAAGCCGGCGACCAGGTTGCACGTCTGGGCAGCGACGAATTCGCCCTGTTGATCGATACCCGCCGCGAGCCGCAGCGCGCCGAATGGATGGCCGAACGCATCACCGAAGCCCTGGCCGAACCTTACTGGATCGACGGCGAAAGCCTGTTGCTCGGCTGCAGCCTGGGGGTTGCCCACGCCCGCGCCCAGGGTGGCGCCGACCCGCTGATGTGGCATGCGCACATCGCCATGCAGCAGGCCAAGAGCACCCAGGGCTGTACCTTTCACGTCTTCAACGAACGCATCAACCGCAACGCCCGCAGCCTTGCCGACCTGGAAAGCGAGCTGCGCCGGGCGCTGCGCCGCGACGAGCTGGAGCTGCATTACCAGCCGCGACTGAACCTGGCCGACGGGCGCATTGTCGGCCTCGAAGCCCTGGTGCGCTGGCGCCATGCCGAACGTGGGCTGCTGCCGCCCAGCGAGTTCGTACCGCTGGCCGAGCAGAGTGGGCTGATCGTGCCTTTGGGCTACTGGGTCATCTCCCGGGCCCTGCGCGACATGCAGGCGCTGCGTGAGCAGGGTCTGGCGCCGTTGCACATGGCGGTGAACCTGTCGTTTCGCCAGTTCCAGGACAGCCAGCTGTTGGCGACCCTGAGCCGGCTGATCATCGAACACGGCGTCGATGCCCGCTGGCTGGAATTCGAACTGACCGAAACCGCCGTGATGCGCCGCAACGACCTGGTCAAACAGACCATGGACGCCCTTGGGCGCCTGGGCGTGCGCTTCTCGCTGGACGATTTCGGCACCGGCTTTTCGTCGTTCGTGCACCTCAACAGCCTGCCGATCACCTTGCTCAAGGTCGATCGCAGCTTTGTCGGCGGCATGGAGCAGCGTGAAGAAAACCGCAAGCTGGTGCACGCGATGATCAACCTGGCGCACAACCTCAACCTCGAGGTGGTGGCCGAGGGCGTGGAAACCCCGGAGCAAATGGACCTGCTGCGCAGTTTCGATTGCGATCAGGTGCAGGGGTTTCTGATCAGCCGGCCGTTGCCGATTGATGCGTTGATGGAGTATTTGCTGCGCGGGCCGGCGCAGCAAGCAGCATCGCGGGTCATGTAGGAGCGGGCTTGACCCGCGATGGGGCCCTTCAAACCACTGAAGCAGTCACCTTGTTCACCCCAGCGGCACTGCCCAGCAAGCGCTTCATCCGCCATTCGAATGCCAGGGTCAGGCTCACCGCCGCACACGCCAGGCCCAGCGCCAGCCCCCACCACACGCCTACCGCGCCCAGGCCGAGGTTGAAGGCCAGCAGCCAGGCCGCCGGCGCACCGATCACCCAGTAACAGAACAGCCCGACCAGGAAGGTGGTCTTGGCATCCTTGAGGCCTCGGATCGAGCCCATGGCAATGGTCTGCACGCCGTCGAACAGCTCGAACCAGGCGGCGACCATCAACAGGCTTACCGCCAGCTGGATGATGTCGGCAAAGGCCGGGTCACCGTGGTCGAGGAACAGCCCCACCAGCGGGTCTGGCAGCAGCCAGAAGAGGATGGCGAACATCAGCATCATCGCCGCGCCAAAACCGATACCCACGCGGCCGGCATGCCGTGCCCCCAACAGGTTGTCGGCGCCGTAATAGAGCCCTACACGCATGGTCACGGCGTACGACAGGCCGGCCGGAATCATGAATGCGGTAGAGACGATCTGCAGGGCGATCTGGTGCGCGGCAAGCTCGGTGCTGCCGAGCACGCCCATGCACAGCGCGGCGAAGGCGAACAGGCCGACCTCGACGGTGTAGGTGCCGCCAATCGGCAGGCCCAGGCGCCACAGCTCACGCAAGGCTGGCCACGACGGGCGGCTCAGGCCCTGGCGAATCGGGTAGGGTGCATAGGCCGGGTGCCAGCGGATATACAGCGCCATGGCCACGGCCATGCAGTTGGCAACGATTGCGGTCACCAGGCCGATGCCCACCAGGCCCAGCTTCGGCAGGCCGAACATGCCTTCGATCAGCGCATAGTTGAGCAGGAAGTTGGCCACCGTGCCGATCAGGCTGATGACCATCACCGGCGTCGAGCGGCCAATGGCGCTGGTAAAGCCGCGCAGGGCCATGAAACTCAGGTAGCCGGGCAGGGCGAAGGGCAGCAGCAGCAGGAACTGCGCGGCCGCCTCGACGTTGTTCGGGCTCTGGCCGAGCAATAGCAGTACCGGCTCCAGGTTCCACAGCGCCAAAGCCGCCACCAGGGCCATGACCCAGGCCAGCCACAACCCGGCCTGGGTCAGGCGGGTGGCGCCGGCGATGTCGCCAGCACCCTTGCGAATCGCCACCAGGGTGCCGACGGCGGCGATCACGCCCAGGCAAAAGATCGACACGAACGAATAGCTCGCCGCGCCCAGGCCGCCACCGGCCAGGGCCTGCGGGCTGATGCGGGCCATCATCAGTGTGTCGGTGAGCACCATCAGCATGTGCGCCAACTGCGAGGCAATCAGCGGCCCGGCCAGGCGCAGCAAAGCCTTGAGTTCTTGGGTAGGCGCAGCCTGCATGGAGTCGTCCTTTTCTTACGCGATAGATTCAAAGCGTGAAAGTCTGAGGCTTGGTGCGGTTATCCACAAAAGGATAATAGCGATGGTTGGCATGATTAAAACTCATGGGAGTATGATCCAGTCGATTGCCTGTGGATAACCCGGAGCCCGCCGCCATGTCTCGCCGTTTACCGCCTCTGTATGCACTGCGGGCCTTCGAAGCGGCGGCCCGGCATAGCTCGTTCACCCGCGCCGCAGATGAGTTATCGATAACCCAGAGTGCCGTCAGCCGGCACATCCGCACCCTTGAAGAGCACTTTGCCTGCCGTTTGTTCGTGCGTAATGGCCGCAGCTTGCAACTCAGCGAAGCGGCGCGTTTGCTGTTGCCAGGGGTGCGCGAAGGCTTTGCCGCGCTGGAGCGGGCCTGCAACACCCTGCGCAGTGAAGACGACATCCTGCGCATGAAAGCCCCTTCGACCCTGACCATGCGCTGGCTGCTGGCGCGCCTCAGTCGCTTTCGCCACCTGCAGCCGGGCAACGAAGTGCAACTGACCAGCGCCTGGATGGATGTCGATCATGTCGATTTCAACCATGAGCCTTTCGACTGCGCGGTATTGCTCAGCGACGGTCACTTTCCGCCGGACTGGGAGGTCAAGCGGCTGTTTTCCGAGCTGCTCATCCCGGTAGGCGCGCCCGAGCTGCTCAAGGAAGGGCCGTGGGACGAGCGGCGCCTGGCCGGTGTCGAGCTGCTGCATCCAACCCCCGACAAGCGCGACTGGCGCAGCTGGCTGGCGCGCATGGACCTCACCGACAAGGTGTCGCTCAAGGGCGGCCAGGTATTCGATACCCTGGAGCTGGGCATGATCGCCGCCGCTCGCGGTTATGGAGTGTCCATGGGCGACCTGCTGATGGTTGCCGAAGACGTCGCCCAGGGCCGCCTGAGCCTGCCGTGGCCGACAGCGGTTGCCAGCGGCCTGGATTACTACCTGGTCTGGCCGCGAACCCGCCCCGGTGGCGAGCGGCTGCGGCGTCTGAGCGACTTCCTGCAGGGCGAGGCGGATTCGATGGACCTGCCCAAGGTTCAAATTCTGGGGACATCAGCGGCAATCGGAGCGAGTTGACCGTTTGCGCAGGATAACCCTGTTGCACGCTCAAGTATTGCGTCAGGCCGCCGAAGCAGAGGCATCAGAGCCACGCCTAGATGGTTCGATTCCCGTATCGATGCGGACGGTCAGCGTGATCAGGACGATCCCGGCCCCTCTTGCCAGGAGCTTCCATGTCTCAACCCCGTGCCCGGATTGCCTCGCAACTCGGTATCGCCCTTGCCATCGTGCTGGCTGTGGTGATTACCGGTAGCACCCTGTTTGCCCTGCGTTCGCTGGACAACGCCAACCTGAATACCCGCCAGGAACACCTGGCCAGTGAAGCGCGCCTGCTCGCCGATCAGCTCGACACTTTCCACAGTACCCTGCGCGAAAGCACCCAGCGCCTCAGCGGGCTGTTCGAGAAGCGCTTTGCTGCCGGTTTGCAGTTGCATCCAGGGGAGTCGGTGACGGTTGCCGGGGTTTCCACGCCCGCGCTGTACCTGGGCGAGCAACTGCTCAACAACGACTTTCGCCAGGTGGATGATTTTCGCCAGATGACCGCAGGCGTTGCCACCTTGTTCGTGCGCAGCGGCGACGACTTCATTCGCATCAGCACCTCGCTGACCAAGCAGGACGGCAGCCGCGCCATTGGCACCCTGCTGGATCGCCAGCATCCGGCCTACGCGCGCTTGCTAGCCGGTCAAGCCTACGTTGGCCGGGCCAACCTGTTCGAGCGCGACTACATGACCCAGTACACCCCGGTGCGTGACGGCAGCGGGCGGGTGATTGCGGTGCTGTTTGTCGGTTTCGACTACACCGACGCGCAGAAGGCTCAGTTTGCCAACCTCGGACGTTTTCGTATCGGCCAGACCGGTTCACTGGCCTTGCTCGACGACAAGCAGCACTGGTTGGTGCCGCCAGCAGGTGTGCGTGCGGACAGTCAGGCGGCGCAGGCGCTTGCCGGGTTCACTGCGGGCGAAGGGCGTTTCTGGCATGACGGCGTCGAAGAGCTGTTCAGCGTGACCGTGGCGTTTGCCGGCGGGCCGTGGACGGTGGTGGCAAGCATGCCGAAGGCGGAAATCCGCGCAGTGACCTGGAGCGTCGGCACGCGCCTGGCCATCGGCAGTTTGCTGGCGATGTTGCTGGCGGTCGCCGCCACCCTGTGGCTGTTGCGCCGCCGTCTGCGCCCCTTGGCTGACCTCTTGCAGCAGGCGCAGGCCCTTGGCGCCGGTGACCTGCAGGCGCGCTTGCGGGTATCGAGCGATGACGAAATCGGCCAGTTGGCGCACAGTTTCAACCAGATGGGCGAAGCCCTGGCGAGCATGGTCGAGCACATTCGCGCAGCAGCGGAGCAAGTCAGCAGCCGCGCCCAGGCCTTGTCGGGCATGTCCTCCGGGGCCTGTGAGGGCATGGAGCAGCAGTCTGGCGAAATCACCAGCATGGCCGGCGCTGTCGAGCAGTTCAGCGCCACCTCGATGAACATCGCCGAGAACATGGGCAGCACCGAACGCATGGCCCAGGACAACGTCCAGCAAACCCGCATTGGCCGTGCCTCGATGGACCAGGCGTCATCGTCCCTGGAGCAGATCGCCAGCGCCCTGGCCGGCACCGCCACGGTGATCGACACCCTGGGCCTGCGCTCCGAAGAAATTGGCGGCATCGTCGGCGTGATCACCTCGATTGCCGAGCAGACCAACCTGCTGGCCTTGAACGCTGCCATCGAAGCGGCGCGGGCCGGTGAGCAGGGCCGGGGCTTTGCCGTGGTTGCCGACGAGGTACGCAACCTGGCCTCGCGCACCCGTCAGGCCACCGATGAAATCTCGGCGATGATCGGCAGCATCCAGCAGGAAACCGGCAATGCCATCAGCACCATGGAGCAGGGCAACCGCCTGATGCAGGAAGGCCTGGAGCGCAATGCCAAGGTTGCCGCAGCGCTGGCGCAGATCGATGAGCGCAGCCGCTCGGCGGGGGAGCAGTTTGCCGCCATTACCACCGCTACCCAGGAGCAGAGCAGCACGGCGAACGTGCTCAGCCGCAACCTGCAGAGCATTGCCCTGGCCAACAGCGAGCAGCATGAGGTGGCGACTAACCTGGCGGCTACCGCGCGTGAGCTTGAGGGGTTGGCGGGGCAGTTGCGGCAGGAAGTGGACAGGTTTCGGGTTGGGCGGTGACGCCATCGCGGGTCAAGTCGAGGCGTCGCACCGCCGCTCCTACAAAGTCTGTGGGAGCGGCGGTGCGACGCCTCGACTTGACCCGCGATGAGGCCCTCAAAGCCCAGGCATATCCAGCGCCTGCGCACAGGCCATCAGCGAGCGCCGCTCACTTTCGGCATACAACGCCAACTCATCCTGCACCGGCTTGCCCAGCGCCTGTTCGAAGGCGTCGCGGTTGGCGTTGCTGCCGTACTCGCTCTGCGCATCATCACCCAGATTCGACTGGAAGATTCCCGCCGCACTGACCGGCAGAAAGTCCTCGTACACCAGGGCCTCAAAGTGGATATGCCCGGCATCGATCAACGCCTGCAGTGACGTCGGCCGCTGAGCATCGCCACGGGTTGCCAGGCCACGCTCGGTGGCAAAGTAGCGGAAGTACGCCAGCCCCTGCTCGCGCATCTGCGCCAGGTCATCGGGGAAGGCCTTGAAACTGTCGCTGAGCAGGCTCATATAGTGCTCGGCATTGGCCTCGGCCGGCACACCACCTAGCGCCGCCCGGGCGCCATCGAGCAGTTGGTCGTAAAGCTCGCGGCCCTTCGGCGTCAGCGCCGCACCCCGTTGTTCGATCTCGCCAAAGCGCGCGGTATGGCTGCCGCTGCCTTCCCCGTGCTGGTCAGTGAACGCGACCTTTTCCTGCAGCGCCTTGAAGCTGGTCTGACGCAGCAGTATCGGGCAGCGGCGCGGTGGCGGCCCTTCGATCACGGCTTTGGGCGGAATGCCCTTGGCCGGCATGCCCAGCTGAATGGCATCGATGTCCAGGGTGCGTGGGGTCAGGTGATTGATGTGCGGGCCCTTGAAGGCCACCACATCGGCAATCAGGCGGTGCTGGTCGTGCAGTTGCTGGTACTGCTCGGCGGTCACCGTGGCGTCCCGGTGCCAGCGGAAGGTATGCAGGGCTTCGTCGACAAACGCCTGGGCATCGTCGGCATTCAGGCCGCCAGCACGCTCGAACTGTTCGATCAGTTGCAGCGCGCGCGGAGTGAAGATCTGCCGGCGGGCAAGAATCTCACGCGCCAGTTCACGCAGCGCCGGGTTGTCGATCAGTTCCAGGCGCAGCAAGGAGGTGAAGACCCGGAACGGGCTGATGTGCAGCGCTTGCTCGTGCACGGCGCGAAAGGCGGTGGAATGCACCGGCACGCCGGCTGAGCTCAAGTCGTAATAGCCTACCGGCAGCATGCCCATCACCGCGAACAGGCGGCCGATGGTCGCCAGCTCTTCGGCGCTGCCGACGCGAATGGCGCCGTGGCGTTCCTGGTCGAGGCGCTCGATTTCGCCGGTCCAGCGCAGGGCCTGGGCAACTTCGGGTTGCTCAGCCATCACCTGCTGATTGATTTCGCTCACCAGCGACAGCAGCGTGCCGTACAGCGGCACTTCTTGCTTGTACATGAGCGACATGGCGGCCGAGAACTGCGCGCGAATGCTGTCCGGGCT
This sequence comes from Pseudomonas sp. B21-009, assembly GCF_024749345.1. Lineage (NCBI taxonomy): Bacteria > Pseudomonadati > Pseudomonadota > Gammaproteobacteria > Pseudomonadales > Pseudomonadaceae > Pseudomonas > Pseudomonas sp. B21-009. The sequence continues at coordinate 5,746,250 of NZ_CP087199.1, read as the reverse complement.
GACGAAATCTTGAGCGGGCATCGAAAGCTTCCTGGTAAGTGGGCACCCTTACATGAAAGCGAGGAATGCAGTACCTGCACAAGCGAAAAAAAGTCGATGCGTCATTCCAAAAATTATCAATCTTGCCCGGCCAGCTCAGCGCGAATCCAGTCGACCAAGGCGCGCACTTTCGGCACCTCGGCGGCATGCTCGGAAAACGCCAGGAAATGCGCGCCATTGCTGCGCATGCTGTGCTGCCAGGGCACGACCAGTTTGCCTTCGGCCAGCTCCTGGGCCACCAGGTAGCGCGGTACCAGGGCCACGCCGCAGCCGGACTGGGCAGCACTGAGGCTCATATAGAAGGTGTCGAAGCGCGGCCCGTGATAGCTATGGGCCGAGTGCAGGCCTTGCTCCAGGAACCACTCATGCCAGGCCTCCGGGCGCGAGGTGCTTTGCAGCAGCACCAGTTCGGCCAGTTCGCTGGCGTCCTTGAGCGTGCGCCCCTGCAACAGCTCTGGCGCACACACCGGCAGCACTTCTTCACCGAACAGCTCGATGCAGGTCGCGCCAGGCCAGGTGCCCTGGCCAAAGAAGAACACCACGTCGGCGGTCGCCTGCAACAGGGCGAAGGGTTCCATTTCGTTGCGGATGTCGAGGTGGATGTTCGGGTGCTGCTTGCCGAAGCCCTTGAGGTGCGGAATCAGCCAGCGCACGCCAAAGCTCGGTTGAGTGGCTACCTTGAGGACTTCGGTCTGTTCGCCGTAGGACATGATGTAACGGCTGGACATATCGACCTGGGTGAGAATCTTGTTGACCTCGGCCAGGTACAGCGCGCCTGCTGGTGTCAGCTGCAGGCGCCGACGGATGCGCAGAAACAAATGATGGCGGAGCATCTCTTCAAGCTGGGCCACCTGCTTGCTCACTGCGCTCTGGGTCAGGTGCAGCTCCTCGGCGGCGCGGGTGAAGCTCAGGTGCCGGGCGGCAGCCTCGAAACACTGCAGGGCGGCCATCGATGGCACCAGACGTTTGGACATAGCGGTCTCTAAGCCAGTAGATCATTACCTGGCGGAATGATATGCAGAATAAAGGTCGTTTGTTGCGCCAGAGTGATCGGATTAATACTGATCCCTATCACTATTTCAACCACTCATCGCATGCAGGAGAAGAAAATGGTTGATGGACTGCTTGACCGCCTCGGTGTCCCGGCCACTGCCTACACCCACGGTAACCATCCCGTTCACACCCCTATCGATGGCAGCGCGATTGCCGCGGTGCACCTGGAAAGCAAAGCCCAGGTAACCGCCAAGATCGATCAGGCCGAAAAAGCCTTCCAGGCCTGGCGCAACGTCCCGGCCCCACGCCGCGGTGAGTTGATCCGCCTGTTCGGCGAAGTATTGCGCAAGCACAAGGCCGAGCTCGGCGAGCTGGTGTCGATCGAAGCCGGCAAGATCACCCAGGAAGGCCTGGGCGAAGTGCAGGAAATGATCGACATCTGCGACTTCGCCGTCGGCCTGTCGCGTCAGCTCTATGGCCTGACTATCGCCTCCGAGCGCCCGGGCCACCATATGCGTGAAACCTGGCACCCGTTGGGCGTGGTTGGAGTGATCAGCGCCTTTAACTTCCCCGTCGCGGTCTGGGCCTGGAACACCACCCTGGCATTGGTGTGCGGCAACGCCGTGGTCTGGAAGCCGTCGGAGAAAACCCCGCTGACCGCGCTGGCCTGCCAGGCGCTGTTCGAAAAAGCCCTGAAAGCCTTTGGTGATGCGCCAGAAGGCCTGAGCCAGTTGATCATCGGTGATCGTGAGGCCGGCGAAGCGCTGGTCGACGATCCGCGCGTGCCGCTGGTCAGCGCCACCGGCAGCACCCGCATGGGCCGTGAAGTCGGCCCGCGGGTGGCTGCACGTTTCGGCCGCAGCATCCTCGAACTCGGTGGCAACAACGCGATGATTCTTGCACCGAGTGCCGACCTGGATCTGGCCGTGCGCGGCATCCTCTTCAGCGCCGTCGGTACTGCTGGCCAGCGCTGCACCACCTTGCGCCGGCTGATCGTCCATCGCTCGATCAAGGACGAAGTGGTTGCTCGGGTCAAAGCCGCCTACGCCAAGGTTCGTATCGGCGACCCGCGCAAGGACAACCTGGTCGGCCCGCTGATCGACAAGGCTTCGTTCGAAGGCATGCAGGACGCTTTGGCGCGCGCCCGCGATGAAGGCGGCCAGGTGTTTGGCGGCGAGCGGCAGATTCAGGACCAGTACCCGAATGCCTACTACGTGGCCCCGGCGATCGTCGAGATGCCTGGCCAGAGCGCCGTGGTTCGTCATGAAACCTTTGCACCGATTCTCTACGTGCTGGCGTACGACGAGTTCGAAGAAGCCCTGCGCCTGAACAACGAAGTGCCGCAAGGTTTGTCGTCGTGCATCTTCACCACCGACCTGCGCGAAGCCGAGCGCTTCCAGAGCGCCGCGGGCAGTGACTGCGGGATTGCCAACGTCAACATTGGCACCAGCGGTGCGGAGATTGGCGGGGCGTTTGGCGGTGAGAAGGAAACCGGCGGTGGCCGTGAGTCGGGCTCGGATTCGTGGAAGGCCTACATGCGCCGGCAGACCAATACCGTGAACTATTCCCGCGAGCTGCCGTTGGCGCAGGGGATTGTCTTCGACTGAATACCGAGTCGGCCCCATCGCTGGCAAGCCAGCTCCCACAAGGACCGCTGCTCCCTGTGGGAGCTGGCTTGCCAGCGATAGGGGCATCACCGCACAAGAATAAAACAGGAAGCCGGCCATGCCAGAACTGCGTCAACAATGCCTCTGGGAGCACGTCACCCAGCCCGCCGCGCCATCCCGTGTGCTGAGCGCCGAACTCAAGGCCGATGTGTGCATCATCGGCGGCGGCATCACTGGCCTGTCGGCAGCCATCCACCTGCTTGAGCAGGGCAAGTCAGTCATCCTGCTCGAAGCCTGGAAAATCGGCCACGGAGGTTCCGGGCGCAACGTTGGCCTGGTCAACGCCGGCACCTGGATTCGCCCGGACGACGTCGAAGCGACCCTGGGCCAGAAGCAAGGCAGCCGCCTGAACAAGGTGCTGGGCGAAGCGCCGGGCGAGGTGTTCGCCACCATCGAACGCCTGGGTATCGACTGCCAGGCGCACAACAGCGGCACCCTGCACATGGCCCACAACGCCACCGGCGTTGCCGACCTCGAAGCCCGTCACCAGCAATGGAGCAGTCGCGGTGCCGATGTCGAACTGCTGACCGGGGCAAAGTGCGAAGAATATTGCGGTACTGACAAGATTTCCGCCGCGCTGCTTGATCGCCGCGCCGGCACCATCAACCCCATGGGGTATACCCAGGGCCTGGCCGCAGCGGTCGAGCGCCTGGGCGGGCAGATCTTCCAGCAGTCCGCCGTGCAAGGCCTGGAGCGTGAAGGCAGCAATTGGCGAGTGAAAACCGCCCAGGGTTCGGTCAGTGCCGACAAGGTGGTGATCTCCACCGGCGCCTACACCGAGGGCGACTGGACCAACCTGCAACGCCAGTTCTTCCGCGGTTACTACTACCAGGTCGCTTCGGTACCGCTGCAAGGCGCCGCTGCCGACAACGTGCTCAAGCACGGCCAGGGTTCATGGGATACGCGCACGGTGCTCAGCAGCATCCGTCGCGATGATCAGGGGCGGCTGTTGCTCGGCAGCCTTGGACGGGTCGACAACAAGCCGGCCTGGTTCATCCGCAGCTGGGCCGATCGCATCCAGAACCATTACTTCCCGCAACTGGGCAAAGTCGAGTGGGAAATGCATTGGACCGGTTGCATCGACTTCACCCCGGACCACCTGATGCGCCTGTTCGAGCCAGCGCCGGGCATCGTCGCCGTTACCGGCTACAACGGCCGTGGCAACACCACCGGCACAGTGATCGGCAAAGCCTTCGCCCAGTACCTGTTGTGCGATAACCCGGATGCCTTGCCGATTCCGTTCTCGGCAATGAAACCGGTGTCGGCGCCGGCGCTGCGGACCGGCTTCTACGAAACCGGGTTCTCGCTGTATCACGCCGGGCAGTGCTTGCGCGTGGTGCTCTGACCGCTACTTGTGCAGCCAGCTGAGAAAGCCGCCTTTCTTGATGGCTGCAGGTTTTTGCTCGAGCAGTGACTGGCGGGTTTGCTGGCGGATGCGTTGCAACTTGATCAGTGCGGTCTTGACCTCGGTGCGTTGTTCCAGGCAGCTGCGTACTTCGTCCTTGTCGATACGGTAGAGGATGCAACTGGTCAGGGTGCGGAACTCGGCAGTGGAGTCTTCCGCTTCGAGCAGGCCTTCCACCCCCAGCACCTCACCCGGGCCCATGCGCCCGGCTTCGAGCTGCTTGTCACCATCACTAACACCCACCGACACTACCCCGGTGCCAATCACCAGCAGGTAATCCGAGCTGTCGCCGACGCCGAGGATCACCTGGTCGGCCAGGTATTCCACAGCGGTCATGCGCTGGCTGAGGTTGTCTTTTTCCTCGTTGCTGAGCGAACGGAAGATGCGCACGTCTTCGAGCAGGGCGCGCTGACGGTTCCACACCTGGCCTTGCTGGGAGTCGCTGTTCCACACTACGCCGGCGGCTTCCAGGTGCCGGTGGGCGAGGTCGAACATATGGTTGCGCACCTCGGTCTTCTGGCTCATGGCACTGACAAAGCCGCTGGCCTCGTACTCCACCGACTCCAGGCTTGAACTCTTGATCGTGGCTTTCGGTGCCGGGCTGGTCAGCAAGGTACGTGTGCCTTGCAGGGTTTTTTCCAGGGCATCGAGCACCCGTCGCGGGCGTACCTTGGCCGGCACCACGACGCTGATGGAGACGCCATGCACATCGCTGGGCTGGCTGAAATTAAGCAGCTTGGCCTTGGCCGCCACCGAGTTGGGAATCACCGCCATGCTGCCGTTGCCAGTCAGCAAGCGGGTGGCGCGCCAGTCGATCTCGATGACCTTGCCTTCGGTGCCGTCGATGCTGATCGAGTCGCCGATCTGATAGGGGCGGGTGGTGTTCAGCACAATGCCGGAGAACACGTCGCTGAGCGTGCTCTGCAGCGCCAGGCCGATGACGATCGCCATCACCCCCGAGGTTGCCAGCAGGCCTTTGACCGGCAACTGCAACACATAGGCCGCCGCAGCCACAATGGCCACCAGGAAAATCACCGCCCCCAGCACATCCTGCAGCAAGCGCCCGGTGTGGCCGCTACGGGCCACCAGCACCAAGCCAATCACCACCGTCGCGGTACGCGCCGCAAACAGCCACCAGGCAATCCCCAGCACCGTAGCGAGCAGATTGCGCGGCACATCCTCAACCCAGGGCGCAGGTTGTAGCGGGCTGATCCCGGCGCTGATCAGCACCCAGGTGAACAGCGAAAACACCAGCAAACGCGCAGCGATGCGCCAGGGCCGGCGATTGACGGGTATCAGTTGCCAGAGCGTGAGGTCGAGCACGATCAGGGTAATGCCGAGCAACAGCGGGTAACTCTGGGCGAATGCGAACATACCGGTCTCGGTGCGGTGGGCTGTTGCCAAGTTAAGAGCAGAATGCGGGCAATTACTACTGGTTGCTCGGGCGATAGTGCAGCGCTTCAGCCAGGTGCCCGCGTCCGATGTTTTCAGCCTGTTCCAGGTCGGCCAGGGTGCGCGCCACCTTGAGCAGGCGATGGGCGGCGCGCAAGGACAGGGTCAGGCGTTCGCAGGCGCTTTCCAGCCAGCTCTGGTCGGCTGTGGATAACCCGCAGTAATGGCGCAGGCCGGGCAGGTCGAGGAAGGCGTTGGCACAGCCCTGGCGCTGTTGCTGGATGTCGCGGGCGGCGGCGACTTGCGCGGCAATGGTGGCGCTGCTTTCGCCGTGGCTGCTGTTGGTGGACAGTGCCGTGGCTTCGCGGGCGACGGTCAGGTGCAGGTCGATACGGTCGAGCAGGGGCCCGGAGAGTTTGTTGCGGTAGCGCTGGATCTGTTCGCTGCTGCAGCGACAGCGGCCGGTGGGGTCGCCAAGATATCCACAGGGGCAGGGGTTCATGGCGGCGACCAGCTGGAAGCGCGCTGGAAAGCGGATTTTGTCCTTGGCCCGGGCGATGACGATTTCGCCGGATTCCAGCGGTTCGCGCAGCACTTCCAGTACCCGCCGCTCGAACTCCGGCAGCTCATCGAGGAACAGCACGCCGTGATGGGCCAGGGTTATCTCTCCTGGTTGCGGTCGGCTGCCACTGTAGGCTTCCGAAATAGATGAGAAGTGGCTACGCTAGAGGCCGCTACTGGCCATCAAACCCTTCTGAAATTACTGAGAAAAATATCGGTAATAAGTGAGACCAGATCGAAAATGAGCGGAAATAGATGCGACCAAATTAAATCGGTCCGGAAGATCAAGCCGACCCGCCGTAGCATTTCAGGGGTGATGGCTTTCAAGGGGCTCGGTGGCGTGGCTTTCGAGTCGTCGTTGGAAAGGGATTTTCTGAAGCGTATGCGCTTCTCTCACCAGGTTGAGTCCGTCATCTCCCAACCTGTGGAGGTCCCTTTTACCGATTCCCTAGGCCGGCCTCAGATCTACACACCCGATTACCTTGTCTTCTTCCACCAGCAGCCTTTGCCCTACTTTGGCATGCAGCGGCCAATGCTCGTGGAGGTAAAGCCAAAGGCGCAGTGGGTGGAGAACTGGCGGGAGTGGTCAGGCAAATGGAAGGAAGCACGCCGGTTGGCCCGTAGTCAGGGGTGGCAGTTCCGCATTTATGACGAGTCGCGCATTCGCGGCCTTCCACTCGAAAACATTGTGTTCCTGGAGCGCTTCGAGCGAATGATCTTTGAACAGTGTGATGTCGACGCTGTGTTGAAGACGCTGCGCGAGATGGAGGTTGCTCCTGTGCACTACCTTCTGGCCCGGCATTTCAACGGCATTTACCGCGATCGGGGTGTGTCGCTGCTATGGCACCTGATTGCCACGCGTCAGCTTGACTGCGACATCACCGAACCACTGAACCAAAACCTCGAGCTCTGGGTGCCCGATCATGAAATTGTATGAAGACGACACCAGCGAACACCTGGTTCCTTATGAGCCTGTTCGGTCTCGCGTTGCCATTGAGGTCGGCGCGATGGTACGCCGGGACAAGCAGGTCTACCGGATTGTCCAGATCCTGGATCTGCAAACGGTGATTGGTACTGAGGTCGAGACGGGGCGCAGTACGGCTCTTCAAATTCTGGACCTGAGGGCTGTGGAGCCGGAAAAATTGGACGGGCTGTATGTCAATCACGACATCAGCAGTATCAGCTCCGATGCCTGGGCCATTGCCCAAAAACGCTACTCCGCCATTCTGCCGTTGCTCGGCAACACGGTTCTGTCCAGGGAGACCGTTGCCGCACGAGCCAAGGCAACCGGCGCCAGTCCGGCAACCCTCTACCGTTGGCTGGATAGCTACAACCGATGGAATGAAGTTCTGGCGCTTGTGCCTCGCAAACGTGGTTGGCGCGAGGGCAGTACTCGTCTCTCCATTGAAGGAGAAAAGCTCGTACAGGAAGCGCTGGATGATTATTACCTGACAGAGCAACGATACACAGTCCAGTCCACCATTTCTGAGATTGAGCGTAGAGCGCGAGCGCTTGGTATCCAGCCTCCTGGCGCTTCCGCCATTCGTGCCCGAATCCGACAGATCCCGGAGGTGGTCAAGCTTCGTAGGCGAGGCTATGCCGATCAGGTGAACAATAAGCACACCCCCTCGGTCGGCCAGTTTCCAGATGAAGGTTATCCGCTGGCTATCGTGCAGATCGACCATACCCCGGTCAATCTCATCGTGGTAGACGAACGCCACCGCAAGCCGATTGGTCGGCCGTGGCTCACTCTCGCCATCGACACTTACTCCTGCATGATCGTTGGTTACTACCTGGCGTTCGAATCACCGTCCGAGATATCGGTGGCGATGTGTATCGCCCATTCCATTTTGCCCAAAGAGGCCTGGCTGGCTGCTCACGACATTCGCGGAGAGTGGCCCGTATGGGGTTTCCCTCGCACGATCCACACGGACAACGGCGCAGATTTCCGGGCGCAGAACATCGTTGACTCTTGCAAGAACTACGGTATCGACAGCGTCTTTCGCCCTGCCAAGGTCCCCAAATACGGTGGTCGAATCGAGCGAGTGCTGGGTACGTTCATGAGAATGGTGCACGAGCTGCCGGGTACCACCTTCAGTAGCCCTGAGGAGCGCGAGGGTTATGACTCGGAAGCCAAGGCGGTTCTAACCATGGCGGAATTCGAGGTATGGCTGGTCCGATCAATCCTGAAGTACCACCAGAGCTACCACAAAAAAATCCACATGAGCCCCGCTCGCAAGTGGCAGTTGGCATTCTTCGGAAATCGGGAAGTCGATCCATTGATCAGTGTGCCGGCGCGACCGACCGATCCTTTGGCAGTGCAGCTGGATTTCCTCCCCTCCGTTCGCAGGACAGTGCAAACGTACGGTGTACAGTGGGATCTGTTCTATTACTCCGAGGCACTGCGCCATTGGATCAATCGCAAGGATCCCGCAACTGGAAAGGCACTCAAGCTGCTTTTCAGGCGTGACCCCAGGGATGTCAGTGTGATCTGGTTCTACGATCCCGTTCTGAAGCAATATTTCCGGGTGCCGGCCTCATACCAGGCATTCCCCGCGGTGACTCTCTGGGAATATCACGCGGCCAAGGACAAAGCGGTCAGCGAGGGGCGCGATAACATTGACGACGCTCTCATCGCTGAGTACGCCCTGGAAAACCGAAAGCTTGTCGAAGAGGCAGCCGCGACCAGCAAGAAAGCCCGCAAAGACGCTCAGAAGAGTCGTACCCACAGTAAAAAGGGGACGCCGGCCCAACCAACAAAGCCCGTTGCGAAGCTGGTACTTGATCTCGTCCAGGAGGACTCTGATCTGCTTATGCTTTCGGATGTTGAATCGACAGGTGAAGTCGAATGAGCACATACGAACACATCCATGCTGATTTCCGGCCAGTGTTGCAACTGAGCGATCGGGAACGGATTCTCTTCATGGGAGAGGAGCGCTGGATCGGATATGCATCCGCTCGCACAATCCTGGACACGCTAAGTAACCTGATCGTCATGCCCAAGCGTGCCCGCATGCCGAATCTATTGATCGTGGGCGATTCAAACAATGGCAAGACCACCATCATCAGGCGTTTTAAAAAAACGCATGGCGAAGGGTATGTCGACGAAAATGATGATCCGGTCCGCCCCTTAATTCTGGCGGAAGCACCTTCGGCTGCTGACGAGAAGGCACTCTACGTGGCTTTGTTGGAACAGCTGTGGATGCCTTACAGAATCACCGACACCAAGTTGGCGTTGCGCTACCAGGTGATTCATTCCTTCCGCGAGCTCAAGGTCAGGATGCTGATAATTGACGAGTTCCATTCGTTGCTGACCGGCTCTGCCATCAAGCAGCGGGAAGTGATGAATGCCTTGAAGTCCCTTTGCAATGAGTTGGTGATTCCGATCATTGGCGTGGGGACGACCGATGCCGTGCGCATCCTCCATCATGACCCGCAGCACGCCAGCCGCTTCGATGTCATCAAGCTTGATCAGTGGAAACTCGATCCTGAGTTCCAGCGCATGCTCAAAGGTTTTGAGTCGATTTTGCCCCTGAAAAAGCCGTCCGGGTTGGCACATCCAGACAAGGCCCGACGAATCCACGCGATCTCCGGCGGTAACCTGGGCAACGTGCACCGGCTTCTGATGGAGTGTTCGAAGCAGGCGATAGTTTCCGGCAAGGAATGCATCGACATTGAACTCATCGAGGGCATGTCATGGTTGCGTCCTACTCGTGGCATCCGGGAGCAGGCCCTGTAGAGCCTGTTTGGCCTCTCAGCAAACCGCTACTTGCCGATGAGCTTTTGACCTCCTGGATTGCCAGGGTGGCACTTGCTCACGGCTGCTGTCCCACTGCGTTAATTGCTTCGGCTTGGAGAGGTTTTAGGGGCAGGACCGGCGACTTGGATCGTGGTGTTTCAGCAAGTAGGTTGGCTGTCCTGAGCAAGCAATCGGGTGTGCCCTATGCGAGCCTGCAGTCCGCTACCCTTGCACATGTAATGCCGTCGATCATGCGCTTGCCGGACAGATTGCCGCGTGGGAACTGGCCCTGGATAACGGTGCTGGGCTGCAGAGGGAATCACCATAGTGGGGGACTGCAATGCTGTCCGGATTGTATTGCACAATACAACTCGCGATACCTCATTCAATGGCGTCTGGCCTGGCATACCTGCTGCCCGGTCCATGGGGTACTGCTTGTTGAGCAGTGCGGGCGCTGCCTGGCGCCTCTGCAACCGGAGCTGCTCAAAGTTGGTGCCTCATTCAACGACTGCCACAGGTGTGGGGCTCCTCTAAGTGACAACACGCGGAGCGCATTTGTAGAAGCAGCACTGGCTTTCCAGCGTTTTGTGGATGAAGGCATCGGGCGGCACCCCATGTACGGTACATTGCCTCTGGACTTTCGCGATTGGCTAACCGTTGCACGAACCATGGTGAGCTTTGCTCAGGCAGCATTGCGTCACCATAGCGTTGCTGCCGTACGCTTCTTTGAATCACTGGGGATAGCGCTTGAGACCCTACATCCGGTTTCGTTGGGGTTACCCCTCGAGTACCTCGCTCCCGCGGAACGCGCTGTGCTGCTCAGCATCGTATGGGTAATAATGTCTGCCGGCCCGGATAGGTTTATCGAAGTAGCGCGACGTGAGTCACTCCCTGCTTCGACTCTTCATATTCCCCTCAATGGTGCGCCTCCGGTTCTATTGGAACTGGCCGCCGCGTTGCAGGCCCCCAGGCACCATTTGGCTGGTGGAGTTGGTTGTGGACATCCCAGTAGCCCAGCGCGAACCTTGCGTATGTGGTTGCGACTGAAGCGAAAGGTCAGACGACGTGGCATCCGTTGAACATTTGGGTGGTTGTGAATGCGACGGCTGTGGCCGTCCCATCGAACAGCCGAAAAGGGTTTACCAAGGGAAGCGCTATTGCGGGAACTGCTATCCGCGGCTGTTCAAGCGGCGGCTCTGTCCTGGCTGCGGTAATTTCTCCCGGCTCCCAATGTTTGATAAGGCGGCGCGTTGCAGCGCCTGCTTGCGGAGTGGTCCCTGTGCGCGGTGCAACAAGGTTGATTTTAAGGTAGGCCGAATCACCCGCTACGGCCCTGTTTGCAAACCCTGTGCAGTGCATTTTCGTGAGCCGGCGATGTGTGAGTCTTGCGGAGCGCTTTCACAGCGAACAGCGAGGAACTCTCGCACAGGTAAATTGCTTTGTCCGAAATGCACTGGGCCTGTTGCCGAGACCTGCCCAGATTGCCGGCGACATCGCGTATTGATTGATGAGCCGGATGGCCGGCGGCGCTGCAAGGCTTGCATTGAGGGTGGTGTGCATGCGTGCATGACGTGTGGTGCCAGTACACCCGCTGGGCGGGGTGAAGAATGTGAGCAGTGCTATTGGGCGCGAACCTTCCACAAGCGGCTGGCAATTAACATTGCCGGCATGAGTTTGCCATCTATGGCACAGCGGTTTGAGCAATTCGGGAGTTGGGTATTGGTTGAGCTTGGTGCCAAGGCCGCGGCCTTGAAGATCAATACCTATTACGAGTTCTTCAAAGAGATTGAAAACGCTTGGCGAGATGTGCCGGCATACCCTCAGCTGTTGCGACATTTTTCGGCCGAAGGATTGCGTCGCGCCCAAGTTCCGGTGCGCTGGCTGAGCGAATGCGATGATCTGTTGGTGTGCGCGCAGACCCGTGAAGAAGATTCTGAACAGCGACGTGTGCAGGAAATCATGGAGCAATCCCGTGAGCCCTGGCCTCAGCAGTTGATTGCTGGTTATCACCACAGGATGCAAAGCAGGTTGGCTGCCGGCGACATTAGCCTTCGGTCTGTCAGGCTAGCCTTGCGATCGGCCTCCAGCTTGCTGGACCATTCGCGGCTGAAAGCCGCCGCTATGATTGATCAGAAAACGCTCGACGGCTATTGGCGCAAGTCACCGGGGCAAGTGGCAAGCGTCACAGGATTTGTCGGTTACTTGAACCAGGTATACAGCGCCGGTCTGAACCCTCGTCCGAGCATGAGCTGGGTGAGGCAGCAGAAGCGAGCGAAGCTCGAACGGGAACTGGTTGAGTTGCTGCCGCAGCGGGATGATAGCCACGATTTTGAATCCCGCTGGATCGTTAAGGCCTTGGCCTATTTTCACGGTATCAGCAGAGCGAAACGCACATCGCTGGTTTATGTTCCGGCCAGCTACGAAGGCACCGCAGGCTTCAATATTGAATGCGCACAGGGCGTGCTGTGGGTGCCTTCGGCGGGCACCTACGAGCGAGCCAAAGTTGATTGAGCTGGTTTGGATCTAGGCTTAGCTGAGCTCTATCCCAAGCTCGCTGAACTTATTGATCAGGATGTTCCGGTAAAGAATTTTCTTGTCTCCCTTTCCATGTTTGAAGGTGACGTATTCTTCTGGATACAGTTTCTTAAGCTTGCCGAATACCCCTCTGTAGCCGAGAATTTTTCGACATAGCTCAGTGACGAATTTTTTGAACGCTTCTTCATCCCCGCTGAACTTCATCAGCAACCCCGCAGAGCCGGGAGGCATCTCACCGACTTTCTCATCCTTGCGCTGGACCTCGAAGCAGAAGTAATTACCCCTGATTGTCTTGATACGCACGATCAGAATTCCTCGCCGCAGTCCGGTGCTTCGGTCAAGATACAGCCAGGAGCGCACCTTTGAATCAAGGTCCTCTTCGTTTTCGACGGCGAGCTCAACGACATTTAGTGGTGGCTTGCTGCTGAATCGTGCCACGGGCGTGTACCAGTCAACGCGTAGGATTTTTTCCGGATTGTCAGCAGCAATCGACTTAAGCGCATTCCAGATGTCCATCAGAAAACCTTGAGTTTCCAACTCAACGTCTGGCGGCGTTTCTTGCTCAGCATCCGATATCGTTTCGAGCTTGCCAACGTGTTTGCCGCTTCCTGTGCCGGTACCTGCGGAAACGCCATCTGCCTCAGGCGGTGCTGGGCCGAGACGGCCTTTGTTGGCCTTCACAATGGATTTGGTTTTTTTCACTGGGCGCCTTTCGCCGAGTACTTTGAACGAAGCAGCTTTCGCCTCATAGATTTCGGCATGCCCATCCGGCTCGATTGTGGAGCGCTCCTGGAGGAACTCTTCGGCGGCAACGCTTTTGATTGGACGCGGAAGTACTGTCCTTCCCATGCCGTCCTCACCTTCGCTGCTGTCGTATTTCAGCTTCTGAAATTCAACTTCAGGGCCTTTGGGCAGATTCGTTCCCATCAGGTCCAAGCATAAAAAGGTTTCTCCGCCATTCAGCCACCTTCCCCGACCGAGGATTTCTCCAGGGCCTTCGAACCATGGCCGGCACTCGAGGAGCACGCTCTCGCCTGGTGCGCTTGACATGAATTGTGAATTGACCTTTCTGACCACACTGGTCGTGTGTGGGTCATAGAGAATATGGGCTAGGAATACCGCGTCGAAGAGGCGCATCCTCGGACCTGGCCGTATCAGCCAGACGGGCAGGTCACGCTCGGCTTCCGGGCTCTCAAACAGAATTGTGAGAACATCTGACCAACTCAGATTGGCTAGGACTCTGCAGACCTCCATGTTCCTCGCATAGGCCCGTACGAAGTACTCTGTGCATGGGATCAGAAGGTTCTTTTTGCCATCCCCCAGCGGGAAGTTGAGAAGTTTGCAGCGATCATTGTTTTGATAGAGCAGCGGGTACTCTGCATCTGAAAAAAGGCGCTCTTGGCGGTTGGCGATGAGGTCCCTGCGGGAGGTGACCTGACATTTTCCAGCAGAGAAGTTCACCGGTAGCCTTTCGGTGACAAGTTCCGTGTCTGAGATGCAGCGACCGCCCCGCCAAATGCTCCCGACCCTGTAGTGCGGCAGGCTGGTGAGCGGGAGGTGGGCCACCTTAAAGTCGCCAGGAACGTTGTCCAGGAGCCTGCGAAAAATCACGGTCACCAGAGGAATGGACATTGCCCTGTTGTTGCGCATCACGGGGCCATACCACCAGACGATGTAGTCTTCTTCCCAGTTTTGAGTTTTGCTGTCCGGATTCCTGAGGTCAGGCCTTCGGTATGCAAATGAGCACCGCTTCACCGCTTCAGTCACTAAACGCTATCTCCAAGCTCGCCTACGTGAAAGTACTCTATCTCAGGGCATGGCAGAAAGTAACATCAATTGGCCATTATCAGGGCTGGGGGAATGCACGGTTGTGCATCAGCGGACAGGTCGCGCGGTAGGTCGTAGCCAGCTGATCTAGTCGCTCCTGCTACCCATTCATTTGGCGCGTTGATCACGCACCAATGAAGTCTCTAGAGCTTCTAGTAAAGCGTTCAGTACCTGCTCGCACTCTGGCCACTCCTCAAGCAGTGCTTCTGCCCTGGCCACGAAGTTTTGGGGCTGGCCGTCAGCAACTCGAGTTAGCGGTTCAATCCCCAGGAATGTGCATATTTTCTGCAGATTTTTACCGAGCAGTCGAGCCTGGCCCCTTTCAATTCGAGAGAGCTGTGAATGGTGAACATTTACAGCTTCGCCCAATGATTTAAGGGTTAGTCCTCGATCTTTTCGGGCTTTTGCTATGCGGACGCCGATGTGTTTTGCGTTCATTAAAGGTTGAAAAATGTGTTAAAAAGATGCAAAATATTTGCACATTTATGGCAAATAGGCGAGCCCAAAATGGCTGTGTATGTGGACGCGGAAGGGATATCGTGGCGGGGGCGTGTTTGGTGTCATTTGGTCGCGGATTCTTTGGATGAGCTGCACACATTCGCCGCACAATTGGGCCTGAGGCGGAGCTGGTTTCAATCAAACACACGCTACCCTCACTATGATGTGACCGTCTCGGTACGCGCGCGGGCACTCTCGATGGGGGCGCGCAAAGCAGAACGAGAAATGATCGTTGATTGCGCGAAGAAAATGCGGTCGGAGATGGTGGCTGCCTGCTGAGGCGCGCTACAACAAACTGGCATCAGAGAAAGGGAATTTTTATGGTCAGTCCACAACCTCAACAGGTTTCACTGTCGGTACCTGAGTACTGCTTAAAGGCCACGGAAACCAATCGATTTGATGGGAGCCACGATGGTTTTCAAAGCCTGAGATTTGGCTATTTCGGTGAAATCGGTGGTTTGCTTTCTGAGGTCAAAAAATCCGTTCGCGATCAGTTGCCATTTTCCGTGAGCGAGGCGGCTGCGGAAGAGCTTGGTGATGCTCTTTGGTATCTGGTCAACGTAGCGGCATGCGTGCAGGTCAGCCAGAACGAAATTGGTGAGCGCTGTATAGCTGCATTGCGTGCACGCTTGAACGAGAACGAACAGCCGGCGTTGATTCCGGTTACGTTTCGACACATAGATAGCCTTATTGAAGTCCGCAGAGAACCTGACTCAATCGAACGCTCCGCGCAGCTCAGCGAGTTGGCAAGCGCTGCAGGCGTAATGGCGAAGGTAAGTCTTGTGCAGTTCATGGCGATGTCGCCACCATCCCGTGCGATTCACTTCGGCAATCATCTGATGGAGCTCGCATTAACCTGTGCAAGCTTCAATCTGAAAATTGAGGATGTCGCGCGAGCTAACCTGGAAAAAATCTCTAGTCGATGGCCTAAGGGCGAGATCTCTTACACCGCGCTCTTTGATGACTCCTATCCGGAGCACGAGCGTTTTCCGCGTAAGTTTTCCATTGAATTCATCGAGCGCGGCTCCCTAGGCAGCAGCCATGTGGTCCAGAGCCTCAATGGCGTGTTCATTGGCGACCGCCTCACCGACAATAGCAATGAACCCGACGACTACCGCTTTCACGACGTCTTCCATTTGGCGTATGTTGCGTTCCTTGGCTGGTCACCAGTCTTCCGAGCGCTTCTGAAACGCAAGCGAAAATCGAATCCCCGGACTGATGAAAATGAGGATGGGGCGCGCGCGATGATCATTGAAGAGGGCATCGCGACCTGGATCTTCAACCACGCCAAGGGCCAGCACTTTTATGTGGATGCCAAGCCCGGCAGCCTCGATTATGGCTTGCTCAAGCAGATCCAGGGCATGGTTGAAGGATATGAAGTGTCCGCTTGCAAGCTATGGCAGTGGGAAAAGGCCATTCTCACGGGGTTCCAGGTGTTCAGGCTGCTTCAGGCGCACCGCGGTGGCTCAGTCGAGATCGATTTGAATGCGCACACCATGAGCTTCAAACCATTTACACAGAATGAAAAGCTATGAACCCTATCGCCTTTGTTGAAGCCATGTCGGCGCTCAAATTAGAGAACGTCTTCAACCCCTACGCAGATCAATGCCCAGTCCATGACCGAGCCGACGCGGTCGTCTCGCGCCGAGAGAACCTGCTGCAGTATCTGAAAGCAGCGGCAGAAATCGGGATTGATACAATCTGGATGGGGCGCGATTTAGGCTACCGTGGCGGCAGGCGTACAGGCTTGGCACTGACAGATGAGTACCATCTGCCGGAAATGAATCAGCGCTATCCAGGTGCCAGCTTTACTCAGGCGACGCTAGGGCCGGCCGTCGCCGAGAGAACTGCGACAGAGATATGGTCGGTGTTGAGGGCAATTCAGCTTCCCCCGCTGCTGTGGAACGTTTTTCCATTCCATCCACACGAGCCAGGCAACCCGTTTACCAACCGTAAGTTCACCAGCGGTGAACTCAAGCGGGTGAACGAGCTCAACAACATGCTGATCAAAGGGCTCAAGGTGCGGCGTGTCGTAGCGATCGGACAAGACGCCTTTGCGTATGCGAGCAAGTTTGACGTCGATGTGGTTGCGATACGTCATCCGAGCTATGGCGGCATCAGGGATTTCCGCAATGGGATGAGCGCTCTGTATGACATCCCTGTTGAAGCGCTCACCCCAAAACGTCAGGTTTCACTCTTCTGAGTTAGGCAGGAAAGCCTTTCAGCATCTCTTTGGCGGCCTGCGCTCCACCTAGGGTGTCCCTGTCCAGGTAGGCGTGGGTGGCAATGCAGGTGAGCACCCCCGAGTCGAAGCCTGACTCGGTCGCAACAAATTTGTGCAGATTGCTGAGACCAATCAGATTCCCCAGTGCCCTCTGCCCATACCACTGGGAGCGGTAAATCGCTGTCAGGTCGACCTTATCATCGGTGATTTTGAAGCTCACATGGCTCAGACAAGGCATGTTAAGAGCCTTGTTGCGGTCACTTCCAGGCTCGTATAGTGGTAACTCACAGCCAAACTCATTGGTATTGTCTGCGATGTCGTATTGGGTATCGATAACGCCAAGTTCGTAGGCCGCTTGGTAGCTGCGACCCTGCTTGGATGCCTCCAGCTTCCGGACAATCGTCTCTAAGGGGTTGTACGTTGATTTCCCGTCTCTCGCGACTCTGCGCATCATACGCAGGGCATAGGTGCCCCATGTATGTGGTTTCTGTGCACGCTTCATGACGTCCAGGTACCTCTGATAAAACTCAGGACGCCCGTCGCGTTTGTACAACCCGGCAGGAAAAATCGTTCCAGCAACAGTATCCACAGACAGCCCAGGGGTGCTGTGACGGAGCGCCGTATCGACTGCCTTGATTACCGCACGGTCCTCGGCTGTCACAGTCCCGGGAGATTTGATTTCTAGAATGAGGTTGCGATCGATCTGGCTCGGACGCTTTTCCAGGTATCGGGCTGCCGCAAGCCATGCGGGTACCGCACGCTCAGCTTCAAACAGAACTGCCATGTTCTACTCCAAAAGCGCACGAGGCATGCGCGGTAACATAAGTTGACGAAAGCCAAGCGTACCCATTCGCTCCCCAGCCTGCACCCCAACTGTTGCGGATAAGGAACCAGGGCTCTTGATGCTCGTCGTATCCCATCCCCACGACAACAACAGCGTGAATCATCGTTCCCGGCAGGACGATGTTGCTGAATCCAATGATGTCCCCGGTTGGGGTAAAGAACTCGCGAGTAAGCCTGAGTGCGAGACCTACCGCCTCTCCAGCCTGTAGGCTCGACATTAAGCGGCTGATATTGGGCTTATAGAATTCCACAGCACGGCCGTAGAGCGTCAGTCCTGTTGGTAACGCTTCAAGTGGAGTAGTCGGCTCAGCGGGCTGGTAGGGGTAGTCGAGCTCTATCGGGTGGCCTAATGCAGATGCAGTCTTGGCGGCGGCTACATTCAGACCTTGGCCAGGACACCAACCTGGGATCAATGAAATCGCAGATCGATAGAAATACTCAGGCCCCAAATCCTGCGGAGCAAATTTCCGATTAAGGGTGGCGATTGCAAAGGCCAGACAGGTAGGCCTGTTTCCTTGATCATTTGCAGCACTGCGAGACTCTGAAAGCAAGCATTCAACTGTAATCACGATCCTGACACCTCCAGGAGAAGTGCCTGCTTAGCTTCGCGCGACAATCCATCAACAATCGGCTCAAAGTGCGCGTGTGAGGTGAAGGTGGAGTCGTGCTGCTGCTTCCCTTCCCATGGTCTGGACTCCGAGAGGTTGATCGGAATCGGGGAGTCAAACCCCAGCCGGCCGCCCTGGATCATGTAGTCCATCGTGGAATCTGCACCAAACGAAAGCTGATCTAACCCCACTTCTGACGCCGGCAACGGTGCTAGTGCAAAGCCTTCAGACTCCAGCTGATTTATGGAGTCAGGTTGCCAGAGGTAGCCGGCCGAGGCATGGCTAGGAAGTCTCACGACCATCACGTCGTCTGGACGAGGTTCCAGTACAGACGAGCGATCGTGCTCATCCAGAAGCCAAACTTCTTTGGTCGCATCCGCCATGGGGACGGACTGTAGCAGCGCTGCTTTGATCTGCGCCGGAGAGGTACTCAGCAGGTTCTGCACCACATCGTAAGAAAAGATTTTATGGCGATACAACGACCAAGCTGCAGCCCGATAGCTGATGCCGAGCCTTAGAGACATCTGATAAAGGACATGGGGATTCTGAAGGGAATTTTTGTCCCAGCCTTTTCGCCTGCAAATTATGGACAGTAGGCGTCGCGGAACCAGCAAATGATATCCAAACCAGTCCGCTTCTTGCTCTAGCTGTGCCGCCTGTGCTCCATAGTCAATCGTTTCATCGAAAGCGGTGGCATGGCCCATAAAAAAATGGCCAAGCTCGTGTGCACAGGTCATGTGGATCATGCCAGCCGAGCGCAGGGTGTTGATGAGGATTCCTGGTGAATCTTCGCGCATGAAAGCACCGAGCAGCCGGTCCATAGGCCTGAGCAGCACAGGAATTCCAGCAGAGGCTGCGACCTTGAAGGGGTCAATGCGTGTATAGCCGTCCTGCTCTATTCGCACCATGGCTTGAGCCACTTCTAGCACTTTCGCCGCTTCCGTCGCGGTGGCTATCGCTATATCACGATTCCCCATTACTCACTCCCTGTCCCTGCTCGCAGACTGCTTCAAAAACTCAGCAAACCTCGCCACTTCCTCGAGGTCTTTTCCTGACAAGCCGTTGACCGCCCTTGCCAGGAACACAAGCTGCTCTGGACCTGTGGGGGCAGGCTCTGACCCTGTCAGTAAATACTCCATGGGCCTGCGATAGAGCCTGGCAAGCTTACTTAGCTCCAATGCCTCGACCTTGCGCGAACCTAGCTCAATGTTGGTCACTGATGGGCGCGATAGTCCCAAGGCTAAGGCAACGTCATCTTGAGACAGGCCCATGTACTCTCTAGCCTGGCGTAGACGGTCGCCCATCTTTGTCCGCTCGTCGTCATTTGCGCCCGTCATTTCGAGTTGTCCTTGAGGTGCTGAAGCACACCCTTGGTCACCTCTGTCACGAACTGGGTTTTGGACTCGTATCCGCCATTCCGAATGATCAGCTCCACCGGCATCTTACGTCCTACGAGCTTGTCTATGCCGGCAAACGCTTCACAGGCTGCGATGGACTCCAACGGCGCCCCAAGTTCATCCGTAGATAGCGGATCATCGATGATCTCCAGCGCTCGCTTGTCCCAAAATGCTCCCAGATAGGCTTCGATTTGAGATTTCATTTCCACAGCGCGTCCCTCGTATGAAAACTTTACGGTGTTGGTAAGAAAAAGCTACATCCTAAATTTCAACCCCGCAAGTTTTTTGCGCTCTAACGCCAGGCTGGAGCTTGAGATCGAACATGAATCGCGGGATCACAGCTCACTTCCAGTGGTGCGATGCCTTTTTGCCATCAGAGTATGTCCTCCTCCCAACATTCTGCGCAACAATGCCCAGCTACAATGTGGCTGCTCCTAGGGCGCGCTAGGCGACTCACCAATCCGCAAGACCCGCTTATGTATACGGTCGTTCTGGCTGCGCATGCCCTCGATGCCAAGCATCTGTAGGACGAATGATTCAAGGTGCGAGGTCGAGGCGGCGCGATTCAGCACACAATGGTTACGTAACGTCTAGAAATCTAGGCATTGAGCTAGAAATCGTGCCTTAGCGTCTAGAATTCTAGGCGTTAGCTAGCGCTGAGGGGCTAGGTATCGTGGGCCCCTGTGAGCGTTATCTAGGCTGGATCGGCGATCAGATATTGGGTAGCGAGCTATACAACCTCAGGTCACTGAAAGTGACACCAAGCTTCTGAATTTCTGAGACAACGCCTCCAGCTGTCGTGAATCCGACTGAGCTGAGCACGCTAATTCCTCGATAATTGCGCATCTACCTGAATCTGTATGATGTGCGGGCTTATATCTTCGGCTACCTGGTGCTGTTCTTGTGCCGCCGTAGCGATCTGATTGCTCTGATCTCGAATCGCACCCACAGAGATGGAATATCGCCAAAACTGTCTTGCGCTTCTCGAAGCGACTATCAGTTCGATTGCACGAGGATAATTATTGCCCTTCGGGTCCACTATTGCTTTGGATTAGCGGTAGATATTGGCGGCGCGTAACAGATCTTCGAGTATTTGCTGGGAATTCCATTACTAAACGGTGGTTTTCCAAGTCCAGTGTAATCCCTTCGCAAAGACAAGCGTCGCTCATAAGTGGGTTACGCTTATAAAGTTGCAGATAGTTCCGGCGAGTCCAGGCTAAGACAGCGCGATGTAGAAGGCGTTGGTCGCGCTTGTAATGTTGGCCGTCATACTCATACTCCAAGCCCATTACGTTTAAGCAAAAACTCAGAAGTTGGCAGCCAGTCGAGGCAGGTGTTCTAATGTCTTTGATCCGACCGAAAATTAGTCTACATACTTTAGTATTTAGCATCCAAGAGCTCTTGTTGTGCGGATAACCCATGAGCTCATCCCAAATCAGCTCGCTCTGGAATTGACGAGATTGCTCAATTGGTGCTCGAACCTTTGCAGCCAAACGGATCGCTGCATCGATCAACTCAGCAATCGCATCGTGCAAGCCAGATATCGGGTCATCATAGTCCCTCTTCAAAGGGCTGGACGGGGGATTGTAGGCTGCGAGAAGACCTCGGCATTGGCCTACAAATTCGCATACAACTTTAAGTCTCGCATGGGTGTCATCTTGAAATTCAGCGCCTGGGTTTATTTTTTGAATATCAAATACTGCATTTTTAATGTGCCCGATTGCTCGATCTAAGACAGCCGTATTTTTCGTTTCGTTCGACTCAATGCAACCCTCTATAGCCGTTATCAGCAGGTTGCAGTAAGATTTCCATTGCGCACTGTCGAGTCTCCCTTTTTCCCAGACGTCCTCTGGGTCCAACAAAGAGTCTAAGCCTTTAATCATCTTATAATTCGAGAAAAGCAAAGTCGTGAAAGGCTTGTCGTAACCCATCAGGCCTGAAGCATAGCCACTGTCCTCGTGATACAAGAATGAGTTTTTGTTACGCAGAGCCTCATTTACAAAATTTCTAGAAAACGGCTGAAAAAAGAATAATTCGTATTTGCTCAGGCTTTCAATGGCTTGAAAGAAATAGAATGCAGTACCAGGAGCGTCGGCAACAAGAACTCGACAAAAAGTTGGGTTTCCGATCAAGGATAGCAAGGTATTGGCATTGATCTGGGTGCTGTCGAGATCTTTCTCTTCGCTGCTTTTTTTCTTGGGATTATATTCTGTCGCGTATCTGACAATTTCTCTCGCGGACCAGGCTAGCTCTTGAGCAACTATTGCTTGTTCAGAGGTCGGCGCATTCAAGAAAAAGTGGTGTACTGCTTCGGTGTAGCGTTTTGCATTCAAACGCCCAAACATACTTGGTTTGATATAGGCAAAAAAAGCCCAAATCATAAAAGTTATGAAAAAGCCTGCTCCCAAGAGCGCTTGCCAGGTTTCGGGGGTGATGCTGAACGGTATATAAGCAGGCGCAGTTGGCACTTTCCAACCGCGAGCACGCCAGAGATCTGTCAGTAGAGTTAGACTACCAATTAAACCAATAACTACGAATGTCAGCCGTTGTAGAGGCATGGCCGCCACCCGAATGCGAAATCGGTATCGGACATCGGTGGTTGTCCAAGCCAGTATCATTAGTGCCATACCCGCGAGGAAATCGGAAAATCCAAAGATTTTTGCCGCCGCAGGGTCAAGTGCGAAACAGCTGCCCCATAAACATTTTTCCAATTTATCCAGTCCTTTGTGGTCTTTTGATATGGGAACTTTTGAGCGCCATTCTATGTTTTCTAGTTATCATGCGGCGATTTAATAATTTTCGTCCCCACAGTGATCTGCGCTGCCCAGCTACGAGCCTATTAGTTTAATAGCCTAGGTGTAACTCACTGCGGGCACTCGTCCTGGTCACGGGCGAAGTAGTAGTCGATGCTTGACTCGATAGCGAGGCGGTTGATGATGGCCATGCCATCAGGGGGCAGCCTCGACTGGGTCACCTCGGGATGAGCGCAAAGGCAGGCGGTTGGCGACAGTGGCACGATCAGCCATTTGAAAAAGTTGTCCGGCACGACGAACTCCCCTTCTATTGCCCGTAGTATTTTCCAGCTTTCGCCATCCATCCTTCTGACCGCTTCGGAAAGGTTAAGGCGAATGGCCGGCGCCACCATTGAGCGACTGGATATCGTGAGGTCGGGGCGAATATAGCCGATACCCGCCGCCTCCAACTGCTCCTGCTCATCCTGGGTGTAATTGTGGCGGAGCCCGATGACCTTGAAGGCGCTGCTGACGCTAGTGATTGACGGGTCTGCCAGCCGCTCGTTTTTTTTCCACTGCGCGCGGATGTTCCACAAGCAGTAAAACTCGTTGATCAGGGCGAAGTGCTGCGGGCCAAGAGGGAAGGCTGGATCATCGAGTACAGCGCTCGCGAAGGCTTGGAAGTCATCCTCGATGTCCTTCATGAACCCGCCTTCCGCCTGCTGACTCCAGACGCGCTGGGCGCAGAAGATCTGGTCTGCCGGTTTTGCATGAAAGCGTTTACCCGTCGCTTTGCGCAGCACCTGCACTGCCCCTTTCTCATTCGCGAAGCGGGCGATGCTGGCGCGGGGGAAGGTGTGCTGGTTCACCGTCAGATTATGCGGATTGGTTTTCTGGGGGGCTTCAAAGGTCAAGGGCGGCTCCGTCGATTGCAGGGTTATTCCGTTACCTCTGATTTTTCGCACGTCACAAACGCAAAACCCACCTTTCGGTGGGCTTTGTGTGTACTGTCGTACATCCCTCGGCGAAATCAATCCTGCTATAGGTTCGACTCCTAACCAAGTGGTTAGTGGTCTGATTCTATGGCTAAATGACGCCTTCGTCAACTTCGGCTCATAACCATGTCTTTCATGTCGCCTGATCTTGCAAAGCAGGCTGCCTTGTCCATACCAAGGATGGGCACCTACCTGGCCGCTTGCCACAACCAGCCTTCCCCGCTGAGCGCCGCCATCAACCTGTACGCCTGGAATGCTGCGATTTCCGCCGCCTTCATCCACCCCCTGCATTTCTGTGAGGTGGTGGTTCGCAATGCTGTTTCGGAAGCCTTGACCGCGACCTATGGCGCGCAATGGCCCTGGAGCCAAGGTTTCTTCTTGAGTTTGCCTGAGCAAGCAGGCCCTGTCTTCAAGCCCCGTCAAGCGCTGCTAGCGGCCCGACAAAAAGCAGAACAAAGTGCGGGTGGCAATCCCCCGTCGACGGACAAAGCGATCGCCGAAATGAGCTTTGCCTTCTGGGAGTCGATGTTTACCGCGCGTTATGATCATGGGCTGTGGGACAACCACCTCAAACGTCTGTTCCCCCATGCCCCGGCCGGCCTGCACTATTACCAGCTGCGCTCACAAATTCGCTCAGCACTGGAAGCCATTCGGAAGTTCCGTAACCGTATTGCCCATCATGAGCCGATCTTCGCGCGCCAGCTCGCGCAGGACTACGCCAGGATCCAGAAAGTCGTTAGGTATCGTTGCGCTCAAACTTCTACCTGGATGTCCCAGTCTCAGACGGTCAATGTGATTCTGGCTGCCAAGCCCTGACTAACAGTGGTAACACCCTCGACGGCCGGTGGCGGAGGCGCGGCGGGCGTCTGAGGTGGGCGCTGCTACATTACCGGCGATCATTTCGGCCAGGCGGGAGTCCTCGACGCTGTTGTGGCCTTGCTCCAGCGGCAGCAAGAGCCGTCCAGCCGAGGTCGACTGCTACGCAGACAGATCTTCCGCCAAACGAATCCCTCGCGGCAAATCGAAGGCAAAGTAGATGTCGTAGAACGTATTGAGGTAGAGCTTGCACATCCCCGAGATGTAGACGTGCGCTTGTCCAATAGTCGGGGCGTGACCGTGTTCGGCCGACCCTCTTCCTGGATACCGTGCCGCAGGTAGTAAGCAGCGCTGACGCCACAGGCGTAGAATATTCCAGTCGCATTAATTTCGAAAAATTCGCATCTATTTCGAAAGCCGACAGCCACCGCCGACCAGCGCAGCACCGGAGGCCGAGTGATGCGGATGGCGAAACGGCCGCTGCGGCCAACTGTTCAGCGGCACATGGCTGGCCACCGACTGTATCGCCGCCACCTCCAGCGCTTCGCGTTCATCCAGCGGTGGCAACAGGCCGGGCAGGCGGCTGGCGAGCAGGGTCTTGCCGGTGCCCGGTGGGCCGCTGAACAGCAGGTTGTGCGCACCGGCGGCGGCAACCAGCAGTGCGCGCTTGGCGGCTTGCTGGCCCTGTACTTCGTTGAGGTCGGGGTAGGGGCGGATCTGCAGCAACAGGCCGTTGGCAGCGTAGGGATTGAGCGGGCTCTGGCCGTTGAAGTGGGCGACTAACTCCAGCAGGTGACTGACTGCAAACACTACCAGGCCCGATGCTAAACAGGCTTCTTCGGCATTCTCTTGCGGCACCACCAAGGCCCGGCCGGCTTCTCGTGCCGCCAAGGCAGCGGGCAGTACGCCTTGCACCGAGCGGATTGCCCCGGACAGCGCCAGTTCACCCAGGCATTCCACCTCGCCAAGCGCTGCAATCGGGAACTGGCCGTTGGCGGCAAGGATCCCCAGGGCGATGGCGAGGTCAAAGCGTCCGCCATCCTTGGGTAAATCCGCGGGAGCAAGGTTAAGGGTGATGCGCCGGGCGGGGAATTCCAGGCCGGAATTGAGGATCGCGCTGCGCACCCGATCCTTGCTTTCTTTCACGGTCGCTTCCGGCAGGCCAACCAGGGTCAGTGCCGGCAGACCATTGGCCAGATGCGCTTCAACACTGACCGCCGGGGCCGAAACACCGACCTGGGCACGGCTGTGGACAAGGGCGAGGGACATGAACGCTCCATGATCTAGACAAAGCCGCGTCCTGCGGCTCTGCAAGCGTAGTGGGGTGGAGCGGATCGGGGCGGGGAAGAGTGAGTCTGGTTTTTACAGGACCACTAGTGCGAGCGCTGCGCACTCGATCGCCGGCAAGCCAGCTCCGACAGGTTCAGCACTGTTCTCAGGCTTGTAGGAGCGGGCTTGACCCGCGATGAGGCCAGTACAGCCAGCCACGCCGAGCGTTATGTGCGACGCCTTGACCACTACCGCGTCGCTCAGGCGCGCACGTAAACCCAGGCCGTCAGACCAGAGGCCAGGGTCACCGCAACCCGCTTGTAGTCGGACACTTCATAGGCATCCGCCGCGGCAAGTTCGGCTTCGCTGATCTGCAAGACCATGCCGGGTACGCTGTCGTCGGCATTGCTGCTGGGGGTGACGATCGGGTGGTGGGTCTTGCCGCTGGTGGCCAGGACTTGCGGGTCGGTGATTTCCACCCAGGCCTGGCTGTAACCGAGCATCTGGTCCTCCTGGCCGACCAGTTCACGGCCGAAGTTGGCCAGCTGCACAGCTTTGTCCTGCAGGGTGCCATAGGAGAACAACAGCACCGGGTACTCAGTAGAAGGCGTCATCGCAAGCTCACTCGGCAGCAGGCGGGTTCAGGCGTGCTTCCATTTCCGCGACCTTGGCTTCGAGCGCCTCAAGACGGGCGCGGGTGCGGGCCAGGACGACCATCTGGCTGTCGAATTCTTCCCGGCTGACCAGCTCGAGTTTGCTGAAGCCGCTTTGCAGCAGGGCTTTGAACTGGCTTTCGATTTCGCTGCGAGGCTGCGAGGTGTCGCTGCTGAACAGGCGCGAGGCCTGGTCGCTCAGGGCATCAAGAAAGGCTTTGGGCGCGAGCATGTTCGGCTGTCCACAGTATGCAATGGGGCGCCAGTGTAACACGCAGCCTCAGCGCCCCAATGCTGCACGCTTTTCGCGCATGGCGGCGAAACGCCGCGCACCGTTGTTGTGCAGCAAACCCGTGCTGGCGACTGGCCAAGTCGGGTTGTGCAACCTAAGTCCCTGTAATTCTGGGCTTTAACCATTCTGGCAAGGTTTCTGCTATGTCCTTCATGACCCATGCACTGATGCAGTCACCATGACGACGCGTTACAAAGCCAGGCACTGCGCTTAGACTTGAGTCGGGTTTGTTTTCCTGGGGCAAGTCCACCAATTCGGGAGAGAGTTTCATGAAGCTAGTCACTGCCATCATCAAGCCGTTCAAGTTGGACGACGTGCGCGAGTCGCTGTCCGAAATCGGCGTGCAGGGCATTACTGTCACTGAAGTCAAAGGTTTCGGCCGGCAGAAAGGTCACACCGAGCTGTATCGCGGCGCTGAGTATGTGGTCGATTTTCTGCCCAAGGTGAAGATCGACGTCGCCATCGACGACAAGGATCTGGACCGGGTCATCGAGGCGATCACCAAGGCGGCCAACACCGGCAAGATCGGTGACGGCAAGATTTTCGTGGTCAATCTGGAGCAGGCGATTCGCATCCGTACCGGCGAAACCGATACCGACGCGATCTAAAAAAAGCCTCACCAAACCCCAACGCCCCAGGAGATAACAATATGACTCTGCGTCAGTTCGCAGGGCTAGGAGCCCTTTTGTCCCTCGTAATGCCTGGCCTGGCCCTGGCAGAGGAGGCGGCAGCCCCCGTGCTCAACTCCGGCGACACCGCCTGGATGTTGACCGCTACAGCCCTGGTGCTGTTCATGACCATCCCTGGTCTGGCCCTGTTCTACGGCGGCATGGTGCGTTCCAAGAACGTGCTGTCGGTGATGATGCAGTGCTTTGCGATCACCGGCCTGATCAGCGTCCTGTGGGTGGTTTACGGCTACAGCCTGGCCTTCGATACCACCGGTATGGAGCAAGGTGTCGTCAACTTCAATTCCTTCGTTGGCGGTCTGTCCAAGGCGTTCCTCGCCGGCGTGACCCCGGCGAGCCTGACCTCTTCGGCGGCGCTGTTCCCCGAAGCGGTGTTCATCACCTTCCAGATGACCTTCGCGATCATCACCCCGGCGCTGATCGTCGGTGCCTTTGCCGAGCGCATGAAGTTCTCGGCGATGCTGATCTTCATGGCCATCTGGTTCACCCTGGTCTATGCGCCCATCGCCCATATGGTCTGGAGCGGTAACGGCGGCCTGATGTGGGATTGGGGCGTACTCGATTTCGCGGGCGGCACCGTGGTGCACATCAACGCCGGTATTGCCGGCCTGGTGGCCTGCCTGGTACTGGGCAAGCGCAAGGGCTTCCCGACCACGCCAATGGCGCCGCACAACCTCGGCTATACGCTGATGGGCGCGGCCATGCTGTGGATTGGCTGGTTCGGCTTCAACGCAGGCTCCGCCGCTGCCGCCAACGGCACCGCCGGCATGGCCATGCTGGTGACCCAGATCGCTACCGCCGCAGCGGCCCTGGGCTGGATGTTCGCCGAGTGGCTGACCCACGGTAAGCCAAGCGCACTGGGCATCGCCTCGGGCGTGGTCGCCGGTCTTGTGGCCATCACCCCGGCTGCCGGCACTGTCGGGCCGATGGGCGCCCTGGTAATCGGCCTGGTGGCGGGCGTGATCTGCTACTTCTGCGCCACCAGCCTCAAGCGCAAACTGGGTTACGACGACTCCCTGGATGCCTTCGGCGTGCACGGCATCGGCGGTATCGTCGGCGCGATCCTCACCGGCGTGTTCGCAGCCCCGGCACTGGGCGGCTTCGGCACCGTCGAAGACATCGGCGCGCAAGTCTGGATTCAGGCCAAGGGCGTCGGCTTTACCGTGATCTACACCGCGATCGTCACCTACGTGATTCTCAAGGTGCTGGATCTGGTCATGGGCCTGCGGGTCAACGAAGAAGAAGAGTCGGTCGGTCTCGACCTGGCGCAACACAACGAGCGCGGCTACAACCTGTAACGTCCTCGAAAAAATCTTGCCCGGCTTGCCGGGCATTTTTTTGTCCGGATTTTGTCACTTCTCTCAGGCGCAAACGGTTTCTTGCCGCGCTTTGATGGCTGCGTGCGACGTGGGTAGAAAACTTACAGCGCTCAGTGAAATTTAGGCACTTTGCTTTTTCTCTGAGCACGCTAGAATGCGCGCCGAAGGGTGCTGACGAGCTGTCCGCAAACTTCCGTACCCTTTGCTAGGCTTGCCAATAAGCGAGTCGATCATGCCAGGGTATGTCGGCGCATTACCGCCGCCCGCTCTTTATTTGTACAGACCTCGCCCGTGACGTGGGGTTTGCCCGGTTCTCGCCATTCGTTGTGGCGCAACCACGGCCCGCAGCCTGCCTGCGGTCCTTGAATTTTTTCTGGCAGCTGTCGATTTTCGACGTTGCTGGTCTATAACTAATCTGCTTTTCGCAAGTCATGAGGTAGAACATGAGCGACGACGATCTGGAAACTGACGACCTCGAAGTAGGCGATGAAGACGAAGGCGATGAAGGCCTCGAAGCGGCAGCCGATGATGTGGCTGACGACAGCGGCGACGACAGCCCGGCTCCCGTAGCCAAAGGCAAGTCGAAGTCGGCGGCAGTCTCGGTAGAAGACATGCCGAGCATGGAAGCCAAGCAGAAGGAGCGTGATGCCCTGGCCAAGGCCATGGAAGAGTTTCTCTCCCGTGGTGGCAAGGTGCAGGAAGTGGAGGCCAACGTGGTCGCCGATCCGCCCAAGAAGCCGGACAACAAGTACGGTAGCCGCCCTATCTGAGTGGCCCCGTCAGCAAGAAAGCCCGCCGTCGCTGCGGGCTTTTTTGTGTCTGCGCTTCAGCGCCAGCTGTTGAGCAGTTCAGGCAGCTGCGACAGGCGCTGGATCTCCGCGTCAGGGCGGTTCTCGGCTTCCCAGGCCTTGCCCTGGGGGTTGAACCAGATCGCCCGCAGGCCGGCGCGCTGGGCCCCGGCAATGTCATCGCCGGGGTGATCGCCAATGTGCACCGCCGCAGTCGCCTCGACTTCGCCCTGGCGCAGGGCTTCGAGGAAGGGTTGCGGGTCGGGTTTGCCGATGCCTAGGTCTTCGGCGCACAGGGCAAATTTGAAGTAATCGGCCAGGCCCAGGCGGCGCACATCGGCGTTGCCATTGGTGACCACGCCCAGGGTGTAGTGGTGACGGAGGATCTCCAGCACCGGCTGCACCTCAGGGAAGATATCGATCTGGTGGCGGGCGTGGAGGAACACTTCAAAGCCTTCGTTGGCCAGCTCACGGGCCTTGTTCTCGCTGTAGCCGACCTCTTCCAGGGCATGGAACAGTACGCGCCGGCGCAGGGCGCTGATGCGGTGCTTGAGCCCGGGTTCTGCCTGCACCAGGCGCTCGCGAATGGCATACAGGTGCTCGACCGGAACCGCGCCCAGGGTTGGCGCATTGGCTGCCAGCCAGTCGCGCAGGGTGGTCTCGGCGCTGACGATCACTGGTGCGGTGTCCCACAGGGTGTCGTCGAGGTCGAAGGTGATCAGCTTGATGCTCATGAGTCACTGCCCTTACTGCGTTTGGCCCGGGGGTGGGCGCTGTCATACACGGCGGCCAGGTGCTGGAAGTCCAGGTGAGTGTAGATCTGCGTGGTGGCGATGTCGGCGTGGCCGAGCATCTCTTGCACGGCGCGCAGGTCCTGGGACGATTCCAGCAAGTGGCTGGCGAAGGAGTGTCGCAACATGTGCGGGTGCAGGTTCTGGCCCAGTTCGCGGGCGCCAGCGGCTTGCACCCGCAGTTGAATGGCCCGTGGGCCCAGGCGCCGGCCCTGCTGGCTGACGAACACCGCGCCGTCCTGCGGGCCGCTGCCGGCGCGCAGCACCAGCCATTGCTCCAGCGCCTCGCGGGCCTTGCGCCCGACCGGCAGCACGCGGGTCTTGCTGCCCTTGCCATGGACTTGCACCAGGCCGCCGGGCAGGTCGAGCTGCTCCAGGTTGAGGCTGGTCAACTCCGACAGGCGCAGGCCGGAGGAGTAGAACAGCTCGAGCATGGCCTGGTCGCGGCGGGCGAGAAATTCATCCTCGACCGCACCTTCCAGCAGTTGCAGGGCGCGATCGGTGTCGAGGGTCTTGGGCAGGCGCCGTTCGCCCTTGGGCGCTGACAGGCCGTTGGCCGGATCGTGGCTGCAGTGGCCTTCACGGTTGAGGTAACGGTAGAAACCGCGCACCGCTGAGAGCAGGCGGGCAAGGCTGCGCGAGGACTGGCCCTGGTGATGCTGGCGGGCGATCAGTTGGCGCAGGTGCTGGATCTGCAGGGCGTTCCAGCTGTCGATGCCGCCCTTGGCGCAGAACGCCAGGACGCTTTCGAGGTCGCGTCGGTAGGCCAGCTGGGTGTGTTCGGACACCTGGCGCTCGTTGCGCAAGTGCGCGCAGAAGGCCTCCAGCTGGCGTTCCACTAGCGCACCGGACGCAGGGTCTGGGTATGGCGCGGGACGACCCGGCCGAGCACTTCGGCGATGTAGCTGAGGAACAGGGTACCGACCGTGCTCTTGTAATGCTGCGGGTCGCGACTACCGATCGCCAGTACGCCGTGCAGGCCCTGGTGGTTGAGGGTGGCGACGGCGCTGGAGCCGACTTCCTTGCGCTGCTCTTCGCCGAACAGGAAGTCCAGCTCATGATCGCGCAAGTTGCCGCTGACCGTCTTGCCGGCGCACAACAGGCCACCAATGGCTTGCTGGGCGTCGCCGCTGTTGACCCAGCGGCCGACCGGCGCGGCGGTTTCACCGAACAGAATCAGGCTGACGAAGGGCACCTTGAACTCCTGGCGCAGGCTGTCTTCGACAGCCATCACCACGCTTTCGAGGCTGTCAGCATCGAGCAGGTCGAGGATCAGCCGGCGGGTCTTGTCGAACAGCCGGTCGTTGTCGCGGGCCACGTCCATCAGTTGCGACAGGCGGTGACGCATCTCGATATTGCGGTCGCGCAGCAGCTTGAGCTGGCGCTCGACCAGCGACACGCTATCGCCACGCTGATGGGGAATGTGCAGCTCGCTGAGCAGTTCGTCGTGCTCGGCGAAGAACGTCGGGTTGTCGCGCAGGTAGGCAACCACGGCCTCAGCCCCGAGGGTGGGCTTCGAGCCCTCGGCGCTAAGGTCGGTGGGCTGTTCGGCGGGAGCCTGGGGCTGATCGGTCATGGCTGGTACTCACTCATAGACGAACCTGTCCTTCAAACACGCGTACGGCGGGGCCGGTCATCAACACCGGTTTGCCCGGGCCTGCCCATTCGATGGACAGGCGCCCACCCGGCAGGTCGATCAACAGCGGTGAATCCATCCAGCCCTGGCTGATCGCCGCCACGGCAGCGGCGCAGGCACCGGTACCGCAGGCCTGGGTTTCGCCCGCGCCGCGTTCCCACACCCGCAGTTGCGCGCGGTGACGGTCGATGACCTGGATGAAACCGACATTGACCCGCTGCGGGAAGCGCGGGTGATGTTCGATCTGCGCGCCCAGCTCGTGCACTGGCGCGGCGTTGATGTCGTCGACGCGCAGCACGGCATGGGGGTTGCCCATCGACACGGCCGCCAGTTCGACAGTGCGCCCGGCAACCTCGAGCGGATAGCTCAGGGCCTGGGCCGGCGCGTCGAACGGGATCTCGGCCGGCACCAGCCGCGGCGGGCCCATGTCGACGCTGATCTGCCCGTCGTTGCGCACGTCCAGCTCGATGATGCCGCCTTTGGTTTCAACGCGGATGCGTTTTTTCGCAGTCAGGCGCTTGTCCAGCACGAAGCGCGCAAAGCAGCGCGCACCGTTGCCGCACTGTTCGACCTCGGAGCCGTCGGCGTTGAAGATCCGGTAGCGGAAATCCACTTCCGGATTGCTCGGCGCCTCGACGATCAGCAACTGGTCGAAACCGATGCCGGTGTGGCGGTCGCCCCATTGCTTGGCGTGCTTGGGTAAAATGTGCGCATGCTGGCTGACCAGGTCGAGGACCATGAAGTCGTTGCCCAGCCCATGCATCTTGGTAAAACGCAGCAGCATGGGTTTACTCCGGCAGCAGGCTTTCGCCGGCGAACAACTCGGCCACGGTTTCGCGACGACGCACTTCGAAGGCCTGGTCACCATCGACCAGCACTTCGGCACAACGACCACGGGTGTTGTAGTTCGAGCTCATGACAAAACCATAGGCGCCCGCCGAGTGCACCGCCAGCAGGTCGCCTTCGGCCAGGTTCAGCTCGCGCTCCTTGGCGAGGAAGTCGCCGGTTTCGCAGATCGGCCCGACGATGTCGTAAACACGGCCTTCGCCGGCACGCGGCTGCACCGCCGTGACGTTCATCCAGGCCTGGTACAGGGCTGGGCGGATCAGGTCGTTCATCGCCGCATCGACGATGGCGAAATCCTTGTGCTCGGTGTGCTTGAGGTACTCGACCTGGGTCAGCAGCACGCCAGCGTTGGCGACGATATAGCGGCCCGGCTCGAACACCAGGGCCAGGTCGCGGTCGCCGACGCGCTCGCGGATGGCCTTGATGTAGTCGCCGGCCAGCGGCGGCTCTTCGTCGCGATAACGCACACCGACGCCGCCACCCAGGTCCAGGTGACGCAGGAGGATGCCGCAGTCGCCGAGGCGGTCGATCAACGCCAGCAGGCGGTCGAGGGCATCGAGGAAGGGTTCCAGGGTGGTCAGCTGCGAGCCGATATGGCAGTCGACGCCGACCACTTCCAGGTTCGGCAGTTGCGCGGCGCGGATGTACACCTCTTCGGCATCGGCGATGGCGATACCGAACTTGTTTTCTTTCAGGCCCGTGGAGATGTACGGGTGGGTACCGGCATCGACGTCCGGGTTGACCCGCAGCGAAACCGGCGCGCGTACGCCCATTTCGGCGGCCACTACCTGCAGGCGCTCGAGCTCGTCGGTGGATTCGACGTTGAAGCAGTGCACGCCGACTTCCAGGGCGCGGCGCATGTCTTCGCGGGTTTTGCCGACGCCGGAGAACACCACGCGATCGGCACGCCCGCCCGCGGCCAGTACACGCTCCAGCTCACCGCCGGAAACGATGTCGAAACCTGCGCCCAGGCGGGCCAGCAGGTTCAGCACAGCGAGGTTGGAGTTGGCCTTGACGGCGAAGCACACCAGGTGCGAAACACCCTCCAGAGCATCGGCGTAGCTACGGTACTGGGCCTCGATGTGGGCGCGCGAGTAGACGTAGGTCGGCGTGCCGAAACGTTCAGCGATGGCCGACAGGGCCACGCCTTCCGCGAACAGCTGACCGTCGCGGTAGTTGAAAGCGTCCATGGGTTACCCTTACTGGTGCTTGTGCGATTGCGACTTTTTACCGTCTTTGCTGTCGTCTGGCAGGTACAGCGGGCCCTTCTGGCCGCAGGCGGAAACGAGGCAGGCAACCGCGACGAGCGCCGCGAGGGTGGAGATCAGGCGCTTCATGGCGTAATCCTTTGTAATAAGCAGTATTGCGCCCGAGTATACCGAGCGCCCGGCCCCTTGCCTATGCGGGCAACCCGCCGTCGGGCGGGGTGGTGGCTGCGCTGCCTGGCGCAGGTCGGTATCCTTTGCATTCGGCGCGCCGCGCTCGTATCTTGCCCGGCTTGCGTGTGTGCAGACATTTTTGAGGTTCTTGCAATGAGTTTGACCGAAGCGCGTTTTCACGACCTGGTCGACGCGACCCAACAGGCGCTGGAAGACCTGTTCGACGAGACTGACCTGGATCTGGACATGGAGAACTCGGCAGGGGTCCTGACCATCAAGTTCGACAACGGCAGCCAGCTGATCTTCAGCCGCCAGGAACCGCTGCGCCAGCTGTGGCTGGCCGACAAGTCCGGTGGTTTCCACTTCGACTACGACGAGCAGAACGGCAAGTGGACCTGTGAAAAGACCGAGGAATTGCTGGGCGAGATGCTGGAGCGCATCGTCTGGGAGCGGGCGGGTGAAAAGCTCGATTTCGACGACATCTGATGAGCAGCGCAGCCAAGCCGGCCAAGCCGCTCTACAGTAACGTCAGCCCGGCAGTACCGTCGCCGTGCATCAGCACCTGCCGGCTGGATGAACACAAGGTCTGCATCGGTTGCTATCGCCATGTCGAGGACATTCGCCAGTGGCGCGCGGCCGATGACGAGCAGCGCCGGCAGATCTGCCGCGAGGCGCTGGCGCGTCGACAGCTGGCCGGGTTGGCATAGACCCTGCGGGTATTGTGTATTTACTTGGCTGTGGTAGTGTCGAACCTGTTTCGGCTGTGCCGAATTCCTGCAAACCCCGCCCTTGGGCGGGGTTTTGCTTTATATCGCCCAGAAAAAGGAGTCTGACCGGATCATGAGCACCCACCCTTCCATTATCGTCACCCGCTTGGACGTGCAGCGTCTTGAGCGTCTGATCGACAGCCTCGATGAGAAGACGCAGGACTCGCCGGGTGTGCTCGCCTTGCAGGACGAGCTCGACCGCGCCGAACAGGTCGGTCACGAGGAAGTTCCGGCCGGTGTCGTGACCATGAACTCCCGGGTTCATTGCCGCGAAGAAGCCAGCGGCAAGGACTACCACCTGACCCTGGTCTACCCGAAAGACGCCAACGCCGACGAAGGCAAGATCTCCATCCTCGCGCCGATCGGCAGCGCGCTGCTGGGCTTGTCGGTAGGCGAGCAGATCGACTGGCCGGCCCCGGGCGGCAAGACCCTCAAGCTCAAACTGCTTGAAGTCGAATACCAGCCAGAAGCGGCTGGTGACTTCGACCTCTGAGCCTCAAGCCTGCGCCAGGGCCTCGTTGAGCGCCCGCTCCAGTTCGCCCTTGTAGCGCAGGTAGAGAATGCTCGATCCCAGGCCGTCGGCCAGCAGGCCCGACAAGTCCAGGTCGGTGATGTAGCAGCGGTAGCGCTCAGCCTCGCGGCGCTGCTCGATGATCTCGCGGGCGACCACCGCATACAGCTGGTCGCCATGCTCGAGCTGGGAAAACTCCCGCTGATTGCAGTACAGCGTGACTTGCACGTCATCGCTGGCGCCTGCCTGCAAAATCGCCTGCACTTCGTAGTAGGGCCGGTCGATGGCCTTGACCTCGACCTGGCGCGCTTCTACCTGGCGAACCTTGCCAGTGCCTGATGGCAACAATTGGTAATAAAGAATATCCAGTGAGCCCTGGGCCTGCAGGCTGTCCAGCGGCAGGCGTGCGTCGCGGCGAAACACGATCGATTGCAAGAAGCGCTGCAGCGGCAACAACAGGCTGTTTTCATCGTGAAACGGCAAGCGCTGCTGCCACAGGGCATTGTGCTCATCGAGTACGTAGACATCCGCCCAGGTGTCCTGCAGCCGATAGAACAGCTGGATGCACTGCGGCTGGCCCAGCGGCAGCAGTTGCGCCAGGTCGAGCTCCTGCAGGGCATTGGCGTCCAGGTGCAGGGGGCTGTAGTCGCTGCGTTCTTCACCGAGGTAGCGCAGCACCGCGTCCGGATCGTCGAGGGTCACCAGGTTTACCGCGCCGCGTTGCAGTTCCAGTACATGGGTGTGCTGCTCGACTTGCAACAGGTAGCGCTGGTTGAGGTTCTGCGCCAGCAGCGCCTGAGTGCTGGCGAACACTTCCTCGACCCGCAGGGCGATGGCCTGGGCGCGGTTGTGGCAGAAGCAGCGGACCCGCAGCCTGGGCGTGTGGCCGGCGCCCAGGCTGTTGAGGTAATCACGCAGGCAACGCAGCAGGGCATGTTCGCCGTCGTAGCGGTGCACCTGCACTTCGTTCCAGCTGTTGAGGGTGACCTGGTCGAGGGTCAGCACCAGGTTTTCCCGCACCCCGGCGTAGCTCAGCGAGTCAGTGCGCTCGGTGGTCATCAGGATGTTCAGGTCGCGGTGGTGCTGTAGCGGGTCGATGCCGACATTGACCAGCAGCAGGATCTCGTCCACCACGCTCGGTTGCAGCAGGCGCTGTTCGCTGACCACCGCCAGGGGCAGGGCGACGCTTTGTTGCAGGCTGCCGAGCAGGTTGAACAGCTCATACTCGCTCAGGTCGCTGCTGCCCGGGTGCAGGGCCAGGCGCGTGCTGCTGTCGATCACACCGTTGCGGTGCGCCCAGGTCAGCAGTTCGAGCAGTTCGCGGCAGCGCTTGATCGGCGCGAAGTGCTCCCACTCGTGCACGCCGAGGTTGCCGTTGTACAGGCCCCAGTGGGTCTGCCCGGGCTCTTTGCGGTTGGGTGACTGCACCAGGGTCAGGGTGTCTTCGGCGAGGTCCGGGGCGATGCCCGGGTTGATGAACTCAACCTTGCCGGCGCGCCGTTCAAAGGCGGCGTACAGGCGCCGGCCGAGCACGCTGAGATCGCGCTGGTCGATGCGGCTGGTGGCGTTCTGGCTGCGGGCAAACTGGCAGAGGAAGCGGTAGCTGTAGTTCAGCTCGGCTACCAGCTCCCGGCGCTCGACCGCCACCTGGCGGACTTTCCATTGGCTGCGGCTGTCGAGCAGCGCCAGCTGGCGTTGATCCCAGCTCCATTCCTGGCTCAGGCGCTGCAGCAGGTCCCGCTGCCAGCTGGCACTGCGCTGGCGGGCCAGGCCGCTGAGCTTCTTGTTGACCTTCAGGTACAGGCTGCGCCGCACCAGCTCCAGCCGCTCGCGTTCGCCGCGGCCTTGCAGGTACTGCTCGATACGCCGGTAGACCATCATGTAGGGGTCGAGCTCGTCGAGGTCGAGGCGATTGCTGAACACCGCCTGCTTGAACTGCAGGCTCAGGCACTGCACCTGCGGGTGTTCACTGGCGTAGACCTCGGTAAGCAGCAGCTTGAGCACCGACTTGTAGGGCGATTCAATGCCTTTGAACAGTTGCCAGAGCCCGGCGCCGACGAATTCGCCCGGAGGGATGTGCGCCAGGTGGCCGAGGTCGAGGTGGTCTTCGGCACGCACGAAACGCTTGGACAGCAGGGTCTGGATGTATTGCCGGTAGCGTGGCTCTTCATAGACCGGCACCAGCCACCACAAGGGTGTGCGCCCGGCCAGCCAGATGGCGGTGCGGTAGAACTCGTCGAGCAGCAGGTAATGCTGGGTGGTGCCGCAGTCATCGGAGCTGAGCTGGCCGTCGCGTTCGCCCTGGACGAAGCCTTGCGGCTCGATCAAGAACAGGTGGGCTTCGGCGCCCTGGCTGGCGGCCCAGATTTCCAGCAGCAGGCATTTCTTGCGCAACTCCGCCAGTTCGCTTTCGCTCAGGTCGGCGGCGTGACAGACCCAGACGTCCATGTCGCTCTGCTCGGCCTGGGCCAGGGTGCCCAGGCTGCCCATCAGGAACAGCCCGTGAATCGGCTGGGGCGGGTTGCCGCGCCGGGCCTTGTACGAAAATGAGCGGGTCAGGCGCTGGGCTTCGGCCAGCAGTTGCGCATCAGGCTCGAAGTTGGCGACCCCCGCGGGCGTCGTGCCGGAGACATAACCGGGCAACAGTGGGTGATTGACGTGAAAAAACAGCGGCAGCAGGGTCAAGACCTGCTGCTGGCGGCTCGACAGCCCGTCCATGGCCCGCCCCAGGCGCCCCTGGTTGAGCTTCAGGAAGCGTTGGCGCAGCTGGCTGAGCACCTTGCGGTCAATGCCCTGGTCGAGGTCGGGGCGAATTTCGTGGGGGTGGTTCATGGCGAGCTGAAACCGGCCGTCTAGGGAGCAATGGCGAGTTTAAGCTATTTTAATTTTGACGCCATTTTATTAGCGATGGAGTGGAGATTACCGCTAGCAAGGCCAGCCCCCGCTGTGGGAGCCGGCGTTGCCGGCGATGGACTGCAAGGCAGTCCCGATCAGGCAGGTTCGACGACATTCAGAATGTTCAGCAACACCTGCACGTTCTCGGCAGCATCGTGACCAAGGCTGGTCAGGTAACCGCCATCGGGCTGGTCAGTGAGCTTCTTCTCGTACAGGCGACGCGCTGCAGCGATCACCTCCTTGGAGGCGGTGTTATGAACCTTGATGCCTTCCTGGCTGCTATCCAGGTTGAACAAGGCAAGGACTTCCAGCTCGGCAATCAGTTCGGGGGTAAACGACATAAAGACTCCGACTTCCAGACAAGGAGGGCAGCACCGTCGCCGGTGCCTGGTTTTGCAGTGTAGTCAGGGAAATCCTGCTTTGCTTCAGTCCTTTTCCGGCGGCAGCTCGGGCAGGGCGCGCAAGGCGGTTTCGTACCATTCGGTGTTGAACGCGCGGTCGTCTTCAAGCATCGCATCAATCTCGTAGGCCAGCACGTGGGCCATGAGGTTGAGGATGTCTTCACGCTCGTAACCTACCAGGGTCAGCTTGTTGAACGTGGCCTTGGCCGCTGGCGGGTTATCGCTTTCGATCTGGTTCTCGATCGCTTCGATCAGGGTCGACTCGGCGAACTCTTCTTCGTCGTTGTCGATATCGGTTGGTTCGCTCATGGGCGCTTTCCTCTTTTGGGGAACCCAGTTTGCCACGGGCCCGGCAGCAATGCCTTGTTATCGACAATCTTCATGATGCTGGTCAGTACCCGGCACTTGGGTCTATAACAACCCGGCCAACCCCTTTTCGGCCTGGAGGCTGTTTCATGCTCAAGCTTCATGGATTCGCGGTCAGCAACTACTACAACATGGTCAAACTGGCGCTGCTGGAAAAGGGCGTACCCTTTGAAGAAGTGCTGTTTTTCGGCGGCCAGCGCCCCGAAGCGCTGAAAGTCAGCCCGCGCGGCAAGGTGCCGGTGCTGGAGACCGAGCACGGTTTTCTCAGCGAAACCAGCCTGATCCTCGACTACATCGAGCAGACTCAGGCGGGCACGGCGCTGCTGCCGGAGGGGGTGTTTGCCCAGGCCAAGGTCCACGAGCTGGCCAAGGAGATCGAGCTGTACATTGAACTGCCGGCCCGCGCCTGCTACCCGCAAGCGTTCTTCGGCATGCAGGTGGATGAAGCCATCAAGGCTAAGGCCAAGGACGAGTTGCTGGCCGGGATCGCCACCCTCAAGCGCAATGGCAAGTTCACTCCCTATGTGGCCGGCGACAGCCTGACCATCGCCGATATGCTGTTCTGCTTCAGCGTCGACCTGGCCTATGTCGTGGGCAAGAAAGTATTGGATGTCGATCTGCTGGAAGACTTCCCGCAGGCGCGTGAACTGCTGGAGCGCTTCAAGAGCAACCCGAACGTGCAGAAGATTGCCGCTGATAAAGAGGCGCAGATGCCCGCATTCCTCGAAATGGTGCGCTCGGGAAAGCGCTGATCGGTCAGGAGACGAAGTAAATCCAGAAAGGTCCTACGCCCTTACAGGAAGCATACGGCAGCTTTCTGGCTTGATTCGTTCCAAAAATGCAGAGACTTCACGCGGCTAGGAGGCCGGAAATGTTCCGACTGCACGGATTCTCTGCAAGCAACTACTACAACATGGTCAAGCTCGCCCTGCTGGAAAAACGCCTGCCGTTTGAGGAGGTGCCCCTGCATGGTTGCCAGAACCCGCAAGTGCTGGCGATCAGCCCGCGCGGCAAGGTGCCGGTGCTGGAGGTGGCACAGGGCTTTATCAGCGAAACCGACGCCATCCTCGATTACCTCGAAGAGACCTGCCCTGAGGTGGCGCTGTTGCCGGCCGATCCCTTCCAGCGCGCCCAGGTGCGCGCGCTGGCCAAGGAAATCGAGCTGTACATCGAGCTGCCCGCCCGCTACTGCTATGTCGAAGTGTTCTTTGCCGGCAGGGCGACCCCGGAGGCCTTGAAGGCCAAGGCCCGGCGTGATCTGGACAAGGGCTTTGCCGCCCTGGCCCAGCGCGGTCGATTCGCCCCGTATGTGGCAGGCGAGTGCCTTACCCTGGCGGACCTGTACTTTCTCTATAGCGTCGACCTGGCCTGCCAGGTTGGCCAGCGTCTGTTCGGCATTGATTACCTGCAGCCATTGCCGGGCGCCCGGGCACTGTTCGAGCGACTGGGGGAAAATCCGAATGTGCACAAGGTCGCAGCTGACAGGAAAGCCGAAACGCCGGCTTTCCTTCAGCGCTTGCGTGCGGCTACCCAGGCAGAACTGGCTGGGTAGCAAGACGCAGGAAGGGCTTAGCGCGCGGCGAGCAGCGCCTTGCCGCGGGCTACGGCGGCGCGTACTTGCGCAGGCGCAGTCCCGCCGATGTGGTCACGGGCGTTGACCGAGCCTTCGAGGGTCAGTACGGCGAACACGTCCTGCTCGATCTGGTCGCTGAACTGGCGCAGTTCCTCCAGGCTCATCTCGGCCAGGTCCTTGCCGGTATCGACGCCGTACTTCACCGCGTGGCCAACGATTTCGTGGCAATCACGGAACGGCAGGCCGCGGCGCACCAGGTAGTCGGCCAGGTCGGTGGCGGTGCTGAAGCCGCGCAGGGCCGCTTCGCGCATGATGGCGTGGCGAGGCTTGATCGCCGGGATCATGTCGGCA
This sequence comes from Pseudomonas sp. B21-009, assembly GCF_024749345.1. Taxonomy (NCBI): domain Bacteria; kingdom Pseudomonadati; phylum Pseudomonadota; class Gammaproteobacteria; order Pseudomonadales; family Pseudomonadaceae; genus Pseudomonas; species Pseudomonas sp. B21-009. The sequence goes on along the minus strand of NZ_CP087199.1, from coordinate 5,705,456 downwards.
AAGGCGCGCAGCGAGTCGCGCAGGGTGTCGGCGGCGTCGAACAGCGGCTCTTTGTCTTCCTGGTTGTCCTTGTTGTAGGCCAGCGGTTGGCCTTTCATCAGGGTGAGCAGGCCGGTGAGGGCGCCGAACACACGGCCGGTCTTGCCGCGCACCAGCTCCGGGACATCCGGGTTCTTCTTTTGCGGCATGATCGAGCTGCCGGTGCAGAAGCGATCGGGCAGGTCGATGAACTGGAACTGCGCGCTGGTCCACAGCACCAGCTCTTCGGAGAAGCGCGACAGGTGCATCATCGCCACGCTGGCGGCGGCGCAGAACTCGATGGCAAAGTCGCGATCGGAAACGCCGTCCAGCGAGTTGCCGCCCACAGCTTCGAAGCCCAGCAGCTGGCAGGTCAGTTCGCGATCGATCGGGTAGGTGGTGCCGGCCAGCGCGGCGCTGCCCAGGGGCATGCGGTTGGTGCGCTTGCGACAATCAACCAGGCGCTCGTAGTCGCGGCTGAGCATTTCGAACCAGGCCAGCAGGTGGTGGCCGAAAGTCACCGGCTGCGCGGTTTGCAGGTGGGTAAAGCCGGGCATGATGGTCTCGGCTTCGCGCTCGGCCTGCTCCAGCAGGCCCTGCTGCAGGCGGGTGATCTCGGCCAGGATCAGGTCGATTTCGTCACGCAGCCACAGGCGGATGTCGGTGGCGACCTGGTCGTTGCGGCTACGGCCGGTGTGCAGCTTCTTGCCGGTGATGCCGATGCGGTCGGTCAGGCGCGCTTCGATGTTCATGTGCACGTCTTCAAGGTCGACGCGCCAGTCGAAGTTGCCGGCCTCGATTTCTCCCTGGATGGTTTTCAGGCCATCGATGATGGTGTCGCGCTCGGCGTCGGTGAGGACGCCGACCTTCGCCAGCATGGTGGCGTGGGCGATCGAACCCATGATGTCGTGGCGGTACAGGCGCTGGTCGAAATTGACGGAGGCGGTGAAACGGGCGACGAAGGCGTCGACGGGCTCACTGAAGCGGCCGCCCCAGGACTGATTGGTCTTGTCGGTGCTCATGGATTCACTCTTGAAGGCGTGAACGGAAAAAGTGGCGTCGATCATAGCAGGATTGGCGGGGCTGCCGGAGTGCGGCGGTCGGGGCAAATGCGGGTTTATGTCGCAGCACAGGCCCGCGACAGCGCGCTTGCAACAGGATATTTATCGATTGAACGGCAGTGTTGCGGCAACCGTCTACAGTTGGACAGAGGCGCGGCATGTTTCCTGCCGGGCCAGTGAATCTTTAGCCATCGTGCGAGTCTGAGCGTGGATCGCCGTGACGGTCGTCACCTCACCTGTCTACGCTATCCTTGTGCGAGACTCACGCAGGAATCCAGCGCTATATGAATGTCCTGATCGTTGATGACGAACCCCAAGCCCGGGAACGCCTGAGCCGACTGCTCGGCGAACTGGAGGGCTATACCGTGCTGGAGCCCAGCGCCACCAATGGCGAAGAGGCCCTGGCCCTGATCGACAGCCTCAAGCCTGAGGTGGTCCTGCTCGACATTCGCATGCCGGGCCTGGATGGCCTGCAGGTCGCTGCCCGGCTGTGCGAACGCGAAGCACCGCCTGCGGTGGTGTTTTGCACCGGTGACGATGAGTTCACCGTCGAGTCGTTCAAGGACAGCACCCTGGGCTTCGTGCTCAAGCCGGTGCAGCCCGACAGCCTGCGCGACGCCTTGAAAAAGGCCGAACGGCCCAACCGCGTGCAACTGGCGGCCCTGACCCGCCCGGCCGCCGAGAGCGGCAGCGGCCCGCGCAGCCATATCAGCGCGCGCACCCGCAAGGGTATCGAGCTGATTCCGCTCGACCAGGTGATCTACTTCATTGCCGACCACAAATACGTGACCTTGCGCCACGAGGCCGGCGAAGTGCTGCTGGACGAGCCGCTCAAGGCTCTGGAAGACGAGTTTGGTGAACGCTTTGTGCGCATTCACCGCAATGCGCTGGTCGCCCGCAACCGCATCGAACGTCTGCAACGCACGCCGCTTGGGCATTTTCAGCTATTCCTCAAGGGCCTGAACGGTGATGCCCTAATCGTCAGCCGCCGGCATGTGGCTGGTGTACGCAAAATGATGCAACAGCTTTAAGGGCGGGGACCAGGGAGCGGTCGACGGCCAGGGATGGTCGGCTCCTACCATGATTTAGATCTGCTAGCGGTCTGGACTGAGCTGTTATCATCGGGCGAATCTATCTCGTACGGATCGTTCCATGTCCACTCGCGAAATCCGCATTGCCACCCGCAAAAGTGCCTTGGCCCTGTGGCAGGCCGAATATGTCAAAGCCCGTCTGGAACAGGCCCACGCCGGCCTGGTCGTGACCCTGGTGCCGATGGTCAGCCGTGGCGACAAACTGCTCGACTCGCCGCTGTCGAAAATCGGCGGCAAGGGCCTGTTCGTCAAAGAGCTGGAAACCGCGCTGCTGGAAAACCAGGCCGACATCGCCGTGCACTCGATGAAAGACGTGCCGATGGACTTCCCCGAAGGCCTGGGCCTGTTCTGCATCTGCGAGCGCGAAGACCCGCGCGATGCCTTTGTTTCCAACACCTTCGACAGCCTTGAGGCGTTGCCGGCCGGCAGTATCGTCGGTACCTCAAGCCTGCGCCGCCAGGCGCAGTTGCTGACCCGCCGCCCGGACCTCGAGATCCGCTTCTTGCGCGGCAACGTCAACACTCGTCTGGCCAAGCTCGATGCCGGCGAGTATGACGCCATCATCCTCGCCGCCGCCGGCCTGATCCGCCTGGGCTTCGAAGACCGTATCACCTCCGGCATCAGCGTCGACGACAGCCTGCCCGCAGGCGGCCAGGGCGCAGTGGGCATCGAGTGCCGCAGTGCCGACCGCGAAATCCATGCGCTGCTGGCGCCGTTGCATCACGCCGACACCGCCGACCGGGTGACTGCCGAGCGCGCCCTTAACAAACACCTCAATGGTGGCTGCCAGGTGCCGATTGCCTGCTACGCGGTGCTCGAAGGCGAGCAGCTGTGGCTGCGCGGCCTGGTTGGCGAACCGGCTGGCGGCAAGCTGCTCACGGCTCAGGCCCGTGCGCCGCGCGAGGAGGCCGAAGCGCTCGGTATCAAGGTCGCTGAAGACCTGCTGGCTCAAGGTGCCGAAGACATCCTCAAGGCGGTCTACGGCGAGGCCGGGCACCCGTGAGCGCCTGGCGCCTGCTGCTGACCCGGCCGGCCGAAGAGTGCAGCGCGCTGGCCCGCACGCTTGCCGAGCAGGGCGTGTTCAGCAGCAGCCTGCCGTTGCTGGAAACCGAGCCGCTGGCGCTGACGCCGGCGCAGCTTGGCCAGGTGCAGGCGCTCGACCAGTACAGCGCGATCATCGTCGTCAGCAAGCCGGCAGCGCGCCTGGCGCTTGAACAACTGAACGCGCACTGGCCGCAGCCGCCCGTGCAAGCCTGGTTCACCGTTGGCGCTGCCACCGCACAGATCCTCGACGACCACGGTCTGAATGTCAGCTACCCGGCACAAGGTGATGACAGCGAAGCGCTGCTGCAACTGCCGGCGTTGACCGCCGCGATCAAGCGCCCGCAATCCCGGGTGCTGATCATCCGTGGCGAAGGCGGGCGCGAGCTGCTCGCCGAGCGTCTGGCGGCACTCGGCGCGCGGGTCGATTACCTTGAGTTGTATCGCCGCTACCTGCCGCATTACCCTGAGGCCACCCTGGTCCGGTGTATCGCCGGGGAACGCCTGAACGGCCTGGTGGTCAGCAGTGGGCAGGGTTTTCAACACTTGCGCCAACTGGCCGGTGAACACTGGCCGCAGTTGGCGCAATTGCCGTTGTTCGTGCCCAGCCCACGGGTGGCGGAACTTGCCCGCGCCAGTGGCGCACAGAATGTAGTGGATTGCCGTGGTGCCAGCGCCGCGGCTTTGCTGGCAACATTGCAGGAAACTCCTGCACCAGCCCCCTAAGGCGCTAAGCTGATTGGCGACGTGCCACAAAGCAAAGGATGGATACGTGAGCGAAACTGTCTTGCCCAACGATGAACTGAAGGCCCCAGAGGCTCCTGCGCAAACCCCCGTGGAACCTGCCAAACGCTCCGGCAACGGCCTGGCAGTCCTGGCCTTGCTGCTGGGCGCGGCAGGTGTCGCCGTTGGCGGATGGGGCGTATGGCAGGTTCGCCAGCTCCAGGGTAGCGAGCAGGGCCAGGTGCAGAGCCTGCAGGCCCTGAGCGAGCAAACCCTGGCCCTGCAACAACGTGAACAGCAGATGTCTGCGCAGCTGGCCGGCTTGCCGCCCGCATCCGAGCTTGAAGATCGCCGGCGCCTGGTGGCGCAGTTGCAAGGCGATCAGCAACGCTTGAGCCAGCGTCTGGAAACCATCCTCGGCGCCAGCCGCAAGGACTGGCGCCTGGCCGAGGCCGAGCACCTGCTGCGCCTGGCCAGCCTGCGCCTGTCTGCCTTGCAGGACATCGCCAGTGCGCGCGAGCTGGTCAAGGGCGCCGATGAAATCCTTCGTGAGCAGAGCGACCCCGGCTCGTTTGCCGCCCGTGAGCAACTGGCCAAGAGCCTGGCGACCCTCAACAGCGTCCAGCAGCCCGACCGCACCGGCCTCTTCCTCAAGCTGGCGGCCCAGCGCGAGCAGGTGTTGCAGCTCAGTGCGCAATCGCCGGAATTCACCAGCAATGCCGATGCGCTGGGTGCCTTGACCGCCGACGGCGATGGCGCCAGCCGCTGGTCGCAGTGGTGGGCAGAGCTGTCGAAGTACTTCCAGATCGATTTCGATGCTGACGACAATATTCGTCCGTTACTATCCGGGCAGTCACTCAACCAGCTGCGCCTGGCTCTGAGCCTGACCATCGAACAAGCCCAGTGGGCGGCGCTCAACGGCGAGGCCAAGGTTTATACCCAGGCCCTGGACGACGCCCGCAGCGTACTGCTGGCCAACTTCAACCCGGACAACCCGCAGAGCCAGGCGATGCTTGCCGCCCTCAACGAACTGGCCGAGCAGCCGGTCACCGTGCTGGTGCCGGACCTGGCCGACAGCATCAGTGCCGTGCAGGCCTACCTTGAGCGCCGGCATCAGCCAGTCGAGGGGGCCAAGCCATGAAGCGCGTTTACCTGCTGGCGGTGGTGGCCATTGCCGTGGCAGCCGCGCTCGGCATCGCGATCGCCAAGCACAGCGGTTATGTGCTGATTTCCTACGGCAGCTTTCGCTATCAATCGGGCCTGTGGGCAGCGCTCGCAGCCTTGGCCGGGATCATCCTGGCGCTGTTGCTGGTGCGCTACCTGGTGGGCCTGGTGCTGACCTCCGGCGGGGTGGTCAACCCCTGGTCGCGGCGTAACCGCAGCCGTCGTACCCAGCTGGCGATCGAGCAGGGCCAACTGGATCTCGCCGAGGGTCGCTGGGCCAGTGCCCAGCGCCACCTGCACCGCGCTGCCGAAGCCGAGCGTCAACCGCTGCTGTACTACCTCGGCGCTGCGCGTGCCGCCAACGAGCTGGGCCGCAGCGAAGACAGCGACAACCTCCTGGAGCGGGCGCTGGAGCGCCAGCCCGAAGCGGAACTGGCCATTGCCCTGAGTCATGCCCAGTTGCAGATGGACCGCGGCGACAGCGACGCTGCCCTGGTAACCCTGCAGGCCATGCAGGAGCGTCATCCGCATAACGTTCAGGTGCTGCGCCTGTTGCAACGCCTGTATCGCGAGCGTGGCGACTGGTCGGCACTGATCCGCCTGCTGCCCGACCTGCGCAAGGATAAAGTGCTGCCGGCAGCGGAGCTGGCCGAGCTTGAGCGTCGCGCCTGGGGCGAGAACCTCAACCTGGCGGCCAGCCGCGAAGGCGATGAGCAAACCGCCCGGCAATCCCTTGAGCGCGCCTGGCAGCAGCTCACTGCTGCGCAGCGCCAGGAGCCTCAGCTGGTGCTGGCCTATGCCGAGCAACTGCGCCAGCTGGGCGCCGAAAGCGAAGCCGAGCAAGCCCTGCGCGCCGCCCTCAAGCGCCAGTACGAAAGTCACCTGGCGCGCTTGTACGGGCTGGTGCGCGGCAGCGATCTGGCGCGCCAGCTGCAAACTGCCGAAGGCTGGCTCAAGGACCATCCCGACGACCCCAGCCTGCTGCTGACCCTGGGCCGTTTGAGCCTGCAGAACCGCCTGTGGGGCAAGGCACGGGATTACCTGGAAAGCAGCCTGCGCGTGCAGCGCAATCCTGAAGCCTGTGCAGAACTTGCGCGCTTGCTCGCTGGCCTGGGCGATACCGAGCGCAGCAACCAGCTGTTCCAGGAAGGCCTGGGCATGCTTGATCAGCGTCTACTGGCATTGCCGCTGCCAGAGGCCGTGCGAGCTTGAGCTACCCATGGGCGCGCGAAAAAACGCGTGCCCATGGGCTCGAACAAATCTCCTGCTTTAGCCGGTAATTTTTCCTTCAGATGCCCAGCTATCTTTCTTGCTTAGTTCGGGATACTTCCCTTGTCGTTCAGGGACTTGTCCCGGCTGTCTTGCCTTGATACAAGCCGCGCCTTTCCTCTACCGTTGTCGCCTGTCCATCGCGCTCCTGGATTCGCCATGTCGTTGGCCCGCTTGCGTTCACTGTTCTTCCCGGCGTTGCTGGCATCGGTACTGGTCCAGGCTGCCGCCTATTACCTGGAATTCGGCATGGGCCTGGTGCCTTGCCCGCTGTGCTACAGCCAACGTTTGTTTTTGGGCGCCTTTGCTCTGGTTTGCCTGTGCGCGGTAGTGCATTCCCCAGGGCGTCTGGGCACCCGCATCTATGCCGCGCTGGCGTTGTTCTTCGCCACCGGCGGGGCACTGTTGGCCGCCCGGCATGTCTGGCTGCAAGGCAATCCGGCGCTCTCGAGCATCGAATGCGAACCGGCTTTTGACTATGTCCTCGAAAGCATGCCAATGCTTCAGGTCGTCAAGGCAATGATCATCGGCAGCCCGGATTGCGTGCCAATCACCTGGAGTTTCCTCGACCTGACCATCCCTGAGTGGAGCCTTTTGTCGTTCGTCTTGCTGGCAACCCTGCCGACCTGTCGCCTGCTCGGGCGCACCCGTCCACTGTTCAGTCGCTCGGTAAAAAACTGAGGCGAAGTTTTTCACTGTGCAAGCGACCGGCGGCAAAGGATGGGCGGATTAAACACTTGTATGAACTTTGTCGCGTGCGTACCTTGAAGGCTAGGGCGCACGGGAATAATCTCCCTGCACGCATACCGAAAACACAGCTGCTCGATGCCGCTCTGCTGACTTCACCTTTGCTCTGCACATTTGCGGCGCGGGGGCAGGGGGCATTACCCAGAAGGGAAGAGATCGCCATGCTAGATAGTTGTCAGAATGCTCAGGAACGCTGGGGTGGGGTCCATAAACTCATTGACCGCTGGTTGGATGAGCGTGCAGAGCTGGTGACGGCTTTCCGCGAGCTGCGTGATGCCAAACCGGCCTTTGCCGACAAGGACAAGAGCCGGGACTTCTGTGCGGTACTGGTCGACTACGTGTCAGCCTGGCATTTCGAAGTGAGCGAGCAACTGGTCAGCGAAGCCAAGGCGTTTGGCGATACTCGCGGGCTCGAGCTAGCCAAGCAGATCAGCCCGCGCATTGATGCAATTACCGAAATCGCGTCGGCGTTCAACGATCATTGCGACAAGGGCAACTGCAATGACCCCGAACGCTTCGCGAAAAAACTCGGCGAACTCGGCAGCTCGTTGCATGAGCGTTTCGAGCTTGAAGACTGCTTGATCGAAGTGCTGCATAACGCGCACGAGGTCAAAGAGGAAGTCCAGGCCTGACGGGTCTGCCGACCCTCAGTCGGCAACCCCGAGCAACTCGATCTCGAACACCAGCGGCGTATAGGGCGCAATCAGGTCGCCCGCGCCTTCGGCACCGTAAGCCTGTGCCGAAGGAATCACCAGCCGCCATTTCGACCCGCTCGCCATCTGTGGCAATGCCACTTGCCAGCCCTCGATCACACTGTCCAGATTGAACCATTGCGGCTGCTGGTTTTGATCGAACACCGTGCCATCCGGCAACTTGCCAACATAGCGAACCTGGACTTTGCCGCCGGCTTTTGGCTTGCTGCCAGTACCGGCCTGCAACTCGCTCACGAGTATCCCTTCAGCCAGTTCACGCACTCCGGCCCGGGCCCGTTCAGTGGCCAGGAATCGTTTTTCCGCGCTCAGCAATTGTTCGCTTTGTGCTTGAACTGCAGCTTGGTTGGCCTGGGCATCATGTTCGCTGAGTATTGCCGCCATGCGTTCTTGGCTCAGGGCCAATGGCTTGTTCTGATAAGCCTGGCGCAAGCCATCGATCAAGGCATCGAGTTGCAGGCCGGGAACTTCCGTGCGCAGGCGCTCGCCCAGGCTGGCACCCAGGCTGTAAGCCAGGTCATGGTCGCTGGCGGGTTTAGTATCAGGCGCTGCAATTAACGCTGTTGGCAACAGCAACAGGGTAAGGACTAGATAACGCGGCACAGGCTCGCTCCTGCTTCAGAGGAAATAAAGTATGCCAGCCTTCGCTCGTCACTTCGTGTAAATATCAGCAACACTTTGTGCAGCATCTACACTTGTTTCCAGCTGCAGCGATAACAACTTTGCCCAGGCATGCAACGCGGCGCATTTAATACTGTCAACATGCCCTAGCGGCGGTAGCAGCAGAAGCATAGTATGAGCCGCAATCTCGTCAGCCAGGAGGTAAACCATGTCGGCCAATAAGAAGCCAGTAAGTACGCCGTTGCACCTGCTCCAGCAACTCTCGGGCAGCCTGCTCGATCATTTGGAAAATGCCTGCTCGCAAGCGCTGGCTGATGCTGAAAAACTACTCGCCAAGTTGGAAAAACAACGTGGCAAGGCCCAGGAAAAACTGCACAAGTCGCGGCTGAAACTGCAGGACGCTGCCAAGGCTGGCAAAGCCAAGGCGCAGAAAAAAGCCAAGGACGGGGTGAGTGAACTGGAAGGTTTGCTCGACTCGCTGAAAGACCGCCAAACGCAAACCCGCACCTACATCCTGCAGCTCAAGCGTGACGCTCAGGAAAGCCTGAAACTGGCCCAGGGCGTTGGCAAGGTCAAGGAAGCTGCCGCCAAGGCATTGAGCGTGCGTTCGGCCAAACCTGCTGTTGCAGCAGCCAAGCCCGCAGCAAAACCTGCCGCCAAAGCACCGGTCAAACCTGCGGCGAAAATCGCAGCAGCCAAACCCGCAGCCAAGCCAGCGGCTAAACCTGTGGCCAAAGCGCCAGCCAAGCCAGCGGCGAAAACCGCAGCGGCTAAACCTGCCGCCAAGCCAGCGGCCAAACCAGCAGCGGCGAAAGCACCTGCCAAGCCTGCAACAAAAACTGCAGCAGCCAAGCCTGCCGCCGCTAAAGCCCCGGCTAAACCTGCGGCAAAAACCGCAGCTGCCAAGCCAGCAGCCAAACCTGCGGCTAAAGCGCCAGCCAAGCCAGCGGCTAAAACCGCAGCGGCCAAGCCTGCCGCCAAGCCAGCGGCCAAACCAGCAGCGGCGAAAGCACCTGCCAAGCCTGCAGCCAAACCAGCAGCGGCAAAACCTGCAGCCAAGCCGGCCGCTAAACCTGCCGCAGCTAAAGCGCCGGCCAAACCCGTTGCCAAACCGGCAGCCGCTAAACCTGCAGCCAGGCCAGCCGCTGCCAAGCCAGCTCAGCCTGTAGCTGCCAAGCCTGCTACTCCAGCAGCGCCTGCAGCACCCGCTGCTTCTGCACCGGCAAGCACTGCGCCAGCAGCTTCGGTAGCATCGACCACTCAGACCCCGTCTTCGGCGTCCTGAGTCGTCAGCATCACGGCGCGCAGCCTTTGCAGCGCGTCGTGATGCGCACCGGCGCCTTCGGGTGCCAGCCAGCCTATCCAGTCCACTTCGGCTTCGGGCGTTGCTGCCCAGTCTTTGCAGGCCGTCTCCAGGCGCTCCAGCAGGATGCGTTCTGCCGCTAACTCCAGGCCTTTTACCTGCTCGCGCAATATCGCCAGTTGCGCATCCTTGGCTGCTTCGTCACGCCAGGACTGGCGCAGTGCGCGCAACGGTTTCACCACCTCGGTTTGCCACGCCTCGGCGAGTTCCTTGAGTTGTTTAACCCGCTGTTCGTTCGCTGCGATACCGCGTGCGCCGAGCCACACGCCGCACAGCAGCAGGCAGACGTCGCCACCCCGGGCCTGCCATTGCAGGCAGGCGGCTTCTACGCCCGGTCGAGCGTAGAGCTTCAGGGCAAAATTCCACAGGTCGGTGTGCATGGTCCCACTCGCGCCAGTTGCCGACGAAGCTGGTAGACTCCGCGGCCATTATGATCAGACTATCGAACCTCACTTTACAGCGTGGTCCACAGCGCCTGCTAGAAGGCGCCGAGATGACCCTGCACGCCGGCCAGAAAGCCGGCCTGATCGGTGCCAACGGCGCCGGTAAATCCAGCCTGTTCGCCTTGCTGCGCGGTGAGCTGACGCCCGACTCCGGCGACTGCCAGCTGCCTGGCGACTGGCGCATCGCGCACATGCGCCAGGAGGTCGACACCCTCGAGCGCCTGGCGGTCGACTATGTGCTCGACGGCGATGCCCGCCTGCGCAAGGTCCAGGCCGACCTGGCTGCGGCCGAAGCTGCCCACGACGGCACTGCGTTGGCACGCCTGCATATCGAGCTCGACAGCGCCGACGGTTATACCGCCGATGCGCGGGCGCGCAAGCTGCTGGCAGGCCTGGGGTTTACCAACGAGCAGATGGACCGCCGGGTCGGCGACTTCTCTGGTGGCTGGCGGATGCGCCTGAACCTGGCCCAGGCCCTGATGTGCCCGTCTGACCTGTTGCTGCTCGACGAACCGACCAACCACCTGGATCTGGACGCCATCCTCTGGCTCGAAGACTGGCTCAAGGGCTATCCGGGCACGCTGCTGCTGATCTCCCACGACCGTGACTTCCTCGATGCCGTGGTCGATCACGTCGCCCATGTCGAGCAGTGCAAGCTGACCCTCTACCGTGGTGGCTACACCGCGTTCGAGCGCACCCGTGCCGAACGCCTGGCGCAGCAGCAACAAGCCTACGAGAAACAGCAGGCGCAGCGCGCGCACATGGAAAAGTACATCGCCCGGTTCAAGGCCCAGGCCACCAAGGCCCGTCAGGCGCAGAGCCGGATCAAGGCCCTGGAGCGCATGGAGGAGCTGTCGGCGGCGCATGTCGATTCGCCGTTCGACTTCGTTTTCCGCGAGTCGGAGAAAATCTCCAGCCCGCTGCTCGACCTGTCCGAAGCCCGCCTGGGCTATGGCGACAAGACCATCCTCGAGAAGGTCAAGTTGCAGCTCACCCCGGGGGCGCGGATCGGCCTGCTCGGCCCCAACGGCGCGGGCAAGTCGACCCTGATCAAGAACCTCGCCGGCGAACTGGAGCCGCTCAGCGGGCGCCTGGTACGCGGCGAGAACCTCTCGGTTGGCTACTTCGCCCAGCACCAGCTCGACTCGCTGGACAACAAGGCCAGCCCGTTGCTGCACCTGCAGCGCCTGGCGCCGACCGAGCGCGAGCAGACCTTGCGAGACTTCCTGGGTGGATTCGATTTCCGCGGCGCGCGCATCGACGAGCCGGTGGTGAATTTCTCCGGCGGCGAAAAAGCCCGCCTGGCCCTGGCCCTGATCGCCTGGGAGCGGCCGAACCTGTTGCTGCTCGACGAACCGACCAACCACCTGGACCTGGAAATGCGCCTGGCGCTGACCATGGCCCTGCAGGAATTCAGTGGTGCGGTGTTGGTGGTCTCTCACGACCGTCACTTGCTCAAGAGCACCACCGATGACTTCCTGCTGGTCGCCGACGGCAAGGTCGAGACCTTCGACGGTGACCTGGACGACTACACCCGCTGGCTGGTCGAGTACCGTCAACGCAATGCCCCGGTCAGCACTGCGCCGGTCAATGCCGACAAAACCGACAAAAAGGCCCAGCGCCAGGCCGCTGCCGCCCTGCGTCAGCAACTGGCACCGCACAAGCGTGAAGCCGACAAGCTCGAACGCGAGCTGGGCACCGTGCATGAGCAACTGGCCAAGGTCGATGCCAGTCTGGCTGACAGCGCCCTGTATGAAGCCGCGCGCAAGGACGAGTTGCGTGAGCTGTTGGCCCAGCAGGCCAAGCTTAAGGTTCGTGAAGGGGAGCTCGAGGAAGCCTGGATGGCCGCCCTGGAGACCCTCGAGGGCATGCAGGCGGAGCTGGAGGCGTTGTCCTGATGGAATCCTTGCAGTTGCCATTGCCGGTGGAATGGATCGCTCCGTTCTGGCTGGGTTTGCAGATCCTGCTGATACTTTCGGCGGCGTTCATCCTGCAGCGCGTGGTTGCCCGTTGCCTCAAGCGCCTGGGCGAGCGCTACCCGTTGCCACCGGAGCTGCTGATGCCGCTGCGTGGTGGCCTGCGCTGGCTGATCATGGGCAGTGCGCTGATCTTCGTGCTCGAGCGCCTGGGGGTTTCCGCCACGGTGCTGTGGACCGCACTGTCCGGGTTCGTGGCGGTTGCCGCAGTGGCGTTCTTCGCCATGTGGAGCGTGCTGTCGAACCTGCTGTGCGCGGTGCTGATCTTTACCGTCGGGCCGTTTCGCATCGGCGATGTGGTGGAACTGGTGGAAACCATCGACAAGCCGGGCGTCAAAGGCCGGGTGGTGGCCATCAACCTGTTGTTCACCACCTTGATCGAACTGCCGGAAGCGGGCGGTGCGCTGGTGCAAGTGCCCAACAGCCAGTTCTTCCAGAAATCGGTGCGGCGCTGGCGCGGTGCCGAAGTGCTGCCGCTGGTGAGCGAGAGCAAAACCCCGGGCAATTGATCGATCGCAGAAAAAAATCGTGGTGATTTTTTCGCCAGGGCACTAGCTTAGAGGTTTGTAACAAGTTAGTGCCGAGGTGCGCGATGTCATTGGAAACGTGGTTGGCATTTTTTGCCGCTTGCTGGGTGATCAGTCTGTCGCCGGGTGCCGGGGCCATTGCCTCGATGTCCTGCGGCCTGCAATACGGCTTCTGGCGCGGCTACTGGAACGCGCTAGGCCTGCAGCTGGGCCTGGTGCTGCAGATTGCGATCATTGCCGCCGGCGTCGGTGCCATCCTCGCGGCATCGGCCACCGCATTCCAGGTGATCAAATGGTTCGGCGTGGCCTACCTGGTGTACCTGGCGGTCAAACAGTGGCGGGCGCTGCCGGCTGACATCAGCGACGAATCCGCCGTGCGCCCGATCGGCAAGCCGTTGAGCCTGGTGTTCCGTGGCTTTCTGGTCAACGTCAGCAACCCCAAGGCGCTGATCTTCATGCTCGCGGTGCTGCCGCAGTTCATCAATCCGCATGCGGCGCTGGTGCCGCAGTACCTGATCATTGCCGCGACCATGGTCACGGTCGATCTGATGGTCATGGCCGGTTACACCGGGCTTGCGGCCAAAGTGCTGCGCCTGTTGCGTACGCCCCGGCAGCAGCGGCGGATGAACCGCACCTTTGCCGGACTGTTCCTGGGGGCTGCGACCTTGCTGGCGACCATTCGCCGCGCGCCGGTGTAGGAAAACAATCAGCATAAAAAAAGGCGACCCGAAGGTCGCCTTTTTACTTTCTCAACGCAGGATCTGCGCTGGCTCGTCAGGCGGCAGGTTGTTGCGCGCCGGGGTGCGTTCACGCTCCGGCATCGCGCCTACCAGCTGTTCGGCCAGTTGCTTGGCAACGTCCATGCCCAGTTCCTTGGAAACCTCACGTACCACCCGTGGGCGGTTGAGGGTGACCCGAACATCCTGGCTGTTGACCAGCTTGGTGTCCTGGCCCTCACCCATGGCGGTGAACGCCGAGGTGATCTCGTAGGTCTTGGTGTTGATCAGGCTGAAGTCGGCCACCAGGCTCAGGCCGAGGATCGCCGAATAGCTGTTGGTGTTGTCCAGGGAGGTGATATCGCGCTGGAAGTCGATATCCGACAAGGTACCGAACAGCACGTAGTCAGCACCTTTGAAGTTGCCGTTCTTGATGCGGCGGATAACGTCGTAGACGTCAGCCTTGGCATCGGCCGTGTACGGCGTACCCTGGACCAGCTGGAACATCCCGGACTTGAGAATCTCGCCCTTGATGTCGCCGCTGAACTTGCGCAGCTCGGTCTGCTCGATGTAGCTCTCGCTGCTTTCGAACTCGCTGTAGCTCGACGAACCACTGGCGTGGTACATGCTCGCCTGGCTGCTGTTCTGCGCCGAGACCATGTGGATGTACTGCTCCACACGCTCCTGGTAGGCGAGGTCGGTTACTGCGACTTTTGGGGCCGCTTGCACGCTGAACGCGCAAGCCAGGCCCAGAATGCCCATCCATGCACGCATTGCTTAGCGCTCCGTGGTCTTGCGGATTTCTTTCTCGTCCATCCACTCGGCCAGGCCGCTCTCGACGTCGATCAGCTGCAGGCTGAACTTGTAGAACACGTCCTTGTAGTCGCTGCTGCGCTTGACGATCGAGCTGATCGAGCCTTCCAGGCGGTACTTGGCGGCGATCATGTTGCCGGTCTTGGCCACGGTGCCTTTCTTGTACAGACCGCTCTGGTTCTGCAGCTTGAGCTGGTCAACCTGGCTTTGCATCTGGGTGTTGTCGCTGGCGAAGCGGGCGGTGCCGGACTTCATCAGCTGGGTTTTGATCGACGTGGTGATCTCGCGGGTATCGATGTACTCGCTGGTCTTGTTCTTCACGTCATAGACCTGCACCACCGGGCGACCCTGGAGGATGCCGGACTGGGCCAGCGAGCGGGTCATGGACTCGGCGATCATCTGCAGGTCGGTCGAACCGAACTCGTTGGTGACCAGTTCCACGGCCTTGCTGTCACCGTAGCCGATGTTCTTGCCGCCCAGGACCGGCGACGGGGTGCTGCAGCCGCTGACCAGGGCAATGGCAATGGCGGCGAGGGAAATGCGTGCAATCATGAAAATGTGCTCCTGCAAAAATGATTACTGAGACTGAACTTCGATACGGAAGTCGGTGGCCTGGGATACCGGGGCAATCGCCGGCAACACGCTGGCCTGCTTGCCATACAGGGTGACGGTCTTCCAGCTCTCTTCATCGGCCACCGGGAAACCGTCGTTGCCCAGCCAGGCGAAGCGGTAGAACAGGGTCTTGTTGCTGCTGCTGGTGTTGTTCAGGGACACCTTGACGGTCAAGAAGCCGTTCTCGCGCGCAACGCGCATCGGGCCGGTCTCGATGTTCTTCAGGTTGCCCATTTTCACCACTTTGCTGGCAGCGCTGCCCGGCTCTGGTGGTGGCGGGGTCGCGCAACCGGCCAGCAGGGCTGTGACGAGAACGGCGAGCAATTTGATACGCATGGCGTTTCCTTAAGGTTGTTTGAGGCTGGCGACGGCCTGGCCAGTGGCTTTTGGTGCCACCTGCAGGGCAGGGCCACCGGCGAAGACCTGGTTGCCGACTACGCGCAGGGTGACCACCTGGAACGGCCGGTCAATCTTCACGCTGACCTGGCTGCCGCCCAGGCTCGAAGGCAGGCTCAACTGGTGTTCGCCCTGACGCAGGCGCACGCGGGCTACCTGGGTTTCATCCGGCAGGGTGCGCCAGGTACGGGTGTCGGCACCTTCGGTGATGGTCGAGGCGATACCCAGTGCCAGGCCAGCCAGCGGGTTGGCGTCGTTCAGTTGCTTTTGCGCCACACCACGAGAGATAGCCCGCACGCTGGTGCGCAGGATGATCCCCGGCATGTCGTCACGCAGGGCGCGGCGGGACATGGCAGTGGTGCTGTTGAGTGCGGTCAGCTTCAGCGAGTGGTCGTTGAGGTAGATTTCGCTGAAATGCGCGGTGGAAGTGTCTTCCTTGATCACCGGGAACGACAGCGGGGTGATCACCAGGTTGCCGCTGATCGGCAGCGGCAGCGGGACGCGCACCGAGTCGCGGGCCGGAGCGAGGCCGCTCTGGATCACGATCAGCACATCGCTTTCAGTGGCTTTCGCCGCTGGCTTGTCCAGGTCGAGCAGGGCTTTTTCCAGCAGCGGGGTGTTCGGGCGCAGTTCGGCAGCCTTGCGGTAGCCCGGTGCGGCCAGGCCTTTCTCACCCAGGGCTTCGTAGACATAGCCAGACAGGTAGTGGCTGAACGCACTCTGGTAGCTGTTCTTGAGGCCCACCACTTCTGGCGCGTCGAGGCTGGCGACCGGGTAACCCTGAAGGTCCTTGTACTCGGTCTTGACGCCTTCTTTCTCGGCCTCTTCTTCGCGCTTGAGGTATTCCTTGTCGCGCAGCTCGGCAATCACCGCTTCGCGCTCGTGGGTCTTCTTGATTTCGGTACGGGCGCCGTCGAAGTCGTTCTGGGCCAGCAGGTTGAGGGCCATCTGCGTGGTCAGCATGACTTTTTCGTAGTCATAGCCTTCGTAGCGGCGCACCTTGTCGTTGACCAGGTAGCTGCCGAACTGGCTCAGGTACTTGTCGGTGTCGAGCTTGACCGACTCTTCCCACTTGAACACCACGTCATCGGCACTGCGCCAGGCCAGCTGGCTGCCGGCCAGGTCGCCCTTGGAGCGCAGCAGCTCGCCTTTCTCGAAGTAGTAGAGAAGGTCTTTGTCCTCACCCTTGTTGTTTTTTTCCAGCAGCGCCAGGGCAGCGTCGACGTTACCGCTGGTCAGGTGCTGGTTGGTTTCCTGAAGTTCGCTGTCATAGCTGCGAAAGGCCGAGCAACCAGCCAGTTGAACGGCCGCGAGCAGTGTCGCGACGGTGAGGACACGGGATGCCATCTGAATTCTTCTTCCCTGAATTGATGAAAAGCCTGGGGGCGAGAAGGCTGTCATCCCTTTGGCAATATCGCCAAATCCTCTTAAAAGAAGAGCCAAAATTCTGATCCGCTATATAGCGGCGCGGCATTATAAACGCATTTGCTGGCTAAATAATGGCGTTGTGCTTTAGGAATTTGCCGTCGTGCCAGCATTCAGCTATCGGCCGACGAACGGTCGTTCTTTAATCGGGAGGTGTCGCAGGGTATTTGTCACAAAATTTTTCAAGGATTCATCTGGCAAGCCTTGAGCGAACGGCAGTGGAAGTGAACAATGCTTTACCTCGTATTTCCATTTGAGAGTCGCTCATGATTCCCCGTTCCCGCTTACTCGCCTGGCTGCTCTGGCCGGTGCTGGCGCTGAGCAGTGCCACGCTGCTGGCCGACAGCCCCGATGGCGCTGCCAAGGCCCTGCACCTGCTCGATTACATCGGTGCCGATTACCCGGCCACCGTCGAGGCGGGCAAGGTAATCGACGACGGCGAATACCGCGAACAGCTCGAATTCCTCGAGGTGTTGCAGGGATTGATCGGCGCCTTGCCGGCGCGCGCTGAGCGCCAGGCCCTGGAGCAGGGCGTGGTCAACTTGCGTACGGCGGTCAGCCAGCGCCAGGACGGCGCGGTGGTCGCCCGCCAGGCCCGTCAGCTTGGCGCGCAACTGGCGGTGGCCTATGAGGTCAGCCAGGCGCCGATCATTACCCCGGACCCGAGTCGCGGCGCGCCGCTGTATGCCCAGCATTGCTCGGTGTGTCATGGCGACACTGGCGCCGGCGACGGCCCCGCCGGCCTCGGCCTGACCCCGCCACCGGCCAACCTGCGCAGCCTCGAACGGCTGGACCGCCTGAGCCTGTTCGACCTGTACAACACCCTCGGCCTGGGCATCGAAGGCACCGATATGCCGTCGTTCGCCGATCAGCTCGACGAGCGCCAACGCTGGGACCTGGCGACCTATGTCGCCAGCTTCACTGCCGACCCGGCCCAGGCCAAGGGCGATAAAACCTACAACCTGGCCGATCTGGCTCGTCAGACCCCGGCCGAAATTGAAGCCAGCGAAGGGCCAGAGGCGCTCGCCCGGTTCCGCGCCCAGCGTGCGCAACCGCCGCAGGTCCAGCGCGGCCCGGCGCAACTGCTGGACTACACCGCCAGCACCCTGGACAAGAGCCTGGCGGCCTATCAGGCCGGTGATCACGAGCAAGCCTACGACCTGTCGGTAGCGGCCTACCTGGAAGGTTTCGAGCTGGTCGAAAGCTCGCTCGACAACGTCGATGCCAACGTACGCAAGGACACCGAAAAATCCCTGATGGCCTACCGTCAGTCGCTGCAGGACGGCCTGCCACTGGAGCAGGTGCAGCAACGCCTGGATGCCGCCAAGGCCAAGCTCAAGGACGCCGCCGGCCTGCTCGGTGGCGATGGCCTGAGCTGGTCGCTGAGCTACATCTCCGGCTTGCTGATCCTGCTGCGCGAAGGCCTGGAAGCGATTCTGGTGCTGGCGGCGATCCTCGCCTTCCTGCGCAATACCGGCCAGCAATCGGCCGTACGCAGCGTCAACGTCGGCTGGGGCCTGGCCTTGCTGGCCGGGCTGGGTACCTGGGCGCTGGCGGCCTATGTAATCGACGTCAGTGGCGCCCAGCGTGAACTGCTCGAAGGCTGCACGGCGCTGTTTGCCAGCGTCATGGTGCTGTGGCTGGGTGTGTGGATGCACGATCGCCGGCACGCGGCGGCCTGGCAGGATTACATCAAGAGCAGCCTGGTCAGTGGTGGCGGGCGCTTTGGTTTTGCCGTGCTGGCGTTTTTCTCGGTGTACCGTGAGCTGTTCGAGGTGATCCTGTTCTACGAAACCCTCTGGCTGCAGGCCGGCCCTGCCGGGCACAACGCGGTACTGGCCGGTGGTGCCACGGCACTGGTGCTGCTGGTGGGCCTGGCCTGGGTGATCCTGCGCGGCTCGGCCAAACTGCCGCTGGCGTTGTTCTTCAGCATCAACGCGGCGCTGCTGTGCGCCTTGTCGGTGGTGTTTGCCGGGCACGGGGTCAAGGCGCTGCAAGAGGCCGGGGTGTTCGGTACCCGGCCGGTGGCGTTCTTCGATTTCGACTGGCTGGGCATTCACGCCGACGCCTATTCACTGGCCGCGCAGCTGGTGGCCTTGTTGGCCATTGCCATCCTTTACGGGCGCAGCCGCCTGGCCGAGAAGCGCCGCCAGCCAGCGGGCTGATTTGAAGGCAAACGGGCGAGCAGGGATACTGTTCGCCCGTTTTTGTTGGAAATCTGTGCCATGCGTGTGTGGATCGATGCCGACGCCTGCCCCAAGGCGGCCAAGGATCAACTGGTCAAGTTCGCCCTCAAGCGTCAGCTGGAAGTGGTGTTGGTAGCCGGCCAGAGCCAGATCAAGCCGGCTTTTGCCTGCGTCAAGCTGATCGTCGTGCCCAGCGGGCCGGATGCCGCCGACGATTACCTGGTCGAGCACGCGGTGCCCGGCGAACTGGTGATCTGCAGCGACGTGCCGCTGGCCGATCGCCTGGTCAAGAAAGGCGTTGCCTGCCTCGACCCGCGCGGCAAGGAGTTCGACGAGCGCAACATGGGTGAGCGGCTGGCGGTGCGCAACCTGTTCACCGACCTGCGCGAGCAGGGGCAGGTCGGCGGCGGCCAAGCGCCGTATGGCGATCGCGAGAAGCAGGCGTTTGCCAACGCCCTGGACCGCATTCTTACGCGGCTGAGTAGGAGCGGGCTTGCCCCGCGATGAGGTCCGTGATCTCAGCGCATCATGTGGTGCCTGGACGACGACCGCTTCGCGCGCGATCGCGGGGCAAGCCCGCTCCTACAGGGGTGTTCAGTCATTCTCGTGGGTCAGTTCCAGCACCCGGTCGACCAGTTTGTAGATGCCGCCGGCGGCTTCGCTGATGCTTTTCGCCAGCATGTAGGCCGGGGTGCTGACCAGCTTGCGCTGGGTGTCTTCGACGATGTCATGGACATCGCATTCCTCATGGGTGCCGCCCATCTTGACGATGGCCGCGCTGGTGCCGGCATCGCTGCCAATGGTGCAGACCACGCCGGGGCCGTAGATTTTCGCCGCAAGGGCCGGCGAGATGCAGATCAGGCCGACCGGCTTGCCGGCTTCGGCAAAGGCTTCGGCCAGGGCCAGGACGTCCGGGTGCACGCTGCAGCCTGCGCCTTCAACGGCAAAGTTCGAAAGGTTTTTCGCCGCGCCAAAGCCGCCCGGCACGATCAGCGCGTCGAAGTCCTTGGCGTCGGCTTCGCGCAGGTCCTTGACCTCGCCGCGAGCGATGCGCGCCGATTCCACCAGCACG
Organism: Pseudomonas sp. B21-009; assembly: GCF_024749345.1. NCBI lineage: Bacteria > Pseudomonadati > Pseudomonadota > Gammaproteobacteria > Pseudomonadales > Pseudomonadaceae > Pseudomonas > Pseudomonas sp. B21-009. Next base: position 5,685,482 of record NZ_CP087199.1, on the reverse strand, counting down.
TTGCGGGTCTCGGGCATTTCTTCGCCGGTCAGGTGGTCGATCACGTGCATCTGCGCAATGTTCGGCGCAAAGCACTGCACCTGCGCACCGCGCTGGTCCAGACGCAGCAGGGTGATCACGCTTTCGTGAATTTCGGCGCCGTCATACACGCCACAGCCGGAAAGAATCACAGCAACTTTTTTCTGGGTCATGCTCACTACTCCCGATTCGAGGCGCTAAATGTCCTCTAGTTTGGCAGATGTCGCCATAGGGTTTATGCCATTCCCGGCCTAATCTTGCTGGATAGGCTGGAGATGAAAAGACCCATGGACCTGATCCTTTTGGCGGTACCGTTTTTCATTGTTCTGATCGTTGCCGAGCTGCTCGCCGATCGATTGCGCGGCATACGGACCTATCGCCTGGCAGATGCCATCAACAGCCTCAGCACCGGCGTGCTGTCGACCACCACCGGCCTGCTGACCAAGGGCGTCGGCCTGGTGACCTATGCGCTGGCCTGGGAACACCTGGCGCTGTTCAAACTGCCGGGCGAAGCCTTGTGGGTGTGGGTACTGGCGTTTGTCGTCTATGACTTTTGCTATTACTGGCTGCACCGTATGGGCCACGAGCGCAACATCCTCTGGGCCGCCCATTCGGTGCATCACCAGAGCGAGGACTACAACCTGTCCACGGCCCTGCGCCAGACCAGCAGCGGCTTCTTGCTGTCGTGGATCTTCTACCTGCCGCTGGCCGTGTTGGGGGTGCCGCCGCTGGTGTTCATCACCGTCGCGGCGCTGAACCTGCTGTACCAGTTCTGGGTGCACACCCGGCACATCCCCAAGCTGGGCTGGCTGGAATGGCTGTTCATTACCCCGTCCAATCATCGCGTCCACCATGCGCAGAACCCTCTGTACTTGGATCGCAACTACGGCGGAGTGTTCATTGTCTGGGATCGTCTGTTTGGCACCTTCCAGGAAGAGGACGACAACGAGCCGGTGATTTTTGGCGTGACCACGCCTTTGGCCAGCTGGAACCCGCTGTGGGCCAACCTGCAGTTCTATGCCCAGTTGTGGAGCGATGCGCGGCATGCCGAGCGTTGGTGGGACAAGCTGCGGATCTGGTTCATGCCCACCGGCTGGCGGCCGGATGACGTTGCCCGGCGTTATCCGCAAGCCAAGCAGGACTTGAGCCGCTTCCAGAAATTCGAGGTGCCGCTGGCCTGGCCGCAGCAGTTGTATGTGGCGCTGCAGTTCGCGGTGTACGTAGGCTTGGGCAGTTACTTGATGGAGCGCGCCGAGCAGTTGTCGGTGGCTGCCCTGGTGCTGGGCTGCGGCTTGATGGCATTTGGTTTGTTCGTGCTCGGCACGGCCCTGGAGAACCGCCCCTGGGCTTTGCGGCTGGAGCTACTGCGCCTGGCGCTGAATGTCCCGGCCATGGTCCTGGCCGGGATGACGGGCTCAGGGCCGGTCACTGCCCTGGCTTGGGTCCTGCTGCTTGGCTACAGCCTGCTCAGCCTTTTCGGCCTCTACGGCAGCCGCTTCCTTGCGCGCAATGCGCGCGGCCTTGAAGCGCCGGCGCAGCCACAGGCAGCCACCGAGCACCAGCAGGCCGCCGAGCACCCATAGCTCGTATTTCTTCACGTTGCCCAGCAGGCCTTCGAGGATGGCGCCGAAGTGATAGGCGGCGGCGCCCAGGGCCAGGGCCCAGATGGCCGCACCAATGCCGTTGAGCAGCAGGTAGCGGCGCGGCGGGTAGCCGGACAAACCGATGGCCACCGGCATCACCGTGCGCAAACCGTAGACGAAGCGAAAGCTCAGGACCCAGATGTCCGGATGGCGGCGAATGTGCTCCAGCGCACGGTCGCCCATCATCTGCCAGCGCGGTTTGCGTGCCAGCAACTTGCGCCCGTGACGGCGCCCCATGAAGTACCACAGCTGGTCGCCGGCATAGCTGCCGAAGAAGGCCACCACGACCACCAGGTTGATATCCATGTATCCGCGGAACGCAAGGAAGCCTGCGAGAACCAGGATGGTCTCACCTTCGAAAAACGTGCCGAGAAAAAGGGCAAAGTAGCCGAAATCCTGCAGGAATTGTTGGAGCATTTTCTGGGTGCTGGCGAAATGAACGCGCAGCCTAACCCTTCGTGGCCTTTGGGGAAAGTGTCCAAATGTGTCTCGACGTGAACATTTCCTACAAGGACAATGACTGCGTCCTCAAGTCGCAGGGTTGCCCTTGCCTGTCATACAGGCGTCATAATGGCCGCTTATAACTGTCGCGCTCGCCCGCCTGCGCGGGCTCAGGAGTCTGCCGTGAGCTTTACCCCCGCTAACCGTTTGTTTCCTGCCACCCGTCTGCGTCGCAACCGTCGTGACGACTTCAGCCGTCGTCTGGTTCGCGAAAATGTTCTGACTGTCGATGACCTGATCCTCCCGGTGTTTGTCCTCGATGGCGAAAACCGCCGCGAAGAAGTCGCTTCGATGCCGGGCGTCGAGCGTCTGTCCATCGACCTGTTGCTGGAAGCTGCGCAAGAGTGGGTAAACCTCGGGATTCCAGCCCTGGCGCTGTTCCCGGTCACCCCGGTAGAGAAAAAATCCCTCGACGGCGCTGAAGCCTGGAACCCCGACGGCATCGCCCAGCGCGCCACCCGCGCCCTGCGTGAGCGCTTCCCGGAACTTGGGGTGATCACCGACGTTGCCCTGGACCCGTTCACCACCCACGGCCAGGACGGTATCCTCGACGAAGAAGGCTACGTTCAGAACGACATCACCGTCGACGCCCTGGTGCGCCAGGCGCTGTCCCACGCCGATGCCGGTGCCCAGGTGGTCGCGCCATCGGACATGATGGACGGGCGCATCCAGGCCATCCGTGAAGCGCTGGAGCTGGCCGGTCACGTCAACGTCCGCATCATGGCCTACTCGGCCAAGTATGCCAGTGCCTACTACGGTCCGTTCCGCGATGCGGTCGGCTCGGCGCTGAACCTGGGCAAGGCCAACAAGGCCTCCTACCAGATGGACCCGGCCAACAGTAACGAGGCCCTGCACGAAGTGGCCGCCGACTTGTCGGAAGGCGCCGATATGGTCATGGTCAAACCGGGCATGCCGTACCTGGATATCCTTCACCGGGTCAAAGACGAATTCAAAGTGCCGACCTTCGTTTACCAGGTCAGCGGCGAGTACGCCATGCACATGGCAGCGATTCAGAACGGCTGGCTCAGTGAAGGGGTTATCCTTGAATCCCTCACCGCTTTCAAACGGGCGGGCGCCGATGGCATCCTCACCTATTTCGCTGTTCGCGCTGCTCAATTGATGAGAGGGCAGTAACGCCCTTCAGGAACGCTAGATGAATAACGAAGTACTTACCGACGTTGCAGTCAAAGACGCCCAGCCCGTGCCCGAGCAACTGGTCGAGACCCCGCCACAGCCGCCTGCGGTTGCCGAGCCGGTGGTCGAGGCCCCGGCGCCGGCGCCAGTGGCTGCGCCTGCCATCGTCATTCCCGGTCTGGACGACAGCAGCCTGTACATTCACCGCGAATTGTCCCAGCTGCAGTTCAACATCCGCGTGCTTGAGCAGGCGCTGGATGAGTCCTATCCGCTGCTGGAGCGGCTGAAGTTCTTGCTGATCTTCTCCAGCAACCTGGATGAGTTCTTCGAAATTCGTGTGGCGGGCCTGAAGAAGCAGATCACCTTTGCCCGTGAACAGGCCGGCGCCGATGGCTTGCAGCCGCACCAGGCGCTGGCGCGGATCAGCGAGCTGGTGCACGGCGAGGTCGATCGCCAGTACGCGATCCTCAACGACGTGCTGCTGCCGGAGCTGGAAAAGCACCAGATCCGCTTCATTCGCCGCCGCCACTGGAACACCAAGCTCAAGACCTGGGTGCGGCGCTTCTTCCGCGACGAAATCGCGCCGATCATTACCCCGATCGGCCTCGATCCGACTCACCCGTTCCCGTTGCTGGTGAACAAGAGCCTGAACTTCATCGTCGAGCTTGAAGGCATCGACGCCTTCGGCCGCGATTCGGGCCTGGCGATCATCCCGGCGCCGCGTTTGCTGCCGCGGGTGATCAAGGTGCCGGAAGAGGTCGGTGGGCCTGGCGACAACTATGTGTTCCTGTCGTCGATGATCCACGCTCACGCCGATGACCTGTTCCAGGGCATGAAGGTCAAGGGCTGCTACCAGTTCCGCCTGACCCGCAACGCCGACCTGGCGCTGGACTCCGAAGATGTCGAAGACCTGGCCCGGGCCCTGCGCGGCGAGCTGTTCTCGCGCCGTTATGGTGACGCGGTGCGTCTGGAAGTGGCCGACACCTGCCCCAAACACCTCTCCGACTACCTGCTCAAGCAGTTCAGCCTGAGCGAGAGCGAGCTGTACCAGGTCAACGGCCCGGTCAACCTGACCCGGCTGTTCAGCATCACCAGCCTGGACAGCCATCCGGAGCTGCAGTACACGCCGTTTACCCCGGCAATCCCCAAGCTGTTGCAGAACAGCGAGAACATTTTCAGCGTGGTCAGCAAGCAGGACATCCTGCTGATGCACCCCTTCGAGTCGTTCACCCCGGTAGTCGACCTGCTGCGTCAGGCCGCCAAGGACCCGCATGTACTGGCTGTGCGCCAGACCCTGTACCGCAGCGGTGCCAACTCGGAGATCGTCGACGCGCTGGTCGACGCCGCGCGTAACGGCAAGGAAGTCACTGCGGTGATCGAGCTGCGTGCGCGTTTCGACGAAGAGTCCAACCTGCAGATGGCCAGCCGTCTGCAGGCCGCCGGTGCGGTGGTGATCTACGGTGTGGTGGGCTTCAAGACCCACGCCAAGATGATGCTGATCCTGCGCCGCGAAGCCGGCGAGATCGTCCGCTATGCGCACCTGGGTACCGGTAACTACCACGCCGGCAACGCCCGCCTGTACACCGACTACAGCCTGCTGACCTCCGACGACGCCCTGTGCGAAGACGTCGGCAAGCTGTTCAGCCAGCTGATCGGCATGGGCAAGACCCTGCGCATGAAGAAGCTGTTGCACGCGCCGTTCACCCTGAAAAAGGGCATGCTCGACATGATCGCGCGCGAAACCCAGTTCGCCCTCGACGGCAAGCCTGCGCACATCATCGCCAAGTTCAACTCGCTGACCGATCCGAAGATCATCCGCGCGCTGTACAAGGCCAGCCAGTCAGGGGTGCGTATCGACCTGGTGGTGCGCGGCATGTGCTGCCTGCGTCCGGGCATTGCCGGGGTGTCGCACAACATTCAGGTGCGCTCGATCATCGGCCGCTTCCTCGAGCACACGCGGGTGTTCTACTTCCTCAATGGCGGCGAAGAGCAGATGTTCCTCTCCAGCGCCGACTGGATGGAGCGCAACCTCGACAAGCGCGTCGAGACCTGCTTCCCGGTCGAGGGCAAGAAACTGATCCTGCGGGTGAAAAAGGAACTCGAAGGGTATCTGACCGACAACACCCACGCCTGGATCCTGCAACCGGATGGCCGTTACGTACGCAGCACGCCAACCGGCAACCAGAACCCGCGCAGTGCCCAGGCCGCTCTGCTCGAGCGCCTGAGCAACCCGGTGCTTATCGTACGCTGAGGACGAAACCGACCCGGGCCAGCCATTCTGCCTCCAGGCCGAAGTCGGCCTGGGTCAGCTGGTTTTCTTCCAGCCAGCCGGCCGGGAACTCGACGTCCAGGCTGTCGCCCCTGGCGTGCAGGGTGACCGTGGGCATCTGCTGGGTGCCGCGGATGTGATGGAACAGGATCGCGAAGCGCAACAGTACGCACAGGCGAATCAGCTTGGCGGCGTCGTCGCCGAATTCGGCGAACTTGTCCTTGGGAATGTTGCGGCGATGGCCGCGCACCAACAGCGCCAGCATCAGCTGGTCTTCCCGGGAAAAGCCGGCCAGGTCGGAGTGCTCGATCAGGTAGGCGCCGTGCTTGTGGTAATGGTAGTGGGCGATGTCCAGACCCACTTCATGCACCTTGGCTGCCCAGCCCAGCAGTTCACGCCAGATGCCGTCTTCCAGGTCCCAGGCTTTGGCCACCTGGTCGAAGGCGTGCAGCGCCTTGCGCTCGACCCGTGCCGCCTGGCCCTGGTCAACGTGATAACGCTCCATCAGCGAGGTCAGGGTGCGCTCGCGCACGTCTTCGTGGTGGTGGCGGCCGAGCAGGTCGTACAGCACGCCTTCACGCAGGGCGCCGTCGCAGTGGTCCATGCGCTGTAGCTCAAGGGCGTCGAAAATCGCTTCGAGAATCGCCAGGCCCGCCGGGAAGATCGCCCGACGGTCGGGTTTGACCCCGTCAAAATCGATCTTGTCGGTTTCTCCCAGCTTGAACAGCTTGCGCTTGAGCCAGGCCAGGCCTTCGGCATTGACCTCGCCGCTGCCCATGCCGCCGGATTTGAGCGCCAGGCCGATGGCGCGGATGGTCCCCGAGGAGCCGATGGCTTCGTCCCAGGTCAGGCGATGCAGGGCGTTCTCGATGCTCATCAGCTCCAGGCGTGCGGCGGTGTAGGCCTGGGCATAACGCGCCGGGGTGATCTTGCCGTCGCGGAAATAACGCTGGGTATAGCTGACGCAGCCCATCTGCAGGCTTTCGCGCAGCAGCGGTTCAAAGCGCTGGCCAATGATGAATTCGGTACTGCCGCCGCCGATATCAGCGACCAGGCGCTTGCCTGGCGTGTCGGCCAGAGTGTGGGACACGCCGAGGTAGATCAGGCGCGCTTCTTCACGACCGGAGATGACTTCCACCGGGTGGCCGAGGATGGCTTCGGCGCGGCGGATGAATTCGCCGCGGTTGCGGGCTTCGCGCAGGGCGTTGGTGCCAACGATGCGCACGGCGCCATCGGGCATGCCGTTGATCAGTTGGGCAAACCGCTTGAGGCAGTCCAGGCCGCGTTGCATGGACTCTTCGCTGAGCTGGCGCTCTTCATTGATGCCGGCGGCCAGCTGAACTTTTTCGCCGAGCCGCTCAAGGATGCGGATCTCGCTATGGTGGGCCTTGGCGACCACCATGTGGAAACTGTTGGAGCCCAGGTCTATGGCAGCGATCAAGGACAGATTCTTGGCTGTGGTTTGCGGCATGGTCATGGGTTCTCGGTCGATAACCCGGCAATCCTGCCACGATCCGGCGCTGGCGCCAACGCGCAGCGTATCAAGGCTTGATATGGGGCAGGTTGTGCGGGAATTATGACTTTCCCGTGACAGCAGCGATATGCGCGGTCATGCACAACTATAGTTACACTCAATCGTTCCTGGCTTCCTGTAGGCAGCCGGTGCAGCTATGATGGGCCACGTTTTTTTGCTTACGACCTTGGAGACTTCCATGAGCAGCGATCTTATCAAACACGTCACCGACGCCACCTTCGAAGCCGAAGTCCTGAAGGCTGAAGGCCCGGTGCTGGTCGACTACTGGGCTGAATGGTGCGGCCCTTGCAAAATGATCGCTCCGGTTCTGGACGACATCGCCACTACCTACGCGGGCAAAGTGACCATCGCCAAGCTGAACATCGACGACAACCAGGAAACCCCGGCCAAGCATGGCGTGCGTGGCATCCCGACGCTGATGCTGTTCAAGAACGGCAATGTCGAGGCCACCAAGGTCGGCGCGCTGTCGAAATCTCAGTTGCAGGCGTTCCTGGACGCCAATATCTGAGTGAAATTAGCCCCGCATTCGTCGGGGCTTTTCTTTATCTGGTGACTAGACGCCAGAAAAAGCAGGTGTTACATTCGGCCTCGCACTGTTTCTTCGGTGCCCTCTGCACGCCGTCGCCGACGCATCCCTAATTCGAATCAGTACGCGATCCTGTCGCCTTCTTTGCGGCGCGGCTTCATTAAGCCAGAAGCTTAATTCCCCCTTCTTACATGATTACGTCACTCCCCTTATGAACCTGACTGAACTCAAGCAAAAGCCGATTACCGATCTGCTCGAAATGGCCGAACAGATGGGCATAGAAAATATGGCCCGTTCGCGCAAGCAAGATGTGATTTTCTCCCTGTTGAAAAAGCATGCGAAAAGCGGCGAGGAAATCTCCGGTGACGGCGTGCTGGAGATTCTCCAGGACGGCTTCGGCTTCCTGCGCTCGGCCGATGCCTCGTACCTGGCCGGCCCGGACGACATCTACGTGTCGCCAAGCCAGATCCGTCGCTTCAACTTGCGTACCGGCGACACCATCGTCGGCAAGATCCGCCCGCCAAAAGAAGGCGAGCGTTACTTCGCCCTGCTGAAAGTCGACACCATCAACTTCGACCGGCCGGAAAACGCGAAGAACAAGATCCTGTTCGAAAACCTGACGCCGCTGTTCCCTAACGAGCGCCTGAAGATGGAAGCCGGCAACGGCTCCACCGAAGACCTCACCGGCCGGGTTATCGACCTTTGCGCCCCGATCGGCAAAGGCCAGCGCGGCCTGATCGTCGCTCCGCCAAAAGCGGGCAAGACCATCATGCTGCAGAACATCGCGGCCAACATCACCCGTAACAACCCCGAGTGCCACCTGATCGTCCTGCTGATCGACGAGCGCCCGGAAGAAGTAACCGAAATGCAGCGCACCGTGCGCGGCGAAGTGGTTGCCTCGACCTTCGACGAGCCGCCAACCCGCCACGTGCAGGTTGCCGAAATGGTTATCGAGAAGGCCAAGCGCCTGGTTGAACACAAGAAAGACGTGGTCATCCTGCTCGACTCCATCACCCGTCTGGCCCGTGCCTACAACACCGTGATCCCGAGCTCCGGCAAGGTCCTCACCGGTGGTGTCGATGCCCACGCCCTGGAGAAGCCGAAGCGTTTCTTCGGCGCCGCGCGTAACATCGAAGAGGGCGGCTCGCTGACCATCATCGCCACCGCGCTGGTTGAAACCGGCTCGAAGATGGACGAAGTGATCTACGAAGAGTTCAAGGGTACCGGTAACATGGAGCTGCCCCTGGACCGCAAGATCGCCGAAAAGCGCGTCTTCCCGGCCATCAACATCAACCGTTCGGGTACCCGTCGCGAAGAGCTGCTGACTGCCGACGACGAGCTGCAGCGCATGTGGATCCTGCGCAAGCTGCTGCACCCGATGGATGAAGTGGCTGCTATCGAGTTCCTGATCGACAAACTCAAGCAGACCAAGACCAACGACGAGTTCTTCTTGTCGATGAAGCGCAAGTAAACTGTTGCGCTGGGCAAGAGCCGGGGCGACCCGGCTTTTTGCTATCTGTACTTTGGCTATTCTGAGCAGCCGAGTTCGGCGCTACACTCTGCAGCCCGACCGCTACGGCAGCCAATACGAGGCTTTTGCATGCAGTATCGCGATTTGCGCGACTTTATCCGTGGCCTGGAACAGCGCGGCGAACTCAAGCGCATCCAGGTGCCGATCTCTCCAGTCCTGGAAATGACCGAAGTCTGCGACCGCACCCTGCGCGCCAAAGGCCCGGCCCTGCTGTTCGAAAAACCTACCGGCTTCGACATCCCGGTGCTGGGCAACCTGTTTGGCACCCCGGAGCGGGTGGCCATGGGCATGGGCGCCGAGTCGGTCAGCGAGCTGCGTGAAATCGGCAAGCTGCTGGCCTTTCTCAAGGAGCCCGAGCCGCCGAAAGGTCTCAAGGACGCCTGGTCGAAGCTGCCGATCTTCAAGAAGGTCGTGTCCATGGCGCCGAAGGTGGTCAAGGACGCGGCATGCCACGAAGTGGTCATCGAAGGTGATGATGTCGACCTCGGCCTGCTGCCGGTGCAGCACTGCTGGCCGGGCGACGTTGCGCCGCTGATCACCTGGGGCCTGACCGTGACCCGCGGGCCGAACAAGGACCGCCAGAACCTCGGCATCTACCGTCAGCAGGTGATTGGCCGCAACAAGGTCATCATGCGCTGGTTGAGCCATCGCGGCGGCGCCCTGGACTATCGCGAATGGTGCGAGAAGCACCCGGGTCAGCCGTTCCCGGTGGCGGTAGCCCTGGGCGCCGACCCGGCGACCATCCTTGGCGCCGTGACCCCGGTGCCCGATACCCTCTCCGAGTACGCCTTCGCCGGCCTGTTGCGCGGCAACCGTACCGAGCTGGTCAAGTGCCGTGGCAACGACCTGCAGGTGCCAGCCACCGCCGAAATCATTCTCGAAGGCGTGATCCATCCGGGTGAAATGGCCCCGGAAGGCCCGTACGGCGACCACACCGGCTACTACAACGAAGTCGACAGCTTCCCGGTGTTCACTGTCGAGCGCATCACACACCGCAGCAAGCCGATCTATCACAGCACTTACACCGGCCGTCCGCCGGATGAGCCGGCGATTCTGGGCGTGGCGCTGAACGAAGTATTCGTGCCGATCCTGCAAAAGCAGTTCCCGGAAATCACCGACTTCTACCTGCCGCCGGAAGGCTGCTCGTACCGCATGGCGGTGGTGACCATGAAAAAGCAGTACCCAGGACACGCCAAGCGCGTGATGCTGGGTGTCTGGTCGTTTTTGCGACAGTTCATGTACACCAAGTTCGTTATCGTCACGGACGACGATATCAACGCGCGTGACTGGAACGACGTGATCTGGGCGATTACCACGCGCATGGACCCCAAGCGCGACACGGTAATGATCGAAAACACCCCGATTGACTACCTGGACTTCGCTTCGCCGGTGTCCGGGTTGGGGTCGAAGATGGGCCTGGATGCGACGCACAAGTGGCCGGGTGAAACCACCCGCGAGTGGGGACGGGTCATCGTCAAGGACGAAGCCGTCACCCGGCGGATCGATGAGCTGTGGAACCAGTTGGGAATAGACTAAATGCAGGTAACCTTGCAGCCGTCCGGGGCCGTGTTGGCGCTCAAGCCCGGAGAAAGGATTCTGGATGCGGCGCGACGCCTGGGCTACGACTGCCCGCAAAGCTGTCGCAATGGCAACTGCCATGTCTGCGCCGCGCTGCTGGTCGAGGGCCGGGTGCGTCAGGATGGCGTCGAGCGTGATCACGGCGAGCTGTTCACCTGCATCGCCGAGCCACTGGAGGATTGCGTCTTGTTGTGGGATGGCGTGCTGGCCCTGGGCGAGCTGCCGGTACGGACCCTGGCCTGTCAGCTCAGTGAATGTGTCGAAGTTGGCGGCGACGTCTGGCGCGTGCGCCTGCGTGCGCCTGCCGGCAAGCCACCACGCTACCACGCCGGCCAATACCTGATGATCGAGCGTGACAGCGGTGACAAGGCCGCTTTCTCGCTGGCTTCGGCGCCGCACAGTGGCCGCGACCTTGAGCTGCATGTCCTGGCCCGCGAGAACAGTGCCCTGGAGCTGATCGCGCAACTGCAGCGCAACGGCATGGCGCGGCTGCAGATGCCCTTTGGTGATACCCACCTGGCCGAGCTGCCTGATGGCCCGCTGGTGCTGATCGCGGCCGGCACCGGCATGGCGCAGATGCACAGCCTGATCGAACATTGCCGGGCCAGCGGCTTCAAGCACCCGGTGCACCTGTACTGGGGCGTGCGCCTACCGGACGACTTCTACCAGATCGAGCACTGGGCCGAGTGGGAGAGCCTGCCCAACCTGTTCCTGCACAAGGTGGTCAGCGACCTGTGCGGCTGGGAAGGGCGCTGCGGCCTGTTGCACGAGGCGGTATGCGAAGACATCAGTGACCTGGCCGGTGTGCATGTGTACGCCAGCGGTTCGCCAAACATGATTTACGCCACCCTCGACGCACTGGTCGACGCCGGCATGGATGCGCATCAAATGCGCGCCGATGTATTCGCTTATGCCCCGCGCAATTGATTGACGGAATAAGGCACGCTGCAACAGCGTGCCGGTTTAAATAACTGCCGGTGCCGCCAGCGGTTATAAGCCACTAATTATTGCCGGCAACGAAAATAACTTTCGCTACACTTGAAACAGTGCACCTGTTATCGCACCGGTGCGGCCTTTATCGCCGTCTCATGGCGTCTGGGGGCTTGTATTGCGGCGCTTATCTGCCGTACGGTAACTCTGTGCACCGTGCGTTGCTTTATAGTGCAATGCGTTGGTAATTCATGGGGAAGTGTGGCGGCAGCTATGTCGGCGATCGAAACGGTATCTTTGAATGTGGCCTATCCGCCGTTGCTTGATTTCGGCGAACAGTTAACTCGCGAGCAACTTGTGCATTCAGTTCAACACACCATGTCCCGGCACCAGGGTGGCCCGGTATGGTTGTTTGCCTACGGCTCATTGATCTGGCGTCCGGAGTGCAATGCCGCCGAACGGCGACGGGCACGGGTGCACGGCTATCATCGCGGGCTGTATTTGTGGTCCCACGAACACCGCGGCACGCCGGAATGCCCGGGCCTGGTCTTTGGTCTAGACCGCGGCGGTTCGTGCAGTGGCTTTGCCTACCGCCTGCCGGACGACTGCCTGGAAGATTCGTTGCTGGCCTTGTGGCAACGAGAAATGCCTTACCCTGCGTACCGCCCGCACTGGCTCAATTGCCGGCTTGAGGACGGCAGCAAGGTCCAGGCCCTGGGGTTTGTGTTGGAGCGGCATTTGCCATGCTATGCCGGCAACCTGCCGGACACCCTGCTCAGTCAGATATTTGCCAATGCCAAGGGCCGTTACGGCAGCACCCGCGATTATGTCGAGCAGACCCTCAATGCCTTGCGCAGCCATGCCATGCCCGATCGCAACCTGGAGGCGCGCTTTCGGCGCTGCCATTCCAGGTAGGAGCGGGCTCAGCTGTTCAGGCCATGGTCACCACCAGCTTGCCCACCGCCTTGCGCTGGCCCAGCATCTCGATGGCTGCACCTGCTTCAGCCAGCGGGAAGGTCTGCGATACCAGCGGCTTGAGCTTGCCTTCGGCAAACCAGGCAAACAGCTGCTGGAAGTTCGCCGCATTGTCGGCCGGCTGGCGCTGGGCAAAGGCGCCCCAGAACACCCCGAGCACCGCTGCACCTTTGAGTAGCGCCAGGTTCACTGGCAGCTCGGGGATGCGCCCGCTGGCAAAACCGACCACCAGCAGCCGGCCATTCCAGGCAATGCCGCGCACCGCCTGGTCAAACAGATCGCCGCCAACCGGGTCGTAGATCACATCGGCGCCGTTGCCGCCGGTCAGGCGCTTGATTTCGTCCTTGAGGCTGGTTTCGCTGTAGTTGATCAGCTCGTCGGCGCCTGCCGCCTTGGCTACGGCAAGTTTCTCGGCGCTGCTGGCGGCGGCAATCACCCGCGCGCCCATGGCCTTGCCGATTTCCACCGCCGCCAGGCCAACCCCGCCCGAGGCGCCCAGCACCAGCAGGGTTTCTCCGGCCTTGAGCTGGCCGCGCTGGCTGAGCGCATGCATCGAGGTGCCGTAGGTCATGCCGAAGGCCGCCGCCGTGGTGAAGTCCATCTGCGCCGGGATCGGCAATACGTTGTAGGCCGGCACCGCCACTTGTTCGGCAAAGCTGCCCCAGCCGGTCAGGGCCATGACCCGGTCGCCGATCTTCAGGTTGCCGGCTTTTTCACCCACGGCGCTGACCACGCCGGCGGCTTCGCCCCCAGGGGAGAACGGCAGCGGCGGCTGGAACTGGTACTTGCCTTCGATGATCAGGGTGTCGGGAAAGTTGACCCCGGCGGCCTGCACGTCGAGGAGGATCTCGTTCTTTTTCGGCACGGGGCTGGCGACTTCTTCCAGGACCAGGTTTTGCGCCGGGCCAAGGGCTTTGCACAACACTGCTTTCATCGGGACTATTCCTTTGCGCGTAGTGGCCGATAAGTGTAGGTGGGCGAGGTGCCGGGTCAACGAGCATGGCCCGCCCTGATAGGCCGGCATAAGCCCGGGCTTGGGTTTGACCGGTGCGCTGGGTATGCTGGCGCCAACTGTATGAGGAGCGAATTCGTGAAAGCGTGGATCTTGATGGTACTGGCGCTGATGCTGCCGATGGCGGCCATGGCCGAGGAAGCCAAGGAAGGGGAACCGAAGGTCTCCTACATTTCCCTGAGCCCGCCTTTTGTGGGCAATTACGCCCTTGATGGCGGGCCGAAGCTGCGCGTGTACAAGGCCGACGTGGCCCTGCGGGTCAACAGCGATGCCGCCGCCGCAGCGGTAAAGCATCATGAGCCGCTGATCCGCAACCAGCTGGTGGCGCTGTTCACCCAGCAGAACCTGGAGGCCATGAGTAACGTCGAGGCCAAGGAAAAACTGCGTCAGGAAGCTCTGAAGCAGGTCCAGCAGGTGCTCGAATCCGAAGAAGGCAAGCCGACCGTCGACGACCTGCTGTTCAACAACCTGATCGTTCAGTAATCACGAGGTCAGGCTGCGGCGAAAACGCGCCAGGGCAATGGCGAAGAAGGCCAGGCCAATGGCGGCGAGCGCCGCGATGTCTGGCCAGACCACTGCCAGCCCGGCGTCACGGAACAGGATTGCCGCGCTGAGGCTGACGAAGTGGGTCGAGGGCGAGCCCTGCATGACCCACTGCAGCCATTGCGGCATGCTGTCCAGCGGCGTGCTGCCGCCCGACAGCAACAGCATCGGGATGATCACCGGAATCGCCAGCAGGCCGAATTGCGGGGTCGAGCGCGCCAGGGTGGCGAGGAATATCCCCAATGCGGTGCTGGCGAACAGGTACAGCGCCGTCACCGCCAGGAACAGCCCCAGCGATCCCGCCAGCGGTACACCCAGCGCGCCCTTGACGATCACCTCAAGCGATACCCAGGTGCACAGCACCACCACCAGGGCGTTGCTGGCGATCTTCGCCAGCATGATTTCCAGCGCGGTCAGCGGCAGCACCAGCAGGTGGTCGAGGGTGCCGTGCTCGCGCTCGCGCAGCAGTGCCGTGCCGGTGAGGATGATGGCCAGGATGGTGATGTTGTTGACGATCTGGATCACCGCCAGAAACCAGCCGCCCTCAAGGTTGGGGTTGAACAACGCCCGGGCACTGAGCAGCGCCGGGCTGCCGGCGGTAGCCGAGCCCTGCTTGGCATAGTCGAGCAGCTCGCGCTCGACGATCCTGCCGATGTAACCGGCGCCCATGAACGCCTGGCTCATGGCCGTGGCGTCGACGTTGACTTGCAGCTCGGGCGAGCGCCCGGCCAGCAGGTCGGTCTGGAAGTTCACCGGTACGTTGATCACGAAGGTGTAGCGGCCGCTGTCCAGGGCCTGGTCGAGCTGGTCGTAGGGCAACGGCACGGCGTGCTGGAATTCCGGTGGTTGCAGGGCCTCGGCGAGCTTGCGCGAGACCAGGCTGTGGTCTTCGTCGATGATCGCCACGCTGGCGTTGTGCACGCCGATCACCGAGCCTGCGGCCGGCATGTAGATCGCCACGCTGAAGGCGTACAGCAGGAACAACAGCAGCACGCTGTCGTGGCGCAGGCTGGTCAGCTCCTTGAGCCCCAGGCGCAGGGTATGTGCCAGACGATGCATCAGACCTCCTGCTTCTTCAGCATGGCCAGACTCAGGCCAGTGAAACCGACAAAGAAGCCCAGCAGCGCCAGGCACTGGGGCCAGAGTTCGCGCAGGTCCAGGGCTTTGGTAAAGGTGCCGACGGCGATATCGAGAAAGTAACCGGCCGGGAACAACTGGCCCATCAAGGCCGCCGCGCCATCGAGCGAGGAACGCGGCACGATCAGCCCGGAGAACTGGATGGTCGGCAGGCTGGTGATGATCATGGTGCCGAGGATCGCGGCGATCTGCGTGCGGGTGAACGCCGAGATCAGCAGGCCCAGGCTGGTGGTCGCCAGCAGGTAGAGCACGCCGCCGCAGGCCAGGGCCAGGGCGCTGCCCTTGAACGGCACGCCGAACAGCCAGCGGTTCATTGCTACCAGCAGCGCCAGGTTGACCAGGCTTACCGCCAGGTAGGGCGCCTGTTTGCCGAGCAGGAACTCCAGGCGGGTCAGGGGCGTGGCATAGAAGTTGGTGATCGAGCCCAGCTCTTTTTCGCGCACGATGCCCAGTGCGGTGAGCATTGCCGGAATGAACGCCAGGATCAGCGCCATGACCCCGGGGCCGATGGCGTTGACGCTGACCACGTCCTGGTTGTAGCGAAAGCGGGTTTCCAGGCGCACTGGAGTTTGCCCGGCCCGGGCCTTGCTGCTCAGCGCCGCCAGTTGTTCGAGGTTGCCCTGGTGCACGGCTTCGACATAGTTACGGCTAGTCTCGGCGCGAAATGGCATGCCGCCGTCCAGCCAGGCTGCTACCACCGGCTGGCGACCGGCGTGCAGATCGCGACCAAAACCTGGTGGAATCTCCAGGGCCAGCTTGATTTCCGAGCGCTGCAGGCGTTTGTGTAACTGTGCGGCATCGCGAATCGGCGTCTGTTCGGCGAAGTAGCGCGAGCCGCGGAAGGCTTCAAGATAAGCGCGGCTTTGCGGGCTCTGGTCCTGGTCATAAACGGCGAAAGCGAGGTTTTCCACGTCCAGGGAGATGCCGTAGCCGAAGATCACCATCATGAACAGCGCGCCAAGCAGGGCGAACGCCAGGCGCACTTTGTCGCGCAGCAGTTCCTTGCCTTCGCGGGTGGCGACGGCGACCAGGCGCTTGAGGCTGAAGCCATGGCGCAGGGGTTGCGTTGCTGTATTGGCCGGGCTGTCGAACTGGGTTGGGGCCGTTGGCGCTTCGCTGGCGCCCTGGGCCTGTTCCAGGCAGGTGACGAAGGCATCTTCCAGGGTTTCACCGCCGAACTGCTGCTGCAGCGCCGCCGGGGTGTCGCAGGCCAGGACCTTGCCGGCATGCATCAGGGAGATCCGGTCGCAGCGCAGGGCCTCGTTCATGAAATGAGTAGAGAGAAAGATCGTCACCCCCTGATCGCGCGACAGCTCGATCAGCAGGCGCCAGAAGTCGTCGCGCGCTGCCGGGTCCACACCTGAGGTGGGCTCGTCGAGGATCAGCACTTCCGGACGGTGCAGTACCGCCACTGCCAGCGACAGGCGCTGGCGCAAACCCAGGGGCAGGGCGCCGGACTGCTGGTCGGCGATGGCGCCCAGATCGAAACGCTCGATCAGCTCGGCGATGCGCGGGCCGCTGTCGGCCTTGGGCAGGTCGAACAGCCGCGCATGCAGTTCAAGGTTCTGCCGCACGCTGAGTTCGCCATACAGCGAGAAGCTTTGGGACATGAAGCCAACGCGCTTGCGCGTGGCCAGGTCCTTGGCGTTCACCGGGCGACCGAGCAGGGTGGCGCTGCCCTCGCTGGCCGGCATCAGCCCGGTGAGCACCTTCATGGTGGTGGTCTTGCCGCAGCCGTTGGAGCCGAGAAAACCGAAGATCTCGCCACGGCCGATGGCGAAACTGACCTTGTTCACGGCGGTGAAGTCACCAAAGCGCAAGGTCAGTTCATGGGCTTCGATAGCGATCTCGGCATCGCCGCTATCGCGCGGCGGGATCACCAGGGGCTGCTGGCTGCGCTGGCTGTCGCCCTGAAAGTGGGTAAAGGCGTCATCGAGCTTGTGGCTGGCGGTGGCTGCGGCCAGCTCTTCGCTCAAGCCTGCGGCAATCAGCCGGCCACGATCGAGCATCAGACAGTGTTCGAACTGTTCGGCCTCTTCCATGTAGGCCGTGGCGACCAGCAGGGTCAGTTGCGGGCGTTCCTGGCGCACCTGCTCGACCAGCTCCCAGAAGCGCCGGCGCGACAGCGGGTCGACGCCAGTGGTGGGTTCGTCGAGGATCAGCAGGTCCGGTTCGTGGATCAGCGCACAGCACAGGCCGAGCTTCTGCTTCATGCCGCCCGACAACTTGCCCGCCGGGCGTTCGGCAAAGCGCAGCAGGTCGGTGGCCAGCAGCAGGTTGTGCATGCGCTGCTCGCACTCCGTGGCGCCAAGGCCGAACAGGGTGGCGAAGAAGCGGATGTTCTCGCTGATCGACAGCTCGGGGTAAAGGTTGCCGCCCAACCCCTGGGGCATGAAGGCGATACGCGGGTAGAGGCTGTTGCGATGGCGGCGCTGGCGGATCGAGCCGCCAAGCACCTGCAGTTCGCCGCTTTGCAGCTTCTTCACCCCGGCGATCAGCCCGAGCAGGCTCGACTTGCCGGCGCCGTCCGGGCCGATCAGGCCGCAGCGGGTGCCGGCCGGCAGGCTGAAGGCAATGTCCTGCAGGGCGTTCAGCCCGCCGTAGCGGTGGTTGATGCCCTCGGCGTGCAGCGCCAGCGCGCTCATTGCAGGTTGGCCGGCCAGTCCACATCAGCGGTGCGCACATAGCCTGCGCCCGGCATGCCGGGTTTGGCTTGGGGCACGGCGCTTGGTTCGGTCAGGCGCAGCTTGACCCGGAACACCAGCTTCTGGCGCTCGTCACGGGTTTCCACCTGTTTGGGGGTGAACTGCGCCTTGGCCGCGACGAAGGCGATCTTCGCCGGCAAGGCCCGGTCGGGCAGGGCGTCGAGAACGATGCGCGCCTGGTCGCCGACGGTCAGGCGGCCGGTCGTGGAGGCGGGCAGGTAAAGGTTCATGTACTGGTCGCTGGGGTCGATCAGCATCAGCACGCGGCCGCCGGCACCGAGCACTTCACCTGGCTCGGCCAGGCGCAGTTGTATCACGCCGTTGATTGGCGCGCGCAGGCTGCTGTCGTCGATTTCACTGGTCAGCTGTGCCACCTGGGCTTCAGCGGCGCCGATGGCGGCCTTGATCGCCGCCAGTTGCGCGCGGGCGGCGACCACGGCGGAGTTGCTGGTGTCGTAGCGGGCCTGCTGCTGGTCGAGCAACTGCTGGCTGGCGTATTTGCGCTGGAAGATCTCGCGCACGCGCTTGAGCTCCTGGCTGGCCAGCAGTTGTTCGCTCTGGCGCAATTGCACCGTGGCTTGGGCGGCGGAGTAGTTTTCCCGGGCCCGTAGCACTTCGGCTTCGGCCTGGTTGCGCTGGGCTTCGAGGGTGCGGGTGTCGATGCGGGCGAGCAACTGGCCCTGCTTGACGGTATCGCCTTCGTCGACCAGCACCTCGGCCAGGCGCCCGGGGATCTTGCTGGCGATCTGCACTTCGGTGGCTTCGAGCCTGCCGTTGCCCATGCTCAGGCCTTCGGGCAGGCGGTCATGCAGGGACTTCCAGTAGCCCAGGCCACCCGCGGCCAGGAGCAGGGCGATCAAGGCACCGGCGAAGAATTTCGGGGCGTGTTGGCTCATCGACATGGTTGGGCAATCCTTGCTGCATTAACGTCAAATTGTGACGCCGCACCGGTCCTGGTGCGTTGATGTTCGTCAAATGAGCGGCCATCCTACCTTGTTTAACGCAGTGCGAGTACCGCTGCCCATTGTTCGGCGGTCACCGGCATCACTGAAAGGCGGCTGCCTTTCTGTACCAGCGCCAGTTCGGCGAGGGCGGTTTGCTGCTTGAGGTAGCTCAGTTGCAGGACCTTGCCGAAGGTTTCGACATGGGCGACATCGACAGCGCTCCAGGGGTTCTTGGCGTCGTTGGCCTTGGCGTCGAAGTAGTGGCTTTGCGGGTCGAGTGCAGTGGGGTCGGGATAGGCTGCGGCACTGATGCGGGCAATGCCGGCAATGCCCGGCTCCGGGCAACTGGAGTGGTAGAAGAAGAACTGGTCACCGACTGCCATGGCACGCAAGAAATTGCGCGCCTGGTAGTTGCGCACGCCATCCCAGCGCGCTTCGCCCAGCCGCGCGAGGTCCTTGATCGAGAGTTCGTCGGGCTCGGATTTCATCAGCCAGTAGGCCATGGGTGGTGCTCCAGACAATGTTTGAAATAACCTGTTTCAGGAAACCGACGGTCGGTTGGCGTCAACGTTTGCGTGTCGCCTCAGGTTGTCGGAGAATGCGCGCATTTTAAGCTTGACGCTGCTGCAACAACAAAAACGTTGCTGACAACGTGATCAGTTTGCCTGAGGGGGGCAATCGATGAATCGCAAACCGGATTTGCTCTGGATTCTGGTGTTTCTGTTCGGTTTGGGTGTTGTCACTACCGGTTATGCGCAAAGCCTTTGGGAACGCAAACTCGACGCCCCTTACGAAATGCCGGTCAATCCGCAACAGCGTTGATAGCCAGGTACCAGCCACGGTCCGAGACCGTCCCCTGCAGCGGCACATCCCAGCTGGCTTGCGCCAGTCGTTCGACCTTCTGGCATTCATGCGCCAGGCCCAGCAGCAAGGGTTTTTTCCAGGCCTTGCGGTGGGCCTGATAGGCCAGGCTGCGGTCATAGAAACCGCCGCCCATGCCCAGCCGACCACCCACTTCATCAAAACCCACCAGCGGTAGCAGGATCAGGTCCAGCGCCCAGATTGGCCGTTGCCGGGCCAGGCTGATGTGCGGCTCGGGGATGCGAAAGCGGTTGCGCCGCAGCTTTTCGCCGGCTTCGATGCGCTGGAACACCATCTTGGTTTTTGGCCAGGCGTGCAGTACCGGCAGGTAGGTGCGTTTGCCACGGCGCTGGGCTTCACGCATCAGCAGGCGCGGGTCGATCTCGCAATCATTGGGCAGGTACAGGGCGATGTGCCGGGCCCGGCGAAACAACGGATGCTGCGCCAGCTGACGGTACAGGCCACGGGCTGCCTGGCGTTGTTCGGCCGGCGTCAGGGCACGGCGGGCATCGCGAAGCAGGCGGCGAAGTTGCGGGCGGGTCAGCGGCGCGGTGTCGGTCATGGCACGGGCAGTCCCAGAGAGGGCTGCCACCCGCCGGGTGACAGCTCGATTGCCCGCGCAGAAGGGCGGGCAAAGAATTCAGGCTCCCCGACGAACCGCTGTCGGTGTAGCCCTTGAACCCGAAAGTTCAAGGTGGAGATTGCAGGAGGCGTTAAGGCTTTCCGTCAAGCGGACATGCACACCGGCCCCACGTGCAACCCCCGTGGTTGTGCGTATCGGCTCAGGGACATGACCGACTGGCAAGCACTCCAGGGAGTGGCGCCAGTATACCGATACTCAACCCTTATTTGAATCTTGATCGTCGGCCAGTGCGCTATCGACCCGTTCAAGCAGGTCGCGCACCTGTTCACGGTTGACGCCAGTGCCGGTCGCTTGCGGGCGTTCCTGGTTGTGCAGCAGGTCGTGGGTAATGTTCAGCGCAGCCATCACGGCGATGCGGTCGGCACCGATGACTTTGCCGCTGCTGCGGATTTCGCGCATCTTGCCGTCCAGGTAGCGCGCGGCGCTGACCAGGTTGCTGCGTTCTTCCGGCGGACAGATGATCGAATATTCTTTGTCGAGAATCTGAACAGTGACGCTATTGCTTGAGCTCATGAGTCTTGCTCCAGGGCCTTGAGTCGCAAAATCATCGATTCGACCTTACGCCGGGCGATTTCATTTTTTTCGATGAGGTGGGCGCGCTCTTCGCGCCAGGATTTTTCCTGAGCTAATAAGAGTGCGTTTTGCCGTTTTAGTTGCTCGACCCGCTCAATCAGCAGTTCGAATCGGCCCATCAGCGCTTGCAGATCGTTCTCTTGCATTGGTTGCCACTCGATTCGGTCGTGCGGGTGGTTGCCCGGTTTATGCCCTGGCCGGCCCGGAGTTGGCCGCGTCGATGGTCTTGGCGCGCCTGCCGGTGCTAGGATACAAGGTCTTCATTCTAGTCATTGCGCCGTCTGGCGCCTAGTTGCCCATGCCCAATATCAATTCGCCGTACACCGCCTTCGCCACCTTGCTCAGCAGCAACGGGCATCCTGTTTCCCCTGCCGAACTGCACGGGCTGTTGCTCGGGCGCAGCTGCGCCGGTGCCGGCTTCGATGCCGAGGCATGGTTGGCAGACGCCGCCGGCCTGCTGGAAAGCGAACCGGCAGACAACGTTCGTAACGCCTTGATCGGCCTGCAAGAAATGGTCAAGGGCGAACTGACCAGCGACGATATCACCGTGGTGCTGTTGCTGCCGGGTGATGATGAGCCGCTGACCGAGCGTGCCACCGCCCTGGGTCAATGGTGCCAGGGCTTCATTGCCGGTTTCGGTTTGAATGCCGGTGGCAAGGACCTGAGCACCGAGGCCAAGGAAGTGCTGCAGGACCTGGTCGCGATCTCTCAGGTTCAGGACGCCCTGGAAGAGTCCGAAGACGGCGAAAACGACTATATGGAAGTCATGGAATACCTGCGCGTCGCCCCGCTGCTGCTCTACACCGAGCTGAAGCAGCCGGTCGAGCCTGCGGCCAAACCTTCGTTGCACTGATCAACCACGGACTGCCACTGCCCATGAGCCACATCCCCAAGTCGGAATACGCCCGTCGACGCAAGGCGCTGATGGCGCAGATGGAACCCAACAGCATCGCCATCCTGCCCGCCGCCGCGGTTGCCATCCGCAACCGCGACGTCGAGCACGTGTACCGCCAGGACAGCGACTTCCAGTACCTCAGCGGCTTCCCCGAGCCCGAGGCGGTGATCGCCCTGATCCCCGGCCGCGAGCACGGCGAGTACGTATTGTTCTGCCGCGAGCGCAATCCCGAGCGCGAGCTCTGGGACGGCCTGCGCGCTGGCCAGGAAGGGGCGATCCGCGATTTTGGCGCCGATGATGCTTTCCCCATCACCGATATCGACGACATCCTCCCCGGCCTGATCGAAGGCCGCGACCGGGTGTATTCGGCCATGGGCAGCAACGCCGAGTTCGACCGCCACTTGATGGAGTGGATCAACGTCATCCGCTCCAAAGCGCGCCTGGGTGCGCAGCCGCCGAACGAATTCGTTGCCCTGGATCATCTGCTGCACGACATGCGCCTGTATAAATCGGCGGCGGAAGTGAAAGTGATGCGCGAGGCCGCGGCGATTTCCGCCCGTGCCCACGTGCGGGCCATGCAGGCCTGCCGCGCCGGTCTGCGCGAATACAGCCTGGAAGCCGAGCTCGACTACGAGTTCCGCAAGGGCGGGGCGAAGATGCCGGCCTACGGCTCGATCGTCGCCGCCGGGCGCAACAGCTGCATCCTGCATTACCAGGAGAACGACGCGCTGCTCAAGGACGGCGACTTGGTGCTGATCGACGCCGGTTGCGAGATTGACTGCTACGCCAGCGACATCACCCGCACTTTCCCGGTCAGCGGGCGTTTTTCGCCGGAGCAGAAGGCCATCTACGAGCTGGTGCTCAAGGCCCAGGAAGCGGCCTTTGCGGTCATCGCCCCGGGCAAGCACTGGAATCACGCCCATGAGGCCACGGTGCAAGTGATTACCGAAGGCTTGGTGGAACTGGGCCTGCTCAAGGGCCAGGTGCACGAACTGATTGAAAGCGAAGCCTATCGGGCTTTCTACATGCACCGCGCCGGGCACTGGCTGGGCATGGATGTGCATGATGTCGGCGAGTACAAGGTCGGCGGCCAGTGGCGAGTGCTCGAGCCGGGCATGGCCCTGACTGTTGAACCTGGCATTTACATTGGTGCCGATAACCAGAGTGTCGCGAAAAAATGGCGTGGCATCGGTGTGCGAATCGAGGATGACGTAGTGGTAACCAAGCAGGGCTGTGAAATCCTGACCTCCGGCGTACCCAAGACGGTTGCCGAAATCGAAGCCTTGATGGCTGCTGCGCGCAGTGCCGCAGCATGAGCCGGGTCAACCTTGCGATCATTGGCGGCGGCCTGGTCGGCGCCAGCCTGGCCCTGGCCCTGCAAGCCGGCGCCAAGGCGCGTGGCTGGAAGATCCTGCTGATCGAACCGTTCGCCCCGGGTGACAGTTTCCAGCCGAGCTATGACGCCCGCTCTTCGGCGTTGTCTTTCGGTACCCGGCAAATCTACGAGCGTCTTGGCCTGTGGCAACAGATCAGCCGCCGCGCCGAGCCGATCCGTCAGATCCAGGTCTCCGACCGTGGCCGTTTTGGCGCCACCCGCCTGGACGCCCTGGAAGAAGGGGTACCGGCGCTCGGCTACGTGGTCGAGAACGCCTGGCTTGGCCAGTGCCTGTGGCAGGGCCTGGACGCTGAGGTGGTGAGCTGGCGCTGCCCGGCGGAGGTCACCGCCCTGCAGCCGCTGGAAGACGGTTACCGGCTGTCGCTCAACGACGACACCACGCTTGAATGCGACCTGGCGGTACTGGCCGATGGCGGCCGTTCCGGCCTGCGCGAGCAATTGGGTATTCATGTCAGCCAGCGGCCGTACAACCAGAGCGCCCTGATCGCCAATATCACCCCGAGCGAAGCCCACTGCGGCCAGGCTTTCGAGCGCTTTACCGACGAAGGGCCGATGGCCTTGCTGCCATTGCCGGAGAACCGCTGCGCGCTGGTCTGGACCCGTGCCGGTATGGACGCCAAGCGCCTGGCCGAGCTGGACGAACGCAGCTTCCTCAGCGAGCTGCAGGACGTGTTTGGCTACCGCCTCGGTGCGCTGCGCCAGGTCGGCGCCCGGCACTTGTATCCGCTGTCGCTGGTCGAGGCCCAGGAGCAGGTGCGCCCGCATCTGGTAGTCCTTGGCAACGCTGCGCACAGCCTGCACCCGATTGCCGGCCAGGGCTTCAACCTGTCACTGCGCGATGTGCAGTCGCTGGCCGACGGCTTGCTGGCCAGCCCTGGAGTGCCGGGTGATTTCGCCACCCTGCAGGCCTACCGTGAGCGTCAGCGCCTGGACCAGGACCTGACCGTGGGCTTCTCCGACCGCGTCACCCGATTGTTCGGCAGCGCCCAACCCTTGGTCGCTACCGGCCGCAACCTGGGCCTGCTCGGCCTCGACCTGTTGCCTCCGGCCAAGCGCTGGTTCGCCCGCCAGGCCATGGGCCTGGGAACTCGCCCGGATCCACGGAGCTGAGCATGAGCGACCCGCGCAAACTGGCCCGGCGCGCGCGCAGGCTGCGCTGGCTGCTGAATATCTACCCGCCGTACCTGGGCGCGGGCATTCGCGTGCTCAGCGTCAGCCCCGACCTGCGCCACATCCGCGTGCGCATGGGGCTGCGCTGGTTCAACCGCAACTATGTCGGCACCCAGTTCGGCGGCAGCCTGTACTCGATGGTCGACCCGTTCTACATGCTGATGCTGATGGAGCTGCTCGGGCGTGAGTACATCGTCTGGGACAAGGCCGCCAGCATCGATTTCGTGTCGCCGGGCAAGGGCCCGGTGTTCGCCGACCTGCGCATCGACGATGCCCTGCTCGACGACATCCGCCAGCACACCGCCGGCGGCAAAAAGTACCTGCCACGACTTCAGGTCGATATCCGCGACGCCGCAGGTGAGTTGGTGGCGCGGGTCGACAAAACCCTTTACGTGCGGCTCAAGCCGCAAGCGAGACAGGCTTAAGGCATGGAAATGCGCGCAGATCTGTTGATTGTCGGTGCCGGTATGGTCGGCAGCGCCCTGGCCCTGGCGTTGCAGCACAGCGGCCTGGAAATTCTCTTGCTCGACGGCAGCCCCTTGTCGATCAAACCCTTCGACCAGCAGTCGGCGTTTGAGCCGCGGGTCAGCGCCTTGTCGGCGGCCAGCCAGCGCATCCTCGAACGCTTGGGCGCCTGGCAGGGAGTCAGCGAGCGACGCCTGAGCCCCTACTCGGACATGCACGTGTGGGATGGCAGCGGCACCGGCCAGATCCACTTCTCGGCGGCCAGCGTGCACGCCGAAGTGCTTGGCCATATCGTCGAGAACCGGGTAGTGCAGGATGGCCTGCTGGAGCGTCTGCACGACAGCGAAATCGGCCTGCTGGCCAATGCCCGTCTGGAGCAGATGCGCCGCTCCGGCGACGACTGGCTGCTGACCCTGGCCGACGGCCGTACCCTGCGTGCGCCGCTGGTGATTGCCGCCGACGGCGCCAACTCGGCGGTACGCCGCCTGACTGGCTGTGAGACCCGCGAGTGGGATTATCTGCACCACGCCATCGTCACCAGCGTGCGTTGTGCCCGGCCACATCAGGCGACCGCCTGGCAGCGCTTTACCGACGAGGGGCCGCTGGCGTTCCTGCCGTTGTTGCGCGATGGCCAGCAGGACTGGTGCTCGATCGTCTGGTCGACCACGCCCGAGCAGGCTGAACACTTGATGGCCTTGAGCGACGAGGCGTTCTGCGCCGAGCTTGAGCGCGCCTTCGAAGGGCGCCTGGGCGGCGTCCTGCAGGCCGACCCACGGGTTTGCGTGCCGCTGCGCCAGCGTCACGCCAAGCGTTACGTGGCCGAAGGCCTGGCGCTGATCGGCGATGCCGCGCACACCATCCACCCGCTGGCCGGGCAGGGCGTCAACCTCGGTTTCCTTGATGCCGCGGTACTGGCCGAAGAGTTGCTGCATGCCTACGAGCGTGGCGAGCGCCTGGCTGATATTCGCGTGCTGAGCCGTTTCGAGCGCCGACGCATGCCGCACAACCTGGCCTTGATGGCGGCGATGGAAGGCTTCGAGCGCTTGTTCCAGGCCGATCCACTGCCGTTGCGCTGGTTGCGCAACAGCGGCCTGAAATGGATCGAGCAATTGCCGGAAGCCAAGGCCCTGTTCGTGCGCCAGGCCTTGGGCTTGAGCGGTGACCTGCCGGAACTGGCGCGGGCCTGAGGGCCCCGCAACATCTGGTAACTCCTCCCTTGTGAGTTCGGTTGAGAAGGCAAATGGGATTAACTACCATTTGCGCCTCTCATGAATTCCGAGGACTGCACCATGTTGCCACGCAAGCACGTAATGGCCGCCCTGGCTCTGACCCTGTTCGGCACGGCCGCCCAGGCGGCGGACGAGGTGGTGGTGTATTCCTCGCGCATCGACGAGCTGATCAAACCGGTATTCGATGCCTACACCAAAGAAACCGGGGTGAAGATCAAGTTCATCACCGACAAGGAAGCGCCGCTGATGCAGCGGATCAAGGCCGAGGGCGAGAACGCCACCGCCGACCTGCTGCTCACCGTCGACGCCGGCAACCTCTGGCAGGCCGAGCAGATGGGCATCCTGCAGCCGATCAAGTCGGACGTCATCGACAAGAACATCCCCGCCCAGTACCGCGCCTCGTCCCACGACTGGACCGGCCTGAGCCTGCGCGCACGGACCATCGCCTACTCCACCGAGCGGGTCAAACCCGAAGAGCTGAGCACCTACGAGGCACTGGCCGACAAAAACTGGGAAGGTCGCCTGTGCCTGCGTACGGCGAAGAAGGTCTACAACCAGTCGCTGACCGCTACCCTGATCGAAACCCATGGCGAGCAAAAAACCGAAGAGATCATCAAGGGCTGGGTCAACAACCTGTCCACCGATGTGTTCTCCGACGACACCGCCTTGCTCCAGGCGATCAACGCCGGCCAGTGCGACGTCGGCATCGTCAACACCTACTACTACGGCCGCCTGCACAAGGAAAACCCCAAGCTGGCAGTCAAGCTGTTCTGGCCCAACCAGGCTGACCGTGGCGTGCACGTCAACCTCTCGGGTATCGGCCTGACCAAATATGCGCCGCACCCTGAGGCGGCGAAGAAGCTGGTCGAATGGATGACCGGCGCCGAGGCGCAGAAAATCTTCGCCGGCGTGAACCAGGAGTTCCCGGCCAACCCGGCCGTGGCGCCATCTGAAGAAGTGGCTGCCTGGGGCACCTTCAAGGCCGACAGCATTGCTGTGGAAGTGGCCGGCAAACGCCAGGCCGAAGCCATCCGCCTGATGGATCGGGCTGGCTGGAACTAAGCGCCAGGCTTTATCCTTCCGGGGCCCTTATCGGCCCCCTGTGGGAGCGGGCTTGCCCCGCGATTGCAATGTGACTGACACAATGCAATCGCGGGGCAAGGCCGCTCCCACAGAGCCTGTGCTTCTACATAGAGATTTTTCCTTTTGGCCCACCCCGCCCAACGCCGCTGGTACCCCCTGGTCTTCATCATCGCCGCCCTGGTGCTGCTGCCGCTGAGCGTGCTGTTGTTGTCCTGGCAGTCGGTCGACCTGCAGATCTGGTCGCACCTGCTCGATACCCAGATGAGCCGCCTGCTGGGCAACACCCTGACGCTGATCCTCGGTGTCGGCATTGGTGTGACGGTGCTGGGCGTGAGCCTGGCCTGGCTCACCAGCCTGTGCGAGTTCCCCGGGCGGCGCTGGCTCGACTGGGCCTTGATGCTACCGTTCGCGATTCCGGCCTATGTGCTGGCGTTCGTGTTTGTCGGCCTGCTGGATTTCGCCGGGCCGGTGCAAAGCTTGTTGCGCGAATGGTTCGGGCCCTTGCGCCTGCCGCGGGTGCGTTCTACCGGCGGGGTCATCACCGTGCTGGTGTTGGTGTTCTACCCCTACGTCTACCTGCTGGCCCGTAACGCCTTCCTGGCCCAGGGCAAGGGCCTGATGGAAGCGGCGCGGGTTCTGGGGCTGTCTCCGCTGCAGGCATTCTGGCGGGTTGCCATGCCCATGGCGCGGCCGGCCATCGGTGCCGGGGTGGCCCTGGCATTGATGGAAACCCTGGCGGATTTTGGCGCGGTGTCAGTGTTCAACTTCGACACCTTCACTACCGCCATCTACAAGACCTGGTATGGCTTCTTCAGCCTCTCAAGCGCCGCGCAACTGGCCAGCCTGCTGTTGCTGGCGGTGATGCTGGTGCTGTACGGCGAGCGCCGGGCTCGTGGCGCGGTGCGCAGCAGCAACGAACGCCCGCGCGGCCAGGCCTTGTATCACTTGCGGGGCATCAAGGCCCTGGCCGCCAGCAGCTGGTGCCTGCTGGTGTTCGCCTGTGCCTTCGTGGTGCCGATGCTGCAGTTGCTGGTGTGGTTCTGGCAGCGCGGGCGTTTCGACCTCGACGAGCGCTATGCCGGGCTGATCCTGCATACCCTGTACCTGGGCGCCATGGCGGCACTGATTACTGTGTGTGTTGCCCTGATGCTGGCGTTTGCCCGGCGCCAGGCGCCGACCTCGACCATCCGCGCCGGCGTCGGCCTGGCCAACCTGGGCTATGCCTTGCCCGGCTCGGTGCTGGCAGTGTCGATCATGCTGGCCTTCAGTTACCTCGATAACCACTTGGTGGTGCCGCTGTCCGGCTGGCTCGGTGGTGCCGGCAAGCCGTTGCTGCTCGGCAGCCTGTCGGCCTTGTTGCTGGCGTATCTGGTGCGCTTTATCGCCGTGGCCTACGGCCCGCTGGAAAACAGCCTGGGACGGATTCGCCCGTCCTTGCCGGAAGCTTCGCGCAGCCTGGGGGTCAGTGGCCCGAGATTGTTTTTCAAGGTGTATCTACCTTTGCTGGTGCCCGGTGCCATGAGCGCGGCGCTGCTGGTATTCGTCGACGTGCTCAAGGAAATGCCGGCGACCTTGCTGATGCGCCCCTTTGGCTGGGATACCCTGGCGGTTCGGGTATTCGAGATGACCAGCGAAGGCGAATGGTCGCGGGCTTCGCTACCGGCGCTGACCCTGGTGCTGGTCGGCTTGCTGCCGGTCATCGGCCTGATTCGACGTTCGGCCCGCCACCCCGGTCAAACGCGCTGAGGGTGTAAGCCTGCTTGCTTGCAGCTACAATGCGCGGCATTCGCTGCGGCCGGTCCTACAGACCGGGTAGCTGCAACGCTGCCAGCCGCCGTAGCCTCGCCACGCCCGGAAGGAGAAACCCATGGGACAGCGTACGCCTCTTTATGACCTGCACTTGGCCCTCGGCGCCAAGATGGTCGATTTTGGCGGTTGGGATATGCCCCTGCATTACGGCTCGCAAGTCGAGGAACACCATCAGGTGCGCCAGGCCTGCGGGGTCTTCGATGTATCCCACATGACCGTGATCGATATCCGTGGCGCCCAGGCCGGTGCCTGGCTACAACAGGTGCTGGCCAATGATGTCGCGCGCCTGAACGCCACCGGCAAGGCCCTGTACAGCACCATGCTCAACGAGCAGGGCGGGGTGATCGACGACATGATCGTCTACCGCTGTGAAGACGGTTACCGCCTGGTGGTCAACGCCTCGACCCGCGACAAGGACCTGGCCTGGCTGCAGGCGCGGATGATCGGCTTCGAGGTCGAGCTGAGCGAGCGCCCGGAACTGGCCATCCTTGCCATCCAGGGCCCGCAGGCGCGAGAAAAGGTCGCGGAGCTGGTAACCGCTGCCCGCGCCGCTTTGATCCGTGAACTCAAGCCCTTCGAAGGCCTGGCCGATGGTGACTGGTTCATCGCCCGCACCGGTTATACCGGTGAGGATGGCCTGGAAATCATTTTCCCGGCGGTACAGGCCCCGGCGTTTTTCAACGACCTGGTCGGCGCCGGCATCGCCCCCAGCGGCCTTGGCGCCCGCGATACCCTGCGCCTGGAAGCGGGCATGAACCTGTATGGCCAGGACATCGACGAAGCCCACACGCCGCTGACCTCGAACCTGGGCTGGAGCATCGCCTGGGAGCCGGCAGCGCGTGACTTCATCGGTCGCAAGGGCCTGCTGGAAGAAATCGAGCATGGCGTCGAGCAGAAACTGGTCGGCCTGGTGCTCGAAGAGCGCGGGGTTTTACGCGCCCATCAGGTGGTCCGTGTCGCCGGGATTGGCGAAGGGGAGATCACCAGTGGTAGTTTCTCTCCTACGCTGAGCAAATCCATTGCCCTGGCGCGGGTGCCGATGGCCACCGCCGATCGTGCCGAGGTGGAGATTCGCGGCAAGTGGTACCCGGTGCGGGTGGTCAAGCCGACCTTCGTGCGCCATGGCAAGATCCTGATCTGAACCCAATTCTGGCGGGCCAACCGCTGACCCAATCGAGGACAACAATTATGAGCAATATCCCCGCCGACCTGCGTTTTGCCGAAAGCCACGAATGGGCCCGGCTGGAAGCCGATGGCTCTGTGACTGTCGGGATCAGCGACCATGCCCAGGAAGCCCTGGGTGACGTGGTGTTCGTCGAGCTGGCGGAAGTGGGCAAGGTCTTTGCCGCCGGCGATGCGGCGGGCGTGGTCGAGTCGGTCAAGGCAGCTTCCGACATCTACGCACCGGTCAGCGGTGAAGTGATCGCAGTCAACGAGGCGCTGGCCGACAGCCCTGAGGAACTGAACAACGATCCGTACGCCAGCTGGATCTTCAAGCTCAAGCCAAGCGACAAGGCCGAGCTGGACAAATTGCTCGACGCCGCCGGTTACAAAGCCGCCATCGGCGAATAGTTTCACGCAGGCGGCAATCTCTTCCTAGACTCAATATGCCTCGAGCGCTCGAGGCTTGGTCGAGGAAGAGAGAGCCGCTATGTCCCAGTCGCCGTCCCTGAGCCAACTGCACGACCGCAATCCTTTTCTGCGTCGCCACCTGGGCCCCGATGCCTCGGAGCAGCAGGCCATGCTCGCTACCCTCGGGGTTGGCAGCCGCCGCGAGCTGATCGAACAGACCGTGCCGCCGGGCATCCGTTTGAACCGGCCACTGGAGCTGCCTGAGGCCCTCGATGAACAGGCTGCCTTGGCCAAGCTCAAGGGCTATGCCGAGCAGAACCAGGTGTGGACCAGCCTGATCGGCATGGGTTATCACGGCACCATCACGCCAACCGTCATTTTGCGTAACGTTCTCGAAAACCCGGGCTGGTACACCGCCTATACCCCGTATCAACCGGAAATCGCCCAGGGCCGCCTGGAAGCCTTGCTCAATTTCCAGCAAATGATCATCGACCTCACCGGCCTGGACCTCGCCAACGCCTCGTTACTCGACGAAGCCACTGCCGCGGCAGAAGCCATGGCCCTGGCCAAGCGCGTGGCCAAGTCGAAAAGCAATGCCTTCTTCGCCGATGAACACTGCCACCCGCAAACCCTCTCGGTGCTGCAGACCCGCGCCGAGGGCTTTGGTTTCGAACTGATCGTCGACGCTGTGGATAACCTCGCCAAGTACAAGGTGTTCGGGGCCTTGCTGCAATACCCCGATACCCACGGCGAAGTGCGTGACTTGCGGCCGCTGATCACTCAGCTGCATGCCCAGCAGGCGCTGGCCTGCGTCGCTGCCGATCTGCTCAGCCTGGTGATGCTGATGCCGCCGGGTGAGCAGGGCGCCGACGTGGTACTGGGCTCCTCTCAGCGCTTCGGCGTGCCCATGGGCTTTGGTGGCCCGCATGCGGCGTACTTTGCCTGCCGGGACGAATTCAAGCGGGCCATGCCTGGGCGCATCATCGGCGTGTCCAAGGATGCCCGCGGCAACACCGCGTTGCGCATGGCCCTGCAAACCCGCGAACAGCATATCCGCCGCGAGAAGGCTAACTCCAACATCTGCACCGCCCAGGTGCTGCTGGCCAACATCGCCGCCTTCTATGCGGTGTACCACGGCCCGGAAGGCCTGCAGCGCATCGCCCAGCGCGTGCATGCGTTGACCTTCGTGCTGGCTGCAGGTCTGGAGAGCAAGGGCATCAAGCGCCTCAACGAGCACTTCTTCGACACCCTGACCCTGGAAGTCGGCGGCAGCCAGACGGCCATTATCGAAAGCGCCGAGGCGGCGCAGATCAACCTGCGGATTCTGGGTCGCGGGCAACTGGGCGTGAGCCTCGACGAGACCTGTGACGAAACCACGGTGATGCGCCTGTTCGATATCTTCCTGGGCGCCGACCACGGCCTGGATATCGCCGCGCTGGATGCTCTGGCGCAGCCCGAGGGCATTCCGTCGGCATTGGTGCGACGCTCGGCTTTTCTCAGCCACCCGGTGTTCAACCTGCACCACAGCGAAACCGAGATGCTGCGCTACCTTAAGCAGCTGGAGAACAAGGACCTGGCGCTGAACCAGTCGATGATCCCGCTGGGCTCGTGCACGATGAAACTCAATGCCAGCAGCGAGATGATCCCGATCACCTGGCCGGGTTTCGCCCTGCTGCACCCCTTTGCCCCGGCCGCGCAGGTGCAGGGCTACAAGGCGATGATCGACGAGCTGGAAAGCTGGCTGTGCGCGATCACCGGCTTCGATGCCATCTGCATGCAACCCAACTCCGGCGCTCAGGGCGAGTATGCCGGGCTGATGGCAATTGCCAAGTACCACCGCAGCCGTCATCAACCGCAACGTGATATCTGCCTGATCCCGGCCTCGGCCCATGGCACCAACCCGGCCTCGGCGCAGATGGCCGGGATGCAGGTGGTGATCGTCGAGTGCGACCAGGCCGGCAACGTCGACCTGGCCGACCTCAAAGCCAAGGCGCAGGCGGCTGGCGACAAGCTGTCGTGCCTGATGGCGACCTACCCATCGACCCATGGTGTGTACGAGGAAGGCATCAGCGAGATCTGCGAGGTTATCCACACGCACGGCGGCCAGGTGTACATGGACGGTGCCAACCTCAATGCCCAGGTCGGCCTGGCGCGGCCAGCGGATATCGGCGCCGACGTCTCGCACATGAACCTGCACAAGACCTTCTGCATCCCCCACGGCGGTGGCGGCCCGGGCATGGGCCCGATCGGTGTGCGCGCACACCTGGCGCCGTTTGTCGCCAGCCACCCGGTCATCCCGCTGCCTGGCCCCGACCCGCAGAACACCGCAGTCAGCGCCGCGCCCTGGGGCAGCGCGAGCATTTTGCCGATCAGCTGGATGTACATCGCCATGATGGGCCCGCAACTGGCCGATGCCAGCGAGGTGGCGATCCTCTCGGCCAACTACCTGGCCGAGCAATTGGGCGGCGCCTTCCCGGTGCTTTATCGCGGGCGCAACGAACGGGTGGCCCATGAATGCATCCTCGATCTGCGCCCGCTCAAGGCCTTGACCGGCATCACCGAGGAGGATGTGGCCAAGCGCTTGATGGATTACGGTTTCCACGCGCCGACCATGTCGTTCCCGGTGCCGGGCACCCTAATGGTCGAGCCGACCGAGAGCGAGTCGAAGGCCGAGCTGGATCGCTTTGTCGAGGCGATGCTGAGCATTCGCGCCGAGATCCGTGAAGTGCAGGAGGGTAACTGGCCGGCCGAAGACAACCCGCTCAAGCATGCGCCGCATACGCTGGAGGATGTGCTAGGGGTGTGGGAGCGGCCCTACAGCATTGCCCAGGGCGTGGCGCCCAGTGCCCATGCGCGGCAGCACAAGTACTGGCCGGCAGTGAATCGCGTCGACAATGTGTATGGCGACAGGAACCTGTTTTGCGCCTGTGTGCCGGTGGATGACTATCGTTGAAGCGCTATTGGTGTGGGAGGGGATTTATCCGCTCCCACAGCGGTCGCGAGCTTACTCGCTGGCTAGCGCATTCTTGGCCAGGATCGCATTGGCCAGTTCCATGTCGCTGACTTGCAGCCCCGGGTTGTCGGCGCGCACTTTGTGCATCGCCGCTTCCAGGTACGGGCCGCGAATCGCGCCTTCGCTGGCGACGTAGCTGCCGGCATCATCCTGGGCCGCCATGACCAGTTTGTGGTCCTTGAAGGTCAGGTAGGTGGAACCGGTGGTGGCGCCGGACGAGATGACGTTGCGCCAGAAGGTATCGGCCATGGCAGAACCAACCGGCAGGGACAGCAGGGCGAGGGTGGCGACTGCGAATTTGAGGCGCATCGGGGGTGACTCCAACGTGAGGTGAACTGGGGCCTTTGATCGGCTTTGCGCAGATCTAGTTCCCTGCCCGGGTAAAAGCTTTGGCGCAGCCTCAGGCCGTGACGCGAAGCACTTCAGCCTGGCTTGTCTGCCCGGCCGCGACTTTGTCCAGGCCACTTTGCCTGAGGCTGTGCATCCCTTCCTTCAACGCCAGTTGGCGCAGGCCAGGCAGGTCGGCTTCACGGTTGATGAGTGACTTGAGCGCTTCGCTGATGCCCAGCAACTCGAAGATCGCGCTACGGCCGTGATACCCGGTGTGCCGGCATTCCCGGCACCCCAGCGGCGCTCCCTTGCAGTGCCGGCACAGGGTACGCACCAGGCGCTGGGCCATGACCCCGATCATGCTGGCCTTGAGCAGGTAGGGCGCAATGCCCAGCTCCAGCAGGCGGGTGATGGCGCTGCAGGCATCGTTTGTATGCAGGGTCGAGAGCACCAGGTGGCCGGTGAGGGCGGCCTGGATCGCCACCTGAGCGGTTTCCAGGTCGCGTATTTCGCCGATCATGATGACATCCGGGTCCTGGCGCAGCAGGGCGCGGGTGCCGGCGGCAAAGTCGAGGTCGATGGCTGGTTGCACCTGCAACTGGTTGAAGGCCGGTTCTACCATCTCGATCGGGTCTTCGACGGTGCACAGGTTGATCTGCGGGGTAGCCAGGTGTTTGAGGCTGGCGTACAGGGTGCTGGTTTTGCCCGAGCCGGTAGGCCCGGTGACCAGGATAATGCCGTGGCGATGGTCGAGCATGGCCAGCCAGCGCTTGAGGTCGGCGCCGCCGAGGCCCAGTTGGGCAAAGTCCTGTTGCAGCAACTGTGGATCGAAAACACGCAGTACGAGCTTTTCACCGAATGTGGTCGGCAGGGTCGACAGCCGCAGCTCGACCTCTGCGCCGCCTGGCAGGCGGGTCTTGATCCGGCCGTCCTGGGGCCGGCGTTTTTCTGCGACATTCATGCGCCCCAGGCTTTTCAGGCGGCTGACCACCGCCAGAGTCACCGGCCCCGGAAACTGGTAGACCGGGTGCAGCACGCCGTCGATGCGAAAGCGCAGCTGGCCCTGGTCGCGCCGGGGCTCGAGGTGGATATCGCTGGCGCGCTGCTCGAAGGCGTACTGCAACAGCCAGTCGACGATGCTGACAATGTGCGCATCGTTGGCTTGTGCGTCAGCCCCGCGCGCGCCCAGCTCAAGCAACTGCTCAAGATTACCCGCAGCGATTGGCGTCGACTGCTGCTGACTGGCGCCGCTGACCGATTGCGCGACCTGGAAAAACGTCTGGCTGAGCTGGCGGATCTGCACCGGGCTGGCCAGCACGCGCTTGATTGGCCGTTGCAGCACCTGGGTCAGGTCCGCTTCCCAGGCGCGTACATAAGGTTGTGCGCTGGCCACGGTGACGCCGCTGGTATCGGCGGCCACCGCGAGGATGCCGTGGCGCCGGGCGAAGCCTGCAGACATCAGGCCGGTGAGGCGGGCGGGGTCGATCTCCAGGGGATCGATACGCAGGTACGGCTGCCCGGCCTGCCTGGCCAGCCATTGGCACAGGCTATCGAGGTCCAGGTGCTGGCCGGGATTAAGCAGGTCGGCAAGCTGCTGGCTGGCGACCCACTCCAGCGGGTGCTGGTCGTGCTGCACCGGCGGGCAATTGCCGTGATCAGCCGGGCTGATGCGTTGCTCGGCCAGCAGCTCGTCCAGCAGGGTGTTCAGGTCAAGCCAGCGATCTTCGCTAAGGTTGTGCATGGCTGCGGGCTTCCTTGCCGCGCCACCGACAGTGATGGCTTGAGCAAGGTTAGCGGCTGAGCCGGGGCTTCCCGCTGAACAAGGGTTACCAGGCTTTTCCGGCAGTGCTCAACTGCACTTCGCTCACGCAAATCAGGTTGCGCATTTTTTGCGCAATCAGCTCGGCGCGGTGCCAGCTAAGGCCGCTGATGCCAATCTCGACGTTGAGCAGGTCATCCTGCTGCTCGACATTCAAGCGATGTGGTACCAGAAATTGCAGGGCAAACAGGTTGAGCACCCGGCACAGGCTGTCGGGCTCGGCTTCGACCTGCAGTTGATAGCAGACATCGCTGTGGGCGTTGTTGGCGGCCCAGACATCGTGGCGCAAGGGCGTAAGGGGGCTGTCCAGCCGTTCGAGAGCGCTCATGGGTTTCTCCGCAGAAAGTGGAGAAATTTTTACATGCGGGCCGGGGCATTTCTTCTCTATGATCGTGCGATATTGTTCAATCTTGAATAGATCAATTCGCAGCTAATGACTTTGGAGAAATAATCATGCACAGCGAACTGGATGCTTATGACCGGCGCATCCTGGCCTTGCTGCAGGAAGATGCCTCGCTCTCCAGCGCGCAGATCGCCGAGCGCGTGGGCTTGTCGCAATCGCCTTGCTGGCGGCGCATACAACGCCTGAAAGAGGAGGGGGTGATTCGCGCCCAGGTGACCCTGCTCGACCGCAAGAAGATCGGCCTGAACACGCAGATTTTCGCCGAGGTCAAACTCAACGCCCACGGGCGCTCCAACTTCACCGAGTTTACCGAGGCGATCCGCGGTTTTCCGGAAGTGCTGGAGTGTTATGTGCTGATGGGCGCAGTGGATTTTCTGCTGCGCATTGTCACCCCGGACATCGAAGCCTACGAACGGTTCTTCTTCGAAAAGCTGTCGATGGTGCCGGGGATCCAGGAGGTCAACTCGACCGTGGCCTTGTCCGAAATCAAGTCCACGACGAGTTTGCCGGTATTGCCTTGAGCCTTACTTGCGCAGCAGGTGTTTCCAGCCGCGGCTCTGGAACACGGCCATGGCCTGGTGGACGCGAGCTTCGAGCACTTCGTCGCTGATCGGCAGGTTGGCCAGTTCCTGGAGCTTGTTCAGCTCGCCGAACAGGCGGTCCAGGTCCGGGCTTTCCAGCACCTGGCGGGCATGATGCAGCCAGGCCAGCAGGCGCTCGATGCGCGGCAGCTGCTCGGCCAGGTCTTCCGGTTGGCGATGGTACAGCGGCAGGTTGAGGGCCTTGGCTTCTTCGGCCAGCAGCACGTTCAGCCAGTTGGCCAGTTGTGCGGCGCCCTGGCGGTCGCCGCGCTTGTTGCGCTCGACGGTCCAGGCACGGGCCAGCAGCCAGCGCGAGGTCTCCAGGGAGAACTGGCCCCAGCGGGTTTCCAGCAGTTCCTCGGCGAACTGCTCGGGCGCTGCGCGGCGTACATCTTCGTCGTCGGCACCGGCCAGCACCAGCGGGCGCCAGTCTTCGAGCAGGGCGTCGAGGCTGTTGCGCAACTCGCGGGTGCTGGCGCGTGGGCCGGCCTGGCCGAGGCTGCTGGCCAGGGCACGCAGTTCCCAGAGGTTTTCGACCCAGTCTTGCAGCAGGCGCCAGTGACCGTTGAAACGGTACTGTTCGGCCAGGCGCTGGCTGCTGCCGAGCAGCTGCCAGGCCAACGCGGCGAAGGCGTCGTCGAGAGTCATTTCGGCGTTCAGTTCGGCGGCTGGCAGGCTCAGGGCGTAGCTGCCGGCGTTGAGCAGGCGGTAGCCGCGCTCGGCCTTGCTGATGTCGCAGGGCATCAGCGGCAGCTTGGCCGAGAGCTCCGCGGCCAGTTCCAGCAGGGCTTCGGGGGCGCCTTCGCGCAGCTCGAGCTCCAGCTCGCAGATCTCTTCTTTTTGCTTGCCGGCGACCACGGTGCCGAGGTCCAGGGCGGCTTCGATTACCACTTTGGCCTTGCCGCGGCCCCAGGCGATTTCGGCGTACTCACGGGTGAAATCGGTAGTGAACAGCGCCTTGATGGTCTTTTTGTCGACATCGGCCAGTTGCTCTGGCCAGCACTCGGCGTCGAGCTTTTTCAGGTCGAGCTTGGCCTTGGGCAACTGCCATTCGAACTCGTTGCGCTGGGACAGGCCGGCGACGCTCTGGCCGCGGGTCTTGAGGGTCTGGATGACCACCTCGCCGTCGCGGCGCAGGCGCAGGGCGACCTTGGCGGCGGCCAGGTCGCGCTCCGGAGTGTCGAAGTACTGGTTGAGCAGTTCGCGGCTTTGCCACCCGGACTTGTTGCGCTTGTTCAGCAATGGGTGTTCACGCAGGGCGGCGAGGGTCTCGCGGCTGACCCGCAGTTTGATTTCGGTTTCTTTATGCATTGCTGGGTAATCCAGGCTCGAATGACAGGGAGCGTCTTGGGGGTGCAGTGTACAGGAGTCGGCTCGCGGCGGTTTATTCCCGGTGCCGGATGGCCCTATGATGAGCTTCGCCCAAGGAGAAAGCGCATGCCGTTGCCATCGCTCAAAGAGCAGTTCGCCGCCCTGATCGCCGCGCCATCGGTCAGTTGTACCCAGCCGTCGCTGGATCAGTCCAACCGTGCGGTGATAGACCTGCTGGCCGGCTGGCTGGGGGACCTGGGTTTTGCCTGTGACATTCAGCAGGTGACCCCGGGCAAGTACAACCTGCTGGCGAGCTACGGCAGCGGCCCGGGCGGCCTGGTGCTGGCCGGGCACAGCGATACCGTGCCGTATGATCCCGAGCTGTGGCAGACCGACCCGCTCAAGCTGACCGAGGTCGACGGCCGCTGGGTGGGCCTGGGCAGTTGCGACATGAAGGGCTTCTTCGCCCTGATCATCGAGGCCGTGCAGCCGCTGCTGACGCATGACTTCAAGCAGCCATTGTTGATTCTCGCCACCTGTGACGAAGAGAGCTCGATGGCCGGCGCCCGCGCCCTGGCCGAGGCCGGGCGGCCCTTGGGCCGTGCGGCGGTGATCGGCGAGCCGACCGGGCTCAAGCCGATCCGCCTGCACAAGGGGGTGATGATGGAGCGCATCGACATTCTTGGGCGCAGTGGCCATTCGTCCGATCCGAGCCTGGGCCACAGCGCGCTGGAGGCCATGCACCAGGTGATGGGCGAGCTGATGAACCTGCGCCGGCAGTGGCAGCAGGAATACAACAACGCCCAGTTCAGCGTGCCGCAGCCGACGATGAACTTCGGCTGCATCCACGGCGGCGACAACCCCAACCGCATCTGCGGGCAGTGCGCCCTGGAGTTCGACCTGCGCCCGTTGCCGGGCATGGACCCTGAAGTACTGCGCAGCGCCATCCGGCACAAACTGGCGCCGCTGGCCGAGCAGCATCAGGTGCGCATCGACTACGCGCCGCTGTTCCCCGAGGTACCGCCGTTCGAGCAGGCCGCCGATGCGGAACTGGTACGGGTCGCCGAACGTCTTACCGGCCATCGCGCCGAAGCGGTAGCCTTTGGCACCGAAGCGCCTTATCTTCAGCGCCTGGGTTGCGAGACCCTGGTACTGGGCCCCGGCGAC
Organism: Pseudomonas sp. B21-009; assembly: GCF_024749345.1. NCBI lineage: Bacteria > Pseudomonadati > Pseudomonadota > Gammaproteobacteria > Pseudomonadales > Pseudomonadaceae > Pseudomonas > Pseudomonas sp. B21-009. The sequence continues at coordinate 5,646,182 of NZ_CP087199.1, read as the reverse complement.
ATCGCCTGCGCCCACCAGCCGGGCGAATACCTTGAAATGTCACGCTTGCAGCCTACCGTGCGTCTATTGCGTGAGTTGATCGAACATTATTGCCTCAGCCCGGTAATTGCCCGCTGAGCTGAACCGTTTTGCAGAGGAGATTGCGCGTGACGCCAAGCCTGTTCCGACGATAACCCTTCGAGCGCTGTGTGCTTTCCCGTTCTTGTCCCTATTTTCTACAGGCTCTCCGGTTATGCCCGAATACGTCAATTGGCTGCGTCATGCTTCGCCTTACATCAACGCCCACCGCGACTGCACCTTTGTGGTCATGCTGCCCGGTGACGGCGTCGAGCACCCCAACTTCGGCAATATCGTTCACGACCTGGTGCTGCTGCACAGCCTTGGCGTGCGCCTGGTGCTGGTCCACGGCTCGCGCCCGCAGATCGAAAGCCGCCTGGCGGCCCGCGGCCTGACCCCGCACTACCACCGCGGCATGCGCATCACCGATGCGGCGACGCTTGAATGCGTGATCGATGCCGTAGGCCACTTGCGCATCGCCATCGAGGCGCGCCTGTCGATGGACATGGCCGCCTCGCCGATGCAGGGCTCACGCCTGCGCGTGGCTGCCGGCAACCTGGTTACCGCGCGGCCGATCGGCGTGGTCGAAGGCGTTGATTACCACCACACCGGCGAAGTGCGCCGGGTCGACCGCAAAGGTATCAATCGCCTGCTCGACGAGCGCTCTATCGTCCTGCTTTCGCCTTTGGGCTATTCGCCCACCGGCGAGATCTTCAACCTCGCCTGTGAAGACGTCGCCACTCGCGCCGCGATTGAACTGAATGCTGACAAGCTGCTGCTGTTCGGCGCCGAGCGCGGCTTGCTCGATGAACAGGGCCGGCTGGTGCGCGAACTGCGCCCCCAGCAGGTGCCGGCGCACCTGCAGCGCCTGGGCAGCGACTACCAGGGCGAGCTGCTTGATGCCGCCGCCGAAGCCTGCCGGGGCGGTGTGGCGCGTAGTCATATCGTCAGCTATGGCGAAGATGGCGCGTTGCTCACCGAGCTGTTCACCCGCGATGGTGGCGGTACCCTGGTGGCCCAGGAGCAGTTCGAGAAGGTGCGTGAAGCCGCGATCGAGGATGTCGGCGGCTTGCTCGACCTGATCAGCCCGCTGGAGGAGCAGGGCATTCTCGTGCGCCGTTCGCGTGAAGTGCTGGAGCGTGAGATCGAGCAGTTCAGTGTGGTCGAGCGCGAGGGCATGATCATCGCCTGTGCGGCGCTGTACCCGATTGCCGATTCCGAAGCGGGCGAACTGGCGTGCCTGGCGGTGAACCCGGAGTATCGCCACGGCGGTCGTGGCGACGAGTTGCTGGAACGGATCGAGACGCGGGCGCGGGAAATGGGGCTCAACACGCTGTTCGTGCTGACGACGCGCACGGCGCACTGGTTCCGCGAACGCGGCTTTGTGCCTAGCGGCGTCGAGCGGCTGCCGGCGGCGCGGGCATCGCTGTACAACTATCAGCGCAATTCGAAGATCTTCGAAAAAGCGCTGTAAAGCATCGCGGGTCAAGCCCGCTCCCACAGAAGATATTTGTGGGAGCGGCGGTGCGGCGACCCGACTTGACCCGCGATAAGGCCCTCAAGCATCAAACGGTATGCAGATACCAGTTGTACTCAAGGTCGGAGATGGAGTGTTCGAACTCCTCCAGCTCGCTCTCTTTACAGGCCACGAAGATATCGATGTATTTCGGATCGATGTACCTGGCCAGGATCTCGCTGTCGTCCAGTTCGCGCAGGGCATCACGCAGGTTGTTCGGCAGGCTCTGCTCGTTCTGCTCGTAGGAGTTGCCTTCAACCGGCTCGCCCGGGTCGACCTTGTTGGTCAGGCCATGGTGAACACCGGCCAGTACAGCGGCCATCAGCAGGTACGGGTTGGCATCGGCACCGGCCACGCGGTGTTCGATGCGCACGGCGTCCGGGGTGCCGGTCGGCACGCGCAGGGCCACGGTACGGTTGTCCAGGCCCCAGCTAGGCGAGTTCGGCACGTAGAACTGGGCACCAAAACGGCGGTACGAGTTGACGTTCGGGCACAGGAACGCCATCGACGCCGGTAGGGTCTCGAGCACACCGCCGATCGCGTGACGCAGTGCGGCGTTCTGCTCGGGATCCTCGCTGGTGAAGATGTTCTTGCCATCTTTGTCCAGCACCGAGATATGGACATGCAGACCATTACCCGCCTGGCCCGGGTAGGGCTTGGCCATGAAGGTGGTGTCCATTTCATGGTCGTAGGCAATGTTCTTGATCAGGCGCTTGAGCAGTACCGCGTAGTCGCAGGCCTTCATCGGGTCGGCAACGTGGTGCAGGTTGACTTCGAACTGTGCCGGGGCGCTTTCCTTGACGATGGCGTCAGCCGGAATGCCTTGTTCCTTGGCACCCTCGAGGATGTCCTGGAGGCAGTCGACGTATTCGTCGAGGTCATCGATCAGGTAGACCTGGGTCGAGATCGGGCGTTTGCCGGAGATCGGCGAGCGCGGCGGTTGCGGGCGGCCGTTCACGTTCTCCTGGTCGATCAGGTAGAACTCAAGCTCGAATGCGGCGCAGATGGTCAGGCCCAGCTCGTCGAACTTGCTCACGACCTGGCGCAGGACTTCCCGCGGGTCAGCGAAGAACGGTTCGCCTTCGAGCTCGTGCATGGTCATCAGCAGTTGCGCGGTCGGGCGCTTTTGCCAGGGCTCGTTGGACAGGGTGTCCGGGATTGGATAGCAGATGCGGTCGGCATCGCCGATGTCCAGGCCAAGGCCGGTGCTTTCGACGGTCGAGCCGTTGATATCCAGGGCGAAGAGGGAGGCCGGCAGGTTGATGCCTTTCTCGTAAACCTTGTGGAGGCTGGTGCGCTCGATGCGCTTGCCGCGCACCACACCATTCATATCTGCAATCAGAAGGTCAACGTAGAGAACCTCAGGATGTTCCTTAAGGAACGCGTTCGCTTCGTTAAGCTGAACGGCACGCGGGGGTACCGACATGATGCAACACCTTTGTTGTTAAAAATATCAATCAATGGGGGCTTGCAGGTTCAGTCAATCGGAAAGCCTTGCTGAAGTCAAGCCAGCCCCATGATGCCCTAAAATGGCCCTCAAGCGGCATTTTTGCTGCAATTGGGGGCGCCGACAAGGGCTGCTTTCGTACGGTAACGGCGATCTTGAGCGGGCCGTGTTCTATTTTTTACGGGGGTGTTGTGTAAAAAAATGAACAAGGCTAAGCTCGGTGGCAACCCATAACACCAATAATACCGGGGGTTACATGTCACGCCTGCCGACAACCGGCATCATCGCCCGCCGTTCGCAGAACGGTTTGCACGCATTCCTCGCGGGTGGCTTGCGCCCTGCGCCAGCACCTTGCGCCCCGGCTGAAATAATTGACGGCCCAGGCGTCCTGCCTGCTGTCGACGCTACTTCGAATGACCTCTGCCATCACTATAGCGGGCTCGTCAGCCTTGCGGGAACTGCCCGTTGCGGCCTCCCTGCGCCTGACTTTTGCTTTAGCCCCGTGGGGCATCCAGAATGTCTGGGACGGCCCACTCCGGGTCACGTCCTGACGTCAGTCCAGACATTTACCTCCTGAGGTATTTATGAGTAGCAACCTCGACCAGCTCACCGATTGGTTGAAAGAACACAAGATCACCGAAGTCGAGTGCCTGATCAGCGACCTCACCGGTATCACCCGCGGCAAGATCTCGCCGACCAACAAGTTCATCGCCGAAAAAGGCATGCGCCTGCCCGAGAGCGTGTTGCTGCAGACCGTGACCGGCGACTATGTCGATGACGACATCTATTACGAACTGCTCGACCCGGCCGACATCGACATGATCTGCCGCCCCGACGAGAACGCGGTGTTTCTCGTGCCCTGGGCCATCGAGCCGACCGCCCAGGTGATCCACGACACCTACGACAAGCAGGGCAACCCGGTCGAGCTATCGCCGCGCAACGTGCTCAAGAAGGTTTTGAAGCTCTACGCCGACAAGGGCTGGCAGCCGATCGTGGCGCCAGAGATGGAGTTCTACCTGACCAAGCGCTGCGAAGACCCGGACTTCCCCCTGCAGCCGCCGATTGGCCGCTCCGGGCGCCCGGAAACCGGTCGCCAGTCCTTCTCTATTGAAGCGGCCAACGAATTCGACCCGCTGTTCGAGGACGTCTACGACTGGTGCGAGCTGCAGAACCTGGACCTCGACACGCTGATCCACGAAGACGGCACGGCGCAGATGGAAATCAACTTCCGTCACGGGAATGCCTTGTCGCTGGCCGACCAGATTCTGGTGTTCAAGCGCACCATGCGCGAGGCTGCGCTCAAGCACAACGTCGCCGCCACCTTCATGGCCAAGCCGATGACCGGCGAGCCGGGCAGCGCCATGCACCTGCACCAGAGCATCATCGACGTGCACACCGGCAAGAACATCTTCTCGGACGAAGACGGGCGCATGAGCGAGCTGTTCCTCAACCACGTCGGCGGCCTGCAGAAGTTCATCCCGGTGGTGCTGCCGCTGTTCGCCCCCAACGTCAACTCGTTCCGCCGCTTCCTGCCCGACACCTCGGCGCCGGTGAACGTCGAGTGGGGCGAAGAGAACCGTACCGTCGGCCTGCGTGTTCCGGATGCCGGCCCGCAGAACCGCCGGGTCGAGAACCGCCTGCCAGGCGCCGACGCCAACCCCTACCTGGCGATCGCCGCCAGCCTGCTGTGCGGTTTCATCGGCATGGTCGAAGGCATCAAGCCGAGCGCGCCGGTACAGGGTCGTGGTTACGAGCGGCGCAACCTGCGCCTGCCGCTGACCATCGAGGACGCCCTCGAGCGCATGGAAAACTGCAAGGCCCTGGAACCCTACCTGGGCAAGAAATTCATTACCGGCTACGTCGCCACCAAACGCGCCGAGCATGAAAACTTCAAACGCGTAATCAGCTCCTGGGAACGTGAGTTCCTGCTGTTTGCGGTCTGATCAACCCGGAGCCGCAGGACCGCGGCCGTCAACAAACGGAGAAGCACATGAGCGTCAACAACCCGCAAACCCGTGAGTGGCAAACCCTTAGCAGTGAGCATCACCTGGCACCTTTCAGTGACTACCAACAGCTGAAAGAGAAGGGGCCGCGGATCATCACCAAAGCCGAGGGCGTGCACCTGTGGGACAGCGAGGGCAACAAGATCCTCGATGGCATGGCGGGCCTGTGGTGCGTGGCGGTCGGTTATGGCCGTGAAGAGCTGGTTGAAGTGGCCGCCAAGCAGATGCGCGAGCTGCCGTACTACAACCTGTTCTTCCAGACTGCCCACCCACCGGCACTGGAGCTGGCCAAGGCGGTTACCGCCGTGGCGCCCAAGGGCATGACCCATGTGTTCTTCACCGGTTCCGGTTCTGAAGGCAACGACACCAACCTGCGCATGGTCCGCCATTACTGGGCGCTCAAGGGCAAGCCGCAGAAACAGGTGATCATTGGCCGTATTAATGGCTATCACGGCTCCACCGTGGCCGGCGCCGCCCTGGGCGGCATGAGCGGCATGCATGCCCAGGGTGGCACGCTGCCGGGCATCGAGCACATCCCGCAGCCATACTGGTTCGGTGAGGGCGGCGACATGACCCCGGACGAGTTCGGGGTCTGGGCTGCCGAGCAACTGGAAAAGAAAATCCTCGAAGTCGGCGAAGACAAGGTCGCCGCCTTTATTGCCGAGCCGATCCAGGGCGCCGGCGGGGTGATCATTCCGCCAGAAACCTACTGGCCGAAGATCAAGGAGATCCTCGCCAAGTACGACATCCTGTTCATTGCCGACGAAGTGATCTGTGGCTTCGGTCGCACTGGCGAGTGGTTCGGCTCCGATTACTACGACCTCAAGCCCGACCTGATGACCATCGCCAAGGGCCTGACCTCCGGTTACATCCCCATGGGCGGTGTGATCGTACGTGACGAAGTGGCCAAGGTGCTTAGCCAAGGCGGCGACTTCAACCACGGCTTCACTTACTCCGGCCACCCGGTGGCGGCGGCGGTAGGCCTGGAAAACCTGCGGATCCTGCGCGACGAGAAGATCATCGAGCGGGTTCAGGCCGAAACGGCACCGTATTTGCAGAAACGTCTGCGTGAGCTCAACAATCACCCGCTGGTGGGCGAAGTGCGTGGCCTGGGCATGCTCGGTGCCATCGAGCTGGTCAAGGACAAGGCCACCCGTGCCCGTTACGAAGGCCAGGGTGCGGGCATGATCTGCCGCCAGTTCTGCTTCGACAACGGCCTGATCATGCGCGCCGTGGGCGACACCATGATCATTGCGCCGCCGCTGGTGATCAGCCACGCCGAGATCGACGAGCTGGTGGAAAAGGCGCGCAAATGCCTGGACCTGACGCTCGAAGCGCTGAAATAGCCAAGTGCTAGGCTAGCGTAATGGCATCAATGGGTTTCAAGGCGCCTCTGTTGTTGAAAGAGCGCCTTGTAACTTGCCAGACTAGCGGCTGTTTCAGTCGCTCGGAGCTTGCGCCGAATAAGCCGGCCGCTGAACAGATGGCTAAATAAAAAATTCTGGAGCATTACGCATGAAGAAATTGGGCAAGACGTTGTTGGCCGTGTCCCTGATGGGCGCCATGGCCAGTGCTGTTCAGGCGGATGACAAAGTACTGCACGTCTATAACTGGTCCGACTACATCGCACCAGAGACCGTCGCCAAGTTCGAGAAACAGTCCGGTATCAAGGTCGTCTACGACGTCTTCGACAGCAACGAAACCCTCGAAGCCAAGTTGCTGGCAGGCAAGTCCGGTTACGACGTGGTGGTACCGTCGAACAACTTCCTGGCCAAGCAGATCAAGGCTGGCGTCTATCAGGAGCTGGACAAGTCCAAGCTGCCAAACTGGAAGAACCTCGACGAAGACCTGCTCAAGGCCGTTGGCGATGCCAGCGACCCGGGCAACAAGCATGCGTTCCCGTACATGTGGGGCTCCATCGGCATCGGCTACAACCCGGAGAAGGTCAAGGCGGCGCTGGGCGTCGACAAGATCGATTCCTGGGACGTGGTGTTCAAGCCGGAAAACATCGCCAAGCTCAAAAGCTGCGGCGTGAGCTTCCTCGATGCCCCGACCGAGATGATTCCGGCGGCGCTGCACTACCTGGGCAAGCCGACCAACAGCACGAAAAAAGAAGACCTCAAAGCCGCCGAAGACCTGTTCCTCAGCGTGCGTCCTTCGATCGGCTACTTCCACTCCTCCAAGTACATCTCGGACCTGGCCAACGGCAACATCTGCGTGGCCGTAGGTTATTCGGGTGACCTGGAGCAGTCCAAGGCACGTGCCCACGAAGCCGGCGACAAGGTCAAGCTCGACTACATCATTCCGAAAGAAGGCGCCGGTACCTTCTACGACATGGTTGCCATCCCTAAAGATGCCGTCAACGTCGACGCCGCCTACAAGTTCATGGATTTCCTGATGCAGCCGGAAATCATGGCCGAGATCACCAATGCCGTCCGTTTCCCGAACGGCAACAAGGCGGCCACCGCACTGGTGGACAAGGACATCTCGGGCGATCCGAGCATCTACCCACCGGCTGATGTGAAGAAGCAGCTGTACGCAATTGCTGACCCGGGTGCCAAGGCCCAGCGCGAAATCACGCGCAGCTGGACCAAGATCAAGTCGGGCAAGTAACAGCGGTGACCTCCCTGGGCGCGGTGTAAATCCCGCCCGGGGAGCATGAAAGCACAAATTTTTTTTGCGGCATGAGTGCATCGAAGGTAAGTTGCGCGCCGGTTTGCTTATCCGGCAGGTATTTCTGCCGTTTGCCACAGGCACATTTGTGAGGACCTCCCACTTGTCTATTTCTGTATTTCGCAAGGCCATGTTGGCTGGAGCGGGTCTGACGCTGGCGATCAGCGTCCAAGCGGCGCCCACGGTGCACATTTATAACTGGTCCGACTACATCGGTCAGACCACCCTCGCGGACTTCGAAAAAGCCACTGGCATCAAGCCGGTGCAAGATGTCTTCGACTCCAACGAAACCCTGGAAGGCAAACTGCTGGCCGGTCGCACCGGCTATGACGTGGTGGTGCCGTCCAACCATTTCCTCGGCAAGCAGATCAAGGCGGGCGCGTTTCAGAAGCTCGACAAGGCGCTGCTGCCAAACTATGCGAACCTCGACCCGGCGCTGATGAAGCGCCTGGAAAAGAACGACCCGGGCAACCAGTACGCCGTCCCCTACCTGTGGGGCACCAATGGCATCGGCTATAACGTCGACAAGGTCAAGGCGGCGCTGGGTACCGACAAGATCGATTCCTGGGCCGTGCTGCTCGAGCCGGAGAACATCAAGAAGCTCTCCAAGTGCGGAGTCGCGTTCCTCGACTCGGCCGACGAGATGCTCCCGGCGGTGCTCAACTACATGGGGCGTGACCCCAACAGCACCAACCCCAAGGACTACGCCGACGCCGAGAAGAAGCTGCTGGCCGTGCGTCCCTACGTGACCTACTTCCACTCCTCCAAGTACATCTCCGACCTTGCCAACGGCGACATCTGCGTGGCTGCCGGTTTCTCCGGCGATGTATTCCAGGCCAAGTCCCGCGCCGAAGAAGCCGGCAAGGGCGTCAAGGTGGCCTATGCGATTCCCAAGGAAGGCGGCAACCTCTGGTTCGACATGCTGGCGATCCCCAAGGACTCCAAGAATGTCAAAGAGGCCCATGCCTTCATCAACTATTTGCTGCAGCCTGAGGTCATTGCCCAGGTCAGTGATTACGTCGGTTACGCCAACCCGAACCCCAAGGCTGGCGATCTGATGGACCAGAGCGTGCGAACCGACGCAGCGGTTTACCCACCGCAAGAAGTGCTGGACAAGTTGTACGTCAACTCCGAGCTGCCTCCCAAGGTGCAACGGTTGATGACCCGTAGCTGGACCAAGGTCAAGTCGGGCAAGTAAAAATCCAGGGTCCGTCACGGCAGGGGCGGACGCAAAAAATCTTGTTGGGAGTTTCACAAATGGCAGTTGCCTCCGGTGCCTATAAGAAAGCCCTCGAGGGCGACCAGCAACCTAAACAGGTGCTGGTCAAAATCGACCGGGTCACGAAAAAGTTCGACGAAACGGTCGCCGTGGACGATGTGTCCCTGGAAATCAAGAAGGGCGAGATCTTCGCCCTGCTCGGTGGTTCCGGTTCGGGCAAATCCACCTTGCTGCGCATGCTCGCCGGCTTCGAACGGCCCACCGAAGGGCGCATTTTCCTCGATGGCGTAGACATCACCGATATGCCGCCCTACGAGCGGCCGATCAACATGATGTTCCAGTCGTACGCATTGTTCCCGCACATGACCGTGGCGCAGAACATCGCCTTCGGCCTGCAGCAGGACCGCATGCCCAGGTCCGAGATCGACGCCCGCGTGGCCGAGATGCTCAAGCTGGTGCACATGACCCAGTACGCCAAGCGCAAGCCGCACCAGCTCTCCGGTGGCCAGCGTCAGCGTGTGGCCCTGGCCCGTTCGCTGGCCAAGCGGCCGAAACTGCTGCTGCTCGATGAGCCGATGGGCGCGCTGGACAAGAAGCTGCGCTCGCAGATGCAACTGGAGCTGGTGGAGATCATCGAGCGGGTCGGCGTGACCTGCGTGATGGTAACCCACGATCAGGAAGAGGCCATGACCATGGCCCAGCGCATCGCCATCATGCACCTGGGCTGGATTGCCCAGATCGGCAGCCCGATCGACATCTATGAAACCCCGACCAGCCGCCTGGTTTGCGAATTCATCGGCAACGTCAACCTGTTCGAGGGCGAAGTGGTCGACGATGCCGAAGGCCACGCAGTGATCGCCAGCCCCGAGCTTGAGCGCAAGATCTACGTCGGCCACGGTGTCACCACTTCGGTGGAAGACAAGCGCATCACCTACGCCCTGCGCCCGGAAAAACTGCTGGTGACCACCGAGCAGCCGACCTGCGAGCACAACTGGTCGCGCGGCAAGGTCCACGACATCGCCTACCTGGGTGGCCATTCGGTGTTCTACGTCGAGCTGCCTGGCGGCAAGATCGTCCAGTCGTTCGTTGCCAACGCCGAGCGCCAGGGCACCCGGCCGACCTGGGACGACCAGGTCTACGTCTGGTGGGAGGATGACAGCGGCGTGGTACTGCGCTCATGAACGCCCGCAAGCTCAAGCGAGCCTTCAACCGAATAAAGCCCGAGGGGCGCCATGTGGTGATCGGCGTGCCGTTCATCTGGCTGTTCCTGTTCTTCATGCTGCCGTTCTTCATCGTTCTGAAGATCAGCTTCGCCGAAGCCGACGTGGCGATCCCGCCGTACACCGAGATCTACAGCTACGTCGAAGACAAGGTGCAACTGGTGCTCAACCTGGCCAACTATGGCCTGTTGACCGAAGACGAACTGTACATCTCGGCGTACCTGGGGTCGTTGAAGATGGCCTTCGTCAGCACGCTGCTGTGCCTGCTGATCGGCTATCCGATGGCCTACGCCATCGCCAACGCGCGCAAGGAAACCCAGACGGTACTGTTGCTGCTGATCATGATGCCGACCTGGACCGCAATCCTGATCCGTGTCTATGCCTGGATGGGCATCCTCAGCAACAACGGCCTGCTCAACGCCCTGCTGCTGTGGCTGGGCTGGATCGATCAGCCGTTGCAGATCCTCAACACCAACCTTGCGGTGTATATCGGCGTGGTATATTCGTACCTGCCGTTCATGATCCTGCCGCTCTACGCCAACCTGGTGAAGCATGACCAGAGCCTGCTTGAGGCGGCCTCGGACCTGGGTTCGAGCACCTTCAACAGCTTCTGGAAAATCACCGTGCCGCTGTCGAAGAACGGCATCATCGCCGGCTGCATGCTGGTGTTCATTCCGGTGGTGGGCGAGTTCGTCATTCCTGAGCTGCTTGGCGGCCCGGAAACCCTGATGATCGGTAAAGTGCTCTGGCAAGAGTTCTTCAACAACCGTGACTGGCCGGTGGCCTCTGCCCTGGCGGTAGTGATGCTGGCGATCCTGATCGTACCGATTCTGCTCTTCAACCGTAGTCAGGCCAAAGAGATGGAGGGCAGGGCATGAAGCGTTTCAGTTTCTCCAAATTGATGTTGGTCCTGGGCCTGCTGTTCATCTACCTGCCCATGCTGATCCTGGTGATCTACTCGTTCAACGCCTCCAAGCTGGTGACGGTGTGGGGCGGCTGGTCGGTGAAGTGGTACGTCGGCCTGCTCGACAACACCCAGTTGATGGGCTCGGTGATGCGCTCACTGGAGATCGCCTGCTACACCGCGATCGCCGCCGTGGCGCTGGGCACCCTGGCCGCCTTCGTGCTGACCCGGGTTACCCGCTTCAAGGGCCGCACGCTGTTCGGTGGCCTGGTTACCGCACCGTTGGTAATGCCCGAGGTGATCACCGGTCTGTCGCTGTTGCTGCTGTTCGTGGCCATGGCGCAGATGATCGGCTGGCCGCAGGAGCGTGGCATCGTCACCATCTGGATCGCCCACACCACCTTCTGCGCAGCCTATGTGGCGGTAGTGGTATCGGCGCGCCTGCGTGAGCTGGACCTGTCGATCGAAGAAGCGGCCATGGACCTTGGTGCACGGCCGTGGAAGGTGTTCTTCCTGATCACCATCCCGATGATCGCACCGTCGCTGGCAGCGGGCGGGATGATGTCCTTTGCTCTGTCGCTGGACGACCTGGTACTGGCCAGCTTCGTCTCGGGCCCGGGTTCGACCACCCTGCCGATGGAAGTCTTCTCTGCCGTGCGTCTGGGCGTGAAGCCGGAAATCAACGCCGTGGCCAGCCTGATCCTGCTCAGCGTGTCGCTGGTGACCTTCATGGTCTGGTACTTCAGCCGTCAGGCCGAAGAGCGTCGTCGTCGGGCGATCCAGCAGGCTATCGAAGAAAGCGCTGCCGACTCGTGGAAACAACCGGACGTGCGCCGCGCGCCGACGCCGGTTTCGGCGTGATCTGAAACCCTTCGCGGGGCAAGCCCGCTCCTACAAATGGGTAGGAGCGGGCTTGCCCCGCGATTGGTTTTTACTCCGGCCAGTGCCAGGCCGGCTCATCCAGCATCCCCTGACCGGCTACGCGGGTCTGCCCCAGCACCTTCTCCAGCACGATCGAATTGCAGCTCGCATCCTGTTCCAGCGCTGCCACCAGGCGGCGTGCATGTGACACCACCCACACCTGACACTGCTCCGAGGCGCGAACGATCAAGCGCGCCAACGCTGGCAACAAGTCCGGGTGCAAGCTGGTTTCCGGCTCGTTCAGCACCATCATGGTTGGCGGCCTTGGGGTCAGCAGCGCGGCGACCAGCAGCAGGTAGCGCAAGGTACCGTCTGACAGTTCGGCGGCGCTCAGCGGTCGCAACAAACCTTCCTGATAGAACAACACCCCGAACGCCCCACCCGGCACGGCATCGATCTCCAGGCGTGCGCCGGGGAAGGCATCGGCGATGGTTGCCTGCAAGGCCTGCGAGTCGCCGATCTCGATGATGGTCTGCAGCGCGGCGGCCAGGTCGCGGCCGTCGTGGTGCAGTACCGGCGTGCGCGTACCCAGTTGCCGGCGGCGGGCCGGGGCATCACGGTCGGTACGAAAGTGATCGTAGAAGCGCCAGCCACGGATGCGCTCGCGCAGCAGCAACACCTCCGGTGAGGAGCGCAGGTTGCCGACCTGGTCGAACAGGCTGTCGAAGCTCGGCGTGTGCTGCGCCTGCACCTCCCATTGGCGGCCTTCACGGGCCTTGACCATCGGCCCCTGGCGTTCCACCAGCAGGCTGGCCGGGCGGTACAACGGACCTGCCCAGATGCTTTCGCGCTTGATCTGCGGGTCGAGGGCGAAAGATGACCTGCTTGGCTCCGGCAGGCCGAGACCGATGGCGTAGCCGAATTTTTCGTCGCCAAAGCCCAGGCGCAAGCGCCGTGCATGCTGGCGCGGGCCGCCCTGGATGGCGACTTCGCCGTTGCTCATGCGCCGGCTGATCTGCTCGGGGCCGGCCCAGAACGTCGACTCCAGCCCGCCCTCCACCGCCAGGGCGTTGACCACACCGCCTTGCGCCGTTTCTGCGAGTAGGCGCAGGGCCTTGTACAGGTTGGACTTGCCGCTGCCGTTGGGCCCGGTAATGACGTTAAGGCGTGCCAGCGGCAGCACCAGGTGATTGATCGAGCGGTAGTTGGCGACAGCCAGGGTGGTCAGCATGGCAGCGTCCATTCAGGCAAAGATGCAGTATCGCCGATTCCACAGGGTGAACGAATTGTGTATGCCGACAAGCGATCAAGGGAACCCTGATCTACGCTAACACTCGCATTCCTAAATAGATCTGGCACATGCAAGGAGCCTGCATGAGGGTGTTGCGTCCTTTATCGCTCGTCTGCCTGGGGGTGTTGCTGGTGCTGACGGGATGCGGGGAGAAAAAAGCCCCTGAAGCCGAACTGCCCAGGGTTGGTGTTCAACGTGTTCAGCCCAGTGATTTCGCAGCGTCCGTAACCCTGACCGGCGATGTTCAGGCGCGGGTGCAGACCGATCTTTCGTTTCGCGTGGGCGGCAAGATCATTGCCCGCAGCGTCGATGTCGGCGATCACATCAAGGCCAACCAGGTACTGGCCAGGCTTGACCCCAAGGACCTGCAAACCAACGTCGACTCGGCCAAGGCCGAGGTCTTCGCCGAGCAGGCGCGCGTGACCCAGACTGCCGCGGCCTTTGTTCGCCAGCAAAAACTGTTGCCCAAGGGCTACACCAGCCAGAGCGAGTACGACTCGGCCGAAGCCGCCTTGCGCAGCAGCCAGAGCGCACTCAAGGCCGCCCAGGCGCAACTGGCCAACGCCCGAGAGCAGTTGAGCTACACCGCGCTGGTCGCCGAGGCGGACGGGGTGATCACCGAGCGCCAGGCCGAGGTCGGCCAGGTGGTTCAGGCCACAGTGCCGATCTTCAGCCTGGCCCGCGATGGTGAGCGCGATGCGGTGTTCAATGTCTACGAAGCCTTGCTGGTGGCCCCGGCCACCCGTGAGGCAATCAAGGTCAGCCTGGTGGATAACCCGAAAATCCAGGCTCAGGGTTACATCCGTGAGGTCACCCCGACGGTTTCGGCGCAAAGCGGCACGGTGCAGGTCAAGGTGGCATTGAATGATGTGCCGCCCGGCATGGACCTGGGCTCGCCAGTTACTGCCACCGGCAAAGTTCAGGGCAAGCCGAGCGTAGAGTTGCCCTGGTCAGCGCTGACCAAGGACCTGCATGAGCCGGCGGTGTGGCTGGTGGGCGAGGGTGACAAGGTGCGCTTGCAGAAGGTCAAGGTGATGCGCTACCTGACCGGCAAGGTGGTGGTGGGCGATGGCCTCAAAGGTGGGGAAACCGTTGTGGTAACTGGCGGGCAACTGCTAAATCCGGGCATGCAGGTGGAAATCGCGCCGCTCAAGGACAGCGGGGTGGCGCAATGAAAGCAATCACGTTTGTCTTGGGCGGCGCACTGCTGCTCGTAGGTTGCGGCAAGCAAGCCAGTGCGCCAGAACCTGTGCGACCAGTGCTGTCGGTCATTGCCCAGCCACAGGTACAGGCCAATCTTGGACGTTTCGCTGGCAGCATCCAGGCCCGTTTTGAAAGCACCCTGGGCTTTCGTGTGGGGGGCCGGATTGCCCGGCGCTGGGTCGATGTCGGCAGTCAAGTGCAACCAGGCGATGTGCTTGCCAGCCTTGATCCCACCGACCAGCGCAACCAGTTGCGCGCCGCTGAGGGCGACCTGGCGAAGATCCAGGCGCAGTGGATCAACGCCCAGGCCAACGCCCGACGTCAGCAGCAGTTGTTTGATCGCGGCGTGGGTGCGCAAGCCCAGCTGGACATCGCGCAGACCGACCTGAAGACCACTGGAGCCTCCCTGAAGCAGGCGCGGGCGGCGGTTGACCAGGCCCGTGATCAACTGGGTTACAGCGAGCTGAAGGCCGACCATGGCGCCGTAGTCACCAATTGGCAGGCCGAGGCCGGGCAAACGGTGAGTGCCGGCCAGGCCGTGGTGACCCTGGCGCGACCGGATATCAAGGAAGCGGTGATCGACCTGCCGACCAGCCTGGCCGAGCAATTGAACACGCAGCTTCAGTTCCTGGTGGCCTCGCAACTGGACCCGGATATCAACACCACGGCGACCCTGCGTGAGCTGGAGCCGCAGGCCGATGCCACCACGCGCACCCGTCGCGCCCGCCTGACCTTGGTCGATACGCCGAATGCGTTCCGTCTCGGCACGGCTATCAGCGTCACCCTGACCTCGGCGGTTTCGCCACGCACCGAACTGCCGGCGTCGGCCTTGCTCGAAAGCGACGGCAAGACCCGGGTATGGGTGGTCGATCCGCAGCAAAAAACCGTCGCCACACGTGATGTGAAGCTGCTTGAGCGTACCCCCGGCAGCGTAGTGCTGGCCTCGGGCGTACAGCCTGGCGAGCGAGTAGTAACCGCCGGTGTAAACAGTCTCAAACCGGGCCAGAAGGTCATCGTCGACGAGGAAGACCCGCAATGAATGGAAGCTTCAACCTGTCGGAGTGGGCGCTGAAGCACCAATCCTTTGTCTGGTACCTGATGTTCGTCGGCTTGCTGATGGGCGTGTTTTCCTACATGAACCTGGGGCGTGAGGAAGACCCTTCGTTCACCATCAAGACCATGGTCATTCAGACCCGCTGGCCGGGTGCGACCCAGGATGAAACCCTGTACCAGGTCACCGACCGCATCGAAAAGAAGCTCGAAGAGCTGGACTCCCTCGACTATGTGAAAAGCTACACCCGCCCGGGCGAGTCAACCGTGTACGTCAACCTGCGCGACACCACCAAGGCGGCGGACATCCCGCAGATCTGGTATCAGGTGCGCAAGAAGATCCAGGATATTCGCGGCGAGTTTCCCCAAGGCATTCAGGGCCCGGGTTTCAACGATGAGTTCGGTGACGTGTTCGGCTCGATCTACGCCTTTACCGCCGATGGCCTGAGCATGCGCCAGCTGCGCGACTACGTCGAACAGGTGCGCGCCGAGATCCGTGAAGTGCCCAACCTGGGCAAGGTGGAAATGATCGGCACCCAGGACGAGGTGCTCTACCTGAACTTCTCGACCCGCAAGCTGGCGTCGTTCGGCATCGACCAGCGCCAGGTATTGCAGGCCCTGCAGAGCCAGAACGCAGTCACCCCGGCCGGGGTGATCGAGGCCGGTCCCGAGCGCATTTCGGTACGCACCACCGGCCAGTTCGCCTCGGAGAAAGACCTCGAGGCGGTCAACCTGCGCATCAACGACCGTTTTTTCCGCCTGGCGGATATCGCCGAGATCCAGCGAGGCTTTGTCGACCCACCCGCGCCGATGTTTCGCTACAACGGCCAGACCGCCATTGGTCTTGCCATCGGCATGAAGGCCGGCGGCAACATCCAGGTGTTCGGTGCCGACCTGCACAAGATGATGGACCGCGTGGTCTCCGAGTTGCCGGTTGGTGTTGGCGTGCATACGGTGTCTGACCAGGCGGTGGTAGTAGAGGAGGCTGTGGGCGGCTTTACCAGCGCCCTGTTCGAGGCGGTGGTGATCGTCCTGGTGGTCAGCTTCATCAGCCTCGGGGTACGCGCCGGTCTGGTGGTGGCCTGTTCGATTCCGCTGGTGCTGGCCATGGTCTTCATCTTCATGGAATACAGCGGCATCACCATGCAGCGGATCTCCCTGGGCGCGCTGATCATTGCCCTGGGCCTGTTGGTGGACGATGCGATGATCACCGTCGAGGTCATGGTCACGCGCCTGGAAATGGGCGAGAGCAAGGAGCAGGCAGCCACCTTCGCCTACACCTCGACCGCCTTTCCGATGCTTACCGGTACCCTGGTGACGGTCGCGGGCTTCGTGCCGATCGGTCTCAATGCCAGCTCGGCAGGGGAGTACACCTACACCCTGTTCGCGGTGATCGCGGCCGCCTTGCTGGTGTCCTGGGTGGTGGCCGTAGTATTTGCCCCGGTACTCGGCGTGCATATCCTCAGCACCAAGGTCAAACCGCACAGCGAAGAGCCGGGGCGTATCGGCAAGGCCTTTGGCAACAGCCTGCTGTGGTGCATGCGTCATCGCTGGCTGACCATCATCGGCACTGTGTTGCTTTTCGTGCTGGCGGTGTTCTGCATGCGATTCGTGCAGAACCAGTTCTTCCCGTCCTCAGACCGCCCGGAAATTCTCGTCGACCTCAACCTGCCGCAAAACGCCTCGATCGAGGAAACCCGCAAGGCGGTGGATCGCCTGGAAGCGACGCTCAAGGGCGACCCGGATATCGTGCGCTGGAGCACTTACATCGGCCAGGGCGCGATCCGTTTCTACCTGCCGCTGGACCAGCAACTGCAGAACCCGTACTACGCCCAGCTGGTGATTGTCAGCAAAGGCCTGGAGTCGCGCGAGGCATTGATGGCGCGCCTGCAAAAGCGTCTGCGTGAAGACTTCGTCGGCATTGGCAGCAACGTCCAGTCACTGGAAATGGGCCCGCCGGTCGGGCGACCAATCCAGTACCGGGTCAGCGGCAAGGACATCGATGAAGTGCGCAAGCACGCCATTGCTCTGGCTTCGCTGCTTGACCAGAACGAGCACATCGGCGAGATGATTTACGACTGGAACGAGCCGGGCAAGGTGCTGCGGGTCGAGATCGCCCAAGACAAGGCGCGCCAGCTCGGGTTGTCGTCCGAAGACGTGGCCAATGTAATGAACAGCATTGTCAGCGGCGCGCCGGTGACCGAGGTCAACGACAACATCTACCTGATCGACGTCATCGCGCGCGCCGTAGACAGCGAGCGCGGCACGCCGCAGACCCTGCAAAACCTGCAGATCGTCACCCCCAACGGCACCTCGATCCCGCTGCTGGCCTTCGCCACCGTGCGCTATGAGCTGGAACAGCCGCTGGTATGGCGTCGCGACCGCAAACCGACCATCACCATCAAGGCCTCGGTGCGCGGCGAAATCCAGCCGACCGACCTGGTGGCCGAGCTCAAGCCGCAGATCGACAAATTCGCCAGCAAACTGCCGGTGGGTTACGCCGTGGCCACCGGCGGTACCGTGGAAGAAAGCGGCAAGGCCCAGGGCCCGATCGCCAAGGTGGTGCCGCTGATGCTGTTCATGATGGGCACCTTCC
Source organism: Pseudomonas sp. B21-009 (assembly GCF_024749345.1). Lineage (NCBI taxonomy): Bacteria > Pseudomonadati > Pseudomonadota > Gammaproteobacteria > Pseudomonadales > Pseudomonadaceae > Pseudomonas > Pseudomonas sp. B21-009. The sequence goes on along the minus strand of NZ_CP087199.1, from coordinate 5,628,142 downwards.
TGATGATCCAGCTGCACAGCGTGCAGAAGCTGTTCCTGGTCGCCAGCGTGGCGCCGCTGGGCTTGATCGGCGTGGTCCTGGCGCTGGTGCCGACCGGCACGCCGATGGGCTTTGTGGCGATCCTGGGGATTCTTGCGCTGATCGGCATCATCATCCGCAACTCGGTGATCCTGGTGACCCAGATCGACGAGTACGAAGCCCAGGGCTACTCGCCCTGGGACGCGGTGCTGGAAGCGACCAACCACAGGCGCCGGCCGATCCTGCTGACCGCAGCAGCGGCGAGCCTGGGCATGATCCCGATCGCCCGCGAAGTGTTCTGGGGGCCGATGGCCTACGCCATGATTGGCGGGATCATCGTCGCCACCTTGCTGACCCTGCTGTTTTTGCCGGCGCTGTACGTGGCCTGGTACAAGATCCGCGAGCCGCAGCGCCAGTGATTACGCCATCGCGGGTCCAGCCCGCTCCCACAGTTGCAACGGTGTATTCTGTGGGAGCGGGCTTGACCCGCGATGCTTTTAGATCCAGACCGCATCCCAATGAGGATAGTCACCAATTCGCTGCACCAGCCCTGCACGAATAGGGTTGGCAACAATGTAACGAGCTACTGCCTGGACATCTTCTTCATAGCGCAATGCACGATCATGAAACCCAGGCTGCCAGAGTCTGCTTTTGAGTTTGCACGCCTTGCAAATGGCGCAGCCACTGCGTGACTTGAGCCTGCGCATTAGTGTTTTCAATGTGCAGGACTGCAACTCGATGAGCCAATGAAAGTGATCAGGCATTACTACCCAGGCCAGTGATCGCGCAGCGCCTTCTTGCTCAGCTAGTTTGAATTGGGCAACGACGAGCCGGGCCAAGCCAAACTCTCTGAGTATGGGGGCCCGGTTTTCAGTGATGCTCGTCAGTAGATACAACCTGCCGGGTTCGGAAATTCGCCCCCGTCGCAGGAGCTTGGAGTGTGGACGGTCCATGTCGACTTCCTTGAGTTTGAAACTTCAAGGTAGCTGGACTCGCTGGGGGAGCATGGAGGTCTTGAAAACAGAATGTTTCCCTGTGCCATAGATGTGGGAGCGGCGACCCGACTTGACCCGCGATAAATTCAGCGCTTGTTCAAGCCCTTCGCCAACCGGTCCCCGCCCAGCTGAATCAACGCCACCAGCACCACCAGCATGACGATCACCGCCAGCATGATCTGGCTGTCGAAGCGCTGGTAGCCATAGCGGTAGGCAATGTCGCCCAGGCCTCCGGCACCGATGGCGCCGGCCATGGCCGAGGAGTTGATCATGGTCACCAGGGTGATGGTAAAGCCGCCAACGATGCCCGGCAGGGCTTCGGGCAGCAGTACATGCCAGACGATATGCCAGCGCCGGCAGCCCATGGCCTGGGCCGCTTCGATCAGGCCGTGGTCGACCTCGCGCAGGCTGACTTCGGCAATGCGCGCAAAGAACGGTGTGGCGGCAATGGTCAGCGGTACCACTGCCGCCCAGACGCCGTAGGTGGTGCCGACGATCAAGCGGGTGAAGGGAATCAAGGCCACCATCAGGATCAGGAACGGAATCGAGCGGAACAGGTTGACGAAGGCGCCGAGCACCCGGTTCAGGGCAGGCGCTTCAAAGATCCCGCCCTTGCCACTGGTGACTAGGATCACCGCCAGCGGCAGGCCGGCGAGCAGGGCGATCAGCGATGAGACGCCGACCATCAGCAGGGTGTCGAGCACGCCCTGGAGCAAGCGATCAAACCACATAACCCAATACCTCCACTTGTGCCGCCCATTGCCGGGCGCGCTCAATCACTTGCTCGTGGCGGTGCGGCGAGTTGGCCACCGACACAACAAGCTGCCCCAACGCGCGGCCCTGGATCGGTTCGATGCCGCCTTGCAGCAAGCTGATCCGACCGCCGAGCAAGGCGAATAATGAAGACAATTCCGGTGCCTGCTTGTCTTTGCCACTCACCCGCAAGCTCAACACCAGTGCTGCCTCAGGCCCCGCCGGTTGCGGCTGCAAGCGAGCCTGCAACGCAGCTGGCAGAGCAGGCTGCAAGGGCGCGAGCAGGGTCTTGCTGACCTCATGCTGCGGATCGCCGAACACCTGCCAGACTGCGCCTTGTTCAACGATGCGCCCACGCTCGAGCACCACCACCCGGTGGCAGATATCGCGGATCACCGCCATCTCGTGGGTGATCAACACGATGGTCAAACCCAGGCGCTGGTTGATATCGCGTAGCAGGCCGAGGATCGACTCGGTGGTTTCCGGGTCGAGTGCCGACGTAGCCTCGTCACACAGTAGGATCTCGGGGTCATGCACCAGCGCCCGGGCAATGCCGACGCGCTGCTTCTGCCCGCCGGACAACTGCGCCGGGTAGACGTGATGCTTCTCCTGCAGGCCGACCAGTTCCAGCAATTGGGCAACCTTGCGCTGGCGCTCGGCCTTGGGCACGCCGGCGACCTTGAGCGGTAGCTCGACGTTCTGCCAGACGGTCTTGGCCGACATCAGGTTGAAGTGCTGGAAGATCATGCCGATGCGCCGGCGCAGGCGCACCAGGCGGTCTTCGTCGTACTCGCCGATGTCTACCTGGTCGATCAGCACCCGGCCCTGGCTGGGTTGCTCCAGGCGGTTGATGGTGCGGATCAGCGACGACTTGCCGGCGCCGCTGCGGCCGATGATGCCGAAGATCTCGCCGTGCTGGATGTTCAGGTCGATGCCGTCCAGCGCCGGGGCCTGTTGGCCAGGGTACGTCTTGCCGAGGCCAATGAAGCGTACATGGGCGTTGCCCAGCTCCGGGTGCAAGGCCCGTTGCCGGGCCTGTTGCAGGGGCGCGAAAGTGGCCTGCTGCTCCTGCGCCACGCGGGCGCTGATGGCGCTCATTTCAGCTCTCCCAGCCGGCTTGGTAGAGCTTGCCGTGGGCCTGGTCGAGGGCAGCACGCACCACCGGCGAGTGCTGGTAGATGTCGATGAACCTGGCCAGGCGCGGGTCGTCCTTGCTCTGCGGGCGGATGACGAACTGGATCACGTATTCCTTGTGGTCGAGGCCGTCGAACAGCAGCGCCGAAGTGGCGTCGAAGGTCTTGGCCAGGCGGATGTAGGCCGGGTAGCCCTGGACCAGGTCGGCGTCGTCGTAGGCACGCACCAGTTGTACTGCTTCAACCTGAAGGATCTTCAGCTTCTTCGGATTGGCGACAATGTCTTCTTCGGTAGCCTTGTAGCCGACGCCGGGCTTGAGGGTGATCAGGCCGGCCTTGGCCAGCAACTGCAAACCGCGGCCGCTGTTGATCGGGTCGTTGGCGATGGCCACGCTGGCGCCCTCGGGCAGCTCGGCGAAGCTCTTGTACTTTTTCGAATACAGGCCGACGTTGTTGATGATCCCCGGGGCGAAGGGCACCAGGTCGAAACCGGCAGCAGCCTTGGCGTTTTCCAGGAACGGGATGTGCTGGAAGTAGTTCACGTCGATGTCGCCGGCCGCCAGGCTGACATTCGGCGCGATCCAGTCGCTGAACTCGATCAGTTCGACGTCCAGGCCCTGTTTCTTGGCCTCGCTGACGGCGGCTTCAAGCGGGATCGAGAAGGCTGCGGTGGTGCCGACTTTCAGGGCATCGGCGGCCTGGGCGGCGCCGAACAGGCCGAGGCTCAAGGCCAGGGCTGCGAGCGGGCGGGCAATAAAGGTCTTAAGCATGCTGTAGCGCTCCCGTCGGGGTCGTGGTGGTGTGGCGATAGCTGGCGCCAGGATGGTCTGCCGGCAGGTGAGGCTGGTCGCTGGCGAAGAGTTTTTCGCGCAGGCTGCCCTGTTCGTAGGCGGTCTTGTACGAGCCGCGGCGTTGCAACTCGGGGATGACCAGGTCGATGAAGTCGACATAGCTTTCCGGGGTGACCGTGCGCGCCAGGTTGAAACCGTCGAGGCCGGTTTCGGCGATCCAGCTTTCCAGTGCGTCGGCGACCTGGGTCGGCGAGCCGATCAGGGTGATGTAGCGCCCGCCCAGAGCGTGCTGTTCGAGCAGCTTGCGCCGGGTCCAGTCGTTGTTCTGCAGGTTCTTGGTGGCAGACTGGATGGCATTGCTTTTCACGTACTGGATCGGCTCGTCCAGTTCGTACTCGGAAAAATCGATAGCGGTGGAACTGGCAAAGTGCGCAACACCGGCCTCGGGGCTGGCATAGCGCAGGTACTCGGCGTGCTTGGCCTTGGCCTGTTCTTCGGTGCGGGCGACGATCACCGTCAGGCCCATGAACACCTTGATGGCCTGAGGGTCGCGCCCGGCTGCGACGGCGGCAGCGCGGACCTTGTCGACCTGGGCGCGGGTGGCGGCCTTGTTCTGGCCGCTGATGAACACGCATTCGGCATGGTTGCCGGCAAAGCCCAGGCCACGCTCGGAACTGCCAGCCTGGAACAGCACCGGCGTACGCTGCGGCGACGGCTCGCAGAGGTGATAGCCCTCGACCCGGTAGAACTCGCCTTGATGCTTGACCTTGTGCACCTTGTCCGGCTGGGCGTAGATCCGCTGCTGGCGGTCGTTGAGCACCGCGCCGTCTTCCCAACTGCCTTCCCAGAGCTTGTACAGCACCTGCAGGTACTCGTCGGCCTGGTCATAGCGGCGGTCGTGCTCGGGTTGCTGGTCCAGGCCCATGGCCTTGGCAGCGCTGTCGAGGTAGCCGGTGACGATGTTCCAGCCGACCCGGCCACGGCTCAGGTGGTCGAGGGTGGAAAGGCGCCGGGCAAACAGGTACGGCGGCTCGTAGGTGAGGTTGGCGGTCAGGCCGAAACCCAGGTTGCGGGTGACCGCGGCCATGGCCGAGACCAGCAGCAGCGGGTCGTTGACCGGTAGCTGGATCGACTCTTTGAGCGGTACATCGACCGACTGCTGGTAGACGTCGTAGACACCGACGATATCGGCGATGAACAGCCCGTCGAACAGCCCGCGCTCGAGCAACTGGGCAAGCTCGGTCCAGTATTCGAGGGTTTTGTACTGGCTCGAGTTGTCCCGCGGGTGGGTCCACAGGCCGTGGTTGATATGGCCAACGCAGTTCATGTTGAAGGCGTTGAGCAGGATCTTTTTCTTGGCCATCAGATGGTGCCCCGCAACGGTGGGTTTTCATCGTTGAGGTAGTAGTTGCCGATGGCGTGGTACTTCCAGCGCACCGGGTCGTGCAGGGTGTGCACCCGGGCGTTGCGCCAGTGCCGGTCGAGGCCATGCTCGGCCAGGGTGGCCTGGCTGCCCGACAGCTCGAACAGAGTGGTGCCGGCGGCGAGGGAAATCTCGGTGCTGATCGCCCGCGCTTCGGCCACGGCGATGGAGGCGGCGGCGACGGTTGCGGCATTGGGCTCGGCCTGGGCGCGGTCGAGGTATTCGCCGGCGCGTTCGAGCAGCGCTTCAGTGGCGTGCAAACGGATCGCCAGGTGGCCGAAGGATTTCAGCGTCAGTGGATCTTCGCTGGCCTTATCGACCCCGGAGTCGACCCATGGCCGGCTGCGGGTGCGCACGAAGTGCAGGGCATCTTCGTAGGCGGCGCGGGCGATGCCGGTGTCGATGGCGGCGTGGAGGATCTGTGCCAGCGGGCCGACCGTGGTCGGGCGCTCGAAGGCGCTCTGGAACGGCAGCACGTCTTCGGCGCCAACCTGGACGTTATCGAACAGCACCGACCCGCTGCCGGTGGTGCGCTGGCCGAAGCCGCTCCAGTCGTCGATGACCTTCAGCCCGGTACTGTCTGCCGGGACGAAGGCCAGGCGCTGGATGCCGTCCTCATCGACAACCGAGGTGGGAATGCGCTGGGCATAGAGCGCACCGGTGGCGTAGAACTTGCGCCCGTTGATGCGGTAAGCATCGCCGTCGCGGCTAAGGGCGGTGGTGCGGTCGTGGGCGGTCTTGGTGCCCAGCTCGGCCAGGGCATTGCCCAAGCGCTGGCCGGCCAGTACTTCGGCGTACAGGCGCTGCTGTTGCGCCGCGCTGCCGTTGACCCGCAGCACTTCGAGGGCATAGAAATGGTTCTGCGGAATCTGCCCCAGCGAGGCGTCCGCCTGGGCGATGCGGGCGATGACCTTGGCCAGGGTGACGTTCGATACGCCAGCGCCACCAAAGGCCTTGGGTACGCTGATGCCCCACAGGCCGGAGCGCGAGAACAGTTCAAGTTCAGGGTGCGGCAGGCGTCGTTCGCGGTCGCGCAGGGCGCTGTCGCGGCGCAGCTGGACGGCGATTTCCTCGGCGACTTGCAATGCCTGGGCGTCAGTGTGGATGACCGCGACGTTGGCGTGCGGTTGTGGCAAAAGGCTCATAAACAGGGCTCCAGTGGTCTGGTCAAATCCAGGAGTGCCGGGCAGGCAAGGTACCGTTGAGGTGATAGGCGCCGACGGCGTGGTATTTCCAGCGCACCGGATCGTGCAGGGTGTGCACGCGGGCATTGCGCCAGTGCCGGTCGAGGTTGAACTCGGCCAGGGTGGCGCGGCTGCCGGAGAGCTCGAAGAGCTTCTCGCTGGCCAGCAGCGAAATCTCGGTGGTCAGCACCTTGGCTTCGGCCACGGCAATCGAAGCGCGAGCGGCCGCAGCGGCATCGACCGGCGCGGCGCTGACTTCATCGAGCACCCGCGCAGCCTTGGAAAGCAGTGCCTGGGCGGCATGCAGCTCAAGCTGCAGGCGGCCGACATCGGCGATCACATAGAGATCGTCGCTGGCACGATCGACCTTGGCGTCGATCCATGGCCGGGCTTTGTCGCGAACGAAGGCGATGGTGTCGGCAATCGCCGCTTCGGCGATACCGGCATCGATGGCCGCCTGGATCAGCTGCGAAGCCGCGCCCTGGATGTTTGCTACTTCGCCCTGTTTCCAGGTGTCGATCACCAGCTCCGCATCGACCTGCACCTGGTCCAGCAGCACGGTGCCGCTGGCGGTGGTGCGCTGGCCGAAGCCGGACCAGTCATCGACGATGCGCAGGCCCGGGGTGCCGCGGCGGACAAAGGCCATGACCTGACGGCCGTCATCGTTCAGCGCCTTGACCGCGACCCAATGGGCAAACAGGGCGCCGGTGGAGTAGAACTTCTGGCCGCTGAGCACATAGTGATCGCCCTCGCGGGTGATCCGTGCCTTGAGGTCCAGGGTGTGTTTGGTGCCGCGTTCCGGCCCGGCATTGCCGATGCGCCAGCCATCGAGCACCGAGGTGAACAGCAGCTCTTTCTGCCGCTCTGTGGCGGTGCCTTTGAGCAGTTGCAGGATGCCGAACTGGTTTTGCGGGATCTGCCCCAGCGCCGGGTCGGCGGCGCTGATGATGCGAAAGACTTCGGCGATGGTGACAAACGACACCTGCGCGCCACCAAAGGCGCGCGGGATGCTGATGCTGCCCAGGCCGCTGCGGGTGAACTGTTCGATTTCTGCCCAGGGCAGCTTGCGCTGCTGGTCGCGTTTGGCCGCCTGGGTGCGTGCCGCTTCGGCCAGTTCGTGGGCCGCTTGCAGGGCTTGTTCGTCGTTGCTCAGCACCTTGGCCGGCAGCAACAGCGGGGCGCTGTCCAGATCGCTGTGGACTGTGGTTTCTGCCAGATTGGACATCAGTACCGCTCCTTGGCTGCACTCAATGCCCTGGCGTTACGCACTGGGGTGATTGTGTTCCTGACCATACCTACCTCACGAATTGAAAACGTCGACGCGGGCTGCGACGACAAAATTGCGTTGGTCCGGTGGTCCGGTGCATATACCCTAATAGCGTATAAAAATTAAATAAACTAACTTTTAGGAATAAATATAGAAGTACTTGGCGGTCGCTGGACGAACGCCTGCCGGGGCTGGGCAGGCGCTGTCAGAAGGGGGGAAAAGGCCGGGGAAAACTCAGTAGCCGGTGTTCTGCGTACCGAGGAATTTACTCAGGAACTGGCGCGTGCGTTCTTCCTTGGGGTGGGCGAACAGCGCCTTGGCTTCGCCCTGTTCAACGATCACGCCCTTGTCGAAGAAGATCACCCGGTTGGCCACGTCGCGGGCAAAGCTCATCTCATGGGTGACGATGATCATGGTGCGCTTTTCTTCAGCCAGGCCACGAATGGTCGCCAACACCTCGCCGACCAGCTCGGGGTCGAGCGCCGAGGTCGGCTCATCGAAGAGGATCACTTCCGGCTCCATCGCCAGGGCCCGGGCAATCGCCACCCGCTGTTGCTGGCCGCCGGAGAGCTTGCGCGGGTAGGCGGCTTCCTTGCCGGCCAGGCCGACCTTGGCCAGCAGCTTCATGCCCAGGGCCACGGCTTGTTCGTGCGGAGTTTTCTTGACCACCAGCGGGCCTTCGATGACGTTCTCCAGCGCCGTACGATGGGGGAACAGGTTGAAGTTCTGAAACACGAAGCCGACTTCCTGGCGCAACTGGCGGATCAGCCCGCTTTGCTGGCCCAGCGGGCGGTTGGCGTCGATTTCTACCTTGCCGACCTTGATGCGCCCGCTGCTGGGGGTTTCTAGCAGGTTCAGGCAACGCAGGAAGGTGGTCTTGCCCGAGCCGCTGGGGCCGATGATGGCGATCACCTCGCCGGCCTCAACCTTGAGGCTGATGTCATCGAGCACGGTCTGGCCGTTGAACTGCTTGCTCAGTCGTTGTACCTCGATCATGCCTCAGGACTCCTGGTCGTGCCGGTTGACCCGCGCTTCCAGGCGGTTCTGCAGGTGCGCGAGAACGCTGGCCAGCACCCAGTAGATCAGTGCGGCGGCAAGGTACATGGTGAAGATCTCGAAGGTGCGCGCAGTAATCAGCTGCGCCTGGCGGAACAGCTCCGGCACCTGGATGGTGGCGGCCAGGGCGGTGTCCTTGACCAGCGAAATAAAGCTGTTGCCCAGTGGCGGCAAGGCGGTGCGCGCCGCTTGCGGCAGGATTGCCCGGCGCATGGCCTGGCCACGGGTCATGCCGATGCTGGCGGCAGCCTCCCACTGGCCGCGGTCGATGGAACTGATCGCGGCGCGGAGAATTTCACAGGCATAGGCGGCCATGTTCAGCGAGAAGCCGATCAATGCTGCGGGCAGCGGGTCGAGCTCGATGCCCAGTTGCGGCAGGCCGTAGTAGATCATGAACAGCTGCACCAGCAGCGGCGTGCCGCGAAAGAACGACACGTAGACCCGCGCCGTCCAGCTCAGCAGTTTGATCGACGACAGGCGCATCAGCGCCAGGCCAAAGCCCAGCAGCAGGCCGAAGAACATCCCGCCGAGGCTGAGAATGACCGTGTAATACGCGCCCTTGAGCAAAAAGGGCGCGGACTCCAGCGCCAGTTGCAAAGCTGCTTCCATTATTGAGTGACGTCAGCGTTGAAGTACTTTTCCGAAAGCTTTTTCAGTGTGCCGTCGGCGCGCAGCTTGTCGAGAGCTTTGTTCACTGCTGCCAGCAGTTCCGGCTCGCCTTTGCGCAGGGCAATACCGGCTTCCTGGCGGGAGAAGGCGTCACCGGCGGCGGTGGTGTCCTTGGCTTTCTTGGCGTATTCCAGGGCGGCCAGACGGTCGATCAGGATGGCGTCGATACGGCCGACGCGCAGGTCCTGGAACTTGGTCGGATCGTCTTCGTAGGTGCGCACGTCCGCGGTCGGCACGTTGGCTTTGACCCACTGTTCGTAGTTGGTGCCCAGGCCCACGCCGACTTTCTTGCCGCCCAGGTCGGCAGCGGACTTGATGTTCAGCTCGGCGGCCTTTTTCGTCAGCACCAGCGCCTGAATCCCGGAAATGGTGTAGGGCGCGGAGAAATCGTACTTTTTCTTGCGCTCATCGGAGATGGTCACCTGGTTCACCACCGCGTCCAGGCGCTTGGACTCAAGTGCTGCGAGGATGCCATCCCACTTGGTCGGCTGCAGCTTGACCTTGACTCCCAACTCCTTGGCCAGGGCTTCGGAAAGCTCCACTTCGAAGCCGGCCAGCTTGCCGTCGGCGTCGACGAAGCTGAACGGTGGATAAGTGCCTTCAAGGCCGATGTTGATCACGCCCTTGTCTTTGATCTGCTGCAGTTGCTCACCAGCGACAGCATGGCCGAGCAGGCTGGCGCCGAGCAGCAGGCCGAGGCCTGCGGCGACTGCCTGTTTACCGAAAGCGGAAATCTTCATGGTTAGCCCCAATGTTGTTGTGAGTGTGGCGCTGACTATAGGGTGACGCTTTTAGTCTTAAAAATAATATAAATTCATTTTCTTATATTATTTCAAACTATATTAATTAGCCGTTCCAGACCTCAGGGTAGGCGAATAATGCCGGGGCCCCACCGGTATGCAGAAAAATCAGCGGGCCGTCATCGAATCGCTGGCGGGCAATGCCATCGAGCAGCCCGGCCATGGCCTTGCCGGTGTACACCGGGTCGAGCAGCAAGCCTTCCTGGCTGGCCAGCAGGCGGATGGCGGCGAGGGTGCCGGCATTCGGTTCGCCATAGCGCGGGGCGAAGTACTCATCCCACAATTCGATCTTGAACGTGGCCGGCAGGCGCAGGCCCAGCAGCTCGGCGGTGCGCTCGGCCAGACCCTGGACTTTCGGCCGCTGGTCTTCGTCGCTGCGCGACACGGTGACGCCGATCACCGGCAGCTTCGGCAGTTTTTCTGCCAGGGCGATGGCCAGGCCGCTGTGGGTACCGGCACTGCCGGAGGCCAGCAGCACCCCGGCGAACTGCTCGCCGCAATGTTCGATCTGTTCGGCCAGCTCCAGGCCCGCGCGGACATACCCCAGGGCACCGAGGGCATTGGAGCCGCCAATCGGCACGATGTAGGGCTTGCGGCCGCTGGCGTGCAGGCGCACGGCCAGGGCCTGCAGTTGTTCGTCGGCATTGTCGAGGTTATCGACCAGCTCGACCTTGGCGTCGAACAGCTCCAGCAACAGGCGGTTGCCGTTGTGCTGGTAGTTGAGCGAATCGGTACCGATCGGGTTTTCCAGCAAGGCTACGCAGGCCAGGCCCAGTTGCGCGGCCAGCGCCGCGGTCTGGCGCACATGGTTGGACTGGATGGCGCCTGCGGTCACCAGGGTGTCGGCGCCCTTGGCCAGGGCATCGGCGGCCAGGTATTCGAGCTTGCGCAGCTTGTTGCCGCCCAGCGCCAACGGCGTGCAATCGTCGCGTTTGACGTAGATGTCGCGGCCAGCCCAGGCCGACAGCCGATGCAGTTTTTCCAGCGCGGTGGGGGCGCCAAGCAGGTCCAGACGATTGAAGCGGGCAAGCTGTCGGTCGATCATGAGGTCACGTCGGCTAGGTAAAATTCGACTATAGGCAGCCTCGGGCAGGTGGGCAACTCCCGTGCTTATGCCGCCTTTATTGCGTTCTGGAATAAAGGGTTATTTTTTCTGTCGCAGGAAATTGCCGTAAAGTAATCGGCACTTCGGCGGCACCACCATCCACCGACCGCCGCTGCAGCAGGAGAGGTAATCGTGAGCGACAACGCGCAAACAGGGCATTGGCAGTTGCAAACCATCGTCGGCCAGCTGCGTGCCGCCCGCGACCAGTGGCGCAGCAGTAACGGGCGCAGCAGCGGCGAGCAGGGCGGCCGCGAGCTGCCGTCACGCGAGGCCATGCGCCATATTCTCGAGCAGTTGTGTGGTGCCCTGTTCCCCATGCGCCTGGGCCCGGTCGACCTGCGTGAAGAGAGCGAAGACTTCTATGTTGGCCATACCCTCGATGCCGCGCTGACCGCCTTGCTCGCCCAGGCGCGCCTGGAGCTGCGCTATGTGGCGCGCCACGGCAAGCAGGCCACGGCCGAGATCGACGCCACGGCGCTGCGCCTGATCCAGGACTTTGCCGCCGCCCTGCCAAGCCTGCGCAGCATCCTCGATACCGATGTGCTGGCCGCTTTTCATGGCGACCCGGCGGCGCGCAGCGTCGATGAAGTGCTGCTGTGCTACCCGGGCATCCTCGCGGTGATTCACCACCGCCTGGCCCACCATCTGTACCGCGCTGGCCTGCCATTGCTGGCGCGGATCAGCTCGGAGCTGGCGCATTCGGCCACCGGCATCGACATTCACCCGGGGGCGCAGATCGGCCCGAGCTTCTTCATCGACCACGGTACCGGCGTGGTGATCGGCGAAACGGCGATCATCGGCGAGCGGGTACGCATCTACCAGGCCGTGACCCTGGGCGCCAAGCGCTTCCCTGCGGACGAGGACGGGCAGTTGCAGAAGGGCCATCCGCGCCACCCGATTGTCGAGGACGACGTGGTGATTTATGCCGGCGCGACTATTCTGGGACGAATCACCATTGGCAAGGGTTCGACCATCGGCGGTAACGTCTGGCTGACCCGCAGCGTGGCGCCGGGCAGCAACCTGACCCAGGCCAATCTGCAGCATGATGACGGTACCCAGAAGTAGGCGATCCGAGGCTTGGCTTGCGGCAACGGGTCGCATCGCGACCCCCATCCATGTTTAACTTGAACGCTTGTTCAAGTTAAAACGGTGGTCCGCTGCCGGTGTTCAACAGGAGGAAACCCTTTGCTGAACCCGTTCAATCCAAGCTTCTCCCCCCTCGGCGAGGTGCACAACCAATGAGTGCACCCAGCTCCGAATCCAGCGGCAAGATCCGCATGAACCCGCCGGTTTTCTACTTCGCGGCGAGCTTTATCCTGATATTCGGCCTGGTGGTCATCAGCAACCCGCAAGCCGCTGGCGAGTGGCTGCTGGCGGCGCAGAACTGGGCAGCCAACACCGTTGGCTGGTACTACATGCTGGCGATGACCCTGTACCTGGTCTTCGTGGTGGTCACCGCCTTGTCTGGCTACGGCAAGATCAAGCTCGGTGCCGACCACGACGAGCCCGAGTTCAGCTACCTGTCCTGGGCCGGCATGCTGTTCGCCGCCGGCATCAGCATTACCCTGTTCTTCTTCTGCGTCTCCGAACCCCTGACCCACATGCTGCAGCCGCCGCAAGGCGAGGCCGGCACGGTCGAGGCCGGGCGCCAGGCCATGCAGTTGCTGTTCCTGCACTGGGGTCTGCACGGCTGGGGGGTGTTCGCCTTTGTCGGCATGGCCCTGGCCTATTTCGCCTACCGCCATAACCTGCCGCTGGCCCTGCGCTCGGCGCTGTATCCGTTGATCGGCAAGCGCATCAACGGCCCGATTGGTTACGCCGTCGACGGCTTCGGCATCATCGCCACGGTGTTCGGCCTGGGCGCCGACATGGGCTTTGGCGTGTTGCACCTGAACTCCGGCCTGGACTACCTGTTCGGCGTGCCGCACACCCAGTGGGTGCAGGTGATCCTCATCACCCTGATGATGGGCGCGGCGGTCGCGGTGGCGGTTGCCGGGGTCGAGAAGGGCGTGCGGGTGATGTCCGACATCAACATGTTCCTGGCCTGCGCGCTGCTGCTGTTCGTGCTGTTCGCCGGCCCTACCCAGCACCTGTTCAACACCCTGATCCAGAACCTCGGTGACTATCTTGGCGCCTTGCCGCGCAAGAGCTTTGACGTTTACGCCTACAACCAGGCCAATGAGTGGCTGGGCGGCTGGACGGTGTTCTACTGGGCCTGGTGGATTGCCTGGGCGCCGTTTGTCGGCCTGTTCATCGCGCGGATTTCCCGCGGCCGGACCATCCGCGAGTTCGTCTTCGGCGTGCTGCTGATTCCGCTGGGCTTCACTCTGGCGTGGATGTCGATCTTTGGTAACAGCGCGCTGTTCCAGGTGCTCGAGCACGGCATGACCGCGCTGGGCCAGTCGGCCCTCGACAACCCGTCGATGACCCTCTACCTGTTGCTGGAAACCTACCCGTGGAGCAAGGCGGTGATCGCCGTCACGGTGTTCATCAGCTTCGTGTTCTTCGTCACCTCGGCAGACTCCGGCACCGTGGTGCTCTCGACCCTCTCCGCCCGTGGCGGCAATGCCGATGAAGACGGGCCGAACTGGCTGCGGGTGTTCTGGGGCGCGATGACCGCACTGGTGACCAGCGGTTTGCTGTTCGCCGGCAGTATCGATTCGCTGAAATCGGCGGTAGTGCTCACCTCGCTGCCGTTCTCGGTGATCTTGTTGCTGATGATGTGGGGCCTGCACAAGGCGTTTTATCTGGAGTCGCAACGACAGATCGCCCAGTTGCATTCGCTGGCGCCGTTCGCCAATTCGCGGCGCGGCCGCGGTGGCTGGCGTCAGCGCCTGAGCCAGGCCGTGCACTTCCCGTCACGCGACGAGGTGTACCGCTTCATGGACGACGTGGTGCGCCCGGCGATTGCCGAAGTGACCGAGGTGTTTAGCGAGAAGGGCCTGCACGTCATCACCCAGGAAGACCCGAGCCACGACAACGTCAGTTTGAAGATCGGCCATGGCGAAGAGCAGCCGTTCATTTACCAGGTGCAGATGCGCGGTTACTTCACGCCGTCATTTGCCTTGGGCGGCCTGGGTACCCAGGAGCTGAAGAACCGTCGTTACTACCGCGCCGAGGTGCACCTGAGCGAGGGCAGCCAGGACTATGACCTGGTGGGCTACAGCAAGGAGCAGATCATCAACGACATTCTTGACCAGTACGAACGGCATATGCAGTTCTTGCATCTGGTGCGCTAAAAGCATCGCGGTCTTGCCCGCTCCCACAGTGTGGACTGCTGGGAGCGGGCAAGACCGCGATGGCTCTTAAAACGGCGCATCCCCGAGAATCGTCGCCCGGTGCATTACCCGCCGCGCCGGCCGGTAATCATCCACCGCGTAATGCTGGGTCACGCGGTTATCCCAGAACGCCACGTCGTTTTCCTGCCAGCGCCAGCGAATGGTGAACTCCGGGCGGGTCGCGTGGGCGAACAGCAGCTTGAGAATCGCCTCGCTTTCAGCCTCGCTCAGTTCGTTGATGCGGGTGGTGAAGCCCTCATTGACGAACAGTGCCTTGCGCTTGCTCACCGGGTGGGTACGGATTACCGGGTGCGACAGCGGCGGGTTGTTACGCCGTGCCGTTTCCCAGCGCGCCAGGTCCTCAGGGGTGGTGCCGAAACGCTCCAGCGGGAACGACTTGGTGAAATCATGGGTGGCGGTGAGGCCAGCCAACAGCTGCTGCAGCGGTGCCGACAGTGCCTCAAAGGCAGCAATGCCACTGGCCCACAAGGTATCGCCACCGTAGGCCGGCAGTTGCTTGGCACTGAGCACCGCACCCAGTGCCGGGGTTGGCAGGAAGGTCACGTCGGTGTGCCAGATGGCGTTGTCGCGCACGTCGGTGACGGCGGTGTCGAGCACCAGCACCTGCGGGGTTTCCGGCACATTGGGGTAGATCGGATGGATATGCAGGTCGCCAAAGCGCGCGGCGAAATCGGCCTGCTGCTGCGGGTTGATCGGCTGGTCGCGAAAGAACAGTACCTGGTGCTTGAGCAGCGCCTGTTCGATGGTGTCGCGTTGTTCTTTGTTGATTTCGCGGCTGAGGTCGATGCCGCTGATCTGGGCGCCGAGCGCCGGGCTCAGCGGGGTAATGGTCAGGCTCATGGTTGTTCTCTGTTCGTTTTCAATGGCTCTGGCCGTGCCAGGGCACCAGCTTGCGCTGCAGGGCGCGCAGGCCCATTTCCAGGGCGAAGGCAATCAAGGCGATCACCAGGATGCCCAGCACCACCACGTCGGTGACCAAAAACTGCGCCGCCGACTGCACCATGAAACCCAGGCCGCTGGTGGCGGCGATCAGCTCGGCGGCCACCAGGGTCGACCAGCCAACCCCCAGGCCAATGCGTACGCCGGTAAGAATGTCGGGCAGGGCGCTGGGCAAAATCACGTGGCGAATCAGCTGCCAACGGGTGGCGCCCAGCGACTGCGCCGCGCGCAGCCTGGTCGGGTCGACGGTGCGCACGCCAGTGGCGGTGGCAATGGCGATCGGAGCGAAGATCGCCAGGTAAATAAGCAGCACTTTCGACAGCTCGCCGATACCGCACCAGATCACGATCAGCGGCAGGTAGGCCAGGGGCGGAATCGGCCGGTAGAACTCGATCAGCGGGTCGAGAATGCCGCGGGCGATACGGTTATGGCCGATGGCGATGCCGATCGGGATTGCCGTGACAATCGCCGCGCCAAGGGCCAGGCCGATACGTTGCAGGCTGGCGCCCAGGTGCTGCCACAGGGTGGACTCCATGTAGCCCTGGGTCAGCAGCAACCAGGCCTTGCCCAGCACCGCTTCCGGCGAGGGCAAAAAAAGTGGCTCGATCCATTCGGCGGCGGTCACCGCCCACCACAGCAGCAACAGCGTGGCCAGGGTCAGGCCGCTGATCCAGCGGGTGCTCAGGCTGCGCCGGGGTTTGCTCGGCGCAGTGTGGCTGGCGGTGCGTTTGCTCGCTACCGGGACATCCAGGCTGCTCATGCGGACTCCTGCCGCGTTGCGGCACTGCGTTGGGAGAACACCCGGGCCAGCACGTGCTCGCGGGTTTCGATAAAGCGCGGGTCGGACTTGATCGAACGGGCCGACTCGCCGGCGCTGTAGCGCTGGCCAAAGTCCAGTTGCAGGCGTTCGACGATCTGCCCGGGGTTCGGCGCCAGCAACAGCAGTTCGGTGGCGAGGAACACCGCCTCTTCAATGTCGTGGGTAATCAGGAATACCGGCTTGGCGGTACGCTGCCAGACCTGCAACAGCAACTCCTGCATCTGTTCACGGGTAAAGGCATCCAGCGCGCCGAACGGCTCGTCCATCAGCAGTACCCGCGGATCGGCCGCCAGCGCCCGGGCCAGGCCCACGCGCTGCTTCTGGCCACCGGACAATTGCCAGATGCGCCGGTTGCCGAAGTCCGCCAGGTCGACCAGGGCGAGCATTTCGCGGGCCTTTTTCTCGCGGCTGGCGCGTGGCACGCCGGCCAGTTCCAGGCCGAAGGCGACGTTAGCCAGCACGTCTTGCCAGGGCAGTAGAGCATCGTCCTGGAACACCACGCCGCGCTCGGCGCCCGGACCTTGTACCGGCTCGCCGTCGAGGGTGATACGGCCACTGCTGGGCGCCACGAAACCGGCAATCAGGTTGAGCAACGAGGTCTTGCCGCTGCCCGAAGGGCCGAGGGCCACCAGCAATTGCTGCGGGCCCAGGCTCAGGTTGATATCGGCCAGCACCGGCTCGGCCGCGCCGGGGTACTGTGCGCTGATGCGCTCCAGTTGTAACAGGGCCATGGTCTGCTCCGAGTCTCAGTTGGCGATGAATTTGGCGCTGACGTAAGGCGCGTAGTCCGGCAGCACCGCTTCGACCTTGCCTTGCTCCTTGAGGAAGGTGGCGGTGTCGGTGATTGCCTGGGTGGTCGGTGCACCGAGTGCTGCGACCTGGTCGGCGGCCAGCGGGAACACGTTGCCTTGCAGCAGGCCAGGGATGTCAGCCGCCTTGGCGCCGGAGAGCTTGACCAGCTTGTCGACGTTACTCTGGTTTGCCAGCCACGCTTGCGGGTCCTTGCGGTAGTCGGCGTAGGCATCCAGGGTGACCTTGGCGAAGGCCTTGACGATCTCCGGGTGCTTGGCGGCGAAGTCCTTGCGCACGATCCAGGCATCGAAAGTCGGCGCGCCTTTTTCGGCCAACTCAGCGGAGGTGATCAGCACCTTTCCGTTTTCCTTGGCCACGCCCAGGGCCGGGTCCCAGACGTAGGTGGCGTCGATGTCGCCGCGCTTCCAGGCGGCGATGATTGCCGGTGGCGCGAGGTTGAGGATCTGTACCTTGGCCGGGTCGATGTTCCATTGCTTGAGTGCGGCCAGCAGGCTGTAGTGACCGGTGGAGACGAACGGCACGGCAATCTTCTTGCCGATCAGGTCCTGTGGCGAGTTGATGCCGGCGCCGTCGCGGGCGACCAGGGCTTCGGCTGCGCCGATCTGGGTGGCGATCAGGAAGGTTTCCACCGGCAGTTTGCGGGTCGCAGCGGCGGCCAGCGGGCTGGAGCCGAGGTAGCCGATCTGCACGTCGCCGGAGGCCACGGCGGTGATCACGTCGGCGCCGCTGTCGAATTTGCGCCAGTCGATATCGGCCTTGCTGGTTTTCTCGTAGGTGCCGTCGACCTGGGCGACTTTCGCCGGGTCGACGGTGGTCTGGTAGGCCACCGTCAGGTCGGCCGCCTGGGCAAACCAGCTGGTGCCGGCCAGGGTCAGGGCGGCGAACAGGCGCAGGGGAGCATGCAGGGTCATGGTTAACTCCTTGTCAGGCGGGCGATTGTGTTGGTGTGGGATAAGACTAGATGATCTAAGAAAGTTAAAATAAATAACTTATTAGCATTAGCTTAGGAGCCAATTGATTTAAGGCTTGCGAAAGGGGGGAGTCATCGCGGGGCAAGCCCGCTCCAGCCTATAGGCGCCATCGGCCTGGGCGACAAAAGTGACGCTGGTCAAGGTCAGGGCGCAGAGGAAACGCAATGATGGCCTGGCCATGAGGGCTACTTTGTCGAAGGGGAAGGATCGACGAAGCTAAGCGATCTAAAAAACCGCTTTGAAATATCCTTTAGGAATTAGCTTATGTGCCGATAACGGCAGCGAAGAAAAATCTTGGGTGATATTCCGTAATAATCTGAAAAATTACGAAATAAGTCTTTTTGGATTTATAGGATTGTCATTATCCTTCACCCCCACCGCTGGTGCATTAGACCAAAGTAGTGAAATGAATAGTTACGATTGACTTGACGGTCACCCTTTGGTGCTAATCGCCCATCGACGTCGAGCGGGACACAAAGATCCTGCCGTAAGCGACACACAAGAATTAGAACGTAGAGGAGCAAAACATGTACAAGTCCACCTTGGCACTTGCCGTGGCCGTTGGGGTTCTGGCCCAGCAGGCGGGTGCTGCCGGCTTCATCGAAGACAGCAAGGCAACACTGAAGCTGCGCAACTTCTATATCAACACCGACAACCGTAACCACGGTACCAACACCAGCACCAACTACCAGGAAGAATGGGGTCAGGGCTTCCAGGTCGATTACGCCTCGGGCTTCACCCAGGGCACCGTCGGCTTTGGTGTTGACGCTATTGCCCTGTTGGGCGTGCGTCTGGACTCGGGCAAGGGTCGTCATGGCAACCCGACCAGCGCCTCCTACGCCGGCTCGGTGTTCCCGACCGACAGCAGCGGTCGTGCAGTCGACGAATACTCCAGCCTGGGCCTGACCGCCAAGGCCAAGATTTCCCAGACCGAATTGCGCTACGGTACCCTGCTGCCGAAGCTGCCGGTCATTTCGTACAACGACGGTCGCCTGCTGCCGCAAACCTTCGAAGGTGGTCAGATCACCTCGAACGAGTTCAAGGACCTGACCCTGATCGGTGGTCAGATCGAGCACGTCAAAGGCCGTAACTCCAGCAACAACGAAGAAATGTCGATTGCTGGCGCCAACAACGCCCGTACCGGCAAGTTCAGCAACAAGTTCCTCTACGCCGGTGCCGACTACAAGGTCACCAAGGACCTGCTGCTGCAGTACTACTACGGCAACCTGGAAGACTTCTACAAACAGCACTTCCTCGGTGCGGTACACAACTGGGCAATTGGCCCGGGCGTGCTGAAGTCCGACTTCCGTTACTTCCACAGCACCGACGACGGCGCCAACAGCAACGATCCGGCCTACTTCACCAGCGGCTGGTACGGCAACGGCACCAAGGGCAAGGTTGATAACGATCTGTACAGCGCCCTGTTCCTCTACACCGTCCAGGGTCACACCTTCGGTGGCGGTTACCAGGTCTCCAGCGGTGACAGCGACTTCCCTTGGCTGAACCAGGGTGACGGCTCGTCCAACTACACCATCACCGACTCGCAGATCCAGAAGTTCGGCCGTGCCGGTGAGCGTACCTGGCAGGCTCGCTACTCCTACGATTTCGCCAAGGTCGGCCTGGCGGGCGCTACTGCCGGCGTCACCTACCTCAAAGGCGATAACATCGATTCGGCAATCGGTGACCGTACCGAGTGGGAACGTGATATCACCGTGGCCTACGTGGTACCGGAAGGCACCCTCAAGGGCCTGGGCATCATGTGGAAAAACGCCACCTGGCGCAGCGACATTGCCAACACCAAGGACCAGGACGAAAACCGTCTGATCCTCAGCTACTCCATCCCGCTGCTGTAAGGCGAGAAAAGCGCGCCCGCCCGGCCCTGTGCCGCGCGGGCGTTGTTTTGCCTGTTTTTTGATATTTCTGTTAGTTCTAAATAAATCGATATTTATTCTTTTTAATTTCAGCAGGAAGCAGGCACAGTGAAGCCATAACGAACCCAGCCAAGGAGCCGCACCATGAGCCTCAGACTCGGCGATATCGCCCCCGACTTCGAACAGGATTCCAGCGCCGGCAAGATCCGCTTCCACGAATGGCTGGGCGACAGCTGGGGCGTGCTGTTCTCCCATCCGGCCGACTTTACTCCGGTGTGCACCACCGAACTGGGTTTCACCGCCAAGCTCAAAGAGCAGTTCGCCGAGCGCGGAGTCAAGGCCATTGCCCTGTCGGTGGACCCGGTCGATTCGCACCACCGCTGGATCGAAGACATCAACGAAACCCAGAACACTGTCGTCAACTTCCCGATCCTGGCTGATGCCGATCGCAAGGTTTCCGACCTCTACGACCTGATTCATCCCAATGCCAGCGACACCCTGACGGTGCGTTCCCTGTTCGTCATCGACCCGAACAAGAAGATCCGCCTGACCATCACCTACCCGGCCAGCACCGGGCGCAACTTTCACGAGATCTTGCGGGTAATCGATTCGCTGCAACTGACCGACAACCACAAGGTTGCCACCCCGGCCAACTGGCAGGACGGTGACGAAGTGGTGATCGTGCCATCGCTCAAGGATGAAGACGAAATCAAGCGCCGCTTTCCCAAGGGTTACCGGGCGGTCAAGCCATACCTGCGCCTGACCCCGCAACCCAATCGTTGATCTTTAGCCATAGCAGGGAACTCGGGCCGTTTACGGCCCTTTTTTTATTCCCCTGGAGGCCGGTAGGAGCGGGCTTGCCCCGCGATGCCCCTATAGTTCCATAAAGAATAAACAAATGAAAAAATATGATTTATAGATATATGTATCGAGCTGTTAAGGTCACTCCACTCCAGCGAGAACTGCAACTCGCGGCCCTCTAGAACACGATCAAGGATGCGCTCCAATGCTGGTTGTTTCTCTCGGTGGTAGTCCCAGTCTGCGTTCGCGCTCCGGCGTCCTGCTTGAGCGCAGCCGCCAGTGGCTGCAGGGCCAGGGCGTGGAAGTGGTGACATTCCAGGTGCGCGACTTTCCCGCCGAAGACCTGCTGCATGCACGCTTCGACAGCCCCAGGGTGCAGCATTTTCTGCAGTTGGTAGAGCAGGCCGACGGCTTGGTGGTTGCCACTCCGGTGTACAAGGCTTCGTTTGCCGGTGCGCTGAAAACCCTGCTCGACCTGCTGCCCGAACGCGCCCTGAACCACAAGGTGGTGCTGCCGATCGCAACCGGCGGCAGCATCGCCCACATGCTCGCTGTGGACTACGCGCTCAAGCCGGTACTGTCTGCGCTCAAGGCCCAGGAAACCCTGCAAGGCATCTTCGCCGACGACAGCCAGATCGCCTACGGCGAAGGCAGTGCCGCCGCGCAACTGGCGCCGGCGCTGGAGCAGCGCCTGCTGGAATCGCTCGAACTGTTCCACAGCGCCCTGGCGCGTCGACCCAAACCGGTCGCCCCGGGCGTGTTGAATGAACGTCTGCTCAGTGCTCGCTGGAGCATCTGAGGCTTACCACCCGTTACCTGTAATTTCCACCTTACTCGCCCGCCAACGGGCAAGCAGGTGCAGCCTGAACCCCAACAGCAAAGGAGAGCGCTATGCGCACTGTCATTTTGCGTCGTGGTCTGGTCGCTCTGTTTGCTGCGGCTGTGTCCTTCGGCGCCATTACTCAAGCCCAGGCTGAAAGCCTGCGTATCGGTTACCAGAAGTACGGCACCCTGGTGTTGCTCAAAGCCAAGGGCACGCTGGAAAAACGCCTTGCCGCCCAGGGCGTGCAGGTGCAATGGACTGAATTTCCCGGTGGCCCGCAACTGCTCGAAGGCCTGAACGTCGGCTCGATCGACTTCGGCGTCACCGGCGAAACCCCGCCGGTGTTCGCCCAGGCCGCTGGCGCCGACCTGCTGTATGTCGCCTACGAGCCGCCGGCGCCGCACAGCGAAGCGATCCTGGTGCCCAAGGGCTCGCCGATCCAGTCGGTGAAGGAACTCAAGGGCAAGAAAGTCGCGCTGAACAAAGGCTCCAACGTTCACTACCTGCTGGTCCGCGCCCTGGAAGACGCCGGCCTCAAGTACAGCGACATCCAGCCGGTGTTCCTGCCGCCCGCCGATGCCCGCGCCGCCTTCGAGCGCGGCAGCGTCGATGCCTGGGTGATCTGGGACCCGTACCAGGCGGCTGCCGAGCAGCAGCTGCAGGCGCGCACCCTGCGCGATGGCCAGGGCATCGTCGACAACCACCAGTTCTACCTGGCGACCAAGCCTTATGCGCAAAAGCACCCTGAAGTGATCAGCGCGCTGGTCGATGAAGTGCGCGCGGTGGGCGAGTGGTCCAAGGCCAACCCGCAGGAAGTCACTGACCAGGTCGCGCCGCTGCTCGGCCTGCCGGCCGACATCACCCTGACTTCGGTCAAGCGCCAGGGCTACGGCGCTGCCTTCCTGACCCCGCAAGTGATCGCTGCCCAGCAGAAGATCGCCGACACCTTCAAGACGCTCAAGCTGATTCCCAAGCCCTTGAGCATCAAGGATGTGATCTGGACCCCGCCGGCCAAGGTCGCCAGCGCCCCTTGACGATTTGCCCGCGCCGGGGCGCCGCCCCGGTCTGCGCCACCCCTAGGAGACAACTCCAATGAGCCTCAACGTATTCTGGTTTCTTCCCACCCATGGCGACGGCCATTACCTTGGCACCGCCGAGGGCGCGCGCGCCGTCGATCACGGCTACCTGCAGCAGATTGCCCAGGCCGCCGACCGCCTCGGTTTTGGTGGCGTGTTGATTCCGACCGGGCGTTCCTGCGAGGACTCCTGGCTGGTTGCCGCGTCGCTGATCCCGGTAACCCAGCGCCTGAAGTTCCTGGTCGCGCTGCGCCCGGGGATCATCTCGCCGACCGTAGCGGCGCGTCAGGCGGCAACCCTGGATCGTCTTTCCGGTGGCCGTGCCTTGTTCAACCTGGTCACCGGCGGCGATCCGGAAGAGCTGTCCGGTGACGGCCTGTTCCTCAGCCATGAAGAGCGCTACCAGGCCTCGGTGGAATTTACCCGCATCTGGCGCCGGGTGCTGGAAGGCGAAACCGTCGACTACGACGGCCAGCACATCCAGGTCAAAGGCGCCAAGCTGCTCTATCCGCCGATCCAGCAGCCGCGTCCGCCGCTGTACTTTGGCGGCTCTTCAGAAGCGGCCCAGGACCTGGCAGCCGAGCAGGTCGAGCTGTACCTGACCTGGGGCGAGCCGCCTGCGGCGGTGGCCGAGAAGATCGAGCAAGTGCGCGCCAAGGCCGCCAAGCAAGGCCGCACGGTGCGCTTCGGCATCCGCCTGCACGTGATCGTGCGCGAAACCAACGCCGAAGCCTGGCAGGCCGCCGAGCGGCTGATCTCGCACCTGGACGACGACACCATCGCCCGCGCCCAGGCCTCGCTGGCACGCTTCGATTCGGTCGGCCAGCAACGCATGGCCGCGCTGCATGGCGGCAACCGCGACAACCTCGAAGTCAGCCCCAACCTCTGGGCCGGTGTCGGCCTGGTGCGCGGCGGTGCCGGCACGGCGCTGGTCGGCGACGGCCCAACCGTGGCCGAGCGGGTCAAGGAATACGCAGCATTGGGCATCGATACCTTCATCTTCTCCGGTTATCCACACCTGGAAGAGTCGTACCGGGTCGCCGAGCTGCTGTTCCCGCACCTGGACGTGGAGCGCCCGCAACTGCCGCAAAGCGGTGGCTACGTGAGCCCGTTCGGCGAGATGGTCGCCAACGACATCCTGCCTAAATCCTCGGCGCAGCGCTGAGGGCCGGGCCATGAGTCGTAAATCCACTCCCTGGCAGCAACGCCTGGCGCCCTGGGCGTTGCCGCTGCTGCTGTTGGCGGTCTGGCAACTGGCAGTCAGCGTCGGCTGGCTGTCGACGCGGATTTTGCCGGCGCCCAGCGCGGTATTAAGCGCTGGCGTCGAGCTGGTACGCAGCGGCGAGATCTGGACCCACCTGGCAATCAGTGGCTGGCGCGCCGGCGTCGGTTTTGTGATTGGCGGTGCCATCGGCCTGGCGCTGGGCTTTATCACCGGCCTGTCGAAATGGGGCGAACGCCTGCTCGACAGTTCGGTGCAGATGATCCGCAACGTACCTCACCTGGCGCTGATTCCGCTGGTGATCCTGTGGTTCGGCATCGACGAGTCGGCAAAGATTTTCCTGGTGGCCCTGGGCACTTTGTTCCCGATCTACCTGAACACCTACCACGGCATCCGCAACGTCGACCCGGCACTGGTGGAAATGGCCCGCAGCTATGGTTTGTCCGGCTTCGAGCTGTTTCGCCAGGTGATTCTGCCCGATGCCTTGCCGTCGATCCTGGTCGGCGTGCGCTTTGCCCTGGGCTTTATGTGGCTGACCCTGATCGTTGCCGAAACCATTTCGGCTAACGCCGGCATCGGCTACCTGGCAATGAACGCCCGCGAGTTCCTGCAGACCGATGTGGTGGTCCTGGCGATCGTTCTCTATGCCGTGCTCGGCAAGCTCGCAGACCTCGCCGCACGCGGCCTCGAGCGGGTCTGGCTGCGCTGGCATCCGGCCTATCAAGCGAGCAGGGGAGAGGGCGCATGACCATCCTCAAGGATCCACCACCACGGCTGCTGCGCGGTATTCCGCTGGCGGCGCAGAACCTGCAGAAGACCTTCGGCCAGCGCCAGGTACTGCGCGATATCGACCTGCACATTCCGGCCGGGCAGTTCGTCGCCATTGTCGGGCGCAGTGGCTGCGGCAAGAGCACCTTGCTGCGCTTGCTCGCCGGCCTCGACCAACCCAGTGGCGGCGAGTTGCTGGCAGGTTCCGCGCCGCTGCGCGAAGCCCAGGAAGACACCCGCCTGATGTTCCAGGAAGCGCGCCTGCTGCCGTGGAAGAAGGTTATCGACAACGTTGGCCTGGGCCTCTCGGGCAACTGGCGGCCACGGGCGCTGGAAGCGCTGGCAGCGGTCGGCCTGGCCGAGCGTGCCAATGAATGGCCGGCGGCCTTGTCGGGTGGCCAGAAGCAGCGCGTGGCCCTGGCCCGGGCACTGATTCACCAGCCACGCCTGTTGCTGCTCGATGAGCCGCTAGGGGCATTGGATGCCCTGACCCGGATCGAGATGCAGCAGTTGATCGAACGGCTGTGGCGCCAGCACGGCTTCACCGTGTTGCTGGTTACCCACGACGTCAGCGAGGCGGTGGCGGTAGCCGACCGGGTGATTCTCATCGAAGACGGCGAGGTGGGCCTGGACCTTATCGTCGACCTGCCACGCCCGCGGGTACGCGGCTCACACCGCCTGGCTGCACTGGAAACCGAAGTTCTCAACCGGGTTCTGTCGATTCCGGGCACACCGCCCGAGCCGGAACCTGTCGCACCTTTGCCGACGCAATTGCGTTGGGCTCTCTGACCTGTAAGGAACCAAGCAGATGACTATCAAAGCGATCAACGTACGCAACCAGTTCAAAGGCACCGTCAAAGAAATCCTCGAAGGCCCGGTATTGTCGGAAATCGATGTGCAGACCGCCTCGGGTATCGTCACCTCGGTGATCACCACCCGTTCGGTGCGTGAGCTGGAATTGACTATTGGCAGCGAGGTGATTGCCTTTGTGAAGTCGACCGAAGTGTCGATCGCCAAGCTCTGAAAATCGCGGGTCAAGCCCGCTCCCTGTAGGAGCGGGCTTGACCCGCGATGAGGCCGTCAGCGTTTAGGCAGAAAGGGCGGTAGGTACAAGCCCAGATACGCATCAAACACCCGCATCCCTTCCTCGGCCATGCGCGGCGTAATCTGCCCATGCAACTGCACCGAACGGGCATACACCCGGTCACCCAGTTCCATGGCCAGGGCAAACACATCGACATCTTCCGGTAACACCGGCAACTGGAAATGCGCGGCAAACAGCCTGTGCATCAGGTCGCCCAGCTCGATGTCGTGCTGGCGGTCAGCCTGGGTCACTTCGCTCAGGCCATGCTGGGCGAGAATCAATTGCCGGGCCGCGGCGTCTTCGTTGTAGATCACCAGCATGCGCTGCTCGACCAGGCGCGACAGGTCGTGCCAGGTGTTCAGCGCCGCTGAATCAATCGGTGCTTCAAGGCAGGCACGAAAGGCGCCGTGCACGTCGGCGGTGAGTGCTTCAAGCAACGCCGGGACACTGGCGAAGAAGTGATACACCGATGACGGCGGAATCTGCGCGCGCTCGGCCACGCTGTAAATCGACAGGCTGGCCACCCCTTCGCTGGCCAGCAGCGTGCGCGCCGCCTCGAGGATCGAATCGATCCTCGCCTGGCTGCGGGCCCGGGGTTTGCGCGGGGTAACGGTGCGGGTCATGTCAGTTGCTGATCGCCAGGATGCTCGCCTGGTAAGCGCTGACGAACAGGTCAAAATCAGCCTTGTCCTCTTCACGCTCAAGCTTGGCCTGGGCTTCCAGGGACTGGCGCGCTGCGCTTTCGAAACCTTGCTGCTGCTCGGCTGAAAGGGCCTGGGCGCGGAAGAACTCGGCATGCACCTGGCTTTGGCGCAAGGCGAAGCGGCTGAAGCTTTCCTTGTGCTCGGTCATGCTCGCCAGCACCTGCGCCGATGGCGTCAGGGCAGGGTCGCTGACCTTGGCTTTCTGCGCCTGCAGGGCCTTGGCGTGTTCGTCGCCGCCCTGGCTGCGGTCAAGCAGTTCGGCCAGTGGCGCGATGCGTTCGAGCAGCTCGTCGGCCCACTGCTTGAGCTCGACCGGCTGGCCGTCACGCTGCAGTTGCAGGCCCGGGCGGCGACCTTCCTTGACCACGCTGAGGAAGTTGCCGGTGCAGTTGCCGCATTCCTGGTTGCCCAGCAGCGGGCTGTCTTCCAGGGCGCAGAACAGCAGGAAGGCGTCGAGGAAACGCGCTTGCGGCAGGTCGATACCGGTGGGCAGGAACGGGTTGATGTCCAGGCAGCGCACTTCGACGTACTGGATGCCACGGGCCATCAGCGCCTGGATCGGCCGCTCACCGCTGTAGGTGACGCGTTTGGGGCGAATGTTGGAGTAGTACTCGTTTTCGATCTGCAGGATGTTGGTGTTCAGCTGAACCCACTCGCCATCCTTGTGCGTACCGATCTCGACATAGGGCGCGTACGGCGTGGCCACCGCCTTGCGCAGGCTGTCGGTGTAGCTGGCGAGGTTGTTGTAGCACGGCGTCAGGCCGGCCTGGGCGTTGCTCTGGTAACCCAGGTCGCTCATGCGCAGGCTGGTGGCGTAGGGCAGGTACAGGGTGTCGGCGTCGAACTGCTCAAGCTGGTGCGGGCGGCCACGCAAGAAGCCGGCATCCAGGGCCGGCGAGGCGCCGAACAGGTACATCAGCAGCCAGCTGTAGCGACGGAAGTTGCGGATCAGGGCGATGTAGGCCGACGACTGATAGTCGCGATCATCCACCGTGCTGTGTTCCGCTTCGCGCAGCAGCGGCCAGAGTTTTTCTGGCAGCGAGAAATTGTAGTGAATCCCGGCGATGCACTGCATGGTGCGGCCGTAGCGCAGGGCCAGGCCCTTGCGGTAGACGTACTTGAGCTGACCGATGTTGGAGGTGCCGTACCAGGCGATCGGAATGTCTTCCTCGGCCGGCAGCGGGCAGGGCATCGACGGGCTCCAGAGGAACTCGTTGCCAAGCTTGGTATAAGCGAAGCGGTGGATGTTCTCCAGGCTTTCGAGGGTCTGCGCCGGGTCGGCCAGGGCTGGGGTGATGAACTCCAGCAGCGACTCCGAGTAGTCCGTGGTGATCTGCTCGTGGGTCAACGCCGCGCCCAGGGCTTCGGGGTGCGGAGTCTGGGCCAGACGACCTTCCTCGGTCACACGCAGGCATTCACGCTCGATGCCGTGCAGGCACTGCTTGAGCAGGGAGAGGTTGTCGCCTTGGCCGAGCAGGCTCAGGCGGCGGTTGAGAAGTTCGCTCAAGATGGATTCCTTCACGCGTCAGTCGCCCCAATATGGGGGTAGAGATGACGGTCTACAAGGGTGGACAGAGGAACTGGCGTTGTCGCCTGGTTTTGGCCGGCTTTCGGCAGCGCCTGCGCTCTGCCGAAAGTACCGCAGTTTGGCCATTTGCGGCTAGAGGACGACGAAAGTCCCCTGTGCTTTTGCCACCAGTTTGTCGCCCTGGAGTACATCGGCGTCGACCACCAGCGTGCGCCGCCCGGCATGCAGCACCCGGGCGATGCACAGCACGTCACCTTCGCTGACCGCACGCAGGTAGTTGATCTTGCATTCGAGGGTCACGCTCTGCTGGTCGAAACCATGGGAACTGGAGCAGGCCAGGCCCATGGTGGTGTCGACCAGGCTGAAGATTGCCCCGCCATGCAGCTTGCCGCCGCGGTTGCGCAGGTGCGGCTCCAGGGCCATGGCCACCTCGGCAACGCCGTTTTCCAGGCGTTGCAGACGGCAGCCGAGCAACTGGCTGAAGGCGCTGAAGACGACGTCGTCGGGAACCGTCATCACTTCTTCTTCAGCTGCTTGGCGTTGGCGAACAGCGAGGCCATGGCGTTGTTGGCCGGTGCCGGGGTTTCCTTGGCGCGGGCCGGGGCACTCTGTTGGCGCGGGGCCGAGCCCGGGCGGCTGCCACGGGCGCCGTCGATCTTCTCGCCCGGGGTGTCGCTCATGCGCATCGACAGGCCGACGCGTTTGCGCGGGATGTCGACTTCCATGACCTTGACCTTGACCACGTCGCCGGCCTTGACCGCTTCACGCGGGTCCTTGATGAACTTCTCCGACAGCGCCGAGATGTGCACCAGGCCATCCTGGTGTACGCCGATGTCGACGAAGGCACCGAAGTTGGTGACGTTGGTCACCACGCCTTCGAGGATCATCCCCAGTTGCAGGTCCTTGAGGTCTTCGACGCCTTCCTGGAACTCGGCGGTCTTGAACTCCGGGCGTGGGTCGCGGCCGGGTTTGTCCAGTTCCTGGAGGATGTCGGTGACCGTCGGCAGGCCGAAGGTTTCGTCGGTGAACTTCTTCGGGTCCAGGCGCTTGAGGAAGCCGCTGTCGCCGATCAGCGAACGGATGTCACGGTCGGTCTCGGCGGCAATGCGTTGCACCAGCGGGTAGGCTTCCGGGTGCACCGCCGAGGCGTCCAGCAGGTTGTCGCCGTTCATGACGCGCAGAAAGCCTGCGGCCTGTTCGAAGGTTTTTTCGCCCAGGCGGCTGACTTTCTTCAGCGCGGCGCGGGTCTTGAAGGCGCCGTTGGCGTCGCGGTGGGCGACGATGTTCTGTGCCAGGGTGCTGTTGAGGCCGGAGATGCGCGCCAGTAGTGCCACCGACGCGGTGTTGACGTCGACGCCGACGGCGTTCACGCAGTCCTCGACCACCGCATCCAGGCCACGGGCCAGTTTCAACTGCGAGACATCGTGCTGGTACTGGCCGACACCGATGGATTTCGGCTCGATCTTCACCAGTTCCGCCAGCGGGTCTTGCAGGCGGCGGGCGATCGACACAGCGCCACGGATCGACACGTCGAGGTCCGGGAACTCCTTGGCCGCCAGCTCCGAGGCCGAGTACACCGAAGCACCGGCTTCGGAGACCATGACCTTGGTCATTTTCAGGGCTGGATATTTTTTGATCAGTTCGGCGGCGAGCTTGTCGGTTTCGCGGCTGGCGGTGCCGTTACCGATGGCGATCAGCTCGACCGAGTGCTTGGCGCACAGCGCGGCGAGCACGGCGATGGTCTGGTCCCACTGGTTTTTTGGTACGTGCGGGTAGACGGTGGCGGTGTCCAGCAGCTTGCCGGTGGCATCGACCACGGCGACCTTGCAACCGGTGCGCAGGCCCGGGTCCAGGCCCAGGGTGGCGCGCGGGCCGGCCGGGGCGGCCAGCAGCAGGTCGTGCAGGTTATGGGCGAAGACGTTGATCGCCTCGCCTTCGGCGTTGTCGCGCAGCTCGCCGAACAGGTCGGTTTCAAGGTGGCTGTAGAGCTTGACCTTCCAGGTCCAGCGCACCACTTCGGCCAGCCATTTGTCGGCAGGACGGTTCTGATTTTGCAGGCCGAAACGCTCGGCGATCATCATTTCGCACGGGTGCAGGGTGCCCGGCAGTTCTTCGCCGACTTTCAGCGAAGCGGACAGCACGCCTTCGTTGCGGCCACGGAAAATCGCCAGGGCACGGTGCGACGGCACGCTCTTGAGCACTTCGTCGTGCTCGAAGTAGTCACGGAACTTCGCCCCTTCCTCTTCCTTGCCGGCCACCAGGCGGGCGCTGAGCACCGCTTCTTGCTTGAGAAAGCTGCGCAGCTTGTCGAGCAGGCTGGCGTCTTCGGCAAAGCGCTCCATAAGGATGTACTTGGCACCTTCGAGGGCGGCTTTGACATCGGCCACGCCTTTTTCGGCGTCGACGAAACGCGCGGCTTCGGTTTCAGGGCTCAGTTGCGGGTCGCTCAGCAGGCCGTCGGCCAGCTCGCCGAGGCCGGCTTCCAGGGCGATCTGGCCCTTGGTGCGGCGCTTTTGCTTGTACGGCAGGTACAGGTCTTCGAGGCGGGTCTTGGTGTCGGCCAATTTGATTTCACGGGCCAGTTCCGGGGTCAGCTTGCCTTGCTCTTCGATGCTGGCAAGGATGCTGACACGCCGTTCGTCCAGCTCGCGCAGGTAGCGCAGGCGCTCTTCCAGGTGACGCAGTTGGGTGTCATCCAGGCTACCGGTGACTTCTTTCCGGTAACGGGCGATAAAAGGCACGGTCGAACCTTCATCAAGTAGAGCCACGGCCGCTTCGACCTGTTGTGGGCGGACACCGAGTTCCTCGGCGATGCGGCTGTTGATGCTGTCCATAAAACCACCTGACAAATTGTGAATACAAAGGCCGCGGGCGGGCGCTGTAGAGCGCTTGTGGTCAATGCGGCGCTGGCTGAAAGCGGCGCATTATACCCAGCGCGTCCGGCTTGCGGTGATAGCAGCAGGCCAGTTGTCGGCCCGGCAATACTGGCACCCGGGGAAAAATCTGCTAACAATGCACACGGCACGGCCATTGATGGCTAAGCCATAATGCGTGCCGAGATTAGAGGAGCTACCCATGAGCAGCACTGCACAAACCGCCGAAGGCGACAAAATTCTCATCGTCGACGATGACCCGGGCCTGAGCAGCCTGCTGGAACGGTTCTTCACCAGCAAGGGGTATCGCGCCCGTGCAGTACCCAATACCGAACAGATGGACCGCCTGCTGGCCCGCGAGGTTTTCAACCTGGTGGTGCTCGACCTGATGCTGCCCGGCGAAGACGGCCTGACCGCCTGCCGCCGCCTGCGCGCCGCCAACAACCAGATCCCGATCATCATGCTCACCGCCAAGGGCGACGAGCTGAGCCGCATCAAGGGCCTGGAGCTGGGTGCCGACGACTACCTGGCCAAGCCGTTCAACCCCGACGAACTGATGGCCCGGGTCAAGGCCGTGCTGCGCCGCCAGGCCCCGGCAGTACCGGGTGCACCGGGCAGCGAGGACGAAACCGTCACCTTCGGCGACTACGCGCTGTCGCTGGCCACCCGCGAACTCAAGCGCGGCGAAGAAGTGCACATGCTCACCACCGGTGAGTTCGCCGTGCTCAAGGCGCTGGTGATGCACGCCCGCGAGCCGTTGACCCGCGACAAGCTGATGAACCTGGCCCGTGGCCGCGAGTGGGACGCCCTCGAGCGCTCCATCGACGTGCAGATCTCGCGCCTGCGCCGGATGATCGAACCCGACCCGTCCAAGCCGCGTTACATCCAGACCGTCTGGGGCGTTGGTTATGTGTTTGTGCCGGATGGTAATGCCAGCAAGTGATGTTTCGTTTGCAGGAGTAGCTCACCGCCAGCAGGGCAGGCCTTCGGGATTGCCCTGTTTTTGCCTGTGCAGCGCTTTGCAAAGCCTGCGAGCCCCGCTCGTTCCCGCATAGTGTGTAGCCGTTGTCGATGAAAACGCCCCTGTGGTTCCCGCAAAGCTTCTTCGCCCGCACCCTCTGGCTGGTGCTGATCGTCGTGCTGTTCTCCAAGGCCCTGACCCTGGTGTACCTGCTGATGAACGAGGACGTGCTGGTCGACCGCCAATACAGCCATGGCGTGGCCCTGACCCTGCGCGCCTACTGGGCTGCCGATGAGTCCGATCGCGACAAGATCGCCGAGGCGGCGGGGCTGATCCGGGTGGTTGGCTCCGGGGTGCCCGAGGGTGAGCAGCACTGGCCGTACAGCGAAATCTACCAGCGCCAGATGCAGGCCGAACTTGGCGCCGACACCGAGGTGCGCCTGCGTGTACATGCGCCGCCGGCCTTGTGGGTACGGGCGCCGAGCCTGGGCGATGGCTGGCTGAAGGTGCCGCTGTATCCGCATCCGCTGCGTGGGCAGAAGATCTGGAGCGTGCTTGGCTGGTTCCTGGCCATCGGCCTGTTGTCGACCGCCTCGGCGTGGATTTTCGTGCGCCAGCTCAACCAGCCGCTCAAGCGCCTGGTGTTCGCCGCCCGGCAATTGGGCCAGGGGCGCAGCGTGCGTTTGCCGATCAGCGATACGCCGAGCGAAATGACCGAGGTGTACCGTGCCTTCAACCAGATGGCCGAGGATGTCGAGCAGGCCGGGCGCGAACGTGAACTGATGCTCGCCGGGGTCTCCCATGACCTGCGCACACCGCTGACGCGCCTGCGCCTGTCGTTGTCGTTGCTGGCCAACGAAAGCGACCTGACCGACGACATGGTCCGCGATATCGAAGACATGGACGCTATTCTCGACCAGTTTTTGGCGTTCATCCGCGATGGTCGCGATGAGCCGGTCGAAGAGGTCGATTTCAGTGAACTGGTGCGCGAAGTAGTGGCGCCGTTCAACCAGCCGGAGGAACAGGTGCGCCTGTGCCTGGAGCCTATCCCGCCGTTCCCGCTGCGCCGGGTGTCGCTCAAGCGCTTGCTCAACAACCTGATCGGCAACGCCCTGTACCACGCCGGCAAGGGCGTTGAAGTGGCGGCCTATGTGTCTGGCGAGAATGGCGCGCCCTACGTGGTATTGAGCGTGCTCGACCGCGGCGCCGGGATCGACCCGGGCGAGCTGGAGGGCATCTTCAACCCGTTCATCCGCGGCGACCGTGCCCGCAGCGGCAAGGGCACCGGGCTGGGCCTGGCGATCGTCAAGCGGATCGCCGCCCAGCACGGTGGCAACGTGCAGTTGCGCAACCGTTCAGGCGGCGGCCTGGAGGCGCGGGTGCGGCTGCCGCTGGGGCTGATGCTGCCGCGCGACGCTGTTTAGCCTTTGCCCTTGGTGCGGGTCAGGTTCGGCCCGCCATTCTTCTCCAGGTGTTCGATGATCATCCCGGCAACGTTCTTGCCGGTGGTGACTTCGATGCCTTCCAGGCCAGGCGAGGAGTTGACCTCCATCACCAGCGGGCCGTGATTGGAGCGCAGGATATCCACACCGGCCACGCTCAGGCCCATGACCTTGGCGGCGCGGATGGCGGTCATGCGCTCTTCCGGGGTGATCTTGATCAGGCTGGCGCTGCCGCCGCGGTGCAGGTTGGAGCGAAACTCACCGGGCTTGGCCTGGCGCTTCATCGAGGCGATGACCTTGTCGCCGACCACGAAACAGCGGATATCGGCGCCTCCGGCTTCCTTGATGTATTCCTGGACCATGATGTTCTGCTTCAGGCCCATGAAGGCTTCGATCACCGACTCGGCTGCCTTGGTGGTTTCGCACAACACCACGCCGATGCCCTGGGTGCCTTCGAGCACCTTGATCACCAGCGGCGCGCCATTGACCATCTGGATCAGGTCGGGGATGTCGTCCGGCGAGTGGGCAAAACCGGTGACCGGCAGGCCGATACCCCGGCGCGACAACAGCTGCAGCGAGCGCAGCTTGTCCCGCGAACGGGCGATGGCCACCGATTCGTTGAGCGGGAACACCCCCATCATTTCGAACTGGCGCAGCACCGCGCAGCCGTAGAAGGTCACCGAAGCGCCGATTCGTGGGATCACCGCGTCGAAATTTTCCAGCGGCTTGCCGCGGTAGTGGATCTGCGGCTTATGGCTGGCAATGTTCATATAGGCGCGCAGGGTGTCGATCACAACCACCTCATGGCCTCGTTCGGTACCGGCTTCGACCAGGCGACGAGTGGAATACAGACGCGGGTTTCGCGACAGCACGGCGATCTTCATGCAACACCTGTGGAGGGAGTGATAGTGGCCGGGAATGCCGGCTTGTCCTGAACGTACTTGAGCCCCGGGTTGACCACCAACTGGCCATGGATCAGGGCTTTGGAACCGAGCAACAGGCGATAGCGCATGGCCTTGCGGCAGGCCAGGGTGAATTCCACCTCCCACACCCGGTCACCCAGCGCCAGGGGCGTGCGGATCACGTAGCGGGTCTGGGCCTGGCCGTTGGAGCTCTTGATGGTTTTCATCGTCACCAGCGGCGCCTCGCAGCGCCGGTGACGCAGTTGTACCACCGAACCCAAATGGGCGTTGAAACGCACCCACTGCTCGCCATCGCGCTCGAAGGGTTCGACTTCGGTGGCGTGCAGGCTCGAGGTGCTGGCGCCGGTGTCGATCTTGGCCCGCAGGCCGGCCAGGCCGAGGTCCGGCAGGGCCACCCACTCGCGCAGGCCGATCACGGTCAAATGGTCAAATGTCTTCAAAATGCTCAACCAGCGTAGTAAGTCGTCAGGCACCAGGGCGGGCATGAACGACAGGTCGGTGAACTGTAAGCACGCCGCGTGTTTTTTGCATCCGCCAGATACGGTAGTACAGTTCCCTTTACGAAAATAAGTGGGGAAATGTCATGGCACAAAAGCCGGAAGAGGATGACAAGGTCCGTCTGGATAAATGGCTATGGGCGGCGCGCTTCTACAAGACCCGGGCGCTGGCCAAGGCGGCCATCGAAAGCGGCAAGGTGCATTGCCGGGGCGAGCGCTGCAAGCCGGGCAAGGAGCCGCGGTTGGGCGATGAGTTCGTCCTGCGTACCGGCTTTGACGAGCGTACGGTGGTGGTCAAGGCGCTGTCGGTAGTGCGTCGCGGCGCGCCTGAAGCTCAGGCGCTATACGAGGAAACCGCGCAGAGCATCGCCCGCCGGGAACAGGCTGCGGCGATGCGCAAGGCCGGTGCCCTGGGGGTCAGTACTGATGGCCGGCCCACCAAGAAACAGCGGCGCCAGCTGCATCAGTTGCATGACAGCGCCGGTTAAGCGCGCGGGTTGACCACATTCAGGCGCCCGAGCAGTGGCAGCCGCGCCATGAGCTCGAACAGCGGTGCGCTCAGGCGCAGCAGGGCAGCGCTGGCCTTGGCGGCAAACGGGGTATAGCAGCTCCAGCCCAAGGCCAGTACCGCCATCAGCACGCCGCCGATGTAGTCGTCCTGGCCCCAGTGTGCGCCGGCCACCAGGCGCGGCAACATGAACAGCAGCGCCAGGGCCCAGACCAGCAGTTGCTGTAGCAGCTTGCGGCTGAACAGGCTCATGAACATCGCCCAGATCAGCAGCACCGAGGCGTGATCGCCAGGGAAGCTCTGGCTGGAGCGGTCCTTGAGTTCCCAGCGTGCTTCAAGATGCGGGTAGAAATCGCTGAGGTGAATGGCATCGCTGAACACCATCGACGGGCTGTTGTGCTGCCAGCCCATGGCGTTCATCCATTTCGAGAACAGCGCGCGGATCACCAGCAGCAGGATCAGGGTAGCGAAGAAGCCGAAGAAGGCCTGGCGCACCTGGCTGGCCTTGAATACCCAGTCGCCACGGATCAGCAGGCTGAGGAGGATCAGGCCGACGACAATATCGAACGGGCGCAGGCTGCCGACGGTCCAGATGTAACGCCAGACGCTATTGTCGGCCAGTGGCCGGTTGAGCAGGTGAAACAGCCATTCGTCGAAAGTCAGGCAGATGATCTGGCCAACAGGCCACAACCAGAAACACAGTAGAGCAACGGGCAAAACCGTGCAGAGAATCAAGGGACCCCAAGCCCACCTTGCTTGGAACAGTGAAGAATTGTCCATAAACTACCTCTTTGCTGCGAACCACGAGTGCACCATTCTGGTGCTCTAGACTGGGCTTTATAGGCCCTTGAAATTATTTTGTCATCATTCAGAAAGCCAAAGCCCATGTCCGATTTGCCAGATACCGACTACACACAACGCTTCCTTTTCGACGACCGCGACGTTCGCGGTGAAATGGTCGGGCTGGAGCGCAGCTACGCCGAAGTGCTGGCCAAGCACCCTTATCCGCAGCCTGTGGCACAGCTGCTCGGCGAGCTGATGGCGGCAGCCGCGCTGCTGGTCGGTACGCTGAAGTTCGATGGCCTGCTGATCCTCCAGGCGCAGTCGAGCGGGCCGGTGCCCCTGCTGGCTATCGAGTGCACCAGCGAGCACGAAATTCGTGGCCTGGCCCGTTATGCGGCCGAGCAGATCAAGGATGATGCAACCCTCGCCGATCTGATGCCTGGCGGCCACCTGGTGCTGACCATCATTCCGGTCAACGGCCAGCGCTACCAGGGTACGGTGGAACTGGACGGCAAGGATCTGTCGGAATGCTTCACCAACTATTTCGTCATGTCCCAGCAGGTCAACACCTGCATCACCCTGGCCGCCGACGGCATTCGTGCCCGCGGTCTGCTGGTGCAGCAGCTGCCGGCCGACCGCCAGAAGGACATCGAGGAACGCGAGGAAAGCTGGAACCACGTCAAGGCGCTGGCCAATACCCTGAAGGCCGAGGAACTGCTGGGCCTGGACAACGAGACTGTGCTGCATCGGCTGTATCACGAGGATGCCGTGCGCCTGTTCGATATCCAGCCGCTGCATTTTCGCTGCAGCTGCTCCCGTGAGCGCTCCGGCAATGCCCTGGTGAGCCTGGGCAAGCATGACGCGCTGGAGCTGATCAACGAGCATGGCGGCCAGATCGAAGTCGATTGCCAGTTCTGCAATCAGCGCTACCAATTCGATGCCGCCGATATCGAGCAATTGTTCGCCGGTGGCGGTGTAGACACACCGTCAGATACTCGTCACTAAAACGTTTCACCACAGGTAAATCTCCTGTCTAACGCCGGAAACACGCCGTTCTGACAGGAGGGCCCTACTTTTTTTGGGCGTTTCTGGCATAATCCGGCCACTTTTTTCGCTGTAGTAGTTTTCAAAGCTCTACTACAAAACGTTTGGAGCACTCGGCCGCAGGCCGGATGGGGAATCTCATGACGCAAGCCAACAACACCGTCTACACCGACCTGAGCGTCGATGAGCTGGTAAAAGAAGCGCTGAACCGCGGTGAAGGCGAGCTGGCCGATACTGGCGCGCTGGTCGTGAAAACCGGTCACCGTACCGGTCGTTCGCCGGTGGATCGTTTCATCGTCGAAGAGCCGTCCACTCAGGACGCCATCGCCTGGGGCCCGATCAACCGCAAGTTCCCGGCCGACAAGTTCGATGCCCTGTGGGACCGCGTCGAGGCGTTCAACAACGCCCAGGATCACTTCGTTTCCTACGTTCACGTAGGCGCGGCTGCCGATCACTACCTGCCAGTGAAGATGACCACCCAGACTGCCTGGCAGAACCTGTTCGGTCGTTGCCTGTTCATCAATCCTGAACAGTACAACCCTGCTGGCCGTGATCAGTGGCAAGTGCTCAACGTTGCCAACTTCGAGTGCGTGCCTGAGCGTGACGGCACCAACTCCGATGGTTGCGTGATCCTCAACTTCGCCCAGAAGAAAGTCCTGATCGCCGGCATGCGTTACGCCGGTGAAATGAAAAAGGCCATGTTCTCGGTACAGAACTTCCTGCTGCCGGCTGCCGACGTGCTGCCGATGCACTGCGCCGCCAACATCGGCGAAGAGGGCGACGTGACCCTGTTCTTCGGTCTGTCGGGTACCGGCAAGACCACCCTGTCGGCTGACGAAAGCCGCTACCTGATCGGCGACGACGAGCACGGTTGGGGCGAAGGCGTTGTCTTCAACATCGAAGGTGGCTGCTACGCCAAGTGCATCGACTTGTCCGAGAAGAACGAGCCGGTCATCTGGAAAGCCATCAAGCACGGCGCAGTACTGGAAAACGTCGTCATCGACGATGCCAAGCACGCCGACTACACCGATGTCAGCCTGACCCAGAACAGCCGCGCCGCCTACCCGCTGGAGCACGTTGCCAAGCGTTCCGAGAAGAACCTCGGTGGCGAGCCTAACGCGGTCATCTTCCTGACCTGCGACCTGACCGGCGTGCTGCCGCCAGTGTCGATCCTCAACGAAGAACAAGCGGCCTACCACTTCCTGTCCGGCTACACCGCTCTGGTGGGCTCGACCGAAATGGGTTCGGGCAGCGGCATCAAGTCGACCTTCTCCACCTGCTTCGGCGCGCCGTTCTTCCCGCGTCCGGCTGGCGAATACGCAGAGCTGCTGATCAAGCGTATCCGCGGTTTCGGCTCCAAGGTCTACCTGGTCAACACCGGCTGGACCGGCGGTGGCTACGGTGTGGGCAAGCGCTTCAACATCCCGACCACCCGCGCGGTGATCGCAGCGATCCAGAGCGGCGCCCTGATCGGCAGCGAAACCGAGCACCTGGACACCATCAACCTCGACGTGCCACTGGCCGTACCGGGCGTTGAAACCAACCTGCTCAACCCACGCAACACCTGGGCTGACCAGGCTGCTTACGATGAAGCTGCAAAAGCCCTGGCTGGCTTGTTCATCGAAAACTTCAAGAAGTTCGAAGTGTCCGACGCCATCAAGGCTGCTGGCCCACAGCTGTAAGCTGAAGCCTGCGTAAACAAAAAGCCGCCCTTAGGGGCGGCTTTTTGTTTTCCGGTGCGATTGCCGCTTCCGGGTTGTCGGCTGCAATGTGGTCCATGATCAGTTCGCGGTCGCTCAGTGCCATGGCTCGCCACACCAGTCTCATCAATGCGAACGAGCTTTCAGCGCTGCGCGGCGCTCGGCGAACAAGCGGCGAGCTTCATCATCCTCGATTGACGGAGTAGTGTCCTGCAGGCTGGCTTCGACTTGTGCGCTGAACCAGGTTTCGTAGGCCGCCGCTTCATGTGCTGTTTTAAGGGCCTGGGCACGATCAGGTCTTTGATAGGTCTGGAGTGTCTCGGGGTCGTAGCTGGAAGTGTCGACCTTGAAGTAGTCAATGCCTAGCGCCTGGAGATAGCTCACCAGCGTCTCGAGTTTTTTGAACAACCGGACATTGCCACTGCGTTGTGCAGTGAGTATGTGCTCCTGGTCCCTGGCGGAGACTTGAACAGCCCAGCCCCCCGCTTGCGCGACTACATGCGTGGTGTTGATGCAGCCAATCTCGACCATCTTGCTGAGTTCGGCATGGTCCATGTTATGAGTTGGCATGGGTGAATGTCTCTGCTTCATAAGGTCGATCCATGCTATGCAATCTATAGTTGATTGCAACTATAGGGCTTCTGAAGTGTTTGTGGGAAGCTTCGCACTCTTCCACAAGTGTCTCAGGTCCCTCATGTCCGAACTCCCTCAGCGCCAAGCCTATCCCCACCTGCACCCGATCCTCAGCCGCTGGCAGGACAGCGACCTCAATGGCCATATAGCCGGTGCCACGGTTTACGCCTACTTCGACACTGCGATCCAGGCCTACCTGCTGCAACAGGCCGGGCTGGATTTGCAGGAAGGCGAGGTGGCCGGGTTCGTGGTCAGTTCGGCGGCGGATTTTTTCGCCTTGCCGGCCTTCCCCGACACCCTTGAAGTCGGCCTGCGGGTGGCACGCCTGGCGGGCAGTTCGGTGGAGTACCAGTTGGCGTTGTTCCGGGTCGAGGACGGGCAGCCTTGCGCGGCCGGCAAGGTGGTGCAGGTGTTCGTCGAGCGCGAGTCAGGGCGGCCGGCGCAGTTGCCGGCCACGCTGCAGGCGGCATTGGAGCGCTTGCAAGGCTGAGACCGCTCAATCGTTGAGGCGGATGATGCCTTCGCGTACGGCAAACAGCACCAGGCCGGGTACATCGTGAATCTGCAGGCGATGCATGATCTGCGAGCGGTGCGCCTCGATAGTCTTCACGCTCAGGCCGAGGCCGTCGGCAATCGAGCGGGTCGACTCGCCGCGGGCAATCAAGCGCAGGATTTCCAGCTGGCGCGCAGTCAACTGCATCGTGGTGCTGCCGCTGGGACGCTTGCGGCTGTGCTTCACCGCCTGGCCAATGACCATCGGCAGCACCGCTGACGACAGGTACTGGCCGCCGTTTTTCAGCGCCTGCAGGGCTTGCTCCAGCTCCAGTACGGTGGCGCTCTTGAGCAGAAACCCGTGAGCACCCAGCTGCAGGCAACGCATGACGAAGTCCAGCTCCGAGCGCGACGAGAGCATCAATACATGGCTTGAGGGCACGCGCAAAAACAGCTCACGCAGGATCTGCTCGCTGTCGAGGGTGTCGGCGGTCATGTCCAGCAGGATAATGTCGGGCTTGAGCTTCTCGGCCAGGGCGACAGCGGTCATGCCGTCGCCTGCGTCACCGACTACGGCGTATTGTTTTTTTTGTTCGAGCAGCGCTCGCAGGCCCGCTCGAAAGAGCGGCGAGTCATCGGCAAGTAGTATTCGGCAAAGCATGGGTTCGAGCCTGTTTCGCAAAAGAAGAGGGGCGGCAGGTTTGCTCGGTCCGGATGAGCGCTGCCGCGCGGTGGCGCGATCAGTATCGGGGGCCTGCCGCAGGTCCCGGCAGCGCCGGCCATCATAGGCGTTCGAACACCGAGGGCAGGATCGGCCGCAAGGGCAGGTCGAGGCCGTGGATGCTCTCGCTATGCCCGATCAGCAGCAGGCCACCCGGGCGCAGGCAGGCCAGCAGGCGATGAACCACGCGCTGCTTCTCATCCTGACTGAAATAGGTCAGCAGATTGCGCAGAAAAATCACATCGAACAGGCCCAGGTCGGTGGGCAGCGACTGGATCAAGTTGATCGGGCGAAACTGCAGGCGCTCGCGCAGGGACGCCACCATGCGCATGCGCCCGGCCATTTCGCCGACGCCGCACAAGCAGTAGCGTTGCAGCCAGCCTTCGGGAAAGTAACGGGCCTGGGTGACGTCATAGATGCCTTCGCCTGCCTGCTCGAGCAGGTTGCGGCTGACGTCGCTGGCCAGCACGCTCCAGTCGTCGTTCACGGCGTGTTCGCTGGCGACCATGGCCAGGCTGTAGGCTTCTTCGCCAGAGGCGCAGGCAGCGCTCCAGAGCCTTAACGGGCGGGGCATGTCGCGCAGCCACTGGGCGAGGAATTCGAAATGGCGATGTTCGCGGAAGAAGTAGCTGTCGCGGGCAACCAGCAGGTCGAGCACCCGCTGTTGTTCCTGCTGCTGGTCAGGCTGTTCGACCAGATGCAGGTACTGTTCGAAGGAGGCCAGTTGCAGGTGCCGCAGGCGCTTTCCCAGGCGCGCTGCCACGGCGGCGCGGCGGTCGGCGGCGAGGAACACGCCGGTGCGCTGGCTGACCAGGGTGCGAAAGCGCAGGAACTGGGCTTCGCTCAGTAACGGAGGGCGGCTGCCGGCAGGCATCTCACACCCCTCGTGCACAGGGCAATCGGGCCGTCTTTGTGTGATAGCTGCGCATTCCCTGCGTCCATTGGCTGATTGGGAACGGCCGATGATAGCTACTGGCTATAACCGCCAGAATCGGGGTTGCCCCTAGGTCACAGGTGGCTGGCAAGCAGAAGGGAATTCAGGGCCTGCCGGGACTGGCCGGAAGATCGGCCTGCAGGGCTTGATCGGTAACGCGCGGGGTGATGCAGCGATCCCTGCCCATGGGGGCAGGGACTAGGAGTTTGGCTTAAGCCCGACAGGCTTCAGCGGTGACGCCAGTGCTTTTTGTGCTTGCGGTGGCCGTAGTGGTGGCCACGGTCGTAGTAACGACGGTCGTCGTAGCCGCGACGGTAGCGACGGTCATCGCGCT
This sequence comes from Pseudomonas sp. B21-009, assembly GCF_024749345.1. Classification (NCBI taxonomy): domain Bacteria; kingdom Pseudomonadati; phylum Pseudomonadota; class Gammaproteobacteria; order Pseudomonadales; family Pseudomonadaceae; genus Pseudomonas; species Pseudomonas sp. B21-009. The sequence continues at coordinate 5,586,384 of NZ_CP087199.1, read as the reverse complement.
CGTCTTCATCGGCCTTGTTGCCCATGTAGTTACCCAGCGCGCCGCCGGCACCACCGCCTGCGGCCGCACCGATATAGCTACCGGTGGTGCCGCCCATGCTGCGGCCGACCACGTTGCCGCCGGCTGCGCCCAGGGCACCACCGATTGCGGCTTCACCGCGCTGGCGCTTGTCGGCACCGACCGCACTGCCGGCTGCGCCGCCCAGGCCCGCACCGATTGCACCGCCGGTGCTGCCGCCGATCGACTGACCGACCACCGAGCCCAGTACCCCACCCAATGCGCCGCCAATACCGGCTTCGGTGGTGCCACCTGCCGAGGCAACGCCGCTGAGCAGGCCAAGAGACAACAACAGAATCGAGGAGTACTTCATCAAGAAAGCCTCATAGGGATGACGAGGCGATCCTGAGGCTGGGGAGGGGGGCTGGCAAACGAAATCCGACGAGTAACACGAGTTGTACACAATTTTCTAAGTTACTGTTTTCACTGTGAAACTTTATCGTTTTTCGCGTGTCTGAGCTTACTTGGAACGCGGCCCTGACAGTGATGTCAGGGCCTTTTTTGTGCCTGTTTGCCGCCGATTCTGTCAGAGGATCCGGGCGTTGTCGCTGGCAGGTTGCAACTGGATCGCGACGAACTTGGAGGTCGGCGTGTGGCTGCCATCGCCCACGCTCTCCAGCGGCACCAGCGGGTTGACCTCCGGATAGTAGGCCGCCGCCTGGCCGGCCGGAATATCGAAGGCCAGCAGGGTGAAGCCCTTGACCCGCCGCTCGCGACCATCGCTCCACAACGAGACGATATCGGCCTTGTCCCCGGGGTGGAAGCCCAGGCGGACGATGTCGGCTTCATTGGCGAACAGCACGTTGCGCTGGCCCTTGACCCCACGGTAGCGGTCATCCAGGCCATAGATGGTGGTGTTGTACTGATCGTGCGAGCGCATCGACTGCATGATCAGGTCCGGCACCTGGCCGCTGGCGCGCACACGCTCGTGCAGCAGGTCGTCCGGCAGGGCGTTGGCCTTGAAGTTGGCCCGGCCGCTGGCGGTCTTCCATTGCCGCTGGCCGGCGCTGTTACCCAGGTAGAAGCCGCCCGGGTTTTGCAGGCGCTGGTTGAAGTTGTCAAAGCCGGGGATGGTCTGGTCGATCAGGTCGCGGATGCGCCCGTAATCGGCGATCAGCCAGTTCCAGTCCACAGGCTTGGCACCGAGGGTGGCGTTGGCAATCCCGGCGATCACTGCAGGCTCTGAGCGCATTTGCCGCGACAGTGGCTGCAACTGGCCATTGGAGGCGTGGACCATGCTGAACGAGTCTTCCACCGTTACTGCCTGCGGGCCTTGGTCCTGCAGGTCGATATCGGTCCGGCCCAGGCACGGCAGAATCAGCGCCTGCTTACCATGCAGCAGGTGGCTGCGGTTGAGCTTGGTGCTGATCTGCACGGTCAGCGCGCAGTTGCGCAGGGCCTGGGCGGTGCGTTCGGTGTCCGGGGTGGCTTGGGCGAAGTTGCCGCCCAGGGCAATAAACACCTTGGCCTGGCCGTCGGCCATGGCGCGGATCGCCTCGACGGTGTTGTGGCCATTGTGGCGCGGTACCTTGAAGCCGAAGCGGCGCTCCAGGGAATCGAGCAGGGCCACCGGCGGCCGTTCGTTGATGCCCATGGTGCGGTCGCCCTGCACGTTGCTGTGGCCACGCACCGGGCACAGGCCGGCACCGGGAACGCCGAGGTTACCGCGCAGCAGCATCAGGTTGGCGATTTCCTGGATGGTCGCCACCGAATGGCGATGCTGGGTGATGCCCATGGCCCAGCACATGATGACCTTCTTGGCCCTGCAGTACATGCGCGCGGCTTGCTCGATCTCGGCCAGGGTCAGGCCCGATTGCGCGGTGATCTGCTCCCAGGAGGTGGCGTCGACCGCGGCCAGGTAGCCCAGTACGTCCTGGGTATGCTGGTTGAGAAAGTCGTGATCGAAGATCGCCGGGGCATTGTTGGCCTGGGCTTCACGCTCCCACTGCAATAGGAACTTGGCCATGCCGCGCAGCACCGCCATGTCGCCGCCCAGGGCTGGGCGGAAGTAGGCGGTGTTGGTCGGGCGGTCGCCGTTGGTGAGCATTTCCAGCGGGTGCTGCGGATGCTGGAAGCGTTCCAGGCCGCGTTCTTTCAGCGGGTTGACGCAGACCACCTGGGCGCCGCGCTTGACCGCTTCGCGCAGCGGTTCGAGCATGCGCGGGTGGTTGGTGCCGGGGTTCTGGCCCCAGACGAAGATCGCGTCGGCATGTTCGAAGTCGTCGAAAGTCACCGTGCCTTTACCGACCCCGACACTCTGCCCCAGGGCCACGCCGCTGGCCTCGTGGCACATGTTCGAGCAGTCGGGGAAGTTGTTGGTGCCGTAGGCGCGCACAAACAGTTGGTACAGGTAGGCCGCCTCGTTGCTGGCCCGGCCAGAGGTATAGAACTCGGCCTGGTCCGGGCTTTCGAGCTGTTGCAGGTGTTCGGCGATCAGGGCGAAGGCGCCATCCCAGTCGATTGGTTGGTAGCGGTCGGTGCTGGCGTCGTAGACCATCGGTTCGGTCAGCCGGCCCTGGTATTCGAGCCAGTAGTCGCTCTGGGCCAGCAGCGAAGTGACGCTGTGGCGGGCGAAGAACGCGGCATCGACGCGGCGCTTGGTCGCTTCCCAGTTCACCGCCTTGGCGCCGTTTTCGCAGAACTTGACCATGCCGCTTTCCGGCGAGTCGCCCCAGGCGCAGCCAGGGCAGTCGAAGCCGCCGTTCTGGTTGGTCTTGAGCAGCGCGCGGATGTTCTTTAGGGCATTGTCGCTGCCGATCCAGGCCTGGGCCACGCTGCGCAGCGCGCCCCAGCCGCCAGCGGCGCCGTGGTAGGGTTTGTAGCGGGGCACAGGCTTGTGGTCGGCTTGGTGATGCAGGCTCACGTTCGGTTCTCCCGCACGGGGCTGAACACCCGTGGTGCGCTGTGTTTGGGCAGGTGAATAAGGTTGAGGTTGTGCCGCCGTGCCCAATGCAGGGCCAGGCCGGTAGGCGAGGACAGGCTGACCAGGGTCTGGATGCCGGCGCGCAGCACCTTCTGGATCAACTCCAGGCTGCAGCGGCTGGTGACGATCGCCAGGCCGCCGTCGAGGCTGATGTGCTGGCGCACCAGGGCACCGATCAACTTGTCGAGGGCGTTGTGCCGGCCGATGTCTTCGCGGCCCAGAAGGATCTCGCCCTGGTTGTTCATGAACAGTGCCGCATGCACCGCGCCGCAGTGCTGGCCCAGGGGCTGGAAGGCATCCATGCGCTGGCGCAGGCCGGCCAGCCAATGCGCGGGTGGCAGCGGAGCGCCGGGCAGCACGGCAAGGTCGGGCAGCGCCTGCTCCACCGCCTCTACACCGCACAGGCCACAGCCACTGGTGCCGGCCAGTTGCCGGCGCTGGGTCTTGAGGTTCCAGAAGGCGCGGTTGGCAATCTCGACTTCGGCATGCACGGCAGAACCGTTGCCGGTGAACTTGACGTCGTAGATCTCGTTGGCCGAAGCGATGATGCCGCTGCCGATGCTGAAGCCGACGATAAAGTCTTCAAGGTCCGTGGGGCTGACCAGCATCACGGCCTGGCTGATGCCGTTATAGGCGATCGCCAATGCGACTTCCTCGGCCAGTGCGGTATGGGCCTGGCTGTCGTCGTCAAGGTGGCAGTAGTCGTAGGTGTTGCTGGCCGCGGGCGCAGTCACAAGCGGGGTGGACGCCTCACAGGCCGGGGGTTTAGTGCTCATCAGCAGAGGTACCGGCGGCTGTTCAGCTTTAAGCCTAGGCTTGCGCTCGGGTATCGTCTAATCGCTAATGCTGATGCTTTGATAGACGGCGTCGATCAAGCCTCGCCGCGCAGCGCTTGATATTCGCCCAGGCACACCTCGGCCAGGGCCGAGCGCGGCGCCGTGCGGCGCATGATCAGGCCCAATGGTGCCAGGGTGCAGGCCTGTTCGATCGGTTGCAGGCGCAGCCGTTCGGTGAGCACTTCCAGTCCTGCCGCCAACGGCATGATCGCGCAGCACAGGCCGCCGCTGACGGCCTGGGCCAACTGATGGACGGCATCGGTCTGCAGCAACAGCTGCGGGGTCAGGCCGCGGCTGTGGAAGTTATGGTCGATCGACTGGCGAAAATGCATGCCGGCGGTGAGCAAGCCCAGCGGCAGTTCGGTCAGCTGTTGCCAGCTTAGGGGCTGCTCGTCGAAGCGGAAATGATCTGGATCATATAAAAGCCCCATGCGCGTCTCGCCCAGCGGCAGCGCCTGGAAGCGTTCGTGGTCGAGCCGGTCAAGGTATGACACGCCCAGGTCCAGCTGGTTGCTGGTCAGCTGTTCGAGGATCTGCTCGGAGCTCAGGGCGCTGAGTTCGAAGCGCAGTTCCGGGTGCTGCTGGTGCATGCGCCGTAACAATGGCAAGGGGTCGAAGCTCGACAACGGCACCACGCCCAGGCGCAGGGTACCGACCAGGTGGCCACGGCAGGCGGCCGCTTCGGCGTTCAGGCCATCGTAGGCGGCGATCACCGAGCGCGCCCAGGCCAGCACCCGCTCGCCCTGGGCGGTGAAGCCCTCGAAGCGCTGGCCACGGTTGACCAGGGCCAGGTCCAGCTCTTGCTCCAGGTTGCGCAAGCGCATCGACAGGGTTGGCTGGGTCACGTGGCAGCGGGCGGCGGCCTGGCCGAAGTGGCGGGTTTCATCCAGGGCGATGAGGAATTTGAGTTGTTTGATGTCCATCGTCGCTCCACGGCGCAAAGCAGGCGAAGCATTCTAACCTGTCCTAGACTCCAGGCTCCGAGATTCATCACCAAGGAGAGCGGTATGAGCATTTTCAGTTTCGTCAAAGAAGCAGGCGAGAAACTTATCGACCTGTTGACCCCGGGTAATGCCAATGCCAGCGAGCAGTTGAAGGAGCATGTCTCCAAGGTAGGCTTGGGCAATCCGAACATTCAGACAACTGTCGAGGGCAGCAAGGTGACCGTCACCGGCGAGGTGGCGACTCAGGAAGAGAAGGAAAAAATCCTCCTGGCGCTGGGCAACATTGCAGGTGTGGAGTCGGTGGATGACCAGATCACCGTTACCGGCCCGGTTGTTGCGGCGGCCCGCTTCGTCGTGGTCAAGAAAGGCGACACCCTGAGCGCCATTTCCCTGGCCGTGTACGGCAATGCCAACCAGTACAACAAGATTTTTGAAGCCAACAAGCCGCTGCTCAGCCACCCGGACAAGATCTACCCGGGCCAGACCCTGCGCATCCCCGAGTAATCACAACCCTTCGAGCAACGCCCGGTAGTCTTCCACCGCGGCGAACTCTTCGGTATCCCGCGGCCCTTTGCGGCTATCGGGCTGGCGCACCGCAAGCAGGTGCGCCACGCCGAAGTCGCGGGCGCTGCGCAGGATCGACAAGGTGTCGTCGATAAACAGGCTGCGTTGCGGGCTGAAGCCGATATCGGCCTGCAGGGCGCTCCAGAACTGCGGGTTCTCCTTGGGGTAGCCGTAGTCATGGGAGCTGATCAGGCGCTCGAAGTAAGGCGCCAGCTCCACCCGCTCCAGTTTCAGCGACAGCGAATCGCGATGGGCGTTGGTGATCAGGATCACCCGCTTGCCGGCCTGTTTGATCGCCTGCAAAAAGGTGTCGGCATCCGGGCGCAGGGCGATCAGGTGGGCGGTCTCAAGCTTCAGCTCGCGCACCGGGAGGTTCAGCTCGCGGCTCCAGAAGTCCAGGCAGTACCAGTTCAGCGAGCCGGCGTGCTGCTCGAACAGCGGCTGCAGCTCGAGCTCGGCCATGGCCCGGCTGATGCCGTGCAGTTCGGCGTAGCGCTGGGGTAGCTGTTCGAGCCAGAAATGGTTGTCGAAGTGCAGGTCGAGCAGGGTGCCGTCCATGTCCAGCAGGACGGTATCGATGGTGGACCAGGCTAAAACGGGCATATGAAATTCTCGAACAGTCATTAGGCAGCGGCCGGGCAAGCCACGGTATAGTAACCCGTTCACGCCAAGGAGCCGCCCCATGCGCCAGAAACCCACCGTCCTCTCTCGCGAGATTGTCGCCAGCAGTCGCCTGTTTCGCGTCGAAGCCGTGCAATTGCGCTTTGCCAACGGCGCCGAGCGCACCTACGAGCGCCTGGTCGGGCGCGGCAACGGCTATGGCGCGGTGATGATCGTGGCGATGCTCGACGCCGAGCACGCGGTGCTGGTGGAGGAGTACTGCGGCGGTACCGACGAGTACGAGCTGTCGTTGCCCAAGGGCCTGATCGAACCGGGCGAAGACGTGCTGGCGGCGGCCGACCGAGAGCTCAAGGAAGAAGCAGGTTTCGGTGCCCGGCAACTGGAGCACCTGACCGAGCTTTCGCTGTCACCGGGTTACATGAGCCAGAAGATCCAGGTGGTGCTGGCCACCGACCTCTACGAGGAACGCCTGGAAGGCGATGAGCCCGAGCCGATGCGTGTCGACAAGATCAACCTGCGCGAGCTCTCGGCCCTGGCCCAGCATCCGCAGTTTTCCGAAGGCCGGGCCCTGGCGGCGCTGTACCTGGTGCGCGACTTGCTGAGCCAGCGTGGGGTGTTCCCGCTATGAACGACATTGAACTGATGCAGCACGTGGTGGAGCTGGCTCGCCAGGCGGGCAAGGCCATTTTGCCGTTCTGGCGTGCCGATGTGGCGGTGACGGCCAAGGCCGACGAATCGCCGGTCACCGCCGCCGACCTGGCTGCCCATGACGTCATTGCCGAGGGTTTGCGCGCCCTGGCGCCGCAGATCCCGGTGTTGTCGGAAGAGGACTGCGATATTCCCCTGGGCGAACGGCAAGGCTGGCAGCGCTGGTGGCTGGTCGATCCGCTGGATGGCACCAAGGAATTCATTGCCGGCACTGAAGAATTCACCGTCAACATCGCTCTCATCGAGCAAGGCCAGGTGGTGTTTGGCGTGGTGGCGATTCCCACCAACGGGCGTTGCTATTACGGCGGCAAGGGCTTCGGGGCCTGGCTGGCGGAAGCGGGCGGCGTGCCTAAGGCCATCAGCGTGCGCAACGCGCCGACTGCGGGCGAGCGATTTACCGTGGTCGCCAGCCGTCGGCACTCCAGCCCGCAACAGGAAGCCTTGCTGGCCGGCCTGAGCCAGTCGGTAGGGGAGCTGGAGCTGGCCAATATCGGCAGTTCGCTGAAGTTCTGCTTATTAGCTGAGGGCGTTGCCGATTGCTACCCGCGCCTGGCGCCGACCTCGCAGTGGGATACCGCAGCAGCCCAGGGCGTGCTCGAAGGCGCCGGCGGCGAAGTGCTTGGCCTCGATGGCCAGGCCTTCGTCTACCCTGCGCGCGAGTCTTTGCTCAACCCGTTCTTCCTGGCCTTGCCGGCGGCCGCGCCGTGGCGCGACAAGCTGCTGCAACAAGCCCTAGCGGTGTAGCACGTACTGGCCGCTGAATAGCACGGCAGCCTCGCTGCTGCCGGCATTGCTGACCTGGGTGTGCAGGTTCAGCCGCGCCCGGCCCCGGCGCTGATAGGTGGCGATGAAACGCTCCCAGACCTTCTCCTCCGGCGCCGCGCAGGTGGCGATGGCTGTGCCGATGACCGGCAGCGGATAACTGATCTGGCCTTCCTGAATGACGATATGCCCGTCATCGACCCCCGCTTCGCGCAGCCTCAGGTGCAGCCAGCCCCAACCGACCAGCACCGCCGCGCAGTACAGGCTGCCGCCGAACATGGTGCTCTTGTGGTTGACGTTGGCCTCCAGCGGTAGCTGCAGGCGCAGGCAATGCTGCTGCCAGTCGAGCACCTGCAGGCCCATTTGCCGGGTCAGCGGGATGTCGCTGTGCAGTACCGATTCGAGGTAGTGGCTGTCCGTGCTCATGGACGGTTGTCCTCCAGGTCATCGCTGTGATGGTTGTCGCCAAAGCTCAGGCCGTGTTTACGCAGCTTGTCGTGCAGGGTCTTGCGCGGGATGCCGAGGGCCTCGGCCAGGCTGCGTAGTGAACTGTGCGAGCGCGCCAGCTCCGCGGCGATCAGCGAGCGTTCGAACTGCTCGACCTGTTCGCTGAGGTTGCCGCTGCCGATGCTGGCCACGGAGCCGTCGGCCGCAGGCGGCAGGTCACCGTCCAGGGCCAGTTCCAGGCCCAGGGCGAAGCGCTCGGCAGCGTTTTGCAGCTCACGGACGTTGCCCGGCCATTCATGGCGCAGCAGCAACGCCCGTTGCGCCGGTTGCAATGCCGGCACTGGCAGGCCGTGGCGCTCGCCGGCGGCGTGGGCAAAGTGTTGGAACAGCACCAGGATGTCTTCGCCGCGCTCGCGCAGCGGCGGAATGCGCAGTGGCGCGACGTTCAGGCGGTAATACAGGTCGGCGCGAAAGCGCCCCTGGTCAGCGGCCTGGCGCAGGTCTTCCTTGGTTGCGGCAATGATGCGGATATCCAGCGGGATCAACTGGTTGCCGCCCAGGCGCTCGACTACACGCTCCTGCAGCAGGCGCAGCAGCTTGACCTGGACATCCAGGCTCATGCTTTCGATTTCATCGAGAAACAACGTGCCGCCGTTGGCGAATTCGAATTTGCCGATGCGACGCTTCTGCGCGCCGGTGAAAGCCCCTGGCTCGTGGCCGAACAGCTCGCTCTCGACCACCGATTCGGCCAGGGCGCCGGCGTTGATGGCCACGAACGGGCCGTCGCGGCGGCTCGACAGGTCGTGCAGGGCGCGGGCTACCACCTCTTTGCCGGCGCCGGTTTCGCCAAGGATCAGCACATCGGCGCGGGTGCCGGCCAATGCGCCAATTTGCTCGCGCAGGCGCAGCATCGGCGCCGAGTGGCCGACCAGGCGCGTGCTCAACTCCTGGCGATCGCTCAGGGCCAGGCGCAGGCTGCGGTTGTCCAGCACCAGGCGGCGCAGGGCCAGGGCGCGGCGCACACTGTCGAGCAGGGCATCGCTGGCGAAGGGTTTCTCCAGAAAGTCGTAGGCGCCGGCACGCATGGCCTGCACCGCCAGCGGCACGTCGCCGTGGCCGGTGATCAGCAATACCGGCAGTTCCGGGTCCTGGGCGTGCAGTTGCTGCAGCAACTCAAGGCCGTCGATGCCAGGCATGCGGATATCGCTGACCACCACGCCCGGCCAGTCGCGCTCGATGCGCCCGGCCAGGCCCTGGGCGTCGCTCAGGGGCAGGATCTTCAGCCCGGCGAGGTCGAGGGTCTGGCTCAGCGCCTGGCGCAGGTGCGGGTCGTCGTCGACCAGGATCACCTGCGTGCGGCTGTCGATGAGCGGCTCGGTCGTCATGCCGATGGGTCCTCCGAAGTGGGTAGGGTGGCGCCGGGCTTGGCGATGCGCAGTTGCAGGGTAAGCAGGGCGCCGCCTTCCGGGTGGTTGCCGAGCAGCAGCTCGCCGCCCAGCGCCCGCATCAAGGTATCGCAGATTGCCAAGCCCAGGCCAAGGCCCTGGGTGCGCGTCTTGGTGGTGAAAAACGGCTCGCGGGCGCGGGCCAGGGCCTGGCTGCTGAAGCCCGGACCGTTGTCGCGTATGTACAGGTAGACGTTGCCATCGCGCTGTTCGGCACTGAGCCAGAGTTTGCGCGGGTTGGCTTTTTCGGTCAGCGCGTCGAGGGCGTTGGCCAGCAGGTTGCCGAGCACCTGGCGCAAGCGGGTTTCGCCGGCCTGGACCCACAGGGTTGCCTCTGGCAGGTCGCGCACCAGTTCCACGGCCATTGCCCGCCGACGCTTGGCCAGCAGCGCCAGTGCGTCGTCCAGCGCCGGTTGCAGGGCCACGCTTTCCGGGGCGTGGCGGTCGCGGCGGGCGAAGGCGCGCAGATGGGCGATGATCGAGGCCATGCGCCCGGTCAGTTCGCTGATCAGCTTAAGGTTGCTGCGGGCATCGTCGGTACGCTGGTGATCGAGGAGGATCTCGGCGTTCTCGGCATAGCTGCGGATCGCCGCCAGCGGCTGGTTGAGTTCGTGGCTGATGCTGGCCGACATGGTGCCCAGTACCGACAACTTGCCGGCCTGCACCAGCTCGTCCTGGGCGCGCACCAGTTCTTGCTGGGCCTGTTCGCGCTCCAGCACTTCTTCCTTGAGGCGGCTGTTGAGGCCTTCGAGGTCGGCAGTGCGCTCGATCACGCGCTTTTCCAGCTCCTGGCGGCCGTGGGCTTCAAAGTCGATGCGGTCCATGTAGTGGCGGCGCCTCTGCATGATCAGGCCAAGCAGCAGCATCAGCACCAGCAAGGTGGCGCCGCCGATGGCCACCACCGTGCGTACCGAGCGGTCGATCAGCGTGCGCGGGGCGAGGATGCTGACCTGCCAGCCGGTCTCGTCGATGGCCTGGGTCTGGGTCAGCCAGGCCTTGGGGTCGAGGGTCAGCGGCTTGGGTGACTGGGTCGGGTAGGGCTGGATGGCAACGATGGCTTCGCGTTCGGCGTCGCTCAATGGCCGGGTGGCACGGAAGCGCCAGTCGGGGCGCGAGGTCAGGATCACCACGCCATTGTGGTCGGTCAGCAGCAGCTGCTCCGGGGTCTTGCCCCAGAGGGTTTCGGTATGGTCCAGATCGACCTTGACCACCAGCGCGCCGATCACCTGATCGCGGTCGCGCACCGCGGCGGCGAAGAAGTAACCACGCTTGGCCGAGGTAGTGCCCTGGCCGAAGAAGCGCCCCAGGCGCCCGGCAATGGCTTCGCTGAAATAAGGGCGGAAGGCAAAGTTGCGGCCGATGAAACTGTCGTGCTTGTCCCAGTTGGAGGCCGCCAGGGTGTTGCCGTTGGCGTCCATCAGGTACATGACTTCGGCGCCGGTCTGGGTGGCGATGTCCTTGAGCAGGCGGTTGGCGTTGGTCAGGGTTTCCAGGCGCAGCGGGTCGGCCAGCACTGCGCGCAGGGCCGGCAGGTCGCCGAGGATCTGCGGCAGGGTTTCGTAACGGTGCAGGGTGCCGAGCAGGTTGGCCACGTAGAGGTCGAGGGTCTGGCGGTTCTGTCCGGCCAGTTCGTCCTGGTAGTAGCGCTCGGCGAGGTGCTGCAACGGCCACAGCAAGGGTGCCAGGCACACGGCAAGGATGGCCAGGCTGCGCCAGCGAGGGCGGCGGGGTACGGGTGGAGTTATGTTCATCGCAACTGCGCCAGAATGATCTGGCGCATTATGCGCTACTTCAGGCAGTCGATCAGCGCCTGCTGCCAGTGCGGCTGGCTGACGTGCCACTCGCGTTGTAGGCGGCTGCAATCGAGGCGCGAGTTCAGCGGGCGGCGAGCCGGGGTCGGATAATCGCTGGAGGCGATTGGCAACAGCTTGGCGCAGGACAGGCCCTGGGCCTTGAGTTGCTCGCCAATGGCCTGGGCAAAACCGAACCACGAGGTCTCCCCTTGCGCGGTCAGGTGATAGACACCCCAGGCACCGGCCTGGCCAGCCTGCCAGCGTTCGATCAGGGCACGGGTGCTGTGGGCGATGGTGCCCGCCCAGGTCGGCGCGCCGATCTGGTCGGCGACGATGCGCAGCTCGGGCTTTTCCTGCAGCAGGCGCTGCATGGTCAGCAGGAAGTTGCGTCCGTGGCGTGAGTACACCCAGCTGGTACGCAGGATCAGATGCTGGCCACCTACCGCGGTAATCGCCTGTTCGCCGGCCAGCTTGCTGCGTCCGTAGACGCCGAGCGGGTTGGGCTCGTCGTCCTCCGTGTAAGGGGTGGCCTTGCTGCCATCGAACACGTAGTCGGTGGAGTAGTGGATCAGCGGAATGCCAAGCTTCGCGGCTTCTTCGGCAAAAATGCCGGGAGCCTGGGCGTTGATCGCAAAGGCCAGCTCCGGCTCGCTTTCGGCCTGATCCACCGCAGTGTGGGCCGCGGCGTTGATGATCAGGTCGGGCTTGAGCTGCTGCACCTGGCCACGGATGGCTTCGGGGTGCGCGAGGTCGAGCTGGTCACTGCCCAGCACCTGCAACTGCGCCAGGTCGCCCAGTTGCTGTTGCAGCGCCTGGGAAACCTGGCCGTTGCGGCCGGCGATGAGGATGCGCGGTTGGCTGTGCTTCACGGGAACAGGTCTGCCTCATGCAGGAACTTGCCGACCTGGTCCTTGGCTGAAAGCACCGGTGCGCTTTCAAGTTCCCAGTCGATCGCCAGGTCCGGGTCATCCCAGCGGATGCAGCGCTCGGCAGACGGCACATAGTAGTCAGTGGTCTTGTAGAGAAACTCGGCGAAGTCGCTCAGCACCAGAAAACCATGGGCAAAGCCCTTGGGAATCCACAACTGGCGATTGTTCTGGGCCGAAAGCCTGACACTGACCCAACGGCCAAAGGTCGGTGAGTGGCGGCGGATATCGACGGCCACATCCAGCACTTCGCCTGCAGTTACCCGCACAAGCTTGTCCTGGGTATGTTCAACCTGGTAATGCAAACCGCGCAGCACATTTTTTTGTGAGCCGGAATGATTGTCCTGAACAAAGTGGGCATCGATGCCTGTTGCTTCCTGGAACGAGCGCTCATTGAAGCTCTCGAAGAAAAAGCCTCGTTCATCCCCGAAGACCTTCGGCTCGATCACAAGAACATCAGGCAGCGCGCTGGCTGTTACTTTCATTAACGTTTCCCTACGAGACCGAACAGGTACTGACCGTAGCCGGTCTTGCCGAACATCTTGCCTCGCTCCAGCAGATGCGCTTCATCGATCCAGCCCTGCTGGTACGCGATTTCTTCAAGGCAGGCGACCTTGAGGCCCTGACGGTGTTCGATGGTCTGCACGTATTGCGATGCTTCCAGGAGACTGTCGTGGGTGCCGGTGTCCAGCCAGGCGAAACCGCGCCCGAGCAACTGGACATTGAGGTCGCCGCGCTTGAGATAGGCGTTGTTGATGTCGGTGATTTCCAGCTCGCCGCGTGGCGAAGGTTTGACCGCCTTGGCGATCTCGACCACGTCGTTATCGTAGAAATATAGGCCTGTCACTGCGTAACTGGACTTGGGTTGTGCCGGTTTCTCTTCGATGGAAAGGGCGCGGCCTTCATCGTCGAATTCGACGACGCCGAAACGCTCCGGGTCCTTGACCCAGTAGCCGAACACGGTGGCACCGGCACCCTGCTGGGCTGCCTTGCGCAGCTGCGGAGTGAAGCCCTGACCGTGGAAAATGTTGTCGCCGAGGATCAGGCAGACCGAATCGTTGCCGATGAACTCTTCGCCGATCAGGAAGGCCTGCGCCAGGCCGTCCGGAGAGGGCTGCTCGGCATAGCTCATTTCGATACCGAACTGGCTGCCATCACCCAGCAGTTGCTTGTAGTGCGGAAGATCCTGCGGGGTGGAGATCAGCAGGATTTCGCGAATACCGGCCAGCATCAGTACCGAGATCGGGTAGTAGATCATCGGTTTGTCGTAGATCGGCAGCAGTTGCTTGGAAACACCCAGGGTGATGGGGTGCAGGCGGGTGCCGGAGCCGCCCGCCAGGACGATACCTTTGGTCATGCAATCAGATCCTTGAATTCGCTGGCGCCCAGGCGCTGGCCTTGATAACTGCCGTCTTGTACCCGCTGGCACCATTGCAGGTTGTCCAGGTACCACTGTACGGTCTTGCGCAGGCCGGTTTCGAAGGTTTCTTCGGGAACCCAGCCCAGTTCACGCTCGATCTTGCTGGCATCGATCGCGTAGCGCTGGTCATGGCCCGGGCGATCCTGAACGTAGGTGATCAGGTCGGCGTAGTTGGCAATGCCAGCCGGACGTTGTGGCGCCAGCTCTTCGAGCAGGGCACAGATGCCGCGTACGACGTCGATGTTCTTCTGCTCGTTGTGGCCGCCAATGTTGTAGGTCTCGCCAACTTCGCCTTCGGTTACCACCTTGAGCAGGGCGCGGGCATGGTCTTCGACGAACAGCCAGTCACGCACCTGCAGGCCGTTGCCATACACAGGCAACGGCTTGCCTGCCAGGGCATTGAGGATCACCAGCGGAATGAGTTTTTCCGGGAAGTGGAATGGGCCGTAGTTGTTCGAGCAGTTGGTGATCAGTACCGGCAGGCCATAGGTGCGCTGCCAGGCGCGGACCAGGTGGTCGGACGCAGCCTTGCTGGCGGAGTAGGGCGAGCTTGGTGCGTAAGGCGTGGTTTCGCTGAACAGGTCATCGACGCCATGCAGGTCGCCATACACTTCGTCGGTGGAAATGTGATGGAAACGGAACGCCGTGCGCTCATCGGCCGGCAGGCTCAGCCAGTAGGCGCGAGTTGCCTCGAGCAGGCTGTAGGTGCCGACGATATTGGTCTGGATGAAGTCCGAAGGGCCGTCAATCGAGCGGTCGACATGCGACTCTGCCGCCAGGTGCATGATCGCATGTGGCTTGAAGCGCTCAAGCACAGCGCTAACGGTGGCCTGATCGACGATATCCGCCTGGACGAACTCATAGCGGGTGTCGGTCGCGATACTGGTCAGCGATTCCAGATTGCCTGCATAGGTCAGTTTGTCGAGGTTGAGCACTTCGTGCTCGGTATTGGTGATCAGGTGACGCACCAGCGCCGAGCCGATAAAGCCGGCCCCGCCGGTGATAAGAATTCGCATGTCGGACTGCCTTTCTTCCGTAACTGACATTGAACTTAGGGTGCACAGCTTGTGGCCGGGTGCAGGCAGGCGCAAGCAAAAAGCGCCGAACAGTCCTTCTTACCCGGGCTGCTCGATGAAACTGAGCAAATGTTGCGCAATTTTAGCCGTTATTCTTGCCAACCGGCACAAGCAGTGGCGATATAGGCAACAAAAAAAATGAGGTCCCCTGCCCATGTCGCTCAGTACCCTGATCCATCGCTCCAGCCAGCCATGCCCTGAAGTCAGTGAACAGCAGGCCGCAACCCTGTTGCAGGAACACTTTGGCCTGAGCGGCTCATTGCAGGCATTGGGCAGCCAGCAAGACCTGAATTTTCTTATCGATTCGGACCATGGGCGCTACGTGCTGAAGGTTTGCCATGGCGCCTATGCCGAGCAGGAACTGCAAGCCCAGCATGCCGCCCTCGGCTTCCTGCGCGATCAGCGGCTGCCAGTGCCTGCGGTGCAGGCTGCTCGATCCGGTGAGCAACTGTTGACGGTGACTGTCGACGGCCAACCGCTACGCGTGCGCCTGCTCGACTATATAGAAGGCCAGTCACTGACCCGCATCAAGCACATGGAGCCGCGCCTGGTAGCTGAGCTCGGCCGCCTGTGCGCGCGGGTCGACCAGGCTCTGGCCAGTTTCACCCACCCGGGCCTTGAGCGCACATTGCAGTGGGATCCGCGCCATGCCCAGGCGTTGATCAATCACCTGTTGCCGATACTGGATAACAACCCGCAGCAAGCCAGGGTAAAAGCCGCCGCAGATCAGGCCCGGGAACAGCTGCAACCCTTGATAAACGATCTGCCATCGCAAGCCGTGCACCTGGACATCACCGATGACAACGCCGTGTGGGCGCGCGATGAGCAGCGCCAGTGGCAACTGCAGGGGGTCATCGATTTCGGCGACCTGATGCACACCTGGCGCATTGCCGACCTCTCGGTCACCTGCGCGGCGTTGCTGCACCACGCCGAAGGCGATCCCCTGCGCATCTTGCCGGCGATCGAGGCTTATCATGCGCTCAACCCGCTGAGCGCCGCTGAACTCAAGGCCTTGTGGCCATTGGTGGTGGCCCGCGCTGCGGTGCTGGTGCTAAGCAGCGAGCAACAACTGAGCATCGACCCCGGCAACAGCTATAGCCGGGACAATCTGGCCCATGAGTGGGAAATTTTCGACGTCGCTACCAGTGTGCCGTTCGAACTGATGCAGGCGGCGATTCTGCAGGCGAGCGGGCATGAGCTGCCTGCGCTGGCGCTGGAAGGCTCGGCGCCCCTCCTGCCGAACCCGGTGGCTGCCCAGGTGATTGGTGTGGACCTGGGCGTGCTAAGCGAGCATTACCAGGCCGGCAACTGGGAGCAAGCCGGCATTGACCAGCGCGTGCTGGCGCAGCAGGCCAGTGCTTCAGGCGCTGCCAGCAGCCTGTATGGGCAGTATCGTCTGTCGCAGACCCACATCGACAATCCCGCGGAACCTGCGACGTTCGCCCTACATGTCGAACTGCATCTGCCTTGCGCCACGGTGCTCCAGGCTCCTTGGGCCGGGACCTGGCACCAATATGGCGAAGACAGCGGCTGCCTTGAGGGCAGTGAATGCAGCCTGTGGTTGCACGGGCTGGATCAGACGCCGGCCGACGGGCAGGCATTGGCCATCGGACAGTCTCTGGGCGCCACTGGCGCAGTGTTGACGGTCCAGTTATGCCGGGTGGCCGGCTTGTATCCACCAGCTTTTGTCGTGCCTTCGCGGGCCCAGGCCTGGCAGGCATTGTGCCCCTCGCCGCAAGCCATCCTCGGCTTTGCCTGCGACGCCGAACCGCTGGTCGATGCCCAGGCTTTGCTGGCTCGGCGCGATGCCAGTTTCGCCCGCTCGCAAAAACACTATTACCAGCAGCCGCCGCATATCGAGCGCGGCTGGCGCAACTACTTGTTCGACATGCAGGGGCGGGCCTACCTGGACATGCTCAACAACGTTGCGGTGCTCGGCCACGGGCACCCGCGCATGGTCGCCGAGTCGGCGCGGCAATGGTCGTTGCTCAATACCAACTCGCGTTTTCATTATGCCGCCATCGCCGAATTCTCCGAGCGCTTGCTGGCCCTGGCACCGAGCGGCATGGACCGGGTATTTCTGGTCAACAGTGGCACCGAGGCCAATGACCTGGCGATCCGCCTGGCCTGGGCCTACAGCGGTGGGCGTGACCTGCTGAGCGTACTTGAGGCCTATCACGGCTGGTCGGTGGCCACCGATGCGATTTCCACCTCCATCGCCGACAACCCCCAGGCCTTGAGCACCCGGCCGGACTGGGTTCACCCGGTGATCGCGCCCAACACCTATCGCGGCGCCTACCGTGGCGCCGAGAGCGCCGCCGACTATCTGCGCGACGTCGATGCCAAGCTCGATGCGCTGGCTGCCGAGCAGCGGCAACTGGCCGGGTTCATCTGCGAGCCGGTGTACGGCAATGCCGGCGGCATCTCGTTGCCTGCGGGTTACCTGCAGCAAGCCTATGCCAAGGTGCGGGCGGCGGGCGGGGTATGCATCGCCGACGAAGTGCAGGTCGGCTATGGCCGGCTGGGCACCTGGTTTTGGGGTTTTGAAGAGCAGGGCGTGGTGCCGGACATCATCACCATGGCCAAGGGCATGGGCAACGGCCAGCCACTGGGCGCGGTCATCACCCGCCGCGAGATTGCCGAGGCGCTGGAAGCCGAGGGCTATTTCTTCTCCTCCGCCGGCGGCAGCCCGGTCAGTTGCCGAATCGGCATGGCCGTGCTTGATGTCATGGAAGTAGAAGGGCTATGGGACAACGCCCGGGAAGTCGGCGGCTACTTCAAGTCACGGCTGCAACAATTGGTCGATAAATATCCGCTGGCGGGTGCCGTGCACGGCTCCGGCTTCTACCTGGGGCTGGAACTGGTGCGTGACCGCCAGAGCCTGGAGCCGGCCAGTGCCGAGACTACCCTGCTGTGCAACCGCCTGCGTGACCTGGGTATCTTCATGCAGCCCACTGGCGATTACCTCAACATCCTCAAGATCAAGCCGCCGATGTGCACCACCCGCGCGAGCGTGGACTTCTTCGTCGACAGCATCGACCGGGTACTGTCGGAAGACCTGTAACCCTTGAGCTAAAGCCGGTTAATCCGATTGTTATCGAATTAACCGGCTTTTTTACGCCTGATATTTTCCATTTGCCACTTTTAAAGCCGATATTTATCGGATATAAATGCGTCCATCATCAACTTGGTGGCCTGGCCTTGTCGGTTCAACCACCTGCCGAGGAGGAATGCATGAGCCGCACTGTCACTGTTGCCGCCACCCAGATGGCCTGCTCCTGGGACCGCCAGGGCAACCTGGAAACCGCCGAACGGCTGGTCCGCGAAGCGGCTGCCAAGGGCGCGCAGATCATCCTGATCCAGGAACTGTTCGAAACCCCGTACTTCTGCCAGAAGCCCAATCCGGACTACCTGCAACTGGCCACAGCGGTTGAAACCAACGCCGCCATCGGTCATTTCCAGAAGCTCGCCAAAGAGCTGCAGGTGGTGCTGCCGATCAGCTTCTACGAGCTGGCCGGGCGTGCGCGTTTCAACAGCATCGCGATCATCGATGCCGACGGCAGCAACCTCGGTGTGTACCGCAAGACCCACATTCCGGATGGCCCCGGCTACCACGAAAAGTACTACTTCAACCCGGGCGACACCGGCTTCAAGGTCTGGCAGACCCGCTACGCGAAAATCGGCGTCGGCATCTGCTGGGACCAGTGGTTCCCCGAGTGCGCACGCAGCATGGCCCTGCTCGGCGCCGAGGTGCTGTTCTACCCGACCGCCATCGGTAGCGAGCCGCACGACCAGAGCATCTGCTCGCGCGACCACTGGCAGCGTGTGCAGCAAGGTCATGCCGGTGCCAACCTGATGCCGCTGGTGGCCAGTAACCGTATCGGCCGCGAACAACAGGACGGCTACGACATCACCTTCTACGGCTCCTCCTTCATCGCCGACCAGTACGGCGAGAAGGTCCAGGCGCTGAACGAGACCGAGGAGGGTGTGCTGGTGCATACTTTCGACCTCGATAAACTTGAGCACACCCGCAGTGCCTGGGGTACTTTCCGCGACCGTCGTCCGAATCTGTACGGCCCGCTGAAGACCCTCGACGGCGCGCTGCAATCCTGAAAGTTCAGCAAGGATCCTCTATGAAAACGCTTACCAGTACCCCGCGCGCCGACGGCTTCCACATGCCTGCCGAATGGGCGCCACAAACCCAGGTCTGGATGGTCTGGCCCGAGCGCCCGGACAACTGGCGCCTGGGTGGCAAGCCGGTACAGGCTGCCCACGTGACCCTGGCCAAGGCCATCGCCCGTTTCGAGCCGGTGACCGTTGCCGTCTCGGCCGCGCAGTACGACAACGCCCGGGCCCGCCTGGACCTGCCGAACATCCGCGTGGTGGAAATCAGCAACGACGACGCCTGGGTGCGTGATACCGGCCCGACCTTCGTCATCAACGACAGCGGTGAAGTACGCGGCGTCGACTGGGGTTTCAATGCCTGGGGCGGCTTCGAGGGTGGCCTGTACGCGCCGTGGAACCGCGACGAGCAACTGGCCAGCAAGGTGCTGGAGATGGAGCGCTGCCAGCGCTACCACACCGAAGGCTTCGTGCTCGAAGGCGGCTCGATCCATGTCGACGGTGAAGGCACCCTGATCACCACTGAAGAATGCCTGCTCAACCACAACCGCAACCCGCACCTGAACCGCGAGCAGATCGAAGCCATCCTGCGTGACCACCTGGCCGTGGACAGCATCATCTGGCTGCCCGATGGTCTGTACAACGACGAAACCGACGGCCACGTCGACAACTTCTGTTGTTACGTCCGCCCAGGAGAAGTGTTACTGGCCTGGACCGATGATCCGCAAGACCCCAACTATGCACGCTGCCATAGCGCACTTGAGGTGCTGGAAAACAGCCGTGACGCCAAAGGTCGCGCCTTCACCGTGCACAAGATGCCGATTCCGGGGCCGCTGTTCGCCACTGAAGAAGAGTGCGCCGGGGTCGATCCGGTGGCCGGCAGCCAGGAGCGCAACCCGTCGGTGCGCCTGGCTGGCTCCTACGTCAACTTCCTGATCGTCAACGGCGGCATCATCGCCCCGAGCTTCGACGACCCGGCAGATGCCGAGGCTAGAGCGATTCTGGCGCGGGTGTTCCCTGACCATGAAGTGGTCATGATCCCCGGGCGCGAGATGCTCCTGGGCGGCGGCAACATCCATTGCCTGACCCAGCAACAACCGGCGCCAGCCAAAGGCTGAAGTGCAGTAAGAAAACAGCCCGTCGATTGACGGGCTTTTTTATGCGTGGACGACGACCGGCATAGTCTTCTGGCACACCTCTTGTATTTGTTTTGCATTGTATTTCAAACAGATAGACCAGCATGGTTCTGTCACAAAGTTTGAGTAGGTTAGCCGCTCACGGCCCCAGGGAGTACGTGTCGAAATGAATGCAGCAAGTGAGCCGGCTTCGCCCCCATCAGCGGTGAATCACGAGTCCCTCCAGCGCGTGGCGCAGTGGTTGAAACACCATGGAGCAAACCGGGTCAGGAAGGCCGATCAGCATCGCTCGTTACTGGCGCGTTATCCGGCAGGCCTGCTGAGCGAGGCAGAGCTGGAAGCGCTGCTGGGTGATGGCAGCCGCTAGAGGGTTCGGCAACAACAATGAAAAGGGCGGCATTGCCTGAACAATGCCGCCCTTTTTTTATTGCCTGGTGTTTAGAAGCTGTAGGTGCCGGTCACGATCAGGCTGCGCGGGTCGCCAAACTGGATCTGCGCGGCGCTGGTGGCCGAGCTGTAGTAGGTTTTGTCGGTAATGTTGTTGAGCGCCGCGCGCAGGTCCCAGTCCTTGGTACGAAAGCCTGCCAGCGCGTCCCAACGGCCATAGCCGGGCAGCACGGCGGTGTTCTGGTTGTCGGCATAGCGCTCGCCGACCAGGGTCAGGCCGGTTTCGCCGTACCAGCCCATTTCCGGTTTCCAGGTAACGAACAGGCTGGCGTTGCGCTTGGCAACGTTGCTCACGCGGTTGCCTTCCTGGCCGTTGTTGTCCTCGACGATGGTTGCATCCTGGATACCGATACCGCCGCGTACGTACCAGTTGCCAACGATGTTGCCGGTGGCGGTCAGCTCGACGCCGCGTGAGCGCTGCAGGCCGCTGAGCAAGGTGATGCCCGGGTTGTTCGGGTCGCTGGTGCGGCGGTTGTAGAGCTCCAGCTCATAAACCGCCAGGGTGGTGCTCAGGCGTTCGTCGAACCAGTCGCTCTTGACCCCGACTTCTTTCTGCCGGGTCTGTTCCGGGCTGGTTTCGTTGGTATTGCCGGCCGCACCCGGGGTAATGCCGATCAGGCCGCCGCCGACTGGCGAGAAGGTCTTGCTCCAGGAGGCATAGAAGGAGTGTTCCTTCCACGGCGAATAGACCACGCCCAGACGCGGGCTGGTGCTGTTGCTGTCCTGCTTCTCGGAGATACCGCGGACCTTGTTGGTGGTTTGCACTTCGAACTGGTCGAAACGCACCCCGGCCAGCACTTGCCACTGATCATTCAGGCGCAGTTGGTCCTGAAGGTACAGGCCGCGGCTGTCGACCACGGTGTGGTTGTTGCTGGAGACCACCATGGTGCCGTTGTGCTGCAGGTTACGGTTGGGGTTGTTCAGGTCCAGGCCCGGCACCGGGCGAGCGCCTGCGCCGGAAGTCGCTGCAGTGTAGAGGATCGGATCGCGGCGCTGGTTACCGAACTCAAGGCCGGTGAGCAGGGTGTGCTGCAGGCCGAAGGTGTCGAAATTGCCTTCCAGTTCCAGGTTGTTGAACAGGTTGCGGGTGTTCAGGTCCTGCTGCCAGCGCTGGCGGGTAACCTGGTTGGTGGTGGCGTTGTAGCCGGTCAGGTAAGTGTTGTCGAAATCGCTGTTGAGCTTGAACAGGCCCAGGGTGTGGCGCACTTGCCAGGTGTCGTTGAGCTGGTAGTTCAGGCGCGAGCGCAGCGATTGCGCCTTGTCGTCGATGAAGTCGCGCTGGGTATCGCCGTAGGTGGTGTCGCGACCAACGTCGGCCGGGCGGCCGTTGACGCTGGGGATGCCGCGATCGGGGGTACGGTTGTAGCGGCTGTACTCGTATTGCACCAGCCAGTTCAGCTGCGGGGTCAGCTGCCAGCTCATCGAGGGTGCGAACAGCTGGCGGCTGCCGTCGATGCCGTCGCGGAAACTGTTGTTGTCCTGGTTGCCCATGTTCAGGCGCAGGCTGATGTTGTCGCTCGGGTCGGCGCTGAGGTCGGCATACAGGCTGCGCAGGTCCTCGCTGCCGCCCTGGGCCTCGATGCTGGAACGGCGGCCGGCTTCCGGCATCTTGCTCACCCGGTTGACGATCCCGCCCTGGCTGCCACGGCCATAGAGCACCGCGGCAGGGCCCTTGAGCACCTCGACCCGCTCGATATTGTGCAGGTCGCGCACGTATTGGCTGTCGTCGCGGATACCGTCGAGGTAGAAGTCGTTGCTGGCATCGAAGCCACGGATGCGCACGCTGTCAAAGCGCGTATCGGCGCCGCTGCTGACGTTGGGGATGCCGCTCAGGGCTTTGCCAAGGTCGTTGCTGCCGTAATCCAGCACGTTGCTGGTCTTCACCGAATCGATAGCCTGCGGCACGTAGCGGGCGGGCGTGGCGGTACGGGTTGCGGTGCTGACTTCACGTACCCGCGGGTCATCGCGTTCACGGTCAGACTCGGCGGTAACCGAGACTTCGGGCAACGTGGTGGTGGCAGCAGTGACCAACCCTGAGCTGAAAAACAGCGACAGGCCCAGGGTCAGGGGAGAGAGGCGGCAAGGGGCAAGCATGACGGACATCCGGGCATTTATTAGAGTGAAGAAATTTTGCGCGAATGATAATGCTTGACATTTACTAACGTTAATTGTTTCTGGCTCTATCGACGAGCTGTTTGTTTCAAAATATTTCTGTCTATCAGCCTTTAGTTTTAGCGGTGAATTTGTACTGTTTTTCGCAACAAAGCTGTAACCCGTGCAGCGTTTTTCGCAACCTTCATCCGGCCTAACCTGACGTCATCATTTTTTCAGGAGGCGCCCATGCCGGTACAAACCACCCTTCACTATGTGTTCGATCCGCTGTGCGGCTGGTGCTACGGCGCCGAGCCGTTGATCAATGCGGCCAGCGGGCTGATGCCGGTTGTGCTGCACGGTGGCGGGATGATGGCCGGAGCCAATCGCCAGAAGGTCTCGGCGCAGTTGCGCGACTTCGTCATGCCCCATGACCGGCGTATTGCCGAGTACACCGGGCAGCCCTTTGGCCAGGACTACTTCGAGGGCCTGTTGCGTGACAACGACGCCGTCTTCGATTCACAGCCACCCATAGCCGCGATCCTGGCAGCAGAGCAGCTCGCCGGGCGTGGCCTGGAGTTGCTGGCGCGCTTGCAGCGTGCGCACTACGTGGAAGGCCGGCGGATTGCCGATGATGGCGTGCTCAAGGCCATCGCCGCCGAGATGGGCCTGCCTGCACCCGACTTTGCCAGTGCATTGCGCGATGTGGATACCCAGAGCCATATGCGCACCAGTCGTACGTTCATGGCCAGCGTCGGTGGCCAGGGCTATCCAACCCTGGTGCTGGAACGCGAAGGGCGGCTGCAGGTCATCGACATCGGTCCTTTCCTCGGCAAGCCTGAGGCCTTCGTGCATTGGCTGGACAGGGAGTTCTATCTGAGCGCGGAGAAAGATGCCGCAAACGCGGCGTTCTGTGCCGCGGATGGCTGCGATCTGTAAGCAGAAACACTTACTTTTCACGAATTTTTGACATGCTGATCCGCACACGGATAGGATTCGGTCAACGCCTGTAGGCCCATCGGCCAAGAGTCCAGAAAAAAGGCCCGCTGCGAACACTCGCAGGCGGGCTTTTTATTTTCAGACCCGTGAGCGTCAACCCACGCAGGGGGCGTGGTTTTTGGCGTTTGGTCGCAGAGCGTCTTTGACTAAGTAATAAGGAAAATAAAATGTTGAAAACCAGGATCAGTCTGGTCGCGCTGGGGCTTATGGCCGCGACTCAGGCTATGGCCAATGACCAGGCCGAGGCCAAGGGCTTCGTAGAAGACAGCAAAGCCAGCGTTCTGCTGCGCAATGCCTTCATCAATCGTGACAAGAAGCACCATACCAACGACCAGAGCGAGTGGGGCCAGGCCTTCATCGGCAAGTTCTCCTCCGGCTACACCCAGGGCACCGTTGGTGTCGGTGTCGACGCCTTCGGCCTGTACGCAGTGCGTCTGGACGGTGGTAAAGGCCGCAACGGCGGTGGCGGTATCGACTTCTTCAAGCCGGCGGACGGCGACTCGCCGACCAACCAGCAGAACTCCCCGCACAACCTGGCCCGTGGTGGCGCAGCAATCAAGTTCCGCATCTCCAACACTGTACTGAAGTACGGTGACCAGATGCCTGAGCTGCCAGTGCTGCAGTACGACGATGGTCGCCTGCTGCCAGAAAGCTACACCGGTACCCTGATCACCTCCAAGGAGATCAAGGGCCTGGAACTGAACGCCGGTCGTTTCACCCAGGAAGCCCGTAAAAGTGCTGAAGGCCGTGACAGCGGTGGCCTGAAGTCGATCAACGTATTCGGCGGCAGCTACAAGTTCAGCGAAAACCTCTCGGCTTCGCTGTACACCTCCGACGTCGAAGACGTGCTGAAGAAGCACTACCTGGGCGTGAACTACGTTCACCCGATCGCCGACGACCAGTCGCTGACCCTGGACTTCAACGGCTACAAGTCGGACATCGACAAGAAGTACGTCGCTGCCGCCGACCTGACCGGTGACTCCAACACCATCTGGAGCCTGGCGGCTACCTACGCCTTCGGCCCGCACTCGATTACCATCGCCCACCAGCGCAGCACTGGCGACACCGGTTATCAGTACGGCTTCTACCAGAACGCCGGTGGCGTGGGTGACGGTGGTTCGACCATCTACCTGGCCAACTCCTACTGGTCCGACTTCAACGCTGAAGACGAGCGTTCCTGGCAGCTGGGCTACGGCCTGGACTTCGGCGCCTTCGGCGTACCGGGCCTGACCTACAAAGTGGCCTACGTGCGTGGTGACAACATCAACACCCACGGCTTCGGCGAAGGTAAAGAGCGCGAAATCTTCAACCAGTTCAAGTACGTGGTTCAGGAAGGCCCGGCCAAGGACCTGTCCGTCAAACTGCGTAGCTCGTTCCTGCGTACCTCCGAAAGCGTTCGTCAGAACGGCTACAACGACGACGGCAACGAAGTTCGCGTGTTCGTCGAGTACCCGATCAGCATCCTCTGATAGCTGTCTGGTGTCTCCAGCAACCCCGGCCTAGGCCGGGGTTGTTTGTTTTCGCCGCACAGCAGGTTTGATCGCCTGCACCTCGCCGCTCTCCGGCTCGAAGCTGTCGCTGCGGGCCATGCGCCACATCCGTGCATAGAATTCACTGTCGATCGAGCCGCTGAGCAACTCACCGGGCTTGAGGAACACATGCAACTGCGAAAACAGGCGGATCTCGCTGGCGCTGATGCGCCGAACCAGGTGCTTGGGCTTGAGCTCGGCCGGATGGTCCAGGCCGGCAGCAGCCAGCATTTCGGCCAGGGCATGCAGGGTGTTGCGATGGAAGCTGTAAACCCTGTCGGCCTTTTCCGGCACCACCAGGGCGCGTTGGCGTAACGGATCCTGGGTCGCCACGCCGGTCGGGCATTTGTTGGTGTGGCAGCTTTGCGACTGGATGCAGCCGATGGCAAACATGAAGCCGCGGGCCGAGTTGACCCAGTCGGCGCCAATGGCCAGCACGCTGGCAATGTCGAAGGCGCTGACGATCTTGCCGCCGGCACCAATGCGAATCTTGTCGCGCAGGTTCAGGCCCACCAGGGTGTTGTGCACGAACATCAGCCCTTCGCGCATCGGCACGCCGATGTTGTCGCTGAACTCCCGTGGCGCGGCGCCGGTGCCGCCTTCCTTGCCGTCGACGACAATGAAGTCCGGGACGATGCCGGTAGCCAGCATGGCCTTGGCGATACCCATGAATTCCCACGGGTGGCCAAGGCAGAACTTGAAGCCCACCGGTTTACCGCCAGACAGCTCGCGCAACTGGCCAATGAACTGCAGCAGTTGCACGGGGCTACGGAAGGCGCTGTGCGCCGCCGGTGAGATGCAGTCCTGGCCCATCAGCACGCCACGGGTGGCGGCGATTTCGGCGCTGACCTTGTGCCCAGGCAGGATCCCGCCGTGGCCGGGTTTGGCGCCCTGGCTGAGCTTGACCTCGATCATTTTCACCTGTGGGTCGCCGGCCTGTTCGGCGAAACGCTGCGGATCGAAACGACCCTCCGGGGTGCGGCAGCCAAAATAGCCGCTGCCGATTTCCCAGATCAGGTCGCCACCGTGCTCGCGGTGATGGGGGCTGATGCTGCCTTCGCCGGTGTCATGGGCGAAGCGGCCACGTTTTGCGCCCTTGTTCAGCGCGGCAATGGCATTTGCACTGAGTGCCCCAAAGCTCATCGCCGAGATATTGAAGATCGACGCCGAGTAAGGCTGGCGGCACTGCGGGCCGCCGATGTTGATGCGAAATGAGGCAGGGTCGGGGGTTTCGACTGGCAGCATGGAATGGCTGATGAACTCGAAGCCTGGCCGGTAGACATCGTTGAGCGTACCAAAGGCCTTCTCGGCGCTCTCGTTCTTGGCCCGTGCATACACCAGCGAGCGCTGAGCCCGGGAGAACGGCAGCTTGTCATCGTCGCCTTCCAGCAAGTACTGGCGGATCTCCGGGCGGATGGTTTCGATCAGGTAGCGAATGTTGCCCAGGATCGGGTAGTTGCGCCGCACCGCGTGGTGGCTCTGGCGCAGGTCATTGAGGCCGACCAGGCTGAGCAGGGCGCTGATCAGGGTGAACGGCCACAACCAGGAATGGGCAGAAACAAACGGCAGGCTGGCAAAACTGAAAACGAGACAGCCGACAAGGCAGGCGTAGCGGCTGGGAAGCGAGGCTTTCATGGATCTTCCGCTGATATGAGAGATCCTTCCTAGGATAGGCAAAGCGTCCGGCCAGAAAACCAGTGGTTTCGGTAAAACACTTTTATCCCGGGCGTGCTTGCCAGAGGGCCGTGCTCATGCGCAGGGTGTGGTTGCCCGGGCAAGTATTTGCAGAAACGCCTCGGCTGCCCGCGAGCGCCGCTGGCGGTGGCTGATGGCGAGCAGGTCGATGCTGGCGGCTGCTTCGTTCAGGGGCCGGTAGCACACGCCGCGCTGGTTCAGGGCACGGGTGCAGGCAGGCACCAGGGCAATGCCCTGGCCGGCGGCTACCAGGGCAATGATCGAAGTGATCTGCCGTCCGCGCGGGCCCCGCAGCAAGGGCAATTGGCAATGCTGGAACAAGCGCTCGATGGCATCGTTGAGCCCGGTGCCTTGCTCGTCGGTGTACAGCACCACAGGATGCGCTTGCAGCTGGGTGAGGCTGATGGTGTCTAGTGCCGCCAGCGGATCGTTCGTGGCCAGTGCCACCAGCAGCGGCTCCTGGTCGAGTGGCTGGACGTGCAGCTCCGTGAACTCCTGGGGTGGCAACAGCCGACTGAGGCCGATTTCCAGGGTGCCTTCGACGATGTTGCGCCATTGCGCGCTGGAGGCTTCTTCAACCAGGGTCAGGCGAACCTGCGGGTAGGCGTGGGAAAACTGCTGGATTGCCTGGGTGAAGTGGTCACTCAAGGCCACCGAGCTGGCATAGCCGATGCTCAACTGCCCGGCTGTGCCGGCGGCCAGCTTGGCGGCGAAGCTTTCGCTGCGTGTCAGTTGCTCCAGTACCCCGCGGGCGTAAGGCAGGAACTGCTGGCCTTCGCCGGTCAGACTGACTGCACGGCTGCTGCGCTCGAACAGGCGAAAACCCAGCTGGCTTTCCAGGGCCGAGATCTGCCGGGTCAGTGCCGGTTGCGCCAGGTGCAGGCGCTGCGCGGCGCGGCCGAAATGCAGGTCGTCGGCGACGGCAATGAAATAGCGCAGCTTTCGCACATCGAGCATGTTGCACCTTGAGGTATCAATCGGTCGGAAATCGGTATTGGCCAGTGCCAATGACCGCACCTTATAAACAATACTCGTCACTGTAACGAGTTTTCCCATGCAATCGCGCCTGTCTGCCGCACGAATCGCGATGTTCCTCTGCGGATGCGCCGCGTTTCTGCCGCTCTACGCTACCCAGGGCATCCTCGCCGAGCTGGCGCAGAGCTTCGCCGTGGATGCGCGGCACGTCAGCTGGAGCATCACCGCCACGACCCTGGCCGTGGCCCTGGTCGCGCCCTTCGTCGGCGTGCTGACCCGGCGCTGGAGCCAGAAGACCGTGCTGGTGGCGGCAACCCTGTTGCTCAGCGTGCCGGGCTTGATGCTGGCAGGGGCCAGTGACCTGAACAGCCTGCTGTTCTGGCGCTTTGTCCAGGGCATGCTGATCCCGGTGATCTTCGCCACCAGCGTGGCTTACGTCGGCGAGCGCTGGCAGGGGGCGAAAGTCACCGAAGTTACCAGCCTGTACGTCGCCGGGACCATTCTCGGCGGTTTCGCCGGGCGTTTTCTGACCGGGGTCATGACCCAATACCTGGGCTGGCGCGAAGCGTTCATCCTGCTGGCGTTGCTGACCGTGCTGATCGGACTGAGCATTCACCGGCTGCTGCCCAGCGGCGCGCGCCTGATCGAAATCACCATCGCCAACAGTCGTATCAGCATGCTGCGCAACCGACCGTTGCTGGCGGCCTATCTGGTTGGTTTCTGTGTGCTGTTTTCGCAGATCGCCACCTTCACCTATGTCGGCCTGCACCTGCTGGCCGCGCCGTTCAACCTTGGCGTTGCCGCGCTGGGTTCGGTTTATGCGGTGTTTTTGCTGGCGCTGGTGGTCACGCCGATTGCCGGCAAGCTGGCCAGCGCCAGGCCGCCGGCGCACTTGGTGGTATTCGCCGGGGTACTGGGGCTGCTGGGCTCGATGCTGACCTTGCTCAGCAGCCTGTGGTGGATCGTGCTGGGGCTGGCGCTCAGTTCCACCGGCGTGTTCCTGGCCCAGGCGGCGGCCAATGCCTTTGTTACGTCCACTGCCAGGCACAACAAGGCCGGCGCGGTGGGCTGCTATCTGACGTTCTATTACCTGGGCGGCAGCGTCGGTGCGCTGTTGCCGGCGCTGCTGTGGCAGCGCTGGGGCTGGTCAGGCTGTGTGCCGCTGATCATGGCCGCGCAGTTGCTGGTGATGCTGATCGCCTGGTTCGGCTGGCAGCCCACCGATTCCACCGACAAGAACGCGTTCAAAGAAACCGCTGACCCCTCCATTACAAGGACGTAAATACGCCAATGAACACCGTGATAGCCCTGCACAGCAAGCTGCTTTCGATCGTCGAGCCGGTCCTCAATGACATGCCGGCCAGCACCCTCAAGCACGCGTTGTTCGAAGCCTTCTGGGCGGTAGAAGAAGAGCTGATGGAGATTGAAAAGGCCTTTGCCCTGTTGACTGAGCGCAAGCATTCACCGGCAGTGCTGCGCAAGTTCTTCGCCAGCTGGTCGAAAACCAACAACTCCGCGGCCAGTGTCTCGGGCCTTGCCAACCGCCTGACCCTGCTGGCCCGCTCCGACGCCGGCTCCATGGCTGCCGACCAGCTGTATCGGGCCTGCGGCAGCCTGCAGCGGATCACCGATGAAGACCTCGGGGCCCTGGGCAATACCCTGCACGCCGATTTGTTCTACAACATGGCGACGCCCCTCTGCGGTGATGATCAGTGGATGCTCAAGGCCAACTGCCTGCCTTCGGCCCAGTCCTTCAAGGACTGGACCGATCGCCAGCGCCTGCGCGAGCGCGACCTGCTGCAAGGCCTGCTGACCACCCTGGTGCATGAGGTTTATACCCACGGCGAGGTCGAGTTCATCCATCCGTTGTTCAAGCAGTGGTTCGTCCGTGACATGGGCATACCGGCAGAGCGCGCGCGGGCAACGGTGGCCTGGGTCACCGTGCACACTGGCGGCACCGAGAGCAATCACTTTGCCCACGCGGTGGCGGCGGTCGAGCAGTTTGTCGAAGCCATGCAGATCAATATCGACCAGGCGGCGGCGCGAGAGATTTTCGAGCACTACCTGCGGTTGAAGGCTGGCGTGATGAAGGAATGCGCCGAGTTGTTGCACTGACCGCTGGATAGGCTGCGCGCAGGCACAGTTCGCTGCCGCAACCTTGTCCATCTGCTTGCTGGCCGCAGCGCTGCGCAGGCTTTACTGGTCCGGGGCGATGGCAAACATTAACTGGTCGGCTTCCAGGTAAACGATTGCCTCGCGGCCGATGACATCCACCGGGCGAGCGGCAACTGCCTCATGCTCGGGGACGATCTTCTCCAGGCGCTTGGTCACCAGGTCAACCCTCCAGATGCAGGCGAAGCCGCCGTTGTTGTCGAAGTACAGGACTGGCCGGGTCGGGCTCCAGGTCGGGTTGACCAGGCTCCAGCCGCCGGCATCCTTGTCCATCACCCGGTCGTAGGGGTTGCTGTCGCCGGTAAGGTGCGGGTAATAGATCAGCAGGCCGGAGTTATCGTGGTTGAGGTCGCCGCTGATCTGCGCCTTGGCGAAACGCTTGCTGTTGGACTCGGCCGCGTACAGTTGCGTTGAAGGCTGCGGCGTGGCCTTGGAACCCAGTGTGTAGGCCATGCTTTGCTGCGCCTCGCCGCTCATTTTCTGCCGGTAGTAGAACACCCCGTCAATGATCCCGGCATAGCGCCGGCCCTGATCGTTGGCGGTGATACTGTTCCAGCCATCAAAGCGCACATTGCGCGCGAACGGGTGCAGGCCAGGGCGTGCGTCGGAGTATTCGTAGAGGGTGCCGATCGGGCGGCTGTCATAGATATTGCCGGGGTTGCTGCCTTCGTCATCCTGCTTTTCGGCAACGAACAGCACCACGTTCAGCACGCCATCGAGGGTGGCAACGTCCACCAGATAGGCAAAACTGTCTTCGCTCATGTCGGCAACGGTGGCCAGGGGAAAGCGCTGCCACGGCTCATCCTCGACCTGGGTATAACGCTGGTCGCGGGGCAGGGGCTGCAGGCTTTTGGGATCAACCTGGGAGAGTGCCGGTACTGGCGTCAGCAGTTTGATCTGCTGGTCGTAGGCGACTTCCAGGCAGGCGGCAGTCTCGCAGCGGTTACGCACCTCGCGCAGCCAGAAGTTTTCCAGCTCGCGGAAGATCTTGCGGTCCTTGAGCGGCTTGTAGCGCTCGTTTAGCGTGTCGTCCTTGGCCGACAGCGACGGTGTGGTGCAGATCGCGGTTTCCAGCAGGGTGCTGGCCTTGCTGCAGTCAAAGCCTGCGGCAAGGGTCGCGGGGCTGTGCAGGCAGGCAGCGAACAGGGCAGCAGGAAGCAAGCGCGCGGCGGCTTTCATCGGACATCCATGTGAGGTTGAGCAGGGTGCGGATGATACGTCAGCAAGGGCCATTGCGGAATCTGCCGCAGTAATGTGCCTGGGGTTCATTGGCCGTTGAGTTGTGCGCTCAGGTAGCAATGCAGCTGCTCTGCAATGATCTCTGCGTGTGCAGATTTGACGATCAGGTTAAAAAAATAATATTGCTCGAACAGAGGCTCGATATCGATCTGAGGCACAAGGTAGAACGCAACATAACTTGTGTAGATCGCTTTCACTGCTTCGGAAATTTCTTCGAGGTCCCCTGACAGATTGGTAATGTCGTAGAAAACATTCTTGTACGTTTCATTGATGTCGCTGATCTCTATGTAGGGCGCCTGCTGCCGCTCGCACTGTTCCCAGTGGCTCTTCTGATTTTTGCTGTTTCGATGGGTGTAGTTCATCTTCAGTCCTTTATCTTGAAGTCAGTGACGTGGGTCATTTTCCCTTTAGGATCGAGCTTGGCCATGTAGTGGACGTTGACCCCGTTTACTTTACGCTCCATTTTTGACCAGCCCTTGCCTTTGAAGTGAGGGTCTCCGATCTGGTCGGGCTTGATGATCTCTATCCCGTTTTCCGGATGTTTCTTGACATGATCCAGAGCGAACTCTTCGTTGCGGTTCCGGGGTCTGGTGCGCCCCGTTGATTTGCTTTTTACCCGTCGGGGTTTTCGGAAGCTGCATTTCTTCTTCCAACCCAGCGGGTCGATCCAACCGAGCGGATTCGGTGCGTATTGATAAAGGTTGATGCCCCCCAGCAGGCCGATGGGATCGGGCGTGGTGAAGCGTCCGATATCAGGATCATAGAAGCGAAACGTGTTGTAGTGCAGTCCGCTTTCACGATCCAGGTACTGCCCTTGGAACCTGAGATTCTGCTCTTCGAGGTAATATCCTTCGCGGGTTTCCTGCAGGGTGTTGCCCCATACCAGATAGCTCGCCTGCCAGAGAACGTCACCCTTGAATTCGGTCAATTGCTCTGGCAAGCCGTTAAGGTCGTTGTGGTAGTAGCGCACGTGTTGTTGTGCGCCAGCGCCGTCGACCCGCGCCAGAGGCTCATGGCTGTCCTGATCATAGAGATAGAGACTGGTTCGGCCATGCTGCTGCTCCAGCAAAAGGCGCAGTCCATCCCAGGTAAAACGGGTCTTTTCCAGCAGATTGCCAGCATCGTCGTGCTGGCTTTTTTCGACGCGTCGACCCAATGGGTCATAGCGCATGTTCAGCACCCGTTCTCGGCCGCCGATATGGCTGCGGACCTGGATCAAGCGGTGTTCTGCGTCGTAGCTGAACCGTTGCACGCCGTGGCGGCTGCTACGTTTTTCGATCATCCGACCAAAGGCGTCGTAGCGATACCGCTTGTCTTGGTAAGAAAGCAAACGATTATGGCGGACAAGGCCCTTTCCGAGCTCTGAACCGTCGAGCAGATTAGCCGCGGCATCATAGGCAAAGACTTCGCTCTGGCCCTGACCTGTGTTCTGGCTGGCCATGATGCGAGCGCTGGCATCGTAATGCAGCAGTTGCTGGTGCTGGCCTGCAAGATCCTGATTGAAACGACCGATCAAATTGTCGGCAGGATCGAAGTCAAAGCGTTGTTGAACGGGCGCTGGTAGCTGTGGCGGCTGCTGGAGTGAACGACGCAGCCGGGAGCGCAGGCGGCCGCTACGGTCGTACTCGCTGCGGGTGCAGAGCTGTCCCTGGGAGCGAAACACTTCTCGATGCAGGCGGTCGCGCTCGAAGTCACAGATCACCTGGCCATCGAGATTGAGCTGGTGCAGATGGCCACTGCCATAGTAAAGACGATTTAGCCAGCGGCCGTCGCCCAGTCGGGTCTGGGTCAAGTTGCCAAGTTCATCGTAGTAGTGCTGCAGTAAGCCGGCCTGACTGCAGTCCTCAACAAGCTGTCCGAGTTCGTCATAGCCGAATTCCAATTGTTCGCTGTTGCCGCTGGTATCGGTGAAACAGATGGCGATCAGGTGATCAAGTGCGTCGTAGCTGTACTCGGTTAATCCATCGTCAGTGCGTTTTTGGATTACCCGGCCGGCTGCATCCAATTGGTAGTGGTGACAGATCGGTTTGAGTGTCGGCTCGTTGTCATCGGGCGCCGGGACATACGTCTGAGCCGTAACGTTGTTCAGCGCATCATAGTGATAACAGCGGGTGCTTGAATCCAGATACTGTTGCTGGGTCAAGCGATCTCCTTGATCCCAGGCGAAGCGATAACGCTCACCATTTTCGTTGGTCAGCGTGAGCAAACGGCCGTAGGCGTCATAGCCGTACTGAACTTTGCGCCCGTGCGGATCGATGCGCAGGTGCAGCTGACCGCGACGGGTATAGAGGAACTGGGTGGTGTGCCCGGCCGGGTCGGTATGGGTACTGAGCTGACCGTTGCAGTGATACTGGTAAAGGTCGCTGCGCCCATCCGGTAACCGTCGCAGTTGCAAGCGGCCTCGTGCGTCGTATTCATATTCGGTACGTTCGCCGAGGGCGTCGGTGACAGATTGTAGATGGCCACGACGGTCATAGTTCATACGGGTGGGATAGCCCGAACAGTCAACCTGCTCACTGAGCAGGCCGTAATCATTCCAGCGCAAGTGTTGGCGCTTGCCTGTAGCGTCGATCACCTCTACCACTTGGCCTCGTTCGTCGTAGCGATAGCGAGTTATGTTGCCTTGTGGGTCGGTTTCACTGCTGCAGTTGCCGCGCTGATCGTAGCGATAGCTTCGCCGATTGCCTGCGTAGTCGGTCTCTACTCGGGGTAGAGACCAATGCTCCAGCCATAGGGTTGACTCGCTGCGCCCGAGTGGGTCGATGCTTTCGCACAGGTTGCCGGACTCATCGTACAGGTATTGCCATTGCCCACCTTGCGGGTCGGTGGCAGCGAGCAACTGGCGCTCGTCGTTCCACTCGAAGCACCAGGTGTGGCCGAGGGCGTCGGTGTATTGGGTGATCTGGTACTGCGGGTTCCAGTGGCGGCTGCTGACCCGTTGCAGGCTGTCGGTGATCCGGGTGATGCCGGCCTCGATGTCGTAGTCGAAACGATACTCGTCGCCATCATCGGTCCAGTGCCGAGCGACGCGCCAGTCGTCGGCAGCGCGAGTCCATTCGTAGAAGCAGCGCAGGCCGCTGGGCAACTGGTGCTCGACCATGCGTCGGCCCTGGTCGTAGCTGAAGCTGCGTTGCAACTGGCCATTGGCGTCGCGCACCTGGGCCAGGTCGCCGTTGTCGTCATAACCATAACTGACCAGCAGTTCGGATGCGCCGTCGCTATACAGGCGCTCGAGAGAACTGATCCGCCCTGGCCATTGAGTGCTGTAATGCAGTTGTACCTGGATCAAGTCGAAGGTATCGCGCAGCCCGGTCAAACGACCACTGGCGTCGTAATCAAGATAGATGCGGTTATCGTTGCGGTCACCCAATTGCGCCAGGCGCAGGTGCAGTGGGTCGTTCGGAGTCGGCTGGAACAGGCGATACAATCCGTCGGTACGCTCGATCAGCAGTTCACCGTTGTGCTCGCGGCGTACACTCAGGCCTTCACCTGCGCTGAAGACGGCATCGCCCCGGGGTATGTGGCCCATGTCGATAATACGCGCCTGATCGTCGGTAAACAGCACTCGCTCGCCGCCTTGCGGGTGTAGTTCGATCCTGACAAATACCTCGTAATCGACGCTCCAGCCCGCACCGAAAAGGCCATCGTGGCGGGTGTCACGGCTGCTGTAGAAGCGCTGCCACTCCAGCGGGATCAAGCCGGGCAAGCTGAAGTCCAGATCATCGTCGTCAGCAAGAACCTTGGCCCCGGTGGGGCTATGAACCGGATGCGCAGAGCCGGCTACAGCGGATGTCAACGCACCTGCTACCTGCTCGGTCAGGTAGGTAGCAACGCCGCCAATTACCATACAGCCCAGTTCGCTGTAGAACTTGCCGCCACGCCCGCGCAGCAGCATCAAAGCGGTTATCGCCAGGCCGATGCCCGGGGTCTTGCCACTGCGAATCTCGCGGACCACGATCGAGCCGCCGCCAATGCGCACGTTACTGGAGATCAGCCCGGCGTCGACGATCACCGCCTCGCAGGTGCTGCGATCGCCGCTGCGGCAAGCCGGATGGCCGTTGATGGTGACCTTGCTCGAACCTTCGGCCAGGTACTGCGGCGGCATTGGCGGGTGCTTGCTGCAGAGGATCTTGTCGTCGTCGGCAGGCTCGGTGTTTGGTGCGGGGCTGGCGACCGTGGGCCGCCACATCTGCGAGAAAAAGCCCTTGGCCATGTCGAGGAAGCTTTCTTCTTCCTCTTCGGCAGGTGGCTGGGCGGCATCACTGCCAGCGGGCGCCGCCGCGGCGACGATGACGCCAGCAGCGCGGGCGGCCGGTTTGCCATTGGTGTGGGTGTTCTTCGAGCCAGTGAGGATGTTGGCCTGCACCGAAGGCGGGAACAGAAAATTGCCGATACCCTCGCATAAACTGCTTAAACCCTTGTCGGCCCCGGTCTTGCTCATGGCCACGCCGACCACGATACCGACCACCGCGCCGAGCACGAAGCAGCCGAGGCCGCCGGTGACCACGGTAAGCCCAAGCGCCGCAGTCACCGCCGCGGTGGCCAACATGCCAATGGCGACGTTGGCGGCCACTTCCAGCACACCGCCGACGATGTCGGCCATCATCGAGGTGTGCATCAGCGCATCGCCCTGGCGGGCGGCCCAAAGAGCGTCAGACATGCAAGGTGCTCATCAGGCCAGGGTGTCGAAGTTCAGTGATTGCTTGATCGCTGCCCAGTGCGCAGCCTCGGCATCACCCAGCGGTTGGGCTTTGACGTAACTCAGGGCGAACATCTTGCGCGTGCCGGGCAGTACCAGGGCCAGTTGGTACTGGAAGACCTTTTCGTTGCCCTTGCTGAACTGGCTGCGCAGCTCGATGCCTTCCACCGTCTGCTCGGCGCCCAGGCGCACGGCCTGGCCCGGCTGGAAGCGCAGGTCCTTGACCTGTTGTTGCAGGCGCTCGAGCTGGCCGTCGAAGTTGCTTTGCAGGGTTTCGCCGTCGGCCAGCAAGCTGCGGCTGATGATCAGCGAGGTGCCGAGCTTGGCAAAGCGCAGGATGTTGATGCTGGTGTCCTGCATTTCGGCATCGGGCAGGGCGAGCTGGAATTCGTTGAGGCGATAAGTCATGACGCACAAATCTCTTTATTGGCTGGCTTTGGGCTTGGGGAAGATCGCTTCCACGGCGCCATCGATGGTGCCTTTGACGCCTTGCCCGTCCGCAGTGGCGCCGGGGGCGCCGCCGATGTTCAGGTCCAGGGTGCCGCCGGTGTTGAACTGGGCATTGCCTTCGGCGTTGAAGTTGAACTGCACGCCGGTGAGGTTGATCTGGCCGCTGGCGTTGAGTTCGAGCACGCTCTTGCCGCACACCAGGCGCAGGTTTTCGCCAACCTCGATCAGGTAGCTGCGGCTGATGCTGTCGGTCTTGGTCGAGCCCACCAGCAAAATGTCATCGCGCTTGACCGCGCGAATGCGGTCTTCGCCGATGGTCGCCACTTCGCTGAAGTCCACCACCTTGTTGCGGTTGTGGCCCACCCAGTGGCTCTCGTCGTTCTCGACTTCGATGTCCTGGTTGCGCTCGGCGTGGATGTACAGCTGCTCGGCGCCCTTCTTGTCCTCCATGCGGATTTCGTTGAAGTTCGCCGGCGTGCCGCCTTTGCTCGAACGGCTTTTCATCCCGCTCTGGGTCGCATTGGCCGGCAGGTCGTAGGGCACCGTCTGCTCGGCGTTGTAGACCCGGCCGGTGATGATCGGCCGGTCGGGGTCGCCTTCAAGAAAGCTGACGATCACTTCCTGACCGATCCGCGGGATCTGCATCGAACCCCAGTTCTTGCCGGCCCAGGCCTGGGACACGCGAATCCAGCACGAGCTGTTCTCGTTGGACTGGTCATGGCGGTCCCAGTAGAAGTGCACCTTGACCCGGCCATACTGGTCGGTCCAGATCTCTTCCCCGGCCGGGCCAACCACGATGGCGGTCTGCGGGCCCTTGACCTGCGGGCGCAGGGTGCTGGCCAGGGGGCGGAAGCTCTGCTGCGCATCGATGCAGCTGAGGTTGCTTTCGAACTGTGCATTGCCGCCGCCGGCGCCGGTTTCCAGGCGCTCCTGGACGATGTAATAGCGGGCACCGACGATCAGGTATTCGCGATTCTGGTCCTGGCGGCTGAAGCCGCTCATGCTGAACAGGTTGCCTGCCGCCAGGCCGCGGGCATTGCCGCGCAGTTCGATGCGTTCATGCAGGCTTTGCAGCGCTTCGATACGGGTACGGGCGTAATGCTCGCCGTCCTCACTCTGCACATAGGTGCCGGGGTAGTCGTACAGCGGGTAGTCGCCGGCGCTGTGCGGGCGCGGCATTTGCGAGCGCACGTCGATGCGCGCGCTGGGGCGCTGGAAGTCGTAGTCGTTAAGCTCCAGCGAGCCGGACTGCACCTCCTGGGCCAGGTGCCAGTCGTTGAGGTGGTCACGCTCGCGGTGCTGACCATCAGGTGGAAAGTACGGCACCGACTCGTAGCCCGGCACCACCTGGTGGGCGCCATAGGCATCGGCCAGCACCAGCACGTGGCGGTCCTTTTCGTGGCGGAAGTAGTAGTAGATACCTTCCTGTTCCATCAAGCGGCTGACGAAGTCGAAGCTGGTCTCGCGGTACTGCACGCAGTACTCCCACTCGCGATAGGGGCGGCTCAAGCTGTCTTCGAAGTCGGAAAACCCCAGGTCGCGAAATACCTGCTTGATGATCTGCGGGATGCTCTGGTTCTGGAAAATGCGGCAATCGGAGGTCTTGCTCAGCAGCCACAGCCAAGGCCGCAGGGTTACGCGGTAACTGGCGAACTGGCCGCGGTCGATGCTCTGGCTGCAGCGCGAAACAATGCCGTGAAAATACCGCGAGCGGCCCAGCTCCAGTTGCAGGCTGAGGCTCATGGGCTTGCCGAGCAACTGGTTGAGGTCGATGGCTGAGTTGTCCGAGGTCAGTTGCAACTCGTAGTCGAACAGCCGCCCCAGCTCTTCGCCGCCGCCCATTTCCGCCAGGATCAGCGCATCCGGGCCCAGCGGGCTGTTGATCTGCGCCAGTCGGGTGAATTGCTTGAATAGCATCGCTTATCTCGTCAAACGCGCCATCACGGCGCGTCGCTGAAGTGGTAGTGCAGGTCGTTGTCGCGGCGGCTGATGCGCACCCCGGCCAGGGCCTTGCCTTCGAGCATGCGGGTGAGGAACTCGCGGCTCATGTCCGGCAGCAGGCTGTTGGTCAGGATCGCGTCGATCATCCGCCCGCCGCTCTCGGTCTCGCTGCAGCGCGAAACGATCAAGTCGACCACTTCGTCGTCGTAGTCGAAGGCCACTTTGTGGGTGCCTTGCACGCGCTTGCGGATGCGTTCGAGCTGCAGGCGGGTGATGGCCTTGAGCATCTCGTCGCTGAGCGGGTAGTAGGGGATGGTCACCAGGCGGCCGAGCAGCGCCGGCGGGAAGATTTCCAGCAGCGGTTGGCGCAGGGCGCTGGCGATGGCCTCGGGTTCAGGGATGTTCTGCGGGTCTTTGCACTCCCGGGAAATCAGCTCGGTACCGGCGTTGGTGGTGAGCAGGATCAAGGTGTTCTTGAAGTCGATCACCCGGCCTTCACCGTCTTCCATCACGCCCTTGTCGAACACCTGGAAGAAAATTTCGTGCACGTCCGGGTGGGCTTTTTCCACCTCGTCGAGCAGCACCACGCTGTAGGGCTTGCGCCGCACCGCTTCGGTCAGCACGCCGCCTTCGCCATAACCGACATAGCCGGGCGGGGCGCCCTTGAGGGTCGAGACGGTATGGGCTTCCTGGAACTCGCTCATGTTGATGGTGATGACGTTCTGCTCACCGCCGTACATGGCTTCGGCCAGGGCCAGGGCGGTTTCGGTCTTGCCTACCCCGGAGGTGCCGGCGAGCATGAACACGCCGATTGGTTTGTTGGGGTTGTCGAGGCCGGCGCGGGAGGTCTGAATACGCTTGGCGATCATCTGCAGCGCATGGTCCTGGCCAATGATGCGCTTGGCCAGGTGCTGGTCGAGCTTGAGCACGGTCTCGAGCTCGTTGCGGGCCATGCGTCCAACCGGGATGCCGGTCCAGTCGGCAACCACCGAGGCCACCGCCTGATAGTCGACGGTTGGCAGGATCAGCGGGGTTTCACCTTGCAGGGCGCTCAGGCGCTGCTGCAGCTCGATGAGTTTTTCGCGCAGCTCATGGCTCTTTTCGCTGCCGGTGTCGCGGTCGACCACCCCAACGTTTTCGCGCAGCTGCGCGCGGGTGGCCAGCAGCTCGTCGACCAGGGCCTTCTCTTCGGCCCAGCGGCTTTCCAGTTCGGCCAGGCGCTCGCGCTCGGTGGCCAGCAAGGTTTCAGACTGTTGCTGGCGATTGCCGATGGCGATACCGATGGCCTGCTCGCGGGCGATGATCTGCAGCTCGGTTTGCAGTGCCTCGATGCGTCGACGGCTGTCGTCGACCTCGGCCGGTACCGCATGCAGGCTGATGGCGACGCGGGCGCAGGCGGTGTCGAGCAGGCTGACGGACTTGTCGGGCAGTTGCCGCGCCGGGATGTAGCGGTGGGAGAGCTTGACCGAGGCTTCCAGGGCTTCATCGAGGATCTGCACCTGATGGTGCTGCTCCATGGTCGAGGCCACGCCGCGCATCATCAGCAGTGCCTTGTCTTCGCTCGGCTCGGCGACTTGCACCACCTGAAAACGCCGGGTCAGGGCCGGGTCTTTCTCGATGTGCTTCTTGTACTCGGCCCAGGTGGTGGCGGCCACGGTGCGCAAGCTGCCACGGGCCAGCGCGGGCTTGAGCAGGTTGGCAGCATCGCCGGTGCCGGCGGCACCACCGGCACCGACCAGGGTGTGGGCTTCGTCGATGAACAGAATGATCGGTTTCGGCGAGGCCTGAACGTCCTCGATGACCTGGCGCAGGCGCTGTTCGAACTCGCCTTTCATGCTCGCCCCGGCCTGTAGCAGGCCGACATCCAGGCTGCGCAATTCGACGTCCTTGAGTGATGGCGGAACATCGCCGGCAACGATGCGCAGGGCAAAGCCTTCAACCACCGCGGTTTTGCCCACCCCGGCTTCACCGGTGAGGATCGGGTTGTTCTGTCGGCGACGCATGAGGATATCCACCAGTTGGCGAATCTCTTCGTCGCGACCAACGATCGGGTCGAGCTTGCCGCTGCGCGCCTGCTCGGTGAGGTCGACGGTAAAGCGCTTGAGCGCTTCCTGCTTGCCCAGGGCGCTGGGGGCCATGGCGCCGCTGGCTTCGCCCGGCACGGCGCCGGCATTGAAACCGTCGCTGGCGCCCAGGGCGTTTTCCGGTGAGTCGCCGACGTACTCGTCAAAGCGCTCGCTGAGGGCTTCGACCTTGATCTTGGCAAACTCCGACGACAGGCCGAGCAGGGCATTGCGCAGGCTCGGAGTCTTGAGGATGCCGAGCACCAGGTAACCGGTGCGCACCTGGCTTTCGCCGAACATCAGGCTGCCATACACCCAGCCACGCTCCACCGCCTCTTCGACGTGGGACGACAGGTCGGTGATCGAGGTCGAGCCGCGCGGCAGGCGGTCCAGGGCCTCGGTCAGTTCGCGGGCCAGGCGTGCTGGCTCCAGGTTGAACTGGCGAATGATGCGGTGCAGGTCCGAGTCCTGCAGTTGCAGCAACTGATGAAACCAGTGGGCCAGTTCCACATAGGGGTTGCCCCGCAGTTTGCAGAACACCGTGGCGGCCTCGATGGCCTTGTAAGCGACGCTGTTGAGCTTGCCGAACAGCGCGGCGCGACTGATTTCACCCATGTTCCGGACTCCTTGTGGATTGCGATGCGCGCGTCTCGGCGTAGTACCGAGCCAGTGTCAGGTCGCTGGCATCGTGTTGCGGGCGGCCGAGCCAGGTATCGAAACCCAGGCGTCGGCCAGTGTTGAGTTGCAGGGCGGGTATTTCGTCCTGCTGCAGAATCAGTTGCAGGTCCCAGTCCAGCTCGTGCCCCTGGTGCTCGGCGACCCAGGCCACCAGCTCGGCGAAGGCACTGCCATCGGGCAATAGCGACAGGTATTGCTCCAGGCTCAGCGGCCCCAGGCAGATGCGGAACTTGTGCTGGCGGTCCCAGACATGGCTGCCCAGGCACACATCCATGCCCAGCTGATTGGCGCTCGCGCCCAGGCGGCTGCGTTCAGGCAGTTGCAGCCACTGGCCAACGTATTCCTCGATGCTTACCGGCACGCCGAAGTAGGCCCCGAGAATACCGCGCAGGCCATCCGGATAGCGGGTCTGGGCGGCGAGGTGGCCGCTGTAGTGCAACTTGGCGGTATCCGGCAACGGGCCCTGATCACGCAGCGCCGGGGTGCCGCGCCCGCTCAGGGCGGCCAGGCGGGCGGCCCAGTAGTCGTCATCGGGCCGGTCATGGCTGACCGTCGGCCGCGCTTCGGCCCAGGCCCGGTAGAACAGGCTCAACAGACGGTGATGAAAGACATCGAGAAAGCGCTTGCTGGTGCTGTCGGCATTGTTGCGCTGGCGCTCGCGCATGTACTCGGTCAGGTGCAGCGGCAAGGGGCCGTTGGGGCCGCCGAGGCCAAAGAAGAACTGCTCCAGGCGCGCCGGGCCCTGATCACTGGCAGGCGTCAGCGCCGCCAGGGTGGCCGGCGCAAACGCACAGTCGAGCTGCTGGCCAAGGCGCACCGGATCATCGGCCAGGTGCAGCGAATGGCCGAAGCGTGGCAGCTGCGGCGACTCGCATTGCAGCCGGCGCAGGGCCTGGAAGAAATCGTAGTTCCAGGGTTCGGCCTGCATTTCGCTGAGGATGTTCACAGGGTCGGACGGCGTCCGGGCTTGGCTTTCCATCGCATGATCTCGCCGCGTTCGGTGGTACGGAGCACCGTCTCGGTAAAGCTGTTGATCGACACGTAACGTGCCAGGAAGCGCTCGAACACCGCACCGAGCAGGAACACGCCAGTGCCGCGAAAGGCGTTTTCGTCGAATTCCAGGGTGATCTCCAGGCCACGGCCAAAGACGATCGGCCCCGGCATCGGCAGGCGTCGCGTGCAGGCTTTGCTGCTGACCTCGCGCAGGCCGTCGATCTGCAGCTGCAGGGCGGCGTCGTGGCTGTCGCCGTACAGGCGCAGCAACTCGCGCAGGGCGGCGGCGCCCTGGCCTTGCTCGGTCAGCGACAGGTAGTTCAGCGACAACTGGCTGATCAGACGCCAGGCCTTGTTGTCATGGGCATGGCTGGCCCGTGGCCGGCTTGGCCCGGCCAGGCAGCGAATGGCGGCCACCGGCGCGCTGTCGGCCAGGGTGAAATCACTGCGGCCATCGCCGACGTTCATGAACAGCGCCAGGTCGCGGTTGGTGCACAGGGCACTGACCCCCAGTTGTCGCAGGTCGTGGCGGTAAGGCGCCTGTTGGCCATCGACCAGGCTGATGAAGGTTTCGCTGCCCATGTAGGTCGAGCGGGTACCGTTGCGGCGCTGCTCGCTGGAAAGCATGCGCGGCTCGCGGCGGACGATGTAATAGGCCTGGTCACGGCCGTATCGCGACGGGTCGCGTACGGCATAGAAGGGCAGGAAAGCCTGGTCGGGGCCGGTGCCGTGGCCGGTAACGCTGCTCAACGAGTGGATCTCGAAATCCGTTGGCCGGGTGCGGTCGGCAATCACGTGATGTTCGTTGACCCGGTCATTGAGGTGGATACGGTCGACCCGGCGCGCAAACAGGTTGATCGCCGGGGTGCAGAAGGGCACGAACTGCTCGGCGCCGACGCTGCCTTCCAGGCTCTGGTCGTAGCGCTCGAACAGCACGATCAGCTCCAGCTCCTGACCATCGCAACGCTTTACTGCGCGACCCAGTTCGGCAAATTCTACGAACAGAAAACGCTGCGGCAGGGCGAAGTACTCCTGCAGCAGGCGGTAACCCTGGAATGCCTGCGGCACCACCGGTAGCGCCGCCTCGCGGTCATCGAAGCCGCAAGGGCGCAGGGCCGAGGTGGGAATGCGCTCGACCCAGTCGCTGCCCGGCTGGCGCGCGAAAACTGCGCAGGTGTTGCCCAGCAGTTGCTCGTAGAGCCTGAACGGCAACTCGTCGGCGCCGTTCAGGTACAGCGGCAAGCTGCTCAGGTCGAGGCTGTTGAACGGGAGCTCGGCGCCGGTGCGCAAGGTAATGCGCAAGCCGGCGCGGGCCTTCGGTTCGCTGGCGGCCAGGCGCCCGAGGCGGGCTGCCGGGTTGCCGAAGTATTCCGCCTGGGCGACTTGCAGCGGCCACAGGGTAACGGCATGAGCACTACGAAACTCGCAAGGCGTTTGCGAGTCGCGACCAAGGGTGGCGCGCAGCACGCTGCCACGCGGCAGGGTGAAGCCGGCACTTAGCGAACCTTCATCTGGATCGGCCTGCATCTGCACCACCGTCATCGACGGCGTCGGCGCCAGGTAGTGCGGGTAGGCGATCTCCAGCAGGTTGTGGGTGAAGGTCGGGTACTCGGCATCGAGCTTGAGTTGCACCCGTGCGGTCAGGTAGGCAAAACCTTCAAGCAGGCGCTCGACATAGGGGTCGGCGCAATCGATACCGGACAGGGTCAGGCGCCCGGCGATCTTTGGGTATTCCCTGGAAAATTCTGCCGCGCTTTCGCGGATGTGTTGCAGTTCCTGGTTGTACAGCTCGAGCAGGCGCGGGTTCATGGACGTCTCCGGCGCTCGGCGGGGGCCACCCGGACATGCCCGGATTCCAGGTCAAGGTCGGTACGCAGCAGCAACGGCAGTGCCGCCGGCTGGGCCCACAGGTCGCCTTCGATCTCGAAACTCAGGGCGTTGTTGTTCATCTCCCCCGGTGCGACCTGGGCGCGCACCCGCAGGCTGCTGCGCAGGATGCGTGGTTCGAAGGTGGCGATGGCCTGGTAAATGATGCTCTCCAGTGCGCTGATATCAATGTTCGAGGCGCTGTTACCGGCCAGTGCCGGCAGGCCGTAGTTGACCACCGAAGTGCCGGCCGGGGTGTTGAGGGTGGCGGCCGCATCGAGCAGTGAAGTGGTATTGAGCAGCCAGGTGAGGTCGCGCAGTACCGAGGCCTTGAGCTGGCTCAGCGAAAGCACGCGCTTGTCGTTGGCTTCTTGCAGGTTGCCGGGCTCGTCGTCGGTCAGACGATCGAGCAGCGAAGGCTGCAGACGGTCACGT
The DNA here is from genome assembly GCF_024749345.1 of Pseudomonas sp. B21-009. Taxonomy (NCBI): domain Bacteria; kingdom Pseudomonadati; phylum Pseudomonadota; class Gammaproteobacteria; order Pseudomonadales; family Pseudomonadaceae; genus Pseudomonas; species Pseudomonas sp. B21-009. The sequence continues at coordinate 5,542,332 of NZ_CP087199.1, read as the reverse complement.
GCAGCGATTTCGGCTACCAAGGGGCGGCTCCGGTGGTGATATGCGTGAGTGCGTTATCCCTATCGCGGGGCAAGCCCGCTCCTACAGGGTGGGAGCGGGTTTGCCCCGCGAAGAGGGCGAAACGCATCAGATCTTGACGTTCTGGCGCACGTTCCAGCCGTACTTGACCGGGCCGCCGTCTTTGGTGCCGTCAGCTTTCTGCGGCTGGTAATCGACCGTGACTTTGCCGAAGTTCAGGGTGACGTTTTCGGTCAGGCGGTCATCGCCGCCCGAGCCACCGGTGCTCAGCGAGCTGATCAGCACTTCTTCGAGGTTGATGATCAGGTACTCGACCTGGCTCTCGCCACCGGCCTTGCGCACGGTCAGCTTGACCTTGTCGATGTGCTTGCCGCTGGAGCAGTGCATCATCAGGTTGGGGCTGGATTTGTCGACGTACTTGGTCAGCGACAGGTCCTGGATGTTGACCTTGCCGGCGCCGCCGCCACCACCCATGTGCATGTTGCCGGACTGGGCCATGCCCCAGCTCCAGTTCAGCACATCGATTTCGTCCTTGTGGGCCTTGTCCATGGACTCGCCCTTGATGTCGCCAATCTTGATGAAAATATCAACTGCCATGTTGTCTCCAGAGTGTGGCATCTACCACATTATTTTTTCAGTGCACGCCCCGCAGCACGGGGCGTTCTAGCGAGCCTGGGCTCAGGCGCCCTTGGCCGACGGCAACTTCGATACCAGGCGCAGCGACACGGTCAGCCCTTCGAGCTGGTAGTGCGGGCGCAGGTAGAAACGCGAGTTGTAGTAACCCGGGTTGCCTTCGACTTCTTCGACCACCACTTCGGCAGCTGCCAGTGGGTGCTGGGCCTTGGTGGTTTCGGTGGAGTGGGCCGGATCGCCATCGACGTAGTTGAGGATCCAGTCCTGCAGCCAGCGCTGCATCTCGTCCTTCTCTTTGAACGAGCCGATCTTGTCGCGCACGATGCACTTCAGGTAGTGAGCGAAGCGGCAGGTGGCGAACAGGTACGGCAGGCGCGCGGCCAGGTTGGCGTTGGCGGTGGCGTCCGGGTCGTCGTACTCGGCAGGCTTTTGCAGCGACTGGGCGCCAATGAAAGCGGCGAAGTCGGTGTTCTTCTTGTGCAACAGCGGCATGAAACCGTTCTTCGCCAGTTCCGCTTCACGGCGGTCGGAGATGGCGATCTCAGTCGGGCACTTCATGTCCACGCCACCGTCATCGGTGGGGAAGGTGTGCGCTGGCAGGTTCTGCACCTCGCCACCGGACTCGACGCCGCGAATCCGCGAGCACCAGCCGTAGTACTTGAACGAACGGTTGATGTTCACTGCCATGGCATAGGCGGCGTTGGCCCAGGTGTACTTGGCGCTGTCGGCGCCGTCGGTGTCTTCTTCGAAGGCGAAGGCTTCCACCGGGTCGGTCTTGGCGCCATACGGCAGGCGCGCCAGGAAGCGCGGCATGGTCAGGCCGATGTAGCGCGAGTCTTCCGATTCACGCAGCGAGCGCCAGCCGGCGTACTCCGGGGTGGTGAAGATTTTGGTCAGGTCGCGCGGGTTCGACAGCTCCTGCCACGAGCCCATGCCCATCACGGTCGGCGAGGCCGCAGCGATGAACGGCGAGTGCATGGCGGCACACACCTTGGACAGCTCGCCGAGCAGCTCGACGTCCGGTGGCGACTGGTCGAAGTAGTAGTCGCCGACCAGGCAACCATACGGCTCGCCGCCGAACTGGCCGTACTCTTCTTCGTACATTTTCTTGAACAGCGGGCTCTGGTCCCAGGCCGTGCCCTTGAATTTCTTCAGGGTCTTGTGCAGGTCGGGCTTGGAGATGTTGAGCACGCGGATTTTCAGCTGCTCGTCGCTCTCGGTGTTGTTGACCAGGTAGTGCAGGCCACGCCAGGCGCTTTCCAGTTTCTGGAACTCGGGGTGGTGGATCACCTGGTTGACCTGGGCGGTGAGCTTGGCGTCGATGGCGGCAATGATCGATTCGATCGACTTGATCGCGTCATTGGACACCAGGTCGGTTTGCGCCAGGGCCTGTTCGGCCAGGGTGCGCACCGCAGTTTCGACGGCCTCGCGGGCGCGCTCGGTCTTGGGTTTGAATTCTTGCAGCAGCAGCGAAGCGAACTCGCTGGCTTGCTCGGTGGCCGCTGGCTGGGCCTGGGTATCACGCATCGGATCGGTCATGAGGCTTTGTCCTGATTAAGCGTTCGGCTCGGCATCCTGGGGCTTTGGCGCGCTGGCCAAGGCCTGGAGCAGGGCCGGATCCTTGATGGCTTTCATGATGATTTCTTCGGCGCCGGTCTTGCCGTCCATGTAGGTCAGCAGGTTGGCCAGCTGGGTCCGCGCTTCGAGCAACTGGTTCAGCGAATCGACCTTGCGCGCCACGGCGGCAGGGCTGAAGTCGTCCATGCTCTCGAAGGTGATATCCAGGCTCAGGTTGCCTTCGCCGGTCAGCTCGTTGGGTACGTGGAACGCCACCCGTGGCTGCATGGCCTTGAGGCGCGAGTCGAAGTTGTCGACGTCGATTTCCAGGAACTTGCGCTCGGCGACCGGGGCCAGCGGCTCGGCAGGCTTGCCCGCGAGGTCGGCCATGACGCCCATGACGAAAGGCAGCTGGACCTTCTTTTCGGCGCCGTAGAGCTCGACGTCATACTCGATCTGCACCCGCGGCGCGCGATTGCGCGCAATGAATTTCTGAGAACTGGGGTTCGCCACGTTGTTCCTCCTGGTCGCAGGTGCGACGGTATTGGCGTCATCGATCGTTGCCGGTAACGGTGTTGCTTATGTGCGTTGGGTCTGGCCCGCAGGCCTCAGTCAGCCTCAGGTCCGCGCAGGGTTTCGAACTGCGACAACCCATCGGGGATCAGGTCGCGGACGATCGCGGCAAAATCGGCATTGACCAGATTTTTCGCGCGGTTGAGCAGCACCGGCAGCGGGCTTGAGGGCTCGTGTCGGGCGTAGTACTTGAGAATTCGGTCAAGGCTGCGCAGCACTTCATCGCGGCTGGCGATATCGGCCGAAATGCGGGCGACGGCGGGCGCGGGCGCGGCCTCGGCCTCGGCCTCTGGCGTCGAACTGGTGGCAGCGCTGCTGGTTTCGCTGGCGTCGTTGGCGGCCTGCTCGCTGGCCGGCGCATGTTCGGCAAGAATCTGCGCGGCCTGGCGCAGCGGCTGCTTGAGCGCGCTCAGGTCAACTCCGCTGGCCGATCCGACCTGCTCGTTGACGTACTGCTCGATTGCCTCGGCGGCCTCGCGGGCTTGCTGTAGCGCCTCGCGGGTGGCCTGCAGTTGCTCGCCTTCGCTGTCGCGCAGAGCGCCGCCGAGTTCGTCGGCGTTGAGCGTCTCGCTGGCAAAGTACTGCAAACCGCTGGCGTGCAGGGCTGCGCGCAGGCTGACCGGGCCGAAGGCGCGGGAGCGGGTCAGCAGGCTTTCGCGCAGCAGGGCGATGTTGGTCTCGCAGACCAGACCGGCGAGGGCATTGATACGCACTGTCGGGTCGTTGTCGTCATCGGCGTCGAGCTGCGGATGGACCTGCGGCCAGTACTGGCGCAACAGCTCGTTGATCAGTTGCAGAGTGCTGGCCAGGCCGGCAATGCCGTGCAGGGCGAGGGCACTTTGCAAGAGGAAATGAGTGACGCGAAGGTCTTTGCTGCGTTGCAGCAGGGCGGTGCAGGACTGTTCGATCTGCCGCCACTGCGGAGGTTCGGCAGGCTGGATGGCATCGCCCATGACACGCTCGGGCCGGCCTTGGGCATCACGCTCCAATTGCAGGAAGTCCGGGTCGTATTCAAGGTCGTCGCCGCAAGGAAAGTTTTCCGAAACGGCAGCGAGCAAATGCGCTGAGTTCACCAGATATCGATCTCCGTATCGTCCCGTGGTGGGGGTGGCTAATGTGTGCTAGTTGGTTTTGTGACATAGCGCACATAATTTGCTGAGTTGTCCTTAGTTGATATCAAAGTGATATCACGCCTGTTCAGCAAGTTGCGCATTTTTGGTTTATTTCCAATTGGCTGTCAAGGTAAGCTAGCGGCCCATCGTGACCTGCATACTGGGCCGTACAGGTTTATTGACTTGTTGGTCAGGGTAGCGGTGGATGTCATTTGAAACTGATAAACATCAGCGAAAAGTGAACGAAATTCGGACATTCAGTAGACTTTTTCAGGGATTGGAAGCGAATCGTGGCAAGTGTGGCAGGCCTCCAGCGGGCCCACAGGCGATTCGGGATGTTGCTAAGGAGGCGTGATGTCGCTGAGTCTTACTATTACCAGTTATCACAAGATTACCCCTGGTCAATGTCCTGAAAAGTTCATCGAGTCAGGTGCCATCAGTATTGGTCGCGGCCCCGATAATGATTGGGTGCTGCCCGATCCGGAGCGTCTGGTTTCTTCGCAACATTGTGTAATTCAATATAAAGACGGCCGTTATTACCTGACCGATAACAGCACTAATGGTGTCGAATTAATTCACGCCGGTGTTCGCTTGCGTCGCGGTAACAGTGAGCCGTTGATGGATGGCGAAGTCATCCGTATCGGCGAGTACGAAATCCAGGCACGGATCGATTCAAGCTTCAAGATTGCCGATGGCAACCCGCACGCTGCTGACGCCGCCAACAGCTTCGAGGCGCTGATGGCCAACCAGGCCGGTGCCGCTGCGACCCCCCAAAATGCTGTTGCGCCAGCGTTGATCCAGGGCGCGTCGAGCAATGCCACCTTGCCGGACCTGTTCGATTTTCTTGCACCGGCGAGCATTGCGCCGGTGACCCGCGCCGATCACGTGCCTGCCCAGCAGCATGATTTTCGCCCGCCAACGCCCGTAGCGTCGACGCCTGAGCCGGTACCGGCAAGCCCTGGAGTGATTCCCGAAGACTGGGACCCGTTCGCCGAACCGGTGCCGGCGGCGCCCGCGCCTGTCGTTGTAGCTGTCGAACCAGCCATGCCCGCACCCATGCCCGCGCCTGTCGAGGCCTCGGCGCAGGCTGGCGACTCCAGTGTGCTGGCCCAGGCGTTCCTGCGCGGTGCGGGCCTTGAACATCTGCGTATCGACAGCGCCCAGGTCGAGGCGCAGATGGAAGCCCTTGGCCGCAGTTATCGCTTGATGGTTGAGGGCCTGATCGATGTGTTGCGTGCGCGCAGCAGCCTTAAGGGCGAGTTCCGCATGCAGCAGACGATGATCCGCCCGGCAGAAAACAACCCGCTCAAGTTCGCGCCCAATGCCGATGAAGCGCTGCTGTTGCTGCTGCGCCATGGCAACCACGCGTTCATGGCGCCGGACCAGGCGGTACGCGACAGTTTCGACGACTTGCGCGCGCATCAGCTGGCAGTGATGGCCGGTGTTGAAGCGGCGATCAAGCACCTGCTCGGGCGCTTCGAGCCGGCGCAGCTGGAATCGCGGCTCGGCGAACCGGCAGGGCTGTCGAAGCTGTTCGCAGGTTCGCGCCAGGCGCAGTACTGGCAGCAGTTCACCGAGCTGTACAGCAAGATTTCCCGGGAAGCCGAAGACGACTTCCAGGACCTGTTCGGGCGCGAATTCAGTCGCGCCTACGAGGAGCACGGCGCGCGTCTGCAGCGCTCCTGAAACAAACGGAAAGTGCCACGTCATTGAGGACGCAGGATGATTCGAACAATGCTGATGGCAGCGGTAACCACACTGCTGCTCAGTGGTTGTAGCAAGGATGAAGTCGCAGCACCGGTCCAGCCCGAGGTGGCGGGGCCTACCAGCGTCACCTTGTATTTCAGTGCCGCCGCCGGGCTCAACCCGGGCGCCAACGGCCAGGCCGCGCCTGTGCGCGTGCGCATTCTCGAACTGAAGAACAGCGCAGGTTTCAGCCGCGCCGATTATTTTGCCCTGGCCGAACGCGGCCCGGCGACCCTGGGCGCCGACCTGCTCGATCAGGACGAAGTGCTGGTGCAGCCCGGTGAGCAAGTGCGCCTCGACCGGCCGTTGAACCCGCTGACGCGCCAGATCGGCCTGGTGGTCGGCTACCGCGAAATCGACCAGGCGCAATGGCGCAGCCTGCTGCCAGTGCCGCCGCTGGACTACCAGATCAGCCTCGATGTTCGCGCTGTGCGCAGCGCTGCCCATACCTCCCCAACCAGCACCGCCCAATAGGCGATCGGAGAAGCCATGTCCTGGAACAATCGTGTGGTCTGGTCGGAAGGCATGTTCCTCGGAACCCAGCACTTTCAACAACATGACCGTTATCTCGAGAACCTTATCGATGCCCGCAGCCGGCCGCTGTCGGCGGGCGCCTGGGGCTTCTCCGAGCTGCTGGTCGACCAGGGCCTGCTGGCCCAGGGCAAGCTGGCCATCGTTTCTGCCCGCGGGCTGCTGCCCGATGGCACGCCGTTCAACATCCCCCACGATGACCTGGCGCCCAGCCCGCTGAACATCGACGACAACCTGCGTGATGGCCTGGTGTACCTGGCCTTGCCGCTCAAGCGCGCCGGTGCCCGCGATACCGTGGACGAAGGCGAAGCCGCAGGTGGCGCGCGTTATGTCAGCCGGGTGGCCGAAGTGCGTGACGACAACGCGCCGTTCGAGAACCGCGCCCCGGTCGCCCTTGGCTCCCGTGCGCTGCGCTTGATCACCGCCGAAGAAGGCCTGAGCGACTATGCCGCGCTGGGCCTGGTACGTATCAAGGAAAAACGCGCTGACCGCGCCCTGGTGCTGGATGACAGCTATATCGCGCCGGTGCTGGATGTATCGGCGAGCAAAAGCCTGTCGGCATTTCGCAGCGAACTGCTGGGCCTTTTGCATCAACGCGGTGAAGCACTGGCCGGGCGGGTGGTGGCCTCCGGTGCAGGTGGTGCTTCGGAGATCGCCGACTTCATGCTCCTGCAACTGGTCAATCGCGCGCAACCGCTGGTCGAGCACCTGAGCCAGTTGAGCCCGTTGCACCCGGAGCGGCTGTACAGCGAGCTGGTCAGCCTGGCCGGTGAGTTTGCCACCTTCTGTGCCAGCAACCGCCGCCCGGGTGAGTTCCCGATGTACCAGCATGACGACCTGGCGGCGAGCTTCGCCCCGGTCATGCAGGCGCTGCGCGAAGCCCTGTCGATGCTGATCGACAGCAAGGCCACGCCGATCCCGATTGTCGAGAAGGCCTATGGCATTCATGTGGCCATGCTTGCCGACCGCAGCCTGCTCGACAATGCCAGTTTCATTCTCGTGGTGCGTGCCGACGTACCGAGCGAAACCCTGCGCGGGCGCTTCGCCCAGCAAAGCAAGATCGGCGCGGTCGAGCACATCCGTGACCTGGTCAACCTGCAACTGCCGGGCATCGGTCTGTTGCCGCTGCCGGTGGCACCACGGCAGATCCCGTTCCATGCCGGCTCCACCTACTACGAGCTCGATCGCGGCAGCGAGCACTGGCAGCAACTGCAGAACGCCGGCGGCTTTGCCTTCTACGTCGCAGGCGAGTTCCCGGGGCTGAACCTGGCCTTCTGGGCCATCCGAGGATAAGCCGCAATGCAGCCTAACGACCCGTCGGCGCCACCGGCCAACGACCGCACCCAGTTCATGCCGCGCCCCGGTGGCCGCAGCCCGCAGGCTGGTACGCCGGAGCCTGTGGCGGCGCCGTCGATGCCGGCGCAGCCGCTGCCCGCCGGCCAGGCGCTGGGCCTCAACCCGCTGGAAAGCGCTGCCGGGCCGTTGCTGGCCTTGCTGACCCGCTTGCGCAGCACCATCGCCCATCCGGCCCCGGCCAGCCTGCGTGCGCAGTTGCTGGCTTATCTGCGTCAGTTCGAAGAGCGCGCCGAAGCCGCCGGTGTGGCCCGTAACGAAGTCATGCTGGCCCGTTACGCGCTGTGCACTGCGCTCGATGAAGCGGTGCTCAGCACGCCGTGGGGCAGCAGCAGTGACTGGGGCAAGCAGAGCCTGCTGATCACTGTGCACAACGAAGCCTGGGGGGGCGAGAAGGTCTTCCAGCTGCTCGAGCATTGCCTGCAGAGCCCGCGCGAACGCCTGTACCTGCTGGAGTTGCTGTACCTGTGCATGTGCCTGGGCTTCGAGGGCCGTTACCGGGTTATCAACGGTGGCCGCGCCCAGCTCGAAGCCTTGCGCGAACGCACTGCCGCCGCTATCCGCAGCGCCCGGGGCGAGTTCGAGCGCGAACTGTCGCCGCACTGGCGCGGGGTCAGCGTCAGCCGAGATCGGCTGTCGCAGTTCATCCCGCCCTGGGTGGGCCTGGCCATCGCCCTGGCGTTGCTTCTGGCTCTGCTGTTTGCCCTGCGCATGATGCTCGCCGCCGACGCGGAGCCTGTGTTCAAGAACATTCATGCCCTGGGCGAAATCCCGGTGCAGGCCATCGACCGTCCGGTGACCCAGCCCAAGCCGGTGGAACGCCCACGCCTGGCGGGTTTTCTGGCCAGCGATATCAAGGCCGGGCGGGTCAGCGTCGAAGACGCCGTCGACCGCTCGGTGGTGACCATCCGTGGCGACGAATTGTTCGCCTCGGCCAGCACCAGCATCAACGACAGCCTGCAGCCACTGATGCTGCGCATTGCTGACGCCATCGGCCAGGTCAAGGGCCAGGTGCGCATCACCGGCCACAGCGACAACCGGCCGATCGCGACCTTGCGCTTCCCGTCCAACTGGGCGCTGTCTCAGGCCCGCGCCGAGCAGGTGCTGCAGATCCTGGCCGCCAAGACCGGCCAGCCCGCGCGTTTTACCGCGCAGGGCCTGAGCGACACCGAACCACTGGCAGCGAACAACACGGCCGAAGGCCGGGCAAAGAACCGCCGGGTTGAAATCACTGTATTGGCGGAGGGGGTCGAGTGAAGGCGTTTTTCGGATTTGTCATTCGCTGGGTCATTCCGCTGCTGGGCCTGATCGCCCTGAGCCTGATTATCTGGTTCGTCGGCCCGCTGTGGGACATGCTGATCCCGGCAGGGCGGCGCTGGGCGCTGATTGCCCTGCTGTTTGCAGTGTGGCTCGGCTATCGCCTGTGGCGCTTCATCGAGGCCCGCCGCCAGGCGGCAGAAGTCATGCGCAGCCTGGCTGCAGAAACAGCTCCTGACCCTGCCAGCGTGGCCACCGCCGAAGAACTGGCAACCCTGCGCCAGCGCATGGACGAGGCCCTGGCCCTGCTGAAAAAGGCGCGCCTGGGTGGCGATGAGCGGCGCAACCTGTACGAGCTGCCGTGGTACGTGATCATCGGCCCGCCGGGCTCGGGCAAGACCACGGCGCTGGTCAATTCCGGCCTGCACTTTCCGCTGGCGGCGCAGCTTGGCGCCGGGGCGATTCGCGGCGTCGGCGGCACGCGCAACTGCGACTGGTGGTTTACCGACCAGGCGGTATTGCTCGACACCGCTGGCCGCTATACCACCCAGGACAGCCACGCCCAGGTCGACAAGGCGGCCTGGCTGGGCTTTCTCGATCTGCTGAAAAAGCAGCGCGCGCGCCGGCCGATCGATGGCGCTTTCATTGCCATCAGCCTGTCCGACCTGTTGCTGGGCAGCGACGCCGAACGTGCTGCCCATGCTGCGGCCATCCGCTCGCGTATCCAGGAGTTGTACAGCCAGCTGGGCGTGCGTTTTCCGATTTACCTGATGCTGACCAAGCTCGACCTGGTGCCGGGTTTCATGGAGTTCTTCGACACCCTGAGCAAGGAAGAGCGCGCTCAAGTGTGGGGTATGACCTTTGCCCTGGACGACGACAAGTCGGTCGAAGGGCCGCTGGCGCAGTTCCACAGCGAGTTCGCCGGCCTTGAGCAACGCCTCAACGAGCGCCTGGTCGAGCGCCTGCAGCAGGAGCGCGACCCGGCGCGGCGCGATCTGGTTTACGGCTTTGTCCAGCAGTTCGCTGCCTTGCGCTCCAACCTGCAGGGCTTTCTCGACGGCGTGTTCAAGCCCAATGCCTATGAAGAACGCGCCCTGTTGCGCGGCGTGTACTTCACCAGCGGCACTCAGGAAGGCAGCCCGATCGATCGCCTGATCGGCGCCATGGCCCAGAGCATGGGCCTGGACCGTCAGCATCTGGCACGCCAGAGCGGCACCGGGCGCAGCTACTTCATTGAAAAACTGTTCAGCGCCGTGGCGTTTGCCGAGCGCGGGCTGGTCGGGGTCAACCCGCAAGTCGAGCGCCGGCGCAAATGGCTGGCCCGTGCTGCACTCGCCGCCAGCGTTGCCCTGGTAGTGCTGGTCGGCAGCGTGTGGGCGCTGAGCTATCGCGCAAACCAGGCTTACATCGCCCAGGTCGAGCGTAAGCTCGCGCCGCTGGGGCCAGTCCTGCAAACCTTGAGCCCGGCCCAGCGCGATGTACTGGCGGTACTGCCGTTGCTCAATGCCGTGCGCCATCTGGCCGAGGATCCGCCCAGTTGGGCCGAGGGGTTGGGGCTGTACCAGGGCGACATGCTCGAAGCCGAGTCGGCCAGCGTCTACCGCAAGTTGCTGATTGCCGTGTTCGCTCCGCGCCTGGTCACCCGTATCGAAGAGCAACTGCACAGCGGCGGTGGTTCGGACTTTCTCTACGAAGGCCTCAAGGCCTACCTGATGCTGGCTGACGGCGAGCATTACGACCCGGACTTCATCAAGGCCTGGGTCAGCCTCGACTGGGAGCAGAGCCTGCCTCGCGACCTGGCCCCGGAGCAGCGTGCGGCATTGGGCGAGCATCTGCAGGCGCTGTTTGAAAAGCGTCCGCCGAATGCGCGCCTGGATGCCAACCTGATCGAAGACCTGCGTCGCCAATTGCAGCAGTTGCCGGTGGCCCAGCGCGTCTATGACCGGGTCAAACGCCAGCAGTTGCCCAACGGCGTCAGCGATTTTCGCCTGAGTGAAGCGGCTGGCCGCGACGCCGCGCTGGTGTTCAGCCGCAAGAGCGGCAAGCCGTTGGGTGAACCCTTGAGCGGGCTGTTTACCCTTGATGGCTATCGCAAGGCGTTTCTTGCCACCAGCCTGCAACACAGCAATACTCTGGCTGAAGAGCGTTGGGTGCTGGGCCGCGAGCAAGCCGATGAAGGTGATGTGACTAGCTTGGCCGCCGACGTGCGCCGTTTGTATTTCGCCGACTACATCCGCCACTGGGACGCGCTGCTGGCCGATATCGACTTTGTGCCGATCACCAGCGTGGCCCAGGCCGCCGATGTACTGCGGGTGATTTCCGGGCCGACCTCGCCGCTGAAAAAGCTGCTGAGCGCCGTGGCCAAGGAAACCAACCTGCAACAGCAGGACCCGCTTGCCGCGGCCCAGGCCAAAGCAAGCGAGGCTGGTGTCGACCAGCTCAAGCAGCGCCTGGGTAACTTGCTGGGCCAGGATGCTCCGGCCGATAGCCGCCAGGCGCAGCAAGACCAGGACCCGGTCACCGCGCACTTTGCCGACCTCGCCAGCCTGGTCAGCAAAGGCGAGGGCGAGCCGGCGGCCATCGACGGCCTGCTCACCGACATGAACGCCTTGTACGTGCAGGTCAGTGCCATGGTCGGTGCCAGTGGCGACGCCCTGCTCGGCGAGGCCAAGAACCAGGCCACTGCCGCCGCCAACCGCGTCAGCCTCACCGCGCAGCGCCAGCCGCCGATAGTTCAGGGCCTGGTCAAGTCGGTGGTCAACTCGACCACCAACACCATGATGGGCGGCGTGCGCAATCAACTGAACGCCGCCTGGACCAGCGAAGTGGTCAACGTTTATCGCCAGTCGCTGAGCGGTCGTTATCCGCTGGCAGCGGGCAGCTCGCGGGATGCCACGCTGGACGATTTCGGCCAGTTCTTCGGTGTCGGCGGGGTGATGGACAGCTACTTTCGCAAGTACCTGCAGCCGTATGTCGATACCTCGGCCAACCCTTGGCGCTGGCAGCCGGGCGCGGCGCAGAAGCTCGGCATTGGCTCTGGCGTGTTGCACACCTTTCAGCGTTCGGCGGCGATTCGCGATGCGTTCTTCCGCTCGGGCGGCATGCAGCCGACCGTGCGCTTCGAGCTCAAGCCGGTGGCCATGGACGCCTCGGTCACCCAGTTCTTGCTCGACCTCGATGGCCAGCAGATCAGCTATGACCACGGCCCGAGCCGCCCGGTTGCGATGCAGTGGCCAAACCCCAACAGCATCGGCGTGGTGCGCCTGTCGATCATGCCGCCATCGGCCAGCGGTCGCTCCGGCCTGACCCTGGAAGGGCCGTGGGCCTGGTTCCGCTTGCTCGATCAATCCGACCTGGTGGCCGGCAACGGCCCGGATCGCTTCAGCCTGCGCCTGCGCGTCGATGGCGCCAGCGTGTCGTACGAGCTGCGCGCCAACAGCGCCTTCAACCCGTTCAAGAGCCGCGTGCTCAGCGGCTTCAGCCTGCCGGAGCGGCTGTGATGGCGGGCGTCGGCTTCTACGGCAAGCTGGCCAGCCGCGGCGACTTTGTCAGTCGCGGTTTGCCGCAGAGTTTTATCCAGCCCTGGGACCAGTGGCTGGCGGCCGGGCTTGTGGCCAGCCAGCAGCAACTGGCCGAGCGCTGGTTGCCGGCCTATCTGGTCAGCCCCTTGTGGCGCTTCGCTCTGGCCCCGGGAGTATGCGGGCCCGACGCTGTAGTGGGGGTGTTGATGCCCAGCATTGACCGGGTAGGGCGCTATTTCCCTCTTATCCTGGCCCAGGTTCTGGCGCCGGATGAGTCGCTGGCGGCAGTGGTGAGTGGCCCGGATAACTGGTTCGAGCAGTGTGAAGCCCAGTTACTGGCAACCCTCGAGCCGCAAGCCGCTTTTGAGGCGTTCGATGCAGCAGTGCAGGGCATTGATGCCCCTCGTAGTGCTGTTGTTTCAAGCCCGGTTGTGGGCGGCTTGCAACGCTTTGCAGCGGTGACCTCGCAGGCGCGCCAGGCAGCCTTGGCCGAAAGCGCCTGCGCCGGCATGAGCCTGTGGTGGGGGCGCGGCTCGGAGCATATCGAGGCGGGAATGCTGCGCTGTGCGGGCCTGCCGCACAGCGAGGATTTCGCCAGTTTTCTTTTGGGTAGTGAGGCGGCGCGCTAGATGACGGCTTTGCATTACACCGCAGCCAGCTACAGCCATGTCGGCCTGGTGCGCAGCATCAATGAAGACGCTTGCCTGGACCTTGCCAGCGAAGGCCTGTGGGCAGTTGCCGATGGCATGGGCGGGCATGCGGCGGGCGACTACGTCAGTTGCCTGATCGTCGATACTTTGCGCCAGTTGCCGACCACGGCGTCCCTCAATGACTTCGCCCAAGTGTTGCGCCAGCGGCTGTCGGCGGTCAACGCGGCAGTGCGCGAAGAAAGCGCCCGGCGGGGCGTGGCGATGATGGGCAGCACCCTGGTGCTGCTAGCGGTGCGCGCTGACCAGGGTATCTGCCTGTGGGCAGGGGACAGCCGCCTGTATCGCCTGCGCGACGGGCGCCTGGAAGGTATCTCGCGCGATCACAGCTACGTGCAGGAACTGCAGGACAGCGGCCTGCTCAGCGAGGCCGAAGCGCGGGTGCACCCGCGGGCCAACATCGTCACCCGGGCAATTGGCGTCGAGCCCGAGCTCGAACTTGAGGCCGTGCACCTGCAGGTCCTCCCAGGCGATACCTATCTGCTGTGCAGCGATGGTCTGAACAAGACCGCCGAAGACCATGAAATTCGCGAAGTGCTGGGCCACAGCGACCCCTACCAGGTGGTCCGCAGCCTGGTGCACCTGGGCCTGACCCGGGGCGCCCCCGATAACATTACCGCCGTCGTCATCAAGGCCGGTTGAAGACCAAGCACATGGACAAAGTGATCCCCGGATACGACATCGACGGCGAGATTGGCGAAGGCGCCATGGCCACCGTCTACCTTGCCACCCAGCGCTCGCTGGAGCGCAAGGTGGCCTTGAAGGTCATGGCCGCGGCGCTGGCTGCCGACCCGACCTTCTGCGAGCGCTTCCTGCGTGAAGGCCGCACCCTGGCGCGCTTGTCGCACCCGCACACGGTGACCATCCACGACATCGGCAATGTCGGCGAGCTGTACTACATGGCCATGGAGTACCTGCCCAACGGTACGCTCAAGGAGCGTATCGCCGCCGGGGTCACGCCGGAGCAGGGCCTGCTGTACATCCGCCAGATCGCTTCGGCGCTGGGTTATGCCCATGCCCAGGGCCTGGTGCACCGGGATGTGAAACCGGCCAACATTCTTTTTCGCGCTGACGGCACTGCGGTGCTGTCGGACTTCGGCATCGCCAAGTCGCTGGATGACCGCACCCAGTTCACCCAGGCCGGGTTTGCCGTCGGCACCCCCAGCTACATGAGCCCGGAGCAGGCGCGCGGCCAGGAAATCGACGGCCGCGCCGACCTCTATGCCCTGGGCGTGGTGTTTTACGAGATGCTGGTTGGCAAACTGCCCTACAGCGGCAACGACGCGCTGTCGACGGCCTTGGCGCATTTGACCGAGCCGTTGCCGGAGCTGCCGATCGAGCACGGCCGCTATCAGGACATTCTCCGTGGCCTGCTGGCCAAGGACCCGGCCGAGCGCTTTGCCGATGCCGAGACCTTGCTGGCGGCGCTCGACCGGCTACCCGTGCAAGACACCGAAAGCACCCTGATCCAGCCGCTGCCGATTGCAGCGCCGGTGCCACCCGTAACCGTAGAGCCTGCACCGCCAGCGCCGAAACCAGAACCGGTCACCAAGGCCTCGCCACCTGCAGCTGCCCGCAAGCGCCCGACACCGGCCTTGCTCGCCATCGCCGTTGCTGCCGCGCTGGGCCTGGGCGGGATTGGCTACTGGGCCATCAGTGGCGACGAACAGGTAGTGGAGGCGCAGCCGGTACAAGCCCGCGAGCCAGTAGCGCCGACCGTTGCGACTGCGAGCAACGACAGTGACCGACCATTGCTGATGGCCGGCAAGAGAACTCTGTTCCAGCGCGTGCTGAGCCGGCCGGGCGCGCAGGTCGTCAAGCAGCCGGGCGCCACGCCCAGTGATACCTTGCCGGCCTTTACCGTGCTCTATGTCTACCAGCGCCAGGACGTCAACGGCAGCCATTGGCTTGAGGTCGGCACCGCCAGTGACGGTCGCCGCGACGGCTGGTTGCCGGCCTCCCAGGTCAGCGACTGGAAGCAGAGCCTGGTATTGAAGTTCACCGAACGCTCGGGGCGTGCGCCGGTGATGTTCCTGCGCCAGGCCGATGAGCTTGAGCGTTTGCTTGGCGACACTTCGGCCGCCCGTGCCGAGCTGCTCAAGGCGCAGAACAACCCCGACGAAGTGCCGCAAGTGATGGCCCTGGAACCCAGCGCCAGCGCCGTGCCCCAAGAGCAGTTCTACCTGATGCCGATCTTCGAGGCGCGCGAGAGCTTCGACGAAAACGGCCAGCCGCTGCAGCTGCTCAATGTTGCCTCCATCGACCCGGGCAACAGCGCACCCGCCGGCGAAGCGAAAGCCGCCGGCATGGCCACCTCAGGCGACGCCTTCCGTACCGCCGTGGTGCTGGTGGTGGATACCTCGGTATCGATGCAGCCTTATATCGATCAGGTCCGCCAGGTGGTGCACGAGCTGCACGGGCAGATTTCGCGCCGTGGCGAGCTGGACAACGTCAGCTTCGGCCTGGTCGGCTTTCGCAACAACACCACGCGCACGCCTGCCCTGGAGTACCTGACCAAGACCCTGGTAACACTCGATGAAGGCCGCGATCCCGAGCGTTTTTTGAAGCTGGCCGAGCAGGTGAAAGCCACCAACGTCTCCAGCCATTCGTTCAACGAAGACGCTTTTGCCGGGATCATGCAGGCGGTCGACGGCATGGACTGGTCCGGCTACGGCGGGCGCCTGATCCTGCTGGTCAGTGACGCCGGCTCCCTGCGCAAGAACGACCGCTACAGCAGCACCCAGATGAACGAAGCCGAAGTGCGCCAGGCGGCCTTGAGCAAGCAGATCAAGATCTACGCCCTGCACCTGCGCACCGAGGCCGGCAAGAAGAACCACGCCTACGCCGAGCAGCAGTATCGGGTGCTTACGGCCGATGCCAACCCGCAGATCGGCGACCTGTATGTATCGGTACCCGGTGGCGATGTGCACAAGTTTGGCGAGCGGGTGCGCGAGATCGGTTCGACCTTCGCCGATCTGGTCCACCAGGTGCGCAGCAACACCGCGCAACCGGCGCCGCTGCTGGCGGCTTCGCCGAGCATCGCCGACAAATCCGCCGCCATCGGCTATGCCATGCACATGGATTTTCTTGGCCGCAAGAGCGCCAGCCAGGCGCCGCAACTGGTCAGCGCCTGGACCTCCGATCGCGACCTGACCAACCCGGCGCTGCCGACCCTGCAGGTCTGCGTGATGCTCACCAAGCTGCAACTCAACGACCTGCAGCAGTCGCTGAAGCTGATCGTCGATGCCGCGCGCAAGACCCGCACTTCGCCCAAGGATTTCTTCCAGGAAATCGCTAGCGCCAGTGCCTACATGAGCCGCGACCCGGCCGCCCTGCGCAAAGGCGCCAACCTCGCCGAAGGCGGTGTGCTGGGCGAATACCTGGAGGGCCTGCCGTACCGCAGCAAGTCCCTGAGCATGACCCAGGACCTGTGGTTGTCGCTCAGCGTTGGCGAACAGGAAGACTTCATCGACGAGCTCGATTCGAAGATCCGCCTGTACGAAACCTTCCACAACGACATGGCCAACTGGGTGCGCTTCGGCAATGCCGAGCCCGGTGACGCCTTGTACCGTGTGCCGTTGTCGACGCTGCCATGATGATCAACCTGCACGCGCTGCGCAAAACCCGCGGCCTCGGCAACCAGCGCTACAGCCTGGAGATCGAGCGCCTGGAGCTGCGTGCCGGTCAGCAGCTGGCGCTGGTCGGCCCCAGTGGCTGCGGCAAGAGCACCTTGCTCGACCTGCTGGCCTTGGTGCTGCAGCCCGATCAGGCCGAGCGCTTTGTGTTCAGCACCGACTCGCACACCTACGACGTTCAGCAGCTGTGGCGTGAACAACGCCAGGAGCACCTGGCGCACCTGCGCCGCCGGCATCTGGGCTATGTGCTGCAAGCGGGGGGCTTGCTCGGCTTTCTCGATGTGCGCAGCAACATTGCCCTGCCGCGCCAGGTGCTTGGCCTGGGCAATGACGGCAGCGTGCAGCGCCTGGCCGAGCAACTGGAGATTGACGATCAGCTCGACAAGCAGCCAGGCGCCTTGTCGGTCGGCCAGCGCCAGCGGGTCAGCTGTGCCCGTGCCCTGGCGCACAACCCCGACCTGCTACTGGCCGATGAGCCGACCGCGGCCCTGGACCCGCTCAATGCCCAACGGGTAATGCAACTGCTGCTGCGCCAGGCGCAAGCACGGCAGGTGACCTGTCTGATCGCCACCCACGACGAGGCGCTGGCCCGTGATGCCGGCTTGCAGGTGTTGCGCATGGTCTGCCGCCGCGATGCCGACGGTGGTGTCACCGCCACGTTGGAGGGCCAGCCGTAATGCGCCCGATGCTGATCGCAAGCCTGGCCTGGCGGGACTATCGCAACGACGCGCGTCTGTCCGTTTGCAGCGTGCTGGCCCTGGTGGCGGTGATTGCGCCGTTGCTGGTGCTGTTCGGTCTGAAATTCGGCCTGGTCAGCAGCCTTACCGAGCGTTTGCAGCGCGACCCGGCCGTGCGGGAAGTCATCCCCTTGGGTGGCGGTCGTTTCAGTGCCGACTTCGTCGCTGAACTGGCGGCGCGTAACGACGTCGCCTTCGCCTTGCCGCGTACCCGGCAGATTGCCGCGACCGCCGACCTGGTGCTGGCTGCGCGCAAGGTCGTGGTCAATGTCGAGATGATCCCCAGTGCACTTAACGACCCGTTGCTGCAAGGGCTGGCCGTTCCCGGTGCGGTCGACCAGATCGTCCTCAGCCGTACGGCGGCAGAAAAGCTTGGCGCGAAGGCGGGTGATCAGCTCGATGCTTCGTTCAGCCGCCAGCTTGCCGGGCAGATCCAGGCCCAGCGCACCACCTTGAAGGTCGTCGCCGTGCTGCCGCTGGAAGCCTTCGAGCGCGATGCCTTGTTCGCGCCGCTGGCGCTGCTGGAAGCCGCCGAAGACTACCGTGATGGTCGCGCCGTGCCCGCTTTCGGCTGGGAAGGTGAGCGCCATACCGGTGAGGTGCAGCGGGTTTATCCGGCCTTCCGTCTGTATGCGCGCAACCTTACCGATGTCGAGCCGTTGCGGCGTTTTTTTTGCCGATCGCCAGTTGCTGGTCTCGACCCAGGCCCCGGCGATTGCCCAGGTGCAGTCGCTGAGCCGCAACCTGACCCTGGTGTTTTGGATCATTGCCGCGCTGGCCGTGGCGGGCGCGTTTGCGGCGATCTGCGCCGGCGCCCTGGCGGCGGTCGAGCGCAAGCGCCGCGAGCTGTCGGTGTTGCGCCTGCTCGGTTTCAGCACCGCTGCCTTGCTTGCATTTGTCGTGCTGCAGGCGTTGTACAGCGGGGTGTTTGCCGCTGTCATCGGCGCGGCGCTGTACGCCCTGGCCGAAAGTGGCCTCAACCAGTTGTTCATGCAGATGCCCGGCGAGTACGCCAGCCATCTGCTCCCGTCGCATTACCTCGTTGCCTTGCTCGCTGTGCTGCTGGCCAGCGCGGCCGCTGCCGCCCTGGGGGGCTGGCGCGTGGCGCGAATAGACGCTTGTGAAGGAATTCGAGATGTTTGACCGCCGCTTACCCGTCCTGGCGCTGATCGTCGCCGCCCTGAGCCTGGTGTCCTGCGCCCAGGCCGAGGACGACAGCAAGCCTGCCAGCAATAAACTGGACAATCCCAAGCCACTGGCCGACGACATCAGCCTGCCGCTGCCGTGCGACGGCGAGATGGTCTTCCGCCACGTCTACGTGCTGGCCCAGGGCAGCCTGGACGACCGTGAGGTGAACCTTGGCTACCCCTTCAGCGAAGGCGAAGCGGGCTACAAGCAGTCGTTCATTTCCGGCTATCGCCGTGACTTTATCAACGGCCAGTTCAGCCTCCAGGACCTGTCTGCCGACTGGAAAAAACGCATTAGCCCGAGTCTGCCGAAGACCGACGCCGGCAGCCCGCTGAAGCCGATGATGTACTTCATCGGCAAGTACGAAGTCACCGCCCGCCAGTACGCTCAGGTGATGGCCCAGGCCCAGTCGCTGGCCAGCGGCGAACCGGCGCCGGCCTGTGAAGCACCGAGTGGCATGGCCGGGCGTTTGCCCAAGGTCAAACTGTCGCGCTTTGAGGCCGAGCGTTTTTCCGCGGTGTACAGCGCCTGGTTGATGAAGAACCATCGTGACCTGCTGCCGGTCAGTGGCCGTGGCAACAAGGCCGAAGACGGCGGTGTAGGCTTTGTGCGCCTGCCCACCGAAGTGGAGTGGGAGTTCGCTGCCCGTGGCGGCTCCGCCGTCAGCCGCCAGGAGCTGGAAGGGCGGCTGTTCCCGCGCCGCCTCGAGGGCAGCGAAAGTGACGGCCCGCTGGCCGACTGGGCGGTGTTCAACCAGGTCGCCGGCGGCACCGGCCAGGCCGCGCGCCTGACCCCGATCGGCACCAAGCTGGCCAACCCGCTGGGTATGTTCGACGTACTCGGCAACGCCGCAGAGATGGTCCAGGAATCGTTCCAGCTGGTGCACGCCGGGCGGCGCCAGGGCGCTTATGGCGGGTTTGTGGTCAAGGGCGGTAACTACCTTGAAGGCGAGGGCACGCTGTTTACCGGCATGCGCCGCGAGTATCCGCTGTTCGGCGCCGATGGCACCGAGCAAAGCAACGAGACCACAGGTTTTCGTGTCGCCATCGGCGCGCTGTCGGCGCCGCGTTCGCGTTATGAAGAACTGTTCGAACAATGGCAGAAAGAGGGCCGCCTGGCCGCGCTGACCGACGCCATCGACGACGCCCAGGACCCGACCAAGCGCCTGGACAGCATCATCGCCGCCAGCGTCGACCCGCGCCTGCAAGCCGAGCTTGGCCTGGTCAACGAAGAGCTCAAGCGCAACGTCTCGCTGATCGCCCAGCAGCGCGAAGAAGCCGCCGGCAACCTGATCCAGTCGGCGGCGCTGGTGGCCGAAACCATCAATAACTACAACATCCGCCTGACCAACCTGCAGAAAACCCAGCAGCAGGCCAAGGCTTCTGGTGACGAGACCAGCGCCAAGCTGTTTGCCGCTGCCATCAACAACGGCCGCAGCGCCCTCGACGGCGCCGTGGCGATCTACATCGACAACCTTGCCACTGGCACGCGCTACACCGACGCGGTGATCCAGGCGCAGTTCCAGCGGGTCAAGGAAGAGCTCAATCGCAAGCCGGTGCTGGGCAAGAGCCTGCTCAGCCGCGCGACCCTGTTCGTCCGTCATGTCGGGGACTATCGCCAGCAACGGCGCGCCGACCCGGCGACGATTTTGAAAGAACTGCTCGCATCAGCCGCCCCGCAACCTTGAGCGGCTGTCGAGCGAGCATCGTAGTGACCGGGGCGACATGAGGTTGTCCCGGGCGTGTTTAAACAAAGAGAGAACCTGACCATGCTTTCAACTCGCAAGCCCTTCTTCACTGCTTCCAACGGCCGGGCCGCGCTGCTGCTGGCGGCCGGTTTCAGCACCGTCCTGCTGACTGGCTGCGCCAGCTCGCCGGCGTCCAAGGTCGGTGCGACGACCAAGGTCGAGTACTACCCGAGCTGCTACGAGCCGGTGCAGCACCTGCGCGCCACCGATTCGGACATGACCAAGTCGGTCGCCACCGGTGCCCTGATCGGTGCCGTCGGCGGCGCGCTGACCGGCGCGCTGACCGGCAACTCCGACAACCGTGGCCGCAATGCTGCCATCGGTGCTGCCGGTGGTGCTCTGGTCGGCGGTGCAGCCGGTTACTACACCGAGCGCCAGAAGCAGATCAGCGACGACAACCAGCGCATCGGCTCCTACGCCACCGACATCAACAAAAGCGCGGCCGACATGGACCGCAGCACCGCTTACGCCAAAGCCTCCCAGGCGTGCTACCAGCGTGAGTTCGCCAACCTGATGGATGGCCGCAAGAGCAACAAGATCAGCGATGGCGAAGGCCGCAAGCGCCTGGCGGAAATCATCGCCGGCCTGCAGGAGTCGAACAACCTGATCACCGCGGTCAACGGCCGTCTGGGTGAGAACCTCAACAACTACACCCAGGCTTACGAGCAAGACCTCAAGCAGGTCGGCGTACCGCGCAACGACGTGGTGATCGTTGCCGAAGCCCAGGCGCCGGTGCTGGCCACCGGTAACGCCAAGAAGACCAACACCGGCAAGACCAAGACCCCGCCACCGGCGAAGAAAAAGCTGCCAGCGGTACCGAAGGAAGCCGTCGCCACCGAGAAGACCCTGCAGGACGCCAACGCCAAGAAGGCTGAAAGCCAGAAGGTTGCCAGCGCCGGCCAGAGCCAGGTCAACAACATGTGCAAGAACCCGGACATGGGTGACTGGGCACCGGTGCCTTGCCCTAACGTGTAAGGCTTGAGCCACAGCGTCGCCCGGCTCGGTGCCATAAGGCCGGGCGACCTGTGCGCCGTTTCAAGGAAGACCGTTCATGAGTGAGTTACTCAACCGACTGGATAACAATCCGTCGCAATTTTTCGCAAGGCAGCGCATCGAAAGCAGCATCAACCTGCCGAAACTCTTTGCCGCCATCGATGCCGATCCGGGCATTGTCGGTGCTGGGGTGGTGTATATCGATGCGGATTACAACGTGGTGACGCTGCGTGAGTTTCAGCCGATATGCAGTGTGCTACCCAAGCGGGTGATTTTGCGTGAGGCGAAGAAGTATCTGGCGCCTGCGCAGTTTGCCGATCAACTGCAGAACAACCCCCGTGAAGCGCGAGTGGTGAAAGAAGCGGTCAATACCACGCTTGCCTGTGCCAGTGCGATTCTTGGGTGGTTCGTTATGGTCAGCGGCACCATCGCTGTCCCGTTCAGTGGTGGGTTGGGCGCTGTGGTGGCGATTGCGGGCAAGGCCGCAATTGCAGCAGGTGCGATGCAATGCATGATCGGCGTCGCCAGAACCGGCCAGGAAATTATCGATCCATCGTTGAACGACGAACTGGATGCGCAGGAGTGGTTTCGTCACACCTCGAACGTCCTGGATGCCGTGTCACTGATGGGAGTGGGTGCTTCCGGCCTGACCACGGTCAAGTTTCTACAGATGCGCAAGGCTGCAACAGGCAGCAGTTGGTATGAACTGTCCCGAAGTCTGAGCAGGCAGCAACGCAAGGCCCTGACGACAGAGTTGCTGTCGATCAAGCATCCGTCACTAACGGCCAAACAGTTGAAGTTGCAACAGAGCGCTGGCGCATTGCCCAAACGGTACACCCCGACACAGCTGCAACATGCGACCAAAACCCTGATCAAAGACTCCATTGCCGCAACGTTCGGCTTTGCGGGAAGTAACACCGTCCAGACCATTGCGGTGGGCTTGTATGAGGAGTTGGAGTGATGAATTCGTATGAGCGCTGGAAGCACTTCATGACGCATTTCTTTCCAACCTTTCTAGGTGGATTCTTCCTGGCGTGCTTCTCTGCGTCGCTTGCGGTGGTGCTGGCCGCTGCCGCCTACCTGAACCACAATCCGGACCGGGCCAATTACACGCTGGTGTCGCTCATGGTTCTGGCCCTGGTCATCAGTGGTAGTCATATGTTGCTGGTTCGAGGCCGTGCCTGGAGCCTCTGGCCGATCCTGGCAGTAATGCTGGTGGCGATGCTGGTTTCCCTATCCACCTACAGCCATCACATACACGCGGGTGTATTTACCTTTGCGCTGCTGTTTCCTTTGTTGGGCTTTCTTTTGTTCAACAGCAAACGTCATCGGGAGCTGCGCAGCTTCCTGGTTGACCTGCGCAAGGTGCGGTTCGAAGAGGCGCAGCAAAGCAAGGCACGTCGTTGACGAAGAGAGCACTATTCCATGGTTCATCTGCATGACGTACCAGGGTTTTTACGGCGTTACTTTCCAAGTTTTATCGGCGCCTTCTTCCTCGTCGCATTTTCATGCGTAATCACCGCAATACTGGTGATTGATCAACGCTTCGGCAGCCGCTCCGATCAGGTAAAAGTTGCCTACTTCCTTATGCTGGTATCGTCCTTGGTGTTGTGCCTGGGCAATTTTCTGGTAGTGCGAGGGCGGCCCTGGGGCGTATGGGTGGTGGTGGCCTTGCTGGCGTTCAACCTGCTGGCGCTGCTTTTCAGTTACGCACCGCGCTCAAGTAACTTCGGATTTTTGCTAGCGACAATGCCGCCATTGTTGGCAATGTTGATGTTCAACAGCCAACGCCAGCGAGAAATGCGCAGTCGTCTGGTGGCGATCCGCAAATCGCGTAACAAGTTGGTCAAGGTCGTGCGTGCGGCCAAAGTTCGAGCTCGGAGTCGAGCCTGCCGTTGAGCAAGCGCTTGGTTAACCTATTGCTCTAGAGTCATGGATACATCAAGAAACCAAAGTGCACTGAGGTTGCTGGCTGGAGCTGCTATGAATAGGGCTTCTTTGCCCGGGTGACCCAATCTGCTTCGTCAGCTTTGGAGTACGGGTGTTAGGTTCAAGGAGACCCCATGACCGACTCAAGGATGAGTGGGCTGGGCGCCAGCCCCTCGAGGTACTTTGCGCGCCAACGTGTCGAAAGCCAAACTAATCTGCCCAAGCTGTTTGCCGCCATTGATGCCGATCCCGGTATTGAACACACCCACTGAATTCAGGCATGGAACGATCAACCTGATCAAAGACTCGTTGGGTGCCACGCTCAGCGTTGCGGGCAGCAGCTACTCGAAAAGCATTGCAATTGGTTTGTATGAGGAGTTTTCGGAATGAATCCAAATCACAGCCCGGAAGGCTTCAAAGCGCGCTACTTCCCCTACTTCATGGCGGCATTCTTCATGGCGTGCCTGTCAATTGGGTGTGCGGTGTCCTTGGCTTCGGCTACCTATTTTGCGGGCTACGCGGATCGGAGTGATTACAGTACCTTTTCCTTGCTGGTGCTTGCCGTATTGGTTTTTATTGGTCACTTCTTGATGGTCCGAGGGCGTCGCTGGGCAGTTTGGATTATTGCCTTTCTGTACTGTGCGAGCTTGATTACGGTAGTACCTACTTACTCGTTTCAACCCCATCGCGGCGTGTATATGCTGGGGTTGCTGTTCCCCCTTATTGGTCTGCTCCTGCTGAACAGCACCGGCCATCGGCAAATGCGCGAGTCTCTCGCGAAGCTTCACCACGAACGCCGGCAAAAACGCCAACATCATTGACCCTGGTTAATATTTGCACAATCACCACCCCCTAAACTGAGGACTCTGCACCCTCAAAGGGGGACATGGCATGACCATTATCGTCACCGGCGCCGCCGGTTTTATCGGTAGCAACCTGGTTCAGGCCCTCAACCAACGCGGCGAAACCGAGATCATCGCGGTCGATGACTTGAGCGATGGCGACAAGTTTCGCAACCTGGCTGACAGCGAAATCGCCGACTACCTGGACAAGGACGACTTTCTTCAGCGCTTTGGCCGCGGCCAGTTTGGCAAGGTGCGCGCCGTGCTGCACCAAGGCGCTTGCTCGAGCACCGTCGAAGGCGACGGGCGCTTGATGATGGACAACAACTACCGCTACAGCCGCGACCTGCTCGACGCCGCTCAAGGCCTGCAGGTGCCGCTGCTGTATGCCTCGTCGGCGGCGGTGTATGGCGCCGGGCGCGACTTTCGCGAACAGCGCGAGTGCGAGCGGCCATTGAACGTATATGGCTACTCGAAATTCCTCTTCGACCAGCGCGTGCGCCGACAACTGCCCCAGGCGCGCAGCCAGATCGTCGGCCTGCGTTACTTCAACGTCTACGGCCCCCACGAGCAGCACAAGGGCGCCATGGCCTCGGTGGCCCTGCACTGCTTCAACCAGTACCAGGCCAACGGCAAGGTCAGCCTGTTCGGCAGCTATGGCGACTACCCCAGCGGCGGCCACCTGCGCGATTTCGTGGCGGTCGAGGATGTGGTCAAGGTCAACCTGTTCTTCCTCGACCGGCCGCAGCTGAGCGGCCTCTTCAACGTCGGCAGCGGCCGCGCCCAGCCTTTCAATGACGTGGCCTTGGCAGTGATCAACCGCCTGCGCGAGCAGCAGGACCAGCCGCCGCTGTCGCTGGAGATGGCCCTGCTGGAGGGCATTCTTGAATACAGCGAATTTCCCGGGCACCTGCGCGGCAAGTACCAGTGCTACACCTGCGCCGACCTTGAGCGCTTGCGCAGCGTTGGCTATGAGCAGCCAACGCTGACGGTGGAGCAGGGTGTGGCGCGTTACTGCGACTGGTTGCAGCGCACGCCGTAGTCAGTGCTGGCGCAAGGTCTTCAGATCGCCCTTGCCCGAAGTCTCGCGCAGGTACTCCTGCAGTGAGTCATCTAGCGCGTTGAGCCAGCGGGTATGGTGCGGCACGGCAGCGGTACCGGTGATCACCGAGCGGTAGGACTTGTCGCGGTAACCCATGATGTCCTGCTTTTTGTCCGACTTCCATTTGAGGAAAATCCGGTTCACTGCGTCGATATCGAAGCTCGGGTAATCGGTCTGCTCGATCAGGTGCTTGATATAGCGGCCCTGGAACTCGTACATCGAGGCGGTCGACTCCAGCGCCAGTTCCTCGGCCCGCCACTGTGCGCTGTCGGCAGCCATTGCCGCCGGCTGCGGCAGCTTGATGCGCCCGAGCATGTAGTCGCGGGCAAACCAGGCCTGAGCGTCGAACAGGTTGAAGCTGTACCAGAGGTCTTGCATGCCGAGGTAGATCAGCTGCGGGTTGTGTTCCCAGACAACCCCTTGGTACAGCCCGGCAGGCCACAGGCGGTTGCTGGTCTTGAGCGTCAGCTCGTCGGGCAGGAACGGGAAGTGATGCTGGTAGCCGGTGCAGAGGATGATCGCATCCACGCGCTTGCTCGAACCGTCGGCAAAGAACGCCATCTCGCCCTCGACCCGCAGCATCTGCGGGCGCTCTTCCCAGCCTTTGGGCCATTTGTAGCCCATGGGCTGGGTGCGGTAGGCACTGGTGATCGAGCGCGCGCCGTACTTGAAGCACTGCGAGCCGATGTCCTCGGCCGAATAGCTGCTGCCGACAATCAGCACATCCTTGCCCTTGAACTCCACCGCCTCACGAAAATCGTGAGCGTGAAGGATGCGCCCGGAGAAGCGCTCGAAGCCGTCGAATTGCGGCACATGCGGGGTAGAAAAATGCCCGCTGGCGACCACGACGAAGTCGAACACCTGCTCGATGCCCTGGCCGATGCAGTAGTCATAGGCACTGACGGTAAAGGTGCGGCTGGCCTGATCAAAGCGTACCGCCTTGACGGCGGTATTGAAGCGAATGTAATCCCGCACACCGGCCTTTTTTACCCGGCCCTGGATGTAATCCCAGAGCACCTCGCGCGGTGGATAAGACGAAATCGGCCGCCCGAAATGTTCATCAAAGCTGTAGTCGGCGAACTCCAGGCATTCCTTCGGCCCGTTCGACCACAGGTAGCGGTACATACTGCCGTGCACCGGCTCGCCATGCTCGTCCAGGCCGGTGCGCCAGGTGTAGTTCCACATCCCGCCCCAGTCGGCCTGTTTCTCGAAGCACACCACCTCGGGCATCTCGGCACCCTGGGCATGAGCGGATTGAAAGGCACGCAACTGCGCCAGGCCGGACGGGCCTGCGCCGATAATGGCAACACGAATAGTCATAAGATTTCCTGACAGAAAACACTGAAAAAAATGCAAAGCGACTCCAGCCCTGAACGGCAGAACCGAGGGCGAGAGGAAGCGGAAACTTCAGGTGTCAGCTGGCAGGCGGAGGGACAGGGCGCTTGCGCTTGTGCGCGAGCAAGACGTCGCGAGGTGGAATCGACAAGGTGTGGAACAGCGTTGAGAGGGGGGAGCTGGTCAGCGAAGGGCTAGCGACAGCGTTGGGCCCGTAAGGCTTGCCGAACAGCGCGGCAAACGGGCCTGAAGGGCGAAAGATACGTGTGGTCTCGTACATGGCGGGCTGATTCTGCCTCTTTTTGGTTATGGATGCCTTTTTAGCTATAACGGATGGGGGAGAGGATTACAAGGTGGGGGCTTGGCAGAATCTCATACTCGACCGCTGACGGACTTGCGCTTCACCCTCGCGCAGTGGTTCTGCTTTGCATTGCAAGGCGCAGTGCACGCCTGATGTCTGCATTAATATCATCGCTATCTTCCAGGCCAACAGAGATTCGCACCAAGCCGTCCGGCACGCCTATTTTTTCCAGGTCGGTGCTGCCCTCCCTGCTAAAACTACCGTAGTGATAACATAAGGACTCAATATTGCCGAAGGTTGTACCTATTCGGATAAGCTGCAGGTGACGAACAAAGCTTGTAGCCGTTTCTCGCGATGGAAAAACAATGGCGATAAGGCCTGTATGCAATGACGGAGAAATTCCGTTGGTTTGCGCACTTTTAGTCGACCAGACTGCACGCCACTCCAGCTTCGGGAACTCCTCACGCAGCATGGCGATCACCGCATGTGCATTATCGGTATGTTTTTTTAATCGCAGTGGCAGTGTCCTTAGTCCTCGTATAGTGAGCCAGGCCGAGAACGGATCTACTATGAGCCCTGCACTGTCCCTGTGATACTTCAATGCCTTGAACAGGTCCGGTTCATTGGTACTGACCATGCCGCCCATCACATCGCCGTGACCGTTGATGTGTTTGGTGATGGAATATAATGTTACTGCAGCCCCCAGGGAAAGTGGCTTTTGGCAGGCAGGTGTAAAAAAGGTGTTATCAACAACAAGAAGAATGCCACGCTTGTTGCAAAGCTCTGCCAAGTCAGGAATGTTGATATCTAAAAATGCTGGGTTGGTGGGGGCTTCGATAAAGATCATTTTCGTGTTGGCTTGGATCGCGCGCTCAAATGCCGCTGCCGGGTACTCGTCGATAAGCGACATTTCAATCCCGCGATGGTTGACTTCATAATTAAGCTGCTCAATGATTTCGTAAAATACACTGTGGGGTACGATGACATGATCGCCTGCGCTCAGCAGGGCGCGAAAAGCAAGCAGGCAGGCGGTCATTCCGCTATTGACCGCGAGGCTATAGGAGCAGTGTTCAATGGCACGAAATTTCGCTTCTAAAACTGAAACGGTAGGATTTGCATAACGTTGGTAGGCAAAATTTTCCTGCTTTGCATTACCTAGCATCTCTCTGCCTTCTTCAATTGAATTCAGGAGTGTTGCAGAGTTACAAATGAGCGCTGGAACTGGAAACTGACTCAGTCCATTCTCATGCTGCCCTAAATGGATTGCCTGGGTAGCGATACCTAAAGAAGGAGAAAGAAAATAGTCACGGCATGGTAATTCGCGTGGGCTCTTTTTTTCTGCTGGGCTCATAAAAGGCCTGGTTCCGAAAGGTAATGAGAGACGCTTTGCTGTTTACTCGTATTGATAGCAGGGGACAACTTTTCCGCCCAGTGAAACAATCGAAAATCTTTCCATTTTTGGCATGACCGCACAGGCCAGGCTAACCTGGTTGGGGCTGGAATGTAGTTCTTTTAGCCAAACGGGATGATTGGCTTTAAAACACTCATTTTTTAAATGGGACAAGTGTAGCGCCAGTGGCATTTTTTCCGGGTCTTGAGGCATCGGGTAAGGTACTGTTTTGGCACGCTGGGTGGCCCCAAACGCCATGCGCAAGCAGCGCAGCAACTTTGGGTTTTTGCCCAGGTTGTTTTTTGAATTGGTCCACTCTTGTGTGACGTGTTGCACGCCTTCAGCAACTTTGTATTGCTGCACCAGCTCCTTGATCGCCCGTGCTGCGGCATGGCTCGGGTAAAGTGAACAGCCGCCACCAACGACATGAATATCAGCGATCGTCTTCTCCGGACAGTAGGCAATAAAAACGGGATAGTCTATTTGACTAGAAGCGTCAAATACCTCGATTGAAGCACCTATGGCAGTTTCTGCATCACGCAAGGTGTTTAACAGATGCGCTGGCATTGAATTGTCAATAATCTTTCTTATCGGCTCTTTTGAATCATAAAAGAAATGTTGTGCAATAAAGCGCCCAATGCCATGGCGCTCTATGACTTCGCTCGCGGCATGAATTGCCGCTTCCGTAAATCCCACACCCGCCGCCACACCGGTGCCGCAGGAGTATCGGCGCGCAGCGCTATAGTCGGTATCATCGCCGGGAAGCGACTCGTTGGCATACTGATGGTTAATCAGAAATGACGGATAGAGTAACTCAACGCCTGCGGATGCTTCATGCGCCTCGAAGGAAAGTACAGCCATCTGTGATGCGCCGGCGTGGCGAAGCATTTGCATCGGCAGTATGTTTTGCAAGGACGGTTGAGAAACAACCGAATCAAAACAATGCAGTGCGCTATGCTTTCGTAGTTGAAAGGGGCCCATGTAATGCTCATAAGCCTCGAACTTCGCACCCACACGAGCCTCTGCTTCATAGCCTTTGCCACAACCGACACATTCTATGCCGCTACTGTCATAGGGGAGGTGAAGGGTGGCAACAGTGCTGGACAGCGGACTACCGTAACGACGTAGGGTTAAATGAATTCCTTCGCTGGAAAAGTGCTGATCGATTGCGCTTTCTGCATCGTCCAGTGATAACGTACGCTCTGGGGCAATTGTTTTCATAGTCAGGAAGTTTCCATATAAGCCAAAAAATGAGGCGAAAAAATCGCCTCATTTATTTTCGTTACTCAGCCAGTATGGAGAGCTCTTCCGGGGTGAAATCTTCTTCTGCTATGACAGACTCTACTTCGTCGTCAGTGGGTTGGTCGACTTTGAATTCGTTGATATACATGCAGCACCACATACCCATGGGAATATCCTTTTTTTATTTGATTTAAGTGTGCACTTTTTAACAGGTGCAATGAGAGATTAGTTCGTATGGCTTTGGCTGCACATAGGAAAAATCCCGATTCTATGAGTGATTATGTTTTTTTGAGGGTGCTATTTATTTCTGCACTGCTCAGAAATAACACACTGGCTTGGGGCATCGGTGTTGACACCGGATCGGGCCAAGTTCTTAGGGGGTAGGTGCAGTGGCGAATGTGACAAACTGGGTTGATCAGCGGAGGTGATCAAGCGCACAGCGGTTGCGATTTAGACGCGGCCTTCAGCAGCTCATTGCGGGCAAGCCTGCTCCCAACCGGCGGGTGTGCCCACGCAAACAAAAAAGGCCCACCTTGCGGTGAGCCTTTTTTTACTGTGTATGGTGCCGGCACCAGGAATCGAACCCGGGACCTACTGATTACAAGTCAGTTGCTCTACCATCTGAGCTATACCGGCACAGGGGCGTCATTATAGCGATCAGTTTGCGTCTGTAAACCACTTCTGCAACATTCCTCGCGATACCCGGTTTCAGCGGGCATCGCGGGGTGTTTTGTTACCAGCCGCGGTGCATTGTGGTGGCGCTGGGTTCGGCTTTGGTGGGGTCGAATATCAGCGGTTTGTAGCGGCAATCATGCTTTTTACAGTGCTCTCGGCAGCCGTGCTTTTTCTTGCAGCTGTAGGCCGGGCCGGTGTAGCCCTTGTCGCCGTATATCTGCATCTGCGGGATTTCCCAGCCAGACATCGGGGTGTAGTCGCCGCTGGTGCAGCCGCTCAGGTAGAGCGCGCACGCCAGCAGGAGGAAGGATCTGATAATGGCCACAGGCAATTCCGTTTGGTCGAAGTGTCAGTGTTTGTGTGCGTCGAGGTAGTGCTGGATGGCGTGGCGGTCTCTGCTGAAGTCCGGCCCGGGGAAGCTCTGGTTGCCGTACATCTGCATGGGCGGCACTTGCCAGTCGGACCGGGGTGGCGGGACTTGCCAGTCGGACATGAAGGCGCAGCCGCTGAGGTAAAACGTGCACGCAAGCAGGGCGATGGATCTGATGATATCCACAGTCAATTCCGTTTATTCGAGGCGTCAGTCTTTGTTGAGGATGCGCTGGATGGTGCCGCCGCAAGATTGGTAGCAGCTGTCGTAGTCGCTGCCGCACGAGTAGCTGGAGCCGCTGTTGAACGGGTAGCTGGGGTAGTAGCAGCTTTTGCGCGCTTCTTTTTTGCTCTTGCCGGCCTGGCACAGCTGGTAGTTTCTGTAGTTGGCCTGGTACAGGGCGTGGTCGCTGTTTTCCTGCAGGCGCGCCATCTGTTTGCAGTGGTTGCGTTCCATCGAGCAGGCGTTGATGCAGTTCATGCCCGCCATGCTGGGCGGTGGGGAGTATCTATAGGTATAGCTGGGGCCGCAGCCGCCGAGCAGGCCGACGGCCAGCACTAGCGCAGCGTGCCATTTGAGTGAATTGCTCACGAGTTGCCAGTTCCTTGTTCATTCCTCGCTGAACTCCAGCAGGTCACCTGGCTGGCAGTTCAACGCGCGACAGAGCTTCTCGAGGGTTTCCATCTTGAAACCCTTGATCTTGCCGTTTTTCAGCAACGACAGGTTCGCCTCCGTAATACCGATAATCTCGGCCAGATCCTTGGAGCGGATCTTGTTCTTGGCCATGACTACATCGAGTCGAATAATTATCGGCATAGGGGCAAGCTAGACATAACAGTTGTGTTCATCGCTGATGGTTTTGGCGTCACGCATGAGGAGTGAGAAGGCGCAGAGGAAAATGCCTTTCATGATCTCGTAAACCGCCTGGGATGATACACCGATCGATACGCTGAAGCTTCTCTCGCCTTTGGGCAGGTCGATGGAGAACGCCAGGCCCTGCAAGGTGCCGATCATCGGCCAGACCATCGGCAAGCCGATGCACAGCAAGCCCACCCACCAGAGCATCTTGATGTTTTGCGTCGTCCAGGTTTCACCCCGGGACAGGCGCAGGAAGAACAAGCCGGTCAGGTACAAGGCAAAGGCCGAGAGGCTGGCGGGGATCAGTTCCAGGCCGATCACCAGGCCCAGGGCCAGGTGCGAAGGCTGGTAATCCGGGGCCAGCAGCAGCGGCATGTTTTCACCGAAGCTTTGCAGGTAGGCGCCTTGCACCTGGGCTTTTTCGAACACCCACAATAGTACGTTGCCGCCGAACTCGACGATCCCTGTACCCCAGGCGAGTACCGCGGCGAATGCACCGATCACTCGCAGACGCGATCTCGCGTAAGCCACTGTTTTACTGTTCATGGTTTCCCTCCGTGCTAGTTGAGCGGGGTGCATTATTTGTGAAAAATTATCGTATTACAATAATTAATTGTGATTTTGCCGAAGGTGCGGCGTTTTGACACGAGGGGGAGGTGGGATCTTACGGGGATCGCGGGGCAAGCCCGCTCCTACAGGGTGGGAGCGGGCTTGCCCCCGCGATGCCTTTATCAGGCCGGGTAATATAATTTACGAACCTTTCTGCAACCTTTAAGGGCTTTCACCTAAATACGGACTGAAAGACGCGAAAATTAATTAGTCATTTTCTATCGATTTGACTTTAGCGATGCCTTGAGCTAATTTATTGTTCATTATGTTGAACACTAAAGCGTTTCCGCTCCTCACCTCCCGCCTGGTTTCCCGTGAACGTCACTGGACCGGCGACCTCTAGCGCCTCCCCCGACAAACAGCCTTTTTCTTCTCTTTGTCTGTAGCCGTCAGCGCGATTTCGCTCGGTTTGTGTCGCCCGTGGGAGGGCATCATGCGTTCCTGGATCTATCTGTTTATCGCCATCACCGCCGAGGTGATCGGCACCGCGTCGATGAAATTCGCCGCCAGTCATTTCCCCATTCTTGGTCACGGGTTGATGTACCTGATGATCGGCCTGTCGTACTTTTTCCTGGCACTGGCGGTAAAACGCGTACCGGTGGGCGTGGCCTACGCCCTGTGGGAAGGCATCGGCATCGTGTTGATCACCCTGATCAGCGTCACCTGGCTGGGCGAGAGCCTGGGCCTGCTCAAGGCCGCCGGCCTGGGCGTGATGATCGCCGGTATCCTGCTGATCAAGTCGGGTACCCGCGCCGCACCTGCCCCGCGCAATATGGAGGCCCTGCCATGCTGAGCATGAACTGGATTCCCTTCGCCTGGCTGGGCCTGGCGATCGTGCTGGAAGTGATCGCCAACCTGCTGCTCAAGTATTCCGACGGTTTTAAAAAGCGCGGCCTGGGCATTGCTTCGATTCTCTGTGTGCTGGCCGCCTTTACCGCACTGGCCCAGGCTGTGCGAGATATCGAACTGTCGCTGGCTTACGCCATCTGGGGTGGCTTCGGCATCCTCGCCACCGTGGCCATGGGTTGGGCACTGTTCGGTCAGCGCCTGGTAGGCCGCGGCTGGTTGGGCCTGGCGCTGTTGCTGGTGGGCATGAGCCTGCTGAAACTGGCCTGATTCAACCTGCTTAGCGCTATTCGCGCGAAGGCTTATGCACAAGCCGCATGCCAAACAGGTGCGCATTGCATCGGAGCAACGCCCGCCGTTGGTCTTTGCGCAAATGGCTGTTTTTGCTGGCGATTAATCAGTGAACAAAAAATGACCAGCCTGTGAAAGCGCTTGGATCCACGAATTTGCTGGGGTTCGGCGCAAGGTTGCGCACAGACTTATCCACAGGCTGAGCGCCGTTACCGGCGTTCGGCCAACAGCAGTAGGTTGCGCGGGGTGAGAGGCTGTTCACAAAACACCCCGAGCTGTACCTGGTAGGACTGTTCCTCCAGGAACAGTGCGCGATCCAGCACCAGCCATAATTCCAGCGGGCGGCGGAACAGATTGCGCAGCAATTCCAGGTTGCGCACCTGGGCCAGGCGCTGCCAGCCGGCCGCTTCCAATGCTGGCCAATCAGGCTCCGCACCTGGCTGCAATTCCTTGAGTTCGGCAAGGCCCCGGCAGTAGCCGGCGAACGGCTTGTGCAGCCAACTGACCGGCAGCGAAGGCGTCGGCAGGTACTCATCTACCCCACGCAACTGCCGTTGCCACAGATCGAAACCCAGGCGCCTGGCCATGGACTCGTCACGCTGGCGGCGTACCCGCGCACCTGCGGTAACGGTTTCGCTGAGCGGCAAGCCAAGATCGCCAATCGACAACTGCAGGCCCGATGCCTTGGCGGCTGTGGATAACGGCTGGTACTGCGGCGCCTGGATGCGGTTGTAGCAGCACGGCGCGATGGCCAGTTGGCGGCAACCCTTGAGGCTTGCCAGTTGCATCAGGCGTACATGCAGGTCGCCACAGGCGTGCAGGGCCACTGCGGTGTGCTCGGCGCTCAGTTGCTGGGCGGCGCTATCGGCCAGTACATCCTGCAGGCGGTGCTCGGCGGGCAGTTGGTGATGCTGGCTGAGGGCGCTGCCGGCTTCGACCAGCGCAGGGTCGTATTCCAGGCAGGTCAGTTGCTGACTATGAGGCTGCAGCAAGCGCCGGCCCAGATGACCTTTGCCGGCGCACCAGTCCAGCCAGTGCCGTGGGCTGTGGATAAAACCCAGGTGGCTGGCGAAGGCTTCGATCTGCTGCCATTTGCGCCCCGGCACGTCGACATTCAGGCGAGGGCCAGCAGCGGGCAGGGCAACGGTGGATAACTCGCCGATGGCAGACAGCGCTGCCGCCCGGCGTGCCAGCTGGGGAAAAGGCGCCGGTGCAGCGAGTTGCTCGGGGTGATTGTGCGCCGCTTCCGCCTCGCTCAACGAGCGCTGGCGCAACCAGTCGGCCAGGGCGCGGTATTCGGTTTCCCACGGCAGTTGCAACTGGGTGAAAGGCCGTGGCCGCCACAGCGCCTGATGCTCGCGCAGAAAGTCGTCCAGCGCCTGGAAGCGGCTGAGCAGTTGGTCGGCGCAGAGGGGGAGGGCAGTGGTCATGAGCGGATACGAAAACGGGGCTGAGATCAGCCCCGTTATACAGGTTTATCGACCCTGGCAGGCGTCGACGCGCAGCCAGCGTTCCAACTGCTTGAAGGCTTGCACCAGCAAGAAGGAGATCAGCAGGTAGAACAGGCCCGCCGCGAAGAAGATCTCCACCGGCAGGTAGGTCCGGGCGATGATCGTCCGTGCCATGCCGGTCAGTTCCAGCAGGGTAACGGTACTCGCCAGGGCACTGGCCTTGAGCATCAGGATCACTTCGTTGCTGTAGGCCGGCAGGCCGATGCGGGCGGCACGCGGCAGCATGATGTAGAGCATTGCCTTGGCCCGGGACATGCCCAGGGCCCGCGCCGCTTCGATCTCGCCACGGGGGATGGCCTGCAGCGCGCCACGCAGGATTTCTGCGATGTAGGCGGCGGTGTGCAGGGTCATGGTCAGCACCGTGCACCAGAACGGATCGCGCAGGTACGGCCACAAGGCGCTGTTGCGCACGGCATCGAACTGGGCCAGCCCGTAATACACCAAAAACAGCTGCACCAGCAGCGGCGTACCGCGGAAGAAGAAAATGTAGCCGTAAGGCAGGGCCCGTACGTACCAGAGCCGCGAAGAGCGGGCGATACCCAGTGGAATGGCGAGGATCAGCCCGGCGATGACCGCGATGGCGACCAGCTCGAGCGTCAGCGTGGCGCCCTGGGCCAGGCGTGGCAGCCACTTGATGATGACTTCCCAGTTCATTGGTTGGCCCTCGCGAAGCCGCGACCGGCGCGTTTTTCCATGAAGTGCATGCCGGTCATGGCCAGGACGGTAAGGCCCAGGTAAATGATGGCGGCGACCATGTAGAAGGTGAAGGGTTGCTTGCTCACGGTCACGGCGATTTGCGAATGACGCATGATTTCTTCCAGGCCGATTACCGAGACCAGCGCGGTGTCTTTCATCAGGATCATGAACAGATTGCCCAGCCCCGGCAGGGCGATGCGCCACATTTGCGGCAGCACCAGCCTGGAGAAGATCCGCCCCTTGGACAGGCCCAGCGCCAGGCCGGCTTCACGGTGGCCCTTGGGGATCGCCAGCAGCGCACCACGGAACACTTCCGTGGCATAGGCGCCGAAGCACAGGCCCAGGGCAATTACGCCTGCGGCAAAGGCATTGAGCTCAAGGCCGGGAATATTCAGAAGCTCGCCCAGCCGGTTCATCAGGCTGACGGTGCCAAAATAGATCAACAGCACCCAGAGCAGCTCGGGCACGCCGCGAACCAGTGTGGAGTAGAAACCACCCAGCCATTGCATGGGTTTGTAGGGTGAGGTCTTGGCCAGGGCGCCAAGCAGTCCCAGTACCAGCCCCAGGAGCAGGGCCGACAATGCGAGTTTGACGGTCATCAGCGTCCCGGCCATCAGGGCCGGACCGAATCCGTAAAGATCAATATTCATGGGCAGGTTTGTTCAAGGGACCGGCATTGCCTGCAGGGCAATGCCGGTCGGGGCGAATCAATAGATGCTGAACGGGAAGTACTTGTTGTTGATCTTCTCGTAGGTGCCGTCGGCAACGATTTCTTTCAGGGCGGCGTTGAGCTTGTTGCGCAGTTCGTTGTCACCTTTGCGCACAGCGATACCAACCTTGTCGCTTTCGTTCACCGGATCGCCTTTGAACTCGTAGTTTTTACCGGCGTCGGACTTGAGCCAGTCGTAGTTGGCGTATTTGTCAGCCAGCAGGGCGTCGACGCGGCCCGAGGTCAGGTCCAGGTAGGCGTTTTCCTGGGTGTCGTACAGGCTGACCTTGAACTTGTTGTCCATGCCGCCGTTATCGTCCAGCCAGATAGCTGCCTGGGTGGCGCGCTGAGTGCCGAGGGTCTTGCCTTCGAGCGACTTGGGATCAGTCTTGAAGTCGACGTTTTTCGGGGCGATGAACTGCTGCTTGTTCGAGTAGTACGGGTCGGTGAAGTCCACCGCCTGCTTGCGCTCGTCGGTGATCGACAGCGAGGAGATGATGAAGTCGGACTTCTTCGCGTTCAGGGCGGGAATGATGCCGTCCCAGTCAGAAACCACCACTTCACACTCGACCTTCATCTTCGCGCACAGGGCGTCGCCGATGTCTTTGTCGAAACCGACGACCTGGCCACTGGCGTCCTTGTTGTTGAACGGCGGGTAGGCCGCCTCGATGCCCATCTTCAGTTTCTCGGCAGCCATGGCATTGGCCGAGAACACCAGCGTGGCGGCAGCGGCCAGGAGGAATTTCTTATAGGTCTGCATGCGTGTTGCTCCGTTAGCGGTTGCTGGACATGAATTGTTTACAACGCGCCGAGGTCGGGTTTTCGAAAACCTGCTGCGGCGTTCCTTGCTCTTCGACCAGCCCCTGGTGCAGGAAGACGACTTCGCTGGACACCTGGCGGGCGAAGCCCATTTCGTGGGTAACCAGTAGCATGGTACGGCCTTCTTCGGCGAGGGCACGGATAACGTTGAGCACTTCCTGGACCATTTCCGGGTCCAGGGCCGAGGTCGGCTCGTCGAACAGGATAACCTTGGGCTTCATTGCCAGGGTGCGGGCAATGGCCGCACGCTGTTGCTGGCCACCGGACAGCTCGGCCGGGTAGCTGTGACGCTTGTTGTGGATGCCAACCTTGTTCAGCAGCGCTTCGGCATGCTCGATGGCCTCGGCCTTGCTCTGGCCGAGCACCCGGCGCGGCGCCTCGATGATGTTGTCGAGGATGCTCATGTGCGGCCACAGGTTGAAATTCTGGAAGACAAAGCCGATCTCGCTGCGCAGGCGATTGATCTGTTTGTTGTCGGCGGCCACCAGTTCACCGTTTTTTGCCGCCTTGAGCCGCAGCTCTTCGCCAGCCACCAGGATCTGGCCCTGGTGCGGGTTTTCCAGCAGGTTGATGCAGCGCAGCAGAGTGGACTTGCCGGAGCCGGAGGATCCCAGGATCGAGATCACGTCGCCATCACGCGCGGTCAGCGAAATTCCCTTGAGGATTTCCTGGTCGCCGTAGCGTTTGTGCAGGTTGCGGATTTCCAGCGCGGGCGTGGCCTCAGCCATGTGCGGTCCTCATGTGTTCTGGTGCGCTCCTGCTGTTAGCGGCCTTCCTGGCGAGGCGCCAAGCTAGCATAGCGGTCCGAAGACAGCCAATAACGTCGGGAGAGGCAATCGGTTGGTGGGAGGGCGGGTGTCGCATCGCTGCAGTGGACTGTCGCGCAGATGTCCGCCTACCCTCGTTTCCAGGGCCGGAGCCTTGATGAAAAAAGGCGCGATGGTGCCAGTTTTGGCCGTTTCTGGGAAGTCGTTTCTGACCTTGTGCACAGGTTCGGGCCTTTATCTACGGCTTTGGTTGTACCTTTGGGTTGTACCTTTTTGGTCGTAGGAAGTGCATGAGGTGTTACCGGTGACGAAGTGTGGTGCACCCGGGGCATTTGTAAGTGGGTATTTCAGTAATTGGTCTATTCCGCCGGTTTTTCAGGGGCTTTCGGTCAAGTCTTGGCCGAAAGACCTGTAAGCCTTGTTAAACGGGGCTGTGAGAATTTTCGAACGAACGGTCATCGGCCTGGCGCGGTAATTGCGTTATCGATCGGCAACAGGATGTAGCACTCTTTTTGAAGAGCGCGACTCGAGTAGCAGGATCAAAACGCCATTTCTCGCAAAGGTAGTTTTATGAGCGGTACGCACAATTCCAATGACCTCGCTCAGGGGCTCAAGCAGCGGCATGTGACCATGCTGTCGATTGCCGGTGTCATCGGTGCCGGGCTGTTCGTCGGCTCCGGCCACGCCATCGCCGAAGCCGGCCCTGCGGTCTTGCTGGCCTATGCCGCGGCCGGGACCCTGGTGGTGCTGGTGATGCGCATGCTGGCCGAAATGGCCGTTGCCTCGCCGGATACCGGTTCGTTTTCGACGTATGCCGATAAAGCCATCGGCCACTGGGCCGGCTTTACTATCGGCTGGCTGTACTGGTGGTTCTGGGTTCTGGTGATTCCGCTGGAGGCCAACGCCGCCGCAACCATTCTGCATGCCTGGTTCCCCGATATCGGCATCTGGGTGTTTACCCTGGTGATCACCTTGCTGCTGACCGCGACCAACCTGTTCAGTGTGAAGAACTACGGTGAATTCGAGTTCTGGTTCGCGTTGCTCAAGGTAGTGGCGATCATTGGCTTCATCATCCTTGGTGTGGCTGCGATCTTCGGCCTGCTGCCCAACAGCCAGGTCAGCGGCGTCAGCCACCTGTTCGACACCCAGGGCTTCATGCCCAACGGCATGGGCGCGGTGCTGGCGGCGATGCTGACCACCATGTTCTCGTTCATGGGTACTGAAATCGTCACCATCGCTGCCGCCGAGTCGAAAGACCCGGGCAAGCAGATCACCAAGGCCACCAACTCGGTGATCTGGCGGATCTTCCTGTTCTACCTGGTGTCGATCTTCGTGGTCGTGGCCCTGGTGCCGTGGACCAACAGTGACCTGGCCGAAGTCGGTTCGTACCAGACCGTGCTCAACCTGATGGGCATCCCCAACGCCAAGCTGATCGTCGACATCGTCGTGCTGATCGCCGTGACCAGCTGCCTGAACTCGGCGCTGTACACCTCCTCGCGCATGCTCTTCTCCCTGAGCAAGCGTGGCGATGCCCCGGCCATGGCCCAGCGCACCACCTCCAGCGGTACCCCATACGTGGCAGTGGTGCTTTCGACTGCAGCGGCGTTCCTCACCGTGATCGCCAACTACCTGGCACCTGCTCAGGTGTTCGAGTTCCTGCTGGCCAGTTCCGGCGCCATTGCCTTGCTGGTGTACCTGGTGATCGCCGTGTCGCAACTGCGCATGCGTCGTCAGCGTATGCAGCGCGGCGAGAAGATCGCCTTCAAGATGTGGCTGTTCCCGGGCCTGACCTGGGCGACCATTGCCTTCATCGTCGGCATCCTGACGGTGATGCTGATCCGTCCGGACCATCGTATCGAAATCGTCGCGACCGGCTTGTTGTCGATTGCCGTGGTCGCCGCCGGCTTGCTGGTGGCGCGCAAGCGCAAGGCCGAGGCGGCCGGGCGGGCGGTGCTGAACAACTGATGTGATGCGGATGCAATGACAAAGGCCGTAGCGGGCTCATCGCGGCTCACGCGGTGGGCTTTACCAGTGCTCAGGTCGCTCACTGCGCCGATGCAGAAATCGCAATACCTGGACCCGTCCGTCGAGCAAGCGGTACGGGGCAATAAAGGGGATGTGGGCGAGCACCAGCTCACGCACATCCGGCACTGGCGAGGGGCGGCCT
The DNA here is from genome assembly GCF_024749345.1 of Pseudomonas sp. B21-009. NCBI lineage: Bacteria > Pseudomonadati > Pseudomonadota > Gammaproteobacteria > Pseudomonadales > Pseudomonadaceae > Pseudomonas > Pseudomonas sp. B21-009. The sequence goes on along the minus strand of NZ_CP087199.1, from coordinate 5,502,565 downwards.
GCACCTGGGAAGCGCTCGAGAATTTCCAGGCTGCTCAATATGCCCTGAACCATTGCAAAGGCCGTTTTGCTGCCTGCCTTGAGCTGATAGTGCTCGAAAATCGAATCCAGGTCGCTTTCAGCCTTCGCCGTCAGTGCAATCATCTTCGCGTTTCACCCACTTTGCCTTGACCTCAGAGAGGTCGGTCAGGTTGCCAGTGTCGGCATCGCTGATGCCGGCAGCAATCGCCTGCACGTGCCATGACTCGGCTTCGACATAGCGCAGCAAAGCGCGCTTGAGGTGATATTGGCGATCTCGATCGGTGGCGGCTGCCAGTTGATCGAGCTTTTCGGCGAGGGATGCTTCGACGCGAAACGACAGAACCGGGGAAGCCATGTCTACGCTCCTGACTTTGTATACGTTGTAAACGGTCAACAAAAGTTAGGTGGCGTCGATGCGATGGTCAATCGGCCAGGGACCTGTGGTCGATGTAGGATTTTTCTTTGAGGGGATCTGGCCCCCGAGGAATCAGGAGCCAGGCAAGCTGTCAGCCAAACTTCTTCTGCTGCTTGGCCACCGCCTCGGACGCGCTGATGTAGGCTTCCTGGAACTCGTCGCTCTCGAGCCAGGCCATGGTTGTGGCTTCGTCGGCGCCGTCCAGCCACTTGCGGTAGGCAGTGAAGACCATGACGATGTAGTCGGTGGCGTGTTCTTCCTTGTGGCCCTTGAGCACCAGGGTCAGCAGCGGGTCGACCAGGAACACCGAAATCAGCGCGACCAGGCCGGTTTCCTGGGCTTGCTTCATTTTTTCGAACAGGGCGATATAGCTGCCCGACTCCATGGCTTTGTTGAAGACCTGCTCGACGCTGGCGCTGGAACTTTCGCCCGAGCTCTTGACCGCTTGGCCGCTACGCACCATGCGGTTTTCGCGGGCCTTGTTGGCGGCGCGCTTGGCGCGTTTCTGTTGTTTGCTGCTGGAGGCCATCGGTGAACCCTTGTGCTGAGCCGGATAAATTCTGCGTATTGAATCGCAGTTGGCCGGGAAACCCAAGTGCCGCCGACGGCCTGGAGCAAGCTCAGGCCGGTTGCGCCAGCTCGCCGCGGTCTTCCTCTTCGAGCACGCGCGCGGCGCGGTCCACCAGCAGCGGGTCAGGCTGGTGGGCGACACTCAAATCCTTGCCGGGGTAGTCCAGCGAGTGCAGGAAGTGGCGGATACAGTTGATCCGCGCGCGTTTTTTGTCGTCGGATTTGATTACCGTCCACGGTGCATCGGCGGTGTCGGTGTGGAAGAACATTGCCTCCTTGGCGGCAGTGTATTCGTCCCACTTGTCCAGCGACTTGATGTCGATCGGCGACAGCTTCCAGTGCTTGAGCGGGTCGTCACGGCGGGAGATGAAGCGGCGCAGCTGCTCTTCGCGGTTCACCGAGAACCAGTACTTGAACAGCAGGATGCCGCTGTTGCACAGCATGCGTTCGAGCTCCGGCGCCTGGCGCATGAACTCCAGGTATTGCAGCGGCGAGCAAAAATCCATGACCCGCTCGACCCCGGCGCGGTTGTACCAGGAGCGGTCGAAGAAGACCATTTCACCGGCCGTGGGCAGGTGCTGGACGTAGCGCTGAAAGTACCACTGGCCTTTCTCCTGCTCGGAGGGTTTCTCCAGGGCGACGATCCGCGCGCCACGCGGGTTCAGGTGCTCCATGAAGCGCTTGATGGTGCCGCCCTTGCCGGCGGCGTCACGGCCTTCGAACAGCACGACGATGCGCTGGCCGGTTTCCTTGACCCAGCTTTGCACCTTGAGCAGTTCGATCTGCAGTTCATGCTTGGCCTTTTCGTACTCGGCGCGGCGCATGCGGTTGCGGTACGGATAACTGGCCGGCAGCTTGGCCGAGGCGCTGTCCTCGTTGGAGCCGCGCGGCGCCGAGGCGACTTTCAGGGCCGCCGGTTGCTGGCTGATGGCGCTGATTTCGCTTTCGGCAGCGGCGCTGACAGCAGGCTTGCGCGGGGTGCGTGGACGCCGTGGACGGGTGCTGGCCGCTTTGCGTGCCGGGCTTGGGCTGGGGCTCGCAGGTGTTTCAGCGGCAGGCGAGGGCAGGGGCAGGGCAGTGGATTCTTCGCTCATGGGGAGGCCTGTTGGTTCCTTCTAATATCCTCAGAGCATTTTATCGACGCCGGCCGAGGGCATATTGACGGTGATCAACAGCCCTTGGCATAGCGCCATCAGTACCAGTATTTCGGGTAGCTGTTGGCCTGGCGCGCATTGTTCAGGCACCAGGCCACGGCGACGATCACCAGCGAGCCGGCCAGTACCGGGGTAATCACGAAGCTCAGCGGTGCGTGGCTGGCGATCACCACCAGCGGGTTGGCTCCGGCTGGTGCGTGCAGGGTGCGGGTCTGCTGCATGGTAGCCAGGGCCAGGCCGACGGCCAGGGCTGCGCTCCACCAACTGTCGCCGAGGGTATGCAGCATTGCCAGGCCCACCAGGGTGGCAATTACGTGGCCGCCGATGATGTTGCGCGGCTGCGCCAGCAGCGAGTCGGGCATGCCGAAGGCCAGCACGCAGCTGGCGCCAAACGGGGCCATCAGCCACAGCGCGCCGGACACCTGGCTGAGCCAGCCGGTGGCGCCGATCGCCAGGGCCGCGCCGATCAGTGACAGCAGGCTGAAATGCAGGGAAGGGGCGGCGGGCGCCTTGGATTTGAATGGCATGGGTGCAGTCTCTGGCTGGGCAATGTGTGCCGAGGATACCGATCGGTTTACCTGTAGGTCAACCGATCGGTATACACTGTTGGCAACTGTCCTGATCGAAGGTGTGGCATGAGTACGTCCGAGAAAATCGCCGAGTCGGCGCTGCAGCTGTTCTACCGCCAGGGTTACCACGGCACCGGGGTCGAGCAGTTGAGCCAGGAGGCCGGGGTGACCAAGAAAACCCTGTACCGGCATTTCCCCAGCAAGGAGCTGTTGATCGAGGCGGCGCTGGAACGTCGCGATCACGATTTCATGGCGCGCCTGCAAAGCGCTCTGGCGGCCGTTGAGGCAAAAGCGCGGCCGCTGGCCTATATCGACTTCATCGAGGCCTGGGCGCGCTCTGAAGACTTCTACGGCTGCGCCTTCATCAACGCTTCGGCCGAGTATGCCGGGCCGGCCGAGCCACCCCATGTGCTGGCCAGGTTGCACAAGGACAAGGTCATGGCCGCACTTGAGCAGGCCTGCCAGCAGGCGGGGTGCAAGCAGGGCGCTGCGCAGCAGCTGTTTTTGCTGGGCGAGGGGTTGATTGTTGCGTCGCAGGTCGGCGGGGTGCAGGTGCCGCTGTTCGAGGCTGCGCGGTTGATAGTGGCTGCGCTGGCCTAGCGCAGCATCCCGCAGATCTGATTGCCTTCGTAACCATGGATGATCGGCGCCAGGATCATCATCGGGCCACAGGCGTACATGGGCGAGCTGATGGTCTGCCTGGCGTTGAACAGCACGACCTGGTCGCCATCGATGTCCGGGCCATAGGCCACTTCACTGTAGGTCCTGCACACCGGCAGTAGCAAAGGCACCGGCACGACCACAGCCCAGAGGGTGACGCCGCACCATTCGCGGGTGACGTCGGATTTCTCCGATTTGCTGACCTTGGGGGTGATGTTCTTCAGGCGCAGGATGCGATGGGCCGCGGTGGGGTAGGTGTCTTTATGCGGCAGCACCACGGTGGCGCCGACACAGCCGGTCAGGCTCAGCAGCATGGTGACGGCGACGGCAATCGATTTCATCCCTGGCTCCGACAAGCTCGCGGCATTTCCGTGCGCGAGAAGGCCTGCGTTCGCTGATAAATCGCAGGCATGAAAAAAGCCCCAAGGAATCACTTCGCTTGGGGCTTTTCGGTATTAGTGGTGCCCAGAGACGGAATCGAACCGCCGACACGGGGATTTTCAATCCCCTGCTCTACCGACTGAGCTATCTGGGCAACGGGGCGCATTAAAAGGGTTTTTCGGATTTACGTCAACGACTTTTTGAAAATTTTTTAAATTAATTCCGTCGCTTACGATTTTCCGGGGTTATTCGCTAGGTGGAACGTAGCCTTCGGCCTTCTCGTAATCCTGGCCGGAGAAGAACTTGTCCATCTCGCCCTGGAGAAATTTGCGGTCCTCGGCGTTCATCATGTTCAGGCGCTTCTCGTTGATCAGCATGGTTTGCTCTTTCTGCCAGTCGGCCCAGGCTTGCTGCGAGATGTTCTCGAAGATGTCCTGGCCCTTGGCGCCCGGGTAGGGTGGACGCTCGAGGCCTGGCAATTGTTCTTTGTACTTGCGGCACATTACGGTGCGGGTCATCGCGACTCTCCTGTAAGCAATACGTCGGCCGCGCGTTTAAGCAGTTTTTTCACCGGGGCGGCAAGGCCCAGGCGCGGCGGGGTGGCGAGGTTATACCAGAGCCAGTCGGCCTCGGCCACGTGCTCGCTGGTGGCGTCAACGCGCACCAGCCAGGGCTCGATGGCCAGCTGGAAGTGGCTGAAGGTGTGGGTCAGGCCGTCCAGCGCCTGGCTGCCGGCCAGGCTCAGGCCGTGCTGGTCGGCCAGGTCGTCGATCTGTTCGACACTGTCCAGCTCCGGCAGGCTCCACAACCCGCCCCACAGGCCCGTGGAAGGCCGCCGGTAAAGCAGGATGGCGCCTTGGTGGTTGGCCAGCAGTGGCATCAGCGTGCGCTTTTGTGGCAGCTCCTTGCGCGGCTTGGGCACCGGATAGCGGATTTCCTGGCCGAGCAGGTGCGCCTCGCAGCCGACCTTGAGCGGGCACAGCAGGCAACTGGGCTTGCTGCGGGTGCACAGGGTGGCACCCAGGTCCATCATCGCCTGGGTGTAATGGTTCACCCGGCTGTGCGGGGTATAGCGCTCGGCGTTGGCCCACAGCGCCTTGGCCACTTTCGGCTCGCCGGGGTAACCCTCTTGCGCGGTGTAGCGGGCCAGCACGCGCTTGACGTTGCCGTCGAGGATCGGCGCACGCAGGCCCATGCTGATACTGGCAATGGCGCCGGCAGTGGACAGGCCAATGCCGGGCAGGTCGGTGAGTTTCTCGACATCGCGGGGGAATTCGCCGTCATATTGCTCGACAACGATCTTCGCGGTCTTTTGCAGGTTGCGCGCCCGGGTGTAGTAACCCAGGCCCGTCCACAGGTGCAGCACCTCATCCTCGGGCGCTTCGGCCAGGGCCTGGACCGTCGGCAGCGCCTGCATGAAGCGGTCGAAGTAGTTGAGCACGGTGCTCACCTGGGTCTGCTGCAACATGATCTCCGAGACCCACACCCGGTACGGGGTGATGCCCTGTTGCCAGGGCAGGTCGTGGCGGCCGTTACGGTCGTACCAATCCAGCACGGCGCTGGAAAACTGCTCGGGGCTCATCGCTTGAACAACCCCTTGAGCGCGTCCTTGAGTTCCGGGCTGACCTTGTCACCGAGCTTCTCGTCGATCTTCTCGCTGAGTTTTTCGCTGACCTTGTCGCCAGCCAGCTTGGCCGCGACCTTGCCCAGGCCGTCTTTATCCAGGCGGCAAGCCTTGGCGCCCAGTTCCAGCGGGCCACGGCAGCGCAGCGGCAGTTCAAGGCCGACATAACGCTCGCCGACCTGGCAGGCCGGGTCGGGCATGTCGCGCTTGTCGCCCTCGACGATCACGCCGATGCGGTAGTCCATGCCCAGCACGCGCAGGTCGAGGTCGCCATGGCCGTTGACGGTCAGGCCGGGAATGCGTGCCTTGAGGTCAGGGTTGCTGGCCACGCCGTTACGCATTACCAGGCTGCCCTTGAGCTCCTGGAACGGCGTGTCCTTGCCGCGTGGCTCGCCACTCAGGGCCTTGCGGTTGAGGGTGGCGATGGCCTGGCACAGTTGCTGTTCGAGGTTGGCGTTGACCAGGATACCGTCGTTGATGACGAAGCTGGCGTTGCCGTTGAGGGTGTCGACCAGGGCTTTCTGGCTGTTGCCGGTGGCGGTCAGGTCGCTGTTGAGGGTCAACAGACCCTTGACCGGTGGCGTGCCGGTTTCGCTCTTGATGAAGTGCTCGACCGGCACCCGGTTGATGCGGGTGTTAAGACCAATCTGCGGCACGGCTGGGCGTACATCGAGGGTGCCCTTGCTTTCGAAGTCGCCGTTGTACAGGCCGCCGCGCAGGGTTTCCAGGGTGATCAGGCCGCCTTGGCCCTGGGCCTTGAGGTGGGCGTTTTCGATCGGCAGCTTGTCCAGGGTCAGCTGGCCAAATGTCAGGTCGGCCTGCAGGTCGACCTTGCGCAGGCGGTCAACCGGCAGCAGCTTGTCGTTGCTCCAGGCCACCTGGGTCGGCGCGTCGGGCAGCGGCGTGGTACCGGCACCGGCGAGGGCACCGGCCTCTTTGCTCTGCACTTCGGCCTGGCGTGCGGCCTTGGCGCCCTGGGCTGCCTCGCTCTTGGCCAGCAGGTAGCGGTCGGCGTCGAACTTGTCGGCCTTGAGCAGCACGCGCAGGGCCTGCTTGGCGAAGTCTTCAATGGCCACGCGGCCGCTGAAGGTGCTGTCGTCGAGCTTGATCGCCAGGTCTTCCAGGGCCAGGCTGTTCGGCGTGCCTTGCAGGCGGGTGACCAGCTCGACCTTGCCCAGGGTGCTGGCGTCGGCCGAGGCCGGCAGCGGGTGGCCGATGCTGTCGAGGAAGTTGCGCAGGTCGAATTGGGCAATCGACAGGCCGCCGCTCAGTTGCGGGGTTTTGTCGAGGTCGCGCAGGTTCAGCTCGCCGAGGGCGCGCAGTTGGTTGGCCGAGAGCTTGAGGCCGTTCCATTCGGCGACGTTGGCCGCCAGATCGACCAGCAACTGGCCCTGGGCGGCGAAGGTCATGGTCTTGCCTTGCAGCGGCTCGCCCGAGGCTTCGCCGCTGAGTTTCATGTCTTCGAACTGGTAGCGCTTGAGCCGGCGATCGAAGCGCAGCTCGCCGTTAAGCTCGGTGCGCGCTTTGACCACTGGCTGGCCGGAACTGAGGAAGGCGGTCATCTTCAGCGGGATGTTTACCCCTTCATGCACTGCGCCGGTGCTCAGTTGGATGCTTTCGGCGCCGAAGCTCTGGCCGCTGCGGGCATCGTTGTACTGCACGCGGGCGTTGTTGACGGTCAGGCTGTCGATATCGAGCTTGACCGGGCGCTCGCTGGCGCTGTCGCTGCTAGCCTGGGCCGGGGCAGTGCCGGCGCTTTCGGCCGGGGCCGGGGCCGGGGTGGCAGCGGGCAGTGGCTTGCCGATGTCTTCCCAGTTGCCGTGGCCATTTTCGTCACGGCTCAGGGTCAGGTTCAGGCCCTCGACGCGCACATCGCTCATTTGCACTTCACGGCGCAGCAACGGCAGCACGCGTACCGACAGGCCAAGCATCTGCAGGTCGGCAAACGGCACTTTCGGGTTGTTCAGGGTGGCGATGCTGGCTTCATGCAGCTCAAGGCCCAGCCACGGGAACAGGCTCCAGCCAATGTCGCCATTGAGCGTCAGCTCGACGTGGGCCTTGTCGCGTGCCAGCTGGCGAATCTCGTCTTTGTAGTCGTTGGGATCGAAGAGGTGGGTCAGGGCGAAGCCCAGAGCCACAATGATCAGCAACAACCCGAGAAGCACCAGCCCCAGGATTTTGCCGAACGCTTTCATGGGCGAGTCCTTGTAGTCCGATTTCTAAATTCAGCCGCAGAGTATAGCGCTGCGGTTATCACCGCTGGGTGATATGGGGCGAAGGTTTAGTCCTGCATAAGTGTCGGATTCGACAACGCATGGCATGACAGTTCCTTGCCGGGGGGATCAGTTGCAGAACAAACGACGGTATCAGTTAGCGCTAAGTGACCACGGCAAATGCTACTCTCTCGCCGCTCTCAGGCCCTGCTGCGGCCATTTGTCGCGCAAACGGGGCCGTTCGCCAATAACAACGACCAGTTGCCAAAGCGCCAAGGTCGCGGGCGGTGAGCGCTTCATTCCTACGAGGGGAACACAACAATGAGCAGCAGCATCACGGCTGGAACCGTCGCCAGCGCGCCCGGCTTCCTGTCCAAGGAGCGGATCATCGCCCGTCCGGGCTTCAACCGCTGGTTGGTACCGCCAGCGGCCCTGGCCATCCACCTGTGCATCGGCATGGCCTACGGTTTTTCGGTGTTCTGGTTGCCGCTGTCGCAGGCCATCGGCATCAGTGCGCCGGTTGTCTGCTCGGAACAGACCCACTTCCTGATGCGCATGTTCACCACCGAGTGCGACTGGCCGATCTCGATGCTCAGCTGGATCTACACGCTGTTCTTTGTCTTCCTGGGGTGCTCGGCGGCCATCTGGGGCGGCTGGCTGGAGCACGCCGGGCCGCGCAAGGCCGGGGTGGTCTCGACCCTGTGCTGGTGCGGCGGCCTGCTGATTTCCGCCTTCGGCGTCTATACCCACCAACTGTGGCTGATGTGGCTGGGCTCCGGGGTGATCGGCGGTATTGGCCTGGGGCTTGGCTATATTTCCCCGGTCTCGACCCTGATCAAGTGGTTCCCGGACAAACGCGGCATGGCCACCGGCATGGCGATCATGGGTTTTGGCGGCGGCGCCATGGTCGGCGCGCCGCTGGCGGCAGCGCTGATGAACCACTTCGCTACGCCCGGCGACGTTGGGGTCTGGCAGAGCTTCGTGGTCATGGCGGTGATCTACTTCGTGTTCATGCTCGGCGGCGCCCTGGCCTATCGCGTGCCGCCTACCGGCTGGAAGCCTGAAGGCTGGACTGCGCCGCTGAAAAAAGCCGGCAACGCGATGATCACCCATCGCCATGTGCATGTCAGTGTGGCGTGGAAAACCCCGCAGTTTGTGTTGATCTGGCTGGTTTTGTGCCTGAACGTTTCGGCAGGTATCGGCATTCTCGGCATGGCTTCGCCGCTGCTGCAGGAGGTTTTTGCCGGCAAGCTGCTGGGCAATGACCTGAGTTTCAGCCAGCTCAACGCCGCGCAATTGGGCCAGATCGCCGCGATTGCCGCCGGTTTTACCGGTTTGCTCAGCCTGTTCAACATTGGCGGGCGCTTCTTCTGGGCGTCGTTCTCCGACTATATCGGGCGCAAAAACACCTATTTCGCCTTCTTCGCCCTGGGCGTGGCTCTGTATGCGCTGGTGCCGAACATGGGCCACCTGGGCAATATCGCCCTGTTCGTGGCGGCGTTCTGCATCATCCTGTCGATGTACGGCGGCGGTTTTGCCACGGTGCCGGCGTACCTGGCCGACCTGTTCGGCACGCAGATGGTCGGTGCCATTCACGGTCGCCTGCTGACCGCCTGGGCCGCAGCCGGGGTGCTGGGCCCGGTGCTGATCACCTACCTGCGCGAGTACCAGCTGGCGCTGGGCGTGCCACGGGCGGCGGCCTATGACATCACTCTGTACATCCTCGCCGGGCTGCTGGTGCTGGGCTTTGTCTGCAATGCGCTGGTGCGGCCGGTGGCCGACAAGTACTTCATGACCGATGCCGAGCTTGCCGCCGAACGGGCCCTGAGCCACGACCAGGGCAGCGCCAGCGAGCGCGTACTGGAGTGGAAGGCCGACCCGGCCAGCAAGCCTTTGGTGCTGGCGGCCTGGCTGGTGGTCGGGGTGCCGCTGGCCTGGGGGATCTGGGTGACGTTGCAGAAGACTGCGGTGTTGTTCAACTAGGTCTGCCCTGTAGGAGCGGGCTTGCCCCGCGATGAACCCGCATTCGATCGCGGGGCAAGCCCGCTCCTACAGAAGTAGCTGAAAATTGCCGGATCGCAGGTAAATTCCCTGCCACGCGTCATCTGCGTTTCAAGCCGCGTGCTTCTGGGCCTATAATGGTCACCTTTTTCGCCCAATGATTTTGCGGAGCTGGTGATGGTCGAACGTAAGGCTTCCGTCGAGCGCAATACTCTGGAGACCCAGATCAAGGCCTCGATCAACCTGGATGGCAGCGGCAAGGCCCGATTCGATATCGGTGTGCCTTTCCTTGAACATATGCTCGACCAGATCGCCCGACATGGGCTGATCGACCTCGATATCGAATGCAAGGGCGACCTGCATATCGACGATCACCATACTGTCGAAGACGTCGGTATCACCCTCGGCCAGGCCTTCAACCAGGCCATCGGCGACAAGAAGGGCATCCGCCGCTACGGCCATGCCTACGTGCCGCTGGACGAAGCGCTGTCGCGGGTGGTCATCGACTTCTCCGGCCGCCCGGGCCTGCAAATGCATGTGCCATACACCCGCGCTTCGGTGGGCGGCTTCGATGTCGACCTGTTCCAGGAGTTCTTCCAGGGCTTCGTCAACCACGCCAACGTCACCCTGCACATCGACAACCTGCGTGGGCACAACACCCACCACCAGATCGAGACCGTGTTCAAGGCCTTCGGCCGCGCGCTGCGCATGGCCATCGAGCTGGACGAGCGCATGGCCGGGCAGATGCCATCGACCAAGGGTTGCCTGTAATGCAGACGGTTGCCGTTATCGACTATGGCATGGGTAACCTGCACTCGGTGGCCAAGGCCCTCGAGCATGTGGGCGCCGGCAAGGTTCTGATCACCAGCGACGCCGAGGTGATTCGCGAAGCCGACCGCGTGGTGTTCCCTGGTGTTGGCGCGATCCGCGACTGCATGGCCGAAATCCGCCGCCTGGGCTTCGACAGCCTGGTGCGCGAAGTCAGCCAGGACCGGCCGTTCCTCGGCATCTGTGTGGGCATGCAAGCGCTGCTCGATCACAGTGAAGAGAACGACGGCGTCGATTGCATCGGCCTGTTCCCGGGCAATGTGCGCTTCTTCGGCAAAGACCTGCACGAAGACGGCGAGCACCTGAAAGTGCCGCACATGGGCTGGAACGAAGTCGCCCAGAGCATCGATCACCCGCTGTGGCACAACATCCCCGAGCGTGCGCGCTTCTACTTCGTGCACAGCTACTACATCACCGCCGGCAAGCCGGGCCAGGTGGTCGGTAGCGGCCATTACGGCGTCGACTTCGCCGCAGCGCTGGCCGAAGGCTCGCGCTTTGCCGTGCAGTTCCACCCGGAGAAGAGCCATACCCATGGCCTGCAGCTGCTGCAGAACTTCGCCGCCTGGGACGGGCGCTGGTAATGGGCAAGTCCAGGGCCAAGCCGCCGATCCTCACGCTGGCGCCGGAACAGGAGCGTGAAGCGCTCGATACCCTCAAGCGCTTTCTCGAAGACCGTTTCGAGCTGCAGCTGGGGTCGTTCGAGGTGGCCGAGGTCCTGGAACTGTTCACCAAAGAGATTGCCCCGCACTACTACAACAGGGCGATTTTCGATGTGCAGAACCACCTCAAGGAACGGTTCGAGAGTATCGAGAGCGACCTCTGGTCGCTAGAGAAAGGCAGCTGAAAGCGACAAGCTGCAAGAGAACAGACGCGCATGCTTGCAGCTTGTAGCTAGCAACTTGCAGCTCTTTTTTACGAAGGAAAAAAGCATGCTGATTATCCCCGCTATCGATCTCAAGGACGGTGCTTGCGTACGCCTGCGCCAGGGCCGCATGGAAGACTCCACGGTATTCTCCGACGACCCGGTGAGCATGGCCGCCAAATGGGTTGAAGGGGGCTGCCGCCGCCTGCATCTGGTTGACCTCAATGGCGCCTTCGAAGGCCAGCCGGTCAACGGTGAAGTAGTCACCGCGATTGCCAAGCGCTACCCGAATCTGCCGATCCAAATCGGTGGCGGTATCCGTTCGCTGGAAACCATCGAGCACTACGTCAGGGCCGGCGTCAGCTACGTGATCATCGGCACCAAGGCGGTGAAAGAGCCGGAGTTCGTCGCCGAAGCCTGCCGCGCCTTCCCGGGCAAAGTGATCGTCGGCCTGGATGCCAAGGACGGTTTCGTCGCCACCGACGGCTGGGCAGAAGTCAGCTCGGTGCAGGTCATCGACCTGGCCAAGCGTTTCGAAGCCGATGGCGTCTCGGCCATCGTCTACACCGACATCGCCAAAGACGGCATGATGCAGGGCTGCAACGTGCCCTTCACCGCCGCCCTGGCCGCTGCCACCAAGATCCCGGTGATCGCCTCCGGCGGTATCCACAACCTCGGTGACATCAAGGCCCTGCTCGACGCCAAGGCGCCAGGCATCATCGGTGCGATCACCGGCCGCGCCATCTACGAAGGCACCCTGGATGTCGCCGAGGCGCAAGCCTTCTGTGACGCCTATTCGGCTAGCTCCAAGTCGTAAGCTGCAAGCTGCAAGTCAAAAGCGCGACCGAGTCGCTCTTTCTTGCAGCTTGAAGCTTGAAGCTTGCAACTCGAGGACTACCTATGGCTTTAGCCAAACGCATAATTCCCTGCCTCGACGTCGACAACGGCCGGGTGGTCAAGGGCGTCAAGTTCGAGAACATCCGCGATGCCGGCGACCCGGTGGAAATCGCCCGGCGCTACGATGAACAGGGCGCTGACGAGATCACCTTCCTCGACATCACCGCCAGCGTCGATGGCCGTGACACCACCCTGCATACCGTCGAGCGTATGGCCAGCCAGGTGTTCATCCCGCTGACCGTAGGTGGCGGCGTGCGCACCGTGCAGGACATCCGCAACCTGCTCAACGCCGGTGCCGACAAGGTGTCGATCAACACCGCCGCGGTGTTCAACCCGGAGTTCGTCGGCGAAGCTGCCGCGCACTTCGGCTCGCAGTGCATTGTGGTGGCCATCGATGCCAAGAAGGTCTCGGGCCCGGGCGAAACCCCGCGCTGGGAGATCTTCACCCACGGCGGGCGCAAGCCGACCGGCCTGGATGCGGTGGAGTGGGCGAAGAAGATGGAAGGCCTGGGGGCCGGCGAGATCCTCCTGACCAGCATGGACCAGGACGGCATGAAGAACGGCTTTGACCTGGGCGTGACTCGCGCCATCAGCGACGCCCTGGGCATTCCGGTGATCGCTTCCGGTGGTGTCGGCAACCTGCAGCACCTGGCCGACGGGATCATCGAAGGTCATGCCAGTGCGGTGCTGGCGGCGAGCATCTTCCACTTCGGTGAGTACACCGTGCCCGAGGCCAAGGCCTTCATGGCCAAGCAGGGTATCGTCGTTCGCTGACGCTTTGTGGGAGCCGGCGTTGCCGGCGATGCTATCAGCGCGGTCTCCTGTGCACCGCGTCGTCTGCATCGCTGGCAACGCCAGCTCCCACAAGTGCCCCGCGATAGCTTTCAGCCCAGGTTCTTGCCCAGCAGCGCGTGGTACAGCTCGCTGTCACCAAGAATCCCCACCACTTTATTACCTTCCTGAAGCACCAGCTTGTTGCCGGTCTGGTAGCGGATCTGCAGGGCTTCGCGCATGCCGATGTTGGCATTCACCAGGGTCGGTTTGCGCCCCAGGCCTTCCACTGCTTCACCCGGTGCCCAGTTTTGCAGGTCCATGCCGTTGGCGCCCTGGCGCGCACCCTTGATGGTGTTGCCTTCGGCCAGGTCCAGCCAGGAGTCGCCACCCGGGTCGAGGCACACCGAGCCGTTGATGCGTTTGCACTTGTCCAGGGTGCGCATCAGGCTGCGGCCGCACAGCACGTTGAGCGGGTTGGTGTGGGCGACGAAGGTGCGCACGTAGTCGTCGGCGGGGTTGAGGACGATTTCTTCCGGCTTGCTGTACTGGATGATCCGCCCGTCTTTCATGATCGCAATACGGCTGCCCAGCTTCAGGGCTTCGTCCAGGTCGTGGCTGACGAAGACGATGGTCTTGTTCAGCTTGCGTTGCAGCTCCAGCAGCTCGTCCTGCAGGCCCTGGCGGATCAGCGGGTCGAGGGCCGAGAAGGGTTCGTCCATCAGCAGGATGTCGGCGTCCATTGCCAGTGCCCGGGCCAGGCCGACGCGCTGCTGCATGCCGCCCGAGAGTTCATCGGGCTTCTTGTTGCGCCATTGGGTCAGGCCCACCAGTTCGAGTTTTTCATCGACCAGCTTGCGCCGTTCCTTCTCCGGGCGGCCCTGCATTTCCAGGCCGAAGCTGATGTTCTCGCGCACCGTCAGCCAGGGCATCAGGGCGAACTTCTGGAACACCATGGCGATGCGCTTGGTGCGCATCATCTTCAGTTCCGCCGGGGTGCAGTGGGCGATGTCGATATGCGAGCCTTCGTGCTCGACGAACAGCTTGCCGCGGCTGACGGTGTTGAGGCCGTTGATACAGCGCAGCAGGCTCGACTTGCCCGAGCCGGACAAGCCCATCAACACGCAGATCTCGCCCTTGTTGATGTCCAGGTTGGCTTTCTCGACACCGACCACCAGGCCGGTCTTCTTCAGGATCTGTTCGCGGGTCATGCCCTGGTCGAGCAGGCTCAGGGCCTCGCGCGGTCGACTGGAGAAGATAACGTCTACGTCTTCGAAGCGAATAATGCTCATGCTTCACTCCTTACCGGCGCGTCGGGTTGTTTGCAGATACGGTCGAGCATGATCGCCAGCAACACGATCGCCAGGCCCGCTTCAAAACCCAGGGCGATATCGGCGGTGTTCAATGCGTTGACCACAGGTTTGCCCAGGCCGTCGGCACCCACCAGCGCGGCAATTACCACCATCGACAGCGACAGCATGATGCATTGGGTAACGCCGGCGGCGATGCTCGGCATGGCGTGGGGCAGCTCGATGCGCGACAGCAGCTGGCGGCGTGAGCAGCCGAAGGCCTTGCCGGCGTCGAGCAGTTCCTGGGGCACGTCACAGATACCCAGGTAGGTCAGGCGGATCGGTGCGGCGATGGCGAACACCACCGTCGAGATCAACCCGGGGACCACCCCCAGGCCGAACAGGGTCAGGGTCGGGATCAGGTAAACGAAGGTAGGTACTGTCTGCATCAGGTCGAGGACCGGGCGCATGGCGGTGTAGAACATCGGCTTGTGTGCGGCGAGGATGCCCAGCGGCACGCCGATGGCGACGCAGACCAGGGTGGCGAACAGCACCTGGGCCAGGGTCTCCATGGTCTCCTGCCAGTAACCGAGGTTGAGGATCAGCAAAAATGACAGTACGCAGAATGCGGTCAGCGCCCATTTGCGCTGGATCAGGTGCGCGATTACTGCAATCAGGCCGATCAGGACGAAAGGATTGAACCAGGTCAGTGCCCCGGTCACGCCATGAATCATGTATTCCAGTGCTGCCGCGAAGGCATCGAAGTAGTTGGCGCCGTGTTGCGTCAACCATTCAACGAAGCCTGCGATGTACTGGCCCAAAGGGAGTTTTTCATCGATCAGCATGATAGCGAGCGTCCACCTGCAAAAGTTTGAAGACAGCCTGCGGCGGGGCCAGCCCGCCGCAGGCAGTGCTTACTGCGTGAGTTTGGCTTTGGCTGCCTCCAGGCCAGGCTTGCCGTCAACGGTGGTGACCCCGGCCAGCCAGGTGTCGAGCACCTGCGGGTTGTTTTTCAGCCAGGCCTTGGCTGCGGCGTCGGGTTTCATCTTGTCGTCCAGGACGTTGCCCATCAGCTTGCTTTCCATGTCGAGGGTAAAGGACAGGTTCTTCAGCAACTGGCCGACGTTGCTGCATTCCTGTACATAGCCCTTGCGGGTGTTGGTGAGGACGGTGGCCTTGCCGTAGTCGGGGCCGAAGAAGTCATCGCCGCCGTCCAGGTATTTCATCTTGAAGCGGGTGTTCATCGGGTGCGGTTCCCAGCCCAGGAACACCACGGCGGTGTCACGGCGCTGGGCACGTTCGACTTGCGAGAGCATGCCGGCCTCGCTGGACTCGACCACCTTGAAACCGGCGTCCTTGAGGCCGAAGGCGTTCTTGTCGATCATGCTCTGGATGGTGCGGTTGCCGTCGTTGCCCGGCTCGATGCCGTAGATCTTGCCGTCCAGCTCCTTCTTGAACTTGGCAATGTCGGCGAAGTTTTTCAGGCCCTTGTCGTACAGCGCCTGGGGCACCGCCAGGGTGTACTTGGCGTTCTCAAGGTTGGCCCGAACGGTTTCCACGGTGCCGGCATCGCGGTACTGCTTGATGTCGTTTTCCATGGTCGGCATCCAGTTGCCGAGGAACACGTCCATGTTCTTGCCATCGGCCAGCGACTTGTAGGTCACCGGTACCGAAATCATCGTGGTCTTGGTCTTGTAGCCCAGCGACTGGAGCACGACGCTGGTGACCGCGGTGGTCACGGTGATGTCGGTCCAGCCGACATCGGAGAAGTTGACGGTGTGACATTGCTCGGGCTCTGCGGCCTGGGCCAGCACCGGCAGACTCAGCACTGCGGCCAGCAATAGCGAGGGTGAACCTTTCATTCGATGGACTCCTGGGTTTTTTTCTCGGATGTCCCACGGGACCGCCGTGCTTTATGGTTTGCATTCGGTCGGGCCTGACTATCGGGCGATAGCGGGACGGCTGCCGTGCAATCGAGTCGATACCGATCATCTAACAGCGAAAATCAAACGCCTACAGGGTGCGTCGTATCCAGTACAGACAGGGTCGCATCCAGTGTCGATGAGGTCGTTTACAGATTTATCCGGCCCTGTAAACGCAGTTTCGGCACTTGTGCACCGCAAAAAAACGGCGCACAAGCGCGGCTGACAGCTGGCGGCGTTGCTGGGCAAGAACGCGTCGGTTGCAGACGTCAGAGGTCCTGGCAAAAGCCTGATGATGCGCGGAATCGGCGGATTGCCGCCTATTCAGCGTAGCAGTTGCGACGCCCTTGGCTTGGGCTGCGGGGCTGCACATTCAGGCTGTACATTCAGGAGGTAGGTGGCATGGCCATCAGTGTGTTCGACCTGTTCAAGATCGGCGTTGGCCCATCCAGCTCCCATACCGTCGGGCCCATGCGCGCCGCAGCATTGTTCGTCCAGGGCCTGCGCGAGCGCGGCGAGCTTGACCAGGTGCGGCGCGTCGAAGTGCGCCTGTACGGCTCGCTGTCGGCCACCGGTATCGGCCACGGCAGCGACAACGCAGTGATCATGGGCCTGATGGGCGAATGGCCGGACGCCATCGACCCCGCGCAAATCGGTCCGCGCATCGCTGCACTGCGCGAAACAGACACCTTGCTGCTCGATGGCCGGCTGCACGTCGGCTTCGTCTGGGCCCGCGACATGCTGCTGCTCGACGAGAACCTGCCCTACCACCCCAATGCCATGACCCTCATCGCTGAAGGCGCCGCAGGCGAGCTGCACCGCGACACCTATTACTCGGTGGGCGGCGGCTTTGTTGTTGATGCGGCACAGGCTGCCAGCGGCGTGCTGGACGCCGACAACACAGTGCTGCCCTACGATTTCGACAGTGCCGTGGAGTTGCTCGAACTGTGCAAGCAAAACGACCTGCGCGTGTCGCAATTGATGATGGAAAACGAAAAGGTCTGGCGCAGTGAAGCAGAAATTCGCGCCGGGCTGCTGAAGTTGTGGCACGCCATGCAGGCCTGTGTCGAAAACGGCCTCAAATACGAAGGCATCCTGCCTGGCGGGCTCAATGTCAAACGTCGCGCAGCCAAGCTGCACCGCAGCCTGCAGGAACTGAACAAGCCCAATGTCATCGGCTCGACCCTGAGCGCCATGGAATGGGTCAACCTCTATGCCCTGGCGGTCAACGAAGAGAATGCCGCCGGCGGGCGCATGGTCACCGCACCGACCAATGGCGCGGCGGGGATCATCCCTGCGGTGCTGCACTACTACATGCGCTTTAGCGACGAAGTCAGCGAAGCCAACGTCGTCGACTTCTTCCTCGGCGCCGCCGCGGTGGGCATTTTGTGCAAGAAGAATGCTTCGATCTCCGGTGCCGAAGTCGGTTGCCAGGGTGAAGTCGGTTCGGCCTGCGCCATGGCCGCCGCCGGCCTTGCCGAGGTGCTCGGGGCTACCCCGGGGCAACTGGAAAACGCCGCCGAGATCGGTCTTGAGCACAACCTGGGGCTGACCTGCGACCCGGTTGGCGGGCTGGTCCAGGTGCCGTGTATCGAGCGCAACGCGATTGCCGCAGTCAAGGCCATCAATGCCGCGCAGATGGCCCTGCGCGGCGACGGCGAGCACTTCATCTCCCTCGACCGGGTGATCCGCACCATGCGTGACACCGGCGCCGACATGCACGACAAGTACAAGGAAACCTCGCGCGGTGGCCTGGCGGTCAGCGCCATCGAATGTTGAAACGCTGACGCGCCCTGCGCCGTTTTCGCCCACCTTCGGCCTGCGCGCCGCCTTTTGGCGCGCAGGCCTTTCCCGCCTCGAACAATCCGCTGTTACCCCCGTGCCTGGCGCCTTGGGTGACAGTTGCCGATGTCGTTTCTGGGCATCCTTCACACAAGTGCTACCGAATTGCTCACGCGTCCTACAGACCGGCGCTAGGCCGCTGGTTTGCGTTTATAACCGCGCCCGGCAACAAGGGCCATATAGACGCCGCGCGACGTCGTTTTTGGGTTTTGTTGAATGGCCATTCAATTTCAGGCATGGCATTTGCGTTGTGATTGGCAAAGCCCCTGCATCCGAATCGGGGCCGTGACAAAAAAAGCCCGTGCCTGCCTGAGGCACAACCTGCATTGTGTGAGGAGATACCGCGATGACGTCGTACAACTCCGGGACCCCAACCCAGAACCGCACGCCCCAATCCATCGGCTTCCTGCTGCTGGACAATTTCACGCTGATTTCCCTGGCTTCCGCTGTTGAGCCGCTGCGCATGGCCAACCAGCTGTCCGGTCGCGAGCTGTATCGCTGGAGCACCCTGAGCGTGGATGGCGGCCAGGTGTGGGCCAGCGACGGCTTGCAGATCACTCCCGATGCGGCAATGCACAAGGCACCGGCTATGGACACCGTGATTGTCTGTGGCGGTATTGGTATCCAGCGCACCGTTACCCGCGAGCACGTCACCTGGCTGCAGAGCCAGGCGCGCCAGTCGCGACGCCTGGGTGCGGTGTGCACCGGCAGCTGGGCCCTGGCGTGTGCCGGCCTGCTCGATGGTTTTGACTGCAGCGTGCACTGGGAATGCCTGGCGGCGATGCAGGAAGCCTTCCCGCGGGTGAGCATGAGCACCCGTTTATTCACCCTCGACCGCAACCGCTTCACCAGCTCCGGCGGCACGGCGCCGCTGGACATGATGCTGCACCTGATCAGCCGTGATCATGGTCGCGAGCTGTCGGCGGCGATCTCGGAGATGTTTGTCTACGAGCGCATCCGCAACGAACAGGACCACCAGCGCGTGCCGCTCAAGCACATGCTCGGCACCAACCAGCCGAAACTGCAGGAAATCGTCGCGTTGATGGAAGCCAACCTCGAAGAGCCGATCGACCTGGATGAACTGGCCGTTTATGTGTCGGTGTCGCGGCGCCAGCTTGAGCGCCTGTTCCAGAAGTACCTGCACTGCTCGCCGTCACGCTACTACCTGAAGCTGCGCCTGATCCGCGCCCGGCAACTGCTCAAGCAGACGCCGATGTCGATCATCGAAGTGGCTTCGGTGTGCGGCTTTGTCTCGACCCCGCATTTCTCCAAGTGCTATCGCGAGTACTTTGGCATTCCGCCGCGTGACGAGCGCGTGGGCTCTAATACTGCCCAGCAGGTGGCGATGATGCCGATTCCGCAGGCGCTGGTGCTGTCGCCGCTGGCCGGGCCGATGTCGGCGTTGAGCCAGGCGCGCAATGAGTCGACTTTTGCCAGTGTGAGGCTCTGATTCCGAGCTGAATTCATCGCGGGTCGAGCCCGCTCCCACAGGAGTTAGGTGATCTCTGTGGGAGCGGGCTTGACCCGCGATGCTTTTAGCGATTCTGGAATTGTGCCAATGCCGGCAACAGCTGTTTGTCGATGGCTTTACGAACGTCCGGCAGAATAGTCGCACTACTGGTGTACATCTGCTCGACCATGACCTTCAAGGCTTTGGCCCGCGGCTCACTCAAACCGCGTACCGCACACTCGCAGGCCTGTTCGGCACTGGCCCCGGCCGGCGTCTCGAAACCCAGCGCGCGCAGCTGGCCCAGCAGGTCGTCCTGATCAATCAAATCCGCATGCATCATGGTTGTTGTCCTTGTTTGCAGGTGTGATCGTCAGTCGATTCTGTGGGCCCGGGCGCACTGCGGCAAGGGCAGATTGTCGCAATGGCCGCTTTACCTAAGCACAGGTCGTTTTCGGGTAAATCGGCGGGGGAGGGAGGCTGCACACTGGGGCCATGCACAGAAAAGGAAGGTTTGGTCACCATCCGCTTGAAGCATGTTCATGCTCGCTCTTGGCCCCGGTTGCTTCACGGCTTGTCGGGGTTATTTTTTTGCTTTTGAATCATTGGCAACCCGATCACCCGGCCAACAAACTCGGCCGCCGGCAGATCAACCTGCTCATTCACGACCCCCTGCAAGCGCTCAAGCACCGCTGGTGCAAACGGTGTTGACCTCGGTCCGGCAAGGTCGACATGCAACAGCATCTGTTCACTGGCCGCCAGCGCTTCATCAAACCCCTCGCGATGCAGGCTGTGGTACAGGTGCAGGCGCTTGTGGTCAAAACCGATAACCTGGCTCTGCACCCACACCTGGGTGCCGAGCTTTACCTCATGCAAGTAGTTCAGGTGGCACTCCAGGGTGAACAGCGAGTGGCCGCTGGCGCTGCGGTTGTCGCTGTCCTGGCCGATGCGGTCCATAAACGCATCGGTGGCATAGCTGAAGATCAGCAGGTAGAAGGCATCGCGCAGATGCCCGTTGTAGTCGACCCAGTCTGCCTGGACCTGGGTCTGGTAGGTGATCAATGCGGGCATCGCTGCACTCCGGTCAGTCGCTGAAGGCCATGCCGTGCTTGGCCTTGGTGGTTTTTACCGCAGCCAGCACGGCCAGCAGGCAATCATCACGATAGCGCTCCAGCGCGCTGATGCTGCGCTCGCCCAGTTGTTCGCCGGTGCCTTCGACCACGGCGTCGATCAGGCCGTCGGTCAGTTCGGGCGCGGGCAGGTAGGTCCAGGGCAGTTGCAACGCCGGGCCGAACTGGGCCATGAAGTGGCGCATGCCGGCGTCGCCTCCGGCCAGGGTATAGGTGAGGAAGGTGCCCATGAACGACCAGCGCAAACCGGCGCCAAAGCGAATTGCGTCGTCGATCTCACCGGTGGTCGCCACGCCATCGTTGACCAGGTGCAGAGCCTCGCGCCACAGCGCTTCGAGCAGGCGGTCGGCGATAAAACCGGGCACTTCCTTGCGCACATGCAGCGGGCGCATGCCGAGGCGGGTGTAGACGGTTTTTGCCGCTTCGATGGCCTCGGGCGCGGTTTTGTTGCTGCCGACGATTTCTACCAGCGGCAGCAGGTACACCGGGTTGAACGGATGGCCGACCACGCAGCGCTCGGGGTGGGTCGAAGACTCGTAGAACTCGCTGGGCAATAGCCCTGAAGTACTGGAGCCGATCAGCGCATTGGGCTTGGCTGCGGCGCTGATCTTGCTGTGCAGGTCGAGCTTGAGGTCGAGGCGCTCGGGGGCGCTTTCCTGGATGAAATCGGCATCGCGCACGCATTCCTCGATAGTCGCCACAAAGCGCAGGCGCTGCTGCGAGGCGCCGGGCGTCAGGCCTTGTTGCTCCAGGGCCGGCCAGGCATTGGCGATGCGCTTGCGCAAGGCCGCCTCTGCTCCCGGCGCCGGGTCCCAGGCGACTACATCCAGGCCGTGGGCCAGGGCGCGGGCCACCCAGCCGCTGCCGATTACGCCGCTGCCCAGGGCTGCAAAAGTCTTGATCTCGGTGATAAAGCTCATCGGTTTCTCCAGCAGTCAGCGACGGGTCAGGTTCATTTTGGCGCGGCCTTCGGCAGGGCTCAGTACCCGTGCGCCAAGGCGGCTGAGAATCTCGCTGGCGCGTTCCACCAGTTGGCCGTTGCTGGCCAGCACGCCCTTGTCCAGGTACAGGTTGTCTTCCAGGCCGACCCGCACGTTGCCGCCCAGCAGCACTGCTTGCGCGGCCATCGGCATCTGCATGCGGCCAATGCCGAAGCCGGCCCAGGTCACGCCTGGCGGCAGGTTGTCGACCATGGCTTTCATGGTGGCGGTGTCGGCCGGCGCGCCCCAGGGGATGCCCAGGCACAGCTGGAACAACGGGTCGTCGAGCAGGCCTTCCTTGATCATCTGCTTGGCGAACCACAGGTGGCCGGTGTCGAAAATCTCAAGCTCTGCTTTGACGCCCAGTTCAGTGATGCGCCTGGCCCCAGCGCGCAGTTGCGCCGGGGTCGAGACGTAGATGCTGTTGCCGTCGCCAAAGTTGAGGGTGCCGCAGTCCAGGGTGCAGATTTCCGGCAGCAGCGCCTCGACGTGGGCCAGGCGCTCCAGCGGGCCGATCAGGTCGGTGCCGGCGCCGAACTCCAGCGGAGTTTCGCCCGGGCCGATCTCCAGGTCGCCACCCATGCCGGCGGTGAGGTTGACGATGATGTCGACGTCGGATTCGCGGATGCGCTCCATCACCTCGCGGTACAAGTTGACGTCGCGGCTGAAACGGCCGGTTTGCGGATCGCGAACGTGGCAGTGGACCACCGTGGCACCGGCTTTGGCGGCTTCTACGGCGGCTGCGGCGATCTGTTTCGGGGTGACCGGGACCAGGTGGCTTTTGCTGGCGGTGTCGCCGGCGCCGGTCAGGGCGCAGGTGATGATGACGTCGTGGTTCATGTGCGGTTTCCTTCGGGCGAGTTGGGGCCATCGCGGGTCAAGCCCGCTCCCACAGGGTCTGTCAGTTAGCGGTCAGTTGCAGGTTTTCGGCGGCCGGTTTGCCGTCAAACGTGGTCACCCCTTCAAGCCAGCGCTTCTGGTCTTGCGGGTGATCCTTGAGCCACTGGCGGGCGGACTCCAGCGCATCCTTGTGCTCGAGCAGCGGCTGCATCATGCGGCTCTCGTCTTCGGCGGTGAATTTCAGGTTGCTCAGCAGGCGATGGGCGTTCGGGCAGCGCTGGGCGTAGTCGGGGGCGGTAACGGTCCACACCGTGGCGCGGCCTTCGTCCGGGCCCAGGGCGTCTTCGCTGCCGCTGAGGTAGGCCATGTCGATGTTGACGTTCATCGGGTGCGGTGCCCAGCCGAAGAACACCACCGCCTCCTTGCGCCGTACCGCGCGGTCGACGGCGGCGAGCATGCCGGCCTCGCTGGACTCGACCAGCTGGAACTTGCCGAGGCCGAACTGGTTCTTGCTGATCATCGCCTTGATCTGGGTGTTGGCGCCGGAGCCTGGCTCGATGCCGTAGATCTTGCCGCCCAGCTCCTTCTCGAACCTGGCAATGTCGGCGAAGGTTTTCAGGCCCTTGTCGGCCAGGTAGCTTGGCACCGCGAGGGTGGCGCGGGCGTCATCCAGGCTCGGCTGGTCGAGGACCTTGACCTGCTTGGCGTCGATGAACGGGGTGATGGTCTGGGTCATGATCGGGTTCCAGTAGCCAAGGAACATGTCCAGGCGCTGGTCGCGAATGCCGGCGAAAATGATCTGTTGCGAGGCGCTGGTCTGCTTGGTCTTGTAGCCCAGGCCATCGAGCAGCACCTGGGTCATGGCGCTGGTGGCCATCACGTCGGTCCAGTTCACCACGCCAAGGCGCACGTTCTTGCAGGCGGCCGGTTCTGCGGCCATCACGTTGGTGCTGAGGATTGCGGTACCGACGAGCATCAGCAGGCTACGGCTGATCATTCTGTTCATGGTGGCTCCTCCAACGGCAGTTCTAATTGTTATAGGGGCGGCCTCTGCGTGCCGTGTGATCAAACTACGCGGCTGCCGTGGGTAAAAATCGCACTGTGGCGACCGGCACTTGCACAGTGGCGACCAGCGCGCTATTAACCCTGGATCCGTGGCCGTCGAGTCGTCGCTATGCCCCAGGATTTCCATTTCTTGCTGTTGCCGGGTTTCTCCGCGATCGGCTTCATTTCTGCGGTAGAGCCGCTGCGGGTGGCCAACCGCTTTCGCGGCGAGCTGTACCGCTGGCAGGTGCTGAGCATAGATGGCGGCGCGGTGCAGGCCAGCAACGGCATGTCGGTGAATGCCGACGCCGCGCTGCAGCCGTTGGGTAAGGGCGCTACCCTGCTGGTGGTGGCCGGTTTCGAGCCGCTGCGCAGCTTCGGCCCGGCCCTGCAGCACTGGTTGCGCAAGCTTGATCACGAAGGCGTGGTATTGGGCGGCATCGATACCGGCAGCGTGGTGCTGGCCGAGGCCGGTTTGCTTGAGGGTTACCGGGTGACCCTGCACTGGGAAGCGCTGGAGGCCTTCAAGGAAAGTTACCCGCAGTTGCAGGCGACCCAGGAGCTGTTCGAAGTCGATCGCCGGCGCATTACCTCTGCGGGAGGCACCGCTTCGATCGACCTGATGCTCGACCTGATCGCCCAGGCTCATGGCCCGGAGCTGGCGATCCAGGTGTCGGAGCAGTTCGTGCTCGGCCGGATTCGCCCGCGCCAGGATCACCAGCGCATGCAGATCGCCTCACGCTACGGGATCAGCAACAAGAAGCTGGTGCAGGTGATCGGTGAGATGGAGCGCAACACCGAGCAACCGCTCAACACCTTGGTGCTCGCCGAGTCGGTGCAGGTTACCCGGCGCCAGCTGGAGCGCCTGTTCAAGCTCTACCTGCACGACACCCCCAGCGGCTTCTACCTGCGCCTGCGCCTGGACAAGGCCCGGCAGTTGCTGCGCCAGACCGACCTCAGCGTGCTGGAGGTGGGCATCGCTTGCGGGTTCGAGTCGGCGTCGTATTTCACCCGTTGTTACCGCGGGCGCTTCCAGCGTTGCCCGCGCGAAGACCGCAAGGCCGCGGCGGTCAGCCTCAGCGGCGCTTGAGCAACAGCGCGCAGGCGCTCTTGTAGGCTTCGTGCTGGTACTTGTTCAGCGACGCCGGCAGTTCAAGGTCGTGTTTCTTCGCTTGGGCGCTGACGGTCTGCGGTGACACCAGCTCCACCTCGCAATTGTCCAGCAACTGCAGCACGCCCTCGATCTTGAAGGTGGTCGGGCCGCCGGCGAAATCGCCTTTCTTGCTGCGCTTTTTGATCGCCAGGTGGCTGATGCCCTGCTCGGCGATAAAGGCCCGGGCCTGGCGGGCAAAGGCTTTGACGCTATCTGCCAGTTCGTCGTCTTCCAGGGCGATTTTTTTCGTCGCCACGGCAAGGTGCACAGGGCTGGCGCCGTCCAGGGTGGCAACGGCAAGCAGCGCTTCGCTGCCTTTGATTTCAATTCCGCAGATTTTCATGCTGGTCTCAATCGGAGTTTGGCAGACCCAGGGACTGCAGGTATTCAGAGCGATCGTCGCTACGTTGGGCCAGGCAGGTATTCAGGGCCGCGTCGAAGGTCTTGCCCGGTTTTTCGTCGAAGGTTTCCACCTTGCAATCGGTATCGCGCAGTTGTTTCCACAAGGTTTCGGCGGCGTGCAAACGCTTGCTGACCTCACTGATCTTCGCGTCCTGCCCGGCATACTGTTCCTTGATGCGATCCAGCAGGTCGCTAAACGCGGCGTTGAGCTCACGTTCGGCGGTGGTGCGGCTGAACAGCGCGCAGTCGTAGTTCTGCTGGTCGGTCTCGACGTTGTCGCACGGCGTACTGTCTTCCTCACTGGCGTGGGCACCAACGGCTAGGGCCGCCAGGACCAGCCATACCATCGTTCTCATGCAGTCATCCTCTCCAGGGAACATGGGTGCCGATTCTCGCTCAGCGCCATAACCTTGAACAGCGTTACTCGACATTTGTCATGAAGCCTCACGGGTGCCACGCCCGCTTGCGTCAGTCTCTGTCCGGCAACAGCAGGTTGTCAGGTTCCTCCGGTGCAGCAAGCACTGGAACTGTCATTTTTTCCGGCCAATGTCCCAGCGTGTTCTGCACCTTTGTTCTGACTTTGGCGTAATCGGTTTTGAGCTGGAATCCGTTGGTCTGGACAAGATAGTTTTCAGCCATTCCAGGGCTGTTCAGCTTGTGGTTCAACCAGTCCTCACCTGACGGACATTCGATGTTCTCAAGTGTCAGATTGCGGGCAAACAGGTTGGTGGCACTTCGCACCACGACGAGCTCAATCCACACGCCTTTTCGCTGTGCAGCATCGGTGGTTTTGCCGACGGCAGCCTGCAGTGCCAACCTGGCGCTTTCGTTCAGCGACTTGGTGAGCCGGTTGAAGGCGGCAAGCACCTCATTCTTGTATGGCGGCACTGCCAAGGTGTTGCGCAGCAATTCGAGCAGTGTAAACGTCTTGTTTGGCAAGGGGAGGTCCTCAGTGGACGTCGCAGTGCGCAGCCACTGCATATGTGAAAGTCCGATGCCGTATTCGTGTCGCCATTCACCCACCGTGGCGTGTGGGGCTTTGTTTGAGATCAACTGAGCCAACAGTCCGGACTGCAGGATGTCCTGCTTCTCGCCCGTTGGAAGGCGTGTGTCGATCAGTACGAGTTGCGCCCCATTGATGTAAATGTCGTAGGAACTGTGCATTCTGTTCTATCCTCAACAATCAATACGTCGGCCGCCACGCGGCCGGCGCTGGTCCTCTTCAGAGCTCAATGCCGGCGAAGTAATCGTCTGCGCCTTTACCCAGGATTTCTTCAATCCGATTGCGTTGTTGGGCGTAATGAGCCACGTTCAGCTCAAACTTCGCCGCCGCGCGATAGATATCTACCTGGGATTTTTTAAACGTCCAGAACAGCACTTTTCTGGTCCTTACGGCTTTCTTGAAATCGATGCTCATCAAGATCATCGAAGGCTTGCCGCCGCCCGTTTCGGTGCAGGGCAGCGTCTGGAAAGTTGCATAACTTTCGGAAGCGCTGTTGTTTTCCAGAAGACTAAGAGCTTCGCCATTTTCGTTTGTGGCGATCAGTGCTTTTTCTGCGATTGTGACGAACTCCTGGGCACCGCCGGCGGCTGCGCGAATGATGTCCAGTGCGACTTTTTCCATGGAAAACGAGGTGGCGGAAGGCGAATACTGTTGCCGGGCATAGTTGATCGTGTTCCAGCCCATCATCTTCAGTGCTTTGTAGTATTCGTCGGTCCAGCCGCGCAAATTGGTCTCTTTCTGGAATCGTTTATCCGCAATCTGTTGGGCCAATGAAACACAGTTCATGACGTCAGTTGCATTTTGGGGGGACAGGCGGTCGGTCATGCCTACAACCGCCTCACCGACGACTGCACCGTTTTCCTTGCCGGGTTCGATGATGTCACCAGGCAACGAGGCGAACGAGCTGATCGCGGAGCGCGTGCGGCTCTGCGGTCGCAGGATGACTTCGGAAAAGTATTGATTTGCTTCAGATTGGTACATGGTAATTCCCTGGGTTATCCGTTCGTTGTGGGAGGGTCAACGATGGCAGGCAGCTGACAGCCAATCGAGCAGGAGTGAGTTCCTCCAAGGGAAGCGTTTGAAAGCGACTGCTAGTGAAGCCTTTGACGCTTTCGGTAAACCCCCTGTCGTTTTTGCATCTGGTTCACCTGTCGAGCAGGCATATGCTGGCCCCAAAGCGCCGGCAGACGATTCGGCGCAGGTAATGCCAATAAAGGGGACAGCCTGATGAGCCCAGCCGAATTACACGCCGACAGCATCGTTATCGACGGGCTGATCATTGCCAAATGGAACCGCGAGCTGTTCGAGGACATGCGCAAGGGCGGCCTGACCGCAGCCAACTGCACAGTGTCGGTCTGGGAAGGCTTCCAGGCCACGGTCAACAACATCGCCGCCAGCCAGAAGCTGATTCGTGACAACAGCGACCTGGTGATGCCGGTGCGCACCACCGCCGACATCCGCAAGGCCAAGGAACTGGGCAAGACCGGCATCCTCTTCGGCTTCCAGAACGCCCATGCCTTCGAAGACCAGATCGGCTACGTGGAGGTGTTCAAGCAGTTGGGCGTGGGTATCGTGCAGATGTGCTACAACACCCAGAACCTGGTCGGTACCGGTTGCTATGAGCGTGACGGCGGGCTATCGGGCTTTGGCCGCGAGATTGTCGCCGAGATGAACCGCGTCGGGGTCATGTGCGACCTCTCCCATGTCGGTTCCAAGACCTCCGAAGAAGTCATCCTCGAATCGAAAAAGCCGGTGTGCTACTCCCACTGCCTGCCTTCCGGGCTCAAGGAGCACCCGCGCAACAAGTCCGATGAAGAGCTCAAGTTCATTGCCGATCACGGCGGTTTCGTCGGCGTTACCATGTTCGCGCCGTTCTTGGCCAAGGGTATCGATTCGACCATCGACGACTACGCCGAAGCCATCGAATACACCATGAACATTGTTGGTGAAGACTCCATCGGCATCGGTACCGACTTCACCCAAGGCCACGGCCAGGATTTTTTCGAGTACCTGACCCACGACAAGGGCTACGCCCGGCGCCTGACCAACTTCGGCAAGATCATCAACCCGCTGGGCATCCGCACCGTGGGCGAGTTCCCCAACCTCACCGAGACCCTGCTCAAACGCGGCCACTCCGAGCGCGTGGTGCGCAAGATCATGGGCGAGAACTGGGTCAACGTGCTCAAAGACGTTTGGGGCGAATAAGCCGCCAGTAGCCGTCTTCCGACCCCTGCCACCGGCGCAGGGGCAGCCAACCAAATTTTCTGGAGTTCAGTTTCCATGGCCAAGATCGCCCCGCAATTGCCTATCGAAGTCGACAGCGAAACCGGTGTCTGGACCAGCGACGCCCTGCCGATGCTGTACGTGCCGCGGCATTTCTTCGTCAACAACCATATGGGCATCGAGGACGTACTGGGCGCCGAGGCCTATGCCGAGATCCTCTACAAGGCCGGCTACAAGTCTGCCTGGCACTGGTGCGAGAAAGAGGCCGAATGCCACGGCCTGCAAGGCGTGGCGGTGTTCGAGCACTACATGAAGCGCCTGTCCCAGCGCGGCTGGGGCCTGTTCAAGATCCAGGACATCGACCTCGACAAGGGCACCGCCAGCGTCAAGCTCGAGCATTCGGCGTTCGTGTATGTGTACGGCAAGGTCGGGCGCAAGGTCGACTACATGTTCACCGGCTGGTTCGCCGGGGCCATGGACCAGATCCTGGCCGCGCGCGGCAGCAACATTCGCACGGTCGCCGAGCAGGTCTACGGCGGTTCGCAAGAAGGCCACGACGACGGCCTGTTCATCGTCAAGCCGTTGTAAGTCGAGGATCCCGCCATGGCTTTCGAAGCAATGTTCCAGCCGATCCAGATCGGCAAACTGACCATCCGCAACCGGGTACTGAGCACTGCGCACGCCGAGGTCTACGCCACCGATGGCGGCATGACCACCGAGCGCTACGTGAAGTACTACGAAGAGAAAGCCAAGGGCGGCATCGGCCTGGCGATTTGCGGCGGCTCCTCGGTGGTGGCCATCGACAGCCCGCAGGAATGGTGGGCGTCGGTGAACCTCTCGACCGACCGCATCATTCCGCACTTCCAGAACCTGGCCGACGCCATGCACAAGCATGGCGCCAAGATCATGATCCAGATTACCCACATGGGCCGTCGCTCGCGCTGGGACGGCTTCAACTGGCCGACCCTGATGTCGCCATCGGGGGTGCGCGAGCCGGTGCACCGGGCCACCTGCAAGACCATCGAGCCAGAAGAAATCTGGCGGGTGATCGGCAACTACGCGCAGGCCGCGCGCCGGGCCAAGGAAGGTGGCCTGGACGGCGTCGAGCTGTCGGCGGTGCACCAGCACATGATCGACCAGTTCTGGAGCCCGCGGGTCAACAAGCGCACCGACGAATGGGGCGGCACCTTTGAAGGGCGGATGAAGTTCGGCCTGGAAGTGCTCAAGGCCGTGCGTGCCGAAGTGGGCCCGGACTTTTGCGTGGGCATGCGCATCTGCGGTGACGAGTTCCACCCCGATGGCCTCAGTCATGAGGACATGAAGGAAATCGCCAAGTACTACGACGCCACCGGCATGCTGGATTTTTTCGGCGTGATCGGTTCGGGCTGCGACACCCACAACACCCTGGCCAACGTCATTCCCAACATGAGCTTCCCGCCCGAGCCGTTCCTGCACCTGGCAGCCGGCATCAAGGAAGTGGTCAAGGTGCCGGTGCTTCACGCGCAGAACATCAAGGACCCGAACCAGGCTACGCGCATCCTCGAAGGCGGTTATGTCGACATGGTCGGCATGACCCGTGCGCACATCGCCGACCCGCACCTGATCGCCAAGATCAAGATGGGCCAGATCGACCAGATCAAGCAGTGCGTGGGTGCCAACTACTGCATCGACCGCCAGTACCAGGGCCTGGACGTGCTGTGCATCCAGAACGCCGCGACCTCCCGTGAATACATGGGCGTGCCGCACATCATCGAGAAAAGCACCGGACCCAAGCGCAAGGTGGTGGTGGTTGGCGCCGGGCCTGCGGGCATGGAAGCCGCGCGCGTGGCAGCAGAGCGTGGCCATGACGTCACCCTGTTCGAGAAGAAGGACGCCATCGGCGGGCAGATCAGCATTGCCGCCAAGGCGCCGCAGCGCGACCAGATCGCCGGTATCACCCGCTGGTACCAGCTGGAGCTGGCGCGCCTGAAGGTCGACTTGCGCCTGGGTACTGCCGCCGATATCGACACCATTCAAGACCTGCGCCCGGAGATCATCGTGCTGGCGGTGGGCGGCCATCCATTCATCGAGCAGAACGAACACTGGGGCGCCGCCGAAGGGCTGGTGGTCAGCAGCTGGGACGTGCTCGACGGCAAGGTGGCGCCGGGCAAGAACGTGCTGGTGTACGACACCATCTGCGAATTCACCGGCATGTCGGTGGCCGACTACATTGCCGACAAAGGCAGCCAGGTCGAGATTGTCACCGACGACATCAAGCCGGGCGTGGCCATTGGTGGCACGTCGTTCCCGACCTACTACCGCAGCATGTACCCCAAAGAAGTGATCATGACTGGCGACCTGATGCTGGAAAAGGTCTACCGCGAGGGTGACAAACTGGTGGCGGTGCTGGAGAACGAATACACCGGCGCCAAAGAGGAGCGGGTGGTCGACCAGGTGGTGATCGAGAACGGCGTACGGCCGGACGAGGCGCTGTACTACGGCCTCAAGGAAGGCTCGCGCAACAAGGGCCAGATCGACATCGAAGCGTTGTTCGCGATCAAGCCGCAGCCGATTCTCAGCCAGCCGGGCGAAGGCTACTTGCTGTATCGCATCGGCGACTGCGTGGCGCAGCGCAATACCCATGCCGCTATCTACGATGCACTCCGGCTTTGTAAGGATTTCTAAGGCAGCTGCAAGCGGCAAGCTTCAAGCGGTAAGCAAGAGCAGCGCGGTGTTGCCCTGGCTTGCGGCTTGAGGCTTGAGGCTTGCACCTGAAAGGTGCCTCTAAATGTTGAACACCCTAATCCCCATCCTCCTGTTCGCCGCCCTGGGCCTTGCTGTCCTGGGCGCGCTGCGGCGCGTGCGGATGTGGCGCCAGGGTCGGCCTTCGAAGGTCGATCTGCTCGGCGGCCTGCTGGCCATGCCCCGGCGCTATATGGTTGACCTGCACCACGTGGTCGCCCGCGACAAGTACATGGCCAACACCCACGTGGCCACCGCTGGCGGCTTTGTCCTGGCGGCGGTGCTGGCGATCCTGGTGCATGGCTTCGGTCTGCATAACAAGATTCTCGGCTACGCCTTGCTGTTCGCTACTGTGCTGATGTTTGCCGGTGCGCTGTTCGTTTACAAACGCCGGCTCAATCCGCCGTCGCGGCTGTCAAAAGGCCCATGGATGCGCTTGCCGAAAAGCCTGCTGGTGTTCGCCGCAAGCTTCTTCATCGCCACCTTGCCGGTCGCCGGGATCCTCCCCGAAGGCTTCGGCGGCTGGCTGCTGGTGGCGCTGCTGGGGCTTGGCGTGCTGTGGGGCGTGTCCGAGCTGTTCTTCGGCATGACCTGGGGCGGGCCGATGAAGCATGCCTTCGCCGGTGCCCTGCACCTGGCCTGGCACCGGCGTGCCGAGCGCTTTGGCGGTGGCCGTTCGACCGGGCTCAAGCCCATCGACCTGGAAGACCCGCAAGCGTTGCTGGGGGTAGAAAAGCCCAAGGATTTCACCTGGAACCAATTGCTCGGTTTTGACGCCTGCGTGCAGTGCGGCAAGTGCGAGGCCGTGTGCCCGGCGTTTGCCGCCGGCCAGCCGCTGAACCCGAAAAAACTCATCCAGGACATGGTCGTTGGCCTGGCCGGTGGTACCGATGCCAAGTTTGCCGGCAGCCCCTATCCTGGCAAAGCCATTGGCGAGCATGGCGGCAACCCGCACCAGCCGATCGTCAACGGCCTGGTCGATGCCCAGACCCTGTGGTCGTGCACCACCTGCCGCGCCTGCGTCGAGGAATGCCCGATGATGATCGAGCACGTCGATGCCATCGTCGACATGCGCCGCCACCTGACCCTGGAAAAAGGCGCGACACCGAACAAGGGCGCCGAGGTGCTGGACAACCTGATCGCCACCGACAACCCCGGCGGCTTCGCCCCGGGCGGGCGGATGAACTGGGCGGCGGACCTCAACCTCAACCTGCTCGGCGACATCAAGACCGCCGAGGTGCTGTTCTGGGTCGGCGATGGTGCCTTCGACATGCGCAACCAGCGCACCCTGCGCGCTTTCGTCAAAGTGCTCAAAGCCGCGCAAGTGGACTTCGCCGTGCTCGGCCTGGAAGAGCGTGACAGCGGTGACGTGGCCCGGCGCCTGGGCGATGAAGCGACCTTCCAGCAACTGGCCCGGCGCAATATCCAGACCCTGGCCAAGTACAGCTTCAAGCGCATCGTCACCTGCGATCCACACAGCTTCCACGTGCTCAAGAACGAATACGGGGCCTTCGGCGGCAACTACCTGGTGCAGCACCACAGCACTTACATCGCCGAGCTGATTGGCGCAGGCGCGCTCAACCTGGGCCAGCACAAGGGCGGCAGCGTGACCTACCACGACCCGTGCTACCTGGGCCGCTACAACGGTGAGTACGAGGCGCCGCGCGAGGTATTGCGCGCTCTGGGCATCGAGGTCAGGGAGATGCAGCGGTCGGGCTTGCGTTCGCGCTGCTGCGGCGGTGGCGGCGGAGCGCCGATTACCGATATTCCGGGCAAACAACGGATCCCCGACATGCGTATGGATGACATCCGCGAAACCGCCGCCGAGCTGGTGGCCGTGGGTTGTCCACAGTGCACGGCGATGCTTGAGGGCGTAGTCGAGCCCCGTCCGCTGATCAAGGACCTGGCGGAACTGGTTGCCGACGCCATTCTCGAAGAACCGGCGGCGGCGAGCAAACCCGCTCCGGCACAGCGTGAACCTGCGGAGGTGCACTGATGAGCGACATTATTCGCCGTGATCCGCGCGCCGAGTGGATCGCCCGCAACCGCCTGCACCCGCTGCACGCGGCCATGCAGCAGGGCCAGCAACACAGCTGGATGGGGCCTAACGGCATCATTCGCAAGAACCCGCACGGGGTCGGCTTCATCGGTCCCAATGGCCTCAAGCGCATCGACCGCAGCGGCGCCCAGCAGGGTGGCAGCAGCAAGCGCACGGCTGCGGCCGTGGTGCAATTGCCGCTGCACCAGGTGGCACAGCCGGCGTTCTACATCGCCGTGGTTCCAGACATGGTCGGCGGTCGCCTGGGCAGCCACGACCGCGACCTGCTGGGCCTGGCCCACAGCCTGGCCGGTAGCGACGGCGCGGTGCTGGCAGTGGTGTTTGGCGAACACAAGGAAAGCAACTTTTCCACAGCCGGCGTTGATCGCCTGCTGGTCATCGAAGGTGACGAGTTCGCAGGTTACGCACCGGAGCAGTTGGTGCAGGGCCTGCGCGCTGTGGATAACCAGT
This sequence comes from Pseudomonas sp. B21-009, assembly GCF_024749345.1. NCBI lineage: Bacteria > Pseudomonadati > Pseudomonadota > Gammaproteobacteria > Pseudomonadales > Pseudomonadaceae > Pseudomonas > Pseudomonas sp. B21-009. The sequence continues at coordinate 5,469,095 of NZ_CP087199.1, read as the reverse complement.
ACAGCCCACGCCATTGGCTGCTGCCAGACAGCCGTACGGGTGGCGGCGAGCTGGGCCGGCGCTTTGCTGCGGCCATTGGCGAACGCCCGGCGACTCGGGTCTGGCAGGTCAAGGACGGGCAGTGCAGCGGCCGCGCCGGCGCTGGCCAGCAAGACCTGGTCCGCGGCTTACCGCGCTTGATCCTGGCAGCCGCCGAATGTGCGGAACCGGTCAGTGAAACCCGTCATGAAGCCTTGCCGGTGCAGTTATCCACAAGCACGGCGCGCAGCCTGTCGCGCATCGAGGACCTGGGCCCGGTCGCCGTTGACCCGGCAGCCATCGCCATGGCCGAGGCCGAGTTCATTGTCTCAGGTGGCAATGGCGTCAAGGACTGGGAGTTGTTCCACCGCGCCACCGTGGCCCTCGGCGCGACCGAAGGGGCCTCGCGGGTGGCTGTGGACGACGGCTTTATGCCACGCAACCGCCAGGTCGGTGCCACCGGTACCTGGGTGACCGCGCGGGTTTACCTGGCTGTGGGTATCTCCGGGGCGATCCAGCACCTGCAGGGCATCGGCGCCTGCGACAAGGTGGTGGCGATCAACATGGACCCCGGCTGCGACATGATCAAGCGTGCCGACCTGTCGGTGATCGGCGACAGCGCGGCGATTCTCCAGGCGCTGATCGAGGCTGTGGAAAACTACCGCAACGACGTCAAGCGCGATGCGGCCTGAGGGCAGGGGATAACTATGCACACCAAGGTCATCAGTCTGGTTTCAATCGGTGCCCACCCAAGCTCTGGCCGTACTCGGCGTGCCGAGCAGGATGCCCGGGCGGTAGAGCTGGGCCTGCAGCTGGCTGGGGATAACTTGCAGGTGCTGCACGCCGGCGACCCGCAGGAGCCGGCCTTGCGCGCTTACCTGGGTATGGGCCTGGAGCACATCGACGTGCTCGAACAGCCACATGGCGCCGATGCCCTGGGCGTACTCGGCGATTACCTGCGCGACGCTGGTGCTCAATTGGTGCTGACCGGCAGCCAGGCGGAAACCGGCGAAGGTTCGGGGATGCTGCCGTTCCTGCTGGCCGAGCGTCTGGGCTGGCCGCTGGTGGTGGGCCTGGCCGAAGTTGAATCTATCCACAATGGCGTCGCCCAAGTGCTGCAGGCTTTGCCACGCGGTCAGCGGCGGCGTCTGAAGGTACGCCTGCCGCTGCTGGCGACTGTGGATAACGCCGCGCCCACGCCGCGCCAGAGCGCCTTTGGCCCGGCCCGGCGCGGGGTGTTGGCAGCGCGCCAGGTGGATGTCGTCGAAGACGAGTTATTCACAAGCGCCGAGCTGCAGCCGGCCAAGCCACGGCCCAAGCGCCTGAAAGTGATCAAGGCCAAGAGCGGCGCCGACCGCATGAAAGCTGCTACCGCCAAGGCCAGTGGCGGTGGTGGGCAAGTACTCAAGGACCTCTGCCCCGCAGACGGCGCGCAAGCCATCCTCAAGCTGCTGGTGGAAGAGGGCGTATTACGCTGACAGTTGCTCACAAAGTCTGTTGGCCGATCTGTGGATAAAGTGTTCGTGTATGGCTGCAGGGCACGCATTGCGTGCCCTTCGGCGTTATGGTCAAAAAATGATCAAGCTAAGTTGTGGATTTTTCGAGGTTTTCTCCCTCTGGCTCGGCTGAGTTTGCCCACAATCGCTGTTGGCGGGTCTGTGGATAATATGTTCGCCCATGGCTGAGAGGCCCGTGTGGCAAGGGCTGCGAACGGTTGATCAAAAACTAGCCAATTGCCGTGTTTATGCCTGCCCACGCCCGTTTTTTCAGTTGTTCAGGGCGTTATCCACAACGCTTTTTCACCGCTGCGACTTTTGCACACAAAGTCTGTTGGCGTCTCTGTGGATAAGGTGTTCGCCTTCCGCTGTGAGCCTTTTATTTAAAGGCGTGCAGAGATTTGATCAAATATTGATCAATAAAATTTAGTGGGAAAAACAACGACTTGCCCACATTAGCTGTGGGCTGTCCTGTGGATAAAGTGTTTGTTCTATCGAGGGCCCCAGTAAGGCCGGGGTGTTGCGGGGTATGGTCAAAATTTGATCAGCTCCCACAGGATTCACAGGTACCTACAAATCCGGTGGGAGCGGCGGTGCGACGCCTCGACTTGCCCCGCGATAAGGTTACTGCGCAGCCACACCCTTCAGATAAGGCGCCGGCGCCGCCCCCAGGTTGCTCAGCATCCGCTCGCTGTACCAATCAACGAAATTAACCACGCCAAACTCATAGGTCTTCGAATAAGGCCCGGGCTGATACGCCGTGGAGTTGATCCCACGCTGGTTCTCTTCAGCCAGGCGCCGGTCTTGGTCGTTGGTGGCGTCCCACACCTGGCGCATGCGCGCCGGGTCGTAGTCCACACCTTCAACCGCATCCTTGTGCACCAGCCACTTGGTGGTGACCATGGTCTCCTGGGCGCTGATCGGCCACACAGTGAAGACGATGATGTGATCGCCCATGCAGTGGTTCCACGAGTGCGGCAGGTGCAGGATGCGCATCGAGCCGAGATCCGGGTTCTTGATCCGGCCCATGAGCTTCTGGCAGCCCTGCTTGCCATCCAGGGTCATCGACACCGTGCCCTTGAGCAGCGGCATGCGCACGATACGGTTACGCAGGCCGAAGCTTGCGTGGGCGTAGGGGATCTTCTCGGCATCCCAGGCGGCAGCCGAGGCGGCGACGTGGTCCTTGAACGCCTGGTCGGCGCGTGGGTCGGTGACGTCGTCCCATTCCAGCAGGGTTTTCAGCAGTTCAGGGTGCGAGCCGCTGCAGTGGTAGCACTCGCGGTTGTTTTCCAGCACCAGCTTCCAGTTGGCCTTCTCCATCAAGGTGGTTTGCACCGCCACCTTGGTGTTCTCCATGTCGTAGGGTTCCATGTAGTGGGTCAGGGTGGCGAGGAAGTCGTCAATCGCCGGCGGGTTCTCGGCCAGGCTGATGAAGATGTAGCCACCGGCGGTCTTGACGTTCACAGGCTTGAGGCCGTACTGCTTCATGTCGAAATCGGCGCCCATTTCGGTGCCGGCAAACAGCAGGCGGCCGTCCAGCTCGTAGGTCCACTGGTGGTAATGGCAGACCAGCTTGGCGACCTTGCCCTTGTCGCTGGTGCACAGGCGCGAACCGCGATGGCGGCAGACGTTGTGGAAGGCGTGCACCTGGCCTTCGGCACCGCGCACCACCAGGATCGGGTTCTTGCCGATCTGCAGGGTGATGAAGTTGCCCTTGGTCGGGATTTCACAGGTCATCCCGGCGATCAGCCATTCCTTCTGGAAGATTTCTTCCATGTCGATCTGGAACAGGCGCTCGTCGCAGTAGAACGGCTGTGGCAGCGAGAAGGTCCGCTCGCGGCTCTGCAGCATCTCGGCGGTGGCCTTGCGTGCAGGTTCCAGTGGATCGCCCAGACTCAAAGTTGCGGTGACGTCCATCGTGTAGGTCCTCATGGCCAGTGCTTGTGGCCGGTGAAAGTGGCTAATCGTTGTTATGGCGACGCAAGGCTCAAGTACAGCAGGATCATGTGCGTTGGAGTGTGCGTTCGAAGGGCGCAGGAACCATATCCATGGACGACATGATCAGATCCGTTTCCGACGCGTGAGCCCCCGTGGCTGGGGGCTGGTCGCGATAAGCACGCCAATGTCGCGGATAGGTAAGTGTCGCCTGCGCGGCTTAAGCAGAATCGCAGCCATCAGGCCGCAGTCGGCCGTGGAGACGAGCATGTCCAACAGCTTCCTCAATCCGGTCAGCACCCAGACCTGGGCCAACGGCCGCCACATCGTCCGTTGCGTCAAGGTGATCCAGGAAACCTGGGACGTGCGCACCTTCTGTTTCATGGCCGACCAGCCGATCATGTTCTTCTTCAAGCCCGGGCAGTTCGTCACCCTGGAGCTTGAGATCGATGGCGAGCCGATCATGCGCTCGTACACCATCTCAAGCTCGCCGTCGGTGCCCTACAGTTTCTCGGTGACCATCAAGCGCGTGCCCGGCGGCAAGGTCTCCAACTGGCTGCACGACACATTGCACGAAGGCCAGGAGCTGGCGGTGCACGGCCCGGTCGGGCTGTTCAATGCCATGGATTTCCCCAGCCCCAAGGTGCTGTACCTCAGCGGCGGCGTCGGTATCACCCCGGTGATGTCCATGGCCCGCTGGTTCTATGACACCAACGGCAATGTCGACATGGTTTTCGTTCATAGCGCGCGCTCACCGAAAGACATCATCTATCACCGCGAGCTGGAGCACATGGCCTCGCGGATCGACAACTTCAGCCTTCATATCATTTGCGAGAAGCACGGCTTGGGCGAGCCCTGGGCGGGCTATCGCGGCTACCTGAACCAGAAGCTGATGGAGTTGATCGCCCCGGACTACCTGGAACGGGAGATTTTCTGCTGCGGCCCGACGCCCTACATGAACGCGGTCAAGCGCCTGCTGGAAAGTAGCGGCTACGACATGAGCCGCTACCATGAAGAGTCGTTCGGCGCGACCCCGGCCGAGGTAAAGGCCGATGCCGTGGAACACGCCGAACAAGCCGCCGAAGCTGCTGAGGTGGACGCCGGCGACCTGCACCAGGTCGAATTCACCGCCACCGGCAAGAGCATCCGCGTGGCCCCGGGCGAGACCGTGCACGCGGCGGCGGCCAAGCTCGGGCTGATGATCCCCAAGGCCTGCGGCATGGGCATCTGCGGCACCTGCAAGGTGCTCAAGCTGGGCGGCGAAGTGGAGATGGAACACAACGGCGGGATCACTGATGACGATGTGGCGGAGGGTTATATTTTGTCCTGCTGCAGTGTGCCGAAGGGTGACGTGCGGATTGAGTACTAGTGTTGCAGACACCGCCGTAAAGCTGCGGCTGGCGATCTTCATGGACATGGTTGTGGTCGCTGATCCACTTGTAGTCGGCGTCGCTCAGCTCCAGGTCGGCCAGCAGCAGTTGCGCTTCGGGCAGGCTGCTGGCGCCAGCCAGGGGAAAGCCGTCGGCATCGACAATGGTTGAACCGCCCACCCAGTCGACCCCGCGTTCGCTGCCATGGCGATCACAAACCGCGATGAACATGCGATTCACTGCTGCCCCCGCCTGAACCCGGACGATTTCTGCCGGGCGCTCCTCGGGAGGGCGGGGGAATTCTGGCCAGTTGGCGGGCGCACACAACAGCTGTGCACCACCCAGCGCAGCCAGGCGTACCCACTCCGGGAGCTCCAGGTCATAACAGATCATCAGTGCTATTCGCCCTTTGGCCGTTCGCACAACCGGTGGCGGTTGTTCGCCCGGTGTGAAGATGAGTTTTTTCCCGGTCCCACAGGTGCACCTTGCGATAGCAGGTGATCCAGCCCTGAGGCTCGATCAGCACTACGCTGTTGGCGACTTCGGTTGCCGACAGGCGTTCGCACAGGCCGGCCACCACCATGATCTCGTGTTGCCGGGCGAGGGCGAACCAACCCTTGACCGTGGCGTCGTATAAACCCTCGGCAACGCTCAAGGCTTCGTCGCGGTCTTCAAACACGTAGCCGCTCTGCATAAGCTCCGGCAGCACGACCAGTTCCGCGCCTTCCCGGGCGGCCTCGATGATCGCTGCATTGGAAACTTCGCGGTTATGGATTACATCGGCAACTTTCGGTGCAACTTGGGCGCAAGCAATGCGCAGCGGCAGTGATGATGTGTTCATGTGTGCTCTCCTGAAAATAATGATCAGGCGATATAAAATAGTTAGCGTCAACTGGCATTTTTGCTAGTTCAAGTGCCGTGTTTTTGATTGCCAATCAATATAACTATTGAACACCCCCGGCTCTATGCTGTGAGTTCTTCATCACTGCCTTCGGACGGAGCCTGATATGTCCTCGATCCCTTCACGAATTCTTTCCGCCAAGCGTGTTCTGGATAATCAGGTTCGGGCGCTGATTCCAGACTTTCCTTTCGACTATGGGCAGTACCTGGCTGACAAGGGGCCGGCGCCGCTTGGCCGAATCCAGCCACAGCATCATGGCCAGCAAGTGCTGGTGGTGGGGGCCGGCGTGGCCGGGCTGGTTGCCGCATATGAAGCAATGCGCATGGGCCTGCATCCGGTTTTGGTGGAGGCCAGCGGGCGCATAGGCGGGCGCCTGTATTCGACTGCGGTCAACGATAGCGTGCCGTTTGAGCGCGGTGCCATGCGCTTTCCGTTGTCGGGCCAGGCGCTGATGCACTACTTCAGCAAAGTGCGCATGCTGGATAACACTGAAGACTTCCCCAATCCCGGAAGTGCCGCCGCCGTTAGTACCGTCGTTGATTATGCCGACGAAAAATATTACTACGAAGTCGGCAATGACAACTTTCCCCGGCCGCCGGCGTTCGAGAATATTGAAATCAAGTTTTTCGATGAGTTTCTCGAGCAGGCGCCTATCCATTTCAAGGAAATGGAACACGCCATGTCTGCCGGGACAATAGACCAGGCGAAAATCAAACTGTTGTGGAATGCAATTTTGCGCGAAGGCTGGGACAACCTCAGCTTTCATGCCGCGATGGTCGAGCAGGCGCGTTGGCCTGCCGACGAGATTAACCTGTTCGGCCAGATCGGTTTTGGTACGGGTGGCTGGAACACCGACTTTCCCAATTGCTTTCTGGAAGTACTGCGGGTGCTGTATACCGGGCTGGACATCAACCACCTGTTGATGCGCGACGGTGCCGACCAGTTGCCCCTACGGCTTTGGCAGCAACCTGCAGCGGCCTTTGGTGATGACAGCGTGTTCTGGCCGCAGAACATGACCCTGGAAGAACTGGCGAGCGCGTTTCCGGGCGACCCGCTGCGCCAGGAAGTTCGGCAGATCAAGCGCCTGACAGCGGGCGAAGGTGGCGGTTTCGAAGTGCTCTGCCATGACCTGCAGAGCGGACGCGACCAACGCCTGCGCTACGCCAGTGTGGTCTACACCCCGCATGTGCGGATACTCGACAAGTTCCGCTACATGAACGGCGCCGAAGGCCTTGAGGCCAGCCGTTCGCTGCTGACGCAGCAGCAATGGGAAGCAGTGATGTATACCCACTACATGCAGTCGGCCAAGGTATTTGCCGCTACTCGCGAGCCGTTCTGGACCCAGCGCGGGCCGGACGGCAAGCAACTGATGAGTATTACCCTGTCTGACCGCCTGACCCGTGGCACCTACCTGGTGGACTACAGCCGAAACCCGGGAGCCTACAAAGGTAGTGGGGTTTTCTTGTCATATACCTGGAACGACGACAGCCTGAAGTTTCTCGGTGACCGTCAGGGCGACCTGCCGCAGCATGGTGAGTTGTGCACCGCCTTGCTCGATCAGGTTTATCCCGGCCTGGACCTGGCTTCGCATTTCCCTGCGGCAGACCCCTTTGTCGAGATCAACTGGGAGAACGAGCCTTTCTATCTTGGGGCTTTCAAGATGAACCTGCCGGGCCAGTACGAGTACCAGCGGCTGTTGTTCAGCCAGTTCAAGGAGGGCAGTGACGGTAGCGCGGTGGATGGCTTCATCCTGGCCGGCGACGATGTGTCCTGGACCGGCGGTTGGGCTGAAGGGGCGGTGACCACGGCACTTAATGCCGTGGACAAACTGGCCACGCGCTACAACAACGGCTTCAGCCCCGAGGGCGGTCCCATTGCGCAGTGGGACCCCCTCAAGCCGGCTGCGCTGGCCGATCTGCAGGTCAAACGCTAAAGCGCGACACCAGCCCGCTCAGGTCCACCGCCAGGCGCGACAGCTCGGCACTGGCGGCGCTGGTCTGGTGGGCGCCGGTGGCCGACTGCACCGAAAGATCGTTGATGTTGACCAGGTTGCGGTCGACTTCGCGGGCAACCTGGGCCTGCTCTTCGGCGGCGCTGGCGATCACCAGGTTGCGTTCGTTGATCTCGGCCACCGCGCCGGTGATGGTTTCCAGCGCCAGGCCGGCGCCACGGGCGATGTTCAGGGTCGACTCGGCGCGTTCGGTGCTGTTGCGCATGGAGTTGACCGCCTGCTCGGTGCCGCCCTGGATACTGCCGATCATCCGTTCGATTTCGCTGGTCGACTGCTGGGTGCGGTGGGCCAGGGCGCGCACTTCATCAGCCACTACGGCAAAGCCGCGGCCGGCTTCCCCGGCACGCGCCGCTTCGATGGCGGCGTTGAGTGCCAGCAGGTTGGTCTGGTCGGCCAGGCCGCGAATCACATCGAGCACCTTGCCAATATCACGCGACTCTTCCGCCAGGTTGCCGATCAGTTCGGCAGTGCCTTGCACGTCGGTGCTCATGCGCTCGATGGCGCTGACGGTTTCCATGACCAGGTCACGGCCGTCACCGGCCGAACGGGTGGCTTCCTTGGAGGCTTCCGAGGTGCTCACGGCATTGCGCGCGACTTCTTCGACGGCGCTGGTCATCTCGGTGACGGCGGTGGCGGCCTGTTCGATTTCGTTGTTCTGTTGCTGCAGGCCACGGGCGCTTTCGTCGGTGACGCTGTTGAGCTCTTCGGCCGCCGATGCCAGCTGGGTGGCCGAGCCGGAAATCTGCTGCAGGGTGTCGCGCAGCTTGTTCTGCATCTTGGCCATGGCCTTGAGCAGACGCGCTGCTTCGTCCTGGCCTTCGGCGTGGATGCTGCGGGTCAGGTCGCCTTCGGCAATCCGCTCGGCGGCCTGCAGGGCTTCGTCGATCGGCTTGACGATGCTGCGGGTCAGCAGCAGGGCGCAGATCAGGGTCAGGGCGGTGGCGGCCAGCAGCAGGCCGATCACCAGAGTCACGGCATTGGAATATTGTTCGGCGGCGGTGCGGTTGATCTCGCTGGTTTGTTCGGTGTTGATGCTGACCAGTTGATCCATGACGCTGTTGATCTGCTCGGAGCTGTCGAGCATGTCGCGGTTGATCAGGTTGCGCAGGGTGTCCAGGTCATTGTTCTGCGAGGCCAGGCGCATGCGGTTTTCCAGTTGGCGGTACTGGCCCAGCAACTGCACGTACTGGTTGTAGGCCGAGCGTTCCTGGTTGCCGAAGATCAACGGCTCGTAGTTGCGGCGCGCGTCGTCGATCTGCTGGTTGCGCTGGTCGATCAGCTTGAGGGTGGCCTGCAGGGTGTCGGCTTCGCGGTTGAGCAGCAGGCGGTACGACAGGGTGCGCAGGCGCAGGGTCAGCTGGGTCAGTTGGTCGAGGTTGGTCAGGCTTGGCACCGTCGAGGTCTCGATGGTTTCGCCGGCCTGGCGAATCTTGCTCATCTGGTTCAGGGCGAACAGACCCAGGGCCAGCATCAGCGCACCGATCAGAGCAAAGCCCAGAAGCGCGCGCGGGGCGATATTCATGTTGCGTAGGGACATGGTGGTATCCAGGAGGGAAAAGGGCACGCGAACCGTGCGCAGGAGTCAGGACTGCCATGCCTATCGGTCGGCGGGGTAAAGACTTGAGCGGGCGAAGATGAAATTGTGAGGCAGCTATCTTTTTTCCTGACCGGTGGTAGGCAAAACGGGGAACCGGACCCGGATCGGCGGGTCAATCTGCACCAGGCCGAAGCGTCTAAACCCGATATCCCTGGCTAGCACGCGGACTTTTCTTTATCGTGTGCGCCCCCTGAAACACCCCGAGAAGGCAATCATGTTGGAAACTTCCCTTAGTCAACTGGAGCAACTGGTCAGCGACCTGGTGCAGAAGAATCAGGAACTGACCGAGCGCAACGCGCAAATCAGTGCCGAACTGGCCCAGGCCAAAGATGAAAACGACAGCCTGCAACTGAGCCTGCTGGAGCAGGAAGAAAAGCAGGGCGCTACCGCCGCACGCATCCAGGCCCTGGTTGAGCGTGCCAGCGTTGGTGCCGTGAACGCATGAAAACCTCAGCGCAGCCGATCAATGTCGTGTCGATCCTCGGCAGCGATTATTCGATCAAGGCCCCCGAAGGCCAGGAGCAGGCGCTGGCGCAAGCGGTGCAGATGCTCAATGCCTCATTGGCCGATACCAAGCGTAAATACCCGACTCTGATCGGTGACAAGCTGCTGGTACTGGCAGCCCTCAACCTGTGCTCGCAGCAGATCGAACTGCAACAGCAGCACCAGCAGGCCCTCGACCGTTACCAAGAGCAAGTCAACGCCACGGTCGATGTGATTGCGCGGACCATCAGCAACAGCTGATCGCCTCCAAAGCCCCAAGCTAAACCTTTTTGCCAGCTCACCGCCTTCGGGAGGGTGGGCCGGCATTGCTGTGGATCACTGTCATTATTGTATTTCCTGTTGTATACAATTGGCCTATCTCTTGCACTACAGGGCTTATTTACCCAGGGGAAATACATGCAGTTCTGGCGGCGCAGTATCCAGTGGCAATTGATCGCAAGCATGGGCGCAGCGCTGTTGCTGAGCATTCTGGTGGTGGTCGGCATCTACAGCGTTGCGGTCAATCGGCTGACCGAGCGTTACCTGGTCGACACTGCCTTGCCGGCGAGCATTGAGGCGATTCGTAACGACATCGAGCGCATGCTTGGCCGGCCGCTGACGGCGGCGGCCGACATCGCCAACAACACCCTGCTGCGCGACTGGCTGGCGGCGGGTGAAGACAGTGCCCAGGCGCCGCAATTCATCGAGTACCTCGAAGCCCTGCGCAAGCACAACCAGGCCTTTACCGCGCTGTTTGCCGCGACCGCGAGCAACCACTACTACAACGAGAAAGGCCTGGACCGCACCCTGAGCCGCAGCAACCCGGCGGACAAATGGTTCTTCGGCTTCATCGACAGCGGCAACCCGCGCCTGCTGAACATCGATACCGATGGCAGCACCGGCGAACTGGCGCTGTTCATCGATTATCGGGTGGAAAAAGCCGGGCAACTGGTGGGCATCGCCGGGCTTGGCCTGCGCATGACCGAACTGTCCGAGCTGATTCACAACTTCAGTTTTGGCGAGCACGGGCGAGTCATGCTGGTGCGCGGCGACGGTTTGATCCAGGTGCATCCGCAGGCGCAGTTCAGCGGCAAGCGGCAGTTGGCCGAACAGATTGGTGGCGAGGCTGCCAAAGTTGTTTTGAGCCGTGAGCAGGGCCTGCACAGCAGCCGCTTCGAGCGCGATGGCGAGGGCTACCTGGCCCTCAGCCTGCCGCTGCGTGACCTCAACTGGACGCTGGTCGCCGAAGTGCCAGAAGCGCAGATCTACGCCCAGGTACGCGAGACCGTCTGGCTGACCAGCCTGATTGGCGGCGCAGTGGCGTTGGTGTCGCTGTTGCTGGTGGTGCTGCTGGCGCGCGGTATCGTCCGGCCGATCCGCCGCGTGACCGGGGCCCTGATGGCTATCGGCAATGGTGGCGGCGACCTGACCCAGCGCCTGGACGAGAACCGTGCAGACGAACTCGGCGACCTGGCCCGTGGCTTCAACCGCTTTCTGGACAGCCAGCGTGACCTGATCGGCGAGGTGCTGAGCACCAGCGAGCGCCTGCGGACGTCGGTGGCGCAAGTGACGCAAGTGGTGGACAACACCGCCGAGCGTTCCGGCCGCCAACAGGAAATGACCGAGATGGTCGCCACCGCCGTCCATGAGATGGGCCTGACCGTGCAGGACATTGCCCAGAATGCCGGCAATGCCGCGCACGCCTCGCAAACCGCGCGCAGCGAAGCGCTACAGGCCCGCGACGTAGTGCGCCGCTCGATTGCCCATATCGAGGGCATGTCCGAGGAGATTGGCCAGGCGGCCAGTGCAGTGGGGGAGCTGGCTACGGAGGTGGCGTCGATCGACGAAGTGCTGGCGGTGATCCGCAGCATCTCCGAGCAGACCAACCTGCTGGCGCTCAACGCTGCCATCGAAGCGGCGCGGGCCGGTGAGATGGGCCGCGGCTTTGCCGTGGTCGCCGATGAGGTGCGAACCCTAGCGCGGCGCACTCAGGTGTCCACCGATGAAGTGCAGCAAATGATTCTGCGCCTCAAGCAGGGTGCCGGCAGTGCGGTGGCGTCGATGCAGGCCGGGCAGGCGGCAACCGGCACGGGCGTGGAGTCGAGCCAGCAGACCGGTGCTTCGCTGGGGACCATCACCGAGCAGGTCGAGCACATCAGTGACATGAACCATCAGGTGGCGACAGCGACTGAAGAGCAGTCGGCGGTGACCGAGGAGATCAACCGCACGGTGCAGGGGATTTCCGACCTGGCGCGGGAAACGGCGGTGGATGTGCAGGGTTGCCGGGAGGAGTGCCAGGCGCTGCGCGGGCTGGCCGATGACCTGGCGCGGCAGATGGGTGGGTTTCGCCTTTGAAATTATCGCGGGGCAAGCCCGCTCCCACCGGATTTCATTGATCTTCGGTGGGAGCGGGCTTGCCCCGCGATAAGGCCCTCAAGCCCCCATCACCGCCCGGATATCCGCCGCCAGCTCACGTACCCGCGCCTCTTCGGTATCCCACGAGCACATGAAGCGTGCGCCGCCGCTGCCGATGAAGGTGTAAAAGCGCCAGCCCTTGTTGCGCAAGGCTTCCAGCGCCGGCTCCGACATTTGCAGGAACACCCCGTTGGCTTCCACCGGGAACATCAGCTCAACGCCCGGCACATCGCGAACCAGTTCGCTGAGTAACTGCGCGCAGTGGTTGGCATGCACAGCGTGGCGCTGCCAGGCGCCGTCTTCCAGCAAACCGACCCAGGGTGCCGACAAAAAGCGCATCTTCGACGCCAGTTGCCCGGCCTGTTTGCAGCGGTAATCGAAGTCTTCGGCCAGCTCGCGGTTGAAGAACAGGATCGCTTCACCCACCGCCATGCCGTTCTTGGTGCCGCCAAAGCACAGCACATCGACACCGGCCTTCCAGGTTAGCTCCGCCGGGCTGCAGCCAAGGAACGCGCAGGCGTTGCTGAAGCGGGCGCCGTCCATGTGCAGGTTCAGGCCCAGCTCCTTGCAGGTGGCGCTGATGGCCTTGAGCTCGTCCGGGCGGTAAACGCTGCCGACCTCGGTGGCCTGGGTGATGGTCACCACCCGTGGCTTGGGGTAGTGGATGTCCTGGCGCTTGAGCGCCACTTCGCGGATCGACTCGGGGGTCAGCTTGCCGGCTTCGCTGCGCGCGGTGAGCAGCTTGGAGCCGTTGGAGAAGAACTCCGGGGCGCCGCATTCGTCGGTCTCGACGTGGGCGGTCTCCGAGCAGATCACGCTGTGATAGCTCTGGCACAGCGACGACAGCGCCAGCGAGTTGGCGGCGGTGCCGTTGAAGGCGAAGAACACTTCGCAGTCGGTTTCGAACAATTTGCGGAAGTATTCCGAGGCACGTGCCGTCCATTGGTCGTCGCCGTAGGCGCGCTCGTGGCCCTGGTTGGCCTTTTCCATGGCGGCCCAGGCTTCCGGGCAGATACCTGAGTAGTTGTCGCTGGCGAATTGCTGGCTTTTATCTGGCATGACACTGTCCTGTGAACGACGCAGACGAGCACTCTAAACCAAGAATTGCGGCGTCGCCTATACAAAGCATTGCCCCCGTGGAAGCGGGCTTGCCCCGCGATGAGGCTACATGTCGTAAACGCACCTTTGCGTGGCGTCCGTAGGCATCTGGGCTGTCTGCGTCGGTCATACCATCGCTGCAAAAGGGCAATTGCCCGACAAGAACCATGCCGCTGCCGGGAGAGACTGCGATGTTCAGCAAGCAAGACCAGATCCAGGGTTATGACGATGCACTGCTGGCGGCGATCAATGCCGAAGAACAACGCCAGGAAGATCACATCGAGCTGATCGCCTCGGAAAACTACACCAGCAAGCGTGTCATGCAGGCCCAGGGCAGCGGCCTGACCAACAAATACGCCGAAGGCTACCCGGGCAAGCGCTATTACGGCGGTTGCGAGCATGTGGATAAAGTCGAGCAACTGGCCATCGACCGCGCCAAGCAGCTGTTCGGCGCCGATTACGCCAACGTCCAGCCGCACTCCGGCTCCTCGGCCAACAGCGCCGTATACCTGGCCCTGCTGCAGGCCGGCGATACCATCCTGGGCATGAGCCTGGCCCACGGCGGTCACCTGACCCACGGTGCCAAGGTGTCGTCCTCGGGCAAGCTGTACAACGCCGTGCAGTACGGCATCGACACCAACACCGGGCTGATCGACTACGACGAAGTCGAACGCCTGGCGCTGGAGAACAAGCCGAAGATGATCGTCGCCGGGTTCTCGGCCTACTCAAAAACCCTCGATTTCCCACGCTTTCGTCAGATCGCCGACAAGGTCGGTGCTTATCTGTTTGTCGACATGGCCCACGTTGCCGGCCTGGTTGCCGCTGGCCTGTACCCGAACCCGCTGCCTTACGCTGACGTGGTCACCACCACCACCCACAAGACCCTGCGCGGCCCGCGTGGCGGCCTGATTTTGGCGCGCAGCAACGAAGAGATTGAGAAGAAGCTCAACGCCGCGGTGTTCCCCGGTGCCCAGGGCGGCCCGCTGATGCACGTGATCGCCGCCAAGGCGGTGTGCTTCAAGGAGGCGCTGGAGCCTGGCTTCAAGACCTATCAACAGCAGGTGATCGACAACGCCCAGGCCATGGCCGAAGTGTTCATCAAGCGCGGTTATGACGTGGTTTCCGGCGGCACCGACAACCACCTGTTCCTGGTCAGCCTGATCCGCCAGGGCCTGACCGGCAAAGAGGCCGACGCCGCCCTGGGCCGCGCGCACATCACCGTCAACAAGAACGCCGTGCCCAACGACCCGCAGTCGCCGTTCGTCACCTCCGGCCTGCGCATCGGCACCCCGGCGGTCACCAGCCGCGGCTTCAAGGTCAGCCAGTGCGTGGAGCTGGCCGGCTGGATCTGCGACATCCTCGATAACCTCGGCGATGCCGACGTCGAGGCCGATGTTGCGAAGAACGTGTCGGCACTCTGTGCAGATTTTCCGGTTTATCGCTGAGTGGTCCAGGAGTAAAGACTATGCAACGTTACTCAGGCTTCGGCCTCTTCAAGCACTCGCTCAGCCACCACGAAAACTGGCAGCGCATGTGGCGCACGCCCACCCCGAAAAAAGTCTACGACGTGGTCATCGTCGGTGGTGGCGGGCATGGCCTGGCCACCGCCTACTACCTGGCCAAGGAACACGGCATCACCAACGTGGCAGTGGTCGAGAAAGGCTGGCTGGGTGGCGGCAACACCGCGCGCAACACCACCATCGTCCGCTCCAACTACCTGTGGGACGAGTCGGCGCACCTGTATGAACACGCGATGAAGCTCTGGGAAGGGCTGTCGCAAGACATCAACTACAACGTGATGTTCTCCCAGCGCGGTGTTTACAACCTCTGCCATACCTTGCAGGACATGCGTGACTCCGAGCGTCGGGTCAGTGCCAACCGCCTCAATGGCGTCGACGGCGAGCTGCTCAACGCCCAACAAGTTGCTGAAGAAATCCCCTACCTGGACTGCTCGAAGAACACCCGCTACCCGATTATCGGCGCCACCGTGCAGCGCCGCGGTGGTGTTGCCCGTCACGACGCCGTGGCCTGGGGCTTTGCCCGCGCCGCCGACGCCCTGGGCGTCGACCTGATCCAGCAAACCGAAGTGATCGGCTTTCGCAAGGAAAACGGCGTGGTCATCGGCGTCGAGACCAACAAAGGCTTTATCGGCGCCAAGCGCGTCGGCGTGGTCACCGCCGGTAACTCCGGGCACATGGCCAAGCTCGCAGGTTTCCGCCTGCCGATCGAATCGCATCCGCTGCAAGCACTGGTGTCCGAGCCGCTCAAGCCGATCATCGACAGCGTGATCATGTCCAACGCCGTGCACGGCTACATCAGCCAGTCGGACAAGGGCGACCTGGTCATCGGCGCCGGCATCGACGGCTGGGTCGGTTACGGCCAGCGCGGTTCGTACCCGGTGATCGAGCACACCCTGCAGGCCATCGTCGAAATGTTCCCGATCCTCTCGCGGGTGCGCATGAACCGCCAGTGGGGCGGCATCGTCGATACCACCCCGGACGCCTGCCCGATCATCTCCAAGACCCCGGTGAAGAACATGTTCTTCAACTGCGGCTGGGGCACCGGCGGCTTCAAGGCCACCCCGGGCTCGGGCAACGTCTTTGCCGCAAGCCTGGCCAAGGGCGAAATGCACCCGCTGGCCAAACCCTTTTCCATCGACCGTTTCCACAACGGTGCACTGATCGACGAACACGGCGCCGCCGCTGTCGCCCACTAACAGGAGAAATCCCCATGTTGCATATCTTCTGTCCCCACTGCGGCGAGCTGCGCTCCGAAGAGGAGTTCCACGCCGCAGGCCAGGCGCACATTCCCCGGCCGCTGGACCCCAACGCCTGCTCCGACGAGGAGTGGGGCGACTACATGTTCTTTCGCGACAACCCCCGTGGCCTGCACCACGAGCTGTGGATTCACGCCGCTGGTTGCCGCCAGTACTTCAACGCCACGCGTGACACGCTGACCTACGAAATTCTCGAAACCTATCCGATCGGCGCCAAGCCGCAGGTCACCGGCAAGAACACTAGCCCGCAGTTGGCAGTCAGTGGTCAGGGAGAAAAGGTATGAGCCAGGTCTATCGCCTGTCCAACGGCGGTCGTATCGACCGCAGCAAAGTCTTGAACTTCACCTTCAACGGCCAGACCTACCAGGGCTTTGCTGGTGACACCCTGGCCGCTGCACTGCTGGCCAACGGCGTCGACATTGTCGGGCGCAGCTTCAAGTACTCGCGCCCGCGCGGGATCATCGCCGCAGGCAGCGAAGAGCCCAACGCCATCCTGCAGATCGGCGCCACCGAAGCCACCCAGGTGCCCAACGTGCGCGCCACCCAGCAGGCGCTGTACGCCGGCCTTGTGGCCACCAGCACCAACGGCTGGCCGAATGTGAACAACGACGTCATGGGTATTCTTGGCAAGGTCGGCGGCAAGCTGATGCCGCCGGGTTTCTACTACAAGACGTTCATGTACCCGCAGTCGTTCTGGATGACCTACGAGAAGTACATCCGCAAAGCCGCCGGCCTTGGCCGTGCGCCGCTGCAGAACGACCCGGACAGCTACGACTACATGAACCACCACTGCGACGTGCTGGTGGTCGGCGCCGGCCCCGCCGGCCTGGCCGCAGCCCTGGCGGCTGGCCGCAGCGGCGCGCGGGTGATCCTCGCCGATGAACAGGAAGAGTTCGGCGGCAGCCTGCTCGACAGCCGTGAAACCCTCGATGGCAAACCGGCCGCCGACTGGGTCGCGGCGGTGGTCGCTGAACTCAAGCAACTGCCGGAAGTCACCCTGTTGCCACGGGCGACGGTCAACGGCTACCACGACCACAACTTCCTCACCATTCACGAGCGCCTGACTGACCATCTGGGCGATCGCGCGCCGATCGGCCAGGTGCGCCAGCGCATGCACCGGGTACGCGCCAAGCGTGTGGTGCTGGCGACCGGCGCCCACGAGCGGCCTTTGGTGTACGGCAACAACGATGTGCCGGGCAACATGCTCGCCGGTGCGGTCTCGACCTACGTGCGCCGCTATGGCGTGGCGCCGGGGCGCAAGCTGGTGCTGTCGACCAACAATGACCACGCCTACCGTGTAGCCCTGGACTGGCACGACGCCGGCCTGAACGTGGTCGCCGTCGCCGATGCCCGCCACAACCCGCGCGGTTCGCTGGTGGAAGAGGCGCGGGCTAAAGGCATCCGCATCCTCACCTCTAGCGCGGTGATCGAGACGCGCGGCAGCAAGCACGTGACTGCAGCCCGGGTCGCCGCCATCGATGTCAAGGCGCATAAGGTCAGCAGCCCCGGCGAGTGGCTGGATTGCGACCTGGTAGCCACCTCCGGCGGCTACAGCCCGGTGGTGCACCTGGCTTCGCACCTGGGCGGCAAACCGGTCTGGCGTGAAGACATTCTCGGTTTCGTACCCGGTGAAGCACCGCAAAAACGCGTGTGCGTGGGTGGCATCAACGGTGTGTTCGCCCTTGCCGACACCCTCGCCGATGGTTTTGAAGGCGGCGTGCGCGCCGCCACCGAAGCCGGTTTCAAGGCGGTGCTGGGGGTGATCCCGAAAGTCCTGGCACGCCAGGAAGAACCAACCGTGGCGCTGTTCCAGGTGCCCCACGACAAGAACACTGCACGGGCGCCGAAGCAGTTCATCGACCAGCAGAACGACGTCACCGCCGCCGCCATCGAACTGGCTACCCGCGAAGGCTTCGAGTCGGTCGAGCACGTCAAGCGCTACACCGCGCTGGGCTTTGGTACCGATCAGGGCAAGCTGGGCAACATCAACGGCCTGGCGATTGCCGCCCGTTCGATGGGCATCACCATCCCGGAAATGGGCACCACCATGTTCCGCCCCAACTACACGCCGATCACCTTTGGCGCGGTGGCGGGCCGGCACTGCGGCCACCTGTTCGAGCCGGTACGCTTTACCGCCCTGCATGCCTGGCATGTGAAGAACGGCGCCGAGTTCGAAGACGTTGGCCAGTGGAAGCGCCCCTGGTACTTCCCGCGCAACGGCGAGGACATTCATGCCGCCGTGGCTCGCGAGTGCAAGGCGGTGCGTGACAGTGTCGGCCTGCTCGACGCCTCTACCCTGGGCAAGATCGACATCCAGGGCCCGGACGCACGCGAATTCCTCAACCGCATCTACACCAACGCCTGGACCAAGCTCGATGTTGGCAAGGCCCGCTACGGCCTCATGTGCAAAGAAGATGGCATGGTCTTCGACGACGGCGTCACCGCCTGTGTCGGCGACAACCACTTCATCATGACCACCACCACCGGTGGCGCGGCGCGGGTGCTGCAGTGGCTGGAGATCTACCAGCAGACCGAATGGCCGGACCTGAAAGTGTACTTCACCTCGGTCACCGACCACTGGGCGACCCTGACCCTGTCGGGCCCCAACAGCCGCAAGCTGCTCAGCGAAGTCAGCGATATCGACCTGGACAAGGACGCCTTCCCGTTCATGACCTGGAAGGAGGGCCTGGTCGGCGGTGTGCCGGCGCGGGTGTTCCGTATCTCGTTCACCGGCGAGCTGTCGTATGAAGTCAACGTCCAGGCCAACTACGCCATGGGCGTGCTGGAGAAGATCGTCGCTGCCGGCAAGCAATACAACCTGACCCCGTACGGCACCGAAACCATGCACGTACTGCGCGCCGAGAAGGGCTTCATCATTGTCGGCCAGGACACCGACGGCTCGATGACCCCGGACGACCTCAACATGGGCTGGTGTGTTGGCCGCACCAAGCCGTTTTCGTGGATCGGCTGGCGCGGGATGAACCGCGAAGACTGCGTGCGCGAGAACCGCAAGCAGCTGGTCGGGCTCAAGCCGGTCGACCCCAACAAGTGGCTGCCAGAAGGCGCGCAACTGGTGTTCGACCCGAAACAAGCGATCCCGATGGACATGGTCGGTCACGTCACCTCCAGCTACGCCAGCAACTCCCTGGGCTATTCGTTTGCCATGGGTGTGGTCAAGGGCGGGCTCAAACGCATCGGCGAACGGGTCTACTCGCCCCAGGCCGATGGCAGCGTGATCGAGGCCGAGATCTGTTCTTCGGTGTTCTTCGATCCGAAG
The DNA here is from genome assembly GCF_024749345.1 of Pseudomonas sp. B21-009. NCBI lineage: Bacteria > Pseudomonadati > Pseudomonadota > Gammaproteobacteria > Pseudomonadales > Pseudomonadaceae > Pseudomonas > Pseudomonas sp. B21-009. Next base: position 5,449,718 of record NZ_CP087199.1, on the reverse strand, counting down.
GGTGAGCGGCAGAACATTTAACGCCGGCGTGATGTAGCTCCCACAGGGATCGCGTTACCAGTCCACAGAATTCAAGGCAGGTGTGTAATGAGCACGATCAACGTCTACCAGCAACGCCCCGGCAACGACGCCAAGGCTGAAACGCCGCTGCACCACGCCGACCTGCCGAGCCTGATCGGCAAGGGTCGAAAAAACGCCGGGGTAACCCTGCGCGAGAAAAAGCTCCTCGGCCACCTGACCCTGCGAGGCGATGGCAAGGACCCGGCCTTTGCCGGCGGTGTGTTCAAGGCACTGGGCCTGGAGCTGCCGGTGGCCCTGACCGTGGTTGCCAACGGCGAGATGTCGCTGCAGTGGCTGGGCCCGGATGAATGGCTGCTGATCGTCCCCGGCGGTGAGGAATTTGCCGTCGAGCAAAAGCTGCGCGACGCCCTCGATGGCCTGCACGTTCAGATCGTCAACGTCAGTGGCGGGCAAACCGTGCTGGAACTGAGCGGCCCCAACGTGCGCGACGTGCTGATGAAATCCACCAGCTACGATGTACATCCAAACAACTTTCCGGTGGGCAAGGCCGTCGGCACGGTGTTCGCCAAGTCGCAACTGGTGATCCGCCGCACCGGTGAAGAAACCTGGGAGCTGCTGATCCGCCGCAGTTTCTCCGACTACTGGTGGCTGTGGCTGCAGGACGCTTCCGCCGAATACGGTCTGAGCATTCAGGCTTAAGGAGCAATGCCATGAGTCGTGCACCGGACACCTGGATTCTCACCGCCGACTGCCCGAGCCTGCTCGGCACGGTCGACGCGGTGACGCGTTACCTGTTCGAGCAGCACTGCTACGTTACCGAGCACCACTCGTTCGATGACCGGCTGTCCGGGCGCTTTTTCATTCGCGTGGAATTCCGCCAGCCGGATGATTTCGACGAGGCCAGCTTTCGCGCAGGCCTGGCCGAGCGCGGCGCGGCGTTTGGCATGCTGTTCGAGCTGACCGCGCCCAAGCACCGACCGAAAGTGGTGATCATGGTCTCCAAGGCCGATCACTGTCTCAACGATCTGCTCTATCGCCAGCGCATCGGCCAGTTGAGCATGGACGTGGTGGCAGTGGTTTCCAACCATCCGGACCTAGAGCCCCTGGCCCACTGGCACCGCATTCCCTATTACCACTTCGCCCTCGACCCCCATGACAAACCGGCGCAGGAGCGCAAGGTGCTGCAGGTGATCGAAGAGTCCGGCGCCGAGCTGGTAATCCTTGCCCGCTACATGCAGGTGCTGTCGCCCGAGTTGTGCCGCAAGCTCGACGGCTGGGCGATCAACATCCATCACTCGCTGCTGCCCGGCTTCAAGGGCGCCAAGCCCTACCACCAGGCCTACAACAAGGGCGTGAAACTGGTCGGAGCCACCGCGCACTACATCAACAACGACCTCGACGAAGGGCCGATCATCGCCCAGGGCGTCGAGGCGGTCGACCACAGCCATTACCCCGAAGACCTGATCGCCAAGGGCCGCGATATCGAGTGCCTGACCCTGGCGCGGGCGGTGGGCTATCACATCGAGCGGCGGGTGTTCCTCAACGCCAACAGAACGGTAGTGCTCTGACGGCCGCCATCGCGGGGCAAGCCCGCTCCCACACCGGTAGGAGCGGGCTTGCCCCGCGATGAGGCCTTCAAGGCAATAACAGATTCCAGTAACACAGCGCCGCCTACGGGCAGCGCACTTTGCACCGCTACATAACAACAAACTTTAGCGAGGTGAAAGCATGTCTGGTAATCGTGGTGTGGTGTATCTCGGCGCTGGCAAGGTCGAGGTGCAGAAGATTGACTACCCGAAAATGCAGGACCCGCGCGGTCGCAAGATCGAGCACGGGGTGATCCTGCGGGTGGTCTCTACCAATATCTGTGGCTCCGATCAGCACATGGTCCGCGGTCGTACCACGGCCCAGGTCGGCCTGGTGCTGGGCCATGAAATCACCGGCGAAGTCATCGAGAAGGGCAGGGACGTCGAGAACCTGCAGATCGGTGACCTGGTTTCGGTACCCTTCAACGTCGCCTGCGGCCGCTGCCGCTCATGCAAAGAGCAGCACACCGGCGTCTGCCTCACCGTCAACCCGGCCCGCGCCGGCGGTGCCTATGGCTATGTCGACATGGGCGACTGGACCGGAGGCCAGGCCGAATACGTGCTGGTGCCTTACGCCGACTTCAACCTGCTGAAACTGCCGAACCGCGACAAGGCCATGGAGAAGATCCGCGACCTGACCTGCCTGTCGGACATCCTCCCTACCGGCTATCACGGCGCGGTGACGGCCGGGGTTGGCCCGGGCAGCTCGGTGTACATCGCCGGTGCCGGCCCGGTGGGCCTGGCTGCAGCGGCGTCGGCGCGCCTGCTGGGCGCTGCGGTGGTGATCGTCGGCGACGTCAACCCGGTGCGCCTGGCCCACGCCAAGGCCCAGGGTTTCGAAATTGCCGACCTGTCCCAGGACACCCCGCTGCACGAGCAGATCGCCAACCTGCTGGGCGAGCCGGAAGTCGACTGCGCGGTCGATGCCGTGGGCTTCGAAGCCCGTGGCCACGGCCATGCCGGTGCCAAGCACGAAGCGCCGGCCACCGTGCTCAACTCGCTGATGGGCGTGGTGCGGGTTGCCGGCAAGATCGGTATCCCTGGCCTGTACGTCACCGAAGACCCGGGGGCGGTGGATGCCGCGGCGAAGATCGGCAGCCTGAGCATCCGTTTTGGTCTTGGCTGGGCCAAGTCGCACAGCTTCCACACCGGGCAGACCCCGGTGATGAAATACAACCGCCAACTGATGCAGGCGATCATGTGGGACCGCATCAACATTGCCGAAGTGGTGGGTGTGCAGGTGATCAGCCTCGACCAGGCACCTGAAGGCTATGGCGAGTTCGATGCCGGCGTGCCGAAGAAATTCGTCATCGACCCGCACAAGCTGTTCAGCGCTGCCTAAAAACATCGCGGGGCAAACCCGCTCCCACTGTGCCTGTGGGAGCGGGCTTGCCCCGCGATAGAGGTCTGTCGGTCACATCGCATCGCGGGGCCAGCCCGCTCCCACCGGGAACAAGGGAACAATCCCCCGCGCACAAGGTCGAAACCTCGTTTTCCCTGCCTTAACGGCTGACGAGGTATTTCGATGAAACGTTTCGCACTGGTCACCCTGGTGGCCCTGGCTGCCACTCCGGTATTCGCAGGCTTCAGCCTCAATGACGCGGCCAATGTCTACAACGCCGCCAAGGGCAACAGCGGCGATGCCGCGGTACAGGCCCCCGCTGCTTCGGCGAACCTGCTCAATACCCTCGGCAGCGAACTGAAAGTCACCCCCGAACAAGCCATCGGCGGCACCGGCGCATTGCTGGGCCTGGCCAAGAACCAGCTCAACAGCGGCGATTACGAGCAACTGAGCAAAGCCGTGCCCGGCCTTGACCTGCTTTCCGGCGAGAAGGCCCTGGGCGGTTTGAACGGTCTGGGCACGCTGCTGGGCAAGAGCGACAAGTCCTCCGCCCTGAGCAATGCCCTGGGTAATGTCAAAGACACCAATGACCTCAACAACGCCTTCAGCGCGCTGGGCATGGACACCGGCATGATCGGCCAGTTCGCGCCGTTGATCCTGCAGTACTTGGGCCAGCAAGGCGTCGGCGGCTCGCTGTTGCAGAGCCTGGGCAGCCTGTGGGGCACAGGGGCGGGCGTGCCTTCCGTGTAAGCCAGCTATTTGCGCGGGCGGGGCGGTGTGCTATATGTCCCGCCCCGTTTTACAAGGAAGTGTGATTCGCCATGTTCATGGACGCCCTGAAGATGTCTTTGCCTGCCGACGCCGTGCTCGGCTTTGTGGTCTACATGCTCGGCGCCGCCGTGCTGTTCGGCCTCTACGCATTCATCTACACCCGCCTGACCCCCTACAACGAATTGCGCTTGATCCGCGAAGGCAACAATGCCGCCGCCATTGCCCTGGCCGGTGCCTTGATCGGTTTTGCGATTCCGGTGGCCAGTGCCATTTCCCATTCGATTTCGCTGCTCGACTTCCTGCTCTGGGCGCTGATTGCCGCAGTGGTGCAGTTGCTGGCGTTCGTGGTGGTCAACCGCTGCGTCAAAGGCATGGCTGAACGGGTTGCCCGCCAGGAAACCGCCTCGGCCATTTTGCTGGCCGCCGTGTCCATTGGTATTGGCCTGCTCAACGCCGCCTGCATGACCCCCGCCGCCTGATCAGGGACGATCGACAATGAAACGCAGCAAAACCATTCGCCTGGTCGCCCTCGGCAGCCTGCCGCTGGTGCTGTCCGCCTGTGGCGACCGGCCGACCAAAATCATCAGCGAAACCAAGCGCTACCAGGACGTCGACTATTGCGTCATGGACGGCAAGCCGCGCCAGGTGTGCCAGCAAGCCTGGGTCGCCGCGCAGAACCACCATGCCGCCAACGTCCCGCGCTTTTTGACCGCCGAGGCCTGTGAGGCGGTCTATTTCAAGTGCGATTTTCGCCGTTACGCCAACAACTACGTGCCGCCGATGGAAGGCTTTGCCCTGACCACCGAACGCCAGGTGTACGCCGACGATGAGGACAACAGCAGCAGTTCGTCGACCAACAGCTCATCGTCGAGCGGCGGCTCCGGCGGCGGTCGTCGCTATTACGAGTACACCGACACCGATGCGCGCTATTCGACCGAGGCGATCTATCACGAGCGCGACGGGCGCAATGCGTTCAAGGTCAGCACCCTGACCGAGCAAGTGGCAAACCACAATTACTACGCCGGCCTGGACACCTCGCACCCGGCCTCGCAGCCGTTCAGCGAAGCCGCGCAGCATGCGGCGGCGAGTGGCGGCGGTAGCGCCGTTGCCGGCAGCGACCCGGCGCACGTGGGCAGCGCCCATCCGGCGATTATCCCCGTGGCCCAGTCAAACAAGCTGATCAGCTCGGCCCGGCCGTTCGCGGTGGGTACCCACAACGGTTTTGTCTCGCGTGCTTCGGGGCGTGGCGGCTTCGCTTCCTGAACGAGGTCAGCCGATGAAACGCAGCAAATCCCTGCGCCTGCTGGCCTTGGGTAGCCTGCCGCTGGTACTCAGTGCCTGCGACAACCAGGTGGCAACAATCAAGCCGTATAGCGAGGTGCGTCACCATCAAGGGGTGCAGCAGTGCATTGGCAGTGGCACCCGCGCTGAAGCGTGCAATGAGGCACGGGATGTCGCGCAGCAGCTGCACTATGCCCACGCGCCGCGCTTTGATGACCTCAACGCCTGCCAGCTGCGCTTTGAGCGCTGCCAGCAGGTCGAGGGCAACGGCTTTTTCCTGCCGGCCATGGACGGTTTCAACCTGACCACCGAGCGCCAGGTCTATGACGACGGGGTGCCGATCGACCAGGCGCACTGGACCAGCCTGCGCTACGTCGATGCCGCACCGCGTTACCTGGCGGAGCCTGTGTACCGGGCGCGCAAGGGCCGCGAGGCGTTTGTCAGCAGTGCATTGAGCGAGCAGGGCAGGGCCGACGTGGCGCCTGCCCAATTGCGTGTTTTCGGCGGTAACAGCTATGGCTCGACGCGTTGGTTGACCCTGGATAGCAACGGGTTCAACAGCCGCTCGTCGCTACGCGGCTACAGCACCTGAGGATTGCAGATGAAGCGAATTTCCATCGCCCCGCGCCCGGACTGGCGCGCCACCGCCGAGCAGTTCGGCTTCAATTTCCACACCTTCGGCGACGAGCCCTACTGGGACGAGTCGGCCTATTACCAGTTCAGCCTGCGGCAGATCGAAGACGACCTCGAGGAGCCCACCCGCGAACTGCATGAGTTGTGCATGGCGCTGGTGGCCGAGGTGGTCGACAGTGAAGAGCTGCTCGAGCGCCTGGCGATCCCGCCACCGTACTTCGATTTGATCCGCCGCTCGTGGCGCGACGGCCACCCGCATTTCTACGGGCGCATGGACCTGTGTTACGACGGCAAGGGCCCGGCCAAGCTGCTGGAGGCCAACTACGACACGCCGACGTCACTCTACGAAGCCAGTTTCTTCCAGTACCTGTGGCTGGAGCAGCAGATGCAGCGCGGCATGCTGCCGGCCGACGCCGACCAGTTCAACAGCCTGGAAGACAAACTCACCCAGGTGATGGGTGCTAATACCTTTGCCACGCCGTTCTACTTTTCTTCGGTGAAAGACTCGATCGAAGACCGCGGCACCGTCGAATACCTGCGCGATATCGCCCTCGGCGCCGGGCTCGATGCGCGCCTGGTAGACATGGAAGACATCGGCCTGAGCCGCGGCGGGCGTTTTGTCGATGATGTTGGCGCACCGATCCCGAGCCTGTTCAAACTCTACCCCTGGGAAGACATCTTCCATGACCCCTACGGCCCGGCGATCGCCACCAGCGGTACCTTGTTCGTCGAGCCGCCGTGGAAGGCGATCCTTTCCAACAAGGGCATGCTGGCGCTGCTGTGGGAGCGCCACCAGGGCCACCCGAACCTGCTGCCGGCGTTCATCGAGCAAACCCCGGGCGCGCCCCTCGACAAGGGCTGGGTGCGCAAGCCGTTCTTCTCGCGCGAAGGCGCCAACATCGAGATCCACACCGCCAGCGGCAAGCGGGTGGTCGAAGATGGCCCGTATGGCGGCGGGCCGAGCATCATCCAGCAGTTCCAGGCGCTGCCGCGCTTTGGCGACAGCTACACGGTGATCGGCAGCTGGGTGGTCGGCGACCTGCCGGCGGGCATCGGCATTCGCGAAGACAACTCGCTGATCACCAAGGACAGCAGCCGCTTTTTGCCCCACGCGATCATCGACTGATCAGCGCAGCTCGGCGCGCAAGGCCTCGATGCGGGCGTCCTTGGCGTGCCAGAGCTGGTTGACCCAGTCCTGCACGGTCTGGCGAAACACCGGGTCGTTCTCGTAGTCGCCGCTCCACAGTGCCGGGTCCAGCTCATGCACCTGGATGTCGATGATCACCTTGGGCAAATTGCCGCTGAGCAGGTCCCAGAACCCTGGGGCCTTGTCGCCGGGGTAGACGATGGTGACATCCAGCAGGGCGTCGAGCTGTTCGCCCAGCGCCGCCAGCACGAAGGCCACGCCGCCGGCCTTGGGCTTGAGCAGATGCTTGAAGGGTGACTGTTGGGCGGCGCGCTTGGCCTCGGTGAACCGCGTGCCTTCGAGGTAGTTGACCACGGTCACCGGCTGGCGCTTGAACAGCTCGCAGGCGGCCTTGGTGATTTCCAGGTCCTGGCCCTTGAGCTCGGGGTGCTTGTCGAGGAAGGCCTTGCTGTAGCGCTTCATGAACGGGTAGTCCAGCGCCCACCAGGCCAGACCCAGCAAGGGTACCCAGATCAGCTCCTTTTTCAGGAAAAACTTGAAGAACGGTATGCGCCGGTTGAGCACCTGGATCAGCGCCGGGATATCCACCCAGCTCTGGTGATTGCTGACCGCCAGGTACGAGGTGTCGAGGCGCAGGTCGGCGGCGCCGCGCACGTCCCAGATGGTCGGGATGCACAGGCGGAAGATCAGTTTGTCGATTTCGGCCCAGGTTTCGGCGATCCACATCACCGCCCACGAGGCATAGTCGCGGTAACGGCCGGGCAGGACCAGTTTGAGCAGGGCAAAGACCATCAGCGGGCCGATCAGGACCAGGGTGTTGAGCAGCAACAGCAAGGTCACAAGAATGCCCGTCAGCAAGCGGCGCATAAGAAAGCTCTTATATTCAAGTAAGCGGTCGGCAATGATAAGCACCCGGTCGGCGTACGCCAAATGCTCCGGTCTGCTCCCGCCGGACAAATGTTTCACATTGTGTTGAATAAGCTATTGGCGCGAACCTATCCTGCCTTCGCAGTCTAAACACTGTCTTATCTCAAGGAAGCGGATCCTGTGAAATCGGTACTTGCACTGCTGTCCCTGTTAGCCCTGCCGGTCCTGGCCGCCGAGCCGACCCTGTATGGCCGCTACGAATACATCAAACTGCCGGAAGTCGGTGGCCAGACCTTCAAGGCCAAGATGGACACCGGCGCGCTGACCGCTTCGCTGTCGGCCAAGGACATCGAAACCTTCACCCGTGACGGCGAAGAGTGGGTGCGCTTTCGGGTCGCCACCAAGGACGCCGACGGCAAGGTCTATGAACACAAGCTGGCGCGCATCAGCAAGATCAAGAACCGCGCCGATGAAGACGAAGACGGCGAGGGCGCCGAGATCAGCAAGCGCCCGGTGGTCGACCTGGAGCTGTGCCTGGGCGACGTGAAACGCACCGTCGAGGTCAACCTGACCGACCGCAGCAGTTTCAACTACCCGTTGCTGATCGGTGCCAAGGCGCTGCGCGAGTTCAAGGCGGCGGTAAACCCGGCGCGGCGCTTTACCGCAGACAAGCCGAGCTGCTGAGCAGCTCACTAGCTGCAAGCTTTAAGCGACAAGCTGCAAGAAAAAGCGGTTCAGTGTAACTTCACGCGATCCGCTTCTTCTTGAAGCTTGTCGCTTGAGGCTTGCCGCTCCAGATGCCCCACATTTTAATTGTCGAAGACGAAGCGGCCATCGCCGATACGCTGATTTTCGCCCTGCAAGGCGACGGTCACAGCACCGAGTGGGTGACCCTGGGCAGCGCCGCGCTGGAGCAGCAACGCCAGCGCCCGGCCGACCTGATCATCCTCGACATTGGCCTGCCGGACATCAGCGGCTTCGAGACCTGCCGGCAACTGCGCCGTTTCAGCGAGGTGCCGGTGATGTTCCTCAGCGCTCGCGATGGCGAAATCGATCGGGTGGTGGGCCTGGAAATCGGCGCTGACGATTACGTGGTCAAACCCTTCAGCCCCCGCGAAGTGGCGGCCCGGGTGCGGGCGATCCTCAAGCGCATGGCGCCGCGCGCGGAACCTGTGGTGAGCGCCGCCGAGCTGTTCCAGGTCGATACCCTGCGCATGCAGATCCACTACCGTGGCCAGGCCCTGAGCCTGACCCGCCACGAGTTTCGCCTGCTGCAAAGCCTGCTGGAGCAACCGGAGCGGGTGTTCAGCCGCGAGCAACTGCTCGATGCCGTCGGGGTCGCCGCCGATGCCGGCTACGAGCGCAGCATCGACAGCCATATCAAGAGCCTGCGCGCCAAGCTGCGTGCGGTGGCTGCCGACGCCGAGCCGATCCAGACCCACCGCGGCCTGGGCTACAGCTACAGCCCGAGCCATAGCTGATGCGCCTGGGGATCCGGATTTTCCTGGTGTACTTCCTGTTCGTCGGGCTGACCGGCTACTTCATCCTCAGCACTGTGCGCGAGCAGATCCGCCCCGGTGTGCGTCAGTCCACCGAAGAAACCCTGGTCGACACCGCCAACCTGCTGGCGGAAATCCTCCACGACGACGTCAAGGCCGGCACCCTTGGCCAGAGCCGCCTGCCGGTGCTGCTGCGCGCCTACGGCCAGCGCCAGCCCAAGGCCGATATCTGGGGCTTGTCGAAGAACCAGGTCAACCACCGCATTTATGTCACCGATGCCCAGGGCAAAGTGCTGCTCGACTCGGCCGGCGTGGCGGTAGGCGAGGACTATTCGCGCTGGAACGACGTCTACCTGACCCTGCGCGGCCAATACGGTGCACGCTCGACTCGCAGCAACCCGGACGATCCGGATTCGTCGGTGATGCACGTGGCGGCGCCGATCCTCGATGACGGCAAGATCATCGGCGTGATCACCGTGGCCAAGCCGAACAAATCGCTGCAACCCTATATCGACCGCTCCGAGCGGCGCCTGCTGTACCTCGGCCTGGGCCTGATCGGCCTTGGCCTGCTGGTGGGCGCGGCATTGTCGTGGTGGCTGGCGCGCTCGCTGCGCCGCCTGACGCGCTACGCCCAGGCGGTCAGTGAAGGCGAGCGCACGGCGCTGCCGCATTATCGCGGGGGTGAGTTGTGGCAGCTGGCGGCGGCGGTGGAGCGCATGCGCACCCAGCTTGAAGGCAAGGATTACGTCGAGCGCTATGTGCACACCCTGACCCACGAGCTGAAAAGCCCGTTGGCGGCGATTCGCGGCGCCAGCGAGCTGCTCCAGGGGCCGATGAGCGACGAACAGCGCCAGCGTTTTGCCGGCAATATCGAAAGCGAAAGCGCGCGCATGCAGCAGTTGATCGAACGCCTGCTCAACCTGGCTCAGGTCGAGCAGATGCAAGCACTGGAAGAACAGCAACAGGTGCCGCTGGCAGCATTGGTCGACGAGCTGCTGCTGGCCCAGGGCGCGCGGATCGAAAGCGCCGAGCTGCAGGTGCGTCAGCGTCTGCCGGCGGCCGCTCGCCTGCTGTGTGACCCGTTCCTGATGCGCCAGGCCATCGCCAATCTGCTCGACAACGCCCTGGATTTCACCCCGCCGGGTGGATTGCTGGTGTTCGAGCTGGAACATGGCGATGGCCGCGTGGCCTTGAGCCTGTTCAACCAGGGCGAGTCGATTCCAGACTACGCCCTGGGCCGGCTCAGCGAGCGCTTCTATTCGCTGCCACGACCGTTCAGTGGGCGCAAGAGCACCGGCCTGGGGCTGAATTTCGTCGAAGAGGTGATGCAGTTGCATGGTGGCGCGCTGGAAGTGGCCAACGTCGAGGACGGCGTGCGCGTACGGTTGTGGCTGCCGGCCAAGCGCCTGGGCTGAAAACTTCACAGAGTCTGCACACAGACTCCACATAAGTCCCCAAGGGCTCCATTTCGTTTGCGCAGACTCTGCCCATCGAAACCGGAGTCCTGTCCATGCACCGCAAACTGAGTTACAAACTGGCCGTGATCGGCTTTCTGATCGTATTGCTGCTGATCCCGTTGTTCATGATCGGCGGCTTGATCCAGGACCGTCAGTACCAACGCGATCGCGTGGTGCGCGACATTGCCGAAAGCTCAAGCTTCGCCCAGCAGATTACCGGGCCGATGCTGGTGGTGCCGTACCGCAAGATCGAACGGCGCTGGAAGACCGAAGAGGGCAAGAGCTTCCAGGAAATCAGCCAGGTCAACGGTCATTTGTATTTCCTCCCGGAAACCTTCGACCTCAACGCCAGCATCGACACCGAGCTGCGTTCGCGCGGTATCTACGAAGCGCGCCTGTTTCACGCCAATAGCCACATCAACGGCCATTTCGAGATCCCGGCCAACTGGGGCATTACCGAGGACTTCGAGGATTACCGCTTCGAACCTGCGTTCCTGGTCGTCGGTATCAGTGACATCCGCGGCATCGAAAAAGGCCTGCAACTGCAGCTCAACGACCAGCGCCTGGACTTTGCCGCCGGCACCAAGCTGGGCTGGATGAGTGGTGGTGTGCACGCGCTGTTGCCCGGTGTCGATGGCAAGGTCGCCAGCGTGCTCAACTATGCCTTCGACCTCAGCCTGCAAGGCACCGAACAGCTGCAGGTGGTGCCGGTAGGGCGTAGCACCAGCGTGGCCATGGCCGCCAACTGGCCGCATCCGAGCTTTGACGGCAACTACCTGCCGGTCAGCCGCAAGATCGATGCCGGTGGTTTCTCGGCGCGCTGGCAGACCTCGTTCTTTTCCACCAACCTCGAAGACGCCCTGACCCAGTGCGTGGTCAACGACAAGTGCAATGCCTTCAATGGTCGCGCTTTCGGGGTCAGCTTCATCGACCCGGTGGACCAGTACCTCAAGAGCGAGCGGGCGATCAAGTATGCGCTGCTGTTCATTGCCCTGACCTTTGCCGGCTTCTTCCTCTTCGAAGTGCTCAAGGGCCTGAGCGTGCACCCGATCCAGTACGGCCTGGTGGGCGTGGCCCTGGCATTCTTCTACCTGCTGTTGCTGTCGTTGTCCGAACACCTGGGCTTTGCCATGGCCTATGCCTTGTCGGCGAGCGGTTGTGTGTTGCTGATCGGCTTCTACCTGTGCCACGTGCTGCACAGCGTGTTGCGCGGCATGGGCTTTGCCCTGGGCCTGGCGATGCTCTACGGCATGCTCTACGGTCTGCTGACGGCCGAGGATTACGCCTTGCTGATGGGTTCGCTGCTGCTGTTCGCGCTGCTGGGTGTGTTCATGGTCCTGACCCGTCGCCTGGACTGGTACGGGGTTGGCCAGGTGAAACTGTCGTGAGCGGCTTGCGGGAGGAGAGGTATCTGGGGGCTGTGCTGGCGATGAAAATCGCCAGGCTGTTCGTGCGCTGGGAGGCAGAAGTCAGCATCGCGGGGCAAGCCCGCTCCTACCACGCACGTAGGAGCGGGCTTGCCCCGCGATAAGGCCGGCTCAGACAATCGAAGGGTCAGTCGCGCGCATCGATTCACGCAGGCAAACCTGCGCATACCACCCCGCCAGCTGCGGCTGTTGCTCACGCCAGCCGAAGCCGGGGAAGCGCAGGTCGAGGTAACCCAGGGCGCAGGCCACACCGATGGCGGCGATGTCGAAGCCTGAGGCAAGGTCGGCGAAATGCTGCTGCTCAAGGTTGCTCAGGCCACGACGGATCTTGTCCTGCTGCGCCTCGATCCAGCTGTCCCATTGCTTGTCCTTGGGCCGCAGGAAGGTTTCGTAACGGGTCAGCACCACGGCATCCATGATCGCATCGGCCAGCGACGCCAGGGTCAGGCGATGCCAGCGCGGCCAGCCGTCACGGGGGATCAGCGGGTTGCCGACATGCTGCAGGTCGAGGTATTCGCAGATCACCCGGCTGTCGTGCAGCACGCTGCCGTCAGCCAGGCGCAGGGCCGGGATCTTGCCGGCCGGGTTGCCCTGGTTGAGCTCGGCCACCGGATCGACCGGGGTGAGGTTGACGGTCTGCAGTGCCACCCGGTCGGTTTGCCCGGTTTCGTGCAGCACCACCAGGACCTTGCGCACGAACGGCGAGGCCGGCGAATGGAACAGGGTCATGCTTGGTGCGGACATGTCGATCCCTCAGTTGCCTTGCAGGCTCGGTGGCAGGCAGACACCGGTACCGCCGATGCCGCAGTAGCCGTCGGGGTTCTTGGCCAGGTACTGCTGGTGGTAGGCCTCGGCAAAGTACACGGTCGGCGCCTGCTCGATCTCTGTGGTGATCTCGCCGAAACCGGCTTTGCTCAGTTCGGCCTGGTAGGCCTGCTTGCTGGCCAGTGCCTCGTCCAGTTGCTGGGGGCTGGTGCAGTAAATTACCGAGCGGTACTGGGTGCCGATGTCGTTGCCCTGGCGCATGCCCTGGGTCGGGTTGTGCAGTTCCCAGAACATCGCCAGCAGCTCTTGGTAGCTGACCTTGTCCTTGTCGAACACCACCAGCACCACTTCGGTGTGGCCGGTCAGGCCCGAGCAGACTTCTTCGTAGGTCGGGTTGGGGGTGAAACCGCCGGCATAGCCGACCACGGTGCTGACCACGCCTTCACGCTGCCAGAAGCGCCGCTCGGCCCCCCAGAAGCAGCCCAGGCCAAAGATTGCGAAGTCGATGGCGCCTTCGAAGAACGGGCCGAGCAGCGGGGTGTCCTTGAAGACAAAATGCTTCTCGGGCAGGCTCATCGGGGTTTCGCGGCCAGGCAAGGCCTGTTCGGCAGTGGGCAGGACGTTTTTGTTCACCAGAATCTCCGAGCGCAGGACCATGATCGTTCCTCTGCTGATTGGGGTAGGCAAGGCTGGTCCCATCGCGGGTCAAGCCCGCTCCCACTGTGGGAGCGGGCTTGACCCGCGATGGGACCCGAATGAACCTATATTGCCCGAGACAAACGCCGCTGTCAGGCGATAGGGCCACGCGGATAGCGTTTGAGTTTGGTGATCAGCTCGCTGCCCGGAATCGGCCGGTCGAACAGGTAGCCCTGGCCGACATCGCAGCGGTGGCGACGCAGGAAGGCCAGCTGCTCGGCGGTCTCGATGCCTTCGGCCACCACCTTGAGCTTGAGGTTGTGGGCCATGGCCACCACCGCCGAGGTAATCTCCATGTCGTCCTGGTTGTCGGGGATTTCGTGGATGAAGCTGCGATCGATCTTGATGATGTCGATCGGGAATTTCTTCAGGTAGCTCAACGACGAATAGCCGGTGCCAAAGTCGTCCATGGCCAGGGTCAGGCCCAGTTGCTTGAGCTGGTCCAGCTGGCGGTGAGTGTCTTCGGTGGCTTCCAGCAGCAGGCCCTCGGTCAGCTCCAGCTCCAGCAGGTGCGGGGGCAGGGCTTCTTCCTTGAGGATATTGGCGATCGAGGCGACCAGGTCCGGGTCGGAAAACTGCTTGGGCGAGAGGTTGATCGCCACCTGCAGGTTGCCCAGGCCCTCCAGGCGCAGCGTCTGGCTCATCCGGCAGGCCTGGCGGGCGATCCACTTGCCGATGGGGATGATCAGCCCGGTCTCTTCGGCGACGCTGATGAACTGGTCGGGGCGAATCATGCCCTTTTCCGGGTGGTTCCAGCGCAGCAGCGCTTCCAGGCCCAGCAGGCGGCCGCTGCGCAGGCACAGCTTGGGCTGGTAGAACACGTCCAGCTCGTTCTGGGTCAGGGCGCGGCGCAGGTTGTTCTCGACGAACAGCTTGTAGCTGGCCTCGGCATTGAGCGCTTCGGTGAACACCTGGACCTGGTGCTTGCCGTTGGCTTTGGCCTTGTGCAGGGCAAGGCCTGCGTTCTTCATCAGCGTCTGCGGGTCGCGCCCGTGCAGCGGCGCGCAGGCCAGGCCCACGGAGCCGGTGACGTTGATCAGCTGGTTGTCGACGAACATCGGTTTGTCGAGGGTGCGCAGCAGTTGCTGGGCCACCTGCTGGCCGCTTTCAAGGTCGGTGTCTTCGAGCAGCACGGCGAATTCGTTACTGGCAAAGCGCGCCAGACTGCCGCCGGGGCTCAGGCTGTTGCGCAGGCGCCGGGCCAGGCTGATCAGCAGCTTGTCGCCGGTCTGGTGGCCGAGGCTGTCGTTGATCCGCTTGAAGTTGTCGATGTCCACCAGCAGCAGGCTGATCGGGCTGTCGCTGTCACGGGCGAAGCGCTCGTCGAGGTTGCGGATGAACGCCGGGCGGTTGCCCAGGCTGGTCAGGTTGTCGGTGTAGGCCAGGCGCTCGATGCGCTGCTGGGCCAGCTTGCTCTGGGTGATGTCTTCGTAGATGCCGATATAGTGGGTCAGTTCGCGATTGTCGCCGAACACCTTGGAAATCGACAGCTGGCCCCAGTAAGGCTCGAGGTTCTTGCGCCGGCTCTTGAACTCGCCTTGCCAGCTGTTGCCCATGGCCAGGCTCGACGGCGCGTCGAACAGCAGCTCGCTGAGGTTTTCCAGCGCCGGCAGCTCCGACAGGCGGTGGCCGTGGACTTCATCGGTGCTGTACTGGGTGATGGCGGTAAAGCTTGGGTTGACGTACTCGACCACACCGTCGCGGTTGACCAGCAAGAAGGCGTTGGCGCTTTGCTCGACGGCGCGCTGGAACAGGTGCAGGGCATTGGTCGCGGTGCGCCGGTTGTGGTTGTTGATGACCTGGGCGAACTGGTCGGCCAGCTCGCCAGCAAAGGCGATCTCATCGGTTTGCCAGGCCCGCGCCGAGCCGGTCTGCTCCAGGCACAGCACCCCGACCACCTGGCCATCGATGCGGATACTGGCATCGAGCATGGCGTTGATATCGCGTGGGCGCAGGCTCTCGGCCATGTCGCGGGTGCGCGGGTCGTGGGTGGCGTTGTGGGCGTCGATGGCGCGGCTGGTGTGCAGCGCTTCAAGGTAGTCGGGAAAACGGCTGGCGTCGATGGGCTCGGGCAGGCGGTATTCCTGGGTCGAACGGTAGAACGCCGAAATCGGCTGCAGTTGCTGCTCTTCCAGGTACCAGATGCTTGCGCAGTCGATCTTGTAGATCTCGCAGGCACTGCGGGTGATAAGCTCGGCGGCTTCGAGCAGCGAGTTGCTGGCGCTGTAGCGATGGCGCGCCAGGTGCAGGATCAAGTCCTGCTGGGCGCGCACTCGCTCCAGGTGCTCGAGCTGTTCCTGCTGGGCCCGCTGGTTGAGCTGCAGGGCGATCTGCAGGCGACTGTTGCGGGTTTCGAGGTCGGCGGCCGACAGGTCCGGGGTATCTCCCGGCTGGCTGTCGAGGACCATCAGGTAACCGCGCAGCAGCTGGCGGTTTGTGCTGCTTGTAGGCTTCGCCCAGCTCCAGCAGGTGCAGCGGGCCCTGGCCGGTGTGCAGGGTGTAGCGCACCAGGTAATGCGGGCGCTGGGCCAGTTGCAGCTGGATGGCGTCGTGCAGTTTGTAGCGCGCTTCGGGCTCCATCAGGCTGGCGTAGGGCGAGCCGACCAGGGCGCAGAGTTCGACGGCGGCCAGGCCAAATTGCCGTTTCGCAACCAGGGTCCAGATAGAGCAGCGCCCAGCTCGCCTCGTTCAGCCGCTCGAAACGCAGCATCCCGAGCCGCGAGGGCACGGGCAACTGCGTCACGACCTCGGCCACCATACGGCTGGCGGCATCAGGTTGGCTTTTCATCGAGAGCTCGCTTCAAGAAGGCTGTTCGCGCAAATAGAGCAATCTGCTACTACGCGTGTCGGCAAGGTTGCATCATGCGCTTGAGGCTGACAAGCGATACAGAGACCTCCGTACTAACTGTGTCGGCATTGGCGTAGGAATCTTAAGTCGGACACAGCGCATCGCGGGCTCAGCCCACTTCCACAGGACCTTTCCAGCAGATAAAAAAAAGCCCCGCCAAAATGACGGGGTTGAGGTACGAGCGTGGCAGCTCGAAAAGGGAGCCTGTCTCCCCGGCAGGGGAGACAGGAAACAGCAATTACAACAGCATGGTGCGGATGTCGGTCAGCAGGTCGCCCAGGCGCTTGGTGAAGCGCGCGCAGCAGCAGCACCGTTGATCACGCGGTGATCGTAGGACAGCGACAGCGGCAGCATCAGCTTCGGCTGGAAGGCTTTACCGTCCCAGACTGGCTGGATGGTTGCCTTGGAGACACCGAGGATCGCCACTTCCGGCGCGTTGACGATCGGCGTAAAGCCGGTGCCGCCAATGTGGCCGAGGCTGGAAATGGTGAAGCAGGCGCCTTGCATGTCGTCGGCCGAAAGCTTCTTGGTCCGGGCTTTTTTCTGCCAGGGCCGCCGCTTCGCCAGCCAGTTGCAGCAGGCTCTTCTGGTCGACGTTCTTGATCACAGGGACCAGCAGGCCGTCCGGGGTATCCACCGCGAAGCCGACGTTGACGTACTTCTTGCGGATGATCGCCTTGCCGCTAGGGGCCAGCGAGCTGTTGAAGTCCGGCAGTTCCTTGAGCAGGTGCGCGCACGCCTTGAGCAGCAGTGGTAGCACGGTCAGCTTGACGCCAGCCTTCTCGGCCACGGCCTTCTGGGCTACGCGGAAAAGCTTCCAGCTCGGTGATGTCGGCGCTGTCGAACTGGGTCACGTGCGGCACGTTCAGCCAGCTGCGGTGCAGGTTGGTGGCGCCAACTTGCATCAGGCGGGTCATCGGCACTTCTTCGATTTCGCCGAAGCGGCTGAAATCGACTTCCGGGATCGGCGGGATGCCAGCACCACCGGTGGCACCGGCGGCTGGAGCTTCCTTGGCCTTCTGCATCATGGCCTTGACGTAAACCTGCACGTCTTCCTTGAGCACACGACCGTGCGGGCCGCTGGCGGCAACCGCGCTCAGTTCGACGCCGAACTCACGGGCCAACTGACGCACGGCAGGGCCGGCGTGAACCTTGGCACCGCTTGGTGCAGGGGCAGCGGCAGGCGCCGCTGCGGCCTCGGCTTTGGCAGCCGGAGCAGGTGCAGCAGCAGGTGCGGCTTCAGCCTTGGCGGCCGGGGCAGCAGCGGCAGGCGCTGGCGCCGGGGCAGCAGCGCCCTGGACCTTGAGCTTGAGGATGAAGTCGCCAGTGCCGACTTCGTCTTCAAGCTTGACGCCGATGCTTTCCACTACGCCGGCAGCCGGCGACGGGATTTCCATCGAGGCTTTGTCCGATTCCAGGGTGATCAGCGACTGGTCGGCTTCGACGCTGTCGCCGACCTTGACCAGCAGCTCGATGATCTTGGCCTTGCCCGAGGAGCCGATGTCCGGAACATGAATGTCCTGAACGGTTGCGGCAGCCGGTGCCGCGGCCGGGGCCGCCGGGGCCGGGGCAGCAGCAGGTTTTTCTTCGCCAGCAGGCGCTGCGGCAGGGGCGGCAGCCGCTGGGGCCGCAGCAGCGGCGCCCTCGACTTCCAGCTCCAGCAGTTCGTCGCCTTCTTTCAGACGGTCGCCCAGCTTGACTTTCAGGCTCTTGACCACGCCGGCCTTGGGAGCAGGGATTTCCATGCTCGCCTTGTCCGATTCCAGGGTCAGGATGCTCTGGTCGGCTTCGATACGGTCGCCAACTTTGACGAACAGCTCGATGACTTCACCTTCACCGCTGCCGATGTCAGGTACGCGAATGAGTTCGCTCACTTAAAAATACTCCTCAGCAGTCCAGTGGGTTGCGTTTGTCCGGGTCGATGCCGAACTTGGTGATGGCTTCAGCCACGACCTTCGGTTCGATATCGCCACGGTCAGCCAAGGCTTCCAGGGCAGCCAGCACCACGAAGTGGCGGTCGACTTCGAAGAAGTGACGCAGCTTCTTGCGGCTGTCGCTGCGACCGAAGCCATCGGTACCCAGGACTTTGAACTCTTTGCTCGGAACCCACTGGCGAATCTGCTCGGCGAACAGCTTCATGTAGTCGGTGGAGGCAATGACCGGGCCCTTACGGCCAGCCAGGCACTCTTCGACGTAGGTAACCTGAGGTTTCTGACCAGGCTTGAGGCGGTTGCTGCGCTCTACGGCCAGGCCGTCGCGACGCAGTTCGTTGAAGCTGGTAACGCTCCAGACGTCGGCGCCAACGTTGAACTCTTCACGCAGGATCTTCGCCGCTTCGCGAACTTCACGCAGGATGGTGCCGGAGCCCAGCAACTGAACGTGGTGCGCCGCTTCGCGGGTGTCTTCCTCGAGCAGGTACATGCCCTTGATGATGCCTTCCTCGACACCGGCCGGGATGGCTGGCTGCTGGTAGGACTCGTTCATCACGGTGATGTAGTAGAAGACGTCCTGTTGCTCTTCGGTCATCTTCTTCATGCCGTCCTGGATGATCACCGCCAGCTCGTAGCCGTAGGTCGGATCATAGGTGCGGCAGTTCGGGATGGTCGCGGCCAGCATGTGGCTGTGACCGTCTTCGTGCTGCAGGCCTTCACCGTTGAGGGTGGTACGGCCGGCGGTACCGCCGATCAGGAAGCCACGGGTGCGGCTGTCGCCAGCGGCCCAGGCCAGGTCGCCGATACGCTGGAAGCCGAACATCGAGTAGAAGATGTAGAACGGCAGCATCGGCTGGTTGTGGTTCGAGTACGAAGTACCGGCAGCGATGAAGGAGGACATGGCGCCTGCTTCGTTGATGCCTTCTTCGAGGATCTGGCCCTTCTTGTCTTCGCGGTAGAACATCACCTGGTCTTTATCGACTGGCTCGTAGAGCTGGCCGACGGAGGAGTAGATGCCCAACTGGCGGAACATGCCTTCCATACCGAAGGTACGGGCTTCGTCCGGGATGATCGGGACGATGCGCTGGCCGATTTCCTTGTCCTTGACCAGTTGCGCGAGGATCCGCACGAAGGCCATGGTGGTGGAGATTTCACGGTCGCCCGAGCCGTCGAGGATCGCCTTCAGGGTTTCCAGTGGCGGGGTCGGGATGCTGAAGCTCTTGGCGCGGCGCTGCGGCACGAAGCCACCCAGGGCGCTGCGGCGCTCGGCCAGGTAACGGGCTTCGGCGCTGCCTTCTTCAGGCTTGAAGAACGGCAGGTTTTCCAGCTCTTCGTCCTTGACCGGGATGTCGAAACGATCGCGGAAGTGACGCAGGCTGTCGACGTCGACCTTCTTGGTGTTGTGCGCGGTGTTCTTGGCTTCGCCAGCACCGGTGCCGTAACCCTTGATGGTCTTGGCCAGGATGACGGTCGGTTGCTCTTTGTGGTTGACCGCCTGGTGGTAGGCCGCATAGACCTTGTACGGGTCGTGGCCGCCACGGTTGAGCTTCCAGATCTCGTCGTCGGACAGGTCGGCGACCATGGCCTTGAGTTCTGGGGTGTTGAAGAAGTGCTCACGGACGAACGCGCCGTCCTTGGCCTTGTAGTTCTGGTACTCGCCGTCGATGACTTCGTCCATGCGACGCTGCAGGATACCGTCGACGTCCTTGGCCAGCAGTGGGTCCCAGAAACGGCCCCAGACCACTTTGTTGACGTTCCAGCCACCACCACGGAACACGCCTTCGAGTTCCTGGATGATCTTGCCGTTGCCGCGAACCGGGCCGTCGAGGCGCTGCAGGTTGCAGTTGATGACGAAGATCAGGTTGTCGAGCTTCTCGCGGCCAGCCAGCGAGATTGCGCCCAGGGATTCCGGCTCGTCGCACTCGCCGTCGCCCATGAAGCACCAGACTTTCTGCTTGCCTGCAGGGATGTAGCCGCGGCTTTCCAGGTACTTCATGAAGCGTGCCTGGTAGATCGCCTGGATCGGGCCCAGACCCATGGAAACGGTCGGGAACTGCCAGAAGTCAGGCATCAGCCATGGGTGCGGGTACGAAGACAGGCCCTTGCCATCGACTTCCTGGCGGAAGTTGTTCATCTGGTCTTCGCTGATGCGGCCTTCCATGAAGGCGCGGGCGTAGACGCCAGGCGAGGCGTGGCCCTGGAAGAAGATCAGGTCGCCGCCGTGTTCTTCGGTCGGAGCCTGGAAGAAGTAGTTGAAGCCGATGTCGTACAGGGTGGCACTGGAGGCGAAGCTCGAAATGTGGCCGCCCAGGTCCGAGTCTTTCAGGTTGGTGCGCATCACCATGGCCAGCGCGTTCCAACGGACCAACGAGCGAATGCGGCGTTCCATGAACAGGTCGCCAGGCATGCGTGCTTCGTGGGTAACGGGGATGGTGTTGCGGTATGGCGTGGTGATGGCATATGGCAGCTGAGAGCCACTACGGGTGGCCAGCTCGCCCATACGGGTCATCAGGTAGTGAGCGCGGTCTTCGCCTTCTTTGTCGAGAACCGACTCCAGGGCGTCCAGCCATTCCTGGGTTTCGACGGGATCGAGGTCTTGCATGGCTTGCTCCAGGGCGGAAAGGCTTCCAGAATCGGTTGCCTGAGTTTGCGACTGGCCTTTTGGGCAGACGACATAAAATTCTTGGATTACCGGAGAGTGTACCGGCGTTGTGTAGTTTTACTACAAATGAATCACCATTTCATGCTTTTGAAGTGATCGGGCAGTAGTAAAACTACACAAAAATGGCTCGTGGCCGCAGTTCGGGTTGTGGGAAAAATCGATACCGGTGGTTAAAAACAAGTTAAGAAAAGGTTTGCTGCGATGGTTTCTGCCAGAAAATCAGTTTTTACAGCTATTTCTAACTTTTGTACGACAGTCCAGCAGTGGTCGGTAGGAGCGGGCTTGCCCCGCGAAGCGATTTTCCTGAAAAAGCCCAATCGCGGGGCAAGCCCGCTCCCACTCGCCAATCTTTTCTCGCCGATCAAGGATAGACCATGAGCCTGCCTTTGCTGGCCGAACTGCCGGCCACCCTCACTGCCTTGGTCAGCCGTAACGAGCAATCGTTTCGTGCGGCTGTCGCCCTGCAGCCAGAACTGTCTGTTGCTGACTGGAGCGCCGAACGCTGGGCGCAGTTCGCCCGGGTGACTGCGGCCAGTGATTTTGCCCTTGAACAGGTGCTGCGCGACCCGGCGATGCTGGTCGATCTGGCCGCCAGTGGCGAACTCGACCGGGCCTTTGCCGCGGGCCAGTTGTGCGCGCAGATCGCTGCCGCCAGCCAGGCCGCCGAGAGCGAGGACGAACTGGCGCGCAACCTGCGCCGCCAGCGCAGCCGCCAGCAGGTGCGGATCATCTGGCGCGACCTGACTCGCCAGGCCGACCTGGTGCAGACCTGCCGCGACCTGTCCGACCTTGCCGACGCCTGTATAGACCAGGCCTACAACTGGCTGTACCCGCGCCATTGCCAGCAGTTCGGCACGCCGATCGGCCATCGCAGCGGTGAGCCGCAGCACATGGTGGTGCTGGGCATGGGCAAGCTCGGCGCGGTGGAGCTGAACCTGTCGTCGGACATCGACCTGATCTTCGCCTTCCCCGAAGGCGGCGAAACCGAAGGGGTCAAGCGCTCGCTGGACAACCAGGAGTTCTTCACCCGCCTGGGCCAGAGGCTGATCAAGGCCCTCGACCCGATCACCGTCGACGGCTTTGTATTTCGGGTCGATATGCGCCTGCGCCCGTATGGCTCGGCCGGCGCCCTGGTGCTCAGCTTCAATGCCCTGGAGCAGTACTACCAGGACCAGGGCCGCGACTGGGAACGCTACGCGATGATCAAGGCGCGGGTGGTGGCCGGTGACCAGGTGGCAGGCGCGCAGTTGCTGGACCTGCTGCGGCCCTTCGTTTACCGGCGTTACCTGGATTTCTCGGCGATCGAAGCATTGCGCACCATGAAGCAGCTGATCCAGCAGGAAGTGCGGCGCAAGGGCATGGCCGAGAATATCAAGCTGGGTGCCGGCGGCATCCGCGAAGTCGAATTTATTGCCCAGGCCTTCCAGTTGATTCACGGCGGGCGCGACCTGAGCCTGCAGCAGCGGCCGTTGCTCAAAGTGCTGTCGACCCTCGAAGGCCAGGGTTACCTGCCGCCGGCGGTGATTGCCGAGCTGCGCGAAGGCTATGAATTCCTGCGCTATACCGAACACGCGATCCAGGCGATTGCCGACCGCCAGACCCAGATGCTCCCGGACGATGAACTGGACCGCGCGCGCATCGCCTTCATGCTTGGCTTTGCCGACTGGCCGAGCTTCCATGCCCAACTGATGCACTGGCGTGGGCGCATCGACTGGCACTTTCGCCAGGTGATTGCCGACCCGGACGAAGACGAGAATGAAGAAGGCGAAGTGATTGTCGGCGGCGAATGGCTGCCGCTGTGGGAAGAAGCCCAGAATGAAGAGGCCGCCTGCCGTCAGCTGCAGGACGCCGGTTTTGCCGACCCGCAAAAAGCCCTCAAGCAACTCGCCGGTTTGCGTGTCAGCCCGCAGTTGCGGGCCATGCAGCGCCTGGGGCGTGAACGTCTGGATGCCTTTATTCCGCGCCTGCTGGCCCAGGCGGTGGAGCACGCCGACCCGGACCTGGTGCTGGAACGGGTGTTGCCGCTGGTCGAAGCGGTAGCCCGGCGTTCGGCCTACCTGGTGTTGCTCACCGAAAACCCCGGCGCCCTGCGCCGTCTGCTGACCCTGTGCGCCGCCAGCCCATGGATCGCCGAGCAGATCACCCGCTTCCCGCTGCTGCTCGATGAACTGCTTAATGAAGGCCGCCTGTTCAGCCCGCCGCAGGCCCCGGAACTGGCCGCCGAGCTGCGCGAGCGGCTGACGCGCATCCCCGAGGACGACCTCGAGCAGCAAATGGAGGCCCTGCGCCACTTCAAACTGGCCCACAGCCTGCGCGTGGCCGCTTCAGAAATCGCCGGCAACCTGCCGCTGATGAAAGTCAGCGACTACCTGACCTGGCTGGCCGAGGCGATTCTCAACCAGGTGCTGGCCCTGGCCTGGCGCCAGACGGTCAGCCGTCACGGCCAGCCCAAGCGCAGCGACGGCAGCCTGTGCGACCCGGGCTTCATTATTGTCGGCTACGGCAAGGTTGGCGGCATCGAGCTGGGCCACGGCTCGGACCTGGACCTGGTGTTCATCCACGACGGCGACCCGCAGGCCGAAACCGATGGCGCCAAGCCGATCGACAGCGCGCAGTTCTTTACCCGCCTGGGCCAGCGCATCATTCACCTGCTGACCACCCAGACCAACTCCGGGCAGCTCTACGACGTGGACATGCGCCTGCGACCTTCGGGTGCGTCGGGGTTGCTGGTCAGCTCCCTGGGCGCCTTCGAGCGTTACCAGCAGAACGAAGCCTGGACCTGGGAGCACCAAGCCCTGGTCCGCGCCCGGGTGCTGGTCGGTTGCCCGCAGGTGGGCACGGCGTTCGAGGCGGTGCGCGCGCGCATCCTTGGCCAGGCCCGCGACCTGCCCAAGTTGCAGGCCGAGGTCAGCGAGATGCGTGCCAAGATGCGCGATAACCTCGGCACCAAGCTCAGCGCCGCCGGGACTGCGGCCAATGCTTTCGAGGCCGGCGTGCCCTTCGATATCAAGCAGGATGCCGGTGGTATCGTCGATATCGAATTTATGGTGCAATACGCCGCTTTGGCCTGGTCTCACGACCATCCGGCACTGCTGCGCTGGACCGACAACATCCGCATCCTCGAAGAGCTTGAGCAGGCCGGGCTGATGCCCGCCAGCGATGCCGTGCTGCTGCGCGAGGTGTACAAGGCGTTCCGTTCCGCCGCGCACCGCCAGGCCCTGCAAAAGCAGGCCGGGGTAATCGATGCCGGGCAGTTCGTCCAGGAGCGCCAGGAGGTGCGGCGGATCTGGTCGCAGCTGGGTTTGAGTTGAGCCATCGGCCAGGCGGTTCAGGCACCAGGACGCCTGCCACGACCACAGTACAGCCCGAGTGGCGTACACTGGTCGACATATAGCCTGAATATAAAGAGGGGAGGCCAGGCTGTTTGCGAACAGTTTGCAGCCTCCCTGATCGTTTCTGGATAAAGCATGAGAATTTTGATCATTGGCCCCAGCTGGGTGGGCGACATGGTAATGGCGCAGACCCTGTTCCAGTGCCTGAAGCAGCGTCACCCGGAATGTGTGATCGATGTGCTGGCGCCCGAGTGGAGCCGGCCGATCCTCGAGCGCATGCCTGAAGTGCGCCAGGCCTTGAGCTTCCCGCTCGGCCACGGCGCGCTGGAGCTTGCCACGCGCCGGCGTATCGGCAAGTCCCTGGCCGGCCAGTACGACCAGGCGATCCTGCTGCCCAACTCGCTGAAATCGGCGCTGGTGCCGTTCTTTGCCGGCATCCCCAAGCGTACCGGCTGGCGCGGCGAGCTGCGTTTCGGCCTGCTCAACGACGTGCGCAAGCTCGACAAGGCCAAGTACCCGCTGATGATCGAGCGCTTCATGGCCCTGGCCTACCCGGCCGGCGCCGAGTTGCCGCAGCCGTACCCGCGCCCGAGCCTGCAGATCGAAGCGCCGAGCCGCGACGCCGCCCTGGCCAAGTTCGGCCTGAGCCTGGATCGCCCGGTGTTGGCACTGTGCCCCGGTGCCGAGTTCGGCGAAGCCAAGCGCTGGCCGTCGGAGCATTACGCCAAGGTCGCCGAGACCAAGATCCGCGAAGGCTGGCAGGTCTGGTTGTTCGGCTCGAAGAACGACCACGCGGTCGGCGAGGCCATTCGTGCGCGGCTGATCCCGGGCCTGCGTGAAGAAGCAATCAACCTCAGCGGCGAAACCTCGCTGGCCGAGGCCATCGACCTGCTGTCGTGCAGCGATGCGGTGGTGTCCAACGATTCCGGGCTGATGCACGTGGCGGCGGCGCTGAACCGCCCGCTGGTGGCGGTCTACGGCTCTACTTCGCCAGGCTTTACCCCACCTTTGGCCGATCAGGTCGAGGTGGTGCGCCTGGGCCTGGAGTGCAGCCCATGCTTCGACCGTACCTGTCGCTTCGGCCATTACAACTGCTTGCGTCAGCTGGAACCGGAAGCCGTGGAAGCTGCGTTGCAGCGCCTGAACGGCCCGAGCCTGATCGACGTCATGGCCGAGGTCGACTAAGTGCGGGTACTGCTGATCAAGACCTCGTCCCTGGGCGATGTGATCCACGCGCTGCCGGCGCTGACCGACGCTGCCCGGGCGATCCCCGGCATCCGCTTCGACTGGGTGGTGGAAGAAGGCTTCGCCGAGATCCCCAGCTGGCACCCGGCAGTCGACACGATCATCCCGGTGGCCATCCGTCGCTGGCGCAAGAACCTCTGGCAGACCTTCAAGAGCGGCGAATGGCGCCAGTTCAAGCAGCGTCTGCGCGAGCGCAAGTACGATTTGGTGATCGACGCCCAAGGCCTGGTCAAGTCGGCCTGGCTGACCCGTTACGTCAAGGCGCCGGTGGCCGGCATGGACCGTTACTCGGCCCGTGAAGGGCTGTCCAGCCGCTTCTACGACCGGCGTTTGTCGGTCGAGCGCGGCCAGCATGCGGTAGAGCGGGTACGCCAGTTGTTTGCCCTGGCGCTGGGCTACAACCTGCCAGCAGGCCTGGGTGACTACGGCCTGGACCTGAACCGCCTGCAGTTGCCGCCGGCGGCGCCGTTCGTGGTGTTCCTGCACGGCACCACCTGGGCAACCAAGCACTGGCCGGAAGCCTACTGGCGCCAGTTGGCTGAACGCCTGGGCCAGCAAGGCCTGCAGGTACGCTTGCCGTGGGGCAACCCGGCCGAACAGGCGCGTGCCGAGCGCATCGCCAAGGGCCTGGCCAACTGCCAGGTATTGCCCAAGCTCAACCTGGTGGGTGTTGCCCGGGTGCTGGCGGCGGCCAAGGCCTGCATTGCCGTGGACACCGGCCTCGGTCACCTGGCGGCGGCGCTGGATGTGCCGACCCTGTCGCTGTTCGGGCCGACTAACCCGGGGCTGACCGGGGCCTATGGCAAGTCCCAGGTGCACATCGCCAGCGATTTTGCCTGCGCGCCGTGCCTGCAGAAAAAATGTACCTACAAGCCGAGCGCTGATGACCAGCGCCGGTTCGATCTCAAACGCGAGTGGCCGCTGTGCTTCACTCGCCTGAATCCCGAGCGTGTGGCGAGCCAATTGCGCGCGTTGCTGCTGGCTGAGGATGTTCGTTGATGCAACTGGCTTTTGTTCTGTACAAGTATTTCCCCTTCGGTGGCCTGCAGCGCGACTTCATGCGCATTGCCCTGGAGTGCCAGCGGCGCGGTCATCAGATCCGCGTCTATACGCTGATCTGGGAAGGTGACGTGCCCGAGGGCTTCGAGGTGCTGGTGGCGCCGGTCAAGGCGCTGTTCAACCACCGGCGTAACGAGAAGCTCAGTGCCTGGATGCAAGCGGATCTGGCCAAGCGCCCGGTCGATCGCCTGATCGGCTTCAACAAGATGCCCGGGCTGGATGTCTACTTTGCTGCCGACGGCTGCTTCGAAGACAAGGCGCAGACCCTGCGTAATTCGCTGTATCGGCGTTGGGGCCGTTACCGGCATTTTGCTGAATACGAGCGGGCAGTGTTCGCCAAGGATGCCAAGACCGAGATCCTGATGATCTCCGAAGTCCAGCAGCCGCTGTTCATCAAACACTACGACACGCCGATCGAGCGCTTCCACCTGCTGCCACCCGGCATCAGCCAGGATCGCCGGGCGCCGGCCAATGCCGCCGAGATCCGCGCTGAGTTCCGCCGCGAATTCGACCTGAAGGACGATCAGCTGCTGCTGGTGCAGATAGGCTCGGGCTTCAAGACCAAGGGCGTCGACCGCAGCCTCAAGGCCCTGGCCGCCTTGCCGTCGGCCTTGCGCAAGCGCACGCGGCTGATGGTTATCGGCCAGGACGACCCAAAAGTGTTTCAACTGCAAAGCGCGACCCTGGGCCTGACCGAGCAGGTGCAGTTCCTCAAGGGCCGCAGCGATATTCCGCGATTTCTGCTCGGCGCCGACCTGCTGATTCACCCGGCCTACAACGAAAACACCGGCACCGTGCTGCTTGAAGCGCTGGTCGCCGGGTTGCCGGTGCTGGTCTCGGCCGTGTGCGGCTATGCCCATTACATCGCCGAGGCCGACAGCGGCCTGGTGCTCGACGAGCCGTTCGAGCAGGAGCAGCTCAATCGCTACCTGCAGCGCATGCTCGAAGACGGCCCGGCCCGCGCCGACTGGGCGCGCAATGGCCTTGCATTTGCCGATACCGCCGACCTCTACAGCATGCCCGAGCATGCCGCCGACGTGATCCTGGCGCAGGAGCGCGCATGAAACTGATACTGGCTGAGCCGTTCAAGCGCCTGTGGGCCGGGCGCGATGCCTTCGAGGCCGTCGAGGCCTTGCAGGGCGAGGTGTACCGCGAGCTGGAAGGCCGCCGTACCCTGCGCACCGAGGTCGAAGGCCGTGGCTATTTCGTCAAGATTCACCGCGGCATCGGCTGGGGCGAGATCTTCAAGAACCTGTTCACCGCCAAGCTGCCGGTGCTCGGTGCCGGCCAGGAATGGCAGGCTATCCAGCGCCTGCACCAGGTGGGCGTGCCGACCATGACCGCGGTTGCCTATGGCGAACGTGGCGACAACCCGGCGACCCAGCATTCGTTTATCGTCACTGAAGAGCTGGCGCCGACCGTCAGCCTTGAAGACTTCAGCATCGACTGGCTCAAGCAACCGCCGCAGCCACGCCTCAAGCGTGCGCTGATCGCTGAAGTGGCGCGCATGACCGGCATGATGCACCGCGCCGGGGTCAACCACCGCGACTGCTACATCTGCCACTTCTTGCTGCACACCGACCGACCGGTGACGGCCGATGACTTCAAGTTGTCGGTCATCGACCTGCACCGCGCCCAGACCCGGGCGAAAATCTCTCGCCGCTGGCGTGACAAGGACCTGGCCGCGCTGTATTTCTCGGCGCTGGACATCGGCCTGACCCGGCGCGACAAGTTGCGCTTCTTGCGGGGCTACTTCCAGCAGCCGCTACGCCAGATCCTGGCCGAAGAAGCGGGGCTGCTGTCCTGGCTGGAAGGCAAGGCGCGCAAGCTCTACGAGCGTAAACAACGGTACGGAGACGCGCTCTGATGGCGGGTTGGAAACTGGAGCCTGCGTATCAGGCCCTGGCGACGGATTTTGGCAGTATCGACGCGGTATTCGCCCTCAAGGGCGAGCGCCTGACCCACGACCCGCTGAGCGAAGTGATCCGGGTCGAGCGCGACGGGGTCAACTATTACGTCAAACGCTATACCGGCGCCGGCAAGGGCTTGCGCCGCTACCTCGGGCGGCCGCGGATCAAGGCCGAATGGCAGAACCTCAAGCAGTTCGCCAAGTGGGACATTCCCACCGCCGAAGTGGTCGCCTTCGGTCATGAGCGCAATGGCCTGGCGTTCGGCCGCGGGGCGATGATCACCCGCGAGCTGCCGCGCACCGAAGACCTTTCGGCCCTGGCCGAGCGCAACGATGCGCGCCTGGCCGATCGCGCCTGGGTCGATCACATCAGCCGTCAGCTGGCCCGCCATACGCGGATCATGCATGACCATCACTTCACCCATAACGACCTGAAGTGGCGCAACCTGCTGGTGGACGACCAGGCCACGCTATTCTTCATCGACTGCCCGACCGGCGATTTCTGGTGGGGCTTCATGCTGCGCTACCGCATCACCAAAGACCTGGCGTGCCTGGACAAAGTGGCCAAGTATCACTTGTCCAACACCCAGCGCCTGCGCTTTTACCTGCAGTACCGCGGGCGCGAGCGTCTGAATGAATCGGACAAGCGCCGCATTCGTCATGTGGTGACGTTTTTCGAGGGACGCGAATGACTGATTTTCTTGCCGGTGCCGATAAGGCACTGCTTGAGCGCCATGGCCTCAACGGTTTCGATCAGCTCTGGGCCCTGCAGCTCGATGCGGTGGATGAGCCCAACACCGGCCGTGGCGGCTGGAGCAGCGTCTATCGCCTGGAACTTGAAGGCAAGGGCTACTACCTCAAGCGCCAGAGCGACTACCTGACCCGCACGTTGCACAAGCCGTTTGGCGAGCCGACCTTCGCCCGCGAGTTTCGCAATATCAGCCGCTACCAGAAGCTCGGCATTCCCGCATTGCAGGCGGTGTATTACGGCGAGCGCAAGGTTGCTGGCGAGCGCCGGGCGATCCTCATGACCCGCGCCCTGGATGACTGGAGCGACCTCGACAGCCTGCTGGCGCAGTGGCCACAGCTGGACATCGGCCAGCGCCAGGGCATCCTGCGCGCCTGCGGGCAGCTGGCGCGCACCCTGCACGCGGCCAACCAGGTGCATGGCTGCTTTTATCCCAAGCATATCTTCCTGCGCATCCGCAGCGACGGCTGGATGGCGCAACTGATCGACCTGGAGAAAACCCGGCCGTTGCTGCTGGGCATGCGCGACCGCCTCAAAGACCTTGAGCCGCTGTTACGCCGGGCGCCGATCTGGAGTGAGGCCGAAGTGCGGGTGATGCTCTCGTCCTACCTGGACCAGCCCAGCGACAGCCCGCTGGTCGATACCTGGCTGCAGCGCCTGACGCGCCGCCGCCGTGAGAAAGAGGCTCGCTGATGCGTTTGTCTGAACTCAAGGATGCCGGGCGCAGCCCGGACCTGCCACTGAACATCAGCCTGGCCGACGCCGCTGGCAGCGCCGAGCTGCAATTGCTCAGCCTGCTGCGAGTACTGCCCGGCCAGCGTTACGTCGGCGCCGGGATCTGGCGCGGCAAGCCGGTTTTGGCCAAGTTGCTGGTTGGCAGCAGCGCCGCCCGGCATTTTCAACGCGAGCTGGACGGCGCACGGCTGCTGGCCGCGCAGGGCCTGACCACGCCGTTGCTGCTGGCCGATGGCTTGCGCGAAGGTGAGGGTGGCTGGCTGCTGTTCGAGTTTCTCGAAAACGCGCAAAGCCTGGCCGATGCCTGGGCGCAGGTCGAAGCCCTGCCGCCGCTGGCCGATGAACAGCACCTGGTACTTGGCGAAGCGCTGACCGCCGTGGCGCAGATGCACGCCAAGGGCCTGTGGCAGGACGACCTGCACCTGGACAACCTGCTGCGTCACGACGGCCAGCTGTATCTGATCGATGGCGCCGGGATCAAGGCCGAAACCCTCGGCCAGCCCCTGTCGCGCCAACAAGTGCTACACAACCTCGGGGTGCTGTTCGCCCAGTTGCCCAAGCGCCTGGAGCCTTTTATCGAAGAGCTGCTGGTGCATTACCTGCTGGCCAACGCCGAGCACGCCTTGCCGCTCGAAGCACTGCAAAAGCAGATCGACAAGGTGCGCAGCTGGCGCCTGAAGGACTACCTCGACAAGGCCGGGCGCGAGTGCACGCTGTTCAGCGTCGAGCGCGGCCCGTCGGGCCTGCGTTCGATCCGCCGCACTGAAGTGGCCGCCATGCTGCCAGTGCTGGAGCAGGCCGATGCGCTGATCGACCAGGGCCACCTGTACAAGACCGGCGGCGCTGCCAGTGTCGCGAAAGTCGAGGTCGATGGCCGGCCGCTGGTGCTCAAGCGCTACAACATCAAGAACACCGCCCACTGGTTCAAGCGCTTCTGGCGTCCGAGCCGGGCCTGGCATTCGTGGATCGAAGGGCATCGCCTGGAGTTTCTCGGCATTGCCACGCCCAAGCCGCTGGCGGTGCAGGAGCTGCGCTTCATGGGCTTGCGCAGCCGCGCCTACCTGGTTACCGAGTATGCCGATGGCCCGGACTTGCTGGCCTGCTTTGCGCCTTATGTCGAGTCTGGCGAGGTGCCTGAGGAGCAGTTGCAGGCCCTGCAACAGCTGCTCGGGCAACTGATCCACGAGCGCATCAGCCATGGCGACATGAAAGGCCACAACCTGTTCTGGCAGGACGGCCAATGGTCGCTGATCGACCTCGATGCCATGTGCCAGCACGCCACCCAGATGAGCTTCGCCCAGGCCTTCGCCCGCGACCGCGCGCGGCTGTTGCGTAACTGGCCCGCTGGCAGCGCCCTGCATCAGCGTCTGGACGCTGCACTGCCAACGCTTGAAAGCTAGTTTTCGGTCAAGGGCAGCCAGTCGCTGGCACGTCCCGTCTGGCGCACGCGGATGTGCCAGTTCGGTGTTTGCCAGCGCAGGCTGATGCTGGTCGGGATGGCGCCCTTGAGGTGTTCGGGCAGCAGCAGTCGATATTGGTTGGCCAGCAGGCTGGGTTCCACGGCCAGTTGGCGGTCTCCCAGTTGCAGGTAGTGGCCTTCAGCGTTGCTGAACAGGCCGTTTGCCTGTGGGGTTGCGAGCAGCGGCGTCGCCAGCTGACTGTCGGCGATCAATCTGGGCAGGTCCGGCAGGCCCTCACGCCAATGTACCGGTGCATCGTACTGCCACTGACCCTCGGCGTTGCGCCGTACCGGCAGGTGCAGGTAGGCGTCGGGTTGGCGCGGATCCTGAATCCGCCAGCGGCTGCCGTCAAAACTCACCCGATAGTAACGATCGGCCTGATCCTTGATGTAGTACTGGCTCAACCCTTGATACTCGGACACCTGTTCGTACACCCCCTCGTGGTAGTGGCCGTCGATGCGATAGCGCAATCTGCCCGGGTGGACCTGGGTTGCCAGGTTGGGGCTGATCAGCTTTGGTACCCGGCCGGGAAGCCTGCGCAGGGTCTGGCGCATCAGGGCCGAGCCACCCAGCTGGGCCAGGCCATCGGTGGCGTGCGACAAGGCGTTGTAGAAGTGCTCCAGCGTTTGCGCAGTATCCGCTTGGGGCAAGTCCTCCAGACCCTCCCAGATTGACCACAGGCAGCGCGCGAAAGCCAGGGGGACCTGCACTTTACTGGGAAGCAGCACGGTGATCAGGTCAAGGATCAGCCAGATGCCTTGCCACAGGTGCTGGGCATCGAGCTGTCCGGTGCTTGTCCCTTGGGCGGCCGCATTACTGATGAAGTGGCGGACCTCGGCCTGGTAACACTGGGTAAAGAAGTCTGCGTTGATCACCGATTCCTGCACCTGGCCCTGGTGATGCTGGTTCGCGAACAGACTTCGCGCAGCGGGCTGCGCTGCCTGCGCCAGACGATCGACGAAGTAGGCTTGCAGGTCGGGGCTCTGCTGCAGTGTTTGCCAGAGCTGGCGGCGGTCATCGAATTCGCGCCACGGCTTGCGGTCCGGTGCGTCCGGAGTATAGAGCAGTAACGACGGCACCCCTTGGGCGTCGCGTGGGCTGATCATCAACACACCCTGAACCGTGGCTTGCGCTATCAGCAACTGTTGAACGTCCAGAACTTGCCCTGACACGGCTGGGCGGTTGCTGCTGTCGGGATGCTCGAGCACATTCATCGCCCAGCGGTAGCCGCGCTCCTCCCGGTCGGGGCGAAAGTAGCCGGCGTATCGACCCTTGATCGCCTCGGCGCGCATGCGTGCACCACTGATGTCACGGTAGGCCTGACGACGCCAGTGCGAGGCGGGTGAATGCAGCAGATGCCGGCGCAGGAATTGCCCGTAGCTGCCCGCAACACTCAGCTCGCGCACCAGGCGCTTGACGTAGTTCGCTGAAAGCCAGGGGATTGCCCGGCCATCGCTGTGGGTAATGCGCGCACTCAGCCAGTAGTCGACATCGAACAGGCCGACATTCTCCAGGGCAAATTCGCTCAGGGTTCGTTGCTGGCGTACCGGGATCAGCACCTCACCGGCCTGTGGCCGCGACCTGCCGGGAACACTGCTGCCAGGATTGGTGGGGATGGCCAGCGGCCCGCCTTGATGAATCAGGGTGGTGCTGACCTGTATCCGATCGGGGTCCAGCTCATGGCCGTGATCGTTGAGCAGTCGCTGGCGCAAGGTTCTACGGCAGTAGTCGAGCAGGCTATGGCGCTGCTGGAACTGTTGCAGGGTCAGCAAGCCCGGTGCACTGGCCAGTTCGATGGCGCTGGCCAGTTCCTGCAAGGATTGCATCATCTGGGTCAGGCCCTGCAGCGGTGTGCTTCTGAACCATGGCGGCATGTGTCGGTCCAGCAGTGCGCTGTAGCGGGTTGCCAGGCTGCCGGCGTTGCCCAGCCGGCTGTGCAGGTCGATGGCCGGCCCGGGCGCGGCAGCGGCATGCCAGGCGTTTTTCAGGGCGCGGCGCTGATGGGCGATGACGGCGTCGAGCAGGTGCTGAAAAACATCCTGCTCCTGGGTGGCAAAGGTCATGGTTTGCGCCGAGCGGCATTGCAACTGGCGCTCGACCGGTAGCAGGTCCAGCAACGCCGCTCCCTGCACCTGGTCATCCAGGCGCTCCGCCAGTTCGCGGGTCAGCGCCGGCAGGCCGCTGAAACCTTCCAAGCCATGCGCCAGGCTGAACAGCAGCACCTCGCCTTCGGCGTCGGCAGCGGTGATCAACAGGCAACTGCGCAGTTGGCTGCGCCAGTAGGGCTGGCTGGCACTTAGCACGACTGCCTTGACCTCGGCCTGCTCGGCGCGTGGCAGGCCGTGACGCAGCGCCGCACTGGGGTGGGTAACGATCCGCGAGACCAGCCGGTGCAGGGCAGGGCTCAGGGTCTGGTCGGCCAGGCGCAGGTCGGCCTCGGCCTGCCATTGCCCGGCGCGCAGGGTACGCAGGCGTTCACGTCGGCTTTGCTGGCTGTCGGGGCGAAAGGGCTGGTTGTAGTACTGGCGCAGCGCGGTGCGCCACTGGCCCAGTTTCAGGTAAGGGCCTTGCGGGGTAGCGGCAAGGATAGTGCGGATTTCGCGTTCGCTTTCTTCGAGTCGTTCGAGTGGCTGCATGACCTGTCTCCCTGGGGTGGCAGGTCATGCTAGGGCGCGTTGCTCAGGCGCTGGCGCTATACATGTATTCAGCTGCGCCGGACGGGCAGCAACGCACGCAGGCTGTAAAGCGCCGGCAAGCCCAGGCCGAGCCAGGCCAGCGCATCCCACCAGCCATCGCCGAGCAGGGCAGCGAACAGCCCCAGCGCGCCCAGCAGGGCAATGACTGTCGGTATGGCGAATACGCTCCAGAAACCTGACGACTTGCGCTTCATTGCAGCGTCTCCATCTGCGCCGCAACCAGCGGCTTGCTGGCCCGCCGGCGCACCACCCAAAGGTACACGCCGCTACCCAGGACGATGATGGTCAGCACATCCAGCACTGCCCAGAGGATCTGCATTGGCCGGCCGCCGTAGTCACCAAAGTGCAGCGGCTGCGACAGGCCCATGGCGTCCATGTACCAGGGGCGGTCGCCGATGGCGGTGACTTGCAGGTTGCTGGCGTCGATCAGCACCGGCGTCAGCAGGTGCGCGGTCAGGTGGGTGCTGCCCTTCATGAACACCGCATAGTGGTGCTCGCTGGAGAAACGCGTACCGGGGAAGGCGATGAAGTCCGGCCGCATGCCCGGTGCGGCGTCGGCGGCGATATCCAGCACACGGCTGACCGGTGCCAGTTCGGTGAGCGGCGGTGCATCGCGGTAGGGCGCAACCATCGCCGTCAGGCTGTCGTTGCGCCAGGCGGCGATGACCAGGTCCGACAGCGCGCTGATCACCCCGGTGACGCCCACCACCAGCGCCCAGGTCAGGGTAACGATGCCGATCAGGTTGTGCAGGTCGAGCCAGCGCAGACGCGTGGATTTGTCGTTGCGCACCGTAGCGAACTTCAGCCGGCGCATGAACGGCGCATAGAGCACCACGCCAGAGATGATCGCCACCACGAACAACAGCCCCATGAACGCCAGCAGCAGTTTGCCGGGCAGGCCGGCGAACATGTCCACGTGCAGGCGCAGCATGGTCATCATGAAACCGCCGTTGGCCGAAGGCATTTCCACCGCTTCACCGCTGCGCGCATCGAGCATGAAGGTGTGCGACGAGTTCGGCTCGGTACCTGCGGTAGCGGCCATGATCGCGACCACGCCGTTGCGGTCGTCTTCATCCCAGCCGAAGTATTGCATCACTTCACCGGGGCGATGGGCCTGGGCCTTGAGCACCAGTTCCTGCAAGTCGAGCCTGGGCGTGTCGGCCGGCATCTCCTTGAGCTCGGGGGCATCGCCCAGCAGGTGGTCGATCTCGTGATGAAAGATCAGCGGCAAGCCAGTAACTGCCAGCATCAGCAGGAACAGGGTGCAGATCAGGCTGGTCCAGGTATGCACGAAGGACCAGCGGCGGATGGTTCGGCTGTTCATCCGCGGCCTTAGAACTTGTAGTTGACGCTGGCAACCACGTTGCGCTCGTCACCGTAGTAGCACCAGTAACCGTCGCAGTTGGCCAGGTAGTCCTTGTTGAACAGGTTCTTGGCCTCGACGGCGACGGTCATGCCTTTGAGCGTGCTGACCTTGCGGCCCAGGTCGTAGTGCACCGAGGCGTCGTAGACGGTGTAGGAGCCAACATAGCCCAGATCGGTGTTGGTGGTGTTGCCGTAGTTGTCACCGACATAGCGCACGCCACCGCCGACACCGAAGCCGTCGAGCAGGCCGTTGTGCCAGGTGTAGTCGGCCCACAGGGTCGCCTGGTTGCGCGGGATCAGGGCCATGCGGTTGCCTTGCTCGTTGGCCGCACCCTTGAGGATCTCGGTATCGGTGTAGCTGTAGGAACCGATTACCTTGAGGTTCTCAGTCACCTGGGTGGTGGCTTCCAGTTCCAGGCCGCGGACCTGCAACTGGCCAACCTGCTGGGTAATGTTGCCTTCGGTGACTTTCACGTTGTCCTGGCGCAGGTCATACACGGCGGCGGTGTAGAGGTTCTTGCTGCCCACCGGCTGGTACTTGATGCCGACTTCGTACTGGCGGCCTTCGGTGGGTTTGAACGAGTCAGTCGAGGCGACGGCGGCGCCGGTGGTCGGCTGGAACGACTCGGTGTAGGAGATGTACGGGGTTACGCCGTTGTCGAACACGTAGCTCAGGCCGACGTTGCCGGTGAAGGCCTTGTCGCGCTCGGTGCTGGTGGCATCGTTCTGGTTGTGGAAGGTGGTGCCGGTGTGCACCCAGTCTTCACGCCCGCCCAGGGTCAGGCGCCAGTTGTCGAGGGCGATCTGGTCCTGAATGTAGAGGCCGGTCTGGCGGGTTTTCTGGCCGTAGTCGTACATGGTGAAGTACGACACCTTGGAAAAGTCCTGGCCGTACGGCGGGTTGATCACGTTGCCTGGCGGCACGCTGAAGGCCAGGCCGTAGTCCCAGCGGTAGTTGGTGTTCGAGCGCTGGTGATCGAGGCCGATCAGCAGGGTGTGGCTCAGGGCGCCGGTCTGGAAGTCGGCCTGGAAGTTGTTGTCGACGGCGAACTGGCTGATGTCTTCGTTGACGATGCCGGTTTCACGCGGGACGCTGCCGTCTGCTTCGACGCTGCCGCCTGGGGTGGAGGTATCGTTGTTCATGGTCGCGACGTTGATGCCCTGGAACGACAGGTCGCTTTTGGTATAGCGC
The DNA here is from genome assembly GCF_024749345.1 of Pseudomonas sp. B21-009. Taxonomy (NCBI): domain Bacteria; kingdom Pseudomonadati; phylum Pseudomonadota; class Gammaproteobacteria; order Pseudomonadales; family Pseudomonadaceae; genus Pseudomonas; species Pseudomonas sp. B21-009. Next base: position 5,413,044 of record NZ_CP087199.1, on the reverse strand, counting down.
AGGTTCTGACGGAACTGCCAGACATCGTTCAGACGGTGCTCGAAGGCATAGCCCAGGGCGTAGTAGGTGCGATCGTAGAACTCCCAGTCCGGGTCACCGAGGTTCTTGTGGTGGGAGATGTCGCCAGCCGGCGAGCCCAGCTTGGTGCCCTGCAGCGGCAGGAACTGGCCGCTGATACCGGTATCGTCACGGGTGAACTGGGTGATGAAGGTCAGGCTGGTGTCTTCATCCATGTTCCAGGTCAGGCTGGGCGCGAGGTTGTAGCGCTTGTCTGGAACGTGGTCGGTCGGTGCGCCGCTGTCGCGTACCACGCCGCTGACGCGATACAGGAACTGGCCGTCGTCATCGATCTTGCCGGTGCTGTCGAAGTTGATCTGGCGGTGGTTGTTGCTGCCAACCTGGGCTTCGACCTGGTGGGCGCTTTCAGCCTGGGGGCGACGGCTGACCATGTCGAGCATGCCGCCGGGCGGGGTCTGGCCATACACCGACGAGGCCGGGCCGCGCAGCACGGCAATGCGCTCAAGGTTCCACGGCTCGACCTTCGGGTTGGCGAACGAGCCTTTGGGTAAAGGCAGGCCGTCGAGGAACTGGGTCGGGTCGAAACCGCGTACCCGCAGCCAGTCGGCGCGGGGGTCGGAGCCATAGCCGCTGCTTTGTACGCCAGCGGTGTAGCGCAGGGCGTCGTTGAGGTTGAGAACCTGGCGGTCGTCCAGTTGTTCACGGGTGATCACGCTCATCGAGCGGGGTGCTTCAACGATCGGGGTGTCGGTTTTGGTACCAGCGGCGGTGCGCGTGGCGGTAAAACCGGTGGCCGGGCCCCAGGCGCTTTCGTAGTCGCTGCGCGCGTTGACGCTGGTTTCCGGCAGCGCCAGGGTGCCCTCGGGGGTGGCGATCAGGCTGTAGGTACCGGCGCTGCTCTGCTGCAGTTGCAGGCCGGTGCCGCGCAGGGCCGCTTGCAGGGCGCCGACGCCATCGTACTGGCCGTTGACCGGCGCCGAGGTGCGGCCGCTGGCCAGGCTCGGGTCCAGGGCCAGGGCGATGCCAGCCTGGCTGGCGATCTGGTTGAGCGTGGTCGACAGCGGCGCGGCAGGCAGGTTGTAGCTGCGCAGGGTGGCCGATTGCTCGGCAGCGATCAGCGGGCTGCTCGCCAGAGGTGCTGTCAGGGCAATGGCCACGGCCAGCAGACCGGGACGCAGGAAGTTCTCAAAAGCGCGGGACATACAGCGGCTCCTCGACGGAAGTAAGTGCTAACTAGCTTCCTTGCCGAGTGAGTTGGAAAAAGTGTCAGGGGTTAGTGAAAATAATTTTGATTTTTATTTCACGCTGCTCGCCGGCGTATCGCTTTTAGCCACCACCGTCACCCACCACGGCGTGCGCTGCTCGATCTGCACCGGCAAGGTCGGTAGCAACGAGGTCAGTGCCAGGTCGATATCATTGAGCGGGAAGCTGCCGGTAATGCGCAGGTCGGCCACATCCGTAGCAACCCCCAGGTGCCCGCTGCGGTAACGCCCCAGCTCCTCGACCAGATCGGCCAGGCGCACGTTGTCGACCACCAGCATGCCGCGGGTCCAGGCATCGGCACCGGCAGCCAGGCCGTCGGCGCGGCCCAAGCGGTCGTGGTTCATCAGCACCTGCTGGCCTTCCTTGAAAATCTGCTCGTCGCCGCTGTCTTGCGGGCGCGCCGCTACTGCCGACTGCAGCACGCTCAGGCGTGTGCCCTGGTCTTCGAGCTTGACCAGGAAGCGCGTTCCCAGTGCGCGCAGGCGGCCGTCTTCGGTAGTGACTACAAACGGACGATCGTCCTTGTGGCCGGTTTCGATGGAGATTTCGCCTTCGTGCAGGACGATCAGGCGCTGTTTCTCGTCGAAGCGGATATCCACCGCCGAATGGGTGTTGAGGCTGATCAGGGTGCCGTCGGTGAGACGCAAGGTGCGCTGCTCGCCGGTGCCGGTGCGCTGGTCGGCCAGCCAGTAGCCCAGCGACTGATGGGCACTGACCCAGCTCAGCAGGCCGACCACTAGTACCAGGCTGGCCAGGCCGCTGCCCAGCTTGCGCACACGCTGGCGCAGACCGGCGCGAGATTGCAGCAGGGCCTGGCGGGCAGGGCCGGCGGCGGCGCTGAAGCGCTGGTCGAGCATGCCCAGTTGCAGCCAGGCGCGGGCGTGCTCTTCGCTGGCAGCATGCCAGCGGGCGAACTCGGCGCGCTCGTCGGCGCTGCCGCTGCCCGAGTCCAGGCACAGCTGCCAGGCGATCGCGGCATCCAGTACCCGCGCCGAAACCGGCTTGCTGTTCATGTCGGTTCACCGTACAGCGCCACGTAGCACTGGCGCATGCCCTGGGCCAGGTACTGGCGCACCCGCGACACGGAAACCCCCAGGCGCTCGGCGATCTCGGCATGGCCCAGACCGTCCAGGCGGTTGTACAGGAACGCCGCCCGGGCTTTGCTCGACAGTTTGCCGAGCAGGCGGTCGATGGCCTTGAGGTCTTCGATGATCAGCTGCTGTTCTTCCGGTGAGGGCTGTTCGGCTTCGGGGATCAGCATCAATTCGGCCAGGTACGCCTGTTCCAGTGCCGCGCGGCGAAAGTGGTCGAACAGCAGGCCCTTGGCGATGGCCAGGAGGAACGCCCGGGGTTCGCGTGGCGCCGGCAATTGCTCGCGCCCGAGCAGGCGCACGAAGGTGTCCTGGCTCAGGTCTTCGGCGCGCTCGGCGCAGGCGATGTTGCGCCGCAGCCAGGCGAGCAGCCAACTGCGATGGTCGCGGTAAAGCGTACCGACCAGCTCAGTGTGTGGGCTTTGCACAGACGACAAGGCGTTCCCCGAAAAGATGCGTTAACTAACGAGAATTATTCGCGATTGTCGCAGAAGCTCCCCATTAGACGCAATTCACGCTCATCGGATGATGCTTAAAAGCCATGACTTTGTTGCCGCCGCCTGCGCAGGCGGTGCAACTGCTGGTCGAGCAAGGCCGGGCTGTCCAGCTGCTGGCACCGGGCCTGGCTGAACAGAATCAGCGCCAGCTCGGCGGTGACCATGGCATCGGCGCTGGCGTTGTGCCGTTCGGCGGCCTCCAGACCAAAGTAGGCGGTCCAGTCATCCAGCCCGGCTTCACGCAGGGTGATCTGCGGGTTGAGCAGCGGCGCCAGCTCGGCGACATCGAAGAATGGATGCTGCAGGCGATAACCCAGGTGGTCCTTCAGCGCACGGCTGAGCATGCGTTGATCGAATGGCGCATGAAACGCCAGCAGCGGGCTGTCGCCGATAAAATCCATCAGCTCCAGCAGCGCCTGGGCTGGATCACTGCCAGCGGCGATGGCGCTGGGGCCCAGGCCGTGGATCAGCACACTGGAGGTGAGCTTGTGGTCCCGCTGGTGCAGGGTGCGTTCGAACTGCTGGCTGAAGTCGATGGCGCCGTCTTCGATCACTACCGCGCCAATCGATAGCACCTGGTCGCGGTTGAGGTTCAGGCCGCTGGTTTCCAGGTCGAGCACCACCCAGCGCTGCTGGCGCAGGCTGTGTTCGGCCAGCGGCGCGTGGGCTGTCAGTTGCTCCACGCGCTGGCGCAGGTGCTCGTCGAGCCGCGGTTGGTTGGGGCGCAGCCAGGCAAACAGGCTCATAGCTGGTACCGCAGGGCCAGGCTGCTTTGCAGGCGCTGGGCCTGGCGCAGCGACTCGCGCAGGATGCGCCGGTCCAGGTGGTTGAGGCTGTCGGGGTCGACCCGGTTGGAGTAGGGCAGGTTCTGCCGGCTTTGCAATTGATGTTGCTGCATGCGGGTTTGCTGAATGAAGTGGTAGGCCTCTTCATAGGCGGCGCCGTCGAGCGGGTCGATCACTTGCCTGGCCACCAGTTGGCGCAGGCGCTCCAGGGTGTTGTTGGCGCCGATGCCGTTGGCCAGGGCCAGTAACCGTGCGCCATCGACGAACGGCGTCAGGCCCTGGACCTTGAGGTCGAGAGTGGCGGCCTTGTCGTTACCCTGGCGGGTCAGCACGAACTCCCGGAAACGTCCCACTGGCGGGCGCTGGCGCAGGGCATTATCGGCCATCATGCGCTGGAACAGGCGGTTGTCGGCTACCTGCTCGAGGATGCTCTGGCGCAGTTGCTCACAGGCCTGTTCGTCGCCCCAGACCACCCGCAGGTCGAAGTAAATGCTCGACGCCAGCAGGTTTTGGGGCGTGGCTTCGCGAATGAAAGCGGCAAAGCGCCGTGCCCATTCGGCGCGGGACAGGCACAGCTCGGGGTTGCCGGCCATGATATTGCCCTTGCACAGGCTGAAGCCGCATTGCGCCAGGCCCTGATTGATGTGCTGGGCCAGCGGCAACAGGCGCCCGCGTAGTTCGGCGGCATGGGCGGCATCGCGGGCTTCGAAGAGGATGCCGTTGTCCTGATCGGTGTGCAGGGTCTGTTCGCGGCGGCCTTCGCTGCCGAAGCACAGCCAGCTGAAGGGCACGCCCGGGTCGCCCTTGTCTTCGATGGCCAGCTCGATCACCCGGCACACGGTGTGGTCGTTGAGCAGGGTGATGATCTGGGTGATCTGCGTCGAAGACGCGCCATGGGCGAGCATGCGTTCAACCAGCTGGCTGATTTCGCCGCGTAGCGATACCAGGTTTTCGACCCGGCTGGCGTGGCGGATGGTGCGCGCCAGGTGCACCAGGTCGACCCGTTGCAGGGAGAACAGGTCCCGCTCGGACACCACGCCGCACAAGCGCCGCTCTTCGACCAGGCAGACGTGGGCGATATGCCGCTCGGTCATGGCGATGGCGGCGTCGAAGGCGCTGGCTTGCGGGCTCAGGTAGAACGGCGCGGCGGTCATGTGCCGGCTGATCGGCTGAGCGAAGTCGGCGCTGGCATCGGCGACCACCTGGCGCAGGTCGCGCAGGGTGAAGATGCCGATGGGAAAGCGCTGCTCGTCGACGATGACAATACTGCCGACCTGTTGCTCGTGCATCAGCCGCACCGCTTCACGCAACGGCGTGGCCGGATCGCAGACCACCGGGTGACGCATGGCCAGCTCGCCCAGGCGGGTGTTCAGTGAATACTGGTTGCCGAGGGTTTCCACCGCGCGGCGCTGGACCTGCTGGTTGACCTGGTCGAGCAGGCTGCTGACCCCGCGCAGGGCGAAGTCGCGGAAGGCTTCGGACAGGGTGAACAGGCGGATGAACGCGGCCTTGTTCAATTGCAGGCAAAAGGTATCTTCGCCGGCCAGGTGTTCGGTACGGGTCGCCCGTTCGCCGAGCAGGGCGGCGAGCGGGAAGCACTCGCCGCTGGTGATCTCGAAGGTGGTTTCGGTGCCCGGGCGGCTTACGTGCTGACGCTCGCCGACCACCCGGCCCTGCTTGACGATGTAGAAGTGCTCGACCGGGCCGTCGCTGGGCTTGATGATGCTGTCATTGGCCGCGTAGAAGCGCAGCTGGCACTGTTCGACGAGAAACGCCAGGTGGGCGTTCTCCATCTGATTGAAGGGTGGAAAGCGTTGCAGAAACTGCATGGTCCCCTGGATGTTCTGCATGACTGCAGTCTTTCCTGCCTGGGCGAAGGCGTCCTTTTTGCTCATGAGCATTACCGCGTCTTTGTGTCGAGCTGTGACCATCGACCTTGTTGTTTTCGTTGTTCATGGTCGGCCGCGGGCTGCTCAGTGCCCATTGGACGTAAGTCTATAAACTGCGTCAGGCTGTTGAAGCGTTGCGTCATGTGTCAATTTGCCGACGAAAGGCAGTTTGCAAGTAATCTCAATGCGGTCTGAACTTGATTCACAGGACATTTTGCAGGTCATTGATGATGAGACAGCCATGTCCGACCACGAAGACATACTGAGCGAAGCCGAGCGCAAAGCCCTGGCATCGGTGATTGCGCCTGAGGCTGCGCCGCCCAAGGTTTTGATCGTCGACGACAACCGTGTGGCCCGCGATGCCCTGGCCAGGTACCTGAGTTCAAAACGCATCAAATGCCTGACCGCCAACAGCGGCAAGCAGGCGCTGGAGTGCCTGGCCAAGGAGCGCGGTATCGGTCTGGTGATCACCGACCTGCGCATGGGCTCGTTCGGTGGGCTTGAGCTGATACGTCAGATTCGCGAATCGGAGCGCGCGGCGATGCCGATCATCATCGTCTCAGGGGCTGCGGATGTGAAAGACGCCATCGAGGCGATGCACTTGAGCGTCGTCGACTTTCTGCTCAAGCCGATCGATCTGGACAAGCTGGTGGGGTTGGTGCGCAGGGAACTGGGGATGGGCTGAAGCCATCACGGGTCAAGTCGGATCGGCGCACCGCCGCTCCGACTTGACCCGCGATGAAGACTACGCGATTACAGGCCGTTCCGGGCCTTGAACTCGCGACGACGACGATGCAGCACCGGCTCGGTGTAACCATTCGGTTGCTTGCTGCCTTCGACGACCAGCTCAACCGCCGCCTGGAAGGCGATGTTGTTGTCGAAGTCCGGAGCCAGCGGGCGGTACAGCGGGTCGTTGGCGTTCTGCTTGTCGACCACCGGCGCCATGCGCTTGAGGCTTTCCAGGACTTGCGCTTCGCTGACCACGCCGTGACGCAGCCAGTTGGCCAGCAACTGTGCGGAAATCCGCAGGGTGGCGCGGTCTTCCATCAGGCCGACATCGTTGATGTCCGGCACCTTCGAACAACCGACACCCTGGTCGATCCAGCGCACCACGTAACCGAGGATGCCCTGAGCATTGTTGTCCAGTTCGTTGCGCTTTTCTTCGTCCGACCAGTTGGTATCGGTCGCCAGCGGGATGGTCAGGATGTCATCGACCGAAGCGGGTGTACGCTTGGCCAGTTCCGCCTGACGGGCGAACACGTCAACCTTGTGGTAGTGCAGGGCGTGCAGGGCCGCAGCAGTCGGCGACGGTACCCAGGCGGTGTTGGCACCGGCCAGCGGGTGGGCGATCTTCTGCTCGAGCATGTCGGCCATCAGGTCCGGCATGGCCCACATGCCTTTACCGATCTGGGCGCGGCCTTGCAGGCCGGTGGCCAGGCCGATATCGACGTTGGAGTTTTCGTAGGCGCCGATCCACTTCTGGGTCTTCATGGCGCCTTTGCGCACCACGGCGCCGGCTTCCATGGAGGTGTGGATTTCGTCACCGGTACGGTCGAGGAAGCCGGTGTTGATGAACACCACGCGCTCGCTGGCCGCCTGGATACAGGCCTTGAGGTTGACCGTGGTGCGGCGCTCCTCGTCCATGATCCCGACTTTCAGGGTGTTGCGCTTGAGGCCCAGGGCATCTTCGATGCGGCCGAACAGCTCGTTGGTGAACGCAGCTTCTTCCGGGCCATGCATCTTCGGTTTGACGATGTACATGGAGCCGGTGCGGCTGTTCTTGCGGCTGGTGTTGCCATTGAGGTTGTGCATCGAGGCGAGGCTGGTGACCAGGCCATCGAGGATGCCTTCCGGCACTTCGTTGCCGTCCTTGTCGAGGATGGCGTCGATGGTCATCAGGTGCCCGACGTTACGCACGAACAGCAGCGAACGGCCGTGCAGGCTGACCGAACCACCGTTAGGCGCGGTGTATTCGCGGTCCGGGCTCATGGTCCGGGTGAAGGTCTGGCCAGCTTTGCTGACGCTTTCGGCCAGGTCGCCTTTCATCAGGCCCAGCCAGTTGCGGTAGATCACCACTTTATCGTCGGCATCGACGGCGGCAACCGAGTCTTCGCAGTCCATGATGGTGGTCAGGGCGGCTTCCATCAGCACGTCCTTGACCCCGGCGGCGTCGGTCTGGCCGACCGGGGTGCTGGCGTCGATCTGGATTTCGAAGTGCAGGCCGTTGTGCTTGAGCAGGATCGCAGTCGGCGCCGAAGCGTCGCCCTGATAGCCGATCAGCTGGGCATCGTCACGCAGGCCGCTGTTGCTGCCACCCTTGAGGGCGACCACCAGCTTGCCGTCTTCAATGCGGTAGGCAGTGGAGTCGACATGGGAGCCGGCAGCCAGTGGTGCCGATTCGTCGAGGAAGGCGCGGGCGAAGGCAATCACCTTGTCGCCGCGAACCTTGTTGTAGCCTTTGCCTTTTTCTGCGCCGCCGGCTTCGCTGATGGCATCAGTGCCATACAGCGCGTCGTACAGCGAACCCCAACGGGCGTTGGAGGCGTTCAGGGCAAAGCGGGCATTCATGACCGGCACGACCAGCTGAGGGCCGGCCATGCGGGCGATTTCGTCGTCGACGTTCTGGGTCGAGGCCTGGAAGTCTGCAGCTTCTGGCAGCAGGTAACCGATGTCCTGAAGGAAGGCCTTGTAAGCCACGGCATCGTGAGCCTGGCCTTTGCGCGCCTGGTGCCAGGCGTCAATCTGCGCCTGCAGTGCGTCACGTTTGGCCAGCAGTGCTTTGTTCTTTGGAGCGAGGTCGTTGATGATCTTTTCCGCACCCACCCAGAATTGTTCGGCGTTGACGCCGGTTCCGGGAATGGCTTCGTTGTTCACGAAGTCGAACAGGACTTTGGCGACCTGAAGGCCACCGACTTGAACGTGTTCAGTCATTGCTTGCCTCACTCTGCTCAGCTATTCAGCTCTTCTATTTAAGCCTTGCGCGCTTCTCTAAACACGGCACCAGAACATGCCCTTGTGGGCGGCTGGGTGCGGCCTGCCAGACAGGCTGGCAGGCGTTGGCGTATTTTCACAGGCGCCTTGGCAGACATCGATCCAACGTTTTGTAGTCCACGCTGCGGCATACTACATGATGCGCTGCGGTTGTGAAAATCAGACTAAATACGTCGTTCTGCGACCAATTGGTCGCATAGGGTCACGCTGGGAGTGCGTATGTTCTCAAAAAAGCGGCAGATTGTTCCAGATAAATCTTGAAACAGTACACGATTAGTCAATCGCTGCTCCTGCGGCAGGTTGCCGCGCCTTGCCTATACTTTCTGCGCGCCCTTTGATTTCGGGGGCTGAACGTCAAAAGCAGAGGGTTAGCGCGTGGATCATCTCGTATTGACAGTGATCGCCCCCGACAAGGCCGGGCAGGTCGAGCGGATCGCTCAATGCATTGCCGAGCATAACGGTAACTGGTTGGAGAGCCGCATGTCGCGCATGGCCGGGCAATTTGCCGGCATTCTCAAGGTAGCGGTGCCGGCCGAGTCCTACGATGAACTGGTCGAGGCGCTGAAGGCCCTGATCAAGCACGACATTCGTGTGCTGATCGCCGAGAGCGGCATTGAGCCGTCCTGCACCTGGAAGCCGATCGCCATGGAGCTGGTGGGCAATGACCGCCCGGGTATCGTTCGCGACATTACCCGGCTGCTGGCCGAGCAGGGCGTCAACGTCGAGCGTCTGACCACCGAGGTACGCCCGGCGCCGATGAGCAGCGAACCGCTGTTCCATGCCGATGCCTTGCTGGCGGTGCCGCTGACGCTGTCGCTGGAGGTGTTGCAGGGCAAACTGGAGGCATTGGCCGACGACCTGATGGTCGAATTGAACCTGCGCCCCGAGGATTAGTTATCCCGGTTTATCGGGGATGCGCCTGTGGATAAGCTTGGGAGATGTCGCTGCAGGCCACGATTGGCGTGGCCTGCAGGTGGTTGTGTGTTTTTTGATCAGCTGCGCCGGCGCAGGCTCAGCCAGGCGTCGACGCTGTACAGCGCCAGGCCCGCCCAGATGAACATGAAGGCCACCAAGGTGCTGCTCGACAGGTGCTCGCCGAACAGCCACACCGCCTGCAGCAGGACCAGGGTTGGCGCCAGGTACTGCAAGAAGCCCAGGGTGGTGTAGGGCAGGTGCCGGGCGGCGGCGTTGAAGCACACCAGCGGCACCAGGGTGACCGGACCTGCGGCTATCAGCCACAAGGCTTCGCTACTGGTATAGAAACTGGCCTGGGCGCTGTGAGCCATGGGGTTGAGCAGCATCCAGCCGATGGCCAGCGGCACCAGCATCCAGGTTTCCACCACCAGCCCGGGCAGGGCGGCGACCGGCGCCTGTTTGCGGATCAAGCCATAGAAACCAAAGCTCAGCGCCAGTACCAGGGATACCCAGGGCAGGCTACCGACCTGCCAAACTTGTTGCGCTACCCCAAGCGCGGCCAGCCCTACTGCGACCCACTGCAAACGGCGCAGGCGTTCACCGAGTAAAAGCATGCCCAGCAGCACGTTGACCAGCGGGTTGATGTAGTAGCCCAGGCTGGCTTCAAGCATGCGCCCGTTGTTAACCGACCACACGTAAGTCAGCCAGTTGCCGGCGATCAGCGAGCCGCTCAGGGCCAGGATTGCCAGGCGCTTGGGGTTTTCGCGCAGTTCGCGCAACCAGCCCGGATGTTTCCAGACCAGCAGCAGCAACGAGCCGAACAGCGCCGACCAGAGCACCCGGTGGACGATGATTTCTACCGCGGGGACGCTTTGCAGCGCTTTGAAGTAGAGCGGGAACAAACCCCAGATGATGTAGGCGCTCAGGCCCAGGATGTACCCGCGGCGCGGGTTGGCGGCGTGCATGCAGATTCCTTGCTTAGGCAGCTATCTAAAAGCAGGGGGCTATTGTAGACAGACTCGCACGCGCTTCAGAACAATTTCAGCGGTTCTTCATCCAGCGCCGCCATTTGCTCGCGCAGGGCGAGGATCTGGTCGCCCCAGTAGCGCTCCTGGCCGAACCAGGGGAAGCTGCGCGGGAACGCCGGATCGTCCCAGCGCCGGGCCAGCCAGGCACTGTAATGCAACAGGCGCAGGGCGCGCAGAGGCTCGATCAGCGCCAGCTCGCGCGGGTCGAAATCGTGGAACTCGTTGTAGCCATCCATCAGCTCGGCGAGTTGGCCAAGACGCTCGTGGCGTTCGCCGGCAAGCATCATCCACAGGTCCTGCACGGCCGGGCCGGTGCGGCAGTCGTCGAGATCGACGATGTGGAACACTTCGTCGCGGCACATCATGTTGCCCGGGTGGCAGTCGCCGTGCAGGCGGATGACCTGGTGCGGAGTGCTGGCGTAGATCGCTTCGACCCGCTTGAGCAGGTCGCGGGCTACCGATTCGAAAGCCGGCAGCAGGCTTTTAGGGATGAAGTTGCCTTCGAGCAGGGTGTTCAGCGAGGCGTGGCCGAAGTTATCCACCGCCAGCGCTTCGCGGTGCTCGAACGGGCGGGTAGCGCCAACCCCGTGCAGGCGGCCGAGCAATTGCCCGAGGCGATACAGCTGATCAAGATTGCCTGGCTCCGGCGCGCGACCACCGCGGCGCGGGAACAGGGTGAAGCGAAAGCCGCTGTGCTCGAACAGGGTCTCGCCGTTGTGCACCAGTGGCGCCACCACCGGCACTTCGCATTCGGCGAGTTCTGCGGTAAAGCTGTGTTCTTCGAGGATCGCCGCGTCGCTCCAGCGATCCGGGCGGTAGAACTTGGCGATCAGTGGTTCAGCCCCTTCGATGCCCACCTGGTAGACCCGGTTCTCGTAGCTGTTGAGTGCCAGCACCCGGGCGTCGCTGAGAAAGCCAATGCTTTCCACGGCGTCCAGGACCAGGTCGGGGGTGAGTGTTTCAAAGGGGTGGGACATGCTCGCTCCTGCTATGCGGCAGGTGGCCGCAAGGTTCCTGCATGGTATCGCACATCGCCGGCTCGTGTGGGAGCGGGCTTGCCCCGCGATGCAGACACCACCTGATGTGCCGTCTGCACTGGCGTCATCGCGGGTCAAGTCGAGTTGTCGCACCGCCGCTCCTACAGATGGGCGCCAACGATCCCACCATCCTCCCTGCTGATTGCCATCACCGACGAGCGCGGCTTGCCATTGGGCAGGTGCTCGGGGAAGGTCGAACCGCCGGTTTCGCCCGGATGCTGGATACCGACGAACAGCGTGCGCTGGTCCGGGGCAAAGGCGATGCCGGTCACTTCGCAGGCCACCGGGCCGACCATGAAGCGGCGGATCTCGCCACTGGCAGGATCTGCACAGAGCATCTGGTTGTTGCCCATGCCAGCGAAGTCACCGCTGTTGCTGTAGTCGCCGTCAGTCAGTATCCACAAGCGGCCATCGGCATCGAAGCCCAGGCCATCGGGGCTATTGAACATGTTTTGCGGGGTGATGTTGGCGGAACCTGCCTTGGCATCACCGGCATGCACGGATGGATTGCCGGCCACCACGAACAGGTCCCAGTCGAAGCTCATCGCGCCATGGTCATCGGCGCTTTCGCGCCAGCGCAGGATCTGCCCGTAGACATTCTTCTCGCGCGGGTTGGGGCCGCCGACCGGCTGGCCGTCTTCACCGCGTTTGAAGTTATTGGTCAGGGTGCAATAGACCTGGCCGTCCTTGGGGCTGACCACGATCCACTCCGGGCGGTCCATGCGCGTGGCCTGCAGGTGGCTGGCGGCCAGGCGTGCATGGATCAGCACCTGGGCCTGGCTGGCAAAACCGTTGGCGGCGTTGAGGCCGTGCTTGCCGTGGGTCAGTTCCAGCCATTGGCCTTTGCCGCGCGGATGGTCGTGGTTCTGGTCGCCATCGTCGAAGCGCGCCACATACAAGGTGCCGTGGTCCAGCAGATTGCGGTTGGCGCTGGCGTTCTTGTGGTCGATGCGCTCGCGGCTGATGAACTTGTAGATGAACTCGCCGCGCTCATCGTCGCCCATGTACACCACCGCGCGGCCGTCGGCGGTTTCGGCGAGGGCGGCGTTTTCGTGCTTGAAGCGGCCCAGGGCAGTACGCTTGACTGGCGTTGATTGCGGATCGAACGGGTCGATTTCGACCACCCAGCCATGGCGGTTGAGCTCGTTGGGATTTTTTGCCAGGTCAAAGCGCGGGTCGTGCGGGTGCCAGTCGACGTCCTTGCCGCTGACCGAAGCGCCATAACGCTTCTGCGCGGTATCGAAGGCCTGGGCCGGATCGCTGCTGCCGAAGCAGTCGGTGAAGTTCTCTTCGCAGGTCAGGTAGGTGCCCCACGGGGTTTTGCCGTTGGCGCAGTTCTGGAAGGTACCCAGCACCTTGCGCCCGCTGTTGTCGGCCGCGGTTCTGAGCAGGGCATCGCCGGCGGCGGGGCCGCTGAGGCTGATGGGCGTGTTGCCATGGATGCGTCGGTTGTAGGGCGAATCCTGGATGAATTGCCACTGGCCGTCGGCGCGTCGCACTTCGATTACCGACACCCCTTCAGCGGCCTGGGCCTTGTGCACCTCTTCGGCAGAGGCCGGTTTGCCGCCGTGGCTGAACAGGTAGCGGTAGTTGGTGTACTCGTTGTTGATCGCCATCAGCGCGCGGTTGTCGTCGCCGGGGAAGGGGAACAGGCTCATGCCGTCGTTGTGGTCACCGAACTGCAGTTCCTGGGCCTGGGCACTGCCATTGCCGGAAGGGTCAAAGGCTGGCGCGTTGGCGTGCAGCGGCTGGCCCCAGCTGATCAGCACCCGGGCCTTGTAGCCTGGCGGCAGGCTGATGCTGTCGGCGCTGGCGGCGGGAATGCTGGCAAAGCCCAGCAGGCTGCTGTTGCCGGCGCTGACGCTGGCGGCCAGAACGCTGCGGCTGAGCAGATTGCCACCGAGAAACAACGCTGCGCCGCACAGGGCCCCGGCACCGATAAAGCGCCGGCGGCTGAGATGGGTGAGCTGTTCGAGGTCGGTTGGCTGGTGTTCTTCTAATAGGTGCATGACAGGCTTCCTGCGGGTTTGGCAGTCACCTTAGTCAGGGCGCATGACGGTTTTGTGGCAGTTTTACAACGGCGTTCCGAGAAGTACGTAGGAAGGCTGGAACTGCACCTGCAGGTCGCTACCTACAACGACCCGGTGATCCTTCAGCCAGTGAGCTTCGGCAAAGGCACACAGGGTTTGCCCGCTGGCCAGGGCCAGGCGCACTTCGGTGGGGCCCTCGGCGTCGTCAAGCAAGGCATCGACCTTGACCGGCAAGCAGTTGTAGCCCTGCGCAGGTTGTTCATCGAGGCCGAGCAACTCCAGCCAGCCGGCCTTGATCAGGGCGACGACGGCGGTACCGGGGCTCAGTTCCAGGCGAGCGGTGCTGTCGTGGGTGATCTCGGCGTCGATGCGCAGATCACCCGCCAGGGTCAGGCTGATGCGGTCATAGCGGCCCTGGGTCTCGATCGAACTGATACGCCCGTGCAGTTGGTTGCGCGCGCTGGTGCGCAGCATCAGGCGGCCGAGCAGGTCGAGATCGCTGGCGTCTTCGGCGGCTTCGAGGATCTGCGCCTGCAGCGCCTGCAAACGCTGGTACAGGCGCAGCACCCGTTGGCCTTCGGTGGACAGTTTGGCCCCACCGCCGCCACGGCCGCCGACACTGCGCTCGACCAGCGGGCTGGCCGCCAGGTTGTTGAGCTCGTCGATGGCATCCCAGGCGGCCTTGTAACTCATGCCGGCGCTTTTCGCCGCACGGGTGATCGAGCCTTGTTCGGCAATGTGTTGCAGCAAGGCAATACGCTGCGGACGGCGGACGATGTGCTGGGTGAGCAGGGCAGGCAGAGACATAATCGGTAACGGGCACCTGAAAGGAAACAGCCCGAAAGTGCCCGCACCCCGCGTGCAAGTCAAGCGCTGCCGGGCTTGGCGGTGCGTGCCAGGCAGTAGACATCGACCCGCCGGGCGCCCGCCTTGAGCAGCAGGCTGGCCAAGGCCTGGGCAGTAGCGCCAGTGGTCAGCACGTCATCCACCAGCGCCACATGACGCCCGGCAATCAGCTTGCTGTCGTGGATGGCGAAGGCCTGGCGCAGGTTGCGTTTGCGCGCCTGCGCCTTGAGACCTTGCTGGGCCGGGGTATCGAGGGTGCGGATAAGCACCTGTTCGCTGCAGCTTATGCCCAGTTGCTGCGCCAGCCAGTGACCGAGCATGCCCGCCTGGTTGTAGCCACGTTGGCGCAAACGCCGCTTTGCCAGCGGCACCGGCAGCAACAAGGCCGGGCGCGGCAGCCCTTCTTCAAAGCGATGGATCAACCAGCGCCCGAGCAGTTGTGCCAGCAGGCGGCCCAGCGGCCACTGGCTGTTGTGCTTGAAGCGAGTGACCAGTGCATCGACCGGAAAGCCGTAGTGCCAGGGCGCCTCGACCCGATAGAAAGCCGGCGGGCGCCGGCTGCACTGGCCGCAAACCAGACCGTGCATGGGCAGCGGCAGGGCACAGACCTGGCAATGCTCATCGAGCCAGGGCAGTTCGCTTTCGCAGGCGACACACAAAGGGTAGGGCTGCTCGGCCGCTTCATTGCAGAGCAGACAGGTATGGTTATTAAATAGCCAGTTGTAAACCTTGTTTTTGACTTGTGGTTGACAGTGCATCAGCCTTCCTTAACTATGCGAGCTATCCGTGATGCGCTGGCGGGGTTTCCTGTGCCGGCGCTTGTACAAGCCTAAACAAGGAACCGCCGATGAGCGCCAGCACAACTGCAACAACACGTCACGACTGGTCCCTGGCCGAGGTCAAAGCCCTGTTCCAGCAGCCGTTCAATGACTTGCTGTTCCAGGCGCAAACCGTGCACCGCGCGCATTTCGACGCCAACCGCGTGCAGGTCTCGACCCTGCTGTCGATCAAGACCGGCGCCTGCCCGGAAGATTGCAAATATTGTCCGCAGTCCGGCCACTACAACACCGGGCTGGAAAAACAGAAGCTGATGGAAGTGCAGAAGGTCCTCGAAGAGGCCGCCCGCGCCAAAGCCATTGGTTCGACCCGCTTCTGCATGGGTGCGGCCTGGAAGCATCCGTCGGCCAAGGACATGCCCTACGTGCTGCAGATGGTCAAAGGGGTCAAGGCCATGGGCCTGGAAACCTGCATGACCCTTGGCAAGCTCGACCTTGAGCAAACCCAGGCGCTGGCCGAGGCCGGGCTGGACTACTACAACCACAACCTCGACACCTCGCCGGAGTTTTACGCCAGCATCATCACCACCCGCACTTACAGCGATCGCCTGCAGACCCTGGCCTATGTGCGCGACGCCGGGATGAAAATCTGTTCGGGTGGCATCCTCGGCATGGGCGAGTCGCTGGACGACCGCGCCGGGTTGCTGATCCAGCTGGCCAACCTGCCGGAGCACCCGGAGTCGGTCCCGATCAACATGTTGGTAAAGGTCGCCGGCACTCCGCTGGAAAACGCCGAAGACGTCGACCCGTTCGATTTCATCCGCATGCTCGCCGTGGCCCGCATCCTCATGCCCAAATCCCACGTGCGGCTGTCGGCCGGGCGCGAAGCGATGAACGAGCAGATGCAGGCCCTGGCCTTCTTCGCGGGCGCCAACTCGATCTTCTACGGCGAGAAACTGCTGACCACCGCCAACCCGCAAGCCGACAAGGACATGCAGCTGTTCGCGCGCCTGGGTATCCAGCCCGAAGCCCGTGAAGAGCACGCCGACGAAGTCCATCAGGCGGCCATCGAGCAGGCTTTGGTGGAACAGAAGAGCAGCGAGCTGTTCTACAACGCCGCCTCGGCCTGAGGCGCGCATGGCTTTTGATCTTCGCGCGCGGCTCGAGCAACGCCGCGCGGCTGACCTGTACCGTCAGCGCCCGCTGCTGCAAAGCCCGCAGGGCCCTGAAGTGGTGGTCGACGGCCAGCCGTTGCTGGCGTTCTGCAGCAACGACTACCTGGGCCTGGCCAATCACCCGGAAGTGATCGCCGCCTGGCGCGCCGGTGCCGAGCGCTGGGGTGTCGGCGGCGGCGCTTCGCACCTGGTGATCGGCCACAGCAGCCCGCATCACGCGGTGGAAGAAGCCCTGGCCGAACTCACCGGACGGCCGCGGGCATTGCTGTTTACCACCGGCTATATGGCCAACCTTGGCGCGCTGACCGCGTTGGTCGGGCAGGGCGATACGGTGCTGCAAGACCGCCTCAATCACGCCTCGCTGCTCGATGCCGGGCTGCTCAGCGGCGCGCGCTTCAACCGCTACCTGCACAACGATGCCCAGAGCCTGGCCAGCCGCCTGGACAAGGCCGTCGGCAACACCCTGGTGGTGACTGACGGGGTGTTCAGCATGGACGGCGACCTGGCCGACCTGCCCGCCCTGGCTGCAGCGGCCAATGCCCGCGACGCCTGGCTGATGGTCGACGACGCCCATGGCCTGGGTACCTTGGGACGCAACGGCGGCGGCATCGTCGAGCATTTCGGCCTGACACTGGCGCAGGTGCCGGTGCTGATCGGTACGCTGGGCAAGGCTTGCGGTACCGCGGGTGCTTTCGTGGCGGGCAGCGAAGAGCTGATCGAATGCCTGATCCAGTTCGCCCGGCCCTACATCTATACCACCAGCCAGCCACCGGCGCTGGCCTGCGCCACCCTGCGCAGCCTGGAACTGCTGCGCAGCGAACACTGGCGACGTGAGCACCTGGCGGCGTTGATCCAGCAATTTCGCCGCGGCGCCGAGCAGATTGGCCTGCAGTTGATGGACAGCTTCACGCCAATCCAGCCGATCCTGATCGGCGACAGCGCGCGCGCTTTGCGCCTGTCGCAGCTGCTGCGCGAGCGCGGCCTGCTGGTGACCGCGATCCGCCCACCCACGGTGCCTACCGGCAGTGCGCGGCTGCGCGTGACCCTGAGTGCGGCGCACAGCGCGGCGCAGGTGCAGCTATTGTTGAATGCATTGGCTGACTGTTATCCGCTGCTGGAGCCTGCTGATGCGTAATCATCTGATCCTGTTGCCGGGCTGGGGCCTGGGCAGCTCCGCCTTGCAACCGCTGGTGGCGACCCTGCGGGCCATCGACCCCGGTTTGCGGGTCGAGATCCAGGCCTTGCCCAGCCTGGTGTCGAGCAACCCCGAAGACTGGCTCGACAAGCTCGACCGGCAACTGCCACGCCATGCCTGGCTGGGTGGCTGGTCGCTGGGCGGCATGCTCGCCGCAGAGCTCGCCGCTCGGCGCGGCGATGACTGCCATGGCTTGATCACCCTGGGCAGCAACCTCAGTTTTGTTTCGCGCCCAGGCTGGCCGCACGGTATGGCGGTGGATACCTTCCAGACCTTCCTCGAAGGCTGCCGCTATCACACCCAGGTCACCCTCAAGCGCTTTGTTTCGCTGTGCAGCCAGGGCGCGCAAGAGCCGCGCAGCCTGGCCCGGTTGCTCAGCGCCTGCATGCCCGCGCCGGCCCCCGAGGAACTGGTGGCGGGGTTGCAGGTGCTCGGCCAGCTCGATACCCGGAAGGCTGTGCAAGATTATGGCGGCCCGCAGTTGCACCTGTTTGCCGGGCGTGACGAGCTGGTGCCGGCGGAGGTCGCCGGCGAGTTGCTGGAGATTCTGCCCGACGTGGAAGTCGGGCTGCTGGAAGACAGTGCTCATGGTTTTGTGATGGAAACACCTCATGAGTTGGCAGCAGCAATCAAGGCCTTTGTACATGAGAGTGGCGATGACTGATCTTTCCCTGCCGGGCCTGCCCGGCGCCTTGCCCGATAAACGCCAGGTTGCCGCGTCGTTCTCCCGCGCCGCCGCCAGCTACGACAGTGTCGCCGAACTGCAGCGTGCGGTAGGTACTGCGCTGCTTGAGCAGTTGCCGGGTGCACTTGAACCGCAACGTTGGCTGGACCTGGGCAGTGGCACCGGCTACTTCAGTCGCGCCCTGAACAGCCGTTTTCCCCAGGCCGCCGGTATCGCCGTGGACATCGCCGAAGGCATGCTCGAGCACGCCCGCGAGCAGGGCGGGGCGCATCATTATGTAGCTGGCGATGCCGAGCGCTTGCCGCTGCGCGACGCCAGTGTCGAGCTGATTTTCACCAGCCTGGCGGTGCAATGGTGCGGCGATTTTCGCGCCGTGCTCAGCGAAGCCCGGCGGGTACTGCAGCCCGGCGGTGTACTGGAGTTCGCCAGCCTCTGTGTTGGCACCCTGCACGAGCTGCGTGAAAGCTGGCAGGCAGTCGATGGCCTGGTGCACGTCAATCGCTTCCGGCGCCTTGAGGACTATCAGCGCCTGTGCGGCGAAAGTGAGCTGCAGGTGCTGAGCCTGCAGGCCCGGCCCCATGTGTTGTACTACCCGGACGTACGCAGCCTGACCCACGAACTCAAGGCCCTCGGCGCCCACAACCTCAACCCCGGCCGTCCGGCAGGCCTGACCGGACGCGCGCGCATGCAGGGGCTGTTGCAGGCCTATGAGCGCTTCCGCCAGCCGCAAGGACTACCGGCGACCTACCAGGTGGTCTACGGTGTACTGCAAAAGCCGCCGGTAGAAGGGGATTGAGATGAACCCGGCCTATTTCATTGCAGGGACCGACACCGACGTCGGCAAGACCACCATCGCCGCCGGCCTGCTGCACGCCGCGCACCTGGCCGGCCTGAGCACCCTCGGTGCCAAGCCGGTGGCGTCCGGTTGCGAGGCCAGCAGCCAGGGCCTGCGCAACGCCGATGCCATGGCGCTGATCGCCGAAAGTTCGCTCAAGCTGCCCTACGAGCAGGTCAACCCGTTCGCCTTCGCGCCGGCCATTGCCCCGCACCTGGCTGCGCGCGAGGCCGGTATCGCCCTGAGCGTGCAGGCCTTGTTGACGCCGATGCGCGAGGTGCTGGCCCAAGGCGCTGATTTCACCCTGATCGAAGGTGCTGGTGGCTGGCGCGTGCCGTTGTCCGACCAGGCCAATCTGTCGGACCTGGCCGTGGCCCTGAAGCTGCCGGTGATCCTTGTGGTCGGCGTACGTCTGGGCTGCATCAACCACGCCTTGCTGACGGCTGAAGCCATTGCCCGCGATGGCCTGCAACTGGCTGGCTGGGTGGCCAACATTGTCGACCCGCGCACCTCGCGCCTGGAGGAAAACCTCGCCAGCCTCGCCGAACGTTTACCGGCGCCGTGCCTCGGGCGGGTGCCGAAGCTCAAGCAGGTCAGCGCTGAAGCGGTGGCCGCGCACTTGCAACTGGACCTGCTGGACTGACGCTCGTCTATCGTAAGGCACAGTGCCATTAGTGTTTTCAACGGGCCTTTTGTTGGCAAGTCTGCTTCAATAGAGGCTGTTCGCCTTCAGCGTCATGGAGTTTCGACATGGAAATCTCGGGCAACTCAGTCTACTACGCAGGGCTCGGCGCCATTCAGGCCGGGCAGAACCGCGTCGATCAGGCCGCCAGCCAGATCGCCAACACCACCGTCGAGCGTGCCGCCACCAGCCAGTCCAGCGACTATCAGGCCGAGCGCCTGCGTGCGGTCGATCGCAGCCAGCAGATGGACCTGGCCACCAGCAGCGTCGAGATGGCGCTGGGCAAGCATCAGGTCGAACTTGGTGTCAAAGTGGCCAAAGCATCGGACGAAATGCTCGGCACCCTGATCGATACCTACGCCTGACCCCCTGCGGCTCGCCCTCTGCGCGCCTTCAACTAGTCTTTATGTATCAGCGCCTTGGCCTTGCAGGCCGGCGCTCGGCTGCGCGTTTGCGGGGTATTTGGCCAGGGCAATCGCGCAGTCTGGCATGGCCGAACTGCCCTCTGCTTGATGCTTGACAAGTTTTCGGCGTAAACGTATGTTTCAAACAACTGTTTGACCGAAAGCCGCCTAGAGCTGGTCGGTATATCGCGGTCTCCCTATCCAGGATTCATCAGCAGAGGTTCATCGCTATGCCTGATTACAAAGCCCCCTTGCGTGATATTCGCTTCGTTCGTGACGAGCTGCTCGGCTACGAAGCGCATTATCAGAGCCTGCCGGCTTGCCAGGACGCCACCCCGGACATGGTTGACGCCATCCTCGAGGAAGGCGCCAAGTTTTGTGAACAGGTACTGGCCCCGCTGAACCGTGTCGGTGACCTTGAAGGCTGCACCTGGAGCGAGTCGGGCGTAAAAACCCCATCCGGCTTCAAGGAAGCCTACAAGCAGTTCGTCGAAGGTGGCTGGCCAAGCCTGGCCCATGACGTCGAGCACGGCGGTCAGGGCCTGCCTGAGTCGCTGGGCCTGGCGGTCAGCGAGATGGTTGGCGAGTCGAACTGGTCGTGGGGCATGTACCCTGGCCTGTCCCACGGCGCGATGAACACCATCTCCGAGCACGGCACCGCCGAGCAGCAGGAGACCTACCTGACCAAGCTGGTATCCGGCGAATGGACCGGCACCATGTGCCTGACCGAGCCACACTGCGGTACCGACCTGGGCATGCTGCGCACCAAGGCCGAACCTCAGGCTGATGGTTCCTACAAAGTTACCGGCACCAAGATCTTCATCTCGGCCGGTGAGCACGACATGGCCGACAACATCGTCCACATCGTCCTGGCCCGCCTGCCCGATGCTCCTGCTGGCACCAAAGGCATTTCGCTGTTCATCGTGCCGAAGTTCCTGCCGACCGCCGAAGGCACTGTCGGTGAGCGCAACGCCGTTTCCTGTGGCTCGATCGAACACAAGATGGGCATCCACGGCAACGCCACCTGCGTGATGAACTTCGACGCCGCTACCGGCTACCTGATCGGCCCGGCCAACAAAGGCCTGAACTGCATGTTCACCTTCATGAACACTGCTCGCCTGGGTACCGCGCTGCAAGGCCTGGCCCACGCTGAAGTGGCGTTCCAGGGCGGCCTGAAATACGCTCGCGACCGCCTGCAAATGCGCTCGCTGACTGGCCCGAAAGCGCCGGACAAAGCCGCTGACCCGATCATCGTCCACCCGGACGTACGCCGCATGCTGCTGACCATGAAGGCGTTCGCCGAAGGCAACCGCGCCATGGTCTACTTCACCGCCAAGCAGGTGGACATCGTCAAGTACAGCCAGGACGAAGAAGAGAAGAAGAAAGCCGACGCACTGCTGGCCTTCATGACGCCGATCGCCAAGGCGTTCATGACTGAAGTCGGCTTCGAAGCAGCCAACCACGGCGTACAGATCTACGGCGGCCACGGCTTCATCGCCGAGTGGGGCATGGAGCAGAACGTTCGCGACAGCCGCATCTCGATGCTGTACGAAGGCACCACCGGCATCCAGGCGCTGGACCTGCTCGGCCGTAAAGTACTGATGACCCAGGGCGAAGCGCTCAAGGGCTTCACCAAGATCGTGCACAAGTTCTGCCAGGGCAACGAAGGCAACGAGGCGATCAGCGAGTTCGTCGCACCGCTGGCCCAGTTGAACAAAGAGTGGGGCGAGCTGACCATGAAGGTCGGTATGGCTGCAATGAAAGACCGCGAAGAAGTCGGCGCCGCTTCGGTGGACTACCTGATGTACTCCGGTTACGCCTGCCTTGCCTACTTCTGGGCCGACATGGCGCGCCTGGCTGCCGAGAAGCTGGCTGCCGGCACCACTGAAGAAGCCTTCTACACCGCCAAGCTGCAGACCGCGCGTTTCTACTTCCAGCGCATCCTGCCGCGTACCCGCACCCATGTCGCAACCATGCTGTCGGGCGCCAACAACCTGATGGACATGAACGAAGAGCACTTCGGTCTGTCGTACTGATTCAAAGGCTGTAAGGAAAAACGCCTGCCCTCACCGGCAGGCGTTTTTTTTTGCCTTTTGTTTTCTGTGGGAGCTGGCTTGCCCCGCGATGTGAGGTAGCTGACAGAATGCTATCGCGGGGCAAGCCCGCTCCCACCGACCAAGCGCATTCATCTATTCATGTGCGCTGCCGATACATTAAGGCACAATGCCATTATTGATCTGCCGGGTCGGAGATTACCCTTGTTTCGTTTATCCGCTGTACGCCTGAGCCACTTCCTGCCATCAGTCTGTTTGCTGGTGTCGGGGCTCGCGGCCGCTTATGTGAGAGACCTCAGCGTCTTTTTCACCTCACTGTTCAATGTCCTGCCTACTCTGGTCCTGTTGCTCGGCGGCGCCTATTGCGCCGTGTACCGTCGTCAGCGCGAACTGTTTCTGATGCTCACGGTGTACATCGCCTACTTCCTGCTCGACACCCAGACCGACTTCTACCGCGACAACGGTCGCGTGCGCGAAGACGCAGCGGTGGTGTTCCACCTGGTTTGCCTGCTGTTGCCGCTGATGTTTGCCCTGTATGGCGCCTGGCAGGAGCGTACCCACCTGTTCCAGGACATGGTCGCGCGCTTCGCCGTACTGCTGGCCGTGGGCAGCGTCGCCCTGGGCCTGGAGCAGAGTTTCCCGCAGGCACTGCTGAGCTGGCTGGCGGAGATCCGCTGGCCATCGCTGCACGGCCAGTGGATGAGCCTGATCCAGCTGGCCTACCCGGTGTTCTTCTGCGCCTTCATCCTGCTGGTGGTGCAGTACCTGCGCCAGCCACGGCCGTTGCATGCCGCGCAGTTGATCGGCCTGATCGGTATCTTCTGGATGCTGCCCAAGACTTTTATCCTGCCGTTCACCCTGAACATCATGTGTAGCCAGGTGATGCTGATGATTGCCGCAGCGGTGTCCCACGAGGCTTATCAGATGGCCTTCCGCGATGAGCTGACCGGCTTGCCCGGCCGCCGCGCGCTCAACGAACGCATGCAGCGCCTGGGGCGCAACTATGTGCTGGCGATGACCGACGTCGACCACTTCAAGAAATTCAACGACACCCATGGCCACGACGTCGGTGACCAGGTGTTGCGCCTGGTGGCCAGCAAGCTGTCCAAAGTTACCGGCGGTGGTCGGGCCTATCGCTATGGCGGTGAGGAATTTGCCGTGGTGTTCGCCGGCAAGAGCATCGAGGAGTGCATGCCGCACCTTGAGGCCGTGCGCGAGGTGATCGCCAACTACAACATCCAGTTGCGCAATCAGGACAGCCGCCCCCAGGACGACCAGCAAGGGCGCCAGCGCCGCGGTGCGTCGGCGGCCTCAAGCGTTTCGGTGACCATCAGTATCGGCGTCAGCGAGCGTCTGGCCGATCATCGCTCACCCGACGAAGTGCTCAAGTCCGCCGACCAGGCCTTGTACAGTGCCAAAGGTGCCGGGCGTAACTGTGTCGTCGCCTACGGTGTACAGGCCAAGCGTGGTGCCGTACGCATGGCGTGACCGAAATAGACTATACAGTCGCCAGATGACCCTATGTGTCACAAAAGTTGTTCGGTTACACTGCTTGCATAACAGTGATGCGGCCTGCGGGCCGTCCCCGACTCTAGTGTGAGAGGTAGCCATGGCTGACTATAAAGCGCCCCTGCGCGATATGCGCTTCGTCCTCAATGAAGTCTTCGAGGTGTCCAGGCTCTGGGCGCAGTTGCCGGGCCTGGCCGAAGTGGTCGACGAAGAAACCGCGCTGGCGGTGCTCGAAGAAGCCGGCAAGGTCACCAGCAAGAGCATCGCGCCGCTGAGCCGCAGCGCCGATGAAGAAGGCTGCCACTGGGACAACGGTGCGGTGAGCACCCCGGCCGGTTTCATCGAGGCCTACCAGACCTACGCCGAAGGCGGCTGGGTGGGCGTCGGTGGCGACCCGGCCTACGGCGGCATGGGCATGCCCAAGGTGATCTCGGCCCAGGTCGAGGAGATGGTCAACTCGTCCAGCCTGGCGTTCGGCCTGTACCCGATGCTGACTGCCGGTGCCTGCCTGTCGATCAACGCCCACGCCAGTGAAGAGCTCAAGGAAAAGTACCTGCCGAACATGTACGCCGGTATCTGGGCCGGCTCCATGTGCCTGACCGAGCCGCACGCCGGCACCGACCTGGGCATCATCCGCACCAAGGCCGAGCCTCAGGCGGACGGCAGCTACAAGGTCAGCGGCACGAAGATCTTCATCACCGGTGGCGAGCACGACCTCACCGAGAACATCATCCACCTGGTGCTGGCCAAGCTGCCGGACGCCCCTGCCGGGCCGAAGGGCATTTCCCTGTTCCTGGTACCGAAGGTCCTGGTCAATGCCGATGGCAGCCTGGGCGCGCGCAACCCGGCCACTTGCGGCTCGATCGAGCACAAGATGGGCATCCAGGCCTCGGCCACCTGTGTGATGAACTTCGATGAAGCGGTCGGTTACCTGGTCGGCGAGCCGAACAAGGGCCTGGCGGCGATGTTCACCATGATGAACTACGAGCGCCTGGGCGTTGGTATCCAGGGCCTGGCCTCGGCCGAGCGCTCCTACCAGAACGCCATCGAATATGCCCGCGACCGCCTGCAGAGCCGCTCGCCAACCGGCCCGCAAGCCAAGGACAAGGTCGCCGACCCGATCATCGTCCACCCTGATGTGCGGCGCATGCTGCTGACCATGAAGGCCCTCAACGAAGGCGGCCGTGCGTTCTCCACCTATGTGGCGATGCAGCTCGATACCGCCAAGTTCAGCGAAGACGCCCAGACCCGCAAGCGCGGTGAAGACCTGGTGGCCTTGCTGACGCCGGTGGCCAAGGCATTCCTAACCGATCTGGGCCTGGAATCGGCTGTGCATGGCCAGCAAGTGTTCGGTGGCCACGGTTACATTCGTGAGTGGGGCCAGGAGCAACTGGTGCGCGATGTGCGCATCACCCAGATCTACGAAGGCACCAACGGCATCCAGGCCCTCGACCTGATGGGGCGCAAGGTGGTTGGTAGCGGCGGCGCGCTGTACAAGTTGTTCGCCGACGAGATCCGCCACTTCACCGCCAGCGCTGGCAACGAGCTGGACGAGTTCGTCAAACCGCTGAATGCCGCCCTCGACAACCTCGACGACCTGACCGCCTGGGTGCTCGACCGGGCCAAGAGCAACCCGAATGAAATCGGCGCGGCGTCTGTTGAATACCTGCAGGCGTTTGGCTATACCGCTTATGCCTACATGTGGGCGTTGATGGCCCGGACCGCCCTGGCCAAGCAAGGCGAGGACGATTTCTACGCCAGCAAGCTGGGCACCGCACGCTTCTATTTCGCCCGTCTGCTGCCGCGGATTCACTCGCTGAGCGCTTCGGTCAAAGCCGGTAGCGAGTCGCTGTACCTGCTGGATGCGGCGCAGTTTTAAGCGTAATAGTTGTTTGTAAGCATTCTCTTACATGACGTGGTGACTTTTCGCCTCTATCGGAAGATTGGATCCACAGTTAATCTTCTCACATGGACGTAGCGCAGGAAGCGCAAAGTACAGAACACGGACACGAAGGATTCCTGCCAGGATGGCGGGGCGAAAAGGATTTCAGGGAAACAGTCTGCAAAGCCCCGCTTCGGCGGGGTTTTCTTTTGCCTGCGATTTGACCTCAGCCCAGTACATCCAGCGGCGACACGCCGATCTGGCGCGGGTCGGCTTCTTCTTCCAGCAGGTTGCGCAGCAACTCCACCGAGGCTTGCTGGCGCTGTGCATCGCGAAACACCAGGCCGATCTTCAGCGGCACCCGTGGTTCGCTCAATGGCTTCCACAACAAGTCCTGGTCATCTTCGACCACTTCCTTGGCGCGCCCGGGCAGTACCGTTGCCAGCGAGGTGTGCGCGAGGCTGTCGAGAATCCCGCCCATGTTGTTCATTTCCGCCTGCACTTGCGGGCGCCGGCCGAGGTTGGCCAGTTGCGACTGCCAGATCTGCCGCACCTGAAATTCTTCGCCGAGCAGCAGCATCGGCAATTCGGCGGCCTGCTTGAGCGATACCTTCTTGAATTCGCGCAAGGGGTGGGTGTTGGGGATGACCAGTTGCAGCTCGTCTTCGTACAGTAACAGCCCATGCAGGCCGGGCTGGCGCGGCGGCAGGTAGCTGATGCCGATGTCCAGGCTGCCATTGAGCAGGCGCCGCTCGATCTCCAGCCCCGACAGCTCATAGATTTGCACCACCAGGTGCGGCTGCGCCTTGCGCACCCGGTCTAGCAGTTGCGGCACCAGGCTTGGCCGCACGGTTTGCAGTACGCCGATGGCCAGGGTGCGCAACGACTGGCCCTTGAAATTGCGCAGGGCCTCACGGGCCCGCTGCAAGCCATCGAGCAAGGGCAGGGCGTGGTTGTACAGGGTGTGCGCGGCCAGGGTCGGCAGCAGGCGCTTGTTGCCGCGCTCGAACAGGCTGACATCGAGGTTCTGTTCAAGCTGGCGGATCTGCTGTGACAGCGCCGGTTGCGACAGCGACAAGCGCTCGGCGGCCCGGCCGACGTGGCCCTCTTCATACACCGCGACGAAATAACGCAGTTGGCGAAAATCCATAACTGATACTTATCAAAAATGCTCGAAAAACCAAATGGCCGTTAGCCGCCAAGAAGCCTAGTCTATCCCGTATTCACAAGGTTTACAGGGCCAGAAGGCGCGATGAATACCGTGTATGTGGATGGCGTTTACATAGGCAAGGCAAAAAACCTCGGGCATGGCTTGTTGACTGATATCGATAAGCAGGAGGTTGCAAGACGCTTGTGGTTATGGCCGCAAGGGTTGGGTAACGACGAACACGGCGACCCACGCTTCCATACCGGCCCCGAACGGGCCTTGCACCACTACCCGGCCGAGCATTACGCCTGGTGGCGGCAACGTTATCCACAGATCGACTGGCGCGCCCCGGGTTTTGGCGAAAACCTCTCGACCCACGGCCTGGATGAACATCAGGTATGCCTGGGCGACATGTTCCGCTGGGGCGGGGCGCTGTTGCAGATCAGCCAGCCGCGTTCGCCGTGCTATCGCCTGAGCCATCGCTGGGGTTTGCCGAACCTGCCGCAACAGGCCCAGGACAGTGGCCGCTGTGGCTGGTTCTACCGGGTGCTCAGGCCAGGTTTCGTCAGCGCCGACGAGCCTTTTGAACTGATTCAACGCAGTTATCCGGGCCTGACCGTGGCCTGGGCGCTACGCACTTTTTACCGTGAACCTCTGGAGCATGCAGGTTTGAAAAAGCTGGTGGATTGTCCGGCCCTCTCGTCTCGCTGGCGCGATATCGCCATCAAGCGCATGCGCACCGGTCAGGTCGAAGACTGGACCGCGCGTTTGCTTGGCCTGCCGCTCGAGGGGCTGCGCGCATGAACCTGTTCAACCTGCGCCGCCCGGCTCCGGCCGTGGCCGAGCGCAAGATCGCTGCGCAACCGGTAGAAGACCTGTCGCGGGAATGCCTGATGCCGGCGGTAGCGCGAGCGCCCCAGGTGTTCGTTCGCGGCCAGGGTTCGTGGTTATGGGACAGTGAAGGCCATGCGTATCTGGATTTTACCCAGGGCTGTGCAGTCAACAGCCTCGGCCACAGCCCCAGCGTGCTGGTCAAAGCCTTGGGCAGCCAGGCCCAGGCGCTGATCAATCCGGGTGCCGGTTTTCATAACCGCGGCCTGTTGAATCTGGTCAACCAACTGTGCGAAAGCACCGGCAGCGATCAGGCCTATCTGCTCAACAGCGGCGCCGAAGCCTGTGAAGGGGCGATCAAGCTGGCGCGCAAATGGGGCCAGCTGCATCGCAACGGCGCCTTCCACATCATCACCGCCAGCCAGAGCTGCCATGGCCGCAGCCTGGGCGCGCTGTCGGCTTCCGACCCGTCGCCGTGCAATCGCTGCGAGCCGGGGTTGCCGGGCTTCAGCAAGGTGCCGTTCAACGACCTTGAAGCGCTGCACGCGGCGGTCGACTCGCGCACCGTGGCGATCATGCTCGAACCGATCCAGGGCGAAGCCGGGGTGATTCCGGCGACCCAGGCGTACCTGCAGGGCGTCGAGCGGCTGTGCCGCGAGCTGGGCATCCTGCTGATTCTCGATGAAGTGCAGACCGGCGTCGGCCGCTGCGGGGCGATGCTCGCCGAACAGTTGTACGGCGTACGTGCCGATATTCTCACCCTCGGCAAGGGCCTGGGTGGCGGCGTGCCCTTGGCGGCCCTGCTGGCCCGTGGCAGCGCCTGCTGCGCCGCGCCCGGCGAGCTGGAAGGCAGTCACCATGGCAATGCACTGATGACTGCGGCAGGCCTGGCGGTATTGCAGACCGTGCTGGAGGCGGGCTTCTTCGAGCATGTGCAAGATTCCGGGCGGCACCTGCGCGATGGCCTGAGCCGGTTGGCCGGCCGCTATGGCCAGGTCGAGGTGCGTGGCCAGGGGCTGCTCTGGGCGCTGCAACTGAGCGAAGACAATGCGGGTGAGCTGGTCCAGGCTGCCTTGCACGAAGGCCTGCTGCTCAATGCCCCGCAAGCCGACGTGTTGCGCTTTTCGCCGGCACTGACGGTGAGCAAGGGCAACATCGACGAAATGCTGTTGCGCCTGGCCCGGGCCTTTGCCCGCGTGCATGCCGCGCAGCAGAACCAGCGACGCGAGGCCACGGCCTGATCAATACATCGCGTTAACGAATTTTCCGAACCGTCTCGCGTTCCTGCGCATCGCCCCGGGCCTGTTGTTTTTGGCTTGGGGCGTTTTTTTGTCTGCTGCCAACGAGTGGAACCCTGGTGCCGCGCTAGAGTCAGTTCTAGTACATCTTTGAAGGGAGCTGCCCAATGGATTTTATTCGCATCATCATCGCCATTCTCCTGCCGCCGCTGGGTGTGTTCCTGCAGGTCGGCTTCGGCGGCGCCTTCTGGCTGAACATCCTGCTGACGTTGCTGGGGTACATTCCGGGCATCGTGCATGCGGTGTATATCATCGCTAAGCGGTGAGGCCAATCGCGGGTCAAGTCGGGTCGCGATAGCGATCTAACTGCCCTCCAGCACCCGCCGATAGAACTTCCATTCCTCTTCCAGCGCATGCGCCAGGTTGCTCGCGGTACGAAAACCGTGACGCTCCGATGGGTAGAAATGCCCTTCGGCGCGAATGCCGTTGGCTTTCAATGCATCCAGCATCGAACGGGTCTGTTCCGGCACCACCACGGCATCCAGCTCACCCTGGAAGAAGATCACCGGCACCTTGATGTTGGCGGCGTGCAGCAACGGCGTGCGCTGCTGGTAACGTTCGGCGTCGACTACCGGGTCGCCGATCAGCCAGTCCAGGTAATCGCCTTCGAATTTGTGCGTGGCGCGGGCCAGCGCCTGCGGGTCGCTGACGCCGTAGAGGCTGGCACCGGCGCGGAATACATCATGGAACGCCAGGGCGCAGAGGGTGGTGTAGCCGCCAGCGCTGCCGCCACGGATGAACGCGCGCTGCGGGTCGATCAGCTTGCGTTCGGCCAGGTGCCTGACCACGGCGCAGGCATCTTCGACGTCAATCTCGCCCCAGCGCAGGTGCAGGGCCTGGCGATAGTCGCGGCCATAGCTGCTGCTGCCTCGGTAATTGAGGTCGGCCACGGCAAAACCGCGCTGGGCCCAGTACTGGATGCGCGGGTCGAGCACCGGGTAGCAGGCCGAGGTCGGCCCGCCATGGATGAACACCAGCAGTGGCGGCTGCGCCTCACCGTTCATGGCCGGGTAGAAGAAACCATGAGCGAAACCATCGCCACTGGGGTAGCGCAGGGCCTGCGGGCGGCTGATGCGTTCGGCCGGCAGCGGCAAGGCACCGCCTGCCAACACCTGCACCTGATGATTCTGGCGATTGATGGCGATAACCGCAGGTGGGCTGATGGCCGACGCGGCAATGGCATAGATGTGTTGCTCGTCGAGGTCTAGGCAGCGGAAGCGGTTGTAGTTCGCGCTGTAGTCTTCTACCGAACCGTCGGCATGACAGATGCCTAAACGGCTGAAGCCGTTTTCGAACCAGCTGGCCAGGTAGTGTTGCTGATCCAGCGCCAGCCAGGTGCTGGCGCCCAGTTGCCAGGGCGCGCCGGCGTGGTCGGCAGCGGCGGCCGGCAATGCGCTCCAGCCTGCGGCGGTTTCGCCCCAGGGTTGCCAATAACCGTTGCGGTCGGACAGGCAATACAAGCGGCCGCCGGCATCAAAATGTGGTTGCTGCAGGGACTGTTGCAGGCCTTGTTCACCGGCGATACAGCGCGGTGTGCTCCAGCGGCCATTGGCCTGGCGCTGGCAACAGAGCAGCCGGGTTGCGGTCCATGGTTGCTCGGGGCGGCTCCATTCTATCCAGGCCAGGCGCGAGCCATCGGCGCTGAGGGTGGGCGCGGCGTAGAAGTCGGCGCCTTCGGCCAGTACTTCACGGCTGCCCTTGGCGATGGCCACCAGGCGATGCTCGACCGTCCCCGGGCCATGGCTTTCTTCCACTGCCAGCACCTGGCCATTGGCCCAGCGCAGGTCGCCGTAACGCTTCAGACCCTCGGTCAGTGGTTGCGGCAACCCGCCGTCAAGGTCCTGGCAATAGAGCTGCTGGTCGGCCTCGTTGACGAACACCAGGCCATCGTCGCTCAGGCAGAAGCTGCCGCCACCGTATTCATACACCCGGCTGCGCACGCTGAAGCCATTGGGCGTCAGGCAGCGGGCCTGGCCATCGCGCCAGAGCCAGATCCGGCAGGCGCCGTCGCTGGGGCGAAACTCGTTCCAGAACAGGCCCTGGGCGGCAACCCGCAGCTCGGCGAAATCGGTACCGGCGGCGACCGCCTGTTCGGCGCTGAAGCGCTCAGCCGCGGACAATGACACGGGAGTTTCGCTCATTACGGAAGGTCAGCTCGTCGATGGTCTGATGGGCATGCTCGGCGTCTTCACGCGCCTTGAGGATGATGCCGTGCTCGGCCGACTTGGCGCAAACCGGGTCGGCATTGCTGGCGTCGCCGGTGAGCATGAAGGCCTGGCAGCGGCAGCCGCCGAAGTCTTTCTCCTTTTCGTCGCAGGAGCGGCACGGCTCGGGCATCCAGTCATAACCGCGAAAGCGGTTGAAGCCGAACGAGTCGTACCAGATGTGCTGCATGCTGTGCTCGCGCACATTGGGAAACTGCACCGGTAACTGCCGGGCGCCATGGCAGGGCAGGGCGGTGCCGTCCGGGGTGACGGTGAGGAACACGCTGCCCCAGCCGTTCATGCAGGCCTTGGGGCGCTCTTCGTAATAGTCCGGGGTGACGAAGATCAGCTTGCACGGGTTGCCGGCGGCTTGCAGTTTGGCCCGGTACTCGTTGGTGATGCGCTCGGCGCGTTCGAGCTGGGCGCGGGTCGGCAGCAGGCCGACGCGGTTCAGGTGCGCCCAGCCATAGAACTGACAAGTGGCCAGTTCAACGAAGTCGGCTTCCAGGGCCACGCACAGCTCGATGATGCGGTCGATCTTATCGATGTTGTGCCGATGGGTGACGAAGTTCAGCACCATCGGGTAGCCATGGGCTTTTACCGCGCGGGCCATCTCCAGCTTTTGCGCGAAGGCCTTCTTCGAGCCGGCCAGCAGGTTGTTCACCTGCTCGTCGCTGGCCTGGAAGCTGATCTGGATATGGTCCAGCCCGGCCTCTTTGAAGGTGGCGATCTTCTGTTCGGTGAGGCCGATGCCGGAGGTGATCAGGTTGGTGTAGTAGCCCAGGCGCCGGCCCTCGCCGATCAGTTCGGCCAGGTCCTGGCGCACCAGCGGCTCACCGCCGGAAAAGCCCAGTTGCGCGGCGCCCATCTCCCGCGCTTCGGCCATCACCTTGAACCACTGCGCGGTGCTCAGCTCCTGGCCCTGGGCGGCGAAGTCCAGGGGGTTGGAGCAGTACGGGCACTGCAGCGGGCAACGGTAGGTCAGCTCGGCGAGCAGCCACAGCGGCAGGCCGACGTCAGGTTTTGCCGGCAATTCAGGCAAGGCTGATCCAGTGTTCGGCACGGGCCACCTCCATGAACTGCTCGATGTCGTCACCAAGTTCAGGTACGCCAGGGAACTGCTTGTCCAGCTCGGCGATGATCGCGGCGACGTCACGCTGGCCGTCGATCAGCCCGCCGATCAGCGCAGCGCTGTCGTTGAGCTTGATCATTCCTTCCGGGTACAACAGCACATGGCCCTTTTGCGCCGGCTCGTACTGGAAGCGATAGCCCGGGCGCCAGGCCGGAACTTGCGCGCGATTAAAACTCATAGGGCGATTCCTTTGTGCCAGACCCTTTCGCTGGTGACACTGTGATAGGGCGGGCGGTTCAGTTCGTAAGCCATGCTCATGGCATCGAGCATGCTCCAGAGGATGTCCAGCTTGAACTGCAGGATCTCCAGCATGCGCTGCTGGCCTTCAACTGTAGTGTAGTGCTGCAGGGTAATTGCCAGCCCATGCTCGACGTCACGCCGGGCCTGGCCCAGGCGAGTGCGGAAGTACTCGTAGCCGGCCGGGTCGATCCATGGGTAGTGCTGCGGCCAGCTGTCGAGCCGCGACTGATGGATCTGCGGGGCGAACAGCTCGGTCAGCGAGCTGCTGGCCGCCTCTTGCCAACTGGCGCGGCGGGCGAAGTTGACGTAGGCATCCACGGCAAAACGCACGCCGGGCAGCACCAGTTCCTGGGAACGCAGCTGCTGCGGATCGAGGCCGACCGCCTGGCCCAGGCGCAGCCAGGCTTCGATGCCGCCGTCTTCGCCAGGGGCGCCGTCATGGTCGAGCAGGCGCTGAATCCACTCGCGGCGGATTTCGCGGTCCGGGCAGTTGGCCAGGATCGCGGCGTCTTTCATCGGGATGTTGACCTGGTAATAGAAACGGTTGGCCACCCAGCCCTGGATCTGCTCGCGGCTCGCGCGGCCTTCATACATCGCCACATGGTAGGGGTGATGAATGTGGTAATAGGCGCCCTTGGCGCGCAGGGCCTGTTCGAATTCGGCGGGGGACAGCGGTTTGGCGTCGCTCATGTCGGCTCCTAGAGGGTGATGCTCATGCCGTCGAAGGCCACTTCGACGCCGCGGCGTACGCATTCGGCGCGTTCGGCCGAATCCTCATCGAGAATCGGGTTGGTGTTGTTGATGTGGATAAGCACCTTGCGCTGACGCGGGAAGCCTTCCAGTACCTCGAGCATGCCGCCCGGGCCGTTCTGCGCCAGGTGGCCCATCTCGCGGCCGGTGCGGGTGCCGACACCGCGGCGCTGCATTTCATCATCCTCCCAGAGGGTGCCGTCGACCAGCAGGCAGTCGGCGTCGCTCATCATCTGCAACAATTTGCCGTCGACCTGGCCCAGGCCCGGGGCGTAGAACAGCTTGCCGCCGGTGCGCAGGTCTTCGACCATCAGCCCGAGGTTGTCACCCGGGTGTGGGTCGAAGCGGTGCGGTGAGTAGGGCGGTGCGGCGCTACGCAGTGGGAAGGGGGTGAAGCGCAGGTTCGGGCAGGCATCGATGACGAAGCTGCCTTCGAGCTCGATGCGCTGCCACTGCAGGCCACCGTTCCAGTGGCTGAGCATGGTGAACAGCGGGAAACCAGTGCTCAGGTCCTGATGGACCATGTCGGTGCACCAGACCTGGTGCGGGCAGCCTTCGCGCAGGCTGAGCAGGCCGGTGGTGTGGTCGATCTGGCTGTCGAGCAGGACGATGGCATTGATGCCGGTGTCGCGCAGGGCCCGGGCCGGCTGCATCGGGGCAAAGCTTTGCAGCTGTGCGCGGATGTCCGGCGAGGCGTTGCACAGCACCCAGTGGATGCCGT
Organism: Pseudomonas sp. B21-009; assembly: GCF_024749345.1. Classification (NCBI taxonomy): domain Bacteria; kingdom Pseudomonadati; phylum Pseudomonadota; class Gammaproteobacteria; order Pseudomonadales; family Pseudomonadaceae; genus Pseudomonas; species Pseudomonas sp. B21-009. The sequence continues at coordinate 5,379,134 of NZ_CP087199.1, read as the reverse complement.
CGTCAGACAGGGCAATCGATGACTGGGTGCGCGCCGTGGCGCGCAGGCTGCCGTCGCGAAAGCCTTTGCAGTTGGCGCAGTTGCAGTTCCACTGGGGAAAACCGCCACCGGCGGCGGAACCTAGAATCTGGATGTACATGGCCACTCCTGCCGCGTCCTGAAATAAAAACGCCCCGGCGGGCCGAGGCGTTGTACCGCAAGCAGGTTCAGCGGCTTGCGAAATACATGGTCACTTCAAAGCCGATACGCAGGTCAGTGTAAGCAGGTTTGGTCCACATGGGATTACTCCTTCCGGATAGGTCTGGGGGTTGTCAGCTACTTATTTAGTCCACCCTCCAGGTGAGGGGTTCCATAGCCAAGATTGCGCTATCTTACTAAAAAAATACGGACCGAATGGTTAAATCTAAGATAAACGCCATTACCGGGACGGTAAGAATCGCCTGCATCAGTGCCAGTTTTCGCTGGGCGCCGGGCCGTTGGCCAGGCACAGCCAGCCGTGTTCGGCCTGGCTTACCTGGCGGGCCAGGTGCTGCAGTTGCGGCGTTTCGACCGCCAGGATCGCCGCTTGCAGATCCCTCAACTGCGGCTGGCGATGGCCGGCCAGATGCGCCTGCCAGGCCCATTCGGCCACCTCGTTGTTGGTCATCGCCGCTTCGTCGAACTGGGCGGCGAGGGCCTGTTTATCTGCAGGGTTGCAGCTCAGTGTGGCGGGCAGGTTATCGAGCAATGCCTGGATGTGCCCGATGATCTCGGTATGGCTGGCCGATGGCGACTGCACGCCAAGCAGCAGGCCGTTGCAGCCCTCGATCTGTCGGAAGGCGCTGAATACCGCGTAGCCCAGGTTCAGTTCGACCCGCAGGCGCTGATAGAAAGGCCCTTGTAGCTGCTGGGCAAACAGCCGGCCTGCGGCTTGGTCCTCGATCGGGCAGAACAGCAGCAAGGCCTGTTCACTGGCCGCTGGCGGTAGCGTTTGCCAGCGCCGCACAGGTTCGATTGTGGTCGGCAGATGCCTGCCATCGCACCCTGGCATTGCGCTTAGGGCCTGGTTCAGCGCCGATTGCTGGCTGGCACTGAAGCCGGTCGAAAGTCCAGTCCAGGTTGAATGCTCCCACAACGCATCCAGATCGCTCTGGCTGATTATGCAGGCTGGCAAGGGCTCGTCGACGCGGCGGCCTAGTAGTTGCTCCGGCAACTGCCTGAGCAGCGCGCGGATCGGCATGGTATCGGGCTGCTCGGCAGCGCCAGTTGTCCAGCTCTGGCTGGTCGGCTGCCGCAGGATGGCCAATGTCTGTTCAATCACTGCGCCCACCACGGTGCCATTGCCGGCGCAGCGCAACTGCCAGTATTTGTCGCAGGCGCTCAATTGCACTTGCACCCCAGCCTGCGCAGCCTGTTCACGCAAGGCTTGCAGCGCCCGATCAAGTACCTGACACAGGCGCCCACGCAAGGCTGAGGTGAGCTGCCAGCGCAGGTAGACCACACCATGCTCGCGCGACGGCGGTAGCAGGGGAGAGACAGTCAGGCGTTCGGGAACGGCGCTGACCGAGAGGGTCTGCGCCTTCACGCTCAGCAACGGATTTGCAGCGGGCAACTGCCAGGCGTGGGTAGGCGTTTTAACCTGGCCGGCGAGCATTGTTTCGAGCAACTGTTCAAGCGCAGCCAAGCCTTGCGCGTCCAGCGCTTCGAAGCGTTGCCCGGTGCTGTCCCGGCGTGCCAGCTCCAGCGCGCTGGCGGCAAGTTCGCGACAACGCTGCAAGCGGGCGTATTCCTGGTTGATGCTGCTCAGGTCCGCCGTGCGGAAAAACGCCAGCCAGTCAGTCAACAGCGCCTGGACCTGCGTGGCATCAGCCGTGTCGTTGAGCTTGAAGCCCGCATGCAGCAGCGTCTGGCCGGCAAAGCTGTACAGCGAGGAAAACGCGAAGTGCGCCAGCCAGCCCCGCGCGCGCAAGGTCGCCGGCAAGCCGCCGGGCCGGGTGTCGCTTAGCCAGGTAGCGAGAAAATCGACTGCCTGCTCAAAACCTGTGGGGAGTTGCTCGCACGGGTACAGCACATCCAGTTGCCGTTCGTTGTGCATCAACAGCGCAGCCCGGCTATAGAAGCTCGGTGGTAGCGATTGCTGCACTTTTGCCCCGCGACTGAACACCTGGCCGAAGCGATTCGCCAACGCCTGCAGTTCGTCGAGGCTTTGTGGCCCGCTCAGGCTCAAGGTGATTTGCCCGGCCTGGTAGAAGCGCTGGTGAAAGCCGCGCAACGCCGCCTGGAACGCCGGATTTTGAACCTGCAGGCTGTAGCGGTTGCCAGCTTGGAACGCGCTCAGCGGATGTTCGCTGCCCGCAGCCTGAAGCAAGGCAAACTGGTGCTGCGCTTGTGGATTGCGCGACCAGGCAATGAACTCGGCATGGATCACTTCCCGTTCGCGCACTTGCCGCTCAAGGTCGAACTGCGGCTGTGCGAGCATCTGGCACAGTCGCTCAAGCCCCCCGGCAAAAGCCGCGGGCGGTACTTCGAAAAAGAACTCGGTGCTGCGTTCACGGGTGCTGGCGTTGACCTGCCCGCCGTGGTGCTGCACATAGCGCATCAGGCCGTCGTCCAGGGCGAAGCGTTGATTGCCGAGGAAGAACAGATGCTCGAGAAAGTGTGCCAGCCCCGGCCACGCCGGTGGCGCGTCATGGCTGCCGGCCGCTACCCGCACAGCCGCCGCACAGCGTTTTAGCTGCGGTGCATGGCGCAGGGTGACCTGCAGGCCATTGGCGAGGGTCAGGTTGTGCAGGGCGCTGGGCATGACGACTCCGGGTACAGGCGAACCGTCATGCTAGCGGATTATTGCCGCGCCGTGCTGTAGAGCTCGGGGCGCAGGTCGTGCAGGTAAGGGTTGTTGGCCCGCCCTTGGTGCACTCGCTGCAGGTCGAGGTCGGCGCTCAGCAGCGCGCTGTCACGACCGGCCATCGCCAGGATGCTGCCATCCGGGCCAACGATGCTGCTCTGCCCGCAGTAGTGGATTTCGCCTTCGCTGCCGCAGTAGTTGGCGTACGCCAGGTAGCACTGGTTCTCGTAGGCGCGGGCGCGCACGGTGACCTGGGCAATGAAGTCGAAGGGCACCATGTTCGCCGTCGGCACCAGGATCAGTTCGGCACCGGCCAGGGCCAGGCGCCGGGCGTTTTCCGGGAACTCGATGTCGTAGCAGATCAAAAAGCCCAGGCGCCAGCCGTTGAGCTCGACCACCGGAAAGTGATCGGGCCCCGGGCTGAACATCGCCCGGTCGAGGCCACCGAACAGGTGGGTCTTGCGGTAGTTGCACAGGCTGCTGCCGTGGGCGTCGATCAACTGCACGCTGTTGAAGATCTGCCCGTCCTCGGCCAGTTCCGGGTAGCCGTAGGCAATGGCGATGCGGTTGCTCTGGGCGATCTCCACCACGGCCATGGCCGAGGGGCCGTCTTCGGCTTCGGCCAGGCGCGCGACGGCTTCGCTGCCGATGTTGTAGCCGCTCAGGAACATCTCCGGGCATACCAGCAGTTCGGCGCCGCGGGCAGCGGCCAGTTGCGCCTGCTGGTGCAGGCGCTCGAGGTTGCCGGACAGGTCCAGCGGTTGCGGTTCGCCTTGGAACAGGGCGATGCGCATGGCGATTCTCCCGTCAGTCGGCCAGGGCGATCGGGCCGATTTCATTGAATACGTCGCCCGGGCCTGGGTTGTCCGGGTGGGTCTGGCCACCAAAGTGATTGATGATACCCCACACCGCATTGAGCGACGTTTGCACCGCGCCTTCGACCCAGGCCGGGGTCCACGACACATCGTCACCGGCAATGAAGATGCCGCGCTGCTCGGCCGGCATGTCCTGCTGCATGAAGTGCGCGTACATGCGCTGGTTGTAGCGGTAATGGCCGGGCAGGGCGCCCTTGAAGGCGCCGAGGAAGTGCGGGTCGGCTTCCCACGACACGGTGATCGGGTCGCCGATGATGTGCCCGGCGATATCGACTTTCGGGTAGATCTTCTTCAGCGCATCGAGGGCCAGCTTGACGCGCTTTTCCACTGGGTGCGGGAGCATTTTCAGCGCATCGCTCATCCACGAGTACGACAGGCAGATCACCCCCGGCTTGTCGTCGCCGTTGTCGAACAGGTAGGTGCCGCGGGTCAGGCGGTCGGTCAGGGTCATGCTCATCAGGTCGCGGCCAGTATCTGGATCCTTGTCCTTCCAGAACGGCCGGTCGACCATGACGAAGGTCTTCGACGACTGCATGTAGCGGGTACGGTCCAGGGCCATCCACATCTTCTGCGAGAACAGCGATTCTTCGCACTCGATCTGGGTGGTCAGCAGCCAGCTCTGGCAGGTGGTCAGCACCGCGGCGTAGTGGCGGGTGTCGCCCCAGGTGTCGGTTACCGCCAGGCGCCCGTCGCTGTCGCGGGCAATGCTTTTCACCCCGGCACGTGGCGCGCCGCGGTGTAGCGAGCTGAGGCTGGTGCCGGCCGGCCAGTGCGCGCAACGCTCCGGCACATGGCGCCAGATGCCCAGCGGCACTTGCTCGACGCCGCCAACTACCAGGTGCTGGTGATCGTCGCAGTTGGTCATCACCACGCGGAAGATTTCCAGCATCGAATTGGGGAAGTCCGAGTCCCAGCCACCGGTGCCGAAACCGACCTGGCCGAACACCTCGCGGTGCAGGAAGCTGAGCTTGGCGAAGGCTTTTGAGGTGGCGACGAAGTCGTAGAAGGTGCGGTCGTCCCACAGCGGTACCAGGGTGTTCCACAGCTCCTTGAGGCGCGGCACATCGCGGTCGCGGATGGCTTGCTGGATGTCGCCGAAGCGGGCGCCGTCTTCCAGGGCATCGGCCCAGGCGTCGGCAACCTCCTGGAACAACTTGGGCAAATCGGAGAGTTTTTCCGCGTAGTGGGTCTGGCCTTCGAGGTCGATTACCGTGCTGCCCGACGCAGGGGTCAGCGGGTTGGGAAAGGGCTTGGTTTCAAGGCCGAGCTTGTCGACATAGTGGTAGAACGCCGTCGACGACACCGGAAAGCGCATGCCACCCAGCTCGGCGATGATCCCGTCGCTGCCTTCGAAGGCTTGCGAGCGCAGGCGCCCACCCATTTTCGAAGCTTCGTAGACCACAGGCTTGAGGCCCAGCTTCATCAGCTCGTAGGCCGCCACCAGCCCGGCGATACCGGCACCGACAATCGCCACTTCCTCTCCATGGCGCGCCGCCGGGATGCTACCCAAGCCGGCCGGGTGCTCGATCCAGTCGTCAAAGGCAAAAGGAAAATCCGGGCCGAAAATGGTGATGGGTTTCTTGCCGTCGGCGGGGTGACGATTGTTCTTGTTCATAAGTGACCTTGCCAGGCGCTGCGCGGGGTACGGAGCTTGAGTATAGAAAAAACACTGGCGGTCATTTTAGGGGGTGGGGGTTACGTAATTAAGATGCAGAGTGTCGTCGTTATGATTTGATGTAAGTCATTTTGACGATACTGATTGGCTAAATGACGAGTCAGGCCAGCGCAGCCAGGTGCTCCACGGTTTCAGGGAATTTTTCTACCAGGCGAATCAGCGTCATTGCCTGGGCATTGGGGCGAGCCCGACCCTGTTCCCAGTTTTCCAGGGTGCGGGCATTGGTGCGCAGGTACATGGCAAATACCGCGCGAGACATGTTCAGGTGTTCGCGAATAGCCACAAGCTCCTCCGCCGAGACGTCCATCAACTCGGCGAGCTGTACTTTGTGCGAGCGCAGGGTCAGTTTGCCCTGGCGCTCCTGGGCAAGGGCATCGAAGCCTTCGTTCAGTTCGGAAAAAATATCACGTTTCATTTTATCTCCTCGCTTCGATTTCCAGATCGAGCATCTGTTTGAGCGAATGGCGTTGCGCAGGGATCAGGTCATCCAGGTAGTCACTGCGATAGCGCGCAAAGGCCGGTAGTTCGACGAAAAGTGCTTCCATGCTTTGTACGTTACCTGCGTATAGTTTGTGGTTATCAAGCCTTGCCGTCAAGCGACGGGCCTGTAACCAGCCTATACGTGCAGCCGCGATGCATCCGGGGGGATGATTGCCTGGTGTGTCAAACCGGCTGTCCGCGATCCACCTTGCTGCTGAGGATGATCGAGGTGGTGGTTTTTTCCACGCCTTCAACGCTGCCGATCTGGTCGAGCAACTGGTCCAGTTGCTCGGGCGAGTCGCTGCGCAGCCAGGCGACGTAATCGAATTCGCCGCTGACCGCGCACAACTGCTGCACCTGGCCCATGGCGCTCAGGCGCCGCACCACGTCCTTGCCCGAACGCGGTTGTACCTTGATCCCGACATAGGCCTGCAGGCCACCATCGATCAGGCGCTGACCCAGGCGCACGCCGTAGCCGCTGATGACCTTGGTCTTTTCCAGACGGGCCAGGCGCGAAGTTACCGTGGTGCGCGCGATACCCAGTTGCCGGGCGAGCGTGGCGACGCTTTCACGGGCGTTGATCTGCAGCAGCGAGATCAGCTGGCGATCGATTTCGTCGAGGGCGACGGGGCGGCTGTCGGACATGGGCACTCTCTGGCAAGAGCCGCTTTGCGCGGCTCATGGAATAAGCGCGATAGCCTATCCATTGCCCTCACCCTGGGGCAAGGCGTCTGTGCTCAGCGCGCCTTGAAGCAGTGCTCGGCCTGGGGGAAGCTGCCGTCGCGTACTTCCCGGGCATAGGCGGCCAATGCCTGGGCAATCTGCGGCTGAAGGTCGGCAAAGCGTTTGACGAAGCGCGGTTGGTATTCACCGAACAAACCCAGCAGGTCCTCGGTGACCAGCACCTGGCCATCGCAGGCAGGCGAAGCGCCGATGCCGATGGTGGGGATTGTCAGCTCTTCGCTCACGCGGCGTGCCAGGGGTTCGGCGATGCCTTCGAGCACCACCGAAAAGGCACCGGCGGCCTGCATGGCCAGGGCGTCCTGGCGCACTTTGGCGGCGCCCTGGTCGTCGCGGCCCAGGGCCTTGAAACCTCCCAGGCAGTTGACCTGTTGCGGCATCAGGCCGACATGGGCCATGACCGGAATCCCACGGCGGGTGAGGAATTCTACGGTCTCGGCCAGCTCTTCACCGCCCTCAAGCTTGACGCCCTGGGCACCTGTCTCGCGCAGCAGCCGGGCGGCGCTGAGGAAGGCCTGTTCGGGTGAGGCCTGATAGCTGCCAAAGGGCAGGTCGATGACCACGCAAGCGCGCTGGGAGCCGCGCATCACTGCCTGGCCATGGGCAATCATCATCTCCAGGCTGACTCCCAAAGTGCTGGGCAGGCCATATAGCACCATGCCCACCGAGTCGCCGACGATAATCACGTCGGCTTCGGCATCTACCCAACGCGCCATCGGCATGCTGTAGGCGGTCAGCACCACCAGGTTGCCAGCGCCCTTGCGTTGCTGGATGGCGGGCACGCTCAAACGGTTTTCACGCACATGGCTGCTCATCGGTCTCTCCTTGGGTTGTTCAACGAAGCCGGGCGCAGGCTACCATCGGCCTTCGTCGGCTCACTTGAGCAAAGGAGACAGGCATTGCCGCCAATGAGACAAAGCAGTGAAGTACCGCCGTTGCCGGACTTCCAGCAACTGCCGGGGCCGGTTTACCGGCGCATGTTTGCCATTCCGGCCGGCCATCGCGTGCAATTGCACAGACACCCCTGGGTGCAGTTCACTTACGCCAGCGCCGGCATCATGCAAGTGGTCACCGAGCAGCACAGCTACCTGCTGCCGCCGCAATGTGCGTTGTGGATACCGGCGGGGGTCGAGCACACCGCCTACAGCGACCAGACCATCGAGTTTCGCGGGCTGTACCTGGATGACTCGCTGCTCAATGGCTACCAGCGCCCTTGCGGTGTGGTGCAAGTCACGCCGCTGGTACGCGAGCTGATCGCCAAGGCCAACAGCTTTGCGCCGCAATACCCTGCCCAAGGCGCCCAGGCGCGGCTGTTGCAGGTGCTGGTCGATGAGTTGCGCGAACTGCCCGAAGCGCCGTTCGGCCTGCCGCTGCCCAGCGATCCGCGCCTGCGCCGAATCAGCGAAGCCTTGCAGGCCAACCCTGGCGACAACCGCAGCATTGAAGACTGGGCGCAGCAGGTGGGGGCTTCGCGGCGCACCCTGGTGCGGTTGTTCCAGGCCCAGACGCAGTTGTCGTTCAGGGAGTGGCGCCAACGCTTGCGCCTGTTGGCGGCCTTGCCGTTGCTGGCGCAAGGCATGAGCGTCACGGCGCTGGCCAATGAGCTGGGCTACGACTCGGTGTCGGCGTTCATCGCCTTGTTCCAGCGCCACTACGGCAAGACCCCGGGCTTGTGGGCGGCAGAACTGCGCAGCTGACAGCGGGCACAAAAAAACCGCGCCATGCGCGGTTTTTTGTTTGGTGGGCCCAGCAGGACTCGAACCTGCGACCAAGGGATTATGAGTCCCCTGCTCTAACCAACTGAGCTATAGGCCCCAGTGGACGCGGATTATAACGAGGGTTTCCAGGCTGTGCTATCCGAAAGATCTGAAAGTGCTATGCGAAGGAAACTCGCGGCAAATTCTTCGGGCGGCAGCGGCAGGCTGACGATGTAGCCCTGGATCTGCTCGCAGCCTTCGGCAGCGAGAAACTGCTGCTGAGCCTGGCTTTCCACCCCTTCGGCGATGATGGTCAGTTGCATGCTGCGGCCCAGGGCAATGATGGCGCGGGCAATGGCCGCATCATGAGGATCGTCGGGCAGGCCGCGGATGAACGACTGGTCGATCTTGAGGATATCCAGCGGCAGGCGTTTGAGGTAGCTCAGCGACGAGTAGCCGGTGCCGAAGTCGTCGATCGCCAGTTGCACGCCCAGGTGCTTGAGTTGATGAAGGATGGCCAGGGCTTCTTCGGCCTGGCTCATGATGAAGTTCTCGGTGATTTCCAACTGCAGGTCACCGGCCATGAGCTGGTGGGTCTTGAGCAGTTGTTCGATGCGTTTGACCAGGCTTGGCTGGCGCAACTGGGCGCCGGCGAGGTTGACCGACAGCGGGCCGAACGCCAGGTAGTTATGTTTCCAGACCTGCATTTGCCGGCAGGCTTGTTCCAGTACCCAGTCGCCCAGTTGCAGGATCATGCCGTTCTCTTCGGCCAGTGCAATGAAGTGCTCCGGCGGGACGTCGCCGAACGTCGGGTTGGTCCAGCGGATCAGCGCTTCGGCGCCGACCAGGCTCTGGGTCTTGAGGCTGAACTTGGGCTGATAGCACAGGCTCAGTTCATTGCGCTCGATGGCCCGGCGCAGTTCGTGCTCCAGGGCGATGCGCTCGCTGGCCTGGGCGGTGAGGTCGCGGGTGTAGGACTCGACCCGGTTGCGCCCCTTGGCCTTGGAGCGGTACATGGCGGCGTCGGCGTTGCGGATCAGCGAGGCGACGTCGGTGCCGTCCTGTGGATAAAGGCTGGTGCCGATGCTGGCGCTGGTAAAGAACTCATGTTCGCCAGCCTGGAACGGTGCGCCAAAGCAGGCCAGCAGTTTGTGCGCGATGTGCTCGGCATCACTAGGCTGGTGCAGGCCGGGCAGCAGGATGATGAACTCGTCGCCGCCCAGGCGTGCGACGGTATCGATGTCGCGCACCTGTTCCTTGAGCCGCTGGGCGATGCCTTTAAGCAACAGGTCGCCGACCGGATGGCCGAGGCTGTCGTTGATGTGCTTGAAGCGATCGAGATCGAGAAACAGCACCGCGCCTTGGCGCTTGGAGGCCTGGGAACAGTTGAGCGCGGCCTGCAGGCGGCTTTCGAACAGGGTGCGATTGGGCAGGCCGGTCAGCGGGTCGTGATGGGCCTGGTAATCGAGCTTGGCCTGGGCGTGCTTGAGGCTGGAGATATCGGCGAACACCGCGACAAAGTGGGTGATGGCGCGCTCGCTGTTGCGCACCGCGCTGATGGTCAGCCAACTGGGGTAGACCTCGCCGTTCTTGCGCCGGTTGTGGATTTCGCCCTGCCAATGGCCCTCGGCCGTCAGTTGGTGCCACATGGCCACATAGAAGGCGCTATCGTGCTGGCCGGAGGCGAGCAGCCGTGGGGTCTGACCCAGCGCTTCAAACTCGCTGTAGCCGGTGATTTCGCTGAAGGCGCGGTTGACCGCACTGATGCGCTGGTCGATGTCGGTGATCAACACGCCTTCGGCGGTGTTCTCGAATACGGTGGCGGCCAGTTGCAGTTTTTCCTGCATCAGATGGCGCTCGGTGATGTCGCGGGCGATGGTCAGCATGCAATCGACCCCGGCAATCGGCAGCGGCCTGGCTGACAGTTCGCAGAGGCGGATCTGGCCGTCGCTGCGGCGGATATGGCAGCTGAAATCACGCACGAAGCCGTCGCGCTGGAGCATGTCCAGCAGCCGCCGGCGCTCGTTGAGGTCGACCCAGATACCCAGGTCCAGCGAGGTGTGGTCCAGCGACATGTGGGTGTCGTAGCCGGTCAGGCGGCAGAAGCCTTCGTTTACTTCGATCAGCAAACCGTCACTCTGGCGCGACAGCAACAGGCCGTCGGGGGAGGCGTGGAAGGCCTTGGCGAACTTCTCTTCGGAGGTTTGCAACTGCTCCTGGGTTTCTTTCAGCTGGCTGATGTCGCGTACTGCCACTACCAGCGCCGGCGTGCTGTCGAGCTGGAAGGTCTCGGCGGAAGTCAGGCCGGTGAACAGCTGGCCGTTGCTGCGCCGGAAGAGCATTTCCAGGTTGCGGATGCTGCCTGCCTGCAAGCGCTTGAGCAGGTCCGGGCCAACGCCGTCGATGCCCCAGATGTTCAGCTCGGTGGCGGTGCGGCCCAGCACTTGCGCCGGGCTCAGGCCGATCTGTTCTTCAAAGGCCTCGTTGACTTCCAGCAGGCAGCCGTCGCTCATCCGGGCGATGACCAGGATATCCGGGCACTGCTGAAACACCGAGGCGAACTTCTGCTCCGACAGGCGCAGGGCTTCTTCGGCGTTCTTGGTTTCGCTGATATCGATCATCAGCCCACGCATCACTGGTTTGTGCCCGTGTTCGATGAGGCTGACGATATCGCGCACCCACAGGCTGCGGCCGTCGGCGCGGATTACGCGGTAATCAAGGCTGTGATCGCGGCCGGCGGCGGTTTCGCTGTCGCAATAGGCCTGGGCCCAGAGGGCGTCGTCAGGGTGGATGATACTGCGCCAGAAGCCCGGGCGCAGCCACTGGTTCAACGGGTAGCCGAGCAGGTCTTCGGCATGGGGCGAGACGTAGCTGTAGGTGAAGTCGTTGGCGTCGGCTTCCCAGGCAATGGCCGAAAGGCTTTCGACCAGGCCGCGGTAGTGGTATTCGCTGCTGCGCAGTTCCTGCTCAAGGGCGATGCGCCGGGAAATCTCCGAGCTCAGGCGGCGGTTGACGCGGATCACCGCAGCAAGGATGGCGATCATCAGCAGCAGGGCGGGCAGGCCGTAGATCAGCAGGTCGTACCACAGCGTGCGGTGGTCAAGCACTTTGCCGACCCAGCGCTCCTGGATATTGCTGATTTCGCCGGGGCTCATGTCGGCCATGACCTTGTCGAGAATGCCGACGAGGATCTTCTGTTCCCGTGGCACTGCCATGGCCAGCTGATAGCGGTAGGGCGTTTCGCCGCTGACGTAAAGGCCTTCGAGCTTGAGCTGGCGCAGGCTCCAGATGCTCGAGGCAAGGTCGCCCACCACGGCGTCCACTTCATCGGTGGCCAGGGCCTGCAGCGCCGAGCTGACATTGGGCAGGGCCACCAGGTTGAGGTCCGGGTGGTGGGTGCGCAACAGCTCGTGGGGCGCGTAGTTTTCCACCACGGCGATCTTCAGGCCGTAGAGGTCCTTGATGGTCCGTGGCTGCGGCCCGCCATCATGGGCGAGGATGACGATCGGAAAATCCAGGTACGGGCGGGTGAAGGCCAGAAAGCTCTGGCGCTCTGGGGTCGACATGATACCGGGCAGCAGGTCGAGCTTGTTCTGCCGGGCCTGCTCGAGCACGGCAGTCCAGCTGATCGGCTCGATCGGCTTGAACTGCACGTCCAGGCGGTCCTGGATAAGGGCAATGTAGTCGGCGGCCAATCCCTGGTAGCGACCGTCCTGGTCCCGGTATTCAAAAGGTGGCCAGGATGCATCGACGCCCAGGCGCAGCTGCGGGTGGGCGCTGAGCCAGGCTTGTTCTTCCTCAGTCAGGGTCAAGGCGCCGGCAGTTGCACTCCAGACGAGCAGGAGAGCCAACAGAAGGGCCGGCATTCGGGGCATAACGGCCTCGTCACACAGGTGGATTGATTCGAGTGTAGACGGGCATTTCAGCGGCGGGGTAGTGGGCAAAGGCTGAAAAGCGCCGTTCGCCGGAAAAGAAAAACCCCGGCCTGGGCCGGGGTTTGTCATCACTCGTCGAGGAAGGAGCGCAGATGCTCGCTTCGCGTCGGGTGGCGCAGCTTGCGCAGCGCCTTGGCTTCAATCTGACGGATCCGCTCGCGGGTCACGTCGAATTGTTTGCCGACCTCTTCGAGGGTGTGATCGGTGTTCATGTCGATACCGAAACGCATGCGCAGCACCTTGGCTTCGCGTGCGGTCAGACCGGAGAGCACGTCACGGGTCGCTTCCTTGAGGCTTTCGACCGTGGCCACATCGATTGGCGACTGCATGGTCGAGTCTTCGATGAAGTCACCCAGGTGCGAATCTTCGTCGTCACCGATCGGGGTTTCCATGGAGATCGGCTCTTTGGCGATCTTCAATACCTTGCGGATCTTGTCCTCAGGCATTTCCATGCGCTCACCCAGCTCTTCCGGGGTCGGTTCGCGACCCATTTCCTGCAACATCTGCCGGGAAATACGGTTGAGCTTGTTGATCGTCTCGATCATGTGCACCGGAATACGGATGGTGCGGGCCTGGTCGGCGATCGAACGGGTGATCGCCTGGCGAATCCACCAGGTGGCATAGGTCGAGAACTTGTAACCACGACGGTATTCGAACTTGTCCACCGCCTTCATCAGGCCGATATTGCCTTCCTGGATCAGGTCGAGGAACTGCAGGCCGCGGTTGGTGTACTTCTTGGCGATCGAGATAACCAGGCGCAGGTTGGCCTCGACCATTTCTTTCTTAGCGCGACGAGCCTTGGCTTCACCGATCGACATGCGACGGTTGATGTCCTTGATCTCGGCGATGGTCAGGCCGGTTTCGCTTTCGAGGTCGATCAGCTTCTGCTGGCAGGCCACGATGGCGTCGCTTTTCTCACCCAGGGCAGCCGCCCATTTGGTGCTGCGCTTGGCCAGGTCGCTGGCCCAGGTCTGGTCGATTTCGTTGCTCGGGAACAGGCGCAGGAAGTCGGCACGTGGCATGCGCGCGTCACGGACGCACAGTTGCATGATGGCGCGTTCTTGCTGACGCAGGCGGTCCAGGGCGCTACGAACGCGCTCAACCAGGGCTTCGAACTGCTTCGGTACCAGCTTGATCGGCATGAACAGCTCGGCCAGATCAAGCATCGCCTTGAGGCTGTCCTTGTGGCTGCGGCCGTTCTTCTTCAGTACCTTGAGGGTAGCGTTGAGCTGATCCTGGACGGCACCGAAGCGCTGTTGCGCGACGACCGGATCCGGACCGCTTTCGACTTCTTCCTCTTCGTCGCTGCTTTCCTCTTTCTCTTCCTCGTCGTCGTCAGCATCGGCCTTGGCCGGGGCTTTCGGGTCGATCGGCGGCGGCACTTCGGCCGGCGGCGCGATGCCGTCGTCCGGGTCGATGTAACCGCTGAGAACGTCGGACAGGCGGCCACCTTCGGTGGTGACGCGATCGTACTCGGAGAGGATGTGCTCGACAGTACCCGGGAAGTGGGCGATAGCACCCATGACTTCACGAATACCTTCTTCGATCCGCTTGGCGATTTCGATTTCGCCTTCGCGGGTCAGAAGCTCGACGGTACCCATTTCACGCATGTACATGCGCACCGGGTCAGTCGTGCGACCAATATCGGTTTCCACAGCCGCCAACGCTGCGGCGGCTTCTTCAGCTGCGGCTTCGTCGGTGTCGGCTTCGGCCAACAAAAGGGCATCCGCATCCGGAGCACTCTCGAATACGTTGATCCCCATGTCGTTGATCATGCGGATGATGTCTTCCACCTGCTCCGGATCTGAAATATCCTCTGGCAGGTGGTCGTTGACCTCCGCGTAAGTCAGGTAGCCCTGCTCACGACCGCGGGTGATCAACTCTTTGATGCGAGACTGCTGTTGCGCTTTTCCGGACATAACACCCTATCCACTGAAGGTCTTGGCGGGCAAAAAACAAGCCGAGGATTATACCCGAGCTAGGACCTCACGCGCCAGTTGAGGTCGGGGTTTGTGCGGGAACATTACGGCTTAACAGGTCGCGCAGCTGATTTTTTTCCTCTGCGCTCAAGTCACTTTGACGTGCTTTCCTGAGCAGATGTTCCAGGCTGCGCTCGCGTTGGCGAGCGGACAAGCTAGTTATGGTGTCGAAAAACTGTTGTTCAAGGTTATCGGCATCGATCAGCCATTCCTTTTCTGCCAATGCCCTTAGCAGGCGGCCCTGTTCGGTGCCATGCCAGCGGGCGATCAGCTGTAGTGAGCGTAGCTCAGGATTCTTTTGCAACGCCTCGAGCAGGGCTACCAGCAGTTGGGCATAGACGTGTTCTTCGGCCGCCAGCTGGCTGGCATCTTCGACCTTTTTCGCCAGTTGCGGGTGATGCAGCAAGGTGCGCAGGGCGCTCAAGGTCGGCGGTTCTACCGAGGTCGGCACCCGTGGTGGCGCATCCTGGCGCTGGCCATTGCGCTCCCAGGGCTTGCCCTTCTTGTCCCAGGGTTTGCCGTCCCACTTTTTCTTGCCGCCCTTGTTCGGTGTCCACTGCTGTTGTGGCGCGGCGTACTCGGGCTGGTGAAAATCAGCGTAATCCGGTGTGTAGTCGGGAATCGCGTCGTAATCGATGCCCGGGTCGTAACTGGGTGGAGCTTCAGCCGGTGCAGTGTGCGCCAGTTGTTCGACCTGCTGGTTGTCCAGGCCGGTAATTTCCTTGAGGCGGTTGCGCATCAAGGCGCGAAGATTCGCCCCAGGCACTTTTTCGATCAACGGTGCAGCGAGGGTGGCCATGTGTGCCTTGCCCTCGAGCGAGCGCGGGTCAGCTTCCTCGGTCAACTGCTGGAAAAAATAATCGGCCAGCGGCTGCGCATGCTGATTGATGCGCGCGCGGAAGGCATCAGTGCCTTCGGCGCGTACCAGGGTGTCGGGGTCTTCGCCTTCGGGCAAAAACAGAAAGCGCGCCTTGCGCCCGTCCTGCAGGCTCGAAAGCGTAGCTTCCAGGGCGCGCCAGGCAGCATTGCGGCCGGCCTGGTCGCCGTCAAAACAGAACAGCACGCTCGGCACCACGCGAAACAGACGCTTGAGGTGCTCTTCGCTGGTGGCCGTGCCCAGGGTTGCCACCGCGTTGCGCAAGCCTTGCTGCGCGAGGGCGATGACGTCCATGTAGCCTTCGACCACGATGATCTCGTCGAGGTTGCGGTTGAACTTGCGCGCCTCGTACAGCCCGTACAGCTCCTGGCCTTTGTGGAACACCGGGGTTTCCGGGGAGTTGAGGTACTTGGGCTTGTCGTCGCCCAGAACCCGGCCGCCGAAGGCGATGACCCGGCCACGGCTGTCGCGGATCGGAAACATCACCCGGTCACGGAAGCGGTCGTAGCGCTTGCCGGACTCGGCGTTCTCGATCAGCAGGCCGGCATCGATCATGGCCTTTTGCTGCAAGGTATCGCTGCTCAAGTGTTTGAACAGGTTGTCCCAGCCGGGCGGGGCAAAGCCCAGGCCGAAGTCGCGGGCGATCTCGCCGGACAGGCCGCGGCCCTTGAGGTAGTCGACCGCGGATTTGCGCGTCGGATGGCTGCGCAGCGCCTGGCGATAAAATTCGGCGGCGGCTTCAAGCAGCGGGTACAGCGGTGAATCGACTGGTTGCCGGGGTTTGTGACCACGCCCGCTTTCTTCGCGGGGGATCTCCATGCCGGCGGCCTTGGCCAGTTCCTCGACGGCCTGGGGGAAATCCAGGTTGTCGTGGTCCATGATGAAGCCAAGGGCGTTGCCGCCCGCGCCGCAGCCGAAGCAGTAATAGAACTGTTTGTCGGGGCTGACGCTGAAGGACGGGGTCTTTTCCTTGTGGAACGGGCAGCAGGCCGTGAGGTTCTTGCCAGCTTTTTTCAGCTGCACGCGCGAACTCACCACATCGACGATGTCGGTACGGTTGAGCAGGTCGTCGATAAAACTCTGGGGAATCAGCCCGGCCATGGCACTCTCATCATCAGGCGATAAGCAAGTGTAATCGCTAATGCGGCGGGAACGGCTGCGCGTTCGAGCGATGTCGAATGGCGTAACACAAAATACGGAAAGACGTGCTCGTCTGCAGCCGGTGAAGGCTCGTCAGGAAGGACGCGCACAGCTGGCGTTGCGGCCAGTTCTGACGATTCAGGCAGGTTGTCCATGCTGCAGGGCAACAGGACGCCTTGGGCCCGAAGGCCAAAGGATCAAACAACAACTGCCGGCAGCCCGGCTGTGGGCCGGGCGAGGCAGAAGCTTGCGACGGACGTCTGTATTAGTACAGACGAACGGCGCGGCGCTGTTCGCGCTGAACTTTCTTGGCGTGACGTTTAACAGCGGCTGCTGCTTTGCGCTTACGCTCAGAAGTCGGCTTCTCGTAAAATTCGCGGCTACGAACTTCAGCCAGAACACCGGCTTTTTCGCAGGAGCGCTTGAAACGACGCAGAGCTACGTCGAAGGGTTCATTCTCTTTAACTTTGACGGCTGGCATCCAGAGCTACCTTCATTCATTACCGGGGTCAACGAACTCGTGGCAAAAATGTGCGCTGGAGAACGTCGGTTTTTAAGGGTTGCGGATGTTAACCCTTAGCCGACCGGAATGCAAAGCCTCTGATCGAAAACCGCTGGTCGGCGTCGGGAGCGGGGACTATCATGCGCGCCTTCGAATTCAGCCTCAACAAGGCACGGACCCATGCTAGTACTGGGATTGGAAACATCCTGCGACGAAACCGGCGTCGCATTATACGACAGTGAACGCGGCCTTTTGGCCGATGCATTGTTCAGTCAGATCGACCTGCACCGCGTCTATGGCGGGGTGGTGCCGGAGCTGGCCTCGCGTGATCACGTCAAGCGCATGCTGCCGTTGATCCGCCAGGTGCTGGCCGAAGCCGACTGCGTCGCCACCGAGATCGACGCCATCGCCTATACCGCAGGCCCCGGCCTGGTCGGCGCACTCCTGGTGGGCGCTTCCTGCGCCCAGGCCCTGGCCTTTGCCTGGGGGATTCCGGCGCTTGGCGTGCATCACATGGAAGGTCACCTGCTGGCGCCGATGCTCGAAGAGCAGCCACCCGAGTTCCCGTTCGTCGCCTTGCTGGTGTCGGGCGGGCATACCCAGTTGGTGCGCGTCGACGGTATCGGTCAGTACGAGTTGCTCGGCGAGACCCTCGATGACGCCGCCGGCGAAGCCTTCGACAAGACCGCCAAGCTGATCGGCCTGCCGTACCCGGGTGGCCCGGAGATCGCTCGCCTGGCAACCCAGGGCGTGCCCGGGCGCTTTGTCTTCCCGCGGCCGATGACCGACCGCCCGGGGCTGGATTTCAGCTTCAGCGGCCTGAAAACCTTTGCCCTCAATACCTGGCAGCAGTGCCAGAGTGCTGGGGACGACGGTGAGCAAACCCGTTGCGACGTGTCGCTGGCCTTCCAGCAGGCGGTGGTGGAGACTTTGACCATCAAGTGCAAGCGAGCCCTCAAGCAGACCGGCCTCAAGCGCCTGGTGATCGCTGGCGGCGTCAGTGCCAACAAGGCCTTGCGCGCTTCGCTGGAAGACATGCTGGCTGGCATCAAGGGTAATGTGTACTACGCCCGGCCGCAGTTTTGCACCGATAACGGCGCCATGATTGCCTACGCCGGCTGCCAGCGTCTGGCCGCCGGGCAGCAGGAAAGCCTGGCGATCAGCGTGCAGGCGCGCTGGCCAATGGAGCAACTGGCGCCGCTGTGAAGCTGAGCGTTGCTCATGCGCTGGATTCAGAAATGCCGTTCGCGTCCGGCGAAAAGGTCGCGTAGATTGCCGCGGTGACGCCAGACAATCAGCACGGTCAGCACGCTGATTGGCAGCAACGCTTCCGGCTCGCGCCAGGCCAGTAGTGGCAGGGTCAGTGGCGTTGCCACCAGCGCCGCCAGCGAGCTGGTACGGGTCAGGTAGAAGGTCAGCAGCCAGGCGCTGATGGCCAGCAAGGCGGCTGGCGGGTAAAGCCCCAGCAGCATGCCGGCGGCGGTGGCGACACCTTTGCCGCCGCGAAAGCGGAAGTACACCGGAAACAGATGGCCAATCACCGCGCACACGCCGATCCAGGCCTGTTGCTGCAGGTCGAGGCCAGCAAGATTGGCGACCAGCACGGGCAGCAGGCCCTTGCACAGGTCGCCAAGCAGGGTCAGGACCGCCAGTTTGCGGCCGGCCAGGCGCAGCATGTTGGTTGCACCGGCATTGCCTGAACCGCTCATGCGCGGGTCCGGGCTGCCATTGAGGCGGCTGAGGACGATGGCAAAGGACAGAGAGCCAAGCAGGTAGGCGCACAGCGCCAGTAACCAAAACATGCTAACCATTCCGGGCGAGGACGCCCTGATTCTAACGGCGCAACGCGCCCTTGTCGTGCTGTGGAGAGAAGTGCTTGGACAGAGTGTTCATCGAGGGGCTGGAAGTCGATACCGTGATCGGCGCCTATGACTGGGAGCGCGGAATCCGCCAGTGCCTGCGCCTGGACCTGAGCTTTGCCTGGGATAACCGCCCGGCCGCTGCCGGAGACGACCTGACCAAGGCCCTGGACTACGCCAGCGTGTCGGCGCGCATCCAGGCGTTTGCCGAGCAGTCCGAGTTCCAGTTGGTGGAAACCTTCGCCGAGCGCCTGGCGGCGGTGCTGATGAGTGAGTTCCAGATTCCCTGGTTGCGCCTGAAACTGACCAAGCCTGGCGCGGTACCGGCCGCCACTGGGGTCGGCGTGGAGATCGAGCGCGGATGTCTCTGAACAGGGTTTACCTCGGGCTGGGCAGCAATATCGAGCGCGAGCGGCACTTGACCGCCGGGCTCGATGCCCTGGCCGAAATGCTCACTGACATGCACTGTTCGGCGGTGTTCGAAAGCCAGGCGGTGGGCATCAAGAGCGGGCCGTTCTTCAATCTGGTGGTCAGCGGTTTGACCGAGCTGCCGCTGATGGAACTGGATCGCCGGCTCAAGCTCATCGAGGCCGACAATGGCCGCTACGCCCCCGAGCGCAAAGGTCTGCCGCTGGATATCGACGTGCTGATGTACAACGACCTGCATGGCAGTTTCGACGGGCTGGTATTGCCGCGGGCAGAGATTCTCAAGAACGCATTCGTGTTGTGGCCGCTGGCGTTGATTGCGCCAGCGCTTAAGCACCCGGGTGCCGGCAAAACCATGAGCCAGCTGTGGGCCGAGGCGCAAATCGAGCAAGTGCTGGCGCCGGTGCCGTTCGAGTGGCGTGGGCAGCAGTTGACCGGTCTTTAGCTTCGATCGCGGGGCAAGCCCGCTCCCACAGGATTGTAGGAGCGGGCTTGCCCCGCGATAGGTTCAGCGCTCGCTGCTGTCCTTGTACGCCTTCAACGCCTTCAGCCGCTCGCCCTTGAGCGCCTCGCCCAGCGCCTGCCCGGTCAGCCCTCGTTGCACCAGCGGTTGCACCTGCACTGCACGCGCCGCCGCCGCTGCGCCGCGCAGGTAATCAGCCTGTGGATAATCACGTTGCTCCAGGCCCTTGCGGCCCCGGGCGTCCATCTCGCAGGCGACGATAAACTCCTCGAAACGCTGCGGCCGGCGGTACACATCGAAGCTTTGCAGTAGCTCCAGCAAGGTCGAGGCGCGCAGTTCCAGTGCCCGGTGGCAGTGGGTGTGATATTCCCCGACCAGCAAGGCCAGTTCCTGGCATTCACGGGGCGCCTTGAAGCGCTGGTTCACCGCCTTGATCAACTTCAGCCCGCGTTGCTCGTGAGCGATGTGCCGTGGCCATTCTTCCTCTGGGGTAAGGCCCTTGCCCAGGTCGTGCAGCAAACAGGCCCAGCGCACGCTCAGGGGCTGCTGGTGCAGGGCGGCTTGCTCTAGCACCGAGAGGGTATGGATGCCGCTGTCGATCTCTGGGTGATGGGCCTCAGGCTGCGGCACACCGAACAGCGCATCGAGCTCGGGCATCAGTTGCTTGAGGGCGCCGCAATCGCGCAATACCTGGATGAATACCTGGGGTTGGTCCTCCATCAGCGCCCGGGCGATTTCCTTCCAGCTGCGCTCGGCGGTCAGGGCTTGCAGTTCGCCTGAATCTCCCAGTTCGCGCATCAGCTCGATGGTTTCCGGGGCCACGCTAAAGCCCATGCCGGCATAGCGCGCGGCAAAGCGGGCGACGCGCAGCACGCGCAAGGGATCTTCGGCGAATGCCGGGGAAACATGGCGCAAAATTCGGGCTTCTAGGTCTTTCTGGCCGTTATACGGGTCGCAGATATTACCCTGGTCGTCCTCGGCCATGGCATTGATGGTCAGGTCGCGGCGGATCAGGTCCTGCTCGAGGGTAACCTCGGGGCTGGCGTGGAAGGTGAAGCCGCCATAGCCGCGTCCGCTCTTGCGCTCGGTGCGCGCCAAGGCGTATTCCTCACCGCTTTTGGGGTGCAGGAACACTGGGAAATCCGCCCCGACCGGGCGATAGCCCAGGGCTTGCATTTGTTCCGCCGTGGCGCCGACCACGACCCAGTCGATATCACTGACCGGCCTGCCGAGCAGGCGGTCGCGTACGGCGCCGCCGACTTTGTAGATCTGCATGTAGAACCTCCGTTGATGCCACAGGATAACCTGTCTGGCAGCAACGGAGGGCGTGCTAGAGGTGCACTACCGCCAGGTCCAGGCGACCATAGTCAGCTTCGCCGTGCTCGCCTTTGGGCGGCACATGGTGGGTTTTCATCACCTGCTCGCCCTGCAGGGTCTCCAGGTGGATGTCAAAGCCCCAGAGGCGGTGCAGGTGCTTGAGAACCTCCTCGGTTGAGTCGCCCAGGGGTTTGCGGTCGTGTTGCTGGTGGCGCAGCGTCAGCGAGCGGTCGCCGCGACGGTCGATGCTCCAGATCTGCACGTTGGGTTCACGGTTGCCGAGGTTGTACTGGGCGGCCAGGGTCTCGCGGATGATCCGGTAGCCACTTTCGTCGTGGATGGCCGGTACCAGCAGGTCTTCGCGCTGATCGTCATCGAGGATGCTGAACAGCTTTAGGTCGCGGATTACCGTCGGCGACAGGTACTGGAGAATGAAGCTTTCGTCCTTGAAGCTGCTCATGGCGAACTTGATGGTCGACAGCCAGTCACTGCCGGCGATGTCGGGGAACCAGCGGCGGTCCTCTTCGGTAGGGTGTTCGCACATGCGGCGGATGTCGCGGTACATCGCAAAGCCCAGGGCATAAGGGTTGATGCCGCTGTAGTAGGGGCTGTCGAAGCCGGGCTGGAACACCACGCTGGTGTGCGACTGCAGGAACTCCATCATGAAGCCTTCGGTCACCAGGCCTTCGTCATACAGGTCGTTCATCAGGGTGTAGTGCCAGAAGGTTGCCCAGCCTTCGTTCATCACCTGGGTCTGGCGCTGCGGGTAGAAGTACTGGGCGATCTTGCGCACGATACGCACGATTTCACGCTGCCAGGGTTCGAGCAGCGGCGCGTGTTTCTCGATGAAGTAGAGGATGTTCTCCTGGGGTTCGGCCGGGAAGCGCGCGTTGTCGCGGTCGCTGTTCTTGTCGGCGCCCTTGGGAATGGTGCGCCACAGGTCGTTGATCTGTTTTTGCAGGTGCTCTTCGCGTTCCTTCTGCCGGCGCCGCTCTTCTTCAGCGGAGATCGGGTAGGGCCGCTTGTAGCGGTCGACACCGTAGTTCATCAGCGCGTGGCAGGAGTCGAGCAGGTCTTCGACGGCATCGATGCCATGGCGTTCTTCGCACTGGGTGATGTACTGCTTGGCAAACACCAGGTAGTCGATGATCGAGCTGGCGTCGGTCCAGGTGCGGAACAGGTAGTTGCCCTTGAAGAAGCTGTTGTGCCCGTAGCAGGCGTGGGCAACCACCAGGGCCTGCATGCAGATGGTGTTTTCTTCCATCAGGTAGGCGATGCAGGGGTCGGAGTTGATCACGATCTCGTAGGCCAGGCCCATTTGACCCCGGCTATAGGACTTTTCAGTGCTGAGAAAGTGTTTGCCGTAGGACCAGTGGTGATAGCCCAGCGGCATGCCGACGGAGGCGTAGGCGTCCATCATTTGCTCGGCAGTGATCACCTCGATCTGGTTGGGGTAGGTGTCCAGGGCGTAGCGCTCGGCCAGGCGGCTGATTTCCCGGTCATAGGCCTGGATCAGTTCGAATGTCCATTCGGACCCGGTAGAAATAGGGTGGCGCTTCTGCTCTCTAGCGGTCATGTCACTAACCTGCGCTGGAAGAGTTCACGGAAGACCGGATAGATATCGCCGGCCGACACCAGCTGCTGCTGGGCGAACGTATCGGCAAAGGCTTCGCCGATACGCTCATACTCGTACCACAATGCCTGATGTTCGCGAGGGGTGATCTCAACGTAAGTGTAGTACTGGACGAACGGCATGATCTGCTTGGTAAGAATCTCGCGGCAGATCGGCGAGTCGTCGTTCCAGTTGTCGCCGTCTGAAGCCTGGGCGGCGTAGATGTTCCATTCATTGGCCGGATAGCGCTCGGCCATGATCTCCTGCATCAGCTTCAGGGCGCTGGAGACGATGGTGCCGCCGGTTTCCCGAGAGTAGAAAAACTCCTCTTCGTCTACTTCGCGGGCGCTGGTGTGGTGGCGGATGAACACGACTTCGATCTTGTCGTAGTTGCGCTTGAGGAACAGGTACAAAAGGATGAAGAAGCGCTTGGCAATGTCCTTGGTGGCCTGGGTCATGGAGCCGGAAACGTCCATCAGGCAGAACATCACCGCCTTGGAGCTGGGGTTGGGTTGCTTGACCAGCAGGTTGTACTTGAGGTCGAAGGTGTCGAGGAACGGCACGCGGTGGATGCGCGCGCTCAATCGCTCGATTTCCGCTTCGATTTCCTGAATATCGCCGAAATTGTCCGGTTCTTCGCGCTTCAGGCGCGCCAGTTCTTCCTGCGCCTCACGCAGTTTTGCCCGGCTGCTGCCGGACAGGGCGATACGCCGGGCATGGGCTGAACGCAGGGTGCGGATGATGTTGATGCGTGACGGGTTGCCTTCGTTGCTGATACCGGCGCGCACTGTCTTGAAGGTGTCGGTGCCGGTCAGGTGACGTTTGACCAGGTTGGGCAGCTCGAGGTCTTCGAACATGAACTCGAGGAATTCTTCCTGGGTAATCTGGAAGACGAACTCGTCCATGCCTTCGCCAGAGTTGCCGGCCTTGCCGCGGCCGCCGCCCCCGCCGCCCCCTTGCGGACGGGCGATATGCTCGCCCGCGGTGAATTCCTTGTTGCCAGGGTGCACCACGGTCTGCTTGCCGCCGCGGCCATGGTGCAGCACCGGCTCGTCGATGTCGCGACCGGGAATGCTGATCTGCTCGCCATGCTCCATATCGGTGATGGAGCGGCGGCTCACGGCCTCCTCGACGGCCTTCTTGATATGGTCACGGTAACGCCGCAAAAAGCGCTGGCGGTTGACCGTGCTCTTGTTCTTGCCGTTCAGGCGTCGGTCGATCACATAGCTCATAGGCCCCTCCGGGAGTAGGCGGTAGCTGCAAGCTGTAAGCTTCAAGCTTCAAGTTGGATCACCGCTGCCCCCGCAAGCCGACACGTATTTGACCTACGTGCGCGACTTGCAGCTGACAGCTTGCAGCTTGGCGCTTATTGCGATTTTCTGACTCGCAGGTACCATTCCGAGAGCAGCCGAACTTGCTTGTCTGTGTAACCGCGTTCCACCATTCGGGTGACGAAGTCGTTGTGCTTTTGTTGATCCTCTTTGCTGGCCTTGGCGTTGAAGCTGATGACCGGCAGCAGGTCCTCGGTGTTGGAGAACATTTTCTTCTCGATCACCACCCGCAGTTTTTCGTAGCTGAGCCAGGTCGGGTTCTTGCCGTTGTTGTTGGCCCGGGCGCGCAACACGAAGTTGACGATTTCGTTGCGGAAATCCTTCGGATTGCTGATGCCGGCCGGCTTCTCGATCTTCTCCAGCTCTTCGTTGAGGGCGATGCGGTTGAGGATCTCGCCGGTTTCCGGGTCGCGATACTCCTGGTCCTGAATCCAGAAGTCGGCATACAACACGTAACGGTCGAAGATGTTTTGCCCGTACTCGCTGTAGGACTCCAGGTAAGCGGTCTGGATTTCCTTGCCGATGAACTCGATGTAGCGCGGTGCCAGGTACTCTTTGAGGTAGCGCAGGTAGCGTTCGCGCACTTCGGCCGGGAACTGTTCCTGTTCGATTTGCTGCTCCAGCACATACAGCAGGTGCACCGGGTTGGCGGCAATTTCGTGAGGGTCGAAGTTGAACACCTTGGAGAGGATCTTGAAGGCGAAGCGGGTCGACAGGCCGTTCATGCCTTCGTCCACTCCAGCGGCGTCGCGGTACTCCTGGATCGACTTGGCCTTGGGATCGGTGTCCTTGAGGTTTTCGCCGTCGTACACCCGCATTTTCGAGTAGATGTTCGAGTTTTCCGGCTCTTTGAGCCGTGACAGCACGGTGAACTGGGCGAGCATCTTCAGGGTGTCTGGCGCGCAATGGGCCTTGGCCAGCGAGCTGTTGAACAGCAGCTTGTCGTAGATCTTGATCTCGTCGCTGACCCGCAGGCAGTACGGCACTTTGACGATGTAGATACGGTCGATGAAGGCTTCGTTGTTCTTGTTGTTGCGGAAACTGTGCCATTCCGATTCGTTGGAGTGGGCCAGCAGGATCCCGGAGTAGGGGATCGCCCCAAGGCCTTCGGTACTGTTGTAGTTACCTTCCTGGGTTGCCGTGAGCAGCGGGTGCAGAACCTTGATTGGCGCCTTGAACATCTCGACGAATTCCATCAGGCCCTGGTTGGCTCGGCACAGTGCGCCCGAGTAGCTGTAGGCGTCGGCGTCGTTCTGCGGATATTCCTCGAGTTTGCGGATGTCGACCTTGCCGACCAGGGCGGAAATGTCCTGGTTGTTTTCATCACCCGGTTCGGTTTTGGCCACGGCAATCTGGTTGAGGATCGACGGGTAGAGTTTGACCACTTTGAACTGGCTGATGTCGCCCCCGAACTCGGCCAGTCGCTTGGTCGCCCAGGGCGACATGATGGTGTTCAGGTAGCGTCGTGGAATGCCGAAATCTTCTTCGAGAATGGCGCCGTCTTCAGCGGCGTTGAACAGCCCCAGGGGCGATTCGAATACCGGCGAGCCCTTGATGGCATAGAAGGGCACCTTCTCCATCAATTGTTTGAGCTTTTCGGCCAGGGACGATTTACCACCGCCCACCGGGCCCAGCAGGTAAAGGATCTGTTTCTTCTCTTCCAGGCCTTGGGCGGCATGGCGGAAATACGACACGATCTGGTCGATGCACTCTTCCATGCCATGGAAGTCTTCAAAGGCCGGATAACGGCGGATCACCTTGTTGGAGAAGATGCGCGACAGCCTTGAGTTGTTCGAGGTGTCGACCAGTTCCGGCTCGCCGATAGCCATCAACAGGCGTTCGGCCGCCGACGCATACGCGCTGCGATCGCTTTTGCAGAGCTCAAGGTACTCTTGCAGCGAAAGTTCTTCCTGACGGGTGGACTCGAAACGTTGTTGGAAGTGGCTAAAAATACTCATGACGTCACCTCGCTCGATACGTGGAGCCGACGCCGGATCAGTCAGCTGATGCTGGCATGCAATCGACACCGCCGATTGCTGTATACCCCCCAGAACACCTAGAACTCGCTACCGATGACCCGCACGCCGGTGTACCGGCTCTCCCCTTTTTGGATGGCCTGCGCTTAAGGATAGTTCGTTATCGGGGAGTTCAAGGGCGGTTGTACATGAAGTTCGCCATGACCGTTCGTCTGGCCAGGCGCGAGCCCGCACAGGACGCGGGCTGCGAGAGATGAAAAAAATTATTCGGCAGTGCCTTGGGCGGTTTCTGCAGGGTAGGTGCCACGCCACAGCTCGAAGCCGCCGTCGAGGCTGTAGACGTCGGAAAAGCCCTGGCTGATCAGGTAGGCGGCAGCGCTCTGGCTGGAGTTACCGTGATAGCAGACCACTACGGTGGGGGCATCGAGATCGGCATTGCGGATGAAGTCCGCTACCGAGTGATTGTCCAGGTGGCTTGCGCCGGTAATGTGGCCGGCGGCAAAGGCTTGCGGGTCGCGAATATCGACCACGACCGCACCTTGCTCGCGCAGCGCCTGGGCCTGCTCGGGAGGGATGCGTTTGAATTCGCTCATGGGTACGGTTTCCTTCAGGACTGGTCGTTCATTCTAGCCGGTTGTGCGGACGCAGGCTGCGTGCGCGGGGTGCCTTGCTCGGTGCATTCACAGCGCTGCAATGCGCCGGTATCGACGTTGTACAGGGTCATCGCGCCACCCCAGACGCAGCCGGTGTCCAGGGCGATCACCCCGGGCTCCTTGCAGCGCCCTTCAAGGGCGGCCCAATGGCCGAAGATGATCTTCACATGCCGTGAGCGGCGGCCCTTGTGGGCGAACCAGGGCTTGTAGCCGGGCGGGGCGGTGTCGGCGCCTTCCTTGCCCTTGAGGTCGAGCTTGCCTTCGCTGGTGCAAAAGCGCATGCGGGTGAAGTAGTTGGTGATCACCCGCAGGCGGGTGACGCCGCTCAGGTCCTTGCTCCACTTGTTCGGCTCGTTGCCGTACATGCCATCGAGGTAGGGCTTGAAGCGATTGTCGTCGCGCAGCGCTTCCTCAACTTCGCCTGCCAGCTCCAGGGCCTTGCCCAGGGTCCACTGCGGCGGGATGCCGGCGTGCACCAGCACTACGCCGCGCTGCTCGTCGTAATGCAGCAGCTTTTGCCGGCGCAGCCAGTCGAGCAGTTCGCCAGCATCTGGCGCATCGAGAATTTCGCGCAGGGTGTCGCTTTTTTTCAGGCGCTCGATGTTGTGCCAGGCGGCCAGCAGGTGCAGGTCATGGTTGCCCAGTACGCACACCAGCGATTCGCGGATGGAATAAAGGAAGCGCAAGGTTTCCAGCGATTCCGGGCCGCGGTTGACCAGGTCACCGACCAGCCACAGGCGGTCGACCTTTGGATCGAATCTCACCCGTTCGAGCAGACACTTGAGCGGCTGCAGGCAGCCTTGCAGGTCTCCGACTGCGTATACCGCCATCAGTGCAGGGCTCCGGGGACGGCGAGGCGGAAGGGGGCAATGACGGCGTCGAAACGCTTACCGTCCTCGGCAAACATCTGATAGCTGCCCTGCATGGTGCCGACTTTGGTGCTGATGACCGCGCCGCTGCTGTAGGTGTGGCTTTGCCCGGGTTCAATGGCCGGTTGCTGGCCGATCACACCGGCGCCCTTGACCTCTTCGACATGGCCATCACCGTTGGTGATCAGCCAGTGTCGTGACATCAGCTTGGCGGTCACAGAGCCATTGTTCTTCACCGTAATGGTATAGGCGAAGGCGAAACGGTCGTTTTCGGGGTCGGATTGTTCTTTGAGAAAGCGGGTCACGACGCTGACGTCGATCTGGTAACGGGGATCAGACATGCAAGGGGCCTTGGCAACAGACGCGGATACGGCGATGGCGTCAGTCTAGGCTATCGGCGGGGTAGCCGGCCAGTCATGCGGGCATGACTGGCCTATGGCGCAGGTTACGCGGCGCCCTGTTGCTCGGCCAGCTTGTCGGCCAGGCGCACGAAGGCGGCGAGGTCCAGTTGCTCGGGGCGCAGGCTGCCATCGACGCCGGCAGCTTCAATGGCGTCGCTGCTGAGCAGGGCCTTGAGGGTGTTGCGCAGGGTTTTGCGGCGCTGGTTGAAGGCTTCGCGAACGATGCGTTCGAGCAGGCGATGGTCCTTGGCCGGGAACGGCAGGGTTTCGTGTGGCACCAGGCGCACGATCGCTGAATCGACCTTGGGCGGCGGGTTGAACGCGCCGGGACCGACGTTGAACAGGTGTTCGACCCGGCAGTGGTACTGCACCATGATCGACAGACGGCCCCAGTCACCACCGCCAGGGCCTGCGGCCAGGCGCTCGACCACTTCCTTCTGCAGCATGAAATGCATGTCGCGGATCAGCTCGGCGTTGGCCAGCAGGTGGAAGATCAGTGGCGTCGAGATGTTATACGGCAAGTTGCCGACCACGCGCAGGCTGTGGGGGGCAGCGCCGAGGGTGGTGAAGTCGAACTTCAGTGCATCGCCCTGGTGCAGGCGAAAGTTGTCGCGGTTAGCGAACTGCTGGTTGAGGATCGGTACCAGGTCTTTGTCCAGCTCGACCACGTCCAGCTGCGCGCCGCTGGCCAGCAGGCCGGAGGTCAGGGCGCCCTGGCCCGGGCCGATTTCCAGCATGCGCTCGCCGGCCTTGGCGTGGATCGAGCGCAGGATGCGGTCGATGACCCCGGCGTCGTGCAGGAAGTTCTGGCCAAAGCGCTTGCGCGCCTTGTGTTGGTATTGCTCGGTCATTTTCGGGTCTCGGCCATCTGGTAGGCGGTTTCCAGGGCGACCTGCAGGCTGCCGGTGTCGATCTTGCCGCTGCCGGCCAGGTCCAGGGCGGTGCCGTGGTCGACCGAGGTGCGGATGATCGGCAGGCCCAGGGTCACGTTGACCGCAGCGCCGAAGCCTTTGTACTTGAGCACGGGCAGGCCCTGGTCGTGGTACATCGCCAGCACTGCATCGCAGTGCTCCAGATATTTGGGGGTAAACAGGGTGTCGGCGGGCAACGGGCCGCGAAGGTCCATGCCTTCGCTGCGCAGGCGCGCCAATGTCGGTTCGATGGTGTCTATTTCTTCGTGGCCCAGGTGGCCACCCTCACCGGCATGCGGGTTGAGGCCGCAGACCAGGATGCGCGGGTTGGCTATGCCGAACTTGTGTTGCAGGTCAGCATGCAGGATCCGCGTGACGCGCTCCAGGCGCTCGCTGGTGATGGCATCGGCAACCTCGCGCAGCGGCAGGTGCGTGGTCACCAGGGCCACGCGCAGGCCGCGGGTCGCCAGCATCATCACCACTTGCGCGGTGTTGGTCAGGTCGGCGAGAAACTCGGTGTGCCCGGAAAAGGCGATACCGCTTTCGTTGATCACGCCCTTGTGCACCGGTGCGGTGATCATCCCGGCGAAATGCCCGTCCAGGCAGCCTTGCCCGGCGCGGGTGAGGGTTTGCAGGACGAATGCGGCGTTGGCTTTGTCCAGCTGGCCGGCAACCACCGGGTTTTGCAGCGGCGTGTCCCAGACATACAGGCTGCCTGCCGGAGCGGGCTGGTCGGGGAGGGCGTCGAGGCTCACCGGCAGCAGCGTGACGGCCACGCCCAGCTGCGTGGCCCGCTCGGCGAGCAGGTCACGGCTGGTAATGGCAATCAGGGGGTGCGGCTGGGCTTGCGTGGCGAGCAGCAGGCACAGGTCAGGACCTATGCCGGCCGGCTCGCCGGGTGTGAGGGCGAAGCGCTGCGGTTTCACTGCGCGGCCTGATCGGCGCCAGGAAGCTTGATTTCGACGTAGGCTTCGTCACGGATCTGACGCAGCCAGGTCTGCAGTTCTTCATCGTACTTGCGGTTGCGCAGTACGTTCATCGCTTGTTGCTCGCGGGCCTGTTCGGTGCTGTCGGTGGCGCGGCGGCCCAGCACTTCGAGCACGTGCCAGCCATACTGGGTCTTGAATGGCTTGGTCACCTGGCCCTGTTGGGCGTTGGCCATTTCTTCGCGGAACTCTGGCACCAGGGCGCTTGGATCGATCCAGTTGAGGTCGCCGCCATTGAGTGCCGAGCCAGGGTCTTCGGAGAAGCTCTTGGCCAGCGTGGCGAAATCTTCACCATTCTGGATACGGTCATAGAGCCGTTGTGCCAGTTCCTTGGTCGCCGCTTCGCTGCGAATCTCGCTTGGCTTGATCAGGATGTGGCGGACATGCACTTCGTCGCGCATGGTGGCACCACCGCCGCCGCGTTTTTCCTGCATCTTGATGATGAGGAAACCGGTAGGAATACGCAGTGGCTGAGTCACGTCACCAACGCTCAGGCTGCTGAGCAGCTTGGCGAGCTCTGGGGGCAACTGGCCGGCTTTACGCCAGCCCATTTCGCCGCCTTCCAGGGCGTTCTCGCTGGCGGAGCTGGCGATTGCCATCTGGCCGAAGTCGGCACCGCTTTTCAGGCGCGAGTAGACCTCACCAGCCTTTTGCGCGGCCGCCTGGATCTGCGCCGAGTTGGCGCTTTCCGGGGTCGGGATCAGGATATTGGCCAGGCGCCATTCTTCCGACAATTGCATCTGGCCTTGCTCCGAGGCGAGGAAGTTTTTCACTTCCTGCTCCGAGACCTGGATGCGCTCGGCAACCCGGCGCTGACGCACGCGGCTGATGATCATCTCGCGTCGAACCTGCTCGCGGGCATCTTCGTACGACAGGCCGTCGTGGGCCAAAGCGGCGCGGAACTGCTCCAGGTTCATGCCATTGCGCTGGGCAATGGTGCCGATGGCCTGGTTCAGTTCTTCGTCGGTGATGCGGATGCCCGAGCGATCGCCGATCTGCAGTTGCAGGTTCTCGACGATCAGGCGCTCGAGCACCTGTTGGTCCAGGACACCGGCGGGCGGCACCTGGCCGCCACGCTTGGCGATGGTCTGCTGGACTTCGCGTACGCGGCTGTCCAGCTGGCTTTTCATCACCACGTCGTTGTCGACGATGGCCACAACGCTGTCCAGGGGTTGCACGGCGGCGTGCGCCGTGCCGGTCAGCAATACCGCGCCCAGCAACAGCGGGCGCAGACAATCAGTAAGCTTGGTCTTCACGAGTACGATAACCTTGAATGCCCTGGTCGAGGAACGACTCGACCTTGTTGCCCACTACGCCGCCGAGGCCTTTCAGCACAATCTGCAGGAAGACGCCGTGGTCGCCTTTTTCGTTTTGCGGAACTGCCTGGCTGAAATCGTCGTAATCGATCCAGTAACGGTTGATCAGACGCAGCTTCCAGCAGCAGTTGTCATATTCGAAACCACCGAAGGCTTCCAGCGTGCGGTTGCGGTTGTAGTCATGCTGCCAGCGTGCAATCGCGGTCCACTGTGGAACGATCGGCCACATGACCGAGAAGTCATGCTGCTGGATCTTGTAGTAGTCCTTGATGTAGTTCGCATCACCCGGCTGGCCATAGTCGCCACCACCTACCTGCCAGCGACCAGTGGCGCTGTTGTAGATGACCATGTCGTTGCGGTAGCGGTAACCGAGGTTGACCACCTTGTTGACGTTGTCTTCAGGCTGGTAATGGAACATCGCGCTGCCCGAACGGGTGCTGCGGCTGTCTGGATCCCAGTTGAAATCGGAATTGAAGCGCCAGTCGCGGTTGAAGCGGTATTCGTATTCCAGTGCGTACGGGGAAACGTCCGACTGTGCGTCTTGGCGGTCCTTGTAGGCAATACCAGGCAGCTGAACCTTGCGGTCCTTGAAGTACAGGGCCTGGCCAACGCTAAGGCGCTGACGTTCAAAACCGTTCTCTTCGATCCAGCGGTTGGTCACGCCCAGCGACAGTTTGTTCTCGTCGCCGATACGGTCGTTGCCGCTGAAACGGTTGTCGCGAAACAGCGAGGCGTAGTT
Source organism: Pseudomonas sp. B21-009 (assembly GCF_024749345.1). Lineage (NCBI taxonomy): Bacteria > Pseudomonadati > Pseudomonadota > Gammaproteobacteria > Pseudomonadales > Pseudomonadaceae > Pseudomonas > Pseudomonas sp. B21-009. The sequence goes on along the minus strand of NZ_CP087199.1, from coordinate 5,347,550 downwards.
GAAGGTGTACTCGCTGGTGTCGAAGACCGGGATGTCCATCTGGTTCTTGTACGGGACGTACAGGTAGTACAGACGTGGTTCCAGGGTCTGGGTGTAGTTCTTGCCGAACCACTGGGTGCTGCGGTCGAAGTACAGGCCGCTGTCGACGCTGACGATCGGAACATCGCGATCCTGCGAAGAGTTGAACCGGCCGAATTCGCGCGGCTGGCCTGGCGCCTGGGCCTTGCCCTGACTGTCGAGGTCAAGGTCGTAGTGGGTGTAGGCGTACTTGAGCGATGGCCGTACATAGCCATAGCTTGCTTCCATCGGCAGGCTGATGGTCGGCGCCAGGTGCAGGCGAGTACCGTTGGCTCGGGCCAGGCCGGTGATGTTTTCGTCTAACCTTTTACCACCGATAATGTTTCCGAACGAGTCCCGAACGAAGCCGTTGGATGGGTCCGGATTACCATCTTTGTCGAAAACGAGGTCGTTCTTCAGATCACGCTCGAAGCGTACAGCCTCGGATTCGTAGGTGAAGTTCATGCCGCCCGGGTGGTAAGGCAGCATGCCGTTGAAAGTGACCTGCGGCAGGCGGTCATACGGGGTGATCTGCGAAATGGTCGCCAGCTCGAAAGCCTGCACGTTCAGCCGCGCGGTGTAGGTATCGCCGCGATAGGTCAACGCACCTTGCTGATTGACGAAGTCCCGGCTTTCGACACCGATCTGATCCGATTCCAGGTCCTGGAAGTAGAACGGGTCGCTGAAGTCGGTGTAGTCGACTTCAGTCATCAGGCGCTCGTCGAGGCCGCCCTTGTGCTGCCAGTTGACCATCCAGCGCTGGTCTTTGTAGTCCGTCTGCAGCTTGCGGTCATCATCCTTGTCATTCAGGTAAGCACCACCGAACTGCCCTTCGCTGGACTTGGTCAGGTAGCGGAACTCACCCTCCATCAACATGCCGCGCTTGGCCATGTAGCGTGGATACAAGGTGGCGTCGTAGTTCGGCGCCAAGTTGAAGTAGTACGGCGTGACCAGCATGAAGCCGGTATCGCTGCTGGTGCTGAACGACGGCGGCAGGAAACCGGACTGGCGGCGGTCATCGATCGGGAAGTAGATGTACGGTGTGTAGAACACCGGGAAATCCTTGACCCGCAGGGTGACGTTGGTCGCGGTACCGAAGCCGGTGGCCGGGTTCAGGGTAATGTTGTTGCCCTTGAGCTGCCAGGCGTTGCTGTTCGGCTCACAGGTGGTGTAAGTACCGTCCTTGAGGCGGATGATGGCGTTTTCAGCACGCTTGGCGTACAGGGCGCTGCCGCGGATGCGCGATTTGTGCATCACGTATTCGGCGTTATCGACCTTGGCTTCACCGGTGTCGAGCTGGATGTCGGCGTGATCGCCGACCACCAGCGAACCGTTGTCGCGAATCTTCACATTGCCGCTCAGCTCACCACGGTTCTCGGCCTGGTACAGGTTGGCCTCGTCGGCCTCGACCTGCATGCTGCCCTGGCGCATGACCACGTCACCGGCGAGGGTGGCGATCTGCTGCTCCTGCTGGTAGCGCGAAACCTTGGCACCGATGAAGGTCGGCGACTCGTCTTTGGGCGTGGTGTCGGTCATGCCCGGACGGGTCGGCTCGATGTAGGCACCGGCGCAGTAAGGCCCGGTTTCGGCGAGCTGGGCTGGGGTGAGCTGGTCACGAGGGACCCAATCCAGGTGGCTGGCATCGGGGCTACGGGATTTCAGCACGCGGCCTTTGGCTTCGGTGACCAGCACCGGACCTTGAGCCTGCTCCTGAGCGACCTCGCCGGAGCCGGCTGGCGTTTCACCGGACGAGCTGGCGGCCGCCCCGGCGTGCACCGGGCGCGGCGGCAGTGCGGCGGCAGGGGTTTTGGGCTTGCAGTCCCAGCCTCCGGCAGCAGACACTTGGCAGTCGAACTGCTCTGCGGCAACCACGTATGGGGTGGCCAGAGGTTGCATCGCCAGCAAACCGCCGGTGACCAGCAACGGGAATTTTTTACGAAACGCGGGGGATTTCAATGCCATCTTATTAGTCCGGGCTTCCTGCGTGCCATCTGCCCGCGTGTGGGGCCGCACGCCTCTCGATGGTCTGAAAAAGATGCTGGATAATAAAGCATGACCCGCTTGACGGCTAGGGCCGTCGGAGACCCTTGTAATGCCCGATCACGATGTACGCTTGCAACACCTGAATGTCTGGCTCGCCGAGCAGCTGGCAAATCTGTTCCATAAACAGGGCTGGGGCACGGTTCCCGCGGGTAGCCTGACCGCCGCCAGCAGCGATGCGAGCTTTCGCCGCTACTTCCGCTGGCAGGCCGAAGGCCACAGCTTTATTGTCATGGATGCGCCACCGCCGCAGGAAAACTGCCGGCCATTCGTTGATATTGCCCACTTGCTGGCCACGGCCGAGGTCAATGTTCCGGTCATTCATGCCCAGGACCTTGAACGTGGTTTCCTGTTGCTCAGCGACCTGGGCACCCAGACCTACCTCGATGTGATCAACGCCGAGAACGCCGATCGCCTGTTCAACGACGCCATTGATGCGCTGCTGGCCTTCCAGCAGTTGCCGATGAACGCGCCGCTGCCAAGCTACGACGTGGCCTTGTTGCGCCGCGAGCTTGAGCTGTTCCCCGAGTGGTACGTCGGCCGTGAACTGGGCCTGGGCTTTACCGATGCGCAACTGGCCGCCTGGCAGCGTATCAGCAGCCTGTTGATCGACAGCGCCCTGGCCCAGCCAAAGGTGCTGGTGCACCGCGACTATATGCCACGCAACCTGATGGACAGCAAGCCAAACCCCGGCGTGCTGGACTTCCAGGACGCGGTGTACGGGCCGGTCACCTATGACATCACCTGCCTGTTCAAGGATGCCTTCCTGAGCTGGCCGCAGGCACGCGTGCAGGGCTGGCTCAAGGATTACTGGCAGCGCGCCCAGGCCAAGGGCATCCCGGTGCAGGCCGAGTTCGAGGACTTCCACCGCGCCAGCGACCTGATGGGCGTGCAGCGTCACCTCAAGGTCATCGGCATCTTTGCGCGCATCTGCCACCGCGACGGCAAGCCGCGTTACCTGGCCGATGTACCGCGCTTCTTTGCCTATATAGATGAAGTGATCGCGCGCAGGCCGGAGCTGGCCGAACTCGATGAACTGATCGAGAGCCTGCAGGCCGCAGCCGGAGCGCGTCCATGAAAGCGATGATTCTTGCTGCAGGCAAAGGCGAGCGCATGCGCCCGCTGACCCTGCACACCCCCAAGCCGCTGGTGCCGGTGGCCGGTATGCCGCTGATCGAGTACCACCTGCGTGCGTTGGCAGCGGCGGGCTTCAAGGATGTGGTGATCAATCACGCCTGGCTCGGGCAGCAGATCGAAGATCACCTGGGCGATGGGTCGCGCTGGGGCCTGAACATCAGTTACTCACCCGAAGGTGAGCCGCTGGAAACCGGCGGCGGCATCTTCAAGGCCCTGCCGTTGCTGGGCGATGAGCCTTTTGTGTTGGTCAATGGCGATATCTGGACCGAGTACGACTTCGCCCGCCTGCCGAAGCATCTCGACGGCCTGGCCCACCTGGTGCTGGTGAATAACCCTGGTCATCATGGCAAGGGTGACTTCTGTCTGGATAAAGGCCAGGTCAGCGATGCCAACGCCGATGCCGACACCCTGACCTACAGCGGTATCGCCGTGCTTGCCCCGCAACTGTTCGCCGACTGCCAGGCCGGCGCCTTCAAGCTGGCGCCGCTGCTGCGCCAGGCGATGACGGCCGGGCAGGTCAGCGGTGAGCATTTCAGCGGGCACTGGGTGGATGTCGGCACCCTGGAGCGGCTGGCCGAAGTCGAGCAACTGCTCGCTGAGCGCCGCTGACATGTTGTGGCCGAGCACAGTGATAGGTGCCGGAGCAGGCTTTGCCATCGCCAGTATTCCCGGGGCATTGCTGGGGGCGTTGCTGGGCCAGGCGATGGACCGCCGTTTGCAGTTGCACAGTTGGGCGCATCTGCGTGAACGCCTGGGTGGGCGGCCGGTGCTGCGTGACGACGAGGTACTGTTCGTCCTGCTTGGGCGCCTGGCCAAGAGCGACGGACGGGTGGTCGATGGCCATATCCAGCAGGCACGGGTGGAGATGCAGCGCCTGGAAATGAGCGAACCGGCCAGGCGCCGCGCCATCGCCGCGTTCAATCGTGGCAAGGCTGGCAAGGAGCGCCTGAGTGTTCATCTGCGCCGCCTCAAGCAACAGCCGCATGCCGCCGAAGGCATGTTGCGCGCATGCTGGCGCATGGTCTGGGCTGATGGCCAGGCTGGCCGGCATGAACGCGAGCTGCTGCTGGCGTGGGGCCAGGCCCTTGGCTGGTCGGCGGCCAAGGTCCAGGCCCTGGCGCTGGACTATGAACCGCAAAAGGCTGTGCTGGCCGATGGCACGCTGGGTTATCCACAAGCCTTGCGCATGCTTGGCGTCAGCGCCGACAGCGAAGCCGGGCAGATCAAACAAGCCTACCGGCGCCTGCTCAGCCGTCATCATCCGGACAAGCTGGTGGGCAATGGCGCCAGCCCCGCACAGGTTCGCGAGGCTACCGAACGAACCCGCGAACTGCATCAGGCTTACGCCGTCATCCGTAAACGCCGTGGCTTCTAGTCGAGTTTTTCCGGGCTGAGCCAGCCGCGGATGCGGCGGAACAATTGCTCCTGTTCCGCCGCGCTGTTGCCTGGCATGGCGGTCAGGCTGACCTGCCGGTAGTTGGCGTCCTTCAAGCGTTTACTGGCTTGCAGGCGCTGCTCGGCGGCGCGCCTGGCCTGGGGCAGGGTGGCGTAGAAGAAGTCTGCGGTGGCTACCTTGAGGTTCGGCGCCAGGCTGTCCAGGCTCTGTTCGGCCTGGGCCGGTGTTTGTGCGGCGACCATCACCAGCTTCTGCACCTGGGCCGGTTGCCGTTCGCTCAAGTAACGCGCTGCCCAGTAGGCGCCGCTGCCGTTACCGAGAAGGACAATGCTGCGGGCGTTCTGTTGCTGGGCATAGGCAACGGCCGCATCGAGGCGGGCGAAGATGCGTTCGGCATCGGCCTTGTCATCGTCGACCGGCGTCTTCGCTTGTTCGATACTTTCGCTGTTCTCGCTTTCGGCTGCAGTGGCCTGCTCGATACTGGCGTTGGCATTGGCCGGGGTGTCCTTGGCCGGTGCGCTTTCGCCTGGCTCGGCCTTTTTTTCCACTGCCGGGGGCGCTTCGACGCGCGCCTGCGGGGCGCTGGCAAGCAAATCCGGCTGGGCCAGGCTCAGGCTGTGCCAACCGGCATCGGGAAACTTGCGCCGCAGCGGGCCGACGGTTTTCGGCCAGTCGGCATTTTCGCCAGCACCGGCAAGAATGATCAGGGCGCCTTCGGGCTCGGCAGTGTTGGCCGGTTTCCACAGGGCCAGGAAGCTGTCGCTGCCAGCCTGCAGGGTTTGCTGTTCGGCTGCAGGAACCTGGCGTTCCAGGGCCTGGGCGTCTTCCTGGCTGCGTTCGGCCAGCGGTTGGCGTTCGACTGCGGCAGGTTTGCTGTCGGCAGCCGCTTCTGGCGTTTCACCAGCGGCTGCTTGTGCGGTACAAGGTAGTATCAGTGACAGGCATAACGCCGGCAGCGTCGTGCGATAAAGTGCGAACATGGATCGATCCAGGCCAGATTAATACCGGCAGCCTAATAGTATTTGCTCAGGACGGCCATGCTCGGTGGCCGTCCTACCCTTGATGAGAGTGCAGATGAAGCTTTTGCGCTGCCTGTTGCTTATCGGCTGTTTTTGCCTGCCCTTGATCACTTGGGCGGCGTCGCCTTCCGCGCCTGCGCAGGTTGTGCTGGAGCCGGCCCAGCAGCAATGGCTTGAGCAACACCGCAGCCTGCGCGTCGGGCTGGTGCTGCAGGCACCTTTTGCCCAGTTCGACCGGCGCCTGCAGCAACTCTATGGGGTCAACGTCGAGCTGATGAATTGGCTTGACCGTTCGCTGGGGCTGGACCTTACCTGGCGCAACTTTACCGATCAGGCTGCCCTTGAGCATGCGCTGCAGGCCGGCGAAGTCGATCTGGCCCCAGGTCTGACCCAGACACCTGCCAGCCTGCGCCTGTGGTTGTTCAGCGATCCCTACATGCGCGTGCCGCAATTGATCGTCGGCCCGCGTACTGGCGCGGTGGCGGTTGATCTGGAGAAGCTCGCCAGTACCGATCGGGTCGCCGTGCGCATGCCCAGCACTGTCGCCGACTACCTGCGTGCCACCTACACCAACCTCAACCTGCAAGGCGTGCCTCAGGAGCGCCAGGCGTTGCAGTTGGTGCTCAGCGAACAGGCGCGGTTTGCCGTGGTAGATGAAGCGCAGTTGAGCCGTCTGTCTCGGGAAAGTGAATTCAGCGAGCTGGTGGTGGTCGGTGATATCGGCCTGCCGCAGTTGCTGCGGGTCGGCTCGCGCCGGGACTGGCCGGAGCTGGCCGAGATTCTTGAGCGCGGCCTGCAGGCCGTTCCGGCCAAGGACCTGGAGCAACTCCACCAGCGCTGGCTGGAGCCTAAATACCCGCGCCTGAGCGAATCCCCGGGCTTTTGGCAGAACCTGGGGCTGTTGCTGGCGGCGCTGCTGCTCAGTTGCGTGGCCATCGTCATTTGGCAGCGTCGGCAACTACAGCAGCTCGAGCACAGTCTATTGGCCACCCGCGACACCCTGGCCCAGCGCCAGGCCCGCGAAGAAGCCTTGCGCCTGAGCCAGTTTTCCATCGACCAGAGCACCGTGGGCATTCTCTGGGTCAACTGGGACAGCCATGTGCGCTATGCCAACCGGGCCGCCGAAAGCATGCTCGGATACCCCTCGGGGGCGCTGATCGATCGGCCGCTGATTGATTTCGAGCCGAACCTGCACATGGACCGCTGGCTCGATCTGTGGAAGCGTGCCCGTGCCAGCGATGAAGCCCCGCAGCATTTTGAAACCCGGTGCCTGCGTGCCGATCGCAGCCTGCTGCCGGTGGATGTGTCGCTGAGCTTTCTGCGCTTTCGTGATGCCGAATACCTGGTGGTGTTTCTTGCCGATGTCACCGAACGCAGGCGCGCCCTGGCGGCGCTGCGCGAGAGCGAGGCACGGCTCAAGGGTATTGCCGGCAACGTACCCGGCCTGGTGTTTCGCCTTGAACGCAACCCGGCCGAAGGCGAGCTGGAGTTCCCCTACATCAGTGAAGGCAGTGAAGCCCTGGTGGGCTATGCGCCTGCGGCGTTGCAGCATCCGGACATGGGCCTGCGCAACCTGGTGCACCCTGACGACCGCGCCGATTACCACCGGGTCCAGGACCTGGCCCTGGCCACTGACAGCGACTGGTCCTGGCAAGGGCGGATCCTGACCCGCCAGGGCGAGCAGCGCTGGGCCGACATCAAGGCCAGTACCCGCACCCTGGCGGATGGCCGGGTGGTCTGGGACGGAGTGGTCTGGGACATCAGCCAGAGCAAGCGCGTCGAACTCCAGCTGGCCCGTTCACAGGAGCAACTGCGCGAACTGTCGGCGCACCTGGAAAGCGTTCGCGAGGAAGAAAAAGCCCGTATTGCCCGGGAAGTGCACGATGAGCTGGGACAGATGCTCACGGTGCTCAAGCTTGAAACATCCATGTGCGAACTGGCCTACGCCGAACTGGACCCCGGCCTCAACGAGCGCCTGGGCAGCATGAAGCGCCTGATCGCCCAGCTGTTCCAGCTGGTGCGCGATGTGGCCACCGCCTTGCGCCCGCCGATCCTCGATGCCGGCATTGCATCGGCCATCGAGTGGCAGGCTCGGCGTTTCGAGGCGCGCACGCAGATCCCCTGCCTGGTGCAGGTACCGGAGAATCTGCCACCCTTGAGTGATGCCAAGGCCATTGGCCTGTTCCGCATCCTGCAAGAGGCGCTGACCAATGTCATGCGCCATGCCCAGGCGCATACTGTGCAGATCAGCCTGAGTCTCGATGGCCAGACCCTACGCCTGACGGTGATCGATGATGGCGTAGGGTTTGTCCTTGAGCAAAGTCGGCCAACGTCCTTTGGCCTGGTCGGTATGCGTGAGCGGGTGCTGATGCTCGGTGGCAGCATGGCCCTGGAAAGCGAGCCGGGCGAGGGCACCTGCCTGAGCGTGGCCATCCCCCTGGATTAGGAGCATTGCGTGATTCGAGTACTGGTTGCCGAAGACCACACCATTGTCCGTGAAGGCATCAAGCAGTTGATCGGCCTGGCCAAGGACATGCAGGTAGCAGGGGAGGCCGGCAATGGCGAACAGCTGCTGGAAACCTTGCGCCATACCGAGTGTGAGGTGGTGCTGCTGGATATTTCCATGCCCGGGGTCAATGGCCTGGAGGCGATCCCGCGGATTCGCGCCTTGAACAACCCACCGGCGATCCTGGTGCTGTCGATGCACGACGAAGCGCAGATGGCAGCGCGGGCGCTGAAAGTCGGCGCTGCCGGCTACGCCACCAAGGACAGTGATCCGGCATTGCTGCTCACCGCGATTCGTCGGGTCGCCGGTGGCGGGCGTTACATCGACCCGGACCTGGCTGACCGCATGGTCTTCGAGGTCGGCCTCACCGATGCCCGGCCGCTGCATTCATTGCTGTCTGAGCGCGAATTCTCGGTGTTCGAGCGCCTGGCCCAGGGCGCTAACGTCAACGATATTGCCCAGCAACTGGCGCTGAGCAACAAGACCATCAGCACCCACAAGGCGCGGCTGATGCAGAAGCTCAACGTCACCTCGCTGGCGGAACTGGTGAAGTACGCGATGGAGCACAAGTTGTTGTGAGTGTTCCAGAAGCGACATTGCGCTGAGCTCATCGCGGGTCAAGCCCGCTCCCACAGGGGGCGGTACCGTGGGAGCGGGCTTGACCCGCGATAGCATTGAACCTGCCATGCACATATCCAAAAACGTCACTCTTGTAGGGCAATCCCTACCCCAAGCCTTCCATCCTGCTGATATCAATCTCTCTCCACCGCCGATTTGCGCCGCTTGCCGCCTTCACTAGGCTTTGGATACAGCAGTCATCCAACAAAAAGGTGCGGGTATGAGTGAGGTGAATTCGAGCGCTGCAACCGGCGAAGTGCTGGTCAGCTTCCGTGGTGTGCAGAAGAGCTACGACGGCGAATCGCTGATCGTCAAAGACCTCAACCTGGATATCCGCAAGGGTGAGTTTCTCACCTTGCTCGGCCCGTCCGGTTCCGGCAAAACCACCAGCCTGATGATGCTCGCCGGCTTCGAAACGCCGACTGCAGGCGAGATCCAGCTGGCTGGCCGTTCCATTAACAACGTGCCGCCGCACAAGCGCGACATCGGCATGGTGTTCCAGAACTACGCGCTGTTTCCGCACATGACCGTGGCCGAGAACCTGGCCTTCCCTTTGAGCGTGCGCAACCTGAGCAAGACCGACATCAGCGAGCGGGTCAAACGCGTGCTCAACATGGTCCAGCTCGACGCTTTCGCCCAGCGTTATCCGGGCCAGCTTTCCGGTGGCCAGCAGCAACGGGTGGCCTTGGCCCGGGCGCTGGTGTTCGAGCCGCAGCTGGTACTGATGGATGAACCGCTGGGCGCTCTGGACAAGCAACTGCGCGAACACATGCAGATGGAGATCAAGCACCTGCACCAGCGCCTGGGCGTCACTGTGGTCTACGTGACCCACGACCAGGGCGAAGCGCTGACCATGTCCGACCGCGTCGCGGTATTCCACCAGGGCGAGATCCAGCAGATCGCCGACCCGCGCACCCTGTATGAAGAGCCGAAAAACACCTTCGTCGCCAACTTCATCGGCGAAAACAACCGCATCAATGGCCGCTTGCTCAGCCACGATGGCGAGCGTTGCCAGGTGCTGCTGCCGCGCGGCGAGAAGGTCGAGGCGCTGGCGGTCAATGTCGGCCAGGCCGGCGAGCCGGTAACCCTGTCGATCCGCCCCGAGCGCGTGCGCCTCAACGGCCACAGCGAAAGCTGCGTCAACCGTTTCTCCGGGCGCGTGGCCGAATTCATCTACCTGGGCGACCACGTGCGGGTACGCCTGGAAGTCTGCGGCAAGGCCGATTTCTTCGTGAAGCAGCCGATTGCCGAACTCGACCCGGCCCTGGCCGTGGGCGATGTGGTACCGCTTGGCTGGCAGGTGGAGCACGCCCGCGCGCTCGATCCTCTGCTGGAAGCCAATTGAAGGTTTGCTTCACCAACCCTGTTCTGTGGAGAGAATAATAATGCTCAAGCACTTGAAGTTGACCGCCCTGACCCTGGGCCTGTTTGCGGCAAGCCAGGCCATGGCGGCCGACCTGACCGTGATTTCCTTCGGCGGCGCCAACAAGGCGGCCCAGGTCAAGGCGTTCTACGAGCCATGGGAGAAGGCGGGCAAGGGCAAGATCGTCGCTGGCGAGTACAACGGTGAAATGGCCAAGGTCAAAGCCATGGTCGACACCAAGAGCGTGTCGTGGAACCTGGTGGAAGTCGAGTCGCCGGAGCTGGCCCGTGGTTGCGACGAAGGCATGTTCGAAGAGCTTGATCCGGCGCTGTTCGGTAACGAGTCCGACTATGTTCCCGGCGCTATCCAGCCGTGCGGTGTCGGCTTCTTCGTCTGGTCCACAGTCATGGCCTACAACGCCGACAAACTGAAGACCGCGCCGACCAGCTGGGCCGACTTCTGGGACACCAAGCAGTTCCCGGGCAAGCGCGGCCTGCGCAAAGGCGCCAAGTACACCCTCGAGTTTGCCCTGATGGCCGACGGCGTTGCGCCCAAGGACGTCTACAAGGTGCTTGGCACCAAAGAAGGCCAGGACCGCGCCTTCAAGAAACTCGACGAGCTCAAGCCGAGCATCCAGTGGTGGGAAGCCGGTGCCCAGCCGCCGCAGTATCTGGCCTCGGGTGACGTGGTCATGAGCTCGGCCTACAACGGCCGGATTGCCGCGGTGCAAAAAGAGAGCAACCTGAAAGTCGTATGGAACGGCGGTATCTACGACTTCGACGCCTGGGCCATCCCCAAAGGCGCCAAGGATGTTGAACAGGCAAAGAAATTCATCGCCTATTCGGTCCAGCCTGAACAGCAGAAGACCTACTCCGAGAACATCGCCTACGGCCCGGCCAACTCCAAGGCCGTCGCGCTGCTGTCCGACGAGATCAAGAAAGACATGCCGACCACCCCGGAAAACATTGCCAACCAGGTGCAGATCGACGTGGCGTTCTGGGCCGACAACAGCGAGCAGCTGGAGCAACGCTTCAACGCCTGGGCTGCCAAGTAAGGGCTGCTGATGGGGCGTCGGCTTGCCGCCGGCGCTCCTTGTTCTCAAGATTTCGGAGTTCGCTATGGCCATCGCAGTGCCCCTGAATGAAGGCGCCGGTTCCAACCTCAAGCAGCGTCTCAAGCGTGCCGAGCGGGTCAACCGCTGGAAGGCGCAAGCGCTGATCGCACCGCTGGCGCTGTTTCTGCTGCTGGTGTTCCTCGTGCCGATTGCCGCGCTGTTGTACAAGAGCGTGGGCAACCCGGAAGTGGTCGGCGGCTTGCCGCTGACTGTGACGGCTGTGGCCGAGTGGGACGGCAAGGGCCTGCCAGGGGAGGCGGTATATAAGGCGCTAAGCGAAGACCTCGCGCAAGCACGCAAGAACCAGACCCTGGGCGATACCTCCAAGCGTCTGAACATGGAGCTGGCCGGCTATCGCAGCCTGCTGGCCAAGACCGCGCGAGCGTTGCCGTTCAAGACCGAGCCGGCTTCCTATAAAGAAGCCCTGCAGGAACTGGACGAGCGCTGGGGCGATCCGGCCTACTGGCAGGCGATCCGCCGTAACACCAGTAGCGTCACCCCGTTCTACCTGCTGGCGGCCCTGGACCATCGTATCGATGACCTCGGCGAGCTGGCCAAGGCCACCCCGGACCAGGCCATTTACCTGGACATCTTCACCCGTACCCTGTGGATGGGCTTCGTCATCACCGCCATCTGCCTGGTGCTGGCCTATCCGCTGGCCTACCTGCTGGCCAACCTGCCGACCCGGCAGAGCAACCTGCTGATGATTCTGGTGCTGCTGCCGTTCTGGACCTCGATCCTGGTGCGGGTTGCGGCCTGGATCGTGCTGCTGCAATCGGGCGGGCTGATCAACAGCGCGCTGATGGCCATGGGCATCATCGACAAACCGCTGGAACTGGTGTTCAACCGCACCGGGGTGTACATCTCCATGGTGCACATCCTGCTGCCGTTCATGATCCTGCCGATCTACAGCGTGATGAAGGGCATTTCGCCCACCTACATGCGTGCGGCGATATCCCTGGGCTGTCATCCGTTCGCCAGCTTCTGGCGGGTGTACTTCCCGCAAACCTACGCCGGCGTAGGCGCGGGCTGCCTGTTGGTGTTCATCCTCGCCATCGGCTACTACATCACCCCGGCGCTGCTCGGCAGCCCCAACGACCAGATGGTCAGCTACTTCGTGGCCTTCTACACCAACACCAGCATCAACTGGGGCATGGCGACCGCGCTGGGCGGCCTGCTGTTGCTGGCCACCGTGCTGCTTTACCTGATCTATAGCTGGCTGGTCGGCGCCAGCCGCCTGCGCCTGAGCTGAGGAGCGTTGTCATGCTGAGCCCCTACATGTCGCCCGTCGAGCGGGTCTGGTTCTACAGCTTGCGCATCCTTTGCGGGCTGATCCTGTTGTTCCTGGTGTTGCCGGTGCTGGTGATCATTCCGCTGTCGTTCAACTCCGGCAGCTTCCTGGTCTACCCGCTGCAGGGCTTTTCGCTGCAGTGGTACCACGACTTCTTCGCCTCCGCCGAGTGGATGCGCGCGCTGAAGAACAGCATCATCGTCGCCCCGGCGGCCACGGTGCTGGCGATGATCTTCGGCACCCTGGCTTCGATCGGCCTGACCCGCGGTGATTTCCCCGGCAAGTCGCTGATCATGGCCCTGGTGATTTCGCCCATGGTGGTGCCGGTGGTGATCATCGGTGTGGCCAGCTACCTGTTCTTTGCTCCGCTGGGCATGGGCAACAGCTTTATCTCGTTGATCCTGGTGCATGCGGTGTTGGGCGTGCCGTTCGTCATCATCACCGTTTCGGCGACCCTGCAGGGCTTCAACCATAACCTGGTGCGTGCCGCCGCCAGCCTGGGCGCCTCGCCGCTGACCACCTTCCGGCGGGTTACCCTGCCGCTGATTGCGCCGGGGGTGATCTCCGGGGCGCTGTTCGCTTTTGCCACGTCTTTTGACGAAGTGGTGGTCACCCTGTTCCTTGCCGGCCCCGAGCAGGCGACCCTGCCACGGCAGATGTTCAGCGGCATTCGCGAGAACCTCAGCCCGACCATCGCCGCCGCTGCAACCTTGCTGATTGCCTTCTCGGTGGTGCTGTTGCTGACCCTGGAGTGGTTGCGTGGGCGCAGCGAGAAGCTGCGTACCCAGCAGCCGGGTTGAGATCGTTCGCGGGGCGAGTCGAGTCGACTTGCCCCGCGATGAGCACCCGTCGACCGCCTTGATACCGGTCAGCCCCTGAGCGTTTGCCTGAGGTACAATGCGCGCCACTGTGATTCTGCCTACAGGTGCGCCATGCAGCCCTACGCTATTGCCCCCTCGATTCTTTCTGCCGACTTCGCCCGCCTCGGCGAGGAAGTCGACAACGTCCTGGCCGCGGGTGCCGACATCGTTCACTTCGATGTAATGGACAACCATTACGTGCCCAACCTGACCATCGGCCCGATGGTCTGCACCGCCCTGCGCAAGTACGGCATCACTGCACCGATCGACGTGCATTTGATGGTCAGCCCGGTCGACCGCATTATCGGTGACTTCATCGAAGCCGGCGCCAGCTACATTACCTTCCATCCGGAAGCCACCCTGCACATCGATCGTTCGCTACAGTTGATTCGCGACGGCGGTTGCAAGGCCGGCCTGGTATTCAACCCGGCGACTCCGCTCGACACCCTCAAGTACGTGATGGACAAGGTCGACATGATCCTGTTGATGAGCGTCAACCCAGGCTTTGGTGGCCAGAAATTCATCCCCGGCACCCTCGACAAGCTGCGCGAAGCCCGCGCGCTGATCGACGCCAGCGGCCGTGATATCCGCCTGGAAATCGACGGTGGCGTCAACGTCGGCAACATCCGTGAAATCGCTGCTGCTGGCGCCGACACCTTCGTCGCCGGTTCGGCGATCTTCAACACCCCGGACTACCGTGAGGTGATTGCCAAGATGCACGCCGAACTGGCCCTGGCCCGCCCATGAGTGGCTTCGAGCAGCTGTTCCCCGGCGCCCTGCCCAAACTGGTGATGTTTGATCTGGACGGTACCCTGATCGATTCGGTACCGGACCTGGCAGCGGCGGTGGATAACATGCTGCTCGCAATGGGCCGTCCGCCCGCTGGCCTTGAAGCGGTACGCCACTGGGTCGGCAATGGTGCGCCGGTGCTGGTGCGCCGCGCGCTGGCCGGTGGCATCGAGCATGGCGCAGTGGATGACGACGAAGCCGAACGGGGCCTGGAGCTGTTCATGCAGGCCTACGCCGAAAGCCATGAGCTGACGGTGGTCTACCCCGGAGTGCGCGACACCCTCAAGTGGTTGCACAAGCAGGGCGTGGAAATGGCCCTGATCACCAACAAGCCCGAGCGCTTCGTTGCACCCTTGCTTGACCAGATGAAAATCGGCCGTTATTTCCGCTGGATCATCGGCGGCGACACCCTGCCGCAGAAAAAGCCCGATCCGGCTGCCTTGCTGTTCGTGATGAAAATGGCCAGCGTCGAGCCCGAGCAGGCGCTGTTCGTTGGCGACTCGCGCAGCGACGTGCTGGCGGCCAAGGCTGCCGGGGTCAAATGCGTTGGCCTGACCTATGGCTACAACCATGGCCGGCCGATCAGCGAAGAGGCGCCGTGCCTGGTCATCGACGACCTGCGCGCGCTGTTGCCTGGTTGCTTAGATCCGGCCACTGGGATAACGTTGGCGGACGTTCAATCCCCCTCAGATCGAGATTCCATCGTGGCGGTTATCGGCAAACTCTGGATGAAAGTCATCAAGGCCCTGGCCCGCTGGCGTTGGCGCGCCTGACTGCTATCCGCCGGCCCACGCCGGCCTGCTTGCCTGCCTGACCCATCTGCTGCTTGCCACGAGGCTATCATGACCCGCGAAGAATTCCTGCGCCTGGCCGCTGCCGGCTACAACCGCATTCCCCTGGCCTGCGAGACCCTGGCCGACTTCGACACGCCGCTGTCGATCTACCTGAAACTGGCTGACCACGCCAACTCCTACCTGCTCGAATCGGTGCAGGGCGGCGAGAAGTGGGGGCGTTACTCGATCATCGGCCTGCCGTGCCGCACCGTGTTGCGTGTGCACGATCACCAGGTGCGGATCACCCATGACGGTGAACTGGTCGAGCAGCACGAAGTGGAAGATCCGCTGGCCTTCGTCGAAGCTTTCAAGGAGCGCTACCAGGTGCCGACCATCGCCGGCCTGCCGCGCTTCAACGGCGGCCTGGTCGGCTACTTCGGTTATGACTGCGTGCGTTATGTCGAGCGGCGCCTGGGCAAGTGCCCGAACCCTGATCCGCTGGGCGTGCCGGACATCTTGCTGATGGTCTCCGATGCCGTGGTGGTGTTCGACAACCTGGCCGGCAAGATGCACGCCATTGTCCTCGCCGATCCGGCTGAACAAGACGCTTACGAAAACGGCCTGGCCCGGCTCGAAGGCCTGCTTGAGCAACTGCGCCAGCCTATCGCCCCGCGTCGCGGCCTCGATCTGGGTGGGCCGCTGCCGGCAGAACCTGAGTTCCGCTCAAGCTTTACCCAGAGCGACTACGAACGTGCGGTCGATACCATCAAGGAATACATCCTCGCTGGCGACTGCATGCAGGTGGTGCCATCGCAGCGTATGTCCATCGACTTCAAGGCCGCGCCGATCGACCTGTACCGGGCGCTGCGCTGCTTCAACCCGACGCCATACATGTACTTCTTCAACTTCGGCGACTTCCACGTAGTGGGCAGCTCGCCGGAAGTGCTGGTGCGGGTCGAAGACAACCTGGTCACCGTGCGCCCGATCGCCGGTACCCGCCCACGCGGCGCCACCGAAGAGGCTGATCGCGCGCTGGAAGAAGACTTGCTGTCTGACGACAAGGAAATCGCCGAGCACCTGATGCTCATCGATCTGGGCCGCAACGACGCCGGCCGGGTGTCGGAAACCGGCTCGGTCAAAGTCACCGAGAAGATGGTGATCGAGCGTTATTCCAACGTCATGCACATTGTGTCCAACGTCACCGGCGAGCTGAAGCAGGGCTTGAGCGCCATGGATGCCCTGCGTGCCATCCTGCCGGCGGGCACCTTGTCCGGCGCGCCGAAAATCCGCGCCATGGAAATCATTGATGAGCTGGAGCCGGTCAAACGCGGCGTCTACGGTGGTGCGGTGGGGTATTTTGCCTGGAACGGCAACATGGACACCGCAATTGCCATCCGTACTGCGGTGATCAAGGACGGCGAGCTGCACGTGCAGGCGGGTGGTGGCATCGTTGCCGATTCGGTGCCAGCGCTCGAGTGGGAAGAAACCATCAACAAGCGCCGGGCGATGTTCCGTGCGGTGGCGCTGGCCGAGCAGACGCCACGCAACTGAGCCTGATCCACGGCGCCTGTTGGTAACAGGCGCCGTTTCCCTTCCCTAGAACTGCAGGCTCAATGCCAGGTTGATCCCCTGCTGGGTCAGCTCGTCGCTCTTGCGCCAGTTGTAGCTGCCGCGCAGGGCCAGGCCCGGTGCCAAGCTCTGGCTCAGACCCAGGGTTGCCCGGTTCAGATTGCTCTGCGGGGTGTAGCCGGTCAGGGTGAAGTCGTTGCCCGGCAGGCTGTTGAGGTGGAGGGTCAGGTCCTGCTGGTCGTCTTCGAACTCGTGCTCGTGAGCGACTTCGGCGAACAGCAAGGTGCTGGGCCCGGCCTGGTACTTGCCCTGCAAGCCCAGGCCCAGGCGCCGCGATTCGCGGTCCTGATCGTCAAAGCTCAGGGCAGTGGCGCGGCTGTCTTTCTCCGAATAGCCATCGACCTTCACCCGCGCATAATCGGCGCTGACAAACGGCGAAAGGCTCCACTGGCTGCCGGGCGCTGCCAAGTCATAACCCAGGCGTGCGGCGAAGGCCCACAGTTCGCCATCGGTATCACCTTTCTCGCTGCGATCATTTACCCCCAGGGCGAAGGTGCGCTTCAAGTCGCTGTAGTCCAGGTGCCCGCCGGTCAGCGCGGCATCGGCCCACCACTGGTTCTGCTGGAACTGCACGAAAGCGGTTGCCAGGTAGCTGTCGAGCTTGTAGTCGGAGTCTTGCCCGCCGGCTTCGAGCTTCTGCTGGTAAACGCCTGTGGCCACGCCAATACGCCAGGCCTCGTCCAGACGATAGCTGCCGCCCAGGGTCAGGTTATAGCCATGGCCGTCGGCGCTGGCCGAGCTGCGCTGGCTGTCGATATCCAGGTTCTGCCCCCCGGCGGCTACGATGGCCTGCCATTGGCCAACCGGCTGCCAGCGGCCTTGCCATTGGTTGCGCAGTTCATCCTGGTGCGCGCGCAGGCTAGCGTGGGCCATTTCTGGTAACAGCGTCAGCTCCCAAGGGGCGGAAAGAATCGAAAACGCGTAGTCGGCGATCAGCTCCTGCCCAGCACTGGTGGGGTGGACCGAATCGTTGAACAGCAGCTTGCTCGGGTCGGGCGTGGCACCGTTGATGCCGTAGGTTGCGTTCTGCACACAGCCATTACCGCTGAAACAGGTACCGACCAGGTTCTGCCCGCTGGCCAGGCCGAACTGCGTCGGAGCAGCCAGGGCTTCCTGTAGTAGCAACGGCACATTGAGCGGAATAACTTGTGCATCAATCTGGCTCAGCTGGCCGACCAGTTGCTGGTTGAAGATACTACTTAACTGCGAAGCCGGGCCCTGCATCGGCGTGCCGTTGATGGCCGGAGTCAGGCCCAGGTCGGGCAGCAACCAGACCATGATGTACTGCGCGCCACCCTGTTGCAGGGCCTGGGCGCTGGCGGCCAGGCGATTGGCGGCAGCTGCGGCGGTTGCCGGGCTGGTGATCTGGCCCTGGAGGAAGTCGTTGCCGCCACCGGTCAGGTAGTAAAGCGCGTTGGGGTCGGCGCGCAGACCACCGGCCAGATAGCCCGGACGTTCGCGCAGCACGGTGCCGGCGCCGGGGTTGCCCGGTGGAATGATCACATCGGAAGTACCGGTGATCGAGTCGAGAATCTGGTCGGTACGGTAACCACCCACTGCCCAGTTGTTGCCGTCCGGGCGACCCAGCGCGGCATTGACTGGCGAGGTCGAAGCGCCCAGGTCGGCCGCAGCAACACCCAGCTGGGCACCGAGCAGCATGGGCGAAACCGCGCCGAAGGCTTCGCCGTTGGCGTATGTTGGCCCGACCCGGTTGGTAAAGCGCTGGGTGGAACCCGCCGGGCCATTGCTGTCGGGGAACTGCCCGGCATCGGCAAGGCTGTCGCCGAAGACGATCAGAGTTGAGTAAGGGGAGGGGGCGGCATGGACGCTGGAGCAGGCCAGGGCCAGCAGCGAGAATGCACAAGGCAACAGGGAGCGCGCGTTCAACATCGCAAAGATCCTTTTTCGTTGTTGTTATCGGATGACGCCTTACGACGTTAGCAAAACATTCCGCGCGTCTTCCATCGCTAAAGCGTTTCGGCATGCCACCGTCATATTGCGTGGACCGCGCCGGTAGGCTACTGTGCGGGAACGTATGAACGAGACCTACCCCGTGTTGATCGTCAGCAAACTCTTGATGCGCGTTATCAAGGCCCACGCCCGTTGGCGTTGGCGCGCCTGACTTTATCTCTTGCCGGTTAGCCGGCCCTGTACCGCTTTGCCTTTCTGAATGCTTTACCTGCTGTAACCGGCGCTTGCTGGTGTGCACCGGGAAGCTCGCACCTGTAGCACCGAGCACAGGCACATCGAAAGGCATGTATTCAAAGTCAGTAGATGCAAGAGGTTGAACCCAGATGTTACTGATGATCGACAACTACGACTCCTTTACCTACAACGTCGTGCAATACCTCGGCGAGCTGGGTGCAGAGGTCAAGGTCATTCGCAATGACGAACTGACCATCGCCCAGATCGAAGCCCTTAACCCCGAGCGCATTGTCGTTTCCCCTGGCCCCTGCACCCCGACCGAAGCCGGTGTGTCGCTGGAGGCCATCAAGCATTTTGCCGGCAAGCTGCCGATCCTCGGCGTATGCCTGGGCCACCAGTCCATCGGCCAGGCCTTTGGCGGTGAAGTCGTGCGCGCCCGCCAGGTGATGCATGGCAAGACCAGCCCGGTGCTGCACAAGGACCAGGGCGTGTTTGCCGGCCTCAACAACCCGCTGACCGTCACCCGCTACCACTCGCTGGTGGTCAAGCGCGAAACCCTGCCCGAGTGCCTGGAACTGACCGCCTGGACCGCCCTTGAAGACGGCTCGGTGGACGAGATCATGGGCCTGCGCCATAAAGAGCTGAACATCGAAGGGGTGCAGTTCCACCCCGAATCGATCCTCACCGAGCAGGGCCACGAGCTGTTCGCCAATTTCCTCAAGCAGACCGGCGGCCGCCGTTAAGGATCGAACATGGATATCAAGAGCGCGCTGAGCCGCATCGTCGGCCACCTGGACCTGAGCACCGAAGAAATGCGCGATGTCATGCGCGAAATCATGACCGGCCAATGCACCGAGGCGCAGATCGGCGCCTTCATGATGGGCATGCGCATGAAGAGCGAGAGCATCGATGAAATTGTCGGTGCCGTGTCGGTGATGCGCGAGCTGGCCGACAAGGTCGAGCTCAACACCCTCGACCAGGTGGTCGACGTGGTCGGCACTGGCGGTGATGGCGCCAACATCTTCAACGTATCCACCGCTTCGGCCTTTGTCGTCGCCGCCGCCGGTTGCACCGTGGCCAAGCACGGTAACCGTGCGGTCTCGGGCAAGAGTGGCAGCGCCGACCTGCTGGAAGCCGCTGGCATCTACCTGAACCTGACGCCGGTGCAGGTTGCACGCTGCATCGACAGCGTCGGCATTGGCTTCATGTTTGCCCAGACCCACCACAAGGCGATGAAATACGCCGCCGGCCCGCGTCGTGACCTGGGCTTGCGTACCCTTTTCAACATGCTCGGCCCGCTTACGAATCCGGCCGGGGTCAAGCACCAGGTCGTCGGCGTGTTCACCCAGGCACTGTGCCGCCCACTGGCTGAAGTGCTGCAACGCCTGGGCAGCAAGCATGTGCTGGTGGTGCATTCGAAAGATGGCCTGGACGAATTCAGCCTGGCGGCGCCAACCTTCGTTGCTGAACTCAAGAACGACCAGATCAGCGAGTACTGGGTCGAGCCCGAAGACCTCGGCATGAAAAGCCAGAGCCTGCATGGCCTGGCCGTGGAGAGCCCGGCCAAGTCGCTGGAGCTGATCCGCGATGCCCTGGGCCGGCGCAAGACCGAGAACGGCCAGAAGGCTGCGGAAATGATTGTGCTCAACGCCGGCGCCGCACTGTACGCCGCCGACCACGCCATGAGCCTCAAGCAGGGCGTGGAGCTGGCTCACGACGCATTGCACACTGGCCTTGCCCGGGAAAAACTCGAAGAGCTCGGTGCCTTTACCGCGGTATTCAAGCAGGAGAATGAAGGATGAGTGTGCCGACGGTTCTGGAAAACATTCTGGCGCGCAAGGTCGAAGAAGTCGCCGAGCGCAGCGCCCGTGTCAGCCTTGCCGAGCTTGAACGCCTGGCGGCCGCTGCCGATGCGCCACGCGGTTTTGCCAAGGCCCTTATCGAACAGGCCAAGCGCAAGCAGCCTGCAGTCATTGCCGAAATCAAGAAAGCCTCGCCAAGCAAGGGCGTGATCCGCGAAAACTTCATTCCGGCCGACATTGCCGTCAGCTACGAGAAGGGCGGCGCGACCTGCCTGTCGGTGCTGACCGACGTCGATTACTTCCAGGGCGGCGACATCTACCTGCAACAGGCGCGCGCCGCGTGCAAGCTGCCGGTGATTCGCAAGGACTTCATGATTGATCCTTATCAGATCGTCGAAGCCCGGGCCTTGGGCGCCGACTGTGTGCTGCTGATCGTTGCCGCGCTGGATGATGTGAAGATGGCCGAATTGGCCGCGACGGCAAAAGGCGTGGGCCTCGATGTGCTGGTCGAAGTGCACGACGGCGACGAGCTGGAGCGGGCGCTGAAGACTCTCGACACGCCGCTGGTGGGCGTCAACAACCGCAACCTGCACACCTTTGAAGTCAGCCTGGAAACCACCCTCGACCTGCTGCCGCGCATCCCCCGTGATCGCCTGGCCATTACCGAGAGCGGCATCCTCAACCGCGCCGACGTCGAGCTGATGGAAATCAACGAGGTCTACTCCTTCCTGGTCGGCGAAGCGTTCATGCGCGCCGAACACCCGGGGCTGGAGCTGCAGCGCCTGTTCTTCCCGGAGCGTGTGGTGCAGAACCCGGTGCAAGGCCTGGACTGATTCAACTCTGAAGCCGGCGATGCCGGCTTTTTTGTTTCTACAAGGTTAATGCGATGACTGATCAAGTGCTTGATGTCACTGTCGAGGCCGGGCTGCACGCCGAACAGGAGCTGCTGGCGGCGGTATGCAAGGGCGAAAAGGATCATGGCCTGTTGTTCTGGCGACCGACCGATCATGCCCTGGTCATGCCCCGGCGCATGAGCCGCCTCGAAGGCTTCGAGGCGGCCTGCGCCGAGCTTGCGATTGCCGGTTGGCCGGTGCTGCTGCGCGAAACCGGTGGTGAGCCAGTGCCGCAGTCGCCGGCGGTGATCAACATCGCCCTGGTTTACGTCGCGCCGAAAAGCGAAGGTGATCACGGCCGTATCGAAAACGCCTACGAGCGCCTGTGCCTGCCGCTGTGTGATGTGCTGCGCGAATGGGGCGGGATGGCATCGGTGGGGGAAATCGAAGGGGCGTTCTGTGATGGCCGCTACAACGTCAACCTCAACGGCCGCAAACTGGTCGGCACCGCCCAGCGCTGGCGCCAGGGCCTGGGTGGCAAGCGCCCGGTAGTGCTAGTGCATGGTGCGCTGTTGCTGGATAACCAGCGCGAGTCGATGGTGGCGGCGGTCAACCGCTTCAACGAATGCTGCGAGCTGGAGCAGCGCTGCCTGGCCGACAGCCACATCGCTTTGCACGAGGTGGTACCCGAGGCGCCGCTGCTCGAGCGCCTTGGCCAGGCCTATGCCGAAGTGATCAAGGGCATCGCCCGCGATTAACGGGTACCGAAGACCACCATGGTCTTGCCCTTGACGTGTACCAGGCTGCGCTCTTCGAGATCCTTGAGGACGCGGCCAACCATCTCCCGCGAACAACCGACGATGCGGCCGATTTCCTGGCGGGTGATCTTGATCTGCATGCCGTCGGGGTGGGTCATGGCGTCTGGCTGCTTGCACAATTCCAGCAGGCAGCGGGCTACCCGGCCGGTGACGTCGAAGAAGGCCAGGTCGCCGACCTTGCGCGTGGTGTTGCGCAGGCGCTGGGCCATCTGGCTGCCCAGGGCATAGAGAATGTCCGGGTCGTGACGCGCCAGTTCACGGAATTTTTCGTAGCTGATTTCTGCAACTTCACATTCGCTTTTGGCCCGCACCCAGGCGCTGCGCTGGTGTTCCTGGCCGGCTGGTTCAAACAGCCCCAGCTCGCCGAAAAAGTCGCCACTGTTGAGGTAGGCGATGATCATTTCGTGGCCGTTGTCATCCTCGATAAGGATGGTCACCGAGCCCTTGACGATAAAGGACAGGGTTTCGGCCTTGTCACCGGCGCAGATGATGTTGCTCTTGGCCGCATAGCGGCGGCGCTGGCAATGGACCAGCAGCTTGTCGATGTTCTTGATCTTGGCTGGAAGGGCTGATGCAACCATGGCTGGATCCCGGTCAGGAGGCGACGCTTCAATTTCTTTTATAGATAGTCTGGCGATAAGCGCCAGTGATTTGGCGTCAGCTTATCAGACACTTGTCCTTCTATCGGCAGATTTACTCATGCGCTTGAGCTTTTCCGCCGGGCTCGCAGGGTCTAAGCTGGCAGCCTTTTTTCAATCAAGGGAGTCCAGGTAATGAAGGCGCGTATCCAGTGGGCAGGTGAAGCCATGTTTCTGGGCGAATCGGGCAGTGGCCATGTGGTCGTGATGGATGGCCCGCCCGAGGCCGGTGGCCGCAACCTGGGTGTACGGCCCATGGAAATGCTGCTGTTGGGCCTGGGTGGCTGCAGCAACTTCGATGTGGTCAGCATCCTGAAGAAATCCCGCCAGGCAGTAGAGAGCTGCGAAGCTTTCCTTGAAGCCGAGCGCGCCAGCGAAGACCCGAAGGTATTCACCAAAATCCACCTGAATTTCGTGGTCAAGGGCCGTGGCCTGAAAGAAGCCCAGGTCAAGCGTGCGGTCGAGCTGTCGGCAGAGAAGTATTGCTCGGCCTCGATCATGCTCGGCCGGGCCGGTGTCGAGATCACCCACAGCTACGAGATTGTCGAGCTCGGTTGATTACCAGCAAGCCCGCTCCTGTGGGGGCGGGCTAACGGCGCAGGCGCTCCAGCCCGATCAGCCAGGCCAGCCCCGGAACCAGCGCCACCACCAACCAGTGCAGGTTGAAGACGAGCAAACCGACGATTTCTGCGCTACTCCAGGTATTGCCAAAGGCGTCGGCAAATATCAGGCACTGCAGCCAGGCCGTCAGCGCGGCCGATAGCACAAAGGCCAAGGCAAGCAGGCGCTGCCTGTGAATGAAGCAGCCGGCCAGCAGCAACAGCAGTTGCCCGGGCAGTGAGAACACCCACAGGTCGACGGCACTGTTGCCATCAGGTTGGGAGATGTCAGGCAGTTTCAGGCTAAAGGGTTCCCCGCTCATGCCGGCGGTCAGCAGGCACACGAACAGATAAGCCACCAGCACCAGCCCCAGGCTTTGCAGCAAGCGAAGGCAAAATAACCGAATCATCAGTGGCGCAACCCCGGCAGCAGCTTCAGCAAGCCTTGCGGCAATCGCGCCTGCAAACGGCTGCTCAAAGCCTCGCGGTGCTTCTGATAGAAAAGCCCCAGGCCAATCACGCCCAACCCGATCAGGGTCAGCACCACCGGGAACAGCAGCGACTCGGCAAACACCTCGTAAGACAGGTAACCCAGGTACATCGCCACGCCCATGCCACCAAAGACCATGAACAGCGGACGGCGCAGCAACAGTGCTATGCCCATCAGGCCAAGGTTGATCAGACCATAAAGCGCTTTGTCCCATTCACTGTCGGTATCCAGCAGCGGCAAGCCGAGCCAGAAGGCCAGCAATCCGGCCAGATAGCCCCAGAAGGCATAGTCCTGGCGGGTGCGACCGTCGATCACCAGGAACACCAGCAATGTCGCCAGGCCAAACCACAGTGACACCGTACGCCGCTGATTCCAGTCGAAGGCCTCGCCATAGAACCATTCGCTCAGGTCCATGGACATGAACCACAAGGCCACGGCAATCGGCATGACGATGAACGGAAACGGGATCAGGCGCAGCATCAACAAGCCGGCCAGTATCGTCGCCGCCTCCATCAGCAGCCAACCGTCCTGCACGTAGGTGTAGTAGTTGTGGTAGTTTCCCTGGGCGTTGTCCAGTAGCCAGAAACCGCTGAGTCGCTGCGCCGCAAACACTGCCAGCGGTACGATGCTCACCGCCACCGCAGCAAGTACGCCAGCAGGGATGACCTGGCCGCGGCGTTGCATTAGCAAGGCGCCCAGGGTCAGTACGCCGATATAAATCAGTGAGACCAGCAGCAGGGCGCTGTCACCGACGCGCATCCAGGCTTCACTGAGCAGCCAGCCCATGGCGGCCATGATCAGCAGGGCGCCGAAGTAAAACGCCACGTGGGTCAGCTGGAAACTGGCCTGGGATTGCGGCTGGCGCTTGAGAAATTCAAGCAGGGCCTGATCCTGGCCCGGGTTCAGAACGCCGGCGCTGACTGCGCGGGCCAGGTCCTTGGCGTCGAAGCGTTCCGTCATCGGTGGTCCTAGATACGATAAGTGCTTTTGGTCATGACCTTGGCCATCAGACTCATGCCGAACTTGACCGGTGCCGGGAAGCGGAAGCCGCCAGCATCCAGGGCCGATTCGGCATGTTGCTCTTCGTCGATGCGCATCTGCTCAAGAATCGCCCGGGATTTTTCATCCTCGGCCGGGATTTGCTCCAGGTGTTCGTCCAGGTGCTTGCACACCTGATGCTCGGTGGCGGCGACAAAACCCAGGCTGACCTTGTCGCTGACCAGGCCGGCGAGGGCGCCGATGCCGAAGGACATACCGTAGAACAGCGGGTTGAGCACGCTGGGGTGGCTGCCGAGCTGGCGAATGCGCTGCTCGCACCAGGCCAGGTGGTCGATTTCTTCTTCGGCGGCGTGTTCCATGGCCTTGCGAACCTGGGGCAGCTTGGCGGTCAGGGCCTGGCCCTGGTACAGCGCCTGGGCACAGACTTCACCGGTATGGTTGATGCGCATGAGCCCGGCGACATGGCGGGTCTGGGTTTCGTCGAGGGTGACATCCGGCTGGATGATCGCCGGCGACGGCCGGGAAGGCTGGCCGCTGAAGGGCAGCAAGGTGCGCATGGCGGTGTCGGCCTGCAGCAACAAGCGGTCGAGCGGGGAATAGTGACGTTCGGTAGCCATCGGGCACCTCCGCAAGAATGTGCCCGACAGTTTACCCCAATCGCGATGCCGGGGCTTGCCCTGGATCAGCCCGGTGGCCAGTGCATCTGACGCTGGCCAAGCACGTGCATATGAATGTGGTAGACGGTCTGCCCACCCAGCTCATTGCAGTTCATGACCACGCGAAAGCCGTCTTCGCAGCCCAGTTCCTTGGCCAGCCGCTGGGCGGTGAACAGGATGTGCCCGGCCAGGCCCTTGTCTTCTTCGGTCAGATCGTTGAGGGTGCGGATCGGTTTTTTCGGGATGACCAGAAAATGTACCGGTGCCTGCGGGGCGATATCGTGGAAGGCCAGAACCTGGTCGTCCTCGTAGATGATCTTGGCCGGGATTTCCCGGTTGATGATCTTGGTAAACAGAGTATCCACTACGGCTGCTCCATGAGGGTAATCGGACTTGAGTGTACGCAGGCCAGACGCTTGCGCCCAGCCCTGTACCACTAGCGCGGGCAATAGGCCTGGTTGATGGCGCCGGCCAGCTTGCGTGCCAGCCAGCGCGATAGCCAGCGCGGGCTGAAGGCCAGCCAGCGGTTGCGCCGGCCGGGGATGATCAATGCGCGGTTCTTGTCCAGGGCGCGTACGGTATACAGCGCGACTTCTTCCGGGCTCAGGCTGCGTTGGCCGTTTTCCAGCCGCGGGATACGCCGCAACGGCGAACGCACCGGGCCTGGGCACAGCACCGAAACCTTGATGCCGGTGCGTTTGAGCTCTTCGCGCAGGCCTTCGGAAAAGTGCAGCACATAGGCTTTGCTTGCCGCGTAGCTGCTCATCCACGGGCCGGGCGCGAAGGCGGCAAGCGAAGCGACGTTGAGTATCTGCCCGCCGCCCTGAACCGCCATGGCATTGCCAAGGGCGTGGCAGAGGCGGGTCAGGGCGAGGATGTTCACCTCGATCAGGTCCTGCTCATCGCTCCATTCCTGGGCCAGAAAGTGCCCGTAGGAGCGAATGCCGGCGCAGTTGACCAGCAAGTCGATGTGCCGCTCGCTTTCTTCCAGCTCCAGCAGGAACCCCGACAACCGCAACGGCTCGCCCAAATCGCAGGCACGAAACAGCACTTCGACGCCAAACCGCTGGGTCAGCTCGATGGCGATGCTTTCCAGCGGGTCGCGCTGTCGGGCCACCAGGATCAAATTGCGTCCCCGACGTGCCAGCGCCTCGGCCAGTGCCAGGCCCAAGCCGCTGGAGGCACCGGTGATCATGGCGTAACGGGTCATGCAGTTCTCCAGTCGGGAAGGGTGGCCAAAGTGCGCAGTTTACAGGTGCCGGGCCCGGAGTGCTGCTACCCGTGGCGTGTCTAGATGCCGGGGCGGGTGACGGTGACGTATGCAAGCCCGGCAACCAGGACCAGCCACAGCCAGGCCAGGATCACCACTGCGTTGTTGTTGGGCGCTGGCGGCGCACCGAAGCGGTTGCTGCCACGCGTGCCGGGCATCAGTACCAGCACCAGGATGAAGAAGTTGCCGACCCATGGAAGGATCGACAGCCAGCAGAACCAGCCGCTCCAGTTCAGGTCGTGCAGGCGCTGGACGATGAACAGCATGCTCAGGATTCGTGCCGACAACAGGCCGATCATCATCAGGCCGCCGAGGTCCAGCGACATTGAACTGGACAGCAAGGCCACCAGGAAAATGCCGCCGATGGTCGCAGCGAACAAGACCAGGCTCCAGGCCAGCAGGCGCACGCGGCCAATTCGCCCTTCCAGGCTCATGACCTTGGGTTTGCTCGAGTTGGCGAGAGTCAGGGTGTCATACATGCGGGCTTCCTTTGCCGTGATAAAGCGTGAGTCAGCCCGGCCAGCGATGGCCAAGGGCTGTGGCCGAGGCGTGCGCCTGGCGGTATTCGGTATCCAGGCGGGTAATCAGTTGCTCGACCGAGCAGAGCTGGTCGATGGCACCGACACCTTGTCCGGCAGACCAGACGGTCTTCCAGGCCTTGGCCTCGTCGTCGATGGGTTTGAGCTTGGTCTCGGTGTGGCTGCGCAGGGCGGCCATGTCGAAACCGGCGTTTTCCAGGCTCTGGCGCATGAAGCTGGCAGGCACCCCGGAAACCGCAGCGGTGTGGATGATATCGGCTGCCTTGGCTTCAAGCATCATTTCTTTGTAAGGCCCCGGCGCCTGGCTCTCGTGGGTGGCGATAAAGCGCGTACCCAGGTAGGCGAGGTCAGCGCCCAGCAACTGCGCGGCGAGGATTTCCTGGCCACGGTTTATGCAACCGGCCAGCAGCAAGGTCTTGTCGAAGAACTGGCGAATCTCGGCGATCAGGGCGAACGGGCTCCAGGTGCCAGCGTGGCCGCCGGCGCCCGCGGCTACGGCAATCAGACCGTCGACACCGGCTTCGGCGGCTTTCTCGGCATGCCGGCGGGTGGTCACGTCATGGAACACCAGGCCGCCATAGCTGTGCACGGCATCGACCAGTTCCTTCACCGCCCCGAGGCTGGTGATGACGATCGGCACCTTGTGTTCGACGCACAACGCCAGGTCTGCCTGCAGGCGCGGGTTGCTCTGGTGCACGATCAGGTTGACGGCATAGGGTGCAGGTTTGTCGAGGGCCGCCAGGCCTGTTTCGATCTCTTCCAGCCAAGCCTTGAAGCCTGCGCTGTCGCGCTGGTTCAGGGCCGGGAAACTGCCGACCACCCCGTTGGCACAACAGGCCAGTACCAGTTGCGGATTGGAGATCAGAAACATCGGCGCCGCTACCACCGGCAGGCGCAAGCGTTGTTCGAGCAGGGCAGGCAATGACATGGCAGGTTTCCCGAGGCTGAGTATGGGTTTAGGTTAGAACGGTTTGACCACCACCAGAATTACCACGGCCAGCAGGACCAGCACCGGCACTTCATTGAACCAGCGGTAGAACACGTGGCTGCGGGTGTTTTCGCCGCGGGCGAAGCGCTTGAGCTGTGCGCCGCACATATGGTGGTAACCGATCAGCAGCACCACCAGGGTGAGCTTGGCGTGCATCCAGCCCTGGCTCATGAAGCCCGGGGTCAGGCTCAGCAGCCAGATGCCGAAGACCAGGCTGGCGATCATCGCCGGCAGCATGATGCCGCGGTAGAGCTTGCGCTCCATGATCACGAAGCGTTCCTGGCTGATGCTGTCCTGGCTTTGTGCGTGATAGACGAACAGGCGCGGCAGGTAGAACAGGCCGGCAAACCAGCAGACCACGCTGACGATATGCAGCGCTTTGATCCAGAGAAAAAGCATGGGTTGAGTTCCTTCAGGGTTCACGGTGGTCAGATAGTAGAGGCAAGGGGCCCGGCGAGCCATCGCAACAGTTGTGGGCGTGTTTCAGCGCCCCTATTATCGTGGGCTTTCCTGATGGTTCGTTGATAAGGGGCACGCGTTATGGTCAAGGTCGGTATCGTTGGCGGCACGGGTTACACCGGGGTCGAGCTGCTGCGTCTGTTGGCACAGCATCCACAGGCCGAGGTGGCAGTGATCACCTCGCGTTCCGAAGCTGGCCTGGCGGTTGCCGATATGTACCCGAACCTGCGAGGCCACTACGACGGCCTGGCCTTCAGCGTGCCGGACGTGAAGACCCTGGCCGCCTGCGACGTAGTGTTCTTTGCCACCCCGCACGGTGTCGCCCACGCCCTGGCCGGCGAGCTGCTGGCCGCGGGCACCAAGGTCATCGACCTGTCCGCCGACTTCCGCCTGCAGGACGCCGATGAATGGGCCAAGTGGTACGGCCAGCCGCACGGCGCGCCCGAGCTGCTCAAGGACGCGGTCTACGGCCTGCCTGAAGTCAATCGCGAGCAAATTCGCCAGGCACGCCTGATCGCCGTCCCGGGTTGCTACCCGACCGCCACCCAGCTGGGCTTCCTGCCCCTGCTCGAAGCCGGCATCGCCGACGCCTCGCGGCTGATCGCCGACTGCAAATCCGGGGTCAGCGGCGCTGGCCGAGGTGCTGCGGTGGGCTCGCTGTTCTGTGAGGCGGGCGAAAGCATGAAGGCTTATGCGGTCAAGGGGCACCGTCACCTGCCGGAAATCACCCAGGGCCTGCGCCGGGCGGCGGGTGCTGATGTCGGACTGACCTTCGTGCCGCACCTGACCCCGATGATCCGCGGTATCCATTCGACCCTGTATGCAACCGTCGCCGATACCTCGGTCGATCTGCAGGCGCTTTTCGAAAAACGCTACGCCGATGAACCGTTCGTCGACGTAATGCCGGCCGGCAGCCATCCGGAAACCCGCAGCGTGCGCGGTGCCAACGTCTGCCGAATTGCCGTGCACCGTCCACAAGGCGGCGACCTGGT
Organism: Pseudomonas sp. B21-009; assembly: GCF_024749345.1. Taxonomy (NCBI): domain Bacteria; kingdom Pseudomonadati; phylum Pseudomonadota; class Gammaproteobacteria; order Pseudomonadales; family Pseudomonadaceae; genus Pseudomonas; species Pseudomonas sp. B21-009. The sequence goes on along the minus strand of NZ_CP087199.1, from coordinate 5,317,730 downwards.
GGTGGTGTTGTCGGTGATCGACAACCTGGTCAAGGGCGCGTCGGGGCAGGCGGTACAGAACCTCAACATCCTCTTTGGCCTGGACGAGCGCATGGGGCTTTCCCACGCCGGTCTGCTTCCGTAAACGCCAGCTTTCAAGCTGCAAGTAAAAGGTGCACGCGATCCGCTTATAGCTTGCGGCGCACCTCTTGCAGCTTTTGTATTGTTGACCGCTTTTCTCGGAGAAGCGGATAATGCGCGTCATCACGCATTATGGCGGCATAGCGCCGGGAGATAGTCAGCATGAGCGTCGAATCCTTCACCCCTGTGGCATTGCAGTTCACTGAGGGTGCAGCGCACAAGGTGAAGACCCTGGTCGATGAAGAAGGCAATGATCGCCTGAAGTTGCGAGTTTTCGTGACCGGCGGCGGTTGCTCGGGTTTTCAGTACGGTTTCACTTTCGATGAAGACGTTGCCGAAGACGACACCATCGTCGAGCGCGAAGGCGTGGCTCTGGTTGTCGATCCGATGAGTTTCCAGTATCTGGCAGGAGCCGAGGTGGATTACCAGGAAGGCCTGGAAGGCTCGCGTTTCGTCATCAAGAACCCGAACGCCACCACGACCTGTGGTTGCGGTTCTTCGTTCTCGATCTGATCGCAAGGGCAGTACCGCAAACGCCGCGCTGATGCGCGGCGTTTTGCTGTCTGCGAGTTATGCCGGGTAGATCGCGCCCAGTACCCGCAGGCCACGGGCAGCGGTGACGCTGGGGCGGTTGGCGGGGATGCGCTGCAGGCAGCAGTGGGCCAGCCAGGCAAAGGCCATGGCCTCAACCCAGTCAGGGTCGATCCCGCAAGCGGCAGTGCTGCTGACCCGGGCATTGGGCAGCAGGGCTGCCAGGCGCTGCATCAGCACGCTATTGTGGGCGCCGCCGCCGCAGACCAGCAGTGCCTGGGTATCATCCTGTGCCGCTTGCAGCGAGCTGACGATGCTACGGGCGGTCAGTTCCAGCAGGGTGGCCTGCACGTCTTCATCCCGAAGGCTTGGCTGAGGGGCCAGGTGCTGATTGAGCCAAGGCAGGTTGAACACTTCGCGGCCGGTGCTTTTCGGGCCGCTGCCTGCGAAGAACGGATCGCTCAGCAGCGAGGCGAGCAGGCCTGGGATAACCTGGCCGGTGCCCGCCCAGGCACCATTGGCGTCATAGCTGTGCCCTTGTTTCTGCTGAATCCAGGCATCGAGCAGCACGTTACCCGGCCCGCAGTCGAAGCCGCTGACCGGTTTGTCCTGTTCGATCAGGCTCAGATTGCTGAAACCACCGACATTGAGCACCGCCAGGCGTTGGCCCTGATGGGCGAACAGGGCTTCGTGAAAGGCCGGGACCAGGGGAGCGCCTTGGCCGCCGGCGGCAACGTCACGGCGACGGAAGTCGCTGACCACGCTGATGTCGGTAAGCTCGGCCAGCAGCGCCGGGTTGCCGATCTGTACGGTAAAGCCGCGCGCCGGTTCGTGGCGGATGGTCTGGCCGTGGCTGCCGATGGCGCGAATGGCCTCGGGCGTGAGGTTGCGCGCGGCCAGCAGGTGCTGGATACCTTCGGCGGCAAGCTGCACCCAGCGGTTTTCGGCCAGGGCGGCGCGGGCAATCTCGTCCGGCCCGCTGGCGCACAGGGCCAGCAGGTCCTGGCGCAGGTCGGCGGGCATGGGGATGTAATGGGTGGCGAGCAGCGTGAGTTGCTGCTCCTGTTCGATCAAGGCGATGTCCAGGCCATCGAGGCTGGTCCCGGACATCACACCCAGATAGAGCGGCATTGCTTAACGCTTGCTCGAAGCAAGCAGAGTGGCCTTTTCCTGGTCCATGCGCGCGACCAGTGGCTGGCTTTGCTGCAGGAAACGCTGGCGCTCGGCCTTGGCGATCGGATCAGCCATTGGCAACTTCTGCCCGAGCGGGTCGACGTGGACGCCGTTGACCTGGAACTCGTAGTGCAGGTGCGGGCCGGTAGACAGGCCGGTGGTGCCAATGTAGCCGATGATTTGCCCTTGCTTGACGGTGCCGCCGGTCTTCACGCCCTTGGCGAAGCCCTGCATGTGCCCGTACAGGGTCTGGTAGCGGTTACCGTGCTGGATGATCACGGTGTTGCCGTAGCCGCCGCGGCGGCCTGCCAGCAGCACTTTACCGTCACCGGCCGCCTTGATCGGTGTGCCGCGTGGTGCTGCGTAGTCGACACCTTTGTGCGCGCGGATCTTGTTCAGGATCGGGTGCTTGCGGCCAGCCGAGAAGCGCGAGCTGATGCGGGCGAAATCAACCGGAGTGCGGATGAACGCCTTGCGCATGCTGTTGCCGTCGGCGGTGTAGTAGTTGGTGTTGCCCTGCTTGTTGGTGTAGCGCACTGCGGTGAAACTCTTGCCGCGGTTGGTGAAGCGGGCAGAGAGGATATTGCCGGTACCGACGACCTTGCCGTTCATGACCTTCTGTTCATAGATCACGTCGAACTCGTCGCCCTGGCGGATGTCCTGGGCGAAGTCGATGTCATACCCGAAGATGCGCGCCATATCCATGGTCAGGTTGTGATTCAGGCCGGCACGCTGGGCCGAGGCCGACAGCGAACTCTTGATCACGCCATGTACATAGGCCGAGCGCACCACGGGCTTGCTGATTTCACGGTTGAACGCGTAACCGTTTGCGCTCTTGGTCAGGCGAATGGTTTCCAGATCACTGAGCTTGCTGTGCAGGCTGGCCAGCTGACCGTCCTTGTCCAGTTCGATCTGCAGTACCTGGCCATGCTTGAGCTGGCTGAACTGCTTGGCCTGCTTGTTACTGGCCAGCACTTCATGCACAGCGGTGGCCGGCAGGCCGACCTTGGCGAACAGGGTCGACAGGGTATCGCCACGGCTCACGGTGACTTCGCGGTGGCTTGGGTCCTTGGCTGGCGCGGCTTCGGCAGCGGCGGGCGCAGGCTCGGTCTTGGCGGTTTCCTCGGTTGCTGCGGCGCTGTTGTCGATCTGCGCAAACGGCGAGGGGGCGGCGTCGGTGTTCTGGGTAAGTGGGGCGTCCTGTTCCTGCTTGAGTTGCTCTGCCGGGCTTTCCAGCTCCAGGTTCAGGGTGGTTTTCTTGGCTTCGACCTCGCTGGATGGGAACACCAGCAAGGCCAGGCTGAGTAAGGCGGCGATGCCGCTGGCGGCCAACAGGTGGCTCTTCGGATAAAGCGGGGGCGCTTTAGGCGGTTCGTTGGTCATAGATGAATTGACTTTGAAATAGATGAAGTGGAAAAGATGAATGACATGATGAAGATGAAATAACTGTATAAAATATAACCAAATCCCCTTCAGCGCAAGCGCGCAGACGTCATCAGTCGGCTTCGAGGTCACACTCGGGGCAAAAACTTGTATTTGATGGCTGATCTTGTATGGTTGGGTCCCTTTGAATCTGAGCCTTACGGGTCTGTTATGAAGTCGGTTGAAGAGCAGCTAGCGCTGATCAAGCGTGGAGCGGAAGAGGTACTGGTCGAGTCCGAGTTGGTCGAGAAGCTCAAGCGCGGGCAGCCGCTGCGGATCAAGGCGGGTTTTGACCCGACTGCGCCTGACCTGCACCTGGGGCATACCGTCCTGATCAACAAGCTGCGCCAGTTCCAGGACCTGGGTCACCAGGTGATCTTCCTGATTGGCGACTTCACCGGCATGATCGGTGACCCGAGCGGCAAGAGCGCTACCCGTCCGCCGCTGACCCGCGAGCAGGTACTGGATAACGCCGAGACCTATAAACAGCAGGTGTTCAAGATTCTCGACCCGGCCAAGACCGAAGTCGCGTTCAACTCCACCTGGATGGACAAGCTCACCCCGGCCGACTTCATTCGCCTGGCGTCGCAGTACACCGTGGCGCGCATGCTCGAGCGCGACGACTTCGACAAGCGCTACACCACCAACCAGCCGATCGCGATCCATGAGTTCCTCTATCCGCTGGTGCAGGGTTATGACTCGGTGGCACTCAAGTGCGACGTCGAGCTCGGCGGTACCGACCAGAAGTTCAACCTGCTGATGGGACGCGAGCTGCAACGTGCTTACGGCCAGGAAGCACAGAACATCGTGACCATGCCGCTGCTCGAAGGGCTCGACGGCGTGAAGAAGATGTCCAAGTCCCTGGGCAATTATGTCGGCATCCAGGAAGCCCCCGGGGTGATGTACAGCAAGCTCGTGTCGATTCCTGACACCCTGATGTGGCGTTACTTCGAGCTGCTGAGCTTCCGTTCCATGGAAGAGATCGAGCAGTTGCGTGCCGATGTGGCCAATGGCGCAAACCCGCGTGACATCAAGATCAAGCTGGCGGAAGAGATCGTTGCCCGCTTCCATGGCGAGGAGGCTGCCGCCAATGCTCACCGCGCGGCAGGTAACCGTATGAAAGAGGGCGAGTTGCCGGAGGATCTGCCTGAGGTTGAGGTCTCTGCGGCTGAAGGCTTGCCGATCGCTGCCGTGTTGAACCGCGCGGGTCTGGTGAAGAACTCGGCGATGGCGCGGGATCTGCTCAATGGCGGCGCGGTGAAGGTCGACGGTGCGGTGGTTGATCGTGATTTCATGTTTGCACTTGGCGCGACCCATGTATGCCAGGCGGGCAAGAAGGCATTTGCCCGGGTTACCCTCAAGGCTGAGTAGGCGGTAGCGGCAAGCTATAAGCTGCAAGCTACAAGTTGGGCGCGGTGATGCTGCTTTTACTTGTAGCTTGAAGCTTGCTACTTATAGTCAAACCGCCCCTGCTGAAACAAAGTTGAAATAAGTCCTTGACGCCCCCGCAGATCTCTCTATAATTCGCCCCACTTCCGGCGCAGTCGGAACTGAAAACTCCTTGAGTTTCAAAGAGTTAGCGGTTCCAGGGTCATCCGGAGGTGCTTCGATCGAAAGATCGGCAGCGGTGAAAAGGCAGTTGACAGCGGTTTGAAACGCTGTAGAATTCGCCTCCCGCTACGAGAGATCGCAGCGAGTCAAGTGTTTGAAGTGAAACGAAAAACTTCAAAATAAACGCTTGACAGGCTCTGAGGAAAGCGTAGAATGCGCGCCTCGGTTGAGACGAAAAGCTCTTAACCAACCGCTCTTTAACAACTGAATCAAGCAATTCGTGTGGGTGCTTGTGAGCTCAGACTGATAGTCAAAAAGATTATCAGCATCACAAGTGGCTACACGAAAATCGAAAGATTTGAAAGTAAGTCATTTGAGATTGCTGAGCCAAGTTTAGGGTTTTCTCAAAACCCAAGCAGTATTGAACTGAAGAGTTTGATCATGGCTCAGATTGAACGCTGGCGGCAGGCCTAACACATGCAAGTCGAGCGGATGAGAAGAGCTTGCTCTTCGATTCAGCGGCGGACGGGTGAGTAATACCTAGGAATCTGCCTGGTAGTGGGGGACAACGTTTCGAAAGGAACGCTAATACCGCATACGTCCTACGGGAGAAAGCAGGGGACCTTCGGGCCTTGCGCTATCAGATGAGCCTAGGTCGGATTAGCTAGTTGGTGAGGTAATGGCTCACCAAGGCGACGATCCGTAACTGGTCTGAGAGGATGATCAGTCACACTGGAACTGAGACACGGTCCAGACTCCTACGGGAGGCAGCAGTGGGGAATATTGGACAATGGGCGAAAGCCTGATCCAGCCATGCCGCGTGTGTGAAGAAGGTCTTCGGATTGTAAAGCACTTTAAGTTGGGAGGAAGGGTACTTACCTAATACGTGAGTATTTTGACGTTACCGACAGAATAAGCACCGGCTAACTCTGTGCCAGCAGCCGCGGTAATACAGAGGGTGCAAGCGTTAATCGGAATTACTGGGCGTAAAGCGCGCGTAGGTGGTTTGTTAAGTTGGATGTGAAATCCCCGGGCTCAACCTGGGAACTGCATCCAAAACTGGCAAGCTAGAGTAGGGCAGAGGGTGGTGGAATTTCCTGTGTAGCGGTGAAATGCGTAGATATAGGAAGGAACACCAGTGGCGAAGGCGACCACCTGGGCTCATACTGACACTGAGGTGCGAAAGCGTGGGGAGCAAACAGGATTAGATACCCTGGTAGTCCACGCCGTAAACGATGTCAACTAGCCGTTGGAATCCTTGAGATTTTAGTGGCGCAGCTAACGCATTAAGTTGACCGCCTGGGGAGTACGGCCGCAAGGTTAAAACTCAAATGAATTGACGGGGGCCCGCACAAGCGGTGGAGCATGTGGTTTAATTCGAAGCAACGCGAAGAACCTTACCAGGCCTTGACATGCAGAGAACTTTCCAGAGATGGATTGGTGCCTTCGGGAACTCTGACACAGGTGCTGCATGGCTGTCGTCAGCTCGTGTCGTGAGATGTTGGGTTAAGTCCCGTAACGAGCGCAACCCTTGTCCTTAGTTACCAGCACGTTATGGTGGGCACTCTAAGGAGACTGCCGGTGACAAACCGGAGGAAGGTGGGGATGACGTCAAGTCATCATGGCCCTTACGGCCTGGGCTACACACGTGCTACAATGGTCGGTACAGAGGGTTGCCAAGCCGCGAGGTGGAGCTAATCTCACAAAACCGATCGTAGTCCGGATCGCAGTCTGCAACTCGACTGCGTGAAGTCGGAATCGCTAGTAATCGCGAATCAGAATGTCGCGGTGAATACGTTCCCGGGCCTTGTACACACCGCCCGTCACACCATGGGAGTGGGTTGCACCAGAAGTAGCTAGTCTAACCTTCGGGAGGACGGTTACCACGGTGTGATTCATGACTGGGGTGAAGTCGTAACAAGGTAGCCGTAGGGGAACCTGCGGCTGGATCACCTCCTTAATCGACAGACATCAGCTGTCTTATGAGCTCCCACACGAATTGCTTGATTCATTGAAGAAGACGATTGGGTCTGTAGCTCAGTTGGTTAGAGCGCACCCCTGATAAGGGTGAGGTCGGCAGTTCGAATCTGCCCAGACCCACCAATTACATGTGGTGCAGCCTGTAGCAATACGGGGCCATAGCTCAGCTGGGAGAGCGCCTGCCTTGCACGCAGGAGGTCAGCGGTTCGATCCCGCTTGGCTCCACCACCTTACGTCAAAGCTTAGAAATGAATATTCGCCTCGAATATTGATTTCTGAACTTTTTCAGAATCGTTCTTTAAAAATTTGGGTATGTGATAGAAAGATAGACTGGACAGCACTTTCACTGGTGTGTGTTCAGGCTAAGGTAAAATTTGTGAGTAATTACAAGTTTTCGGCGAATGTTGTCTTCACAGTATAACCAGATTGCTTGGGGTTATATGGTCAAGTGAAGAAGCGCATACGGTGGATGCCTTGGCAGTCAGAGGCGATGAAAGACGTGGTAGCCTGCGATAAGCTTCGGGGAGTCGGCAAACAGACTTTGATCCGGAGATCTCTGAATGGGGGAACCCACTCAGCATAAGCTGAGTATCTTGTACTGAATACATAGGTGCAAGAGGCGAACCAGGGGAACTGAAACATCTAAGTACCCTGAGGAAAAGAAATCAACCGAGATTCCCTTAGTAGTGGCGAGCGAACGGGGACTAGCCCTTAAGTGGCTTTGAGATTAGCGGAACGCTCTGGAAAGTGCGGCCATAGTGGGTGATAGCCCTGTACGCGAAAATCTCTTAGTCATGAAATCGAGTAGGACGGAGCACGAGAAACTTTGTCTGAATATGGGGGGACCATCCTCCAAGGCTAAATACTACTGACTGACCGATAGTGAACCAGTACCGTGAGGGAAAGGCGAAAAGAACCCCGGAGAGGGGAGTGAAATAGATCCTGAAACCGTATGCGTACAAGCAGTGGGAGCCTACTTTGTTAGGTGACTGCGTACCTTTTGTATAATGGGTCAGCGACTTATATTCAGTGGCGAGCTTAACCGAATAGGGGAGGCGTAGCGAAAGCGAGTCTTAATAGGGCGTTTAGTCGCTGGGTATAGACCCGAAACCGGGCGATCTATCCATGGGCAGGTTGAAGGTTAGGTAACACTGACTGGAGGACCGAACCGACTACCGTTGAAAAGTTAGCGGATGACCTGTGGATCGGAGTGAAAGGCTAATCAAGCTCGGAGATAGCTGGTTCTCCTCGAAAGCTATTTAGGTAGCGCCTCATGTATCACTGTAGGGGGTAGAGCACTGTTTCGGCTAGGGGGTCATCCCGACTTACCAAACCGATGCAAACTCCGAATACCTACAAGTGCCGAGCATGGGAGACACACGGCGGGTGCTAACGTCCGTCGTGAAAAGGGAAACAACCCAGACCGTCAGCTAAGGTCCCAAAGTTATGGTTAAGTGGGAAACGATGTGGGAAGGCTTAGACAGCTAGGAGGTTGGCTTAGAAGCAGCCACCCTTTAAAGAAAGCGTAATAGCTCACTAGTCGAGTCGGCCTGCGCGGAAGATGTAACGGGGCTCAAACCATACACCGAAGCTACGGGTATCACTTAGGTGATGCGGTAGAGGAGCGTTCTGTAAGCCTGTGAAGGTGAGTTGAGAAGCTTGCTGGAGGTATCAGAAGTGCGAATGCTGACATGAGTAACGACAATGGGAGTGAAAAACTCCCACGCCGAAAGACCAAGGTTTCCTGCGCAACGTTAATCGACGCAGGGTTAGTCGGTCCCTAAGGCGAGGCTGAAAAGCGTAGTCGATGGAAAACAGGTTAATATTCCTGTACTTCTGGTTATTGCGATGGAGGGACGGAGAAGGCTAGGCCAGCTTGGCGTTGGTAGTCCAAGTTTAAGGTGGTAGGCTGAGATCTTAGGTAAATCCGGGATCTTAAGGCCGAGAGCTGATGACGAGTTGCCATTAGGCGACGAAGTGGTTGATGCCATGCTTCCAAGAAAAGCTTCTAAGCTTCAGATAACCAGGAACCGTACCCCAAACCGACACAGGTGGTTGGGTAGAGAATACCAAGGCGCTTGAGAGAACTCGGGTGAAGGAACTAGGCAAAATGGCACCGTAACTTCGGGAGAAGGTGCGCCGGTGAGGGTGAAGGACTTGCTCCGTAAGCCCATGCCGGTCGAAGATACCAGGCCGCTGCGACTGTTTATTAAAAACACAGCACTCTGCAAACACGAAAGTGGACGTATAGGGTGTGACGCCTGCCCGGTGCCGGAAGGTTAATTGATGGGGTTAGCTAACGCGAAGCTCTTGATCGAAGCCCCGGTAAACGGCGGCCGTAACTATAACGGTCCTAAGGTAGCGAAATTCCTTGTCGGGTAAGTTCCGACCTGCACGAATGGCGTAACGATGGCGGCGCTGTCTCCACCCGAGACTCAGTGAAATTGAAATCGCTGTGAAGATGCAGTGTATCCGCGGCTAGACGGAAAGACCCCGTGAACCTTTACTATAGCTTTGCACTGGACTTTGAATTTGCTTGTGTAGGATAGGTGGGAGGCTTTGAAGCGTGGACGCCAGTTCGCGTGGAGCCATCCTTGAAATACCACCCTGGCAACTTTGAGGTTCTAACTCAGGTCCGTTATCCGGATCGAGGACAGTGTATGGTGGGTAGTTTGACTGGGGCGGTCTCCTCCTAAAGAGTAACGGAGGAGTACGAAGGTGCGCTCAGACCGGTCGGAAATCGGTCGTAGAGTATAAAGGCAAAAGCGCGCTTGACTGCGAGACAGACACGTCGAGCAGGTACGAAAGTAGGTCTTAGTGATCCGGTGGTTCTGTATGGAAGGGCCATCGCTCAACGGATAAAAGGTACTCCGGGGATAACAGGCTGATACCGCCCAAGAGTTCATATCGACGGCGGTGTTTGGCACCTCGATGTCGGCTCATCACATCCTGGGGCTGAAGCCGGTCCCAAGGGTATGGCTGTTCGCCATTTAAAGTGGTACGCGAGCTGGGTTTAGAACGTCGTGAGACAGTTCGGTCCCTATCTGCCGTGGACGTTTGAGATTTGAGAGGGGCTGCTCCTAGTACGAGAGGACCGGAGTGGACGAACCTCTGGTGTTCCGGTTGTCACGCCAGTGGCATTGCCGGGTAGCTATGTTCGGAAGAGATAACCGCTGAAAGCATCTAAGCGGGAAACTTGCCTCAAGATGAGATCTCACTGGAGCCTTGAGCTCCCTGAAGGGCCGTCGAAGACTACGACGTTGATAGGTTGGGTGTGTAAGCGCTGTGAGGCGTTGAGCTAACCAATACTAATTGCCCGTGAGGCTTGACCATATAACACCCAAGCAATTTGAGCGAAAGCCAGATTGCGGTGTTGTGAAGACTGCACAGCCGAAGATTTGTAACTCACAAACATCACATACCCGATTCGCTGGAGTGTCTTAAACAAGACCTTCTGGCAACAGAATTTCTTGACGACCATAGAGCATTGGAACCACCTGATCCCATCCCGAACTCAGCAGTGAAACGATGCATCGCCGATGGTAGTGTGGGGTTTCCCCATGTGAGAGTAGGTCATCGTCAAGATTAAATTCCGAAACCCCTATCTGCATATGCAGGTAGGGGTTTTGTCTTTCTGGCTGTTTCCTCTGTGGGCGGTGACCACAGAGGGCCATTCCTACAGCTCAGTTTTCTATGCAATCCCCACCTGCATGGCTATCATGCCCTCCTCATTGTGAGTCGAGATTGGCATGCTGAAGTTGTTGAAGCTCCTCAAGGATGGCCGGTTCCATTCCGGGCAAGACCTGGGCGCAGCCTTGGGCGTCAGCCGCGCCGCTGTCTGGAAGCAATTACAGCTTCTTGAGGCTGAGCTGAACCTGCCCATTCATAAAGTCCGTGGCCGCGGCTACCAGTTGGCCACGCCGTTGTCGTTGCTGGAAGAATCGGCCATAGCCGAGCTTTCCCAGGGCGAACAATGGCCAGTATTGATATTCGAATCCATCGACTCGACCAATGCCCAGGCTCTGCGCTCAATCAGCGAAGGTCAGGCTGCGCCGTTCCTGGTGCTGGCTGAGCGTCAGGCAGCAGGGCGCGGCCGACGTGGTCGTCAGTGGGTCAGCCCCTTCGCGGAAAACCTCTATTACAGCCTGGTGCTGCGTATTGAAGGCGGCATGCGCCAGCTGGAAGGTCTGAGCCTTGTGGTTGGCCTGGCGGTAATACGTACGCTGCAGGCCTTTGGTGTTGCCGGCGCGGGACTGAAATGGCCGAATGATGTTCTGGTAAACAATCAGAAGATCGCCGGTATCCTCCTGGAGCTGGTCGGAGATCCTGCGGACGTCTGTCACGTCGTGCTGGGGATTGGTATCAACGTCAACATGCAGGTCAACGAGCAGATCGATCAGTTGTGGACGTCAGTGCGTCGTGAGACAGGGGTGGCAGTCGATCGTAATAAACTGGTGGCTGCGCTCAGTCAGAACCTGCAGCAGGATCTGCAGCGCCATCGGCAATCCGGATTCGCCGCGTTCCAGGCCGAGTGGGAACAATCCCATCTGTGGCAGGGGGCTGCGGTGTCCTTGATTGCCGGAGTCAACCGGATTGACGGAATTGTTCTAGGCATTGACCGGCAAGGGGCGCTGCGCCTCGAGGTCGATGGTGTTGAAAAGAGCTTTAGCGGTGGTGAGCTCAGTTTGAGGTTGCGTGATGATTCTTGAGCTCGATTGTGGCAACAGCTTTATCAAATGGCGAGTCATCAGCGCTACTGAGGGCGCCGTTGTTGCCGGCGGCATTGTGGACTCCGATCAGGCCCTGGTGGCTGCCGTCACGGCGCTCCCTGCAGCGCCCCGGCGCTGCCGCCTGGTCAGTGTCAGAAGTGAGGAGGAGACCGCTGGCCTTTCGGCGCTGCTCGCCCAGCATTTTGGCTTGAGCGTCGTGGTGGCTCAGCCTGCCAGGGAGGTCGCTGGCGTACGCAATGGCTATGAAGATTACCAGCGCCTCGGCCTGGATCGCTGGCTTGCGGTGCTGGGCGGCTTTCACTTGGCCCGTGGCGCGTGTCTGGTGATGGATTTCGGTACGGCGGCCAAGGCTGACTTCGTTTCGGCCGACGGCGAGCACCTGGGTGGCTTCATCTGCCCGGGCATGCCGTTGATGCGTAGCCAGCTGCGTACCCACACCCGACGCATCCGCTATGACGATGCCTCCGCTGAGCGCGCACTGTCGAGCCTTGCCCCTGGCCGTTCTACCGTCGAGGCGGTGGAGCGTGGCTGCGTGCACATGCTTCAGGGCTTTGTTCGCTCGCAGCTTGAGCATGCCCATGAGTTATGGGGTGATGATTTCACTGTGTTGCTGACCGGGGGCGATGCGCTCCTGGTGCAAAAGGCTGCTCCACAGGCCCGGGTGGTTCCGGACCTGGTATTTGTTGGCCTGGCCATGGCTTGTCCCCTGGATTGAGGTGCCTATGCGTTGGTTGTTTCTGTTGTTGGTGGTGCTCAACGTCTTTTATTACGTCTGGCACCAGCAGGAAGCGCCGTTGAAGGCCAAGGAAGTGGCGCCGTTGTCGCTGTACAAGGGAAATCAGCAGGATATTCGTCTGCTGAGCGAGTCGAGCAAGGGTAAAACTGCGCCCGAGCGTGGCCAGGAGTGCCTCTATGTAGGTGGCTTGGTGGGCCAGGATCAGCTAAAAGCGCTGCGTCAGCGCTTGCTGACCCTGGATATCGCTGCTGCTCCGGTGACCGGCCGCCTGGGGGACAGCACGGGTTTGTGGTTGCAGATTACGCCCCAGAGCCAGCGTTTGCTGGACCAAACCGTGCTCGGGACACTTTCCCATGATTTCAAAGACTTAAAACATAAAATAATGTTGTGCGAGGGTATTGCAACTGGCGAATAGCTTGATAGAATGGCGCCCGCTTCACAGGGAACACCACTGAGGTGGTAGAGCTGGAAGCGGTGTCAAAGCAGCTAAGCTTCAGATTTGATTGAAAAAATTTGAAAAAACGCTTGACACTTGATCGGTATCTGAATAGAATGCCGGCCAATTCTGGAGGGATTCCCGAGCGGTCAAAGGGGACGGACTGTAAATCCGTTGCGAGAGCTTCGAAGGTTCGAATCCTTCTCCCTCCACCAGTTTTAGCGAGAGCCGCAAGCTCCGCGGGTATAGTTTAGTGGTAGAACCTCAGCCTTCCAAGCTGATGATGCGGGTTCGATTCCCGCTACCCGCTCCAGGTTTGCTGTTGTTGCACAGTGTTACGCTCTTGTAGCTCAGTTGGTAGAGCACACCCTTGGTAAGGGTGAGGTCAGCGGTTCAAATCCGCTCAAGAGCTCCATATAACAAGGCAGATATGAAAATATCTGCCTTTGTTTTAATGGTCATATTGACTTGCTTGTTTCTTATTGCTGAGGATTGTCTCGATGGCTAAGGAAAAGTTCGATCGTAGTCTGCCGCACGTAAACGTCGGCACCATTGGTCACGTTGACCATGGCAAGACCACGCTGACTGCGGCACTGACCCGCGTCTGCTCCGAAGTTTTCGGTTCGGCCGTCGTTGAATTCGACAAGATCGACAGCGCTCCAGAAGAGAAAGCTCGCGGTATCACCATTAACACCGCACACGTCGAGTACAACTCGAACATTCGTCACTACGCTCACGTCGACTGCCCAGGTCACGCTGACTACGTGAAGAACATGATCACCGGTGCTGCCCAGATGGACGGCGCGATCCTGGTTTGCTCGGCCGCCGATGGTCCGATGCCACAAACCCGTGAGCACATCCTGCTGTCCCGTCAGGTTGGCGTTCCGTACATCGTGGTCTTCCTGAACAAGGCTGACCTGGTAGACGACGCTGAGCTGCTGGAACTGGTCGAGATGGAAGTTCGCGACCTGCTGTCCACCTATGACTTCCCAGGCGACGACACCCCGATCATCATCGGTTCGGCTCGTATGGCGCTGGAAGGCAAAGACGACAACGAAATGGGCACTACCGCTGTCAAGAAGCTGGTTGAGACTCTGGACAGCTACATCCCAGAGCCTGAGCGCGCTATCGACAAGCCGTTCCTGATGCCAATCGAAGACGTATTCTCGATCTCGGGTCGTGGTACCGTTGTTACCGGTCGTATCGAGCGTGGTATCGTCCGCGTTCAAGACGCCCTGGAAATCGTTGGTCTGCGTGACACCACCACCACCACCTGCACCGGTGTTGAGATGTTCCGCAAGCTGCTGGACGAAGGTCGTGCTGGCGAGAACTGCGGCGTGCTGCTGCGCGGCACCAAGCGTGACGACGTTGAGCGTGGCCAGGTTCTGGTCAAGCCAGGTTCGGTCAAGCCGCACACCAAGTTCACCGCAGAAGTTTACGTTCTGAGCAAAGAAGAAGGCGGCCGTCACACTCCGTTCTTCAAAGGCTACCGTCCACAGTTCTACTTCCGTACTACTGACGTGACTGGTAACTGCGAGCTGCCAGAAGGCGTTGAAATGGTAATGCCAGGTGACAACATTCAGATGACTGTTACCCTGATCAAAACCATCGCGATGGAAGACGGTCTGCGTTTCGCTATCCGTGAAGGCGGTCGTACCGTCGGCGCTGGTGTAGTAGCGAAGATTATCGAATAAGTAGTTGATTTCTCTCGATCAGGCCGGCATAATGGTCGGCCTGATAAGCTTTTAGGTCAGTAGCTCAATTGGCAGAGCGACGGTCTCCAAAACCGTAGGTTGGGGGTTCGATTCCCTCCTGACCTGCCAGATTCACCTCGTGTGTCTGGCTTTCTTTTCACAGGATCTTCCTAGATGACTCCCAAGGCTGAAGCCCAAGACTCTCGTTTTGATCTGCTCAAGTGGCTGGCTGTTGTCGCTTTGGTAGTCGTTGGTGTTGTGGGTAACCAGTATTACTCTGCTTCGCCGATTCTGTACCGCGTACTTGCACTGCTTGCCCTTGCTGCTGTAGCTGGCTTTGTTGCCCTGCAGACCGCCAAAGGCAAGTCGTTCTTTGCGCTGGCAAAGGAAGCTCGCACCGAGATTCGTAAAGTCGTATGGCCAACCCGCCAAGAAACCACGCAGACCACGCTCATCGTAGTGGCGGTTGTCCTGGTGATGGCGTTGCTGCTGTGGGGTCTCGACTCCCTGCTGGGTTGGTTGATTTCCTTGATTGTTGGCTAAGGGTGTCCCGTGGCTAAGCGTTGGTACGTTGTGCATGCTTACTCGGGTTACGAGAAGCATGTCATGCGCTCGCTGATCGAGCGCGTAAAGCTGGCTGGCATGGAAGATGGCTTCGGCGAAATTCTGGTCCCCACTGAAGAAGTGGTTGAGATGCGCAATGGCCAGAAACGCAAAAGCGAGCGTAAGTTCTTCCCAGGTTATGTGCTGGTCCAAATGGACATGAACGAAGGGACTTGGCACTTGGTCAAGGACACCCCTCGCGTCATGGGCTTCATCGGTGGTACTGCAGACAAGCCTGCACCGATCACCGACAAGGAAGCCGAGGCCATTCTGCGTCGCGTTGCCGATGGCAGCGACAAGCCGAAGCCGAAGACTCTGTTTGAGCCGGGCGAAGTGGTCCGTGTTATCGATGGTCCGTTTGCTGATTTCAACGGTACCGTTGAAGAAGTTAACTACGAGAAGAGCCGGATCCAAGTGGCCGTGCTTATTTTCGGTCGCTCTACCCCGGTAGAGCTCGAGTTCAGCCAGGTCGAGAAGGTCTAGCCGAACAAAGCATCCCATACCCCGCAGCCCTATGTGCTGCGGGGTTTTGTCGTCACTGGGATAAAACGCAAGTCATCCGGGGAGCCATCTGGCGTTCGTACCCGATATTGGAGTAGCTCATGGCTAAGAAGATTCAGGCTTACATCAAGCTGCAAGTAAAGGCCGGCCAGGCCAACCCAAGCCCACCCGTTGGTCCAGCACTGGGTCAACACGGTGTGAACATCATGGAATTCTGCAAGGCCTTCAACGCCCGTACCCAGGGTCAAGAAGCCGGCCTGCCGACTCCTGTGATCATCACTGTTTACAGTGACCGCAGCTTCACCTTCGAAACCAAAAGCACCCCTGCTTCGGTTCTGCTGAAGAAAGCAGCTGGCCTGACCAGCGGTTCTGCACGTCCGAACACCGTTAAAGTCGGTACTGTGACCCGTGCTCAGCTGGAAGAGATCGCAAAAACCAAAAATGCTGATCTGACCGCTGCTGACATGGATGCGGCCGTGCGTACCATCGCCGGTTCCGCTCGCAGCATGGGCCTCAACGTGGAGGGTGTGTAATGGCTAAGCTGACCAAGCGCCAAAAGGCCATTGCTTCGAAAATCGAAGCAGGCAAAGTCTACAACTTCGAAGAAGCAGCAGTGCTGCTGGCCGAACTGTCCACCGTGAAGTTCAGCGAATCCTTCGACGTTGCTGTCAACCTCGGTGTTGACCCACGTAAATCCGACCAGGTCGTACGTAGCGCTACCGTGCTGCCACACGGCACTGGCAAGACCGTACGTGTAGCTGTCTTCACCCAGGGTCCTGCTGCCGAGGCCGCTCTGGCTGCCGGCGCTGACCGCGTTGGTATGGACGACCTGGCTGCCGAAATGAAAGGCGGCGACCTGAACTATGACGTCGTTATTGCTTCCCCGGACGCAATGCGTGTTGTAGGTCAGCTGGGTCAGGTTCTGGGTCCTCGCGGCCTGATGCCTAACCCGAAAGTCGGTACCGTAACTCCAGACGTAGCCACCGCGGTTAAAAACGCCAAGGCTGGTCAGGTTCGTTATCGCACCGACAAAAACGGCATCATCCACACCTCCGTTGGCAAAATCGGCTTTGAAGCTGGCAAGCTGAAGGAAAACGTTGAAGCCCTGATCGCTGATCTGAAGCGTATCAAGCCAGCTTCCTCGAAAGGTATCTACGTCAAGCGCGTTACCCTGAGCACCACCATGGGCCCAGGTCTGGTCATCGACCAGAGCTCGCTGAACGCGTAAGACAAAACTCGGTGCGAGCGATCGCGCCAGGTTGAAAAATTGGGGTCCCTGCCTGGCGGGGGCTATCCAAGACCGTAGGCGACGCAAGTCTTAAACCACAAGCCTACGCAGATGGTGCCCCTGGTTCCTTACCGAATCAGACACCAAAACGACATCCGGCCCCGGCTGGATGAAACGGTAACAAGCAGGAGTTTTACCCGTGGCAATTAAACTCGAAGACAAGAAGGCCATCGTCGCTGAAGTCAACGAGGCTGCCAAAGTCGCTCTGTCTGCTGTCGTGGCTGATGCCCGTGGCGTGACTGTAGGCGCAATGACCGGACTCCGTAAAGAGGCTCGTGAAGCTGGCGTTTACGTACGTGTTGTACGTAACACCCTGCTCAAGCGCGCTGTTGCTGACACTGAATTCAGTGTCCTCAACGACGCCTTCACCGGCCCTACCCTGATCGCGTTCTCCAACGAACACCCGGGCGCTGCTGCCCGTCTGTTCGCAGAATTCGCCAAGGGTCAGAGCAAGTTCGAGATCAAGGCAGCTGCGTTCGACGGCAAGTTCCTTGCCGCAAACCAGATCGACGTGTTGGCTTCGCTGCCGACCCGCGACGAAGCTATTGCAAAGCTGATGAGCGTGATCCAAGGCGCTACCAGCAAGCTGGCTCGTACTCTGGCAGCCGTTCGCGACCAGAAAGAAGCTGCTGCAGCCTAAGGCGCAGAAAGCACTTTCGAAATCATACGTTTAATTTGATGGCTGCGTAGGCTGTCACCCCAATACAGGATTTAAGTCATGTCTCTGACTAACGAGCAAATCATCGAAGCAATCGGCCAGAAAACCGTTCTGGAAGTTGTTGAGCTGATCAAAGCAATGGAAGAAACCTTCGGCGTTACCGCTGCTGTTGCCGCTGCTGGCCCAGCTGCTGCCGCTGCCGTTGTTGAAGAACAAACCGAGTTCAACGTTGTTCTGGTTGCCGCTGGCGACAAGAAAGTAAACGTGATCAAGGCTGTTCGCGAACTGACCGGCCTGGGCCTGAAAGAAGCCAAGGAAAAGGTTGATACCGCTCCTCAGGTTGTTGCTGAAGGCGTTTCGAAAGAAGCCGCTGACAAAGCTAAAGCTGACCTGGAAGCAGCAGGCGCTACCGTCGAACTGAAATAATTTCGACTGTGCGTCTCCAGCCCGAGCGACAAGCGAAAGGCTGATGGCTGGTGGCTCTTGCCACCGGCCTTTTTCCGTTATTGGCAGCTGACCAGGTCGGCGCTGATAACGAGCTGCAACCACCAATGATGGTGGCGCAAACCAAGGGGTTTGCACGATTTTCTGGCTGCTCCCGTCGGGAGAAGCCAAACAAGCAGGTGACCAAGCTGGGGAACGCTGATGGCTTACTCATACACTGAGAAAAAACGTATCCGCAAGGACTTTAGCAAGTTGCCGGACGTCATGGATGTGCCTTACCTCCTGGCCATCCAGCTGGATTCGTATCGTGAATTCTTGCAAGCGGGAGCGACCAAAGATCAGTTCCGCGACGTGGGCCTGCATGCGGCCTTCAAATCGGTTTTCCCGATCATCAGCTACTCCGGCAATGCTGCCCTGGAGTACGTTGGCTATCGTCTGGGCGAACCGGCTTTTGATGTCAAAGAATGCGTACTGCGTGGCGTGACCTACGCGGTGCCGCTGCGGGTAAAAGTCCGCCTGATCATTTTCGACAAAGAATCGTCGAACAAAGCGATCAAGGACATCAAAGAGCAAGAAGTCTACATGGGTGAAATCCCCCTGATGACTGAAAACGGTACCTTCGTAATCAACGGTACCGAGCGTGTTATCGTTTCCCAGCTGCACCGTTCGCCGGGCGTGTTCTTCGATCACGACCGCGGCAAGACGCACAGCTCTGGCAAACTGCTGTACTCGGCGCGGATCATTCCTTACCGCGGCTCGTGGCTGGACTTCGAATTCGATCCGAAAGACTGTGTATTCGTCCGTATCGACCGTCGTCGCAAACTGCCTGCGTCGGTTCTGCTGCGCGCGCTGGGCTACAGCACTGAAGAAGTGCTGGACGCTTTCTACACCACCAACGTTTTCCACGTGTCGGGCGAGAAGCTCAGCCTGGAGCTGGTGCCTCAGCGCCTGCGTGGTGAAGTTGCGGTCATGGACATCCATGACGAAACCGGCAAGGTCATTGTCGAGCAAGGTCGTCGTATCACTGCTCGCCACATCAACCAGCTGGAAAAAGCTGGCGTCAAGCAGCTGGACGTGCCGCTGGAGTACGTCCTGGGCCGCACTACCGCCAAGGCGATCGTGCACCCGGCTACCGGCGAGATCCTGGCTGAGTGCAACACCGAGCTGAGCACCGACGTCCTGGTGAAAATCGCCAAGGCCCAGGTTGTTCGCATCGAGACCCTGTACACCAACGACATCGACTGCGGTCCGTTCATCTCGGATACCCTGAAGATCGACTCCACCAGCAACCAACTGGAAGCGCTGGTCGAGATCTATCGCATGATGCGTCCTGGCGAGCCGCCAACCAAGGATGCCGCCGAGACCCTGTTCAACAACCTGTTCTTCAGCGCCGAGCGTTACGACCTGTCGGCCGTTGGCCGCATGAAGTTCAACCGTCGTATCGGTCGCACCGAGATCGAAGGTTCGGGCGTGCTGAGCAAGGAAGATATCGTCGAGGTCCTCAAGACCCTGGTCGACATCCGTAACGGCAAAGGCATCGTCGACGACATCGACCACCTCGGTAACCGTCGCGTCCGCTGTGTCGGCGAGATGGCCGAGAACCAGTTCCGCGTTGGCCTGGTGCGTGTAGAGCGCGCGGTCAAAGAGCGTCTGTCGATGGCAGAAAGCGAAGGCCTGATGCCTCAGGACCTGATCAACGCCAAGCCGGTTGCGGCGGCGGTGAAAGAGTTCTTCGGCTCCAGCCAGCTCTCGCAGTTCATGGACCAGAACAACCCGCTGTCCGAGATCACCCACAAGCGTCGTGTCTCTGCACTCGGCCCTGGTGGTCTGACCCGTGAGCGCGCAGGCTTCGAAGTCCGTGACGTACACCCGACCCACTACGGCCGCGTGTGCCCGATCGAGACCCCTGAAGGTCCGAACATCGGTCTGATCAACTCCCTGGCGGCATACGCTCGCACCAACCAGTACGGCTTCCTGGAAAGCCCGTACCGCGTGGTGAAAGAGGGCGTGGTTACCGACGACATCGTGTTCCTGTCGGCGATCGAAGAAGCTGATCACGTCATCGCCCAGGCTTCGGCCACGATGAACGAGAAGAAGCACCTGATCGATGAGCTGGTAGCTGTTCGTCACCTGAACGAATTCACCGTCAAGGCGCCGGAAGACGTCACCCTGATGGACGTTTCGCCGAAGCAGGTAGTTTCGGTTGCAGCATCGCTGATTCCGTTCCTCGAGCACGACGACGCCAACCGTGCGTTGATGGGTTCGAACATGCAGCGTCAGGCTGTACCAACCCTGCGCGCCGACAAGCCGCTGGTCGGTACCGGCATGGAGCGCAACGTTGCCCGTGACTCCGGCGTTTGCGTCGTGGCCCGTCGTGGCGGCGTGATCGACTCTGTCGATGCCAGCCGTATCGTTGTTCGCGTTGCCGATGACGAAGTTGAAACCGGTGAAGCCGGTGTCGACATCTACAACCTGACCAAATACACCCGTTCGAACCAGAACACCTGCATCAACCAGCGTCCGCTGGTTAACAAGGGTGACGCGGTTCAGCGTGGCGACATCATGGCCGACGGCCCGTCCACCGACATGGGTGAACTGGCGCTGGGTCAGAACATGCGCATCGCGTTCATGGCGTGGAACGGCTTCAACTTCGAAGACTCCATCTGCCTGTCCGAGCGTGTTGTTCAGGAAGACCGCTTCACCACGATCCACATCCAGGAACTGACCTGTGTGGCCCGTGACACCAAGCTTGGCCCAGAGGAAATCACCGCGGACATCCCGAACGTCGGTGAAGCTGCGCTGAACAAGCTGGACGAAGCCGGTATCGTTTATGTTGGTGCTGAAGTTGGCGCTGGCGACATCCTGGTCGGCAAGGTCACGCCAAAAGGCGAAACCCAGCTGACTCCGGAAGAAAAACTGCTGCGCGCAATCTTCGGTGAGAAAGCCAGCGACGTTAAAGACACCTCCCTGCGCGTGCCTACCGGCACCAAAGGTACTGTCATCGACGTACAGGTCTTCACCCGTGATGGCGTCGAGCGCGACAGCCGTGCGCTGTCCATCGAGAAGATGCAGCTGGACGAGATCCGCAAGGACCTCAACGAAGAGTTCCGCATCGTCGAAGGCGCAACCTTCGAGCGTCTGCGTTCGGCCCTGAACGGCCAGGTTGTCGACGGTGGTGCAGGCCTGAAGAAAGGCACTGTGATCACCAACGAAGTCCTGGACGGTCTGGAGCACGGCCAGTGGTTCAAACTGCGCATGGCCGAAGACGCGCTGAACGAGCAGCTCGAGAAGGCCCAGGCCTACATCGTTGATCGTCGCCGTCTGCTGGACGACAAGTTCGAAGACAAGAAGCGCAAGCTGCAGCAGGGCGATGACCTGGCACCGGGCGTACTGAAGATCGTCAAGGTCTACCTGGCAATCCGTCGCCGCATCCAGCCGGGCGACAAGATGGCCGGCCGTCACGGTAACAAAGGTGTGGTCTCGGTGATCATGCCGGTCGAAGACATGCCGCACGACGCCAACGGTACTCCGGTCGACGTGGTCCTCAACCCGTTGGGCGTACCATCGCGTATGAACGTCGGTCAGATCCTCGAAACCCACCTGGGCCTGGCGGCCAAAGGTCTGGGCGAGAAGATCAACCGCATGCTCGAAGAGCAGCGCAAGGTCATCGAGCTGCGCAAGTTCCTCACCGAGATCTACAACGAGATCGGTGGTCGTCAGGAACAACTGGAGACCTTCTCCGACCAGGAAATCCTGGACCTGGCGAAGAACCTCAAAGGCGGTGTGCCAATGGCCACTCCAGTCTTCGACGGTGCCAAGGAAAGCGAGATCAAGGCCATGCTGAAACTGGCAGACATGCCAGAAAGCGGTCAGATGCAGCTGTTCGACGGTCGTACCGGCAACAAGTTCGAGCGTCATGTGACCGTTGGTTACATGTACATGCTCAAGCTGAACCACTTGGTGGACGACAAGATGCACGCGCGTTCCACTGGTTCTTACAGCCTGGTTACCCAGCAGCCGCTGGGTGGTAAGGCGCAGTTCGGTGGTCAGCGTTTCGGGGAGATGGAAGTGTGGGCGCTGGAAGCATACGGCGCGGCATACACCCTGCAAGAAATGCTCACAGTGAAGTCGGACGACGTGAACGGTCGGACCAAGATGTACAAAAACATCGTGGACGGCGATCACCGTATGGAGCCGGGCATGCCCGAGTCCTTCAACGTGTTGATCAAAGAGATTCGTTCGCTCGGTATCGATATCGATCTGGAAACCGAATAACACGTGACGCGAATCGGGAGCGTGGCTGAAAAGCCCGCTCCCTGCTCCGCCAGGAGGAAAGGCCTTGAAAGACCTACTGAATTTGCTGAAAAACCAGGGTCAAGTCGAAGAGTTCGACGCCATCCGTATCGGATTGGCCTCGCCTGAGATGATCCGTTCGTGGTCGTTCGGTGAAGTTAAAAAGCCGGAAACCATCAACTACCGTACGTTCAAACCTGAGCGTGACGGCCTGTTCTGCGCCAAGATCTTTGGCCCAGTCAAGGACTACGAGTGCCTGTGCGGTAAGTACAAGCGCCTGAAGCACCGCGGCGTGATCTGCGAGAAGTGCGGCGTTGAAGTCGCCCTGGCCAAGGTTCGTCGTGAGCGCATGGCGCACATCGAACTGGCTTCGCCGGTTGCCCACATCTGGTTCCTGAAGTCGCTGCCGTCCCGTATCGGCCTGCTGATGGACATGACCCTGCGTGATATCGAGCGCGTTCTCTACTTCGAGAGCTATGTCGTTATCGACCCGGGCATGACCACCCTGGAAAAAGGCCAACTGCTCAACGACGAGCAGTACTTCGAAGCGCTGGAAGAGTTCGGTGACGACTTCGACGCCCGCATGGGTGCCGAGGCTGTCCGCGAGCTGCTGCACGCTATCGACCTGGAGCACGAGATCGGTCGCCTGCGCGAAGAGATTCCGCAGACCAACTCGGAAACCAAGATCAAGAAGCTGTCCAAGCGTCTGAAACTGATGGAAGCCTTCCAGGGCTCGGGCAACCTGCCTGAGTGGATGGTCCTGACCGTTCTGCCGGTTCTGCCGCCAGACCTGCGTCCACTGGTTCCGCTGGATGGCGGTCGCTTCGCGACTTCCGACCTGAACGACCTGTATCGTCGGGTGATCAACCGTAACAACCGTCTGAAGCGCCTGCTCGACCTGTCCGCGCCGGACATCATCGTGCGCAACGAAAAGCGCATGCTGCAGGAAGCGGTCGACGCCTTGCTGGATAACGGCCGTCGCGGTCGTGCCATCACCGGCTCGAACAAGCGTCCTCTGAAATCCCTGGCCGACATGATCAAGGGTAAGCAAGGTCGTTTCCGTCAGAACTTGCTCGGTAAGCGCGTTGACTACTCCGGCCGTTCGGTAATTACCGTAGGTCCGACCCTGCGTCTGCACCAGTGCGGTCTGCCGAAGAAAATGGCTCTCGAGCTGTTCAAGCCGTTCATTTTCGGCAAGCTGGAAATGCGTGGTCTGGCGACCACCATCAAGGCCGCCAAGAAGATGGTCGAGCGCGAGCTGCCAGAGGTCTGGGACGTTCTCGCCGAAGTGATTCGCGAACACCCCGTACTGCTCAACCGTGCGCCGACCCTTCACCGTCTGGGTATCCAGGCCTTTGAACCGGTACTGATCGAAGGTAAGGCTATCCAGCTGCACCCGCTGGTCTGTGCTGCGTACAACGCCGACTTCGACGGTGACCAAATGGCCGTTCACGTGCCGCTGACGCTGGAAGCCCAGCTCGAAGCGCGCGCGCTGATGATGTCGACCAACAACATTCTGTCGCCAGCCAACGGTGAGCCAATCATCGTTCCGTCGCAGGACGTTGTACTGGGTCTGTACTACATGACCCGTGAAGCCATCAACGCCAAGGGCGAAGGTCGCGTGTTCGCCGACCTGCAGGAAGTCGACCGCGTATTCCGCGCCGGCGAAGCTGCCCTGCACGCCAAGATCAAGGTTCGTATCAACGAAACCGTAAACGATCGTGATGGCGGCAGCGTCAAGAACACCCGTATCGTCGACACTACTGTCGGCCGTGCGCTGCTGTTCCAGGTTGTACCGCCAGGTCTGTCGTACGACGTGGTCAACCAGCCAATGAAGAAAAAGGCGATCTCCAAGCTGATCAACCAGTGCTACCGCGTGGTTGGTCTGAAAGAGACCGTGATCTTCGCTGACCAGCTGATGTACACCGGTTTTGCCTACTCGACCATCTCCGGCGTTTCCATCGGTGTTAACGACTTCGTTATCCCGGATGAAAAAGCCCGCATCATCGGTACCGCTACCGACGAAGTGAAAGAGATCGAGAGCCAGTATGCCTCCGGCCTGGTAACCCAGGGCGAGAAGTACAACAAAGTCATCGACTTGTGGTCCAAGGCGAACGACGAAGTTTCCAAAGCGATGATGGCCAACCTCTCGAAAGAGAAAGTCATCGACCGCAACGGCGACGAAGTCGAGCAAGAGTCCTTCAACTCGATGTACATGATGGCTGACTCCGGTGCCCGGGGTTCGGCAGCTCAGATTCGTCAGCTGGCCGGTATGCGTGGTCTGATGGCCAAGCCGGACGGCTCGATCATCGAGACGCCGATCACCGCGAACTTCCGTGAAGGTCTGAGCGTACTCCAGTACTTCATCTCGACTCACGGTGCTCGTAAGGGTCTGGCGGATACCGCGCTGAAAACCGCGAACTCCGGTTACCTGACTCGTCGTCTGGTAGACGTTGCCCAGGATCTGGTGGTTACCGAGATCGACTGCGGCACCGAGCAAGGCCTGCTGATGACGCCGCACATTGAAGGCGGCGACGTTGTAGAGCCGCTGGGTGAGCGTGTACTGGGTCGTGTTATCGCCCGTGACGTGTTCAAGCCAGGCACCGACGACGTTATCGTTCCGGCCGGTACCCTGGTCGACGAGAAGTGGGTCGAATTCATCGAGCTGAACAGCATCGACGAAGTGATCGTGCGTTCGCCGATCAGCTGCGAAACCCGCTACGGCATCTGCGCCAAGTGCTACGGTCGCGACCTGGCTCGCGGTCACCAGGTGAACATCGGTGAAGCGGTCGGCGTTATCGCTGCCCAGTCGATCGGTGAGCCGGGTACCCAGCTGACCATGCGTACGTTCCACATCGGTGGTGCTGCAAGCCGGACCTCGGCTGCCGACAGCGTCCAGGTGAAGAACGGCGGTATGGTTCGCCTGCACAACCTGAAACAGGTTGAGCGTGCCGACGGTAACCTGGTTGCCGTATCGCGTTCCGGTGAGTTGGCGATTGCCGACGAATTCGGTCGTGAGCGTGAGCGTTACAAGCTGCCTTACGGTGCGGTCATTTCCGTGAAGGAAGGCGACAAGGTCGACGCTGGCGCAATCGTCGCCAAGTGGGACCCGCACACCCACCCGATCGTTACCGAAATGAAAGGTACCGTGACCTTCGTGGGCATGGAAGAAGGCATCACCATCAAGCGTCAGACTGACGAATTGACTGGTTTGACCAACATTGAGGTTCTGGACGTCAAAGACCGTCCGGCTGCAGGTAAGGAAATCCGCCCTGCAATCAAGATGGTCGACGCCAATGGCAAGGATCTGCTGCTGCCAGGTACCGACGTACCGGCTCAGTACTTCCTGCCGGCGAACGCCCTGGTTGGTGTGGCTGACGGTGCCCAGATCGGCGTCGGTGACGTTATCGCGCGTATCCCGCAAGAAACGTCGAAGACCCGTGACATCACCGGTGGTCTGCCACGGGTTGCCGACTTGTTCGAAGCCCGTCGTCCGAAAGAAGCCTCGATTCTGGCTGAAGTCAGCGGCACCATCGCCTTCGGTAAAGAGACCAAGGGCAAGCGCCGTCTGGTCATCACCCCGAACGATGGCAGCGATCCGTACGAAGAGCTGATTCCGAAGTGGCGTCACCTGAACGTCTTCGAGGGCGAACAGGTTAACCGCGGCGAAGTTATCTCCGACGGTCCAAGCGATCCGCACGACATCCTGCGTCTGCTGGGTGTAAGCGCGCTGGCCAAGTACATCGTCAACGAGATTCAGGACGTTTACCGTCTGCAAGGCGTGAAGATCAACGACAAGCACATCGAGACCATCCTGCGTCAGATGCTGCGTAAAGTTGAGATCACCGAGTCCGGCGATTCCAGCTTCATCAAGGGCGACCAGATGGAACTGACCCAGGTACTGGTAGAGAACGAGCGTCTCGGCGCAGATGACAAGTTCATCTCCAAGTTCTCGCGCGTACTGCTGGGTATCACCAAGGCCTCGCTGTCCACCGAATCGTTCATCTCGGCGGCTTCCTTCCAGGAAACCACCCGCGTACTGACCGAAGCGGCGGTAACCGGCAAGCGCGATTACCTGCGCGGCCTGAAAGAAAACGTGGTCGTGGGTCGTCTGATCCCGGCCGGTACCGGTCTGGCCTACCACAGCGAGCGCAAGCGTCGCCGTGATGCCGACAAACCGCTGCGCGTAAGTGCCAGTGAGGTGGAAGCCGCACTGACCGAAGCGCTGAATTCCAGCGGTAACTGAAAGTAGGATAGGGCCCCGGCAAACCTGTTTTGGCCATCGGCGACATAATTTGTTGCCGATGACTGGAAGGGGAGGGCCGGGGCCTTGTCTTGACTGGGGGCAAGATCCTCTTTAGACTCTTGTACCCCTAAATTTGGTGGGACTCCGTCCTGCCAATTTTTGCTTTTCTTGCAAGACAATAGCGTCGCAAGACAACAGTGGAGCTAGTAGATGGCAACTATCAACCAGCTGGTACGTCAGCCGCGTAAGCGTATCGTCGAGAAATCCGACGTTCCTGCGCTGCAGAACTGCCCGCAACGTCGTGGCGTGTGCACCCGTGTGTACACCACCACGCCGAAAAAACCTAACTCGGCACTGCGTAAAGTTTGCCGTGTGCGTCTGACCAACGGTTTCGAGGTTTCCTCGTACATCGGCGGTGAAGGCCACAACCTGCAAGAGCACAGCGTCGTACTGATCCGTGGCGGTCGTGTAAAAGACTTGCCAGGTGTTCGTTACCACACCGTTCGCGGCTCCCTGGATACCTCCGGCGTCAAAGGTCGTAACCAAGGTCGTTCGAAGTACGGTACCAAGCGTCCGAAGTAATCGGCCGTTTGTCGCAGTTTGCAGTTATCAATTTTATTGAGTCGATAAGAGTAAGGTCGGGCACGCACCCTTAAGGGGCACTGTCCCGGGCTAACCTGAAGACCGTTTGAGGGCTTATCAATGCCAAGACGTCGTGTAGCAGCCAAGCGTGAGATTCTGGACGATCCAAAATACGGAAGCCAGATCCTCGCCAAGTTCATGAACCACGTAATGGAAAGCGGCAAAAAAGCCGTTGCCGAGCGTATCGTTTACGGTGCACTGGACAAGGTTAAAGAACGCAAGAACAGCGATCCCCTGGAAATCTTCGAGAAAGCTCTCGACGCCATCGCTCCGCTGGTCGAAGTTAAGTCGCGCCGTGTTGGCGGTGCCACTTACCAGGTTCCTGTTGAAGTTCGTCCATCCCGTCGTAACGCCCTGGCAATGCGCTGGTTGGTAGACTACGCCCGCAAGCGTGGCGAGAAGTCCATGGCTCTGCGCCTGGCTGGCGAGCTGCTGGATGCTGCTGAAGGCAAAGGTGCTGCAGTCAAGAAGCGTGAAGACGTACACCGTATGGCCGAAGCCAACAAAGCGTTCTCGCACTACCGCTTCTAATTCTGGCATCACTATTTTTGCGAGGGCTCTATGGCTCGTACTACACCAATCAACCGCTACCGTAACATCGGTATTTGCGCGCACGTTGACGCGGGCAAAACTACCACTACCGAGCGGATCCTGTTCTACACAGGCCTGAGCCACAAGATGGGCGAGGTGCATGACGGCGCCGCGACCACCGACTGGATGGTGCAGGAGCAGGAGCGGGGTATTACCATTACCTCCGCTGCTGTTACCACCTTCTGGCAGGGTTCCCGTGGCCAGTATGACAACTACCGCGTAAACGTCATCGATACCCCCGGCCACGTTGACTTCACCATTGAAGTAGAACGTTCGCTGCGCGTACTCGACGGCGCGGTCGTTGTGTTCTGCGGCACTTCAGGCGTTGAGCCACAGTCCGAAACCGTATGGCGTCAAGCCAACAAGTACGGCGTTCCACGTGTTGTTTACGTGAACAAGATGGACCGTGCCGGTGCCAACTTCCTGCGCGTCGTAGGTCAGATCAAGAACCGTCTGGGTCACACCCCGGTTCCTGTTCAGCTGGCCATCGGTTCGGAAGATAACTTCCAGGGTCAGGTCGACCTGATCAAGATGAAGGCTATCTACTGGAACGACGACGACAAAGGCACCACTTATCGCGAGGAAGAAATTCCTGCCGATATGCTGGAGCTGGCTGAAGAGTGGCGCGCCAATATGGTCGAAGCCGCTGCCGAAGCCAACGAAGAGCTGATGAACAAGTACCTTGAAGAAGGTGAGCTGACCGTCGAAGAAATCAAAGCCGGTCTGCGCGCGCGCACCCTGGCCAGCGAGATCGTTCCGGCTGTCTGCGGTTCGTCGTTCAAGAACAAGGGCGTTCCCCTGGTTCTCGACGCCGTTATCGACTTCCTGCCTGCTCCGACCGAAATCCCGGCGATCAAGGGTATCCACCCTGATCTGATCGAGAAGCCGAAAGAAGAGCTGGTTGACGCCGACTACGACGAGCGTCATGCCGACGACAACGAGCCGTTCTCGGCTCTGGCGTTCAAGATTGCCACCGACCCGTTCGTGGGTACTCTGACCTTCGTCCGCGTTTACTCGGGTATGCTGCAGTCCGGCGACTCCGTGATCAACTCGGTCAAGGGCAAGAAAGAGCGCGTTGGTCGTATGGTGCAGATGCACGCCAACCAGCGTGAAGAAATCAAAGAAGTACTGGCAGGCGACATCGCTGCTCTGATCGGCATGAAGGACGTCACCACCGGTGACACCCTGTGCAACGCCGACAAGCCGATCATCCTCGAGCGTATGGACTTCCCGGAGCCTGTGATCTCGGTAGCTGTTGAGCCGAAGACCAAGCAAGACCAGGAAAAGATGGGTATCGCACTGGGCAAGCTGGCTCAGGAAGACCCGTCGTTCCGCGTCAAAACCGACGAAGAAACCGGCCAGACCATCATCTCCGGTATGGGTGAGCTTCACCTGGACATCCTCGTTGACCGCATGAAGCGCGAGTTCAACGTCGAAGCCAACATTGGTAAGCCACAGGTTTCGTACCGCGAGCAGATCACCAAGGACAACGTCGAGATCGAAGGTAAGTTCGTTCGTCAGTCCGGTGGTCGCGGTCAGTTCGGTCACTGCTGGATTCGCTTCTCGCAGCCAACAGTGGACGCACAAGGCAACATCACCGAAGGCCTGGAATTCACCAACGAGGTTGTAGGTGGTGTGGTTCCTAAGGAATACATCCCGGCGATCCAGAAGGGTATCGAAGAGCAGATGAAGAACGGCATCGTTGCCGGCTATCCGCTGATCGGCCTGAAGGCTACCGTGTTTGATGGTTCCTACCACGACGTCGACTCCAACGAGATGGCGTTCAAGGTGGCGGCCTCCATGGCGACCAAGCAACTCGCAGCCAAAGGCGGCGGTAAAGTGCTTGAGCCGATCATGAAGGTAGAAGTTGTGACCCCTGAGGACTACATGGGTGACGTGATGGGTGACCTGAACCGTCGTCGTGGTCTGATCCAGGGTATGGAAGATTCGGTGTCCGGCAAGGTTGTCCGTGCTGAAGTTCCGCTCGGAGAAATGTTCGGTTATGCGACCGACGTTCGTTCCATGTCTCAGGGTCGCGCGAGCTACTCCATGGAATTCTCCAAATACGCCGAAGCTCCGTCGAATATCGTCGAAGCACTCGTTAAAAAACAAGGCTAATCCAGCCCTTTAGGCAAGAGGTTCACTGTCGTGGCTAAAGAAAAATTTGATCGTTCCCTTCCGCACGTCAACGTTGGCACCATCGGTCACGTTGACCACGGTAAAACCACTCTGACCGCAGCTCTGACTCGCGTCTGCTCCGAAGTTTTCGGTTCGGCCGTCGTCGAATTCGACAAGATCGACAGCGCTCCAGAAGAGAAAGCTCGCGGTATCACCATCAACACCGCACACGTCGAGTACAACTCGAACATTCGTCACTACGCTCACGTCGACTGCCCAGGTCACGCTGACTACGTGAAGAACATGATCACCGGTGCTGCCCAGATGGACGGCGCGATCCTGGTTTGCTCGGCCGCCGATGGTCCGATGCCACAAACCCGTGAGCACATCCTGCTGTCCCGTCAGGTTGGCGTTCCGTACATCGTGGTCTTCCTGAACAAGGCTGACCTGGTAGACGACGCTGAGCTGCTGGAACTGGTCGAGATGGAAGTTCGCGACCTGCTGTCCACCTATGACTTCCCAGGCGACGACACCCCGATCATCATCGGTTCGGCTCGTATGGCGCTGGAAGGCAAAGACGACAACGAAATGGGCACCACCGCTGTCAAGAAGCTGGTTGAGACTCTGGACAGCTACATCCCAGAGCCTGAGCGCGCTATCGACAAGCCGTTCCTGATGCCAATCGAAGACGTATTCTCGATCTCGGGTCGTGGTACCGTTGTTACCGGTCGTATCGAGCGTGGTATCGTCCGCGTTCAAGACGCCCTGGAAATCGTTGGTCTGCGTGACACCACCACCACCACCTGCACCGGTGTTGAGATGTTCCGCAAGCTGCTGGACGAAGGTCGTGCTGGCGAGAACTGCGGCGTGCTGCTGCGCGGCACCAAGCGTGACGACGTTGAGCGTGGCCAGGTTCTGGTCAAGCCAGGTTCGGTTAAGCCGCACACCAAGTTCACCGCAGAAGTTTACGTTCTGAGCAAAGAAGAAGGCGGCCGTCACACTCCGTTCTTCAAAGGCTACCGTCCACAGTTCTACTTCCGTACTACTGACGTGACTGGTAACTGCGAGCTGCCAGAAGGCGTTGAAATGGTAATGCCAGGTGACAACATTCAGATGACTGTTACCCTGATCAAAACCATCGCGATGGAAGACGGTCTGCGTTTCGCTATCCGTGAAGGCGGTCGTACCGTCGGCGCCGGCGTCGTAGCCAAAATCATCGAGTAATCGTTGATCGCTTAAAAAGGCCCCCGCTCAGCGGGGGCTTTTTTATTGGGTTGACACTCAGTGGGGCCCTCTATAGAATCACGCCTCCTTTTAACGGGCGTAGTGCGCCCGGTGGGAATAGCAGCCTGGAGTCTGAAATCCAATGCAAAATCAGCAAATCCGTATCAGGTTGAAGGCTTTTGACCATCGCCTGATCGACCAATCCACCCAGGAAATCGTGGAAACCGCGAAACGTACTGGTGCTCAAGTGCGTGGTCCAATTCCACTGCCTACCCGTAAAGAGCGGTTCACCGTTCTGGTCTCCCCGCACGTCAACAAAGACGCGCGTGACCAGTACGAGATCCGTACTCATAAGCGCGTACTGGACATCGTCCAGCCAACGGATAAAACCGTTGATGCTCTTATGAAGCTTGATCTTGCGGCCGGTGTGGAAGTGCAGATCAGCCTCGGCTAAGACACGGTCTTAGTCGTGTAACGCTCTGAAATGGGCGGCCATAGCGGGTGAAAGCCCCGTACACTCATGAGGTTTACAACATGACTATTGGTGTAGTCGGTCGTAAATGCGGTATGACCCGTATTTTCACCGAAGAAGGTGTCTCCATTCCGGTCACGGTCATTGAGATCGAGCCGAATCGCGTCACCCAGTTCAAAACTGAAGAAACCGATGGCTATCGTGCAGTGCAAGTCACTGTCGGTGAGCGTCGCGCTTCGCGCGTGACTGCTGCTCAAGCAGGTCACTTCGCCAAGGCGAACGTTGCCGCGGGTCGCGGTGTCTGGGAATTCCGCCTTGAAGAAGGTGAGTTCCAGGCCGGTGATTCGATCAACGCTGAAATCTTCGCTGCAGGTCAGCTGGTAGACGTTACCGGCCAGTCCAAGGGTAAAGGCTTTGCCGGTACCATCAAGCGCTGGAATTTCCGCGGTCAAGATAACACCCACGGTAACTCCGTCTCCCACCGCGTCCCGGGCTCTATCGGCCAGTGCCAGACTCCTGGTCGTGTATTCAAGGGCAAAAAAATGTCCGGTCACATGGGCGCCGAGCGCGTGACCGTTCAGTCCCTCGAAGTAGTGCGCGTCGACGCTGAACGCAATCTGTTGCTGGTCAAGGGTGCCGTTCCAGGCGCAACTGGCAGCGATCTGGTTGTGCGTCCGGCTGCCAAGGCTCGCGGTTAAGGGGAAGCTGACATGCAACTAAATGTAAATGACGCTCAAGCGATCGAAGTTTCCGAACTGACTTTCGGCGGCGAATTCAACGAGACGCTGGTACACCAAGCAGTCGTGGCCTACATGGCCGGCGGCCGTCAGGGCACCAAGCAGCAGAAAACCCGTTCCGACGTTGCTGGTGGCGGTAAGCGCCCATGGCGTCAGAAAGGCACTGGCCGTGCTCGTGCCGGTACTATCCGTAGCCCAATCTGGCGTGGCGGCGGTACCACTTTCGCAGCTCGTCCTCAGGATCACTCGCAGAAGCTCAACAAGAAGATGTACCGCGCAGCAATGCGTTCCATCCTCGCTGAGCTGGTGCGTACCGACCGTCTGGTCGTGGTTCAGGACTTCGCTGTTGAAGCACCGAAAACCAAAGACCTGCTGAACAAGCTGAACGGCATGGGTCTGAGCGACGTTCTGATCGTTTCGGACGCTGTTGATCAGAACCTGTACCTGGCTGCTCGTAACCTGCCGCACGTCGACGTACGTGACGTACAGGGTTCCGATCCGGTCAGTCTGATCGCATACGACAAAGTGTTGATCACTGTGTCGGCCGTGAAGAAATTCGAGGAGCTGCTGGGATGAACCAGGAACGCGTATTTAAAGTCCTCCTTGGCCCGCATGTTTCCGAGAAGGCTACCGTTCTGGCTGAGAAAAAAGGCCAGTTCGTATTCAAGGTTGCTACTGACGCAACCAAGCTGGAAATCAAGAAAGCTGTCGAAGGCCTGTTCGGCGTAAAAGTCGAAAACGTGTCGACTGTAAACGTTCTGGGTAAAACCAAGCGTACCGCACGTGGTCTGGGCAAGCGCAATGACTGGAAGAAAGCGATCGTTTCGCTTCAGCCAGGCCAAGATCTCGATTTCAGCAGCAGTGCTGAGTAAGGAAGGGGTGCATCATGGCAATCGTTAAATGCAAACCGACTTCCCCTGGCCGCCGTTTCGTGGTCAAGGTGGTCAACAAGGAGCTGCATAAAGGCGCTCCTCACGCACCGCTGCTCGAGAAGAAATCGAAGTCTGGTGGTCGTAACAACAATGGCCGTATCACTACTCGTCACGTAGGTGGTGGTCATAAGCAGCATTACCGTATGGTCGATTTCCGTCGCAACGACAAAGATGGCATCGTCGCCACTGTCGAGCGTATCGAATACGATCCAAACCGTACTGCTCACATCGCACTGCTGTGCTACGCAGACGGCGAGCGCCGCTACATCATCGCCCCTAAAGGCGTTGCTGCTGGCGACCAGCTGATCGCAGGCGCTCTGGCTCCAATCAAGCCAGGCAACTCCCTGCAACTGCGCAACATCCCAGTGGGTAGCACCATTCACGGCATCGAACTGAAGCCGGGCAAAGGTGCACAGATCGCTCGTTCCGCTGGTGCTTCGGCTCAGCTGATCGCTCGCGAAGGTGTCTATGTGACCCTGCGTCTGCGCTCTGGTGAAATGCGTAAAGTCCTGGCTGAATGCCGTGCGACCCTGGGTGAAGTCTCGAACTCCGAGCACAGCCTGCGTTCGCTGGGTAAAGCTGGTGCCAAACGCTGGCGTGGCGTTCGCCCAACCGTTCGTGGTGTTGCCATGAACCCGGTTGACCACCCACATGGTGGTGGTGAAGGTCGTACCTCCGGTGGTCGTCATCCGGTATCGCCATGGGGCTTCCCGACTAAGGGCGCGAAGACTCGTGGTAATAAGCGTACCGACAACATGATCGTCCGTCGTCGCAAGTAAATAGAGGGATACGACAGTGCCACGTTCTCTGAAAAAAGGTCCTTTTATCGATCTTCACCTACTGAAGAAGATCGAAGTGGCGGCGGAAAAGAACGATCGCAAACCAGTTAAGACCTGGTCGCGCCGTTCCATGATCCTGCCACAAATGGTCGGTCTGACCATCGCGGTACACAACGGTCGCCAACACGTCCCAGTTCTCGTGAACGAAGACATGGTCGGCCATAAACTGGGCGAGTTTGCCGGTACCCGCACTTATCGTGGGCACGTGGCTGACAAGAAAGCCAAGCGTTAAGGGGTAAGGAAATGGAAGTAGCCGCTAAGTTGTCGGGCGCTCGAATCTCCGCCCAGAAAGCCCGCTTGGTCGCCGACCAGATCCGCGGGAAGAAGGTGGGCGAAGCGCTCAACCTGTTGGCTTTCAGCAGCAAAAAAGCCGCTGAAATCATGAAGAAAGTCCTCGAGTCGGCCGTAGCCAACGCCGAGCATAACGAAGGCGCAGACGTTGATGACCTGAAGGTCTCCACCGTTTTCGTCAACGAAGGGCGTTCGCTGAAGCGCATCATGCCGCGTGCCAAAGGCCGCGCTGATCGCATCGTCAAGCGGTCTTGCCATATCACTGTCAAGGTTGCGGACAAGTAACGGAGTCGATCAGATGGGTCAGAAAGTACATCCCACTGGCATTCGCCTGGGAATCGTCAAGGAGCACACCTCCGTCTGGTACGCAGACGGTCGGACTTATGCGGACTATTTGCTCGCAGATCTGAATGTGCGTGAGTACCTCCAAGACAAACTAAAAAGCGCGTCCGTTAGCCGTATCGATATCCATCGTCCGGCCCAAACTGCACGCATCACCATCCACACCGCTCGTCCAGGTATCGTTATCGGGAAGAAAGGTGAAGATGTTGAGAAACTGCGTCAGGACCTGACCAAGCAAATGGGTGTGCCTGTGCACATCAACATCGAAGAGATCCGCAAGCCGGAACTCGACGGTATGCTGGTAGCTCAGAGCGTAGCTCAGCAGCTGGAGCGTCGTGTGATGTTCCGTCGCGCCATGAAGCGCGCCGTACAGAACGCCATGCGCATTGGTGCCAAAGGCATCAAGATCCAAGTGAGCGGTCGTCTCGGCGGTGCTGAAATCGCACGTACTGAATGGTATCGCGAAGGTCGTGTGCCGCTGCACACCCTGCGTGCCGATATCGACTATGCCACCTACGAAGCTCACACCACTTACGGTGTGATCGGTGTGAAGGTTTGGATTTTCAAAGGCGAAGTAATTGGTGGTCGCCAAGAAGAACTGAAACCACAAGCACCAGCGCCTCGTAAAAAAGCTGCTAAGTAAGGGGTACGCCAAATGTTGCAACCAAAGCGTACAAAATTCCGCAAGCAGATGACTGGCCACAACCGTGGTTTGGCACTGCGCGGTAGCAAAGTCAGCTTCGGCGAGTTTGCTCTGAAAGCTGTTGCTCGCGGTCGTCTCACCGCCCGCCAGATTGAGTCGGCACGTCGTGCTCTGACCCGTCACGTAAAACGTGGCGGTAAAATCTGGATCCGTGTGTTCCCGGACAAGCCGATCTCCAAGAAGCCTCTCGAAGTGCGGATGGGTAAAGGTAAAGGTTCCGTGGAGTACTGGGTTGCCCAGATCCAGCCAGGCAAAGTCCTGTACGAGATCGAGGGTGTTTCTGAAGAGCTGGCGCGTGAGGCTTTCGCCCTGGCGGCTGCAAAGCTGCCTCTCGCCACCTCCTTTGTTAAGCGGACGGTGATGTGATGAAAGCGAATGAACTTCGTGAAAAATCAGCACAGCAGCTGAACGAGCAACTGCTCGGCTTGCTGCGCGACCAGTTCAATCTGCGTATGCAGAAAGCAACTGGCCAGTTGGGGCAGTCGCACCTGCTCTCGCAAGTTAAGCGTGACATCGCTCGCGTGAAAACTGTGCTCAACCAGCAGGCAGGTAAGTGATCATGGCTGAAGCTGAAAAAACCGTCCGTACGCTGACTGGCCGTGTCGTCAGCGACAAGATGGACAAAACCATCACCGTACTGATCGAGCGTCGCGTAAAGCACCCGATCTACGGTAAATACGTTAAGCGTTCGACTAAGCTGCACGCGCACGACGAAACCAACCAGTGCCATATCGGCGACAAGGTCTCCATCCGTGAGACCCGTCCGCTGGCCAAGACCAAGTCCTGGGCACTGGTTGAAGTTCTCGAACGCGCTGTTGAAGTCTAAGGGCTAAGGGTCGGAGAAATTTTATGATTCAGACTCAATCCATGCTCGATGTGGCCGATAACAGCGGCGCTCGTCGCGTCATGTGCATCAAGGTTCTCGGCGGTTCGCACCGCCGTTACGCCGGCATCGGTGACATCATCAAGGTAACCGTCAAGGAAGCAATTCCTCGCGGTAAAGTGAAGAAAGGCCAAGTGATGACTGCTGTTGTAGTCCGCACTCGCCACGGTGTCCGTCGTGCTGACGGCTCCATCATCCGCTTTGATGGCAATGCTGCTGTTCTGTTGAACAACAAGCAAGAGCCGATCGGCACCCGTATCTTTGGGCCAGTGACCCGTGAACTTCGTACTGAGAAGTTCATGAAGATCGTCTCGCTCGCCCCAGAAGTGCTGTAAGGAGATCCGACATGCAAAAGATTCGTCGTGACGACGAGATCATCGTGATCGCCGGCAAAGACAAAGGTAAGCGCGGTAAGGTGCTCAAGGTTCTCGCTGACGACCGTCTGGTCGTTGGTGGGATCAACCTGGTGAAGCGTCATACCAAGCCTAACCCGATGTCGGGCGTACAGGGCGGTATCGTCGAGAAAGAAGCGCCACTGCACGCTTCCAACGTCGCCATTTTCAACGGCGAAACCAACAAGGCTGACCGCGTTGGTTTCAAAGTAGAAGACGGCAAAAAAATTCGTGTCTTCAAGTCGACCCAAAAAGCGGTTGATGCTTGAACACTGCTAGGTAGAAGACCATGGCACGACTGAAAGAGATTTACCGGAACGAGATTGCTCCCAAGCTTAAGGAAGAACTTAAGCTGGCGAACGTGATGGAAGTTCCGCGCGTTACCAAGATCACCCTGAACATGGGTCTGGGCGAAGCTGTCGGCGACAAAAAAGTCATCGAACACGCTGTTGCTGACCTGGAGAAGATCACCGGTCAGAAAGCCGTTGTGACTTTCGCTCGGAAATCCATCGCGGGCTTCAAAGTCCGTGAGGGCTGGCCGATCGGCGTTAAAGTTACCCTGCGCCGTGATCGTATGTACGAATTCCTGGACCGCCTGCTGGCGATCTCCCTGCCTCGGGTTCGCGACTTCCGCGGCCTGAATGCCAAGTCCTTCGACGGTCGTGGCAACTACAGCATGGGCGTGAAAGAGCAGATCATCTTCCCGGAAATCGACTACGACAAGATCGATGCTCTGCGCGGTCTGGACATTACCCTGACCACCACTGCCAAGAACGATGACGAAGGCCGCGCTCTGATGCGTGCTTTCAAATTCCCGTTCCGCAACTGATTGGAGTAGGAAAATGGCCAAGAAGAGCATGAAAAACCGTGAGCTGAAGCGTCAGCTCACTGTTGCCAAGTACGCCAAGAAGCGTGCCGAGCTGAAAGCGACCATCGTCAACCTGGAAGCAACTCCAGAAGAGCGTTTTGCCGCTGTCGTAGCTCTGCAGAAGCAACCACGTGACGCCAGCGCCTCGCGCCTGCGTAACCGTTGCCGCATCACCGGTCGTCCACACGGCGTTTACCGCAAGTTCGGCCTCGGCCGTAACAAGCTGCGTGAAGCAGCAATGCGCGGTGACGTTCCAGGTCTGGTTAAAGCCAGCTGGTAAGACGTACCGGCAGCGTCCAGGTGGCGGGGGAGCAATCTTCCGACCACCGGTGACCTTGCAACGAAACAAGCCCCTTCTGGGGCTTGTTTCGTTTCTGGGAACTGTCTAGAATGACCGGCTCTCCTGAGCCCGGGTTTTTACGCCCGGCGATTTCAGGGGACTGTAGTAGCCGAGAGGCTAATTTTTCTTGTATCAGGAGCGTCTAGCCCATGAGTATGCAGGACCCGTTAGCGGACATGCTAA
The DNA here is from genome assembly GCF_024749345.1 of Pseudomonas sp. B21-009. Lineage (NCBI taxonomy): Bacteria > Pseudomonadati > Pseudomonadota > Gammaproteobacteria > Pseudomonadales > Pseudomonadaceae > Pseudomonas > Pseudomonas sp. B21-009. Next base: position 5,279,767 of record NZ_CP087199.1, on the reverse strand, counting down.
CTCGCATCCGTAATGCCCAGATGGCTGAAAAGTCCGTCGTAAGCATGCCTTCGTCGACTCTGAAGGTTGCGGTAGCCAAAGTTCTGAAAGATGAAGGTTACATCGCTGGCTACCAAGTCAGCAGCGAAGTAAAACCATCGCTTTCCATCGAGCTGAAATACTTCGAAGGCCGTCCGGTCATCGAGGAAGTCAAGCGCGTAAGTCGTCCAGGCCTGCGTCAGTACAAGTCCGTCGAAGAACTGCCGAAAGTACGTGGCGGTCTGGGCGTGTCTATCGTCTCCACCAACAAAGGTGTGATGACTGATCGTGCTGCGCGCGCTGCCGGTGTCGGCGGCGAAGTTCTCTGCACAGTGTTCTAAGGGGGGATAAGCATGTCTCGCGTCGCTAAGAACCCCGTTAAGCTGCCAGCCGGTGTCGAAGTCAAATTCGTCGGCCAACAGCTTTCGGTGAAGGGTGCCAAGGGCACTCTCGAACTGAACGTTCACTCGTCGGTTGAAATCGTTGAAGAAGCTGGTGAGCTGCGTTTCGCTGCTCGCAATGGCGATCAACAAACTCGCGCTATGGCCGGTACTACCCGCGCCCTGGTGAACAACATGGTCCAGGGCGTAAGCCAAGGCTTCGAGCGTAAGCTCCAGCTGGTCGGTGTTGGTTACAAAGCACAAGCCAAAGGCACCGTGCTGAACCTGGCACTCGGCTTCTCGCATCCAGTGGATTACGAACTGCCGGCCGGTATCACCGCAGAGACCCCAAGCCAGACCGATATCCTGATCAAGGGTATCGACAAGCAGCTGGTAGGTCAGGTGGCCGCTGAAATCCGCGACTTCCGTCCACCAGAGCCGTACAAAGGCAAGGGTGTGCGTTACGCGGACGAAGTCGTCCGTCGTAAAGAAGCCAAGAAGAAGTAGGGCCTAGCAAATGACCGACAAAAAAGTTACTCGACTGCGTCGCGCTCGCAAAGCACGCCTGAAAATGCACGAACTCGAAGTCGTGCGTCTCTGCGTGTTCCGCTCCTCGCAGCACATCTACGCCCAGGTCATTTCGGCCGACGGCAGCAAGGTTCTGGCCAGTGCCTCGACCTTGGACAAAGAACTGCGTGATGGTGCCACCGGCAACATCGACGCGGCCACTAAGGTTGGCAAGCTGGTAGCTGAGCGCGCGAAAGCCGCCGGTGTATCTCAAGTTGCCTTTGACCGTTCCGGCTTCAAGTACCATGGCCGCGTCAAAGCGCTGGCTGATGCTGCTCGTGAAGGCGGGCTGGAGTTCTAAGTTATGGCAAATAACGATCAAAAGCGCGACGAAGGCTACATCGAGAAGCTGGTTCAAGTTAACCGCGTTGCTAAAACCGTCAAAGGCGGCCGTATCTTCACTTTCACCGCGTTGACCGTGGTGGGTGATGGTAAAGGTCGTGTTGGCTTCGGCCGTGGCAAGTCGCGCGAAGTACCTGCTGCGATCCAGAAAGCCATGGAAGCTGCCCGTCGCAACATGATTCAGGTAGACCTGAACGGCACTACTCTGCAGTACGCCACCAAGTCCGCCCATGGCGCGTCGAAGGTGTACATGCAGCCTGCCTCGGAAGGTACCGGTATCATCGCCGGTGGCGCAATGCGTGCCGTCCTGGAAGTTGCTGGCGTTCAGAACGTCCTGGCCAAGTGCTACGGCTCGACCAACCCAGTGAACGTGGTTCATGCCACTTTCAAGGGTCTGAAGGCTATGCAATCTCCTGAGTCCATTGCTGCCAAGCGCGGCAAGAGCGTTGAGGAGATCCGCTGATCATGGCTACCGTTAAAGTAACGCTGATCAAAAGCACCGCCGGCCGTCTCCCTAACCACAAACTGTGTGTTAAGGGTCTGGGTCTGCGCCGCATCGGTCACACTGTAGAAGTCCTGGATACTCCCGAGAATCGCGGGATGATCAACAAGGCTTACTACATGCTGCGCGTCGAGGGTTAATCGATGAAACTCAATGATCTGAGTCCAGCGCCGGGTTCCCGTCGCGAGAAGCATCGTCCGGGCCGTGGTATCGGTAGCGGTTTGGGTAAGACTGGTGGCCGCGGCCACAAAGGTCAGACCTCCCGTTCCGGTGGCACCATTGCTCCAGGCTTTGAAGGCGGTCAACAGCCGCTGCACCGTCGTCTGCCGAAATTCGGCTTCGTTTCCCTGAAAGCCATGGACCGCGCAGAAGTGCGTCTGTCCGAGCTGGCCAAAGTGGAAGGCGACGTTGTCACCGTGCAATCCCTGAAGGATGCCAACGTGATTAACCAAAACGTACAGCGTGTGAAAATCATGCTGTCCGGCGAAGTTACTCGCGCGGTCACCATCAAGGGTATCGCAGCCACCAAAGGTGCGCGTGCGGCTATCGAAGCAGCTGGCGGCAAGTTCGAGGAATAAATGGCTAAGCAAGGTGCTCTCTCTTCGCTCGGCAAAGGCGGGATGTCTGAACTCTGGGCTCGTCTGCGTTTTCTGTTCCTGGCGATCATCGTCTACCGGATAGGCGCACACATCCCAGTTCCAGGTATCAACCCGGACCGGCTGGCGGAACTGTTTCGACAGAATGAGGGGACCATTCTTAGCTTGTTCAACATGTTTTCCGGCGGCGCGCTGGAACGGATGAGCATCTTTGCACTGGGGATCATGCCGTACATTTCGGCATCGATCATCATGCAGCTGATGACCGCCGTCAGCCCGCAGCTGGAGCAGTTGAAGAAGGAAGGTGAAGCTGGCCGTCGCAAGATCAGCCAGTACACCCGCTACGGCACCGTTATCCTGGCGCTGGTCCAGGCCATTGGCATGTCCATTGGCCTGGCCGGTCAGGGCGTGGCGTTTTCTGCTGACTTTGGCTTCCATTTCGTTGCGGTGTCCACGTTCGTGGCCGGCGCGATGTTCATGATGTGGCTGGGCGAGCAGATCACCGAGCGCGGTGTAGGCAACGGTATCTCGATGTTGATTTTCGCAGGTATCGTCGCCGGTCTTCCGAGAGCAATCGGGCAGTCTTTCGAGTCTGCACGCACAGGCGATATCAACATTTTCGCCCTGGTCGCTATCGGTTTGCTGGCAGTAGCGATTATCGGTTTCGTGGTGTTCATTGAGCGTGGTCAGCGTCGTATCGCCGTTCACTACGCCAAGCGTCAGCAGGGCCGCAAGGTCTTCGCTGCGCAGACCAGCCACCTGCCGTTGAAAGTGAACATGGCGGGTGTAATCCCTGCCATTTTCGCGAGCAGCATCTTGCTGTTCCCGGCTTCGCTGGGTGCCTGGTTCGGTCAGTCCGAAGGTATGGGCTGGTTGCAGGACATCTCGCAGTCGATCGCTCCTGGTCAGCCGTTGAATATTCTGCTGTTTAGTGCAGGGATTATTTTCTTCTGCTTCTTCTATACGGCGTTGATGTTCAATCCGAAAGACGTAGCGGAAAACCTGAAGAAGTCCGGTGCCTTTATTCCGGGCATCCGTCCAGGTGAGCAGTCGGCGCGCTACATTGATGGCGTTCTGACCCGCTTGACCATGTTCGGTGCTCTTTATATGACGGCCGTGTGTCTGCTTCCCCAGTTCCTGGTGGTCGCGGCAAACGTTCCGTTCTACCTTGGCGGGACCTCGTTGCTGATTGTGGTAGTGGTTGTGATGGACTTCATGTCCCAAGTACAATCGCACCTCGTTTCGCACCAGTACGAATCCCTGATGAAGAAAGCCAACCTGAAAGGCTACGGTGGCAGCGGTCTGCTGCGCTGATTGACCCTTAAGGTTCGAGGAGTTGGTGATGAAAGTTCGTGCATCGGTGAAAAAGCTGTGCCGTAACTGCAAAATTATTCGCCGCGAAGGTGTCGTTCGAGTAATTTGCAGTGCGGAACCACGTCACAAGCAGCGCCAAGGCTGATTGTGATCTGCGCTACAAACCCAGCAGCTAGTGCGCTGCTGGGTTGATTATTTGTTTCTACAGCGATATTATCTCGCGCCCTATTTCTTGGCTTCCGGGGCGTAGGTAGCTGTCAATTGGAGTCCCACTGAATGGCCCGTATTGCAGGCGTCAACATTCCAGATAACAAGCACACTGTTATCTCGCTGACCTACATCTATGGTGTTGGTCGCACTACTGCACAGAAAATCTGTGCAGAGACTGGGGTCAACCCAGCCGCAAAGATCAAGGATCTGAGCGACGAGCAGGTTGAATCGCTGCGTACTGAAGTCGCGAAGTACATCACCGAAGGTGATCTGCGCCGTGACATCAACATGAAAATCAAGCGGTTGATGGACCTGGGTTGCTACCGCGGCCTGCGTCATCGTCGGGGTCTGCCAGTACGCGGTCAGCGTACCAAGACCAACGCGCGTACCCGTAAGGGCCCGCGTAAGCCGATCCGCAAGTAATCGCACCAGCGAATCGACAGGAATTTAGAAATGGCAAAACCTGCTGCTCGTCCTCGTAAAAAAGTCAAAAAGACAGTGGTTGATGGCATCGCCCACATCCATGCCTCTTTTAACAACACCATCGTGACCATCACCGATCGTCAAGGTAACGCTCTGTCTTGGGCTACCTCCGGCGGTTCGGGTTTCCGCGGTTCCCGCAAGTCCACCCCGTTCGCTGCTCAGGTAGCTGCTGAACGTGCTGGTCAAGCTGCGCTGGAATATGGTCTGAAGAACCTCGACGTCAACGTCAAGGGTCCAGGTCCAGGTCGTGAGTCCGCTGTTCGTGCTCTGAACGGCTGTGGCTATAAGATCGCCAGCATCACCGACGTGACGCCAATCCCGCATAACGGGTGCCGTCCGCCGAAGAAGCGCCGCGTGTAATCAGGAGACAGATAAATGGCACGTTACATTGGTCCAAAATGCAAACTGTCTCGTCGTGAAGGCACCGATCTGTTCCTGAAGAGCGGCGTTCGCGCTCTGGAATCGAAGTGCAACATCGAAGCAGCCCCAGGTATCCACGGTCAGCGCCGCGGTCGTCAGTCCGACTACGGCACCCAGCTGCGTGAGAAACAAAAAGTCCGTCGTATCTACGGCGTACTTGAGCGTCAATTCAGCGGTTACTACAAGCAAGCGGCCTCCAAGAAGGGCGCTACTGGTGAGAACCTGCTGCAACTGCTCGAGTGCCGTCTGGATAACGTCGTTTATCGTATGGGCTTTGGCGCTACTCGTGCCGAATCCCGTCAGCTGGTTTCGCACAAAGCGATCAGCGTAAACGGCAAGACTGTAAACGTTCCGTCCTACCAAGTTCGTCCGGGTGACGTGGTCGCGGTTCGCGAGAAGTCGCTGAACCAGCTGCGCATTGTTCAAGCCCTTGAACTGTGCGCCCAGCGTGGCCGCGTTGAGTGGGTAGATGTGGATGCTGCCAAGAAGTCGGGCGTTTTCAAGAACGTTCCTGCTCGCAGCGACCTGTCCGCCGACATCAACGAAAGCCTGATTGTCGAGCTCTACTCCAAGTAAGGGCTAGAAAATAGGTGCATCCATGCAGATTTCGGTAAATGAGTTCCTGACGCCCCGCCACATCGATGTGCAGGTCGTCAGTCCAACCCGCGCTAAAATCACGCTCGAGCCTCTCGAGCGTGGCTTTGGCCATACCCTGGGCAACGCGCTGCGCCGCATCCTGTTGTCCTCCATGCCTGGCTGTGCAGTAGTCGAGGCCGAGATTGACGGTGTACTCCACGAGTACTCGGCAATCGAAGGTGTACAGGAAGATGTCATTGAAATCCTGTTGAACCTGAAAGGCCTGGCTATCAAACTGCACGGTCGTGACGAAGTTACGCTGACCTTGTCGAAGAAGGGTTCGGGGGTGGTTACCGCTGCCGATATTCAGCTGGATCATGATGTCGAGATCGTTAACCCCGATCACGTAATCGCTAACCTGGCGTCGAATGGCGCCTTGAACATGAAGCTCACCGTAGCTCGTGGTCGTGGTTATGAGCCGGCCGATTCGCGTCAGAGCGATGAAGACGAAAGCCGCAGCATTGGTCGCTTGCAGCTCGACTCTTCGTTCAGCCCGGTTCGCCGTATCGCATACGTGGTGGAAAACGCCCGTGTCGAGCAGCGTACCAACCTGGACAAGCTGGTAATTGATCTGGAAACCAACGGTACCCTGGATCCTGAAGAGGCCATCCGTCGTGCCGCAACCATCCTGCAACAGCAGCTGGCTGCGTTCGTCGACCTCAAAGGTGACAGTGAACCAGTGGTAGTCGAACAGGAAGACGAGATCGATCCGATCCTGCTTCGTCCGGTTGACGATCTGGAATTGACCGTGCGTTCGGCCAACTGCCTTAAGGCGGAGAACATTTACTACATCGGCGACCTGATTCAGCGCACCGAAGTAGAACTGTTGAAGACTCCGAACCTGGGCAAGAAATCCTTGACCGAAATCAAGGACGTTCTGGCCTCCCGTGGTCTGTCCCTCGGCATGCGCCTCGACAACTGGCCGCCTGCAAGTCTTAAGAAGGACGACAAGGCGACTGCCTGATCGTCGTAATCACCGAACGTAGTGTTTGGTAAGGAATGAACCCATGCGTCATCGTAAAAGTGGACGTCACCTGAGCCGTACTAGCTCTCACCGTAAGGCCATGTTCCAGAACATGGCGGTGTCGCTGTTCGAGCACGAGCTGATCAAAACTACTCTGCCAAAAGCCAAGGAACTGCGCCGCGTTGCCGAGCCGCTGATCACCCTGGCCAAGGAAGACAGCGTTGCTAACCGTCGTCTGGCTTTCGACCGTACCCGTTCGAAAGAAATCGTCGGCAAGCTGTTCAACGATCTGGGCAAGCGCTATGCCACCCGTCAGGGCGGCTACCTGCGTATCCTCAAGTGCGGCTTCCGCGCTGGCGATAACGCACCTATGGCGTACGTCGAGCTGGTTGATCGTCCTGTTGGTGGCTCGGTTGAAGCTGCTGAGTAAGGCGAACAGTCTGTAACAAGAAACCGGGCCTAGTGCCCGGTTTTTTGTGTCTATATGTATTGTAATAATCTATTGATCTGAGTCAGGCAATGAATTTGTTGTTGTCATAGTTGTGGTCAATACTCCTCCCAAGCCGATTAGCCGGCCGTTCAAGACCGATAGGGAGAGAGAGCATGAGCCAGAACAAAATACTGACCACCGCCAGCGGCGCCCCGGTAGCCGACAACCAGAATTCGCGTTCGGCAGGCCCACGCGGCCCGCTGTTGCTGGATGACTTCCATCTCATCGAGAAGCTCGCGCATTTCAACCGCGAGAACATCCCTGAACGCCGCGTACACGCTAAAGGCTCGGGTGCCTATGGCACCTTCACCGTTACCCGTGATATCACCCAGTACAGCTGCGCCAAGCTGTTCAGCAATGTTGGCAAGCAGACCGAGACCTTCCTGCGTTTCTCCACTGTCGGTGGCGAGCGGGGGTCGGCCGATACCGAGCGCGACCCGCGCGGTTTTGCCCTGAAGTTCTACACCGAGGAAGGCAACTGGGACATCGTTGGCAACAACACCCCGGTGTTCTTCATCCGTGACCCGCTGAAATTCCCCGACTTCATCCACACCCAGAAACGCCTGCCGCAAAGCAACCTGAAAAGCGCGCAGATGATGTGGGACTTCTGGTCGCACTCGCCTGAAGCGCTGCACCAGGTCACTATCCTGTTCTCCGACCGCGGCATTCCGGACGGCTACCGGCACATGCATGGTTTTGGCAGCCATACCTACAGCCTGATCAACGCTCAGGGCCAGCGCACCTGGGTCAAATGGCACTTCAAGACCAAGCAGGGCATCAAGAACCTGGCTCCTGCCGAGGCTGCTCGCCTTGCCGGTACCGATCCGGATTACGCCCAGCGCGACCTGTTCGAAGCGATCGAGCGCGGTGACTTCCCGAAATGGGCCGTGTGCATCCAGGTCATGAGCGAAGAAGAAGCGGCCAGCCGCGACGAGAACCCGTTCGACGTGACCAAGACCTGGTCGCAGAAGGACTACCCGCTCATCGAGATCGGCGAACTGGAACTCAACCGCAACCCGCTGAACTACTTTGCCGAAGTCGAGCAAGCCGCGTTTGGCCCGAGCAACATGGTGCCCGGTGTCGGCCTGTCGCCAGACCGCATGCTGCAGGGGCGCGTGTTCGCTTACGCAGACGCCCATCGCTACCGCGTCGGTACCAACCACCAGCAACTGCCGGTAAACGCCCCACGCAGCCCGGTAAACAGCTACCAGCGTGATGGTTCTATGGCGTTTGGCAGCAACGGTGGTGCGGCGCCTAACTATGAGCCGAACAGCTACGCCAATGCGCCCAAGCAAGCGCCGCAGTATGCTGAGCCGCCACTGGCGCTCAACGGTGTCGCCGATCGTTACGATCACCGCGAAGACACCGACTACTACAGCCATGCCGGTGCGCTGTTCCGCCTGATGAACCCGGAGCAGAAGGCGCTGCTGATCAGCAACATCGCCGGCGCCATGGGCGGAGTTTCTGAAGAGGTGGTCCAGCGTCAGTTGCAGCACTTCTTCAAGGCCGATCCGGCCTATGGCGAAGGGATTGCCAAGGCTTTGGGCATAAATCTCGCCTAAGTCGAAGTGATAAGAAGAACCGCCCTCATTTGGGCGGTTTTTCAATGAATATCACTACCGTTTACCCGCTTTTTTGCACTTTTTTGCCCAATTCTCAGTGACCTTCCGGTCATCCTGGTTCAAACTATGACTTTCACACAGGGAGAGGCAGGGCGATGCAAGGTCACCCGGACGTAATCGATTATCTCAACACGTTGCTGACGGGCGAACTGGCGGCACGTGACCAATATTTCATCCACTCGCGGATGTACGAGGACTGGGGCTTGAGCAAGCTCTACGAGCGTATCAACCACGAAATGGAAGAAGAGGCGCAACACGCCGATGCCCTGATGCGTCGTATCCTCATGCTCGAAGGCACCCCGCGCATGCGTCCTGATGACCTGGACGTCGGCACCACCGTGCCGGACATGATCGCCGCCGACCTGCGCCTGGAGTACAAGGTGCGCGCTGCACTGTGCAAAGGCATCGAGCTGTGCGAACTGCACAAGGACTACATCAGCCGCGACATCCTGCGCCTGCAACTGGCCGATACCGAAGAAGATCACACCTACTGGCTGGAAAAACAGCAGGGCCTGATCAAGTCGATCGGTCTGGAGAACTACCTGCAATCGCAGATGTAATTTTCCGGAGCAAAAAAAGCCCCGCCAGTGCGGGGCTTTTTCATGTGCGAGCGGGCCGAATCAGGCGCGGTCACGTTCCAGCAGCGGCTTGAGGTAGTAGCCGGTATACGACTGCTTCATCTCGGCCACTTGTTCCGGTGTACCGAAGCCGATGATCTGTCCGCCTTTGGAACCGCCCTCGGGGCCGAGGTCGACGATCCAGTCGGCAGTCTTGATCACGTCCAGGTTGTGCTCGATCACCACTACGGTGTTGCCGTGATCGCGCAGGCGGTGCAGCACATCGAGCAACTGCTGGATATCGGCAAAGTGCAGGCCGGTAGTCGGTTCGTCGAGGATGTACAGGGTCTTGCCGGTGTCACGCTTGGACAGCTCGCGTGACAGCTTGACCCGCTGCGCTTCGCCACCGGAGAGGGTGGTCGCCGACTGGCCGAGCTTGATGTAGGACAGACCGACATCCATCAGTGTCTGCAGCTTGCGCGCCAGCGCCGGTACCGCGTCGAAGAACTCGCGGGCTTCCTCGATGGTCATTTCCAGGACCTCGTGGATGTTCTTGCCCTTGTACTTGATCTCCAGGGTTTCGCGGTTGTAGCGCTTGCTCTTGCACACATCGCACGGCACGTAGATGTCCGGCAAAAAGTGCATCTCGACCTTGATCAGGCCGTCGCCCTGGCACGCTTCGCAGCGCCCGCCCTTGACGTTGAACGAGAAACGACCCGGGCCGTAGCCGCGCGAGCGCGACTCCGGCACGCCGGAGAACAGCTCGCGAATTGGCGTGAACAGTCCGGTGTAGGTCGCCGGGTTCGAGCGCGGGGTACGGCCGATCGGGCTCTGGTCGATGTCGACCACCTTGTCCAGGTGCTGCAGGCCATCGCAGCTGTCGTGCGGCGCCGCTTCCAGGGTGCTGGCACCGTTGAGGGCGGTGGCGCTGAGCGGGAACAAGGTGTTGTTGATCAGGGTCGATTTGCCGGAGCCGGACACGCCAGTCACGCACGTCAGCAGGCCGATCGGAATTTCCAGGTCGACGTTCTGCAGGTTGTTGCCGCGCGCGCCCTTGAGCTTGATCGAGAGCTTCTTGTTACGCGGCGTACGCTTGGCCGGTACGGCAATCTTCACTCGGCCAGACAAGTACTTGCCGGTCAGCGAGTCGGGATGGGCCATGACCTCGGCCGGGGTGCCTTCGGCGACGATCTGGCCGCCATGCACGCCGGCGCCCGGGCCAATGTCGACGACGTAGTCGGCCAGGCGAATGGCGTCCTCGTCATGCTCGACCACGATCACCGTGTTGCCGATGTCGCGCAGGTGATTGAGGGTGCCGAGCAAGCGGTCGTTGTCGCGCTGGTGCAGGCCGATGGACGGCTCGTCGAGGATGTACATGACCCCGACCAGGCCGGCGCCGATCTGGCTGGCCAGGCGGATACGCTGGGCTTCACCGCCGGAGAGGGTATCGGCGCTGCGATCGAGGGTCAGGTAGTCGAGACCGACGTTGACCAGAAACTGCAGGCGCTCGCAGATTTCCTTGAGGATCTTGTCGGCAATTTCGCCCCGGCGACCGGTCAGCTTGAGGCCACCGAAGTAACCGCTGGCATCGCCGATCGGCAGGCAGGTGACTGCCGGCAGGGTCTTCTCGCCGACCCACACGTGCCGCGCTTCACGGCGCAGGCGCGTGCCACGGCAATCCGGGCAGGGCTGGGTGCTGAGGAACTTGGCCAGCTCTTCGCGCACGGTCGCCGACTCGGTCTCGCGGTAGCGGCGTTCCAGGTTCGGCACGATGCCTTCGAACGGGTGCGAGCGCTTGACGATGTCGCCGCGGTCGTTGAGGTATTTGAAATCAACGTTCTGCTTGCCGCTGCCGTGGAGGATGACTTTCTGCTGCTCGGCCGGTAGTTCGCCGAAGGGGATCTCGAGGCTGAAGTCATAATGCGCGGCCAGCGAGCCGAGCATCTGGAAGTAATAGACGTTGCGCCGGTCCCAGCCGCGAATCGCACCTTCAGCCAGGGTCAGCTCGCTATTGACCAGGCGCTTGATGTCGAAGAACTGCTTGACCCCCAGGCCGTCGCAGGTCGGGCAGGCGCCGGCCGGGTTGTTGAAGGAGAACAGCTTGGGCTCCAGCTCGCTGATCGCATGGCCGCAGATCGGGCAGGCGAAGCGGGCGGAGAAGATCATTTCTTCGAACGGTTGGTCGTCCATCGAAGCGACCAGGGCGATGCCGTCGGCCAGTTTCAGCGCGGTTTCGAACGACTCGGCCAGGCGCTGCTGCAGGTCATCACGCACCTTGAAGCGGTCGACGACTACTTCGATGGTGTGCTTTTTCTGCTTGTCGAGCTTGGGCAGTTCATCGAGCTCGAACAGCTTGCCGTTGACCCGCGCGCGGACGAAGCCCTGGGCGCGCAGCTCTTCGAATACTGCCAGGTGTTCACCCTTGCGCTCGCGAATCACCGGCGCCAGCAGCATCAGCTTGCTGCCTTCGGGCTGGGCCAGGACCAGGTCGACCATCTGGCTGACGGTCTGCGCTTCCAGCGGGATGTCGTGGTCCGGGCAGCGCGGGGTACCGACGCGGGCGTAGAGCAGGCGCAGGTAGTCGTAGATTTCGGTGATGGTGCCGACGGTCGAACGCGGGTTGTGCGAGGTCGACTTTTGCTCGATGGAGATCGCTGGCGACAGGCCTTCGATGGTATCGACGTCGGGCTTTTCCATCATCGACAGGAACTGCCGGGCGTACGCCGACAGGGATTCGACATAACGGCGCTGGCCTTCAGCGTACAGGGTATCGAAGGCCAGGGACGACTTGCCGGAACCGGACAGGCCGGTGATGACGATCAACTTGTCCCGGGGCAGGGTCAGGTCGATGTTCTTCAGGTTGTGGGTACGTGCCCCACGAATCAGGATCTTGTCCACTGCGGCCTCGCTCGGCGGGCATAAACGGTTGAGTATACGGCTCCATGCCATTACGCGGCAAAGCGTCGCGTATATGCCGTTATGCGATGGGACTGGTAGAATCGCCGCCGGTTCACACGAGGTTTATCCATGCACGATCCCCACAGCGAACGCATGAGTGGCAGCGAGACCCGCGCCGCAGGCGGCCTGGCCCTGGTGTTCGCCTTCCGTATGCTGGGCATGTTCATGGTCCTGCCGGTACTGGCGACCTATGGCATGGACCTGGCCGGTGCCACCCCGGCACTGATCGGCCTGGCCATTGGTGCCTACGGCTTGACCCAGGCTTTCCTGCAGATTCCGTTCGGGGTGATCTCCGATCGCATCGGCCGTCGCCCGGTGATTTACCTGGGCCTGGTGATCTTTGCCCTGGGCAGCGTGCTGGCGGCCCAGGCCGACTCGATCTGGGGGGTGATTGCCGGACGCATCCTGCAAGGCGCCGGGGCGATTTCTGCCGCGGTCATGGCCTTGCTCTCGGACCTGACCCGCGAACAGCACCGTACCAAGGCCATGGCCATGATCGGCATGAGCATCGGCCTGTCGTTTGCCGTGGCCATGGTCGTCGGCCCACTGGTTACCCGTGCCTTTGGCCTCTCGGGGTTGTTCCTGGCCACCGCGGCCATGGCCGTAGTCGGTATTGCGATCATTGCCTTTGTCGTGCCGCCGTCCCACGGCGCGTTGCAGCATCGTGAGTCCGGGGTTGCCAAGCAGGCGCTGATGCCGACCCTGCGTCACCCGGACCTGCTGCGCCTGGACGTGGGCATCTTCGTCTTGCATGCCATTCTGATGGCCAGTTTCATCGCTTTGCCGCTGGCTTTCGTCGAGCGCGGCGGCCTGCCGAAAGAAGAGCACTGGTGGGTGTACCTGACCGCCTTGCTGATTTCATTCTTTGCAATGATCCCGTTCATCATCTACGGCGAAAAAAAGCGCAAGATGAAACGTGTCCTGCTGGGCGCGGTCAGTGTGTTGATGCTTACCGAGCTATTCTTCTGGCTGTCAGCAGACAACTTGCACGAACTGGTGATCGGCACCGTGATATTCTTCACCGCCTTCAACCTGCTGGAGGCATCCTTGCCTTCACTGGTAAGCAAGGTGTCGCCCGCCGGCGGCAAGGGCACGGCCATGGGGGTATATTCCACCAGCCAGTTCCTTGGTGCCGCGTTGGGAGGAATTCTCGGTGGCTGGTTGTTCCAGCACGGTGGCCTGAGCACGGTGTTCCTTGGCTGCGCAGCGTTGTGTGCCCTGTGGTGGGTCGTGGCGCTGAGCATGCGTGAGCCGCCGTACGTGACCAGCCTGCGCATGCCGTTATCGGCCGAGGCGGTACGGGAAGCGGGGCTGACAGAGCGGCTGATGGCCGTCCCGGGAGTGACCGACGCAGTGGTGGTGGCCGATGAAGCCGCCATCTATATCAAACTTGATACACAAATTTTGGATCGCACGACCCTGGAACGCCTGGTAAACCCGGCTTCCTCCGCGTGCGAAGCCTAGGAGAACGTTATGGCCCGTGGGGTTAACAAAGTCATTCTGGTCGGTACCTGCGGCCAGGATCCCGAAGTCCGCTACCTGCCCAACGGTAACGCCGTGACCAACCTGAGCCTGGCTACCAGCGAGCAGTGGACCGACAAGCAGACCGGCCAGAAGGTCGAGCGCACCGAATGGCACCGCGTATCGATGTTCGGCAAGGTCGCCGAAATCGCCGGTGAATACCTGCGCAAAGGCTCGCAAGTCTACATCGAAGGCAAGCTGCAGACCCGCGAGTGGGAAAAGGACGGCATCAAGCGTTACACCACCGAAATCGTTGTCGACATGCAGGGCACCATGCAGCTGCTCGGCGGCCGCCCGCAGAACCAGGACGGCGCCCCGCAAGGCGGCAACAATTACAACCAGGCGCCACGCCAACAGGCTCCGCGTCCACAGCAGTCCGCGCCGCAACAGCGCCCGGCGCCTCAGCAGGCCGCACCGCAGCCGGCTCCGGACTTCGACAGCTTCGATGACGACATTCCGTTCTGATTCGCCACGCTGACCGCAATACCCTCAAAACGCCCGGTGCATCGCATCGGGCGTTTTGCTTTTTGTCGACCGACAATCCGTTTTCATCCCGCTCCCGGGAATCTTGACTAGAGTGACAGTGGGCGGCCATCAATCTGCCGCCACCGTGATCGTTTCAAGAGACGCCGGCAACGTCCCGCGCGTCCACCACCTGATCAGGAGTGCACGATGGATCTCAACCGTCGGCAGTTCTTCAAGGTCGCAGCAGTTGGCCTTGGAGGCTCGAGCCTGGCAGCGTTGGGCATGGCCCCGACACCTGCCTTCGCCGAGCAGGTGCGCCACTTCAAGCTGGCGCACACTAAGGAAACGCGCAACACCTGCCCCTATTGCTCGGTCGGCTGTGGCCTGATCCTGTACAGCCAGGGGGACGGCGGCAAGAACGTTGCGCAGAACATCATCCATATCGAAGGCGACGCCGACCATCCGGTGAACCGCGGTACGCTGTGCCCGAAAGGCGCCGGCCTGCTCGACTTTATCCACAGCCCCAGCCGTCTGCAGTACCCGCAAGTGCGCAAGCCCGGCAGCAGCGAGTGGACGCGGGTGTCCTGGGATGAGGCGCTGGACCGTATCGCCGATCTGGTCAAGACCGACCGCGACGCCAACTTCATCGAGAAGAACGCCCAGGGGCAGACGGTCAACCGTTGGCTGACCACGGGTTTTTTGGCGGCATCGGCGGCGTCCAGCGAAGCCGGTTACCTGACCCACAAGGTCATTCGCAGCCTGGGCATGCTGGGGTTCGATAACCAAGCGCGTGTCTGACATGGCCCGACGGTGGCAAGTCTTGCCCCGACGTACGGCCGTGGTGCCATGACCAACCACTGGACTGATATCGCCAACGCGAATCTGATCCTGGTGATGGGCGGCAACGCTGCAGAAGCGCACCCGTGCGGCTTCAAATGGGTGACCGAAGCCAAGGCCCATAACAAGGCCCGGCTGATCGTGGTCGACCCGCGGTTTACCCGTACCGCGTCGGTGGCCGATTACTACGCGCCGATTCGCACCGGTAGCGATATCGCCTTCATGGGGGGCCTGATCAATTACCTGCTGAGTAACGACAAGATCCAGCACGAGTACGTGCGCAACTACACCGACGTGTCGTTTATCGTCAAAGCCGGCTTTGGCTTCGAGGATGGCCTGTTCAGTGGCTATGACGCGGCCAAGCGCAGCTACACCGACAAGTCCGGCTGGGGTTACGAGCTGGGCGAGGACGGCTTTGCCAAGGTCGACCCGACCCTGCAGGACCCGCGCTGCGTCTACCAGCTGATGAAGCTGCACTACAGCCGCTACACCGCGGACCTGGCGAGCATGACCTGCGGCATGCCGCAAGACCGCATGCTGAAGATCTGGGAAGAGATCGCTACCTGCTCGCAACCGGGCAAGACCATGACGATTCTCTATGCCCTGGGCTGGACCCAGCACTCGATCGGTGCGCAGATCATTCGCAGTGCGGCGATGGTGCAACTGCTGCTGGGTAACGTCGGCATGCCCGGTGGCGGTGTCAATGCCCTGCGCGGGCACTCCAACATCCAGGGCCTGACCGACCTCGGCCTGCTGTCCAACTCGCTGCCGGGCTACCTGACCCTGCCGGGCGATGCCGAGCAGGACTATGACGCCTACATCGCCAAGCGGGCGCTCAAACCGTTGCGGCCGGGGCAGCTGTCGTACTGGCAGAACTACGGCAAGTTCCACGTCAGCCTGATGAAGGCCTGGTATGGCGCCAATGCCAGTGCCGAGAACCATTGGGGCTACGACTGGCTGCCGAAGCTGGATATTCCCGGTTACGACGTGCTGAAGATGTTCGACCTGATGGGCCAGGGCAAGGTCAACGGCTACATGTGCCAGGGCTTCAACCCGATTGCCGCGTTGCCGGACAAAAACCGCGTGACTGCGGCCCTGAGCAAGCTCAAGTGGCTGGTGGTGATGGACCCGCTGGCCACCGAGACCTCGGAGTTCTGGCGCAACGTCGGGCCCTATAACGACGTGCAGAGCGAGGCTATCCAGACCGAAGTCATCCGCCTGCCCACCACCTGCTTTGCCGAAGAGGACGGCTCGCTGGTCAACAGCAGCCGCTGGTTGCAATGGCACTGGAAGGGCGCCGACGGCCCGGGGGAAACCCGCACCGACGTGCGCATCATGAGTGAGCTGTTCCTGCGCCTGCGCAAACGCTACCAGACCGAAGGCGGCGCCTTTGCCGAGCCGCTGTTGAACCTCAGCTGGCCCTACAAGGTAGCCGATGAACCGTCGCCCGAAGAACTGGCCAGGGAGCTCAACGGCAACGCCGTCAGCGACCTCACTGATGCCACTGGCGCTACCCTCAAGGCCGGCCAGCAGTTGTCCGGTTTTGCCCAGCTCAAGGATGACGGCAGTACTGCTTCTGGCTGCTGGATCTTCTGCGGCAGCTGGACCGAGCAGGGTAACCAGATGGCCCGGCGCGACAACAGCGACCCATTCGGCATGAAGCAGAACCTCGGCTGGGCCTGGGCCTGGCCGGCCAACCGGCGGATCCTCTACAACCGCGCCTCGGCCGACCCGCAAGGCAAGCCGTGGGACCCGAACAAGCGCCTGGTGTGGTGGAACGGCAAAGCCTGGGGCGGCACCGATACCCCGGACTACAAGGCAGACGTGCCGCCAGAGGCCGGCATGAACCCGTTCATCATGAACCCTGAAGGGGTGGCGCGCTTCTTTGCCGTCGACAAGATGAACGAAGGCCCGTTCCCCGAGCATTACGAGCCTTTCGAAACGCCGATCGGCATCAACCCGCTGCACCCGAACAACAAGCAGGCGACCAGCAACCCGGCCGGGCGCATCTTCGATTCGGTGTGGGACACCCTTGGCCAGGCCAAGGATTTCCCTTACGCGGCGACCAGTTACCGGCTGACCGAGCATTTCCACTTCTGGAGCAAGCACTGCAAGCTCAACGCCATTGCCCAGCCCGAGCAGTTTGTCGAGATCGGCGAAGTGCTGGCGCAAGAGAAGGGCATCGTCGCCGGGGACCGCGTGCGGGTCACTTGCAAGCGCGGGCATATCGAGGCGGTAGCGGTGGTCACCAAGCGCATCCGGCCGTTGCAGGTCAACAACCAGACCGTGCACCAGATCGGCATTCCGCTGCACTGGGGCTTCACCGGCAGTACCCGTCACGGCTACCTGACCAACACCCTGGTGCCGTTCCTCGGTGATGGTAATACGCAGACGCCGGAATCCAAGTCGTTCCTGGTCAACGTGGAGAAAATCTGATGGCTAGCCAAGACATCATCGCCCGTTCGGCCACCACCACGCCGCCCTCGTCGATCCGCCAGCTGGAGGAGGTGGCCAAGCTGATCGACACCACCAAGTGCATCGGTTGCAAGGCCTGCCAGGTGGCCTGTTCGGAGTGGAACGAGCTGCGAGACGAGGTCGGTCACAACCATGGCACCTACGATAACCCCCAGGACCTGAGCGCCGAAACCTGGACGCTGATGCGCTTTACCGAGCACGAAACCGGCGACGGCAACCTGGAGTGGCTGATCCGCAAGGACGGTTGCATGCACTGCGCCGATCCCGGTTGCCTGAAGGCCTGTCCGAGCCCGGGAGCAATCATCAAGCATGCCAACGGCATCGTCGATTTCAACCAGGACCACTGCATTGGCTGCGGCTACTGCATCACCGGCTGCCCGTTCAACATCCCGCGAATCTCGCAGAAGGACCACAAGGCCTACAAGTGCACCCTGTGTTCCGACCGGGTGTCGGTGGGGCTGGAGCCGGCCTGTGTGAAAACCTGTCCGACCGGCGCCATTGTCTTCGGCAGCAAGCAGGACATGAAGGAGCACGCCGCCGAGCGCATCGTCGACCTCAAGTCGCGGGGTTTCGACAACGCCGGCCTGTACGATCCCGATGGTGTCGGCGGTACCCACGTGATGTACGTGCTGCACCATGCCGATACCCCGCGTTTGTACGCGGGCCTGCCGGACCAGCCGATCATCAGCCCGCTGGTAGGCCTGTGGAAAGGCGTGACCAAGCCGCTGGCGCTGCTGGCCATGGGCGCGGCGGTGCTCGCCGGGTTCTTCCACTATGTGCGCGTCGGCCCGCAGCGGGTCGAAGAGGACGAGCACCCGAGCCCTGCGGATACCAGTGTGCAGGTGGTCGACCCGGCGGTGCATGTCTATGACCCGAACCGGCCGGGTGGGCAAGGGGAGGAACGACCATGAACGACAAACCTATCCTGCGCTACAACGCCAACGAACGGACCAATCACTGGCTGGTGGCGATCCTGTTCATCATGGCCGGGTTGTCGGGGCTGGCACTGTTTCACCCGGCACTGTTCTGGCTCAGCCATCTGTTCGGCGGCGGGCCGTGGACACGGATTTTGCATCCGTTCATGGGCGTGTTGATGTTCGTGTTTTTTGTTGGCCTGGTGCTGCGTTTCTGGCGGGCGAACTACTTCATCGCCAACGACCGCCTATGGCTCAAGCGTATCGACCGGGTGATGCGCAACGAAGAGGAGGGCGTACCGCCAATCGGCAAGTACAACCCCGGGCAGAAGCTGCTGTTCTGGACCTTGCTGCTGTGCATGCTGGTGCTGTTGATCAGCGGCGTGGTGATCTGGCGGGCCTACTTCAGCAGTTATTTCGGTATCGGTTCGATTCGCCTGGCGACCCTGGCGCACGCCCTGGCGGCGTTCGTGCTGGTGCTGAGCATCATCGTCCATATTTACGCCGGGATCTGGATCAAGGGTTCGGTCAGCGCCATGCTGCATGGCTGGGTCAGCCGTGCCTGGGCGAAAAAACATCATGAGCTGTGGTATCGGGAAGTGACTGGCGACAAACAGCCGCCACCGCCGATCAATAAAAAAGGATGAGCGCTTGAGTACTCTTCTGGAACCTGGGCAGATCGAAGCGGCGGCCAGCACGCCGCCGTTTCTCTACCTGCCGCCGAAGAACCTGTTCGCCCTGCGTGCGCAGCGCCTGGAGCAACTGGCCGAGGGCAACCCGCTGGCGGATTACCTGCGTCTGCTGGCCGGCCTCTGCCATGTGCAACAGAGCCTGCTCGACCAGCCGCCTGCCGCAGCTCCCAGCGACAGCGAACGCCAGCGCCTGTGTGTCGAGCATGGCTTGCCGCCGCTGGCTGCCGACAGCCTGGTGCGCGACGGACACTGGCTGGCTTATCTACAGGCGTTGTTGCAGCGCTATCCGGCTTCCAGTGGCGCCGTGGCCGATGCCGTGTCTGTGCTGCAATGCGCCGCCGATGAGCAGCGCAAGCTGTGGGCCATCGCCTTGCTCACAGGTTCGTACAGCCTGGTACCGGCGGCGCTGGTGCCGTTCCTGGGCGCGGCGTTGCAGGCGGCCTGGAGCCATTGGCTGCTGAGCCTGCAGGGGGTCGAACTGAAAGCGGCGGACAGCCTCTGCCAATGCCCGGCCTGTGGCTCGCCGGCCATGGCCGGGGTCATCCGCCATCGCGGCAAGTACAACGGCCTACGTTACCTGGTGTGTTCGCTGTGTGCCTGCGAATGGCATGTGGTGCGGGTCAAATGCGTGTATTGCGAACAGAGCAAGGGCCTCAAGTACTTCAGCTTCGAGGATGACCGCTATGCCAGCGCCAAGGCGCCGCTGCAGGCCGAATGCTGTCCGGGCTGCAACACCTACCTAAAGCATATCTACCTGGAAAACGACGCCGATGCCGAAGCACTGTCGGCCGACCTTGCCAGCCTGGCGCTGGACCTGCGCCTGGATCAGGAAGGCTTCCAGCGCCTGGCGCCGAACCTTTTGCTGGCGCCGGGAGGGGAGTGAGATCGGGTCTACACTGAGGTTTTGCCCATGGCCAGCGCCCACTGAAGTTGAGAACCGTCTGAATGCCGTCCAACCTCGCCAAGCTCCCGATCCGCCTGCCCTCCATCGACACTCTGTTGCGTCACCCCGCCAGCCAGCCGCTGACCGAGCGCTATGGCCGCGACGCGCTGCTGGCGACCTTGCGCCAGTTGCTCGACGACCTGCGCGAGGACGCCCGGCTCGGCCAACTGGATGCCGCTGAACTGGCCGCGCCGGTGCTGCTCGGCCGCGCCGGCGAGCGCCTGGTGGTTCGCCACCGCAGCCAGGTGCGGCGGGTCTTCAACCTCACCGGCACGGTGCTGCACACCAACCTGGGCCGGGCCTTGCTGCCCGAGGAAGCCATCGACGCCGTGCAACTGGCGGCCCGCTATCCGCTCAACCTCGAGTTCGACCTGGCCAGCGGCAAGCGCGGTGATCGCGATGACCTGATTGAAGGCTTGATCCGCGAGCTCACCGGCGCCGAAGCCGTCACCGTGGTCAACAACAACGCCGCGGCCGTGCTGCTGGCGCTCAACAGCCTCGGTGCGCGCAAAGAGGGGATCATCTCGCGCGGTGAGTTGATCGAGATTGGTGGCGCTTTTCGCATTCCCGACATCATGGCCCGCGCCGGGGTCAAGCTGCATGAGGTGGGCACCACCAATCGCACCCATGCCCGCGATTACGAGGCGGCCATCGGCCCGCGCAGCGGCCTGTTGATGCGCGTGCATTGCAGCAATTACAGCATTCAGGGCTTCACCACCCAGGTGCCGACCGCAGAACTGGCGCGCTTGGCTCATCGCCATGATTTGCCCCTGCTCGAAGACCTCGGCAGCGGCAGCCTGCTCGACTTGAGCCGCTGGGGCCTGCCGGCCGAGCCGACTGTGCGCCAGGCCCTGGCCGATGGCGCCGATCTTGTCACCTTCAGCGGCGACAAGCTGTTGGGCGGGCCACAGGCTGGCATCATTGTCGGGCGCAAGGACTTGATCGCGCGGATCAAAAAGAACCCGCTCAAGCGCGCCTTGCGGGTCGACAAGCTCACCCTCGCAGCGCTAGAAGCGGTGCTGGGCTTGTACCGTAATCCTGATCAACTGGTCGAGCGCCTGCCCAGCCTGCGCCTGTTGACCCGGCCGCAGGCCGAGATTCTCCAGCAGGCCGAACGCTTGCAGCCAGCGTTGGCGCAACAGCTGGGCGAACAGTGGACGGTCAGCGCAGAGCCCGCACTGGGCATGATCGGCAGTGGCAGCCAGCCGGTGGCGCGCTTGCCCAGTGCGGCCTTGTGTGTGCGCCCGCAGGTGTCCAAGCGCCTGCGCGGTCGCGCCTTGCATGGCCTGGAACGCGCGCTGCGGGCCTTGCCGATTCCAGTGCTCGGGCGCATCGATGACGATGCCCTGTGGCTGGACCTGCGCCAGCTCGATGACGAAACCGCGTGGCTGGCGCAACTGGCGCAGGTGCAGGCGTGATTATCGGTACCGCCGGGCATATCGACCACGGCAAGACCGCTTTGCTCGAGGCCCTGACCGGCCAGGCGGGTGACCAGCGCCGGGAAGAGCGCGAGCGCGGCATGACCATCGACCTCGGTTATCGTTATGCCGCCCTCAGCCCTGGCGCAGCTCTAACCGGCTTTATCGACGTGCCCGGTCACGAGCGGTTTATCCACAACATGCTCGCTGGCGCCCAGGGCATCGACCTGGTGCTGCTGGTCGTGGCCGCCGATGACGGGGTGATGCCGCAGACCCGCGAGCACCTGGCGATTGTCGAGCTGCTGGGCATTCCCCAGGCCTTGGTGGTGATCAGCAAATGCGACCGGGTCGAGCCGCAGCGGCTGCAGGAAGTGCAAGCCCAGGTCAGCGTGCTGCTGGCTGCCGGGCCGTATGCGGGGGCATTGCAGTTTGCAGTTTCCAGCGTCACTGGCGAGGGCATCGAGGCGCTGCGCCAGGCCTTGCTGGCGGCTCAGGCTGAGGTTAGCCAGCGCAGCAGCCAGGGCGGTTTTCGCCTGGCCATTGACCGCGCTTTTGCGGTTGCCGGTGCCGGCATCGTGGTCACCGGCACGGCGCTGGACGGGCGTGTGCAACTGGGCGACAGCCTGCTGCTCGGCAAAGCCGGCAAGCCGGTGCGGGTGCGTGGCCTGCATGCGCAGAACCAGGCCGCCGTCGAGGCCCATGCCGGGCAGCGGGTGGCCTTGAACATCAGCGCCGAGCGCCTGGCCCTTGAGCAGATTCACCGCGGTGACTGGCTGCTTGCCGAGTGGCTGCATGCGCCGACCCAGCGCGTGGACATCGAGCTGCAACTGCTGGCCAGCGAACTGCGCGCCTTCGAGCACTTCAGCCCGGTGCATGTGCACCTGGGCACCCAGGATGTCACCGCCCGGGTAGCGTTGTTGCAGGGCGAGCATGTGCTACCGGGCAAGCGCATGTTCGCCCAACTGCTCACCAATGCACCGGTACAGGCGGTGCACGGTGATCGCTTGGTGCTGCGTGACCAGCGTGCGCAACGTACCCTCGGTGGCGGCCGGGTGCTTGATCCCTTTGCACCTGCGCGCCAGCGCCGCAGCGAGGCGCGCATTGCCCAGTTGCAGGCCCTGGCTGGCGCCGACAGCCTTGAGCAGGCCTTGCCGGCGCTGCTGGCCAGTGATGACCTGGGCCTCGACCCGCAACGCCTGGAGCGCCAGTTCAATCGCCTGCGCAGCCGCTGGCAACTGCCGGCCAATGTCCAGGTAATCGCCACTCGCCAAGGCCCGCTGCTGTTCACCGATGAGCATTGGCAAACATTGCAAACGGCGTTGTTGGAGGGGCTGGCGCGGTTTCATGAACAGGAGCCGGACCAGCTCGGTCCTGATCGTGATCGCTTGCGCCGCTTTGTTGGCCTGACCCTTGAGCGCCCGGCCTTCATCAGCCTGGTGGATGAACTGCTCGCCAGCGGCAGGTTGGTCAGCAGCGGGCCCTGGCTGCACCTGCCCGAGCACCAGATACGCTTGAGCGATGCTGACTCGCAGCTGTGGAGCCAGGTGCAGCCATTGCTGGTCGAGGGGCTGTTCGACCCGCCCTGGGTACGCGACCTGGCCAGGTCACTACAAGTCGATGAAGCCGAGGTGCGCCTGTTGCTGCGCAAGCTTGGGCGTTTGGGCCAGGTGCACCAGGTGGTGCGCGATCTGTTCTATCCTGAGGCCACGATCCGGCAAATGGCGGCTATGCTCTTGCAGCTGGCCAGCGACGATCCGGTGGTGCAGGTGGCGGCGTTTCGCGATGTGCTGGGGATCGGGCGCAAGCGCAGTGTGCAGGTACTCGAGTACTTCGACCGTATCGGCCTGACCCGGCGTCTCGGTGACCGACGCCAGGTTCGCGCCGACAATGCCCTGGCCCAGGCGCCGGGGCAGTAACCCGTTCAAGGAAGGCAATCGCGCCCGGTGGCGCGGCCGGGCTTCAAACCCGGTTGGGGACGGCAGCCGTTCCCGGGCAGGTTCGACTCCCGCTGCCTTCCGCCATTTCTACTGGGCGCGCTCGCCGCACAGGTCCTGGGCGAACCAGTGTTCCGCCGCTTGCACATCGAGCCCGGCACCGAGCAAAGCGAACATCTTGCCCAGCGCCGCTTCGCGGGTCATGCCGCCGGCGCTGATCAGGCCGGTATCGCGCAGGCGGCTGCCGGCCGCATAGGTGTCGAAGTGCACCGCGCCTTCCGGACACTGGCTGATGGCCGCAATCAACACCCCGCCTTGGCGGGCGTCGTGCAGCGCATCGAGCAGGTCCTGATCGTCCGATGGCCCGGTGCCGCTGCCGTAGCACTCCAGCAGCAAGCCCTGCACGCCGCTAGAGAGCAGGCCGCGCAGATGGCCTACCTGCAGCCCGGGGAACACCGGCAGCACCATCAGGTTTACCGGTTGGCGTGGCTGGCGGTAATCCAGGCAGGCCGGGAGCGACTCGGCGCGTTGTCCATCGCGCTCACGCGGCAGCGCGGCGAAGGCATCGAAGGCTTCGCTGCGCAGCTTCGACGTGCGCGCGCCGTGCAGCAGCTGGCCGTGGAAATACAGCTGCACGCCATTGTCGATACCGGATGCCATCACCCGCAGGGCGCCGCAAAGGTTGTCCCAGGCGTCGCTGTCGGCGGTGCCGGCCGGCAACATCGAGCCGGTCAGCAGTACCGGTACTGGCAGGCCGAGCAGCAAAAACGACAGCGCCGCTGCGGTGTAGGCCAGGGTGTCGGTGCCGTGCAGCAGCAGGATACCGTCGTGGCCATCGCGCTCCACCGCTTCGACAATCGCCTCGCGCATGGCCAGCCAGTTGCTTTGCTGCATGTTGGCGCTGTCGATCAATGGCCGCAGTTCGCGCAGCCGCCAGCTCAACAGCGGTGCATCGGCCATTCGCTCCAGGTGCTCGCGCATACGCGCTTCAAAGCCGCCGGCAGGCGCCAGGCCCTGCGGGGTTTGCAGCATGCCGATGGTGCCGCCGGTGTACAGCACTAGAAGGTTGTTGACGGCGCGCATGTCAGCTCTGCGTCTGTGCGTTGGCGACGTTGACGTCGGTCCGGGTCTCGACCTGCGGATTCACTGGCCAGGCAGCCGGGTCCAGGTCCAGGTCGGAAAACTTCGACGCGTCGAACACTGGCTGGGCGATACCGGCGCGGCGCTGTTCGTCGTAGTCGCGCATCACCCGCAGGCCGACCTTGAACAGCAGGGCCAGGGCTACCAGGTTGACGAACGCCAGGCAGGTCATGGTGATGTCGGCGAAAGCGAACACGGTCGACAGGTTCTGCACCGAACCCCAGAGAATCAGCAGCAGTACCAGGCCGCGGTAGCCCAGCAGCACCAGGCGGTTGCGGGTGAAGAACTGCAGGCTGGTTTCGCCCAGGTAGTAGTTGTAGAGGATGCAGGTGAAGACGAACAGCGACAGCGCGACGCTGACGAAGATCCGCCCCCAGTCACCGACGACCGCAGCCAGGGAGTTCTGGGTCAGGGCGATGCCGTCACCTTCAAAGCCTGGGGTGTAAAAGCCCGACAGCAAGATCAGCAGTGCAGTGCAGGTGCAGATCACGAAGGTATCGAGGAACACGCTGAACGCCTGGACCACACCTTGGGCGGCCGGGTGTTTCACCGCGGCCACGGCGGCGACGTTCGGTGCGCTGCCAAGGCCGGCTTCGTTGGCGAACACGCCACGTTTGACGCCCATGACGATGGCGCTGCCGAGCAGGCCGGCAAACGCTGGATCGAGGCCGAAAGCGCTTTTGACGATGGTTTCGAGCATGGCTGGCACGTGGTCGATCTGGGTGAAGATCACGTACAGGGTCACGCCGATGTAGGCCAAGGTCTTGACCGGGACCAGCAGGTCGGACACCGAGGCGATACGCTTGATACCGCCGATGAACACCAGGCCGAGCAGGGCGGCGAGGGCGATACCGGTGTATTTCGGCTCGAAGCCGAAGGCGTTCTGCAGCGAGTGGGTCACGGTGTAGGACTGCAGGCCATTGAAGGTAAAGCCGTAGGTCACCAGCAGCAGAATCGCGAACACCATCGCCATCCAGCGCAGCTTCAGGCCGTGCTGGATGTAGTAGGCCGGGCCGCCACGGTACAGGCCGTCGCCGTCGCTACGTTTGTAGACCTGGGCCAGGGTGCACTCGAAAAAGCTGCTGGACATGCCCACCAGCGCGGTCACCCACATCCAGAACACCGCGCCCGGGCCGCCGAGGGTCACGGCGATGCCGACACCGGCGATATTACCGGCACCGACGCGGCCGGCCAGGCTCAGCATCAGCGCCTGGAACGAGCTCAGTTGGCCTGCCTGGCCGCGCAGGGATTCCTTGAAGACGCTGAACATGTGGCCGAAATGGCGGAACTGGACGAAACGGGAGCGCAGGGTGAAGTAGCTGCCGAGTCCGACGATAAGCACGATGAGGAGTTTCCCCGAGAGGAAATCGTTGAGCGCTTCGAGCATGAAATGACCTCGATTCTTATTCTTCGCATGAAAGACGACAGGCCGGCGTCGATGCGCCGTGTCCGTGGGGCGCATGGTTGGTCATGACAAGACTGGTTACAATTTCGCGGGTTGCTCTCAGTTGATGCGACTTGATGCTAAACTGGCGCCTATCGCATCACCTGGAACAGCTCACATGAGCGAACATCTCGGCGCCAATCTCAAGCTCGCCTGCAGCCACTACCGCTCTATCTCGGAAGTTTGCCGGCAGCTGTCGATCAATCGTGCACAGTTCAACAAGTACCTGAGCGGGCAAAGCCAGCCGACGGCGTACAACCTCAAGCGCATCGGCGATTTCTTCGGTGTCGAGGATTACGAACTGGGTTTGCCGCCGGAGCAGTTCGCGCGCCTGATTGGTGCGCGCAGTACCGCCAACCAGGCGCTCAGCCACAACGATCCGCTGGCCGAGCTGCTGCGGCCGTTGCGCGAACACGCCGGCAACCTGTCGCGCTATTGCGGTTACTACTTCGAATACTCCAACTGCATGTCGGTACCCGGCTCCATCCTGCTGTCGCTGGTGCACCTGCGCGAAGAGCGCGGCAGTTTTCTGTTCGAGCGCCAGGAGCGTCAGGAGCGCTCCAGCAGTACCGATGTGCAGGCCGAAGACTGGGTGCGCTGCCGTTACCTGGGCGCGGCGTTCCAGTTGCAGGACCGCCTGTTTCTGCTCGATTACGAATCGCTGACGGTCAACGAGATGAGCCAGACCATCCTCATTCCCAGCTTCAAGAGTCGCATCACCCGCCTCAACGGTCTCAAGACCGGGGTTTCCAGTGGTGACCGGCGTACCCCGGCCTGCACCCGGGTGGTGTGGGAGTTCCTCGGCACCGAGATCAACCGCATCAGCGCCTACCGCCAGGTCAAGCTGTACCGCCCGGACGATCCACGGATCGACGACGACGTGCGTGAACGCCTGAGCGCCGGGCCGATCCGCAACGGCCTGTTCGAGATTGAATAACCCGCTTAGCCGAGAATGAACTCGGCCACCACCTGCGCCACCTGATTGGCCACCGCCGGCTTGTCGCGCAGGTGTGCGGCAATGCCGTGATCGCAGTCGGTCAGCAGCAGGCATTCCAGGTGCGGTGCCGGCACGGCGCGCAGCAGGGCCTGGGTGACTTCTTCAGGGATCGGGCTATAGCGCTGGGCGCCGGCCAGCCACAAGGTGCCGGCCGAGGTGCCTTCGGCTTGCCCGTAGGCTTTGGAGTTGAGCCCGTCGAATTCGCCGATCACCAGCAGCACCCGGCCCGCAAACGAGCGCAGAAACTCGTAGCTGTCGCAGTCGAGAAAGCCGTAGGGCTGGCGGATCGCTGCGCTGAAGGCCGGGCCGAACGGCGCCTGGTGGGCGGCGTCCGGGTAAACCGCCGGGCAGATCAGCACCAGTTTGTCGATGGCCGGCGTTTGCGCTGCCAGTTTCAGCGCGATGGCGCCGCCCAGGCTGTGGCCGAGCAGGGTCTGGCAGCGCTCGGCGATATGCCGGTGAAAGCGCTGCGCTTCTTCCAGGTTGGTGGTCAGCGACGGCTGCGGCGCGCCGGGCTCGGCGGCCAGGCTGTGGCCGGAGAGGTTGCCGGTCAGTGAGCCGATCCCCTGCTGTTGCAGGCGATACAGCAGCGGGTTGAGGCGGGTGAAGTCCGAGCGCGCGCCACCGATCACGAACATCGGCGCAGCGCGCTCCTGGTCAGGTATAAGCAGCCGCGCCTGTTGCTGGAAACCGTCGAAGGTTTCGCTGATGAAGCGCTCGGTAGCCGGCGCGGGTTCGTCGTACTGCCAGGTGGAGCGTTGAGTCGAAATTGCTTCCAGGTGCATGGACACCGCCTATAGAAACTGATGTTGCAGCCATTCGCCAAGGGGGTTGCCGGCGCTGAGCAGCAGCTTGAGGGCCATGATGCAGCACACGCAGACCAGCAGCGGCTTGATCAGTTTAGGACCGAAATGCACCGCGCAGCGAGCCCCCAGTTGCGCGCCGACGAAGGCCGCGCAAGCCATCGCCAGGGCCAGCGGCCAGACGATCGCGCCGCTCAGGGAAAACACCGACAGCGCCCCGAGGTTGCAGGCGGCGTTGAGCAGTTTGCTGTTGCACACCGCGCGCAGCATCGGCTGGCCGAGCAGAACCACGCACGCCACCATGTAGAACGAGCCAACGCCGGGGCCGAACACCCCGTCGTAGAAGCCGATCACTGGCGCCACCGCCAGGCAGAACAGGCTGATCGAGATCCTCGCCTTGCGCTGCTGCTCGTCCGGCTTGGGGCTGAAGGCAAAGTAGGCGGCCACCAGGATCAGCAGCACCGGTACGCAGGCCTGGAGGAAACTCTTGGGCACCAGGCTCACCGACAGCGCCCCGAGGGCGCCACCGGCAAAAGCCATGGCCGCCATGGGCAGGCCACGCTTCCAGTCGATCATGCCCTTGCGGGCAAAGGCAAAGGTGGCCGAGACCGTCGCCGAGGCGGCCTGGAACTTGTTGGTGGCGATCGCTGCCAGCGGGTCGATGCCGGCAACGAACAGCACCGGCAGGGTGATCAGCCCGCCGCCGCCGGCGATGGCGTCGAAAAAGCCGGCCATCAGCGCTACCGACGCCAGGGTCAGCAACAGGGTGATATCAATTTCCATCATCGGGGGGTTCCCTTGTTCAGCCACGCACCAGCAGCGGGTCATCGTTGAGGACTACCGGGCGCGCAAAGCGCGAGTAGCCGAACAGGCGCACCAGCAGGCGCCGGTTGTCCTGGAGAATGTCGCGTCCATGCAGGGCGCGGCAGTTATTGATCAGCAAGGCGCTATCGGGTTGGAGCACGAACGGTAAGGGCTGGGCGTCCCGGACCAGCGCCTGGAAGGCGTCGAAGGCACGGGCTGCGGCGTCGCTGGCGTGATCGTTCAACGAGAAACGATACGAGTTGTAGCGCAGGCTGAAACCGCCGTCGGGATCGAACTGCAGCATCGACGTGGCCTGGCCGGCCTCGCCTTGACCGGCGACAAAGCACTCGCTGCGGGTGAAGTCGAAGGAGGCCGAGGTCAACGCCAGCGCATGCAGGCTGCCCAGTTGCTCGATGATGGCGCGCAGCGGGATGATCCGGGTCGGTTCGCCCGCCGGGTTCCAGCGCGCGGAAAGGATCAGCGCTGACGGCGCAGGTGAGCGGCCCTCGCTGGCGGCAACCGAACAGTTGTAGGGCGCTTCGGTATGCGGGCCCAGGTGCAACCCGGCGTGAGAGCTGAGTTCGACTTCGGTGTGCTGGTGCTCGTCGGGGCGGGGCACGCTGCCGCCGCCTTTGAAGTTGCCGACCAGCCGCATGATCTGGCCTTCGTTGTCGATATCGAAGGCAAAGGCCCGGTAGTTCACCAGCTCCAGCAGCAACTGGTTGCGCGAGGCCAGGTACAGGCAGCGCTCGCTCTGAGCCAGGGTGGCCAGCTCAGGCAGATGCTCGGGCAGCGGATCGCTGCCGGGGCAGGCCATCTGCGAGCACATCAGGGCCGACAACTGGCCATCGGCAAAGCGTTGCAACACGGCCTTCTGGCTGGCGTCGAGGGTAGGGTGCAGGCGTTGTGCCCACTGGCGCGCCTGGTTGGCGACTCCGCGGGCCTGAGGGCCGCCGAGTTCGGCGAGGTGCTGGCTGGCAGCTGCCAGCGTACGGGCCTGGTCCTGGTCGAAACTCAGGTACGCGACTTCCGAATCCTGCATGGGAAACATTCCTTTGTTATTGGTTTTATCTGGCAATCCGTGCCGACCAGGGTGCAGAAAGTGCTGCTGCGCCCCGGCGAACGAATAAGCTAACTATTCTCCTGGTTAATCCATTCAGGCGAGTCAGCTCATTCCGGGCGCAGTATAGGCAGTTTCCGGATTTGTGTAAGCACAGGAAAAACCTTGCCCTCAGCGCCGCGCCGGGCAGGACGGGCGCCCCTGTGTTGGACTTCCCCTGCCGGAAACCGCAAAATGAAGGCTTTCTTCCAATAATCTGATCGGACCTGCTGACTCTATGCGAATGCGCCTGATGCTGTTGGGTGGTGGAAGTGCCCTCGGGCAAGCGCTGATTCGACTCGGGGCCGAGGAAGATATCGGCTTTCTGGCACCGCGCCCGCCGGACAGCGGCTGGGATCCGGCGAGCCTGACCCAGTTGCTCGACGACACCCGCCCTGATGCGCTGATCAACCTGGCTTACTACTTCGACTGGTTCCAGGCCGAAGCGGTCAGCGAGCAGCGCCTGGCCCAGCAGGAGCGCGCCGTCGAGCGCCTGGCCGAGCTGTGTCAGCACCACAACATCATTCTTGTCCAGCCGTCCAGCTACCGGGTCTTCGATGGCTCGCGGGCGACCGCCTACAGCGAAAAGGACGAGCCAGTGCCGCTGGGCCTGCGTGGCCAGGCCCTGTGGCGCATCGAGCAGAGCGTGCGCGCCACCTGCCCGCAGCATGTGTTGCTGCGCTTTGGCTGGGTGCTCGACGAGAGTATCGATGGCGTCCTCGGCCGCTTCCTGACCCGCGCCGAGCAACCGCAGGAACTGCTGCTGGCCGATGACCGGCGCGGCAACCCGACGCCGGTGGACGACGCTGCGCGGGTAATCCTCTCGGTGCTCAAGCAGCTCGATTGCGCCGCGCCCCTGTGGGGCACCTATCACTATGCCGGGAACGAGGCGACCACGCCGCTGGCGCTGGGGCAGGCTATCCTCACGGAAGCGGCCCAGTTGCATAAGCTGGCGGTACAGGCCCCGACCGCGCAGGCCCACGCCGCGCGCCCGGACGCCAGCGAAGAACCGCAGCATGCGGTGCTGGCCTGCAAGAAAATCCTCCACACCTTCGGCATCAAGCCCCGCGCCTGGCGCGCCGGTTTGCCGCCCTTACTGGATCGCTTCTATCGTCATGGCTGATGCCCCTATTCTGATCACCGGTGGCGCCGGCTTCATCGGTTCCCACCTCAGCGATGCGTTGCTGGAAAAAGGCTATAGCGTGCGTATCCTCGACGACCTGTCGACGGGCAAGCGCAGCAACCTGCAGATCGACAACCCCCGGCTGCAACTGGTCGAAGGTGATGTCGCCGACGCCGAACTGGTCAAGCGCGCCGCGGCCGGTTGCCAGGCGGTGGTGCACCTGGCCGCGGTCGCCTCGGTACAGGCCTCGGTGGACGACCCGGTGAAAACCCACCAGAGCAACTTCATCGGCACCCTCAACGTGTGCGAGGCCATGCGCCTGAACGGCATCAAGCGCGTGCTGTTTGCCTCCAGCGCGGCGGTGTACGGCAACAATGGCGAAGGCCAGTCGATTGTCGAAGACACGCCCAAGGCGCCGTTGACGCCTTACGCGGTGGATAAACTGGCCAGCGAGCAGTACCTGGACTTCTACCGCCGCCAGCATGGCCTGGAGCCGGTGGTGTTCCGCTTTTTCAATATCTTCGGCCCGCGCCAGGATCCTTCCTCGCCGTATTCCGGGGTTATCAGCATCTTCTGCGAGCGCGCCCTGAACGGCACGCCGATCACCCTGTTTGGCGACGGTGAGCAGACCCGCGATTTTCTCTATGTTGGCGATCTGGTCACGGTAATGGTCCAGGCGCTGGAGTTGGCACAGGTCGAGGAGGGCGCGGTGAACATCGGCCTGAACCAGGCCACTTCGCTGAACCAGTTGCTGGCGGCATTGAAGTCGGTGGTTGGCGATTTGCCGGCGATCAACCATGGGCCGGCGCGCTCGGGCGATATCCGCCATTCGCGGGCGAACAACCAGCGCTTGCTGGCGCGTTTTGATTTCCCTGAGCCGACGCCGCTGGTGGTGGGGCTGGCGCGACTTTTAGGACGCTGAAAAGCAGCGCGGGGCAAGCCCGCTCCTACATCACGCTGTAGGAGCGGGCTTGCCCCGCGATGTGCGTTTGAAGACGCTTAGAACTTGTAACCCACGCCAACCATGTAGACCCATGGATCGACATCGACGTCGACCTTGGTCTTGCCAACGCCCAGGGCGCTGGGGCCGTCGATGGTGGCCTTGGTGTCGATGTCGACGTACCAGACCGCGGCGTTGATCAGGAAGTTGTCGTTGATCATGTAGTCCATGCCCAACTGACCGGCCAGGCCGACCGAATCCTTCAACTTCATGTTGCTGAAGCCTTGAGCCTTGCGGTTGCTGCTCAGGTCTTCGTCAAAGAACATGGTGTAGTTCAGACCGATACCGGCGTAAGGCTGGAACTTCGACGAAGCTTCCATCGGGTAGTACTGCAGCGACAGGGTCGGTGGCAGTTGCTTGATGTCGCCCAGCTTGCCATCCAGGCCAGCGCCCAGGCCCTTGACGCCCACGGTGTGCTGGAACGGAGTGGCGGCCAGCAGCTCGAGGCCGATGTGGTCGGTCAGCATGTAGGCAAACGCCAGGCCCAGCTGGGTGTCGCTGTCCAGAGTAGCCTTGGTGCCGGACATCTTGGTGCCGTCGAGCTTGATGTCGCCGCTGTTCTCGTTGGGAGCGGTAGTGATCGCACCGGCACGCAGGATGAAGTCGCCAGCCTGGTGGGCGTGGGCAACAGGGGCTGCAAGCGCCAGAGCAACGAGCGAGGCGCCAAGCAAGGACTTGTTCATGGAAGCTCCCAAAGGACGTTTAGAATTTAATGAGTCCAATGGTAAGGAGCTGACGGACGGCGACTTTTGACGCAGCTCAATGAAATCGTCAAAGGCTGACAAGCGGCCATTCATTCTAGCTCGTATGCGTAGATTTTCTCGGCTTCCATCTGATATCCGGCATCGGCCAGCTCGCTGCTGGAGGCTTTGACCTGCATCTGGCCTTCAATCCAGTACGGTTGGTAGAGGTCTTCGACCTTGACGCCGATCTCGCTGAAGATGTGAACGATCTGGTTCGACGGCGGTGGCGGTACATGAATGCAGGCGCCATAGTAAGGCACCAGCAGGAACTCGGTGGTGCGGCCTTCTTCGCTGACCTCCAGCGGCACGATATACCCCGGCAGTTTGACCTGCTGGCCATCCAGGGCCTTGACCACCGGGGCATTGGGTGCGGTTTGCCGCGCAGCGGGTGCCGATTCGGCAGCCAGGGCGTCGCTCAGTTGCGAAAGGTCATGCAGCGGCGCCAGTTGTGGCTGGATCACCGGCGCCCCGGCCGGGATCAGTTGCTGCCACTCCAGGGTGCGCGGTTCAGCGGCCCACAGGGGCGAGGCAATCAACAGCAGCAACAGCAGCAAGGCGCGGTTCATCGAGTTACTCACAGGTGAATGGACAGGCCGTCGGCCAGCGACTGGCGATAGGCGCGCCAGGCCGGCACGCTGCCCATCAGCAAGGCGGCGCCAAGGATGATGCCCAGAAGGGTCCATTCATGGGCGCTGGGCCAGGCCAGCGGCAGCAACAGGCCGTAATTGGCCTGCACGTAACCCTGGGCCAGGGCGATGCCGGCGTACAACAAAGCCACCCCGGCGATGATGCCGGCCACCGCCAGGGCCAGTGCTTCGAGCACCAGCAGCCCGGCAATGTGCCAGGGACGCGCGCCGACCGAGCGCAGGATGGCCATTTCCCGGCGCCGTTCGTTGAGGCTGGTGAGGATCGCCGTGAGCATGCCAATCAGGCCGGTCAGCACTACGAACAGCGAGACCACGAACAGCGCCTGCTCGGCCGTGCCCATCAGGCTCCAGAGCTCTTGCAGGGCCACGCCCGGGAGGATCGCCAGCAGCGGTTCGTTGCGGTACTCGTTGATCTCCCGTTGCAGGCTGAAGGTGGCCACCTTGTTGTTCAGGCCGAGCATGAAGGCGGTGATGGCGGCGGGCTTGAGGTCCATGTTGCGCGCCTGATCGGCGCTGATACGCCCGGCGCCGCGGGCCGGCATGCCGTTGTGCCAGTCGATGTGGATGGCCTCCATACCGCCCAGGCTGATGTGCAGGGTGCGGTCGACCGGGGTGCCGGTGCGTTGCAGCACGCCGACCACGGTGAACGGTTTGTCATCGTGTTTGACCAGGCTGATGGCCGCCACGCCATGGGCCAGCACCAGCTTGTCGCCCAGCTTGTAGTGCAGGGCATCTGCCACCTCGGCACCAAGCACCACCTCGAACGGGTCGGTGGCGAAAGCGCGGCCCTCGGCCAGTTGCAGGTTCTGCTTGCGGCCGTACTGGTAGTGCTCGAAATAGCGCGCGTCGGTGCCCATCACCCGGTAGCCGCGATGGGAATCGCCCAGGGAGATGGGAATGGCCCATTTCACCCGTTTGTCGCTGGCGTAGTGTTCGAAGCTCTCCCAGCGGATGTTGTTGGTGGCGTTGCCGATGCGAAACACCGAGTACAGCAGCAGGTTCACCGAGCCCGAGCGGGCGCCGACAATCAGGTCGGTGCCGCTGATGGTGCTGGCAAAGCTGGCGCGGGCTTCGGTGCGCACCCGCTCGACCGCCAGCAGCAGGCACACCGACAGGGCGATGGCGAAGGCGGTCAAAAATGCAGTAAAGCGGCGGTTGGCCAGGCTGGCCAGGGCAAGGCGGAGCAGGTACATCAGGCCTCCAGGTCGTTGGCCGGGCGGGCCGCGCGGTTGAGTTCGGCAAGGGACAGCTGGCGGTCGAACAACGGTGCCAGGCTCTGGTCGTGGCTGACGAACAGCAGGCTCGAGCCGGCCGCACGGCATTCGGCGAACAACAGGCGGATGAAGGCTTCGCGGGTGTCGGCGTCGAGGGCTGATGTTGGCTCGTCGGCGATTACCAGCTCCGGCTGGCCGATCAAGGCCCGGGCGGCGGCAACGCGCTGTTGCTGGCCGATCGACAGGCTGCCCGCGCGGCGGGCAAGCAACGCCGGGTCTTTCAGGCCCAGGTGGGCGAGCAGGCTGGCGGCGGCCTGGTCGATGCTGCCATGGCGCTCGGCGGCGCGTTGTGCGCGGCTGCGCGAGAAGCGGCAGGGCAGTTCGACGTTCTCCCGTACCGAGAGGAACGGCAGCAAGTTGAACTGCTGGAAGATGTAGCCGGTGTGATCGACGCGAAAACGGTCGCGGGCGGCCAGCTTCAGTTCGCTCAAGTCCTGGCCAAGCAGGCGGATGCTGCCGCGATCGGGTTTTTGTACACCGCCCAAAAGGCCCAGCAGGGTGGTCTTGCCGCTGCCGCTGGGGCCTTTGAGAAACAACGATTCGCCGGCTTCCAGGCGCAGGGCGGGAATCTCCAGCAGGGGGGCTTGGCCCGGCCAGGCGAAGCCCAGGTCGGTCAGTTCAATCAGTGCCTGGCTCATAAATGAACGCCCGGGTTACCCCGGGCGTTTCGCTGCAAAAGGGCTATCAGAAGTTGATCGTGGCCTTGGCCGGGGTCGCTTCGACACCTTGCTGGCCGTTGGGCCCGATCAGTTGCAGGGTAATTTTCTGGGTGGCGGGGAAGGCCTTGAACAACGGAGTCAGGTCGAGGCTCTTGAGCTCAGCGGGCTTGTCGCAGGTCAGCCGGTAATGGGCATGGACCTCACTGTGCTCATGGCCTTCGTGCTCGTCGCCGTCATCATCGACTGCCGGCTTGTCGCCGAACAGCGGGCTTTCCAGCTCCTGGTCACTTTCGCTGCAGTTGGCCGCCTTGGCCAGGCCGAACAGCGCCAATGGTTTTTCCAATTGTGAACGCACGGCAGCAACCTTGGCTTTGTCGGCGGCGCTGGTGGCCGGGTGTTCGAAGCCGACCAGGTTCATCGCCGGGCTGTCCAGTTCCAGTTCCAGGGACTTGTCGTCGAGCACCACATTCAAGCGCGCGACGCCGTGTTCATGGGCGCCGAGGCTGCCATGGGCGTGGTCATGATCGTGGTCGTGGCCTTCATGGGCGTGGGCGACGGCCAGGGGCAACAAGGCAAACGGCAAGGCGAGCAACAGACGACGCATGGGCTGACTCCGCGGAGGCACTGGAATGATTTGGTAATGTTATAACAACTTGTTCGGCGTGCGCCAGTGTGCTTGGCGATGAAGCGTTGGCGTGGGAGCATGGGCCCATTGACTGCGCACAAGGACACCCCCATGCGAATTCGCGGACACATCGGCGACTGGCCGGTAGACCTGACCCTGGAACTGGACCCGGCGGAATGGGCGCAACTGGGCGGCCAGCTGGCCGCTGTGACGCCAGCGCCTGCAGCAGCGGCGAGTGCGGTTGCGGCGGTGCGACCGGATGATGCGCTCTGGCAGGCGGCGCGCGAGGTACTGCGCAAGGCCGGGCAGCTCAACGGGCCGGAGTTGCTTGAACACTTGGAAGGGCTGGCGGGCAATACCGCGGCGGGCAAGCGACTGCTGGTGCGCCTGCGCCACAGTGCCGAGGTGAAGGTGCAAAGCGGGGCGGATGCGCCGGTTTATCATTGGGTGGGGTAATGAGGGTATCGCGGGCCAAGCCCGCTCCTACAAGATCAGTAGGAGCGGGCTTGCCCCGCGATCAATTCAATACAAGGCAGCAAACAACTTGCGACGGTAGTTGCCAACCAGCGGGTGGTCGTTGCCCAGCAGGTCAAACACCTGCAGCAAGGTCTTGTGTGCCACCCCGCCGTCATAGCCGCGATTGCGCTTGAACAGCTTGAGCAAGCCTTCCAGCGCCGCTTCGTACTGCTGACGCGACAACTGCTGGATGCACAGCTGGTACGCGGCCTCGTCATCTTCAGCATTCTGCGCCAGGCGCGCTTTAAGGTCGGCGACTTCCGGCAGGCTGGCGGCCAGGCCGAGAAAGGTCAGCTGCGCCTTGGCACCGGCCAGGGCAGCCTTGTGCTCGTCGCTCTTGACCGCGTCGAGCACGGTCTGGGCTTCACCCAGTTCGCCGCGCTCAGCCAGGCAGCGGGCGTAGAGGATCAGCGCCCCGGCATTGCTGTTGTCTTCGCTGAGCAGCGCCTTGAGGGTGCTTTCGGCTTCGCTGAAACGGCCTTCGGCAAACAGCGCCTGGGCTTGCTCCAGCGGGTCGGCGGCAGCCGGTGGCGGCAGTTGCACATGGGGCTCGAGCAGGGCGCGAATCGCCGATTCCGGCTGGGCACCGGCAAAGCCGTCGACCGGCTGGCCATCCTTGAACAGCACCACGGTCGGCAGGCTGCGGATGCCGAAGCGGGCGACGATGTCCTGTTCGATATCGCAGTTGACCTTGGCCAGCAGCAGTTCGCCCTGATAGCTCTCGGTGATCTGCGCCAGCAGCGGCATCAGCGCCTTGCACGGCGCGCACCACTCGGCCCAGAAGTCGACCAGTACCGGTTTATGGAAAGAGTTCTGGATCACCGACTGTTCGAAGTCGGCGCCAGTGGCATCGAAAATGTACGGGGTAGCAGGGTTCATCGCGACTCTCGAAAATCCGTGAATGGCATCACTATAAAGGCTGGCGGCTGGCGTGGTACAGGCTGACCCGGCGGAATTCGTGGGGCTCGGCCAGGTCCGGCAGGGTCAGGGCATCCAGCACGCCCAGCGACCGGTACAACGGGTGGCTGAAATCCCGTACCCGCGAATCGGCGACCAGGGCCTGCTGGCCACGGCTGAGAAACTCGTCCAGCATCGGTAGGTTGGCGCGGTCGTAGAGCACGTCGGCGACCAGGATCAGGTCGAAACGGTCGGCCTCCTGGAAAAAATCGCTGGAATAACTCAGTTCCACCTCATTGAGCTCGGCATTCGCCCGGCAGGCCTGCAGCGCCAGCGGGTCAAGGTCGCAAGCCACCACTTCCAGCGCGCCGGCCTTGGCCGCCGCGATACCGGCAATCCCGGAGCCTGCGCCAAAGTCCAGCACGCGCTTGCCTTCGACCCAATGCCGATGCTCATCCAGGTAGCGGGCCATGGCCAGGCCGCTGGCCCAGCAGAAACTCCAGTACGGCGGCTCGTGAAGGATGCGCCGGGTTTCTTCGGAGCTGAAGGCGCGGTCCATGTTCTGCGCATCGATCAGCCACAACTTGAGCGCGCACTCGGGCAGGTCGCTGACCACCAGTTGCGCATCCCCAAGCAACTCGCTCAAGGCCTGTTGCAGTGGAGCGGGCGCCATCATGGCGCCTTTTCGAAGCGCAGCGGGCCGGTGGCCTGGGTTTGCGCCTGGGCGATGCGCAGGGGCGGCAGGTGCAGGATCAGCTGGCCGGACTTGCTCGCGCGACCGCGCAGCTCGACCCGCGCCCCGGCGGGAAAGGCCTCGGGGTTGAAGCGCAGGCGAAACGGCAGGTCCAGGCCATTGCCGCTGAACGTGCTGCTGGCCAGCAAGCCTTGCGGGCGGCCGCGCTCATCGATCACCAGCAGGGCCAGTTCGACTTCGGCGCCGGCCGGAATGTTCTGCAAGGTGCCGCTCAATTCGCGTTGATAGGCCGGCAGCGGCCCGAGCTCCTTGGCCGGTTTGCTGGCTACCGGGGCTTTGGGCGCCGGCACAGGCTGGGGTTTATCGCTGCTGCACGCGCTCAGCACGGCAGCAAAACTGAGCACGACAAGCGCTCTTGATGGCATGGGGAATTCCTTCGCGGCATATTTCCTCACTGGATGGTAACCCCTTTGGCTTGTCTTGCCAGTGGGATGCGCTACCATGGCCCTCCCTTTTTTTGTTGCCTGCCACCATGCACTGTCCCTTCTGCGGTGCCAACGACACCAAGGTCATCGACTCGCGACTGGTTGCCGAGGGCGAGCAAGTGCGCCGTCGGCGCGAATGCGTAGCCTGCGGTGAGCGCTTCACCACCTTCGAAACCGCCGAACTGGTTCTGCCCCGGCTGATCAAGCAGGACGGCAGCCGCCAGCCTTTCGACGAAGAAAAACTGCGTGCCGGTATGCAGCGCGCCCTGGAAAAACGCCCGGTCAGCGTCGAGCGCCTGGAAGCGGCGCTGGCGCATATCAAGCACAAGCTGCGGGCTACCGGTGAGCGCGAGATCAAGTCGCTGGTGGTCGGCGAGCTGGTCATGGCCGAGCTGCAAAAGCTCGATGAAGTCGCCTATATCCGCTTTGCCTCGGTGTACCGGCGTTTCCAGGACCTCAACGAGTTCCGTGAAGAAATCGACCGCCTGGCCCGTGTGCCGGCTAAAGAGTGAGCATGTCCAGCGAACGCGCGGTGCTTGATGCGCACTACATGGCCCGGGCCGTCGAGCTGGCCCGCAAGGGCCTGTACTCCACCCACCCGAACCCGCGCGTGGGTTGCGTGATCGTCCGTGACGGCCAGGTGGTCGGCGAAGGCTGGCACGTGCGCGCCGGCGAGCCGCATGCCGAGGTGCATGCCTTGCGCCAGGCCGGCGAGCTGGCCCGCGGTGCTTGCGCCTACGTCACCCTTGAGCCGTGCAGCCACCATGGGCGCACCCCGCCGTGTGCCGAGGCGCTGCTCAAGGCCGGCGTGGCGCGGGTGGTCGCGGCCATGCAGGACCCCAATCCGCAAGTCGCCGGCAATGGCCTCAAGCGCCTGGCCGATGCGGGTATCGAGGTTGCCAGCGGTGTGCTGGAGGCCGAGGCCCGCGCCCTGAACCCGGGCTTTCTCAAGCGCATGGAACACGGCCTGCCGTTCGTCCGGGCCAAGCTGGCGATGAGCCTGGACGGCCGCACGGCCATGGCCAGCGGCGAGAGCCAGTGGATTACCGGCCCGGCGGCGCGCTCGGCAGTGCAGCGTTTGCGCGCCCGCTCCAGCGTGGTGCTGACCAGCGCCGAAAGTGTATTGGCCGACAACGCGCGGATGACCGTGCGCGCCGAAGAACTGGGCCTGGACCCGGCAACCACCGCGCTGGCCCTGGCGCGTCCGCCCTTGCGGGTGTTGATCGATGGTCGCTTGCGTGTGCCGCTCGATGCGCCGTTCTTTACCGCCGGCCCGGCCCTGGTGGTCACCGCCGCTGAAGCCGACGCACGTTATGCCCAGGCCGGTCATGAGCTGCTGAGCCTGCCCGGCAGTGCTGGCCGCGTCGACCTGCCGGCGCTGATGCTTGAGCTGGCCGCGCGTGGCGTCAACGAAGTGCTGGTCGAAGCCGGTGCCGGCCTGGTCGGCGCCTTTGCCCGGCAGGGACTGATCGACGAGTACCAGATTTTTGTCGCCGGACGCATCCTTGGCTCCAGTGCCCGGCCGTTGCTCGACTGGCCCCTGGATAAAATGAGCCAGGCGCCCCATTTGCAGATCACCGAAATGCGCGCAGTAGGCGATGACTGGCGAGTCACTGCAGTACCCAAGCCTGCGCCCGGCGTATAATTTGCGGCTAGCGCCATGCGCAGCCCTGTTCTCGAGGAGGACTTCATGTTCACCGGCATCATCGAATCGATTGGCAGCATCCGTTCCCTGACCCCTAAAGGCGGTGACGTGCGGGTATATGTCGAAACCGGCAAGCTCGACCTGGGCGACGTCAAGCTGGGGGACAGCATCGCCGTCAACGGCGTGTGCCTGACCGCGGTCGAGCTGCCTGGCGATGGCTTCTGGGCCGACGTCAGCCGCGAAACCCTCGACTGCACCGCCTTCAACGAGCTCAAAAGCGGCAGCCGGGTCAACCTCGAAAAAGCCCTGACGCCGACCACCCGCCTGGGCGGTCACCTGGTCAGCGGCCATGTCGACGGCGTCGGCGAAGTGGTCTCGCGCAGCGATAACGCCCGCGCCATCCAGTTCCGCATCCGTGCACCCAAGGAGCTTGCCAAGTACATTGCCCACAAGGGCTCGATCACCGTCGACGGCACCAGCCTGACGGTGAACGTCGTCGATGGCGCCGAGTTCGAGCTGACCATCGTCCCGCACACCCTGGCCGAAACCATCATGGCCGACTACCGTCCAGGTCGTCGGGTGAACCTTGAGGTCGACCTGCTGGCACGTTACCTGGAGCGTCTGCTGCTGGGTGACAAGGCCGCCGAGCCAAGCAAAGGCAGCGGCATCACCGAAAGTTTCCTGGCCGCCAACGGCTACCTGAAATCCTGATTTGAAAGGGGGTGCCGAGTGGCGCTCAACAGCATCGAAGAACTGGTCGAAGACATCCGCCAAGGCAAAATGGTCATCCTCATGGATGACGAAGACCGCGAGAACGAAGGCGACCTGATCATGGCCGCCGAGTGCTGCAAGGCCGAGCACATCAACTTCATGGCCAAGCACGCCCGCGGCCTGATCTGCATGCCGATGTCGCGCGAGCGCTGCGAAACGCTCAAGCTGCCGCTGATGGCGCCACGCAATGGCTCGGGTTTCGGCACCAAGTTCACCGTGTCGATCGAAGCCGCCACCGGCGTCACCACCGGCATTTCCGCCGCCGACCGCGCGCGCACCGTGCAGGCTGCCGCCGCCCGTGATGCCAAGGCCGAAGACATTGTCAGCCCCGGTCACATTTTCCCGCTGATGGCCCAGCCTGGCGGTACCCTGGCCCGTGCCGGCCACACCGAAGCTGCCTGTGACCTGGCGCGCATGGCCGGTTTCGAGCCGAGCGGGGTGATTTGCGAGGTGATGAACGACGACGGCACCATGTCGCGTCGCGCCGAACTCGAGACTTTTGCCGCCGAACACAACATCAAGATCGGCACCATTGCCGACCTGATCCACTACCGGATGATCCACGAACGTACCGTTCAGCGGGTTTCCGAGCAGCCGCTGGACAGCGAGCTGGGCCATTTCAACCTGGTCACCTACCGTGATTCGGTCGAAGGCGATGTGCACATGGCGCTGACCCTGGGCAACATTTGCGCCGAAGAACCGACCCTGGTGCGGGTGCACAACATGGACCCGCTGCGCGACCTGCTGATGGTCAAGCAACCGGGCCGCTGGAGCCTGCGCGCGGCCATGAGCGCCGTTGCAGACGCCGGCAGCGGCGTGGTGCTGCTGCTCGGCCACCCGCTCGATGGCGACGTGCTGCTGGCGCACATTCGCGAAAGCGCCGACGCTGGCGCCCAGGCGAAAACCCCGACCACCTACAGCACCGTCGGTGCCGGTTCGCAGATCCTGCGCGACCTGGGCGTGCGCAAAATGCGCCTGATGAGTTCGCCAATGAAGTTCAATGCGATATCCGGATTCGATCTGGAAGTTGTAGAATACGTGCCCTCCGAATAAAGCAGGCGGTTTTTCGCGCTGCCATTCGTGTCCCAAACACCCACAGGCCGCCTGTTTGCGGCCTGGCTCTTTAAGATGAGAACTCCGCAATGACCCTGAAGACCATCGAAGGTACCTTCATTGCCCCCAAAGGTCGCTATGCTTTGGTGGTTGGCCGCTTCAACAGCTTCGTCGTCGAAAGCCTGGTGAGCGGTGCCGTTGATGCCCTGGTTCGCCACGGTGTGAACGAAAGCGACATCACCATCATCCGTGCCCCGGGTGCCTTCGAAATCCCGCTGGTGGCACAGAAAGTCGCCCAGCAAAGCGAATATGCCGCGATCATCGCCCTGGGCGCCGTGATCCGTGGCGGTACCCCGCACTTCGAATACGTTGCGGGCGAATGCACCAAGGGCCTGGCCCAGGTGTCCATGGAGTTCGGCGTGCCGGTCTCCTTCGGTGTCCTGACCGTCGATTCGATCGAACAGGCCATTGAGCGTTCCGGCACCAAGGCCGGCAACAAGGGCGCCGAAGCTGCCCTGTCCGCTCTGGAAATGGTCAGCCTGCTGGCGCAGTTGGAGGCCAAGTGATTAGCGACGAAAGCGATCGTTTCAACCCGCGCGATCCAAAACCTGCGGATGCTGGCAAGCCATCGAAAAGCGCCAAGCGTCGCGAAGCCCGTCAGCTCGCGACCCAGGCCCTGTATCAATGGCACATGGCCAAGCAGTCGCTGAACGAGATCGAAGCGCAGTTCCGGGTCGATAACGATTTCATCGATGTCGACGGCGCCTACTTCCGCGAAATCCTCCATGGGGTTCCGGCGAAGAAAGTCGAGATCGATGAAGCACTCAAGCCATGCCTGGACCTGGCCCTCGAAGAGCTCGATCCGGTTGAACTGGCGGTGCTGCGCCTGTCCACCTGGGAGTTCATGATGCGCGTCGATGTTCCGTACCGCGTCGTGATCAACGAAGGTGTGGAGCTGGCCAAAGTGTTTGGCGCCACCGACGGCCACAAGTTCGTCAACGGCGTGCTCGACAAGCTGGCACCACGCCTGCGTGAAGCCGAAGTCAAGGCGTTCAAGCGCTGATTCCGGCGCTCTGTGCCAATGGGTGAGTTCGAGCTGATCCGTCATTACTTCGCCGCCGCGTCCTGTGCGCAAGGCGGCGAAGGTGTGGCCCTGGGCATTGGCGATGATTGCGCCTTGCTCAGCGTGCCAGCCGGCGAACAGCTGGCGATCTCCACCGATACGCTGGTGGCCGGGGTGCATTTCCCGGCTGTCTGCGACCCTTTTCTGCTCGGTCAGCGTTCGCTGGCCGTCGCTGCCAGTGACCTGGCTGCCATGGGCGCCACGCCCATCGGCTTTACCCTTGCCCTGACCCTGCCCGAGGTTCGCGCCGACTGGCTGCAGGCTTATGCCCGCGGTTTGAACCAGATGGCCGAAAGCTGCCAGCTGAGCCTGATCGGCGGCGACACCACCCGTGGCCCGCTGAGCCTGACCATGACCGTGTTCGGCCGCGTACCCGGCGGCCAGGCCCTGACCCGCAGCGGTGCCCGCGCCGGCGACCTGCTGTGCGTCGGCGGCGAACTGGGCAATGCCGCCGGCGCCTTGCCGCTGGTGCTCGGCGAGCGCGTGGCCGAGGCGGCCCAGGCCGAACCGCTGCTGGCCCATTACTGGTCGCCGCAACCGCAACTGGCGCTGGGCCAGGTGCTGCGCGGCAAGGCAACCTCGGCCCTGGATATCTCCGACGGCCTGCTCGCCGATTGCGGACATATCGCCAAGGCGTCGCAGGTGGCATTGCAGGTCGAGCTGGAGCGGCTACCGTTGTCGGCGGCGCTGCTGGCCTTTTTCGGTCGCGCAGGCGCGCAACAGGCGGCATTGGCCGGCGGCGACGATTACGTCCTGGCCTTCACCTTGCCCGAAGCTGAGCTTGCACCGTTGCTGGCGGCCGGCTGGCCGGTCCATGTGGTCGGGCGGGTGAGTGCCGGCAGCGGCGTGCGCCTGCTTGATGGCAGTGGCCAGGACATCACCCCACACACCCGGGGCTATCAACATTTTAAGGAGACACCGTGACCGATCACCCCAAACAGGTGCCTGCGGAGTTCGTTCCGCCGTCGGTCTGGCGCAATCCCTGGCATTTCCTGGCATTCGGCTTTGGCTCCGGAACCCTGCCCAAGGCGCCGGGAACCTGGGGCTCGCTGGTGGCTCTACCGTTTATCCCGTTGTGGCAGATGCTGCCCGATTGGGGCTACTGGCTGATGCTCGGGTTGACCATGCTGTTCGGCTTCTGGCTGTGCGGCAAAGTTGCCGACGACCTCAAGGTCCACGACCATGAGGGCATCGTCTGGGACGAAATGGTCGGCATGTGGATAACCCTGTGGCTGGTGCCAGAGGGCTGGATGTGGCTGCTGGCGGGCTTTTTGATGTTCCGTTTCTTCGACATCCTCAAGCCCTGGCCGATCCGCTGGATTGATCGTCATGTGCATGGCGGGGTCGGGATCATGCTCGACGATGTTCTGGCCGGGGTGTTTGCCTGGCTGGGCATGCAGGTTCTGGTATGGAGTTTCACCTAAGGAGCGGGGCAATGACGGGATGGCGGCTGTTGCTGGTGTTGCTGGTCCTGGCGGCAGGTGTGGTCAAGGCGGCAGACGCGCCGTCGGCGACACCTGGCCAGGTTCGTCTGGTCAGTGAAGAGTGGCTCGACTACACCAACGCCGACGGCAGCGGCCTGGCCTGGGACGTGCTGCGCAAGGTGTTCGAGCCGGCCGGCGTCAAGGTTCTCACCCAGAGTGCGCCGTACAGCCGCGCGGTAGGCCTGGTCAAACGCGGTGAGGCCGATGCCTGGGTCGGTTCCTATCACGAAGAGAACGCCGACAACCTCTATCCGCGCTGGCATTTCGATATGGACCATATCTATGCCCTGGGCCTGGCCACCAGCCCTGTACCGACCCAGCAGACCCTCGGCCAGTATCGCCTGGCCTGGGTGCGCGGCTACGACTAC
This sequence comes from Pseudomonas sp. B21-009, assembly GCF_024749345.1. Classification (NCBI taxonomy): domain Bacteria; kingdom Pseudomonadati; phylum Pseudomonadota; class Gammaproteobacteria; order Pseudomonadales; family Pseudomonadaceae; genus Pseudomonas; species Pseudomonas sp. B21-009. The sequence continues at coordinate 5,235,115 of NZ_CP087199.1, read as the reverse complement.
AAGAGCTATCTGCCCAATGTCGGACACTTTCGCGAAATCCAGCGCCGCGAGGGGATTTTGCCGATGCTTGAGCATGATCGCGTCGACTACTACATCGATGCCCTGACCGAAGTCGACTATGTGCTCGGCCAGGCCCCCGATCCCAAGCTGTTTCGCCGCAGCCACCTGGCGGAGTTGCCGCTGTACCTGGCCTTTGGCCGCACTGCCGAGGGCAAGGCGTTGCGCGCGCTGTTCGACCAGCGCATGGACAAGCTGGTGGCCAGTGGCGAGTTGCGGGCGATCTTCGAGCACTGGAAGCAGCCCTATCCGTTCGACGGCGAGGGCAAGCGGCCGTAGCTGATATCGAACTTGTCGATCTGTTTGCCCAATAATTCAGCCTAAGCAGCGTCGCCACGCTGCTGATACAATCGGCCCACGTCAATTTTCAAGTTACTGATCAGGAGCACAACGTGCCCGTCGTTTTTGTTGCCGCTTCCAAGCTGCCTACCCCGTTTGCGACCTTCACCATGCATGGTTTTCTCGATGAAGCCACCGGCCGCGAGCACGTCGTGCTCAGCCTGGGTGATGTGGCCGATGGGCAGCCGGTGCTGGGGCGCCTGCATTCCGAATGCCTGACCGGCGATGCCTTGTTCAGCCAGCGCTGCGACTGCGGCTCGCAACTCGAAGCGGCCCTGCAGGCGATCGCCCGCGAAGGCCGCGGCGTGCTGCTGTACCTGCGTCAGGAAGGTCGTGGCATTGGCCTGTTGAACAAGATCCGCGCCTACGAGCTGCAAGATGGCGGCGCCGACACCGTCGAAGCCAACGAGCGCCTGGGCTTTGCCGCCGACCAGCGTGACTACGGCATGTGCCAGCCGATGCTCGAGCATCTGGGCGTCAAGTCGCTGCGGCTGATGACCAACAACCCGCGTAAGGTCAAGGCGCTGACCGGCATGGGCATTCCGGTTGCCGAGCGCGTACCGCTGCACACCGGCCACAACCCGCATAACAAACACTACCTGGCGACCAAAGCCGGCAAGCTCGGCCACATGATGGGCAACGAGCACCAGGGCGAGGCCGGTCGGGCGTGACCCGCGCCCAGGTTCGCCGTCGCCTGGAGCTGGCCTGGTGGCAGTACCTGGCGGTGGCGCTGGCGCCGTTGCTGGTGTTTGCCTGGGCCTTCGGTGGCGTGCAGGCGTTGATTCCGATCCTGGCCATGCCGATGTTCATCGCCGGCGTGGCCTCGATGTTCCTCAGCCTGCCGCGCTTTGGCGCCTACAAGCATGGGCTGATCGCCACCCAGAAAGCCCTGAACAGCGACGATGAACCTGCGGCCTGGATCGAGCTGGCACGTATCCGCCGCTTGGGCATGTTGTTCGCCTGCCTGCCGGCCTGGGTCGCCGCGTTGTCGGTATTCGTTGGCCTTGAGGCGGTGCCGCAGATCCTCCTGGCAATCTCCAGCGTGGTCCTGCTCTACCTCTATCGCATTCCTCGTCAGCTCGGCTGATGCGTCGCTACCTGTGGCTGTTGCTGCTGGCCTTCGGCATGCCGCTGGCAGCGGCGCCGCGGGTGGTTAGCCTGGCGCCCTCGATCACTGAAATCATCCTCGAGCTGCAAGCCGGCGACCTGCTGGTGGGCATGGCCGAGTGGCACGAACGGCCGACGCAGTTAAGCGCCGTACCGCTGGTGGGGCGCTACGGCCAGCTGGACATGGAGCGCCTGCTCAGCGTGCGCCCGGACCTGGTGCTGTACTGGCCGGGCAGCGTGCCGGCGGCCCAGCGCGACCAGCTCGAACGCCTGGGTATCCCGCTATACAGCGTCGATGTGCACGAGCTGGATGACCTGGTGTCGCAGGTGGACGAAATTGGCCTGCGGATCGGGCGCAAGGCGCAGGGCGGGCAGTTATCCACAGCCTTGCGCAAGCGCCTCGCCGCGTTGCGCCAGCAGTACCATCGCGAGCATGCACTGACAGTGTTCTACCAGGTCTGGGACAAGCCGCTGTACACCGTCGGCGGCTACCAGATCATCTCCGATGCGCTGAGTGTCTGCGGCGCGCGCAATGTGTTTGCCGACCTCCCCCAGCCGGCGCCGCAGGTCAACTTGGAGACCGTGCTGGCGCGCAACCCGCAGGTGATCCTTGCCCCTGATCAGCTCCAACTCGATGCCTGGAAGGCCTGGCCGCACGTCGCTGCCGTGCGTGATGGCCTGTTGCTGCAGGTACCTGACAAAGGCCTGGAGCGCCCCAGCGGGCAGATGATCGAAGCGACGGCCAAATTGTGCGAGTTGCTTCAGGCTAAAGCGCCGGTGTCCAGGTGACGCCCAGTAGCCAGGTGCGGCCTTCTTCGCGGTAATCGGCATAGCCTGCGCCGTAGCTGTACTGCGCACGGCTGTAGGTTTTATCCAGCAGGTTATCGGCTTTGAGCTCCAGGCGAACCTCGCGGCTCAGGTTCCAGCTGCTGCGCAAACCGAGCAGACCGTAGCCACTGAGTGAGCGCTTGTTGTCGGCGTCGGCGTAACTGCTGCTGACTGCTTGCCAGCTGGCACCGAGGCCGAGGCGATCGAACTGGCGATCCAGGTCCAGGCTCAGGGTGCGGCGGGCGCGACGTTCGAGGGTGTGCCCGGAATCGCGGTCACGCGGGTCGATCAGTGCCAGGCCGAGGCTGCTCTGCCAGCCAAACCACTGCTGATGCAGACTGGCTTCGAAACCATTGATGCGTGCCGAGCCGACATTGTGTGGAATGAAGTTGGGGCCCAGGGAGATCGCATTGCGCAGGTCGGTGCGGTACAGCGAGGCCTCCAGCCGGGTGCTTTCGGTCAGTTGGCTGCGCCATTGCAGCTCGTAGCTCTTCGAGCGCTCGGGCTTGAGGTCGGGGTTGCTGAAGTCCGTGTAGTAAAGGTCGTTGAACGTCGGTGCGCGAAAGCCTTCGCTGTAGGACAGAAGCAGGTCGTTGTCGACGTTGAGCGGCACGCCGAGACTGGCGCTCCAGCTGTTCTGGCTGCCGAATTGCTGGTTCTGGTCGCGGCGCACGCCGATTTCGGTATTGAAGCTGTCGCCTTTGTAGCGATGCTGGACAAAGGCGGCGCGGTTCCAGCGGCTGTCTTCGTCAAAGGTCGTGCTGCCATGCAGGCGATCCTGATACCAGTCGCCACCGAGCAACAGGTTGTTGCGCTCGTCGAGGCTCAGGTCATTCTGCCAGTTGATCGAGTCGCGGTAAGTGTTGAACTCGCTACCGCCCGGCTGCAGCGAGTCGCGCTTGGTATCGCGGTTCTCGCTGTGGCCCAGTTCCAGGCGTGAATGCCACATGTCACTGAGCTGAGCGTCGGCATAGGTGCCGAGGCTACTGACGGTGAAGTCGGTGTAGGGCTGGCTGTGGTCGCCAAACAGGTTGTCGTATTCGCTGCGTCCGCGGCTGTCGAGCAGATTCAGGCCCAGTTCCAGAGCGTCGCTGGCAACATGGCTGAGGTTCAGGCTCAGGCTCTTGTTTCTGTAGGCATCATGATCGCCGTTGGCCGGGAATGACTCGCGGGTAGCGTTGATGCCGTCGGTTTCGTCCAGACCTGCGGCGAGGTTGAAACGAGTGCGCTCGTCACCTCCGGACAGGCCGACATCGCGCTGCCAGGTCTTGTTGCTGCCACCGGCCAGGTGCAGGCGCGGTTGCAGGCCGGGCTTGCTGGCGCGGCGGGTGAAGATCTGGATCACCCCGCCAATCGCATCGCTGCCATAGATCGCCGAGCGCGAACCGCGCAACACTTCGACCCGCTCGATCTGATCAATGTTGAGAAACTGCAGGCCGCTGTCGCCGGACGAGGTGTTGGCAATACGTACGCCATCGACCAGCACCAGGCTCTGGGCCGACTTGGTGCCGCGAATGAAAATGCCGGGCAAGCTGCCACGCCCGCCTGTGCGCGAAATTTGAACCCCCGGCACCCGAGTCAGCAGATCAGTAACACTGGAAGGCTGCAGGCGGTCGATGTCGTCGCGGGTGAACACCGTATTGGCGGCGCTGGTTTGCGTGCGGTCTTCGACCTGGCGGTTGGCGCTGATCAGCGTGTTGGGCAGCTTCAGGGCGCTTTCGCGGTCGATCGGGTCGGCCAGCAGGGTGGTTGGCAATAGCAGGAGGGGGGCAAGGCGCAGGGATTTCATGGGCAATTCCATTGCTATCGCGGGTCAAGCCCGCTCCTACAAAACCTGTAGGAGCGGGCTTGACCCGCGATGCGGTCTCAAAGACCGAGCAGTTGCATCCGCTGACGCACCGAAGCCTCGATGCCGGCGGCATCCAGGCCGCACTCGGCGAGCATCTGCGCAGGCTTGGCATGCTCGACATACACATCCGGCAGGCCCAGGTGCAGCACTGGCTTGAGCACGGCTTCGCGGGCGAGGAACTCGCTCACTGCCGCACCGGCGCCGCCCATGATGGCGTTTTCTTCGACGGTCACCAGCAGTTCGTGTCCACCGGCGATCTCGCGTACCAGGGCTTCATCCAGCGGTTTGACGAAGCGCATGTCGACCACGGTGGCATCGACCTGCTCGGCAACCTTGAGGGCTTCGCTCAGCTGCACGCCGAATACCAGCAAGGCGACCTTGCTGCCCTGGCGGCGGACGATGCCCTTGCCGATTTCCAGTGGCTCAAGGTTGTTCTCGATGGTTGCGTTCGGGCCGCTGCCACGTGGATAGCGCACGGCGGCCGGGCCGTTGTACAGGTGGCCGGTGCTGAGCATCTTGCGCAGTTCGTTCTCGTCGCTCGGGGTCATCACCAGCATGCCGGGGATGCAGCGCAGGAACGACAGGTCGAAGCTGCCCGCGTGGGTCGGGCCGTCTTCGCCGACCAGGCCGGCGCGGTCGATGGCGAACAGCACGTCGAGGTTCTGCACCGCGACATCATGGATCAGCTGGTCGTAGGCGCGCTGAAGGAAGGTCGAATAGATCGCCACCACCGGCTTGGCGCCTTCGCAGGCCATGCCCGCAGCCAGGGTGACCGCGTGCTGCTCGGCAATCGCGACGTCGAAGTAGCGATCCGGGTAGCGCTCGCTGAAGGCCACCAGGTCGGAGCCTTCCTTCATGGCCGGGGTGATGCCGACCAGGCGCTGGTCAGCAGCCGCCATGTCGCACAGCCATTGGCCGAACACTGCGGAGTACTTCGGTCCGGCAGCCTGTTTCGGCGCGGCGGCGGGTTTGTCCACAGGCTCAAGCTTGGTGATCGCGTGGTAGCCGATCGGGTCGACTTCGGCCGGGGCGAAACCCTTGCCCTTTTTGGTGACCACGTGCAGGAACTGCGGGCCCTTAAGGTCACGCATGTTGCGCAGGGTGGTGACCAGGGTCGGCAGGTCGTGGCCATCGATCGGGCCGATGTAGTTCCAGCCCAGCTCTTCGAACAGGGTGCCGGGTACCAGCATGCCCTTGGCGTACTCTTCGGTGCGGCGGGCGATTTCCCAGGCGCCGGGCAGGCGCGAGAGGACCTTCTTGCTGCCCTCGCGCATGCTCGAGTAGGTGCGGCTGGAAAGAATCTTGGCCAGGTAGTTGGACAGGCCGCCGACATTGCGCGAAATCGACATGTCGTTGTCGTTGAGGATCACCAGCATGTCGGCATCGACTTCCTGGGCGTGGTTCAACGCCTCGAAGGCCATGCCGGCAGTCAGCGCGCCGTCACCGATCACGGCAATCGACTTGCGCGGATCGTTCTGCAGACGGGCGGCGATGGCCATGCCCAGGGCCGCACTGATCGAGGTGCTGGAGTGACCGACGCCAAAGGTGTCGTACTCGCTCTCGGCGCGGCGCGGGAAGGCGGCCAGGCCGTCCTTCTGGCGCAGGGTGTGCATGCGCTGGCGGCGACCGGTGAGGATCTTGTGCGGATAGGCCTGATGACCGACGTCCCACACCAGACGGTCGTCCGGGGTGTCGAAGACGTAGTGCAGGGCGATCGTCAGCTCGATGACGCCCAGGCCGGCACCGAAATGCCCGCCGGTCTGACCAACGGTATAGAGCAATTCCTGGCGCAACTCGTCGGCCAGGTTCTCCAGGTCGGCTTCAGCCAGGCGGCGCAGGCCGGCAGGCGTATCGGCACGGTCAAGCAGCGGCGTGACCGGGCGTTCGCGGGGGATCTCTTGAAACGTCGTGGGCATCAGGCGAATCGTTATAGATATGAAGTGGCGGCAGTTTACCTTATTGCGGTGTTGGCTGCCCATTTGAGCTAATCGCGGGGCAAGCCCGCTCCTACAGTGATCGCTGTGGGAGCGGGCTTGCCCCGCGATACCCGCGCTGCTTAGTTACGGCGCTCGACGATGTACCGCGCAAGTTCGCGCAGCGGCTCGGCTGCCGCGTCAAACGGACGCAGGGCATGCAGGGCCTGGTCGCGCAGTTCCAGGGCGTAGGCCTTGGCTGCCTCGAGGCCGAGCAGGGCCGGATAGGTCGGCTTGTCGCGGGCGATGTCGGCGCCCTGGCGCTTGCCCAGGGTGGCGGTGTCGCTCTCGACGTCGAGGATATCGTCCTGAACCTGGAAGGCCAGGCCGATGGCCTGTGCATAGGTTTGCAGGGCCTTGAGCTGGGTCTGGTCGGCGCGGGCGCTGGCCAGGGCGCCGAGCCTGACGCTGGCTTCGATCAGCGCGCCGGTCTTGTGCCGGTGCATGAACTCCAGCGCCGTCTGGTCGAGCTTGAGGCCCACCGAGCCCAGGTCGATGGCCTGGCCGCCGACCATGCCGGCAGGCCCTGCAGCCAGCGCCAGGGTCTGGACCATGGCCAGGCGGATGCTGTCTTGCTGCGGGCTCAATTGCGGGTCGAGCAGGGCGCTGAAGGCCAGGCTCTGCAAACCATCGCCAGCGAGGATCGCGCAGGCTTCATCGAAAGCCTTGTGAGTGGTCGGCTGGCCGCGGCGCAGGTCGTCATCGTCCATCGCCGGCAGGTCGTCGTGTACCAGCGAGTAGGCGTGAATCAGCTCGACCGCGCAGGCCGCGCCGTTGGCCTGCTCCGGTGCAGCACCGAGGGCCTGGCAGGCGGCATAGGCGAGCAGCGGGCGTACCCGTTTGCCGCCATTCATGACGCTGTAGCGCATGGCCTCATAGAGGCGGCTGAGCTCAACCGAGGGGGCGATGAACAGGTGTTCGAGGGCGGCGTCGACCCGCGCCTGGCAACTGGCCTGGTAGGCGGCGATCATTCCGGCTGTTCCGCATCGAAAGGCTCGGCCGCCAGTTCGCCATCGCGCTCGAGCAGCACCTGGACCTTCTGTTCGGCCTGGGCCAGCGCGCTCTGGCAGTCGCGGGTCAGGCTGATGCCTTGCTCGAAGGCAGTCAGCGAGTCTTCCAGCGACAGCTCGCCGTTCTCCAGGCGCTCGACCAGGACCTGCAGGTCGGCGAGGGATTGCTCGAAATCAATGGAGGCTTTTTTTCGGGCCATGGCGGCTGTCTCGGTGGCAGTATAAACGGCGCGACACTAGCAGAGCGGGGCGGGGGGAGCAAATCGATAGGGTCGATCTTTCGTCGCATTCTGTTGCACAAAGGCCGGCGGCGAAGTCTTGATTTTTCTACAGGGCTCGCATTGTGAGGGCTTGTGGCTCTCTGCCATAATCGCGCCCGCTTTGCCCCGCGGCTCTGCGGCGGTAACGCCTCCTATTTCTGTTGTCACGTAATGGACTACGTTGTGAGCTTCCTTTCGATCGAGTTCGGCCTCTGCTTCACACTGTTTTTCATCGTTTACTGGAGCCTGTGCTGGAGCGTTCGCTTGCAGAACGTCCTGCTGCTGGCCGCCAGTTACGGCCTGGTGGCCAGTTTCAGCTTCAACTCCCTGTACATCCTGCTGGGCTACAGCGCCCTGGTGTATCTGCTCGGCCTGGTCGGTGAGCGTTATCCCGGGCGGCGCTTCAGCTATTTGTTGGTGTTGCTGCTGGTGCTGGGCTGTTTCTACCTGTTCAAGTACCAGGAGTTCTTTGTCGGCGGCGTGCAGGGCGCCCTGGCCAGCGCCGGGCTGGACGTGTCGCTGCCGGTGCTGGAAGTGCTGGTGCCGATCGGCCTGTCGTTCTACGCCTTTCACTCGGTCAGCTACCTGGTGTCGATCAACCGCCGCGAGATGCCCTCGGCTTCGCCGTTCGACCTGGCCCTGTACCTGGCGTTCTTCCCCAGCCTGATCGCCGGCCCGGTCAACCGCGCCAGCCATATGCTGCCGCAAATTCGCACGAGTACTATCCGTGAAGTGCTGGAGCCGCAACGGGCCCTGGGGTTGATTGCCCTGGCGGTGGTCAAGCTGTTCTTCTGCAGTGCCTGGCTGGCCAGTGAGTGGGTTGACCCGGTGTTCGAGACGCCGGGCAGCTATTCGCCCGAGCAGATACTGCTGAGCGTGTATGGCTACAGCTTTCTGATTTATTTCAACTTCAGCGGTTACACCAACCTGGTCACCGGCATTGCCTTGCTGCTGGGCTTTCGCCTGCCCGACAACTTCAATGCGCCTTATGCCGCGCACAACCTCAAGGAGTTCTGGGGCCGCTGGCACATCAGCCTGTCGCTGTTCATTCGCGACTATGTCTACATTCCGCTGGGCGGCAATCGCCAGGGGGTGTGGCGCGGCAACCTGAACATGCTGCTGGCGATGCTGATTTCCGGCCTGTGGCACGGGGCGAGCATCAACTTCATCATCTGGGGGGCGCTGCATGGCATTGGCCTGGCGCTGTACAAGGCTTCGACCTACATCCTGCCGCAGCCGATGCGCTGGCCGGGCGCCGGCCTGGCGGCGCGCCTGCTGACCTTCCACTACGTGGCCTTCGCCTGGATCTTCTTCCGTAGCGCCAGCCTTGATGAAGCCATGGACATGCTCGCCGGTATCGGCGGCTTGAGCCTGGATGGATTGTTCTCCAGTACCGGCCTGCTGTTGCTGGCGAGCGTGTTGTATGTCGCCGTCTACCCGCAGTTGCTGGTGCTGCTGCGCCAGTTCTTTGCTACCACCACGCGCTTGCCCTGGCAGCTGTATCCAATACCGCTGGGGTTGTTCATTTCCTTGGTCATTTTTGCTTCGCAATCGGGCGTGCCGGGGTTCATCTATGCAAGCTTCTAATGCCGGTCGTTTGCTGTCGTCGCAACTGGGCGCGGCCAAGGCCTTCTACGCCGTTGTCATCACCACGCTGTTGCTGTTCTGGCTGAACCAGGATTCGATCAGCCTGTATTGCCAGCAGAAGTATCACCAGAGCTGCGAGCTGCCGGTACTTGGCCAGAGCCCGGCCTGGCGCATGGGCGGTAACCTCACTCATGCCCTGGGCGATGCTCGCGACAGCTTTATCGACAGCCTGGAAAAACGCAGCGAGCAGGTGCTGGTGGCCAAGGTTGAGACCAGCGACACCGTGGAGCTGCCAGCGCCGATTCCTGTGGTCCCGGTGCACCTGGACAAGCCGCCGGTTGCGGCTCACCCGGTGCCAGTCAAGGTTGCGACAACGGCTGCGCCTGTGCCGGCAACAGTGGCTACGCCAGTGCCGCAACCCGCAGCGCAAGTTGCCCAGGCACCTTTGCAAGCCGGCACCGTGGTGTCCCTGGCGGCGGGTGATGAAGTCTTCCTGGTCGGCGACTCACTGATGCAAGGCGTCGCTCCGCACCTGGCCAACAGCCTGCGCAAGCGTTACCAGATCAAGAGCGTCAACCTCAGCAAGCAGAGCACCGGCCTTGCCTATCCCGGTTTCTTCAACTGGCCGCAGACCGTGGCCAAGACCCTGGAAAGCGAGCCGAACATCCGCCTGATGGTGATCTTCCTCGGCCCCAACGACCCCTGGGACATGCCCCAGGGCAAGGGCAAGCCGTTTTTGCGCTTCAAGTCGCCGGAGTGGGAAGTCACCTATCGCCAGCGTATCGACTCGATCCTCGACCAGGCCCGTGAGCACAATGTGCAGGTGATCTGGGTCGGGCCGCCGAACATGCAAAAGCCCAAGCTGTCTACCGCCATGGCTTACCTGAGCGGGCTGTACGAGCAACAGACCGGCCTGTATCAGCAGCATTACGTTTCGGCCAACCCGGTCCTGGGTTACAACGACGACAGTTTCTCCTATACCTTGCAGAACGCTCAGGGCAAACGGATCAAGACCCGGGTCGATGACGGCATCCATTTCACTACCACCGGACAGAAGCTGATCTCGGAACGGATTCTCTCGTTGATCGCCTTTCCCGGCCTCACTGTAACGGGACACTGATGCCTCGACTGCACAACATTCTGGGGTTGGCCCTGCTGATCTGCGCGTTGCCGGGCTGTAGCCCGGTAGCGGCGGTCAACACCTCGGCCAAGCCTGCCAATACGGCGGCCAAGGCCCCGGCCAATCGCGTCGACGGCAACCTGGCGGTACTGGCGGGCAAGTTCAAGAACGCCAACCGCGCACCGGTCAACATCATCCAGTTCGGCGATTCGCACACCGCTGCCGACCTGTTCAGTGGCGAGATGCGCCGCCTGCTGCAGGCGCGTTATGGTGATGGCGGTATCGGCCTGATTGCCGCCACGCCGGTGCCCGGCACCCGCTACGACCAGGTCATCCTGAAAACCGCCAAGCGCCAGTGGGAGCTGGTGTCGGCGCGCAACCAGCAAAGCACGCAATTCCCGCTTGGCGGTTACCTGTCGGTGCCGCTGGCGGCCAACCCCAACGTGCGCATCGAAGCCCGCGAGCCTACGGCGCAACGCTATCGGGTGCAGGCGCTGTACCAGGCGCGGGAAAACAGCACCCTGGTGCTGCGCGATGGCCGTGGGCGCAACCAGCGCCTGCTGGCGGCCACCGGCGGGCAGTGGCGCTTCGGCCCGCAAGTCAGCAACCTGGCTCTGCCGCTGGACCTGAGCGTCAGCAACCGCCCGGGCACGCTGCTGGGTGGCTGGTATATCCAGGGCCAGAAGAATGCCGGGGTGATCTACTCGGCGCTGGGCATCAATGGCGCGCGCCTGGAAGTGCAGGATAAATGGCAGGCCGGCTGGCAGGACAACCTCAAGACCCTGCGCCCCGACCTGGTGATTCTCGCCTACGGCACCAACGAAGCCTTCGATGACACCCTTGATCTTGGCCTGTACCAGACGCAACTGCGCAACACCCTCAAGCGCCTGCGCCAGGATCTGCCGCGCGCGGTGATATTGCTGGTCGGCCCGCCGGACTCGATCAAGCAGCGCAAGGCTCGTAGCTGCAGTGCGCGCCAGCCGCAGCAACTGGCCCAGGTGATCCGCATCCAGCGCCAGGCGGCCAAGCAGGCCAATGCGCTGTTCTGGGACTGGCAGGCGTACATGGGCGGGCAGTGCTCGATTGTCGGCTGGCAGGCGTCGGGCCTGGCCCGTGGTGATCTGGTGCACCTGACGGCTGATGGCTACAAGAAAAGCGCGGCCGGCCTGCACGAGTTTTTGCGCAACCAGCTGGGCTTGAAGTAGGGCAGAAAAAAGTAGAGGCGGGGACGACTCAGGGTTGGCTTGCGGCGCCCCATGAAGTCGTCTTCCCGCCCCTTAACAGAGGCAAACCCGGGGGCGTGCAACCGCCCCCGCTCAGCACGATGCGACTGCCTTGAATCAGTCGCGGTTCATTCCTCTGCATTCACCTTAGTAGCTGTCTGCAGGGCTGTAAATTTTCTCGAACAGATTATTTCTCAGGTGCTTTCCGGGGCTGCCTGGCGCGCACTCAAAGGCCCAGGGCGTAGTCCAGGTAGCCTGGGTAGGCCTTGCGCCAGTCGTCCTGGAAGGTGTGGCCTTCAGGGTGTTCGTGGCTCTGCACCTTGTTGTTGCTGGCGAAGGCTTTTTCGGTGGTGGCGGTCAGTTGCAGGTTGCTTTCATGCTCCTGGGCGCCGTGGACCACGACCAGGCGCTTGTCCTTGGCCTTCTGCACGGTGAACGGGATCTTGAAGCCGCCCGGCGACAGCAGCACCGCGCCGCTGTAGTTCTGCGGGTACTGGGCGATCAGGTGGGCGGCGTGTTCGGCACCCTGGGAGAAGCCGATCAGGGCGACTTTCGAGCGGTCGATGCGGGTGTCTTTTTCCAGCTTCTTCAGCGCTGCGGCCACCGCTTGTTCGGTCGGCTCGACCGACTGCTGCTGCCACATGAACTGATGCTCGTCGCGCTTGAGGGTACCGTTCAGGGCCACCAGCACGGCCTTGTCGCCGACCAGGTCCGCGCGCATGTTGGTGCCCTTGACGCCTTCGGTGCCAAAGCCTGCCAGCCACACCACCACCGGCCAGCCGCCAGCCGGGGCCTTGCCTTCAGGGATGCTGAAGGCGGCGAGGCCGGCGTCCTTGGCCTGGGTCGGGTAGTTCTTCTCGGCCGCTTGCAGCAGCTTCTGGTAGGCCGGGTCGTTTTTCATCGGCTCCAGTTCGTCGTCTTCCTTGAGGATCACCGCTTGCCAGAAGCCGCGCTCGCGGGCCTCGTCGAGGTATTGCGCGGCCAGTTCCGGGCTGTCCATGGACGACAGCGCGGCAGCGGCCTGGTACGCGGCGAAGGCGTTCTTCGGGTCGAGGCGGGCGGCGGTCAGGTAGAAGGCCAGGGCGCCGGCATAGTTGTCGTGCTCGCTCTTCTCTTTGTCACCGGCATCCATGAACTCGGCCGGGGTGGCGTCGTTGAGGTACAGGTTGGCCATGGCGGCCATGCCTTGCCAGCGGCCTTTGTGCAGGGCCTGGTCGGTGGCCTCGTCGGCGAAAGCAGTGGTTGCGGTGAGGCTGAGGCCGGCCAGCAGGCCGAAGGAGCAGAGGTGCAGGCGGGTCGCTGTCAGCAATGACATAGCCGAGAGTCCTTTTTCGGTAGTGCTCGGCCAGGTGCGGCCGAAGAGGGCGCGGATTCTAGCACCCTGTTCAGCCCTTGAGTTGATTCCAGTCCAGGCCAAAGCGTGCCAGGTATTTGCGCAAACGGTCGGCGTCATTGGGCTTTTCTTTTTCCAGGCGCGAGACATCGAACAACTGGCGCCCGGCCTCGGACAGTGTGCGGGCGTTGCCGCACACCTTGAGTACCGCCTGCAGTTGCAGACGGTCGAACTGGTCAAGGGCCTGGTCGCCGAGCAAGGCGTCGAGTGGGTTGGCACCTTGCTCCAGGCCCCAGGCGTGTTGTAGGCGCTCGATTTCTTCGAGTACCAGCGGCTCGTCGATACGGCCGCTGTCGGCGAGGGTGGCCATGCGCGTGATCGACGCCGACAGCTCGCGAAAGTTACCGGCCCAGCGCGCTTGCGGCGAGTTGGCAAAGGCCAGGTAGCGGCGCTTGGCTTCGAGGTTGAAGCGCACTTGGCGGTTCTGTTCGCGGGCATGGCGCTGCAGTTCGAAATCGATGTTCGGCTCGATGTCTTCGCGGCGCCCTGCCAGGCCTGGCAGGGCGAAGGTCCAGAGGTTGATGCGCGCGTAAAGGTCTTCGCGAAACAGCCCTTCGGCGACCCGGCTGCGCAGGTCGCGGTGGGTGCCGGCGATCAGCTGGAAGTCGCTCTCTACCTCAAGGTCCGAGCCCAGCGGGAAGAAGCGTTTTTCTTCGATGGCCTTGAGCAGCATGGCTTGTTCATCAGCGCCCAGCTCGCCGATTTCATCAAGGAACAACATGCCGCCATCGGCGGCGCGCAGTAGACCTTCGCGGGCGTTCTGGGCGCCGGTGAAGGCGCCTTTGCTATGGCCAAACAGTGTCGACATGGCGCCGTCGCCGCGCAGGGTGGCGCAGTTCACTTCAACGAAGCGTCCCTCCAGCTGATGGCGACCGCGCTTGAGCTCATAGATGCGCCGGGCCAGGAACGACTTGCCAGCGCCGGTCGGGCCGACCAGCAGCATCGGTGCCCGTGAGCGCAGCGCCACCCGCTCGATCTGCTCGATGGAGCGGTTGAAGGCGGCGTTGCGGGTAGCGATGCCGGCCTTGAGAAAATTCAGGCTGTCGGCCTGCTCGCGCTGAAAGCGCGATGCGATGTGGTCATAGCGCGACAGGTCGAGGTCAATCAGCGTGCTGGTGCCGGCCGGGTCGGCGATGTCTTCCTTGCCGCGCGCTGGCGAGGTCTGGATCAGCCGCGCCGGCAGGTAGCGCGCCTCGGTCAGCAGGAACCAGCAGATCTGCGCCACGTGGGTACCGGTGGTGATATGCACCAGGTAGTCCTCGTGCTCGGTATCGAAGGGGTAGGCGCTGGCAAAGTCGTGCAGCGCGCCATAGACCTCCTCGAAGTCCCAGGGGTTACGCAGAACCATCGGCTGCAAACGCACCTCGGTGTGCGGCGAGATGCTCTGGATATCTTCGCGAATGCGCTCGGCCAGGCCCAGGTCGCGAGCGCTGGTGCCGTGGATCAGCTCCAGGCGGTCGATGGGGGTTTGTGCCTGCTGGCACAGGCTGATGGTCGGCCGCCAGCGCTGCCAGCGCGCCGCGCCTTTGCCGTTGCGATCCAGGGTGGTGCCGAGAAAGCCGATGGCGACGCTGCGCTTGCTCATTGCTGTTTAGCTCAATAGATAAATGTGTATCCCATAATATATAAAAATCTTGTCTGGTGTGGACTGAGAAAACTCATGGTTTTTTGTTTGTAAAAATAAAAGCCTTATAAATCAATATGATAAGAATTAATTTTGGGCCTGATTCAAAACCTGGCACGCCCCTCGCAATATCTTCCCCGACCGCATCGCCAAGCTGGCCAACGGGACGGGGTTTATGTCCCCGCCGGTGCACGAGCCCACCCCTGGTGTAGGTGTCGTGCATGCCGCCGCCGCAACGTGCAGTCGATAGCGTGGCTCCTCACGGAGACGCTGGTCTCGAGGCCTGACTCGAACCTTACATACCCTCCAAGGTATTCAAATGTTGTACCCGCCGGTGGGGCGTAGCCAGGGAAAGGCTGCAAGGTGCGCACGGAGCGCACACGCCCACCGCCGATTTGCCCGGCTTGCCGGCCGGGCCCGGAGCAAGGCAGTTGCCGCACCGCAGGATGCGGTCAGTGGACAGGATGTCCCGGCAACTGCCTCCTCCGGGCCACGCCCGCAACGCTCGGCGCTTTGGCAACACCGGCACCAAGGACTTAATTGCACAGGATGATCAAGATGAAACTGTTGAAACGCTTTATCGTGAAAAAGAACGAACGCGGCCTGCTGTTCTGCGAAGGCGACTTTGTGTCGATCCTCGAACCTGGCGTGCACAAGCGTTTCGACCTGCACAACCGGCTGACGGTAGAAACCTTCAGCCTCAATACTTCGCTGTTCGAACATCGCCTGGCGGGCTACCTGCGTCAGAGCGAGCCGGCCTTGGTCGAGCAGTATTTCGAGCGCATGGACCTGGCGGAAAACGAAGCCGGCCTGCGTTTTGAGGACGGTGCCCTGGTCGAATTGCTGGCCCCGGGCAGCCGCCAGCTGTACTGGAAGGGCCAGAGCGCGCAGGCCCTGCAGCGCATCGACCTGAGCCAGACCTATCGCCTGGATGCCGCCCTGGTAGCCCAGCTCAACCAGCCTAAACTGCGCGGTCGCAGCCTGGCCGGGCTGGATGCGGTGTTGCTGGCGGCGGTGCCGGCGTTCCATGTCGGTGTGTTGAAGGTCGATGGTGTGGTGGAAGAGTTGCTGGGTGCCGGGCAGTACGGTTTCTGGCGCTTCAACCGTCAGGTGAGTGTCGAGTTGGTCGACATGCGGATCCAGGCCATGGAAATCAGCGGGCAGGAAATTCTCACCCGCGACAAGGTCAGCCTGCGCCTGAATCTTGCGGCCAACTGGCGCTACAGCGATGTGCTCGGTGCGTTCGCGCAGTTGAGCAAACCGCTGGAGCATCTGTACCGCGAGGTGCAGTTCGGCCTGCGGGCGGCGGTGGGTACCCGCACCCTCGATGAGCTGTTGGAAAACAAGCAGTTGATCGACGATTCGGTCAGCCAGTACCTGCAGGAAAAACTCGCTGGCAGCGGCATCGAAGTCAGCGGCCTGGGGGTGCGCGACATCATCCTCCCAGGCGAGATGAAAACCCTGCTGGCGCAGGTGGTGGAGGCAGAGAAAGCGGCGCAAGCCAACGTCATCCGCCGCCGTGAAGAGACCTCGGCGACCCGATCGCTGCTCAACACCGCCAAAGTCATGGAAGACAACCCGACGGCCCTGCGCCTGAAGGAGCTGGAGACCCTGGAGCGGGTGGCCGAGCGCATCGACCGGATTTCGGTGTTCGGCGGCCTGGATCAGGTGTTGAATGGACTGGTCAGCATCAAGGCCGGATGAGTGTTGCCGGGCTCAAGCAGCCCGGCAACAACAGATAAAAATGGAAGTACCGACATGAACATACTCGAAGTGGCCGGCGGCAAGCCGATCAAGCTCTGGACCGACGGCGTCCCGGTGGACGAGGGCGCTCGTGAGCAACTGCTGAACACCGCGAAGATGCCGTTCATCTTCAAGCACCTGGCGGTGATGCCCGATGTGCACCTGGGCAAGGGCTCGACCATCGGCAGCGTGATCCCGACCCTGGGCGCGATCATCCCGGCGGCGGTTGGCGTCGACATCGGCTGCGGCATGATTGCCGCGCGCACCTCGCTGACTGCCAGCGACCTGCCGGACAACCTGCACGGCCTGCGCTCGGCGATCGAAAAGGCTGTGCCCCACGGCAAGACCTTCGGCCGCCGTGACCAGGGCGCCTGGGACAGCGTGCCGGCCATGGCCGACCGTGCCTGGCACGACCTGGCGGCGCGCTTCAAGGCGATCACCGACAAGTACCCGAAGCTTGAGAAAACCAACAACCGCCAGCACCTGGGCACCCTCGGCGGCGGCAATCATTTCATCGAGGTTTGCCTGGATGAAGCCAACCGCGTCTGGTTCATGTTGCACAGCGGTTCACGCGGGGTCGGCAATGCCATCGGCAACCTGTTCATTGAACTGGCCCAGGCCGACATGCGCCAGCACATCGCCAACCTGCCGGACCGCAACCTGGCCTATTTCGAAGAAGGCAGCCGGCACTTTGCCGACTACGTCGAGGCGGTGGAGTGGGCGCAGGATTTCGCCCGGCAGAACCGTGCGCTGATGATGCACGCGGTGATCGGCGCTACACGCAAGGTGCTCGGCAAACCCTTTGAGGCCAACCTCGAAGCGGTCAACTGCCACCACAACTATGTGCAGCGCGAGCATCACTTTGGCCACGACGTGCTGGTCACCCGCAAGGGTGCAGTGTCGGCGCAAAAGGGCGAGCTGGGGATTATTCCCGGCTCCATGGGCGCCAAGAGTTTTCATCGTTCGTGGCCTGGGCAACGAAGAGGCGTTCTGCTCCTGCAGCCATGGCGCCGGGCGGGTGATGAGCCGTACCCGGGCCAAGCAGGCGTTCACCGTTGAGGATCAGCGCCGCGCCACTGCCCATGTCGAATGCCGCAAGGACAAGGACGTGATCGACGAGATCCCCATGGCCTACAAGGACATCGACGCGGTGATGCAGGCCCAGCGCGAACTGGTGGAAGTAGTGCACACCCTGCGTCAGGTGGTGTGCGTAAAGGGATAGGAAGGGATACACCATGAACAAGGAAGACCGTCACCCACTGCCGGGCGCCATGCGCGAGTGGGTGCTTGAAGAATTGCGCCGGGTCGAGCTTGAACACGATGTGCGCGTGCTCTACGCCTGCGAATCCGGCAGCCGTGCCTGGGGCTTTGCCTCCACCGACAGCGATTTCGACGTGCGCTTCATCTACGTCCCGCGCCAGGACTGGTACCTGCGTGTCGACGAGCCGCGCGACGTGATCGAACGGCCGCTAACCGACGAGCTGGACATCAGCGGTTGGGAGCTGCGCAAGACCCTGAAGCTGCTGCGCAACTCCAACCCGACCCTGCTCGAATGGCTCGGCTCGCCGCTGGTGTATCGCGCCGAGCCCGGTGCGGTCGAGTCGCTGCGGGCGCTGGCGCTGAACTTCTACAGCGCCCGGGCGGCGCGGCATCATTACTTGTCGATGGCGAAAAAGAACCACCGCGACTTTCTCCAGGGCGAGCAGGTGCGCTTCAAGAAGTACCTTTACGTGCTGCGTTCGCTGTTGGCGGTGCGCTGGATCGACCTGGGCCTGGGCATGCCGCCGACGGCCTTTGCCGACCTCTTGGCAGGCACCTTGAACGAGCCACAGATGCTTGCCGAGATCGATGAATTGCTGCGCATCAAGCGCCAGGCGGTCGAGGCCGATTACGGGCCGCGACGGGTGGTGCTGCAGCAGTTCATCGACACTGAGCTGCTGCGCGCCGAAACTTCACCAGCCTTGCCGCGGCTGCGCGGTGATACGCAACAGCTGGATGACTATTTGCGCGATACTGTGCGGCGTTATTCATAGGAGGCGCGCCTTGGCGTGCCTTCCTTGTCGAAAGGACTCGGACCGTTTTCATGCCTGACAGCAAATACCAACGCCTGCCCCATGCCGGAGACTTCGAGCAAGTCTCTGGCACCGAGATTGTCTACCTGTCGCCCAAACCCTTGCCCACGGGCGTCGAGGCCTACAGCTACCAGCTCCTGCACCGTGATGCCAATGAGGTCTACCTGGACTTCGGCATCGGCCGGGGCAACTTCGAGTTCATGGCCCGCTGCGGCATTGCCGCGGTCATGGGCGTGATCACCAGCTTTGTGATGACGGCGCTGCTCGCGGGCTGGGCACGGCGCAAGTACGAGCCGTTCTGGTCGGGTGTTCTCGACTTTCTCGCCTCGCCGCCGATCTGGGGCTTTATCGGCGCGTTGGCGCTGATGTACGTGTTCATTTTCTGCAAGACCGTGCGCGAGCTCAGAGTCCAGCCGCCGATCCGTTTCAACCGCCAGCGGCGCGAAGTGGCGATGGTGCCGAAGAAAGGTGCAGCCCCCCATTATGTGCCGTGGGAAGAGGTTATCGCCTGTGTCTCGGCCGGCAAACTGGTCACCGAATACGCGGTGCTGCCCGAGTTCAAACTGATGATCGGCCTGCGTGACGCCGCCAGCGGTAACGTCCTCTGGTTGACTGTGGCCTGCGGCAGCCTGCGCGCTGCGGTGGCCGAGTGGGAGGCGATTCGCGCCTACATGGAAGAGGGCCCGGCAGCCTTGCCGGCGCCACCGTCAGAAGAATTCGAAGAGGGCACGGTGGCGTATTTCCACATGGCCCGCCTTGGCTATCGCGAGAATTTCCCCTGGCTGCAATATGTGTTCGGCTTTCTGTTCGTCCAGGCGTTCGGCGGCTGGACCTTGCCGTGCCATATCTCCAACTGGGTCAACAATCGCCCCAGGGCCCTGTTCCCCAAAGCGGTGCAGGAGTGGTCCCGGCCCTTGCCGGCAGATCAGCATGCGCTCCCCAGTGAGGCGCTGCTTAAAGAAAGTGCCGAGGTACGCGAGGTTTTTTACCGGGGCAAAACCCTGCTGGATTACTTCAAGGTGAAATTTGCCGAGGCGGCCTGACGGTGCGCCGTTATGCAAAGGAGTTGAGCATGAACAAGGACGTGATTCAGAGTGCGGCATGCTGAAGCTGCGCGTGAGAGAACGCTGGCAACGGTTGCAGATAAGCGGCAGCGATCAGGTGGTGATGCTGCTGCTTTCAGTGATGGTCGGCTTGTGCATCGCGGCGGCGTACTGGACGGCCCACCCCAAGTCCGGGTGCATCCGCCTTGGGCGCGGTAATAGCGGGCCGATCAGTTGCGATCCGCAGGTCATTGCCGGTGAAGCGATGAACATCGTGCTGTTCAGCCTGCTGTTCGCGGTACCACTGTTCTACATACTTGGCCGGCTATTGGTGCAACTGTTCAGGCCGTTGAATTCGCCGCCGTGATGGAATGTTCAGGGCCAGCACACTGATCAACACGACCACCGCTGCGACTATCACCATCAGCGAAGGCTGCTCGCCGAGCAGCGAGGCCGCGATCAGCATGGCGCAGGGCGGGATCAGGTACAGCGCCATGGTTGCCCGGCTGACCTGCGTGTGGCTCAGTACAAAGGCCCAGCCCAGGTAGGCCAGGGCGCTGGGAAATACGCCCAGCATCAACACCGCCAGGTCTGCCTGCAGTGGCGCGGCCTTCACGGCGCCGGCCAGGCCCGGCAGATACACCAGCAGCAAGGCGGTGCCGGCCCAGATGGTATAGCAGACCATGGTCAGGCCGTCGTACCGATGGCCATGAAGTTTCTGCAGGGTGAAGTAGATACTCCACGACAGCGCGGCCAACAGCACCAGCAGGCCGTGGGCGTTCAGTGCGCCTGGCCCGTGATCCCCGGCAACCACCATCGCCGCGCCAAGCATGCCCAGCACCAGGCAGCCCCAGTGCCAGGCGCTGGCCTTCTGACGCAGAACAAAACAGCCGATCAACAGGCTGAACAACGGTGTGGATTGCGCCAGCACACTGGATGCCCCGGCACTGATCCCGCGCTGGCCGAAGTTGATCGCCACATGGTGGGCAAACACTGCGAAAAAACCGAGCAGCATCAACAGCGGCAAGTCCTTGAGCCGGGGCAGGCTGATCCCTCGCCACAGTGCGACAAAGGCCATGAATACCGACGCCACGATAAACCGCGCCAAGGCCAGATGGCCCGGTTCGTAGCCTTGCAGGGCGATATGGATGCCCGTGGGTGAGTAGGCCCAGCACAGCACCACAAACAGGGTCGCCAGGACGATTTTCAGGGATTGGGCGCGTGGCATCGCAAGAGGCTCCGGGGGGCTGGGAGCTTCAGTATCAGAAAGGCCTATGCTCACCACAATCGACTTATACTGAGCGTATCGTTCACTTTGGGTGATGTATGGAGCTGATGCAGATTCGCATGTTCAAGACGGTCTACGACACCGGCAGCATCGCCCGTGCGGCCGAGGTGTTGCACTACGTGCCGTCGAACATCACTGCGCGGATCAAGGCGCTTGAACAAGAGCTGGGCGTGGCGCTGTTCTTTCGCCATGGTCGCGGTTTGAAGATCAGCCCGGCAGGCGAAACCTTCCTTGAATACGCCACCCAGATGCTCGCCCTGGCCGAAGCCTCTAAGGCCGCTCTGAGCCCGCACGCCATGCCCAGCGGGCGCCTGCGTATCGGCGCCATCGAGTCCTCGGCCAGTGGCCGGCTTCCGCGGTTACTGGCCGAATACCATGCGCGCTTCCCGCAGGTATCGCTGGAATTGAGCACGGGCACCTGGTCGCAACTGCTCGATGACGTGCTCAACCATCGCCTCGACGGGGCGATTGTCGCAGTGGAGGTCGAGCGGCCGCTGCTCAAGCGCACGCCCATGTACCAGGAAGACCTGGTGCTGATCGCGCCTGAATCGCTGGGGCCGATTCGCGGTGCTGAAGACCTGCAGGGCAAGGCCATCTTCATGTGGCCGGAAGGTTGCCCATACCGCGCGGCTCTGGAGCACTGGTTGCTCGAACAGGGGCAAAAACTGCCGATTGTCGGCATTGCCAGCTATGGCGCCATCGTCAGTTGCGTCAGTGCTGGCGCCGGAGTGTCGCTGGTGCCCAGGGGCATCTTCGAGCAATACCGCAAGGGCGCCGGCTGGAGCGGCCATGAGTTCGCCGAACTCAAGGCCATCAGCAACGCCTTCTACTGGCATGCCCAGGCAGCAAGGCATCCGGCCCGGGATGCCTTCGTGCAGATGCTGCGCGAGGGGTTGGCGCCGGACGCTATTGGATCGGGTACTTGAGCATCGCCGGATGCCCTTCGATCTTCTGCGCCAGACGCTGCACATGTGCATAGTCGCTGGCCGCAACCACCTCGGCGCATACGTACTGGGTGAACGACCAGGCCACCGCCGTGGTGATTTCTGCCTGGCTCAAGGGCAGGGTGGGGCACTTGGTCGGCTGTTCGGCGAGCAAGCCGTCGAGCCGCGCATACGCCGCCTGCAACTGCCCGGTCACCCGCTCCAGCCAGGGCGTGTGCAGCTTCTCTTGCGGGCGCAGGTTGTGCTCGTAGTAGATCTGCACCGACTTCTCACTGGCCGCCAGCGCCAGGCCGATCACCTGCAAATCGCTGGCGCGGGCCAGCGGGTCTTGTGGCAATAACTTTTTGGCGGGTACGGCCAGGGCTTCGAAGTAATCCAGAATCAGCGTCGAATCCATCAGCAGCGTGCCGTCGTCCAGCACCAGGCTCGGCGCCTTGACCACCGGATTGATCGCGGCGAACTCGGCAAAATTGCGAAACACTGACAGCGCCTGGTGTTCGAAGCTGATGCCGTACAGCTCCAGCGATACCGCGACGCGGCGCACGTAGGGGGAATCGAGCATGCCGATGAGTTTCATGACCACTCCAGTGAGAACAGGTTACGACCGAGTAAAAGTAGTCGAGTTTTTCCCGGTGTGGTTCGAAGTGTGGGCTTGGCAGCTCAGGTGTGCGCAGGGGAATGTTTCAGGCATTAAAAAGCCGGCTTGTGGCCGGCTTCCGGGGACGGGCTTGGCTAATTTTTGGTAAGCCGCAACCGCCTTAAAATCGTTGCTCCGGCGCTGGGGCCGGGAGGTGGCGGGCAAGCTGTGGAGTGCCGCGCCAGGGCCGCGGACGGGCTTGGCCGTCGGGCTAAATGTGCGGCGTAGCATACTGGGATTGACCGGCGATGCCCAGCAAAAAATTACCTCTGGCTCTCAGTCTGGGCGGCTGTCGCGCAGGTGGCCCCACCAGAATACCCAGCCGAGCACTTCCAGGCGCTGGGTCTTGAGTTGCGCCGGGCTGTAGGTTTCGGTGGGATATTCGTCGCTGTCCTGGCTGTGCAGGCGCAAGGCGCCGTTGGCGCGGCGGCTGAGGCTGTTGATGCGCAGGCGGCCGTTGTGCAGCAAGGCGTAGATTTCGCCTTCGACCACCCGGGTCAGGCTGCGGTCGATGGCCAGGGTGGTGCCCCGTGGCAGCAGCGGGCTCATGTTGTGCCCGGGCATGCTCAGGCACAGGGCATCGCCGGGGTCGACGCCCACGGCGTCGAGGGCGCGCAGCGGCAGGCGCAGGTAACGATCTTCGACCGCTTTTAGCTGGCGGGTCTGGATGCTGTAGAACGGCACCTGGATGTCGTTGTAGCTGTGCGCCGCCAGCGCGCTGGCATCGGGGCCTTCGACCCCTGGGCGAGCGGCCTGGCTGTTGAGGCGCGGCAAGGGGTTGGGGTGCTTGGGGCCTTCGCCGTTGCGCAGCCAGCGGCTGCGCACGCACAGCAGTTCGGCGATTTCATCCAGCCGGGCCAGGGGCACACCGCGCTTGAACCAGTTGTTGACGTGCTGCGGCGTAACCTTGCGCTGCGCAGCAAAGTCGGAAGGGGACAGGTTGCACTCGCTCAGGAGCGCTTTGAGACGATCACCGGATGTATTCATGAGGCCCGAGTCTAGTGGGCTTGGCGGTTGCGGGAAATAAACGCGAAGTTCTTCTTTTGCCGGGAAATGTGACCGGTTTACAGGCGTTGGCTTAGGATGCTGTAGGAAACTTTTCAATCAGGCATAAAAAAGCCCCGCGTGTGCGAGGCTCTTTTCGTCAGGCGCGTGCTTAGCCTTTGTAAGCTGCAACCGACTTGGTGATCGCAGCGCGGGCGGCGTCAGCGCCATCCCAGCCTTCGATCTTGACCCACTTGCCTTTCTCGAGATCTTTGTAGTTCGCGAAGAAGTGCTCGATCTGCTGGATCAGCAGGGCTGGCAGGTCGGTGTATTCTTTGACGTCGACGTACAGTTGCGACAGTTTGTCGTGCGGTACGGCGATGACTTTGGCGTCGCCGCCGCCGTCGTCGGTCATGTTCAGGATGCCGACCGGACGGGCGCGGATGACCGAGCCTGGCGCTACCGGGTACGGGGTAACAACCAGCACGTCGAGGGGGTCACCGTCGTCGGCCAGGGTGTTGGGGATGTAGCCGTAGTTGGCCGGGTAGAACATCGGGGTAGCCATGAAACGGTCAACGAACAGGCAGTCGCTGTCCTTGTCGATCTCGTATTTGATCGGCGCGTGGTTGGCTGGAATCTCGATGGCGACGTAGATGTCGTTCGGCAGGTCTTTGCCAGCCGGAATCTTGCTGTAGCTCATTGGGCAGTGCCCCCATGTTTGGCCAAAAATTGGTCGCGATTATAGGCACATTCCAGCGCGCTTGCCACGCCCGGGCGGATGTCCGGCAGGCTCAGTCCTGCGCGTCCTGGTAATGCGGGTGGTGGCGCTGCAACTGCTGCAGGCGGGCCAGCGGGTCCTGGCGGTAGAAGCCGCGCAATTGCTGGTACACCGCGGGGTAGGCGTCGTTGAGCAGGTCCGGGGCGCTGAAGAAGTATTCGCAGGTGACGGCGAAGAATTCTGCCGGGTTTTCCGCGGCATAGGGGTCGATGGCGGTTTCGGCGTCGGGGTTGCGGTCGAGCTGGGCGTTGAGGTCGTCAAAGGCCGCTTGCATGACCTGGGCCCAGTCGCTGACGCGCAGGTCACTGTGCAGCGGCGGCAGGCCGTTGGCATCGCCATTGAGCATGTCGAGCTTGTGCGCCAGTTCGTGGATCACCAGGTTGTAGCCTTCCCAGCCGCCACTGGCCAGCACGCCAGGCCAGGCGAGGATCACCGGGCCCTGCTGCCAAGCTTCGCCGCTGTGCTCGCCGTCCCATTCGTGCTCGATGCCGCTGGCGTCGCGATGGCGCTGGGGGCTTACGAAGTCGTCGGGGTAGAGGATGATTTCGTGAAAACCCTGGTACCAGTTCAGCTCGCCCAGGTGCAGCAGCGGCAGTTGCGCCTGGGCGGCAAGAAACAGCCGCTGCTCGCCGTCCAGTTCGACCCCGGGCAGGGCAGTCAGGTGCTTGCTATCGAGGAACAACACGCAGGCTTCACGCAGCCATTGGTCTTCTTCGTCGCTCAGGCCATCGAGCATCGGCAGGCGCTCGCGCACCCGCTGCCAGCGCTGCGGGTCGAGCGGGTGTCGGGCCAGGGTACGGCGACGGCGCCAGGCGCTCAGCGACCACATAAACCGGGCTTAGTGAACCTTGGCTTCGTTGCGGCCCATGCGGCTGCGCACGATGCCAATGATCATCGGCACCAGCGACAGCAGGATGATGGCGACGATCATCAGCGACAGGTTCTGCTTGATGAACGGCACGTTGCCGAAGAAGTAGCCGAGGGTGACCAGGCCGCCTACCCAGAGCACGGTGCCGGCGACGCTGAAACCGAGGAAACGCGGGTAGTGCATTTTGGCGATGCCGGCGACGAACGGCGCAAAGGTGCGCAGGATCGGCAGGAAGCGCGCCAGGGTCACGGTCTTGCCGCCATGACGCTCATAAAAGTCGTGGGTCTGCTGCAGGTAGTCGCGGCGGAAGATCTTCGAGTTGGGGTTGCGGAACAAGCGTTCGCCTGCTGTTCGGCCAATCACGTAATTGGTGCTGTCGCCCAGGATTGCCGCCGCCATCAGCAGGCCGCCGAGCAGCACCGGGTCCATACCGCCGCCTGCGGCCACGGCGCCGGCGATGAACAGCAGGGAGTCACCCGGCAGGAACGGCATGACCACCAGACCGGTCTCGCAAAAGATCACCAGGAACAGGATCGCGTAGATCCACGGGCCGTAGTTGTTGACCAACAGGTCCAGGTAAGCGTCGAGATGCAGAATAAGGTCCAGCGGGTTGAAATCCATGTACAGCACCTTGTGTTCTTGACCCGGGCGACGGGCTTGCGATGGCTGGCAGTGCGAATGCGGACGGTCGCTACCCGGAAGATGGGTAAAGTTTCACACACAATGAAGAGGCGCATTATACGGCTACGAACAGATTGTGCCTGCGCAGTTTGTAGCGGCGGATGTCGAATGAATGTGAACGGCAGGCATCGCGCCTGCCGTTGCGCCTGGATCAGTCCGAGTGGATAGGCAGGATGTAGCTCTTGAACTCGGTGTCTTCGTGAAAACCGATGGACTCGTAGGTTTTCATCGCCACTTCGTTGTCGCTGCTGGTCGATACCCGCAGGCGCACGGCGTTGGTTTCCTTGGCCAGCTTCTTGGCTTCGCGCATCAGGTGGTCGGCCACCAGCATGCGCCGGGAGTCTTCGGCGACATAGATATCGTTGAGGATCCACACGCGCTTGAGCGACAGCGACGAGAAGCTCGGGTAGAGCTGGCAAAAGCCCATCAGTTTGCTGTCGTCATCGTCCGGCAGGGCCAGGTAGATGGTCGACTCGCCACGTTCCAGGCGTTTTTTCAGGAACGAGCGCGAGGAGTCCGGGTAGGGCAGCTGGCCGTAGAACTCGCGGTATTTGACGAACAGCGGGGCAAGCAGGTCCAGATGTTCCAGGGTTGCTTTGATGATTCGCATAAGCAGGCCTCAGGGTCCATGGGAGTTTGCGGCGAATCGCCGGCAGCCTTGGCAGATGCTGCCTGAAAGCAATTAGAAAGCGCAATCTACGATCTCAAGGTTTACTCAGCAGGAAATTTCCGCTTTTCGGCGCATCGGTGTCTGACTCAAGGGTTTGCACCTGGGCTTCGTCCTTCAGATTGACCCCCGACAACTGCCGCCGACAGGCCTCGCGCATCAGGTACAGCAGGCGGTGGGCGGCCATGCCGTAGCTCAGGCCTTCCAGGCGCACGTTGGAGATGCAGTTGCGGTAGGCGTCGGTGAGGCCGACCTTGGGGTTGTAGGTGAAGTACAGCCCGAGGCTGTCCGGCGAGCTCAAGCCCGGGCGTTCGCCGATCAGGATCACGGTCATTTTCGCCCCGAGCAGCTCGCCCACTTCATCGGCCACCGCCACCCGGCCTTGTTCGACCAACACCACCGGAGAGGTCGACCAGCCGTCGGCGGCGCTCTGTTCTTCCAGGCGGGCGAGAAACGGCAGGGTATGGCGATGCACGGCCAGGGCCGAGAGGCCGTCGGCAACGACGATGGCCAGATCGACGCCACCGGGGTTGGCCTGGGCGTGTTCGCGCAGCTGTTGTGCTGAATCTTCGTGCAGGCGGCGCCCCAGGTCGGGGCGTTGCAGGTAGCTGTGACGATCGGCGGCGGCGCTGTGCAGCAGCAGGCTTTCACGTCCGCGCTCGCTCAATTGCTGGCGCAGGCCGGCATGGTCGAAGGCCAGGTGCACGGCGTCGCGGGCCTGGGCGTGGGCGAACTGAAAGTCCAGCTGGGCGCCGGTCGGCAGGCTGGTGCCGGTGCGGCCCAGGGCGATGCGCGCCGGGGTCAGGCGGCGCAGTTCCAGCCAGGGATTGGCGCTGTTGTCGTGTTGGGGAGTATTGGCCATAGTCGACTCGCTTATCCCAGTTGCGCCAGGGCCTGGCGGAAGGCCGGTGGCAGGTTGTCACCGAAACGCACCCGGCCGTCGGCCTGGGTGAAGATACCCATGCGCGCCAGCCAGCTTTCGAACTCCGGCGCAGGCTTGAGGCCCAGGGTTTGTCGGGCGTAGAGCGCATCATGGAATGAAGTTGTCTGGTAGTTGAGCATGATGTCGTCGGAGCCGGGGATGCCCATGATGAAGTTGATACCGGCCACACCCAGCAGGGTCAGGAGCATGTCCATGTCGTCCTGGTCGGCTTCGGCATGGTTGGTGTAGCAGATGTCGCAGCCCATGGGCACGCCCAGCAACTTGCCGCAGAAGTGGTCTTCAAGCCCGGCGCGGATGATCTGCTTGCCGTTGTACAGGTACTCCGGGCCGATGAAACCGACCACGGTGTTGACCAGAAACGGCTTGAAATGGCGGGCCACGGCGTAGGCGCGGGTTTCGCAGGTCTGCTGGTCGACGCCATGGTGGGCGTTGGCCGAGAGGGCGCTGCCCTGGCCGGTCTCGAAGTACATCAGGTTCTGCCCGAGGGTGCCGCGGTTGAGGCTCAGACCTGCGTCGTAACCCTCTTTGAGCACATTGAGGTTGATACCGAAGCTGGCGTTGGCCGCTTCGGTGCCGGCAATCGACTGGAACACCAGGTCCAGCGGCACGCCGCGGTTGATCGCCTCGATCGAGGTGGTCACGTGGGTCAGCACACAGGCCTGGGTGGGGATGTCATAGCGCTGGATGATGGCGTCGAGCATCTCCAGCAGGGCGCAGATCGAAGCAATGCTGTCGGTGGCCGGGTTGATGCCGATCATCGCATCGCCGTTGCCGTAGAGCAGGCCGTCGAGAATGCTCGCGGCAATCCCGGCCGGCTCGTCGGTCGGGTGGTTGGGCTGCAGGCGGGTCGAAAGCCGCCCGCGCAGGCCCATGGTGCCGCGAAAGCGGGTGACCACGCGGATCTTCTGCGCCACCAGCACCAGGTCCTGCACGCGCATGATTTTCGACACGGCCGCAGCCATTTCCGGGGTCAGCCCCGGGGCCAGGGCACGCAGGGTGTCTTCATCGGCGGCTTCGCTGAGTAGCCAGTCACGCAGCCCGCCGACGGTCAGGTGGCTGACGGCGGCAAAGGCATTGGCATCATGGGTGTCGATGATCAGCCGGGTGACTTCATCGTCTTCGTAGGGGATCAGCGCTTCAGTCAGAAAATGCTTGAGCGGGATGTCGGCCAGGGCCATCTGCGCCGCCACCCGTTCGCCGTCGTTGCTGGCGGCGACACCGGCGAGAAAGTCACCCGAACGCGCCGGGCTGGCCTTGGCCATGACTTCCTTGAGGCTGTCGAAACGGTAGGTCTGGTTGCCTGCCGTGTGAACAAAACTTGCCATACAGACTCTCCAGAACGCCGCAGGGCTGGCCTGCGGCGTAGGTGGCGTTGATCAGTGCAGGGCCTCTTCGGCCTTCTGGATCGCGGCGAATTCTTCTTCCGGGGTCCCGGCGACCAGGTGGTGCCGGCTGTAGAAAGCAAAGTAGGCAATCAATACCGCATAAATCGCCGCGGCGCCAATCACTACCCGTGGGTCGACCAGAAAGCCGGCCACCACCGCGATGCAGGCCAGAACCAGGGCCACGCCCGAAGTGAAGATGCCGCCCGGGGTGCGATACGGCCGCTCCATTTTTGGCCGACGGATGCGCAGGGTGATGTGCGCGGCCATCATCAGTACATAAGACAGCGTAGCGCCGAACACCGCGACCAGGATCAGCAGGTCGCCCTGGCCGGTCAGCGACAGGCCAAAGCCGATGATCCCGGGGATCACCAGGGCCAGTACCGGCGCTTTGCTCTTGTTGGTTTCCGAGAGCTTGCGTGGCAAGTAGCCGGCACGCGACAAAGCAAAAATCTGCCGCGAATAGGCGTAGATAATCGAGAAAAAGCTGGCGATCAGGCCGGCCAGGCCCACCAGGTTGACGAAACCGCCCATCCAGGTCGAACCACCGTAGGCTTTCGACAGCGCCTCCACCAACGGATTACCGGAGGCTTTGAGCGCCTCGGCACCGGCACCACCCGGGCCGACCACCAGGATCAGCAGGGCAAAGGCCAGCAACACCAGCATGGCGCCGATCAGGCCGCGGGGCAGGTCGCGCTTGGGGTTCTTGGTTTCTTCGGCAGCCAGCGGCACACCTTCGACGGCGAGGAAGAACCAGATCGCGTAAGGGATCGCCGCCCATACCCCGACATAGCCGAACGGCAGGAAGCTGCTGGCGCCGACGGCGTCGGTCTGGGCGATATCGAACAGGTTGTTGACGTCGAAGTGCGGCACCATCGCCACCAGGAACACGCCCAGGGCAATGGCGGCCACGGCGGTGATGATGAACATCAGCTTCAGCGCTTCACCGACCCCAAAAATGTGGATGCCGATGAAGATGATGTAGAAGGCCAGGTAGATCATCCAGCCGCCAATGCCGAACAGCGACTGGCAGTAGGCGCCGATGAACACGGCAATGGCCGCCGGGGCAATCGCGTATTCGATGAGGATCGCCGTGCCGGTGAGAAACCCGCCCCAGGGCCCGAAGGCGCTGCGGGCAAAACCGTAGCCACCACCGGCGGTAGGGATCATCGACGACAGCTCGGCCAGCGAGAAGCACATGCACAGGTACATGGTCGCCATCAGCAAGGTGGCGAGGAACATGCCGCCCCAGCCACCCTGGGCCAGGCCGAAGTTCCAGCCGGCATAGTCGCCGGAAATCACGTAAGCGACGCCCAGGCCCACCAGCAATACCCAGCCGGCGGCGCCCTTTTTCAGTTCACGTTGTTGGAAATAGTCGGAGCCGACTTTTTCGAAGTCGACAGAAGAGCCTGCCGGCACGCTGCCGGTATGATCGCTTGGCATAGGATTCACCTGTTGTTTTTATCAATACCGGCGGGTGCCGGTTTGTCTGGTGATGGTCTTGCAGGAAGCGAGCCAGCGCGGCCCCGGTTCGAAGCCGCGCTGTATCTCGTTTAGAAGAAGCCCAGCGGGTTGATGTCGTAGCTGACCAGCAGGTTTTTGGTTTGCTGGTAGTGATCGAGCATCATCTTGTGGGTTTCACGGCCGACGCCGGACTTCTTGTAGCCACCGAACGCGGCGTGGGCCGGGTACAGGTGGTAGCAGTTGGTCCACACGCGACCGGCCTTGATGCCGCGGCCCATGCGGTAGGCGCGGTTGATGTCGCGGGTCCAGACTCCGGCGCCGAGGCCGAACTCGGTGTCGTTGGCAATCGCCAGGGCTTCGGCTTCGTCCTTGAAGGTGGTGATGCTCACCACCGGGCCAAAGATTTCTTCCTGGAACACGCGCATCTGGTTGGTGCCCTTGAGCAGGGTCGGCTGGATGTAATAGCCGGTCGACAGGCTGCCTTCGAGTTTTTCCACCTTGCCGCCGGTGAGCAGCTCGGCGCCTTCCTTCTCGGCGATTTCCAGGTACGAGAGGATCTTGTCGAACTGTTGCTCGGAGGCCTGGGCGCCGACCATGGTGTCGGTGTCCAGCGGGTCGCCGCGCTTGATCTGCTTGATCTTCTTCATCACCTCTTGCATGAACGCCGGGTAGATCGACTCCTGCACCAGTGCCCGCGATGGGCAGGTGCACACCTCGCCCTGGTTGAAGAATGCCAGCACCAGGCCTTCGGCGGCTTTCTCGATGAAGCTCTGCTCGGCCTGCATGATGTCTTCGAAGAAGATGTTCGGCGACTTGCCGCCCAGTTCGACGGTTGACGGAATGATGTTCTCGGCGGCGCATTTCATGATGTGCGAACCGACCGGGGTAGAGCCGGTAAAGGCGATCTTGGCGATGCGCTTGCTGGTGGCCAGGGCTTCACCGGCTTCGCGGCCATAACCTTGCACCACGTTGAGCACGCCAGGCGGCAGCAGGTCGCCGATCACCTCCAGCAGTACGCTGATGCCCAGCGGGGTTTGCTCGGCCGGCTTGAGTACCACGCAGTTGCCGGCGGCCAGGGCCGGGGCGAGTTTCCACGCGGCCATCAGGATCGGGAAGTTCCACGGGATGATCTGGCCGACCACACCCAATGGTTCATGGATGTGGTAGGCAACGGTGTTGCCGTCGATTTCGGCGGCGCTGCCTTCCTGGGCGCGCAGGCAACCGGCGAAGTAGCGGAAATGGTCGGCAGCCAGCGGGATGTCAGCGTTGAGGGTTTCGCGGATGGCCTTGCCGTTGTCCCAGGTTTCGGTGATGGCCAGCAGTTCGAGGTTCTGTTCGATACGGTCGGCGATTTTCAGCAGGATCAGCGAACGTGCCTGCACCGAGGTTGTGCCCCAGGCATCAGCGGCGGCGTGGGCGGCATCCAGGGCTTTTTCGATGTCTTCGGCAGTCGAGCGGGGGAATTCGGCGATCAGCTGGCCGTTCACCGGCGAGGTGTTTTCGAAGTACTGGCCTTTGACTGGGGCAACGAACTCGCCACCGATGTAGTTCCCGTAACGGCTCTTGAAGGAAACCTTGGCGCCTTCGGTACCGGGATGTGCATAACGCATGATGTTTCTCCTGGCTATTGTGCTTGTTGGGGAGGATGTAAAGCATAGAGCAAGGGTTGGGCCAGTGTCGGTGACCCCAGGTAAATCAAGGGCTTGGCAGGTTTTAACGCAGGTGCAGGAAGGGCGCTGTAGCAGCGCCGGTACAGCCTGGGTGACACTTTGTACCGTTGCTGACACAAAGCGTGACCCGACGGTCAAGCCAGCATTGCATTGCGCCGACGGGTGGAGGATGCTGGGCTTATCTCGTCTGCGGAGAACAATAAAAAGTGCAGAGCAATCACCTTAGCCGGCATGCCCGGCAAGTCCTCACCGTGACCCAGGGCAAGGCCCTGGCACAGGGCCCCGGCAGCGATCCGTCGATTGCCCGTTCCTGGCTGCGTTGCCTTGAGGACTATCACCTGGATCCGGCCCAGAGCATGGCCCCGACCGTGCTTGAGCACGGCCGCGTGCTGGAAAGCCGCGAGCGCTTGCAGCAGGTACTGCAGATCGCCGGCAACGAGATGAACAGCCTGCACCAGCAACTGTCCGGTGCCGGCCATGCGGTGCTGCTCACCGATGCCCGCGGGGTCATCCTCAATTGCGTCACCGCGCCTACCGAACGGCGCATCTTCGAGCGCGCCGGGCTGTGGCTGGGTGCCGACTGGAGCGAGGCACGTGAAGGTACCAACGGCATCGGCACCTGCCTGGTCGAGCGCCAGGCGGTAACCATCCACCAGGATGAGCACTTTCGTGGCCGTCATACCGGCCTGACCTGCTCGGCCAGCCCGGTGTTCGACCCGCACGGCGAGTTGCTGGCGGTGCTCGATGTCTCGTCTGCCCGCGCTGATGTTTCGCGCCAGAGCCAGTTTCACACCATGGCGCTGGTCAACCTCTCGGCGAAGATGATCGAGAGCAGCTACTTTTTGCGCTATTTCGATAACCAGTTCCTCCTGCGCTTTCATCTGCAGGCCGAATCGGTAGGAATGTTCAGCGAAGGGCTGCTGGCTTTTGATGGCGACGGGCGGATCTGCGCGGTCAACCAGAGCGCCTTGAACCTGCTGGGCACCATCCGTGGCGGTGTGCTCGGCAAGCCTGTGGATATGTTCTTCGATTGTGCCCAGGACGAGCTGTTCAGCCGCGCCACTGCCCAAGCCAACACCAGTTGGCCATTACGTACCCGCGATGGCCGGGTATTGTTCGCCAGTCTGCGCGGCCAGGTGCGTTCGCTGCCGCCGGCAGCGGCGCCGTTTGTTGCCCCGGCGAAAACCTCGCAGCACGGTGGTATCTGCCTGGTCGATCCGGCCCTGCAGAACGATTTTCGCCGGGCCGTTCGTGTGTTCGAACGCGATGTGCCATTGCTGCTGCGCGGCGAGACCGGCTGCGGCAAGGAGGCCTTCGCCAAAGCCGTGCACCAGGCCAGCCAACGCAGCAGCAAGGCGTTTGTTGCCCTCAACTGTGCGTCGATCCCCGAGAGCCTGATCGAGAGCGAGTTGTTCGGCTATCGCGGCGGCAGTTTTACCGGGGCGCGCAAAGAGGGCATGCGCGGCAAGCTGCAGCAGGCCGACGGTGGCACGCTATTGCTGGACGAGATCGGCGACATGCCGCTGGCCCTGCAGACCCGTTTGCTCCGGGTGCTGGAAGACCGCATGGTGGTGCCCATCGGCGGCGAACCGCAGGCCGTCAACGTGCGCATCATCAGCGCCAGCCACCGCAACTTGCTCGAGCGGGTCGAGGATGGCAGTTTCCGCGAAGACCTTTACTACCGCCTCAACGGCCTGGAAATCGATCTGCCGGCCTTGCGCGAGCGCAGCGACAAGTCGCAGTTGCTCGACTTCATCCTGGCCGAAGAGGCCGGTGAGCAAAGCGTAAGCCTGGACCCTGCGGCGCGCCGGGCGTTGCTCGACTTCGCCTGGCCGGGCAACGTGCGCCAGCTGCGCAACGTCCTGCGTACCTTGGTGGCGCTGAGCGAAGAGGGGCACATCGAGTTTGCCGACCTGCCGGCGGTCGTTCGCCAGCCGCCGGCACTTATCAAAAGCTCCTCACCTGTGGATAACCCCGCGCCGCTGCTGGACAGCGCCGAGCGCAACGCCTTGCTGGCAGTGCTGGAGCAGCAGCGCTGGCACATGACCCATGTCGCCGCGCAGTTGGGGGTTAGCCGTAATACCTTGTATCGAAAACTTCGCAAACACGGCATCGCCCGGGACGCCTGAGCGAAACACAGGATGCGATTTGTCGCGCCCTAGGCTACCCTGCCTCGACGTTTTGCGAGGTCGATCATGCACATTCATATTCTCGGTATTTGCGGCACTTTCATGGGTTCGCTGGCCGTGCTGGCCAAGGAGCTTGGCCATCGGGTCACCGGCTCCGATGCCAACGTCTACCCACCGATGAGCACCCAGCTTGAAGCCCAGGGCATCGAACTGACCCAGGGCTATGACGCCGCCCAACTGGACCCGGCGCCCGACCTGGTGGTGATCGGCAACGCCCTGTCGCGGGGCAACCCGGCAGTCGAGTACGTACTGAACAAGGGCCTGCCCTACGTGTCGGGCCCGCAGTGGCTGGCCGACCACGTGCTGCAAGGCCGCTGGGTGCTGGCGGTTGCCGGCACCCATGGCAAGACCACCACCAGCAGCATGCTTGCCTGGGTGCTGGAGCACGCCGGCATGAGCCCGGGCTTCCTGATCGGCGGCGTGCCGCAGAATTTCTCGGTCTCGGCGCGCCTGGGCGGCACGCCGTTCTTCGTGGTCGAGGCCGACGAATATGACAGCGCCTTCTTCGACAAGCGCTCGAAGTTCGTGCACTACCGTCCCCGTACCGCGATCCTCAATAATCTTGAGTTCGATCATGCGGATATCTTCCCTGACCTGGCCGCCATCGAGCGACAGTTCCACCACTTGGTGAGAACCATTCCAAGCGAAGGCCTGGTGATCCATCCGACCACCGAGCCGGCCCTTGAGCGCGTGATCAAGATGGGCTGCTGGACGCCGGTGCAGACCACCGGTGAAGGCGGGCAGTGGCAGGTCAAACTGCTCAGCGCCGACGGTTCGCGTTTCGAAGTCAGCTTCGAAGGCGCAACCCAGGGCGTGGTCGAGTGGGAGCTGACCGGGCAGCACAACGTCGCCAACGCCCTGGCTACTTTGGCGGCTGCACGACATGTCGGCGTGGTACCGGCCATGGGTATTGCCGCATTGAGCGCGTTCAAGAGCGTCAAGCGGCGGATGGAAAAGGTCGCTGAAGTACAGGGCGTGACCATCTATGACGACTTCGCTCACCACCCGACCGCTATCGCCACCACCCTCGACGGCTTGCGCAAACGCATCGGCGATGCTCCGCTGATTGCCGTGATCGAGCCGCGCTCCAACTCGATGAAGCTCGGCGCCCACCGTGATGGCCTGCCCGAGAGCGTCAACGATGCCGACCAGGTGATCTGGTACGCACCGCCGAACCTGGGCTGGGACCTGGCCGCCACCGCCGCCGAATGCAAGGTGCCGGCTGTGGTGGCCGACAGCCTTGAAGCGATCATCGAACGGGTCAAGAGCCAGGCCAAGCCCGGCACCCAGGTGGTGATCATGAGCAATGGCGGCTTCGGCGGCCTGCACGGCAAGCTGGCCGAGGCGCTGAAATGAGCGGGCCAGAACGCATCACCCTGGCCATGACCGGGGCTTCGGGGGCGCAGTATGGGCTGCGCCTGCTCGATTGCCTGGTGCGCGAAGACCGCGAGGTGCATTTTCTGATCTCCAAGGCCGCGCAACTGGTGATGGCCACCGAGACTGATGTGTTGCTGCCGGCCAAACCGCAAGCCATGCAAGCCTTCCTCACCGAGTACACCGGCGCTGCCGCCGGGCAGATCCGCGTGTATGGCAAGGAAGACTGGATGTCGCCGGTCGCCTCGGGCTCCGGCGCGCCGGCGGCGATGGTGGTGGTGCCGTGTTCTACCGGGACTTTGTCGGCGATTGCCACCGGCGCCTGCAACAATCTGATCGAGCGGGCTGCGGATGTCACCTTGAAGGAGCGTCGGCAGTTGATCCTGGTGCCGCGTGAGGCACCGTTCTCGACCATCCACCTGGAGAACATGCTCAAGCTGTCGAACATGGGCGCGGTGATCCTGCCGGCGGCGCCGGGCTTTTATCATCAGCCGCAGACCATCGACGACCTGATCGACTTTGTTGTCGCACGGATCCTCAACCTGCTGAACATTCCCCAGGACATGCTGCCGCGTTGGGGCGAGCATCATCTGGGCGCGGATGAATGAAGCGCCTGCTGGGCGTGATGCTGCTGTGCGTGATGGCTAGCGGTTGCGCCAGCGTGCGCACCCTGGATGCGGCCAAGCCGGGGGCGCCGGTGGTGTATGCCGGTACGCGCCTGGATCTGTATGCGTTGCAGGGCGGTTGTTGCGCCATTGACCGCTTTGGCGCCGAGGCGCCGAAGTATCCCGGGCTGGACCTGCCGGGCAGTGCCTTGCTTGATACCGTACTGCTGCCGCTGTCGGTATTGACTGCGCTGGGAATTGGCTTTCAGGCGACGGGCGGGTTGTAGCGGCTGGCCTGAGCGCGGGGCAAGCCCGATCCCACACACTCTGTGGGAGGGGGTTGCCCCGCGATTGCTACTTGCCCAACCGGCGCAATTCATCCGACTCGACAATCCGTATCCCGTCCTGCTCTTCCAGCGCCAAACGCCACAGCGCCCTGGCCAGTTGGCAGGCCTCGATGCCCCGGTACTTGCCCGGGATCAGCTTCGACAGCGGCCCGGCCAAGCGTTCCGACATCCGCGGTTCGATGCGGTCACCCAGCAGCAGCGAAGGCCGGGCGATGGTCAGTTGCGGCCAGTCCTGGGCCTTCAATGCGGCCTCCATTTCGCCTTTGACCCGGTTGTAGAAGATCGGCGACCTGCGGTCGGCACCCAGGGCGCTGACCACCAGCAGGTGCCGCGCGCCCATCTCGCGGGCGCGTTTGCCGAAGGCGACGACCATGTCCAGGTCGACCGCGCGAAAGGCCGGCTCGGACCCTGCCTGCTTGATCGTGGTGCCCAGGCAGCAGAAGGCGATGTCGACGCGACCTGCCAGTTGCGGGAGGAACACCGCCGGGTCACCCACCGGGTTTTCCAGGTGCGGGTGTTCGGCCAGTGGGCGACGGGTGGGGGCCAAAACGCGGCTGACGGTGGGCTCGTTGAGCAGCCGATCAAGTAAGTGTTCACCGGTAAGACCGGTGGCTCCGGCAAGCAGGATGTGCTGAGGCGTCAAGTACATGATGTCTCTCCCTTGATACAGTCAGCTTAGTGGTTGCCAGCATTTTTTGCATGCTCGGCCTGTTGCTTGCCCGCATCACTTTGCAAGGCTTTGCGCGCTTGTTGCTGGCGCAGGCGCTGCCAGTGATCGAGTACGCCCTTGGGTGCCCAGATCTGCGGCTCGGAGGCATCGAAGCCTTCAATGGCCTCGCGCTCGGAGACGCTGGCGCTGGCCCGCTCGAAGGCCTGCTGCAGGTCGTCGGTCTGGTTCAGGGCCTGGGCGAACAGGGCGTCGCCAAAGTAGGTGAAGTCGGCTTCTTCGGAGCAGCCGAACGACACCCGGTCGGCGCGCGAGGCGGTCATGATCAGGGTCCGCTCGTCCTTGAGCGGGGCGATATAGCCGCCTGAATAACAGGCCGAGATGACAATGATCTTGTCGCGGTCTTTCAAGGGCGCCAGGGTCGTGGCCAGGGCATCGGCGGGCAGGTCTGCCAGTTGCAGGCGCGGCTGGTCGAGTACCAGTTCGTGCTCGTGGCTGCCGTGGCTGGTCAGGTAGATGAACACCAGGTCTTCCGGGCCGCTGCGTTCGGCCAGGGTGCGCACGGCGCGGGCAAGGTTCTCGCGGGTGGCCATGGGCCGGTCGCTGAGGTGGTCGCGGTGGTTGACCAGGCTGATCTGGCCGACCGCGCCAAAGCGGCTCTTGAGCATGTTGCTGACGTAATCGGCCTCGCGCAGGAACACGCTCTGTTTGCCATCGCCCCCCAGGGCCAGGCTGTAGAGTTCGATGTCCGGGGTCGAGGCCGGCACCTTGGCCAGCGCTTGGTCGAGCAGGCCGCCCTGGTTGAGCAGCGCCAGTTCCAGCGGGTCGGGCAGCAGTTTGCCGTGCTCGTCGCGCACGCGCTGGCCATTGAGCCACTGGCCGCTTTCATTGCGCCCGTCGAGCAGGGTCAGGCGGCCGTTGCCCTGGTAGGTGTCGTTCTCGAAGCCGCCGACATAGACACTGCCGTCCGGCAACTGTAGGCGCCCGTTACCGGAAAACCGCCAGTCGCGAAAATAACCCTTGTAGTGGCTGCCGTCGCTGCCGATCAGCTCGCCCTTGCCGCTGAGCGAGCCGTCCTTGAACTGGCCGATCCACACGTCACCATCAGTGTTTTCGTAACGGCCGCGGCCTTCCAGGCGGTTGTCATGGAAGGCACCGATGTACTGGTCGCCTTCGGCGCTGTTGAAGGTACCGCTGCCTTCGAGCTGGCCGTTGACGAAACGGCCGCTGAACTGGTTGCCGCTGGCGTCGCTGCGGATGCCTTCGCCATTGGGTTTGCCGCGGGCGAACAGGCCCTGGTACTGGCTGCCGTCAGCCAGTTCGAGATGGCCGGCGCCGTGGTACTGGTCGTCCTTGAACTGGCCACGGTAAAGCAGGCCGGGTTCCTTGAGGGTGCCTTCGCCGTCGCGGCGGCCGAGCTTGAACCCACCGGTGTAGCTGCTGCCCGGTGTTTTCAGGGTGCCCAGGCCGTGGAACAGGCCCTGCTGGAACCCGCCGCGGTAGACCTCGCCATTGCTACCATGCCATTCACCCTGGCCATGCCACTGGCCATTGAGGAAGTTGCCCTTGTACCAACTGCCGTTGGGGTAGTCGATGCGCCCGGCACCTTGCAGCAGGCCGTCGACCACCTCGCCCCGATAGCGGCCGCCATCGGGCAGGCGCGCATCGGGCGGCGACAGGGGTTCGCCGTCACCGCAAGCGGCCAGTAGCAGGGTCAGGGCAAGGGGAACGAGTGGGCGCATGGCGGGGT
Source organism: Pseudomonas sp. B21-009 (assembly GCF_024749345.1). Lineage (NCBI taxonomy): Bacteria > Pseudomonadati > Pseudomonadota > Gammaproteobacteria > Pseudomonadales > Pseudomonadaceae > Pseudomonas > Pseudomonas sp. B21-009. Next base: position 5,196,649 of record NZ_CP087199.1, on the reverse strand, counting down.
CCGGACAAGTGAGGCCCCGAGTATGCCGTAGAACGCGGGGGGTGAAACAGTCGCCAGGACGGTTTCACCCAGTGCCTGGCTCAGATGAAGCAGAGCGACAGCGGTTCGGCGATGTAGGCAGGTTTTTCCTGGCCTTCGATTTCCAGGGTGGCGGTGACCTTGAGCAGCCACTGTCCGGGTTTCTTCTCGGTCACCTCGGCCAGATCGACCTTGAGCCGCACCTTGCTGTCGACTTTCACCGGCTGGATGAAACGCACGCTGTCCAGGCCATAGTTGACGGCCATTTTCAGGCCTTCAGGCACAACCAGAATGCCTTCCATCAACTTGGGGATCAGCGACAGGGTGAGAAAACCGTGAGCGATGGTGCTGCCAAATGGCGTTTTTGCCGCCTTGTCCGGGTCGACATGGATGAACTGAAAGTCGCCTGTCGCCTCGGCAAACAGGTTGATGCGCTGTTGATCGATGGTCAGCCATTCGGAACGTCCCAGTTCCTTTCCAACGTACTGCGAAAGCTCTGCAACAGGTACATAGGGCATTGTGACTCTCCAGATTGTCTTTGGTTTTGTTATGACTTCGGCAGATTCGAAAGTCTAAGATCAGCACGCCTGCAGGAAGTGGTCAAGTCGGCGAAGATCGGCTTATAGCCCGGTCGTTAGCGTGCTTATAATGGCCGCCAGGCCTCAAGGAGATGCTTATGCTGTTGCGTGGTTTGACCTGGCTGGTGCTGTTCCAGTTGCTCGGAACGGCGATCAATCACCTGGTGGTGCCGATCCTCCCCGGGCCGATCATCGGCCTGCTGTTGCTGCTGGTGTACCTGATGCTGCGTGGCGAGGTGGGCGCGCCCCTGAGCGAGGCGGCCAACAGCCTGCTGCGCTACTTACCACTGCTGCTGGTGCCGCCGGCGGTGGGGGTAATGGTCTATGCCGCGGATATCGCCGCCGACTTCTGGGCCATCGTCGGCGCCCTGGTGCTGTCGGCGCTGCTCACCCTGGTGTTCGTCGGCGTGCTGATGCACAAGCTGATGGCCCGCCAGGGCAGCCATGAGGAGCAGCCATGAGCCTGGACTGGAGCGGCGCCGTCAACGCAGTCATTCACCATCCGCTGTTTGGCATCGGCATCACCCTGGGCGCCTACCAGCTGGTGCTGGCGGCCTACGAGAAAACCCGCTGGATCTTCCTGCAGCCGGTGCTGGTGTCGATGCTGGTAGTCATTGGCGTACTGCTGGGCTGTGGCCTGACTTACAGCGAATATCGCAAAAGCACCGAGATCATGAACATCCTCCTGGGCCCGGCGACCGTGGCCCTGGCAGTGCCGCTCTATCTCAACCTGCGGCGCATTCGCCAGCTGTTCTGGCCGACCTTTACTACGCTGGTAATCGGAGGGGTGTTCGCCACCGGCGCCTGCCTGTTGCTGGGCTGGTGGTTTGGCGCCGAGCACATGATCCTGATGACCATGGCGCCAAAATCGGTGACCTCGCCGATTGCCATGCTGGTGGCCGAGCAGATTGGCGGCGTGGCCGCGCTGGCGGCGGTGTTCGTGTTGATCACCGGGGTGATAGGGGCGATTTTCGGCCCGGCGCTGCTGTCGCGTTGTGGTGTGCACAGCCCTGAAGCGCGCGGCATGGCTTTAGGCGTGACTGCGCATGCGGTTGGTACTTCGGTAGCGCTGCAGGAAAGTGAAGAATGCGGGGCCTTCGCGGCCCTGGCGATGAGCCTGATGGGGGTTGCCACGGCGGTATTCCTGCCACTGGCGGTTAGCCTGGTTGCTTGAGGAGTTGCAATGACGTTACCCCTGTTTCCGCTCAATACCGTGCTGTTCCCGGGCTGCTTTCTCGATCTGCAGATCTTCGAGGCGCGTTACCTGGACATGATTGGTCGCATCATGAAGCAGGGCGGCGGTTTTGGCGTGGTGTGCATCCTTGAGGGCGAGCAGGTTGGCGCTGCGCCCAGCGGTTTCTCGCAGGTTGGCTGCGAGGCGCTGATTCGCGATTTTCAGCAGCAGGACAACGGCCTGCTGGGGATTCGGGTCGAAGGCACCCGGCGCTTTCGTGTCGGGCCGTTCGAGGTGCAGAAGGACCAGTTGCTGGTCGCTGATGTGTCGTGGCTGCCGGAGCTTGCCGACGAGCCGCTGGAAGATGACCATCACGACTTGCTGGCGCTGCTGCAAGCCCTGGGCGAGCACCCGATGGTCGAGGCGCTGGGCATGCCGGTGACGGTCCACGGCCAGCAGGCCCTGGCCAACCAGCTCGCCTACCTGCTGCCGTTCGTTGAAGAAGACAAACTCGACCTGCTGGCCATCGACTCACCGCACAAGCGCCTGGAGGCTATCCAGGCGCTGCTTGACCGGCTGCAAGGCGAGCTGTTCGCCTGATGCCTCAGTACTGGTAGCGCAGCAAGGCGTGCGGCAGCGAGTGCAGGGCGAAGAACGCCAGCAGGGCGACGCAGGCCGGCAGGATCAGCCACCAGACCCGTAGTGGCAGGGCGGTGAGCGGTTGCCGGTATTGGGTCAGGGTCAGGCTGGTAGCGCACACGCAGCAGGCGAGCATGGCGCCGGCGAGGATGTCGGTCGGCCAGTGCGCCCCCAGGTACACCCGTGACAGCGCGATCGCCAGTGCCGGAATGCAACCCAGCATGATCCAGGTCAGGCGCATGCGCGGCGGCTGCCCGCGCCCGGCCAGCACCGCCAGTACCAGGAAGAACGCAAACGACGCCGAGCTGTGGCCGCTGGGCATGCTGTAGGTGGTCAGCGGGTCGGTGAGTACCTCCGGGCGCGCCCGGGCAAACAGCCACTTGAGGCTGCCATTGGCCAGGGCCGTGCCGATCAGGGTGCTGCCGGCGAAAATCGCCGGGCGCCACTGGCGGGCCAGCAATAACAGGCCGGTGAGCAGGCCGCCGAGGAAGAACTGGGTTCGGAAATCGCCGAGGCGGGTGATCAGCACCACCGTGCCGTCGATGGCACGGCTACGGTTCTCCTGGATCAGGGTCATCAGGCCCTGGTCGAACTGGGTCAGGTATGGCCAGCCGAGAAACAGCCCGGTCAGGGCCAGCAAGCTCATCCCGGCAATCAGCCGGGTGCCGCGGCGCATGCTGCGCAGGCTGCTGTTGATGCTCAGGCCGACCAGCACCGCCAGGCCGCCCATCACTACCCCAGCCTGTGGCCAGAAGCCTTCCGGCAACGGCAGGCGCATGGCCGCGCCGGTTGCCCAGCCCGGCAGCAGGTAAGCCACTGCCCAACCGGCTCCGGCCAGCAGGCTGACGGCGATAAAACGCGGCAGCGGCATGTCGAACATGCCGGCGACCATGGGCAGCATCGGCCGCAGCGGGCCGATGAAGCGCCCGACTAGCAGGCTGGCGATACCATAGCGCTGAAAGTAGGTTTCGGCGCTGCCGATCCATTCCGGATGGTGGCGCAGCAGCGGCAAGCGGCGGATGTTCTGGTGAAAGCGCCGGCCTAAGGTGTAGGAGATCGCGTCGCCGAGCAAACCACCGGCAAAGCCCAGCAACAGGGTTTCGCCCAGGCTCAAGGCACCGCTGCCGGCCAGTACCGCGACGGCGAACAGCAAAACGGTGCCGGGGACGATAATCCCGGCAATCGCCAGGCATTCCACGCAGGCCACCAGAAAAATCGCTAATCCCAGCCACTGCGGGTTGGCGCTGAGCCAGGTGGTCAGGCTGTCGAGCCATGGGCCCATCGTGTCAGTTTCCTTGTGTCAGTAAAAAGTAGTCCCGGCCTTCGACTTGGCCCCGGCGCAGCGGGTTCCGTGTGCAATGGCGGGCAAAGTCGGCGTCGACGAAACGGTAGGGCAGATGTTCATCGCGGCCGTGGGGAATCCCCAAGCGGGTGGTCTGGATAATTTGTTTCACTTTGATACCGCAGTCCTCGACAAACAGCTGCTCGGCATCAAAGCGTTTGCCGTCCCAGTGCGGCACTTTCAGGCCCAGGGCCTTGCACAGCAGGGTCTGGCCGGCGCACAGGCGTTCGGGCGGGCGCGCCTGGCCGCTGGCGTCAGGGTTGTTCAGTTGCATCTGTGCCAGGCTGTTGTCATCCGACAAGGCATCGACGAAGGGGTAGGCCGATTTGATCAACACCGCATTGCCCGGCCCGTGGGCGCTGAAGTTCAGCGAGTCGCCGCCGCGGGCGTAATACATGTAGATGTGCCCGCCGTCGAGAAACAGCGCCCGGCGTTTTTCGGTGTAGCCGAGCGAAGCGTGGCTGCCCTTGTCGCTGAGGTAGTAGGCCTCGGTCTCGATGATTCGCGCCGCCAGCCAGTACGGGCCGTGGCGGTGGCGGATGACCTTGCCCAGCAGGGCCCTGGCCAATTCGCCAGCGTCGCGGTCGAAGAAGCTGTCGGGCAGGGCCTTGGGCGGGCAGGGGGCGGAGTCTGGCATGCGGGCAGGTTCGCGGGTGGACAGGTGGGCGATGATAGCAATTTCTGTCTTAACCAACCCTGAATGGCCATTATGAAGCGAGGGGCCGGCACTCTTTTCGACCATCCGCCTGTCACCGCTGGGCGTGGGGCCACACGACAGTTATAATCATCCGATTTTCCCCTTCGCCAAGACCACTGAGCCCATGACTGAGTCCGTTCTTGACTACATGACCCGCCTGGGTCGCGCTGCCCGCGCGGCGTCGCGCGTGATCGGCCGTGCCAGCACTGCGCAAAAGAACCGCGCCCTGCAAGCCGCCGCCAACGCCCTGGACGCTGCCCGCGCCGAGCTGACCGCCGCCAACGAACTGGACCTCGCTGCTGGCCGCGCCAATGGCTTGGAAGCGGCCATGCTCGAGCGCCTGGCGCTGACCCCGGCACGCATCGACGGCATGATCGTCGGCCTGCGCCAGGTGGCCAGCCTGCCGGACCCGGTCGGCGCGATCCGCGACATGAGCTACCGGCCATCGGGTATCCAGGTCGGCAAGATGCGCGTGCCGCTGGGGGTGATCGGCATCATTTACGAATCGCGTCCGAACGTGACCATCGACGCTGCCAGCCTGTGCCTGAAGTCTGGCAACGCCACCATCCTGCGCGGCGGCTCCGAAGCCATCCATTCCAACCGTGCCATTGCCGCCTGCATCCAGCGCGGCCTGGCCGAGGCCGGCTTGCCGGCGGCGGTGGTGCAAGTGGTCGAAACCACCGATCGCGAAGCGGTCGGTGCGCTGATCAGCATGCCGGAGTTCGTCGACGTCATCGTGCCGCGTGGCGGCAAGGGCCTGATCGAGCGCATCAGCCGCGACGCGCGGGTGCCGGTGATCAAGCACCTCGATGGTATCTGCCACGTCTATGTGGCTGAGCACGCCGAGCTGGACAAGGCCCGGCGCATCGCCTTCAACGCCAAGACCTACCGCTACGGCATCTGCGGGGCGATGGAAACCCTGCTGGTCGATCAGTCGGTCGCGGCCGAGTTCCTGCCGGAAATGGCCCGCCAATTTCGGGAAAAAGGCGTCGAATTGCGCGGTTGTGAGCGCACGCTGAAAATCATCGAGGCGCTGCCGGCGACCGAAACGGACTGGAACACCGAATACCTCGCGGCGATTCTGTCGATCCGCGTAGTGGACGGTCTGGACCAGGCCATCGAACACATCAATCGCTATGGCTCGCACCATACCGATTCGATCGTCACCGAACACCAGGCGCAGGCTCGCCAGTTCATGGCCGAGGTCGATTCGTCGTCGGTAATGATCAACACCCCGACCTGCTTTGCCGACGGTTTCGAGTACGGTCTGGGCGCGGAGATCGGGATTTCCACCGACAAGCTGCACGCCCGCGGCCCGGTTGGCCTGGAAGGCCTGACCTGCGAAAAATACGTGGTGATCGGCGACGGTCAGCTGCGCGGACAGGAGTCGCTCTGACTTGGCCGAGCGCAAACCGCTCGCCCCAGTCTCGACGATGTCGCCCGCCCGGCGCATCGGCGTGCTCGGCGGGACTTTCGACCCGGTGCACATCGGACACCTGCGCAGTGCGCTGGAGGTCGCCGAAGTGCTGGCGCTCGACGAGCTGCGGCTGATGCCCAACGCCCGCCCGCCGCACCGTGATACGCCGCAAGTGTCGGCCCAGGATAGGCTGGCGATGGTCCAGTGCGCGGTTCAGGGCGTGCCTACGCTGTCGGTCGATGCCCGCGAACTGGCCCGTGACAAGCCGTCGTACACCATCGAAACGCTGGAACTGATGCGTGCTGAAATGGCCGCCTCGGAGCAACTGTTTCTGCTGCTGGGCTGGGACGCGTTCTGCGGCCTGCCCAGTTGGCACCGTTGGGAAGAATTGCTGCAACACTGTCACATCCTGGTGCTGCAACGCCCGGATGCCGACGTCGAGCCGCCGGATGCCTTGCGCAACCTGCTGGCCGCACGTTCGGTCAGTGATCCGCAGGCCCTTGAAGGGCCTGCCGGGAATATTGCATTCGTCTGGCAGACGCCGCTTGCGGTGTCAGCCACGCAGATCCGACAGCTGCTGGCCAGCGGCAAGTCGGTGCGGTTTCTGGTGCCGGACGCAGTACTGGCCTACATCGATGCGCACAACCTTTACCGTGCGCCGAACTGAGGGTGCTGAGAAGCGCCTCATACTATTGAGTTGAATGAGTTTTATATGACCAAGCAAAAACACAACGTCAGCGCCGAAGAGCTGGTCGAACTGACCAAGTCCGCCCTGGAAGACGTCAAGGCCCAGGACATCCAGGTTATCGACGTAAAAGAAAAGCACAGCCTGACCGACTACATGATCATCGCCACCGGTACCTCCAACCGCCAGATCAGCGCGATGCTGGAAAAGGTCCGTGAGCAGGTCAAGGCCAAGGGCGTTCAGCCACTGGGCGAAGAAGGCAAGGGCGACAGCGACTGGGTACTGCTGGACCTGAATGATGTCATCGTCCACATGATGACTGCCGCTGCCCGTCAGTTCTACGACCTTGAGCGTCTGTGGATGGGTGCCGAGCAGAGCCGTGCCGCCGATGGCAAGCACCACAGCCCGGAAAACACCCACGACTTTGCAGACAAGCTGAAAGATCGGGAATAAGGAAGGCTCGTGCGTCTGCGTCTGATCGCGGTCGGCTCGCGCATGCCCAAGTGGGTCGAGGACGGTTGGCATGAATATGCCAAGCGCCTTCCCGCGGAGCTGTCGCTGGAGCTGGTGGAAATACCGCTCAATACCCGGGGCAAGAATGCCGACGTCGCCCGCCTGATCCGTCAGGAGGGTGAGGCCATGCTTGCCAAGGTCCAGCCAGGGGAACGGATTGTCACCCTGGAGGTCCATGGCAAGCCCTGGAGTACCGAGCAACTGGCGGTCGAGCTGGACCGCTGGCGGCTGGATTCGCGTACCGTCAACTTCATGGTCGGCGGCCCCGAAGGGCTGGCGCCGGAAGTCTGTGCGCGGGCCGAGCAGCGCTGGTCGCTGTCGCCGCTGACACTGCCCCACCCGTTGGTAAGGATACTGATCGGCGAACAGCTGTACCGCGCCTGGACCGTATTGTCCGGGCACCCCTACCACAAATAAGCCTTAAGCCTTTTCAATGTCGCAGCCGATTCGCCTCAAGGATCACGAGAAAGACGCCCGTCTGGTGCGTAGCCGCGTCGTGGTCGGTGCAGTGGCGATCGTCCTGCTGATTTGCGTGTTGATCGCCCGCCTGTATTACCTGCAGGTGATCCAGTACGACTATCACTCGACCCTGTCGGAAAATAACCGGGTGCATGTGCAGCCGATTCCGCCGACTCGCGGGCTGATCTTCGACCGCAACGGGGTGATCGTCGCCGATAACCGGCCAAGCTTCAGCCTGACCATGACCCGTGAGCGCTCCGGCGACTGGCAGCAGGTACTCGATGTGATCGTCGAGGTGCTCGAGCTGACCCCGGACGACCGCACCCTGTTTGAAAAGCGCATGCGCCAGGGCCGCCGGCCGTTCGAGCCGGTGCCGATCCTGTTCGAGCTGACCGAAGAACAGATCGCCCGGGTTGCGGTGAACCAGTTCCGCCTGCCCGGCGTCGAGGTGGTCGCCCAACTGGTGCGCCATTACCCGCAGGGAGCGCACTTTGCTCACTCGGTCGGTTATGTCGGGCGGATCAACGAGAAAGAGCTCAAGACCCTCGACCCGGTCAACTACAGCGGCACCCACCATATCGGCAAGACCGGCATCGAGCGCTTCTACGAGCCGGAACTGCACGGCCAGGTGGGTTACGAAGAGGTTGAGACCAACGCCCGTGGCCGGGTATTGCGGGTGCTCAAGCGCACCGACCCGATCCCCGGCAAAGACATCGTCCTGAGCCTCGACATCAAGCTGCAGGAAGCTGCCGAGGCCGCGCTGGGCGGGCGTCGTGGCGCCATTGTCGCGCTTGATCCGAATACCGGCGAAGTACTGGCGATGGTCAGCCAGCCAAGCTTTGACCCCAACCCGTTCGTCACCGGCATCAGCTTCAAGGCCTATGCCGAGCTGCGCGATTCGATCGACCGGCCACTGTTCAACCGCGTGCTGCGCGGCCTGTACCCGCCGGGTTCGACCATCAAGCCGGCAGTGGCCATCGCCGGCCTCGACAGTGGTGTGGTCACCGCCAGCAGCCGGGTGTTCGACCCGGGCTTCTACCAACTGCCCAATTATGACCACAAGTACCGCAACTGGAACCGCAGCGGCGACGGCTGGGTCGACCTCGACCTGGCGATCATGCGCTCCAACGACACCTACTTCTACGACCTGGCGCACAAGATGGGCATCGACCGTCTGTCCAGCTACATGAACAAGTTCGGTCTCGGGCAGAAAGTCTCCCTCGACATGTTCGAGGAGTCCGCCGGCCTGATGCCGACTCGCGAATGGAAGCGCGCCACCCGCCGCCAGGCCTGGTTCCCGGGCGAGACGCTGATCCTCGGTATCGGCCAGGGCTACATGCAGACCACGCCGCTGCAGATGGCCCAGGCCATCGCCCTGATCGCCAGCAAGGGCAAGTGGAACCGTCCGCACCTGGCCAAGACCATCGAAGGCCAGCCACCGGTGGACGAGAACCCGATGGAAGACATCGTCTTGCGTGACAAGTCCGACTGGGCCAGGGTCACCCATGGCATGGAGCAGGTGATGCACAACGCCCGCGGTACCGCCCGCGCCGCCGCCGCCGGTGCCCAGTACCGGATTGCCGGCAAGAGTGGTACCGCCCAGGTGGTAGCGATCAAGCAGGGCGAGAAGTACGACCGCAACAAGGTTCAGGAACGCCACCGCGACCACGCCCTGTTCGTCGGCTTCGCCCCGGCAGAGAACCCGAAGATCGTGGTTTCGGTGATGATCGAAAACGGCGAAGCGGGTGGCCGCGTCGCGGCGCCGGTGATGCGTCAGGTAATGGACGCCTGGTTGCTCGACGAGCATGGCCGGCTCAAATCCGAGTTCGCTCCCGCCACCGTCGTTCAGGAATCGGCCCAGTGAAGAACAATTTCGATCGCATGCTTTCCAGCGAGGACGTAATGCGTCGTCGCGCAAGCTTCCTGCAGCGCATCCATGTCGACGGCCCGTTGCTGATCCTGCTGCTGACCCTGGCTGCCGGCAGCCTGTTCGTGCTCTATTCGGCCAGCGGCAAGAACTGGGACCTGCTGCTCAAGCAAGCCAGTTCGTTCGGCATCGGCCTGGTGTCGATGTTCGTCATTGCCCAGCTCGAACCACGTTTCATGGCGCGCTGGGTGCCCCTTGCCTATGTGGTCGGGGTGATCCTGCTGGTGGTGGTCGACGTCATGGGCCACAACGCCATGGGCGCCACGCGCTGGATCAACATTCCCGGGGTGATCCGCTTCCAGCCCTCGGAGTTCATGAAGATCATCATGCCGGCGACCATCGCCTGGTACCTGGCCAAGCGCTCGCTGCCGCCGCATTTGAAGCACGTGGTGATCAGCCTGATCCTGATCGGCCTGCCGTTCATCCTCATCGTGCGCCAGCCAGACCTGGGTACCGCCTTGCTGATCCTCGCCTCCGGCGCCTTCGTACTGTTCATGGGTGGCCTGCGCTGGCGCTGGATCCTCAGCGTGGTGGCGGCGGCAGTGCCGGTGGCGGTGGCGATGTGGTTCTTCGTCATGCACGACTACCAGAAGCAGCGGGTACTGACCTTTCTCGACCCGGAAAGCGATCCGCTGGGCACCGGCTGGAACATCATCCAGTCGAAAGCGGCGATCGGCTCGGGCGGGGTGTTCGGCAAGGGCTGGCTGCTGGGCACCCAGTCGCACCTGGACTTTCTCCCGGAAAGCCACACCGACTTCATCATTGCCGTGCTCGGCGAGGAGTTCGGCCTGGTCGGCATCTGCGCGCTGCTTTTGATCTACCTGCTGCTGATCGGCCGCGGCCTGGTGATTACCGCCCAGGCCCAGACGCTCTACGGCAAGTTGCTGGCCGGCAGCCTGACCATGACCTTCTTTGTTTATGTGTTCGTCAATATCGGTATGGTCAGCGGCTTGTTGCCCGTGGTGGGGGTGCCGCTGCCCTTCATTAGTTATGGCGGAACTTCGTTGGTGACGCTGCTGTCAGCGTTTGGGGTTTTAATGTCGATCCATACGCATCGCAAATGGATTGCGCAGGTTTGAATAAGGTGAAGAATTACATGCAAGCAATGCGTGGCTGGGCGGCTCGTTGTGCGCCCTGGGTCGGCTTTGTAGGTTTGCTCGGCGGCGCGCAAGGCGCTGCTGCCGGCGACTACGACGGCTCGCCCCAGGTGGCCGAGTTCGTCGGCGAAATGACCCGCGACTACGGTTTTGCCGGTGAGCAACTGATGGGGGTGTTTCGCGAGGTTCAGCGCAAGCAGTCGATCCTTGACGCGATCTCGCGCCCGGCTGAACGGGTAAAACCCTGGAAAGACTACCGGCCGATGTTCCTCACCGACGCCCGCGTCGCCCGCGGCGTCGACTTCTGGCGTCAGCATGAGGCCACCTTGGCCCGCGCCGAACAGGAGTACGGCGTGCCGGCCCAGGTGATCGTCTCGATCATCGGCGTCGAAACCTTCTTTGGCCGCAACACCGGCAATTACCGGGTGATTGATGCGCTGTCGACCCTGGGCTTCGATTACCCGCCGCGTGCCGAATTCTTCCGCAAGGAACTGCGCGAGTACCTGTTGCTGGCCCGTGAAGAGCAGGTCGACCCACTGACCCTCAAGGGCTCCTACGCCGGGGCCATGGGCTTGCCGCAGTTCATGCCGAGCAGCTTTCGCGCCTACGCCGTGGATTTTGACGGCGACGGCCACATCAATATCTGGAACAACCCGGACGATGCCATCGGCAGCGTTGCCAGCTACTTCAAGCGTCATGGCTGGGTCGCTGGCGAGCAGGTGGTCAGCCGCGCCACGGTGCGTGGCGAGCGCGTCGACGAGGGCCTGAGCCCGGGCATCGACGCGGTCAAGACGGTCGGGGAGTTGCGGGCACTGGGCTGGTCGAGTCATGATGCGCTGCGCGATGATCTGCCGGTCACCGCCTTCCGGCTCGAAGGTGACAATGGCCCGGAATACTGGCTGGGCCTGAAAAACTTCTACGCGATCACTCGCTATAACCGCAGCGTGATGTATGCCATGGCAGTGCATCAGCTCTCGGACCTGCTGGTTCAAGCACGGGGCGCCAAGTAATGCGCGTAATGTTCTCCGCTACATCGCTGAAACTGCTGGGTTGCGCGGCCCTGGGCCTGGTGCTGGTGAGCTGTTCGAGCAGCCGCCCGAGCACCTCCACCCAGGGTAATGCCAATGTCGTGCGGGCCAAGCCCGGCCTGGACATCAACCGGGCCCACAAGGACGGCGCGCCCTGGTGGGACGTCGACGTCTCGAAGATCCCCGACGCGACCCCGACCGTGCACACCGGCAACTACAAGGCCAACCCCTACACCGTGCTGGGCAAGACCTACTTCCCGATCCCCGACTCGCGCAACTACCGCGCCGAGGGCACGGCATCCTGGTACGGCACCAAGTTCCACGGCCAGAACACCGCCAACGGCGAGGTCTATGACCTCTACGGTATGAGCGCGGCGCACAAGACCCTGCCGCTGCCGGCCTACGTCAAGGTTACCAACCTCGACAACCAGCGCAGCGTGATCCTGCGGGTCAACGACCGCGGGCCGTTCTATTCCGACCGCATCATCGACCTGTCGTACGCGGCGGCGAAGAAGCTCGGCTATGCCGAGACCGGCACCGCGCGGGTGCGCGTCGAAGGCATCGACCCGAAACAATGGTGGGCCCAGCGGGGCCAGCCGGCGCCGATGGTCCTCGACCAGCCGCAAGTGGCCCAGACCCAGGCGCTGCCGGCCAGCACCGGCACGGTCGAGCAATGGACGCCACCGCCGCAGCAGCACGCCGCTGCGGTCGTACCCCTGCAAGTCGCCAGCAACAACACGATGGCCAGCAATGGTCTTTACTTGCAGGTCGGCGCTTTTGCCAACCCCGATGCTGCCGAACTGCTGCGCTCCAAGCTCAGCAGCATGGTCAGCGCACCGGTGTTCATCAGTTCGATCGTGCGCAACCAGCAGACCCTGCACCGGGTCCGCCTGGGGCCGATCAACAGCCAGGGCGAAGCCCAGCAGATGCAGGACAGCGTGCGCCTGGCCAATCTGGGGCAGCCCAAAGTCGTCACGGCAGACTGATCGGGGGGACTGATCGGTTTGTCATGCAGCCGGGCGCAGCCGCCATGTACAATGGCGGTTTTGCCCGTCAGGCCATGCGCCTGTAAACGTTTTGCCCATGAGGGCATGAGCCCATTAGCCATTTCGAGAGACGGATGAACATAACCAGCTTTGCCAAACGCCTTTGCCTGCTTGTACCGCTGATGATTGCCCCTGCCGCCTTCGCGGCAGAGCAAATGATGCCGTCGCCGCCGCAACTGGCTGCCAAGTCCTACGTGCTCATGGAAGCCTCCAGCGGCAACATCCTGGTCGAGAACAATGGTGACCAGCGTCTGCCTCCGGCGAGCCTGACCAAGCTGATGACCGCCTACATCGCGACCCTGGATATCCGTCGCGGGCAGATCGGCGAAAACGACCCGGTGACCGTCAGCGAAAACGCCTGGCGCACCGGCGGTTCGCGGATGTTCATCAAGGTCGGCACCCAGGTCAGCGTCAGCGACCTGCTGCACGGCATCATCATCCAGTCGGGTAACGACGCCAGCGTCGCCCTCGCCGAGCACATCGCCGGCAGCGAAGACGCCTTCGCCGACATGATGAACAAGACCGCCGGCGACCTGGGCATGAGCAACAGCCACTTCATGAACCCGACCGGCCTGCCGAACCCCGAGCACTACTCGTCGGCCCACGACATGGCAGTGCTGGCGCGCGCGATCATCCACGAAGACCCGGCTCACTATGCGATCTACTCGCAGAAAGAGTTCTTCTGGAACAACATCAAGCAGCCTAACCGCAACCTGCTGCTGTGGCGCGACAAGACCGTCGACGGCCTGAAAACCGGCCACACCGACGAAGCCGGCTACTGCATGGTGTCTTCGGCAGTACGTGACGGCATGCGCCTGATCGCCGTGGTCTTCGGTACCAACAGCGAGCAATCGCGTGCGGCCGAAACCCAGAAGCTGCTGACCTACGGCTTCCGCTTCTTCGAAACCCAGACCTTCTACCAGAAGGGTACCGAGCTTGCCCAGGCACCGGTCTGGAAGGGCGCAACCAATCAGGTCAAAGCCGGTCTCGCCGAAGACCTGACCATGACTTTGCCTAAAGGCCAATTGAAAAAGCTGGCCGCAAGCATGACCATGAACCCGCAATTGATCGCTCCGATCAACAAAGGTGACGTGATCGGTAAAGTGGAAGTCAAACTGGATGACAAGGTTGTCCACAGTGCCGACCTGATCGCGCTGGATGGCGTTGAGGAAGGTGGTTTCTTCCGTCGTGTGTGGGATAGCATTCGGCTATTCTTCTACGGGTTGTTCAACTGATATCGTGACCTGCCACGCCCCCGCCACTCATGCGGGGGCGTTGTTGTTGCCACGGCTTACGAGGCCGTTACTGCTATGACCGAAGCTGACAAGTCGCACAAAATCGAATTCCCCTGCGCCGATTACCCGATCAAGGTCATCGGCGACACCGTGGTCAATTTCAAGGACACGGTGATCGAGATCCTCAAGAAGTACGCCACGGTCGACATGAGTACCCTGGCTGAACGTCAGAGCAAGGAAGGCAAGTACACCACGGTGCAACTGCACATCATCGCCACGGGTGAAGACCAGCTGCACGATATCAACAGCGCCCTGCGCGCGACTGGAATCGTGAAAATGGTGCTCTGATGCCCGCGTGCCTCGGCTTTCGCGACCTCGGCCTGCTGCCTTACGAGCCGGTGCTGGAGGCCATGCGTCGGTTTACCGACCAGCGTGGCCCGGGCACCGCGGATGAGGTATGGCTGGTTGAACACCCGGCGGTGTTCACCCAGGGCCAGGCCGGCAAGGCCGAGCATCTGCTGGTACCGGGTGACATCCCGGTGGTGCAGACCGATCGCGGCGGCCAGGTGACCTATCACGGCCCGGGTCAGCTGGTGGCGTACCTGCTGCTGGATGTACGCCGCCTGGGTTTTGGCGTGCGCGATCTGGTCAGCCGCATCGAGCGCTGCCTGATCGAGTTGCTGGCCAGTTACAACGTCGAGGCGGCGGCCAAGGCCGATGCCCCGGGCGTTTATGTCGACGGGGCGAAGATCGCCTCGCTCGGCCTGCGGATTCGCAATGGCTGTTCGTTCCACGGCCTTGCCTTGAACGTGGACATGGACCTGGCGCCATTCCGCCGGATTAACCCCTGCGGGTATGCGGGGCTGGCCATGACCCAGCTGCGCGACCAGGCAGGCTCGATCGAACTCTCTGAGGTAAGGGCAAGGCTGCGCGGGCAGCTGGTCAAGCACCTCGACTATGCTGAGCAGACGACCCTTACGGGCGGAATCTTCTGAATATGACTACTGTTGTGCAAGAACCAGTGCAAAGCGTGACGCCAGCGCCTCGGCCGAAGGTCGAGGCGGGTGTCAAACTGCGTGGCGCGGAAAAAGTCGCGCGTATCCCGGTAAAGATCATCCCCACTGACGAGCTGCCAAAGAAGCCTGACTGGATTCGCGTGCGTATCCCGGTTTCGCCGGAAGTCGACCGCATCAAGCAACTGCTGCGCAAGCACAAGCTGCACAGCGTCTGCGAAGAAGCCTCCTGCCCGAACCTGGGCGAGTGCTTCTCGGGTGGCACCGCGACCTTCATGATCATGGGTGACATCTGCACCCGTCGCTGCCCGTTCTGCGACGTCGGCCATGGCCGGCCGAAGCCCTTGGACGTCGACGAGCCGAAGAACCTCGCCGTGGCCATTGCCGACCTGCGCCTGAAGTACGTGGTGATCACCTCGGTGGACCGCGACGACCTGCGCGACGGTGGTGCCCAGCATTTTGCCGACTGTATCCGTGAGATCCGCGCGCTGTCGCCGGGTGTGCAGCTCGAGACCCTGGTGCCGGACTACCGCGGGCGCATGGATGTGGCCCTGGCGATTACCGCCGAAACCCCGCCGGATGTGTTCAACCACAACCTCGAAACCGTACCGCGCCTGTACAAGGCCGCGCGTCCGGGTTCGGACTACCAGTGGTCGCTGACCTTGCTGCAGAAGTTCAAGGAACTGGTGCCGCACGTACCGACCAAGTCCGGGCTGATGCTGGGCCTTGGCGAAACCGATGAAGAAGTGATCGAAGTGATGCATCGCATGCGCGAGCACAACATCGACATGCTGACCCTCGGCCAGTACCTGCAGCCGTCGCGCAGCCACTTGCCGGTGCAGCGTTTCGTGCACCCGGACACCTTCGCCTGGTTCGCCGAAGAAGGTTACAAGATGGGCTTCAAGAACGTTGCTTCCGGTCCGCTGGTGCGTTCTTCGTACCATGCCGACCAGCAGGCGCATGAGGCCAAGATCAAGCTCTGATCGACAGCCTGGTTGTCTCGATGCCGATGTCTGCTGCAAAGCGACATCGGCATTTTTGTTTGCCGACCTGTCCACACAAGGAGTCGTCTGGATGAACCTTCCCTTCACCCATCAGGCCGATGTGCTGTCTCACGCCCAGCCGTTGCCCATGGCCTTGCCCGCTGGCGGGCTGATCGCAATCATCGCCCCGGCAGGTCCCGCCCAGGTCGATACGCTCAAGGTCAACCAGTGGTTCGAGGCGCGCGGCTATCGCTGCCGGATCTACCCGGGAGTAACCGCCGCCGAGGGTTATCTGGCCGGTAGCGATGCGCAGCGCCTGCAAGACCTGCACAGTGCATTTGCCGCTAAGGATGTCGATGCCATCATCTGCCTGCGCGGTGGCTACGGCAGTATGCGCCTACTGGAAAACATCGATTTCGACTTGCTGCGCCGGCATCCCAAGCCGTTGGTCGGCTACAGCGACATTACCGCGCTGCACACGGCGATTGCCCGTCATGCCGGGTTTGTGTCTTTCCATGGTGCCATGCTCAAGTCGGAGCTGCTGGGCAACAAGCAGGAGCCGACACTCTCTTCGCTGTTCGAGCAGCTGCGCGGCCAGCTGGGCGCCGGTGACCGTCTTGAGCACCCTCAGGCCTGGCCATTGACCACCATCCTGCCAGGCACTGCCAGCGGGCCTTTACTGGGGGGTAATCTGTCGTTGTTGTGCGCGACCCTGGGCACCCCGGCAGAACTCCACTGTGATGGCGGTATTCTGTTTATCGAAGACGTCAACGAGCCGCTGTACCGGGTCGACCGCCTGCTGACGCAATTGCGTCTGGCGGGCAAGCTCGAAGGGATTCGTGGCGTGCTGGTCGGGGATTTTGCCGGGATTGCACTAGAGGCGCTGGCGCCCTTGCTGCGCCAGTTCTTTGCACCGCTGCAGGTGCCGGTGCTGGCCGGCTGGCGCAGTGGTCATTGCGACCCGAACCTGACGTTGCCGATGGGGGCCAGGGTGTGCCTGGATGCCGATGGCAAGTGTTTGCGACTGGAGCAGGATTTGTTTGAGCGCCATCGCGGGGCAAGCCAGAGTGACTTGCCCCGCGAGGTGCGTCAGCGCTGACGCAAGCTATCGAGCAGCTTGTGCGTCGGATAGCCATCAGCCGGCCAGCCCAGCGCCTGCTGGGCGCTGCGGATGGCCTTGCGGGTGTTGGCGCCGATGATGCCGTCGGCGGCGCCGGCGTCGTAGTTGCGGGCACTGAGCAGGGTCTGCAGCTCGACACGCTCGCTGCGGCTCAGTGGCAGGTCATCCTTGGGCCATGAGCCGGCAATGTAGCCCGAGCCATCGAAGCGCTGGCCGAGCAGGCCGACGGCCATGGCGTAGGACGACGAGTTGTTGTACTTGAGGATCGCGCGGAAGTTGTCCAGTACCAGGAATGCCGGGCCGCGATAACCGGCCGGCAACAGCAGGGCGGCGGACAGCTGCTCGCTGCCGGCTGGCAAACGTACGCCGGCGGGCAGTTTCAGGCCCATCTGCAGCCATTCCGATACCGGCTTGCGCTGGCTGCCATCGGCCAGCCAGTAGTCGAAGCCAGGCGCCAGCTGCACCTCAAAGCCCCAGGGTTCGCCGCGTTTCCAGCCGGAGCTCTGCAGGTAATGCGCAGTCGAGGCCAGGGCGTCAGCCGAGCTGTTCCAGATATCCCGGCGGCCGTCGCCGTCAAAATCCACGGCATGGGTGTTGTAGGTGGTGGGGATGAACTGGGTCTGGCCCATGGCCCCGGCCCACGAGCCCTTCATGGCGTCGGGCTGGATATCACCGTTTTGCAGGATTTGCAGCGCCGCGATCAACTGCGCCTGGGCGAATGCCGGGCGGCGGCCTTCATAGGCCAGGGTGGCGAGAGAGCGGATAACCGATTTGTTGCCCTGGAACTGGCCAAAGTTGCTCTCCATTCCCCACACCGACACCAGCACATTGCGGTCGACGCCGTAGCGTTGTTCGATCTGGCTCAGCAACTCGGCATGTTTTTCCAGCAGGCCTTTGCCGTTGCGTACCCGCAGTGGCGACAGCGCACCATCGAGGTACTCCCATACCGGCCGGGTAAACTCAGGCTGGCTGCGGTCGGCCTTGATCACGTCCATGTCGGGTGTGACACCGAGGAATGCGCGGTCGAAGGTGCTGGCATTGATACCCGCTTGCAGGGCTTGCTGGCGGAATCCCGCCTGCCATTGGGCGAAGCTTTGCAGCGGCTGGATTTCGCTGAGCGTGTCGACGGCAGGGGTGGGCAGGGTGACGACTGGAGCCGGTTGGGCAGGGGCCAGCGGCAGCGCATCGGCAGCGGTGGGTTTCTCCGCGCAGGCGACAAGCAGGATGAGGCTGGAGGCGGCAATCAGCTGGCGAGGTTGCCAGCGACGGGAAAGACAAAGGGGCATGCACAGGTCCAGGTATTTCAGGTCAGGTGCCGACCATACCATGCCTGCCGGATTCTTGCCTTTATGCGGCCAAAAAGTAAGAAGCCTCCCAATCTCTCGATTGGAAGGCTTCGCGGCGGTAGCTGCCTTTGCCTTTGCCGGCGCGTTCCTGGCGGCTGCGGAACAAGGGCTGGGCGACGATGGATTTGGCCTTGTTGGGCCCGGGCTTTGCGGGTTTTTTGCTCATGACAGGGAGTCCTGCAGGGTGGGTGTGGGGCGCAATATAGGTGTGAAGTTATCGCGGGGCAAGCCCGCTTCCACACAAATCGGTAGGAGCGGGCTTGCCCCGCGATACATTTCACTCCGCCGGCAAAGCCAGGCGCTGCCCCGCCATCAACAACGACAAGCGCGCCAGGCTGGTCCACGGCGAACCCTGGGCCTGGCCCTTGATCTGCGCATCGATGCGCTGGGCATCCTGCAGCAACTGGCTCCAGCGCTGCGCCGAATGGCGTTGCAGGGCTTTGCTCATCAGCGGCTTGCGCTTGTCCCAGACCGGCGGCCGGGCCTGGCTGAAGGCCTTGTCCAGCGGCACGCCCTGGCTGAACTGCTGGGCAAGCCCGGCCAGCAGGCGCAGTTCCCGGGCCAGGGCCCAGAGAATCACCGGTGGCTCGACCCCTTCGCCGCGCAAGCCCTCAAGCATGCGCAAGGCGTGGGCCGCCTCGCCATTGAGGATCGCATCGACCAGGCCGAACACATCGAAACGGGCACTGTCGGCTACCGCCGCCTGGACCGTTTCAACCGTGATCTGATTGCCTTCGGCCAGCAGCTTGAGCTTCTCGATCTCCTGGGCTGCTGCCAGCAGGTTGCCTTCAACCCGGGCGGCGATCAGGTCAACCGCGTCGCGCTGGGCGCTCAGCCCGGCCTGGGACAGGCGCTGGCTGATCCATTGCGGCAACTGGTGGCTGTCTACCGGCCAGATCTGCACGAACTGGACGTGCTGGCCTTCGATCAGCGCCTTGCCCCACTTGGTCTTCTGCGCACTGCCATCGAGCTTGGGCAGGCTGATCAGCAGCAGGGTGTCTTCGGCAGGCTTGGCGCAGTACTCGATCAGTGCTGCCGCGCCCTTGTCGCCAGGCTTGCCGGAGGGCAGGCGCAGCTCGAGCAGGCGGCGCTGGGCGAACAGCGACAGGCTGGCCCCGGCCTGGAGCAGGGTGCCCCAGTCGAAGTTGGCGTCGGCGCTGAACACCTGGCGTTCATCGAAGCCTTGCTGGCGCGCCGCGGCACGCACGGCGTCGGCCGCTTCCTGGCACAGCAGCGGGTCATCGCCACTGATCACGTAAACCGGCGCGAGGCTGCCTTGCAGGTGTTTGTTGAGCTGGGCGGGAGTGAGTTTCATGATGGCAGACGGGGCACCGAAGTGCCCCGTTCAGTCTCAGTTGCGCGGCAGTTGCAGCGGCGACTGCTGAGGCGTTTCGTCCTGGGCACGGCGGGCGGCTTCCAGGGCGTCGGCTTCGGCTTGCGCACGTTCGTCAGCCTTTTGTTGCAGGCCTTCAAGCTGACTCGGAGTCAGCAGTTGCAGGCGTACCAGCATGTTCTGCACCAGGTCGCGGCGCATTTCCTTGCGGGTCTGGTTGGCTTCCTGGTCGGAACCGGTGATGTTGTTGCCGTCATGCACGTAGATCTTGCGCACTTCGAGCTTGTCGTTGAGCAGGTTGGTGTCGTTGTGACCTTCGATGCTGTAGCTCAGCACGGTGGTCAGTTCGTACTCGGCCGAGCGCCCGGAACCGGCGTAGGTTGCCGCACGCTGGGACTCTTGTTCGTTGGTCAGCACCAGCTTGTAAGGCGCGCCGGCGTGGACATTGACGCCGTTGCTTTGCAATGCCTGGCGCAACTGCAGCACGGTATCGCCGTAGGCGTTACGCGCGCTCAGGTCCAGTTCCTTGATCGCCAGTTCCGTGTTGCCGGTACCGCGCAGCTGGAAACCGCAGGCGCTGAGCATCACGGCCAGGCCCATTACCAGCAGATTGCGTTTGATCATGTTGTAGCTCCCTTGTGGGCCGATTCTGTGCGCCGGCCCGCGCTGTGGCGGGCCGGCTTTTCCTGTCAGTTGGCGACGATGTTGACCAGCTTGCCCGGTACCACGATGACCTTGCGGATGCTCAGGCCTTCGGTGAAGCGCAGCACGTTCTCGTTGCTGCGCGCGGCGGCTTCGACTTCTTCACGGCTGGCGGCGGCCGGCATTTCGATCTGGCCACGCAGCTTGCCGTTGACCTGGATGACCAGGACGATGCTGTCCTGGACCAGGGCGCTCTCGTCCAGTACCGGCCAGGCCGCATCGATCACTGCGTCCTGGTGGCCCAGGCGCTGCCACAGCTCGTGGCTGATGTGCGGGGTAATCGGCGCCAGCAGCAAGGTTACAGCTTCCAGGCCTTCCTGCAGCAGGGCGCGGTCCTGTTCGCTGGCTTGCGGGGCTTTCTCCAGTACGTTCATCACGGTCATCACCTGGGCGATGGCGGTGTTGAACTTGTGGTGCTGGCCGACATCGGTGCTGGCCTGCTTGATGGCTGCGTGGATGGCGCGGCGGATCACTTTTTGCCCGTCATCGAGGCTGGCGACATCCAGCTTGCCCGGCAGGCCCTGGGCCACGTGGGCCTGAGCCAGGCGCCAGACGCGGCGCAGGAAGCGGTTGGCACCTTCGACACCGGAGTCGGACCATTCCAGGCTCATGTCCGGCGGCGAGGCGAACATCATGAACAGGCGGCAGGTGTCGGCGCCGTAGGCTTCGATCATCGCCTGCGGGTCAACGCCGTTGTTCTTGGACTTGGACATCTTCTCGGTGCCGCCGATCTCGACCGGCAGGCCGTCGGTTTTCAGCGTGGCGCCGATGATCTTGGCCTTGGCGTCGCGCTCGATCTCGACGTCGGCCGGGTTGAACCAGTCCTTGCCGCCGTTGCTGGCAACGCGGTAGTAGGTTTCGGCAACGACCATGCCCTGGGTCAGCAGGTTCTTGAACGGCTCGTTGGAGGTGACCAGGCCTTCGTCGCGCATCAGCTTGTGGAAGAAGCGCGCGTACAGCAGGTGCAGGATCGCGTGTTCGATACCGCCGATGTACTGGTCGACCGGCAGCCAATGGTTGGCCGCTTTCGGGTCGACCATGCCGCCTTCGTAGTTCGGCGAGGCGTAGCGGGCGAAGTACCACGACGACTCGACGAAGGTGTCCATGGTGTCGGTTTCACGCTTGGCCGCGGTACCGCATTTCGGGCAGCTGCACTCGTAGAACTCGGGCATGCGCGCCAGCGGCGAGCCGGCGCCATCGGGCACGACGTTTTCTGGCAGGATGACCGGCAGTTGCTCTTCCGGTACCGGCACATCGCCACAGGACGGGCAGTGGATAATCGGGATCGGGCAGCCCCAATAGCGCTGGCGGCTGATGCCCCAGTCGCGCAGGCGGAACTGGGTGCGGGATTTGCCCAGCTCTTTCTTGATCAGCGCCACTTCGATGGCGTCGAACGCGCCGGCGAAGTCCAGGCCGTCGAATTCGCCGGAATTGATCAGCTGGCCGTGCTCGCCATAGGCGGCCAGCCACTCGTTGCCGACTTCATCGCCGGCACTGGTGCGCACCACGGCCTTCACTGGCAGGTTGTACTTGTGGGCGAACTCGAAATCGCGCTCGTCGTGTGCCGGTACCGCCATTACTGCGCCATCGCCGTAGTGCATCAGCACGTAGTTGGCGACCCACACCGGCAACTTCTCGCCGGTCAGCGGGTGCTCGACGAACAGCGAGGTGGCCAGGCCCTTTTTCTCCTGGGTGGCGATGTCGGCTTCAGCGACGCTGCCGCTCTTGCATTCATCGATGAAGGCTTGCAGCTCGGGGTTGCCCTGGGCGGCCTGGGTGGCCAGCGGGTGCTCGGCGGCAACGGCCACGTAGGTGGCGCCCATCAGGGTGTCCGGACGGGTGGTGAAGACTTTCAGCACCCCGGCGTGGCCGATGCTGGCCTGGTCGTAGGGGAACTGCACTTCCATGCCGCGGGACTTGCCGATCCAGTTGCGCTGCATGGTCTTGACCTGCTCAGGCCAGCCCGGCAGCTCGTCGAGGCTTTCCAGCAACTCGTCGGCGTAGTCGGTGATCTTGAAGTAGTACATCGGGATTTCGCGCTTCTCGATCAGCGCGCCCGAACGCCAGCCGCGACCGTCGATGACCTGCTCGTTGGCGAGCACGGTCTGGTCGGCCGGGTCCCAGTTCACGGTACCGTTCTTGCGGTAGATCACGCCTTTTTCGAACAGGCGGGTGAACAGCCACTGTTCCCAGCGGTAGTAGTCCGGCTTGCAAGTGGTGACTTCACGCGACCAGTCGAATGCCAGGCCCAGGCTCTTGAGCTGGGTCTTCATGTAGTCGATGTTTTCGTAGGTCCACTTGGCCGGGGCGACGTTGTTCTTCATCGCGGCGTTTTCCGCCGGCATGCCGAAGGCGTCCCAGCCCATTGGCTGCAGGACGTTCTTGCCGAGCATGCGCTGGTAACGGGCGATCACGTCACCGATGGTGTAGTTGCGCACGTGGCCCATATGTAGCTTGCCGCTTGGGTACGGGAACATCGATAGGCAGTAGTACGTGTCCTTGCCTGGCTGTTCACTGACTTCAAAAGACTTTCGCTCATCCCAGTAAGACTGGGCGGCGGCTTCGATTTCGCGGGGCTGATAGAGTTCGTGCATGGCTACTTTGCGCTGAGAAATGGGAGACCTTATCCAGGCAGCGATCAAACCGCTGCATCGGCAATCCGGTGTCAAGTATGGTGAACGCCCTAGCATACATGACCCCTGTCCACCGAGGGAAACCCTGATTGCACCGCCTTTGGCGCGGCGGGCCGTTGGTCGCGGCGTCCGGCTGCTTTTGCGAGTAACGCTAAGCTCATGTGTGGGGGGAGATATATTTATCTTCAATGAGGTGAACGGATGGGAGAGTCGCAGCAACAAGTAACCAAACCGGAGCTTTACGAACGGCTGATCGATCGTCTGGGCCTGGCCCTCGAGGTCGCCAGAACCTCCGTTCGATTACGCGATGAAGTGCCTGCTGAATTGGAGTTGCGTGGTTTGAGCCGCGCTGAATTCGAAGTGATCAAGGCCTATCTGGAATCCCTTCCGGAGGGCGGGCATGGACGCGTCGGCGCATTGCCACACGTGGAGACGCCACCTGCGGCCAGAGTTGTCTGGCTCAAGGACAAGCGCTCCGCTACCACAGCGAAGTCCAGGACGCTGCATTTCAAGTAGCTGTTCGGGTTTTTCCGGCGCAAGGCGGAGTGCGCCACTGCAGCAAAAACTTCCCGGAGCGGCACCTGACTATTGTTGCCAGGTGCCGTTCCTCTTAGGCTGCGCACCTCCAAGGAGGTGTCCTGTGCCCATTCGCTATCTCATCAAACAAATGATCATGCCGCCCGGCATCCTGTTTCTTTTGCTGATTGCTGCCTGGTGGCTGCGCAAATCCTGGCCGCGGCTGTCGACCCTGTGCTTTGCCCTGGGCCTGGGCGGCTTGTGGCTGATGAGCCTGCCGATCGTGGTGGAGCAGGCTGCCCGGCAACTGGAAAGCGAGCCGGCCCTGGCCAGCAGTCAGTGGGCAGGGCTTGCGCAGCATGCAGATGCCATCGTCATCCTCGGGGCCGGGCGCGAGCGCGGCGACCCTGCCTGGGACTCGCAGGACCAGCCCACGGGCGTGGCCATGGAGCGCATGCGTTACGCCGCGCAACTGGCCAAGGCCTCGGGGTTGCCAGTATTGACCAGCGGCGGATTGCATTACGGTACGCCGCCCAGCGAAGCGCAGCTGATAGCCGATTCCTTGCAGCGAGACCTCGGGGTCAGCGTGCGCTGGAAGGAAGAGCGCAGCCGTACCACCTGGGAAAACGCGCAGATGAGTGCCGAGTTGTTGCAGCCTCTGGGGATCAAGCGCGTAGTGGTGGTGACCCAGGCCTGGCACATGCACCGTTCACGCTGGAGCTTCGAGCAGGCGGGGTTTGTCGTGGTGCCGGCACCGGTGGGCTTTCTGGGTCGTGACCATGCCCGACCCTTCGGTGGCTGGCTGCCGGAAGGCAAGTCGCTGTGGCAGAGCGGCCAACTGCTCAATGAGGCAGTCGGCCTGCTCGGCTACAAGCTGTTCTACTAGACAGTCTTGGCGATCCGGCTGGCCAGCAGGGCCCAGCCCAGCAGCAGCGCGCAGAGAATCACCAGTGGCCAGGAGCGCCACTGCAGGTAAGGGGTGAGTTGCTGCATCGGCACCACTTCGCCATAGAGGATGCCGCGCTCGAACTGCGGGATCTGTGCGGTGATGCGCCCGAACGGGTCGATCAGGCCGGTGACACCGTTGTTGGTGGCGCGGATCATCCAGCGGCCGGCTTCCAGGGCACGCATCTGCGCCATCTGCAGATGCTGCAGGGGGCCGATCGAGGTGCCGAACCAGGTGTCGTTGCTGATGGTCAGGAGGATATCGCTGCGGGCCGCCAGGCTTGCGGCAAACTCCGGATAAACCACTTCGTAGCAGATGTACGGCGCGATTTGATAGCCCTTGGCCTGCAACAGTGGCTGATCGGCCGGGCCACGGGCGAAGTCCGACATTGGCAGGTCAAAGAAGGCGATCAGGCCACGGAGCATGTCCTGCAGCGGCACGTACTCGCCAAATGGCACCAGTTTCTGCTTGAGGTAGGTGCCATCGCCTTCGCCGGTAACAGTGATGCCGTTGTAATAGCGGCGTTGCTCGTGCACCACTTCACGTACCGGAACCCCGGTGATCAAGGCGGTATTACGCTCGGCGGCGAAGTTGCCCATCATGTCCAGGTAGCCCTGGGCCTGGTCCTTGAGGATCGGCACCGCGGTTTCCGGCCACACCAGCAGGTCGACCGGCTTGGAGCTGAAGCTCATGTCGCGGTACAGGGCCAGTTGAGCATTGACGTGTTCGGGGTTCCACTTCATTTCCTGCTCGACGTTGCCTTGCAGCGCAGCAACGGTCAGCGGCTTGCCCGCCGGGCTGGTCCAGGCGTGGTTTTTCAGCGCCAGGCCGATGGCCCAGGGCGCCAGCAGCAAGACCACGGCCACTGCCAGAAACGACGTGCGCGCGCGCAGGCGTGGCAGGTTGCACAGCAGCGCCGCGCACAGCGCCAGGCAGAACGAGATCAGCCACATGCCGCCCAGCGGCGCCAGGCCCGACAGCGGGCCGTCGAGCTGGCTGTAACCGGAGTACAGCCAGGGGAAACCGGTAAGGAACCAGCCGCGGAACGCCTCCTGGCCGACCCATAAGGCGGCGAAGCACAGAGCATCGGCCAACGGCGCCTCGTTGCGCCGTAGCCAGCGCGCCCAGAGCCAGGCGGGCAGGGCGAAGAACCAGGCAATGGCGGCAAAGAACGCCAGCAACAGCCCGGTGGCCAGCAGCGGCGTGGCGCCGCCGTAGGTATTGATGCTGACGTAGATCCAGCTGGTGCCGGCAGCGTACAGGCCAAAGCCGAAGCACCAGCCGCGGCCCAGGGCCTGGCGCGGGCTGAGCTCGCGCAGGCCGAGGTAGAACAGGCCGGCCGCAAGCAATGCCAGCGGCCAGATGTCGAACGGCGCCAGGGCCAGGGTGGTGATTGCACCGGCCGCCACGGCCAGCAGGTTACCGGGCCAGCCGGGGCGGGTGATCCAGCGCATGGTTGTCCTTAACGGGTGATAGGGGTCAGACGCAGCAGGTGAATCCGGCGGCTGTCGGCGTTGAGAATACGGAAACGGTACGGGCCGATCTCGGTGGTCTCGTTACGCTTGGGCAGGTGGCCGAAGGCGCTCATCACCAGGCCGCCGACGGTGTCGAACTCGTCGTCGGAGAACTGGCTGTCGAAGAACTCGTTGAAGTTCTCGATCGGCGTCAGCGCCTTGATCAGGAAGTCGCCGCTGGGCAGTGGCTTGATGTAGCTGTCTTCCTCGACGTCATGCTCGTCTTCGATGTCGCCGACGATTTGCTCGAGGACGTCTTCGATGGTCACCAGGCCCGCCACGCCGCCGTACTCGTCGATGACGATGGCCATGTGGTTGTGGTTGGCGCGAAACTCGCGCAGCAGCACGTTCAGGCGCTTGGACTCGGGCACGAAGGTGGCCGGGCGCAGCAGGTCCTTGATGTTGAAGCTGTCGCCGTTCTCCTTGAGGATCAACGGCAGCAGGTCTTTGGCCAGCAGCACGCCGAGCACGTCATCGTGGCTTTCGCCGACCACCGGGTAGCGCGAGTGGGCGGCGTCGATCACCGCCGGCAGGAACTCACGCGGCGACTGGGTCGCCTTGATGCTCATCATCTGCGAGCGCGGCACCATGATGTCGCGCACCTGCAGGTCGGCGACCTGGATGGCGCCCTCGACAATGGTCAGCGCCTCGCTGTCGAGCAGCTTGTTCTGATGGGCTTCGCGCAGCAGCTCAAGCAGCTCCTGACGGTTTTTCGGCTCGTGGGCAAAAGCCTGGGTCAGTTTGCCCAGCCAGGACTTTTGCCCGTTGCTCGATCGATCTTCGCTCATGGCGGTTACTCGTGATCCTTTGCAGATATCAGTGTTGAATTGTCGTCGTGTTCGTCGTCGGCGTACGGGTCCGGATGACCCAGTTCAGCAAGCAACGTTCGTTCCAGTGCTTCCATTTCCTCGGCCTCATCGTCGTCGATGTGGTCGTAGCCCAGCAGGTGCAGGCAGCCATGGATGACCAGGTGCGCCCAGTGGGCCTCGAGCGCCTTGCCCTGTTCGACAGCCTCGCGTTCGACCACGGCGATGCAGATCACCAGGTCGCCGAGCAGCGGAATGTCGAGCAACTCGTCAGGCACATCGGCCGGGAACGACAGCACGTTGGTGGCGTAGTCTTTGTGCCGCCAGGTGTGATTCAGTTCGCGGCCTTCGGCTTCATCGACCAGACGGATGGTCATTTCCGAGTCGGCCGTGCGCTGGCGCAGGGCCAGCTCGCACCATTGGCGGAATTGATCTTCGGTCGGGTGGTTCGCATCGCTTGCCAGCTGCAGATCGAGCTCAAGCATCGCGGTGTTTGCCTTCGGTCGGGTTCTGCTGCTGGCTGTCGAAGCGCTCGTAGGCCTCGACAATGCGCTGCACCAACGGGTGGCGGACCACGTCCTTGGGCTGGAAGTGGGTAAAACTGATACCCGGCACGCCCTTGAGCACCTCGATGACATGGGCCAGGCCCGACTTGGTGCCACGCGGCAGGTCGACCTGGGTGATGTCACCGGTGATCACCGCGGTGGAACCGAAACCAATGCGGGTGAGGAACATCTTCATTTGCTCGACCGTGGTGTTCTGGCTTTCGTCGAGGATGATGAAGCTGTTGTTCAGGGTGCGCCCGCGCATGTAGGCCAGCGGTGCGATCTCGATCACCTGGCGTTCGATCAGCTTGGCCACGTGTTCAAAGCCGAGCATCTCGTACAGCGCGTCATACAGCGGGCGCAGGTACGGGTCGATCTTCTGTGCCAGGTCGCCGGGCAGGAAGCCGAGTTTTTCACCCGCTTCGACCGCCGGACGCACCAGCAGGATGCGTCGCACCTGTTCACGCTCCAGGGCATCAACCGCGCAGGCCACGGCCAGGTAGGTCTTGCCGGTACCGGCCGGGCCGATGCCGAAGTTGATGTCGTTGCCGAGGATTTCCTTCACGTAGCGCTGCTGGTTCAGCCCGCGCGGACGAATCATGCCCTTGCGCGTGCGCAAGGAAACACTGACTTCGTTGACGGCCGGGTTCTCCAGCTCTTCGACGGCCGATTCCTGCAGGTACAGGTGGACCATTTCCGGCGACAGCTCGGTGGCCTTGGCCTCGCGATAGAGGCGGCGCAGCAGTTGCTCGGCAGAGGAGGTGTGCTTGGGTTCGCCGATCAGTTCGAACTGATTGCCGCGGTTGCGGATTTCGATGGCCAGGCGCTGTTCGATCAGGCGCAAATGCTCGTCGAACTGCCCGCACAGGTTGGCGAAGCGATGGGCCTCGAAAGGCTCGAGGATGAAACGATGTGGTTCGATAGGTGCGTTCAAGGTCGTTTTTCAGCCGCCCAACGGCAAAGGATATGGTCTCAAGGATAACCCTAGCCGCTGCAGGGCGAAAGCGCTGAAACGATCAAGGGTCGCCGGGCCTGTAACCAGGCCCGGCAGGACAGCTCAGTGGGCCAGCGAGCCGAACAGCGAGTGTGGGCGCGCGTCGTCGATATGGATATCGACGAACTGGCCGATCAGCTTGGGATTGTCGCAGCGAAAGTTGACGATACGATTATTCTCGGTACGCCCCTGCAACTGGCCAGGATCGCGGCGCGAGTAGTCGGTGACCAGAATGCGCTGGACCGTACCGACCATTTGTCGGCTGATCTCGAAGCCCTGGGTGTCGAGGCGGTGCTGCAGGGCCTTGAGGCGCTCTTTTTTCAGTTCTTCCGGGGTTTCGTCCGGCAAGTCCGAGGCCGGGGTGCCCGGGCGCTGGCTGTAGACGAACGAGTAGGAAAAATCGAAACCGACGTCGGCCACCAGCTTCATGGTCTGCTCGAAGTCTTTCTCGGTTTCGCCGGGGAAGCCGACAATGAAGTCCGAGCTGATGCAGATGCCCGGTACCGCCGCCTTGAGCTTGCGCAGCTTGGACTTGTATTCGAGGACAGTGTGGTTGCGCTTCATCGCCGCCAGCACCCGGTCGGAGCCCGATTGCACCGGCAGGTGCAGGTGCTTGACCAGCTCCGGCACCTCGGCGTGGGCCTGGATCAGGCTGTCGGAAAATTCCAGCGGGTGCGAGGTGGTGTAGCGGATGCGCTCGATGCCATCGACGGCGGCGACCACGCGGATCAGCTCGGCAAGGTCGGCAAGGCGGCCGTCGTGGGTCTGGCCGCGGTAGCCGTTGACGTTCTGCCCCAGCAGGGTGACTTCACGCACGCCGTTCTCGGCCAGGTGGATGACCTCGGCCAGCACGTCGTCGAACGGCCGGCTGACTTCCTCGCCGCGGGTGTAGGGCACCACGCAGAAGGTGCAGTACTTGCTGCAGCCTTCCATTACCGAGACATAGGCGGTGGGGCCGTCGATACGTGGCTCGGGCAGGTGGTCGAATTTTTCGATCTCCGGGAACGACACATCGACCTGCGGCAGGCGCGTGGTGCGCGCCGCGTCGATCATCTCCGGCAGGCGGTGCAGGGTCTGCGGGCCGAAGACCACATCGACATACGGCGCGCGCTTGCGGATCGACTCGCCTTCCTGGCTGGCCACGCAGCCGCCGACGGCGATGACCATGTCCGGTTTGAGGTCCTTGAGTTCACGCCAGCGGCCCAGCTGGGAGTACACCCGGTCCTGGGCACGCTCGCGGATCGAGCAGGTGTTGAGCAGGATGACGTCGGCGTCCTCGGCGCGGGCCGTGACTTCAAGGGCTTGATGTTCACCCAGCAGATCGACCATGCGCGAGCTGTCGTACTCGTTCATCTGGCAACCGTGGGTTTCGATGTAAAGCTTCTTGGCCATGGGAGATCATCTGGTAATTCGAAGAACCGCACATTATAAGGGGCCGGCGCCGTGGATCCTAGCGTTGTCGGCCCGGTGCCTATGTTATAGTTTGCGACTTCTTTACCACCCTTGATTGTCCCCGCCAAAAATGACCAAACGCGAAGCTCCGATCTACAAAGTGATCTTTCTCAACCAGGGCCAGGTGTACGAGATGTACGCCAAACAGATCTACCAAAGCGATCTGTGGGGCTTCCTTGAGGTCGAGGAGTTTGTCTTTGGCGAGCGCACCCAGGTGGTGGTCGACCCGAGCGAAGAAAAGCTCAAGGCCCAGTTCGAAGGCGTGGTGCGCAGCTTTGTGCCGATGCATTCGATCGTGCGTATCGACGAGGTGGAGCGTCTGGGCACGCCGAAGATCAGCGAAGCACGCGGTACTGGCAATGTAATGCCATTCCCGATGCCAATGCCGGAAAAGTAAGCGGGGATCAGGGCAGCGGCGAGAAGGGCGTGCGGCCTTCGGCGGTCTGCAGCTCCAGCAGGTACTTGCGGAAAATCTGCCCCAGCACCTGGGTGGCGACTTCCAGTTCATCGCGGGGCATCTTCGCAGACACCTCGTCGGCCATGTCCAGGGCATCTTCGGCGCCGTTGACCGCCGCCATCTTCAGCACGATGTAGGCCTGCACATTGTTGGCCGCCACACCTTCACCCTTGTAGAACATGCTGCCCAGGCGGTATTGCGCCTCGGCGTGGCCTTGCAGCGAGGCTTGCTCGAAGTAGCTCAGGGCCTGGTTGAGGTCGCGCGGGGTGTTGGTGCCTTCGTAGTAGAACTCACCCAACTCGTACTGGGCCTGGGCATCCCCGGACTTTGCCGCGTCCTGGCAGGCGGCGAGGGCTTGCGGCAGGTCTTCGGGCTGGGAATCGAGGGTGCAGCGGCCCGTTGCCGGAATCAGCAACGAGTTACCGCCTGCCGTGGCCAGCAGGGGCTGAAGAAGCAACAGGCAGCCCAGGGCGAGGGCGCGGCCGGTGCGGTTCATGGGGATCGACATACCTCTGCAAAGCTGCGGCCAAAGTGTCTGGTGGCACATTATGGGATAAGCAGCGCCTACCTTACAAAGTCTTTACTCGATTTTCTGCTTTGCAAGGCCCCATCGCGGGGCAATCGTGCGCCTGCAGGCGCACGATTGCCCCGCGATGGTCCATTGAATTACAGCTTGGCAAACGCCTTCTCAGCCGCATCCAGGGTGATCTGCAGCTCGGTGTCACCGTGGGCGATCGAGGTAAAGCCGGCTTCGAAGGCGCTTGGCGCCAGGTACACGCCACCTTCGAGCATCAGGTGGAAGAAGCGCTTGAAGCGCTCGGCATCGCTGGCCATGACGTCATCGAAAGTAACGATATCGTCGGCGCCACTGAAGTACAGGCCGAACATGCCACCGGCCTGGGTGGTGACGAACGGGATGCCAGCAGCATCGGCGCGCTGTTGCAGGCCATCGAGCAGGCGGCTGGTGAAGGCGCTCAGCTCGTCATGAAAGCCCGGGCGGCTGATCAGCTTGAGGGTGGTCAGGCCGGCGGCCATGGCCAGCGGGTTGCCCGACAGGGTGCCGGCCTGGTAGACCGGGCCCAGCGGCGCGATCTGTTCCATGATCTTGCGCTTGCCGCCGAAGCAACCGACCGGCATGCCGCCGCCGACGATCTTGCCGAAGGTCGACAGGTCCGGAGTAACACCATAGTGCGCCTGGGCGCCACCCAGGGCGACGCGAAAGCCGGTCATCACTTCGTCGAAAATCAACACCACGCCATGCTTGTCACACAGCGTACGCAGGCCTTCGAGGAAGCCCGGCGCCGGTGGCACGCAGTTCATGTTGCCGGCTACCGGCTCGACGATGATGCAGGCGACCTCCTGGCCGACTTCGGCGAGCATCTTCTCGACCGCGTCGATGTCGTTGAACGGCAGGGTCAGGGTGTGTTTGGCGAAGGCTGCCGGCACGCCGGCCGAGCTTGGCACGCCCTGGGTCAACAGGCCGGAACCAGCTTTGACCAGCAGGCTGTCGGAGTGGCCGTGGTAGCAGCCTTCGAACTTGATGATGCTGTCGCGGCCGGTGTAGCCACGGGCCAGACGGATGGCGCTCATGGTCGCCTCGGTGCCGGAGCTGACCATGCGGACCATTTCCATCGAGGGCACGATCGAGCAGACCAGGTCAGCCATTTCGGTTTCCATGGCGGTTGGCGCGCCATAAGACAAACCGTGTTCCAGCTGCTTGCGCACCGAGTCGAGCACGTCCGGGTGGCTGTGGCCGAGGATCATCGGGCCCCAGGAACCAACGTAGTCGACGTAGCGTTTGTCATCTTCATCGGTGACATAGGCGCCAGCGGCATGCTTGAAGAACAGTGGCGTGCCGCCAACGCTCTTGAACGCCCGCACCGGCGAGTTGACGCCACCGGGGATGTGTTTCTGGGCGTTGGCAAACAGGGTTTCGGAACGAGACATGATGGGCTCTCTCAATCAGGCAGAAGCGAACAGGGCGTTGAAGGCGTGGGCACGGCGGGTGACTTCCTGCGTGCTGTCGGCGCCGAACAGGCCGTGAATCACCGCCAGCAGGTCGGCGCCGTGGGCGACCAGCGGGGCGGCGTTGTCGAGGGTGATGCCGCCGATCACGCAGATCGGCAGCTTGATGCGGGTGCGCGCTTGTTCCAGCAAGGCGATGTCGGCGGCGGGCACGCCCGGCTTGGTCACCGAGTTGAAGAAGCGGCCAAAGGCGACGTAGCTGGCGCCTTCTCGGGCGGCCTGCTCGGCCAGGTCCAGTTGCGCGTGGCAGGTTGAACCAATGATTGCGTTGCGCCCGAGCAGGGTCCGCGCCGGGGTCAACGGCCCGTCGGTCTGCCCCAGGTGCACGCCGACGCCCAGGCGTGCGGCCAGTTCGGCGTCATCGTTGATGATCAGTTGGGTCTTGTAGCGCTCACACAGCTTGGCCAGGGCTTCGGCTTCGCGCAGCCGACGGGACTCGTCCTGGCTTTTGTCACGGTACTGCAGCAAGGTCACGCCGCCTTCAAGCGCCGCTTCGACATAGGGCAGGAACTTGCCGGCCAGCAACTGGCTGTCAGTGATGGCATACAGGCCGCGTAACTTCATGGTGTAGACCTCAAGCGAAGATCAGGAACAGAAATCCAGGGGCAGGCGGCGCGGCACGTACTGGCCTTTGCCCAGTTGCTCGGCGTCGCGCAGGGTTCGCCAGGTGTAGTCCAGGGCCGAACGCACCGCGCTTTGCAGTTGCTCGCCAAGGGCCAGGCGGCCGGCCAGGGCGCTGGCCAGGGTGCAGCCGGAACCGTGGTAACTGCCGGGCAGGCGCTGGCAGGTCCAGGTATGACGCTGGCCGTCGCGGCTGTACAGGCGGTTGTGGATTTCGTGTTCGTCACCGTGACCGCCGGTGATCAGCAGGTGTCTGACAAACGGCAGGAGTTTTTCGGCGCATTCATCGGCGCTGCCGTCGGGCAGCTCGGCCAGGATGCGCGCTTCGGGAAGGTTGGGGGTAGCAATGGTTGCCAGCGGCAGCAGGCGTTCGCGCATGGCGTAGCCGACTTCATCCTTGCCCAGGCGGCCACCGCCGCCAGCGCGCAGGACCGGGTCGCAGACCAGCGGCAGGTGCGGGTGGGCACTGAGCAGTTCGACCACGGTATCGACCATTTCGGTCGAGCCGAGCATGCCCAGCTTGACCGCCGCTACGGTCGAATCGGCCAGCACGGCATTGGCCTGGGCCAGTACCCACTCGCGGTCGAGGACACGGAAGTCAGTGACATTGACGGTATCCTGAACGGTCAGGGCGGTCACGGCCGGAGCGGCATGACAGCCTTGCGCAATCAGGGCTTCGATATCTGCCTGCAAGCCGGCACCGCCACTGGGGTCGTGGCCGGAGAGACAGAGGACAACGGGGCGGGAGCTGTAGGTATTCATGGTGCGCGAGCTTATCACCAAACGCTTTTGCTGGGTCCGCCCCGGCGCCGGGGATTTTTCAACGGGCGTTTGAACTGTACTTGTGAAATCGCTGAAAGTGGCGTTCTAGAGCCTTCGGCGTAAAGTTTTCAGTGGCATCTGGCAGGCTCGGAAAGCTATGCTAGAGTGCTCGAATAAACCGATAACGGTTACTGCCGGATTGCATCGCCTCAAACGGACAGGAGGCTACGCGACGCGACCGGGACAGGCCATGCTGGGGCTGTATGCGCTATTTGCTGATTGTTGTGCTGGGCTGGTTGCCGTTACTGGCCCTGGCGGTCGATTTCGACGACTCCACCCGCAGCTTGCCGCTGGGGCAAGTGATGCAAGTGTTCGAAGACCGCGATGGCAATGCCAGCATTGCGCAGGTCAGTGCGCCCTCGTTCGCCGAGCATTTTCGCCCGCATCGGGCCGAGGTCCTCAACGCCGGTTACTCCACCTCGGTGTTCTGGTTGAAAGTCCAGCTGCGCTACACCGCCTTGCCCTCGGCTGCGCCCCGCGCCTGGTTGCTGGAACTGGCCTACCCGCCGCTCGATCACCTGGAACTCTACCTGGCCGACGCCAGCGGCACCTTCCACCTGGCCCAGCGCACCGGCGACGCCTTGCCCTATGCCAGCCGGCAGATCAAACAGAACAACTACCTGTTCGAATTACCGTTCACCCCCGGCCAGACCACCACCGCTTATTTGCGCCTGCACAGCGAAGGTTCGGTGCAAGCGCCGCTGACCCTGTGGTCGGCCCAGGCTTACCTCGAAGCACAGCCCACCCGCTTGTACGTGTTGGGCCTGATCTACGGCGTATTGCTGGGGATGCTGGTGTACAACCTGTTCATCTACCTGAGCGTACGCGACACCAGTTACCTGTATTACATCCTCTACATCGCCTCGTTCGGCCTGTACCAGGTGTCGGTCAACGGCGCTGGCGTGGCGTATTTCTGGCCGGACAGTCCCTGGTGGGCGAACGCCGCCACGCCGATGTTCATCGGCGCGGCAGGTTTGTTCGGTTGCCAGTTTGCCCGCAGTTTCCTGCAATTGAGCAATCACAGCCGTGTCTTCGATGCAGTGCTCAAGGTGCTGATGGGCTGCGGCGCGCTGGTCATGCTGTTGTCGCTGACCAGCAGCTACGGTGTTGCCCTGCGCCTGGCCACCGCCTTGGCCCTGCTGTTTACTGTGTGCATTTTCGCCGCCGGGATTTTCGCCTGGCGCCGCGGTTTGCGCGTGGCCCGCTACTTCATCATCGCCTGGTCGGCATTCTTGCTCGGCGGCCTGGTCAACACCCTGATGGTGCTGGGTTATCTGCCGAACGTGTTCCTGACCATGTATGCCAGCCAGATCGGTTCGGCGCTGGAGGTCGGCCTGTTGTCCCTGGCCCTGGCCGACCGCATCAACAGCATGCGCGACGAGCAGGCCCGCACCCTGCGCGAAACCGGCCGTACCCTGGAACAGCTGAACATCGAGCTGGCCAACAGCAACCGTCTCAAGGACCAGTTCCTGGCTACCGTCACCCACGAACTGCGCACGCCGATGAACGGTGTGATCGGTTCGCTGGAACTGATGCAGACCATGTCGCTGGACGGCGAGCTGGCCCAGTACCAGCACACCGCAAGCTCCGCGGCCCAGGACATGATGGGCATGGTCGATGACATCCTCATCCTCACCGAACTGCAGGCCGGCCGCCTCAGCGCGCAAAATGCACCGTTCAGCCTGCGCTCGCTGCTGCAGGAAGTGCGTGCCGAATACGCCGCGCCGGCCATGGCCAAGGGCTTGTACCTGAGCCTGGATATCCCGGCGGAGCTGCCTGACGTACTGATCGGCGATCGACACAAGCTGGCCATGTGCCTGGGTTACCTGATGGACAACGGCATCAAATTCACCCACCAGGGTGGAGTCATGTTGCAGGCCCGCGGCACACGGCTGGGGCCGGACCTGTTGGGCCTGAGCATCAGTGTCAGCGACAGCGGCATCGGTTTTGACTGCCTGGACGAAGCCACGCTTTACCAGCGCTTCTTCCAGGTCGATGGTTCGATGACCCGTGAATACGGCGGTCTGGGTATTGGCCTGGCGATCTGCCGGCAGCTGGTCGAGTTGATCGGTGCACGCCTGCAGCACGAATCCAACCCGGGCCTGGGCAGCCGTTTCGAGCTGAACCTGAGCGTGCCCTTGAGCCCGCCCCAGGCGCAGTTGGGCATGCCTCGGCCAGGGTTAAACCACGGCTAGTTAGGCGTTTTTGTCACTTTGACAGGGGGGCAGGGCGTGATTCACTGAAAATTCAGTCACGCCAGGATCCAGGAGGCCCCTCGATGAACCTGCACCAGTACGCTGAAACCCATGAGGTCACCAACCAGCCACCGTCCCTGGACGGGGCCAACCTGTACCGCATCGACCTGCCACTGCAGGAATGGTCGCGGCGCTACGGGGCGGGTTGGGCGCAGGAGCGCATCGACGCGTACGGAGCCCTGGCCGGCGGGCCGCTGATGGCCGCAGGCTTTCTGGCCAACCAGAACAAGCCGCAGTTCAGCAGCCATGACCGTTATGGCCATCGCATCGACCTGGTGGAGTTCCATCCGGCCTATCATGAGCTGATGCGCACGGCCATCGAGCATGGCCTGCCGTCCTTGCCCTGGACCGACCCGCGTGAAGGCGCGCATGTCGCCCGCGCCTCGATGACCTACCTGCACAGCCAGGCCGAAGCCGGCAGTGGTTGCCCGCTGACCATGACCTTTGCCGCGGTGCCGGCGCTCAAGCTGCAACCTGAGCTGGCCGAGTACTGGCTGCCGAAAGTGCTGGCCACCGAATACGACCCGCGCAATCTCGGCGATCGCCACAAGGCCGGCGTGACCCTGGGCATGGCCATGACCGAGAAGCAGGGCGGCACCGATGTGCGTGCCAACACCACCCGTGCCTATCCGGTGGGTGCGCCCGGCCCGGGCCAGGCCTATGAGCTGGTCGGACATAAATGGTTCTGTTCGGCGCCGATGTGCGACGCCTTTTTGACCCTGGCGCAGACCGACAAGGGCTTGAGCTGCTTCCTGCTGCCGCGCCACCGCCCGGATGACAGCCGCAACCAGTTCTATATCCAGCGCCTGAAGAACAAGCTCGGCAACTGCTCCAACGCCTCCAGCGAGGTCGAGTTCCGTGGCGCCCTGGCCTGGATGGTCGGCGAAGAAGGACGCGGCGTGCCGACCATCATCGAGATGGTGGCCATGACCCGCTTCGACTGCATGGTCGGCTCCAGCGCCCTGATGCGTCAGGCCCTGACCCAGGCTGCCCATCATTGTGCCCATCGCCAGGTCGGCGGGCGCTTGCTGGCCGAGCAGCCATTGATGCAGAACGTGTTGGCCGATCTGGCCCTGGAAAGCGAAGCGGCGCTGGCCCTGAGCCTGCGCATGGGCCGCGCCCTCGACCAGCCGGATGATCCGCACCAGGCGCGTTTTGCCCGCTTGATTACCGCCGTGGGCAAGTACTGGATCTGCAAGCGTGCGCCGGCAATGATCAACGAAGCGGCCGAATGCATGGGCGGCGCCGGTTATGTCGAAGACAGCATCCTGCCGCGGCTGTACCGCGAAGCGCCGGTCAACTCGACCTGGGAAGGTTCGGGCAATGTCCAATGTCTGGACGTGTTGCGGGCACTGTCCAAGGAGCCAGGTGTGCTCGACACGTTGTTCGCCGAGCTCGGTGATGGCCACGGCGACCCGCGCCTGGCCGCACATATCGGTAACCTCAAGGCGGCCTTTGCCGACACCGCAGACATCCAGTACCGCGCCCGCCAGCTCACCGAAGACATCGCCGTCGGCCTGCAGGCCAAGCTGCTGCTCGAAGCCGGTAACGCCGCGGTCAGCGATGCCTTTATTGCCAGCCGCCTGGGCGGCAATGGCCGGGTGTATGGCGTACTGCCCCGTGGCGTCGACGTCGCCGCGCTGGTGCAACGCTCGACCCCGAACTGGCCGCTCTAACGTGCGTGCCTTTGCCGCCGGATATAGGCAAGATGGGCGTATGCATGTCAGACAGGAAGTACATTGTGAGCCGTACTGATGAAGCCTTCGTTGTCGTAGCAACCGCCGAGCAGGCCGTCGATCGCCTCGCCGCCCTGCACGAACAAGCCACCGCGGCCCTGAGCCAGGCGCTCAAGCGCTACCTCAAGGACCGTACCGAGCCGGATGCCGAGGAGCGCGCACTGTTCCGCTACCCCGAGCTGCGCCTGACCTACCAGTACCATGGCGAAGTGCCGGCGATCACCCGCGCCTATGCCAAGGTCCAGTTGCCGGGCACCTACAGCGTGACCGTGACCCAGCCGGCGGCGTTCCGGGCTTACCTGCTGGAGCAATTGAAGCCGCTGATGCGCGACTTCACCGTCACGGTTGAAGTGGGCGTCAGCCAGCAGAACATTCCTTACCCCTATGTGGTCGAGCAGGGCGATGAGCTGGCCGGTACGGGCATTACGGCTGCGGCGCTGGCGCGGGTGTTCCCCAGCACCGATCTTTCTGCCGCCACCGACGGCATCGCTGACGGCCTGTACGACTGGGCCAACGTCGACCCGTTGCCGCTGGCGCTGTTCGACGCCGCGCGGGTGGATTTTTCCCTGCGCCGCCTGGTGCATTACACCGGCAGCGACTGGCGCCATGTGCAGCCGTGGATCCTGCTGACCAACTACCACCGCTATGTCGACCAGTTCATCAGCCACGGCCTCGAGCGGTTGCGTGACGACCCGCGTTTCGTACGCATGGTCCTGCCGGGCAACGTGATCATCGAAAAGGCCATGGACAACGGCGAAGCGCAGGCCCTGGTCGCCGGAGTGGTGTGGCACCGCTACCAGATGCCGGCCTACCACCTGATCGCCGCCGATGGCGACGGCATCACCCTGGTTAACATCGGCGTCGGCCCGTCCAACGCCAAGAACATCACCGACCACCTGGCGGTACTGCGCCCGCATTGCTGGCTGATGATCGGCCACTGTGGCGGCCTGCGCCAATCGCAGACCATCGGCGACTACGTGCTGGCCCACGCCTACATGCGCCGCGACGGGATTCTCGACCGGGTAGTGCCGCCGAACATTCCGATTCCGGCCCTGGCCGAAGTGCAACTGGCCCTGCAGGAAGCGGCGGCGCAAGTGACCGGCGAGCGTGGCGACGAGCTGAAAAAGCGCCTGCGCACCGGCACCGTGCTGACCTACGACGACCGTAACTGGGAGTTGCGCTGGGCGCAGGAGCGGCCGTTGATCAACCTGTCGCGGGCGGTGGCGGTGGACATGGAAAGCGGCACCATCGCCGCCCAGGGCTATCGTCTGCGGGTACCCTACGGCACTTTGCTGTGCGTTTCCGACAAGCCGCTGCACAGCGAGATCAAACTGCCGGGGGCTGCCAACGCCTTCTACAACCGGGCGGTCAGCCAGCACCTGAAGATCGGCATCGCTGCCCTCGACCTGCTGCGTACCGAGCTCAACTCGCTGCACTCGCGTAAACTGCGCAGTTTTGACGAGCCGCCGTTCCGCTGAGGCCCCATGTCGTTACCCCCACGCTCCAAGCCGCGGCGCCCCGCGGCCAAACCCGCCGGCCCGCGTCGCCACGCCAAGGCGCCGCCGGCCGAGCCGCGGTTGATCCTGTTCAACAAGCCCTTTGACGTGCTGACCCAGTTCAGCGACGGCGAAGGGCGCGCGACCCTCAAGGACTTCATCGCCATCCCCGGCATCTACCCGGCTGGGCGCCTGGACCGTGACAGCGAGGGCCTGCTGCTGTTGACCAACGACGGCCAGTTGCAGGCGCGGATCGCCGACCCCAGGCACAAGCTGGCGAAAACCTATTGGGTACAGGTAGAAGGGGAGCCGAGCGAGGAGCAACTGCAGCGATTGCGCGATGGCGTCGAGCTCAACGACGGCCCGACCTTGCCGGCCCAGGCCCGTCAGCTCGACGAGCCCGAATTGTGGCCACGCAACCCGCCGGTACGCTTTCGCAAAAGCGTACCGACAAGCTGGCTGGAGCTGGTCATCAAGGAAGGGCGCAACCGTCAGGTGCGGCGCATGACCGCTGCCGTCGGCTTGCCGACCCTGCGCCTGGTGCGCGTGCGGATCGGCGACTGGAGCCTGGATGGCCTCGATCAGGGCCAGTGGCGGGAAGTACCGGCCAGGCTTTAGACGCCTTCGATAAAGCCGATCACCACGCTTTTGATGATGAAGGCGAGGATGCCCAGGCCCAGCACGAAAAACAGGATGAAGGTGCCGAACTTGCCGGCCTTGGATTTTTTCGCCAGGTCCCAGACGATAAAACCCATGAAACCAATCAGGATGGTGACCAGGATGGTCATCATCCATTCTTCGAACAACGCAGGATCCATCGATACTCTCCGGCAGGTTGAGGCGCGCGATTATACGCCGCCGTTGCCAGCCTGACTAACGCAGGTGCGTGAGCGGCAGTTCGGTGCTGGCCAGTACCTGGTTGAGAACAAAGCTGGAGCGCACGCTGGTCACGCCTTCGATACGGGTCAGGTGGCCGAGCAGCAACTGCTGGTAATGGTCCATGTCGGGCACCACGACTTTCAGTTGGTAGTCGGCATCCATCCCGGTCACCAGGCTGCATTCGAGCACCTGCGGCAGGCTGCGGATCGCCGCTTCGAAGGTCTCGAAGCGCTCGGGAGTGTGCCGGTCCATGCCGATCAGCACATAGGCGGTCAGGCTCAGGCCGAGCTTCTTGCGGTCGAGCAGGGCGACCTGGCGGGCTATGTAACCGTCGTCTTCCAGTTGCTTGACCCGGCGCGAGCAAGGCGAAGGCGACAGGCCGATGCGTTCGGCCAGTTCCTGGTTGGAGATACGCGCGTCGCGCTGCAATTCGGCAAGAATGCTCAGGTCATAACGGTCGAGCTTGCTCATGGGATTGGCCTTTTCTGTTTCGATTGCGTCGAATTATCAATCTGTAGGCAAAAATTGCGCAAGTGATATTTAAATGAGCAATCTTCGCAATCCTCTGCCGCTGCCATCGCCGTATTCTTATCACCAGAATCACTGCCCGGACATCAGTCCAGTGCGGCGGGCCGAATCAGGCCAGCTGCGGCCAGCAACCCCACCAGGTTGTGCTCGGCCCCCGGGCTACACACTGTCCACAAGACGGCGTGAGGTGAGCCGGTGTCACAAGCGCCGAGCACGGACAAAATTCTCAAAGGGAGACCCCAGGGTCTCCCTTTTTTATTACTCAAATTTCATCTGGCGGCCGATAACCCCTGGCAGACGGCCTGATAGAGTAATCACAGGCCCCTTGTTATCGGTCCGAGAGGAAAGTATGAAGTCGCGTGTCTGGGGTATGGCGGGTGTGGGTGTGCTGTGCATGAGTGTCAATCTGCCGCTGCTGGCTGAGGGGCAGGGAGCTTCACCCTTGCAGTCGCGGCCCGATGAAGTGCGCCAGACCCAGGAGCCGCGCACCGGCTATTACCAGGATATCCCGCGGCGCAACGACAACCGCTATTACCACGCCGGTGGCGGCGGGCATGGGGATGGCCACGGCAATGGCTGGGGGCCGGGGCCGCAATACCGCCCGGGGCAAACCATCGAACACTTCCCCGAGCAGTACTGGAAAGTACCCTATCGCGGGCATGACTACTTCTATTCCGGCGGTTACTGGTATCGCCCGCAAGGCCCGCGTTATGTGGTGGTGACTCCGCCCTATGGCGTGCGGGTCAACTACCTGCCCGACTATGCGCAGCAAGTGTGGATAGGCAGTGCGCTGTTCTTTCTGGCGGCAGGGACGTATTACCAGTACCTGGAAGACAGCCGCGAGTATGTGGTGGTCAACCCGCCGGCGGCCAGTGCTGTAGATCAGGATCTGCAGCAAAATCGTGACCGATATGAGTGTTATCGCCGGGCAGTACAGCAGACCGGTTTTGACCCGGCTGCGGCCAGCTACGCGCCGTCGCCGCAGGTGGCCGATAACTATCGGCGGGCGCAGGCTGCTTGCTTGAGTGGCCGGGGTTACAGCGTCAATTGAACCGGGGCATGCAGTTCCATTGTGGGACCCGGCCTTGCCAACTGCATCACATCACCGGATCCGCATGCACCAGCACTTCAGCCTTCGGGTACTTGTTGTTGATCGCCGCCGCTGCCTGGTCACACAAGGCATGGGCCTGGGTCAGCGGCAGGTCTCCGGGTAACTCCAGGTGCAACTGCACGAACCAGTGGCTACCCGACACCCGCGTACGCAAGTCGTGGGCGCCGCGCACCCCCGGCACACTGCAGGCCAGCGCCAGCATCTGCTCGCTGATGTCGCCGGGCAGCTCCTGATCCATCAGGATCGAGCTGCTCTCGCGGGCAATCTGCAGGGCGCTCCAGAGGATGTACAGGGCAATGCCCAGGCCGAAAATTGCGTCCAGCTGCGGCCAGCCAAAGCGTGCCAGTACCAGGGCAACGAGGATGCTGCCGTTGAGCAGCAGGTCGGAGCGGTAATGCAGTGAGTCGGCGCGCACCGCGGTCGAGCCGGTGATGCGGATCACCTTGCCCTGCAGCATCAGCAAGGCAATGGTCAGCACCAGCGACAGCAGCATCACCGCAATGCCGATGCCGGTGTCACCCAGAGGCTGCGGATTCTGCAGCCGCTCAACCGCCTGCACGCCGATCAGCACCGCGCTGACGCCGATGAACAGCGCCTGGGCCATGCCGGCCATGGCTTCGGCCTTGCCGTGGCCGTAACGGTGGTCGTCATCGGCCGGGCGCAGGGCGTAGTGCACCGCCAGCAGGTTGAGGAACGAGGCGACGCCATCGAGGGCCGAGTCGGTCAACCCGGCCAGCAGGCTGACCGAACCACTGAGCCACCAGGCCAGCGCCTTGGTCAGGATCAGGATACTGGCCACCGCCAGCGATGCGCGGGTGGCCAGGCGCAGCAGGCGTTGGTGTTCAGCCGAGGGAGTCATGCCTAAAGTGGCTTCCTTTCAGAGTTCAAGCAGCGGGCTTGAGGCCGTACATGGCCAGTTGCTCGACACTACCCTTGTGCTGGATCAGGCGCGGGTCGTTGAGCGGTAGGCGCTGGCCCAGTTCGCTTTCGAGAATAGCCTGCAGCTTGCTGTTGTCGACCTTGCCGTCGGCGCTGATGGCTTCATTGAGTTTTTCAGGCGCGACCTGGGCGGTGGTGCCGCCGGGCAGGTAGATGGCGCCGGTGGCGAAGTCGATGCCGAAAGCGATCAGGCCCGGGATCACATAGAAAAGAATGCCGATGGCGTCGAGGGCAGCGACCACCGGGTCGATCTTGCCTTCGATC
Organism: Pseudomonas sp. B21-009; assembly: GCF_024749345.1. Taxonomy (NCBI): domain Bacteria; kingdom Pseudomonadati; phylum Pseudomonadota; class Gammaproteobacteria; order Pseudomonadales; family Pseudomonadaceae; genus Pseudomonas; species Pseudomonas sp. B21-009. Next base: position 5,153,758 of record NZ_CP087199.1, on the reverse strand, counting down.
TGGCCGCGCCGGTCGGGGAAGAACAGGGTGCCGCAGGCGGTCAGTTGGCTCAGCAGGGTGGCGATCACGACGCCGCCAATGACACGGGAGGGAATACGCATGGAAGTCTCCGGAATGAAGGCGACAAAGATACAGGCAAAGAGCCTGTATCTACAGCTAAGACCATGATAAGGCAGGCTCGGTTCGCCGTTATACTCGGCGGATTGTTTGAGGGCCACCATGAAATCATTACCGATCGATGCCGCACTGCCAGCCTTGCGCGCTGCCTTGAGCCAGCGCCACGAGGCAGTACTCGAAGCGCCTCCCGGCGCCGGCAAGACTACCCGCGTACCACTGGCGCTGCTCGATGAGCCGTGGCTGGCCGGGCAGCGCATCCTCATGCTCGAACCACGGCGCCTGGCGGCGCGGGCGGCGGCCGAACGGCTGGCCAGCGAGCTGGGTGAGCAGGTCGGGCAAACGGTCGGTTACCGCATTCGCCTGGACAGCAAGGTCGGGCCGAACACGCGCATCGAGGTGGTCACCGAAGGGATTCTCACCCGCCGCCTGCAGGCCGATCCGGCGCTGGACGGAGTGGGTTTGCTGATCTTCGACGAATTCCACGAGCGCAGCCTCGATGCTGACCTGGCCCTGGCCCTGAGCCTCAATGGTCGCGAACTGTTGCGTGACGACCCGCCGCTGAAAATCCTGCTGATGTCGGCGACCCTTGAGGGCGAGCGCCTGTCGAGCCTGCTCGACGATGCTCCGGTGGTCAGCAGCGAAGGGCGCATGTACCCGGTGGATATTCGCTGGAGCCGGCCGTTCCAGGCAGGCGAGTTCATCGAGCCGCGGGTGGTCGATACGGTGCTGCAGGCCATCAGCGACGAGTCGGGCAGCGTGCTGGTGTTCCTGCCGGGGCAGGCGGAGATTCGCCGCGTGCATCAGTCACTGCAGGAGGCCCTGGGCGAGCGCCGCGATATCCTCCTGTGCCCGCTGCATGGCGAGCTCGATCTCAATGCCCAGCGCGCCGCCATCGACACGCCAGCCGCCGGCTTGCGCAAGGTGGTGCTGGCGACCAACATCGCCGAGACCAGCCTGACCATCGACGGTGTGCGCGTGGTGGTCGACGCGGGCCTGGCGCGGGTGCCGCGCTTTGATCCTGGCAGCGGCATGACCCGCCTGGACACCCAGCGCATCTCCCGCGCCAGCGCCACCCAGCGTGCTGGCCGCGCTGGGCGCCTGGAGCCCGGCGTGTGTTATCGCTTGTGGTCCGAAGCCCAGCACGAGCAACTGGCGGCCTATGGCGCGGCCGAAATTCTCCAGGCTGACCTGGCTGGATTGGCCCTGCAACTGTCGCGCTGGGGCGTTACCCCCGAACAACTGCGCTGGCTCGATCAGCCACCTGCGGCCGCCTATGGCCAGGCGCTGGAGCTGTTGCAGCGCCTGGGCGCATTCAAGGCCGACAGCCCGGACAGCCTCAGCGCCCACGGCCAGGCCATGGCCGAACTGCCGGCGCATCCGCGCATCGCCCACCTGCTGTTGCGCGGCCAGGACCTGGGCCTGGCCGACATGGCCTGCGATGTCGCCGCCTTGCTCGGTGAGCGCGACATTCTGCGCGGCGGCGGTGCCGACCTGCATAGCCGCCTGGCCCTGCTCAGCGGCGAAACCCGCGCGGCCAAAGGCGCGCAGGGCGGTGTGCAGCGCGCCCGGCAACTGGCCCGTCAGTACCGCGGTTACCTGCGCGGCAAAGCCACTGCAGCCGTCGCCGACCCCGAGCATTCGCGCTGGCTCGGCGCCCTGCTGGCACTGGCTTATCCCGACCGCGTTGCGCAGCAGCGGCGTGCCGGCGGTGCGGAATATCGCCTGGCCAACGGTCGCGCTGCGTTGTTTGGCGAAGCCGATGCCTTGATGAAACATTCGTGGCTGGTGATCGCCGATCTGGGCAGCCGTCAGGGCCAGCGCGAGGAGCGCATTTACCTGGCCGCCGATTTCGACCCGGCGCTGTTCGACGGGGTGCTGGCCGAACAGGTGCGCAGCCTGGATATCCTCGACTGGGACGAACGCGAGAACGTTTTGCGTGCCGAGCGTCAGCGCAAGGTCGGTGAGCTGGTGCTCAGCCGCGAGCCTTTGACCGGCCTGGATGAAGACGCCCGCGCCAAGGCACTGCTGGAACTGGTGCGGCGCAAGGGTCTGGAGTTGCTGTCGTGGACGCCCGAGCTGCGCCAGTGGCAGGCGCGGGTGGCGCTGTTGCGCCAGCTCGACCTGGCAAGCCGTGGTGAAAGCGAGTGGCCGGACCTCAGCGATGCCGCGCTGCTGGCGAACCTGTCCGAGTGGTTGCAACCCTACCTGGGCAAGGTCACCCGCCTGAGCCACTTCGCCCAGCTCGACCTCGCGTCGATCTTGCGCAACCTGCTGCCCTGGCCGCTGCCCCAGCGCCTGGATGAGCAGGCGCCGGTGCACCTGAGTGTGCCCTCGGGTTCGAACATTCGCCTGGACTACAGCGAAACCCCGCCGATTCTCGCCGTGCGTCTGCAGGAGCTGTTCGGCCTGGCCGAAACTCCGCGCATCGCCCAGGGCCGTCAGCAAGTCCTGCTGCATTTGCTGTCGCCCGCGCGCAGGCCGGTACAGGTGACTCAGGACCTGGCCAACTTCTGGCGCAGTACCTATGCCGAAGTGAAGAAAGACCTCAAAGGGCGCTACCCCAAGCACTACTGGCCGGATGACCCGTTGGTGGCCGAAGCCACGGCGCGGGCCAAGCCGCGCAAGTAGTCACGGCTGCGCCGGCAACAGCAGGCGCGCCGTCACTGGCAGGTGATCGGAAATCTCCAGGGTGTCCTGCTGAATTACCCGTGCCCCCAGACGCTGCAGTTTGGGGCTGTGGAACAGGTAGTCGAGGGTGCGGTCCGGGCCTTGCAGGTTGCGGTCGTTGGGGTAGTGGGTCAGCCAGGCCGCGCGGTCGGCGCCGCTGGCTTCGGCGTTGCTGGGGATCATCGGGTATTTGTCCCAGAGCAGATGCAGGTCGCTGTCGGCACCGTACTGGCCGCGCAGTTCGGCCGGCAGGCGGCGGTACTGGCCGAGCGGCAGCAGGTTGAAGTCGCCGCCGATCAACCACGGCGTGCCTTGGCTTTCCAGCTTGTCGAGCAGGCGCGTCACCTGTTGCACCTGCTGGCGCTGGATATCGCTGCCGGCTTCGAAGGTCGCCAGGCGGGTGTTGAGCACCGCCAGCTGACCGCCATCGCGCAGCGGCAGGTAGCTGGCAACAATCGCCTGCTGCGGTTGCAGCAAGCGCCGCCAGGCATTGCTGGCGTCGACTGGCAGTTGCAGGCGCTCGGCCTGTTTGATCGGGTAGCGGCTCAGGGTCGCCAGGCTGCGGCCGACGCTACCGAAGATGTGCCAGTCGGGGACGAAATCGGCTTTCCAGTCGTAGGCCTGCACCGCGCAGGGGTAAATATCCACCAGCCGTTCGCGCAGCAGTGCCAGTTGGTCCTGGTAGCCGCTGGCCTTGGCGTTGTTGTCCAGTTCCTGGAGCAGGACGATGTCCGGCTGCTCGGCGCGGATTACCCGCGCCACTTCATCAAGGTTGAAGGCGAGGTCTTCAGGGGTAGGGCGGGTGTCGTCGCCGCGGCCCTGGTCGTACCAGAATACGTAGCGCTTGCCGGCCAGGTACTGCACGTTCCAGGTCATCACCTTGAGCACCTGGCCGGGTACCAGCGCCGCCGTGCTGGCCCGGCAACTGACCGCCAGGCTCTCGCGCGGTTCAGGTTGCCAGCTCAGCTGGCTGGCCAGCAGCCACAGCAGGGCGATCACAACAAGCAGGGTCAGCAGGGCGTTGCGCAGTAGTCGGATCATCGGCTCGGCTTGGCTTGGCAGGTCGCACCAGCATAACCGAGCCGTTTATCCGCAGGCCAGATAAGCGGTATTCAGTCGCTCGCGACAATGTTCAGGAGCGCACCCGTTCGATGTGGAAGATGACTTCCTTGCCGTGGTTGACTCTCAGGTAAGAGAAGCGCGGCGGCGCCTCTGGGTCGTGGTGGGTTCGTACAATGTTGCCCAGGTGGTCGCGTAAGCGGCAAACCACGGTATCAGTGCTCCACAGTAGCGGTTCGATCTTGATGTAGTCGCTGACGCTGGCGTATTTGTACAGCCCCAGGTAGCCGTTGCGACTGACGCCGACGGTCTTGTCGTGATCGGCGCCGCTGCCGGTGATCATGAAGTGTAGTCGGTCGGAGCTTCGGGAGTGGAACAGAAAGCGAAATGCGTAGGCAGGCTTCTGCTGGCCGGCCACCAGCCAGTCACTCTGCCCGGAGATGGCCTGCCCGCTGGCGTCATTGAATCTGCTCAGATGGACCGAATGCCCGGTATCGCCCTTCAGGTTCTCAGTGCCTTCAGGCGTATCGAGGATATGCACCCTGCCAAGAAAGATTTCGGCGCTCTGGGCCCAATTAGTATCAGTTGCGAACGTGGTCATGGACGACTCCCTGTTAACCGGTTGTGTCCTTACACTTTCATCCAGGGGTGAGCGTAGCGGCAGCGTGCAGATTTTCCAGTGAGGGTTGCCGGGTTCAAGCAGTGGCTTCGGTCTCCCGCAGCATGTACAGGCGGAACATCACCACAGTGCTGAACAGCTGCAAAAAACCGTTGCCGCTATCCAGGGCCAGTTGCGCCAGCGGCGAAGGCTCGGGCACCAGCATCATGCTCAGGCCGTCGATCAGCCACAGCACTGCCATTACGCCGAGGACGCAACTGAAGATGCGCCAGAAGTTGCCGGTGGTCATCTGGAAACTGGTACGCATGGCTTCGATCGGTGGCTGGCCGCGCAATACCAGGGCGTATTCGGCAAACACCAGGTGGATCATCACCCAGATGCCGGGAATGATGAACAGCGCGGCGCCGGCCATGATCAGCAACGAGCTGAGCATCACCATCAGCGCAAACGACGGCCACAGGCGCAAGGCCATGGCCAGCAGGTTGCGCTTGAGCGGGGCGTAGCCGTTGCTGCGGCTGTCGAGGTAGAGGATCAGCGCGGCGCTGTACAGCGGGTAGAACAGCAGGCTGACCAGCATGCCGTAGCCTGGCGAGGCGTCCTTGCCCAGTTGCTGGTACAGCAACTGGGCGCACAGGGCTTCGAGCACCACCAGCGGCAGGCACAACTGGGCAATGCTCAGCAGGTGACGGCGGAAGAAATACAGGGAGTCGCGCAGAACACTAAGCGGATTCATCGGTCGATTTCAATCGCATTGAATAAAAGCAGGGCGTCACTTTAGCCCAGGCGCTGGCCAACCTGAAGAAAGTTTAATCCCGGCTTGTGTTGAATCTGGCGCCTCGGCACCCCATTTTACCGGTACCCGTTTTTCCGCTTTTGCAGTGAGGTTGCCCATGAACAGTGAAGAACAAACCCTGATCGACGGCCTGTTCGGTCGGCTCAAGCAGGCCGAAGATCCGGCCGTGCCGCGTGATGCCCAGGCCCAGGCGCGCATTGGCGAGCACCTGCAGCAGCAACCGGCGGCGCCTTACTACATGGCCCAGGCGATCCTGGTGCAGGAAGCAGCGCTCAAGCGCCTGGATGAACAGAACAAGCAACTGCAGGCCGAGCTCAAACAGGCCAAGGCCCAGGTAGCCGCTACCGCACCGAGCAGCAGTGGCGGCTTCTTGTCGAGCATCTTCGGCAGCGGCACCCGCGACCCGCAGCCGGTGCAAAACCAGCCGGCGGCCAGCGCTCCTGCCAGTGGTGGCGACTGGCGCGAACCGTCGCGCCCCTCGTTCAACCCGCCTGCCCAGCAGCAGGGCTTCAACGCAGCTCCCGCCCAGGCCCCGGCCCGCGGCGGTGCCAGCAGCTTCCTTGGTGGCGCGCTGCAAACTGCTGCAGGCGTGGCCGGCGGGGTGATGCTGGCCCAGGGCATCAGCAGCCTGTTCAATCATCACTCGCAGCCTGAAGAGGTGGTCGAAGTGATCAAGGAAGAATCAGCACCCGCCAGCGATAGCGGCGGCTGGGGCAGCAACGACGAGCAGCGCCTGACCGCCGACAACGGCGGCTATGGCAACGACCAGGGCGGCTTCATGGACACCGACTACGGCAGCGATGACGGCGGCTTCTTCGGCGGCGACGACGACAGCTTCGTCTGACCGCGCTTACCCGCATGGCCCGCGGGCTGGCATACTGGGCGCCGAAACGGCCCCGGTGTGCGGCGGCCGGCAACAGCGCCGTGGCGCCATGAGGAAAAGCGGTGAAGAAGATCGCGGTATTCGCCGATGTGCAAAACCTCTACTACACCGTGCGCCAGGCCTACGGTTGCCACTTCAACTACGCGGCGCTGTGGGCCGATATCAGCCAGCACGGGCAGATCGTCGAGGCGGTGGCTTACGCCATTGACCGCGGCGATAGCAAGCAGCAGCAGTTTCAACAGATCCTGCGCAACCTCGGTTTCACGGTCAAACTCAAACCCTACATCCAGCGCAGCGACGGCTCGGCCAAGGGCGACTGGGACGTGGGCATCACCCTCGATGTGATCGATGCCGCCGCGCGGGTCGATGAGGTGGTGCTGGCCTCCGGCGACGGCGATTTCGACCTGCTGCTGGAGCGGGTCATCAGCCGTCACGGCATTCAGGCCGTTGCCTATGGCGTGCCGGGGCTGACTGCCAATTCACTGATTCGCGCTGCTAGCCGATATGTGCCCATCGAGGGCAGCCTGCTGCTCAAGCATTAAGATTTTTGAGGTTGTCGTTTTGGAACGTATCGCTGTCATCGACTTTGAAACCACTGGCATTTCACCCGGCGCCGGTTGCCGCGCCACCGAAGTGGCGGTGGTCATGCTGGAACGCGGGCGCATCGTCGAGCGCTACCAAAGCCTGATGAATGCCGGGGTACCGGTACCGGCGTTTGTCGCCGGCCTGACCGGTATCACCACCGCCATGCTGCGCAGCGCGCCGCCAATTGCCCGGGTGATGAACGAAGTAGCCGAGTTCGTTGGCGATACGCCGATGCTCGCCCACAACGCCTCGTTCGACCAGAAGTTCTGGGACTACGAGCTGGCGCAGATCGGCCGTAGCCGTAGTCAGCGTTTCGCCTGCTCGATGTTGCTGGCGCGGCGCCTGATGCCCTCGGCGCCAAACCACAAGCTGGGCACCCTGACCCGCTGGGCCGGCCTGCCTGACACCGGCACCGCGCACCGGGCCATGGCCGATGCCGAAATGGCCGCCAACCTCGCCCAGCACCTGGCCGGACAATTGCGTCAGCAGGGCGTCAACGGCGTTTCCCACCAATTGTTCTGCAGCCTGCAGAAAGTCCCTGCGGCGAAGATCGGCGAAGCGCTTAAAACCTATCGCTAGGCCTTCTTGCCGTTGTGCTCCAGGTGGCCCAGCGGCAAACGCCGCTCCACGGCGCTGGAGAGAATGATCGAGGTTTTGCTGAAGCCGAACCGGGCGACCCGGTTGATCAGCTCTTCGAGTTCCGGCATCGAACCCACTGCCGCTTGCATGATCACGCAGGGGTCGCCGGTCACCCGGTGGCACTCGGTCAGTTGCGGAATCTGCGTGAGTTCTTCGTAGGTTTGCTGGTTGCCATGGCTGGCCAGGCGCAGTTCGATCACGCACTGGATCGGCAGGCCGATCTTCTCCAGGTCGACCTTGGCCTGGTAGCCGGTAATCACCCCGCTGGCCTCAAGCTTGGCCACCCGTTCGGCCACCGCCGGAGCGGAGAGATTGACCTTGCGCGCGAGCTCGGCGAAGGAGGCGCGGCCGTTGTCCAGCAGGGCGCTGAGGAGCATGCGATCGTATTTGTCCATGGGTTTCCAGGGGCGGGTTGTTGATTCCAAGGCGCAAGGCCAAAAGATCCGTTGTTTCAAAAGTGTACGGTTCGTTTAAACAGGTTTTGTAACTTATGTTTACTGCGCTGCCTTTCTAAACTAACTGCCCGACACCCATAATTCGAGCCCCCCATGCCTGCCTCCCGTCGCTTCCCGTTAGTCTTGATCGGCGCCTTTCTCGCCTTGTACCTGGTCTGGGGCTCGACCTACCTGGTGATTCGCATCGGCGTCGAATCCTGGCCGCCGTTGCTGATGGCCGGGGTGCGTTTCGTCATTGCCGGCTCCTTGCTCTACGGCTTTTTGCGCTGGCGCGGCGTGCCGGCGCCGACCTGGCCGCAATGGCGGGCGGCGAGTGTCATCGGTGTATTGCTGCTCAGTTGCGGCAACGGCGGCGTAACCCTGGCTGAACATGCCGGTGTAGCTTCAGGCGTGGCAGCGCTGGCGGTGGCCACAGTGCCGCTGTTCACCTTGATGTTCGGCCTGCTCTGGGGCCATCGCAACACCCGTCTGGAATGGGCCGGGATTGTCCTCGGCCTGGTCGGCATCGCCTTGCTCAACCTCGGCTCCAACCTGCAGGCCAGCCCGGTCGGCGCTGCGCTGATCCTGTTTGCCGCCGCCTCCTGGGCCTTCGGTTCGGTCTGGAGCAAAAGCCTGCCGCTGCCCGCCGGGCCGATGGCCAGCGCCGCAGAAATGCTTGTCGGTGGCGTGGTCTTGCTGCTCGGCAGCGCCCTGAGTGGCGAGCGCATGACCCAGATGCCTACCGCCGCTGGCTGGGGGGCGCTGGCCTACCTGGTGTTCTTCGGCTCGATCCTGGCCTTCAGCGCCTACATGTACCTGCTCAAGCATGTGCGCCCGGCCGCGGCCACCAGTTATGCCTACGTCAACCCGGCGGTGGCGGTGTTGCTGGGGATTGTTTTTGCCGGCGAGCAAATTGGTTTCGAGGAATGCGTGGCAATGGCGGTTATCATTGGCGCCGTTGTGCTGATCGGTGTGCCGCAGTGGCGCCGGCCGGCAGTGGAAAAAGCCAAAACTGTTGGCGAAGTGGAAGGTGAACTGTGTAAATGAAAGGACGTTTTGCCAGGAAGGCAGTGAAGATTTTTGCTTGTGTGGCCTTGCTCGTAATGGGCGTGGTCATGCTGTATGACGGTAAGCAAACCTTCATGACCCTGTATTTCCAGGAACCCATCTCTCTGGAAAACAGTTTCGAAATCGAGGCCGCCTATTTGCAGGCCGTGCGCCAAGCCATGGCCCCCTGGCCGATCCCGGCGGGCAAGCTCGAACTGCGCCTTGAGCCCGGCAACCGGCAAGCGTTGCAGGTGCGTTTTGCCAAGGATGCCCTGGACGCCGGGCAGCGTCAGCAACTGCGGGTGCTGTTCGAGTCATTCGAGCCTGCGCGGGAAGAGGTTCGGCCCACAGGCCGGCTGCTGGTCGACATGCGTCAGGCGCGTCAGGTGGGCCTGGGTGTTTACGATTTTGGCCCGGCGCCCGCTGAAGTCGTCGCGCTTGGCGAGATGTCGCTGGCGCTGCACTTCAGCTTTCCTTCGCAAATCGATGTGCAACTGCGGCGCAACGAGCAGGCGACTGCGCAAAAGCCGCAAGCCGATATGATCTGCGAGGCTAGCGCCAGGCTGAATGGCGCCTTGCCCTTCGAAGTCACCGACTTCAATGTCAGTGGCGCCGATCTGCGCGGCGAGATGAAACTGCGCATGCCCAGCGGTTTACAACTGCGGGCGCCGGCGCAATTGTCGTTCGATGAGCAGCGATTGCTTGAGCGCCTGGAAATGGGCGATATGCGGGTGCGTATCCAGCGCCCGGAGACTATCGACCGGTTGGTGTTCGAGTTCGGCAAAATTGGCACTGTCAGGGATCAGCCTTACCTGTTTTTCATCCGCAGCGATCCCGAAGCATTCGCGGCATGTCGTGCGATTGCCTACCAGAGCGGCAGGCCGTTTTCGTTCTACCTGGGTGAAGGGCTCGATCGCCTGCTCAAGGTACGCTTTGCACCGCAAGGCTGATAGCGATGGCGGCACGCGCCGGGCCTGAACAAGGTAAACTGCCGCCATTGCTGAATTCCCCTGACGGTATTGCCATGACTTTCGCCAAACTCGGCCTGATCGAACCCTTGCTGCGCGCGCTCGAGCGCCTGGACTACAACACCCCGACGCCGGTCCAGGCCCAGGCCATTCCTGCCGTACTGGCCGGCCGCGACCTGATGGCCGCCGCCCAGACCGGCACCGGCAAGACCGCAGGTTTTGCCCTGCCGCTGCTGCAACGCCTGACCCTGGAAGGGGCCAAGGTCGCCAGCAACTCGGTGCGCGCCCTGGTGCTGGTGCCGACCCGTGAACTGGCCGAACAGGTTCACGCCAACATTCGTGAGTACGCCGAGCACCTGCCGCTGAGCACCTATGCGGTGTACGGCGGGGTCAGCATCAACCCGCAGATGATGAAGCTGCGCAAGGGCATCGACTTGCTGGTGGCCACCCCGGGCCGGCTGCTCGACCTGTTCCGCCAGAACGCAGTCAAGTTCAACCAGTTGCAGGCGCTGGTGCTCGATGAAGCAGACCGCATGCTCGACCTGGGTTTTGCCGAAGAGCTACGCGCGGTGTACGCCGCCCTGCCGGCACGCCGGCAAACCCTGCTGTTCTCGGCGACGTTCTCTGACGAGATCCGCCAACTGGCCGCGCAGACCCTCAATGACCCGCTGAGCATCGAAGTCAGCCCGCGCAATGTCACCGCCAGTACGGTCAAACAGTGGATCGTGCCGGTGGACAAGAAGCGCAAGCCGGAGCTGTTCAGCCACCTGATGCGCAAGCAGCGCTGGAAGCAGGTGCTGGTGTTCGCCAAGACCCGCAATGGCGTTGACCAGTTGGTCGAGCGCCTGCGTGGCCAGGGCGTCAATGCCGACGGCATTCATGGCGACAAGCCCCAGGCAACCCGCCAGCGTGCCCTGGACAGCTTCAAGGCCCGCGAGATCCAGATCCTGGTCGCCACCGATGTGGCGGCGCGCGGGCTGGATATCGACGACCTGCCGCTGGTGGTCAACTTCGACCTGCCGATCGTCGCCGAGGACTACATTCACCGCATCGGTCGTACCGGGCGCAAAGGCAATAGCGGTGAGGCGATTTCGCTGGTGTGCGCCGACGAAGTGCAGCTGCTGTCGGCGATTGAAACCCTGACCCGCAAGACCTTGCCACGCCACGAAGAGCCGGATTTCATTCCGGACCACAAGGTGCCGATGACCGATGCCAGCGGCCAGGTGCTGAAGAAGCCGAAAAAGCCGAAGAAGCCCAAGGAAAGCAGCAGCAAGCGCAGCCTCGGGCGCTGGATGGACAGCGCTGAAGCGCCAGCGGCAGCGCCGCAGGCCAAGCCGGTACGCAAGGTACCGGCGTTCAATACCGGGCCGCGCAAGCGCAAGCCTTGAGGACGCCATCGCGGGTCAAACCCGCTCCTACAGAGGGCCGCGATAACCTGTGGGAGCCGGACTTGCCGGCGATGGAAGGCGAAGCCTTCCCTTAAGCCTTGAGCCAGTCCAGCAAGCCCAACCCGGCCTTGCGCCCACTGGCAAAACAGGCAGTCAGCAGATAGCCGCCGGTTGGCGCTTCCCAGTCGAGCATTTCACCGGCACAGAACACGCCGGGCACCTGCTTGAGCATCAAGCGCTGATCCAGTGCTTCGAAGGTTACTCCGCCGGCGCTGCTGATCGCTTCGTCCAGCGGGCGAGGGCGCACCAGGGTGATCGGCAAGGCCTTGATCGCCCGCGCCAGCAAGGCCGGGTCAGCAAAGGTCGGTTGATCGGTCTGCTCTCGCAACAACGCCGCCTTGACCCCGTCCAGCCCCAGTTGACTGTGCAGGTGCTTGGCCATTGAGCGCGAACCCCGCGGCTTGGCCAGGGCCTGCTGGATTTTATCCACAGGCCGGTTGGGCAGCAGGTCAACCAGCACCCTGGCGCTGCCATCGCGGTTGATCGCTTCGCGGATCTGCGCCGACCAGGCGTACACCAGGCTGCCTTCCAGCCCTTGGGCAGTGAGCACGCATTCGCCCAGGCGCGGCGCCTGGCCGGCAAGGCTCAGGGCGATGTTCTTCAGCGGCGCGCCGGCAAACTTGTCCTTGAGCAGCGCGCTCCAGCCTTCGACCTCGAAGCCGCTGTTGGCCGCCTGCAATGGCGCGATCTGCACGCCTTGCGCTTGCAGCCAGGGCAGCCAGGCCGCATCGGAGCCCAGGCGTGCCCAGCTGCCGCCGCCCAGCGCCAGCACGGTGGCGGTCGGCTTGAGCGCCAGCTCGCCCTGTGGATAAGCGATTCGCAAACTGCCATCGGCATTCCAGCCCAACCAGCGATGGCGGGTGTGGATAACGACCCCGGCATCGCGCAGGCGCTTGAGCCAGGCGCGCAAAAGTGGCGCGGCTTTCATGTCGCGGGGGAACACCCGGCCGGAACTGCCGACGAAGGTTTCGATGCCCAGGTCGTGAATCCACTGGCGCAGCACATCGGCATCGAAGCCTTCGAGCAGGCGGGCAACGTCTTGCGTGCGCTCGGCATAACGGGCGATGAATGCCGGGTAAGGCTCGGAGTGGGTGATGTTCATGCCACCGACCCCGGCCAGGAGAAACTTGCGCCCCACCGAGGGCATGGCGTCGTACAGCTCGACGGCGACCCCGGCCTGGCTCAGCACTTCGGCGGCCATCAACCCGGCCGGCCCGCCTCCGATAATGGCAACGTGTGGGCGGTCGGTGGTGCAAGTGTCGGTCATGGTCGGCTGCAAGCTGGAAAAAAGAGCCGGCATTCTACCTTAGCGCGGCGCCCGGAATCACTGATCAAAAAACGTACAGCGGCCTCAAGGCCCTGTGGTTAAAGGACTTGAGGGGCTTTCCCGCAGGTTATCCACAGGCGGTTCCACAGTCATTGTGAGTAACCCAGCACACGGCTGGCGCTGTGGTGCAGTATGCCGTGGCGGCGGGCGAGGGCTTCGCGGTCCTTGCTGTAGCCACCACCAATCACCCCAACCACCGGAATGTCCCGGCCCAGGCAGTGGCGCAGCACGCTTTGGTCACGGGCGGCGACGCCTTCATCGGTCAGTTGCAGATAACCCAGGGCGTCGTCCTTGTGCACATCGACCCCGGCGTCGTACAGCACCAGGTCCGGGCGGTACAGCGGCAACAGGTAGTTGAGCGCGTCATCGACCACCTTCAGGTACGCCTGGTCGCCCATGCCGCGCGGTAGAGGGATGTCCCAGTCGCTTTCGGCCTTGCGCGCGGGGAAGTTCTGCTCGCAATGCAGCGATACGGTGATCGCGTCCGGGGTGTCATGGAGGATGCGCGCGGTACCGTCGCCCTGGTGCACGTCGCAATCGAAGATCAGCACCTTGTGCACCCGCCCGGCGGCGAGCAGGTAATGGCTGATCACCGCCAGGTCATTGAAGATGCAAAAGCCGGCCGGGTGATCGTAATGGGCGTGATGGGTGCCACCGGCCAAGTGACAGGCGATGCCATGCCCCAGCGCCTGCTCGGCTGCCAGCAGCGAGCCGCCGACCGCGCGCACGGTACGCCGCGCCAGGGCTTCGCTCCAGGGCAAGCCAAGGCGGCGCTGGTCTTCGCGCGACAGCTCGCCGTTCATGTAGCGCTCGATATAGGTGCGGTCATGGGCCAGGGCGAGGATGTCGTTGGGGCAAACCTCGGGGCGTAGCAACGCCGCGTCGGTAGTCAGGCCGCTGGCGACCAGGTGGTCGCGCAACAGGCGGAACTTGTCCATCGGAAAGCGGTGCTCGGCGGGAAACTCCGGGCTGTAGTCGTCGTGGTAGATCAGCGGCAGCGGCATGGCAGGGTCTTGAGCGAGACAGAAGCTGATCTTGCCAGTTACCAAGGCCGTTACGCCAGCTTCTACAATGAGTAGCAATCCCTTGCACAGGCGTACTTATGGTGTTGGCTTCATGGACTTTCTGGGCGGTGTTATCCGCCGTGTTCGCCGCGTTGACCGCGATCTTCGCCAAGGTCGGCATCAGCGGCATCAACTCCGACTTCGCCACCTTGCTGCGTACGGTGGTGGTGCTGATCAGCCTGGCGCTGATTCTGTATGCCACCGGCCAGTACCAGTCGCTGAGTTCGATCCCGGCCCGCAGCTATCTGTTTCTGGTGTTGTCGGGGCTGGCCACCGGCGCCTCGTGGATCTGTTACTTCCGAGCCCTGCAGTTGGGCCAGGCGTCACAGGTGGCGCCTGTGGATAAACTCAGCGTGGTGCTGGTGGCGGTACTTGGCGTAACCCTGTTGGGCGAGCGGCTTGACTTGCGCCAGTGGGCCGGCATCAGCCTGGTCACTCTGGGCGTAGTGATGCTGGCGTGGCGTTGATCAATGCCGGCGTGCGTGCTCTGGTCGCCACCCGCGCGGGAGCCTGTAATGCCAGCCGGCCGTAAAAGAACAGTGCTGTCAGCCAGGTCGTCAGCCAGACGAAAATCCCTGCCCAGAAGGTGTGCGACATATAGTGCCAGCCCTGCAGCACGCGCGTGGTGCCAAACACCAGCCCCAGCAACAACACCGCCACCAGCAGTTTACGCGCATGCGCCCAGCGATGGCGTCGGGCAACGAAGTACAGCGCCAGCAAGGTAAAGCCGCTGGAGGCGTGGCCACCCGGCCAGCAACGCCCGGCACCGGCCTTGTCCAGCCAGGTGAAGTTCTCGAACCATTCCTGGCGCAGCTCGCTGCCGCCGTACAGGGTGGTCTCCACCGGGCAGTACACGCTGGTGTGGCTTTTCAGGTAATGGATGACCGTGGTGCTCAGGGCGAAGGCCACCACCACGAACAGCAAGTCGCGACGGTAGCGGGTGGTCAAGCGCAGCACCGCAGCGATACGCCAGGTGTTCAACATGCGGCTGGCAGTGGACTGTGGATAAGCGGCAAAGCGTGGCCAGATAAACGACAACAGCGAGCCGATGACTGCCAGCTCGCCGGTCCAGTTCGGCAAGATGCGCGGCCACTTGTGGGTCACTTTCTCGAACCATTGGTTGTGCAGCAGCGGGAACTGGCCGCTGGCCGGGTCGAGCAGCAGGTTGCTGATCAGCCGGTCGAGACTGGTGAGGTCGAACAGCAAAAAAACCACGGCAGCCAGCAGCAGCGGCAAACCCAGGTTGATCAGATAGAAGTCGCGGCGAGAGGGGCCCGGCATGCTTTACATTCCTGCGCTGGCGACAAGTTTGCGCCATTCATTGGCGTTCATCTGCCCGAGAATCCGCGCCTTGCCGTTGCTGCCCATGGACACGAACAAGGCACTGGCATAGGCGCTGGAGCGTTCACCACCGGGCACATTCAATTGCCGCTCAAGATGATCGATGCAACCACTGTGGGTGACCAGCACCAGGTTATGGTCGGCGCGCTTGTGCTTGAAGGCGGCATCGGCAAAACCCTTGTCGCATTGCTTGAGCCAGTCCTCGCTGGCGATCGCCTTGCCGAACATGAAGTGCGCAGTTTGCTGGGTGCGCACCTCCGGGCTGCTCAGCACCTGAGCGTTGTTCAGGCCCAGGCGCTGGATGCCGTTACCGACGTCGCTGGCCGCCTGGCTACCCTCGAGGGTAATGCCGCTGGGGTCGCCCAGGCAGCGGTTGTGCGAACGGTCGCAACGTTCGGCATGGCGGATCAGGACGATGACCGCGCCCTTGGCCCATTCGCTGTAAACACCACTGTTGTGCATCTGATTGTCGCTGCCCAGGTCCACGATCGGTGTCCTCGATGTCCACCACAGTGCAAGGATGACCAGGGCGAGCAGGAGGCCCAGCCCGGTCAGCGGTTGGCGCCAGGGAGCGCCGCGTCGTCGCTGGGTGGCAGTGCTGGCGGTAAGCGCAGGCGTCAGGTGGGAAGATGACATAGGACCACTTCAGGCAGGTTCAAGAGTGAACGCACTGTAGAAAAGGTCAGGTTCAGAACCAGTGAAAGGGATGTGAAAAATAGCTTGGAGCCGAGGTTGTTACCTACGCTATAAACAGCAGGCTGTGGATAAGGAGCCGAGCATGACCCCGATATTGCAACTGGAAAGCGCACGGTTGCTGTTGCGCCAATGGCAGGATGACGACCTCAGGGAGTTCGCCGCGATGTGCGCCGACCCGCAGGTCATGCGTTACTTTCCTGCACCCTTGACCCGGGTCGAGAGCGCTGCGCTGATCGGCCGGATTCGCGGCCACTTCAATGAATACGGCTTTGGCCTGTGGGCCCTGGAGCGCAAGGACACCGGCGCCTTTATCGGCATGACCGGCCTGCTCAACGTGAGTTTTGCCGCCGATTTTACCCCGGCGGTGGAGATCGGCTGGCGCCTGGCCCGGCGCCACTGGGGGCTGGGTTTTGCCAGTGAAGCGGCCTGGACCAGCCTGCGCTGCGCCTTCGCTCAACTGGGCCTGGAGCAGGTGGTGTCGTTCACCACCGAGAGCAACCTGCCATCGCAAAAAGTCATGCAGGCCATCGGCATGCAGCAGGACCTGGCCGGCAGCTTCGAACACCCCAGGCTAGAGCCTGGCGACCCTTTGCGAGCGCACGTGTTGTACCGCATCGACCGCGCCCAGTGGCAGGCCACCCTGCGCGGCTGAATTGCACAACATACGGGCCGGCAATGACAAACCCTGTATTATTTGCCGCAGTTGCGCATTGCCTTGGAGAATCTTGAATGAGCCACGTGTTGGACGATCTGGTTGACCTGTTGAGCCTGGAATCGATCGAGGAAAACCTGTTCCGCGGGCGAAGCCAGGACCTGGGCTTTCGTCAGTTGTACGGTGGGCAGGTACTGGGCCAGTCGCTGTCGGCGGCCAGCCAGACGGTCGAGGAGGCGCGCCACGTGCACTCGCTGCACGGCTACTTCCTGCGCCCGGGCGACGCCAGCATGCCGGTGGTCTATTCGGTCGACCGCGTACGCGATGGTGGCAGTTTCAGCACCCGGCGGGTGACGGCGATCCAGAAGGGCAAGACCATCTTCACCTGCAGCGCCTCGTTCCAGTACGACGAGGAAGGCTTCGAGCACCAGAGCCAGATGCCCAAGGTGGTCGGCCCGGAAAACCTGCCGTCGGAAGTCGAGCTGGCCAAGCGCATGGCCGATCGCCTGCCTGAAGCCATTCGCGACAAGATGCTCTGCGCCAAGCCGATCGAAATGCGTCCGGTAACTGCCGAGGATCCGTTCAACCCCAAGCCCGGCGAGCCGGTCAAGTACGTCTGGTTCCGTGCTGACGGCAACCTGCCGGACGTGCCGGCGCTGCACAAGTACATGCTCGCTTATGCCTCGGATTTTGGCCTGTTGACCACCTCGCTGCTGCCCCATGGCAAATCGGTGTGGCACAAGGACATGCAGATCGCCAGCCTCGACCACGCGCTGTGGTTCCACGGCAACCTGCGCGCCGACCAGTGGCTGCTGTACGCCATGGACAGCCCGTGGGCCGGCAATGCCCGTGGTTTTGCCCGCGGCAACATCTACAACCAGGCCGGGCAACTGGTGGCTTCGTCGTGCCAGGAAGGCCTGATTCGTCATCGCCAGGACTGGCAATGAGCCTGCAGCAGATTCGCCACTGGGTGTTCGACATGGACGGCACCCTGACCGTTGCCGTGCATGATTTTGCCGCGATCAAGGTGGCGCTGGATATTCCCCAGACCCACGACATCCTCACCCACCTGGCGGCCCTGCCGGCCGATGAAGCCGCAGCCAAGCACGCCTGGTTGCTGGAGCATGAACGTGAGCTGGCGATTGGTTCGCGCCCGGCTACCGGTGCCGTGGAGCTGGTCCGCGAACTGGCGGCGCGCGGTTGCCAGCTGGGTATCCTTACCCGCAATGCCCGGGAGCTTGCGCATATCACCCTTGAGGCAATCGGCCTGGCCGACTGCTTTGCCGTCGAGCACGTGGTCGGGCGTGATGAAGCACCGCCCAAGCCACACCCTGGCGGCTTGCTGAAGCTGGCCGACGCCTGGGCGGTGGCGCCGAGCGAGATGGTCATGGTCGGCGACTACCGCTTTGACCTGGACTGCGGCCGGGCGGCGGGGGCGCGGACGATTCTGGTGAACCTGCCGGATAACCCCTGGCCAGAGCTGGCCGACTGGCATGCAGCGGATTGCCGGGCGTTGCAGGTGATGCTCGACAATTGAGTTGAATTCATCGCGGGGCAAGACCGCTCCTACATTCGGTGTGCAGGAGCGGGCTTGCCCCGCGATGGGGCCTCAGAACTCCCAGCGCGTCGTCAGCATCACATTGCGCGGATCACCGTAGTAGGTGGTGTCGAAGTTGCCCAGCCCGGTCAGGTAGCGCTTGTCGAAGACGTTGTTGGCATTGACCGTGAAGCTCAGCTGCTCGTTGTATTGATAACGGGTCATCAGATCGACCAGGGTATAGCCGCCTTGCTTGATGAAGCTGTAATCCTCGATCGAGCGGTTGTAGATCTTGCCGTAGAACGCGCTCTGCCAGTTGATTCCACCCCCCACTGTCACCTTGTCCAGCACCCCCGGCAGGCGGTAGGTGGTGAACAGCCGCACCAGGTGTTCAGGTTTGCTGGTGCTCATCGGGAAGCCATAGATACGCTGCTCGTCGGCATCGCGTGAACGCGCGTAGGTATAGCCGGCCGAGAGGTTCCAGCCTTCCTGCAGCTCACCGGCCACTTCCAGCTCGATGCCCTGGGTGGTGGCGCCACTGGTCGCCTTGTAGATGCCCTCGTTGGTCGCAGGGTTGGTGCCGATCGACTCGGCAACGTTGTCCTGCTCGATGCGAAACAGCGCCAGGCTGGCGTTGAGCTTGCCGTCGAAGTAGGCCGCTTTCAGGCCGGTTTCGTAGCTGTCGCCTTCGACCGGGTCGAGGGTGGCACCGTTGCTGTCTTTGTTGCTCTGTGGCTGGTAGATCGAGGTGTAGCTGGCGTACACCGAGTAGGTGTCGTTCAGGTCATAGACCACTCCGGCGTAGGGCGTGACCACGCCGTGTTGCTTGTAGCTGGCCTGGCTGTCGGCAAAGTTCGGGTTCAGGCCGTCGTAATCGTAGTTGTCGCTGTACTTGAAGGTGCTGACCCGGGTGCCGAGGATGACTGAAAAGTCATCGGTCGGGTGCAGGCGGGTGGCGATGTAGGCGCCGTTCTGGCTCTTCTTCTGTTCGTACTTGCCGTTTTTCGGGAAGTCCGGCACGCCGATGTGACCGTCCCAGTCAAAGATGCTGCCGGGCACCGTGCCAAATTCGCCGGTGTCCCAGGTGGCGCCGGTCTGGCGCGAATGGTTGGTGTCAAGGCCGACGACCAGGTCGTGCTGGCGGCCGAACAGGGTGAACGGGCCGGAGATATTCAGGTCGGCACTGTTCTGCACCCGGTGGCCTTCCCAGCGGCCCCAGAAAAAGTACATGCCGTCACCATTGCGATCCGGCGCGCCACCGCTGGCCGAGGCCAGACGGGTGTCGTGATCGCTCTGCAACTGGTTGACGCTGAGCTTGAGCGACCAGTCGTTGGCCAGCGCCTGTTCCAGCGAGGCGAAGTAGGTGCGGTTCTGGAAGTCGCGGCGGCTCCAGTCGGCGCCCGGGTTGAACGAGCGGGAGAAGTCAGTGCGACCGCCGTCGGTGTAGTACACCGGGTTGCCGGTCCAGGAGCTGCCGCGCGGGGTGGTGGTCTGCTGGTCGATACCGACGGTCAGCAGGGTATCCGGGGTGATGTCGGCCTCGAGGATGCCGTAGTACACCTCTTTGTTCTGCTGGTAATGGTCCTGGTAGCCCTTCTTGTCCTGCTGGGCGCTGACGAAACGCCCACGCACGCTACCGCTGCTGTTGATCGGGCCGGAGACATCGACTTCGCCGCGGTAGTTGTCCCAGCTGCCGGCACTGCCGGTGAGCGAGCCCTGGAACTGCGCGGTCGGTTTCTTGCGGATCAGGTTGACCGTGGCCGACGGGTCGCCGGAGCCGGTCATCAGGCCGGTGGCGCCCTTGAGCACCTCCACACGGTCATAGATCGACATGTCGACATGCGCGGTACCTTCACCGTACACCCCGTCATACACGGTGTTGACGCCGTCGTACTGGTAGTTGGTGATCACCAGGCCGCGGCTGGTGAACTCGGTGCGGTCGCTGTCATAGGTTTGCGCCGAGACGCCGGGGGTATTGCGCAGCACATCGGAAATACTCTGGGCGCCCTGATCGTCCATCTGTTGGCGGGTAACCACGGTGATGGTTTGTGGCGTCTCGCGGATCGACAACGGCAGCTTGGTCGCAGTACGGGTCGCTGCGGTAGTGTAGGAATGCGTACCCTCGGTGGTTTCACCCAGGCCTTGAGCATTGATGCTGGTGGCGCCCAGTTCCATCGCCGCGCCAGTATTGGCGGGCACCAGCACGTAGCCGCCGTTGGACTGACGCTGGGCCTGCAGGCCGGTGCCGCTGAGCAGGCGCGCCAGGCCTTCCTCGACCGAGTAGGTGCCGTGCAGGCCGGCCGACTGCTGGCCTTGAGTCTGGCGCGCATCGAACGACAGGGTGATGTTGGCGCGGGTGGCGAACAGGCTCAGGGTAGTGCCCAGCGGGCCCGGGGCTATCTGGAACTGGGTGCTGGCGCTTTGCGCCATGGCGTGGGCCGGCAGCAGCGCGAGCAGCGGCAGCGGTGCCAGGGTCAGGCCGAACAGCGCCAGGTGGACAGCGCGAACCAGCGGGCGAGGGGCGCGCGGACAAGTCGGGGTCATGCAGGATTTCCTTCGATTGGCTGGGCAGAGGGGCGGTCGAAATTTGCCGCTTTAACTGCGTAGCCGAATGAGAATGAAAATCGGCAACCCTTTGTACGAAATTTCTTCAGACAGCTTCAATGCTGACCCAGTAGCGAGTCATATAATGCACCCTGACCGGCAACGACACGCCGAGGTTTTCCAGAATCGTGTCGGTGTCGTCGATGCGAAACGCACCTGACAGGCGCAGGTCAGCGATGCCCTCGGCGCAGCGCAGCACGCCGGGGCGGTAGCGGCGCAGTTCGCTGATGAAATCGGCCAGGCGCCATTCGATCACGGTCAGCATGCCCTGGGTCCAGGCGCCGGTGCCGGGCAGGGCGGTGCTGGCGGCAGCAATCTGCGTGCGGTTGAAGCTGACGCTTTGCCCGGCCTCCAGGCGCAGCATCAGCAGCGGCTGGTCGAGCGGGCGCACCTGCACCGCATGTTCGAGCACGCTGACCCGGCTCAGGCCATTGTCGCTACGCACGTTGAAGCGCGTGCCGAGGGCGCGCACCCGGCCTTCGGCGGTTTCGACCATGAACGGGCGCGCCGCGCTGTCAGGGGCGGTTTGCACCATGATCTCACCACTGTACAGGCGCAGCAGGCGTTGCTGGCTGTCGTAGCGGATATCCACGGCACTGTCGGTGTTCAGTTCAAGCTGGCTGCCATCGTCCAGGCGCACCTGGCGGCGCTGGCCCTTGCCGGTGCGCAGTTCGGCCATCCACGCCTGGCCCGGGGTACTTTGCTGTACCGCCCAGCCGGTTGCGCCAACGGCCATGAGCAGCGCCAGGGTCTTGAGCACGGCGCGGCGCCGGGCGCGCACGCCGGCAAGCGTCGGCAGGGCGACATCAGCGGGCAGTCGGCCCAGTTGGCGCTGCAGCTTTTCGACCCGCGCCCAGGCCTGGGCATGGGCCTGGTTCTTGCCCAACCAGTCTTGCCAGGCCTGCAACTGCGCAGCGCTGGGCGGCGCGGCGTTGAGCTGAACGTACCAGGTGGCGGCAGCTTCGAGGGTGCGATAGTCCAGCGGCTGGGCCATGTCAGTCGTCCGTGAGCAGCAGGCAGTGGGTCATGGCGCGGATCAGGTGTTTTTTCACCGTGGTCACCGATATCCCCAAGCGTTCGGCGGTAGCCACATAGCTCAGGCCTTCGAGTTGCACGGCCAGGAAGATAGAGCGCGTGCGCTCGCCCAGGCCATCGAGCATCTGGTCCACCGCCAGCAGGGTTTCGAGGATCAGCAAGCGGCTTTCCGGTGATTCGGCGACCCGCTCCGGGCGCAGCGCCAGTTCGTCCAGATAGGCCTGTTCAAGCGCCTTGCGGCGAAACTTGTCGATCATCAGCGCATGGGCGATGGCGCCCAGGTAGCTGCGCGGCTCGCGAATGGTGTCTGCATTGCGTGCATTCAATACCCGGATAAAGGTGTCCTGGGCAAGGTCGGCGGCATCGGCGGCATTGCCCAGGCGGGTACGCAGCCAGTTTTTCAACCAACCGTTATGTTCGCTGTAGAGCGCGTGCAGGGCAGCATGATCGGGAGCGGGCATGGCGGGGCAATATCGAGTAATTGATAATTAGTCGCATTATTGTGGTTTGCTGGCGCACTATGCAAGCGCTCGTGCTTGACCTGGGGCAGGGTCGGGCGAAGACTGGTCAGCTATTTGCCGAATCGACTCAGGAGGTTTCCATGACCAGCAGGGCCATTATCGTCCAGACCGGCGGTGGTTACGACAAGGTGCAGGTAGGCACCCGCGAGGCAGCCGCCCCGCAAGCCGGCGAAATCAGCGTGCGCCTGCATGCCAACTCGCTCAACTATCACGACTTCGCCGTGGTCAGCGGCATGTGGGGCCCGACTGCGCCGCGTATTCCCATGGCCGATGGCGCTGGCGTGGTGACCGCAGTGGGCACTGGCGTCAACGAGTTCGCTGTTGGTGATTCGGTGGTCAGTACGTTTTTCCCGGACTGGCTGGACGGCCAACCGTTGGTCGAAGGTTTCGCCAGCGTTCCGGGCGACGGCATCGATGGTTACGCCCGCGAACAGGTCACCGCTCGCGCGACGTCCTTTACTCATGCACCCAAGGGCTACAGCCACGCGCAAGCGGCGACCCTGACTACCGCCGGCCTGACTGCCTGGCGTGCGCTGATGGCCGACGACTCGCTCAAGCCAGGCGATACCGTGCTGGTGCAAGGCACCGGTGGCGTGTCGATTTTCGCCCTGCAGTTCGCCAAGCTGGCGGGCGCCACGGTGATCGCCACGTCCTCCAGCGACGACAAGCTCGAACGCCTCAAGGCCCTGGGCGCCGACCACCTGATCAACTACCGCAAAACCCCGGCCTGGGGCGAGAAAGTACGCCAGCTCACCGCCAACCGCGGTGTCGATCACGTGATCGAGGTCGGTGGCCCGGCGACTCTGGAGCAGTCGATGATCGCCGCGCGTATCGGCGGGCATGTGTCGCTGATCGGCATTCTTACCGGCGTGGCGGGCAACCTGCCGCTGGTCCAGGCGCTGGTGCGGCAGATCCGCCTGCAGGGTGTGCTGGTTGGCAGCCGCGCCCAGCAGCAGGCGATGGTCCGCGCCATCGATGCCAATGGCCTGCGCCCGGTGATCGACAAGACCTTCGAGCTGGAACAGATTGTCGAGGCCTTCCGCTACCAGGAAAGCAACCAGCACTTCGGCAAGATCTGCCTGAGCATCTGAGCCAGCGCCTCAGATCTGCCCCAGCAACCAGCCGCGAAATGCCGCCAATGACGGCAGCGACTGGTTGCGCGGCGGGTAGATCAGGTAATAGCTGCGCTGGCTGGCAAACGGCGCGCCGACGCTGACCAGCTCCCCGCTGGCCAGCTCGTCGGCCACCAGGATGCGCGGCACCAGGCCGATACCGATGCCGGCGCGCACCGCCTGGATCAGGTGCGAGGTCAGCTCGAAGCTTGGCCCCAGGCGCATGCTGCGGTGCGCCAGGCCATGATGGGAAAACCACTCGCCCCAGGCGTTGGGGTTGTTGGCCACGTTGAGCAGCAATTGCTCAGGCAGGCGCGGCGGCGACCAGTCGGCCTGGCTGGCGGCAGTCTCCGGCGACAGAATCACCAGCAACTCTTCGGCATGCAGGCGATGACAGACCAGCCCGGGCACATCGGCATTGCCGACGACGATGGCGGCGTCGATGCCGCTGGTTTCGAAATCGATGGCTTCGATGCGCGAATTGATGTGCACCAGCATGCCCGGGTGCAATTTGTAGAATTCATGCAGGCGCGGCAGTAGCCACTTGGAACCGAAGGTCGGTAGGGTGGCCAGGCGCAGGCTGCCTTCGCCGGACTGATAGGCCATGGCCTGCAAGGTGGCGCTGCGAATGCGCCCAAGGGCTTCGCTCATCTCCCGTTGATACAGCCGGCCGACATCGGTCAGGCGCACCTGGCGGCCTTCGCGGCGGAACAGGGTCAGGCCCAGTTGCTGCTCCAGTGCCTGCACCTGGCGGCTTACCGCGCTTTGGGTCAGCGACAGCTCGGTGGCGGCGCGGGTATAGCTTTCATGCCGGGCGGCGGCTTCGAACGCCAGCAGCAATGACATGGACGGTGTGAGATGGCGGTAATTCATTCGTTAAAGTCATCGATAGCGGCAGAAATATCCAGTTGTCCGCAGCGTCGCGCTCCGGGATCATTGGCATATCAGTGTCTTGAGGCTGACCTAATTATGCTCAGCCAGCAAGTGTTCCGATATTCCCGTGATTAGCCAAATTAAAGAGGCCATCCTTTGATGATCGCCCAGTTGCCGACCAGCGCCCCCGCTGGCGACTATGCCGATTTTCTCGCCGCCCTGCGCGCCAGCGGTTTCCGTGGCCAGTTCAGCGCCGACTACGCTACCCGTACGGTGCTCGCCACCGACAACTCGATCTACCAGCGCCTGCCGCAAGCGGCGGTGTTTCCGCTGGATGCCGAGGATGTTGCCCGCGTCGCTACGCTGATGGCCGAACCGCGCTTTCGCCAGATCAAGCTCACCCCGCGCGGCGGTGGCACCGGCACCAACGGCCAGTCGCTGACCGACGGCATCGTCGTCGACCTGTCGCGGCACATGAACAACATTCTCGAGATCAACGTCGAGGAGCGTTGGGTGCGGGTGCAGGCCGGGGTGGTCAAGGACCAGCTCAACGCAGCGCTCAAGCCCCACGGGCTGTTCTTCGCCCCGGAGCTGTCGACCTCCAACCGTGCCACCGTCGGCGGCATGATCAACACCGATGCCAGCGGCCAGGGCAGTTGCACCTACGGCAAGACCCGCGACCACGTGCTCGAACTGCACAGTGTGCTGCTCGGCGGCGAGCGCCTGCACAGCCTGCCGATTGATGACCAGGCGCTGGAGCAGGCTTGTGCACAAGAAGGCCGCAGCGGTGAGGTGTACCGCATGGCCCGGCAGATTCAGGAAACCCAGGCCGAGCTGATTGAGACCATCTTCCCCAAGCTCAACCGCTGCCTGACCGGCTACGACCTCGCGCACCTGCGCGACGAGCAGGGCCGCTTCAACCTCAACAGCGTGCTGTGCGGTGCCGAAGGCTCGCTGGGTTACCTGGTCGAGGCCAAGCTCAATGTGCTGCCGATTCCGAAATACGCCGTGCTGGTCAACGTACGCTACAGCAGCTTCATGGATGCCCTGCGCGATGCCAATGCGCTGATGGCGCACAAGCCACTGTCGATCGAGACGGTGGACTCCAAGGTGCTGATGCTGGCGATGAAGGACATCGTCTGGCACAGCGTCGCCGAGTACTTCCCCGCCGAAGCCGAGCGCCCGACCCTGGGCATCAACCTGGTGGAGTTCTGCGGTGATGATCCGGCCGAAGTGAACGCGCGGGTGCAAGCCTTCGTCGCCCACCTGCAGGCCGATACCGGCGTCGAGCGCCTGGGCCACACCCTGGCTGAAGGCGCCGAAGCGGTGACCCGCGTCTACACCATGCGCAAGCGCTCGGTGGGCCTGCTTGGCAACGTTGAAGGCGAAGTGCGCCCGCAGCCGTTCGTGGAAGACACCGCTGTACCGCCCGAGCAACTGGCCGACTACATTGCCGATTTCCGTGCCTTGCTCGACAGCTACGGCCTGGCCTACGGCATGTTCGGCCACGTCGATGCCGGCGTGCTCCACGTGCGCCCGGCGCTGGACATGAAAGATCCGGCCCAGGCGGCGCTGGTCAAGCCGATTTCCGATGCCGTGGCGGCGCTGACCCATCGCTACGGCGGCCTGCTCTGGGGCGAACATGGCAAGGGCCTGCGTTCGGAGTACGTGCCGGATTTCTTCGGTGCCCTGTACCCGGCGCTGCAATCGCTCAAGGGCGCCTTCGACCCGTACAATCAGCTCAACCCCGGCAAGATCTGCACCCCGCCGGACAGCGAGCAGGGCCTGATCAAGGTCAACGAAGCACCGATGCGCGGCGACTTTGACCGGCAGATCGATGAGCGGGTGTGGCAGAGCTTTGGCAGCGCCGTGCACTGCAACGGCAACGGCGCCTGCTACAACTTCGACCCCAACGACGCCATGTGCCCATCGTGGAAAGCCACCCGCGAACGCCAGCATTCGCCCAAGGGCCGTGCCTCGCTGATCCGCGAATGGTTGCGCCTGCAGGGTGCGGCCAGCATCGATGTGCTGGCGGCGGCAAAGAACAAGACCTCCTGGCTCAAGGAGCTGCCCAAGCGCCTGCGCAACAACCAGGCCCGCTCCCGTGGCCAGGCTGACTTTTCCCACGAAGTCTACGAAGCCATGGCCGGCTGCCTGGCGTGCAAATCCTGCGCGGGGCAGTGTCCGATCAAGGTCAACGTGCCGGAATTTCGTTCACGCTTTCTGGAGCTGTACCACGGCCGCTATCAGCGCCCGCTGCGTGACTACCTGATCGGTTCGCTGGAGTTCAGCATTCCTTACATGGCTTATGCGCCAGGCTTGTACAACGCGGTGATGGGTTCGAAGTGGGTCAGCCGCCTGCTCGAGCGCCATGTCGGCATGCTCGACAGCCCGCTGATCAGCCGTTACAACCTGCAGAACACTTTGACCCGCTGCAACGTGCGCGCGGCCAGCGTACCCGCGCTGCGCGAACTGACCCCGGCCCAGCGCGAGCGCAGCATCGTGCTGGTCCAGGATGCCTTCACCCGCTACTTCGAAACACCGTTGCTGGCGTCGTTCATCGAACTGGCCCATCGTCTGGGTCACAAGGTGTTCCTCGCGCCTTACAGTGCCAACGGCAAACCCTTGCATGTCCAGGGCTTCCTCGCAGCCTTTGGCAAAGCGGCGATTCGTAACGCCACCCAGCTCAAGGCCCTGGCCGATTGCGGCGTGCCGCTGGTCGGCCTCGATCCGGCCATGACCCTGGTGTACCGCCAGGAATACCAGAAGGTCGAAGGCCTGAGCGATTGCCCGAAGGTGTTGCTGCCGCAGGAATGGTTGATCGACGTGCTGCCTGAACAGGCTGCGGGCGCCAGCGACAGCTTCCGCCTGCTGGCCCACTGCACCGAGAAAACCAACGTGCCGGCCAGCACCCGTCAGTGGGAACAGGTATTCGCCCGCCTGGGGCTGAAACTGGTTACTGAGGCTACCGGCTGCTGCGGCATGTCGGGTACCTATGGCCACGAGGCGCGCAACCAGGACACCTCGCGGACCATCTTCGTGCAATCCTGGGCCGGCAAGCTGGATAAACCGGGGGAAGCATTGGCCACCGGTTATTCCTGCCGCAGCCAGGTCAAGCGCATGGCTGAGCGCCAGTTGCGTCATCCGCTGGATGTGCTGCTGCAGTACGCCAAGGGCTGATGGCCGCTCAGGGCTCGAGGGTATCGACGCTGACGGTGATGTAGAAGAACTCGATCTGTGCCCACTGCGAGCGCTGGTTGGCCAGCGTCTCTTCGGAGGCCATGAGGACTTGGTAAGTGATGCCGCTGTGTGGGTCGCGGTGGAAGTGGCGCAGTGAGTCCCACATGCAGCAGAAAAACTGCAGGCGGCCCATGCCATAGGTTTGCTGCAGGTGGGCCTCGGCCACCGCTGCTTCGGCGCCCCTGACCCTGTAGGTCGCGATCAAGGGCGCCGTCTGTCCTTCGATGTCCTGATGGCAGCCCTGGTACTGGATGCCCTTGGGGTACGCGCCCGATGTGCCGAGGAAGTCCTCGCACTTAGGTGCGGCCTGCAGCGACCCGCACAGCAGGAGCAGGGTCAGGATAATCAATGGGCGCAATGGTTTCGTCCTTGAAGTACGCCGGATCAGGCAAAGCTGATGTTGGTGCGCTGCTTGCCGTAAACAACCCGGGCGGCGGACATCAGTTGATGCGGGATTTCGACGAACGGGATATCCGAGTTGGTGATGGCGATGTCCACAAGTTGCAGCATCATCGAGTTCTTTTTGACCAGGATGACATCCGACCAGTCAGTGTTGGTCACGGCCACAGGCACGAAGTCGGAACGCTTGAGGAAGCTGCTGAGGGCTTCCAGTACACCCAGGTTCTGCTTGGTGCCTTGCAGGCTATGGCAGCAATCGTTGAGAAGCATGAAGCCATCATCGGCCAGCAGGTCCTGGTAGTACATCATGTCGCGCAGGATGTACTCGTATTGATGGTTGGCATCAATGTAGATCAGGTCGAATTTCTCGATACCGGTTCTTGGCTGGATCTCAGGAATGGCGTCGATCGTCTCGGCGCGAATGAGGGTGACGTTGGGCTTGTCGGCGAATTTGCCCTGGCATTCTTCATACAGGTTGTCCCAGGTGGCCATGTCATAAAGCGAGCCGCCATAGTAGTAATCATAGCTGTCTACAGGGTCAACCCAAGGTGGCAGCTGGTCGAACGGGCTGTAGGCTTCGGTGGCCGAGGGGCTCCAGCTGTCGATCAAGACCATCTGTTCAGGGCTGAGGGCGTTATAGAGGTTCAGCGCATTTTGCCCGCGCAGGACGCCAAGCTCGGCGATGACCGGCTTTTTATTGCAGGCGTCAAACACTGCCTTGAGAACGTGGTAAAAGGTCTCGCGGTGGGTCATACAGACTTTCATGCCTGCTCCTGTTCTGTGGTGGTTGCGGCCCCCCGGAGTCGACAAGGATACGAGACGGGGCGGTCCTTCCAGGTGTTTATCGACCGCTGCGCCAATAGGATGAGCACGGTTTTGTCCGCAGCGTGTCGATGGCCGACAGGCGGGTTCAGTCAGGGTTCTGCGGGCAACAAAAAAGGCATCGGCGCAAGCGCCAGATGCCTTTTTCGTTTTGCGTATTTGGTGGAACCGGGGGGATTTGAACCCCCGTCCGCCAGTGATCCGCTGTCGGTACTACATGCTTAGCCGTGTCTATTGAGTTAATCCGCAGCCGCCCGACGGGCAGGGTGCTTTGGACGAGTTGTGTAAGTTTTAGCCGCTTCGTCCACAACGTACTGCACGGCGATCCTGTTCTGTATGACAATCACTTCGGGTTTACAGGCATCCCCTAGTGATTGCTGGAGCCGAAGCTACCAGGAGAGCGGGCTCGGCTGCTTACGCAGCGAGAGCGTAACCCTCGTAGTTTTCGTCATTGGCAACTATAGAAAGTTGCAACAGTGGATTTACGAGTTCTGTTACCAACTCGGCATGCACCTAGAGTTTCACTACCGGCGTCGAATCCTAATCGGCCCCATGTGTTGCGCTCTAGCTGTAAGCGTTTTTCAACGCTCGAGGTCCAGTATACGCCATCGGTCGGGCGACGTCGACTGCTGGTCTGACATCGCCCGGCAGACGGGTTATTGGCCGTTGCTGCCTTTCTCGGTTTTCTCCAGGCGCTCCAGAGTCTTGCTGGTAATAGCAATGCAGTCTTTCGTGTTACCCGCTGCCTGGGCAGCCTTGGCGTCCTTGACATGCTCGGCCACGGCGTTGTCCATACCTTCGGAGGTAGCTCCGGCGGTGGCCGTGGCATCTTCAATCTTCTGCAGGTTTAGGGCGCACAGGTCTTCTTCCGCAAACACAGGGGAGGCAAGCAGTGCGGCGGCAATGAACAGTCCGGAAATCGCAGTACGCTTCATGTGAATCTCCTTGGCTGGGAAGGCCTCGGGAAAAGGGGGCCTAACTTGATGGACTGCGCCGCTTTCATAAAGGTTCAGATAGCCCGCGCCCGGGTTACCCGGTCCACCAGGTACACCAGCCCGTGATAATCGATCCCGCCATGGTTCGACAGGCCGATTTCACAGGTGCGGCTGGTGGAGATGCCTTCGCTGCAGTACTGCACCGCATCCTTGAGGCTGCGCAGCGAATGGGCATTGAGCTGCGGGGTGGTAAAGCCCTTGTCACCGGCAAAACCGCAGCAATGGATGCCTTCGGGAATCACCACCTGCTTGCTGCAACGTCGCGCCAGGTCGATCAGCGCCTGGCTTTCACCCAGGTGCTGGGTGCTGCAGGTCACGTGTACGGCGATCGGCTCGTCCTGGGGGGTGAACTCCAGTTTGTCGACCAGGTGAGTGCGGATGAAGCGCACCGGGTCATACAGGTCCAGGCGCGTTTCGGCCAGGTCCTGGACCAGGCGCAAGGTGCACGGGCTGGTATCGCAATAGATCGGGTCAAGGCCGCCGCGGCTGGCATGCAGCAGGGCGTTGATCAGCTCCTGGCGCTTGTGCTCGGCCTGTTCGGCGTAGCCCTTGGAAGCAAACGGCTGGCCGCAGCACAGGTTGTCCTGGTTGTCCGGGAATATCACTTGATAACCGGCCTTTTCCAGCAGGGCGCGGGTCTTGTCCAGCAACGAGATTTGCTCGCGATCCGCCGCCGCCGGGCCCATCACCCTTGAAACGCAAGCCGCCAGGTAGACGACTCGGGGCCGCGCATCGTTGCTGGCCGGGCTGAGCTGCACCGCTTTTAGCGGTTGTGGCATGGCCGGCGTCCACTGTGGCACTCGGCCGTGGCTGATCTTGCTGAGGCCGGCGCTCAGGCGACTCAGGCGCGGCGCGCCAAGCAGGCGACGGGCGCCGTTGGCGGCTTGCAAGGTAAGGCGCGCGCCACTGAGGGCGGTATGGAAATTGTCAGCCAGCCAGTCGGCAGTCTTCACGTGTTCGGCGGCCTGGCCGCGCAGCTTTTTCACCAGCTCACCGGTATTGATCCCCACCGGGCAGCGTTGGGCGCACAGGCCGGTGGCGGCGCAGGTGTCGATGCCCTGGTACTGGTAGTTGCGTTCCAGCTCGCGGGTATCGCTGCCAGCGCGTTTTTTCGCCTGGATATCGCGCCACATGACGATGCGCTGGCGCGGGCTCAGGGTCAGCCCCTTGGACGGGCAGACCGGCTCGCAGAAGCCGCATTCGATGCACTTGTCGACGATCTCGTCAGCCGCCGGTAGCGGCTTGAGGTTTTTCAGATGGATTTGCGGGTCTTCGCTGAGCACTACATCCGGGTTGAGAATGCCATTGGGGTCGAGCAGGCGCTTGAGCTGCCACATCAACCGGTAGGCATCGCTGCCCCATTCCAGCTCGACAAAGGGCGCCATGTTGCGCCCGGTGCCGTGTTCGGCCTTGAGCGAGCCGCCGAATTCGACCGCCACCAGTTGCGCCACGTCGTCCATGAAGGCCTGGTAACGCGCGACCTCTTCGGCGCTGTTGAAGCCCTGGGTGAAGACGAAGTGCAGGTTGCCTTCCAGGGCATGGCCGAACAGGATCGCCTCGTCATAGTGATGTTTGTCGAACAGCGCAATCAGGCGATTGACGCCGATGGCCAGTTGCTCGACCGGGAAGGTCACGTCTTCGATGATCACCGTGGTGCCGGTCTTGCGCACCGCGCCAACGGCGGGGAAGGTGTCCTTGCGGATGGCCCAGAGCTTGGCGTTCTCCTTGGCGTCCTCGGTGAAGTCGACTTGCTTCTCCACCGGGAAGCTGGCCAGCGAGGCCATGATCTGCGCCAGTTGCTCGTGCAGCAGCGCCTGGGTTGCTGCGCGGGATTCGATCAAAAGTGCGCAGGCGCCATCGGACAGTTGCTGGACGAAGGCCGGCATCCCGGGCTTGTCCTGCACCGAGCGCAGGCTGCGTCGGTCGAGCAGTTCCACCGCCGATACCGGTTGGCTTTTGAGTACGGTAACGGCGTTGCAGCAGGTTTCTACATCCGCGAAGACGATCAGTGCCGAGGCCTTGTTCGGGTGATCGATCACCGTGTCGTAGGTCACGGCACTGATAAAGCCCAGGGTGCCCTCGGAGCCGACCAGCAGGTGGCTGAGGATATCCAGCGGTTGGTCGTAGTCGATCAGGGCATTGAGCGACAGGCCGGTGGTGTTCTTCAGGCGGTACTTGTGGCGAATTCTGGCGGCTAGCTCAGTGTTGGCGCGGGTGTCCCGGGCCAGGCGCGCGAGCTCATCGAGCAGGTCGGCGTGGCTCTGTTCGAAGGCGGCGACGCTGGCCGGGTCTTCGCTGTCCAGGCGCGTGCCGTCGGCCAGCACCAGGCGCATGCCGGCCAGGGTGTGATAGGTG
This sequence comes from Pseudomonas sp. B21-009, assembly GCF_024749345.1. NCBI lineage: Bacteria > Pseudomonadati > Pseudomonadota > Gammaproteobacteria > Pseudomonadales > Pseudomonadaceae > Pseudomonas > Pseudomonas sp. B21-009. Next base: position 5,121,926 of record NZ_CP087199.1, on the reverse strand, counting down.
TTCTGCGCGGTGCCGCAGCACATGCCGCTGGCATTGTTGGCGACGATACCGCCAATCTTGCAGGCGTTGATCGAGGCAGGGTCCGGGCCGATCTTGCGCCCGAACGGGGCCAGCCAGGCGTTAGCCTGGGCGCCGATCACGCCAGGTTGCAGGCGGATCTGCTGGCCCTGGTGGCGAATCTCGCGGCCGTTCCAGTTATCGCCGAGCACGATCAGCACCGAATCGCTGATGGCCTGGCCGGACAGGCTGGTGCCGGCGGCGCGGAAGGTGACCGGCACGCGCTCGCGCTGGGCCAGCTTGAGCAGGGCGACCACTTCATCTTCGGATTCGACCCGTATCACCAGTTTGGGAATCAGCCGGTAGAAGCTGGCATCGGTGCCGAAAGCCAGGGTCGACAGCGGATCGTCGAAACGGCGCTCGGCGGGTATCAGGCGTGCTACCGAGTCGAGAAACGCGGCGGGCAGACTCATGCAATCTCCTCGCGGGGCCGTGGCGTCTGGTGCGCCGCGTGCCCCGGTCAATCAGGCGGTGATTCGAAGGCGCGGCTATCAGGCACCCAGTTCGCGGACCAGCGAGTCGCGGGTGATTTCGCTGATCGATTTGGCGCCTGTCAGTACCATGGCCACGCGCATTTCTTTTTCGAACAGCTCCAGCAGGTTCTTCACCCCGGCTTCACCGGCGGTGGCCAGGGCGTAGAGGAATGCACGGCCGATCAACACGGTGTCGGCACCCAGGGCAATCATGCGCACCACGTCCAGGCCGCTGCGGATGCCGGAGTCGGCGAGAATCTTCAGATCGCCTTTGACCGCGTCGGCAATCGCCGGCAGGGCGCGGGCACTCGACAGCACGCCATCGAGCTGGCGGCCGCCGTGGTTGGAGACGACGATGCCGTCGGCGCCGAACTTCACGGCGTCCTTGGCATCTTGCGGGTCGAGGATGCCCTTGATCACCATCGGGCCTTCCCAGAATTCGCGGATCCACTCAAGGTCTTTCCAGGAAATCGACGGGTCGAAATTGGCGCCCAGCCAGCCGATGTAATCGGCCAGCCCCGTGGGGCTGCCGCGGTAGGTGGAGATGTTGCCCAGGTCATGGGGTTTGCCCAGCAGGCCGACATCCACGGCCCACTGCGGGTGGGTCATGGCCTGCCAGACGCGGCGCAGCGGCGCGTTCGGGCCGCTCATGCCGGAGTGCGCATCGCGGTAGCGGGCGCCGGGCACCGGCATGTCCACGGTGAACACCAGGGTGGTAACGCCAGCGGCCTTGGCGCGCTCCAGGGCGTTGCGCATGAAGCCGCGATCCTTGAGCACATAGAGCTGGAACCACATCGGCCGGTCAATGGCCGGCGCCACTTCTTCGATCGGGCACACCGACACCGTCGACAGGGTGAACGGAATGCCTTTGGCCGCTGCCGCCCGCGCCGCCTGGACTTCGCCGCGGCGTGCGTACATGCCGGTCAGGCCGACCGGGGCCAGGGCCACCGGCATGCTCAGGGTTTCGTTGAACAGCTGGGTCTCGAGGCTCAGCTCGGACATGTTCTTCAATACGCGCTGGCGCAGGGCGATGCCGGCCAGGTCTTCGACGTTGTGGCGCAGCGTGTGCTCGGCGTAGGCACCGCCGTCGGCGTAGTGGAACAGGAATGGCGGCAGCTTGCGTTGGGCTGCTGCGCGGTAATCGGTAGCGGCAGAAATGATCATGGGGTCTCGCAGCGTTGGGTGAAGGGGAGCTGCCGGGCGCACCACAACGCGCCCGGCCCCTGACACTTTAGTGAACCAGCATGCCGGTCAGCCAATAAGCCTGGATCAAGGTGATCAGGCCAACGATAGTGGCGAAGAACAAGCTGTGCTTGAGGGTGAAGCGGAACAGGTCCGACTCTTTGCCGACCAGGCCGGTAGCGGCGCAGGCCACGGCGATCGACTGCGGCGAAATCATTTTGCCGGTCACGCCGCCGCTGGTGTTGGCGGCCACCAGCAGGGTGTCGTTGACCCCGATCTGGTGCGCGGTGGTGGCCTGCAGCGAGCTGAACAGGGCGTTCGACGAAGTATCGGAACCGGTCAGGAACACGCCCAGCCAGCCGAGGAACGGCGAGAAAAACGGGAACGCCGCGCCAGTGCCGGCCAGTACCAGGGCCATGGTCGACGACATGCCCGAGTAGTTGGTGACGAAGGCAAAGGCCAGGACCATGCCGATCGACAGGATCGGCCAGCGCAGTTCGAAGAAGGTCTCTTTCAAAGTGGTCAGACCAGTTTTGAAATTGATCTTCAGCACCAGCATCGAGATCAGCGCCGAGAAGAAAATCGCGGTACCGGTGGCAGAAATCGGGTCGAGCTTGAACACCGCCGGGATCGCCGTCGGGGTGGCGACGATCGGTGCGGTCTTGATCACCAGTTGGTCAAGGTGCGGGATGGCGAAGTTGAATACCCAGCTGTACATCGAGCCACCGGCGGCGAAAGCGGCCTTGAACGGCTTGAGGGTCCAGATGGTGACCAGCACGGTGAGGATCAGGAACGGCGACCAGGCTTTGAAGATCTCGCCGAAGCTGTACGGCGAAGGCTGGCTGCCACCGCTCTGTACCACAGCGGCGCCAACACTACCGGGGGCGGCGGCGAACGAACGCTTGGGCTGCCAGACCTTGAGGAACAGGGTCAGGGAAATCAGGCTGGCCAGGGCCGAGGTGATGTCCGGCAGTTCCGGGCCAATGAAGTTCGAGGTGAAGTACTGGGTCACGGCAAAGCTCAGGCCGGCCACCAGGGCGGCTGGCCAGGTCTCTTTGACGCCGCGCAGGCCGTCCATCATGAACACCAGCCAGAACGGTACGAACAGCGACAGCAAGGGCAGCTGGCGGCCGGTCATGGCGCCGATCTTGAACGCATCGATACCGGTCACCTGGCCGGCCACGATGATCGGGATGCCCAGGGCGCCGAAGGCCACAGGCGCGGTGTTGGCGATCAGGCACAGGCCGGCGGCGTATAGCGGGTTGAAGCCCAGGCCCACGAGCAGGGCGGCGGTGATCGCCACCGGGGCGCCGAAACCTGCCGCACCTTCAAGGAAGGCGCCGAAGCAGAAACCGATCAATAGCACCTGCAGGCGCTGGTCGTCGGTAATCGACAGCACCGAGCTGCGGATCACTTCGAACTGGCCGCTCTTGACCGTCAGCTTATACAGGAACACTGCGGCGACAATGATCCAGGCAATCGGCCACAGGCCATAGGCAAAGCCGTATCCGGCGGCGGCAAGGGCCATGTCGGCAGGCATCTGGAAAGCAAAGATCGCCACCAGGATCGACAGGCCCAGCGTGATGCTGCCAGCCACGTGACCCTTGAGGCGGAACACCGCCAGCGCGAGGAAAAAGAACACGATCGGGATGACTGCCGCGAGCGCGGACAGGCCAAGACTACCAAGCGGACTGTAAAGCTGTTGCCAGGTTTGCATATGGGGTGGCCCCTAATTGTTGTTGGTCAGGCACTGGCATTGGATAATTGGTAAGACCAATTTACAATGTCGAGGCGCTAGGTTAAAAGCCTCGAAGTGGCTGTGTCAATTTGTCCCAGGAAACTTTTCTTGGGATGGTTGAAGGGGAGCGGGCCTGAACGGCAGGGAAATTTGCCAACTGATTAGTGTCGGCGGGTCGCGGATGCGCCAGAATAGACAGCCCCGAACGCACTCGGGATTGTGGAGAGCATGTGATGGTTTTTGATCAGGTCCGCCAACGCCGTTTGTCCGACGATATCGTCGAACGGCTGGAAGGGATGATTCTTGAGGGCACCTTGACGGCCGGTCAGCGCCTGCCCGCCGAGCGGGCGCTGGCCGAGCAGTTCGGCGTGTCACGACCGTCGTTGCGCGAAGCGATCCAGAAGCTGGTGGCCAAGGGCTTGTTGGTCAGCCGCCAGGGCGGTGGTAACTATGTGGCCGAATCGCTCGGCTCGACCTTCAGTGACCCGCTGCTGCAGTTGCTCGAAAGCAACCCGGAAGCGCAGCGCGACTTGCTGGAATTTCGGCATACCCTGGAGGCATCCTGTGCCTATTATGCGGCGATCCGTGCCACTGAGCCTGACCGCCTGCGGCTCAAGGCAGCCTTCGACACCTTGCAGGATTGCTACGCCCGCGCTGATGAAGTCGACCGGGCCGAAGAGGGCGCGGCCGATGCGCGTTTTCATCTGGCAATCGCCGAAGCCAGTCATAACGCGGTGTTGTTGCACACCATTCGCGGCCTGTTCGACCTGCTCAAGCGCAACGTGGTGACCAACATCGGCGGCATGTACAAACAGCGCAGCGAAACCCGCGACATGCTCATCAGCCAGCACCGCGAGCTGTACCTGGCGATTGTCGAAGGGCGTGCCGAAGATGCACGCGAAGTCTCCAGCCGGCACATCACCTATGTGCAGGAAGTGCTCGATGAAGTGCGCCAGGAGGTTCAGCGGGTGGCGCGGGCGGAGCGGCGCAGCGGGCGCTAGCAATCGTGGGGCAAACTCGCCCCTGTAGGAGCGGGCTTGCCCCGCGATGAGGGCGCTTCAGGCTGGAATCAGTCTTCCTTGCCCTTGTTGCGTACCGCGCGCTGCAACTCGCGGTCGGAATCGCGCTCGCGCTGGGTATCGCGCTTGTCGTATTCCTTCTTGCCCTTGCCCAGTGCGATTTCGCACTTGATCAAGTGCTTGCTCCAATAGATCGACAAGGCCACGCAGGTGTAGCCCTTCTGCTGGACAGCCGCATGCAGGCGTTCCAGCTCTCGACGGTTGAGCAGCAGTTTGCGGGTACGTGTCGGGTCGGCGATGACGTGAGTACTGGCGGCTGTCAGCGGCGTGATGTGGCTGCCCATCAGCCAGGCCTCGCCATCCTTGAGCACCACGTAACTGTCGGTCAGGTGCGCCTTGCCGGCACGCAGACTTTTTACTTCCCAACCGGACAGGACCAATCCGGCCTCGAACTTGTGCTCGATGAAGTAATCGTGACGCGCCTTTTTATTCTGCGCGATAGTCCCTGTCGGATGTTTCTTTTGTTTAGCCATAGGGGCGGCATTATAGGCAGTCGCCGCGCTGTCGGCTATGGGTAGCGGTGCGCTTGAGCCATTGCCGTGAATCCCGGACAATGCGCGCACTTGATGCGCTCAATGGCGCCCATCGGCATTCGGGTTGCGTTTGCCGCTCAGCTTTGGAATCGACCCCTGGATGACTACCCATATTCAACGTTCGGCCCTGCTGCCATATCCCGCCCAGGCCCTGTACGACCTGGTCAATGATGTCGCGCGCTACCCGGAGTTCCTGCCCTGGTGTTCGTCCAGCACCGTGATCGAAGAAAGCGACACGCACATGCGCGCACGCCTTGAGGTAGCCAAGGGCGGGATGAGCCAGCAGTTTGTAACCAGCAATGTGCTGGTGCCGGGCCAGTCCATCGAAATGAACCTTGAAGAAGGACCATTTTCCCAGCTGCATGGTGTCTGGGTGTTCAAGCCGTTGGGCGAGAAAGCCTGCAAGATCAGCCTCGACCTGTCGTTCGATTACGCCGGGCCATTGGTGCGCGCCACCTTGGGGCCGTTGTTCAACCAGGCCGCCAACACTCTTGTCGATGCTTTCTGCCAGCGTGCCAAGCAGCTCCATGTCTGAAGCCTTGCTGACCGTCGAGGTGGTGTATGCCGTGGCTGAGCGGCAGGTGCTGCTCAGTGTTGAGGTGCCGGCGGGTGCGACTATCAATGAAGCAGTAAAACTGTCGGGGATCGTCGCGCATTTTCCCGAGGCCGATATTCAGGCCTGCCCGGTCGGGGTCTTTGGCCGGGTGATCGCCAATCCTGAAGCGCACAAGGTTGAGGCGGGTGATCGCATCGAGCTTTATCGGCCTTTGCTGGCGGACCCGAAAGAGGTGCGCAAGCAGCGCGCGGCCAAGGTTGCTCGGGTATTCAAGAAGGCCAAGCGTTAAGCAATCCTGCGCTAAAGTATTTCGACTGGGTGTTCAGTTTACGCCCTTCTGACGTCGAGCTGACCTAGCATTTTTACCAGTAGTCGGCGATTTCTCATTGAGGTTAGCTGTGCTTCGAAAGGCTGAAGGTATGGCCTTGAGTAGTCACATACACTTGAATGGGACTTCACCATGTCCACATCAATAAAGCTTGAACCGGTCGTTGAACTTGTCGGCGCCGAAGGCACAACCTATCACCCGATGAAACATCAGCAGGGTAATGCCGCGACGGTCAAAGTCTGTTATGAGGGGCTCACCGCTGATGACACTATTCGTGTTTATTGGCAAACAGTTGATGATGAATATCAATCTATCGATATTTGGGTAGAGGAACAGGGTTGTGCACTGTTCCAGGTATCTCATTACCTACTGGGCTTGCGAATCACTGCGACGGCGCGTATCTACTGTGAAGTTGTTCGTGATGATGAGACGTTCACTTCGCCGGTCAGCGAATACTCAATCAGCCTGCGGTCTGAAGATCTGCCGGAAACCACAGTGCTGCAAATGACTGCGGAAGGGAAGCTGGATCTTTCGTTGTTGTGCTGTGAAGACCCCGATGTTTATATTGAGCCTTGGCCTTTTGTCAAAGTTGGCCAGCGAGTGACGCGCTTGGCGCTAATGGGGCCTTCTGCGCAGTTCATGCTGTATGAGGGGGATCTAATTACAGCCGCTGATGTGGCGGGTGGCTGGAGTAGGAAGCTGCCGCTGGACAAGCTTCGGCAATTTGCTCATGGCGAGTTGGTATTTTTGCAATTAATGATTCAACTCAATCCTGACGTGTCCAGTGGGCATCAACTCTTCCCGCTTAAAACCGTTACCATCCTGACGGAGCCTCATCTAAGCCTCTCGCCTCCAGCTGTGGTCGAAGCAACAGACTGTGGTTCAGGTGACTTTGTCCTCAACCCAGCCAATGCCGTCGAGGGTGCGACCCTCCAGGTGGCCTATGAAAACATGTGCTGCAATGACCAGGTGTGTGCCACCTGGCAGGGGACGCCGGGTGCGGGGACGCCAGAGCTTGAGTGCCAGATTGTCGGTGATTCGCAGGTTGTCAATTTTCGGGTTCCTCCTCAAGTAATAAGCGCAAACTTCAACGGTAGGGTCTTCGCAGCTTACTCAGTCTGGCGTGAAGGTGGGGCTTGGGAGTCGCCGCCGCTTGAGATCCAGATACTCGACATCGATGTGTTGCCGACTCCGGCTGTAGAGCAGGCCACAGGCCAATGGCTGGACCTCAATACCTTCCCCGGCGATGCGGTTGCCACGGTTGAACCATGGGATTTTGTTGAGGTTGGCCAGGCGTGTTGGTTGACCGTGACGGGGCAACTCGAGAGCGGGGGTGAGCACACTTTCCAGGTATTGGAAGGCATGCCATTGACGGCAGAATGGCTGGCAAATGGCGTAAGTACACTGCTGGCGCGAAATGAGCTTGAGCAACTGGCGGATTACAGTGATCTACAGCTGAACTTCGCGGTTAATTTTGATGGAAAAGTCGACAGGTCCACAGCCAGGGAGTTTCCGCTGCTGTCACTGCAAGTTGTACAGGCCGACTTGCAGCTACCTGCGCCGCAGGTTGTGCAAGCGGTCGGCAACACCTTGACGGTGTACAACGGTAGGGATGGCGTAACGTTGCGGGTTCGCTACGAGCGGATGAGCTCGCATCACAGTATCCAGCCGTGCTGGCAGCGTTGGGACGAAAGTTGTTTGCCGATCACTGCCAAGCCTGGCAATCCTGGATCGGGTTACGTCGACTTTTTTGTGCCGCGTGAAGCGGTGATTGTGGCCAGCGGTAAGACGGTGAAGATTCACTATACGGTCACTTATCGCGGTGGGCAAAAGTCGCAGGTTTCCTCAAGCTTGGGTTTGATTGTCACGAATCCGGTGCGTCTACCGACGCCGGTTGTGCCACAGGCGACGTTAGGTATTCTGGATTTGCGTAATTTTTCCGGTGATGCTGATATCTCTGTCGAGAAGTGGTGGTTTATTTTGCCTAAGCAACGTGTGTGGTTGCGCGGGCGTGGCACGCGGCAGGATGGCAGTGCTTATAACTTCACTATTCTCCAGGCATATACTGTAACAGCTGCAGAAGTAGCTCGTGGGCTCAAGGCTGTGCTGCGTCGTGAGCACCTAGGTGTATTGAAGCAGAACAGCACTCTGACAATTACGTGTAGCGCTACAACTGATGAGAGTGCGCAGGAGGGTAAAGCGGTAGTATTTCCATCGCTTTCATTGATCGTGCGTTCATCAGCGTTCGAAGACTTGACGGGTTTTGAAAATGGCTGGAATGGTTGGGGGTGGGGAGGGGCTGGGGCTTCCAGTGATCTGAGTATTCGATTAGAGGGGGCAGGCAAAATTTTGGTTAATATGACTCATACCAATAATTCTGCCGGTGTCTTCCTGAGAAAAACATTTAATAGCTTGGAGGTGGGTAGAAAATATATGTTTAGCATGGATGTGCGTCAGTTTAATAATGTCAGTCCTGCGCCGCAGATCTCGGTTATGGCTGACAGTGTTTCAGTCATAGGGGTTAATACTATTTCTGGTATGGTGTGGCGAAAATTGTCGGGAAGTTTTACTGCGACGAGAACCTCTATGCAGGTGAGTCTCTACTGTCATTTGGCGGGAACTTCCGGCAACGACTTCGCAATGGATAACTTAAGGCTATCCAGCCTTTAGTCAGTTAATTGGAGCTCGGCGTCAAGGTGCTTTTGAAGCAAGCATCACGAGAGAGCTGATCGCGGTGCCATCAGCTCTCTCGATCCCGTCATCACTGCGGCGAGGTATCCAGCGGCTCTGGCACCGGCACCGGGATGACCTCAATGGTATCCACGTCTTTCTGGATGGTGTCTTCCAGCGAGCCTGGTTTGGCAGGTTTTTCCTGCGCAGCGGGTTCGGTAGTGCCAGTCGGGCTGACCGTGGTGTCGCCGCTGCCACCGAGGATTTCCTGGTCGCGGCTGACGCCCGGCATGAAGTCGCCGGACAGGCTGCTGAGCTGATCGTTCTCGTTGAAGAAGATGCTCATGCGCTCCTGTTGGCGCTCACCGCCGCCAGGCTGCAGGCTGTACAGGTAATCCCAGCGATTGGTATGGAACGTATCCTGGATCAGCGGGTTGCCCATGATAAACCGTACTTGCCGACGGGTCATTCCGGGGCGCAATTGGTCTATCATGTCTTGCGTGACGACATTGCCCTGCTGGATGTCGATTTTGTAAACCCCGGGGAACGAGCAACCGGCGAGTGCGAGCAGTCCCACGAAGGTGAGGCTGGTTAGCAAGAGCTTGGTGTTTTGCATCGGTGGGCGACTTCCACTATCTTGGCTGGACAACGTAAACCCCGATCATACCCGTATTCAGAGAAGCTGCGAAGCAGCATCGGCGAGAAAGCTGACCATGGTTGAAAATAGCGAACTGCGCAAAGCCGGTCTCAAGGTGACACTGCCTCGAGTGAAAATTCTACAGATGCTCGACTCTACCGAGCAGCGTCACATGAGTGCTGAGGATGTCTACAAAGCGCTGATGGAGGCAGGCGAGGACGTCGGTCTGGCCACGGTTTACCGTGTTCTGACCCAGTTCGAAGCCGCAGGCCTGGTCGTGCGCCATAACTTCGATGGCGGCCACGCCGTGTTCGAGCTGGCTGACGGTGGTCACCACGACCACATGGTCAACGTCGACTCCGGCGAAGTCATCGAGTTCTTCGACAGTGAAATCGAGAAGCGCCAGAAGCAAATCGTGGAAGAGCACGGTTTCGAGCTGGTGGACCACAATCTGGTCCTGTACGTACGCAAGAAAAAGTAAGCAATTATTACATTGCTGCATATGTACTGAAGGCGACCCTGGGGTCGCCTTCGTGCTTTCTGGCTGGCAGCTTTTTATAGCTGCGCGTTTCAGGCCTTGCTGGTGACCACCATCTTGCGGGCGTGGGCCAGGGATTCTTTGGTCAGGTCGATGCCGCCGAGCATGCGTGCAACCTCTTCAACGCGCTCGCGCTTGCCCAGGTTGGCCACTGCGGTGTGGGTGGCATCGCTGTCGCGCACCTTGTGCACGAACAGGTGGTGATGGCCCTGGGCTGCTACTTGAGGCAAGTGAGTGACGGTCAGCACCTGGCCGCGTTCACCCAGGCGGCGCAGCAGCTGGCCGACGATCTCTGCCGTTGGCCCGCCGATGCCGACGTCGACTTCGTCGAACACCAGGGTCGGGATCCGTGAGGTCTGCGCGGTAATCACCTGGATCGCCAGGCTGATCCGCGACAGCTCGCCACCGGAAGCCACCTTGGCCAGGGCCTTGAGCGGCTGCCCGGGGTTGGCGCTGACCAGCAGCTCGACCTGCTCCAGGCCCTGGGGTTGCAGTTCGTCGCTGCTGTTGGGCCGCAGCTCGATGCTGAAACGCCCGCCTGGCATGCCCAGGCGCTGGATTTCCTGCTCCACCGCACTGGCCAGCTGGCTGGCGGCTTGCTGGCGCAGGGCGCTCAGTTCGCCGGCCTTGTCCTGGTAGTGGCGGGCATAGGCGGCCAGTTCTTCACCCAGGCGCTCGATCGATTCGTCGTTGGCGTTGAGGTTCTCCAGCTCTTCCATCAGGCGCTGCTGCAGGCCAGCCAGCTCGGTGGGGTGCACCCGGTGTTTGCGGGCGAGGGTATAGATGGTGTCGAGGCGCTCTTCGAGCTGTTGCAGGCGCGCCGGGTCGGCATCGAAGTTGTCGAGGAAGCGGTTCAGTTCGCCAACCGCTTCTTCTACCTGGATCTGCGCACTGGCAATCATGCTGGCCGCCTCGCCCAGGGCCTTGGGTGCGTTGTGCACGGCGGTCAGGCGGTTGAGGCTGGCGGTCAGGGCATTGAGCACGTTGCCCGAGTCGTTCTCGCTGCAGTGGTCGATGACCTGCCGGCAAATGCCGAACAGCGCTTCGGCGTTGGTCAGGTTCTTGTGTTCCTGTTCCAGCAGTTCCAGTTCGTTCTCGCCCAGGCCAAGGTTGTCGAGTTCTTCGAGCTGGTAGCTGAGCAACTGGTGCTGCGCGCGCTGCTCATCGCCGGAATTGGACAGCCGCTCCAGCTCCTGGCGGGTCTGGCGCCAGCGCTGGGCGGCAAGCTGGACCTGGCGGGCGAGGTCGGTGGCGCCGGCGTATTCATCGAGCAGGCGCCGATGCGTGTCGGTTTTCAGCAGTGACTGGTGTTCGTGCTGGCTGTGGATATCGATCAGCAGCTCGCCCAGGGCCTTGAGGTCGCCGAGCGGGCAGGGCGTGCCGTTGATATAGCCACGGCTACGGCCTTCGGCGGTGATCACCCGGCGCAGGATGCACGGGCCGTCGCTGTCGAGGTCGCGTTCGGCGAGCCAGCTGCGCGCCTCGGGGATGTCGACCAGGTCGAAGGTGGCAAGGATGTCGGCCTTGTCGGCCCCTGGGCGCACCACGCCACTGTCGGCGCGATCGCCCAGGGTCAGGCCCAGGGCGTCGAGCATGATCGATTTGCCGGCCCCGGTTTCACCGGTGATGACGCTCATCCCGCGAGCGAGCTCGAGGTCCAGGTGTTCGACGATGGCGTAATTGTGTACGGACAGGTGCACCAGCATTGGGGCGGCTCCCAGGCGTTAGGTCTGGTTATTTATACAGTGTTTTTAAATCCGCTGACAATGCTGATGTTTAGTTCAATTTGGTAATCGCGGCGCGGTTCTGATTGCGCTGGGTTATGAGCGAATGTGTACAAGCTGTGTTGCCGGCCCTTGAACCTGGGTTTTGCGACCCCATATAGCCGGCAGACGCGCGAGGAATGCTCGCAGACCTTATTCGAGAGGAGAGATTTTATGGCTGACGAACAGCTGGATGAACAGAATCTGAACGCCGAAGCGACTGGCGACCAAGAGCTGAGCGCCCGCGTGCAGGTGCTCGAAGAGCAGCTGGCGGCGGCCCAGGATCAATCCCTGCGCACCGCCGCCGACCTGCAGAACGTGCGCCGCCGCGCCGAGCAGGACGTAGAAAAGGCGCACAAGTTCGCCCTGGAAAAATTCGCCGGTGACCTGCTGCCGGTCATCGACAGCCTCGAGCGCGGCCTGGAACTGTCCAGCCCCGACGACGAGAGCATTCGCCCGATGCGCGAAGGTATCGAGCTGACCCTGAAGATGTTCCACGACACCCTCAAGCGCTACAACCTCGAGGCCATCGACCCGCATGGCGAACCGTTCAATGCCGAGCACCATCAGGCGATGGCCATGCAGGAAAGCGCCGAGGTCGAGCCCAACAGCGTGCTCAAGGTGTTCCAGAAGGGCTACCAGCTCAACGGTCGCCTGCTGCGCCCGGCCATGGTCGTGGTCAGCAAGGCCCCGGCAGCGGTTTCGCCGTCGATTGACGAGCAGGCTTGAAATCGTTTTCGGCGCCCCCATCTAGGTGTCAAGCATTCAAGTATTACCGCAGTTAGCCACCACTGCTGCGGCAACCAAATTCAAGTTTCGGGAGAGTTAACATGGGTAAAATCATCGGTATCGACCTGGGGACCACCAACTCCTGTGTCTCCATTCTGGAAAACGGTAACGTCAAGGTCATCGAGAACGCCGAAGGCGCTCGTACCACGCCGTCGATCATCGCCTACGCCAACGATGGCGAAATCCTGGTTGGCCAGTCGGCCAAGCGCCAGGCGGTCACCAACCCGCACAACACCCTGTACGCGGTAAAACGTCTGATCGGTCGTCGCTTCGAAGAAGAAGTGGTGCAGAAAGACATCCAGATGGTTCCGTACAAAATTGTCAAAGCTGACAATAACGACGCCTGGGTTGAAGTGAACGGCCAGAAAATGGCACCGCCACAAATCTCGGCTGAAATCCTGAAAAAGATGAAGAAGACCGCCGAAGACTACCTCGGCGAGCCAGTGACCGAAGCGGTGATCACCGTTCCGGCCTACTTCAACGACAGCCAGCGCCAGGCCACCAAAGACGCCGGCCGTATCGCCGGTCTGGACGTCAAGCGGATCATCAACGAGCCGACCGCGGCTGCGCTGGCCTATGGCATGGACAAGGCCAAGGGCGATCACACCGTGATCGTTTATGACCTGGGTGGCGGTACCTTCGACGTTTCGGTAATCGAAATCGCCGAAGTCGATGGCGAGCACCAGTTCGAAGTTCTGGCCACCAACGGTGACACTTTCCTCGGTGGTGAAGACTTCGACATCCGCCTGATCGACTACCTCGTCGACGAGTTCAAGAAAGAAAGCGGCATGAACCTCAAGGGTGACCCGCTGGCTATGCAGCGCCTGAAAGAAGCCGCTGAAAAGGCCAAGATCGAGCTGTCTTCGAGCCAGATGACCGACGTCAACCTGCCGTACATCACTGCAGACGCCACCGGTCCTAAGCACCTGAACGTGAAGATCTCCCGCGCCAAGCTGGAATCGCTGGTAGAAGACCTGGTTCAGCGCACCATCGAGCCATGCCGCATCGCCATGAAAGACGCCGGTATCGACGTCAGCAAGATCGACGACGTGATCCTGGTCGGCGGTCAGACCCGTATGCCGCTGGTGCAAAAAGCGGTTACCGACTTCTTCGGCAAAGAAGCGCGTAAAGACGTCAACCCGGACGAAGCGGTTGCCATGGGTGCTGCCATCCAGGGTGCGGTACTGGCCGGTGACGTCAAGGACGTATTGCTGCTGGACGTCAGCCCGCTGACCCTGGGTATCGAAACCATGGGCGGCGTGATGACCGCGCTGATCGAGAAGAACACCACTATTCCGACCAAGAAGTCGCAAGTGTTCTCGACTGCCGATGACAACCAGGGCGCCGTGACCATTCACGTGCTGCAAGGTGAGCGTAAGCAGGCTGCTCAGAACAAGTCCCTGGGCAAGTTCGACCTGGCCGACATTCCACCTGCTCCACGTGGTGTGCCACAAATCGAAGTGACCTTCGACATCGACGCCAACGGCATCCTGCACGTCGGCGCCAAAGACAAGGCCACTGGCAAGACCCAGTCGATCGTGATCAAGGCCAACTCCGGCCTGTCTGATGAAGAAATTCAGCAGATGATCCGCGACGCTGAAGCGAACTCGGAAGAAGACCGCAAGTTCGAAGAGCTGGCCGCTGCCCGTAACCAGGGTGATGCACTGGTTCACTCGACTCGCAAGATGGTCGTTGACGCGGGTGACAAGGTCACTGCCGACGAGAAAACCGCGATCGAAGCGGCTGTGGTTGCCCTGGAAGCCGCCATCAAGGGCGACGACAAGGCTGCCATCGACGCTAAAGTCGAAGAGCTGTCGAAGGTCTCGGCTCCGGTTGCCCAGAAGATGTACGCCGAGCAGTCGGCTGAACAGCCTCAGGGTGGCGCTCAGCAAGCTGAGCCGGAAGCCAAGCACGACGACGTCGTCGATGCCGAGTTTGAAGAAGTCAAAGACAACAAGTAATTGCTACAGGTTGTCGGCCAGTTGACTGTTTATTGATGGTTGGCTGGTAGGATGTCGCCGCGCGGGGGCTTGCTCCCGCGTTGGCGTGTCTGCAATACCCGAATTTTTACAGCATCTGTCAGCCGCCCGTGGGGCAGGTGAGGCGGGTGCTGGCGGCACAGCGCGGAATGCGCAGAGGTTTGCCGAACGTCCTCAAGAGTGCAAAGACTTATGGCAAAGCGTGACTATTACGAAGTTCTGGGAGTTGAGCGCGGCTCCAGTGAAGCGGACCTGAAGAAGGCCTATCGCCGCCTGGCGATGAAGCATCACCCGGACCGTAATCCTGATGACAAGGACTCGGAAGAGAAATTCAAGGAAGCCAACGAGGCTTACGAAGTGCTCTCCGATGCCAGCAAGCGTGCGGCCTATGACCAGTATGGTCATGCCGGCGTGGATCCGAGCATGGGTGGCGGCGGTGCCGGTTTCGGCGGCGCGAACTTCTCGGATATCTTCGGCGATGTGTTCAGCGATTTCTTCGGCGGTGGCCGTGGTGGTTCGCGCGGTGGCGCCCAGCGTGGCAGCGACCTGCGCTACACCCTGGAACTGAACCTGGAAGAAGCCGTGCGCGGCACCACGGTCAATATCCGTGTGCCGACGCTGGTCAACTGCAAGCCGTGCGACGGTTCCGGGGCCAAGAAAGGCTCGTCGCCGTCGACCTGCCCGACCTGTGGCGGTATCGGCCAGGTGCGCATGCAGCAGGGCTTCTTCTCGGTCCAGCAGACCTGCCCGCGCTGCCACGGCCAGGGCAAGATCATCACCGACCCGTGCGATTCGTGCCACGGCGAAGGGCGCATCGAAGAGTACAAGACCCTGTCGGTCAAGGTCCCGGCTGGCGTTGATACCGGCGACCGTATTCGTCTGTCTGGTGAAGGTGAAGCCGGTTCGCACGGCGGCCCGACTGGCGACCTGTACGTTGTCATCAACGTGCGTGAGCACCCGATTTTCCAGCGCGACGGCAAGCACCTGTACTGTGAAGTGCCGATCAGCTACACCGACGCTGCCCTGGGTGGCGAGCTGGAAGTGCCGACCCTCGATGGCCGGGTCAAGCTGAAGATCCCGGAAGGCACTCAGACCGGCAAGCAGTTCCGTCTGCGCGGCAAAGGTGTGGCACCGGTTCGCGGTGGTGGTGCCGGTGACCTGATGTGCCGGGTCGCGGTGGAAACCCCGGTCAACCTCAGCCGTCGCCAGCGTGAGCTGCTCGAAGAGCTGCGTGATTCGCTGGAAGGCGACAGTTCCCACTCGCCGAAAGCCAATGGCTGGTTCGAAGGCGTGAAACGCTTCTTCGGCGATCTGTAAGAAGGAATAGGGCATGCGACGTATAGCGGTAATGGGCGCTGCAGGGCGCATGGGCAAGACCCTGATCGAAGCGGTGCAGCAAACCCCGGGTGCCGGGCTGACCGCAGCGATCGATCGCCCGGACAGTTCGCTGGTCGGCGCTGATGCCGGTGAACTGGCGGCTCTGGGCCGAATCGGTGTGTTGTTGTCGGACGACCTGGCCAAGGTTGCCGACGAGTTCGACGTGCTGATCGACTTCACTCACCCCTCGGTGACCCTGAAGAACCTGGCGTTCTGCCGCAAGGCAGGCAAGGCGATGATCATCGGCACCACCGGTTTCTCGGTCGAAGAAAAGCAACTGCTGGCCGAGGCGGGCAAGGACATTCCTATCGTCTTCGCCGCCAACTTCAGCGTTGGCGTCAACCTCAGCCTCAAGTTGCTGGACATGGCGGCGCGGGTGCTGGGCGATGATGTCGATATCGAGATCATCGAGGCGCACCACCGGCACAAGGTCGATGCGCCGTCGGGTACCGCGCTGCGCATGGGTGAAGTGGTTGCCAATGCCCTGGGCCGTGACCTGCAGGAAGTGGCGGTATATGGCCGTGAAGGCCAGACCGGCGCGCGTGATCGCAAGACCATCGGTTTTGCCACTGTGCGCGCTGGCGATGTGGTTGGTGATCACACCGTGCTGTTCGCTGCCGAAGGTGAGCGCCTGGAGATCACCCACAAGGCCTCCAGTCGCATGACCTTCGCCAAGGGGGCGGTACGTGCCGCGCTGTGGCTGGACGGGCGCGAGCCTGGCTTGTACGACATGCAGGACGTGCTCGACCTGCGTTGACCTGCGCTGTATCCCCTGTGGGAGCGGGCTTGACCCGCGATTGCGGTTTGTCTGTCACGCCGCAATCGCGGGTCAAGCCCGCTCCCACAAGACCCTCCCAGTGCGCCCTGTCGCATTCCTGCGCCTTTCAGGCACATCAGTGGTAGACCAAAAAAGCGTTTTTCTGTAAGCTACAGCTTTAGTGTGTCCACTAAAAGCGCGCAGATAATTCGACGAAGAAAGCGGGGTGACGTGTCTATACGTCATTCCGCTTTTTTGCAACCTGCGATCGCCCCTTCAGGCTTGATTTACGGGAGGTCTTCTTGACTAAGCCAGCCATACTCGCCCTTGCCGATGGCAGCATTTTTCGCGGTGAAGCCATTGGAGCCGACGGACAAACCGTTGGTGAGGTGGTGTTTAACACCGCAATGACCGGCTATCAGGAAATCCTGACTGACCCTTCCTATGCGCAGCAAATCGTTACCCTGACTTACCCGCACATCGGCAACACCGGTACCACGCCGGAAGACGCCGAGTCCGACCGCGTCTGGTCGGCGGGCCTGGTGATTCGCGACCTGCCTCTGATCGCGAGCAACTGGCGCAACAAGCAATCCCTGCCTGACTACCTCAAGGCCAACAACGTGGTTGCGATCGCAGGTATCGACACCCGTCGCCTGACCCGCATCCTGCGTGAGAAGGGCGCGCAGAACGGCTGCATCCTCGCCGGCGACAACATCAGCGAAGAGGCTGCAATCGCCGCCGCTCGCGGTTTTCCGGGCCTGAAGGGCATGGACCTGGCGAAAGTCGTCAGCACCAAGAGCAGCTACGAATGGCGCTCCAGCGTCTGGGAGCTGAAGACCGACAGCCACGCCACAATCGAGGCGTCCGAGCTGCCTTACCACGTGGTTGCCTACGACTTCGGCGTCAAGCTGAACATCCTGCGCATGCTGGTTGCCCGCGGTTGCCGCCTGACCGTAGTGCCGGCGCAAACCCCGGCCAGCGAAGTTCTGGCACTCAACCCTGATGGCGTGTTCCTGTCCAACGGCCCTGGCGATCCGGAGCCTTGCGACTACGCGATCCAGGCGATCAAGGACATCCTCGAAACCGAGATCCCGGTATTCGGCATCTGCCTGGGCCACCAGTTGCTGGCCCTGGCCTCCGGTGCCAAGACCGTGAAAATGGGTCATGGTCACCACGGCGCCAACCACCCGGTCCAGGACCTGGACACCGGCGTGGTCATGATCACCAGCCAGAACCACGGCTTTGCGGTTGACGAAGCGACCCTGCCGGGCAACGTGCGCGCCATCCACAAGTCGCTGTTCGACGGTACCCTGCAGGGTATCGAGCGCACCGACAAGAGCGCGTTCAGCTTCCAGGGCCACCCTGAAGCCAGCCCGGGCCCGACCGACGTCGCGCCACTGTTCGACCGTTTCATCGATGCCATGGCCAAGCGCCGCTGAGCATCTGGCGAGAAGGCCCTGGACCGGTGCAAGCCGCGTTCAGGTGCCGCCCCCAAGATTGTTCAATGCGGCTTGCCGACTGACCTGCGGAATTGAGTGACAACCCATGCCAAAACGTACAGACATCAAAAGCATCCTGATTCTCGGCGCTGGCCCGATCGTGATCGGCCAGGCCTGCGAATTCGACTACTCCGGCGCCCAGGCCTGTAAAGCCCTGCGCGAAGAGGGCTACCGCGTCATCCTGGTGAACTCCAACCCGGCCACCATCATGACCGACCCGGCCATGGCCGACGCCACCTACATCGAGCCGATCAAGTGGCAGACCGTTGCCAAGATCATCGAGAAGGAGCGTCCTGACGCGCTGCTGCCGACCATGGGTGGCCAGACTGCCCTGAACTGCGCCCTGGACCTGGAGCGCGAAGGCGTTCTGGAAAAGTTCGGCGTAGAGATGATCGGCGCCAACGCCGACACCATCGACAAGGCTGAAGACCGTTCGCGCTTCGACACCGCCATGAAGGCCATTGGCCTTGAGTGCCCGCGCTCCGGCATCGCCCACAGCATGGAAGAGGCCAACGCGGTGCTCGAGAAGCTCGGCTTCCCGTGCATCATCCGTCCGTCCTTCACCATGGGCGGCACCGGTGGCGGCATCGCCTACAACCGTGAAGAATTCGAAGAAATCTGCGCCCGTGGTCTGGACCTGTCGCCAACCAAAGAGCTGCTGATCGACGAATCGCTGATCGGCTGGAAAGAGTACGAGATGGAAGTGGTCCGCGACAAAAAGGACAACTGCATCATCGTCTGCTCGATCGAGAACTTCGACCCGATGGGCGTGCACACCGGTGACTCGATCACCGTGGCGCCAGCACAGACCCTGACCGACAAGGAATACCAGATCATGCGCAACGCCTCGCTGGCGGTGCTGCGTGAAATCGGTGTCGAGACCGGCGGTTCCAACGTGCAGTTCGGTATCTGCCCGGACACCGGCCGCATGGTCGTGATCGAGATGAACCCGCGGGTTTCCCGTTCCTCGGCGCTGGCCTCGAAAGCCACCGGCTTCCCGATCGCCAAGATCGCCGCCAAGCTGGCCGTCGGTTACACCCTCGACGAGCTGCAGAACGACATCACCGGCGGCCGTACCCCGGCGTCCTTCGAGCCGTCGATCGACTACGTCGTCACCAAGCTGCCGCGTTTCGCCTTCGAGAAATTCCCGAAAGCCGACGCCCGCCTGACCACCCAGATGAAATCCGTGGGTGAAGTCATGGCCATCGGCCGGACCTTCCAGGAATCGCTGCAGAAAGCCCTGCGCGGCCTGGAAGTTGGCGTTTGCGGCCTGGACCCGAAAGTCGACCTGGCCAGCCCTGACGCTGCCAGCATCCTCAAGCGCGAGCTGACCGTGCCGGGCGCCGAGCGCATCTGGTACGTCGCCGACGCCATGCGTTCGGGCATGACCTGCGACGAAATCTTCGCCCTGACCGGTATCGATCACTGGTTCCTGGTGCAGATGGAAGACCTGATCAAGGAAGAAGAGAAGGTCAAGACCCTGGCCCTGTCGGCGATCGACAAGGACCTGATGCTGCGTCTGAAGCGCAAGGGCTTCTCTGACCAGCGTCTGGCCAAGCTGCTGGGTATCACCGACAAGAACCTGCGTCGTCACCGCCACAAGCTGGAAGTGTTCCCGGTCTACAAGCGCGTCGACACCTGCGCCGCCGAGTTCGCCACCGACACCGCCTACCTGTACTCGACCTATGAGGAAGAGTGCGAGGCCAAGCCGTCGACCCGTGACAAGATCATGATCCTCGGTGGCGGTCCTAACCGTATCGGCCAGGGTATCGAGTTCGACTACTGCTGCGTGCACGCAGCACTGGCCCTGCGTGAAGACGGTTACGAGACCATCATGGTCAACTGCAACCCGGAAACCGTCTCCACCGACTACGACACTTCCGACCGCCTGTACTTCGAGCCGCTGACCCTGGAAGACGTGCTGGAAGTGGTTCGCGTCGAGAAGCCCAAAGGCGTGATCGTCCACTACGGCGGCCAGACCCCGCTGAAACTGGCCCGCGCCCTGGAAGAAGCCGGCGTACCGATCATCGGTACCAGCCCGGACGCCATCGACCGCGCCGAAGACCGCGAGCGTTTCCAGCAGATGGTTCAGCGCCTGAACCTGCTGCAGCCGCCAAACGCCACCGTGCGCAGCGAAGACGAAGCGATTCGCGCTGCCGGCGTGATCGGTTACCCGCTGGTGGTTCGCCCGTCCTACGTACTGGGCGGCCGCGCCATGGAGATCGTCTACGAGCTGGACGAGCTCAAGCGCTACCTGCGTGAAGCGGTGCAAGTGTCCAACGACAGCCCGGTGCTGCTCGACCACTTCCTCAACTGCGCCATCGAGATGGACGTGGATGCGGTCTGCGACGGCACCGATGTGGTGATCGGCGCGATCATGCAGCACATCGAACAAGCCGGTGTTCACTCTGGTGACTCGGCGTGCTCGCTGCCACCGTACTCGCTGCCGGCCCATGTGCAGGACGAAGTGCGCGAGCAGGTCAAGAAAATGGCCCTGGAGCTGGGCGTTGTCGGCCTGATGAACGTGCAGCTGGCCCTGCAGGGCGACAAGATCTACGTGATCGAAGTCAACCCGCGCGCCTCGCGTACCGTACCGTTCGTCTCCAAGTGCATCGGCACCTCGCTGGCGATGATTGCCGCGCGCGTCATGGCTGGTAAATCGCTGAAGGAAATCGGCTTCACCAAGGAAATCATTCCTAACTTCTACAGCGTCAAGGAAGCGGTGTTCCCGTTCGCCAAGTTCCCGGGTGTTGACCCGATCCTCGGCCCTGAGATGAAATCCACCGGTGAAGTCATGGGTGTCGGCGACAGCTTCGGTGAAGCCTTCGCCAAGGCCCAGATGGGTGCCAGCGAAGTGCTGCCGACTGGCGGTACCGCGTTCATCAGCGTGCGTGACGACGACAAGCCACAAGTGGCCGACGTTGCCCGCGACCTGATCGCCCTGGGCTTCGAAGTGGTTGCCACCGTCGGTACCGCCAAGGTCATCGAAGCGGCTGGCCTGAAAGTGCGTCGCGTGAACAAGGTGACCGAAGGTCGTCCGCACGTGGTCGACATGATCAAGAACGACGAAGTGTCGCTGATCATCAACACCACCGAAGGTCGTCAGTCGATCGCCGACTCCTACTCGATTCGTCGCAATGCGTTGCAGCACAAGATCTACTGCACCACCACCATTGCGGCCGGTGAAGCCATCTGCGAAGCGCTGAAGTTTGGTCCGGAAAAGACCGTTCGCCGCTTGCAGGATCTGCATGCAGGACTCAAAGCATGAGCATTACCAAGTACCCGATGACCGTCCAGGGCGCTCGCGCCCTGGAGGAAGAGCACCTGTTCCTGAGCAAGACCGAGCGTCCGCGCCTGAGCCAGGCCATTGGTGAGGCCCGTGAGCTGGGCGACCTCAAGGAAAACGCCGAGTACCACGCTGCCCGTGAAGAGCAGGGTATGGTCGAGGCGCGTATCCGCGATATCGAAGGCCGTCTGCAGAACTCGGTGGTGATCGACGTCACCACCATTGCCCATACCGGCAAAGTGATTTTCGGCACCACCGTAGTGTTGGCCAACACCGAAACCGACGAAGAGGTGACCTACCAGATCGTTGGCGAGGACGAGGCGGACGTCAAGAACGGCAAGCTCTCGGTCGGTGCGCCGATCGCCCGCGCCATCATCGGCAAGGAAGAGGGCGATACCGTGGTGATCAAGACGCCAAGCGGTACGGTCGAGTACGAGATTGTCGAAGTCAAACACATCTGACCGACGCCGCGGCTTTGCCGCGGCCGCGGTAATCTGGCAACTGACCCAGGTGTTCTGGGTTGGCGGCCTGTGGATGTTGCATTTCGGTTTGCTACCGGCGTTGGGCAAGATTGGCCTGGCGCCGCTGCTGATCGAGGATATCGGCAGCCTGATGGCATCGTTGCTGGTCGCGTTTGCGGCGTTTTGCGCAGGCGTGCAGGCACTCGTGCTGATGCAGGCTCAGGGCCTGGCCAGTCTGTGGCGGGATATGCGGGGGCAATTGCTGTCGATGGCGATGCTGGCGTGCGTGGTGTATTTCGCCTTGCGCGTGGGCATGCCGGAGGAGTTGCGCTGGCAGCTGTTCTGCTACCTGGTGCTGGGCCTGACCGGCTTGTTGCTGGTCATGCAGCCCGTGCCGGGCAGGGCGCGCAAGGCGCGCCACTGACCGCGGCGAACATCACTTGTAACGGTGGATGTTCGACAGCTGTTTGTTCGGCTGTGGATTGCGGCGATAGATCAGCGCCTTCTTGCCGATGGTCTGTACCAGTTCGGCGCGGCCGGCCTTGCACAGCGCGGCGATTGCGGCGGCACGTTCTTCGCGATCTTCGGAGCGAATTTCGACCTTGATCAGTTCGTGATCGGCCAGGGCGCGTTCGAGTTCGGCGATAACCCCTTCAGTCAGCCCATTGCCTGCCACAATCAGAACTGGTTTCAGATCGTGGCCAATGGATTTGTACTGTTTCTTCTGCTCGTTATTGAGCGGCATAATCTGACCCTTTGTCTGATTCTGTAAAAATGGCGGCCATTTTACCCGAGGGCCCGTGGATCCGCCCAGTTAATCACGACCCTTATCATCGAGGTGCCCAATGGCGCGTTCCAAGACAAGCCTTGGCTGGCTGAAAGAACACTTCAACGATCCTTACGTTAAAAAAGCGCAAAAGGATGGTTATCGCTCGCGTGCGAGCTATAAATTGCTGGAAATCCAGGAAAAGTACCGGATTATCCGCCCCGGCATGAGTGTCGTCGACCTCGGCGCGGCGCCCGGTGGCTGGTCGCAGGTGACCAGTCGTCTGATCGGCGGTCAGGGCCGTTTGATCGCCTCCGATATCCTCGAAATGGACAGCATTCCCGACGTTACCTTCATCCAGGGCGACTTTACCCAGGACGAAGTGCTGGCGCAGATTCTCGAAGCAGTGGGTAATTCACACGTAGACCTTGTGATTTCCGATATGGCCCCCAATATGAGTGGTACGCCTGCCGTGGATATTCCCAAGGCCATGTTTCTCTGTGAGCTGGCCCTTGATCTGGCGACCCGGGTACTCAAGCCGGGTGGTGATTTTTTGATCAAGATTTTCCAGGGCGAAGGGTTTGACGTATACCTCAAGGACGCTCGTCAGAAATTCGACAAGGTCCAGATGCTCAAGCCTGATTCTTCGCGGGACCGCTCCCGCGAGCAGTACTTGCTGGCGCGGGGGTATCGCGGCGAGTAGGGGCGTCAGGCCGGCGGCTTCCAGGGTATCCGATAGTTTTTTCCAATCGGCTCTCCTGCCTGACCTGGATGTACTTCGTGTAGTCTAGGTTTCACAAAGGGTTACAGACGGCGCCTGCAGATGTGTAGGTTATGTAGTAAGTTAAGCCGGTGAATATCATGCGAGGCACGGCTGCGCCGTCAGCCGGCTTCAGAGGGTAGCTAATTGAACGATATGGCAAAGAACTTGATCCTGTGGTTGATCATCGCGGCTGTCCTGGTGACGGTGATGAACAACTTCTCCAGCCCGAATGAGCCGCAGACCCTCAACTATTCCGACTTCATTCAGCAGGTCAAGGATGGCAAGGTCGAGCGCGTTGCGGTCGACGGCTACGTCATTACCGGTAAACGCACCGATGGCGACAGCTTCAAGACCATCCGTCCGGCCATTCAGGACAACGGCCTGATCGGTGATCTGGTCGACAACCACGTCGTGGTTGAAGGCAAGCAGCCAGAGCAACAGAGCATCTGGACCCAACTGCTGGTCGCCAGCTTCCCGATCCTGGTCATCATTGCCGTATTCATGTTCTTCATGCGCCAGATGCAGGGCGGCGCCGGTGGCAAGGGCGGGCCGATGAGCTTCGGCAAGAGCAAGGCGCGCCTGCTCTCCGAAGACCAGGTAAAAACTACCCTGGCCGACGTTGCCGGTTGCGACGAAGCTAAAGAAGAAGTCGGCGAGCTGGTTGAGTTCCTGCGCGATCCGGGCAAATTCCAGCGCCTGGGCGGTCGTATTCCGCGCGGCGTGCTGATGGTCGGCCCGCCAGGTACCGGTAAAACCCTGCTGGCCAAGGCCATTGCCGGCGAAGCCAAGGTGCCGTTCTTCACCATTTCCGGTTCCGACTTCGTCGAGATGTTCGTCGGTGTCGGTGCCAGCCG
This sequence comes from Pseudomonas sp. B21-009, assembly GCF_024749345.1. Classification (NCBI taxonomy): domain Bacteria; kingdom Pseudomonadati; phylum Pseudomonadota; class Gammaproteobacteria; order Pseudomonadales; family Pseudomonadaceae; genus Pseudomonas; species Pseudomonas sp. B21-009. The sequence goes on along the minus strand of NZ_CP087199.1, from coordinate 5,097,841 downwards.
TGTTCGCGACATGTTCGAGCAGGCCAAGAAGCACGCACCGTGCATCATCTTCATCGACGAAATCGACGCCGTCGGTCGCCATCGTGGCGCCGGCATGGGTGGCGGTCACGACGAGCGCGAGCAGACCCTCAACCAGTTGCTGGTAGAGATGGACGGCTTCGAAATGAACGACGGCATCATCGTCATCGCCGCGACCAACCGTCCGGACGTACTCGACCCGGCGCTGCTGCGTCCAGGCCGTTTCGACCGCCAGGTTGTCGTTGGCCTGCCGGATATCCGCGGTCGTGAGCAGATCCTCAAGGTGCACATGCGCAAGGTGCCGATTGGCGACAACGTCAATCCAGCCGTTATTGCCCGTGGTACCCCGGGCTTCTCCGGTGCCGACCTTGCCAACCTGGTCAACGAAGCCTCGTTGTTCGCTGCCCGTGGCGGCAAGCGCGTGGTCGAGATGAAAGAGTTCGAGCTGGCCAAAGACAAGATCATGATGGGCGCCGAGCGCAAGACCATGGTCATGTCCGAGAAAGAGAAGCAGAACACTGCTTATCACGAAGCTGGCCATGCCATTGTCGGTCGCGTCGTGCCCGAGCACGATCCGGTCTACAAAGTGTCGATCATCCCTCGCGGCCGGGCACTGGGTGTAACCATGTTCCTGCCTGAGGAAGACCGTTACAGCCTGTCCAAGCGCGCGCTGATCAGCCAGATCTGCTCGCTGTACGGCGGCCGTATCGCCGAAGAGATGACCCTGGGCTTCGATGGTGTCACCACCGGTGCCTCCAACGACATCATGCGGGCCAGCCAGATTGCCCGCAACATGGTCACCAAGTGGGGCCTGTCGGAAAAACTCGGTCCTTTGATGTATGCCGAAGAAGAGGGCGAGGTGTTCCTCGGTCGCAGCGCCGGTTCCCAGCACGCCAGCGTCTCCGGTGAAACCGCCAAGCTGATCGACTCCGAAGTGCGCAGCATCATTGACCAGTGCTATGCCACGGCCAAGCAGATCCTCACCGAGAACCGCGACAAGCTCGACGCCATGGCCGATGCGCTGATGAAGTACGAGACCATCGATGCCGATCAGATCGACGACATCATGGCCGGTCGCGAGCCACGCGAGCCGCGTGACTGGGAAGGTGGATCAGGCACTCCAGATGCCTCGGCACCACGCCCCGAGTCGCCGATCGGCGGTCCAGCGGCGCAAGTCTAAGGGCATATATGACTTCACAGCAGTACCCGACCCGGTTGCCTTGCGGCAACCGGGTTCTTGATTTGTCCCGTACCCATGTCATGGGTATCCTCAATATCACCCCCGATTCCTTCTCCGATGGTGGTCGCTTCACTCAGCGTGATGCGGCCTTGCGCCACGCCGAGGCGATGGTGGCTGCCGGCGCAACCCTGGTCGATGTCGGTGGCGAGTCCACTCGCCCAGGCGCTCGCGCGGTATCGGCACTGGAAGAGCTGGAGCGTGTCGCGCCTATCGTCGAAGCGATCAATCGCGAACTCGATGTGATCATCTCGGTCGATACCTCGACGCCAGCCGTAATCCGCGAGTCGGCCAGGCTTGGTGCCGGGTTGATCAACGATGTGCGCTCGCTCAGTCGTGATGGCGCCCTGGATGCTGCGGCAGCCACTGGTTTGCCGGTGTGCCTGATGCACATGCGCGGTGAGCCCGGCGACATGCAGGACGATCCTCAATACCAGGATGTCACCGCCGAGGTGGCGAGCTATCTTGAAGAGCGAATGGCTGCGTGTGCGGCCGTGGGCATCGAGGCCGAACGGATCATCCTTGATCCGGGTTTCGGCTTTGCCAAGACCCTCGGGCACAACCTCAGCCTGTTCAAGCACATGGACGCGCTCTACCGCTTGGGGCGTCCGTTGCTGGTGGGCGTTTCACGCAAGAGCATGATCGGCCTGGCCTTGGGCCGTCCGGTCGGTGAGCGGCTCTATGGCAGCCTGGCCCTGGCTGCGCTGGCGATGACCAAGGGCGCGAGCATACTGCGCGTTCACGATGTCGCCGAAACCGCCGATGTAGTGCGGATGATTGCTGCGGTGCAAGCCGCCGAATAAGAGTGATGGAGCATCTATGAGCAGAAAATATTTTGGTACCGACGGTATTCGTGGCCGTGTCGGCGAATACCCCATCACCCCTGACTTCATGCTCAAGCTCGGCTGGGCGGCTGGCATGGCCTTTCGCAAGCAGGGTGCCTGCCGGGTGTTGGTGGGTAAAGACACGCGCATTTCCGGCTACATGTTCGAGTCGGCTCTGGAAGCAGGCCTTTCCGCCGCCGGCGCCGATGTGATGCTGCTGGGGCCGATGCCGACCCCGGCCATCGCCTACCTGACCCGTACCTTCCATGCCGAAGCGGGCATCGTCATCAGTGCCTCGCACAACCCCCATGACGACAACGGCATCAAGTTCTTCTCCGGCCAAGGCACCAAGCTGCCGGATGAAGTCGAGCTGATGATCGAGGAGTTGCTCGATCAGCCTATGACCGTGGTTGAATCGAGCAAGCTGGGCAAGGTCTCGCGCATCAACGATGCGGCCGGTCGCTACATCGAGTTCTGCAAGAGCAGCGTGCCGAGCAGCACCGATTTCGCCGGCCTCAAGCTGGTGGTCGACTGCGCCCACGGCGCTACCTACAAGGTTGCGCCCAGCGTGTTCCGCGAGCTGGGTGCCGATGTCACCGTGCTATCGGCGCAGCCTGACGGCCTGAACATCAACGAAAACTGCGGCTCGACCCATATCGAGTCGCTGCAGGCGGCGGTGCTGGTTGGTCATGCCGATCTGGGTATTGCCTTCGATGGCGACGGCGATCGGGTGCTGATGGTGGACCACACGGGCACCATCGTCGATGGTGACGAACTGCTGTTCATCATCGCCCGTGACCTGCACGAGCGCGGCAAGCTGCAGGGCGGGGTGGTGGGTACCCTGATGAGTAATCTGGGCCTGGAACTGGCCCTGAAGGACCTGGATATCCCGTTCGTGCGCGCCAAGGTCGGTGACCGCTACGTGATGGCCGAGCTGCTGGAGCGCGATTGGGTGATCGGTGGCGAGAACTCCGGGCACGTGGTGTGCTGCAACCACACCACCACCGGTGATGCGATCATCGCCGCGCTGCAGGTGCTGATGGCCCTCAAGCGCCGTGAGGAAACCCTCGCCCAGGCTCGCCAGGCCCTGCGCAAATGCCCGCAGGTGCTGATCAATGTGCGCTTCGGCGCGAGCAAGGTCGACCCGCTTGAGCATCCGGCCGTTCAGGAAGCCAGTGCCAAGGTTACCGAGGCCCTGGCCGGTCGTGGCCGTGTGCTGCTGCGCAAGTCCGGGACAGAGCCTCTGGTGCGGGTAATGGTCGAAGGCGAGGACGAAAGTCAGGTGCGCGGCCACGCCGAAGCCCTGGCAAAACTGGTAAGTGAAGTTTGCGTTTGAAATAGGCTTGCCAGAGGTGATCGGGTTGGGTAACATCTGCGCCCTCTTTGACCGACGAGGTACAGCATGCGTCGCCCTATGGTAGCTGGTAACTGGAAGATGCACGGTACCCGCGCCAGCGTCGCTGAGCTGATCAAGGGCTTGAGTAATCTCGCCCTGCCGAGCGGTGTCGAGGTCGCGGTGTTTCCCCCCGCCCTGTACATCAATCAGGTAATTGATGGCGTACAAGGCAAGGCGATCGCCGTCGGCGCTCAGAATTCTGCGGTACAGCCTGAGCAAGGCGCACTGACCGGTGAGATTGCACCGAGTCAACTGGCCGAGGCAGGTTGCGAGCTGGTACTGATTGGGCACTCCGAACGCCGCCAGATCATTGGCGAGAACGACGAAGTCCTCAATCGCAAGTTCGCTGCGGCACAGGCTTGCGGTTTGAAGCCGGTGCTCTGTGTAGGGGAAACCCTCGAAGAGCGCGAAGCGGGTAAAACGCTTGAGATTGTCGGGCGTCAGCTGGACAGCGTCATCGAAGCGTTCGGTGTCGAAGTCTTCGCCAGTGCGGTGATTGCCTATGAGCCTGTATGGGCCATCGGTACAGGGCTGACGGCCTCGCCACAGCAGGCTCAGGATGTGCATAAAGCCATTCGCGAGCAGCTGGCGGCAAAGAACCCGGAAGTCGCGGCGAATGTGCGGCTTCTATACGGCGGCAGCGTGAAGGCGGCCAATGCGGCTGAACTGTTCGGCATGCCGGATATCGATGGGGGCCTGATTGGTGGGGCTTCCCTGAACGCAGACGAATTCGGTGCAATTTGTCGCGCCGCAGGAAACTGAAAAATGCTGGAAACAGTGATCGTTGTTTTGCATCTGTTGGGCGCGCTGGGTTTGGTAGTGCTGGTGTTGCTGCAACAGGGTAAAGGTGCGGAAGCGGGTGCATCTTTCGGCGCAGGTGCTTCAAATACTGTGTTCGGAAGCCAAGGTTCTGCTACCTTTCTGAGTAAGTTTACTGCTATACTAGCTGCCTCTTTCTTCTTAACTGCTCTTGGGTTAGGATACTTTGCTAAGGAGAAAGCTCACGAGCTGACTCAAGTAGGGTTGCCAGATCCAGCGGTCTTGGAAGTGAAGCAGCAAAAGCCGGCAACAGATGATGTACCGGTGCTCCAGGAGCAGAAGAGCGAAGCCACTAACACTGGCGATGTTCCTCCCGCTCAAGAGCAGAAGTAACGGGTTTCAAAGTAGTATTGCCGAGGTGGTGGAATTGGTAGACACGCAACCTTGAGGTGGTTGTGCCCATAGGGTGTAGGGGTTCGAGTCCCCTTCTCGGTACCAATTGAAACAAGACAGCCCGCTACAGCGGGCTTTCTTGTAGGTGGAGGTTAGATTGACCCTGTCGGGGTTCGGTCGTATACTTTCGCCCCAGCTTTGTCGCGGGGTGGAGCAGTCTGGTAGCTCGTCGGGCTCATAACCCGAAGGTCGTTGGTTCAAATCCAGCCCCCGCAACCAGTTTCAGCGGAGCCCCTTTTGCAGGGGCTTTTTCTTGGCTGAACAGTCATAACGCCGGTATTCAACGGCGTATCAGGGATGGGCGCTTTGCCCATTTTTTATTTGCATAGCATGCACGAGGGGGTTCAGGTGTCGAGCAAGCTAGAACAGTTGCAGGCCTTGTTGGCCCCGGTGGTCGAGGCTCTTGGCTATCAATGCTGGGGGATCGAATTCATCTCTCAAGGCAAACATTCGGTACTGCGTATCTATATCGATAAAGAGGATGGAATCCTGGTTGATGACTGCGCGATTGTCAGTCGTCAAATCAGCGGTGTTCTCGATGTCGAAGATCCGATCAGTTCCGAGTACACCCTTGAAGTGTCCTCTCCTGGCATGGAACGCCCACTGTTCACCTTGGAACAGTTCGCTTCGCATGCCGGTGAACAAGTGAAGATCAAGCTGCGTACGCCCTTTGAAGGTCGTCGTAACTTTCAGGGCCTTCTCCGTGGCGTGGAGGAGCAGGATGTTGTGGTCCAGGTGGATAACAACGAATTCCTGTTGCCGATCGACTCGATCGACAAGGCCAACATTATTCCCAGTTTTGACTGAGACGTGCCGGATCCCGCGGACCGCGCGGATCCAATGGCTTGCGAAAGGCGAGGCGTACGATGAGCAAAGAAGTACTGCTGGTTGTTGAGTCGGTATCCAACGAAAAGGGCGTACCGGCCGGCGTAATTTTTGAAGCGCTGGAAGTGGCCCTGGCCACTGCAACCAAAAAACGTTTTGACGACGAAGTCGACCTGCGTGTGGAAATCAACCGCCACACCGGTAGCTACGAAACCTTCCGTCGCTGGACTGTCGTCGAAGAAAAGGATCTGGACGATCCGGCGATCGAAGTGTGGCCAGCGAAGATTCAGGACACCCATCCTGAAGCCAAGGTCGGTGACGTGATCGAAGAGAAGATCGAGTCGATCGAGTTCGGCCGCATTGCCGCCCAGACCGCCAAGCAAGTCATCGTCCAGAAGGTCCGTGAAGCCGAGCGCGCTCAAGTGGTAGATGCCTACCGCGAGCGTCTGGGCGAGATCATCTCCGGCACCGTCAAGAAGGTCACCCGTGACAACGTCATCGTTGACCTGGGCAACAACGCCGAAGCGTTGCTGGCCCGTGAAGACATCATCTCCCGCGAGACTTTCCGTGTCGGTGTGCGCCTGCGTGCACTGCTCAAGGAAATCCGCACCGAGAACCGCGGCCCGCAGTTGATCCTGTCGCGTACCGCGCCACAGATGCTGATCGAACTGTTCCGCATCGAAGTGCCGGAAATCGCCGAGGGCCTGATCGAAGTCATGGCCGCGTCCCGTGATCCGGGTTCGCGCGCCAAGATCGCCGTGCGCTCCAAGGACAAACGCATCGACCCGCAAGGTGCCTGTATCGGCATGCGCGGTTCGCGTGTCCAGGCGGTGTCCGGTGAACTGGGTGGCGAGCGTGTGGACATCGTCCTCTGGGATGACAACCCTGCACAGTTCGTCATCAACGCCATGTCGCCGGCTGAAGTCGCGGCGATCATCGTCGATGAAGACGCCCACGCCATGGACATCGCCGTGGGTGCCGACAACCTGGCCCAGGCGATTGGCCGTGGTGGCCAGAACGTGCGCCTGGCCAGTCAGTTGACCGGCTGGACCCTGAACGTGATGACCGAATCGGACATCCAGGCCAAGCAGCAAGCTGAAACCGGTGACATCCTGCGCAACTTCATCGACGAGCTGGAAGTCGACGAAGAGCTGGCACAGGTGCTGGTCGATGAAGGCTTCACCAGCCTGGAAGAGATTGCCTACGTACCGCTGGAAGAAATGCTCAACATCGACGGCTTTGACGAAGACATCGTCAACGAGCTTCGTGCTCGCGCCAAGGATCGCCTGTTGACCAAAGCCATCGCTACTGAGGAAAAGCTGGCAGACGCCCATCCGGCCGAAGACCTGCTCTCGCTTGAGGGTATGGACAAGGATTTGGCGATGGAACTGGCGGTGCGCGGCGTAGTTACCCGCGAAGACCTGGCCGAGCAGTCGATTGATGACCTGCTCGACATCGACGGCATCGACCAAGAGCGTGCCGGCAAGTTGATCATGGCCGCCCGAGCCCACTGGTTCGAGTAATTAGGCGCGGCCTGAGGAGAGAAGTGCATGACGCAAGTCACGGTGAAAGAATTGGCCCAAGAGGTCGCTGCACCGGTAGAGCGCCTGCTGCAGCAGATGCGTGAGGCAGGTCTGCCGCACACCGACGCCGGTCAGGTAGTGACCGACAATGAGAAGCAGGCATTGCTGGCTCATTTGAAGAGCAGCCACAAGGCAAAAGTGGAAGAGCCGCGCAAGATCACCTTGCAGCGCAAAACCACCAGCACCCTGCGTGTCGCCGGTAGCAAGAGCATCAGCGTAGAAGTACGCAAGAAGAAAGTATTCGTTCAGCGCAGCCCGGAAGAAATCCAGGCCGAGCAGAAGCGCGAGCTGGAAGAGCGCCGTGCAGCGGAAAACGCTGCCCGCGAAAAGGCCGATGCCGAAGCACGTCAGCGTGCCGAGGAAGAGTCCCGTCGCCAGCCAGCCGCTGCCAACGCCGCACCGGCTGCTGCCGCTGCGCCGGCTCCAGCGCCTGTAATCGAAGCCGCAGCCGCCGATGCTCCGGCACCGGTTGCCGAGCGCAAGAAAGACGACGTGCGTCGCAGCGACAAGTCGCGTGACGACGAGCGTCGTGGCGGCGAGCGCCGTAACGAAGCGCCGCGTGTTTCGGTCAAGGTCAAGGAAAAGGAAAAGGCGCCTACCCCGCGTGCCGCTCCGCGTACCACCGACGAAGAAAGCGATGGCTTCCGTCGTGGTGGCCGTGGCAAGGGCAAGCCGAAGAAGCGCAACGCCCACGGTTTCCAGAACCCGACCGGTCCGGTTATCCGCGACGTGCAGATCGGCGAGACCATCACGGTTTCCGACCTGGCCAACCAGATGTCCGTCAAGGGCGCTGAAGTGGTCAAGTTCATGTTCAAACTGGGCACTCCGGTGACCATCAACCAGGTGCTCGACCAGGAGACAGCTCAGCTGATCGCCGAAGAGCTGGGCCACAAGGTCACCCTGGTCAGCGACACCGCCCTGGAAGATTCCCTGGCCGAGTCGTTGAAGTTCGAAGGCGAGACCTTCTCCCGTGCACCAGTCGTGACCGTAATGGGTCACGTTGACCACGGTAAGACCTCGCTGCTCGACTACATCCGTCGTGCCAAGGTTGCTGCTGGCGAAGCCGGTGGTATTACCCAGCACATCGGTGCGTACCACGTGGAAACCGACCGCGGCATGGTCACCTTCCTCGACACCCCTGGCCACGCCGCGTTTACCGCCATGCGTGCCCGTGGTGCCAAGGCGACCGACATCGTGATCCTGGTGGTTGCGGCGGACGACGGCGTGATGCCGCAAACCCGCGAAGCGGTCCAGCACGCCAAGGCTGCCGGTGTTCCGCTGGTGGTTGCGGTGAACAAGATCGACAAGCCAGGTGCCGACCTCGATCGTATCCGTAACGAACTGGCCGTCGAAGGCGTCACTTCCGAGGACTGGGGTGGAGATACTCCGTTCGTCAAGGTGTCGGCGAAGATGGGTACCGGTGTCGACGAACTGCTCGAAGCGGTCCTGCTGCAAGCCGAGATCCTCGAACTCAAGGCCACTCCATCGGCTCCAGGTCGTGGTGTGGTGGTTGAATCGCGTCTGGACAAGGGCCGTGGCCCGGTGGCTACCGTGCTGGTTCAGGACGGTACCCTGCGTCAGGGCGACATGGTCCTGTGCGGTTCGAACTACGGTCGCGTACGGGCTATGCTCGACGAGAACGGCAAGCCTGTTAAGGAAGCCGGCCCGTCGATCCCGGTCGAGATCCTCGGCCTGGATGGCACTCCGGACGCCGGTGACGAGCTGTCGGTAGTGGCTGACGAGAAGAAAGCCCGTGAAGTTGCCCTGTTCCGTCAAGGCAAGTTCCGCGAGGTCAAACTGGCTCGCGCTCACGCTGGCAAACTCGAGAACATCTTCGAGAACATGGGCCAGGAAGAGAAGAAGACCCTCAACATCGTGCTCAAGTCCGATGTTCGTGGTTCTCTCGAGGCCCTGCAGGGCTCCCTGAGCGGCCTGGGCAACGACGAAGTACAGGTTCGCGTGATTGGCGGCGGTGTCGGTGGTATCACCGAGAGCGATGCCAACCTGGCCCTGGCGTCCAATGCAGTACTGTTCGGCTTCAACGTGCGTGCCGATGCCGGCGCGCGCAAGATCGTCGAGCAGGAAGGTCTGGATATGCGTTACTACAACGTGATCTACGACATCATTGAAGACGTCAAGAAAGCCCTGACCGGCATGCTCGGCAGCGATGTTCGCGAGAACATCCTGGGTATCGCCGAAGTGCGTGACGTGTTCCGTTCGCCGAAGTTCGGCGCCATCGCCGGCTGCATGGTCGTCGAGGGTGTGGTCTACCGCAACCGTCCGATCCGCGTACTGCGCGAGGACGTGGTGATCTTCGAAGGCGAGCTGGAATCGCTGCGTCGCTTCAAGGACGATGCGTCCGAAGTACGTGCCGGCATGGAATGCGGTATCGGCGTCAAGAGCTACAACGACGTCAAGGTCGGCGACAAGATCGAAGTCTTCGAGAAAGTCCAAGTGGCTCGTACGCTCTAAGCCGCGAGCATGGGAACCGCCAATCGCCCGCCCCAGGGCGCCGCTTGGCGGCTCTGAACGCAACGCCCGGTCCGGCTCTAGCCTGGCCGGGCGTTTGCCGCTTTAGTTACAGGTAGCAAAAATGGCAAAAGAATATAGCCGTACCCAACGCATCGGCGATCAGATCCAGCGCGAGCTGGCCCAGTTGATCCGTCGTGAAGTCAAGGACCCGCGCGTCGGCGTGGTCACCATTACCGCTGTGGATGTCAGCCGCGATGTCGGCCATGCCAAGGTGTTCATCACCTCCATGGGCCAGGAAGGCGCGGAAGACATCAAGCAGACCCTCAAGGTGCTCAACGGCGCGGCCAGTTTCCTGCGCGTGCACCTGGGCAAGGAAATGCAACTGCGCAGCGTGCCGCAACTGCATTTCCACTATGACGAAAGCATCAGTCGCGGTGCCCACCTGTCGGCCCTGATCGAGCGCGCCGTCGCCGAAGACAAGCTGCACCAGGCTGCCGACACGCCCCTGGACACCAAGGAGTAAGCGGTGGCTCAGGTCAAGCGTATCCGTCGTAACGTCAGCGGCATCATCCTGCTCGACAAGCCGTTGGGGTTCACCTCCAACGCTGCCCTGCAGAAGGTCCGCTGGCTGCTCAATGCCGAAAAGGCCGGGCACACCGGCAGCCTCGATCCACTGGCCAGCGGCGTGCTGCCGCTGTGCTTCGGTGAGGCGACCAAGTTCTCGCAATACCTGCTCGATTCCGACAAGGGCTACGAGACGGTCATGCAACTGGGTCAGACCACCACCACGGGCGATGCCGAAGGTGAAGTGCTGAAAACCCGTGACGTGACCGTTGGTCGCGCCGATATCGAAGCGGTTTTGCCACAATTTCGTGGTCAAATCAGTCAGATACCGCCGATGTACTCGGCCCTCAAGCGTGACGGCCAGCCGCTGTACAAGCTTGCCCGTGCAGGTGAAGTAGTGGAGCGCGAGGCGCGTTCTGTTACTATTAACCGCTTGGAATTGCTCGAGTGCGAAGGCACCCGTGTCCGGTTGTCGGTCGGCTGCAGCAAAGGCACCTACATCCGCACCCTGGTCGAGGACATCGGCGAGGTGCTCGGTTGCGGAGCCTATGTCGCTGAACTGCGCCGTACGCACGCCGGTCCTTTCGAGCTGGCCCAGACCGTGGCCCTCGAAGAACTCGAAGCGGTCCACGCCGAAGGTGGCAACGAAGCGGTCGATCGTTTCCTGATGCCATCGGACAGCGGTCTGCTGGACTGGCCACTGTTGCAGTTCTCCGAGCACAGTGCGTTCTACTGGCTCAATGGTCAGCCGGTCAGAGCCCCCGACGCGCCGAAGTTCGGCATGGTCCGGGTACAGGATCACAACGGTCGCTTCATCGGCATCGGTGAAGTGAGCGAAGACGGGCGCATCGCGCCGCGTCGCTTGATTCGGTCAGAATGATCGAAACCTTCAGTGTCAGGCCCAGGCCTGGCACTGGTGGTAAAGAGGATGGCTGTTAATAGGCACGGTCACGCCTCACTTTATGAATACAGGGAGCAGTCCCTGGCCTATTGGAAGCCGTTTGTTCGGTTTCCCTTGATTTGGAGAAGCCAGATGGCACTCAGCGTTGAAGAAAAAGCAAAGATCGTTGGCGAATACCAGCAAGCCGCCGGTGACACCGGTAGCCCGGAAGTACAGGTTGCTCTGCTGACCGCCAACATCAACAAGCTGCAAGGCCACTTCAAGGCCAACGGCAAAGACCACCACTCCCGTCGTGGTCTGATCCGCATGGTTAACCAGCGTCGCAAGCTGCTGGACTACCTGAAAGGCAAGGACACCACCCGTTACAGCGCCCTGATCGGTCGTCTGGGTCTGCGTCGCTAATAGCGGCCTGGCCAGTGGTGTGCACGGCGTGCTGCAGTCACCGCACGGAGCCTTTGGCCCCCGTGTCGGTGAGCACGCCTTGCCTATCTATGAGGTTGGCTGTCTGTCTCGCCTGAGCGGTTTACCGCGAGGGCAGGGCAGGCTCCCAACCTCTAGTTTTATCTGGACTGCCAACAGGGCCGATTCCCTGTTCTGCCCAAGAATTCGCAAGAACCCGTTCCCCCAGAGCCACTGAAAAAGGTAGGAAACCGTGAACCCGGTAATCAAGAAATTCCAGTTCGGTCAATCGACCGTTACCCTCGAGACGGGCCGTATTGCTCGTCAAGCGTCCGGCGCCGTATTGGTCACCGTCGACAACGATGTCACCGTACTGGTGACCGTGGTCGGTGCCAAACAGGCCGATCCAGGCAAAGGCTTCTTCCCCCTGTCCGTTCACTATCAGGAAAAGACCTACGCCGCCGGCAAGATCCCTGGTGGTTTCTTCAAGCGTGAAGGCCGTCCTTCCGAGAAAGAGACCCTGACCTCGCGTCTGATCGACCGTCCGATCCGTCCGCTGTTCCCGGAAGGCTTCATGAACGAAGTGCAGGTTGTCTGCACCGTCGTTTCCACCAGCAAGAAGACCGATCCGGACATCGCTGCGATGATCGGTACCTCGGCGGCCCTGGCCATCTCCGGCATTCCGTTCGAAGGCCCGATCGGCGCCGCCCGCGTTGCTTTCCACGAAAGCACCGGCTACCTGCTGAACCCGACCTACGAGCAACTGGCTGCTTCGAGCCTGGACATGGTCGTTGCCGGTACCTCCGACGCCGTACTGATGGTTGAATCGGAAGCCAAAGAGCTGACCGAAGACCAGATGCTGGGCGCCGTACTGTTCGCCCACGACGAATTCCAGGCTGTGATCCAGGCTGTCAAAGAGCTGGCCGCCAAAGCTGCCAAGCCGACCTGGGACTGGACTGCCAAGGCCGAGAACACCCCTCTGCTGAGCGCCATCCGTGGCGAATTCGGTGCTGCGGTTTCCGACGCCTACACCATCACCGTCAAGGCTGACCGTTACGCTCGCCTGGGCGAACTGCGCGAGCAAGTGATCGCCAAGTTCTCCGGTGAAGAAGGCCAACCTTCGGCTTCCGAAGTCAAAGAAATCTTCGGCGAAATCGAATACCGCACCGTTCGCGAAAACATCGTCAACGGCAAACCACGTATCGACGGCCGCGACACCAAGACCGTACGTCCGCTGAACATCGAAGTCGGCGTACTGCCAAAGACCCACGGTTCGGCACTGTTCACCCGTGGCGAAACCCAGGCCCTGGTCGTTGCGACCCTGGGTACTGCCCGTGACGCCCAGCTGCTGGATACCCTCGAAGGCGAGAAGAAAGACCCCTTCATGCTGCACTACAACTTCCCGCCGTTCTCGGTCGGCGAGTGTGGTCGCATGGGCGGTGCTGGCCGTCGCGAAATCGGTCACGGCCGTCTGGCCCGCCGTTCGGTCCAGGCCATGCTGCCTGCTGCCGACGTGTTCCCGTACACCATCCGCGTTGTTTCGGAAATCACCGAATCCAACGGTTCCAGCTCGATGGCTTCGGTCTGTGGTGCATCCCTGGCACTGATGGACGCTGGTGTGCCGATGAAGGCGCCGGTTGCCGGTATCGCCATGGGCCTGGTGAAAGAAGGCGAGAAATTCGCCATTCTGACCGACATCCTCGGTGACGAAGACCACCTGGGCGACATGGACTTCAAAGTGGCCGGTACCGCCAAAGGTGTTACCGCGCTGCAGATGGACATCAAGATCAACGGCATCACCGAAGAGATCATGGAAATCGCCCTGGGCCAGGCCCTGGAAGCGCGCCTGAACATCCTCGGCCAGATGAACCAGATCATTGGTCAGTCCCGTAGCGAACTGTCGGAAAACGCTCCGACCATGATCGCCATGAAGATCGACACCGACAAGATCCGTGACGTCATCGGTAAAGGCGGCGCGACCATCCGTGCCATCTGCGAAGAAACCAAGGCTTCGATCGACATCGAAGACGACGGTTCGATCAAGATCTTCGGTGAGACCAAAGACGCCGCTGAAGCTGCTCGCCAGCGCGTTCTGAGCATCACTGCCGAGGCCGAGATCGGCAAGATCTACGTCGGTAAGGTTGAGCGCATCGTCGACTTCGGTGCCTTCGTCAACATCCTGCCTGGCAAGGACGGTCTGGTTCACATCTCGATGCTGAGCGATGCTCGCGTCGAGAAAGTGACCGACATCCTCAAGGAAGGCCAGGAAGTTGAAGTACTGGTACTGGACGTGGACAACCGCGGCCGTATCAAGCTGTCGATCAAGGACGTTGCCGCTGCCAAGGCATCGGGCGTCTAAGACCGCCGCTTAAGAAAAAGGACCCTTCGGGGTCCTTTTTTTATGCCTGCAGAAATTGTCTTGCGGACTTGCATCTTGCATGCAGGATTTTGCCACTGCTTGCAAAATGCACGATCCAGTTTTTTGCTTGATTAGATAAGCTACTGTTTTATAAGGAGAAAATTATTCACAAAAGCTGGCACAGGCCCTGCAATAGTATTCATACCCCTGCTGCCAGGACTTACGGCGCAGACTTTTCGAAAAACAGGAGTGTCTCGTATGAAGAAGTTCGCTATTGCTGCCGCTACTGCCACCGCCCTGACCCTGACCCTGGCTAACGCGGCGTTTGCCCAACAGCCTTCCCAGGCTCCGCTGACCGTTGCTGCTGGTGAAGTTACCAAAGCAAAAGAAGCGACCTCCGACACCTGGATCACCACCAAGGTCAAAGCTGACCTGATGACCGAGAAAGGCATTCCGGGTAGCGACATCAAGGTCGAAACCAACAAAGGCGTGGTCTCCCTGTCTTCCGAAGTTGCCGTGACCGATTCGCAGAAAGACATGGCGGTCGCTATCGCCAAAAAAATCAAAGGCGTTCAAGCCGTCTCGGCTGATGGCCTGAAAAGCAACTAAGGCGTTTGTCCCGACTCGCTGACCCTTACAGGTTCATGCGAAAGACCAAAAGGACTTGGTCACTCAAAGCCCCGGCACTGGTTGCCGGGGCTTCTTTTTTGGGGGAAAGGAGGGGAAGAAGAGGTGGTTATTCCGCGTCCAGATGCAGCGGCGAGATCACTCGGCCATCCGCCTCGGCCTGGCCCAGGCTGGCATCGACGAAGTACACCCGGTCATCCGCCAGCTGGCCTTTATCTACCAGGTAGTCCTTGATACTGCTGGCCCGGGCCTGACCCAACTGACGCAGCAGCAGGGCGCTTTCGCCCCAGGACTTGAGCACGGCATCGCGCAACTGGGTGGTGCGCTGTTCGCGATCGAGTTGTTCCCACTCCGCTGGAGGCTGTTTCTTCATGCGGGTACGGTAGATGCCTTCAAGCATCGCCGGCTTGTCGCCATCCGGCACCTTCAGCTCGGAGGCCTGGGCTGGCACCTTGTCGCCGCGGCGCTGGAGGATCTTGTAGTAGGTACTCTGGTACTCACGCTCCAGGCGCTGCTGGGCAATCAACGGTCCGTCGCTGCTCTGGGCGCTGGTGCCTTCGATCTCCAGGCGCAAGGCAGGGCGCTCTTTGAGCGCCGTCGCCAGCTTGTCCAGGGCGCTTTGCGCATCCGGGCCCAGGTCGCTGGAGCCAGCGGCAAAGGCGACGTTGCCCAGGTCCTGGGAATCGCCGCCGCTGACCAGCCCGCCGATGAACTTGAAGGGCGCCTGGGCCGCGCGTAGCACCAGGTTGCGCAGGGTCTGCCAGACAATCGGCATGACGCTGAACTGCGGGTCATTGAGGTCGCCAGTCACCGGTAGCTCGATGGAGATCTTGCCGTCGGTGTCCTTGAGCAAGGCCACTGCCAGGCGAATCGGCAGGTCCACCGCATCTGGGCTGTCGACCTTCTCACCCAGCTGCAGTTGCTCGACCACTACCTTGTTCTCGGCCTTGAGCTTGCCTTGGGTGATCACGTAGTGCAGGTCGATGTTCAGCCGGCCCTTACGGATGCGAAAGCCGGCGAACTTGCCCGAGTAAGGCGTCAGGGTGGTCAGCTCGACGCGTTTGAAGCTGGTGGCGATGTCCAGGGCGGCCATCGGGTCGAAGGGGTTCAGCGAGCCTTTGATGGTCACCGGTGCATAGCGATCGACCTTGCCCTTGATATCGACCTTGGCCGGTTTTGGCTGACGGTTGTCGATGGTGCCGATCTGGCCGTTGAGCTGCTGGATGGCGGTGGCGAAGTTCGGGGTCAGGCTGAAGTCGGCAAAGTTGGCCGAACCGTCATTAATATCGATTTCACCGATACGGATGCCCAGTGGTTTTTCCGCAGGCGCCTTGGCTGTGGCCGGCGCCTTGGACTGCGCGGTAGCCGGTTGCGGGATCAGCAGGTCATCGACGTTGGTGGTGCGGTCTTCGTTGATCATGAAGCGCGCGTAGGGCTGCTTGAGGGTCACTTTGCCGATGCTCAGGGCGTCACCGTGGCGGTACGACAGACCGTCGAGGTTCAGCTGCTGCCATTTGACGAAGTCGCGATCCTTGATGGTGTCCAGGGTGTGCAGCTGGTTGACCTGGGCCTTGCCGTCAATGCTGAAGGCCAGCGGCTCGGTGCTCTTGAGGTCGACGTTGAGGTCGCTGCCGAGCATGCCGCTGCGCAGTTCCAGGCGGATGTACGGGCTGATGTAGGCCTGGGCGACACGCAGGTCGATGTCCTGGGTGTTGACCTTGAGCTTGGCGCTCACCGGCGCCAGGTTGACCTCACCGGCCGCCTGCAGCTTGCCTTGCTTGCCGACACCGGTATCGAGCTTGAGGGTGAAGGGCGACTGGTTGAGGCTGTCGAAATTCTGCAGGTCGAGGTTCAGCGGGCCAACCTCGAGGGCGACCGGTTGTTTCTGCGAGCGGTCGGCCAGGTGTACCTGGTAATTGCGCAGTTGCACGTCTTTGAGCAGCACTTGCCATGGCTTGCTCGGTGCCTCGGCGGCGGCCTTTTCCTTGGCATCCGGCTCGGCGGCGGCAGGTTCGGCTTTCTCTTTGGCCGTGGCTTTGGCCGGCTGGCTGGCAAACAGCTTCTGCCAGTCGAGCTGGCCATCGGACTCTACTGCCGCCCAGGTTTCGAGCTTTTCGCTGCGGATCTTGCCAACGGTGACCAGTTGCTTGGCCAGGTCAATCGAGGTTTCGCTGACATCCAGACGCGCCAGGCGTGCCAGCGGGCGGCCATCCGGTGCCTTGATGGCAAAGGGGGCAATGCTCACCGAGGTGTTGTCCAGCAGCAGCTCGGTTTCCTTGGACAGGTTCAGCTTGTAGTGGGTATCGAGGCTGACCACACCTTCTTCCAGCACCAGCGGCACGGCATCGCGCACATAAGGCCAGAAAGCTTTCATCTTGCCGTCGGTGACCTTCAGGGTGCCTTCGGAGGCGATCGGTACCAGGCTGAAGTTGCCGGCCCAGTCGATTCGCCCGCCCGCCGGGCCATTGGCGACCAGGGTCATTTCGGTACTGTCTTCGGGCAGGGTGCTGAGGTTCTTCAGTTCCAGGTTCATCGAGTCGTAGAGAAACTCGATCGGCTCGCTCGGGCGCAGGTCCTGGAAATGCAGGTAGCCTTCGCTGAGCTTGATACTGCCGATGCGCAGCGGGAACGGATCGCCGGCAGGTTCTTGCGGCTTGGGCTCGCTCGGCGGCAGCTTGAACAGTTGCGTCAGGTTGAGGCTGCCGTCCTTGGCGAACAGCAGCTCGGTACGCGCCTTGTCCAGCTCGACACTGTCCAGGTGCAGGGCACCGCTCCACAGGCTGTTGATTTGCAGGTTGGCGTACAGGCGTTCGAAGCCGACCTGCTCTTTGCCCGGCTCGCCGATCTGCAGGCCCCAGAGGGTCAGTTCGAGGCTGAACGGGTTGAGCTCGATCCGCTGCAGGTGCGCCGGCACCGTGGCGTAACTGGCCAGTTGCTGGTTGGCGATACGCAGGGCAACCCCTGGGAGAATCAGAAAGCCTAGCAGGCTGTACAAGGCCACTGCGGCCAGCATGGCGCCGAGGGCGCGTTTCAATCCTTTGGGCATGTGTGGCGTCGTCTGTCTCGAACTGGAGTGCTTGGAGTATGGCACGTAAAAACGGTTCCGAAGCTACTCCGAAAATTAACGAAATTTTGTTTCAGAGCTGAAGAATCAAGGTCTTCAGTGGCGGCTGGCCATCCTGCGACGGAAAGTCGCCGGCAGGTTTGAGCACTTGCCAGTCGCGTACCGGGCGCCCGGCTTTCTCGGCGCAGCGCAGCACTTGCTCGCGCCAGTCGTCGAGACTGACCTTGGCCAGGTTGTTACAGCAAATCAGTACGCCGTCGTCGGCGGTGCTCAACAGGGCCGGCTTGAGCAGGCTCTGGTAGTCGCGCAGCAGGTCGACGGTGCCGAAGGCGCTCTTGGCCCAGGCCGGTGGGTCGAGGAACACCAGGTCGAACTGGCGCTGCTCCAGGCGCGGATACGGCGGCAGCTTGTGGCCGCGACGCTGGCTGACCGGCAAGCCGGCGAACTGGCGGATCGCCGGAAAGTAATCGGACTGGATAAAGCTCATCGGCAACAGTTGCGGGTTGAGTGCGCCGTTCTCCTTGCCGACCGCCAGGTTGCCTTCGGCGAAGTCCAGGTTGCACACCTCGCGCGCGCCGCCCGCTGCGGCGCTGAGGCCAACGCCGCAGGTATAGGCAAAGAGGTTGAGCACGCTTTTGCCGGCACTGTGCTGCTTGACCCAGCCACGGGCATTGCGCAGGTCGAGGAACAGTAGCGGATCCTGCCCGGCATGGCGGCCACGTACCCGGTAGTTCAGGCCCCATTCGTGACCGACATGATCGGCCAGCGCGGCCTCGCTCGCCTGGTACACCGGGTCGCGACGATCGATGCGGCTGTTGCCCTGGGAGCGGTCGTTGTAGACCAACAGCAGTTCCAGGCCCAGGTGCGCTTGCACCGCCGCGTGCAGCTCCAGCAAGGCGCCGGTCTCAAGGCTTTGGTGGAAGCTTTGCACCAGCAACTGCGGGCCGTAGCGGTCGATGGTCAGGCCGCTGGCGCCTTCCTGGCTGCCATGGAACAGGCGATAGCAGTCGGTGCCCTGGGCATGCAGTTCGGCGAGAAGGCCCTGGCGGGCGTCGAGGGCGGCGCGCAGCGCCTGATTCAAGAGGGACATGCACGTGGCCTTGGTTTGCGGACGTGCAGTTTATCAGTTCAGGCCAGGGGAGGGGCCGTTGCAGCCCCTCCCGCAGTGATCAGCGCTCGATCGCCAGGGCCACGCCCTGACCACCGCCGATGCACAGGGTCGCCAGGCCTTTGCTGACGTCACGCTTGATCATTTCGTGCAGCAAAGTTACCAGCACCCGGCAACCCGAGGCGCCAATCGGGTGCCCCAGGGCAATCGCGCCGCCATTGACGTTGACCTTGCTGGCGTCCCAGCCCAGCTCCTTGCCCACCGACAGGGCCTGGGCGGCAAAGGCTTCGTTGGCCTCGATCAGATCGAGGTCGCTCAACTGCCAGCCGGCCTTGTCCAGGCAGCGGCGGGTGGCGCTGACCGGGCCGATGCCCATGATCGCCGGATCAACCCCGGCGTTGGCATAGGCCTTGATCCGCGCCAGGATCGGCAGGCCCAGCTGTTGCGCCTTGGCCGCACTCATCAGCAGTACCGCTGCCGCACCGTCGTTGAGCGAAGAGGCGTTACCGGCTGTTACCGTGCCGTCTTTCTTGAACGCCGGCTTGAGCTTGCCCAGCGACTCGGCGGTAGTGCCGGCGCGGGGTTGCTCGTCGGTGGCGAAGGCCACCGGCTCGCCCTTGCGCTGCGGAATCAGGATCGGGGTGATTTCGTCGACGAAGCGCCGGGCTTCGATGGCAGCGGCGGCTTTCTGCTGCGAGGCGGCGGCGAAGGCGTCCTGTTCTTCCCGGCTGATGCTGTATTTTTCCACCAGGTTCTCGGCGGTGATGCCCATGTGGTAGTCGTTGAACGCATCCCACAGGCCGTCGCTGATCATGCTGTCGATCAGTGTGCTGTGGCCCATGCGCAGGCCGGTACGGGCACCCGGCATGACGTAGTTGGCCAGGCTCATGTTCTCCTGGCCGCCGGCGATGATCACCTCGGCATCGCCGCAGCGAATTGCCTGGGTCGCCAGGTGCAGGGCCTTGAGGCCCGAGCCGCAGACCTTGTTCAGGGTCATGGCCGGTACCGCGTGGGGCAGGCCGGCCTTGATCGCGGCCTGACGCGCCGGGTTCTGCCCGGCACCGGCGGTCAGTACCTGGCCGAGGATGACTTCATCGACCAGTTCGGCATCGATGCCGGTCTGGGTCAGCAACTGGCGGATCACCGCAGCGCCGAGGTCGACGGCAGGAATGTTGGCCAGCGCCCCCTGGTAGCTCCCGACAGCAGTACGGGTGGCGGCAACGATTACGACATCTTGCATGGCGCGGGTCCTCACTCTTATTGGATTTGGCGTCAGAACGGTTCAGGCCCCAGGGCCTGGATAGACCGGCATGGTGGCATAGATGAGCGGGCGAGGGCTATTGGCGTACCGCTCAGGCGATTCCCATACGTCGCCGGGCGCGATGGGCCGAGCCGTCGCGCATGGCCCAGCGCAGCACCGGAGCAGTGCTGTGGATGCCCAGGCGAATCAATCGGCGTTGCAGCGGGTTCTGGCCCAGCTCGAGCATCGCGCTGGCCCATTCCGGCAGCAGGTCGATACCGGCGCGCAGCATCAAGGCGCCGACCGGTTGCGCCAGGCGGCTGGGCGCCGGCGCGTCGAGCAGCACCTGCACCACTTCATGGCTGCGCGCGTCGCACAGCAGTTGCGGGCGCATGGCCTGCAGGTAGTCGGCAATTTGCTGGCGTGAGCGCGGCACGTTGCGCGCGCCCAGGCGCTCGGCGATCAGGGCGATCTCGGCGTAGTAGGCGTCCTGTTCGGTGACCGGCATCTGCGGGTTGCGGTAGCGCATGTGGGCGGCAAGAAAGCTGCTGACCTCGGCCACATGCACCCAGGTCAGCAGGTCCGGGTCGCTGGCGGCATAGGGCCGGCCATCGGCAGCGCTGCCGACCACCTGCAGGTGAATGGTGCGCACTTTTTCGATCAGCCAGTTGGCATCCCGGCTCGAACCAAAGGTGGTGCCGGAGATGAACTGGCTGGTGCGGCGCAAGCGGCCGAGCAGGTCCTGGCGAAAGTTGGAATGATCCCATACGCCAGCCAGCGCCAGCGGGTGCAGCAACTGCAGGAGCAGGGCACTGATGCCGCCGATCAGCATGCTCGGGAAGTCGCCGTGCACACGCCAGCTGAGGCTGTCCGGGCCGAACAGGCCGGGGTCGCCCTTGGGGTTTTCCAGGTCGAGCTGACCCAGGGACAAGCCGGTCAGGCTCATTACCTGGGTTTCGATACGGCGGCGAATCGCTTCCATGGTTACCTTGTGTTCAAGGCAGCCGATCAGCGCTGCCGCTTAAGTGTTCAGGCGTTTGTCGATCAGGCCCTGGACCACGCTCGGGTCGGCCAGGGTCGAGGTATCGCCGAGGCTGTCGAGCTCGTTGCAGGCGATCTTGCGCAGGATGCGCCGCATGATCTTGCCCGAACGGGTCTTGGGCAGTGCCGGCGCCCACTGGATCAGCTCGGGTTTGGCGAAGCTGCCAATCTCTTTGCTGACCAGGGCCAGCAGCTGCTGCTTGAGGCTGTCGTCCGGGGTCACACCGTTCATGGGCGTGACAAAGGCATAGATGCCTTGGCCCTTGAGATCGTGAGGGTACCCGACAACGGCCGCTTCGGCGATGCTGTCGTGCAGTACCAGAGCGCTTTCCACCTCGGCGGTGCCGATCCGGTGCCCGGAGACGTTGATCACGTCATCGATGCGCCCGGTTATCCACAGGTCGCCGTCTGCGTCGCGGCGCGCACCGTCGCCGGTGAAGTAATAGCCCGGCAGCGGCTTGAAGTAGGTATCGATCATCCGCTGCGGGTCGCCGTACACGCTGCGGATCTGTCCGGGCCAGCTGGCCTTGATCGCCAGCATGCCGCTGCCGGGGCCTTCGATCAGCTTGCCTTTTTCGTCCAGCAACACCGGTTGCACGCCGAACAGTGGCTGGGTGGCGCAGCCGGGCTTGATTCGCCGGGTGCCCACCAGCGGGCTGATCATGATGCCGCCGGTTTCGGTCTGCCACCAGGTGTCGACGATCGGGCAGCGCTTTTCGCCTACGGCCTCGAAGTACCATTCCCAGGCTTCCGGGTTGATTGGCTCTCCGACGCTGCCGAGCAGGCGCAGGCTCTTGCGCGAGGTGCCCGCCAACGGGCCCTGGCCTTCGCGCATCAGCGCGCGCAGGGCGGTGGGCGCGGTGTAGAAGATATTGACCTGGTGCTTGTCGACCACCTGCCAGAAGCGCGAGGCATCGGGGTAGTTGGGCACGCCTTCGAACATCAGGGTAATTGCACCGTTGGCCAGCGGCCCGTAGACGATATAGCTGTGGCCGGTCACCCAGCCGACATCGGCGGTGCACCAGAACACCTCGCCCTCGCGGTAATCGAACACGGTCTTGAAGGTCAGCGCCGCCTGCAGCAGGTAGCCGGCGGTGGTGTGTAGTACGCCCTTGGGTTTGCCAGTGCTGCCGGAGGTATAGAGGATGAACAGCGGGTCTTCGGCGTCCATCGGCTCGGGTGGGCAGTCATCACTGACCTGCTTGATCGCTTCGTGGTACCAGAGATCGCGGCCTTCGCTCCAGTCGATCTTGCCGCCAGTACGCTTGATCACCACCACCGTACTGACATCCGGGCAACTGAGCAGGGCCTTGTCGACGTTGTGCTTCAGCGCCACGCTCTTGCCGCCGCGCACGCCTTCATCGGCGGTGATCAGCGTGCGACAGTCGGCGTCGAGAATCCGGTCACGCAGGGCATCCGGCGAGAAGCCACCGAACACCACCGAGTGAATGGCGCCAATGCGGCTGCAGGCGAGCATGGCGTAGGCCGCCTCCGGGACCATGGGCAAGTAGATGCACACCCGGTCGCCTTTTTTCACCCCGCGTTGCTTGAGTACGTTGGCCAGGCGGCAGACCTGCTGGTGCAGTTCGCGGTAGGTGATGACGCTGGAGTCGGCAGGGTTGTCGCCTTCGCGAATGATCGCCGGTCGATCGCCCCGGGTGGCCAGGTGACGATCGATGCAGTTGTAGCTGACATTGAGTTGCGCGCCCTTGAACCAGGCGGCCTGGCCGGTCTTCATGTCGCTCTGCTGGACCTGGCTCCAGGGCTTGATCCAGTCCAGGGCCTTGGCCTGTTCGCACCAGAAGGTATCCGGGTCGTCGATGGACTGGCGGTACAGGCGCTGGTAGTCGGCCTGGCTCAGTTGCGCCGCTCTGCTGACGGCATCGGCTTGGGGAAAGTCGCTGATATCGAACATGGCGGGGTCCTGTTCTGACGGATTGTTTTTGTCAGGACAGTGTAGCCGCTGCCCCCGGCCGTGTTCGTTCGGCCAGGGGCAGCGCGGGCGGTCAACCGCGGTGACGGCTGCGGAAGAAGTTGATCAGGCCCTGGGTCGAGGCGTCTTCGGCAGGCTCTTCAATGCCGCCGGTCAGGCGCTGGTAGACGCCCTTGCCGAGCTCCTTGCCCAGCTCCACGCCCCACTGGTCGAAGGCGTTGATACCCCAGATGACGCTTTGCACGAATACCTTGTGCTCGTACATCGCCACCAGTGCGCCAAGACGCCGTGGGCTGATGCGCTCGACCACCAGGGTATTGCTGGGGCGGTTGCCCGGAATCACCTTGTGCGGTGCCAGCTTCTGGATCTCGGCTTCGGCCATGCCTTTGTCACGCAGCTCGGCTTCGGCTTCGCTGCGGGTCTTGCCCAGCATCAGTGCCTGGCTCTGCGACAGGCAGTTGGCGTACAGCCACTGGTGATGGTCGGCGACCGGGTTGAAGCTGACCACCGGGACGATGAAGTCGGCCGGAATCAGCTGGGTGCCCTGGTGCAGCAACTGGTGGTAGGCATGCTGGCCGTTGCAACCCACGCCGCCCCAGATGACCGGGCCGGTGTCGTGGTTGACCGGCGTGCCGTCCTGGCGGACGCTCTTGCCGTTGGATTCCATGTCCAGCTGTTGCAGGTGCTTGGTGATGTTACGCAGGTAGTGGTCGTACGGCAGGATCGCGTGGCTTTGCGCGCCCCAGAAGTTGCCGTACCACACGCCGAGCAAGGCCAGCAGCACCGGCATGTTCTGTTCGAACGGCGCGTTCTGGAAGTGCTGGTCCATGGTGTAGGCACCGGACAGCAGTTCCTTGAAGTTGGCGGTACCGATGGCCAGCGCAATCGGCAAGCCGATGGCTGACCACAGCGAGTAACGCCCGCCGACCCAGTCCCACATCGGGAAAATGTTTTCTTCACGGATGCCGAAGGCCACGGCGGCGGCCTTGTTGCTGGAAACAGCGATGAAGTGCTTGTACAGCTCGGCTTCCGAGCCACCCTGGGCCAGGTACCAGGCGCGGGCGGCCTGGGCGTTCTTCAGGGTTTCGAGGGTGTTGAACGACTTGGACGAAACGATGAACAACGTGGTTTCGGCGCGCAGCTTGGCCGACAGCTCGTGGAACTCGCTGCCGTCGATGTTCGCCAGGTAATGGCAGCGCACGCCGCGCTGGGCGTAAGGCAGCAGGGCTTCGGAGACCAGCTCGGGGCCGAGGAACGAGCCACCGATGCCGATGTTGACCACGTCGGTGATCGGCTTCTCGCTGTAGCCGCGCCACAGGCCATCATGGATGCGGCCAACCAGCTCGGTCACCTGGTTGAGGACCTTGTGCACTTCGGGTATCACGTTGACGCCGTTGACGCTCAGCTTGTCGCCCACCGGGCGGCGCAGGGCGGTATGCAGGGCCGGGCGGCCTTCGGAGGCGTTAAGGATTTCGCCGGCGAACAGGCCCTTGATGGCCTCTTGCAGACCGACCTCGTTGGCCAGGCCCACCAGCAGCTCGCGGGTCTGGGCGTTGATCAGGTTTTTCGAGTAATCGAGGAACAGCCCGCAGGTGCTCAGGGAAAATTCTTCGAAGCGCTTTGGCTCGGCAGTGAATGCGTCGCGCATGCTGAAGTCCTGCATGGCTTCGCGGTGCTGCTGGAGCGCCTGCCAGGCGGGCAGGGCGGTAACATCATGAGGGGTGCGGTAATACGCCATCGCTGCAGGTTTCCTTATTGCGTGAACTGCCTTGGACACTGAAAACAGCGCCCCGTTTGCAGGCTGATGCCAATTATAGGCATGCAGCCTGCGTTACAGGGAGAGGCAGCTCAGCGGGCGACCGGGTTACTTGTCGTCAAGGTTCAGGTGCAGGTTGTCGATCAGGCGGGTAGCACCAATGAAGGCGGCTACCAGGATCACCAGATCGCGGTCTTCAGGCGTCGCCGGGCGCAGGCTCAGGGCCTGGCGGACTTCCAGGTAGTCCGGGCGAAAGCCTGCTGCAGCCAGTTGCTGCTGGCCGTTGGCGATCAGCGCCGGGTAGTCGCGTTCGCCTTGCTCGATGGCGGCGGCCATCTGGCTCAGCAGGCGATACAGCGCTGGCGCCGTGGCGCGCTGCTCGTTGCTCAGGTAGCCGTTGCGCGACGACAGCGCCAGGCCGTCTTCGGCGCGCACGGTCGGCTCGCCGATGATCTGGATCGGCATGTTCAGGTCGCGCACCAGCGCGCGGATTACCGCCAGTTGCTGGAAGTCTTTCTGGCCAAATACCGCCAGGTCCGGCTGGACCATGTTGAACAGCTTGCTGACCACCGTCGCCACGCCTTCAAAGTGGCCTGGACGGCTGGCACCACAGAGCCCGTCGGACAGCTGCGGGACGCTGACCCGGGTCTGCCCGGCCATGCCGTCGGGGTACATTTCTTCGACCGTGGGGGCGAACAGCAGGTGGCAGCCGGCCTGGAGCAGTTTCTCCTGGTCGGCGGCGAGGGTCCGCGGGTACTTGTCGAGGTCTTCGCTGGGGCCGAACTGCAGCGGGTTGACGAAGATGCTGGCGACGACGAAGTCGACCCGTTGCGCGGCCTTGGTCACCAGCGCGGCATGGCCGCTGTGCAGGTTGCCCATGGTCGGCACGAAGCCGATGCGTTTGCCCTCACTGCGCGCCCGCGCCACGGCGGCGCGCAGTTCGAGGACGGTCTTGACTGTATTCATGCACTGAACCCGTGTTCGCTGGCGGGGAAGCTGACTTCCTTGACGGCGGTTACATAAGCCTTGAGCGCACCTTGAATGTCGCTCTGGCCGGCCATGAAGTTCTTCACGAACTTCGGTACCCGGCCGGTCAGCGACAGGCCGAGCATGTCGTGCAGCACCAGGACCTGGCCGTCGGTGGCGCTACCGGCACCAATACCGATGACCGGAATGCTCACCGCCTGGGTGATTTCGGCGGCAAGTTCGGTCGGCACGCACTCGAGCAGCAACATGGCCGCGCCGGCTTGCTCCAGGGCGATGGCGTCGGCACGCATCTGCCGGGCCTGGTTTTCCTGGCGGCCCTGGACCTTGTAGCCACCGAGGATGTTCACGGTTTGCGGGGTCAGGCCCATGTGCGCGCACACCGGCACGCCACGTTCGGCCAGCAGGCGGATGGTCTCCGCCAGCCAGGCGGCGCCTTCGACCTTGACCATGTGCGCGCCGGCTTGCATCAGCGCGCCGCTGTTGGCGAACGCCTGCTCGGTGGTGGCGCAGGCCATGAACGGCAGGTCGGCAAGAATCAGCGCACCTTCGTTGCCGCGTTTGACGCAGGCAGTGTGATAGGCCATCTCGGCATTGGTTACTGGCAAGGTGCTGTCATGGCCCTGGAGGACCATGCCCAGGGAGTCACCCACCAGCAATACTTCCACGCCGGCACGGCTGGCGGCCTGGGCAAAGGTCGCGTCGTAGCAGGTCAGCATGGTTATTTTCTCACCCTTGGCCTTGAGGCTCTGCAGGGTGGTCAGGGTTACTTCTGGCATGAAAAGGAATCCTCGTTCAGGCGCTGTGAAAAACGACTGCGTACAACGCGTGTATTCATCTTCTGGAACAGCACATCATCGATCGTGGTGTTTGAATTACGACCTGTTCCAGGCCTATATACGCCTTTTTGCGACGCTCGGGGCGCCACGGGACGCCTATAGTCGTGAGCGAGGGGGCTGAAGTCAATTACCCTGTTACCGCATTGTTACTAATGCGCTGTTACGGGCGTTACCGGCTGGGGGAGCGCCCGGCTACAGGCGCTCGAGGCCGACGAACGGGCAATCTGCCAGTAATTGGGACAGGGGCCTTTGATCGGCCAGGCAGAAGTCTTCGGGTACCAGCTCGGCCAGCGGGTAGAGGACGAACGGTCGCGCCTGCATGTGGTAATGCGGCACTTTCAGGCGTGGCACATCGATGACCTGGTCGCCGTACAGCAGGATATCCAGGTCGAGGGTGCGCGGGCCCCAGCGCTCTTTGCGCTCGCGGCCCTGGTCGGCCTCGATGGCCTGCAGCGCATCGAGCAGCTCAAGCGGCGCGAGGGCGGTATCCAGCGCTGCCACGGCGTTGGTGTAGCGCGGCTGCCCGGGCGATAGCGATTCGCTGCTGTAGAAAGCCGAAACCCCGGCCAGGGCGCTTTCATGCAACTGCCCCAGCGCCTCGACGGCGCTGCGCAATTGCTGCTCGGGATCGGCCAGGTTGCTGCCCAGGCCAATGAAGGCGCGGACCATCGGTTACTCGCCTGCAGCGCCGTCGGCGCGCTTGCGTTTGCTCGGGCTGCGCTTGCGTTTGCGCGGGCCGGCACCGGCGCCTTCGTCACGGCTGCCGAGCTCACGAATCATGTCGCGGCGCTCGCTGTCGTTGCAGTCCTGGTAGTCGGTCCACCATTGGCCGAGGCCATCGGTTTCTTCGCCCGCGCTTTCACGCAGCAGCAGGAAGTCGTAACCGGCGCGGAAACGCGGGTTGTCGAGCAACAGGTCGGCACGCTTGCCGCTGCGCCGTGGCAGGCGCTCCTGCATGTCCCAGATCTCGCGGATCGGCATGGTGAAGCGCTTGGGGATCGCAATGCGCTGGCATTGTTCGGCGATCAGCTCGTGGGCGGCTTCGTTCATCGCCGGGATCGGCGGCATGCCACGGCTCTGCAGGCGCAGGGCGCGACCCGGCAGGGCTGGCCAGAGCATCGCGGCGAACAGGAAGGCCGGAGTCACCGGCTTGCCCTGCTTGACGCGCAGGTCGGTGTTGATCAAAGCCTGGCTGATCAGGGTGTGGGTGTAGGTCGGGTGTTCTTCGAGCGCTTCGGCACTGGCCGGGAACAGCGGGTTGAACAACTCCAGGTCGACGAGCATTTCAAAGGTATCGGCAGCCTGCCCGGAGAGGAACAGCTTGAGCGATTCTTCGAACAGGCGCGCCGCCGGGATCTCGCGCAGCATCGGTGCCAGTTGGCGAATCGGCTGCACGGTGTGCTTCTCGATACCGAAGTTGAGCTTGGCGGCGAAACGCACAGCACGCAGCATGCGCACCGGGTCTTCCTGGTAGCGCTGGGTCGGGTCGCCGATCAGGCGGATCAGGCGGTTGCGGATGTCGTGTACGCCGTTGGCGTAGTCGAGGATGCGCTCGCTGACCGGATCGTAATACAGGGCGTTGATGGTGAAGTCGCGGCGTTGGGCGTCTTCTTCCAGGGTGCCGTAGACGTTGTCGCGCAAAATTCGCCCACTCTCGTTACGCGACGAGGTGTGGCTGTTCTCTTCTTCGCTTTCCGGGTGGTTGGCGCGGAAGGTGGCGACTTCGATGATTTCACGGCCGAAATGTATGTGAACCAGCTTGAAACGGCGACCGATGATACGGGCGTTACGAAATTCGCCGCGGACCTGTTCAGGGGTGGCGCTGGTGGCGACGTCGAAGTCCTTGGGGGTGATGCCCAGGAGCTGGTCGCGTACGCAGCCACCCACCAGGTAGGCCTGGTAGCCAGCGTTTTGCAGGCGCTCGACGATGTTCACCGCGTGGCGGCTGAACTGGCCACGTTGCAGCGAATGTTGACCACTATTGATCACTTCGGGCGTGGTGCGGATATGGTGCTGGCCACGCACGGTAGGACGGAATGACTGGAACAGCTTCTTCAGCATGGGATGCACTGTTTGAAGGAATGTTCGGCCAAAAACGAAGAATGGCCGCATGATGGGCGGGGATTCTAGCATTTACTCGGTGGATGGTGTAGGCGGTCGCGTCGGACGACGCGCGGGCAGGCTGGGGCGGGCAGAAACTACAAGGGGAGCCGAAGCTCCCCAAGAAGTAGTTGCGTGCTCTTATTGTTTTTTTGCCGGGCTTCTTGTTTTTGTTGAGTGCCCTGCCCACAAAAAAGCTTGTGGGCGGTCTCCCTAACCGGGATCAAGAGCAAACGGATTGCTTTGGTCGCTGAGGTTGCAATGATCATGCGATCCAACCAGTTCAGGCCCTGCTTGAGTGCAGTTTTTATTGTTCTCTGCCTGGTTGTGGGGCAAGCCCCAAATACAACTCCTCTCCAAAAGAATCAGTTAGCTGCGCCTCCGCCGTCTTGTTCTTATTGTGCGTGAGCCGATTCGTCTTATTTTTATTGTCTTTTGCAGTGCTTGTTATTGTTCTTGTACCAAACATATAGCAGGTGCCGTGCCAACTTTTGCAAAGCCCAGTAAAACAAGGGTTTGGAGCGGTTTTGCGGGGTTCGCGGGGCGAAAAAAAACCGGGGCTTCGTTACCGTAAGCCCCGGTTTTTGTTACGACTTCGTGCTGCGGTAACAGTTTGTCGCAAGGTGACAGTGTTACCGCCGCCCACCGTCGAAAACTGCTGAAACGCCTCAGCCTTCGCTGGTGGCCCCGCTCTTGCGCCGCGGGATACCCAGGCGCTGACGACGTTCCCACAGGCACTTGCGACTGACTCCGAGTTTGCGTGCAAGCTCGGTCTCGGTCATGTGGTCCTGGTGCTCGAGGACGAAATGCTGGAAGTAGTCCTCCAGCGACAGGTCTTCAGTCGGCTCGTGGCTGGTGTTGCTGGCATTGCTGCCGGTACCCGGCAGGCTGGCAAACGGATCGTCGTCTTCCAGATCGCTCAGTTCGATGTCGATGCCCAGCAGGTCGGCGGAAATTTCCGGGCTCTCGCAGAGGATTACCGCACGCTCCACGGCGTTTTCCAGCTCGCGCACGTTACCTGGCCAGGAGTAATGCCGGATCGCCTGCTCGGCGTCGTGGCCAAAGCGCAGGTCGTTACGCCCCACGCGCGCACTCTGGCGGGCGAGGAAGGCATTGGCGATCTCGTTGACGTCGGCGCCCCGCTCGCGCAGGGCGGGCAACTTGAGGGCGATGACGTGCAGGCGGTAGTAAAGGTCTTCGCGGAACTGGCCGACCTTGGCCAGGTTCTTGAGGTCGCGGTGAGTCGCGGCAATCAGGCGCACATCGACCTTTTGCGATTGCACCGAGCCGACCCGGCGAATCTCGCCTTCCTGCAGCACGCGCAACAGGCGGGCCTGGGCTTCGAGCGGTAGTTCGCCGATTTCGTCGAGGAACAGCGTACCGCCATCGGCGGCTTCGACCAGGCCGGCACGACCGGCGCTGGCACCGGTAAAGGCGCCTTTCTCGTGGCCGAACAGTTCCGATTCGATCAGGGTCTCGGGAATCGCCGCGCAGTTCACCGAGATCATCGGCGCCTTGGCGCGCCGTGAGAGGTTGTGCAGGGCGCGGGCCACCAGCTCTTTACCGGTACCCGACTCGCCCTGGATCAATACATTGGAATCGGTTGGCGCAACCTTGCGGATCTTGCCGTACAGGTCCTGCATCGGCGGGCAGGAACCGATGATGCCGATCTCGCCGTTGGCTGCAGTGCTGGCCGCCTTGTCGCCGGGCACCGCCTTGCCGTTGCCGCGCTCGGCCGGGGCGGCCGGCGCGTTCTGCCGGTCACGCAGGATGCGCGCCACGGCCTGGAGCATTTCGTCGTGATCGAACGGCTTGGCGATGTAGTCCACCGCGCCCATTTTCATCGAGTCGACGGCAGAGCGCAGGCTGGCGTAGCTGGTCATGATCAGCACCGGCGTGCCCTGGCCGAGCTTGATCAGTTCGGTGCCCGGTGCGCCGGGCAGGCGCAGGTCGCTGACAATCAGGTCGAAGGTCGCAATGCTGAAGCGTTCCTGGGCTTCCTGCACCGAGCCGGCCTCGCTGACCTGGTACTGGTTGCGCTCGAGCAATCGGCGCAACGCCGAGCGGATGATGGTTTCGTCTTCGACGATCAGAATATGCGGCATTGATTCAATTCTCTCGACGGTCTCAGTTCACAGCGGACGTCGCTACGACATGGCGCGGCAGGGTCACTCGGATCCGGGTGCCGCGTTGGCTCTGGCTATCGGCCGGGCTGTCGATGGTGATTTGTCCATAATGCTCTTCCACGATGGAATAGACCAGAGCAAGCCCCAGTCCGGTGCCTTCGCCCGGGTCCTTGGTGGTGAAGAAGGGTTCGAACAGACGATCCATGATGTTTTTCGGGATGCCGCTGCCTTCGTCCTCGACGATCAGGTCGACGGTATGCTCGCTGGCTTCGCTCTTGACCCGCACGGCACTGCCGGGCGGGGAGGCGTCGCGGGCGTTGGACAGCAGGTTGATCAGCACCTGGGCCAGGCGTTGCGGGTCGCCCTCGACCCAGTGGTCCGGGTCGCACAGGTTGAAGAACTGTACTTCGAAATTGCGCCGGTTCAAGGCCAGCAGACCGATGGCGTCCTGGGCCACTTCGGCCAGGCATACCGGCTCGTCGCTGTGCTGGTGGCTGCCGGCATGGGCAAAGCTCATCAGCGACTGGACGATGCGCGAGATGCGTTTGGTCTGCTCCAGGATCTGGCTGCTCAGCTCGGTGATCTCGCCGTCCTCTTCGCGCTCTTCGCGCAGGTTCTGCGCAAGGCAGGCGATACCGGTGACCGGGTTGCCGATCTCGTGGGCCACCCCGGCAGCCAGGCGGCCGATGCTGGCCAGGCGCTCGGAGTGCACCAGCTTGTCTTCCAGGGCCTGGGTCTCGGTGAGGTCTTCAACCAGCAGCACCAGGCCGCTGTTACCCGGTGCCAGTGGCTCGTCGATGGCCGCCTTGTGCAGGTTCAGCCAGCGGGTCTGGCCATCGAGGCCCAGGCGTTGTTTGTGCAAGTGTTCGTCGGGCACGTTGATGAAGCCCAAAAGCAGGCCGCGCCAGGGGTCGGCAATGGTGGTCAGGCGCGAGCCGACCACGCGCTTGGCGGGGATGCCGGTGAGCTCTTCCATGGCCTTGTTCCACATCAGGATCTCCTGGTCCTTGGCCAGCGAGCAGACGCCCATCGGTAACTCCTGCAGGGTCTGGCGGTGGTAACGGCGCAGGGCATCGAGCTCGGCTGCAAGGCCGGTCAGGCGCGAGTGGTAGTCTTCCAGGCGGCTTTCGATGAAGTGGATGTCTTCGGTCACGTAGTTTTCGTTACCGGACTTGTAGGGCAGGAAGGTCTCGACCATGTCCTGGGCCACACTCGGGCCCATCAGCCCCGACAGGTTGGCCTCGATGCGGTCGCGCAGGCGGCGCAGGGCATACGGGCGGCGCTCGTCGAACGGCAGGTAGAGGTCGCGCAGGGCCTGTTCGACTTCTTTCTGCGCAGCCTTGGCACCTAGCGGCTTGGCCAGTTGCGTGGCGAATTCCTGCGGCGAGGCCGCGTGCAGCTCACGGCGCTGCGGGCGGCGCACGTTATCCACCGCGCAGGCCTCGGCGGCGCTGACTTCTTCACTGCTGGCGTTGGTGAACAGCGAGATCAGGGTAAACAGCAGCACGTTGGCGGCCAGCGAGGCGATCGCAGCCATGTGCCAACTGGTGTCGTCGAGCACATAGATCATGTTCAGCAGCGGGATGTAGAAGCCTTGCAGGTTGCCCACCAGCGGCAACAGCATGGTCACCATCCACACCAGGATCCCCGCCAGCAGGCCGGCAATGAAGCCGCGGCGGTTGGCGGTCGGCCAGTACAGCACCGAGAGCACGCCCGGCAGGAACTGCAAGGTGGCGACGAAGGCGACGATGCCGAGGTTGGCCAGGTCCTGCTGGCTGCCCAGGGTCAGGTAGAAGCCGAAACCGGCGGCGATGATGGCGACGATCAGCGCCCGCCGGGTCCATTTCAGCCAGCGGTAGATGTTGCCCTCGGCCGGTGGCTGGTACAGCGGCAGCACCAGGTGGTTGAGGGCCATGCCCGAAAGCGCCAGGGTGGTGACGATGATCAGCCCGCTGGAGGCCGAGAGCCCACCGATATAGGCCAATAGCGCCAGTGCCTGGTTGTTGGCGGCGATGCCCAGGCCCAGGGTGAAGTATTCCGGGCTGGTGCTGGCGCCCATTTTCAGGCCGGCCCAGAGAATCAATGGCACCGCCAGGCTCATCAGCAGCAGGAACAGCGGCAGGCCCCAACTGGCGCTGACCAGCGAGCGCGGGTTGAGGTTTTCGGTAAAGGCCATGTGGTACATGTGCGGCATGACGATAGCCGAGGCGAAGAACACCAGCAGCAGGGTGCGCCATGGGCCTTCCTGCAAGGGGGTGTGCAGGGCGGCGAGGGCGGTCTGGTTCTGCAGCAGCCAGACTTCCAGCTCATGCGGGCCGCCAAACACGCCGTACAGCGCATACAGGCCAATGCCGCCGAGGGCCAGCAGCTTGATCACTGATTCGAAGGCAATGGCGAACACCAGGCCCTCGTGTTTCTCCCGGGTAGCGATGTGCCGCGAACCGAAGAAAATGGTGAACAGGGTGATCAATGCGCAAAAGGCAAAGGCGACCCGCGCCTTGACCGGTTCGCCGGTCAGAATGCTGATCGAGTCGGCCACCGCCTGGATCTGCAGGGCCAGCAGCGGCAGCACGCCGATCAACATGAAGATGGTGGTCAGCGCCCCGGCCCAGGTACTGCGAAAGCGGAAGGCGATCAGGTCGGCCAGCGACGACAATTGGTAAGTGCGGGTGATCTTCAGGATCGGGTACAGCAGCACCGGTGCCAGCAGAAAGGCCCCGGACACCCCCAGGTAACAGGCGAGAAAGCCGTAGCCGTATTGGTAGGCCAGGCCCACCGAGCCATAAAAGGCCCAGGCACTGGCATAGACGCCCAGCGACAGGGTGTAGGTCAGCGGGTGGCGGATGATCGAGCGCGGGATCATCCCGCGTTCGCTGACCCAGGCCACGCCGAACAGCACCAGCAGGTAGGCGGCGCTGATCAGGATCATCTGGGTCAGGCTAAAGCTCATCGGCATCACGTTGGCTCTGCAGGATAAAGGTCACGACGATCAGGATCAGCCAGAGCAGGTAAGGGCGATACCAGGCTCCGGTTGGCTCGATCCACCAGTCCATGATGGCCGGGGAGAACAGGTAGATCCCCACGACCAGAAGCAGGACCAAACGATAGATATACATGCTGGCCTCAAAGGTTAGGGCGCTGCGGCTTGGACTTATTATTGGCGCAAATGGCTGCGGCGATGGTAACGGGCTTGTGGGTTTTTGCCAAAGAATTGAATTTACTGGGCTTTCTGTGTGAGCCGGGCCCACAAGGATCAGTGCAGATCGGCCTCGGGCACGCTCAGGCGCCGGGGCAGGGCGTCGGGGTTCCAGTGCAATGCGGCATGCGCCAGCACTTCGCCCGGGGTACCGTACTCCATGCCTGCTTCGGTCTTTTGTCCCAGTGCGCGCAGGGCGCGCAGCAGCAGGGGCGTGGCCTGGTCGGCGGCCAGTGGTGGCGAGCGGTAGGACTTGCCCAGCTTGTGCCCGTCAGGCTGCACGATCAGTGGCACGTGCAGGTAACGCGGCTGCGACAGGCCCAGCAGTTCCTGCAGGTACAGCTGGCGCGGGGTGTTATCCAGCAGGTCGGCGCCGCGCACGATATCGGTCACACCCTGCCAGGCATCATCAAGCACCACCGCCAGTTGATAAGCGTACAGGCCATCGCGACGGCGAATGACAAAGTCACCCACCTCACGGCCCAGGTGCTGTTCGAAACGGCCCTGCACGCGGTCATCGAAATGGTAGGCCAGCTCCGGCACCCGCACGCGGATGGCGGCGCCTTCGCAGGCATGCCCGGCATTGCGGCACAGGCCCGGGTAAACGCCGTTGTAGCCTTCGAGTTGCTTGCGCGAGCAGGTGCAGGCGTAGGCCAGGCCCTGGCGGAACAGGCGTTCGAGCACTTCGGCATAGGCCGCGTGGCGCTGGCTTTGGTAGACCACCTCGCCGTCCCATTCCAGGCCGTAGCTTTCCAGGGTTTGCAGAATGGCGGCCTGGGCGCCGGGAGCTTCGCGGGGCGGGTCGATGTCTTCCATGCGCACCAGCCAGGTGCCGCCGACTGCCCGGGCATCCAGCCACGAGGCCAGGGCCGCGACCAGCGAACCAAAGTGCAGAAATCCACTGGGCGTGGGGGCGAAGCGTCCGATGTAGCGGGAGTCGTTCATGGCGAGCAGGTATGAAAATGAAACGGGGCGCCTGATGCGCCCCGTTCGGATGGGAGAAGGATCAGCCTTTGCCGACCGTTTTTTCTTTCTTCTCCGCGATTTCCTTGCAGTCAAAGCACAGGTCCGCGGTAGGGCGGGCTTCCAGTCGGCGAAGACCGATTTCAACGCCGCAGGCGTCGCACCAGCCGTATTCTTCGTCCTGGATCTTCTGCAGGGTCTTGTCGATTTTCTTGATCAGCTTGCGCTCGCGATCGCGGTTGCGCAGTTCAAGGGCAAATTCTTCTTCCTGGCTGGCGCGGTCGGCGGGGTCCGGGAAATTGGCCGCCTCGTCCTTCATGTGGTCCACAGTCCGGTCCACACTGGTCATCAGCTCCTGCTTCCAGGCACCCAGAAGTTTGATGAAGTGCTTGCGCATGGGATCGCCCATGTACTCTTCACCCTTGGTTACCTGATAGGGCTCGACACCGTACATGGTCTGAGTTTTTTGCTTTTCTAGGGTGGACATGAATAGACCGCCTCTCACTTTTCTAATCCATTGCGCAGGCTGCTCCATCTCCGGCGCCCGCCGGCCCTGCGACTGCGAGCCGCCGAACTTACCAGATCGAATCGGGGTGCGCTACTCCCGGTTGTCAAGGCCAGGGCAACGCTACCTGGCCTTGATGATCTTTGCAGTGGACCGCAGCTTTTGCCACACGTTCGACCCCGCGCGTGGGTAGAATCATTATTCTAGACCCTTTTGAGAGAAGGCTAATGGCCCAGCCCTACAGTGCGCGCAGCCGCGCCATCGAACCTTTCCACGTGATGGCCCTGCTGGCCCGCGCCAACGAGCTGCAAGCGAGCGGCTGCGACGTGATCCACCTGGAAATCGGCGAACCGGATTTCACCACCGCCGCGCCGATCATCGAGGCCGGCCAGGCCGCACTGGCCCAGGGGCATACCCGTTATACCGCTGCCCGCGGGCTGCCGGCGCTGCGCGAAGCGATTGCCGGGTTCTACCAGCAGCGCTACGGGCTGAGCATCGACCCGCAGCGCATCCTCATCACCCCGGGCGGTTCCGGCGCCTTGCTGCTGGCCGCCAGCCTGTTGGTCGACCCGGGCAAGCACTGGCTGCTGGCCGACCCCGGCTACCCGTGCAACCGGCATTTTTTGCGCCTGGTCGAAGGCGCCGCACAACTGGTGCCGGTCGGCCCCGAGGCCAATTACCAACTCACCGCCGACCTGGTCGAGCGCTACTGGGACCAGGACACCGTCGGCGCCCTGGTGGCGTCACCTGCCAACCCCACCGGCACGGTGCTCGATCGCGATGAGCTGGCAAGCCTCTCGGCTGCCACCCGCGCGCGTAACGGCCATTTGGTGGTGGACGAGATCTACCACGGCCTGACCTACGGCATGGATGCACCGAGCGTGCTGGAAGTCGACGACGAAGCCTTCGTCCTGAATAGTTTTTCCAAGTATTTCGGCATGACCGGCTGGCGCCTGGGCTGGCTGGTGGCGCCACCGGCTGCGGTGGCTGATCTCGAAAAGCTGGCGCAGAACCTCTACATCAGTGCCCCGAGCATGGCCCAGCATGCCGCCCTGGCGTGTTTCCAGCCTGGCACCCTGGCGATTCTCGAAGAACGTCGGGCCGAGTTCGCCCGCCGCCGCGATTTCCTCTTGCCGGCCTTGCGTGAGCTGGGCTTCAAGATAGCCGTAGAGCCACAGGGTGCCTTTTATCTGTACGCCGACATCAGCGCCTTTGGCGGCGATGCCTTTGCCTTCTGCCGGCACTTCCTCGAAACCGAGCACGTGGCCTTCACCCCGGGCCTGGACTTCGGTCGCCACCAGGCCGGGCACCATGTGCGCTTTGCCTACACCCAGAGCTTGCCGCGCCTGCAGGAGGCGGTCGAGCGGATTGCCCGCGGACTACGGAGCTGGCAAGGCTGATGCGCTTTTCTCCACCCCTTGAAACCGCACGTTTGCTGCGCCGCTACAAGCGCTTCCTGGCTGACATCGAGCTGGCCAGCGGCGAGCAAATGACCATCCATTGCCCCAATACCGGCTCGATGTTCAATTGCATGGTCGAGGGCGGCCAGGTCTGGTTCAGCCGCTCCAACGACCCCAAGCGCAAGCTGCCCGGCACCTGGGAAATCAGTGAAACCCCGCAGGGGCGGCTGGCCTGTGTCAACACCGGGCGCGCCAACGCGCTGGTGGAAGAAGCCTTGCGTGCTGGCGTCATCAGCGAATTGGCCGGATTTACCGGGCTCAAGCGCGAAGTGGCTTACGGCGAGGAGAGCAGCCGGGTGGATTTTCGCCTGGAGTTTGCCGAAGGGCCGGCCTATGTCGAGGTCAAGAGCGTCACCCTGGGCTTTGACGACTCGGCAGTCGCCGCCTTCCCTGACGCCGTCACCCAGCGCGGTGCCAAGCACCTGCGCGAGCTGGCGACCCTGGCCCGCCAGGGTGTGCGCGCGGTGCAGCTATATTGTGTGAACCTCAGCGGGGTCGAAGCCGTACGCCCGGCCGACGAGATCGACAGCGCCTATGCCGATGCCCTGCGCGCAGCGGTGGCCGATGGCGTCGAAGTGCTTGCCTACGGCACGCGGATCGATGGCGGACAGGTTTATATCGATCGGCCTTTGCCGGTGTTGCTCAGTCGATAAGCCAGATGCCCTGGCTGTCTTCGCGACAGTTCAGGGCCGTCAATTGCTCGCCCTCGCAAGGGCCGGCCACGCATTCGCCGGACTCGATCAGAAACAGCGCGCCGTGGCGCCCGCAGGCAATCAGGCTGGCGCTGCTGTCGAGAAAGGCGTCAGGTTCCCAGTTCAGGGGGATGCCACGATGAGGGCAGTGATTGCGGTACAGGTAGACTGTGCCCGCACGCCGGACCGCGAAAATCCCCAGGTCATTGACACTGAAGCCTCGGCTCTGGCCTTCGCCCAGGTGCTCGGAATGACAAAGAAAATGCATGGTGAGGGTTACTCGTAGTCACAGTGACGGCTTGACGTGCAAATGCAAATAATTATCAAATTGCCTGCATCAGCCGTATCGGACGCTTTATACCGTGCGTCCCCGGCATTATCCACCCGGATTGCCGCTCCTCCTCATTCAAGGAAGCCTGTTATGCGCCCACGTGCCCGCCTGATCGCCCTGTGTGCCGGTCTTGTGTTCAACACCCTGGCCCAGGCCGACACCTTGCCGCAGCGCTGGGTCAGCGCCGGTGGGGCACTGAGCGAGTGGGTGGCGGCGCTGGGCGGCGAGCAGAAGCTGGTCGGGGTCGATACCACCAGTCAGCATCCGCAATCGCTCAAGGCCTTGCCGAGTATCGGTTATCAGCGCCAGCTTTCCGCCGAAGGGGTGCTGAGCCTGCGTCCGGATGTGCTGGTGGGCACCGAAGAAATGGGCCCGCCGCCGGTGCTCGCGCAAATCCGCGGCGCCGGGGTCAAGGTCGAGCTGCTGTCGAGCAAGGCCGACCTGGGTGCGGTGGAAAGCAACCTGCAGCAACTGGGGCGCTTGCTCGGCAATGAGCAACAAGCCCGGCAACTGTTCGCCGACTACCGCCAGCAACTCGATGAGCTGCAGGGCAAGATCAAGCAACTGCAAACCACCCAGGCCGCTCCCGGAGTGATTCTGCTGGTCGGTCATGCCGGCTCCAAACCGATGATCGCCGGCAAAGGCACCGCTGGCGACTGGTTGCTCAAACAGGCCGGTGCGCGCAACCTGGCAGATAACGAAGGCTACAAGAACTTCTCTGTCGAGGCCTTGGCAGCCCTTGACCCGGATGTGCTGGTGTTCGCCGACCGCAGCCTCAGCGGTGAGCAGGCCTTGCAGGCGCTGCTCAAGGAAAACCCGGCCCTGAATGCTTCGCGCGCCGCCCGTAACAAACGCCTGATCGAACTGGACCCGACCTTGCTGGTGGGGGGGCTCGGCCCGCGGCTACCGGTTACCTTGCAGAACCTTTCCCACGCCTTTTACCCGACCGCGCAATGAACCGGCTGGTCAAGCCGCGCACGCTGTTCGTCACCCTGACGCTGCTGTGCCTGTTGGCGATCTGGTTGTCGCTGGCGCTGGGGCCGGTCAGCCTGCCGTTGTTCGATACCCTGCGCGCCGGAGCCCGGTTGATCGGGCTGCCGGTGGCCGGCGACGGGCTGGAGCAGGCCGAGCTGATCCTCGGCCAGATCCGCTTGCCACGGACCCTGCTGGGGTTGGCCGTGGGTGCCGTGCTGGCGCTGTCCGGGGTGGCGATGCAGGGGCTGTTTCGCAACCCGCTGGCCGACCCCGGCCTGGTCGGGGTGTCTGCGGGGGCCGCGCTCGGTGCGGCAGTGGCGATTGTCGGCGGCTCGTGGATGGGCGGTATTCCCGAGGCCTTCGGCCCTTATCTGTTATCGCTGTGTGCATTTCTGGGTGGCCTGGGGGTGACGGCGCTGGTGTATCGCCTGGGCCGGCGCGATGGCCAGACCAACGTGGCGACCATGCTCCTTGCCGGCATCGCCTTGACCGCCCTGGCCGGCGCGGCGGTAGGGCTGTTCACTTACCTGGCCGATGACGCCACCTTGCGCACCCTGACGTTCTGGAACCTGGGCAGCCTCAATGGCGCCAGTTACCAGCGCCTGTGGCCGCTGGTGCTGGTGACCGTGGGGGTCTCGCTGTGGCTGCCACGCCGGGCCCAGGCCTTGAATGCTTTGTTGCTGGGCGAGTCTGAAGCCCGCCACCTGGGCATCGAGGTCGAGAAGCTCAAGCGCGAACTGGTGTTCTGCACGGCGCTGGGGGTGGGCGCGGCAGTCGCGGCGGCGGGGCTGATCGGCTTTATCGGCCTGGTGGTACCGCACCTGGTGCGTTTGCTGGCCGGGCCGGACCACCGCGTATTGCTGCCGGCATCTTTGTTGGCCGGGGCCTCGCTGTTGCTGTTCGCCGACCTGATCGCGCGCTTGGCGCTGGCACCTGCGGAGCTGCCGATCGGTATCGTTACCGCGTTCATCGGTGCGCCGTTCTTCCTCTATCTGCTGTTGCGGGGGCGTGCCTGATGCTGTGTGTCGAAAACCTGTCGCTGCGCCGTGGCGAAAACCAGGTCCTCTGCGATATCAGCCTGGCCCTGCAGCCCGGCCAGGTACTGGGCGTGCTGGGCCCCAACGGTGCCGGTAAAAGCAGCCTGCTCGGGGTGATGTGCGGTGAGTTGAATCCCAGCCACGGACGGGTGAGCCTGGATGACCGCGGGCTGTGCGACTGGCCCGGGCAGCAGCGGGCCCAGCGCCTGGCGGTGCTGCCGCAGGTGTCCAGTCTGGGCTTTGCCTTCAAGGTCGAAGAAGTGGTCGGCATGGGTCGCTTGCCGCATAAAACCGGTCTTGAGCGCGACCAGCAGATCATCGACGCGGCCCTACAGGCGGCCGATGCCGGCCACCTGCTCGGGCGCAGCTATCTGGCGCTCTCTGGTGGCGAGCGTCAGCGCGTGCACCTGGCGCGGGTGCTGGCGCAGCTGTGGCCAGGCGAAGACGGGCGCATCCTGCTGCTCGACGAGCCGACCTCGATGCTCGACCCGCTGCACCAGCACACCACCTTGCAAGCGGTGCGCGAATTCGCCGATCGCGGCGCCGCGGTGATGGTCATCCTCCATGACCTGAACCTGGCGGCACGCTACTGTGATCGTATCCTCTTGCTCGAACAGGGCCGCAGCCATGCCCTGGATACCCCGCAGCAGGTATTGCGCCCCGATTCGCTCAAGGCGGTGTTCGGCATCGATGTGCTGGTCCAGCCTCACCCCGAGCGGGGGCACCCGCTGATCATTGCCCGTTAGGAGTACCGCCCATGCGTTGTCCCCGCTTGCCCGCATTGTTGCTGTTGCTGGTCTGGGGGCTCGCCGGCTGCCAGTCCCGGGCCGAAGTACCGCCATTGCCCGCCTGGCAAAGCCCCGAAGGCCGCGATCATGCCGAGCTTGGGCAGATCCGTGAGCTGAGCAGCGGGCGCCTGTTGACGCCCGCGCAACTGCTGGAGCGGCTGGCGCAGGCGCCGCGGCTGCTGGTAGGCGAGAAACACGACAACCCCGACCACCATGCCCTGCAGTTGTGGCTGCTGCGCGCCCTGCCGGGGCAACGGTCGCAGGGCAGCCTGCTGCTGGAGATGCTGCAGCCGGTGCAGCAAGCCAAGGTCGATGCGCTGAAGCAGCAGGCCTTGCCGGCCGATCTGCCGCTGGCGCTTGGCTGGCAGCAAGGCTGGGATTGGGCCCTGTACGGGCCGATTGTCCGTGAGGCCCTGGGCCAGCCTTACCCGTTGCTGGCCGCCAACCTCGACACCGACGAGGTGCGCAGCCTCTATCGCCAGCCGCCACCCTTGAAAGGTGAGCGCTCGACCGCCGCCAAGGTCCGGGCCGTGCTGCTGGAGCAAGTCCGGGAGTCCCATTGCGGCCTGCTGCCCGAAAGCCAGTTGCCGGCGATGCTGGCGGTTCAGCAACAGCGCGACCGGCGTATGGCCGAGCGCCTGCTGGCCGCGCCACAGCCAGCGTTGCTGTTAGCCGGTGGCTATCACGTGCGCAAGGACATCGGCGTGCCCTTGCATTTGGCCGACCTGGGCGCCGAAGCCGGCACGCAGGTGTTGATGCTCGCCGAAG
Source organism: Pseudomonas sp. B21-009 (assembly GCF_024749345.1). Classification (NCBI taxonomy): domain Bacteria; kingdom Pseudomonadati; phylum Pseudomonadota; class Gammaproteobacteria; order Pseudomonadales; family Pseudomonadaceae; genus Pseudomonas; species Pseudomonas sp. B21-009. The sequence goes on along the minus strand of NZ_CP087199.1, from coordinate 5,056,518 downwards.
TGGGGCAGGGGGTTGATGCGCAGATGGCTGATTATGTCTGGTACACCCCGGCTTTGCCGGAGCAGGACTACTGCGCGCAGATGCGTAAGGGCGAGTAAAAAGCCCAGGCAAAAAAAGACCCGGCAAAGTGCCGGGTCAATAACCGTGATTAGCCTGATGAGGAGATAATCTGAGAGTCCGAACCAGGGGCTTTCAGGTTACCCAACCAGTCTCGCGACCAGTTGTGATAATCATAACGATTCTCATTTCGTAGTCAAGCGTCGTGATTCAAAATTCCCGATTATTTTTCTGTACGGCAATTTTGCCGTCGAGTTGCTGGTTCAGGGCTTCCTTGCGTTCAGCCGGAATATCGTTCCAGTGCACATCAAGCAAGGCGCCTTCAATCGCGTACAGCAGCACCTTCGAGGCCCGGAAACCCCGGGTACGGACGGCCTTGTAGGCGTTGACCGCACCCAGCCGGCGTAGATCCGAAGCACTGTGAATGCCGACCGCATGCAGCCACTGCGCAGAAGTCTTGCCAAGGTTTTTCAGATGCTGGAGTTCATCGTTCATCAAGCCTCCTTGCGACGGCTGAACGGGTCTTGATTTAGTAATCGCGGCAGGTCAATGAGCAGTGTAGCGGCACTTGGGAAATACGCGGCGTTTTGCCATCCATGTGCCGACGGGTAGCCGAAAGCCCCCGCCAGGCCACGGCCGGCGGGGGTTTCGAAGGTTGCTGTCAGCGTGTGCGGTAGCGCAGGCGGGTGCCGAAGTTGACCGACATGAGAATCTCGTCGGCGCTCAGTTCGCTGGGAAAGTAGGTGCCGGAAATCTGTGCATGGGCCAGGCTTGCGCCTTCCAGGCCGTTGTGACGCAGGTCCAGGCCGCGCAGGTCGGAGGCGCGAAAGTAAGCATCGGTGAAGTCGATGCCGGTGGTGTCCAGCTCGCGCAGGTCGAGCCCGCGAAAATCGCCGCCACGAAAGTCGACGGTGCCATCCTTGGGTTTCTCGCGATTGAAACTGGCGATCTGTTCGTCATGCACCAGCGCATACAGCGCGCTGTCCAGTTGCCGTGGCTGATTCATGAGGCGCCTCCTTGTTTGCACTTGTGGTGATACTATAGTGCCATCACCAAGGGGCGCCCGGAATCAGGCGTGAACTGTCGACTGCTTCACGTCCTGGGTGGTATCAGAGCCCGGGCAGGCGCTGGCGGATCTGCTTGACCAACAGGTCGAGGCTGCCACTTTCGTTGGTTTCCACGCGCTTGCTTTGCAGCAGCTCTTCGGCGCTGAGCGGATCACGGCTGGCCTGTTGCGCCTTGACCACGTCCAGGGTGGCATCCGACGGATCGTTCTGATCGGCCTGACGCTGGGCCAGCCAGCTAGCGATCACCGCATCCGGGGCGTTGCAGTCGAGGATCAGGAACGGCACGCCGGTTTCGCTGGCAACGCCGGCGGCGGCCTGGCGCTGCTCGTGCTTGAGGTAGGTGGCGTCGATAACTACCGGGAAGCCAGCACGCAGGATGGTTTCGGCCAGCTGGTGCAGACGCTGGTAGGTGGCCTGGCTGGCGTCTTCGCTATAGATGCCGGCTTGCAACTGACCGGCATTGGCGCTGGCTTGCTCACCGAACATACGCTTGCGCTCGACGTCCGAACGCAGGCGAATGGCGCCCAGGGCGTCGACCAGGCGCATGGCCACGTGGCTCTTGCCGACTGCAGACACACCATGGGTGATGGCCAAAAAGCGCGAAGGGATGGCGCTGTAGCTTTCCGCCAGGTTGGCATAGTTGCGGTAGGTGCGCAGGGTAGTGGCGCGCTGCACCGCATCGGCGTTGGCCGGCATGCTGAACAGGGCGACCTTGGCCCGGACCAAGGCGCGGTAGGCCTTGTAGAAGTTCAGCAGTTCCAGGCCGGCGTAGTCACCGGTGAGTTCCAGGTACTGGCTGACGAAGCGGCGCGACAGCGATTTCAGCCCGCGGTCTTCGAGGTCCATGGCCAGGAACGCGGCATCGGCGTAGACGTCGGTCAGGCGGAACGGCTCGTTGAATTCAATGCAGTCGAAAATCACCACCTTGCCATCGATCAGGGTGGCGTTGCCCAGATGGATGTCACCGTGGCATTCGCGAATGAAACCTTCGGCCTTGCGCTGCTCGAGCAGGCCATGCAGGCGCTTGAAGCTGTCCTGGGCCCAGGCTTGCAGGGCATCGAGCTGCTGCAGGTCGGCCTTGTCGGAAAGGAACGGGCGAATCTGCTCGAAGTTCTGCTCGACCGGGGCCATGACGCTGTCCGGCGTGCCCAGCGGATGCTCGACGGCAACTTTTGGCGCGGCCAGGTGGAAGCGGGCGATCTGCTCGGCCATCTGGTCGATGTGCGCGGCGGTCAGTTCGCTGTTGGCCTGCAGGGTGCTGAGCATATGGCTCTGGGGGAACTGGCGCATTTTCAGCGCGTATTCGATCGGCTCGCCTTCGCCGCCCAGTTGGGGCGCTTCGGCGCTGCCGGTGATCGGCAGTACTTCCAGGTACAGGCCTTCGGTCAGGCGCTGGTTCAGGCGCAGCTCTTCGGCGCAGAAGTGTGCCCGCTGGGACAGCTCGGTAAAATCGAGGAAACCGAAGTTCATCGGCTTCTTGATCTTGTAGGCATAGTCACCGGTGAGCAGCACCCAGGAGATATGCGTCTCGATGACCTGAAATGCCTTCACCGGGTGAGGGAACAGGGCGGGATTCTGCAGGGCTGTGATCAAGGCTTGGCTCACGGGCGATCCTTCTGGGTCGGAGATTCGAATCGGCCATTATGGCCGCAAGCGGGGCTGGTGCAAACCGCCGGAGGGCGCCTGTCGATGATTGATAAAGTGCGTATAATCCGCCGCCATGACTCGATCCCGATCCCCCCGTACCGCTAAAAAACGCCCGTCTGGCCGCTCGCGTGCCTGGCTGGGCTGGGCCTTGAAGCTCAGCCTGGTCGGCCTTGTGCTGGTGGCGGGCTATGCCATTTACCTCGATGCCGTGGTCCAGGAGAAATTCTCCGGCAAGCGCTGGACCATCCCGGCCAAGGTGTATGCCCGGCCGCTGGAACTGTTCGTCGGCCAGAAGCTGAGCAAGGCCGACTTCCTCATCGAGCTCGATGCCCTCGGCTATCGCCGTGAAAGCGTCGCCAATGGCCCGGGTGCGGCGGCGGTCAACGGCAATACCGTCGACCTCAACACCCGTGGCTTCCAGTTCTATGAAGGCATGGAAAGCGCACAAGCGGTGCGCGTGCGCTTCTCTGGCGACTATGTTGCCGGGCTCAGTGGCGCCAACGGCTCGAAACTCGACGTGGTGCGCCTCGAGCCGCTGCTGATCGGCGGCCTGTACCCGAAAAACCTCGAAGACCGCATCCTGATCAAGATCGACCAGGTGCCGCCGTACCTGCTGGAAACCCTGGTGGCCGTGGAAGATCGCGACTTCTATCACCACTTCGGCGTGTCGCCCAAGTCGATTGCCCGGGCAGTGTGGGTCAACACCTCGTCCGGCGCCATGCGCCAGGGCGGCAGTACCCTGACCCAGCAGTTGGTGAAGAACTTCTACCTGACCAACGAACGCAGCCTCAGCCGCAAGCTCAATGAAGCGATGATGGCCCTGCTGCTTGAGCTGCATTACGACAAGCGCGAAATCCTCGAGGCCTACCTCAACGAAGTGTTCGTCGGCCAGGACGGCCAGCGTGCGGTGCACGGCTTCGGCCTGGCCAGCCAGTTCTTCTTCAGCCAGCCGCTGTCGGAGCTCAAGCTGCACCAGATCGCCTTGCTGGTCGGCATGGTCAAGGGCCCTTCCTATTACAACCCGCGGCGCTACCCGGAGCGGGCGACGGTGCGGCGTAACCTGGTGCTCGACCTGCTGGCCGAACAGGGCGTGGCCACCCCGGAAGCGGTGGAAGCAGCGAAGAAAATGCCACTGGGTGTGACCAAGCGCGGCAGCCTGGCCGACAGCTCCTACCCGGGCTTCCTCGACCTGGTCAAACGCCAGCTGCGCCAGGACTATCGTGACGAAGACTTGACCGAAGAAGGCCTGCGCATCTTCACCAGCTTCGATCCGATCCTGCAGATGAAATCCGAAGCGGCCATGGGCGAGACCTTCAAGCGTCTGGCCGGGCGCAAGGGCGCCGATGAAGTCGAAGCGGCGATGGTTGTGACCAACCCGGAGACCGGCGAAGTCCAGGCCCTGATCGGTAGCCGCCAGGCAGGTTTTGCTGGCTTCAACCGCGCGATCGACGCGGTACGGCCGATCGGCTCGCTGGTCAAGCCGGCGGTGTACCTGACCGCCCTGGAAAAACCGAGCAAATACACCCTGACCACGTGGGTGCAGGACGAGCCGTTCTCGGTCAAAGGCGCCGATGGCCAGGTGTGGAAGCCGCAGAACTACGACCGTCGTTCCCACGGCACCATTTATCTGTATCAGGGCCTGGCCAACTCCTACAACCTGTCGACCGCCAAGCTCGGCCTGGAACTGGGCGTGCCGAACGTACTGAAAACCATCGGCCGGCTGGGCGTCAACGTCGACTGGCCGGCGTTCCCGTCGATGATGCTCGGCGCCGGCGGCATGTCGCCGATGCAAGTCGCAACCATGTACCAGACCCTGGCCAATGGCGGCTTCAACACGCCGATGCGCGGTATTCGCAGCGTGCTCACCGCCGAAGGCGAGCCGCTCAAGCGCTATCCGTTCCAGATCCAGCAAACCTTCGATCCGGGCGCCATTTATCTGGTGCAGAACGCCATGCAGCGGGTCATGCGCGAAGGTACCGGGCGTTCGGTCTACAGTGTGCTGCCAAGCTCGTTGAACCTGGCGGGCAAGACCGGTACCAGTAACGATTCTCGCGACAGCTGGTTCGCAGGCTTCAGCCAGGATTTGCTGGCAGTGGTGTGGCTGGGGCGTGACGACAACGGTAAAACGCCATTTACCGGAGCCACCGGTGCGCTGCAGGTCTGGACCAGTTTCATGCGCAAGGCCGACCCGCTGCCACTGGACATGCCGCTGCCCGACAACGTGGTGCAGGCCTGGATCGATCCGCATAGCGGCCAGGGCTCGGACGCCAGTTGCCCGGGCGCCGTGCAGATGCCGTATATTCGCGGAAGTGAACCGCCGGCCGGAGCCGCCTGTGGTGGTGAGCCGGATCCTGCCGAGTCCGTCATGGACTGGGTCAAGGGTTGGATGAATTAAGCATTAGCCTAGAGAGGGTGTGCAGTGAACAAGTGGTGGTTTCCAGCCTTGACGGCGCTGGCTTTGCTCAATGGCTGCGCCAGCAATCCGCGCGGCTCCATTCCCGTGGTCGACTCCAGTACCCGGGTCTCCAACAGCGAGCGGGTTACGGCCAACCGTGGCGCGCCGGCGCAGGTCAATAACGGTACGCGCCAGGCGCAAGCCGTGCCGCAGGACTCCGGGGTGATGGTCATGGTCCCGCAGGGTTCCGGCGCCGCACCGATCCAGACCTTCCCGGCGGCCACCGGCGCCGCGCCGATCAGCACCGGCCCCATTACTCCGGGCCCGAGCAGTACGACGCCGTTCGACAGCAGCGCGACCAACGCCGGCAGCTACACCATGCCGAGCACCAGCGCGCCGAGTGCGCCGAGCGGCATTCCGCGCTCCAGCGCTGCCAGCGGTGGCCTGTCGGCTGACGAACAGCTCGACGGCCCGGTGCTGGCGCTGCTGACCACCGCCCAGCAACAGCAGAGCGGCGGCGACTACAACGGCGCTTCGTCGAGCCTGGAGCGTGCCCAGCGCATTGCCCCGCGTGAGCCGCAGGTGCTTTACCGTCTGGCCCAGGTACGCCTGGCCCAGGGCGATGCCGCTCAATCCGAGCAACTGGCGCGCCGCGCCCTGACCTACGCCAACGGTCGCCCCGACCTGCAGGCCGGGCTGTGGAACATCATTGCCCAGTCGCGCGAAAAGCAGGGTGACTCGGCCGGTGCAGCGCTGGCCCGGCAGAAAGCCCAGGTCAACCTGTAATGGATCAACGCATCCTCGATATCGCCGATCACCTGCTGTTGATCGAGCGCGAGCTGCACGTCCAGGGCTGGTGGAGCGAGCAGCCGCCAAGCCCCGAGGCGCTGGCGAGCACAGTGCCCTTTGCGGTCGACAGCATGAACTTCGATCAGTGGCTGCAGTGGATTTTCCTGCCAAGAATGAAAGTGATTCTCGAGAACGGACTGGCGCTGCCAAATGCCTCCGGGATCCTGGTCATGGCTGAAACGGTATACGTCGACCGCCCGGAGCAAAGCCGCGAGCTACGCAGGCTGCTAGCAGAGTTTGACCAATTGATCAGTCCTTCTGCCTGAATTTCCCTCTTTTCACCCTTGGAGCCACAGATTGTGGCTCTTTTTGTTTGTATTATTAGTATTTCTGCTGCTGTCACTGGTATTAGTGGTGGCTGTAGATAGTCCTTGGGCGAAATTGGCAATAATTTTTCTTGACTTGCGCGCGCCGAAAAAGAAGAATCCAGATTCCGCTGTAGAGGGACTGCCAGAAGCAGACCCGCTAAGCAGATCATGAGGCGCACACCCGCGCCGACCTGTTACACCCCGCAACGCGTTACCTCGCGCTGGGTGGGAAAACCCCGCAACACTTTGGGGCGCTCCCAATACTTGCTCAGTCAGTGCTGACGTAGTCGGCGATTTCGTCGCTCATGCTCTGCTTGGCAGTAAACCTATTAAGACCCGTCCACCGTGGACGGTATTCTGGCGTTTTAGAGGTGAACAACGTGGAGCTTTTATCTGGCGCTGAGATGGTCGTCCGCTTTTTGCGTGACGAAGGCGTTAAGCACATCTACGGGTACCCTGGTGGTGCTCTCCTTCATGTTTACGATGCCCTGTTCAAAGAACCGGAAGTAAGCCACATCCTGGTTCGTCACGAGCAGGCCGCAACCCATATGGCGGACGGTTACGCCCGTGCCACCGGCAAGGCCGGCGTGGTACTGGTGACCTCGGGCCCTGGCGCGACCAATGCCATCACCGGTATTGCCACCGCGTACATGGACTCCATTCCGATGGTCATCCTCTCCGGTCAGGTGCCCAGCACCATGGTCGGTACCGATGCCTTCCAGGAAACCGACATGATCGGTATTTCCCGGCCGATCGTGAAGCACAGCTTCATGATCAAACACGCTTCGGAAATTCCTGAAATCCTGAAAAAAGCTTTCTATCTGGCGCAATCCGGTCGCCCGGGCCCGGTCGTGGTCGATATCCCCAAAGACATGACCAATCCTGCGGAAAAGTTCGAATACGTCTACCCCAAAAAGGTCAAGATGCGTTCCTACAGCCCGGCTGTTCGTGGCCACTCGGGGCAGATCCGCAAGGCTGCCGAGATGTTGCTGGCTGCCAAGCGTCCAGTGGTCTATGCCGGTGGCGGTGTGATCCTCGGCGGCGGCTCTGCAGCCCTGACCGAAGTTGCGCAGATGCTCAATCTGCCGGTCACCAATACCTTGATGGGCCTGGGCGGCTATCCGGGTACCGATCGCCAGTTCCTCGGCATGCTCGGCATGCACGGCAGCTACACCGCCAACCTGGCCATGCACCACGCTGACGTGATTTTCGCTGTCGGTGCGCGCTTCGACGACCGCGTGGTCAACGGCCCGGCCAAGTTCTGCCCGAACGCCAAGGTTATCCACATCGACATCGACCCGGCGTCGATCTCCAAGACCATCAAGGCCGACGTGCCGATTGTTGGCCCGGTCGAGAGCGTGCTGAGCGAAATGGTCGCGACCTTGCGCGAAATCGGCGAGCAGCCAGATAAAGCCGCCATGGACGCCTGGTGGAAGCAGATCGAAGAATGGCGTGGCGATCGCGACATGTTCCCTTACGACAAGGGCGACGGCAGCGTGATCAAGCCGCAGACCGTGATCGAGACCCTCTGCGAAGTGACCAAGGGCGATGCCTTTGTTACCTCCGACGTGGGTCAGCACCAGATGTTCGCGGCGCAGTACTACCGCTTCAACAAGCCCAATCGCTGGATCAACTCCGGCGGCCTGGGCACCATGGGCTTCGGTTTCCCGGCGGCCATGGGCGTGAAGTTGAACTTCCCGGACCAGGACGTTGCCTGCGTTACCGGCGAGGGCAGCATCCAGATGAACATCCAGGAGCTGTCGACCTGCCTGCAGTACGACCTGCCGGTGAAGATCGTCAACCTGAACAACGGCGTCTTGGGCATGGTCCGCCAATGGCAGGACATGGCCTACAACAGCCGTCACTCGCACTCCTACATGGAATCGCTGCCTGACTTCGTCAAGCTGGCCGAGGCCTATGGTCACGTGGGTATCCGCATCACCAGCCTGAAAGACCTCAAGCCCAAGCTCGAGGAAGCGTTCGCCATGAAAGACCGCCTGGTGTTCATCGATATCCAGGTCGACAACAGCGAGCACGTCTACCCGATGCAGATCAAAGACGGCTCCATGCGCGACATGTGGCTGAGCAAGACGGAGCGTACCTAATCATGCGGCACATTATTTCCCTGCTGTTGGAAAACGAACCCGGTGCCTTGTCTCGCGTGGTCGGTCTGTTCTCGCAGCGTAACTACAACATCGAAAGCCTGACGGTGGCGCCAACCGAAGACCCGACCCTGTCGCGTCTGACGTTGACCACGGTCGGTCATGATGAGGTGATCGAGCAGATCACCAAAAACCTGAACAAGCTGGTTGAAGTCGTCAAGCTGGTCGACCTCTCGGAAAGCGCGCACATCGAACGTGAACTGATGCTGGTCAAGATCAAGGCCACGGGCGCCCAGCGCGCGGAGATCAAACGCACCACCGATATCTATCGTGGGCAGATCGTCGACGTCAGCAGCAGCGTCTATACCGTTCAGCTGACTGGCGCCAGCGACAAGCTTGACAGCTTCATTCAGGCCATCGGTACCGCGTCCATTCTCGAAACAGTGCGCAGCGGCGTTACCGGCATTGCCCGTGGCGACAAAGTGCTCAGCATCTAACTCAAAAAATTAGCGATGGCCCTATGGGCCGAGATAACAGGGGTATTTTCATGAAAGTTTATTACGACAAAGACTGTGACCTTTCCATCATCCAGGGCAAGAAAGTTGCCATCATCGGTTACGGCTCCCAGGGCCACGCTCAGGCGTGCAACCTGAAGGACTCCGGTGTGGACGTCACTGTCGGTCTGCGTAAAGGTTCGAACACCGTTGCCAAAGCCGAAGCTCACGGCCTGAAAGTTGCCGATGTAGCGACCGCTGTTGCCGGTGCCGACCTGGTCATGATCCTGACCCCGGACGAGTTCCAGTCCCAGCTGTACAAGAACGAAGTCGAGCCGAACATCAAGAAAGGCGCCACCCTGGCCTTCTCCCACGGTTTCGCCATCCACTACAACCAGGTCGTTCCACGCGCCGACCTGGACGTGATCATGATCGCGCCAAAAGCGCCAGGTCACACCGTACGTTCCGAGTTCGTCAAAGGCGGCGGCATCCCTGACCTGATCGCGATCTACCAGGACGCTTCCGGCAATGCCAAAAACGTTGCCCTGTCCTACGCCGCTGGCGTCGGCGGCGGCCGTACCGGCATCATCGAAACCACCTTCAAGGACGAGACTGAAACCGACCTGTTCGGTGAACAAGCCGTTCTCTGCGGCGGTACCGTCGAGCTGGTCAAAGCCGGTTTCGAAACCCTGGTTGAAGCGGGCTACGCGCCAGAAATGGCCTACTTCGAGTGCCTGCACGAACTGAAGCTGATCGTTGACCTCATGTACGAAGGCGGTATCGCCAACATGAACTACTCGATCTCCAACAACGCCGAGTACGGCGAGTACGTGACCGGCCCTGAAGTCATCAACGCCGAATCCCGCCAGGCCATGCGCAACGCTCTGAAGCGCATCCAGGACGGCGAATACGCCAAGATGTTCATCAGCGAAGGCGCCACCGGCTACCCTTCGATGACCGCCAAGCGCCGCAACAACGCTGCCCACGGCATCGAAGTCATCGGCGAGCAACTGCGCTCGATGATGCCTTGGATCGCAGCGAACAAAATCGTCGACAAGGCCAAGAACTGATCTTGTCCTGATGCGATGAAAACGCGGCTTCGGCCGCGTTTTTTCGTTTAGGCGGTCAGCTTCTGGTATAAAGCTTCATCGTTTGTCGGCGAACCCTCGTCGCAGACGTCTGTCGAAACTTTCCACACCGTTGCAAGGTAATGTCCATGAGCGAACGTCCCGAAGAGCCGAACAAGGCCTCTGACGCCGAAAGCCTGCTACCGATCGATGAGCATGTTGAAGAAGGGCATGACGCCGAAGGACGCAAGGTTCGGCATCGCGGCATCTATCTGCTGCCCAACCTGTTCACCACTGCGAACCTGTTCGCCGGTTTCTATTCGATCATCAACTCTATGAGTGCCCAGGCGGCCCTCAGTGCGGGTGATCCACGCGAGGCGAGCAAGTATTTCGCCTTCGCCGCCATCGCCATTTTTGTCGCCATGGTCCTTGATGGCCTGGACGGCCGCGTGGCACGCATGACCAACACCCAGAGCGCCTTCGGTGCCGAGTACGACTCGCTGTCGGACATGGTTGCCTTCGGTGTCGCCCCGGCATTACTGGCCTTCGGCTGGGCCTTGGGTGACATGGGCAAGGTCGGCTGGATGGTTGCCTTCATCTATGTCGCTGGCGCCGCGCTGCGTCTGGCGCGCTTCAACACCCAGGTCGGCAAGGCCGACAAGCGTTACTTCATCGGCCTGGCCAGCCCGGCGGCAGCCGGCGTGGTGGCCGGTACCGTCTGGGCTTTCAGCGACTACGGCATCCAGGGCTCGAAGCTGTCGTTCCTGGTGGCGCTGCTGGTGGCGGCGGCCGGTATGCTGATGGTCAGCAACATCAAGTACAACAGCTTCAAGGAGCTGGACCTCAAGGGGCGCGTGCCGTTCGTAGCGATCCTCGCCGTGGTGCTGGTGTTCGCGGTAGTCTTCAGTGACCCGCCGCGCATCCTGCTGCTGGTGTTCCTCGGCTATGCGGCCTCCGGTCCTGTGCAATACCTGTTGCGCATGCGTCGGCGGAAAAACATCGAGTGATGTAATTTCGCTAGGGCTCCGTAGTCTACTGGTGCATCAGTCCTCCAGTTCTACGGAGCCATCATGCTCATCAAGCTGCCCAAAGCCTCCGATTGCAAAGAATCGGACGTCACCCCCGAATCTCTCTATGTCTCTCGCCGCGCCATGCTTGGTGGGTCGCTGGCTGCCCTGGCGGCAACCGCGCTGCCACGCTGGGCCAGTGCTGCCGATCCATCGCGCTATGCCGATGTCGAGGCGGGCAGGGCGCCAGGCTGGTTCAACGACAAGCTCGCCGCTACCCAGTGGCAAGCCGTAACCGCGCCGGGGGAGGCGACCACGCCTTTCAAGGACGCCACCCACTACAACAATTTCTATGAGTTCGGTACCGACAAGGGTGATCCGGCGGCCAATGCCGGCAGCCTGAAAACCGAACCCTGGACCGTGGTGGTGGATGGCGAGGTCGGCAAGCCCGGGCGTTATGCCCTCGAAGACTTCATGAAGCCCTACCAGCTGGAGGAGCGCATCTATCGTCTGCGCTGCGTGGAGGCCTGGTCGATGGTCATCCCCTGGTTGGGCTTTCCGATTTCGGCACTGCTCAAGCAGGTCGAGCCAACCTCCAAGGCCCGCTACATTCGCTTCGAAACGTTGCAGGACCCGAAGACCATGCCTGGTCAGCGCTCAAGCTTTGCCCTGATCGACTGGCCTTATATAGAAGGCTTGCGCCTGGATGAGGCGATGAACCCGCTGGCCATTCTCGCCGTCGGCATGTACGGGCGCGAACTGCCCAACCAGAACGGCGCGCCGTTGCGTTTGGTGGTGCCATGGAAGTATGGGTTCAAGAGCATCAAGTCGATCGTGCGCATCAGCCTGGTCGAAGAACAGCCACGTACCACCTGGCAGGCGATTGCCCCGGATGAATATGGCTTCTATGCCAACGTCAATCCCGAGGTCGATCACCCGCGCTGGACCCAGGCTCGTGAGCGGCGCCTGCCCAGCGGCCTGTTCAGCCCCAATGTGCGGCCCACGCAGATGTTCAATGGCTATGCCGAAGAAGTGGCAGGGCTTTACAGTGGTCTCGACCTGCGGAAGAACTACTGATGCGCTATCCACTGTTCAGGCTTGGCATCTTTATCCTGGCCAGTATCTGGCCGCTGTGGTGGTTATATGAAGCGGCCATGGAGGCCCTTGGGCCGGACCCGGGCAAGATCCTCGTTGATCGCCTGGGGCTAGGGGCTTTGATCTTCCTGTTGATAACCCTGAGCATGACGCCCTTGCAGCGCCTTACCGGGTGGTCGGGCTGGATCGTCTCGCGGCGCCAGCTGGGGTTGTGGTGCTTTGCTTATATAGTGCTGCACCTGAGTGCCTACATGTTCTTCGTGCTTGGCCTGGACTGGGGGCAGTTGGGCGTAGAGCTGAGCAAGCGTCCCTACATTATTGTCGGCATGCTGGGATTTGTCGGTTTGCTGATATTGGCGGTGACATCCAACCGCTACAGCCAGCGTCGCCTGGGTGCTCGCTGGAAGAAGTTGCACAAGCTGGTGTATGTCATCCTCGGGTTGGGCTTGCTGCACTTTCTCTGGGTGGTGCGGGCTGATCTTAAAGAGTGGTCCATATACGCCGTTATTGGTTTGTTCCTGCTGGCCCTGCGCATTCCCGCGCTTGAGCGGCGAATTCCGCGGTTGGTAACGCGTAAAACACCGCCTTGCCTTTGAAACAAAGTTGAAATAAGTCCTTGACGCCCCCGCAGATCTCTCTATAATTCGCCCCACTTCCGGCGCAGTTGGAACTGAAAACTCCTTGAGTTTCAAAGAGTTAGCGGTTCCAGGGTGATCCGGAAGAGCTTCGGTCGAAAGATCGGCAGCGGTGAAAAAGGCAGTTGACAGCGGTTTGAAACGCTGTAGAATTCGCCTCCCGCTACGAGAGATCGCAGCGAGTCAAGTGTTTGAAGTGAAACGAAAAACTTCAAAATAAACGCTTGACAGGATCTGAGGAAAGCGTAGAATGCGCGCCTCGGTTGAGACGAAAAGCTCTTAACCAACCGCTCTTTAACAACTGAATCAAGCAATTCGTGTGGGTGCTTGTGAGCTCAGACTGATAGTCAAAAAGATTATCAGCATCACAAGTGGCTACACGAAAATCGAAAGATTTGAAAGTAAGTCATTTGAGATTGCTGAGCCAAGTTTAGGGTTTTCTCAAAACCCAAGCAGTATTGAACTGAAGAGTTTGATCATGGCTCAGATTGAACGCTGGCGGCAGGCCTAACACATGCAAGTCGAGCGGATGAGAAGAGCTTGCTCTTCGATTCAGCGGCGGACGGGTGAGTAATACCTAGGAATCTGCCTGGTAGTGGGGGACAACGTTTCGAAAGGAACGCTAATACCGCATACGTCCTACGGGAGAAAGCAGGGGACCTTCGGGCCTTGCGCTATCAGATGAGCCTAGGTCGGATTAGCTAGTTGGTGAGGTAATGGCTCACCAAGGCGACGATCCGTAACTGGTCTGAGAGGATGATCAGTCACACTGGAACTGAGACACGGTCCAGACTCCTACGGGAGGCAGCAGTGGGGAATATTGGACAATGGGCGAAAGCCTGATCCAGCCATGCCGCGTGTGTGAAGAAGGTCTTCGGATTGTAAAGCACTTTAAGTTGGGAGGAAGGGTACTTACCTAATACGTGAGTATTTTGACGTTACCGACAGAATAAGCACCGGCTAACTCTGTGCCAGCAGCCGCGGTAATACAGAGGGTGCAAGCGTTAATCGGAATTACTGGGCGTAAAGCGCGCGTAGGTGGTTTGTTAAGTTGGATGTGAAATCCCCGGGCTCAACCTGGGAACTGCATCCAAAACTGGCAAGCTAGAGTAGGGCAGAGGGTGGTGGAATTTCCTGTGTAGCGGTGAAATGCGTAGATATAGGAAGGAACACCAGTGGCGAAGGCGACCACCTGGGCTCATACTGACACTGAGGTGCGAAAGCGTGGGGAGCAAACAGGATTAGATACCCTGGTAGTCCACGCCGTAAACGATGTCAACTAGCCGTTGGAATCCTTGAGATTTTAGTGGCGCAGCTAACGCATTAAGTTGACCGCCTGGGGAGTACGGCCGCAAGGTTAAAACTCAAATGAATTGACGGGGGCCCGCACAAGCGGTGGAGCATGTGGTTTAATTCGAAGCAACGCGAAGAACCTTACCAGGCCTTGACATGCAGAGAACTTTCCAGAGATGGATTGGTGCCTTCGGGAACTCTGACACAGGTGCTGCATGGCTGTCGTCAGCTCGTGTCGTGAGATGTTGGGTTAAGTCCCGTAACGAGCGCAACCCTTGTCCTTAGTTACCAGCACGTTATGGTGGGCACTCTAAGGAGACTGCCGGTGACAAACCGGAGGAAGGTGGGGATGACGTCAAGTCATCATGGCCCTTACGGCCTGGGCTACACACGTGCTACAATGGTCGGTACAGAGGGTTGCCAAGCCGCGAGGTGGAGCTAATCTCACAAAACCGATCGTAGTCCGGATCGCAGTCTGCAACTCGACTGCGTGAAGTCGGAATCGCTAGTAATCGCGAATCAGAATGTCGCGGTGAATACGTTCCCGGGCCTTGTACACACCGCCCGTCACACCATGGGAGTGGGTTGCACCAGAAGTAGCTAGTCTAACCTTCGGGAGGACGGTTACCACGGTGTGATTCATGACTGGGGTGAAGTCGTAACAAGGTAGCCGTAGGGGAACCTGCGGCTGGATCACCTCCTTAATCGACAGACATCAGCTGTCTTATGAGCTCCCACACGAATTGCTTGATTCATTGAAGAAGACGATAGAAGCAGCTTTAAGCTCCAAGCTGATAGCTCCAAGCTAACAGTTACGCGCTCGAAATTGGGTCTGTAGCTCAGTTGGTTAGAGCGCACCCCTGATAAGGGTGAGGTCGGCAGTTCGAATCTGCCCAGACCCACCAATTTTGTTATGGGGCCATAGCTCAGCTGGGAGAGCGCCTGCCTTGCACGCAGGAGGTCAGCGGTTCGATCCCGCTTGGCTCCACCATTAATACTGCTTCGTAAAGCTTAGAAATGAGCATTCGCATCGAATGTTGATTTCTGAACTTTTTCAGAATCGTTCTTTAAAAATTTGGGTATGTGATAGAAAGATAGACTGGACAGCACTTTCACTGGTGTGTGTTCAGGCTAAGGTAAAATTTGTGAGTAATTACAAGTTTTCGGCGAATGTTGTCTTCACAGTATAACCAGATTGCTTGGGGTTATATGGTCAAGTGAAGAAGCGCATACGGTGGATGCCTTGGCAGTCAGAGGCGATGAAAGACGTGGTAGCCTGCGATAAGCTTCGGGGAGTCGGCAAACAGACTTTGATCCGGAGATCTCTGAATGGGGGAACCCACTCAGCATAAGCTGAGTATCTTGTACTGAATACATAGGTGCAAGAGGCGAACCAGGGGAACTGAAACATCTAAGTACCCTGAGGAAAAGAAATCAACCGAGATTCCCTTAGTAGTGGCGAGCGAACGGGGACTAGCCCTTAAGTGGCTTTGAGATTAGCGGAACGCTCTGGAAAGTGCGGCCATAGTGGGTGATAGCCCTGTACGCGAAAATCTCTTAGTCATGAAATCGAGTAGGACGGAGCACGAGAAACTTTGTCTGAATATGGGGGGACCATCCTCCAAGGCTAAATACTACTGACTGACCGATAGTGAACCAGTACCGTGAGGGAAAGGCGAAAAGAACCCCGGAGAGGGGAGTGAAATAGATCCTGAAACCGTATGCGTACAAGCAGTGGGAGCCTACTTTGTTAGGTGACTGCGTACCTTTTGTATAATGGGTCAGCGACTTATATTCAGTGGCGAGCTTAACCGAATAGGGGAGGCGTAGCGAAAGCGAGTCTTAATAGGGCGTTTAGTCGCTGGGTATAGACCCGAAACCGGGCGATCTATCCATGGGCAGGTTGAAGGTTAGGTAACACTGACTGGAGGACCGAACCGACTACCGTTGAAAAGTTAGCGGATGACCTGTGGATCGGAGTGAAAGGCTAATCAAGCTCGGAGATAGCTGGTTCTCCTCGAAAGCTATTTAGGTAGCGCCTCATGTATCACTGTAGGGGGTAGAGCACTGTTTCGGCTAGGGGGTCATCCCGACTTACCAAACCGATGCAAACTCCGAATACCTACAAGTGCCGAGCATGGGAGACACACGGCGGGTGCTAACGTCCGTCGTGAAAAGGGAAACAACCCAGACCGTCAGCTAAGGTCCCAAAGTTATGGTTAAGTGGGAAACGATGTGGGAAGGCTTAGACAGCTAGGAGGTTGGCTTAGAAGCAGCCACCCTTTAAAGAAAGCGTAATAGCTCACTAGTCGAGTCGGCCTGCGCGGAAGATGTAACGGGGCTCAAACCATACACCGAAGCTACGGGTATCACTTAGGTGATGCGGTAGAGGAGCGTTCTGTAAGCCTGTGAAGGTGAGTTGAGAAGCTTGCTGGAGGTATCAGAAGTGCGAATGCTGACATGAGTAACGACAATGGGAGTGAAAAACTCCCACGCCGAAAGACCAAGGTTTCCTGCGCAACGTTAATCGACGCAGGGTTAGTCGGTCCCTAAGGCGAGGCTGAAAAGCGTAGTCGATGGAAAACAGGTTAATATTCCTGTACTTCTGGTTATTGCGATGGAGGGACGGAGAAGGCTAGGCCAGCTTGGCGTTGGTTGTCCAAGTTTAAGGTGGTAGGCTGAGATCTTAGGTAAATCCGGGATCTTAAGGCCGAGAGCTGATGACGAGTTGCCATTAGGCGACGAAGTGGTTGATGCCATGCTTCCAAGAAAAGCTTCTAAGCTTCAGATAACCAGGAACCGTACCCCAAACCGACACAGGTGGTTGGGTAGAGAATACCAAGGCGCTTGAGAGAACTCGGGTGAAGGAACTAGGCAAAATGGCACCGTAACTTCGGGAGAAGGTGCGCCGGTGAGGGTGAAGGACTTGCTCCGTAAGCCCATGCCGGTCGAAGATACCAGGCCGCTGCGACTGTTTATTAAAAACACAGCACTCTGCAAACACGAAAGTGGACGTATAGGGTGTGACGCCTGCCCGGTGCCGGAAGGTTAATTGATGGGGTTAGCTAACGCGAAGCTCTTGATCGAAGCCCCGGTAAACGGCGGCCGTAACTATAACGGTCCTAAGGTAGCGAAATTCCTTGTCGGGTAAGTTCCGACCTGCACGAATGGCGTAACGATGGCGGCGCTGTCTCCACCCGAGACTCAGTGAAATTGAAATCGCTGTGAAGATGCAGTGTATCCGCGGCTAGACGGAAAGACCCCGTGAACCTTTACTATAGCTTTGCACTGGACTTTGAATTTGCTTGTGTAGGATAGGTGGGAGGCTTTGAAGCGTGGACGCCAGTTCGCGTGGAGCCATCCTTGAAATACCACCCTGGCAACTTTGAGGTTCTAACTCAGGTCCGTTATCCGGATCGAGGACAGTGTATGGTGGGTAGTTTGACTGGGGCGGTCTCCTCCTAAAGAGTAACGGAGGAGTACGAAGGTGCGCTCAGACCGGTCGGAAATCGGTCGTAGAGTATAAAGGCAAAAGCGCGCTTGACTGCGAGACAGACACGTCGAGCAGGTACGAAAGTAGGTCTTAGTGATCCGGTGGTTCTGTATGGAAGGGCCATCGCTCAACGGATAAAAGGTACTCCGGGGATAACAGGCTGATACCGCCCAAGAGTTCATATCGACGGCGGTGTTTGGCACCTCGATGTCGGCTCATCACATCCTGGGGCTGAAGCCGGTCCCAAGGGTATGGCTGTTCGCCATTTAAAGTGGTACGCGAGCTGGGTTTAGAACGTCGTGAGACAGTTCGGTCCCTATCTGCCGTGGACGTTTGAGATTTGAGAGGGGCTGCTCCTAGTACGAGAGGACCGGAGTGGACGAACCTCTGGTGTTCCGGTTGTCACGCCAGTGGCATTGCCGGGTAGCTATGTTCGGAAGAGATAACCGCTGAAAGCATCTAAGCGGGAAACTTGCCTCAAGATGAGATCTCACTGGAGCCTTGAGCTCCCTGAAGGGCCGTCGAAGACTACGACGTTGATAGGTTGGGTGTGTAAGCGCTGTGAGGCGTTGAGCTAACCAATACTAATTGCCCGTGAGGCTTGACCATATAACACCCAAGCAATTTGAGCGAAAGCCAGATTGCGGTGTTGTGAAGACTGCACAGCCGAAGATTTGTAACTCACAAACATCACATACCCGATTCGCTGGAGTGTCTAACAAGACCTTCTGGCAACAGAATTTCTTGACGACCATAGAGCATTGGAACCACCTGATCCCATCCCGAACTCAGCAGTGAAACGATGCATCGCCGATGGTAGTGTGGGGTTTCCCCATGTGAGAGTAGGTCATCGTCAAGATTAAATTCCGAAACCCCTATCTGCATATGCAGGTAGGGGTTTTGTCTTTCTGGCGTCTGTGGGAACGGCGGTGCGACGCCTCGACTTGCCCCGCGATGCGATGTGGCTGACAGAAGGGTATCGCGGGGCAAGCCCGCTCCGACATCGGTTAGAATAGCGCCCTCGCGTTGACTCAGAAGTTCACTATGTCAGAACCTGCCGACCCCCATCAGCTCGCCGACTTGCCCCTGGAAGACCTGGTGGCCTGTCACGAATGCGACCTGCTGATGCGCAAGCCTGTGCTCAAGCAAGACGAAAAGGCCCACTGCCCGCGCTGTGGCTACGAGCTCTACGCCCATCGACACAATGTGGTCCAGCGCAGCCTGGCCCTGGTGCTGGCCGCCTTGCTGCTTTACGTACCGGCCAACTTCCTGCCGATCATGCAACTGCACCTGCTGGGGCAAACCTCCAACGATACGGTCTGGAGCGGCGTGGTCGGGCTGTACAACACCGGTATGCGCGGCGTAGCGGTGGTGGTGTTTCTCTGCAGCATGGCGATTCCCTTGCTCAAACTGTTGTGCCAGCTGGCAGTGCTATTGAGCATTCGCCTGAACGTTGGTCGCAGTTACGGTTTGTTGCTTTATCGGATTTATCACCATCTACGCGATTGGGGCATGCTCGAGGTCTATTTCATGGGCGTGCTGGTGGCGATGGTCAAGCTGGTCGACCTGGCTGAGCTCAGCCTCGGCCTGGGCCTGGCCTGCTTTATCAGTTTGTTGTTGGTGCAGGTGTGGCTGGAGGTGGTGATGTCGCCCCACCAGATATGGAGTGCTTTATCGGGGGAAGACCTGCATGCGTGCGATTGATGCCGGGATTCTGGTTTGTGGCGAATGTCATGAACTGAATCGCCAGGAGCCGGACAGTGACGCGCAAACCTGCACCCGCTGTGGTGCGGTGGTGCACGCCCGGCGGCCAAACAGCCTGGTGCGAACCTGGGCGTTGCTGATTACTTCGGCAATCTTGTACATCCCGGCCAACGTGTTGCCGATCATGACCGTCAGCGCTCTGGGGCAGGGTAGCCCGGACACAATAATGTCCGGCGTCATCACCCTGATGAAGCACGGCATGCTGCCGATCGCCGCAGTGGTGTTCATCGCCAGTATTCTGGTGCCGACTTTCAAGCTGGTCGGCATTGCCCTGCTGCTCTATTCGGTGCAGCGCCACCAACCGTTGTCGGCCCGGCAACGGATCCTGATGTACCGCTTCATCGAATTCATCGGACGCTGGTCGATGCTGGATATTTTCGTGATCGCCATTCTGGTGGCGGTGGTGAATTTCGGCAGGATCGCCAGTGTCGAAGCCAATCTGGGCGCCGTCGCCTTCGCCAGTGTGGTGATTCTGACGATGCTCGCTGCAGTAACCTTCGATCCCCGACTGATTTGGGATAACACGGAGTCGGATGACGACCATGAGTGATTTGCCTACGGCTAAAACCCGCCCAGCTTCGAACTGGTCGGCTATATGGATATTGCCCCTGATCGCCCTGGTGATCGGTGGCTGGCTTGGCTGGCAGGCCTATCGCGAGTCAGGTGTGAACATCCAGGTCCGCTTTGAGAGCGGTGAAGGTATCGTTGCCAACAAGACCGAAGTGGTCTTCAAGGGTATGTCGGTCGGTAAGGTGAAAGAGCTGGTGCTGGATGCCAAGGGCAGCAACACCGGGGTCATCGCCACCATCGAAATGAACAAGGAGGCCGAGCCGCACCTGAACACCGGTACGCGCTTCTGGCTGGTCAAACCGAGCGTTAGCCTGGCCGGGATCACCGGCCTGGAAACCCTGGTATCGGGCAACTACATCGCCGTCAGCCCGGGGCAGGGCGAGCCGACCAAGCGCTTCAAGGCACTGGATGAAGCGCCGCCGTTGTCCGACAGCGAGCCGGGCCTGCACCTGACCCTCAAGGCCGACCGTCTGGGTTCGCTCAACCGCGACAGCCCGGTGTTCTACAAGCAGATCCAGGTTGGCCGGGTGAAGAGCTATCGCCTCGCCGAAGACCAGGGCACGGTCGAGATCAAGGTGTTCATCGAGCCGGCCTACGCCGACCTGGTGCGCAAACATACGCGCTTCTGGAATGCCAGCGGCATCAGCATCGACGCCAACCTCTCCGGGGTGAAGGTACGCAGCGAGTCGCTGGCCAGCATCGTCGCCGGCGGTATTGCCTTCGCCACCCCCGAGCACCGCAAGGACAGCCCGCCCACCGATCCGAACCTGCCGTTTCGCTTGTACGAAGACTTTGATGCGGCCCAGGCCGGGATTCGCGTCAAGGTCAAGCTGAGCGACTTCGAGGGCCTGCAGGCCGGGCGTACCCCGGTGATGTACAAAGGCATCCAGGTCGGCTCGCTGAAGACCCTCAAGGTCGATCCCGACCTGGCCAGTGCCATGGCCGAGCTGACCCTCGATCCGCTGGCCGAAGACTACCTGGTCGACGGTACGCAGTTCTGGGTGGTCAAGCCATCGATCTCCCTCGCCGGTATTACCGGCCTTGAGGCGTTGGTCAAGGGTAACTACATTGCCATCCGCCCGGGCGACAAGGGCGCGACGCCGCAGCGCGAGTTCGAGGCGCGGGCCAAGGCACCGCCGCTGGACCTCAAGGCGCCCGGCCTGCACCTGGTGCTGTACAGCGACAACCTTGGCTCACTGGAGGTCGGCAGCCCGATCCTCTACCGCCAGGTCAAGGTCGGTACGGTGCAGAGCTACCAGTTCTCGAAGAAGAGCAAGCGCCTGCTGATCGGTGTGCATATCGAGAAAGAGTACGCCGGCCTGGTCAACGGTTCGACGCGCTTCTGGAATGCCAGCGGCATTACCCTGAGTGGCGGCCTGTCGGGCATCCAGATCAAGAGTGAATCGCTGCAGAGCCTGATGGCTGGCGGTATCGCTTTCGACACACCTATCCCGAATGTGAAGCTCAAGCGCCGCATTCCGTTCTTCCGCCTCAATGAAAGCCAGGAAGCGGCCAACCGCAGCGGTACCACGGTGACCATCCGCGTCGATCGCGCAGACGGCCTCAAGGTTGGCACGCCGGTTCGCTTCAAGGGCCTGGATGTCGGCAAAGTCGAACAGGTCGACCTGACCAATGATTTGCAGGCGGTGCTACTCAAGGCGCGGATCACCGAAGTGCCGGAGCGTATCGCCCGCGAAGGTACGCAGTTCTGGGTGGTCAAGCCGGCCCTGGGCATCGTCAAGACCGCCAACCTGGAAACCCTGGTCACTGGCCAGTACCTGGAAGTGCAGCCGGCAGTCAGAAGTACCGGGCCGCAGCTCAACTTCAATGCCTTGCCTCAGGCGCCGGATTTCTCTGGGCGCGAAGCTGGCCTGTCGCTGGTGCTCAGTGCTGCGCGGCGGGGTTCGATCAAGCCGGGCGTACCGGTTACCTACCGCGAGATTCCGGTAGGCAAGGTCACCGGATTTGAATTGGGCCAGACCGCCGACCGGGTACTGATCCATATCCTGATCGAGCCCAGGTATGCAGCGTTGGTGCGTGGCGGTAGCCGTTTCTGGAACAGCAGCGGCTTCGGCTTCGATATCGGCCTGTTCAAGGGCGCGACGGTGCGTACCGAGTCGCTGGAGACCCTGATAGAAGGCGGCATCGCCTTCGCCACGCCAGACGGCGAGAAGATGGGCAATCCGGCGCGGCCGCAGCAGACCTTCGCCCTGTTCGACAAGGCCGAGGATGAATGGCTGCAGTGGGCACCGAAGATTCAGATTGGTAAGTAGTCGCTAGCCATCGCGGGTCAATCCCGCTCCTACACAAACCTGTAGGAGCGGGATTGGCCCGCGATGCTTTTCTGCCCGCAACCCAAATCACAGGCAATAAAAAACCGACCCTAGGGTCGGTTTTTCAACAAGCATGTCGCTTAGGCAGCTGCAGCTTCTTTCAGCGCCTTGATGTGGCCATTCAGACGGCCTTTATGGCGAGCAGCCTTGTTCTTGTGGATGATACCTTTATCGGCCATACGGTCGATAACTGGAACAGCCAGAGTGTAAGCAGCTTGCGCTTTTTCGGCGTCTTTTGCGTCGATGGCTTTAACTACATTCTTGATGTAGGTACGAACCATGGAACGCAGGCTGGCGTTGTGGCTGCGACGCTTCTCAGCCTGTTTTGCACGTTTTTTGGCGGAAGGTGAGTTGGCCACCGTCGAGCTCCTCGAAAGACTTGGTAAATAGCAAACAAAATAGGCCGCGAATCATGCCGATGAGTTGATCGGTTGTCAAGGGCACTTGCATGGTTCCGCTGAGTGGTCGTTCTGTACAAGGGAGTGATTCCCTTCTGCGGTACGACCTGTAAACTCGGGAGCTTTTGCTCTGCTTGCGTTGCGGCGCGGAGTATCGCACAACTGGGCGCGTTGCGGCACAGCCCTTTATCCTCAGGCGTGAAAAACTTTCGATGAATCTTCTTAAATCCCTGGCCGCGGTCAGCTCCATCACCATGATCTCGCGGGTGCTGGGCTTCGTCCGCGACACCATCCTGGCGCGGGTATTCGGTGCCGGCGTGGCCACAGACGCCTTCTTCATTGCCTTCAAGCTGCCCAACCTGCTGCGGCGCATCTTTGCCGAAGGCGCGTTTTCCCAGGCGTTCGTGCCGATTCTGGCCGAATACAAGACCCAGCAAGGCGAGGAGGCCACCCGCACCTTCATCGCCTATGTCAGTGGCCTGCTGACCCTGGTGCTGGCCCTGGTCACCGCCCTGGGTATCCTCGCCGCGCCCTGGGTGGTGTGGGTAACAGCCCCAGGCTTTGTCGACAGCACTGAAAAATACCAGCTGACCACCGACCTGCTGCGGGTGACCTTTCCTTATATATTGCTGATCTCGCTGTCATCGCTGGCCGGCGCCATCCTCAATACCTGGAACCGCTTTTCGGTGCCGGCCTTCGTGCCGACCCTGCTCAACGTGGCGATGATCGGCTTTACCCTGTTCCTCACGCCATATTTCGACCCGCCGATCATGGCCCTGGCCTGGGGCGTGCTGGCTGGCGGCCTGGCGCAGCTTCTGTACCAGCTGCCGCACCTGAAGAAGATCGGCATGCTCGTGCTGCCGCGCCTGAACCTGCGCGACAGCGGTGTATGGCGAGTGCTCAAGCAGATGCTGCCGGCGATCCTCGGGGTTTCGGTAAGCCAGATCTCGCTGATCATCAACACCATCTTCGCCTCGTTCCTGGTCGCAGGTTCGGTGTCGTGGATGTACTACGCCGACCGCCTGATGGAGCTGCCTTCCGGAGTGCTGGGTGTAGCCCTGGGTACTATCCTGCTGCCCACCCTGGCCAAGACCTACGCCAACCGCGACCGGCACGAATACTCGCGGATCCTCGACTGGGGCCTGCGCCTGTGCTTTTTGCTGGTGCTGCCGTGCACCCTGGCCATGGCGATCCTGGCCGAGCCGCTGACCGTGGCGTTGTTCCAGTACGGTAAATTCAGCGCCTTCGATGCGGCCATGACCCAGCGTGCGCTGATTGCCTATTCCCTCGGGCTGCTGGCGATTATCCTGGTCAAGGTCCTGGCCCCTGGCTTCTACGCCCAGCAGAACATTCGTACTCCAGTGAAGATCGCCATCTTCACCCTGGTCTGCACCCAGCTGTTCAACCTGGCCTTCATCAGCCACCTGCAGCACGCCGGCCTGGCCCTGGCCATCAGCCTCGGCGCCTGCCTGAACGCCGGCCTGCTGTACTGGAAGCTACGCCAGCAGCAGTTGTTCCAGCCACAACCGGGCTGGGCCAAGTTCCTCGCCAAGCTGGTGGTGGCAGTGCTGCTGATGTCGGCGGTGTTGCTGGTGGGCATGCACTACATGCCGGCCTGGGCCGAAGGGCAGATGCTTGAGCGCTTTCTGCGCCTTGGCGCGCTGATCCTGGCCGGAGTCGTGACCTATTTCGGCTGTCTGCTGCTGTTCGGATTCCGCCCGCGTGACTTCGCCCGCAAGGCGTTGCATTAAGGCGTAACGGCGGTCAGACGTCGGTTTTACACATTCCACGCCACGGGGTGACGCTGCTGCCTGTCGTCAGCGCCCGGGTGTGGTTATAATCGACCACTTTATGAGCAAGAAGCGCGTTATGCAGCTGGTTCGAGGCCTCCACAACCTGCGCCCCCAGCACCGGGGCTGTGTCGCCACTATTGGCAACTTCGACGGTGTTCACCGCGGCCACCAGGCAATCCTGGCGCGCCTGCGTGAGCGAGCGGACGAGTTGGGCGTGCCCAGCTGCGTGGTGATTTTCGAGCCACAGCCGCGTGAATACTTTGCCCCCGACACTGCGCCCGCACGCCTGGCGCGCCTGCGCGACAAGGTCGCCCTGCTGGCCGCCGCCGGTGTCGACCGGGTGCTGTGCCTGGCGTTCAACCAGCGCCTGAGCAAGCTCAGCGCCGCCGAGTTCGTCGACACCATCCTGGTCGATGGCCTGGGCGTGAAGCACCTGGAAGTGGGCGACGATTTCCGCTTTGGCTGCGACCGGGTTGGCGACTTCGACTTCCTCGAGCAGGCCGGTATCCTTCAGGGCTTTACCGTCGAAGCGGCGCAAACCGTCGAACTCGATGGCCTGCGGGTCAGCAGCACGCAAGTGCGCGATGCCCTGGCCAATGCCGATTTCGCCCTGGCCGAGCGTTTGCTGGGGCGGCCGTTCCGCATCCGCGGGCGCGTGCTGCACGGGCAGAAGCTGGCCCGCCAGCTGGGTACCCCGACAGCCAACATCCAGCTCAAGCGCCATCGGGTACCGCTTACCGGGGTTTACCTGGTCAGCGTCGAGGTCGATGGCAAGAACTGGCCGGGCGTCGCCAACATTGGTGTACGGCCCACCGTTTCAGGTGATGGCAAAGCCCACCTGGAAGTACATCTTCTGGATTTTGCCGGCGATCTCTATGGCCGGCGTCTGACGGTGGAATTCCACCACAAGCTGCGTGAAGAGCAGCGATTCGCCTCCCTGGAGGCGCTGAAGTCGGCGATCGATGCGGATATCGCCGCCGCACGTGCCCATTGGCACGGTCAACCGCTAACGAAGAGCCTGAAATGACCGACTATAAAGCCACGCTAAACCTTCCGGACACCGCCTTCCCGATGAAGGCCGGCCTGCCACAGCGCGAACCGCAGATCCTGCAGCGCTGGGACAGCATTGGCCTGTACCAGAAGCTGCGCGAAATTGGCAAGGATCGTCCGAAGTTCGTGCTGCACGACGGCCCGCCCTACGCCAACGGCAAGATCCACATCGGTCATGCGCTGAACAAGATTCTCAAGGACATGATTGTCCGCTCCAAGACCCTGTCCGGTTTCGACGCCCCGTACGTCCCGGGCTGGGACTGCCATGGCCTGCCGATCGAGCACAAGGTCGAAGTGACCCACGGCAAGCACCTGAGCGCCGACCAGACCCGCGAGCTGTGCCGCGCCTACGCCGCCGAGCAGATCGAAGGGCAGAAGACCGAGTTCATCCGCCTGGGTGTGCTGGGCGACTGGGAAAACCCGTACAAGACCATGAACTTCACCAACGAAGCCGGTGAGATCCGCGCGCTGGCCGAAATGGTCAAGCACGGCTTCGTGTTCAAGGGCCTGAAACCGGTCAACTGGTGTTTCGATTGCGGTTCGGCCCTGGCCGAAGCCGAGGTCGAGTACGCCGATAAAAAATCGCAGACCATCGACGTCGCCTTCCCGGTGGTCGATGAGGCCAAGCTGGCCGCCGCGTTCGGCCTGGCTTCGCTGGCCAGGCCTGCTTCGATTGTGATCTGGACCACCACGCCGTGGACCATCCCGGCCAACCAGGCGCTGAACGTCCACCCGGAGTTCAAGTACGCTCTGGTCGATACCGGCGACAAGCTGCTGGTGCTGGCCGAAGAGCTGGTCGAGTCGTGCCTGAAGCGTTATGCGCTGGAAGGTTCGGTGATCGCCACCGCGCCAGGCTCGGCGCTTGAGCTGATCAACTTCCGTCACCCGTTCTACGATCGCCTGTCGCCGGTATACCTGGCCGACTACGTCGAGCTGGGCGCCGGTACCGGTGTGGTGCACTCCGCGCCAGCCTACGGTGAAGACGACTTCGTCACCTGCAAACGCTACGGCATGGTCAACGACGACATCCTCACCCCGGTGCAGAGCAACGGCGTGTACGTGCCGTCGCTGGAGTTCTTCGGCGGCCAGTTCATCTGGAAGGCCAACCCGGCCATCGTCGAAAAACTCTCGGAAGTCGGTGCGCTGATGCACACCGAAACCATCAGCCACAGCTACATGCACTGCTGGCGCCACAAGACCCCGCTGATCTATCGCGCCACCGCGCAATGGTTCGTCGGCATGGACAAGCAGCCCGACAACGGCGAAACCCTGCGCAAGCGTGCGGTCAAGGCCATCGAAGAGACCAAGTTCGTCCCGGCCTGGGGCCAGGCGCGCCTGCACTCGATGATCGCCAACCGTCCGGACTGGTGCATCTCGCGTCAGCGCAACTGGGGCGTACCGATCCCGTTCTTCCTCAACAAGCAGTCCGGCGAGCTGCACCCGCGCACCGTCGAGCTGATGGAAGAAGTGGCCAAGCGTGTCGAGAAAGAAGGCATCGAAGCCTGGTTCAAGCTCGACGCCGCCGAACTGCTCGGTGACGAGGCCGGCCAGTACGACAAGATCGCCGACACCCTCGACGTCTGGTTCGACTCCGGTACCACCCACTGGCACGTGCTGCGTGGCTCGCACAGCATCGGCCACGAAACCGGCCCGCGCGCCGACCTGTACCTGGAAGGTTCCGACCAGCACCGCGGCTGGTTCCATTCCTCGCTGCTGACCGGTTGTGCCATCGACAACCACGCACCGTACCGCGAGCTGCTGACGCACGGCTTCACCGTCGACGAGAACGGTCGCAAGATGTCCAAGTCGCTGGGTAACACCATCGAGCCGCAGAAGGTCAACGACACCCTGGGTGCCGACATCCTGCGCCTGTGGGTTTCGGCCACCGACTACTCCGGCGAGATGGCGGTTTCCGAGCAGATCCTGCAGCGCAGTGCCGACGCCTACCGGCGTATCCGCAACACCGCGCGCTTCCTGCTCTCCAACCTGTCCGGCTTCGACCCGGCCCGCGACCTGCTGCCGGCCGAAGACATGCTGGCGCTGGACCGCTGGGCGGTCGACCGTACCCTGCTGCTGCAGCGCGAGCTGGAAGAGCACTACGGCGAATACCGCTTCTGGAACGTCTACTCGAAGATCCACAACTTCTGCGTGCAGGAGCTGGGCGGCTTCTACCTGGACATCATCAAGGACCGTCAGTACACCACTGGCGCCAACAGTGTTGCCCGTCGTTCCTGCCAGACCGCGCTGTACCACATCAGCGAAGCGCTGGTGCGCTGGATCGCGCCGATCCTGGCGTTCACCGCCGACGAGCTGTGGCAGTACCTGCCGGGCGAGCGCAACGAGTCGGTGATGCTCAACACCTGGTATGAAGGCCTGAGCGAGCTGCCGGAAGGCTTCGAGCTGGGTCGCGCCTACTGGGAGCGGATCATGGCCGCCAAAACCGCGGTCAACAAGGAACTGGAAAACCAGCGTGCGGCCAAGGCCATCGGTGGCAACCTGCAAGCCGAAGTCACCCTGTTCGCCGACGACGCCCTGAGCGCCGACCTGAACAAGCTGGGCGACGAGCTGCGCTTCGTGCTGATCACCTCGGCGGCCAGCGTTGCGCCATTCGCCCAGGCGCCAGCCGATGCGGTCGAGACCGAAGTCCCGGGCCTGAAGCTGAAAGTGGTCAAGTCCGGCCACGCCAAGTGCGGCCGTTGCTGGCACTTCCGCGCGGACGTCGGCGCGAACCCGGAGCACCCGGAAATCTGCGCCCGTTGCGCCGACAACATCGGCGGCAAAGGCGAGGTGCGCCACTATGCCTAACCCTGGTGTGGGGCGCTTCGGGCGCCTCAGCTGGCTGTGGCTGAGCGTGCTGGTCCTGGTCCTCGACCAGGCCAGCAAGTTCTACTTCGAGGGCGCGCTGAGCCTGTACCAGCAGATCGTGGTCATTCCCGACTACTTCAGCTGGACCCTGGCCTACAACACCGGTGCCGCCTTCAGCTTCCTGGCTGACAGCTCCGGCTGGCAGCGCTGGCTGTTCGCCCTGATCGCCATAGTGGTCAGTGCCGTGCTGGTGGTCTGGCTCAAGCGCCTGGGGCGCAACGAGACCTGGCTGGCCGTCGCCCTGGCACTGGTGCTGGGGGGGGCGCTGGGCAACCTGTACGACCGCATCGTGCTCGGCCACGTAGTCGACTTCATCCTCGTGCACTGGCAGAACCGCTGGTACTTCCCGGCCTTCAACCTGGCCGACAGCGCCATTACCGTGGGTGCGGTGATGCTGGCGCTGGATATGTTCAAGAGCAAAAAGTCCGGAGAACCCGTCCATGACTGAGACCCGTATCGGCCAGAACACCGAAGTGACCCTGCACTTCGCACTGCACCTGGAAAACGGTGACACCGTCGACAGCACCTTCGACAAGGCGCCGGCGGTGTTCAAGGTCGGCGACGGCAACCTGCTGCCGGGCTTCGAAGCGGCGCTGTTCGGCTTCAAGAGCGGCGACAAGCGCACCGTGACCGTCAACCCGGAAAACGCCTTCGGCCAGCCAAACCCACAGAACGTGCAGGTCATGCCGCGTTCGCAGTTCCAGGACATGGAGTTGTCCGAGGGCCTGCTGGTGATCTTCAACGACGCCGCCAACGCCGAATTGCCCGGTGTGGTGAAAGCCTTCGATGATGCCCAGGTGACCATCGACTTCAACCATCCGCTGGCCGGCAAGACCCTGAACTTCGAGGTGGAAATCCTCGCGGTCAAGGCCCTGTGAGCCTGGAGCCTGCCATGCAAATCAAACTCGCCAACCCCCGTGGCTTCTGTGCCGGTGTGGACCGGGCGATCGAGATCGTCAATCGTGCCCTCGAAGTGTTTGGCCCGCCGATCTACGTGCGTCACGAAGTGGTGCACAACAAGTTCGTGGTCGAAGACCTGCGCGCGCGCGGGGCGATTTTTGTCGAAGAACTCGACCAGGTGCCGGACGACGTCATCGTCATCTTCAGCGCCCACGGTGTTTCCCAGGCCGTGCGCCAGGAAGCGGCGGGGCGCGGCCTGAAGGTATTCGACGCGACCTGCCCACTGGTCACCAAGGTGCATATCGAGGTGGCGCGCTACAGCCGTGACGGCCGCGAGTGCATCCTGATTGGCCACGAAGGCCACCCGGAAGTCGAAGGCACCATGGGCCAGTACGACACCAGCAACGGTGGCGCCATCTACCTGGTCGAAGACGAGGACGATGTTGCCAGCCTGCAGGTCAACGACCCGGACAAACTGGCCTTCGTCACCCAGACCACGCTGTCGATGGACGACACCAGCCGGGTGATCGATGCCCTGCGCGCGCGCTTCCCGAATATCGGCGGGCCGCGCAAGGACGACATCTGCTACGCCACCCAGAACCGTCAGGACGCGGTCAAGCAACTGGCCAACGAATGCGACGTGGTCCTGGTGGTCGGCAGCCCGAACAGCTCCAACTCCAACCGCCTGCGTGAACTGGCCGAGCGCATGTCGACCCCGGCCTACCTGATCGACGGCGCCGAAGACCTGCAAAAAAGCTGGTTCGATGGCGTTGAGCGCATTGGTATCACCGCCGGTGCTTCGGCCCCCGAGGTGCTGGTGCGTGGCGTGATCGAACAACTGCGTGCCTGGGGTGCCACCGGCGCCGAAGAGCTTGATGGCCGCGAAGAGAACATCACCTTCTCGATGCCCAAAGAGTTGCGCGTACGTTCACTGATCTGACCCGCCGGCCGCGCACAGCGGCTGCTCGCCGGGCTCTTCGCGCAGGCTGACCCGGCCTGTGTGTGCCAGTACCACCCGGTACTGGCTGAAGGGCTCGGGGCGCTGGCAAATGAACAGCGTCCCGGCCTGAAACGCTCCCCCCGCGTGCAACGGCACCCCCAGCCCACTGAAGCGCACCTGCCGGGCCACCGGTTGATTACCCACGACGTTCACCCGCTCAAGCCGCTGTTCGTACAGCAGCAGTGGGCCATCCTGTTCCACGACCATGCGCCAGCCATTACTCCAGTTATCTTCGAGCGCTTGCAGGCGAACCACCTGGTTGCGCAGCAAGGCCTCGCTACGCGCCGTGCGCAAAGCCTGAGCCAGGTCCTTGGCGGCAGTTTGCTGTTGTAGCCCGCTGCTCATGGTGTTGTAGGCCGGCAGGCTGATGTGCGTGAGCATCCCCACCAGCGCTAGCGCGAACATCATTTGTATCAGTGTTACGCCCTGTTGCTTCACCGTGCATTCCTCCCTGGAAGTGCTTCTATAGAGTCAGGCCGGCGCACCGCAGCGTCCAGTCGGGCGGTTTGGCAAAGTGCTGGGGAAAAGTCGCAGGAGGGATGGCGCCATGGATGGCGGACGGCAACAAGGAATGAGCTTGCTCGAGGTGCTGCTGGCCATGCTGGTGCTGGGGCTGGGTGTGTTTGCTGCAGCGGCTGCGCAGGTACGGGCGCTGCAGGCCACCGACAGTGCCTTGCACAGTACTCAGGCGGCGTATCTGCAGCATGGCGCGCTCGAACAAGCGCGCATCAACGCAGGGCCAGGCCGATGACCCGGCAAGCCGGCGTCGGCCTGGTCGAAGTGTTGCTGGCCCTCAGCCTCGGCTTGGTGCTGCTGCTCGGTGTCAGCCGCTTGTTTCTGGCGGCCACTTCGAACTGGCAGGCTCAGGGCATCGCCGCACAACTGCAGGAAGACGCGCGCCTGGCGTTGCAGCGCATGGCCCAGGATATTCGCATGAGCGGCATGTTCGGCTGCTTGCGTGCGGATGCAATCAGCCATGTGAACCCGTCCTCGGCACAGGCGTTTGCCCAACCGCTGGAGGTAATCCGCGCAGCGGACGGCCAATTGCAGCAATTGAGCCTGATCAGCGCCGAAGTCGCTGGCGCCGGTGGGCGGCCGAACTGGACGCTGGTCACCGATTGCATAAGCCAGGCGCGGGTCTATCCCGATGTCCAGGCGGCGCCGGCCGGGCACTTCGCGATACCGATACGACGCCAGACCTATCGCGTTGATGGCACCAGCCTGATGCTCGGCAGCGGCGCCAGCTATGCGCCGCTGATCGACAACCTCGGTGAGCTGCGCGTCGACATTATCAGCCGGAGTGCCACCCGCATCGCCGGACTGCGCCTGAGCCTGACCTTGCTTGACCCGCTGGCGCGGGTAAGGCCGCAGCAGTATCAACTGACAGTGGCCCTGCGCAATGGCTAGGCCCGGCGGCCAGCGTGGGGTGATCCTGCTGGTCAGCCTGGTGTTGCTGGGGATGTTGGGTGTGCTCGGCGTCTCGGCGATGGTCAGCGCCACCCTGCAGGAGCGCATGGCCGGCAACCTGCAGGCAACCCTGCAAGGCTTCGAGCACGCGGAGCAGACCTTGTTGCTAGGTGAGTCGAGCGTGTCGGGCGTGTTGCCGTGCAGTTACTGTTTACCGCCGCCGGAAGCTGCACGGGTGCGGGCGCCTGGCGTCTACCGCGGCGAAGGGCCGACCTCCGGCCTGAGCTGGCAAGGCGGCGCCAGCGGCTTCCACCTGGTACAGAACCTTGGCCAGAGTACCCACGCCGCGCACTGGCCCGCCAACCTGTCCGTTACCTTGTACCGGATCACCGCCGTCAGCCACGCCGGGGCAGGGCGCAGCGTGCTCGAAAGCGTTTATGCACAGGCTGTAGAAGAGGGCGCCCAGCCACCCAGGCGCATTCTCTGGCGCCAGCTTCACTAGGAGTTCGACTTATGTCCACCCTGCAGAAAGGTTTGAGCCTGATTGAACTGTTGCTTGTCGTCGCCGTGGTCGGCATTCTGGCGGGCATTGCCTATCCCAGCTACAGCGAACAGGTCCGCAAGGCCGCACGCACGGAAATCGCCGGGTTGCTGTTCGAAAGCGCGCAACTGCTCGAGCGTCACTATGCCCGCAGCGGCCAGTACGCCAACAGCGAAGCCCTGGTCACCCCATTGGCGCCCGGGACCGAGCACTACCGGCTGCAGGCCGTTCGTCATTCGACGTCATTCACCCTTACCGCCCGGCGCATTGGCGGTGGTTTGATGAACAGTGACCGCTGCGCCGATTTCGAACTCGACCAGGCCGGTGTGCGCCGCAATCCCGGTGCCGTTGATGGCGGCCGCGGCTGTTGGGGTGGCTGAGGTTTACTTCAGAAGTTGGATCAATACATGACCAAGCAAGTAGTGATTGTCGGTGGCGGGGTAATCGGCCTGCTGACAGCGTTCAACCTGGCGGCCGAGGTCGAGCAGGTGGTGCTGTGTGACCGTGGCGCGCTCGGCCAGGAGTCTTCCTGGGCTGGCGGCGGCATCGTCTCGCCGCTGTACCCGTGGCGCTATAGCCCGGCGGTAACGGCCCTGGCGCATTGGTCGCAGGATTTTTATCCACAGCTGGGCGAGCGCCTGTTCGCCAGCACCGGGGTTGACCCTGAAGTGCACACCACCGGCCTGTACTGGCTGGACCTCGACGACGAAGCCGAAGCCCTGGCCTGGGCCAAGCGCGAAGGACGGCCGCTAAGTGCTGTGGATATCTCGGCGGCCTATGACGCGGTGCCGGTGCTGGGCGGCGGTTTCCGCCGCGCCATCTATATGGCCGGGGTTGCCAACGTGCGTAATCCACGCCTGGTCAAATCACTCAAGGCCGCCTTGCTGGCGCTGCCGAACGTGAGCATTCGCGAGCAGTGCGAAATCACCGGCTTCAGCCGTGAGGGCGAGCGCATCACCGGGGTCGAGACTGCAACCGGGCCGATTCCGGCCGATCGCGTGGTGCTGACGGCTGGCGCCTGGAGCGGCGACTTGCTGCGGCCATTGGGCCTGGAGCTGCCGGTGGAGCCGGTGAAAGGGCAGATGATCCTGTACAAGTGCGCCGAAGACTTTTTGCCGAGCATGGTGCTGGCCAAGGGGCGTTATGCGATCCCGCGGCGCGACGGGCATATTCTGGTGGGCAGTACCCTGGAGCATGCCGGTTACGACAAGACCCCAACCGACGAAGCGCTGGAAAGCCTCAAGGCATCGGCGGTGGAGTTGCTGCCGGCGCTGGCCGACGCCACCCCGGTGGCCCATTGGGCGGGGCTGCGGCCGGGTTCGCCTGAGGGCATTCCGTACATCGGCGAGGTGCCGGGCTATGCCGGGCTGTGGCTGAACTGCGGGCATTACCGCAATGGCCTGGTGCTGGCGCCGGCGTCCTGCCAGTTGTTTGCGGATTTGTTGCTGGGGCGTGAGCCAATCATTGATCCGGCGCCATATGCACCGGCTGGGCGGGTGGCTGCTCTTTAGGGCTCATCGCGGGGCAATCAGCGCTGCGCCCCAGGCCCCTGCTCCAGATGCGCCTGGCTGCAATACCACTGCGCCCCGCGATGCAGCGCCCGGTCACTGGGCAAATGCACGCCGCAATGGGCGCAGCGGACCATCTTCAGCGGGTCTTCGAGGCTGTTGTTTTGCCCAGCAGCATTGCTGGCCTTGAACTTGCGCCACAACCAGAAGGCAGCAGCAATCAGGGCAATCCAGAAAAGTAGGCGAACCATGGTGTCCAGCTTTGTCAGTGAAGAGCCTTCAGTCTAGGGCTCGGGCATGAAAAAAGGGAGGCCTTGGCCTCCCTTTATCTTTTACACGATGGCTCAGTCGAACACACCGAAGGTCATGTAGCTGAACCAGGAGCGGTCTTCGTTGTTACCTTCCGCTTCGTGGTTTTCTTCTTCGATGACGTCACCGTTGGCATCTTTAGGCAGCAGCTCTTGCGGGATCGCGTCCTTGGCGTCCTGGTACTGCTTCACCACGTCCTGGTTGGCACGGGTTTCACCCGGCGGCAGCGGCGGGGCGGTATTGATCAGGCCCAGGGTGGCCTTGGACAGCCACGAGCGGTTGTCGGCTTCGTTCTGCTGCGGCACGAACTGGCCATCGACCAGGCTCGGGTGGTCCGGGTAGTTGAGCTTGAGGGTTTCCAGGCTGGTGGCCGCCAGTTCGTCCAGGTGCAGGCGCATGTAGGCTTCGGTCATCACCGCCAGGCCGTCGCCTACCGATGGGGTTTCCTGGAAGTTCTCTACTACATAGCGGCCACGGTTGGCGGCAGCGACATAGGCCTGACGGGTCAGGTAGTAGTCGGCCACGTGGATTTCGTAGGAAGCCAGCAGGTTGCGCAGGTAGATCATGCGCTGCTTGGCGTCAGGCGAATAGCGGCTGTTGGGGAAGCGGCTGGTCAGCTGGGCGAATTCGTTGTACGAGTCGCGGGCAGCGCCCGGGTCACGCTTGGTCATGTCCAGCGGCAGGAAGCGCGCCAGCAGGCCGCGGTCCTGGTCGAACGAGGTCAGACCCTTGAGGTAGTAGGCGTAGTCGACGTTCGGATGCTGCGGATGCAAGCGAATGAAGCGCTCGGCGGCAGACTTGGCAGCCTCCGGTTCGGCGTTTTTATAGTTCGCGTAGATCAGCTCGAGCTGGGCCTGGTCGGCGTAGCGGCCGAACGGATAGCGCGATTCCAGAGCCTTCAGCTTGCTTGTGGCGCTGGTATAGCTGTGGTTGTCCAGGTCGGCCTGCGCCTGCTGGTACAGCTCGGCTTCGCTCAGGTTTTCGTCGACGACTTCCTTCGAAGAACAAGCAGCGGTCAGTCCGAGGATGGCGATCAGCAGCAGGTGTTTCACTTGCATGGCGGCTTGCGTCCCTATGACGGCCGCTGTCTTGGGCGTGGCCGTCCTGTTATGATGAGCACCCCGATGCAACCCTCGGGGCAAAAGACGTCGTATTTAACCACAAGCGCGCAGTCGAAACCAAAGGCTGTGCCGCCCGCTGATTCGAGCATGTCCGAGATCATTCAACTTCGCGCAGAGGTGCCGTCCGAATTGGGCGGGCAACGCCTCGACCAAGTCGCCGCCCAATTGTTCGCTGAGCACTCGCGCTCGCGCCTGTCCACCTGGATCAAGGAGGGGCGCCTGACGGTCGATGGCGCTGTCCTGCGTCCGCGCGATATCGTCCACGGCGGTGCGCTGCTGGCGCTCGATGCCGAGCAGGAAGCCCAGGGCGAGTGGGTGGCCCAGGACATCGAGCTGGATATCGTCTATGAAGACGACCACATCCTGGTGATCAACAAGCCTGCCGGGCTTGTGGTCCACCCGGCTGCGGGCCACGCCGATGGCACCCTGCTCAATGCCCTGCTGCACCACGTGCCGGACATCATCAACGTGCCGCGCGCCGGTATCGTCCACCGCCTGGACAAGGACACCACCGGTCTGATGGTGGTGGCCAAGACCATCCAGGCGCAGACCCAGCTGGTTGCCCAGTTGCAAAGCCGCAGCGTCAGCCGCATCTATGAATGCATCGTGATCGGTGTGGTCACGGCCGGCGGCAAGATCAACGCGCCGATCGGTCGCCACGGCGGTCAGCGCCAGCGCATGGCGGTCACCGAAGGCGGCAAGCCTGCGGTCAGCCACTATCGCGTACTGGAGCGCTTCCGCTCGCACACCCACGTGCGGGTCAAGCTCGAAACCGGGCGTACCCACCAGATTCGCGTGCACATGGCCCACGTCAACTTCCCGTTGGTCGGCGACCCGGTCTACGGCGGGCGCTTCCGCATTCCGCCAGCGGCCAGCCTGACCATGGTCGACGCGCTCAAGACCTTCCCGCGCCAGGCCCTGCATGCACGCTTCCTGGAGCTCGATCACCCGGTGACCGGCGAGCGCATGGGTTGGGAATCGGCGCTGCCGGACGACTTCGTCTGGCTGCTGTCGCTGCTCAAGCAGGACCGCGAGGCGTTCGTCGGATGAGCGAGCTGACGCAAGCGCTGCTGTTCCCGGACTGGCCTGCGCCAGCCCGGGTGCGCGCCTGCGTCACTACGCGCAGCGGCGGGGTCAGCCTGCCGCCCTATGAAAGTTTCAACCTCGGTGATCATGTTGGCGATGCGCCAGCAGCGGTGGCCGAGAACCGCCGGCGCCTGACCGCCGAGTTCGGCATTCAGCCGGCCTGGCTCAAGCAGGTGCATGGCGTAGTTGTAGCCGATGCCGACCCTGGCGTTATTGCCGAGGCTGATGCCAGCTACAGCGATGCCCCCGGCATTGCCTGTACGGTCATGACCGCCGACTGCTTGCCGGTGCTGTTCTGCGATCGCGCCGGCACCCGCGTAGCCGCCGCCCATGCGGGCTGGCGCGGGCTGGCCAACGGTGTGCTGGAGGCGACTCTGAAGCGCTTGGCCCTGCCGCCCGAAGAGGTGCTGGTGTGGCTGGGCCCGGCGATTGGCCCGCAAGCCTTTGAAGTCGGCCTTGAGGTTCGTGATGCGTTCACGACCGTTCATCCGGAAACTGCCCAGGCCTTCGTGCCCGGTGCCCAGCCCGGCAAGCTGATGGCCGACATCTACCAGCTGGCCCGCCTTCGCCTTGCAGCGCGCGGCGTCAATGCCGTCTATGGTGGTGGCTTGTGCACCGTCAGCGACCCGCGCTTCTATTCTTATCGGCGCACCCCGCAGGGTGGCCGCTTCGCTTCGCTGGTCTGGCTGGCAGCGCGCTGACCTGGATCAAGCCCGCCTAGCTTGAATCTTCCAGAATCACCCTTATCTACAGTGGTATCTCTGGCAGGTTTTTCTTCATCAGGTGTGTCCATCGCTCCGACCTGCCCATAAAGGAAGGTAACCCATGCGAATAGACCGTTTGACCAGCAAGCTGCAATTAGCATTATCCGATTCCCAATCCCTGGCCGTGGGTATGGACCATCCGGCCATCGAGCCTGCGCACCTGGTGCAGGCCCTGATCGATCAGCAGGGCGGTTCGATCAAGCCGTTGCTGATGCAGGTCGGCTTTGACGTCAACAGCCTGCGCAAGGCGTTGAGCAAAGAGCTCGACCAGTTGCCGAAAATCCAGAACCCGACCGGCGACGTCAACATGTCCCAGGACCTGGCGCGTCTGCTCAACCAGGCCGACCGCCTGGCCCAGCAGAAGGGCGACCAGTTCATCTCCAGCGAGCTTGTGCTGCTGGCGGCCATGGACGAGAACAGCAAGCTTGGCAAGTTGCTGCTCAGCCAGGGCGTGAGCAAAAAGGCCCTGGAAAATGCCATCAGCAACCTGCGCGGCGGCGAGGCGGTCAATGACCCCAACGCCGAAGAGTCGCGCCAGGCCCTGGACAAATACACCGTCGACCTGACCAAGCGCGCCGAAGACGGCAAGCTTGACCCGGTGATCGGCCGTGACGATGAAATCCGCCGGACCATCCAGGTGCTGCAACGCCGGACCAAGAACAACCCGGTGCTGATTGGTGAGCCTGGCGTCGGTAAGACCGCCATCGCCGAAGGCCTGGCCCAGCGCATCATTAATGGTGAAGTGCCGGACGGCCTTAAAGGCAAGCGTCTGCTGTCGCTGGACATGGGCGCGCTGATTGCCGGTGCCAAGTTCCGCGGCGAGTTCGAAGAGCGCCTCAAAGGCTTGCTCAACGAGCTGTCCAAGCAGGAAGGGCAGATCATCCTGTTCATCGACGAGCTGCACACCATGGTCGGCGCCGGTAAAGGCGAAGGCTCGATGGACGCCGGCAACATGCTCAAGCCGGCCCTGGCCCGTGGTGAACTGCACTGCGTCGGCGCCACTACGCTGAACGAGTACCGCCAGTACATTGAAAAGGACGCAGCGCTTGAGCGGCGTTTCCAGAAGGTGCTGGTAGAAGAGCCGAGCGAAGAAGACACCATCGCCATCCTGCGTGGCCTCAAAGAGCGTTACGAGGTGCACCACAAGGTGGCGATCACCGACGGCGCGATCATCGCCGCGGCCAAGCTCAGCCATCGCTACATCACTGACCGGCAGCTGCCGGACAAGGCCATCGACTTGATCGACGAAGCGGCCAGCCGCATCCGCATGGAGATCGACTCCAAGCCGGAAGTGCTCGACCGCCTGGAGCGCCGCCTGATTCAACTGAAAGTTGAGTCCCAGGCGCTGAAGAAAGAGGACGACGAGGCCGCGCTCAAACGCCTGGAGAAACTCACCGAAGAGATCGCCCGGCTCGAGCGCGAGTACGCTGACCTGGAAGAGATCTGGACCTCGGAAAAAGCCGAAGTACAGGGCTCGGCGCAGATCCAGCAGAAAATCGAGCAATCGCGTCAGGAGCTCGAAGCGGCCCGGCGCAAGGGCGACCTCAGCCGCATGGCCGAGCTGCAGTACGGGGTGATCCCGGACCTGGAGCGCAGCCTGCAGATGGTCGACCAGCACGGCAAGGCGGAAAACCAGCTGCTGCGTAACAAGGTGACTGAAGAAGAGATCGCCGAAGTCGTGTCGAAGTGGACCGGCATCCCGGTGTCGAAGATGCTCGAAGGCGAGCGGGAAAAACTGCTGAAAATGGAAAGCCTGCTGCACGAGCGGGTGATCGGTCAGGAAGAAGCCGTGGTTGCGGTATCCAACGCCGTGCGTCGTTCGCGTGCCGGCCTTTCGGACCCGAACCGTCCGAGCGGCTCGTTCCTGTTCCTAGGCCCCACCGGTGTCGGTAAAACCGAGCTGTGCAAGGCGCTGGCGGAATTTCTCTTCGACACTGAAGAGGCCATGGTGCGCATCGACATGTCCGAGTTCATGGAGAAACACTCCGTGGCTCGCCTGATCGGTGCTCCACCAGGCTACGTAGGCTATGAAGAGGGCGGCTACCTGACCGAAGCCGTGCGGCGCAAACCTTATGCGGTGGTGCTGCTGGACGAGGTCGAGAAGGCCCACCCGGATGTGTTCAACGTGTTGCTGCAGGTGCTGGAAGACGGTCGCCTGACTGACAGCCACGGGCGGACGGTGGATTTCCGCAATACCGTGATCGTCATGACCTCCAACCTGGGCTCTTCGCAGATCCAGGAACTGGTGGGCGATCGTGAAGCGCAGCGTGCGGCGGTGATGGATGCCGTGGGTTCGCACTTCCGGCCGGAGTTCATCAACCGGATCGACGAAGTGGTGGTGTTCGAACCGCTGGGTCGCGAGCAGATCGCCGGCATTACCCAGATCCAGCTCGGCCGCCTGCGCAGCCGTCTGGCCGAACGTGAGCTGAGCCTTGAGCTGAGCCCCGAGGCGCTGGATAAACTGATCGCCGTCGGTTACGACCCGGTCTATGGCGCACGGCCGCTGAAACGGGCGATCCAGCGCTGGATCGAGAACCCGTTGGCGCAGCTGATCCTGTCGGGCCAGTTCCTGCCAGGCAGTGCCATCACGGCGAAGGTCGAGGGCGAAGAGATCGTCTTCGCCTGAGTTTTCGGCGGGTTACGCTAAGGCCTCGAATTTCGAGGCCTTTTTTCTTTGCATTTTTTCTCGAGTGCTTGTAAAGTGCGCCCCGCTGTATGTCGCCCCGCAGCTTCCCGGCAAAATTGGGAATCTGAAAAAAAGTTGCAAATCAGTAAGTTGAATGCAAATTAGGGGTTGACAAGGGTTTTGAAGGTTGTAGAATAGCGCGCCTCAGAGACATGAACGCAGCGATGCACAAGGTCGAAGAGTTCGAAGCGGTAGTGATACAGCACTCGAAATTGCAGCACTGTTGTAATTGAAATTGATAGTTCCGCGATAGCTCAGTCGGTAGAGCAAATGACTGTTAATCATTGGGTCCCAGGTTCGAGTCCTGGTCGCGGAGCCAAATTTCAAGCCGGGGTATAGCGCAGTCCGGTAGCGCGCCTGCTTTGGGAGCAGGATGTCAGGAGTTCGAATCCCCTTACCCCGACCATCTTAGGGTCGTTAGCTCAGTTGGTAGAGCAGTTGGCTTTTAACCAATTGGTCGTAGGTTCGAATCCTACACGACCCACCATTTTTGAATCCGGTACGCTGGGTTCAAGTCTTAAAAGGTTGGTTTGCCATTAGCAGCCAGCCATAAAAAAAGGCACCTTAATCGGAGCCTTTTTTTTTACCGGGGTATAGCGCAGTCCGGTAGCGCGCCTGCTTTGGGAGCAGGATGTCAGGAGTTCGAATCCCCTTACCCCGACCATCTTCAGAAAGAAGGGCACCTTGCAAAAGGTGCCCTTTTTTCGTTTCTGCGCCCTGGCTGATACTATCCGGCTATTTCCTGCAAAGGAGTTGCGCCGTGCCCCTGAAAACCTCCGTGTACATCGCCACCAGCCTCGATGGCTTCATCGCCCGTGAGAGCGGTGAGCTGGACTGGCTGATGGTTGCCACCAGCTCCAGTGACGATCACGGCTATGCGGCGTACATGGCCACCATCGACACCCTGGTCATGGGCCGCAACACCTTCGAGAAGGTCCTGACCTTTGGCGAGTGGCCGTATCCGCACAAGCGTGTGGTGGTGCTGAGCAGCACCTTGCAGCAGGCCGATATGCAGCATGGCGTTGAAGTGCACCCGGGGCCGGTCGCCGACCTGGTCGAGCACCTGAATGAAACAGGCGCCAAGGGCCTGTACCTCGATGGCGGGCAGGTGATTCAGAGCTTCTTGCGCGAAGGCCGGCTGGATGAACTGACCATCACCCGCATACCAGTGTTGCTGGGCAGCGGCATCCCGCTGTTTGGGGCCCTGGCGAAGGACGTGACGCTGCAGCATATGCGCAGCACCACCTTTGAAAGCGGCTTTGTGCAGAGTACTTATAGGGTACTCAAGTAGAGCTTACAGCTTCCACAGGGATTGATGTCAGGCCTGCTTGTTGAGGTAAACATAGAACCCTGTGGGAGCTGGCCTTGCCGGCGATGAGGCCGGCACTGCCACTAACAATTGAAACTCAGTGCAGCTTCAACCGCGGCTCAGTCCCGCGACCGATCCGGCTGCCGAGCATCAGCATCAGCGTACGGAAAGTCCCATACAGCGCCATCTGGTGCATGCGATACAGCGACACATAAAACATCCGCGCCAACCATCCCTCGAGCATCACGCTACCGGTCAGGTTACCCATCAGGTTACCCACCGCCGAGAAGCGCGACAGCGACACCAGCGAGCCGTAATCCCGGTACGCGTAAGTCGGCAACGGCTTGCCTTCCAGGCGCGCCTTGAGCCCCTTGGCCAGCAATGACGCCTGCTGATGCGCAGCCTGTGCCCGTGGCGGCACGTTACGGTCGCTACCCGGTTGCGGGCAGGCAGCACAGTCGCCAAAGGCGAAAATGTTGTCGTCCAGAGTAGTCTGCAGGGTAGGGCGCACCACCAGCTGGTTGATGCGGTTGGTTTCCAGGCCGTCGATGTCTTTGAGGAACCCCGGCGCCCGAATACCCGCCGCCCACACCTTGAGGCTGGCCTGAATCACCTCGCCATTGCTGGTGCGCAGCTCATCGGCCGTCACTTCGCTGACCGCCGCGTTGGTCATCACTGTCACCCCGAGTTTTTCCAGGGTCTTGTGCACCGGCACGCTGATGCGCTCCGGCAGGGCTGGCAGCACCCGCGGGCCGGCTTCGATCAGGGTGATGTGCATGTCTTTTGGCTGGATACGATCCAGGCCATAAGCCGCCAGTTCGTGGGCCGCGTGATGCAGCTCGGCGGCAAGCTCGACACCGGTGGCACCGGCACCAACGATGGCCACGCTGATTTTTTCATGGGCCTGATCACCTGCGTGGGCACGCAGGTAATGGTTGAGCAGTTGCTGGTGGAAACGCTCGGCCTGCTTGCGGGTGTCGAGGAACAGGCAATGCTGCGCCGCGCCCAGGGTGCCGAAGTCGTTGGTGTTGCTGCCCACCGCGATCACCAGGGTGTCATAGCCCAGGGTGCGCGCAGGCAGCAGCTCGCGACCGTCTTCATCGAGGGTCGCGGCCAGCTGGATCTGCTTGGTTTCGCGGTCCAGGCCGCTCATGCGCCCGAGCTGGAACTGAAAGTGATTCCACTTGGCCTGGGCCACGTAGTTCAGTTCGTCTTCGGAAGAGTTGAGCGAGCCGGCCGCCACTTCGTGCAGCAGCGGCTTCCAGATGTGCGTCAGGTTGGCGTCGACCAGGGTGATGCTGGCGCTACCCTTTTTGCCCAGGGTCTTACCCAGGCGGGTCGCCAGTTCCAGGCCGCCGGCGCCGCCGCCGACAATCACTATACGGTGAGTCATGGAGATATCTCATAAGGTTTACGGAATTCGGGTCTTGAGTGGTAGGCCGCACGGGGCGGGCGTTGTGGGCGAGCGCAAGGCAGCTCATAGCACCAGTTGACTCAAGAGGCGGCTCAACAAGCCGAGCGCAACCGTTACGGCCACCACCAGCACAAGGAGCAGCCAGGGCCGGAAAGGCTTGCGCTCGACTTGGTGCTGAGGGGCTTGCAGGTATTCATCGACACGACGCTGGTCATCGGGATTCAGGCGGCTGGTCATGAGGGCCTCGTCAGATAGACGCTTGTGACTGTGGGAAAGCTACAGTGTTCACTGTAGTAGCTCGAAGGTCGCCTATCTTTCAGTCACTTGGCTGTCTTTATAACGAATGATTGCGCTTTGTATCACCGGCGCAGAATTTATGCCATCGGGCTTTGGCAGGGGGCCAGCTCAGAGGCTGATTCCGACATCAAAAACGATGCTGCGCCCCAGATTGCCACGCAAGAAATCCGGCGCATCGGGGTGGGCAAACAACACCCGGGCGAAGGTCGGGCCCACCAGCGACAACGAGCGCCAGCCCTGGCGCAGGTATTCGGTGGGTGGCGGGAAGTGGCTATTTAGGTCGAGCACTTCGCGCTTGAGGCTGGCGAAGGCAATGATGTCCAGCTCGCTCAGGTCGAGGCCGCGTTCCTGATAGTTGTGCGATTTTTTCCGCAGGGTAGGCGCCAGGCGCTGCAGCAGCTCCTGGGCGCTGATCCGCCGTGGCCGGGCTTCGCGGCGCACCAGCTGGCTCAACGAAAAGGCACTGCGCCGGCGCTGCAGCTCTTCGCGCCACTCGTCGTTCAGGCGCCGGCCCTCATCGAGGACAAAAAACACCTCGAAGGCGGCATCGCGAAACAGCACGTCAGGCGGCTCTTGCCCGGCGGCGGCAAAATCTTCGCTGCGGTAAGGAATATTCAGGCCTTGCAGCAGGCGCTGGCAGACCCAACGCTCACGTTCCCATTTACGGGCATTGGATAGAAACGCATTGGCTTGTTCGGCCTGAATGGTGAGCAGGCGCAAGTAGTCTGAGTCGTCCATGGGCACAAGCTTAGCGTTCAATTGAGCTTTGCAGGAAATGTCTGCAAGGCCATTGCTGCAACGCCGGGCCAGCGCCTAGACTGCGCTCCCGTTGTGGGCTCAGTGAATATCAGGGAAGAAACATGAGCGTAGTGAAGATGGGCGGCATATTCGGGTCCGGCACAGTGGTTTGTGCCCTGGTGGTGTACGGCGTGGGCTTTTTGTTCTGGACGCCTACCGTGCCCTACGACACCCCGGATGGCCGCTATATAGTGCTCAAGGAGGGCGACTCAGCGCCCTACAGCGTCAAACTCATCGACCATCGCGGCGCAGAAGATGAAATCGTGCGCAGCTACGCCGAGTTCAGCCCCAAGGTGCTCAGCGTCATGCCCGGCGACTACCGCTTGCGCCTGACCCTGAACGAGTTCGCCTGCTACGGCGCCTGGGCCGATGTGCAGGTGTCGGCGACCACCGTCAGCGTGGTCGAGCTGCAGCGCAACCCGAGTTGCCAGCCAGCAGACTGGCTGGTTGAAGGTGCGGTGTTCCGCCTGTTCGAGGCACCCAAAGCGCCAGCGCAGGCTGATCAAGCCAGCCCCGAGGTGTAGACTGCCCCCACGTCTATTGCCTCACTCGCACAAGGGTTATTTGCCGTGATCAGTGCTGCCGTACTTTCCAGCCAGACCCTGACCATCGCCTGGGTCGCCTACGTACCCGTGCTGATCTGGGCGGTGGCGCGTACCCGCTGGCTGGAACTGTTCGCCGACAGCCGGCGCCAGCACTTGCTGTTTGGCACGGTGTTCGCCTTGTTTGCCCTGTGGCTGGTACGCCGCGACTTCGACACCGGGGTGTCGTATCACTTTATCGGCATGACCGCCGTCACCCTGCTGCTGGACTGGCCGCTGGCGATTGTCGGTGGCTTGCTGGCGCAGCTCGGCCTGCTGGCGCTGGGGCGTCAGGACCTGGCGGCGATGGGGGTCAATGGCCTGCTGCTGATCGGCCTGCCGTTGCTGGTCACCGAGGTGTGCGCGATCCTGGTGGAGCGAGCCCAGCCGCGCAACCTGTTCGTCTATATCTTCTGTTCAGGCTTTTTTGCTGCAGCGCTGTCGGCACTCTTGTGCCTGCTCGGTGGGCTGGGGTTGCTGTGGATGGACGGGCGGTTCGTCATGCCGGAGTGGATCGAGGACTTTATCGGCTACCTGTGGCTGATCATCTTCCCCGAAGCCTTCATCAACGGCATGGTGGTC
This sequence comes from Pseudomonas sp. B21-009, assembly GCF_024749345.1. Classification (NCBI taxonomy): domain Bacteria; kingdom Pseudomonadati; phylum Pseudomonadota; class Gammaproteobacteria; order Pseudomonadales; family Pseudomonadaceae; genus Pseudomonas; species Pseudomonas sp. B21-009. The sequence continues at coordinate 5,011,933 of NZ_CP087199.1, read as the reverse complement.
AGCGCCCTGGTGGTGTTCTGCCCGGAGTGGCTGGAGACCTTCAACCGGACCCGCTACCTGCAGGCCCCGTGGAAGGATGACGACCCCGAGCGCTGAGGCCTCAGTGACGCGGGTCGAGCTCGCCGGAGAACAGCTCGTCTTCGGCATCCGGAGCGACCGGAATCTTGTGCTCTTCCGCTGCCCAGGCACCCAGGTCGATCAGCTTGCAGCGGTCGGAACAGAACGGCCTAAACGCGCTGGCCGCGCTCCATTCCACAGGGGCGCCACAGGTCGGGCAATCTACGGTCGTTGGTTGGCTCATGCTTGGCCTCCTCGCAAAGTCAGGTAAAAGTGGTGCAGGCGGTCGACCTCCGAATGCAGCCAGGCCAGGTCGCGGTCGTTGACGATCACGTCGTGGGCGTGGCTAAGGCGTTGTTCACGGCTGGCCTGGGCCTTGAGGATGGCCTGCACCTGCTCAGTGCTGGTCTGGTCGCGCAGCAGGGTGCGTTGCACCTGCAGTGCCTGCGGCGCATCGATCACCAGCAGGCGGTCGGTGCGTTTGTACTGGCCAGACTCGACCATCAACGGCGAAACAAACACCGCATAGGGCGACTCGGCCTTGGCCAGGTAGCTGAAGATCTCCTGGCCGATCAAGGGATGCAGCAGCGCTTCGAGCCACAGCCGTTGCTGCGGGTCGGCGAAGATCAGCTCGCGCAGGGCCGCGCGGTTGAGCTGGCCGTCTTCGAGCAGCACCCCCGGGCCGAAACGCTCGACGATACTCGCCAGCGCCGGGCGGCCCGGCTCGACCACCCAGCGCGCGGCCTGGTCGGCGTCGACCAGGTGCACACCCAGCTCGACAAAGCGCTGCGCGGCGGCGCTCTTGCCACTGCCGATGCCGCCGGTAAGGCCGAGAATCCAGGGGGTGAAAGCAGCGGTGGTCATCAGAATCCGGAATATTTCAGATAGGAAGTGGTTATTTGACCACCCCAGAGCAGCGCGATCCAGCCCGCAATGGCCAGATAGGGACCAAAGGGGATCGGCGTGCTCGCCTGCTTGCGCTGCAGGCGCAGCATAACCAGGCCGATCACCGCCCCCAGCAGCGACGACAACAGCAAGGTCAGCGGCAAAATCTGCCAGCCGCCCCAGGCGCCGAGCATGGCCAGCAACTTGAAATCGCCATAGCCCATGCCCTCTTTGCCGGTGACCAGCTTGAACACCCAGAACACCGACCACAGGCTCAGGTAACCGGCCACCGTGCCCCACAGGGCATCCTCCAGCGGCACGAACAGCTCAAAGGCATTGGCGATCAGCCCCAGCCACAACAACGGCAGCACCAGGGCATCGGGCAACAGATGGTGCTCGATATCGATCAAGCTCATGGCCAGCAGGCCCCAACTCAGCACCATCAGCGCCAGGGCCGCAGCGGTAAAACCCAGATGCCAGGCGGCAAACAGCGTCAGCGCCCCGCAGGCAAGCTCCACCAGCGGGTAGCGCGGGCTGATGCGCGCCTGGCAAGCGGAACAGCGCCCGCGCAAGGCCAGGTAACTCACCACCGGTATGTTTTCCCACGGGCGAATGCGGTGGGCGCAATGCGGGCATTGCGAGGGCGGTAAAAACAGGTCGAAGCGCGGCGCTTGTGCCTCGCTGGGCAACGCCAGCACCTCACGGGCCTCGGCCTGCCATTGGCGTTCGAGCATGATCGGCAGGCGATGCACCAGCACATTGAGAAAACTGCCGACAATCAGCCCGAGCAACAGGGCGAAGCTCAGGTACATCAGTGGCTGGCTGGCCAGGGTGTTCAACAGGTTCATGGTCAGATCACATTGCCCAGCTGGAAGATTGGCAGGTACATGGCGATCACCAGGCTGCCCACCAGCAACCCCAGGATCAGCACGATCAACGGCTCGAGCATGGCCGTGAGGGTGTCGAGCAGGTGGTCGATGGCCTGTTCATAGTGGCTGGCGATCCTGGCGAGCATATCGTCCAGCGTGCCGGCTGTCTCGCCAATGGCGCACATCTGCACCACCAACGGTGGGAACAACCCGCTGGCGCGCAGTGCCACGTTCAAGGCCAGGCCACTGGCAAGGTCGTCGCGCACCTTGTGCACCGCCTGCTCATACAACGAATTGCCGCAGGCCCCGGCAACCGGCCCCAGCGCCTCCACCAGCGGCACCCCGGCGGCAAACGAGGTCGACAGGGTGCGGGCAAAGCGGGCGAGGGCGGCGTGCCGGAGCAGGCTGCCCAGCACCGGCAAGCGCAGCGCCACGCGCACCAGCCACAAACGCACCCCAGGCTTGTGCCGATAAGTCCAAACCAGCGCACTACAAGCGCCGCCAAAGGTTATCAACAGCCACCCAAGGTGCGCGCCCAACCACTGCGACAAATTGATCACCTGTTGAGTAAACGCCGGCAGCTCGGCACCAAAACCGCCGAACAACGACTGAAAGCGCGGCACCACCTCCAGCAATAACAACGCCGACACTCCAAAGCCCACCAGCAACACCAGCACAGGATAGGTCATGGCTTTTTTCAGCCGCATGCGCAGGGCCTGGCGTTGCTCCTGCAGCGCCGCCACCTGGGCCAGCACCGTCTCCAGGCTGCCGGACTGCTCACCGGCGTCCACCAGGTTGCAGTACAGCCGATCGAAGTACTGCGGGTGGCGGCGCAGCGCAGTGGCCAGGCTGCTACCAGCGGCGATATCGGCCTTGATCGCCCCCAGCAGGCTGGCCAGCGCCGGGTTGGTGCTGCTCTGGGCGACTACATCCAACGCCTGCAACAGCGCCACCCCGGCCTTGACCAAGGTGGCCAGCTGGCGGCTGAACTGGCTCAGCGCCTTGCCATCCGGTGGCCGCCGCCATTGCCACAACGGCGGGCGCACACTGGCGATACGCCCCGGGCGAATCCCGCGCTGGCGCAACTGCGCCCTGATCAACGCCGGGCTGCGCGCCGCACTCTGGCCGCTGATCAAGGCACCTTGGGCGTTGGTGCCTTGCCAGCTGTACATCCGGTTGCTTTCGGTCATCGCCACATCCTTGTTGCGCTGCCTTGCACAAGCCTGGTAACAGCTCCAGGCCCCGAGTGGCGAGCAGGGTTGCCCGCCGCCCACTAGAGTAGTCGAGCCAGAGCGACCGAATGACCGTCACAGGGTGACAAAAGGTGTCTGTTCGGGCCTACTGGCGCGCCTGCTGGCGCCGCACCACTGCGGCCGGCATGAACTGATTTTGTGAGGGAGAGTGTCCATGAAAGGGCAACGCGGTATTACCTTGATCGAACTGATGATCGTGGTGGCGATCATCGGCATTCTGGCGACCATCGCCCTGCCGATTTACACCAATAGCCAGGTCCGCACTAAAGCCACGGCGGCCCTGGTAGAAATTTCTGCGTTGAAGACCGCCTTCGACCTGCGCCTGAACGAAGGCAAAGACATCGCCAACGTCGCCGCCCTGGGTGGCCAGGAGCGCACCGCCCACTGCGCCATTGCCGCCAGCGGCACCGCGGCCACGGGCGTGGGCAGCATCGTCTGCACCCTGATCGATGCCCCGGCCATCGCCACCGACAAAACCATCACCCTGACCCGCGCCGCCACCGGCTGGGCCTGCACCAGCACCCTCAACGAAGACCTCGCCCCGGCAGGCTGCAAAGCCCTCTGAAACAGACGCAATTGCTGTTAATAAACAGTGATTTGCGTAAGCGATCTGGCAGTGGTAGCGTTATCGCCACGCCGGTGTAGCTCAGTCGGTAGAGCAGCGCACTCGTAACGCGAAGGTCGCAGGTTCGATTCCTGTCTCCGGCACCAGAGACCAGTTTACAGAAGTCTATGACTGTCTACGAAACGCCACACAAAGCCCGCCTAGTGCGGGCTTTGTTGTTTCTGCTTGTCTCGTTTTGTCTCTGTGCATCTACGCGATTTAGGGATATGGTTAGGGATATCTCGGTTCGACAAGGAAACGTATCCCTATGGCGCGCACTGTGGTGCCCCTGTCTGATCCCAAATGCGATGCGGCCAAGCCCCGGGAGAAGGACTACAAGCTCTTTGACGGCAAGGGCCTCTACTTGTTGGTGAAGCCGACAGGGGTGAAGACCTGGCGGTTGAAGTACACCAAACCTGACGGACGTGATGGTTTGGCCACGTTCGGCAATTACCCGGCACTGGGCCTGAAGGCTGCCAGGGAGAGACGCGCTCAGGCGCTGGAGCTTCTCGCTGCAGGGAAGGACCCCATTGAGCAAGCTCGTCTGGACAAGCAGGAAGCGGCCAATGCTCGGTCGAATACGTTCCGTTTGCTTGCGCAGGAATGGCACTCGGCATGTGCTCGTAAATGGTCACCCGGTCACGCTGCCACTGTTTGGCGCCGCATCGAAGCCCACCTGTTACCTGCTCTTGGGGATCGCCCCGTCGCAGAGCTAAGAACTCGGGACCTGCTTGTACCACTCAAGGCGGCAGAAAAACGGGACACCTTGGATACGGCTGGGCGGCTGCGCCAATACATGACTGGCATTCTCCGTATGGGGGTTCAGCATGGCCACATAGATTTCAATCCGGCGGTTGATCTGCAGGGAGCCACGGCTACCCGGAAAACAGCCCATCGACCGGCGCTGCCGTTCGAGCGGTTACCCGAACTCCTTCAGCGCATTGAGGCCGACAGCGGGCGTGGCTTGACTAAGCTAGCGGTGCAACTGACTTTGCTGGTGTTTATCCGCTCCAGCGAGCTCCGTTTTGCGCGCTGGGGGGAGATCGACATGGGCAGGCTAATGTGGGAAATCCCTGGTGAACGAGCGGCCATCGAAGGCGTAAAGAATTCTCATCGCGGTTCGAAGATGAGCACCCCCCATCTGGTGCCGCTTAGCCGCCAATCTGTAGAAGTTTTGGAAAATATCCGCACTCTGACTGGGCGTTTCGAACTGGTGTTTGCCGGTGATCACCATCACTGGAAACCCATGAGCGAGAACACAGTCAACAAGGCGCTTAGGCGAATGGGCTACGACACTAAGACAGAGGTATGTGGCCACGGTTTTAGGGCAATGGCTTGTTCCGCATTGATTGAGTCAGGACTGTGGAATAAAGATGCCGTCGAGCGGCAAATGAGCCACCAAGAGCGGAATACGGTACGCGCTGCGTACATCCACAAAGCCGAACACATCCAGGAGCGAAGGCTCATGGTGCAGTGGTGGGCTGATTACCTTGATGCCAACCGCAAGGAAGCAATCACTCCGTATGACTACGCGCACAGGCAAGATGCGGTGGAGAACGCGTTGAAGCTGCGGGGGCGGACATGAGAGGGATAGTCTCATCGTCAAACCAGCGGTTGCCGATTCAGCCTTGCGGACTCATTGGAGCTGCGTGCCTTTGTAATGCTAAGCACATTGTCCAGAAAACGGGTGTTTCTGGTGTTGCCGGTGTTTCGCATAGCTCCAAATACCTGAAAACCGTGAGCTGTGGCGTAGCAACACCATGGCCCCGCTGTTCGGATGCAATGGTGTATCGGAGTCTTGAGGTGTATCAATCGCAGCAGGTCCCTTTGGCCTGTTGGCCGCTTGAGAGACGACAACTGCGCAGGTTCAGTCCTTCGCTACAGGGGCGTGGGAAATGAAGAGGCCAGGAATGAGCCAGGAACCATTTTTCGCCGAGATTGCTGGAACTGAGTTTTTTAGCTTGCTTGAGGATCTTGATGAGATCGAGGATGCCGTAAGGGGCGCTGCTCTATATCACCAGTTTCAGGAGCACTACCGAGACGCTTTCGAATTAGCTGGGCATGCCGCCTGTTACTGGCTCGAGGAGGATGGAGCCTATGCAGATATGGCAGCCGGGCTGATACAGGAAATGTTCCGTTTGCGGGATGTCATTTTCGATCACTTCAGTTGCGCCGAAGAATCATCATTGCCTCGCGTTCTCAGCAGAGTCATGGGCTTGGATGAAGACATAACTAATTCACGTATCGTTGCTAGTTATGCGTTTGTCCAGGCTATAGAAGCGGTCCAGGTACTCGGCGATTGGCTGTTTGAGCTGGAGGGCGCTGTATACGATCTTGACGCCGATCTGATTGAGCAATTACGTCAGCGCGACCCAGCGCAGTATCGGTTGTTAGTCGAAAGAAAGCGCCGAGCTCAGAGCGATAGCGAGATAACTGCCAGGGAAAGTTTTGCCCAGCTGTTGGGAGCAGCGGATAAAACCTTGATGATTGCGGCTCTCTACGAGCAGGCAGAGATCGGCCTTGCTTCCGAAAGGTTCGAACCGGGCAGCTTTTTCCCTCAAGCACTCAAAACGATCTTTAAGAACAAGTCCGCGGAGAAGGGGCGAGCAGCAGGCCTGGCGAACAGGAGGCCTGATTCGGCAAAGCAAATCGAAGCGAGAGCGCGGAGGAGGCGAATTTGCGCGGAGGCTGACCGTTTTCTCAAGTTGGAGCCGAAGATCATTCAGAGCGACCTTGTCTCTAGGTTGGTTGCGAAAGGGGGGCTTGGAAGCTCCGTTACCATAATGAAACACCTGCGAGCAGCAGGTTATCTCTCGGAGAAAAAGACGAGATAGAAATACCAAAGCGTGTTTGGTTTTTTCTTCGTTTTTAGTCTGTGCCTGTCTCTACCGATACAGGCACGAATATGACGACCTCCACTACATCCTCATTGCTTCGATCTGGACGCGATCCAGAAACCACACTGATCCGCATCAGTGAAGTAATGGCCATCGTTGGGTTGGCCCGGCCCACCATATACAAGCTAATGCAGCAATCTGGAAGTGGCTTCCCGCTTCCGGTGAAATTGAGCAGCAGCAATGCACGTGGTGCCCCTGTAGCCTGGGTGCTCTCTGAAGTTCAAGCATGGACACGTAGCCGCATCAAGGCGCGTGATCGGGTGGCTGCATGAGCGTGCGCCGCCACCACTTCGTTGGCCCATTCCATGATCCTTACGGGGCAGCGTTCTGCCTCTACAAACCAGGTGATATCAACTGGCGCCACCGCATCATTGCAGGGGTGAGCTGGAACGGCCAAACCCAACAGGCGTTCTTCTTCAATCCTGATGGATTGACCATCCCCCTCCGGGCGAACCCGTGGGAAATGCCCGCCTTCATGCGAAAGCATGGGCTCCGCCGAGAGTTCTCCGCTATCTACGGCAGCGGCCCGTTCTCGATGGATGAACAACGCCGTGCAGACCTTAATGCGCGCCAGTTGGCTGAATGGGTGACGTACTGGTTTACCGACGAGACGTATCTCTACTCCAACGACCCTGAAGTTTGGGGTGACTGGGTGGAGCGTGATTTGGAGCAAGAGCGTGTTACCAGTGAGCAGAGTCATGCGTTCGGGCGGGAACAGATCGATCTCGAAACCTTCGCGGCTGAGTGCGTGGCAAAACGCGAAGAATGGCTCATGGAGGAGCACCGTCGCCGGTGTCTGGAGGACGCAAGGATCTTCGCCTGGCTGAAAGGCGAGGCGCATCCGCCTGCATCCAGCAACTGAAGCGTTGGTTCTCCCTGCTCAAATGAAAACGCCCCCGGCGGCTACCGAGGGCGTTGAGGTAATACTTCATGCACGATCAATCTAATCGCGCAGAGGCATTGGCGCAAGAGTGCCTAACTGTTGCGCTTTCTCTTGCTCCCATTTACTCTGTCCCAGTCGCTGCAAATTCAGCGACCGGGCGTAGGAACCCGGAAATTAGTAGGCGCATCAGCGCCCAGACCACAACTGTTGGCGTTTTTTTACGTCCACAGTTTCGTGTTATGGCGGCTGTGTGTGGGCAGGCTTCGGCCTGGCCGGGTGCCTACTATCCCGGTATTCCTACCCTGCACACAGCTGCCACCCAATCCCGTAGGAAGGACGGTGGCGGCTCCAGTCAAAGTAGGAGCAATGCCCATGCACGCCCTCAATACGTCCAAAATTCGCGCCGCTGCTCACCGAGCAATGGCTCTCGCCGCTTTACACGCCGACTCCAGCCTTCGTACCCGCCTCGCTCGTTACAACGACCACATTGCAAAAGCTCGGGCACTGGAAAGTACTGGGGGTGCCAAATGAGCACCGCACTCTATTTCGCCCTCCCCGAAGACCTACTCAGCGTTAACCGGGAAGCTCCGGCTGGCATCCCCATCGACGCCATTACCTGCGCCGTCGAACGTGCCAATGCTGTTCTGCTTTTGCTCGAGGACCAGTTCGAGGCAGAACAAGGCCAACGGCTGGCCAACCGAATCATCCTCGGCGCCTTGTGGGATGTTCGTGGGACTCTGGAGCTGATCCGCACGCTGGCGCTGCACGCCGACGACACTACCCGCGTGACTGTAGAAGGGGGGGCCAATGAACGCATCCCTTTTGATCGACACCGTCGGTGCGGCGACCTTCGCTAAATGCAACTCGGAGAATCAACCACTGTTCCGAGTGAACGCCGGAGTCTCTTGCGAGGAAGCTTTGGAGCAGGCATCGCTACTCATGGATTGCATCAACAAGCTGACTTTGATGGGCGGCATGGATGACAACAATGGGGCGCTGGTATGGGCTGCTCACTACTTGGGTGAACAGGTCAAAGCCGTCATTGATGATGTGGCCGACGGGCTCCAGCGTGCCCAGGCAGGTGACGTATGAGCACTACTAAAACCTATGTTCGGCGTCCTACCTTTGCTCAGGTCAAAATTGCCACACTGCAAAACATCGACTCAGTTTTGACTCATTGGCTGCCCAACGGAAAACGTGTTGATGGCGGAAAGGAATACACCGCCCCCAATCCTACCCGCAATGACAAGCATGCAGGCTCACTGAAAGTTAGCCTGAGTAAAGGCACGTGGGCGGACTTCGCCACCGGCGACAAGGGCGGCGACCTGATTGACCTGGTGCGGTACCTCGAAGGCGGCACCGACGTCGATGCTTGCCAGAAGCTCGCAGACTTTCTGCGCATTGATCCCAGCGCAGCCATCCTGTCTAGCGCCGCGAAAAAGCCAGCGGCTGCTGAATGGCAGGCCGTGCTGCCAATTCCCACTGAGGCGATGACGAAGTGCCCTAGTAAGCATCGACAACATGGTGCTCCGTCCAAGGTATGGTGCTACCGCAACGGGCACGGGGAGCCCTTGATGGTGCTCTACCGCTTCGATGTGGCCGGTGCCGAAGGAGAGCCCAGTAAGAAGGTCTTCGCACCGCTGACCTGGTGCACGCGTGGCGAGCACGGGGCGGCTCAATGGCGCTGGCAGGGGCTCTCTGAGCCTCGCCCCTTGCTGCGCCTGGATGAGTTGAATAGACGACCTGAGGCACCGGTAGTGCTGTGCGAGGGCGAAAAGGCCGCCGATGCTGCGGTGGCACTTCTGCCCGGGCATATCGCTTCCTGCTGGCCGAATGGTTCCAACTCTTGGCACAAGGCGGACTTCTCGCCGCTGCAGGGGCGTGGGGTGCTGCTGTGGCCGGACAACGATGATAGTGGTTCGAAATGCATGCAGGCCGTGGCGGCAAAGCTGGCTGAGATCGGTTGCATGGTGCGGACCATCGACCTCACTGTTTTCAAGCGCAAGCCAGTACTTAAAGGTAGCACTCCCAGCTTCGCCAAAGGCGGACGTTGGGGCGATGGTGATGACGCGGCCGATGCACTGGACAGGGGGTGGACTGCCGAGCACTTGGCATTGCTAGCTCAGAGCGGCGAACTATTCGGCGTTGTGGACCAGCGTGCTCCTTCAAGTACCCAACCAGCCGATTCGAAGCCCAATAATCCGGCCAAGGGGAAGGCTCGCCCCAACCGTGACCTGCTTCCGGCAGGTTTTCGCCTCACCGAGGACGGCGTGTTTTATGCCACCGAGGATGGTGATGCACGTCCCGTGTGTTCTCCCTTGGAAATCCTCGCTCGGACCCGTGATGAGAAGGGGCATAACTGGGGCCTGCTCGTTGAGTTCGATGACCCCGACGGCGAAAAGAAGCGATGGAACATTCCGGCACGTACCATGACCGGTGACTTTGGCAAAGACGTATTGGGGCCCTTAGTCGATATGGGGCTGAGGCTGGCCGGTTCACGGTCCGGACGGCATGCCCGCAACGACCTGCAGAGCTACCTGCAGGGATTCGACAGTTCACAGCGGGCACGTCTAGTAACCCGCTTGGGTTGGCACAACAACGCCTTCCTGTTGCCTGATCGCCAGATCGGCCAGCACGGCGAACATCTGCACTTTTATGACGCTGGCGCCCAACTCCCCCCGATCAATGAGGCGGGCACCCTGGAGCAGTGGCAGAGTCAGATTGGCGCGCTGTGTGTCGGTAACCATCGCCTGGCATTCGTGGTCAGCACGGCCTTTGCGGGCCCTTTGCTTCACCTGTTAGGCCATGAGTCAGGTGGCTTCCACCTGTACGGCGACAGCTCCGGCGGCAAGACCACTCACCTACAGGTTGCCGCCTCGGTGTATGGCGGGCCTCGTCTGGTGCGCTCCTGGCGATCGACCGACAACGCGCTGGAGTCGATTGCAGCAGCGCATTCCGATGGCCTGTTGATCCTGGACGAAATCGGCATGTGTGATGCCCGCATCATCGGCGAGACGGTTTACATGCTCGGCAACGGCACCGGCAAGGCCAGGGCCAATGATCGAGGCCAAGCAGGCCGTTCCGTACAGGAGTGGCGGCTGCTGTTTTTATCTACCGGAGAGAAGACCCTTGCCCAGCACATGGCGGAGGCCAATAAGGAACTCAAGGCTGGCATGGAGGTGCGCATGCTCGCAGTGCCAGCGAATGCCAGCAAAGGGCTTGGCATGTTCGACACGCTGTGCGGCTTCGAGGATGCCGCGGCGCTTTCGGATGCGTTGAAACTACGGGTGAGCAAATTCTACGGTACGCCTCTCACCGCCTTTCTGGAGGCATTGTGCGCCCCCGGCAAGCTTCCCGGTTGGGTGGGCATCTTGCGCCGTACCGTGGAGCAATTCATTGCTCAGAACCTGCCGGCTTCGGCGAGCGGGCAGGTGCAGCGTGCGGCATTGCGTTTCGGTTTGGCTGGTGCAGCGGGCGAGCTGGCCACCGCTCTAGGCGTAACAGGCTGGTCCGATGGCGCTGCGATCATGGCGGCACGCGTTTGTCTGCATGCGTGGCTAGCTGAGCGCGGCGGTGCCGGAAACATGGAGGGCGAAGCCATCATGGCGCGGCTGCGACAAGTCATTGAACGTTTCGGCGAAAGCCGGTTCACCCGGTGGGAATCCACTGCTGCGAAGATTGATGAACACGGCCCCCGAACGATCGACCGTTTGGGTTTCCGCAAGACCATGGAGCACGGCATGGGCGACACCATGCACACGACGATCACCTACTACGTACTCCCTGAGGCATGGCGCTCGGAGGTGTTCCGTGGAATGAACATTACCGCCGTCAATCGGGAGCTGGTGGAGCGAGGCGTTCTGCAGGTTGGCAAGGATGGGAAAGCGTCCAGCACTGTGCGCCTGCCCGGTATGGGCATGCAGCGATGCTATGTAGTGCTGAGTGAGCCAAACACCGACGCCTCGCTGGCTGAGGCCGTGGCCGCCTGACGGCAGCCTACGCAGAAGAGGCAAGTGTCGGCGCGTCCGGCCTCGCCAGCCGCTCAATTCAAACTTCAATTTTGTGGACGACAGAAAAATGAAAAGCCTTGAAAATCTGAATGCCGACCGTAGCAAACACGAAGCAGAAATCTGCGAGTTAGAAGGGAAAATCGCTCAATGGGAAGAGCATCTGAATGACACCAGCTTCGCTGCAACTCCAGCCGGTAATGATCTTGAGATTAACCTGCGAGAGGCGGAATCGAAGGTGGGGCGTATCGAACACAAGATCTCGCTCATCGATCAGGACATCGCATGGATCGATCGCAAAACCAACGGCGCCGAGCTGATGTCAGGGTACAAAGCCACCATGGAGAACTGGTCGCTCGACAAGGCCGACTTAGAGGGCAAGCGCAAGGTGCTCAGTGCCCGACTAGCGGAAACGAGGAGACAAACAGAGAAAGTGATCACGGGCGCCCGTCAGGCCGAGGAGGAGGCCGCACGTGCCTACGCTCAAGCAGTTGCCTGGAGCGACGTAGAGGGGGAGAAAAAAGCTGCCGATGATGCACAGAAAGCGGCGAAGACTTTGGGTGCAGCTTTGGAGCATCAGCGTCGGCAAGGGTTGATCGTCACTGCCTTGGAGCATGAAGTCGATATCATCGATAACCACATTGAAGAAGCTGCTCAAGAATTTCTCAAGGCTGAGAAATCAGCAGTCCTATTGGCTCTTGAGCGACTGGAAGAACAGTGGGATGCGTCTGTGAAGCAGCTCCTGGACGTTGGGGCAAAGCTGTATGCAGCGAAGCGCTACATGGGACGCGAGCAGATGGCATTTCATCGTTTCCACGTGAGCAGTCAAGTGGAAAGCTACACCCACTGGGACGAACGGAACTTAGCTGACATGAGTTACAAGTATGACCCAACTCAGATTATCGATATCCAGCTCCTTAATTCCGATCAGATCAACGAAGCAGCTTGACTAAACGTCGAACGCATCACGTTATCATCAGTGATGCGTTCGGCGTCAATGAGTAACGGCGGCCAGCGACCGACACGGTTAGCTTCTGCCGCTCGCCATCGGTGACCTCAGTTCTAACCAAGTGTGTTGACTCGCAGCTACACTAACTCTCCTCATCGAATTCGCTAGACCGACCTGGGTGGTAGGCAACTGTCAGCGATTCAGTTACCTCTACCACAGCCACGGTGTGCCTTGATCGCGAGGAGCGATTGCCGAATCCAGGCTCATACTGACGAAGTACTATCAGGATGAGCAGGTTCGCACTATTCGCAGTCAGGTATCGCTGGAGCAAGTCCGTCCGACAACGTAGCTGTGTTCCACTGGACCGGTGTTCTTTGTAACGGTCTGCTTGCTGACTCCAAGTCTCGGAATGCACCAGAACAGCGCCGGACGGATCAACCCACCGGCGCCCATAGGGGCCTTCCGCGGTGATTTGTGCGAAAGCATTTACGTGGCTAGCAAGTTTCAACCGCGAAGCCGCTGAGCCTACGCCCAGCGTATCGGATGCATCGAGTCCCTCAGCAGCATTGACATCTACAACCCAAGGTATGAAGGGTGAATGTGAGCGAGCAGCGTCAGGATCGGTATCCTCATACTCGTCCAACCGAGGTATATAGGCTTGGAACGGTTCCTCGTTGGTAAGGTCGGCGGCGATCCGCGTGCTTTCCTTGGCCGAAACCAAAGCAGACCGGATATGGACGTCGATGCCATCGATCGACTTCCATTCGCCATCAACCACTAACCATTCGCCTAGATCGTCGTTGATGCCCAGTAGTGATTGCAGCGTGCTCGATGCTCCGGTTAGGCCAACTTTAGCCCCGGACACTTCTCGTAGATTGATGCGGGTAGCCAGAGGTCGACGATCTGTGGCATCGGCTAACCAGAGCCCGTCCTTACGAGTCAACACTCGCCGGCTCAACCATTCCTCCCACGGGTCAACATCGTCATAGGGCCCCTGAACCACCGGGAGTTTGGAGAGAAATTCACCGGCTACCGCATGCAAGGCATGCCAACACAACTGCTCACCATAACTATGGTGGTCAGAGGAGAATCCACGAAGCCTCCCACGACGGTATACAGCCCGCCCGCGTTGATCCGACATATGCGTGATTTCAGCATCGTGCTGTCTCACCCATTGATTCATGGCATTTTCTGTGTACCGATGCGCCTGGCCGAATACCTCACCCAGCTGGGTGACATCGTACTTGCCAAAGTCATAATCAAGATGCAGTGACTTCAGAGGCTTCGCCGTGCCCTCCGGTCGCCCTTTGTAGAATGAGCCGCCGAGATGCCTGCTCAACTTTTTAATTGGATAGGGCGAGAGATTGACACGTTCAAGCTCGTTCAATTTTTTTTGCTCAAACGTGAGATGGCCATGGCAATTACATGTGAGCAGTGCTTGCGCCGAGAAGTGTTTGAAAAGCACGTGAGGCTCTTTCGCATCCAGAGCGACTCGCTCCAAAAGGGGATGGTATTTGCTCACCGCTACCGGCTGATCCAAGGCAATTCGCGCTAACGCGATCAGGAGCCAAAGCTTTGCATGGAGATGGAAGAAAGGTAATTCCGGAGCTTGGAAGCACGCCGCATCCGTTGCGTCAAACCTCATCACAACCTTGTCCAGAATATCCGTGTGACCAAGCCGCATCGCAACCCTAAGGGCGTGAGCGGCCATCCACCGTCTTTCTGCCTGAGGTGAACCAAGTGCGAACCAAATGAGACCGGCGGCCACCTCCGCTTGATCACCGGTAGGGTAAAGAGTGGATTGCCATGGGCCGTCCACAACTGACAATGCCAATTTTGCTGCCCCGGTATTCAATAATCGATGGATGGCCGCTTGACCAACTCCATCTACGGCCGACTCATTGACGGTGGTCGCTAGGTTCAACCACACGGATGCCGGTACATCGAAATTGGGACGGGAAAACTCCTTGATCAACTCCAGTATGAGCACGTGACGGTCCATGCCTGAGACCGCCGAAAGCTCATCGATGTCCGAGGTGTTCAGACGACCAAATGATACGAACTCATCCGCACACTGCCGGATAATGATCGCGGCGCAGTCATAAAGTGCGCTGGCAAGAGCATTGGATGCTTGCGACCAGGAGGTTTTGCACGCGCTCAGAATACGAAGCTTTTCATGGAGCGTTAGTTGTTCCTGACGAGCAATCGTGGTGACGTACTGTGACCACTTACCATATGAGATTTTCGCTTGAATTTGCTCGAAAAAGTCGCGTTGTGCACTCCATCCCCAGCTATTCAGCTGCTGCAGTTTTTCTAGTGCATCAGCGAGAGAAAGTTCGTCCACAGGGTCTGTTTTGAGGACAAGTGACGCAAGCAACGCGTCGGTAGCAACCCGCTCTTGATGGCGTCGTTCGACATCGGTAGAAACAGGGGAGCCTCTCCAGTTGTTCAGGTCGTTGTATTCGCGCGTAGAGACTTCAATCCGGTCAGCCAGTGAGGTGAGGTATTCGTGCTCACCGGAAATCGCACCGAAGGCGGAGCTTGCTAGGCCTGCTAAGGCGCGTGGTACAGCGGCGCTAAACCCGTGAGGGTTGTTTTGTTGATACTGAGTGATCAACTCCTGTGTGAGATCCTCCAACCGCCTCGGCTGCCGATGTACTAAGGTCTCAATTAGTTGCTCTGTACCGCACACAAAGAGCTCTGCCGGACTAGCAGTGCGAAGGATCGCCAGTGCAGCAGTCGCATCGATCTTCCCCCAGTGGATCAGCGCCCGGAGATATGGGAGGAGGGTGTAATCAAGTGTGACCCTGCCACGATCTTCCCATCGCGCAAGCTTGGCCAGTCCCTTCAACCCCGAGACTGTGGCCATCGCCATGCCATACATGCCCCAATTGAACTTGTTTTCCTCATCCCCGAGATTCAATTCGCAAATGTTAGAAAGCGTATGACTGTCCTCCTCGGAAAGCTCCTCCCCATGCAGAGAGGCTGCAAATTGCATCAACTCATTCACGAACTGATAGTCGCCAGAACCGACGGCATCCATCTGCTCCAAACCCCGGTGAAAGTAGACAGCTGCCTCCCGCTGGCTGGCTGGCGAGACCGCTCGTGCTAGATCAGCGAACAACGTCGCCCGCTGATTGACCTCATCTTCTTGTTCGATTGCCAATCTGGCGGCGTTGGCTGTTGCCCCCGCCAGAACATGAAACTCAGGCCTGACGGCCAGTACGCCCACGATACTGATCAGATGCGAAATATCGGATATTCCCCGGACTTTTACTGCATCCAGGTAGTTGACAACTTCAGCGTGCTCTAGTGAAGGGGCTGCTTCGAACGTCAGCGTAAGGAGCCGGTCGGCCACCAGTAGCCGCTGTCGCTGCGCATCAGTGCCACCGGATTGGTAGTCGTTGCAGCCGAGTAATTCCGGCCAGATTTCGAGTAGCGGGGTCAAGCGACGTCCATTTTCAAGCTGGTTACTGAAACAGGCGGCAAATGCACGAGAAATGGTTAACCAGTGATCCAGCTGGTGCGCTAGGAACCGCGTGGCGTTGCTTTTCGTGTCGGCTGTGATGGCCTTCTTATGGCTATCGTTGGCGTGCGTCTCGTTAACCTGTTTCTGAAGCTCAGCCTTCAGAACTGTCATGAGCTCCCCCCATTGGAGTTGGGTGGGAATTTCCACGATGAGATCAGCCAGTTCTTGAGGAAGCAGTTGTCGCTCAAGGAGGTCTATATCATCGGAGACGCAGAGCAGCGCCTGCTTAGCCAGAAATGAATAGACTTCTCCAGACCAGTAGTCGCTCATGTATACGTACAGCGACGGAGCGGGTATTGGTGTGGCGGCCAAGATTTGGCTGGCCTCTGTTTTCATTCCCTGCACAAGGGCTACTGAAGCCGCTCGTAACAGCCCACGAATGATCCGCGGTTGTTTATAGCCAAAGTCTTTCTCTCCCACCCGCACCTGTTCGGTCTTTTCGCAAACTTCCGCAAGTCTGCGGATTAGGGCTTGTTGCAGGGACGAATCCCCTTCAACAAAGGGAATCAGCGCTGCTAGAGTTCCAGCTCCCAACAGATCAGATTTCACGAAAGCGTCGACCGCACAGCTTTGGATACTCCCCATATCAGCGCCCAGGCGCAACAGAGGCACTAGCGTTTCGGCCACCTCAAAGGCATACCAATCCATCCATATCGCAAGGTCGCCAGCCGCACGCTCAATCTCCCCTTTGATCAGATAACAGAAAGGCACGGCAGCCATGTCTAGGGCGGTCGGGTCCGCTCTGTCGTGCTGTAGCTGACGTTCGCGGCGGTCTTGTTCAAGCCAGTGGGTCCTCCACTCTCTAACCCGGTGGGCGTGGTGATAGGCGTCTGCCAAATCTCCGCCAAGACCATAAGCGATTGTCAACCGCGCGTGACGAGTACCAGGCCAGTGCGTGCGTAACTCAAAAAGGCGCCGGATTGAGTCAGCATCCCCAGAAAATACGGCGAGGTCAGGGTTGTCGAGGATGTAATCCGTTCCACGCTGATCCACAGCGGCCAGCGTCGACAACTCCACTAGTAGTGGGACCAGGCGGTTTGCCTCATCCTTCTCCGCCGCGTAGGCCACTGCCGCCCGCAGACGTGCGTGCCGAATAGCTTGGCGACTCACAGGGCTTTTGATGGCGGTCGGGGTCCTCTCGTCAAACGCGAGGTCAAACAATCGCTCGCCGTCCTCCAGTTGTTGTAATAAATCGGGCAACGTGGTCGCGGCATAAATCGACGTAGCCTGCATGCCTAAGAGGTTATTCGCGAGACTGCGTAAGGTGTCCTTGTTGGCGCAATATTGGTCTCGGATGAGGGTCTCTGTCGGCTCATCCCGGAACATCAGTCCATGCTTGGTGTGTTCTAACAGCGGGGAGAGGTCTGCCGCGAAACTGGCAATAGCTCCCTCTTCCAGCCCGCTTGCCTCAGCAAACTCCCGCACAGGGACTGGCGGTGGCAGGGACGCCAGTCCGGTCAAAAACGTATTGATGTCAAGATCACGGTAGCCCTGCTTGCGCGCTTGTTTGAGCGCGGACTCGATTCGTTTGCGCAGCAGCTCATCCAACTGGATGACATTATCCCGCTCGGATGACGCCAGAAGTACGGGAGCATCCGCGACCAGGTGTTCCAGGACACGAGCGTTCCCTCGCGATCGAGACTGAGCCACTTGAATATTGGCCTCACTTTGCTCGATCAGCCGGGTTCTCAGGAACTCACGGGTCTCATCAATCGTGAAGGGCTGTAACTCGAATTGTTCACATGTAGCGTCACCCGTCGCAACGGCACGTCGATGAGTGCGCGTGCTTACCACCAACTGCACACCAGGAATCGGATCACCCTGAGTTAAGCTAGCGAGCAGAAGCGCAGGAAAGGAGGTCTCACCGCGATCTCTGGCTTGTTCGCCGGCATTATCGATCGCGTCGAGCAACAGTATGAGTTGCCGGTCAGGTTCGAAGCGGCGAACCGTTTCTGCGGCTTGATTCATCCGAAGGCGAAACACCCGTATCAGATCATCGCTGTTATCCGTACCCGGTAGAAGTGGGTCACAAAAGCCTCGACACGCTAGTTCATTGACGATATGAACCAAACCTTTTCGCGGGAGATGCCGCGCATCGCCTGGTGCGCGGTACTGGCCCATGCCATAGCAATCGAAGAGAACAATCTCATGAGTTTCAGCAAGCCGACCAGCTATCGAATTCAGGAAGACCGTCTTGCCGATACCGCCGTCCGCATGAATGGCCAGCGGGACATTAAGTTGCGGAATCTTCGCGACGACATCTGATAGCTGGCTGCGCTCTAAAACGGCGCCGACATCTGGAAAACTTGCGGGGCAGGGCATGAGGTCATGCTCATCTTGCAATTCTAAGGCTGTCAGAATGTCCGCGCGTGAAATGACGTTGCGCCGTTGATTGGCAAGGTTCGCTTTATCTCGCGCCAGCTCCCTAATGGAGTTGAGTCGAACCCTGGCCTGAGGGTCACGTGCAGCGGCCCAGTCTGCGAGGATCACTGCCAACCGGTGCTTGCTCTCCCGCAGATCTCCTCGAAGCCCTGTGAAACGCAATCGGCTGACAAACTCCACCAAATCCTTGCCCTTGAGTTTGCAAGCAGCCTTGACTTGGTCTGCCTGTTGTTTCGCTGTGCCCGTCAAGGCCGTTCCGGCAATAATCCCAGCAACCGCGTCGTCCAGCTCTCCGAGAATCGGACGGTTTGTTACCAGCTCAAAACGAAGCTTGTCTCGCGCTTGAGCAGTGCCGTACTTGGTCTTGTGTGACCGGTAGGTCTTGGCGAATTTATCGATGGTTTTCTTTGCATCTGCGGCACGAAACGCCTTGTCTTCCGAGGCTTTCGAGTACTTAACTTGTACCACGACGATCTTGTGCGCCTGCTCGAACGAGGCGGCATTCCCATAATACAGAACGGCATCGGCAATTTCGTTTCCTGCGTCCTCTGCACCCGTTTGATCGATGGGAGAAAAGCCTTCGATCGCAACCCCAATAAATTTGTCTCTGGGCAGCAGAAGGCCCAGACATTTACGTGCGACCCACGCCTCGTGGAATTCGTGACCATCCCTGGACGCTCGAACACTGTCCATTTTTTCACGCGTTTTAGTCATTGCGATCGATGCGCTCCCTGCTGGCCTTTCTGAGTTTCGATGACCGATCATGACATTTTCTACTCACGCGGCCTATCCGAAGACCTTGTCAGGTCTGGCCTAAGAGGGAACTAGATCGGATAGTCAAAAAGACTTGAAGTAATTACGAAAGTAAGTTCGTGCACAGAATGGCTGTGTAACACCGACACACCTCACAATGCCTTGTTACACAGGCGGGCCAGTAACTGATTCTATTAAAAGTCCTTGTAGATCATGATTTTAGACATGATGAAACACGAGAAACACGAGAAACACTGGAAACCCTCCCTAAGCTCTCCAGTGTCACTACCCCCGCCCAGCATCTACCGTCACCTCCAGCGAGAATCGGGCTTTGACGGCGTCGTGCTGGCTATGTTGCGGTGGTGCCGGGGACCCTGAGCAAAACGAAGCGATACGGGGCTGGAAACCCGCGGGACTCTGTTAGCAGCAGGGGTCCCAGCTTAGTGAACAGGTGAATTGGGTGAACACACCCGTCTGGGTGGTAAGCCTACTTAATCATTCGCCTGGCTACTGACCCTTCTCCTCAAGTGGAAGGAAGCTTCGTCAACTATCGACCGACCAGCAGCTAAAAGGGCGGCGCAGGTTTCCGAGGCACAGGATCCCCATCACTTTTCGCATGGCTTCGAGTTCTGTGTTCAGGATCGCTCAAGCCTGCGTAGCCACGTGTCCCAAGACTCTACTCGGATAGGTGGCGTGAAGTTTCTTTCAAAATCATGTCTTTTGGCACTTTCTGCTCGGTCATCTACAGTCCTACCGCCGATAAGAACTGTTCGAATATTGATATCTTTTTGAGGGTCTACTCCAAGCTTGTGGCACGGCCCCAAAAAGGCATTGTGAATTTGTTCGCCTCGCTCAACACGCTCTCTGATCGAGTGCACATGAAGCCTGAAAGGTTCCATTTCTCGATAAATTTTGCCTATTCGGCCCTGTATCTGACTGGCGGCTTGATTTATTTTGTGATTGAACGCCTTGTAGTGGTCGGCGTTTAACAGGTTGAAGTCGGCGCCCTTAACCTCGATCAGGATTACATCCATACGCGATCGCCCAGTGAAAACTACAAAATCTACCAGTCCATCTCCAAGAGGAAACTCGGAGAAGCATAGATATTCGTCATCTGGTTTGGCGTAGACCTCTCCAAAGATGGATAGATCTTGTTTGAGCAATCTTTGAATTTCCCGTTCACTTGCTCTTCCACTGATAAGCGTCTCAATTTCTGATTTCGAAATCATGGTGTCTGCGATTTCGAGTCGACGTTTAATAATCGATGGGTGTGGTTGCCAAGGAGAATCGACAAAGGGGTCGCGAGAAAATCGCAGTTGGTCTGCTCGGAATACGATTCGACTGTTCGATAAGCTTCTTTCATCCAGCTCTTCTGATGCCCCTCCGATCAGCGATATCACCTCGCTTCTGGAGGCTGTCCGCCATTGTGTCCCTTGACGCGAGCCGACTGTGACGATTTCAAAATTGTCTAGGAGAGGGTCCTTCCGTTCTGTGTGGTCAATGTAGATGGCCGATCCGATGATAATTCCCAGCTCGTGGAGAGATTTAATGATGTGTTCGACGGCGTTTGTCACCGACATACCATCATTTTTTTCATCTAGGTCGGTCAGCAACACAACGGTGTGGACTGATGTTACGAAGGTTCGTACCCGGCACAGGCCTCGGTCGAATCTGGAGCTTCCCTGGGGGTAGTCATGCACCATATCGATGACTTTCATAACGCGTCCTTAAAAATCTGAATTTACCAATCTCTTTGGCGTAAGTGGATTTCGATTTAGGGATACGTTTAGGGATACGCTAGAGGTTTTTTGAGCGGGTTTTCTTTGTTTTATAGGGGCTACAGGTGCCATATTCGATTCCTGTCTCCGCACCAGATATCTGATTTCTAGCTGTCTGAGGCCTCTACGAAATACTCAACAAATCCTGCCTTGTGCGGGCTTTGTTGTTTCTGGTTTTTTCTGATGTCTTGTTGTCTCTCTGCTGGTCCAGGGATTGAGTATGGATGTTCAGGTGGTACCATAGATAAGTATTACGGATAATGGAATTCATGGAGTGTCCAGTGTGAAAAAATGGAGGTTAGTATTAATCGGTACAGTTTCGCTGTTCCTCGCAGCCTGCGAGAAAGCACCCTCTTATGAGTTCGAGGGCACATACTTCATAACTGAAGGTGAAAACTGCACGATTCCGGCAAGTGCGGAAGACAACAAGAATTATTTTTTAGAAATAACCAAGCAGGTACACAACGGAAGCGTGTCGTACTCCGCCAAGCTCCCATCAGTTGCAAAAGCCGAAATGCCCATTACTAGCGTGAAAAACGCCTCGCCCACTAAAGACAATGAACTCACGTTCAGCTTTACTCACGCCAAGGTACCCGGCGTCATGCCAGGGAGCTCAAAGATGAGCTTCGAAATTTCTGCAGTTCCTAATAAGAACAAAGAAAACCATCTCTGGCTAACTAAACAAAAGGCCATCATGGTTCGGGACGAGAAAGTAACCGAGTACGATGTTCTTGATAATTTGAGAAGATTTTTCGAACTCGGGAAGGCAGGGGCTTGCTTGAGAAAGGGGACAGCGACGAGCTGAGTACAACAGGGCGGCGGTGTTGGCGAGGATAACCAGACGCGTTCAACCTCGCCCGCCACCTTTCGGTCATTCGCCAAACAGCGCCTTGGTGTATTTTTTGGAGACGGCTCCGGATCGCTCTCCGTTCGCGCCGTAGTAGCGATCTTCGCGACATAACCGCTCTTTCACGTCGCAGAATATCCCGTTGGCGAAGGTGAATTCGGTCAGGTCGACGTCACTCGATGTGAATACGTCGGTCGTCGCTGCCTTCTTGCCTAGGTACTTTTCCGTTAGCTCGCGGGAGATGCCTTTGTCGTTGGCGCACACGTAACGGTCGCAGAGCACGCCCGACTCTGGCGTTTTCAGTGCGGTTCGCTGTTTGGCCTGTGCGGGCATCACGCCCACGGCCAGCAGCAGCGCCAAAGAGAACAGTAGAGGTGATTTATTCATACTCATTGGACTTCGTTCAGTGGGTTTCAGATTTACGCAAGCCACGGCGCAGCAGGTTAGCAGACCATGTTAAGGCAAAGAGGTTTCTGCGAGACCAGGCGATTCATTTGCCGTCGCCAAATCCTCGATCAATGCCTTCGCCATCCCACTGAGAAAATGAGCCGCACAAGTCATCGCTTCATCTTCTTCAATCATCACGTGATGAGTCAGCTTGCTCACGCAGCCCATCAACAAAGCTGCCTGTTCCAGCACAAATTCCACACTGTGCCCTGGCTCAACCCGAAACAGTCGTTCGGTGGTCTTCCCGCCCGGGCCTTCGCCGAAGGTGCCGACGCCTATCGTTTTCAGAACTGAAGCACGATCTTCGCTCATCCATACCTCCCAAAGCAGGCAGCCAGCATTGCCGAAGCAACACTGGCGCTCTTCTGAAATTGACCTCAGTGCTTCAACTGAACCTTGCTCAAAGCCACTTCAATCAAGCTTCGGGCGTGTTCAATCTCATGCATGGTCGCCAAGGTGAGTACCTGCTCAGGCGGCCTGGGATGGAGCAGCACTGTCTGCTGAGCAATCGTCAGCGCGCGGACCAAGTATCCGGACGTCTGGACGAGAAGGTCTTCAAGGGATTGGTTGGGATGATGCGGTGGGTCGGGGACGATTTTGAGCATGCGAACCTCTAGAGTCATCGAGGCTGCTACAGACCTGCTGTCAAACAAGTAGGTGGCAGCGGTACGCGGGTTGACAGACCGAGGACTCTAGAAACTCGGCGCACACGAGGTGCCCCACGTACTGCCGCCATAAAGCGTGCACGTGTTCTAGAGATCTGGAGGCCTGTCAAAGCCTGTCGTTAAAGGTCAACGACCGGTCGAGACTAGAGTGAGGCCAATGCCATCGCAATGGTTTACGCGCGGCAAAAGTATGATTGGGAAATGGACTACATGGAATCAGGAAATTCTGAAGATTTCCGCCGTTAAAGTACCGTTCTCGCGACTATTCGTTACAAATCCACGCGCCACGCTGGTGACCCTGCCATCACCCACGCCATCATAGGAGGTCACCGCAACCTGGCCTGTCCAGGCGCTGCGTTTTATACGAAGGGCAACGAAAGCCCTCTTTTTCTGCTGGGGCGATGGATGAAACAAGGGCGAGTGTGGGCGCTGATGTTGATGGTTGCGGTCTTGTCGGGCTGCGCCACGGCGCCGCCGAGGGATCAGAACAATCTGTGCAATATCTACCGCCAGTACCCGGACTGGTACGAAGATTCGCTGAAGATGCAGCAGCAGTTCGGCACGCCGCAACATGTGGCGATGGCGATCATGAAGCAGGAAAGCAGCTTCGTCTCCGATGCGCTGCCGCCCCGCGACTACTTGCTGTGGGTAATTCCGTGGGGGCGGGTGAGTTCGGCCTATGGTTATGCACAGGCCCAGGACCCGGTCTGGGGTGAGTACAAATCCGGCACCGGCAATGGCGGTTCGCGCGATAACTTCGATGACGCGGTGATGTTCATCGGCTGGTACACCGCCGGTACCCAGCGCCAGTTGGGGATTTCCAAGTGGGATACCTACAACCAGTACCTGGCCTATCATGAAGGGCGTGGGGGTTTTAGTCGTGGGACCTATCGCAGCAAGCCGTGGCTGATGCAGGTGGCGCGCAAGGTAGAGGCGCAGTCGCGGGTCTATGGCGCCCAGCTCAAGGCCTGTCGCCAGGAGCTGGAGGATGATCGCGGTTGGTTTTAGACCGTTCGGCGCAGCAGCGGGCGGGTCTTGATCAGCCCCGCCGCAAGGGCCGCCAGAATCAGGGCAATGGCGATGCCTTCGTTGCGCTCGATGTGGTGGCCGAGCATGAGGATGGAGCCGGCGATGCCGAATATCGGGATCAGCAACGACAGCGGCGCAACGGTTGAAACCGGGTATTCGCGCAGCAACAGGTTCCAGCCCCAGTAGCAGAAGTGCGTCGCCGCGTAGACCTGGAACACCAGCGAAAGCAGGGCGATGCCCTCAAGGTGGCTGGCCAGGGCGGTGAACGGCGCGCTGCCCTGGCTGAGCCAGGTGAGCAGCAGCAAGGGGATCGGCGGAAATAGGCTGGCCCACACCACAAAGGCAAACATCTCACGCACTTTCGAGCGTTTGATGATGACGTTGCCAACGCTCCAGCTGAAGGCGCTGACCAGCAATACGCTGTAGCCCGCGGTCGTCGCCTGGCCGGGGCTGCTGGCGATAATGCAGATCAAACCCAGGGCGGCGAGTAGCACGCCAACGCACTGGCCAAGGCTCATGCCTTCGCGAAACAGCAGCACGCCCCAGCCCAAGGTGAAGAAAGCACTGAACTGGATCAGCAGGGCAGCGGTGCCGGGTGGCACGCCCAGGCTGATGCCTAAGTTGATCAGCGCCCACATTGCCACGCCGAAGATCAAACCATAGGCGGCCAGCCAGCCCAGGGCCACGGGCGGGCGTTTGATGAACAACACCCAGGGCAGGGCGGCGAGGCTGAAGCGCAGGGCGGTAAGCAACAGCGGGTCGATCTCGGCCAGGGCCAGTTTGCTGATGGGGAAGTTCAGGCCCCAGACGGCTGTCACCAGCACGGCGAGCAGCAGGTGTTTTGGTTGCATGGTGTTGTTATCCACAGGCGGGCAGAGCCCAACTATGCGCAATGTAAGTTTGGCCCGCTTGCGCTATCGGGTCGCAGGCCGTTAGATTCGGGCCATGATTGAAATTGACCCGTCTGAACACATTCCCCGCGATGCGGTGGTGACCGCCGTTGATTATGCCGATGGCCATCACTTCGCCTTGCATACCCATCTGCGCGGGCAGTTCGCCTACGCGGCCTGTGGGGTGATCACTGTGTTCACGCGCGAGGGCAACTGGGTGGTGCCACCGCAACGGGCCATCTGGGTGCCGGCGCAGGTGCCCCATGAGATGGTCATGAGCGGGCCGGTGACCATGCTCAACACCTATATCAGCAACGAGGCGGCGGCACGTTTGGCGCTGCCGGGGTTGTGTCAGGTGTTCGATGTGTCGGCGTTTTTGCGCCAGTTGCTGATTCAGGCAGCAGACGTGCCGGCGCTGTATGCGCAAGAACAGCGCGACGGTCATTTGATGGCCTTGCTGCTGCACGAAATCGCCAGCATGGCGCCGCTGTCGCTGAATGCGCCGCTGCCGGATGATCCGCGCCTGGCCCAGGCGTGCCAGCGGCTGTTGCAGCAACCCTCGCTTGAGGTGAGCATCGATGACATGGCCCGGCAGGTGGGCCGGAGCCGGCGAACGTTTACCCGGCTGTTTCGTCAGCAAACCGGTATCAGCTATGTTGAATGGCGCCAGCAGGCATGCCTGTTGGCAGCGGTGGTGCGCCTGGGCAATGGCGAGCCGATCACCCGGGTGGCGGTGGACCTGGGCTATAGCAGCCCGAGTGCGTTCACCAGTGTGTTTCGCAAGGTGCTGGGAGCGGCGCCGAGTCGGTATTTCAGCAAGGAAGCGCTATGAATCATGGCGCGCATGCACAGCCGCAACGGCCATGCGCCCTACTGTTCATCCGCCGAAGCGATGTCCTTCTGGTGTGAAACGGCTACCGCTATTGCGGTTCGACGCACTGCTGAGGATATGTGTGAAGTGTCGGCGCCTTTGGGGCTTGATGACTTATTCGCGCTGCTGCTCAGGCCGAGTCGGCGCTTTGTGGTGGATAAGCGGCAGGTTTATGAGGAGCGGATTGCGGGTAAGGCGTGGTTGAGTAAGTGGCCACGGTATAGGAGGGCGCATGAACTACCATTAAAGCCATCGCTCCCCAATAGACGGCGCCAAATAGCATGTTGTAAGCAAGGCAAATATAAAATTTAGAATAATTAAGATTGGGCCCGGGAAAGTGTCTTTTTAACTGCCGAGTAATGAGTGGCCCGACGCTGGCGATAGAGAAGAATATTAGCATGGTCATTTTTCGCTGAGCTCGTACTCGGGAATTATAACTTTCGTGGATAAGCCAATCCGTGAAATAGGACTAATAGCATCGAAAGCCAGCCTATCAGGGGGTGGTCATCAAGCCGGTAGGTTCTACCATCAAAGTAAACAAATTGCTCATGGTTGATTAGGTGTAGGTAGCAGGCGCTAAAATACACATTGCAGGTTATGCAAATCAGGGTTTTTACCCATCCCAAGTCAGGGCCTGAGAAGAGTTTTTTTAATAACAGTGCTAGGGTAATGCCAAGCGTCGCAAATCCAAGAAAAGCGATAATTATCATTTTTTGAGTTCTTTATAGATCTGCTCGCTGGTACTTAAATCGGTCGCGATCTCAGTAGTTAGTGATAAACCTCCCAGTCTTTTGAATCCGCGCTCATAGTCTGATTTCAAGTATCGAAACAATCGCCAGCTGTCTTTTTTTAGAACGTACCGGCTAAGGCCATATACGGAAAGACCTAAATCAACACTACCATAAGCTATATTGCCCTCCCGGCTCTGATGGCCCAGCATTTTTGCTGCATGCTGGTACCCTTTTCTGACCGGCCCCTGCGTATCGTTTCTGCTCAATAATAAGTTTTGACTGTTTTCATAAATGTTGTTCGCTCCATGGGCCATAAGCGGTACGCCAAATAGTACGCACAGGGTTCCCACCGAGGCGTAGCAAATGCCTCCCCCTGCGGCTACTTGAGCCGTACCCGCTGCCAGGCCCAACCCTTTGTTGAAAATTTCGCCCGACTGGCTAAGCAAACTCCGCTGCTCTTCCTGGATTTCTCTAAGCCCTTCCTCAGGGCTCAAGCGTCGCTGCTCGACATCATCGACCACGCGCTTGGCGTAGTACGCCAGCTCGCGGTTGAATTGCATGCGTACACCATCATCCTGAAGATGTCGGGCACTGATCGAGCAGGCGTAGCTGGTCAGGCGTGCGGCGGCGCTACTGATTTCCCATAGATCGTGTGAGCGCAGTTCAGGTTTTTTCTTCATTCGCTCCATTGCTTGTCCCCCCAAAAGGCGTGACCGCTGGTGCCTGCCAGGTGATGAGTCCAGAAAATGTCGCTATAGCGGATGGCAAGGTGTTCCTGGGCATCCATGTCGTGCTGGAGAACCGCGTGGGGTACATCGATTCTCAAATCGACGACCATCCCGCCCCTGAGCTCTATGGTGTAGTACTTCTCATGGTGGCCGCTGGAAGAGATTCGAAAGAAGTTGATCAGGCACTTCAGCTCCTCTCGATTGGCCAGCGCCTGAGCCAGTAACGGTGATGCCTTGTCTATGTTTTTGCTGATGACAATCGGGCGGTGGGTGGCGTTCTGGGTGTTGCCGAGGTTGGAAAGGTTATGACTGTACGCCAGCACCATGATCTCGTCGCAATGCCCGGACTGGTACTTGTTGCCCATTGAATCTGCGGTGGAGCAGCCAGCCGAGATCAGCCCTTGCTGCCTGCCGGTGATGGTCATGTATCCATGATTGGCCATAAGCGTTACTCCCTGTAGTCAGAGAGCGCAGCCTAGATTCGAATAAGCAGATGGGTATGTAGGTCGTTTCCGAAAATTGTCGCTTTGGCCTGAAAGATTTACGCCCAGCCAAACAACTCACAAGCATTACCCGTACTCACCTCAGCCAACCGCTCAACCTCAATCCCCATGATCGCGGCCAGCGCCTGGGCAATCTGCGGCAGGTGCTCCGGGCTGTTGCGCACGCCCGGGAACATCACCGGGGCCATGTCTGGCGCGTCGGTTTCCAGCACCACGCTGTCGAGCGGTAACTGTGGCAGCACCTTGTGCAAGCGCAGCGCCTGCGGCCAGGTCGCGGCGCCGCCGAGGCCGAGTTTGAAGCCGAGCTTGTGGTACTCGCGGGCTTCTTCGACGCTGCCGGCGAAGGCGTGGATGATGCCGCCGCGCTTGAGTTTGTAGCGTTTGAGCGTGGCGATGACCACGGCGTGGCTGCGGCGCACGTGCAGCAGGGCGGGCAGGTTGCAGTCTGCGGCCAGTTGCAGCTGGGCTTCGAACAGCGCTTGCTGGCGTTCGCGGTCGAGTTCGGGCAGGTAGTAATCCAGGCCGAATTCACCGACGGCACACAGCTGGCGCTCGCCCTGCAGGCGGGTCAGCCAGTCGCCCAATTCGACAAGGTGCTCGGGGCGGTGCTGGTCTAGGTAGACCGGGTGCAGGCCGAACGCGGCATTAAGTTGCGCGTCGCTGCGCACCAGGTCCCAGACCCGCTGCCAATTATCCTGATACACCCCCAGCACCACCATGCGCTCGACCCCGCCGGCCCGGGCGTTGGCCATTAAGGCCGGGCGGTCGGGGTCGAAGTCTGGAAAGTCCAGGTGGGTGTGGGTGTCGATCAGGCGCATGTTCAGGCCGGGAAGATTCGCTGTTTGAAGGTTCGACCGATGGCGTGCACGCCCGGTTGGTATTGCTTCTGTTCAACGGCGGCGAGGGCCAGCTTGAGCGCGGTTTCGGCGATCAGGCCGTGTTGCTGGGCCATGGCGTTGACCGGCAGCGGCAGAAAGTCGAGCAGTTGGTTGTCACCGAAGGTGCCCAGTTGCAGGCGGCGCGAGTCGGCCGGGCGCGCTTGCAGTACGTCGAACACGCCTTGCAGCAGCACGTAGGAAGTGGTCACCAAGGCGTCGGGCAAGCGGCCGAGGTCTTCGAGCAGCTGGTTCATCAGGCGCTGGCCGCACTCGCGGCTGAAGGCTTCGCCTTGCAGGCGGCTGACGTTACCGCCGAAGCCTTCCAGGGCCTGGTCGAAGCCGCCGGCGCGGGCCTGGCTGACGCTCAGCTCCGGGCGCGCGCCGATCAGGGCAATGTGTGCAGGCTGGGTGGCCAGCAGGCTGCGGGTCAGTTGCTGGCTGGCGTTGCGGTCGTCGCTGACGATCGAGCAAAAGTGCGCGGGGTCGAGGCTGCGGTCGATGGCGATGATCGGCATGCCCTTGGCTTGCAGTTCGCGGTAGCTGTCGTCTTCTGGCGGCAGGCAGCTGGCGACGAACAGGGCGTCGCAACGGCGGGCGCGAAACAGCTGCTGCAGCTGGCGCTCGCTGTCGGGCTGGTCGTCGCTGCTGGCGATCAGCAGTTGGTAACCCTGGGCCCGGGCGCGTTGTTCCAGTTGCTTGGCGATGCGCGCGTAGCTGGGGTTTTCCAGGTCGGGGAGGATGAAGCCGAGGGTACGTGTGTGCCGGCTGCGCAAACCTGCAGCCTGGGGGTTGGGGGTAAAGCCATGGGCTTCGACCACCGCCTGCACCCGCTCGACAGTGCTTTTGCTGATGCGTTGCTGTTCGGCCTTGCCATTGATGACGTAGCTGGCGGTGGTGACGGACACACCGGCCAGACGCGCGATATCGCTGAGTTTCACCGCATTTTCCTTGTTATTACCGAGACTGGCTGCAAAGCCTGACCGGGTATTGTCGCCGATCCTGGAAGGATGGCGCAGACGACCATTGTCGCAATTGTCCTACAACATGGGCAATGTTGTTCACAGTTCCTACAGGAGCTGCATGCACTGAACCCTGTGGGAGCCGGCCTTGCCGGCGATGGGCTGCAGAGCAGCCCCCCGCAATACGACAAGCAGGGCTTCATTCATCCCACATTATCGAGTAACGTGCTCGTGAATCTAGATTAAACGTTTCAGCAGGCGATTTACTGCCGATCCCTTCGCCTGGACAGGGCCATTGCAACTGGCCCTTAGCTGAACAATTCACAACAATACCTCAGCACCGCCCTGGTGCTGCAAAGGAGAAGGTCATGCTCGAGCTCACCGTGGAGCAGATATCCATGGGCCAGTCGGCTGTGGATAAGTCGGCGGCGCTGCACCTGTTGGCTGAGCGCCTGGTCAGCGACGGCCTGGTTGCCGAAGGCTATCTGGCCGGCCTGCAAGCCCGTGAAGCGCAAGGCTCGACCTTCCTCGGCCAAGGTATTGCCATCCCCCACGGCACCCCCGCAACCCGCGAGCTGGTGCATGCCACCGGGGTGCGCCTGCTGCAGTTTCCCGAAGGGGTCGACTGGGGCGATGGCCAGATCGTCTACCTGGCCATTGGCATCGCCGCCCGCTCCGATGAGCACCTGCGCCTGTTGCAACTGCTGACCCGCGCCCTGGGCGAGACCGATCTGGCCGAAGCCCTGCGCCGTGCCAGCTCCGCCGAGGCGTTGCTGAAGTTGCTGCAAGGCGCGCCGCAAGAGCTGGCGCTGGATGCGCAGATGATCGGCCTGGGCGTGCCCGCCGAAGATTTTGACGAGCTGGTATGGCGCGCCGCACGCCTGCTGACCCGCGCGCAGTGTGTCGGCGGCGGCTTTGCCGGGGTGTTGCAGCAGCTCGACCCGCTGCCGCTGGGCGAGGGGCTGTGGTGGCTGCACAGCGAGCAGGCGGTGCGCCAGCCGGGCCTGGCCTTCGTCACCCCGCAGCAACCGCTGCGCCACAATGGCCAGCCGGTGCAGGGCCTGTTCTGCCTGGCCAGCCTCGGCGCCGCCCATCAAGCCTTGCTCGAGCGCCTGTGCACACTGTTGATCGAAGGCCGCGGCCAGGAGCTGTGCCGCGCCACCAACAGCCGCACCGTGCTGGAAGTGCTGGGCGGCGAGCTGCCTGCCGACTGGCCCAGCGCGCGTATCGGCCTGGCCAACGCCCACGGCCTGCATGCGCGGCCGGCCAAGGAATTGGCGCAACTGGCGAAAAACTTCGATGGCGAGATTCGCCTGCGTCTGGTCGACAGCGGCCAGCCAGCGGTATCGGCCAAGAGCCTGAGCAAGCTGCTGAGCCTCGGCGCCCGGCGTGGGCAGATGCTGGAAATCATCGCCGAACCCGCCATTGCCGGCGATGCCTTGCCGGCGTTGCTGGCCGCGATTGAAGCGGGCCTGGGCGAAGAGGTGGAGGCGCTGGCGCCCGTCGTCGAGGCGGTCATCGAGGTGATGGCCGAGCCTGAGCTTGTGCCACCGGCAGTGGGCGCGCTGATCCACGGCGTTGCCGCCGCGCCGGGCATTGCCAGCGGCCCGGCGCATATCCAGGTGCTGCGCGAGTTCGACTACCCGCTGCGCGGTGAATCGCTGCCCATCGAGCGGCAACGCCTGCAGCAAGCGTTGGCCAATGTGAACCACGAAATCGAAGCGCTGACCCAGCGCAGCCCGGCCAAGGCCATCCGCGAGATTTTCGTCACCCACCAGGAGATGCTCGCCGACCCGGACCTTACCGACGAAGTCGACCAGCGCCTGCGCCAGGGCGAAAGCGCCGCCGCTGCGTGGATGGCGGTGATCGATGCCGCCGCGCGCCAGCAGGAGTCCTTGCACGATGCGCTGCTTGCCGAACGTGCCGCCGACCTGCGCGATATCGGCCGGCGGGTATTGGCCCAGCTGTGCGGCGAAGCCGACGTGCCGGCGCCGCAGCAACCCTATGTGTTGGTGATGGAAGAGGTCGGCCCCTCCGATGTGGCGCGCCTCGACCCACAACGGGTAGCCGGGATTCTGACCGCTCGGGGCGGCGCCACCGCCCACAGCGCCATCGTCGCTCGTGCCCTGGGCATCCCCGCTGTGGTGGGTGCGGGCGACGCCGTGCTGCTGATTGCCCCGGGTACGCCGCTGCTGCTTGACGGCCAACGCGGGCGCCTGACCGTCGCCCCCGCCGCTGACCAACTCGAACGGGCCCTGGCCGAACGCGACCGCCGCGAGCAACGCCTGCAGGCCGCCAAGGCCCGGCGCCTGGAGCCTGCAATCACCCGCGACGGCCATGCCATCGAGGTGTTCGCCAATATCGGCGAAAGCGCCGGGATCGAAGCGGTGGTTGATCAGGGCGCCGAAGGCGTTGGCCTGCTGCGCACCGAACTGATCTTCATGGCCCACCCGCAAGCCCCCGACGAAGCCGTGCAAGAGGCCGAGTACCGCCGCGTGCTCGATGGCCTTGCTGGCCGGCCGCTGGTGGTGCGCACCCTCGATGTCGGCGGCGACAAACCCTTGCCTTACTGGCCGATCGCCAAGGAAGAAAACCCCTTCCTCGGCGTGCGCGGCATTCGCTTGACCCTGCAACGCCCGCAGGTGATGGAAAGCCAGCTGCGCGCCTTGCTGCGCGCTGCTGGCGACCGGCCGCTGCGGATCATGTTCCCGATGGTCGGCCAGCTCGAAGAGTGGCGCCAGGCGCGGGCCATGGTCGAGCGCCTGCGCGAGGAAATCAGCGTCAGCGACCTGCAACTGGGGATCATGATCGAGGTGCCATCGGCCGCCTTGCTGGCGCCGGTGCTGGCCCAGGAAGTGGACTTTTTCAGCGTCGGCACCAACGACCTGACCCAGTACACCCTGGCCATCGACCGCGGCCACCCGAGCCTTTCGGCGCAAGCCGACGGCCTGCACCCGGCGGTGCTGCAACTGATCGACATCACCGTGCGCGCCGCCCATGCCCATGGCAAATGGGTAGGCGTATGCGGCGAACTGGCGGCCGATCCGCAGGCGGTGGCGCTGCTGCTCGGCCTTGGCGTCGATGAGCTGAGCGTTGCGGCGCGCAGCATCGCCGAGGTGAAAGCCGAAGTACGTGATCTGAACTTTGAACATGCCCAGAAGCTTGCGCGCCAAGCCTTGCTGCAGGGCAGTGCCGGCGCAGTGCGGGCACTGCTGGAGACCCGTTGATGGCCAAGATACTGACCCTGACCCTGAACCCGGCGCTGGACCTTACCGTCAGCCTCGACAGCCTGCAGGCCGGCCAGGTCAACCGCAGCCAAGCGCAGCACAGCCACGCCGCCGGCAAGGGCCTGAACGTTGCCCAGGTGCTGGCTGATCTTGGCCATAGCGTGACGGTGGGCGGCTTTCTCGGTCGCGACAACCTGGCGCCGTTCGAGGCCCTGATCGGCCGCCGTGGCTTTGCCGATTGCTTTGTGCGGGTGGCCGGCGAGACCCGCTGCAACATCAAGCTGGTCGAAGCCTGCGGCCAGGTCACCGATATCAACGGCCCCGGCCCGCAGGTCGATGAGCAGGCGCGTCTGGAACTGCTGACCCGCCTGGAGCAGATCGCCCCCGGTCACGCTGCGGTGGTGGTCGCCGGCAGCCTGCCGCAGGGCATCAGCCCGCAGTGGTTGCAGATGCTCCTGGCCCGGCTCAAGGCCATGGGCCTGAAAGTGGCTCTGGACACTAGCGGTGAAGCCTTGCGGGCCGGGCTTGCCTGCGGGCCGTGGCTGGTCAAGCCGAACACCGATGAGCTGAGCGAAGTGCTTGGCACTGCGGTGCATGATGTTGCCCAGCAGCAACAAGCTGCAACCCGGTTGATCGGCCAGGGTGTCGAACATGTGGTGGTGTCCCAGGGCGAGCAGGGCGTCAACTGGTTCCGCCAGGGCAGCGTCCTCAGCGCTGTGCCGCCCAAGGTCACGGTAGCCAGTACCGTCGGCGCCGGCGATTCGCTGCTGGCAGGCATGGTCCATGGCCTGCTGAGCGCCGACACGCCGGCGCAAACCCTGCGCCGGGCCACGGCGATTGCCGCCCAGGCGGTGACCCAGATCGGTTTCGGCATCAACGACCGGGCGCAACTGGCGCAACTGGAAAGCCAGGTGCAGCTGACAGAAGCACAACAAGAGGCTTGCAGATGAACATTGCCATCGTCACCGCCTGCCCCAATGGCCAGGTCTCCAGTGTGCTCAGTGCGCGCCTGCTGGAAGCGGCCGCGCTGCGCCAGGGCTGGAGCACCAGCGTTGAAGTGCACGACCCGCAGCAACCCGAGCGGCAGTTATCGGCGGCGGCGATCGCTGCCGCCGACTGGGTGCTGGTGGTCAACACCGGCCCGCTGGAGCTGCGCCGTTTCGCCGGCAAGCGCCTGTACCAGAGCACCCCGGCGCAAGCCCTGGCGGATGTCGAAAACTTTCTCCGTGAAGCGGCCGAAAAGGCTGTGGTTTATCAGCCCGAGGCCGAGCCGGTTGCAGCGCCGGTAGAGCGCGGCGCGAAGATTGTCGCGGTCACTGCCTGCCCGACTGGCGTCGCCCATACCTTCATGGCCGCCGAGGCCTTGCAGCAGGCGGCGCAGCAGCTGGGCTACCAGCTCAGCGTCGAGACCCAGGGCTCGGTGGGGGCGCGTAACCCCTTGTCGGCAGCGGCCATTGCCGACGCCGACGTGGTGCTGCTGGCCGCCGATATCGAGGTGCCCACCGCGCGCTTTGCCGGCAAGCGCATCTACCGCTGCGGCACCGGCGTTGCCCTCAAGCAGGCCCAGGCGACACTGAAAAAAGCCCTGGCCGAAGGCCGCGAAGAAGCTGCCGCGCAAGGTGCAAACGCAGCGCTTGCGCGCAGCGAAAAAACCGGGGTGTACAAGCACCTGCTCACCGGCGTGTCGTTCATGCTGCCGATGGTGGTGGCCGGCGGTTTGCTGATCGCGCTGTCGTTCGTGTTCGGTATCGAGGCTTACAAAGAGCCCGGCACCCTGCCTGCGGCATTGATGCAAATTGGCGGTGACGCGGCGTTCAAACTGATGGTGCCGCTGCTGGCCGGTTACATCGCTTATTCGATCGCCGACCGTCCGGGGCTGGCGCCGGGGATGATTGGCGGCTTGCTCGCCAGTACCTTGGGCGCGGGGTTTATCGGCGGGATCGTCGCAGGCTTTCTCGCCGGTTACAGCGCCAAGGCCATCAGCCGCTGGGCGCGCCTGCCCAGCAGCCTTGAGGCGCTCAAGCCGATCCTGATCATCCCGCTGCTGGCCAGCCTGTTCACCGGCCTGGTGATGATTTACGTGGTCGGCAAGCCGGTGGCCGGCATGCTCGAAGGCCTGACCCATTTTCTCGACAGCATGGGCACCACCAACGCGATTCTGCTCGGCGTGTTGCTCGGCGGGATGATGTGCGTCGACCTCGGCGGGCCGATCAACAAGGCGGCCTATGCGTTTTCGGTCGGGCTGCTGGCGTCACAGAGTTATGCACCGATGGCCGCGACCATGGCCGCCGGCATGGTGCCGCCGATTGGCCTGGGCATCGCCAGCTTCATTGCCCGGCGCAAGTTCGCCCAGAGCGAGCGCGAAGCCGGCAAGGCGGCGCTGGTGCTGGGCCTGTGTTTTATTTCCGAGGGGGCGATTCCGTTTGCCGCCAAAGACCCGCTGCGGGTGATCCCGGCCAGCGTCGTCGGCGGTGCGCTGACCGGCGCCTTGTCGATGTACTTCGGCTGCAAGCTGATGGCGCCCCATGGCGGCCTGTTCGTCATGCTGATCCCCAATGCGATCAACCATGCCGTGTGGTACTTGCTGGCGATCGTCGCCGGCAGCCTGCTGACGGCAGTGGTGTATGCCGTGCTCAAGCGTGGTGAAGAGGTGGAGCTGACAGTGCAGCCGGCCAAGGCCTGATCAGTTGCGCGGGCGCGGGTACTTCTTGCGCAGGGGGACCAGCAGGTCGCTCAGGCCGTTGTGATCGACCTCGTGCATCAGCGCCAGCAGGCTACCCAGCTCGCCCTTGGGAAAGCCCTGACGGGCGAACCAGTTGAGGTAGTGACCAGGCAGGTCGGCGATCAGCCGGCCCTGGTATTTGCCGTAGGGCATTTCGCGGGTGACCAGCAGGACGAGGGCTTCCGGGTTCATGGCAAGGCTGTTCTTTGAAGAGGTGGGCCAACATACATGCAATCTGCATGAAGGCCAAAGGACAGTTCATGCAGAACGCGTGCAAGTGATAAGTTCATTTAATTTCAAGTCATTGAAAATTAACGATAATTTTTATGTCAGCCGGCTGGCACGAACCCTGCTCCGATCTATTGCACTTCCCTCATGCAAAGGAGCAACGTCATGACTACCCCCAACAAAGAAGTGGTCTCGGTTCTCAACGAACTGATCGAGTTCAGCAAGGATGGCGAAAAGGGTTTCAAAACCTCTGCCGAGGATGTGAAAAATCCGCAGCTCAAAAGCTACTTCATCCAGCGTGCCGGTGAGTGCGGTAGCGCCGCCGCCGAACTGCAACAGCAAGTGCGCAGCCTGGGTGGCGACCCGGAAACCTCGACCAGCGTCAGCGGTGACCTGCACCGTGGCTGGGTCAACCTGAAGTCGATGCTCACCGGCAAGGATGAAGAAGCGGTGCTCAACGAAGTCGAGCGCGGCGAGGACCACGCCCTGAAAGCCTACAAGGACGCCCTGGAAAAACTGGCTCGCCTCAACACCCTGCCAAGCAGCGAGGTGTACGCCCTGGTTGAACGCCAGTACCACGGTGTGCAGCGCAACCATGACCAGGTCAAGGCCTTGCGCAACCAGGCTCGCGCCAACTCTTAACGCGCAGCTTCGACCCGGTTGCGGCCGTTGCCCTTGGCACGGTAAAGCGCCTCGTCGGCATCGCCCAGCAAGGTCGCAAGATCTTGCTGGGCGCCTGGCGTGTGGCAACCGATGCCGATACTGACGGTCACCGGCGCCGTGTCCGCGCCAAACGGTGGCAACGCCTCGACGGCTGCGCGAATACGTTCGGCCAGCAGCAGTGCCCCCGGCAGTTCAGTTTCCGGCAACACCACCAGAAATTCCTCACCCCCATAGCGTGCGGCCAGGTCGGCCGGGCGGCGAATGCTGCTGGCAATCGCTGCGGCCACCTGGCGCAAGGCGGCATCGCCACCCGGGTGGCCATGACGGTCGTTGAAGGCCTTGAAGTGATCGACATCGACCATCAGCACCGCCAGCGGCCGGGCATTGCGCAGGCTTCGCGCCCATTCCTGGCGCAGCACCTGGTCGAGGCGCCGGCGGTTGGCAAGGCCGGTCAGGCTGTCGGTGGCGGCCAGCGCCGCCAGGCCTTGTTCGGCGCTCTGCCGGCGGCGCAATTCGCGGCCCAATAGCAGGGTCAGCCAGAGAATGCCGATGCACAGCACGCCGGTGGCGACGCTGACCAGCACGGCGGTGCGCCGCCACGACTCGAAGACTTCGTCGGCGGAGTGGGCGACGATGACGATCAGCGGCAAGTCGCCAACCCGGGCGAAGGTAAACAGCCGTTCTTTGCCGGTGCGCGTGGAAACCCCGGCAAAGGTGCCGCTGACATCGGCGCGCATGCGCTGGAAGTTCGGCCGGTCGCTGTAGTTCTGGCCGATTTTTGGTTCATCCGGGCTGCCCGGCTGGCGTACCAGCAGGGCGCCGTCGGTGTTCATCAGGTTGATGCTGCTGTCGGTGCCGATGTCCAGGCGCTGGAACAGCGTGCTGAAGTACGACAGGCGCAAGGCCCCGGCAGCCACGCCGAGAAACTCGCCGTGGGGCCCGGAGATGCGCCGGCTGAAGCTGATGCACCAGTCCAGGTCTCCCAGCCGTGCCTTGAACGGCTGGCCGATGACCAGGCCCAGGTCGGGGTTGTCGCGATGCTGCTGGAAGTCCTTGCTGTCGGCGAAATTGGCCTGGCGCGGGATGGCGCTGGTGGAGTCTGCAACCACGTCGCCCTTGGCATCGAGCCAGAGGATATCGCCACGTACCGGTGCGGTAACGGCCTGGTTGAAGAGAATCTGCTGGCGCAGTTCGACCGGCACGGCGAGCAGTTCCGGGCGCTGCACGGCCCAGATCAAGCCTTGCAGGGAAAGGTCGTAGAGTTCGACATTGCGCACGATGTCGCTTTCGATCAACTGCACTATGTTGCTGGCCGAGCGTGCGGCGGCCTGTTCGACGCTGCTGCGTTCGCGCATCAACAGGAAGGTGACAATGGCGACGATGGCGAGCACCGCGAGGCAACTGCCCAGGTTGAGGATCAGCTCCGGATGAGACTTGTACAGGGCGGATCGCTGGGATCGGGTGGGCAACGTCATGGTCACTGATGCCGAAGACCGTCTGGAAAGTGCGGTATTACTGCGCGGCGGCCGTATTCTAGGGGCGCGCGGATTGTCGGACAAGGATTTAATGGTGACATTCTGACGAATGTGGGAGCGGGCTTGCCCCGCGATTGCAACGGGTCGGACCCATCGCATCGCGAGTCAAGCTCGCGCCTACCGGTTCGATCAGAAAATGTTCAGCGGGTAGTCAACGATCACCCGGTACTCGTCGACATCGTTGTCGATGTGCGAGTAGCCCTGAGTGCCACGGTGCGAGGCCCAGCGCAGCAGTACCGAGAGGTCCTTGAGCTGGCCTTGCTGGAACACGTACTGCAGGTCGACGTCACGTTCCCAGTGCTGGGCATTCTCGCCGTCGGCGTTGTACCAGTGGCCGTAGCCGACGCTGTTGGGGTCGACCTTGCTCATGTCCAGCTCACCGCGCGAGTAGGACACAATCGAGGTCAGGCCGGGGATGCCGGCACCGGCGAAGTCGTAGGCGTACTTGAGCTTCCACGAGCGCTCGTTGGGGCCGTTGAAGTCCGAGTAAATCTGCGAGTTGTCGAGAAAGACGCTGTCGCCCTGGTTGATGTAGTCGAACGGGGTGTTGCCGTTGACCCGCTGGTACACCGCGGTGAGGCTGTTGTAGCCGACGTTGACGGTGAAATGCAGGCTGTAGGTGTTGTTGTCGATGTGCCCGAGCAGCGCCTGGCCGGTGTCCTGGGTGTGGTAGAAGTGCAGGCCGGGGTTGAGGCTGACCCGCTCGTTGAGCTGCCAGGTGTAGTCCAGATCGAAGTAGTACTGGTTCCAGATGTCCTTGAGCTCGGCGGCATACAGGCTCGAGGTCAGGTTCGGTACGCCGCTCCAGGCCACCCCGGCCCAGTTCAGGTGGCGGCTGTCGCGCTCGTCCTGCAACTTGCCGTAGAAGGTGTCGATGCGCCGATGGCCGCTCTGGTTGTAGGGCTTGGTGAAGCTGGCCTGGCCGGCTTCGAGCATCACCCCGTCAAAGCTGTTGTTGGTGACGCTGACGCCACGGAAGGTCTGCGGCAGCATGCGCGACTCGCCGCCGGCGATCACCGGGTTGGTGAGGAACAGGTCGCCGGCCTTGAGCTCGGTGTCGAAGGCTTTCATCTTCAGCGCAGCGCCGGCAGTGGAGAACGAATCGTGGGCCTTGCCCGGTTCGCCATCGCCCTTGGTGTTGATGGGCAAAATACTCGAGCCGGAGGTACCGCCACCGCCGTCGAGTTTCAGCCCGAGCATGGCGTGGGCATCGAGGCCGAAACCGACTGTACCCGGGGTGTAGCCCGACTCGAACTTGCCGAGAAAACCCTGGCCCCATTCGCGGTTGTCACGCACGCCTGGCAGCAGCTGGTTGCGGTTCAGGTAGTAGTTGCGAGCGTGCACATTGAGGCTCGACCCTTCGATGAAGCCTTCGGCTTTTTCCTCGTCGGCCTGGGCGCTGCAGGGCATCGTTGCAGCCAATGCAACGAACAGTGGGGTGAAGCGTAAAGCAGTGTTCACCGGTGTGGACTCCTTGGGGTGAATGTACGGCAGTTTTTATTGTGTGAAAGACGGTCTTGTTATGAACAAACGAGCCAGCGCGCTGGCATTTTTCGACACACGAAAAAAAGCCGCTGATCGGCAGCGGCTTTGAAAGACAACCGCACAGGCGCTCAAGTCACCTGTACGGCCATCGAGGGAGTCGAAGGAGTGGAGCGTGTCGCTATCAGCTATCGGAAGCGTCACTCGTTTGAGCCTTGGAAGCGGTCTGTTCCAGGCCTTTGGCCTGCTCGGAACGTTGCGCGGCGAAGGCTTCCTGAACGACGGCGGCGCGCTCGGCATTACGGGCAACAAAGGCCGGGGATTCTTCAGCCATGGCCAGTGGCGACAGCAACAGGGACGACAGGACGAATACGCTGGCAACACCCATACTGTTGGACATTTGCAACAACCTTCTTGCTTGGCAAGTGTGGATTAGGTTTGACTAAATTAGTCGGAAATGGGTGATAGAAACAGTTACTTTTAGGATAAGCACTGTTGCGTCAAAGGTAATAGTCATCGCGGGTCAAGCCCGCTCCCACAATGGATCTGTGTACACCGGACCCGCGATGAGGCCCTCAGGCCGGCAACAGGATCCCGAAGGTATTGGCCCCCGCCTGGCTGCGCACGAACACGCTGCCGCCATGCATCAGCGCAATCGCCTTGACGATCGCCAGCCCCAGCCCGTGGTTGCCGGCGCCGCTGTTGCTGCGCGCTGCATCCACCCGGTAGAAGCGCTCGAACAGCATCGCCAGGTGTTCCTCGCCAATCGCCGGCCCCGGGTTGCTCACGGCGATGCTCACCTGGCCGTCCTGTTCCTCGATGCGCACCTGGATCACCTGCTCGGGCAAGGTGTGCTGCACCGCGTTGTTCAGCAGGTTGATCAGCGCCCGGCGCAACTGGGCCTTTTCGATGCGCGCTTGGGCATCACCACTGACCTGGACGCTGATGCACGCGTCCTCGAGGATGTAGTCCAAGTAGTCGAGGGTGGTCGCCACTTCTTCGGCCAGCGAGGTGCTGGTCAGCGCCGTGGCTTTGCTGCCCTGGTCGGCGCTGGCGAGGAAGAGCATGTCGTTGATGATGCTGCGCAGGCGCTCGAGTTCTTCAAGGTTCGATTGCAGCACCTCGAAGTAGTGCTCGGCGCTGCGCCCACGGGTCAGGGCGACCTGGGTCTGGCCGATCAGGTTGGTCAGCGGCGAGCGCAGTTCATGGGCGACGTCGGCGTTGAAGGCTTCCAGGCGGCTGTAGGCCTGGTCGACGCGCTCCAGGGTCGAGTTGAAGGCGCTGGCGAACTGCGCCAGCTCCGGGGCGAGGTCGGCCAGTTGCAGGCGCCCGCTCAGGCGCGGTGGCGCCAGCTTTTGAGCTTCGGCCGAGAGTGCCAGCAACGGCCGCAAACCATAGCGCGCCACCCAGTAACCGAGCAACGAGGCCAGCACCACGCCCAGCACCGACAGGCTGATGATCGCCACCAGCAAGGTGTGCTGGGTTTGCCAGAAAGTCTCGGTGTCGATGCCGATCAAAAAGCGCAGGGCCGGGCGCTTGCCCATGGCCGGCAGTTCGCTGACCAGTACCTTGTAAGGGTAGGGGCTGGCGGCCAGGTGCAGGTCGCGCATGCCCAGCCGGCCCTGGGCAAAGGTGCGGATGCTGGCGTCTGGCTGGCCATACTCGAACGGGCTACCGTCGCTGACCACCCAGAAGCGGATGCGCCGGTCTTCTTCGCTGAGCAAATTGAGTTTGTTGGTGATCTTCTGCCAGTGCTCGCGGGTGTCGTAGCGGGTCAGCGACGACTCCAGCACGCTGAAGCGCGCTTCAAGCTCGGCGGTGGGCAGCAGGTCGAGGCTGCGGTCGACCTGCTTGTACAGCGCGGTACCGATCACCAGGAACACACCCAGTGCCACCAGGGTGAACAGCGCGCTCAGGCGCAGGGCGATGGAGTTAGTCGGCACGGTTTTCCAGAACATAGCCCATGCCTCGGATGGTGTGCAGCAGTTTGGTTTCGAAAGGCCCGTCGAGCTTGGCGCGCAGGCGCTTGATCGCCACTTCGACAACATTGGCGTCGCTGTCGAAATTGATATCCCAGACCAGCTCGGCAATCGCCGTTTTCGACAGAATTTCGCCATGCCGGCGGGCCAGCACGCTGAGCAGCGAGAACTCCTTGGCGGTCAGCTCCAGGCGCTGCCCGGCGCGGCTGGCCTTGCGGCTGATCAGGTCGACCCAGAGGTCGGCGACCTGGATCTGCACCGGCTCATGGCCGCCGCCACGGCGGGTCAGGGCTTGCAGGCGGGCGACCAGTTCGAGGAACGAGAACGGTTTGCCAAGGTAGTCGTCGGCGCCTTCGCGCAGGCCGTGGATGCGGTCTTCGACCCGCTCGCGGGCGGTGAGCATGATCACCGGCGTCTGCTTGCGCGCACGCAGGGCGCGCAGCACACCGTAGCCGTCCAGGCCCGGGAGCATCACATCGAGGACGATCACCGCATAGTCGCCTTCCAGGGCCATGTGCAGGCCATCGATACCGTCGCGCGCCAGGTCCACGGTAAAGCCTTGCTCGCTGAGGCCGCGGTGCAGGTAGTCGGCGGTCTTTTGTTCGTCTTCGATAATCAGCACACGCATGGTCGGCTCTCAACTGGCATCGGTTTGCGCCATGGTCACGGCCGTCTGGCGCCGGTGGAACAGGCGTTCCAGGGCCAAGTATATGACCGGTGTGGTGAACAGTGTCAGCGCCTGGCTGACCAGCAGCCCGCCGACCACAGCAATGCCCAGTGGCTGGCGCAGCTCGGCGCCGGCGCCCATGCCGAACATCAGCGGCACGGCGCCAAGCAGGGCGGCGAGGGTGGTCATCATGATCGGCCGAAAACGTGTCAGGCAGGCCTTGTGGATCGCCTCTTCGGCGCTCAGGCCCTGGTGGCGCTGGGCGTCGAGGGCAAAATCGATGAGCAGGATGCCGTTCTTCTTGACGATGCCAATCAGCAGCACGATGCCGATCAAGCCCATGATCGAAAAATCCTCGCCCGACAGCCACAACAGCGCCAGGGCGCCGAGCCCGGCCGAGGGCAGGGTGGAGATGATGGTCAGCGGATGGACGAAGCTCTCGTAGAGCACGCCGAGGATGATGTACACCGCCACTAGCGCCGCGAGGATCAGCCACGGCTGGCTCGACAGCGAACTCTGGAAGGCCTGGGCCGCACCCTGGAAGGTGCCGATGATCGAATCGGGCATGCCCAGTTCGCGCTGGGTGCGTTCAAGAATCTGCACCGCGTCGCCCAAGGCGACGCCGGGGGCCAGGTTGAACGACAAGTTGGCGGCCGGGAACAGGCCGTCATGGGCAATCGACAACGGCCCGGTGCTCGGCGCCGCGACCTTGGCCAGCACCGACAACGGCACCATCTCGCCGTTCAAGGGCGAGCGCAGGTAGAAGTAGTTGAGGCTCTCGGCCTTGCCGCGCTGGCGGGCGTCGAGTTCGAGGATCACCTTGTACTGGTTGGTCTCGGTCTGGAACTCGCTGATCTGCCGCTGGCCGAAGGCATCGTAGAGCGCCTGGTCGACGTCGGTGGTGGTCAGGCCGAAACGCGCCGCGGCCTTGCGGTCGATGTCGATGCGGGTAACGCTGGCGCCCAGTTGCAGGTCGTTGGACAGGTCGCGAAAGGCCGGGTTGGCCTTCAGCCGCTCGGTCAGGCGCTGGGTCCAGAGGTTCAGCGCCGGGCCGTCATTGCTCTTGAGCACGTACTGGTACTGGCTGCGGCTTGGTCCGGAGCTGAGGTTGATGTCCTG
Organism: Pseudomonas sp. B21-009; assembly: GCF_024749345.1. Lineage (NCBI taxonomy): Bacteria > Pseudomonadati > Pseudomonadota > Gammaproteobacteria > Pseudomonadales > Pseudomonadaceae > Pseudomonas > Pseudomonas sp. B21-009. Next base: position 4,968,917 of record NZ_CP087199.1, on the reverse strand, counting down.
GCCGGCGCGCAGGTACAAGACCACGCCCGGCACCTTGGCCAGTTTCGGCCGCAGGCGGTCGATGAATTCGCTGGCCGAGACGTCGCGATCGCCGCGGTCCTTGAGGGCGATCCAGAAGCGGCCGTTGGCGATGGTCTGGTTGCTGCCGGTGACCCCGACAGCATGGGAGAAGGCTCGCACGGCCGGGTCGGCCTCGACGATCCTGGCCAGCGCCTTATGTTTTTCGAGCATGTCCGGGTAGGAGACATCGGCCGCCGCCTCGCTGGTGCCGAGCACGAAGCCGGTGTCCTGCACCGGGAAGAAGCCTTTGGGGATGGCAATGTAGCCGACCACTGCCAGGGCGAAGGTCAGGCCGAATATACCCAGCATGAGTCGCTGGTGGGCCAGGGCCTTGACCAGCCCGCGCTCGTACCAGCCGAGCAGGCGGCTCGGGGTGTCATGGGCGTTGTGCTGCGGGCGGCGCATGAACAGGGCGCAGAGGGTCGGCGCCAGGGTCAGCGACACTACCACGGAAATCAGGATGGTCGAGGTGGCGGTGAGGGCGAACTCCTTGAACAGCCGCCCGACCACGCCGCCCATGAACAGCAGCGGAATGAACGCGGCAATCAGCGAAAAACTGATCGACACCACGGTAAAGCCGATTTCGCCCGAGCCCTTGATCGCCGCCTCGCGCATGCCGTCACCGGCTTCCAGGTGACGGTGGATGTTCTCCACCACCACGATTGCGTCATCGACCACAAAGCCCACGGAGATGACGATGGCCACCAGGGTCAGGTTGTTCAGGCTGAAACCGAACAGGTACATCAGGGCGAAGCTGGCCACCAGCGACACACCGAGCACGCTCGACACGATCAGGGTCGCCGACCATTGGCGCAGGAACAGCGCCATTACCCCGATCACCAGCAGCACGGCGATCATCAGGGTGATCTCCACCTCGTGCAGCGAGGCGCGGATGGTCTGGGTGCGGTCGTTGAGCACCGACACCTGCACGGATGCCGGCAGCATCTGCTCAAGCCCCGGCAAGGCCGCCATGATGCCGTCGACGGTATCGACGATGTTCGCCCCGGGCTGGCGGAACACCACCAGGTTCAGGCCCTGCTGCTCGCCGGACCAGGCTTTGACGTAAGCGTTTTCGGCGCCATTGATGACCTTGGCAACATCCTGCAGGTGCACCGGCGCGCCGTCGCGGTACGAGACGATCAGCTGGGCGTATTCCTCGGGGTGGAACAACTGGTCGTTGGTGGCGATGGTCGACACGCTGTTCTGCCCGTACAGCGCGCCCTTGGCCAGGTTCAGGCTGGTCTGCTGGATGGCCTGGCGCAGGTCGGCCAGGGTCAGGCCCAGGGCGGCGAGTTTTTCTGGCTGGGCCTGCACGCGGATGGCCGGGCGCAACTGCCCGGTGATGTTGATCAGGCCGACCCCGTCGATCTGGCTCAACTGGCGGGCCAGCAGGGTTTCGGCGTAATCACTGAGCTCGTTGGCCGGCATCTGCGCCGAGCTTACGGTAAGAATCAGCACCGGGCTGTCGGCCGGGTTGACCTTGCGCCAGGTTGGCGGGCTGGGCATGTCCTGGGGCAGGCGCGCGGTGGCGGTGTTGATTGCCGCCTGGACTTCCTGGGCGGCGGTGTCGATGCTCTTGTCGAGGGTGAACTGCAAGATCAGGTTGGTCGAGCCCAGGGCGCTGCTGGAGGTCATCTGGGTCATGCCGGGGATGGCGCTGAACTGTACCTCAAGCGGCGTGGCCACCGACGAGGCCATGGTTTCCGGGCTGGCGCCGGGCAGTTGCGCGGTGACCTGGATGGTCGGGAAATCGGCTTCGGGCAATGGCGCCACCGGCAGGCGCGGAAAGGCGATGACCCCGAGCAGCACCAGGGCGAAGGTCAGTAGCAGGGTGGCGATCGGGCGGTCGATGCACCAGGCGCTGATCGAGCCGCGCGGGTTCATGGCTGCACCTTGGCGCTGGTCACGTCTTCTGGCGGCGGCGCCTCAGGGGCGACTTCGACATGGGCGCCGGGCTTGAGCCGCGACTGGCCGTCGGACACCAACTGGTCGCCAGCTGCGACCCCGGCAATGATGTTCAGCACACTGTCCTGGTACAGCACCTTGACCGGCACGCTGTCGACCTTGTCGCCATGGAGGCGGTACACGTAATGGCCGTCGATGCCGCGCTGCACCACTTGCGGTGGCACCACCAGGGCTTTTTGATCCAGCGCGGTCTGCAGTTTGAGGGTCACCAGTTGCCCGGGCCACAGCCGCGCATCCGGGTTGGCGAACTCGGCCTTGACCCGGATGGTGCCGGTGTTGGCTGCCACCTGGTTGTCGATCAGGCTAAGCCTGCCCTCGCCCAGCAGTGTGCCGCCACTGTCGCCGTCGCCTTCCAGGTAGGCTTGCACCACCGCCGGGGTTGGCGCGGTGAGCAGGCCCTGCAGGGTTGGCAGCTGTTGCTGCGGCAGCGAGAATTCGACACCGATCGGGTCGATCTGGGTCACGCTGAACAGCCCCTGGGTGTCGGCCACGCGCAGGAAGTTGCCTTCATCGACATTGCGAATACCGACCCGGCCGGTCACCGGCGAGCGAATCTGTGTGTATGAAAGTTGTACCTGAGCGGCGGCAATCGCCGCCTGGTTGCCGAGTACCGTGGCCTTGAGCTGGTTTAACAGTGCCTGCTGCTGGTCGAGCGTCTGCTTGGAGACGCTGTTGTCGGTGCTCAGCAGCCTATAGCGCTTGAGGTCGACTTCGGCCACTTGCAACTGCGCCTGGCTCTGGCCCAGCTGGGCCTTGGCCTGTTCGAGGCTGGCGCGGATCGAACGGTCGTCGATGGTGGCCAGCAGGTCGCCTTGCTTGACCGCCTGGCCTTCCTTGACCAGCAACTGCGTCAGCAGCCCTTCGACCTGCGGGCGAATCACCACGCTGTGCAGCGACAGCACCGAACCGATGCCGCTGACAAAGCGCGGCACGTCCTGCTGCTTGACGCTGACCACGCGCACCGGGATGGCGCTACTGGTGGTGGATTGTTCCTTGCCGGGGCGGTTGACCAGCCACAGGGCGATGCCTGCCAGGGCGATGAGCAGGGCGCAGATAACGACGGAACGAGGCTTGATTCGCATGCTTGCAGGGCACCGCGGACGGAGGGGTGGGTATTTAGCGTTATAGCTGCTCAATCAGGTCAGCAGCGTGACCGCTAACTGACAGCGCTGACAGGTTTGGCGTACACCGCTCCTTTGTGGGAGCGGGCTTGACCCGCGATGAGGCCCGACCTGCCAACACAGCAGAATCTGTGTATTTCAGCTCGGTAATGGCCAAGTGCCAATATCCTGAGCTGGATCAAGATTGCGCAAAAATTTGCCACTAGAGTCGTACGCCCTGCCGATTCTCCCCGACAAAAACGAGTGCCTCCGATGAAGAGCAATTTGCCTGTGACCGGTCGCAATGTGGATTATCCCGGTGACGCCAATATCCTTTCCACCACTGACCTGACCAGCCAGATCACCTACGCCAATGACGATTTCATCAAGATCAGTGGCTTTACCCGCGAAGAGTTGATCGGCAACCCCCACCATATCGTCCGCCACCCGGACATGCCGCCCCAGGCTTTCGCGCAGATGTGGCAAACGCTGAAGAGCGGCCGCTCATGGATGGGCCTGGTGAAAAACCGTTGCAAGAACGGCGACCATTACTGGGTCAGCGCCTTTGTTACGCCCATCTCCAGCAACGGTCAGGCCATGGAGTACCAGTCGGTGCGGACCAAGCCCAGTGCCGAGCAGGTCGAGGCCGCTGAGCGTTGTTACGCCCACCTGCGCAGTGGCCGCAACCGCTGGTGGCAGCGTCTGCCGGTGCTGGGGTTGGGCTGGCAGTTGTGGGGCGGGGTGACCCTGGCGTTGGCGGCGGTGTTTGCCATCAGTCGCCTGCTGCTGCCGGTGCTGCCATGGCAAGGTGCGCTGGAGCTGATTGTGGCCAGCGGCCTGGCGGCGTTGATGATCTTCATTGCCCTGCGCCCGCTGGAGCGCCTGCGCGTGCAGGCCCAGGCGATTGCCGACAACCCCTTGAGCCAGCAGCTGTACACCGGCCGGCGCGACGGCATCGGCCAGATCGACTTCGCCCTGCGCATGCTCAAGGGCCAGTTGGGCGCGGTGGTCGGGCGTATCGGCGATACCTCGCGGCGCCTGGCCGGGCATACCGGCAGCCTTGCCCAGTCGCTGCAAAGCAGCCACAGCAACAGCCTGGAGCAACAAAGCGAAGCCGACCAGGTGGCCACCGCGATCAACCAGATGGCCGCCAGCGTTGCCCAGGTTGCCAGCAGCGCCCAGCAAGCCTCGCAGGCTGCCGACCAGGCCGAAGGGGAAACCCAGGCCGGGCATCAACTGGTCGATCTCAACCGCAGCGCCATCCAGAACCTGGCCAACTCGCTGAATTCGGCCACCGAAGTTATCCACAATCTGGAAAGCCACAGCAGCGAGATCACCGGGGTGCTCGAGGTGATTCGCGGCATCGCCGAGCAGACCAACCTGCTGGCCCTCAACGCTGCCATCGAAGCGGCGCGAGCCGGAGACCAGGGCCGTGGTTTTGCCGTGGTTGCCGACGAAGTACGCGGCCTGGCCCAGCGCACCGCGCAGTCGACCCACGAAATCCAGCGGATGATCAGCGCCCTGCAAAATGGTGCGCGCGAAGCGGTGCAGGTCATGCAGCAGAGCAGCGAACATGCCGGGCACAGTGTCGAACAGGCGCAGCGCGCCGCCAGCGCCCTGGACGGCATCAGCCTGCGGGTCAACCAGATCAGTGAAATGAGCCTGCAGATTGCCGCTGCAGTCGAGCAGCAAAGCCAGGTCAGCGAGAGCATCAACCGCAACATCATCAGCATTCGCCAGGCCAGCGAAGCCACGGTGCAGGTCGGCCAGCAGAGCCACCTGAGCGCCACCGACGTGGCCGGGCTGGCGCAAGACCTGCGCCGCTTGGCGGATGAGTTCTGGCGGCGCTGCCAGTAGGGTGATTCAAAAACCGATGAAGCTGTAGTACAGGCTCGGCTCGCTGCGCACCTGCGCACCGCAGGCTTCAAGCTCGGCGCTCAGTTGCGGGTCGACCACATGCAGCGTCCACGGCGCCAGCGGCTGCTCCAGCGCCGGTTGTTGCAGGGCCTGGGCCAATGCTGCGGTGTCGGGCAGGTAAGCGGTAAAGCCATTGCCCTTGAGCGCGCTGACATCGATGCCCAGTGCCTGGCAGATGGCAACCTTGGCACGGATATCATCGCGATCGGCCTGGCGCGAACGCTCGATCAGCTCCGCCAGGCGCTTATCGACCAATTGATTGCCGTGGATCAGCGCCGGGCCGCTTTGCCAGGCTTCGCCCGGGCAGTCCTTGGCTTCGGGGCGCAGCGGGATGTGCGGGTTGATTTCCATCGGGTAGATGCGGCACACCAGCGGGCGGATCTCGTAGATGCCGCAGCGGTTGTCGTCATCCAGGTTGCGGCAGCGGCCGGGGTTGAAGGCAGCGAAGGTGATGGTCACCCAGGCTTCGCTGCTGCCGCAGGGCACCGGCCAGGAGCGGCGCATGGCGTGCTCGCGCTGCTCGGCCGGCAGGCCCAGGCCGTTGGCGAGGAAGGCTTCGACCAGGACGATGACCTGGCCGCCAGAGTCAGCCCAGTGGCGGGCTTCGCTCAAGGTCAGGGGCACATGATGCCCGGTGCAGCATTTGCCACAGCCGGTGCAGTCGAAACGGATATCGGAGGCAGGTGCGCTGTTCACGGTTGGCCGGGTGCCCACTCGGTGACGAAAGCCGCCTTGCGTTTTTTATCGAACAGGCACAGCTCGGTGCCTTTGCGGTTGTTCATGTGTTTTTGCGGGTAGCGGCCTTCGAGCAGCAAGGCGCTGTAACCGACGCGGTCGTCGAACTCGGCGGCCTTGCCCAGGGCCTTGACCTGTTTGAGCTGGCTGGCGGCGATGCAGCTTTTCAGGACCTGCTGTTCATGCTCGCTCCAGGCCTGGCTGCTGGAAGCCTGGGCGCCGGCACTGAACACAGCGCAGCCGAGCAGGGTGAAGAGGAGGGCTTTCATGGCGGGTACTCGCAAAGGTGTGCGCACAATTGTGCCTGAGCCTCAGGCACATTCAAGCGCAGCGCTTCGCGGGTATGTGTCAGCGTTCTTCGAAGGCCACGGTGCGCGCGGCGACGATCAGGCAGTCGGTCAGCTCCGGCGAGGAGAACTTGGTCAGCACCGCGTTGGCCCCGGCATCCTTGGCTTTATCGCTGTTCATGGCGCTGTCCAGCGAGGTGTGCAGCAACACATAGAGGTGCTGGAAGTCAGGGGTTTCGCGCAGGGTGCGGGTGAAGGCGTAGCCGTCCATCTCTGACATCTCGATGTCCGATACCACTACGTTGATCTCGCGCTCGGTGCCTTGCAGTTCCAGCAGGGTGTTGATTGCATCCTTGGCGCTGCGCGCGGTGTGGCATTCGATGCCGAGGTTGCGCAGGGTGTGCACCGACTGCTGCAGGGCCACCTGGCTGTCATCGACCACCAGAATGTTGGTGGCGGCCAGTACCGCAGCATCTTCGGCATTGAGCTCGGAGCTGGCCACCTCATGGGGCGGCGGGGCGATGCCGTGGATGACCTTCTCGATATCCAGTACCTGCACCAAGGTGTTGTCGACCCGGGTCACGCCGGTGATGAACGACTTGCTCCCCGAGCCGTAGGGCGGCGGCTTGATGTCGGTGCTCAGGCAATGGACGATCTTGCTCACCGCCTGCACGTGCAGGCCCTGTTTGGAGCGGCTGATGTCGGTGACGATCAGGCAGCCGCCGTCCGGGTCTGCCAGCGGCCGTTCGCCGATGGCCCGGGACAGGTCGATGACCGACAGCGAGTTGCCGCGCAGGGTGGCCACGCCTTTGACGTGCGGGTGCGACTCCGGCAGCTTGGTCAGCGGCGGGCAGGGGATGATTTCACTGACCTTGAGCAGGTTGATCGCCATCAGCTTGCCGCTGCGCAGGGTAAACAGCAGCAGCGACAGCGAGTCCGCGCGGGCATTTTGCGACGCCATAGGCACCTTCAGGGCAGAGTAATAGGGGGAGATGCCAGGTTATCGACCCGGCAGCCCGTGGCTTTAATCACTCGGTGAAATCAGCGTAGACCCAAGCGCCGCGCCAGGCGACTGAGATTGGCCCGGTCCAGGCCCAGCTCGCGGGCGGTGCTGGCCCAGTTGTGCTGGTGGCGCTCCAGGCAGGTCTGGATCAGCTGGCGCTGGTAGTCATCCAGGGCCTGGCGCAGGTCGCCAACGGGCAGCGGCGCTTCGACCAGCGGCTGTGTTTCGGCTTGTGTCGGCAGCGCCTCGAGCGGGCGCAGGTCCAGGTCAGCGGCCTCCAGGGTGAGGATTTTCGGCCGCTGTGCATGTTGACCCAGGGCCTTGAGCGCCGAGCGGCCGATCAGGTGTTCCAGCTCGCGCACGTTGCCCGGCCAGCTGTAGGCAAGCAACGCGGCCTGGGCTTCGGCGCTCAGGCGCAGGCTACCGAGGCCCATGCGCGAGCGGTTCTGTTCAAGAAAGAAGCCGCTGAGCAGCAGCACATCGCGCCCGCGCTCACGCAACGACGGTACCAGCAGCGGATACACACTCAGGCGGTGGTAGAAGTCGGCGCGGTAACGCCCGGCGCGCACTTCTTCGGCCAGGTCGCGGTTGGTGGCGGCGATCAGGCGCACATCGACGCGGTGCTCCTGGTCCGAGCCCAGGCGTTGCAACTGGCCGCTTTGCAGCACGCGCAACAGCTTGGCCTGCACGCTCAGCGACAACTCGCCGACTTCATCGAGAAACAACGTGCCGCCATTGGCCAGCTCGAACTTGCCACGGCGCTCGCCGACCGCGCCGGTAAAGGCGCCACGCACATGGCCGAACAGCTCGCTCTCGACCAGGGTGTCGGGCAGCGCCGCACAGTTGAGGCTGATCATCGGCCGCTCGGCGCGGCTCGAGGCCTGGTGGATGGCCTGGGCCACCAACTCCTTGCCGACCCCGGTTTCGCCGGTGATCAACACCGTCAGGTCGCTGCTGCCGACCAGGCGGATTTCTTCCAGCAGGCGTTTGTGCGCCTTGCTCTGGCCGATCAGTTCTTTGTGCTGTTGGCCGCTGGCCTGGCGATACACCTCGGCGCGCTGGTGTTCGTCTTCGGCGCGCAAGGCCAGTTGTTCGATGCGCTCGGCAACGTTGACCGTAGCCGCAGCCAGGCTGGCAAAGGCCTGCAGGGCATCGAGCTCGACCTGCTGGAACTGCTCCGGGTCGAGCGCATCGAGGGTGATCAGGCCCCAGGGCTGTTCGTCGACAAACAGCGGGCAGCCCATGCAGTCGTGGACCTCAAGCTGATGATGCAGGCCTTCGACCAGGCCGTCATAAGGGTCGGGCAAGTCGCTGTCGCTGGCGAAGCGGGTGGGCTCTTCGCGGCTGAGGATGGCGGCAAAGCGTGGATGTTCATCGACCTTGAAGCGCCGCCCGAGGGTATCGGTGCTCAAGCCGTCCACCGCCAGGGGCACCAGCCATTCGCCGTCCAGGCGCAACAGCGCCGCGGCATCGCACGGCAGCAGGCTGCGCATGGCTTGGAGCAGGCGCCGGTAGCGCTCGCTTTCTGGCAATTCGCGGGACAGGTCGCTGACCAGCGGCAGCAAGGCGGTGAGCAGGGATTTTGCGGTCATAAAGACTCCTGTGGGTCAAAATGACTATATCGCAGATGTTGTCGTTATGACTCTTTAATTTATAAGTTGTTGATTTATATGGATTAAATAGTTGGCACGAAAGCTGTAATAACTCAGGCATTCATCAAGAAGCCACAGGCTCAGGAGTCATCCATGCTCAATGCCCAGGATCGTGCAATCGTCAAAGCCACCGTACCCCTGCTGGAAAGCGGCGGTGAAGCGCTGACCACCCATTTTTACAAGCTGATGCTCAGCGAGTACCCCCAAGTGCGCCCGCTGTTCAACCAGGCCCACCAGGCCAGCGGCGACCAGCCACGGGCCCTTGCCAATGGCGTGCTGATGTACGCCCGGCACATCGACCAGCTCGAGCAACTGGGTGGCCTGGTCGGGCAGATCATCAACAAGCATGTGGCTTTGCAGATCCTGCCGGAACATTACCCGATTGTCGGTAGCTGCCTGCTGCGCGCCATCGAAGAAGTCCTCGGTAAAGACATCGCCACCCCTGAAGTGATCGCCGCCTGGGGCGCGGCCTATCAGCAACTGGCCGATATCCTCATCGGCGCCGAAGGCGAGGTCTATGCACAAAAAGCTGCGGCCCCTGGTGGCTGGCGTGGCGCGCGCGCATTCAAGCTGGTCGAGCGGGTCGAGGAGAGCAGCGAAATCGTCTCGTTCTACTTCGCCCCGGTTGATGGCGGCGCGATCCTGCAGGCCGAGCCTGGCCAGTACATCGGGTTGCAACTGCTGATCGACGGCGTCGAACAGCGCCGCAACTATTCGCTGTCGGCCCTGAGCAATGCTGGCCAATACCGCATCAGCGTCAAGCGCGAAGCCGGCGGCAAAGTCTCCAACTACCTGCACCAGCAGTTGGCGGTAGGCGACAGCATCAACCTGTTCCCGCCATCGGGCGAGTTCACCTTGAGTGCCAGCGACAAGCCGCTGGTGCTGATCAGCGGCGGCGTCGGCATCACCCCGACCTTGCCGATGCTCGAAGCGGCGCTGGACAGCGGCCGTTTGGTGCACTTCATTCACTGCGCACGCAACGGCGCGGTGCACGCCTTCCGCGACTGGGTCGATGAACTGGCGGCGCGCCACCCGCAGGTCAAGCGCTTCTACTGCTATGCCGAGGACGATGGCGTCAGCCAGCCGGCGGACGCCGTGGGTTTGCTCAGCGCCGATCAGCTTGGCCAGTGGTTGCCGCAAGAGCGTGATGTGGACGCCTACTTCCTCGGCCCGAAAGCCTTCATGGCCGCCATCAAGCGCCACCTCAAGGGCCTGGGCGTGCCCGAGCAGCAGAGCCGCTACGAATTCTTCGGCCCGGCTTCAGCGCTTGAGTAAACACGTTTCGGTAACCGCGAACTGAAAGGATGGGGCACAGCCAGCGATGGCTGTGCCTTGCGGCAATCGGTCGCCTTCTCAAGCAGGGGGCCTGGCCTTTTTACTGCATGCAGACAAAGCGTCATGCGCCTGGCGCATCATCCTTCCAGCCGTATCAAGGAAACCGTATCGTGAGCATCAATTGGGCTGACAAACTGCGCAAGAGCCTGCATGGCTCGGCCGACTCGCTGGGCAACCTGTGCGTCGAGGCGTTCCACTACCTGGCCCTGTTCGGCATCGGTGGCATCACCGCCTACGCGGCCGTGGTCACCTTCATCGAGATGCTCGGCAAGGGCGTCAGCGTCGACGACATCCTGCTGCTGTTCATCTACCTCGAGCTCGGCGCCATGGTCGGGATCTACTTCAAGACCAACCACATGCCGATCCGCTTCCTGCTGTATGTAGCGATCACCGCGCTGACCCGCCTGCTGATTGGCGACGTGTCGCACCACAAGGCGCCGGACGCCGGTTTGCTGTACGTGTGCGGCGGCATCCTGCTGCTGGCGTTCTCGATCCTGGTGGTGCGCTACGCCTCGTACCGCTACCCGTCGACCAAAGCCATCGATGCTAGTGGCAAGGAGATCGAGGAAGCGAAGTAACCTGGCCGGCTTTTGCACCGTTGCGGGTCATGGCGGCGAGGATTTCCACGGCGCTGTGGCCCTGTTCGATGGCGATACCGAACTGGACGCTCTCGATCAAGCGCTGCAGGCGCTGCGGGTCATTGCGCTGGGCCGGGCTGATCAGCCGCTTGGCGACGATGCCGGTGTCGTTGGAGAGGGTCAGCATGATGCTGCCGTCGAGTCGCTCGATACTCAGGTTGACCCGGTACTCGGGGGCGAAAGCGTCGTTGATCTGTTCGAAAGGGTTGATCATGGTGCTTCATCTGGCAAAGACATGCAGTGATTGACCGGGAGGGGGAAGGTTGGTTCAGGTAACTTTTCTCACGATCTTTTGCGATATCTGACAGCTAAATCCTACGACCGAGTGGGATGCTTCTGAATTGCCTCTACCCAGGTAGAAGGCCACCTTTACCGTGCTAGGTTCCGGGCTTCGTTTGCCCAAGGAAGCTACACATGACACGGAATAATCAACCCACCTCTTCCTTCACCAACGCGCTGACTTCGCAACAGTGCGCAGCCGTTTCATCCCCTGTTACCGAAGCCATCTATCGTCTGGCAACCCAAGGCAGCCGCACGCGCAAGGGTGGTGTCATTCGCCAGGCCAGCGCCCCACTGACCATCACCCTGGACGATGGCCAGGTGGTGCGCGTGGCGCAGACCGGTGACTATGCCGAGTATCCGGACGGCAGCCGCGCGCACATCATCAGTGGCGCCGGAGCCCAGGGGCAACTGCAGGATCAGGCCATTGCCCTGGTCGGCAGTGCCTTGAGCAACGGTGATGAAATCATCGACACCCCACAAAACACCGTGCTGATCAGCAAGCAGCAAGGTGTACCCATGGCGGACGACTTCCTCACGAGCGCGAGGTGAGCGATGGTTTATCGCCTGAGCCTCAATGGTCGCGGCGCCGGGCAGCATGGCGACCCGACCACCAGCGGGGCGACCTGCCTCAGCAGCCAGTCCAGTCACCTGCAGAACGGGGTCGGCAGCCTGCGCCTGGGGGATGCCACCACGCCATGCCCGGAGTGCGGCCAGGCCGGCAAGATTGCCGAAGGGTATGCTGACTGGACCATCAACGGGCTGCCGATCGCCTTTGATGGTGCGCAGATCGACTGCGGCTGCCCGGCCGGCAGCAACCGCCTGGTCGCGCCGCTGGATGGCGGCGGCGCCAGAGCGGCGCCGGTAGCGGGCGGCTTTGCCGCGCCAGCTGGCCAGGCCTTCAAGCCGCCTGCGGCGACGCCCAGGCCAGCCGCCATCGGTACGACCAGGCCCGCTTCAGCCATGTCCAGTGCGCCCGGCACGCTGGAGCCTGGCTTCTATGTGGTGCCACGCAGCATGTCGGGCCAGCAGGTGCTGGCCCGGCTTGGCGGCGAAAACCGCTACCTCAGCGCCCGGCTGCAGCGGCTTAACCCCAGCTTCGCCGAAGGCTTCAAGGCCGGTGAGCTGTTCGTCCTCGGCGACCCCGACAACGGCATGAGTTGCACCCGCGAGGAAGCGCAACTGATGGCCGCTGCCGCCCAGGTGCGCGAGGTACTGGCGCCGCTGACCGAGGAAGAGGCCAACTTCATGGTCCGCTACCAGGGTGAAATCGCCGGCTTGTTCAGCGGCGCCAGCCAGTCGATGGGCGTCGGCAAAGACATGCTCGGCCATGGTTTGAGCCAGGTTGAAAACAGCCTGCGTGCGCTTGAACAGCTGCATCAGCGCTCGTTCAGCACCTACGGGCATCTGAACAGCCCGCAGTTTTTCGCCTCTCGCCAACAGCTGTACCGCCAGCTGGATGCCCAGTTGAAGACGGCGTTTCTCAACAAGCCGTTGAACCTGGGCAGTTACGACAGCCTGCGTCGAGACCTCGGCATCTCGACCAAAAGCCTGGTTCACCACTGGAGCCGTGCCGGTGCGCCGGGAGAGATCCCGGGTTATGCCACACACCTTGAGCAGGTATCCCGGACCGCGAAATACCTTAAGCACGGTGGGTATGTCGGTATTGCCCTGGGGGGCGGCGCGTCGGTTCTCAAAGTGCAGGAAGTGTGTAGAGCGGGGGAGACGGAGGAATGCAAGAAGATTCGATTTACTGAGGCTGGTAGTTTTTCTGGGGGGCTGGCGGGTGGTGGTGCTGGTGCCTATCTGGGAGGGAAGACAGCTGTAGCTGTATGTGGCGCCGCCGCTGCGGCTGGCGGCGGGATTGGTCTGGCGTTATGTGGAATCGTCCTAGTGGGAGGGGGATCATTTGCAGGAGGGAGCGGCGGTGGATCATTTGGAGAATGGCTAGGAGACAAGATTTATGAGGTGAAACATGATTGACATAAACACTTGGCCGCCGAGCGTTGCGATCGCTTTCGGTTTTGCACCATTTGTGATCCTATTATCTGGCGTAGTCATGGAAACCTACATCGCCCGAAGCCGTGACTTCGACCTCGTCATTGCCAGCCTCCCAAACAGCCTCTGGCTCAAGCAGCAGATACCGTTCTGGGGGACCACCAGGTTGAAATCGCGCTGTTATTTGCTCAGCACGATTTGCGGCGCAATGCTTTATCCAAAGCTCTGTATCCGCCTGGGAATGATGGACGCAGAGGATCTGCGCAACTTTCCCCCACGGCTTCGGCGACGATTGTTGATTGCTTCCTGGTTGATCATCATTGGTTCGGCGTGGATGTTTATCGGTGTCGGCCTGATCAAGCTTTCAAAAACCTGAACATAAAAAATCGAGTCCCATGGACTCTCCTTTTTACTGTCTGCGTCGTTGATTACCAGTTGAGGCGAGCTTGCTCGTTATTCAGAAATTATTTGAGCCCAAGGCGAAGGTACTTTACAACTGGATGGAACCATGACATTTGATTACTACACCTGGCATTCTGATATCCAGATTTCATTCCTGCTCACCCCCATTGTAACTGGTGTGACAGGCGTATTTATCAACCGATACGTGGCCAGTAGTCGACACTTGAACGTCATGCTTGCAGCCCTTAAGAACAGTCGTTGGCCAGAGCAGCAGATATTAAAGGGAGGGCTGATCCTTCCGACGGCTCGAGTCAATCTGGTTGCCGGTGTCTCGGGCTTTCTTGTGTTCCCGAGCTTCAGTGTTCGCACCGGGAGGCTGAATGCAGAAGACTTACGTAACTTTCCACCTTACCTTCGACGGTCGTTGATCGCATCGTTCTGGCTCACGATTTTGGGGTGCATAGGAATGCTCCTAAGTGTATGCCTTCTCAAACTTTCAGCAACCTGAGCATTCCAAAGCGGGCCCTATAGGTTCGCCTTGGAAGTTTGCAGAGCAGAGGAGACGGAGGCGTGTAAAAATATTCGATTTACTGAGGTCAGAAGCTTTTCTGGTGGGTCGCTTGCCGGTGGACCAGGAGCTGAAACAGGTGGCGAATGGCTCTGGGAATTTGTATATGAAAAGGTCAATCCATGACGGGATTTTGGAGTTCTTGGTGGGCATTTACTTTCATGCTGACTCCTTTCGTACTCAGTCTTTCCGGCGTGGCGATAGGTGCGCATATAGCCTGCAGCCGCGACTTCAACGCCATGATTTCCGCGCTTCCAAACTGTCGTTGGCTTAAGCAACAGGTACCGTTCTGGGGCACTTCGAGTCTCAAATCACGTTGCTTCTTGGTTAACACTGTTTGCGCTGCGATGGTTTTTCCGGCGATCGGAATACGTAGAGGCTTGTTCGAGGCAGACGAGATACGAAATTTCCCCAAACCCCTTAGGTATCGAATGGTTGCATCCGTCTGGCTGACGACTACTGGCTTTGCCTGGATGCTAATAGCCGTAGCGCTTCTTAAATTATCGAAAGATTGAATAGTGCAGAGGTACAGTTGGCATGGAGTCATGATCTTTGAATATTACACCTGGCATCCAGGGCTATGATTCGCCTTCTTGTTCACGCCGTTCGTGATCATGATGTCTGGTGTGGCAATGAGTACTTACCTTGCCCTAAGTCGAAACTTTGAGACCATGATTGCGAGCCTGCAAAAGAGTTTTTGGCTTCAACAGCAGATGCCTTTATGGGGGACGACAGGTTGGAGGTCACGTTGCTATTTGCTTAGCACAATCAGTGGAGCATTGCTCTATCCGAAACTTAGTGTTCGATCAGGGATGATGGATGCCGAAGAGTTACGTAACTTCCCTCGGTACCTTCGACTCAGAATGCTAGTGGCTTCCTGGCTGACAATCATTGGCTCAGCCTGGATGTTTATCGGTGTCGGCCTGATCAAGCTTTCAAAAACCTGAGCATAAAAAAAGCGAGCCCCAGGGGCTCGCCTTTTTACCGTCTGCGTTGCTGCTTGTTCAGTTGATACGAGCTTGCTCGTTCTCCAGGAACTCTTCCTGCAACAGCCCGTCATTCTGGGCGCCGTCGATGCTTTGCTGAGTCACCGCGCGTTTGCTGCGCAGTTTGCCGTAGAAATGCTCCAGGGCGTGGTTCAGTTTGATTGCGGCGCCTTCGACAGCCTGGTCGAGGGATGCGGACTTGTGGCTTACGGAAATCGGTTGATGGCCTTTTGGGCGTGCCTCCATCTGGCAGCGTTTGTCGTGCGGACCTGGCTTGTCGCCGTTCTCGTCGCGCAGGTGGACCTCGATGCGGGTGAGGTCTTCGTCATATCGTTCGAGCGTGCTTTCTACCGTGCTGCGGACCCACTCTTCCAGCCGGATGTTGCCTTGAATATGGTTGTCGCTATTGACCTGGATTTGCATAGTTCAATCCCTTATTCAGCTAGCTCGCAAGAGAATCGATGGGGCCTTGGCGGCCTGTGACAACCATCGCCTCTTGACTACAAGGTCAGGCACTTGGCCAAACAATTCAAGCCCTTTTGAAATAAAAATATCTTGTAGCAAATAGCCCGGCACAGGCCGGGCTTTTGCATGCGCTGGATCAGAACGCGACGGAGGTCTGCAGGTATACCGTACGGGGTTCACCCACGTACTTGCCCTTGTTGTTGTCGTCGAACGAGCGGGTGTAGTACTGGTGATTGAAGATGTTTTTCACCCCCACGGCGACGTTGAGGTTCGACAGTTGCGGGCCGAAATCGTAGGCCGCACGGCTGCTGAACAGCATGTAGCCGGGGATGCGCCCGGTGCTGCCGTCAGCGCTTTCGGCCGCGGTGTTGGCGTTGTCGGCGAACTGGTCGCTCTGGTAGCTGCTGTCGAGGTTGAGCCGCCACTGGCCTTCTGTATAACCGATGCCCAAGGTGCCTTTGTGGCGCGAGGAGAAGGGCACACGATTGCCTTTGTTCGGCCCGTCTTCGCGGATTTTAGCGTCGACGAAGGCGTAGGTGGCATACACGTCGAAACCTGCCAGCGCCGGGTTGAGGCCTTCGAGGGCGTACTTGACGCTGGTCTCGATGCCCTGGTGGCGGGTTTCGCCTCGGGCGATCACCGAATCGTTGGTCTGGTTGCTTTCGTACTGGTTGTCGAAGTTGATCAAGAAGGCGCCGATCTCGGCCTGCAGGTTGCCGTTGTCGTAGCGGGTACCCAGCTCCCAGGTGCGGGCTTTTTCCGGTTTCACTTCGCCACTGCTGACCCGGTTGGGCATCTGGCTGTACTGCACGCTGCCGAACGAGCCTTCGGTGTTGGCGTACAGGTTCCAGCTGTCAGTCAGGTGGTACATGACGTTTAGCGCCGGCAGCGCGGTGTTGTAGTCGCCCTGGTAGCGCTGGCCGTTGAGTTTGTTCGACTGCTCGGAGTCGATCATTTCGTAGCGGATGCCCGGGGTGATGGTCCACTGGCCGATGTCGATGCGGTCATCGAGGAACAGCGCATGGGCTTCGGTGCTGCCACGGGTGTCGCGGTCGTTGCGGCTGGCGCTGGTCGGCAACTGGTTGGCAGCGATCGACTCGCGGTAGCGCAGCTCGTGGCCGGCTTCGTTGACGTAGCGGTAACCGACACCCACTTCATGCCAGCTCTCGCCGAGGGCAAAGCCCTGGGAGAAGCGTGTTTCGATGCCGCGTACCCAGTACTCGCGCGGCGACAGCGAGACGAAGCTGCCCTGGTCCAGATAGCCACTGCGCAGGGTCTTGGTGAAGAAGCTGTTGACGCTGAACTGGCGGGCGCCTTCCTTGTAGTCATAGCCGAAGTTGAACATCGTTCGGCGGCCCCAGAACTTGTCCTGCAGGCGGGTCGACTGGTACGGGTCGGCATCGTAGTCGGCAACGCTCAGGCCGCCGGGCATCTGCGCTTCGCCTTCGTAGTACTGGGCCATGGCGTGCAGGCTGTTGGCCTCGTCGAGCTGGTATTTGCCCTTGAGGATCAGGTCGTCGATCTGCGTGTCGCTGTGCTCGCGCCAGTCACCGCCACGGCTGCCGGAGTACAGCAGGGCGCCGCCCAGGCCGTTGGCGTTGGTGCCGCCGGCGAGCAGGTTGGCGCTGGTCTTGAAGCCGTCGTGGCTGGACGACGGGCTGGTCTGGGTCTGGAAACCGGCTTTCACCGTCGGCTCGTCGGGGATCGCCCGGGTCACGAAGTTGACGATGCCGCCGACGTTCTGCGGGCCGTAGCGCACCGCGCCGCCGCCGCGCACGACGTCCACCGCGTCCATGTTGCCCATGCTGATCGGAGCGAACGACAGTTGTGGCTGGCCATAGGGTGCAAACGGCACCGGAATGCCGTCCATCAGCACCGTCGAGCGCGAGGCCAGGCGCGGGTTGAGCCCGCGAATGCCGAAGTTCAGCGCCATGTCGTGGCTGCCGGTGCCGTTGTTTTCCGGGGCGTTGACCCCGGGAATGCGGTTGAGCACTTCGCGCGCGGTGGTAGCGCCGCTGCGCTCGAATTCTTCGCGGCGGATTACATCGCGGGCACCGGCATGTTCGAAGACGTTGTCTTGCTGCGCCGCGCCCAGCCAGTCGCCGACCACGGTGGAGGCGCCGAGCTCGACCGGCGCGCTGGCGGCCGCGAGCGGTTGCAGGCTGAAGGCGTTGTCACCTTCGGCGCGGGCGTGCAGGCCGGTGCCTTGCAGCAATGTATCGAGACCCTGCTGCGGGCTGTACTGGCCCTGCAGGCCGGGGCTGTGCACACCACGGGTGAGCTGCGAGCCAAACGAGATCAGCACGCCGCTTTCACGGCCGAACTGGTTCAGGGCGTTTTCCAGCGTGCTCGGGGCGATCTGGTAAGTGCGCGCCGGGGCCTCGGCTGCCTGGGCGGCAACGGCGCTGAAACTCAGGCTGGCACCTAGCAGCAGGGTGCGCAGGGCCTGGGCAAGTGGACTCGGTCGAAGGGGCATGCAGAAGATCCTTGAGAAGGTCGAAGCAAAGGGTTCTGCCTTCTCTGTCACGCGAGATGTGAAAACGGCTCAGGTCAGTGAAAAAAACCTTCAGGCCCGCGCTTCAACCGTCACCCAGTAGCGGGTAAAGCGCCGCACGCGCACCGGCAGTGCCACCTCGAGCAGGTCGAGAATGCGTTCGCTGTCGGCCAGCGGATAACTGCCGGAGATCAGCAAATTGGCTACCTCGGGTGCACAGTTGAGCTGGCCGCGACGGTAGCGCCCGAGCTCGTCGAGAAACGCGCCAAGGGGCATGTGCGCAGCCACCAGCATGCCGTCGACCCAGGCGCCGAGGTTGCGGTCCAGGGCCTGGCTGGCCTGCCATTGCGGGCCGTTGAAGCGCGCTTGCTGGCCAGCCTCCAGGCGATTGCCGGCAAGGCTGGCGCTGCCTTCGAACACCGCCAACTGGCTGTAGCCGGCGAACTGGCGCAGGTTGTAGCGGCCGTTGCCCAGGTTCAGCAGGCCGTGTTCGCTGCGCAGTTGCAGCGGTCGGCTATCGCCGGCCACGGTCAGTTGCAGTTCACCTTCGAGCAGGTGCACCAGGCGCTGGCTGGCATCGAAACGCACGTCGGCGGCGCTGCGGGTGTTGAGCAGCAGCAGGCTGCCGTCGTCCAGAGCCAGGCGCCGGCGTTCGCCGACCCGGCTGCGGTAATCGGCAAGCAATGTCGGCAACGGGTTGTGCTGCTGCAAGGCCAGGCCACTGGCGCTGCCGACCCCGAGGATCAGCAGGGTTTTCAGCGCCCGGCGGCGGCTGGCCGAACGTGGCGCCTGCAACGCGGCGTGGGCCAGGGGCGAGGACAGGCCGCGCAAGCGTTGATTGACCCGCTGAATGTGCTCCCAGGCGCGCTGGTGGTTGTCGTCGGCCTGCAACCATTGCTGCAGTGCCTGTTGCTGACGCGCATCGAGGGCGCCGCCCTGCAGTTCGATCAGCCAGTGCACGGCCTGTTCGGCCACCTGCGGGGAAAACTCCTGATGGCTGTTCACAAGGCGAAGTAACAGCGCATGGCCGCCTTGTTCAGGTAGCGCTTGACCGTGGCCAGGGAGATGCCCAGTTGCGCGCCGATCTCGGCGTAACTCAGGCCGTCGACCTGGGCCATCAGGAACGCGCGCTTGACCACCAGTGGCAGGCCGTCGAGCAGGCGGTCGAGCTCCAGCAGGGTTTCGAAAATGATTGCCCGGTGTTCTTCCGACGGTGCCAGTGCTTCGGGCAACTGCGCCAGCGCCTGGAGGTAGGCGCGCTCCAGGTCCTGGCGGCGGTAATGGTTGCACAGCACGCGTTTGGCGACGGTGGTGAGGAACGCCCGCGGCTCGTTGAGCAGCGGCGTTTCGCGGCCCTGGAGCAGGCGCATGAAGGTGTCCTGGGCCAGGTCGGCGGCACTGTCGGGGCAGCCCAGACGCCGGCGCAACCAGCCAGTGAGCCAGTTGTGATGGTCGAGGTAGAGGCCTTCGAGCGAGGAAGAGGGAGCGCTGGGCACCGTGAACACTCCGGCGCCGGGATGCGCAACAGAATAAGAATTGTTCGCATTGTAGTGAAAGGTGCCACTACTCGGCAATCGGTGCCTGACTGACGGGCGTAGCAGAGGATCGGGGAAATGTAAAAAACGTAAATACGCTTTACTCACATTTGAGAATGAATAGCATTCGCTCCCTAGATGAATTTACGCAACCTTTACATTTCTCAGGGAGAGGTCCTCGTGTCCCCGACTTTCAGTAAATCCTGCCTCGCGCTTACCCTCTGCTCGCTCTACACCGCGCAAGCCACAGCTCAGAACCAGCCGCTGGAGCTGGACAACATGGTGGTGACTGCGTCGGGTTTCTCCCAGCAGATCAAGGATGCGCCGGCATCGATTTCGGTGATTACCCGCGAGCAGATCGAGAACAAGTCCTACCGTGACGTCACCGATGCCCTGCGCGATGTGCCGGGCGTGGTGGTCACCGGTGGCGCCAGCTCCAGCGACATCAGCATTCGCGGCATGGCCTCCAAGTACACCCTGATGTTGGTCGACGGCAAACGCCAGGACTCGCGTGCCACCCGCCCGAACAGTGACGGCGCCGGTATCGAACAGGGCTGGATGCCGCCGCTGGAAGCCATCGAGCGCATCGAAGTGGTGCGCGGGCCGATGTCTTCGCTGTATGGCTCCGACGCCATGGGTGGGGTGATCAACATCATCACCCGCAAGGTCACCCCGCAGTGGTACGGCGGCGTGCGCACCGAAGCAACCTTCCAGGACCGCTCCGACTCGGGCAACTACAACAGCACCAACGCCTTCATCTCCGGGCCCCTGGTCGACAACCTGGTCGGCCTGCAGCTGTACGGCCAGCGCTCGCGCCGCGACGAAGACCATATCGTCAACGGCTTCAACGAGCAGAGCACCGACAGCGCTACGGCCAAGCTGTCGTTCACCCCGGATGAACACAACGACATCACCCTCGAAGCGGGCAAGTCCGAGCAGGAGCGCAACTCCCACGTCGGCCGTTCGGCCAGTCGTTCCGCCAGCCGTAACGACTACGACCGTACCAACTTTTCCATCACCCATTCCGGGCGCTGGGACAGCCTCACCAGCGAAAGCTACCTGCAGCGCGAAAAGATCGAGAACCCGGGTCGGCGCATGGAACTGGAAAACACTGTGCTTAATTCGCAGGTGTCGTTCTTCAGCGATTCGCACATCACCACCTTCGGTGGCCAGTACAAGTACGAAGACCTCAGCGACGAAGGCAACCAACTGGCCTCGGCGGCCAGCGTCAACCAGCTGACCCGCTGGTCGTGGGCCCTGTTTGCCGAAGACGAATGGCGCCTGACCGAAGCCTTCGCCCTGACCGGCGGCCTGCGCATGGACCGCGACGAGAACTACGGCACGCACTGGTCGCCACGCCTGTACGGGGTCTACCACCCGACCGAGCAGTGGACCATCAAGGGGGGGGTATCCAGCGGCTACCGCTCGCCGGACATCCGCGCCGCCGTCGATGACTGGGGCCAGATCACCGGTGGCGGTGGCGACCCGGCGATCATCGTCGGCAACTCCAGCCTCAAGCCGGAGAAGAGCCTGAGCCAGGAAATCGGCTTTATCTGGGACAACCTCGAAGGATTCTCCACCGGCCTGACCCTGTTCAACACCGACTTCAAGGACAAGATCACCGAGACCCGCCGCTGCACCGACAGCACCGGCAATGCCTCGGGCCAGTGCCAGATCGGCGGTACCTCGTACAAGTTCATCAGTGACCGGGTCAACGTTGACGAGGCGCAGATGCGCGGCATCGAAGCGACCCTGGACTGGGACATCACCCAGACCGTGTCGCTGGCCACCAACTACACCTTCACCGCCTCCGAGCAGAAGAGCGGCCCGCAGAAAGGCAAGGCCCTGAACCAGATGCCGCGGCACATGTTCAACGCCACCCTCGACTGGCAGGCCACCGACCAGCTGGGCACCTGGGCGCGCCTGAACTATCGCGGCAAGACCTCGGACTACCTGGGCCGCACCACCATGTCCGACGGCACGCCGTCGTACACCTTCGTCGACTTCGGCGGCACCTACCGGGTGACCAAGAACGTCAAGCTGCTGGCCGGTATGTACAACGTCTTCAACAAGGAAGTGGACTACGACAACTACCAGACCGTGCTGGACGGCCGCCGCTACACCATGGGCGTCGACCTGTCGTTCTGATCGGCCGGCCTGCGGTTTTGCTTATGAGAATATAAATCATTATTATTGTGCGCTTCTCGTAATGGACCGATGCCATGAAAAGCAAAGCCGCCGGGCTGCCCATCAGCTATCGCCTGGCCGTGACTTCCCGCAGCCTGGCTGCCGTGTTCGGTGGCTACCTGCTGGCGGCCATGGCCAGCGTCTGTATCACCCTGCTGTTGCCGGTGCCGCGTGCCGAGGCGGTGATCAGCGGCATGATGCTGTCGTTCCTGTTCTACCTGGTGGCTTTTCTCTGGTGCTTCGCCTGTCGTAGTGCCTGGCAGGCCTGGCTGGGAGTACTGGTGCCGAGCCTGGTGCTGGCGATGGTCAGCGGCCTGGCCTACTGGATGAAAAACCCATGAAAGAGGGCTTTCGCCAGGCCATGGCCTGGCTGCATACCTGGACCGGGCTGATCTTCGGCTGGTTGCTGTTTGCGATTTTCCTGACCGGGACCATGTCCTACTTCAAGGAAGAAATCAGCCACTGGACCCAGCCGGAAGTGCCCAGCCGGGCGCTGGATCCGGCGGCCAGCCTGGACCTGGCCCAACGCTACCTGCAAGAGCATGCGCCGACTGCGGGCAGCTGGTTCATCGAGTTGCCCAACGCTCGCGAACCGGCGCTGAGCGTGAGCTGGCCCAAGGCTGGAGGCGGGCGCCGCGACTTCACTTCCAAAACCCTCGACCCTGCCACCGGCGCCGAATTGCAGGCGCGCGATACCCGTGGCGGCAATTTTTTCTACCGTTTCCATTTCCAGCTGGAAATGCCTCACCCCTGGGGCCGCTGGCTGTCGACCTTTGCCGCGTTCATCATGCTCCTGGGCCTGGTGACCGGGATCATTACCCACAAGAAGATTTTCAAGGAGTTCTTCACCTTCCGCCCGGGAAAGGGCCAGCGTTCCTGGCTCGACGGGCATAACGCCATTGGCGTATTGGTGCTGCCGTTTCACCTGATGATCAGCTACAGCAGCCTGGTGATCTTTATGGCCATGGTCATGCCGGCCAGCATCATCGCCAGCTATGGCGACAATACCCGTGGCTTTTTCAACGACCTGTTCGGCGGCCAGAGCCAGGTCCAGGCCGCCGGCACCGCGGCGCCGTTGCTGCCCTTGCCGCAGCTGTACGCCAAGGTCCAGGAGCAGGCGCCCGGGGCCAATCTTGCCTGGGTCGAGGTACAGAACCCCGGTGACCAGAACGCCCGGGTCCGGTTTGCCCGCCATGCCGGTGACCGTATCGCTCACCAGCGCGGCGGTGGCTGGCTGTTTGACGGGGTTAACGGCACGCTTGAGGGCGGCAGCCAGATCGAGGCCACGCCGGTGCTGATTTCCGGCGGCATGTACGGCCTGCACATGGGCATTTTCGCCGGGCCGTGGCTGCGCTGGCTGTACTTCTTCTTTGGCCTGGCCGGCACCGCAGTGATCGGCACCGGCCTGGTCATGTGGCTGGGCAAGCGCCAGCTCAAGCATGCCAAGAGCGGCACCCAGCCGTTCGAGCTGCGCCTGGTCGAGGTGCTCAACATCGCCAGCATGAGCGGCTTGCTGCTGGGTGTGGCGGCGTTCTTCTGGGCCAACCGCTTGTTGCCGATCGGCCTTGAAGGCCGTGCCGACTGGGAGACCAACTGCTTCTTCCTGCTCTGGGCCTTGTCACTGGTGCACGCCATGCTGCGCCGCGGCCGCCGAGCCTGGGCCGAGCAACTGGGCCTCGGCGCGCTGATGTGGGCGGGCTTGCCGCTGCTCAACGGCCTGACCACCGGCCAGGGCCTGAACCACTCGCTCGCCGTCGGCGACTGGGCCATGGCTGGTTTCGACCTGACCGCCTTGGCCAGCGGCCTGTTCCTGGCCTGGGCTGCCAGCAAGATGTGGCGGGCGCCGCTAGTCGCGCCCAAGCGCAAGCCCAAGGCCGCGCCTGGCACGTTGATTGAAAGCGAGGTGAACTGATGCTAGCCATTGCCCTGTTTGGTTTTGCCGGCTTCGCCGCCCTGTGCCTGGCCATGGACAAGCACTACAAGGACCTGCTCGGACAGCCACCGAGCAATGCGCGGCGTGCGGCGCTGCGGGTGGCGGGCTGGGCGCTGCTGGCCCTGGCGCTGTTGTTGGCGGTGCGCCACAGCGGCTGGGCCATGGGCCTGGTCGAGCTGTTCGCGGTGCTGATGGCCGGCGTCACCCTGTGGGTGTTCCTCCTGCCTTACCAGCCGCGGCTGCTGCTGGGCCTGGCGGCGGCCAGCGTGGTGCTGGCGCCATTGACTGCCCTGGCGTCGCTGTAGCTTGGTCAACGAGCCGCTCGATCTGCCCGCCGAAGGTGGCAACGACACCGACGGGGCCAGCGGGCGGGCGCGATTTGTGCAGGTGTTTCTCGCCCAACGGGCGCAGATGGAAGCCCTGGTCAGCCGCCGCATCGGCTGCCGGGCCACAGCTTCTGACCTGATCCAGGAGTTGTTCCTGCGCTTCTGGCGCCGGCCGCAGGTCAAGGTCGAGGCGCTCGATACCTACCTGCTGCGCTGCGCCGGCAATATCGCCATCGATCACCTGCGCAGCGAAGGTGCCCGCGAGCGGGTCAACGACAGCCTGCAACTGGAGGTGGCCGACGAGCATGTCAGCGCACCGCAAGTGGCGCTGGAGGTAAACAGCGACCTGCAGCGCATCGAGGCGGCGCTGCGCCTGCTGCCCGAGCGTACCCGGCAGATCTTCTTGCTCAACCGCATTCACGGGCGCAAGTACGCCGAGATCGCCAAGGCCATGGGCCTGTCCCAGAGTGCGGTGGAAAAACATATGATGCGCGCACTGGAGGCGTGCAAGGCGAGTATCGAGCTGCCGCCGGCCAGCACCCGCAAGCCAGGGAAAGCACCATGACTGACATCACCGCCGCGCAGCACCAGGCCGCACTGGGCTGGCTGAGCCGGATCAACGAGCAACCGCAACTGGCCGAGCGCGCCGAGTTCAAGCGCTGGTTGCTCGCCCATCCGGCCCATGGCCGCGCCTATGCCCAGGCCCAGGCGTTGTGGCGCCTGAGCGAAGCGCCGGCGAGCCTGTTGGCAGCCGAGGACGACCCGGCCTTGCAAGGCTATTTGCGCGCCATGCAGCAACCGCCAGCGGGGCGCACCTGGCGCCGTGTCGCCACCTTGGCTGCCGCTGCCTGCCTGGTACTGGCGCTGGGCACCGCTGCCGGCTGGCATCCGGCCTACTGGCTGGATGACCTGCAGGCGGATTACGTCACGGCGCCGGGGCAGGTCGAGGAAGTGGTGCTGGCCGACAACTCGCACATGACTCTAGATGCTGGCAGCGCCGTGTCGGTAGATTTCAGCGATGGTCAGCGCCAGGTGACGATCCGCCGTGGCGCGGCGTTCTTTCATGTCACCCACACCGGCGCGCCGTTCGTGGTCGAGGCGGCAAAGGGCGAGACGCGGGTACTCGGCACCCGCTTCGAGGTGCGCAAGCACAATGGCGGCGCGCGGGTCACCGTGCTCGATGGCCGGGTGGCGGTGACCGCCGAGCCCGGGCGCTTGCAGCAACAGCTTAGCGGCGGCCAGCAGGTGGCCTACCGCCACGGCACCGCCAGCGCCGTCGAAGCGGTGGACAGCGAATCGCGCCTGGCCTGGCGCCAAGGCTGGCTCAATTACTACCAGGTGCCGCTGAGCACGGTGATCGACGACCTGGCCCGCTACTATCCCGGGCGCATCATCGTGCTCGACAGCGAACTGGGCAAACGCAAGGTCAGCGGCAGCTTCCCGGTCAGCCAGCCGCTGGCGGCGCTGGATTCGCTCGGCGCGGTGCTGGGCTTCAAGCGCAATACCCTGCTGGAGCGGGTGACGCTGATCCGCTGAAAAATATTTTCAGAAAACTGATGAGGTAAGTTCGCGCGGCAACCGTGTAGTGAGTGAAAGTGCGATTCATTCGCATAAACGTCACTCCTTCACAGGTTACCGGTCATGAAGTTCACCCCCTCGGCAGCGCGCAGCTTTTCAATCTGGCTCAGTGTCTCGGCCCTGGCCACAGCGGGCGCATTCCCCCTGGGCGCGGTGGCCGCGCAGCAGGTCTACGTGTTTGCCCAGCCGAGCAAGCCGCTGGTGCAGGCGCTCAATGACTTCAGCCGGCTGACCGGGCAAAGCGTGATCTATACCACCGATCTGCCGGCGCTCAACGCCCCGGCCCTGCACGGCAGCCTCAGCGCCGAGCAGGCCCTGCAGCAACTGCTGGGCAATTCCGGTTTTGCCGCACGCCGGGTCGATGCCCGCACCCTGACCCTCGAACCACTCGATGCCGGCGCTGCGCTCAAGCTCGACGCGACCACGGTGAACTCGCAAGCCGATGCCGACTACAGCTACCAGCCGCCAGCCAGCAGCTCGGTGATGCGCAGCCAGGCTTTGATCATGCAGACGCCCCAGGCGATCAACGTGGTGCCGGCCCAGGTGCTCAAGGACCAGGCCCCGCGCAACCTCGACGATGCCCTGGCCAACGTCAGCGGCGTGACCCAGGGCAACAACTTCGGCGGCACCCAGGACACGGTGATGAAGCGCGGCTTTGGCGACAACCGTGACGGCTCGATCATGAGCGACGGCATGCCGATCGTGCAGGGCCGCAGCCTCAATGCCAGCACTGAGCGGGTCGAAGTGCTCAAGGGCCCGGCCTCGTTGCTGTATGGCATCCAGGACCCGGGCGGGGTGATCAACGTGGTCAGCAAGCGCCCGCAACTGCAGCAATACAACGCCCTGAACCTGCGCGGCTCGAGCTATGGCAGCGGCAAGAACGGCAGCGGTGGCGGCCTGGACAGCACGGGTGCCCTGGGCCAGAGCAACTTCGCCTACCGCCTGGTGCTCGACCATGAAGACGAAGACTACTGGCGCAACTTTGGTACCCACCGTGAATCGCTGGTGGCGCCGTCGCTGGCCTGGTTCGACGAAGACACCCAGGTGCTGCTGGCCTACGAGCACCGCGAGTTTCTCTACCCGTTCGACCGCGGCACGGCCATCGACCCGCGCACCAACCACCCGCTGGATATCCCCAGCACCCGGCGCCTGGACGAGCCGTTCAACGACATGCAAGGGCGCTCGGACCTTTACCGCCTGGAAGTCGATCATCAGCTTGCGGACGACTGGAAAGCCCACTTCGGCTTCAGCTACAACCGCGAAACCTACGACGCCAGCCAGGTGCGGGTGACCGCCGTCAACGCCGCCCGCGGCACCCTGAGCCGAAGCATGGACGGCACTCGCGGCGCGCTCAGCAGCGACCGTTTCGCCACCGCAAGCCTGGAGGGCAAGGTGCAACTGGCGGGCATGCAGCATGACCTGCTGTTCGGCCTCGACAATGAGTACCGCAAGGTCTACCGTGCCGACCTGATCCGCCAGGGCAGCCTCAGCACTTTCAGTTACCTCGACCCGGTGTATGGCCGCGAAGTTGAGGGCACCAGCGTGCGCGATAGCGACAGCGCACAGACCGACAAGCTGCGCAGCGACTCGTTGTTCTTCCAGGATTCGATCCACCTCGATGAACACTGGATTCTGGTCGCCGGTGCGCGCTACCAGATGTACGACCAGCTCGCCGGGCGCGGGCGGCCGTTCAAGGCCAATACCAACACCAACGGTCAGGCCTGGGTGCCGCGGGTGGGGCTGGTGTACAAGGTTGACGAGCAGTTGTCGTTGTATGGCAGCTACAGCGAATCGTTCAAGCCCAACTCCAGCATCGCCCCGCTGACCGGCGGCCTGGTTCTGGATTCGGGGATCGAACCGGAGGAGGGTAAATCCTGGGAACTGGGCGCCAAGCTCGACATGCCGGGGGCGCTGACCGGCACCCTGGCGCTGTTCGACATCCGCAAGCGCAACGTGCTGGTGGCCAACTTCGATTCCGCTACCGGCGACACGCTCTACAGCAACGCCGGCGAGGTGCGCTCGCGCGGCATCGAGCTGGACCTGACCGGGCAGTTGAGCGAGCGCTGGAGCCTGATCGGCAACTATGCCTTCATCGACGCCGAAGTCACCCAGGACCCGACGCTTGAAGGTAATCGCCTGCAGAACGTGGCGCGCCACAGCGGCTCGCTGTCGGCGGTGTATGACGCCGGCAGCCTGTTCGGTGGCGACCGCCTGCGCCTGGGCGCCGGGGCGCGCTATGTCGGTGAGCGGGCCGGTAACGCCGAGAACGATTTCGAGCTGCCGGGCTACACCGTCGCCGATGCCTTCGCCAGTTACGAAACCCGCCTGGACGAACACAAGGTGCGCTTGCAATTGAACGTCAAGAACGTGTTCGACCGCACCTATTACAGCTCGGCGGTGAACCGCAACTTTGTCTCGGTGGGCGATGCGCGCCAGGTCAGCCTGTCCAGCACCCTCGAATTTTAACTGTTGAAGGCCGCCCGGTAGGCGCCGGGCGTTGCTCCCAGGGCCTGGCGGAAGCGGTTGCTGAAATGGCTGGCGCTGGCAAAGCCGCACAGCAGCGCCACTTCGCCCAGCGGCAGTTGGCCATGGCGGAGCAATTGCCGCGCTTTGGCCAGGCGCCGGGCCAGCAGGTACTGGTGCGGCGGCAGGCCGAAGCTTTGACGAAACATTCGCGCGAAGTGGTACTCGGAAAGGTTGCACAGCGTCGCCAGCTCACCAAGGCTCAGCGGCTGATCCAGGTGGCCTTCGACATATTCACTCAGTTGCCGGCGCTGGTGCGCGGCCAGCCCGCCCTTCAGGCGCAGGCCCTGGCGCAGGCCGACCTGGCTGAGCAGGGCGTGGTCGAGAATCTCGTGAGCCAGGCTGCTGGTCAGCAGGCGTTCGGCGGGCTCGTCCCAGTCCAGGGCAATCAACTGACGAAAGCGCCGGGCCTGCTCGGGATCGTCGAGAAAGGTCGCTTCCTGCAATTGCAGCTCGCGCGGTTCGCGGTCCAGCAGGCTGACGCAGCCGAGGGCGAATTGCTCCTGGCTGATGTACAGGTGCGCCAGGCGGATCGAGCCGTTGACCACCCAGTGCGAGGCGGAGCCGGCGGGCATGATGCACAGCTTGTCGGGCGAGCCGGTGTGGCCGGGGCGGTCGCGGCGAAAGGTGCCGGTGCCGTCGGCGATGTAGCACGACAGGGTGTGATGGCTGGGCGCTTCGTAGTCGCGGGCGTCGTGGCGGTTGTTCCACAGGGCTGCCGCCAGGCCGTCCCCCAGGTGCGCGCTGTGTTCCAGGCGGGCATGGGGTGAGTCGTGCATGGCTTTGAAAACTTGCAGCTGGTCCAACGGCGTCATGGTCGCTACCTCTGTTGGCCATCCTACTCCGCCGCGTCCGGGCTGACAGCTGCTGCCTGCGCAAAAGCGCAAGAATGTGCAAGTGCCGTTGCCGTGGGCGGCTGCACACTGGTGGCCTGGAATTGAGGAGTGCCGCCATGAACCTGTCGTTATACCTGCTCACTGTGCTGATCTGGGGCACCACCTGGATTGCCTTGAAGCTGCAACTGGGGGTGGTCGCCATCCCGGTGTCGATCGTCTACCGCTTTGCCCTGGCGGCGCTGGTGCTGTTTGTCATTCTGCTGCTCAGCCGCCGCCTGCAACCGATGAACCGTCGCGGTCACATGATCTGCCTGGCTCAGGGGTTGTGCCTGTTCTGCGTCAACTTCATGTGCTTTCTGACCGCCAGCCAGTGGATACCCAGCGGCCTGATCGCCGTGGTGTTCTCTACCGCGACCTTGTGGAACGCGCTGAATGCGCGGGTGTTCTTTGGCCAGAAGGTGGCCGCCAATGTGCTGGCCGGTGGCGCCCTCGGCCTGGCCGGGCTGGGCCTGTTGTTCTGGCCCGAGCTGTCCGGGCATGCCGCCAGCCGTGAAACCATCATCGGCCTGGGCCTGGCGCTGCTGGGAACCCTGTGCTTTTCGGCCGGCAACATGCTCTCCAGCCTGCAACAAAAAGCCGGTTTGCGCCCGCTGACCACCAATGCCTGGGGCATGCTCTATGGCGCCGGCATGCTTGGCCTGTATTGCCTGGTCAGCGGTATTGCGTTCGCCATGGAATGGAACACGCGCTACATCGGTTCGCTGATGTACCTGGTGATTCCGGGCTCGGTGATCGGCTTTACCGCCTACCTGACTCTGGTCGGGCGCATGGGCCCGGAGCGGGCCGCTTACTGCACGGTGTTGTTCCCGCTGGTGGCGCTGAACGTCTCGGCGTTCTATGAGGGTTACCAATGGACGGCACCGGCGCTGGCAGGCCTGGTGCTGGTGATGCTGGGCAATGTGCTGGTGTTTCGCAAACCCCGGCCCAAGGTGGTCGAGCCGGTGGTGGCCTTGCGGTAGCTATGGCACCGAACCTGTGGGAGCGGGTTTGACCCGCGATGGGGCCTGTACGGCTTACTTCCACACCTGCGGATTGACCAGGTCCCGTGGCCGTTCACCGAGCAAGGCGCTGCGCAGGTTATCAATCGCCCGATTGGCCATGGCCTCGCGGGTTTCAGCGGTAGCCGAACCCACATGCGGCAAGGTCAGGGCGTTTTTCAGCTGGAACAGCGGTGATTCGGCCAGCGGCTCCTTCTCGTAGACATCCAGCCCGGCGCCGCGAATAGTGCCGGCCTGCAAGGCTTCGACCAGCGCCGCTTCATCGACCACCGGCCCACGGGAGACGTTGATCAGAAACGCGCTGGGTTTCATTAACTGCAGCTCGCGACGGCTGATCAGGTGTTTGGTCTGCGCCCCCAGTGGCACCACCAGGCAGACGAAATCAGCTTCAGCCAGCAGTTCATCAAGGCTGCGGTACTGCGCGCCGAGTTCTTGCTCCAGCGCTGGCTTGCGGCTGTTGCCGCTGTAGATCACCGGCATGTTGAAGCCGAAGCGCCCGCGCCGGGCGATGGCTGCGCCGATATTGCCCAGGCCGACGATGCCCAGGGTCTTGCCGTGCACGTCGCTGCCGAACTGCGCCGGGCCGACGGTGGCTTGCCATTGCCCGGCCTTGGTCCAGGCATCCAGCTCGGCGACCCGCCGCGCCGCGCCCATGAGCAGGGCAAAACCGAGGTCGGCAGTACTTTCGGTAAGCACGTCGGGGGTGTTGGTCAGGGCGATGCCGCGCTGGTTGAAGTAGGCCAGGTCATAGTTGTCGTAGCCCACCGAGACGCTGGCGACCACTTCCAGCTTGCTGGCGTTTTCCAGCTGCGCCTGGCCGAGTTTGCGGCCGACGCCGATCAGGCCATGCGCTTGGGGCAGGGCTTGGTTGAACTGGGCGCTGATGTCGCCGAGCTTGGGGTTCGGCACGATCACGTTGAAGTCTTGCTGCAGGCGTTCGACCATCGCCGGGGTGATGCGGCTGAAGGCAAGGACGGTCTTTTTCATCGGCGAAATCTCTGCGGGCGGTGGAGAATGGGTAGCACGCTATCATTCTCCACCGCCGCTGTGCAGCAAGATTTCAGGTGGCAATGCGCAGTTCGTGGGTTTTCAGGTCCGCTTCGTGGGCGGCGAGAATTTCCGGCAGCGAGTTGCGCAGGTACTCGACCCAGGTCTTGATCTTGGCATCCAGGTACTGGCGCGACGGGTAGATCGCGTACAGGTTCAGCTCCTGCAGGCGGTACTCGGGCATTACCCGCACCAGCGAGCCATCGCGCAGGCCCTCTATGGCCGAGTAGATCGGCAGCACGCCAACGCCCATGCCGCTGCGGATCGCGGTTTTCATCGCATCGGCGGAGTTCACCTGGAACGGCGCCTGGGTGATGTTCACCACTTCCTGGCCTTCGGGGCCGTCGAACAGCCATTTTTCCAGCGGGATCACCGGGCTGACCATGCGCAGGCAGGCGTGGTTGAGCAGGTCGCTGGGCTTGTGGGCGATACCGTGGCGCTTCACGTATTCGGGCGATGCGCAGACGATGCTGTAGGTAATGCCCAGGCGCTGGGAGACGAAGCCCGAGTCTGGCAGCTCGCTGGCCAGCACGATCGACACGTCGTAGCCCTCGTCGAGCAGGTCCGGCACGCGGTTGGCCATGGTCAGGTCGAAGGTCACGTCCGGGTGGGTTTCGCGGTAGCGGGCGATGGCATCGATGACGAAATGCTGGCCGACCCCGGTCATCGAATGCACCTTGAGCTGCCCGGCCGGGCGCGCATGGGCGTCGCTGGCTTCGGCTTCGGCTTCTTCGACATAGGTAAGAATCTGTTCGCAGCGCATCAGGTAGCGCTTGCCGGCTTCGGTCAGGGCAATGCGCCGGGTGGTGCGGTTGAGCAGGCGGGTTTGCAGATGGGCTTCAAGATTGGAGACCGCCCGCGATACGTTAGCGGTGGTCGTATCCAGTTGCACGGCCGCGGCAGTGAAGCTGCCGACTTGCGCGACGCAACTAAAAGCACGCATGTTTTGCAGGGTGTCCATGGGTCGCTCTCAAAGTAGACGACAAATTGTGACATGAAGTAACCGGGGCGGTCTTCAGACTAAAGCCGGATTATCGCTGTTTTCGTAACAAAGATTCGCAGTAATGCACGCTTATCGCCAGTGCGGCGGCCCCCTAGAATTGCCTCTCCAAGCGTCATCCACCTTCTACGTCGGGAATTCGCAGCTGTGCCGCGTCGCATTATCAGAGCGCTCAATGCGCTCAGTGCCTGTGCCTTTAGCTTGACCTTGAGCGGCTGTATCGGAACCTGGGGCATTGCCCCGCAAAGCAAGACGCTGCAAGCCAATACCCTGACCACCGACGCGGCCATCCGTGATGCCGCCCTCGACGCCCACTGGCCCGAGCAGCAATGGTGGCGGGCCTACGGCGACCCGCAACTCGATCGCTGGATCGCCCTGGCCGTACACGACAGCCCCAGCATGGCCATGGCCGCCGCCCGTGTGCGCGAAGCCAGGGCCATGGCCGGGGTGGTCGAGTCGGCGGAGAAACTGCAGGTCAACGGCCAGTCGACGCTCAAGCGCCACAACTGGCCGGAAGACCAGTTCTATGGCCCTGGCGCACTGTCGGGTTCCAACACCTGGGACAACAATTCGGCATTGGGCTTCAGTTATGCCCTCGACCTCTGGGGCCGCGAACGCAATGCCAGCGAGCAGGCCGTGGACATGGCCCACATGAGCGTGGCCCAGGCCCGCCAGGCCCAGCTCGAGCTGCAGAACAACATCGTCAAGGTCTATATCCAGCTGTCGCTGCACTTTGCCCAGCGCGATATCGTCAAGGCCGAGCTTGAGCAGCAGGAGCAGATCCTGGCCCTGGCCGAACGGCGCCTGGCCGGCGGTATCGGCACCCATTTCGAAGTCAGCCAGGCGCAGACGCCGCTGCCGGAAACCCACCGCCAGCTCGATGCCCTCAATGAAGAAATCGCTCTGGCGCGTAATCAACTGGCGGCGTTGGCCGGCAAAGGGCCGGGGCAGGGCGCGCAGTTGCAGCGCCCGCAACTGGCCCTGGGTACCGCGTTGAAGCTGCCCTCGGCGTTGCCCGCCGAACTGGTCGGCCAGCGCCCGGACGTGGTCGCCAGCCGCTGGCAGGTGGCGGCCCAGGCCCGTGGTATCGATGTCGCCCATGCAGGCTTCTTCCCCAATGTCGATTTGGTCGGTGGTCTCGGCTTCATGGCCACCGGTGGCGGCGCGCTGGAGTTTCTGACCGGGCGCAAATTCAACTACAACGTCGGCCCGGCGATCAGCCTGCCGGTGTTCGACGGCGGCCGCCTGCGCTCGCAGCTGGGGGTTGCCTCGGCCGGTTACGACATCGCCGTGGCGCGCTACAACCAGACCGTGGTCGAGGCGCTCAAGGGCATTTCCGACCAGCTGATTCGTCGTGAGTCGATGAACGAGCAACAGCACTTTGCCGCCGAGTCGGTGGCTTCGGCGCAAAAAACCTACGACATCGCCATGATCGCTTTTCAGCGCGGCCTGACCGATTACCTCAATGTGCTCAACGCGCAAACCCAGTTGTTCCGCCAGCAGCAGATCCAGCAGCAGGTCCAGGCTGCGCGCCTGAGTGCCCATGCCGAGCTGGTTACGGCCCTGGGCGGCGGCCTGGGCGCGGGTAGCGATGTGCCCGGCGAAGACCGCCAGCAGGCGCCGAAGACCCCGGCGACCCTGGCGATTTTCGATAAGCCGGTTCACGCCCAATGAGCGCGCTGACCCTGCCGTTTCGCTGGCTGGCCACCCTGGAGTGGCGTCGCGGGTTCTTTGAATGGCTGCGCACCGACGGGGTGACCTGGGTGTACATCTTCAAGGTCCTCAGCGCCGCCTTCCTGACCCTGTGGCTGGCCATGCGCCTGGAGTTGCCGCAACCGCGCACGGCGATGATCACCGTGTTCATCGTCATGCAGCCGCAGAGCGGCCATGTGTTCGCCAAGAGCTTCTACCGGCTGCTCGGCACCCTGGCCGGCTCGTCGATGATGGTCGCGCTGATCGCCCTGTTTCCGCAAAACACCGAGCTGTTCCTGCCGAGCCTGGCGATCTGGGTCGGCCTGTGTTCGGCCGGTGCCATGCGCTACCGCACCTTCCGCGCCTATGGTTTCGTGCTCGCCGGTTATACCGCGGCGATGGTCGGCTTGCCGGCCTTGCAGCACCCCGACGGCGCGTTCATGGCCGCCGTGTGGCGGGTGCTGGAGATCTCCCTGGGGATTCTGGTCTCGACCCTGGTCAGCGCCGCGATTTTGCCGCAGTCGGCCAGTGCCTCGATGCGCAACGCCCTGTACCAGCGCTTCGGCGTGTTCGCCGGTTTCGTTGCCGAGGGCCTGCGTGGCGACAGCCAGCGCGACCGCTTCGAAAGCAGCAACGTGCGTTTTATCGCCGAGGCCGTGGGCCTGGAGAGCCTGCGCAGCGTTACCGCCTTCGAAGACCCGCACATGCGCCGGCGCAACGGTCGCCTGGGGCGCATGAACAGCGAATTCATGGCCATCACCACGCGCTTCAACGCCTTGCACCAGTTGCTTGAGCGCCTGCGTTTGCGTGGGCCGCTGCAGATCGTCACCGCCATCGAACCCGGGCTCACCGCCCTGGCCGAGCTGCTCGACGGTTATGCCGGGCGCGGCCTCACCGAGCGCGATGCGGCGCGCCTGGCCGAGCAACTGGCGGCCTACAAGGAAGGCTTGCCGGAGCGCGTGCGCACGCTGCGCGCGGCCTATGTCGAAAGCGGCCCGAGCGACGCCGACCTGCTGGATTTTCACACCGCCTACGAGCTGCTGTACCGCTTCGTCGACGACATGCACAGCTACGCCCAGACCCACGCCTCGCTGACCGAACACAACCATGCCCGCGAGCAGTGGGATGAGCCCTATGTGGCGCAGACCAACTGGATGGCTTCGCTGGCCGCCGGTGTGCGCGCTTCGTTCATTTTGCTGGTGCTGGGCAGTTTCTGGATTCTTACCGCCTGGCCGAGCGGGGCGATGATGACATTGATCGCCGCCGCCACCGTCGGCCTCTCGGCGGCGACGCCGAACCCCAAGCGCATGTCGTTCCAGATGGCCTGCGGCACTTTGTTCGGCGCCTTTGTCGGCTTCTTCGAAACCTTCTTCGTGTTCCCCTGGATCGACGGTTTCCCGTTGCTGTGCCTGGTGCTGGCGCCGGTGTTCGTGTTCGGTGCGTTCCTCGCCTCGCGCCCGGCCTATGCCGGTTATGGCCTGGGCCTGCTGATCTTTTTTGCCACCGGTTCCGTGCCCGACAACCTGACCATCTACAACCCCTACAACTTCATCAACGACTACATCGCCATGGTCATCGGCATGCTGGTCTGCGCCGCTGCCGGGGCGATCATCCTGCCGCCCAACAGCCGCTGGTTGTGGAGCCGCCTGGAGCAGGACCTGCGCGCCCAGGTGCTGTATGCAATTACCGGGCGCCTGCGCGGCCTGGGTTCGAGCTTCGAAAGCCGCACCCGCGACCTGCTGCACCAGGCCTATGGCCTGGCGGTCGGCCAGCCGTTGGTGCAGAGCAAGCTGCTGCGCTGGATGTTCGTGGTGCTTGAGGTTGGCCACGCGATCATCGAGCTGCGCAAGGAACAGGCAATCTTGCCAGTGCACCCGTGCTATGCCGAATCGCAGCCCTGGCGCCAGGCCATCCGGGTCATGGGCCGGGCGTTGGCGCGGCTGTTCATGCAACCGAGCGCCAGCAACCACGAGCGCGCCCTGGTGGCGGTGGATCACGCCATCAGCCGCGTACAGGCCACCGACGAGCCGTTCGCCCGCCACTTCGACACCTCGGCCCTGCGCCGGGTGCAGAGCTACCTGCACTTCATCCGTACTTCGTTGCTCGACCCTCAGTCGCCGCTGGCCGAACTGGCCCCGGCCAAAGGACTGCCCCATGCCTCGTGAAATCGCCTTCCATGGCGTCTACATGCCGACCATGACCTTGATGTTCCTGTTCGCCGCCGGGCTTGCCTGGGGGCTGGACCGGTTCATCGCCAGCCATGACGGCTACCGCTTTTTCTGGCACCCGGCGCTGCTGCGCCTGTGCCTGTTTATCTGCCTGTTCGGATCCATGGCCCTGACTCTCTACCGTTGAGACCCCTGTTGATGAAAAAGTTTTTCAGCCTGATCGCCACCTTGCTCGTGCTGGCCGCTGCCGTGGTGATCGGTCGCCAGCTCTGGGTGCATTACATGAACACGCCCTGGACCCGCGACGGGCGGGTGCGTGCCGATATCATCAACGTCGCCGCCGACGTGCCGGGCTATGTGGTCGACGTGCCGGTGCGCGACAACCAGTTGGTGAAGAAGGGCGACGTGCTGCTGCAGATTGACCCCGAGCATTACCAGGTGGCGGTCCGCCAGGCCCAGGCGCTGGTCGCCTCGCGCAAGGCCACCTGGGAGATGCGCAAGGTCAACGCCCATCGCCGCGCCGACATGGACAACCTGGTGATCTCGCGGGAGAACCGTGACGATGCCAGCAACATCGCCAACTCGGCGCTGGCCGATTACCAGCAGGCCCAGGCGCAGCTGGCGGCGGCCGAACTGGACCTCAAGCGAACCCGGATCCTCGCCACGGTCGATGGCTATGTCACCAACCTCAACGTCCATCGCGGCGATTACGCGCGCACCGGCGAGGCGAAGATGGCGGTGGTCGACAAGGACTCGTTCTGGGTTTATGGCTTTTTCGAAGAAACCAAGCTGCCGCACGTGCGCGTGGGTGACCAGGCCGAGCTGCAGATGATGAGCGGCGAGCGGCTCAAGGGCCACGTCGAGAGCATCTCGCGCGGTATCTATGACCGCGACAACCCTGAAAGCCGCGAACTGATCGCCGATGTCAACCCGACCTTCAACTGGGTGCGCCTGGCCCAGCGGGTGCCGGTGCGGATTCACATCGATGAAGTGCCGGAAGGCTTTTTACTGGCGGCGGGGACCACCTGCACAGTGGTGGTCAAGCCGGCTCGGAAAGAAGGCTAAAAGCGCCTCAAGCCTGGCGCGAATCCACCAGCACCGGGCAACTGACCTGATCGATCACCTTGTTGCTGATCGACGGATCGAGCAACCGCCCGAGGCGGTTCAAGTGCCGGTGGCCGATGATGATCAGCTCGCACTCAAGCGCGCGGGCGGCAGCGACGATGGCCGCCACCGGCTCGCCCGGCACCAGCCTGCCTTCGCTCTCGAAGCCCAGCGCCCGCAGGTTCTCCAGGGCCTGGCGCACGGCCTGGACGGCATGGCGCTGCTCATCGGTGGCCGCCGGGTATTCCTGCTGCTCGTACAGGCTGATCGCCCCCGGGCCGTCGCTCAGGGCGAAGGCGCTGTCGATGGCCAGCACCACCT
The DNA here is from genome assembly GCF_024749345.1 of Pseudomonas sp. B21-009. Classification (NCBI taxonomy): domain Bacteria; kingdom Pseudomonadati; phylum Pseudomonadota; class Gammaproteobacteria; order Pseudomonadales; family Pseudomonadaceae; genus Pseudomonas; species Pseudomonas sp. B21-009. Next base: position 4,931,725 of record NZ_CP087199.1, on the reverse strand, counting down.
GCAGGCGATGGCAGTTGGGCAAACAGTACTGTTGCGCGAGCTCGACCAGGCCCTGGGAGGCGGGCGATCCATCGATGGCAATCAATACGGGGCTGAGCATGGGCGGCTTCTCTGGGCGGCAGTCGAGCCGGCTATTGTTGAGGATCCCCGGCCTGCGGATAAATGGCCTGGCATGCACTGTGTAGTTGCGTGACGCGCAACCCGATGGCCGCTGCCGAGCTGTTAAGATCGGCCCTTGTTTACCCGTCATGGATGCCTGGCAATGCAGATCCCGGATATGAACCTGTTGGTCGCTCTCGATGCCCTGCTTGATGAGGGCAGCGTGGTCGGCGCAGCGCGGCGCATGAACCTCAGCCCGGCGGCCATGAGCCGGACCCTGGGGCGAATCCGCGAGGCCATCGGCGACCCGATCCTGGTCCGCGCCGGCCGTGGCCTGGTGCCGACGCCGCGGGCGCTGGCCCTGCACGAGCAGGTGCGGGCCCTGGTCGAGCAGGCCGGGCTGGTGTTTCGCAGCCGCGAAGAAGTCGACCTGGCAACCCTCGACCGGGCCTTCAACATCCGCACCAACGACCTGTTCATCGCCCTGTATGGCGCGCAACTGCTGCAGATGATGCACGAGCAGGCGCCGCACACCGTGCTGCGTTTTGTCCCGGAAGGCGGTGGTGACGATGATGCGGTGCTGCGCGACGGTGGCACTGACCTGATCGTCAGCTCGACCATCGACCTGGGCCCCGAGATCAAGATGCAGAGCCTGTTCAACACCATCTACGTCGGCCTGGCGCGCCAGGATCACCCGATCTTCGAGGCCGAAATCACCCCCCAGCGCTTTGCCGCCTACCCGCAGATCAGCGTCTCGCGCCGCGGCCGCGCCAACGGCCCGATCGATGTCGAGCTGGCCAACTACAAGGTGCAGCGGCGGGTGGCGCTGATCACCCCGAGCTTTCATTCGGCGATGTTCTCCTTGCCTGACTCCGACCTGTTGCTGCCGATGCCGGCCAATATCCTCAGCAGCGTGACCAAGCTCGGCCTGCCGCTGCGCTCGTTCCACATCCCGTTGCCACTGGAACGGGTGACGGTGATGCAGGCCTGGCACCCGCGTTTTGACAACGACCCGGCCCACCGCTGGCTGCGCCAGACCCTCAAGGCGTGCTGCAGCGAGCAGCGCTGAACCAGTCGATTGCGTTTGCTGCACTAGTAAACTGCCAATATGTCAGTTTTCGTAAGCATTGCCCCTTCATAGACTTGCGCCGGTTCTTTTGTTTGTCCGGAGATGTCTGTGATGAGTTCGCTGACCGCGACTCCTTTACCTGTGCTGCCCCGACCGGTTGCCGCTACGGCGGCGCCGGCGGCTTTTGGCACGCGCATTCTGGTCGGCCTGCTCGGGGTACTGCTGGCGGTGCTCTGCGCCGGCCTCAACGAGATGGTCACCAAGGCCTCGCTGGCCGATATCCGTGGTGGCATGTTCATCGGCGCCGATGAGGGCGCCTGGCTGATCGCGGTGTATTCGGCGGCGTCGGTCTCGGCCATGGCCTTTTCGCCGTGGCTGGCGGCGACCTTTTCCCTGCGCCGTTTTACCCTGTGCGCCATTGCCGTGTTTGCCCTGCTCGGGCTGGTGCAGCCGTATGCGCCCAACCTGTCCAGCCTGATGCTGCTGCGCACCTTGCAGGGCCTGGCATCAGGGGCGTTGCCGCCGATGCTGATGAGCGTCGCCCTGCGTTTCCTGCCGCCGGGGATCAAGGTCTACGGCCTGGCCGGCTATGCCTTGACCGCGACCTTCGGGCCCAACCTGGGCACGCCGCTGGCCGGGTTGTGGACTGAATATGTCGGCTGGCAGTGGGCGTTCTGGCAGATCATTCTGCCGTCATTGCTGGCAATGGCCTGTGTTGCCTGGGGCCTGCCCCAGGACCCGCTGCGCCTGGAGCGCTTCAGGCAGTTCGACTGGCGCGGGCTGCTGCTCGGCCTGCCGGCCATCTGCACGCTGGTGATCGGCCTGACCCTGGGGGATCGCATGGGCTGGTTCGATTCACCGCTGATCTGCTGGCTGCTCGGTGGCGGCCTGGTGCTGCTGGTGCTGTTCCTGTGCAACGAGTGGTCCGAGCCGCTGCCGTTCTTCAAGCTGCAGATGCTCAAGGTGCGCAACCTGACCCACGCCCTGGTGACCCTGTTCGGCGTGCTGATCGTGCTGACGGCGGTGATCATCATCCCCTCCAGTTACCTGGCGCAGATCCAGGGTTACCGCCCGGCGCAGACCGGCCCGCTGATGCTGCTGGTGGCCTTGCCGCAGTTGCTGGCGCTGCCGCTGGTGGCGGCGCTGTGCAACATTCGCGCAGTGGATTGCCGCTGGGTGCTGGCGGCGGGGCTGGGCATGTTGTCGCTGTCGTGCGCGCTGGGCAGCCAGCTCACCAGCGTGTGGATTCGCGACAACTTCTACCTGCTGCAACTGCTGCACATCTTCGGCCAGCCGATGTCGGTGATCCCCTTGCTGATGCTGGCCACCGGCGGCATGACCCCACAGGACGGGCCGTTTGCCTCGGCCTGGTTCAACACGGTCAAGGGCCTGGCTTCGGTGGTTGCGGCCGGCTTGATCGAGGCGCTGACCACCGTGCGCCGGCATTTTCACTCCAATGCGCTGGTCGACAGCCTGGGCAATTCGCCGCTGGCCGACAGCAGCGCCCCGGGCCTGGCCAGGCGCATCCATGAACAAGCCCTGGTGCTGACCTCGGCCGATCTTTACCTGTGCATGGCACTGCTGGCTGCGGCGCTGATTGTACTGATTCCTTTTGTGCCTACCCGGATCTACCCACCGCGCGCGGTGGCCTAGGTTTGCGGATTTGAGAGAAAGACATGACCACGACAACAACTCACCGAAAAACCGCCTTGATCGTCGCCGCCCTGGTGGTGGCAGGGATTGCCGGCGTGTTCGGCCCGATGCTGCTGGGCCACGACAGCGCGCAGAGCACCAACGACGCCTACGTGTCTGCCGACTACACGGTGATCGCACCGAAGGTGGCCGGCTTTATCAAGCAGGTGCTGGTGGAGGACAACCAGCAGGTCAAGGCCGGCCAGTTGCTGGCGCAGATCGACGACCGCGACTACCAGGCGGCGCTGGCGGCGGCGCAGGCGCAACTGCTGGTGTCCAGCGCGCAAAGCCACAACGCCCGGGCGACCCTCGAGCGCCAGGCCTCGCTGATCGACCAGGCCCAGGCCGCGGTCAGTGCCGACCAGGCTGAGCTGGCCTTCGCCAATCACGAACTGACCCGCCACAGCCGCCTGGCCGAGCAGGGCGCCGGTACCGTGCAGAACGCCCAGCAGGCGCGCAGCCGGGTTGATCAGGCGCGGGCGCGGCTGGCCAACTCGCAGGCGGCGCTGGCGGCGGCGCGCAAGCAGGTGGATATCCTCAGCGCCCAGGTCGACAGCGCCGAAGGGGGCCTCAAGCATGCCCAGGCAAGCCTTGAGCGGGCGCAACTGGACCTGTCGTACACGCGCATCGTCGCACCCATCGACGGCATGGTCGGCGAGCGCGCGCTGCGCGTTGGCGCCTACGTCAACCCGGGGGCGCGGCTGCTGTCGGTGGTGCCGCTGGAGCACGCCTATGTGCTCGGCAACTTCCAGGAAACCCAACTGACCCACGTGCAACCCGGGCAGCCGGTGCAGATCCGCGTGGACACCTTCGCCGATGAATACCTGCACGGGCGGGTCGAGAGCATCGCCCCGGCTACCGGTGTCACCTTCGCGGCGGTCAAGCCGGACAACGCCACCGGCAACTTTACCAAGGTGGTGCAGCGCATTCCGGTGAAAATTGTCTTCGACGCCAACCAGCCATTGCTGGATCGCCTGCGGGTCGGCATGTCGGTGGTGGCCACGATCGATACCGGCGCGAGCCTGAGTACCGGTAAAGAGGTCAGCGCCCGATGAAACCTGCATTCGCCCTTTGCCCGCTGCTGCTGAGCCTGCTGGCCGGCTGCAGCCTGGGCCCGGATTTCAGCGCGCCTGACAGCCATGCCCCGGCCGCATGGCCGGCGCTGCAGGAAACCCCCGCCGCCAGTCAAGCCCAGGCTACACCGCTGGAGCAGCGCTGGTGGGAAAGCTTTCACGACCCCAAGCTCAGTGCCCTGATCGAGCGCGCCAGCCAGCGCAACCTCGACCTGCAGATCGCCAGCGCGCGCTTGCTGCAAAGCCGCGCGCTGCGCATGAGCATCGCTTCCGAGCAAACCCCGTCGGTTGATCTGGGCGGCGGATACAGCCGGGCGCGCAACAGTGCCGAAGGCCTCAACGACCCGTCCGGCAACGGCGGCAAGTCGGCCTTCAACCTCTGGCAGGGCGACTTTACCGCCAGTTGGGAGCTTGACCTCTGGGGCCGCGTACGCCGCCAGGTCGAAGCCGCCGACGCGGTGGTCGAAGTCGCCGAGAACGACCGCCGTGGCGTGCTGTTGTCGCTGCTGGCCGAGACCGCCGGCAACTACATCCAGCTGCGAGCGGTGCAGAGCACCCTGGCCGTCACCCGGGAGAACCTTGAGGTTTCGCGGCACAGCCTGCGCCTGTCGCAAATGCGCCTGCGCGACGGGGTAGCCACCGCCCTCGATGTGGCCCAGGCCAGTGCCCAGGTCGCCTCGGTCGAGGCCCGCCTGCCGACCCTGGAAGAGCGCCAGGCACAATTGATCAACGCCCTCGGCCTGTTGCTGGCCGAGCCGCCACGCAGCCTGCAGGCCGAATTGCTGGAGCCAGGCGCGATGCCGACGCCGCAGCAACGCTTTGCCATCGGCGTGCCGTCGGAGCTGGCCGAGCGGCGCCCGGACATTCTTCAGGCCGAGGCCCAGTTGCATGCCGCCACCGCCAGTATCGGGGTGGCCAAGGCGGATTTTTATCCGAGCATCCGCTTGTCGGGCAATGTCGGTTTGCAGTCACTGCAGTTATCGGATTTCGGCAGCTGGGATGCGCGTCGATTCGCCATCGGCCCGCAACTGAACTTGCCGATTTTCGAAGGCGGGCGCCTGCGCGGCGTGCTCAAGTTGCGCGAAGCCCAGCAGCAGGAAGCGGCTCTGCGCTACCAGCAGGTGGTACTGCGCGCCTGGCACGAAATCGACGATGTGCTGCGCCTGTACAACGCCAGCCAGTTGCGCCGCGACCTGCTCGAAGAGGCCGTGCGCCAGAACCGCATCGCCCTGCAGACCGCGCAGCAGCAGTATGTCGAGGGCGCCGTGGACTTTCTCAATGTACTCAGCGTGCAGGGCGCCTTGCTGGCCAGCCAGGAACAGTGGGTCGAAAGTTCGGCGGCGGTGTCCCAGGCCCTGGTTGGCTTGTACAAGTCGCTGGGCGGTGGATGGCAGCCGTTCAGCGAGCCGTTGCAGGCCGCCGCCCAGGGGTGATCGTTGCGCGGTCATGCACCCGGCGTGCTGCGCTCGATCGCCTAGAGCGCGCGGTCCAGGCCGAAGCGTTTTTTCAGCACGCGCTGCAGCAAGCCCCGCGGCAGCCAGTTTTGCAGCAGCGGCAAGGCGCGGCTGCCATTGCCCAGGCGTACCAGCGCCGCCGGCTCTGGCTGGCGCACGGCCTTGAGGACATCGCGGGCGAAGTCGGCCGCCGGGGTCGGTTTGTCCTGGGAGGCGCGTGAGCGGGCACGGATGCCTTCGCGCAGCGGCCACCACGGCGATTGTTCACCGATCAGTTGTTCGGCTTCGTGCCCGGCGTTGCTGGCGAATTGCGAGGCAATTGCGCCAGGCTGTACTTCCATGACCCGTATGCCAAAGGGCGCCACTTCCAGGCGCAAGGCTTCGCTCAGGGCGTGCACGGCCGCCTTGGAGGCGCAGTAGGCGCCGGCGAACGGCGTGACCAGTACCCCGGAAACACTGCCGATATTCACCACCAGGCCTTTGTTGCGGCGTAGCGCCGGGAACAATGCGCGGGTGACCCCGACCACGGCGAACACATTGGTTTCGAATTGCCGGCGCATCGCCTCGGCGCCGCCATCGAGCAGCGGCCCCATGGCGCCGTAGCCGGCGTTGTTGATCAGTACATCGAGGCCCTGGCCGTGCTGTTCCAGTTCACCGGCCAGTTGCGTCAGCGCCTGCTGGTCATTGACGTCCAGTTGGCGGGCATTGAAGCCGCTGGCGGCCAGGCGGTCTACGTCCTCGGCCTTGCGCGCCGTGGCCCAGACCTCGAAACCGGCATTCTTGAAGGTCTCGGCCAAAGCCAGACCGATACCGCTGGAGCATCCGGTGATCAACACGCTGGGCATGAGCTGCTGTCCTTGAGCAGTGGGGGTACTGGATCATAGTTCAGCAATCAGCGTTTTCAATGCATTTTCCAACCGATCGGTGCAAATGCCGGTCCAGAGCTGGCGTTGGCTTGCCCTGTCATACAGCAGTTGAGTGGGCACGTGGGTGACCTGGGTGTCGAGGGACAACGTTTGAAAGGCAGCGAATGTCAGCTGGTAGAAGTCAACCCGGTCCCGATAGCCGTTATCGGCCAGGGTTGTCACGTTGCGCTTGGCATCGGCACATGCCGGGCAGGTGTCCGAATACACCAGGATCACCACGGGCCTGGCCAGCGGTTGATGATGATTGATCCGTTCGAACAGTTGCTTGAACTGGTCCTGAACCGCTGGCGATGTATCGACCATGACCTTACTCCGCTAGGCAGTGAAGTACGCGGAGTCATTCAACAGGATTTTGCCGCTTGGGTAACCTGGCAAAAATACCAGGTGCTCAGTCGGCGAAGCTGCCTTGCAGGTGCTCGGCGCGGTAGTCGACGCTCTGTGGCCGGTAGCCGGAACGCAGTGGCGGCAACGGCAGGCACTCCTGCCAGCTGGCGCCGGGCTGCAGCTCGCCGGGGCCGCGGTAGCGCGGGGCGGCGTAGGTGTTCTCAGCGAGGTTGACGGTATCGCCCGGGGCATAGGCCGCGACCCGCCAGCGCAGCTCCACCATTGGCACCGGGTTGCCGTTGTTGATGTGCACCTGCAGCGGGCGATCGGCCGGGCATTGCTCCGGGGCGTAGGTCAGGCGCAGCTCCAGGTGGGCCAGTTGCCTGGCTTCGCGGTTGTCCAGCCAGACCACCCACAACGCCACCAGGCCCAGGCCGAACAGTGCCGCCAGCGAAATCGGCAGGGCTTTGGCCGGGTAGCGCAGCAGCAGGACCAGCCAGGTGAGGATGAGCAGGGCGCCGATGAACATGGAGCGAACCTTGTGGGTGGGGGTGCTTTCATCCTAACCAAAAAGCATCGCGGGGCAAGCCCGCTCCCACAATGTTTAGGAGCGGGCTTGCCCCGCGATTGGGGTTTTACTGCGCGATGGTCTTGATCGAGATCCCGCGCTCGATCGGCGTCGAGCGTCCGTAGATATCTTCAAAGCGCTCGATATCGTCCTCGCCCAGGTAGCTGCCGGACTGCACTTCGATGATCTCCAGGGGGATCTTGCCCGGGTTGCGCAGGCGGTGCACCGAAGCGATCGGGATGTAGGTGGACTGGTTTTCGGTGAGCAGGAACACGTTCTCGTCGCAGGTCACCTCGGCAGTGCCGGACACCACGATCCAGTGCTCGGCGCGGTGGTGGTGCATCTGCAGCGACAGGCTGGCACCGGGCTTGACGGTGATGTGCTTGACCTGGAAGCGCCCGCCCATGTCCACCGAGTCGTACGAGCCCCACGGCCGGTACACCTCGCAGTGGTTCTGGGTTTCGCTGCGGCCCTGTTCGTTGAGGGTGTTGACCAGTTGCTTGACGCCCTGGACCTTGTCCTTGTGGGCAATCATCATGGCGTCCTTGGTCTCGACCACGACGATGTTCTCAAGGCCGATCACCGATACCAGCTTGCCGTTGCCGTGGATCATGCAGTTGTGGCTGTCCTGGACCACCACGTCGCCCTTGGTGACGTTGCCGTTGTGGTCTTTTTCATGCACATCCCACAGCGACGACCAGCAGCCGACATCGCTCCAGCCCGCCGACAGCGGCACCACGCAGGCGCGCTGGGTCTTTTCCATCACCGCGTAGTCGATGGAGTTGTCCGGGCAGCAGGCGAAGGTGGCTTCGTCGATGCTCAGGTTATCGCCGTCTTCCTCGCTGCGCTCCAGGGTCAGCAGGCAGGTGTCGTAGATATCGGCGTCGTGCTTTTTCAGCTCTTCGAGGAAGCGGCTGGCGCGGAACAGGAACATGCCGCTGTTCCAGAAGTAGCCACCGGCCCGGACGAACTCGGCGGCGCGTTTTTCATCCGGTTTCTCGACGAACTGCGCCACCCGGCTGACGCCTTCGGGCAGCAGCACGTCCTGGCTCGACTTGATGTAGCCGTAGCCGGTTTCCGGCTTGGTCGCCGGCACCCCGAACAGCACCATCTCGCCGCGCTCGGCGGCCACGGTGGCCAGGGCCAGGGCCCGTTGCAGGGCTTTCTGGTCGTCGATCACATGATCGGCCGGGAGCACCAGCATCAGCTCGTCACGGCCTTCGTTAACCAGCTTCATCGCGGTCAGTGCCACTGCCGGCGCGGTGTTGCGGCCGAAGGGCTCCATGAGGATGCCCTGGGTTTGAAGTTTGAGGCTTTGCAGCTGCTCGCTGACGATGAACTTGTGGTCTTTGTTGCAGACCACGATGGGCGCGTCCATGCCGTCGAACACCAGGCGCGAGAGGGTTTGCTGGAACAGAGTGTGTTCACCGGTCAGGGCCAGGAACTGCTTGGGAAACTGCTTGCGCGACAGCGGCCACAGACGCGAACCGCTACCACCGGACAGAATGACTGGAATCATGGGTGTTCTCCAAAAATAGAAATAGGCAGGTGGTTAACGGGTGGATACCGGGCGCTTGACCCAGACCGGCGACAGGCCGCTGCCGGAACCGGTGACATACAGCACCGCCGCTTCGCCGCGCTCAAGCGCCACAGGCTTCAGATCGCTGACTTTTTTATCGCCTTCATACAGCGCCAGGCTGACCTTGACCGGGTTGATCTCGCGCTCGCCACGGGCCTTGGCGGCCACCGGCTTGACCACTTCGGTCTTGCCGTCGGCGGTCTTCAGGGTCAGGGCCTGGCTACTGAGGTTCTGTACCCGCACCAGGGATTTCTGCTTGTTCTTGAACGGTGGCTCCTCGACCAGTTGCGGCTGGCCCGAGGCGTTGTTGACCAGGGTGTAGTAGTGATCGGCGGCGAGCTTGACCGGCAGGCTCTGGCTGCCGACCTTGGCGCTGTAATCGCCCTGGGGCATGAAGCTGAAGTCACTGCTGCCCTGGGCCGCCACTTCGCTGATCTGGGTGTTGCCAACGCTGGCGCTCACTGGCTGGGCGCCGGCGTTGTAGATGCGCACGAAGGTCGAGCCTTTCGGCGCGGTCGGGCCATACAGCGCGGCGTCGGCGCCGGCCAGGGCTTGCAGCGAGAGCAGGCTGAGGCCGGCGGCCAGGGCGCAGGCTTTGGCGATGCGCAGCTTTTGGGTATGCAAGGTCATGTGCGTTTCCTCTTCAGTTTTCCGTCCGATGGGACGACAGGGCCAGGTCTTGATTGGCATTGCGGGTTTTTTTCAGCTGCGCGATCCACTGCGGATCGAAAGCGCTGAGGTCGTTTTTCATTGGCAGATAACGTTCCGGGAACTCCCAGATCAGCACTTGCGGCGCGCTGTTCTTGAAGGCGTCGGTTTGCAGGTACTTGAGCATCGGCAGCAGTGGGCCATGGCCGTCTTCGGCGTAATTGACCACGTCGCTGCGCAGCGCTTGCTGCAGGGCTCCGAGGAAGTTCCAGTTGGGGTTGGCGCTGTAGCTGGTGCCGATCAGCGCCACCGGGATTTCACTGTCGGCGAACAATGCATCGCCGCTTTCACCTTCAGCCTCGGCCGGGCGGGTGCTGCGTTTTTGCAGGCTGTCCGGCGGCGGCAGCAGGTTGCTGAACAGCGGGTCGAGCGGCAGGAAGTTGGTCAAATCGCCCTTGTATGGCGCGCTCTGGCGTTGTTCGGTGACGAACTGCTGGGGCTCGCCGTTGAGCAGGGGCTGGCGCGCCACGGCGGCGGCCAGGTGCTGGGCAACCACTTCGGCGCCCATCGGCGTCCAGTGGGTGTCGGTGCGCAGGAACACCTGGCCACGGGCTTTGGCCTCTTGCAGCGGCGCCAGCAGGTCGGGGGCGAACACGCCGGCCTGGCGGGCCTGGGCGTGGAACTCGTTGTACAGGTCGGTGTGCAGGCTGGCCGGGGTCTGTTCGCCGACATACTCCGGATACAGCCGCGCCTTGGCCGGCACAATCGCCAGCACCAGTTGCACGCCGTGTTGCTGCAGGGTGTCACGCACACCGCGGATCAGCGCCAGGTTCTCTTGTTCGTACTGGTCGCTGTTGGCCACCGGCTTGAACTCCTCGTCACTGAACAGCCAGTGCTCGCGGCCCAGCACCACGCCCGGGCGGCCTTCGTTGAACAGTTTGAAGTCCAGCGCCGCCCACAGGTTGGTGCCGATGCGCTTGAGCGGGAACTGCTCGTCGTAGTGGGTTTCGGCGGCCTTGGCCAGTTTGCCGTCGAGGGCGCTCATCTGTGCAGTGCGCTGGAAGCTGCCCAGGCCGCCCAGCGACCACAGGCCCAGGCCCAGCAACAGGGCGAGGAACAGCAGGGCGTAGAGTTTGCGTAAATGTCGGGTCATGGTCGGCTCGCTCAGAACTGGAAGTAGAGGAACGGCGAGTAGCTTTGCGCCGAGAGCTTGAGGATCGAGGCCACGAACAGCAGCAGCACCAACGCGCGGGTGGCGTACAGGCCCCAGTCCAGGCTCAGGCTGCCGTCGGCATGCACGGCCACCGGGCTGGCCTTGGGCGCGGGCCTGGCGTTGCGATAGAAGTCGCGCAGGCCGAAGTACGCCAGAGTCACGTAGGCCAGCACCAGGGTTGCCACTTGCAGGCCGGTGAGGCTGGCGCGGTTGAGCTCCGACAGTTGCCAGTCACCGAAGCTGAACATGGCGCCGTACATGCGTGCGGCGACGTGCAGGTTCTCGGCGCGGAAGATCACCCAGCCCATCACCACCAGCAGGAAGGTGAAGGCCCAGCGCACCAGGTTGAAACGCTGCGGCGCGGCGTTGATGCCCAGGGCCCGCTCGATCGCCAGCCACATGCCATGCCAGGCACCCCAGACGATGTAGGTGAAGTTGGCGCCGTGCCACAGGCCGCCCAGCAACATGGTCAGGAACAGGTTGCGGTAGGTGGCGAAGGTGCCGCCGCGGTTGCCGCCCAGGGTGATGTACAGGTAGTCGCGCAGCCAGGTCGACAGGCTGATATGCCAGCGCCGCCAGAACTCGGTGATCGACTGGCTGATGTACGGCTGCTTGAAGTTCTCCATGAAGCGAAAGCCCATCATCAGGCCCAGGCCGATGGCCATGTCGCTGTAGCCGGAGAAGTCGAAGTACAGCTGCGCGGTGTAGGCCAGGGCGCCGAGCCAGGCGTCGCCGGTGCTCGGGTTCTGCAGGGCGAAGCAATGGTCGGCGACCACCGCCAGGGTGTCGGCGATGAACACCTTCTTGATGAAGCCCTGCATGAAGCGCGTGCAGCCTTCGGAGAACTTGTCGAGGGTGTGGGTGCGGTGGTTGAACTGGTCGGCCAGGTCCTTGAAGCGCAGCACAGGGCCGGCGATCAGGTGCGGGAATATCGCCACGAAGGCGGCGAAGTCGATCAGGTTGCGGGTTGCCGGGGTGTCGCCGCGGTACACGTCGATGATGTAGCTGATCGACTCGAAGATGTAGAACGAGATACCGATCGGCAGCAGCACATGGGTGAGGATGAACGGCTCAAGGCCGAACGAGGTCATGATCGCGTTGATGCTGTCGACGCCGAAGTTGGCGTACTTGAAGTAGCCGAGGATGCCCAGGTCGACCGCAACCCCCAGCAACAGCCAGCGCTGGGCCGGCTTGCTGCGCACGCCGGCGGCGCCGACTTTCAGGCCGATCCAGTAGTTCCACAGGGTGACCCCGGCAAACAGCGCCAGGAAGTCCACCCGCCACCAGGCATAGAACACGTAGCTGGCCAGCAGCAACAGGGCGTTGCGATAGCGTTGCCCGCTCAGGTAGTACAAGCCGAGAAAGATCGGCAGGAACAGGAACAGAAACACGTTGGATGAAAACACCATCCCGATCTCTCCTTGTCGTTAGCAATCGGGGCAGCAGCCCCCCAAACCCCCCATGTCGGAACGCGGGGGGGCAGTGTTTAAAGCATCGCGGGTTCGCCGCGCTCCTGTGGGAGCGGGCTTGACCCGCGATAGGTCCTAGCTCATTTTTTCTGTTCGGCCTGCGGGTCATAGACCCGGGTCAGGTCGCCGCCCAGGCGGAAGCTCTTGAACGGCTGCATGTCGTGCTTGCGCCCGAGCACGTCGCTGTTGCAGCTGTAGAGGCTGCACCAGGGCTCGAGCCAGGCGTATTTGCTGTCGATCTTGAGGTCGTCCATGTCTTGCTTCTCGCCGTTCTTGGTCCTGAACGGGCCTGGGTCTTTCGAGCCCGACAGCACCCGCTCACCCAGGCGCTTGAGCGCGCCGTTGTTTTCCGGGCGCACATCGACACCGTTGGCCTGGGCGAAGCTGGCGATCATCGCCAGCGGCGGCAGGGCGTAGTTGTGGTAGGCCAGGGCGCGCTGCTTGCGCTTGAGCTCGTTGGGCAAGAAGCCCTGGGCGTCGACCTGGTTGGCGGCCACGCGGTATTCCTTGATCGACCAGTCGAACAGGTCGCGGCGGTCGGTGGCGACGGCGGTGGCCATCACCGACCAGGCCGCCCAGTAGGAGTGGTTGTTGATCTTCTCCAGCGGCAGGTCGCTCCAGTCCTTGACCACCTGGTCGGCCAGGCGCCCGAACCATTTCTCGATCAGTTCGGCCTGTTGTTGGTGCGCCGCCAGCGGCTGGGAGTTGGAGAACTTCAGGCGCAGCCAGGCCGAGCTGAGGCTGCCCAGCGCCCATTTGCGCATCGACTTGCCGGTGTGGTTGTAGTCGGTGGACATCAGCGCATTGGCGCTGGCCCAACTGCTCAGCCACTCCAGGGTGCAATCGAGCTGTTGCGGGCGGCCATCGCGCATGTACTGCATGACCTGTTTGCTGACCCCGCGCTCGAGGGTGGTGATGCTCGCGGTGGAGTCGCGGAAGGCCTTTTCCGAGGCTTTGTTCAGGGTTGCGCGGGCCTTGTCCGAGCCTTCGTACTTGCTGCGAAACTGCAGCTTGTCGGTGTAGGGCGTGGGGATGGCTGCGCATTTGAAGTCACTGTCGCCGGTCTTGAGTTTTTCGATCCCGGCGTAATAGCCCTGGGGAGGGACCAGCCCGGCGGCGTGCGCGGCCGGGCCGTACAGGGCCAGCGCCAGTGCGAGCGCTGCTACAGGGGATGTGCTGAAATTTTTCATAGGCGCCTCACTTTCGTTTGCACAGCGTGGCTTCGACTTTCTGGCTGCCGCTTTCCGGCCCCTGGACTTCGACGGCGAGCAGGGTCTGGGCGGCCCAGTCCTCATCCTCGCGCAGCTCGAAGGCAAAGCGGCCATCGGTGTCGGCGGTTTCCGGCTTCTCGATCTTCAGGTCTTCGTGGCGGCCGTTCATGTACCAGAGGGTGGCTTGCAGGGTCTTGACCGACTTGTCTTCGAACTGGATATCCAGTTGGTGGCGGCCATTGGTCAGGTCCTTGATCACGCCGTTACGGCCGTTGACCATCAGCTCGTTCTTGCCTGGCTTGAGCGCGGTGCTGGCGCTCATCTGCGCAGGCTTGCCTTCGCAGCCGTTGTCGACCAGGGCGAGCATCTGTCGCCAGATGGTTTCCTGGTCGAGGCGGTACAGCGGCGAGAATTCCCAGATGAGGATCTTCGGCGGGTTGTTCTGGAAGTCTTCGCTACCCAGGTACTGGATCATCGAGCCTTCCAGGCCGCCGCCGGGGAAGGCGACGTTGAGCACGTCGGCGCCGATGTACTGCTCAAGGAAGCCCGAGAAGTTGTAGTTCTTGCCGCTGTGGCTGGTGCCGACCAGGGTGATCTGCGGGTTGCCGGAGTCGCCGAACAGGTCGTCGCTGCCGCTCTCGCCCTTGGGCTCGGTGACGAACTGGTCCATGTACTGCACCGCATAGCTGGTGCCGCACAGCTGCCCGGCGACGTTGTGCAGGGTGCCGGTCTTGCCCATGCGCCCGGACTTGTGGCTCTCGAACTCACGCTTGGGTACGTCGGCGAAGGCCGGCATCTTGTGCACGCTGTCGGCGACGATTTTTGCCGCGCGCTCGGCGCCGTACGGGGTCCAGTGCTGGTCGCCACGGAAGTAGAAGTCCTTGCCCTGGTCGGCCGCAGCCAGTTGTTCGTTGGTCAGCGGCGACAGGTCGGGCACGGTGTAGCCCATCTGGCTGAAGCGCCCGAGCATGGCCTGGTAGTTGTGCAGCGCCTTGGCGTAATTGAACGCGGCCTTTTCGGCCGGCTTGAGCATGTTGCGGTTCACCAGGCCGCGGGTCGGCTGGTAGACGATCACCAGTTCCACGCCCTTGGCCTTGAACGCATCGTGCAACTGCTGCAGGCGCCGGTAGCCGGCCGGGGTGGTGTCGAATTCGGTGCGCAGGTCTTCGCGGGTGCGGAACAGCCAGTCGCCCTGGGCTTGCACCAGGGTGGTGAAGTTCTGCTGGTAGCGGGTGGTGTAGCGGCTGGCGTCGTGGGCCTGCGGGCACAGTTGGCAGCACGGCTCGGCGGTGAAGTCCGGTGCCTGGACCTGTTCGGCCGAGGCGCCGGCGCTGATGGCCAGCAGGGCAGTGGCGAGGCCGCAAAGGCTCAGCAGCTTGGTCAGTTGTGGTTGCATAGGATTGGCTTCCTCAGTCCAGCATTTCGGTCTGGCGCTCGACCGGATCGATCAGCACGGCTTTGCCCTGGCGCACCATCAGGTCGAGAATCTCGTCCTGGCGATCGCCCAGTACTCCGGAGAAACTGATGCCGCTGGCCTTGCTCGGCGCCAGCATCGACACCCGGTACAACTCGACGCTCAGCGGCGAATCGATCGACAGCGGGCCGCTGCCGTTGGCCGCCAGCTCACCGCCGACGACGATCAGCGAGACCTTGGTGTCGAACGGGTCGAGGGCGATGTCGCGGTCGGTCTCGGACAAATCCTTGATGTGCCCGTAGACCCCGACCAGGCCGTTGGCCATGGCAACGTTCTCGTACAGGCGGATGTTGACGCTGTTGCGCACGCGAATGCCGTGGCGGCGGTTGCTGATCAGCTTGTTGCCCCAGATCAGGTTGTCACCGCTCTCGTACAGGGTGATGCCGTCGGTGTGGTTGCGGTAGATCTCGTTGTAGGCGATCAGGTTGTTGACGCTGTTACGGTCGATGACCACGCCCGAGAGCTTGTTGTCGTAGCTCTTGTTGTTGATGATCCAGCTGTCGTTGACCTCGCGTGAAACGATGATGCCGTGCTTCTTCTTGGTCCCGTACACGGTGTTGCCGGCGATGATCAATCGGTGCGAGCGGTCGTGGGGGTCGATGCCGTAGACGATGTTGTCGCGGTAGGTGCTGTCCTTGACCACGAAGTCGCTGGTTTCGTAGCAGTAGAAGCCGTACCACATGTCGCTGAACTCGGAGCCGATGATCCAGCCGGTGGGTTCCGGGCGGCCCATCTGCTTGGCCATGTTCGGTGTGTACTGAGAAATGCTCACGCCGTAGGACTTGCTCTTGGCATAGCCGAAGCTGGCCATCTTGCTGTTGACGATGTAGGTCTCGGTGCCGCCCCACGACAGCAGGAACGGGCGGAATTCCTTCGGCGAGCGGAAGGTCGCCGGGCCGTTGTCTTTCTCGCGCCAGCCAGTCACCCGGGTGTCGCTGACGAACAATTTGCCGTCGTTGACGATGAACGCGCCACCCTCCTGGGACAGGCGCAGTTCCTTGACCTTGGCGTCGATCTCGAGCACGCCTTTTTGCCCGACCACGATCGGCAGGCGCGCCAGGTACACGCCCGGCGCGGTTTCGCGCAGGTACTGGGCGGGCACCTGCTTGCTCAGCTCGGTGAAGTTCACATGGCCGTCGTCGATGAAGATCGCCTGGGGAATGCCATGCTGGCGCGCCACCCATTCGGCCATCTTGTTGTCGCCGCCGATGAACTCCTTGAGGCTGTTTTCCTGGAGCATGCGCCGCACCGAGACCTTGCCCTTGTGCGAGCGGTCGATCTTTTTCTGCACCGCTTGCGCGCTATAGCCGGACAGGTCGGGCAGGGTCGGCGCCGGGATCTGCAGCGGCTCGATCGGCGCGCTGCTGACGGTGTAGGTCTTGGCCTGCTGCAGCTCCTTGGCCACCGGCGTCGGCGCCTGGCCGTTGGCCAGGGCGATGCTGCTGGCCAGCAGCAGGGTGCCGGCCAATAAGGCGTGGAGCTTGTTCGGTTGAAGGCTCATTTGATTGCACCCCAGGCGTCAGAAGCGCCAGATCACGTCGACGAAAGCGCGGTGCATGTAGGAGTCCGCTTCCTTGCCATAGGCATCACCGGGCTTGAACACGCCGCCACGAAAGCGCACCAGTGCCGATGGCTCGTCGATCGACTGGCTCAGCGCGGCGGGCAACAGGCCCTGCTTGAAGTACTTGGTGACCACCAGGTCCATCTCCTGGCCGAGGTCTTTCTCGCCCTGGATCAGCGGCCGGTTGATGCCGTTGTCCTCGACCACGGCGTTGATGCCGCTGCTGCCGATGTTCTGGTCGCCATCGACGCGCCAGAACTTGTGGTAGATCAGGCTGGCGTCGTAGTCGTCGCGCAGTTGCCAGGAGGTGAACAGGGTCGCCGCCTGGACATTGCCCAGCTCGCCACGGAAGGCCTCGCCGAAGCGGTGTACGCGCGAGCGGGTGCCGGTGAAGTTGGAGCGGTTGCTCTCAAGGCCAGTTTGCTCGTAGTTGCCTGAACCGTCGCTACCACCGCCGCCGCTGCCGCGGGCATAAGCGGCGCCGACCTGCCAGTTGGGATCGAGGCGCAGACGGATACCGAGGTCGGTGGCCCAGGCATTGACGTCGCCGCTCTGCTTGCCGCTGGCCACTTGCTCGCCGTTGACCGTGGTGGTGTTGAGGCTGTCGCGATCGCCGCTCAGCCAGGTCAGGCTGCCCCAGTAGTTGACGCGGTTCTGGTTGCGCCAGTTA
This sequence comes from Pseudomonas sp. B21-009, assembly GCF_024749345.1. NCBI lineage: Bacteria > Pseudomonadati > Pseudomonadota > Gammaproteobacteria > Pseudomonadales > Pseudomonadaceae > Pseudomonas > Pseudomonas sp. B21-009. Next base: position 4,914,695 of record NZ_CP087199.1, on the reverse strand, counting down.
TAGGCGTCGCTGTTGGCTTCCAGTCCCAGCCAGGTGAGGTCGCCGGTGCGGGTCTTGTCCAGGGCGTCGACGTTTTCGCCGGGATTTTTCAGCTTGCCGTCGTCGTGGGTGTGGTGGGCGCGCAGGCCGACCCAGTGCCCGGGCGTCCACTGCGTGGCAACGTCGCCGTAAATGTGCAGGCGGTCCTTGTCTTCCGGCGCCAGCTCGGTGAGGTCGGTACGGTACTCGCTGAAGCGCTCGGCCACGCCCAGGTTGGCGCGCAGCAGGGTGGTGTCGAAGGTCCAGTTCAGCGCTTCGATGTTGGTGTCGCGCCACATGCCGTCGTCGTTGCGCAGGCGTTGGCGGCCAAAGCGCAGTTGCTCGCCGGGGTAGGCGGTCAGGCCGCTGTAGCCGACCCAGAACTCGCGCATGGCCAGGTAGCTTTTATCGGCTTCGCGGCCATGGGCGCGGCCGCTGTCGGACTCGGCCTCATCGCCGGACTGGCGCAGGGTGTCGGTCTCGATGATGTCGCTGGCGGCCACCGCCTGGCCCATGGCAAAGGCGCTCCAGTTGCCGCGCTCGCCGTACACCCAGGGGCGCAGGTCCAGGCCCAGGCCGTTGACGTCGCCGCCGGAGCGGGTACCCAGGTCGCGGTCGTCTTCGGACTGGCCGGTGATCTTCACGTCCAGGCCGAAGTTCTTTTCAGCGGTCATTGCCGCCAGGGTCGGGCACGACCAGAGCAGGGCGAAGCCCAGGCCTACGCCTGCTTTCATCCACGGATTGAGTGTCATAGGGAGTCCTCGCCTTGTTCGGGTTGCGCTTGGGCCTGCAGGGCCAGGGCATCGGCACCCGGGCCCATGGCGCCACGGGCCTGGCGCTCTTGCTGCAGCAGGCGCTCGGCCTGGGCTTTTTGCGCGGGAGTGAGTTGCTGGTCGAGCTGGGCGGCCAGCTCGCGCGACTGATCGCTGGGGTTGGCTTGCGCCAGTTGGCTGAACACCCAGGCGTTGACCAGGTCCTGGCGAATGCCGTGGCCTTCGCTGAACAACTGGGCCAGGGCGTAGTCGGCGCTGAGCTGGCCGCCGCGGGCAGCGCTGAGCAGATGATCGACGGCCTTTTGCGGGTCAACGCTGCCCAGGTAACCGCGGCGATACAGCTGGCCCAGGTAGTAATGGGCGCTGACTTCGCCGGCGTTGGCGGCGCTGAGCAAATGAGTTTCGGCCTGCTGCGCATCGGCCGGCACGGTCTTGCCTTCGTAGTACAGGCGGCCTAGCAGCAGTTCGGCGCGCGGTTGTTCGGCGGCGCGGCCCTTGTCGATGTATTCCATCAGCTTGTCGGTGTCGCCAAGCTCCGGGAAGTCGTAGAGCAACTGCGCCAGGCTGACCCAGGAACCGGGGTTGACCGGCGCCACCTGCTCAAGCAGGGCCTGGGCGGTTTTCTCGTCAGTCTGGCCGAGGCTGCGGTCGGCCAGGACGCGGGCCACGCTGTCGACCCGGGTGGCCGGGATTGCACCGCGCTGGTAGGCGCTTTTGACTTGCTCGAGCAGCGCCGCTTGCTGCTCGGGCTGGGCGCGCTTCTGGTAGACGGTGGCCAGTTCCACGTAGCAGATGTCAGTGCTGCTCAGCGCCGCTTTGCAGATGCGCTCGACCTCGTCCAGGTGCTGGTCGTAGCTGTCCTGGGTGCGGTACAGCAGGATCTGGGCCAGGCCGGCTTCGGGGTAGCCGGCGCTGCGCCACGTGTCGATCTGCTGCTGGGCGTTGGTTCCGGGGAAGCTCTGCGGGTATTGCAGGTAGAGCATCGCCAGCGGGATCAGGGTGTTGCCCTCGCCATTGGCGAAGGCTTTTTTCAATAGGGTTTCGGCTTCCTGGCGCTCGGCTTCGCTGGCGTCCGGCTTGGCCGCCAGCAAACGGCCGAGGCGGGCCTGGGCGCGCGGCGAGATATCAGCGGCGGCGCGGTAGGTGGCTTCGGCCTCCTTGAGCTTGGCCGGGTCGCGGGTTTCCACCTGGATATCGGCGAGGCCCACCTGGGCTTCGCTGTAACCGAGGTCGGCGAGCTGGCGGTAGTTCTGTTCGGCCAGGGCGGTGTCGCCGCGCTTGAGCGCTTCATTGGCCAGGCGCTGGTCGGGCAGGCCGGCACAACCGGCCAGGCTGATGGCCAGGGCCAGGCCGAGAAGGGTGCCACTGTGGGAGCGGGCTTGCCCCGCGATCGAGCACAACGCTTTGGGGAATTGAGGGGCTTCATCGCGGGGCAAGCCCGCTCCCACAGTTGGGGTGTTGAGCATATTCATGGGCAGATCCTCTTAGAGCCCACGGGCCACGGCTTTATCGATCAGCCAGTCCAGCGACGGGCCTCGATTGCTGTCTACCGCCACCGGGCGGCCGGCCAGTTCGCTGGGCAGCGATTCGTCCGGCTTGATCTGCACGCGGATGTCCGAGGACAGGTCTTCGCTGTTCAGGCTGCTACTGCTGACGATCTGCCCGGTACGGGTCTGCTCTTCGCCAGCGACGGTGAAGTGCACGCGCGAGCCTGGTTTGACGTCGTCGAACTGGCGGTAGCTGAAGCGCGCTTCGACCGTGGGAATGGTGGTGCGCGGGACCAGCTGGAAGATCACCTGGCCCTTGCTTGCATACTGGCCGTCATCCACCAGCTGGCGGGCGACCACGCAATCGCAGGGGCTGGTCAGGGTGCCGCTCATCTGTTTGCCGAACAGCTCCTCGACCTTGGCCGGCTCCAGTTGCTGGTCATCCAGGTGGCCCTTGAGCATGTCCAGCATGCTGGTGCTGAACGAGGCCAATGGCGCGCCCTTGACTACCTGGCCGCCGCTCTCCACCAGGCCCTGCACGGTACCGTCGCGGGGCATGGTGACGTTGCTGGTCGGCACGCTGACCACCCCGGCCTGGGCATGGCTGACGAAGTACAGGCCGTATACCGACTTGGCGATAAAGCCGAAGGCGGCAACGCCAACCACGAACACGCCGAGGCTGAAGGTCACCGCCCGCAGGCGGCCGAAGGCGCTCATGCCGCCGCTGGCGTCTTTCTGTTTGCGCGCCTTGGTGAAGTTGTCGCGCTGCAGGGTACTGAGTACGTCGCCGATGGTGATCAGTTCGCCCGACAGGTGCGAGGTGATGATGTGGCGCAGGGTGGCGATGTCGCGGGGTTCGAGGTTCTGGAACTGCACGCCGGCGCGGCCGCTGGAGGGGTCGAAGGAGCGCACCTGGAACTCGATGTCCATGGCCAGGCCGAGCTTGTCGACGGTGAACTGCAAGCGCCCGCGCAGCACTTCGCCGACTTTCAACGGGTGCTTGGCATGGAAGCTCAGGCCGCCGGCGGAAAGGTCGTCGACCTTCACTTCGAGGGTTTCGCGGTTCTCCCCCAGGTAGCGCAGCTTGGCCGGGATGCGTACCCGGGCGTGCTGGCGCTGGGCTTCGGACTCATGCACGACATTGACGTTCACGGCGGTATTCATGGCGATTTGTTCCTGTTTAATCCAATCGGGTTCCGGCTCACACGACCATGAACAGCACAGCAATGAAGATGCTGGCCGCCGAGAAGGTCATGGTCCGGGAGGACCAGGTGTTGAACCATTGTTGAAAGCTGGCGAGGTCGCGCTTGAGGGCAGTGGGCTGGCGGGTCCAGGACTGCTTGTCGAGGCGGAAGAACACGTAGATCTTCATGATCGCGCCGACGATCTGGTTGTAATAAAGAATCAGCGGGTAGGCCGGGCCGATGTTGTGGCCCGAGCACAACAGCATCAGGGTCAGGATCAGCCGGGTGATGCCGATCCACAGCAGGTACACCAGCAGGAACGCCGGGCCGAACTTGAGGCTGGCGATCACCGCGACGGTCAGGCCCAGCAGGCTGGTCCACATCGACACGCGCTGGTCGAACAGCACCACGCTGGTGAACAGGCCCAGGCGGCGGATGCCCAGGCCCAGGGCGCGGGAGTTCTGCCGCAGGTTGTTGCCGTACCAGCGGTACATCAGTTTGCGGCTGGCCTTGATGAAGCTCTTTTCCGGCGGGTGCTCGACCGTGTTGATCGCCGCGTCCGGCACGTAGAAGGTGTCGTAGCCCAGGCGCATGAGGCTGAACCAGCTCGACTTGTCGTCGCCGGTGAGGAACTTGAAGCGGCCCAGGCGCCAGTGCTGCAGCGAGTCGTTCTCGACGTCGGCGATGAACTCGGGGTTGGTCACCACGGCGGCGCGGAACACCGACATGCGTCCGGTCATGGTCAGCACGCGCTTGGACAGGGCCATCGAGCACATGTTGATGTGGCGCTGGGCGAAGCGCAGCTTGTGCCACTCGCTCATGATGTAGCCGCCACGCACTTCACAGAATTCATTGGTGGTCAGGCCACCGACATTGCCGAACAGCTTGAACCAGGGCACGGTCTTGCGCACCACGCCTTCGCCGAGCACGGTGTCGCCATCGATCACCGCGACCACGGCGTTTTCATCCGGCAGGTGGCGGGAGATGGCCCGAAAGCCGTAGGCCAGGCCGTCGCGCTTGCCGGTACCGGCAATGCGCACGAAATCGAGGGTCACGCGCTGCGGCGGGTTGTATTTCTCCCACAGGCTTTTCACCAGCAGTTCGTCGGACATTTCCACCAGCGAACAGACCACAGTGGTCGGGTAGCCGCAGTCGATCGCTTCGCGGATCACCGAGCTGTAGACCTGGGCGGTGGTCAGGGCATCGATGCGAAAACTGGTGACCATCAGGTACACATGAGATGGGTCGGCGGCGCTACCGAGCTTGCGCACCTTGCGCCGCAGGTAGGGGTAGACCAGGTAGAGAAACAGCATGCCGCGGACAAAGTGCGTGGCACCCATGGAATAGCGCCAGATGCCGACGGCGCCGACCAGGAAAATGAAGTCCTTCGAGTCGGGGTCGAAAATGGAGTTGGGCAAGGCCAGGGCGATCAACATGAGCAGGCTCACGTAGAACAGCCAACCGGCGACCTGTAGCAGGCCGTGCTTGAGCCTGTGCATGTTCTGCATCCGTATCGAATGGAAGGGGCGTTGATGGCGCGCGGGGCCGGGCGGCCCCGCGCAACCTGCGGGTTACCAGCAGATACCTTCGGTACGGCTGCTCGGGCAGGAGGCCTTGCTCATGAAACCGACCAGGTCGATGACCTGCTTGCCGGCGGGCGCCTGCTGGGCCAGGGCGCGAAACTTCTCGTCGCGGTTGCCCAGGACGATGACGTCGGCGTGGTTGATCACCTGCTCGAAGTCAGCATTGAGCAGCGACGACACGTGAGGGATTTTCGACTCGATGTATTCCTTGTTGGCGCCGTTGACCCGCGCATACTCGACGTTGCTGTCGTAGATGTTCAGCTCGTAGCCCTTGCCGATCAGGCGTTCGGCAAGCTCCACCAGCGGGCTTTCGCGCAGGTCGTCGGTACCGGCCTTGAAGCTCAGGCCGAGCAGGGCGACCTTGCGCTTGTCGTGGCTTTCGATGATGTCGAAGGCGTTCTGTACCTGCGACTCGTTGCTGGTCATCAGCGAGTTGAGCAGTGGCGCCTTGACGTCCAGGCTGCCGGCGCGATAGGTCAGCGCGCGCACGTCCTTGGGCAGGCACGAACCGCCGAAGGCAAAGCCCGGGCGCATGTAGTACTGCGAAAGGTTCAGGGCCTTGTCCTGGCAGACCACATCCATCACGTCACGACCATCGACGCCGACCGCCTTGGCAATGTTGCCGATCTCGTTGGCGAAGGTAACTTTGGTGGCGTGCCAGACGTTGCAGGTGTACTTGATCATCTCGGCCACTTCGATGTCCTTGCGGATGATCGGCGCGTCGAGTTCTTCGTACAGCGATTGCAGAAGGTCGCCACTGGTCTTGTCCAGTTCGCCGATGACGGTCATGGGTGGCTGGTCGTAGTCCTTGATCGCGGTGCTTTCGCGCAGGAATTCCGGGTTGACCGCTACGCCGAAGTCGACACCGGCTTTTTTCCCCGAGCAGTCTTCGAGGATCGGGATCACCACGTTCTTCACCGTGCCCGGCAGCACGGTGCTGCGTACCACGATGGTGTGGCGGGTGGATTTTTCCCGCAGTACGAAGCCGATTTCGCGGCACACCGACTCGATGTATTCCAGGCCCAGGTCGCCGTTCTTCTTGCTTGGCGTGCCGACACAGATCATCGACAGGTCGCTGTCGCGAATTGCCGCGGCAAAATCGGTGGTGCCACGCAGGCGGCCATTGTCGATACCCTGTTGCAACAGGGCTTCGAGCCCCGGTTCGACAATCGGCGATTTGCCTTGGTTGATCAGGTCGATCTTGGTGGTGGATACATCGACGCCAATCACTTCATGGCCACGTGCCGACAGGCAGCCAGCACAGACTGCACCCACATAACCCAAACCAAAGATGCTGATACGCATCGCATTCACCTCATGTGTTTATCACGCCGGCTCAATAAATAGAGCCAGACCGGGTTGATTAACCAGCAGTTATCGGGCACACGGAGGCGTGGCAGAAAGATGTCACTTCACCGTGTGCAGGCATATAAATATCAAGTGCAAAAGTCGTTGCACTTAAAGTTGGCAGCCAAAGGCCAATAATTATGGGCGTGCCCTGTTATGCAGCCGTCTTTATTGCAGATCGGTTACCCGAAACTGCAGTGCTTGTTCTTTCAAGTGAATAAAATCCTTTGAAATCAACCACAAGGACGATTTGTAGGGGCGCGTTTCTCCTGGGTTCAACTGTGGGTCGGGTGACCGACACTCAAGTCAAAGTTGTCTGGATGCACAATGACTGTGCGCTCCAATCAATGCTGTAGGTCATCTCTCACATAACGCTCGAGAATCGTTACGGGTGGTATGAGCGATGGCTGAAGGGATAAGTTCCGGGGGCGGTTCAGGGGCCGTGAAAGATTTTTTAATATTTTATCTGATGGCCATACTTTCACTTTGATAGCACTTGTCAGTTTCGTCCCTGTATATAAAGGACCAACTCGAGGTGGGATGTTTTTATGCCAGTACCGGAAAATTTTTTTCAAAATTCGTCAAAAAATTACGAACGGTCTTATGGCGTTTTGCGATAAAGCTAGAAGGGTGGTTTTTTGGCGCCAGGATTGTGGCGTATTTATCGCGGGACAAGTCGGGCCGCATCGCCGCTCCCACACCGACGGGTAGGAGCGGCGATGCGGCGGCCCGACTTGCCCCGCGATAGCTTTTACTCGTCCGCGTGATCGCGCAGGAACACCAGGTTGTCGGCCTTCGACAGCTCGGCACTGTAGTAGTAGCCCTGCACATCGAACTGCTTGAGCTGCTCGGGATCGTTGATGCGTTCCTGGATCACGAAGCGGCTCATCATGCCGCGGGCCTTTTTGGCGTAGAAGCTGATGATCTTGTACTGGCCGTTCTTGAAGTCGCGGAACTCGGTGTTGATCACCCGCGCTTTGAGGGCATTGCGCTTGACCGCGCTGAAGTACTCGTTGCTGGCCAGGTTCAGCAGCAGGTCGTCGCCTTGCTCGGCCAGGGCCTGGTTCAGCCACTCGCTGATGCGCGTGCCCCAGAAGGCATACAGGTCCTTGCCGCGGGCGTTGGCAAGCTTGGTGCCCATCTCCAGGCGGTAAGGCTGCATCAGGTCCAGCGGGCGCAGCAGGCCGTACAGCCCGGAGAGCATGCGCAGGTGCTCCTGGGCGTAGCTGAAGTCGTCTTCGCTGAGGCTTTGCGCGTCGAGCCCGGTATACACGTCGCCCTTGAACGCCAGCAGCGCCTGCTTGGCGTTGTCCGGGGTGAAGGCCGGGGTCCAGCTGCCGAAGCGCGCGGCGTTGAGCCCGGCGAGCTTGTCGGAGAGGTGCATCAGCTCGCTGATCTGCGCCGGCGACAGCTCGCGCAACTGCACGATCAGTTCCTGGGAATCATCCAGGTACTGCGGCTGGGTGTAGCGCTGGGTTACCGGCGGGGTGTCGTAGTCGAGGGTCTTGGCGGGGGAAATCACCGTCAGCATCAGGTCGGCTCCTTTATTCGTGGCGCCGATTCTACGGGGCGGGGGCGGCGATCTCCAGCTATCAAGGCAATAGCAACAGACCATCCCGACACTTGGCGCTATAGTGCGCGGCGAGGAAAACGGAGAGCCCGATCGTGCGCATTGCCCTTGTTTTACTGGCTGGCCTGTTCAGCGTCACGGCCCAGGCCGCGCCAGCCCCGGTCGCCACTTTCGACCGCAGCCACTGGCCAGAGCAGCTCGACAGCCCGGCGCTGTTCGATGTCGCCTCGCGCGCCGAAATCCTCGGGTTTGCCCGGGTGCTGGCTGAAAGCGAAATGCTTGATCAGAACGCCCTGGCGGCGCGGCTGAACCTGCGCCAGGTCAATCTGCTGTCGATCAACACGCTGCGCCAGCGCCTGTGGCAGCGCTTATGGCGCAACTACGACCTGGCGCAGAAGAGCTGCGAGCAGGACGCCTCGTTCTGTTATGCCATCGACGACCTGGGCGATTTTCGCAAGCAGACGGCAACCTTCGAAGTCGCCGCCGACTCGTTCTACGCGAGCTGGGCCGAGCCCAGCCGGGCCTTTCACGAGCGCTACCTGGACGAGCTGCTGCGCAAGGCCGCGCTGTTCCCGCAGACCGCCAGCGAAATCGAGCGCTTCTCCGACCTTGAGCGCAATGGCGACGAGCTCAACGACCGGCTATTCATGCTGACCTTCGACGGCGGCCCATCGTTGGCGGGCGGCAGTACCGACGGCCTGGCCGAGTTCCTGCGCCGGCAACGGCTGTCGGCGACCTTTTTTGTGCTGGGCAACAGCCTGCAGAACCGGCGCGACAAGACCTCGCTTGGCGACCTGCGGGCGCTCTACCAGGGCCAGTGCGTGGGCTTGCAAGGCTGGCAGTACCGCTCCCACGGGCAGTGGCAGGGCTGGCAGGACTCGGTGCTGCGCAGCCAGGCGCGGGTGCAGGGCGACTTGCCGCAGCAGTATGTGCCGTTGTTCCGGCCGCCTTATGGCCAGCGCCGTGCCGACAGCCAGGCATTCTTCGCCGGCCAGCATTTGCAGGTGGTGTTGTGGGATATCGACGCCCAGGATCAGGGCGCGTTGAACAGCGAACAGTCGGCCCAGCGGGTGCTGACCTTGATGTTGCTGTGGCGAAAGGGGCTGATCCAGTTTCACGACGCCCAGCCCAAGGCGCAGGAGGCAGTGGCCTGGTTGCTCAAGCAAACGGCGCAGAGTGGAATTGGCTGGGAAGATTGCCGTAAATTCGGCGAAAAGCGTTGAAAATGTAAAGTTTCGCTGAGAGGCGGGAAAGAAAGATCGCAGGCATTTCACATGACTGGATTTATGACTGTAGCGGTGCTTTGCCCCTGCGCCAAGGGCTAATTGGTCGATCGAAAAATAAACTTCAAAAAAACGTAAAAACGCTTTTTCCGGTCATGGGTTTTGCGGTATTACGAAGACAGACCGCCGAACCCTGCAGCACAGGTGGCGTCCTACGGCCCATTCTTTGTTCGCAGCTCCCTACCCGTAACGACGCGGACCAGGGGAGAACCGGCGGCCACTTCGCGGCGCAGCACCGCTCAGGTATTGCGTCGTCTGGCTCCCACAAAGGTGACCGAGTATGGATGATCAAGGACGCAGCACTTCCTCCAACCAGCCAATCCTTTATGTGCTCGATACCAATGTACTGATTCACGATCCCAACGCTTTGCTCAACTTCGAGGAGCACCACGTCGCCATCCCGATGACGGTGCTGGAGGAGCTCGACAAACTCAAGACGGGCAAACATACGATTGCCGCCGAATGTCGCCAGGCCATCCGCCTGATCGACCAGACCCTGGGCGATGCCTCGCCGGCCGATGTCGAGCAGGGCGTGCCGATCCAGCGCGGCAAGAGCGGCCCCAAGGGCTTCCTGTCGATTCTCATGAGCCCGCGCAACGAGCCCAACCGCCTGCTGCCGGAGAACCTTAACGACAACATCATCATCAACCAGTTGCTCGAGCTGCGTAGCCGGCGCAAGGAACTGGACGTGGTGCTGGTGACCAAAGACATCAACATGCGCCTCAAGGCCCGCGCCTGCGGGATCGCGGCCGAGGACTACAGCACCGACCAGCTGGTGGACGACGTCTCCCTGCTGTCCAAGGGTTACCACAGCGTCACCGGCTCGTTCTGGGACCGCGTCAGCAAGGTCGAGACCCGCCAGGACCATGGCCGCACCTGGCACCGGGTGCAGATGATCGACAACCTGCCGGCCGTGCACATCAACGAGTTCATCATTGACGAGCAGGGCTTCGTCGGCTGGATCAAGGGCATCAAGGATGGCGAGCTGGTGCTGCTCGACCTGCACCAGGAGCCGCTGCTGCACCAGGAAGCCTGGGGCCTCAAGCCGCGTGACATCCACCAGAGCCTGGCGCTGTTCGCCTTGCTCGACCCGGACATTCACCTGGTCAACCTGACCGGCGCGGCCGGTTCCGGCAAGACCATCCTGGCCCTGGCCGCCGCCATCGAGCAGACCATGGTCAGCAAGCGCTACCGGCGCATCATCGCCACCCGCAGCGTGCAGGGGCTGGACCAGGAGATCGGCTTCCTGCCGGGCACTGAAGCAGAAAAAATGGAGCCCTGGCTCGGGGCAATCACCGACAACCTCGAAGCCCTGCACATGGATGACGAAAACACCCATGGCAGCGTCGAGTACATCCTTGAGCGGGTACCGCTGCAGTTCAAATCGCTGAACTACATTCGCGGTCGCAGCTTCCAGCAGAGCCTGATCCTGATCGATGAATGCCAGAACCTCACCCCGCACCAGATGAAAACCATCATCACCCGTGCCGGCGCCGGTTCCAAAGTGATCTGCCTGGGCAACCTGGCGCAGATCGACACCCCTTACCTGTCCGCCACCAGCTCCGGCCTGACCTACCTGACCGAGCGCTTCAAAGACTTCCCCAACGGCGTGCACATCACCCTGCAGGGCGTGCCGCGCTCGATTCTGGCCGAATACGCCGAATCGCACCTGTAACCCGGTACGGAGGTTGCAAAAAGCCCGCATCAGCCGATGCGGGCTTTTTTTATTGCTGGTAATTTCATTTCCAACCGCGGCCAAAAGCACCCCAGCCGGTGAAAATTACGCTCAGTATGCTGTCGTCCTTGTCGAGAATCAGAAGGTAAGGGCTCTGCCCGGTATAACCAATCACTCCCGGCCGAATCTCGGTGACTTCACCTCCACCCGCATTTTTGCGGATCTCGTCGGCTAACTCCTTGCTGAATGTTTTGCCAATGTAGGGAGCAAAGATGGGTTGCATTTTTTCGTAGTCTTTCGCGTTGATGACCATCGCGGTGCCTCCTGGCGTCAGGTAATAGTGTCTTCAAGTGTGCAGCGTTGTCAGTTTCTACCTGCCCGAGCGCCAGCGTGTAATAGATGAATAACGCACATTAAAAGACGCTGGCATTGCCCGCGCTTGTCGCTAAGGCCTGACTCGAGGGTTTACAATCGACTGTCCTGAAGCAGGAGTAACGCTGTGCTGACCCATCTCGATTCCCAAGGTCGCGCCAACATGGTCGACGTCACCGATAAAGCCGTGACGTCGCGTGAGGCGGTGGCCGAAGCGCGGGTGCGCATGCTCCCGCAAACCCTGCAGATGATCGTCGAAGGCGAACACCCCAAGGGTGACGTGTTTGCCGTGGCGCGTATTGCCGGTATCCAGGCGGCGAAGAAGACCAGCGACCTGATCCCCTTGTGCCACCCGTTGCTGCTGACCAGCGTCAAGGTCGAACTCAGCGCCGAAGGCAATGACACTGTCTATATCGTCGCCCGCTGCAAGCTGGCCGGGCAGACCGGGGTAGAAATGGAAGCGCTGACCGCTGCCAGCGTCGCGGCTCTGACCATCTATGACATGTGCAAGGCGGTCGACCGCGGCATGATCATCGACGGCGTGCGCGTGCTGGAAAAGCTCGGCGGCAAGAGCGGCCATTACCAGGCGGATGAAGTGAAATGAAAATCAAGGTGATGTATTTCGCCCGTTACCGGGAGTTTCTGGGGGTTGATGCCGAAAAGCTCGAGGGTTCGTTCGCTACCCTGGATGACGTACGCAAGGCGCTGGTTGCAAAGGGCGGCAAGCATGAGGTGCTGAGCGAGCAGAACCTGATGTGTGCGCGCAATGAAGAGCTGTGCAAGCTGGACGAGCCGCTTGAAGACGGTGACGAAGTGGCGTTCTTTCCGCCCGTGACCGGAGGCTGAGCATGAGCGTTCGAGTCCAGAGCGAGCCCTTTGATCCGGGGGCTGAAGTCAATGCGATGCACGCGGCCAACGTCGGTGTCGGCGCGGTGGTCGGTTTTGTCGGTTACGTGCGCGACTTCAATGATGGCCAGGACGTGGCGGGGATGTTCCTCGAGCATTATCCGGGTATGACCGAAAAGGCCCTCGCCAAGATCGTGGTTGAAGCCCAGCAGCGCTGGCCGTTGCTCAAGGTCGAGGTGCTGCACCGCATCGGCGGCCTGGAGCCCGGTGAGCCGATCGTTTTTGTCGGTGTTGCCAGTGCCCATCGTCAGGCCGCATTCGATGCCTGCAATTTCATCATGGACTACCTGAAAACCCGCGCGCCGTTCTGGAAGAAGGAACAGACCGGCGACGGCCCGCGCTGGGTCGAGGGCAAGCAGAGTGATGAAGAGGCTGCCGGGCGCTGGTAAATCTGATCGCGGGGCAAGCCCGCTCCTACAGGGATCAAGGTAGGAGTGGGCTTGCCCCGCGATGCTTTTGCTTGTTGAATTTTCATACCAAAAAGTCCAGTATGGAATTATAAGTACAAAATAATTCCAGGCCGACCCGCGCCTGCCCCTTTCCCTCTGTCTGGCACCACACCTCCAACAACGAGCGAGAGAGCCCCGTCATGAACAAGTTCACCCTGATCAGCGGCCTGGCCCTGAGCCTGATGGCCAGCAGCAGTCTGTTTGCCGCCGAGAAGACATTGCGCATTGGCATCGAAGCCGCGTACCCGCCGTTCGCATTCAAGACCCCTGACGGCAATATCAGCGGCTTCGACTACGACATCGGCAATGCCCTGTGCGCGCAGATGCAGGTCAAATGCCAGTGGACCGAGCAGGAGTATGACGGCCTGATCCCGTCGCTGAAGGTCAAGAAGATCGATGCGGCGCTGTCGTCGATCACCATCACCGAAGAGCGCAAGCGCTCGGTGGACTTCACCCACAAGTACTACTTCACCTCCGCGCGCCTGGCGATGAAGGAAGGCAGCCAGGTCGACGACCAGTTCGTCAGTCTCAAGGGCAAGCGCATCGGTGTGCAGCGGGCAACTACCACTGACCGTTACGTCACCGAGGTGCTGGCCCCCAAGGGTATCGAGGTGGTGCGCTACACCAGTAACGAAGAGATCTTCATGGACCTGGTTTCCGGGCGTCTGGACGGCGTTTTCGCCGACACCATTCCGCTGGAGCAGGGTTTTCTGAATACCGAGAAGGGCAAAGGCTACGCTTTCGTCGGCCCAGAGCTGAAAGACCCGAGCTATGTGGGTGAAGGCGCGGGTATCGCGGTGCGCAAGGGCAACACACAACTGGTGACCGAGCTGAACCAGGCCATCGACGCCATTCGCGCCAACGGCGAATACCAGAAGATCCAGGCCAAGTACTTCAAGTCTGATATCTACGGCGACTGATCGCCGCTTTACTCAAGGCCTGAGCGTGATCAGGCCTTGAGTTCCTTCAGGTGCTTGTACACCGTCGCCCGTCCCATCCCCAGCACATTGGCCACATAGTTGGCGGCACTCTTGCCCTTGAACGCACCCTCGGCGTGCAGGGCCAGTACCAGTTCGCGCTTATGGTCGCGGCTGAGCAGGTTGAGGCTCAGTTGACGTTGGCGCAGCCAGCTGTTGAGGAAGGTGTTGATGCGCTCCTGCCAGTCATCGCGAAACAGCGCATCGGGCTGCGGGATCAGCTTGCTCGGCGACAAGAACAGGTCGAGCGCCGCCTTGGCGTTTTCGAACAGGGAAATATTCAGGTTGATGCACAGCACCGCCAGCGGCTTGCCGGCCGGGTCGCGCAGTACGGTGCTCAGCGAGCGGATCTTCTGACCGTCCCAGTTGAGCTTTTCGTACGGTCCGATGTTGGTCTCGTCGGTACCTTCCTCGAACATGTCCTCCAGCGCCGCATCATCGCCAATCTCGCGCTTGGACAGGTTGTTGGCAATGTAGTCGATCTTCTGGCTGCGCAAATCGTGCAGCACCACTTCGGCGTGGGGGAAGAACAGGGTGGCGATGGCGTCGGCGATGGCCCGGTAGTTGTGCAGGACGGGATCGGCTTGGGGTGTGGGCATTCGGACGGGCTCCAGGCGGTGTCAGCGCCCTTGCGACAGGGCGCTGGGAGTGTGCCGCAATCGCGGCCGGGCGTCACCCTTGCAGGCGGCGCGGCGACAGCATCGCAGCGTTGAGGCCAAAGCCCTTGAGGGTGTCAGGCAAGTCTTCACCGCGCACCAGGGCGGCGCTGGCCTGGCCCATGGCCGGCGAGGTCTGGATACCATAGCCGCCTTGCGCGGCCACCCAGAACAGCCCGGGCACCTGCGGATCGAAGCCGGCCACCAGGTCGCCGTCAGCGACGAAGCTGCGCAAGCCGGCCCAGGTACGGGTCGGGCGACGAATGCTCAGGGTGGTGGCTTCTTCGATCTGGAAAATACCCATGGCGATGTCTAGCTCTTCGGCCTGCACGTCGTGGGGCTCGACCGGGTCGGCATTGGCCGGTGAGCCGAGCAGCATGCCGGCGTCAGGCTTCATGTAGAACGACTCATCGAGGCTGACCAGCATCGGCCAGGCATGGCTGTCGATGCCTTCGGGGCCGGCGAAGATGAACGCGGCGCGGCGCTTTGGCTGCAGGCCCAGGGGTTGGGCGCCGGCCAGTTCGCCGACTTTGTCGGCCCAGGCACCGGCAGCGTTGATCAGCACCGGGGCGGTGAAGGTGCCGCGGCTGGTCTGCACGTGCCAGAGGCCGTCGGCGTCGCGGCTCAGGTGTTGTACTTCGCAGTCGCTGTGCACTTCACCCTGCTGGCGACGAATGCCGCGCAGGTAACCCTGGTGCAGGGCGTCGGTGTCGATGTCGCTGGCACTCGGGTCGTACAGGGCGCCATGCACCTTGTCGCGGCGCAGCACCGGCAGGCGCGCGCAGGCTTGCTCGGCGCTGAGCAGCTCGACCTCTGGTACGCAGGCCTTGGCGCTCTGGTACTGACGCTGCAGCTCTTCAGGGTCGCCATTGAGATCGACGGTCATTTCCCCGCGCGGGCTGAGCAGCGGGTGCTCGGTAAAACCCGCTGGCGGCTGGTCGAAAAACGCCCGGCTGGCCAGGGTCAGTGCGCGCACTTGCGGGGTGCCATAGGCGGCGGTGTACAGCGCTGCCGAGCGGCCGGTGGAGTGGTAGCCCGGCTGCGACTCGCGCTCAAGCAGCAGTACCCGGCCGTGGCCGGCCAGCCAGAAGCCGGTGGAGGCACCGGCAATACCGGCGCCGATGATGATGAAATCAGCCTGTTGCATGAAAGTTTCCTCAGTCGGCGCGTTGCAGGCGGTACAGGGCATTGGCCAGGGCGATGTCTTCCAGGCCCAGGCCGATGGAGCGGAAAAAAGCGTGGCGCTGGTAGCCCGGCTTGTGCGCCGCACCACTGATCAATTGCGCCAGATCGCCGACGATCGCATCGGCTTGCCAGCCATGTTGATCGGCGGCGATGCGCATCTCGCCGGCGCTGCCCGGGGTGGTTACGCGGTAGTCGCAGTAAACGTCCATCTCGCTTAAGGTCGCTGGTGGCACTTCGTGGGCACGCACCGCATTGGTGCTGATGGAGGTGATCAGCGCGGGCTTGCTCAATTGGCGCGGGTCGAGCACCGGCGTGGCGCATGAGGTGCAGAGCATGATCACGTCGGCATCCAGCACCGCCTGCTCCAGGCTTTCGCTTAGCACCAGGCGCGGGTCGAGATTACTCAGGGCCTGACGCTGTTCGGTCGATTGCCGGCCCAGGCTTGGCGAGTACAGGCGGATGTCCTGCCATGGACGCAGGCTGCGGGCGTAATGCAGGTGGGCGCGGGCAATCGGGCCGCTGCCGATGATGGTCAGGCGCCGGGCCTCGCTGGCTGCCAGGGCATCGACGGCAACGGCGGTAGTGGCGGCGGTGCGCGCGGTAGTCAGTTCACCGGCATCGCACAGCAGCAGCGGCTGGCCGCTGTCCATGGACATCAGCAGGGTCCAGGCGGTGACCAGCGGTCCCTGCTCGCGGACGATATAGGGCGAGGTCTTGACCCCGTACACGCGCTGTTCGGCCAGCACGCCACCGTAGTTGATGAAGTCGCCTTTGCCGGCCGGGAATTCCACCAGTTGCTGGGGCGGTTGCACCGCTTGCCCGGCCGCCAGGTCACGGAACAGGTTGCGCAGGATCTGCGGAACATCCACCTGGGCGAGCAGTTGGCGAGCGTGCTGTTGATCGATGACGAGAGGCGCAGACATACGAAGCTCCAAATGAACTATTTTGTCTATTATGGACTTTTAGTTTATTTGGGCAATATGCCGAGGTGTAAAAAGCATCGCGGGGCAAGCCCGCTCCTACAGGGTGGTGTAGGAGCGGGCTTGCCCCGCGATTGGTGTTACTGCACTCAGTGATGCTTGCGCGGTACCGGCTTGAGCAACTCGGTCGGCGGCATCTCGCAGCTGATCTTGCGCCCCAGCAGTTCTTCGATGGCTGGCAGCTGGTAGGAGTCATCCTCACCGGCGAAGCTGATCGACACGCCGCTGGTGCCGGCACGACCGGTACGACCAATGCGGTGCACGTAGTCGTCCGGGTCTTCCGGCAGGGTGAAGTTGATCACGTGGCTGATGCCGTCGATGTGGATACCGCGGCCAGCCACGTCAGTGGCTACCAGCACGGTGATGCGCCCTTCGCGAAAACTCTCGAGGGTCTTGATCCGCTTGTGCTGCGGCACGTCGCCCGACAGCTGGGCGGCGTTGACGCCATCGCGCACCAGGCGCTCTTCGATGCGTCGTACTTCGTCCTTGCGGTTGGCAAAGACCATCACCCGTTCCCACTTGTTCTCGGTCACCAGGTTGTACAGCAGCTTGTACTTGTCGCTGCCGGCCACGGCATAGACGTGCTGCTCGACGGTCTCGCTGGCGACGTTCTCCGGCTCGATCTCGACGATGGCAGGGTCGGTGGTCCACTGCTTGGCCAGGTTCATCACGTCTTCGGTGAAGGTTGCCGAGAACAGCAGGGTCTGGCGCTCGCTCTTGGGCGGGGTCTGGCGGATGATCTGCCGCACCTGGGGGATGAAGCCCATGTCGAGCATGCGGTCGGCTTCGTCCAGCACCAGCACCTCGACCATGTCCAGGTGTGCTTCGCCGCGCTGGTTGAAGTCCAGCAGGCGGCCCGGGGTGGCGACCAGGATGTCGCAGTGGCGGGCTTCGAGGGCCTTGAGCTGCTTGTCGAAGTCCATGCCGCCGACGAAGGTCATGACGTTGAGGCCGGTGTATTTGGTCAGCGCCGCGGCATCCTTGGCGATCTGCACCACCAGCTCGCGGGTCGGGGCGATGATCAGCGCCCGTGGCTCGCCCATGTAGCGCTCTTTCGGCGGCGGGGTCTGCTGCAGCTGGGTGATGATCGAAATCAGGAAGGCTGCGGTCTTGCCGGTACCGGTCTGGGCCCGGCCAATGGCGTCTTTGCCACGCAGGGTGTAGCCCAGCACCTGGGCCTGGATTGGCGTGCAGTACGGGAACCCTAGGTCGTGGATCGCATGCATCAGCTCGGGCGAGAGCTTGAAGTCATGGAAACGGGTCTTGCCTTCCTGCGGTTCGACGGCGAAATCTTCGAGCTTCCAGGTGGAGGCGGCGGGCTTTGGCTTGCGCTCACGGCGCGGCTTGGCCTCGAGCGGTTTTTCGGCGCGTGCCGGGGCAGGGTCCACGGCTTCGGTCTTGAGCGGTGCCGACGGGGCAGGGGCCTGGGGTGCTGCGGGCGGCTGCTTCACGGGGGCAGCGGTTTCGGTGGCGAGTTGCTCAACCTCGCTCTTGCCGAACATCTTCTTGAGTGCTTTGAGCACGGTCATCTCATCAATTGGTTAAGGAATGTACGCCGGGCAGTGTAATGCAAGAATCGGGCGCGGCGTAGTGGATTGCACTGACAACTACAGGGAACGCTTCTTTTAGCGCAGGCGCTCGGCCAGCCAGTCGGCGATATCGCGAATTTCTTCCTGCAGCACTTCGTGCTCCATCGGGTACTCGGCCCACTTGGCGCTGACGCCCCAGTTCTTCAGGTGCTCGTAGGCGCTGCGCCCCATGGCCGGTAGCACAACCGGGTCGTACACACCGTGCAGGCACAGGGCCGGGGTGCGTTGCTGGCAGGCGCTCAGTTCGCGTGCCTCGGTGAAAGTCGGGGCATAGGTCGAAAGCGCCAGTACGCCGCCCAGGGCTTCTTGCCACTTTATATAGGCAGTGTGCAGCACCACGGCGCCGCCTTGGGAGAAGCCGGCGAGGATGATCCGCGACAGGGCCACGCCCTTGGCCTGCTCGGCCTTGATCAGTTCGATCACCTGTTCCGCCGATTCGTGCAACTGGTCTTCATCGATGGCCCGCGCCGGGCTCATGGCCTTGATGTCGTACCAGCTGGGCATTGCATAGCCGCCGTTGATGGTCACCGGACGGGTGGGTGCCTGGGGCATGACGAAGCGGGTGGTCAGCAGAACCTCCTGCAGGGCCTCGGCAACTGGCATGAAGTCGTAACGATCGGCCCCCAGGCCGTGCAACCAGATCACACAGGCGTCTGCGGTTTTTTGTGGTTCGAGAATCAGCGGGTGGGTCATGACTGCTCCGAAAGTGTGCGCGCGCTCTTGTTTGCGTGCATGAAATGAAGGCGCGTCGGGTAAATCCGGGAAAAACCTGTCGCAAGGTTGCAAGTTTTCCTATTGACGTTAACTGAAACGCTTTAGCCCTTCAGTGTGGTACGCGCTTTGCTATGAAACTCCAGATGCGAGGTTACACGTTTTGGACGGTAACACCCGTTAGCGGTCCCCAAGGCTGTCACAGAACAGCGCATTGCGCCAATTGACCCAAAAACAAGCCAACACGGGTCGGATGCGCCTCATAAGGGTGCGGTGCAATCCCGGCTCACACAACAAGAGCAAAACTGGAGGTTTGAATGAAGATGTTGAAATCCACACTGGCAGTGGTTACCGCTGCTACCGCGTTGGGTATCAGCGGTTTCGCACAGGCAGGTGCGACCCTGGACGCAGTACAGAAGAAGGGATTCGTTCAATGTGGCGTCAGTGACGGCTTGCCGGGCTTCTCGGTACCGGATGCCAAGGGCAACATCGTCGGTATCGACGCCGACGTCTGCCGCGCGGTCGCCGCTGCGGTGTTCGGCGACGCCAAGAAGGTCAAGTTCAGCCAGCTCAACGCCAAGGAGCGCTTCACCGCGCTGCAATCGGGCGAAGTCGACGTGCTGTCGCGCAATACCACCTGGACCAGCTCGCGCGACGCCGGCATGGGCCTGGTGTTCGCCGGTGTTACCTACTACGACGGCATCGGTTTTCTGGTCAACAAGAAGCTCGGCGTTTCCAGCGCCAAGGAACTGGACGGTGCAACCATCTGCATCCAGGCCGGTACCACCACCGAACTCAACGTCTCCGACTACTTCCGCGCCAACGGCCTGAAATACACCCCGATCACCTTCGACACCTCCGACGAGAGCGCCAAATCGCTGGAATCCGGCCGTTGCGACGTGCTGACCTCGGACAAATCGCAGCTCTACGCACAACGCTCCAAGCTGGCCGCCCCGGCCGATTACGTGGTGCTGCCAGAGACCATCTCCAAGGAGCCGCTGGGCCCGGTGGTGCGCAAAGGCGATGAAGAGTGGTTCAGCATCGTCAAGTGGACCCTGTTCGCCATGCTCAACGCCGAAGAGATGGGCATCAGCTCGAAAAACGTCGAAGCCGAAGCCAAGGCCACCAAGAACCCTGACGTGGCCCGCATGCTCGGCGCCGACGGCGAGTACGGCAAAGACCTGAAACTGCCGAAGGACTGGGTAGTGCAGATCGTCAAGCAGGTCGGCAACTACGGCGAAGTCTTCGAGAAAAACCTGGGCAAGGAAACCCCACTGCAAATCGACCGCGGTCTGAACGCCCTGTGGAACAACGGCGGCATCCAGTACGCGCCACCGGTGCGCTGACGGTTGCGGCCTGCGGCGGCATCCGGCCGCCGCAGGCTGTTCGGTTCCCTTCCTTGCGGGGCATTACATGCAAAATAATATCGGCGCACCCAAGGGACTATCCCTGAGCGATCCACGTGTGCGTGCGTGGCTGTTCCAGATTATCACCGTGGTCGCGGTGGTCGGTCTGGGCTGGTACCTGTTTCACAATACCCAGACCAACCTGCAACACCGCGGGATCACTTCGGGCTTCGACTTTCTCGAACGCAGTGCCGGTTTCGGCATCGCCCAGCACCTGATCCCCTATACCGAACAGGACAGTTATGCGCGGGTGTTCGTCATCGGCCTGCTCAACACCCTGCTGGTAACCTTCATCGGCATCATCCTCGCGACCCTGCTGGGCTTCATCATCGGTGTGGCACGACTGTCACCGAACTGGATGATCAGCAAGCTGGCCACTGTGTATGTCGAGACTTTCCGTAACATCCCACCGCTGCTGCAGATCCTGTTCTGGTACTTCGCGGTGTTCCTGACCCTGCCGGGACCGCGGGGTAGCATCAATCTCAACGACACCTTCTTTATCAGCAACCGGGGCCTGAACATGCCCGGTGCTGCCATGGCCGATGGATTCTGGCCATTCGTCGTCGCCGTCGCACTGGCAATCCTTGCCATTGTGGTAATGGTGCGCCTGGCCAACCGGCGCTTTGAGGCCACCGGCGAGCCGTTCCACAAATTCTGGGTCGGCCTGTTCCTGTTCTTCGGCATTCCGGCGTTGTGCGTGCTGCTGTTCGGCGCGCCGGTGCACTGGGAGATGCCGCAGCTCAAGGGCTTCAACTTCGTCGGCGGCTGGGTATTGATCCCGGAACTGCTGGCGCTGACCCTGGCACTGACCATCTATACCGCAGCGTTCATCGCCGAAATCGTGCGTTCCGGCATCCGTTCGGTGAGCTACGGCCAGACCGAGGCGGCTCGCTCCCTGGGCCTGCGCGAAGGGCCGACGCTGCGCAAGGTGATCATTCCCCAGGCGCTGCGGGTGATCATCCCGCCGCTGACCAGCCAGTACCTGAACCTGGCGAAGAACTCTTCGCTGGCGGCCGGTATCGGCTACCCGGAAATGGTCTCGCTGTTCGCCGGTACCGTGCTTAACCAGACCGGCCAGGCCATCGAGGTGATCGCCATCACCATGAGCGTCTATCTGGCCATCAGCATCAGCATTTCCCTGCTGATGAACTGGTACAACAAGCGCATTGCGCTGATCGAGCGGTGAGGACAAGCGCATGAGTACCCATGTTTTCAAACCTGATATGCCGCCACCGGTCAAAGCCGTCGGCGTAATGGCCTGGATGCGCGCCAACCTGTTCTCCAGCTGGCTCAACACCCTGCTGACGCTGTTTGCCGTGTATCTGGTGTGGCTGATCGTGCCGCCGCTGCTGCAGTGGTCGATCTTCGACGCCAACTGGGTGGGCACCACCCGCGCCGACTGCACCAAGGAGGGCGCCTGCTGGGTGTTCATCCAGCAGCGCTTCGGCCAGTTCATGTACGGTTACTACCCGAGCGAGCTGCGCTGGCGTGTCGATTTGACCGTCTGGCTGGCGGTCATCGGCGCCGCGCCGTTGTTCATCTCGCGCTTCCCGCGCAAGGCGGTTTACGGCCTGGGCTTTCTGGTGCTGTACCCGATCATCGCCTACACCCTGCTGCACGGCGGCTACCTGGGCCTGGCCACGGTACCGACCAACCAGTGGGGCGGGCTGATGCTGACCCTGGTGATCGCCACCGTGGGCATCGTCGGTGCCTTGCCGCTGGGCATCCTGCTGGCGCTGGGGCGGCGTTCGAACATGCCGGCGGTGAAGGTGGTCTGCGTGACCTTCATCGAGTTCTGGCGCGGCGTGCCGCTGATTACCGTGCTGTTCATGTCCTCGGTGATGCTACCGTTGTTCCTGCCTGAGGGCATGAGCTTCGACAAGCTGCTGCGGGCCATGATCGGGGTGATCCTGTTCCAGTCGGCGTACATCGCCGAAGTGGTACGTGGCGGCCTGCAGGCTATTCCCAAGGGCCAGTACGAAGCCGCTGCGGCGATGGGCCTGGGCTACTGGCGCTCGATGGGCCTGGTGATTCTGCCGCAAGCCCTGAAGCTGGTAATCCCCGGCATCGTCAACACCTTCATTGCCCTGTTCAAGGACACCAGCCTTGTGATCATCATCGGCCTCTTCGACCTGCTCAATAGCGTCAAGCAGGCAGCTGCCGACCCGACCTGGCTGGGCATGGCGACCGAGGGCTATGTATTTGCCGCCCTGGTTTTCTGGATTTTCTGTTTCGGTATGTCCCGCTACTCCATGCATCTGGAGCGCAAGCTGGACACAGGCCACAAGCGTTAGGAGTGTTCCCATGAGTGAAGCGATCAAACAGCCTGTGAGCCCTGAAGGCATTATTCAGATGCAGGGCGTGAACAAGTGGTACGGCCAGTTCCACGTGCTCAAGGACATCAACCTGAACGTGCGCCAGGGCGAGCGTATCGTGCTGTGCGGGCCGTCGGGCTCGGGCAAGTCGACCACCATCCGCTGCCTCAACCGTCTTGAGGAGCACCAGCAGGGGCGCATCGTCGTCGATGGCGTGGAGCTGACCAACGACCTCAAGCAGATCGAAGCGATCCGCCGCGAAGTCGGCATGGTGTTCCAGCACTTCAACCTGTTCCCGCACCTGACCATCCTGCAGAACTGCACCCTGGCGCCGATGTGGGTGCGCAAGATGCCCAAGCGCAAGGCCGAGGAAATTGCCATGCACTATCTGGAGCGGGTGCGAATTCCGGAGCAGGCCAACAAGTTTCCCGGGCAGCTATCGGGCGGCCAGCAACAACGGGTAGCGATTGCCCGGGCGCTGTGCATGAAGCCGAAGATCATGCTGTTCGACGAACCGACCTCGGCGCTCGACCCTGAGATGGTCAAGGAAGTACTCGATACCATGGTTGGCCTTGCCGAAGACGGCATGACCATGCTCTGCGTGACCCACGAAATGGGCTTTGCCCGCACCGTGGCGAACCGGGTGATCTTCATGGATAAAGGCGAGATTGTAGAGCAGGCGGCGCCGGACGACTTCTTCGACCGGCCGCAGAATGAGCGGACCAAGCTGTTCTTGAGCCAGATTCTGCACTGACCCCATCGCGGGGCAAGCCCGCTCCCACAGGTAAACCACAAAACCTGTGGGAGCGGGCTTGCCCCGCGATGCTGTTAACCCATCAGTTTTCTTCTTTGGCCGCCGGTGCCGGCGGTGGACGCAAGCCGATTTCAGCAGTCAGCTTCAATTCCTTGCCGTTACGCATCACCTGAATCGCCACTTTGTCATTGGGCTTGATCCGCGCCACCTGGTTCATCGAGCGGCGGCCATCGCCGGCCGGTTCGCCGTTGATGCTGAGGATCACGTCACCCAGCTCCAGGCCGGCCTTCTGTGCCGGGCCATCACGGAAAATCCCTGCCACGACAATGCCCGGGCGTCCCTGCATGCCGAACGACTCGGCCAGCTCCTGGCTCAGCGGCTGCACCTCGATCCCCAGCCAGCCCCGAATTACCTGGCCGTGCTCGATGATCGACTTCATCACCTCCAGAGCGAGCTTGGTCGGGATGGCAAAGCCGATGCCTTGCGAGCCGCCGGACTTGGAGAAGATCGCCGTGTTGATGCCGGTGAGGTTGCCGTTGGCGTCGACCAGCGCACCACCGGAGTTGCCCGGGTTGATTGCGGCGTCGGTCTGGATGAAGTCTTCGTAGTTGTTCAGGCCCAGCTGGTTGCGGCCGGTGGCGCTGATGATGCCCATGGTCACGGTCTGGCCGACACCGAAGGGGTTGCCGATGGCCAGGGCGACGTCGCCGATATGGATGTTGTCGGAGCGGCCGATGGTGATCGACGGCAGGTTCTTCAGGTCGATCTTCAGCACCGCGAGGTCGGTTTCCGGGTCGCTGCCGATCACCCGTGCCAGGGTTTCGCGGCCGTCCTTGAGCGCCACCACGATCTGGTCGGCACCGGAGGTCACGTGGTTGTTGGTCAGCAGGTAGCCTTCCGGGCTCATGATCACTGCCGACCCCAGGCTCGACTCCCAGCGGCGCTGCTTGGGAAGGTTGTCGCCAAAGAAGCGGCGGAACTGCGGGTCTTCGAACAGCGGGTGGGCGGTCTTGTTGACCACCTTGGTGGTGTACAGGTTGGCCACCGCGGGGGCGGCGATGCTCACGGCGTCGGCGTAGGACACCGGCCCCTGCATGATCCGCGTGGTTTGCGGGGCTTGTTGCAGGTTGACGTCCTGGCTGGGCAGGCCGACCCACTGCGGAAAGCGCTGGATGACCAACAGGGCGATCAGCACGCCGACCAGCAGCGGCCAGCCAAAGTAACGCAAAGCCTTGAACATTGAACGAATCCTGGGAGTTGGCAGAGGGCCGATGACAGCTGGGAGCGTAAACGCGCGCGATCATACTGCGCTGCGGCTTGTGCAGGAACTGTTAAATCGTCACGAAAACCAACAATGCGAGCCCCCAGGCAACTGCCGTCGGTTTCCCCAAACCCGGCGACGGCCCATAATGCCGCTCATTATACGGGGCCTTGGGCCGCGCTGAACTGCGAAATTGAGGAGTCTTTCCATGGCTGTTGCCTTGAGTACCCTGGTCGAGGAAGCTGAACGCTACCTCGGCAGCGCCAAAATCCAGGACTACTGCC
This sequence comes from Pseudomonas sp. B21-009, assembly GCF_024749345.1. Lineage (NCBI taxonomy): Bacteria > Pseudomonadati > Pseudomonadota > Gammaproteobacteria > Pseudomonadales > Pseudomonadaceae > Pseudomonas > Pseudomonas sp. B21-009. Next base: position 4,889,930 of record NZ_CP087199.1, on the reverse strand, counting down.
CCAACGGCCTGCAGGTTGAAGGCCGCCCGCAAGTGACCCGCATCGTCAGCGGCGTGACCGCAAGCCAGGCGTTGCTCGACGCTGCAGTCGAAGCCGAAGCCGACCTGGTGCTGGTGCACCACGGCTATTTCTGGAAGGGCGAGAACCCGTGCATCACCGGCATGAAGCAGCGCCGGCTGAAAACCCTGCTGAAAAACGACCTGAGCCTGTTGTCCTACCACCTGCCGCTGGACCTGCACGCGGAAGTGGGCAACAACGTGCAGCTGGCGCGCCAGCTCGACATCACTGTCGAAGGCCCGCTGGACCCGCAGAACCCGCGCATTGTCGGATTGGTCGGCTCACTCGCCGAACCCATGTCGGCGCGCGATTTTGCCCGCAAGGTGCAGGAGGTGATGGGCCGTGAGCCGCTGTTGATCGAAGGCGAGCAGATCATCCGCCGGGTCGGCTGGTGTACCGGCGGCGGCCAGGGCTATATCGACCAGGCGATTGCTGCCGGTGTCGACCTGTACCTGAGCGGCGAAGCCTCCGAGCAGACCTTCCACAGCGCCCGCGAGAACGGCATCAGCTTCATCGCCGCCGGCCACCACGCCACCGAGCGTTACGGCGTGCAGGCGCTGGGCGATTACCTGGCCCGACGGTTTGCCCTGGAACACCTGTTCATCGACTGCCCGAACCCTATATAAAGCTAAAACGGCAGGGCATATTCTTATACTGTTTCGTTCTAGTTGGCTGCCTAAATAGAATCGGGCGCTGTGATAAAGTGGCCCGCTCGAACACGGCCCGCTGGCCGTCCATAAGATCGTATTTCCGTGAGTAGCCATGGTCGACAAACTGACGCATTTGAAACAGTTGGAGGCGGAAAGCATCCACATCATTCGTGAGGTGGCCGCCGAGTTCGATAACCCGGTGATGCTGTACTCGATTGGCAAGGACTCGGCCGTGATGCTGCACCTGGCGCGCAAGGCCTTCTTCCCGGGCAAGCTGCCGTTTCCGGTGATGCACGTCGACACCCAGTGGAAATTCCAGGAGATGTACAGCTTCCGCGACAAAATGGTCGAGGAAATGGGCCTGGAGCTGATCACCCACGTCAACCCGGACGGCGTCGCCCAGGGCATCAACCCGTTCACCCACGGCAGTGCCAAGCACACCGACATCATGAAGACCGAGGGCCTCAAGCAGGCGCTCGACAAGTACGGCTTCGATGCCGCCTTCGGTGGCGCACGCCGCGACGAAGAGAAGTCGCGGGCCAAGGAGCGGGTCTACTCGTTCCGTGACAGCAAGCACCGCTGGGACCCGAAGAACCAGCGTCCGGAGCTGTGGAACGTCTACAACGGCAAGGTCAACAAGGGCGAATCGATTCGCGTGTTCCCGCTGTCGAACTGGACCGAGCTGGACATCTGGCAGTACATCTACCTCGAAGGCATCCCGATCGTGCCGCTGTACTTCGCCGCCGAGCGTGAAGTGATCGAGAAGAACGGCACCCTGATCATGATCGACGACGCGCGCATCCTCGAGCACCTCTCGGAGGAAGAAAAGGCCCGTATCGTCAAGAAGAAGGTGCGTTTCCGTACCCTTGGCTGCTACCCGTTGACGGGCGCGGTGGAGTCGGAGGCCGAAAGCCTCACCGACATCATTCAGGAAATGCTCCTGACGCGCACTTCCGAGCGCCAGGGACGGGTCATCGACCACGATGGCGCCGGCTCCATGGAAGACAAGAAACGTCAAGGGTACTTCTAAGCTTCAAGTTACAAGCGGCAAGCTGCAAGTTAGAAGCAAGGTGCGTAGCTTCTGGGTTTTGTCGGCTGCCGCCCCATTGTGGGTGCGTGAGAGTGCTTAACAATGGACTTTGAGAAGCTTGCTGTTTGGCAGAGAAGCAAAGATTTGGCGGTAGCGATTTACACGCAGCAGAGGGTGTGCCGGGATCTTGGATTCAAGGATTAGATCACCCGGGCGGCACTTTCCGTTCCGTCGAAGGCATGGAGCGCAGAACGGCAAAAGAAAAGGTTCGCTGTCTGTGTATTGCCAAGGCGTCCTGCGGTGAGTTGCGAACGCAGATCATCATCGGGGGAGAGGTAGGCTATCTGCCAAAGCCTTTGTCGAATGAGTGGATTACAGAGACTCGTGAGCTTTCAAGAATGCTGAGCGGGTTGATCAACAAAATTTCTGACTAGTTGTATGCCGACAAGCTTGCCGCTTGAAGCTTACAGCTTGGAGCTTGAATGTAATGAGCCACCAATCTGATCTGATCAGCGAGGACATCCTCGCTTACCTGGCCCAGCACGAACGTAAAGAGCTGCTGCGCTTCCTTACCTGCGGTAACGTCGACGACGGCAAGAGCACGCTGATCGGGCGCCTGCTGCACGACTCGAAGATGATCTACGAAGACCATCTGGAAGCCATCACCCGCGACTCGAAGAAGGTCGGCACCACCGGTGACGACATCGACCTGGCGCTGCTGGTCGACGGCCTGCAGGCCGAGCGCGAGCAAGGCATCACCATCGATGTGGCCTACCGCTACTTCTCGACCGCCAAGCGTAAGTTCATCATCGCCGACACCCCGGGCCACGAGCAGTACACCCGCAACATGGCCACCGGTGCGTCGACTTGCGACCTGGCGATCATCCTGGTTGATGCCCGCTACGGTGTGCAGACCCAGACCCGCCGGCACAGCTACATTGCCTCGTTGCTGGGCATCAAGCACATCGTCGTCGCGGTCAACAAGATGGACCTCAAAGGCTTTGACGAGGGCGTGTTCGAGAGCATCAAGGCCGACTACCTGAAGTTCGCCGATGCCATCAACATGAGCCCGAGCAGCCTGCATTTCGTGCCGATGTCGGCGCTCAAGGGCGACAACGTGGTCAACCGCAGCGAGCGTTCGCCGTGGTACACGGGCCCGGCGTTGATGGAAATCCTCGAAACCGTCGAAGTCGCGGCCGACCGCAACTTCACCGACCTGCGCTTCCCGGTGCAGTACGTCAACCGGCCGAACCTGAACTTCCGCGGCTTCGCCGGTACCCTGGCCAGCGGCGTGGTGCACAAGGGCGATGAAATCGTCGTGCTGCCGTCGGGCAAGAGCAGCCGGGTCAAGTCCATCGTCACCTTCGAAGGCGAGCTGGAAAACGCCGGCCCCGGCCAGGCCGTGACCCTGACCATGGAAGACGAGATCGACATCTCCCGTGGCGACCTGCTGGTGCACGCCGACAACGTCCCGCCGGTGACCGACCAGTTCGACGCCATGCTGGTATGGATGGCTGAAGAGCCGATGCTGCCGGGCAAAAAATACGACATCAAGCGCGCCACCAGCTATGTGCCGGGCTCGATTGCCAGCATCGCCCACAAGGTCGATGTCAACACCCTGGAGCAGGGCGCCGCCAGTGCCTTGCAGCTCAACGAGATCGGCAAGGTCAAGGTCAGCCTCGATGCGCCGATCGCGCTGGACGGCTATGACAGCAACCGCACCACCGGTGCCTTTATTGTCATCGACCGCCTGACCAACGGCACCGTCGGCGCCGGCATGATCATCGCGCCACCGGTTGTGCCCCATGGCAGCGTTGGCCAGCACGGCAAACTGGCCCACGTGGACACCGCAGAACGTGCCCTGCGTTTCGGTCAGCAGCCAGCCACCGTGCTGTTCAGCGGCCTCTCGGGCGCGGGCAAGAGCACCCTGGCCTATGCCGTGGAGCGCAAGCTGTTCGACATGGGCCGTGCGGTGTATGTGCTCGATGGCCAGAACCTGCGCCACGACCTGAACAAAGGCTTGCCGCAGGACCGCGCCGGGCGCACCGAGAACTGGCGCCGTGCCGCGCACGTTGCGCGTCAGTTCAACGAAGCCGGCCTGCTGACCCTGGCCGCCTTCGTCGCCCCGGACGCCGAAGGCCGCGAACAGGCCAAGGCGCTGATCGGCAAGGAACGCCTGCTTACGGTCTACGTCCAGGCTTCGCCTCTGGCGTGCCGCGAGCGTGACCCGCAGGGCCTGTATGCCGCCGGCGGCGACAACATCCCGGGCGAGAGCTTCCCGTATGACGTACCGCTGGATGCGGACCTGGTGATCGACACCCAGAACGTCAGCCTGGAAGACGGCGTCAAGCAGGTGCTGGAGCTGCTGCGCAAGCGTGGCGCGATCTAAGCGCTGGCGCTGAACAAGAAGCCCCACTTCGGTGGGGCTTTTTGTTGGCCGAATTCACCGCATGGCAGGAGCGGGCTTGCCCCGCGAAGGGCCCTCATTCAGCCCACCTTCAGTCCAGGCCTGCCGTTGGCTACTCGCCACTCCAGGATCTGCTTCATAATTTTCTGCGGCGTTGGCTCCTGACCGCCAGCCGGGTAAAAAATCAGGTCCGAGCCCTCTGGATGTTGCGTCACTGCGATGAAGTGCTCAAGCAAGGTGTCCTGATAGAGCTCGGTGCCAGCGGCCTCGATAATGTTCTCGATCAGCAATTCGAACTCGGTTGCCGTGTAATCAGCAAAGCTGCTCTGGAGCAATATCATTGCTGATCACCATAGAGGCTGATGCATTGTTTGGGTGTCAGGATTCGCAGGTTGTCCAGGTCATATAGTGCACCGCCCTCGCTCGTTGGCACGATATGGCGCATTTCATAAGAACGGCGATTCTTGACCGTTTCTGAAAATGGCGCGCGGGGCGGATAGCCTTTCTGCATTCGGGCCAGGTTCGCTTTGGAGAATGGAGAGGTGAAAGGCGCATCGGTGCTTAAGGTCATTCAGAACAACCCCTGGTTGTTGACGGTGGGCGCCAGTGAAATGCTTCCTGGTGCGTCTTGCGCACAGGATGCAGATTTACAGGTGGGGATGTCTGTCGTGCGGGGTGGCAGTTGGAGTCAGGATTTTCTGAGCAGCGAGAAATTTGCTTCCTACAGGGCGATGCAGTGGGAAAATCGCGGGGCAAGCCCGCTCCCACATTGTAGGAGCGGGATTTGAATTCAGATGTGCTTTTCCGACACCGGAATCACCCGCTTCTCCTTCACTGCCTTGAACGAGAAGCTCGAGTAAATCTCTTTCACCCCGGGCAAGGTCTGCAGCACTTCGCGGGCAAACTCACCGAATGACTCAAGGTCGCGGGCAAGGATTTCCAGCAGGAAGTCATAACGCCCGGAGATGTTGTGGCAGGCGACGATTTCGGGGATTTCCATCAGCCGCTGCTCGAAGGCGCGGGCCATTTCCTTGCTGTGCGAGTCCATCATGATGCTGACGAAAGCGGTTACGCCAAAGCCCAGCGACTTGGGCGAGAGGATGGCCTGGTAGCCGATGATGTAGCCGGCTTCTTCCAGTAGCTTGATCCGTCGCCAGCACGGCGAGGTGGTCAGTGCGACCTGGTCGGCCAGCTCGGAAACCGTCAAGCGCGCGTTGTCTTGCAAGGCCGCGAGCAACGCTCGATCGGTGCGATCGATGGTTGTAGGCATGTTTTACCCTCCGTGGTCTGAAATCGTTGTTTTTATGTCAATAACCTTCCGCAAGGACGGCTACATTTGGAAAAAAATCAGCACCTCAGTGGCATAAGCTTATAACAAACCACTAGAGGCTGTTTGCCATGAGCGGCTCCAATAACAATTCAGGTTTTGCCACCCGCGCCATTCACCACGGTTACGATCCACTGGAACACAGTGGTGCCCTGGTGCCACCGATCTACCAGACCGCGACCTTTGCTTTTCCGACCGTGGAGTACGGCGCTGCCTGCTTCGCCGGGGAACAGGCCGGACATTTCTACAGCCGGATTTCCAACCCTACCCTGGCCTTGCTGGAACAACGCATGGCCTCGCTCGAATGCGGCGAAGCCGGCCTGGCGCTGGCCTCGGGAATGGGCGCGATTACCGCGACCCTGTGGACCCTGCTGCGCCCCGGCGACGAGGTGCTGGTGGGGCGTACCCTGTACGGTTGCACCTTTGCCTTTTTACACCATGGCATCGGCGAGTTCGGGGTCAAGGTCCGGCATGTCGACATGAGCGACCTGCAGGCTGTCGCTGCAGCGATCAACGGCAATACCCGGGTGATCTATTTCGAAACCCCGGCCAACCCCAATATGCAGATGACCGATATCGCTGCCGTGGCCGCGCTTGCGCACCAGCACGATATCAGCGTGGTGGTCGACAACACCTACTGCACGCCGTACCTGCAGCGGCCACTGGAGCTGGGCGCCGACCTGGTGGTGCATTCGGCGACCAAGTACCTCAGTGGCCATGGCGATATCACTGCCGGCCTGGTGGTGGGGCGCAAGGCGCTGGTGGACAGGATTCGCCTGGAAGGCTTGAAGGACATGACCGGTGCAGTGATGTCGCCCCATGACGCCGCCTTGCTGATGCGCGGGATGAAAACCCTGAACTTGCGCATGGAGCGCCACTGCAGCAACGCCCAGGCCATTGCCGAATACCTCGAGCAACAGCCGGAAGTTGAAATGCTCAATTACCCCGGCCTGCCCGGCTTTGCTCAATATGAGCTGGCCCAGCGGCAGATGCGTTTGCCGGGCGGCATGATCGCCTTTGAACTCAAGGGCGGCATCACTGCCGGCAGGCGTTTCATGAATGCCCTGCAGTTGTTCAGCCGTGCCGTCAGCCTTGGCGATGCCGAATCGCTGGCCCAACACCCGGCAAGCATGACCCACTCCAGCTACACCCCAGAGGAGCGTGCGCAGTACGGCATTTCCGAAGGGCTGGTACGCCTGTCGGTGGGCCTGGAGGACATCGACGACCTGCTGGCGGATATTCAACAGGCGCTCAAGGCCTGCGCCTAACCTTTCACGGACGAGGTCAATGCAATGGTGGCAATGATGAACCTTGTGCCTGGCGAAGGTGTGCCGCGGAGCCCGGGCGATCCACAGCAGGACAGCGACCCGGGGGAAACCGCCGAATGGCTGGACGCACTGGATTCGACCCTGCTGCACTGCGGCCCGGAGCGTGCGCGGTTTCTGCTGCAGCAACTGCAAACCCATGCCCGCGAGTTGGGCCTGGAGCGCGGGGCCCAGGCCTTTTCGGCCTATCGCAATAGCTTGTCGGTGGAGCAGCAGGGCGTCTATCCGGGTGATCTGGAGCTCGATGAGCGCATCACCAGCATCCTGCGCTGGAACGCCCTGGCCATGGTCATGCGGGCCAACCACGCTTATGGCGACCTCGGCGGGCACATCGCCAGTTATGCCTCGGCCGCAGAGATTTTCGAAGTCGGTTTCCAGCACTTTTTTCGCGGTGAGGCCGGTGGCGAGCAACGCAGCGCTGACCTGGTGTTCTTCCAGCCGCATTCGGCGCCGGGCATTTATGCCCGGGCCTTCCTTGAAGGACGTTTGAGCGAAGAGCAACTGGCCAGCTATCGCCAGGAAGTGGCTGGCAAGGGCCTGTGCTCCTACCCACATCCGTGGCTGATGCCGGACTTCTGGCAGTTTCCGACAGGCTCCATGGGCATCGGCCCACTCAACGCGATCTACCAGGCGCGGTTCATGCGCTACCTGCACAACCGCCAGTTGCTCGATACCAGTGCCCGGCACGTCTGGGGGGTGTTTGGCGATGGCGAGATGGACGAGCCGGAGTCGATTGCCGGCTTGACCCTGGCCGCCCGCGAGCAACTGGATAACCTGACCTTCGTGGTCAATTGCAACCTGCAGCGCCTGGACGGACCGGTGCGCGGTAATGGTCAGATCATCCAGGAACTTGAAGCGCTGTTCAGTGGCGCCGGCTGGAACGTGATCAAGGTGCTCTGGGGCTCGGAGTGGGACGCGTTGTTCGCCCGTGACACCGAGCACGTGCTGTTGCGCCAGTTGGCGGCGACCCCGGACGGGCAGTTCCAGAACCTTGGGGCCAAAGATGGCGCCTACAACCTCGAGCACTTTTTCAACCAGCAACCGGCCTTGCAAAAGCTGGTGGAGCACATGAGCTCGGCCGAGATCAATGCGTTGAAACGCGGTGGCCACGATTTTCGCAAACTGTACGCCGCCTTCGCCGCCGCCAAGGCCTGCAAGGGCCGGCCAACGGTGATTCTGGCCAAGACCAAGAAGGGCTACGGCATGAGCGCCGCCGGTGAGTCGCGAATGACCGCGCACCAGGCCAAGAAGCTCGACGTGCAGGCCTTGCTGGCCTTTCGTGATCGTTTTCATTTGCCGCTGTCGGACGCGCAGGTCGAACATTTGCAGTTCTATCGACCGGACCAAGACAGCGCAGAAATGCGCTACCTGCGCGAGCGGCGGGAAGCTCTGGGTGGGCCGCTGCCTGCTCGGCGCAGCGACGTACGCCCGGTGCCGGTGCCAGCGCTGGAAGCCATGGGCGGCTTCGCCCTGCAGGCCGACGGCAAGGAAATGTCCACCACCATGGCCGCCGTGCGCATGCTCAGCGCCTGGCTCAAGGCGCCGCAGCTGGGGCCGCGGGTGGTGCCGATAGTCGCCGACGAGGCGCGCACCTTCGGCATGGCCAGCCTGTTCCGGCAGATCGGCATCTACTCGCCCCAGGGGCAATGCTACGAGCCGGAAGACGCAGGGTCGTTGCTGTCCTACAAGGAAGCGCGCGATGGCCAGTTGCTGGAGGAAGGTATTACCGAAGCCGGGGCGATTTCTTCCTGGGTGGCGGCGGCAACGTCCTACGCGGTGCATGGCGAACCGATGCTGCCGGTGTACATCTATTACTCGATGTTCGGCTTTCAACGCGTCGGTGACCTGATCTGGGCCGCCGCCGACCAGCGCGCCCGTGGCCTGCTGCTGGGCGCCACTGCCGGGCGCACCACGTTGGGCGGAGAGGGGCTGCAGCACCAGGACGGTTCAAGCCTGGTGATGGCCTCGATGGTGCCCAACTGCCGGGCCTGGGAGCCGTGCTTTGCTGGCGAGCTGGCGGTGATCCTCGAGTACGCGGCGCGGCGCATGCTCACTGAACAGTGCGATGAATTTCATTATGTCGCGGTGATGAACGAAAACTATCCACAGCCGTCCCTGCCGGCGCAGGTGCATGAAGAGGTTTTGCGCGGCATGTACCGTTATGTCGAACAGCAGCTGCCGGCTGCCCAGGGGCGGGTGCGCCTGCTGGGCTCCGGGGCGATTCTGCGCGAGGTGATTGCTGCCAGTGAACTGCTGGCCAGCGACTGGCAGGTTGCCAGTGAAGTGTTCAGTGTCACCAGCTTCAGCGAGCTGGCGCGTGAGGCGCGGGATGTAGATCGCGCCGGCCGGTTGGGGCAGGGCAGTGCTGATCTGAGCCATGTGCAGCGCTGCCTGGACGGTGACGCGCCAGTGATTGCGGCAACCGATTACGTGCGGGCCTGGCCACAATTGATTGCTGAATATGTACAGGCACCTTATGTGACGCTTGGCACTGATGGCTTTGGCCGAAGCGATACCCGCCAGCAGTTGCGGCGTTTCTTCGAGGTCGATCGCTTCAGCATTGTTCTGGCAAGCCTGCACAGCCTGGTGCGCCAGGGTGGAGTTGAGCGGCGGGTGCTGGATGAGGCGCGGGAGAAGTATGGCCACCGGGAGGGGGAGGCGCCTTGGTATTGGTGAGGCTCATCACGGGGCAAGCCCGCTCCTGCAGGCTGCAACAGCAGCCATAATAAAAAACCCCGCCAGTTGGCGGGGTTTGCATTTTTAACGCTTGAGCCCGTAATGCTCATCGAGCATGCCCGGTGCGTTGGGCGCTTTCGGTGCGTAGTCGCGCGGCACCTCGGTGTCCTTCGGCGGGGTCAGGCGATCACGCGCAGGCTGCACGGCTTCGGAGTGCAGGGCGGCCAGCAGGCGCTGGCGGGTGAGTTCGTCCAGGGCCAGGCGGTTGGCGCCCTCGGCCAGGTGATCCTGGACGTCCTGGTAACTTTGGGTCAGCTTTTTGACCAGCGCAGCCGTACTGTTGAAGTGAGTAACCACCTCATTCTGGTAGCTGTCGAAACGTTCCTGGATATCATCCAGCTGACGCTGGGTGCTGCTCGGTGCGGCATTGGGCAGCAGGCGGGCGACCAGGAAACCAACGACGACACCCACGACGAGGGCCAGGGTCGGCAACAACCAAACTAAGAGCGAGAGTTCCACGAGTCCTTCCTCTATAAACGGCTTTGCTTTACGTTAACGGCTCGGACCTGCGCTGTATACCGCGAACGATCGCAAATATCTCAGACAGAATCATTCAGCTAGACGAGTCGACCCTTTCCGAGGTCACGGAGTTTATCCTTGCTTATCCGCGAAACCCCCGTATTCATCGATGGCCCGGTCGGCCAACTGGAAGCCTTGTACCTTGATGTTGCCGACGCCCGTGGCGTGGTGTTGCTGTGTCACCCTAACCCGGTGCAGGGCGGGACCATGACCAACAAGGTGGTGTCGATGCTGCAGCGCACCGCCCGCGATGCCGGTTACATCACCTTGCGATTCAACTACCGCGGCGTCGGTGCCAGCGCTGGCAACCATGACATGGGCAGCGGCGAAGTGGACGATGCTCAGGCGGCAGCGACCTGGCTGCGGGAGCAACATCCAAAGCTGCCCCTGACCCTGATGGGTTTTTCATTCGGCGGCTTTGTTGCGGCCAGCCTCGGCGGGCGTCTGGAAGCAAACGGTATCGAATTGAAGCACCTGTTCATGGTTGCGCCAGCGGTGATGCGCCTGCAGGATCACGACACCTTGCCACAAGGCTGCGCGCTGAGCGTGATCCAGCCGCAAACCGACGAAGTGATCGATCCGCAGATCGTCTACGCTTGGTCCGGCGCACTGCCACGCCCCCATGAGCTGCTGAAAGTGGCAGAATGCGGACACTTTTTCCATGGCAAGCTCACCGACCTCAAGGAACTGGTGCTGCCACGCCTTTCGAACTGATACAAGCCTGATAAGCGATTACCCATGACTACGCGCATCCTTACCGGTATCACCACCACGGGCACGCCTCACCTGGGCAACTACGCCGGTGCCATCCGCCCGGCGATCCTCGCCAGCCGTGAGCCGGGTGTCGACTCGTTCTATTTTCTGGCCGACTACCACGCCCTGATCAAATGCGACGACCCGCAGCGCATCCAGCGCTCGCGCCTGGAAATCGCCGCGACCTGGCTGGCCGGTGGCCTGGACCCGGAGCGAGTGACTTTCTATCGTCAGTCCGACATCCCCGAGATTCCCGAGCTGACCTGGCTGCTGACCTGCGTTGCGGCCAAGGGCCTGCTCAACCGCGCGCACGCCTACAAGGCGTCGGTGGACAAGAACGTCGAGAACGGCGAAGACCCGGATGCCGGCATCAGCATGGGCCTGTACAGCTACCCGGTACTGATGGCCGCCGACATCCTGATGTTCAACGCCAACAAGGTGCCAGTCGGCCGTGACCAGATCCAGCACGTGGAAATGGCCCGCGACATCGGCCAGCGCTTCAACCACCTGTTCGGCCAGGGCAAGGAATTCTTCGCCATGCCCGAAGCGCTGATCGAGGAGAGTGTCGCCACCCTGCCGGGCCTGGACGGGCGCAAGATGTCCAAGAGCTACGACAACACCATCCCGTTGTTCACCAGCGCCAAGGACATGAAGGATGCCATCTCGCGCATCGTCACCGACTCCCGCGCCCCGGGCGAAGCCAAGGATCCGGACAACGCGCACCTGTTCACCCTGTTCCAGGCCTTCGCCACTGCCTCCCAGGCCGATGAGTTTCGCAGCGAACTGCTCCAGGGCCTGGGCTGGGGCGAAGCCAAGCAGCGCCTGTTCCAGTTGCTCGATGGCCAGCTGAGCGAGCCGCGCGAGCGTTATCACCAGTTGATCAGCCGCCCGGCCGACCTTGAGGACATTCTCCTGGCCGGCGCGCAAAAAGCCCGCAAGGTGGCCACGCCGTTCCTTGAGGAGCTGCGCGAAGCGGTCGGCCTGCGCTCGTTCCGTAACGTCGAGCAGGCCACTGCCCAGGTCAAGAAGAAGGCGGCCAAGACCGCGCGCTTTGTCAGCTTCCGCGAAGACGACGGCAGCTTCCGCTTCCGCCTGCTGGCGGCCGATGGCGAGCAACTGCTGTTGTCGCGCAACTTCGCCGACGGCAAGACCGCAGGTGCTGTGAGCAAGCAATTGCAACAGGGCGGCGAGCTTGACGTGCGCCACGAAGGCCTGGGCTTCAGCCTGTGGCTGGAAGGTGAGTGCGTTGGCGACGGCCCGCAGTTTGCCGACGGCGCCGCCCGCGACAGCGCCATCGAAACCCTGCGCGCGGCCCTGGTGCCCCAGCAGGACTGAACGGCTTATCGGAAGTCTGATTGCCATTATCCCGGGCCGTCGCTACAGTGACGGCCCGTTTTTGTTACCTTGCTAACGAATTATGACGCCCCTAGAACGATATCAAGCAGATCTGAAACGTCCCGAATTCTTCCATGACGCGGCGCAGGAAACTGCAGTGCGTCATCTGCAGCGCCTGTACGACGATCTGATCGCGGCGCAGAACAACAAGCCGGGTGTGTTCGGCAAGTTGTTCGGCAAGAAGGACCAGGCACCGGTCAAGGGCTTGTACTTCTGGGGTGGGGTAGGCCGCGGCAAGACCTACCTGGTCGATACCTTCTTTGAAGCGCTGCCGTTCAAGCAGAAGGTGCGCACGCACTTCCACCGCTTCATGAAGCGCGTCCACGAGGAAATGAAAACCCTCAAGGGCGAGAAGAACCCGCTGACCATCATCGCCAAGCGCTTCTCCGACGAGGCCCGGGTGATCTGCTTCGACGAGTTCTTCGTCTCCGACATTACCGATGCGATGATCCTCGGCACCCTGATGGAGGAGCTGTTCAAGAACGGCGTGACCCTGGTGGCCACCTCCAACATCGTCCCTGACGGCCTGTACAAGGACGGCCTGCAGCGCGCACGCTTCCTGCCGGCGATTGCCCTGATCAAGCAGAACACCGAGATCGTCAACGTCGACAGCGGCGTCGACTATCGCCTGCGGCACCTGGAACAAGCCGAGCTGTTCCACTTCCCGCTCGACGAAGCGGCCCACGAAAGCCTGCGCAAAAGCTTCAAGGCACTGACCCCGGAATGCACCCAGGCGGTCGAGAACGATGTGCTGGTGATCGAGAACCGCGAAATCCGCGCCCTGCGTACCTGTGACGACGTGGCCTGGTTCGAATTCCGCGAACTGTGCGACGGCCCGCGCAGCCAGAACGACTACATCGAACTGGGCAAGATCTTCCATGCCGTGCTGCTCAGCGGCGTCGAGCAGATGAGCGTCGCCACCGACGACATCGCCCGACGCTTCATCAACATGGTCGACGAGTTCTATGACCGCAACGTCAAGCTGATCATCTCGGCCGAGGTTGAACTCAAGGATTTGTACACCGGTGGTCGCCTGACCTTCGAGTTCCAGCGCACCCTGAGCCGCCTGCTGGAAATGCAGTCCCACGAATTCCTGTCGCGGGCGCATAGGCCTTAAAAGCAGCGGCAAGTTTCAAGCTTCAAGCTGCAAGCAGGATCAAGAGCCAACCGCGCGCTGCTCTTGATCTCGCTCTTACTTGCCGCTTGTAGCTTATAGCTTGCCGCTGAGGAGGCCTTTCAGGCCTCCTGCATAAACTGCTGCCGATACTGATTCGGCGACAACTCTGTGTGCTGCCTGAACAACCGGGCAAAGAAACTCGCATCGTCATAACCAACTTCATAGCTGATGGTCTTGATGCTTTTGCGTGTGCCCGACAGCAAGCCCTTGGCCGTTTCGATCCGCAGCCGTTGCAGGTAGTGCAGCGGCTTGTCGCCGGTGGCGCTCTGGAAGCGGCGCATGAAGTTGCGGATGCTCATGCCGTGGTTGCGGGCCACGTCCTCGAAGCGGAACTTGTCGGCGAAATGCTCTTCGAGCCAGTGCTGGATCTGCAGGATGATCAGGTCCTGGTGCAGTTTCTGCCCGCCAAAGCCCATGCGCCCCGGGGTGTAGTTGCGCTGCACTTCGTAGAGGATGTCGCGGGCCACCGCTTGCGCGACGTTGGCCCCGCAGAAACGCTCGATCAGGTAGATGTACAGGTCGCAGGCCGAGGTGGTGCCGCCGGCGCAATAGAGGTTGTCGGCGTCGGTCAGGTGCTTGTCCTGGTTGAGGCTGACCTTGGGGAAGCGCTCTTCGAACTGGCTGAAGAAGCGCCAGTAGGTGGTCGCCTCCTTGCCGTCGAGCAACCCGGCTTCGGCCAGCCAGAACACGCCGCTGGCCTCGCCGCAGAGCACGGCGCCGCGGGCGTGTTGCTCGCGTAGCCAGGGCAATACTTGCGGGTAGCGCTGGCAGAGGGCATCGAAATCGTCCCAGAACGCCGGCAGGATGATGATGTCGGCCTGCTCCAGGCCACTGTCGACCGGCAGCATCACTTCGCTGAAGCTGCGCACAGGCTGGCCGTCAGGGCTCACCAGGCGGGTTTCGAACATCGGTTGCAGGCCCAGGCCCAACTGCTTGCTGTAGCGCAGGCTGGCGAGATGGAAGAAATCCTTGGCCTGCATCAGGGTCGATGCGAAGACATTGTCGATGGCCAGGATACTGACGCGCCGCAAGGACGCCGTGGGTTGGGTAAACATCATTTTCTTTATTCTTATAGGGTAGAGTGGTCAATCACCGGCTGGATCGTCTTATTTTTTGGCGATTGTGTCTACCCTCGGTTCCCACCTTGTTGATGGGAACCGGGATTGCGTCTCAGGGCGCGGGGTTGGGCTGGTCCTGATGGATGGCCTCGATGGCCGCCAGCAGCTCGTCGCTGAGCTTGAGGTCGGCGCTTGCCAGGTTGCTGTCCAGTTGCTCGAGGGTGGTGGCACCGATGATGTTGCTGGTCACGAACGGCTGGCGGGTGACGAAGGCCAGGGCCATTTGCGCCGGGTCCAGGCCATGGTCGCGGGCCAGCTTCACGTAGCGGCTGCAGGCAGCCACGGTTTGCGGGTTGGAGTAGCGCGAGAAGCGGCTGAACAGGGTCAGGCGGCCCGCGGCCGGGCGTGCGCCGTTTTCGTACTTGCCCGAGAGCATGCCGAAAGCCAGGGGCGAGTAGGCCAGCAGGCCGCACTGTTCGCGGATGGCGATTTCCGCCAGGCCCACTTCGAAGCTGCGGTTGAGCAGGTTGTAGGGGTTCTGGATCGACACCGCGCGGCTCCAGCCGCGGCTTTCGGCCAGCTGCAGGAACTTCATGGTGCCCCACGGGGTTTCGTTGGACAGGCCGATGTGGCGGATCTTGCCGGCCTTGACCTGCTCGTCGAGCACTTCGAGGGTTTCTTCCAGCGGGGTGAACAGGTCTTGCGGCGCATGCTGGTAACCCAGCTTGCCGAAGAAGTTGGTGCTGCGCTCTGGCCAGTGCAACTGGTAGAGGTCGATCCAGTCGGTCTGCAGGCGCTTGAGGCTGTCGTCCAGGGCGGCGACGATGTGCTGGCGGTTGTGCTTGAGCAGGCCGTCGCGGATATGGTTGATGCCGTTGCCGGGGCCGGCCACCTTGCTGGCCAGGATCCACTGGGCGCGATCGCCGCGCTGCTTGAACCAGTTACCGATCATGCGCTCGGTGGCGGCGTAGGTTTCCGGGCGGGGAGGGACGGGGTACATCTCGGCGGTATCGATGAAATTGATCCCGGCGGCCTTGGCCCGTTCGATCTGGGCGAAGGCCTGGGTCTGGTCGTTCTGCTCGCCCCAGGTCATGCTGCCAAGGCACAGGGCGCTGACGTTGAGGTCGGTTCGGCCCAGCTGGCGATAGTCCATTCGACTGCTTCCTGTCTAAAAGAAGCATAAAAGCAGGTTGAATTTTTTTTCGCAATCTGGATAATTCAGCCCCTCTCCGTGCAGCGGGAGTGATGCCCCGCTCCATAGAAGAACCCTGCCGAATATTGGACGCGCTGACCCGAGCCCCCGATAGCGTCCGTGTGCGGCTGTGTCCTTGACTTGTCAAGGTGCGCACTATCCAGTAAGATCTGCCGTCTTATTTTCGCTGGGCGGCCCCTGAGGCTATAAAGAATGAAAACTTTTACTGCTAAACCGGAAACAGTAAAGCGCGACTGGTTCGTCGTTGACGCTGCTGGCAAGACCCTGGGTCGTCTGGCCACTGAGATCGCGAGCCGTCTGCGTGGCAAGCACAAGCCAGAGTACACTCCTCACGTTGACACCGGCGACTACATCGTCGTCATCAACGCCGAGCAGGTTCGTGTCACTGGTGCCAAGACTTCGGACAAAATGTACTACTCCCACTCCGGCTTCCCGGGCGGTATCAAGGAAATCAACTTCGAGAAGTTGATCGCCAAGGCCCCAGAGCGCGTGATCGAGACCGCGGTTAAAGGCATGCTGCCTAAGAACCCACTGGGTCGCGACATGTACCGTAAGCTGAAAGTCTATGCGGGCGCTACTCACCCTCATACTGCTCAGCAGCCCCAAGAACTGAAGATTTAACGGAATAGTTCATTATGTCGGCGACTCAAAATTACGGCACTGGCCGTCGCAAGACCGCAACCGCTCGCGTTTTCCTGCGTCCAGGTACCGGTAACATCTCCATCAACAACCGTTCTCTGGACGTGTTCTTCGGTCGTGAAACCGCGCGCATGGTAGTACGCCAGCCGCTGGAACTGACCGAGACCACCGAAAAGTTCGACATCTACGTCACCGTTATCGGTGGTGGTGTCAGCGGCCAGGCCGGTGCAATCCGTCACGGTATCACCCGTGCACTGATGGACTACGACGAAACCCTGCGTGGCGCTCTGCGCAAAGCTGGCTACGTCACCCGCGACGCCCGTGAAGTCGAGCGTAAGAAAGTGGGTCTGCGTAAAGCACGTAAGCGTCCTCAGTACTCCAAGCGTTAATTTCGCTTCGGCGTTCAAAAAAAGCCCGGTTCCTGGTGGAACCGGGCTTTTTTTATGTCTTGAATAACTATGCTGTTGTTTACTGTGACAACTTGCCGCATAGACGCAAGTCAAGAGTTACAAGGGATAGCGGGGTGGCACAAGGCTAATCACCTTGTCAGAGAAGGGTCTTTTCATTACCATGCGGCAAATTTTTAGCAGTTCAGAAATTACTTAGTAGATGCCTGTTGCAACAGGCCATAAAGCTGATGGGAGAGGACTGAATGAGCAATGACGGCGTCAATGCAGGCCGGCGTCGCTTCCTCGTAGCAGCCACGTCCGTGGTGGGTGCTGCAGGAGCGGTGGGGGCTGCGGTCCCGTTCGTAGGGTCATGGTTCCCCAGTGCCAAGGCGAAAGCCGCGGGTGCACCGGTGAAGGTCAATATCGCCAAGGTAGAGCCTGGTCAGCAGATGATTGCTGAGTGGCGCGGCCAACCGGTGTTCATCGTCCGTCGTACCGAGGAGATCCTCGGTAACCTCAAGAAGATCACCGGCGACCTCTCCGACCCAGAGTCCAAGGCTTCGGTTCAACCCACTTACGTCGATCCGTCGAACCGCTCGATCAAGCCGGAAATCCTCGTGCTGGTCGGCCTGTGCACCCACCTGGGCTGCTCGCCGACCTTCCGTCCGGAAGTGGCACCTGTCGACCTGGGTCCGAAGTGGGTCGGCGGCTACTTCTGCCCGTGCCACGGCTCCCACTACGACCTGGCTGGCCGCGTCTACAAATCCCAGCCGGCGCCGCTCAATCTGCCAGTGCCGCCGCACTCTTATGAGTCGGACGACATCATTGTCGTCGGCGTCGATCAGGAGAACGCGTGATGAGTAAGTTCATGGATTGGGTTGACGCCCGCTTCCCCGCGACCAAGATGTGGGAAGACCATCTCAGCAAGTATTACGCACCGAAGAACTTCAACTTCTTCTATTTCTTCGGCTCCCTGGCCCTGCTGGTCCTGGTTAACCAGATCGTCACCGGCGTGTGGCTGACCATGAGCTTCACCCCTTCGGCCGAAGAGGCGTTCGCCTCGGTCGAATACATCATGCGTGACGTCGAATACGGCTGGATCCTGCGCTACCTGCACTCCACCGGCGCCTCGGCGTTCTTCATCGTCGTCTACCTGCACATGTTCCGCGGCCTGCTGTACGGCTCGTACCAGAAGCCTCGCGAACTGGTCTGGGTGTTCGGCATGCTGATCTACCTGGCGCTGATGGCCGAAGCGTTCATGGGCTACCTGCTGCCATGGGGCCAGATGTCCTACTGGGGTGCCCAGGTGATCATCTCGCTGTTCGGCGCCATTCCGGTGATCGGCGACGACCTGACCCAGTGGATCCGCGGTGACTACCTGATCTCCGGCATCACCCTGAACCGCTTCTTCGCCCTGCACGTGGTGGCCCTGCCGATCGTCATTCTCGGCCTGGTGGTGCTGCATATCCTGGCGCTGCACGAAGTCGGTTCGAACAACCCTGACGGTGTCGACATCAAGAAGCACAAGGACGAGAACGGCGTGCCGCTGGACGGTATCGCGTTCCACCCTTACTACACCGTGAAGGATATCGTCGGCGTCGTCGTGTTCCTCTTCGTGTTCTGCGCTATCGTGTTTTTCTTCCCGGAAATGGGCGGTTACTTCCTGGAAAAACCGAACTTCGAACAGGCCAACGCCTTCAAGACCCCTGAGCACATTGCCCCGGTCTGGTACTTCACACCGTTCTACGCGATCTTGCGCGCCGTTCCGGACAAGCTGCTCGGTGTAATTGCCATGGGCGCCGCGATCGCCGTGCTGTTCGTCCTGCCGTGGCTGGATCGCAGCCCGGTCAAGTCCATGCGCTACAAGGGCTGGATGAGCAAGGTCTGGCTGCTGGTGTTCTGCATCTCGTTCGTGATCCTCGGTGTGCTCGGCGTTCTGGCGCCCACCCCGGGCCGTACGCTGCTGTCGCAGGTATGCACCTTCCTGTATTTCGCCTACTTCCTTCTGATGCCGTTCTACACCCGGCTCGAGAAGACCAAACCGGTTCCGGAAAGGGTGACTGGCTGATGAAAAAGCTATTTGCAGTATTGATTCTGGCAGTGATGCCCGCGTTCACCTTCGCCGCCGAACACGGCCTGGAGCTGGACAAGGTCGATATCGACCTGACCGACAAGGCCGCCATGCAGGACGGCGCACGCACCTTCGCCAACTATTGCATGGGTTGCCATAGCGCCAAGTTCCAGCGTTACGAGCGCGTTGCTGACGACCTGGGCATTCCTCACGAGCTGATGCTCGAGAAGCTGGTGTTCACCGGCGCCAAGATTGGCGACCACATGAAGATCGGCATGAAGCCTGAAGATGCCAAGACCTGGTTCGGTGCCGCGCCGCCTGACCTGACCCTGGTTGCCCGGGTCCGTGGTACCGACTGGCTGTACAGCTACCTGCGTAGTTTCTATGAGGACAAGTCGCGTCCGTACGGGGTGAACAACAAGGTTTTCCCCAACGTCGGCATGCCTAACGTGCTGGTTGGCCTGCAGGGCAACCAGGTGATTGGCTGCAAGCAAGTGCAGACCGTGGTCGATGGCAAGAAGCAATACGACCCGCTGACCGGCTCGCCTTTGACTCATGAAGCATGCGACCAGCTGACCGTGGAGCCGAAATCCGGTACCCTGACGCCAGAGCAGTTCGACGAGAAGGTCAAGAACCTGGTGACCTTCCTGGCCTACTCGGCTAACCCGGTCAAACTGGAAAGCCAGCGCATCGGTACCTATGTGCTGCTGTATCTGGCCTTCTTCTTCGTATTCGCTTACCTGCTCAAGCGCGAATACTGGAAGGACGTGCACTGATCACGCAGTAGTTTCTGGTAGTTGAACGCGCCCTGGGGCGCCTCTGGAATCACAGGGGCGCTCGCAGGGCGCGTTTGCATTTGCAGCATTTATAAATTCATACGCGAGGAGGACCACTATGGGCGTGACCAACCGGTTAGCCTGCTACTCCGACCCCGCTGACCATTATTCTCATCGGGTGCGCATCGTTCTCGCCGAGAAGGGTGTCAGTGTCGAGATCATCAACGTCGATCCTGGTCGCCTTCCGCCCAAGCTGGTTGAAGTGAACCCCTATGGCAGCGTGCCAACCCTGGTCGATCGCGACCTGGCGTTGTACGAGTCGACCGTGGTGATGGAATACCTCGATGAACGTTACCCGCACCCGCCATTGTTGCCGGTGTATCCGGTGGCGCGGGCCAACAGTCGCCTGCTGATCCACCGTATCCAGCGCGACTGGTGTGCGCTGGTCGACCTGATACTCGACCCGCGCAGCAAGGAGCCGGCACGGGTACAGGCGCGCAAGGAGCTGCGCGAGAGCCTGACCGGAGTGTCGCCGTTGTTTGCCGACAAGCCTTGTTTCTTGAGTGAGGAGCAAAGTCTGGTCGATTGTTGTCTATTGCCCATACTCTGGCGTTTGCCGGTGTTGGGTATCGAACTGCCGCGGCCGGCCAAGCCGTTGCTCGACTACATGGAGCGACAGTTTGCCCGCGAAGCCTTCCAGGCAAGCCTGTCCGCTGCTGAACGTGAAATGCGCTAGGTTTTAAGGAGCTGTCGATGAACTCCAGTCGCCCCTATTTGGTACGTGCACTCTATGAGTGGATCGTGGACAACGACTGCACACCGCATATGCTGGTCAACGCCGAATACCCGGCCGTCCAGGTACCCCAGAGCTTCGCCAGTGACGGCCAGATCGTCCTCAACATCTCACCCAGTGCCGTACGTCACCTGCACATGGATAACGAGGCTGTGAGCTTCGAGGGCCGCTTTGGCGGCGTTGCTCACACCCTGTTCGTGCCTGCCGGTGCCATCCTCGGTATTTATGCCCGGGAAAACGGCCAGGGTATGGTCTTCGAACTCGAGCCGCCGCTGCTCGATGATGAAGATGAAGAAGACGACAGCGTCGAGCCGGATGACGACGGTCCGCCTGCCGGCGGCCAGCCGCCGCGGCCAAGCGGGCGTCCGAGCTTGAAGGTGGTCAAGTAACAAAAAAGGCGATCCGCATGGATCGCCTTTTTTGTGTCTGCCGGCCTGGATTACAGGTCGGTGATGGTGCGGACCTGGTCCTTGTTGACCTTGATCACCTTGCCATCGAGCTGCTTGAACTCGTAGAAGCCGGCGGCGCGGTCGTAGTGCGGCGCGTCGACTGCCTGGAATTCGCGGCCGTCGTTGAGGGTGATCTGGGTTGGGGTGGAGCAGCCGGCCAGGGTGGCGAAGGCGCCAATCAGCAAGGTTGGCAGCAGGCCGTTTTTCATGGGGACTTCCTAAGGATGGTTGGATCGCGGGGCGCTTGCCCCGCGATGGGTTTATCAGTCGATGTATTCGAACAGCTTGACGATCTTCTGCACGCCCGACACGCCCTGCACCAGGTTGGTGGCGCGCGAGGCTTCCTGCTGGGTCAGCAGGCCGAGCATGTAGACGATGCCGTTTTCGGTGATGACCTTGATGCGCGAACCGGGAATGTTGCTGTCGGTGAGCATCTGGGTCTTGATCTTGGTGGTCAGCCAGGCGTCGTTGTTGCGCGCCAGGATCGAGGAGGGCGGCAGCACCTGCAGCTCGTTATGCACCTTTTTCACCCGCTGGACCTGGCCGGCAGCCTGTTCGGCCAGGCCCTTGAGGTCGGCGCGCGGGGTTTGCCCGGCGAGCAGGACGATGCCGTTGAAGCTGCTGACGACAATGTGCGAGTTCTTGTCCAGGTCAGGGCTGGCCTTGGCGACGTTCACCGCGACTTTGGTTTCGATCAGCGAGTCATCGATCTTGCTGCCGAAGGTGCGGGTACCGCGGTCGTCCTCGATCGGCTTGTCGCGGGTGGCGGTGAGCACCGAGCTGCAACCGGTGAGGCTCAGGCACAGGGTCAGGGCCATCAGGCCGAGGCGGTTAGGGGTCATTCTTCACTCCCGAACAGTTGGCTGTCGATCAGGTCGCAGAGGCAGTGGATCGCCAGCAGGTGGACTTCCTGGATACGTGCGGTGACGTTGGCCGGTACGCGAATCTCGACGTCTTCAGGCAGCAGCAGCGAGGCCATGCCGCCGCCATCGCGCCCGGTCAGAGCTACGACAATCATTTCGCGATCATGTGCGGCCTGGATCGCCTGAATAATGTTCGCCGAGTTACCGCTGGTCGAAATCGCCAGCAGCACATCGCCGGGCTGGCCCAGGGCGCGGATCTGCTTGGAGAATATTTCGTTGTAGCTGTAGTCGTTGGCGATCGAGGTGATGGTCGAGCTGTCGGTGGTCAGGGCGATGGCCGGCAGGCTCGGGCGCTCACGCTCGAAACGGTTGAGCAGTTCGGAAGAAAAGTGCTGGGCATCGCCGGCCGAGCCGCCGTTGCCGCAGGCAAGCATCTTGCCCTCGTTGAGCAGCGCATTGACCATGACCTGACTGGCTTGCTCGATGTGTGGTGCAAGGACTTCCATCGCCTGTTGCTTGGTGTTGATGCTGGCCTGAAAAAGCTGGCGAATTCGGGATTGCATGTCCATCAGTGTGACCTTAAGTAGGGCGGCTGGCCGGGCGCGTCGGGAGTATACAAAAAAGGTCCCGGCACATGACTGTGCAGCCCGTGAAGCAAAGAGCAAAAAAGTTGTAGGGGTAATGGCGCAGGGCAGTGGCGGGTTCAGCACTCGAAGGCATTTTTCAGCCAGTCCAGCGGTGGGCCCGAATGGCCTCTGCCTTGCAAGGCGATGACATCGAAACGGCAGGGGTGGTTGGCCCAGCGTGTTTCCTTTTGCAGAAAAGACTCGGCGGCTAGCACCAGTTTGTCCTGCTTGCGCCCGTCGATACTGGCGAGCGCACCGCCAAAATCCGCGTGCAGCCGGTAGCGGACTTCGACGAATACTACTGTATCGCTGTCGAGCATGACCAGATCAAGCTCGCCGCGTTTGCATCGCCAGTTCTGCGCCAGCAGCCGCAGGCCTTGCCCTTGAAGGTATTCAAGGGCTTGCCGTTCGGCGGCCTGGCCGGCCTGTTGGCGCGAACTGTCGGGCATCAGCGTGGGGTGTCGGGCAGGCGTTTGATTTGGCCGCCGGTGAACTCGGCCCACGGCAGTTGCCGCTCGATGCGCTGGTTCTCGTTCATGCTCAGGCTGCCGGACAGGCCGTCAATGCGGTTTTCCGGCAGCGCGCGCAGCTGGCCCAGGCGTGGTGCCAGGCTGAAGGCGTCGATGCCCATGGCGTACAGGCGGCCGAGGCTGCCGGCCGCTTGTGGCCACTGACGTTCTACCTGCTGGCGCAGCGGGTTGCCGCTGTCGAGCAGCCATGGAGTATCGCAAAAGCGCACGCCGGTGAGGTCGCGGTACTGGTTGACGTCGCCGCTGGCGCTGTAAACGTGCGAGGTGGCATACACCGGTACGTCGCCAGCGTACTGGAAGTTCAGGGTCGGCTTGATCTGCTGGCCTTGCTGCGGGGTGGCGGCAAGGAAGATGAAGTCGATGTCCTGGCGGCGCGACGGCTGGGCCGATACGGCGCCGCCGACGGTGCTTTGCAGGCTCTTGGCGCGGCCTTCGCTCTGGCGCAGCTGGAACAGCTCGGCGATCTGCTGGGCCAGGGCTACCGGCTGGTCGATGTGCTGGGCGGCCAGCAGGCTGCCACCGTTGGCTTCCCAGTCCTGGCGGAAGGCCTTGAGCACGCGGTCGCCCCATTCGCCTTTCGGCACCAGGGCGACGGCGCGCACCATGCCGTCGGCGCGGGCGCGGCGCGACACTTCACGGGCTTCGTCTTCGGCGGCGAGGCCGAACTGATACAGCTGCTCCGGGCCTTTCTGGCCGGCGTCGCTGTAGTTCAGGGCGAGGGTGGTGATCGGCAATTGCGGGTAGGCGGCGAGCTTTTTCACCAGCGGTTTTTCCAGCGGGCCAACCACCAGTTGCACGCCAGAGGCCTGGGCCTGGCGGTAGAAGTCGTCCAGCGAGGTCAGTCGCGAGCTGTCGAAGACTTCGATGGTCGGCGGCTTCTCGCCGGCTTGCTGGGCCTGGAAGTGCGCGGCCATGAAACCGTCACGCAGGGCGCGGGCAACGCCGGCCAGTTGGCCTTCCTGTGGCAGCAGCAGGGCGATTTTGGTCAGCGGCTGGCTGGTCAGCTCCATCAGCTTGATCAGCGACGGTGGCAGCTGGGCGGCGGCCGGGTGATCGCCGTGCTGGGCGCGCCAGGCGTCGATGGCGGCTTGTTGCTGCTCGACGGTGCCGGCGCCTTTTACCGCCAGGGCCAGGCTGGCCCAGCCGGCCATGGTGTCGGTGCCGCTGCTGAGGTTATTGAGCTGATCGCGCGGGGTGGCGGCTACCAGGTTCCAGATCGCGTCGTTGTTGGCGTTGGCAGCATCGCCCTTGAGCAGCGGCGTCAATTGCGCGCGCTCCTGGGCGGCGGCCAGTGGCTGGCCGTTGGCTTCCAGCACTGCGGCATGCACGCTGCGGGTACGGATCTGTTGATCTTCCGGCAGCTCGTTGAGGCGCGCCAGGCTTGGGTGGCTCAAGGCGGTCAGGGCCATTTTCGGCTGGTTGCGGCTCATGGCCAGTTCTGCCGCCAGGGTGCTGGCGAAGATCTGCTGGGCCGGTTTGAGCTGCTCCAGCGGCACCTGCTCGAGGATGCGCGCGGCGCGGGCATTGTCCTTTTGCTTGTAGGCCAGGTCGGCGGCGCTCAGGCGCAACAGTGCAGCTTGCTCCGGCGTCTTGCTGGTGGTGGCCTGTTCAAGCAGTTGCTCGATGCTGGCATCCGGTGTGCGCGGCAGTTCGCCGAGGCTCGACGAGGGCGAGCTGGCGCAGGCTGCCAGCAGGGCGGCGAGGCAAAGGGCTGTGAACAGCCGCAGGCAAGCGATCATGTAAGGGTCCTGTTACTCGATCAAATTAACTGGCAATTGTACCCAAGCGCTGGCCGGGGCGCGATCTTGCTGGCGTTAATCCTTCAATATAGGTGCTGGAACGCCGCTTTGCGGCAATCCTGATTGCCCAATGTTGCCGACTCTCGGGCTACAATGGCGCTTTGATCATGACGACAGGTGTGTGCAGTGACTGATGTTCCAGGGGCTTCCCAATCCACTTCGGGCACGCTTTATGTGGTGGCCACACCGATCGGCAACCTGGATGACATGAGTGCCCGGGCACTGAAAATACTCGCTGATGTGGCGCTGATCGCCGCCGAAGACACACGCCACTCCATTCGTCTGATGCAACACTTTGGTATCAACACGCCGCTGGCTGCCTGCCACGAGCACAACGAGCGTGATGAGGGCAGTCGTTTTATCACCCGTTTGCTGGCGGGCGACAATGTCGCGCTGATTTCCGACGCCGGTACGCCGCTGATTTCCGATCCTGGCTATCACCTGGTACGCCAGGCCCGCGCCGCCGGCATCGCCGTGGTGCCGGTGCCCGGTGCCTGCGCGCTGATCGCGGCGCTGTCGGCCGCTGGCCTGCCGTCGGACCGGTTCATCTTCGAAGGCTTCCTGCCAGCCAAGGCTGTAGGACGTCGCGCGCGCCTGAGTCAGGTAAAGGAAGAGCCGCGCACGTTGATCTTCTACGAAGCACCACACCGGATTCTCGAGTGCCTGCAGGACATGGAAGAGGTATTCGGTGGCGAGCGCCCGGCGTTGCTGGCCCGCGAGCTGACCAAAACCTTCGAGACCCTCAAGGGTTTGCCGCTGGCCGAGCTGCGCGCCTTCGTCGAGGCTGACAGCAATCAGCAGCGTGGCGAGTGTGTGGTGCTGGTGGCGGGCTATACCGCGCCGGAAGATGAGCAGGCGGTCAGCAGCGAGGCAATGCGTATTCTCGACCTGCTGCTGGCGGAAATGCCGCTCAAGCGCGCCGCTGCGCTGGCGGCGGAAATCACCGGGGTGCGCAAGAACCTGCTGTACCAGGTGGCGCTGGAAAAACAGAAAGCCCACTGATGTTATAGTGCTATTATCGGTTTTATCGCTTGTTCTTGGCGCCCGCTACCGTTAACCTTTGCGGCGGAGAGTCGATTGGACAGTCGCTGCCTTCTATTGTTCCGCAATAGAGGGGGGAGGAAAGTCCGGGCTCCATAGGGCAGAGTGCCAGGTAATGCCTGGGGGGCGCGAGCCTACGGAAAGTGCCACAGAAAATAACCGCCTAAGCACTTCGGTGCCGGTAAGGGTGAAAAGGTGCGGTAAGAGCGCACCGCATGACTGGCAACAGTTCATGGCTAGGTAAACCCCACTCGGAGCAAGACCAAATAGGGTTCCATATGGCGCGGCCCGCGTTGGAACCGGGTAGGTTGCTAAAGGCGTCCAGTGATGGCCGTCGTAGAGGAATGACTGTCCTCGACAGAACCCGGCTTACAGATCGACTCTCCACCTCTTCCCCTCCTGCTTGAATCGATAGCAGATGCGTGCTGGTAATACCGAAAAAATCTTACTCTTAATAAATTACTTTAACTTCGCTCTCTATCCGTCTGAGTGGGTTTGAGTTTTTTCGTCAAAATCCCTTCCGAATTGTCCTTCTATCTTCTCTGTGCGCGCTAAATCTCCGATCTGTAAGGGATTTCCTTATAAGCGTGCCTTGACGGTGTGGTAGGCGGATTCCTATAGTGTGCGCAAGTGGCAGAAAGTGGCATGAAGTGGGTTTTCTGACACAAAAACGCTAACATTGTGGGGAATCGCAGCCGTGTTCCGCGGAGCCAACGCCATCAACCTCGACGCAAAGGGCCGTCTCGCAATGCCGAGCCGGTACCGTGACGAGCTCGATTCGCGTAGTTCCGGGCAGTTGATCGTGACCATCGATGCGGTTGATCCCTGTTTATGTGTGTACCCGCTCGATGAGTGGGAGCTGATTGAAGCCAAGTTGCGCGCCTTGCCGTCATTGCGTGAAGAGAACCGCCGCCTGCAGCGTTTGCTGATCGGCAATGCGGTGGATCTTGAGCTTGATGGCAGTGGGCGTTTCCTGGTGCCGCCGCGTTTGCGCGAGTACGCCAAGCTCGACAAGAAGGCAATGCTGGTGGGGCAACTGAACAAATTTCAGCTGTGGGACGAGGATGCCTGGAACGCGGTTTCGGCAGCCGACCTCGCAGCTATCCAACAACCGGGCGCCATGCCTGATGAACTGCGTGATTTGATCCTGTGACTATAGATAGCGGCTTTAACCACATCACCGTACTGCTTGACGAAGCCGTCGAGGCTCTCGCCGTACGCGCCGATGGCTGCTATCTGGATGGCACCTTCGGGCGCGGCGGGCATAGCCGGTTAGTCCTCAGCAAGCTCGGGCCGCAGGGCCGGCTGCTGGGTTTTGACAAGGACCCACAAGCGATTGCCACCGGGCAAGCGCTGGCGGCCGAAGACGGCCGCTTTGTCATTGTGCAGCGCAGTTTTGCCGAGCTGGGCGCCGAAGTTGCCGAGCGCGGCCTGGCCGGCAAGGTCAGCGGCATCCTGCTCGACCTGGGCGTCTCGTCGCCACAGCTGGACGACCCTGAGCGCGGCTTCAGCTTCCTCAACGACGGCCCGCTGGACATGCGCATGGACCCGACTCGCGGCGTCAGCGCTGCCGAGTTCATCGCCACTGCGCCGGAAGAAGAAATCGCCCGGGTGTTCAAGGAATACGGCGAAGAGCGCTTTGCCAAGCGCATGGCCCGTGCCGTGGTGCTGCGCCGTGAAGAAACTCCGTTTACCCGCACCGCTGACCTTGCCGAAGTGCTCAAGGTTGCCAACCCGGCCTGGGAAAAGGGCAAGAACCCGGCAACCCGTGCCTTCCAGGGCCTGCGCATTCACGTCAACAACGAACTCGGTGACCTTGAGGCCGGCCTTGAGGCTGCGCTCGAAGCGCTGGAAGTCGGCGGGCGCCTGGTGGTGATCAGCTTCCACTCGCTGGAAGACCGCATCGTCAAACTGTTCATGCGCAAGCTGGTCAAGGGTGAGGCCGACAACCTGCCGCGCAACCTGCCGGTCCAGCACAAGCACTTCGAGCCGAAGATCAAGGTCCACGGCAAGGCCCAGTTCGCTTCCGAAGCCGAGCTCAAGGCCAACCCACGTTCGCGTAGCGCGGTCATGCGCGTCGCCGAGAAACTGCGGTGAGCCGTTTGTTCGCCAAGCCTTTGCCAGGCGGAAGCTTCCTGATGCTTCTGCTGTTCATTGGCGTGCTCGTTTCTTCGGTGGCGGTGTCCTACAGCGCGCACTGGAACCGTCAGTTGCTCAACACCCTGTACGGCGAACTCAGCGAGCGCGACAAGGCCCAGGCCGAGTGGGGCCGACTGATTCTCGAGCAGAGCACCTGGACGGCCCACAGCCGTATCGAGAACCTTGCCAGCGAACAGCTGAAAATGCGTATTCCGGCCGCTGACGAAGTACGGATGGTGGCGCCATGATGAAACTTGAAGGCGCACTCTACCCATGGCGGTTCCGCGTGGTCATCGCCCTGCTGGCACTGATGGTCGGCGCGATTGCCTGGCGCATCATCGACCTGCAGGTGGTCGACCGTGACTTCCTCAAGGGCCAGGGCGATGCCCGCAGCCTGCGGCATATTCCTATCCCTGCGCACCGCGGGCTGATCACCGACCGTAATGGCGAGCCGCTGGCCGTCAGTACCCCGGTGACCACCCTGTGGGCCAACCCGAAAGAAATGCAGGCTGCCAAGGACCGCTGGCCGGCCCTGGCTGCCGCGCTCAAGCAGAATCCGCAGCAACTGGCAGCGCGCCTGGAACAGCAGGCCAGCAAGGAGTTCATCTACCTGGTCCGCGGCCTGACCCCGGAGCAGGGCCAGGTGGTGCTCGATCTTAAAGTCCCCGGTGTCTATGGCATCGAGGAATTCCGTCGTTTCTACCCGGCCGGCGATGTCGCCGCGCACATGGTCGGCTTTACCGACCTCGACGACCATGGCCGCGAAGGCGTGGAGCTGGCCTACGATGAATGGCTGGCCGGCGTGCCCGGCAAGCGACAGGTGATCAAGGACCGGCGCGGCCGGCTGATCAAGGACATCCAGGTAACCAAAAACGCCAAGGCCGGAAAGACCTTGGCGTTGTCGATCGACCTGCGCCTGCAATACCTGGCCACCCGCGAGTTGCGCAACGCCATTGCCGAACAGGAAGCCAAGGCCGGCAGCCTGGTGATCCTCGACGTCAAGACCGGCGAAGTGCTGGCCATGGTCAACCAGCCGACCTACAACCCCAACAACCGTCGCAGCATGTTCCCGGCGGCCATGCGTAACCGGGCGATCATCGACGTGTTCGAGCCAGGTTCGACGGTCAAGCCGCTGTCCATGAGCGCGGCCCTGCAGAGCGGGCGCTGGAAGCCGACCGACAAGGTCGAGGTCTACCCGGGCACCCTGCAACTGGGCCGCTACACCATTCGCGACGTATCGCGCAGCGAAGGGCCGATCCTTGACCTGACCGGCATCCTGATCAACTCCAGTAACGTCGGCATGAGCAAGATTGCCTTCGATATCGGTGGCGAATCGATCTACCGGGTCATGTCCCAGCTGGGGCTTGGCCAGTACACCGGCCTGGGCTTCCCGGGCGAACGTGTCGGCAACCTGCCCAACCACCGCGAGTGGCGCAAGGCTGAGACCGCGACCCTGTCCTACGGCTACGGCCTGTCGGTGACCGCGCTGCAACTGGTGCATGCCTACGCCGCGCTGGCCAACGACGGCAAGATGGTGCCGCTGAGCATCCTCAAGGTCGACAAGGCGCCGGAGTCTACCCAGGTCGTGCCCAAGGAAGTCGCCGAGACCATCCAGGGCATGGTCCAGCAGGTTATCGAGGCGCCGCGCGGGGTGTTCCGCGCCCAGGTGCCGTTCTACCACGTGGGTGGCAAGTCGGGCACCGCGCGTAAAGCCACTATCGGTTCCAAGGGTTACACCGAGAATTCGTACCGTTCGCTGTTCGCCGGCTTCGGGCCGATGAGCGACCCGCGCTATGCCGTGGTCGTGGTCATCGATGAGCCGAGCAAGGGCGGCTACTTCGGTGGCCTGGTATCGGCGCCGGTGTTCAGCAAAGTCATGTCCGGCACCCTGCGCCTGATGAACATTCCGCCGGACAACCTGCCGCCGGCAACACCTACGCAGCAAGTCAACGCTGCACCGGTCAAGGGAGGACGCGGTTGATGACAATGCCATTGAGCAAGCTTTTTACCCAGGCCAGCCGCGATCCGTCGATCCGCGAACTGACCCTGGACAGCCGCAACGTGCGCCCGGGCGACCTGTTCCTGGCGGTGCCGGGTACGCGCATGGATGGCCGTGAACACATTGCCGACGCGCTCAAGCGCGGTGCCGCGGCGGTCGCCTATGAAGCCGAAGGCGCCACCGTGCTGCCGATCGCCGAGGTGCCGTTGATCCCGGTCAAGGGCCTGGCCGCGCAACTGTCGGACATCGCCGGGCGTTTCTACGGCGAGCCGAGCCGCCTGCTCGACCTGGTCGGCGTCACCGGCACCAACGGCAAGACCAGCGTCACCCAGCTGGTAGCCCAGGCGCTGGACCAGCTCGGCCAGCACTGTGGCCTGATCGGCACCCTCGGGACCGGTTTCTATGGCGCCCTGCAAAGCGGTCGCCTGACCACGCCGGACCCGATCGCCGTGCAGGCAACCCTGAGTGACCTGAAAAAGGCCGGGGCCAAGGCCGTGGCCATGGAAGTCTCTTCCCATGCCCTGGACCAGGGCCGGGTCGCGGCTCTGGCATTCGATATTGCGGTGATGACCAACCTGTCCCGTGATCACCTCGACTACCACGGCAGCATGCAGGCTTACGAAGACGCCAAGGCGCGCCTGTTCGCCTGGCCGAACCTGCGTTGCCGGGTGGTCAACCTCGATGACGATTTTGGCCGGCGCCTGGCAGCCGGGCAGGGCGAGTCGCGCCTGATCAGCTACAGCCTCAAGGATCCGGCCGCGTCGCTGTACTGCCGCGAAGCGCATTTCGATGATGATGGCGTGCGCGCCGTGATCGTCACCGCCCAGGGTGAGCACGCGCTGCGCAGCCGCCTGCTCGGGCGCTTCAATCTGAGCAACATGCTCGCGGCGGTCGGCACCTTGCTGGCGCTGGATTACCCGCTGGACGAAATTCTCAAGGTCACCCCGGCGCTGGAAGGCCCGGTCGGGCGCATGCAGCGCCTGGGCGGCGGCAGCAAGCCGCTGGTGGTGGTCGATTACGCGCATACCCCCGATGCCCTGGAGCAGGTGCTGCAAGCGTTGCGCCCGCACGCCAAGGGCCAGCTGCTGTGCCTGTTCGGTTGCGGCGGCGATCGTGATCGCGGCAAGCGGCCGCTGATGGCCGAAGTTGCCGAGCGCCTGGCTGACCGCGTGCTGGTTACCGACGACAACCCGCGCACTGAAGACCCGCAGCAGATCTTCGCCGACATCCGCCCGGGTTTTGCCCAGGCCGATGCGGTCGAATTCGTTGCCGGCCGCGGTGCCGCCATCGCTCAGCTGATTGCCAGCGCCGGCGTTGACGATGTCATCGTCCTGGCCGGCAAGGGGCATGAGGACTATCAGGAAATCAACGGCGAGCGCCACGACTTCTCCGACCTGGTTGAAGCTGAGAAGGCCCTGGCCGTGTGGGAGGCTGCCCATGCTTAAGCCATTGTCCCTCAGCCAACTGACGGCGCCGCTCAACGGCCGCCTGCACGGTCAGGATGCAACCTTCAATGGCGTCAGCATCGACAGCCGTGCCATCACCGCCGGGCAGCTTTTCGTTGCCCTGGCCGGGCCGCGTTTTGACGGCCACGATTACTTGAATGACGTTGCTGGCAAAGGCGCGGTCGCCGCCCTGGTGCAGCGCGAAGTGCCGGGCAGCAGCCTGGCGCAGTTGGTGGTTGCCGATACCCGCCTGGCCCTGGGCCAGCTCGGCGCGTTGAACCGCGCCGCTTTCGACAAGCCGGTCGCCGCCATTACCGGCTCCAGCGGCAAGACCACGGTCAAGGAGATGCTTGCCAGCATCCTGCGCACCCGTGGCCCGGTGCTGGCCACCCGTGGCAACCTCAACAACGATTTTGGCGCACCGCTGACCCTGCTCGAACTGGCTCCGGAACACACCGCGGCGGTGATCGAGCTGGGCGCCTCGCGCATCGGCGAAATTGCTTACACCGTCGGCCTGACCAAGCCACAGGTCGCGTTGATCAACAATGCCGGAACTGCTCATGTCGGCGAGTTCGGCGGGCCAGAGAAGATTGTCGAAGCCAAGGGCGAGATCCTCGAAGGTCTGGGTCAGGATGGCGTGGCCGTATTGAACCTTGATGACAAGGCCTTCGCCATCTGGAAAAAGCGCGCCGGCAATCGCCCACTGCTGACCTTCGCCCTGAACAACGCCGACGCCGATTTCCACGCTGCCAACATCGCCCACGACCCGCGCGGTTGCCCGTCGTTCGACCTGCACAGCCCGCTGGGCGTGGCGCGGGTCCAGCTCAACCTGCTGGGCACCCACAACGTGGCCAACGCACTGGCGGCCGCCGCTGCCGCGCATGCCTTTGGTCTGACCCTGGACGGTATCGTCCAGGGCCTCAATGCCGTGCAACCGGTCAAGGGCCGCACTGTGGTGCAGATGACGGCCAACGGAGTGCGGGTGATTGATGACACTTACAACGCAAACCCCACCTCGATGTGCGCTGCCGTTGATATACTCGCCGGCTTTTCCGGCCGCACCGTCCTGGTGCTCGGGGATATCGGCGAATTGGGCCAGTGGGCTGAGGAAGGGCATCGGCAGGTAGGCGAGTACGCCAAAGACAAGGTTTCGGCACTCTATGCGGTGGGCACCAACATGGCCCACGCGGTAGCTGCGTTCGGCACCAATGCCCGACATTTCGCTAATCAAGCTGACCTGATCGACGCCGTTCGCGCCGCCGAACAGGCCACCAACACCACTATTTTGATCAAGGGTTCGCGCAGCGCTGCGATGGAGAACGTCGTGGCGGCTTTGTGCGGTTCCAGCGGGGAGAAACATTAATGCTGCTGCTGCTGGCTGAGTATCTGCAACAGTTCTACAAAGGCTTCGCGGTCTTTCAGTACCTGTCCCTGCGCGGGATTCTGGGTGTACTGACCGCGTTGTCGCTGGCCCTGTGGCTGGGCCCATGGATGATTCGTACCCTGCAGATTCGCCAGATCGGTCAAGCCGTTCGTAACGACGGCCCGCAATCGCACCTGTCCAAATCCGGCACCCCGACCATGGGTGGCGCACTGATCCTGTCGGCCATCGGCATCAGCACCCTGCTGTGGGCCGACCTGACCAACCGTTATGTCTGGGTGGTGCTGATCGTCACCCTGCTGTTCGGCGCTATCGGCTGGGTCGATGACTACCGCAAGGTGATCGAGAAGAACTCGCGCGGCCTGCCGAGTCGCTGGAAGTATTTCTGGCAGTCGGTGTTCGGCCTGGGCGCGGCGATCTTCCTTTACATGACCGCGCCGACCAGCGTCGAAACCACCCTGATCGTGCCGATGCTCAAGGATGTCACCATCCCGTTGGGCATTGGTTTCGTGGTGCTGACCTACTTCGTCATCGTTGGCTCGAGCAACGCGGTCAACCTCACCGACGGCCTCGATGGCCTGGCGATCATGCCGACAGTGATGGTCGGCGGCGCCCTGGGCATCTTCTGCTACCTGTCGGGTAACGTGAAATTCGCTGAATACCTGCTGATCCCTTATGTACCGGGCGCAGGCGAACTGATCGTGTTCTGTGGCGCGCTGATCGGTGCCGGCCTGGGCTTTTTGTGGTTCAACACCTATCCGGCCCAGGTGTTCATGGGCGACGTCGGTGCCCTGGCACTGGGCGCCGCACTGGGCACGATCGCGGTGATCGTGCGCCAGGAAATCGTCCTGTTCATCATGGGTGGTGTGTTCGTCATGGAGACCCTGTCGGTGGTGATCCAGGTGGCCTCCTTCAAGTTGACCGGCAAGCGCGTATTTCGCATGGCGCCGATCCACCACCACTTTGAACTCAAGGGTTGGCCCGAGCCTCGGGTGATCGTCCGCTTCTGGATTATCACCGTGATTCTGGTGCTGATCGGCCTTGCCACCCTGAAACTGAGGTAGAAACGCGTGTCCTTGATCGCTTCTGACCACTTCCGCATCGTTGTCGGCCTCGGCAAGAGCGGCATGTCCCTGGTTCGCTTCCTGGCGAACCGGGGCATTGCCTTTGCGGTTGCCGACACCCGTGACAACCCGCCGGAACTGGACACCCTGCGCCGTGATTTCCCGCAGGTGGAAGTGCGCTGTGGCGAGCTGGACGTCGAGTTTCTCTGCCGTGCCGACGAACTGTACGTCAGCCCCGGCCTGGCCCTGGCCACCCCGGCACTGCAGCAGGCCGCTGCCCGCGGCGTGAAGCTGTCGGGCGACATCGAACTGTTCGCCCGCAACGCCAAGGCGCCGATCATTGCCATCAGCGGCTCCAACGCGAAAAGCACCGTCACCACCCTGGTTGGCGAAATGGCCGCTGCGGCAGGCAAGCGTGTGGCGGTTGGCGGCAACCTCGGTACCCCGGCGCTGGATTTGCTCAGCGACGACGTCGAGCTGTACGTGATGGAGCTTTCGAGCTTTCAGCTGGAAACCACCGACCAGCTCAACGCCGAAGTGGCCACCGTACTCAACGTCAGCGAAGACCACATGGACCGCTACAGCGGCCTGCCGGCCTATCACCTGGCCAAGCACCGGATCTTCCGTGGTGCGCGCCAGGTGGTGGTCAACCGCCAGGATGCCCTGAGCCGGCCGCTGTTGTCTGAAGGCCAACCGGTATGGACCTTTGGTCTGAATGCCCCCGACTTCAAGGCCTTCGGTCTGCGCGAAGAGAGCGGCGAGAAGTACCTGGCGTTCGAATTCCAGAATCTGATGCCGGTGCGCGAGCTGAAGATTCGCGGCGCCCACAACCAGTCCAACGCCCTGGCGGCCCTGGCCCTGGGCCATGCGGTCGGTTTGCCGATGGACGCCATGCTCTCCAGCCTGCGCACCTTCGCAGGCCTTGCCCACCGTTGCCAGTGGATCCGCGAGCGTAACGGCGTGAACTGGTATGACGACTCCAAGGCGACCAACGTCGGTGCCGCCCTGGCGGCGATCGAAGGCCTGGGCGCCGATATCGACGGCAAGCTGGTGCTGGTCGCCGGCGGCGATGGCAAAGGTGCCGACTTCAGCGCCCTGCGCGCACCGGTTGCAGCCAACTGCCGCGCCGTTGTGCTGCTTGGCCGCGATGCCGAGCGCCTGGCGCAAGCCCTGGGCGACGACGTGCCGCAGATCCGGGTGAACACCCTCGATGAAGCCGTGCAGCAATGCGCCGAACTGGCCCAGCCTGGCGATGCCGTGCTGTTGTCGCCGGCCTGCGCGAGCCTGGACATGTTCAAAAACTTCGAAGAGCGTGGGCGCCTGTTCGCCCAGGCCGCAGGAGGGCTGGCATGATCTTCGGCATCATCAAGCCTTATCCATCGCCGCTGATCAGCGGTCGCGGCATCGACCTCGATTTCGCCATGCTCGCCGGTTGCCTGGCGCTGCTCGGCCTCGGCCTGGTGATGATCACCTCGGCGTCCTCGGAAGTCGCCGCGGCGCAGTCGGGCAACCCGCTGTATCACATGTTTCGCCACCTGGTGTACGTGGCCATCGGCGTCTTTGCCTGCATCGTCACCATGATGGTGCCGATCGCCACCTGGCAGAAGATGGGCTTCACCATGCTGGTCGGCGCCTTCGGCCTGCTGGTGCTGGTATTGGTGCCGGGCATCGGCCGCGAAGTGAACGGTTCGATGCGCTGGATCGGCTTCAGCTTCTTCAACGTCCAGCCCTCGGAAATCGCCAAGGTCTTCGTGGTCATTTACCTGGCCGGTTACCTGGTGCGTCGCCAGCAGGAAGTGCGCGAAAGCTGGATGGGCTTCTTCAAACCGTTCATCGTGCTGCTGCCAATGGCCGGCCTGCTGCTGATGGAGCCGGACTTCGGTGCCACGGTGGTCATGATGGGCGCGGCGGCAGCGATGCTGTTCCTTGGTGGCGTCGGTCTGTTCCGTTTCAGCTTGATGGTGGTGCTGGCGGTGGCGGCGGTGTTCATCCTGGTCCAGGCCCAGCCCTACCGGATGGCACGTTTGATCACTTTTACCGACCCCTGGTCGGATCAGTTCGGCTCCGGCTACCAGCTGACCCAGGCGCTGATCGCCTTCGGTCGTGGCGAGTGGCTGGGTGTCGGCCTGGGCAACAGCGTGCAGAAGCAGTTCTACCTGCCCGAAGCGCACACCGACTTCGTCTTCTCGGTGCTTGCCGAAGAACTGGGCGTGGTCGGCTCGCTGGTCACCGTGGCGCTGTTTGTGTTTGTCACTGTGCGCGCGCTGTACATCGGCCTGTGGGCTGAAAAAGCCAAGCAGTTCTTTGCCGCCTACATGGCTTTCGGCCTGGCCTTCCTGTGGATTGGTCAGTTCCTGATCAACATCGGCGTGAACGTCGGCCTGCTGCCGACCAAGGGCCTGACCCTGCCGTTCCTCAGTTACGGCGGTAGCTCGCTGGTGATCTGCTGCGCCTGCGTCGGCTTGCTGCTGCGGATCGAGTGGGAGAGCCGCACGCACCTGGGCAGTGAAGAACACGAATTCGATGAAAGCGATTTTGCCGAGGAGCCGAATCATGGCCGCTAACGGCAAGAACGTATTGATCATGGCCGGCGGCACCGGGGGCCACGTGTTCCCGGCGCTGGCCTGCGCCCGTGAGTTCCAGGCGCGCGGCTTCAGCGTGCACTGGCTGGGCACCCCTCGTGGTATCGAGAATGAACTGGTGCCCCAGGCAGGCCTGCAATTGCACCTGATCCAGGTCACCGGCCTGCGCGGCAAGAGCAAGCTGTCGTTGCTCAAGGCGCCGTTCACCCTGGTCAAGGCGGTGCTGCAGGCGCGGCGGATCATTCGTCAGCTCAAGCCGGTGTGCGTGGTCGGCTTCGGTGGCTACGTGACCGGCCCCGGTGGCGTAGCCGCCAAGCTCTGCGGCGTGCCGGTGGTGATTCACGAGCAGAACGCCCGCGCCGGTACCGCCAATCGGCTGCTGGTGCCCTTGGCTGGCCGAGTCTGCGAAGCTTTCCCCGACACCTTCGCGGCGTCGGACAAACTGCGCACCACCGGAAACCCGGTGCGCAGCGAACTGTTCATGGAAACCCTGCGCGAGCCCCTGGGCGCGCGCAGGCCTCGCTTGCTGGTACTCGGCGGAAGCCTGGGTGCCGAACCGCTGAACAAGCTGCTGCCCCAGGCCCTGGCCCAGGTGCCTCAGGAGATTCGTCCCGAGGTGTTCCACCAGGCTGGCAAGCAGCACGACCAGATTACCGCCGAGCGTTATCGCCAGGCGGGTGTCGAGGCTCAGGTAGAGCCGTTCATCAAGGACATGGCCCATGCCTATGGCTGGGCTGATCTGGTGGTCTGCCGCGCGGGTGCGCTGACTGTCAGCGAGCTGGCTGCGGCCGGCTTGCCCTCGATGCTGGTGCCCTTGCCCCATGCCATCGACGACCACCAGACCCACAACGCCCATTATCTGGCCCGTGAAGGCGCTGCCTTCCTGATGCCACAAGCGACAACTGGCGCAGCGCAACTCGCTGAACGCCTGAACGAGGTGCTGATGCAACCGGAAAAACTCACCACCATGGCCGCCACTGCCCGGCGCCTGGCCAAGCCCGCTGCCACCCGCACCGTGGTCGATATCTGTCTGGAGGTGGCCCATGGTTGAGAATCAAAAAGCCATGCCACAACCGGAAATGCGCCGTATCCGTCGCATCCACTTCGTCGGTATCGGCGGCGTGGGCATGTGCGGTATTGCCGAAGTGCTGCTGAACCTGGGTTACCAGGTGTCGGGCTCCGACCTCAAGACCTCGCCGGTCACCGAGCGTCTGGAATCCTTCGGTGCGCAGATCTTCATCGGTCACCGTGCCGAGAACGCCGCCAGCGCCGATGTGCTGGTGGTCTCGAGCGCCATCAACACCGCCAACCCGGAAGTCGCCACCGCCCTTGAGCGGCGCATTCCGGTGGTGCCGCGGGCCGAGATGCTCGCCGAGCTGATGCGCTACCGCCACGGCATCGCCGTTGCCGGTACCCATGGCAAGACCACCACCACCAGCCTGCTGGCCTCGGTGTTCGCCGCCGGTGGCCTGGACCCGACCTTCGTCATCGGTGGCCGCCTCAATGCAGCCGGCACCAATGCCCAGCTCGGCACCAGCCGCTACCTGATCGCCGAAGCCGATGAAAGCGACGCCAGCTTCCTGCACCTGCAGCCGCTGGTGGCGGTGGTCACCAACATCGACGCCGACCATATGGCGACCTACGAAGGCGACTTCAACAAACTGAAGAAAACCTTCGTCGAGTTCCTCCACAACCTGCCGTTCTACGGGCTGGCGGTGATGTGCCTGGACGATCCGGTGGTGCGCGAGATCCTCCCGCAGGTCAAGCGGCCGGCGGTCACCTATGGCTTCAGCGAAGAAGCCGACGTGCGCGCGATCAATGTCCGCCAGTCGGGCATGCAGACCCACTTCACCGTGCTGCGCCGCGATCGCGAGCCGCTGGACGTGTCGGTCAACATGCCGGGCAATCACAACGTGCTCAACGCCCTGGCGACCATCGCCATTGCCACCGACGAGGGCATCAGCGATGAAGCCATTGTCCAGGGCCTTTCGGGGTTCCAGGGGGTAGGGCGGCGCTTCCAGGTCTACGGCGAACTGCCGGTAGAGGGCGGCAGCGTGATGCTGGTCGACGACTACGGCCACCACCCGACCGAAGTCGCGGCGGTGATCAAGGCCGTGCGCGGTGGCTGGCCTGAGCGGCGCCTGGTGATGGTTTACCAGCCGCACCGTTACAGTCGCACCCGCGACCTCTACGACGATTTCGTCCAGGTCCTGGCCGACGCCAACGTACTGCTGCTGATGGAAGTCTACCCGGCCGGCGAAGAGCCGATCCCCGGTGCCGACAGCCGTCAGCTGTGCCACAGCATCCGCCAGCGCGGCCAGCTCGACCCGATCTACATCGAGCGCGGCATCGAGCTGGCGCCGCTGGTCAAGCCGCTGCTGCGCGCTGGCGACATCCTGCTGTGCCAAGGTGCCGGTGACATCGGTGGCCTGGCCCCGCAATTACTCAAGAGTCCGTTGTTCGCTGGTGCTGTTGCCAGTCAGGGGAAGTCGAAATGACTGATAACGCATACGCCACTTTGCACTCGACCATCGACCCGAAAGCCTTCGGCCGCGTTGCCGTGCTGTACGGCGGCAAGAGCGCCGAGCGCGAGGTTTCGCTGAAGTCCGGCGCCGCAGTCATCCAGGCGCTGACCAGCGCCGGTGTCGATGTGGTCGCCATTGACGTCGGTGACGATCTGCTGCAGCGCCTGCTGAGCGAGAAGATCGACCGCGCCTTCATCATCCTCCACGGCCGTGGCGGTGAAGACGGCAGCATGCAGGGCTTGCTGGAGTGCCTGGGCATCCCTTATACCGGCAGCGGCATCCTCGCTTCGGCACTGGCCATGGACAAGCTGCGGACCAAGCAGGTCTGGCACAGCCTGGGGATTCCGACCCCTCGTCACGCCGTGCTGAGCAGCGAAGCCGACTGTATTTCTGCAGGTGCGGAACTGGGCTTCCCTTTGATCGTCAAACCGGCCCATGAAGGTTCCAGTATCGGTATGGCGAAAGTGCAGGGTGTCGACGAATTGATCGCCGCCTGGAAGGACGCCGCTACCTACGATTCGCAAGTGTTGGTCGAACAATGGATTCATGGTCCGGAGTTCACCGTCGCGACCCTGCGTGGCCAGGTGTTGCCGCCGATTGCCCTGGGCACGCCGCACACCTTCTATGACTACGACGCCAAGTACATTGCCAACGATACCCAGTACCGCATCCCGTGCGGCCTGGACGCGGCCAAGGAACAAGAGCTGATCGACCTGACTGCCCGTGCCTGCGACGCCATCGGCATCGCCGGCTGGGGCCGCCTGGACGTGATGCAGGACGAGCAGGGGCGTTTCTGGCTGCTCGAGGTCAACACCGCACCAGGCATGACTGATCACAGCCTGGTCCCGATGGCGGCACGCGCGGCCGGCCTGGACTTCCAGCAGTTGGTGCTGGCGATCCTGGCGGCAAGCGTCCCGGCGCGAGGTTAAGCCCATGCAAGGCGCGATGTTACGTCATCAGCAACCCGCCCCCGGCCGTAACAAGCCGGTGCCGCGTGGTGCCAGCCGGATGGTGGCCAAGGAGCCACTGTCGGCGCGCCTGCCCAAGGCCAACTTCAGCGTGTTCAAGCGCCTGCTGTGGCCGGTGCTGCTGGTCGTCGCAGGTTTTGGCGCCTACGAAGGTGCCCAGCGCCTGATGCCGTACGCCGATCGGCCGATTACCAAGATCGCCGTACAGGGCGACCTCAGCTACATCAGCCAGCAGGCGGTGCAGCAGCGGATCGCCCCCTACGTAGCGGCGAGCTTCTTCACCGTCGACCTGGCGAGCATGCGCGCGGAACTGGAGCAGATGCCCTGGATCGCCCACGCCGAAGTGCGCCGGGTGTGGCCGGATGAAGTGGTGATCCGCCTGGAAGAACAGTTGCCGGTCGCGCGCTGGGGTGACGAAGCCTTGCTCAATAACCAGGGCCAGGCCTTTACCCCGCGTGAACTGGCCAACTACGAGCACCTGCCGCAGCTGTTCGGGCCGCAGCGGGCGCAGCAAAAAGTAATGCAGCAATATCAGGTCCTGAGCCAGATGTTGCGGCCGATGGGCTTTTCGATTGCCCGGCTGGAGTTGCGCGAGCGCGGCAGCTGGTTCCTGACCACCGGTGCCGGTAGCGCCGGGCCTGGTATCGAACTGCTGCTGGGACGCGATCATCTGGTGGAAAAGATGCGCCGCTTCATTGCCATTTACGACAAGACACTCAAAGAACAGATCACGAACATCGCCCGCATCGATCTGCGTTATGCCAATGGCCTGGCTGTTGGCTGGCGGGAACCGAATGCACCGACGACGGCCCAACCCGCCGTTGCGAAGAATTAGAGAGAGGCAGGACCCATGGCAAATGCGCATAGCGGCAAAATGATCGTCGGGCTGGATATCGGCACCTCCAAGGTCGTGGCACTGGTGGGCGAAGTCGCCGCCGACGGCACCCTGGAAATCGTCGGTATCGGCACCCACCCATCGCGCGGGCTGAAGAAGGGCGTGGTGGTCAATATCGAGTCCACCGTGCAGTCGATCCAGCGTGCGGTCGAAGAGGCCCAGCTGATGGCTGGCTGCCGGATCCACTCGGCGTTCGTCGGTGTGGCCGGCAATCACATCCGCAGCCTGAACTCCCACGGCATCGTCGCCATCCGCGACCGTGAAGTCAGCGCCGCCGACCTTGAGCGCGTGCTCGACGCCGCCCAGGCCGTGGCCATTCCGGCCGACCAGCGGGTCCTGCACACCCTGCCGCAGGACTACGTGATCGACAACCAGGAAGGCGTGCGCGAGCCACTGGGCATGTCCGGCGTGCGTCTGGAAGCCAAGGTCCACGTGGTCACCTGCGCCGTCAATGCCGCGCAGAACATCGAAAAGTGCGTGCGTCGCTGCGGCCTGGAAATCGACGACATCATCCTTGAGCAACTGGCCTCGGCTTACTCGGTGCTGACCGATGACGAGAAAGAGCTCGGCGTGTGCCTGGTCGACATCGGTGGCGGCACCACCGACATCGCCATCTTCACTGAAGGCGCAATCCGTCACACCGCGGTGATCCCGATTGCCGGCGACCAGGTGACCAACGACATCGCCATGGCCCTGCGTACCCCGACCCAATACGCCGAAGAGATCAAGATCCGTTACGCCTGCGCCCTGGCCAAGCTGGCCGGCGCCGGTGAAACCATCAAGGTGCCGAGCGTCGGCGACCGTCCGCCGCGCGAACTGTCGCGCCAGGCCCTGGCCGAAGTGGTCGAGCCGCGTTACGACGAGCTCTTCACCCTGATCCAGGCCGAACTGCGTCGCAGCGGCTACGAAGACCTGGTACCGGCGGGCATCGTCCTGACCGGCGGTACCTCGAAAATGGAAGGCGCGGTAGAACTTGCCGAGGAAATCTTCCACATGCCGGTACGCCTGGGCGTGCCGCACAGTGTTCGCGGCCTTAGCGATGTGGTGCGCAACCCGATTTATTCCACCGGTGTGGGCCTTTTGACCTACGGCCTGCAGAAGCAGTCCGACGGCTTGACCCTGACCGGTATCAGCAGCAGCAACAACGGCTATGGCGATGAACCGAAGGCTCCAGCGTTCGAACGCTTCAAACGCTGGGTCCAGGGCAACTTTTAAAGTTTCAAAGCAGTAGTAGTAGGCGCAAAAACTAGAGAACTGTAAGGAGAGGGAAAATGTTCGAGCTCGTAGACAACGTCCCGCAAAGTCCGGTCATCAAAGTGATCGGCGTCGGTGGCGGCGGTGGCAACGCCGTCAATCACATGGTCAAGAGCAACATCGAAGGCGTCGAATTCATCTGCGCCAACACCGATGCTCAAGCGCTGAAAAACATCGGCGCGCGCACCATCCTGCAACTGGGTACCGGCGTGACCAAGGGCCTGGGTGCCGGGGCCAATCCGGAAGTCGGCCGCCAGGCCGCGCTGGAAGACCGTGAGCGCATCGCTGAAGTGCTGCAAGGCACCAACATGGTGTTCATCACCACCGGCATGGGCGGCGGTACCGGTACCGGTGCGGCGCCAATCATCGCCGAAGTGGCCAAGGAACTAGGCATCCTCACCGTTGCCGTGGTGACCCGGCCGTTCCCGTTCGAAGGCCGCAAGCGCATGCAGATTGCCGACGAGGGCATCCGTGCACTGGCTGACAGCGTCGACTCGCTGATCACCATCCCCAACGAGAAGCTGCTGACCATCCTCGGCAAGGACGCCAGCCTGCTGTCGGCGTTCGCCAAGGCTGACGACGTACTGGCCGGTGCCGTTCGCGGTATCTCCGACATCATCAAGCGTCCGGGCATGATCAA
This sequence comes from Pseudomonas sp. B21-009, assembly GCF_024749345.1. NCBI lineage: Bacteria > Pseudomonadati > Pseudomonadota > Gammaproteobacteria > Pseudomonadales > Pseudomonadaceae > Pseudomonas > Pseudomonas sp. B21-009. Next base: position 4,847,415 of record NZ_CP087199.1, on the reverse strand, counting down.
CGTCGACTTCGCCGACGTGCGTACCGTGATGAGCGAGATGGGCATGGCCATGATGGGTACCGGCTGTGCCAGCGGTCCTAACCGTGCACGTGAAGCGACCGAGGCAGCCATCCGCAACCCGCTGCTCGAAGACGTCAACCTGCAGGGCGCTCGCGGCATCCTGGTGAACATCACCGCAGGTCCTGACCTGTCGCTGGGTGAGTACTCGGACGTCGGTAGCATCATCGAGGCCTTCGCATCCGATCACGCCATGGTCAAGGTCGGTACCGTTATCGATCCGGACATGCGCGACGAGCTGCACGTTACCGTGGTTGCCACTGGCCTGGGTGCGAAAATCGAGAAGCCGGTCAAGGTTATCGACAACACCATGCAGACCGCTGCGGCGCAGACCCCGGCTCCGGCCCCTGTACGCAACGAGTCGTCGGTTAACTACCGTGACCTGGAGCGTCCGACCGTGATGCGCAACCAGGCCCACGCCGGTGCTGCGGCGGCTGCAAAACTTAATCCGCAAGACGATCTGGACTACCTGGACATCCCGGCATTCCTGCGTCGTCAGGCCGATTAATGAAATTTATCAGGGGTATAAGGGTGATTGGTGTTCAGCAAAGGCCGGGTCTGGTATTATCCTCAGCCTTTGTTGATACCAGTTCGCAATTTGCGCTGAAGCGGCCAATGCCATGATTAAACAACGCACCCTGAAGAATATTATCCGTGCCACAGGTGTCGGCCTGCACTCCGGGGAAAAGGTTTACCTGACCCTCAAACCTGCACCTGTGGATACCGGCATCGTATTTCGCCGTGCCGACCTCGACCCCGTGGTGGAAATTCCCGCCCGCGCGGCCAACGTCGGCGAGACCACCATGTCGACGACACTGGTCAACGGCGATACCAAGGTAGACACGGTTGAGCACTTGCTCTCGGCCATGGCTGGCCTGGGCATCGATAACGCCTACGTCGAGCTCTCCGCGTCCGAAGTGCCGATCATGGACGGTAGCGCTGGGCCCTTTGTATTCCTGATTCAATCTGCCGGCCTGGAAGAACAGGACGCAGCCAAGAAGTTCATCCGCATCCTGCGCGAAGTGACGGTGGAAGACGGCGACAAGCGCGCCACTTTCCTGCCATTCGACGGGTTCAAGGTGAGTTTCGAGATCGATTTCGATCACCCGGTGTTCCGCAACCGGACCCAAAGCGCCAGCGTGGACTTTTCCAGCACCTCGTTTGTGAAGGAAGTCAGCCGCGCCCGTACCTTCGGGTTCATGAGTGACATCGAGTACCTGCGCAAGCACAACCTCGCACTCGGTGGCAGTGTGGAAAACGCCATCGTGGTCGACAAGGACGGCGTGCTCAACGAAGACGGTCTTCGCTACGAAGACGAATTCGTCAAGCACAAGATCCTCGACGCCATCGGCGACCTCTACCTGCTGGGCAACAGCCTGATCGGCGAGTTCAAGGGCTACAAGTCCGGACACGCGCTGAACAACCAGCTGCTGCGCAAGCTGATCGAGGAAACAGACGCCTGGGAAGTGGTGACTTTCGAAGATGCCAGCACGGCACCGATCTCTTACATGCGTCCGGTTGCGGCAGTGTAAGTACGAACACTCTCTTCTTTAGTTTTTTTCGGCCACCTTCGGGTGGCCTTTTTTATGCCTGGTTTTTGTGTGGGAGCCGGTCTTGCCGGCGATGGGCTGCGCAGCAGCCCCATGCACGGAATATCAGCCGTCCGCCGCATCCTTGTCGCGCGCATGACTGGCCAACCGCTCCAGCGCCGCCCGCAGCTTCGGATCGCTGATGCCTTCAGCCGTCGCCTGAATACTTTCGGCCGCCCGGCTCGACAGGTCGGCGGTGTGCCCGGCCGCGCGGCTCTGGGTGGTCGGTGGCTGTACCTTGAACACAATCCGCGTCAGGCTGGCAAAGGCCTCCAGAGTCTGCAGCTGGCGTTGCAGGCGTTTTTGCTGGTAACGCAGGCGGGTGGCCCAGTGGCCGTCGGTGACGATCAACAACAGCGTGCCCTCGCGCCAGGAAGCGAGGTGGCAATGTTCGCGGGCCGCCGGCTGCAGCTGGCTGTCGAGCAGCTTCTGCAGTTGCGCCAGGCGCTGGGCCTGGCTGAACAGGGCTTTGAGCGGCCGGGCTTCGCGCAGAAGGACAGCGGGAGCGCGGGCTGGCGAGGGGCGAAAAGCCATGAAGGGACACCTGAAGTTACAGAGCTGCCATCTTAGCAGATCGCCACAGGCAGGCCCTGTTTGCGCTGCGAGGGTAAAACTTCATGTTGCAATGGCTTGAAGTTGGCGAAAAAGGCCTTATTTTAACCATGCCCCGTCAAAGCGCTGTGCCAGCATCGTGGAAATCCGCCACTTTCCTCACCATCGTTTCCGGGTAGAATGCTCGTTCGCATGCGGCCATTAGGGCTGCACGGGCGACTTACGGGGCCGCCCTCCATCCCCACGTGTGGAAGATCCTGCCGATATGTTTGCGCCTTTGTTAAAAAAACTTTTTGGAAGCAAGAACGAGCGTGAAGTCAAACGCATGCTCAAGACGGTACAGATCGTCAATGCCTTCGAAGAGCAGATGGTGGCCCTCTCGGACGAGCAGCTGCGCGCCAAGACCGCAGCGTTCAAAGAGCGCCTGGCCAAAGGCGAGACCCTCGACCAGCTGTTGCCTGAAGCCTTCGCGGTCGCCCGTGAAGCGGGCAAGCGGGTCATGGGCATGCGTCACTTCGATGTGCAGCTGATCGGCGGCATGACCTTGCACGAAGGCATGATCGCAGAAATGCGTACCGGTGAAGGCAAGACCTTGGTCGCAACCCTGGGCGTGTACCTCAATGCCTTGTCGGGCAAAGGTGTGCACGTGGTCACGGTGAACGACTACCTGGCCCGCCGCGACGCCAACTGGATGCGTCCGCTGTACGAATTCCTCGGCCTGACCGTCGGTGTCGTCACACCGTTCCAGCCGCCGGAAGAGAAGCGCATTGCCTACGCCGCCGACATCACCTACGGCACCAACAACGAATTCGGTTTCGACTACCTGCGCGACAACATGGCCTTCAGCATGGAAGAGAAATTCCAGCGCGAGCTGAATTTCGCCGTGATCGACGAAGTCGACTCCATCCTCATCGATGAAGCCCGTACCCCGCTGATCATCTCCGGCCAGGCCGAAGACAGCTCCAAGCTGTACATCGAGATCAACAAGCTGATCCCGCGCCTCAAGCAGCACATCGAGGAAGTCGAGGGCCAGGTTACCCAGGAAGGCCACTACAGCATCGACGAGAAGAGCCGTCAGGTTGAACTCAACGAAGCCGGCCACCAGTTCATCGAAGAGATGCTCACCCAGGTCGGCCTGCTGGCCGAGGGCGAGAGCCTCTACTCGGCGCACAACCTGGGCCTGCTGACCCACGTCTACGCCGGCCTGCGCGCGCACAAGCTGTTCCATCGCAACATCGAGTACATCGTCCAGGACGGCCAGATCCTGCTGATCGACGAACACACCGGGCGTACCATGCCGGGCCGTCGTCTGTCCGAAGGCCTGCACCAGGCGATCGAAGCGAAAGAGAACCTGAACATTCAGGCCGAGAGCCAGACCCTGGCCTCGACCACCTTCCAGAACTACTTCCGCCTGTACAACAAACTGTCGGGCATGACCGGTACCGCCGACACCGAAGCGTTCGAGTTCCAGTCGATCTACGGCCTCAACGTGATGGTGATCCCGCCGAACAAGCCGTTGGCCCGTAAGGACTTCAACGACCTGGTGTACCTGACCGCCGACGAGAAGTACCAGGCGATCATCGCCGACATCAAGGAAAGCATGACCCAGGGCCGTCCGGTCCTGGTGGGCACCGCGACCATCGAAACCTCCGAGCACATGTCCAACCTGCTGCAGAAGGAAGGCATCGATCACAAGGTCCTGAACGCCAAGTACCACGAAAAAGAAGCCGAGATCATTGCCCAGGCCGGTCGCCCGGGTGCGCTGACCATCGCCACCAACATGGCCGGTCGCGGTACCGACATCCTCCTGGGCGGTAACTGGGAAGTCGAAGTCGCCGCCATGGACAGCCCGACCGCCGAGCAGGTCGCGCAGATCAAGGCCGACTGGCAGAAGCGTCACCAGCAGGTGATCGAGTCCGGTGGCCTGCACGTGATTGCTTCCGAGCGTCACGAATCGCGCCGTATCGACAACCAGCTGCGTGGCCGTTCCGGTCGTCAGGGCGACCCGGGTTCGAGCCGTTTCTACCTGTCGCTGGAAGACAGCCTGATGCGTATCTTCGCCTCTGACCGGGTGAAGAACTTCATGAAGGCCCTGGGCATGCAGTCCGGTGAAGCCATCGAACACCGCATGGTCACCAACGCCATCGAAAAAGCCCAGCGCAAGGTCGAAGGCCGCAACTTCGACATTCGCAAGCAGTTGCTCGAGTTCGACGACGTCGCCAACGAACAGCGTAAAGTCATCTACCACATGCGTAACAGCCTGCTGGCAGCCGACAACATTGGCGACACCATCGCCGACTTCCGCCAGGAAGTGCTCGACGCCACTGTCGCCCAGCACATTCCGCCGCAATCGCTGCCCGAGCAGTGGGACGTGGCCGGCCTGGAAGCGGCCCTGGCCAGCGATTTCGGGGTCAAGCTGCCGATTCAGCAATGGCTCGACGAAGACGACCACCTGTACGAAGAAACCCTGCGTGCCAAGCTCATGACCGAGCTGCTGGCGGCCTACAACGAGAAGGAAGAGCAGGCCAGCGCCGAAGCCCTGCGTACCTTCGAGAAGCAGATCCTGCTGCGTGTGCTCGACGACCTGTGGAAAGACCACCTGTCGACCATGGACCATCTGCGCCACGGTATCCACCTGCGCGGCTATGCGCAGAAGAACCCGAAGCAGGAGTACAAGCGCGAGTCGTTCAACCTGTTCCAGGAGCTGCTCGATTCGATCAAGCGCGACACCATCCGCGTGCTCTCGCACGTTCAGGTGCGCCGCGAAGATCCGGTCGAGGAAGAGGCCCGTCTGCGCCGCGAAGCCGAAGAGCTGGCTGCGCGCATGCAGTTCCAGCACGCCGAGGCCCCGGGCCTTGAAGCTGAACCGCAGGAAGACGGTGCTGACGTTGCCGTGGCCGCCGCGCCTGTGCGCAACGAGCAGAAGCTGGGCCGCAACGAGCCATGCTGGTGCGGTTCGGGCAAGAAGTTCAAGCAGTGCCACGGCAAGATCGACTGATCATCACGCCGTAGTACCTCGCTGACATCTGAACACCGCGCCGCGACTGGTCCTGACCGTCGCGGCGTTGTTCCATCTCAAGCGCCGGTAATCTTGTCCCGGTGCCTTTTTTCTAGGAGCGCTTTCATGGCTGTTGGTCTTGGTCCTTTGCCAACGTTGCACCCGGTTCCAGGTTTCGAACTCGGCATCGCCTCTGCGGGCATCAAGCGCCCCGGGCGCAAGGACGTGGTGGTAATGCGCTGCGCCGAAGGCTCCAGCGTCGCCGGCGTGTTTACCCTGAACGCCTTTTGCGCCGCCCCGGTGATCCTCGCCAAACAGCGCGTACAGGGTACCGTGCGCTACCTGCTGACCAACACCGGCAACGCCAACGCCGGCACCGGCGCGCCAGGCCTGGCTGCGGCCGAGCGCACCTGCGCCAAGCTGGCCGAGCTGACTGGCGTCGACGCCAGTGCCGTGCTGCCATTTTCCACCGGCGTGATCGGCGAGCCGCTGCCGGTCGAGAAGATCGAAGGCGCCCTGCAGGCAGCCATCGATGACTTGTCGGAAAACAACTGGGCCGCTGCCGCCACCGGCATCATGACCACCGACACCCTGCCTAAAGGCGCCAGCCGCCAGTTCCAGCATGACGGCGTGACTATCACCGTCACCGGCATCAGCAAAGGCGCGGGCATGATCCGCCCGAACATGGCGACCATGCTCGGTTACATCGCCACCGACGCCAAGGTGGCCCCGGCGGTGCTCAAGGACCTGATCCTCGACGGCGCCAACAAGTCGTTCAACCGCATCACCATCGACGGCGATACCTCCACCAACGACTGCTGCATGCTGATTGCCACCGGCAAGGCCGATGTCGCCGAAGTCAGCGAAGCCAGTGGCCCGCTGTTCGAAGCGCTGAAAAAAGCCGTGTTCGAAGTGTGCATGGAAGTCGCCCAGGCCATCGTCCGCGACGGCGAAGGTGCGACCAAATTCGTCACTGTTGAAGTCAACGGCGGCGGCAACCATCAGGAGTGCCTGGACGTCGGCTATGCCGTGGCCCACTCGCCGCTGATCAAGACCGCACTGTTCGCCTCCGACCCGAACTGGGGCCGGATCCTCGCCGCGGTCGGCCGGGCCGGTGTACCGGACCTGGACGTCAGCCTGATCGACGTCTACCTGGGTGATGTGTGCATCGCCAGCCAGGGCGGGCGCAGCGCCAGCTACACCGAAGCCCAGGGCTCGGCAGTCATGGCCCGTGAAGAAATCACCATCCGTATCGAGCTGGGCCGGGGCCAGTGCAGCGAAACCATCTGGACCACCGACCTGTCCCACGAGTACGTGAAAATCAACGCTGAATACCGTACTTAACCTCATCGCCGGGCGAGCCCGCTCCTACCAAACCTGTAGGAGCGGGCTTGACCCGCGAAAAGCCCCTGATGGAGCCGAACCATGAGCTACCACCTGATCATCGGCGACAAGCTGTACTCCTCCTGGTCGCTGCGCGCCGCCCTGGCCCTTGAGCTGGCCGGTGCTACTTACGATGAAACCCTGATCAAGCTCAACCAGCCTGACACCCGCCAGCGCCTGCTCGAGCATTCGCCCACCGCCAAGGTGCCGCTGCTCAAGAGCGAGCACGGGGTGATCGCCGACTCCCTGGCGATTGCCGAATACCTGGCCGAGCGTCACCCGCAAGCCAACCTCTGGCCTACCGACGTCGCTGCCCGTGCCCAGGCCCGTTCGGCTTGCGCGCAGATGCACAGCGGCTTCTTCGCCCTGCGTGGCAACATGCCGTTCGACCTGTCTCGCGATCAAGCGCTGGAAAGCATGCCGCTGGACGTGCAGGTCGATATCGACCGCATCGTCGCGCTGTGGTCCGAATGCCGCCTGGCAGCCAAAGAGGCTGGCCCATACCTGTTCGGCAGCCTGAGCCTGGCCGATGCCTTCTTTGCCCCGATTGCCGTGCGCCTGCGCACCTACCGGGTCGAAGTGCCGGCAGAAGCGGCGGCCTATATCGAGACCATCTACCAGTGGCCAGCCTTCCAGGCCTGGCAACACGCTGGCCTGGCGGAGCGTGAAGGGTGAAACGTGTGCATGTAGCCGCCGCGGTCATCCGCGGCACCGACGGACGCATCCTGATTGCCCGCCGCGCTGACAGCCAGCACCAGGGCGGCCTGTGGGAATTTCCCGGTGGCAAGGTCGAAGACGGCGAAGCGGTCGAAGTGGCCCTGGCTCGTGAGCTTCATGAAGAGCTGGGCATCGTTGTCACTGCGGCGCGGCCGCTGATCAAGGTCAAGCACGATTACCCGGACAAACAGGTACTGCTGGATGTCTGGGACGTTAACGGCTTTAGCGGCGAACCCCATGGCGCCGAAGGCCAGCCGCTGGCCTGGGTGACTGCGCGGGAGTTGCCGGACTACGACTTCCCTGAAGCCAACCAGCCAATCGTTGCCGCCGCGCGTTTGCCGGGGCAATACCTGATTACTCCCGAGGGGCTGGAAGTCCCGCAGATGTTGCGAGGCATCCAGAAGGCCATTGCCGACGGAATCAAGCTGGTACAACTGCGTGCGCCGAACATGTACGACCCCAAATACCGCGATGTCGCGGTGGATGCGGTCGGTCTGTGCGCGGGCAAGGCGCAGTTGATGCTCAAGGGCCCGCTGGAATGGCTGGGCGACTTCCCGGCGGCCGGTTGGCACCTGACCTCTGAGCAGCTGCGCAAGTACGCCAGCAAAGGCCGGCCGTTCCCCAGGCAGCGCTGGCTGGCGGCGTCGTGTCATAACGCTGAAGAACTGGCACTGGCCGAGCAGATGGGCGTGGATTTCGTCACCCTGTCACCGGTGCAGGCGACCCAGACCCATCCGGATGCCGTGCCATTGGGCTGGGAGCAGGCGCAGCAACTGATCGAAGGCTTCAGCAAGCCTGTGTATCTGCTTGGTGGCGTGGGCGCTGCCGAGCAGGAAAAGGCCTGGCAGCATGGCGCTCAGGGTGTGGCGGGGATCCGCGCGTTCTGGCCTGAGCTCTGAATTGATCGCGGGGCAAGTCCGCTCCTACAGGATCGCCACCTATAGGAGCGGGCTTGACCCGCGATGAGGCCCTCAGGGTTTGGCCGCAGCCTGCCACAACACCTCGGCCACTCCCTGACGCCGTGCTATCAAGCGTGCCGCGACAAACAGCAAATCCGACAACCGATTGATATACGCCAGGCCCACCCCGGCCAGCGGCTCGATGCTGTTCAACTGCTGGCAGCGCCGCTCGGCACTGCGGGCCAGGCTGCGGCACACGTGGGCCTGGGCGATCAGCGCCGAACCACTGGGCAGAATGAAGTTCTCCAGCGGCCCCAGCTCTTCGTTCCAGCGGTCGATCGCCGCCTCCAGGCGCTCCACTTCAGCGCTGTTCAACGCTTGATACGCCGGCATCGCCAGTTCCCCGCCCAGATCGAACAGCCGGTGCTGACAAGGTGCGAGTACCTCAGTGAGCTCATCCAGCCGCTGTTCGGCCAACCCGGCCAGTAACAGGCCCAACTGGCTGTTGAGGCTGTCGACCTCGCCAATCGCTTCGATTCGCGGATGGTCCTTTGGCACGCGGCGGCCATCGCCCAGCCCGGTTTCACCTTTGTCGCCGGTGCGGGTGTAAATCTTCGACAAACGAAAACCCATGCTCAAGACTCCGTTTTGCTTGGGGCAAGCGGCAGGCGCAAGGTGAAGCAAGTACCCTGGCCCGGTGCCGATTGCACTTCCATCTGCCCCTTGTGATTGTTGGTGATGATGAAATACGACACCGACAGGCCCAGGCCCGTGCCCTGGCCGATTTCCTTGGTGGTGAAGAACGGCTCGAAGGTGCGTTTGCGCACCGCTTCGGGCATGCCGATGCCGTTGTCCTCGACCTGGATCTCCGCCCACGGCGGGTTGAGCCGGGTGCGCAGGGTGATGCGCCCGGGCTCACTGTCGTCGTGGCGCAGGTGAATGGCCTGGGCGGCGTTTTTCAACAGGTTGAGCAACACCTGTTCCAGTTCGTTGGCGGTGCACGGCACCGGGCCCAGGTTGGGGTCGAACTGGCGGACGATGGCCTGGCCCTTGAAGTCGAAGCCGATGGTCAGGTCAAAGTCGTTGCCGGCAATTTCCACCGCCTGGTCGATCAGTGCCGGCAAATCACAAGGCGCCAACTGGCGGTTGCTGCGCCGGCTGAAGCTGAGCATGTGGGTCACTATTTTTGCCGCGCGGGCGCCGGCCTGCTGGATGCCGTCGAGCAACTGCGGCACTTCGCGGCTTTGCAGGTAGCGGTTGACGGTCGGCAGGTCGATGCCGATCTCGTCGGCCTGTTCGAGGTTCTTGGCAAGGTCCGGCGATAGCCGCCGGCGAATGTTCTGCACGTTGTGCAGGATGGCGCCCAGCGGGTTGTTGATCTCGTGGGCCATGCCCGCTGCCAGGCCGCCGACCGAGAGCATCTTCTCCGACTGTACCATCATCTCTTCCAGCGACAGGCGCTGGGTGATGTCGTCGATGCGGATCACCACGCCGCGGCCGCCACCGCCCATCAGTGGGTAAAAGGTCAGGGCATAGTGGCGGGCGTCGTCGTCCTTGGTCCAGGTTACCCGCTCGATCTTCGCCACCCGGTGCTTCTCGACGCTCTCCTTGAGCTGCGGCAAAAACGGCTTGAGGGGTTCGAAGGCAAGGAAGATCGGCTGGTTCAGCGCCTCGTCCAGGGGCGTTCCAGAGAGCGCGCTGGCTTCCTGGTTCCACTGGGTGACATAGAGCTGCTCATCGAGGGCGATCAGCGCCGAGGGCATGGAGTCGATGATGCTGTTGAGATAGTTCTGAAAACCGGTGAGTTTTTTCTCGATCTTGCTGCGCACCTGGACTTCCAGCTCCAGTTTGCGGTTGGTGTGGCGGGTTTCTTCGGCCAGGCCCTGGGCCTGGTCGTAGGCGTCCTGGAATTCGTCGCGGGTGCGCTTGAGCTGCTGCTCGCGGGCTTCGATGCGCGAGAGCATGGTGTTGAAGGCGTCGGCCAGGCTGCCGATCTCGTCATCGTTGCCGCGCTTGGCGCGCAGGGCGTAGTTTTCTTCGCGGGTGACCTGGCGCGAGAGTTCTTCGAGCTGGTAGATCGGCTGGGTGATCAGGCGTTTGATTTGCCGGGCGATGATCATCCACAGCAGGATGCTGAACACCAGGATGCCCAGGCTCGCGGTCAGGGTGCCGGTGTAGAAGGCCATCGGCAGCTCGCTGCTGGCCACCAGCAGCAGATGGCCGGGCGGGCCGCCCGCGCGCGGCAGGCTCACCAGTTGCGTGCTGCGAAATTCGGTCAGGCGCCAGTTGTCGATGTTGCGGTAGCGCTTGGGCAACGGCAGGGCTTCGCCGTGCTGCAATTGCGCAAGCATCTTGCCGTCGCTGCCGTACAGGGCGGCGGCGCGCAGCGGGGTGTAGCTGTCGAGTTCCTTGAGCAGGGCCTTGGCGGCATCCGGCGAATCGCTGGCCTGTTGCGCCAGTTGCGGGTTGGACACCAGCCGGCCAATGGTCTGCAGGGCCTGCGGGGCCATGCTCTCCTGGGAAATCCAGTAGGCGGCGCTGATAAAAGTCAGGTTGGCCACCAGCAGGATAGTGATCAGCAGCACCAGCAGGGCGGCCAGCAACTTCTGGCCGACCGGCAGGTTCTCCAGGCGTTCGCGCAAAGTCATGTGAAAGGCGTAGTCCCGGTCTGTAGGTGAAGGGGCAGGGTAGCGCCGTGCTCAGTCGCTGGGCAATCCGCGCGTGTTCAGGTGTTCGACCAGGCGCCGGTACAGCCGTTCCAGGTGCGGCAGCTGCCGGCCGTGGCGGCTGGCGGTGCGGTAGGCATGGCCGAGCAGGTAGTGGATTTCGGTGCGCCGGCCGTGGCGAACATCCTGGTACATGGAAGAGTAGTTGGCCGCCGTGGCATGGATCACCCGTTCCACTTCATCGACCAGGCCCTCGGCCGCTTGCGGCTGGCCGCAGTATTGCAGCAGCTCGGCAAGTTCGGCGCACAGGGTCGCGACTTCGCACTGATGCGCCTGCAGGCCGCCATTGCGACAGTCATGCAAAACGGTCAGCGGGTTGATCGCACAATTGAGCGCCAGCTTGCGCCACAGGCGGGTGAGGATGTCCGGGGTCCACTGGTGGGGAATGCCGGCTTCGCTCAGGTCATCGAGCCAGTCCGGGGCGCCGGGGTTGGCCGGATCGCCCAGCCAGTTGAAGCCGTGCCCGGCGAAATTCACCTGCCAGTCCTGCTCGCGGAACGCGCCTTCGGTGCTCGAGGCGGACACGCAGCGGGCGTGGGGTACGCGGTTGGCCACCGCTTCCTGGCTGCCCAGGCCGTTCTGCAGCAGGATCAGCTCGGCATCTTTAGCCAGGCGCGGCGCCAGTTGCGCCACCGCCTGTTCGGCGTCGTAGGCCTTGCAGGCCACCAGCAAGCGGTGGATCGGCGTGTGGTCGTCGGCCAGTTGTGCGGGGATCGCCTGTAACTGCGCCTTGCCCTGTTCAACCAGGGTCAGGCCGCCTGCGGCTTCATAGGCCTGCAGCCGCGCCTTGTCGCGCAGGATCAGCCGGACCGGTTTGCCGGCGCGGGCCAGCCGGCAGGCCCAGAGGCTGCCCAGACTGCCGGCGCCGAGAATATGCCAGGTGCTGCTCATCAGCGTTTCGCAACCGTTATAATGATCCGGTATTTTAACCGTCAAACCCTGCGCGCTCCATCGCGCTCTTTCAGCAGAGCCGCGAGGGTGCCTTTATTTTTTGGAGAAAAGGTATGCCGTCGTTCGACGTGGTATCGGAACTGGACAAGCACGAAGTCACCAACGCCGTGGAAAACGCGGTCAAGGACCTGGACCGTCGCTATGACCTCAAGGGCAAGGGCAGCTTCGAGTTCAAGGAAAAGGAACTGACCGTCAACCTGACCGCCGAGGCCGAGTTCCAGCTCGAAGCGATGATCGAGATCCTCAAGCTGGCCCTGGTCAAGCGCAAGATCGACGTGCAGTGCCTGGAAGTGAAGGACGCCTTCGCTTCGGGCAAGGTCATGAAGCAGGAAGCGGTGCTCAAAGAGGGTATCGATAAAGAACTGGCGAAGAAGATCGTCGCCCACATCAAGGACGCCAAGCTCAAGGTCCAGGCCGCCATCCAGGGCGAGCAGGTGCGCGTCACCGGCAAGAAGCGCGACGACCTGCAAGAAGCGATCGCCGCCCTGCGCGCCAAAGAGTTCGGCATGCCCCTGCAGTTCAACAATTTCCGCGACTGAAGTCGCGGAGCCCGGAACCTTGGCGCCTTTTTGGCGTCCGAGGGCCGAGGTGCCGCTGAAACGTTTGCGGCAGGTCTTTTTCAGCTCTTTGCCGCTCGGCATCAGGAGAACATACGATGGATTTCAACGCTGAGGTCGACCAGCTGGTCAAGGCTTCGCAAACCTGGCTTCCGCTGATCATGGAATACGGCAGCCGCCTGTTGCTGGCGCTGCTGACCCTGGCCATCGGCTGGTGGCTGATCAACAAAGTCACTTTCCGCCTGGGCAAACTGCTGGCCCTGCGCAATGCCGACCAGGCCCTGCAAGGCTTTATCAGCAGCCTGGCCAACATCATCCTGAAGATCCTGCTGATTGTCAGCGTGGCCTCGATGATCGGCATCGAAACCACCTCCTTCGTCGCCGCCATCGGTGCCGCAGGCCTGGCTATCGGCCTGGCGCTGCAGGGCAGCCTGGCCAACTTCGCCGGTGGCGTATTGATTTTGCTGTTCCGCCCGTTCCGCATCGGTGACTGGATCGAAGCCCAGGGGGTTGCGGGTACCGTCGACAGCATCCAGATCTTCCACACCGTGCTGCGCACCGGCGACAACAAGACCGTGATCCTGCCTAATGGCAGCCTGTCCAACGGCATCATCACCAACACCAACCGCCAGCCGACGCGCAAGGTGGTGTTCGATGTGGGCGTGGACTACGACGCCGACCTGCAAAAGGCCCGCAACGTGCTGCTGGAACTGGCCCAGGACCCGCGGGTGCACCAGGACCCGGCGCCACAGGCAGTGATTTCGACCCTGGGCGACAGCTCGATCACGGTATCGCTGCGCATTTGGGTCAACACCGCCGACTACTGGGACGTGCTGTTCATGCTCAACGAGCATGCCCGTGACCGCCTCAAGGCCGAAGGCATCGACATTCCCTTTCCGCAGCGGGTGATCCGCGTGGTGCAGGAAGCGGCGGTGCAGTAACGACCGAGGCCATCGCGGGGCTTGCCCCGCGATGCTTTCAGCAGTCATTACACTTGTTCACGTCTTCGCGCTACCTGCGCCCGGTGCTTTCTGGCATATAGGCTCGCTTACTTCTGTTTGCCCGGTCTTATCATGCTTACCCCCCTGATCAACATCACGCCGTTGCGGGCGTTTTGTTTCGCCATGACCCTGGCGCTGTTCGAACTGCTCACTTACCTCGCCAGTGACGTGGTAATGCCGGCGATGCCGGTGGTGGTCGGTGACCTGAACGCCAGCCCCGAATTCATTCCCCACGCGCTGAACCTCTACCTGCTTGGCGGCGTTGTCCTGCAATGGCTGATCGGCCCGCTGGCCGACCGTTACGGGCGGCGACCGCTGCTGCTGGGTGGCTGTGCGTTCTTCTGCCTGGCCTGCATCGCTACCTTCTGGGTGCAGAGCATCGAGCTGTTCAACCTGCTGCGCCTGCTGCAGGGCATCGGCCTGGGCTTTGTCGTAACCGTCAGCTACCCGGCGCTCAACGAAGCGTTCAGCGAGGCCGACGCGGTGCGGATGATGGCCCTGCTGGCCAATATTGCCTTGCTCTCGCCGCTGCTCGGGCCATTGGTCGGCACCCTGCTGCTGGAGTGGGTGTCCTGGCGCTGGCTGTTCGTGCTGTTCGGCGCGGCGGCGGTGCTGGCCTGGTTTGCCCTGTACCGGTTCATGCCGGAAACCCTTGGCGTCGAGCGCCGCGACGGCTCACGCCTGGCGTTCCAGCCAATCCACCTGCTGCCGTTGCTGGCCGGCTACGGGCAACTGTTGGCCAACCGCCGCTTTGTCGCCGGCAGCGCTGCCCTGGGTCTGGTCGGCCTGCCGCTGATCGGCTGGATCGGCCTGTCGCCGGTGCTGTTGATCCATGACGAGGGCCTGAGCACCCTGGATTACGCCCTGTGGCAGTTGCCGGTTTTCGGTGGGCTGATCCTCGGCAACCTGATCATCAACCGCATCGCCGACCGCTACGCGCTGACTACCCTGGTACGGCGGGCGCTGTGGCCGTTCCTGATCGGTTTGCTGGGCATGATGCTCGGCACCTGGCTGCTGCCTTCGGTGCTGAGCCTGGTGGCCGGCCTGTCGGTGTACGCCCTGGGCCTGGGCATCGCCAACGCGGTGCTGTACCGCATGACGCTGTTCTCCAGCGAGCAGAGCAAGGGCCTGGTGTCGGCGATGCTGGGGATGATCACCATTGCCCTGCTGGGCCTTGGCGGGGCGTTGCTGGCGATGCTCGGCGCGGGTGCCAGCCTGGTGCACTTCGCCCTGGCGGCGGGCGCTGCGGGGATTCTTGCGCTATGGCCGCTGAGGGTCGTTCTGAGCGCTTCCAGCAACCTGCCAGAGGCTATCCCGGAGTAATCCCGGCGATAGCCTCAGCGCGGTTCAGGGGCGTTCTGCAACCTGGTGCTCGACCGGCTCTGGCTTCCCGCGCTCCTGACGCCATTGCAGGGCGATCAGGATCAGGGTCGGCACGCCGAGCAGGGCGGTGATCAGGAAGAAGTCGTGGTAGCCGAACTTCTCGACCATGACCCCTGAATAGCCGCCGATCAGCCGCGGTAACAGCAGCATGATCGAGCTGAGCAGGGCGTACTGGGTCGCCGAGAACTTCAGGTTGGTCAGGCTCGACAGGTAGGCGACAAACGCCGAGGTGGCCAGGCCCGAGCTGAAGTTGTCCAGCGAGATGGTGACGATCAGCATCTGCAGGTTGGCGCCCATGTCGGCGAGCATCAGGAACAGGATGTTGGTCGCCGCCGACGCCACGCCGCCGATGAACAGGATCGGCAAGATGCCGAAGCGCACAATCAGCAAGCCGCCGAAACCGGCACCCACCAGGGTCATGATCAGGCCGAAGATCTTGCTGACGCTGGCGATCTGGTCCTTGGTGAAGCCCTGGTCGATATAGAACACGTTGGCCATCACGCCCATCACCGTGTCGGACATCCGGTAGGTGGCGATCAACCCGAGCAGCAGCAGGGCCTGCCAGCGATAGCGGGTGATGAAGTCGTTGACCGGCGTCAGCACCGGTGCCAGGCCGCGGCGGCCCATGGACGACAGGCACAGGGCGGTGAGGGTGATATAGAGGATTGCGCGCAGGAAGGCGCGGTCTTCGAGCAGCAAGTCGAGCAGGCTCACGCCTTCGAACAGCACGCTGGCGAAATCGGTGTTGTACAGCTGGGTGAAGGTAGCCGGTACCGACACCAGCAGGATGATCAGCACGAACACCGACACCAGCTGGTGGGCCAGGCCGTAGCGCGCCGCCGACAGCTGGGTGCGCAGTGGCACCGGCGGTTCGCGCATCAGCAGGGTGGTGATCAGCGCCGGCAGCATCATCACGCCGAACAGCACGTAGGTGCCGGTCCAGGCCTTGTGCAGGTAGCTGAAGCCGGTTGAGCCGAAGCCTTCGGCGAAGAACAAGGCACCGGCGGTAGCCAGCAGCGCGGCAACCCGGTAGCCGGCCATGTAGCTGGCGGCCAGCGCGGCCTGGCGCTGGTCATCGGCGATTTCCAGGCGGTAGGCGTCGACAGCAATGTCCTGGGTGGCCGAGGCAAAGGCCACCAGCACCGCCAGGGCAATCAGCCAGGACAGGTGCTTTTGCGGGTCGCAAAAGCCCATTCCGATCAGGCCGATAACCACCAGGATTTGCGACAGCACCAGCCAGGAGCGGCGGCGCCCGAGTTTGCCGAGCAACGGCAGGCGCCATTGGTCGAGCAGCGGCGACCACACCCATTTGAAGGCATAGGCCAGGCCGATCAGGCTGGCATAGCCGATGGTTTCACGGGCCACGCCGGCCTCGCGCAGCCATACCGACAGGGTCGAAAACACCAGCATGTAAGGCAGGCCGGCGGCAAAGCCGAGCAACAACAGCACCAGTGTCGACGGGCTGGCATAGGCAGCGAGCGCAGCGCGCCAGGTTTTACGGGGCATGGGCCAACATCTGCCTCAAGTTTACGAAAACAAAGCGCGCACTCTAACCGCTGTGCTCCATCGGGCGCCAGCCATGGCGCAACATATCCACACGATTATTGTGCAAGGTGATGCCTTCTGCGCGCAGCCGGGCCCGCTGTTCATCGCCTGAAGGGGTGCCCAGGGCCAGGCTCAGGCGTCCGCCGGCGGCCAGCACCCGGTGCCAGGGCAACTGGGTATCGCTGGGCAACTGGCTGAGGGTACGCCCGACCCAGCGCGCCGCACGGCCTAAACCTGCCAGTTGCGCCAGTTCGCCGTAGCTGATCACCTTGCCCGCAGGCACCTGGCCAAGCACCAGGTAGAGTGCCATTCGTCGGGCTTCGGCGCTTTCGGTCGGATCGCCGGGAATCCCGTTCATCGCGGGATTCGCTTATTGCGCGCTGCACGCGCAGGTTTGTTCGAGCAAATAAGAATTGAACTCATCGACATGGGGCAGGTCAGTCCTTGCTCTGATGGCGGGTATCTGGATAATGCCCGACTTTTTTCGCGAACCCGAGTCCGTTGCCGCTTATGTTTCCTAGAGCCTTGTTGTGCGTTGCCCTCGCTGCTGCCTGTTCCCCCGCCCTTGCCGACACCGTGTGGATGAAAAACGGTGACAAGCTGAGCGGCAAGATCAAGGTTTTCGATGGCGGCAAACTGTTGCTCGAAACGCCTTATGGCGGCTCCATCGCCCTGGACTGGAAGCAGGTGCAGACCCTGGAAAGCGATCAGGAGTTGCTGGTCAAGCAAGACGCCTACAGCGGCGAAAAAGCCAAGTCGCTGCAGGCTGCCGAAGACGGCAAGGTCGTTCTGGCCAACGGCGAGGCCCCCAAGACTGTCGAACTGGCCAGCATCCAGCAGATCATGAAGCCAAAGCCTGTGGTCGAGGACCTGTCGTGGAAGGGCAATGTCGACCTGGCCATGGACTATAAGCGCGCCGAAACCGACAGCGACGACTACGACATCGACTTCAAGACCACCGCCCGTCACGGCCGCTGGCGCCATCAGGCCGAAGGCGAATACAACCGCGAAAGCAAGGACGAGGTCACCACCACCAACAACTGGAGCGCCGAATACGCGCTGGACCGCTTCATCACCGAGAAGTGGTTCTGGCAGGGCCGTCTGGAATACAAGCGTGACCACATCGAAGACCTCGCCCGCCAGCGCACCGTGGGTACCGGCCCGGGCTACCAGTTCTGGGATGACGAACTGGGCGCGTTCTCGCTCGGTTCGCTGGTCAACCGTACCGACTATGAATACGCCGACGGCGGCAAAGACAACTTCTACTCGCTGGCCATGAAGTGGGACTACAACCGCTACCTGATTGGCAAGCGCGTCGAGTTCTTCACCAACGGCGAAGTCGGCAAACCGCTGGGCGGCGTCGCCGAGTACGCCCTGGATGCCGAGGTCGGCCTGCGCTACAAGGTTACCGAGTGGGCCTCGCTCAACCTCAAGGCCGAGAAAGACATCATCAGCGGCACCCGCGACAGCGACCTGGACAAGACCCGCTATACCGCAGGTTTCGGTGTGGCCTGGTAAGCACGCTGGCAACACCGAGCGATAATGATTATTTTGTCGGTTAACTAGCCTGGGCGTGCGCGCATGCACGCTCGGCATTACGACGATTATCGAGCGGGGAGTCATACAGTGAGCGCTAAAGCCGCAACACAGGCACGGGAGCTGCTGCTCAAGGAATACCGCGGGGTGCTGTCGACCCATTCCAAATCGATGCCGGGCTTTCCGTTCGGATCGGTGGTGCCCTATTGCCTGGATGCCGACGGCAATCCGCTGATCCTGATCAGCCGCATTGCCCAGCACACCCACAACCTGCAAAAAGACCCCAAGTGCTCGTTGCTGGTGGGCGAGCGCGACGCCGAGGATGTCCAGGCGGTGGGCCGCCTGACCGTGCTGGCCGAGGCGCAACAGCTGGTCGAGACCGAGGCAGTCGAAGCCGCTGCCGAGCGCTATTACCGTTACTTCCCCGAATCGGCCAACTACCATAAAGCCCACGATTTCGACTTCTGGGTGCTCAAGCCGGTGCGCCATCGCTACATCGGCGGCTTCGGCGCAATCCACTGGATCGATCACCTGAACCTGGCCAACCCCTTTGCCGGCAAGGCCGAACAGAGCATGATCGAGCACATGAACAGCGATCACGCTAACGCCATCGAGCACTACGTCCAGCTCAGCGGCCTGCCCCAGGGCGCGGCGGCGCAGATGGTCGGCATCGACAGCGAGGGCATGCACCTGCGCATTGGCCAGGCCCTGCACTGGTTGCCGTTCGCAGCGTCTTGCAATACGCCGATACAAGTGCGCGAAGCCCTGGTTTTTCTGGCCCGCGCCGATCAATGGCCTCAACGGCAAGCCGCCGAGGCTTGAAATGGCGAGGGATCGCATCCATTAAAGGTCTACTGCAAGGACATCTTGCGCAGAGGAACCGTTGATGCGTGCTTTTCTATTGCTGTTTCTGATTTTTCCGGTGCTGGAGCTGTATGTGTTTTTCAAGGTCAGCACCGCGATCGGCTTCTTTCCCGCGCTGCTGCTGATCATCGCCGGCTCCGCCCTGGGCGTGCTGGTGGTGCGGGTGGCGGGCCTGGCCACCGCCCTGCGTGCCCGCGAGAGCCTGCAGCGCGGCGAGCTGCCGGCCGAGGACATGTTCCACGGCCTGATGCTGGCGCTCGGTGGCGGCCTGCTGCTGTTGCCCGGCTTCATCAGTGACGTGATCGGCCTGGTCTGCCTGCTGCCGTTCACCCGTCGCTTGCTCGGGCGCAAGATGCGCGAGCGCGCCGAGGCCCAGGCCATGCGCCAGCGCGCCTTTGGCGATGATCCGTTCATGGCGCGGCCGGGCCAGCCCGGTGGCCACCAGCCAACGGTGATCGAAGGTGAAGTGGTCGGCCGTGAAGATCCTGCTCAGCCTAACCTGCGCAATCCACGGGACTTGTAAAGGTTACCTGTGCTTTGCCAACGGCCCCTATCGGGGCCGTTTTGCTTTGTGCAGCGCCGATCGCCAAAAAATTTTCACAGCCAAGCCTTGTAATTGCTCTTGGCGACCTCATGTATGGGTCACCGCAAGGTTTCTGGTGATTTGCACCAGACATTACATGTGTGGTCCGCCCCGCGGGCTACGAGCGGCTACGCCGCAAGCATCAACCCGCCGGTGTCTACACCGGCCGATGAAAACCACAATTAGGAGAGATCGACAATGAAGCTTCGTCCTCTGCATGACCGCGTCGTTATCCGTCGCAGCGAAGAAGAATCGAAAACCGCTGGCGGTATCGTTCTGCCAGGTTCGGCCGCTGAAAAACCTAACCGTGGCGAAGTCGTCGCTGTAGGTACCGGTCGCATCCTGGACAACGGTGAAGTGCGTGCGCTGGCCGTGAAAGTGGGTGACAAGGTGGTTTTCGGCCCTTACTCGGGCAGCAACACTGTGAAAGTTGACGGCGAAGACCTGCTGGTGATGGCTGAGAACGAAATTCTCGCTGTCATCGAAGGCTGATTCCGCTGGTTTCCCGTTACTCCAAAGTATTCAAGGATTAAACGATCATGGCTGCTAAAGACGTAAAATTCGGCGACTCCGCCCGTAAGAAAATGCTCGTTGGTGTCAACGTTCTGGCTGACGCTGTAAAAGCCACCTTGGGCCCGAAAGGCCGTAACGTTGTTCTGGCCAAGAGCTTCGGCGCTCCAACCATCACCAAAGACGGTGTTTCGGTTGCCAAAGAAATCGAGCTCAAAGACGCCTTTGAAAACATGGGCGCCCAGCTGCTGAAAGACGTTGCCTCCAAGGCCAACGACGAAGCTGGTGACGGCACCACCACCGCTACCGTTCTGGCTCAGGCCATTGTTAGTGAAGGCCTGAAAGCCGTTGCTGCCGGCATGAACCCGATGGACCTCAAGCGTGGTATCGACAAAGCCACCATCGCCATCGTCAAAGAGCTGAAGTCCCTGTCCAAGCCATGCGCCGACTCCAAGGCCATCGCTCAGGTCGGCACCATCTCGGCCAACTCCGACAACTCCATCGGTGACATCATCGCCGAAGCCATGGAAAAAGTCGGTAAAGAAGGCGTGATTACCGTCGAAGAAGGCTCGGGCCTGGAAAACGAACTGTCGGTCGTAGAAGGCATGCAGTTCGACCGCGGCTACCTGTCCCCTTACTTCGTCAACAAGCCAGACACCATGGTCGCCGAGCTGGATGGCCCGCTGCTGCTGCTGGTTGACAAGAAAATCTCCAACATCCGCGAACTGCTGCCAGTTCTGGAAGCCGTTGCCAAGGCCGGCCGTCCGCTGCTGATCGTGGCTGAAGACGTCGAAGGCGAAGCGCTGGCCACCCTGGTGGTCAACAACATGCGCGGCATCGTCAAGGTTGCTGCAGTCAAGGCCCCTGGTTTCGGCGATCGCCGCAAGGCCATGCTGCAGGACATCGCCGTCCTGACCGGCGGTACCGTGATCTCCGAAGAAATCGGCCTGAGCCTGGAATCCGCTACCCTGGAGCACCTGGGTAACGCCAAGCGTGTGACCCTGTCCAAGGAAAACACCATCATCGTCGACGGCGCTGGTGTTCAAGGCGATATCGAAGCGCGCATCACCCAGATCCGCGCTCAGGTTGCCGAGACTTCCTCGGACTACGACCGTGAAAAACTGCAAGAGCGTCTGGCCAAGCTGGCTGGCGGTGTTGCCGTGATCAAGGTCGGTGCTGGCACCGAAGTCGAAATGAAAGAGAAGAAAGCCCGCGTTGAAGACGCCCTGCACGCTACCCGTGCAGCCGTCGAAGAAGGCGTGGTGCCTGGCGGTGGTGTTGCCCTGGTTCGCTCGCTGCAAGCTATCTCCGAGCTCAAAGGCGACAACGAAGACCAGAACGTCGGTATTCAGCTGCTGCGTCGCGCTGTTGAAGCGCCACTGCGTCAGATCGTTGCCAACGCCGGCGACGAGCCAAGCGTGGTTGTCGACAAGGTCAAGCAAGGTTCCGGCAACTTCGGTTACAACGCTGCTACCGGCGAGTACGGCGACATGATCGAGATGGGTATCCTCGACCCTGCCAAGGTAACCCGTTCGGCCCTGCAAGCTGCAGCTTCGATTGGCGGTCTGATGATCACCACCGAAGCCATGGTTGCTGACGCTCCAGTGGAAGCTGGTGCTGGCGGCGGCATGCCAGACATGGGCGGCATGGGTGGTATGGGTGGCATGGGCGGCATGATGTAAGCCAGCCTTACCCGCTCGATAAAAAGCCCCGCCTTGTGCGGGGCTTTTTTATGCCTGCGTTTTTACTTTGCAGGCACCAGCGCGTCCTGCTTGACCTCAACCGGCCGGCGGTACAGCACCCAGTAGTAACAGCCAAGGCTGATCAGCCAGCAAAACACCGCCGTCCATACGTTGTGCGAAAAGAAGTGCGCGCCCTGCAGCATGCGCCCCACCGAAAACAGCGTACCCAGGCCAAAGGCGAATACCAGCGCGGCCCTGGCCAGGCGCGGGCGCCGATCACGCAAAACAAAAAACAGTGCAAACAGGGTAAAACCGGTTGCCGCATGGCCGCCTGGCCAGCAGCGTCCGGGCTTGTCGGTAGCCGGGCGCGGGCTGAGCAGCTCGCTGTAGGTTTCCTTGCCACCAAACTCGCTCAGGCTCCACGGGCACTGCACCGCAGTTACTGCCTTGACCGGGGTGACAAAGCTGGTCGACAAACCCATGGCCAGCACCAGGCAACCCAGTTCCCGCCGCCAGCTGAACAGCCGCGACCAGAAGAAACTCACGGCGAAGGCGACAATCGCCAGCAAACCGAGGGCGATTACCGCCTGTTTGGCCCGGTCGTGCAGGATATCTTCGAGAAAATAGCTGTGCCGGCCGATGAACTGCCCGGCTACCGGATCGAACGCCATCTTGGCCAGGTCCATGTCCAGCGAGGTCAGTTCCAGCAGGATCAATATGATTGCGGTAATGGCGGGAATGCCAAGGGCGATCCAGAAATTCAGCGGACGGGAGTAGGCGGGTAGTGACATGGCAAGTCCAGGCAGGTCAAAGGGGAGTCCGACCGGCAATTCTCGGGCAGCCGCCATCACCTGTCCGTGAAGGCTCGGTGAAAAAAACGTTAACCTGCAATAAAGTCGCGCCGACCTAGCCTGGCGGCGCTGATGGCCTTAAGCTGCGCCTGCCAAGCAGGCAAAAGCGTCGGACCGGAGACACCCCAATGCGAATTCTACTGGTTGAAGACAACCGCGATATCCTGGCCAACCTGGCCGACTACCTGGGCCTGAAGGGCTACACGGTGGATTGTGCCCAGGATGGCCTGTCCGGCCTGCACCTGGCCGCTACCGAGCACTACGACCTGATCGTGCTCGACATCATGCTGCCCGGCATCGACGGCTACACCCTGTGCAAGCGTCTGCGCGAAGATGCCCGGCGTGATACCCCGGTGATCATGCTCACCGCCCGAGACCAGCTCGATGACCGCTTGCAGGGTTTTCGTTCTGGCGCTGACGATTACCTGCTCAAGCCGTTTGCGCTGTCGGAGCTGGCCGCGCGCATCGAGGCAGTACTGCGCCGGGCCCAGGGCGGCGGTCGCCGGACCTTGCAGATCAGCGACCTGATCTACGACCTGGACACCCTGGAAGTGACCCGCGAAGGCAAGCTGCTCAAACTCAACCCGGTGGGCCTCAAGCTGCTGGCTGTGCTGATGCAGAAGAGCCCGCACGTACTGCGCCGCGAAGTGCTCGAAGAGGCGCTGTGGGGCGATGACTGCCCGGACAGCGACAGCCTGCGCAGCCATGTTCACCAGTTGCGCCAGGTGATCGACAAACCCTTCGAAAAACCCCTGCTGCATACCGTCCACGGCGTCGGCTATCGTCTGGCCGAGGGCCGTGATGGAGTTTAGACAGAGCCTTGCCCAGCGCATCATCATTGCTTTTGCCCTGATGAGCGCACTGGTGGCCGGGGCGTTTGCCTTTGGCATCGTCGCCACCGTGCACCTGGTCGAAGAGCGGCTGATTTCCGCGGTACTGGGCGGCGATCTGCAGCGCTTGCTGCGCATGGACAGCGTCGGCGACTGGAGCCACCGGCCACGGCCGGACCAACTGTTCTATTTCAGCGGCGGGCGCGACGAATTCGAACTGCCCAAGGATTTGCGCCATCTCGAACGAGGCTTTCACGAAGTGTTTCGCGAAGACTTGTCCTACCACGCGATGGTCGAAATCGTTGATGGCCGGCGCTATGTCCTGCTCCAGGACCAGAGCGATTTCGAAGAACGCGAGCGGGTGCTGTTCGCCGTCGTGGTGGTCGGCTTCGTGTTGAGCCTGGCGCTGGCAGTGTTCCTCGGCTGGGTTCTGGCCCGCCGGGTTATGGCGCCGGTGATCCGCCTGGCGCGCCAGGTTCGTCACCGCGACCAGTTGCTCGGCCTGGCACCACCTTTGGCACCAGATTACGCCGCGGATGAAGTCGGCCAGCTGGCGGTGGCCTTCGACGACACCCTTGGGCGTCTGCGCGATGCCCTGACCCGTGAACGCCTGTTTACCAGCGACGTCAGCCACGAGCTGCGTACGCCGCTGATGGTGCTGGCCAGCTCCTGCGAGCTGTTGCTGGTCAACCCCAACATGGAGCCCCGGGCGCGCTCCCAGGTCGAACGTATCGCCCGCGCCACTGAAGAGATGCAGGAACTGGTGAAAACCTTCCTGATGCTTGCCCGTGCCCAGCGCGACGAAGGCGCAGTGGCCTCGCAGGCAACCATGAAGGAAGTCGCCGATGACCTGATTGGCGTCTGGCGCGACACCATCGAGCAGAAAGGCCTGACCTTGCTGTACGACCCCAAGGCCGCAACCTCGACCTTGTACAACGCCACCTTTCTGCAGGCAGTGATGGGCAACCTGCTGCGCAACGCCGCGCACTACACCGACCAAGGCTTTATCCGCCTGACCCTGGAGCCTGCCGGGTTTCTGGTCGAGGACAGTGGCGTGGGGATTCCCGAAGAGCAGCGCGAAGCCATGTTCCGGCCGTTCGTGCGCGGCGACGAACGGCGTGGCGAAGGCCTGGGCCTGGGTTTGTCGCTGGTGCAGCGGATCTGTGACGATCAGGGCTGGTCGGTCAGCCTTAGCGCTATGGTGCCCCATGGCTGCCGCTTCCATGTCGACCTGAGCCTGGCACCCGAGCGGCCGCTCGAGGGGTAACAGGGCATTGGCCGGTGTGAAAGTTTGTAATTTGTTGAAACCTTTCCCGTGAAAACTAACAAATTTTTCACACCAGCATGACCTGACGCCAACGCTTGCCTGCCTAAGGTGAGCGCATTGGAGTCAGGAGATGCACAATGCGTAGCCCTATCAAACTCGAGTTTTCGGAAAAGTACGACCAGCAGCACGCCCAGGAATACTTCCTCAAGCACCAGGATGGCCTGGCGCGGCGGATGTCCCACCAGCGTGACGAGCAACTGGCCCGTCGCGCCCTGGCGCTGGCTGGCGAGCCCGGGCTGGTCCTCGACCTGCCGTGCGGCGCCGGGCGTTTCTGGCCGTTGCTGGCAGAAAAACCCAACCGGGTGATCATCGGCGCCGACAACTCCGAAGCCATGCTCGAAACTGCACGCGCCTCGCAGCCGGCCCATGTGGTGGAACGGGTACGTACCTTGCAGACTTCTGCCTTCGCCATCGATTTACCGGATAACTCGGTCGACAGTATTTTTTGCATGCGGCTGATGCATCACATCGGTGAAGCCGCCCATCGCAAGACATTACTCTCGGAATTTCAACGAGTTACCCGCGACAGCGTGATCGTTTCGCTGTGGGTGGATGGCAACTTCAAAGCCTGGCGGCGCAAAAAGCTCGAGCAACGGCGTTACGCCGAAAGCGGGCAGGGCAGTTACCAGAATCGTTTTGTGTTACCAGCTGCTACGGTTGAAGAAGAATTCGAAGCCGCAGGGTTCCGCATTCAGGAACGATTGGACTTCTTGCCGTTCTATGCCATGTGGCGAGTCTATCTATTGCGTAAGGGGTGAGCGGGGCATGGGGTTTGAGCGCACAGCAGCAACGACGAACAAGGATCAGTTCGATCATTTCTGGCAGCAGCAGGGTGAATGGGTCGAGGAGCCCAATCAGCGTCGCGGCGGCGAGAGTGGTGTACAACGCCTGAGCGACGACACGGGCCATACGTTCTATGCCAAGCGTCAGATCGGCCATATCTACCGCAGCCTTTTGCACCCCTTCGGCCGGCCCACCGTGCTCCGTGAGTACGAGGCCCTGAACAGTTTCGAGCAGCTTGGCGTGCGGGTGCCGCATATCGTCTATTGCGGCGTCGAGCGCGATGCCGAGCACCAGTGGCGCGCGTTGCTGGTCAGCGAGGCGCTGGAAGGTTTCGAGGACATCGACAGCTGGTTCGCTGCCGGCGCCCGAGAGCGCTATCACCCGGCATTGCACGAGCGGGTCCTGCTGGACCTGGCGCAGAACCTGGTGCGTATGCATCGTGGTCACTGGCAGCATGGTTGCCTGTATGGCAAGCACGTGTTCGTCAAGGTCGTCGGCGAGGGCGCCGAAGCCAGGGCCGAGGTGGCATTGCTGGACCTGGAAAAATGCCGCCGGCGCATCAGTTGCCAGCGCGCTGCCGCCAATGACCTTAAACAATTGCGCCGCCATTCGTCTTTCACTGACGCAGAGTGGCAAAAACTGCTCTATTTTTACCAGATGGCGTTTGGCAGCGCTGTCAAAGGTTTAGAGTAATGAAACTAGAAATAGCTCGAGGTGTGTTCCTGCTGATGGCGCTGGGCGTGGCAACTGTCGCCGTGGCCGCGTGGGAAGAGCCACGCCCGCAAATAGTCAGCAAGGTCGACGCCGGTGCGCAATGTCCGTTGCCCCGGGTGGTCAAGCCCCAGGTCGATGCCAAACCCGATCACGATCTGCTGTTGTTGCTGTTCGGGTTGAGCCAGGGCGTACGCGCCAGCGGCTGAAACCTTGCAAGGCGTTCGGGCAAAGGCCTCGTCATCGACGAGGCCTTTTGCATTTCATACCGTTTGCGTGGCGGCTTGCGGCGCATCGGCCTTGGCCAGCAAGGTATAGATGCACGGCAGCACGAACAGGGTGAACAAGGTGCCCACCGACATGCCGGTGGCGATCACCGTGCCGATGTCGAAGCGGCTGACCGCGCCGGCGCCGGTGGCAAGGATCAGCGGCACCATGCCAAATACCATCGCCGCAGTGGTCATCAGCACCGGGCGCAGGCGGATGGCGGCGGCTTCTTCCACCGCTTCGCGGGCGCTCAGGCCTTTTTGCTGGCGCAACTGGTTGGCGAACTCGACGATCAGGATGCCGTGCTTGCTGATCAGCCCGATCAAGGTCACCAGGCCCACCTGGGTATAGATGTTCATGCTCGAGATCCCCAGGAACAGGGGAATCAACGCCCCGCAGATCGACAGCGGCACAGTCACCAGGATCACCAGCGGGTCGCGCAAGCTTTCGAATTGCGCCGCCAGTACCAGGAAGATGATCGCCAGCGCCAGGCCGAAGGTTACCCACAGGGCGCTGCCTTCCTGAACGAACTGACGCGCCGCGCCGCCATAGTCAAAGCCGTAGCCCTCCGGCGCTTCCTCACGGGCAATCGTGCGCACGGTATCCAGCGCCTCGCCCATGCTGACCATCGGGAAGCCCTGGATGATCGCCGAGTTCAGTTGCTGGAACTGGTTGAGCTGACGCGGGCGGGCGCGGTCGCTGATGCTGATCAGGGTCGACAACGCCAGCATCTGCCCCTGCTGGTTCTTCACGTAGTAGTTGTTCAGCCAGTCGGGATTGTCGCGGTAGGGCCGCTCGACCTGGGCAATGACCTTGTAGCTGCGCCCGTCGATAGTGAAGCGGTTGATCTCCGCCTCGCCCAGCAGGGTCGCCAGGGTGCCGCCCAGGGCGTCCATGGACACGCCCATCTGCGCCGCCTTGGCGCGGTCGATATCGACCACCACCTCGGGCTTGTCGAAGGCCAGGTCGATGTCGAGGAAGGCGAACTTGCCCGACGCCTGGGCACGCGCCTTGACCCGTTCGGCCACCTCCAGCAACGAGGCGTAGTCGTTGGCGGTGTTGATCACGAAGGCGAACGGCAAGCCTTCACCGGTGCCCGGTAGCGAGGGCAGGTTGAAGCCGAAGATCTGCAGGCCGCTGATGCCTTCGAGCTTGGCCTGTACCAATGGCAGCAGCTGCATCTGGGTGCGCTCGCGTTCGTTCCACGGCTTGAGCAAAAAGCCGCCGATGCCCGATTGCACGCCGTTGAAGCCGTTGATCTGGAACGACGAATAGTACTCGGGGAAGTCCTTGAAGATCTTGATGAACTCGTCGGTGTAGCTGTTCAGGTAATCGAGGTTGGTTGGCTGCGGGGCGGTGGCCATCATGAAGATGATGCCCTGGTCTTCATCGGGCGCCAGCTCGTTCTTGGTGAACATCAGAAACACCGGAATCAGGCACAGCACGATCAGCGCGAACACCAGCACCACCGGCCGGGTGTTGAGGGTGCCATGGAGGGTTTTCTGGTAGCGCAGTTTGAGCCGTTCGAAGAGTACATCCAGACGGTGGGCCAGGCCGCTGGGGTTCTGCTCGTGCCGCAACAGCAGGGCGCACATCATCGGTGACAGGGTCAGGGCGACGATCCCGGAAATCACCACGGCGCCGGCCAGGGTCAGGGCGAACTCCTTGAACAGCGCGCCGGTGAGCCCCTGCAGAAAGCCGATAGGGGCGTACACCGCCGCCAGAGTGATGGTCATCGACACCACTGGCATGGCAATTTCGCGAGCGCCTTCCAGGGCCGCGTCGTAGGGCGATTTACCTTCTTCGATATGACGGTGGATGTTTTCCACCACGACGATAGCGTCATCGACCACCAGGCCGATGGCCAGGACCATGGCCAACAAGGTGAGCAAGTTCAGCGAATAGCCCATCAACTGCATGAAAAACAGCACGCCGATCATCGACAGCGGGATGGTAATGACCGGGATCAGCACCGAGCGCAAGGCGCCGAGGAACAGGAAGACCACGACGATGACGATCAGCACCGCTTCGACCAGGGTCTTGACCACTTCGTCGATCGAGGCCTGGATGAACAGCGTGGCGTCGTAGGCGATCGAGGATTTCAGGTTCGGCGGTAGCTGGCTTTCAAGCTCGGGCATGAGCTTGCGCACCTCCTTGATCACTTCCAGCGGGTTGGCCCCGGGGGTGGCCTTGATGCCGATGTACACCGACGGCGTGCCGTCGAAGGAGCTCACGGTGTCGTAGTTCTCGGCGCCCATTTCAACCCGCGCCACGTCGCCGAGCAGCACCCGGCTGTCGCCACTGGTCTTGAGCGGGATATTGGCGAAGGCTTCGGCGCTCTTGAGCTCGGTGGTGGCGTTGATACTGGTGACGATGTACTCGCCCTTGAGCTCGCCGGCCGCCGAAAGGAAGTTGTAGCCGCGCACCGCCTGGGTCACGTCGTTGGCGCTCAGGCCGTAGCCGGCAAGCTTTACCGGGTCGATCCACAGGCGCATGGCGAACAGCTGGTTGCCGAGGATCTCGGCTTCGGCCATGCCCGGCAGGGTCGCAAGCTTGGGCTGGATGACCCGCGACAGGTAATCGGTGATCTGCGGGTTGCTCAACTCGCTGCTGTAGAAGCTTACGTACATCAGCGCCGAGGCGTCGGCGGCCTCCTTGCTCAGCACCGGATCTTCGGCGTCCTGGGGCAGCTTGTTCTTGACCTCGTTGGCCTTGGCCAGCAACTCGGTGAACAGCCGGTCGCTGTCCGAGCCGATGCGCGCATAGATCGAAATCACCGAGAAGTTCTGCCGGCTCACCGAGGTCATGTAGTCGATGCCTTCGGCGCTGGCCAGGCTTTGCTGCAGCGGCTGGGTGATGTAGCCCTGGATGGTTTCGGCGTTGGCCCCGGGGTAGGCGGTGGTCACCGTGATCAGGGCGTTTTCCATTTGCGGGTATTGGCGGATCGGCAACTTGCTCCAGGCCTGGAAGCCCAGCAGCACGATCAGCAGGCTGACCACGCTGGCCAGCACCGGGCGGCGGATGAACGGATCGGTAAAGGCCATGACGGTTCCTTGATCAGTTGCTGCGCGGCGGGCTGTCGGGGGCTTGCAGGGCTTTGTCCGGGCTGATGCTGATCGGCGCGCCCTGGGTGAGTTTCAACTGGCCGGCGGTGACTACCGTTTCGCCGGCCTTGAGCCCCTTGCTGATGATCACCAGGCCATCGCGGCGCTCGCCGGTCTCGACGAAGCGGCGTTCGGCAATCAGGGTTGGCTGGGCGTCGGCGTTGTCTGGCACTTTGCCGTCTTCAGGCTTTTTCGCCGTGGCGACATACACCGAGTTGCCATACAGGGTGTAGGTCACCGCGCTTTCCGGCACCACCACCTGTGGCTGCGGGTCGGGCAGCAAAACCTGCAGGCTGGTGAACATGCCGGGCAGCAGCTTGCCGTCGGGGTTGGCCAGGGTGGCGCGGACCTGCACGTTGCGGGTGCTGTCCTCGACCTTGGGGTTGATCGCGCTGATGCTGCCGGGGAAATGCTCTTGCGGGTAGGCGGCGACGCTGACCAGCACTTGCTGGCCAATGCTCAGCTTGGGAATCGACTGCTCGGGGACGAAGAAATCGACGTAGAGGCTGCTCAGGTCTTGCAAGGTGGCGATCACCGTGCCGCTGGCCAGGTAGTCGCCAACGTCCACCTGGCGGATGCCGATGGTGCCGCTGAAGGGCGCATTGATGCTCTTTTTTGCCAGCGCCGCCTTGAGTTGATCGACCACTGCCTTGTTGCGCTTGAACTGGGCGCTCAAGCGATCGAACTCACCCTTGGAAATCGCCTGGCTGCCGACCAGCTGGCTGCCGCGGTTGTAGTCGACCTGGGCCAGACCCAGGTCGGCGAGGGCGGTACCCAGCAATGCAGTTTCGACATCGCTGTCCAGTTGCAACAACAACTGGCCCTTGCTGACTTTCTGCCCGGACTCGAATTGCAGGGCCTTGACCGTGCCGGCGATCTCCAGGCTCAGGTCGACCCCTTGCAGCGCCTTGAGGCTGCCCACGGCCGGCAGGCGGTTCTGCCAGGCACGTTCGCTGGCCTCGGTCGCCGCCACGCTGATCGGCGGCTTGGGGGCCGAGAACATCTGGATCTGCTGATAGATGGCAAAGGCCTTGTAGCCCCCCAGGATCAGCACGAGCAGCAAGACAACACCCAACATGATCAGCATGCGGCGGCGCAGCATAGTCCAGTTCCTTGGAGACGAATTGTTGTTCGCTTGGCACGACGACGGGCGATCCTGCCCACGTGCGATGTAGCCGAATATTACTCTGTTGACCGGGCCTGGGAAGCCTGTGTTCCCGGCTATTTTCAGGCCAGGTGCAGGTGGTTGTCCCAGAGCCCGGACGGCAATTGCAGGGGCTGGCCGATCAGTTCGGGCTTGCGGCAATCGTACAGGCGGCAACGGCCTTGGCCTGAGGTCACGACAAAACCGTCGGCCACCGCGCCGACACCGGCGCAATCGGGCATCGGTGCATCAAGGCGTACCTGGGCGCTGTCCAGGTCCCAGATAAACAGCCGGTTGGCCCGTGGCGCGGTCAGGGCCACCAGGCGCAGCTCGTTGTGAATGGCGACGCTGGCGGTGTAGTGGGCCATGGACTGCAATTGCTGCTCGGGCACCGGGAAGGCTTCAAAGGCCTGGCCCGGGCGCTTGATCGCCAGCAGCTCGGCAGTCTCGTGGCTGGCGCCCATGAACTGCTGGCCGGCGACGATGGTGCCGTCGGCGGCAATCGCCAAATGGCGGACGCTGTTCATCTGCTGGCTGAGCACTTCTTTGCTCAGCAGTGTGCCGTCGCGCTGCATCAGCACCAGGCTCGGCTGCATGGCATCGAGGTTCATCTCCACCCGGCTTTCGGCTTCGGTGCGAATGCCGCCGTTGGCCACCACCAGGGTTTCGCCGTCGGGCATCCACGACACCTGGTGCGGGCCGATGCCGTGGGTCGAGATTTCGCCAGCATGGCTCAGGCGCTCGCCGTCGAAACGGTAGACACCGAGTACGCCACGGCCAGGGTCAGTGGTGTCGTTCTCGGTGGCGTAGAGCCATTCGCCGCTCTTGTGGATCACCGCATGGCCGTAGAAATGCCGGTTCGGCTGCGAGGTGATGGTCTGCAGCAAGCGGCCATCGCGCAGGTCGATCAGGTAGCTCTCGGTGCCGGGGCGGCGGGCGACGAACAGGGCAATTGGCTGTTCGGGATGGTTGATGATGTCATGGCAACGCTGGCCCACCTCGGTGGCGAACACCTGGGTGCCGTCCAGGCGGTAGCCGACGGCGTAGTGCTTGCCGTCGCCATCGTCACGCGCCGAGAGCAGCAGCGGCGTGCCGGCCTTGTTGCGAAACAGGGTCCAGCCGCCGAGGGTGAGGGCGCTGAGCACAACGCTACCGAGTTTGAGAGCCTGGCGTCGCAACATGATCAGTCACCGTCGTTGGCGTTGAAGCCCAGCTGGATGCCCAGCGCCTTGGCCAGCTCGCCTTCGTGCAGGCGGTGAACGGCGTTGAGGCTGTCGTAAATAGTGTTCAGCTGCTGGCGGCCGGCTTCGTCGTCGAGCAACTCGCCGAGGGTTTTCTGGTTGCCGGCCAGCAGCTTGGAGGCGTTGGCGTAGGCGGCGTCGATCTTGTCCGCCAAGGCTTGCTGGTCTTTGCCCAGCAGGCCGCGCAGGCCTTTGTTGTCGACCCCGACCCAGACGGTCTGGGCAGCATTGAGGCTGGCTTCCAGGCTTTTCAGCGAGGAGTGGCTGCGCCAGGCCTCGGCCTGCAGCGGCTGCGGGATACCCTTGCTCAGGCGGCCCATGGGCGCGCCGAGTTTCTTCTTCAGGGTATCCAGGGCGGTAACCTGGGCCCGCAGCAGGTCGGCGATGGCCTCGTGGGAATCGGCGTAGCGCTGGTTGGGGAACTTGGTCATCTGCGCGAGCATGCCGTCGGTGCTGTTCCAGCCTTTGAGGATTTCCTCGGCCAGGGCCTTCTGGTGCTCGCCGATGGCCACCAGCAGTGGGCAGTAGCGGGCTTTCTGTTCGGCGTTGGCGGCATCCGGCTTGCTGTCGAAGAGGATGTACTCGTAGGCCGACAGGCCGCGCACGACGACACTGGATTTGCCCAGGGTTTCGGCGTCGAGTGGCTTGTCACCGTTGACCAGTTGCTCGACCTGACGGCCGACCAGGTTCTTCTTGTCGGGCCAGAACTGCACCTGCCAGGCACGGTTGCCTTCGGCCAGCGGGCCGATCAACAAGGGCTGCAACTCGGCCCAGGCTTTTTGCGCATGGAGAAAATCGGCGCGGGCAGTGGCCAGGTCCGCCTTGCCTTCACAGAAGGCCAGGGCG
Organism: Pseudomonas sp. B21-009; assembly: GCF_024749345.1. Lineage (NCBI taxonomy): Bacteria > Pseudomonadati > Pseudomonadota > Gammaproteobacteria > Pseudomonadales > Pseudomonadaceae > Pseudomonas > Pseudomonas sp. B21-009. The sequence continues at coordinate 4,814,778 of NZ_CP087199.1, read as the reverse complement.
CTGACGGCCAGCTGGCGGTCGGCTTCGACCCAGCGGCTGTAGGTCGGCAGGATTACCTGTTTGGCGATCGCCGCCGAGGTCACCGCTTGCGGGTCTTGCGGCGAGCAGGCGCCGAGGGCGAGGGCGGCAAGGCTGGTGAACAACAGTTTGGGACGGAACATGCCCGGCTCCTTTGCTTAAAGTGAATTCAGGAAAGCCAGCAACGCGGTGCGTTGCCCGGCGTTGAAGCTCAAGACGTACTGTTTGGCCGCTTCGGCTTCGCCACCGTGCCAGAGCACAGCTTCGAGCAGGTTGCGGGCGCGGCCATCGTGAAGAAACTGGGTGTGACCGCTGACGGTCTCGTTCAGGCCGATACCCCACAGCGGCGCGGTGCGCCAGTCCTGGCCGCTGGCGGCGAACTCGCTGCGGTTGTCGGCCAGGCCCGGGCCCATGTCATGCAGCAGCAGGTCGCTGTAGGGGCGGATCAGCTGGTTGGCCAGCTCCGGCTCGGCGGCGTCGCTGGCGGTGGTGAACTGTGGCGTGTGGCAGCCTTGGCAGCCGGCTTGGTGGAACAGGTTCTTGCCGGCCAGCACCTGGGGCGAATCGACGTCCTTGCGCACCGGCACCGCCAGGTTGCGGGTATAGAACAGCACCAGGCGCAGGATGTTGTCGCTGACTTCCTGCTCGCCGTTGGCGCCGTTGCCGTTGGCGGCGTTGAGGCAGTCGGTCTGCGCCGGGGTGCAGTCGTCCATTGGCCGCAGGCTGGTGGTCAGGCCCATGTCACCGGAAAACGCATGGACGTTCTGCTGATTGAGGTTCGGCTGCCCGGCCTTCCAGCCGAAGCGGCCGACCACGGTCTTGCCCTGGGCATCGTCCCAGACCCGGTTGGCGCGGCCGCGGATGCCATCGCCGTTGCGGTCGTCGGGGTCGGCATTAGCCAGCAGCGCCGCCTCGGGGATGGCCTCGAGCAGACCCAGGCCGATCATCGGCGGGGCGACCCGGGCCGAGAAGCGCGTATCGGGGTGCATCGGCCCGTAGCCCAGCTGGGTTATCTGCAGGCGCGGCTTGCGCAGTTCGACCTGGGTGCCGTCCTTGAAGGTGACCTGTTGCGTATCGTACTCGACCCGCACCTTGCCTTCGGGGGCGACACCCGGCACCGCCATGTCCTGCAACTGACCGCCATACACCGGCTCCGGGACGATGCCCAGTTGCTCGATAACCTTGGCGTACTGCGGCTGATCGGGGATCGACAGGCGCACCAGCATCGACACCGCGTTGGCGGCGTTGGGCCCGGGCGGGTGGCCGCGGCCGTCCTTGATGTGGCAGTTCTGGCAGGCATTGGTATTGAACAGCGGGCCCAGGCCGTCGCGGGCGGTGGTGGTCGACGGGGCGATCACCCAGGGGCTGCGGAAAAAGCTGTTGCCGACGCTGAAATCCAGGCGCCGGCTTGGCGGCAGGTTGGCCGAAGGCATTGAGTAGGCGTTCTGGTCGCGCTTGTTCACCGTCGCCTTGCCACCGGCCAGCGCTTCACCGGGCTCGGCCTGGGTGAATCGCGGGGCGTCGTCGCAACCGGCCAGAACGGCGACCAGAAGCAGGGGGCTGAGACGGGGAAGCAACGAGGACATCAATAATCCTGGGGCTTGGGCAAAAAACCGGCGTGCAAGCTTAGCAGGCTCGGGGTAATTGAATAAGAGGGATTTGCGTTTGCTCGATGAAATCTATCGCGGGGCAAGCCGGCGCCTCCAGTGGACCTGCCTGCACCAATCCTGTGGGAGCGGGCTCGACCCGCGATGATGCGCATAAAGAAGGCGACCCGAAGGTCGCCTCTATCAAGCCGCCGCTGAATCAGAACTCGTGATCAGCGGTGTCCGGTGCCAGGTTGGCGATGCCCAGTTTGCTTGCGGCCTGTTCGATCGCACCGGTCTGCTTGACCAGGGCGGCGATGGCGTCACGCACGATCTGGTTGCCGGCAGCGTTGTCGGCCGCGATCAGCTGGTCGTAGTGCTCGCCTTTGGCGGCATGGTCGACCATCACCTGAATCTTGGCTTCGGTTGCTTGCAGGTCGGCCTTGAGGGTGGTGTCGGTGGCGGCGTCGATTTTGGCCACCAGCGACGACAGGCTCGGGCCGCTCAGCTTGGTGCCGTCGGTGCGGGTGTACTCGCCCAGGTAGACGTTGCGGATGCCCTTGGCGTCATAGAAGTGCGAGTTGTGGGTGTTGTCGCTGAAGCAGTCCTGCTCGTCTTCAGGCGAATTGGCTTCCAGGGAAACCTTCATGCGCTCGCCAGCCAGTTCGCCCAGCGACAGGCTGCCCATGCCGAACAGCATCTTGCGCAGGCCGTCGGCCACTGGCTCGGCTTCGAGGGTGGCACGGTAGTTGGTGGCAACGTTCGGTGCCCAGTTGCCGACCATTTCCTCGAGGTCGTTGACCAGCAGTTGGGTCACGGCTTTGAGGTAGGCACGGCGGCGCTCGTTGTGGCCGCCGGTAGCGCCCTGACCTTCCAGGTAGTCGGAGGCAGGACGAGCGCCGGCGCCCGGGCCGGTGCCGTTGAGGTCCTGGCCCCAGAGCAGGAATTCGATGGCGTGGTAACCGGTGGCAACGTTGGCTTCGGAGCCGCCCAGCTCGTTCAGGCTGGCGAGCTTCTCCGGGGTGATGTCCTTGACGTCAACCTTGTCTTCGCCGACCTGAACCTGGGTATTGGCGATGATGTTGGCGGTCGCGCCAGGGTTGCCCAGAGCATGCTCGTAGCTCTTGTCGACGTAGTCGATCAGGCCTTCGTCCAGCGGCCAGGCGTTCACCTGGCCTTCCCAGTCGTCGATGATGGTGTTGCCGAAGCGGAACACTTCGCTCTGCAGGTATGGCACACGGGCAGCGACCCAGGCGGCCTTGGCAGCGTTCAGGGTTTCGTCGCTGGGCTTGGCAAGGAAGGCGTCGATCGCGGTTTGCAGGGTCTTGGCGGTGCTCAGCGAGTCGCTGTAGACGGCGTGGACCATGTCGGCGTAATGCTTGACCACGGCCTTGGCCGCTGCCTCGTCGACGGCGCCAGCGGCAGCAGGGGCGGTAGCCGAGGTGGTGGCCGGGGCTTGCGGTGCGGCGGCTTTGTCCTTGTCCTTGCTGTCGCCGCAACCGGCGAGAGAGATGGCAATGGCCAACAGACTGGCGGTGGCCAGAGGCATACGAATCATGGCGAATTCCTGCGTCGAGAGGTTGGACAGGCGTACCGGGGGCACGCAAAACTGCAACATAATGCGAAAGATTTGCATTTTGTGTAAAGGGGCAGTCACGTAAATATTCAAATGCGTGGGTTGACCGCTTCGAGCAATGCGTACAGGGGTTAGAGAATCGAAACCTGGTTGCGCTGGGCCTGTTTGAGGAACGCAGTCAGCTCCCGGGCCGGCAAGGGTTTGCTGTAGTGGTAGCCCTGACCTTCATGGCAACCCTGGGCGATGATGTAGGCTTCCTGTTCCGCCGTCTCGACCCCTTCGGCAATGACTTGCATGCCCAGGCTCTTGCCCAGCTGGATGATGGCGCGGACGATGGTGGCATCGTCGTCGTCATCGAGCAGGTCCTGGACGAAGCTCTTGTCGATCTTGATCTTGTCCAGCGGCAGCGACTTCAGGTAGCTGAGCGACGAGTAGCCGGTGCCGAAGTCGTCAATGGCAATCAGCGCCCCGGAGCGGCGCAGGCTCAGCAGGTGCTGGGCAGCGGTGCTGATGTCTTCCATCAGGCCGGTCTCGGTGACTTCCAGCTCCAGGCTGCGCGGCGGCAGGCGGTAGATCTGCAGCAGGTTGTTGACCACTCGCGGCAACTCGTTGTGGTGCAGTTGCACGGTCGACAGGTTGACCGCCATGCGCAGTTCGCTGAAGCCCTGATCGTGCCAGTCGCGTAGTTGCCGGCAAGCCTGGTCGAGCACCCATTCGCCGATGCTGATGATGTTGCCGTTCTGCTCGGCCAGGGGGATGAACTGGTCCGGCGGTACCATGCCCAGTTCCGGATGCTGCCAGCGCAGCAGCGCCTCGACACCGACCACGCGATGGTCGCGGTAGCTGATCTGTGGCTGGTAGACCAGGAACAGCTGGTTGCGCGGCAGCGCTTCGCGCAGGTCTTTTTCCAGCTCGCGGCGCCGGCGCATCTCGCTGTCGACACTGGCGATGTAGAACTGGTAGCGGTTGCGCGAGCGGGCCTTGGCCAGGGTCATGGTCTGCTCGGCCTTTTGCAGCAGCTTCTCGGTGCTGTCGCCGTCTTCGGGGAACAGGGTGATGCCGATGGTCGCGCGCAGGCGGATTTCCTGGTGGTCGAGGGCGAACGGCGCCTCGAGGTCATCGAGAATGCTCTGGGCCAGCTCCGCCGCTTCGTAGGGCTGCTCGATATCGGCCTGGACCAGGGCGAACTGGTCGCCGCCCAGGCGGGCCAGGGCACCGAGGCGGCCACTGTGGGCGCGCAGGCGGTCGGCCAGGGCCAGCAGCAACTGGTCGCCGGCCTGGTAGCTGAACTGCTCGTTGATGCCCTTGAAGTCGTCAAGGCCCACGCACAGTACCGCCACCCGGCGTTGCAGGCGCCCGGCGTCGACGAGGATTTTGTCCAGTTGCTGCTGCAGTTGCTGGCGGTTCGGCAGGCCGGTGAGAAAGTCGTACTGGGCCATGCGCAACAGGCTGTTCTCGGCTTCATGGCGCAGGTGGGTATTGCGCTCGATCGAGGCCAGCAACTGGTTGGCGGTATTGACCCACAGGCCCAGCTCGTTCTTTTCGTGGCCCTTGATCAGCGGCAACTGGTGCTGGCTGGGACGGTCGGGGTTGATCTGGGTGAGGTGCTCGATGATCTTCGACAGCGGCTTGGTCAGCATCCAGTGATAGACCAGGTACAGCACCAGGCCCATGGCCAGGGCGCGCAGCACGCCGGAAATGAAGATGATCACTGAACTGACCAGGAAGCCCTCGCCGTAGGAGGCGGTGTCGAGGGTGATGCTCAGGTCGCCGTAATATTCACTATAGGGGCCACGGCCGACCAGCTGGGTGGTGAAGTTGCGCTCCTGGCCGAGAATCAGGTCGGTCAGCCAGCGGCTGGAAACCTCCTGCAGCGGGCGGGATTTTTCCGCCAGCATGGTCTCGTTGGGATGGCCGATGGAGGCCATGCGCACGGACTCGTCCTGGAACAAGCCCTCCATGACCTGCATGCCCATTTCCTTGTCCAGGCTGTACACCGCCTGGGTCGAAGGGTCGCGGAACATGTCGAGGATCCGTTGGGCGTCATTGGCGACGGCCTGGCGGGTCTTGTAGGCATCAAAGACGATCTGCGCACAACTGAGAACTACACCGACGACCAACGCCGAGAGCAGTACTACCCTGAGCAACTTGACCGATAAGCTGTTCTTGAGTTCCAGCTTCAATGGGGTTTCCTTAATCCATGCGCATGGCATCATTTTGCCATCAAACTTGGCAATCCACTATCGGCCGTCAACAGGACTTCTCCAGCTCCTTGACGGTGCATTTTGCACCAGGAGCAGGTTGGCTGCCTGCCGTCACTGTATCGGTTGCCCGGCCTCGCGACTTTAATCCGTGGCAACGAGTTTCCCAACGTTTGATGTTAGCGTGCTCTGCGTGCGCGGCAAGATGCACGGCGCCTGAATAGGATGAAAAATGTTGCAGCGCAGACGCGCATAAAAAAGCCCACCGCTAGGGTGGGCTTTTCGCGCGCTCAATACCTTGTGCAAGGTATTGCTCAGCAGCTGGCTCAGGCAGTGAAGGTTTTGCCTTCGAACTGCTCGGCGACGAACTTCCAGTTGACCAGGTTCCAGAACGCCTCGACGTACTTCGGACGCACGTTACGGTAGTCGATGTAGTAGGCGTGTTCCCAGACGTCGCAGGTCAGCAGCGGGGTGTCGCCGTTGGTCAGCGGATTGCCGGCGCCGATGGTGCTGGCCAGGGCCAGGGAACCGTCGGATTTTTTCACCAGCCAGCCCCAACCGGAACCGAAGGTGCCGACCGAAGTCTTGGTGAACTCTTCCTTGAACTTGTCGAACGAACCGAACGCGGCGTTGATGGCTTCAGCCAGGGCGCCGGTTGGTTGGCCGCCGGCGTTTGGCGCCAGGCAGTTCCAGTAGAAGGTGTGGTTCCAGACCTGAGCGGCGTTGTTGAAGATACCGCCCGAGGAAGTCTTGACGATCTCTTCCAGGGTCTTGCCTTCGAACTCGGTGCCTGGCACCAGGTTGTTCAGGTTCACGACATAGGTGTTGTGGTGCTTGTCGTGGTGGTATTCCAGGGTTTCCTTGGAAATGTGCGGCTGCAGGGCGTCGTGGGCGTAAGGCAGCGGCGGCAATTCAAAAGCCATGGTGATTCTCCTAATCAGGTCTGTTGCGGTGAGCGCAAGGCCGATCACGGGCGGCCGGTGTGCGTCGGCGAGTTTGTACTCTTTGCGACGCAAGGGCTGGATCATAGCACCGGGCCCGGTGCATAACCACGCAACAAGTGTACGGGAAAGAGGTTCCAGAGCCTTTGCCGGTGCCGGACGAGCGGCGCCTCAGGTAAAGATCAGCTGCGCCGCCACGGCAAACATCATCACCGCCACCATCAGGTCGAGCAGCCGCCAGGTGCCTGGGCGCGCCAGCCACGGGGCCAGCCAGGCGGCGCCCAGGGCGAGGGTGAAAAACCACAGCAGCGAGGCGCTGGCGGCGCCGGCCACGTAAGCGCCGGGCACGGTCTGCTGGGCGCCCAGCGAGCCGATCAGCAATACCGTGTCGAGGTATACGTGGGGGTTGAGCAGGGTCACCGCCAGGGCGCTGAGCAGCACCGCCCGACGCGAACGCAAGCCCTGGCCTTCGCCCTGTTGCAGGCTTTGTTGCGAGCAGGCGCGCAGCAGCGCCTTGGCGCCGTACCAGATCAGAAACACCGCGCCACCCCAGCGCGCCACCGCCAGCAGGGTCGGGTTTTGCGCCAGCACCGTGGCCAGGCCAAACACGCCCGCGGCCACCAGGATGGCATCGCAGACCACGCACAGCGCCGCCACCGGCAGGTGATGTTCGCGGCGCAGGCTCTGTGCCAGGACAAAGGCGTTTTGCGTGCCGATCGCCATGATCAGGCCGAAGGCGACCAACAGGCCGTTCAGGTAGCTTTGCCACATAAGGGGAACTCCACAAGACACCCGCAGGGCGCGGGCGCAAATACAAAGAAGATGCTGGCCATTGTGGGGATTTCCTCTGTATAAGAAAAACAAATAAAGCTGATCTGGCATTAGGAAAAATAATGTTCGATTACAAACTGCTGTCTGCCCTCGCCGCCGTGATCGAGCAGGCCGGTTTTGAGCGCGCCGCCCAGGTGCTGGGCTTGTCGCAGTCGGCGATTTCCCAGCGCATCAAGTTGCTCGAGGCGCGCGTTGGCCAGCCCGTGCTGGTGCGCGCCAATCCGCCGAGCCCCACCGATGTCGGCCGGCGCCTGCTCAACCATGTGCAACAGGTGCGCCTGCTTGAGCGCGATCTGCAGAGCCAGGTGCCGGCGCTGGATGCAGAGGGCATGCCCGAGCGCCTGCGCATCGCCCTCAATGCCGACAGCCTGGCAACCTGGTGGGCAGGCGCTGTGGGCGAGTTCTGTGCCGATCAGCAGGTGTTGCTCGACCTGGTGGTCGAAGACCAGGAAGTCGGCCTCAAGCGCATGCGCGCCGGCGAAGTGGCAGCCTGCCTGTGCGGCAGCGAGCGGCCGGTGGCCGGCGCACGCAGCCTGTTGCTCGGCGCCATGCGTTACCGGGCACTGGCCAGCCCGGCGTTCATGGCGCGCTACTTTCCAGCCGGTTTCGCTGCCGCGCGGCTGTCGCGCACGCCGGCGCTGGTGTTCGGGCCAGATGACTTTCTTCAGCACCGTTACCTGGCTTCGTTAGGTATTCAGGACGGTTTCCTCCATCACCTGTGCCCGTCGTCCGAAGGCTTCTTGCGCATGACCGAAGCGGGCCTGGGCTGGGGCCTGGTGCCGGAACTGCAGGTGCGCGATCAGCTGGCCAGCGGGCGCCTGGTAGAAATATCCGCGGATAAACCCATCGACGTGCCCTTGTACTGGCATCATTGGCGCAATGGCGGGCAGTTGCTCGGCCAACTGACGGATCACCTGCGCCTGACGGCCGGGCAGTGGCTGGTGCCCTTGTAGGCATTGGCGGCGTCAGCAGTATCTGAAAAACCTGTTTTAGGCGGAGTGCTACATGCAAATTCTGGTCACCGGCGCGAGCGGCTTCATAGGCGGGCGCTTTGCGCGCTTTGCCCTGGAGCAGGGCTTTGACGTTCGGGTCAACGGCCGCCGCGCCGAAGGCGTCGAGCACCTGGTGCGACGCGGCGCGCAGTTCATCCCGGGTGACCTTGGCGATCCGGACCTGGCCCGACGCCTGTGCCAGGGCGTCGAGGCGGTGGTGCATTGCGCCGGTGCGGTGGGCAACTGGGGGCGGTACCAGGACTTTTACCAAGGCAACGTGGTGGTCACTGAAAACGTTGTCGAGGCTTGCCTGAAGGAGCATGTACGGCGCTTGGTGCACCTGTCTTCGCCGTCGATCTATTTCAATGGCCGCTCGCAGCTGGGCATTACTGAAGACCAGGTGCCACGGCGCTTTCATGACCATTACGGGGCCACCAAGCACCTGGCCGAACAGAAGGTCTTCGGCGCCCAGGAGTTTGGCCTCGAAGTGCTCGCCCTGCGTCCGCGCTTTGTCACCGGCGCGGGTGATGTGAGCATCTTCCCGCGCTTGCTGCAGATGCAACGCAAGCGGCGCCTGGCGATCATCGGCAATGGCCTGAACAAGGTCGACTTCACCAGCGTGCAGAACCTCAACGAAGCGCTGATCAGTGCCTTGCTCGCCGATAACGCGGCGCTTGGCCAGGCCTACAACATCAGCAACGGTCATCCCTTGCCGCTGTGGGATGTGGTCAATTATGTGATGCGGCAAATGCACCTGCCGCAAGTCACCCGCTACCGTTCCTACGGCCTGGCCTACAGCCTTGCAGCCTTGAACGAAGGCGCCTGCCTGCTCTGGCCGGGCCGCCCGCAGCCGACCCTGTCACGCTTGGGGATGCAGGTGATGAGCAAGGACTTCACCCTCGACATCAGCCGCGCCCGGCAGTTTCTTGATTACCGCCCCAGCGTCAGCCTGTGGTCGGCACTGGATGAGTTCTGCGGCTGGTGGAAAGCCCAGGACCTTGCGTCCGGCCAGCACTGAACCCGATCACGGCTTTGCGGTCGATCAGTGCGCAGATCAGGCTTTATACTAATGACCATTTGCTATCACCGTGGTTGAAGGGATCCCATGCGTAACAATGCCCCAGATGATTTCGATAATGTACCGACCTTGAGTGCCGGTAGCCGTGACGACGATGATGTTGTCCCGGTTGCCGGCGTGCGTCGTGGCGGTGCGGCGGCCGCGCATGCCCAGCCCAAGGTGGCCAGCAGCGGCCCGTTGTGGGCGTTGCTCGGCGCCTCGTTCATTGCCCTGGCGGGCCTTGGCTGGTGGAGCTTTCAGCAGATTTCGCTGATGGAACAGCAACTGGTTGCCACCCAGGAAAGCTTTGCCCGCATCAGTGAAGAAGCGGCGGGGCGCCTGCAGGCAATCAGCGGCAAGGTGGCGGCCAGCGAGAGCAGTGTCAGCACCGACAGCGAAGCCCTGAAGCTGCAGATCAGGCAGTTGCAGGCGAGCCTGACCGAGCAGGGCAAGCAACAACAGGGTGTAGCCGGGCAGACCGGTGACCTGGGTAAACGCCTGGAGCAAGTGCTGGCGCAGGCCAGCGAACAGCAAGCGGCCAATGCCAAATTGCAGGAGCAGTTGCAGGCCCAGCTCAAGCGTGTGAACGAGGAGCTGGCCGCATTGAAGACGGCCCAGGTGGATGGCGGCAAGCTTGAAGGTGAGCTCAAGAGCCTGAACGCTGATGTGGCAGCCTTGAAGAAGCAGGGCAACCCTTCAGCGGCGATTCAGCGCCTGGAGCAGGACCTGATCGTGCTCAAGAGCGAGCAGGAGAACCGCCCGGCGCCGGCGGCCAGCAGCGGTGCCTCGACGGCGGAGTTTGATGCGTTTCGTGGCCAGGTGACGCGCAATATCAATACCCTGCAAAGCCAGGTGCAGAACCTGCAACAGCAGATCAACGCCCGGCCTTGATCGGCGTTAAACAGGGCCGCTGTTGCAGCCCATCGCCGGCAAGGCCGGCTCCCACACTGGATCTGCTTGCAGCGGACTTTGTGGGAGCTGGCCTTGCCGGCGATGGGCTGCACGGCAGCCCCAAGGTTTACAGTCGCGGATAATCGATGTAACCCACTGGCCCCTTGCCATAGAAGGTCTCCGGATGCGGTTCGTTCAGTGGCGCATCCGCCGCCAGCCGCGCTGGCAGGTCCGGGTTGGCAATGAACGGAATGCCGAAGGCCACCGCATCGGCTTTACCGCTGGCCAGCGCTGTGTTGGCGCTGGCCTTGGTGAAGCGCTCGTTGACGATATACGGGCCGCCAAAGGCTTGTTTGATCAGTGCGCCGATGCTGTCGTCGGCTTCCTTCTCCCGCGAGCAGATGAAGGCGATGCCGCGCTTGCCCAGTTCGCGCGCCACATAAGTGAAAGTCTCGGCGCGGTTGGCGTCGCCCATGTCATGGGAGTCGGCGCGCGGTGCCAGGTGCACACCCACCCGTTGCGCGCCCCAGACTTCGCTCACCGCGTCAGTCACTTCCAGCAACAGCCGAGCACGGTTCTTCAGCGAACCGCCGTACTGGTCATCGCGCTGGTTGGTGCTGCTCTGCAGGAACTGGTCGATCAGGTAGCCGTTGGCCGCGTGCACTTCAACGCCATCGAAACCGGCCGCCTTGGCATTCTCGGCGCCGGTACGGTAAGCCTCGACAATGTCGGCGATTTCTGCGGTTTCCAGTGCGCGCGGGGTCGGGTAATCGGCCAGTGGACGCACCAGGCTGACATGGCCTTTGGGCTGGATGGCGCTCGGCGCGACCGGGGTTTCACCATTGAGGTAGCTGGGGTGAGAGATCCGCCCTACGTGCCACAGCTGCAGGAAAATCCGCCCGCCGGCGCCATGCACGGCCTTGGTCACGTTGGTCCAGCCGCGCACCTGGTCGTTGGACCAGATGCCCGGGGTGTCCGGGTAGCCGACGCCCATGGGCGTCACCGAGGTCGCTTCGCTGAGGATCAGGCCGGCGCTGGCGCGCTGCACGTAGTACTCGGCCATCAGTGCGTTGGGCACCCGGCCTTCATCGGCGCGGCAGCGGGTCAGTGGGGCCATGATGATGCGGTTCGGCAGCACGAGGTCGCCGAGGGTGATCGGATCAAAAAGCGTCGTCATAAATACCTCAAGGCTTATCAGTGAGTGGCAGGTGCCAGTTCGGCTTTTTTGCCGCTCTGGCTGAAGGTGATCAGGGTGACGATCAGCGCCAGTACCGCCAGCGCTGCGGCGGCCAGGGGCACGCGGGTCAGGCCCAGGCCCTGGGCGATGACGGTGCCGCCGACCCAGGCGCCAAGGGCGTTGCCCAGGTTGAAGGCGCCGATGTTCAGGGTCGAGACCAGGTTCGGCGCGGCCTTGCCGAAGGTCACCACGTTGACTTGCAGGGCAGGCACGGCGGCAAAGGCGGCGGTGGCCCAGAGGAACAGGGTGATTTCGGCCGGAATCAGCGCGACGCTGGTCCAGCTCAGCACGGTGGAGACCACCGCCATGCTGGCGAACACGCCGACCAGAGTGGCGCCCAGGCGCTTGTCGGCCAGCTTGCCGCCGACGATATTGCCCAGGGTCAGGCCGACGCCGATCAGCAGCAGGGTCCAGGTCACGCCCCGTGGCGAAACGCCGGTGACGTCGCCAAGCAGCGGCGCGACATAGGTGAACAAGGCGAACATCGAGGCTGAGAACAGTACGGTCATCGATAGCGACAGCCAGATGCCGGCGCCTTTGAGCGCAGCCAGTTCGGCGCGCATGTCGAGTTTTTCTTCGTCATGGCGAAACGGCAGGAAGCGGATCAGGCCGATCAAGGCAATCACGCCGATCACGGTTACCGCCCAGAAAGTCGAGCGCCAGCCGTATTCCTGACCCAGCGCGGTGCCCAGCGGCACGCCAAGGACGTTGGCCAGGGTCAGGCCGGTGAACATCAGGGCCACGGCCGAGGCGCGGCGGTTGGCCGGCACCAGGCTGGCCGCGACCACCGAGCCGATTCCGAAGAAGGCACCGTGGCACAGGGCGGTCACCACCCGGGCGAACATCAGCAGGTTGTAGTCGCTGGCCACCGCACACAGCAGGTTGCCGACGATGAACACGCCCATCAGCGCAATCAGCGCCGCTTTACGCGGCAGGCGCGAGGTGGCCAGGGCCATGAACGGCGCACCGATGGCCACGCCCAGGGCGTAACCGGTGACCAGCCAGCCGGCACCGGGAATCGACACACCCAGGTCTGCCGCCACGTCGGGCAGCAGACCCATGATGACGAACTCGGTGGTACCGATGGCGAAGGCGCTGAGCGCCAGGATTATCAGCGAAAGGGGCATTGCAAGGTCCTTGTCAGAGCTCTTGGCTCATCTGCTGGAGGAAGGCCTGGATGGTTTCCTCGTTGCGTTTGAAAAAATGCCACTGGCCAATCTTCTGGCTGCTGATCAGGCCCGCGCGCTGCAGGGTCGCCAGGTGGGCAGAAACGGTCGACTGCGACAGGCCGCAGCGTTGATCGATCTGCCCGGCACACACACCGTGTTCGGTGCTGTGGTGCTGGTCGGGGAACTGCGCGTCGGGGTCCTTCAGCCAGTTGAGGATTTCTCGCCGTACTGGGTGGGCCAGGGCTTTTATTATTTCGTCGAGATCGAGAGGCATGGTTGGGCTCGTGGTTGTGTAGCGGTATATCGCGATGTGGCGAAATATAAATCGGTATTTCGCGATATACAAATATGATGTGGTTCTGAGCTCAGCGTAAATCGCTATATCGGGTTATAACGATATAGATGCCGGGGTGCTAGAATCCCAGTCCATGAACTACCTCGCACACCTTCACCTCGGCGGTCAGCAGCCCGAGCAATTGCTCGGCAGCCTCTATGGCGATTTCGTCAAAGGACCGTTGCAGGGGCGCTTTGCCCCGTCGCTGGAAGCGGCGATTCGTTTGCACCGGCAGATCGACGTCTACACCGACAGCCATCCACTGGTGCTGGCGGCGCTGGCGCGTTTTCCGCGGCAGCGGCGGCGTTATGCCGGGATCATCCTCGATGTGTTTTTCGACCACTGCCTGGCCTTGCACTGGCAGGATTACGCTGAGCAGCCATTGGGTCAGTTCACCGACCGCGTGTACCAGGTCCTCGCCGCCGAGCCGGCCTTGCCTGGGCGCCTGGCGCAAATCGCGCCGTACATGGCCGCCGATGACTGGCTGGGGTCTTACCGCGAATTCGCGGTGCTCGAACAAGTGTTTCGCGGCATTGCCCGGCGCCTGTCACGGCCCGAAGGCATGGACGGTGCGATAGAGGAGGTGACGGCGCTGTACCAGCCATTGCTGAATGACTTTCGCAATTTCTACCCAGAGCTTCAGCGCTTTGCCAGGGCCAATACCTAGGCGGCCCTGGCCCGGCGTTGTGGCTGGGCAACCGGTTCGCTGCCGAACAGTGCCTGCTGGATTACCTGCTGCGCCTTGAACGCCAGGGCGGCGCGTTCTTCGCCGGCGCTGGCAATTGGCGCGAGCAGATGGATCTCGACCTCGGCGCAATCATTGGCAAACAGCCGGAACAGGTGCGAGAGCAAATCGTCATTACCGATAAACGGTGCGATCGCATCGCTCTGGCCGTTGCGCAGGTAGCGCAGGGCGACCGGCTGCAACGGGGTTTGTGTATCGATGGCACTCGCCAGCAGGCGCCCATGAAAGGTGCGCAGGCTGCGCCCGTCGGTGGTGGTGCCTTCGGGGAAAATCAACAATGCGCTGCCTTGTTGCAGGTGCTGGCTGATCTGCTGGCGCAGCAGCTGGCTGTCGTTACCACCGCGGCGGATAAATAGAGTGCCGGCCTTGAGCGCCAGCCAGCCGGCAATCGGCCAGGTGCGCACTTCGGCCTTGGACAGGAACGACAGCGGCGCAAGCATGCCCAGCAACGGGATGTCGGTCCAGGACACATGGTTGCTGACCCACAGCATCGGTTGCTGCGGCACCTGGCCCACCACCCGCACCTTGAACGGCAGGGCGTTGCTCAGCCTGCCCATGAACAGCTGCGACCAGCGCTGCCGGCGCTCGGTCGAGGCCGGTACGCGCAGGCGCTCGTAGAGGGTGAACAGCGCGGCCATGGCCAGGCCGAACAGCACCACCAGCAGCACCCGAATTACGCGCCCATAGACGCGCAGGCGCTGCATCAGACCGCCGCCTTGAAGTGCCGGGCATAGCGCGGACACAGCTCGTCGCGCTTGAGCAGAATGAACACGTCGGCGACCTGGAAGTCTTCGTCCCAGCACGGCTCGCCGCAGATCTTCGCCCCCAGGCGCATGTAGGCCTTGAGCAGCGGCGGCATCTCGGCGATGACGTTACCCGGCAGGGCCAGGCTTGGCAGCGGGTTTTTCGGTTCGGCGCGCAGGTGCTCGGTGCACAGGTAACGTTCGCGCAGGCGTTGCATGATCGCATGGGCCTGCACGCCGCCATCCTGCATGGGGATGCTGGCGCAACCCATCAGGTAGCTGTAGCGGCCCTCGTTGAGCACTTCGGCCAGTTCTGCCCAGAGCACGGCGATGGTGCCGCCGTTGCGGTAGGCCGGGTCGACGCAGGTGCGCCCCAGTTCGAGGATCGGCCCTTGCAGGTGGCCGAGGCCGTGCAGGCTGAACTCCTCTTCGCTGTAGAAGCGCCCCAGGCTGCTGGCAGCCTGATGGTCGAGCAGGCGGGTGGTGGCGACCAGGCGCCCGCTGGTCAAGTCGCGCACGCCGATGTGGCGGCAATGAATGTCGTAGTCATCCATGTCCAGGCCCAGTTCGGCGCCTTTGAGCTTGGCCTTGAATTCACCGCTGAATACGCTGAACCTCAGGGCCTGGGCTTCCTGCAGGGCTGCCGGGCCGACCAGGCGTTCGGCTTGCAGACGGCGTTCAGTGCTGTTGTCGCCAGAGCGAGCGATCCGAGTCATTGCGTGTCTCCATAAGCCAGCCATGGGGTTGCGGCCGGTCGACTTTGTTGTGCAAAGTCAGCCTAGGTAGATGCGGTGTCACCCCCGTGAACAATTGGTGATGCTTGTATGACAGCCCTCAAGGAGCGCTTCGATGGCCTGGCTGCAACGACTCAACGACCGACAGCGACACCCCCAGGCGGCCACGCTGGCCGATACCTATTCCACCTTGCTGGCACGCCTGGGCACGGTCAGCCCGTTCGAGCTGGCGGTGCTCGGCGCACGCGCCATGGCCACCCCGGGCCTGGCCTTTCTGGTGGGTTACCAGGCAGCCCTGCGGGTGCTGTGGCCGAGCGCGCCGCAGAGCCTCGGCGCCCTGTGCGCCAGCGAGCGGCGCAGCGTGCGTCCGGCCGACATGCAGGTGCGCCTGGATGACCTGCGCCTGAGCGGCAGCAAGGACTTCGTCACCGCCGGGCTGGATGCCGAATGGCTGCTGGTGGCGGCGCGCTGCGAGCCACAAGGGCAGGCGCCTGAGCTGAGCCTGGCGGTGGTTTATGCCGGCGAGCCCGGGGTGCGCCTCGAACCGCTGCCGGCCTTGCCATTGATGCCGGAGGTCGGCCATGCCCGCCTGCACCTGCAAGGGGCGTTGTGCGAACGGCTGGCGGGCGATGGTTGGGATGCCTACGTCAAACCCTTCCGCTCCTTGGAAGACCTCTACGTGCTCAGTGCCCTGTGCGCCTGGCTGTATGGCGTCGGCCAGGAATCGGGCTGGGCGCAAAACCTGCAACTGCGCCTGATCGGCTTGCTCGGCGCCTGTGCCGAAAGCACCCGCCAATGCGCGGAGGCTTCAGCCAGCCATTTATTGCTGGGCGGCCTGTTCGCGCAGTTCAACGCCATGAAGGAGGAGATCAACCAGGCGCTGCTGGCCAGCCCTGGTGAATGGGCAAGCCTGTGGCAGCGCGACCAGGGCCTGCTGGAAATCGCCAGCGCCGCCCGGGCCAAGCGTTTGGCCAAGGCCTGGGCTGCCGCCGGACTGTCATGAAACGCTGGCAGGCTGGGCAAACCCTGGCCTTGAGTACGCGGCATGAGCAACGTGGCGTGGTGGATGCTGGCGCTGTTGGCCTTGAGCAAGGCCGTGCCAGCGCAGGAGTTGTGGCCTGTACCTGACTGGACCGTTGCGCCCGCGGCCAACCGTAGCGCCTGGCAGGCGGTGGAGCGTTATGCCTTCGCCCCTCGCGATGATCAGCAGCGCCAGGGCGTACGTACCGACGCGCTGCTGGTGATCGCCAACGGGCGCATTGTCTATGAACGTTATGCCGCGCCCAGCAGCGCTGCAACCGCGCACCTGACCTGGTCGATCAGCAAGAGCGTGCTGGCGACCCTGCTCGGCGTCGCCCACGGCGAAGGCCGCTTTGACCTGCACGATCCGCTGGCGCGTTTCTACCCGCCGATGCGCGCCCATCCCCAGGTGCGCATCGAAGACCTGCTGCACTGGGCCAGCGGCCTGGACTGGCAGGAAGACTACGAGTACGCGCCGCTCAAGTCCTCGGTGGTGGCCATGCTTTACACCCGCGGGCGCGGCGACATGGCCGGCTACACCGCAGCCAGACCCGAAGCGGCCAGCGCCGGGCAGCGTTTTCTTTACTCCAGTGGCGACAGCAATGTGCTGGCGGCGGCCTTGCGCGGCATGCTCGGCGAAGCTGACTATGCGAATTATCCCTGGCACGCGTTGTTCGAGCCCCTGGGCATCAGCAGTGCGGTCTGGGAGCGTGACGCTAATAACACCCTGGTGGGTTCCTCCTACCTGTACATGAGCGCCCGCGACCTGGCCCGTATCGGCCTGTTGATGCTGCGCGAAGGCCGCTGGCAGTCGCGCCAGCTACTGTCCAGCGACTGGGTGGCGTTCAATCGCCAGCCGTTCCTGCCGGCCACCGCCCAGCCGGGTGAAGCCAACCCGGGTGGGCACTGGTGGCTCAACCAGCCGCTGCCCGGCAGCCCGCGACCCTGGCCGGATGCGCCGGCCGATACCTACGCAGCCCTCGGGCACTGGGGGCAGGCGCTGTATGTGCTGCCGGCGCAGAAGCTGGTGATCGTGCGCTACGCCGATGATCGCGATGCCAGTTACGCCCACAACGAACTGCTCAAGCGGGTACTGGCTGCGGTCGATGAGGTGCGGCCATGAAGCGCGTGTTGCTGGTGCTGGTGCTGCTGGCAGGCGCCTGGGCCTGGTATGAGCGCCAGGCACTGATGGATTTCCCTGGCATTCTCAGTGCCTACTCGGCCAAGGAGTACTGCTCGTGCCGTTATGTCATGGGTTTCGATCCGCAGTACTGTCGCAGCTACGTGCAGCAGTACCTGCCGCTCAGCCGCCTGGACGAAGACGCGCAGCAGCGGCTGATCAGCGCTGCCGGCCTGGGGGTGGAGAATCATGCGCAGTGGCTGGGCCCGCGCGAAGGCTGTCGCTTGCTGCCGTGAAGACGGCCGGGTAAGGTTGACGACCATTGTGTTACAGGATTTCACATGTTCAGTCTGCCGCGTCTTCTGCTTGCCCTGCTGGTCGTCTTGAGTCTCCCTGCCCAGGCCAACTGGCACCTGGACGGCGAATCGTCGCGCCTGTCGTTCGTCTCCAGCAAGAATGGCGACACCGCCGAGGTGCATCGCTTCCTCGTCCTGCATGGCAAGGTCGATCGCAAGGGCGCCGCCGAGCTGCTGATCGAGATGGACTCCAACAGCAGCAGCGTGCCGTTGCGTGACGAGCGCATGCGCAAGGAGCTGTTCGAGTTCAGCAAATTCCCCGAGGCCAAGGTCAACGCACAGATCGACCTGCGTCCGATCAACGACCTGGCCAATGGCGCCCAGGTCGAATTGCGCCTGCCGGTGACGGTCAGCCTGCATGGCAAGCAGCACAGCTACAGCGCCCTGTTGCTGGCGACCCGCCTGGATGAGCGGCGCTTTCAGGTGGTCACCCTGGAGCCGTTGATGCTGCGCGCCGATGATTTCGATCTGCTCCCAGGCCTTGCCACCCTGCGCAAGCTGGCCGGGCTCAAGTCCATCAGCCCGTCGGTGCCGGTGGCTGCGGTGCTGATTTTTACGGCGCGCTGATATGGCCGGACCGGTCTTTCCCTGGCGCGATGGCAATCAGTTCGAGCTATTGATCGACGGTCCCGAGTTTTTCCCGCGCATGCTTACCGCAATCGTGCGCGCCGAGCACCAGGTGGACCTAGAGCTGTACCTGGTGGAGGCGGGCGCCTGCGCCGAAACCATGGTCCAGGCCCTGGTGCAGGCCGCCGAGCGCGGTGTGCAAGTGCGTTGCCTGTTCGATGACTACGGCTCGCTGGCTTTTACCCTGAGCCTGCGCCAGCGCTTGCTGGCCGCTGGCGTCGAGCTGCGCTGGTACAACCGCCTGCGCTGGCGCCGGGGCTTGCGCAACCTGTATCGCGATCACCGCAAGCTGCTGCTGGTCGACCAGCATTGGGCGGTGGTGGGTGGCACCGGCGTTACCGACCAGTTCTGGATCCCCAACGAAGACGTCAGCGAGTGGCACGAAGTGATGGTGCAGATGCAAGGCCCGCTGGTGGCCGACTGGCAGATGCTCTTCGACCGCCAGTGGCGGGCCAACCTGCGCCGCACCGCATGGCGGCCGCCAACCCACTTCGGCCTGCCGCGTTTGCCGCCGATCCCGCTCAGTGGCGCCGGCCTGGGCCGCGTGGCCTATGCCGACGCCCGCCAGCACCGGGACATTCTGCAGTCGCTGGTGCGCGCGCTGAACAGCGGCCAGCGGCGCATCTGGCTGGCCACGCCGTACTTCTTGCCGACCTGGAAAGTGCGCCGTTCCCTGCGCTGTGCTGCTTCCCGCGGCGTCGATGTGCGTTTGCTGCTGACCGGGCCGCGTACCGATCACCCGTCGGTGCGCTATGCCGGCCATCGCTATTACCCGCGGCTGTTGCGCGCCGGGGTGAAGATCTTCGAATACCAGCCGTGCTTCCTGCACCTGAAGATGGTGCTGGTGGATGACTGGGTGAGCATCGGCTCGTGCAACTTCGACCACTGGAACCTGCGCTTCAACCTCGAAGCCAACGTCGAAGCCATCGACCCACCCCTGACCGCCGACGTGACGGCGAGCTTTGAGCGCGACTTTGCCCAGAGCCTGGCCGTGGACCTTGCCCACTGGCATGCGCGACCGTTGTGGAAGCGGGTGCAGCAACGCTTGTGGGGCTGGCTCGACCGGCTGGTGGTCAACCTGCTCGATCGGCGTAATTGATTAACAATGTGAAGGTTGCTTGACCCGCGACGTCAGGCGTACCTGCTATTTTTGCCAGTTGTTGAAGTTAACCCTCAATGCGACGCTGCTTGCTCTCATTAAATACCGGGAGACGGCAATGAGCATTGATCTGTCTGCAAAGAATATAGATCCTGCTTTTGGGCAGGGGGGGTATTACGTCAACGAAGAAAGGCCAGCCATACGATGTGTTTGTACGCTGGGCGGGAACAACGCTATCCGCGCTTGCACCTTTGAACAAATCGAGCCCTATTTCTATGTACTTGGCATCACTCCCCAAGGTGCGGTGGACCCAACCTTTGGTGTGAACGGCGAAGTGCGGGTGAACGTCCCCGGCGCTACGCTCGTGGCCGCGACTTCGATGCTCAGCGCTGTGGTCGATGGCGCAGAGGTTTTTTATGTACTGGGCGAAATCGTTGTGCCCGGAGAGATTCAGCTATTTATCTGTCGTTTCCACGCCGATGGCAGGCTTGATAGCAATTACGGTGTTGACGGGTTTGCCATGCTGAGATACCCCGAAGCATCACCCTACTCAAGGAAGTTCAAGGCTCAGCGCGTAGAGGCTCCTGTACCGGGTGCAAAAGATCTGCAGATCAATCCTATTTATCCCGGTGCATCAAGTGCGCAGGTCATTGATACTGAAGGTAGCCTGTACGCGGGGTTCCGTTCCTACTGGGGAGATATTTCCTGGATCATGAAGGTTACCGGGCAAGGTAAGCTCGACCTCAGCTTCAACGCTACCGGCATGATACGCTTCAATCTGCATGGAAGCCCGGCTTCGTTGGGCAGCCTGGTTTATTCCCCTGAGCAAAAGCGTGTTATTGCCAGCGGTTATGATGCGCGGTACGCATTTGTCGTTGCCCTTGATGACAACGGAAGCCCTGACACAAGTTTCGGTGATAGCGGTTATGCGCTGTTCGAAGGCCCCGCAGGGAGTAAATTAACCCTCAAGCATGTGGCTGAAAGTAACGACAGGCTGGTCGTTGTCGGTGACCTCAGACTAAATACCGGACCACAATTTGGCGTTGTGCTGGGGTTGGATAACAATGGACGGTTGGACAACAGTTTCAATAATGGCCAGGTTTTGGTGATCGATAGAACCGGGTTCAGTGCTGATTTTTATTATGTGTCGGTGCAAGCGAATGGTTCAATCTTTGCTGCTGGGCGTTCGCAGTTTTATGACGACGATGCAGGTTTTTATTGGGCTGGCACGGTGGTTGCGTTGCAACCTGGCGGCGCGTTCGTGCCGGGCTTTGGCGAAGAGGGATGGGAACTGTTGTACAAGATGGTTTGGACTGATGGTTTCTACCCTTCGGGTAACGATATTGTGTTAGCTGGAAGCACCAGGGGTTTTATAGCTGGATTGATCAGTCGTGTGCTGGGCCCGGTTAGGTAAGTGTTTAAGACGCGCAACAAAAAAGCGGCAGGGGAATAATCCACCTGCCGCTTTTTTGTACCAGCAAACCCTGAGGCTTACTTCACTTCCACCGCCAGGCTTTCAGCGATCTTGTGCTGCCAGATCGCAGGGCCGGTGATGTGTACCGACTCGCCGTTGCTGTCGACCGCGACGGTGACCGGCATGTCCTTGACCTCGAACTCGTAGATCGCTTCCATGCCCAGTTCGGCAAAGGCCAGGACCTTGGACTTCTTGATCGCCTGGGCCACCAGGTAGGCAGCGCCGCCGACGGCCATCAGGTACACGGCCTTGTTGTCCTTGATCGCTTCGATGGCGGTCGGGCCGCGCTCGGATTTGCCGATCATGCCCAACAGGCCGGTCTGCTCGAGGATCTGCCGGGTGAACTTGTCCATCCGCGTTGCGGTGGTCGGGCCGGCCGGGCCAACCACTTCGTCACCGACCGGATCAACCGGGCCGACGTAGTAGATGAAGCGACCCTTGAGGTCGACCGGCAGTTCTTCGCCCTTGTTGAGCATCTCGACCATGCGCTTGTGCGCAGCGTCGCGACCGGTGAGCATCTTGCCGTTGAGCAGGATGGTCTCGCCCGGCTTCCAGCTCTGCACGTCTTCCGGGGTCAGGGTGTCGAGGTTGACGCGGCGGGCCGATGGGCCGGCTTCCCAGACGATCTCCGGGTAGGCGTCCAGCGATGGCGCTTCCAGGTCGGCCGGGCCGGAACCGTCGAGCACGAAATGGGCGTGACGGGTGGCGGCGCAGTTGGGGATCATGCACACCGGCAACGAGGCGGCGTGGGTCGGGTAATCCATGATCTTGACGTCGAGCACGGTGGTCAGGCCGCCCAGGCCCTGGGCGCCGATGCCCAGCTGGTTGACCTTGTCGAACAGCTCCAGGCGGATCTCTTCGATGCGGTTCTGCGGGCCACGGGCCTTGAGCTCGTGGATGTCGATGGATTCCATCAACACTTCCTTGGCCATCACCGCGGCTTTCTCGGCGGTACCGCCGATGCCGATGCCGAGCATGCCCGGTGGGCACCAGCCGGCACCCATGGTCGGAACGGTCTTGAGTACCCAGTCGACAATCGAGTCGGACGGGTTGAGCATGGCCATCTTCGACTTGTTCTCGGAGCCGCCGCCCTTGGCCGCTACGTCCACTTCCACGGTGTTGCCCGGGACGATGGAGTAGTGGATGACCGCCGGGGTGTTGTCCTTGGTGTTCTTACGCGCGCCGGCCGGGTCGGCCAGGATGGATGCACGCAGGACGTTTTCCGGCAGGTTGTAGGCGCGGCGCACGCCTTCGTTGATCATGTCGTCCAGGCTCATGGTCGCGCCGTCCCAGCGCACATCCATACCGACGCGCACGAACACGGTAACGATACCGGTGTCCTGGCAGATCGGCCGGTGGCCGGTGGCGCACATGCGCGAGTTGATCAGGATCTGGGCGATGGAATCGCGCGCAGCCGGCGACTCTTCACGCAGATAGGCCTCATGCATGGCCTGGATGAAATCAACGGGGTGGTAGTACGAAATGAACTGCAGGGCGTCGGCAACGCTCTGAATCAGGTCGTCTTGCTTGATCACGGTCATGCAGCGCGCTCCTCTTAAAGACGGGAACATTCATTAAGGTATTCCGACGCGGACTGGCCGAGGTGTCGAAACGACCTTCAACAGGCGCCAACGCAAGGCTGTCGGCGCAAAAAAGGCGCGGCAGTATAGCGCGCATCCGCGGTTGGCACACGTACCAAAGGTCCCCACCAAGGTCGGCAGTGGCCGGGCACTGTTCTTGCCTGAATGCCTGTCAGGGCCGATATGTGCAAACATGGCAATTATTCTTCACACACCCTAAAGTGGCGGTTGGCCATGCCTTATTCCTCTGCCCTGGCCAGAGCACGGTGAGCCACCTGTGACCGAAACAGCGCTGCAGAAGCTTCTCCTCAAACGTTTTCTCATGGCGGCCGGCACCTATCTGTTGGTATTGGCGCTGGTCTGGGTTGCGCTGTTGAATGGCCATCTGCAAGCCTCCCTGGATGTCTTGTTGCTGGGCAGCGGCTTGTTGCTGATGAGCCAGTTGCTGCTCGGCTGGGTGTTTGCCAGTGGCCGCAACCTGCGCTTTGGCGATCCGAGCCTGACCGAATTCCAGGTGTTGCTGGCGATTGCCTGGCAAACCTGGCTGCTGGCCCAGCTTGACCAGGGCCGCGGTACTTTTCTGATGTTTTATCCGTTGATTCTGATGTTCGGCCTGTTTCACCTGAGGGGGCGGGTGTTCGTGCGCTGCGCGCTGCTGGTGCTGTGCAGCTTCTTCGGCCTGATTGCCTGGGAGGCCTGGCAGGTGCCGCATTTCGCCGGTTCGCTGCTGGCGTTGCAGGCCAGTGCCTTGCTGGTGGTGCTGTGCTGGTTGTGCCTGTATGCCCGCTATGTGCAGGCCGCTCGCCAGCGTATGCGCCAACGCCGCTATGCCTTGCAAGCCCATCAGGACACCTTGCGCGGCATGATGCGCCAGCTTGAAGACCTGGTGGCCACCGACGAACTGACCGGGCTGTTCAACCGTCGGCATTTTCTCAGTCTGGCCAGCCGCGAGCTTGCGCACATGCGCGCAGACAGCAGCCACGGCCTGGCGTTGATCGACCTCGATCATTTCAAGCGCATCAACGATGTCTATGGGCATGCCGCCGGCGACCAGGTGCTGCAAGCCTTCGCCTCGATCGCCAGCGATTGCCTGGGCGACACTGCGGTGCTGGCCCGTTACGGTGGCGAAGAGTTCGTGCTGTTGCTGCCCGATTGCAGCCAAGCGCAGCTGTTCAGCTGTTGTGAACGCTTGCGCAAGGCCTTTGCCCTGGCCCAGCCGCCAGCGGTCGGCTTGCGCGTCGAACCGTTAAGCCTGTCGGCCGGGCTGACCCTGTTGGCGCCTGGCGATGATCTCGACGACGCCTTGCAACGTGCCGATCAGGCCTTGTACCGGGCCAAACACTGTGGGCGCAACCGCTGCCTGGCCGCCTGGGAGGCCGTCGATGCCTGAGTTGCGGGTCGCTGAGCGACAATGGCAGGTGGCCGCGGGCAGCAACCTGCTCGATGCCCTTAATGATGCCGGGCTGGCGGTGCCCTACAGTTGCCGTGCCGGCAGTTGCCACGCCTGCCTGGTGCGCTGCCTGCAAGGCCAGCCCGCAGATGCCCGGCCCGATGCCCTGGCGGCGGACAAACGCCAGCAAGGTTGGCGCCTGGCGTGCCAATGCAGTGTCGAAGAAGATTTGCAGGTGGCCTTGTTCGACCCGCTCGCAGATGGCCTGCCGGCCGAGGTCAGCGGCCTGGACTGGCTGAGCCCCACGGTGCTGCGCCTGCGGCTTGAGCCGCAAAGGGCACTACGCTACCAGGCCGGCCAGCACCTGGTGTTGTGGAGCCCGAACGGGGTCGCCCGGCCTTATTCGCTGGCGAGCCTGCCGGGGGAGGAGGGCTTTCTCGAGTTTCACCTCGATTGCCGGCAACCCGGTGCCTTCTGCGATGCCGCCCGGCAACTGACTATCGGTGCGACGTTGCGCCTGGGCGAGTTGCGCGGCGGCGCCTTGCATTACGATCCTGACTGGCAGGAGCGCCCGTTGTGGCTGCTGGCCGCCGGCACTGGCCTGGCGCCGTTATGGGGGATTGTGCGCGAAGCCTTGCGCCAGGAACACCACGGCCCGATTCGCCTGCTGCACCTGGCCCATGACCCGCAGGAACATTACCTGGCGCCCGCACTGACGGCGCTTGCCAGCCAGCATCCGCAATTGCAGGTCGAGCTGCTGACCCCACCGCAGTTGCCCCAGGCTCTGGCGGCGTTACGCCTGCCGTCACGCCAGACCGTGACCCTGGCCTGTGGCTCGGCGGCCAGTGTCGAGCAGTTTGCCCGGCGCATGTTTCTCGCCGGCCTGCCGCGCAATCAGTTGCTTGCCGATGTGTTCACCGGTCATGCCTGATTCCAGCAGGCAAAAAAAGCCCCGCAGCACAGGCTACGGGGCTTTGTTCAGCAGGGCCTGAGCATCAGACCAGCGAATCACCGACGTGCAGGATCTTCATGCCGTTGGTACCACCGATGGTGTGGTAGCTGTCGCCTTTGGTCAGGATCGCCCAGTCACCTGGCTCGACCGCGCCGCGCTGCAGCAACTCGTCGACTGCCGCCTGGCTGACTTTCTCCGCCGGCAGGGCTGCCGGATCGAAAGCCACCGGGTACACGCCACGGAACATCGCAGCGCGAGCCAGGGTGGCGCGGTGCGGCGAGAACGCGTAGATCGGCACCGAGGAACGCAGGCGCGACATGATCAGCGGGGTGTAGCCACTTTCGGTGAGGGCGATGATCGCCTTGACGCCGGGGAAGTGGTTGGCGGTGTACATGGCCGCCAGGGCGATGCTTTCGTCGCAGCGCTCGAAGCGGGTGTGCAGACGGTGGCTGGACTTCTGGCTGGTCGGGTGCTTTTCCGCGCCCAGGCAGATGCGCGCCATGGCCTGTACTGCTTCGATCGGGTAGGCGCCGGCGGCGCTTTCGGCCGAGAGCATCACCGCATCGGTGTTGTCCAGCACGGCGTTGGCCACGTCGGACACTTCGGCGCGGGTCGGCATCGGGTTCTGGATCATCGACTCCATCATCTGGGTCGCCACGATCACCGCCTTGTTGTTGCGGCGGGCGTGCTGGATGATCTTCTTCTGGATCGCGATCAGCTCGGCATCGCCGATTTCCACGCCCAGATCGCCACGGGCCACCATGACCGCGTCACTGGCGGCGATCAGGCCGTCGAGGGTCTCGTCATCGGCGACCGCTTCGGCGCGCTCGATCTTGGCCACCAGCCAGGCGCTACCGCCGGCTTCGTCGCGCAGGCGACGGGCGTATTCCATGTCGCAGGCGTCGCGCGGGAAGGAAACGGCCAGGTAGTCCAGGTCCATTTCGGCTGCCAGCTTGATGTCGGCCTTGTCTTTTTCGGTCAGCGCCGGAGCTGTCAGGCCGCCGCCGCGACGGTTGATGCCTTTATGGTCGGACAGCGGGCCGCCGATCAGCACTTCGCAGTGCAGGGCGTCGGCGGTGGCGCTGGTTACGCGCATAACCACGCGGCCGTCGTCGAGCAGCAGTTCGTCGCCGACGCCGCAGTCCTTGACCAGGTCCGGATAGTCGATGCCGACGATATCCTGGGTGCCTTCGGTCAGCGGATGGGCGGTGGAGAAGGTGAAGCGGTCACCGACCTTGAGTTCGATACGCTTGTTGCTGAACTTGGCGATACGGATCTTCGGCCCTTGCAGGTCACCGAGCAGCGCCACGTGGCGGCCCAGGCGGGCAGCGATATCGCGGATCAGGCGCGCGCGAGCCTTGTGCTCGTCAGGCGTGCCGTGGGAGAAGTTCAGGCGAGCGACATCCAGGCCGGCGAGGATCAGTTGCTCGATCACTTCCGGCGAGTTGCTGGCGGGGCCAAGGGTGGCGACGATTTTGGTACGGCGGATGGTCATGCACAGACTCCTATAGTGAAGCGCAGCGAAAGGCTACTCCGGAAAATCGCTGTAGTCATTGTTCCTTTGCACTACCTGGCGGTTAGCGCGGGTGGCATTTGAACGGCTACAGGGCCCGAGCGCCGCTGGTGTGGGAGCGGGCTTGACCCGCGATGAGGCCAGTGCAGCCAGCCATGTCTACAGATTTTCCGCACAAAGCCGATACACTGCTCAATACAGGAGATCCCCCATGCGAGCCTTGATCGTTTTAGCCCTGGCCACCAGCGTCGTCGGTTGCACCCGCTGGTCGATGGACCATCATTTGAACAACGCCTACCGCGCCTATGACCGGGGCAACTGCGAGAAGGTCATGCTCGAGCTGTCCCAGGTCGAGCGCACCAGCCGTGCCCGACCGTTCATCCAGCCGGAAGTGTCGCTGCTGCGTGGCCAGTGCCTGGAACGGCAGAAATTGTTCGTCGATGCGGCGCAGACCTACCAGTTCATTCTTCAGCGCTACCCGCAGAGCGAGTACGCCTTCCGTGCCCGTGCCCGGCTGCAGACCCTCGAACAACTGGGCCACTACCGCAGCGGCGAAGCGGCGATTGCCCGCCCGGCAACCACCACGCCTTGGCGTTAATACTAAAGTCAGCAGGTCTGATTGTGACGCGCGGGTCAGGGTGCGCTAATCTTGTTGCTGAAATGAATGAAAAACAGCAGCCCTAGCGCGGCCCTGCTAAAAGGGTCTTCGACAGCGATCCCGACCATGTTTGACGAGCGCCGCATCGAGCGTCACCAGCTCCCTTATTTTCTCAAAGTCTTCAACCGCTTCACCGACCAGCCCATCGGCTACCTGGGAAATGTGTCCGAAGACGGCCTGATGCTGATCAGCCAGCTGCCGATGCTGGTCGGCCCGGATTTCGAGTTGCAGCTCAAAGTCCCGGGCCGCGATGGCGCAGTGCACCTGATCAACCTCACCGCCAGTTGCCTGTGGAGCCATGAAGACCAGACGCCCGGGCATTACGACTCGGGTTTCATGCTGCTGCAGGCGCCACGTGACTACGAGCAACTGGTGCGTGCCCTGCGCAACTATTTCAGCTTCCATCCGTTGAACGCTTCGGCCTGACGCTGGCCGTGACGGGCTGCTGGCCCTAGACTCTGGGCGACCTTCTGTTCAGGACGACCCCGTGAGCTCCAGCATTTTCTGGCACGACTACGAAACCACCGGTATCAACCCGCGCAACGACCGGCCCTTGCAGGTCGCCGGGGTGCGCACCGACCTTGACCTCAACGAGATCGAGGCGCCGATCAACTTCTATTGCCAGCCCAGCGCCGATATCCTGCCGCATCCCAAAGCGTGCCTGGTCACCGGCATCACTCCGCAGCAACTGGCCGCCAACGGCTTGAGCGAAGCCGAGTTCATGACTCGGGTGCATGCCGAACTGGCCCGTCCCGGCACCTGTGGCGCCGGCTACAACAGCTTGCGGTTCGACGACGAGGTCACCCGCTACAGCCTGTATCGCAACTTTTTTGATCCCTATGCCCGTGAGTGGCAGGGCGGCAACAGCCGCTGGGACTTGATCGATATCGTACGCACTGCTTATGCCCTGCGCCCGGACGGTATCGAGTGGCCGCAACAGGACGGGCGCACCAGTTTGCGCCTGGAGTTGCTCACTGCCGCCAATGGCATCGACCATGGACAGGCCCATGAAGCGTTGTCTGACGTGCGCGCCACCATTGCACTTGCGCGATTGATCCGACAGAAACAACCCAAGCTTTATGACTGGTTGTTTCAACTGCGCAGCAAGCAGAAAGTCCTCGACCAGATTCGATTATTACAACCGTTGGTGCATATTTCTGGCCGTTTCTCTGCGGCACGCAATTATCTGGGGGTGGTATTACCTCTGGCCTGGCACCCGCGCAATCGCAACGCCTTGATTGTCTGTGACCTGCACCTGGATGTTCAGCCCTTGATAGATGAGGATGCTGATTCACTGCGTCAGCGTTTATACACTCGTCGTGAGGAAATGCCTGACGGACAATTGCCGGTGCCGTTGAAATTAATCCATATCAATCGCTGCCCGGTGGTCGCCCCGTTGAGTGTATTGCGTGGCGAAGATCAGCAGCGTTTGCAACTGGATATGGCTGTTTATCAGGCGCGCGCGTCGAGTCTGATTGCCGCCGCCGGGCAATGGCAGGAGAAATTGCCGCTGGTTTATAGCGCCGAGGAGTTTGCTCCCAGCGAAGACCCGGAACAGCAGTTGTATGATGGCTTTCTTGGCGATCGTGATCGGCGTTTGTGCGAGCAAGTGCGCAGTGTCGATCCGCAGCAACTAGGGCAGGGGCAGTGGATGTTCGATGATGAACGGTTGCCGGAATTGTTGTTTCGTTATCGCGCACGCAATTTCAGCGAAACCTTGAATGCCGAGGAACGCCAGCGTTGGCAAACCTTCTGCCAGCAACGCCTGAGCGACCCGTTGATGGGCGCGCCCAATACCCTTGGGGATTTCGAGCGGGCCCTGCAGGAATGCTGGCTGGACGCCGACGCCCAGCAACAGCTGTTGCTCGGCCAGTGGCGTAACCATGTGCAGGCGCTTAAGTTGCAATTGGGAATGTAAGCAAACGTTGAAAATAAAAAACGCCAGCAAGGCTGGCGTTTTTAGCGAGTAACACAAGGTTACCAGCGGGCTTATTAACCCAGCAGGGTTGCCCAGCCTTCAACCACGTCACCACCCCATTTGGCTTTCCATTCTTTCAGGGTTTTGTGGTTGCCGCCTTTGGTTTCGATGACTTCACCGTTGTGCGGGTTTTTGTATTGCTTGACCTTGCGCGCACGTTTGGTGCCGGTGGTTTTAACCGCGCCGCGCGGGGCTTTGTTCAGTTTGGCTTCTGGATCCAGCAGCGCAATGATGTCACGCAGGGACTTCGAATATTCGCCCATCAGTGCACGCAGTTTGCCTTCGAATTCCAGCTCGGTTTGCAGCTTGTCGTCTTGCGACAGGTTCTGCAGACGCGCTTGCAGTTCTTTGATGGCTTCTTCGGTAGCGCGATATTCGTTGATCAGGGACATGAGGCGTTCCTTGGAAATGAAGGATTTTGGACAGACAGTGCGGCAATAATAATCAGACAGTACCCCCAAGTAAACATTTAAGCAGGCAATTAGCTCAATGAATGCTTAAACACCTTGAGGGATTAGGTTA
The DNA here is from genome assembly GCF_024749345.1 of Pseudomonas sp. B21-009. Taxonomy (NCBI): domain Bacteria; kingdom Pseudomonadati; phylum Pseudomonadota; class Gammaproteobacteria; order Pseudomonadales; family Pseudomonadaceae; genus Pseudomonas; species Pseudomonas sp. B21-009. The sequence continues at coordinate 4,785,434 of NZ_CP087199.1, read as the reverse complement.
AGAAAAATTTACAAACTAAGTGGTTTTTCCAATAGTTAACTTGATCGCCAGCCCGCAGCGCTACACGGCAGTGCCCTCTACCGCGCCGCCCAGGCAGGCGACAGGGCGCGTGCAATGAGTACTGCAGTTTTGCCGGGCACTCGCTAGAATGTGCGCCTTTGCGAAAGTTTCTGGAGTCCATTTCATGCGCACCTACCGGCTGGTGATTGCCTGCCCCGACCGCGTTGGCATCGTCGCCAAAGTCAGTAATTTCCTGGCGTCCTATAACGGCTGGATCAACGAAGCCAACCACCACTCCGACGAGCAGAGCGGCTGGTTCTTCATGCGCCACGAAATCCGCGCCGAAACCCTGCCGTTCGGTATCGAGGAATTTCGTGAAGCCTTCGCACCGATCGCCGAAGAGTTCTCGATGGTCTGGCGCATCACCGATACCGACCAGAAGAAGCGCGTGGTATTGATGGCCAGCCGCGAGTCCCACTGCCTGGCCGACCTGCTGCACCGCTGGCATGCCAAGGAACTGGACTGCGACATTCCCTGTGTGATTTCCAACCACAACGACCTGCGCAGCATGGTCGAGTGGCACGGCATCCCGTTCTTCCATGTGCCGGTCGATCCTCAGAACAAGCAGCCGGCCTTTGCCGAAGTCTCGCGCCTGGTCAAGGAGCACGGTGCCGACGTGGTGGTACTGGCGCGCTACATGCAGATCCTGCCGCCGCAACTGTGCCAGGAATACGCCCAGCAGGTGATCAACATCCACCACAGCTTCCTGCCTTCGTTCGTCGGCGCCAAACCGTACCACCAGGCGTCGCTGCGCGGCGTCAAGCTGATCGGCGCGACCTGCCACTACGTCACCGAAGAACTCGATGCCGGCCCGATCATCGAGCAGGACGTGGTTCGCGTCAGCCATAGCGACAGCATCGAAGACATGGTGCGTTTCGGCCGTGACGTCGAGAAAATGGTCCTGGCCCGCGGCCTGCGTTATCACCTGGAAGACCGCGTGCTGGTCCACGGCAACAAGACCGTGGTGTTCAACTAAGCCTCAGTGCCGGAGGTTGGCCAATGGCCGATCCACTCGACAAGGCTACCTCCAAGGCCCCGCCGACCCTCGGCGAGGGCTGCCTGAGCCGCTACGACCCGGATGCGCTGGACAGCGACGACGGCACCGATTTCCCCGGTGCCGCCGCACTTTGGGAGCAGCTCAAGCCGGCTAGCGACGAAGCCGCGCCTGACTGAGCCGCCAGCGCTCCAGCAGCGGCCGGCCCAACAGGCAGAGGAACACCGGGCCACCGGCGACCAGGTAGAAGTAATAGGTCACCAGCCGCCAGATCAGGATGGCCGCCGCCGCGGTCGATGTGCCCACCAAAGGCGAAAGCAATGCGGCCGAGGTCATTTCAGCCGCGCCTGCACCGCCCGGCAGCAGGCTGAATTGCCCGGCGCTGAGCGACAGCATCTGCACCAGAAAGCTCGGTATCCACTGCAGATCGACCCCAAGCCCGCGCAACGCCAGGTACAGCACGCTGTAGCGCAGCCCCCAGTGCACGCAGGTCAGGGCAAACACCAGCGCCAGGGTGCGTTTGGGTAGCCGCCAGGTTTCGCCCAGGGCGCGAAAGAAGTGCAGCAGCTTGCGCGTCCAGCGTCGGCGCCTGCGGGCGGACACCTTGAGCCTGTGCAGCAACCGGCCATTGAGGCGCAGTAGCGCGCGACGGTATCGCAGCAAGCCGAGCAGGGTGGCGAAGGCGGTGAACATCAACAGCGCGCTGCTGAGCAGCAGGCCCTCCAGGCTGCGGTTGAGACTGTGGAACAGCGCGTAGCCGGCGATCCCCAGCATGGCGCAGAAAAAGAACAGCAGATCATTGAGCTGGTCGGCAGCAAATACCGCGCTGCTGCGCGCCGGCCCGATGCGATCGCGGGCCAGCAAGGCCATCAGTGCCAGCGGCCCGCCGCTGCCGCCCGGCGTTGTACAGATGGCAAACTCGGTGGCCATGATCACCCCCAGGCTGCGCAAGCGCCCCAGCGCCGCGCCCTGGCTGCCGAGCAGCAAGCGCAGGCGCATGGCGTTGATGATCCAGCACACTACAATCATGGCGAACAGGCCCAGCAGCAGGTGCGGGGCAAAACCACGCAGGCGCGGCAACAGCTCGCTGCCTCCGAGCAGGGCTGGCACCAGCAGCGCCACGATCAGCGCCATCAGCAGCCAGAGCAGGCGGTTCACCGAGGGTGCCTGCTGGCCAGCCAGGCGGATTTGGTCATCGGCTCGCGGCCCTGGCGCAGCAAGCGCTGGACCGTTTGCAGCCAGTAGCGTCGCGAAAAGCCATGGCGCATGTCCACCGGGTGCAGGCCCAGGCGGATCACCGGCGCTTGGCGCAGGCGCGCCTCACGTACGTCGCACAACACTTTCGACAGCCCGCGGCGCCAACGGCTGCGGGCGCTCCAGACCAGGCCGGGGGCCGCGATCGGGCTGAAGTCGGGCAATTGAAAGATGTGCTGCGGGTCGCTGGTGTAACGCAGCGGGAGTTGGCGCAAGGCCTGGCGGGTGCCGTCGCTCATCAGCCAGGCCGGGGCGACAAAGCCCGCCAGGGGCCAGTCATAGCGGCGGAACAGGTCGATACCGGCTTCAAGGCGTTGCCGCGCCTGGGGCTGGTCGAGGCTGTAGAACTCGCCTTCCCAGGTATAGATGCGGCGCATGAAGTAGTCCCGCGGCGAGCACGGCGGCGGGCTGTCATCGGCATGAAAGTAGCCATGCAGGGCCATTTCGTCGCCACGCTGCAAGCGCCGGTCGAGCATCAGGCGAAATCCGGGGGCCTGCTCCAGGGCATTGCGCTTGTGAAAGTCCGGCACCACCAGCCAGGTCATGGGAATCTTGCCCAGAGCGTCGATGGCTTCGACGAAGGGTTGGTAGTCCGGCCAGGTTTCCGGCGCGACATCATGCAGCACCAGCAGCAGGCTCGGGCGATCGGCAGGCTCAGGCATGAGCGCGTACCGGCATCGGGTGGCCGAGCACCGCCCGGTAATGCTCGAGCAGGCCATTGACTACGCTGTCCCAGGCGTAGTGCTGCTCGACATGGGCGCGGGCCTGCTGGCCCATTTGCCGGGCACCGGCCTCGAACACCTCGCGCACCGTGCGGGCCATGGCCTGGCCATCGTTGGGCGTACACAGGCGCCCGCACTGGTCGTTGACGATTTCGCTGAAGGCCCCGGCGGCCACGGCAATGACCGGGATGGCGCTGGCCATGGCTTCGAGAATCACCAGGCCGAAGGTCTCCTGGTCGCCTGCGTGCAGCAGGGCATCGGCGCTGGCCAGCAGGCGGGCGACTTCAGCGGCCGGGCAGAAGTGATCGATGACGCTGACGTTGGCCGGCACCGTGGCCGGCATGTGCGAGCCCACCAGCAGCAGGTGATAGTGCTTGCCCAGACGTTTCATGCAGTCGAGCAGCACCGGCAGGTTCTTCTCCCGCGAGCCGCGTCCGGCGAACACCAGCAGGCGCGTGGTATCGGCGAGACCCAGTTGCCGGCGCAGCGACAGGTCACGGTGCTGCGGGTGGAAGGTTGCCAGGTCGACGCCCAGGCGCTGCACATGGACATTGTCGATACCCAGGCCGCGCAACTTGTCGGCCATTACCTGACTCGGCGCCAGCACCCGGTCGAAATTGCCATAGAGTTTGCTGACATAGGCTTCGACGTTGGGCGTGAACCAGTTGCCCATGCGGTTGCTCACCAGCAACGGTAGGTCGGAGTGATAGAAGCCGATCACCGGCACATCCAGCTGGCGCCGGGCATCCAGCGCCGCCCAGGCGGTCAGGTAGGGGTCGCCGACCTCGATCAGATCCGGCTGAAGATCGTGCAGGACATTGCGCCAAGGTGCCAGGCGCAGGGGGAAGCGATAGCCGTTGCCGAATGGCAGGGCCGGGGCCGGCACCTTGTAGATGCCGTTTTCGTGGCTGGCGCTGGCGCCGGGAATCAACAGGCTGTGGCGAACACCGGGGGTAAGGCCCAGGCGGCGGTGTTTGGCATCAAGATAGGTACGCACGCCGCCGCTGGCGGGCGCGTAGAACATGGTGATGTCAGCGATGTGCACGATCAGCATCCCTCCGAGATCGTCTCCAGAGTGTGTCACCAGGCGGCTTTTCGCCGCTGGAGACGCGCCCTAAGGTTGACCTCTATGAAGGATAGTTTGTTCGATTGGGTTCGGTAGCGGCTAGCGGCAAGCTACAAGCTGCAAGAAAAAGCAGAGCGCACTAGGCTCTGTTTCTTCTTGCACCTTACAACGTGTAGCTTGCCGCTCAAGCTCAAATACGGAAGCTGCCCACCAGTTGTTTCAGGCGGCTGGCTTGTTGCTCCAGGTCGGCGCAGGCGCGCAGGGTCGACTGCAGGTTCTCGACCCCTTCCTGGTTGAGCATGTTGATTTCGTTGATGTCCATGTTGATCGAATCGACCACGGCGGTTTGTTCTTCGGTGGCGGTGGCCACCGACTGGTTCATGCCGTCGATCTCGCCGATGCGCAGGGTTACGCTGCCCAGGCGCTCACCGGCCTGGTTGGCGATCTCAACGCTGTCCTGGCTGTGGCGCTGGCTTTGGCCCATGGTGTCGACCGATTCACGGGCGCCGACCTGCAGCTCTTCGATCATGTTCTGCACTTGCTGCGCCGACTCCTGGGTGCGGTGCGCCAGGTTGCGTACTTCATCGGCGACCACGGCAAAACCGCGACCGGCTTCCCCTGCGCGTGCCGCCTCGATGGCGGCGTTGAGCGCCAGCAGGTTGGTCTGCTGCGAGATGCTGGTGATCACTTCGAGGATCTGGCCGATGTTCACCGTTTTGCTGTTGAGCGTCTCGATGTGTGCGCTGGAAGTGCAGATCAGGTCCGACAGACGGTTCATCGCCTGGATGCTGCGATCGACCACCTGCTGGCCTTCTTCAGCCAGATGCCGTGCCGAGCTTGCCTGTTGCGAGGCTTGCGCGGCGTTGTGGGCGATTTCCTGGGCGGCGGCGCCCAACTGGTTGATCGCCGCGGCAACGCTGTTGGTGCGGTTGGACTGCTCGTCGGAGTTGACCATCGACGAGTTGGAGGCGCTGACTACCCGCAGGGCCACTTCGTTGACCTGCTCGGTGGCCGAAGACACTTCGCGGATCGAACCGTGGATGCGCTCGACGAAGCGGTTGAAGGCGGTGCCGAGGATGCCGAATTCGTCGTGGTTATGGATCGCCAGACGCTTGGTCAGGTCGCCCTCACCTTCGGCGATGTCCTCCATGGCCCGGGTCATGGTGTGCAGCGGTTGCATCAGTACGCGGATCAGCAGGCCGAGCAGGGCAATGATGATGACCACGGCGACCAGGGTGGCAATCACCGCCGAGGTGCGGAACTTGCTCAGCATCGAGTAGGCCTCGTCCTTGTCTACCGACAGGCCGATGTACCAGTTGGCTGAAGGCAGGCCCTTGACCGGGGCGAAGCTGAGGATCCGGGTCTTGCCGTCAAGTTCGACCTCGCTCGGCTCCTTGCTGATGCGCGGGGTGTTCTGTGGGAACAGGTCCGACAGCGACTTCATCACCAGGTTTTTATCCGGGTGCACGAGGATCTTGCCTTGATCGTTGATCAGGAAGGCGTAGCCCATGCCGCCGAAGTTCAGCGAGTTGATGATTTCGGTCAGGCCGTCCAGGGCCAGGTCGCCACCGACCACGCCGACATTGCGTGCAGCGGTCGCTACCACCGAAATGACCATCTTGCCGGTGCTGACATCAATATAAGGTTCGGTCAGGATCGGCCCGTTGGCGGCCATGCCGTCTTTATACCAGGGGCGTACGCGCGGGTCGTAGCCGTCGGGCATCTTGGTCTGTGGGCGGATGGTGAAACCGCCGTTGACGTCACCCAGGTAAATGGTCAGGAAACTTGAGACCAGCGCTTGTTGGCCGAGCAGCGTGCCGACTTTGTCAGCCTCGGGAAACGCGGCAATGTTTTGTGCAACGTTTTGTACCAGCAGAATACGACCGTCAAACAGGTTCTTGATATTGGTCGAAGTGGTTTCGCCCATTTCTTCAAGATAGTTTTCCAGATCCTCGCGAATGGCATTACGCTGCAAGAAATCGTTGTACAAGGTAAACAGGGTAAAGGCGATCATGACGATCAGCGAGGCGGCCAATAGGATCTTGTGGCTGAATCGGAGGCTTTTGTTCATAACGTGTCGGTCCGCTAAGGTCTTGTTATCCGGGTCGTTCGCACAAAGAACAGCGTGAAAGCAGTGCAGGTCCCAATTCCTTGTCGGGCTATTCCTGTCTTCCTGGTGGTCTATCGCTATTTAATATCGGCCGTTTCAAGCCAAAGCTTTAAACAGAGGGTGAAAAAACATGCCTGACTCTTCGCAATTCGTGCTCGGCGCCGACCTCGCCGGGCAGCCGGTGGCCCAGGCCATGCGCCTGGCCAACCGTCACGGCCTGGTGGCCGGGGCGACCGGTACCGGCAAGACCGTGACCCTGCAACACATGGCCGAAGCCTTCAGCGACGCTGGCGTGGCGGTGTTTGCCGCTGACGTCAAAGGCGACCTGTGCGGCCTTGGCGCGGCGGGCAACCCCCAGGGTAAGGTGGCCGAGCGCATTGCCGGCATGCCCTGGCTGAACCATCGGCCTCAGGCTTATCCGGTCAGCTTGTGGGATATTCACGGCCAGTCTGGTCATCCGCTGCGCACCACCCTCAGCGAAATGGGCCCGTTGTTGTTGGGCAATTTGCTGGAGCTGACCGACAGCCAGCAGGCGGCGTTGTATGCCGCGTTCAAGGTCGCCGACCGCGAAGGCCTGTTGCTACTCGACATCAAGGACCTCAAGGCGCTGCTGGCGCACCTGAAGGACAACCCGCAACTGCTCGGTGAAGACAGTGCGCTGATGACCACCGGCTCCAGCCAGGCCCTGTTGCGGCGCCTGGCAACCCTCGAGCAGCAGGGTGCCGAGGCGCTGTTTGGCGAGCCGGCCTTGCAACTGGAAGATATCCTGCAGCCGGATGCCGATGGTCGCGGGCGCATTCACCTGCTCGATGCCAGCCGCCTGGTGCATGAGGCGCCGAAAGTCTATGCGACCTTCCTGTTGTGGCTGTTGGCCGAACTGTTCGAGCAATTGCCCGAGCGTGGCGATGCCGACAAACCGTTGCTGGCGCTGTTCTTTGATGAGGCCCACTTGCTGTTCAATGGCACCCCCAAGGCCCTGCAGGACCGGCTGGAGCAGGTGGTGCGGCTGATCCGTTCCAAGGGCGTCGGCGTGTACTTCGTCACCCAGTCGCCGGGCGATCTGCCGGATGATGTCCTCGCGCAGTTGGGCCTGCGCGTCCAGCACGGCCTGCGGGCATTCACCGCCAAGGAGCAGAAATCCCTCAAGGCCGTGGCCGATGGTTTCCGCCCCAACCCGCAATTCGACACCTTGAGCGTGCTCACCGAGCTGGGCATCGGTGAGGCGCTGGTCGGTACCCTGCAGGAAAAGGGCACGCCGGGTATGGTCCAGCGTGTACTGATTGCCCCGCCGCAGTCGCGCATCGGGCCGCTGAGCGCCGCCGAGCGGGCGGCGCTGATTGCCGCTTCGCCCTTGGTCGGGCGTTATGACAAACCGATCGACCGTGAATCGGCCTATGAAATGCTCAATGCCCGTAAAGGCGGCGCCGCTGAGCCTGAGCAGGCGCCGGCTGCGGCTGAAGAGAGCTTGGCCGACAAAGCCGGCGAGTTCCTGCAAAGCGCAGCAGGGCAGGCGATCAAGTCGGCGGTACGCCAGGCGGCCAACCAGTTCGGGCGCCAGTTGGTACGGGGCCTGATGGGTTCGTTGCTCGGCGGCAGCAAGCGCCGCTGATTGCATCAGGCATAAAAAAGGCGCCCCTCGGGGCGCCTTTTTACTGCGGGGTGTATTAGCCGATGGCTTTGGTCGCCAGCCAGAACAAAGCTGCCGACAAGCCCACGGTAGCCGGAAGGGTCAGTACCCAGGCCAGCAGGATGGTGCGCACGGTGCCACCTTGCAGGCCGCTCTTGTTCGCCACCATGGTACCGGCCACACCCGAGGACAGTACGTGGGTGGTCGAGACCGGCAGGCTGAAGATGTTGGCCATGCCGATGGCGCAGGCTGCGGTGATCTGCGCCGACATGCCCTGGGCATAGGTCATGCCCTGCTTGCCGATCTTCTCGCCGATGGTCAGCACTACGCGTTTCCAGCCGACCATGGTACCCAGGCCCAGGGCCAGGGCGACCGCGAGAATCACCCAGAACGGTGCGTACTCGGTGGTGGCGGTGAGGTCCTTGCGCAGTTTGTCCAGGTCCGCCTTCTCGCGTGCCTGCAGGCCTGGCAGCTTGCCGACCTTCTTGGCGGTGTCGTCCAGGCAGAGCAGGTAACGACGTACTTCAATGCGTTTTTCCGGCGTCAGCGAACGGTAGTCGGCCACACCTTTGAGCGAATCGAGCAAGGCATTGATGGTCGGCTCGGTCTGCTGCGGGTTGCAACTGAACTGTTCTGGCAGGTCGCCTTCTTTGGCTTTGCCCAGGGCCAGGAATTCGCCCAGGGTCGCTTCGTTGCGCTGGTAGAACTGGTTCAGGTGCAGCGTGGCGTCGCGGGTCCGCTCGATCTGGTAGGTGGTGCTGTTGAGGTCGAGAACGAACGCCGATGGAACGATACCGATCAATACCAGCATGATCAGGCCGATACCTTTCTGACCGTCGTTGGAACCGTGCACGAAGCTCACACCCATCGCCGAAATTACCAGCACCAGGCGGTTCCAGAATGGCGGGTGCTTCTTGTCGTCGAGCTTGCGGCGCTGTTCCGGCGTCTTGTGCATCTTCGACAGTGGTCGCCACCATTTCAGGCCCAGCAGCACCAGCGCGGCGACAGCGAAACCGGCCATCGGCGACAGTACCAGCGACATGCCGATATCGATTGCCTTCTGCCAGTTGACCCCGTCACCCAGCGGAATGTCGCTGATCAGGGCGTTGGCCAGGCCCACGCCGAGGATCGAGCCGATCAGCGTGTGCGAGCTGGACGCCGGGATCCCGAAGTACCAGGTACCCAGGTTCCAGGTGATGGCGGCAGCCAATAGAGAGAAGACCATCGCCAGGCCGTGGCCGGTGTTCACGTTGATCAGCAGTTCGACCGGCAGCAGGTGAACGATGGCATACGCCACGCCGACACCGCCGAGCAGAACTCCGAGGAAGTTGAACACGCCGGAGAAGAACACGGCCAGGTGCGGCGGCATGGCTTTGGTATAGATGACTGTAGCTACCGCGTTAGCGGTGTCATGAAAGCCATTGATGAACTCGAAGGCGAGTACGAAGGTCAGAGCGAGCAGCAAGCTCACCAGTACCCAGGCATCAAGTCCGCTGAATAAATCGATCATGAAGGAATTCTGACCCGGTCATAAGGGGGCGCGATTATGCCAGAAATCCCCGGTAATCGATGCCCCTGCAACGGACCGCTCGACGACTTTTCTACCCCATTGCCCAAGCCGCTGAGTCGGCGATGCTTCGGTGATCGTCGGCTAAAATCGAAAAAAATCGAGAAAAATTAAACATTTGCATGATTTCATGCGTGTCAGAAAAAAATCAAACGGCCGTATGAAATTTGTGAAATTCCGTTACCGCATGCGTATGACGGCGCAAAAATCAGCTGCATCGTGCTCAGCTAAAAGCATCCCCGCACGCCGTGGCGCGGCGTGTTGCGATCGCCATCAGGCGTGGCTCAGGGCGCCTGGTCCTTGAGTTCTTTCTCGATTTTTTCCAGTTCCTGGGCGAAGGCCTGGTCTAGCACGCTTGCGCGTTTGCGCCATGGCTTGCGTTCCGGGTCGGGTTGCGCGGCATAAGTGGTCACTTCACCGCCATAGACGTCCTTGTAACGTTGTTCCTGGCGCTCTAGTTCGGCGCGCAGTTCATCTTTGGTCACAGTATTACCTGTATGGATATAAACCCTGGCGTTTACGCGGGCAATTGAGTGCGCGGGGCACAACATGCACACGGCTACGCGGCCAGAGCGGCATAACTGTCGCAGCAACAGTAGGTTGTGGTGGTGCAAGCGAAAGTGAACATCGAGGTGTTCACGTTAATGGCACTTGCAGCGATCCGGTTGTGTCTGCCTGGGGGCAGCAGCGGATTGGATCCGCACTATCCCCGCCCAAGGGCGTGGATACGAAGTTTTATTATAGCAAGCAGATTGTCTGACACTAGTACTCTCTATTGTTGATAAGAACAATAGAGCGGCGGTTTTGTTACCAAGTTATGAATGCGCTCAGTCCGCCGAGTATGAAATTTGAACCGGGCGCCGAGAAAAAGTTCTCTGGCCACCGACCCCGTCTTTTACGGAGGAAGGAAAAACGGCCTCGCTTCGTGGGCAAGGCCGTGCCTGGGACTTCTACGGTGGGTACCTGACCAGTCTCTCCAAGAAGCCACATGGTGGCGGGAGAAAGGTATAAGCAATTGAGGGTAGCGGTCAATTGCGATTATCGGTCGATGGTTCGATAATCGCCCCAGTGACCGTGTTGCCGAGGCTAGCCATGACAGAAGAAACCACGCCCAAAGGGCCAGGATTGAACGACAACGTGCGTAGCTCGTTTGCGTCCCTGGCGCCGCCTATCGTTGCCTCGCCGGCCAAGCGTATCCAGGCCTTTACCGGTGACCCCGATTTCATGACCTCGCTGGCCCGGGGCCTGGCGGTAGTTCAGGCGTTCCAGGAGCGCAAGCGCCACCTGACCATCGCCCAGATCAGCCACCGCACGGAAATCCCCCGCGCCGCGGTACGCCGCTGCCTGCATACGCTGATCAAGCTCGGCTACGCCACCACCGACGGGCGCACCTATTCGCTGCTGCCCAAGGTGCTGACCCTGGGCCACGCCTACTTGTCGTCGACGCCACTGGCGGTATCGGCGCAGCCTTATCTGGACCGCATGAGCGATCAACTGCACGAGGCTTGCAACATGGCCACCCTGGAGGGCGACGACATTCTCTACATCGCCCGCTCGGCTACGGTGCAGCGCCTGATTTCGGTTGACCTGTCGGTTGGCGGGCGCCTGCCGGCTTATTGCACCTCCATGGGCCGTATCCTGTTGGCGGCGCTGGATGACGCAACCCTGCACGAATACCTCGAGCACGCTGACCTGCAGGCCAAGACCAGCCGCACCATTCACGACCCGGCGGCCTTGCTCGAATGCCTGCAACTGGTTCGCCAGCAGGGCTGGTGCGTGGTCGACCAGGAGCTCGAGCAGGGCTTGCGCTCGATTGCCGTTCCGGTTTACGACGCCTCCGGCCAGGTGCTGGCGGCACTCAACGTCAGTACCCATGCCGGACGGGTCAGCCGCACCGAGCTTGAACAGCGCTTCCTGCCGATCATGCTTGCCGCCAGTCGTGACCTCAGCGCGCAATTGTTCGCCTGAACGTTCCTGTTCGATAAACGCACAGAGATGCGTTTATCGAATTGCGCCGCGCCCGCCTGCTTATTAATGTCCCTCGCAGCGGTCAGCCTGCCCTGACCGCCCATAATAATGAGCGAGAGGCAAACGCCCCATGACCGACTTCCTGTCCCTGCACGGTTTGCACCTGTCCTACGCGGGACTGCGCGGCAGCTGATCCAGTTTTTCGATCCCGTCCCTGTTCGTCCGTGCCGTTCACGCGCGCACCCGCACACGCGCGCGCTTCTTCTGGATAAAAATAATGAATAGTCCTCAAGCTGCTGTCGGAAACTGCCTTGATGTGCAGTCCTTTATCAATAGCCAACCGCTGTCGCGCTACCAATGGCGGGTGGTGATCCTGTGCTTTCTGATCGTCTTTCTCGACGGCCTCGATACGGCGGCCATGGGCTTTATCGCCCCGGCCCTGTCCCAGGACTGGGGCATTGACCGGGCCAGCCTCGGCCCGGTGATGAGCGCCGCGTTGATCGGTATGGTCTTCGGTGCGCTGGGGTCCGGGCCGCTGGCTGACCGTTTCGGGCGCAAGGTGGTGCTGGTAGGGGCAGTGCTGCTGTTCGGCGCGTTCAGCCTGGCGTCGGCCTACAGCACCAATGTTGACCAGTTGCTGGTGCTGCGTTTTCTCACCGGGCTGGGCCTGGGCGCGGGCATGCCCAATGCCACGACGCTGCTGTCCGAATACACCCCGGAGCGGCACAAGTCGCTGCTGGTGACCAGCATGTTCTGCGGCTTCAACCTGGGCATGGCCGGGGGTGGCTTCATTTCTGCCAAGCTGATCCCGGCGTTCGGCTGGCACAGCCTGCTGCTGATCGGCGGGGTTCTGCCACTGGTGCTGGCGGTGGTGCTGGTGTTCTGGCTGCCGGAGTCGGCGCGTTACCTGGTAGTGCGCAACCGCGGCACCGACAAGGTACGCAAGACCCTGGCGCCGATCGAGCCGGCCATCGTCGGCCAGGCATCGAGCTTCAGCGTGCCGGAGCAAAAGACCGTCAAAGCCCGCAACGTGTTTGCGGTGATCTTCTCCGGGACTTACAGCGTCGGCACTCTGCTCTTGTGGCTGACCTATTTCATGGGCCTGGTGATCGTCTACCTGCTGACCAGCTGGCTGCCAACCCTGATGCGCGACAGTGGCGCGAGCATGGAGCAGGCCGCCTTCATCGGTGCGCTGTTCCAGTTTGGCGGGGTGCTCAGCGCCGTGGCGGTGGGCTGGGCCATGGACCGTTACAACCCGCACAAGGTCATCGGCACCTTCTACCTGCTGGCCGGGGTGTTTGCCTACGCGGTAGGGCAGAGCCTGGGCAACATCACCCTTCTCGCGACCCTGGTGCTGATTGCCGGTATGTGCGTCAACGGTGCGCAGTCGGCGATGCCGTCGCTGGCGGCCCGCTTCTACCCGACCCAGGGGCGCGCCACCGGGGTGTCGTGGATGCTCGGTATCGGCCGTTTCGGGGCGATTCTCGGGGCGTGGATGGGCGCAACCCTGTTGGGCCTGGGCTGGAATTTCGAACAGGTGCTGACCGCGCTGGTGATCCCGGCGGCACTGGCCACCACGGCGGTGATTATCAAGGGCATGGTCAGTCACGCAGATGCGACCTGACAGCCCTCGCACGTGTTGTTAGCAAGATAACAATCGGTTCGATAATCGAACAGTTAGTCGATTATCGGATTGAACAGCCCCCCAGCCCATCTTAATCTGAACCCATGACCGGCGCCGCCCGAGGCGCCTTGAAACCGACCCCGACTCAGCATATCCAGGAGTCTGCAATGGCTGAAATCCTCTCGCTCCACGACGCCGTGAAGCAGTTCGTCAACGACGGAGACAGCGTCGCCCTCGAAGGCTTCACGCACTTGATTCCGACTGCCGCCGGGCATGAAATCATTCGTCAGGGCAAGAAAGATCTGACCCTGGTACGCATGACGCCTGACCTGATCTACGACCAGCTGATCGGCGCCGGTTGCGCCCGCAAGCTGATTTTCTCCTGGGGCGGCAACCCGGGTGTCGGTTCCCTCCATCGCCTGCGCGACGCGGTTGAAAAACACTGGCCGCACGCTATCGAGATCGAAGAACACAGCCACGCCGACCTGGCCAACGCCTACGTCGCCGGCGCCTCGGGCCTGCCCTTCGCGGTGCTGCGTGCCTACGCAGGTTCCGACCTGCCGAAGGTCAACCCACTGATCAAGAGCGTCACTTGCCCTTTCACCGGTGAAGTCCTCGCCGCCGTGCCTTCGGTACGCCCGGACGTCACCGTGATTCACGCGCAAAAGGCCGACCGCAAGGGCAACGTGCTGCTCTGGGGCATTCTCGGTGTGCAGAAGGAAGCAGCCCTGGCGGCCAAGCGCTGCATCGTCACCGTCGAGGAAATTGTCGACGACCTCCAGGCGCCGATGAACGCCTGCGTGCTGCCGACCTGGGCGCTGTCTGCGGTGTGCCTGGTACCGGGCGGCGCGCATCCGTCCTACGCCCATGGTTACTACGAGCGGGACAATCGCTTCTACCAGGCCTGGGACCCGATTGCCCGCAGCCGCGAAAGCTTCACGGCGTGGGTCGACCAGTACATTCGCGGCACCGCCGACTTCACTGAATTCAAGGCAAAACTGGCCAGCGCGGAGGCTGCACAATGAGCTACTCCACCAATGAAATGATGACCGTTGCCGCGGCCCGTCGCCTGCGCAATGGCGCCGTCTGCTTCGTCGGCATCGGCCTGCCGTCCAAGGCCGCCAACCTGGCGCGCCTGACCTCGTCGCCCGATGTCGTGCTGATTTACGAGTCCGGCCCGATCGGCGCCAAGCCAAGCGTGCTGCCGCTGTCGATCGGTGACGGCGAGCTGGCGGAAACCGCCGACACCGTGGTGCCGACCGGCGAGATCTTTCGTTACTGGCTGCAGGGCGGGCGCATCGATGTGGGCTTTCTCGGCGCGGCCCAGGTCGACCGATTCGGCAACATCAACACCACCGTGGTCGGTGACTATCACCAGCCCAAAGTTCGCCTGCCAGGTGCCGGTGGCGCGCCGGAGATCGCCGGTTCCGCCAAGCAGGTGCTGATCATCCTCAAGCAGTCGAACCGCGCCTTTGTCGACAAGCTCGACTTCATTACCTCGGTCGGCCACGGCGAAGGCGGTGATTCACGCAAGCGCCTGGGCCTGCCAGGCGAGGGGCCGGTAGGCATTATTACCGACCTGTGCATCATGGAGCCGGAAGCCGGTACTCATGAGTTCGTGGTGACCTCGATCCACCCGGGTGTGACCCGCGAGCAGATCATCGCTGCCACCGGCTGGGCCATCCGTTTTGCCGACAACGTGCAAACCACCGTCGCACCGAGCGATGTCGAGCTCAACGCCCTGCGCGACCTTGAAGCGCGCACCGCCGCCGCCCACGGCCAAGCGCCAGGAGAAGCCTGATGCGTGAGGTATTTATCTGCGATGCCATTCGCACCCCCATTGGCCGCTTTGGCGGCGCCCTGGCCAGCGTGCGCGCCGACGACCTGGCGGCAGTGCCGCTCAAGGCGTTGATCGAGCGTAACCCGCAGGTACAGTGGGATCAGCTCGACGAGGTGTTCCTCGGTTGCGCCAACCAGGCCGGTGAAGACAACCGTAACGTCGCGCGCATGGCGCTGCTGCTGGCCGGCCTGCCAGACAGCGTGCCGGGGGTAACCCTCAACCGCCTCTGCGCCTCGGGCATGGACGCGGTGGGCACGGCCTTTCGCGCCATCGCCAGCGGCGAGATGGAGCTGGCGATTGCTGGCGGCGTCGAGTCGATGTCCCGGGCGCCGTTCGTCATGGGCAAGGCCGACAACGCCTACTCGCGCAACATGAAGCTGGAAGACACCACCATCGGCTGGCGCTTCATCAACCCGCTGATGAAGGCCCAGTACGGCGTCGATGCCATGCCGCAGACCGCCGACAACGTTGCCGACGATTATCAGGTCTCGCGTGCCGACCAGGACGCCTTTGCCCTGCGCAGCCAGCAACGCACGGCTGCCGCCCAGGCTGCGGGCTTCTTTGCCGAAGAGATCGTGCCGGTGCGCATCGCCCATAAAAAGGGCGAGACGGTCGTTGAGCACGACGAGCACCCGCGCGCCGACACCACCCTCGAAGCCCTGGCCCGCCTCAAGCCAGTCAACGGCGCGGACAAGACCGTCACCGCCGGCAATGCCTCGGGGGTCAACGACGGTGCTGCGGCGCTGATCCTGGCCTCGGCTGACGCAGTGAAAAAGCATGGCCTGACCCCGCGGGCGCGGGTGCTTGGCATGGCCAGTGCCGGTGTGGCGCCGCGGGTAATGGGCATCGGCCCGGTGCCGGCGGTGCGCAAACTGACCGAGCGCCTGGGCGTGGCGGTGGCTGATTTTGATGTCATCGAACTCAACGAAGCCTTTGCCAGCCAGGGCCTGGCCGTGCTGCGCGAACTCGGCCTGGCCGACGATGCGCCGCAGGTCAATCCCAATGGCGGCGCCATTGCCCTTGGCCATCCGCTGGGTATGAGCGGCGCGCGCCTGGTCCTTACCGCTTTGCACCACCTGGAGAAATCCGGCGGACGCAAAGGCCTGGCGACCATGTGTGTCGGCGTCGGCCAGGGCCTGGCCCTGGCCATCGAGCGGGTGTAAACCAATGACCCGGCCGCGCCGCCTCCACGCAAGGCGGCGCGGCCGGCGTGATTGTTCTGTGGAACGTGAGTGTTACTGAGTGTGTCTAGACTCTCAGAACCCACCAAGAGTAAGCAGCCATGACTTCAGCCTATTACACCGGTGAGGAGCGTAGTAAACGCATCTTTGCCATTGTCGGTGCGTCCTCGGGCAACCTGGTCGAATGGTTCGACTTTTACGTCTATGCCTTCTGCGCCATCTATTTCGCCCCGGCCTTTTTCCCCTCCGACGATCCGACGGTACAGTTGCTCAACACCGCCGGGGTGTTCGCCGCCGGCTTTCTGATGCGACCGATTGGTGGCTGGCTGTTCGGCCGCGTCGCCGACCGTCATGGCCGCAAGAATTCGATGATGATCTCGGTGCTGATGATGTGCGCCGGATCGCTGGTCATCGCCTGCCTGCCCACCTATGCCTCGATCGGCGCCTGGGCGCCGGCGCTGCTGTTGCTGGCGCGGCTGTTCCAGGGCCTGTCGGTGGGCGGCGAATATGGCACTACCGCCACCTACATGAGTGAAGTGGCGCTGCGCGGCCAGCGCGGTTTTTTTGCCTCGTTCCAGTACGTGACCCTGATCGGCGGGCAGTTGCTGGCGGTGCTGGTGGTGGTGATCCTTCAGCAGTTGCTCAGTGAAGACGAACTGCGCGCCTGGGGCTGGCGCATCCCGTTTGTGGTCGGTGCGATTGCTGCGCTGATCTCGTTGTTTCTGCGCCGCTCGCTGGAAGAAACCAGCAGCGCCGAAACCCGCAACGACAAGGACGCCGGCAGCATCGCCGGGCTGTTTCGCAACCACAAGGCGGCGTTCATCACCGTGCTTGGCTACACCGCCGGCGGCTCGCTGATCTTCTACACCTTCACCACTTACATGCAGAAGTACCTGGTCAACACCGCCGGCATGAGCGCCAAGACCGCAAGCTTCATCATGACCGGCGCATTGTTTTTGTACATGTGCATGCAGCCGTTGTTCGGCATGCTCTCGGACCGTATCGGCCGGCGTAATTCGATGCTGCTGTTCGGCGCGTTGGGCACGCTGTTCACCGTGCCGATCCTGCTGGCGCTGAAAACCGTCACCAGCCCGTTCCTGGCCTTCGTGCTGATTACCCTGGCGCTGTGCATCGTCAGCTTCTACACCTCGATCAGCGGTCTGGTCAAAGCCGAAATGTTCCCGCCGCAGGTACGCGCCCTGGGCGTCGGCCTGGCGTATGCGGTGGCCAACGCGCTGTTTGGCGGCTCGGCCGAGTACGTCGCCTTGGGGCTGAAATCCATGGGCATGGAAAACACCTTTTACTGGTACGTTACGGCGATGATGGCGATTGCCTTCCTGTTCAGCCTGCGCTTGCCGAAGCAGGCTGCGTACCTGCACCACGACCATTGACCTGTTCAAGGACCTGCCAATGAACCCGCGTCCGGGCAATCAGCTGTTCGATGCCTATTTCACCGCGCAGGGGATGCGCGAGATTTTCTCTGACCGTGGCCGGGTACAGGGCATGCTTGATTTCGAAGCGGCCCTGGCCCGTGCCGAAGCAGCCACCGGGGTAATCCCCCAGGTGGCGGTGGCGGCGATCGAAACCGCCTGTCATGCCGAACGCTATGACTTTGCCGCGCTGGCCGAGGCGATTGCCGTGGCCGGCAACTCGGCGATCCCGCTGGTCAAGGCGCTGGGCAAGGTGATCGCCAGTGGCGTACCGGAGGCCGAGCGTTATGTACACCTGGGCGCCACCAGCCAGGATGCCATGGACACCGGCCTGGTGTTGCAACTGCGGGCGGCGCTGGCCTTGATCGAGGCCGACCTGGCGCAACTGACCAACGCCCTGGCGCGCCAGGCCGAGATTCACGCCGAGACGCCCCTGGCCGGGCGCACCTGGCTGCAACATGCTACGCCGGTCACCTTGGGCATGAAGATTGCCAGCTGGCTGGGCGCCTTGAATCGCCATCGCCAGCGCCTGCAGGAACTCAAGCCGCGCCTGCTGACCCTGCAGTTTGGCGGCGCCTCCGGGACCCTGGCGGCGTTGGGCGACAAGGCCTTGCCGGTGGCCGAAGCCTTGGCCGCAGATTTGCAGCTGACGCTGCCTGAACAACCCTGGCACACCCAGCGCGACCGTCTGGTGGAGTTCGCGGCGGTGCTCGGCATGATCGCCGGCAGCCTTGGCAAGCTCGGCCGTGACGTCAGCCTGCTGATGCAGACTGAAGCGGCTGAAGTGTTCGAGCCTTCGGCGCCGGGCAAGGGCGGTTCCTCGACCATGCCGCACAAGCGCAACCCGGTCGGCGCTGCGGTGCTGATCGGCGCCGCCACCCGGGTCCCGGGCCTGCTGGCCACGCTGTATGCCGCCATGCCCCAGGAGCACGAGCGCAGCCTCGGCCTGTGGCATGCCGAATGGGAAACCCTGCCGGAGATCTGCTGCCTGGTCTCCGGGGCGCTGCGCCAGGCACAGATCATCGCCGATGGCCTGGAAGTGGACGCCGAGCGCATGCGCCGCAACCTCGACCTGACCCAGGGCCTGGTGCTGGCGGAAGCGGTGAGTATCGTCCTGGCCCAGCGCCTGGGCCGTGACCATGCCCACCATCTGCTGGAAACCTGCTGCAAGCGGGCCGTGGCCGAGCAGCGCCATCTGCGCGCCGTGCTGGGCGACGAGCCGCAGGTCAGTGCCGAACTTTCGCCAGACGAGCTCGATCGTCTGCTCGACCCAGCCCACTACCTCGGCCAGGCTCGTGCCTGGGTCGAGCGGGCGCTGGCTGAACATCACCGCGTCAATGCCTGAAGGAGGCTGCAGTGGCACAGGTACAACTCGCCGATGGCGTACTCAACTATCAACTCGAAGGCCCGGAACACCTGCCGGTGCTGGTGCTGTCCAATTCTCTGGGTACCGACCTGCACATGTGGGACACCCAGGTGCCGGCTTTGACTGCGCATTTTCGCGTGCTGCGCTATGACACCCGCGGCCATGGCGGTTCGCTGGTGACCCCGGGGCCGTACAGCATCGAACAACTGGGCCAGGATGTAGTGGCGCTGCTCGATGCCTTGAAGATCGAACGCGCGCATTTTTGTGGCCTGTCGATGGGCGGGCTGATCGGCCAGTGGCTGGGGATCAACGCCGGCGAGCGGCTGAACCGCCTGATCGTGTGCAACACCGCGGCCAAGATCGGCGCGCCGGACACCTGGAACCCCCGCATCGAGCTGGTATTGCGTGATCGTCAAGACGCGATGGTCGGCCTGCGTGATGCCTCGATCGAGCGCTGGTTCACCAAAACCTATGCCGAGGGCAATCCCGACCAGGCCAAGCGGATTACCGATATGCTCGCCGCCACCTCGCCTGAAGGCTATGCGGCCAACTGCGGGGCGGTGCGCGATGCTGATTTTCGTGAGCAACTGGGCCAGATCAAGGTGCCGCTGCTGGTGATCTCCGGCAGCCACGACGCGGTGACGCCGCCGGCCGGTGGGCGTTTCATCCAGGAGAACGTGGCGGGCGCGCAGTACGCCGAATTCCACGCTGCGCACCTTTCCAACGTCGAAGTCGGTGCGCCGTTCAGCCGCCGGGTAATTGATTTTCTGCTGGGCCGAGAGGGCTGACCATGGACGAGAAACAACGTTATGACGCCGGCATGCAAGTGCGCCGCGCGGTGCTCGGCGATGCCCATGTCGACCGTAGCCTGAGCAACCTGAGCGAGTTCAACAGCGAGTTCCAGGAAATGATCACCCGCCACGCCTGGGGTGACATCTGGACCCGCCCGGGCCTGCCGCGGCATACCCGCAGCCTGATCACCATCGCCATGCTGATTGGCATGAACCGCAACGAGGAGCTGAAGTTGCACCTGCGTGCGGCGGCCAACAATGGCGTGACCCGTGAGGAGATCAAGGAAGTGCTGATGCAGAGCGCGATCTACTGCGGCATTCCGGCGGCCAATGCCACCTTCCACCTGGCCGAGTCGGTGTGGGATGAGTTGGGGGTTGAGTCCAGGGGCTGACCCTCAGGGCCTCATCGCGGGGCAAGCCCGCTCCCACAGGTTTGGTGTAAGCGCAGGGCTGCAAAGCAGCCCCGCTCAGACCGCTGCCTTCTTCTGCCGAACCGCCACCGGCCCGACATTCTCCTCGATGACCTTCTTCAGCTCCGGGCGCAACCCCAGCAAGAACCCCAGCTCCACCACCACGAACAACGGCCCGATGATCAAGCCCATCAGATCATCGACAAACGCCGGTTTGCGGCCTTCATAGTGGTGGCCGACAAACTGGATCACCCAGCCGATCACGAACAACGCCAGCCCGGCACTCAGCCAGACCAGGGTGCTTTGCACCGCCAGCGCCTGCCCGGCCCACAGGCACAAGCCCAGCAACAACGCCATCAGCAGGCCCAGGCGTTGGTCCAGGCGCAGGTAGAACCAGCCGGTAACCAGCGCCACCAGCAGTGCTGGCGAGAGCCAGACGCCCGCTAATTCGGTGCCCGGGCGTGACAGCAAAACCGTTACCGCCAGCACGATCAGCGGTATGCCGATGAAGTGGGTGGCGATGTTGCGCGGGTCGCGGTGGTAGGCGGCGTATTGACTCAGGTGTTCGACCAGGTTTTTCATTGTTGTTCCTCCTGTAGGTGACGTGAGCATGTCCTACAGATATCCACCTGTCTGTCGGCTAGCCGACAGAGTTCAGCTTCGAGGCGCTATGCGCGAAACCCTGCTGCAAGGTCACTGGTTCCAGGCATTGCCTCCCAGCTTTCAGGATAGCCTGCTGGCACTGGCCCGGCCGCGTCAGCTGGCGGCCGGGCAATACCTGTTCCAGCGCGGCGATGCGCCGTGCGGGCTGTATGCGGTGCTCGACGGGGCGATGCGCGTGGGCGCGGTGGCCACCGATGGCAAGGAGGCGCTGCTGACCCTGATCGAAGCGCCGCACTGGTTCGGCGAGATCAGCCTGTTCGACGGCCAGCCGCGCACCCACGACGCCCAGGCCGAAGGACTGACCCAGTTGCTGTGGATCCCCCAGGCGCCGCTGTTGAAGTTGCTCGATCAACAGCCCCGGCACTGGCGCGACGTGGCCTTGTTGATGAGCCATAAACTGCGCGTGGTGTTTGTTGCGCTGGAGCAGCAGAGCCTGCTGGCCGCCGCACCGAGGGTGGCCCACAGGCTGTTGCAGATCGCCGCCGGCTATGGCGAGTTGCTTGGCAGCCGGCGCGTGCTGCAACTGTCCCAGGAGCAACTGGCGCTGATGCTCTCGCTGTCGCGCCAGACCACCAACCAGATCCTCAAGTCGCTGCAGCAGGAAGGCGCCTTGCGCCTGGGCTATGGCGAGATCGAGATCCTCGACCCGGCACGCCTGCAGGCCCTGGCTAGTCCGGCTGGAACGGCGACTGACTGAGGATCACTCCGGTCTCCTCGACATACTTCTGCCATTCGCCCAGCAGCGCCTGCAGCTTCGCCGGTTGTACTGCGGCCAGGTCGTTTATTTCGCCCGGGTCGCTGGCCAGGTCGTACAACTGCCAGGTGGCCGGGCCGACCGGGCCGGGAATGTACAGCGCTTTCCAATGGCCCTGGCGAATGGCCCGGCGCCCGAACAGCTCCCAGCCGGTGACGGTGTTTTCGTCGTGCACTTGCTCGGTCTCGCCCGACAGGTAACCCAGCCAGGATTTACCGCGCAGCGGCGCCACCTCACGGCCGCGCCAGCGCTTGCCGGGGTGGCGCACACCGGCAAGATCGAGCAGGGTCGGGGTGATGTCCATCACCGTGCTGAACTGCTGGCTGATCTGACCCTGGCGTGCCAATGCCGGGTAATGCACCAGCGCCGGAACGCGAATTCCGCCTTCGCTGGTAAAAGCCTTGTACAGCCGCGACGGTGCGGTGGCCGCCTGGGCCCAGTGCGGGCCATACCAGACATAGGAATTGGCCCGGCCGATGTTGTCCAGGCTGTTGTCATAGTGCTGGTCGAGGTAGCTTGCCAGTTGCGGGCCGAACTTGGGGAAGGCTTCGAGCAGCGCACCTTCGGCGCCGTTGTCGGACATGAATAACACCAGGGTGTTGTCGAGCAGGCCCTGCTTGCGCAGGTAGTCGAGCACCCGGCCGATGTTCCAGTCCATGCGCTCGACCATCGCCGCGTACACCTCCATGGCCCGCGCCGAGCGCTGGCGTTGCTCGTCGCTGAGGCTGTGCCAGTGGTTGTCGACCGGGTGGGCCTGGGTGTCGGCGGCGATCAGGCCGAGCGTGCGCAGTTTTTCCAGGCGCTCCTGGCGCAGCACTTCGGGGCCGGCGTCGTAGCGGCCCTGGTAGCGCGCCACCACGTCGGCCGGCGCCTGCAACGGCCAGTGCGGCGCCGAGAACGGCAGGTAGGCGAAGAACGGCCGGCTCTGGTCGCGCTCCTTCAGGTACTGCAGCAGCTTGTCGCCGAAGGCGTCGGAGGAATAGAAGTCCTTGGGCAGCTCGTCGATGAAGGTCTGGTCTTCGATGTACAGCGCCGGCGTCGACTTGAGCAGGCCCGGAGTGTGTTCGTCGTAAGTCGGTTCAAAACCATAGTGGTTGGCTGCGCCCGGCAGCAGGGCGAAGGAGCGCTCGAAGCCACGGGCCTGGGGCGCCAGCTCGGCGGTCAGGCCCAGGTGCCATTTGCCGCTCATCAGGGTCTGGTATCCGGCATCGCGCAGCAGCTCCGGCAAGGCCACCACGCGGTCGTTGAGGTAGCCTTCGTAGCCCGGCTTGCCGATCAGC
This sequence comes from Pseudomonas sp. B21-009, assembly GCF_024749345.1. Taxonomy (NCBI): domain Bacteria; kingdom Pseudomonadati; phylum Pseudomonadota; class Gammaproteobacteria; order Pseudomonadales; family Pseudomonadaceae; genus Pseudomonas; species Pseudomonas sp. B21-009. Next base: position 4,762,727 of record NZ_CP087199.1, on the reverse strand, counting down.
TCCGGGGTCAGCGCCTCGGCCATGGTGCCGATGCCGGCGATATGGTGATCGGTGCCGGTGAGCAGCATCGAGCGGGTGGGCGAGCAGGTCGGCGCGGTATGAAAGTCGGTCAGGCGCAGGCCGGCAGTGGCCAGCGCGTCGAGGTTCGGCGTGGCGATTTCGCCGCCGAAGGCGCCGATATCGGAGAAACCCAGGTCGTCGGCAACGATGACCAGAAAGTTGGGGCGTTGGCTCATGGTCGGTTCTCAGTAGGCAAGGTAGGTCAAGGGCAGGTCGCGGATCTGTTCCTGCGCCGGTGGCAGGTAGCGCGCGTCGGCGGTCAGTTCGTGCAGCAGGTCTTCGCGCAGGCGGTGGAAGGCCAGGCTTGCGCGTTGGCGCGGGTGCGCCAGGTCGATCTCGACGATGCGCTTGATCCGCCCCGGGCGCGGCTCCAGCACCACCACGCGGTCGGCGAGAAACAGCGCTTCCTCGACATCGTGGGTCACCAGCAGGGTGGTGATGCGCGCGCGCTCGCGAATCGCCAGTAGCTCGTCCTGCATCTGCTGGCGGGTCAGCGCGTCGAGGGCGCCGAAGGGTTCATCGAGCAGCAGGATGCGCGGGCTGGCCACCAGGCCGCGGGCAATCGCCACGCGTTGGGCCATGCCACCGGAAAGCTGGTGCGGGTAGGCCTGGTTGAAGTCCTCAAGGCCCACCAGGGCGATGTACTGGTTGATGCGTTGCTGGCGCTGCTCGTTGTTCAAGGGGTCGTTGACCAGGCCCAGGGCGATGTTTTGCGAAACGGTTAGCCAGGGGAACAGCCGGTGCTCCTGAAAGACGATGCCGCGTTCGCTGCCGATGCCATCGAGCGGCTTGCCATCGATCAGGATCTGCCCCTGGTAGTCGTTGTCCAGGCCGATCAGCAGGCGCAGCAGGGTGGATTTGCCGCAGCCGCTGGCGCCGACGATGGCGACGAATTCACCGTCGGCGATCTGCAGGTTGAAGTCGCGGATGGCTTCCAGCTCGCCGCCAGCAACGGCGAAGTGTTTGCCGACCTGATTGAAACTGACCAGGGCAGGGGCGATGGCGTTCATGCTCGTCTCCAGCGCGTGGCGCGCAATTCGAGGTGTTGTCCGAGGGCGCCCAGCAGGGCGCCGGTGAGGCCGACCAGGAGCATCCCGGCCATGATGATGTCCATGCGCAGCAGTTGCTGGGCGCCGATCATCAAGCTGCCGATACCGCCGCCCGAAGGCATGAAATACTCGGCGCCGATGGTGCCCAGCCAGGCGTAGATCAGGCTGATGCGCAGGCCGGCGAAAATCCCCGGCGCCGCGCCCGGCAGCACCAGCCGGCGCAAGCGCTGGGGCAGATCGAGGTGCAGTACGCGGGCGGCTTCCTCCAGCTGTGGCGAACGGCTGGCCACCGCCCGCTGGGTGGCAATGAACAGCGGGAAGAACGCCGCCAGGCCAACGAACACCCACTTGGCCAGTTCACCAAGGCCGAACCAGGCGGTCAGCAGCGGCACCCAGGCGAAGATTGCGATCTGCCGCAAGCCGGCCAGGCTGGGCCCGAGCAGGCGTTCGGCAGGCGTCGACAGCCCCAGCCACAGGCCCAGGGCGAAGCCCAGGCCACCGCCGAGCAGCAAACCGCCCAGTGCCCGGCCGACACTGATGGCCAGGGCGCCGCTGAGCGAGCCGTCAAGCAGGCCGTCCCAGGTGGTCTGCAAGACCTGCAGCGGGGCGACCAGGATCTGCGTGTCGACCCAGTCCAGCTGATTGGCCAGTTGCCACAGCACCAGCAGCGCCAACGGTAGCAGCAACGCCTGCAGGCGCTGGCCACCTTGCAAGCGCGACACCCGCAGCTCGGCGCTGGGCGGGTGCGGCCAGTGCACCAGGCGCCGGTCGAGCCAAGCCAAGCCACGGTCCATGACAAAACCCAGCAGGCCGATGACCAGGATGCAGACGAAGACGATATCGAGCATGAACAACTGCCGGGCCCAGACCATCAGGTAGCCGATGCCTTCACTGGAGGCCAGCAGCTCTACCGCCAGCAATGAAGTCCAGCCTGTGGCCAGGGCCAGGCGCACGCCGGCGAGAAAGGCCGGCAGGGCCGCCGGAAAAATCAGCCGGCTGATCAACAGGCGCGGCGGCAGGCGCAGTACCGTCGCCGCTTCGCGCAGGCGTGGCTGGGCATCGCGCACGCCGACCAGGGTGTGCAGGGTCACCGGGACGATGATCGCCTTGACCAGCACCACCAGCTTGAGCACCTCGCCGATACCGAACAGCACCATGAACAGCGGCACCCAGGCCAGGGTCGGGATCTGCGCCAGGGCATTGAAGGTCGGCAGCACCAGGCGTTCAGCGCGACGGCTGAACCCCAGCCAGGCGCCGAGCAAGGCGCCGCTGGCAACCCCCACCAGCAGGCCCAGGGCCAGGCGTTGCAGGCTGATCGCCAGGTGTGTCCACAGCTCGCCCTGGGCCAGTTCCAGGCCGCTCTGCCAGACCAGGCTCGGCGCTGGCAGTATCTGTTCGCTCATCCACTGGTTGCGACTGGCCAGCCACCACAGGGCGGCCAATGACAGCGGCAGATACCAGGCTTGCAGGCGGCGCAGGGGCAGGCCGCCGAACCGTCGCGTCCGGCCTGAGGGGCTTGCCAGTGGCAGGCTGGAAAGTGAATCTCGGGCCATGGAAAACCTCCGCACATTGGCTATTTGCTTATTCTTAAATTGAATTATTCGGTGAGTTTCAATGCGTTTAGGTGATAAGAACCTGCATTTAAAGCCGCTGCCATAACCCGTAGCCAATGCATTCGAAGCATATTTTTCTTGTGTCTGATGCATGGCACGCTGCAAGGCACGTGCTGCGGTATTTATGCTTACAGGTTATTAAAATGTAATTTATTAGTATTTATTTAATGGTTCGGGTTGTCGGTAGCGTGGGCGCACCATTACCAGGAGTCGCGTGCCATGAACCTGTCGATCAACCGTGTGTTCAACCTGTTTGCCGTTCCCGCCCTGGCCGCGGTGGTCGGCTGGCTGCCGCCGCTGGCCCTGGCTGGCGAGGTCAAGGAAATCCGCATCGCCGTGCCTGACCTGAGCGCCGGCACCCAGCATTCCGGTGGCGGTGTGACCGACGTGCTGCGCGACCAGCAACTGCTGGAAAAAGCCTTCGCCGCCGAGGGCATTCACATTCAATGGAACTACTTCAAGGGCGCCGGCCCGGTGATCAACGAGGCCTTCGCCAACGGCCAGGTCGACTTCGCCTACCTTGGCGACCTGGCGGCGATCATCGGCAAGGCCAATGGCCTCGACACCCGCCTGCTGGCCGCCACCGGGCGCGGCATCAAGCACTACCTGGGGGTGGCGCCGGGCAGCAACATCAAGACCCTGCAAGACCTCAAGGGCAAGCGCGTGGCGGTGTTCCGCGGCACCGCCACCCAGCTGTCGTTCGACGCCGCCCTGGCCAGCCAGGGCCTGAGCGAGAAGGACCTGAAGGTCATCAACCTGGATTTCAACGCGGCGATTGCCGCCCTGGCCGCCAGGCAGATCGACGCCACTTGGGGCTCGACCGGCATCAGCGCCCTCAAGCAACGCGGCCTGGCCGAGCTGCCGTTGAATACCCGCGACCTGGGCGGCGCCGGCAATGTCCAGGCGGTGCTGGTGGGCTCCGGGCGCTTTGTCGACGAGCATCCCGAACTGGTGGAAAAACTGCTGGCCGCCCAGCAGCAGGCCGTGCACTGGCTGACCCAGGACGACAACAAGGACGCTTATATCCAGCTGGTTTCGGGGCTGGCCAGCTACCCGCCGGCGATCCTCCAGCAAGACTTGCAGGATGAGCAACTGAGCAAGATCTTTCCCTCGACCCTGGATGCCGACTTCCTGAGCAAATTGCAGGCGTCAGTGGACCTGGCCGCCGAGCAGCGGCTGATCCGCAAAGGGTTCAAGGTCGATCAGTGGCTGGCACCGCAGGCTATCCGGCCAGCACCTGCACCTCTGGCTGCCGATCGAGGCTGACCAGGGTTTCGATCATTGCCCGGGCGGCGGGCGAGAGGCGGTATCCGCTGCGGCTGACGATGCCGCAGCGGGCGTTGAGGCTATCAAGGTTGGCCGGCAGGTTGCGCCAGTGCAGGCGCACCAGGCGGCCGTGGTCGATGTCCTCGGCAAAGGCTTCTTCGGTACCGATGCCAATGGCATCGGTACCCAGCACGATTTTCACCAGGGTCGGCAGGTGCTCGGTTTGCACCTGTGGGGCGAAGTCGGTCTTGCCGCTGAGGTTGGCCAGCAGCTTGCGCACCCCCGGCGGGATCAGGGTGGTGGCCAGCGGGTAGTCGAACATGTCGTTGGTCGACAGGCTGTCCTTGGCCAGCAGTGGGTGCCCCGGGCGGCAGAAGAACAGGCCGCGGCGCGGGCTCAGCGCTTGGGTCTGGAAGTTCGGGTCGGCCTCGAAGTGGCGGATATCGGCGACGAAGAATTCGATCTCTTCACGGTTTAGCGCGCGGCTGAGTTTTTCCCAGTTATCCACGTCGAAGCAGGTGCGCACCTTAGGGTGGACGGCGAGAAAGCGCGCCACCGCCTGCGGCACCAGGTGCACTGCCGGCGCCGGGCCGCAGCCAAAGCGCAGCTCGCCGGCATCGAGCTTGGTCATCTGCTGCACCTCGCTGTTGAGCTGCGCTGCGCCTTGCACCAGGCGCAGGGCGTGTTGCAGCACCACCTGGCCTTCGGGGGTGGGGCGCAAATCCTTGTTGCCGCGATCGATCAGCACGCAGCCAAACTCTTGTTCCAGGCCCTGGATGCTGCGGCTGAAAGCCGGTTGGGTGATGCCCATGGCATCGGCGGCGCGGACAAAACTGCGGTGTTCGGTGAGGGCGATGAAGTAACGCAGTTGGCGAAGATCCATATGCTTTCCCGGCATTCCAAAAATACGGCGAAGGTATTTGCCGCCGCGCAGGCTCAGGTTTTAAATGCAAGCTCTTATTCCGTCAATGAAGCATCTGCTTATTTGTTAGAGCTTATTTGCATATCAATAGAGCAGAGCTTTCATCGGCACTTAGCGCAACCTAGCCAGATGAGGGTCAAACCATGAGCAATGCCGCACGCGCCGTAGTACCTGTCACCCATACCCTGGACATCCACCCGGTGGCCGGGCGCATCGGTGCCGAGATTCGTGGCGTCCAGTTGAGCGCCGACCTTGAACCGGCCGTGATCGAGGCCATCCAGGCTGCGCTGGTGCAGCACAAGGTGGTGTTCTTCCGCGCCCAGACCCACCTTGATGACCAGGGGCAGGAAGCCTTCGCGCACCTGCTTGGCGAGCCGATCGCCCACCCGACCGTGCCGGTGCGCGAAGGCACCCGCTACCTGCTTGAGCTTGATGGTGGCGAAGGGCGCCGGGCCAATTCCTGGCACACCGACGTGACTTTCGTCGATGCCTACCCCAAGGCGTCGATCCTGCGCTCGGTGGTGGCGCCTGAATCCGGCGGCGACACCGTCTGGGCTAACACCGCCACGGCTTACCAGGACCTTTCCGCTGAGCTGCAGGCCTTGACGGACCAGCTCTGGGCGGTGCACAGCAACGAGTACGACTACGCCGCCGCCAAACCCAACGTGAGCCTTGAGCAGCTGGAAAACTACCGCAAGGTCTTCACCTCGACGGTGTACGAAACCGAGCACCCGGTGGTGCGCGTGCACCCGGTCAGCGGCGAGAAAAACCTGCTGCTGGGGCACTTCGTCAAACGCATCAAGGGCTACTCGCAGAGCGACTCGGCGCACTTGTTCAACCTGCTGCAAAGCCATGTCACCCGGTTGGAAAACACCGTACGCTGGCGCTGGCAGGCCGGTGACGTAGCGATCTGGGACAACCGCGCGACCCAGCATTACGCAGTGGACGACTATGGCACCCAGGGCCGGGTGGTGCGTCGGGTGACCTTGCAGGGCGATGTGCCGGTGGGGGTTGCCGGGCAGCGCAGCCGCACGACTCGCGGGGCTTGAAGCCATCGCGGGTCAAGTCGAGTCGTCGCACCGCCGCTCCCACAGGTGTCCCAAATACCTGTGGGAACTGGCGTAGCAGCAGATTCAGAGAATACCGATCGGATAACTGATGATCAGCCGGTTCTCGTCAAAGGCGTTGGTGCTGTAGTCCCGGCGCATGGTCGAGTTGCGCCATTTCAGCGACAGGCTCTTCAAGGTCCCGGACTGGATTACATAAGCCAGCTCCGATTCCCGCGCCCATTCCTTGCCATCGGTGATGGCGCCGGTATGCACGTTGTCGCCGCTGATGTAGCGGTTCATCAGGGTCAGCCCGGGCACGCCGAGGCCGGCGAAGTTGTAGTCGTGACGCAACTGCCAGGAGCGTTCCTGGGCGTTGTCGAAGCTTGAGTTGTAGCTGTCGTTGGCCAGGGTGCCACCACTGGTGCCATTGACCCGCATCCAGGCATCGTCGCCGCTGACTTTCTGCAGGCCGACATAGAAGGTACTGGCGCCGTACTTGGCCGAGAGCATTGCCGAGGCAGTGCGGTTGTCCAGTTTGCCTGCGCGTTCGGCGCCGTCTTCCTTGCCGATGAAGTAGCCGAGGTTGGCGCCCAGGGTCCAGTCGCCCAGCGGCTGGCTGTGCACCAGGTTGAGGTACTGCTGGTTGTAAATGTCCTTGAGCTCGGCGTTCCACAAACCGATCATCGTGCGCTTGTCGTTGAAGCTGTATTCGCCACCGGCAAAGTTGAAACGGTCGGAGGTGAAGGCCGCGCGGCCGTTCATCGACATGTCTTCCATGCTCGCATCGTTACGCGGGCTGTTGCCGCGAAACTGCCCGGCATACAGGGTCAGGCCGGCGATTTCCTGCGAGGTGAGCTGGCCGCCACGGAAGGTCTGCGGCAGCGAGCGGCCGTCGTCGGAACGCAGGATCGGCAGCACCGGCATCCATTCGCCAACCTTAAGCTCAGTGTTGGAGATCTTCGCCTTCAGCGCCACCCCCAGGCGGCCGAAGTCGTCGGCCGGGCGGCCATCATCGTGCACCGGCAGCAGGTGGGTACCCGCCGTGCCCTTGCCGCCATCGAGCTTGACCGAGTACAGGCCCAATACATCCACGCCAAAACCGACCAGGCCCTGAGTAAAGCCGGAGCGGGCGTCGAGGATGAAACTCTGGGTCCATTCCTCGCCCTTGCCCTGGGGGTTGGCCGGGTCGACGAAGTTGCGGTTGATGTAAAAGTTGCGCAGGTTGAGGCTGGCCTTGGCGTCCTCGACAAAGCCGCCTTCGGCCGCGAGGGCGGGCAGGGCGCAAGTCATGGCCAGCAAGCCGGGAAGCAGGTGTCGTGCGGGTGTGGTCATCGTCAGTTGTCTCTTGTTTTTATGTAAGCCGAAGCCATCCGCTGCGACGCTTGAGGGTCACAGGCCGGGCTACGATCTTTGGGGATACGCTTTGGAAAAGCTGCGAAGCGATGGTGCGGCGGCGGGCGGGGATGAATCAATTCGTTACGGGCGGAATTGGGCGATAATCGAACGGTAACTGTTTGGTTAATTCCTTGGCCCGGGGTTACAAAAGGCTCTTCATGCAATCCTGAGATCTATGATTTTTGTGGTTGGGTTTGCAAGCTAATCCATTTGATGTGGCGCGGCTGCCGGCCCCTTCCGCCCTTACGGCGGGTCCCTTTTGTTCTTGGCAAAAGGAACCAAAACCGCTCGCTCCAGCATACGGCCCTACGCTGCGCTCCGGGTTCCTTCGCTACGGTGCCTTCCAGGGGCATCGCGGCCTACGACTTGCTGCGCCAAGTCTACGTCTCGCGACTTCGGCTCAGGCCGAAGGGTGCTGCGCACCAGCCCCCTCCAGACACCTACGCTCAGCCTCCTGAAGTCGCGAAGTTACGAGCGGCGCCTGCACTGACGTATCTGCGAAATCAGATTCTGGCGCGGTCATACTGAAGCCAAAGCTAGGAATGACTTGCTTGGTTTTGGTTTTGGTTTTGGTTTTGGTCTTGATCTTGATCTTCATGCACGTACTTCCAGGCGCCGCGAAAAGCGACTTCAGGAGGCCGAGCGTAGGTGCCTGTAGGGGCGGTGCGCAGCACCTTCGGCGGCAGCCGAAGACGCGAGATGTAGACTTGCGAAGCAAGTCGTAGGCCGCGATGCCCCGGAAGGTGCCGTAGCGAGGGGACCCGAAGCGCAGCGTAGGGCCGTATGCAGGAGCAAGCGGTTTTGCCTACTTCTTCCCAAGAGAAAAGTAGGCCGCCGTAAAGGCGGAAGGGGCCAGCAGCAGCCCCACACTGAATGGATAAACTCGCAGCCTCAACATCCCAACCCGGGATTCTGTGAAGAGCCAAAAAAAAGCCCACCGCCAAGGGTGGGCTCTTCTACAGCACAGGGACTCAGCCTTTCGGCGTCTGGACCGCTGCCTGCTGCTGCGCCTGACCGGTCTGCTCGTACCAGCCGCCACCGAGGGCCTTGTACAGGTTGACCTCGCTGACCAGCTGCGACAGGCGATCGCTGATCAACGACTGCTGGGTGTTGAACAGCTGACGCTGGGCGTCGAGGAAGGTCAGGTTGCTGTCGATACCGATGCGGTAGCGACGCTCGGCCAGGCGGTAGTAGTCCTGGTTGGCGGCAACCAGATCACGCTGGGCCTGCAACTGCTGGTTGAAGGTCTGGCGCGCGGCGAGGCCATCGGAGACTTCCTGGAAGGCGGTCTGGATGGTTTTCTCGTATTTCGCGACGTTGATGTCCTTCTGGATCTTCGAGTAATCGAGGCTGGCGCGCAGGGCACCGGCGTTGAAGATCGGCAGGTTGATCTGCGGCTGGAACAGCCAGGTGCCCGAACCACCCTTGAACAGGCCGCCCATGTCCGGGCTCAGGGTGCCGGCATTGGCGGTCAGGCTGATGCTCGGGAAGAACGCTGCGCGGGCGGCGCCAATGTTGGCATTGGCGGCCTTGAGCAGGTGTTCGGCTTCCTGGATGTCCGGCCGGCGTTGCAGCAGGTCGGACGGCAGGCCCGCCGGCACTTCGGCCAGCAGGTCGCTGTCGAGCTTCTGCGCGGTCGGCAGGTTGGCCGGCACGCCGGTGCCGAGCAGCACGGTCAGGCTGTTGAGGTCCTGGGCAACCTGGCGCTGGAACTGCGCCAGCTTGACCCGCGCGCCCTCAACCGAGGTGCGTGCCTGGCTCAGGTCCAGAGCCGAGGCCACCCCCACTTCATTGCTACGCGCGGTCAGCTGATAGCTTTCCTCGTAGGTCTTGAGGGTGTCTTCGGTCAGCTTGAGCAGTGCCTGGTCGGCCTGCCAGGTGAAGTAGGCGTTGGCCACACTGGCCACCAGGCTGATCTGTGTCGAGCGCCGGGCTTCTTCGCTGGACAGGTAGTTCTCCAGCTGTTGCTCGGTCAGGCTGCGCACCCGGCCGAACAGGTCCAGCTCGTAGGCGCTGACCCCGAGGGTCGCCGAGTACTGGCTGGTGATGCCCGATTCGCCGGTTTGCGACATGTTTGCCGGCATCCGCTGGCGGCTGCCGCTGCCATTGGCCGAAACCGCCGGGAACAGGTCGGCACGCTGGATGCGGTATTGCGCACGGTAGGCATCGATGTTCAGCGCCGCGACCTTGAGGTCGCGGTTGTTGACCAGCGCGGTCTGGATCAACTGCTGCAGCGCCGGGTCATGGAAGAACTGACGCCAGCCCTGTTCGGCGGCGGCCACCTCGGCCGACTCGGTCGGCGAGTAGGCAGGGCCTTGCGGCCACTGCGCGGCCACCGGCGATTCCGGGGTCTGGTAGTCAGGGATCAGCGAGCAGCCGCCAAGAATGAAAGCGGTTACTGCCAGGGACAACAGGGACTTACTCATTGCCCGGCCTCATAGCGTGGAGTTTCAGGGGTGGCGTCTTCTTCGGGCTTCTTGCTACCGAACAGCGACGACACACTTACGAAGAACAATGGCACCCAGAAGATCGCCAGTACCGTGGCGGTGATCATGCCGCCGATCACCCCGGTACCGATCGCATGCTGGCTACCCGAGCCTGCACCGCTGGAAATGGCCAGCGGTACCACGCCGAGAATGAACGCCAGCGAGGTCATGATGATCGGCCGCAGACGCATCCGGCAGGCTTCGATGGCTGCGTCGATCAGGCTGCGGCCCTGCTCGTGCAGCTCTTTGGCGAATTCGACGATCAGGATCGCGTTCTTCGCCGCCAGGCCGATGGTGGTCAACAGCCCCACCTGGAAATACACGTCGTTGGACAGCCCGCGCAGGCTGGTGGCCAGCAGCGCACCGATGATCCCCAGCGGTACCACGAGCATGACCGCGATCGGGATCGACCAGCTTTCATACAGCGCTGCCAGACAGAGGAACACCATCAGCAGCGACAGGGCGTACAGTGCTGGCGCCTGGGAGCCGGACAGCCGCTCCTCGTACGACAGGCCCGTCCATGAGTAACCGATACCCGCCGGCAGTTGCGCGGCCAGGCGCTCGACCTCAAGCATGGCTTCACCGGTACTGTAGCCAGGGGCTGGTGCACCGAGGATTTCCATGGCTTCGACACCGTTGTAACGCGACAGCTTCGGTGCACCGTAGATCCACTCGCCCTTGGCGAAGGAGGAGAACGGCACCATCTCGCCGGCGGCGTTGCGCACGAACCACTTCTGCAGGTCTTCCGGGCTCATCCGTGCACCGGCTTCACCCTGGATGTAGACCTTCTTGACCCGGCCGCGGTCGATGAAGTCGTTGACGTAGCTGGCACCCAGGGCAATCGACAGGGTGTTGTTGATGTCGGCGATGGTCACGCCCAGGGCACTGGCGCGCTCGTCGTCGACGGTCAGCTGGTACTGCGGTTCATCGTTCAGGCCGTTCGGGCGCACTGCCGAGAGGATCTTGCTTTGCGCAGCCATGCCGAGGAACTGGTTACGCGCCTGCATCAGTTTTTCGTGGCCGACACCGGCACGGTCTTGCAGGAACACGTCGAAACCGGTGGCGTTACCCAGCTCCAGTACTGCAGGCGGGGCAAAGGCGAACACCATCGCGTCGCGGAAGCTGAAGAAATGCTGCTGGGCACGGTTGGCCAGGTTGAACACGTTGTTCTCGGCCGAACGTTCGCCCCATGGCTTGAGCATGATGAAGGCCATGCCCGAGCTCTGGCCGCGACCGGCGAAGTTGAAGCCGTTGACGGTGAACACCGAGGCAACGGTATCGGCTTCCTTGTCGAGCAGGTAGCTGCGCATCTCGTCGATCACCACCTGGGTGCGCTCGGCGCTGGAACCGGCCGGGGTCTGCACCTGGGCAAACAGTACGCCCTGGTCTTCTTCAGGCAGGAACGCCGTCGGAATGCGGGTGAACAGCCAGATCATGCCGACCACGATCAGCAGGTAGGCCAGCAGGTACGGGGCCTTGTGCCGCAGCATGTTGCCGACGCCGCGCTCGTAGCTGCGCACGCTGCGGTCGAAGTTGCGGTTGAACCAGCCGAAGAAGCCGCGCTTGGCAACGTGGTGCTCGCCCTTGGCAATCGGCTTGAGCATGGTCGCGCACAGTGCCGGGGTGAAGATCAGTGCCACCAGTACCGACAGGGCCATGGCCGAGACGATAGTGATCGAGAACTGTTTATAAATCACACCGGTGGAGCCGCCGAAGAAGGCCATGGGCAGCAGTACCGCCGACAGCACCAGGGCGATACCGACCAGGGCGCCCTGGATCTGGCCCATGGACTTCTTGGTCGCTTCCTTGGGTGACAGCCCTTCTTCGGACATTACCCGCTCGACGTTCTCCACCACGACGATGGCATCGTCCACCAGCAAGCCGATGGCCAGTACCATGCCGAACATGGTCAGGGTGTTGATGCTGAAATCGAACGCCGCAAGAATCCCGAACGTACCCAGCAATACCACCGGTACGGTCATGGTGGTGATGATGGTGGCGCGGAAGTTCTGCAGGAACAGGTACATCACCAGGAACACCAGCACGATCGCTTCGATCAGGGTGTGGATTACCCCGCTGATCGACTCGGTCACCACTGGCGTGGTGTCATACGGGAACACCGCCTTCATGCCTTCCGGGAAGAACGGTTCCAGGTCGGTGATGGTCTGGCGCAGGGCCTTGGCGGTATCCAGGGCGTTGGCGCCGGTGGCCAGTTTCACCGCAAGGCCAGAGGCCGGCTTGCCGTTGAACTGGGCGCTGATTGCGTAGTTTTCACCGCCCAGGCCGACCTTGGCGACATCGCTCAGGCGCACCTGGGAGCCGTCACGGTTGACCTTGAGCAGGATCTTCTCGAACTGCTCGGCGGTCTGCAGGCGGGTCTTGCCGATGATCGTGGCGTTCAGCTGGGTACCCGGCAGGGCAGGCAGGCCGCCGAGCTGGCCGGAGGACACCTGGACGTTCTGCGCGGCCACGGCGGTACGCACGTCGACCGGAGTCAGCTGATACTTGTTCAGCTTCGCCGGATCGAGCCAGATACGCATGGCGTACTGCGCACCGAATACCTGGAAGTCACCGACACCGGCGGTACGCGAGATCGGGTCCTGCATGTTGGAGACGATGTAGTTGGCCAGGTCGTCCTTGGACATGCTGCCGTCTTCGGATACCAGGCCGATCACCAGCAGGAAGTTCTTCACCGCCTTGGTCACGCGGATACCCTGTTGCTGCACTTCTTGCGGCAGCAGCGGGGTGGCCAGGTTGAGCTTGTTCTGCACCTGGACCTGGGCGGTATCGGGGTTGGTACCCTGCTCGAAGGTCGCGGTAATGGTCATGCTGCCGTCGGAGTTACTTTCCGACGACACATAACGCAGGTTGTCGATACCGTTGAGCTGCTGCTCGATCACCTGCACCACGGTGTCCTGCACGGTCTGCGCCGAAGCGCCCGGGTAGGTCACGGCGATGGCGATGGCCGGCGGCGCGATGCTCGGGTACTGGTTGATCGGCAACTTGAGGATCGACAAGGCGCCGACCAGCATGATCACCAAGGCGATCACCCAGGCAAAGATCGGGCGATCGATAAAGAATCTCGACATGGTTTACTCCCCTTTGGCCCCTGCAGTCGTTGCATTGGCCTGGGTTGGCTGGGCAGGCTTGACGTTGGTGGCTTCGCTGACCTTGACCTCGACGCCCGGCTTGACGAACTGCAGGCCTTCGGTGATCAGGCGGTCGCCCGGGTTCAGGCCTTCCTCGATCAGCCAGTCGCTACCGACGGTACGGCTGGCCTTGAGCTGACGCAGCTCGACCTTGTTGTCCTTGTTGACGATCAACGCGGTCGGCTGGCCCTTGAGGTCGCGGGTCACACCCTGTTGCGGCGCGAGGATGGCGGCGCTGTTGACCCCGGCAGCCAGGCGCGCATGTACGAACATGCCCGGCAGCAGGTTGTGCTCGGGGTTGGGGAACACGGCGCGCAGGGTCACGGAGCCGGTGGTCTGGTCGACCGAGACTTCGGAGAACTCCAGGCGACCTTCCTGGGCGTAGGTGCTGCCGTCTTCCAGGGTCAGGGTGACCTTGGCGGCGTTGTCGCCGACCTTCTGCAACTGGCCGCTTTCCAGCTCGCGGCGCAGTTTGAGCAGCTCGGCCGAGGACTGGGTGACGTCGACATAGATCGGGTCGAGCTGCTGGATAACGGCCATGGCGTCGGCCTGGCCGTTGTTGACCAGCGCGCCTTCGGTTACCGAAGAGCGGCCGATACGGCCGCTGATGGGCGCCAGGACCTTGGTGTAGCGCAGGTCGATCTGGGCACTGCGCAGCGAGGCTTCAGCCTGCAAACGTTTGGCTTGGGCGTCGTCGTATTCCTGGCGGCTGACAGCCTGTTCGTTGACCAGCTGCTTGTAACGCTCTGACAGCGAACGGGTCGATTGCAGGTTGGCCTGGGCGCTGTTCAGGGTCGCCTCGTACACCGACGGGTCGATCTGGTACAGCTGCTGGCCGTCTTTGACCTCGCTGCCTTCCTTGAACAGACGCTTGAGAATGATGCCGTTGACCTGTGGGCGAACCTCGGCGATGCGGTACGCGGTGGTACGGCCGGGGAGGTCGGATGTCAGGGTATAGGCTTGGGTTTGCAGGGTCACGACGCCGACCTGAGGAGCTTGCGCCGCAGGCGCCGCCTCTTCCTTTTTACAGCCGCTGAGCAGTGTTGCCAGGGCGACGGCGGAAACCAGAGCGGTAACAGCTGGCTTGAATTGCATGAAGATCCTCGGGTCGCAAGAGCTGAAGACGCTCAAGAATAATGGAAAGGGTGCGCTATAAAAAATGCTGTCGAGTGGATAAATAGCTTGCTAAGGAATATACTTACATTCATGGTTGTTTGTAAATACCTCGCAGGCGACGTGTTCAGCCAATGCGAGCCCCCAAATTAATACAGCCGGTAACAGCCTGCAGAGGCTGACCCGGCCCGACTCCCAGGCACCCTGCGTGCGTGCCCGGGCCTGATGAGGTTGTACTGCCATGGTCCGTCGAACCAAAGAAGAAGCCCAGGAAACCCGCGCCCAGATTCTCGAAGCTGCGGAAAAGGCCTTCTACAAGCGCGGGGTAGCGCGTACCACCCTGGCCGATATCGCCAAGGAGGCGGGTGTGACCCGCGGTGCTATCTACTGGCACTTCAACGACAAGGCCGAACTGGTGCAGGCCATGCTCGACAGCCTGCACGAGCCGCTGGACGCCCTGGCCCGGGCCAGCGAAAGCGAGGATGAACTCGACCCGCTCGGCTGCATGCGCAAGCTGCTGGTACGCTTGATGCACCAGATGGTGCTCGATCCGAAGACCCGGCGAATCAATGAAATTCTGCATCACAAATGCGAGTTCACCGATGATATGTGCGAGATCCGCCAGCAACGGCAGGCCTCGACGATCGAATGTCATGCCCATATTGCGTTGTCGCTGGGCAATGCAGTCAAGCGCGGGCAACTGCCCGCCGACGTGGACCCAGAGCGCGCAGCGCTGGCCATCTATGCCTATATAGACGGACTGATTCGCCGCTGGCTACTGCTGCCCGACAGCTTCGACCTGCTCAACCAGGCCGAGCAGTGGATCGATACCGGGCTGGATATGCTGCGCTTGAGCCCCGCCTTGCGCAAATGAGACTTTGTGAAGCTTTGTGATCATTTGTTTCCACGTCAGTTATAAGGTCTTACGGGCGGCCGCGCAATTGTCTGTCAGGCAAGGCCAGCGCCGCCGTCAGCCCCAGCAGTGAAACTGCCGCGCTGCCGAGCAGCAGGTTGCGAAAGGTCAGCAGCAATTCAGCCTGCATTGCCGCGGTCGGTTCGCCGGCCTGCAGGCTGCCAAGCAGGGCATCGCCGGCCAGGCTCAAGCCGCCCTGGGCCAGCATCGCCAGCAACAGGGTGGACATGATAGCCACGCCCATAGCCCCACCCAGTGAGCGGAACAGGTTGGTGGTACTGGTGGCCACGCCGATATCCCGCGGTTCTACCGCACTCTGGGTTGCCACCAGCGAGGTGGGGAACTGCAGGCCCGAGGCAATGCCGGTCAACAACATGAACACGCCACTGAACCAGGCTGCCTGCGGCGGGCTGAAGGCCATGCCGACGATGGCAAACGGCATCAGCAGTGCGCCGCCGAGAATCTGCGGTTTGTAGCGCCCTGTGTGCGAAGTCATGCGGCCGCCGCAATAAGCGCCGATGGGCAAGCCGATGGCCAGCGGCAGCAGGTGCAACGCGGCGCTGTCGGCGCCGGCACCGGTGATGCTCTGGTAGCGCAGCGGCATCAGCATGGTCAGCGAGATGGCCTGGAAGCTGGTAAAGAAAATCGTGCACCAGCACAGGGTGGCGATGCGATTGGCGAACAGCTTGAGCGGCAGCAGCGGTTCGGCGGTTCGCTGTTCATGCAGTACGAACAGCAGCAGGCCGATCAGCGCACAGCCGAGCAGGCTGGCCACTTGCGCAGAATCCCAGGGCTGGCCCTGGCCTATCAGGGTGATGCCCAGCAGCAGGCTGCCCAGGCCAAGAATCAGCAGCGCGGCGCCGAGGTAATCGACCTGCGCCTTGCGTGTAGGCACTTGCAGGCTGCGCAGGGCTCGGCGGGTCACCCACCAGGCGGTCAGGCCCAGCGGCAGGTTGAGCCAGAACACCCAGCGCCACGACAGGTATTCGGTGAGTATTCCGCCCAGCACCGGCCCGGCGACACTGGCCAGGGCGTACATGCTGCTGAAATAGCCCTGGTAGCGGCCGCGTTCGCGCGGCGGCACGAAGTCGCCGATGATCGCCTGGCTGACCGAGACCATGCCGCCGGCGCCGATACCCTGCAGCACCCGCGCCAGCACCAGTTGCTCCATGTTCTGCGCCAGTGCGCAGAAGATCGACGCCAGGGTAAACAGCGCAGTGCCGGTAAGAATCATCCGCCGCCGGCCATACAAGTCGCCGAGCTTGCCGTAGATCGGCACCGCTACGGTCATGGCCACCATGTAGCCGGAAATCACCCAGGCGAGCAGGCCGACGTCGTTGAATTGCGCCGAAATCGCCGGCATCGACACGGCGACGATGGTCTGGTCGAGGGCGCCGAGGAAGATCGCCAGCATCAGCGCGACGAGCACGCTGCGCAGCACCGGTTGCGGAGTGTTCAGTTGAGTCACGGGCCAGCTCGGGGGCAGGTGAAGCCCGCAGCCGTTACGCTGCGGGAACAGGTGCTGACCAGTCTACTCGATAGCTTGCTAAGCGTCTTCTTCGATTGGCTCGTAGGGCAGGCCGACGTAGTTTTCTGCCAGTGTTGTGCGACCGGCTGCGGAGCTCACGTAATACTCAAGCTCGGTTTGTTGGATACGCTGGCTGAAGGCGTCGCTGTCCGGGAATCGATGCAGCATGGAGGTCATCCACCAGGAAAACCGTTCGGCTTTCCAGATCCGCCGCAGGCAGATCTGCGAGTAGCGCTCGAGCAGATCGGTGCGCCCTTCGCCGTAGACCTTGCGCAGGATGTTGTACAAGGTGCTGACATCGCTGGCCGCCAGGTTCAGGCCCTTGGCGCCGGTTGGCGGGACGATGTGCGCGGCGTCGCCGAGCAGGAACAGCTTGCCGTACTGCATGGGTTCGACGACGAAGCTGCGCAGCGGCGCGATGCTTTTCTCGATTGACGGGCCGGTCACCAGGCGCTCGGCAAGATCCGTGGGCAGGCGCGATTTCAGTTCAGTCCAGAAGCGCTCATCGGACCAGTCCTCGACCTTTTCTTCAGCCGCCACCTGCACGTAATAGCGAGTGCGGGTCGGCGAGCGCATGCTGCACAGGGCGAAGCCGCGCTCGTGGCGGGCGTACACCAGTTCGTCGCTGACCGGCGGGGTATCGGCCAGCACGCCGAGCCAGCCGAACGGGTAGACCCGCTCGAAAATCTTCAGCGCCTCGGCGGGAATCGATTGCCGGGCGATGCCGTGGTAGCCGTCGCAGCCAGCAATGTAGTCGCAGTCCAGGCGAAGCACTTCGCCGTTTTTTTCGAAGGTCAGGTAAGGGTGCTCGGACTTCAGATCATGGGGCCGGACGTTGTCGGCTTGATAGACCGTCACGGCGCCGCAGGCCTGGCGCGCTTGCATCAGGTCACGGGTGACTTCGGTCTGGCCGTAGATCATCACCCCTTTGCCGCCGGTCAGGCCCTTGAGGTCGATGTGTTCGCGGCGCCCGTCGAAGGCCAGTTCAAAACCGCTGTGGGGCAGGCCCTCGGCGTCCATGCGCGCACCGACGCCAGCTTCGCGCAGCAATTGGACCATGCCTTGTTCCAGCACCCCGGCACGGATGCGCCCGAGCACGTAGTCGGCGCTCTGGCGCTCGACGATGACGTTGGCAATCCCGGCCTTGTGCAGCAACTGGCCGAGCAGCAGTCCGGCAGGGCCGGCACCGATAATGGCGACTTGAGTCTTCATGGTTGTTATCCCAGGCAAGCTTCAGCGCAGGGCCGAAAGCAGCTTATGATTGTTGTGCTTGCATTTTTCGCTTGGAAAGACGGGCGAAGAAGGGATAAAAACCGCAGGAAGCAGGACTTTTCACTAATCAGTGCGATTATCGGGCATTGCCCTGGAGCCAGTTGATCAATGAGCAAGGCGTCGATACCGGTATTCAAACTGTATGGCGAACAGTTGCAGTGGCCGACCCCGGACCTGCTGCACTGCGAGTCGATCCCGGCGCGCAGCCGCTTGCACGACTGGGAAATCGAGCCCCATCGGCACGCCGATCTGTGCCAACTGCTGTTCCTTTATGCCGGCCAGGCCGAGATCGAAGTCGAAGGCCAGGTGCGGCGTCTGGAGCAGGCCGCGATCCAGGTGGTACCGGCGCTGTGCGTGCACGGCTTTCGTTTTTCCAGCGATGTCGACGGCTACGTGGTGACGCTGGCGGCGCCGCTGGTCAACCTGCTGCACACGCAACTGGCCGGCGCACCAGCGGCCCTGGCCCAGGCCGGCACCTACCTGGCAGGCGACGATCGCAACTATCTCTACAGCCTGTTCAGCGCCTTGCAGCAGGAGTACCAGCGGGACCTGCCCGGGCGCGATTTGCAGTTGCGCTCATTGATCAACCTGATGGTGGTGTGGATCAGTCGTCAATGCTTGCAGCGTCATGGCCAGGGCCTGGCGGTGGCGCGCGGGCGTGAGTATCTGGAGCGCTTCAACGCGCTGGTCGAGCAGCAGTTTCGTCAGCAGCCGAGCGTCGAGGCGCTGGCCCATGAGGTGGGGATTTCGGTGGCGCACCTGAACAGCATCTGCCGCGAACTGGCCGGACAGTCGGCCTTGCAGATCATCCATCAACGCCTGTTGCTCGAAGCCAAGCGCGAGCTGATCTATACCAGCCTGAGCATCAAGCAACTGGCCGACAGCCTGGGCTTTGCCGACCCTGCGTATTTCTCGCGGTTCTTCCGCCGCCTGACCGGCAAGGCGCCCAGTGACTTTCGTCACCAGCCCGGGCAATCACCTACTTGAGTGCGCTCAGCGTCGCGGTGTGCGGCACGCAGTGCGCCAGGCTGCAACTGGCGGCGGAGTAGGGTTGATTGCGGATCTGTTCAACCCGCCAGGCGGCGGTGGCATACAAGCCGACCGCAGCGGCCATGGCACAGATAACGGCGCATTTTCTGGATTTGACGCCCATGATGCTCACCTCCTGCCAACCACCTACAGGTGCTATTCAAAGCATAGGTCAGCTTGGCCGGGTGTGCCCGTCTAGAGCAGGTCCTGGTCCCAGACAGGCTCGGCGGTAAAGCGCTCGGCGAGAAAGTCGAGCATGCTGCGCAGGGTCGCCGGCATGTGCTTGCGCGAGGTGTACACAGCGTTGAGGTTCAGCTCGCGCGGCTTGGCCCGGGGCAGCAGGCGAACCAGCTCGCCACTGCGCAGGGCGCCGGCAGCCTGGTAGGTCGGCAGCATGGCCACACCGGCGCCAGCCAGCGCCGCCCGTTGCAGGGTCATGGCTTCGTTGGCGCTGATGTTGCCTTGCACCGGTACCGACACCACCTCGCCAGCCACGTCGAAATGCCACAGGCTGCGACCGAAGTAGGAATGGGTCAGGCAGTTGTGCTGGCTGAGCTCCTGCACCTGCTGCGGCGCCGGGTGCTGGCGCAGGTAGGCGGGCGAGGCGCAGATCACCGAGCGGCATACGCTCAGGCGCCGGGCGATCAGGTTCGGGTCCAGGTCGTTGCTGGTGCGGATCGCCAGGTCGATGCGCTCATCCACCAGGTTCACCGTGCGGTCGAGCATCTGCAGGTCGATCTTTACCCCGGGATAGCGTTTGACGTAGTCGGCTACGGCGTCCATCAACTGTGCCTGGCCGAACGAGGTGCTGACGCTGATGCGCAACTCGCCGCGCGGCGCATCGTTGGGGGTACTGACCGCGGCCTGCAGGTCGCCGGCAAGCTCGAGCATCTGCCGGCAGCGCGGCAGGGTTTCCTGGCCGGCGGCGGTCAGGCTCAGGCGCCTGGTGGTGCGCTGCATCAGGCGCGCGCCGACCCAGTCCTCAAGCTCGGCCAGGTAGCGGGAAACCACCGGCCGGGAGAGTTCCAGGTGGTCGGCGGCAGCCGATTGGCTGCCCAGGTCGACCACGCTGACGAAGACCCGCATTGCTGTCAGACGATCCATGATTTGCCCGCTTTCAGAAACAAACTAATCCTAAGCATCGCATTTTTTGTGACGGATCGTGCAACTAAGCTGTTGCTCATTGCCCACTTCACAGGAATCGCCTTGATGCCTCGTTCGTTCTCCCTGCGCCGCTTGTTGCTCGCCTTTGCCACCCTTGGGGTCATGGCCCAGGCTTCGGCCGCCGAGCCGCTTAACCTGGATGTCTACAACCCGGGTAGCAATGCCCTGTTTCCGGTCAGTTCGGTGATCGTCAGCGGCAAGCATGACGCCATCCTCGTTGACGCCCAGTTCGGCAAGGCCCAGGCCGAACAGGTACTGGCCAAGCTGCAAGCGAGCGGCAAGCAACTGACCACTATCTATATCAGCCACGGTGACCCGGACTACTACTTCGGCCTGCAGACCCTGACCGACGCCTACCCCAAGGCCAAAGTCGTGGCCTCGGCGGCGACCGTCGCCCATATCAAGCAGACCATGGACGGCAAGCTGGCCTACTGGGGCCCGCAGATGGGCGCCGACAAGCCGGCGAAGCTGATCGTGCCGCAAGTGCTGCAAGGCACCGAGCTCAAGCTTGAAGGCCAGCGCCTGCAAGTGGTTGGCCTCGACGGCCCGCAACCGGACCGCAGTTTCGTGTGGATTCCATCGATCAAGGCGGTGGTCGGTGGTGTGGTGGTCGCCGAGAACCTGCACGTGTGGATGGCCGACACGCAGTCGGCGCAATCGCACAAGGACTGGCTGGCGACCCTCAAGCGTATCGAGCAGCTCAAGCCCGACACCGTGATCCCTGGCCACTACCTGGGCCAGAGCAGCCGTTCGCTCAAGGCGGTGCAGTTCACCGCGGACTATATCCGGGCCTTCGACGAAGAAACCGCCAAGGCTGGCAACGCCGCCGAACTGATCGCGGCGATGAAAAAACGTTACCCGGACCTGGGCGAAGAGAGCTCGCTGGAGCTCGGCGCCAAGGTCGCCAAGGGCGAGATGAAGTGGTAAGCGTTGTTCAATCCTGACTGGAGAATGTCCATGAGCAAGATCGCAATCATTGGGGCTACCGGCCGTGCTGGCAGCCAGTTGCTGGAAGAGGCCCTGCGCCGCGGCCACAGCGTTACCGCCATTGCCCGAGACCCGTCGAAACTGCAGGGGCGTGAGAGGGTGAAAAGCGTGGCGCTGGACGTCAGCGATGCCGCCGCCCTTGAACAGGCAGTCGCTGGCCACGACGTGGTACTGAGCGCCGCACACTTTTCCAGCATCAAGCCGCAGGCCATCATCGAGCCGGTCAAGCGCGCCGGAATCAAGCGCCTGCTGGTGGTGGGCGGGGCCGGCAGCCTGTTGCTGCCGTCGGGGCACAAGGTCATCGACAGCCCGGACTTTCCCGAGGCCTACAAGGCTGAAGCCACCGCCGGCGGCCACTACCTTGACACTCTGCGTCAGGAACAGGAACAGGAACAGGAACAGGAACTGGACTGGAGCTTCCTCTCGCCTTCGGCCGAGTTCGTCGAAGGTGCCCGCAGCGGCGCTTACAAACTGGGCAAGGATCACCTGCTGATCGGCGCCGACGGCAAGAGCTGGATCAGCTTTGCTGACTACGCCATCGCCATGCTCGATGAAGTAGAGAAACCGGCACACTCGCGCCAGCGCTTCACCGTCGGTTACTGAGGCACCTGGGCCTGCTCGCACAACCAGGCGAGCAGCTCCAGCAAAGCCGCTGAAGCCGACCCTTGCGGTCGCACCAGGTAATAGGCCTGGCCAGTGCTGACCTTGAGCGGGAACGGCATCACCAGCCGTCCGCACTTGAGGTCATCACCGATCAGCGACCAGTCGCCGATGGCCACCCCGGTGCCCTGAGAGGCCATGGACATGGCCATGTCCAGGGTTTCGAAATGCTGGCCCTTGCCCTGCCGGGGCAGGTTCGCCCCGGCGGCATCGAGCCAGGCATTCCAGTCGCGCTGGTCGCGGGTCGGGTGCAGGAGCATGTGCTGATCAAGGTCGGCGACCTGTTGCAAGGGCAGGGCGCCGCTCAGCAGTTGCGGCGCGCACACCGGCGTCAGTTGTTCATCAAAGAGCTTCTGGGTCTGCAGGCCATGGTTGGGCCGGGCGCCATAGACCACCGCCGCATCGAACACTTCCCGACGAAAATCCACCCCGTGCTGCACCGTGGTGGTCAGCTCCACCGGCACCTCCGGGCGCAGCGCCTGCCATTCCATCAGCCGTGGCAGCAGCCAGCGCATCACGCAGGTCGGGGCTTTGAGCTGCAAGGTGGTACTGCGCGCCCCGACCTGCTGCACGCCTTCCTCGATCAGGGCGAACACCTGCTGCACCCGTGGCAGCCAGTCCTGGCCTTCGCGGGTCAGGCTCAGGCCGCGGGCCTGACGCAGGAACAGCGGATAACCCAGGTGCTCTTCAAGGCCGGCAATCTGCCGGCTCACCGCACCCTGGGTGATGTGCAGCAATTGCGCGGCGCGGGTGAAGTTGCAGCACTGGGCGGTGACCAGAAAGGTGTGCAGCGCAGGCAATGGAGGCAGGCGTTTCATCAGCTTGAGCCATGACTTGGGAACATGGCTAGTATGAGCTTTTTTGCATTGTGCAGGTAGCCGTCGGGCGGTCCAATACAGGCTGTTTCCCGAACAATTACAGGCACACGATCATGGCGACTTGCGGCGAAGTACTGGTCAAACTCCTTGAAGGCTATGGCGTAGACCATGTCTTTGGAATTCCCGGCGTGCATACCGTGGAACTCTATCGCGGGCTGGCAGGCTCGAGTATCCGCCACATCACTCCGCGCCACGAGCAGGGCGCCGGTTTCATGGCTGACGGCTACGCGCGTACCCGTGGCAAGCCGGGCGTGTGCTTCATCATCACCGGCCCGGGCATGACCAACATCACCACCGCCATGGGCCAGGCCTACGCCGATTCGATCCCGATGCTGGTGATCTCCAGCGTGCAGTCGCGCGACCAGCTGGGTGGCGGGCGCGGCAAGCTGCACGAGCTGCCGGCGCAGGGCAACCTGGTGGCCGGTGTGGCGGCGTTTTCCCACACGCTGATGAGCGCCGATGACCTGCCGTCGGTATTGGCCCGGGCCTTTGCTGTGTTCGATGGCGCCCGGCCGCGCCCGGTACATATCGAGATTCCGCTGGATGTGCTGGTCGAAGACGCCGATCACCTGCTGGCCTGTACCCCGGTGCGCATCGCCCGTGCGGGCGCCGCGCCTGCGCCGGTTGCGCAAATGGCCGCCATGCTCGCTGCCGCCCGGCGGCCGCTGATTCTCGCCGGAGGTGGCGCCATTGACGCCAGCGCCGCGCTGACTCGCCTGGCTGAATACCTGCAGGCACCGGTAGCGCTGACCATCAATGCCAAGGGCGTACTGCCGGCCAGCCACCCGCTGCAGATCGGCTCGACCCAGTCGCTGGTGGCCACCCGCGCCCTGGTCGCCGAGGCCGATGTGGTGCTGGCGATCGGTACCGAGCTTGCCGAGACCGACTACGACGTGACCTTCAAGGGCGGTTTCGAGATCCCCGGTGAGCTGCTGCGCATCGACATCGACCCCGACCAGACCGTGCGCAACTACCCGCCGAAGGTCGCTTTGGTCGCCGATTCGACCATCGCCACCCAGGCCCTGCTGGTCGCCCTGGCCGAGCAACCGGCCCCGGTGCGCGGCGCCGAATGGGGCGCGGCCCGTGCCGCGCGCCTGCGTGAGGTGCTGCAAGCCGAGCGCGACCTGCCGATGCGCAGCCAGACGCGCATGCTCACAACCCTCCTCGAAACCCTGCCCGGCGCAGTGCTGGTTGGCGATTCGACACAGCCGGTGTACACCGGCAACCTGACCCTGGACATGGACCAACCGCGGCGTTGGTTCAACGCCTCGACCGGCTACGGTACCCTCGGTTACGCCCTGCCGGCAGCCATGGGCGCCTGGCTGGGTAGCGCTGAAGTGGCGGCCGAGCGCGCGCCGGTGGTGTGCCTGATCGGTGACGGTGGCTTGCAGTTCACCCTGCCGGAGCTGGCCAGTGCCCGTGAGGCGCAGGTGCCGCTGATCGTGCTGTTGTGGAACAACCAGGGCTACGAAGAGATCAAGCGCTACATGGTCAACCGCGCCATCGAACCGGTCGGTGTCGACATCTACACCCCTGACTTTATTGGCGTGGCCAAGAGCCTGGGCTGCAGCGCCGAATCGGTGGGTGACCTTGCCCAGTTGCGTGAAGCCTTGCGCCAGGCTTGCGATCGCAAAGGCCCGAGCCTGATCGAAATCGACCAGGCCACCTGGATGCAGGCGGTGCCCGCATGATCAAGCTGCCTGGCATTTATATCGAAGGCGTCTGGCAGCATGGCCCGCAAGCGCTGGCGGTAATCAACCCGAGCAACGAGCAGGTGCTGGCGGAAGTTGCCGGGGGTGACGCTGAAGCCGTCGAACGGGCAACGCTGGCTGCCCAGGCTGCGTTTGTTGAGTGGTCCACCTCCAGCGGGCCGACCCGTGCGGCGATCTTGCGGGCCATTGCCGAGGGCGTCGAAGTGCGGCGCGAGCGCCTGGTGCAGTTGCAAGCCAGCAACAACGGCAAGCCGCTGGCTGAAGCCCATATCGATGTCGATGATGTCGTCGCCACTTTCCGCTATTACGCGGAACTCGCCGATAACCTCGGGCGTGACCGCTCGGTGGCGCTGCCCAGCGAAGATTTTGTCGCCCGGGTGCGCCGTGAACCGTGCGGCGTGGTCGGCTTGATCGTGCCGTGGAACTTCCCCATGGTCACTACCGCCTGGAAGCTCGCGCCAGCCCTGGCGGCCGGCTGCTGCGTGGTGCTCAAACCGTCGGAAGTCACGCCGCTGGCCGAGCTGGAACTGGCGGCAATCATCGCCGAAGCGGGGCTACCGCACGGGGTGTTCAACCTGGTCTGTGGTACTGGCCTTGCAGTGGGCGCGCCGCTGGCGGCCGATCCGCGTGTTGCCAAGATTTCCTTCACCGGTAGCAATGCGGTGGGTGTGCAGGTCATGCAGCGCGCGGCGGAAACGGTCAAGGGCGTGAGCCTGGAGCTGGGCGGCAAGTCGCCGTTGCTGGTGCTCGAGGACGCCGACCTCGAACTGGCAGTGGAGCTGGCTTGCCTGGGTGGCTTCTTCAATGCCGGGCAGATGTGTTCGGCGACCAGCCGGGTGTTGGTGGCCGAAGCCCTGTACCCGGCGTTTATCGATGCCCTGAAGGCCCGTGCCGAATCGATTCGCGTCGGCGAGCCGTTCAGCGGCGACAGCGAAATGGGGCCGCTGGTCAACCAGGCCCAGTACCAAAGGGTGCAGGCGCATATCGCCGCAGGCCTGCAAGCAGGGGCGCAGTTGCTGTGTGGCGGCTCACGGCCGGCGCAGCTGCCTTGCGGCTATTTTGTCAGCCCGACGGTGTTCACCGAGGTGCCAGTGGACAGCTCCTTGTGGCGAGAGGAAATCTTCGGTCCGGTGCTGTGTGTGCGCTCGTTTGCCACCGAAGCCGAGGCGCTGGCGCTGGCCAACGACACCGAGTTCGGTCTGGTGGCCAGTGTACTCAGCCGTGACTTGCAGGCAGCCGAACGGGTCGCCAATGCCTTGCAGGCCGGGCTGGTGTGGATCAACGCGCCGCAGGTGATCTTTCCGCAGACGGCCTGGGGTGGCTACAAGCAGAGCAGCCTGGGACGGGAGCTGGGGCCTTGGGGCTTAAGTGCGTTTCAGGAGATCAAGCACGTAGTCAGGGCGGTGTAGACTTGACCCGCGATAGCTATCTAGAGCGCGCTGCGCAACCGAGCCAAATCCCGCACCGGCGGCGCCCCATACAAGCGGCTGTACTCGCGGCTGAACTGCGATGGGCTTTCATAGCCCACCCGATAACCCGCCACTGCCGCCTCCAGCCCGTCATTGAGCATCAGCCGCCGCGCTTCCTGCAGGCGCAACTGCTTCTGGTACTGCAACGGGCTCATGGACGTCACTGCCTTGAACCGGTGATGCAGGGTCGAAGTACTGAGGTTGACCTCGCGCGCCAGCTCGTCGATGCGCAATGGCCTATGAAAGTGCAGGTTGAGCCATTCGATGGCCTGGCACACCCGGTGGGTCTGGCTGTTGGCCATGGCAATTTCATACAGCCGGTAACCCTGCGGCCCTCGGAGCAGCCGATAGAGAATCTCGCGCTGGATCAGCGGTGCGAGGATCGGGATGTCCTTGGGTGAATCGAGCAAACGAATCAGCCGCAGCAACGCATCGAGCAACAGCGGATCGGTCCGCTCCACATACAGCCCGCGCCCCGACGGCAAGCTCGGTACGCCCAGCGGGCCGGCATCGGCCAGCAGGTTGTTGATCTGCGCCGGGTCGATGTTCAGGCGCACGCCCAGGCTGGGGTTTTCCGGGCTGGCCTCGAGCAGTACGCCGCTGATCGGTAGTGCCACCGACACCACCATGTAATGCAACGGGTCGTACATATAGCGCTCGTCGCCCAGGCACACCTCCTTGCTGCCATGGGCCAGGATGCACAGCGCAGGCTCCGCCAGGGCCGGCATGGAGCGCACGCTTTCTTCGTAGCGCACCAGAAACAGGTCTTCAACCGCCGACTCGACGCCAGCCTGGCGTGGTGCATGGCGCTGGATGAGATCGGCCAGCTCCTGGCGCTGGCGCTCCAGGGCAGGGTCGAGGATCAAGCGGTTGGGGTCGGTAGCGGACATGGGAGCGATTCCTCGGAGAACGACTGCAGGATAGGTTTGTGCAAGCCACGGCGCTAGTCGAAAGCTGCCGCCTGCTTGCCTGATCCTGCAAGGCGCGCAGGATCAGGCAAGCGCTCGACAGGAATCGCCTAACCGCCGCGCAGGCGCGTGGCCTAACCTGTGCAGCCTGGCAATTTCATCTGGCTGCACATGGAGAAACGCTCATGACCTCGGCACAATCGGTCACCCACCTTGCTTTTATCCGCGCCAGCAGCGGTCGTTCAGACGAACTGGGCGAGCGCCTGCGTGATCTGCTGGAACCCTCGCGCCAGGCCCCCGGCTGCCTGAAATTCAGCCTGCAACGCTCCCAGGCCGACGCCGACCTGTGGCTGCTCAGCGGCTTCTGGCGCGATCAGCAATCGATGAGTGGTTACTTCGCTTCACCGACCCTCGAGCTGTTCGGCGAGTTGGTACAGGCGCGGGTGGTCGACAGCCTCGACCTGCATACCTTCGGCGAACCATCTGCAGGTTAGAATGGCGGCTTTCGGCAATTGATGTGGATTCAAGGCACATGGCACGTAAAGAGTTTTCCCAGTTCGAAGCAGTATCGGCAGCCGTGCGCGGCGACGACGGCTACCACGCCGCCATCGCCGTCAAAGCCCTGGGCGCCTCCGGGGCGCCGCGCTTTCACAAGGTCTTGCTCGAGCAGACCTTCAAGACCGCATTGGCCGCTGATGAAGCAGCCTGCGCCGAACTTGAACGCCTGCAGGGCGTCGATGACGACGCCGAGCTGGTCTGGTAACTCAGCTGTTGACCTGCGGGCGGGCCATTTTGAACAGGTTGCCCAGCTCGAAGTAATCCGCCGGGCCGCCGCCACGCAGGATCGGTTGGCCCGCAGCGGTATCGTAGATACCGTCCTTGAGCAGGTGCTCGGCGATATGCACCGCCACCACTTCACCCAGCACCAGCCAGCTAGGCACCAATGCCTGGTCGGCACTTTGCAGCTGGATGATCTGGGTCACCTTGCACTCGAACGACACCGGGCTTTCTTGCACCCGCGGCACCGCAATCACCTTTGACGCGACGGGCGTCAGCCCGCTCAGGGCGAACTCGTCGACCTGCGGCGCAACCGCAGCGCAGCTCTGGTTCATGGCCTCGGCCAGCGGCAGGGTGGCCAGGTTCCAGGCGAACTCGCCGGTCTGCTCGATGTTGTTCAGGCTGTCTTTACGCCCGACGCTGGAAAAACCAATGATCGGCGGAATGTAGTTGAAGGCGTTGAAGAAGCTGTAGGGCGCAAGGTTCAGGCGACCTTCGGCGTCCTGGGAGGAAATCCAGCCAATCGGGCGGGGGCCGACGATGGCATTGAACGGATCGTGGGGCAGGCCGTGGCCTTTTGCCGGTTCGTAGTAATACATCTGCGCTGGCCCGAAGGCCTTCCCTGTGAGTAAGCCTCTAGTGTGCCAAGGCTTGGCCTTGCTGAAAATGACTAAGCCCGGCCGAAGCCGGGCTGACTGCGTCGCAGCAGGGGTTAGCTGATGCGGTGGGCCTGGGTGCGATCGAAACCGTCTTCAGCGAATTTGGCGCCGCCAGTGCGATCGAAGCCGTCCTCGGCAAATTTGGCCGCGCCGGTGCGATCGAAACCATCTTCTGCATAAGTGGCCGACTGGCTTTGCACGGCGCTGAAGTTGTGGCCGTTGGTGCGGTCGAAGCCGTCTTCGGCGAATGCGTTGGCAGCCAGTACCGAGAAGGCCAGGGTCAGGATCAGTTTGCTTTTCATGGTCGTTGCTCCGAGGTGGTGAGGGGTTGTTTGTTTCTATGGGTTTAATGCTACGCCAATTAAATTGATTAAAAAGCGCAAAAAATAGCGTATAAAAATCGAATAACTAGATGTGTTTGGCGACAGTCCCGCCTTTATCGCGCACCTGTGGGAGCGGGCTTGACCCGCGATGCAGGCAACCCGATCTCCCATGGGTGAACAATGCCCCCCCAGGATTAATCAGTCGTTAAACCGGCCAAAACACTTTTTTCATCAGCCCACTACCGATTTTTCATCGGCGCTTGCGCAGTCTCTGCCGCACCTGACACTGGAGCGCTACCCGATGAATAAACTCCCCCAGATCACCTTGGCCTTCTGGGTCATGAAGATCTGCGCCACCACCCTCGGCGAGACCGCCGGCGACCTGCTTTCAATGACATTGAACGTGGGCTACGCCATGAGCTCGCTGATCCTGATCAGCGTGTTTCTCGCCACCCTGGTCACCCAACTGTTTTCCAGGGCCTACCACCCAGTGCTGTACTGGCTGGTAATCCTTTCCACCAGCACCGCCGGCACGACCATGTCCGACTTCATGGACCGCACGCTGGGTCTGGGCTACGCCACCGGCTCGGCGATCCTGATCGGCATTCTGTTGCTGACCTTTGCCCTCTGGCGCCTTAGCGGCAATCCGCTTAACGTCAATCACATCAAGACGCGCAAGGGCGAGCTGTTTTACTGGGTGGCGATCCTGTTCTCCAACACCCTGGGCACGGCGCTGGGCGACTACCTGGCAGACGATTCGGGCCTGGGCTTTGCCGGTGGCGCCTTGCTGATCGGCAGTGCCATTGCCCTGGTGGTAGTGGCCCGGTACTGGACCCGGCTGTCCGGCGTGGTGTTGTTCTGGATCGCCTTCGTGCTGACCCGGCCCTTTGGTGCGACCCTGGGCGACTTCCTCACCAAACCCCATGAAAAGGGCGGCCTGGACTTCGGCACGGTAGGCTCATCGGCGGTATTGGGCGGTATCTTGCTGGCGATGATCGGCCTGGCCTATTACTACAACAATCGCAATCAGCGCCAGGCACTGGCCGAGTTGTCCTGAACCGGGTCATGCAAAAAAGGGGCGTCCATTGCTGGACGCCCCTTTTCATTTACAGCGCAAAGTTGGCTGTCAGTCAGTGGTGATCCGCGAATGCTTGCGGGTGTCCTTCATGAACACATACACCAGCAACGAGCAGGCGATACAGGCAGTCACATACCAGTAGTAGCCGGTCTCCATGCCGATGCTCTTGAACCACAGCGCGACGTATTCAGCGGTACCGCCGAAGATCGACACGGTCAGGGCGTACGGCAGGCCAACGCCCAGGGCGCGGATTTCGGTCGGGAACAGCTCGGCTTTGACCACGGCGTTGATCGAGGTGTAGCCGCTGACGATGATCAGCGCCGCCATGATCAGGAAGAACGCGCCCCACCAGGTTTCGATAGTGTGCAGGGTGGTCAGGATCGGGACCGTGCACAGGGTGCCGAGCACGCCGAAGGCGATCAGGATCGGGCGTCGGCCGATCTTGTCGGAGAGGCTGCCGATGACCGGCTGCAGGCACATGAACAGGAACAGGGTGGCCGCCGAAATGGTGGTCGAGTCGGAGATGCTCATGCCCACCGTGTTCACCAGGTACTTCTGCATGTAGGTGGTGTAGGTGTAGAAGGCCAGGGTGCCGCCCATGGTTAGGCCGACCACGGTAGCCAGCTCTTTCGGATGGCGCATCAGGGTGCGCATCAGGCTTTCCTTGGACTTTTCCTTCTTGGTGAAGGAGGCGGTTTCTTCCATGCCGCGACGCAGGTACAGGGCAACCACCGCGCACAGTGCGCCGATCACGAAGGGTACGCGCCAGCCCCAGGCATACAGCTGCTCGGTGGTCAGGGTCTGCTGCAGGATGATCAGCACCGCCAGGGCGATGAGCTGGCCGGAAATCAGCGTCACGTACTGGAAGCTGGAGAAGAAGCCACGGCGTTCCTTGGTGGCCATCTCGCTGAGGTAGGTGGCGGAGGTGCCGTACTCACCGCCTACCGACAGGCCTTGCATCAGGCGGGCGATGACCAGCAATACCGGTGCGGCGACGCCGATGGTTTCATAACCCGGGGTCAGGGCAATGACCAGCGAGCCTGCGCACATCAGCAGTACCGAGGCCATCAGTGCGGCCTTGCGGCCCTTGCGGTCGGCGTAGATACCCATCAGCCAGCCGCCGATCGGGCGCATCAAAAAGCCCACGGCGAAGATCGCAGCGGTGTTGAGCAACTGGGCAGTGGTGTCGCCAGCAGGGAAGAAGGCTTTGGCGAAGTACAGGGAAAACGCGGCGTAAACGTACCAGTCGTACCATTCGACCATGTTGCCGATCGAACCGCTGAAAATCGACTTGAGTCGGCTTCGGGTGGTTTTTTCCGCGGCGGGCGCAACGGCCGCCCCGGCGGGCAGGGTGGTGGAGTTATCCATCGAAGGGACCTTCATAGTTGTTTTTGTGGAGCGCGCCGAAACGCAGCCTGCCAGGGCTATAGCAGAAGCTGTGCCAGGTGCTGGAAGCCCGGTCTAGAAGGGTTGTATGGATGTGGTGAGCGGAAATCCGCCTATTCAAACGGGTGGGTCGGCGAAAATCCGCTTATGTTGATCGGCGTTTCGATCAAGCAGGGCCGAGAAAATCTTCACGCAACAGGCCGTGGCGTTGCATCTTCTCGTTGAGGGTGCGCCGCGGCAGTTGCAGCTCTTCCATGACCGCCTTGATCTCGCCCTTGTGCCGGCTCAAGGCGGCGCGCAGGCACTGGGCCTCGAAGGCCTCCTGCTGGGCGGCCAGCGACTGCCCGGCTTCGATGGGCGCCGCTGCCGGCTCGCCCAGGCCCAGGGCATGGCGTTCGGCGGCGTTGGCCAGTTCACGGACGTTGCCCGGCCAGTCGTGCCCCAGCAGCTTGCCCAGGTGCGCGCCACTGAGTAGCGGCGCACTGCGGCCAACGCGCTCGGCGGCCAGGCGGGCGAAGTGGTTGAACAGCAGCGGAATGTCTTCACGGCGCTCGCGCAACGGCGCCAGGCGCAATTCGGCGACGTTCAGGCGGTAAGCGAGGTCTTCGCGAAAGCGTCCGGCGCGGGCCTCTTCGAGCAGGTCGGGCTTGGTTGCGGCGATGATCCGCAGGTCGACGCTGATGCTCTGGTTGGCGCCCAGGCGTTCGAGCTTCTGCTCCTGCAGCACGCGCAGCAGCTTGGCCTGCTGGGCCAGCGGCATGCTTTCGATTTCGTCGAGGAACACCGTGCCGCCGTTGGCGTATTCAAGCTTGCCGATGCGCTTGCCCTGGGCGCCGGTGAAGGCGCCGCTTTCATGGCCGAACAGCTCGGCCTCGAACAGTTGCTCGGGGATTGCCGCGCAGTTGAGGGCAACGAAAGGCTTGCCGGCGCGCGGGCCGAAGTCGTGCAGGCAGCGTGCGACCTGCTCCTTGCCGCTGCCGGTTTCGCCGCGAATCAGCACATTGACCGGCAGGCTGGCGAGGTCCAGCACCTGCTTGCGCAACTGCTGCATGCCCTGGGACACACCCAGCAGGTTCGCCTCCAGGCGCACCTTGAAATCGGCCTGCTCATGCAGGCGGCGGTTCTCCAGCACCAGCTGGCGTTTTTCCAGGGCGCGGCGCAGGCTGCCGAGCAGGGCTTCGGGGCTGAAGGGTTTTTCCAGAAAGTCGTAGGCGCCGTTGCGCATGGCCTCGACCGCCATCGGCACATCGCCGTGCCCGGTGAGCAGGATCACCGGCAGGTCGGCATCGCTGGCCTGCAGCTTTCCAAGCAACTGCAGGCCGTCCATGCCGGGCATGCGCACGTCACTGAGGACCACCCCGGGGAAGTGCCCGGGCAACTGCTTGAGGCAGTCTTCGGCGCGGCTGAACAGTTGCACGTTGAAGCCCGACAGGCTCAGCCACTGCTCTACGGCGGTGCGGATGCTGGCTTCATCATCGACGACCATTACTGAGTTCAACATGCAGGTTCCGGGTCCATAGGCAGGGTCAGGCTGAAACGGGCGCCGCCGGGCTGGTTTTCAACCTGCAGGCGGCCACCGGCTTCGTGAATGATGCCATAGGAAATCGCCAGGCCCAGGCCCAATCCTTCGCCCACCGGCTTGGTGGTGAAGAACGGGTCGAAGACACTGCCCAGGTGTTCGGCGGGGATACCGCCGCCGCTGTCGAGTACGCTCAGGCGCCAGTGCTCCTGCTCGGCATCGATGCGCACCTCAAGGCGTTTGTAGCTCTTTTCGGCCATGGCATCCAGGGCGTTGCGCAGCAGGTTGATCAGCACCTGCTCAAGGCGGATCGCATCGCCGCGCACCCAGGCCGGGCGGGCCAGGTACAGGGCGACGCTGACGTCTTCGGCGCGGATCCGCGCATCGAGCAACTGCAGTGCCTGGTCGACCACGGTGGCCAGGTCCAGGCGTTCGCGCAGGCCGCTGGGGCTGTTGCGGGCGAAGGTCTTCAGGTGCCCGGTGAGCGCCGCCATGCGCGTCAGCATCTGCTCCAGCGGCTCCAGGGCCTGGCGCGCTTCGTCCAGGCGCTGGTTGTCGAGCAGCAGGCGCAGGGTTGCCAGTTGCATGCGCTGGGTGGTCAAGGGTTGGTTGATTTCGTGGGCCAGGGCCGCCGACATCTGCCCCAGCGCCGCCAGTTTGGCCGATTGCACCAGGCCTTCCTGGGCGGTGCGCAGGTCGCGGGTGCGGGCCTCGACCAGGCGTTCGAGCTCTTCGCGGCTGCGTTGGCGCAAGCGCGCCAGGCGCAGGCGCTGGCTGATGAACAACAGGGCGAACACCAGGCTTAGCCACACGGCAGCGGCGGCCAGCGCGGCGTTGCGCCCGTCATCGCTGACCTGCGGCTTGCGCAGCAGGTGCAGGGTCCAGCCTTCGGCCTCCAGCGGCAGGCTTTCCCACAGGTAATCGGTGCTGCCCTCGGGGCCCTGCACGCGCATCAGGTGGCTGTTGGCGTCGAAGCTGCTGAGGATATGGTGCTGCAATGGCACCAGCGGTTGCTTGTCGTACTGGCGGGTAGCGGCCAGTTCCGCGCGGTCGGCGCTGCTCAACGGTTGCAGTTCGCGGTAGCGCCAGCCGTCCTGGTTGGCGATGAAGATGATCCCGCGGGCGTCGCTGACCAAGAGGATATCGCTGCCCTGGCGCCATTCGCGCTCAAGCTCGGGGAACTCCAGCTTGACCACCATGGCGCCGAGAAAGCGGCTGTTTTCATCATGCACGGCACTGGACAAGAAATACCCCGGCACGCCGCTGGTCACGCCCACCGCATAGAAGCGGCCGCTACCCTGGCTGCGGGTCTGCTTGAAGTACGGGCGAAAGCCATAGTTGGAGCCGACATAGGTGCTGGGCAGGCGCCAGTTGCTGGCGGCCACGGCCAGGCCGGTGCGGTCGAGCAGCTCCAGGGTCGAGGAATTGGCCGCGCCGTTGATGCGTTCCAGTTTGCGGTTCAGGGCGTCCTGCACCGGGCCTGCGACTGGCCCGCGCAAGGCGCTGATCAGTTCCGGGTCGAGTGCCAGCACGGCGGGCAAGGCGCGGTAGCGCTCGATCAGGGTGTGCAGCGACGTGGCATACAGCCCCAGTTGCTCATTGGCCCGGCGGGCATCCTCGACCATCGACTGGCGCTTGGCATGGTGCATGGCCCAGCCTGCGGTCAGCAGGGTACCGGCAAGGATGAAGAACAGAATCAGGCCCAGACGCAGGGCGCGAAAGGAAGAAGGCATGGTGCAAGTCCCGGCAGTGGGGAAGGCCTCCTGGCCTTCCCTTGGAGCATGGCAACGTTGTTACAGCAGCTCGAAGCTCTGTTGTTGCACGGCCTGCGAATCGAGGCCGACCTGGACCCGGAACTCGCCCGGTTCCGCCGCCCATTGCAGCTGGCCGTTGTAGAACTTCAGGTCGTCGGCGTTGATGGTGAAGCGCAGGGTGCGTTCTTCGCCAGCCTTGAGCATGACTTTCTGGAAGTTCTTCAGCTCCTTGACCGGGCGGCTCATGGACGCGGTGACGTCCTGCAGGTACAGCTGCACCACGGTTTCGCCATCACGCTTGCCGGTGTTCTTGACCACGATGCTGGCTTCCAGGTCCTGGCCCTGTTTGACCGTCTTGCTCGAAAGCTTCAGGTTCGCCAGGCTGAAGTCGCTGTAGCTCAGGCCGTAGCCGAAGGGGTACAGCGGGCCGTTTGGCTCTTCGAAGTACTGCGAGGTGTAGTTGCCTGGCTTGCCTGGGGTGAACGGGCGGCCGATGCTCAGGTGGTTGTAGTACATCGGGATCTGCCCGACCGAGCGCGGGAAGGTGATCGCCAGCTTGCCCGACGGGTTGTAGTCGCCGAACAGCACGTCGGCAATGGCGTTGCCGCCTTCGGTGCCGCTGAACCAGGTTTCCAGAATCGCATCGGCCTGCTCGCGTTCCCAGGCCAGCGACAGCGGCCGACCGTTCATCAGCACCAGCACCAGCGGTTTGCCGGTGGCTTTCAGGGCCTTGATCAGCTCGCGCTGGGCGGCGGGGATTTCCAGGGTGGTGCGGCTGGACGATTCGTGGGACATGCCACGGGACTCGCCCACCACCGCCACCACCACGTCGGACTGCCTGGCAGCCTTGACCGCTTCATCGATCAGCACCGCGGCAGGGCGCGGATCGTCGATGATTTCCGGGGCATCGAAGTTGAGGAAGTTCAGGTAGTCGAGGATGGCCTTGTCGTGGGTGACGTTGGAGCCTTTGGCGTAGATCACCTTGGCCTTGTCACCGAGCGCCTGGCGCATGCCTTCGCGCACAGTGATCGATTGCTGCGGGCGGCCGGCGGCGGCCCAGCTGCCCATCATGTCGATCGGGGCATCGGCCAGCGGGCCGACCAGGGCGATGGTGCCGGCTTTTGCCAGCGGCAGGGTCTGCTGGCGGTTTTCCAGCAAGACCAGGCTGCGGCGCGCAACGTCACGGGCCTCGGCGCGGTGCAGGCGGCTGTCGGCATAGGTGTCGGCCGGGTCGTCGCTGGCCTTGCCGATGCGCCGGTAGGGGTCTTCGAACAGGCCCATGTCGTACTTGGCGCCGAGCACTTCGCGCACGGCGTTGTCGATATCGGCCTGCTGGATTTCACCGGCCTTGAGCAGGCTGGCCAGCTCTTCGCCGTACAGCGAGTCGTTCATGCTCAGGTCGATGCCGGCCTTGATCGCCAGCTTGGCGGCTTCGCGGCCATCGCGGGCTACACCGTGACGCACCAGCTCGGTGATCGCCCCGTGGTCGCTGACGGTCACGCCCTTGAAGCCCCAGTCCTTGCGCAGCAGGTCGTTCATCAACCAGGTGTTGGAGGTCGCCGGCACGCCGTTGATCGAGTTCAGCGCCACCATGACCCCGCCGGCGCCGGCATCGATGGCGGCGCGGTAGGGTGGCAGGTAGTCGTTGAACATCTTGCTCGGGCTCATGTCGACCGTGTTGTAGTCGCGCCCGCCTTCCACCGCGCCGTACAGGGCGAAGTGCTTGACCGCGGCCATCAGGCTGGTTGCCGCCGCCGGGCTCGGGCCCTGGAAGGATTCGACCATCACCTTGGAGATGCGCGAGACCAGGTAGGTGTCTTCGCCAAAGCCTTCGCTGGTGCGACCCCAGCGCGGGTCGCGGGCGATATCGACCATCGGTGCGAAGGTCATGTCGATGCCGTCGGAGGCGGCCTCGGCGGCGGACACCCGGCCAACCTTGGCGATCGCTTCCATGTCCCAGCTGGCGGCCAGGCCCAGGCTGATCGGGAAGATCGTGCGGTGGCCGTGGATCACGTCGTAGGCGAAGAACATCGGGATTTTCAGCCGGCTCTTGGCGGCGGCGTCCTGCATCGGCCGGTTTTCTGCGCGGGTGATCGAGTTGAAGGTGCCGCCGATGCGGCCGGCGGCGATTTCCTTGCGGATCATCTCGCGGGGCATTTCCGGGCCGATGCTGATCAGGCGCAACTGGCCGATCTTTTCATCCAGGGTCATCTGCTTGATCAGGTTGGCGATGAACGCCTGCTTGTCCTGCAGCGGGGCGGCAGAGGTGTCGGCAAAGGCCGATTGACTGGCCAGGCTGACAACCAGACCCAGCAAACACAGCTTGTTCATGAATTCTGTTCTCAAGGCTTGCGGCAGTATTCACGGTGATACTGCCCAGCCGAAGTTGGGGAAGCGGCTATTGTTGTAGTTTGCTGGGGCATCTTTTAGCCGATTGGGCGATCCCGATCCAGCGGCGACGACGGATTATGCCTCAAGTCCGGTGAATCACGGCGATCAAGGAGCGTAGCGACATGCAGGTAATTCAATTCAAGGGCGTACGCCTGTGGCTGCTGCTGATGCTTGGCAGCCTGCTGGCCGGTTGCGGGATCAACAACATCCCCAACTACGACGAGCAGGTAAAGGCCGCCTGGGCTCAGGTGCAGAACCAGTACCAGCGCCGCGCCGACCTGATTCCCAACCTGGTCGAAACGGTCAAAGGCTACGCCAGGCAGGAGCAGGAAACCCTGACCGCGGTCATAGAAGCCCGGGCCAAGGCGACCTCGATCCAGGTCGATGCCAGTACGCTGGACGATCCACAAAAGTTGCAACAATTTCAGCAGGCGCAGTCGCAGCTGACCGGGGCTTTGAGCCGCTTGATGGTGGTGTCCGAGCGTTACCCGGACCTCAAGTCGAACCAGAACTTCCTGGCCTTGCAGTCGCAACTGGAAGGCACCGAGAACCGCATCGCCGTGGCGCGCAAGGATTTCATCGCCGCCGTGCAGCGCTACAACACCGAGATTCGCACCTTTCCCGGGCGCCTCTGGCACAGCGTAATGTACAGCGACCTGCCGATCCGCGAGAACTTCGAGGCCACCAGCGCCGATGCCGAAAAAGCGCCTGAAGTGAAATTCTGATGCGCCTGTTCAAGCTCGCGCTGCTGCTGGCGCTGCTGATCGCCACGCCGCTGCGCGCCGAGCTCAGCTTCCCGGCGCTGAGCGGGCGGGTGGTGGACAACGCCGGCCTGCTCGACGGTGCCAGCCGCAGCCAGCTCGACAACATGCTCAAGGCCCATGAGCAGGGCACCGGCGAACAGGTCGTGGTGGTGACCCTGGCCGACCTGCAGGGGCAGAGCATCGAAGACTACGGCTACCAGCTCGGCCGTCACTGGGGCATTGGCCAGAAAGGCAAGGACAACGGCGCGCTGTTGATCGTCGCCCCCCAGGAGCGCAAGCTGCGCATCGAAGTCGGCTATGGCCTGGAAGAGCGCCTGACCGATGCGCAGTCGTCGGTGATCATCAACCGCATCATCACCCCGGCGTTTCGTCGTGGCGAGTACAGTCAGGGCATCGTCCAGGGCACGGCGGCGATACTCCAGGTGCTGGGCGGCAACCCCTTGGCCGAGCCTTCGCGGGCGCTGGGCAACGATGGCCAGGACGGTGCGCCGGCCTGGGGCATCGGTTTGTTCATCCTGCTGATCCTGGTGGTGTTCGCCCTGCAGTCGCTGGGCCTTGGCGGCAGCGGGCGCGGCGGCATGGGTGGCGGTTTCGGCGGTGGCTACGGCGGCGGTGGTTTTGGCGGCGGCGGTGGCGGCGGGGGCTTCAGCGGTGGCGGGGGCAGCTTCGGCGGCGGTGGGTCGTCGGGGGGCTGGTAAATGAACAACAACGGGTAGCGCAGCGCATGACTTTGCTCACTGAACAACAACAGCGCCAGGTCGCTGAAGCCATTGCCCGGGTCGAGCGGCATACTGATGCCGAACTGGTCACGGTGCTGGCCAGCCGCGCCGACGACTATGCCTATATCCCCTTGCTGTGGGCCAGCCTGCTGGCTCTGGTGGTGCCGGGCGTCGTCCATTACCTCAGCGGCTGGATGAGCGTGCACAGTTTGCTGATCGTGCAGTGGCTGACCTTTATTGCCTTGTGCCTGCTGTTTCGCATCCCGTCGCTGACCACCCGCCTGATTCCGCGCTCGGTGCGCCACTGGCGCGCGGCGAACCTGGCCCGCCGGCAGTTTCTCGAGCAGAACTTGCACCACACCGTGGGTGGCACCGGCATGCTGATCTTTGTCAGCGAGGCCGAGCGCTATGTCGAGATACTCGTCGATGAAGGCATCTCCCGGCACCTGGACAACAAGGTCTGGGACGCGATCGTCAAGCGCTTTACCGTACAGGTGCGCCAGGGCCAGACACTGCAGGGGTTCGTCAGTTGCATCGAGGCCTGCGGCGAGCTGCTGCGCACCCATGTGCCGCAGACTCACGAGCGCAACGAGCTGCCGAACCGCCTGGTGGTGCTCGGTTAGCCGCGGCGACATCGGTCGACAAAAGCTGTGCAGGGAAAGCG
Source organism: Pseudomonas sp. B21-009 (assembly GCF_024749345.1). Classification (NCBI taxonomy): domain Bacteria; kingdom Pseudomonadati; phylum Pseudomonadota; class Gammaproteobacteria; order Pseudomonadales; family Pseudomonadaceae; genus Pseudomonas; species Pseudomonas sp. B21-009. Next base: position 4,724,071 of record NZ_CP087199.1, on the reverse strand, counting down.
CATCCACGTAAAATTCCCGGCACTGCGCATCCCTGCGCCCCCTCCGCAACCCGAGGCAGCCTTTCCCGATGTCCGATTCCCCCACCGCCCAGGCCGCGCCGGATGCGCGTGCGCAGTTTCTGAGCCTGCTCGCCACCAGCCTGGAACAGAATGCCCTGATCAAGCTGGTGCTGGCGCGCCATGTCGGCAACGAAGAAACCCTGCAGCGCATCATCGCCAAGCCGCTGACGGTCAAGGGCCAGGCTTGCGTGTCGTTCGTCTACCGCTACAAGACCCGCGACATCACCCGCAACCTGGGCAACGATGAAGCCCTGGCGCTGGTCGATGAGCTGCTGCCGGCGTCGTTTCGCAACGCCCATCTGCTCAGCCTCAGCGACGAAGCGCAGCTGGAATTCAGCAAGAAGGGCAAGCCGATGCTCCATCGCAGCGCCGTGCAGCAGGCGCGCCAGGCGACGGCCGGGGAGCATGACCGCGAGAAAAAGCGCTACCTGGAGCTGAGCCGGCCGTTCTTGCACGACCTGGGCGTGACCGACAAGCAGCAGGCGCTGATCCCGGCGATGTCGCGCAAGTGGAAGCAGATCAACAAGTTCATCGAAGTGTTTTCCCATGCCCTGAATTCGGCGCCGCTGGCCGCCGACCAGACGCTGCGGGTGGCCGACTTCGGCTCGGGCAAGGGCTACCTGACTTTCGCCATCCACGATTACCTGCGCAATACCCTGCAGCGCGAGGCGCAGGTTACCGGCGTCGAACTGCGCGCGGACATGGTCGAGCTGTGCAACGCCGCGGCCTCGCGCCTGGAGCACCCGGGCCTGGTGTTCGAATGCGGTGACGTGCGCAGCGTGGTACCCAGCGCCATCGAGGTGATGATCGCCTTGCATGCCTGCGATATCGCCACCGATTACGCGATTCATACCGGCATTCGTTGCGGCGCGGCGATCATCATGTGCTCGCCGTGCTGCCACAAGCAGATCCGCCCGCAACTGCACAGCCCAGGCTTGCTCAAGCCGATGCTGCAGTACGGATTGCACCTGGGCCAGCAGGCCGAGATGCTCACCGACAGCTTGCGCGCCTTGTACCTGGAAGCCTGCGGTTACGAAACCAAGGTTTTCGAGTTCATTTCCCTGGAGCACACCAACAAGAACAAGATGATCCTGGCGGTCAAGCGCCAGGCACCGGTTGAGGCTTCAGCATTGTTGGAGAAGATCCAGCAGCTCAAGGAGTTTTACGGGGTCAAGGAGCATTGCCTGGAGACCTTGTTGCGCGCCGATGGCTTGATTCCTGCTTGAATCATCGCGGGGCAAGTCGAGGCGTCAGCCCAGGCCCCGCACAGGCGCAGGCTGCACCCGGGTCTTGCGCCCCAGCACCACCGTGGCAATCACCCCGGCGGCAAACAGCCAGGTAATCGGCTCGACCTGCTCGCCAAAGAACAGCGCCGAAAAGGCGATGGTGAAGAAGATCTGCAGCAGCTGGATCTGGCTTACCCGGGCAATGCCGCCCAAGGCCAGCCCGGCGTACCAGGCAAAGAAGCCGATGAACTGCGAAAACAGCGACACATAGCCGAACGCCCACCAGGCCTTGGCACTTACCGGCCCCTGGTGCTGCAGGGCCAGGTAGATCACCGGTCCGAGCAACAGCGGCGCCGACAGCACCAGCGCCCAGCAGATCACCTGCCAACCGCCCATTTCCCGCGCCAGCCGGCCGCCTTCGGCATACCCCAGGCCGCCCACGGCAATCGCCGCGAGCATCAGCAGGTCGCCGGCCTGGATCTGCCCGGCGCCCATGATCATCGCGTAGGCCAGCACCAGCGCACTGCCCAGCGCGGCGCAGGCCCAGAAGGCTTTCGATGGCCGCTCATGGGACAACCAGGCGGCGTACACCGCCACGCATAAAGGCTGCAGGCCGTTGACCAGTGCTCCGTGGGACGCCGGCACGCTTTGCATGGCCCAGGCCGAGAACACCGGAAAGCCGAGGATCACCCCCAGAGCCACCAGGCTCAGGCCCTTGATCTGCGCCCAGGTTGGCCATTTTTCCCGGCGCCAGAGCAGCAGCGCCGCAGCCGGGATCGCCGCCAGCAAGGCCCGCCCCAGGCCGTTGAGCAAGGGGTGTAGCTCCTGCACGACGATGCGCGTCATGGGCAGGGTCAGGCTGAAAATAATCACACCGAGAAGGCCAAGGGCCATCCCGGTGTTTTCGCGGCTGGACATACGGAGCGCCTGTGGCAGATAAGTGCTTTCATTGAGCCACAGGGCGGACGGATGATCTTGTTACAGTTGCTGACAAGTTCATCCGTACAGTTGCCTCAGAAGAAGCGGGTGATGCTGACCTTGGCGTTCCGGCCCTGGCTGTAGGCGTACTCGCCACTGAGCTCGGAGCGGTAGTCCTTGTTGAACAGGTTGTCCACCGTCAGGTTCACCTCGGTGCCTTTCAGGTAAGGCTGCTGCGGCTTCCAGTTGGCGAACAGGCCATGGATCTGATAGTCGTCGTTGGCATAGTGGTCGTAATAGCGATCACCCAGGGCGCTGGCCGGGCCTTCGCGGTAGTTGTCGCTCGGCAGGCGGTCGGTCTTGCGCACGAACTGCGCCTGCCAGCCGACCTTGGCGTCCCAGCTGGGGATCTTCACACCCAGGGTGGTGATCCATTTCGGTGCCGGAATGTCCTTGGCCCAGACGTCCGGCCCCCAAGGGTTGGTGTAGGCGCCTTCATGGCGGCCGGTCATCCACGAGTAGGACACCGAACCGAACAGGTAGGTCGAGTCGTAGAAGCTTTCGACCTCGAAGCCCTTGATGGTCACACCCTTGAGGTTGCGGTAGTTGGACATCAGGCCTTTACCGCAGGCGTCGGAGATGCTTTCGCCCTTGGCCAGCTGTGCTTCGCAGCCGATGCCGGTGGCCTTGAAGATCTCGTCCTTGATCTCGTTACGAAACAGCGTGGTGCGGATCTGCATGCTGTCGTCAGCGGTGAAGACGTTGGCAAAGTCGGTGACGTTACCGGCACGCAGGGCGGTGATGCGTTCCGGGTCGAGGTTGCGGCTGCTGGCGGTGCGGCTGCCGATGCCCTGGACTTCGTATTGCTCATCAAGCACCGGAGCGCGCCAGGTCTTGCTGTAGTCGGCAAAGAAGGCGGTGTTGGCGGTGGCTTTCCAGAACACTGACAGGCGTGGCGACCAACCGGTGTAGGTTTTTTCGCTGTAGTCGTGGCCATTCTCGGCAACGTTGTAGTACGGCGCCTGGTTCGGCTTGCCCTTGTTGGCAACATGGTCGTAGCGCAGCGACGGGGTGATGGTCACGTCACCGAGGGTGATGGCGTCCTGGATGAAATAGCCCTGGCTGTCGACGGTGCCGCTGGGCATGAAGTACGGCTGGTAGTGGCCGTTGTTGTACTTGGGAATCTCGTAGCTTTTGCCGGGCATCCACATCTGTGTGTCACGGTCGTGGTGGCGGATCTGAAAGCCGCTGGTGAAGGCGTGCTCCAGCGGGCCGGTGGTAAACAGGCTGGTGTTGCGCACATCGAGCATCTGGTCCTGGTATTCGGTGTCCATCTTGCGCCCGCCGGTGGACGGCTGGAAGAACGCCGTGGCATCGCGCTCGTCGGTCTGCTTGGTGTCGGACTCGGAGTATTTGACCTGCAGGTCGATCAGCGGGTTGTTCACCGGCTGGTACTTGTAGGTGGTTGACCAGGTGGTGTCGGTGGTCGTGCGATTGGCCAGGAAGCGCTTGAGGGCATCCTTGTAGCCGAACCTTTTGATGTCCGACTGGGTCGGCGGCGTCGGGTAGGCGGTGGAAGAGAACGGCGCCCAGCGCTCACTTTCCGAGCGTGACCAGGAGAAGCCCAGGCTGTGCTCGTCGGTAAAGTGCATGTTGGCCTTGAGCAGCGCGCCGTCCAGGTCCAGGGCACTGTTGGGCAGGCGCTGGGGGTTGATCGGGTAGCGGCCCTCGGGGTCGGGCAGGGTACCGGCCAGTTTCATGTCATCGCCGTCACGCTTGGTCAGGTACACCAGGGCGTCCATGCGGCCATCGTCGGTGCGACCGAACAATGCCGAGCTGTAGACCTGCTGATGGTCGTTGCTGGCATAACCATACTTGAGCATGGCGCCGCTGTTGCGACCTTCCTGGAGCAGGTCGGGGGCGTCCTTGGTGGTCATGTTGACGCTGCCGCCGAAGCCGCCGTTGCCGGTGTAGATCGAGTGCGGGCCCTTTTCTACTTCGATGTTCTTGATCAGCTCCGGCTCGATGAAGATGGTGCCTTGCTGATAGCGCTCAAAGCCGCTCTTGGTCGCGCCGTCGACGGTCATCGGCACGTCTTCGGCATCGCCCAGGCCCCAGATGTTGATGGTCTGGCCGCCGGGCTTGGCCGAACCGCCCATGTTCACCCCGGGCAGGGTCGCGAGCACGCTGGGGATGTTGCTCGGCTGATAGCGGTCGATGTCTTCCTGGGTCAGGGTCGAGCGGCCGACGGTGCTCGGGTCGACCTGCTGGCCGTTACCCACCACGCTCACCGCGCCAAGCTGGATGCTGTTGTCGGCGGTAGCATCGTTGTCTTCACGCAGGCGCACCACATAGGTGTTGCCGACCTTGACCAGGGCAAAGCGGCTGTTGTGCAGCAACTGGCTGATTGCTTCGAGCGGTTCGTAAGCACCTTGCAAGGCCGGGGCCTGGACGCTGTTGAGCAAGGATTCGTCAAACAGCAGTTGCAGCTTGGCCTGCTGCGCCAGCTGGCTCAGCGACGTCGCCAGCGGCTGCGCCGGCAGGTTCAGTTGCACCGGTGCGGCCTGGGCCTGCAGGCTCAGGGCCAGGCACGCGGCCAGCAGCGAAGGACGAACAGACAACGGCTTGAAAGGAGCAAACGCACGCAAGATAAAACCCCCCAATACGGCAACAAAGGCCAGAAAAGGCCTGCAGTGATTACGCAGACGGGAGGAAGACGCAGGGCTGCGGAAAACCCTCACATGCGAATGAAAAATATTCTCAAATTACTGTTTGCGTTCGATCCGCACCCGACCGTCGGCAAGGTTCACCGCCTTGATCGGCAGCAGCACTGGCAGCGCAGTGAGCAGGGCGTCAGGGTCGTTGACGTCGAGATTGCCCGAGACCTTGTAGCGGCCCAACGAGGGATCGGCGAGCAGCACCGGTGCCGTACGGTAAAGCGACAGTTCGTCGATCAGGCTGGCCAGTTCGCGGTTGCGAAAACTCACGTGGCCGCTGCGCCAGTCGGCGATTTCTGCAGCGCTCAGGTTGTGCACGTTGAGGCTGCCGCGGGCCAGGTCATAAACCGCTCGCTGGCCGGCGCTCAATAGCAGCGGCGGGCGATTCTCGCCGGGGGTTTCCAGCGCTACCTGGCCGTGGGCGACGCTGAGCACCAGCTCCTGCTGGCCACGGCGCAGGTCGAAACCGGTACCCACCACGCGTACCCGGGCGTTGCCGGCATCGACGAACAGCGGCCGCTCCTTGTCGGGTGCCACTTCGATGTACAGCTGGCCCTGGTCGAGGCGAATCAGCCGGCGTTCGTTGTCAAAACTCAGGCTCAGCCGGGTGCGGGCGTTGACGTCCAGCTGGCTGCCATCGGGCAGGGCCAGGTGTTGTGGGCGTTCGCTCTGCGCGGCCAGTTGTTGCTGGTGATGGCGGTTCGGCAGGCCCAGGTTGGCCGCCAGCAGCGCACACACCAGCCCGGCGGCGATGGCCAGGGCCGGGCGCCAGCGCAACGGTTGGCGGCTGGGCAGGGCGACCGGTTTGTTCAGGCTCTTGAGCGCAGCCAGGTCGTCCCAGAGCTGTTCGAACTGGGCATAGGCGCGGGCATGCTCGGGGTTTTGCAGCCACTGGGCGAAGGCCTTGCGGGCTGCGCGCGAGTTGTCGTTGCGGTTACGGGTAAACCAGCTGGCCGCCTGGGCATCGATGCTGCGCTTATCGATTTCAGGAGTGGGGGTCATTCTGGCTGCTCCATGCCGTTGTCACTGTCCAGGCGATGCTTGCAATGCAGCAGGGCCGCGGCGATGTGCTTTTCCACCATGCTTACGGAAATGCCCATGCGCGTGCTGATCTGCGCCTGCGTCAAACCTTCAAAGCGGTGCAGCATAAGGGCTTCGCGGCGGCGCGGCGAGAGTTCCGCGAGGACAAGTTTCAATTGTTCCAGGCGTTGTTGCTGCTGGGCATGCTTGAGCGGGTCGCTGGCGGTGCCGGCCGGTGTCTGTTCGCTGGCCTGGGCATCCTCGTCGAGCACGCTGTGGCGCACCTTCTGCCGACGCCAGTGATCGCTGAGCAGGTTGCGCGCCATCTGGAACAGGAACGCCCGTGGTTGCTCGACCCGCGCCCGGTCGCGATAGCCCAGCCACTGGGTGAACACGTCCTGGGTCATGTCTGCCGCATCGTTGGCATTGTCCATGCGCTTGCGCAAAAAATGCAGGATGTCGGCATAGAACCCGCGGCAGGTGTCGTGGGCAAAAGGGTCGGGTTTGGGGCGCGGCATGCAAGCTTTCCAGGACGGACCGGAGAGAAAGGTTGCGAATGGTATCGAGAATAATTGTTATTTACCATGCCTGTTTTTGTCGCCGCTCAATGCCGCTTGCGGATCGGCACCGGCACCGGCACTTGCAGCCCGGGCGCTCCCAGCGGGTGGCTGCTGGCATCGAAGAAGTGCAATTGCAGCGCGGGCATATCGGCAAAGCGCTGCACGTAGTGCTGCTTCTGGCTGATGATCGAGGCTGCGCTTAACGGCCGGATGGCGATGGCCAGGTGCGCCGGGCGCGCCTGCTTGATCGCCTCCAGCAGGTGGCGGTCGGTGCTGTCCAGGTGCTGGCCGAAAATGCACAGGCCGCCTTGATGGCCGGCCAGTTCACCGAGCGCCCAGCTTAAATAATCGGAACTGCGGATGGCCTTGAGCTTGTCGTCGCTGCTGCTTTCGTTGACGAACAGCGGCACATCACCGGGGGTGTTGACGGCAAAGCCGTCGAGTAACTGGCCGTCGCTGGCGCTGCGCTGGCGGGTGCTGCCGTCCTGCTGCTTGAGCAGGTGCAGGCCGCCGTGCAGGTACAGCAGGCGCGTGCCCGGGCCGCGAGTGCGGCGGATATCGAAGTTGCCGTCTTCGTCGAACAACTGCTGGAAACCTTCCGGCTTCTGGCTGGCGGCCCAATGGCAGATCAGGTCGTAGTTGCTGGAGTAGACGCTCTGGTAGTTGCCCAGCTCGCGGTTGATCTGTTGCAAGGTCTGGCTTGGCAGCATGCGCCAGGGGATGTGCACGCTGCGGATGGCGTGGATCAGCGCTTCCTTGATCGCGTAGTAGCGGTTCAGCGGCGCCGAGGAACTGATCGCCAGCGCGGCGTTGATCCGCACCGTGGTGTTCAGGGCACTGAGCACCGGTTCGAACAGCTCGCTGCCCAGCGACTTGAACAGCGCCTGATCGCTCAGGTTCAGGGGCTTGTGCCGCACCCGCTGGGCCTCCTCGAACAGCGAGAAGTAGCTGAACGGCCGCCACAGTGCACGGCTGGCGCCATTGCCCAGCAGCAGGCCGCTGCAGGGGTGACTGGCGTTCAGGTCTGGCCAGTGGTTGAGGCTGGCGTCGAGGTCGGCGTGGGGCATCGGGCATCTCTGTGGCAGGGCAGGCAATCGCCGGCGACTTTAGCATGCAACCGGTCTGTCATCAGCGTTGGCGACTATGCTGGATTCGCTGCGCAGCAAAGGAAGCCTGAAGATGTTCAAAACCGTTAAACATGCATGTTGCCTGGCGCTATTGCCGCTTGCGGGGTTCGCCGAGGCCGGGCCGGGCAGTGAATTGGCCAGGGCGCAGGGCATTGCCTACCCGGCGGTGATCGCCCATCGCGGCGCCTCGTATGATGCACCGGAGTCCACGGCGCCGGCCTACCGGCTGGCACGGGAGCTGGGCGCTGATTACCTGGAGCTGGACCTGCAACGCTCCAGCGACGGCGTGCTGGTTGCTGTGCATGACGATAACCTGCTGCGCACCAGCGACGTGGCCGAGCGCTTTCCCGAACGCCAGGACCAGCCGGTGAGTGCCTTCACCCTGGCCGAGCTGAAATCCCTGGACGTCGGCAGCTGGTTCAACAAGGCCTACCCCGATCGCGCCCGGGCAAGCTTCAAGGGTTTGAAAATCCAGACCCTCGATGAAGTCATGGACATCGCCGCGGCCAACCCGCAACGCCAGCCCGGCTTGTACATCGAAACCAAGGTGCCGAACCTGTTTCCCGGTATCGAAGCCGACCTGAACAAAGCCCTGCAGGCCCGTGGCTGGCTCGAGCGGCCGGGCAGGGTGGTGCTGCAGAGCTTTGACCGCAACAGCCTGGCGCTGCTGCACCAGCAAATGCCCCAGGTGCCCAAGGTGCTGTTGCTGTGGATCGGCAAGGGCAGCATCGAGCCCGCCTCGCAGCAGACCTTCGCCGAATCCGGTGAAGCCGACAAGGCCGCCTTCTATGCCCGTCAGCAACCCCGGGACAAGGCCGAGTTCGTGCGCTGGCTGGATTACGCCAAGGCCGCCGGCGCCATCGGCACCGGACCGTCGGCGGCGCTGGCCGGGGGCGGCGCGCAGAGTTACGCCGACCTGGTGCAGCCGTGGATGAACCAGCTCAGCCACGACAAGGGCCTGCTGGTGCACGTGTACACCGTCGATGAACCGGTGGATTTTCGCCAGGTGCTGGAGGCGGGTGTGGACGGCATCTTCAGCAACCGCAGCGGCCAGCTGCTGCGCTATCTGGGCCGCCCCAGTGCCCGCAGCGAGGCGCAGATCCTGCGTGCCGAGGGCTACTGAGAGGCTGGCTGGCGCCGCGCGGCTGCCGTAGACTTCGCGCCTTGCACGGACTTTCAGGACACTGCCCCGATGACTTTTTCGCTGCTGCTCGCGGTAATCGCTTCCGGTTTTATCTACGGTATTACCCCGGGCCCCGGCGTGCTGGCGGTGCTCGGCATTGGCGCCACCCGCGGGCGCCGCGCCGGCGCGGGGTTTCTTTGCGGGCACTTGCTCGGCGATGTGCTGTGGTGCAGTACCGCGTTGGTGGCGATCGTCGGTGCCCGGCAAATCGGCAGTTCGGTGTTCGACATCCTCGGTGTGATCAGCGGCCTGTACCTGTTCTGGCTGGGCATGCGCGCCTTGCGCAGCCGCCCGGGCAGTGGCGACGGCGAGCAGGGGCCGGTGCGCAAGCCGTTCTGGCATGGCGTGGTATTTGGCCTGACCAACCCCAAGGCCTACCCGGTGGCGGTGGCGACGTTCACCGCCTTGCTCTCGAGCCGCGCCGAAGCGCTGGACTGGTCGATGCTGCCAGCCTTGATCGCCCTGAGCTTTGTTGGCGGCTTGCTGGCCTACCTGATTCTGATCGGCGTGGTCGGTGCCCGTCATGTGCGCACCCTGTACACCCGCTACGAGCTGTGGATCACCCGCGCCTGCGGGGTGATGTTCATTGGCTTTGCCGTCAATGCCCTGGCCCACGCCTTGCCAGGGCTGCTGCCGCGCAACAGCTGAGGGCTGGCAGAAGGCCGCACAGGTATGTGAGAATGATATGAATTCCTATTCATGTCTGTCTTCCACGCCGGACCTTCATGACTTCGCTCTCCATGCCCTGGACCGCCGCTGCTCCGGCCCTGCAGGCGGTCGTCGACGATCTGCTGGCCAATTACAGCGACCTGCGCCGTTACCTGTGTGGCCGCCTGCGCAACCCGGATGATGCCGCCGACATTGCCCAGTCAAGCTTTGCCCAGGCTTACGCCCATGCTCTGAACGCGCCGGTGGTCAACGCCCGGGCGTTACTGTTCCAGGCCGCGCGCAATCTGTGCATCGATCAGTACCGGCGGCGCAGCAACGAGCTGGCGGCGCTGGAAGACTGGCTGGCCCGCGTCGATGTGCTGAGCCCTAGCGTCGAAGACATCATCATCGCCCGCGAGCAGTTGCAGCAATTGATCGAGCGTATCGAGCGCATGCCGCGCCTGCGCCGCGAGGTGTTCGTCCGTGTGCGTCTGCACGGCCAGCCCCATCGCCAGGTATGTGCTGAACTTGAGCTGTCGGCCAAGGCCGTAGAGCTGCACATCGCCCGGGCGGTGTTCGATTTGTCCGAGCTGAGCCTGGCGGCACGGCATGTCTGAGTCGTCGCCGGTTTCTCCACGCAAGGTGCAGCAAGCCCTGACCTACCTGGCCGCGCTGAACAGCGACGACCCGCAGCGGGTGCAGCAGACACGTGGCCAGCTGGAGCGTTGGCGCGGCAAAAGCAGTGAGCACGAACGGGCCTGGCAGGAGGCCGAACAACGCTGGCAACTGGTGCATCGGCTGACCCCGCAACTGCGCACGGCGGTAACGCCGGAGCCGGTTAATCTCAGTCGTCGGCGTCTGCTGCGCCAGGGCGGCGGCTTGCTGGTGGCGGTGGCCGGGGCCAGTTGGCTGGGCTGGTTGTGGCGGCGTGCGCCGCAGTTCGATCGCTTGCTGCAAACCGTGCATGCCGAGCCGCCGCGGCAGGAGATTCTGCCCGATGGCAGCCAATTGTTGCTGGCGGCCGAAACCAGCTTGCGCATCGAGTACAGCAACGGCTTGCGCCAGGTGCGCCTGCTGCAGGGCAATGTCTATTTCGATGTGGCGCGCGAGCGCATGCGACCGTTTCTGATCAGCACCCGCCTGGGCGAGGTAGAAGTGCTGGGCACGGCCTTCAGCGTCAGCGATCGCGGTGGCGAGATTCAGGTCGCGGTGGCTCGCGGGCGGGTCGAGGTGCGTGGCCTGCGTGAGGGCTCGCAGGTGTTGCAGGCGGGTGAGCGCATCAACCTCGACGCATACGGGCGCCTGCTCGCACGCAGGGCTGATGTGCATGCTGCAGCGAGTCTTGAGCATTGGCAGCGGGGCTGGTGGTCGTTTACCGATACGCCGCTGGCCGAGGTAATCGCCGAGGTCAACGCCTATGCCCTGCAACCGGTGACCCTCGCGGCTAGCGCCGCCCAGTTGCACCTGACCGGTAGCTTCCCCAGCAACCAGCCGGAAATGCTCCTGCAGGCGCTGCCGAAAATCCTCCCGGTGAGCCTGGTCAACCAGGGGCAGCAGCGCACCCTGCAACGGCGCTGAAAATAATTTTGAGGGGTAACGCCGAGGTGGCCCGTCTTCATCGCTGAACCCACCTCTGCAAGGACAGATCATGTCGCTTCCCCATGCCCGCCCGGCACACCCTGTGGCTTTTCCCGGCACCCTGCGTCGATTGGCGCTGGCCTGTGCCCTGGGCAGCGCCAGCCTGTTGCCGTTGAGCGCGGCCCATGCCGGCGCCCTGGCTGCCGATGCGCAGGCCTTGAGCCTGAACCTGCCGGGCCAGTCCCTGGAAGCCGCGGTGCATGCCCTGGCCCGCGAAGCCGGGGTGGCCATCGCCGCCGACAGCCAGCTGCTGGCTGGCCGTAGTGCCCCGGCCTTGCAGGGTCGGTTCACCTTGCAGCAGGCCTTGCAGCGCTTGCTGGCCAACAGTGGCCTGGTGGCCAGCGAAGAGAACGGCGTGATCATTCTGCGCAGCCTCGACAGCGATGGCGCCCTGACCCTTGGCGAGCTGAACATCAACGCCAACAGCAACGCCAACGGCATCCCCGAGGCCTACAGCGGTGGCCAGGTCGCCCGTGGCGCGCGGCTGGGCATGCTGGGCAATCGCGAGGTGATGGAGACGCCGTTCAACGTCACCGCCTACACCGCCCAGCACATGGAAAACCAGCAAAGCGGCACGGTTGGCGCGGTGCTGCGCAACGACCCGTCGATCCGCTTCAGTACCGGCGAAGGCCACGCCTACGAGAACTTCATGATTCGTGGCTACTCCCTCGATTCCACCGAGCTTGCGCTGAACGGCCTGTACGGCCTGGCCCCGGACGGCCACGTGGCGACCGAGTTTCTGGAACGTGTCGAGGTGCTCAAGGGCCCCGGCGCCTTGCTCAACGGCATGGCGCCCAACGGCGGTGTCGGCGGGGTGATCAACCTGGTGCCCAAGCGCGCCGGCGAAGCACCGTTGACGCGCCTGACCAGCAGCTACGTGTCCGACGGTTATGTCGCCAACCATATCGACCTGGGCCGACGCCTGGGCGATGAACAGCGTTTCGGCATCCGCTTCAACGGCGTCTACGGCAGCGGCGAAACCGGTGTCGACCAGCAGTCCAAGGACCGCACCCTGGCGTCGCTGGGCATGGACTATCGCGGCGATGGCTGGAAGCTCGAGCTGGACGCTTACGAAAGCCATGAAAAGCTCGAAGACGGCAGCCCGATGATGGCCGGCTTCAGCAAGCTGGGGCATGTCACCAAGGCGCCGAAACCGGACACCAACATCCTCGACGGCATCTCCGCCAAGCAAGTCAGCAAGGCCGTGGTGCTGCGCGGCGAATACGACCTCAACGACGACTGGACCGCCTACGCCAGCGTCGGCAGCGCCCGCACCCGCTACAAGGGCTTTCTCAACGGCACCCGGGTGATCGTCACCGGCGCCAACGGCGATGCCAGCGGCGAGACCTACAACCAGGCCGGCTACACTCACAGCCTGTCCACCGAAGCCGGGGTACGTGGCAACTTCGTCACCGGCCCGGTGAACCACCAGGTGGTGTTGAGCACCACTTTGCTGCACCAGGACATCGGCCGCGCCGCCACCGTCACCAGCAAGAAATACGTGACCAACATCTACCACCCGGGCAAGCCGATCATTGCCGGCGATATCGGCTCCAGCGACAAGACCGGCGACAACACCCTGTCCAGCTTCGCCGTCGCCGACACCCTGGGCTTTATCGACGACAAGGTGCTGCTGACCCTGGGCGTGCGCTCGCAACGGGTGCGGCAGAAGATGAGCAACCCGGCCTACGACGAACGCGCCCTGACCCCGGCCCTGGGCCTGGTGCTCAAGCCCTGGGACGCGCCGGTGTCGCTGTACGCCAACTACATCGAAGGCCTGACCCAGGGCGGCATGGTCACCGATCTTGCCGCTGCCAACTACGGCGAGCAGTTCGCCCCGTACAAGGCCAAGCAGATGGAGGCCGGGGTCAAGTGGGACCTGGGCGACTTCACCCACACCCTCAGCGTGTTCCAGATCGAGAAGCCGAGCATGCTTCTGGACCGCGCCAGCAACCGTTACACCGACGATGGCGAGCAGCGTAACCGTGGCGTGGAATGGAACCTGTTCGGCTCGCTGACCCCGAGTGTGCGTCTGCTCGGTGGCGTCACCTACACCCGCGCCGAACTGACCCGCACCGCTGGCGGCAGCTTTGATGGCAACACCGCCCGTGGCGTGCCGGCCTGGTCGGCCAACCTCGGCGCCGAGTGGGACACCCCCTGGATCGAGGGCCTGACCCTGACCGCGCTGGGCATCCACAGCAGCTCGCAATACCTCGATAGCGCCAACGACCTGAAGATCCCGCAATGGACCCGCTATGACCTCGGCAGTCGCTACAGCACGCGTATCCTCAGCAAGGACGTGGTACTGCGCGCAAGCCTGGAGAACGTCGAGAACCGCGCCTACTGGGCCGGAGTGTTCAACGACGGTTACGCCACGGTCAGCGAGCCGCGCACGCTGAAACTCTCCGCCAGCATCGATTTCTGAGGTGACCATGCAAATATTCAATCAATGGCGCTGCGCCCTGGCGCTGGCCCTGTGCATGAGTGGCAGCGCGATGGCCAGTAGCGGCAACCTCCTGCAACCTGGGCAAACCGTCAGCGCCAGCTTTGCCCAGGGCCAGCAACCGGTCTGGACCTTACAGCTAAAAGCCGGCGACCTGGTTCAGGGGCGGCTGCAGGGCGATGCCAGCCTGCGCCTGCTCGATGCCCAGGGCCAACCTGTACGGCTGCTCATCGATGGTCAGGACCAGCCGCGCGAGTTCATTTTCATCGCCGAGCGCGATGGCGCCTATGGCCTGCGCGCCGAGGCGCTGGCCAGCCGCGCGCAAGCCACTTATGCACTGACCCTGAAGCAAGTCATCGCGGCCAGCGAGCAGAAGCGCACGGCCGCCCCGTTGCCAAGCCCGACCCTGCGCGAGTTGCAGCAACAGCTGGCTCAGGGCGCGAGTACCGAAGCCTTCTGGCAGGCCCGTCAGCAGCAGGGCACGCCGATGGTCGAAAGCGTGGCAGACCAGCCCGGCATGGCCCTGGTGACCTTCCTCTGGCGCGGTGCGCGGGACAACGTGCGGGTGTTCGGCGCGCCCTCGGGCAATCATGATGAACTGCAACGCCTGGGCGACAGCGACGTGTGGTTTCGCAGCTATCGGCTGCCGGCGTCTGCGCGCCTGAGCTACCAGATGGCCCCGGACGTGCCGGCCTCCGATGATCGGCGGATGATCCTCGCCAGCACCCGCCGCGATCCACTCAACCCCAACGGCTTTGCCGATGGCAGCGGTGACCCGTTCCTCTCGCGCTCGCGCCTGGAGCTGCCGGCAGCACCGGAGCAACCCTGGGTTGCCGAGCGTCCCGGCATTGCTCGGGGCAGCCTGGAACGCAAGGTGTTGAGCAGTAAATTGCTCGGCAACGAGCGTGACGTTTACCTGTACCGCCCGGCGCAGTGGCAGCCGGGCGCCAAGGGCCAGGGTTTGCTGGTGCTGTTCGATGCCCACGCCTATACCCGCCAGGTGCCGACCCCGACGATTCTCGACAACCTGATCGCCGATGGCCTGATCGCGCCGACCGCGGCGCTGATCATCGCCAACCCCAGTGACCTCAGCCGCCAGCAGGAACTGCCGCCCAACCCGCAGTTCGCCCGCTTCATGGCTGAAGAACTGATGCCCTGGGCGCGCCGGCAAGGTCTTGCGGCAGCGTCAGAACGCACGGTGGTGGCCGGTTCCAGCTACGGCGGCCTGGCGTCGGCCTACCTGGGCCTCAAGCACCCGCAGCTGTTCGGCAATGTCTTGAGCATGTCCGGTTCCTACTGGTGGGGGCGCGAAGGCGAGGAGCCCGGCTGGCTCACCCGCGAATACGTCAAGGCGCCTAAGCAGCCGTTGCGCTTCTACCTACAGTCGGGCCTGTTCGAAGGACCGAAGATCCTCGACACCAACCGCCATCTGCGTGACGTGCTGCTGGCCAAGGGGTATGCGGTGGAGCAGGTCGAGTACCCGGCCGGGCATGATTACCTGCAGTGGCGGGGCAGCTTGCCGTGTGGCTTGATCAGTTTGATCGGCAACGTTGCGCAAGTGCCCGAGGCCTGTCAGCTCCGGTAATGGCTCGATCGCGGGGCAAGCCCGCTCCTACCCATCTGTAGGAGCGGGCTTGCCCCGCGATGCCGTTTCCATCCCCGGCACCGTTGCCCTGCGACTGCGATTGCGCCACAACCGATACGCCCGGATCCCCGAACGCACCGAGCCAAACAGCAAGCCGTTCTCCATCTCCCGGGCGATCCCCGAGCGCACCAGCATGCGCAAGAAGCGCCCGCGTGCCCGGGCGATACCGAAGTAGATGCCGCGGGCTGTCAGGGTATCGCGCACCTCGCGCAGGGCCGCAATACCGCTGACATCGATGGAACTGACCGCTTCGGCATCGAACAGCACCGCGCGCGGCTGCTCCTCGCGCTGCACCGCCTCGAGCAAACGCATCTTGAAGTAGTCGGCATTGAAGAACAGGATCGCATCGTCAAAGCGATACACCACCAGCCCCTGCACCGTGCGCGCATCCTGGTGGCGGCGGATGTCGACCTGGCCTTCGATGCCCGGCACCCAGCCGAGCACCGCATCGGTAGGCTGGTAGATGCTGTAGAGCAAACGCAGGATCGCCAGGGTCACAGCGATGATGATGCCTGGCAGCACACCGACGCCGAGCACGCCGACGGTAGTCAGCACGCACAGCCAGAACTCGAAGCGGCTGAGGCGGTAGATTTTTTTCAGCGACTGCACATCGATCAGCCCCCAGCCGGCCATCAGCAAAACCGCACCGAGGGCAGCCTGGGGAATCCAGGCCATGGGCGTGGTGAAGGCCAGCAGGATCAGGGCGATGACCAGGGCGGCGATAATCCCCACCAACTGGCTTTTACCGCCGACCATGTCGTTGACCGCGGTGCGCGAGTCGGCGCCGCTGATGGCAAAGCCCTGGGAAACCCCAGCGGCGATATTGGTGACCCCGAGAGCAAGGAACTCATGGTTGGCGTTGATCGCATAGCCATGGCGGGCAGCAAAGCTGCGGGCAGTCAGCATGGCGCTGCAAAAGCTCACGGTGGCGATACCCAGGGCGTCGCGCAACAGGCTTTTCATTTCTTCCAGATTGGTTTGCGGCCAGGCCAGTTCCGGCATGCCGGCCGGCACCGGGCCGAGGATCGCCACGCCAAAGCGGTCGAGGCCAAACAGCCCGACTACCAGGGTGGCCACTGCCACGGTGACCAACGCCGCCGGCAGGCGCGGGTAGCGGCGCGGCAACCAGATCAGCAAACCCAGCCCGGCAACGCCGATCACCAGGGTCAGCCAGTGGATTTCGCCCAGGCGCTGCAGCAGGTTGATCAGGCTGAGGACAAAGCCGTTACCCTCGATCTGAAAGCCCAGCACCTTGCCCAGTTGCCCGGCCAGCAGGCTCAGGCCGATACCGTTGAGGTAACCGATAAGGATCGGTCGCGAGAAGAAACTGGCAATGAACCCGGCTCGCGCCAGCCCGGCACCGATCAGCATCAGGCCAACGAGGATGGTGACAATCACCGACAACTGCGCCAGCCGCGCCGGGTCGCCCATGGCCAGTGGCGCAATGGCCCCGGCGACCATGGCGCAGGTGGCGGCATCCGGGCCGACCATCAACTGCCGCGAACTGCCGATCAGCGCATAGACCATCATCGGCAGGATGCACGCGTACAGCCCGTACTGCGGTGGCAGGCCGACGATCTGCGCATAGGCGATGGCGATGGGAATCTGGATCGCCGCCACCGACAGGCCGGCCTGCAGGTCATGACGAAACCATTCGCGGCGGTACTGCAACAGATTGGCCAGGCCAGGCAGCCAGCGGGAGAGAAACATGCACGGATCCTTTCGAGTGTTTCGCGGTGGGCTATTAAAGCGCAGCGCGCGGCGCCTGGGCAGGGCGCCAAGTCAAAAACACTGCTGTTAAGTCTGGCTCAAGCCGTGGAGAATGCCGGCCGATTACAGGGACAGTGAATGGATACCGATGGAACGCAGGATCAATTGCTGGAAAAAGCGCGCAATGTTGCTGAGCCTGGCCTGGTGCTGTAGCGCCCAGGGCCAGGGCGACATCTTTGGTAGCGGCGGCGACGTCGATGGCATGTTGACCCTTGGAGCCACGTTTTATCTGCCCTTCATGCTCACTGGCGCAACCACTTATGGACCCACCATGGCCTCTGAGGCCAGTTCCGGCAAAGATGGCAAACGCGTGATGGCGCAGGCTCGCGACGATACTGCGGCGTTCATTGCCAGCGACGGGGCTTACCGGGGTGTCTATCTGGAATCGGCGTTGAACTGGTTGCGTAGCGAAGGGCGTGCGCCAGGCGCAACGGATCGCGAGCTGGCCAAGGGAATACTGGTGCTGGCAGCAGCCGAAGCGAAGGGGATCTAGCGAAACAGCCACCAGGGCGGTGGCCAAGGCCTCAGCGGCGCTGAAACCTGAAGGAAGCTGGAGCGGGTGAAGGGAATCGAACCCTCGTTATCAGCTTGGGAAGCTGGAGTAATGCCATTATACGACACCCGCTTTCAGGGCTGACTTTGTACCAGAACTTCGTCGCGATTTGAAGCCCTATGTTGCTTAAGCGTCATCTGCCGGTGGCCAGTAGCGCGAGGTCGTGCATCTTCTGTTCGGCCTTTGGGGCCGTTGATGCAGGAGGCTGCGCTACCGGCGACCGTGTCGCTCAGATAGCCAGTGCATGATGCTCCTGGGTGTAGCTGTAACGCGGGCGCGATTCCTTCAGGGCCGGTTTGAGAAAACCCAGCAGGGCTTCGCGGGTATCGCGGCAGGCGGCCTTGTGTTCCATGTCGAGGAAGTGGCCGGTGGCGCGGATCTCGCGAAAGTGGCTGTTGCGCACGTGTTGGCCGAACTGGCGGGCATCTTCGGTGGTGGTGTATTCGTCCCACTCGCCATTCATGAACAGCACTGGAATGTCGATCACCCGCGCCGCCCGCAGGGCATTGCCCAGGTCGTGGTCGAGCACCTGGTTGATGTGAAAGTGCATCTGCGCGTATTCGTGGTTGTCCAGGCTGCTGACGTGGCGGTAGTTGAAGCGCTTGAACAGCGACGGCAGGTGCTTGCCGATGGTGTCGTTGACCAGGTTGCCGACCCGGTAACGATCGCAAGCGCTCAGGTACTGGCAGCCGCGTTCGAGGTAGTCGCGCATCGGTTCGTTGATTACCGGCGAGAACGAGCTGACCACCGCCTTTTCGATGCGCCGCGGCTTGTGCGCCAGGGCCAGCAGGGTGCAGGCGCCGCCCCAGGAGAAGGACATGACATGATCGGCGCCAAAGTGGTCGATCAGCTCCAGGAGGATCTGCCCTTCGGTTTCCTTGGTCAGCAAATGTTCGTTGCGGTTGTGCGCTTTGGACTTGCCGGCGTAGGGCTGGTCATAGAGCACCACGTTGAATTGCGGGTGCAGGTTGCGCACCGTCTGGGCAAACGAGGCCGTCGTGGCCAGCGAGCCATTGATCAGGATGATCGTCTTCTCAGCGGCATCTGCGCGATAGAACTCCGTGTAAACCCGATACTGACCTTGTATATCAAGCACAGCGATTTCTGGCCTCATGTCGTCGACTCCTGGCGCAAAAAGGGTGTTCGCACATGCAAGGATGCGC
Organism: Pseudomonas sp. B21-009; assembly: GCF_024749345.1. Taxonomy (NCBI): domain Bacteria; kingdom Pseudomonadati; phylum Pseudomonadota; class Gammaproteobacteria; order Pseudomonadales; family Pseudomonadaceae; genus Pseudomonas; species Pseudomonas sp. B21-009. Next base: position 4,705,400 of record NZ_CP087199.1, on the reverse strand, counting down.
GTTCTTTATGACAGGTAGGCATACGCCTTGAAGAGAAGCTGAGGGCCCTGGTCGATCCATGTGGCACGTTGGTCGACCGGTATTGTTCTAGGAGGGCAATTCGCCGGACGCCGGGGCTTCGAGGCACTGGTCGCTGGCAAAAAGGTGTCTTGGACTACAGTCGTGACTGGCTGGTCACATGCAGACCGACGATTGGATTCAAGCAGGCACCCGGGCAACCCGCAAGTGCCGTTGGGACAATTGACGAAAATTTTCCGCCAGGCGGTCGCAGGCTCAGATTGCCCGGATTTCTTCAGGGTAGAGCGCGCGGTACTGACCGGGCTGCAGGTTGGGGTCCAGCTGCAACGGGCCCATGCGTTCGCGGTGCAGGCGCACGACCTTGTTGTCGAAGTGGCCGAACATGCGCTTGACCTGGTGGTAGCGGCCTTCGACGATGCTCAGGCGCGCGCTGCGTGGGCCGAGCAAGGTCAATTCGGCGGGCAGGGTGGTGAGGTCTTCAAAGGCGAAGTAGAAACCCTGGCGGAATTTCTCGATGTAGTGCTCGCCGATCTCCTGCTCGGTCTCGACGTAGTAAACCTTGGGCAGCTTGGTCTGCGGCTGGGTCAGGCGACGCGACCACAGGCCATCGTTGGTCAGCAGCATCAGCCCGGTGGTGTTGAAGTCCAGGCGCCCGGCGATGTGCAAATCTTCGGTGTCGGCTTGGTCGATCAACTCGATCACCGTGGGGTGCTGCGGGTCCTGGGTGGCGCTGACGCAGCCCTGGGGCTTGTGCAGCATCAGGTAGCGCAATGGGCGCCCGGCCTGCAGCAGTTGCTCGTCGACCTCGATGCGGCTGAATTCGCGCACCTCGAAGCGTGGATCGCTGACCTGCTGGCCATCCACGCGCACGCGCCGTTCGACCAGCAGCAAACGCACGTGCTGACGGCTGAAGCAGGGCAGGTTGCTGAGGAAGCGATCGAGACGCATACAAAACCAGGTGCAGGGCGCGACAGTTTAACCGGCTGGCGTCGCCTTGGCTGCCTGCAATTGCGCCTCGACCTCGGCGCAGCGCGGGCACAGGCAGGCCTGGTTGCGCAGTTCGGCGGGCAGGGCTTCGAGTACCTTGGGGTCGATGCTCACGCCGTAGCACCAGCAGGCCTGGGCGGCCGTGCGCGGGTCGGCCAGGCTGCAATCGTTGCTGGCGCCGCAGGCGGGGCAGCGGCGGCTGTCATTCATGATCGGGGCTGTTCATGGTCGGTTCGGGGTATCTCGCTGCAGACACGGTTGCGCCCACTTTGTTTGGCCCGGTACAGGGCACGGTCGGCGCGGGCGATCAGGCTGTGCAGGGTATCGTCGGCCTGCAGGTTGCTCAAGCCGATGCTGGCGGTCAGGTGGATCGGCTGCTCGGCATAGGTAAAGGCCAGGGCCTCGGTCTTGCTTCGAATCTTCTCGGCCACCGCCGCGGCGTTCTGGCTGTCGGTGTCCTTGAGCAGCACGATGAATTCCTCACCACCCCAGCGGCAGATGATATCAGCATGGCGCAGGCATTCCTCCAGCACCTGGGCGAACTGGCGCAGCACTTCGTCGCCGGCCAGGTGGCCATGGGTGTCGTTGAGCGCCTTGAAGTGGTCGAGGTCGATCAGCAGGGCGATCAGCGGCTTGGGTTCGCGCTGGGCTTCCTGTAGCGCTTGCGCGGCCAGCAGGTCGAAGCCACGGCGGTTGGGCAGGCCGGTGAGGCTGTCGAGGGTGGCCAGGGCTTCGATGTTGTCCTGATGGCGCTTGACCATGGCATTGAGCAGCGACAACACCACCAGGGTGATCATCGCGCAGATCGCCAGGTTCAGGTACAGCGACTGGCGAATGGCATCCATGGCGCCGTCTTCGCGCTTGTCGACGAACAGGTACCAGTTCAGCTCCGGCACCAGGCGCACGTTGAGGAAATGACTATGGCCATCGCTGCTGTTGTATTCATGGCTGCCGCTGACCGGTTGCGGCATTTGCCCGAACCCGTCCAGCTCGGCCAGTGGCTGGCCGGTCCTGGCACCATGGGGACCGCCATTGGAGCCGGTAAGTACGATACGCCCCTGCGGATCGACGAAGAACACCTGGCGCTGATAGCGCTGCTGGTAATCGTCGATCAGGCGGATCACCGCCTCGACCGTCAGGCCGATGCCGGCAACGCCGATGAACTTGCCGTCGTAATCGAACACCCGGTAGTTGATGAACACCGTGAGGCGGTCCTGGTTGGCCATGTCGAGGTCGACGTTGATCTCGTAGGGCGTGTTCATTTTCAGTACCCGCTGGTACCAGGCATCACGGGGTTCTTGCGGGTCGATTTTCTTCAGAACGCCCTTGGTCTGGTAATAGATACCGCTGTTGCTGGAGACGAAGAACGCCGTATAGGCGTGGTGCTGGCGCATGATTTCGTCCAGGTAACGGGTGACCTGGGCGGTGTCGCGCTCGCCGCCCAGGGCCCAGTCGCGCAAGAAGGTGTCGTGAGCCATCATCGACGAGATCAGGATCGGGCGTACCAGGTCTTTCTGGATTTCCGAATAGACCGTATCGGAGGTCAGCGGCAGCTCGGTGTTGACGATGTTGTCGCGAATCGAGCTGCGTGAGGCGAAGTAGCTGAGCAGGGAGGTCGCCAAGAAGCCGCAGGCGAGCAACAGCAGTAATGTCAGGATCAGCGAGCGCTGCGAAAACAGGGCGGAACGAGGCGGCATGACATTCCCGGTCTGTAGGCCAATGGCCTTCATTCTAGTGGTGTGGCAGAAAAATAACTTTACGATTTTTAAGGGTATCGGCCTTGTATCAATTTATTGCAGCAATGGCACCGGACCTGGTTTTGACAGTCTTATTCAATGTCGATGAACACTTGCCGATCGACGCCGACCAGCGCCGCTGGGATGGGCAGTTTCGCGGTCCGGGAGGCCGCCATGTATCGCCGACTTTTGCTGCTTGCAGTGTTGGGTTTGCTGACCACCGCCTGTGTCCCCTATGGAGGTAACGGTTACTACCGCACCGAGGTCTACACCGCCGATCGCTATGGCTATCCGGGTTACTACCGGCCGTCGTATCCCTACAGCCGCGGCTATTACCTAGCGCCGCAGCCGCGCTACTACGTGGCACCACCGCCGCGTTACTACGCGCCGCCACCGCATTACTACCGTCCGGCGCCCCACGGCTATTACCGGGAAACGCCGCATAACTACTACAAGCCTTACCCGGGGCGCGGCCATGACCGCTACCGCCAGGGATCGTCACGTCACGAGCGCAGCCGTGACGGCTGGCCGGATCGCAACTGGCGCCGCTGAGGCGCCATTCAGGCCAGGTCCGCCAAGGGGTGACGACCTTCCCACGCCTTGCTGAAATGCGCTTCAACCACCGCCGTTGGCACCTGGGCGATATCTGCCCAGTGCCAGCGCGGTTTCTGGTCCTTGTCGATCAGCCGCGCGCGCACCCCTTCGCTGAACTCAGGATGCTGGCAGCAATTGAGGCTCAGGGTGTATTCCATCTGGAACACCTGGGCCAGCGACAGGTACTTGGCACGCTGGATTTGCTCCCAGACCAGGTGCGCGGTCAGCGGGCAGCCTTCGAGCATGGTCTGCGCGGCCTTGGCCAGCAACGGGTCGGCGTGGTTGCGCAGCTGGGCGATGGCACGCCAGGCGCACACCGGGTCGGCGACATCGAGCAAGGCGTCGATCTGCTGGCGCCTGGGCAGCCACTGGGCTTCGGGCCTTTGCGCCTGGGCGCCGTGCTGCTGGGCCTTGAGCAGGCTATTGAGCTGCAGGGCGGTCTGCTCCTGCCAGTTCAATTGCAGCAGGTCGTCGAGCAACTCTTCCTGCTGGCTTTCGCCCAGCAGACGGTCGGCCAGGCCCAGGTCGAGGGCATCGCTGGCGTTGATCGGCGCGCCGGTAAGGCCGAGGAACAAGCCCAGTTTGCCGGGCAGGCGCGACAGAAACCAACTGCCGCCGACATCCGGATACAGGCCGATGCTGATCTCCGGCATGGCCAGGCGGCTGCTGGGAGTGACCACGCGTACACTGGCCCCCTGCAACAAACCCATGCCGCCACCCAGCACATGGCCGTGGCCCCAGCAGATCAGCGGCTTGGGGTAGGTATGCAGGCGGTAGTCGAAGCGGTATTCGGCGGCAAAGAACTGCGCCGCCAGGGGCGGTACCCGGCCGGGATGGTCAAGACAAGCCTGGGCCAGGCTGCGCACCTCGCCACCGGCGCAGAAGGCCTTGGCGCCTTCGCCGCGCAGCAGCACGCAGACCACATCCGGGTCATCGGCCCAGGCCTTGAGCTGTTCGTCGAGTACCTCGATCATCGGCAGCGACAAGGCATTGAGGGTTTGCGGCGTATTGAGGGTGGCGACGCCGATGCGCGCGCCGTCGACGCCGGTGAGTTCTTCGCACTGTACTGCAGCCATGGGCGACCTCTTGGTTGATCCGCACAAGTATGGCCGCTGCTAGCGATTTCGGCGGTCGCCGGTCGGATCGATTGACAAGCGCAGGCGGCTTTCCTAGTGTCGCGCCATTGTTTTACGGACCCGACCATGACTGACGACGATCGCATCAAACTTGAACCGAGCTGGAAAGAGGCCCTGCGCGCCGAATTCGACCAGCCCTACATGCACCAGTTGCGCGAGTTCCTGCGCGAAGAGCACGCTGCCGGCAAAGAGATCTACCCGCCGGGCCCGCTGATTTTCAACGCCCTCAACTCCACACCGCTGGACCAGGTCAAGGTGGTGATCCTCGGTCAGGACCCATACCACGGCCCCGGCCAGGCCCATGGCCTGTGCTTTTCGGTGCAACCGGGGGTAGCGACGCCGCCGTCGCTGGTGAACATCTACAAAGAGTTGCAGCGTGATCTGAACATCGAGATCCCCAAGCACGGCTGCCTGCAATCCTGGGCCGAGCAGGGCGTGTTGCTGCTCAACACCACCATGACCGTCGAGCGCGCCAATGCCGCGTCTCATGCCAACAAGGGCTGGCAGTTCTTCACTGATCGCATCATCGAAGTGGTCAGTGAACACCAGCCCAACAGCGTGTTCCTGCTCTGGGGCGCCCATGCCCAGAGCAAGCAGAAACTGATCGATGCCACCAAGCACCTGGTGCTCAAGTCGGTGCATCCATCGCCGTTGTCGGCCTACCGGGGCTTTCTCGGTTGCGGCCATTTCAGCCAGACCAACCGTTTCCTCGAGCAGCGCGGGTTGTCCCCGATCGACTGGCGTTTGCCGCCGGTTTAACGCCGGGTACCTAGCATTTTTGTCAGTTTCGGCCGATTTGAAATAGGCATCTAATACTTCCAGGTTTTCCACGGCAGTCAGCTACAGGCTCGCTGCCACGGTCTTCTTCGCTGGAAGGAACTGTCGCCATGGGTTCGGACGATTCTGATGCTACTGATGAACCGGTAAATCCCCGGGAGCGCTACGCCGCGCCGTTCGTTCCGGCCGCTATGGAGTTGACAGAAGATGACGTGCTGGGGCATTTGGTCCGCAGGGAAGACCAGTTACGTCCATTGGAAATCAGCATCAGGGAGATCTGGGCGGATTACAATGCCGCTCCTCCGGGCCTCGATACGACAGTCGAATTTCTCTGGCGAGGCGATGTAGTTGAAACATTTACCTTTTCTCAGCCAGTGATCCCGGATGATGTGATCCCGGTTGTCTGCAAGATGCCCTCGGAGTACATGGCGGCGCCTGGCCCCGCCCGGGTCGAGTACCGCGTTACGGTATCGGTGAACCCGTCCACTTCGCACGCAACGCACCTGTTCATCGATAAACAGGCGCCCAATGGCGACGAAGAAGGTACACCCCTGCAGTTTGACCAGGAAGTCCTGATCAGCGGCGTTACAGAGGATTATCTCAGCCGGCACGACACGGTCGATGCCCGGGTCGAGCCTTGGCCAGATATCAGGGTGGGCGACCTGCTGACCTACTACTGGGAAAAGTTGCCCGTTATCGATACGGATGAGCAACCACGCGAACTGCCCTATGCCGGTGAGTTGCACATCACCGATGTCAATGCGCCGATCATTGTGCAATACGATGCGATGCTGGTCCGAGAGAGCGGTTCAGGCCCGCATAACGCCTACTATCGCCTGGAAGATCGAACCGGTAATCGCGGGCCAACGTCCGAGGTCCAGCCAATTGAGGTAGTGCTGGATGAATTGCCGGGCGACCTGCCTGACCCTCGGGTGCCCAGGTTCGATGTCGATGGGCTGATTGACCTGGAAGATGCCCGTGCAGGTGTCGAGGTTCACATCGACGTCATCAGCGACGCACTGCAAGGCGATCAGGTTCAGGTCTACTGGCGCGGGCTGGCGCTTCGCCTCATCACCATTGCCGAGAACCAGCAATGGCCTTTGAGGGCCCCGGTCAGTTGGGCAATTCTAGCGGCGGGAGGCTTTGCTGCACCTTTTGTTGATCGGGTGCACTACACCTGGCGACGCGGTGGGGCTTCGCTCACCTCTTCGACCTTATGGGTAGACATCGACCTGACGGTGGCCGGTCCGCCTCCCGGTCCGGATCCGGTCAACCCCTTGTTGCTACCGGCTGTAGTCAAGGGCACGACAGCCGATAATGTGCTCACAGGCGCCGATGCCGGGCAGGACGCGCGCGTCGAGATCCTTCTGTATGACAACCCGCAATTCGGTCAGGTGCTGGAGTTGTTCTGGGGCAGTCATCCGCAGGCGGTGGATCGCTACGAGGTGAAGGCTGAGGATGTTGGTGGGCAATTGATCGTGCTGAGGGTTCCTTGGGCGATTATCTATAGTGTCGGCAATTCACCTGCCCTGCCGATGCAGTACACCACGTTCAATGGGGTTAACCGGCAACGGTCGCCCATAACACCCGTGCGTGTCGAGGTGCGAGTCATCGAAGGCCTGGCGCCCGCCACCTTTCCAGATGCCAAGACCAATCAATGGATACGTTGCGAAGAACAGCCATGGTTGGGCGTTCGGGTAGAGATCCCCAAAGACCCGCAACTGCAGGTGGATGACAAGCTCATCCTGCTTTGGGAGGGCGACTACAACCAATCGGGCAATAACCCGATCCCTGGAACCCAGGCACGTTTTGAGCATGTTCTGACCCGCGAAGACCTCGAGGCCGAGCATGGCTACAGGTTTACCGTATTGCCCTACGACCCGCTGATCAAGTTGGCGGCTCGAAGTGAGCCGGGTGGGGGGGGCGGTAATGTCCGTTATCGGCTGGAGAAAGGCGACGGTAGTGGTGTGGGGGAGTCGGAGTTGGCACGTGCGAGGTTGTCAGTCATCGATCTGAGTACGGGCCTGTATTGTGATCAAGAGGCGTGAGCACTGTGTTCAAGGATGTTGACTCAATACGCTGAAGTGATTGCTCAGTTGCAATAAACAAGACGACGTTTTGCTCTGAAAAAAGGTTTGGCTTTGCCCCCGCAATGCCGTTGCTTGGCAGGACGGCGGCTGGGTCGACTGAGGTGCTGATGGTGTTCCAAGCCTATTTCTATTTGCAGGAGATACCAAGATGACCAAGTTTGAAGCGACAACCAAGGCGTCAGCCGAAAAAGCCAAAACACGGGCCCCACAGTCTAGAAGTTTTAGAAACTTGTTTAATCCACCGGTGCCTATTAATACTGAGCAAAATATTCCCGGGGGACAGATTAATCTGCTGCGTACACCGAAAATCCCGGAAGGACTCGAGGTGGAAATTCCGGCTTTCACTACAGTGGGGCCGCCCGGCACAATCGATACGGTAACCGTTTATATTAACGAAAGGCCGGTTCACAGCGTTGAGTTGCCGGTCCCTCATGTGATCACATTTCCCATTCCGGTGACGCTGCAAGACCCAGTGCTTGAGTCGCACGGTGAGAAAGTTGTCTATTTTGACGTCGTCAACTCGATAAATCCCAATGATGGAGTTTCGCAGAATCTTACGGTAACAGTCGACAGGCTTGATCCCAATCTTGGTGTTTTCCCAACGGCCATCATTCTTCCGGAGGACCTGCCGGATGCCACGGTGACGCCGGAGTATCTGGAAGCGCACGACGATGAGCTGGTGTTACAGATTCCAGATTACCTTGACCCGCAAGCGGGTGACTACTGGGCGATTCTCTTTGGTGATGAGCAGTCCCAGCCGAATAAAGGCGGGCTGGTCAGCGAAAGGCCTATCAACGTAGTGCTGACAAAGGAGGAGCTGCTCCTTGCCGGGCCTGGCACCAAGCAGGTGACCTATATACTGGAAGACCGGGCCGGCAATCCGACCAAGCTGGCATACCGCCAGCAAGTGTTCGTTATCCTTGAGCCAACACCTATCGACTTGTTGGCGCCCAGGGTGGATGCTGCGCCCATTGACATTGTCGAAGCACGTGAGGGCGTGCTGATCGAGGTGGATGAGTATACCAATGCGGCGTCGGGTGACGAAGTGCGCGTTTACTGGAATGATATCTATGTGGATCGGGTCTTCCTGCCGCCCACGCCTAACTGGCCTTTACCGTTTACGGCACCGTGGGCAGTCATCTCCAGTGGCGTCGAAGGGACTGCGCATATGGCCCAGGTGCGCTATGAAGTCATCCGTAGCAAGGCCTATCCCTCCCCAGTACTGGATGTGGAAGTAGACCTGGAGCTGATTGGGCCGCCTAACCCGGGCGAACCCGATCCGGTCAACCCGACGCTGGATGTTCCGCTCCTGACCTCGTCGACGGGGGAGCTGAATCTTTTGCGCCCAGAGGATGCAGGCCAGCCTGCCGACGTCAGTTTTGCCCTTTATGATCCTGCGCAAACGGGGGAGGTTATTCGGCTTTACTACGGCCCGGAAAACCTGTTGGTGGCCACCTACACAGTGCTGAGCACAGACAATCCCGGTGACCCGATCGAGTTGCAAATCAGCTGGGACGATATTGTCACGGTCGGCAATGGAACGGACATTCCGCTGTTCTATAAAATTTTTGCCAATGCGACCACCACCAACTTCCAGTCGTCGGGCAGTCAATTGGTGGATGTCAGGGCCATTCCATTGGCAGAGGTCAACGCGCCTGAGTTGAATTTGCTCGGTACCCAAGCGGGTATCAGTTGTTCCGATTTTCCATGGCGAGGCGTTAATGCAAGGATTCTTGATGCTCAAAATCTTCAAGTGGGCGACATCGTTACTTTGTACTGGCTGGGCCTTGAAGGTTTTACAAATTCGCAGCCTGTCGAAGAAACGCGTTCATCTTTCCCACGGGAAGTGCTCAATCAAAACGAAGTTGACACCGGGGTAAATCTTACGATTCCATGGATTCCCTGCATGGAGCCGCTGCGCAGCGGTTTTGTCGAGCTGTATTGGATTCAGGAACGTGGTGGCGAGGATATTGGCCGTTCCCCAGTGAAGTCTTACTACTACTTTGGCCTACAGGGGACCGCACTTTGCCCAGGAAGGCCATAAGCTGAGTGTTTGATGATGAATGAGGCCGAGCAATGCTCGGCTTCATTTTTTTCTATATAAACGCAACACCACCTGTTGATTGCGCCTACTTTTTATGAGGAATATTCCTACATAAGATTCTGTCAGAAGTTTCTATTCTGCGCTCCGAACAAACGGGGCTTGAACTAGTTGGCTCTGTTTAATCCGGAACTGAATAGTCTCAATGCTGCGGAGTAGAATCTCATGACCAAGCCAAGCATCTTCAAACCCTCGGCGCTTTCGTGCGCCTTGCAGGCAGCCCTTGTCGCACCTTTGGTGATGGCATCGGCTCAGGCCCTGGCTATCACCAAGGTTGTCGAAAGCAACCAGACCTTTACCGCTACCTCGGGGACGCCGTCCTACAACTATCGCGTATTGGAAAATGCCACTCTGAATGTCCAGGGTGCGCGTACCGAGCACATCCAAGTGCGCAAGGGCCAACTGAACATCGAGGGTGGCACCGTCACTGCCGTCGGCTCGAACAACGCTATTGCCCTGGTGAGCAGTACCGCCCGTATCGCCAACGCACGTATCGATAGCGCCCAGGGCAACGGCCTGACGGTTGGCCGATTGCTCGATGGTTCGGCGACCGGGTCCGCGGTCCAGGTCCAGAGCAGCGAAATCAACGGTGGCCGATTCGGTGCAACCCTCAGCGCCTATAGCAATCTGTCGCTCAAAGACTCGAGCCTGACCGGTGCTACGGCTGATGGTCTGTTGATGATCGGCGGCCAGGCCCAGGCGCACAACAGCGTGATCAAGGGCGCCGAGAGCGGTGTGCGTTTGTCTCATGAATACTATGGCTCTGAAGCCAACGAGCAGGCCCCGACGTTGCTCCTGGACAACAGCAAAGTAATCGGGGGGACTGGAGCGGCCCTGGTGGTGGATTCTGCAACCACCGCCCGTATCGACGTACTCAATGGTTCGAGCCTGGAAGGCGCCAATGGCACCCTGCTTGAGCTCAAGAACGGTGGTTAGGCAGAGATGCAGATTGGCCGCAGCGACCTGGTCGGCAATATTCAGGTAGGCGATGGCAGCACTGCGCAACTGACCCTGAGCAATGCCAGCCTGGAAGGTGATGTGATTGCCGCCACTGGCGGCGCGGCGCAACTGAGCCTGAACGATCAATCGCTGTTCAAGGGGCGCCTGGAAAACGTCGACGCATTGGCGCTCAACGGCGACAGTACCTGGGCGCTGGTGGGTGACAGCCAGGTTGAACAATTGAGCCTGCAGGGCGGCCATGTGCAGTTTGGCGAGCCTGGCCAGTTCTATCGCCTGGACCTGGGAGAGTTGTCTGGCAACGGCACCTTTCATATGTCGGCTGACTTCGCCACTGGCGAAGGCGACCTGCTCAATGTCAGCGGTCAGGCCAACGGTCAGCACACCCTCGCTATCAGTGCCAGTGGTCACGACCCGGCCGCTGTCGAGCGGATCACCGTGGTCACTACCGGCGGCGGCGACGCCGAATTCAGCCTGTTGAACGGTCCTGTCGACCTGGGTGCGTTTTCCTATGACCTGACCAAGGAAGGCAACGACTGGCACCTGGACACCGAGAAGAAAGTCATCAGCCCCGGTACCCGTTCGGTCCTGGCGCTGTTCAACACTGCTCCGACCGTATGGTACGGCGAGCTGTCGTCGCTGCGCACCCGCATGGGCGAGTTGCGCTACAACGAAGGTAAAAGCGGCGCCTGGGGCCGTGCCTATGGCAGCAAGTACAACGTTGCCGAGTCGTCTGGCACCGCCTACAAGCAAACCCAGCAGGGCTTCACCCTGGGTGCCGATGCCCAGGTGGGCGACAGCCAGTGGCTGGTCGGTGTGCTGGCCGGTCATAGCAAGTCCGACCTGGACCTGAGCCGCGGTACCACCGGTACGGTCGACAGCTACTACGCCGGTGCCTACACCACCTGGCTGGACCAGGACAGCGGTTACTACTTTGACGCGGTGGCCAAGGTCAACCGCTTCGACAACAAGTCCAAGGTGGCGATGAGCGACGGCAGCCAGGCCAAGGGCAACTACAAGACCAACGGTGTGGGTGCGTCGGCCGAGTTCGGTCGTCACATCAAGCTCGATGACGGCTACTTCGTTGAACCTTTCGCCCAAGTGTCGGCAGTGAGCATCCAGGGTGCGTCCTACGACCTGGACAGCGGCCTGAAGGCTGAAGGTGACCGCACCATGTCGGTACTCGGCAAGGCCGGTGCCACGGTAGGTCGCAACTTTGATCTTGGCGAGGGGCGCTTTGCCCAGCCGTACCTGCGCGCTGCCGCGGTGCACGAGTTCGTCAAGAACAACCAGGTCAAGGTCAACGACAACGTGTTCAACAACGACTTGTCCGGCTCGCGTGCCGAGGTCGGTGCCGGTATTGCCGTGTCGCTGTCCGAGCGCCTGCAGTTGCATGCCGATATCGATTACAGCAACGGCGACAAGATCGAAAAGCCGTTCGGTGCCAACGTCGGCGTGCGTTTCACCTGGTAAGCGCGTAACTGAAAAGAGGAAGCCTTGGCTTCCTCTTTTTTTGTTTCAGTCGCAGCGTTTGTCCCAGTGCCTGAACAACGGCTCGGCCAGAAACAGCACGAACAGCAAACGCATCACCTGTAGCGCCGTGACCAGTGGCACCGACAGTTGCAGGGTTTCGGCGGTCAGGCTCATTTCGGCGATGCCGCCGGGCATCATGCCCAGGGTCAGCGAGCGCAGGTCGAGGTTGGTCATGACACTGAGCACACCCGCCGCAAGGCCGGCGATCAACATGGTCAAGGCTGTGGCAATCAAGGTGCGCCCGAGAAACGACGGTGCCCGGCGAAAGAACGCGCGGTTGAAGTGACAACCCAGACCGCTGCCGATCAGCCATTGGCCGATCTGGCTGGCGCCATCGGGCAGGGCCACCTGCAGGTTGGCACTGACACTGGCCACCGCCGCCACCAGCAACGGCCCGAACAGCCACGGGTTGGGTTGTTTCAAACGCTGCCAGCCCAGGGCCAGCAACACCCCCAGCGGGCAGATCACTACCAGCCAGCCCCAGTGCACGCTCCCGGCGTGGGTCAGCGGCACGCCATTGCCGAGCAAAAACTTGAACAGCGCCGGCACACACAGCACCACCGCCAGCACCCGCAAACTCTGCGCTGCCGCCACCTGGCTGAGCACCGCACCGTTGCGGGCGCCGAGGTTGACCATCTCCCCGGAGCCACCGGGCATGCTGGAAAAGAACGCTGTGGCGCGGTCTTCGCCAGTACGGCGCAGCAACCACACCCCGACCACACTGGAAACACTGGTGATCAGCGCCCCGCAGAAAATCAGGCCGAAGTTGCTCGCCACCTGCTCGACCACAGCCGGGGTGAAGTGCAGGCCGATCCCGATACCAATGATCCACTGCCCGCACTTGCGCCCGCCGGGGATCTCGCTCAATTGCCAGGGCGTCAGGCAACGCACGAGGATGATCGCCAGCAACGAGCCGACCATCCACGGCAGCGGCCAGCCGACCCTGCTTGCGAGGTAACCGCCGGCCAGGCCGACCAGGCCGGTGGCCCAGTACAGTTTCAAGCGGCCATCAGACATCGGCCAGGGCACGACGCTGAAGGCTGCGCTTGCGCCAGATGCGCAGCAGCGGCAAAAGCATCATGGCGATGGTCAGGCCCCACACGCTCATGCTGATCGGGCTCGACCAGAGGATGTCCAGGGCACCATTGGAAATCGACAGCGCGCGGCGCAGGTTCTGCTCCATCAGCCCGCCGAGGATGAAGCCCAACAAGATTGGCGACAGCGGGAAGTCCAGCTTGCGCAGGATGTAACCGAAGATACCGATGCCGATCATCAGGAACAGGTCGAAGGTGGTGGCATGCACCGCGTACACACCGATCGCGGTGATGATCGCGATCACCGGCACCAGCGCCCAGTTCGGCACGGCGAGGATGCGGGTGAAGATGCGGATCATCGGGATGTTGAGGATCACCAGCATGATGTTGGCGATGAACAACGACGCGATCAGGCCCCAGACGATGTCCGGTTGCTGGGCGAACAGCATCGGCCCCGGGGTGATGTTGTACAGGGTCAGGGCGCCGATCATCACGGCGGTGGTGCCCGAGCCGGGTACGCCGAGGGTCAGCATTGGCACCAGGGCGCCGCAGCAGGAGGCGCCGATGGCGGTTTCCGGTGCGGCCAGGCCGCGCTTGTCGCCCTTGCCGAAGGTGCCGCTGGCACCGGCGATGCGCTTTTCGGTCATGTAGGCCACGGCGCTGGCCAGGGTTGCGCCGGCACCGGGCAGCACGCCCATGATGAAACCGAGCAGGCCGCAGCGAATGTTGACGACGAGTACCGAGGCCGCTTCCTTGAAATTGAACAGCATGCGCCCGGTGGCTTTCACCGCTTCGTGGCCATGGTGGGTTTTTTCCAGCAGCAGGAGAATCTCGCTGATGGAGAACAGCCCCAGCACCAGCACCACGAACTGAATGCCATCGGCCAGGTGCACGCTGTCACCGGTGAAGCGGTACACGCCGCTGTTGGCGTCGATGCCGACACTGGAAAGAAACAGCCCGATCAGCGCGGCGATGAAGGTCTTCAACGGCCGGTCGCCGGCCATGCCACCCAGGCAGACAATGGCGAACACCATCAGCACGAAATACTCCGCCGGGCCGAAGGCAATCGCCCATTTCGCCAATAGCGGCGCGAACAGCACCATGCCGCAGGTAGCGATAAAGGCGCCGATGAACGAACTCCAGGCCGACAGCGACAGCGCCACCCCGGCCAGGCCCTGGCGGGCCATGGGGTAGCCGTCGAGGGTAGTCATGACCGTCGACGCTTCACCGGGGATATTGAGCAGGATCGAGCTGATCCGCCCGCCGTATTCGCACCCCAGATACACCGCTGCCAGCAAAATCAGCGCCGACTCCGGCGGCAGGCCGAGAGCGAAGGCAATCGGAATCAGCAGCGCCACGCCGTTGATCGGGCCCAGGCCCGGCAGCAGGCCGACCACGGTGCCGATCAGGGTGCCGGCGAGGGCGGTAACCAGGTTGTAGGGGCTCAGGGCGACGCCGAAGCCCTGGCCGAGATAACCAAGCGTATCCATGTCAGTTCTCCAGAACGTCGAGCAGGCCGAGGGGCAGGGGCACATCCATCACACGGTCGAACAGCCAGTACAAGGCGATGCTCATCAGGCCGATGATCACCACGCTGGGTAACCAGCGCCCGCCATACAGGCGCGCCATCGGCACGCCGATGAGGATGCTGCTGACAATGAAGCCCAGTGGCTCGAAGGTGGCGGCGAAGACCAGCAGCAAGGCGACGCAGAGGCCGATCTTGTTCAGGGTTTCGCGGTCCAGTTCGGGTTCGTCGTCCTTGTGCACGATCGGCGTGGGACGAAAGGCCAGGTACAGCAGGCCCGCGGCCATCAGGCCGAGCATCAGCAAGGGATAGGCACGTGGCCCGACCGGTTCGTAGGAAAAGGCTGCCTGGTAGGGCCAGGCCATGACGGCCAGGGCGGCGCACAGCGCCAGCAAAAACAGGGCGAAGAGACGTTGCAGGATCATTGCGGAATCCTCTTTTCGCGGGGCAAGTGGGAGCGGGCTTGCCCCGCGATGCGTTCGAAAGGGGAGAGGCTTATTGAATCAAGCCAAATTCCTTGGCCAGGGCCTTGTAGTCAGCCACCTGCTTCTTGACGTAGGTGTCCAGCTCGACACCGGTCATGGCGAAGGGGAACAGCTCGCGCTGATCGCGCAGCTTGGCGAACTCTTCGGAGGCCAGCAGCTTGTCGAACGAGGCTTTCCACCAGTCGTACTCTTCATCGGTGACTTTCGGCCCGAGGTAGAAACCGCGCACCACCGGCCAGACGATGTCGTAGCCCTGTTCCTTGGCGGTGGGGATGTCCTTCATTTCCGGCTCGTCCAGGCGGGTTTCGGCGAACACCGCAAGCAGGCGCATGTCGCCGCTCTGGATGTGCGGCATGGAGTCGGAGATGTCGGTACTGCCGACCTGAATGTGCCCGCCGAGCAGCGCCGTGGCGATTTCGCCGCCGCCTTCCAGGGCCACGTAGCGCAGGTCGCGCGGGTTGATCCCGGCGGCCTTGGCGATCAGCGCGGTCTGCATCCAGTCCTGGCTGCCGACGGTGCCGCCGGAGCCGATCACCACCTTGCTCGGGTCTTTTTTCAGCGCCGCGACCAGGTCGTCGAGGGTCTTGTAGGGCGAATCGCTTTTCACGGCAATGGCACCATAGCTGGTGCCTACCGCCGCCAGCCAGCGCACGGCGTTTTCATCGAAACGGCCGAACTTGCCCTGGGCCAGGTTCAGCAACGAACCACTGGACCAGGCCACCAGGGTGCCGGCATCGGCCGGACGCTGGGCGACCACCGCGTTATAGGCCACCGCGCCGACACCGCCGGGCATGTAGGTGACGCGCATCGGTTTGCTGAGGATCTTTTCGTTGACCAGGGCGCTTTGCACCAGTTTGCAGGTCAGGTCGAAACCGCCGCCGGGCGAAGCCGGGGCGATGCATTCAGGGCGTTTCGGTTCGCCCGCCAGAACGTTGCCGGCCAGCAGCAGGCAACCGGTGGCGAGGGCAATGCGGCGCAGTGAAAAAGTCATCGTGTCTCTCCGTGAACGTTATTGTTATCAGGGATTACCACAGCGCAAGGCTGTAACTCACCAGCAGTCGCACTTCGTCGGCATCGCGGGCGAAGTTGGAGCGGAAGGTGGCGTTGCGCAGGCGCACGGCGACGTTTTTCAGGGCGCCACTTTGCACCACGTACTTGAACTCGGTGTTGCGTTCCCACTCCTTGCCCTCGCCAACATTGGCCAGGCTGACATTATCGCCGCTGATGTAGCGGCTCATGAAGGTCAGGCCGGGGATGCCGAGCTTGCTGAAGTCGTAGTCGTAACGGGCTTGCCAGGAGCGCTCGTCGGCGCCGGCGAAGTCGTTGATCTGTACGAAGTTGACCAGGTACGGGTCGGCGCCATCGACATAGGGGAAGGCGGTGTCGCCGGACAGGTGCTGGTAGCCGGCGCTGAGCTTGTGGCCGTTCAGGCCGTAGCTGAGCATGCCGTTGAGCGCGGTGTTGTCGATGTTGCCGCCGCGGGCCTGGCCCTGGTCGTCACTGAAGGCCATGCGCAGGTCGGCGCCCAAGGTGCCCGGGCCCCACGGCTGGGAGGCGATCAGGCCGACGAAGTGCTGGCGGTAGACGTCATCGAGCTGGGCCCAGTGGTAGCTGCCGGTGATCTTGTCGGTGAACCTGTAGTCCAGGCCGGCCATGTCGAAATGGTTGCCGGCGACGGTGCCAAGAAATCGGCTGTTCTTGTTGTTGAGGGCGATGTCCTCGTTGTTGGTGCTGTCGCGGTCGCGGGCTTTTTCCAGGCGCCCGCCGGTAAAAGTCAGGTTGCTGATTTCGCCCGAGGTCAGCAGGCCGCCCTCGAAGGTCTGCGGCAGGATGCGCCCGTCGTTTGGCTGCAGGGTTGGCAGCTCCGGGATCAGCGTGCCGATCTTGAGTTCGGTCGCGGAGATCTTCACCTTGCCGGTCAGGCCGAGCTTGGAATACTCGTCGGCGGCGCGGCCATCGTCGTGGGTTGGCAGCAGGCCGGTGCCGGTGCGGTCGGGGCTTGAGTCGAGCTTGATACCGAGCATCCCCAGGGCATCCAGGCCGAAGCCTACAGTACCGTCGGTATAACCTGACTCGAAATTGAGCATGAAGCCCTGGGCCCATTCGTCACGCTTGGATTGCTGGGCGCTGGTGCCATCGCGAAAGTCGCGGTTGAAGTACATGTTGCGGGTTTCGAAGCTCGCCTTGCTGTCATCGAAGAAGGCGGCCTGGCTCAACGGGGCGACGCCGGCAAGGGCGAGGGCGCTGGCAACTGCGGTCTGGCGGGAAGGTAGACGTCGGGTAGGCGCGTACGCCTGCGGCTGCATGGACAGCATCGTGGAGTGACTCCGTTATTGTTCTTATTAGTTCGGACCTTGGGTCCGGTTTTACGGCAAGCAGAGTGAGCCGTGAGAGGATGCTAGGGCGTGAACCTTTCGCTAACCTTTCAGCAGCTTTTGATTGCGCCGAAGGCTTCACAGTTGGGCTGTCGGCTGTACACTCCGCGCCATTGAACGCGACGCAAAGGGGAGAAATCGATGCGTGTGCTGCTCGTCGAAGACCATCTGCAACTGGCCGAAAGCGTGGCCCAGGCCCTGAAAAGCACCGGCCTGACCGTGGATGTGCTGCATGATGGCGTGGCCGCCGACCTGGCCCTGGCCAGCGAGGAATACGCCGTGGCGGTACTCGATGTCGGCCTGCCGCGGATGGACGGCTTCGAGGTGCTGGCGCGCCTGCGGGCCCGCGGCAAGACCGTGCCGGTGCTGATGCTGACCGCGCGCAGCGACGTCAAGGACCGGGTTCATGGCCTGAACCTGGGCGCCGACGATTACCTGGCCAAGCCGTTCGAGCTGACCGAGCTTGAGGCGCGGGTCAAGGCCCTGCTGCGCCGTAGCGTGCTCGGCGGCGAACGCCAGCAGCGCTGCGGGCCGCTGGTTTACGACCTCGATACCCGGCGCTTCACCCTCGGCGAAGAGCTGCTGACCCTGACCTCCCGCGAGCAGGCGGTGCTCGAAGCACTGATTGCGCGGCCCGGGCGGGTGATGAGCAAGGAGCAACTGGCCGCCCAGGTGTTCGGCCTGGACGAAGAAGCCAGCGCCGATGCTATCGAAATCTACGTGCACCGCCTGCGCAAGAAGCTCGATGGCCATGCCGTGGCGATCGTCACCTTCAGGGGGCTCGGCTACCTGCTCGAGCACAAAGATGCGTAACAGCGACAGCCTGCGCGGGCGACTGCTATGGAACCTGGCAATCCTGCTGGTGGTGCTGATGCTGGCCAGCGGCCTGAGCGCTTACTGGAACGGCCGTGAAGCCGCCGACACCGCCTACGACCGTACCTTGCTGGCCTCGGCACGGACCATCGCCGCGGGCCTGTCACAACGCGACGGCACCCTCAGCGCCGATGTGCCCTACGTGGCCCTGGACACTTTCGCCTACGACAGCGCCGGGCGAATCTACTACCAGGTCAACGATATTCACCAGCGCTTGATCTCCGGCTACGAAAACCTCCCGGCGCCGCCGCCCAATACTCCGCGCACCGACGATTACCCGGCCCTGGCGCGCTTTTACAACGCCCGTTACCTGGGCCAGGACGTGCGCGTGGTCAGCCTGCTCAAGGCGGTCAGCGAGCCGAACATGAACGGCATGGCCGAAATCCGCGTGGCCGAAACCGAAGAGGCGCGGGTGCGCATGGCCCGCAGCCTGATGGCCGATACCCTGCTGCGCCTGGGCATGCTCGCCCTCGGCGCGCTGATGCTGGTGTGGTTTGCCGTCAGCGCCGCCCTGCGCCCGCTAGAGCGCTTGCGCAGCGCTGTGGAAGAACGCCAGCCCGATGACCTGCGGGCCTTGCCGGTGGTCCAGGTGCAGCGCGAGCTGAGTCCGCTGGTGCGCGCCCTGAACCACTTTACCGAGCGCTTGCGCGGCCAGTTCGAACGCCAGGCGCAGTTTATCGCCGAGGCCGCCCATGAACTGCGCACGCCGCTGGCGGCGCTAAAGGCGCGGGTCGAACTGGGCTTGCGCTCCAACGAGCCGCAAGTCTGGCGCGAAACCCTTGAGGCCGCCGCGCAAGGCACCGATCGCCTGACCCACCTGGCCAACCAGTTGCTGTCGCTGGCGCGGGTCGAGAACGGCGCCCGGGCGATTGCCGAAGGCGGCGCGCAATTGCTCGACCTCAGCCAATTGGCCCGTGAGCTGGGCATGGCCATGGCGCCGCTGGCCCATGCGCGTGGCGTCGCCCTGGCGCTGGAGACCGAGGGGCCGGTGTGGGTGCGCGGCGAGCCGACGCTGCTCAATGAGCTGCTGAGCAACCTGGTCGATAACGCCATGGCGTATACGCCCAAGGGCGGCGATGTGATTCTGCGCGTGGTTGAGCCGGGCATTCTCGAAGTCGAAGACGACGGCCCGGGGATTCCTGAAAGCGAGCGTGAAAAGGTCTTCGAGCGCTTCTACCGGCGCGGCGCCCAGGGCACTGGCCTGGGTCTGGCGATTGTCGGCGAGATCTGCCGCGCGCACCTGGCGCAGATCAGCCTGCACGACGGTGAGCGTGGCGGCTTGAAGGTGCGGGTCAGCTTCAGCGCTGACTAGCGGAACATCGCCTTGGCATTGAGCAGGTCGCTGGCCTGCAGCTCAGTGCCGGTGGGCAGGCCAAGGTGGCGGTAGGCGGGCAGGGCGGCCAGCGGTCGCTCCTTGCTGTTGCTGCTGAGTACCTGGGCGATCTGCACAATATCGACGTAGTCGACCTTGTCGGTGCCGCGATCCAGGTCCTGGATCAGCCCGGGCAGGTGCACCAGTTGCTCGGGGAACTCCCAGACGCTGAGAATCTTGTCGCCCAGTGCCGGGTGAATCTGTTCGATTACATAGTTCAGGCTGACCGGGTCGGAGAGCAGCTCGTTGTGCTCTTCGGCATACAGCAGGATCGGCAGCGCGCCAATCTGATGAACCAGGCCAGCGAGGGCTGCCTGGTCCGGCTTGAGCTGGGTGAATCGCAGGCACAGCTCATAGCTGATGCCAGCCACTTCGAGGCTTTTTGACCAAATCTCGCGCATTTTTTGCTCAACCACATCCGAGCGGGCATGGAAGATCTGCTCGATCACCAGGCCGATCGCCAGGTTGCAGCTGTAGTTGATGCCCAGGCGGGTGATGGCCGTTTGCAGGTCGGTGACCTCGGTGGCGGCGCGCAGCAAGGGGCTGTTGACCACCTTGATCAGGCGCGCCGACAACGCTGCATCGCGACCGATCACCTTGCTCAGGGTACTGACGCTGATCTCGCTGTCTTCGGCGGCTTCGCGAATGCTCAAGGCCACTTCCGGCAGGGTCGGCAGCACCAGGTCATCGTTGTCGATGGCGCTCAGCAGGTGGGCCTGGATCATCTCGGCCATCTTGTTCATGGTGATTCTCTACCGCAATTGACGAGTGCCCCGCCCGTGCAGGGCGGGCGCAGGCTCAGCGCTGGATTTCGCGATCGCGGTCCAGTTCGTAAGGAAGCGTCAGCAGCTCCAGGCGCGGACCTTCGGCGCTGCCCAGGTGCAGGTTGTCGTCGGCAACCGCGTCGGCGGTCAGCACGGCCAGCAGTTCGCA
Source organism: Pseudomonas sp. B21-009 (assembly GCF_024749345.1). Lineage (NCBI taxonomy): Bacteria > Pseudomonadati > Pseudomonadota > Gammaproteobacteria > Pseudomonadales > Pseudomonadaceae > Pseudomonas > Pseudomonas sp. B21-009. The sequence goes on along the minus strand of NZ_CP087199.1, from coordinate 4,684,874 downwards.
GCCCTGTTCACTGCGGGCCGCCAGTACCACTTCACCAACGGAGGAGTTGTGGGTGGGCGAGAACACTTCGGTACCGGGCTGCGGCAGGTCACCCTCGGCCAGGGCCAGGCGGTACTGGCGACGCTTGAGCTTGCCCAGGTACTGCATGCGCGCGACGATTTCCTGGCCGGTGTAGCAGCCTTTCTTGAAGCTCACGCCACCCACGGCCTGCAGGTTGATCATCTGCGGAATGAACAGCTCGCGGGTTTGCAGCATGACCTGGCCGATACCGGCGCGGATCTGTCCGAGCAGCCAGTCGTTGAGCCCGGCCTCGGCCAACTGCGCCGCCAGTTGCGCTTGCACCGCCGGGGCCTGCTCGGCAGGTACCCACAACTCGATGCGCCCAGCCGATACGGCAATGGCGACCAAGCCGTTGTGACGGGTGACCGCGTCAGTCTGCACCGGCACTTCCAGGCCCAGGGCCGGCAGCGCGGCTGCACCGTCGTGCAGGCCGAAACGCACCCAGGCAGCGCTGTCGTCGGTCAGCTTGGCCTTGGAGAACACTGCGTACTTTTTAAGGTCGGCCAGTTGCGGTTCGAGCAGTTCGCGGGTCATCGCCAGCAAGTAGCCATCGCCCTCGGAGAGGATGCGAAAGCTCGACTGCATGCGGCCCTTGACCATGCAGCGGGCGCCGAGGCTGGCGGTATGCTCGTTGAGGTAACTGATGTTGCAGGTCAGCTGGCCTTGCAGGAACTTGCCGGCGTCCGAGCCGCGGACGGCGAGAACGCCTTCGTGGGAAAGGGTGCAGAAAAAAGCGGAATCGGCCATGGTTTATCGCAAGGTGATAGGACTGGGGCCCATGATAGAGCGCTGTCGGCAAAATAGGTAGTTGAGTACAGGCCTCTGTCATTATTTGCTCACATGTCCGGACCAACGTCGCGTGTCCCTAGGGCGCTGGCTCTGTATACTGGCGGCCTATTTTTGGAGGGCTTCATGGTCGAACAAATTGAACTCAACAAGCTCTTTTGGCACAGCCGCCGTGGCATGCTCGAGCTGGACGTGTTGCTGGTTCCTTTCAGCCAGGACGTTTTTCCAACCCTGAGCCCGGAAGACCGGGAACTGTACTGGCGCTTGCTCGGCTGCGAAGACCAGGACATGTTCGGCTGGTTCATGGAGCGCAGCGAGTCCGAAGACCCGGAGCTGCAACGCATGGTTCGCATCATCCTGGACCGTGTCCAGCCCAAGTGAGCGTTTCGAATGTCGCTGGCAGGGCTCAAGGGCACTGTTGGCGGCATACCTGGCCAGCCTGCTGCTGGCCTTGCTGGCCCTGAGCCTGCTGCAGGTGCCCCTGTGGTTGCGCCTGGCGGCCATTGCCTTGTGCCTGCTGCACGGCGCCTGGATCATCCCCCGGCGCATCCTGCTGACCCACCCCAACGCCATTACCGCCCTGCGCCGCGATGCCCACGGCTGGCAGTTGTTCAGCCGCGCCCAGGGCTGGCAGGCGGTGCAACTCAAGCCCGATAGCCTGGCCTTGCCCGGATGCGTGGTATTGCGCTTTCGCCGGGCCGGGCGGCGTTTCAACGAGGGCCAGTGCATCGCCTTCGACGCGCTGGAGCCGGTGCAGCACCGGCGCCTGCGTTTGCGCCTGAAATTCAGTCGGCGTAGGTGGGCGGCTGCAGGATAGTGTCGCGGGCCTCTGTGAGCATGCCCGGGTAATCCAGGGTGTAGTGCAGGCCGCGGCTTTCCTTGCGTTGCATGGCCGAGCGGATCATCAGTTCGGCGACCTGGGCCAGGTTGCGCAATTCGATCAGGTCGCGGCTGACTTTGTAGTTGCTGTAGAACTCGACCCTATGAGGCTAAACCCAATGGATACAGGGGTTTCAGCCGATGACCGTCAACCACCGCTCCCCAAGTGGGACAAACCTGTTACAAACTGCGCTCGCCAAGCCGTACCACTATCGCCGGTCTGGTCGCTATTACCTTCGCCTTCGCCCTCAAGGAACCCTTAAGGGCTTCTTCACGCTGTCACTCAGGACTACCGACAAGGCCACCGCAATGACCATCTCCGACGACATCCTTTCGACTCTCAAGGCTTACCACTTGGACAACCCTGAGGCGTCATGGGACGAACTCCGTGAGCGCTTGATTGAGTTCGCTGAGTACAACCTGACGATGGCACACGGTGACAGCTCACTGGTCGCTTACGAGATGATCAACGATGAGCATCACTTGGCGTTGCGTAAGGCATCCGCAAAGCTGCCCCTGAGCATCAATCAGCAACGGGCAGTGAGTAAGGCACTTGAGATCCTTGAGGCCTCTCAGGAGCGTATGCGCGGACGGTCGGGAAAACTGGTCGAGATCGTGAAGGACCTCAGCGAAGAAACTTGTGGCACGTCTTTGGCCCTCTCCTTGCCTTCATCTGTAAACGCTTCTTCGGGTCTTACCTTCAAGTCTCTTTCTGCGCTCTACATGGAGGAACGCAAAGACAGCATTCAGGCCAGCACCATGCGGGACGTGAAGTCATCGTGTGAGGCTATCGGCGCGGTCCTTGGCGACTTGGACATGAAGAGCCACACACGGGAGGACATGAAGAGCCTCAGGGAAAAGCTCCTTGAGGACCGTAAGCCTTCGACAGTTAAGAAGCTGCTGACCCGGCTATCAACGGTCATGGATTGGGCTGTGAACAATGGCTATCTCGACAAGAGTTTCGATAAGGGCCTGAAGCCAACTAAAGGAGCTGACAGCTCCCGTGAGGCGCTCTCTCAGGATCAGGTAAAGGCGCTGATGGCTCACGCTAAGTCGCTTCCAGTGGACGCTTGGCAGCGCTGGGCGTTGTCCCTTGGAGTGATCACTGGGACCCGTATTGAGGAACTCAGGCAGTTGACCAAGGCTGACGTTAAGCAGGTCGGGACTGTGTGGGTCATCGACATCAATAGGAACGATGGCAAGACAGCCAAGACCAAGAATGCTCTACGTGTCGTACCGCTGACTGACGGGGCCTATGGCTTCGACCTTAAGGCGTTCCTTGAGTTTGTCAGGAAGGCCGACTCTCGGCTGTTCACCTTGGGTGCTGGTCAGTTCTCGAACCTGCTTAATGGTGCGTTACGGGATGTCTTGAGCTTGAACGCTGATCGGACCCAGACTTTCCACTCATTGCGTCACTCACTGGCCGGTGCCTTGAAGGCCGCTGAGGTGCCTGTGGGAACCGCTGAGTCCATCTTGGGTCACGCTTCAGGGTCTATCAGTTATGACCTGTACGGGGCTGGGAGTGCCGTTGAGGTGGGCCGTATGGCGGACGCTCTGGTGAAAGCTTTGAAGTTGGTAAGCTAAGGCTGCATCTATGCTGGTCGCCAACGAGCGCTTAGTATGCGGACATCATGGAACATTAACTAAGTAATGGAGCTATCAATTGAACAATGGACGTTTCTTCAGTGGCCTCGCTCTTTGTGCAGTGCTTCAAGTCTTTGCGGCTCATGCGCTGGGGCAGGAAAAACTATGGGTCACCACAGATCGTACTGATCGACACACTTGCCCATCTACAGAGTGTGGGGTCGCAGGCCGTCTTATGTTCAGGGAAGGCGTTGACATCTTAGAGCGTAAAGGTCAGTGGGTCCGTATTACTAAAACCTATTCTGCATCCTGTACTGGCGGCGTCAGCGAGTACATTAAGTCTGGAAATAAAGCCTGTACGGCCGTTAATGGCATCAAGGACGGGAAGTTTGCTGAATGGGTTCAGAGCAAAGATTTTAGCCGAGATCGCCCTAAGGACCCTTCAGAGGATGCAAGTGGAGATTACTCTCTCGTAAAAGGTTCAGACGATTATAGGATTTATAAGGACCCATTTGCTAAAGCAGCGCGGGCATTGATAGATGACGGCACTTGTACTGAAGATGACTTCAAGGAAATTGGTGGCTGGATGGCCTCAACGAATCGTGGCGAAGGTGTGTACTTCACTTATTGCGGCGGTATGAAAGTCAACAATAAGGTCTACCTTGATGTCACTTCAGGGAAGACCAGCCGTTAGGTTCGATAAGGACATGCGAGCGGTTGTGAGTCCTGACGTGTTAGCTACACGTTCGTCGAAGATTTAAAAACCCTCACCCAAAGAGGGACAGGCTAAATCATCGTTGCTTTCCTTTCAAGATGCCGCAAGGTCACCTCAAAGGTGGCCCTCTGCGGGCAAGGCGTGTACGTCCAGTGATCAACGTTACCTCTTTCAGGTAGACCAATATCCAAGACGCCACGACCACCAAGCGCAGCCCTAACGGGATCCGCGGGGCCAGCATCAGGTCCACTGTAGCGATTCTGTCTGCGCACTTCGTGTGAATAGACCGTTGATAGGTTTGGGCCTCCTATCTCTGATCGCACAGTATAAAGGGGCCTTTTAACTTAAAGATCTCTACAAGATGACTCTAAGATTAAGTTTCATTAGTTTAATTCTATAAATAATAAAACTTAAAGAGAATGCTCTTAGAGTTACCTTAAGGTCGATTCATTAAGATCTTGGGTCTACCTTCGATGTCGTGGTTGTAGAAGTGTGGCCGTAGCGGCTCGTTGGTGCTCCAGTATGACCAGATTAAAAACCCTCACAAGAACAGGGACAGACCGCTAAGCTAATCGGTCGCTCTGAATTCCTCTACGCCCGTCGCTGGGCTTTTATCAACGTCAAGTCTTTCTGAATGCTTCTTGAGCCATAGTCGATGCCCGTAGTGGGGCCTTGACGGTCGGCCTGTGGGAGCGAACTCAGGGAGCATTCAAAAGGAGTCCACTACTATGCCGGCCAACACCAATAACCAAACTGACCTGCTGCCTATCGTGATTGAGGGGCAGACCTTCAAGCCGAACGAAGATGGAATGTGGAATCTCAACGAGATCGCCAAGACTCTGAATGTTCGGGAACCGGGTCAGTGGCGTAATGCTGTTCAAGCTGCCCTGATCAAAGATGCAAATTTGCATGTCTCCCACGGTAACGGGACCCTTGCAACAGAAGAGGGCGCAATTGCATACGCCATGTGGGTTTCAACCGACTTTTACCTGATGGTCATTCGTGCGTTCATCGCCATGCGTAACAGTGCCGTCCGTGAGCTGCGCCATAAAGATGCCCTTCTGGACGCAAACATGCCCAAGGCTACGACTCTCGACATGAAGGCTCGCGGCGCGGGTCTGACATGGACCGAGGCTTGCCGTGTGGCTGGTATTCAACAGCCTCGACTTGCTCTTGAATTTCTCGCAAAGGGGCCGATGTTCGTTCACGTCTGTGACGATTTTGGTAGCCGTACTGGTCAGATCCGACCGAAGCAGCAAGGTTTCTCATCAGGCGCCTTTGTGGCGATCTCATCGGACTTCGGCAACCGTGAAGGCTGGAGGGTCAAACCCCGTGGCCTTGACTGGTTGCGTGCAAATACTGAGACCATCAACGTCGGCGTAGCTGAAGCCAAGGCCGCTCAGGCCAAAGCTAAGAAGGCCACTCAGGCATCCCGTGTGGATCGCTGGGGCCGTGCATGCAAGGAGGCACAGCTATGAGCAGTTCCTTCCTCGACCAGCTCAATGCCCTGTGCGTCACCCCCGCGTCCCGCGTGAAGTTGCTGACCCTCCGAGGCATCTGGCGTGATCGACGTGCCCGTAACAGCTTCTATTGCGAGTCATCATGCGGGGTCCATTTGGATTCCCTACTGGCCCACCTCGAAGCCAATCACCCCGGTCTGAGCGCCTTCGTTAAGTCGATCATCGGGTCACCATCGCTCCACATCGACGCGGTACTCCGTGCACGCTTAAAGGTCCCTTTAGGGAAAGCTCAACGCATCATCCATCTACTGTAACGCCGTCCGCCATCGGCACCAAGATCACACCCCGCCAAGTTACAGACCCGTGATCGCACCAACCCAAACCCAGAAGATATTGATCATGTCCTTGAGAGGTCCGTGCGGCTACTCCTTGCCATCTGGTCACGTTGCCTCTATGCGGCAGGGCCATGAATCAATGTCTCGAATTTAGGAGACACCTACCATGCAATTGAATATTCAAAACGTAACCCCCGAAACTGTTGAAGTCCAAGGCCAGAGCGTGACCCGTGCCTTCGCTGAAGGCGTGATGCTGTCTGGGCTGATCGCTGGTGCAGGTAAGAATGATGCGGCCCGTGAGGCCATCGTTAAGCAATACCTTGACGCTGGTCTGATCGCTGATGCGTTCCCCGCTGTGGTCCGAGCAGTTCGTGCTCGTGAGGCCCATGCAGCAACCGAGCGTGAGCGCCAGTTAGCTGAGTCTCGTGCCCATGCTGAGCGCGTTGCTTCCTATGTGACCCCTACGGCCCTTGAGGTCGCCCGTCGCCGTGCCAAGCGTGAGGCCCGCGAAGCTGAATACCGTGCACGTGGTGCTGCTATCCGTGCCGCTAATGGCCGGTCCTCATGGTCCTCGTGGGAATGACTCACGGGCAGCCTACCGACTCACACCTTCTTGCCTCCGGTGGCGCTGGCTCTTGTTGGCGTCCCGTTGAACCCCTTCAAGTAAACTTTCAGGAGATACTCAATCATGCCTACTCGTAAACAGAACGCTTTCAAATCCGCCGACCACCGCGAGAACACTGACCGTTACAGCGCACCGACTGCCTATGAGCAGGCCGTGTGGGGCAATGGTGGTAACCTTCAGTTCAACACCCAGGCATCCGCAAGCGCCCCATGCAGTGACGGCAGCGTCGCCGCTGAAGGTATCGTTGCGGTCCTTGACGACTTCTTTAATGGTGGCGAATGGCACCAGAACGCCGTTGATGCTATCCCGTGTGAGTTTCGACCTAAGGGCACTGAGCCGACCCCTGTGCAACTGGTCAACATGGTCGACCGCAACGTCGAGTTCGACCCACGTAAGTCGATCTACGACACCTCGACCATTACAAAGGGTGAAGCTGTTGCCGGTGACGTGATCTTTACGGAGCCCACTGATACCGCCGCGTTCTTCTCGCACCGTATGACTCTGTTAGATGCTCATGTGGTGGCAGGTTTCACCAGCAACTCCATCGGCCAAATGCTGGATAAGGCCATGCAGGACTTTGAGAAAGCGTGCGGCTCTACCATCGTGGACATTCTCCTGAAGTCCCCAAGTGTCGAGGTCAAGGAAGTCACCATTGCTGGCACTGGACCACGTGATCGTGCTGAGGATTGGATTGACCAACTAACACTGAGCATCAACCACTCAGTGGGCAACTCCCTGAGTGACTTCGTGCTGCTGATGCACATGACCGAACAGGCAATCCTTGAGCGTGCTGCCCAGCGTGCAGGCGTAGGCGATATTGAGGACCTGTTGGGCTGCCGTACCCAGTTCTATTCGGATGGCAACCGTGGCGTCTTCATGCTCCCTAAAGGCTTCGCCTCCCTGTCGTTCCGTGAAGGTAACGACGGTGATGTGTGGTCAATCCTCGCCAGCCGTAACGCCTCGGTACAGGGCTGGGACATCGAAATCACCGGTATCGCTGACGTAATGGCTCAGGCCAAGGTCAAGCTGAAGCTGGCGAACCCAGCGGACCCTACTGAGAAACTTCAGGTTGAGACCGTAGCGTTCCCGTTGATCACTTGCGTGGTCGCCAAGTCGTAACACTCGCAGCATCCATAGGGCCCTTCACGGGCCTTGTGGGCTGACCTGAGCGTCTACCCCAGCCGGTGGACTTTCAGTTGAGCCCATGTGTAATGCGTTGCTATGCCAAATGTGCAGGGCAATGATCCACATTCAATCTCACATTCCACGTAGGAGACCGCTATGGCCGCCAAGAAACCATGGTTGGCCGTCCTCAAGGCTATCGCTATGTCGAAAGCCACGTGGAAGCTGATGGGCACCGTTGCGGTTCTTTACGGTGCAACGCACGGCGAGCTGATAGCTGAAATGGTCGGGGAGGTCGTAGCGAATACGTTAGGTGCCCTTTGATAATCCGACACAAAATTCCGTGAGACCACCTGTCATAGCTAACCTGCGCGCGTACCCCCCGTAGGCCCTCGCACGCTCGTATGGGCGCACGTTAAGGACCCTTGCGGGCAGGCGATAAGGACCCCTGCGTTGGGACAAATGTGTGCCAAAGCTGTTACAAATCGAGGGCTTATGGTGCTACGCTAAGCGTTCCTAACGTGCCTCATCTGGTCGGTGTAAGGATCGTATCCTTCGCCTCTGGCAGCATCTCTGGATAGTCCAGCGTGTAGTGCAGACCCCGAGATTCCTTGCGTTCCATCGCTGACTGGATCATCAGTTCAGCTACCTGAGCAAGGTTCCTCAATTCAATCAGGTCTCTGCTTACTCGGTAGTTGCTGTAGAACTCGTCGATCTCATCGAGCAGCAGGCGCACCCGGTGTTCGGCGCGCTGCAGGCGCTTGTTGGTGCGCACGATACCGACGTAATCCCACATGAAGCGCCGCAGTTCGTCCCAGTTGTGCGCGATGATCACGTCTTCGTCCGAATCGGTCACCTGGCTGGCATCCCAGCACGGCAGCGCCCGGGGCATTGCGGTCTGGTCCAGGCGGGCGACGATGTCGTTGGCCGCTGAACGCCCGTAGACGAAACATTCGAGTAGCGAGTTGCTGGCCATGCGGTTGGCACCGTGCAAGCCGGTAAAACTGGTTTCGCCGATGGCGTACAGGCCCGGCACGTCGGTCAGGCCTTGTTCGTCGACCATCACCCCGCCGCAGGTGTAATGGGCGGCCGGTACTACCGGGATCGGCTGGCGGGTGATATCGATGCCAAAGCCCAGGCAGCGCTCGTAAACGGTGGGGAAGTGGCTTTTGACGAATTCGGCCGGCTTGTGGCTGATGTCCAGGTAGACGCAGTCCACCCCCAGGCGCTTCATTTCATGGTCGATGGCGCGGGCGACGATGTCGCGCGGGGCCAGTTCTTCGCGCGGGTCGAAGCGCGGCATGAAACGCTCGCCATTGGGCAGCTTGAGCAGGCCGCCTTCGCCGCGCAGGGCTTCGGTGATCAAAAAGCTCTTGGCCTGCGGGTGGTACAGGCAGGTCGGGTGGAACTGGTTGAACTCAAGGTTGGCCACCCGGCAACCGGCGCGCCAGGCCATGGCGATGCCATCGCCGCAGGCGCCGTCGGGGTTGCTGGTGTAGAGGTAGACCTTGGCTGCGCCGCCGGTGGCGAGCACGGTAAAGCGCGCGCCGAAGGTGTCGACTTCGCCGCTGGTGCGGTCCAGCACATACGCTCCCAGGCAGCGATCGCCGTCCAGGCCCAGGCGCCGCTCGGTGATCAGGTCGACCGCTACTCGCTGTTCCAGCAGCTCGATATTCGGCCGCAGCCGCGCTTGCGCCAGCAGGGTGGTGAAAATCGCCGCACCGGTGGCATCAGCGGCGTGGATGATGCGCCGATGGCTGTGGCCGCCTTCGCGGGTCAGGTGGAACTCGAAGCCGCTTTCTTCATCACCGGCGTGTTCGTCGCGGGTAAAGGGCACACCCTGGTCGATCAGCCACTGGATCGCTTCGCGGCTATGCTCAACGGTGAAGCGCACGGCGTCTTCGTGACACAGGCCGCCACCGGCATTGAGGGTGTCTTCGACGTGGGACTGCACCGTGTCGGTGTCGTCCAGCACCGCGGCCACGCCGCCCTGGGCCCAGAAGGTCGAGCCATTGGCGAGGTCGCCCTTGCTGAGCACGGCGACGCGCAGGTGACCGGGGAGGGTCAGGGCCAGGCTGAGGCCGGCGGCGCCGCTGCCGATCACGAGAACATCATGTTGGAATTGTTGGCTCATGTCAGGACACTAGTATCTGAAGGGGGGGATCGGCACAATAGTCAGGCGCTTATGGCATTGTGAAACTATCGTGAATCTGGACCGGCTGCCTTTATAGCAGCCCCAAGGCCCTGATTTCCAATGGCGCTTGTGCAGTCCAGGGAACCTTTTGTGGGAACTTTCCGTGATGTACGGATATCCATAGAAGGATGCCCGCACGCCACAATGCCGCGGCGACGCATGGCAGGCGCCCCTTGAAGGCACTGTTTGCGTATTCGAGACCCGATTATCGACGCAGCCGGCCGTGACCGCGCTGCGTTTTTCGTGCGAGCCGACCAAGGGCCGCAGGAAACTTGCTTGGAGGGGAGAACTTTTGCGCAAAGCCCGAGTCTATGGTTGCAAGCCTGAACGATGGCAGGTGCAACGCTCCTTCGAGTTCACTGAGGAGTGTTCATGCTAACCCAGGAAGAGGATCAGCAGCTTGTCGAGCGCGTGCAGCGTGGCGACAGGCGAGCGTTCGATCTGTTGGTGCTGAAGTATCAGCACAAGATTCTCGGGTTGATCGTGCGTTTTGTCCACGACACCCATGAAGCCCAGGATGTGGCGCAGGAAGCTTTCATCAAGGCTTACCGGGCGCTTGGTAATTTTCGCGGGGACAGCGCCTTTTATACCTGGCTGTACCGCATTGCCATCAACACGGCAAAAAACTATCTGGTGTCCCGCGGTCGGCGGCCACCAGACAGCGATGTAAGTTCCGAGGATGCGGAATTTTACGACGGCGATCATGGCCTCAAGGATCTGGAGTCCCCCGAGCGCGCGTTGTTGCGAGATGAGATCGAAGGCACCGTCCATCGGACCATCCAGCAACTGCCAGAAGATTTGCGTACGGCGTTAACTTTACGTGAATTCGATGGTCTGAGTTACGAGGACATTGCGAGCGTCATGCAGTGTCCGGTGGGTACCGTGCGCTCTCGAATCTTCCGCGCTCGGGAGGCCATAGACAAAGCCCTGCAGCCGTTGTTGCAGGAAACCTGAGACAGCGGCGACAGCCAAGAGAGGAACCGCCATGAGTCGTGAAGCTTTGCAGGAATCGCTGTCCGCGGTGATGGATAACGAAGCGGACGAACTGGAATTACGACGGGTGTTGAATGCCGTCGATGATCCCGAAACCCGTGCCACCTGGTCGCGTTACCAGGTAGCCCGTGCAGCCATGCACAAAGAGCTGGTACTGCCACAGCTGGATATCGCCTCGGCCGTATCCGCAGCCCTGGCCGATGAAGCCGCTCCGGCCAAGGTCTCCCGTGGACCCTGGCGCAGCCTGGGCCGCCTGGCCGTTGCCGCTTCGGTGACTGTCGCGGTACTGGCCGGTGTACGCCTGTACAACCAGGACGAAATCAGCGGTGCCCAGCTGGCTGCCCAACAACCGGCGCAGCAAGGCCTGAGCTTGCCACAAGCACAGGGCCCGGCCGTATTGGCAGGCTATAGTGAAAGTGCAGAACAGCCAGGCCCGATGGCCAATGGCGTGCTGCAGGGGCAAACCGGCTGGCACGACCAGCGTCTGCCTGGCTACCTGCGTCAGCATGCTCAGGAAGCAGCCCTCAAGGGTACCGAGAGCGCTCTGCCGTATGCACGTGCAGCCAGCCTGGAAAATCGCTAAGTAAGGAGGATCATGCGCGCGCTACCTCTCATACCGCTGCTGCTGGGTGGCTGGTTGACGCTACCGGCCCTTGCCGCCAACTCCTCTGCGCAGGCAGGTGACTGGCTCAAGCGTCTGGCCCAGGCCGAGCAACAGCAGAGTTATCAGGGTACTTTCGTTTACGAGCGTAACGGTAGCTTCTCCACCCACGACATCTGGCATCGCGTCCAGAGCGGCAAAGTCAGCGAGCGGCTGTTGCAGCTCGATGGCTCGGCCCAGGAAGTCGTGCGTGTCGACGGGCAGACCCAGTGCGTAAGCGGGGCCCTGGTACCGGGAGTGGCCAACACGCCGGAGTCTGCGGCGCGAGTGCTTGATCCTCTGAAACTGATGAGCTGGTACGACCTCGGGGTCGCCGGCAAATCGCGGGTGGCCGACCGTGAAGCGGTAATCGTCACCCTTACCCCGCGTGATCAACACCGCTATGCCTTCGAGCTGCACCTGGATAAAGAGACCGGGCTGCCGCTCAAGTCGTTGATGCTCGACGACGGTGGGCGATTGCTCGAGCGTTTCCAGTTCACTCGCCTGAATACCGCCGTTGCACCAAGCGATGAACAGCTCAAGGCCAGTGGCATCTGCAAGCCGGTTGCCCAACTGACCGCGCAGGCTGCACAACCTGTCACCGGCTGGCGATCGGACTGGTTGCCACCTGGATTCGAGCTGATCACCAGCTCCGTACGCAAGGATCCGCAAAGCAAGAATGCCGTCAGCAGCCTGATGTACGACGACGGCCTGGCGCGCTTTTCGGTGTTCGTCGAAGCCCTCGACAAAGGCTCGGCCGCCGATATCCGCACGCAGCTGGGCCCGACGGTTGCCGTCTCGCGGCGCCTGACCACGCCCCAGGGCGAAATGATGGTGACTGTGGTGGGCGAGATCCCTATCGGCACCGCCGAACGCATTGCGCTGTCCATGCGCGCCCAGGATGCCCAGGCTAAAAAATGAGGCGCAGGCAATGAGGCTGACAGGTCGAGGATTGCTTGGCTGACATGATTGGCAAGCTTTGCAGTTTGCAAAAACTCCAGAATTTTTCTATAGGTCAGTCCTTTCGGGGGCTGGCCTTTCCTGCTTCTGCAGGTCCCTACTGCTAACCACGCTCGTTGTGACGGGAGCCGTATGTCAATACCACGCTTGAAAACCTACCTATCGATGGTCGCCGCCGTGTTCATGCTCGGTCAGGTGCTCACCGCCCAGGCCGAAGCCCTGCCGGACTTCACCACCCTGGTCGAGCAGGCCTCGCCTGCGGTGGTGAACATCAGTACCAAGCAGAAACTGCCGGACCGCAAGTACGCCGCCGGGCAGATGCCTGATCTTGAAGGCCTGCCGCCGATGTTCCGCGAATTCTTCGAGCGCAACATGCCGCAGACGCCGCGTTCGCCGCGCGGTGACCGCCAGCGTGAAGCGCAATCGCTGGGTTCGGGCTTCATCATCTCCAGCGACGGTTACGTGCTGACCAACAACCATGTGGTCGCCGACGCCGATGAGATCATCGTCCGCCTGTCGGACCGCAGCGAGCTGCAGGCCAAGCTGGTCGGCACCGACCCGCGCACCGACGTGGCCCTGCTCAAGGTCGAAGGCAAGGACCTGCCGACCGTCAAGCTGGGTGACTCCGAGAAGCTCAAGGTCGGTGAGTGGGTGCTGGCCATCGGTTCGCCGTTCGGCTTCGACCATTCGGTGACCAAAGGTATCGTCAGTGCCAAGGGCCGCACCCTGCCCAACGACACCTACGTGCCATTCATCCAGACCGACGTGGCGATCAACCCGGGTAACTCCGGTGGCCCGCTGTTCAACATGAACGGCGAAGTGGTGGGTATCAACTCGCAGATCTTCACCCGCTCCGGTGGCTTCATGGGCCTGTCGTTCGCCATCCCGATCGATGTCGCGCTGGATGTTTCCAATCAGCTGAAGAAAGACGGCAAGGTCAGCCGCGGCTGGCTGGGCGTGGTGATTCAGGAGGTCAACAAGGACCTGGCTGAGTCCTTCGGTCTCGACAAGCCGGCCGGTGCCCTGGTCGCCCAGGTGCTGGAAGATGGCCCGGCCGCCAAGGGTGGCCTGCAGGTCGGTGACGTGATCCTGAGCATGAACGGTCAGCCGATCGTCATGTCTGCCGACCTGCCGCACCTGGTCGGTGGCCTCAAGGATGGCGCCAAGGCCAAGCTCGACATCATCCGCAATGGCAAACGCCAGTCGCTGGACATCACCATCGGCGCACTGCCGGATGAAGATGCCGACATCACCACCAACGCCAATGGCGGCGTCGAGCGCAGCAGCAACCGCCTGGGTGTGTCGGTGGCCGACCTGACCGCCGAGCAGAAGAAGTCCCTCGAACTCAAGGGCGGCGTGGTCATCAAGGAAGTCCAGGACGGTCCGGCAGCGCTGATCGGCCTGCGTCCGGGCGACGTCATCAGTCATCTGAACAACCAGGCGATCCTTTCGGCCAAGCAGTTCACCGAAATCGCCAAAGAGCTGCCGAAGAACCGGTCGGTGTCGATGCGCGTCCTGCGTCAGGGCCGCGCCAGCTTCATCACCTTCAAACTGGCTGAATAAGCCGGCTTGAGCAGAAAAGGGCAGCCTCGGCTGCCCTTTTTTCTGGGCGCCGCGCAGGTTTCCCGGGGCATGCACCGATTTCCCACAATCGCGGTACCCACAGTTCACGTGACGCCAACGTCAAGCTTCAGGTACAATTCCCGGCTATTTTTCGGTGGGCGTCCGGCCCGCAGCCTTTTTGAGTGTTGACCCGTGAGTGATTTGAGTCATATCCGCAATTTCTCCATCATCGCCCACATTGACCATGGCAAGTCGACCCTGGCCGACCGCTTCATTCAGATGTGCGGTGGCCTGACTGCGCGTGAAATGGAGGCCCAGGTACTCGATTCCATGGACCTGGAGCGTGAACGCGGTATCACCATCAAAGCCCACAGCGTCACCCTGCACTACAAGGCGCAGGACGGCAAAACCTATCAGCTGAACTTCATCGACACCCCCGGCCACGTTGACTTCACCTACGAAGTCAGCCGCTCGCTGGCGGCCTGTGAAGGTGCCTTGCTGGTGGTCGACGCCGGCCAGGGTGTAGAAGCCCAGTCGGTCGCCAACTGCTACACCGCCATCGAGCAGGGCCTTGAGGTCATGCCGGTACTGAACAAGATGGACCTGCCCCAGGCCGACCCGGACAAGGTCAAGGACGAGATCGAGAAGATCATCGGTATCGACGCCACCGACGCCGTGGCCTGCAGCGCCAAGAGCGGCATGGGCGTCGACGAGGTGCTCGAGCGCCTGGTGCACACCATCCCGGCGCCTACCGGTGACATCGAGGCGCCGCTGCAGGCGCTGATCATCGACTCCTGGTTCGACAACTACCTGGGCGTTGTCTCCCTGGTGCGTGTCCGTCACGGCCGGGTGAAGAAGGGCGACAAGATCCTGGTCAAGTCCACCGGCAAGGTCCACCTGGTCGACAGCGTCGGTGTGTTCACCCCCAAGCACACCCAGACCGCCGATCTCAAGGCCGGCGAAGTAGGCTTCATCATCGCCAGCATCAAGGACATTCACGGCGCGCCGGTGGGTGACACCCTGACCCTGAGCACGACCCCCGAGGTCGAGGTGCTGCCAGGCTTCAAACGTATTCAACCGCAGGTGTATGCCGGTCTGTTCCCGGTCAGTTCCGATGATTTCGAAGATTTTCGTGATGCATTGCAGAAACTGACCCTGAACGACTCGTCGCTGCAGTACCTGCCGGAAAGCTCCGACGCCCTGGGCTTCGGCTTCCGTTGCGGCTTCCTCGGCATGCTGCACATGGAGATCATCCAGGAGCGCCTGGAGCGCGAGTACGACCTGGACCTGATCACCACCGCGCCGAGCGTAATCTTCGAGGTCAAGCTCAAGACCGGCGAAACCATCTACGTCGACAACCCGTCGAAGCTGCCGGATGTGTCCTCGGTCGAAGACTTCCGTGAGCCGATCGTTTCGGCCACCATCCTGGTGCCGCAGGAGCACCTGGGCAACGTCATTACCCTGTGCATCGAGAAGCGTGGCGTACAGCGCGACATGCAGTTCCTCGGCTCGCAGGTGCAAGTACGCTACGACCTGCCGATGAACGAAGTGGTACTGGACTTCTTCGACCGCCTGAAGTCCACCAGCCGCGGCTACGCCTCGCTGGACTATCATTTCGACCGCTACCAGTCGGCTAACCTGGTCAAGCTCGATGTACTGATCAACGGTGACAAGGTCGACGCCCTGGCGCTGATCGTGCACCGCGACAATGCGCACTACAAGGGCCGCGCATTGACCGAGAAGATGAAGGAACTGATTCCTCGGCAGATGTTCGATGTGGCAATCCAGGCCGCCATTGGCGGACAGATTGTTGCGCGTACGACTGTCAAGGCGCTCAGAAAGAACGTACTGGCCAAATGCTACGGTGGTGACGTTAGCCGTAAGCGCAAGCTGTTGGAGAAGCAGAAGGCCGGTAAGAAACGCATGAAACAGGTCGGTAACGTGGAAATCCCACAAGAAGCCTTCCTCGCCGTGCTCAGGTTGGATAGTTAGGTCCTATGTCGCTAAATTTCCCGCTGTTGCTTGTCATCGCCGTCGCCGTCTGCGGTCTGTTGGCCCTGGTCGACCTGCTGTTCCTGGCCCCGCGCCGGCGTTCGGCGATCGCCAACTATCAGGGCAGCGTCAGCCAGCCAGAAATGGCAGTGGTCGAGCGCCTGAACAAGGAACCGTTGCTGGTCGAGTACGGTAAATCGTTCTTCCCGGTGCTGTTCATTGTCCTGGTGCTGCGCTCGTTCCTGATCGAGCCGTTCCAGATCCCTTCGGGGTCGATGAAGCCGACCCTGGAAGTGGGCGACTTCATCCTGGTGAACAAGTTCTCTTACGGGATCCGCCTGCCGGTGATCGACAAGAAGGTCATCGAGGTGGGTGATCCGCAGCGCGGTGATGTCATGGTGTTCCGCTACCCGAGCGACCCGAACGTCAACTACATCAAGCGTGTGGTTGGCCTGCCGGGCGATCAGATTCGCTACACCAGCGACAAGAAGCTGTTCGTCAACGGTCAGGCGATCGCCGAGCAGCTGGTCGGCACCGAGCCGGGTACCCTGGGCAGCGCCGAGCTGTACAAGGAAAAGCTCGGTGAAGCCGAGCACCTGATCCGCAAGGAAATGAGCCGCTACCGCATGCCGCCTGACCAGCAATGGACAGTCCCGGCCGGCCATTACTTCATGATGGGCGACAACCGCGACAACTCCAACGACAGCCGTTACTGGGATGACCCCAACATTCCCAAGGAACTGCACGGCATGGTCCCGGACCAGAACATCGTCGGCAAGGCCTTCGCGGTCTGGATGAGCTGGCCAGAGCCTAAACTGAGCCACTTCCCGAACCTGTCGCGGGTCGGCCTGATCAAGTAACACTACAACGGCGCTGTCCTGGGACAGCGCCGAATGCGTTTCTGGCATAGGCTGTGTTCAGGTAAGCCTGGATGCAACCGATCACCCCGGCCAGCGAGCATGAGCCAAACAGTCTTTCAGGATGTTGATTTGAACAATGCGTTAAATCCGACGGTAGCCCCGATGGCGGCGTACCGAGTTGCAAAGTGTGAGCCTCACGCCCAGGCGTGCGGGCTGAATTTCGGCCACGAACTGCGCGTGGGTACACTGTGAGCGTTTCCTTGAGCCGCCTCGAGCGCCAGCTCGGCTACACCTTCAAGAACCAGGAGCTGATGCTGCTGGCCCTGACGCACCGCAGTTTTGCCGGGCGCAACAACGAACGCCTCGAGTTCCTCGGCGATGCGATCCTCAACTTCGTCGCCGGTGAAGCGCTGTTCGAGCGCTTCCCCCAGGCCCGCGAAGGCCAGCTGTCGCGCCTGCGTGCGCGGCTGGTCAAGGGCGAGACCCTGGCGGTACTGGCCCGGGGCTTTGACCTGGGCGAATACCTGCGCCTGGGTTCGGGCGAGCTGAAAAGCGGCGGTTTTCGCCGCGAGTCGATCCTGGCCGATGCCCTGGAGGCGCTGATTGGCGCCATCTATCTGGATTCGGACATGCAGACCGCTCGCGAGCGGGTACTGGCATGGCTGGCGGGTGAATTCGAAAGCCTGACCCTGGTCGATACCAACAAGGACCCGAAAACCCGTCTGCAGGAATTCCTGCAGTCGCGGGCCTGCGAACTGCCGCGCTACGAAGTGGTGGATATTCAAGGTGAACCCCATTGCCGGACGTTTTTCGTCGAATGCGAAGTGACCCTTTTGACTGAAAAAAGCCGAGGGCAAGGCGTCAGCCGGCGTATCGCCGAGCAAGTCGCGGCCGCCGCAGCACTGATCGCCCTGGGCGTGGAGAATGGCAATGACTGATACCAACACTACCCGCTGCGGCTATGTCGCCATTGTCGGCCGCCCGAACGTCGGCAAGTCGACCCTGCTCAACCACATCCTCGGGCAAAAGCTCGCAATCACCTCGCGCAAGCCGCAGACCACCCGCCACAACATGCTCGGGATCAAGACCGAAGGTGATGTGCAGGCGATCTACGTCGATACCCCGGGCATGCACAAGAGCAACGAAAAGGCGCTCAACCGTTACATGAACAAGACCGCTTCGGCCGCCCTCAAGGACGTCGACGTGGTGATCTTCGTGGTTGACCGCACCAAGTGGACCGACGAAGACCAATTGGTGCTCGAGCGCGTGCAGTACGTGCAGGGCCCGGTGATCCTGGCGATCAACAAGACCGACCGGATCGAAGAGAAAGCCGACCTGATCCCGCACCTGCAATGGCTGCAGGAGCAACTGCCGAACGCCGAAATCGTGCCGATCTCGGCCCAGCAGGGGCACAACCTCGAAGCACTGGAAGGGCTGATCGCCAAACACCTGCCGGAAAACGAGCACTTCTTCCCGGAAGACCAGATCACCGACCGCAGCAGCCGCTTCCTGGCCGCGGAACTGGTGCGCGAGAAGATCATGCGCCAGCTCGGCGCCGAGCTGCCGTACCAGATCACCGTCGAGATCGAAGAGTTCAAGCAGCAGGGCAAGATCCTGCACATCCATGCGCTGATCCTGGTCGAGCGTGACGGCCAGAAGAAGATCATCATTGGTGACAAGGGCGAGCGGATCAAACGCATCGGCTCCGAGGCGCGCAAGGACATGGAAGTGCTGTTCGACGCCAAGGTCATGCTCAACCTCTGGGTCAAGGTCAAGGGTGGCTGGTCCGACGACGAGCGTGCCCTGCGCTCGCTGGGCTACGGCGACCTCTGATCGCTCCAGGCCCGGTAGCGTCCGCCGCCGGGTCGAACCTTTTCTGAAGCGCCGCTCATGGAACTGCCAGTTGGCCAACCGGCCTACGTGCTGCACAGCCGGGCCTACCGTGAAACCAGCGCGCTGGTGGATTTCCTCACCCCGCAAGGACGCCTGCGCGCGGTCATGCGCCGTGCCCGTGGCAAAGGCGGCAGCCAGGTGCGGCCGTTCGTCCCGCTTGAAGTCGAGTTTCGCGGCCGCGGCGAGCTGAAGAACGTCGGCCGTCTGGACAGCGTCGGTGTCGCTGCCTGGCTGCACGGCGATGCGCTGTTCAGCGGGCTGTACCTCAACGAGCTGCTGATTCGCCTGCTGCCGGCTGAAGACCCGCATCCGGTGGTATTCGAGCACTATGCGGCGACCTTGCAGGCGCTGGCCGCCGGTCGCCCGCTGGAGCCGCTGCTGAGGGCGTTCGAGTGGCGCCTGCTGGACGAACTGGGTTATGCCTTCGCTCTCGATCACGACGTCAACGGCGATCCGCTGGTGGTCGATGGCCTGTACCGCTTGCAGGTCGATGCCGGGCTCGAGCGCGTCTACCTGTTGCAGCCGGGGCTGTTCAACGGTGCCGAGCTATTGGCCATGGCTGAAGCCGCCTGGGAAATCCCCGGTGCTCTGGGCGCCGCCAAGCGCCTGATGCGCCAGGCCCTGGCCGTACACCTGGGCGGTCGGCCGCTGGTCAGTCGCGAACTGTTTCGCAAGCGCTGAACAACGTCGTATGCTGTGGGGCTCAATCTTCAGGAGAGCCTCTTCGTGACTCAAAGCAACCGCATGCTGCTCGGCGTGAACATCGACCACGTGGCGACCCTGCGCCAGGCGCGTGGTACCCGCTACCCGGACCCGGTCAAAGCCGCGCTGGACGCTGAAGAGGCCGGTGCCGATGGCATTACCGTGCACTTGCGCGAAGACCGCCGGCACATCCAGGAGCGTGACGTGCTGCTGCTCAAGGATGTGTTGCAGACGCGCATGAACTTTGAAATGGGCGTCACCGAAGAAATGATGGTGTTTGCCGAGCGCATTCGCCCGGCGCACATCTGCCTGGTTCCGGAAACCCGTCAGGAGCTGACCACCGAAGGCGGCCTGGACGTCGCCGGCCAGGAAGCACGGATCAAGGCTGCGGTCGAGCGCCTGTCGCGTCTGGGCGCGGAAGTGTCCTTGTTCATCGATGCTGACGAGCGCCAGATCGAAGCCTCGCGCCGTGTCGGTGCGCCGGCCATCGAGCTGCACACCGGCCGTTATGCCGATGCGCAAACCCCGAGCGAAGTGGCTGAAGAGCTCAAGCGCGTGGCCGACGGCGTAGCCTTTGGGCTCGGCCAGGGCCTGATCGTCAATGCCGGTCACGGCCTGCATTACCACAACGTTGAAGCGGTGGCGGCGATCAAGGGCATCAACGAACTGAACATCGGCCATGCGCTGGTGGCCCATGCGCTGTTCGTTGGCTTCAAGTCGGCGGTGGCGCAGATGAAGGCGCTGATTCTGGCGGCCAGCCGGCACTGAGATTGTCCGGGGCTGCTTTGCAGCCCATCGCCGGCAAGGCCAGCTCCCACAAAGTAAGCAACCCTGTGGGAGCCGGCCCGATCAGCCAACCTGATCGGCAAACACCAGGCTAAACCGCGTCACCCCCTGCAGCTCGCTCTGCACCTCAACCCGCCCGCCATGCACCTGCATGATCGAGCGCACGATTGCCAGCCCCAGCCCGGTACCGCCTTCCAGGCGCGAGCGCCCCGAGCCCACGCGGTAAAAGCGCTCGAACAGGTGCGGCAAATGCATCGCGGCAATACCGGGACCGCGATTTTCCACTGATACCCACACCGAGCCGTCGCGGCGTTCAATCGCGATGTTGATCGGCTGGCCCTCATCGCCATGGCGAATCGCATTGCTGAGCAGATTCGACAGCGCCCGCTGCACCATCAAGCGATCCCCCATCACCGTGCCCCAGCCCTGTACGCGCAGGGCAATACCTTTTTGCTCGGCGTTGCATTCGAACAGCTCGCAAACCCGCTGCACCTCGTCGGCCAGCACCACCGGCTTGAGCGGCACCTGCGCCTGCGGCTGGCTGACCTGGGCGAGGAACAGCATGTCGTTGATGATGCGATTCAACCGGGTCAGCTCTTCGATGCTGTTTTCCAGCGCTTCACGGTATTGCTCGTTGGAGCGCTCGCGGGTCAGGGTGACCTGGGCCTTGCCCATCAGGTTGCCGATGGGCGTGCGCAGTTCATGGGCAAGGTCGTCGGAAAACTGCGACAACCGCTGCACGCCGTCGTCCAGGCGGTCGAGCATGATGTTGATACCACCCGCCAGGTCGCCCAGTTCTTGCGGCAGGCCGGTTTCCGGCAGGCGGTGGCTGAGGGTTTGCGCCGAGACCTGTTCGGCCACCCGGCGAAAACGGCGCAATGGCAGCAGCCCGCGCTGGACCAGCTTCCAGGCGCCCAGGCCGATCAGCACCAGCAGCAGCGGCAAGGCCCATAGGGTCGAGCCCAGGTAGGCCTGGAGCAGGGCATGGTCGTCGGCACGATTGACCGTCAGCAGCACCCGCACCAGGGTGCCGTCCTGCAGGCGCATAAGCCGCGAGGCGGTGAGCAGGTGTTCGCCGTCCTGGTCGCGCCAGGGGCTGAAAGCCAGGTGCGGGCCGCTTTCGATCTGCAGCAAGGCGTTGGCTTCCAGGGCCGGGCCCAGAGTGAGCAGGGCTGAGTGACGGCCGGTCAGGGCAATGACGCTCAGGCTCAGGTTGTCGTGGCCCATGACCACATCCAGCAACGGGTGCACCGGCGTGCCCAGGTCGGCGGCCTTGAGGTCAATCGTCAGGCTGTGTTCGATCTGCGCCATCTTGTTGGCCAGGTGCTTGCGTGCACGGCTGTCCAGCTCATGGTCGAGGGCAAATACCGCAAGGCATGCGAGCAGCAGCACCAGCGCCGCGCCCATCAGGCTGACGCTCAGGCCCAGGCGCAGCGACAGGCGCGCAGGTTTCATTCGCGGGCCTCAAGTACGTAGCCGACGCCGCGCAGGGTGTGGATCAGCTTGTTGTCGAAAGGATCGTCGATTTTCGCCCGCAGGCGGCGGATCGACACTTCCACCACGTTGGTGTCGCAATCGAAATTCATATCCCAGACCAGCGAAATGATCTGTGTGCGCGACAGTACCTCGCCGCTCTGGCGCATCAGCAGGTGCAGCAGGGCGAACTCCTTGGCGGTCAGGTCGATGCGCTGGCCGCTGCGGTAGGCGCGGTGGCGGCTGGGGTCCAGCTCCAGGTCGGCGACCTTGAGGGTATTCGGTTGCAGGGCCTGGTCGTTGCGCCGCAACAGGCTGCGGATGCGCGCTAGCAGTTCGGGGAACTCGAAGGGCTTGAGCAGGTAATCGTCGGCGCCCAGGTCCAGGCCCTTGACCCGATCGGCCAGGCGGCCGTGGGCGGTGAGCATCATGATCCGCGTGCTGGACTCGGCGCGCAGGCGCTGCAGCACGGTCCAGCCATCGAGCTCGGGCAGGTTGACGTCGAGAATCACCAGGTCATAGGCCTGCTGGCGCGCCAGGTGCAGGCCGTCGGCGCCAGTGTGGGCGCAATCGACGATGTAGCCGTTTTCGCGCAGGCCCTGTTGCAGGTATTCGGCGGTGCGCAGTTCGTCCTCGACAATCAGTAGACGCATGGGATGACTCGTTGGCAGTGAAAGGCGCTGATTCTCAACCCTGTAGTAACTGTAAGGTCAAGCGCTGGAGTGCATTGAGCGGCGGATACTAAGCCATCCGCGCCTGCGGTTTGCCTGGATTACAGATTTGTAATACTTGAGTCATCCTGGCGATAAACCCCGATTACTAGAGTGCGGGCTCCGATCACGGCGCAGGAGTCCGCCATGTTTTGCACCCTGGAGCGGCCAGGCACAGGCCCTGGCCGACTATTGCTGGCCCTGTTGTTGCTGGCCTTGCCGTCGCTGGCCCTGGCGCAGGAGCCCGTATTAACGCTGGAATCGGCGCTGCAGACGGCCCGTGACAACAACCCCGAGCTGGCTGCGGCGCGTTGGGGCATCGACATTGCCGAAGGCGAGCGGCGCCAGGCCGGTGTACTGCCCAACCCGCAACTGAGCTGGGAAGTGGAAGACACCCGCAAAGGCTCGCAGACCACCACCGTTGGCGTCAGCCAGCTGTTCGAGCTGGGCGGCAAACGGGGGGCGCGCCTGAACGTTGCCGGCCGCGATGCCGAGCTGGCGGCGCTGGAACTGGAGCGCCAGCGCAACGTGCTGCGGGCCGAGGTTATTGCTGCCTTCCAGGCCGCTGCCCAAGCCCAGGAAGGCTTGCAACTGGCCGAGCAGTCGTTGCGCCTGAGCGAGCGTGCGCTGCAAGTGGTGCAAGGCCGGGTCAGGGCCGGCAGCGCCTCGCCGGTCGAGGCTACCCGCGCCCAGGTGCAACTGTCAGAAGTGCGCCTGGAGCAGGGCCGCGCCGAGCAGGCGCTGACCGTTGCCTACCAGCAACTGGCCGCCGTCACTGGCGCTGCCAGGGTGCAGTTCAGCCGCGTTGACGGCGGCCTGCAGGCGAACAACGACATCCCCAGCCGCACACTGCTGCTCGATCGTCTGGAGCAGACGGCCGACTTGCGCCTTGCCCGCCTGCAGATCGACCAGCGCGAAGCCGCCCTGGGCCTGGCCCGCAGCCAGCGTATTCCCGACCTGACGGTCAGCGTCGGCAGCCAGTACAGCGAAACCGACCGCGAGCGCATCAATGTGGTCGGGCTTTCGGTGCCGATTCCTTTGTTCGATCGCAATCAGGGCAATGTGCTGGCCGCTGCCCGGCGCGCCGACCAGGCCCGTGACCAGCGTAATGGCGCCGAACTGCGCCTGCGCAGCGAAGTGGTCCGGGCCCTGGCGCAGTGGAGCACGGCGGCCAGCGAGGTGCAGACCTTCGACCGCTCGATCCTGCCTTCGGCGCAGCAGGCGCTGGATGCCGCCACCCGCGGCTTCGAACGCGGCAAGTTTGCCTTCCTCGATGTACTCGACGCCCAACGCACCCTGGTGGCTGCGCGCCTGCAATACCTGCAGGCCCAGGCCCAGAGCAGCGAGGCACGGGTGCGCCTGGAACGGATCTTTGGCGACCTGAGCCTCGCCAGTCGCTGATCGCGACCATCACCCGACACTTTGCTGAGGAACCTGCATGAACAACAAGTCCATCACGCTGCTGGTCGCGGCCCTGCTGCTCGGCCTGGGCCTGGGCGTGCTGCTGGCGCGCCAGGGCGGCCCGGTTGCCGCCGCCCCTGCCGCCGCCCACGCCCATGCCGAAGGCGATCATGAAGAAGAGGAACATGGCCAAGCGGAACAAGCCGAAGAAGGTCATGAAGAGGAGGGCGCGCTGACCCTAAGCCAGGAGCAGATAGATCTCGCCGGTATCGAGCTGGCCGCCGTTGCCCCGCGCCAACTGCAGCGCAGCCTGGCACTGCCCGGCGAGATCCGTTTCGACGAAGACCGCACCGCGCACCTGGTGCCGCGCGCAGCCGGGGTGGTCGAGTCGGTCGCCGTGGTGCTCGGCCAGCAGGTCAAGGCCGGCGATCTGTTGGCGGTGATCGCCAGCCCGCAGATCTCCGAGCAGCGCAGTGAACTGGCCGCCAGCCAGCGCCGCCTGGAACTGGCGCGCAGCAGCTACCAACGCGAGAAGGACCTGTGGCAAGAGGGCATTTCCGCCGAGCAGGATTACCAGCAGGCCCGCCAGGCCCTGCAAGAGGCAGAAATCGCCCAGGCCAATGCCCGGCAGAAGATCAGCGCCCTGAGCGGCAGTGTGGTGCTGGCCGGCGGCAACCGCTACGAGTTGCGCGCACCCTTTGCCGGGCAAATCGTCGAGAAGCACTTGGTGCCGGGCGAGGTGGTCAACGAAACCAGCGCCGCCTTCACCCTTTCGGACCTGTCGCGGGTCTGGGCGACTTTCGGCGTGGCGCCCCGTGACCTGCCCAAGGTGCGCGCCGGCATGCCGGTGACCATCGTTGCCAGCGAGCTGGGCCAGCAGGTGAGTGGCACGGTTACTCATGTCGGCAGCCTGCTCGGTGAACAGACCCGTACCGCCGCCGTGCGCGTCACCCTCGACAACCCGCAAGGGGCCTGGCGCCCCGGCTTGTTTGTCGCCGTGCAGGTGCCCACCGAGCAGTATGCCGCCGCCCTCAGCGTACCGGACCAAGCCCTGCAGACCCTGGAAGAAAAGCCCACGGTGTTTGTGCGCACTGCCGAAGGCTTTATCGCCCAGGCGGTTGAGCCGGGCGCCAGTGCCAACGGTTTCGTCGAGATCCGCAAGGGCCTGCAAGCCGGCCAGCAGGTGGCGGCGCAGGGCAGCTTCATCCTCAAGTCGGAGCTGGGCAAGGCCAGCGCCGAACACGCCCACTGACCGGGAAGCTCACATGTTCGAACGCCTCATACAATTTGCCATCGAACAGCGCCTGATGGTGCTGCTGGCGGTGCTGCTGATGGCTGGGCTTGGGGTTGCCAGCTACCAGAAGCTGCCGATCGACGCCGTGCCGGACATCACCAACGTCCAGGTGCAGATCAACACCCAGGCGGCGGGCTTTTCGCCGCTGGAAACCGAGCAACGCATTACCTTCGCCATCGAAACCGCTATGGCCGGCTTGCCGGGGCTGGAACAGACCCGTTCGCTGTCGCGTTCGGGCCTGTCGCAGGTGACGGTGATTTTCGAAGAAGGCACCGACCTGTTCTTTGCCCGGCAACTGGTCAACGAGCGCCTGCAGCAGGCACGTGAACAATTGCCCGAAGGCGTTGAAGCGGCCATGGGGCCGATCTCCACCGGCCTTGGCGAGATTTTCCTGTGGACCGTCGAAGCCGCTGACGATGCGCGCAAGGCCGATGGCAGCCCGTACACGCCGACCGACCTGCGCGAGATCCAGGACTGGATCATCAAGCCGCAACTGCGCAACGTGCGCGGGGTGGCGGAGATCAACACCATCGGCGGTTTCGCCAAGGAATACCAGATTGCCCCGGACCCAAAACGGCTGGCGTCCTACAAGCTGACCCTGAGCGATTTGCTCACCGCCCTTGAACGCAACAACGCCAACGTCGGCGCCGGCTATATCGAACGCCGCGGCGAGCAGTTGTTGATTCGCGCACCGGGGCAGCTGTCCGGCATCGATGACATTGCCAATATCGTCCTGGCCAACGTCGACGGCACGCCGATCCGCGTGCGCAACGTCGCCGAAGTCGGTATCGGCCGTGAGCTGCGCAGCGGCGCGGCAACCGAGAACGGCCGCGAAGTGGTGCTCGGCACGGTGTTCATGCTGATCGGCGAGAACAGCCGCACGGTGTCCCAGGCGGTGGCGCAAAAGCTGGTGGAGATCAACCGCTCGCTGCCGCAAGGGGTGAGTGCGGTCACCGTCTACGACCGCACCAACCTGGTCGACAAGGCCATCGCCACGGTGAAGAAGAACCTCATCGAAGGCGCGATTCTGGTCATCGTTATCCTCTTTCTGTTCCTCGGCAATATCCGCGCGGCGCTGATCACCGCCATGGTCATCCCGCTGTCGATGCTGTTCACCTTCACCGGCATGTTCAGCAACAAGGTCAGTGCCAACCTGATGAGCCTGGGCGCGCTGGACTTCGGCATCATCGTCGATGGCGCCGTGGTGATCGTTGAAAACGCGATCAGGCGACTGGCTCATGCCCAGCAGCATCACGGCCGCCTGCTGACCCGTTCCGAACGCCTGCACGAAGTCTTCAATGCCGCCCGCGAAGCGCGCCGGCCGCTGATTTTCGGCCAGCTGATCATCATGGTGGTGTACCTGCCGATCTTTGCCCTGAGCGGGGTCGAGGGCAAGATGTTCCACCCGATGGCCTTTACCGTGGTCATCGCCTTGCTCGGCGCCATGCTGCTGTCGGTGACCTTCGTGCCGGCGGCCATCGCCCTGTTCGTCACCGGCAAGGTCAAGGAAGACGAGAACCTGCTGATGCGCAGCGCCAAGCGTGGTTATGCGCCGCTGCTCAAATGGGTCATGAGCCATCGCCCGCTGGCGTTCTCCCTCGCCGCGATTACCGTGCTGCTTTCGGGTGTGCTGGCCAGCCGCATGGGCAGCGAGTTCGTGCCGAGCCTGAGCGAGGGCGACTTTGCCCTGCAGGCCCTGCGTGTGCCCGGCACCAGCCTGAGCCAGTCGGTGCAGTTGCAGCAGCGCCTGGAGCAAAGCGTGCTCAGCCAGGTGCCGGAGGTAGAGCGGGTGTTCGCCCGCACCGGTACCGCTGAAATCGCCTCGGACCCGATGCCGCCGAACATTTCCGACAGTTACGTGATGCTCAAGCCACAAGAGCAATGGCCCGATCCGGGCAAGAGCCGCGAGCAACTGATCGCCGATATCCAGCGTGCCAGCGCGCGGGTGCCGGGCAGCAACTATGAACTGTCGCAGCCGATCCAGTTGCGCTTCAACGAGCTGATTTCCGGGGTGCGCAGTGATGTCGCGGTGAAGGTGTTTGGCGACGACATGGCGGTGCTCAACAGCACTGCGGCGAAGATCGCCAGTACCTTGCAGGCAGTGCCGGGCGCCTCGGAAGTGAAGGTCGAGCAGACCTCGGGGCTGCCGGTGCTGACTATCGACGTCGACCGCGACAAAGCCGCGCGCTATGGGCTCAACGTCGGCGATGTGCAGGACACCATCGCCGTGGCCGTTGGCGGTCGCCAGGCCGGGACCTTGTATGAAGGCGATCGGCGTTTCGACATGGTGGTGCGTTTGTCCGACACCCTGCGTACCGATATCGACGGCCTTTCGCAGTTGCTGATACCGGTGCCGGCCAGCAGTGGCAGTGGCGGCCAGATCGGCTTTATCACCCTTGGCGATGTCGCCAGCCTTGAGCTGGTGCAGGGCCCCAACCAGGTCAGCCGTGAAGATGGCAAGCGCCTGGTGGTGGTCAGCGCCAACGTGCGCGGTCGCGATATCGGCTCGTTCGTCGACGAGGCGGCGGCGCGCATCGACAGCCAGGTGAGCATTCCGGCCGGTTACTGGACTCGCTGGGGCGGTCAGTTCGAGCAGTTGCAGTCTGCGGCGCAGCGCCTGCAGGTAGTGGTGCCAGTGGCGTTGCTGCTGGTGTTCGGTCTGTTGTTCATGATGTTCAACAACCTCAAGGACGGGCTGCTGGTGTTCACCGGCATTCCGTTTGCCCTGACCGGCGGGGTGGTTGCCCTGTGGCTGCGGGATATCCCCCTGTCGATCTCGGCGGGCGTGGGCTTTATTGCCCTGTCTGGGGTCGCGGTGCTCAACGGCCTGGTGATGATTGCCTTTATCCGCGGCCTGCGCGAGCAAGGTCGTTCGCTGCACCAGGCGATCGACGAAGGCGCACTGACGCGTTTGCGCCCGGTGCTGATGACTGCCCTGGTGGCATCCCTGGGCTTTATCCCCATGGCCCTGGCCACCGGCACCGGTGCCGAAGTGCAGCGACCGCTGGCCACTGTGGTGATCGGCGGCATTCTCTCGTCGACGGCGCTGACCCTGCTGGTACTGCCGGCGTTGTATTACTGGGCGCACCGCAAGGATGAAGAGCAGGAGGTCGCATCCGAGGTGACGAAACTGTAATTCGCCGCTCATCTTCGGGTTATTCAGCTCTTGTCAGGATACCCATGGCGCCCGCATTGCGGGCGCCTTGCGTATCTCTGCCAATAATCAGGAGTTGAAGATGGGGAACAAATCCACAGCCTGTTTTACCGGCGCCCTGGCCCTGGCCAGTTGTGCGACCGCCAATGCCGTCAGCCAGCCCGCAGGCGGAGGCTTTGTCGAAGACAGCAGCCTGACGGTGCTCAGCCGTAACTTCTATTTCAACCGCGACTACCGTAACGGTGAGCAATCGCCTACCGGCAAGGCCGGTTACGCCGAAGCCTGGGCCCAGGCCTTTATCGCCCGCTTCGAGTCAGGTTACACCGAGGGCACGGTCGGCTTTGGCCTGGATGCCCATGCCATGCTCGCCCTCAAGCTCGACAGCGGCGATGGCCGCAGCGGCGGGCGCAGTTCGTTCGACATGCTGCCGGTGGACCGCAATGGCGATACCGCCAGCAACTTCAGCAAGCTCGGTGGCGCGATCAAGGCGCGCTTGTTCGACACCGAGCTCAAGTTCGGCGACGTGTTCCCGACCACCCCGGTGGTGCATTTCGGCGACTCGCGGCTGTTGCCGGAAAGCTTCACCGGCTGGACCCTGGAGAACACCAGCCTGGCCGGCCTGAAAGTGCAGGGCGGGCGCCTGCATGCCATGAGCCAGCCGCTGTCGAGCAACAACCGCGACGGTTTCGTGACTTTCTACGCCGGCCCCGTGGATTCGCCCTGGCTGGGCTATTTCGGCGGCGATTACCAGGCCACCGACAACCTCAGCCTGAGCCTCTACAGCAGCCGTCTGAAGGACGCCTGGGACCAGTACTACGCCGGAGTCAGCTACAAGTACCCGATCACCCGCGACCTCACCGGCTTCACCAGCTTCAACTACTACAAGGCCAAGGATGAGGGCCAGCAACTGCTCGGCACGTTCGACAACGACATCTGGAGCGCCCGCGTCGGCGTCAGCTACGGCGCCCACACCTTGGCCTTGTCGCACCAGCGCAACCAGGGTGACAACGATTTTGACTACCTGCGCCAGTCCGACTCGATCTACCTCGACAACTCGATCCAGTACAGCGACTTCAACTCGCCGAAAGAGCGCTCGTGGATGCTCCGTTACGACCTCGACATGGCCGCCTATGGCGTGCCGGGCCTGTCGTTCATGAGCCGCTACGGGCGCGGCAGCGGCATTGATTACTCCGATGCCAACGGCGTGTACATGCGCCGCGATGCCGAGGGCAACCCGCTGACCGGGCAGAAGCGCTGGGAGCGCGATATCGAGGCGAAGTATGTGGTGCAGTCCGGCAGCCTCAAGGACCTGTCGCTGCGCGTGCGCCAGGCCACGACCCGGGCCACGGCATTCGAATCGGACCTCGATGAGGTGCGTCTGATTGTCGAGTATCCGCTGAGCGTGCTGTAAGGCGAATCTTGCAGCACTGTAATGTCCGCCTCACCTTGGCGTTAGCTTGCCCCCCGTAAGATTGAACTGTCCTGAAATTCAATCACGAGGTGAGCAACATGAGCCTGAACAAGTATGTGCTGATGGCCGTATTGGCCCTGGGCAGTAGCGCGGCACTGGCCGAAGGCGGGGCGGAGCGTTCCAGGCAGTTCTGGGAAAACTTCCGCCTCAGCCAGGAGCAGATTCACGGCAAGAAGGACCAGGCCGTGGCCGAGTCCGAGCGTGAGAGCAAACAGAAGCAGGTCGCCAAAGAGTAGCTCCGTTCACCTTGGAAGCTCCCCAGCTCCTTTGGAAAAGGTGAATCTTCGGCGCCCGTTACGGGCGCCTGTTTTATTTGCGTGCCACCAGTACGGCGCGGCGCGGCGCTGGCAGGCCTTCGATGGTGCGGCTGTGGTCGTCGGGGTCGAGGAAGTCGCTGAGCGACTGGTAGCGCATCCACTCGGTGCTGCGTTGTTCTTCGATGCTGGTGGTGCTGACATCGACGCAGCGCACATCGCTGAAACCGGCGCGGCGCAACCAGCGCTCCAGGGCCGGTACCGACGGCAGGAACCAGACGTTGCGCATTTGCGCGTAGCGGTCTTCCGGCACCAGCACCTGGTTTTCGTCACCTTCGATCACCAGGGTTTCCAGCACCAGTTCACCGCCCTTGACCAGGCAGTCCTTGAGCGCCAGCAGGTGCTCGATGGGCGAGCGGCGATGGTAGAACACGCCCATGGAGAACACTGTGTCGAAGCCTTCGAGGTTGGCCGGCAGGTCCTCCAGGGCGAAGGGCAGGTGCCAGGCCGGCAGCTGCGGCAGGTAGCGCTGCACCGCCTGGAACTGGCAGAAGAACAGCCAGTTGGGGTCGACGCCGATGACGCTTTCGGCTCCGGCGCCGAGCATGCGCCACTGGTAGTAACCATTACCGCAACCGACATCCAGCACACGCTTGCCCTTGAGGTCCAGGTGCGGGGCGACGCGCGACCACTTCCAGTCCGAGCGCCATTCGGTGTCGACGTGCACGCCGAACAGGTCGAACGGCCCCTTGCGCCACGGCGACAGGCCCATCAGCGCCTGCTGCATGCGCGCGCGGGTGTCGTCGTCGCAGTCGCAATCGAGGTTGAGGCCGTTCTGCAGATCGATGCGCGTGGGTTCCAGCACTGGCAAGGCATCCAGCGCCGCTTGCCAGCGTTCCAGGTCGCCATGACCTTTTTCCATCTTGGCGTCGAGTTGCGCTTGCAGGCCTTGCGCCCATTGCGCCAGGGGGGTGCCCGCCAAGCGGCGGACCAGGGGGGACAGATCAATCATGGCAGGGCAATCAACGAGGCAAAGTTAAGGCATTGGAACCAGGGCACAACCTTGGAGAAACCAGCCGCCAGCAGGCGCTGGCGGTGTTCTTCGAGGCTGTCGGGCTTCATCACGTTCTCGATGGCGCTGCGCTTCTGGGCAATTTCCAGTTCGCTGTAGCCATTGGCGCGCTTGAAGGCCACGTGCAGGTCAGTGAGCAGCGCGTGTTCATCAGCGTCTTCGAAGCGCAGCTTCTCCGAAAGGATCAGCGCACCGCCCGGCAGCAGCGCCTGGCGAATACGTGTGAGCAGCTCCAGGCGTTGTTCGGGGGCAATGAACTGCAGGGTGAAGTTCATCGCCACCACCGAGGCCGGCTGGAACTCGAGGGCAAGGATGTCGCCTTCGATCACCTCGACCGGCAACAGCTCCTGGAACATCGAGTCCTGGGCATTGAGGTACTGCCGGCAGCGCTCGACCATGGCCGCCGAATTGTCGATGGCAATCACCCTGCAACCATCGCTGCGCACATGCCGGCGCAGCGCCTGGGTCACCGCGCCGAGCGAGCTGCCCAGGTCATACAGGGCCGTGCTGGGCTGGGCAAACTGGGCGGCGAGCACGCCGAGGTTCTCGACAATGGTCGGGTAACCGGGCACCGAACGCTTGATCATGTCCGGGAACACCCGCACCACGTCTTCGTTGAAGGCGAAGTCGGGCACCTGGCCAAGGGGCTGGGCGAAAAGGTGGTCGGGTTCTTTGCTCACGGGGGCAATCCAGGCGTTGGGCGGTAAAAGGCCGGCATTTTAGCCAAACTGGCGCCAGGATGCATGGCCCGCTGACCAGCGCAGCCTACTTGACCGTGATTGCGCAGTCGAAGGTCTGCACCGGGCGCACTTCCGGGGCCCAGGGTTGCTGGTAGACCAACAGCAGATGGCCTTCACCGGCGGCCTGGGCCTGGAAACGCCACACCGATTGCCCGGCGCTACCGACGATGCCGGCATCTTCCGGGTGGCTGTAGACCTCGGGGCCGAGGCTACGCAGGATGCCTGCGGCCGGGTTCTGCACCAGCCAGCGATAGCCGGTGCTGGGGTTGCTCGGTAGGGTCAGGGTGAGGTTCTGGCCGTTTTGCAGTTGCAGCGGGCAGTCGGCCTGGTTGTCCAGTTCGACGTTGTGCACAGGTTTTTGTGCGCAGGCAGCTAGCAGGGCAAGGCCCAGGGGAACGAGCAGGCGGGCGGCAGTCATGATGGCTCCGGATAGGCGACGATAGCGCAGCATAACCGAAGATGATCGCGGGGCAAGCCTACTCCACAGCAGGAGCGGGCCGGCCCCGCGAAGGGCTTAGAACAACACCTTCGCTACATCACTGAAGCGCTTGGCGAAGTGCACGCTCAAACCCTCCTTGAGGTAATCCGGCAATTCTTCGAAATCACCGCGGTTGGCTTCCGGCAGGATCAGCTCGAAGATTTTCTGCCGCCGCGCCGCAATCACCTTCTCGCGCACCCCGCCAATCGGCAGGACCTTGCCGGTCAGGGTCAGCTCGCCGGTCATGGCCACGCCTTTCTTCGGCGCCTGGTCGCGCGCCAGCGACAGCAGCGCGCTGGCCATGGTCACCCCGGCGCTGGGGCCGTCCTTGGGCGTGGCGCCTTCGGGTACGTGCAGATGAATGAAGGCCTCGTTGAAGAAGCTCGGATCACCGCCATATTGCTTGAGGTTGGCGCTGACGTAGCTGTAGGCAATTTCAGCGGACTCTTTCATCACCTCACCCAACTGGCCGGTGAGCTTGAAACCACGATTGAGGGTGTGGATGCGCGTCGCCTCGATCGGCAGGGTGGCGCCGCCCATGCTGGTCCAGGCAAGGCCGGTGATCACGCCTTTGCCGGTCAGCACCTGTTCGCTGCGAAACACCGGCATGCCCAGTGACGTTTCGAGGTCCTTGGGGCCGATCTTGATCTTTTTCTCAGGATCTTCGAGCAGTTGCACCACGGCCTTGCGCACCAGCTTGCCCAGCTGTTTTTCCAGCTGGCGTACCCCGGCTTCGCGGGCATAACCCTCGATCACCGTGCGCAAGGCGCTGTCGCTGATGCTCAGGCTGGTCTTGGCCACCCCGGCCTTTTGCAACTGCTTGGGCCACAGGTGGCGCTTGGCGATGGCCAGTTTTTCTTCAGTGATATAGCCGGACAGGCGGATCACTTCCATGCGGTCGAGCAACGGCCCGGGGATCGAGTCGAGGGTGTTGGCGGTGCACACGAACAGCACCTTGGACAGGTCCAGGCGCAGGTCCAGGTAATGGTCGAGGAAGTCGACGTTCTGCTCCGGGTCGAGGGTTTCCAGCAGCGCCGAGGCCGGGTCGCCCTGGTAGCTCTGGCCCATCTTGTCGATCTCGTCGAGCATGATCACCGGGTTCATCACCTCGACGTCTTTTAGCGCCTGCACCAGTTTGCCCGGCTGGGCGCCGATGTAGGTGCGGCGATGGCCCTTGATCTCGGCCTCGTCGCGCATACCGCCGACGCTGAAACGGTAGAACGGTCGGCCCAGGGATTCGGCAATCGACTTGCCGATGCTGGTCTTGCCAACCCCCGGCGGGCCGACCAAGAGCACGATTGAGCCGCTGATCTCGCCCTTGTAGGCACCCACGGCGAGGAACTCGAGGATGCGTTCCTTGATGTCATCGAGGCCGGCGTGATGCTGGTCGAGCACCTTGCGCGCGTGCTTGAGGTCGAGCTTGTCCTTGCCGTAGACACCCCAGGGCAGGGCGGTGGCCCAGTCCAGGTAGTTGCGGGTGACAGCGTACTCGGGCGAGCCGGTCTCGAGGATCGACAGCTTGCCCAGCTCCTCGTCGATGCGCTTTTGTGCGGCGGCGGGCAGGGTCTTGCCTTGCAGGCGCTGCTCGAATTGTTCGAGGTCGGCGCTGCGGTCGTCTTTGGTCAGGCCCAGCTCCTGCTGAATGACCTTGAGCTGCTCCTTGAGGAAAAACTCGCGCTGGTGCTCGCCGATCTGCCGGTTGACCTCGGCGGAGATCTCGTTCTGCAGGTGCGCGACTTCGACCTCTTTACGCAGCATCGGCAGGACTTTTTCCATGCGCTTGAGCATCGGTACGCAGTCGAGCACTTCCTGCAGCTGATTGCCGGTGGCCGAGGTCAGCGCCGCGGCAAAGTCGGTCAGCGGCGACGGATCGTTGGGACTGAAGCGGTTGAGGTAGTTCTTCAGCTCTTCGCTGTACAGCGGGTTGAGCGGCAGCAGCTCCTTGATCGCGTTGATCAGGGCCATGCCGTAGGCCTTGACCTCGTCGGTCGGCTCGCTGGGTTGATGCGGGTACTCGACCTCGACCAGGTAAGGCGGGCGATGGTGCTTGAGCCAGGTACGGATGCGCACCCGGGTCAGGCCCTGGGCGACGAACTGCAGCTTGCCGTTCTCGCGGCTGGCGTGGTGAACCTTGACCAGGGTGCCGTACAGCGGCAGGGCCGAGGTGTCGAAATGACGGTGGTCTTCCGGCGGCGTGTCCATGAAGAACAGAGCCAGGGAGTGGTGCGGGGTCTTGGCGACCAGGTCCAGGGTTTCGGCCCAGGGTTCTTCGTTGACGATCACCGGCAATACTTGCGCGGGGAAGAACGGGCGGTTGTGGATCGGGATGATATAGACCTTGTCCGGCAGCTGTTGGCCCGGCAAAGCAAGGTTATGGCCGCTGTTTTCGGCGGCTTCGAGATGCTCGACTTCGGCGTTTTCCTCGGGACGTTCCGGTAGATCCTGCTGATCGCTCATGGCGCACCTGCTCAATGACTATGGTGCTTAGATGGGGCGGGTGGAGCAAAGATTCAAGCTTCAAGCTACAAGCCGCACGTGAGGAGCGCGGTGCTTGCAGCTTGAAGCTTGTAGCTGGCAGCTAAGGCCTACTCAGCCAGTTTGTAAGCGATTACGTAATCGCCCATCTTGGTACCCAGCGAGCCGTGACCACCGGCGGTCACCAGCACGTACTGCTTGCCGTCCTTACCGGTGTAGGTCATCGGCGTGGCCTGGCCACCGGCCGGCAGGCGCGATTTCCACAGCTCTTTGCCGGTGTTGCTGTCATAGGCACGCAGGTACTGGTCCAGGGTGCCGCTGAGGAAGCCCAGGCCGCCGGCGGTGACGATCGAGCCGCCCATGCTTGGCACGCCAATCGGCAGGCCGATCGGGATCGGCGAGCTGTCGCGGCTGGTGCCGTTCTTATGCTTCCACACCACCTGGTTGGTGGTCAGGTCGATACCGGCCACGTAACCCCAGGCTGGCGCCTGGCACGGTACGCCCAGTGGCGACATGAACGGGTGCATGATCACCGCATAGGGTGCGCCGGTGTTCGGCTGCACACCGCTGGTTTCGCTCTCGCGCTTGCTGCCGGCGGCGACTTCGGCGCGCGGTACCATCTTCGAAACGAAGGCCATGTAGTTGGGGCTGGTGAACAGCAACTGGCGAACCGGGTCGACCGAGACGCTGCCCCAGTTGAACACGCCGACGTTGCCCGGGTAGACCAGGCTGCCCTGTACCGACGGCGGGGTGTACTGGCCTTCGTAGCGCAGTTCGCGGAACTGGATGCGGCAAAGCATCTGGTCGAACGGGCTGGCGCCCCACATGGCCTGTTCGGTCAGGTCCGGGCCGAGCAGGTTGAGGTCCGAACGGGCCTGGGTCGGCGCGGTATGATCGCCTTCGACCGCACCTTGCGGTACAGGGATTTCGCGGATCGGCACGATCGGCGTACCGTCGCGACGGTCGAGCACGTACAGGCTGCCTTGCTTGGTCGGGGCGATCAGCGCAGGTTTGATGCCGTCTGCGGTCTTCAGGTCGAGCAGGGTTGGCTGGCTGCCGACGTCCATGTCCCACAGGTCGTGGTGGGTGAACTGGTAGTTCCAGCGGACTTTGCCGTTGGCAAGGTCCAGCGCAACGATACCGGCGCTGTACTTCTCGGCGCCCGGGGTGCGATCAGCGCCCCACTGGTCGGGGGTCTGGTTGCCCAGCGGGAGGAAGACCATGCCCAGTTTCTCGTCGACACTGGCCAGCGACCACATGTTCGCCGAGTTGCGGCTGTAGGTCTTGCCCGGCGCCAATGGTGCGGTGTCGTCCGGGTTGTTGCTGTCCCAGTTCCATACCAGGCGGCCATCGTGCACGTCGTAGGCGCGGATCACCCCGGACGGCTCGTTGGTCGACTCGTTGTCGGTGACATGGCCGCCGATGATCACCAGTTCGCGGGTGATCGCCGCAGGCGAGGTGGAGTAGTAACCGCCGGCGGTGAACGGGCCGATGCCGGTGGTCAGGTCGATCACGCCCTGGTTGCCGAAACCTTCACAGACCTTGCCGGTGTCGGCGTTGAGGGCGATCAGACGGGCGTCGGCGGTCGGCAGGTAGAGGCGACGCGGGCAGGCGACGGCAACGGCCTGGCCGGCATCGCTGATTTTCGGCGCCGGGCTGCCGTCAACGTTGACGTAGTTGTTTTCGTCGTAATACGACACACCACGGCAGGTCATGTGGGCGAAGCCCTTGAAGCCCACCGGGCTCTTGATCTGCGGGTCGAAACGCCAGATTTCGGCACCGGTGTCCGGGTCCAGGGCCAGCACCTTGCTGTGGGCGGTGCAGGCGTACAGCTTGCCGTTGACCTTCAGCGGGGTGTTCTGGTTGGTCAGCTCGACCGGGTCGTTGTCGGTCGGCAGGTCGCCAGTGCGGATGCGCCAGGCTTCCTGCAGCTTGTGCACGTTCTGCGGGGTGATCTGGCGCAGCGGCGAGTAGCGGTCGCCGAATTCGGTACGGCCGTAGGCCTGCCACTCGCCATCCGGCATCTGTGGCGCAGTGCTGCTCATCTCGGCGCTTTCACGGCCCAGCTCGCCCTTGATTTCACCCGGGTGGGTGAACTGGCTGGCCACTGCAGTAGCGCCCGACAGCACTACGGCCAGGCTCAGCAGGCCGCTGTTGACCTTGGACGGGTTGCCCAGCAGCGGGCGGCGTGCCCACGGCAGCAGCAACACCACACCCAGGGCGAACCAGAGGGCCAGGCGCGGCACCAGCTGCCACCAGTCCAGGCCGACTTCCCACAAGGCCCACAGCGTGCTACCGAGCAGCACCAGGCCATACAGGCCCAGGGCGTTGCGGCGCAGGGCCAGCAAGAGGATGCCGGACAGGGCAAAGCCGATGCCGGCGATCAGGTAATACAGCGAACCGCCCAGCTGGCTCAGTTTGATACCGCCAGCCAGCAGGGCCAGGCCCATCAGCAACAACAGCACACCGATCAGTCGCGGCAGCCAGCGGGTTCTACTCAAGGCACCATCAGTGCTCATCGTGTGTTCTCCGTTAGGTGAAAAGGGTGGTTAGAAACTGCTCTGGATCTTGATCCCGCCGATCAGCGCGTCATCGACCTGGCTCACGCCACCGGGGTGGCGGATGTACTGCAGGTTCGGGCGCACGGTCAGCCAGTCGGCCAGGTGGATGCCGTAGTACAGCTCGGCGCTGTATTCGGTGTCCTGGATCGGACGGAACAGGGAGTCGTTGAAGTCGCTGACGTCGCGGGCCTGGTTGATGGCCTGGGCGTTCTTGCGGTAGGCAGGGTTGACGTGCACGCGTGCCAGGGCGAAACCGATGTCGTCCTTGGCGCGGGCATCGAAGGGCCCCTTGTACACCACACCTGCCTGAACATAGTTGTCGATGGCATTGGTCTTCTTGTCGTGCAGCGTGGCGTTGGCGAATACGCTCAAACCACGCGAATGGTCAGATGCCAGCGACGTCACCTGTTGCTGGGCACCGAGCCAGAAGCCGTGCTTGCTCGAACTGCTGCGGTAAGCCTGGCCGCTCAGTGCTGCCGGTTGATCGTTGCTGTCCTTGTAGACATCGCTTGCCTTGGCATTACTGTAGTAGTAACCGGCGCGATATTCCCCTTTCAGGCCATTGACCGCCGGGCTCCACACCAGTTCGACCGGAATCACCGCGCCCTGGGTGCCGCTGCCGCTGAGCTTGAAGCCGTTGCCGCGATCGAGGTTGGAAGGGTTCTGCTCGTAGGCGCCGATTTGTGCGTACAGCTCGGGAGTCAGGTTGTACTTGACCCGCAGGGCCCACTGGCTGACCGGCCAGTTGTACCAGATGTCGCCGACCCAGTTGCCCACCTGCGAGCCGCAGAACGCCAGGTTCTGGAAGTCGCACGGGAAGCTGTTGAAGTCCTCGCCCTGGCCGAAGCGGCCGAATTTCACATCCAGCGCGCCGTCGAAGTATTTCTGCTTGATCCACATCTGCGTCAGCCGCCAGGTCTGGCCGCGGCCCCAGACTTCCTGGGCCGAGGTAAAGCCACCGACGCGTGGGTCGTTGATGCGGTCATTGCTGATGTTGTTGCCGTGACGCTCGGTGACCGTCAGCTGGAACTCGGCATCATGCCAGCCAAGGATCTTCTGCAGGTCCAGGTGGGTGCCGAGGGCGAACTGGTCGCTGTAGCGCGCGGTCTTGTCGTTGTCATGGCCGCCGTGCAGGTTGGCGCCCATCTCGCCGGTATAACCGAGGGTGAAGTCGTAGCCGCGTTCAGCCAGCTCCGTGCGGGTGCCGCCCCAATCGCCAAGCATCCATGGCGAGTCACTGGCGAACATCGCCGCGGCCTGGGCGCAAGGCGCGAGGCTGGCGATGGCCAGACCCGAAAGCAGTGTCCGGGTGGCGGGGGAAAAGCGGAAACGATCGTTCTGAGGCATGAGATAGCGCTATCTTTTGATTATTGAAAAAACGGCAAGGCCACCGAGTTCCGAGGATCATCGGCGATAAAGCTGCAGGGAAATAGACTGAAGCGGTTCAGCTTGCGGCGGGGAGGATATAGCTGAACTTGTAAGAAAAAAAGTCAATTCAGCAAGAGGCACCGTTGCCGGATTGGTAACAGTGCGGTTGAGGCAGGCGACTCTTATCCGCTGTGGGAGCCAGCAAGGCCGGCGCCCACAGGGGGCTATTGCTTTAGAAGGTGGTACGCAAGCCGACTTCGACACTGCGCCCTGGTGCCGGGGCGATGTCACGCAGGATCGAACTTGAGTAGCGCACGGTCTGGTCGGTCAGGTTCTCGCCCCGGACGAAGGCCAGCCACTGGCTCTGGCCGATATCGAAGCGGTAGCCGACGCTGGCGCCGAGGGTGGTGTAGCCGTCGGTGCTGGTCTCGTTGGCCGGTTTCTTGTGCTGGGCGCTGGCGTGCTGCACGTCCACCCGCGCCTGCCAGCGATCCAGTTCCCACAACAGGCCGCTGTTCAGGCGCAGCGGGGCGATGCGTGGCAGGTCTTCGCCAGTGTCGAGGTTCTTGGCCCGGGTATAGTCGCCGGACAGCTCCAGGGCAAAGCTGCCATAACGGTTCTGCGCCAGTTGCCAGCGGTCCTGGGCCTCGATGCCGTAGAAGCGCGCGCGAACCCCGTGGTAGAGGTATTCGGGTACATCGCCGCCGTGGTCATGATCATGGTCGTGATCGTGGTCTTCATCGCCGTGATCATGGTCGTGGTCGTGGCCTTCGCGCAGGTTGCCGCTGGCCAGCAGGCCGATGTAATTGCGAAAGTGGCTGTAGAACACACCGACGCTGCCCTTGTGCGTGCCGTTGTCGAAGCGCAGGGCCAGGTCGCTGGAGATGGCTTTTTCCTTGCTCAGGTTCGGGTCACCGACCTCGTAGGTGCCGGTGGCGACGTGGGCGCCGTTGGCGTACAGCTCGTAGAAGGTCGGAGCACGCTCGGTGTAGCCCAGGGTCGCGGCCAGGGACCACACCGGGGTCAGCTCGTAGACCGCGCCGGAGGACAGGCTGGCGGCGGTGAAACTGCTTGAACGATCAGCCTCGGCAAAACGTTCGCTGCCCTTGCTGTCGGGTTCGACCCGGGTGTGCTCCAGGCGCCCGCCGAGGCTCAGGTTCAGGCGTTCGGTGGCTTGCCACTGCTCGAGCATGAACAGCGCCAGGCTGTTGGTGTCGGTGTGCGGCACGAAGGCTTCTTCGCCGAGGGCGGAGAACTCGTTGCGGCTGACCTGGGCGCCAATCACCCCTTCGACCGGCCCCAGTGGCTGATGCCGCGCCTCGACCCGCGCCTCGTAGCCTTTGTTCTTGAAGGTGGTGTGCACCTCGCCGCTTTCCAGCTCGCGGTGCTGGTAGTCGGTATAGCCAAGGTCGACCTTCACCGAGCTGAACGGGCCGTCGAGGTCGCGCAACTCCGAGGCGAAGCCGTAATGATCCTGCTGCATGTCCAGGCGCACGCCCGGTTCGGCCACCGAGCCGTAGTTGGAGTCATAACGGCTGTAGGAAAGGCCGGCATAGCCGTGGTCCCAATGGTAGGAACCGCCAACGGCACCGCCGTCCTGGCGACCGTCGCTGTTTTCCAGGCGATGCTTGCTGCCCGGTTCGTCGGCGTCGCGCACTTTCGAGCTGCGGGCGTAGCCTGGGATGCGCAGGTCATTGAACTGGCGGCTGTTGGCGTCCAGGTGCAGGGCGAAGCGGCCATCACCAGCCTCCAGTTTGCCGGCGCTGCTGCGGGTGGTGTCGGCGCCGCCATAGCGCAACTCGCCGGCGCCGTGAATGCCGTCGATGGGCGAAGTCGGAATGCGGTTGTCGAAGCTGTTGACCACCCCGCCGATGGCGTTGCCGCCGTAGAGCAGGGCAGCCGGGCCGCGGACGATTTCGATACGCTCGACGGTGGCCGGGTCCAGCGGCACGGCGTGGTCATAGGACAGCGACGAGGCATCCAGGGCGCCAACGCCGTTGCGCAGGATGCGGATCCGGTCGCCGTCCAGGCCGCGGATCACCGGGCGGCTGGCACCGGGGCCGAACCAGGTCGAGGCGACGCCGGGCTGGTTGTTGAGGGTCTGGCCGAGGCTGCCTTTTTGTTGCAGGGCCAGGTCGTCGCCATCGAGCACAGT
The DNA here is from genome assembly GCF_024749345.1 of Pseudomonas sp. B21-009. Classification (NCBI taxonomy): domain Bacteria; kingdom Pseudomonadati; phylum Pseudomonadota; class Gammaproteobacteria; order Pseudomonadales; family Pseudomonadaceae; genus Pseudomonas; species Pseudomonas sp. B21-009. Next base: position 4,644,119 of record NZ_CP087199.1, on the reverse strand, counting down.
GTTGGGCGCAGCCAGCTCGCTGTTGCCCAGCGGGTTGGCGGTGATCACCTGGGGTTGCAGTTCGACAGCCTGGCTCACGGGGGACGCGAGCCAGAGCGCAGCGGCAAGGGGAGAGAGGCGCAGGGGTAAGTGACGCATGGAGGGAAGGGGTCCTTGGCAGTGTTATAGTGTTGATACAATATAACATTACCATTAAAGATAAAACGCTCAAGCGCTGGCTAGAGCCTTTGCCCACACTAGAATGTCTGTTAGCAGCACCTGGGATGCGAAAAGTCTGAAGACTTGCAGCCGTGCCTCGGCTAAGGTGCGCACCTTTCGTTGGCTGGAGCACAGGCATGACCGCCGCTAATCAAAACCCGCTGCATGGCGTGACCCTGGAGCAGATCCTTACCGCGCTGGTCGCGAAGTACCAATGGGACGGCCTGGCTGAGCGCATTGATATCCGCTGCTTCAAGAGCGACCCGAGCATCAAGTCGAGCCTGACCTTCTTGCGCAAGACCCCCTGGGCCCGCGAGAAAGTCGAGCGCCTGTACCTGAAAATGCAGCGCGGCCGCTGAGCCGGTGAGCCGGCGCAGGCAGTTGATTGCCCTGGCTGCGTGCCTGGGCTGGAGCGCGCTGGCAATCCAGATGTACCTGCTGTTGCTGGCACGCTGGCAGGAGCAGGCGAGCCTGCTGGGCGGCCTGGTGACCTTGTTCAGTTTTTTCACCGTGCTCAGCAACACCCTGGTCGCGGTGGTGCTGAGCCACGCGGCATTCGGCCGCGAGTCGGCGCTGCGACGGTTCTTCCTCGCGCCCTGGGTCAGTTCCGGGATTGCCGCGAGCATTATCCTCGTGGGCCTGGCCTATAGCCTGTTGCTGCGGCACCTGTGGCACCCGCAAGGTTGGCAATGGCTGGCGGACGAGCTGCTGCACGATGTCATGCCGCTGCTGTTCGTGGTCTATTGGTGGTGCTGTGTGGAGAAGGGCAGCCTGCGTTTCAGGCATTTGCTGGCCTGGCTGCTGTATCCGCTGGGGTATTTTGCCTACGCACTGCTGCGCGGGCATGTGATAGGTGTCTATCCCTATCCGTTCATCGATGTGGCCGAACTGGGCTATGGCCAGGTGCTGCTCAATGCGCTGGCGATTCTCGCCGGGTTTGTCGCCATCAGTCTGCTGTTGCTCGGCCTCGATCATTGGCAGGGCGGGCGCCTGGCCAAGGCCAGGACGCAACCCTGAGGCAGCCGTTCAGTCGTCGTGCGGGTCGAGCTGCCAGTACGAGGCGGCTTTGATCAGGTCTTCCTTGACGCCCTTGTCATCGATCAGCAGGCGCTTGGCCTTACGCATCAGCGATTTTTCCAAGGCTACCCAGGTATACAACTGACCGCTTGGCAAGGACAGATCCTTCACCACTTCAAGCAGATCCTGCTGCTGGCGCAGAACCCAGATCACTTCGACCTGCGCGGCGCTGGCCAGTGCTTGTTGTTCCTGGGCATTCTCGATCTCGATCACTGCCAGCACCTTGCGGCCGGCCGGCAGTTCTTCCAGGCGCCGGGCGATGGCCGGGATCGCGGTTTCGTCACCGACCAGCAGGTAGCTGTCGAAGATATCCGGGACCACCAGCGAGGCCCGTGGCCCGGCCATGTTGAGCACTTGGCCGACTTGCGCCTGGGCCGCCCAGGTCGAAGCAGGGCCGTCGCCGTGCAGGACAAAGTCGATGTCCATCTCGCCGCTGGCCAGGTCGATGCGCCGCGGCGTGTACTCGCGCATGGTCGGGCGCAGGCCGTCGCGGCTGAAGTCGAGGTTGTCGAGCACGGCCTGTTCTTCTGCCGAGCAGGCGAACATCAGTTTGACGTGATCGTCGCTGCCAACGCTGGTAAAGCCCTGCAGTTCTGGCCCGCCGAGGGTGATGCGGCGCATGCGCGGGGTCAGCTCGGTGACCCGCAGCACGTTCAGGCGGCGGTGCTTGATCTCGTGGTTGACGCGGTGAATGGTGGCGTTTTCGCTAACAGTCATTCGGTTTGCTCCGTTGAGGTCGCAATGGGCCCTGCGACGATGGCTTTGGCGGTGTCGTTGAGCAGGGTGCGGACCCGCTCGATTTCTGCCGGGTTCCAGCGCCCGCTGTGCATCTGCAGGGCATGGCGCAGGTTGTGGACCGCTTCGTGGATCTCGGCCGGGCGGTCGTGGCCGCGCAGCGAACGCTTGCTGACTTCAATGCGCATGCGCACCCCGTCCAGGGCGATGGCCTGGTCGGCCAGGGATTTCTCCCCGGCTGCGGTAATGCCGTAGAGGCGCTTGCTGCCCTGGGTCTGGCCGCTGATCAGCTCGGCTTCTTCGAGAAAATTCAAGGTCGGGTAGATCACCCCGGGGCTGGGGCTGTAGCTGCCATCGAAGAGGCTTTCGATCTGGCGGATCAGGTCGTAGCCGTGGCAGGGCTGCTCGGCCAGCATCGACAACAACAGCAGTTTCAGGTCGCCTGGGGCAAACACGCGGGGGCCGCGATCGCCGCGTTCACGGCCGTGACGGCGTTCGAAGCCGTCATGTCGGTCGCCATGCTCGCGGTGGGGATGATGGTCACGCATGGGAATCTCCGTTTGCGTTAGATGTATCTTCAGATATTACTCAAGATATATCTTAAAGCAAGCGCGAGAATAAGAATATTTCTCATAATCGACGTAGGACGTGCTGAATTCGTGTAGGAATGCTTAAGGTTTTTCCTACAAGTGCCTCAGATTGGCTTGATCTACACCCACGGAAATCACCCCTAAGATTCGCCACGTTTTCTTCACCTGTGAGTATTTCACCGTGGCGCGTTCATTTTTTTTCATCAGCCTGCTCTGGGGGCTGTCGTTTTTTGCCCAGGCCAATTTCTCCGTTACCCAAATCGCTCGCGAGCACACGGTACGGCACGAGCTGGAAGCCAACCTCGATCGTCTGGTCGAGCGTGCACACGAGTTGATCGGCGTGCCGTACCGCTGGGGCGGCATGTCGGTCAAGGGCGGGTTTGATTGCAGCGGCCTGCTGGTCTACCTGTTCCGTCACGAGGCCGATATCAGGATTCCGCGTACCACCGCGGCGATGCTCAAGTCCGGTGCCCGGACCATCAAGCAGAGCCAGTTAAAACGTGGCGACGCGGTGTTCTTCAACCGTAATGGCCAGGGCCGGATCGGCCACGTCGGCCTGTACATCGGCGAAGGGCGTTTCATCCACGCCCCACGGACCGGCAAGAACATTCGTATTGACTCGCTGAGCAACAGTTACTGGGCCAAAAGCTACACGACCGCCAAGCGCTTCCACTAACGCTGGACCATCCGTGGCGGCTTGCACAGGGTGTGGCTGCCTGGTTCCAGGTAGGGCATCAGGATTGGCGCCATGCCCTTGAGCACCTGCACCGGCAAGGCCGAGGTAAAGCGGAAGGATTCCGCCGCACGGCCAGGTACGAAGGCGGTGAGGGTGCCGAAGTGGTTTTCGCCGAGGTAGAACACGAAAGTCGCGGTGCGGTTCAGCGAGCGTGAGCCGATCAGCCGCCCGCCGGCACCGAAGCTTTCGATGCGGTTATCGCCGGTACCGGTCTTGCCGCCCATCACCAGCGGGGTGCCGTCGGCCAGTTTGAAGCTGCCCGACACCCGCCGCGCAGTACCGGCGTCGACCACTTGCGAGAGGGCGCCGCGCAGGGCCCGGGCAACTTCCACCGAGAGCACCCGCTGGCCGAGGTCGGGGTCGCTGGTCAGGCGGGTTTCATACGGGGTGTCGGCGGCGAAGTGCAGGGTGTCGATGCGCAGCACCGGCAGGCGTACGCCATCGTTCTGGATGATCCCGATCAGCTCGGCCAGGGCTGCCGGACGGTCGCCGGAGCTGCCGATGGCGGTGGCCAGCGACGGCACCAGGTGGTCGAACGGGTAGCCGACACGTTTCCAGCGTTGATGAATATCGAGGAAGGCTTCGATTTCCACCAGGGTGCGGATACGGCTGTCGCGTGCGCCCTTGTGCCGGCTCTTGAACAGCCAGCCATAGACTTCCTGACGCTCGAAGTGACCGGCCTCAGCCGCCTCCTGGAAGGTGGCGCTGGGGTGCTGGAGCAGGTAGCCAAGCAGCCACAGGTCCAGTGGATGGACCTTGGCGATAAAGCCCTGGTCGGGCAGGTCGTAGGCGCCCGGGCGGTAGGCTTCGTACAGCTCTTGCAGGCGTTTCTCGGTGACGGTGTTCTGCTTGGTCGCCGGGGTCTTGTTCTCGACCCGGTCCTTTTTCAGGTGCGCCTGGACGAACGCGTTGAAAGTCGCCTGGTCAGCCTCGGGAAACAGGTAGCGGTGCACTGCGGCCAGGCGGATCGGGGTGACCCGCAGGCTGTCGAGGAAGGTATCCAGGCGCTGCTGCGACGTCTTGCGCTGGTACTTCTTCCAGAACCTGCGCATGTAATCGGTGCCTTCCTTGTCGGCAAAGCGTGCCAGGTACTCCTGGCGGCGCGGCTCGGCATCGTCCTTGAGCAGGCTGGCGCTGTTGCCCGGCTGCTGGTAGGTGCTGTAGCGCACCAGGTCGCGCATCAGGCGAATGAACGGCAGGTTGATCGACTCGCGCAAGGCGTCTTTGAGGGTAGGGATACGGCCGTTGTCTTCCTTGCGAAAGTTGTTGAACACATGCAGGCCGCCGCCAGTGAAGAAGGCTTCGCCGGGGCTGGCGGAGTACTTGCGCTCAAGGGCGGCGTTGAGCATGGCGCTGAGGTCGCGGTCCTTGTTCTGGATCAGGTAGTCGATGGCCCAGCGGGTAATGAAGTCCAGTTCCGCCACCGGGACTTTTTTCAGCTCCGCAGCCGGGGTGTTGGCGTACTTGTCGTGCAGTTCGCCGATGATTTCCAGGTAGCTGGTCAGCACCCGCAGCTTGGCGGTCGAGCCCAGCTCGAGCTTGCTGCCTTCGTTGATGTCGAACGGCTGGTCGGTGCTGTCGGTCTGCACCCGCACCCTTGAGCCGTCGGCGGTGCGTTCGAGCAGGGTGAAGCTATAGCGCACCTGGGTGGTACTGGTCGGGGTCAGCAGGCGTTCGCCGAACAGGCCCATTTTTTCCGCAAAGGCCGGGTCGGCGAGGTCCTTGAGGTACTGGCTGACCTGGCCCTGCAAATCCGACTGCAGGGTGCTGGTGGCCGACAGGTCGAGACGGTCGAGGTCGTACAGTGGCCGGCCGAGGGCCGAAGACAGCCGGCTGCGGGCAACGCTGATGCCTTTGTTGGTGACGATTGGCTGAATGGTCGGCTGGGCCACCCAGTCGCGGTAGATGGCCTTGCTGGCCAGGGCGGCGTCCGCCAGCGGCTTGTCGATGATGTTGCTGGCCGCGAGGATGCGGATGTGGCTGTCGGTCAGCAACGCCAGTTCCGCCCGGCCCTTGGACAAAAAGTGCGAGGGCCGGCGTTGAGCGATCATCAGCGACAGCACCTGGCGCAGGGCCAGGCCACGGGCGGCGAGGCTGGCCGGGTCGGTGTCGGTGGACGACAGGGCCTGGTTGACCTGGGCGAAGTCGGCGCCGTACCAGACCCGCAAGCCTTCGGCCATGCCATGTACTTCACCATGCCCGGGAACCGCCGACAGCGGCACGCTATTGAGGTAATCACGGACGATGCGCTGGCGGGCTTCCAGGGTCTGCGGGCCATCCTGATAAGCGCGCACGCTGGCGGAAATCATCTGGCGAATCTTCTCGCTGCCCGAGGCGGTCAGGCCGTCGGGCGAATGCCGGTATTTTTCCAGCTGGGTCGCCAGGGTACTGCCGCCTGCCGACTGGCCGGGCAGGGCCAGGTACTTGGCCACCTGGGTGTAGGCCGCTTTGGCGAAGCGCGGCCAGTCCACGGCGGGGTTGTTCAGTGGGTCGTCGGGGTCGAGCAGGTCGCGGTTCTCGATGAACAGCAGGCTGTGGACGATGACCGGCGGGATCGAGGCGAAGTCGGGGTACAGGTGCTGCGGGTAATGAAACTGGTACAGGGCGTCGCCCTTGCAGTCGGTAATCGACAGGCCTGCCTGAATCTTCTCGGCATAAGGCACGAAAAAGCCATGATCGACGTAGTCCATCAATGCGGGCGAAAAACGCGTCTGTTCATTGATGACGTAGTCCCGCTTGAGCAGGCGCGGCAGGAACTCCCCCAGCGAGCTGTAGCCCAGGCGCTTGTCGAACGGGCCGTCGCCAGGGTAGCGAATGGCATCGCTGGGGCCGGGTTGCATGGAATAACTGAGGGTCGCGGCGAACTGGCTGAATTCTCGCGCCTGCAGGCGCGAAGTGCGCATTTCTTCGGAGGCGGCATAGCCCAGGGCGATCAGGGCAAGCAGCAGTACCAACCAGAACAGCCGCCACCAGAGGCGGCGCTGGCGTGGGCTTTTCGGCGATGGCGAAGGTTCGAGGTGTTCAGAGGGAGCTTCCGTACTGTTCGGTTCCGATTGCCACAATGCGCCCATAGTCTTCAGCCCGGCTACGTATTTTCGTCTTGCTTGCCTGAAGCTTAGACGGTGGCCGGGTTTGGTGAAAAATTTGTAGTCAGTTGCCGGGCATTTCCTAAAAACGTGTCAGAAATGCGCCTTTGGTGGAGCTTGAATTGCCCCGTTTTGGTGCTATGTTAGCCGCCCTGTTTCCTGCAGAGGCTCTAGCACGGGGAATGCCCCTCCGTAGAAGCGGTTTTTGCCGAGAGTTCTCGCCAAATATCGCGCTTTATACAGTGAAATGCCCTGCAGGGGCCTTTCTATACTGCTCGCCCCTTTCGCTCTGCCGGTTTTGCACACCCGGCAGACGGGTCCGCTCACAAGGTGGTGCCCGGCGAGGCAGCGCATCCAGCCTATCGGCGGTGCCAGGCCTGCACGAATGGTCATATCCAATAACAAAATGAGGTTGTATTTCTATGCCAGTCGGCAACCACCCTTCTCATGGTGAGACCGCCCAGGGCGGCCCACTCAAGCGAGAACTCGGCGAACGCCACATTCGCCTGATGGCGCTGGGCGCCTGTATCGGTGTCGGCCTGTTCCTCGGTTCGGCCAAGGCCATCGAAATGGCCGGTCCGGCCATCATGCTGTCGTACATCATTGGCGGTCTGGCGATCCTGGTGATCATGCGCGCCCTTGGCGAGATGGCCGTGCACAACCCGGTAGCCGGCTCGTTCAGCCGCTACGCCCAAGACTACCTCGGCCCGCTGGCGGGTTTTCTCACCGGCTGGAACTACTGGTTCCTGTGGCTGGTGACCTGCGTGGCGGAAATCACCGCGGTGGCCATCTATATGGGCATCTGGTTCCCGGAAGTGCCGCGCTGGATCTGGGCCCTGGCGGCTCTGGGCAGCATGGGCGCGATCAACCTGATCGCGGTCAAGGCCTTCGGTGAGTTCGAGTTCTGGTTCGCCCTGATCAAGATCGTCACCATCATCGCCATGGTCCTGGGCGGCGTCGGCATCATCGCCTTCGGTTTCGGCAACGATGGCGTGGCCATGGGCATCTCCAACCTCTGGAGCAACGGCGGCTTCATGCCCAATGGCGTGACCGGCGTGCTGATGTCGCTGCAGATGGTGATGTTCGCCTACCTGGGCGTCGAGATGATCGGCCTGACCGCCGGTGAAGCGCGCAACCCGCAAAAGACCATTCCCCAGGCCATCGGCTCGGTGTTCTGGCGCATCCTGCTGTTCTACGTCGGCGCCCTGTTCGTGATCCTGTCGATCTACCCGTGGAACGAAATCGGCAGCCAGGGCAGCCCGTTCGTGATGACCTTCGAGCGGCTGGGCATCAAGACTGCTGCCGGTATCATCAACTTCGTGGTGATCACTGCCGCGCTGTCGTCGTGCAACGGCGGCATCTTCAGCACCGGGCGCATGCTCTACAGCCTGGCGCAGAACGGCCAGGCGCCGGCCACCTTTGCCCGCACCTCGAGCAACGGCGTACCGCGCAATGCCTTGCTGCTGTCGATCGCAGCCTTGCTGCTGGGCGTGCTGGCCAACTATCTGGTGCCGGAGAAAGTCTTCGTCTGGGTAACCGCCATTGCCACCTTCGGCGCGATCTGGACCTGGGTGATGATCCTCCTGGCCCAGCTGAAGTTCCGCGCCGGCCTGAGCAACGCCGAGCGCGCTGCCTTGAAGTACCGCATGTGGCTGTGGCCGCTGAGCTCCTACCTGGCGCTGGCGTTCCTGATCCTGGTGGTCGGCCTGATGGCCTACTTCGAGGAAACCCGCGTAGCCCTGTACATCGGCCCGGCGTTCCTGGTGATGCTGACCGTGCTGTACTACGTGTTCAAGCTGTCGCCAAACAGCGTGGAACAGCGCGCGGCAAGTTCGGCGTCCTGATCCTCGCGTAAATAAAAAAGCCCGTATCCTTGGATACGGGCTTTTTTTTGGCTCACTGTCCCGGGTTGGGATGTTGAGGCTGCGAGTTTATCCATTCAGTGTGGGGCTGCTGCTGGCCCCTTCCGCCTTTACGGCGGCCTACTTTTCTCTTGGGAAAAGGTAGGCAAAACCGCTTGCTCCTGCATACGGCCCTACGCTGCGCTTCGGGTTCCCTCGCTACGGCACCTTCCGGGGCATCGCGGCCTACGACTTGCTTCGCAAGTCTACATCTCGCGTCTTCGGCTGCCGCCGAAGGTGCTGCGCACCGCCCCTCCAGGCACCTACGCTCGGCCTCCTGAAGTCGCTTTTCGCGGCGCCTGGAAGTACGTGCATGAACATCAAGATCAAGATCAAGACCAAACAAGTTGGTGCTCGTTTTATCAGCGGGCTCGTCCCGCTCCTGCGTCAGCATGGCTTCGCCAACATCTGCTTTCGCAGATACGTCAGTGCAGGCGCCGCCCGTAACTTCGCGACTTCAGTAGGCTGAGCGTAGGTGTCTGGAGGGGGCTGGTGCGTAGCACCCTTCGGCCTAAGCCGAAGTCGCGAGATGTAGACTTGCGTAGCAAGTCGTAGGCCGCGATGCCCCTGGAAGGCACCGTAGCGAAGGAACCCGGAGCGCAGCGTAGGGCCGTATGCTGGAGCGAGCGGTTTTGGTTCCTTTTGCCAAGAACAAAAGGGACCCGCCGTAAGGGCGGAAGGGGCCGACAGCGGCGCCACACCGAATGGATAAGCCCGCAACCCAACCCAAGAATCATAGCCCCCCGGGATTCCGTGAAGAACCTTTTTTTTACCTGCGCGAATCAGGTAGCAACCGCCCGCATCGGCTGGGTCAGGCGCTTGTTGAAGTCCAGCCAGGCGCCGAGCAGGGCCATGATCGCGACGCCCACCAGGGCGGTGAATACCTGCATGGCAAAGGCATCGCCGGCCATGGCATTGATCATGTCCGCCAGCGGCGCCAGCAGCACCCCCAGGCAGAATACTTCAAGCGAATAGCGGCCCATGCGCCCGGTTTGCTGCGCCGGCCAGTTCTGCGTCCAGCCGCTGCCGGGCAGCAGCTTGGCGGTGACGTAGGCCAGGGCCAGGAAGTGCAGCAAGCGCACCGGCGACAGGTCGGTCTTGCTGATCGGGTACAGCAGGTTGTTGAGGCTGGCCGGCATCCACGCATCGTGAATCTCTGGCCAGCGCCAGGACAGGGTAATGAGGCCGGCTGTCAGCGAATAGGCGGCAGCTGCCAGGAACAGTGGCTGGCGGCGCAACGGTCGGGTTTGTGCTGGCCGCGCCTGCTGCCCGTACAACGCCGCGGCGCCGCCCAGCACGAACAGGAACTGCCAGGTGACCGGGTTGAAGTACCACACGCCATCGGAAAAATTCGCCAGGTTCCAGCCCATGCCGGGGGCCGCCAGGTACACCGCCATCGATACACCGACCACCGTCAGGGTGTTGCGCATCAGCAGCCCCAGCCCCAGCGCCAGGCCGGCCAGTAGCACGATGTACAGCGGCAGCGGGTCCATCAGGTTGGGTTTGAAGCGCAACAGCAGCTCGTCGGTCAGGGCTTGCTGAGGGTTGGTGACGAAGTGGGTAAGACCCATTTCCTGGACCAGGTCGCGAGTTTCTACATGGCTGTTGGCAAAGAACACGATGCCCATCAGCATCGCCAGCAGGAAGATATGCACCACATACAGCACCCAGGTGCGGCGCAGGATTTTCACGCAGGCGATCAGATAACCGTCGCGCTGCAGCACCTTGCCGTAGGCCAGCACTGCAGCGTAGCCGGCAAGGAAGACGAAAACCTCGGCGGCATCGCTGAAGCCGATGTTACGCAGGGTGATCTGGCCTAAAGGGTTGTGGGGGACGTGATCCCAGAAAATGAAGATCAACGCCAGGCCTCGAAAGAAATCGATGCGCGGGTCGCGTCCGTTAAGCATGGCAGCGGGCTCTTGAACAGTGGGTTTAATAGTGACAGGCAGACGCCGGCAAAAACACGCGCCGCACGTCGGGCGGGGGGCAGGGTGGCGGTATTGGCAGCGAATTGCAAAAGTTGCGTATTACCGGATGTCTCGATTGTCCCTTGAGCAACAGACCGTTGGTCGTAAATCGTCCGTTCCTGTCATTAGTATCAGTAGACGAACCGCCAATGGCGTGGCCTGCTGAGCCCAGGCGCAACGGTCAGCGAGGCGTGACAGGCAATGGCCAGCATATGGAAAGGATTTTCCACCTACAGCGTGATTGGCATCGCCAATACTCTGGTTCATTGGCAGCTGTTTTTCGTCCTGCGGGTCGAGTTCGACCTGAGCCAGGCCCTGAGCAACCTGCTGGCGTTTTGTGTTGCAGCGAGCCTTTCCTACTACGTCAATGCACTCTACACCTTTGCCGTGCCGCCCTCGATCGGCCGCTACCTGCTGTTCATGTTGTGTCTGGGCACGGTCAGCCTGGCGGTGGGCTGGCTGGGCGACCACTGGCGGCTGCACGGGATGATCACGGTGGTGATCTTTTCCCTGATCAGCCTGACCTGCGGCTTCCTGCTGGCCAAGTGGCTGGTGTTTCATGGGGCCGAGTCATGAACGTCTCGCTGATTGTGCCGGTGTTCAACGAAGAACAGGCACTCAGACTGTTTTACCAGGCTGTGCGTCAGGAACCCTCGTTGCAGGCACACTGCGTTGAAATCGTCTTCATCAACGACGGCAGCAGTGACCGCAGCGCTGAGGTCGCCCGTTCACTGGCGCTGGCGGACAGGGACGTGGTGCTGATCAACTTCTCGCGCAACTTCGGCAAGGAACCGGCATTGTTTGCCGGCCTGGAGTACGCCAGCGGTGACGCCGTGGTGCCCATGGACGTTGACCTGCAAGACCCGGTAGCGGTGGTTGCGCAGTTGATCGACGCGTGGCGCGACGGTGCCGACGTGGTCCTGGCCAAGCGCCGGGATCGCTCCAGCGATGGTTACCTGAAGCGTCGCAGCGCCTCGCTGTTCTATCGCCTGCTCAACCGCATCGCCTACACCCACATTGAAGAAAACGTCGGCGATTTCCGCTTGATGGACCGCAAGGTGGTGGACGTGATCAAGACCCTCCCCGAGCAGCAGTTGTTCATGAAAGGGGTGCTGTCGTGGGCGGGGTTCAACGTCGCCATCGTCGAATACGACCGCGCGCCGCGGGCGGTGGGGCGCAGCAAGTTCAACGCCTGGCGGCTGTGGAACCTGGCGCTGGACGGTATAACCTCGTTCAGCACCTGGCCTTTGCGCCTGTGGAGTTACGTCGGCGCCTGCATCTCGTTGTTGGCCTTGCTGTACGCCGGCTATCTGGTAGTGGACAAGCTCCTGTTCGGCAATGAGGTCCCCGGATATCCGTCATTGATGACAGCGATACTGTTTCTGGGCGGGGTGCAACTGATCGGTATCGGCATATTGGGGGAGTACATCGGCCGTATCTACATGGAGGCCAAGCATCGACCCCGGTATGTGGTCAAAGAGATCGTCAGGGCCAATGGCACGAGCTATCGAAAGGGGGCCAAGCGTGTTGGCGAGTGAACGGGTGTTAAGCCCCCAACAGGTGCTGTTGTTTTTTATTGTTCTGTCCCTGGCTTACGTGTTTCCCATTGTTCATGCCGACTACGCCTATGTGGATGACAACTGGCGGGCGTTGCTGCAGGCCCAGGACGCCTGGCGCAATCAAGGCAGAATTCTGCTCGAGTGGCTGTACAAGGTACTGACCTTCAGCCAGGCAACGATCAATATCTTCCCGATGCCCTTGGTGATCAGCATTGTTGCCCTGGCCATGGCCATGGCGCGCCTGACGTTGTGGCTGTTTCCTCGCCCCGGGATTACCAGCTGCCTGGTGATCCTGCCAGTGCTATGCAATCCGTTTTTCCTCGGCAATCTGACCTATCAATACGACGGTCCGGGGATGGTGCTGGCGCTGGTCGCGGTGATCTATGCAATAACCTGCCGGGTTGAACATCGCACTATTCGCACGCTGCTGGCGGCCCTGTTGATTGCCGTAACGCTGAGCCTATATCAACTGAGCATCAGCCTGTTTATTGGCTTGTGCATTGTCGAGTTCATCCGCGGGGTAAGAGACAAGGTTGCGCTCCAGGCAGTGCTGGTGATGCTTGTGGAGCGGCTTGTGCAACTGGTAGTCGGTGGCCTCATGTATTTTCTTACCGCCTACCCACTGGCTGTCGATACCCGCGGCAGCCACCTGCCCGTTGATCAGCAGTGGCTCGGTGTGGTGTGGCAGAAGTTGTGCGTTTCAATGCAGATGCTGGGCTTGCTGATGGCCTCTGCGGGCAATGTGCTGACGCTTGCCCTGCTATTGGGGGCAGGTGCCGGTTTTGTATTGCTCATGGGAAACATTCGCCAGATGCACGGGCGGGCGTCCGCCAGGTTTGGCGTTGCGCTGCTGTACCTGCTCAGCCCGGTGGCCCTGGTCTGGAGTGTGCCGGGCATGATGCTGTTTCTTGCCGAGCCCAACCTTGAGGCTCGAAACTTCATCGGCTTTTCGCCAGTGCTGGTTTTACTGTTGTTGTTCAGTCACGAGTTGCTGGGGCGGGTCTGGCCGGGATTGCGCTGGCTGTTGATCTTGCCAACGCTGTTCATGTTTGCCTTCAGCTATGCCTATGGCCAGGTGATCATCGCCAAGAAAGAACTTGAATCAGCCATGGCGCACTACATTGCCAATGACCTGGTATCACGCAGTGAGCTGCGCGACGTAAACAGGTACACCTACCTGAGGGCACCCGGTGACGGTAACTGGTTGCCCAGAGGACATGGCGCCATCACCCACATGCCGCTACTGAGATACATCCTCAGCGGCTCCAATTCGGTGTTGCATGCGCAGTTTTTTCCCCGGCTGGGGATCAATAATGTCATTGGCGGTGAACGCTCGGACTTTGAGCGGTTGGTGGCGGCAGGGGGCGTGGGCGCGCCGCTGGTGGACAACCGGTTCTATTCGATCTACGTCACCGGTGAGCAGGGCTTCATTGTCATGAAGCCCATCCTGGAAGATGAAAACTACAATCACAACTGGCCCCGCGTCCCCTAGCGTTACCGATTTTCAGGCCGCCACCACCTCTTGCGGCTCGAAGCTGTCCGCCCGCGCCATCTGCCACATCCGCGAATAGAACTCGCCGTTGACCTCGCCGTTGAGCAATTCACCCGGCTTGAGGAACACATGCATCTGCGAGAACAGCTTGATCTCGGTGGCCGAGATGCGCCGCACCAGGTGCTTGGCTTGCAGTTGCGAGGGGTGATCGAGGCCGGCGGCGGCGAGCATTTCAGCCAGGGCCTTGAGGGTGTTGTGGTGAAAATTGTGCACCCGCTGGGCCTTGTCGGGCACCACCAGGGCGCGCTGGCGCAGCGGGTCCTGGGTGGCAACGCCGGTCGGGCACTTGTTGGTGTGGCAGCTTTGCGACTGGATGCAGCCGATGGCGAACATGAAGCCGCGCGCCGAGTTGGCCCAGTCGGCGCCGATGGCCAGGACGCTGGCGATGTCGAAGGCGCTGACGATCTTGCCGCTGGCGCCGAGCTTGATCTTGTCGCGCAGGTTCAGGCCCACCAGGGTGTTGTGCACGAACAGCAGGCCTTCGCGCAGTGGCACGCCGATATGGTCGGTAAACTCCACTGGCGCCGCGCCGGTGCCGCCTTCCTTGCCGTCGACGACGATGAAGTCAGGCAGGATGCCGGTTTCCAGCATGGCCTTGGCGATGCCCATGAACTCCCAGGGGTGGCCGAGGCAGAACTTGAAGCCCACCGGTTTGCCACCTGACAGTTCACGCAATTGGGCGATGAACTGCATCATCTCGATCGGGGTAGAGAACGCGCTGTGGCGTGACGGCGAGATGCAGTCTTCACCCATCATCACCCCGCGGGTTTCGGCGATTTCGCGGGTGACCTTGTGCTTGGGCAGGATGCCGCCGTGGCCGGGTTTGGCGCCCTGGCTCATCTTGATTTCGATCATCCGCACTTGCGGGTTGCGCGCCTGCTCGGCAAAGCGCTCGGGGTCAAAGCGCCCGTTCGAGGTGCGGCAGCCAAAGTAGCCGCTGCCCAGTTCCCAGGTCAGGTCGCCACCGTGCTCGCGGTGGTAGGGGCTGATGCTGCCTTCACCGGTGTCGTGGGCGAAGTTGCCCAGCTTGGCGCCCTGGTTCAGGGCACGGATGGCGTTGGCGCTGAGTGAGCCGAAGCTCATCGCCGAGATATTGAACACCGACGCCGAGTAGGGCTGCGTGCACTGCGGGCCGCCGACGATTACCCGAAAGCTCGACGGGTCGCTGAGCGGCGCCGGGCGCATGGAGTGGCCGATGAACTCGAAACCGGACTGGTACACGTCGATCAGGGTGCCGAAAGGCTTGTCCGAAGCTTCGTTCTTGGCCCGCGCATACACCAGCGAGCGCTGCGCCCGGGAAAACGGCAGGGCATCGCTGTCGGCTTCAAGTAAGTACTGGCGGATTTCCGGGCGAATGCCTTCGACCAGGTAGCGGATATTGCCCAGGATCGGGTAGTTGCGGCGCACCGCGTGACGGCTTTGCAGCAGGTCGCCAAGGCCGATCAGGCTGAGCACGGCGGTGACCAGGGTGAACGGCCACAGCCATTCGTGGTGGAGGAAGGGCAGGCTGACCAGGGTGAACAACACACAGGCAGCGAAGAAGGCGTAGCGGCTGAGAAGTGACAGGCTCATACGGTTTCCTTGCGATGGCACGGTCAGGCTCAGGGCCTGGACAAACCCCGACCTTAGCCCGGTTGGGGTTTCCAGCGCCAGCCCGCAGCGCGCAAGGGCTGCAAGCTTCATCTTGGAATCGAAAATCATTTGTATTTGCGAGCAATTGATATGTTATATAGTATCAGATCTTGTTCGTTAATTTTCCCAAGAGGCTTGGCCATGAAACCCGGCATTCACCCCGACTATCGCCCCGTGCTGTTCCACGACACTGCCGCCGATGTGTACTTCCTGATCGGCTCGACCGTCGACACTGACCGCAGCCACACCCATAGCGACGGCAAAACCTACCCCTACGTGGCCCTGGATGTTTCCAGCGCTTCGCATCCGATCTATACCGGGCAGCAGCGCAAGACCACGGTCGAAGGCCGGGTGGCCGGTTTCAACAAGCGCTTTGCCGGGTTCGCCGCGCCGCAGGTCAAGTGACCAGAGCAGCATCGCGGATCAGGCGCTCGCGCCATTCGCCATGCGCCGCCAATTCATCTTCTGCATTGAACTGGAGCTTGCCGGCAATCAGCATCGCCACCGGCACACCATCGCGATAAAGCAGGCGATTGCCGCTGACTGCAGGCACCTTGCTGCCCGGCAGCAGGGTGCCAACCAGGTTCAGCGGGTCGCTGGCGCTGATCGCCACCAGGCTGCCATCGAGCGGGCGCCGGCGCACTTCGCGCAGCAGTGCCACGGCCTCAGGCAGGGCGAACTGCTCGCCGGCCAGGCCGCTGATAAAGCGCCCGCCACGGATTTCGCCGCGGGCTTCCAGGCGGTGGTAGCAGCGCAGCAGCTCGCGCCAGCTGGGCAGCCAGTCGGCCTCGCGATCCAGCAAGCGCCAGCACATCACGCCATAGCGGCGCAGCAAGGTGCGGGCGATGTGTTCAAGGTCCTCGTCACGCTTGGCAGTGGGTTTGCGCAACAGCGCCCAGCGCCCGGCGTCTTCCATACCGCCGAACAATGGCCCGCGACCGCGGCGATGGCTACGGCCCTGGCGTTTGCTCGCCGGGGTAATCAGTGCACGCAGGCCGGCAAAGCTGTCGGCGCTGATCAAACCGGCGGCCACCATCTCTTGCAAGGCGTTTTCCAGTTCGCTGGGCAGCAGGTGGGCGTCGTGCACCAGCTCATCGAAGAACAATGCGCCGTGTTCGCTCAACACCGTGTGTACGCGTTGGGCACGCAGGCCCAGTTCGCTGCTGTCCAGCGCCGGGCTCAGGGCCCGCCACAAGCCCAGGCGGGGGCGTGGCAACAGCACCAGCGGCGTGCTGCGCAGGGTGCTCGCCGCGGCGCTCGGGGCCAGGCGCGCCCAGGCATATTTGCCGGCGCGGCAGGCTTCGTCGAGCCAGCGCGGGCTGTAGTCCTTGAGCCGGGTGGGCAGCAGGTCGCTTTCCCAGGCCGCTGCCGCTGCCGGGTAACCTTCGAACTGATCGAGCACGGCGCTCAGCGCGGCCTGGCCTTGCAGGCGCGAGCCGGGTGCCAGGTGCTGCCAGTCGAACAGAAAGCGGGTGAAGTCCTGCAGGCTGACCGGTTCGATTTCCCGGCGCAGGCGCTTGATGGTGTAGCGATGAATCCGCGCCAGCAGGTGCCGTTCGCACCATTGCAGCGCCTGCTGGCCCGGTTGCTGGTTCGGTTGCTGATTTGCTTGAAAGTAGTAGCCGCGCATCACGTAGCCTTCGCCTTCCAGGCGGGCCAGGGCCTGCTCGATGGCGCTGACCGGCAGTTGCAGCGGCGCGGCAATCTGCTCGGTCGTCAGCGGGCCGAAGCCGCTCAGGCGTGCGCGCAGCAGCTCGACCAATGCGGCTTCGGCGTCCATGGCCTGATCAAAGCCGGGCAGGGCTCTGACGTCGGGTGTCAGGGGCGCGTTTGGGTACAGGGCGCGCAGCAGCATCAGGCGTTCGCGGGCCAGCCACAATGCTTGGCCACCGCTCAGTTGCAGGCGGCAGGCGCGGCCTTCATTGCCCAGCGCCGCCAGCCACTCTTGCCAGCCGTCATTGGCCTCGGCTTCGGCCTGGCTGATGCAGGCCAGGCTCATCAGAGCCTCATGCATTTCATCGCTGCGGGTGGGCGTCGGCCAAGCCTCGCTTTGTACGGCGGCGATGGCCTGCGGGTCGAGCGCGCCGAGGTCATCGCTGCTTTGCGCCTCGTTCCAGCGGCGATTGAGTACGGCCTGGGTGCGTCGTTCTTCTAGCGGCGCATCATCCAGGAAGGTATAGGGCCGGGCGTTGAGAATGGCCGAGGCCAGCGGCGAAGGCGCGGGCAGGTCACGGGCAATCAGCGTGATCTGGCCGTGTTCGATACGCCGCAGCAGCGCCAGCCAGCCTTCGCTGTCCATGGCTTCGTGCAGGCAGTCGTCGAGGGTCTGCTCGACCAGTGGGTGATCGGGAATCTGCCGCTCGCCGGCGAGGTTTTCCAGGCAGGCGATCTGGTCGGGGAACACTGCGGCTATCAGGTCTTCGCTTTTCATCCGCTGGATTTGCGGCGCCACCTTGCGCCCGCCGACAAAGCGCGGCAGGGCCAGCGCGGTGCCGGCATTCCAGCGCCAGCGTACGCCGAACAGCGGCGCATCGAGCAGGGCCTGGATCAGCACCGCCTCGGCGCTGTTGCTGTGCAGGTAACGCCAGACTTCTTCGAGGGCAAAGCTGTGGCTGGCCGACAGCGACAGGACAATCGCATCTTCGCTGGCCGCCGCCTGCAGCTCGAAGTTGAAGGTACGGCAGAAGCGCTTGCGCAGGGCCAGGCCCCAGGCGCGGTTGATGCGGCTGCCGAACGGTGAGTGGATGATCAGCTGGGTGCCGCCGGACTCGTCGAAAAAACGCTCCATCACCAGGGTTTGCTGCGAGGGCAGGGCGCCGAGCACCTGGCGAGTATGGGCCAGGTATTCAAGCAACTGCTCGGCGCTGTCCAGGCCCAGGCTCAGCTCGGTCGTCAGCCAGTCGAGCAGCGGTTGCAACTGGCCGTCGGCAGCGCCCAGGCGCTGGTCGATCTCGCCTTGCAAGCGTGCCACGCCTGCCGACAACTCGTCACTGCGCCCCGGCGCTTCACCGAGCCAGAACGGGATGCTCGGCGGCAGGCCCTTGGCGTCCTCGACCCGCACCCGGCCGCTTTCCACGCGCAGGATGCGGTAAGAGGCGTTGCCCAGCTGGAAGATATCGCCAGCGATGCTTTCCACCGCGAAGTCTTCGTTGACCGTGCCGATGTTCAGGCTCTGCGGTTCGAGCACCACGCTGTAGTCGGCGTTATCGGGGATGGTGCCGCCGCTGGTCAGCGCCGTCAGTTGCGCGCCACGGCGCCCGCGCAGGGTACCGTTGACCGCATCTCGGTGCAGATAGGCGCTGCGGATACCCTGGCGACCATTGAAGCCTTCGCCGAGCATGCGCAGCAGCGCCTGGTAGTGGCCTTGATCCAGCTCGGCGTAGGGCATGGCCCGGCGCAGGCAGTCGAACAGCGCCTGTTCATGCCATTCCTGGCTGCTGACTTCGGCGACGATCTGTTGCGCCAAAACGTCCAGCGGTGCCTGCGGCACCTGCAGGCGATCGAGCTCGCCGCGCCGTACGCAATCGAGCAACGCTGCGCATTCGATCAGGTCATCGCGCGACAGCGGGAACAGCCGGCCCTTGGGCGTGCCTTCGACCTGGTGCCCGGAGCGCCCGACTCTTTGCAAAAACGCGGCAATCGAGCCGGGCGAGCCGATCTGGCAGACCAGCTCGACCTCACCGATATCAATGCCCAGCTCCAGCGAGGCGGTGGCCACCAGGACCTGCAGCTCACCACGCTTGAGCCGTTGCTCGGCGTCCAGGCGGTACTCCTTGGCCATGCTGCCGTGGTGCGCGGCCACGGCGTCGCGGCCCAGGCGTTCACTCAAATGGCGGGTCAGGCGCTCAGCCAGGCGCCGGGTGTTGACGAACACCAGGGTGGTGCGGTGCTCGCGGGCCAAGGCCGCCAGGCGATCGTAGACCAGGCCCCAGACATCCGTGGCCATCACCGCGCCAAGCGGCACCGGCGGCACTTCCAGGCCCAGGTCGCGGGGGCGGGCATGGCCGATATCGACAATCGCGCACTCGCGCCCCTGGCCCACCAGAAACTGCGCCACGCGCTCGACCGGGCGTTGCGTGGCCGACAGGCCGATGCGCCGCAGTGACCGCCCGCACAGCGCTTCAAGGCGTTCCAGGCTCAGGGCCAGATGGCTGCCGCGCTTGTTGCCGGCCAGGGCGTGGATTTCGTCGACGATTACCGTGTGCACGCTGGCCAGGCCCTGGCGCCCGGAGGCCGAGCCGAGCAACACATACAGCGATTCGGGGGTGGTCACCAGAATATGCGGCGCCTGGCGGCGCATGGCTGTGCGTTCTTTTTGCGGGGTATCGCCGCTGCGCACCGCCGTGCGGATTTCCAGCGGCGCCAGGCCTTGCTCGGCCAGTACCGCGTTGATCCCGGCCAGCGGCGCCTGCAGGTTGATCTGGATATCGTTGGACAGCGCCTTGAGTGGCGAGACGTAGACCACCTGGGTCTGGTCCGGCAACTGGCCGGCGGCCAGGCCCTGCACGAACAGCTCGTCGAGGATGGCCAGGAAGGCAGTGAGGGTTTTGCCCGAGCCGGTAGGCGCTGCCACCAACAACGATTGCCCGCTGCCGATCAACGGCCAGGCTCGGGCCTGGGCGGCGGTGACCGTCGGGAACTGGCGCTCGAACCAGGTGCGGACCGCGGGGTGGAAGGCGTCCAGTTCCGGGTGCTTGCAGGCGGGTAGGTTCATGGCCTGTTTATGCGGCCAATGGCGCGGGCTTGCAAGGGGCGTTCGTCAAACCGGCCCAGGATTGAAAGGCACCTGCCAACATGTGATCCTTGCGCGCTTTCCTGTTCACGAGCGTCCCATGAGCAAAACCATCCGCATCGCCGCCGCCCTCCTGCTTGACCCGCAAGGCCGTACCCTGCTGGTGCGCAAGCGCGGTACCCAGGCGTTCATGCAGCCTGGCGGCAAGATCGAGACCGACGAGCAGCCGGTCAGCGCCCTGGCCCGAGAGCTGTTCGAGGAGCTGGGCCTGGCGATCGAGGCGCAGGACGCCGAGTACCTGGGGCAGTTCAGTGCCCCGGCCGCCAACGAGCCGGGTTTTGTCGTCCAGGCCGAGATTTTCAAGGTGCACACCGCCATGCCGGTCGAGCCCGCTGCGGAAATCGAAGAAGTGGTGTGGGTCTCGGCACGCAAGCAACTGACCCTCGAGCTGGCTCCGCTCACACGGGACTTGATTCTGCCGCTGTACCGGCAGTTAACTACAGCACCTGCCTGATCTCACTTGCAAAGGAATGCCGATGATCCCCACCCATGAATGGCTGCTGTTTATCGGCGCCGCGCTGCTGATGGTGCTCACCCCCGGGCCGAACATGATCTACCTGATTTCCCGTTCGATCTGCCAGGGCCGCATGGCCGGGGTGACGTCGCTGCTGGGGGTGGTCGGCGGTTTTCTGGTGCACATGACGGCCGCTGCCATTGGCCTGACCGCCTTGTTCATGGCCGTGCCGCTGGCCTACGACCTGCTCAAATGGGCCGGTGCCGGTTACCTGCTGTGGCTGGCCTGGCAGGCGGTCAAGCCGGGTGCCCGTTCGCCGTTCGAGCCTCGCGAGCTGGCGCCGGACTCACCGCGCAAACTGGTGTTGATGGGTTTTCTGACCAGCGTGCTCAACCCCAAGGTGGCGGTGTTCTACCTCTCGGTGCTGCCGCAGTTCGTCTCGCCGGAAAACGGCTCGGTGCTGCTCCAGAGCCTGGCCCTGGGCCTGACCCAGATCGCCGTAAGCTTTTCGGTCAACCTGCTGATCGCATTGTTCGCCGCCGGCATCGCCGGTTGGTTTGTGCGCTACCCGCTGTGGCTGATGCTGCAGCGCTACGTGATGGGTTTCGTCCTGGCCGGCCTGGCGTTGCGCCTGGTGCAGGAGCAACGCCGGGCGGTGTAAGGCTCAGCGTACCGCGCTGACGCCATCGAGGGTCGAGAACGAGGTGTCCTTGGCGGTCAGCAGAAAATCGCGCATGTACGGCGCATCGAGCATGTCGCTGCGCACCGCCGCGTAGAGTGTGGCGAACAGGCCTTTCTCGCCCAGGCGCTTGGCCTTCACGTAGCCGCGCGAACTGTACTCGTGCAAGGCCCAGTGTGGCATGCCGCAGACCCCGCGGCCGCTGGCCACCAGTTGCATCATCATCACCGTCAATTCGGCCGTGCGCACCTGCGCGGGCTCGACGTCGGCCGGCTCCAGGAAGCGGGTGAAGATATCCAGGCGGTCACGCTCTACCGGGTAGGTGATCAGGGTTTCCGTGGCCAGGTCTTCCGGCACCATGTACGGCTTGTGCGCCAACGGGTGCTGGTTGGCCACGGCGAGCATGGCTTCGTAGGTAAACAGCGGCACGTAGGTGATGCCGCTGAGCTCCAGCGGGTCGGAGGTCACCACCAGGTCGAGGTCGCCGCGGGCCAGCGCCGGCAGCGGGGCGAAGGCAAAGCCCGAGGCCAGGTCCAGTTCGACCTCCGGCCAGGCATCGCGGAACTGGTCGATGGTCGGCATCAGCCACTGGAAGCAACTATGGCACTCGATGGCCATGTGCAGGCGCCCGGCAGTGCCGCCGGCCAGGCGGGCGATGTCACGCTCGGCGCCGCGCAACAATGGCAGGGTGGCATCGGCCAGCTGCAGCAGGCGCAGGCCGGCGCTGGTAAAACGCAGCGGCTTGGTCTTGCGCATGAACAGCGGCATGCCCAGGCGCTCCTCGAGCTCCTTGAACTGATGGGACAGTGCCGACTGGGTCAGGTGCAGGCGTTCAGCGGCCTCGACCAGGCTGTCGGCTTCGCGCAAGGCGTGCAGGGTTTTCAGGTGGCGAATTTCCAGCACCGAGGGGCTCCATGAGTAAACTTTGAGATGAACACGAATTTATTGAGTTTGTCTCATGTTGGTCTGACTGTCGACAATAGCGTCATCTTTTACAGGGAGGACGTTTTCTCATGGCACTGGCCCACAACCTTGGTTTCCCGCGCATCGGCGCTGACCGCGAACTGAAAAAAGCACAAGAAGCCTACTGGAAAGGCGATCTCGATCAGGCCGGCCTTGAAGCCGTTGGCCGCGAACTGCGTGCCCGTCACTGGCAGGTGCAGAAAGACGCCGGGATCGAGCTGCTGCCGGTTGGCGACTTTGCCTGGTACGACCAGGTGCTGACTCACTCGCTGACCTTCGGTGCAATTCCCGAGCGCTTCGCCCAGGTTACCGGTGATAACGGCCTGCCGACCCTCGATACCCTGTTCGCCATGGCCCGTGGCGCCAGCAACTGCTGCGGTGCCAGCCACGGCCAGACGCAATATGCGCAAGAGCTGACCAAGTGGTTCGACACCAACTACCACTACCTGGTCCCGGAATTCAGTGCTGACCAGCGCTTTTTGCTCAGTTGGGAGCAACTGTTCGAAGAAGTCGCCGAAGCCCAGGCCCTCGGCCACGCGGTGAAACCGGTGCTGATCGGCCCGCTGACCTACCTGTGGCTGGGCAAGGCCAAGGGCGGCGAGTTCGACAAGCTCGACCTGCTTGAGCGCCTGCTGCCAGTGTACGGTGAAATCCTCAGCCGCCTGTCGCGCCAGGGTGTGGAGTGGGTGCAGATCGACGAGCCGATCCTTGGCCTGGACCTGCCGCAGGAATGGAAGAACGCCTTCGAACGTGCCTACCACATCCTCCAGTACTCGCCCCTGAAGAAACTGGTCGCCACCTACTTCAGTGGCCTGGAAGACAACCTCGGCCTGGCCGTCGGCCTGCCGGTGGATGGCCTGCACATCGACCTGGTGCGCGCCCCGGAACAACTGCCGGCCGTGCTCGATCGCCTGCCAACCTACAAGGTACTGTCGCTGGGCGTGGTCAACGGCCGCAACGTCTGGCGCTGCGACCTGGACAAGGCCCTGGAGCAGCTGCAACAAGCCCAGCAGCGCTTCGGTGCCAACCTCTGGGTCGCCGGTTCCTGCTCGTTGCTGCACAGTCCCGTGGACCTCTCCCGTGAAGACAAGCTCGATGCCGAGCTGAAAAGCTGGCTGGCCTTCGCCGTGCAAAAGTGTGAAGAGATCGCCGTGCTGGCCAAGGCCCTGGATACCCCGCACCTGCCAGCAGTACAAAACGCCCTGAGCCACAGCCGCGCGGTACAGAAAAGCCGTGCCGAGTCGCCACGCATTCACAAGCCGCAGGTCCAGGCGCGCCTGGCCGCCGTCACCGCTGCCGACAGCCGGCGTCAGTCGGCCTTCGCCCAGCGTATCGAAGCCCAGCGTCAGCGCCTGCAACTGCCGGCATTCCCGACCACCACCATCGGTTCTTTCCCGCAGACCTCGGCGATCCGCCTGGCGCGTCAGGCCTTTAAGCAGGGCAAGCTCTCGGCCAACGATTACACCGATGCCATGCACAGCGAGATTCGCCATGCCGTGCAGGTCCAGGAGCGCCTGGGCCTGGACGTGCTGGTGCACGGTGAAGCCGAGCGCAATGACATGGTCGAGTACTTTGCCGAGCAACTGGACGGCTATGCCTTCACCCGCTTTGGCTGGGTGCAGAGCTACGGCTCGCGTTGCGTAAAGCCTGCGATCATCTACGGCGACCTCAGCCGTCCGCAGGCCATGACCGTGGCCTGGATCGAATACGCCCAGCGCCTGACCAGCAAGGTCATGAAGGGCATGCTGACGGGCCCGGTGACCATGCTGATGTGGTCGTTCCCGCGCGAAGACGTGTCGCGCAAGGTCCAGGCCGAGCAACTGGCGCTGGCCATTCGTGACGAAGTGCAGGACCTGGAAGCCGCCGGCATCAAGATCGTGCAGATCGACGAAGCCGCGTTCCGTGAAGGCTTGCCGCTGCGCCGGGCGCAATGGCAGCAATACCTGGGTTGGGCGGTGGAAGCCTTCCGCCTGTGCTCAAGCGGCGTGCGCGATGAAACCCAGATCCACACCCACATGTGCTACAGCGAGTTCAACGATGTGATCGAAGCGATCGCGGCCATGGACGCCGACGTCATCACCATCGAGACTTCACGTTCGGACATGGAGTTGCTGGAGGCCTTCGAAGCTTTCGACTACCCCAACGACATCGGCCCGGGCGTCTACGACATCCACTCACCGCGGGTGCCGGACACGGCCGAGATGGTCAAATTGATGAGAAAGGCGGTCAAGCGCATCCCGGCTGAACGCCTGTGGGTCAACCCGGACTGCGGCCTGAAGACCCGTGCCTGGCCGGAGACTGAAGCTGCGTTAATCAATATGGTCGCGGCAGCGCGACAACTGCGCAGCGAACTGGCATGAAACCAGCAACGGCGAGCCTCTTGGCTCGCCGTCGCGACTAGCCACTACAGATTTGCGAAATAGCGGGTTGCTGTGTCTGGGCGAATCACGCCACGCCAGATCTCTTCTGGCGTGCTCCCGGCGCTTGCCTGGGCCTGCTGCCACTCAGGCCCCTTTTTGCGGTCCACGGCCCGTTTGAGATGGGCGGCATTGAAGTTCTCGAACGGTGTATCCAGGCCACGGTAGTGGAAGTGGGCGTACCACAGCACAGGCTCGCCGGCTGACTGCAGGTCGCGAATCTCGTACTCCTGCAGGTAGTCGCGGGCTTTGAGCATCTGGCGTTCCCCCAGTTTGCGAATGCCGATCTGTTGCAGACCATCCAGGTAGGCAAGATGGCCTTCATTGGGACGAGGGCTGACCTTGATCTGTTCGATGCGCAGTTGGACGCCTTCCTGGCGCAATCCTGCCGCCTGGGTGCGCAGCGCTGTCGTATCCGCCGCGTTGCCGCCTATCGCTTCGATTCGGGTCGCGCAGTTTTGCAGCTCGTTGGCCTTGGCGATCATCATGTCTTCAAGGTCTGCCGGCAGGGTGTCGGGTTTGATGTAGCCGCGTACCCGTCGACGGAAGCTGTCCAGATCCTCAATCAACTGGGTTGCCGTCTGCTTGAGGTCGCGCAGTTCATGCGGTCGTGCCGGCGTTGCCGGCGCCTGTGGCCGCCACCGTTCACCCACAGATTCAAAGCGCCTGACGACACTACCTTCAGCACTATGCACGGTAATCAGTTCGGGAGCATTGCCGCTGGCCGGAGTGTAATCGCCAATGTAGTAGTGGTTGTCCTCTGCCTGGAACAGGCGCGGACTGCTGTTTTGTCCACGGTTAGGGCGTAGGCCGGGCAAACGCTGGACCGCCTTGTCGCTCTGCAGGATCAACTTGTCGAGATTGTCGTACAGCTTCCCCAGGTAGTGCTCGTCAAACAGTTCCGGAAAGCTGGCGTTGGTGCTTTGCAGTTCAAGTTTGTATTGGCGGTAGATACGCTGGGCTTCGGTCTGTATCGCACGGCGTTGAACCGCACTGTTGGGGACTGCTTGCAACTCCGACAAGGTCGCCTGGATCAGGTGCACTTCGTCTTCGATGGTTCGTAATCGCCCTGTATAGAAATCTGCGATGACAGAAGTATTGGCGTACTTTTGTGCCAGGACTATCAGGTGCGGGGTGTTATGGAAGGTGAAGAATGAGTCATTGAAGTTTCTATCCAGCCGACTGTACGAAGTTTTCAGGAGCTCATGGCCTGCTACATCTTGCAGGTACCGTGCGGTACCTTCAAAGCGTGCCGCCAAGTGTGAGAGTTTTTCTTTGAACTGGCTATTGGCCTCATCCAGTCGTGTGAAGAAAAGGGCGGGGTTGTCATCAAGGCTTTCAACGGTCCTGATGCGTTCGACAAACTCGGACTTGATGTCTGCCAGCTGTTTTTTGAAGTCGGCCGCGCGGCTTCTTACTTGAGGTTGAGCTGGAGCAGTTACCCGTTGGAACCAGGTGTCGAGTTCCTTCTTTTGCTCAAGCATCTGTTGCTTGTACTCCACGACCTTCAGCGATTTGCTTCGCAGTTGCCGCAACAGGGGAGCCTGATCGACAAGATCATTCAGCCCCCTTAGCCTTGCGCGAATGAGCAGTGATTCATGTAGGTTTCGCAACGCCGCCTTTCTGGCCAGGTCGATCACGTTCAGGGTTCGATCACACGCAACTCTGGCAAGACGCACCTTTTGTGTCAGGGCCTTTTGCCTCTCTGCCCTGAGACTGATTTTTTGCAACTCGTCCCACGCGTTATAGGCTTTTTCTGCCCCAGTTACGTCTGCCCGGCAGTTTGCTTTCATTGTTTCAAGCAAAGCCTGTTGGGCTTCTGGGGCGGCTCTCTCGTACGCATCGAACGCAGTGTTGGTACGTTGCAATGCGGTTTGAAGCTGAACTTCATTCTCCAGGCATTCAGTAGTCAGCCTCAGCTGGAGCCGATAGTGACGGTCTACCCAGATTCGTGGCAGCCGCTCACGAACAGCCGCTGGCCAATACGGGTCCAACTGATCGGCCAGATGTCCAAGTACCTGCCCGCCGCCTGCACCGCCGCCGCGCAGGTGCACGCCATACAGCGCGAAATGGGTGTCCCACTGGCCGTTTTCATTCAGCGCGATATTTTTCCGCCAGGTCTTGAACTGTGTGCCACGCAGACGCCAGGTGTGTTCCGTCTCCAGCCATTGCACCTGGCAGGGGCGGTCGCCCACCAGGATGAAGTCGCCTTTGGCGTGCTGGTAGATGCCTTTGTACCTGCCGTGGCGCCCCGGCTCGATCCCGGCCAGCGACAACGGCGTCTGGTATTCGTAACCTTCAAAGCGCGACAGGCGTTGGGCGCTGCCGGGCGCAAAGCCCGCCGCCGGGCCTGCTTGCAACAGTTGCAACTGACGCTGGCGGGTCAGCTGACGGGCGCTCAGGGCCTTGAGGGGCAGGCCGGGCGCGAGGTCGATGGCAGCATCGACGAAAGCCAGCAGCACTTGTTGCAGCGCCTCCAGCGCCTTGTACACCTCATCCTGGCGCAATGCGCTGACCAGTCGGGCACTGGCTTCAAAGAAGTCGTAGACGGCGACGACGGTCCCGATTACCGGAATGAAGCCCAGCGCCATCTTGATGTAGTTAAAGATCATGCCGCTTTGGTAGGCGAAGTTTTCCAGCCACAGGTCGCGGTTCGAGCGCGAGGTGGCGCGATGGGCTTCGAGAATGCGGCCACCCTGGGCGTCGAGTAGGTGCTGGGCCAGTGAGGTGGTCGAGGGCCATGTCGTGCCCAGGCCAATAATGCCGTCGAAGCGATGTTCGATGGCCTGGCGCATCCGCGATCGGTGTGCGTCCGGGTTGCCCAGCAAGGCGCGCCCGGCCAGGTAGTCGATTTCGCCGCTCTGCTTGCTCAGGTCATACAAGCCGGAACGGGCCGCTTCCAGGCTGCTGTACTGGCGTACCAGGCGGGTGGGATGCTCGGGTCGGTAGAGTACGGTGATGCCGCTGTTCTGATCGCTGATGAAGGTGACCCCGGACAGCGTAGTGCCGTAGCTGTCGGTGTCTTCGCCGCCTGCGGTCAGCCGGGCAGAAATCAGTTCAATATCATGGCCGTCGGCTTGGTAGGCCGCTTTGCTGTCGGCGTCGATGGCGATATTGAAGATCGTCTGGCCCCTGTCGTCCAGCTCGCCCTTGGCCCTGGCGTGGGCGCTATGCATGATGAGCATCTGGCGGAAAGGTTCACCCAGGCATTGACGCCGATAGGCCCGGGAAAAAGCGCCTTCGTGAGTGCCCCGATACGCCTCGGTGATCTTGTTTTCGTATTGCTGGGCCAGGTCAAGGTCGGTGGCCAGGCCGCTCAGGTAGGTTTTGTCGATGCTGTCCTTGAGCTGTTGAACAAGCGCCTGATTCGATGTGTTGAGCTTCAGCTTGAGAAAGCTCAGACGCTCTTCCATGGCCTCGTCGATGTTGTCCAGCAACAAGGCATCCAGCGTCAGGTCGACCCATTTGTTGCTGGCCTTGAGCGTCGGCTTGGTGGCAATGCCCTGGGGGCTGGTGCTGTCAACCACAATGGGCACCCACGAGGTGCTCTCTGGCAGGTAGAGGGTGATGGGGCTGTCGTCGTAGCCAGGGAAGTCCTGCTTCAGGCGTTGGCTGATGAGCTGGCGGCAGAACAGTTCGCGGTGGGGCAGGTCGCGGGCGACCAGGGCCTGGGCCCGGTGCATCGCCGCGATGAAGCCGAGGGTGCCGGCCTTGAGCATCGCGCGATCGCTGGCCGACAACTTGTCCAGCCAGTTCAGGGGAGCGCCCGTCAACGTGGCACTGGTTTCCTGTTCCTGGATCAGGTTGAACGCGTACTCGCGCGCGGCGTGGCGGGGGACCTGCAGGCGCCGGGCCAGTGCTTCTTTCACCGCCGCGGGCGCCTCCTCGGTGGTCAGCGCAGTCTTGGCCTGGCTTAAATGGTGGGCCAGAACCACGGCCAGGACATCGCCGGTCACCGGGCTCAGGCTCAGTGACTGCTCGCTCTGATCGTTGATGGCGAAGCAGCGGGTCAGTTCCGCTTGGTTGGCGCAGCGTAGCAGCCCGCCGGCTTCACCCGGCCAGTACAGCAGCAGGCTCTGCGGGTTGTCACCGTCCTGCAGGGTCACGACCAGGCAATCATTGAGGGTGGTGCTGGTAGAGATTTGGACGCCATTGTCCATCGACGTTGTGTTGAGCACTGGATGCGCCGCGACAATACTGGAGCCCAGGCGCGGGAAGGTGTCGGGTTGATCGAGAAGGCTTTCGAGCCACCTCAACTCTTCGTTATCGATTTGCCCCAGCAGGTTCTGAAAGCGCGCGTGGGCGCGCAAGCCGTGGTAATGCGCCTGGAGCAGCGCAGCATTGGCGGCGGGGGATTGCTCCTGGTGCCAGGTGTCGGCCTTCAGTTGCTGCTCAATGGCCTGTTCCGCTTGTTGGCAGGCATCGCCAAGAGTTTGCTGATGATCCTTGAGCGCTTGCAGATCGGTTTCGGCAATGCTGGCCATCAGTGCCCGCTGGGTGTTGATCTGTTGCAGGCGGATGGAATAAGGGATGTCGAGGTTCAAGCTGCCAAAGTCGTAGAGCGAACGCTGCGAGGCGTCTTCGCTGTCGGTGGATTCAAGGGCAGGCGGCAGGCTGAAGATGCTTGAACTGCGCTGCTGAGTATCGACCCAGTGGACCATCGACAGCGCAAGTTCGCCAAACTGGCGGATATCTTCGCCGGGCTTGAAGTCCAGCGCGCTCAAACGCTCATTGAGCAGGCTGTTGAACAGCGGGCTGAAACCGCCCGAAAGGCTGTCGTGGCTTTCATAGCTGACGCTGGAGGCCGTGGCGCCAATGGCCGCCTCCAGGTCCGCCTGGGACGCGTGGGTACTGAAGCCGCTGCCGGGGCGATACAGCATCAGCTGTGGTTCGTCTTCGGTTTTGAACAGCAGCGCTCCTGGCATTGCCTGTCCGTCTATCGCGACGGTCTGGATCTCGATACCTTGCTGGCTTTGCCATTCAGGGTTGTCGAGCACCTCTTGGACCGCGCGCTGCTGTTGCCTATCGAATTTGCCGGTTGCCAGCGCCACATCCCAGCAGGCCTTGAAAATATCCAGGTACTGGTTCTGGGCATGGGTACGGCGGCTGACGGCGGTATCTGCGGCCCGCGCTTGCCAGTAGCGATCCCACTGGCGTCGGACCGCTGCGGGAAGGTCCAGTTGCGCAAGCCTGGCGAGCAGTTGTGTAGGTGTCAGGCGCAAGGTCGGATGATCGGGGCCCTGAGCGGTCACCTGGGCGTGCTGGTCAAGATCAGCGGGCGGCTGGGGATACTGGCGCGTGTGTAGCGCCAGGGCGACCAGGCTGACATCGCTGTCGTGTGCATCGGAGATACGGAATCGCAGGGCAGTGCTCAGTGGATCGATACCCAGCTGTTCGCGTACTACGTCCTGTAGTGTCTGGTAAACGCCGGGTGCTTGTGCAAGCAAGGTGGTGAAAGTATCGCGATGGTCTTTCCAGCGTTTGCTGGCATCTGCCAGCAACGCAGTGTCGTGGTTTATGACTGAAATGAAATCCACAGAAGAGTGAGGGGCGGGGACTTCTGGCAAATCGCTCATGGCGGTATCCCAAACGTGAAGTTATGGCCGGAAATGGCGTTCACATTGGGCGCGAGGCGTTGCCGCTAGATGCGGTACATAGGTACTGCGGATAACCGTCGGGCGACATTCATCAAACTGTCACGCAACTGTGGCAGCGCGCTTGAACGAATTTCATCAGACTCGCGCTCTACTGGGGATTTGCATTCTGGTGTTTCGCTCATGCGGGCTTTGGTTTTTTTTCTGGCGCTGATGTGCGCTATTCCTTCTTTTGCAGCGTCGCGTTGCGACGTCAACGTGCCCACTGAACGGGTCGAGCTGGCGCAGGTCAGCCTGGCTTACCAGAGCATCGGGCGTGATTCGGACCCGGTCTTGCTGCTGGTCATGGGCCTGGGCGGGCAACTGATCCACTGGCCCGATGAAGTGGTGGTGGCCCTGTGTCAGCAGGGCTTTCGGGTGATCCGCTACGATAACCGCGATGTCGGCCTGTCCAGCTGGAACCAGGCGCCAGACGACGCCAACCTGACCTTCGAAGTACTGCGCTACAAGCTGGGTTTGCCGGTGGCCGCGCCTTACACCCTGAGCGACATGGCCGAAGACGGCCTGGGGTTGATGGATGCCCTGCAGGTCGAGCGCTTTCATGTCCTGGGCGTGAGCATGGGCGGCATGATCGCCCAGCATCTGGCGGCGCTGGCACCGCAGCGGGTCGAGAGCCTGACCCTGATCATGTCCAGTTCCGGTGCCCAGGGCCTGCCGGCACCAAGCCCGGCGCTGGTGCAGTTGCTGGCCAGGCGCGGTGCGCCGAATCGCGAGGTGGCGCTTGAACAGCAGGCCGACTTGCTGGCCGCCTTAGGCAGCCCCGAGGTCAAGGATGATCGTCAGGCGCTGCTTGAGCAGGCAGCGATAGCCTACGACCGCGCCTTCAACCCCGAAGGGGTCAAGCGCCAGATCATGGCGATCCTCGCCGAACAGAGCCGGGTTGAGCTGCTCAACAACCTGCGCCTGCCGACCCTGGTGGTGCATGGCACCGCCGACCCGCTGCTGCCGGTGATGCATGGCGTACACCTGGCCGCGCACATCAAGGGCAGCCAGCTACGCCTGATTCCAGGCCTGGCGCATCGCTTTCAGGAGCAGTTCAAAGGGCCGTTGCTGGGTGCGGTGTTGCCGTATCTGAACACGCAGCGCCTGGCCGATACCCATGTGGCGGTGTATTGAGACTGCTGCTGCCCTTAACAGGTCAATGCAACCTGACCCAGACACTCACCAGCACCGTCGCCACCACCAGCCAGGCCAGGGTCGCCAGGGCCAGCGAAGTTTCCAGGCGCAGGCGCTCGACCAGCAGGTACAGCGTCGCCAGGTAAACGAAGTAGGGGATGATCGACCACGCACTGAACAGGATGGTGGTCTTCAGGTCCTCCAGTGAACGCCCCTTGCCGACGATGTAGTGGGCGATCAGGGCGAAGGTCGGGAACAACGGCACCAGGCCGGCTATGTAGTAGTTGCGGGTCTTGGCCAGGGCGGCAAGGATCACCACCACGGCCGCACCCAGGCAGGCTTTGAGGATCAGGTCCACGTTTTGTTCCGTTTCTGCGGCCGGTCAGCCCAGGCCATACTTTTTCACTTTGTCGAACAGCGTGGTCTTGGCCATGCCCAGCTCCTGGCTGGCCTGGCTGAGGTTGCCGCCGGTACGTTGCAGGGCATCGCCGAGCAGGTTGCGCTCGAAGGCCTCGACCGCTTCGGCAAAGCCCAGGCCCTGGTTGGCGCTGGCACCGGCCTTTTTGAATGCCGGCAAACCCAGGGCATAGCGCTCGGCGACGTTGCGCAGTTCGCGCACGTTGCCTGGCCAGTCGTGGGCCATGAGCCGCGACAGGGTCTGGCTGTCCAGTTGCGGGACTTCCCGGTCGAAGCGCAATGACGACTGCTGCAGGAAGTGTTCGAACAACTGCAGGATGTCTTCGCGGCGTTCGCGCAGCGGCGGCAGTTCCAGGGTCACCACGTTCAGGCGGTAATACAGGTCGCTGCGAAACTGCCCGCTCTGGCCCAGGGCGTCGAGGTCGGACTTGGTCGCGGCGATCACCCGGCAATCGACGGCGATGCTCTGGTTCGAGCCCAGGCGTTCCAGGGTGCGCTCCTGCAGCACGCGCAGCAGCTTGATCTGCAGGTTCAGCGGCATGCTTTCGACTTCGTCGAGGAACAGCGTGCCACCGTTGGCGTGCTCGATCTTGCCGATCCGGCGCTTGCCGGCGCCGGTAAAGGCGTTGGCTTCGTGGCCGAAAATCTCGCTTTCGAACAGGTTCTCCGGCAGGCCGCCGCAGTTCAGGGCCACGAACGGCGCGCCCTGGCGGCGGCTGAAATCATGCAGGCAACGGGCGACCAGTTCCTTGCCGGTGCCGGTCTCGCCCTCGATCAACACGTTGGCCGAGGTATCGGCGACGTTGGCGATCAGTTCACGCAGGTTCTGCATGGCCGGCGAGCGGCCGATGATTCGCCCTTCAAGGGTACTCTGCCCGGCCAGTTGCCGGCGCAGGGCAAACACTTCGCGGGACAGCCCGCGCTGCTCCAGGGCACGGCGCACCACTTCGACCAGGCGCTCCGGGGCGAAGGGTTTTTCCATGAAGTCGTAGGCGCCGTTGCGCATGGCGCCGACCGCCATGTCGATATCGCCGTGGCCGGTGATCAGCACCACCGGCAGGCTGCGGTCGCGGGCCTTGAGGCGGCTGAGCAGTTCCAGGCCATCGATGCCGGGCAGGCGGATGTCGCTGACAACGATGCCGGCAAAGTCATCGCCGATGCGCTGCAGGGCCTCTTCGGCGCTGCCAACGCCTTCGCAGGCAATGTCTTCCAGGGCCAGCGCCTGCTGGCAGCCGAGCAGCACATGCGGGTCGTCTTCGACGATCAGGACAGTTAGGGGCGCTTGGTTCATAGGGACTCGGCTGATTCTGTGGGGGCATTGACCAGCGGCAGGCCGAGCACGAACGCAGTACCGCCGCTGGCGGGGTGTTCGACGCTGAGGCTGCCCTTGGCGGCGGCGGCGAGGCTGGCAGACAGGGTCAGGCCCAGGCCCAGGCCGTGCTCTCCCGGTTTGGTGGTGAAAAACGGTTCGAACAGGTGCTTGCGTGCTTCGTCATCGATACCGTGACCGTTGTCGCGTACGCGCAGGCGGTACTTGTCGCCCTGCAGCTCGCCTTCCAGCCACAGCTGCGGCATCGGTTGCGCGGCCATGGCATCGAGGGCGTTGCCGATCAGGTTGACCAGAATCTGCTCCAGGCGGGTCTGGTCAATGGCCAGCTTCTGGTCTTCGTAGTTGCTGTGCAACTGCAGGTGACAGCCGGCGATGCGGTTGCCCAGCACTTGCAGGCTGGCCTCGACGGCCTTGCCTAGCGAGGCCTTGCCGCTGTCTTCGCCACGGCGGGCGAAGGAGCGCAGGCTGGCGGTGATGCGGCCCATGCGGTCAATCAGGTCGTTCATGGTGCGCAGGTTGGTGCTGACGGTTTCCAGCGCGCCGCGTTCGAGGAAGCGCACGCTGTTGCCCGACAAAGTGCGCAGGGCCGCCAGCGGCTGGTTCAGTTCGTGGGCGATGCTGGTCGACATCTGGCCGATGGCGGCCAGCTTGCCGGCCTGGACCAACTCGTCCTGGGCGTGGCGCAGGGTCTGCTCGGCATGCCGGCGTTCGCGGATCTGGCCCTTGAGGCGTTCATTGCTGGCGCGCAGGTCGGCGGTGCGTTCGGCGATCTTGCGCTCCAGCTGGCTGTTGGCTTCTTCCAGCGCTTCACGGGCGGCCAGGCGCGTGGCGATCACCTTGCGCCGTTCGTTCCAGGCAATCAGCAGGATCGCCAGCAGGGCAAAGGCGACGCCGACCAGGATGCCCTGGACCATGGATTCGCGGCGCAGATCCTGCAGCGGCGTGAGCAGGGTGAAGTGCCAGGGGGTGTCGCTCAGGCGCCGGGTTTGCGCCAGGTACGCCACTTCGCGGCGGCCATCGCCGAGTTCGGCATTGGCCGGGAAGCTCAGCTTCTCGACGCCGTCGGCGATTTTCTCCCGCGACAGCGGCTCCAGTTCATTCAGCGGCCACCAGTAGTACTGCAGGCTGCGCGCCAGGCGTTCCTTGATTTCCGGGGTCAGCGGGCGCACCGACTTGAGCCGCCGTGCCGGGTCGCTGGAAAGGATGATGATGCCGTTCTCGTCGCTGACGAACGCCTCCAGGCGAGCCCGTTGCCAGCGCTCTTCCATGGCCTCAAGGCGCACCTTGATCACCGCCACGCCGATGATCTTGCCGTGTTCTTCCAGGCCGTGGGCGAGGAAATAACCCGGCTCCCCGGTGGTGCTGCCGATGCCATAAAAGCGCCCCGGCTGGCCGCGCACGGCGTCCTGGAAATAGGCGCGGAACGACAGGTCTTCGCCGAGGAAGCTATCGACATCGCGCCAGTTGCTGGTGGCCTGGACCCGGCCGCTGGTGTCGAGGACGAAGATCGCCCGGCTGCGACTGCGGCGGTTCAGGCCTTCAAGGTATTCGTTGACCGCCTGGCGGTGTTCGCCATCGGCTTCGGTGAGCAGGCTGGAAACGCTGTTTTCAAGCTCCAGCAGGCTTGGCAGGTAGGTGTACTTGCTGATCTCGCTCTCGACCGCGCGCGCGTGCAGCTCGAGCTGGCGCTCGCCGTTTTCGCTCAAGGTGCGGATGCCGTTGTGTTCGCTGATCATGAAGCCGGCCACGCCCAGGCCGATCATCAGCAGGATGATCAGTGGCGGTAACAGCAGCTGGCGAATCAGACGGGGTTTCACGGCAAGGGCAGGCTTGGCAGGGCGAAAGAGCGTAGGGTCGCATTTCATCACAGTAGCCTTGGTACGGCCAGCACGCTCTGCCGGCGTACACCGGACAGAGCGTGATGATCACCTCAGTGTTGCAGGATCTTGCTGAGGAAGTGCTGGGTACGCTCATCGCGCACGCTCTGGTCACCAAAGAACTCTTCCTTGGTGCAGTCTTCGATGATGTTGCCCTTGTCCATGAAGATCACCCGGTTGGCGACCTTGCGGGCAAAGCCCATTTCATGGGTCACGCACATCATGGTCATGCCTTCGTTGGCCAGCTGGACCATGACGTCGAGTACTTCGCTGACCATTTCCGGGTCCAGTGCCGAGGTCGGTTCGTCGAACAGCATGACGATCGGGTCCATGGCCAGGGCGCGGGCAATCGCCACGCGCTGTTGCTGACCACCGGAGAGCTGGCCCGGGTGCTTGTGGGCATGCGCCGAGAGGCCGACCCGCTCAAGCAGTTGCAGGCCCTTCTTGGTGGCTTCTTCCTTGCTGCGGCCGAGCACCTTGATCTGCGCGATGGTCAGGTTTTCGGTGATGGTCAGGTGCGGGAACAGCTCGAAGTGCTGGAACACCATGCCGACCCGCGAACGCAGCTTGGGCAGGTTGGTCTTGGGGTCGGCGATCGAGGTGCCGTCGACCACGATGTCACCCTTCTGGAAGGGTTCCAGGGCGTTGACGCACTTGATCAGGGTCGATTTGCCCGAGCCCGACGGACCGCAGACGACAACCACCTCGCCTTTCTTGACCTCGGTGTTGCAGTCGGTCAGAACCTGGAAGTCCCCGTACCACTTGTTGACGTTCTTGATGGAGATCATACGGTTATCCTTTTCTGCAGACGCTTGACCAGGAAGGAAGCGGAGAAGCTGATGACGAAGTACACGGCGCCGGCAAACACCAGGAACTCGTTGGAGCGTCCGATGATGTCGCCACTGGCCCGTGCCGAGTTGAGGAAGTCGACCAGGCCGACGGTGTAGACCAGCGAGGTGTCCTGGAACAGGATGATGCTCTGCTGCAGCAGCAGCGGGGTCATCTTGCGAAACGCCTGGGGCAGGATGATCAAGCGCATG
Organism: Pseudomonas sp. B21-009; assembly: GCF_024749345.1. Taxonomy (NCBI): domain Bacteria; kingdom Pseudomonadati; phylum Pseudomonadota; class Gammaproteobacteria; order Pseudomonadales; family Pseudomonadaceae; genus Pseudomonas; species Pseudomonas sp. B21-009. The sequence continues at coordinate 4,608,347 of NZ_CP087199.1, read as the reverse complement.
GTCTGGCCGTAGGTCATGCCCAGGGCCTGGGCGGCGCCCATCTGGCCCTTGGCGATCGACTGCACGCCGGCGCGGACGATTTCACAGAAATACGCCGCCTCGAACATCATGAACGCCACGACGCAGGAGGTGAACGCCCCGATCGGGGTGTCTTCGCCAGTGATCCAGCGCAGCACGAACGGTACCGCCAGGTAGAACCAGGTGATCACCAGCAGCAGCGGGATGGAGCGAAAGTAGTTGACGTAGGCGCCGGCCACGTTCGACAGCAGCTTGTTCGACGACAGGCGCATCAGGGCCAGGATGGTGCCCAGTACGATACCACCGACAACGCCCATGACCATCAGCTGCAGGGTCATGAGCATGCCGTTCCACAGGCCCGGCAGGGCAGGAATGATTCCACTGAAGTCCATTATTTACCCCCCACGGAGATCAGGCCGGGCACGGCGACTTTCTTCTCGACCAGGCGCATCAGCAACATCAGGCCCATGTTCAGGGTGAAGTAGATCAGGGTCGCCAGGGTGAAGGCTTCAAACAGGTTGGCCGAGAACTCGGCGGTCTGTTTGGTTTGCGCCAGCAGCTCCATCAGGCCGATCAGCGAGGCCACCGAGGAGTTCTTGAACACGTTCAGAAATTCCGAGGTCAGCGGCGGAATGATGATCCGGTAGGCTTGCGGCAGCAGCACGTTCCAGTACACCTGCGGCAGGCTGAAGCCCATGGCGCGGGCGGCGGCTTCCTGGCCGCGGGGCAGCGCCTGAATGCCGGTACGCACCTGCTCGCAAACACGCGCGGCAGTGAACAGGCCCAGGCAGACGATCACGCTGATCAACGCCGAGGTGGTCGGGTTGAGGTCCTGCTTGTACCACTCCTGCAGGTTCTCTGGCAGCAGGTCGGGCACCAGGAAGTACCAGATGAACAGCTGCACCAGCAGCGGTACGTTACGAAAGAGTTCCACGTAGGCGGTGGCAATGCCCGACACCAGACGGTTTGGCACGGTACGCATGACGCCGAGTATCGAACCCAGCAGCAAGGCAATGATCCAGGCGGCGATGGCAATGGCGATGGTCCAGCCCAGGCCGGTGATGTACCAGTCCAGATAGGTTTCGCTGCCCACGCCAGTGGACTTGAAGAATACGCCCCAGTCCCAGTTGTAATTCATCGGGATCTCCCCTCAGATCAGTTTTTCACGGGCACCTTCGAGCATCCGGGGGTGCGCGAGGCACCCTCGGATGAAAGGTTAGACACTAACTAGCTGGGGATCAGGACTTCTTTTCGTCTGCAGCTTTGTCGGTTGGTTCGGCGATCAGCTTCTTGAGTTCGTCGCTCATCGGGAACTGCAGGTTCAGGCCTTTAGGTGGCACTGGCTGGTTGAACCACTTGTCGTAGATCTTGTTGATCTCGCCCGACTTGTAGAGGGCGACGATGGCATCGTCGACGGCTTTCTTGAACGCAGGATCGTCCTTGCGGACCATGCAGCCGTAGATTTCATAGGACTGCGGGGTGCCGACAATTGCCCAGCCCTTCGGGTTCTTGGCCTTGGCCATTTCACCGGCGAGCAGTGCGTCGTCCATCATGAAAGCCACGGCACGGCCGGATTCAAGCATCTGGAACGACTCGCCATGATCTTTGGCCGAGATGACGTTCATCTTCATCTGCTTGTCGGCGTTCATGGCCTTGAGGATGCGCTCGGAAGTGGTACCGGCGGTGGTAACCACGTTCTTGCCGGCCAGGTCCGCGAAGTCTTTGTACTTGGCGTTTTCCGGCTTGCCGTCTTCTGCTTTGGTCAGCAGGCGGGTGCCCACCTCGAAGATACCGACCGAGAAGTCGACCTGCTGCTGGCGCTCGACGTTGTTGGTGGTCGAGCCGCACTCGACGTCAACGGTGCCGTTCTGGACCAGCGGGATACGGGTCTGGGAGGTGACGAGGTTGTATTTGACCTTCAGGTCCGGCTTGTTCAGGTCCTTTTTCAGGGCCTCGACGATTGCCAGCTGGATGTCATGGGAATAACCGACGGGTTTGCCCGAAGCGTCGGCGATGTAGGAGAACGGAATGGAAGCGTCGCGGTGCCCCAGGGTAATGGTGCCCGACTCGTTGATCTTTTTCAGGGTGCCGGTCAGTTCGGCAGCGAAGGCTGGCGCGCTGATCAAAGCGGCCGCAACAGCGGCGCCCAACAGATGGGGAACGATACGCATCAAAATTTCCTCGACGTTGTTTTTTTTATGGAGCCGTTGGCCGGCTCTTTCGTTCAGCGAACACTGCAGTGAAGCGTTTTGCGCATTCGGGTACTGAGTGTAGAGCATGACTCGTGCCAAGCCCTGATTTCGATCATAACGCCATGAAAAATCGGGGGATTAATCTTTTTTGACGGTTTGCGGAAGGTAGGATTCGTCCGGATGGCCGAATGAGGTGGTGTTTAGTGTTCGGAAATCCGAATGGATGAGTTCATCGCGAGGCTTTGCCCCGCGATGATGTTCAGCGATCAGGCCGCCTGAACCCGCGCGCGGTTCAGTTCCAGGCGCTGCAGGTAATCCTGCAACGCCTGCTGTTCGGCGGCGGTAGTGAACAGCCCCAGCTTGCTCCGGCGCCAGAGGATGTCGTCGGCATTCACCGCCCATTCCTCGCTGCACAGGTAATCCACCTCGCGGGTGAACAAGCCGCCGCCAATCGCTTCACCCAGGTCTTGCGGGCCCTGTACGCCTTCGAGCAGGCGCCAGACGCGGCTACCGTAGGTGCGTGCCCAGCGCTTGGCAATCTCCACCGGCAACCAGCCACAGCGGGCCAGGATGGCATCCACCAGCGCCTGCGGGGTGCTCATGTCTTCACCGCCCGGCAGGGGAGCGGTGGCGGTCCAGCTGCCGCGCATCTGGGTGAAGAACGGCGCCAGTTCGCTCATGGCCGACTCGGCCAGTTTGCGGTAGGTGGTCAGCTTGCCGCCGAACACCGACAGCAGCGGTGCTTCGCCGGTGCTGGCCGACAGCGCCAGGGTGTAGTCGCGGGTGACGGCCGACGGGTTGTCGGATTCGTCGTTGCACAGTGGGCGAACACCGGCATAAGTGTGGAGGATATCGGCGCGGCTGAGCTGGTGGTTGAAGTGCTCGTTGACCACTTTCAGCAGGTAATCGGTCTCGCCCTCGGTGATAGCTACCTTGGCCGGGTCGCCGGTGTACTCGCGGTCGGTGGTGCCGATCAGGGTGAAGCGTTCCAGGTACGGAATGGCGAAGACGATGCGCTGGTCTTCGTTCTGCAGAATGTAGGCATGTTCGCCGTCGTACAGTTTTGGCACGATCAGGTGGCTGCCCTGGATCAGGCGGATGCCGTACGGCGCATCGAGCTTGAGGTCGTCCTGGATGAACCTGGCCACCCACGGGCCCGCGGCATTGACCAGGGCGCGGGCCTTGATCGACTGCTGGCTGCCGTCGGCGTTTTCCAGTTGCACGTTCCACACCCCATCGACCCGGCGGGCGCTGATGCAGCGCGTGCGGGTCCGGATGTCGGCGCCTTTTTCGCGGGCGGCCATGGCGTTGAGCACCACCAGGCGGGCGTCATCGACGGCGCAGTCGGCATATTCGAAGCCACGGGTAATCGCCGGTTTGAGCGGGTTGCCCGGGCCAAAACGCAGGCTGCGCGACGCACCGAGCTGCTTGCGCTTGCCCAGGTTGTCGTAGAGGAACAGGCCGGCGCGGATCATCCAGGCCGGGCGCAGGTGTGGGCGGTGCGGCAGCACGAAGCGCATCGGCTTGACGATGTGCGGCGCCTTGGCCAACAGCACTTCGCGCTCGGCCAGAGCCTCACGCACCAGGCGGAATTCGTAATGCTCGAGGTAGCGCAGGCCGCCGTGGATCAGCTTGCTGCTGGCCGAGGAGGTATGGCTGGCCAGGTCGTCCTTTTCGCAAAGGAACACCGAAAGACCGCGTCCGGCTGCATCGGCGGCAATCCCCACACCGTTGATGCCACCGCCGATTACAGCGAGGTCATAGATTTCGGCAAGGGCGGGCGATGGCAAGCTGGATTGGGACACGGGTGGCCTCCTGAAGGTCTTTCCGACATCGAATCTGAACATTAATGTTCACTTTCGAAAATACTAGCGCAACAGAATGCGGCTCGCCAGTCACTTCCCATAGAAAATACTGATCAGATGACAAATAAATGAAAAATAACGAACATTCGAGCTGCCACCGTTGCGGTGGCAGCGTGCGCCGGCTCAGACCACTTCGAGGCGGATCTTGTACTGGTTGAGCAATTGGCTGAGGGCGGGGACCGGCGCCTGGTCGGTCACCAGGCAGTCGATCAGGCTGATCGAGCCCAGGCGCACCATGGCATTACGGCCGAACTTGCTCGAGTCGGCGGCCAGGATCACCTGGCGGGCATTGGCGATGATCGCCTGGGAGACACGCACTTCCTGGTAGTCGAAATCCAGCAGGCTGCCGTCCTCGTCGATGCCGCTGATACCGACCAGGGCGAAATCGACCTTGAACTGGTTGATGAAGTCGACACTGGCCTGACCGACCACGCCGCCGTCACGGCGCACGTTGCCGCCGGCCAGCAACACTTCGAAATCGTCCTTGGCACTGAGGATCGACGCCACGTGCAGGTTGTTGGTGATGATTTTCAGGTGGTTGTGGTTGAGCAGGGCGCGGGCGATGGATTCGGTAGTGGTACCGATATTGATGAACAGCGAAGCGTGGTCGGGAATCTGCGCGGCAATCGCTTCGGCGATGCGCTGCTTTTCATCGCGCATCTGGTCGGCGCGCATGGCATAGGCGGTGTTTTCGATACTGGAATCGTAGGCCGCGCCCCCGTGGTAGCGGCGCAGCAGGTTGACCTCCGCCAGCTGGTTGATATCACGGCGGATGGTTTGCGGGGTGACGACGAACAGCTGCGCCATTTCTTCGATACTGACATAACCGCGTTCGCGGACCAGTTCGAGGATTTGTTGTTGGCGAGGGGGCAGATTCATGGGCGGTCCTTTGGGGCAGCCGGGCAAATTGCGCCATGAAAACAGCTCAAGCTACAAGCTGCAAGCCACAAGATGATTCGCGTCTTACGCACTTGCAGCTTGTAGCTTACAGCTTGCGTCTACTGCTTACTCTTCGTGCGGTTCCCAGTCGCGGGTGCGATCCACGGCCTTCAGCCAGCCGGCATACAGTTTCTCTTTGGCCGCTTCGTCCAGTTGCGGAGTGAACTCGCGCTCGATGATGGCCTTGCCGCGCAGTTCATCCAGGCCGCTCCAGAAACCGCAGGCCAGGCCCGCCAGGTAGGCGGCGCCGAGGGCGGTGGTTTCGCGCATTTGCGGGCGCTCGACACAAGTGCCGAGGATGTCGGCCTGGAACTGCATGAGGAAATTGTTGGCGACAGCGCCGCCGTCAACCCGCAGTTCGCTCAGGCGCTGGCCGCAATCCTGCTGCATGGCGTCGAGCACGTCGCGGGTCTGGTAGGCGATCGACTCCAGCGCCGCGCGGATGATGTGATCGACCTTGACCCCGCGGGTCAGGCCGAACAGCGCGCCGCGGGCGTACGGGTCCCAGTACGGAGCGCCGAGACCGGTGAAGGCCGGCACCAGGTATACGCCGTTGCTGTCCTTGACCTTGCTGGCGAAGTACTCGGTGTCGTGGGCATCGTTGACGATCTTCAGTTCGTCACGCAGCCACTGCACGGTGGAGCCGCCGTTGAACACCGCGCCTTCCAGGGCGTAGGCCACTTCGCCGCGCGGGCCGCAGGCGATGGTGGTGAGCAGGCCGTGGGAGGAGGTCACTGCCTTGTCGCCGGTGTTCATCAGCAGGAAACAGCCGGTGCCGTAGGTGTTCTTGGCCTGGCCGGGCTCCACGCACATCTGGCCGAACAGCGCGGCCTGCTGGTCGCCAGCGATACCGGCAATGGCGATACCGCTCTTGGTGCGGCCGTAGACTTCCGAGGAACTGCGCACCTCGGGCAGCATCTGCCGAGGGATGTTCAGCACCTCGAGCATCTTCTCGTCCCACTCCAGGGTGTGGATGTTGAAGAGCATGGTGCGCGAGGCGTTGGTGTAGTCAGTGACATGCACTTTGCCGCCGGAGAATTTCCAGATCAGCCAGCTGTCGACGGTGCCGAACAGCAGGTCGCCACGCTCGGCGCGCTCGCGGGCGCCTTCAACGTTGTCGAGAATCCACTTGAGCTTGGTGCCGGAGAAGTAGGGGTCGGTGACCAGGCCGGTGGTTTCGCGGATGTAGTCCTGCAGGCCGTCGCGCTTGAGCTGCTCGCAGATCTCGGTGCTGCGCCGGCATTGCCAGACGATGGCGTTGTACACCGGGCGGCCGGTCTCCTTGTCCCAGACCACGGTGGTTTCACGCTGGTTGGTGATACCGATGGCGGCGACCTGGTCATGGCTCAGGCCAGCCTGGGCCAGGGCTTCGACCATGGTCGCGCTCTGGGTGGCGAAGATTTCCATCGGGTCGTGCTCGACCCAGCCGGCTTGAGGGTAATGTTGTGCGAATTCGCGCTGCGAGGTGCCAACCACGTTGGCGTCACGGTCGAAAATGATGGCCCGCGAACTGGTCGTGCCCTGGTCCAGGGCAATGATGTAGTTCTTGTTCTGGGTGTCTGTCATGTCGTTGGCCTTGCACTAAATGGGGTAGAGATCAGGGCGCGGCGAGCCTGGCTCGCCACCGCAGGCATCAGGATGCCTGGGTCTTGCCCTGAGGGTTGGCGTCGGTCTGGGCGTTTTCGCTCTCGGCAACCGGCAGGTTGCGGGCGATCACGCCGCGGTACAGGGCGGCCCCAAGGCTCGCTCCTATGATCGGCGCAAAAATCGGAATCAGGAAATAGGGAATATCACGACCGCCAGTAAAGGCGACTTCGCCCCAGCCGGCGAGGAAAGTCATCAGCTTGGGCCCGAAGTCCCGCGCCGGGTTCATCGCAAAGCCGGTCAGCGGGCCCATGGCGCTGCCGATCACGGCAATCAGCAGGCCAATCAGCAGGGGTGCCATGGCGCCACGCGGCAAGCCGTTGTTGTCGTCGGTCAGGGCTATGATCACCGCCATCAGTACGGCGGTGATGATCACTTCGACCAGGAAGGCCTGGCTGGTGGACAGCGCCGGGTGCGGGTAGGTGGAAAACACCGAGGCCAGCTCAAGGCTGGCCTGGCTGCCGCGGATCATTGCGTGGGCCTGTTCGAAATCGAAGAACAGGTTGCTGTACAGCGTGTAAACCAACGCCGCTCCACAGAAGGCGCCGGCGATCTGGGCAACGATGTAGAACGGTAGTTTGTGCTTCTCGAAACCGGCGAACAGGCACAGGGCGATGCTCACGGCCGGGTTCAGGTGCGCGCCGGACACCCCGGCGGTGAGGTAAATCGCCATGCTCACGCCGACGCCCCAGATGATGCTGATTTCCCACAGGCCGAAGCTGGCACCCGCAACCTTGAGCGCAGCAACGCAGCCGGTGCCGAAAAAGATCAGCAGCGCGGTGCCGAGAAATTCGGCCATGCACTGGCTTGAAAGTGTTGGTTGTCGCAGAGCAGTCGTCATTCGTTACCTCGGTTCTTGTTGTTGTGAGGCGCAGTGAGCGCTCGACAAAAACCCGACAGAAATCCCCATTTCGGTCGGGCGGCGGCAGGAAATGCACCTTATCGGGGCATAGCTATATTCAGAATCGAAAAAATATAGACAAGAAACGCTTATGTCAAAGGTCGAAAGTGAACCACCGTTCACAATCTGACTATTGGTGGCGCTGATGGGCGTTGGTTGCGCCTGGGCTTTTGCCCTAAAGTAACCGGCGAAATGGCATTCACCCTTCTGCTTGGAGTCCTGCATGACCCCCGCCCTGGATCTGCTGAAAAAGGTTCGCGCCGAACACCACATCCACAGTTACGAACATGACCCCAAGGCTGCGTCCTACGGCCTGGAGGCGGCGGAAAAGCTCAACCTAGAGCCTGCGCGGGTGTTCAAGACCTTGCTCGCCTGCAGCGAAAAGGGTGAGTTGCTGGTAGCGGTAGTGCCGGTAGTCGGTAGTCTGGATCTGAAAGGCCTGGCCCATGCGGCCGGGGTGAAGAAGTGCGAGATGGCCGATCCGGCGGCGGCGCAACGTTCGACCGGTTACCTGTTGGGCGGGATCAGCCCCTTGGGGCAGAAAAAGCGCCTGCGCACTTTTATTGATGAAACCGCTCAAACCTTTGAAACAATTTTCGTCAGCGCTGGCCGCCGTGGCCTGGAAGTCGAGCTAGCTGCGGCAGTGCTGGCCGAGCATACCCAGGGTAAATTCGCCGCCATTGGCCGCGACTGACATCTGTATGCTCAAAATCGCTTGATTCTGTCTCTGTCGGCCGAGGCTGTCTGGCGGGCATGCTCTGCGGCCCGCCACTCTGAGATTCACCTCATGCCGCTTGAATTCCATCAGGTCGATGCCTTCAGCGACCGTCCTTTCGCTGGCAACCCGGCCATGGTCTATCGCCTCGACAGCTGGCTCGCCGATGAGCTGATGCAGCAGATTGCCGCCGAACACAACCTGGCCGAGACCGCGTTCGTCGTCCCCCATGCCGAAGGCTGGCAGATCCGCTGGTTTACCCCGAGCACCGAAGTGCCGCTGTGTGGCCATGCAACCCTGGCCAGCGCTCATGTGCTGTGGGAGGTCTATAAAGAGCCGGGTGAGCGCTTGTTGTTCCAGAGCAAGTCCGGTCCGCTGAGCGTCAGCCGTGACGGTCCGCGCCTGCAACTGGATTTCCCCCGGGTCGAGCCACAGCCGTTGAATGAAGCGGTAGCGGTGGCCGAAGCACTGGGCTGCCCGGTGCTGGAAGTGTGGAAAACCAGTGAGCTGCTGGTTCGGGTCGAATCCGAGCAGGTGTTGCGTGCCTGTACCCCGGACATGACGGCACTGGCGCAATTGCCGGGGCTGGGGGTGATCGTTACCGCGCCGGGTATCGAACACGATTTTGTTTCGCGCTACTTTGCGCCGGGTATCGGCATTCCTGAAGATCCGGTGACCGGCTCTACCCATTGCAGCCTGATCCCATACTGGGCGCAGCGCCTGGGCAAGAATCAACTGCGGGCGTTTCAGTGTTCGAGTCGCGGCGGCGAATTGTTCTGCCGGCTGGAGGGGGAGCGGGTGAAGATTGGTGGGTATGCCAGGCGTGTGGCCAGCGGGGTTTTGACGCTGGACTGACAAGGCCTACACCCGCAGGGTAGAACGCAGACCTTGTGGGGGCCGGCTTTGCCGGCGATGGGCTGCAAAGCAGCCCCGCTGTCAGACCGCCGAGCTATACCGACGAACGCCGTTCTCCGGCACCGGCAACTGCGCTGCGACACTGCCAGGCACGGCAAACACCACCAGGTGATCCGCCGCCACTTCGATCCCCACTTCGCTGCCGACCTGATGGTCATTGTGGCTCGGGAAAATCGCTTCCAGCTGGCTGCCGGTCGGCAGTTGCAGGCGGTAGAGGGTCGAGGCGCCGAGGAAACTCTTGCCGACGATCAGCGCTTTGAGCTCGCTGTCCGGTGCATGAATGATGTCGTCCGGACGCAGCAGCACATCCACGGCGCTGCCGGGCGTCAGGGTATAGGCGCGGTTGCCGCGTAGCTCGCCGAGCTCGGTGCGTACCGACTCCGGGCTGGTCAGCTGGCCACGAATGAAATAGCCCTGGCCGATGAAGCTGGCTACGAACGGTGTCAGTGGTTCGTGGTAGAGGTTGTAGGGGGTATCCCACTGCTCCAGACGACCTTCCTTGAACACCCCGACGTGATCGCTGACGGCAAAGGCTTCTTCCTGGTCGTGGGTGACCAGGATTGCGCTGGTGCCGCGGCTTTTGAGGATGTCGCGCACCTCGTGGCTCAGGCGTCGGCGCAGCTCGACATCGAGGTTGGAGAACGGCTCGTCGAGCAGCAGCAGTTGTGGCTCGGGCGCCAGTGCGCGGGCCAGGGCCACGCGTTGCTGCTGGCCACCGGAAAGCTCGTGCGGGTAGCGTTTGCCCAGGCCGCCGAGCTTGACCAGCTCGAGCATCTCGTCGACCACCTGGCGCTGCTGCGGGTGCTTGCCGATGCCGAAGGCGATGTTCTCGGCCACAGTCAGGTGCGGGAACAGCGCGTAGTCCTGGAACACCATGCCAATCCGGCGTTTCTCCGGTGCCAGGGTGACCCCGGCTTTGGAGATGACTTCGCCACCCAGCTGGATTTCGCCCTCGTGCACCGGCTCGAAACCGGCGATGGCGCGCAGGGTGGTGGTCTTGCCGCAGCCGGAGGAGCCCAGCAGACAACCGATGTCGCCGGCGTTCAGGTGCAGGTTGAGGTTCTGGACGATGCGCTGCTCGCCATAGCCACAGGCGAGCTCGCGCAGGTTAAGCAGTAAAGGTTGACTCATGCGTGGTGATAGGCCGGTTCAACAAGAAATTCGAGAAGCGCCTTCTGTGCATGCAAGCGGTTTTCGGCCTGGTCCCAGGCGACCGAACGGGGGTCGTCGAGCAGGTCCAGGCTGATTTCCTCGCCGCGATGGGCGGGCAGGCAGTGCATGAACAGGGCATCGGGTGCTGCCAGGTCGAGCAGTTCGCGGGTTACCTGGTAAGGCGCGAACAAGGCCAGGCGCCGTGCAGTTTCCTCTTCCTGACCCATGGAAGTCCAGACATCGGTGCTCACCAGGTGGGCGCCCTGCAGGGCTTCTTTGGGTTCACGGAAGATTTGCACGCGGTCACCGGCCTGGGCCAGGAACTGCGGATTGGGCTCGAATTCGGCCGGGCAGGCGATGCGCAGCTGGAAGTCGAACTGGATGGCCGCTTCTATATAGCTGTTGCACATGTTGTTGCCGTCGCCGATCCAGGCCACGGTCTTGCCCTGGATGGCGCCGCGGTGCTCGAGGAAGGTCTGCATGTCGGCCAGCAGCTGGCACGGGTGCAGATCGTCGGACAGGCCGTTGATCACCGGTACGCGCGAATTGGCGGCGAATTCGGTCAGGGTGCTGTGGGCAAAGGTGCGGATCATCACCGCATCGAGCATGCGCGACATGACGATGGCGCAATCGCCGATCGGCTCGCCGCGGCCCAGCTGGGTGTCCCGTGGCGAGAGGAAGATGGCCTGGCCGCCGAGCTGGATCATGCCGGCTTCGAACGACAGGCGGGTGCGGGTTGAGGACTTCTCGAAGATCATCCCCAGCACGCGATTTTTCAGCGGTTCGAACAGTACGCCGCGGTTACGCAGGTCCTTCAGCTCGATACCTCGACGGATCACACTGAGCAGTTCTTCGGGTGTGAAATCCATCAGGGAGAGAAAGTGCCTAGCGCTCATGTTTGACTACCTTTTTGCAACAGACCGCAGATCAGCCATACCGGTTTTTTTTAACAACGGAAGTGACCTGCGGCGAAAGCCGCACGGGGCGACGAATTAGGGGAAGACGCAATACTATAATTAAATGTCGCGTCATACCAAGAGGGGGTTTCGTCGCCGATGTTTCAGGCAGTGTCGTAACCCATTGGGCTGAAGCTTTTTTTATACGCTGCACAAGGGTTTTACACTGCCTGCCAGCGCCTTGGCAAACCCGGTAGCGGGCCTGCGCTGAATCGCCTTGCCTGATGGACGAAGATTCACGCGACGAACCTCACTGGCCGCAAGCTCGGGTCAGGCTCATAGTCGGTTGATCCCAGACACCCGAGCAAGAGGTGGCCATGAACAAGACCCAGCATCACCGTGCCTGTCATCTGTGCGAAGCCATCTGCGGCTTGACCCTGGAAATCACCCACGAGCCCGGCGCCCCGCTGCGTATCAGCTCGATCAAGGGCGACCCCGAAGACAGTTTCAGTCGCGGCCACATCTGCCCCAAGGCGGTGGCCCTGCAGGATATCCAGAACGATCCTGACCGACTGCGCGCGCCGCACAAGCGTGTCGGTGACAGCTGGCAAGCCATTAGCTGGGAGGAGGCCTTTGCACTGGCTGCGCAAAAGCTCTGGGCCATCCAGCAGGCCCATGGGCAGAACGCCGTGGCGGTCTACCAGGGCAACCCCAGCGTGCACAACTACGGGTTGATGACCCACAGCAACTACTTCCTCGGCCTGCTCAAGACCCGCAATCGTTTCTCCGCCACCTCGGTGGACCAGCTGCCGCACCACCTGACCAGCTACCTGATGTACGGCCACGGCTTGTTGTTGCCGATCCCTGACATCGACCACACCGAGTTCATGCTGATCCTGGGCGGCAACCCGCTGGCCTCCAACGGCAGCATCATGACCGTGCCGGACGTCGAGAAACGCCTTAAGGCGATCCAGGCCCGTGGCGGCAAGTTGGTGGTGGTCGACCCGCGCCGCAGCGAGACTGCGGCGATGGCCGACCAGCATGTGTTCATTCGCCCCGGCACTGACGCGCCGCTGCTCTGTGGCCTGCTCAACACCCTGTTTGGCGAAGGCCTGACTCGCCCCTCGGCCTTGCCGGTGGATGGCCTGGACAGGGTACAAGCGGCCATTGCGCCGTTCACCGCCGAGGCCATGAGCGCCCTATGCGGTGTCGACGCCACGGTGATACGCCAGTTGGCGCGGGATTTCGCCAGCGCCGACAAGGCCGTCTGCTACGGGCGCATGGGCGTCTCGACCCAGGCCTTCGGCACCTTGTGCCACTGGCTGGTGCAGTTGCTCAACCTGGTCAGCGGCAACCTCGACCGTGTCGGTGGCGCGCTGTGTACCGAGCCTGCGGTGGATCTGGTGGCGAGTACTTCAGGCGGGCATTTCAATGCCTGGCAGAGCCGGGTCTCGGGGCTGCCCGAGTATGGCGGCGAATTGCCGGTGGCGGCCCTGGCCGAAGAGATGCTGGTTGAAGGCCAGGGGCAGGTTCGCGCGCTGGTGACGGTGGCGGGCAACCCGGTGTTGTCCACGCCCAATGGCCGCCAGCTTGAACGCGCCCTGGACGGTCTTGAGTTCATGCTCAGCATCGACCTGTACATCAACGAGACCACCCGTTACGCCGACCTGATCCTGCCGTCCACCTCGGCATTGGAGAACGATCACTACGACACCACCTTCAACCTGTTTGCGGTGCGCAATGTCAGCCGCTTCAATCGGGCCATCCTGCCCAAGCCCGAAGGTGCCTTGCATGACTGGGAAATCTTCGTCGGCCTGGCCAAGGCCTTTGCCGCCCTTAGCGACAAGCCTTTGAAACCGACCCTGCCGCCGGCACAAATGATCGATATCGGCCTGCGCCAGGGCCGCTATGGCGAGGCCTCGGCGTTCAAGCTGTCGCTTGAGACCCTCGACCAGCACCCCCATGGCATCGACCTGGGCCCGCTGCAGCCCAACCTTGCTGCACGCCTGAAGACGGCTAACCAACGGATTCAGGCCGCACCCCAGGAGATCCTCGGCGACCTGCAGCGCTTTGCCGGGCAGCCGCCGCTGGCGGCGGGTCAACTGCTGCTGATCGGGCGCCGCCATGTGCGCAGCAATAATTCATGGATGCACAACTATCATCGCCTGGTGAAAGGCAAACCCCGTCATCAGTTGTTGATGCACCCGGACGACCTGGCGGGTCGCCAGTTGCAGGATGGCCAGCGTGTGCGCGTCAGCTCGCGGGTCGGCGAAATCGAGGTCGAAGTGCAGGCCAGCAGCGACATGATGCCGGGGGTGGTCAGCCTGCCGCATGGCTTTGGCCATGCCCGTGCGGGGGTGCGCATGGAAATCGCCCAGGGCCAGCCCGGCGCCAGCGCCAACGACCTCACCGATGAGCGCCAGCTCGATGCGGTGTCGGGTAATGCGGCGCTTAATGGCGTGCCAGTGCAGGTGGTTGCGGCCTGATATCGGCAAGGCCGAGCGTCCTGCTCGGCTTTCCGATACAATGCGTCACCGTGCCGACAACCAGGTCGGAAAGTTCAGCCGCGAGGTGCTTCATGGATATCATCGAAACAATCAAAGAGCAGATTGCCAACAACACCATTCTGCTTTACATGAAAGGCTCGCCGAATGCCCCGCAGTGCGGTTTTTCGGCCAAGGCGGCGCAAGCCGTGATGGGTTGCGGCGAGAAATTCGCTTACGTGGATATCCTGCAGAATCCGGAAATCCGCGCCAACCTGCCAAAATACGCCAACTGGCCGACCTTCCCACAGCTGTGGGTTGCCGGCGAGCTGGTCGGCGGTTCCGACATCATGGCTGAGATGTTTGCCAACGGCGAACTGCAGACCCTGATCAAAGACGCTGCAGCCAAGGCTGAGGCGGCCAAGGCCTGACCCCAGGTTTGGTCAAAAAAAGCCCCGCAGTGCGGGGCTTTTTTGTGCCTGTAGGGCAGGGCAGCGAACTTACTCGCCCATCTGCGACTGCAGGTAGTTCTCCAGGGAGACCTTGTCGATCAGGCTCAGCTGGGTTTCCAGCCAATCGATGTGCTCTTCCTCGGCTTCGAGGATGTCTTCGAGCAGCTCACGGCTGCCGAAGTCGCCGACGGTCTCACAGTGGGCGATGGCGGCCTTGAGGTCGACCAGGCCTTTTTGCTCGATCTTCAGGTCGCACTCGAGCATTTCCTTGGTGTGTTCACCAATCAGCAACTTGCCCAGGTCCTGGACGTTGGGGATGCCTTCGAGGAACAGAATACGCTTGATCAGTTTGTCAGCGTGTTTCATCTCTTCGATGGATTCTTTGTACTCGTGCTTGCCGAGTTTCTCCAGACCCCAGTCTTCGTACATGCGCGCATGCAGGAAGTATTGGTTGATTGCGACCAGCTCGTTTCCGAGGATCTTGTTGAGATGCTGGATGACGCTAACGTCGCCTTTCATGATGGGGTCCTGCCCTGTAAGTGTGTCTATAAAGGCAAGTCTGAGCCCCGCAACTTCTACTGTCAAACCTAAGTTATTGAATAATAAATGAAAATTAATCGGAATAAGAATGTTTGTGTTCCGCGTTAAACCCCTAACTACTTGAATTACAGGCATAAAAAAACCGGACACTGGGTCCGGTTCTTGGAATTCGTTGAATTATGCTGCAGTAAATTCTACAGGATAGGGCAGGGCAGCCTGGCTGACCTGAAGCTCGGTGAGGGTTTCGCGCACCACCTGCTTGGCCAGGCAGGCACATTTGCCACACTGGCTGGCCACGTTGGTGGCGCTTCTGACTTCCTTGTAGCTGCAGCATCCTTCATAGATCGCATCGCGGATCTGTCCGTCGGTCACACCAACACAAAGACACACATACATAGGGCTGACCATCGCTGGTTAAGGCTCAATGCGAAGAAGCTTAATGTTAATGAGAATGCTTGTCAAAACTCTTTCTGTAATGGGCGGACTAGAGCGACCGACGGCAGATTGTCGAGCGTTCGGACTGAAATTCGGCGAGCGGCGCCGGGCGGTGTATGATGGTCGGCCATTTCGCTGCCGGGCCAGTGCATGCTGGCCTGTGCAAGATGATTCCACCCCATCAGGAGATATCGCATGAGCGTACTCGTTGGCAAAAATGCCCCGGACTTCACCGTTCCAGCTGTTCTGGGCAACGGCGAAATCGTCGACAGCTTCAACCTGGCTTCGGCCATCAAGGGCAAGTACGGCCTGGTGTTCTTCTACCCGCTGGACTTCACCTTCGTCTGCCCGTCCGAGCTGATCGCCCTGGACCACCGCATGGCCGAATTCAAGGCGCGTAACGTTGAAGTGATCGCCGTGTCGATCGACTCGCACTTCACCCACAACGCCTGGCGCAACACCCCGATCAATGCCGGCGGCATCGGTCAGGTCCAGTACATCATGGCTGCCGACATGAAGCACGACATCGCCAAGGCCTACGACGTAGAGTCCGAAGGCGGCGTAGCTTTCCGTGGCGCGTTCCTGATCGACGACAAGGGCGTTGTCCGCTCGCAGATCGTCAACGACCTGCCACTGGGCCGTAACATGGACGAACTGCTGCGTCTGGTCGACGCCCTGCAATTCCACGAAGAGCACGGCGAAGTCTGCCCTGCCAACTGGAAAAAAGGCGACAAGGGCATGACCGCTTCGCCAGAAGGCGTTGCTGCTTACCTGAGCGAGAACGCTGGCAAGCTGTAATTTGCCAGGCAAAAAAAACCGGCCTTGATGGCCGGTTTTTTTATGCGCGGTGCACAGGCTTCAGTCGTTGAAGTCCTGCCAGCCGCCCATTTCTTTCCAGCGGTTGACGATGCCGCAGAACAGCTCGGCAGTCTTCTCGGTGTCGTAACGCGCCGAGTGCGCCTCACGGCCATCGAAGTCGATGTCGGCGCTCTGGCAGGCCCGCGCCAGCACGGTCTGGCCATAGGCAAGGCCGGCCAGGGTGGCGGTGTCGAAGCTTGAGAACGGATGAAACGGGTTGCGCTTCATGTCGTGGCGGGCCACGGCGGCATTGAGGAAGCCCAGGTCGAAGCTGCTGTTGTGGCCGACCAGGATCGCCCGTTTGCAGCCATTGGCCTTGAGCGCCTTGCGCACGCCACGGAAGATGTCCGTCAGTGCCGACTCTTCGCTGACGGCCATGCGCAGCGGGTGATCGAGCTTGATCCCGGTGAACTCCAGAGCCGCTTGCTCGATGTTGGCGCCTTCGAACGGCTCGACGCGGAAGAAATAGGTGTGTTCCGGGAACAGGAAGCCCTTTTCGTCCATGCCGATGGTGACTGCGGCGATTTCCAGCAGGGCGTCGGTGGCGCTGTTGAAACCGCCGGTCTCGACGTCGACCACTACCGGCAGGTAACCGCGAAAGCGTTCAGCCATCGGGTGGCGCGGACCGCCGCCATGACCTTCCTGGTCGTCTTCGTACTGATCTTCGCTCACGCAGTTTCCTCCAGCAGGCGCCAGCGCAGTTGCTCACCGGCGCGCAGCGGGATAACGGTCTGCTCGCCGAACGGCAAGCTGCTTGGGGCGGTCCAGCTGTCGCGGACCAGGGTAATCGTATCGGTGTTGGCCGGTAGGCCATAGAAGCTTGGGCCGTGCAGGCTGGCGAAGCCTTCGAGCTTGTCCAGCGCGTTACGCTGCTCGAATGCCTCGGCGTACAGCTCGATCGCGGCATAGGCGGTGTAGCAGCCGGCACAGCCACAGGCGGCTTCCTTGGCGTGCTGGGCATGTGGCGCCGAGTCGGTACCGAGGAAGAACTTGCTGCTGCCGCTGGTGGCGGCGTCCAGCAAAGCCACCTGGTGGGTGTTGCGCTTGAGGATCGGCAGGCAATAGAAGTGCGGACGAATGCCGCCCACCAGCATGTGGTTGCGGTTGTACAGCAGGTGCTGGGCAGTGATGGTCGCGCCGACGTTGGCCGGGGCCTCGTTGACGAACTGCACGGCTTCGCTGGTGGTGATGTGTTCGAACACCACCTTGAGGGTCGGGAAGCGCTCGACCACACGGCGCAGGTGCTCGTCGATGAACAGCTTCTCGCGGTCGAACACGTCGATCTCGGGGCGCGTTACTTCACCGTGCACCAGCAGTGGCATGCCGACCTCGGCCATGGCTTCGAGCACCGGGAAGATCTTGTCGACACTGGTGACGCCGGAATCGGAGTTGGTCGTCGCGCCGGCTGGATACATCTTGGCGGCATGGACAAAACCGGTGGCCTTGGCCGCGCGGATTTCCTCGGGCTGGGTGCGGTCGGTGAGGTACAGCACCATCAGCGGCTCGAAACGGCTGCCGGCAGGGCGTGCGGCAAGGATGCGCTCACGGTAGGCACCGGCTTGGGCGGCGTTGCGCACCGGTGGTACCAGGTTGGGCATGATGATTGCGCGGGCAAAGGTGCGCGCAACGTCACCGACGGTATGCGGCAATACAGCGCCATCACGAAGATGGATGTGCCAGTCGTCGGGACGCAGGAGGGTCAGGCGGTCGGACATTGGGGATTCCAGGCGGGTCGAACTCAAGGTGAATGCTACCGGAAAAGCCGGTTACGAGCACTCGCTATCAAGTTTTGCCGCGACCGACCGATAGCGTGCAGGTATACCGTGAAAATCTGTGGAGCCGCCCGTGCGCCAGCGTTATCTAGCCCTGCTCAGTGTGTTTGCCAGCATGCCCGCCATGGCACTCACTTTCCAGACCCGTCTGGAGAACGTCGAGTGGAAGGTCGAAGGCGATCAGTTCGAATGTCGGCTGGTTCAACCCATTGCCGATTTCGGCAGCGGCGAGTTCGTTCGCCGGGCTGGCGAGCAGCCAACTTTCCAGCTGCGCTCAAGCAGTAACGTCCTCGGTGCCGGTTCCGCCACCCTGCTGGCGGCGGCCGCGCCGTGGCAGCCCGGACGTGGCGATATCAACCTGGGCGCGGTGCGCATGGCCCGCAGCGGCGTGCTTTTTACCAGTTCCCAGGGCCAGGCCAGCCGCTTGATCAACGGCCTGCTCGATGGCCGCAGCACCGTGGTGCGCAACTACGCCGGTGAAGCCGGGCGGACCATGGAAGTGCGGGTGTTGCCGGTCAAGTTCAGCAAGGCCTACGGCGACTATCAGGCCTGCGCGGCAAAACTTTTGCCGATGAATTATGACCAGGTGCGTCAGGCGCGGGTCGGCTTCCCGGGCGGCGGCATTGACCTGGATGCCGATGCCCGGGCACGCCTGGACGTGATCCTCGACTTCCTCAAGGCCGACCCCACTGTTAACCATATCGAACTCGACGGCCACTCCGACAACAGCGGCAACCGCCTGACCAACCGCGACCTGTCGCGGCGCCGGGCACTGGCGGTGATGGAGTACCTCAAGGCCCACGGTATTCCCGAAGAGCAGATCACCGTGCGCTTCCATGGCGAGCGTTATCCGTTGGCGCGCAACAACAGCGCAGCCAACCGCGCGCGCAACCGACGGGTGAATATTCAGCTTGATCGGGTTACGCCTGTCGAAAAACCGCTGGAAAAGCCCGTTGAACCTGCAGCCAAACCACCGGCCGCACCTGCTACCGCAGCCAGTACCGCGAAGCCCGTCGCCACGTCCTGAGGTGCGACCGTCCGTCGCGCTCTCGACAGTTCCTGTCGCTTTGTCGTCACAAGCTGTCGCCCCACTGTAAATTTTGTCGCAAGGCCGGTAGAATCGACGGCTTTCCGTACAACCCCGTGGAGTGATGGCATGGCGGACGTAAAAAAGGTCGTACTGGCGTATTCCGGCGGCCTTGATACTTCGGTGATTCTCAAGTGGCTGCAGGATACCTACAACTGTGAAGTGGTGACCTTCACCGCTGACCTTGGACAAGGCGAAGAGGTCGAACCGGCCCGCGCCAAGGCCCAGGCCATGGGCGTCAAGGAAATCTACATCGATGACCTGCGCGAAGAGTTCGTACGCGACTTCGTGTTCCCGATGTTCCGCGCCAACACCGTCTACGAGGGCGAGTACCTGCTGGGTACTTCCATCGCTCGTCCGCTGATCGCCAAGCGCCTGATCGAAATCGCCAACGAAACCGGCGCCGATGCCATTTCCCATGGTGCCACCGGCAAAGGCAACGACCAGGTCCGTTTCGAGCTGGGCGCCTACGCCCTCAAGCCAGGCGTCAAGGTCATCGCGCCATGGCGTGAATGGGACCTGCTGTCCCGTGAAAAACTGATGGACTACGCCGAGAAGCACGGCATCCCGATCGAACGTCACGGCAAGAAGAAGTCGCCGTACTCGATGGACGCCAACCTGCTGCACATCTCGTATGAAGGCGGCGTGCTGGAAGATACCTGGACCGAGCACGAAGAAGACATGTGGCGCTGGACCAAGTCGCCAGAAACCGCTCCGGACGTTCCGACCTACCTGGAACTGACCTACCGCAACGGCGACATCGTTGCTCTGGACGGCGTTGAAATGTCGCCGGCCACGGTGCTGGCCACCCTCAACCGCATCGGCGGCGAGAACGGTATCGGTCGTCTGGACATCGTCGAAAACCGTTACGTCGGCATGAAGTCCCGCGGCTGCTACGAAACCCCGGGCGGCACCATCATGCTGCGCGCCCACCGGGCGATCGAGTCGATCACCCTGGACCGCGAAGTCGCTCACCTCAAAGATGAGCTGATGGTCAAGTACGCCAGCCTGATCTATACCGGCTACTGGTGGAGCCCTGAGCGTCTGATGCTGCAACAGATGATCGACGCTTCGCAGGTCAACGTGAACGGTGTCGTGCGCCTGAAGCTGTACAAAGGCAACGTCATCGTCACCGGCCGCAAGTCCGACGATTCGCTGTTCGACGCCAACATCGCCACCTTCGAAGAAGATGGTGGCGCCTACAACCAGGCCGACGCAGCGGGCTTCATCAAGCTCAATGCCCTGCGCATGCGTATTGCTGCGAACAAGGGCCGCAAGCTGGTCTGAGGCTTGTTGTGCAGAAGAACCCCGGCCTGTGCCGGGGTTTTTTTTGCCTGAACATTAGTGTGCCGGACCATTCAACGGCCGCGTCAGCAACACGGTTTGCCTGCCGCTATCGAGGTTGCACAAAATCCATTTGCTGTCCGGTGCGGGCGGGGATTTGAGTGCGTGCAAGGCGAAGTAGCTTATCAAGTCGGCCGCTGCCGGGCCGCGCAGCGCAATCGTGACGGTAGTGCATCCGCTATTAATGGCGGGTGCATTCGCTGTTTCGATTGCTTTCGGAGTTTCTATGGGGCGGTCGGCTGGAGTATCAACCGGACTGGAAGTAACAAGGGCGGGGGCTGGAGACTCAAGAGTAGTTTTTGCATCGGCAGTGTCAGGTGCTGGAATAACGCCTGGTGTCGGTTCGTTCAACTCAGGTGAGTAAAGCGATTTGTAGTTGAAGTTAAGGGTCAGGAAAAACAATACCGTGAGGAAGAACGGAAAGCCCACCAGGAACCAGGTATAAATACCCTGGCTGTCTTCACCCAGAAATGGCAGCGAGGCTAGCGCCGAGGCTTCGATGATGCCGGCGAAAATCGCAATGATCGTCAAAGGGCTTTTCGGCTCGATTTTGCTCATCCAGGATTCCCATGTGCCCACCGGGGCAAGTTCGCAGTGACTGCGAGGTTTACATGGGCTGCGCCATGCCAGGCAGCATGCTGTGTTTCTCGGTTGGGTAATGTGTCCAATACGGACATGTAACGATTATACACAAATTGCAATATGGTTTTATCAAACAAGTCTATAGGGCATTTCCTTCAGGTAATAAGGCTGGGTTTTATAGGTTATTTTATTCTCTGGTGCTACCGTGATAGAGAAAGTTTTGTACGGCCTTTACACGGTCTGCAATTACCAGCGAGGTGTTGATTCCTTAAAGAATTATTGGTATTTCCCGCTTGTAGGATAATTCTTTAATGGTTGTAGGTTGTGTCCTTGTGTGCATTTGCTTGTTAATGGCGCAATACAATATGTCGTGTAACTAGGCTATTGTGCTGGCTCAAAAAATAGAACAGCGAACAATTGGATTTTGCCCATGAATAAAGTCCTGATCGTGGATGATCATCCGGTCATTCGCCTGGCTGTACGCATGTTGATGGAGCGGCATGGTTATGAAGTCATTGCCGAGACGGATAACGGCGTGGACGCATTGCAGCTGGCACGCGAGCATGGTCCGGATATCGTTATCCTGGACATCGGCATCCCCAAACTTGACGGCCTTGAGGTGATCGCCCGGCTGACCGCCAACAATGCCAGCATCAAAGTGCTGGTATTGACCTCGCAGGCGCCCGGGCATTTTTCCATGCGCTGCATGCAGGCAGGGGCTGCGGGCTATGTCTGCAAGCAGCAGGACCTGACCGAGTTGCTTAGCGCTATCAAGGCAGTGCTTTCCGGGTATAGCTACTTCCCCAACCAGGCGCTGCATTCGGTTCGCTCTAACCTGGGCGGCGCCAGCGAGGCGGACATGGTCGAGCGTTTGTCAGGCCGGGAGATGATGGTGCTGCAGCAACTGGCCCGCGGAAAAACCAACAAGGAGATTGCCGATGGCATGTTCCTCAGCAACAAGACGGTGAGTACCTACAAAACGCGATTATTGCTCAAACTCAATGCTCGCTCGTTGGTTGACCTGATCGAACTGGCCCAGCGCAACGGGCTTGTTTGAAATGCCCAGAAACAACAAAGCCTCCATCAAGGAGGCTTTTGTGATCTGTCGGTATCGATCCTTCAGAGGTCGAAGTCGTAATCGGCCAGCTGTTTTTGCAAGCGACGTTCTTCCAGCAGGTTGTCGATGGTGCGGCGTTTGCTCAGGTTGGTTTTTGCCACTTCAACCGGGACCTCGTCGTCTGCGTCTTCAGTGACGATGTCATCATCTACAACCAGGTCTTCTTTATCGGTGCTCATAAGTCACTCCAAGCCAAGAGGGCCATTGGCGCACCTTATAGCGAGAAATTTTGACCGGGTAAAAAAGATTTTTTCAATCGACCAAGCTGTCTTTTCACTATCGGCTCAATCGTCCGAAGTTTTCTGCTTGTACTCGCACAAATCTTCGATCCGGCAACTACCGCAACGGGGTTTGCGCGCCTGGCACACATAGCGCCCGTGCAGGATCAACCAATGGTGGGCGTCAAGCAGGTACGGCTTGGGCACGAACTTCATCAAGGCCTTTTCAACTTCCAGAACGGTCTTGCCCGGGGCAATGCCGGTGCGGTTGCTGACCCGGAAAATATGCGTATCAACGGCCATGGCCAGTTGCCGAAAGGCGGTGTTGAGCACCACGTTGGCGGTCTTGCGGCCAACCCCGGGTAGTGCTTCAAGCGCTTCGCGGGTTTCTGGTACCTGGCTGCCATGTTGCTCCATCAGCAGGCGACAGGTTTCGATGACGTTTTTCGCCTTGCTGTTGTACAGGCCGATGGTCTTGATGTACTCCGACAGGCCGTCAACACCCAGGGCATGGATGGCTTGCGGGGTATTGGCGACCGGGTACAGTTTGGCCGTGGCCTTGTTCACGCTGACGTCGGTAGCCTGTGCCGAGAGGATGACCGCAATCAGCAGTTCGAAAGGATTGGTGTAGGCCAGCTCGGTTTTCGGCTCGGGGTTGTCTTCATGCAACCTGCGAAAAATTTCCAGGCGTTTGGCGGCATTCATGGGGTCAAAGCGTTCCTTGACGACGGGAAAGGGCTCGCCGTTGGCAAACCCGGTTATACAGGGCGAGTATCAGGCCCAGAAGGATCAAGGCGCCGGGCAACATGCCGGCCAGGCGCAGGTTGGCAAACTCACTGAGCAGCTGGCGCGTGAACCCCGCGGCCATGCACAGCGCAGCAAATGCTGCCAGTGTGGTAGCTGCGGTACGCCAGCGGGCATCGTTACCCAGGGCCAGCTCGAACAGCAGGCATTGTACGGCGATCAACGCCGGATAGCGGCCCAGCTCCAGTGCCAGCGGCAGGGCCCAGGCGCGCAAGCCTAGCTCAAGGCAGGTGACCAGCAGGGCGGCCATCAGCACGCTTGCGAACAGGCGGGCGTCAGCGTCCAGCTGTTTGCGCAGGGGGGGCATGCACAGACGGTGCAGGCCAACGGCCAGCAGGCTTAGCAGCGCCATGGTGCTGGCCTGCAGCAATGTCTGGGTGGCGCCCAGCACGGGCGCCAGGCTTATTGCGGCGAGCCATTGTCTATTCATCCGCACCTGCGCTTAGCAACTGTTGGCGATGCTCGTCGAAATAGCGCAGGGCATCGTGGGTGGCTTGAATGACGGCGCGGGAGGTGACGGTGGCACCGGCCAACTGATCAAACTGGCCGTTGTCACGCTTGAGCGCCCAGGCTGAATCAGGCGTTTTTTGCCGGCTGTTGCCGACAAAGCCTTGCAGCCAGGTGTTGCCGGGTTCCACCAGCTTGCCGCCCAGGCCTGGCGTCTCCTGTTGTTGCAGCACCTTGACGCCGATCAGGCGCCCCCCCTCATCAATGGCAATCAGCAGGTCCAGCGGGCCGCCGTAACCCTGGCTCTGGCTGTGCAGCACAACGGCGCTCGGCTGGCCTTTCAAGGTTGCCAGATAGCCTGCGAGCAGCCGGCTGTGGTCCAGGTTGGTGGCGCCCAGAGTCAGGGGCTGTTGCAGCGGTTGGTTGTCGTAGGCCTGCTGCGCCAGAACGCTCAGCCAGCGTTGGGCCTTGAGCTGCTGCTCGGCGGCAGTGATGCGCGCGGTGGTGAACTGTTGCCAAAGCACCGTGCCACCCACGGCCAGCACGGCAAGGCTCAGTAGCAGCGCGGTGGTGCGAATCGACGAGGTGCTCATGATGTTTGCCCGCGTTCTGCCCAGCGCTCCAGGGACGGAACACAAAGATTCATCAGCAGGACCGCGAAGGCGGCGCCGTCGGGGTAACTGCCCCAGGTTCTGATCAGGTAGATGAGCAAGCCCGCGCCGACGCCAAACAGCAGCTTGGCCTTCGGGCTTTTCGCTCCTGAAACCGGCTCGGTGACAATGAAGAACGCCACCAGCATGGTTGAACCGGACAGCAGGTGCAGCAACGGCGAGCCGTTTGAGTCCGAGCCCGAGCCGTTCCAGCACAGCAGGCTGGCCACGAACAGGCTGGCCAGCAGGCCGAGCGGCGCATGCCAACTGATGACCTTGCGTTGCACCAGAAGCAAGCCGCCGAGCAAAAAGGCCAGGTTGACGAATTCGCTGCCGCGACCGCCAAGGTGGCCGAAGCCCGGATGACTGGCGAACAATTCATCGATGGTCAGGCTGCGGTTGTTGCGCAGGCCGTCAAGTACCGTGGCTTGCGCCCAGGCGTCGGGCTGGTTGCCCAAATCAAGGCCGAACACTTGCTGCAGCGTGTCGGTCAGGCCCAGCACCTGGGTGACCGGCCACTGGGTCATGTGCTGCGGGAACGACAGCAACACCAGCGCATAGCCGAGCATCGCCGGGTTGAACAGGTTCTTGCCGACGCCGCCGTACAGTTGCTTGCCCAGGGCAATGGCACTGCTGGCGGCAATTGCTGGCAGCCACCAGGGCGCGTAGGCGGGCAGTGCCGCTGTCAGCAGCACCGCAGTCACCAGGGCGCTGCCGTCGTTCAGCGCCGGCAGGCCTGGCCGTTGTTGCAGTCGCAGCAGCGCCGCTTCAGTCGCCAGCGCCGCAACGGCGCACAGCAGCAGGTTCAGCAGCAGCCCCCAGCCATGCAGCCACAGCAGGGTCAGCAACCCGGGTGCGCTGGCCAGCAGCACCATGGCCATGGTGCTGCGCAGGCGCTCGCTGCTATCAGCCGTGGCCATTGGCGGCCGCCGGTTGCAGTGCTTGCAGGCGAGCCTGGGCCTGTTGCGCTTCGTGCTCAAGTTCAGCCAATTGTGCTTGCTGGGCCTGGTTCGGCGCCTCGCCAAAGGCGCTTCGGGCCTTGCTCAGTTGCGCCCGGCTCATGGCGGCGGCGATTTTTGCCTGCTTCAGCGCTGCATCGGCGGCCGCGGCTTTCTGCGCCTTGACCCGTTCGATGGCGGCCTTGATCGGGTCGTCGACAGTGGCGCCCGGCGTGGTGATTGTGGCAGTGGCCGCACGCTGGCTGCGGGCCAGGCGTTCGGCCTGCTTGCGGGCTTCTTCGCGCTGCAGGCGGTTGTTGCGCTGCTCGAAGCGCCGCCGCGCCTGGTTACGCTTGTGGCTGCGGGCCTCGAGGGTCTGGGTGTCTTCGGCCAGGCCGCCGACAATCGGCACGATGTTGCTGTGGGCGGTCAATGGCAGCAGGTCGATGCAGTCCACCGGGCACGGTGCCACGCACAGGTCGCAGCCGGTGCATTCGGCGCTGATCACGGTGTGCATCAGCTTGGCCGCACCGATGATGGCGTCCACCGGGCAGGCCTGGATGCATTTGGTGCAGCCGATACATTCGGCTTCACGGATATAGGCGACTTGCGCCGGTGCACGGCCGCGCTCGTGGTCGAGCTCAATCACCGGCACGTGCAACAGCTTGGCCAAGGCTGCGATGGTTTCGCCGCCTCCGGGTGGGCATTTGTTGATCGCTTCGCCCGCCGCCAGGCCTTCGGCGTAAGGCCGGCAACCAGGATGGTCACATTTGCCGCATTGGGTCTGCGGCAACAGGGCGTCGATGCGTTGAATCAAGCTCATGGGTTGAATAGTCCGTTGAATCCGAGAAACGCCATGGCCATGATCCCGGCGCCGATCAGCTCGATCGGCAGGCCGCGAAAGGCCAGGGGGATGTCATCGTGGTCGCTGCGCTGGCGCAGGTCGCTGAACAGGCCCAGGGCCAGCCAGAACCCCAGGCCACCGCCCAGGCTCCAGCTCAGGGTTTGCAAAATCCCATAGCTGCCTTCACTGGCTTGCAGGCTCAAGCCTAGCAGCGCCAGGTTACCCACCATCAGGGGCAACAAACCGTCGAAGGGCAGGGTTGGCAGCAGGCGTGTCAGCACTGCGAGCAGCGGCTTGATCGGTAACACGCACAGCGCCAGGAACACGAACAGGCGCAGGTATTCAAGCTGCAGGGGCAGCAACGCCAGGTGATAAATCAGTTGCCCAAGCCCGACCGCCACTACCAGCGACACCAGGGTCGCCAGGCCCAACGCATGCACCTGGCGCCGATCCGGATCGGTGTCGCTGCGCAGCAAGGGGTCGATGGCCAGCCCCTGGTGCAGGACCAGGTTATTGATCAGCGCGGCGCTGACCAGGGCCAGGAAGAATTCGCTCATGAGGGGGCCGAATGCTGAGGCTGTCCGCCATTATCCGGCAATGACGCGAAGATGAGAACGCCCCGGCCGCAATCGGCCGGGGCGTGAGCCTTACTTGATGCGCTGGCCCGGCTTGGCGCCGCTGTCAGGGCTGAGCAGGTAAATTTCTTCACCGCCGGGGCCTGCGGCCATGACCATGCCTTCGGAGATGCCGAAACGCATTTTGCGCGGCTTGAGGTTGGCGATCATCATGGTCAGGCGACCTTCGAGCTTGGCCGGGTCCGGGTACGCCGACTTGATGCCGGAGAACACGTTGCGTTGCTCGTCACCGATGTCCAGGGTCAGGCGCAGCAGCTTGTCGGCGCCCTCGACGGCTTCGGCCTTGAGGATCAGGGCCACCCGAAGGTCGACCGCGGCGAAGGTGTCGAAGTCGATCTCGGCCGACAGCGGATCCTTGGCCAGTTCGCCATTGCCGGTGACAACGCTGGTCTGGCTGGCGGCCAGGTCTTCCTTGGAAGCGGCGGTCATGGCTTCGACCTTGGCCGGGTCGATGCGGCTCATCAGCGCCTTGAACGGGTTGAGCTGATGGTTGCTCAGGCGGGTCTGGTGATCGGCCCAGGTCAGTGGCGCGACATTGAGGAACGCCTCGGCGTCGGCGGCCAGCACCGGCAGCACCGGCTTGAGGAAGATTACCAGCTGGCGGAACAGGTTAATGCCCTGGGCGCAGATCGCCTGGACTTCGTCCTGCTTGCCTTCCTGCTTGGCCAGCGACCACGGCGCCTTGTCGGCGATCCAGGCGTTGGCGCGGTCGGCCAGGGCCATGATTTCGCGCATGGCACGGGCAAAGTCGCGGCCTTCGTAGGCTTCGGCAATACCCGGGGCGGCAGCGAGGAAGGCCTCGGTCAGTTCCGGTGCGGCGTCGCCGGCCACCATGACGCCGTCGTTACCCTTGTGGATGAAGCCTGCACAGCGGCTGGCGATGTTGACTACTTTGCCAACCAGGTCGGAGTTGACCTTCTGGATGAAGTCTTCAAGGTTCAGGTCGAGGTCGTCGACGCCGCGGCCCAGTTTGGAGGCGTAGTAGTAACGCAGGTATTCCGGCGCCAGGTGATCAAGGTAGGTGCGGGCCTTGATGAAGGTGCCGCGCGACTTGGACATCTTCGAACCGTTGACGGTCAGGTAGCCGTGCACGTTGATGCCGGTCGGCTTGCGGTAGCCGGCGCCTTCGAGCATGGCTGGCCAGAACAGGGCGTGGAAGTTGACGATGTCCTTGCCGATGAAGTGGTACAGCTCGGCTTTCGAATCCTTGTTCCAGAACGCGTCGAAGTCCAGCTCCGGGCGGCGGGCGCACAGGTTCTTGAAGCTGGCCATGTAGCCGATCGGGGCGTCCAGCCAGACGTAGAAGTACTTGCCCGGCTCGTCGGGAATCTCGAAGCCGAAGTACGGCGCATCACGGGAGATGTCCCATTCCTGCAGGCCGGCATCCAGCCATTCGGCGATCTTGTTGGCCACCGCGTCCTGCAGGGTACCGCTGCGGGTCCACTGCTGGAGCATGGCCTGGAAGTCTGGCAGCTTGAAGAAGAAGTGTTGCGAATCCTTGAGCACCGGGGTGGCGCCGGAAATCGCCGACTTGGGGTTCTTCAGCTCGGTTGGTGCGTAGGTGGCGCCGCATTTTTCGCAGTTGTCGCCGTACTGGTCTTCAGCCGCGCACTTGGGGCAGGTGCCCTTGATGAAGCGGTCGGCCAGGAACATTTTTTTGTCCGGGTCGAAATACTGGGTGATCGAGCGGGTAGCGATGTGCCCGGCGTCACGCAGCTTGAGGTAGATCTGGCTCGACAGTTCGCGGTTTTCTTCGGCGTGGGTCGAGTGGAAGTTGTCGAAGTCGACCAGAAAGTCGGCGAAATCCCCGCTGTGCTCGGCCTGGACGGCGGCAATCAGTTGCTCGGGGGTGATGCCTTCTTTCTCGGCGCGCAGCATGATGGCCGAGCCGTGGGCGTCGTCAGCGCAGACATAAATGCACTGGTTGCCGCGAAGCTTCTGGAAGCGCACCCACATGTCTGTCTGGATGTACTCGAGCATATGGCCAAGGTGAATGGAACCATTGGCATAGGGCAGGGCGCTGGTGACGAGAATCTGACGTGGCTCGGACATGGGGGCTCGGCTACTTTTTTCGGCTACTTGAGATGAAACGGTGATCGGCCACTATAAAACGCCGGGAAATATATTTCACCCCATGGACGTATCTGAAGAGGGATGACGGGTTAGCATAGTGGTCTGTTTTGCTCAGTCTTTATCACGGGAGTCTCCATGAGTGCCGTCACTCGCGCAGCCGTCGAAGCCGTTCTTCGCCAGTACACCGACCCATACCTGAACCAGGACCCGGTCAGCGCCGGCTGTGTCCAGGCCATTGATATCCAGGGCGATCGCGTCAGCGTGCAGCTGCAACTGGGCTATGCCGCCGGCCTGTTCAAAAATGGCTGGGCGCAGGTGCTGCAAACGGCTGTCGAAGGTCTCGACGGGGTTACCTCGGCGCGGGTCGAAATCAACTGCGTGATCGCCGCACACAAGGCCCAGGCGCAGATCCCGGGCCTGGCCAACGTCAAGAACATCATCGCCGTGGCCTCCGGCAAGGGCGGTGTCGGCAAATCGACCACCGCCGCCAACCTGGCCCTGGCCCTGGCTCGCGAAGGCGCGCGGGTAGGCATTCTCGATGCCGACATCTATGGCCCGAGCCAGGGCGTGATGTTCGGTATCGCCGAAGGCACCCGCCCGCAGATTCGCGAGCAAAAGTGGTTCGTGCCGCTCAAGGCCCACGGTGTCGAGGTCATGTCCATGGCTTTCCTGACCGACGACAACACGCCGATGGTCTGGCGCGGTCCGATGGTCTCCGGGGCCTTGCTGCAACTGGTGACCCAGACCGCCTGGGACGATCTCGACTATCTGGTGATCGACATGCCGCCTGGCACCGGCGACATCCAGCTGACCCTGGCGCAGAAAGTCCCGGTGGCCGGCTCGGTGATCGTTACCACCCCGCAAGACCTGGCGCTGCTTGACGCCAAGAAGGGCGTGGAGATGTTCCGCAAGGTCAATATCCCGGTGCTGGGCGTGGTCGAGAACATGGCCGTGCACATCTGTTCGAACTGCGGCCATGCCGAGCATCTGTTCGGTGAGGGCGGTGGCGAGAAGCTGGCGGCGCAGTACGGTGTCGAACTGCTGGCCTCGTTGCCGCTGTCGATGCTGATCCGCGAACAGGCCGACAGCGGCAAGCCGACGGCGATTGCCGAGCCGGAAAGCCAGATCGCCATGGTCTACCAGGAGCTGGCCCGTCAGGTCGGTGCACGGATCGTGTTGCAGGAAGCGGCGGCGCCGGCGATGCCGAATATCACTATCAGCGAGGACTGAGGTGATTTTCGCGGGGCAAGCCCGCTCCTACCGTAGGAGCGGGCTTGCCCCGCGATGAGGTCAAAATCCAGGGCATAAAAAAAGCCCCGCCTGTTAAGGGCGGGGCTTTCTTCAAGCTGTAAAGCGGAAGTTAGATAACTTCTACTTCTTCAGCCTGCATGCCTTTCTGACCGCGGGTAGCGATGAAAGAGACCGCTTGGCCTTCTTTCAGGCTTTTGAAGCCGTCAGCTTTGATGGCTTTGAAGTGTACGAACAGGTCGTCACCGGATTGTGGGGTGATGAAGCCGAAGCCTTTTTCATCGTTGAACCACTTAACGGTACCGGTTTGGCGATTGGACATGGTCTGTCTCCTTGGACAAAGTTAACTACGACTCAGGAAACGCCCTGGCCGAGACTGAGTGCAAAGAGGCAGAAAATTCATGAAGATGGGTTGATCGAAATCTTGCATCAGGTAGATATTCTCAGTGACACGTGCAGCACAGTGGCGTCACCTTAACCCTTTTTCCAGAACGTGCCAATGGTCTTGTGACGCTTTCTCATAATTCATGACTGACGGTGCCTCGCGCTCCCGTGCAGGCCCCGTGGTACGGGGATCCGACGGTTGATGCTGCATGGAACTTTGAACCCGGCGCCGGGCCCGGTAAGATGCGCCACAGAATTTTTTCACCACGCAATTTCAGGACACCCCGCCATGAGCATCAAATCGGACAAGTGGATTCGCCGCATGGCGCAGGAACACGGCATGATCGAGCCGTTCGTCGAGCGCCAGGTGCGCGGTGAGAGCGACAACCGGCTGATCTCCTTCGGCGTCTCCAGCTACGGCTACGACGTGCGCTGCGCCGACGAATTCAAGGTGTTCACCAACATCAACTCGGCGACCGTCGATCCGAAAAACTTCGACGCCGGCAGCTTTGTCGACGTCAAGAGCGACGTCTGCATCATCCCGCCGAACTCCTTCGCCCTGGCCCGCACCGTCGAATACTTCCGTATCCCGCGCAACGTGCTGACCATCTGCCTGGGCAAGAGCACCTACGCCCGCTGCGGCATCATCGTCAACGTCACCCCGCTTGAACCCGAGTGGGAAGGTCACGTGACCCTGGAGTTCTCCAACACCACCACGCTGCCGGCGAAAATCTACGCCAACGAAGGCGTGGCGCAGATGCTCTTCCTCGAATCCGACGAAGAATGCGAAGTGTCCTATAAGGATCGGGGCGGTAAATACCAGGGCCAGCGCGGCGTTACCCTGCCACGCACCTGAGGCGACAAGGCGAGGGAATTCCTTGCCTGCGGCGTACTCCAATGAGTTGAACTGTTCCGCCCGGCAACACGCCAGGCGGACGTCAACCAGGAGCCGCCCATGAAACTCGACCCGACCATCAGTGCCAAGCTGGCCGTGCTGCAGCCCAACAGCGTTGGGATGTTGGCCTGGTCGCTGCTGGCCCATCCGCACCCGCACATCCTCCACGCAGGCGGCGTGCCCGGTCAGCCTGATCCAGACACGCCTAACCCTGCACAGCCGGGTGATACCCCACCGATGGAGCCGGGTGAGCCCACTCTGCCTGACGAGCCGCCACCGGCCCCCGTCGCCTGACCGCTACTTGAGGTTGCCGCTGAGAAACTGACGCAGGCGTTCGCTTTTTGGATTGCCCAGTACCTCGTCCGGCGGCCCTTGCTCCTCCACCAACCCCTGGTGGAGGAACATCACCTGGCTCGCCACCTTGCGTGCGAAGGCCATTTCGTGGGTCACCATGATCATGGTCCGGCCCTCTTCGGCCAGGCCCTGAATCACCCGCAACACTTCGCCGACCAGCTCCGGGTCCAGTGCCGAAGTCGGCTCGTCGAACAGCATGACTTCCGGCTCCATGGCCAGTGCCCGGGCGATAGCCACCCGTTGCTGCTGGCCGCCGGAGAGAAATGCCGGGTATTGATCGGCCACCCGCGGTGCCAGGCCGACTTTGTCCAGGTAGCGCCGGGCGCGCTCCTCGGCCTCGTGCTTGCTCACGCCCAGCACCCGTCGCGGCGCCATGGCGATGTTGTCCAGCACGCTCAGGTGGCTCCACAGGTTGAAGTGCTGGAACACCATGGCCAGGCGCGTGCGCAGGCGCTGCAGCTCGTCCGGATCGGTGACGTGCAGGCCATGATGGTCCTGGGTCATGTGCACCGGCTTGCCATCGAGGGTCATGCTGCCTTCGTTGGGTTGCTCGAGGAAGTTGATGCAGCGCAGGAAGGTACTCTTGCCCGAGCCGCTGGCGCCGATCAGGCAGATCACGTCGCCGGTCCTGGCCTTGAGCGATACGCCCTTGAGCACATGGTGCTCGCCGTAGCGTTTGTGCAGGTCTTCGATGGTCAGTTTGTACATGCGCAGGCTCTAAAGGTAAGGGGTCAAGGCGACAGCAGGTAGCCGCTGCGGTAGGCCTGGTTGCCGGCCACATGGGCGATGACCATGCCGGCGGTGGCCATGCGCCGCAGCGAGCGGGCATAGAGCAGGCCGGGCTGGGTATTGCGCACCGGGGTGACCCGGTCGCTGAGCGGGTCGATAACTTCGGCGATCAGTTGGTCGGCCTGCAGGTACTGGCCCGGCTTGGCGTGGAACACCAACAGGCCGCCCAGCGGCGTTGCCACCGGTTCCACCCCGGCCAGCGGCGTTGCCGGGTAACTCAGGGCGGGCAGGGCGGCAGGCTCGCCTTCGATGGCGCCAAAACGCGTCAGGTACTCGAGAATCGCCGTGCAGTCCTGTTCCGCCAACGGATGGCTGACATCGCCCTGACCACGCAATTCGACGGTCACCGAAAAGCTGCCCTGGGGGATCGGGAACTGCTTGGCAAAGCGCTGCTGCAATTGCCACCAGACCAGGGTGAAACATTCATCGAAGGACTGCCCGCCCGAGTCGGTGGCCAGCAGGCTGGCCTGGGCGCCCAGGTAGCGCGACAGCGGTTCGACTTGCGGCCAGGCTTCGGGCGTGGTGTACAAGTGCGCCACGGCTTCGAAGTCGCAGTGCAGGTCGAGCACCATCTCGGCGTCACAGGCCAGGCGTTGCAGGGTCAGGCGCTGGGATTGCAGCGGGGTGTGGGCGGCATGGGCATCCAGGGCGCGGCGCAGGCTTTCGCGGATCAGGGCAATGTTGTGCTGCGGGTCCTGGGTCAGGTGATCGGCAATCTGGTCGCCGATCTGGTCGCTCAAGTCAACGAAGTGGCGGTTGAAGTTCTCGCCGCTTTGCAGCTCGTAACGGCCCAGCGGCACATCCATCAGTACCTGTTCCAGGCCTACCGGGTTGGCGATCGGCACCAGCACGATTTCGCGGCGCAGCAGGCCCTGGGCCTCAAGTTCGGTCAGGCGTTGCTTGAGGTGCCAGGCCACCAGCATGCCGGGCAGTTCATCGGCATGCAGCGAGGCCTGGATGTAGATTTTGCCGGCGCCGCGGGGGCCGAAGTGAAAGCTGTGGATCTGGCGGGCAATGCCTGGAACCGGCGCCAGAATGTCATGAGTCGAGTGATGCATATCAGTCCTAGTGTGTCGGTCCTAGAAAAGCCAGCCAGCGACGTTCGGCGATGCGAAACAGCCCTACCAGGGCGAAGGTCACGCACAGGTAGATCAGCGCGGCGATGCCGAACGACTGAAAGGTCAGAAATGTGGCCGAGTTGGCGTCGCGGGCGACCTTGAGGATGTCCGGCACGGTGGCGGTGAAGGCCACCGTGGTGGAGTGCAGCATCAGGATCACTTCGTTGCTGTAGTAGGGCAGCGAGCGGCGCAGCGCCGACGGCATGATGATATAAGCATAAAGTTTCCAGCCGCGCAGGCCATAGGCCTTGGCGGCCTCGACTTCACCATGGTTCATGCTGCGGATCGCCCCGGCGAAAATCTCCGTGGTGTAGGCGCAGGTGTTGAGGGCAAAGGCGAGGATGGTGCAGTTCATCGCATCGCGAAAAAAGCTGTCGAGCAGCGGCTGCGCGCGCACCGCTTCCAGGCTGTAGATCCCGGTGTAGCAGATCAGCAACTGGATATACAGCGGCGTGCCGCGGAACAGGTAGGTATAGAACTGCACGGGCCAGCGAACCCAGAAGCGCGGCGAAACCCGCGCAATCGACAACGGGATCGAAACCACGAAGCCAATCGCCAGGGCTGCGGTGAGCAACCACAGGGTCATGGCCAGGCCGGTGATGTGGGTGCCGTCGGTGTAGAGGAAGGCACGCCAGTATTCCTGCAAGAGCTCGATCATCGGATGGCCTCCCGGGTGCCGACGTTGTAGCGCCGTTCCAGCCAGCGCAGGGCGACGTTGGAGGCGCTGGTGATCAACAGGTAGATGAACGCCGCGACCACCAGGAAGTAGAACAGCTGGTAGCTGCTCTTGCCGGCGTCCTGGGCGGCCTTGACCAGGTCGGCCAGGCCGATGATCGACACCAGAGCAGTGGCCTTGAGCATCACCATCCAGTTGTTGCCGATGCCGGGCAGGGCGAAGCGCATCATTTGCGGAAAGACCACGAAGCGAAAGCGTTGCAGGCGCTTGAGGCCGTAAGCAGTGGCCGCTTCGACCTGGCCGCGCGGCACGGCGAGAATTGCGCCGCGAAAGGTTTCGGTGAAATAGGCGCCGTAGATGAAGCCCAGGGTGATGACCCCGGCGGCGAATGGGTCGATCTCGATGTATTCCCACTCCATGGCGTCGGTGAGGCTGGTCAGCCAGGTTTGCAGGCTGTAGAAAATCAGCAGCATCAGCACCAGGTCAGGCACGCCGCGAATCAGCGTGGTGTAGGCCTGGGCGATCAGGCGTAGCGGGCGCAGCGGCGAGAGCTTGGCACTGGCGCCGAGCAGGCCCAGGCCAACGCTGACCAGCAGCGACATGAAGGACAGTTTGAGGGTCATCCAGGTGCCCTGCAGCAGCAAGGGGCCGAAGCCCTTCAAGCTGAATGCCGAGAGCCCCAGGAACTGCAGCAGGTCTTCGAACATGAAGCGAACCTATGCCAGTGGACGCGATCATGCGGGAACCGGCGTTTGCCGGTTCCCGCAGTGGTTATTTGCCGCTGTAGAGGTTCAGGTCACCGAAGTGCTTTTTCTGGATCGTGGCGTAGGTGCCGTCGTCGTGTAACGTTTTGATACCTTTGTCCAGGAGTGCCTTGAGCTCAGTGTTACCTTTTTTGATACCGACTGCGGTCTTGGACGGCAGCAATTCGCTGTCGACCGGCTCACTGACTTCATAGTCGGCGCCTTGTGGCGACTTGAGAAAGCCCAGTTCGGCCTGGAGCATGTCCTGGATCGAGGCATCCAGGCGTCCGGAGGTCAGGTCGGAATAGACCTGGTCCTGGTTCTGGTAGGCCTGGGTCTTGACCCCGGCCTTGTCCAGCACGGCCTTGGCGTAGGCTTCCTGGATGGTGCCTTGCTCGTAGCCGACAGTCTTGCCCTTGAGCGAGGCCGGGTCGGCGGTCAGGCCTGCACCTTTCTTGAACACCAGGCCGGTAGGGCCGGAGAACAGCTCGCTGGAGAAGTCGATGACTTTTTCCCGTGCCGGGGTAACGGTCATCGACGAGATCACTCCGTCGAACTTGTTGGCCTTGAGCCCCGGAATCATGCCGTCAAAGTCACTTTCCACCCACTTGCACTTGACCTTGAGCTCAGCACAGATGGCATTGCCCAGGTCGATGTCGAAGCCCACCAGGGAACCGTCGGCGGCTTTCGATTCGAACGGTGCATAAGACGGATCGACGCCGAAGCGCAGCTCCTTGTATTCCTTGGCCAGGGTGTTCCCCGCAGCCAGACACAACGCGAGTGCGGAAAGCGTCAGCCATGCTTTTTTCATTGTGTGTCCTTGGATTCGCAAAGTGTTGGGGTGGCAAAGGGCCGTTACCGGTCGATGCCAGACAACACAGTGATAGCAAGTTTCACACCATATTCCAGGCCAGCCCCACATTCAGTGGGAACTGGCCTTGCCTGCGAGGGGCCGCAGCGCGGCCCTGAACAGCCTCAGTATCGCGCATCCACCGGCTTGCCGCCGTTGGGCCAGTCCTTGACCTTGTCCGGGAAGTCCGGCCGTGGCTGTTGCGAGAACCAGGCCGCGACGTCCACTGCCTCCTGGTCACTCAAGCCGCCCTGGCCCAGGGGGAATTTCTCGTGAAAGCCGATCGGCATGTTGCGTTTGACGAACGCTGCGGCGGTATAGGTGCGGGCCATGCCGGCGCCGATGTTGAACGACTGATCGCCCCACAGCGGCGGGTACACCAGGCTGCCGTCTTCTCGGGCCAGGCCCTCGCCATTGCTGCCATGGCACACCGCGCACTGCTCGGCATACACCTGCTTGCCGTTGTCCAGGTCTGGCTTGATCGCCGTGTCGATCTTGCCGACCCCGCGCCCGGCCACCTTGTCGCCCGGCTGGGTGTTCATCTTCATCCAGTCGAAATAGGCCACCATCGCCTGCATGTCCGCCGATTGCGGCGGTATCGGCTTGCCGTTCATCGAACGCCGGAAGCAGCCGTTGATGCGCTCTTCAAGGGTGACTTCCTTGCCCGCCCGCGGAGCGTAGCTGGGGAAGAACGCCGAGACGCCGACAAACGGCGAGCCGTCGGCCACGGTGCCGGCGTTGAGGTGACAGCTGGTGCAGTTCAGCGCGTTGCCGACGTTGTCCGGCAACAGCTCGCGGGTTTGCAGGTGCAAGCGCATGCCGCGGATCACCTGGTCGGCGTTGGCTGCGGCGAGCAGGTTGGCCAGGCGCGGGGTTTCAAAGGCGCTGGAGTCGGTGGTCTGCGGATTGAGCTGGTCACGCAGGGTTTTCACCTGCTTGGCAGTGATCGGCGAGCTGTTGTTGCCCCAGCGACCGCGCACGAAGGTGAGGATCTCGGCGATCTCTTGATCGGCCAGGCGGGCGAAGCCGGGCATGGTGTAAACCCGTGAATGGGTGGCGGTTTGCGCGGTTTCCCAGCCGGTGAGGGTGATGTGCAGCAGCGAGGTCGGGTTGGTCGAGGCGATGCTCGGGTTGCCGGCCAGTGGCGGGAACAGGCCCGGGACCCCACGCCCGTCCGGGCGGTGGCAATCACTGCAGAACTGGGTGTAGCCCAGGCCGCCGCGGCTGCTGAACAGGTCATCCGGGGCGACGGCTGCGGCCAGCGGGATATCCGGCATCGGCAGGTCATCCTTGCCCGGCGGCAGCGATTTCAGGTAGCTGGCGATGGCCACCAGGTCGCCGTCGCTGAAGTGCTGGGTACTGTGATGAATGACGTCGGCCATGTTGCCCGACACCGTGGCGAAGCGGTTCTGCCCGGTCTTGAGCAATTGCACGGTGTCTTGCACGGTCCACAGGTTGCGCAGGCTCAGGGCCTGCCAGTGCTCTACGGTTTCACCGGCAAGGAAGTGCTTGCCGCTGCGGCCGGCGTCGCTCATGGCCTTTTCCTGGAAGGCGATGCCGCGTGGGGTATGGCAGGCACCACAATGGCCCAGGCCCTGCACCAGGTAGGCGCCCCGATTGAGCACTTCGTCCTTGGCGGGATCGGGCTCGAAGGGCTCGCTGTCGACGAAGGCGA
This sequence comes from Pseudomonas sp. B21-009, assembly GCF_024749345.1. NCBI lineage: Bacteria > Pseudomonadati > Pseudomonadota > Gammaproteobacteria > Pseudomonadales > Pseudomonadaceae > Pseudomonas > Pseudomonas sp. B21-009. The sequence goes on along the minus strand of NZ_CP087199.1, from coordinate 4,571,099 downwards.
AGTTCCACAGCGACAGGCCCCAGCGCATGTTGAACGGCCAGCTCATGTCCGCTTCCTGGTTGGACTGGCTGATTGGCGTCACGCCCTGCATCAGGTAGGCGTACAGGGCGCGCATGTCCGCTTCGCTCATTTTCGCGTAGGACGGGTAGGGCATTGCCGGGTACAGGTTGGTGCCGTCCGGGGTCACGCCTTCGCGCATGGCCTTGTCGAACTGCTCGAAGCTGTAGCGGCCGATGCCAGTGTCCGGGTCGGGGGTGATGTTGCTTGAGTAGATGGTGCCCATCGGTGTTTTCAGTTGCAGGCCACCGGCCATTTCCGGTGCTTGCGGTGCGGTGTGGCAAGCAATGCAGTCGCCGAGCTGGGCGATGTATTTGCCTCGGGCAAGCAGTTCGCTGTCGGCCGCCGCTGCCGGGGGCGGCTCGCTGGCGAATACGGAGAACGAGAACACGGTCGTGGCCACCAGGGCCAGACGGGAGAAGGCAGATGCCATTGCATTATTCCTTTAGTCACCTGGCCTGGGGTGGTCCCCTGGGCGCAGGGCTGCAATCGTTTTTATGGTTCATCAGGCAGAGGCGGGTAACGAAACCTGCCTCAGTTTCGTTGTAAGGGATTTGTCGGCGGGGGCTGTTGATATGGATCAGCGCAGCCGGCATTGCACCGGCTGCGCGTGCGGATTGCGCGGTTTTACCTGCCCGGTACCAGGGTCAGGCGCTTGTTGCCGTAGGCGCGGTCGAAGTTTTGTGGTTGCAGCGGCAGGCTCATGTAGCGGCCCTTGAACCAGGCATCCAGGCCATCGGCAAAGTGCGGGCTGGCCGGGTTGCCGGACTGGCCGCTACTGCTTTGCAGTTGCAGCGGTTCAATCTGGCCGAAGTCCACCACCATGCGCAGCGACGGTGCCAGTTGTGCGTTGAAGTCCTTGCCCCAGGCGTAGGGCGCAAGGTTCAGGGTGCTGTGGTCGCCGCCCGTGGCCAGCGCGCCGCGACTGACCGCGTCACCCAGGCCATGAAAAGTCGGCGCCGGCCAGCGGTACTGGTGCAGTTTGCCCCATTGCCAGGCGCGCTGATTATTGCCCAGTTGCGCTTCGCCGGCAGTGATTGCTGCTGCCAGGCTGCGGGCGAGAATGGCCGGTTTGTCTTCTTTTTGCGCGGTGTTCTGATCGTCCCAGAACGGGCTGTCTTCGCGGCCGAGCAAGTGGTCGGCCTGGGCCGAGTACGACAGCCGGGCGTTACCGACAAAAGCCTGCCAGCTCGGGCTGGACTCAGGGCCGAGCTCGTCGAGGAAGGTCAGCTTGGCGCTTTCCTGCAGGAACAGTTGGTACAGGGCGGCATCTGCCGAGGTGGTGCTCAGTCGGCCGTCGAAGGCCATCAAGCGGGTGTAGGCTTCGCGTGCCTTGGTCCGTTGCTCGGCAGGCAGGGCGTCGATTGCCTGCTTCAGCGGTTGGGCCATGCCGGGGGCTTGGAACATTTTCTTCAGCTTGTCGGCAAACAGCGTGGTCTGGTCGCTTTGCATCAGCATCAGGCTGCGGCTGTCGTGCTTGCCGTTGCCGGCCAGTTGCGCCAGGCGCTCGGCACGCTCGGGGTAGTACCAGCTGTTGGACAGCTGCATGCCATAGCCTTTGGGCACGCTGCGCTGGTTGGCATTGCCGATCCAGCCTTGGGGCGGGTCCTGGTCGTAGGGGTGGAGCATCGGGTCGGCGTAGCCGTCCCAGTCGTAGCGACCGTCCCAGCCCGGCGACGGCAGCAGGCCCTGGCCCTCGCGGCGGTTGGGGAAGCGCCCGCTGACCTGCCAGCCGATATTGCTGGCGTCGGCAAACACGAAGTTCAGCGCCGCAGCGCCAATCTCGCGGGTGTTGTCGAAGGCGCGCTCGACATTCTGCGCCCGCGACAGGTTGAAGAACGCATCCAGGCTCTGGTCGCCCTTGAGCTCGGGCATGCGCAGGGCCAGGCCCAGGCTGGCGTTCTGCGGCTGGCCGAGCAGGGTGCCGTGGCGGGTGTCGTACAGGGTTTCACGCAGCGGGCGCTGGCCCTTGATGAAGAAGGTTTCGTTGCGGGCCTGGGCTGGCAGCCATTTACCGTCGGCCTGGTACATCAGGCGGCTGCCTTCCTTGCGCAGTTTTTCCAGGAACAGGTCCTGGTTGTCGGCCATCACCGCGCTGGCGCTCCAGGCCAGCTTGCCGTTGTAGCCTGAAAGCACCAGCGGCAGGCCGGCGATGGATACGCCAGCGGCCTGGTACTTGGGCGAACGGATCTGCACCGGGCTCATCGCCCAGGCACCAAGGGTATCGCTGGCCATCAGGCTCTTGCCGCTGCGGCTGCGCTGCGGGGCAATCGCCCAGTTGCTCGAGCCGGCGCTGCCGAGCAGGTTGAGTGCGGCCAGTTGCTCGCTGACTGCGGTCAACGGTGCCAGGCCCGCGAGCTGGGTGTTCAGGTTCAGGCCTTTGAGCTTGTCGGTTTCGCTCAGCGCCAGCGGTTCGTCAGGGTAGCTTGGCAGCAGCCAGGCCAGTTTGTCGGTACCGACTTTTTGCGCCAGGCCCAGGGCTGCGAGTTCTTCCTGCAGGTTGACCGACTGGCTGAAGTTGTACAGGCAGAAGATCAGCGCCGAGTCCTCGGGCTTCCAGTATTCCGGACGGTAGCCGCTTTGCGCCAATGGTGCCGGCAGCTTGTCGCGGTAGCGGAACATATAAGCGTTGACGCCACGGGCATACACCTCGAAGAAACGCTTGAGGCGTGGCGAGGCATCGGCATACAGCTGGTTGGCGCTGGCCTTGAGGTTGGCCGCGCGCATCAGGCGGTCGACTTCCAGCACGTCGGCACCGGCCATTTCCGCCAGCCGGCCTTGAGCCAGCAGGCGCATGCCGACCATCTGCCCGATGCGGTCACCGGCGTGGATATAGCCCAGGGCGAACAGCGCGTCGTGGAAGTTGCTCGATTCAATCAGCGGCATGCCCAGGGCGTTGCGGCGCACCGACACATTCTGTGCCAGGCCTTTGAGCGGTTGCACGCCCGTGGCAGGCAGCACGCTGTCGCGCTGGCCGGCCATCTGGCAGCCACCCAGGCTGAGCAGCCCGAGCATCGCAGCGGCTACGCCGAACCGGGGGGTAAAAGGGGGAAGGGCTGGCGCGGCCATGATCAGGCTCCTGCAGGGCGTGGCGGTAAAAGGCGCTACGTTAGTGAGCGCGATCACACCATGCAAGCGGGGCGCAGCCTTTATTTTCACCAGCTGACCAGGCGTCGGGCCGGCAGGGGAGCTAGCGGTCGCGCCGGCGTACTGCGCAAGCGCCGACCACTAGCAAAAGGCCGCGATCAGGCGCCGTGGCACTTCTTGAACTTCTTGCTGCTGCCGCATGGGCACGGATCGTTGCGGCCGACGTCCTTCAGGGCGTTGCGCACCGGCTCCTGGTGGCCGTGGTTGCAGTGCGGGCCGTGTACATGGCCATGGTCATGGTCGTGATGATCATGATCGTGGTTGCAGTCAGGGCCATGGACATGGGGTTGCTGGGTCATCTTGGGTTACTCCGGAATAAGATCGCCGGGAATTATCTCACCACTGCGCGACAAGTGCAGGTCGCGGGCGAAGAATAATCCGCTGCTCATCTCACCTTCCAGGCGATAGCGCAGTGGGCCTTCGCTACCTTTGAGCAGTTTGGCCAGGGGTTTGACCTGCTGCCAGAGGTTGGTGCGCACCGGGATCTTGAAGATGCGCCGCGCGTGCGGGCCGACACTGCGCCACAGGCTGGCCTCGCCTTCGGTCAACGGCAGGTCGTTGATCAGCACCTTGTAGCCCAGGTAACGGATGAACAGGCGGCTGTCGTTGGGGTTGTCGACCTGGACATGCAGTACGAATTCCTGCTGCAGCAGGCGCATCTTCAGCGGTTCAACCTTGAGCAGATGCACCTGTGGGTCCTGGTAGTCGCTGTCCAGCCAGCTGGCGCAGCCCGCCAGTTGCAGGAGCAGAACGCTGATCAGCAGCAGGCGGGCCATCAGCTCAGCTACCCAGGTAACTGGAGCAGCACTTCTTGAACTTCTGCCCGCTTTCGCATGGGCAGGGATCGTTGCGCGTGACCTTGAGGCCGACGGTCGGGTCAATGAAGTACCAGCGGCCGTGGTTCTGCACAAAGGCCGAGCGTTCGCGATGGCAATGCTCGCCATCGCTGTCGTGCCAGCGAGCGGTAAAGGTGACAAAGGCATGTTCGGGCTTGCCGCCGAACACCTCGGCGCCTTCGACTTCAAGGCCCAGCCAGGTGCTCTGCTGGCTCCAGTTGCGGATCGCCTCGCGGTCGAGCCCGGCTTGCTGCGCTGGCAGGGTGGTGGTCACCAGATAGTCGACCAGCCCCAGCACGTAGGCGCTGTAGCGCGAACGCATCAGGGTCTGCGCGTCGGGGGCGGGGAGCCCAGCGTGATAATGCCCGCAGCAGGTATCGAGCAGATCGCCGCTACCGCAAGGACAAACCGAGACACTCATTGCTTCACCACCAGTACTTGCCAAAATTTTCCGGGTTGGCCCAGAACTTGGCGTTGAGCCAGTCCGGGACCTGTTTGTATTCACGTAGATCATAGGTGAACAGGTTCAAAACCTGCGCATCGCGCTGGAATTTTTCACTGGCTTGCAGGGCCAGGGCGAAGAAGTCGGTTTCTTGCCAATCGCAGGCGCTCAGGTCGGCCAGCACCGCCACGCGGCTGGCATTGAGGTTGCGGATGCCGCCGAGCAATTGCAGGCCATCGCGTTTGCTCAGGTGCTCGAGGCAATCGACCAGCAGCGCCAGGTCGAAGCGTTGCGCCGCAAGCTCGGCCGGCAGAGCGCCGGGGTTGGCCACGGCGATTTGCGCCTGCGGGTGCGCCTGGGCGAAAGCCTCCAGAGCCGGAAAGCGCTCACCTATCAATAGCAGGCGTTGTGGCGCATAGCGATCAAGCAGGGCGGCCAGGGCCTGTTGCGGGGTGCGCTGGGAAAAACCGTCCATCATCGGGAATCCTCGGTCAGATGGGGCAAGACTAACGGTCTGGCGCCACTTGGCATAGTGCCGCGGCGCCGCATCATGGCCTATTGCTGGCGGATATCAATGAGGCGGTCTTTACTCCCAGAGCATCGGTTTTGCACCGATTCCCCCTAGGAGATGCAACAAAATGAGCATAGTACGCACAGCATTACCTCTGGTTCTGCTAACCAGCGTGTTGACTGGTTGTGCAGGTTTGCAAAAAACCGACTGGCCGAAGTGTGCTGCCGTCGGGGGCGTAGGCGGCGCAGCCCTGGGCGCTATCGAGAGCTCCAGCTGGGCAGGCTGGGGCGCGCTGCTTGGCGCGGGCATGGCCGCCGGTTACTGCTGGGCCCACGGCGATGGCGACGAAGACGGCGATGGCGTGCCGGACAGCCGCGACAAGTGCCCGGGCACGCCACGTGGCGTGCAGGTCGATGCCAACGGATGCCCGCCGGAGCCTGTCGCCGTGGTCGAAGAAGTCGCCGTGGTCAAGGAAGAGGTCATTGTCATTCGCGATGTTCACTTCGAGTTCGATTCGGCCAAGCTGACCGCAACCGACAAGGAGCGCCTCAATACCATTGCCACGCGCCTGAAAAACGAAGCGGCGAGCGCGCGCTTGAGTGTCACTGGCCACACCGACAGCAAAGGCTCCGATGCCTATAACCAGCAACTCTCGGAGCGCCGCGCGCATTCGGTCACCGAATACCTGATCGAGAGCGGCGTGCCACGTGCCAGCTTCGTCTCGGTGCGCGGTGCCGGTGAGACCCAGCCGGTTGCCGACAACGCCACTGCCGATGGCCGGGCGCAGAACCGTCGTACGGAAATTCGCATCGAGCGCTGAAGCGCCAGCGGCCTGCGGCTTGAGAAGTACCGCAGGCCGGTCTTTACTCCTGTGTGACCGGTAGAGGCCGGTGACACAGGAGCAATTCTCATGAGTGTTCTCTTCAAGGCCACACTGCCGGTCCTTCTGGCCGCAAGCCTGCTCTCCGGTTGTGCGACCCACAGCGATGGCAGCGCCCCACTCAATCAAAGGACCTGGCCTATCTGCAGCCTGCTTGGCGGTCTGGTCGGTGGCGGTCTGGGTGCCATCGAAAGTTCCGCCTGGGCAGCCGGTGCCGGTGCTGCCGGCGCGATTGCCGGCGGCCTGATCTGTTATGCCCAGGACGGTGACGAGGATGAAGACGGCGTGTTCGACCGTCGCGACCTATGCCCCGACACGCCGGCCAACACCCCGGTCAGCCATACCGGTTGCCCGCTGCCGCAATACCCGGCGAGCCAGAAAGCGCCGGAGCCTGCACCGACCTCGGAAGTGATTACCCTCAGCGACCAGGGCGCGGTGATGTTCGCCTTTGACTCGGCGCAGTTGACCAGCGCGGCCCAACAGCAGTTGCAGGCGCTGACCAGCAAGCTCAATGGCGCCAATGTAACCAGCGTCAAAGTCGTCGGCCATACCGACAGCCAGGGCTCGGACGCCTATAACCAGGCGCTGTCCGAACGGCGAGCCAGCAGTGTTGCCGAGTACCTGATCAGCCAGGGCCTGTCGCCCGCCAAGGTCACCAGCCAGGGCCAGGGTGAAAGCCAGCCGGTTGCCGATAACGACACTGATGCCGGGCGGGCGCAGAACCGCAGGGTGGAACTGCACCTTAATTGATCGGGCCACTGACACAAGGACTGGCACAAGGAGCGTGTCAGCCGTTACTGTTGCAGGCGATGCCAGCACCCCTGGCATCGCCACCGAAAAATAACAACGGGGGGCGCCTATGCAAGGGTTACTGGGGCTGGCCAAGGCCCTGACCGTGGTGTTCTGGTGGGTGGTACTGGTCAATCTGCTGATACCGCTGGAGCACCCCTTCCACCTGCTGATCAATGCCGCCGGTGCCGCCCTGCTTGGCCTGCACTTGCTGGAAGTATTGATGTTCAATGGTTGCCTGCGTGAGCGCAGCCATCGTTGGTTCGATCGCTTGCAGATCCTGCTGGTCGGTATTTTTCATGTTCTTTCAATTCCGGCACCCCGCAAGGAAGCTGCTAATGCGTAAATTGATCATTCTGGCTGCATTGTTCAGCCCTCTGGCCCTGGCCGACGCCATCAGCGTGGCGGCCCATTCGGTGCTGCGCCTGCCAAACAAGGCCAGCGTCGTGCATTTGCAGCGCCTGGAGGTTGCTGATTCCGCCACCCTGGTGCTGCCCGCCAGCCTGGTCGATCTCAGGGTCGATGAGTTGCACCTGGGCCAGGAGGCGCGAATTGCCATCGTGCCGGCCGAAACCACCCTGCAGCTTGAAGTGCAACGGGCCAGCTTCGGCGAGGGCAGCCAGATCGTTGCCCATGGTGCCCCGGGCACTTACGAAAAAGCGGCAAAGGCCGGGCGCAACCTGGAACTGCAACTGCATGAACTCAAAGCCTCGACCCTGGCCATTGATGCCCGTGGCGGCGCCGGTGCGCCGGGTTATGTCGGCCTTGATGGCGCCAATGGCAAGCCGGGGGGCTGCACCTGGGGCCAGGCCAGCCGCGGCGCCAATGGCGACAACGGTGGCAATGGCCATGACGGCGCGCCGGGTGGCCGGGTGCGGCTGGTGTTACCGGCAGGTTTTCCTGCTGAGCGCATCGTGGTCCAGCTTGATGGCGGTGCGCCAGGCGTGGCGGGTGCAGCCGGCAAGCCGGGGGCCGGTGGCGCAAGCAAGGGCTGCCTGGTGTACAGTACTGCGGGTGGTGCGGCAGGCAAACCTGGGGCTGCGGGTCAGCCGGGAGCGGCGGGTGCAGTTGGAGAGTTGATCTTGCAGCGCCTGTAAAAGTACGCGCCGGCCCCTGTTGGAGCCGGCTTTGCCGGCGACGGGCTGCAAAGCAGCCCCTTGACCTGGTTCACCACAGCACCCCACCCGACAACACCACCGCAATCCCCAGCACCAGGTTGAGCCCGACCATCCGCCGAATCCTCGCCATCACCGCCGCGCCCGCCGGCCAGTCCTCAGCCTGCACCGCCTGGCGCAGTTCCGGGTACAGCAACGACTGGACACGAAAGAACACGGCAAACATCGCAATCGCACCGCCGATCATCACCTGGACATGCCGTGGCGTGGTCTCGAAGCTGGCAAAACGGGTGTTGACCATGAACATGCCGCTGATCGCCAGCACCGCGATTGCGATCCATACCCAGCCAAAAAAACGCTGAAACACTTCTACCCACAGGCGTAGGCGAGCGGGGCCTTCCAGGGCTGCAACCGCCGCCGGGCGCAGGATCAGCCAGGCAAAGAACATCCCCCCGACCCACACCAGGGCGGCCAGAACATGCAGGCTGTAAGATAGGGCAAAGACGGGCATGGGGATCTCCATTCGGCGCAAAGGGCAATAGCGGGGTATGATAGCGACCCAATCGAAACACTGAAAATTTATCCAGCCCTTCGGGCGCCCGACACCATGATCAGCAACGAACTCAAAACCACGATTCAGGGCGCCTATTCGCGTTTTCTCGAAGCCAAGAGCCTTAAGCCGCGCTACGGCCAGCGTCTGATGATTGCCGAAGTGGCCAAGGTGCTTGGCGATATCGACTGTGACGACGAAGGCCGGCGCGTCGGTGAACCAGCGGTGGTCGCGGTCGAGGCCGGCACCGGTACTGGCAAGACAGTGGCCTATAGCCTGGCCTCGATTCCGGCGGCCAAGGCGGCCGGCAAGCGCCTGGTGATCGCCACCGCCACGGTTGCCCTGCAGGAGCAGATCGTCTTCAAGGACCTGCCCGACCTGATGCGCAACAGCGGCCTCAATTTCAGCTTCGCCCTGGCCAAGGGCCGTGGCCGCTACTTGTGCCTGTCGAAACTCGACGTGCTGCTGCAGGAAGGCCAGGCGCAATCGGCCACCGCCCAGCTGTTCGAGGAAGAAGGCTTCCGGATCGAGGTCGACGAGGCCAGCCAGAAGCTGTTTACCAGCATGATCGAGAAGCTCGCCGGCAACCGCTGGGATGGCGATCGTGACAGCTGGCCCCAGGCTCTGGAAGACCAGGACTGGGCGCGCCTGACCACCGACCACAGCCAGTGCACCGGGCGCCATTGCCCGAACTTCGGCCAGTGCACCTTCTACAAGGCCCGCGAAGGCATGGGCAAGGTCGATGTAATCGTCACCAACCACGACATGGTTCTCGCCGACCTGGCCCTGGGCGGCGGCGCCGTGCTGCCGGACCCGCGCGACACCATTTATGTATTCGACGAAGGCCACCACCTGCCCGACAAGGCCATCGGCCATTTCGCCCATTACACCCGCTTGCGCTCGACTGCCGACTGGCTCGAGCAAACCGCCAAGAACCTGACCAAGCTGCTGGCCCAGCATCCGCTGCCGGGCGACCTGGGCAAATTTATCGAGCAGGTGCCGGAGCTGGCCCGCGAGATCAAGGCCCAGCAGCAGTTCATGTTCAGCGCCTGCGAGCAGGTTGCCGATTTCCGCCCGGGCGAAGACATGGAAGGCCGTGAGCGGCCCCGTCATCGTTTCGAAGGCGGCGTGGTGCCTGAGCACATGCGCGAGATGGGCATCGAGCTGAAAAAGGGCTTTTCGCGCCTCAGCGACCTGTTCACCCGCCTGACCGAGCTGCTCAAGGAAGGCATGGATGGCGAGGTCAATATCGGCATCGCCAGCCATCAGGCCGAGGAGTGGTACCCGCTGTTCGGCAGCCTGCTGATGCGCGCCCAGGGCAACTGGGAGTTGTGGACCGCCTTCACCGCCGAAGACCCGGAAGACAGCCCGCCCATGGCCCGCTGGCTGACCCTGGCCGAAAGCGGCGCGTTGTTCGATATCGAGGTCAATGCCAGCCCGATCCTTGCCGCCGAAATGCTTCGGCGCAACCTGTGGAACGTCGCCCACGGCGCCCTGGTGACCTCGGCGACCCTGACGGCACTGGGCAAGTTCGATCGTTTTCGCATGCGTGCCGGGCTGCCCAAGACCGCCGTTACCAGTGTTGTGCCGAGCCCCTTCCACCACGTTGACGCCGGCGTGCTGCGGGTGCCAGACCTGCGTGCCGACCCGCGCGATGCCGCCGCCCACACCGCGGCGATCATCCGCGACCTGCCGGAGCTGGTGGAAGGTTCGCGCGGTTCGCTGGTGCTGTTTTCCTCGCGCAAGCAGATGCAGGACGTGTTCGATGGCCTGGACCGCGACTGGCGCAAGCAGGTGTTCATCCAGGGCAACCTGTCCAAGCAGGAAACCCTCAACAAGCACAAGGCGCGGGTCGATGGCGGTGATTCCAGCGTGCTGTTCGGCCTCGCCAGCTTCGCCGAAGGCGTCGACCTGCCGGGCGCTTATTGCGAGCACGTGGTGATCGCCAAGATTCCTTTCGCCGTGCCGGATGACCCGGTCGAAGCCGCCCTGGCCGAATGGATCGAGGCCCGTGGCGGCAACCCGTTCATGGAGATCGCCGTGCCGGACGCCTCGTTGCGGCTGATCCAGGCCTGCGGGCGGCTGCTGCGCACCGAAGAGGACCGCGGCACCATCACCCTGCTTGACCGGCGGGTGGTCACCCAGCGCTACGGCAAGGCTATTCTCAATGCGTTGCCACCGTTTCGCCGGGAAATTTCCTGAAAACCCGGAGCGCAATGCTCCGGGCGTTGTCTATCACTCAGTTCAAGGCCCCATGGGCCCTCAAGGAGAGCTCCAGCCCTATGATTCGCCGTACCTTGCCTGCCGTATTCGCACTGTTGTTCAGCACGCCGTTGCTGGCTGGGCAACAGACGCTGTTCAGCTTCGTTCGCCCGGCCGCCGTGGTCAATGTGCTGACCGAAGATGCCAGCCTGCCGCAGTACAACGCAGAGCAGACGGCCGAGGGCGAGGTGCTGCGCCGCGTGGTGTTCAACCCGGTGGCGCAGCCCAAGCTGCGCCTGACTCCGCAGGCCGGGGCCTGGGACTGGTCCAGCGCCACGGCCCTGACCTTGCGTCTGCAAAGTGCCATGGACTGGGCACTGACCGTCGATGTCACGGTGCTAAGCAGCGACGGCAAGACCCTCACCAGCCGCATCGACCTGCCGGCGGGCCCGGCGCAAACCGTCTATGTGCCGCTCAAGGCCAGTTCGCCGCTGAGCCAGGGCATGCGCGCCGGGCCGCCGATGCCCTGGGTGCACGAGGGCCAGCGGGTACTGCTGACCAGCAGCGCTGGCGAGGTCGATCTCAAGCAGGTGGTGTCGGTGACCTTGTCGATGAACAAGCCCAACGTCGCCCAGAGCATCCTCATCGAGCGCGTCGGCACCCAGGATGACGAGCAACTGCAAAAGGCCGTGTACACCGGCCTGATCGACGGCTATGGCCAGTCGACCCGCGGTCGCTGGCCGGAAAAGATCGTCAGCGATGACCAGCTCAAGGCCGCCGCCGGCCGCGAACAGCAGCAGCTCAAAGGCTGGCTGGGCGAACGCAGCAAGCTCAAGCTCGACAAGTTCGGTGGCATCAGCGAAGGCCCGGCGTTCGAGGCCAAGGGCTTCTTTCGCACCGAGAAACGCGAAGGTCGCTGGTACCTGGTGACCCCCGAAGGCCATCCGTTCTATTCCCTGGGCGTCAACACCGTGGCAGCCGACGGTGGCCGTACCTATGTAGCAGGGCGCGAGAGCATGTTCAGCGCACTGCCGCAAGCAGGTGAGGCGCTGGCGCAGTTCTACGGTGAAGGCAACAACAACGACGGCAATGGCTCGGCCCGTGGTCGCAACTTCAACCAGGGGCGCTGGTTCGACTTCTATGCCGCCAACATCGAGCGCAGCCATGGCACGCCGTGCACGCCTGTGGCAGCCAGCGACAAGGCGCCGGCGCTGGAATGCCCGCCTGCGGGCCTGGACAAGCAGCGCTGGCAGGGCCACACCCTCGACCGCCTGCAAGCCTGGGGCTTCAATACCCTGGGCAACTGGAGCGAGCCGACGCTTGGCCAGGCCAACCGCATGCCGTACACCTTGCCGCTGTCGATCGTTGGTGACTACACCAGCATCAGCACCGGCATGGACTGGTGGGGCGGCATGCCTGACCCGTTCGACCCGCGCTTTGCCATGGCCACCGAGCGTGCGGTGGCGATTGCCGCCCGCGATCACCGCGACGACCCCTGGCTGATCGGCTACTTTGCCGACAACGAGCTGGCCTGGGCCGCCCCCGGTGACGATCCCAAGGCCCGCTACGCCCTGGCCTACGGCACCTTGCGCCTGACCACCGATGTACCGGCCAAGCGTGCCTTCCTCAAGCAGTTGCGCGACAAGTACCGCAACCAGGCCGGCCTGTCCAAGGCCTGGGGCATCGATCTGCCCGCTTGGGAGCTGATGGAAGACCCAGGGTTCGAACCGCCGCTGCCAAGCCCTGAGCACCCGGAAATCGAGGCCGACTTCAAATACTTCCAGAAGGTCTTCGCCGAAACCTATTTCAAGACCATTTCCGACTCGCTGAAGTGGCATGCGCCCAATCATCTGTTGCTTGGCGGCCGTTATGCCGTGAGCACCCCGGAAGCAGTCGGCGCCTGTGCCGAGTACTGCGACGTCATCAGCTTCAATTTCTACACGCCCAAACCGCAGGACGGCTACGACTTCAACCAGCTCAAGGCGCTGGACAAGCCGGTGCTGGTCTCCGAGTTCCAGTTCGGCTCCCGCGACCGCGGCCCGTTCTGGTCGGGGCCGATGGAGGTGGCCAAGGAAGAGGGCAGGGCGCCGGCCTATGCCAGCTTCGTCAAGGCTGCCCTGGATGAGCCGTCAATCGTCGGTGTGCACTGGTTCCAGTACCTCGACCAACCTGCCAGCGGGCGCCTGCTCGATGGCGAGAACGGCCATTTCGGCCTGGTCGGCATTACCGATGTACCGTTCCAGGGCTTTGTCGACGGCGTGCGCAAGAGCAATCTGCAAACCCAGGAACAGTTCGGTAAAACCCTGGTGACCCCGGAAAAAGCACCGAAGACTCCCTGACACCTGCTGCCGGGCATGCACCGCCCGGCTTCTGTCTGTTCCCAAATCGTGCGCAGGCTGAAACAATGCACAGCCATTTGATAAGCCGGTTTCGCGGGAGTTGCTGGGTGCAGATTCAGGGTCATTACGAGCTTAAGTTTGAAGCGGTACGTGAAGCCTTTGCGGCGCTGTTCGACGATCCTCAGGAGCGTGGCGCGGCGCTGTGCATCCAGGTTGGCGGCGAAACCGTCATCGACCTCTGGGCCGGCAGCGCCGATAAAGACGGCGCCGAGGCCTGGCACAGCGATACCATTGCCAACCTGTTCTCCTGCACCAAGATGTTCACCGCCGTGACCGCCCTGCAGCTGGTCGGCGAAGGCAAGCTGGCCCTGGATGCGCCGGTGGCGCGGTACTGGCCGGAGTTCGCCCAGACCGACAAGCAATCGATCACCTTGCGGCAACTGCTCAGCCATCGCGCCGGTGTGCCGGCCCTGCGTGAGCTGATGCCGGCCGAAGCCCTCTACGACTGGCACGCCATGGTCCAGGCACTGGCTGGCGAATCACCGTGGTGGACCCCGGGTACGGCCCACGGCTATGCGGCCATTACCTTTGGCTGGTTGATCGGCGAACTGATTCGCCGTGCCGATGGCCGCCAGCCAGGCGAATCGATCGTTGCCCGCACGGCCAGGCCGCTGGGCCTGGACTTTCATATCGGCCTTGGCGAAGAAGACTTCCCCCGCGTTGCGCATATCGCCCGCAGCAAAGGCAACATGGGCGACGAGGCGGCCCAGCGCCTGCTCCAGGTCACCCTGCGCGAGCCGCAAGCCCTGTCGACCCGGGCCTTTACCAACCCGCCGGGGATGCTTACCAGCGTCAACAAACCCGAGTGGCGGCGCATGCAGCAACCGGCGGCCAACGGCCACGGCAACGCCCGCAGCCTCGCCGGTTTCTACGCAGGCCTGCTCGATGGCAGTTTGCTGGAGTCGGAGCTGCTCGATGAGCTGACCCGCGAGCACAGCCTTGGCCAGGATCGGACCTTGTTGACCTCGACCCGTTTCGGTCTTGGCTGCATGCTTGACCAGCCGAGCGTCGCCAACGCGACCTTTGGTCTGGGCGCGCGCGCCTTCGGTCACCCGGGGGCGGGCGGTTCGGTGGGCTTTGCCGATCCGGAACACGATGTTTCCTTTGGTTTTGTTACCAATACCCTGGGCCCTTACGTGCTCATGGACCCTCGGGCGCAGAAGCTGGTGCGGGTATTGGCCAGCTGCCTTTGATCGGTTAACCCCCATGGGGCCTGAACCCTTTGGCTATTCTGAATTCCAAAGCCCTGCATTGCTGGGCCAAATTTCTTTCATTTTCATGGTGTATCGCTGATGTCTTCGCATAAATCCTTAGCTCTCGCCCTGTGCCTGGCCGTGACCGGCTGCGCGCAGCATCCTCAAAAAGACGGGGCCGCAGATGCCGGCTTCAACTGGTGGCCGTTTGGCTCGGACCAGGTCGTCGACAAGGAAGTTAAGGAAGTGGTCACCGAAAAAGTCGCCAAGGCCGACGCCAAGTCGGAAAGCGCCAGCCGCTGGTGGTGGCCGTTTGGTGACGACGCCAAGGGCAAGACCGCTGCCGTACCGAAAATCGACCACAAGGCCACCCAGGCCTGGCTCGACAGCTACGAGCCAAAGCTGCGCGAAGCGATCAAGGACAGCAAGTTCGAAGTCGAGCGCCGTGAAGACGTATTGGTCGTGACCGTGCCGGTCGACAGCTCCTACAACCCGGATCGCCCAGCGATGCTGCTGCCGGTCACCCTCGGCCCGATCACTCGCGTAGCCAAAGCCGTCGAGGCCGACAAGCAGACTGCCGTGCTGGTCCTGGGGCATGCCGACACCAGCGGTGTTGCCGCCGCCAACACCAAACTCAGCCAGGAGCGCGCCGGTTCCGTGGCGGCGATCTTCCGCCTCAGCGGCCTGGAGCGTGATCGCCTGATGCTGCGCGGCATGGGCTCGCAAATGCCGCGTGCCGCCAACGACAGCGTTGAAGGCCGCGCCTTGAACCGTCGCGTTGAACTGGTACTGACCCCGCAGAACACCATGGTTGCCTTGCTGGCCAAGTACAAGCAGCCAACCCCGAGCCCGGCTGAACTGGTTGCCGTACAGGATGCCAAGGCTCCGGCCAAGGCTGCAGCGAAACCGGCTGCCAAGCCTGCAGCCAAGGCGCCAGCGAAAAAGGCCACTGTGGCCAAGAAAGCCGCGCCGGCCAAGGCCGCTGCCAAGAAGCCTGCCGCCAAGCCTGCGGCGAAGAAGGCGGCGGCACCGGCGGCGAAAAAAGTCGCCGCCAACACCAGCCCTGCGAAGACTAACTGATCGTCAAGGAACGCAGTAATGACCCAGTCCCTGGCCGATATGCGCCGCGATTACACCCGCGATGGCCTGACCGAAGCCCAGGCTCCGGCGCAGCCGTTCGCGTTGTTTCGTCAATGGTTCGATGATGCCCTGAACACCGAGCAGCCACCGGTGGAAGCCAACGCCATGACCCTGGCGACGGTGGATAGCGAAGGCCGCCCGCATTGCCGGATTGTCCTGCTCAAGGGCCTGGACGAGGAGGGTTTTACCTTCTTCACCAACTACGACAGCGCCAAGGGCCAGCAACTGCTGGCCAACCCGTTCGCGGCCATGACCTTCTTCTGGCCGGCGCTGGAGCGTCAGGTGCGTATTGAGGGCCGGGTGGTCAAGGTCAGCCCGCAAGAATCGGACGAGTATTACCAGGTGCGCCCGCTGGGCAGCCGCCTGGGCGCCTGGGCCTCACCGCAGAGCCGGGTGATCGCCAACCGCGCCGAGCTCGAGGGCCTGGTCAAGGCCACCGAACAGCGCTTTAGCGACAACCAGCCACACTGCCCGGAGCACTGGGGTGGCTACCGCCTGCTACCCGAGCGCATCGAGTTCTGGCAGGGCCGCGCCAGCCGCCTGCACGACCGCCTCAACTATCGCTTGCAGCAAGGTAACTGGCTGCGTGAGCGCCTCGCGCCTTAATCGGCCTGGTAACCGGCGGCCTCGCGTTCCAGCCAGGCCGCCAGTTCACTGCGTTTGACCTTTTGCGCCTTGGCGCTGTCCAGACGTTGTAGCATGAAGGCTTTCTTGCCTTCGTCCTGGCCTGCCAGCGACAAGGCCAGGTCACGGTCCATCCAGCGCTTGATGCGAACGTAGATCCACCAGTGGAAGTACAAGCCTGCCACGGTGGTTATGACGACGATGAAGTAATCCATGTCTATCCTTGCGCTAGAAGTTTCTACAGGCTGCCCCGATAGCAACAGGCTGTACGGAAGCTGAATGGAAGCAATTTTACCCCGCATGTGTCGTGACAGTCGTCAATGCGCGGAGTCTAATGAGCATCTGTCTTACGGAGATCATCCAATGCGTAAATCTGTTCTGCTGGTGGCAAGCTTCACCACAATGTCGCTGCTGCTTGGTGGTTGTGCCTCGAGCCTGACCGGCGATTCGTACTCCCGTGATGAAGCGCGCCGTGTGCAGACCGTGCGCATGGGCACC
This sequence comes from Pseudomonas sp. B21-009, assembly GCF_024749345.1. Taxonomy (NCBI): domain Bacteria; kingdom Pseudomonadati; phylum Pseudomonadota; class Gammaproteobacteria; order Pseudomonadales; family Pseudomonadaceae; genus Pseudomonas; species Pseudomonas sp. B21-009. The sequence goes on along the minus strand of NZ_CP087199.1, from coordinate 4,554,716 downwards.
ATCGAGTCCCTGCGGCCGGTAAAAATCGAAGGGACCAAGACCCCGATCGGCGGCGGCGCCGGTGCCATCGTCGGCGGCGTCGCCGGCAGTGCGGTAGGTGGTGGCCGCGGCAGTATCGTTGCCGCCGTGATCGGCGCCGTGGCCGGTGGCCTGGCAGGCTCCGCCGCCGAAGAAGGCCTGACCCGCACCCAGGGCGTGGAAATCACCGTGCGTGAAGATGACGGCAGCATGCGCGCCTACGTGCAGGCCGTGCAGCAGAACGAGATCTTCCGCGTCGGCGAGCGTGTGCGGATCATGACCGTCGACGGCACCAGCCGCGTCACTCACTGAGTTTTGCACCACCCATTAAAAACCCCGACTCGGCAAAGCCGGTCGGGGTTTTTTATTGCCTTGAGACTCAGGCCGTGACGGGCTTGCGACTCGACAGCGCGGTGATGCCATAGCCGATCAGCGCGGCCAGAATGGAGCCGGTGAGAATGCCCATGCGGTCCATGCCGGCGTATTCGCTGCTACCCGGCACGAAGGCCAGGGAGCCGACAAACAGGCTCATGGTAAAGCCGATGCCGCAGAGAATCGCCACACCCAGCACCTGGCCCCAGTTGGCACCCGCCGGCAAGGCGGCCATGCCTGCCTTGATCATCACCCAGGCGAAGCCGAACACGCCGAGGGTCTTGCCCACCAGCAAACCTACGGCAATGCCCATCGGCACGTGATGGGTGAAGCTTTCGAGGCTGACCCCGGCCAGTGACACACCGGCGTTGGCGAAGGCGAACAGCGGCAGGATGCCATAGGCAACCCAGGGGTGCAGGGCATGCTCCAGGCTCAGCAGCGGCGAAGGCTCGGCGTTCTTGGTGCGCAGCGGAATGCACAGCGCCAGGGTGACACCGGCCAGGGTGGCGTGCACACCGCTCTTGAGCACGCAGACCCAGAGGATCAGGCCGACCACCATGTACGGGCCAAGCTTGACCACGCCCATGCGGTTCATCGCGATCAGTACCAGCAGGCAAGCTGCCGCCAGGCCCAGCGACAGGCTCGACAGGGTACCCGAGTAGAACAGGGCGATAACGATGATCGCCCCCAGGTCGTCGATGATCGCCAGGGTCATCAGGAACAGCTTGAGCGAAACCGGTACGCGCTTGCCGAGCAAGGCCAGCACGCCGAGGGCGAAGGCGATGTCGGTGGCCATGGGGATTGCCCAGCCAGCCACGGCAGCCGGGTTGTCCTTGTTGAGGAACCAGTAGATCAGCGCCGGTACCACCATGCCGCCGATAGCGGCTGCGCCGGGCAAGACGATCTGCGAAGGCTTGGACAGATGCCCGTCGACCACCTCGCGCTTGACCTCCAGGCCAATCAGCAGAAAGAACAGGGCCATCAGCCCGTCGTTGATCCACAACAACAGGGGCTTGGCGATTTTCAGCGCGCCAATCTGGGCGACTACGGGAACATCCAGCAAGCCGTTGTACAGGTACGACAAGGGCGAGTTGTTGATGATCAAGGCCAGGGCAGCTGCAGCAATCAGTAATAGACCGCTGGCAGCTTCCAACTGAAAGAAACGAGTGAAAGTGCTACGCAGGGGCAAGGGCGCTCTCCATCCTGAAGGTTCTGATAGGGGCACACCCTACCCTGTGGTGATATTCTTTAAAACAAAAACTATATTCTTTTTTGTTATAAGCTGTAACCAACTCACGCCATGCAGCCTAGCAGTTGCAGTCGATAATTCACCGTGGCTGTATCTGTAGCAATTATCAGAATTTTCCTAACATGTTCTGCTGAACTTCGAACTTTTTGCCCGAGAATCGACCATGACCGATCACCGCCAGTGGGCCCGTGAAGCCATCCGCATCATCGAAGCGGACTTCCAGCGCAGCGCCGATACCCACCTGATCCCGCTGCCGCTGCCTGGCTTTCCTCAGGTCGAGCTGTATTTCAAGGATGAGTCGAGCCACCCCACCGGCAGCCTCAAGCACCGGCTCGCGCGTTCGTTGTTTCTTTATGCCCTGTGTAACGGCTGGTTGCGTCCGGGCGCGCCGGTGATCGAGGCGTCGAGCGGCTCGACGGCGATTTCCGAAGCCTACTTTGCGCGCTTGCTTGGGTTGCCCTTCATTGCCGTGGTACCGGCCAGTACCTCGCAGGAAAAGATCGCCCAGATCGCCTTCTATGGTGGCCAGAGCCACCTGGTGCAGGATCCGACGCAGATCTACGCCGAGTCCGAGCGTCTGGCCCGGGAAAGCGGCGGACACTTCATGGACCAGTTCACCTATGCCGAGCGCGCTACCGACTGGCGGGCGAACAACAACATCGCCGAGTCGATCTTTGCCCAGATGCGCTTCGAGCAATTCCCCGAACCGAGCTGGCTGATTTCCAGCCCCGGTACCGGTGGCACTACCGCGACCCTGGGTCGTTACGTGCGTTATCGCCAGCACGCCACCCGGGTGTTGTGCGCCGATGCCGAGCGCTCGGTATTTTTCGACTGCTACAAGACCGGTGACCGCTCGCTGCGCCTGGACTGTGGTTCGCGCATCGAAGGCATCGGCCGACCGCGGGTCGAGGCGTCGTTCCTGGCGCAGGTGATCGACGCCATGGTCAAGGTGCCGGACGCCCTGTCACTGGCGGCCATGCATTACCTGGCCCAGCGCCTGGGGCGGCGGGTCGGCGGCTCCAGCGGCACCAACCTGATCGGCGCCCTGGCGGCGGCGCAACACATGCGCGCGGCGGGGGAGGCCGGCTCGATCGTGGCGATCCTCTGCGACGGCGGCGATCGCTACGCCACTACCTACTATGACCAGGACTGGTTGAGCGGGCAGGGGTATCAGCTGGAGGGGATGATCGCGGCGGTGACGGCGTGTGTCGAGCGCGGTGAAGCGCTGCCGGAGTCGGTGTTGCGCGAGGGTGTTTGAAGGCGGGGCTGATTTACAGCCCATCGCCGGCAACGCCGGCGATGGCTTTATTGCGATATGAATCAGGCCTGCTGGCCCAGCATGCTGCGCGCCACCGCTTCAGCAATGCGAATCCCGTCGACACCTGCCGAAAGGATCCCGCCGGCATAACCAGCACCTTCACCCGCCGGGAACAGGCCCTTGAGGTTCAGGCTCTGCATGCTGGCATCACGGGTGATGCGCAGCGGCGATGAGGTGCGGGTTTCGATCCCGGTCAACACCGCGTCTGGCAGGTTGTAGCCCTTGATCTGCCGATCGAAGGCTGGCAATGCTTCGCGAATGGCTTCGATGGCAAAATCCGGCAGGCTTGGCGCCAGGTCGCCGAGGTTCACCCCCGGTTTGTAGGACGGCTCGACACTGCCGATGGCGGTGGACGGCCGCCCGGCAACGAAGTCACCGACCAGCTGCGCAGGTGCCTGGTAGTTGCTGCCGCCCAGCACGTAAGCGTGGGCTTCGAGTTTTTCCTGCAGCTCGATACCGGCCAGCGGGCCACCCGGGTAGTCCTGCTCGGGGGTAATGCCGACAACAATACCGGAGTTGGCATTGCGCTCGTTACGCGAGTACTGGCTCATGCCGTTGGTGACTACCCGGCCCGGCTCGCTGGTAGCGGCAACCACGGTGCCGCCCGGGCACATGCAGAAGCTGTAGACCGAACGGCCGTTCTTGGCGTGGTACACCAGCTTGTAATCGGCTGCACCGAGTTTCGGGTGGCCGGCATACTTGCCCAGGCGCGCCTGGTCAATCAGCGATTGCGGGTGCTCGATCCGAAAACCGATGGAGAACGGCTTGGCTTCCATGAACACGCCACGGGCGTGCAGCATGCGGAAGGTGTCACGGGCACTGTGGCCCAGGGCCAGGACGACGTGGCGCGAGTGCAGCTGTTCGCCACTTTCCAGGACTACGCCATTGAGCTGGCCGTCGTCCATCAACAGGTCGGTGACCTTCTGTTCGAAGCGTACTTCGCCGCCCAGCGCCTGAATTTCCTGACGCATGTTTTCGACCATGCCGGTCAGGCGGAAGGTACCGATGTGCGGCTTGCTGACGTAGAGGATCTCGTCCGGTGCACCGGCTCTGACGAACTCGTGCAATACCTTGCGGCCGTGGTGCTGCGGGTCCTTGATCTGGCTGTACAGCTTGCCGTCGGAGAAGGTCCCGGCGCCGCCTTCGCCGAACTGCACGTTCGACTCGGGATTGAGCACGCTTTTGCGCCACAGGCCCCAGGTGTCCTTGGTGCGCTGGCGAACTTCCTTGCCGCGCTCGAGGATGATCGGCTTGAAGCCCATCTGCGCCAGCAGCAGGCCGGCGAAAATCCCGCACGGGCCGAAGCCGACCACAATGGGCCGCTCCTGCAGGTCGGCAGGTGCCTGGCCAACCACTTTGTAGCTGACATCGGGGGCGACGTTGACGTTGTGATCGTCGGCGAACTTTTGCAGCAGTTCGGCTTCGTTGCTCGCCTGCAGGTCGATGGTATAGATGAACAGCAGCTCGCTGTTCTTCTTGCGCGCATCGTAGCTGCGCTTGAACAGGGTGAAGTCCAGCAGTTGCTCGTCGCTGATCCCAAGGCGTTGCACGATGGCCTCGCGCAGGGCTTCATCAGGATGATCCAGCGGCAGCTTCAGTTCGGTGATTCGTAACATGGCAGGGTCCAGTATCCCGGCCATGAACGGCCGGCGGCTTTACACAAACCGCCAAGTATAAGCTGTTCGCCGCCTTTGCAGGCAGGTTAAACGCAGGCGCCGATGATCAGTCGTTGCGTGAGCCACCGTAGTAGGCGCAGCCGCGCAGGGTCTGGCCGTCCACCCGTAGCTCGGCGATCAGATGCTGGACACTGCCGGTGGCGCTGTCGACGCAGCGTTGCGGAGCGACCCAGAGCTCGACTTTCTGGCCGTTGGCCTCGGTGTTGAGGCTGAAGCGCCCGTCGGGCAGCTGTTCTTCCAGGAAAGGGACCGCCAGTGTTGGCTGGCCGAGGCGTTCGAGGACCATGCCCTTGCCGCCGGCCTTGAGGTTCCAGTCCGGCTCGTGGCCACTGGCGCGCAGGGTCAGGCGCTTGAAGTTGGGGTCGCTGCAGGCGCTGCTGGAGTGTTCGATGCGGTACAGGCGTTGTACGTTCAACTGGCCGTCGTTGCCGGCCTTTGCGCTGGCCGACAAGGTACCGCGCACGTCGGCGAACAGGGTGCCGGGGGTGGCCGCCAGCGCGCTGGCTTCCTGCAGCAGGCCGGTGTTGCCGCTGTCGGTCACGGCAAAGCGGCGGGTCTCTTCACAGGGCTTGAACAGCAGTTGTCCGCCCTGGGCCGTCAGTTCGCCCTGCATGCGGGTCTGGCCGGCGGTAGAGGCGGCTTGCGGCTTTTCAGCCAGCATCTGGCAGCCGGCGAACAGCGGCAACAAGGCGACAAGCAACAGCGAAGGGGCGGCACGCATCAAGCAAACTCCAGCATCTCGAGCAAAAGGTGCCGCCACGTTACGCAGGCTGGTCGCCGATCACAAGGCCTTAGCCCACCTGGTAGGTCTGGCCGGTTTGCAAACCTTCGACGCTCTTGGCATAGGCCAGTGCCACGTCGGCGGCCGGAACGGGTTTGAAACCGCGAAAATATGGCGCATAGGCCGGCATGGCTTCGACCAGTACAGTGGGGCTGATGGTGTTGACCCGCAGGCCACGGGGCAATTCGATGGCGGCAGCTTTGACGAACGCATCGAGGGCGCCGTTAACCAGCGCGGCCGAGGCCCCGGTGCGAATCGGGTCGCGGTTGAGGATGCCGCTGGTAAAGGTGAACGAGCCGCCATCATTGATGAACTCGCGGCCGATCAGCAGCAGGTTGACCTGGCCCATGAGCTTGTCGTTCAGGCCCAGGGCGAAGTGCTCTGCGTTCATTTCATCGAGGGCGGCGAAGGTGACATTGCCGGCGGCGCAGACCAGGGCATCGAAGCGGCCGGTTTGCTCGAACAGGCGCCGGATCGAGGCGCTGTCGCTGATGTCCACCTGATAGTCGCCGCTGCTGCGGCCGATGCGCAGCACTTCATGACGTTGCTCCAGCTCTTTGGCAACCGCCGAACCGATGGTACCGCTGGCGCCGATCAACAAGATTTTCATTGAGCCATTCCTCGTAGGGTGTGTAGACAAGGCTCAAGTCTAGGGTGGATTTTTCTGTAGATAAGCGTGCTAATAGGCAACCTTTGGTTTTCATCTGGAAACAATCCATGAGCGACCTCGATGACCTGGCGGCCTTTGCCGTGCTGATGGATGCCGGCAGCTTTACCTTGGCCGCGCAACAACTGGGCTGGAGCAAGGGGCAGTTGTCCAAGCGCATCAGTGCTCTTGAGGCCAGCCATTCGGTGAAGTTGCTGCACCGCACTACCCGGCGGCTGAGCCTGACTGCGGCTGGCGCCATGTTGCTGCCCCAGGCGCAGGCACTGGTGCGGCAAATGGAAGGGGCGCGGCAAACCCTGGCCATGCTCAAGGACGAACTGGCGGGACCGGTGCGTATCACCGTGCCGGTGTCGTTGGGCGAGACGTTTTTTGAAGGATTACTGCTTGAGTTCGCCGCTCGCTACCCGGACCTGCAAGTGGAGCTTGAGCTCAATAACGGCTATCGCGACTTGTTGGGCGACGGCTTTGACCTGGCGATTCGCACCGATGTCCAGGATGACGCGCGACTGGTTGCCCGCCCGGTGCTGGCCATGCAGGAGCTGACCTGCGCCAGCCCGGCCTACTTGCAGCGCTATGGCGAACCGATGGTGCCGGGCGAACTGAGCAGCCATCGCTGCCTGCTCAACAGCCATTACAGCGGCCGTGAAGAGTGGTTGTATCACCAGCAGCACGAACTGTTGCGGGTGCAGGTGGCGGGCAGCTTTGCCAGCAATCATTACAGTTTGCTGAAGAAGGCGGCGCTGCTGGGCGCCGGGGTCGCCCGTCTGCCGTCGTACATGCTCCATGCAGAACTGGCTGACGGCCGCTTGCAGTGGTTGCTGCGCGACTATCAGACGCGCAGCGTGCCGTTGTTCCTGGTGCACCCCTATCAAGGCGGGATGCCGCAGCGGGTCCAGGTGCTGGCCGATTACCTGCTGGCCTGGTTCAGGCGCAGCAGCCAGGCCTTGCGGACCCTGTAGGGGTTACATCTTGTCGTCGTGCATTTCGTTTTTCATCATCTTGTCGTTCTTTTCCATCTTCTTTTCCATCTTCATGTCGTTGCTCATGTCCATCTTCTTGTCGTCGGCCATTTTCTTGTCCATTTTCATGTCTTTCTCCATGCTTGCTTCCTTGCTCATTTTCATGTCGTCGGCGGCGTGGACAACAGGCAGGAAGGCCAGGCTCGAGCCCAGGGAGAGGATAAGTGCGGCGGCGCTGAGGGACTTGTTCATGATGAGGCTCCAGTAGTAAGGGGAGGTTAGAGCCAGCGCTTCTGGCCCACCTGCAGCACTAGAGTCCGGTGCCCTGGAGGCGTTACAGCAGGCAAGAAAAAAGGCCCGAAGGCCTTTTTTCATTTGTGGCATATAGCGTCTGGCATCAACCGCCCAGGTAGGCGTCGCGGACTTTCGGGTCGGTCAGCAGCGCTTCACCGGTGCCTTCCATCACCACCCGGCCGTTTTCCAGCACATAGGCACGGTCGGCGACTTTCAGCGCCTGGTTGGCGTTCTGTTCGACCAGGAACACCGTCACGCCATCACGACGCAGTTGCTCGATGATGTCGAAGATCTGCTGGATGATGATCGGTGCCAGGCCCAGCGATGGCTCGTCGAGTAGCAGCAGCTTGGGTTTGCTCATCAGCGCCCGGCCGATGGCGAGCATCTGCTGCTCGCCGCCGGACATGGTGCCGCCACGCTGGCTGAAGCGCTCCTTCAGGCGCGGGAACAGTTGCAGGACCTTGTCCATCTGCTCCTGGTAATCGCCCTTGTCGGTGAAGAAACCGCCCATGGCCAGGTTTTCTTCCACGGTCAGGCGGGCGAACACGCGGCGGCCTTCAGGGACCACAGCGATGCTCTTGCGCATGATGTGCGAGGACGGCTGGCCGACCAGCTCTTCACCCAGGTAGCGGATGCTGCCGCTGCTCGCTTGCGGCGAGCCGCAGAGGGTCATCAGCAGGGTCGATTTGCCGGCACCGTTGGCACCGATCAGGGTGACGATCTCGCCCTGGCGGATCTCGACGTTGACGCTGTGCAGTGCCTGGATCTTGCCGTAGAAGGTGGAAACGTTTTCGAACTGCAGCATTTACGCTTCCCCCAGGTAGGCTTTGATCACTTCAGGGTTGTCGCGGATCTGTTCCGGCGTACCGTCGGCCAGGGGCGTGCCCTGGTTGATCACCACGATGTGGTCGGAGATGCTCATGACCAGTTTCATGTCGTGCTCGATCAGCAGCACGGTGACGTTGTGCTCTTCACGCAGCACGCTGATCAGCGCCTTGAGGTCTTCGGTCTCTTTCGGGTTGAGGCCGGCCGCCGGTTCGTCGAGCATGATGATCCGTGGACGGGTCATCATGCAGCGGGCGATTTCCAGGCGCCGTTGCTGGCCGTAGGCAAGTGTACCGGCAGGGCGGTTGGCGAACTCGAGCAGGTCGACCTTCTCCAGCCAGTACCGTGCGTACTCTTTTGCTTCGAGCTCGCTGCGGCGAAAGGACGGGGTCTTGAGCAGGCCGGCGAAGAAGTTGGTGTTCAGGTGCCGGTGCTGGGCGATCAGCAGGTTTTCCAGGGCGGTCATCTCTTTGAACAGACGCACGTTCTGGAAAGTCCGCACCACACCCTTGCGGGCGATCTGATGGCCGGCCAGGCCCTGGATTGGCTGGCCGTCGAGCAGGATGCTGCCGGCGCTCGGCTTGTAGAAACCGGTCAGGCAATTGAACACCGTGGTCTTGCCGGCGCCGTTCGGGCCGATCAACGCCACTACCTGTTTTTCCTTGACGGTCAGGGCCACGCCGTTGACCGCCAACAAGCCGCCGAAGCGCATGCTCAGGCCGCTGACTTGCAGAATTTCGCGGCTCATCGACGCAGCTCCATATGTGGACGTTGCATAGGCAGCAGGCCTTGCGGACGCCAGATCATCATCAACACCATCAGCGCACCGAACATCAACATGCGGTATTCGCTGAATTCACGCATCAGCTCAGGCAGCAGGATCATCACGATGGCCGCAAGGATCACGCCCAGTTGCGAGCCCATGCCGCCGAGCACGACGATGGCGAGGATGATGGCCGATTCGATGAAGGTGAACGACTCCGGTGTCACCAGACCCTGGCGTGCGGCGAAGAAGCTGCCGGCGAAACCGGCGAAGCAGGCACCCAGGGTGAACGCCGAGAGCTTGATGATGGTCGGGTTCAGGCCCAGTGCGCGGCAGGCGATTTCGTCTTCACGCAGGGCTTCCCAGGCGCGACCGATCGGCATGCGCAGCAGGCGGTTGATCACGAACAGCGCCAGCAACGCCAGCAGCAGCGCCACCAGGTAGAGGAAGATCACCTTGTTGATCGAGTTGTACTGCAGGCCGAAGAACTCGTGGAAGGTCTGCATGCCCTCGGCGGCCTTGCGTTCGAAGGTCAGGCCGAAGAAGGTTGGTTTCTCGATGTTGCTGATCCCGTTGGGGCCGCCGGTAAGACCGGTGAGGTTTCGCAGGAACAGGCGGATGATTTCACCGAAACCCAGGGTCACGATGGCCAGGTAGTCGCCGCGCAGACGCAATACCGGGAAGCCGAGCAGGAAGCCGAAGGTCGCCGCCATCAGGCCGGCAATCGGCAGGCAGATCCAGAAGCTCAGGCCGTAGTAGTGCGACAGCAGGGCGTAGCTGTAGGCGCCGACGGCATAGAAGCCGACGTAACCCAGGTCGAGCAGGCCAGCCAGGCCGACCACGATGTTCAGGCCAAGGCCCAGCAACACGTAGATCAGGATCAGGGTGGCGATGTCGACCGCGCCGCGTGAGCCGAAGAACGGCCACACCAGTGCAACCATGATCAGGCCGATGATGATCCAGCGCTGGGTCTTGGGCAGGGTCAGGAAGTTGCTCATGGCCGGCGAGATCAACTTACGGCCCGAACGGCGGCTGGTTGCCGCGCTCCATTGCTTGTCGAACAGCACGCGCAAGAACATCAGCACCGAACACACGGCGATGACCGTGAGGGTGAAAGGCCCTTGGCTGTGAACGATCAGGTTGATGCCGTCGATGCTGAGTTTCAGGCCCAGCACCGGAAAGGCGACAGCCCAGACCAGCAAGGCGCTGAAGAACGCCTGTTTAAGATTTTTGTTCATACTTTTTCAACCTCCGGACGGCCGAGGATGCCGGTCGGACGGAACAACAGCACCAGAACCAACAGGCCGAATGCCACGACGTCCTTGTACTGGTCACCGAAGATATCGGCGCCAAAGGCTTCAGCCACCCCCAGCACCAGCCCGCCGAGCATGGCGCCCGGAATGCTGCCGATGCCGCCCAGCACAGCCGCGGTAAAGGCCTTCAGGCCCACCAGGAAACCGGCGTTGGGGTTGATCACCCCGTACTGCATGCTCAGCAGCACGGCCGCCACGGCCGCCAGGGCGGCACCGATGACGAAGGTCAGGGCGATGATGTTGTTGGTGTTGATGCCAAGCAGGTTGGCCATCTTGATGTCTTCGGCACAGGCCCGGCAGGCCCGGCCCAGACGCGAGCGGGAGATGAACAGGGTCAAACCGGTCATGGCCACCAGGGTGACTACGAAAACCAGGATCTGCATGTAGGAGATCAGCACTTCCTCTGCGCCGCCCGGGCCGAAGGAGATACTCCCAGGGATCAGGTTGGGGATGGACTTGTCCTTGGAGTCCTGGGATAGCAATACGGTGTTTTGCAGGAAAATCGACATACCGATGGCAGAAATCAGCGGGATCAACCGGTTGCTGTTACGCAACGGACGGTAGGCGACCCGTTCGATACTGTAGCCATAGGCACTGGTAACGAAGATCGTGGCGACGAAGGCGACGGTCATCAATATCGGCAGTGAATCGATCCCCATCATGGCCAGGCCCGCAAGGGCGATGAAGGCCACGTAGGAACCGATCATGTACACCTCGCCATGGGCGAAGTTGATCATTCCAATGATGCCGTAAACCATTGTGTAGCCAATGGCTATCAAGGCATAGGTGCTGCCAATGGTCAGACCATTAACCAGCTGTTGGAAGAAGTGATAGATCTCAGGCATTACAGCGCTCCTAAAAACCTGATACGCATTTCACTGGTGGGGATGCCCCCGGCCTGGTCTTGTGGTCTTGGCCACTTCGGCACAGGCAACTGCCAGCGAACCGCTGGTGACGGTTTTAAGATTTTCAGGTGAACCTGCTCCCGGATCGCGGGAATCAGGCCCATGAACCTCGTAAAACAAAGCCCACTGCTCGCACAGTGGGCTTGTAGTCATATAGTCAGACGGGATTACTGAGGGGAAACTTCGGTTTTAGGTTTGCCGAAATGCCATTCGTAGACCACGAATTTGAAGTCTTTCAGGTCGCCTTTGGCGTCGTACGACAGGTCGCCGGTCGGGGTCTTGAAGGTGCCGGCATGGATGGCTGCAGCCACTTTGTCGGTGTCTTCGGACTTGGCCGCCTTGATGCCTTCGGCGATCAGCTCGACAGCCGAGTAGGCCGGGAACACGAACGGGCCGCTTGGGTCTTTGCCGTCAGCCTTGATGGCATCGGCGATGGCCTTGTTCGCAGGGTCGGCGTCGAAGGATTTCGGCAGGGTCACCAGCAGGCCTTCGGAAGCGCCTTGGGCGATCTGCGAGATGGAGTCGTTACCGACACCTTCAGGGCCCATGAACTTGGCGTTCAGGCCTTTCTCTTTGGCTTGACGCAGGATCAGGCCCAGCTCCGGGTGGTAGCCGCCGTAGTAGACGAAGTCGACATTGGCTTGCTTGAGCTTCTGGATGATCGAGGAGAAGTCCTTGTCGCCGGCGTTCAGGCCTTCGAACACGGCAACCTTGACACCTTTGCCTTCGAGGGTGGTTTTGACCGCGCTGGCGATGCCTTCACCGTACTGCTGCTTGTCGTGCAGTACCGCAACCACTTTCGGTTTCACATGGTCGGCGATGTAGTTGCCAGCCGCAGGGCCCTGGGCGCTGTCCAGGCCGATGGTGCGGAAGATCAGCTTGTAGCCGCGGGAGGTGATTTCCGGGCTGGTGGCAGCCGGGGTGATCATGATCACGCCTTCGTCTTCGTAGATGTCGGACGCAGGCTGGGTGGAGCTGGAGCACAGGTGGCCGACCACGTATTTGACGCCGTCGTTGACCACTTTGTTGGCGACTGCCACGGCCTGTTTAGGGTCGCAAGCGTCATCGTATTCTTTGGCTTCAAGCATCTTGCCGTCGACGCCGCCCTTGGCGTTGATGTCCTTGATGGCCTGTTTTGCACCGATGAACTGCATGTCGCCGTACTGAGTGACCGGGCCGGTTTTCGGGCCGGCGATGCCGATCTTGATGGTATCGGCTGCAAACGAATGGCTGGCAACCCCGGCCAGAACCATTGCGGCAAACAGTTTGGAAATCTGCTTAGTAGCCTTACTCATAGTGCTCCACTCATTCTGTTGTAATTTTTATAGTCCTGGCGGCCAGAGCTTGAGGACCGGATCAGGTTCCATGAGAGGCCACGCCTCGTCACGGACCCGGATAACCCCCGGAACGGCCCTGGCAACTGTACCGGTACAGTGTAGAGCGCTGCTTTGTCGCTTGAAAAGCAGGCCCGCCGGGGCAAAAACCAGGGGTGTCGCCTAATCGACAGAAAGTTATAGAAAAACGCCGTTGTTTTGCCAGTTTCTCTGGTCAAACCCGGGCATTTACCACCTTGTCGATCAATTACTTATTTTGAAACTGGGTTTTTCTGCAAAAATACCGACCTTTATCGCGGTCGAATTATTTCTGGTAGGAACCCATGACAGATCAACCAAGCACCCTCTATGCCAAATTGCTCGGCGAGACAGCAATAATCGAGTGGAAAGCGCTGGAGCGTTTTTGGGCCAAGGGTGACCTGATTTGGGTCGAGCCGACCCTGGACCTGATCGATGTTGCACAGGCAATGGCCGAAAACCGTAGCGAAAGCGTCGCTGCATGGCGTAATGCTGGCACTGTCGGAGCGGTCACTGCAGAGCAGGCACTAGACCTTCAGAGCCGCGATCCAGAGATCTGGGCTGTGGTGGTCTCGCCGTTTATTGTGATTCAGGAAAAGACCAACGGCTGATCACGCGCCAAAATGGTGCGTGAAAATGCACAGCGGGATGGTTTTGGTGCGCGGGACTGTTCAGCCGGGGTGGCTGTTGGTAACAGTTGGGTGTGCCAAGGCAGTGCGGTAACAGTCTGATCGCGGGGCAAGCCTGCTCCTACCGATGTAGGAGCGGGCTTGCCCCGCGTTGCTTTCAATCAGTAATCCACTTTGCCGGTATGGCTGTTCAACGAGATCACCCGGGTCTTGCCGATGCGGTGACGGTAGATCTCACGCAGGTATTTCACCGCTTTCTTCACGCATTCGCGTGACAGCCGGATGTCATTGATCGAGACGAACTTGCTCTTGTCGTTGATCAGCTCGCGGTATTTCTTCTCATACATCGGTTTGATCGCGTACCAGTTGGTATCGAGGATCTTCGCCGGGTTCTCGAACTCGTTGAGCAGGTCATCGATGCGGTCTTCATCGAAGGCATCGCTGGTGATGAACTCAAGGATGGCATTGTCCAGGGTATCGTCGAAGCGGTACGGGTTACGCGCAAAACAGCGCTTGATAAAGGCCACGATCAGGGTCAGGAAGTCGTCCGACAGGCACGGGCTCTTGGCGATCAGGGTGGTCAGCGACAGGTTCGCCGAGGCACCGATCACCAGCGCATAGCGCTTGAGCGTGGTGTTGGGGAACAGGCTGTTGAGGTGAGTCTTGAGCCGGTTCAGGTCCATGTACGACAGCTTGTAGTCCTTGGGCAGCGACACGATCGACACCACCGACGAGCAGTTCTTGAAAAAATGCAGGTCGTGCAGCGCCGCCGCGTCGTAGCCGGAGGCCTGGTATTGCTCAAGGGCGGCGCGGTAGCGGCGGGATTCAATCGGCAGCAGGCTGATGCCTTCGATCGCCTGGGTCACCTTGTTGAAGTGCGGCAGGTCGATGGAGCGGAAGAACAGGTCGTCGATGTTCAGCCGCGGCTGCTCTTTCTCGAACACCTTGAATTTGTCCGAGCTGGGCGAGGGCTGTTCCGGCACTACCGATTCGGCGTAGGCGATGGCCACGGGGCCTGCCAGGCTCATGAACAGGTCGTTGGCATCCAGGCGGATGGTTTCGCCGATGTCGATGCCGGCACGACGGAAGTAGTTCTGGTCGTAGTCGGTGGTCACTGCCTGGGCGGTGAGGATGTTGAAGATCTGCTGGGAGATGTACTGGTTGGCGTGCTTCTCCATGGCGTTGACGTCGATGTTCTGGATGTTGCCGTCATCGTTCTCTTCGGCGTAGCGCATGATGTCGTTGGAAATCAGCATCATCGCGTTCCAGGGGCGGATGCGGCCCATGACGCTGGCCTCGCTGCTGTCTTCATTGTCGAAGTTGTACGAGAAATCCCATTCCTCGGACAGGTACTTGCACAACAACCGGCCGGCGTTGATGTGCAGGGCTTCGGACATTTCGCTGCGATGATCGGAGATGTTCGGCAGCACGCAGATACCGCTGGTGAAGATCGGCTCGAAGACGAACGAATGACCGCTCTTGCCGTCGTTTTCGTCGGCCGGCTTGGTGTCGAACGTCTTGTTCATGTACGAATATTGCTGGGCCAGGCCGAACTCCGAAGCCATGCCCGAGCCGGTACCGCCACCGGCGCTGAAGATGTAGAAATACAGGCGTGACTGGTTGGCCTTGATCCCGCAGGAGTCAATCAGGTACGAGTGGATCAGCTTCCAGTCGGCGCTGGAGAAGCGGTGGGTTTCCTTGTTGAGGATGATCTTGGCCAGGTACTGGCCGAGGATCGGCGCGTTACCGGCGCCACCGGCATGGACTTCCGACAGGTCCATGATTTTCATCTTGCTGTAGTCGCGGATAAAACCGCTCTTCTCACCCTTGCGCGAAAAACGGATGCGCCCGGCGATGTCCTTGTCGAGGTCGCCGAGCATCACCAGCGGCTCTACCAGGAACACCGGCTTGGTGCCCTTGTTCTGCACCAGGCGCAGGTTGTTGCGAATCCAGCGCGCCGGGCTGTAGTTCGGTTCGCTGCCGGCGCGGTCTTCGTTGTTGAATTCGTTGAGGTAGAAGGTCCTGGCGTTGTATACAAGTTCTGCGACATCCAGGGCGATGTTCGAGCCACAACGGCCCAGGCCAATCAGGCACACCGAGGGGAACTGCTGGTCCAGGCGCAGTTGGGTGTCGTCTTCGACATGCACGCTGGGCGGGAACACCAGGTCACGCAGGCCATCGAGGTTGTCGAGGATGCGCTGGATATCGGTTTCGGTGAAGTACAGGTACTGCTGCGGGTTGAGCGCCCGCGGGCTGTAGTAGCTCGAGCCGGGAGTGCTGTACGCGGGAGTGGGTGATGTCAGCTCGGAAACCGCGTTGGCAGAAGTAGTCTTGGAGGTCATTTTGCGCCATTTGCCTGGGGGTGGGTGGCTGTTCTAGTAGGTAGCATAGAGCCATCACTGGGTGAGGTTCGCGACTGTATCAGTGCGCATTTGGCGTGGGCGATAGGGGTTAACCCGATGCCTGTGTAGGAGTTTTCCTTTCCACGCCTGCAAACTGAATCGTCCGATCAGTCAACTTCTTTAATCTGTCTGGAGCTGTACATGAGCACTGCACGTCCTTCGTTGGGGTTTGCCGGTATCGGGCTGATGGGCTTGCCCATGTGTCGGCGGTTGCTGGCCGCGGGTTATCCGCTGACGGTGTGGAACCGCTCGGCGGACAAATGCGCCGAACTGGTCAAGGCCGGTGCCCGCCAGGTGGCGACTCCGGCCGAGCTGTGCCAGCACGCCGAGGTGCTGATGCTGTGCCTGGCCGACACGGCGGTGGTGCGCGAGGTGGTGTTTGGTGAGCAGGGCATTGCTGGCGCAGGCAAGGCCGGCCAGTTGCTGGTGGATTTCTCCAGCCTCGAGCCGACCGCTACCCGTGAGATGGCCAGCGAACTGGCGGCGAAAACCGGCATGCACTGGCTCGACACCCCGGTCTCCGGCGGCACTCCAGGCGCCGAAGCCGGCACTTTGGCGATCATGGTCGGTGGTGAGGCGGCCGACCTTGAGCGCGTGCGCCCGCTGTTGTTGGCCCTTGGTCAACGCGTGACCCACATGGGGCCGGTCGGGGCAGGGCAGGTAACCAAGGCCTGCAACCAGATGATCGTTGCCTGCAATGCGCTGGTGATTGCCGAGGTGGTGGCGCTGGCCGAGCAATCAGGCGTCGACGCCAGCCTGATCGCCGAGGCCCTGGCGGGTGGTTTCGCCGATTCAAGGCCGCTGCAGATCCTGGCCCCGCAAATGGCCGCCAGTCGCTTCGAGCCGGTGAGGTGGCACGTGCGCACCTTGCTCAAGGATCTGGATAGCGCGGTGAAATTTTCCCGCGAACAGGGTTCGTCGACCCCGGTCAGCGGCCTGGCCGCCCAATTGATGCGCTTGCATGGTAGTCAGGGCTATCTGCAAAAAGATCCGGCGACACTGATTGATCTGTACCGGCGTAAGGATTGATGCTGCTCAGCGCCTGTTCATGGCGCTGGTTGAGTTCGCCCAGGATCGGCCGCAGTTCATCCAGCGGCACGGGCCGGCTGAGCAGGTAGCCCTGGAGGTAATCGCAGCCTTGCTGGGCGAGGAACTGGTACTGCTCGGTGGTTTCAACGCCTTCGGTGATCACCTGCAGGTGCAGGGTGTGGGCCATGACGATGATGGCCTGGACGATTTCCATGTCCTGGCGGCAACGCGGTACATCCTGAATGAAAGAGCGATCGATCTTCAGGGTGTCCAGCGGCAAGCGCTTGAGGTAGGCCAGTGACGAGTAGCCGGTGCCAAAGTCATCGATCGACAGCGACACGCCCTGGGCGCGGATGCGCTTGAGCAGGGCGATGGTGTTGTGGATGTTGCCCATCAGCGCGTTTTCGGTGACTTCCAGCTCCAGCTGGCGCGCCGGAATGCCGGCCTGACGCAGGGCATCTTCGACTTCCTGGGCCAGTTCTTCGCGGGCCAGGGTCAACGCCGAGCAGTTGACGGTTACCTTGAGCCCGTCGTAACCGTGGCGGTTGAGCTGGGCCAGGTCTTCGCAGGCATGGCGCAACACCCATAGGTCGAGTTCGGCGATCAGGCCGTTGGCTTCGGCAATGCCGATGAAGCGGTCCGGGCTGAGCAGCCCGTGCTGTGGATGTTGCCAGCGCACCAGGGCCTCGAGCTTGGCCACCTGGCCGCTGTGAAGGTCGAAAATCGGTTGGTAGTGGATGCGCAGGCCACGTTCTTCGAGCAGGGCTATGCGCAGTTCTTCTTCCAGTTGCAGCTCGAGGGTGGCGCGGGTTTTCAGGTTGCTGTTGAAGAAGTTCAGGTTGTTGCGCCCGCAACCCTTGGATTGATACAGGGCCAGGTCGGCGTTTTTCAACAGCTCGTCACAACTGCGGCCATCATCGGGGAACACGCTGATACCGATGCTGGTGGTCATGACCATGCGCCGACCGGCCAGGTCGATCGGCTCCTTCATCTTCTGCATGATGCGCTGGGCCAGGTGCCGGGCCTCATCGCGGCTGTGCAGGGCGGTGAGGATGCAGAACTCGTCGCCACCGAAACGGGCGACCACATCCTGGCTACGGGTGGCGGTCTTGATGTGCGCGGCAATCACCTTGAGCAACTCGTCGCCAGCATCATGGCCGAGGCTGTCGTTGATGCGCTTGAAGTGATCGATGTCGAGGAACATCACCGCCAGCATGCCGTCATTGGCGGTTTGCTCGGCCAGGCGCTCGGCGAACACCTGGTTGAAGCCGCGGCGGTTGACCAGGTTGGTCAGGGCGTCGTAGTGGGCGGCCTGCTGCAAGGACACCCGGGCCTGGTCGAGCTGGCTGAGCAGCACGTTGACCCGGCGCAGGTCGTGCTCCTTGCTTTGCAGCTTCTTGTCCGAGAGCGCGGCGCTGATGCTGCTGGCGCTGATCAACAGGGTAATGAAGGCGATGGTCAGGCTCAGTTGCAGGCTGTTGTCGCTGACCGGCAGCGACAGCGCGGTGTCCGCGGGTAGTACCAGGGTCAAGGCGGCCATGCCCAGCAGATGGGTCGCGACAATGCCGCCGGCCATCAGCAGGCTGGCGCCGTACTTCATCAGTTGAAAGAGGGTGCCGCTGCCATTGCGCAAATAACGGGCGAACAGCAGCGCCGCGAGGCTGGTGGCGATGGCGGCAGCGACCGAGGCGGCGAACAGGTCGGGGCGATAGAACTGCTGGGCGCTGGAGCGCATGGCGGCCATGCCGGTGTAGTGCATGGCAATGATCCCCAGGCCGAAGCACACCGCCGCTTGCAGGTAGTGGCGCGGCAGCAGTTGCTGGCGGCTCAGGGTATTCATGGCCATCCAGCCGGCCAGCAGCATGATCAGCAGCGAGACCCCGGTCAGGGCCACGTCGTAGTGAACCTCCAGCGGCGTTTGCAGAGCCAGCATGCTGATGAAGTGCATGGCCCAGATGCCGCCAGCCAGACAGCAGGCGCCGAGCAAGCGCCATTGCCGCTGGGCCGCGGGTTGCTCGACGTGGCTCAGGCGCTCGGCCATGTCGAGGGTGGCGAAGCTACCGGCACAGGCGATCAGAAAGGCAAGCAGCACCAGGTAGGGGTTGTGCCTGCAATCGAGAAGGATCTGTCCGGTTGCCGGAAGTTCGGCGAGCATTTGCAGCCCCAGCCACTCCATAGCATGCCTCTTTTTCGAGTTTGCACTCGTCCCCCTATAGCCCGCTTGGAGACCGTTGTGCAGGAGTATAGGAACTCAGCATTAGTCCATCCTGAATAATGGCATATTGATTCCTACGATTTGGTCATTGAACCAATAGCGCCAGGTTCTAAAACTGCAAATGGTTACAATTACCCGGTATCAGTCCGGTCAATGGTGGCAGACAGATCGGCAAGTGCCCTCTAGATTCAGTTCGGCGTGCTGGAAAGCCCCGAACAATAATAACGAGGGACTGATCGATGCAGAGCTCCACTCAAGCGGCCAACGCCTGGCGAATCCTGTTCCTGCTGTTTCTGGCCAACCTGTTCAACTTCTTCGACCGCACCATTCCCGCCATCATCATCGAGCCGATCCGCCTGGAATGGCACCTGAGCGACTTTCAGATCGGCTTGATCGGTACCGCCTTCACCCTGGTCTATGCCATTGCCGGCCTGCCGCTGGGGCGCCTGGCCGATAACGGTTCACGCAGCAAACTGATGGGGTGGGGGCTGATGGCCTGGAGCGGGTTGACCGCGGTCAATGGCATGGTCGGCAGCTTCTGGAGCTTTTTGCTGGTGCGCATGGGCGTAGGCATCGGTGAGGCCAGCTATGCGCCAGCCGCCAACTCACTGATCGGCGACCTGTTCCCCGCCGAAAAACGCGCGCGGGCCATGGGCATTTTTATGCTCGGCCTGCCGTTGGGCCTGTTGCTGGCGTTCTTCACCATCGGTGCGATGGTGCAGGCCTTTGACAGCTGGCGGGCGCCGTTCTTTATCGCCGCAGTGCCCGGGTTGTTGCTGGCGCTGTTCATGTTCATGATCCGCGAGCCGGCGCGCGGCGCGGCGGAGTCGGTGGCGATCTCCCAGGCGCCCGTGGACCGGCCGTTGCGCCGGGTTCTGAGTGTGCCGACCTTCTGCTGGCTGGTGCTTGCGGGCCTTACCTTCAACTTCGCCACCTACGCCTGCAACTCGTTCATGGTGCCGATGCTGCAGCGTTACTTTTTGCTCTCGCTGCAGCAGGCCGCGGTGGCCACCGGGGTCATTGTCGGCCTGACCGGGCTGGTTGGCCTGACCCTTGGCGGCTGGATTGCCGACAAGGTACACCAGCGCTTTGCCAACGGGCGCTTGTTGTTCGGTGCCCTGAGCATGCTGATCGCCACCCTGGCCACCGCCTGGGCACTGCATGCCGGGCGGATCGAGATCGGCGTGTTCGTGGCGGTGTTCGGTGTCGGCTGGTTGTTTGCCTACAACTTCTATACCTGTGTCTACACCGCGATTCAGGATGTGGTGCAGCCGCGTCTGCGGGCCACGGCCATGGCGCTGTTCTTTGCCGGGCTTTACCTGCTCGGTGGCGGCCTGGGGCCTGTGGTGGTGGGGGCGCTTTCGGACCATTTTGCCGTGGCGGCCATGCAGGCAGCGGGGGCGGTGCAGATGAGCGAGGCATTCAAGGCTGAAGGCCTGCACGGGGCGATGTACCTGATACCGGTGGCGTTGATGTTGACGCTGGTGTTTCTGCTGCTGGCCTCGCGGTGCTTCAGCCGGGATGCGCAGAGGATGCGCGAGGGGATGGTGGCTGACAGCGAGGAGGCAGCGGGCAAGCTTGCACAAGCGTGAGGGGCCTCATCGCCAGCAAGGCTGGCTCCCACAGGGTTCGATCTCTGCCAAAAGATCCTGTGGGAGCTGGCTTTGCCAGCGATGAATACGACGCGGTTTATCCGGCGACCAGCACCCGAATCGCTTCCAGGCGCAGCGCCGCTTTATCAAGCATCGCCAGGCCTTGTTCACGCTGCTTGCGCAGGGCGTCGATTTCGCTGTCGCGAACGGTCGGGTTGACCGCTTGCAGGGCGATCAGGCGCGCCAGCTCTTCATCGGTTTGCGCCGCCAGCCGGCGTTGGGCTTCGGCGACACGTTCGGCATGGCGCGGCATGATCTTGGCTTCGCCGTCGTTGATCCGCGGCGCCAGCACGTCGCGCTGGGCCTGGATGAACTTGTTGGCGCTGGCCTTGGGCACGCTTTCGAGCTGGTCGTTGAGGGTCTCGAAGGACACCCGCGAAGCCAGGTCGTTGCCGTTGGCGTCGAGCAGGCAGCGCAGCGCGGCCGGCGGCAAGTACCGGCCCAACTGCAGGGCTCGCGGAGCCACCACTTCACTGACGTACAGCAGCTCCAGCAGCACGGTGCCGGGCTTGAGCGCCTTGTTCTTGATCAGCGCCACCGAAGTGTTGCCCATCGAACCGGACAGCACCAGGTCCATGCCGCCCTGGACCATCGGGTGCTCCCAGGTGATGAACTGCATGTCTTCACGCGACAGCGCCTGGTTGCGGTCGTAGGTGATGGTCACGCCTTCGTCGTCGCCCAGCGGGAAGCTGGCGTCGAGCATTTTTTCGCTCGGCTTGAGGATCAGGGCGTTTTCCGAGTGGTCTTCACTGTCGATGCCAAACGCGTCGAACAGGGTTTCCATGTAGATCGGCAGGGCGAACTGGTCATCCTGCTCAAGGATCGCCTCGACCAGCTCCTGGCCTTCACCGGCGCCACCGGAGTTGAGCTCCAGCAAACGGTCGCGACCGCTATGCAGCTCGGCTTCGAGGCGCTCGCGTTCGGCACGGGCCTCGTCGACCAGCGCTTGCCACTCATCGTCATCGCCGCTTTCGAGCAGCGGCAGCAGGCGCGGGCCAAACTGGTGCTGCAGGGCGTTGCCGGTCGGGCAGGTGTTGAGGAAGGCGTTCAGGGCCTGGTTGTACCACTGGAACAGGCGCTCTTGCGGGCTGTTCTGCAGGTGCGGCACGTGCAGCTCGATGGTGTGCTTCTGGCCGATGCGGTCCAGGCGGCCGATACGCTGCTCGAGCAGGTCCGGGTGGGCTGGCAGGTCGAACAGCACCAGGTGGTGGGCGAACTGGAAGTTGCGGCCTTCACTGCCGATTTCCGAGCAGATCAGCACCTGGGCGCCGAATTCTTCGTCGGCGAAGTAGGCCGCAGCGCGGTCGCGCTCAAGAATGCTCATGCCTTCATGGAACACCGTCGCGGGGATACCGGAACGCACGCGCAGGGCGTCTTCCAGGTCCATGGCGGTTTCGGCGTGGGCGCAGATCACCAGGACCTTGACCCGCTTGAGCATCTTCAGGGTGTCGATCAGCCAGTCGACCCGAGGGTCGAAGCGCCACCAGCGCTCTTCTTCGCTGCCTTCGCTCTGGGACTGGAAAGCAACCTCAGGGTACAGCTCGGCGTGCTCGCCCAGCGGCAGCTCCATGTACTGGTCGGGGTTGGGCAGCGGGTAGGGGTGCAGGTTGCGCTCAGGGAAACCCTGGACCGCCGCGCGGGTGTTACGGAACAGCACGCGGCCGGTGCCGTGGCGGTCGAGCAACTCGCGAATCAGGCGGGCGCTGGCCTGGGTATCGCCATCGTTGACCGCAGCCAGCAGGGCTTCGCCTTCGGCACCGAGGAAACCCTCGATGGTGGCGTGGGCCTTGGGCGGCAGGCGGCCTTCGTCGAGCAGCTCCTGGACCGCTTCGGCTACCGGGCGATAGTGCTCGCTTTCGGCGCGGAACGCGGCCAGGTCGTGGAATCGGTTCGGGTCGAGCAGGCGCAGGCGCGCGAAGTGGCTGTCCTGGCCCAGTTGCTCCGGGGTCGCGGTGAGCAGCAGCACGCCGGGGATGACCTCGGCCAGTTGCTCGACCAGGGCGTACTCGGGGCTGACCTGGTCTTCATGCCAGACCAGGTGGTGCGCCTCGTCGACCACCAGCAGGTCCCAGCCGGCGGCAAACAGCGCGTCCTGGGCCTTTTCGTCTTCAGTCAGCCATTCCAGGGCAACCAGCGCCAGTTGGGCATCCTCGAAGGGGTTGCTGGCGTCGCTTTCGATAAAGCGCTCGGCATCGAACAGCGCAACCTGCAGGTTGAAGCGCCGGCGCATTTCCACCAGCCACTGGTGCTGCAGGTTCTCCGGGACCAGGATCAGCACACGGCTGGCGCGGCCCGAGAGCAACTGGCGATGGATCACCAGGCCGGCTTCGATGGTCTTGCCCAGGCCTACTTCGTCGGCCAGCAGAACCCGCGGGGCGATACGGTCGGCCACTTCACGGGCGATATGCAACTGGTGGGCAATCGGTTGCGCGCGGGTGCCGCCCAGGCCCCAGAGCGACGACTGCAACTGACGGCTGGTGTGCTCGAGGGTGTTGTAGCGCAACGAGAACCACGGCAGCGGGTCGATCTGCCCGGCGAACAGGCGGTCACTGGCCAGGCGGAACTGGATGAAGTTCGACAGCTGGGTTTCCGGCAGGGTGCGCGCCTGGTTCTGCGCGTCCAGGCCGTGATAGACCAGCAGGCCGTCGACATCCTCGACCTCGCGCACGGTCAGCTTCCACCCTTCGAAATGGGTGATCTGGTCGCCAGGCGAGAAGCGCACCCGGGTCAGGGGCGCATTGCGCAGGGAGTACTGGCGGGTGTCGCCAGTGGCCGGGTAGAGCACGGTCAACAAGCGGCCGTCCTGTGCCAGAACGGTCCCCAGACCTAGCTCGGCTTCGCTGTCGCTGATCCAGCGTTGCCCCGGTTGATACTGCTGCGCCATACTGCCTGACTCCCGCCATGAAAAAGCCGACTATCTTAACGGATAGCTCTGTGCAGACCAAAGAGTCTAGCAACTTCATCGACGAAAACCGCTGTCGCCATTGAGGGCCCGATACAGCCATGCCGATCTCCAACCCGTGGTTCATCCGAACGCTGGCCGTGGCGGGCGTGCTTCTGCTGGCTGCCTGTGACAACAAAGGTTTCGAAATTCTGGCGCCGATTCCCGCTGCGCAACTCGAGGCCCTGGGCGTGCAATCGCCGCTGCAGAGCGTGCATTACCACGACCGCGAGGGCGAAGGTTTGCTGGTGCTCAGCCGCAATGACGACCAGGTCAGCGATGAAGAGACCGATCAGGACGTCGATCGCGTGGTGCTCACGGCAACGCTGTATGAGCGCCAGGGCGATGACAGCTTCAAGCCGCGCTGGAAGATCGAGAACGAGACCACCTGCTCCGGGCTCGACCTGGATGTCGGCTTTTATACCGACGTCAGCGGCGTCAGTGACCTCGACAACAACGGCCTGGCCGAGCTGACGGTCGCCAGCCACGCCTTTTGTGGCGGCGGCGTCGACCCCCATGAACTGCGTGTCGAGTTGCGTGAGGGCCAGGCCAGCTATGCTATCAATGGCCAGTCGCTGATCGCTATCGAGGGCGAGCAGCCATATGGCGGTGAGCGCGAAGACAGCCCGTCGCTCAAGGATGCACCACAAGTGTTGCGCGATCACGTGAACGACGTCTGGAACAAAGTGCTCAAACGGCCGTGGAGCGAAGCCCAGCCCGCCCCGACGGACGAGGACGAAGAACAGTAGGCGGCAACTGTGAAGCGCCCCGCACATTTTGCCGGCACTGGCTCAAGGCCCGTGGCCATCAGCCGACACACTGGCGACAGGAGATCATCCCATGCTGCCGCCCCTCATCCCGCTCAGTGCTGCACCCGTGACACAACAACTGGACCCGGTAAAGCCGACGCCAGACATCAAACCCGTGGTCCCGGCGCAACCGAGCTCCAGCGACAGTACCATTGACCTCAAGCAGCGTGACCCGGAGCAGGCCGCGATCCTCTTGCGCGAAGAGCAGCGCCGCCAGCAGCGCCGACGCCCGTCGAGCCAGGACGAAGAGCTGTACCAGGCGTTGCCCGGCGATGAAGTCAACGCCGACAACACCGTGCCGGTGGCACCCTTGATGGGTGAGCAGCCGCGCCAGGGGCTGCTGGTGGACATCGAAGTCTGAAGATACAAGCGCCACTGGTCAGCGCCGGCTGCAGCCTTCATGATTGCAGCACTGCAGTCAGCTTTCCGAGCCCGCCATGAGCCAAGAAAACAACCTGATCGACCTCGGTGCCGAACGTGCACGCCGGGTCCACGACCTCAATGAAAAGCGTCTGAACGAAGTTCGTCAGGCGTTCGAGCAGGCCATGCCGCTGGGCAAGGCCAAGAAGAAAAAGCCCAAGGGCAAACCCAAGAAGCGTTGAAAACTTGATGCAGGTCAAGCCTGCACCCGCCTTGCGCGCCCGGTTCCGGGCGCTATTGACCTCGGTCAATTTCCTCCCCTGAGCCATTCGCTACCTTAAGCCCATCGGACAGGTTCAGGCGAATGGAGGCCGACATGTTCTTCGATAATGTGGTTATCGCTGGAGTGATTACGGTCGGTCTGATGCTGATGTTCTTCGTCGGATTCGGAATATTCATCTGGAAAGACTCGAACAAGCGCAAAGAGCGCT
The DNA here is from genome assembly GCF_024749345.1 of Pseudomonas sp. B21-009. NCBI lineage: Bacteria > Pseudomonadati > Pseudomonadota > Gammaproteobacteria > Pseudomonadales > Pseudomonadaceae > Pseudomonas > Pseudomonas sp. B21-009. Next base: position 4,529,696 of record NZ_CP087199.1, on the reverse strand, counting down.
GATCCTTTCCAGTCACGAGCACGCAAGGCATTTAGGGCGACTTCGGTCGCCCATTTTTTTGTCTGGTAAAAAAACCTTTCAGCACCTCTGGACCATTAATAGTTAGCTAGCTAATAATTAAGCCCTGAACTTCTCGCTTCATCCTGACTATCTTTACTACACCGTCGTTCAAGGTGCGTCCCGTGCCCATCACGTTGCAGGCCCTGCTGGCGCCAAACAAAACCGCTGTGCAATTTGCCCTCAAAACCCTGCTTGGTGGCGGCCTGGCCTTGTGGCTGGCGCTGCGCTGGGGGCTTGAGCAGCCGGCCTGGGCACTGATGACCGCGTTCATCGTTGCCCAGCCGCTGTCTGGGATGGTGGTGCAGAAGGGCCTGGCGCGCCTGCTCGGCACCCTGGTCGGCACGGTCATGTCGGTGCTGTTCATTGGCGCCTTCGCCCAGACCCCGTGGCTGTTCCTGTTCGCCCTGGCCTTGTGGCTGGCGCTGTGCACCGCCTGCTCGACCTTGCTGCGCAGTGCCTGGGCTTATTCGTTCGTGCTGGCCGGTTACACCGTGGCAATCATCGCTTTGCCGGCCATCAACCATCCGCTGCTGGTGTTCGACCAGGCGGTGGCGCGCTGTACCGAAATCTGCCTGGGGATTGTCTGCGCCACGGCCACCAGCGCCTTGCTCTGGCCGATGCGCGTCGAGCAACAGCTGAGCGGGCAGGCGCGCCAGGCCTGGCAAAGCGGGCTGCAGGCCGCCAGCGCCGCCTTGAGTGGTGAAGAACAGGGGCGCAAGGGCCTGCTGGAGATTCTCGGGCGCATCGTGGCGGTGGATTCCCAGCGTGAACATGCCTGGTTCGAAGGCAGCCTCGGCCGTCAGCGCGCCCGGGCGATTCGCGGGCTGAGCCAGAAACTGCTGGTGCTGCTGCGCATTTCCCGTTCGGTGCGCCGGCAATGGCGGCAACTGGATGAACAGCAGGCGCAGCACCTGGCGCCGTGGCTGGAAGAGGTTCAGGCGCTGCTGGCCAGCCCCGACCAGGCCAGCCTGTTGCTGTTGCGCCAGCGCGTCTGGGATGCAGCCCACGATGAGCAAATCAGCTCCGCCGAGCATTACTGCCTGGCGCGCCTGACCTTGCTGCTGGACAACGCCATGGCTGCGACCCTGGCCCTGCGTGGGGTAGAGGAGGGCAAGCCGGCCGTCGATGTACCCGACAGCCTGGCGGTTCACCGCGATGTATCGCTGGCGCTGCTGTTCGGCTCGCGCAGCGCCCTGGCGTTCCTGGCCATGGCCAGCTTCTGGTTGGCCACTGCCTGGCAGGCTGCCCCCGGTGGCCTGGTGCTGACCTGCGTGGTCTGCAGCTTGTTCGCCAGCCGCGAGAATGGCGCGCAGATCGGCATGAGTTTTTTGCGCGGGATACTGTTGGCGATACCGGTGGCGTTCGTGGTCGGGCAGATCCTCCTGCCGGAGCTCAGCGGTTTTGCCATGCTCTGCCTGGCCATGGGCGTGCCGCTGTTCTTTGGCGCCCTGGGCATGGCCAATCCGCGTATTGGCGCCACCGCTACTTCTTATTGCCTGCACTTTATCGTGCTGGTGGCGCCGCTCAATGTCATGAGTTTCGATGTCGCCAACTTCTTCAACAGCGCCCAGGCCATGCTCATGGGTGTCGGCGCCGCAGTGCTGGCGTTCAAGTTGCTGGTGCTGCGCAACCCGGCCTGGCATGGCAAACGCCTGCGCGCTGCCACCCAAAGCGACCTGGTGCGCCTGACCCGCCGCGACCTGCGCGGCGCCGACAGCTGGTTTGGTGGACGCATGGCCGATCGCCTGTTGCAACTGGCCCGGCACTACGGCGCCTTGCCCGAACAGGAGCGCGGGCGTTGGGACGATGGCCTGCACGGCCTGGATATCGGCGACGAGCTACTGCACCTGCGCATGTGCCTGGCAGTCGCCCAGGCGCCGGTGGCCGCCGCCGAGCGCCAGTACCTGCAACAACTTGAATCAGTATTGGCCAGCGGCCCGGCCCCGGGGCGTGGCCAGCGCCTGGATGCGGCCAGCGAGCAGTTCATCGACGCACTGCAGAGCGTGCCTTCGAGTGACCCGCTGCGCCTGGCCATCGGTGCTGTGCTGCAATTGCAGAAGAGCTGGGGCAAGTGGTGCCGTCGACAGGAGGAAATCCATGTGCTTGCGTGAATGGGCGCTGGGCGGTGTGTTGCTCAGTCCGTTTCTGCTGTATGTGTTGTTGGCCTTGCTGCTGACCGGGGTGTTGCGCCTGTTGTTGCGCTACACGCCGTTGGGGCGCTGGGTCTGGCATGAGGCGTTGTTCGACTGCGCGCTGTTCGTTTGTATTCTGACCCTGGTGACCCACGTGCTGGGGCCGTTATAAGGAGTGTGACCATGCGTGCTGCTGTACGTATCGCAGTAACCCTGTGCCTGGTGGCGGTGGCGATTTTTGCCGGCTGGAAGCTCTGGCAGTACTACATGCTCACGCCCTGGACCCGTGATGCGAAGATTCGCGCTGACGTGGTGATCGTTGCCCCGGACGTATCTGGCTGGGTACGTGAGCTGAAGGTGCGTGACAACCAGCAGGTCAAGGCCGGCGAGTTGCTCATGTCGATCGACCGTGACCGCTTCGAGGCCGCCCTGGACAAAGCCAACGCTGTGGCCGAAACCCGCCAGCAACAACTGCGCCTGCGCGAACACGAAGCCTCGCGCCGTGCCGCCCTCGGCCCTCAGGCGATCAGCGCGGAACTGCGCGAAAATGCCCAGATCAACGCCGCCGTTGCCCGTGGCGAATTGCGCGAAGCGTTGGCCGAGGTCAAGGTCGCGGCCATCAACCTGGCGCGCAGCCAGGTCAAGGCGCCGCGCAGCGGGCATATCACCAACCTGCGCCTGGCCGAAGGCAACTACGTCAATGCCGGGCAGGCGGTGATGGCCCTGGTGGACGACTCGACCTTCTACGTCCAGGCCTACTTCGAAGAGACCAAGCTGCCACGCATCCGCGTCGGAGACCCGGTCAAGGTCTGGCTGATGAGCGCTGGCGAGCCGATGCAGGGGCATGTCGAGAGCATCAGCCGCGGCATCACCGACCGCAACGCCAACCCCGACAGCCAGTTGCTCGCCGAAGTTGAACCGACCTTCAACTGGGTGCGCCTGGCCCAGCGCATTCCGGTGCGGATCAAGCTTGATCAGGTGCCTGAAGGGGTCAACCTCAGCGCCGGCATGACCGCCAGTGTGCAGGTGCGCGAGGACCAAGTGCAGCGCTGAGCGCTTAAAGAAACATGCCGCCGGAGACTTCCAGACGCTGGCCAGCGATAAAGTCATTGACCTCGGTGGTGTCGCGTACCACGCCGCCGAAATCGGTTTCGATCGCCCCCGATGCCGGTGTCATTGCTCTACGCCGGGCAACTACACCTACCGCAACGGGTGCGGGCTTTCATGGACTGGCTGGCGCAGTTGCTTCAGGCACCACTCGATCAAGCGGCAAGCGAAAGGTAAACAGCGTACCGGCTTCGGCGCTCGACACCACCTCCATGCGCCCGCCGTGGGCCAGGGCAATCTGGTTGGCGATATACAGGCCCAGGCCCAGGCCGGGTTGCGGCGCATCATCGCGTGGCCGTGAAAAGGGCTGGAACAACTGCGCCATCACCTGGGGTGCAATCGGTTCACCGAGGTTGTGCACACCGAGGACGAACACCCGCTCGCGGATATCGGCCATGACATTTACCGGGCTGTCGGCGGCGCCGTGGGTGAGGGCGTTGGCAATCAGGTTGGACAGCAATTGGGTGACCCGTTCACGGTCGCATTGGATGTCGCCGAGATCGCCGATGTTCAGCCGAATCAAGCGCTGCGGATGCACCCGTTGCAGCTCCGAAGCCACGTGGCTGAGGGCGTCGGCCAGATCCGGGCAGGGTTGGACGTTGATCATGATGCCGTTGCCCAGGCGGCCACGGGCAAAATCCAGGACATCGCGGACCAGCTGGTTGGCGCGCCGGCCACAGGTCAGGATGTGCTGGGCGATGGCGCGGCTTTTTTCGTCCTGCAGGCGCTGGCTGAGCAGTTCGGCACCGGCGGTGATGGCGAACAGCGGATTGCGCAGGTCGTGGCCGAGCACGGCGATGAACTGTTCACGCAAGTCGGCGATGGCGCGTTCTTCTTCCAGGGCCTGTTCGGTTTGCTGGGCGTTCTCTTCGCTTTCGATCTGGATCGACAGCAGGCGGGCGAAGGACTCCATCATCGGCTGGATGGCGCTGCCTTTGAGATTGGCCGGCAATGGGTCGAGGGCGCAGATGGTGCCGAAGAAGCTGCCGTCGGTGCGAAACACCGGCACCGAAATATAGCTTTCGAACTTGTAGATACGCGGGGTGTGGTGGTTGCAGTACAGCTCGTCTTCGCTGGCCTTGTCGATCACGATGGTCTGGTGGCTGGCGCGGATCTCGTGACACAGTGTGGTGATCAGGTCGAGTTCGCCGCCGACCTCCAGGCCAAAGCCCAGCGAGTCGAGCACCGCGCAGGCCGTCCAGCTGCTGTCGGTGACCCGGGCGACAGCGGCGAAACGCAAGCCGGTGGTCTCGCAGATCACTTGCAGGATGGCCGGTACTGCGTTGATTCGGCTGATCGTGGCGATATCGGAAGTGACGGCGGTGCTCATGAATCATCCACGTTCGCTGACTACTGGAAGGCGTTGAGAAAGATAAGTCTAGCGAGCAACTGCCGCTTGGGTAAAAAAATCCTTTACCGAATGCGATGAATTTCCATTAACCTTGGTCCCCGAGTTGCCCGCCAGAGCGCAACCCCTATCGCCCAGCGTGCCAATCCCCTTTTTCAAGTGAGGTTTGACATGCACATCACATCCCAGGACATCTGCGCCGCTGCTGACCAGCTCAAGGGCTTTGTCGGCTTTCATCGCAAGCTTGGCAAGCACATCGTGCGTTTCAGCGAAGACTCGTTCGGCATGGACGTGGCTGACGACAGCATCACCCCGAGCAACGAATTCGTCTGGCAGGCCGCCGAGGCCGAGGTCATGACCTTGAGCCGAGCCTTGATCGAGATTCTTCTGGCGCAGAACGTCGATGAACGGTTGAATGTGACCGAGCCGCTGCGGGTTTACCTGCGCCGCAAGGATTTGCCGGAGATCGCCGCGCAGCGACGGCTGCGGGCCTGAGCGGCCACATCGCCGGCGTTGCCGGCGGTGCTTTTCAACTATGCGCCGCCCAGACCGGCGGGGTGCGCCCGCGCCAGGGCAACGCCTGCTCCAGTTGCCCGGCCAGGCTCAGCAGCAGGCGCTCCCCCGCAGCCCCGGCGGTAAACTGCATACCCACCGGCAAGCCGCTGGCTGCATCCTGATACAGCGGCAGCGACATCGACGGCGTACCGCAGATGTTGGCCAGGGCGGTGAAAGGCGAGTGGTTGAACACCCGATGCATCCAGCCCAACCCGTCGAGCTGTTCCTGGCCGGCGTTGTAGGCGCCGATCACCGGCGGCAACTGGCTCATGGTCGGGCTCAGCAGCAGGTCAAAACGCTTGAAGAACCCGCCCAGTTGCCGGCTGACCTGATTGCGCTGGTCCATCGCCGCCAGCAGGTCGGTAGCCGGCAGCGCCTGGCCGTAACGGTTAAGCGCCAAGGTTGCCGGTTCCAGCCAGTCAGCATCGAGCGGGCGACCCGTCTGGGCACTCAATGCGTCCAGCCAGGCTGCGGTATTGCTGGCCCAGAAGCGCGCGTTCATCTCGACAAAAGCATCCCACGACAGGCCGATGTCCAGGTCTACCTGCTCGCACCGGTGGCCAAGACCTTCAAGGGTGCGGACCAGGCCCTGTAGCGCCTCGAGCATCAGCGGATCGCTGCGCTGGCCATTGAGCGGATGCAACTGCACGGCAATTTTCAACGGCCCAGGCGCTTGCTTGAGCGCACTCAGGTAACTGCCCTGTGCTGGCGCCACCTGGAACGGGTCACCGGGTTCTGCCCCGGCCATGCAATCGAGCAGCAGGGCGCTGTCACGCACCGAACGGCTGAGCACCCCCTGTACCGCCAGGCCGTTCCAGGCCTCGTCCAGGAACGGCCCCATGGAAATCAACCCGCGGCTGGGCTTCAAGCCAAACAAGCCGCAGGCTGCAGCCGGCACCCGGATCGAACCGCCGCCATCGGTGGCATGGGCCACCGGCACCATGGCGCTGGCTACCGCTGCTGCCGAACCGCCACTGGAGCCACCGGCGCTGCGGTTCAGGTCCCAGGGGTTGCGGGTCGGGCCGCACAGGCGCGATTCGGTGGTGGTGCTGATCGCCAGTTCCGGGACGGTAGTGCGCCCCAGGGTGAGCAATCCTGCGCGGCGAAACCGCTGCATCAGGAACGAGTCGGCACTGCTGCCGGTGCCCTGGGCCAGGCGGCTGCCGAACTCATGAGCACGGCCCTGCATGCTGATCGCCAGGTCCTTGATCAGAAACGGCACGCCATACAACGGACCTTCAGCAGCGCTTGGCAGAGGTTCGTCGTGCCAATGTTCAGCCAGCGCATTGAGCCGGGGTTCGACGTTGGCGATGGCCTGTTGCGCCGCCGCCTGCACTTCAACGGCACTGACTTGCCTTCGAGCAATCAGCTCGGCCAGGCCGATGGCATCGAATTGCACATATTCACTCACCTTCATTGCGCACTCCCGGGGCAATTGACGATAAAATACCGATGGGTATCGAGCGATACTCGAGAGTATAGAGTGATACTGATTAGTATCGTCGTCAACCGGAGTCTGCCCATGCGTTCGCAACGAATCGCCCGTTTGCCCCCGCGCGAGCGGGTCCTGGATGCCGCCCACGAGCTGTTTTTCAACGAGGGCATCAGCCGTGTCACCGTCGATGCCATTGCTGCCAAGGCAGAAACCACCAAGATGACCGTTTACCGGCATTTTGAATCCAAGGACGTGCTGGTAGTGGAGTGGTTGCGTCTGTTGATGGCCGAATACGATGAGCTATGGGCGCGCCTGGCCGAACAGTTCAACGGCCAGCCGACGCGACAGATCCTCGGATTTGCCGAATTTCTGGTCCAGGAACCGCTGCTGTCTTCGCACCGTGGTTGCGCCTATACCAACACCCTGGCGGAGTTGCCGGTGTGTGACAGCCCGGCGCGCGAGTTGATCGAGGCGCACAAGCGTCGTCAGGCGGCGCGCCTGGTGCGCTTGTGCGAAGAGGCAGGGATGGTCGAACCGCAGCAGGCAGCGTTCGAGCTGACGCTGCTGCTTGAGGGGGTACAGATCGTTGCGCAGAACAAGGGCTTCGACCAGGTCGGGCCGAACCTGCTCAAGCTGGTGCGGGCGCGATTGGGGTTACCTGCGGCCTAGGAGACGCTGGCGCGGTTGTTGTCGGCAGATTGCAGCAGCGCCTCGAAAGCCAGTTTGTCGATCGGTTTGCTCAGGTAGTAGCCCTGCACCTCGTGGCATTGCTCCTTGCCCAGGGCCTTGAGTTGCTGCTCGGTCTCCACCCCTTCGGCGGTCACGGTCAGGCCCATGGCCTTGCCCAGGTTGATGATCGCCTGCACCACGGCGCGGTCGTTGCCATCGCTGCTGAGCCCGGCGATGAAGCGCTTGTCGATCTTGATGCTGTCGAACGGGTAGGTACGCAGGTAGCCCAGCGACGAGTAACCGGTGCCGAAGTCATCCATGTTCAGGCGCACGCCCAGTTCCTTGAGTGCATTCATGGTGCCCAGCGCACCTTCGATATCGTTGAGCATCACGTTCTCGGTGATCTCCAGTTCCAGGCGCTGGGCCGGGAAGCCGGTCTCGACCAGAATCTGGTGAACATCCCTGACCACGTCGCTGCGCGAGAACTGCGCAGGCGAAAGGTTGACCGAAACCAGCAGGCCGGCCGGCCAGTTGCGCGCGGTTTCGCAGGCTTCGCGTAGCACCCAGCGGCCCAGGGGCACGATCAGGTCGGTCTGCTCGGCCAGGGGGATGAAGGTGTCCGGGCCTAATAGACCCTCGACTGGATGCTGCCAGCGCACCAAGGCCTCGACCGAGACGATCTCGAGGGTCTCGAGGCGGTAGCGGGGCTGGTAGTGAAGGATGAACTCGTTGTTTTTCAGCGCCTTGCGCAAGTCGTTTTCCAATTGGCGGCGGTACTGGATCTGCTCGTTCATCTCTGGCGAGAAGTAACGCCAGGTGTTCTTGCCCTCGGCCTTGGCCTGGTACAGGGCGATGTCGGCGCAGCGGATCAGCTCGCCGGCATCGAAGCCCTGCAGGCGCGTTTGCGCCACACCGAGGCTGGCGCCGATGTGCAGGGCCTGTTCTTCGAAGTAGATCGGCTGGTGCAGGCTGTCGATCAAGCGCGCGCAAAAGCGGTCGATTTCGTTGCGGCTGTCCATGCCGTTCATCACCAGCACGAACTCGTCGCCACCCAGCCGCGCCACCAGGTCGCCGTCACGGGTCGATTCGCGCAGGCGCGCGGCTACCTCAAGCAGCACGGCGTCGCCGGCAGCGTGGCCGAGGGAATCGTTGATCGGCTTGAAGCTGTCCAGGTCAAGCAACAGCAAGGTCAATGGAGTGGCGTCCTGGCCCTTGAGCAATGCCTGATCAAGAAAGCGTGAGAGCTTGTTGCGGTTGGCCAGGCCCGTCAGCGCGTCGTGCATCGACAGGTGCTGGATGCGCGCATGGGCCGCCACCTCATCGGTAATGTCGCTGGCGGTGCCGCGATAGCCGACCAGCTTGCCATCGAACACGATCGAGCGCGCCGAGACCCGGCAGAAGCGCACCTGGCCGGTATGGTCGCGGTAGGCGCAGCGCAGGTTGGCGACCTGCTGCGAGTCGGAATCGGCCTGGTTGTCGAGCCACTGGATCAGCGGCGTGGTCTCGCAACTGAGCAATTGATTGAGCGGCTGGCCCAGCCAGTCTTCACTCTGAAAACCGGTCACGGCGACGAAGCGCTGGGACAGGTAGCTGAGGCGGTGATGGCGGTCGGTTTCCCAGATCCAGTCCGAGGCCGCCTCGGCCACGGCGCGAAAGCGTTGCTCGCTGGCTTCCAACGCCAGGTTGCTGGCTTGCAGGCGGCGCAGGTTGGCATCGATTTGCCGTGAAGTGCGCAGGGCATAGCGGAAGAAGTACACCATCAGCAGGCCCAGCACCAGCATGGCGCCAAGCAGCGGCGGCAACACGGCCCAGAGCAGTTGGTCGCCAGGGCGCGGGGTGATCCAGTCGAGCCGGTAGCCGGTGTCGCCGAGCATCAGGCTGGGCTGGTCCGCCAGCGGCGCGTCGGCTTTTTCGATGTGCATGCCGGCAAGGCCGACACCGGTGCCCAGGCGGGTGAGTTTTTCCGGGGTCAGCTGATCGACGAAGAGCATGACCGAGGTGGTTTGCGGGTCGATGCTCAGCACCTCGTCGTCCGGGCGAATGGCGGCGGCAACCAGCACGGCGGGCCAGCCGTTGAACAACACATGCTCGGTGATCTGCTGGCGCTCGGCTGCAACTTTGCGCGCCTTGGCGATAATCGGGCCCAACGGGTTCTCTATATAGGTGCTCGCTGGCGCCTTGCTCAACTGGCCTTTGAACAGGGCGTATTTGGTGGTTTGGTCATCGACGACGAACACCCCTTCGTAGCCGCTGGCGGTGTACAGCGAATCGCCGACGTTCTTCTCGTCATAGGCCCAATGCAGGTCGGGGCTGGCATTGAGGTGCTCGTAAGCGGCGTTCCATACCGCGTAGCTGGAGAGAAACTGGCGCGACGACTCCAGGCGCTGGTCCAGGGCTTTATGGGCGTAGAAACTGCTTTTTTCCCGCTCGTTGGCATTGAGCGTGGTGGCGATGTTGAACAATGCCCCCAGGGCGATCAGGCAGGCCAGGGCGAACAACGCGGCAATCGCGGCAATAAGCTTGCGCGTCTGCAGGCTGGGGCGTTGGCTGGCTGGCGGAACATCGGCAATCCTGTCCATACGCGAGCTGTTCCTTAATGAAGCAGCATCCCTGCGGCCGTACCGCAAGGACGAACATTCAGTCAGGATAGGCCAGCTTCAGCGCGCTGAGGTCCGAATGGGCGAAATTGACCTGGTTACGCCCGGCTTTCTTCGCGCAGTACAGGGCTTTGTCGGCCTCGTTGAGCCAGGCTTCAGGGTCGGGCAGGGCCGCGCTGCAACTGGCCAGGCCGATACTGAGGCTGATGCGCAGCTCCGGCAGTTGCGGGTTGCGGTAGCTGCCAACCCGCTCGCGCAGGCGTTCCATGGCCTGACTGGCGTGTTCCATGCGGGTATCCGGCAGAATCACGCAGAACTCGTCACCGCCGTAGCGTCCGGCCAGGTCATCTTCGCGCAGGGTGCGTTTGAGCTCGTTGCTCAACTGGTGCAGGACGCAATCGCCGACCACATGGCCGTAGGTGTCGTTGATGGCCTTGAAATGGTCAATATCGATGATCGCGATCACCGCCTCGCGGCCTTGCTGCTGGCAGATCTGGAACTTGAGCTGCAGCAGGTCCTTCCACGAGCCGTGATTGAGCAGGCCGGTGAGGCTGTCGGTACGGCTCAGGGCGCTTAGCCGGCGCTTGTGCTCAGACAGCTTCATCGCCAGGCGGTAGCAGACCCAGCCAACGGCCATGGGATACAGGGTCAGCATCGGCAGGCAGGCATAGACCTGCAGGGTGCTGGCATGCAATTGCAGCCCGGGGCCGAACAGGGCCATCGACAGCAGCATGCCCAGGCCCTGGATCAGCAGGCCCTTGATGAACAGGCGCTGGCCACCGGCAGCGAAGTTGTTCATGGCCATCATCGCCAGGATGGTCACGCTGGGCAGGGGATTGAACTGCAGGGTGGCGGTCCAGAACCCGCCCATCAGCGAGTCCAGTTGCAGGTTGCGGTACTCGGCGTGATACGGAACCTTGGCGCGCAAGGCAATCTGATAAGCCAGGTGCGGCCACACCAGGCCGTTGAACAGCAGCAGGCCCCATACCCAGGCGGGCACCGGCAGGCTGGAAATCCCGGCCATAACGCTGAGCATGCCGATCCCCAGGCCGATGATGCGCGGCAGGTAGATCCGCTGTACAAATGAAAGTCCCTTGCCGTTTTTCTTTTCCATCATGGATGCTGGTCTGTTCCGGGGCGCCGTTTATCGCATAAATGCTGTCAATATTGTTGAACAATCGCAGGCTGTTGAAAAATGGCCTTACAAGCCATTTCACGGTTGATGCAATCACTGTGGGGTACCATGAAACTTACCTTCATCCTTGGAGTGTTTCTGCTCATGGCCCCGCTGACTCCCCAGGCCGGTGAACCGGCGCAACGCCAGGATGGGCGTTATCGCAACCAGGCGCAATTGCCCCAGGACGGGGTGATGAAAAAACTGCGTATCGGCCTCAAGTACCTGTTCCTGAAAAAGCCCGCCGATACCCGCCCCAGTGTCAGCATCGCCGTGCAGCCACTGAGCCGCCAGCAGTTGCTCGAGGCCCCGGACCACAGCGTCTGGCGCCTGGGGCATTCCACGGTATTGCTGAAACTGCGCGAGCGCTTCTTCATTACCGACCCGGTGTTCGCCGAGCGCGCCTCGCCGGTGCAATGGGCCGGGCCCCTGCGCTTTCACCCGCCACCGCTGAAACTCGAGGAGTTGCCGCCGTTGACCGCGGTGATCCTCTCCCATGACCACTTTGACCACCTCGACGAGCAGGCCATACGCCAACTGGCCGTTAGCGCCGAGCACTTTATTGCGCCTTTGGGGGTGGGCGATATTCTGATCGGCTGGGGCGTACCGGCGGCCAAGGTCAGGCAGCTGGATTGGTGGCAGGAAACCAGCGTCGAAGGTGTGCGATTTGTCGCCACCCCGGCGCAGCATTTTTCTGGCCGCGGCCTGTTCGACAGCAACAGCACCCTGTGGGCCTCCTGGGTGATGATCGATGACCCGCTGAAAGTGTTCTTCAGTGGCGATACCGGCTATTTCGACGGCTTCAAGGAAATCGGCAGGCAGTACGGTCCCTTCGACCTGACCCTGATCGAAACCGGCGCCTACAACGTCAATTGGCCTGATGTACACATGCAGCCCGAGCAAAGCCTGCAGGCGCACCTCGACCTGCGCGGGCGCTGGCTGTTGCCGATTCATAACAGCACCTTCGACCTCTCCACCCACAGCTGGCATGAACCCTTCGACCGTATCCTGGCCCTGGCCAACGCGGCGCAGGTACCTTTGAGCACGCCGCAGATCGGCGAGCGGGTCAGTATCGAGCAGCCACACAGCGGGCCGGCCTGGTGGCAGCCCAAGCCACAACGGGAGTTACGCAAGGGCGGTGAGCGGGCGCTGGCGGCGCGCGAGCCCTAGGGCTCCTTGTCTGCCGACGGTTGTTTGTGCTGCTCACGGCGGGGCAGGGCGGAGGGTGGCTTGCCGCTATCGCTGCGCACTTGGGCGTGGCTGATCAGGGCGAATATAAAGCTGCCGCCTATGATGTTGCCGATCAGCGTCGGTGCTGCGAAGTCCAGCCAGAAGGCCGCCCAGCTTACCTCTCCGGCCCAGACCAGGTAGGAAACTTCCACCGAGCCTACAACAATATGGGTGAAATCACCCAGGGCCATCAGGTAGGTGATCATCAGGATGATCCATACCTTGGCAGTCTCCATCGACGGGATCATCCACACCATGGTGGCGATCATCCAGCCCGAGATGATGCCCTTGGCGAACATCTGGTTCAGGTCGTTCTCCATCACCTTGCGGCCAACGTCGAGAAAGGCGAAGTCGGTCTTGCTGTCGAAGATCGGCAGGTTGAGCATCACGTAAGACACCAGGATGGTGCCGGCCAGGTTACCGACCAGCACCACCGACCATAAACGCAGCAAGCGGCCGAAGTTGCGCACGGTCGGTTCGGTCATTACCGGCAACACCGCCGTCAGGGTGTTTTCGGTAAACAGTTGCTGGCGGGCGAGGATCACCGCGAGAAACCCGGCCGAGTAGCCGAGGCTGGCAATCACCTGGCTGCTGTCGCCTTGCGGCAGGCGCGAATAGAACAGCCCCATGGCCATCAGCGACAGGCCCATGGTCAGGCCGGCAGCCAGCGCCGACCAGAACAGTGCGGCAATGGTGCGCTCCAGTTCCTGGTCACCCTGATAACGAATGATCTCGTGTAGCACCGCCGCGCGGGGCGGCTGGTTGTGGCTGACTTCCTGCTCTTCGTCTGCAGACAGGCCCGGGGTCTTGCCGCTTTGCGCTTCACTCATGGCGGTGGCTCATCTTGTAGGGTGCCTTATCTACAGATCAACGCGGCTTTGAATAGTTGCTTTAAAGGATGGTAGCTGCAAGCTGCAAGCTACAAGCTTCAAGTTGAGCGCGGTGCCTCTGCTTTTACTTGCAGCTTGAAGCTTGCTGCTTATAGCCAAAACGCCCCCGCTGAAACAAAGTTGAAATAAGTCCTTGACGCCCCCCGCAGATCTCTCTATAATTCGCCCCACTTCCGGCGCAGTTGGAACTGAAAACTCCTTGAGTTTCAAAGAGTTAGCGGTTCCAGGGTGATCCGGAAGAGCTTCGGTCGAAAGATCGGCAGCGGTGAAAAAGGCAGTTGACAGCGGTTTGAAACGCTGTAGAATTCGCCTCCCGCTACGAGAGATCGCAGCGAGTCAAGTGTTTGAAGTGAAACGAAAAACTTCAAAATAAACGCTTGACAGGATCTGAGGAAGGCGTAGAATGCGCGCCTCGGTTGAGACGAAAAGCTCTTAACCAACCGCTCTTTAACAACTGAATCAAGCAATTCGTGTGGGTGCTTGTGAGCTCAGACTGATAGTCAAAAAGATTATCAGCATCACAAGTGGCTACACGAAAATCGAAAGATTTGAAAGTAAGTCATTTGAGATTGCTGAGCCAAGTTTAGGGTTTTCTCAAAACCCAAGCAGTATTGAACTGAAGAGTTTGATCATGGCTCAGATTGAACGCTGGCGGCAGGCCTAACACATGCAAGTCGAGCGGATGAGAAGAGCTTGCTCTTCGATTCAGCGGCGGACGGGTGAGTAATACCTAGGAATCTGCCTGGTAGTGGGGGACAACGTTTCGAAAGGAACGCTAATACCGCATACGTCCTACGGGAGAAAGCAGGGGACCTTCGGGCCTTGCGCTATCAGATGAGCCTAGGTCGGATTAGCTAGTTGGTGAGGTAATGGCTCACCAAGGCGACGATCCGTAACTGGTCTGAGAGGATGATCAGTCACACTGGAACTGAGACACGGTCCAGACTCCTACGGGAGGCAGCAGTGGGGAATATTGGACAATGGGCGAAAGCCTGATCCAGCCATGCCGCGTGTGTGAAGAAGGTCTTCGGATTGTAAAGCACTTTAAGTTGGGAGGAAGGGTACTTACCTAATACGTGAGTATTTTGACGTTACCGACAGAATAAGCACCGGCTAACTCTGTGCCAGCAGCCGCGGTAATACAGAGGGTGCAAGCGTTAATCGGAATTACTGGGCGTAAAGCGCGCGTAGGTGGTTTGTTAAGTTGGATGTGAAATCCCCGGGCTCAACCTGGGAACTGCATCCAAAACTGGCAAGCTAGAGTAGGGCAGAGGGTGGTGGAATTTCCTGTGTAGCGGTGAAATGCGTAGATATAGGAAGGAACACCAGTGGCGAAGGCGACCACCTGGGCTCATACTGACACTGAGGTGCGAAAGCGTGGGGAGCAAACAGGATTAGATACCCTGGTAGTCCACGCCGTAAACGATGTCAACTAGCCGTTGGAATCCTTGAGATTTTAGTGGCGCAGCTAACGCATTAAGTTGACCGCCTGGGGAGTACGGCCGCAAGGTTAAAACTCAAATGAATTGACGGGGGCCCGCACAAGCGGTGGAGCATGTGGTTTAATTCGAAGCAACGCGAAGAACCTTACCAGGCCTTGACATGCAGAGAACTTTCCAGAGATGGATTGGTGCCTTCGGGAACTCTGACACAGGTGCTGCATGGCTGTCGTCAGCTCGTGTCGTGAGATGTTGGGTTAAGTCCCGTAACGAGCGCAACCCTTGTCCTTAGTTACCAGCACGTTATGGTGGGCACTCTAAGGAGACTGCCGGTGACAAACCGGAGGAAGGTGGGGATGACGTCAAGTCATCATGGCCCTTACGGCCTGGGCTACACACGTGCTACAATGGTCGGTACAGAGGGTTGCCAAGCCGCGAGGTGGAGCTAATCTCACAAAACCGATCGTAGTCCGGATCGCAGTCTGCAACTCGACTGCGTGAAGTCGGAATCGCTAGTAATCGCGAATCAGAATGTCGCGGTGAATACGTTCCCGGGCCTTGTACACACCGCCCGTCACACCATGGGAGTGGGTTGCACCAGAAGTAGCTAGTCTAACCTTCGGGAGGACGGTTACCACGGTGTGATTCATGACTGGGGTGAAGTCGTAACAAGGTAGCCGTAGGGGAACCTGCGGCTGGATCACCTCCTTAATCGACAGACATCAGCTGTCTTATGAGCTCCCACACGAATTGCTTGATTCATTGAAGAAGACGATAGAAGCAGCTTTAAGCTCCAAGCTGATAGCTCCAAGCTAACAGTTACGCGCTCGAAATTGGGTCTGTAGCTCAGTTGGTTAGAGCGCACCCCTGATAAGGGTGAGGTCGGCAGTTCGAATCTGCCCAGACCCACCAATTTTGTTATGGGGCCATAGCTCAGCTGGGAGAGCGCCTGCCTTGCACGCAGGAGGTCAGCGGTTCGATCCCGCTTGGCTCCACCATTAATACTGCTTCGTAAAGCTTAGAAATGAGCATTCGCATCGAATGTTGATTTCTGAACTTTTTCAGAATCGTTCTTTAAAAATTTGGGTATGTGATAGAAAGATAGACTGGACAGCACTTTCACTGGTGTGTGTTCAGGCTAAGGTAAAATTTGTGAGTAATTACAAGTTTTCGGCGAATGTTGTCTTCACAGTATAACCAGATTGCTTGGGGTTATATGGTCAAGTGAAGAAGCGCATACGGTGGATGCCTTGGCAGTCAGAGGCGATGAAAGACGTGGTAGCCTGCGATAAGCTTCGGGGAGTCGGCAAACAGACTTTGATCCGGAGATCTCTGAATGGGGGAACCCACTCAGCATAAGCTGAGTATCTTGTACTGAATACATAGGTGCAAGAGGCGAACCAGGGGAACTGAAACATCTAAGTACCCTGAGGAAAAGAAATCAACCGAGATTCCCTTAGTAGTGGCGAGCGAACGGGGACTAGCCCTTAAGTGGCTTTGAGATTAGCGGAACGCTCTGGAAAGTGCGGCCATAGTGGGTGATAGCCCTGTACGCGAAAATCTCTTAGTCATGAAATCGAGTAGGACGGAGCACGAGAAACTTTGTCTGAATATGGGGGGACCATCCTCCAAGGCTAAATACTACTGACTGACCGATAGTGAACCAGTACCGTGAGGGAAAGGCGAAAAGAACCCCGGAGAGGGGAGTGAAATAGATCCTGAAACCGTATGCGTACAAGCAGTGGGAGCCTACTTGTTAGGTGACTGCGTACCTTTTGTATAATGGGTCAGCGACTTATATTCAGTGGCGAGCTTAACCGAATAGGGGAGGCGTAGCGAAAGCGAGTCTTAATAGGGCGTTTAGTCGCTGGGTATAGACCCGAAACCGGGCGATCTATCCATGGGCAGGTTGAAGGTTAGGTAACACTGACTGGAGGACCGAACCGACTACCGTTGAAAAGTTAGCGGATGACCTGTGGATCGGAGTGAAAGGCTAATCAAGCTCGGAGATAGCTGGTTCTCCTCGAAAGCTATTTAGGTAGCGCCTCATGTATCACTGTAGGGGGTAGAGCACTGTTTCGGCTAGGGGGTCATCCCGACTTACCAAACCGATGCAAACTCCGAATACCTACAAGTGCCGAGCATGGGAGACACACGGCGGGTGCTAACGTCCGTCGTGAAAAGGGAAACAACCCAGACCGTCAGCTAAGGTCCCAAAGTTATGGTTAAGTGGGAAACGATGTGGGAAGGCTTAGACAGCTAGGAGGTTGGCTTAGAAGCAGCCACCCTTTAAAGAAAGCGTAATAGCTCACTAGTCGAGTCGGCCTGCGCGGAAGATGTAACGGGGCTCAAACCATACACCGAAGCTACGGGTATCACTTAGGTGATGCGGTAGAGGAGCGTTCTGTAAGCCTGTGAAGGTGAGTTGAGAAGCTTGCTGGAGGTATCAGAAGTGCGAATGCTGACATGAGTAACGACAATGGGAGTGAAAAACTCCCACGCCGAAAGACCAAGGTTTCCTGCGCAACGTTAATCGACGCAGGGTTAGTCGGTCCCTAAGGCGAGGCTGAAAAGCGTAGTCGATGGAAAACAGGTTAATATTCCTGTACTTCTGGTTATTGCGATGGAGGGACGGAGAAGGCTAGGCCAGCTTGGCGTTGGTTGTCCAAGTTTAAGGTGGTAGGCTGAGATCTTAGGTAAATCCGGGATCTTAAGGCCGAGAGCTGATGACGAGTTGCCATTAGGCGACGAAGTGGTTGATGCCATGCTTCCAAGAAAAGCTTCTAAGCTTCAGATAACCAGGAACCGTACCCCAAACCGACACAGGTGGTTGGGTAGAGAATACCAAGGCGCTTGAGAGAACTCGGGTGAAGGAACTAGGCAAAATGGCACCGTAACTTCGGGAGAAGGTGCGCCGGTGAGGGTGAAGGACTTGCTCCGTAAGCCCATGCCGGTCGAAGATACCAGGCCGCTGCGACTGTTTATTAAAAACACAGCACTCTGCAAACACGAAAGTGGACGTATAGGGTGTGACGCCTGCCCGGTGCCGGAAGGTTAATTGATGGGGTTAGCTAACGCGAAGCTCTTGATCGAAGCCCCGGTAAACGGCGGCCGTAACTATAACGGTCCTAAGGTAGCGAAATTCCTTGTCGGGTAAGTTCCGACCTGCACGAATGGCGTAACGATGGCGGCGCTGTCTCCACCCGAGACTCAGTGAAATTGAAATCGCTGTGAAGATGCAGTGTATCCGCGGCTAGACGGAAAGACCCCGTGAACCTTTACTATAGCTTTGCACTGGACTTTGAATTTGCTTGTGTAGGATAGGTGGGAGGCTTTGAAGCGTGGACGCCAGTTCGCGTGGAGCCATCCTTGAAATACCACCCTGGCAACTTTGAGGTTCTAACTCAGGTCCGTTATCCGGATCGAGGACAGTGTATGGTGGGTAGTTTGACTGGGGCGGTCTCCTCCTAAAGAGTAACGGAGGAGTACGAAGGTGCGCTCAGACCGGTCGGAAATCGGTCGTAGAGTATAAAGGCAAAAGCGCGCTTGACTGCGAGACAGACACGTCGAGCAGGTACGAAAGTAGGTCTTAGTGATCCGGTGGTTCTGTATGGAAGGGCCATCGCTCAACGGATAAAAGGTACTCCGGGGATAACAGGCTGATACCGCCCAAGAGTTCATATCGACGGCGGTGTTTGGCACCTCGATGTCGGCTCATCACATCCTGGGGCTGAAGCCGGTCCCAAGGGTATGGCTGTTCGCCATTTAAAGTGGTACGCGAGCTGGGTTTAGAACGTCGTGAGACAGTTCGGTCCCTATCTGCCGTGGACGTTTGAGATTTGAGAGGGGCTGCTCCTAGTACGAGAGGACCGGAGTGGACGAACCTCTGGTGTTCCGGTTGTCACGCCAGTGGCATTGCCGGGTAGCTATGTTCGGAAGAGATAACCGCTGAAAGCATCTAAGCGGGAAACTTGCCTCAAGATGAGATCTCACTGGAGCCTTGAGCTCCCTGAAGGGCCGTCGAAGACTACGACGTTGATAGGTTGGGTGTGTAAGCGCTGTGAGGCGTTGAGCTAACCAATACTAATTGCCCGTGAGGCTTGACCATATAACACCCAAGCAATTTGCGTCGAAGACCAGATTGCGGTGTTGTGAAGACTGCACAGCCGAAGATTTGTAACTCACAAACATCACATACCCGATTCGCTGGAGTGTCTAACAAGACCTTCTGGCAACAGAATTTCTTGACGACCATAGAGCATTGGAACCACCTGATCCCATCCCGAACTCAGCAGTGAAACGATGCATCGCCGATGGTAGTGTGGGGTTTCCCCATGTGAGAGTAGGTCATCGTCAAGATTAAATTCCGAAACCCCTATCTGCGCATGCAGGTAGGGGTTTTGTCTTTCTGGCGATTCAACTGCTAGTCGCGATCCCTGTGGGCGCCGGCCTTGCCGGCGATGCAGGCAACGCCTGATTAGCTGGAAACACCTGCTAGCATGATTGCCCTTTCCCCAACCCAAGACCATTCCCGCCCCAGCTTCAGACCCGCCTGACTGTCTTATCTAACCGAGTGTCCGCTTAACTGGCGTCCCTCCATAACGATAAGAAGGCCAACGCCCATGTCTGCAAATGCTGCCCCGATCAGTCTCTCTCGCGCCTGCCATCTGGTTACAGGAGCTGGCGTATGACCCTGCCCAAGCTCGCCATAGGAACCCTGGGCGGTACCCTGAGCATGCTCCAGTCAGCGGCAGGCGAAGGTGTCACGCCGGGCCTCGACAGCTTGCAGATGCTCGCCGACGCGCCCGGGCTTGCAGATCTTGCGCACATCTCGGCGAAAACCCTGCAGCTGTTACCCAGTGCCTCGTTGTCGTTCATTCAACTGATCGATGTCCTGTACTGGGCTAAATCCCAGGTGGAAGAGGGCGCCCACGCCGTGGTGCTGAGCCAGGGCACTGACACCCTGGAGGAGGTAGCGTACTTTCTCGAACTGCTCTGGCCCTTCGATGCGCCCCTGATCCTCACCGGTGCCATGCGTGCCGCCAGCGAGCCCGGCGCTGACGGCCCTGCCAATCTGCTGGCAGCGGTGCGGGTGGCGCTGGATGCGCAGAGCCGCGGTCGTGGTGCGTTGGTAGTGATCAATGATCAGATCCATGCCGCGGCCCATGTGCGTAAAACCGAGAGCATGGCCATGGCCGCTTTCAGCTCACCGCACTTCGGCTGCGAAGGCCTGCTGATAGAGGGGCGTGTCTGTTACCTGAAACCCGCCCGGCCGCGTCAGCCGTTACCCGAACCCTGGCGCCTGGATCAACGTGTGGTGCTGCTGGAGGCTTATTTTGCCGCCGATACCCTGCTGCTCGAGCAAGTCGCCGGGCTTGGGTATGAAGGGCTGGTGATCGCCGGGTTCGGCGCCGGGCATGTGTCGGCAGCCTGGGCCAAGTGCTTGGGTTACATCACCACCCGGATGCCGGTGATTATTGCCTCGCGAACCGGTTCGGGGCCTACGGCAAATCACACCTACGGCTTCGACGGCGGCGAAATGGACCTGCAACGCAAAGGCGCACTGATGGCGGGTTTCTTGTGTCCGCGTAAATGCCGGGTACTGCTGTGGGTGCTGATCGGCTGCGGGATGGATGACGAGCTGGAGCACTGGCTGGCCGGGTATCGTCAGCCGCGATGAGGGGAAGGTCACGTGGGGCCGCGTGTCGGCCCCACGTGTCCTCGCAGGGGCGCTTAGACGAAGCGCTGAGGTGCTACGCCGCGCGGCAGGCGGCTGCTGCCAGGCAGGGCGCTCAGGCGTGCACGCCAGTTGGCCTTGAAGCAGAACGTGCTCGGGGCAGGGCTGGCCTTGGCCATGCGTTGTTTACGCAGCTCTGCCAGGGACGGGGTGGATTTCTTGGCCGACGCAGGCGACTCCGTCTTGACCAGGGACCGCTGACACGATTTGCAGGAAACCTGGTCAGGGGTGGAGGTGCTGGTGAGGTTAATACCGGCGCGACCGCAAGCGACTGCATCGCCGCTGGTTGAGTAGTGCATTACCAAGCTGTACATCTCCAAACATATGAACAAAAGCCCCCTATTTTCGCACAGGTTGGCGGCGGATGCGGCGCCATCGTCAACGCGATGCTGGAGGCTTGAGTCAGAAGGTTGAAGAACGGCGTTGTTTACAGGGGAGAAATGGTACCGAGTGCGCCAATCGCAATGGCCAGCGCCAGAAAACCCACGACGAAGATTGCAAGCTTACCCATGGAGCGCTCCAGAAGAAGGTTTTGCGGTGCAGCGCCAGGCTGCAGTCGCGAAATGCGCCCGGTAGAGCGGGGCGCAGGACTATTTTCGCTCTGGCGCTGTTACCGAAACAGATTCAGATGGCGCGGCAAAATGCGGATCAGATGGGTTGCAACGCGACGAACTGATAAAGGTGTTGGCGGATAGCTGCTCGCCGAACCGGCAGATGCTTAGGGGTAAACCGGCAGCGTACGGCCAAGCTGCGTTGCTTAGTCGAGGTCGTACTGGCGCGTTTCGCAAAGGCGTGAGCAGGCGAATAAAAAAGGCCGCCTCGCGGCAGCCTTTGTTGTCGAACATGAACGTGGAAATCAATCCCAGCTCAACGCCCCACCCGTCTGGTACTCGATAACCCGAGTCTCGAAGAAGTTCTTCTCTTTCTTCAAGTCCATGATCTCGCTCATCCATGGGAACGGGTTGGTGGTACCTGGGTACTCTTCCTTCAGGCCGATCTGCGACAGGCGACGGTTGGCGATGAACTTGAGGTAGTCCTCCATCATCGCTGCGTTCATGCCCAGCACGCCGCGCGGCATGGTGTCGCGGGCGTATTCGATTTCCAGCTGGGTGCCCTGCAGGATCATCTGCGAGGCTTCTTCCTTCATTTCGGCATCCCACAGGTGCGGGTTTTCGATCTTGATCTGGTTGATCACGTCGATACCGAAGTTCAGGTGCATGGACTCGTCACGCAGGATGTACTGGAACTGTTCGGCAACGCCAGTCATCTTGTTGCGACGACCCATGGACAGGATCTGGGTGAAGCCGCAGTAGAAGAAGATGCCTTCCAATACGCAGTAGTAGGCGATCAGGTTGCGCAGCAGCTCTTTGTCGGTCTCGACGGTGCCGGTGTTGAACTCAGGGTCGGAGATCGCGCGGGTGTAGCTCAGGCCCCAGGCGGCTTTTTTTGCGACCGACGGGATCTCGTGGTACATGTTGAAGATCTCGCCTTCATCCATGCCCAGCGACTCGATGCAGTACTGGTAGGCGTGGGTATGGATCGCCTCTTCGAAGGCCTGGCGCAGGATGTACTGGCGGCACTCGGGGTTGGTGATCAGGCGGTACACGGCCAGGGCCAGGTTGTTGGCAACCAGGGAGTCGGCGGTGGAGAAGAAGCCCAGGTTGCGCATGACGATGCGACGCTCGTCGTCGGTCAGGCCTTCCGGGTTTTTCCACAGGGCGATGTCCGCGGTCATGTTGACCTCTTGCGGCATCCAGTGGTTGGCGCAGCCGTCCAGGTACTTCTGCCAGGCCCAGTCGTATTTGAACGGTACCAGCTGGTTGAGGTCGGCGCGGCAGTTGATCATGCGCTTTTCGTCAACCGCGACGCGGGCAGCAGAACCTTCCAGCTCAGCCAGGCCTTCGGCGATGTCGAGTTTGTCCAGGGCCGCCTTGGCGCGTTTGACCGCTTCGGAGTCGTCGGCAGTCACGGCGCGCGCTTCCAGGGCAGCCACACCGCCAGCGTTATCGAGCTTGTCGATGCCTGCGGCAGCAGCTTGAGTGGCGGTAGTGCCTTTGGCGGCTTCTTCGCCTTCGTCTTTATCGAATTCGTCCCAGCTCAGCATGGTGGGTCTCCTGCTTGAGGGCCATATCAGTATGGCCGGTGGATCTTGGTTGCGGTGCTTGCGGTTGGGTACTGCGGTGCACGCAAAAACTTGGAATGCTTCCCCGGGCTGAGGCCCTCGGGGGAGGTCGGGGTGGCCCCGACCTTGTTGTTCGGCGCTTTGGAAAGGGGGCGGCAGGGCCGGCCCTTTCGCGGGTCAAGCCCGCTCCTACAGGGAGCGGGCCTTCAGGCGCTTATTGGCAGGCTTCGCAATCCGGCTCGTCGATCGCGCAGGCCTTTGGTACCGGAGCAGGGCCGGCTGGCGCTGCTTGTACCGGGGCGCTGTCGCCACCGCTGGAGACGGCGTTGAGCTTGCCGGTGTTGATGGTCGACTTCTCGGTGCTGGTCGCGGCCAGGGCACGGAGGTAGTAGGTGGTTTTCAGACCACGGTACCAGGCCATGCGGTAGGTCACGTCGAGCTTCTTGCCCGAAGCGCCGGCGATGTACAGGTTCAGCGACTGGGCCTGGTCGATCCACTTCTGGCGACGGGAGGCGGCATCGACGATCCACTTGGTTTCCACTTCGAAGGCGGTCGCGTAGAGGTCTTTGAGCTCTTGCGGAATGCGCTCGATCTGCTGCACCGAACCGTCGTAGTACTTCAGGTCGTTGATCATGACCGAGTCCCACAGGCCGCGGGCCTTGAGGTCGCGAACCAGGTACGGGTTGATCACGGTGAATTCGCCCGAGAGGTTCGATTTCACGTACAGGTTCTGGTAGGTCGGCTCGATGGACTGCGATACGCCGGTGATGTTGGCGATGGTCGCGGTCGGCGCGATGGCCATGATGTTCGAGTTACGAATACCTTTTTGTACGCGGGCACGCACCGGCGCCCAGTCCAGGGTTTCGTTCAGGTCGACGTCGATGTACTTCTGGCCACGGGCTTCGATCAGGATCTGTTGCGAATCCAGCGGCAGGATGCCTTTGGACCACAGCGAACCCTGGAAGGTCTCGTAGGCGCCACGCTCGTCGGCCAGGTCACAGGACGCCTGGATGGCGAAGTAGCTGACCGCTTCCATCGACTTGTCGGCGAACTCGACGGCAGCGTCGGAGCCGTAAGGGATGTGCTGCAGGTACAGCGCGTCCTGGAAGCCCATGATGCCCAGGCCGACCGGACGGTGCTTGAAGTTCGAGTTACGCGCTTGCGGCACCGAGTAGTAGTTGATGTCGATCACGTTGTCGAGCATGCGCACGGCGGTGTTGACGGTGCGTTGCAGCTTGGTGGTGTCCAGCTTGCCATCGACAATGTGGTTCGGCAGGTTGATCGAGCCCAGGTTGCAGACCGCGATCTCGTCCTTGTTGGTGTTCAGGGTGATCTCGGTGCACAGGTTCGAGCTGTGGACCACGCCCACGTGCTGCTGCGGGCTGCGCAGGTTGCACGGGTCCTTGAAGGTCAGCCATGGGTGGCCGGTCTCGAACAGCATCGAGAGCATCTTGCGCCACAGGTCTTTGGCCTGGATGGTCTTGAACACCTTGATCTTGTTGTACTCGGTCAGGGCTTCGTAGTACTCGTAGCGCTCTTCGAAGGCCTTGCCGGTCAGGTCGTGCAGATCTGGCACTTCCGATGGCGAGAACAGGGTCCACTTGCCGTCATCGAAGACGCGCTTCATGAACAGGTCAGGGATCCAGTTGGCGGTGTTCATGTCGTGGGTACGACGACGGTCATCACCGGTGTTCTTGCGCAGCTCGATGAATTCTTCGATGTCCAGGTGCCAGGTTTCCAGGTAGGCACAGACAGCGCCCTTGCGCTTGCCACCCTGGTTAACGGCGACGGCGGTGTCGTTGACCACTTTCAGGAACGGCACGACGCCCTGGGATTTACCGTTGGTGCCCTTGATGTAGGAGCCCAGTGCACGCACAGGGGTCCAGTCGTTGCCCAGGCCACCGGCGAATTTCGACAGCATGGCGTTGTCGTGGATCGCGTGGTAGATGCCCGACAGGTCGTCCGGCACGGTGGTCAGGTAGCAGCTCGACAGCTGCGGGCGCAGGGTACCGGCGTTGAACAGGGTCGGGGTCGAGGCCATGTAGTCGAAGGACGACAACAGGTTGTAGAACTCGATGGCACGGGCTTCTTTGTCTTTCTCTTCCAGCGCCAGGCCCATGGCCACGCGCATGAAGAACACCTGAGGCAGCTCGAAGCGCACGCCATCCTTGTGGATGAAGTAGCGGTCGTACAGGGTCTGCAGGCCCAGGTAGGTGAACTGCTGGTCGCGCTCGTGGTTGATCGCCTTGCCCAGTTTTTCCAGGTCGAAGTCGGCCAGGGCAGGGTTGAGCAGTTCGAACTCGACACCCTTGGCGATGTAGGCAGGCAGGGCCTTGGCGTACAGTTCGGCCATTTCGTGGTGGGTGGCGCTCTCGGCGACTTCGAGGAAGCCCAGGCCTTCGGCGCGCAGGGTGTCCATCAGCAGGCGGGCGGTCACGAACGAGTAGTTCGGCTCGCGCTCGACCAGGGTACGGGCGGTCATCACCAGGGCGGTGTTGACGTCGGTGAGGGCCACGCCGTCGTAGAGGTTCTTCAAGGTTTCGCGCTGGATCAGGTCGCCATCGACTTCGGCCAGGCCTTCGCAGGCTTCGCTGATGATGGTGTTCAGGCGGTTCATGTCCAGTGGCGCCAGGCTGCCGTCGGCGCGGGTGATGCGGATGCTTGGGTGCGGCTGCACGCCGGCGTCTTCGGCGTGGCCACGGGTGGCACGCTCCTTGGCACGCTGGTCGCGGTAGATCACGTAGTCACGGGCGACTTT
Organism: Pseudomonas sp. B21-009; assembly: GCF_024749345.1. Lineage (NCBI taxonomy): Bacteria > Pseudomonadati > Pseudomonadota > Gammaproteobacteria > Pseudomonadales > Pseudomonadaceae > Pseudomonas > Pseudomonas sp. B21-009. The sequence goes on along the minus strand of NZ_CP087199.1, from coordinate 4,504,443 downwards.
CTGTTCGCCGGCACGCATCAGGGCCAGTTCGACCTGGTCCTGGATTTCTTCGATGTGGATGGTGCCGCCCGAAGGCATGCGACGCTTGAAGGTCGCGGTGACTTGTTCGGTCAGGCGGGCAACGGTGTCGTGGATGCGCGACGAGGCGGCGGCGGTGCCGCCTTCAACTGCGAGGAACGCTTTGGTGATGGCCACGGTGATCTTGTCATCGGTGTAGGCGACGACAGTGCCGTTACGCTTGATCACGCGCAGTTGGCCCGGAGCGGTGGCAGCCAGATCCTGGTTCGAATCAGCGGCCTGCGGCGCCAAAGCCTGCGGGTTCTCGCGAGTTGTGTCGGTTTGCATGGGTGTCTCCACGTTCTCTAAGTATGTTTAGGCGCTTTGTGAGCGCCAACCGTTCCGTCCGAAAGCCCAACAACCGACCTTGAGGGCGCGCAGGAACGAGCGTTCCGGCATGCCGCACAGGTCGGGCATACTCACTTCGGGACAGTTCAGGAATTAGGGCAAATGCTTGCCGCTCCCTGGCCGAAGTCAAAGGTCTTGAATCTACGACTCAAAACTGTTGCTGTCGGGTGTGCCGATGGCTTGCAACACCCGTACCCGAAACAACACCCTCCAAGGGTTTGCAACGGAAGCCTGCGCAGGAGCGGTTTGGCTGCTGATCTCTTCTAAAGTTCCAGCAAAAAATCTAGCCGTTGAGGGCTTGAGTTCTCTGCTTGACTTGTGCTTGGGATTTTCAGGAAACCCCAAGATGTAGTGTTTTGTTTCGCTTGGGATACAAGATAATGCGGTCTTGGGGGTAATGCAAGGTCGCGGTCTGTGGATAACTTGTGCGTATTTTGTGAGTGATTTCACTCAACCCCTTGTAGGCCGCGTCTTAGCGCGCAATGACCGCCCGTCACCGATTTTTTCGCGGGGCAAAGGGTCGCAGGCGGATTTTGCGGGCGCGAACCCTATCACAAAAAATCGGCTTGTCCGAGCGCCTTGCCCACTGGTTTTTTACTGCGGGTAACGGCGGTTGGCAGGCGCCGGTACCCGACGTAGTATCCGGGGCCAATGTTGCCTTTTGGTGATCTGGGCACTCTTTATAACAACAAGCTGTTGAGGTGAGCCGTGGAGCAGAGCAGTCGGGTATTGATCGTCGAGGATGACCAGCGGCTGGCTGACCTGACCCGTGAATACCTGCAGGCCAATGGCTTTGTCGTGGACGTGGAGGGCGATGGCGCCCGGGCGGCGGCGCGGATCATCGCCGAGCAGCCCGACCTGGTGATCCTCGACCTGATGCTGCCTGGCGAGGACGGCCTGAGTATCTGCCGCAAGGTGCGCAAGCAGTACCCCGGGCCGATCCTGATGCTCACCGCGCGCAGCGACGACCTCGACCAGGTCCAGGGCCTGGACCTGGGCGCCGACGACTACGTGTGCAAGCCGGTGCGCCCGCGCTTGCTGCTGGCGCGTATCAACGCCCTGCTGCGGCGCAGCGAGGCTGCGGCCGAGCCGCAAGTACCGCAAGCTTTGCAGTTTGGCCCGTTGCGGGTCGATAACACCTTGCGCGAGGCCTGGCTGTACGACAGCGGCATCGAACTGACCAGCGCCGAGTTTGACCTTTTATGGCTGCTGGTAAGCAACGCCGGGCGCATCTTGTCGCGCGAGGAGATCTTCACCTCCCTGCGCGGCGTCGGCTATGACGGCCAGGACCGCTCCATTGATGTGCGTATTTCGCGCATCCGCCCGAAAATAGGCGACGACCCGGAGCATCCACGGATGATCAAGACCATCCGCAGCAAAGGCTACCTGTTCGTTCGTGAAGCGGCCCAAGCTATGGGCCAGGTGCCATGAACTCGATCTTTTTGCGCATCTATGGCGGCATGCTTGCCGCCCTGGTGCTGGTGGCGGTGCTTGGCGTGCTCAGCTTGCACCTGCTCAACGAGGTGCGCGCCGGCCAGTACCGCGAACGCCTGGCCCACGGCACCTTTACCCTGATGGCTGACAACCTGGCGCCGCTGGATGCTGTCGAGCGCAAGCGCGCGCTGTTGATCTGGGAGCGCCTGCTGGGGATTCCCCTGGAGTTGCAGGCGCTGAGCAGTACTGCGCTGGACGGTAGCCAGCGCAGCGGCTTGCAGCGTGGGCAGGTACTGGTCGAGAAGACCGGCCCGCACGCGGCCAAGGTGCTGCGCCAGGTCGGTGATCAGGATTTGCTGCTGGTCGGTGAGGTGCAGCAGATCAGCGAGCAACTGGCCCGCGCCACTATTTATCTGCTCGCCGATGAACTGGTGCGCTACCCGGTGGCCGAGCAGCCCCAGCGCCTGGCCGCCCTCAAGCAGAGCAAGGGTTTTGGCTTCGACCTGCGCCTGCAGCGGGTCAATCAGACCGACATGGACGAAGACCAGCGCCGGCGCATCGATGAAGGCGACACGGTGATGGCCCTGGGCAAGGACGGTGACTCGATCCGCGTGTTCGCCGGCCTGGTCGGCACGCCCTGGGTACTGGAAATCGGCCCGCTGTACCAGATGAACCCCTATCCGCCGCAGTTGCTGGTACTGATTGCGGTGCTGGGCCTGTGCCTGATCGGCCTGATCGTCTACCTGTTGGTGCGCCAGCTGGAGCGGCGCCTGTCGGGGCTTGAGGCCGCGGCAACGCTGATCGCCCAGGGCAGCCTGGAAACCCGCGTGGCGGCCGACGACGCCGACTCGGTCGGGCGCCTGGCCGCAGCGTTCAATGGCATGGCCGAACACCTGCAGCGCTCGCTGACCATCCAGCGCGAGCTGGTGCGGGCGGTGTCTCACGAGCTGCGCACGCCGGTTGCGCGCTTGCGCTTTGGCCTGGAGATGATCGCCAGCGCCAGTAATGACCAGGCCCGGGACAAGTACCTGACCGGCATGGACGGCGATATCCAGGACCTCGACAAGCTGGTCGATGAGATGCTCACCTACGCGCGCCTGGAGCAGGGCGCGCCGGCCCTGCATTTCCAGCGCGTCGACCTGGATGCCTTGCTCGACCAGGTGATCGCCGAGCTGGCGCCGCTGCGCCGCGAGGTGCGGGTGCTGCGCGGTCCCTGCCAGGGCGGCGAAAAGGGTCCGGACGGGCAGGGGCCGTGGGTCGAGGCCGAGCCGCGCTACCTGCACCGGGCGCTGCAGAACCTGGTCAGCAATGCCATGCGCCACGCCGAATCACAGGTCAGCCTCAGCTATCAGCTGGGCCTGCAACGGTGCCGGATCGATGTCGAGGACGATGGCCCCGGCGTGCCGGAAAGCGTCTGGGAGCGCATCTTCACCCCCTTTACCCGCCTCGACGACAGCCGCACGCGTGCCTCTGGCGGGCATGGCCTGGGCTTGTCTATCGTGCGGCGGATCATTTACTGGCATGGCGGGCGGGCGTCTGTGGGGCGCAGCGAGCGCCTGGGCGGCGCCTGCTTCAGCCTCAACTGGCCGCGCAACCAGGACGGCGCATGAGTTCGCCGATCGCCCTGCAGGCGTTGCTCGACGAAACCCGCTTCGATGCCTTGCTGCTGGCATTGTATGGCCGCGAACTGATGCCAGCGCAGCGGCCGGTGCTGGTCTCGCAGTGGTCCAAGTACTATTTCGCGCTGCTCTGGCGGACGTTGCGCGAGGGTGCAAGCCTGGCGGCTTTCAGCCAGACATCGCTGTTGCTGGATGAGCGCGGCTTGCCGCTTGCGCTGATCGCCGACGGCGCCCCCTGCCAGGACTTGCTGGCTGAGCATCTGCAACCGCTGGTTGCGCGCCTGGCCGAGCGGGGCGCGCTGGCAACGGCGGTGTTGTGGGGCAATGCCGGTGATTGCCTGGATCAACTGCTGCAAGGCAGTGGCGACAGCTCAGGCTTGCAGGTGCTGCTGTCAACGCCCGGCAGCCCTTTGTATGCCGCCGTCAGCCAGGATGCTCGAGGACGGCGTCGGCGCCGCACCTGCTGCCTGAGTTACAAGGTCGACTGGGTCGGGCATTGCGAGCATTGCCCGTTGCTGCCCTGAAACTCAGACGCTGATCAGGCTCAACAGCTGGTCATCCTGCAGGCAGAACTGCCCCTCGAGCTCCCGGCCGTGGTGCCAGTGCGCCGACAGGTCGGTCAGCAGGCGCAGGCGCGCATAGCCGTCTGCGGACCACTCCAGCACTTGGGCATGCTCGAAATAGAAGCGCTGCTTGACGATCGGGTAGAGCGCCTTGAACAGGCTTTCTTTCAGCGAGAAGGTCAGGGTCACGGTCAGGCCTACCTGGCCGGGGTCCATACGCTGCAGTTCGGCGTCGGTAAGAATCTCCCGGGCCAGGCGTTCGGCGCGCTCGTCGCTGAGCAGGCATTCCTGGTCCAGGCCCAGGCCCTGGCAATCGCTGCTGCGCGCCACCACGGCGGCGGCCCAGCCTTTGCCGTGGGTGATCGAGCCGCAGATGCCGGCCGGCCAGATCGGCGCGCGGTCTTCATCGGTGCCGGGGACATAGTCGCGGCCATCGAGCTGCATCAAGGCGGCGCGGGCACACACCCGGCCGGCCAGGTACTCGGCCTGGCGCTTGGCCACCGAGCGTTGCAGGCTGGCGGTTTGCTCGATACCGGCGCGAGCGAAGTCGTCGCTGGCAAGCAGGGCGGGGTCGAACGGGCAACTGACCAGTATCGCGCCGGGGACCGGACGCGGCAGGGGCCAGTGGTGCAGGAGCGGGGCGCAGCAGGAGGGCAGTCGGTTCATGGCCGGTATTGTGCCGTGGCTGCTGCCAACGTGTCACGGTGTAGGAGCGGGCTTGCCCCGCGCTAGCGGCGTGTCTGTCACACCGCTAGCGCGGGGCAAGCCCGCTCCTACCGGGGGTCAACCTTTAGTGAAGATCTTCTTGAAGAACGCCTGCAAGTCCGCCCACGAGCTTTCATCCGCCGCCTTGTTGTAGCCAATATCCGGCCCGCCATGCTCGCCATGGCTGAGGCGGTCGGCATCGGGGTTGGTAAAGCCGTGCTTGGCCCCGGGAATGCTGACGAACTCATAGGTCGCCCCGGCTGCGTGCATTTCTTCCTTGAATTTCTCCACCTGCTCCGCGGTCACCATGCTGTCGCTGGCGCCATGCTCTACCAGCACTTTGGCCTTGACGCTGCCCGCTGTCGCCGGCGTGTTGGTGACCAGCGCACCATGGAAGCTGGCCACCCCGGCCAGCGCTTCACCACGGCGCGCGGCGTCGAGCACCACCTTGCCGCCGAAACAGTAGCCGATGGCGGCGATCTGCTCTTTATCGGTCTGTGGCTGAAGCTTGAGCAGTTCAACCCCGGCATCGAAGCGCTCGGCTGCCGCGCTCGGGTCTTTCAGCGCGGCAGCCATGAACGCCTGGGCATCGGCCGGGTGCTCGGTGTGCTTGCCGTCGCCATACATGTCGATGGCCAAGGCGCTGTAGCCAAGCCCGGCAAGGTCGCGGGCGCGGCGCTTGGCATAGTCGTTGAGCCCCCACCATTCATGCACCACCACCACGCCCGGGCGTTTGCCCTCGGCGGCGTCGTCGTAGGCGTAATAGCCGACCAGGCGCTTGCCATCGGCATCCTGGTAGGGAATCTCACGGGTTTGCACCGCCGCCTGGGCCAGGCTGGCGGCACCGATCAGGGCCAGAGCGAGCAGACAACGCATGGTCGTACTCCTTGATTGCAGTCGGTTTTGCTCTCAGTGCAGCTGTTCAGCCGAGGTTCAGCCAGGGTTCAGCGGCGGTTCAGGAGGGCTTGCTTACTCTAGCTTCCACACCAACACAGTGCATCACCTGGAGTACCACACGATGAAAAAGCTCAACACCCTGCTGCTCACCGTTGCTTTCCTTGGCGCCAGCGCCGCCGCCCAGGCCGCTGACACCACCTTCGCCGGCGTCACTTATGGTCAGACCAGCGACAAGATGAAAAAGTCCGGCCTGTTGACCCGCAACACCGATCACCTGAACACCGACGGCATCATCAGCAAGGACAGCACCTACGGCATCCGCGTCGGCCAGATGAACGACCAGGGCCGCTACTACCTGACTTATGACAACGTCTCCAACGACCACAGCGGCCTGAAAGTACGCCAGGAAAACCTCCTGGGCAGCTACGACATGTTCTACCCGCTGGGCAACACCACCAAGCTGTTCGGTGGCGCCAGCGCCGGCCTGACCAAGATGAGCATGGAATCCTCCGGCTACAGCCGCGACACCGACACCGGTTACGCCATCGGCCTGCAAGCCGGCGTGCTGCAGCAAGTCAGCGACAATGCCTCGGTGGAACTGGGCTACCGTTACCTGCGCAGCAACGCCAGCACCGAGTTGTCCGAGCATGACGGTCCGAAAGTCGGCAGCCTGCGCCTGAACAGCAGCGCCCAGACCTACCTGTCGGCCAACTACGCGTTCTAAGTCGCCTGGCGATGTCCGAACCGGCCTGCATGCGCACGGCCGGTTCGCTGTTATTCTGCATTCGTCTACAAAATTGACTGGCCAATGAAGGCCGGCACGGGTCTGGAGGAGCGTATGAAACTGCTGGTGGTCGAGGATGAGGCACTCTTGCGTCATCACTTGTACAGCCGCTTGACGGAAAGCGGGCATGTGGTCGAAGCGGTGGCCGATGCCGAGGAGGCCCTGTACCAGGCCGAGCAGTTCAACCATGACCTGGCGGTGATCGACCTGGGCCTGCCGGGCATGAGCGGGCTCGACCTGATCCGCCAATTGCGTTCCCAGGGCAAGAGTTTCCCGATCCTGATCCTCACCGCCCGTGGCAACTGGCAGGACAAGGTCGAAGGCCTGGCCGCCGGCGCCGACGACTATGTGGTCAAACCCTTTCAGTTCGAAGAACTCGAAGCCCGTCTCAACGCTTTGCTGCGCCGCTCCAGCGGCTTTACCCAGTCGACCATCGCTGCCGGTCCCCTGGTGCTCGACCTTAATCGCAAACAGGCAACCCTCGACGAACAACCCCTGGCGCTGACCGCCTATGAATACCGCATCCTCGAGTACCTGATGCGGCATCACCAGCAGGTGGTGGCCAAGGACCGCCTGATGGAGCAGCTGTACCCGGACGATGACGAGCGCGACCCGAATGTCATAGAGGTGCTGGTCGGCCGCCTGCGGCGCAAGCTTGAGGGCAGCAACGGCTTCAAGCCGATCGATACCGTGCGCGGCCTGGGTTATCTGTTCACCGAGCGTTGCCGATGATCCGTTCGTTACGACTGCGCTTGATGCTGGCGGCTGCGGTGCTGGCGCTGCTGTTCATGCTCGGCTTGCTGCCGGCCTTGCAGAAGGCCTTCAGCCTGGCCTTGCAGGAATCGATCGAGCAGCGCCTGGCTTCGGACGTCACTACCTTGATTTCCGCCGCGCGCATCGAGAAAGGCAACCTGCAGATGCCGGTGCTGTTGCCCGACGAGAAATTCAACCTGCCCGACAGCCGCCTGCTCGGCTACATCTACGACCGCCAGGGCAACCTGGTGTGGCGCTCACGGGCCACGGCGGATGAGAACATCAACTACACCCCGCGCTACGACGGGCGCGGCAACGAATTTGCGCGGATTCGCCAGGACAACGGCGAGGAGTTCTTCGTCTACGACGTCGAGGTCAAGCTGCTTGGCGGCAAGACCGCCGCCTTCAGCATCGTCGCCCTGCAACCGGTGCGTGAATACCAGCACACCCTCGACGGGCTGCGCGAAAAACTCTACCTGGGCTTTGGCGCGGCGTTGCTGGCGTTGCTGGTGCTGCTCTGGGCCGGCCTGACCTGGGGCCTGCGTTCGCTGCGGCAGATGAGCCGCGAGCTTGATGATGTCGAATCCGGTGCCCGCGAAGGCCTGAGCGGTGAGCACCCGCGGGAGTTGCTGCGCCTGACCGACTCGCTCAACCGCCTGCTGCGCAGCGAACGCGAGCAGCGCCGGCGCTATCGGGATTCGCTCGGCGACCTGGCCCACAGCCTGAAAACCCCGTTGACCGTGCTCCAGGGCGTCAGTGAGAGCATGGCCCAGCGCCGCGAAGACCGTGAGCAGGCGCGGGTGCTGCAAAGCCAGATCGAGCGCATGAGCCAGCAGATCGACTACCAGTTGCAGCGCGCCAGCCTGCGCAAGAGCGGCCTGGTGCGCCACCAGGTGCAGTTGCGACCATTGCTCGACAGCCTGTGCAGCACCCTGGCCAAGGTCTACCGCGACAAACATGTGCACATCAGCGTGGACGTGCCGGCCAACGCCATGGTGCCCATGGAGCAGGGCGCCTTGCTCGAGCTGCTCGGCAACCTGCTGGAGAACGCCTACCGCCTGTGCCTGGGCCAGGTTCGCATCAGCCTGCAGGCCAATGAGGCACAGGTGGTGCTGTGCATCGAGGACGATGGCCCAGGCGTGCCGCCCGACCAGCGCGAACGCATCCTCCAGCGTGGCGAGCGCCTCGACCGGCAGAACCCGGGGCAGGGCATTGGCCTGGCGGTGGTCAAGGACATCATCGAAAGCTACGACGCCACCCTGACCCTCGATGACTCGCCGCTGGGCGGTGCGGCCTTTCGCATCCGTTTTGAGCTGGAGCGAAATACCTAGGCGGATTACCGCCATCATTGTCACAAACCTTTGCATGGCGTGCGGAAATCCGCCAACCCCAGCCCCTCGACCTGCAACCTCTTTGTGCATCGCAGCCCCGTAAAACCGGGGCTTGCACCGTTAAAGCGCATTTTGGCATCGGGCTTGCTATGGACTCATCAGAGTTCTGCCAGGCAGCTCGACACAACAAATCCCTCCAGTGCAGGAGGGTTCGCGCTTTAGGTACCCCGCATCCTGGGACGGATGAGCCGGTACCCTTGAGGAATTAGCCATGACGACGCGTCAGCCACTGTACAAATCGCTGTATATCCAGGTGTTAGTAGCGATCACCATCGGTATCCTGCTGGGCCATTACTACCCTGAAACCGGCGTGGCCCTGAAGCCACTGGGTGACGGGTTCGTCAAACTGATCAAAATGGTCATCGCCCCGATCATCTTCTGTACCGTGGTCAGCGGCATCGCCGGCATGCAGAACATGAAATCGGTCGGCAAGACCGGTGGCTACGCGCTGCTCTACTTCGAAATTGTCTCGACCATCGCCCTGATCATCGGCCTGGTGGTGGTCAACGTGGTCAAGCCTGGCGCCGGCATGCACATCGATGTCAGCACCCTCAACGCCAGCAGCGTGGCCGCTTACGCCGCCGCCGGCGCGCAGCAGACCACCGTCGGCTTCCTGCTCAACATCATCCCCAACACCGTGGTCGGCGCCTTCGCCAACGGCGACATCCTGCAAGTGCTGATGTTCTCGGTGATCTTCGGCTTCGCCCTGCATCGCCTGGGTGCCTATGGCAAGCCGCTGTTGGACCTGATCGACCGCTTCGCCCATGTCATGTTCAACATCATCAACATGATCATGAAGCTGGCGCCGGTCGGTGCCTTCGGTGCCATGGCCTTCACCATCGGCCAGTACGGCGTCGGTTCGCTGGTGCAACTGGGCCAGCTGATGATCTGCTTCTACGTCACCTGCGTGCTGTTCATCCTGGTGGTGCTCGGCGGTATCGCCCGCGCCCACGGTTTCAGCATCCTCAAGCTGATCCGCTACATCCGTGAAGAGCTGATGATCGTCCTCGGTACCTCCTCCTCGGAGTCGGCGCTGCCACGCATGCTGACCAAGATGGAGCGCTTGGGCGCGAAGAAATCCGTGGTTGGCCTGGTGATCCCGACCGGCTACTCGTTCAACCTCGACGGTACCTCGATCTACCTGACCATGGCCGCGGTGTTCATCGCCCAGGCCACCGATACCACCATGGACATCACCCACCAGATCACCCTGCTGCTGGTGCTGCTGGTTGCTTCCAAAGGTGCTGCCGGCGTTACCGGTAGTGGCTTCATCGTCCTCGCCGCAACCCTGTCGGCCGTTGGCCACCTGCCGGTTGCAGGCCTGGCGCTGATCCTTGGCATCGACCGCTTTATGTCCGAAGCCCGCGCCCTGACCAACCTGATCGGCAACGCTGTGGCCACCGTGGTCGTGGCCAAATGGGTCAAGGAACTGGACGAAGACAAGCTGCACGCCGAGCTGGCGTCCGGCGGCTCGCCGCTGACCGACACCCGCCCGATGGATGACCTCGGTGTGGCTGAAGGCCCTGCTCGCTAACCGGCAGGCTGCGTAGCGCAAAAAGCCCATCTTCGGATGGGCTTTTTTGTGTCTGCGGGGGCTTGCCCCGCGATGCTTTTACTCCACCCGGGTCTCGCCGCTATACACCAGGGTATGGCGACAGCGCCGGCACAGGTAGCGCCGCCCCTGGCGCACCAGGCTGTGGCGTTGCGCCGAGAACGGGAAGTCGCTGCCGGCGCACGGGCAACGGTAGATGTAGCGGGTGACCGTGCGGCGCTTGACCGCGTAGTTGTGGCAGCGGTGTGGCGGCAGCTCGTACACGCCGCGCATGATCAGCTGCCATTCCTCGCCATGGGGCTGGATACGCTCGCCAAACAGTTGGTGGGCCACCAGGTGGGCGACCTCGTGGGGTACGGTCTGCTTGAGGAAGTCTTCGCTGTTTTCGCGGTACAGCTGCAGGTTGAAGCGCAGCAGGTTCTCGTGCAGGTGCGCGACGCCGGCCTTCTGGCCGCGCAGCTTGAAGCTGACTTCGGGGCGCGGGAAGGGCCGTTTGAAAAAGGTTTCGGCTTGCTGGTAACAGGTTTCGACGCGGGATTTGAGCAGTTCGGGCATATCGGGGAACACTCCTGGCCGACAATTATGCCGCAACCGCGGCGGCGCTGCCGAGCCACCTGTCAGCGCACAGTATCAGGCCGCCTTGCGGCGGCCTGATGGTGAGTGCACCTATGTTGCTGTTTCTAATAATGCAGGTCAGTTGGTGTAGACGGGCCCCACGCCCAGTCCCCAGACAATCACGGTGAAGGCCATGATGGCGACCAGCACCACCAGCCCTACCGCCAGTACCGAACTCGAGAACAGAAAGCCCTCATCGGAAGGAATGTTCATGAAGGTCGGCAAGCCGACATACAGCAGGTACACCGTGTAGCACACCGCTGCGGTGCCGACGATCATGCCCAGCCACAGGTGCGGGTACAGCGCCGCCAGGCCGCCGACGAACAGGGGCGTCGCGGTGTAGGTGGCAAAGGCGATGCAGCGCGCCAGGCTTGGGTTGGCATCGTAGGTGCGGGCCATCCAGTGGATGAACGCGCCCATCACCGCCACGCCGCCGAGCATGGCCAGGTAGGACATGATGGTCATCCACAGCGCGCTTTCCTGGGTCAGCATGACCGGTGCGCGATCGCCGATGACCCAGCCGACCTGGGTGGTGCCGATAAACGCCGAAACCGCCGGGATCGCGGCGAGGATCAGCGTGTGGGTCAGGTACATGTGGCTTATGCTTTCTTCTTCACCGCGTATTTCTTTCCATTCCTGATCGGGATGGGTAAATAGCCCAACAACGTGATGGATCATGCCGGTCACTCCTTTCGTTGTTGCCATCGCCCCCCAGCGGAGCGCTTGCGGCCCCAAGTCTGGGCCAGAGGTTGGAGGTCACCTTTGTGTGGCCTTATGTCGCAGTATAGGAAGGCGTTCGCCGCATAAAGCCAGCTTTTTAGAGCAAATCGCGCTGTCAGGGCCGTGCTTAAGCACGATGCAGTCTTTATCGGATTGGCCTACGCCCACTGGCGGTTTAAGGGTAAAATGCTCGGCTTTTGTCACACCTCGCGGATTCCAAGCGCTATGGGCACCCTTTCGGTCAACCAGAACAAACTGCAAAAACGCCTGCGTCGTCTCGCCGGCGAAGCCATCACCGACTTCAACATGATCGAAGACGGTGACAAGGTCATGGTCTGCCTGTCCGGCGGCAAAGACAGCTACACCATGCTCGATGTTCTGCTGCACCTGCAGAAAGTGGCGCCGATCAAGTTCGACATCGTCGCGGTGAACATGGACCAGAAGCAGCCGGGCTTTCCCGAGCACGTGCTGCCGGCCTACCTCGAGGCGCTCGGTGTCGAGTACCACATCGTCGAGAAAGACACCTACTCGGTGGTCAAGGAACTGATCCCGGAGGGCAAGACCACCTGCTCGCTGTGCTCGCGCCTGCGCCGTGGCACCCTGTACACCTTCGCCGACGAAATCGGCGCGACCAAGATGGCCCTGGGGCATCACCGCGACGACATCGTCGAGACCTTCTTCCTCAACATGTTCTTCAACGGCACCCTCAAGGCCATGCCGCCCAAGCTGCGTGCCGACGACGGGCGCAACGTGGTAATCCGCCCGCTGGCCTACTGCAGCGAGAAGGACATCCAGGCCTACTCGGACATGAAGGAATTCCCGATCATCCCGTGCAACCTCTGCGGCTCGCAGGAAAACCTGCAGCGCCAGGTGGTCAAGGACATGCTGGTGGAGTGGGAGCGCAAGACCCCGGGGCGTACCGAGAACATCTTCCGTGGCCTGCAGAACGTGGTGCCGTCGCAGTTGGCTGACCGCAACCTGTTCGACTTCACCAGCCTGAAGATCGACGAGACCGCCACCCCGCGCTTTGTCGACGTGCTGAACATCTGACGGCCATGCGCGATTACCAATGGCTGCATGAGTACTGCCTGAACCGCTTCGGCTCGGCCGCCGCCCTCGAAGCGCACCTGCCCCAGGCGAAAAGCCCCGCGCAGTTGCGTGAGATCGGCGCCGACCGCTACCTGTCGACCCTGGCCCTGCGGGTGTTTCGCGCCGGCTTGAAGCACAGCCTGGTGGACGCCAAGTGGCCGGCCTTCGAGCAGGTGTTTTTCGGCTTCGACCCGCAAAAGGTCGTGCTGATGGGTGCCGAGCACCTGGAGCGGCTGATGCAGGACACGCGCATCATCCGCCACCTGGGCAAGCTCAAGAGCGTGCCGCGCAATGCGCAGATGATCCTCGACATCGAGAAGCAGCACGGCAGCTTTGGCGCGTTCATTGCCGACTGGCCGGTGACCGACATCGTCGGTCTGTGGAAGTACCTGGCCAAGCATGGCAACCAGCTGGGCGGGCTGTCGGCGCCGCGTTTCTTGCGCATGTGCGGCAAGGACACCTTCATCCCCACCAATGACATGGCCGCGGCGCTGATCGCCCAGGACATCATCGACAAGCCGCCGACCAGCCAGCGCGACCTGGCCCTGGTGCAGGAAGCCTTCAACCAGTGGCATGCGCAGAGCGGGCGGCCGCTGTGCCAGCTGTCGGTGATGCTGGCGCACACCGTCAATCACTGAGATCGGTGGTGCCATCATCGCTGGCAAGCCAGCTCCCACAAAACCCTGTGGGAGCTGGCTTGCCAGCGATGGATTCAACTCTTAGTTCGAACCTTCTCCGGCCAACCGCCGCTCATACTGAAAGCGCCAGCGCACATACAGCAAGGCACTGACGAACAGCGCCAGGCTGATCGCCACTTCCAGCCAGCCGAACAGCGCCCGCGCCGGGTCGAACGCGGCGAGCACGCCCTTGATGAAGTACAGGTTGACCACAAAGCAGGTCCAGGCATGGGCGCGGGCGTTGCCCAGCAGCATGCCCGGCAGCAGCAGGGCCAGCGGCACCAGCTCGATCGCCAGGATCACCCCGACCCGCGCACCATGAAGGTCGGCGAACAGCAGGTTGTTCAGGGTCAGCAGGGCGACCAGGCCGAAAAAGCTTGCCAGGCTCAGCGCCCGGGTCAGGCGCAGGCGCGGCGCCAGCCATTCGAGCGACGGCAATACCTTGGGCTTTTTAGCCACGGCCGTTCTCCAGCAGTTTGGCGGTAGACGCCAGACGCTGGCCCAGGGCGCGGCACAGGGCGATTTCGTCGGCATCCAGGTCGCGCTTGCCGTCGGCGCCGGCATGGTGGCTGGCGCCGTAAGGGGTGCCGCCGCCACGGGTTTCCAGCAGCGCCGACTCGCTGTAGGGCAGGCCCATGATCAGCATGCCGTGGTGCATCAGTGGTAGCAGCATCGACAGCAAGGTCGATTCCTGGCCGCCGTGCAGGCTGGCGGTGGAGGTAAACGCCGCCGCTGGTTTGCCGACCAGGCCGCCGCTCAGCCACAGGCTGCTGGTGCCGTCGATGAAGTACTTGAGCGGTGCGGCCATGTTGCCAAAGCGCGTCGGGCTGCCCAGGGCCAGGCCCGAGCAGTGGCGCAGGTCGTCGAGGCTGGCATACAGGGCGCCGGTGTCGGGGATGTCCGGGGCGACGGCTTCGCACTCGGTGGAAATCGCCGGTACCGTGCGGATACGTGCCTCAAGGCCGGCCATCTCGACGCCGCGGGCAATCTGCCGGGCCATCTCGCTGGTCGAGCCGTGGCGGCTGTAGAACAGGATCAGGATATATGGCGCGCTCACGGCAGGATCTCCAGCACCTTCTCCGGTGGCCGGCCGATTGCGGCTTTATTGCCGGCAATCAGGATCGGCCGCTCGATCAGCTTCGGGTGCTGGACCATGGCCTCGATCAACTGCGCCTCGCTGAGGCTGGCATCGGCCAGGTTGAGCGTCTTGTATTCGTCTTCACCGCTGCGCAGCAGCTGGCGGGCACTGATGCCAAGCTTGCCGAGCAGGGCCTTGAGCTCGCCGGCGGTCGGCGGGGTTTCCAGGTAGCGCACCACGGTCGGGGCCAGGCCGCGGGCTTCGAGCAGCTCCAGGGCGCCACGGGATTTGGAGCAGCGCGGATTGTGATAGAGGGTCAGGTCAGTCATGTTCGGGTCGCATCCAGCAGGGTGTGGCGGCTATTCTAACCGCAGCGACTTCGCATTTTGCTTGAATCTTCGAGAAGGATTGACCCATGACAAGGCGTTTGGCAGCAGCACTGGCCATCACCGCGAGCCTGTTGCTTGGCGGTTGCGGTGCAGATTACGGCCTGGACCAGCACGGCCAGGCAGTGAAAGCCGAGCAGATTGAAGGGCACTGGCTGGTGCTCAACTACTGGGCGGAATGGTGCGGCCCGTGCCGTATCGAAATTCCCGAACTCAACGCCGCGGCCAAGCAATGGCAGGGGCAGGGCGTGCAGGTAGTGGGGGTGAACTTCGACGGCCTGCAGGGTGAAGACCTGAAAAAGGCCAGCGAAGCCCTGGGAATCGGCTTCACCGTACTGGCCAGCGACCCGGCCGAGCGTTACCAATTGCCGCGCAGCGAAGCCTTGCCGGTGACCTACATCATCGATGACAAGGGCAAGGTGCGTGAGCAGTTGCTGGGCGAGCAGACGCTGGAGGGCCTGAACCAGAAGATCAAGGCGCTGAAAGGCGCCTGACGGCTCAAGCTACAAGCTACAAGCTGCAAGATAGAGCCAGAGCGCGTACAGTCTGCTCTTACTTGCGGCTTGAAGCTTGTGGCTTGCCGCTTAAGTCACCCCTCCTCAGGCCAGAAACGCAGCGGCTTGCCCTCGGCGGGCCAGAAGCGCACCTGCTCAATCGGCGAGATATCCCAGCGCTGCACGGTTTCCAGCGCTTGCAGGAAGCGTCTTTCCTGCTCCATCAGCGCCGGCGCACACAGCTTGCGGGTGCTGCCGACCTTGCCGAAGCTCAGCTTGTCGCCGTCCAGCTGGTACGGCGCGAACCAGTGGTTGCAGCCGCCGTTGCCATAGGCGCGGCCGTCGGCGGCGAGGGTCAGGGTCAGGTGGCTGTAGTCCATCAGCGGACGCTCGCCAATCCATTCCAGCAGGTAGCTGCGTTCCTGTTCCAGCTTCATCGGCTCGGCGGCGCAACCCAGCAGGGCAGTGCCGATCAGGGCTGAGAGCAACAGCGTTTTCACTGGGCCGTCTCCTTGCATTTCGGGCACAGGTGTTTGTCGCCGCGGCTGATCCAGCCAAGCTCGGCGATGCGTGCGCTGGCGGCCGGTTGCTGGGCTTTTTTACCCAGTTTGGCGTCGACCGCAAATTCGAAGCTCAGGTTGGCCTGGCAGCTGTCGCAGTTGACCTCCCAGGTGTGGATCGCCAGTTCGCCGAACACCGGGCCGCTGGCTACCGCGACCCATTGGCCGGTCGGGTTGATCAAGTGGCGCACCGACTCCACGGTCAGGCGCATGGACAAGTCCTTGCTGCCTTTGAGGGTCACCAGCAGAACGTCGTTCTTCTGGATCGAGCCGCCGTTGCCGGTCACTTGATAGCGGCCTGGCACCAGGGCGCGGCACTCGATCAGGGTGTGTTGCGGGTTAAACAGGGTGTAGCGGAAATCGTGTTCGACCATGGGTCCTCCAAATCTGCCGCGTATCCTAGCATCAACCCTCGACCAAGTTCTGCGGATTGCCTGCCGCCCAGCGGCTTATGTTGTCCAAGGTGGTGGCGGCAATGGCCGCCAGCGCTTCACGGGTGAGGAAGGCCTGGTGGGCGGTGACGATCACATTGGGAAAGGTCAGCAGCCGCGCCAGCACGTCGTCCTGCAAGGGCAGGTCGGAGCGGTCTTCGAAGAACAGCTGGGCTTCCTCTTCATAGACATCCAGGCCCAGGTAGCCGAGCTGGCCGCTTTTCAGCGCCTCGATCAGCGCCGGCGTGTCGACCAGGGCGCCGCGGCCGGTATTGATCAGCATGGCCCCGGGTTGCAGGTCGGCCAGGCTCTGGGCGTTGATCAAGTGGCGGGTGTCGTCGGTCAGCGGGCAGTGCAGGCTGATGACCTGGGCCTGGCGCAGCAACTCCGGCAGGCTCAGGTAGCGTGCACCGAGCGCCAGCAGGTCGGGGTTGGGGTAGGGGTCGTAGGCCAGCAACTGGCAACCGAAACCGGCCATGATCCGCGCAAAGGCCGCGCCGATCTGCCCGGTACCGACCACGCCGACGGTCTTGCCGTGCAGGTCGAAGCCGGTCAGGCCGTGCAAGGTGAAGTCGCCTTCGCGGGTGCGGTTGTAGGCCCGGTGCAGGCGCCGGTTGAGCGCCAGGATCAGCGCCACCGCATGCTCGGCCACGGCATGTGGCGAGTAGGCCGGCACCCGTACCACGGCCAGGCCCAGGCGTTTGGCGGCGGCCAGGTCGACGTGGTTGTAGCCGGCCGAGCGCAGGGCGATCAGGCGCGTGCCAGCGGCCGCCAGGCGTTCCAGTACCGCAGCGCCAAGGTCGTCATTGATGAAGGCGCAGACCACTTCGTGGCCGGCCGCCAGCGGCGCGGTGTCTTCGGTAAGGCGCGCCGGTTGAAAGTGCAGCTCAATCTCTGGCGCCGGTGCCGCGCTGGTGAAGCTGTCCTGGTCGTAGGTCTGGCTGCTGAAAAACAATACGCGCATGGGATGTTCCTGAAGGCTTTGCCGGAAAGTTTAACCAAGGGGCAAGGATCGGGCCTTGCCCCAGGTCAGCCAGGGTTCAGGCGCTCATGCGCGCCTGGGCAGTCAGCCGGGTGATGGCCCGGTCCAGTTCGTCCAGCGCTTGCGGCGCCTGTGGGTCATCCTGCTTGAGCAAGGTTTCACTGCGTTGGCAGGCGGCGCGCAGTTGCGGCACCCCGCAGTAGCGCGAGGCGCCATTGAGCCGGTGCACGCGCTCGATCATGCCATTGCGGTCGGCTGCCTCGCGGGCGACACGAATCGCTTCGCGGTCGGACTCCAGCGACGCCAGCAGCATCGCCAGCATGTCGGCGGCCAGGTCCGGCTTGCCGGCAGCCAGGCGCAGGCCCTCCTCGGGGTCGAGCACCTTCAGTTCGCTGCTGTCCGGCGTGCGCTCCAGCGGGCGTTCCGGGCGCGGCGCACCGAGGGCCATGCCGGTCCATTTGAGCACCACCTGGGCCAGTTGGCGCTCGCTGATCGGTTTGGTCAGGTAGTCGTCCATGCCGCTGTGCAGCAGGGCGCGTTTTTCGTTGGCCATGGCGTGGGCGGTCAGCGCCACGATTGGCAGCGCCGGGCCGCTCTGGCTGGTTTCCCACTGGCGGATCTGCTCGGTGCATTCGCGCCCGTCCATGCCGGGCATCTGCACGTCCATCAGCACCAGGTCGAAGCGCTCGTCCTGCACCGCCTGAACCGCCGCATAGCCGCTGTCGACCGCCAGCACTTCGGCACCCAGGTCTTCGAGCAGGGTTTGCACCAGCAGCAGGTTGGCCGGGTTGTCGTCGACGCACAGCACCTTCGGCAACGGCTGGTCGGACACCGGCTTGCTCTCGCTGCCCGGGCGCCGCGGCTGGACCATCTCGACCAGGGCCCGGCGCAATTTGCGCGTGCAGGCAGGCTTGGCCTGCAACTGGCCGTGAGCATTGGGCAGGTAAGGGTGGTACAGCGCCTGTTCGGTGGTCGGGCACAGCACCAGGGCCTGGCAGGCGAGGTTTTCCAGTTGCTGGATGTATTGGCCGAGGCGCTCCGGCGAGAGGCTGTCGAGGTTGACCCCAAGCACCGCCAGCTCGAAGGGTTGCCCGGCCAGGCTGGCGGCTTCGACCGCGTGCAGCAGTTGTTCGACCGTGGTGTACAGGCTGACGCTCAGGCCACAGTCTTCCAGTTGATGCTCCAGGGCCTGGCGCGCCAGCTCGTGGCTGTCGACAATTGCTACGCGGCGGCCCACCAGCGGTTGCGTTGGCAGGTCTTCGGCGTCGTCGCGGGCCTTGGGCAGGCTCAGGCTGATCCAGAACTGCGAGCCTTCGCCGGGCGTACTGTCGACGCCGATCTCACCGCCCATCTGTTCGATCAGGCGCTTGGAAATCACCAGGCCCAGGCCTGTGCCACCGGGTTGGCGCGACAGCGAGTTGTCGGCCTGGCTGAAGGCCTGGAACAGTGCCCGCACATCCTGGCTGGACAAGCCGATGCCGGTGTCCTGAACGCTGATGCGCAACTGCACGCTGTCTTCGCGCTCGTCCTCGAGCATGGCCCGGGCGACGATGGTGCCCTCGCGGGTGAACTTGATGGCGTTGCTGACCAGGTTGGTAAGGATCTGCTTGAGCCGCAGCGGGTCGCCAACCAGCGACAGCGGTGTATCGCGGTACACCAGGCTGACCAGCTCCAGCTGTTTGGCGTGGGCCGCCGGGGCGAGGATGGTCAGGGTGTCCTGGATCAGGTCGCGCAGGTTGAACGGAATGCTGTCGAGCACCAGCTTGCCGGCCTCGATCTTGGAGAAATCGAGGATCTCGTTGATGATGCCCAAGAGGCTGCCGGCGGACTTTTCGATGGTGCCCAGGTAGTCGAGCTGGCGCGGGGTCAGTTCGCTTTTTTGCAGTAAATGGGTGAAACCAAGAATGCCGTTCAGCGGCGTACGGATTTCATGGCTCATGTTGGCGAGGAACTCGGACTTGATCCGGCTGGCCTCCAGGGCCTCCTTGCGCGCCATGTCCAGCTCGATGTTCTGGATCTCGATGGTTTCCAGGTTCTGGCGCACATCTTCGGTGGCCTGGTCGATGCTGTGCTGCAGCTCTTCGTGGGCGTTGTGCAGGGTTTCGGCCATACGGTTGATCCCCGCAGCCAGTTCATCAAGCTCGTAACTGCCCATTGCCGGCAAGCGTTCTTCGAGGTTGCCGTCTTTCAACTGGGTGACTGCGTATTTGATCTGGCCGATCGGGCCGTTGATCGTGCGGCTCATGCGCAGGGCCAGCAGGGCGGTGGCGGCCAGGCCGAGGAAAATCAGCAGCAGGCTGGTAAACAGGCTGCGGTAGCCGCGCAGCAGGGTGCCGTCGTGGGACAGCTCGATTTCCACCCAGCCGAGCAGGCGATCGGCTTCGCCGGGAATCAGCTCGCCGGCCAGGTCGCGGTGGCGGCCGAACACCGGCAGCAAGTAACGGGTGGCGTCATTGCCGGTGCGCTGCAGCAACTGCGTGCCGCCACCGGTGGGTGCCTGGTTGAGCATGCTCGGGCCGGCGTGGGCCAGGGCGTTGCGGTCGGGGCCGAGAAAAGCCACGGCACGCACATCGGACTGCTCCAGGGCCTGGGCGGCAATGCGCTCCAGCTGCGCCGGGTCGTGCCGCGCCAGGGCCGGTGCCACCAGCGGGGCCAGTTGCTCGGCAATCATCTTGCCGCGTTGCAGCAGTTGGGTCTGCAGCTCACTCTGCTGCAACCAGGTGAAGTAGCCGCCCAGCACCAGCGCCATCAGGCCGGCTGGCAACAAGGCGAGCAACAGCACGCGGCTTCTGATCCCCAATCTATTCAGCACGCCACTCTCCTGTGCCCGGTAAGCGCTGTAAGCCTCCGCCAGCTCCTGCTGACGGACCAAGTCGGAAAAGTACCGCGCCTACTCGCGTAATGCACTCATTTGTATCTGCTTTTGTCGATTGCCAAGGATAACCGGGGCTTTGGTCGAGCTGCGGTTGCCTGTGCACGGGGAATGCCGAATAATCGCGTGATTGAGAATTGCTAGCATCGGCCAATGACTCCTGTATCTATTAGCACCTCCAACATCCTTGCCATCGAGGACGATCCGGTCCTGGGTGCCTACCTGCGCGAAGAGTTGCAGCGCGGCGGCTTCAAGGTCACCTGGTGCCAGAATGGCAAGGAGGGCCTGCAGGTCGCGCAGAGCAGCCGCTTTGATGTGGTGCTGATGGATATCCTGCTGCCCGGCCTCAACGGCCTGGATGTACTGGCGCAGTTGCGCAAAAGCAGCTCGACGCCGGTGATCCTGATGTCGGCGCTGGGCGCCGAGGCCGACCGCATCAGCGGTTTCAAGCGTGGCGCCGATGACTACCTGCCCAAGCCCTTCAGTATGGTCGAGCTGCAGGTTCGCATCGAAGCGATCCTGCGCCGGGTAGCGCTGGAGCGGCGCCACCAGCAACCGGCTGCGATGCTGGCCGGTGAACTGCGCTTCGACGAAGAGGCCAGCGATGTCTGTTATGGCGAGCAGTGGGCGGGGCTGACCCTCAGCGAGTACCGCCTGCTCGACACCCTGCAGCGCAGCGATGAAGAGGTGCTGAGCAAGGCCTTCCTTTATCAGCAGGTGTTGCAGCGCGGCTATGCACGCCACGATCGCAGCCTGGACATGCACGTCAGCCAGATCCGCCGCAAGCTCAAGGCCATCGGCTACCTGGAGCGCGAGGTGCGCACGGTGTGGGGCAAGGGCTACGTGCTCAGTAGCGTCGAGGTGCATTGAGGTGCCCAATCGTCATTCCGTGTTCTGGAAACTGGCGATCCTGCTGGTGGGCTTCTGCCTGCTGATGATCGGCTTGAGCTGGACCTGGGGCCGGCACATGGACACCCAGAACGCCTTCCTTTCCGAACAGGCCAAAAGCATCCTGCAGGGTTATGCCAGCGATGCCGAGCAGGCCTGGCTGCAAGGCGGGCAGGCCGGTATCGACGCCTGGCTGGCGGCGGTGGGTGAAAAGGAAAGCGGCTGGGTCGGGGTGATCGGCCCGAACCTGCAGTCGTTGAGCAGCACGCCGCTCAACGAGGCTGAAAGCCGGCGCCTGACCTTTCTGCGCGGCATCGACTGGCCAGTAAGCCCGCGCGCGATCGGCATGCCGTGGATGCGCCTGCCGTTCCCGCAACAGCCACATTTGGGCACCTTGGTCATGGAGCTGCCGCAGCGCCTGGCGCCGGGGCAGTACCGGGTGCTGTGGCGGGTGGTGACCAACGGCATCATCCCCGGGCTGTTTACCTTGCTGCTATGCGTCGGCCTCTACCGCATGCTGGTTGTGCCGCTGATCCAGTTGCGCGAGCAGGCCAATGCCTGGCGTGCCGACCAGCTCTCGGCCCGGGTCGCCAGCAGCACCACCAGCCGCCAGGACGAGTTGGGCGAACTGGGCCGTGCCTTCGATGACATGGCCGAACGCCTGCAGGGCACGGTGGCCTTGCAACAGCAGCTGTTGCGCGACCTTTCCCACGAGCTGCGCACGCCCTTGAGCCGCTTGCGCGTGGCCTGCGACAGCGAGGCGGATGCCAATCAGCTACGCGTACGCCTGGGGCGCGAAATCGACTGCATGCAGCATCTGGTCGAAGATGCCTTGCAACTGGCCTGGCTCGACACTGAGCGGGCGCCCTTGAGCAAAGAGCCGATCCAGGTCCAGGCCCTGTGGGAAATGCTCGCTGAAGACGCCTGCTACGAAAGCGCCTGGCCGGCCGCGCAACTGCGCTGCGGGCTGGATGCCTCGTGCTGGGTGCAAGGCAACCTCAACAGCCTGGCCCAGGCCCTGGAGAACATCCTGCGCAATGCCATTCGGCATTCCTCGGCCACGGGGGTGATCCGTCTGGACGGGCGACGCCAGGGCGATACCTGGCTGATCTGGCTGGAAGACCAGGGTGGTGGCGTCGCCGAAAGCGAGCTGGAGCGCATTTTCGCACCCTTTACCCGCCTGGACGGATCGCGCCCCGGCGATGGCGGCTTCGGGCTGGGCCTGAGCATTGCCCGCAATGCCGTGGTCCGCCAGGGCGGGCGCTTGTGGGCGCAGAACACCGGGCAGGGCTTGCGCCTGAACATGCAGCTGCCAGCAGTGTGATCTCCTTTGGGAGCGGCGGTGCGGCGACCCGACTTGACCCCCGATAGGGCCGCAACAGGCTCCGCAATCCCAGCTTATAGCTCGCAGCTATAACCCCAACACATTGCGTGATATGGGCAAATCCCGTTTGCCGGTATGATAGGCGCCCCCGCAGTCTGGATTGCGAATACGCCATGACCTTGCAGTACCCAACCATCGCCGATTGCGTCGGCAACACGCCTCTGGTCCGCCTGCAGCGCATTGCCGGCGAAACCAGCAATACC
The DNA here is from genome assembly GCF_024749345.1 of Pseudomonas sp. B21-009. Taxonomy (NCBI): domain Bacteria; kingdom Pseudomonadati; phylum Pseudomonadota; class Gammaproteobacteria; order Pseudomonadales; family Pseudomonadaceae; genus Pseudomonas; species Pseudomonas sp. B21-009. Next base: position 4,481,961 of record NZ_CP087199.1, on the reverse strand, counting down.
CTCCTGCTCAAGCTTGAAGGCAACAACCCGGCAGGCTCGGTCAAGGACCGGCCGGCGCTGTCGATGATCACCCGCGCCGAGCTGCGTGGGCAGATCAAGCCGGGCGATACCCTGATCGAAGCGACCTCGGGCAACACCGGCATCGCTCTGGCCATGGCGGCGGCGATCAAGGGTTACAAGATGATCCTGATCATGCCCGACAATTCCAGCGCCGAGCGCAAGGCGGCGATGACCGCCTATGGCGCCGAGCTGATCCTGGTCAGCAAGGAAGAGGGCATGGAAGGCGCCCGCGACCTGGCCGACCGCCTGCAGGCTGAAGGCCGTGGCCTGGTGCTCGACCAGTTCGGCAATGGCGACAACCCTGAAGCCCACTACGTGAGCACCGGCCCGGAAATCTGGCGCCAGACCCAGGGCAGCATTACCCACTTCGTCAGCTCCATGGGCACCACCGGCACCATCATGGGCTGCTCGCGCTACCTCAAGGAGCAGAACCCGGCGGTGCAGATCGTCGGCCTGCAGCCGATGGAAGGCTCGGCCATCCCCGGCATCCGTCGCTGGCCGCAGGAATACCTGCCGAAGATCTACCAGTCCGAGCGCGTTGATCGCGTGGTCGACATGGCCCAGAGCGAAGCCGAAGAAACCACCCGCCGCCTGGCCCGTGAAGAGGGCATTTTTTGTGGCGTGTCCTCCGGTGGTGCAGTGGCAGCCATGCTGCGCCTGTCCCGCGAGCTGGAAAACGCCGTGATGGTGGCGATCATTTGCGACCGTGGCGACCGTTACCTGTCGACCGGCATTTTCGATTCAGTGAACTGATGTCCAAGAACAAACGTAACAGCGGCCTGCGCTTTCAGCCGGCCGGTGGCACCCGCGCGCCACAGATCCCCACCGGCAAAAAGCAGCGCCTGAGCATCGAGCGCCTGGCCGGTGACGGCCGGGGCATCGCCTTTCTCGACGGTCGTACCTGGTTCGTCAGTGGCGCGCTGGCCGAGGAAGAGGTCGAAGCGCGGGTGCTCAACACCCACGGCAAGGTGGTCGAGGCGCGCCTTGAGCGGGTGTTCAGTGCCAGCCCGGCGCGCCGCGAGGCCCCGTGCAAGCACTTCGACCGCTGTGGCGGCTGCAACCTGCAGCACTTGCCCCATGCCGAGCAACTGGCGCTCAAGCAACGCCTGCTGGCCGAGCAGTTGCAGCGGGTTGCCGGCGTGCAGCCCGAGCATTGGGCCGCGCCGCTGAGCGGTCCGGAATTCGGCTACCGGCGCCGGGCGCGGGTTGCGGTGCGTTGGGACAACAAGGCAAAACAGCTTGAAGTCGGTTTTCGCGCCGAAGCCAGCCAGGACATCGTCGCCATCGACGACTGCCCGGTGCTGGTACAACCCTTGCAGTCGATCATGCGTCACCTGCCTACGCTGTTGCGCAGCCTGAGCAAGCCGCAAGTGGTGGGTCACGTCGAACTGTTCAGCGGTACCGCGCTGGCGCTGCTGTTGCGCCACACCGGGCCATTGGCTGAGGGCGACCTGGCGCGCCTGCAGGCGTTCTGCGCCGAGGCCGGTGCGCAGCTGTGGCTGCAAGGCGAGGGTGAACCTTTGCCGCTGGACGCCGGTCAGAGCCTCGGTTTCCGCCTTGAACCGTGGAACCTGGAGCTTGCGTACCGGCCGGGCGATTTCGTCCAGGTCAACGCCCAGGTCAACACCGCGATGATCGAGCAGGCCCTGGCCTGGTTGGCGCCGCAGGCCGATGAGCGCGTGCTCGACCTGTTCTGCGGCCTGGGCAACTTTGCCTTGCCGCTGGCCCGGCAGGCCAAGGAAGTGGTGGCGGTGGAGGGGGTGCAGGCGATGGTCGAGCGGGCCGCCGCCAATGCCCGTAGCAACAATTTGCATAACACGCAGTTTTTTCAGGCCGATTTATCGCAGCCTTTGGCGGCGTCGGGCTGGGCCGCAGGAGGCTTTTCTGCGGTACTCTTGGACCCACCGCGTGATGGTGCATTTGAGGTTGTGCGAAAAATCGCAGACCTCGGCGCGAAACGTCTTGTTTATGTATCGTGCAATCCGGCGACCCTGGCCCGCGACACCGTTGAACTGGTCAGGCAGGGTTACCGGTTAAAAAGTGCCGGGATTCTCGACATGTTTCCTCAGACGGCGCATGTCGAAGCCATGGCGTTATTCGAAGCGGGTTAGCCAGGCTGACGCGTTCGGCGCTGCACCTTGGGTCCGGCAGGGGCAGCACCAGTGATTTCAAGCGCATCGCGAATGCGCTGTAGGGAAAGGTAAACAAAGATGGTACAGGTGAGAGTGCACCAGCCGGTCAACACCGACGGCAGTATCAATCTCGAAGCATGGCTGGATCATGTGGTGAGCGTCGACCTGGCGCTGGACCGGGAGGCCCTCAAGGCCGCTTGCGAGTTCGCCCAGGACATCGAAAAAAAGGGCAACCCGGCCAAGCATTCCTGGGCCGATGGTACGTCGAGTTTCCAGGCCGGCCTGGAAATCGCTGAAATCCTGGCCGACCTCAAGCTCGACCAGGACTCGCTGGTCGCCGCGGTCATCTACCGCGCCGTGCGCGAAGGCAAGGTGACCCTGGCTGAAGTCGGCCAGCGTTTTGGTCCGGTGGTCTCCAAACTGATCGACGGCGTGCTGCGCATGGCTGCCATCAGTGCCAGTCTCAGCCCGCGCCAGTCGCTGGTGCTGGGCTCGCAGGCGCAGGTCGAGAACCTGCGCAAGATGCTCGTGGCAATGGTCGACGACGTGCGCGTGGCGTTGATCAAGCTGGCCGAGCGGACCTGCGCGATTCGCGCGGTCAAAGGCGCCGACGACGAGAAACGCAATCGCGTCGCCCGCGAAGTCTTCGATATCTACGCACCGCTGGCCCACCGACTGGGCATCGGTCATATCAAGTGGGAGCTGGAAGACCTGTCCTTCCGCTACCTCGAACCCGATCAGTACAAGCAGATCGCCAAGCTTTTGCACGAGCGCCGGCTGGACCGCGAGCGCTTCATCAGCGACGTGATGAACCAGCTGCAGAACGAACTGCTGGCCACCGGCGTCAACGCCGACATCAGCGGCCGGGCCAAGCACATCTATTCGATCTGGCGCAAAATGCAGCGCAAGGGCCTGGAATTCAGCCAGATCTACGACGTGCGCGCAGTGCGCGTGCTGGTCCCGGAAATGCGCGACTGTTACACCGCGCTGGGTATCGTCCACACCCTCTGGCGGCACATTCCTAAAGAGTTCGACGACTACATCGCCAACCCCAAGGAAAACGGCTACCGCTCGTTGCACACCGCGGTGATCGGCCCTGAGGGCAAGGTCCTCGAGGTGCAGATCCGCACCCATGCCATGCACGAAGAGGCCGAGCTCGGCGTCTGCGCGCACTGGCGCTACAAGGGCACCGACGTCAAACCCAGCTCCAACCACTACGAGGAGAAAATCTCCTGGTTGCGCCAGGTGCTGGAGTGGCATGAGGAGCTGGGCGACATCGGAGGCCTGGCCGAACAGCTGCGCGTTGATATCGAACCGGACCGGGTCTACGTATTCACCCCCGATGGCCACGCCATCGACCTGCCCAAGGGCGCCACGCCGCTGGATTTTGCCTACCGGGTGCACACCGAGATCGGCCACAACTGCCGCGGGGCGAAGATCAACGGCCGCATCGTGCCGCTCAACTACAGCCTGCAGACCGGCGAGCAGGTCGAGATCATCACCAGCAAGCACGGCAACCCCAGCCGCGACTGGCTGAACTCGAACCTGGGCTACGTCACCACCTCGCGGGCGCGGGCGAAGATCGTCCACTGGTTCAAGCTGCAGGCCCGCGACCAGAACGTCGCCGCCGGCAAGACCCTGCTCGAGCGCGAACTCAACCGCCTGGGCCTGCCGCAGGTCGACTTCGAACGCCTGGCGGAAAAAGCCAACCTGCGTACCGCCGAGGACATGTTCGCTTCGCTGGGCGCCGGGGACCTGCGCCTGGCGCACCTGGTCAACGCCGCGCAGCAACTGGTCGAGCCCGAGCGCAGCGATCATGTCGAGCTGGTGCCGCGCAAGGCCACCGGCTACAAGCCGGGCAAGCGTGGCGACATCCAGATCCAGGGCGTCGGCAACCTGCTCACGCAAATGGCCGGTTGCTGCCAGCCGCTGCCGGGCGATGCGATTGTTGGCTACATCACCCAGGGCCGTGGCGTGACCATCCACCGTCAGGACTGCGCCTCGGTGCTGCAACTGGCCGGGCGCGAGCCGGAGCGGATCATCCAGGTCAGCTGGGGGCCGGTGCCGGTACAGACCTACCCGGTGGATATCATCATCCGTGCCTACGACCGTCCGGGCTTGCTGCGTGACGTTTCCCAGGTCCTGCTCAACGAGCGGATCAACGTGCTGGCGGTCAACACCCGCTCGAACAAGGAAGACAACACCGCACTGATGTCGCTGACCATCGAGATTCCTGGCCTGGATGCCCTCGGGCGCCTGCTGGGGCGGATTTCGCAACTGCCGAACATCATCGAGACGCGGCGTAACCGTACGCCGTAAGACTGCTATCGCGGGCCAGGCCCGCTCCTGCAGGCATCCTCTGTGGGAGCGGGCTTGACCCGCGATAAGGAACCCAAGATGTATACCCTAGACGACCTGCTCCACCTCATGGCCCGCCTGCGCGACCCGCAGCATGGCTGCCCGTGGGACCTCAAGCAGACCTACGCGACCATCGTCCCCTACACCCTCGAAGAAGCCTACGAAGTGGCCGACGCCATCGAGCGCAGCGACTTCGAGCACTTGCAGGGCGAACTCGGTGACCTGCTGTTCCAGGTGGTCTACTACAGCCAGCTGGCACGCGAAGAAGGCCGTTTCGAGTTCGATGGCGTGGTCGACAGCATCACCCGCAAGCTGATCCGCCGCCATCCGCACGTATTCCCAAGCGGTGAACTCTACGCTGCCCTCGACACACCCAAGCTCGACGAAGCCCAGGTCAAGCAGCGTTGGGAACAGATCAAGGCCCAGGAGCGCGCCGAGAAGGGCGAGCCCGAGCAGTTGTCGTTGCTCGACGACGTGCCGGCCGCGTTGCCGGCCTTGTCGCGGGCGGCCAAACTGCAAAAGCGTGCCGCCCAGGTCGGTTTCGACTGGCCACACGCCTTGCCGGTGCTCGACAAGGTTCGCGAAGAACTCGACGAAGTGCTGCAGGCCATGGCCGACGACGACAGCGTGGCCCTGGCCGACGAGCTTGGCGATTTGCTGTTCGCGGCGGTCAACCTGGCCCGGCACCTGAAGGTCGACCCGGAAAACGCCCTGCGCGGGGCGAACAAAAAGTTTGAGCGACGTTTCCGTTTTATCGAACAGGCATTGCGCGACATAGGCCGTCCGATTGAAGATTGCACCCTCGAAGACATGGATGCGCTCTGGGGCGAAGCCAAACGTCAGGAAAAGAACCTGCCCAGCTGCGGCTGAGCTGTTGCATAAGTGAGTGAACGATGAGCCTTTCCCTTCGCGACCAATTGCTCAAGGCCGGTCTGGTCAACCAGAAACAGGTCAAGCAGGTCAGTAAAGATCAGAAGAAACAAAAGCGCCTGGAGCACAAAGGCCAGGTCGAGGTCGACGATACCCAGCAGCGGCTGGCCAAGGAAGCCATGGCGGAAAAAGCCAAGCGCGACCAGGAGCTCAACCGCCAGCAGCAGGAGAAGGCCGAGCAGAAGGCCCGCGCCGCCCAGGTCAAGCAATTGATCGAAGTCTCGCGCCTGCCCAAGCTGACCACCGAGGACTACTACAACTTCGTCGACGACAAGAAGGTCAAGCGTCTGTCGGTCAACGCCCTGATGCGCAGCAAGCTGAGCAGCGGTTCGCTGGCCATCGTGGCCCATGGCGGTGGTTACGAAGTGATCCCCCGTGAAGCGGCGCTGAAGATCCAGGAGCGCGACCCGCAGCGCATTGTCCTGCTCAACACCCAGGTTGAAGAGCCGGATGCCGACGATCCGTACGCGGCCTACGTGATCCCTGACGATCTGATGTGGTAAAGACGACAAACCCCGCTTCGGTGGGGTTTGTTTTTTCTGGAGGGGGTTATTGCTGTTGCCGTCTGTTCTCGAGGTATTCCAGCTCGATGCGGTAGCTGTGGGCCTCATGCTCGTTGTGGAACATGCCGACCAGCTCACCCTGCTGATGCACATCCCAGATGCGCACGCCTGCAGCCAGGCCTTCGTGAGACATTTTGCTTTCGTCGCGCTCAGTTACTTTGACAGTCATCTGCAAACTCCACTTTCAGTTAACTGCGGCACCGTGTCGCAGGTCTCTTTTATAGAATTTGTTAGCAGGCTAAGTAAATAAACGGCGCATGAAACATCTTTCATGTCCCTGTGGGGGCTGGCTTGCCCCGCGATGCGATGTGACGGGTAGCCTGCGATCGCGGGGTAAGCCCGCTCCTACCAAGGGTGTAAAAAGAAACCCCGCACGTGGCGGGGTTTCGGGTATTACCAGCAGTCAGGCAATCAGTTGCCCTTGACTGTCTTGCCGTCGACCGTGCCGTCCTGCAGGACGATCACGTACTCCTTGCCGTCGGTCTCGACCTGGCGCAGTTGCACCAGCAGGTAATCCCAGTCCTTGGCGAACCACAGCTCGGTGATGCGCTTGCTCTGGCTCGGGTCGCGCACGCGCTCGACCTTGATGGCATCGACCTGGCCGGTCTTGGTGGTGACTTTCTCGCTGCCCAGGACGCGGAAGTCGTAGGTGTCGATCTCGTCGCCATCGACCACCTGGTAGCTCACGCTCTTCTTGCCGGCTGCCACGTCATGCTGCAGGGCCAGTTGATAGGTGGACTTGTCGAGCACACCGCGGTTGAGCGGCAGGTTGATCGCGTCGCCGCGGTCGGTGCCGGTGATCTTCTTGCTGCTCCAGTCGAAATCCAGATCGACCTTCTTGGCCTTGCCCAGGCCGCCACGTTCGAAGTGGTAGGTCTGGGGCAGCAGGGTGTCCTTGTCCAGCTTCAGGGTACTTTGCTCAGTCAGGCTGGCGATCATCATCGACGCCTTGAAGTTGAGGTCCCAGGTACCGTTGGCGTTCATTTTCAGGCTGCGCTCGGCAGTGCCGCTCATGGGCAGTTGCTTCCAGTCGGCGGTGTAGCTGGCCGAGAATGGCTTCAGATCGGCTGCCTGCAACGGCAGCGCGAGCACGGCGAGAGCGAAGAGCAGGGCACGACGCATAATTTCTCCTAGGGTCGAATCAAGTGGCCGCTGGCCGCCAGAGGCTGGCCATCCAGTAGAGCACCGTGCTCGCCCAGGCGCAAACGGCCCTCGGCAAACCAGCGCACCGCCAGCGGATAGATCAGGTGTTCCTGGCTGTGAACCCGCTGTGCCAGACGTTCTGGCGTGTCATCCAACTCTACCGGTATCACTGCCTGTACGACCAGCGGTCCGCCATCGAGTTCCTCGGTGACGAAGTGCACGCTGCAGCCATGCTCGGCATCGCCGGCTTCCAGCGCTCGTTGATGAGTGTGCAGGCCCTTGTACTTGGGCAGCAGGGACGGGTGGATGTTCAGCAGGCGGCCCTGGTAGTGACGGACAAAGCCGGCACTGAGGATGCGCATGAAACCGGCCAGCACCACCAGTTGCGGGCGGTAGCCATCGATCAGTTCGACCAGTGCCGCGTCGAATGCCTCGCGGCCGTCGAAGGCCTTGTGGTCGAGCACGGCGGTGGCGATACCGGCGTCTTTGGCGCGCTGCAGGCCATAGGCGTCGGCGCGGTTGGAGATGACCGCGCAGATCCGCACCGGGCTGTCGCCGGTGCGGGTGCTGTCGATCAATGCTTGCAGGTTGCTGCCGGTGCCGGACAACAGCACCACGACATCACAGGTCTTGCTCGGCATCAGTGTGCCTTGACGTTCTTCAGCTCAACCTGGGCAGCGCCTTCGGCGGCGATGCCGATCTGGCCGATGACCCATGGCTGCTCGCCGGCTTCACGCAGGACCTTCAGGGCGATCTCGACCTGGTCCTGGGCGACGCAGATGACCATGCCGACGCCGCAGTTCAATACGCGGTGCATTTCGTGCTCGTCGACGTTGCCTTGCTGTTGCAGCCAGTCGAACACCGCCGGGCGATTCCAGCTGGCCACGTCAACCACAGCCTGGGCGCCTTTTGGCAGGACGCGCGGGATGTTGTCGAGCAGGCCGCCACCGGTGATGTGGGCCATGGCCTTGACCGCGCCGGTGTCCTTGATCAGCTTGAGCAGCGGCTTTACGTAGATGCGCGTCGGGGCCATCAGCAGTTCGGTCAGCGGCTTGCCGTCGAGCTGGACGGTTTCGATGTCGGCACCGGAAACTTCGATGATCTTGCGGATCAGCGAGTAGCCGTTGGAGTGCGGGCCGGACGATGGCAGGGCGATCAGCGCGTCGCCAGTGGCAACCTTGGAGCCGTCGATGATTTCGGCTTTTTCTACCACGCCAACGCAGAAGCCGGCCAGGTCGTAGTCTTCGCCTTCGTACATGCCTGGCATTTCAGCGGTTTCACCGCCGACCAGGGAGCAACCAGCCAGTTCGCAGCCAGCGCCGATACCGGTGACCACGGTAGCGGCAACGTCGACATTGAGTTTGCCGGTGGCGTAGTAGTCGAGGAAGAACAGCGGCTCGGCACCGCAGACCACCAGGTCGTTGACGCACATGGCGACCAGGTCCTGGCCGATGCTGTCGTGCTTGTTCAGGTTCAGTGCCAGGCGCAGCTTGGTGCCGACGCCGTCGGTGCCGGAGACCAGAACCGGCTGCTTGTAGCCGGCCGGGATCTCGCAGAGGGCGCCAAAACCGCCCAGGCCGCCCATGACTTCCGGGCGCGCCGTGCGCTTGGCAACGCCTTTGATGCGTTCGACCAATGCTTCACCGGCGTCGATGTCTACACCGGCGTCCTTGTAGCTCAGGGAGGGTTGCTTGCTCATGATCCAGGCCTTTAGGGGGGAGGGATTCAGGGGAATCGACCGTGACCTGCCAGGCAAGGCGGAGGGAATCCGGCTGCCTGACCGTCGCCGGTCTGCGAAGGCGCGCGATTTTATCAGGGTTGCCCGGTAGCGGCCATCCTCAGGCCGACGGGCAGGGCCTTAAATGTTGCGAAAAATACGCTTTAACAGTGCGCGACTGGTTGCCACGGCGCAGGCTGTATAAGGTATAGCAAAGGCGATGGGCGCAATTTGCCGCCAGCGGTTGAATGTTTTACCGGGTGCTGCGGTCTGAGCTGCGTCCGTTTTTGTCGCCCACGCTTCTTTATTACCTGGACAGGAATCCTCCATGCGTTTGCGTAATTACCTGGCCGCCGGCTGTCTGGCCCTGTTCGGCCTCTCGGCTCAGGCCGAAACCCTCTCCGGCCTTTATCAGGTCCGCGAACCGGTCACCGGCCAGGGCGCCGAAGCCCGTACCCAGGCCACCGAAAAAGCCCTCGAAACCCTGGTGTTGCGCCTGACCGGCGACGCCAAGGCTGTGCAAAGCCCGGGCCTGGCTGCGCTGCGCAAAGACCCGCAACAAATCATCAGCCAGTTCGGCTTCGAGGCCGGCCCGCCGGAAACCGTGCTGGTCGACTTCGACCCGGGCAGCACCGAGCGCGCCTTGCGTCAGGCGGGCCTGGCCCTGTGGGGCAATAACCGGCCAGCGATCCTCGGCTGGTGGTTGAACGACAGCGTCGAAGGTTCGAACCTGGTCGGCGACGGCCAGGGCAGCGCCGAACCGCTGCGTCGCGCCGCCCAGCACCGCGGCCTGCCGCTGCGCTTGCCGCTGGCCGATCTGCAGGAGCAACTGGTGGCAACCGGCAAGAATCTTGAAGGCACCGACCCGGCGCCGCTGCGCGAGGCTTCCGAGCGCTACGGCGCCGATGCCTTGCTGGCGGTGCACGCCAGCGAAGCCGATGGCAAATGGCAGGGCAAGTGGCGCCTGTGGCTGGGCGAGCAGCGCGAGCAGGGCACTGCCGAGGGCGCTGATCAGGCGGCCCTGGCCGATGCCGTGATGCTCGCCGTCAGCAACCGCCTGGCGCCGCGTTTCGTCGCCCGTCCAGGGGCCAGCAGCGAAATGCAGGTGCAGGTCCAGGGCATGACCCTGGAACGTTATGCCGAACTGGGCCGGGTGCTCGAGCCTTACGGCGCGCGGCTCAAGGTGGTGCAGGGCGATACCCTGACCTACCAGGTCACCGGCAACAGCGATCAGTTGCGCGCGCAACTGGGCCTGGCCAAGTTGCAGGAGCTGCCGGCCGATGCGCCCGCGGCACCTGCAGCCGTCGATCCGGCCAACCCCGGGGCAACCCAGGCCGCCGCCCCGCAACCCTTCAACGGGCTGCGTTTTCGTTGGTAAACCCTGACCTGGCCGGGAGCCGTTCATGACTGATACACGTCGCTGGGTATGGGTAGGTGGGGCGCTGCTGTGCGCGGCCTTGCTGTATTGGCTGCACCCGATTCTTTCGCCGTTTCTGGTCGGCATCTTGCTGGCCTACCTGGCCGATCCGCTGGTCGACCGTCTGGAGCGCGCCGGCCTGTCGCGCACCTGGGGCGTGGTGGTGGTGTTTGCCCTGTTCACCCTGCTGCTGACCTTGTTGCTGCTGGTGTTGGTGCCGATGCTGGCCAAACAGCTGGTGCGCCTGTATGAGCTGGCACCGCAGATGCTCGACTGGCTGCAGCACCAGGCCCTGCCCTGGGTGCAGACGCGCCTGGGCCTGGCCGACGGCTTCTGGAAGTTCGACAAGATCAAGGCCGCCATCAGCGAGCACATGGGCCAGACCACTGACATCGTCGGGGTCATCCTGTCCCAGGCCACGGCTTCGGGCCTGGCCCTGATCGGCTGGCTGGCCAACCTGGTGCTGATCCCGGTGGTGAGCTTCTACCTGCTGCGCGACTGGGACCTGATGATGGCCAAGATCCGCAGCCTGCTGCCGCGCCAGCGCGAGGAACGGGTGGTGGCCCTGGCTGGTGAGTGTCACGAAGTGCTGGGCGCCTTCGTCCGTGGCCAACTGCTGGTGATGCTGGCCCTGGGTATCATCTATGCCTCGGGGCTGATGCTGGTGGGCCTGGAGCTGGGCTTGCTGATCGGCCTGCTGGCGGGCCTGGCGGCGATCGTGCCGTACATGGGCTTCATTATTGGTATCGGCGCGGCGATGATTGCCGGGCTGTTCCAGTTCGGCGGCGACCCTTATCCTTTGCTCGGCATCGCAGCCGTATTCATGGTCGGCCAGGCGCTCGAAGGCATGGTGCTGACACCGCTGCTGGTGGGCGATCGCATTGGCCTGCACCCGGTGGCGGTGATCTTCGCGATCCTGGCCGGTGGCGAGATGTTCGGTTTTACCGGGGTGTTGCTGGCCTTGCCGGTGGCGGCGGTGATCATGGTGCTGCTGCGCCATGTGCATGACCTGTATAAAGAGTCGGATATCTACGCGGGCGAAATCGACCCGGATCTCTAGCTTGATAGCACCTGGCTTGCATTGGCCTTTGCCCGCTAATGCAAGCCTTTGATTTTACTTGTGGTCTGCGCAGATTGTGCGAGGGGCTCCACGGGTATAAACTTTGCAGACTTTTCACAAAAGGCCCCTTGCGGTTCCCCGGAACTGCCCAGCCAGCATGAAACCGATCCAGTTGCCCCTGGGTGTGCGTCTGCGTGATGACGCCACCTTCATCAACTACTATCCGGGTGCCAACGCCGCCGCTTTGGGCTACGTCGAGCGACTCTGCGAAGCCGACGCCGGCTGGACCGAAAGCCTGATCTACCTGTGGGGCAAACAGGGCGTGGGCCGCACCCACCTGCTGCAGGCCGCCTGCCTGCGCTTCGAGCAACTGGGTGAACCGGCGGTGTACCTGCCCCTGGCGCAATTGCTCGATCGCGGCGTCGAATTGCTCGACAACCTCGAACAGTATGAACTGGTCTGCCTCGACGACCTGCATGTCATTGCCGGCAAGCCGGAGTGGGAAGAGGCCATGTTCCACCTCTTCAATCGCCTGCGCGACAGTGGTCGGCGCCTGTTGCTGGCTGCCTCCAGCTCGCCCCGCGAACTGCCGATCAAGCTCGCCGACCTCAAGTCGCGCCTGACCCTGGCGCTGATCTTCCAGATGCGTGCGCTGTCGGACGAAGACAAGCTGCGCGCCCTGCAATTGCGTGCTTCGCGCCGCGGCCTGCACCTGACCGACGAGGTCGGGCACTTCATCCTCACCCGTGGCACCCGTAGCATGAGCGCACTGTTCGACCTGCTCGAGCGCCTCGACCAGGCCTCTTTGCAGGCTCAACGCAAGCTCACCATCCCGTTCTTGAAAGAAACTTTGGGCTGGTAAGGCAGGGGCTAGAGCCTCGGCACATAAAAGTCACATTTTTTTCGATTGAATTTGCAAATCGATGCGATAGAAGGCATAGTCTCGACTTCTTTAAATTCCAGACACGGTCGTGCCCATGCTAAATCGCTTCGCACCCCTCGTGCCCCTCGCACTCGTGACCCTGCTTTTTGGCTGCGCGACCACCGGTCCCGTATCGCAGCAGCAGGTTCAGCAGCAACCGGTTTCCGCTCAGGTTTCGACCAAGTCCTCCGTCCAGGCGACGTTCGAGGAAGAGCTGGCCACCGAAGAAGAGCTGCAAGATTTCTCCAGCAGCAAGCCTTACCAGCTGCCAGCCCTGGCCGACAACATTCTCGAGCGCGGCATGTCGCTGATCGGTACCCGCTACCGTTTCGGTGGTACCTCCGAGAACACCGGCTTTGATTGCAGCGGCTTCATCGGTTACCTGTTCCGCGAAGAAGCCGGCCTCAACCTGCCGCGCTCTACCCGCGAAATGATCAACGTCAAGGCCCCACTGGTTGCTCGCAACAACCTCAAGCCAGGCGACCTGCTGTTCTTCAGCACCAATGGTCGCGGCCGCGTCAGCCACGCCGGTATCTACCTCGGCGACGATCAGTTCATCCACTCCAGCAGCCGCCGCAGCGGTGGCGTGCGCATCGACAAGCTCGGTGATCGCTACTGGAGCAAGACCTTCATCGAAGCCAAGCGTGCACTGGCCATGGCTCCGGCCGCGACCACGCTCTCGCGCAACTGATCCTTCGACAGGTTTGACCACGGCGACGTAGCTGAAAAGCTCGTCGCCGTGCGTGTTTACAGAAAGCGTCTAATCTAAATTCTCAACTCTTTTCGGCTCTTGGCCGAAGCGGCTTCAGACAGGATGTTCTGACCATGGCGATGATGGCGCGCTTCGCTCTACTTTCCCTCGCAGCACTGCTCGGTGCCTGCTCAAGTCATGCCCCGGCCCCGCGTAAAGTGGTCGAGCCGGCAGTCATGGCCCCGCAAGTGTATTTCTCCCCGGTTGCCGAAGACGTGCTGTTCCGCGCCCTCGGCCTGGTCGGCACGCCGTACCGTTGGGGCGGCAACACCCCGGATTCGGGTTTCGACTGCAGCGGCCTGATTGGCTACGTCTATCGTGATGCTGCGGGCATCTCATTGCCGCGTTCGACCCGGGAGATGATCGGCATCCGCGCACCGAGCATCGAGCGCAACGACCTGCAGTCCGGCGACCTGGTGTTCTTTGCCACCAATGGTGGCTCGCAGGTCAGCCATGCCGGTATCTATGTCGGCGAAGGGCGCTTCGTCCATGCCCCGGCCACCGGCGGAACGGTGCGCCTGGACTACCTGTCCAACAGCTATTGGCAAAAGACCTACCTGAACGCCAAGCGGGTGCTGCAGCCAGCGCACCTGGCGCGCAACCCCTGACCTGTGCGAGGTAGACGATGACCGCCCAGACGCTCTACCTCGACGACCCCCTCTACCACTACCTGCAAAGCGTGTCGCTGCGCGAGACGCCGTTGCTCGCCCGTTTGCGTGAAGAAACCCAGGCCCTGGCCGAAGCACGCTGGCAGGTGGCACCGGAGCAAGGCCAGTTGCTGGCGCTGCTGGTGCGCCTGATCGGTGCCGAGCGGGTGATCGAGGTGGGTACTTTCACCGGCTACAGCGCTTTGTGCATGGCTCAGGCCATGGCGCACGGGCAGTTGCTCTGTTGCGACCTTGAAGGCAGCTACAACGCCGTGGCCTGGCGCTACTGGCAGGAGGCTGGAGTCGCCGAGCGCATCGAGCTACGCCTGGCACCGGCGTTGCAGACCCTGGCGACACTACCATCAGCGCGCTACGACCTGATCTTCATCGATGCCGACAAGGCCAACTACCCGCACTATCTGGAAGAGGCCCTGCGACTGCTGCGAGTGGGCGGGCTGGTACTGTTCGACAACACCTTGTGGAGCGGGCGGGTGCTTGAGCAAAACCCGCACAGCGAAGACACCCGCGCCATTCAGGCCTTGAACCGCACGCTCAAGGACGACCCACGGGTGGACCTGTCGATGCTGCCGATTGGCGATGGCTTGACCCTCTGCCGCAAACGCTAAGCTCCCCCGGCTTACCGGGCCTTGCTCACCCGCCAGATCGTGTTCCCGACATCATCGGCTACCAGCAAGCCGCCGCGCTGATCGTTGATCACCCCGACCGGCCGGCCCATGGCCTTGCCTTCATCATTGAGAAACCCGCTGAGCACGTCGATCGGCTTGCCCGCAGGTTTGCCGGCAGTGCTGAAGGGTACGAAGATCACCTTGTAGCCGCTGTGCGGCTTGCGGTTCCACGAGCCATGCTGGCCAATGAACGCGCCTTGCTCGAACGGTGCCGGCAGCACCCCTGCTTCGGCGAAGGTCAGGCCCAGCGACGCCGTGTGCGGCCCCACCGCATAGTCCGGGGCAATGGCGCTGGCCACCAGGTTCGGATCAGACGGGTTGACCCGCTGATCGATGTGCTGGCCGTAATAGCTGTAGGGCCAGCCATAGAAGCCGCCATCCTTGACCGAGGTAATGTAGTCGGGCACCAGGTCGCTGCCGATCTCGTCACGCTCGTTGACTGCGGTCCACAGCTGTCCGGTGTGCGGCTCCCAGGCCAGGCCGTTGGGGTTGCGCAGGCCCGAGGCGAAGATCCGCGTCTGGCCGCTGGCCGGGTCGACTTCCCAGATCGCCGCGCGGCCTTTTTCCTGGTCCATGCCGTTCTCGCCGACATTGCTATTGGAGCCGACGGTGACGTAGAGCTTCTTGCCGTCACGGCTGGCGATCACGTTCTTGGTCCAGTGATGGTTCAGCGTGCCGCCCGGTAGTTCGGCCACGGCTGTACCCGGGCCCTTGATCGAAGTCGCGCCGGGTTCATAGTGAAAGCGCAGCAGGCGATCGGTGTCGGCAACGTAGAAGTCATTGCCGACCAGGGCCATGCCGAACGGTGAATTGAGGTTCTCGATAAACGTCGTGCGGGTTTCCGCCACGCCGTCGTGGTCGCTGTCGCGCAGCAGGCTGATGCGGTTGGCGCTGGGCACGCCGGCGCCGGCGCGGTCCATGACCTTGCCCATCACCCAGCCGCGAATACCCTTGCCGTCATCGGGCTTGGGCGGGGCATTGGTTTCGGCTACCAGGATGTCGCCGTTGGGCAGGGCATAGAGCCAGCGCGGGTGGTCCAGGCCTGCGGCGAAGGCCGCCACCTGGGTGCCGGGCGCGGCCTTGGGCGTCATGCCCTGGGGCCAGCCAATGGCGGGGGCGATGTTGACGGTGGGGATCAGGGTCTTGTTCGGTTCGGGCAATTGCGGCGACGGGCCGACCCCGTCGCTGACCTCAAGGCGGGCGTTCTCGCCGCAGCCGCTTAACCCCGCAGTCACTGCCAGCAGCAGTGCAATCGGCTTGATACCCATGTCGTTTCCCTCGCAATGATGGCCGCTATTGCCAGTAGAGGCACGCCAGGCGTGGGAGGTTCCCCGGGTCAGGCCTGCTTGAGCAACAGGGCGATGCCGGGGTGATACTGGCCGGCTTCGTTGTGCAGCTTGCGGTAGGCGTAGGGAAAGTACCAGGCGATGGCGCAGGCGTTATGCTTTTGCAGGTCGTCGACCAGGTCCTGCAGCTCTTCGGGGCTGGCGTGCTGGCCGGCTTTCCAGGGGCTGGCGAACAGCGCAGCGACTTTAAGCTGGCTGGGCGCGGCAATTTGCCGAGCAGCCTGGACGGTTTCGCCCAGGGCGTTATTCAGGTCGAGCTTGGCGATGCGTGGCCAGCGCTGGCTGGCCTGCAGGTAGGCGGCCTCTTCGCGGTTGGCGATGTACAGGTCGCAGCGGCCTTCGCGATCGCCGTCATCGCGCTGCTTCTTGCTCTGGTGCTGCTGCAGGGTCACCAGCTCGGCCTGCCAGGCGGCGGCCGAGAGCAGCCCGAGGTTGGCCTGGGCGCCGTGCCAATAGGGCGCCTCACCGTCACCGAGGGTCTGGTTGAAGCGGTCGATGCAATCGACCCAGCGTTCCAGGGCCGGGCGCAGGAACTCCAGGCGCGCATTATTGATGATCAGGCCTTGCATGCTGCTCTCCCTTATAGTTGTGATCGAGTACAGCCGAGGTATGGCTATTTGATATCACTGAAGTCAGTGTTGCACAAGATGACAAAGGCGCCATTGATCCAGGCCAGTGCAGCGCCTTTCATTGACGCTCCGGGTGCAACCCTCTAACCTTCGCGACTTGTTTCAGGTGCTCTGCAGGCGATGGCCTGGCAGGGTGAAACAGGGAAGCCGGTGGGCGCGTAAAACGCGCGAATCCGGCGCTGCCCCCGCAACGGTAGGTGAGTCAAGGCTGTGCAGGGCCACTGGGCATTCATGCCCGGGAAGGCGCGTAGCCCCGGGTGTCGATGGCCCCGCTCACAAGCCCGGAGACCGGCCTGTAACAGCCAACGGCATCACGGAGGGTGATGCGCGGTTCCTCCGGCCTGTGCCGCAGCCCTGCGCGTTTTCCGTCTGCCATATCCATTCATCTGTCACGCCCGTTCCTTCGATACGCTGAGCAGCCGTCGGCTGCTGCGTTCGTTGCAGATCGGCCGACAGTGGTTTGCGGAGAACCTCATGACTGAATCCACCGAGCGCGACGAACGCCACCTGGCGCGCATGCAGCGCAAAAAGGCCGTGATCGACGAGCGCATCGCCAACTCGCCCAACGAATGCGGCTTGCTGCTGGTACTTACCGGCAACGGCAAGGGCAAGAGCAGTTCGGCCTTCGGCATGCTCGCCCGGGCCATGGGCCACGGCATGCAGTGCGGCGTGGTGCAGTTCATCAAGGGCCGCAACAGCACTGGCGAAGAGCTGTTCTTCCGGCGCTTTCCCGAGCAGGTGCGCTACCACGTGATGGGCGAGGGCTTTACCTGGGAAACCCAGGACCGCCAGCGCGACATCGCCGCCGCCGAAGCTGCCTGGGCAGTGTCGCGGCAGATGCTCCAGGACCCGTCGATCGCCTTCGTGGTGCTTGATGAACTGAACATCGCCCTCAAGCACGGCTACCTCGACCTCGACCAGGTGCTCAGCGACCTGCAGGCGCGCCCGCCGATGCAGCACGTGATCGTCACCGGTCGCGCGGCCAAAGACGAAATGATCGAACTGGCCGACACCGTCACCGAAATGGGCATGATCAAGCACGCCTTCCAGGCCGGCATCCGCGCCCAGAAGGGCGTCGAACTATGAGTGATGCGCGCCATTGCCCGGCGGTATTGATCGCCGCACCGGCCTCCGGCCAGGGCAAGACCACGGTGACCGCCGCACTGGCGCGCCTGCATCGCAACCAGGGGCGCAAGGTTCGCGTATTCAAGTGCGGCCCGGACTTTCTTGACCCGATGATCCTCGAGCGCGCCAGTGGTGCGCCGGTGTATCAGCTCGACCTGTGGATGGTCGGCGAGCAGGAAAGCCGCCGGCTATTGTGGGAGGCGGCGGGCGAGGCCGACCTGATCCTCATCGAAGGGGTCATGGGCCTGTTCGACGGCACGCCATCGAGCGCCGACCTGGCCCGGCATTTTGGCGTGCCGGTGCTGGCGGTGATCGATGGCACCGCCATGGCCCAGACCTTCGGCGCCCTGGCCCTGGGCCTGGCGCGCTATCAGCCGGACCTGCCGTTTGCCGGGGTGTTGGCCAACCGTGTCGGTACCCTGCGCCATGCCCAGTTGCTTGAAGGCAGCCTGACCGAGGGGTTGCGCTGGTACGGTGGGCTGTCGCGAGAAACCGGCATCGAATTGCCGAGCCGTCACCTGGGGCTGGTGCAAGCCAGTGAACTGAACGACCTTGATGCGCGGCTGGATGCTGCCGCAGCGGCCCTGGGCGCCAGTTGCGATGCGGCGTTGCCGCCAGCGGTGCGCTTTGCCGCGCCGACCGAGTTTGCCATCGAGCCGTTGCTGCAAGGTGTGCGTATTGCCGTTGCCCGCGACGAAGCCTTTGCCTTTACCTATGGCGCCAACCTCGATCTGCTGCGGGCCATGGGCGCGCAGCTGGCGTTTTTCTCGCCGCTGCATGACACAAGCTTGCCGCCAGCCGACAGCTTGTATCTGCCTGGCGGTTACCCCGAATTGCATCACCAGGCGCTGGCGGCCAACACACCGATGCTCGAGGCTATCCGCGCCCATCACCACGCCGGCAAGCCGTTGCTCGCCGAATGCGGCGGCATGCTCTACCTGCTTGATGCGCTCACCGATGTTGCCGGCGAGCGTGCCGAACTGCTCGGCCTGCTGGCAGGCGAGGCAGTGATGCAAAAGCGCCTGGCCGCCTTGGCCCTGCAGGCCGTAGAACTGCCTGAAGGCACCTTGCGCGGGCACACCTATCATCATTCGCTGACCCATACCGAGCTTGAGCCGGTTGCCCGCGGCCAGAGCCCCAACGGTGGTCGTGGTGCCGAGGCGGTGTACCGCCAGGGGCGCTTGACCGCCTCCTACGTGCATTTCTATTTTGCTTCCAACCCCCAGGCGTCGGCGGCGCTGCTGTGTCCATGACTGAACATGCTTTTACCGAGGCCGAACGTGCGGCGGTCTACCGCGCCATCGGCGAGCGTCGCGACATGCGTCACTTCAGTGGCGGCGAAGTCGCCCCCGAGTTGCTCGCGCGCCTGCTTGAGGCCGCGCACCAGGCGCCCAGCGTCGGGCTGATGCAGCCCTGGCGTTTCATCCGTATCACCCAGCGCGAACTGCGCCAGCGGATCCAGGCCCTGGTGGAAGAGGAGCGTCTGCGTACAGCGCAGGCGCTCGGCGAGCGCTCCGATGACTTCATGAAACTCAAGGTCGAAGGCATCAACGACTGCGCCGAGCTGCTGGTGGCGGCGCTGATGGATGGGCGCGAAGCGCACATTTTCGGCCGCCGGACCTTGCCGGAGATGGACCTGGCGTCGTTGTCCTGTGCGATCCAGAACTTGTGGCTGGCGGCCCGCGCCGAAGGTCTGGGCATGGGCTGGGTGTCGCTGTTCGAGCCCCGGGCCCTGGCCGAGTTGCTCGGCATGCCGGCCGGTGCCAAGCCGTTGGCAATCCTCTGCCTGGGCCCGGTTCACGAATTTTACCCGGCGCCGATGCTGGTGCTTGAAGGCTGGACCACAGCGCGGCCGCTGCACGACATGCTGTTTGAAAACCAGTGGGGGGAGTCTTGATGAGCGTGGCGTTGCTGACAGTGGCCGGGGTGGCGCTGGATGCGCTGCTGGGCGAGCCCAAGCGCCGGCATCCGCTGGTAGCCTTCGGGCGCCTGGCCGGGCGCCTGGAACAGCGCTTGAATGCCGGCGGCCGTGGCTGGCGCAGCCACGGCGTCAGCGCCTGGTTCCTGGCGGTGGTGCCGCTGACCTTCATCGCCATGCTGTTGTCCTGGCTGCCGTACATTGGCTGGCTGATTGAAGTTTTGGCGCTGTACTGCGCCCTCGGCCTGCGCAGCCTTGGCGAGCACGTAACGCCGGTGGCCGAAGCCCTGCGCCAGGGCGACCTGGAAAAAGCCCGCCAGCGCGTCGGTTATCTGGTCAGCCGCGAAACCCGCGAGCTGGACGAAACCGCCGTGGCCCGCGCCGCCACCGAGTCGGTGCTGGAGAACGGCAGCGATGCGGTGTTCGCCGCGCTGTTCTGGTTTGTCGTTGCCGGCGTACCGGGGGTGGTGCTCTATCGCCTGAGCAACACCCTCGACGCCATGTGGGGCTATCGTAATGAACGCTTCGAGCGTTTTGGCTGGGCTGCGGCGAAGATCGACGATGTGCTCAACTATATTCCGGCACGCTTGGTGGCGCTGACTTACGCGCTGCTGGGCAAGACCCGCCTGGCCCTGAGCTGCTGGCGGCGCCAGGCGCCGTTGTGGGACAGCCCCAATGCCGGGCCGGTGATGGCGGCCGGGGCCGGAGCCCTGGGCGTCGAGCTGGGCGGGCCGGCGGTGTATCACGGCGAGTTGCACGAGCGCCCGCAACTGGGCGAAGGCCCGCAGGCCGATGCCGACGCCATCGAACGCGGTTGGCGCCTGGTTTGCCAGGGCGTGTGGTTGTGGTTGCTGCTGTTGTGCCTGGGGGCTGAATTCTATGCTTGAACACGGTGGTCGCCTGCAACGCGCAGTGCAGCAATACGGCATCGCCCGCGAAGACTGGCTGGACCTGTCCAGCGGCATCGCCCCGTGGTCTTATTCCATCCCTGAGATTCCGCTGCGGGCCTGGGCGCGCTTGCCCGAAACCGAAGACGGCCTCGAGCAGGCGGCCCGTGATTACTATCAGGTCGAGCAACTGTTGCCAGTGGCCGGCTCCCAGGCGGCGATCCAGGCTTTGCCACGCCTGCGTCGCCCCGGCACGGTCGGGGTGCTGTCGCCGTGCTACGCCGAACACGCCGAAGGCTGGCGCCGCGCTGGGCACCGGGTGCGCGAGTTGCCGCTGGACCAGGTCGATTATTACCTCGACAGCCTCGACGTGCTGGTGGTGGTCAACCCCAACAACCCCACCGGGCAGCTGATTGCTGCCGAGCAACTGCTGGAATGGCATGGTCGCCTGGCCCGCCGTGGCGGCTGGCTGCTGGTTGATGAAGCGTTCATGGACAACACCCCGCAACACAGCATTGGCGCCCATGCCGAGCGCAGCGGGTTGATCGTGCTGCGCTCGTTCGGCAAGTTCTTCGGCTTGGCCGGCGTACGCCTGGGCTTTGTTCTGGCCGAGCGCCAGTTGTTGCAACTGCTCGCCGAACAGCTCGGGCCCTGGACCATCAGCGGCCCGACGCGGATCCTCGGCCAGGCCTGCCTGCTCGACGGCGCCGCCCATCAGCAGCAGATCATCCGCTGCGCCGCTGCCAGCCAGCGCCTGGCCGAGGTGCTCAGTGCGGCAGGTTTCGCCCCCAGCGGCAGCTGCGACCTGTTCCAGTACCTGGTCACCGAGCAGGCGCCGCGCCTGCATGAATTCATGGCCCGGCGCGGCATCCTCCTGCGCCTGTTCAGCCAGCCGCCGAGCCTGCGTTTCGGCCTGCCGGCCAGTGAACCGGACTTTCAGCGCCTGGCCCAGGCCTTCAGCGATTACCGCAAGGAACAAGCATGACCACCCTGATGGTGCAGGGCACCACCTCCGATGCCGGCAAAAGCACCCTGGTGACTGCGCTGTGCCGCTGGCTGTTGCGCCAGGGCATTGCCGTGGTGCCGTTCAAACCGCAGAACATGGCGCTCAACAGTGCCGTGACCGCCGAGGGCGGCGAGATCGGCCGCGCCCAGGCGGTGCAGGCGCAGGCCGCGGGCCTGGCGCCCCACACCGACATGAACCCGGTGCTGCTCAAGCCCAACAGCGACACCGGCGCCCAGGTGATCGTCCATGGCCGCGCGGTCACCAGCATGAACGCCGTGGCTTATCACGACTACAAGGCCATCGCCATGCAGGCCGTGCTGGCTTCGCACCAGCGCCTGAGCGCGGCCTATCCGGTGGTGATGGTCGAAGGCGCTGGCTCACCGGCTGAAATCAACCTGCGTGCCGGCGACATTGCCAACATGGGCTTTGCCGAGGCAGTCGACTGCCCGGTGATCCTGATTGCCGACATCAATCGGGGCGGGGTGTTTGCACACCTGGTCGGCACTTTGGAGCTGCTCTCGCCGAGTGAGCAGGCACGGGTCAAGGGCTTTGTCATCAACCGTTTTCGTGGCGATATCGCCTTGCTCCAGCCGGGCCTGGACTGGCTTGAAGAACGTACCGGCAAGCCAGTGCTGGGCGTGCTGCCCTATGTGCTGGACCTGCACCTGGAAGCCGAAGACGGTATCGACCAGCGCCAGGGCCTCAAGGCCGGGCGCCAGCTCAAGGTGATCGTGCCGGTGCTGCCGCGCATCAGCAACCACACCGATTTCGACCCGCTGCGCCTGCACCCGCAGGTCGATCTGCAGTTTATCGGCCCCGGTCAGCCGATTCCGCCCGCTGACCTGATCATTTTGCCTGGCTCCAAGAGCGTGCGCGGCGACCTGGCGCAATTGCGTGAGCGTGGTTGGGACCAGGCGATCAGTCGCCACCTGCGTTACGGCGGCAAGGTCCTGGGCATTTGCGGCGGGCTGCAGATGCTCGGCCAGCGGGTGGAAGACCCCTTGGGCCTGGAAGGCCCAGCGGGGGCCAGCGATGGCCTCGGTCTGCTGGATTTTGTCACCGTGCTCGAAGCCGAAAAGCAGCTGCGCAATGTCGCCGGCACCCTGCAGCTGGAGCAGGCGGTCATCAGCGGCTACGAGATTCATGCCGGGGTAACCCAGGGGCCGGCGCTGGAACGCCCGGCGGTGTTGCTCGACGGCGGCCAGGCCGATGGCGCCATCAGCGCCGACGGGCAGATCCTCGCCACCTACCTGCATGGCCTGTTCGAGGCGCCGCATTGCTGCGCCGCGCTGTTGCGCTGGGCCGGGCTGCAGGAGGTCGAGCAGATCGACTACCACGCCCTGCGCGAACGCGACATCGAGCGCCTGGCCGACCTGGTCGAGCAGCACCTGGACACCGCGCGCCTGCGCCAACTCTGCGGACAGAACTGAAATGCTCAACCTGATCCTTGGCGGCGCCCGTTCGGGCAAGAGCCGCCTGGCCGAACAACTGGCGGTGCAGAGCGGCCTGGCGGTCACCTACATCGCCACCAGCGAACCGCTCGACGGCGAGATGAATGCACGGGTGCAGTTGCACCGCGAGCGGCGTCCGGCCGAGTGGGCATTGATCGAAGAGCCGCTGGAGTTGGCGCGGGTGCTGCGTGCCACTGCCAGTGCCGAGCGCTGCCTGCTGGTCGATTGCCTGACTTTGTGGCTGACCAACCTGCTGATGCTCGACAACCCTGAGCGCCTGGCGGCCGAACGCACGGCGCTGCTCGAGTGCCTGGCAGCGTTGCCGGGCGAAATCATACTGGTCAGCAACGAAACCGGCCTGGGCGTAGTGCCCATGGGCGAGCTGACCCGCCGTTATGTCGATGAAGCAGGCGCGCTGCACCAGGCCATTGCCGAGCGCTGCCAGCGCGTGGTGCTGACTGTCGCCGGCTTGCCGCTTACCCTGAAAGGACCTGCACTATGAGTCAAACCTGGTGGCGTGAAGC
The DNA here is from genome assembly GCF_024749345.1 of Pseudomonas sp. B21-009. Classification (NCBI taxonomy): domain Bacteria; kingdom Pseudomonadati; phylum Pseudomonadota; class Gammaproteobacteria; order Pseudomonadales; family Pseudomonadaceae; genus Pseudomonas; species Pseudomonas sp. B21-009. Next base: position 4,458,689 of record NZ_CP087199.1, on the reverse strand, counting down.
CTGTCGAGCTGTCGACCCGATTGTTCGCGAACAGGCCCTGGCGCGGCAACAGCAACTGACCAAGCCGGCAGGCTCGCTGGGTCGCCTGGAGCAGCTGGCAGTGCAACTGGCCGGCTTGCAAGGCCAGCTCAAGCCGAGCGTCGAGCAGGTGTGGATCGCGATTTTTGCCGGCGATCACGGTGTGGTCGCCGAAGGCATCTCGGCTTACCCGCAGGCGGTGACCGGGCAGATGCTGCTCAATTTCGTCAGCGGCGGCGCTGCGATCAGCGTGCTGGCGCGGCAGCTGAATGCTCAACTGGAAGTGATCGACCTGGGTACCATCGACCTGGCCCTGGAGCTGCCGGGCGTGCGCCACCTGCGCGTCGGCCCGGGCACGGCCAACTTCGCCCAGGTACCGGCGATGACCTACGAACAAGGCCTGCAGGCTCTGCAAGGCGGGCGCGAGAGTGCCCTGCGCGCAGCCGCCAGCGGCGCCCGGTTGTTTATCGGCGGCGAGATGGGTATCGGCAACACCACCGCCGCCAGCGCCCTGGCCTGCGCCGTGCTCGGCTGCCCGGCCAGCGAGCTCAGTGGTCCGGGTACCGGCCTGGACGCCGCCGGTGTGCGGCACAAGGCCGAGGTCATCGAGCGCGCCTTGCTGCAGCATGCCAATCTTGGCGACGACCCGCTGCAGCGGCTGTTGTGTTTTGGTGGTTTCGAGATCGCCGCGCTGGTCGGCGCCTACCTGGGTTGCGCCCAGGCTGGTGTTGCGGTGCTGGTGGATGGGTTTATCTGCACCGTTGCCGCGCTGGTGGCGACGCGTATCAATCCGGGTTGCCGCGACTGGCTGCTGTTCGGTCATCGCGGCGCCGAGCCCGGTCATCGCCGGGTGCTCGCCGAACTCGACGCCGAGCCGCTGCTGGAGCTGGGCCTGCGCCTGGGCGAGGGCAGTGGTGCGGCACTGGCGGTGCCGCTGTTGCGCCTGGCCTGTGACCTGCACCGGCAGATGGCGACCTTCGCCGAAGCTGCGGTAGCGGACCGCCCGGCATGATCATCGACCTGCTGCGCCACGGAGAAACCGAACTGGGCGGCGGCCTGCGCGGTAGCCTCGACGATGCCCTGACTGACAAGGGCTGGGCGCAGATGCGCGCGGCGGTGAGTGATGCCGGCCCTTGGGATGCATTGGTCAGCTCGCCATTGCAGCGCTGCGCACGCTTTGCCCAGGAGCTGGGCGCGCAGTTGAACCTGCCGCTGCAGCTGGCGCCGGGGCTGCAAGAGCTGCATTTCGGTGAGTGGGAAGGGCGCAGCGCGGCAGCGCTGATGCTCACCCATGAAGCCGAGCTCGGCCGGTTCTGGGCTGACCCATATGCCTACACACCGCCAGGTGGCGAGCCGGTGGCGGATTTCTCCGTACGGGTGTTGCAGGCCATCAGCACCTTGCACCAGGCCCATGCCGGCCAGCAGTTGCTGCTGGTCACCCACGGCGGCGTCATGCGCCTGTTGCTAGCCCGCGCCCGTGGCCTGCCGCGTGAACAGCTGCTGCAGGTCGAAGTGGCCCATGGCGCCTTGTGCCGCCTGGAACTGCTGGCCGACGGCAGCCTGCGCGAGGTGTGCTGAGATGCTGGGGTTCTGGATCGCCCTGCAGTTTCTCAGCAGCTTGCCGGTGCGCCTGCCGGGCATGCCGGCGCCGGAACAAATGGGCCGCTCATTGCTGTTTTACCCGCTGGTAGGGCTGTTGTTCGGGGTGGTGCTCTGGGGGTTGAACGCGCTGCTGGCCGGTAGCCCGGTGCTGTTGCACGCCGCCTTGCTGCTCAGCGCCTGGGTGCTGCTCAGCGGCGCCTTGCACCTGGACGGCCTGGCCGACAGCGCCGATGCCTGGCTCGGCGGTTTCGGCGACCGCGAACGTACCTTGCTGATCATGAAAGACCCGCGCAGCGGGCCGATTGCCGTGGTCACCCTGGTACTGGTGCTGTTGCTCAAGTTCTGCGCCTTACTGGCGTTGATCGAGCGCGGTGACGGGCTGCTGCTGGTGCTCGCACCGCTGATCGGCCGCGCGGCGTTACTGGGCTTGTTCCTGTGCACGCCCTATGTGCGCAGCGGCGGGCTCGGCCAGGCGCTTGCCGATCATTTGCCGCGTCGGGCGGGCCAGCTGGTGATGCTCGTCAGTGCGTTGGCCTGTGTGCTGCTGGCAGGGTTCAAGGGCCTGTGGGTGCTGCTGGTTGCCGCCATCGTCTTCGCCTGGCTGCGCCACGTGATGGTGCGCCGTCTGGGTGGCACCACCGGTGATACCGCCGGGGCCCTGCTCGAGCTGCTGGAGCTGGCGGTATTGATCGCTTTGGTGCTGTGAGCGGCGAATAAAAGCTTGCAGTTGCCAAAATGCGGGTATATACACGCATTATGTTGACCAGCGAATGCATCTGCACCCACCTGCGTCGCGCCGCCCGTGGGGTGAGCCGACACTACGACGAGGCCCTCGAAGGCTTCGGGATCAATGTCGCGCAGTTTTCCCTGTTGCGTCATTTACGCCGCCTGGATCAACCGAGTATTTCCACCCTGGCCGAGGCCATGGGCCTGGACCGCAGCACCTTGGGGCGCAACCTGCGGGTACTGGAAGCCGAGGGCCTGGTGGCCCTGGCCGAAGGGCAGGACCTGCGCAACCGTATCGTGTTGCTGACCGAGCAGGGCCGGGCACGCCTGCAAGCGGCGGAGCCGGCCTGGGAGCAAGCGCAAAGCGGCTTGATCGAGACCCTCGGCGAAGGTCAGCGTGACGAACTGGTGCGCCTGCTGGAGCTGTTGGCCTGAGCTTTTTACGAGTATAAGCGGGTATATACCCGCATAACCTTGCGGCACTGGAGACAACAAAAATGACATCAGTATGGCGAACCAGTGGGTGGATTCTGCTTGGCGCGGCGCTGATCCTGGCCTTGTCGCTGGGCGTGCGGCACGGCTTTGGCCTGTTCCTGGCGCCGATGAGCGCCGACTTTGGCTGGGGCCGCGGCGTGTTTGCCTTTGCCATTGCCTTGCAGAACCTGATCTGGGGCCTGGCCCAGCCGTTTGCCGGAGCCCTGGCCGATCGCCTCGGTGCCGCCAAGGTGGTGATGGTCGGCGGTATTCTTTATGCCGCCGGCCTTGTGCTGATGGGCATGTCCGACTCGGCCCTGACCCTGTCGCTGAGTGCCGGTTTGTTGATCGGTATCGGCCTGTCGGGCACCTCGTTTTCGGTGATCCTCGGCGTGGTTGGCCGTGCCGTGCCGCCAGAAAAACGCAGCATGGCCATGGGCATTGCCAGCGCCGCCGGCTCCTTCGGCCAGTTCGCCATGCTGCCGGGTACGCTCGGCCTGATCGGCTGGCTGGGCTGGTCGGCGGCCTTGCTGGTGCTGGGTTTGCTGGTGGCCTTTATCGTGCCGCTGGTAGGGCTGCTGCGTGATCGTCCGCTGCCCAGCCAGGGCAATGACCAGACCCTCGGCCAGGCCCTGCGCGAAGCCTGCTCGCACTCCGGTTTCTGGCTGCTGGCCCTGGGCTTTTTCGTCTGTGGCTTCCAGGTGGTGTTCATCGGCGTGCACCTGCCGGCCTACCTGGTCGACCAGCACCTGCCGGCGACCATCGGCACCACAGTGCTGGCGCTGGTCGGGCTGTTCAATATCGTCGGCACCTACACCGCCGGCTGGCTGGGTGGGCGCATGTCCAAGCCGCGGCTGCTGACCGCGCTGTACCTGCTGCGCGCGGTGGTCATCGTGTTGTTCCTGTGGGCGCCAATCAGCCAGTTCAGCGCCTACCTGTTCGGCATTGCCATGGGCCTGCTGTGGCTGTCGACCGTACCCTTGACCAACGGCACCGTGGCCACCCTGTTTGGTGTGCGCAATTTGTCGATGCTCGGCGGTATCGTCTTCCTGTTCCACCAGTTAGGGGCATTTCTGGGCGGCTGGCTGGGCGGGGTGGTGTATGACCGCACCGGCAACTACGATTTGGTCTGGCAGATTTCCATCCTCCTCAGCCTGCTCGCCGCAGCGCTGAACTGGCCAGTGCGCGAACGCCCGGTAGCGCGCTTGCAGGCGCAGGCAGCATGAAGCGGGTCGCCATTGGCAGCGTGCTCGGCCTCGCCGCGCTATTGCTGCTGGCGCTGGCCTGGTGGGGCTGGCATGAGGGCGGCCTGGCGTTGATGCAGTTGGGCATGGGCGTGTGCTAGGAGTACTCTGAATACTTCGGGAACGTTCGAGGGAGAGAGACGATGCGCGCACGCTGGATGTTGGTTCCGTTGTTGACCTTGGCCGCTGCGGCCAATGCCCTGGCCGCCGATTGCCCGGCGCTGCTCAAGGGCTCGTTGCCGGAGCTGCGCGGCAAGGAGCAGATCGACCTGTGCCAGCGTTTTGCAGGCAAGCCACTGGTGGTGGTCAATACCGCCAGCTATTGCGGCTTTGCCCCGCAGTTCGAAGGGCTTGAAAGCGTCTACAAGGAGTACCACGAACAGGGCCTGGAAATGCTCGGGGTGCCGTCCAACGACTTCAAGCAGGAAGACGCCGATGCCGAGAAGACCGCCAAGGTCTGCTACGCCAACTATGGCGTGACCTTCACTATGACCCAGGCCCGGCCCGTGCGTGGCGACGATGCCACGCCGCTGTTCAAGGAACTGGCCGCGCAGAGCAGTGCGCCGAAGTGGAATTTCTACAAGTACGTGGTTGATCGCCAGGGCAAGGTTGTGGCCAATTTCACCAGCCTGACCAAGCCGGATGACCCGGCGTTCAAGGCGGCGATTGAAAAGGCCATTGCTTCCCGGCCCTGAGCTGCGTCAGTGGCTCGGATGCACGGTCCAGGCCACCAGCTTGAGCACGATCGGGCGCACCACCAGCACACAGGCAAAGGCTACTGGCATGGCCAGTTGATAGGCTTTGAGCACGTTGCCCAGGTACTGCTCGTTGATGCCTGCGTTGGCGGCGGTAATCACGAAGCACATTAACAGGGCCATGATTGCCGACATGTAGAAGGCAAACACGTAGGGGGTGGCGCGAACGCCGAGTTTGCGCCGGCTGCGGGCGCTGGTCTGGGAGGTCATGCTGACTCCTTCTGGTGGGTGAGGGGGCAGCCTAGCAAGGCGGTGTCGGGCTGCGGTAGACGAGCTGGACTTAGGTCTTTATAAAGAAGATCTTACGAATGCCTGGATGCCGTCATGAACCTGCTCGGTTCGATCAAGAGTTTCATCAAGGTGGTCGAGGCCGGCAGCATCGCCGGTGGCGCTCGCAGCCTGGGCTTGAGCGCCGCCGCGGTGAGCCAGAATATCGCCCGCCTGGAAGCCCACCTGCAGGTGCGCCTGCTGGCGCGTACCACGCGCAGTATGGTGCTGACGCCCAGTGGCAGCCTGTATTACGACAAGGTCAAGCACATCGAGCGCGACCTCGAGCAGGCCCAGCAGGCGGTCACCGCCCCGGATTGCGAGCCCAAGGGGCGCTTGTGCATCGCTTCGTCGTCGGCCTTTGGCCGCCATGTACTGGCGCCGCTGATTCCGGCCTTCAGTGCACGCTACCCGCAGCTTTCAATTGAATTGGTTACGAATGATCGGCGGGTCAACCACGCCCAGGAAGGCGTTGATGTCAGTATCCGCATCCAGCCACAACTCGAAGACGGCCTGCTGGCCCGGCACATTGCCCGGGTGCCGTTCATTTGCTGCGCTTCCCCGGGCTATCTGGCGGCGGCCGGTTGGCCACAATCGCCCGAGCAGCTCAAGGAGCACCGCTGCCTGGTGTTCCGCTACCCGGTGGACGGGCGCTTTTTGCGCTGGGGCTTTATCCGCGAGGGGCTGCGTTTTGATGCCGAGTTCGACAAGGTGCTGATCAGCGATGACATCGACGTACTGACGCAGATGGCGGTGCGCGATGGCGGTATCGCTCGCCTGGCCGAGTTCGTCGCCCGCCCTTTGCTCGAGCGCGGCCAACTGGTGGCGTTGTTCGAGTATTCGCAGCCGGCACGGGCCTACGCCCAGACCGAACCGATGGATATCTACCTGTGCGTGGCCGACCGTTTCGCCTTGAGCCCCAAGGTGCGGGCGTTCATGGAGTACCTCCAGCTGGAAGTCGGGCACGCCTGGCCGATTGCTCAGGCATAAAAAAACCGCCGATGACGGCGGTTTTTCGTTGCGGCGCTGTTATCAGAAGCGATAGGTCAGCGACGCGCCAATACCGTGAGCGCTGTTTTCGTACTTGGCGTTGTACGAACCCTTGGTCGGGCTGGCCAGGTTGACCTTGGTGTCTTCTTCCCACAGGTAGGAGTACGCCACGTCGATGGTCATGTCGTCGGTTGGGCTGTAGCCGGCGCCCAGGCTGAAGATCTTGCGATCGCCAGTCGGGATGCGTGGCGAACGGTCGTGGTTGTTGGTCGGCGACTGGTCGACGGTGAAGCCGGTACGCAGTACCCACTCCTTGTTCAGCTTGTAGGACGCGCCGATGGCGTGGGCCCAGGTGTCGTGCCAGTTCTGCTCTTCGCTGATGGTGCCGAACTGGCCGGCCAGCGGGGCAGGAACCTTGTTGGTGACGGTGATGGCTTCCAGGCGGCTCCAGCGGGTCCAGGTGCTACCAGCATAGATAGTCCACTGGTCATCCAGCTCGTGGGTAACCGAGAAGTCGACCGATTCAGGGGTCTTGATCTTCAGTTCAGCGTCGAACTTGCTGCCGCTGAACGGGCCGATCAGGGCGTTGTTGATCTTGGTGTTGCCTTCGAGCTTGTAGTCGACCATCGAGTGGTAGGTCAGGCCCAGGCGGGTCTTGTCGGTGGCCTGGACCAGCACGCCGATGTTGTAGCCGACGGCAGTGTCGTCACCCTTGATTTTCACTTCGCCATCGTTGAAACCCGGGGTGCGCGGGTTGAGGGTGTTGGCGCTGAGCTCACCCTTGATCTTGTTGATGGTCGGGCCGAAACCGATCGACACCTTGTCGTTGAAGGCGTAGCTGATGGTTGGCTGGAAGGTGACCACTTCAACGTGGCTTTTCTTGCCCCAGTAACGGCTGGCGGCAGTGCTCTCGTAATCGGTGACCAGGCCGAACGGCGCGTAGACACCGAAACCGACGGTCCAGTGATCATCCAGAGGCTTGACGTAGTAGCCCATGGGCACGCCGACGAACGGCACCATGTCGCCGTCGGTGGTGCCACCTGGGCGCCCGCCGCCGGAAATATCGGACTTGGCGATGACGGCTGCGCCGCCAACGGTGATCTGCTCGCGTTTCAGGCGCGACATACCGGCAGGGTTGCCGAATACGGTGCTGGCATCATCGGCAGAAGAAGAACGACCCGCGAAACCTGTGCCCATGCCACTGACGCTTTGTTCGTTGAGGGCAAAGCCACTGGCGAACAGTTGAGTCGAGGCGAGAGTGACGGCGAGGCTGAGAGAGGTTTTGAGCATTACTTTTTTCATTATTAGAACTCCTTGGGATCTCCGGGGCGAAAATTACCATCAGTTCGCCCGCAGCGCTATAGGCTGTATCGCAGGAGATAGGGCGGTTTTGTAGGACAATCCGACCAAAATGGCGGGAATTTTCCGATTATGGAAAGCAGTGACTCTCAGCAGGCCTGAAGAGTCACAGGGGCGATGCAGGTTTGCCAGGCGCAGGTGAAATCGCGCAGGCGCCCCTGAGGCTGGAAGGTTTGTCGCCAGATACGTGCAAGCCCGAGCAGATCGTCGGCGGCGGGCAGTTCGGGGGCTTGTTCTTCGATCAGCATCCAGGCGATGGCGGTGGCATAGCGCAGGTTTACGGTCAGTTCCAGGTGCGGGCCGCTGAGGAAGGCATGCTGGCTGGCAAGGCCACGGACCAGGCTGGCGAGATCCGGGTCGCGGGCCAGGAACTGGTCCCAGAGGCTTTGGTGGCGCAGTTCGCCAATGCGGTACAGGCCGTGGCCGCGGCGGTCGTGCAATGCTGAGCCGAGTGCTGACTGGCTGGCGGCGACGCCGAGCAGCAGGGCTTCGGCGCTGGCGCAGTGGCGACCCAGGTAGATCAGGGTCGGACGAATGACAAACTGGCTCAACTCGCTCGCGGCGATACCCATGATGCCCTCGAACTTGAAATTGGCCGGCGGACGCTGGAGCTTGGCAGCTGGAGAGTCGGTCAGGCCCGCCGGAAGCGGCCTTTGCCGCTTGAGTTGAAGTGTAGTGTCATATTCGCGCTGTAAAGGCCTGTTTTTAAAACATTTGCGGCTTTTAGTTATAAATCATATGCCGTGCGGCAATTAGTGATTGCTGGGCGCCAGGCATAAAAAAGCCCCGCCAGAGGGCGGGGCTTGAGCGTTTGCAGCGTCGTGCGGATCAGGCCACCAGGGCCTGACGGGTGCGCTCGATAACGGCCTGCAGCGGCTCGGCTTCGGAGTATTGCTCCGGGTACAGGCGCTCGCTGTGCCGGGCAATGCCGTGCTCGTTGACCAGGGTGAAGCTGAAGCCGCCTTTGCGCGACGCCAGGATCAAGCAGTTCAGAGGGGCAAATGCCTGGGAAAGGGTGCGAATGGCAGCCTGAGTATGAGAAGAGTGATTCATAGTTATTAGATGTTCCTGCAATAGACACGGTTTCGATCCGTGCACATATAAAACGTTCCAGTAACGCGAGCATTTAAGCCGGTGCGAAGAACCTGACTGGAACAGGGCAGCCAGTTTTGGGCGCATTTATCATGTGGCGCTGGGGCTGACTGGTAGGTACGTCAGAGGACAGGCAACAGCCAGGGTCGGGTTCAATGCCGCTGGGTGAAGATCCTGATCAATCTGCAGGTTGGTTCGGTCAGAGTAAGAAGTGATTTACCTGGGGAACCATCGAGTGGGCCGGTCCTGGTTTCAACAGGCCTGTCCGATGTGAGGGGGCAGGGCACTGTAAGGACTGCTTTGGCCAGAATTGACTTTCAGCTTGGTACTAACGGCGGCAAGACTACCGCAGTTTTTCGTTGCTGGCAAGCTTTTTGGCTTTTCGTCTGGCGAGCCGATCAGTATGTCGCGTTCCAGGCTGTCTGTGAAGGGCTAATTCGCCGGCTTTGCAGTGCAACAAGGCAGGGAACGTGCCAATTTCGTGCAGGGAAATGCCTTGCTAAAGGGCGGTTGTGCACACTTGGGGCAGCCTTTGTTACAGCGCTGCAACAAGGCGGCAAGTGGCCGCCAATGACTTGGCCGTTGCCTTAAGTCAATGAAAAAAAACACTTATTTTAGCTGGTGAAAAAATCGACAGTTTGACTGAAAGCCCCATTCCATAGGGGTTTGCGGGGAGGTTTAGGGGGTTGTCCACCGAGTTATCCACAGCTTCTGTGGATTGTCCCGAGCGCTTGCTCTAGGACGGGCGTGCCAGCTTTTTGGCCGGTGTCCGACAATCCTTCGACAGTCTTCCGTCAGGGACAAAATACCCGTCCTGACGTCAAGAAAAAAACACTGAAATATTTTGAAAAAAGTGCAGAAAAGCACCGGGCCATTGTCAGAAAAATGGAGTAGAGTGGCGCGCCTCTCGAGTTGCCTCCGCTGTTTTTTATGAAGTTTCGCTGCAAAAACCTCGTTGCCCCCACTGCCCAGTCGCCTCTGCCCGAGCCCAAGCGCTTCTCCTTGAAAGTGGCCTTGTGGTTGCTCGACAGCCCGCGCCTGGGTGACAACCCCAACGTCAAGCACTTTGCCGGGCGCTTGCTCAAGCAGCCAGCGCGCCAGGGCGTGGTGGTGGCCCAGAGCCGCCTGGGGCAGATGCTCTGCCGTGATTGCGGCAATGCCCGCGACCGCCGGATCGGCCACGAACTGCTGCGCCAGGCGGCGCGCGCCGGTGATCGCCGGGCCCAGCTCGAGTACGGCCGGCTGTGCGCCTTGGGGCAACTGAACGAACCCGCCCAGGGCCGCTACTGGCTCGAACAGGCCGCTGCCCAGGGTTCGCAGGAGGCCTTGCGCCTGCTCAGGCAATTGCCTGAAGCCTGAATGCGGCGCGTGCGCCCAAGGCTGATAAGCTGAGCCGTTGATCGTTGGCCGAGGGAGATCGGGGTGGCTATGGCAGTGGATCTGACCAGCATTGTGCTGGGTATTGTGGTGGCAGCTGTGCCGTCGCTGGCGCTGGTGCTGCAGGTGCAACGGCGCCTGAGTGCGCGCCAGGCCGACGCGGCCTTGCTTGAGGAGCGCCTGAGCAGTGTGCAGCTGGCTCAGGAAGGCTTGCTCGCCCAGCTCGATGCCAGCCGCGACGAAATCAGCGACCTGAGCCAGGCCAATGCGGCCAAGCAGGCGACGCTGGCCGCTCAGGCCCGTGAGCTTGAATTGCTCCAGATCGATCGCGACGAAGCGCGCGATGCCGCCCATGCCTGGCAGCTCGAACGCGCCAGCCGCGAAGCCGAATTGCGTCGCCTGGACGCCCAGAGCGCAGCCCTGAGCGCCGAGCTGCGCGAACAGCAGGAAAGCCATCAGCAACGCCTCGACGACCTGCAAGGCTCGCGTGACGAGCTGCGGGCGCAGTTCGCCGAAATGGCCACGAAGATTTTCGATGAGCGCGAACAGCGCTTCGCCCAGACCAGCCAGCAGCACCTGGGGCAGTTGCTCGACCCGCTCAAGGAGCGCATCCAGGCCTTTGAAAAGCGCGTCGAAGACAGCTATCAGCAAGAGGCCCGCGAGCGCTTCTCGCTGGCCAAGGAGCTTGAGCGCCTGCAGCAGCTCAACCTGCGCCTGAGCGATGAGGCCACCAACCTGACCCAGGCGCTCAAGGGCCAGAAGACCCAGGGCAACTGGGGCGAGCTGATTCTGGAGCGGGTGCTGGAGCACGCCGGGCTTGAGAAGGGCCGCGAGTACCAGACCCAGGTCAGCCTCAAGAGCGCCGACGGCGAGCGCTTTCAGCCCGACGTGCTGATCATGCTGCCGGGCGACAAACAGGTGGTGGTCGACTCCAAGGTCAGCCTCACCGCCTACCAGCAGTACGTTGGCGCCGACGACAGCGAGATTGCCCAGGCCGCGCTCAAGCAACACGTGCTGTCGCTGCGCAACCATGTCAAAGGCTTGTCCGGCAAGGACTACAACCGCCTCGAAGGCCTGCACAGCCTGGATTTCGTCCTGCTCTTCGTGCCTATCGAGGCGGCGTTTTCGGCCGCCTTGCAGGCAGAGCCGAACCTGTTCCAGGAAGCCTTCGACCGCCAGATCGTGATCGTCAGCCCGACCACCTTGCTGGCCACCTTGCGGGTTATCGACAGCCTCTGGAAGCAGGAGCGCCAGAGCCAGAACGCCCGGGAGATCGCCGAGCGTGCCGGTTGGCTGTACGACAAGTTCGTGCTGTTCATCCAGGACCTGGACGAGCTTGGCAGCCGCCTGCAGCAGGTCGACAAAGCCTATAGCGCGGCGCGCAACAAGCTCTGCGAAGGGCGCGGCAACCTGATCAGCCGCAGCGAACAGCTCAAGCTGCTCGGTGCCCGGGCCAGCAAGAGCCTGCCGGCCGACCTGCTCGAGCGCGCCATGAGCGAAGGCGACCCGCTGGCTGCCAGCGCCCTTACTGGACCAGGCTCAGATGCCGATTGAGCAGGGCGCGCAAGGCCGCCGGCTTGACCGGCTTGGCCAGGTAGTCGAGCCCTGCGGCATGCACCTGGGCGACCATCTCGCTGCGCCCGTCGGCGCTGATCACCACGCCGGGGACCGGCTCGCCCAGGCGTGTGCGTAACCAGGCCATCAGCTCGGTGCCGACCTCGCCGTCGTCCAGGTGGTAGTCCACCAGCGCCAGGTGCGGGCGCAGGCCGCTTGCCAGCAAGGCTTCACACTCGGCGCGGTTGCGCGCGATGGATACCTGGCAGCCCCAGCGGCTGAGCAGGCTGTTCATGCCGATGAGGATGCTGTCTTCGTTGTCGATGCACAGCACCTGCAGGCCTGCCAATGGCTGCCCGGCCTGTTCGGCAGGGCTGGCCACCGGGGCCGCCGGCGCCGTGGCCAGCGGCACGCTGACGCGGAACACGCTGCCCTTGCCCGGCCACGACTGCACCTCAAGCGGATGGCCAAGCACCTTGCACAGGCCATCGGCGATCGCCAGGCCCAGGCCCAGGCCTTTTTCCGCGCGGGTCTGGTGGCTGTCCAGGCGTTTGAATTCCTCGAAGATCACCTGCAGCTTGTCGTCGGCGATACCGCTGCCACGGTCCCAGACCTCCAGCCACAAGCGTCCCTGTTGGCGGCGCACGCCGAGCAGAATCGGGCTCTTGCCATAGCGGAAGGCGTTGGTGAGGAAGTTCTGCAGAATCCGGCGCAGCAGTTTCATGTCGCTCTGCACCCGCAGGCGGCTGCCGCGCAGGCGGAAATCCAGGCCTTGCTGCTGGGCCAGAACCTTGAATTCAGCGCCGAGGGTGTCGAACAGTTCGTTGAGGGCGAAGGGTTTGACGTCCGGGGTGATCTTGCCGTTTTCCAGGCGCGAGATGTCCAGCAGGTCGCTGATCAGCTCTTCGGCCGAACGCAGCGAGCTGTCCATGTGCTGGACCAGTTGCTGGGCATCGGCCGACAAGCCATCGCCCTGATGCGACAGCGCCGCCGAGAACAGCCGCGCGGCGTTCAGCGGCTGCATCAGGTCGTGGCTGACCGCTGCGAGGAAGCGGGTCTTGGACTGGTTGGCGGCCTCGGCGTGGCTCTTGGCTTCGCTCAGTGCCTGGTTCAGTTGCGACAGCTCGTGGGTGCGTTCGGCGACCCGTTGCTCAAGGCTTTCGTTGGCGCCCTTGAGCGCCTGTTCGGCTTCGCGGAACGGGGTGATGTCGGTAAAGCTCATGACAAAGCCGCCGCCGGGCATCGGGTTGCCGATCAGCTCGATCACCCGGCCGTTGGGGAACAAGCGCTCGGAGGTATGCGCACGGCCCTGGCGCATCCAGTGCAGGCGCCTGGCCACGTGCACCTGGGCCTCGCCCGGGCCGCACAGGCCGCGCTCGGCGTTGTAGCGGATAATGTCGGCAATCGGCCGGCCGACGCTGATCAGCCCGTCGGGGTAGTTGAACAGCTCCAGGTAGCGGCGGTTCCAGGCCACCAGGCGCAGCGACTGGTCGACCACGCTGATGCCCTGGCTGATGTTCTCGATTGCCCCTTGCAGCAGGGCGCGGTTGAACTGCAGCACTTCCGAGGCTTCGTCGGCGATGCGCACCACGTCCTCAAGCTGCATGTCGCGGCCTTCGATCGCGGCCTTGACCACTGCGCGGGTCGAGGAGGTGCCGAGCACGCCAGCGAGCAGGCGCTCGGTGTGTTCGATCCATTCGCCGTCGGCATTCTGGTTGGGGTTGAAACCCTTGCCCTGGCGATAGGCAAAACGGATGAAACTCTGCCGCGCGCGCTCTTCACCCACAAAGCGCGCAGCCAGGTGCAACAGGTCGTCGATCTGCACCGCCAGCAGCGAACGGCTGCTAGGGCGGGCGCTGGTCTGCTGGCCGATGAATCGTCCGGCCTGCCAGTGCTCGGACACCCGCGTACGCGAGAGGATCGACACCCAGGCGAACAGGGTGAAGTTACCCGCCAGCGACAGCACCACGCCTTGGGTCAGCGGCGTGATCGGCAGGTTCAGCGGGTTGCCATGCAGCCAGGCCAGGCCCGGGAACAGCTCCAGCGACCAGCCCAGGCTATGGGCGGCAATCGGCAGCACCAGGGTGTAGAACCACAGAAACACCCCGGCGGCCAGGCCGGCGAACACCCCGCGGCGGTTGGCCTGCTTCCAGTACAGGGCGCCAAGCATGGCCGGGGTCAGCTGGGTCACGGCGGCAAACGCCACCTGGCCGATGGTCGCAAGGCTTGCGGTAGAGCCGAGCAGGCGGTAGCTGACATAGGCCAGCAAAAGGATGACGACGATGGTCACCCGGCGTACCGAGAGCATCCAGTGGCGGAAGGCTTCGAACGGGCGCTCGGCGTTGTTGCGCCGCAGCAGCCAGGGCAGCAGCATGTCGTTGGAAACCATGGTCGACAGCGCCACGGCCTCGACAATGACCATGCCGGTGGCCGCCGACGCGCCGCCGATAAAGGCCAGCAGCGCCAGCGCCGGATGCGCCTCGGCCAGCGGCAGGCTGATCACGAAGGAGTCGGGCAGCACCGAGTCGGGCAGCAGCATCTGTCCGGCCAGAGCGATTGGTACCACGAACAGCGCGGCGAGGATCAGGTACATCGGGAACACCCAGCGCGCCAGGCGCAGGTCCTGGGGTTCGATGTTCTCCACCACGGTGACGTGGAACTGGCGCGGCAGGCAGATGATCGCCATCATCGCCACGCCGGTCTGCACGATCATCGACGGCCAGTTGATGGTCTCGTTCCAGAAGCCTTCCAGGCGTGGCGCCAGTTGCGCCTTGCTGAACAGGTCTTCGAAACCGTTGAACAGGCCGAAGGTGACGAAGGCGCCGACGGCGAGGAACGCCAGCAGCTTGACCAGCGATTCGAAGGCAATCGCCAGGACCATGCCGCGGTGGTGTTCGGTGACGTCCAGGCTACGGGTACCGAAGACAATCGAAAACAGTGCCAGCACCAGCGACACCACCAGCGCGGTGTCCTGCACACGGCTGCCAGTTGCATCGGCGCCTGCGCCGATCAGCAGGTTGACGCCAAGCACGATGCCCTTGAGCTGCAAGGCGATGTACGGCAGCACGCCGATCAGGCAGATCAGCGCCACCACCACCGCCAGGCTCTGGGATTTACCGTAGCGGGCGGCGATGAAGTCGGCGATCGAGGTGATGTTTTCCTGTTTGCTGATCAGCACCATCTTTTGCAGCACCCAGGGCGCGAACAGCAGCAGTAGCACAGGGCCCAGGTAGATCGGCAGGAACGCCCAGAGTTGTTCGGCGGCCTGGCCGACGGCGCCGAAGAAGGTCCAGCTGGTGCAGTACACCGCCAGCGACAGGCTGTACACCCAGGCACGCAGGCGCGGCGGCAGCGGTGTGCTGCGGCGGTCGCCGTAAAAGGCGATGGCGAACATGATGGCCATATAGGCCAGGGCGACCACGGCGATCAGCCCACTGGACAGCGACATGACAACTCCGAAACAAAAGGGTGATTCAGCCTGACAGCGAACCTCGATCAATCAGTCTGGCACGCCGCAAAGGCTTCGTCAGCGCCGACGATGGTCGCAGTGGCAGAGCGTCGCAGGGCCTTAGCCGGGCAAGGCCAGGTCAAGCAGGCTGTAGAGCTGTTCCAGGGTCGGCGGGGCTTCGGCGAACAAGGTGCGGTAGACGGTCGGTGCGACCAGCAGATCCAGCAGGCGTTCGATGTCTGGCAGGGCCTCGCCGCGCGCCTGGGCGCGGTCGAGGATGACCTTCAGTTGCCCGCGCAGGATGTTGGTGCAGTAACCCGGGCAGGCGCTGCTGAGCACGTCGCGCATCAGGTTGCGGCCTGGTTCGGAGGTGATTTCGTCGAGGTACTGTTCGGTCCAGGCGCGCAGGTCGGTACGCAGCTCGCCGGTGTCCAGCGGCGCCACGTCAGGCAGCACGCGTTCGACGGCGACATCGGCGAGCAGGGCGGCCAATTCGCCCCAGCGCCTATAGATAGTTGAAGGGGTGACGCCGGCGCGAGCGGCAATTTGCGGCACGGTCAGGCTCGCGCGGTCCTGCTCCTTGAGCAGTTCGCGTACCGCCGCATGTACCGATGCCTGCACACGGGCGCTGCGCCCACCCGTGCGGATACCTTCTTTAATCGCCATCGGTCGACCTTAACACAAAGGGTTTGCGTTAAGGAATGAAGGCGAGCAGACTGCGCAAAAGCTAAATAATTGCTTTAGCGGAGTGCTGATCATGTTCATGTTGTTCAAAGCCCCGGCCTCACGGCGTTTTCGTCTGATGTTCCTGGCACTTGCCTTGCTCGGCTTTCTCGCCGCCTCGAGCACCCCGACGCCTTTGTATCACCTGTACCAGCAAGCCTGGCAGTTCTCGGCGGTAACCCTGACGCTGATTTTTGCGGTGTATGCCGTCAGCTTGCTGGCGGCGCTGCTGACAGTCGGTTCGCTGTCGGACTACCTGGGGCGGCGGCCACTGATCTTCACTGCATTGGTGCTGGAAAGCGTCTCCATGCTGTTGTTCCTGCAGGCCGACAGTGTCGGCTGGTTGATTGCTGCGCGCATTCTGCAAGGCTTCGCCACCGGCATGGCTACCAGCGTGCTGGGCGCTGCGTTGCTGGATATCGATCGCGAGCAGGGGCCGTTGGTCAACAGCCTGACGCCCTTGCTCGGCATGGCCAGCGGCGCCCTGGGTACCAGCCTGCTGGTGGAATTTGCGCCGTGGCCGCTGCGTTTGGCCTATTGGCTGTTGCTCGGCTTGTTCGTCACGCTGGCGTTGCTGGTGTGGCATCTGCCCGAGAGCGTCAGCCGCCAGCCCGGCGCCCTGGCCTCCTTGCGTCCGGCCCTGCATGTACCGCCCCAGGCGCGGGCTGCAGTGCTGCGTATGCTGCCGGTGAACGTCGCCAGTTGGGCGCTGGGTGGGTTCTTCCTGTCGCTGGCGCCATCACTGGCGCGCGAGGCCACCGGGGCAACCTCGAATTTGGTGGGCGGCGGCCTGGTGGCGGCGTTGACGGTGACCGGCGCCGTGGCCATCTACCACCTGCGGCTGCGTCCGGCCGGGCAGATCCTGCGCCTGGGCACAGGGGTGTTGCCGGTCGGGATGCTGTTGATCCTGCTGGCGTTGCATCGCGGTGAGCTGGGGCTGTTTTTCCTCGCCACTGTAGTCACCGGCATCGGCTTTGGCGCCAGCTTCCTTGGAGCGTTGCGTAGCATCATGCCGCTGGCCGAGGCCCACGAACGCGCCGGGCTGATGGCGACGTTCTATGTGCTGAGCTACCTGGCGTTCTGCGTGCCGGCCATGCTGGCCGGGTGGATGGTGCGCAGCTTCGGCCTGGTGCCGACCGGCGAGGTGTATGCCTTGGCAGTGATCATTTTGTGCGCCGTGGCGGCGGTTCTGAGTTTGCCGCTGCGGGCTTTGTCCCGCGGCTGACGGTATTGGCCTCATCGCCGGCAACGCCGGCTCCCACAATAGATCTGCTTGTACCGGACCCTGTGGGAGCTGGCCTTGCCAGCGATCGAGCGCGTAGCGGTCGCAATCCCCTCAGCGCCGAGCTCCCAGGTAATAGAACAGCGCCGCCAGCAACACCGAAAGAACCAGAAGGTAAAAGGTCGCCACCGGCACCAGGTGCGCCAGGGCAAAGCCGCAGATCACCGGGCCCAGCGCCGCGCCGAGGTTGGACAGGTTTTGCGCGCCGTAATACACGCCGCGCAGATGTTCCGGGGCGATGCTGTCGATGAACATGTACTCGGCGGGGATGACGATGATCTCGCCAAGGGTGAACACCAGCATCGCCAGGCACCAGGCCAGCAGCGTTTGCGCCAGCGAGAAGCCCAGCAGGCCAACCAGAAACAGCGCCATGCCGGCCATCAGCCAGGGCATCAACTGGCGGCTGCTGATGCGCCGGCCAATCACGTACTGCAGGGCAATTACCGTGACCGCGTTGGTGGCCACCAGGTAGCTGATGTAGCGCGCCGCCTCGCTGGCGCTGCTGGTCACCACCAGGTACTGCGACAGGTAGGCGGTGAACTGGCCGAACACCACCGCGCTCAAGGCGCCACCGAGGGTGAAGCAGATCAGCCGGCGATCTTTGACCAGTTGCCCGCCAACGCTAAAGAAACCGGCCTGTTCGCCGCCTTCGACCCGCGCCCGCGCCGCTCGCTCGCCCCAGCGCTGGTAGCTCAGGCACATGGCCAGGCCCAGCAGCGCCGAGAGCAGGAACGGCAGGTGATCGTCCAGCAGCACCAGCGCCACGCCGACAAAGGGCCCGACCGCGTAGGCGACGTTGCTCAGGGTGTACTTGATCGAGAACACCTCGCTGCGTTCTTCCAGCGGCAGCAGTGCACAGAAGCCGGCTTTGGCGGCGATGTCCACCACCGCCAGGGCCAGGTTGATCAGCACCAGGCAGGTGAAGAACAGGCTCAGTTCGCGGCTGACCACCGCACCGACAAAGGCCAAAGTAAAGGTCAGGGTCGCGGCGATGATCACCGTGTAGCTGCGCAGGGTGTCGATCAGGTAGCCGCCATACAGGCTCAGCAACGAGGCGACTATCAGCGCACCGCCGATCATCAGGCCGATGCCGCTGATATCCAGGGCGAAGTTCTGCGCCAGGTAGACCACCAGGTAGGGCAGGGTGATTGCACGGGCGAGGGTGAGGATGAAGGTAGTTGCCAGCAGCAGGCGTACCTGCGCCGAGTAACCTTTGATAGCGGTGAGCATTGAGTGACCACGTCCTTGTTGTTATCGCTGCCGAGCATACGCCGCGGGCAGTGAAATCTGTATATCTGTAAAACCGATAACAGATAGAGAAAATACCCGTTATATAGATATATTTTTCCGGCCTAAGATGGATACAACCTCACCGGAGGACAGGAGAATTCATCATGTCTTGCAGCCAAACCCGCACCTCGCCGTTACGCCCGCTGAGCCAGCTTGCGCACCCGCGTGAAGTGATCCGTCAGTTCACCCCCAACTGGTTCGCCGCGACCATGGGCACCGGCGTGCTCGCCCTGGCCCTGGCACAGGTCGATGTACCCGGCCTGCGTGGCCTGGCCGAATCGCTGTGGTTGTTGACCATCGGCCTGTTCGTGCTGTTTACCCTGCTGTACACCGCGCGTTGGGTCATGTTCTTCGACGAAGCGCGGCGGATTTTCGCTCATTCCACCGTATCGATGTTCTTCGGCACCATCCCCATGGGCCTGGCGACCATCCTCAACGGCTGCCTGGTGTTCGGCATCAATCGCTGGGGCGAAGGGATCCTGCCGTGGGTCGAAGCGCTGTGGTGGTTCGACGTCGGCCTGGCGCTGCTGTGCGGGGTGGCCATTCCCTACCTGATGTTCACCCGCCAGGAACACAGCATCGACCAGATGACCGCGGTGTGGTTGCTGCCGGTGGTGGCCGCGGAAGTCGCCGCTGCCAGCGGCGGCCTGCTGGCGCCGCACCTGGTGGATGCCCATGCGCAGTTCCAGGTGCTGATCACCAGCTACGTGCTGTGGGCGGTGTCGTTGCCGGTGGCGTTCAGCATCCTCACCATCCTCATGCTGCGCATGGCCCTGCACAAATTGCCGCATGCCAACATGGCCGCATCGAGCTGGCTGGCCTTGGGGCCGATCGGTACCGGTGCGCTGGGCATGCTGCTGCTGGGCGCCGATGCCCCGACGATTTTCGCTGCCAACGGCCTCGGCAGCCTGGGTGAAATCGCCCGTGGCCTGGGCCTGATCGCCGGTATCGTGCTGTGGGGCGCCGGGCTCTGGTGGTTGCTGACCGCCGTGCTGATCACCCTGCGCTACATCCGCCATGGCATGCCGTTCAACCTCGGCTGGTGGGGCTTTACCTTCCCGCTCGGGGTGTACACCCTGGCCACCCTGAAGCTGGCGGCCTGGCTGGGCCTCGGTTTCTTCCAGCACATGGGCATGCTACTGGTGCTGGCGCTGGCGGCAATGTGGTTGCTGGTCACGGCCCTGACCCTGCGTGGCGCCTGGCGCGGTGAGCTGTTTGTATCGCCGTGCATTGCCGGGCTGAACAAGTAGATTGCATTTACCTGAGTGTTTGTGGCTTTGTGCGGCCTGCGCGTATCCAATAACAAAGCCCCACTCAGGTACACGGACGATGAGTCAATCTTCACAATTCAGCCTGCTTGGCAAACGGCGCTTCTTGCCGTTCTTCGTCACCCAGTCGCTGGGTGCGTTCAATGACAACCTGTTCAAGCAGTCGGTCATCCTGCTGTTTCTCTACAAGATCGCCAGCCCCCATGGCCAGGACACTGCCATCTGGGTCAATGCCTGTGCCTTGATGTTCATCCTGCCGTTCTTCCTGTTCTCGGCGCTGGCCGGGCAGTTTGGCGAGAAGTACGCCAAGGACGCTTTGATCCGCGTGATCAAGCTGGCCGAGATCGCCATCATGGCGGTCGGCGCCATCGGCATCTTGAACCAGATTCCGGGGCTGATGCTCCTGGCGTTGTTCGGCATGGGCACCCACTCGGCGCTGTTTGGCCCGGTGAAGTACTCGATCATGCCCCAGGCCTTGCGCGAAGAAGAGCTGGTCGGCGGCAATGGCCTGGTGGAAATGGGCACCTTCCTGGCCATCCTGGCCGGCACCATTTGTGCCGGGGTGCTGATGTCCAGCGCCCATTACGGCGTCTGGGCGTCGTCGGCAGTGCTGCTGGTGGCGGTGCTCGGCTACCTGTCCAGCCGCGCCATCCCGCGCGCCGCTGCGTCCACGCCGGCGCTGAAAATCAACTGGAACATCGCCAGCCAGACGATCGCCACCTTGCGCATGGGCCTCAAGCAGACGCCAGCGGTGTCGCGCTCGATTGTCGGCAACTCGTGGTTCTGGTTCGTCGGTGCGGTGTACCTGACGCAAATTCCCGGTTACGCCCAGCAATGGCTGCATGGCGACGAGACCGTGGTGACCCTGATCCTGACCCTGTTCTCGGTGGGCATCGCCGTCGGCTCGCTGCTGTGCGAGCGCATGAGCGGGCACAAGGTGGAAATCGGCCTGGTGCCGTTCGGCTCCTTTGGCCTGAGCCTGTTCGGCCTGCTCTGGTGGTGGCACTCCGGCGAGATCCAGCCGGCGGCCGCGCCGTATGACTGGCTGGCGGTGCTGGGTATTGGCCAGGCCTGGTGGGTGCTGGGGTCGATTCTCGGCCTGGGCGTGTTCGGCGGCTTCTATATCGTGCCGCTGTATGCGCTGATCCAGTCGCGCACCCCCGAGGATCAACGCTCGCGGGTGATTGCCGCCAACAACATCCTCAACGCGCTGTTCATGGTGGTCTCGGCGGTCTTCAGCGTGGTGCTGCTGAGTGTCCTCAAGCTGAGCATCCCGCAGTTGTTCCTGGTGGTGTCGCTGCTCAATATTGCGGTGAACTTCTACATCTTCCGCATCGTGCCTGAATTCACCATGCGCTTCATGATCTGGCTGCTCAGCCATTCCATGTACCGCGTCGAGCACCGCGACCTGCAGCAGATTCCGGACCAGGGCGCAGCGCTGCTGGTGTGCAACCATGTGTCGTTCGTCGATGCGTTGCTGATCGGTGGCGCGGTGCGCCGGCCGATCCGCTTCGTCATGTACTACAAGATCTACCGCTTGCCGGTGCTCAACTTCATTTTCCGCACCGCCGGGGCGATCCCGATTGCCGGGCGCAATGAAGATGCCGAGACCTACGAGCGGGCCTTCAAGCAGATTGCCGCGTACCTGGCCGATGGCGAGCTGGTGTGTATCTTCCCTGAAGGCAAGCTGACCAGTGACGGTGAAATCGACGAGTTCAAGGGCGGCCTGCGGCGGATCATCGAGCAGACGCCGGTGCCGGTGATCCCGATGGCATTGCAGGGCTTGTGGGGGAGTTTCTTCAGCCGCGATCCGGCCAAGGGCTTCTTTCGCCGCTTGTGGTCGCGGGTGACCCTGGTGGCCGGTTCTGCCGTCCCGGTGGAAGCGGCAGAGCCGGCGCTGCTGCGTGAGCGGGTCAGCGCCTTGCGCGGCGACTCACGCTGACAGGGCAGGGCGGGGTCAGCTGGCGCTGACCTTGAGCCCGACCAGGCCACAGATGATCAGCGCCACGCTGACCAGGCGCACCAGGGCCATGGATTCGCCGAACAGGATGATCCCGGCGATCACCGTGCCGACGGCGCCGACCCCGGTCCAGATGGCATAGGCGGTGCCCAGCGGCAATTCCTTCATGGCCAGGCCCAGCAGGCCGAGGCTGATGACCATGGCGCCGACGGTGAGTACGGTGGGTAGCGGGCGGGAAAAGCCGTCGGTGTATTTCAGGCCGACGGCCCAGCCGACTTCGAACAGGCCGGCGAAAAACAGGATGATCCAGGACATGCAGAGTCTCCATCAAGTGATGGGGCCGTCCCCGGAATGGTCACGCGGTGCGTCGTGAGGCCGTCCTCACAGGGGGCATAAGCTATCAGCTGCAAGCGACAAGCTGCAAGCAAAGGCAGCGCGGGTGGCTGTTGCTCTTTCTTGCAGCTTGAAGCTTGAAGCGTGCAGCTTAAAGTCAGATCCCCTGTGGGATCTCTTCCCCGCCCAACGCCTCGAACAGCGCCGGCAGGAACTCGCCAAAGGTCAGCATCATCAGGGTGAAGCTGGCATCGAGCTGGCCCAGGGCCTCGTCGCCGCCGTCTTCTTCGGCCTGGTCCTGCAGCAGCTCTTCAAAGCGCAGGCGCTTGATGACCATCTTGTCGTCGAGCACGAACGACAGTTTGTCCTGCCAGGCCAGCGACAGTTGTGTGACCACCTTGCCGGTGCCCAGGTGCAGCTGGATCTCGTCGCTGGTCAAATCCTGGCGCTTGCAGCGGACGATGCCGCCGTCTTCGTGGGTGTCGCGCAGTTCGCACTCGTCCAGTACATAGAAGTCCGGCGCCGCTTGCTGGGTCTTGACCCAGTCGGTCATGGTCGCGCTCGGGGCGATCTTGACGGTCACCGGGCGCACCGGCAGCGAGCCGATCACTTCACGCAGGGTCGACAGCAGGTCTTCGGCACGCTTGGCGCTGGCCGAGTTGACCAGGATCAGGCCTTGCTTGGGGGCGATGGCGGCGAAGATCATCGAGCGGCGGATAAAGGCACGCGGCAGGAAGGCCTGGATGATCTCGTCCTTGATCTGGTCACGCTCCTTCTTATAGACCTTGCGCATCTGCTCGGCTTCGATCTCGTCGATCTTCTCTTTAACCGCATCGCGCACGACGCTGCCGGGCAAAATGCGTTCTTCTTTACGCGCGGCGATCAGCAGGAAGTCACCGCTGACATGCACCAGGGGCGCGTCTTCACCTTTGCCGAACGGGGCGACGAAGCCGTACGTGGTCAACTCCTGGCTGGCGCAGGGGCGAGCCGGCTTGCTGGCCAGAGCGGTTTCCAGTGCCTCGGGGTCGAACGGGATGTCCTGGGTCAGGCGGTAGGTCAGCAGGTTTTTGAACCACATGGGGTGAATCTCTCCTCAACACATAAGGAGGGCATTAAACTCCGAGCGGGCGCTTCAGGCCAAGCACCGCTAAGTCTTTGGAACGCCTGAAAAATTTTTTTAAAAAAGTGCTTGCCAGAGTGTTCGGTGCTCCGTAGAATGCGCGCCACACCGAGACGAAGGGTGATTAGCTCAGCTGGGAGAGCATCTGCCTTACAAGCAGAGGGTCGGCGGTTCGATCCCGTCATCACCCACCACTTCTCAGTGTATCGCGCAGCGGTAGTTCAGTCGGTTAGAATACCGGCCTGTCACGCCGGGGGTCGCGGGTTCGAGTCCCGTCCGCTGCGCCATATTTAGCTTCAGGGCCCACTGAACACCCTGAAGCCACAAAGAAAGCGACCTTAGGGTCGCTTTTTTTGTTTCTGGAATTCGTCCAGAATCCACCAGTACGCTGGGACGCTACTGTTTTTCTCCGTGCCAGCCCCACTTCTGAGCAAGAGATCACACATGCAGGATGCAAGCACCTCCCCGGCGCCAATGCTGGGTATCGACCTGGGTACCACCAACAGCCTGGTGGCGGTCTGGCAGGACGGCCGGGCACAACTGATCCCCAACGCCCTGGGCGACGTGCTCACGCCTTCAGTGGTCAGCCTCGACGAAGACGGCAGCATCCTGGTTGGCAAGGCCGCGCGTTCACGCCTGACCACCCATCCGCAACGCACGGCTGCTGCCTTCAAGCGTTTCATGGGCAGCGAAAAAAAGATCAGCCTCGGTGAGCAGGCCTTCAGCCCGGAAGAGCTCTCGGCGCTGGTGCTCGGTGCGCTCAAGGCCGATGCCGAAGCCTTCCTCGGCTGCCCGATCAGCGAAGCGGTGATTTCCGTACCGGCCTATTTCAGCGACGAGCAGCGCAAGCGCACCAGCTTTGCCGCCGAGCTTGCCGGGCTGAAAGTCCAGCGCCTGATCAACGAACCGACCGCCGCGGCCATGGCCTACGGCCTGCACGAGCAGAAGTTCGAACGCACGCTGATTTTCGACCTCGGTGGCGGTACCTTCGACGTCACGGTGCTGGAATACGCGCTGCCGTTGATCGAGGTGCATGCCTCGACCGGCGACAACTTCCTCGGTGGCGAAGACTTTACCGGCGCTTTGCTTCAGGCCTGCCTGCAAGACTGGCAGCTCAAGCCGACGATGCTCGCGCCCCAGGCCCTGGCCAGCCTTGCCGACGCCATCGAGCAGCTCAAGTGCAAGCTGGGCGAAGGCGAGCAGCACCTGAGCTGGAACGGTGATGGCGTCAGCCGCCAGTGGCTGCTGGATGAAGCCCGCGCGCAGAAGATCTGGGCGCCGTTGCTGGCGCGGATTCGCGCGCCGATCGAGCAGGCCCTGCGCGATGCGCGGCTGCGTGCCAGTGACCTCGACAGCCTGGTGCTGGTCGGCGGCGCCACGCGCATGCCGGTGGTCCAGCAGATGGTCTCGACCCTGTTTGGCCGCCTGCCTTACCGCCACCTCGACCCGGACACCATCGTTGCCCTCGGCGCTGCCACCCAGGCGGCATGCAAGGCGCGCGATTCGGCGATCGAAGAGCTGATCCTCACCGATGTCTGCCCCTACACCCTGGGAATTGCGGCAATGGATGGCGACTACCAGACCGAGATCTTTGCGCCGATCATCGACCGCAATACGGTGATCCCGACCTCACGGATCAAGCCGTTCTACAGCACCCATGTTGAGCAAAAAGCCATCAGCATCCGTGTCTACCAAGGTGAACGGCCGTGGGTCGAAGACAACATCTTTGTCGACGCCTTCACGATCCCGCTGACCCCCAACGGCAAGATCCAGCGCCTGGACGTGCGCTTCAGCTATGACATCAACGGCCTGCTGGAAGTCGATGTGACCTTGCCGCAGACGCGCGAGCAATTCAGCCACGTGATCGATCGCAGCCCCACCGGGCTTGACGACGAGGCGCGCCAGGCCAGCCATGAGCGCCTGGCCGGGCTGAAGATCCACCCGCGCGACGCCTTGCCCAACCGCACCTTGCTGGCCCGCCTGGAGCGGGCTTGGGCGCAGAGCCTGGGGCCTGAGCGCGATGCGATCGGCGACTGGCTCAAAGAGTTCAGCGCGATCCTGGCCGGCCAGGAGTCGAGCGAGATCACCGGGGCCCGCCAGCGCCTGATCGAGGCGCTGGACGACATGCGTTACTGACCGTTGAGCCGCCGCAAGGCGGCCTGCAGGCCACCCTCCAAGGTGTCCTGCGGCTGATTGCCGGGCGGCACGCCGTAGCGGTTGGGCAGCGGTTCGCCCGGCAGCAGCAACAGCACCAGCGGCAAGAACTGCAGGAACGGGATCAGCATCACGAAGATGATCATCATCGGGATGCCCCGGCCAATGTCGTGCAGGCGGCGCAGGGTGGCGCTGCCAAGCACACCGACGAACAGCAGGCCGAAGAATATCTGCTCGATCGCGCTGCCGGCCATCAAGGTCAGGATCGGCCCGAGAAGGACACTCACGGCCACCTGCACACCATAACCCTTGCGGCCCAGGCGGCTGCCCAGTTTCCACAGGTGCGAGGCCGGTACCGGCTGGCTGCCGGAATTTTCCAGCAGCAGGCGTTCGGACCACGACAGCAAGGCGGTGAGCGCTGCGCGAATGCCGGCGTCCATGCCCGGGTAATCCTTGCCGCGCTGCAGCTCTTTGAGCACTTTGGCCCGCGGCACCCCGGCGCGGCCGTAGCGGGCCAGGTCCTTGAGGCTGTCGAGCATGCTGTAGAACAGCGTGCTGTTGATCAGTTCGTCTTCTTCCAGCACCTTGCGTGGCGGGCGCACCGGCTCGCCCTTGATCAGGCCGTTGCGAAACGGCTCGAACCAGTCATCCGGGCAGGTCAAGGTAGAGATGCGTCGCAGCAGGCTGCCATGCTGTTCGGCGTTCAGGGTCGGGTCGTGATAGAGGACGGCGCATAGCACCATCATGCCCAGCACGTCTTCATCAAAGGCGCGCGGGTCGTTCTCAAGGCAGGCGTAGAGTTTCAGGTTGCTGGGCAGCTTGGCGCTGTCCAGGGCTTGTTGCACCGTCGACAGGCGCTGGCCGATAAAGCACTGCAGCGGATCGTTGTCATCCAGCCAGCCGAGCAGGCCATCGACATTGCCTTGCTGGCTTTGCAGGCGCAGCAACAGTTGCTGCAGGCGGGCGAACGGATGCTCCGCCGGGTAGGGCAGGCTGGCCAGCAACTGCGCTGGCACCATCGCCAGCCAACGTTCGGGCTGTTCGACCAGGGCGAGCATGAACAGGTTCTGCCGGTGCCAGGTCCACAGGCCGTCGTCGGCAGGCGGGCGCGGCAGTTCGATGCCGGCTTCGGTGAGGTCGGACAACAGCTGCAGGGCAAAAGGCGTCGGCATCAGGTTGGCCGGCTTGATCAGCGCGGTCAGCTTTGGCAGGGTCGCGGCCGGGTAGCTGCGCATGCGCCGCAGCCAGTCGCGGGCGACCGTCTGGCATGGGCCTTCCAGCAGCACCTCGGGCAGTTGCGGCTGCGCCGCCGGGCTGTTGATGAAGGCGGTCAGGGCCAGGGCCAGCGGTGACTGCTCGAGCCAGCGCAACTGCTGTTCGGCCTGGTACTTGAAGCCTTCGATAATCAGCTGGTCGAGCGGATCGTCGCCCAGCGGCTCGGCCATGATCTGTCGCAGCAGGCCGCTGTCACCGCGGTGCAGGGCCCAGGCGTGGCGGTACAGGCGCTGCAGCTGGCGATCCAGTTGGTCGTCGAGCAGCCAGGCCAGCAGCGGTAGTTCGTCCTTGCCGTCCAGGCGCCACTTGATGAACTCGCCGGCGATACCTTCCTGCTCGTCACGGGCGGCGTCGAACCAGCGCGTCAGGGTTTCCGGGCGCTGCGACGGGCTGCCCCAGATCTGTGCCGGATCGTTGAGGTCTTGCGGCCATTCATACACCGGCTCCAGGCGGTCGAGGGCCTGGATCAACAGCGCCAAGCGCTGCGGTTGATGCTTGGCGCACAGGTTGAGCAGCCAGCGTGCGGCTTCCGGATGCTGGTGCTCGCGCCACAGGCGGGTCCAGCACTGGCGGGCGAGTTCTTCCTGGCCGGTGTCGCTGGCCTGGCAGGCGAGCAGGTACAGCAGGTCGATATCGTCCGGTGCCTGGCGTTGCTGTTCGGCGATCAGGGCAAAAAAGCTGCTGCTGCCGATGCCGGCCTGGCACAGCTTGACCAGCAGGCGCTGGATATAGGCCGGGTCATCCGGGAACGGCTGGCAGGTGTGCAGGCTGACGAAGCTTTCGAACTCGAACAGCGGCCGGGTGTGGTAGAGGAAATCCAGGTTCCGGGCATACCACAGGGTTTCGACTTGCACTGGCATCGACCAGTGCTTCATCAAGCTGGTGTCGAACGGGTCCGGTTCGCTGATGCGCTCGAGGAATTCGTCAGCCTGGCGCGGATCTTCCAGGCGCAGCACTTCGTTTTCCCAGCCCAGGTGCCGGGCCATCAGTTGCACGCAGGCGTGCGACAACGGCCCGGTTTCCATCAGCCGGTACAGCAAGTGCCAGCTGACCTGCTCCTGGTCACCCAGGGTCAGGCCGCTGAAACCATCGATGAAGGCCTGCCAGGCCGGGGGATCGAAGCGGCGGGCAGGGTCGCCGAGCAACTTGGAAAAGTCGTTCATGGTCTGTTCGATCAGGGCATTGCGCACCGGCGCCGAATCGTCGTGCTGTGCATCCTCAGCGGCCTCATCCGGCTCGTCGCGGGCCAGGCGCAGGGCGTGCTCGTAAGCCTCGCGCAAGGCCTGGAAACCCTGCGGGTCGGTTTCCGGGTGGTGCTGGGGCAGCAGTGCGCGGTAGGCGCCGCGGATGACATCGGGATCGTTGGTCGGCTCGATGCCCAGGTGAATCCAGCAACTCATGACCAGCCTCCTTGCAGGGTGTCAGGGCGTTCCGGCAGGTTCAGCGGCAGGTCCCAGGGGATGCTGGCGAAAAAGCCCAGGGCGTCGTGGCTCAGGTTCATCATGATGCAGCGGTTCCAGTGTTCGCTGCCCTGGCGTTCCAGGCATTGCGCCAGTTCTTCGTCGCTGGCGCTGGAGCAGTTCCACAGCGCCTTGCCGAACAGGTAGCCGGCCAGGTAGCGGTCCCAGCCGTTGTAGTAGTGGCGGGCGCGCACGGCCAGGCGGCCTTGCAGATAGTGGCTTTCATGAATGCTCAGGTAGCCTTTGCGCAACCCGGCACGCAGCAGGTAGCCCATGCGTCCCAGGTCCCAGGCGCGCACGCCACCCTGGCCGCAGTCGCCGAGGGTGCGCCGGGCGAATTCGTACTGGATGCGCTGGCGCGGGGTCAGCGCTTCGAGCACCTGCGGCCATTCGCTGGGCAGGCAGCGGGCGGCTTGCCAATAGGCGTCCTTGAGCTCCAGGGCATGGCCGGTGTCGGCCATGCTGAGCATGTTCAGCAGCTCCTGGCGATTGTGGATGCCCCACCACTTCTTGAGGTCGGTCTCGTCTTCGTCGTAAGTCTCGAAGTAGGTCGCGGCGGTGTAGCTGGCGCCGTTGAGGGCGGCCATGGGGGCGGAAAGGGCGTACAGCCAGTGCTGCTCGATTTCTTCCATGAAAAAGCTCCGGGGCCGGTAGGAAAATGTGCGGGTGCCGGCCGTAATGGCGCGGATTGTAGAGAGCCGCGCGGTGCGCGGCAAACTGACTTAAGCGTGGACCAGCATGGCGCGCTCTTCTTCGCGCAGGGTCAGCACTTCGAAACCTTCGGCGGTGACGGCGATGGTGTGCTCCCATTGCGCGGACAGGCTGCGGTCGCGGGTGATCACCGTCCAGCCGTCCTTGAGCGTGCGCACCCCGCGCCCGCCCTGGTTGATCATCGGTTCGATGGTAAACACCATCCCCGGCTTGAGCTGCAGGCCGCTGCCCTTGTGCCCGTAATGCAGAACCTCGGGCGCCTCGTGCATCTGCCGGCCGATGCCGTGGCCGCAGTATTCGCGCACCACGTTGTAGCCCGCTGCCTCGGCATGGCGCTGGATGGCGTGGCCGATATCGCCCAGGGTCGCGCCCGGACGCACCTGGCGAATGCCTTGCCAGAGCGCGGCATAGGTGGTGTCGACCAGTCGCTGGGCGGCTGCATCGATCTGCCCCAGGCAGTACATCTTCGACGAGTCGGCAATGTAGCCGCCTTGTTCCAGGGTAATGTCGACGTTGACGATCGAGCCGGCCTTGAGCACCTCATCGGCATGCGGCACGCCGTGGCACACCACATGGTCGACCGAGGTATTGAGCGAATAGGCAAAACCGTACTGGCCCTTGCTCGCCGGGCGCGCCTTGAGCACATCGACGATAAAGGCCTCGGCCCGGTCGTTGATCTGCAGAGTGCTGACCCCGGGAGCAATGAAGCTGTCGAGGTGGGCGAACACCTGGCTGAGCAATTGCCCGGCATTGCGCATCAGGGCCAGTTGTTCGGCGTTTTTCAAAACCACTTGGTTCATGGGAGGAGGTTTTTCATCTCTCGGAATGTCTGCCCATGATAAGGCCTGGCCCGCTGGCTGTGCCATCCGATGGTGCAGGCCGGCCCAATGCGGTGCGGCCGGGCAGGCGCCCTGAACGCCTGAACCGCGCCGCACAAGGCGCTGCCAATTGTGGCGCGACCCTTGCTACAGCCTGAGCATCCGGCAATCAACGCAGATTGCCCCGTTCACGACAAAGGCGCCGTGTTGCCCCCGCTTGTTCATTCAGGCCGGGGCAGCAGGGCGCCTTTTTGTTTGCGCAATCAGGAGGTAGGCCGATGAGCAGCACCAGCGTGCGCAGCGTGTGCCCGTATTGTGGCGTCGGTTGTGGCATCGTCATGAACGTCGAAGGCGGGCGGGTGACCAAGATCAGTGGCGACAAACAGCACCCCAGCAACTTTGGCCGCCTGTGCACCAAGGGCCTCACCGCCCATCAACCGTTGAGTGCGTCCGGGCGCATGACGCATGCCTATGTGCGCGAGCAGCGCCAGCGCGACCCGGTGCAGAGCGGCATCGACACTGCTATTGAACAGGCGGCCCGGCGCCTGCGGGCCATTATTGACGAGTATGGCCCGGACGCCCTGGGCTTTTATGTCTCCGGGCAGATGTCGCTGGAGGCCCAGTACCTGATCAACAAACTGGCCAAGGGCTTTGTCCGCAGCCGCCATGTCGAGTCCAACTCGCGCCTGTGCATGGCCAGCGCCAGCAGCGGCTACAAGCTGTCGCTGGGCGCCGACGGGCCGCCCGGCAGCTACCAGGATTTCGACCGCGCCGAGGTGTTCCTGGTGATCGGCGCGAACATGGCCGATTGTCACCCGATCCTGTTTTTGCGCCTGCTCGACCGGCTCAAGGCCGGGGCCCGGTTGATCGTCGTTGACCCGCGGCGCAGCGCCACCGCCGACAAGGCCGATTTGTTCCTGCAGATCAAACCGGGCAGCGACCTGGCGCTGCTCAACGGCCTGCTCTACCTGCTGCTGGAAAACGGCCAGTGCGACGCCGAGTTCATCCAGCGCTACACCGAAGGCTGGGAGGACATGCCGGCCTTTTTGCAGGACTACACACCTGAGCGAGTTGCCGCCCTCACCGGGCTGAGCGAGGCCGATATCCGCCAGGCCGCCAAGTGGATCGGCCAGGCCCCGGAGTGGATGAGTTGCTGGACCATGGGCCTGAACCAGAGCATCCATGGCACCTGGCACAGCAACGCCCTGTGCAACCTGCACCTGGCCACTGGTGCTATCTGTCGGCCGGGCAGCGGGCCGTTCTCGCTGACCGGCCAGCCCAACGCCATGGGCGGGCGAGAAATGGGCTATATGGGCCCGGGCTTGCCGGGGCAACGTTCGGCATTGGTCGATAGCGATCGCGCCTTTGTCGAGCAACTGTGGCAGATTCCCGCTGGCAGCCTGCGCAGCGAAGCCGGTGACGGCACGGTGGCGCTGTTCGAAAACCTCGCCGCCGGGCAGGTCAAGGCCTGCTGGATCATCTGCAGCAACCCGGTGGCCAGCGTCGCCAATCGCCAGCAGGTGATCGAGGCGTTGCAGGCGGCTGAGCTGGTGATCACCCAGGACGCCTTTCTCGACACCGAGACCAACCGTTACGCCGATATCCTCTTGCCCGCCGCGCTGTGGGCCGAAGGCGAGGGGGTGATGGTCAATTCCGAGCGCAACCTGACCCTGATGAACCAGGCCGTCGAGGCGCCGGGCGAGAGCCTGCCCGACTGGCAGATCATCGCCCGAATCGCTTGCGCCATGGGTTATGCCGAGGCCTTCAGTTACGCCAATGCCGAAGCGGTGTTCGACGAGCTGCGCCAGGCCTGGAACCCGGCCACCGGTTACGATGTGCGCGGCGTCAGCTACGCCGGTTTGCGTGAGGCGCCGCGGCAGTGGCCGTGTGAGCCTGGGCGCAACAATGACCGCAGCCCGTTGCGCTATCGCAACGACGGCGTCAGCCAGGCCCTGCGCCACGACGGCCAAGGCGAAGTACCGGCCATTGCCTTCCCCACTCGCAGCGGCAAGGCACGCTTTTTCGCCCGGCCCTGGCTGCCCGCCGCCGAGCTGCCGGACGCCGAATTTCCGCTGGTGCTCAACACTGGCCGGGTCCAGCACCAGTGGCACACCCTGACCAAGACCGGCAAGGTGGCGGCGCTGAACAAGCTCGACCCCGGGCCGTTCGTAGAGATTCACCCGGACGATGCCGAGCGCCTGGGCATCGCTGACAAGGATCAGGTGCAGATCCGCTCCCGACGCGGGCAGGCGCTGCTGCCGGCACGGATTACCGCTCGGGTGCTGCCGGGCAACTGCTTTGCGCCGTTTCACTGGAACGATGTTTATGGCGAGAACCTGGCGATCAATGCCGTCACCAGCGACGCGGTCGATCCGCTGTCGCTGCAACCGGCCTTCAAGTACTGCGCGGTGGCCCTGAGCCGGGTTGCCGGCGAGCGCATCAACGCCACCCAGATCGATCATCAAGCCATTACCGTGCAGGACCAGCACCTGCTGCTCTGGGCTTCGCAGACCGGCAACAGTCAGGCCCTGGCCGAGCAGTGCGCCGCACGCCTGCGCCAGGTCGGCTTGCCGGTGCAGTTGAGCTGCATGCAAGACCTGGCCCTGGAGCAACTGGACCGCCCCGCCAGCCTGCTGCTGATCGCCAGTACCTTCGGCGACGGCGATGCGCCGGACAGCGGCGCGGCGTTCTGGCGCGGCCTGCATGGCGAGCATGCCCAACGCTGCGTCGGCGTGCCTTATGCGGTACTGGCCCTGGGGGATTCCAGCTACGAGCAGTTCTGCGGCTTTGGTCGCAAGCTCGATCAGCGCCTGGCCGAACTGGGCGCCAAGCGCTTGCTGGAACGGGTCGATTGCGAGGGCGATTTGCATGAATCGACGGGGCAATGGCTGCAGGCACTGCTGGGCAAACTGGGCCACGGCGAACTGCTGCTCGAAGCGCCAACGCCAACGGCCAGCGGTTTCAGCAAGACCCGGCCGTTGCCAGCCACCCTGGTCGGCAACCGCCTGCTTAACGGCCCTGGCGCGGTCAAGGAAACCCGGCAACTGGTGTTCGATCTGGGCGACAGCGGGTTCACCTATCACGCCGGCGACGCCTTGAGTGTATGGCCGCGCAACTGTCCGGCGCTGGTCGATGAGCTACTGACCGCCACCCGCTTCGATGGCGGGCACTGCGTCAGCCTCAAGGGCCAGGCCGACATGCCCTTGGCCGAAGCATTGCTTGAGCACCTGGAGATCGCCCGCATTACCCCGCAGTTGCTTGAGGCTTTCGCCCCGGGTGATGCGCAACTGCGCGCATTGCTTGAGCCGCACAACAAGGCTGCGCTCAAGGACTGGCTGTGGGGCAAGCAACTGATCGACCTGGTGCATGCGTGCAAGCCCCAACTGAGCCTGCAGGCTTGGCTCGACCTGCTCAAACCCATGCAGCCGCGGCTGTACTCGATCAGCTCAAGCCAGAAGCTGCATCCGGATCAAGTGCACCTGACGGTTTCCACTGTCCGTTACGGCCAGCGCAAGGGCGTGTGCTCGACCTACCTGGCCGACCGCAGCGAGCCTGGCCGGGTCGAGATATTCGCGCAGCCGACCACACACTTTCGCCTGCCCGGCGACAGCACGGCGCCGGTGATCATGGTCGGCCCCGGCACCGGTGTGGCGCCGTTTCGCGCGTTCCTGCAGGAACGTCAGGCCGAAGGGGCCCGCGGTCGCAACTGGCTGCTGTTCGGCGAGCAGCAGGCGGCCACCGATTTCTACTACCGCGACGAGTTGCTGGCCTGGCAGCGCGACGGTCACCTGACCCGCCTGGACACCGCCTTCTCCCGCGACCAGGCGCAGAAGATCTACGTGCAGCAGCGCATGCTTGAGCAGGGTGCCGAGCTGTGGCGCTGGCTGGAGGAGGGCGCGCACTTCTATATCTGTGGCGATGCCGGGCGCATGGCCCGCGATGTTGATACGGCGCTCAAGCAACTGGTGCAGCAGCACGGTGGCATGAGTGTGGAACGGGCCGAGGCTTATGTCGGCGAACTGAATCGCGCCAAGCGTTACCTGCGTGACGTGTACTGAAGTGCCCCATAAGGGGGAGCGCTGCACCAGCCTGGGTCGATAACGGCGCCAGTGGATCGCGCACAAGCCCCGGCTTCAAAGGCTTTGGCAGTTGGCACGCTCCCTGCTTTTACAGATTTACAACGTCCTCGCGGGTCAATGGCGATTCGCAACCGGGACTACAAAAACGACCAGGCAAAGGCGCCTGGAGCTTCGGCTCCAGGCGCCTTTTTTGTTTTTCGGGGTTGGCCCCAGCAGCAAAGCCAGCGTGAATGGCCTTGAGTGAGGATCGGGTATGAATGGGTTTACCAGCATCGAAGCGCGGCAACAGCTGATCATCGTCGGCAACGGCATGGTCGGTCATCACTGCGTCGAGCAACTGATCGAACGCGGTGCCCTGGGCCGTTTCCAGGTGCGGGTGTTCGGTGAAGAGCACCAGCGCGCCTACGACCGCGTGCACCTGTCGGAGTACTTCAGTGGCAGCGATGCCGAAACCCTGGCCCTGGGCGAGGCAGGCTTGTACGCCGGGCACGGCATTGACTTGCACCTGGGCGAGCCGGTGCTGGAGATCGACCGCGAACGCTGCGAGGTGGTCACCTGCGCCGGGCGCTACCCTTACGATCAACTGGTGCTGGCCACCGGCTCCTATCCGTTCGTGCCGCCCATTGAAGGCTCGCAAGGGGCGGCGCGGCTGGTCTATCGCACCCTTGATGATCTCGATGCGATCCGCACCGCGGCCGCCAGCGCTCGCCGTGGGGTGGTGGTCGGTGGCGGCCTGCTCGGCCTGGAAGCGGCCAATGCCTTGAAGTCGCTGGGCCTGGAAGCCCATGTGGTGGAGTTCGCCCCGCGCCTGATGCCGGTGCAACTGGATGGCGAGGGCGGCGCGGCCTTGCGGGCGCAGATCGAAGCCCTGGGGGTTGGCGTGCACCTGTCGCGGGCGACCCAGGCCATCGTTGCCGGTGAAGACTATCGCTACCGGATGAACTTCGAGGGCGGCGAGTTCCTTGAAACCGACCTTGTCGTGTTCTCCGCCGGTATCCGCCCGCAGGATGCCCTGGGCCGCAGCAGTGGCCTGGAAATCGCCCAACGCGGCGGTGTGGTGATCGACAGCGCCTGCCGCAGCAGCGACCCCCGGATCTTCGCCATCGGCGAATGCGCGTCGTGGAACGGCAGCGTGTTCGGCCTGGTGGCGCCGGGCTACAGCATGGCGCGTACAGTGGCGGCGACGCTGGCCGGTGAAGACGCGGGCAGTTTTACCGGGGCCGACATGTCGACCAAGCTCAAACTGCTCGGTGTCGATGTCGGCTCCATTGGTGATGCCCACGGCGTGACCCCGGGTGCGCGCAGCTATCGCTTTATCGACGAAGCGGCATCGGCCTACCGCCGGCTGGTGGTCGATGGCAGTGGCAAACGGGTGATCGGCGCGGTGCTGGTTGGCGACAACAGCTATTACGACACCCTGCTGCAATACGTGCAGAACGGCATTGCCCTGCCCGCCGATCCGGCCGCGCTGATCCTGCCGCAGTCGGTCGGCGCGCCGGCACTGGGCGCTGATGCCTTGCCCGCCAGCGCGACTATCTGCTCCTGCCATAACGTCAGCAAGGGCGCGATCTGCGCCGCCATAGACAGCGGTTGCGGCGAGCTTGGCCAGCTCAAGCAGCAGACCAAGGCCTGCACCGGTTGTGGTGGTTGTGCGGCGCTGCTCAAGCAGGTCTTCGAGCATGAACTGATCGCCCGCGGCGTCAGCGTCGACAAGAGCCTGTGCGAACACTTCGCCTACACCCGCCAGGAGCTCTACGCGCTGGTGCGGGTCGAAGGCATTGTCAGTTTCGACGAGATGCTCGCCAAGCATGGACGCGGGCACGTCGGCTGCGATATCTGCAAACCCACGGTCGGCTCGATCCTCGCCTCGTGCTGGAACCAGCCGATCATGGAGCCGTCGCTGGTGCCACTGCAGGACACCAACGACACCTTCATGGCCAATATGCAGAAGAACGGCACCTACTCGGTGGTGCCGCGGATTCCCGGCGGCGAGATCACCCCCGAGAAGCTGATCGTCATCGGCGAAGTGGCGAAAAAGTACGACCTCTACACCAAGATCACCGGCGGCCAGCGCATCGACCTGTTCGGCGCCCAACTGCACGAATTGCCCGAGATCTGGGCCGAGCTGATTGGCGCAGGCTTCGAGACCGGCCATGCCTACGGCAAGTCGACGCGTACGGTGAAATCCTGCGTCGGCAGCACCTGGTGCCGTTATGGCGTGCAGGACAGCGTGCAGATGGCCCTGACCCTGGAAGACCGCTACAAGGGCCTGCGCTCGCCGCACAAGCTCAAGTTCGCGGTGTCCGGCTGCACCCGTGAATGCGCCGAGGCGCAGAGCAAGGACATCGGCGTGATCGCCACCGAGAAGGGCTGGAACCTGTACATCTGCGGCAACGGCGGCATGCGCCCGCGCCATGCCGAACTGTTCGCCACCGACCTGGACGACGCCAGCCTGATCCGCACCATCGACCGCGTGCTGATGTTCTACATCCGCACCGCCGACAAGCTGCAGCGCACCTCGGTGTGGCGCGAGAGCCTGGAGGGCGGGCTGGACTACCTCAAGCAGGTGATCCTCGACGACAGCCTGGGCCTTGGCGCAGAGCTCGAAGCGCAGATGCAGCTGGTGGTCGAGCGCTACGAGTGCGAGTGGGCCAACGCCCTGAAAGACCCTGAAAAGCTCAAGCGCTTTCGCACCTTCGTCAATGACCAGCGCCCCGACCCGGGTGTGCACTTTGTCCGCGAACGCGGCCAGCGCCGGCCCATCGGCGTCGGCGAACTTCATTTGATCCCGACCACCGAGGAGGTGCTTTGATGAGCCCGTCCAATGCAGCAGTAAGTGTTCAAGCGCAACCCTGGCAGAGGGTTTGCAGCCGTGCCGACCTGGTCGCCCAGTCGGGGGTGGTGGTGTGGTTCGAGGGGCGCCAGGTGGCGCTGTTCTACCTGCCCGGGCAGGCCACGCCGGTGTTCGCCGTCGACAACCATGACCCCAAGTCCGGTGCCAATGTGATTGGTCGTGGATTGGTGGGCGAGCTCAAGGGCGAGCTGGTGGTGGCGGCGCCGTTGTACAAGCAGCATTTTTGTTTGCGCGATGGGCGCTGCCTGGAGGATCCGCAGCAGGCGTTGCAGGTGTGGCCGGTGCGCATCACTGGCGAGCAGGTGGAATTGGGCCGCTGTTGATGGCCTCATCGCGGGTCAAGTCGGGTCGCCGCACCGCCGCTCCCACAGGTAGCGTAGGCCTTTAGAGGCGCGAGCTGATCCATTGGCGATGCTGCTCACACTTCACCTTTGCGCCTTGTCGGCGAATGGACCGGCGATGCACGAGAAGCGAAAGCAAAAAAGCGCTTTGCTTCTAGATGTACGTAATCGCAGGCGCCACCTATCGTCCCTTGCAGAAGGCCGAGTGGAACCCTTGCGTAGTGGGGCGACGGCCATGGATGGCCGGCGAGCGCCGCAGGGCCAGGGACGGCCCTTCGGCGCGCCCCCACGGGAGCAAGGGTGGAAGGAGGGAACCCGGAGCGCAGCGCAGGGCCGATGAAGGGACAGGGCGTTTTTGGTTACTTTTGCCGCCAAGCAAAAGTGACCCGCCGTAAGGGCGGAAGGCGCCGGCAGCGCCTCATCATCAAATGGATCAGCTCAAACACAGCCTGGCTGCCCCAATACTTGCAAGCTGCTTAAGACAGTTGCTCCCACAATAGGCCTGCATGCACCGGACCTGTAGGAGCGGGCCTTGCCCCGCGATCGAGCGCGAAGCGGTCGCAGTCCGGGCCGAGCCCCGATAAACTCCCCGGATGAACCTCGACACCCGGATCAAATTCCGCCACCTGCTGTGCTTTCTCGAAATCGCCCGCCAGGGCAGTTTCGCCAAGGCCGCCGATGCCATGGCGATCAGTCAGCCAGCGATCTCCAAGACCCTCAAGGAGCTTGAAGCGCTGCTTGAAACGCGGCTGTTCGAGCGCAGCAAGCAGGGCGTCGAGCTGACCCCGGCCGGGGTGCGTTTCATGCGCTACGCCGGCCCCAGCGTGCAGGCCTTGCGCGAAGGCGTCAGCACCTTGCGCGGTGAAGAGCATGCGCCGCCGCAGGTGCGGGTCGGCGTGCTGTCGACCGTCGAAAGCCTGCTGATGCCCGAAGTGCTGTGCCGTCTGCACCAGCGCCATGAGGCGCTGGTGGTCAGCGTCGCCACCGGCCCCAGCGCGCACCTGCTGGGGCAGTTGCACGTCGGTGAGCTGGACCTGGTGATCGGGCGCATGACCGACAGCCCGCAGATCCAGGGGCTGATGTTCGAGCACCTGTACAGCGAGTCGATGTCGCTGGTGGTGCGTCCTGGCCATCCTTTGCTTGGCCGCCAGCCGCTCGAGCGCAGCCAGGTCGGGCGCTACCCGCTGGTGTTGCCGCTGGCCGGCACGACCATCCGCAAGCACGCCGACAGCCTGTTCGTGCAGTGCGCCATCGAGCAACCCGCGCAGCGCCTGGAAACCCTGTCGCCGGCCCTCAGCCGTCGTTATGTACAGGGCAGCGATGCGGTCTGGGTGGCGCCACGCGATGCGGTGCGCGTCGACCTCAGCCGGGGTGAATTGTGCGAGCTGGACCTGGGCGTCAGCGAGCCGGGCGGCTCGGTCGGCATCTGCAGCAATGCCGCCTTGCCGCTGGCCTTGCCGGCACAGTGGCTGTGCGAGGTTTTGCGCGAAGTGGCGGCGCAGTACCGCGACGGCGGATATCCCTGAGCATCGATACAAACTGCTACAAAACCTCATCGGCGGATTTGCCCAACCGCCCGGTCCCGTCAATACTGGCCACTGGCTGCAGCCGAGGATGAAGAAGGTTTAATCTGGCTGAACTTATCCGGGTTTTCTTGCTCTCATGCCGGTAGCCATTGGTCGTGGCCGCCTGATAAGCTCGCGGCTTTACTCGATTGCCCTATTGGCGCATGAACAAGGAAATAGCATGAAACAGCATCGGTTGGCGGCTGCGGTTGCCCTGGTTAGCTTGGTACTGGCGGGTTGCGATTCGCAGACCAGCGTCGAGCTGAAGACTCCGGCACAGAAAGCCTCCTACGGTATTGGCCTGAACATGGGCAAAAGCCTGGCTCAGGAAGGCATGGACGACCTTGATTCGAAAGCTGTTGCTCAAGGTATCGAAGACGCCGTTGGCAAGAAAGAACAGAAGATCAAGGACGAAGAGCTGGTTGAAGCCTTCTCGGCCTTGCAGAAGCGCGCTGAAGAGCGCCTGGTGAAAATGAGCGAAGAGTCGGCTGCCGCCGGCAAGAAATTCCTCGAAGAAAACGGCAAGAAGGCTGGCGTGGTCACCACCGCTTCGGGCCTGCAGTACGAAGTCATCAAGAAGGCCGACGGCGCCCAGCCAAAGCCGACTGACGTGGTTACCGTCCACTACGAAGGCAAGCTGATCGACGGCAAGGTCTTCGACAGCTCCGTCGAGCGTGGCAGCCCGATCGACCTGCCGGTCAGCGGCGTGATCCCGGGTTGGGTCGAAGGCCTGCAACTGATGCACGTCGGCGAGAAGTACAAGCTGTACATTCCGTCCGACCTTGCTTACGGCGCGCAGAGCCCGAGCCCGACCATTCCGGCCAACTCGGTGCTGGTGTTCGATCTGGAACTGATCGCCATCAAGGACCCGGCCAAGGCTGAAGAGCCTGCCGATCCAGCTGCCGAGTAAGGCCAGCTGATACCTGCAACGCCCCGTCTCGACGGGGCGTTGTCGTTTCTGGGTTTTACCGAACCCATAGGGCCATGCACGGTCTTAGTCACTGCAACTGTTGATGAATCAGGGCGCAGCGGGCAAAACGTTTGCGCAATTGAAACAGGTGTGTAAAAAACGCCCGATTTAACCCGGACCCTTGCCGGGCGGGCGCCTTGAGCCTGAAACTGAGCTCTGTTCACAAGGTTATCCACAATTATTGTGGATAACCTTCCTTGGCACTGGCCCTGGAGGCCGTATGAAAGCACCGTGGAATTTCGCCCGATTTCTGCCCCTGGCCGAGCGCCTGCTCAGCCGCGGGCGTTTGCCGGCGTTGATTTTTGCCGTGGCGCGCAAAGGTCCGCGGCTGGGCAAACTGCGCGAGGACGTGCGCCTGATGCAGGCGCTGTGCCTGGCCTGGTGGCGCGGCGAGTATCGGGCAATCAGCCCCAAGGCACTGATCACCGTGGTGGCGGGGCTGCTGTATTTTGTCAGCCCGCTGGATGCAATCCCCGACTGGCTGCTGGGCGTCGGCATGCTTGACGACATCGCCGTGCTGGCCTGGGTGATGAAGGCGGTGTCTGATGAACTGGCCGCGTTCAGCGCTTGGCGCAACCGCCAGGCACCGGAAAAACTGCGGGTGGTCGAACGCCTGCCCGACACCCCCGAAGCCCTGCGCCTGGAACAGGAAAAAAGCTGATCACATCACGACCCTGCACACCCTTGTTGGCTGGTAATATAATTGGCATAAGGATTATGCCTACCGATTACATATCGTAATCCTACAAGGGGGTTGTAATGGGTATTCAGGTCATCAGCCGGGACGGTCAACCCGAGTACGCGGTTGTTCCCTGGGAGCAGTACCAGGCACTGCTTAAAGCTGCCGGGCAAGGCGAATCACTTGCCGGCGCAAACACAGCTTCAAGCGCCACCGACAGCGCCAGCTTGCCGAATTTCAGCGAGCTGGCGCGTTTGCGTGAGGGCAAGGGCCTGGCGCCGGAGCAACTGGCGCGCAGCGTCGGTATCAGCCCGGTGTACCTGGCGCTGATCGAAAGCGGTGAACGCCAGCCGGATGCCGCGATTCGCCGCAGCCTGGCCTGGGAGCTGGGTGTGGCTGGCTGGAGCGAGCCGTCGTGAGCGTGCGCATCAGCCGCCAGCACTGGGAAGGCCTGCTCGGCGAGCTGGATGTCGCCCGCCGCCAGCGCCACCTGCTGACCTACCGGGCCTTGCTCGAGCGTCTGCAATTGCCCAGCCCGGCCATGCAAACGCTGACCGCGGCGCTGGAGCACCTGGCTGCGCTCGACGCCCGCGCCGAGCAGCCGCTGCGCAGCTCGCTGGTGATCAGCCAGGGCGCCAGCCGCTTGCCGCGCACCGGGTTCTTCGAATGCGTCGAGCGCCTGGGGCGCTTTTCCGGCCCGTCCGATGGCATGGCCGCAGCCTCCTGGCACGCCTCGGAAGTGGTGCGGGTGTTCGAGTACAGCTACCCTGAACACGAAGAAGCCTGAGCGCCAGGGGCGGTATCGATCAGGTACAGGCTGTGCCCAGGCACATCCTTGGCCTGGTGCTTGGCCTGTGAGGCCAACTCCGCCAGTTGCCCGGCATCGAGCCCGGCACAGGCTTGCGGGTGCAACTGCACCACGCCGATCGACAACGACAGCAGGGCAAATTCCTGGCGCCGGCCCTGGCGGTCGGTGGCGATGAAGCACCCGGCCTGCAGGTGCTCGGCCCGGTAGAAGCGCCGGCACTGTTTGTGAAAGTCCTCCAGCAACAACTGCAAGCGTTGTTGCCAATCATCTGAGCCGAGCACCAGCATGAAATCGTCGCCGCCGATATGGCCGACGAAATCGCGGCTGGGGTCGACCCGTTCGCCCAGGCACTGGGCCAGGCACAGCAATACCTCATCGCCACGGGCATACCCGTAGATATCGTTGAACGGCTTGAAGCTGTCGATATCGACGTAGCAGATCGCCGCTGCGCGTTGCTGTTGCAGCAGGCGAGTCAGGCACTGCTGGATCGGTACGTTGCCCGGCAGCAGGGTCAGCGGGTTGGCATAGCGGGCCTGTTGGATCTTCTGCTCGGTGATCAGCTTGAGCACGTCGATCACCCGCCCCAGGCCCAGGTAGCGGCCGTTGTGGGTGATGATGAAATCTTCCTCGATGCGCTGGCGGGCGCGGCTGGTGAGGAGGCGGCTGACCTGTTGCAGCGATTGGCCCAGATCCACGGCGAGAAAGTCATCGCTCATCAAGCGGCTGATCGGCTTGCGCGCGAACAGGTCGGTGGCAAACGGCTTGAGCAGCGCGTCGGAGAGCGAATGGCGATGAACGATGCCGCACGGCTGCCCATGCGCGTCGAGCACCGCCAGGGAATTGAGGTTGGCCTGGCTGCGAAACAGTTCCAGCACCTGCGGGGTGGGCGCCTCGCGGTTCACCGCCGGTTGTTCGATCAGTAGCGCGGCGAGGTTGCCGCTGTCTTCATTGAGGCTCTGCAGCGCCTGTACCGGCTGCCCGAGCATGCTTTGCACATCGCGCGCCGCCTGTTCCTGCGGGCGGCCCAGCAGGTAGCCCTGGACCAGGTCGACGCCCATCTCGGTGAGCACCTTGAGCTCTTCGGCCAGCTCGATGCCTTCGGCGATCACCTGGGCCCGCGAGGCCCGGGCGATCTGCAGGATCGAGCCGACGAACTCGCGCTTGACCGCATCCAGGTGAATCCCGTCGATGAAGTGGCGGTCGATCTTGACGTAGTCCGGGCGCAGCTCCGACCACAGGCGCAGGCTCGAATAACCGGCCCCCAGATCATCCAGGGCGATGGAAAAGCCCATGTCGCGGTAGTGGTGCAGGGCGTTGAACAGCAGCTGGAAGTCGTCGGTGGGGGTCTGTTCGGTGAGTTCGATCACCACCCGGCTGGGCGGCACGCCCAGCTCGTGGAGCATCTTCAGGGTGCGCCCGGACTGGTACTGCGGTTCGAGCAGGGACTCGGGCGAGACGTTGAGGAACAGCTTGCCTTCAAGGTTCTGCTGGCTGAAGCGCCGGCAGGCGCTCTCGCGGCAGGCCACTTCCAGCTCGGTCAGGCGCCCAGCCTGGCGGGCCACGGCAAACAGGTTGATCGGCGAATGCAGCGGGCTGTTGGACGGGCCGCGGCTCAGTGCTTCGTAGCCGAGGATGCGCCGCTCGGAAAGGCAGACAATGGGTTGGAACAGGCTGTGCAAGCCGCTTTGAGCCAGGATGGTGCTCAACGCGCTGAGCTGTTCGTTGATGGTCATGGCAGGCCTACCTAGAAAAAAGGGACTGAGCACCCGCGGCGCTCAGTCCCTTATTTCACGACAGTCTGATGACTATTTGATGACGCAATGAAGCGCGGTCACATTATTTTGCCATCACCGTTTTACGGGTTGTTGCGCGCCACCTGCGAATTCAGCCCCAGGTAGTCCAGCAGGATCAACCCGGACTCCTTCAGGTAGGCGTCGTCTTCGGGCTTGGTATCGTCCGGCTCGACCGGCAGGGCGTCTTCGTCTTCCTTCTTCAGTTCCTTGAGCGGTTCTTCGCCCTTGGCCTTGCGTCGGGTGTTTTCCAGCGCCAGTTGCTTGCTTTCGATATCGGCGTGCTGGGCACGGCGTTCGGCCTCGTTGAGGCTGACGGTCTTCTCGTTCATCAGCTTCTGGGTCAGGGCCAGGCGGTCGCGGATGTAGACGAACTCCGGGTCCTTGGCCGTACGGCTGTCGTGACGGGCCTTGAGCTGGGCCAGGAACGGCTTGAACGGGTCGACCGCAGGCTTGATCGCCGGGCGGATAGTGTCCCATGGCATGGCTTCGGGCAGGGCGCTTTCGCCGATTTCCTTGGTGTCGATGATCGACGGGTAGTCGATGTCCGGCAGCACGCCCTGGTGCTGGGTACTCTGCCCGGATACCCGGTAGAACTTGGCCAGGGTCAGCTTCAGCTCGCCATGGTTGAGCGGCTGGATGGTTTGCACCGTGCCTTTGCCGAAGGTCTGCCCGCCGAGGATCAGCGCGCGGTGATAGTCCTGCATGGCGCCGGCGAAAATCTCCGAAGCCGAGGCCGACAGGCGGTTGACCACCAGTGCCAGCGGGCCTTTGTAGAAGGCGCCGCTGTTTTCGTCTTCAAGCACGTCGACGCGGCCGTCGCTGTTGCGCACCAGCACCGTCGGGCCCTTGTCGATGAACAGGCTGGTCAGCTCGGTGGCTTCCTGCAGCGAGCCGCCGCCGTTGTTGCGCAGGTCGATGACCACGCCGTCGACTTTTTCCTTCTGCAGTTCGGTCAGCAGTTTTTTAACGTCGCGGGTGGTGCTCTTGTACTCCGGATCGCCGGCGCGGAAGGCCTTGAAGTCGAGGTAGAAGGCCGGAATCTCGATGATTCCGAGCTTGTAGTCACGGCCGTCCTGCTTGAGCTTGAGCACCGACTTTTTCGCCGCCTGCTCTTCGAGTTTCACCGCTTCACGGGTGATCGGCACGATCTTGGTGGTCTGGTCGTTAGGGGCGTTGCTGGCCGGGATGATTTCCAGGCGCACCACCGAACCTTTCGGCCCGCGGATCAGCTTGACCACTTCGTCCAGGCGCCAGCCGATCACGTCGACCATTTCCTTGTTGCCCTGGGCCACGCCGATGATCTTGTCGGCCGGAGCTACCAATTTGGTTTTGGCCGCAGGGCCGGCCGGCACCAGGCGCACGATCTTGACCTGGTCGTTGTCGCTTTGCAGTACGGCGCCGATACCTTCGAGCGACAGGCTCATGTTGATATCGAAGTTTTCTGCATTGTCGGGCGACAGGTAGTTGGTGTGCGGGTCGTAGGACTGGGCGAAGGTGTTGATATAGGCCTGGAAGATGTCTTCGGCGCGGGTCTGGTCCAGGCGCGTGAGCTGGTTCTTGTAGCGCTTGGTCAGCAGTTCCTGGATTGCCTTGGGTTCTTTGCCGGCAATCTTCAGGCGCAGCACTTCATCCTTGACGCGTTTGCGCCAGAGGTCGTCGAGCTCGGCCTGGTTCTTCATCCACGGGGCGTCCTTGCGATCGATCAGCAAGGTCTCATGGGTGGTGAAGTCGAAGTTGTCGACGCCCTTGCTCAGCTCGGCGAGGGCGAAGTCCAGGCGCGATTTGACCCGGTCCAGGTAGCGCTTGTAGATGGTGAAGCCGGGGTCGAGATTGCCGCTTTTGAGGAAATCGTCGAACTGGGTCTTCCAC
The DNA here is from genome assembly GCF_024749345.1 of Pseudomonas sp. B21-009. Classification (NCBI taxonomy): domain Bacteria; kingdom Pseudomonadati; phylum Pseudomonadota; class Gammaproteobacteria; order Pseudomonadales; family Pseudomonadaceae; genus Pseudomonas; species Pseudomonas sp. B21-009. Next base: position 4,414,431 of record NZ_CP087199.1, on the reverse strand, counting down.
TTGTCGAACTCGGCGATGTCGCTGGCAGTGAAGTAGCTGCGCGCAGGATCAAGGAGTTTGAGGTAGCTGTCGTAGATGATCACCGAGCGCGCATCGTTGAGCGGCGGCTTGCTGTAGTGGTGGCGCTTGAGCAGCTCGACCACGTTCAGGCTGGCGACCACTTCATCGCGGTCGGGCTGGAGCTTATCCCAGCTGTTGGCGGCCCATGCACTGCCCGCCAATGGCAGACTGCCCAGACCGATCAACAGGGCGAGGGTGGTGCTTGGCAGAAAATGCTTCATGCTGATTCGACGTAGGGACAATTGATCACGCATATTAGGCCGTCTTTGAATTCGCCGGTTCCATGAAAACCGGACGCATAATGCAAAAAGCCCGGGGCTACAGCTCCCGGGCTCAGTCATGACTCAACTATGGAGGCACTGTGAAGGCATTGCAAGGCGTTGACGGACATGTGGAGTGGGTTGCGACGACAAGTCCAACTTGCGATATCGGTCAAGTACGAATTCGCGTGGCCGCCGCCGGCCTCAATCGCGCCGACCTGCTCCAGCGTGCCGGGCTCTACCCGCCACCACCGGGGGCCAGCGAATTTCTCGGCCTGGAGTGCTCGGGGGTGATCAGCGAAGTGGGCGCCGGTTCTTCCTGGCAGGTCGGCGATCGGGTCTGTGCCTTGCTCGCCGGTGGCGGCATGGCCGAGGAAGTGGTGGTCGATGGCCGCCACGTACTGCCGGTGCCCGAGGGCTTGAGCCTGCAGGAAGCGGCGGCAATCCCCGAGGTGTATGCCACGGCCTGGCTCAATGTGTTCCAGCTGGCCGCGCTCAAGCCCGGTGAGAAAGTCTTGCTGCATGCCGGGGCGAGCGGCGTCGGCTCGGCGGCGATCCAGCTGTGCAAGGCCTTTGGCAGCCCGTGCTGGGTCAGCGTCGGCTCGGCCGAGCGCCTGGCCTACTGCGAAAGCCTGGGGGCCAGCGGCGGTGTGGTGCGCGGTGAGGATCTCGAGGCGCTGAATGACTTTGCCCCGTTCAATGTGATCCTCGACCCGGTCGGCGCCAACTATGCCGAGCTCAACCTCAAGCTGCTGGCCCGTGACGGGCGCTGGGTGATCATCGGCTTGATGGGCGGGCGCAAAGCCGAGCTGGACCTGGCGCAACTGCTGGGCAAGCGCATACAGGTCCTGGGTTCGACCTTGCGCACCCGCGATGACCAGTTCAAGGCGGACTTGCTCAGCGACCTCGGTCAGCAGGTGTGGCCGCTGTTCAGCGAAGGCCGGCTCAAGCCGCAACTGGCCAGGGCCTTCCCGATCAAGGATGCCGAGGCGGCGTTTGCCGAGCTTGCCAGCAATCAGGTGTCGGGCAAGCTGGTGTTGGTGATCGACGAGAGTCTGGTGTAGTCCGCCAATCGCTGGCAAGCCAGCTCCCACAGGTCAGGTGTATGCAGTACCTGTGGGAGCTGGCTTGCCAGCGATGCTTTTCATTTCCAGGTATGAATCGGCCACCTGTTCTTCTCGGCCTGCTCGCGCAACACCGGATCCGGATTGACCACATGCGGGAAATCCACCTTCAGCAGCAACGGCAAATCGTTGCGTGAATCCGAGTAGAAACTCGCGCCCTCAAGGTTCTCTCCCTGTTCATCCAGCCATTCCAGCAAGCGGGTGATCTTGCCTTCGCGGTAGGTCAGCACGCCCTTGGTCTTGCCGTTGTAAACACCGCGCTCAACCTCCAGCTCAATGCCGAGAATCTCATCGATGCCCAGACGTTCGGCAATCGGCTTGACCAGGTGAGTGCCGGAGGCCGAAATCACCAGGATCCGGTCGCCGGCCTTGCGGTGGGCGGCGATGGTCTTGGTGGCGTCGCTGAAGATGATCGGTTCGATGAAATCTTCCACCCAGGGCGCTACAAGGTGCTCGACTTCTGCCGGGGTGCGGCCGATCAAAGGTTCCAGGCTGAAGGCCATGTAGTCTTCCATGCGCAGCTTGCCATGGCTGTAGGCGTCCATCAGTTCGTTGTTGGTGCGCATGAAAGACGCTGGATCGACCCAGCCCAGACGGCCCATCTGCTCGCTCCAGAGCGTGGCGCAGTCACCGTGGATCAGGGTTTCATCCAGATCGAAAATCGCGAGTGCCATATTCAGAAAAACTCCTGTGCAACCCTCAGGCGACTTCGCAGAGGGCGGTGGGATCGATCGACAAGGATACCCGCTGGCCGTCCGGGTGCAGGTCGGCGGACGAGCGGTTGAGCACATCGACCAGCAATTCTACCCCGCGCGCTTCAACCCGGTAGCGGATCACGTTGCCCAGCAGGCTGTGGCTGCGTACCAGCCCCTCCCGCTCGCCGTCCAGGCTCAGGGCGATGGCTTCCGGGCGAATTGCCAGGCGGCTGTTCACCGGGCGCTGCAGCAGGCGGCTGGCGCTGTCGGCGTCGAGCAGGTTGTAGTTGCCGATAAAGCCTGCGGCGAACACGTCCACCGGCGCGGTATAGAGGGTTTCGGCATCGCCGCTCTGGACGATGCGGCCCTGGTTCATGAGGAAGATGCGATCGGACATGGTCAGCGCTTCTTCCTGGTCGTGGGTGACGAAGATGGTGGTCAGGCCCAGCTCGCGCTGGATCGCGCGGATCTGCTCGCGCAGGTGCTTGCGAATCCGCGCATCCAGCGCCGACAGCGGCTCGTCGAGCAGCAGCAGGCGCGGGCGGGTGACCAGCGAGCGGGCCAGGGCTACGCGCTGGCACTGGCCGCCGGACAACTGGTGCGGGTAGCGCCGGGCAAAGTCCTGAAGCTCGACCAGTTGCAGTACCTCGCGGACCCGCGCCTGGCTATCGTCGCTGTTGACCTTCTGCATGCGCAGGCCGAAGGCGACGTTCTGTTCGACGGTCATGTTGGGGAACAGCGCATAGCTCTGGAACACCATGCCGATCCCGCGTTTTTGCGGGCTGAGCGGCACCAGGTCGGTGCCATCGAGCAAGATGCGCCCGCTGTCCACCGCGGTCAGCCCGGCGATGCAGCGTAGCAGGGTGGACTTGCCGCAGCCGGACGGGCCGAGCAGGGTAACGAATTCGCCGCGTTCGATCTGGCAGTTGATGTCGTTGAACACCGGGCTGCCGGCATAGCTTTTTTGCAGGTTCTGTACGCTGACAAAGCTCATATCAGGACTTGTCCTTGTTCAGGCGGTTGGCTGCCCAGGTCAGCGCCAGCACGAAGAGGAAATAGGAAACCACCAGGGCACTGTTGAAGTGGCCGCTGCTGTTGCGCATGTTGTTGAGGTACACCTGCAGGGTCTCGTAGCGGGTGCCGACCAGCAGGTTGGCGAACACGAACTCGCCGAACAGGAACGAGAACGACAGCAGCAAGGCCACCATCAGGCCCTTGCGCAGGTTTGGCAGCACCACCAGGAACGCCGCCTGGAAGGTGCTGGCGCCCAGCAACTGGGCGGCGTCCATCAGGTCGCGCAGGTTGATCGCCTGCAGGTTGTTGGTGATTGCCCGGTACATGAACGGCAGGGCCACGGTGAAGTAGCAACCGATGAGGATCCACGGCGTGCCGACCATGGCCATCGGCCCCGAGCCGTAGAGCTGCAGCAGGCCCACCGACGACACCACCGGCGGCACCGCGAAGGGCAGCAGGATGAGGATGTTCATCAGCGCATCGAGGCGCGGGAAGTGGTAATGCACCACGAACAGCAGCGGCAATATCAACAGCACCGACAACAGCAGGGCGCCGACACACACCAGCAGCGACTGGCCGAAGGCGGCGAGAAAGCGCGGGTCGCTCCACAGCGCCAGGTACCACTTGAAGGTCAGGCCGCTGGGCAGCAGGCTCGCCGACCAGCTGGTGGCCAGCGAGTAGAGCAGGGTGCCGGCCAGCGGCAGCAAGAGGATGATGAACAGCAAGTAGACCACCAGGCGGTGGTACAGCGACGAGGTGCCCGGTTCAGCGCGCGACATGGTAGCTCCGCTTCAATAGCCATTGATGGACGAAGGTCACCAGGGTCATCAGCCCGACCAGGATGACCGCCAGGGCGCTGGCCAGGTTCGGGTCCAGCGAGATGTCGCCGGCCACCAGCGTGGCGATGCGGATCGGCAGCACGTTGAAGTTGCCGGTGGTCAGCGCATAGACCGTGGCATAGGCGCCCAGGGCGTTGGCCAGGAGGATCACGAAGGTGCCCAGCAGCGCCGGCGTCAGCACCGGCAGGCCGATGTGCCGCCAGTATTGCCAGGCGCCGGCGCCGAGCAGCTCGGCGGACTCGCGCCAGTCTTCGCGCAGGGCGTCGAAGGCCGGGTAGAGCAGCAGCACGCCGAGGGGGATCTGGAAATAGGTGTAGAGGATGATCAGCCCGGTCTTGGAGTAGAGGTTGAAGTCTTCGATGATCCCGGCCTGCTTCAGCAGCATGGTCAGCGCGCCGTTGAAGCCGAGCAGGATGATGAAGGCGAAGGCCAGCGGCACCCCGGAGAAGTTGCTGGTCATGTTGGCGAAGGCGTTGACGAAATCGCGCAGGCGCGAGTCGACCCGGCGCAACGAGTAGCTGCCGAGGATGGCGATGAGGATGCCGAACAGGCTCGACCAGAAGCTGATCTCCAGGCTGTGCTGGATCGCCTGGCGGTAGAACCTGGAAGTGAATATCTTGCTGAAATTGTCCAGGCCCCAGCTTGATTCCACCTGCACGCTGTGGAGCATGACCCAGGCCAGCGGGGCGATCTGGAAGATGATGAAAAACACCGCGAAAGGCACCAGGCAGAGCAGGGCCAGCCATTTGCCGCGCTTGATCGAATTCACTTGAGCAGCTCCCGGCACACCGGCTTGTCGTGGGGCACGCCGAGCAACTCGCAAATGGTGCCACACAGTTCGGTCTGCAGCGGCTTGGCCGCCGGGTCGAGGCTGAACGCCTGGCCAAAGACGAACAGCGGCACTTCGCGCTCTTCGGCCAGCAGGCCGTTGTGCGAGCGGTCGTTGTTCATGCCGTGGTCGGCAGTCACCACTACCTGATAGCCCTCTTCGAGCCAGGTGCGCAGGTAATCGGCCAGAAGGATATCGGCGCTGCGCGCGCTGTTGCGGTACTGGCTGCTGTCCAGGCCGTGGCGGTGGCCGGCGTCGTCGATGTTCATCGGGTGCACCAGGAGAAAATTCGGTGCATGACGGCGGCGCAGGTACTCGGCGTCGGCGAACAGGTGCGAATCGGGGTAGTGGTCGGCGTAATAGAACAGCCCGTGCTGGATCGGCAGCTTGGGGGCGTGGGTGTGGCGGTCGCGCAGCGGGTCGAAGGGCGAGCGGTTGTACAGCTCGCTCATCCAGTGATAGGCCGCCGCGGCCGTGCCCAGGCCGGCCTCGCGGGCGTAGTGGAACACGCTGCGCTGGTTGGACAGGCGGTTGACGTTGTTGTGGACGATGCCGCTGTCGATCGGCGCGACCCCGGTGAGGATGCATTCGTACAGCGGCCGTGACAACGACGGCAGCTCGCATTCGACCCGGTAAAGCGCTGCACGGTCGGCCTCGACATAGGCATGCAGATGGCCCATAGCGTGGTGCGCGACCTGATGGTTGAGGCCATCGAGCAGGACCAGGATGACGTTGTGGCTCATAGGAACTCCGCAATTGTGCTGACCTCATCGCTGGCAAGCCAGCTCCCACAGACGTTGTGGGAGCTGGCTTGCCAGCGATTGGGGGTAACAGGTATTGCCTGACACCCCCTGAAGGTTCACTCCATCTCGATGATCACTTGCTCCTGCCACTTCTGCGGCAGGGCCTTGGAGGTCGCTTCCCAGGCTTCGGCATTCTTGATCGGCTGCGCGGCGCTGTACTGCTCGTTGGGCAGCAGTTTGGCCTGTACCTCAGCCGGCAGTTTCAGGTGCTCGGCACGGATCGGCCGGGCATGCCCCTTGGCCAGGTTGATCTGCCCGGCATCGCTGAAGATGTACTCGCGGGTCAGCTTGGCGGCGTTGGGGTTTTTTGCGTATTTGTTGATGATGGTGGTGTAACCGGACATCACCGAACCGTCAGACGGGATCAGCACCTCGAAGCGTTTCGGGTCGATCTGCTGGCGGTAGCTCAGGCCGTTGAAGTCCCAGACCACACCGACTTCGATCTCGCCCTTCTCCAGGGTCTGGATGGTCGGGTTGGCCAGCGACAGGCGTTTTTGCTGGGCCAGCTTGGTGAACAGCTGCAGGCCTGGTTCGATGTTGCTCTCGTCGCCTTTATAGGCGATGGCAGCGGCCAGAACACCGTTGGCAGCCTGGGCGGCGGTGCCGACGTCACCGATGGCGACCTTGTACTTGCCCTTTTCCAGGTCATGCCAGGTTTTCGGAATGTCTGCCTCCTTCACCAGTTGCTTGTTGATGATGAAGGCAATGGTGCCGGTATAGGCCAGGGCCCAGTGGCCGTCTTTGTCCTTGGCCCAGTCCGGGACCTGCTCCCAGGTGCTTGGCTTGTACGGCTGGGTCACGCCCTTGGCCACCGCGATCGGGCCGAAGGCGGCGCCGACGTCACCGATGTCGGCGCTGGCGTTGTCTTTTTCGGCGTCGAACTTGGCCACTTCCTGGGCCGAGCTCATGTCGGTGTCCATGTGCTTGAGGCCGTATTTTGTCGCCAGGTCGTCCCAGGTGCCTTTCCAGTTGGCCCAGGCATCGGGCATGCCCACGCTGTTGACTACGCCTTCCTTGCGGGCGGCGTCCTCGAGGGCCTTGAGGTCAGTGTCGGCGGCCATGGCCGCTGTGCACATCGCGATACTCGAGCCTAACAGTGACGCCAGAAAAAGCTTTTTCATCCGAAGCTCCTTGATGGGTGCCGTACAAAACGCAAAAGGTGTTGTTGGACGTTGTTGCGGTTCGGTTGGTCTAGGTCAGCAATACCTGAGCCAAGGTAGGCCTGCTGCATGACAATTTGATGTCCAGGCATTGCCTCGGCCGGGCTTTTGCCCCTGGAAATCAAGCGTAGACCACCCTCACTGTCATCTGGCATTCATCTGCAGTGCCTAGGCTTGCACTATTCTCATAGCCCTACGGCGCCAGATTGGGGCGCTACCGGGGCTGGACTAGTCCAGATAGGTAACCTTTGATGCAGCCACTGCCACCGCGAGCAGTAACAGCCATCTGTCATGCCCTGCAGGAGCAGATTGAGCATGGCCTCCTGTCGCCCGGCTGCAAGCTACCGGCCGAGCGCAAGCTCAGCGAGGTGTTCGACACCACGCGCATCACCTTGCGTGAGGCGCTGGTGCAACTGGAGGCGCGGGGTTTGATTTACCGCGAGGAACGCCGCGGCTGGTTCGTCGCGCCCGAGCGCCTGACCTACGACCTGATCGAGCGCAGCCACTTTCATGCCATGGTCCGCGAGCAGGGCCGCGAGGCGCGTACCGAGTTGTTGTCGGCGCGCCTGCAGCCAGCAGCGGCAGCGGTGTGTGCGCGGCTGCAACTGGCGCCGCTGTCGAGCGTGATCCAGATCTGCCGGTTACGCCGGATCGATGGCCGGGCGGTGCTGTATGCCGAGCACTACCTGAACCCCGAATACTTTCCGGGCATTCTTGATCATGACCTGAGCCGCTCGCTGACCGAGCTGTATGCCGGCCACTACGGCATCGAGTACGGACGGGTGCGCTTCGAGATCCTGCCGACCGCCTTGCCGGTAGCGGCAGCGCTGGCGCTTAAAGTGTCGGCCGGTAGCCCCGGCCTGCACATTACCCGGGTCAACAGCGACCAGCACGGGCGGCTGATCGACTGTGACCTTGAGTACTGGCGCCATGACGCGATCCGCATCAAGGCCCAAGCCGGTTAGGACTTGGGCGGGCTTTCGCTGAACGGTGTGCTGGCGTCGGCGGTGATCACCTGCACGCTCAGGCGCGGGGTGGCCAGGTCCAGGCCGGATTCGTCGAGCTGGCGTTTGAGCGCCAGGTTGAAGGCCCGTGACACTTCCCACTGCTTGATCGGCGCGGTCTTGAAGCGCGCACGCAGGATCGCCGAGCCCGACTCGAAGCTCTCCACCCCTTGCAGCTCCAGCGGCGACCAGATGTTGCGGCGCATCAGCGGGTCGTTGCGCATCTTCTGCCCGACATCGCGGATCAGGGTGATTGCCTGGTCGATGTTCATGCTGTGCGGGATGGCCACGCGAAAGATCGCGTAGCCGAACTCGCGGGAGTAGTTCTTGATGCTCTTGATCTCGCTGAACGGGATGGTGTGGACGATGCCGTCGATATCGCGCAGGCGCACGGTACGGATGGTCAGGCCCTCGACCGTGCCCAGGTGGCCGCCGACATCGACGTAATCATCGATGGCCAGGGAGTCTTCGATGATGATGAACAGCCCGGTGATCAGGTCGGCGACCAGCGATTGCGCGCCAAAACCGATGGCCAGGCCGATGACACCGGCACCGGCCAGCAGCGGGGTGACGTTCATGCCCATGTTGGCCAGGGCGACGATCACCGCAATGATGAAGATCGTCACGAACAGCACGTTGCGGATCAGCGGCATCATGGTTTGCGCACGGGCGTTGGCCAGGCCTTTGCGCGAGCGGGTGAGGGCGTGGTGCACGGCGGTGTCGGCGAGAATCCACACCAGCCAGGCGGCGATCAGGGTGCCGGCCAGGCCGAACAGGCGCACCGCCACCTCATGGCCTTCGCCCTCGGTGAAGGTGATCAGCGAAAAGCCCCAGACGCGCAAGCCAAGTTCGATGAACACCAGCCAGATGCCCAGGTGCACCAGGGTGTAGCCAAAGCTGCGCAAGCGCTCCGAGTACACCGCCTGGCGGCGGTTGGCCCGTTGCGGCTTGAGCCCGTGGCGACGGACCAGGCCGTTGATGACCATGCACAAGATCAGCAGCACCGTGCACATCAGTGACTGGCGCAGGGCAGTGCTGGTGTCACCGGCGGAAATGAACGTGGCAAACAGCGAAATCGCCACCAGCACCAGCGCCGGCAGGTACCAGAAGGTGCCAAGGATTTCGATGGTGTCGCTCAAGGCCCGGCGGGTCAGCCGTCGTGACAGCGGCTGGTTGCGGATCAGGTGGGCGATGGGCCGGCGAAAGCGCAGGATGAACAATCCGGTCGACAGCCCGGCGAGGATGTTGGCCAGGGTCGCCAGGGTGTGCGAGAGGTGATCGCCCAGGGCGCTGGCCATGCGCGGGTCGTTCATGGCCTCGCCGAAGGCGGCGAAGCTGCCGATCAGCCACAGCGGACGGAACGCCTGGTGGCGCAGGATGTGCAGGGCGCGGTGGCGGTGCGGGCCGTCAAGCAGGGAGAAGGCGATGACGCAGATTGCCGAGAAGCAGGTACCGACCACCAGCGCGTAGGCCAGGACCATGGCCATCGACTTGCCCAGTGACGAGGGCAGGGCAAAGCTCAGGTACACGGTGATCACCAGCGCCACCAGCCAGGGCCCGAGCTTGCGCAAGGCGAAGCGCACCAGGTCCCAGGTGCGCGGGTGTTGCGGCAGTTCTTCGGTCAGGCCGAAGCGCAGCCGGACCTGGTGGCCGACCCAGTTCAGGGCGTAGGCCAGCAGGCTCCACAGGGCGATGATCGCGGCAAAGCCAAAGAGGATCGGTGGCCATTCGTGCCAGGGCACCAGGCGGGCGTCGAGCTCGATCTGCGCCAGCTCCAGCTCGCGGGTCCAGCGGTTGAACGGGCTGGCCTCACCGCTGAACTGTTTTTCCAGCTCGCCGAAGGTCGTGCCGATAAGGCCCAGTACGCCTTGTTCGGCGCTGGGTTGCGCCTGTTTGGTGCTGTCGCGCAGCTTTTTCAGGTCGGCCAGCAGCTTGGCCCGCTGCTGGTCGTTTTCCAGGCTCTTGATGACTTCGTCCAGTGACTGGCCCAGGGGTTCGCTAGCTTCGGGCTGGGCCTTGCTGCCGCCACCGAGCAGGCCCGGCAGGCCGGCGGCGTGCGCGGGCGCAACGAAGAGCAAGGGCAGGAGCAGGAGAAAAAACGCGGAAAAAGACAGGCACCGGACAATCAACCTCAAAACGATCAATCGCCCGAGTGTAGTGTATTTGTCAGTTGAGTTTCTCGAGGATCTTCCAGCACATGATGCCGATCATGCCCAGGGTGCCGACCCACATCATCAACACGCCGATATTGCGATCGCGCAGGTTGAAGCCTACGGTCAGCAGGATCAGGCCGGCGATGACCGGAAGGAACAGAGAGGCAAAGGCTGACATGCGGCAAGGTCCTTACTTGAGAGTTATGGCTCAAGCATAGCGGGATTCGCCGGCGAGGGGTTGATCGGGGTCAGGCTGGCGGGCCTCATCGCGGGTCGACTTGACCCGCGATGCTTTCATCAAGGCAAATCGCGACTGCGATAGAACGCCGTCAGCACTTTCACCAGGTGCGCCAGGTCCTGGCTGCCGCACAGCTCGCGGATCGAGTGCATGGCGAAGGTCGGCAGGCCGATGTCGACAGTGCGCACGCCCAGGTGGCTGGCGGTGATCGGGCCGATGGTCGAGCCGCAACCCATGTCGCTGCGCACCACGAAGCTTTGCACCGGTACTTCCTCGGCCATGCACAGGTGGCGGAAGAAGCCGGCGGTTTCGCTGTTGGTGGCGTAGCGCTGGTTGTTGTTGACCTTGATCACCGGGCCGGCATTGAGCTTGGGCCCGTGATTGCCGTCGTGCTTCTCGGCATAGTTGGGGTGCACGCCGTGGGCGTTGTCGGCCGAGACCAGCAGCGAGCGCTGGATCGCGCGGACGAAGTCGTCGCCGTCGGGCAGCAGGCGGCGCAGGGTCTGTTCGAGCATCGGCCCGTCGGCGCCACAGGCCGAGCAGGAGCCGACTTCTTCGTGGTCGTTGCACACCAGCACGCAGGTTTCATCGCTGTCGGCGTTGAGCAGCGCCTGCAGGCCGGCATAGCACGACAGCAGGTTGTCCAGGCGTGCGCCGGCGATGAACTCGCCATGCAGGCCAATCAGGGCGGCGCTCTGGGTGTCGTAGAAGCTCAGTTCGTAGTCCAGCACCACATCGGCGTTCAGGCCGTGCTCGCGGGCCAGCTGGTCGGTAAGCAGGGCACGAAAATCGACGCGCTCGTCACCAGCCACCTGGGCCAGGATCGGCGGCAGCTCGGTCTGCGGGTTGATCGCCCAGCCTTCGTTGGCGGTGCGATTGAGGTGGATAGCCAGGTTCGGGATCACTGCGATCGGCAGCTTGAAATCGACCAGCTGGCTTTCGACCTTGCCGTCACGGCGGAAGGTTACCCGCCCGGCCAGCGACAGGTCACGGTCGAACCACGGCGCCAGCAGGGCGCCACCGTAGACTTCCACGCCCAGTTGCCAGAAGCCCTGGCGCTGCAGTTCGGGCTGCGGCTTGACCCGCAGGCACGGGCTGTCGGTGTGGGCGCCGACCAGGCGGATGCCGTCGAGCAGCGGCGAGTGACGGCCGAGCTTGAAGGCGATGATCGAGGAATCGTTGCGGGTCAGGTAGTAGCGACCGCCGGCCACGGTGGCCCAGCTGTCGCGCTCGTCCAGGCGCTGGTAACCGGCGGCATCGAGGCGCTGGGCCAGGGCGGCGGTGGCATGGAACGGCGTAGGGGAGGCCTTGAGGAAGTCGATCAGGCCTTGATTCAGTGCATCGCGCATAGGTCACTCCAGACAGCAGTGGCGGCATTTTAGCGGGTGAGCTGCAAGCTGCAAGCTGCAAGAGGCGGCGTAACTCAATGCAGGGTGACTGCTTGAAGCTTGAAGCTTGAAGCTTGCCGCTGGCGCCGTCAAAACGGCGCCGGACACTCGAAGCGCAACCGCTCCCCGGACACCGGGTGGGTAAAGCTCAGCATGCTTGCATGCAGGCACAGCCGCTCATGGGCTGCCAGCGCCTCGGGGCAGGCATACAGGCGATCACCCAGCAACGGATGACCGATCGACAGCATGTGCACGCGCAACTGGTGCGAGCGCCCGGTGATCGGCGTCAGCTCGACCCGGCAATGATCGCCACAGCGCTCGACGATGCGCCAGAAGGTCAGGGCATGCTTGCCCTGCTCATGGTCGACCACGTGCCGTGGCTTGGTCGGTGGGTCGTAGCGCAGCGGCAGGTCGATGCTGCCGCTGTCGAGCTGCGGCTGGCCCCAGCACAGTGCGGTGTAGGCCTTCTCGGTTTCGCGGTCGTGGAACTGCCGGGACAGTTCGCGATGACTGTCGGCGTCGCGGGCCAGGAGGATGATCCCCGAAGTTTCCCAGTCCAGGCGGTGGACGATCAGGGCATCAGGGTAGCCGTTTTCCTGCAGGCGGGTGATCAGGCAATCCTTGTTGTCTTCGGCCCGGCCCGGCACGGACAGCAGCAGGGTCGGTTTGTTGACCACCAGGATGGCGTCATCTTCATGCAGGATGTGTACGTTGGACAGCGGCATTGCGTGTTCCAAAATAGCTGTGGGAGCGGGCTTGACCCGCGACGCGATATGACTGGCAGATCGCAATCGCGGGTCAAGCCCGCTCCCACAGGGTGCCCGAAAACGCTATCAGCGATCGGGCAGGGTGATGTTGAGTTCGAGGATCGAGCAGCTGCCCTGGTTCTCCAGAGCGACCTGCACATCATCGGAGCCGATGTTGACGTACTTGCGGATCACTTCCACCAGTTCCTTCTGCAGGGCTGGCAGGTAGTCCGGAGTACTGCGCTGACCGCGCTCGTGCGCCACGATGATCTGTAGACGCTCTTTCGCGACCGAGGCGGTGCTTACTTTTTTGCTGGCACGAAAGAAGTCAAAAAGGTTCATTGGTTAGTTGCCTCCAAACAGGCGCTCGAAGAATCCCTTCTTCTTCACATCAAGGAACCGATGTTCCACGTTTTTGCCCAGCAGGCGGTCAACGGTATCGCTATAGGCCTGGCCAGCATCGCTCTGGTCGTCAAGGATGACCGGTACGCCCTGGTTGGATGCCTTGAGCACCGCCTGGGATTCAGGGATCACGCCCAGCAGGGCCACCGAGAGGATTTCCTTGACGTCTTCGACGCCGAGCATTTCGCCCTGGCTGACGCGCTCCGGGTGGTAGCGGGTGATCAGCAGGTGTTCCTTGATCGGGTCTTCGTTGCGTTCGGCGCGGCGCGATTTGCTCGCCAGCAGGCCCAGCATACGGTCCGAGTCACGTACCGAGGAGACTTCCGGGTTGGTCACGACGATCGCTTCGTCAGCGAAGTACATGGCCAGGTGGGCGCCTTTCTCGATACCGGCCGGCGAGTCGCAGACCACGTATTCGAAGTCCTCTTTGAGCTGCATCAGGACTTTTTCCACGCCTTCCTGGGTCAGCGCGTCCTTGTCGCGGGTCTGGCTGGCGGCCAGCACGTAGAGGTTCTCAAGGCGCTTGTCCTTGATCAGCGCTTGCTGCAGGTTGGCTTCGCCGTTGACGACGTTGACGAAGTCGTACACCACGCGGCGTTCGCAGCCCATGATCAGGTCGAGGTTACGCAGGCCGACGTCGAAGTCGACGATGACAGTCTTGTGGCCGCGCAGTGCGAGGCCGGTACCAATAGCGGCGCTGGTGGTGGTCTTACCCACACCACCCTTGCCGGATGTAACCACGAGAATCTTGGCCAAGGTGTTTCACCCCTAAAGAAAAGGACGTCGAGTCCCAAAAAATACAAAAAACGGCAACATCGAAAAAAGTTGCGCAGAAAATGGCGGCAAGTATCCGTTAAAGACGGGTGATGTTCAACACGTCACCGGACAGGCTGACCTGTACCCCGGCCCCCCACAGCGGATCGCGGCGCAGGTCTTCGGAGACCTTGTATTGCCCGGCGATCGAGACCATCTCGGCGGTCAGCTGCTGGCAGAAGATCCGCGCCCGGGTATTGCCCTTGATCCCGGCCAGTGCCCGCCCACGCATTGCACCGTACACATGGATGTTGCCATCGGCGAGAAGTTCCGCGCCCGGGCTGACCGACGACACTACTACCAGATCGCCACCCTGAGCGTAGATCTGCTGGCCGCCGCGTACCGGGGTGGTGATGATCTTGGTCGGGCGGATGGCCGGCTCCGGCGGCGCCACGGGGGCGGGCGCAGGCTCGGGCTTCTTCACTTCCGGCTCCGGCTCCAGCGGCCGCTCACGGGCACCGGAGGGCGGCAGCACCGGCAGGTCGATGGCGATCGCCGCGGCAATGTCTTCGATACGGCTGGCGCGGATGGCCAGGGTGCGCAGGCCGTGATGGCGGCAGACGCGCATCAGCCCGGGCAAGTCGACCGCGCCTTCGCCGGCCGGGAGCTTGTCCAGGGCCAGTACCAGCGGGGTATTGCTGAAGAAATTCGGCGCCTGGGCGACCTTGGCCGCCAACTGCCGGTCGAGGCCTTCGAGGTTGTTCCTGGCGAGCTCGAGCACGGTAATGGCGAGCATGCTGCCCTTGAGCTGGAACACGGGGTCTTGGTCTGGCGTTTGGGTTTGGCTCATGGTCTGCATTAGGGCGGCTTGTTACGAAAAAGTGCCCAGACTTATAACGAGAACACCGGTTGGCCGCAACCCGTGCCGAACCGTTGTAGAATGCCCGGCCCTTGTCTTTCCGGAATCTTTAATGGATCGCCCGCGTTTTCGTCGTTACTTTCTGCACCCGCGCTTCTGGCCGCTGTGGCTGGGCCTGGGCCTGCTGTGGCTGATCGTGCAGCTGCCGTACCGGGCCTTGCTGGTGATCGGCCGTGCCCTGGGGGCGCTGATGTACCTGGTGGCCGGCGAACGCCGCTACATCGCGGCGCGCAACCTGGAACTGTGTTTCCCCGAGCTACCGTCCGTCGAACGGCAGCGCCTGCTCAAGGAAAATTTCGCTTCCACCGGCATCGCCTTCTTCGAAATGGCCATGAGCTGGTGGTGGCCAAAGGCCCGGTTGGCGCGCCTGGCGCACATCGAAGGGCTCGAGCACCTGCAGGCCGCCCAGCGTGATGGCCAGGGTGCCATCCTCATGGCCCTGCACTTCACCACCCTGGAGATCGGCGCCGCGCTGCTGGGGCAGGAACACACCATCGACGGCATGTACCGCGAGCACGGCAACCCGGTGTTCGACTTCATCCAGCGCCGTGGCCGCGAGCGGCACAACCTCGATTCGCTGGCGGTAGAGCGCGAGGACGTGCGCGGCATGCTCAAGCTGCTGCGCGCCGGCCGTGCCATCTGGTACGCACCCGACCAGGACTACGGCGCCAAGCAGAGCCTGTTCGTGCCGCTGTTCGGCATCGAAGCGGCGACCGTCACCGCCACCACCAAGTTCGCCCGCCTGGGCAAGGCACGGGTGATCCCCTTCACCCAGCAGCGCCTGGCCGATGGCAGCGGTTACCGGCTGGTGATTCATCCGCCGCTTGCGGACTTCCCTGGTGAGACCGAAGAGGCCGACTGCCTGCGCATCAACCAGTGGATCGAAACGGCGCTGCGCGAATGCCCGGAGCAGTACCTGTGGGCGCATCGGCGCTTCAAGTCGCGTCCGCCGGGGGCGCCGAAGCTCTACGAAAAACGGCGTTGAGGCAATCGCGGGTCAAGCCCGCTCCCACAACTATCTGTGGGAGCGGGCTTGACCCGCGATGAATTCACCAAAAATCCAGGAAGGTAAAATGGCTGAACCGATCACCGGCTTGATCCTCTCTGGCGGCGGCGCCCGCGCCGCCTACCAGGTCGGTGTGCTGGCCGGCATTGCCGATCTGCTGCCGCCCGGTGCCGCCAACCCCTTCCCGGTGATCGTCGGCACCTCGGCCGGCGCCATCAATGCCGTGACCCTGGCCAGCGGCGCCACTCATTTTGCTGACGCGATCCGCCGCCTGACCAGTTTCTGGCAGGGCTTTCGCAGCCATCAGGTGCTGCGCAGCGACTGGCCCGGGGTGATCCGCCAGGCCAGCCGCTTCGTCGGCCACAGCCTGCTTGGTCTCGGCGCGCCGGTTCCGGTGGCGTTGCTCGACAGCTCGCCGTTGCGCACACTGCTCAGCCAGCACCTGGACCTCAACGGCATCGGCCACGCCATCGAGCAGCAGCACCTGCGCGCGGTGGCGGTGACGGCCTTTGGCTACGAGTCCGGCCAGGCGGTGACCTTCTACCAGGGCAAGGGCGCCATCGACCCCTGGCTGCGCCACCGGCGTATCGGCCTGCCGACCCGCCTGAGCGTCGAGCACCTGCTGGCCAGCTCGGCGATCCCCTTGCTGTTCGCTCCGGTCAAGCTCGGTGAGGAATTCTTCGGTGATGGCGCGGTGCGCCAGTCGGCGCCGATCAGCCCGGCCCTGCACCTGGGCGCCAGCCGGGTACTGGTGGTCGGGGTCAGCGGCAACCCGCAGCGGCCCCATGAAGGCGAAATGCGCCAGCGCATCTTCAGCGGCCAGCAGCCGAGCCTGGCACAGATCGGCGGGCACATGCTCAACAGCACCTTCATTGACAGCCTGGAAGACGATATCGAGCTGCTGCAGCGGCTCAACCACCTTAGCCACCTGATGCCCGAGCACCTGGAACGCCGGCGCCTGGGCCTGGCGCCGGTCGAGGTACTGGTGGTTGCGCCCAGCCAGCCGCTGGACGAGATCGCCGCCCGCCACCGACGTGAGTTGCCGGCGGCGCTGCGGCTGTTTTTGCGTGGCCCGGGGGCGACCAAAACCAGCGGCGCCGGGGTGCTCAGCTACCTGCTGTTCGAAGCCGGCTATTGCAGCGAGCTGATCGAACTCGGGCGCCGCGACGCCCTGGCCAAGCGCCGCGAGCTGTGCTGCTTTCTTGGCCTGCCGGCGCCCAGCTGAGGGCGCTTACTCGGCGATCTGCAGCTTGCGCGCCTCGGTGTAGACGTAGCGCACCTTTTCGTACTCGAACGGCGAGTTGAGCTGGCCATAGCGGAAGCTGGTGGTGTAGCGCTTGTCGACGGCGCGCAGTACCCAGACTTCCGGATGGTTGCTGCTGACTTCGGCGACGTTGAGGAAGTTGATCCAGTTCTCGGCGCCATAGTCCACCGCCAGGCCACCGGTATCGCGCAGGTTCGACGGGCCGATGATCGGCAGCATCAGGTATGGGCCTTCCGGCACGCCGTAGAAGCCCAGGGTCTGGCCGAAATCCTCGCTCTGGTGCGGCAGGCCCATTTTGCTTGCCGGGTCCCACAGGCCGGCGACGCCGATGGTGGTGTTGAGCAGCAGGCGCGCGGTGATTTCCATCGAGCGCTTGCCCTTGAGCTGCAGCAGGCTGTTGAGCAGGTTCGGCACATCGCCGACATTACTGAAGAAGTTGCTCACGCCGCTGCGCACAAAGTGCGGGGTGATGTAGCGGTAGCCGTTGACCACCGGCAGGAACACCCATTGGTCGAAGCGGTAGTTGAAGTGGTAGATGCGCCGGTTCATCGATTCCAGCGGGTCGTAGACGTTCAGCGCCGCCAGGGTCGAGCGTTCGAATTCGCGCTGGTCCAGGCCGGGGTTGAACTTGAGTGCCTTGAGCGGTTCGGTGAAGCCATCGGCATCGACCGGATCGGCTTCGATGACGCTGGCGCGCGGTGCGGTTTCTTCAGCCGCCTGGGCCAGGCCGCAGGCCAGCAGCGCGCTAATGATCAGTAGGCGTTTAACCACGGAAGAACTCCAGCATGGCGTCGCTGTTGACGCGATAATTGAGGTTGCCGCAATGGCCGCCGTGGGGGTACAGGGTCAGGCGATCGCCGAAGGCGCTGCGCAGGAAGCCCAGGTCGCCAGGGCCGAGGATGACGTCGTCGGCGTTGTGCATCACGGCGATTTTCGGGCTCTGTTGCAGGTAGTCCTTGAGCGCGTAGAGGCTGACCTGGTCGACCAGTTGCAACAGGCTGCCGCCGTCGGTGCGGGCACGCCACATGGGGATCACCTGCTCGGTCAGGTAGCAGTCGAAGTCGCATTGCAACGCGCGCTTGAAGAACGGCGTGAGGCTGCTGCCTTCGGTGATCGGGTACTTGGGCGGGATGATCAGGCCGCGGCGGTTGATCAGGTCGGAGGTAAAGGCGATATCGGCCGCCGAGAAGCGGAACGAGGTGCCGATGACCATTGCCATCTGCTCGTTGGACAGGTGCTGGCGTGACTGCTGGAAGTCGTACAGCAGCGCATCGTTGAGGTCGATGTAGCCCTTCTGCTGGAAGTAGCGGGTTAGCTTGTTGAGCACCAGCTCATAGAAGGTGGTGCTGTTGTTGACGCCCTTGACCTCAGTCTGCACCAGCTTGTCGAGGTTGCTGATCGAGGTGTAGAGGTTGACCGGCGGGTTGAGCAGCAGCACGCGCTTGAAGTTGAAGCTGCGCCGGGTTTCATCCAGGTGGCTGACAAACGCCGCATCCAGGGCGCCGAGGCTGTAGCCGCTGAGGTAGTACTCGCTGACCGGCAGGCGCGGGTGCTGAGCGCGCACGCCCTGCATCACCCGGTAAAGGTCTTCGGCGTCTTCCTTGGTCACCCCGGGGGTGGCGTAGCGCGAGGCGGCGGTGATGAAGTCGAAGCTGGTCGGTGATGACAACTGCACCACGTGGTAGCCAGCCTTGTAGTAGAGCTTTTTCAGGTACTCGTTGATGCTGCTGGAGTAGGGCGCGCCGGTGCCGGCAATCAGGAAAATCAGCGGCGCCTCGTGGTCCTGGCGGGCCAGGCGATACTTGAGCTTTTTCACCGGCCAGAAATTGTCGGGCAGGGTGAAGGCCCGCTCCGGGCGCATGTTCAGGCTGTAGTCGGACTGGGTGATGTCGTCGTCGCTAGGCAGCTCCGGGCGTAGCTCCGGCGGCGTCGTGGCGATGGTCGCCTCGAACGGGTTGGTCAACGGATAGCCGTAACTGGCCGCGTCGATGGTTTGTGCCCAAGCGCACGCACTCGAGATAAAGCCACCCAACAGGGCAGCGAGGCGCAGAGAACGAAGCATGACGGATCCCCAAAAATGCAGCAGCAAAGTGCGTTACGCAGGCTAGGACCATGGTGGCCCCGGCAAAGTTGCCTGGCGCTCCGGCATTTATCGTCCCAGATGTTGCCGCCGTCCAATGAGGATTCGCAACAATTGGTTCCATTTATCTACAGGACAAAGTAGCTGAGGCTGGCGCTTTTGCCTTGCATAGACGCCCCGGACGATTATGCTGGGCGCCGATTTTCATGTTTCTGGAGTGTCGCATGTCCCGCCGTTTACCGCTGATCGCATTGCTGGTGTTTCTGCCCTTGTGGCTGGCGGCAAGCTATGGGCTGCGTTATGTGCTGATGGAAGATGCCCACTGGGTGGCGACCTGCGCCGACCAGGCACAACTGTGGGGCTGCCAGGCGCGTTCGCTGATGGGGTTGATGATTCACTTCAGGATCGTGGCCTGGTCGGCCCTGGGCCTGGCACTGCTGGCCATGCTGGTGCCAGGGCGCGCGGGTTGGCGCCTGGCGGTTGCGGCACTGGTGTGCGGCATTCCGGCGTTGGTGTTGTACACCGCGAGCATTGCCGTGTTTGCAGTGGTGCTGGCGGGGTTGCGCTTGGTGCGGCGCTCCAGCTGACATTGCGGCGCTGCCATCGCTGGCAAGCCAGCTCCCACAGGGATCTTGTGGGAGCTGGCTTGCCAGCGATGGGGTGCGAAGCAGCCCCGGTTACTGCTGAACCCGAACCCGCAAGCTACGCCACAACGCCGCCACCATCAGCACGCTCACCCCGGCCCAGACCAGCGCCTGCTGGTTGCTCAGCCCTTCACGGTACAACTGCGGGGCGATGCCGGCGCCGATGATCAACGCCAGCAAGGCCGCTTCGCCCCGGCGTGCCGCCACCGGCCGCAGCAGGTACACCACTGCCGGCAACAGCAAGGCGGGGCTGGGGAAGCTGCGATAACGCGGGTCGAACACCAGCGCCAGCATGCTCACCGCCGCGGCAAAACCCGCCGCCAGCAACCACCAGCCGCCACGCGCTTGGAGCCAGGCGAAGGCCCGCTGGCGCCAGCCCTGGCGTTGCGACAAGGCCAGCGCAGCATGGGCGAGCACCAGCAGGTTCAGGCCCACCAGCACAATCGCCCAGACCCACTCGCCGACAAAGCGGCTGTTGATGCGCAACTGTTCGCCCCACAGGCCCAGGCTGGCCGCAGCCAGGGCCGCCAGCAGTGGCAACAGCAAAGCGCTGCGAGTGCCGCGTAGGCGCCCGGCCAGCAGCAGGGTGGCGATGAACAGTACGACACCTGCGCCCAGCCACTGCGGCCAGAACGCCAGGTTGCTCACCGGCCCTTCAAGGATGCCCTTGTCCTGGCGGTCGGCGTCATACAGGCCCCAGTAGCCGCCCACGGCGCCTTCGCTGGCACGCTTCCACGGCTGGTCGAAAGCTTCGATCAGGTTGTACTGCCAGCCGTGCTGTTCGGCCATGGCGACGAAGCCGCGAATGAAGCGTGCCTCGTTGACCCGGCTGGGCAGGGCGGTTTCGCGCTGGCGGCCTTCGCTCG
Organism: Pseudomonas sp. B21-009; assembly: GCF_024749345.1. Classification (NCBI taxonomy): domain Bacteria; kingdom Pseudomonadati; phylum Pseudomonadota; class Gammaproteobacteria; order Pseudomonadales; family Pseudomonadaceae; genus Pseudomonas; species Pseudomonas sp. B21-009. The sequence goes on along the minus strand of NZ_CP087199.1, from coordinate 4,394,184 downwards.
GCCAGCCGGTTTCGCCAATGACGATCTCCTTGGGCGCGAAGCGGTTGCCGAACACCTGGCGAATCTCGCCGACGTGCACCAGGGCATCGTCGATGCTCTTCGGGTCATCTTCCCAGTAGGGCAGCAGGTGGATGGTCAGGAAGTCCACCGCCGGAGCGATCTCGGGGTGTTGCAGCCAGAACTCCCAGACATCGGCGTAGGTCACCGGCACGCTGACCTGGCTTTTCACCTGGTTGATCAGCGCCGCCAGTTGCGGGCCGGTGACTTCCTTGCGCAGCAGGGTTTCGTTGCCGACGATCACCGCCTTGACCACATCCGGGTTGGCATTGGCCGAGGCGATAAGGGCCTTGACCTCTTTTTGCGAATCCACCGGGTTGGCGTTGATCCAGGCGCCGAGCATCACCTTCAGGCCATGCTTGCGGGCGAGGTCGGGAATGGCCTCAAGGCCGGTCATCGAGTAGGTGCGGATGCATTCGAAACGCTCGGCAAGCAAGGCCAGGTCAGCGTCCATGCGCGCCGGGCGCAGCTGGAATGGCTGGTCGAACGGCGACTGGTCCTTGTCGAACGGGGTGTAGGAGGCGCACTGCAGCTTGTGCGACGCGCTGGCCGCATCCGGCAGCACCACCGGCTTGCCCAGGCCGTACCACAGCCCTCCGAGGGCGAACAGGCCCAGCAGGCAGGCGAACAGGTAGGGTAATAGCGGGAAGCGCGCAGTCGAGGACATGGAACAGACCGTGTGGAAACAAAGCCGTCAATAGTACCCGCAAATGGCGCCGGCCAAAGCCTTGGGCTACAAAGATCGTCAGGGTGGGTGTTGCTTGATGTAACGATTTCAATGGCTGGCGATGTGATGTCGTTTCTCGTTGTCCCGAGGTCGCTACCAGAGCAGGTCAGCGACCATGCGCGGTTGATGATGCAGCTTCCGTGACGTGACGAGGGGATGCTTGGATGAAAATGCGACGACTCCTGGGGGTGGGCACCGCCCTGGTACTGGCCATTGGCGCGGGGCAAGCGCTGGCCAAGGAAGTGAGCATCGGCTATGTCGATGGCTGGTCCGACAGTGTGGCGACCACCAACGTCGCCGCCGAAGTCATCAGGCAGAAGCTCGGCTATGACGTCAAACTGCAGGCCGTGGCCACCGGCATCATGTGGCAGGGGGTGGCCACCGGCAAGCTCGACGCCATGCTCTCGGCCTGGTTGCCGGTAACCCATGGCGAATACTGGACCAAGAACAAGGACAACGTGGTCGACTACGGCCCCAACTTCAAGGATGCCAAGATCGGCCTGATCGTCCCCGAATACGTCAAGGCCAGCTCGGTGGCCGACCTCAAGACCGATGACAGCTTCAAAAAGAAAATCGTCGGCATCGACGCAGGCTCCGGGGTCATGCTCAAGACCGACCAGGCCATCAAGGACTACGACCTCACCGGCTACAAACTGCAGGCAAGCTCTGGCGCGGCGATGACCGCAGAGCTTGGCCGCGCCTATGCCAAGCAGCAATCGATCGCGGTGACCGGCTGGGTGCCGCACTGGATGTTCGCCAAGTGGAAGCTCAAGTTCCTCGAAGACCCCAAAGGCGTGTATGGCGCCGCCGAAACCGTCAACAGCATCGGCAGCAAGGAACTGGACAGCAAGGCGCCGGAAGTGGCGGCGTTCCTGAAGAAATTCCAATGGCAGTCCAAGGATGAAATCGGCGAGGTCATGTTGGCCATTCAAGAGGGCGCAAAACCTGAAGCCGCAGCCAAGGACTGGGTGGCCAAGCACCCGGAACGCGTAGCCGAGTGGACCGGCAAATAATGGCTTAAAGCCTCTATCTGGCACCTTCCAGGGCCGCACCCGCGAAACGCCGGTGCGGCCCTTGTCGTTTCAGGCTGTTACCGAATCGGTAAAAGAGTTTTGCATCTAAGACTAAGGTCGTCTGGAGTGCGTTCGAAGGCAGCATAAAGTGGAGTGGGTACTACCTAATCTGTGCTGCGAGGACAAAAACAATGAACGACAGCATTTACCTCTCGATACAAAACAGCCCGCGGTTCAAGGAGCTGGTTTCAAAACGCGAACGTTTCGCCTGGATTCTCTCGGCGATCATGCTCGGTCTCTACGCCGCCTTCATCCTGTTGATTGCCTATGGCCCGCATATTCTCGGTGCCAAGCTCAGCCCTGACTCGTCGATCACCTGGGGTATTCCCCTTGGTGTCGGTCTGATCATCTCGGCTTTCATCCTCACGGCCATCTACGTGCGTCGCGCCAATGGCGAGTTCGACGAGATGAACAAGGCGATCCTCAAGGAGGCTCAGCAATGATCCGGCGTCTACTGGCAACCCTGGCCTTCGGCGTTTTTGCACCCGCCGTCTGGGCCGCTGACGCCCTCACCGGCGCGGTGCAGAAACAACCCTTGAACGTCTCGGCGATCGTCATGTTCGTCGCCTTCGTCGGTGCCACCCTGTGCATCACCTACTGGGCGTCCAAGCGCAACAAGTCCGCCTCCGACTACTATGCCGCCGGCGGGCGCATCACCGGTTTCCAGAACGGCCTGGCGATTGCCGGCGACTATATGTCGGCCGCATCCTTCCTGGGTATTTCCGCCCTGGTGTTCACCTCCGGTTACGACGGCCTGATCTACTCGATCGGCTTCCTGGTCGGCTGGCCGATCATCCTCTTCCTGATCGCCGAGCGCCTGCGCAACCTGGGTAAATACACCTTTGCCGACGTCGCCTCGTATCGCCTGGGGCAGAAGGAAATCCGCACCCTGTCGGCCTCCGGCTCGTTGGTGGTAGTGGCCTTCTACCTGATCGCGCAGATGGTCGGTGCCGGCACGCTGATCCAGCTGCTGTTCGGCCTGGACTACCATGTTGCGGTGATCCTGGTCGGCATTCTGATGTGCATGTACGTGCTGTTCGGCGGCATGCTCGCGACCACTTGGGTACAGATCATCAAGGCCGTGCTGTTGCTCTCCGGTGCCAGCTTCATGGCGCTGATGGTGATGAAGCACGTCAACTTCGACTTCAACGCGCTGTTCTCCGAAGCGATCAAGGTTCACCCCAAAGGTGAAGCGATCATGAGCCCGGGCGGGCTGGTCAAAGATCCGATCTCGGCGTTCTCGCTGGGCCTGGCGCTGATGTTCGGTACCGCTGGCCTGCCGCACATCCTGATGCGCTTCTTCACTGTCAGCGACGCCAAGGAAGCGCGTAAGAGCGTGCTGTATGCCACCGGTTTCATCGGCTACTTCTACATCCTGACCTTCATCATCGGCTTTGGCGCGATCCTGCTGGTCAGCACCAACCCTGAGTTCAAGGACGCTGCCGGCGCCCTGATCGGCGGCAACAACATGGCGGCGGTGCACCTGGCCGATGCCGTGGGTGGCAGCGTGTTCCTCGGCTTCATCTCGGCAGTGGCCTTCGCCACCATCCTGGCGGTGGTTGCCGGCCTGACCCTGGCCGGTGCCTCGGCGGTGTCCCACGACCTGTATGCCAGCGTGATCAAGAAGGGCAAAGCCAACGAGAAGGATGAGATCCGCGTCTCGAAGATCACCACCGTCGCCCTTGGCGTGTTGGCGATCGGCCTGGGCATCCTGTTTGAAAGCCAGAACATCGCCTTCATGGTCGGCCTGGCGTTCTCCATCGCTGCCAGCTGTAACTTCCCGGTACTGCTGCTGTCGATGTACTGGAAGAAACTGACCACCCGTGGCGCCATGATCGGTGGCTGGATGGGCCTGATCAGTGCCGTGGCGCTGATGATCCTCGGCCCGACCATCTGGGTGCAGATCCTCGGCCACGAGAAGGCGATCTACCCGTACGAGTACCCGGCGCTGTTCTCGATGATCATTGCCTTTGCCGGTATCTGGTTCTTCTCGATCACCGACAAGTCCAAGGCCGCCGATGACGAACGCGCGCTGTTCTTCCCGCAGTTCGTACGCTCGCAGACTGGCCTGGGTGCCAGCGGTGCGGTGTCTCACTAAGTAAGCAAAAAGGCAGCCTTTGACTGCCTTTTTTTAGCTGCAAGCTCCAAGCCACAAGCCGCAAGTTGAAGCCGTACGCGTACTGCTTTGACTTGCGGCTTGCTGCTTATGGCTTGCAGCTTTTCTATATCTTGCCGAGCAACAACAGGATCAGCAGGATGATCAGCACCGTACCGATGATGCCGGATGGCCCATAGCCCCAACTTCTGGAGTGCGGAAAGACGGGTAAGCCACCGATCAACAGCAGAATCAGGATGATGATAAGTATGGTGCCCATGGCAGTTTCCTTGTTTGGCTTGAGAAGTAGGCGTTACGCTGCAATCCATCTCTTCGGTCATGTGTTTCATGCCCGCCTGTTAATTCCGACTGCCGCCAGTGGCTAAAAGTTTTATCCCATCTTTATTAGTCACGTTCACCGCTGTTTGCCCCGGCTATTCAGCATCCTGATACTGAGTGGGTGGCGGCCTTGGCTTCGCTACACTGGCCTGAACTTTCCAGAACAGTACAAGGCAGCTGCTATGCAAAAGCGCATGATGATTACCGGTGCCGGCTCGGGGCTTGGGCGCGAAATTGCCTTGCGCTGGGCGCGCGAGGGCTGGCAACTGGCCCTGGCCGATGTCAACGAGGCCGGCCTCAAGCAAACCCTGGCGCTGGTACGCGAGGCCGGCGCCGACGGTTTCGTGCAGCGCTGCGATGTGCGCGACTACAGTCAGCTCACCGCCCTGGCCCAGGCCTGCGAAGAAAAGTTCGGCGGCATCGATGTGATCGTCAACAACGCCGGGGTGGCCTCGGGCGGGTTTTTCGCCGAGCTGTCGCTGGAGGACTGGGACTGGCAGATCGCAATCAACCTGATGGGCGTGGTCAAGGGCTGCAAGGCTTTCCTGCCACTGCTCGAGCGCAGCAAGGGCAGGATCATCAACATCGCCTCGATGGCCGCCCTGATGCAAGGCCCGGCGATGAGCAACTACAACGTCGCCAAGGCCGGGGTGCTGGCCTTGTCGGAAAGCTTGCTGATCGAGCTGCGCCAGCAGGAGGTCGCGGTGCACGTGGTGTGCCCGTCGTTCTTCCAGACCAACCTGCTCGACTCGTTCCGTGGCCCGACCCCGGCGATGAAAGCCCAGGTCGGCAAGCTGCTGGAAAGCTCGCCGATCAGCGCCGCCGATATCGCCGACTACATCCACCAGCAAGTGGCCGCCGGCGAATTCCTGATCCTGCCTCATGAGCAGGGCCGCGAAGCCTGGAAGCTCAAGCAGCGCAACCCGCAGATGCTCTACGACGAGATGGCCAGCATGGCCGAGAAAATGCGCGCCAAGGCGCGGCCGTCCCAGGCTTGAGCGTCGCCATCAGGTATTCTTGGCCATCCTTTGAACAGCCTTGAGTACCTGGTGTGATCAATTACCTGTGGTTTTTCCTCGCGGCGATCTTCGAGATCGGCGGTTGCTATGCCTTCTACATGTGGCTGCGCCTGGGCAAGAGCGCCTGGTGGATTGCCCCGGCCTTGCTCAGCCTGACCCTGTTCGCGCTGATCCTCACCCGGGTCGAAGCGGCGTATGCCGGGCGCGCCTATGCCGCCTATGGCGGTATCTACATCGTCACTTCGCTGTTGTGGCTGGCGCTGGTCGAGCGGGCGCGGCCGCTGGGCACTGACTGGATCGGCGCGTTGTTGTGCGTGCTGGGGGCCAGCATCATCGTCCTCGGGCCACGTTTGCAGAGTGCCTGAAGGGTCGAAAACTCAAGAAATCTGTAGGCAAAATCGCCCAGCTAAGTGGGATGGGTCTAATTCGCCGTCGGAGCATTGAAGGCGTCCGGCACCCCGTGCAGTCTCCGAATTCCCTGATTTGTGGAGGATCGGAGCATGTTGGTAATAGGCCGCGAAATAGGCGAAATCATCGCCATCGACGATGACATCAAGATCAAGGTGTTGTCGGTGGACGGCAACACCGTGCGCTTCGGCATCAGCGCGCCGCGGCACATCGAGGTGCACCGGGCGGAGATCTACAAGCGTATCGTCGAGCAACTGGCCAAGCAGGCCGGTTGAATCAGTCGAGCAGTTCCTTGGGCACGTCGTGCTTGGCCAGCAGCTGGCATTGCTGGCTTTCAAGGTCGAACAGAATGAACGCCTGTTTTTTTGCCAGCGCCTGGCGCACCCGCAGCACGCGGGTTTCCAGCGGGGTGTCGTCACCGTTGTCGGTGCCGTCGCGGGTGACGAAATCCTCGATCAAGCGGGTGAGGGTTTCGGCTTCCAGTTGGTCGTAGGGAATCAGCATGAACAGGACAGGTCTGGCGAAAAGGTAGCGCCATGCTACGCCAAACCTGTCCTGGCTGTGTAGGCGCTAGTTTTTGTTGCTGACCAGGCTGTCGACGGCCGGCACCCGGGTATCGCTTTCCATCTGTGCATCGTGCTCAAGCTGGTGGCTGAAACTTTCCAGCGAACTGCCAGTGGCTTGCGAGTCGCTGGCAAACACCGGCGGGCTGAGCAGGTAGGCGGTCAGCAGGCGGCTCAGCGCCGCCAGGCTGTCGATGTGCGTGCGTTCGTAGCCATGGGTGGCGTCGCAACCGAAGGCCAGCAGGGCGGTGCGAATATCGTGACCGGCGGTGATCGCCGAATGCGCGTCGCTGAAGTAGTAGCGAAACACATCGCGGCGAGCCGGCAGTTCGTGTTCGCGGGCAAGTTTGAGCAAGTGGCGCGTCAGGTGATAGTCATAGGGGCCGGCCGAATCCTGCATGGCGACGCTGACCGCGTGTTCGCTTGAGTGTTGCCCGGGCGCGACCGGGGCAATATCGATGCCGACGAACTCGCTGACGTCCCAGGGCAGGGCGGCAGCGGCGCCGGAGCCGGTCTCTTCGGTGATGGTGAACAGCGGGTGACAGTCGATCAACGGCTGTGCGCCGCTTTCAACAATGGCCTTGAGCGACGCCAGCAGCGCCGCGACACCGGCTTTGTCATCCAGGTGGCGGGCGCTGATATGGCCGCTTTCGGTGAACTCGGGCAGTGGGTCGAAGGCGACGAAGTCACCGATGCCGATGCCCAGCGACTCGCAATCGGCGCGGGTGGTGCAGTAGGCATCCAGGCGCAACTCAATGTGCTCCCAACTGACCGGCATCTGATCGATGGCGGTGTTGAACGCGTGGCCGCTGGCCATCAGCGGCAACACGCTGCCGCGCAGCACGCCGCTGTCGGTGAACACGCTGACGCGGCTGCCTTCGGCAAAGCGGCTGGACCAGCAGCCCACCGCCGCCAGCGACAGCCGGCCGTTGTCCTGGATCGCCCGCACGCTGGCGCCGATGGTGTCCAGATGGGCGGACACCGCCCGGTCGGGCGAGCTCTTGCGGCCCTTGAGGGTAGCGCGGATGGTGCCGCGACGGGTCAGTTCGAAGGGGATGCCGAGCTCCTCGAGGCGCTCGGCGACATAGCGCACAATGGTGTCGGTAAAGCCGGTGGGGCTGGGAATGGCGAGCATTTCCAGCAGGACTTTCTGCAAGTACGTGAGGTCCGGTTCGGGAAGCTGTTGGGGCATGCGAACTCCTGTGCTCATGGCGCGGGTCGACTGTGGGGGAACAACAGGTCGACGAAGCGCTCGGCAGTCGGTTGCGGTTCATGGTTGGCCAGGCCGACGCGTTCATTGGCTTCGATGAACACGTAGTCGGGCTGGTCGGCGGCCTTGACCATCAGGTCCAGGCCCACCACCGGGATGTCCAGGGCGCGGGCGGCGCGGATGGCAGCGTCGACCAGCACCGGGTGCAGGCGCTCGGTGACGTCCTCCAGGCAGCCGCCGGTGTGCAGGTTGGCGGTGCCGCGCACAGCCAGGCGCTGGCCGGCAGGCAGTACGCTGTCGTAATCGACCCCGGCAGCGTGCAGGGTGCGCTGGGTTTCGTGGTCCAGGGGGATGCGGCTTTCACCGCCCGTTGCCGCCTGACGCCGACGGCTCTGGGCTTCGATCAGGGCGCCGACGGCGTGCTGGCCGTCGCCGACAATCTGCGCCGGGTGGCGGATGGCGGCGGCGACCACGTCGAAACCGATGACCACGATGCGCAGGTCAAGGCCGGCATGAAAGCTTTCCAGCAGCACGCGGCTGTCGAAGCGCCGGGCGCTTTCTACCGCTGCACTGATTTCATCGAGGGTGCTCAGGTTTACCGCCACGCCGTTGCCTTGCTCACCGTCCAGCGGCTTGACCACCACCGCGCCATGGTCTTCGAGGAAGGCCAGGTTGTCATCGGCATTGCCGGCCAGTTGCTGCGCCGGCACCTGCAAGCCTGCGGCGCTCAGTACCTTGTGGGTCAGACTTTTGTCCTGGCACAGGGTCATGCTCACCGCCGTGGTCAGGTCGCTCAGCGACTCGCGGCAACGTACCCGCCGACCACCATGGATAAGGGTGAACAGGCCGCCATCGGCATCGTCGACCTGCACCTCGATACCGCGCCGGTACGCCTCCTCGACGATGATCCGCGCATAGGGGTTGAGCCCGGTTTCAGGGCCTGGGCCGAGGAACAGCGGCTGGTTGATGCCGTTCTTGCGCTTGACCGCGAAGGTCGGCAGGTTGCGAAATCCCAGCTTGGCGTACAGGCGCTTGGCCTGGCGGTTGTCGTGCAGCACCGAGAGGTCGAGGCAGGTCAGGCCGCGGCTCATGAAGTGCTCGATCAAATGCCGCACCAGCACTTCGCCGACACCCGGGCGGGTGCACTGTGGGTCCACCGCCAGGCACCAGAGGCTGCTGCCGTGTTCCGGGTCGGCAAAGGCCTTGTGATGATTCAGGCCCATGACGCTGCCGATGATCGCGCCGCTGTCTTCGTCTTCGGCCAGCCAGTACACCGGCCCGCCCTGATGGCGCGGGGTCAGCAACTCGGGGTCGATCGGCAGCATGCCGCGGGCCTGGTACAGGGCGTTGATCGCCTGCCAGTCGCTGTCGCTCTGCGCCCGGCGGATACGAAAACCGCGAAACACCCGTTGCGCCGGGCGGTAGTCGCTGAACCACAGGCGCAGGGTGTCGGACGGGTCGAGGAACAATTGCTGCGGGGCCTGGGCCAGCACCTGCTGCGGCGCCGCCACGTACAGGGCAATGTCGCGCTCGCCGGGGCGTTCGTCGAGCAGGGCGCTGGCCAGGCTGGCCGGGTCGGGGTAGGTGTGGCCGATCAGCAGCCGCCCCCAGCCGCAGTGCAGCGAACGCGGCTGGTCGTGGGGCTGGCTGCCATCGCCGGCCAGTTGCGCCTGCAGTCGCTCATAGGACGGCACCTGGCCGCGCAGCAGGCGCTGGCCGTAAGGTGAGGCATGGGCTTTCATCGATCAGATTCCTTGTTCGCTGAGCCACAGGTTCAAGGCAGCCAGTTGCCAGAGCTTGGAGCCGCGCAGCGGCGTCAGCTGGCCGTGGGGATCGCTGAGCAGGCGGTCGAGGGCGGCGGGGTTGAACAGGCCGCGGTCCTGGCTGGGGTCAAGCAGCAACTCACGCACCCAGTCCAGGGTTGCGCCCTGCAGGTGCTTGAGTCCCGGTACCGGGAAGTAGCCCTTCTTGCGGTCGATGACTTCACTGGGGATGACCAGCCGCGCCGCTTCCTTGAGCACCTGCTTGCCGCCATCGGGCAGCTTGAAGCGCGCCGGGATGCGCGCCGAGAGCTCGACCAGGCGATAGTCGAGGAACGGCGTGCGCGCTTCCAGGCCCCAGGCCATGGTCATGTTGTCGACCCGTTTGACCGGGTCGTCGACCAGCATCACCGTGCTGTCCAGGCGCAGGGCTTTATCCACCGCATCGCTGGCGCCGGGCTGGGCGAAGTGCTGGCGGACAAAGTCGCCGGCGACGTCGTGATCGAGCAGCCAAGGCGCTTGCACGGTGGCGGCATAGTCGTCGTAGCTGCGGTCGAAGAACGCCTCGCGGTAGGCCGCGAACGGATCGCGCGCGCCGTCCACCTGCGGGTACCAGTGGTAACCGGCGAACAACTCGTCGGCGCCCTGGCCGCTTTGCACCACCTTGCAGTGCCTGGCCACTTCCCGCGACAGCAGGTAGAAGGCAATGCAGTCATGGCTGACCATCGGCTCGCTCATGGCGCGAAAGGCCGCGGGCAACTGCTCGATGATCTCCCGCTCATCGATGCGCAATTGATGATGGCGGGTACCGTAGTGGCGGGCGATCAGGTCGGAGTACTGGAACTCGTCGCCGCGCTCGCCGCCGGCATCCTCGAAGCCGATGGAGAAGGTCGACAGGTCATCGACACCGACCTCGCGCAGCAGGCCGACGAGCAGGCTCGAGTCGACACCGCCGGACAGCAACACACCGACATCCACCGCAGCGCGTTGACGAATCGCCACCGCCTCGCGGGTACTGTCGAGGACGCGGTCGCGCCAGTCTTCCAGGCTCAGGTCCTGTTCATCGGTGCGCGGACCGTAGTGCAGGTGCCACCAGACTTGCTGCTCGCAGCGGCCCTGGGCATCGATGCGCATCCAGCTGGCCGGTGGCAGTTTCTCGATATTGGCCAGCAGGGTGCGTGGCGCTGGCACCACGGCGTGGAAGTTCAGGTAGTGGTTGAGCGCCACTGGGTCGAGCACCGGGTTGATGTCGCCGCCCTTGAGCAGCGCCGGCAGGCTTGAAGCGAAGCGCAGGCGTTCGCCGGTGCGCGACAGGTACAGCGGCTTGACCCCGAGGCGGTCGCGGGCGAGGAACAGCTGCTGGCTGTCACGTTCCCAGATCGCCAGGGCGAACATGCCGTTCAGGCGCGGCAGCAAGTCGGCGCCCCAGGCGTGATAGCCCTTGAGCAGCACCTCGGTGTCGCCATCCGAGTAGAAGGCATAGCCGAGGCTTTCCAGCTCGCTGCGCAGCTCGGGGAAGTTGTAGATGGCGCCGTTGAAGGCCAGCGACAGGCCCAACGGGTTATCGACCATGGGCTGCGCCGAGCCGTCGGACAGGTCCATGATTTTCAGCCGGCGATGGCCCAGGGCAATCGGCCCCTGGCTATGGAAACCCCAGGCGTCAGGGCCGCGAGGTGCCAGGTGATGGGTGATCCGCTCGACCGCGGCGAGGTCCGCCGGGCGTGGTGGGTGGGCAACAGGGGTGAAACGAAACTCTCCAGCTAATCCGCACATAAGTCCTTACCGGTTTTGCCGTTGGGGAAGGTGCCCGAAACCCGGGCACATGGAAACTGACCGGTGCGGATAGCGAGAGTTTTAGATCAATCGGTTATAAGCGGTAGCTGCAAGCGACAAGCTTCAAGCTGCAAGAGCACGCCGGGTCAATCAGCTTTTAGTGTGTGGCTTGGCGCTTGTCGCTGCTTTTTTACTCCTGATCAATTCACGCAACATGAAGCGATTCGGGTGGCAGGCTTCGGCTACGGCGCGGGGCACCGGCAGCGGTGCGTTGTCGGCCCAGGCGGCGATCATTTCGCCCGCCAGTGGCGCGGTGATCAGCCCCCGCGAGCCATGGCCGCTGTTAATGAACAGGCCTTCGAGCCAGGGGCAGGGGGTGGCGGGAATTTGCCGGGCATCGCGGGCCAGCACGGCGTAGTCGTGGTTGAACTGCGCCTGTTCGGCCAGCGGGCCGACAATCGGCAGGTAGTCGGGGCTGGTGCAGCGAAACGCGGCGCGGCCCTGCAGCGTATGCGGGTCGAGACTGTGGGCGCCCAGGCGCTGGGCCAGGTCGCTGGAGATCGCCTCAAGCAGGCCAAGGTTGCCGACGTGCTCGCCGGGGGTGGGCGTGAGGTCGGTGCTGTGAAAGTCGAAGCTGGCGCCGAGGGTGTGCTCGCCATTGCGCGGCGGCGCGACATAGCCGTCGGCGCACACCACCGTGGTCAATGCCTGGCTTTGCGCTGTCACGGGCAAGCGGGTGACCTGCCCGCGAATGCGCTTGAGCGGCAGCCCGGCGCAAGGCTCGAAGTTGTGGATTTCGGCGGCGGTCGCCAACACCACCAGCGGCGCGCTGGCCAGCAGTTTGTCGCTTTCCCAGGCTTGCCAGAGGCCGTCGACCTTACGCAGTTGCAGTACCTGATGATGGGTCAGCAGGGTGATGTTCGGGTGCTGCAGTTGCGCCTGGCACAGCGCCGGCGGATGCACCCAGCCGCCTTCAGGGTAGAACAGCCCGCCGCTGTCCAGGGCAACCCCGGCCAGTTGTTCAGCCTGCTCACGGTCCAGGCGTTGCAGCAATTGCGGGTTGAAAGCTGCGGCCAGTTGCTGCTGGCGCTGGTCTTCCTTGGCGTCGAAGGCCAGCTGCAGCACCCCGCAGCCATCCCAGTCCTGGCCGCGCTGCAGGCGTTCGAGCAGCCGCCGGGTGTAGCCGAAACCGCTGAGGATCAGGCGCGACAACGCCGTGCCGTGTGCAGACAGCTTCAGGTACAGCACCCCTTGCGGGTTGCCCGAAGCTTCTGCTGCTGGCGTCGCATGGCGCTCCAGCACCTTTACCTGCCAGCCGCGGGCGGCCAGGCTGGCGGCGCTGGCGCACCCGGCAAGGCCAGCGCCGATCACCAGCGCCTGGCGTGGGCCGCGCAGGGCAGGCGGCCGGGCAAACCACGGCGCGCTGGCGGCCGGTTGCGGCTGCTCGGCCGGCCAGCCATTGAAGGCGCCGCGCAGCACTTCCCATTTCTTGCCGATGCCGGGAATGCGCTTCATGCTAAAGCCCACGGCGATCAGGCCGCGGCGCACCCAGCCGGTGCTGGTGAAGGTGCCGAGGGTGGTGCCGGGCGCTGACAGCCGGCCGATCTCGGCGAACAGCTCCGGGGTCCACATTTCCGGGTTTTTGGCCGGGGCAAAGCCGTCGAGGAACCAGGCATCCACCTGGGCATCGAGCTGCGGCAGTTGCTCCAGCACGTCGCCGATCATCAGGGTCAGGCGCACCCGGCCCTGCTCGAACTCAAACGGCTGGAAGCCTTCGTGCACTGCCACGTACTGGCTCAGCAACTGGCTGCTCAACGGCGCCAGCTGCGGCCACAGGGCCAGGGCGCGGCTGAGGTCGGCGCGGGTCAGGGGGTATTTTTCGACGCTGATGAAGTGCAGCCGCGCATCAGCCGGGGCGCACTCGGCAAACAGCTGCCAGGCGCAGAAGAAGTTCAGGCCGGTGCCGAAGCCGGTTTCGCCGATCACCAGGCACTGGCCCGGCTGCATTGCGCTGAAACGCTGGCGCAGGTCGTTCTGGTCGATGAACACGTGACGGGTTTCCTCCAGGCTCTGCTCCTTGGAGAAATAGATGTCGTCGTATTGGCGCGAGTGCGGTCGGCCCTGGTCGTCCCAGTCGATCTGGGCGTATTGGGTTACTTCGGTCATGTTCGGCTCAGCATTGGCAAGAGGGCCATTTTAGCTGATCGGCGCCAGGCTGTTTGACCTGTGGCAGGCTTTGTTTTGTGCCGACAAAGGTTTCGACAATCCGCTAGTCTTGCTTATCCAAGTAGGGAGCCTGGTATGTTCGAATCCGCTGAAATTGGTCACGCCATCGACAAAGACACCTATGACGCCGAGGTCCCGGCGCTGCGTGAAGCGTTGCTGGAGGCGCAGTTCGAGCTCAAGCAGCAGGCGCGTTTCCCGGTGATCGTACTGATCAACGGCATCGAAGGTGCCGGCAAGGGCGAGACGGTCAAGCTGCTCAACGAATGGATGGACCCGCGCCTGATCGAGGTGCGCACCTTCGACCAGCAAACCGACGAAGAACTCGCCCGTCCACCGGCCTGGCGCTACTGGCGGGCACTGCCGGCCAAGGGGCGGATGGGCGTATTTTTTGGCAACTGGTACAGCCAGATGCTCCAGGGCCGCGTGCATGGCCAGTTCAAGGATGCCGTGCTCGACCAGGCCATCCGCGGCGCCGAGCGCCTCGAAGAAATGCTCTGCGATGAAGGCGCGCTGATCTTCAAGTTCTGGTTTCACCTGTCCAAGAAGCAGATGAAAGCCCGCCTCAAGGCGCTCAAGGACGACCCGCTGCACAGCTGGCGGATCAGCCCGCTGGACTGGCAGCAGTCCGAAACCTACGACCGTTTCGTGCGCTTTGGCGAGCGGGTGCTGCGCCAGACCAGCCGCGACTACGCGCCCTGGCATGTGATCGAGGGCGTCGATCCGCATTACCGCAGCCTGGCTGTGGGCAAGATTCTGCTCGAAGGGCTGCAGGCCGCGCTCAAGTCCGATCACGGGCCGATCCACCAGGCCAACATCGCGCCGCTGGGTGAAAGCATCGATCAGCGCAGCCTGCTCGGCAGCCTCGACCTGAGCCTGCGCCTGGACAAGGACGACTACCAGGAACAACTGATTACCGAACAGGCGCGCCTGGCCGGCCTGCTGCGTGACAAGCGCATGCGCCGCCACGCCCTGATTGCCGTGTTCGAAGGCAACGATGCGGCGGGCAAGGGCGGTGCCATTCGCCGGGTGGCGGCAGCCCTCGACCCGCGCCAGTACCGCATCGTGCCGATCGCCGCGCCCACCGAAGAAGAGCGCGCGCAGCCGTACCTGTGGCGCTTTTGGCGGCACATTCCGGCGCGTGGCAAGTTCACCGTGTTCGACCGTTCCTGGTATGGCCGGGTACTGGTCGAGCGGATCGAAGGCTTTTGCAGCCAGGCCGACTGGATGCGCGCCTATGGCGAGATCAACGACTTCGAAGAACAACTGAGCAATGCTGGCGTGGTGGTGGTGAAGTTCTGGCTGTCGATTGACGAACAGACCCAGCTCGAACGCTTCCAGGAGCGCGAGCAGATCCCGTTCAAGCGCTTCAAGATCACCGAGGAAGACTGGCGCAACCGCGAGAAGTGGGGGCAGTACGCGGAGGCTGTGGGCGACATGGTCGACCGCACCAGCAGCGAGATCGCGCCCTGGACCCTGGTCGAGGCCAATGACAAGCGCTGGGCGCGGGTCAAGGTGTTGCGCACCATCAACCAGGCGCTGGAGGCGGCGTTCAAGAAGCATAAAAAATGATAGCGGGGCTGCGAATAGCGGCCCCAGCAGGAACTCAGGGAATGAAGTACTGAATTCTTTTCCGCATTCTTGCCTGTCTCGCCACCAACCCAGCCCGTAGAATCCAGTTTCCCCCCACCAAAGGGCTTTCGAGGCTGGTTATGCATATTTCTTCCGGACGCTGGGTCTACGGTCTGTCCTTGTCGCTGCTGACCGCCGTGCTCTGGGGCATCCTGCCGATCAAGCTCAAACAGGTGCTGCAGGTGATGGACCCGATCACCGTGACCTGGTTTCGCCTGCTGGTGTCCGGCGGCCTGTTGCTGGCCTGGCTGGCGGCAAGCAAGCGCCTGCCCTCGTTCAATGGCCTCGGGCGCAAGGGCTGGGGCCTGGTGTTGCTGGCTACCTGCGGGCTGGTGGGCAACTATGTGCTGTACCTGGTCGGGCTCAAGCTGCTCAGCCCCGGCACCGCCCAGCTGGTGGTGCAGATGGGCCCGGTGCTGTTGCTGGTGGCCAGCGTGTTCCTGTTCAAGGAACGCTTCAGCCTGGGGCAGGGCATGGGCCTGGTGATCCTGCTGCTGGGCTTTGGCCTGTTCTTCAATCAACGCCTGGATGAGCTGCTCACCTCCCTGAGCGTCTACACCACCGGCGTGCTGACCATCCTCCTGGCGACCTCTATCTGGGTGTTCTATGCCCTGAGCCAGAAGCAGCTGCTGACGGTATGGAACTCGATGCAGGTGATGATGGTGATCTACCTGTTTTGCGCAGCCTTGCTGACCCCTTGGGTGCATCCGTTGGAGGCGCTGCAATTGAGCCCGCTGCAAGGCTGGCTGCTGCTTGCCTGCTGTTTGAACACCCTGGTGGCCTACGGCGCGTTTGCCGAAGCCCTGGCGCACTGGGAAGCCTCCAAGGTCAGTGCGACCCTGGCGGTGACGCCGCTGATCACCTTTGTGGCGGTGGCCCTGGCAGCCTGGTTCTGGCCCGACTTTGTCCACGCCGAGCAGATCAACACCCTGGGCTACATCGGTGCGCTGGTGGTGGTGCTGGGCTCGGCGCTGACCGCCCTGGGCCCGTCGATCATGGCCGGCTGGCGGGCCAGGCGCGTTCGCCTGGCCCGGTGATTCAGCCCTTGGCGCCCGGTTCGAGCATTTTTTCCGGGCGCACCCACTGGTCGAACTGCTCGTTGCTCAGGTAACCCAGGCTCAGCGCCGCCTCGCGCAGGGTGGTGCCTTCGCTGTAGGCCTTCTTGGCGATTTCTGCCGCCTTGTCGTAGCCAATGTGCGGGTTGAGCGCGGTCACCAGCATCAGCCCGCGCTCCAGGTGCGCGGCCATCTGTTCGGGATCCGGTTCGATCCCGGCAATGCAGTGCTGCTGGAAGTTGCTGCAACCGTCGGCCAGCAGTTCGATGGACTGCAGCAGGTTGTGGATGATCACTGGCTTGAACACGTTCAACTGCAAGTGCCCCTGGCTTGCCGCAAAGCCGATCGCGGTGTCGTTGCCCAGCACCTGGCAGGCCAGCATCGACAGGGCCTCGCACTGGGTCGGGTTGACCTTGCCGGGCATGATCGAGCTGCCCGGTTCGTTGGCCGGCAGGCGTACTTCGGCAATCCCGCCGCGCGGCCCGGAGCCGAGCAGGCGCAGGTCGTTGGCCAGTTTCATCAGGGCCACGGCGAGGGTTTTCAGGCCGCCGGCGAGGGTGGTCAGCGGTTCATGCCCGGCCAGGGCGGCGAACTTGTTCGGTGCGGTAACAAACGGCAGGCCGGAAAGCGCGGCGAGCTCGGCGGCGATGGCTTCGGCAAAGCCGTGCGGGGCGTTCAGCCCGGTGCCGACGGCGGTGCCGCCCTGGGCCAGCTCGCACACCGCCGGCAAGGCCGAACGGATCGCCCGCTGGGCGTAGTCGAGCTGGGCGACATAGGCCGAGAGTTCCTGGCCGAAGGTGATCGGTGTGGCGTCCATCATATGGGTGCGACCGGTTTTCACCAGGTGCTGGTGGCGCGCCGAGAGTTCCGCCAGCCCCGACGACAGTTCGGTGATCGCCGGCAGCAGCTTGTGTTGGACTGCCTGGGCGGCGGCAATGTGCATGGCGGTGGGGAAGCAGTCGTTGGAACTTTGCGAGCGGTTGACGTGATCGTTGGGGTGTACTGGCGTTTTACCGCCACGGCCATTGCCGGCCAGTTCGTTGGCACGACCGGCGATCACTTCGTTGACGTTCATGTTGCTCTGGGTGCCACTGCCGGTCTGCCAGACGACGAGCGGAAACTGGTCGTCCAGTTGCCCGTCGAGCACTTCGTCGGCGGCTTGTTCGATCAGCCGGGCAATGTCCGCCGCAAGGTCTCCGTTGCGGTTGTTGACCCGTGCCGCGGCTTTCTTGATCAGTGCCAGGGCATGCAACACCGCCAGCGGCATGCGTTCCTTGCCGATGGCAAAGTTGATCAGCGAGCGTTGCGTCTGGGCACCCCAGTAGGCCTGGTCAGGAACTTCGACCTGCCCCAGGCTGTCAGTTTCGATACGGCTCATGCTGCGCTCACTCCCTTGTGGTCTGAATTCGCAGTTTAGGTCCTTATTTGGCGTAGCGGTTCCATCGCGCGTCGACCCACTTGAGCACTGTGCCACTGTCGGCGCAGAATGCTCTACTCTGGGGTACTACCTCCTCTGTCTATTGAAGGAATTCCGATGACCCGTCTTCGCGCCCTCTGCACTGCTGTAGCGCTGGTCTGCGCCAGCGGCCAGGTGCTTGCAGATACCGCCAGCCACAACGCCAGTGCTGAAAAATTCCTCATGATGGCGCATGCCGACAAGCTCGGTACTCCGGTCTACATGCAGGTGCAGCAGATGTTTGCCCAGCGTTTCGAACAGACCAAGGCCCCAGCCTCGAAGAAATCCGTGCTCGACAGCTACCAGGCCAAGGCCAACGCCGCCCTGGACCAGGCCATCGGCTGGAACAAGCTCAAGCCGGACATGGTCAAGCTCTACACCACCACCTTCACTGAAAGCGAACTGAAAGACCTAGTCGCCTTCTACCAGTCGCCTCTGGGCAAGAAAGTCCTCGAGAAGATGCCGCAGGTGACCCAGCAATCGGCGCAGCTGACCCAGCAGAAACTGGAAAGCGCGGTACCGGTGGTCAACAAGCTGCTGGCTGACATGACCAAGGAACTCGACCCGAACTCCGGCAAGGCCGCCGCGCCAGCCAAGAAGTAAGCAGCGGAGCCCGACATGACCATGCAGCAAAAGATCGAGCACCGCCTGCAAGCGCTGGCACCCACGCACTTGCAGGTGCTCGATGAAAGCCACATGCACAGCCGTGGGCAGCAGACCCATTACAAGGCGGTGCTGGTGAGCGAGCAGTTCGAGGGGCTGAACAGCGTCAAGCGCCACCAGAAGGTGTATGCCACCCTCGGTGAGCTGATGAGCGAGTTTCACGCCCTGGCGCTGCACACCTACACGCCGCAGGAATGGCAGAAAATCGGTGTCGCCCCGGCGTCACCGACCTGCGCCGGTGGCAGCAAGCACTGATTTCCTCGTCAGGTTTTTGCTAGAATGATCAACGCGCCGCTTGTCGGCGCGTTTTTATTTGGCATCCGGTCCGCCCTTTGCGAGGGTGACCACCTGGAGAAGTTACTGCATGTCCCAAGCTATCGTCGTTGCGGCGCTGTACAAATTCGTCACCCTGAAAGATTACCTCGAGCTGCGCGAGCCGCTGCTCGAGAGCATGATGGCCAATGGCATCAAGGGCACCTTGTTGCTGGCCGAGGAAGGTGTCAACGGCACCGTCTCCGGTACCCGTGAAGGCATCGACGGCCTGCTGGCCTGGCTGCGCAGCGATGCGCGCCTGGTGGATATCGACCACAAAGAGTCCTACTGCGACGAACAGCCGTTCTACCGCACCAAGGTCAAGCTCAAGAAAGAGATCGTCACCCTTGGCGTGGCGGGCGTTGACCCGAACTACAAGGTCGGTACCTACGTCGAGCCCCAGGACTGGAACGCGCTGATCAGCGACCCTGAAGTGCTGCTGATCGACACCCGCAACGACTACGAAGTGGCGATCGGCACCTTCGAAGGCGCGATCGACCCCAAGACCACCACCTTCCGCGAGTTCCCCGAGTACATCAAGGCCAACTTCGACCCGGCCAAGCACAAGAAAGTGGCGATGTTCTGCACCGGCGGCATTCGTTGCGAAAAAGCCTCCAGCTATATGCTCGGTGAGGGTTTCGAAGAGGTCTATCATCTTAAGGGCGGGATCCTCAAATACCTCGAAGAGGTGCCACAGGATCAAAGCCGCTGGCAGGGCGACTGCTTCGTGTTCGACAACCGGGTCACCGTGCGTCACGACCTGACCGAGGGCGATTACGACCAGTGCCATGCCTGCCGCACCCCGATCAGCGTGGAAGACCGTGCGTCCGAGCACTACTCGCCAGGCATCAGCTGCCCGCATTGCTGGGACAGCCTGAGCGAAAAGACCCGGCGCAGCGCCATTGACCGGCAGAAGCAGATCGAACTGGCCAAGGCGCGCAATCAGCCTCACCCGATCGGTCACAACTACCGCAAAGCTGCCGAGGCCTGATTGATGTCCGCACGCCTGCTGTATGTGATGGACCCGATGTGCTCATGGTGCTGGGGCTTTGCCCCGGTCGCCGAGGCCCTGATCGCCCAGGCACAGGCGGCGGGCGTGCCGACCCGGGTGGTGCTCGGCGGCCTGCGTTCCGGCAGCCGTGCGCTGGATGCCTCGACCCGCGGCTACATCCTTGATCACTGGCAGGCGGTACACGACGCCACCGGGCAGGATTTTCAATTCGAAGGCGCACTGCCTGACGGTTTTGTCTACGACACCGAGCCTGCCTGTCGGGCCCTGGTCACCGCCCGTAGCCTTGACCCGCAATACGTGGGTGCCTTGCTCAAGCTGATCCAGCAGGCCTTCTACCAGCGCGGCGAAGACGTCACTCGTGCGCCCTTGCTGGTAGAACTGGCCGAGCAGGCCGGTTACCAGCGCGCCGCCTTTGCCGAAGCCTTTACCAGCGCCGAACAGCGCGCGGCCACGGCGGCGGACTTCACCTGGGTCCAGGACCTGGGCATTGCCGGTTTCCCGACCCTGCTGGCCGAACGCAATGGCCAGCTGGCCTTGCTGACCAATGGCTATCAAGCCCTCGAATCGCTTGAGCCGCTGCTCGGCCGCTGGCTGCAGCAGGCCGCCTGTGCTTGACCTGCCGGGTTCACCCGACCCGGTACCAGGGCCAGGCCCTGTGCATGCTGATCGCTTGAGCTGGGCAGAAATCCGCCGCCTGGCCCTGCGCCATAAAAAAGCCCTGTGGATCGCCAACGGCGTGGCCGTGCTGGCGGCGTTGTGCAGTGTGCCGATCCCCTTGCTGCTGCCGTTGCTGGTCGACGAAGTGCTGCTCGGCCATGGCGATGCCGCGCTCAAATGGATGAACCAGTTCCTGCCCGGCAACTGGCAGGTTGCTGGTGGCTACATCGGCCTGATGCTGGTATTCACCCTGACCCTGCGCTGCGCCGCCCTGGCCTTCAACGTGGTGCAGGCCAAGCTGTTCGCCGGCCTTGCCAAAGACATCGTCTACCGCTTGCGCATTCGCCTGATCGAGCGCCTCAAGCGCATTTCCCTGAGTGAATACGAAAGCCTGGGCAGCGGTACCGTGACCACCCACCTGGTCACCGACCTGGACACCCTCGACAAGTTCGTCGGCGAAACCCTCAGCCGCTTCCTGGTGGCCATGCTGACCCTCACCGGCACCGCCGCCATCCTCATGTGGATGCACTGGAAGCTGGCGCTGCTGATCCTGCTGTTCAACCCCTTGGTGATCTTCGCCACGGTGCAGTTGGGCAAGCGGGTCAAGCACCTGAAGAAGCTCGAGAACGACAGCACCTCGCGCTTCACCCAGGCGCTGACCGAGACCCTCGACGCGATCCAGGAAATCCGTGCCAGCAACCGCCAGGGCTATTTCCTCGGCCGCCTTGGCCTGCGCGCCCAGGAGGTACGCAACTACGCCGTCGCCTCGCAGTGGAAAAGCGACGCGAGCGGGCGTGCCAGCGGCTTGCTGTTCCAGTTCGGCATCGATATTTTCCGCGCTGCGGCGATGCTCACGGTGCTGTTCTCCGACCTCTCGATCGGGCAGATGCTGGCGGTGTTCAGCTACCTGTGGTTCATGATCGGCCCGGTCGAGCAACTGCTCAACCTGCAATACGCCTACTACGCCGCTGGCGGCGCCCTGAGCCGGCTCAACGAGCTGCTGGCGCGGGCCGACGAGCCGCAATACCCCGGTGGCATCGACCCGTTCAAGGGCCGCGACACTGTCGGCATCGAGGTGCAGGGCCTGCGCTTTGCCTACAACGACGAGCCGGTGCTCGACCAGCTCAACCTGTCGATTGCCCCCGGCGAAAAGGTCGCCATCGTCGGCGCCAGTGGCGGTGGCAAGAGCACCCTGGTGCAACTGCTGCTGGGCCTGTACAGCGCCCAGGCCGGGACCATCCGCTTTGGTGGCTCGACCCTGCAGGAAATCGGCCTGGAAACCCTGCGCGAGCATGTTGCGGTGGTACTCCAGCACCCGTCACTGTTCAACGACACGGTGCGCGCCAACCTGACCATGGGCCGCGACTGCAGCGATGATGCCTGCTGGCAGGCGCTGAACATCGCCCAGCTCGACGCTACCATCGCCGCCTTGCCGCAAGGCCTGGACAGCGTGGTTGGTCGCTCCGGGGTGCGTTTGTCCGGTGGCCAGCGTCAGCGCCTGGCCATTGCGCGGATGGTGCTGGCCGAGCCCAAGGTGGTGATTCTCGACGAGGCCACCTCGGCCCTGGATGCGGCCACCGAATACAACCTGCACCAGGCCCTGACCCGTTTTCTCAGCGCCCGCACCACGCTGATCATTGCCCACCGCCTGTCGGCGGTGAAGCAGGCCGACCGGGTGCTGGTGTTTGACGGCGGCCATGTCGCCGAGGACGGCGATCACCAGCAATTGATCGCCGAAGGTGGCTTGTACGCCAAGCTGTACGGCCATTTGCAACAGAGTTAGGGCAAATTGGTTAGCAAGTGAGAAAAGCTCTGCAGGATTAATGGCAAATAGCCTAGGCTGTGCTTTGGTAGGTGGGATTCATCCGGCTCTGTTGCAAGGGACCTCATGAAGCGAAAACGGACTCTCGAAGCGCCAAAGTTGTTGGGCATTATCTGGCCATTTGTTGCTGTGGTGCTGTTTCAGGCCTTGCTCGGGAGCATCAGCCTGTACGCGCTGTCGGCAGTGCGTGGTTATGTGGCGGGCGAGAGCCTGTGGTCCAAGGGCCAGAAAGACGCCATCTATTACCTCAATCAATACGCTGACAGCCGCGACGAGGCGGTCTTCAAGAAGTATCGCAAGGCCATCGCCGTGCCCCAGGGCGGCCATGACCTGCGCGTAGCCCTCGATTTGCCGAACCCGGATATCGACGCCGCGCGCCGTGGCATCCTCCAGGGCGGCAACCATCCCGACGACGTTTCCAGCGTGATCTGGCTGTACCTGAACTTTCATCAGGTCAGCTATATGCAAAAGGCCATCGAGCTGTGGGCGGTCGGTGACGGATTTCTGCGCCAGCTGGATGAAGTGGCCGAGCAGATGCACAGCGGCTTTCGCACAGGCCAGGCCGACGCCCGCAGCGTTGCCGGCTGGAAGGCACAGATTGCCGCGATCAACGATGCCGTGACCCCGGCCGCGCGGGCGTTCAGCGATGCCCTGGGCGAAGGCTCGCGGATGTTGCTGCGGGTGCTGCTGGTCACTAACCTCGCTACTGCATTGTTTCTGATTGCCCTGGCCTGGATGCGCTCGAGCAAGCTGCTGGCCCAGCGCCAGGCTTTTGCCAATGCCCTTGAGGTGGAGAAGGAGCGGGCGCAGATCACTCTCGAATCGATCGGCGATGGCGTGATCACCACCGATGTCGAAGGCTGCATCGCCTACATGAACCCAGCCGCCGAGCAGTTGACCCACTGGCATGCCGCCCAGGCCCAGGGCCTGCCGCTGGCGGCGCTGTTCAGCCTGCTCGACGAGAACGCCGAAAAAGACAGCCTGACCCTGGTCGAGCGCGTGCTTGAAGGTGGCCTCAAGGGTGGCAGCGAACACACCAAGCTGATCCAGCGCCTGGACGGCAGCACCGTGTCAGTGACGCTGGTGGGCGCGCCGATCATGGCCGAAGGCAAGGTCAGCGGTATTGTCCTGGTTCTGCACGACATGACCCAGGAACGCCAGTACATCGCCAACCTGTCCTGGCAGGCGACTCACGACGCCCTGACTGGCCTGGCCAACCGTCGCGAGTTCGAATATCGCCTGGAGCTGGCGCTCAACGCCATGGCGCGCAAGCCGGCACGGCATTCGCTGATGTTCCTCGACCTGGACCAGTTCAAGCTGGTCAACGATACCTGCGGCCATGCCGCGGGCGATGAACTGCTGCGCCATATCTGCGCGGTGCTCCAGGCCGGCCTGCGCGAAGGCGACACCCTGGCGCGGCTGGGCGGCGACGAGTTCGGCATCCTCCTCGAAAACTGCCCACAGGAGCAGGCCGAGCGCATTGCTGAGAGCCTGCGACAGGCCGTGCAGAGCCTGCATTTCGTCTGGAAAGGGCGACCGTTCATGACCACCGTGAGCCTGGGCCTGGTGCATATCGCCCAGGGCCCGACCACCCTCGAAGCTTCGCTGCGGGCCGCCGACATGGCCTGCTACATGGCCAAGGAGAAGGGCCGCAACCGCGTACAGGTGTACCACGCCGACGACAGCGAGCTGTCCATGCGCTTTGGCGAGATGGCCTGGATCCAGCGCCTGCACGTGGCCCTGGAAGAAAACCGCTTCTGCCTCTATGCCCAGGAAATTGCCGCCCTCGGCCCCCATGAAGGCGCCGGGCATATCGAGATTCTGCTGCGCCTGCATGACGAGAGCGGGCGCATTATTCTGCCCGACAGCTTCATCCCCGCCGCCGAGCGCTATGGCCTGATGACTGCGCTGGACCGCTGGGTGGTGCGCAGTGTGTTCAAGGTCATCCGCCAGTGCCTGGACGAGCAGCGCGAAGGCCCGTTGGCCATGTGCGCGATCAACCTGTCGGGCAGCAGTATTGGTGACGACAAATTCCTTGAATACCTGCAAAGGTTGTTCAGCGAGTTCGCCATTCCGCCGCACATGATTTGTTTCGAAATAACCGAAACCAGCGCCATCGCCAACCTTGGCAGCGCCATACGCTTTATCAACGAGCTCAAGGGCCTAGGTTGCCGGTTCTCGCTGGATGACTTTTGCGCCGGTATGTCGTCGTTCGCTTATTTGAAGCATTTGCCTGTAGACTTTCTGAAAATCGACGGAAGTTTTGTCAAGGACATGCTCGATGACCCGATCAACCGGGCCATGGTCGAGGTGATCAATCACATCGGTCACGTGATGGGCAAACGCACCATTGCCGAGTTTGTCGAAACCCCGTTGATCGAGCAGGCCCTGCAGGAAATTGGCGTCGACTACGCCCAGGGATACCTGATCGAGCGGCCACAGGTGTTCACCTGTGACAGCTTGCAGCGCAAACGGATTGCTGCAAGGCCCCTGTTGTTCAAGGCGCCGGGGACCTTTCGCTGAGATCCACCGATAATCACAAGGAACAAGGAGCTGACAGTGATTGACGCGTTCATACGTACTGGTCCATTGATGGACCCCAGCAGTTACCCGCTTTGGGCCCAGCAGTTGATCAAGGACTGCAGCGAGAGCAAGCGTCGGGTGGTGGAGCACGAGCTTTATCAACGCATGCGCGATGGCCGCCTCAGTGGCCGGACCATGCGCCAGTACCTGATTGGTGGCTGGCCGGTGGTCGAGCAGTTCTCCCTTTACATGGCCAAGAACCTCACCAAGACCCAGTACGCCCGCCACCCTGGTGAAGACATGGCGCGGCGCTGGCTGATGCGCAACATCCGTGTCGAACTCAACCACGCCGATTACTGGCGGTTCTGGGCCCAGGCCCATGGCGTCAGTCTCGAAGAGCTGCAGGCGCAGGAAGTTCCCAGCGAACTCAATGCCCTCAGCGACTGGTGCTGGCACACCTGTGCGACCGATGCGCTGGTAGTGGCGATTGCCGCCACCAACTACGCCATCGAAGGCGCAACCGGCGAGTGGTCGGCGGTGGTGTGCTCAACCGGTGTCTATGCCCAGGGCTTCCCGGAGGAAGGCCGTAAACGCGCCATGAAATGGCTGAAGATGCACGCCCAGTACGATGACGCGCACCCGTGGGAGGCTTTGGAGATCGTCTGCACCCTGGCCGGCAACAACCCGTCGGTGGCGCTGCAAACCGAACTGCGCCGGGCCGTCTGCAAGAGCTACGACTATATGTTCCTGTTCCTTGAACGCTGCATGCAACAAGAACAGGAACAGCGCCAGCAGCCCGCCCGGGCCCGGGCGGAGCTGGCCGAGGGCTGAGCTTACTGGGCGTTGAACGCCTGGCCGTTGATGCCGGTGCTGTCCGGGCCCATCAGGTACAGGTAAACCGGCATGATCTGCTCTGGCAGCGGATTGTTTTCCGGTGTTTCTGCAGGGTAGGCCTGGGCGCGCATGCTGGTGCGGGTGGCGCCCGGGTTGACACTGTTGGCCCGCACCGGCGCCACCCCTTCAAGCTCGTCGGCGAGGGTCTGCATCAGACCCTCGGTGGCGAACTTCGACACTCCATAGGCACCCCAGTAGGCCCGGCCTTTGCGCCCGACGCTGCTGGAGGTGAAGATCACCGAGGCATCGGCCGACAGCTTGAGCAGCGGCAGCAGGGTGCTGGTGAGCATGAACATGGCATTGACGTTGATCTGCATCACGCGCATGAAGTTGTCGCCCGAGAGCTGCTCCAGCGGCGTGCGCGGGCCGATGATCGAGGCGTTGTGCAACAGGCCGTCGATATGCCCGAACTCGGCTTCGATCATCGCCGCCAGTTCGTCGTACTGGTGCGGCAGGGCGGTTTCCAGGTTGAACGGGATGACCGCAGGTTTGGGGTGGCCGGCCGCTTCGATCTCGTCGTAGACCTGGCTCAGGTTGGCTTCGGTCTTGCCCAGCAGCAAGACGGTGGCGCCATGGGCGGCATAGCTCTTGGCCGCGGCCGCACCGATGCCGCGACCGGCACCGGTGACCAGGATGGTCCGGCCCTTGAGCAGGTCGGGGCGGGCAGAGTAATCGAACATGGGGTTACCTCCTGGAAATGGGTGTGACTTCATCGCGGGGCTGTGGGAGCGGGCTTGCCCCGCGATGCGTGTCTGAAATCAGCAGCCGCAAAGCGCGTTGTCGAGCACCTTGCGCAGCTCCAGCGGATGGTCGACCACCACATCCGCACCCCAGTTGTTGGGGTTGTCATCTGGATGAATATAGCCGTAGCGCACCGCAGCAGTACGGGTGCCGGCATCGCGGCCCGACTCGATGTCGCGCAGGTCGTCGCCGACGAACAGCACGCTGGCCGGGTCCAGGTTGAGGGTCTTGCAGGCGAGGATCAGCGGCTCGGGGTCTGGCTTGCTGTTCTTCACGTGGTCCGGGCAGATCAACAGCGCCGAACGCTCGCTCAGACCCAGTCGCTGCATGATTGGCTCGGCGAAGCGCACCGGCTTGTTGGTGACCACGCCCCAGATCAGCTTGCCTTTCTCGATGTCGGCCAGCAGTTCGGCCATGCCGTCGTAGAGCTTGCTGTGCACCGCGCAACCTTGCTGGTAACGCTCGAGGAATTCCAGGCGCAAGGCCTCGAAGCCTTCGTCCTCAGGGTCGAGGTTGAAGGTCACCGAGACCATGGCCTTGGCACCGCCCGAGACCACGTCGCGAATTTTCTGGTCTTCGATTGCCGGCAGGCCGCGCTCGGCGAGCATGGCCTGGCAGATGGCGATGAAGTCCGGCGCCGTGTCGAGCAGGGTGCCGTCCATGTCGAAAAGTACCGCTCGCAAACGCATGCTTATTCCTCGCGCAGGGTCTGGATCATGTAGTTGACGTCAACGTCGTTGGCCAGCTTGTAATGCTTGGTCAGCGGGTTGTAGGTCAGGCCGGTGATGTCCTTGACGGTCAGGCCGGCGTCGCGGCTCCAGGCGCCGAGCTCGGACGGGCGGATGAATTTCTTGAAGTCATGGGTGCCGCGCGGCAGCAGCTTCATGATGTATTCGGCGCCGATGATGGCGAACAGGTAGGCCTTGGGGTTGCGGTTGATGGTCGAGAGGAACACCTGGCCACCGGGCTTGACCATACGGAAGCACGCGCGAATCACTGAGGAAGGGTCTGGCACGTGCTCGAGCATTTCAAGGCAGGTGACCACGTCGAACTGCTCGGGCATCTCTTCGGCCAGGGCCTCGGCGGTGATCTGCCGGTACTCGACGTTGACCCCGGACTCGAGCTGATGCAGCTGGGCCACGGCCAGCGGCGCCTCACCCATGTCGATACCGGTCACAGTGGCGCCGCGCAGGGCCATCGCTTCGCTGAGGATGCCGCCGCCACAGCCGATGTCGAGGACCTTCTTGCCGGCCAGCTTGACCCGCTCGTCGATCCAGTTGACCCGCAGCGGGTTGATGTCGTGCAGTGGCTTGAACTCGCTTTCGCGGTCCCACCAGCGGTGGGCCAGGGCTTCGAACTTGGCGATTTCGGCGTGGTCGACGTTGCTCATGGAACAGTCCTCTGAAACTTGGATAATTTGCTTTTGCCCGCCAGCACTGGCTGCCGGACGTTTATTCGTTGCGCGCGCCGATCCGCTGGCCCCAGGCACAGGCGGTGGCGTGCAGGGCCTGTTCGTCCAGGCGGGTCAGGCGCCGGTCGTCAAGCAGTGGCTTGCCGGCGACCCAGACATGCTTCACGCAGTCCCGGCCGCTGGTGTAGATCAATTGCGACACCGGGTCATACAGCGGTTGCTGGGCCAGGCCGGAAAGGTCGAACGCGACCAGGTCGGCGGCCTTGCCCACTTCCAGCGAACCGGTGATCGCCTCCAGGCCCAGTGCCCGGGCGCCGTTGAGGGTGGCCATGCGCAACGCCCGGTGGGCATCCAGGGCGCTGGCCGAGCCGGCCACGGCCTTGGCCAGCAGCGCCGCGGTACGGGTTTCGCCGAGCAGGTCGAGGTCATTGTTGCTGGCCGCCCCGTCGGTACCGACGGCGACGTTGACGCCGGCCTGCCACAAGCGCTCGACCGGGCAGAAACCGCTGGCCAGCTTGAGGTTGGACTCCGGGCAGTGCACCACACTGGTGTTGCTTTCTACCAGCAGGGCCAGATCCTCGTCGCTGACCTGGGTCATGTGAACCGCCTGCAGGCGCGGCCCGAGCAGGCCCAGGCGAGCCAGCCGGGCCAGCGGGCGCTCGCCGCGGGTGTGCAGCGATTGCTCGACCTCCAGGGCGGTTTCATGGATATGCATGTGGATCGGCGCGTCGAGCTCTTCGGCGATGACGCGGATCTTTTCCAGGTTGGCGTCGCTGACCGTGTACGGCGCGTGCGGGCCCAGGGCCACGGTGATGCGCGGGTGGTGGCGCAGGTCGCCGAACAGCTCGATGCCCAGCTGCAGGGCTTCTTCGGTGCTGCGCGCACCAGGGATCGGAAAATCCATCAGGGGCACGGCGATTTGCGCGCGGATGCCGCTGTGGTGCACGCGCTCGCTGGCTACCTTGGGGTAGAAGTACATGTCGCTGAAGCAGGTGATGCCGCCTTTTACCTGCTCGGCGATGGCAAGGTCGGTGCCGTCGCGGACGAAATCTTCGTCGACCCAGCGCTCTTCGGCCGGCCAGATCTGCTCCTGCAGCCAGGTCATCAACGGCAGGTCGTCGGCCAGGCCGCGAAACAGGGTCATCGCCGCATGACCGTGGGCGTTGACCAGCCCCGGGCTGAGCAGGCAGCCCGGCAGCTCGCGGGTTTGCGCCGCGATGAACGCCTGGGCCTGGCTGCGCGGGCCGATGAACACGATCTGCCCGTCGCGCACGCCCAGGGCATGGTCCTGCAAAACCACCCCGGCAGGCTCGACCGGCACCAGCCAGGCAGGCAGGAGCAGCAGGTCGAGCGGCAAAGCGGGTTTGGGCATGTCAGGTTTCCCTGGGCGATAGAAGGTGAGGGCGAAGTATACCCGAGCGTCCGCGCCAGGGGCTCGCTATAATCGTCCGCTTTTGATGTCCGAATGATGGGGTGAGGCATGCGCGATCGACTAATGGCAGCAGAGAAGGTGAAAGCCATCGATTGGCGGGATGGCACCCTCTATCTGCTCGACCAGCGCGCGTTGCCGTCGGCGCAGGTCTGGCTGGCCTGCAAGGACGCCGCCGCAGTGGCCGAGGCTATCCGCACAATGGTGGTGCGCGGCGCCCCGGCCATTGGCATCAGCGCCGCCTACGGCCTAGCCATGGCGATTGCCCAGCGCCTGGCCGCCGGCGGTGACTGGGAAATGGCCCTGGAAGAGGATTTCGAGCTGCTGGTGCACGCGCGGCCGACCGCCGCCAACCTGTTCTGGGCCCTGAACCGCATGCGTGAGCGCCTGCTGCGGCTCAAGGATGGCGATGACGTGCAGGCCATCATGGCGGCTGAGGCCGTGGCCATTCATGAAAGCGACCGTGAAGCCAACCTGACCATGGCCCAGCTGGGCGTCGACCTGATCCGCAAGCACCAGGGCAACGAACAGGCCATTCTCACCCATGGCAACACCGGGGCCCTGGCCACCGGCGGCTTCGGTACCGCCCTCGGGGTGGTGCGCGGCGCTTACCTGGAAGGCATGATCGAGCGCGTCTATGTCGATGAAACCCGCCCGTGGCTGCAGGGCTCGCGCCTGAGCGCCTGGGAGCTGGCCGGCGAGGGTATCCCGGCTACCATCACTGCCGACTCGGCGGCTGCCCACCTGATGAAAACCAAGGGCATCACCTGGGTGATCGTCGGCGCCGAGCGCATTACTGCCAATGGCGATGTGGCGAGCAAGATCGGCACCTACCAGTTGGCGGTCAATGCCATGCACCACGGCGTGCGTTTCATGGTCGTGGCGCCGAGTTCGAGCATCGACATGAACCTTGAAAGCGGCGACGACATCCTCCTTGAAGAGCGCAGCCCCAGTGAGTTGCTCGAGCTTGGGGGGCAGTCGCTGGGCGCCGATTTCGAGGCTTTCAACCCGGTGTTCGACGTGACTCCGGCCGACCTGGTCGACGTAATCATCACCGAGAAGGGCATCGTCGAGCGCCCGGACACGGTGAAGATGGCGCAACTGATGTGTCGCAAGCGTTTGCATTGAGTCTTTGCCGTCGTCTGCGGCCTGTTGGAGCGGCTAACGGGCGTTATCGACGAGCAGTAGGGTAGTAGTGCCGCAGGCTACTCCCACCCTCTGGGCGATTGTGGTAACATCCGACGGTTTCCAAGGCCGCCCTGCGGGGCTGTCTTTACTGCGCAGATCCATGGCATAACTCGTTGATTTGTCGTAAGTCGTTGCAAGGAGTCACTTTGCAGCGGCGAGCTTCGTTCGTCCCATATGGATGTGACGAGGTTTCACCAGAAAAAGGAATCAGGCTTCTCATGGGCGAACTGGCCAAAGAAATCCTCCCGGTCAATATCGAAGACGAGCTGAGACAGTCCTACCTCGACTACGCGATGAGCGTCATTGTCGGGCGTGCACTGCCCGATGCGCGTGATGGCTTGAAGCCCGTGCATCGCCGCGTTCTGTATGCGATGAGCGAACTGGGTAACGACTGGAACAAACCGTACAAGAAATCCGCCCGTGTGGTCGGTGACGTGATCGGTAAGTACCACCCGCATGGTGATACCGCCGTTTACGACACCATCGTACGTATGGCCCAGCCGTTCTCGCTGCGTTACCTGCTGGTCGACGGCCAGGGTAACTTCGGTTCGGTCGACGGCGACAATGCCGCCGCCATGCGATACACCGAAGTGCGCATGACCAAGCTGGCCCACGAGCTGCTGGCCGACCTGCATAAAGAGACGGTCGACTGGGTACCCAA
Source organism: Pseudomonas sp. B21-009 (assembly GCF_024749345.1). Classification (NCBI taxonomy): domain Bacteria; kingdom Pseudomonadati; phylum Pseudomonadota; class Gammaproteobacteria; order Pseudomonadales; family Pseudomonadaceae; genus Pseudomonas; species Pseudomonas sp. B21-009. The sequence continues at coordinate 4,363,481 of NZ_CP087199.1, read as the reverse complement.
CTACGACGGTACCGAGCAGATCCCGGCGGTCATGCCGACCAAGATCCCCAACCTGCTGGTCAACGGTTCCAGCGGTATCGCCGTGGGCATGGCGACCAACATTCCGCCACACAACCTCGGTGAAGTCATCGACGGTTGCCTGGCGCTGATCGACAACGCCGACATCACTGTCGACGAACTGATGCAGTTCATCCCCGGCCCGGACTTCCCGACCGCGGCGATCATCAACGGTCGCCAGGGCATCATCGAGGCCTATCGCACCGGCCGTGGCCGTATCTACATGCGCGCCCGCTCGATGGTCGAAGACATCGACAAGGTCGGTGGCCGCCAGCAGATCGTCGTCACCGAGCTGCCGTACCAGCTGAACAAGGCGCGTCTGATCGAGAAGATCGCCGAGCTGGTCAAGGAGAAGAAGCTCGAAGGTATTACCGAGCTGCGCGACGAGTCCGACAAGGACGGTATGCGTATCGTCATCGAGCTGCGTCGTGGCGAAGTGCCTGAGGTGATCCTCAACAATCTCTACGCCCAGACCCAGCTGCAGAGCGTCTTCGGCATCAACGTGGTAGCGCTGATCGACGGCCGTCCACGGGTGCTGAACCTCAAGGAGCTGCTCGAGGCCTTCGTTCGCCACCGCCGCGAAGTGGTTACCCGCCGTACCGTGTTCGAACTGCGCAAGGCGCGTGAGCGCGGGCACATCCTTGAAGGCCAGGCGGTTGCCCTGTCCAACATCGATCCGGTGATCGCCCTGATCAAGGCTTCGCCAACGCCTTCCGAGGCCAAGGAAGCGCTGATCAGCACGCCGTGGGAATCCAGTGCCGTGCAGGTCATGGTCGAGCGCGCCGGCGCCGACTCCTGCCGTCCGGAGAACCTTGATCCGCAGTTCGGTCTGCGCGATGGCAAGTACTTCCTGTCGCCGGAACAGGCCCAGGCCATTCTCGACCTGCGCCTGCACCGTCTGACCGGCCTTGAGCACGAGAAGCTGCTGGCCGAGTACCAGGAGATCCTCAACCAGATCGGCGAGCTGATCCGCATCCTCAACAGCGCCGAGCGCCTGATGGAAGTGATCCGTGAAGAGCTGGAGCTGATCCGCGCCGAGTACGGCGACGTGCGCCGTACCGAGATCCTCGATGCGCGTCTGGACCTGACCCTGGGTGACATGATTCCGGAAGAAGACCGGGTCGTGACCATCTCCCATGGCGGCTACGCCAAGACCCAGCCACTGGCCGCCTACCAGGCCCAGCGTCGCGGTGGTAAAGGCAAGTCGGCTACCGGCGTCAAGGACGAGGACTACATCTCGCACCTGCTGGTCGCCAACAGCCACACCACTCTGCTGCTGTTCTCCAGCAAGGGCAAGGTGTACTGGCTCAAGACCTATGAAATCCCCGAAGCCTCCCGTGCCGCGCGCGGTCGGCCGCTGGTCAACCTGCTGCCGCTGGACGAGGGCGAGTACATTTCGACCATGCTGCCGGTCGAGGAATACACCGAAGGTCACTTCATCTTCATGGCCACCGCCAACGGCACCGTGAAGAAGACCCCGCTGGAATCCTTCAGCCGCCAGCGCAGTGTCGGCCTGATCGCCCTGGAGCTGGACGAAGGCGACGTACTGATTTCCGCGGCCATCACCGATGGCGAGCGTGAGGTCATGCTGTTCTCCGACGCCGGCAAGGTGACCCGCTTCAAGGAATCCGACGTTCGCGCCATGGGCCGTACTGCCCGCGGTGTACGCGGCATGCGTCTGGCAGAAGGGCAGAAGCTGATCTCGATGATCATCCCGGAAGAAGGCAGCCAGATCCTTACCGCCTCCGAGCGCGGCTACGGCAAACGTACTGCCATTAGCGAGTTCCCGGAGTACAAGCGTGGCGGTCAGGGCGTAATCGCCATGGTCAGCAACGAGCGTAACGGCCGTCTGGTCGGGGCTGTGCAGGTGCTCGACGGCGAAGAAATCATGCTGATTTCCGACCAGGGCACCCTGGTCCGTACCCGTGTCGGTGAAGTCTCCAGCCTGGGCCGTAATACCCAGGGTGTGACCCTCATCAAACTGGCCAGCGACGAGACCCTGGTGGGTCTGGAACGGGTCCAGGAGCCATCCGAAGAGGAAGGTGACGAGGACTTCGACGCCGACGTGGATGGCACCGAAGTGGACGCCGATGCGGCTCCACAGGCCGCTGCCGACGAAGAGGCACAGCCGGAATAACCTATTAGTAGCGCAATCCTGGTGGGGGAGGTCGCGGCAGTCGGGCACGGCTCGCTGCCCGACCGGCTCCTGCGGACATCAAGAGCAGAGCGAGAGTGGATGTGAGCAAACGAGCCTTTAACTTCTGCGCAGGCCCTGCTGCGCTCCCTGACGCTGTACTGCAGCGCGCCCAGGCTGAAATGCTGAACTGGCGTGGCAAAGGCCTGTCGGTGATGGAGATGAGTCACCGTAGCGACGACTACGTGGCCATTGCCGAGAAGGCCGAGCAGGATCTGCGCGACCTGATGTCCATTCCTTCCAATTACAAGGTGCTGTTCCTGCAGGGCGGTGCGAGCCAGCAGTTCGCCGAGATTCCGCTCAACCTGCTGCCTGAAGACGGCACCGCCGACTATATCGAAACCGGTATCTGGTCGAAAAAAGCCATCGAAGAAGCCCGCCGCTACGGCAACATCAACGTTGCTGCCAGTGCCAAGGCCTACGACTACCTGGCCATCCCGGGCCAGAACGAATGGAACCTGAGCAGCAACGCCGCCTACGTGCACTACGCCTCGAACGAGACCATCGGTGGTCTGGAGTTCGACTGGGTGCCGCAGACCGGTGACGTGCCGCTGGTGGTCGACATGTCCTCGGACATTCTCTCGCGTCCGATCGACGTCTCCAACTTCGGCCTGATCTACGCTGGCGCCCAGAAGAACATCGGCCCGAGCGGCCTGGTGGTGGTGATTGTCCGTGAAGACCTGCTCGGCCGCGCCCGCAGCAGTTGCCCGACCATGCTCGACTATAAGGTCGCGGCCGACAACGGCTCGATGTACAACACCCCGGCAACCTATTCCTGGTACCTGTCGGGGCTGGTCTTCGAGTGGCTGAAAGAGCAGGGCGGCGTCGAGGCCATGGAGCAGCGCAACCGGGCCAAGAAAGACCGCCTGTACGGCTTCATCGACAACAGCGACTTCTACACCAACCCGATCAGCGTCAACGCCCGTTCGTGGATGAACGTGCCGTTCCGCCTGGCCGACGAGCGCCTGGACAAGGCTTTCCTCGCCGGTGCCGACGCCCGTGGCCTGCTCAACCTCAAGGGGCACCGTTCGGTCGGCGGCATGCGTGCCTCGATCTACAACGCCCTGGGCCTGGACGCCGTCGAAGCGCTGGTTGGCTACATGGCTGAATTCGAGAAGGAGCACGGCTGATGTCGGAGCAGGAACTCAAGGCGCTGCGGGTGCGCATTGACAGCCTCGACGAGAAGATCCTCGAGCTGATCAGTGACCGTGCTCGCTGCGCGCAGGAAGTGGCGCGGGTCAAAACCGCGACCCTGGCCGAAGGCGAGACGCCGGTGTTCTACCGTCCCGAGCGCGAGGCGCAGGTGCTCAAGCGCGTCATGCAGCGCAACCAGGGGCCACTGGGCAACGAAGAGATGGCGCGGTTGTTCCGCGAAATCATGTCTTCGTGCCTGGCCCTGGAGCAACCGCTGAAGGTCGCCTACCTCGGCCCTGAGGGGACCTTCACCCAGGCCGCGGCGATGAAGCATTTCGGCCATGCGGTGATCAGCAAGCCGATGGCAGCCATCGACGAAGTGTTCCGCGAAGTGGCGGCCGGCGCCGTCAACTTCGGCGTGGTGCCGGTGGAGAACTCCACCGAGGGTGCGGTCAATCACACCCTCGACAGCTTCCTCGAGCACGACATGGTGATCTGCGGTGAAGTCGAGCTGCGTATTCACCACCATCTGCTGGTGGGTGAGAACACCAAGACCGACAGCATCAGCCGCATCTACTCCCACGCCCAGTCGCTGGCCCAGTGCCGCAAGTGGCTGGATGCCCATTACCCGAATGTCGAGCGCGTGGCGGTGTCGAGCAACGCCGAAGCGGCCAAGCGGGTCAAGGGTGAGTGGAACTCGGCGGCCATTGCCGGCGACATGGCGGCTGGCCTGTACGGCCTTACGCGCCTGGCCGAGAAGATCGAAGACCGGCCGGACAACTCCACGCGCTTTCTGATGATCGGTAACCAGGAAGTGCCGCCGACCGGCGACGACAAGACCTCGATCATCGTCTCCATGAGCAACAAGCCGGGTGCCTTGCATGAGCTGTTGGTGCCGTTCCACGAGAATGGTATTGACCTCACTCGTATCGAGACCCGTCCGTCGCGCAGCGGCAAATGGACCTACGTGTTCTTCATCGATTTCGTCGGCCACCACCGCGATCCGCTGATCAAGGCCGTGCTCGAGCAGATCAGTCAGGAAGCCGTGGCCCTGAAGGTGCTGGGTTCCTACCCGAAAGCGGTACTCTGAGGTATGAATGGCGTGCATGCAGTTTTGAACAGGGTCCAGCTCCGTGGTTGAAGTCGTGGTAAACAAGCCTGGGCCGATCATCGGCCGGCTGGTGGTGGTCGGGTTGGGCCTGATTGGCGGGTCTTTCGCCAAGGGCTTGCGTGAAAGCGGTCTGTGCCGCGAAGTGGTCGGTGTCGACCTCGATCCGCAGTCGCGCAAGCTGGCGGTGGAGCTGGGCGTGGTCGACCGCTGCGAAGAAGACCTCGCTGCCGCGTGCGTCGGCGCAGATGTCATTCAGCTGGCCGTGCCGATCCTGGCCATGGAAAAGCTCCTCGCGCGCCTGGCTCAACTGGATCTCGGCCAGGCGGTGCTGACCGACGTCGGCAGTGCCAAGGGTAATGTCGTGCGCGCCGCCTGCGAGGCCCTCGGTGCGCGATTGCCGCGTTTTGTACCCGGGCATCCGATTGCCGGCTCCGAGCAGAGCGGGGTGGAGGCTTCCAATGCTTCGCTGTTCCGCCGTCACAAAGTCATTCTCACGCCGCTGGCTGAAACCGAGCCGGCTGCGCTGGCGCTGGTCGATCAGCTCTGGCGTGCGCTTGAGGCCGATGTCGAGCACATGCAGGTCGAGCGTCACGACGAAGTCCTGGCCGCGACCAGCCACTTGCCACACCTGCTGGCCTTCGGCCTGGTCGATTCCCTGGCCAAGCGCAATGAAAACCTCGATATCTTCCGTTACGCTGCCGGAGGTTTCCGCGATTTCACGAGAATCGCCGGAAGCGACCCGGTCATGTGGCACGACATCTTTCTCGCCAATCGCGAGGCTGTCCTGCGCACGCTGGATACATTTCGCAGCGACCTCGACGCCTTGCGCGACGCGGTCGATGCAGGGGATGGGCATCAACTGCTGGGCGTCTTCACGCGCGCCCGTGTTGCCCGCGAGCATTTCAGTAAAATCCTGGCCCGCCGGGCCTATGTGGACGCTATGAACTCCAACGACCTGATTTTCCTGGCAAATCCTGGTGGCCGCGTGTCTGGCCGTATTCGTGTACCAGGTGACAAATCGATTTCCCATCGCTCGATCATGCTCGGCTCCCTGGCCGAAGGCACCACCGAAGTGGAAGGTTTCCTCGAGGGCGAAGACGCCCTGGCAACCTTGCAGGCCTTCCGCGACATGGGTGTGGTCATCGAAGGCCCGCACCATGGCCGTGTGACTATCCATGGTGTCGGCCTCAATGGCCTGAAACCGCCACCGGGCCCGATCTACCTGGGTAACTCCGGTACCTCCATGCGTCTGCTCTCCGGCCTGCTGGCGGCGCAGCCGTTCGACACCGTGCTGACCGGTGATGCCTCGCTGTCCAAGCGGCCGATGAATCGCGTGGCCAACCCGCTGCGGGAAATGGGCGCGGTGATCGAAACTGCCGCCGAAGGTCGTCCGCCGATGACCATCCGTGGTGGCCACACCCTCAAGGCCCTGACCTACACGCTGCCGATGGCCAGTGCCCAGGTCAAATCCTGCCTGCTGCTAGCCGGCCTGTACGCCCAAGGCAAGACCACGGTTACCGAGCCTGCGCCAACCCGCGACCACACCGAGCGCATGCTCCGTGGCTTTGGCTACAGCGTTGACGTTGAGGGTCCTACGGCTTCGCTGGAATCTGGCGGCAAGCTGACGGCAACTCATATCGAGGTCCCGGCGGATATTTCCTCGGCGGCGTTCTTCCTGGTGGCTGCATCGATTGCCGAAGGCTCCGAACTGCTGCTCGAGCACGTCGGCATCAACCCGACCCGTACCGGCGTCATCGATATCCTGCGCCTGATGGGCGGCGACATCACCCTGGAAAACCAGCGTGAAGTCGGCGGTGAGCCAGTGGCTGACCTGCGCGTGCGCGGGGCTAAACTCAAAGGTATCGAGATCCCCGAGCACCTGGTGCCGCTGGCCATCGACGAGTTCCCGGTGCTGTTCGTCGCTGCGGCCTGCGCCGAAGGCCGTACCGTGCTGCGCGGTGCCGAAGAGCTGCGGGTCAAGGAATCCGATCGCATCCAGGTCATGGCCGACGGCCTGCTGGCCCTGGGCGTAAAGTGCGAGCCAACCCCGGACGGCATTATCATCGACGGCGGCGTGATCGGCGGCGGCGAAGTGCACGGTCATGGCGACCATCGCATCTCCATGGCCTTCAGTGTGGCCTCGTTGCGCGCCACCGCGCCGATCCGCATCCATGATTGTGCCAACGTCGCGACCTCGTTCCCGAACTTCCTCGCCCTGTGCGCCGAAGTCGGCATCCGTGTGGCAGAAGAGGGCAAGTCGTGAATTCCAACGCACCGGTCATCACCATTGACGGGCCAAGCGGCTCGGGCAAGGGCACCGTCGCCGGCCTGCTGGCCCGCGAGCTGGGCTGGAAGCTGCTGGATTCCGGCGCGCTGTACCGCTTGCTGGCCTTCAATGCCAACAACCACGGTGTCGACCTGACCAACGAAGAATTGCTCAAGGCCCTGGCCGCACATCTGGATGTGCAGTTCATCGCCGCCGAGCCGGGCAAGCTGCAGCAGATCATTCTTGAAGGTGAGGATGTCAGCAATGTCATCCGTACCGAAACCGTGGGTGCCGGTGCTTCCATGGTCGCCTCGCTGCCGGCGGTGCGTGAAGCCTTGCTGCAGCGCCAGCGGGCGTTCCAGGAAGCGCCGGGGCTGATTGCCGACGGCCGCGACATGGGCACCGTGGTGTTCCCGAATGCGCCGCTCAAGGTTTTTCTGACCGCCAGCGCCGAGGAACGTGCCCGCCGTCGTTACTTGCAGTTGAAGGGCAAGGGTGAAGATGTTAGTCTGTCGAGTCTGCTAGATGAGATTCGTGCGCGTGATGAGCGCGACACCCAGCGCGCAGTGGCCCCGCTCAAGCCGGCGGCCGATGCGATCCAGCTGGATTCCACGGAGTTGTCCATCGAGCAGGTGTTGCAACGCATCAGGAGTGAGATCGCCCTGCGCGATATCGCCTGATGACCAGGAGAGCAGGCAGGGGCACCAGTCAACGTCCTGTCGGCTTTCCTTTATATGAACGAAACCCACATTGTCTGGAATGTGGCTGATGGGCGTATGTCCCGCCCTAATCTACAGGAATTAAAATGAGCGAAAGCTTTGCAGAACTCTTTGAAGAAAGCCTGAAAACCCTCAATCTTCAGCCGGGTGCGATCATCACCGGTATCGTTGTCGACATCGACGGCGACTGGGTTACCGTACACGCTGGCCTGAAGTCCGAGGGCGTCATCCCGCTCGAGCAGTTCTACAACGAAGCTGGCGAGCTGACCATCAAGGTCGGTGACGAAGTTCACGTTGCGCTGGACGCGGTCGAAGACGGCTTTGGCGAAACCAAACTGTCCCGTGAAAAAGCCAAGCGCGCCGAGTGCTGGATTGTTCTGGAAGCAGCTTTCGCCGCCGAAGAAGTGGTCAAGGGCGTTATCAACGGTAAGGTTAAAGGCGGCTTCACTGTCGACGTTAACGGTATCCGTGCGTTCCTGCCTGGTTCCCTGGTTGATGTCCGCCCAGTGCGCGACACCACCCACCTGGAAGGCAAAGAGCTGGAATTCAAGGTCATCAAACTGGACCAGAAGCGCAACAACGTTGTCGTTTCCCGTCGCAGCGTCCTGGAAGCCGAGAACAGCGCCGAGCGCGAAGCTCTGCTGGAATCCCTGCAGGAAGGCCAGCAAGTCAAAGGTATCGTCAAGAACCTCACCGACTACGGCGCATTCGTTGACCTGGGCGGCGTTGATGGCCTGCTGCACATCACCGACATGGCTTGGAAACGTATCAAGCACCCATCGGAAATCGTCAACGTTGGCGACGAGATCGATGTCAAGGTTCTGAAGTACGATCGCGAGCGCAATCGTGTATCCCTGGGTCTGAAGCAACTGGGTGAAGACCCATGGGTTGCTATCAAGGCTCGTTACCCAGAAAGCACCCGCGTCATGGCGCGTGTTACCAACCTGACCGACTACGGCTGCTTCGCAGAGCTGGAAGAAGGCGTGGAAGGCCTGGTACACGTTTCCGAAATGGACTGGACCAACAAGAACATCCATCCTTCGAAAGTCGTACAAGTCGGCGACGAAGTGGAAGTCATGGTTCTGGACATCGACGAAGAGCGTCGTCGTATCTCCCTGGGCATCAAACAGTGCAAGTCCAACCCATGGGAAGACTTCTCTGGCCAGTTCAACAAGGGCGACAAGATCTCCGGCACCATCAAGTCGATCACCGATTTCGGTATCTTCATTGGTCTGGACGGCGGCATCGACGGCCTGGTTCACCTGTCGGACATCTCCTGGAACGAAGTCGGCGAAGAAGCCGTACGTCGCTTCAAGAAGGGCGACGAGCTGGACACCGTCATCCTGTCGGTTGACCCAGAGCGCGAGCGCATCTCCCTGGGTATCAAGCAACTGGAAAGCGATCCGTTCTCCGAGTACGTTGCTAGCAACGACAAGGGTGCAATCGTCAAGGGTGTTGTAAAAGAAGTTGACGCCAAAGGCGCCATCATCACCCTGGCCGACGACATCGAAGCCACTCTGAAAGCTTCCGAAATCAGCCGTGACCGTGTTGAAGACGCGCGTAACGTCCTGAAGGAAGGCGAAGAGATCGAAGCGAAGATCATCAGCGTTGACCGCAAATCGCGCGTCATCCAGCTGTCGATCAAGTCGAAAGACGACGCTGAAGAGAAAGAAGCTATCCAGAGCCTGAAAGAATCCGCTCCGGAAGCTGCTGCTGACACCACCATGGCTGCGCTGCTGCGTCAGGCAATGGCCAAACAGAACTAAGTTCTGCTGGTGTTAAAAAAGGGCGACTTCGGTCGCCCTTTTTTATGCCTGCGATTCTTGCTTGCGGCTGAAACCCTTACGCCAGTGAGCTTCGGCGTAATCAGTGGCAAACAGCTATCATCCATTACGCCAAGGCGTACTTCTTCAAAATCCGATTAAGTCAAGAACCGCCCTGTTCAAATCCCTCAGGTCATGCTAAAAACAACGGAGCAATGATCTAGCTGCTTGATAAAGAAGGGAAAAATATGACGAAGTCGGAGCTGATCGAACGTATTGTCACCCATCAAGGGCTGCTCTCATCCAAGGATGTCGAGCTGGCCATCAAGACCATGCTTGAGCAAATGTCCCAGTGCCTGGCCACTGGCGATCGCATCGAAATCCGCGGCTTTGGCAGCTTCTCCCTGCACTATCGTGCCCCCCGCGTAGGTCGCAACCCAAAAACCGGTCAGTCCGTCAGCCTGGATGGCAAGTTTGTGCCACACTTCAAGCCAGGCAAGGAGCTGCGGGATCGGGTGAATGAGGAAGAGTCCCAAGAACACTAATCGGATAAAAGGAAGCCTCCGTGCGGAACTTCAAGCGGTTGATTTTGGTCGTATTTCTTTTGCTGCTAGCAGCGATGGTGCTGATTTTTGTGCTGGATAATCAGCAGCCGGCGTCATTGCATTTCATGGCCTGGACACTGCCTTCCCTGCCGTTGGCTGTATTTGTACTCATCGCATTGCTGGTTGGTCTGGCTGTGGGCCCCTTGTTGGTGCTGGCCGGCCGATTGCTTGGCAAAGAAGGGCGGGGGCGAGCTAAAGTTTGATTTTCGTAGCCTGCTTGGCGATTGCCAATGGCAAGGGCGTGGCTGTTATAGATGTAAAAACGCTCAACGATAAGAGCGCAGCGAAACCTGATAAGGACTGAATTATAAATGCGCAACACCCCCGAGAGTAACCGGTTAGATCCAGAGTTGGACGTGCTTGAGTTACTTGGAAGCCTTTGGGCGAAAAAACTGATTATCTTGTCAGTCATGTTCCTCGCCGTCCTGGCCGCTGTGATTTATCTGTTCATCGCCAAGCCTGTTTATGAAGCCCGGGTTTTTGTCATTCCGCCGACCCAGAATGGTATCGCCGATTTCAACTACGGTCGTACTGCCGAGGCTGAGCTGAAACCGTACACGGTCAAGGATGTGTACGAAGTTTTTTTACGTGACCTTCAAGCGGAATCGTTACGTCGCAGTTTTTTCGAAGAGTTTTATCTGCCATCGCTCAGTGAGTCGGAGCGTGCGGGTTCGCAAACTCGACTTTACGAAAAATTTTCTCGTGAGTTGGTGATTTCACCCAGTGGAAAAGACTCCCCTGATCGCTATTCCTTGACAGTGCAAGGCGAGGATCCACAGCGTGTGGTCGCCTGGGCCAAGACTTACGTTATGCGCGCCGGTGATTCGGCTCGTGAAGAGATGATAAAGAACGTCACCCGCGAAGCAGAAGTTCGCGCGAGGAATCTGGCTCAACAGATTGATCGTTTGCGCGAAGGTGGGCAGAAGGTGCGCGAGGACCTTATTGTTCAGTTGCGCGAGGCGCTGAATGTTGCGCGTGCAATTGGTTTGAAAGAGCCGCCGATTATCAGTGGGAATTTGTCTACCGAAGTGTCTGCGGGTATGGATGGACACTTGAGCTACATGCGTGGTACCAAGGCGCTGGAGGCGGAGATTCAGAACCTCGAGCAGCGCAGGTCTGACGATCCGTTCATTACACGTTTGCGTGACCTGCAGGCCCGGTATGCATTCTATATGAGTGTTGAAGTCAACCCTGAGAGTGTAGCGGTTTTTCGCATCGACGGTCCTATAGAACAGCCTGACGCCCCGATCAAGCCAAGAAAATCTGTGGTGCTGGCCATGGCTGCGCTGGCTGGATTGCTCCTGGGTGTAGGCTATGTCCTGTTGGCAGCAGCGATGCGCCGGCGGCCGGTTCGACCGCAATAATTAAAGTGCTCGGTCATGACTCCAAAAGCGGCGGCGCCGCTTTTGGTGTTTCCGGGGCAGGCTCTGTTTTATCGTGAGGCCCGCTTTGCTATCGTGCAGCAAGGCGGCCTGAAAGCGAATTTTCGAGGGTGTAGCATGATTCCGTTCAACAAACCACCTTACACCGGTGCGGAAGATCAGTACGTTATTGCGGCGATGCGCAGCGATAAAATGTCCGGAGATGGCGAGTTTAGTCAACGCTGCCAACAGTGGTTTGAGACAAGCTTTGCTTGCTTGCGCACGTTGTTAACGCCGTCCTGTACCCAGGCGCTCGAAATGGCAGCACTGCTTCTGGATATTGGCCCTGGCGATGAAGTCATCATGCCAAGCTATACCTTTGTCAGTACCGCCAACGCCTTTGTTTTGCGCGGTGCCAAAATTGTCTTTGTTGATGTTCGGGCTGACACCATGAATATCGACGAAACCTTGGTTGAACAGGCGATTACCGAACGAACAAAAGCGATCGTTCCTGTGCACTATGCCGGTGTTGCCTGCGAAATGGACACGTTGATGGCCATTGCCGAGAAGTACGGCCTGTTCGTTGTCGAAGATGCGGCTCAAGGCATGATGTCGACCTACAAAGGACGGCCGCTGGGCACCATTGGGCATTTGGCGGCTTACAGCTTTCACGAGACCAAGAACTATACCAGCGGTGGTGAGGGGGGCTTGCTGCTGATTAATGACGAGCGCTTTGTTTTGCGTGCAGAAGTCATTCGTGAGAAAGGTACGAACCGCTCGCAGTTCTTTCGTGGGCAGGTCGACAAGTACACGTGGCGTGACATTGGCTCAAGTTTCTTGCCGGGTGAGTTGCAGGCTGCTTACCTCTATGCACAGTTGGAAAAATCGAAAGAGATCAATGCCCGTCGACTGCAAATCTGGGATATGTATCACCAGGCCTTTGCGGCTTCGGAATTGCATGGGCTGGTTCAGCGTCCCCAGGTTCCGGAGGGCTGCGAGCACAATGGCCATATGTACTACCTGAAACTCCAGTCGCTCGAACAGCGTGCGAAGTTCATCAGCCATATGCGTCAGCGCGAAATCTTGACGCCATTCCACTATATCCCTCTGCATGCCAGCCCTGCAGGCCAGCAGTTCGGCAGGTTTGTCGGTGACGACGTAGTAACGACTCGTGACAGTGAACGACTGGTTCGCCTTCCGGTCTGGTTCAACATGACGGATGCCATGGTGGCTACCGTCATTGATGCAGCGCTCGAGGGGCTGAGTTCAATTCAATGAGTGCTGTCCGTTCAGCCCTGTTCACGGGTGGCGCCCATGCATCGAAAGTGCTCATGGGCTTCATCCTTCTTAAGGTCATGGCTGTTTATCTTGGTCCGGAGGGCGTGGGTAAGCTCGGGCACCTGATGAGTGTTGTCAGTGTGCTGACGATTCTTTCCGGAGGCGGCATCATCAATGCGTTGGTCAAGTACTGTTCTGAGTACCACCAGACGCCCAGGAAACTGCTGCGTTTCATTTCGGCTGCGGTCACCTATGCCCTGTTATTCTCCCTGTTGGTTTGTATTGCGGGGATAGTGCTTTCACGGCCGCTTTCACTGTTTGTATTTGGTGTCGATGACTATCAGTCGATCATCATTCTGCTGGCCATTGCCCAGTTGGCACTGGCGTTTGCAAATGTTGTTTTCGGTGTCACCAATGGCTTGCGTGTAACCCACGTTTTCGCCTACAGCCAGATTCTTGGCAACGTCCTGGCGGTCCCTTTGTTATGGTTCTGTATCTCCCGTTATCTGGAGTATGGGGCCGGGGTTTCCATCGTTCTGGCTTCATCCTTGTGCGCGCTACCAGCACTGTACTTTTACCGTCGCTCACCTTTTTGGGGGCGGATTCGCCTATTCAAGATTGATGGGCTGTCGTTCCGGCAATTGTTTGCCTATACCACAATGCTGGTGGTCAGCACGCTGGCATTCCCGCTGGTAGAAATCACTGTGCGCAGCATGTTGATTTCCCAGGTGGGCTATCACGATGCGGGGATCTGGCAGGCGGCGATTCGCTTTTCTGCGGCGTACCTGGGTTTCTTTACCATGTTCCTGGCCTTCTATTTTGTGCCACGGATTTCCCCTGAACAGAACAGTACTGTCGTGGTGAAGATGACACTCCGGCACCTGTATCTGGTTCAGGCTATTTTTGTTCTTGGTGCGGGGACGCTGTACCTGGGGCGAACGTTCTTCATAAAGCTTATTTTTTCCGAAGAGTTTAGCCCGCTGGCCGACCTGATTGTTTATCAGTTGCTGGGGGACTTTTTCAAAATATCGGCCTATGTCATCGGTTTTATCGCCGTGGCGAAGGCGGCAACGAAGTTATATATTATTGCCGAGGTGCTCCAGGGCGGTTTGTTTTTGTTGGGTGCCTGGCTGATGAGTCGCGCTCAGGTGGGCGTTGAAAGTGTTATGCAAGCATACGTTGTTACTTATATCCTGTACTTCGTTATTTGCTTGATCGGTTTGCGGGTTTATATGAGGAAGCAGCGTTGAGTCTCAAGGAAACCGGTGCGTCCGAGCGGGCGCAGCAAGCGCTCAGTGCCAGGGTCATTCACTTGTCTACCAATGATTTTGGTGGTGCCGGCAGTGCGGCTTTGCGCTTTCACGCGTCCTTGCTGGCAGCCGGGCACGACTCGCAATTGTTTGTGGCTGAATCCCGATCGTCCCATACCGTGCCGGCGGTAACGCGGGTGGTGAGCGAACTGTTCAAGGTCCGTATCAAGGCGTTTGCCAGGAAGCACTTGCCATCAAAAGTGTTCTCCAGGGTGCGGGCCCACTTTGCCGCTCGCGAGCGATTTTCGGCAAAAAGAAAGTACCTGTTCTTTTCTGTCGGCGAGTCCGCGGTTCAAGGCATCAATCCCGAGCTGGTTCAGCGTATTACCTCGGCAGATGTGCTCTTTGTGCACTGGGTTGCGGGCTTTGCCAACAGCTTCGATGTCCTGCAGATCCAGAGAAAAACTGGTTGCAAGGTGTATTACACCTCAATGGACATGGCGCACCTGACCGGTGGCTGCCACTACTACTGGCAGTGCACGGGTTTCCAGGTCGATTGCTCTGATTGTCCGGCGCTCGATCAGCGCCAGAAAAATTATGCGGCTTATCAGTTGCGCGCCAAGTCGGTGAATATTCTGCAGATGAAGGCGACATTATTGTCGGGTAGCCAGCGCATTCATGAGGCCGGAAAGCGCTCTGCCATTCAATATGCTGACCATCAGCTGTTGTCGCTGCCGCTGGACGCCGACCTGTTCAAGCCAGAACTGGCGCAGCGTGCTCCGGAGCGTTCGGTGCAGTTCCGGATGCTTACCAATGCCAATGATGCTGACGACCCGCGCAAGGGTTTTGAATACCTCTCCCAAGTGCTCGTCTGTCTGGAGCAGCAGTTGCTCGCGGGGGAGGAGATTGGTCTCCTGTGCCTGGCGCCGGATCGCTTCTCTCATCTGGGTCTTGAGCGTGTTAAAGTGATCCAATTCGACTACTGTCAAGGCGATGCCGCGTTGGCGGCGCTTTATCGTAAGGCTGATCTGTTTGTCAGTACGTCAATCGAAGATGCTGGCCCTATGATGGTAGGGGAAGCGCTAATGTGTGGCGTACCCGTAGTGGCATTTGATGTCGGCATCGCCACGGAGCTCGTGGAAGAAGGTCGCAATGGTTTTATCGTCGACCGGCTTGATGTCCGGCAAATGGCAGCACGTATCCTCAGTGTTTACCGGGCGCAAGCGCCTGATCTCGAGCAACCCGGCGTCATTCACGAGCGCGCAGCGCGTGTGTTCAGCCATCTGCACTGGGCTGACAGGGTTTCTGATTTGATTTCGGCTGAAATATAGAACTGGATAATTGAAATGAAAAAGAAAGCTTTAATTACTGGCGTTACCGGGCAAGACGGTTCTTATCTCGCCGAATTGCTGCTGGAAAAAGGTTACGAAGTTCACGGAATCAAGCGCCGGGCTTCTTCATTCAATACCCAGCGTGTGGACCATATCTATCAGGATCCACATGTTGCCAATCAAAATTTCGTTTTGCACTACGGTGATCTTTCCGACGCTTCCAACTTGACCCGCATCATCAAGGAAGTTCAGCCTGATGAGGTCTACAACCTGGGCGCCCAGTCTCATGTTGCGGTAAGTTTTGAGTCGCCTGAGTACACCGCGGATGTCGATGCCTTGGGTACCCTGCGGATTCTCGAAGCCATTCGCTTGCTCGGCCTGGAAAAGAAAACCCGCTTCTATCAGGCGTCGACCTCTGAGCTGTATGGCCTCGTCCAAGAGACGCCGCAGCGTGAAACCACGCCGTTCTATCCGCGCTCGCCCTATGCGGTGGCGAAGATGTATGCCTACTGGATCACGGTCAACTACCGTGAAGCCTACGGTATGTATGCCTGTAACGGTATTCTCTTCAACCACGAGTCGCCGCGTCGCGGCGAGACTTTCGTGACCCGCAAGATTACCCGTGCCTTGGCCAATATCAGTCAGGGGCTGGAAGATTGCCTGTACCTGGGCAACATGGACGCGCTGCGTGACTGGGGGCATGCCAAGGACTACGTTCGCATGCAGTGGATGATGCTGCAGCAGGAAGTTGCTGATGACTTCGTCATTGCTACGGGTGTGCAGTACTCGGTTCGCCAGTTCGTCGAGTGGTCAGCAGCGGAGTTGGGTGTCTCGTTGCGCTTCGAAGGCACGGGTGTTGATGAGGTTGCGATCGTTTCCGCCATCGAAGGTGACAAGGCGCCAGCGCTGAAGGTTGGCGATGTCATTGTGCGTGTCGACCCGCGCTACTTCCGTCCTGCGGAAGTAGAAACTTTGCTGGGCGATCCAGCCAAGGCAAAAGAGAAGCTGGGCTGGGTGCCGGAAATTACCGTTCAGGAAATGTGTGCGGAAATGGTCAGCGAAGATCTCAAGGTGGCCCAGCGCCACGCGCTGCTCAAGTCCCATGGTCATGACGTGCATGTAGCGGTGGAGCGTTAATCGTGAGCAAAGAAACGGTTTTCGTTGCCGGTGACCGCGGTATGGTCGGCTCGGCATTGATGCGTGCATTGAAGCAGCAGGGCTACACCAACATCGTTACGCGAACCCGGGAAGAGCTCGACCTGCTGGATCAGCGCCAGGTCAGTGCGTTCTTTGCCGAGCAGCAGATCGATCAGGTTTACCTGGCAGCGGCCAAGGTCGGGGGTATTCATGCCAACAATGAATACCCAGCTCAGTTCATTTATGAAAACCTGATGATTGAGGCCAACATCATTCAGGGCGCGTACGCCAGCGGCGTAAAAAAGCTGCTGTTTCTCGGGTCTTCGTGTATCTATCCAAAGTTCGCTGAGCAACCAATTGAAGAGCGAGCGTTGTTGACTGGCGTGCTGGAGCCTACCAACGAGCCTTACGCCATCGCCAAGATTGCCGGTATCAAGCTGTGTGAAAGTTACAACCGCCAGTATGGGGTGGATTACCGCAGTGTCATGCCGACCAACCTGTACGGTCCTCATGACAACTATCATCCGCAAAACAGCCATGTGATTCCGGCGCTGATTCGTCGTTTTCATGAAGCCAAGGTGCGGGGTGACCAGGAGGTGGTCATCTGGGGCAGCGGCACACCGATGCGCGAGTTTCTGCACGTAGATGATATGGCGGCGGCCTGCCTGCATGTCATGAACATGGAGTCGCAGGTGTATCAGCAGCATACCCAGCCGACCTTGTCACACATTAACGTGGGGACAGGCGTCGACTGCACTATTCGTGAGCTGGCTGAAACCATTTGTCGAGTGACCGGTTATCAGGGGCGTCTTGGCTTTGATGCCAGCAAGCCTGATGGCACGCCAAGAAAGCTGCTGGACGTCTCTCGTTTGAAGAACCTCGGCTGGCAGGCCTCTATCAGTCTCGAAGATGGCCTGGTCGATGCCTATCAGTGGTTTGTCGATCACGAAAGTTCGGCCAGACGCTAATGGCCGGCTATCTGCAGGCGGATGCATTCCGCACAGTCGTCATGCATACGCCTCTGATAGCGATTGACCTGCTCGTGTTGAATGAGCACGGGCAAGTGCTTCTGGGAGAGCGTTTGAATCGTCCCGCCCAGGGATACTGGTTTACCCCCGGGGGGCGGGTGCGCAAGAACGAGTCACTGGAACAGGCGTTTCGCCGCATCAGTCACTCCGAGCTCGGGGTGCAACTGTTAATGGCGAGCGCGACGTTTCGCGGTGTGTACGAACACTTCTACCGCGATAGTTACTTTTCGGCAGATGAGCACGATTCGGGCACTCACTATGTGGTACTCGCCTATACCCTGTTACTGGCAGATTCGGCACTTGAAAGCCTGCCACGTGAACAGCATGCTGAATATCGCTGGGTCGACGTGCGCACAACTTCGTTGCGCGTGCATCAGCATGTCTTGGACTATTTCGATCAGGGCTGAGGGTTAAGCGAAGCGGGCAGTTGCTCTGTTTCACATGGTCGCTCGGGGTTCTGTCTAGGGTTGCGTCGTATGCTTTTCTACTATCTGCCTTTCATGGTTTCGGCGCTACTCTCGTTGCTGGGTGGCAAGCGCAAGCTTTGCTACTGGGGCTTGGCCGCCTTGCTGATTGCCATGTGTGCCTTCCAGGCGCCCGGGGTATCGGACGATCACGGGAACTACCTTGATTATTATGCAGGTATTGTTTCTGGTGAATTTGGGCCGTTTTTTGTCGAGCCAACTTTTTTCGTTCTGGCTAAGCTGTCTTCGCTACTGACGGGTTCAGCGATACTGCTGTTTGTTTTTTACGCGGTTTTGGGCGTCGGTAGCAAATTTTATGTGATGGAGCGGGCAACACCGTATCGTTGGTTGAGTGTTGCAATTTACCTGTCTTACTTCTTCTTGCTGCAGGACTTCACGCAGATTCGTATCGGTGTGGCCACCGGCTTGGTAATGTGTTCAGCTTACCTGGTGTTTAACGGGCAGTGGTCGAAAAGTCTGGCGGTCTTGTGTGGGGCCGTGTTGTTTCATTATTCGGCCATTCTGTTTCTGCCCTTTATGTTGCTCCGCGCAGCCGGGGTGCGTACGGTATTTTATATCTATTTGTGTTGCTGCGCGCTGTTTGCACTCTACTTGCTGGACATCAGTGTGCTTAAAGGGTTTTTACAGCTCTTGTCGCTGCTGGAGAACCCTAGGCTCGACTTTTATATTAATAATATTCTTAGTGGTCAGGGTGGTTCGATAAACTTTTTTCGGGCGATATTTCATTTTGCGCTGTTATCGCCGTTGGTCTTTATGTTTGCTCGTATACAGCGCCAACAGCCCTTTATTGCTTACTCGGTGATCCTCCATCTAAGTGGCTTGCTGATCTTGCTGGCGTTGCACGATGCCCAGGTTGTGGCCTACCGGATATCGGATATTTTCAATCATTTCATGGTATTCTCGCTGCTTGCGTACGCCATTCTGTTTGGTCGCGTTGTCGGCGCTGCAGGGATGCTCGCAGTATCAACATTCCAAATCATCTATGTGTTGCAAGTCCTAGGCTTTGTGCAACCGTATACTTCGGTCCTGGGTGGCTTATGATTTTACCTATTGTGATGGCTGGCGGCTCCGGGTCGCGTTTGTGGCCAATGTCCCGTGAGCTCAACCCGAAGCAATTCCTGTCATTGGCAGATGAGCACACCATGCTCCAGGTGACGGTCGAGCGCTTGTCCGGTCTTACCGATCTGAAGCCGCAAATCATCTGCAACGAAGCCCATCGTTTCGTTGCCGCGGAACAGATGCGCCAGTTGGGTTTCGATGATTGCGAGCTACTTCTCGAGCCTGTGGCGCGCAACACCGCCGCCGCTATTACGCTTGCTGCCCTGAAGGCCGTACAGGACGGTCAGGATCCGCTCCTGTTGGTACTGGCGGCAGATCATTTGATCAGTGATGCCGAAGTTTTCCAGCAGTGCGTTCGCAGCGCATTGCCGCTGGCTCAGGCAGGCAAGCTAGTCACCTTCGGCATCCAGCCGCTGTCTCCGGAAACCGGCTACGGCTATATCGAACAGGGGCCGGCCGTGGGTTCTGGGTATGCGATTGCACGGTTTGTCGAAAAGCCTGACCTGGCCACCGCCCAACGCTATCTGGCCAGCAAGAAGTTCCTGTGGAACAGCGGTATGTTTCTGTTCAAGGCAAGCCGTCTGCTTGACGAGGTCAAGGCTTTTGCTCCGCAGATCCATGCTTGTTGCGCCGAAGCCCTGGAGCAAAGTTCCCGTGATCTGCATTTCACCCGCGTCGGTGCCGAGGCCTTTGCACGCTGCCCGAGCGACTCCATCGACTACGCCGTCATGGAAAAGACTGCCGATGCGGTAGTAGTGCCAATGAATGCCGGCTGGAACGATATCGGTTCCTGGTCCGCCTTGTGGGATGTTGGCCAGAAGGATGAAAGTGGCAACGTCGTCAGCGGCGATGTCATGGCTGATGAAGTGGAGCACAGCTACATCAAGTCGACCAGCCGCCTGGTGGCTGCCGTAGGGGTCCGCGACCTGATCATCGTTGAGACCAAGGATGCTC
This sequence comes from Pseudomonas sp. B21-009, assembly GCF_024749345.1. Taxonomy (NCBI): domain Bacteria; kingdom Pseudomonadati; phylum Pseudomonadota; class Gammaproteobacteria; order Pseudomonadales; family Pseudomonadaceae; genus Pseudomonas; species Pseudomonas sp. B21-009. The sequence continues at coordinate 4,343,749 of NZ_CP087199.1, read as the reverse complement.
TGCTGGTAGCGCACAAGGACAAGGTCCAGGGGGTCAAGAAAATCGTTGAGAACCTCAAGGCCCAGCAGCGCCAGGAGTTTCATTGCAACAGCGAAGTGTATCGCCCGTGGGGTAGCTACGAGGCCATAGACCAGGGGCATCGCTACCAGGTCAAGCGCATCACTGTAAAGCCGGGCGCCAAGCTGTCGGTGCAGATGCATCATCACCGTGCCGAGCACTGGATCGTGGTCAGCGGTACGGCGAAGGTCACCAATGGCAAGGAAACCTATCTGGTGACCGAAAACCAGTCGACCTATATTCCTATCGGTCAGGTGCATGCCCTGGAGAACCCAGGAAAAGTGCCCCTCGAGCTGATCGAGGTGCAATCGGGTTCTTATCTGGGTGAAGACGACATTGTTCGTTTCGAAGATATCTACGGGCGGGCGTAAGCGAGGGGTTGCGGTTGAAAGTCTTAGTTGCGAGTTGTGTTTTTCCGCCCGAGCCGGTGGTGAGTGCCAGAACCAGTGCTGATGTCGCCCAGTACCTGCATGCCCAAGGACATGAGGTGCTGGTGGCATGTCCGACACCAACCCGCAACGTCGCCGCCGAAGGGCTGGATGAGAAGATCGCCGGTTTGAACATGCCGTTTCCGGTGTCACGCCTGTTTGCCTTTTCTTCGAAAAAATCCAGCTTCGTCTCACGATTTCTGGAGAACATCTCTTTCGGGTTGTCAGTATTTTTCTTCATCTTGCGTCAGCGCAAGGTTGATGTGATCTACGCCAACGTGTGGCCGTTGTTTTCCCTCGGCCTGCTGCTGATGGCGGCCAGGCTCAAGGGCATCAAGGTGGTCGCCAGTGTCCAGGACCTGTATCCGGAGTCCTTGGCCGTGCAAAAGCGTATCGAGGAAACCGGTGGCATTTATCGCGGCCTTCTCAAGCTTGATACGCTCATCGCGCGTAACTGCGATCACTTGGTGGTGATTTCCGATGGATTCCATCGTGCTTATACCGAGACGCGAAAAATCGATCCGTCGAAGGTGACGCTTGTCCGAAACTGGGTTCAAGGCAGTCAGATTCAGGCCTTACCCAAGGAGCAGGCGCGAGAGGAGCTTGAGAAGGTGATGGGCTTGCGCCTGGCGCCTGAGCAGTTTCTTTTCGTGTATGGCGGCAATATGGGCGTCGCTTCCGGCCTGGATGAGTTCATGGGTTATCTGGATGGCGTCGATCCACGGGCAGTGTTCCTGTTTGCAGGTGACGGATCGCTGGTGCCGGAGCTCAAGCGGTTGCTACAGGCCCGCGGTCTGGAGTCCCGTTGCCACTTCCTTTCGCCTTGGCCGTTCGAACTGACTCCGGCAGTGTTCGGTGCCGCAGATGCTTTGTTGCTGCCAACCGCCGCAGGTCAGGAGTTCGCCTCAGTGCCTTCCAAGCTGATCACCTATATGCTGGCTGGCCGGCCCATTCTGTTGCTGGCCGATGAGCGCAGCGAGTCGGCAATCGAGCTGGGCAAATCGGATGCGGGCCATACCATTGGCGTGCGTACCAATGCGGCAGTGCTGGAGGGGATGAACTATTTGCTCAATGCCTCATCTGAGCGTCTGGCCGCAATGGGAAGCAACGGTCGTGAATACGCCCAGGAGTTTTACTCGGCTGAGCGAGCAGTGCCCAAACTGAAGGCAATTGTTGAGGATGTCTATGAAGCTTGAACGGGTTAGCTTGGTTGACAGTGCTCAGGTCCAGGCATTTGCCGACTTGCATGTTCAGGCGTTTCCAGGCTTTTTTCTCAGTCAGTTGGGGCCGAAGTTCCTGGCCTTGCTCTACACCCATTACCTGCAGTCCGAACAGTGCGCCTGCATCCTTGCCTCTGATGATTCGGCAGGCCGGGCGCCCAAGGGGTTGGCGGTTGCCATTCGCCAGCCATCGCTGTTCTACAAGGACCTGTTTGCCAAGCATTGGCTGGCATTTGCCTTGCGCGCCTTGCCGAGCCTGCTGAAGAACCCGTTGTTCGTCGCCAAAAAATTATGGGCGGCGGTGTTTTATCGAGGCGATCAGGTCGAGAGTCTCGATGCCGAGAATGCGGTGCTGCTGAGCACCATTTCGGTGTCGCCGCAGGCGCAGGGGCAGGGTGTGGGCAGGCAACTGCTGCAAGAAGTAGAGGCGTGGGCTGCCGAATCCGGCGCCGCTTTTGTGTACCTGACAACTGATCGCGATGCCAATGTCGAGGTCAACGGTTTTTATCAACGCAATGGTTATGTGCTGGAGTCCACGCTGAAGAAAAGTGGCAATCGCATCATGAACCGTTACATCAAACGCTTGCGGTGAACCTATGCAGAATACTCCGTTCCTGCCCTTCGCTCTTCCTGAACTGGGTGAAGAGGAAATCAATGAAGTTGTCGACACCCTGCGTTCCGGCTGGGTGACCACCGGGCCAAAAGCCAAGCAATTCGAAGCGGACTTTTCCAGTTTTCTTGGTGGTGATGTTGAAAGCATTGCCGTGAACTCGGCAACCGCCGGGCTGCACCTGGCGCTGGAAGCCATTGGTATCGGCCCAGGCGATGAAGTCATTCTGCCGTCCTATACCTTCACGGCAACTGCCGAGGTTGTCCGGTATCTGGGCGGCACGCCGGTTATCGTGGATGTGCTGGAAGAGACCTTCAATATCGATCCGGCGGCGATCGAGGCGGCGATTACCGACAAGACCCGTGCGATCATGCCTGTGCACTTCGCCGGACTGAGCTGTGACATGGATGCGATTTTGCAGATTGCCCGTCGCCATGGCCTGAAGGTGGTGGAAGATGCTGCGCATGCACTGCCAACCACCTGGAAAGGCAGCAAAATCGGTACCCTCGAGTCCGATATCACAGTGTTCAGTTTCTACGCCAACAAAACCATGACCACCGGTGAAGGCGGCATGCTGGTGACCCGCAATGCGGAACTGGCCAAGCGCTGCCGGATCATGCGCCTGCACGGTATCAGTCGCGATGCCTTCGATCGTTATGTGTCGAAGACGCCGGCCTGGTTCTACGAAATTGTCGCTCCCGGTTTCAAATACAACATGAGCGACGTCGCCGCCGCCATGGGCATTCACCAGTTGCGTCGTCTTGAAGGCTTCCAACTCAAGCGTCAGGCCATGGCCGAGCGTTATCTTGAGGCGCTGAGCGATTTGCCATTGGTGTTGCCGCCAGTGGCCGCTGCTGGCGACATGCATGCATGGCATCTGTTCCCGCTGCGTCTGCGCGCAGAGGCAAATATCAAGCGCGACGACTTCATCATCAAGATGGCCGAACTGGGCATTGGTTGCTCGGTGCATTTCATTCCGCTGCACCTGCAACCCTACTGGCGTGAAAGCTGTGCCCTGAGTCCCGAGCAGTTCCCGGTAGCCCAGAGCCTGTTCGAGCAGGAGGTTTCGATCCCGCTCTACACCAAGATGACCGAAGCCGACCAGGAACGTGTGATTGCGGCGGTGCGATCGGTGTTGGCCAATGCTTAAGCGGCTCTTTGACATTGTCTGTGCTGCGCTGGGTCTCCTGGTACTGTCGCCGTTGCTGTTGGCGATTTTTCTGTGGGTCAAGCTGGATTCGCCCGGGCCGGTATTCTTTCGACAGGAGCGTGTCGGACGTTTCGGTAATCTGTTCAGGATTCATAAGTTCCGGACCATGAAGCTACACGCGGAAAGTGCCGGGCGCCTGACCATCGGCGAAGATTCGCGCATCACCCGTTCGGGCCGTTTTTTGCGCCGCACCAAGATCGATGAGCTGCCGCAGCTCATCGACGTGTTGCTGGGGGACATGAGCCTGGTCGGACCGCGCCCGGAAGTACCAGAATTCATGAACTGCTATGAAGAATCGGTGCGCCGCAAAGTGCTCTCGGTGCGCCCAGGGATCACTGATCGGGCATCCATCGAGATGGTTGATGAAAGTTTGATCCTGGGCCAGTACCCGGATCCTCGGCAGGCCTATATTGATGTAATTCTGCCAATCAAGCAGAAGTACTATCTGGAATATGTCGAGCAACATGGTGTGGTGACCGATATCAAGATCATTTTTGCCACACTTGCAAAGATCGTTTCTCGATGAGGTAGCCGTTACCCTGGTAAATCACAGGGTGGTGATGAATTGTTGCCACCGCTGGAGCGCCGGGAACGGGGTGTATGAACATGGAATGCTGCAGCAATGGCAGTGTCGGCTCAGGCGTAGTGGAGTTTGAAGATGGTGAAATACGATAGGCTACGGCTCTGGCTGGTTTCATTGCCGCGCCGTTACAAACGGTTGATTCAAGTCGCGGCAGACGTGGTACTGGTCTGGATTGCGCTGTGGATGGCGTTTGTCGTTCGCCTGGGTATTGAAGAAGCCATCAACCCTTTCACCACGCACCTGTGGATATTTGTTACCGCGCCGTTGATTGCCATTCCGCTGTTTATCCGTTTCGGCATGTACCGTGCGGTGATGCGCTACTTCGGCAACGATGCGCTGGTGACCATTATCAAGGCGGTGAGCCTGTCCTCGCTGATACTGGGCGTAGCGGTTTACTGGTACAGCAACCATCAAGTCGTGATCCCCCGTTCGATCGTGTTCAACTATTGGTGGCTGAGTCTGATCATGGTTGGAGGCTTGCGCCTGGCCATGCGTCAGTATTTTCTCGGTGACTGGTTCGCGGGCATTCAGAATGTACCTTTTACCAACCGTGACGATGGTTTGCCCAAGGTAGCCATCTACGGTGCCGGGGCTGCGGGCAACCAGCTTGTGGCCGCGTTGCGCATGGGCAAGGTGATGCGTCCGGTTGCATTCATCGATGATGACGCCAGCATCACTGACCGGACGATTTCCGGTCTGCAGGTTTTCAAGTCCAAGCATATCCAGCGCATGGTCGATATGACTGGCGCCCAGGAGATTCTCCTGGCCATTCCGTCTGCCACGCGCGCGCGCCGGCGGGAGATACTCAGTTACCTGGAAGGCTTCCCGCTGCATGTGCGTAGTGTGCCCGGCTTCATGGATCTGGCCAGTGGCCGGGTCAAGGTCGATGATATCCAGGAAGTGGATATCGCCGACCTGCTGGGCCGCGACGCGGTTCCGGCACAGGATGACCTGATCGAACGTTGCATCAAGGGGCAGTCGGTAATGGTGACCGGGGCCGGTGGTTCGATCGGTTCGGAGCTGTGCCGGCAGATCCTCAAGTCGCAACCTACTACCTTGCTGTTGTTCGAGCACAGTGAGTTCAACCTCTACACCATTCTCAGCGAGCTGGAGCAGACCATCAGCAGGTCTTCGTTGCCGGTAAGGGTCTTGCCTATTCTTGGCTCCATCCGTAATCAGGCGCAGTTGCTGGATGTCATGAAGACCTGGAGTGTCGATACGGTGTATCACGCTGCAGCCTACAAGCATGTTCCCATGGTTGAGCACAATATCGCCGAAGGCGTGTTGAACAACGTCATCGGCACGCTCAATACGGCGCAAAGCGCATTGCAGGCCGGAGTTGCCAACTTTGTCCTTATCTCCACGGACAAGGCGGTTCGTCCCACCAATATCATGGGCAGTACCAAGCGTCTGGCGGAAATGACCCTGCAGGCGCTCAGCCAGGAGCTCGCGCCGGTTCTGTTTGGTGACTCGGACAAAGTCTCCCAGGTCAACAAGACGCGTTTTACCATGGTGCGGTTCGGCAACGTGCTGGGCTCGTCAGGCTCGGTGATTCCGTTGTTCCACAAGCAGATCAAGGCGGGCGGGCCACTGACGGTCACCCACCCGAAGATCACTCGCTACTTCATGACCATCCCCGAGGCGGCCCAGTTGGTTATCCAGGCCGGCTCCATGGGGCAGGGTGGGGATGTGTTCGTGTTGGACATGGGCGAGCCGGTCCGCATTGCCGAACTTGCGGAAAAAATGATCCACCTTTCCGGGCTAAGCGTGCGTTCTGAAAAGAATCCGCACGGCGATATTGCTATTGAGTTCACCGGGCTGCGTCCAGGCGAGAAACTCTATGAAGAATTGCTGATCGGTGACAACGTCGTTGCTACCCGACATCCGATGATCATGAGCGCTGCCGAAGATCATCTGCCTTGGGAGACGCTCAAGGAGCGTCTGCACCGGCTACTGGCGGCGGTTGCCGGTGATGACTACGGGCGGGTTCGCCAGTTGCTGCGTGAAACCGTTAGTGGCTATACGCCGGACGGTGAAATTGTCGACTGGATCTATCAGCAGCGCCGCCTGGATCCGTGATCTGTACCATTAAATTGTGAGCCGCGCGCTGCCTTGTCTTCATCTGGGAGTGTTGATAGGGTGGTTCTTCGTGAAGCGTATAAAACGGTGAGGCGTTAATGGCATTCCTTACACCTGCTGAACTGGCGTCAAAAGGGTTCAAGAAACTGGGTTCCAACGTACTGATCAGTGACAAGGCCTCTATTTACAACTGCGACCAGATCGAGATCGGCGATAACTCCCGAATTGACGATTTCTGTGTCGTCTCCGGTAAGGTGTCGATCGGTCGCAATGTGCATATCGCCGTTTTCTGCAATGTTGCCGGGGGCGAGCCAGGTATCACCCTGGAAGATTTTTCCGGCCTGGCCTATGGCTGTCATGTATTTGCCCAGTCCGATGACTATTCCGGCAAGACCATGACCAATCCCACGGTCCCCGCGCAGTTCAAGGGCGAAACCAAGGCCGCGGTCCGACTTGGTCGTCACGTGATCATCGGCACCTCCTCGATCGTAGTGCCCGGAGTCAACGTCGAGGATGGCTGTTCTGTCGGGGCGATGACCCTGGTGACCAAATCCACTGAAGCCTGGGGTATCTATTTCGGAATCCCGGCCAAGCGAATCAAGAATCGCAACAAGGGCCTGCTCGAGTTGGAAACGCAGTACCTGTCGACACCCTGAGTCAAAACACGCCGCCCTGGCGCGCCAGGATATTGTCGATCAATTGTGCTGGAATACCTTGCCTGCCGTTCGTCTGTTTCTGACGGGCAAACCCGAAAAAGTGCCTATTTTGCTGGGCTTTGCGACCTTTTGGTCGGGAACTTTTCCTACAAAGATTGGCCAGAGAGTGGTTTGCCTTTGCATAAACTGTCACAATGCGCGCCTTTCTCGTCTGATGACAGGGAAGTTTCTCCGGGATCGAGTCAATGGGGCAGGGAGCGCTGCTTACCAGGATTTTGGTGACACCTCGCTTGTCGTTGGAGCCATTGTTACTCGACCAGGCAGGCATGTGCGTGACCAGCATTTCCCGTATACCCCCCGTAAGCCAAAGTAGCGATATCGATTTTTTTGCCGTGGTTCAAAGCCTCTGGAAGCAGAAATTTCTGATCGTTGCTGTCACTCTGGCAGTTGGGGCGGCGGCGGGAGCCTATGCCTTCCTCACCACTCCCGAGTATCAGGTCAGCACCACGCTGCGCCCTGCTGCGCTCAACGATCTGGACGCCTTGAACCGCTCTGGTGTTTACTCGCTGCCGCGTGAGCAGGCGCTCACCCGCGTCGGCGCCGCGCTTGATTCCTACGATGTGCGCCTGGGTTACTTCCGCGCCAATCCTCAGCTTTTCGCTCCTTTGCGCATGCCTGGCCAGACCGACGAACAAGCTTTCGAAGAGTTCAACCGCAATTCCATCAAGCTGGTGCAGCCGGACCCCAAAAAGAAGGTTGACCTGCTCAGCGCCTACATTGGCATGGAGTTGCGCTATCCAAAGAATGTCGACGGTGACGAGATCCTCAACGGCTTCGTTAAATACGCCATTGAAAGCGAGCGCCAGCAAGTGGCCTCGGACTTGTCGGTCATTATCAAGAACCGCTTGAATGAACTGGATGGCAAGCTCGACGCAGCCCGTGCTGGATATGAAGCAGGCAAGGAGTCACAAATTGCCACGCTGCTGGAGAAGGACAATCTCACGCGCGCGCAACTGCAAGATGAACTTCGGGCACTGCGCGTTCAGCTCAAGGCGCGCCGTGCCGACCGAATCGCCCAGCTGGATGAAGCCATCAGCATCGCCCGTTCGCTGGGCTTGAAGAAGCCGTCTACCCCTTCGGCCATGGCCAGCGAAAGCGAGTCTGGTGGCAATGTGATCCGTACTGAGGTCAATAACCAGCAGATCCCGCTGTACTTCATGGGTACCGATGCCCTGGAGGCCGAGCGCAAGGCCCTCCGTCAGCGAACGTCCGATGACTTCACCGACCCGCGGGTGGCGCAGATCGGCAAAGAACTCATGCTGCTGAAGAACAATCGCCGGATCGAATCATTGAAACAGCGTGAGAACGAAGATGTGTTCTTGCAGAACATCGAACCGTTGCGTTCTGAAATGGCCCGCTTGAAAAAGCTCGATATCGATGTGATGCGCTTGAATCTGGTCACCATTGACCAGTACGCGCTGGAGCCACTCAAACCTGTCTGGCCGAAAAAGTCGCTGATGATTCTAGCGGGCCTGGCCGTGGGGGGGATGTTGGGGGTGTTGCTGGCGATCATTCGTTACTTTGTCGTCTTGCGGATGACGAAGGTGGCAAAGGGCGGCGAGCCATTGGGCAATCCCCAGTAAGTCAACACAGGTTCGCAGCCCTCGTACGGGCTGCGGGCAGATCCGCTACCTGGCTCCGTGAAAGGGGCATGGTTACTTCTCAAGTTAATGTTCACGGCAGACGGCTTTCTTGAAGGGCCGCGGCCAGCATTATTCAGCTCATCAAGACCAACTGGTCAGATTTTACATAGGGACGCGTTACATGTTCACTAACAAGACCATTCTCATCACCGGTGGTACCGGCTCCTTCGGCAACACGTTCGTGCCGATGACACTGGCCAAGTACAACCCCAAGAAGATCATCATCTTCTCGCGTGATGAAATGAAGCAGTGGGACATGGCGAAGAAATTCGAAGGTGATTCCCGCGTGCGCTTCTTCATTGGTGACGTGCGTGACAAGGATCGTCTGTACCGGGCGCTGGATGGCGTCGATTACGTGGTGCACGCGGCGGCAACGAAGATTGTTCCGACTGCGGAGTACAACCCGTTCGAATGCATCAAGACCAACATCAATGGTGCAATGAACCTGATCGACGCCTGCATCGACAAGGGCGTGAAGCGGGTCGTGGCGTTGTCCACCGACAAGGCCAGCAGCCCGGTTAACCTGTACGGCGCCACTAAACTGGCTTCCGACAAGCTGTTTGTTGCCGGTAACTCCTACGCTGGCGGCCATGACACGCGCATGTCGGTGGTCCGTTACGGCAACGTGATGGGCTCGCGTGGTTCGGTCATCCCGTTCTTCATGTCGATCAAGGACAAGGGGGAGTTGCCGATCACCGATGAGCGTATGACGCGCTTCATGATCTCCCTGGAAGAGGGCGTGGAACTGGTCTGGCATGCTTTCGAAGATATGGAAGGCGGCGAAATCTATGTGAAGAAGATCCCGTCCATGAAGGTGACCGACCTGGCACGGGTTGTCGCTCCCGAGGCTCGGCAGAAAGTCGTCGGTATCCGCCCGGGCGAGAAACTGCATGAACAGATGATCAGTGCTGAAGACGCTTATTACACCTACGAGTATGCCGAGCACTTCAAGATCCTGCCGGTCATCAATGACTGGGCCAACTGCGAGAAGCGCATCAAGGACGGCAAGAAAGTGCCGGAAGGTTTCGTCTACGCCAGTGACAACAACACGGAGTGGATGAGTGATGCCGATCTGCAAGAGTGGATCACCATCAACAAAGAAAAAATCGGGAGCATCTGAGCCATGATCCCTTATGGTCGCCAGGACATCAGCCAGGCTGATATCGACGCTGTCGTCAGCGTCCTGCAGTCCGACTTTCTCACTCAGGGCCCAATGGTGCCGGAGTTCGAGCAGCGGGTTGCACAGCATGTAGGCGCGCGTCACGCACTTGCGCTCAATAGTGCAACGTCGGCATTGCATGTTGCCTGCCTGGCCCTGGGGCTGGGGCCTGGTGATCGTTTGTGGACTACCCCGGTTACTTTTGTCGCATCGGCAAACTGCGCCTTGTACTGTGGGGCGCAGGTCGATTTCGTGGACATCGACCCACGCACCTATAACCTCTGCCCACAAGCCCTGGCGCGCAAGTTGGAGCTGGCGGAGCAAGCGGGGACGCTGCCCAAGGTTGTGGTCCCGGTGCATCTTTGTGGTCAGCCCTGCGACATGCAGGCGATCCATGCGTTGGCCGTGCGATACGGATTCAAAGTCATCGAAGATGCCTCGCATGCCATTGGTGGCCAATACCAGGGCGAGTTCATCGGTAACGGCAAGTACAGTGACATTACTGTGTTCAGCTTCCATCCGGTGAAGATCATCACCACCGCCGAAGGCGGTATGGCGGTCACCAACGACGACGCATTGGCACAAAAGATGGCCTTGCTGCGCAGCCATGGCATCACCCGCGACCCGCAACAGATGACCCATGAAGCTGATGGGCCCTGGTACTACCAGCAGATCGATCTGGGTTTCAACTACCGCATGACCGAACTGCAGGCGGCCTTGGGTGTGAGCCAGATGCAGCGCCTCGATCAGTTCATCGCTCGCCGGCATGAACTGGCGGCGCGCTACAATGAACAGCTGGCAGCATTACCGCTGACCCTGCCGTGGCAGCATCCAGACAGTTATTCCGGATTGCACCTGTATGTGATTCGCCTGCAACTGGACAAGATCGACAAGACCCATCGCCAGGTTTTCGAGTCGTTGCGTGAGCAGGGTATCGGAGTCAATCTTCACTACATTCCGGTACATACCCAGCCTTACTACACCGCCATGGGGTTTGCCCGCGGCGATTTCCCTGAAGCTGAAGCCTATTACCGGGACGCCATCAGCATCCCGATGTTCCAGACCATGAGCGAGTCTCAGCAGGACGTGGTCGTCGCTGCACTGACCAAGGCCTTGCAGGCATGAAACTGGCGGTCATTCCCGCCCGTGGCGGCAGCAAGCGTATTGCGCGCAAGAACATCAAGATGTTCTGCGGCAAGCCGATGATCGCCTGGTCGATCGAGGCCGCCCTCAATAGCGGTGTTTTTGACCGGGTGATCGTCTCGACCGACGATCTGGAGATCGCCGAGGTGGCCCGCCAGTCCGGGGCACAGGTGCCATTTATCCGTCCCGCGCAACTGGCTGACGATCACAGCGGCACAGTGCCGGTGATTCAGCATGCCATTGAGTGGTTCGAACAGGACGGGCAGCAGATCGATTACCTGTGCTGCCTTTACGCAACGGCACCCTTTGTAAGGCCCGAGGATTTGCAGGCAGGGCTCGACGCCTTGATCCGTGAACAATGCGATTTTGCCTTTGCCGTTACCCGCTATGCATTTCCTGTCCAGCGGGCAGTACGGATCAACACCCAGGGCCGGATTGAAATGATCTATCCGGAGCAATTCAATACCCGCTCGCAAGATCTACAGGAAACCTTTCATGACGCTGGCCAGTTCTATTGGGGGCGTACGCAGGCCTGGCGGTTGGGCAAGCCCGTGTTTGGGCCCGGCTCGGTACCGGTAGTGCTGCCAGGCCACAGGGTCCAGGATATCGACACGCTTGAAGATTGGGTTCGGGCTGAATGGATGTTCCGGGAAATGAACCGGTAAACCTTGATCCGGCTCAGGAGTCGCGAAAGGGCTTTCAGGGTAAGTTGCCAGGGGTGTTGTGATGCTGCGTAAGATCATTGAGGTAGGCGGGTGGATCGATTGAAAGTTGTGTTCCGTGCAGACGCCTCCGTCGAGATTGGCATCGGGCATGTCATGCGCTGCCTGACCCTGGCCGATGAGCTGACCGCACAGGGCGCGCACTGTCACTTCATTTGCCGGGCGCATACCGGGAATCTGATCGAGCAGATCAGGTCCCGCGGCTATCAGGTTCATCCGCTGCAAGTGGTGACCGGCATTGCCGGCAATCCGGGGGCGGACCGCGGAATCTACGGTTATTGGCTGGGGGCCAGCCAGGCAGAGGATGCGGCTGCGTGTGCTGCGCTGCTTGAAAGCATCAGGCCGGACTGGCTGGTTGTTGATCATTACGCTCTGGACCAGCAATGGGAGGGCAGTATTGCGGGGTTGTCCCGCAAGTTGATGGTCATAGACGACCTAGCCGATCGAGCCCATCAGTGCGACCTGTTGCTTGATCAGTCGTTGGGACGTTCGCCTCAGGATTATTGCCGATGGGTGCCTGCGCACTGCAGGTTACTGTGCGGTGTACAGCATGCATTGCTGCGACCGGATTTTTCCGCGTTGCGGGGCGATAGCCTGCAGCGCCGGGCGGCATTTGCCCTCAGGAACGTGTTGATCACCATGGGTGGCGTCGATAAGGACAACGTCACGGGACGCATTTTATCGGTCCTGGAAACGCTTTCCCTGGCCACTATCTCCCGGGTAACCGTAGTGATGGGGGCTACCGCGCCCTGGCTCGAACAGGTTCGTGCCCAAGCCCGGACCCTGCCATTCAGCACCGAGGTCAAGACCAATGTCAGCAACATGGCAGAGCTGATGGCTGCCTCTGACCTTGCTATCGGTGCGGCCGGTGCAACCTCATGGGAGCGTTGCTGCCTGGGTTTGCCGACGCTGATGGTTGTGCTGGCGGAAAACCAGGTATTTGCCGCCCGACAACTGGCAGCTACCGGCGCCGTGCTGACGCTGGCGCTGGATGAGACTTTGGGCCGCGACCTTGCCCGGTATCTGGAACAGGCGAGTGGGGATCCGTCCATGTTGGAACAAATGAGCCAGCAGGCACGAAAGATTGTCGACGGCTCCGGCTGCCGGGTCGTCGCGCAGGTTATGGCTGAATCGGAAAAGGATTGAACACGTGCAGGCATTTGGAAAACTGCGAAATATCGAGGCTGACGAAGTCGGCCTGATGCTTGAGTGGCGAAACGCACCCGCCGTGCGGGCCAACATGTACACCCGGCATGTAATCAGCGAGCAGGAACACCTGGCATGGTGGCAACGCTTGCAGCAGCGCCAGGACCAGCAGTACTTCATGTACGAGTGGCAGGGGGGGGCTGCAGGGATTGTCGGCTTCACCGACATCGACACCCACAGCGCCAATGCCAGCTGGGCGTTCTATGCCGCCCCGGATGCCGCCAAGGGCACTGGCAGCCGTATGGAGTTTCTCGCGCTGGAGCATGCGTTCAACGTGCTGCAGCTGAACAAGCTCAATTGCGAGGTGCTGGCATTCAACAGTGCCGTCATCAAGCTTCACCAGAAGTTCGCCTTCCAGGTGGAAGGTATTTTTCGCGAGCAGCACCGTGTGGACGACGCGTACGTCGATGTATACAGGCTGGCGCTGCTGTCCCGTGAGTGGGATATGCACCGTGATGTCATGCAAGAAAAACTGAATAAATTAATTCGAGGCCAATGATGAATCCGATGATATCCATTGCAGGGCGGGCAATTGGTGCCGCGCATGCGCCTTACATCATTGCCGAGCTGTCTGCCAACCATAATGGCAAGCTCGAAACAGCAATGAGGATCATCGAGGAAGCGAAGAAAGCCGGCGCCGATGCGGTCAAGCTGCAAACCTACACCGCAGATACCATCACGCTGAACAGCGATGCTGAAGAGTTCCGCATTCACGGGGGGCTGTGGGATGGCCGTACCCTGTACGACCTCTATCTGGAGGCGCAGATGCCCTGGGAGTGGCACCAGCCGTTGTTCGAGCATGCCCGCAAACTGGGTATCACCATTTTCAGTTCGCCCTTTGACTTTACTGCCGTCGACTTGCTGGAAAGCCTGAATGCCCCGGCTTACAAGATTGCCTCCTTCGAGGCAATCGACCTGCCATTGATCAAATATGTGGCTGGCACTGGCAAACCCATGATCATTTCTACCGGCATGGCCGATGCCGAAGAGATCAGCGAAGCGATCGAGGCCGCGCGTGAGGGCGGCTGCAAGGAGCTGGCAATTCTTCATTGTGTCAGCGGCTATCCGGCGCCGGCTGCGGAATACAACTTGCGCACCATTCCCGACATGGTTCGCCGTTTTGGTTTGGTCACCGGGCTTTCCGATCACACCCTGGACAACACCACTGCGATTGCCGCCGTTACCTTGGGCGCTTCGATCGTCGAGAAGCATTTCACCCTGGATCGCAAGGGTGGAGGACCGGACGACAGTTTCTCGCTGGAGCCACTGGAGCTCAAGGCGCTGTGTCAGGACAGCAAAACCGCGTGGGCGGCACTGGGTGACGTCAACTACGCGCGCAAATCCAGCGAGCAGGGCAATGTGCAGTTCCGTCGCTCGCTCTACTTCGTCAAGTCACTGGCCGCAGGTGATGTGGTTACCGCCGATGCGATCCGCAGCGTCCGTCCAGGGCGTGGTGTTGCGCCGAAATACTTCGATGACGTTGTTGGTAAATACGTGAAGGCGGCAGTAGAGGCCAATACCCCCGTGGACTTCGCAAATATAGAAGGCCTGTGATTGACGCAGTCAACGCTGGGTTCAAACCCGTGGACCAAGGAGATAGAAATGGTTGGGAACAAGTTGAAAAAAATCGTGGGACGGGTTTTCCCACTGCGCAGTCTATCGCGCTTAAAGGCTTCTGCTGACCTATGAACATTCTAATGGTAGAGAATAGGTACAAAACCTATTTCTGGGATGCGCTGGCGCAGCAGTTTATTGCTGATGGACACACTGTCCGCTGGGTTGTGCAGAATCCGCTATTCACCCCGATCCATGGCCAAGCCACGGTGATCGCGTTCCCGCGGGGCAGCAACCTCACCCCATTAGCAAACGATGAAGTCTGTACCCGTACATGCAAGTCGGATCGTTTGCTCAACTATTTTGGCGGCCAACCAACCCATTACAACTATTACAAGTCCGCCATCTGGCAGGCGCTGGATCAGGCCAAGCCCGACTTGGTCATTGGGGAGGCTACGCTTTTTCATGAGTTGTTGGCGGTAGAATGGTGCAAGCAGCATCAGGTACCATTTTTCCACCCGTCCATGCCAGGCTATCCGGGCGGGCGTTACAGCATCTATGCAGGGGATAGCAAAGAGGCGATCGGTGTGTCGACGGATTGCCCGACCGATGAAGACTGTTTTGCACTTGCTGAAGCCATACGCAAGCGGGAGAAAGTCCCGGATTACATGCGTCCCTCGTTGCCTTCGGACCCAGGGCGAGTGTTTCCGATCCATGGATCCTGGCCCAATCGGCTGACACTGATAAAAAGTTACCTGAGTGGGGAGCGCTTCAATACGCCGTCGCCGCTGAAAAAGTGGCGATTGGACAAGGCGGTCAAAACCCGCCTGGCTCGTTGGGCCCAGATAAGTAGCGGGCGATTCCATCTGCAAGCTGAACAACACTACCTGCTTTACCCCATGCAGATGCAACCGGAGTCCAATCTGGACTTGTGGGGGCAGGCGTTCCGCAATCAGGCTGATTTAATCGGCGCCTTGGCCCAGGCGATACCGGATAACTGGAAGCTGCTGGTCAAGTTGAACCCCAAGACCAAGTACGAACTGGATGACGCGTTGCTTGAGCAAGTCATGCGCAGGGACAACATTGTTCCAGTACCTTACGAAGTGGCGATGGGGGAATTGCTTGAGCACGTAACGATGATCTGCACCGTTACCGGCACCATTGCCGTGGAAGCGGTTCTTTCGCGCAAGCCACTGGTTCAATTCGGTCCCGGCATTCTCTCTGGTGAGCCTGGATATGTTCAACTGCAAAACGTTGAATGCATTTCGCAGGTGATCAGAGACGTCGAGTCTGGAGCATTCCCTCTTGCAGATGACGCCGCCCGAACGCACTTGGTCAAAAAATTGTTCACCTCGACGTTCACCGGTTTGGTTTCTGACCCTGCATCATTGCCAAGCGTTCTTGATCCGAGCAACGTCCAGACCATTGCGCGTAACTTGCTGCAAGTGGCGGAGCGATGCGAATGAAACAGGTATGTGCATCGCTATTGGGCCTGTGTTTACCTGCCAGTGGGCTGAAAAACCTGATATTGCGCGCATTGGGTTGGCAAATTGGATCAGGCTGCCGGATCGGATTTTCCTGGATTCGCGCTGATTCGATTGTGCTTGGTGAACGCGTTTCTATTGGCCATGGTAATTACATCGTTTGTAAAAGCCTGGTGATGCGCCCGGCTTCATACATCCAATACTTTAATCAGGTCAAAGGCGACATCTGGGTGTTTCTGCTGGCCAATGCCGCTCTTGGAAACTTCAACAAAGTGTACCGGGGACGCCGTGGTGTGACCTGGGGGCGAGCTGTTTTCAGGCTGGGGATCTACTCGAAAATCACCTCGCGGCATACGGTCGACTGCACGCGAAGTGTTCGCTTTGGCGATTACTCGATTTTGGCGGGGTCTGCCAGTCAGATCTGGACTCATGGCTACATGCATGCGCCTGAAGGGCTTGATCGATTCCGCGTGGATGGCAGTGTACGGGTCGGTAACAACGTGTATATCGGTTCGATGTCGGTGATTAATGCTGCGGTCAGCATCAGCAACGGAGTGACTGTAGGTGCTGCATCTTGTGTTTCCAAGTCCTTGCCAAAACCCGGTCTGTATGTGGCACAGCCTTTGCGCTGGATTGCCCTGGACTATGAGCAAGCTCAGACTCGCCATTCCAAAGTGCAGGTCAAAGGACTGGTAGAGCGGGTCTATCACAAGAAACCGGGGATTTAGTCTTGCTCAGACATGCCAAGCACCTGTTTGCCCAGGCAAGCATTTTTGCGCTGTCGAAATCAGCGGTCTTGCTCGCGCCGTTTTTTGCCGCCTGGAGCTTGAGTACAGGCGAGTACGGCGCTGTCGAATGGTGGCTTTCGGTCTCGATGGTAGTCGGGCCTGTGCTCGCGCTGGGTATGCACGGGGTGATCGCGTATGGGACCTTGGGCGGATCCTTGACGCAACACCTCAGTAGCGCTACCGCTTATGTCCTTGTGGCTAGCACGGTGGTCATTGTAGTGAGTTGTTCAGTGTTTTATCTGGCTTCGCAGCAATGGCTAATTTTTGCCACCGTTATTGGTCTGCAAAGTGCCATTGTAGTGTTGCAGTTGGCTATTTCGGCCCGAATGAAAGCATTGGGCAAAGGTGCTGTGGCGTCGTTGTTCGAAAGCACAGTGTACCTTACCCTGTTAGTGGGCCTGGCAGCCCACTGGCTGGGGATGGACTTCCTGAATGTTTACGTCAAGATCATGACCCTGTGCGGTGGGGTGATGGGGGGAGTTCTGCTCTGGATTTCACCACGGCCTCAGCGCGATGCGTTGAATGTGCGGGCGATGAAAGGTGCACTCCTGCAGAGTTACAAGTTTCTGATTGGTGGCGTCCTAATGGCCGCGTTTATGGGGGGGCCAAGAATTTTGCTTGGACTGCTCGACGACGAAACCGCTGTGGCTACGTTCTCGATCGTGTTCCGTTGGCTATCCATCGCGATTGTCGTTCACCAGTTCATCAATACTGTATTTTTCAAGCGCGTTTACGGCGGTGCGGTGAAGTACAGAAGCGCGGCGATCATGGCCAGTGTGACACTGGTTGGGCTCGCTGCGTTGATAATTGCAATGGCGCTTGTGTTTATCCCCGGGGAGCAATTGGGATTGCCTTGGCCATTGTTCGAGGACCGCTGGCTGATCGCAACTATGGCATTGGTGATGGTGTTCTGGGCCGCTAGCGCAAGTCTGGAGGGTGTCCTCGGAAGCGCAGCCCGCCCAGGCCTGCAAACGCTTAGTGTGGCCATGGGAGGCACTACCTTTTTGGCATTCACAGGTATTGGTGTCTGTCTCGGAGTCACTGACTTCAAGTGGCTGGTTTCGCTCGCTTGGATTATCGGATTTTTATCGATCGTGTTAATGCAGTTACGCTGGGTAATGAAATTGGGGCTGTTCGCCTTCACCCGAGGAAATGCATTAAAAGTGGGGTCGCGATGACACCATTGTTCATAAGGCTCGCGGTGTTTCCGCCTTATCGGATTTTCCTGTGGGGCGGTTTGTGCTGTGTGTTGATCTGGTTGTGTGCCCCTATTGATTACTCGTACGAGGCAGGACCATCGTCGCTTTTTATCCTGCTCTCATATGTGTATCTGTTTCTCCTGACGTTGTTTTTTGCGTGCGGGCAGATGCGGGCGCGGGTACTGACTTTTGAATGCGAGGCAGGTTCGATTAGCCGCCTGGTCTGGCTTATCTATGGCCTCGGAAGTATCGGCTTGCTGTTGCGTGTTATTGAGCGGATCTTTATGCGGGCCGGTGGAAACCTAAGTTCAGATTTCATGGAGAACCGTGAGCTGATTGCCTCTGGAGGTTCAGGCAGTCTTGCCTTGTTAGGTGGGGTGTTATCGTCATTCTTTCTGTTCTTGCCCATCTTTATCTGCATGATGCGCGTGGCTGGTGCTCGCCGTTGGTATCATTTTCCGATGTTGTTTTGCTGCCTATTATTCGCCGTGTTCGACATGGTGATTCAGGGCTCGCGAAGCATTTTGGTGGTATTTATGGCGACTTCGTTAATGTCAGCATTGATGACGGGATATGTCCGCTTGTCTCTCAGGAATCTGGTTCTCGGGGTAGTGGTGGCGATCGCCTTTATTTGGTTGGGTGGCATGGTTTTCTGGATCCGGACCCAGCAAATGGGCATGGATCCGGTGGCATCAATGGAGCTTTCCGGGTATGCGCGATTCGCTCCGGCCAGCGCGCAAGTGGTGGACTACCTCGGACAAAACGATAGTTCGGGGCTCGCTGGTCTGGTCTATGCGCTGACCCATTTTTCCCAGTACATCACCCATGGGTTATATGAGTTTTTCTATCTCACCTCATTGGTTGATGGCGCAAGTACTTATGGGCTGCACAGTTTTTATATTCCCGCCAAGATTGTCATGGCCGCTCTCGGCAAAGGTGATATTGAGGATGTGTTAAGCGCTGGAGTTATCCGCCCCGGTGTTTACACGACACTCTTCGGGCCTGTGGTATATGATTTTGGCATCTGGGGCGGTGCGTTGGCCTGTGTGGTTTTTGCGTCCGTGCTCGGCCTGGTCGCCAGGGCCCTGCGGTATCGGCGTCTGGCCTGGTTGCCGATGTACCTGATTTTTTGTTCGTTCTTGCCGTTCTTTCTGGTCGTCAATCTGTTTGTCAGTGGTATCGGGCAGTACGCAATGATTGCCGCGGTGCTCCTGGGATTGATACTCCGCGTGTTCTATTCAACGTTGTTCAAAGCGTCTGACACGGTGTAACAGGCAGTCGCGGCAATACATTGATTTTTTGAAAATTTGCGATGGTGATGTAGTGAATATCAGGGTAGCGGTTGTTCATGATTGGCTGGTGACATTCGCGGGTGCAGAGAAGGTGTTGGCTGAAATTATCAGTCTCTGGCCTCAGGCAGATCTGTTCTCTGTGGTGGATTTCTTTTCTGACGCCGAGCGTAAGAAGATCGGTGGCAAAGTTGCCACGACGACCTTCATCCAGCGTCTTCCACAGGCCCGCAAGCGCTATCAACTGTACTTGCCGTTGATGCCACTGGCGATTGAACAACTGGACCTGTCGGGTTATGACCTGATCATCAGCAGCAGCCACGCGGTGGCCAAAGGGGTGATGACCGGCCCTGACCAGTTGCACATCTGTTATTGCCACTCACCGATCCGCTACGCCTGGGACCTGCAGAACCAGTACCTGATCGAGTCCAACAAGAGTGAAGGGCTCAAGGGCTGGCTGGCCCGTTACCTGCTGTTCAAAATTCGCAACTGGGACGCGCGCACGGCCAACAACGTCGAGCATTTCGTCTCCAACAGCAATTACATCGGCCGTCGCATCGGCAAGGTCTACAAACGTGAGGCGACCACCATCTACCCGGGGGTGGATGTTCAGGACTTTGCTTTCACGCCTGACAAGGAAGACTTCTACCTGACCGCTTCGCGCATGGTCCCCTATAAAAAAATGGACCTGATTGTCAGGGCCTTCAGTGCCATGCCCGACAAGAAACTGGTGGTGATCGGCGACGGGCCGCAGTTCGATAAAGTCACGCAGGCTGCCGGACCGAATGTGCAGGTGCTGGGGTATCAGCCTTTCGAGGTCCTGCGTGACCATATGCAGCGGTGTCGGGCATTTGTGTTCGCTGCCGAGGAGGACTTTGGCATCACCCCGGTCGAAGCCCAGGCTTGCGGCACGCCGGTCATTGCCTTCGGTAAGGGCGGTGCCCTCGAAACCGTCGTCGAGGGGAAAACCGGGATGTTTTTCTATGAGCAGACCGAGGCTGCGATTCGTGCCGCCATCAGCCAGTTTGAAAGCGCTGGGGATTTTGATCCGGCAAGCATTCGTGCGCATGCCGAACAATTTGCTCCCGAGATTTTTCGAGAGAGGTTCAAGCGTTTTGTCGATGACAAGTGCCAGACGTTTTTCGCTGGCTGGCGACACCATCAATA
This sequence comes from Pseudomonas sp. B21-009, assembly GCF_024749345.1. Classification (NCBI taxonomy): domain Bacteria; kingdom Pseudomonadati; phylum Pseudomonadota; class Gammaproteobacteria; order Pseudomonadales; family Pseudomonadaceae; genus Pseudomonas; species Pseudomonas sp. B21-009. The sequence goes on along the minus strand of NZ_CP087199.1, from coordinate 4,323,492 downwards.
ACGTGTGATGAAAGCTGGTGCTGTCGGGAGCAGACCAGCAGCCAGTCAACTTCGGGTTGGCTGCATCGATGGCGATCATGGGCAAAGAACCCAGGCGCCATAGGGCAATAACAAGCAACATTTTTATAGGACTTCCGGGGCGCGGCCAAGAGGCCGTCAGGCTCCGGAATGGGGGAGGATGTGTAGGGTATGGAACTGATCAATCGTTATCAGCCCACGTTTTCAGAGCGCTATCCGGTACCGTTCGTTGTAGCGTTGCTGGATATGTTGATTGTTATTGTGGCCTCCTTGCTTGCCCACGATTATCGATTTGCAACGTTTGACATGGCAGGCCGCTACAACACCACGACACTGCTGATCGCGGCGGTTGTTGTCCTGTGTATCACCTTTGGCGGCGGCTATGGATCGCAACGTGGCGTATCCATCTGGCGACAACTGGGCATTCTTCTGGCGTGCTGGTGTCTTGCTGCGGGAATCTTGTTGTCGCTGTCATTCTTCTTGAAAGTGTCGGGTAATTACTCGCGGATATGGTTTTCTTCGACCTTGATTCTGGGCGCAGTATTCAGCCTGTCGTTTCGCGTGATCGTTTATCTGGTCTTGCGCCAGCTGCGATCTTCGGGGATGAACCTGAAGTCTGTTTTGCTGGTAGACACCGGTGGCGAAACGGCACGGCGCTTGAACCGTACACGCAAGTTGAACGAGTTTGGCTTCAAGGTGGCGACGTCCTTCAACTATCGGGCAGACGAAAGCTGGTTGGCCGAGCTGGTCGAACAAGTTGAAAGGCATGGGGCTCATGAAGTCTGGCTGTGCTTGCCGCTTAGCGAGGGCGGCGGTATTCAGGCGGTAATGTACGCCTTGAGGCATCACACGGTGGCAGTACGCTTCATTCCGGAGTGGGGCGATATCCGCTTGCTCAATCATCGGGTCAGCTACATTGCCGGGCTGTATTCGCTGGACTTGAGCTGCAGTCCGATCGACGGGCCGGCGCAGATCGTCAAGCGCCTGGAAGATCTGGTGGTCGGCGGCCTGATCAGTCTGATGATCCTGCCGGTATGTGCCGTCATCGGCATTGTGGTCAAGCTCAGCTCGCCTGGCCCGATGTTGTTCAAGCAGTACCGCACTGGGATCAATGGGGTGCGCTTCAAGGTGTACAAGTTCCGTTCGATGGTCGTCCACGATGACAAGGACGTAACCCAGGCGACGCGCAACGATATGCGTGTGACCAAAGTGGGCGCGTTCTTGCGGCGCACCAGCCTTGACGAACTGCCACAGTTCTTCAATGTCCTTCAGGGGCGCATGTCTCTGGTCGGGCCACGTCCTCATGCACTGGTACATAACGAGTATTACAAGGACCTGGTCGAGTCTTATATGCAGCGGCACAAAGTCAAGCCGGGTATCACCGGTTGGGCTCAGGTCAGCGGTTTTCGTGGTGAAACCGACACCCTCGAGAAGATGCAGAAGCGGGTGGAGCATGATCTCTGGTACATCGATAACTGGTCGCTGTGGCTGGACCTGAAGATCATTGCCAGCACCGTGTTCAAGGGGTTCATCAACAAAAATGCGTTCTAGAAGGCGGTTTGATGTGAGTGTTGACCATGGGTAGCTACTGGAATGATGACAGTCGTTGGCGGTACCTGACAGGCTGGGTGTTGGCACTGGGCTTGTTCGTGCTGATCAGTGGCAAGGTATGGTTGACCTCAGGGAGCGCGCGTAACAGTCAGGTGTATTTCTTCTTGCTGTTGCCAGCCCTGATCTACCTGGTGGCCGTTGTCGCGACCAGAAGGGCCCGGCTGCCAGGTGTGTGTTATTGGGTGTGGGCGAGTTACCTGGTCTGGGTGGCGCTTTCCGGACTGTGGTCATCGGGCAGTGAAGTGGATGCCCTCGCGTTAGCCAAGCGCGGCCTATTTATAGCGTTGTTCATGGTCGCGGTACATATGCTTGTCGATAGTTCGCCTCAGGTGTTTCGCAGGGTGTTATCTGGTGCAGTGATCGTGGTTGCACTCGGTGCCTTGGCGACCCTGTACTTTCAGTTTTACTGGCTTGATCGCTCCTTTCACTACCGTGCTTTTCGGCTGGATCGACTGGGGATCGGTGAATTTGCCAATTACCGTTATCCTGTGGCCGCCGGGATGTTCCATGGTGCCATCGCCAGTTGGGCGTTTGCCCTCGCTGTTGATAGAACGGCATCGCTACGCAAGGCCGTTGTCTGGATGCTGGTGTTTATGGTGCTTGCGGCCTATGTGCTATTAACCTACGCACGAGGTGCGTGGATTGCGCTGGCGGCAAGTTGCTTGTTGGCAATCCTCCTCCAGCGCTCAAGGCTAGGGTGGTGGCTGTTTAGCGTGGGCCTGGCTGTCGGGCTGGTGGCTGCTCTTATCTGGAAAGATCACTTGCTAAACGAGCTTCTGACGCGCCGGCTTTCTGGTCGTAGCCCCATCTGGGAGTATTTTTTCTCGAGCATGTCAGGCTCATGGATCGCAGGCCATGGGCTCGGTACGCCCTTTGCTTACCATTGGCCGGACGGCAAGACAGTCTCACCCCATGCCCACAGCCTTTATCTACAGCAGGTGTATGACAGCGGGTTGGTTGCAGTGGGGCTTTTATTGGCGGGACTCGGCTGCGTTATGAAAAAAGCCTGGAAAATGCGCCATGATCCATTGGTATGTCTGGCGTTGCCAGCGTTGTGCTATGCGCTGATTGTCATGCTTACAGACGTAGAAAGGATCTACACGCGGCCAGGGGATTACTGGACTATTGTCTGGCTGCCATTGGCGGTACTGCTTGCCGTTACCCAGCGGGGCAGAGGGCTTGAACGTTGCGCCAAGAACGACTGAAGTCAACGTGACTGTCGATATTGTTGGTATAAAAAAGTCGCCCGCTGGCGACTTTTTTATACGCATGTACCGAACTACTTAAACTTCGCTGAAATGCAGTACTTGACCGCCTTTATCGCTTACAAACTTGCCGACTGTATTATTGGCGTGATGGAGTACCGTGCCTTCACCGGCAACCCGCACTGACGTCCCCTTGGTGTTGCCTTCACTGCAATGTTCCATCCAGACGGTGCGTACACCTTGAGCTCCGAAGTTCATCGGATGCGTCCCCAGACTTTCCTCGCAGTGCACGCCATACCACCAGGAGATGCCTTGGCTACCGGCACCGGCACCGCTGTCGACGATATTAGGGCCAAACGATTTGCGAATGTCACAGCCCATGATGACGGCCAGCCCGCTATCATTCATCGATAAACCGCTTTGGCTGTTACGCGTGGAGCCGTATGTATCTACATCGCCGGCGTACCTAACCTTGGTATTGATAACGATGTGCTTGGGTTGGGTATCACCGCTTTTACGTGAGACCAAACCATGGTCGCGGCTACGATAGATTTCGCAGCCATCGAGAACAACATAGCCGCCTTCGTTGGCGATACCTGAACCCGGGGAATACCAGAATGCGCAGTTCTTGAAGACTGCCTTGGACACCAGGCCAGAGGCATTCAGTACCCATGGCAGGACACCGAGGAACAGTATGTTTTCGAAATAGGCTTCACCGCCTTGTACGCGCATTGTGGTAGTGCCGGGCTGGCGATACACAATGCTGAGGATATCCTTGAGTGCGTCGACGTTAGTTGCAAGTTTTTTGCTGACATAGAGCGTGCGTTCTTTCTGATCAAAGAACCAGCCTTCCTCGCCAGCCTGTTCCAGGTCGGCGAACTCGCGCAGCGGCTTTGGCCGGGAGTATTCGTCCAGCACATTCGATACAGTAACGGCCCGTGGATCGGAGCCGGCCGGAATCAACGCGCGGTAAAACTTGCCGCCCTGGGCCCAGTCGAGCGCTTTGGGCTCAGGCCCCGGCGCGCGGATGACGGTCAGCTTGCTCAGGTCAAACGGGCCTTGGTTTGGATTGCTGGCGCCAATGAAACTGCGAGCACTGGCACCCGAGCCGTTGTCGATGCGGATCTGGAAAGGATCATGCGCGCCGGCTGCCAGCGACTCGGCATCGGCCGACGGCAGCATGGAAATCTTGTCCATGATCTTGGCCGCGTCTTTACTTACTGTAACGGTTCCATCGGCATTCAGGGCCAGCAAGTCAAACGGCAGCCAGTCCATGCCGGTTGGTGTTTTAAGTGCATTCGACGAACCCGAAACAATAACTTTCGTGGCGATCCCTGCCAGGGCAACCACGCCCAGGCCAACAATAAATTCCCTTCTACGCATTTGACTCCCCCTCACAAAGTGCGCGGGAGTTTACTACATCTGTTGTAGTGGGGCGCGTTTGCACAAGCGTTTGTGCTACAGCTACGCTCGAATACTGTTGAGACTTGTTTGGTAAAACAATCCGCTGTGGACACATTTGCGCCGACTCTCATGCCGGTCTAGGTTTCGGTAGCAGCCAAGGAAATGCTGCTCTGCAAATTCATAGCCAAGGAGTTTCCCCATGCGCAACACCGTCCTGTCGTACCTCTTTCTGCCACTGTTTACTGCCGTCTCGCTTTCGGCAATGGCGGCGCAACCACAAGTCGAGCCGACGGCCGCCATGGTCACTTTGCCGGTTGCCAAGCTCGACTTGAACCAGGCCGATGCCACAACCCTGCAAACCACCCTGACCGGCATTGGCAAAACCAAAGCCGAAGCCATCGTCGCCTACCGTGATGAGCACGGCGCCTTCACCTCGGTGGATGAACTGCTCGAAATCAAGGGTATTGGCAAGGCACTGCTGGATCGCAATCGGGACAAGCTCACGGTCAATTGATCACCCACAGGGAAGGAGCCGGTCATTGACCGGCTTTTTCTTGGCTGTGCGATGCCTTTGGTCGGCTCGGGTTGATAAAATATTATGATCATAATATTTTTATCTGGCGCACTTGTTCCTCTCTTTCGTCGAGCCTTTGGAGATCACTGTCATGTCGAATTCTTCATTAACCACTACGGCACTGGTCACCGGTGCATCGTCAGGAATCGGTGCTGTCTACGCCGAGCGCCTGGCTGCACGCGGGCACGACCTGCTTCTGGTCGCACGGGACGGCCAACGCCTGCAGGCGCTCGCGAATGAGTTGCAGGCTCGTCATGGCGTAAGTGTCGAAGTGCTGACTGCGGACCTTGTCGAAGCCGCCGACCTTGCCCGGGTCGAGAAGCGTCTGCGTGACGACCACCGCATTGCGGTAGTGGTCAACAATGCTGGCATCGCCCTGCATGGCACCCTGGCGGAGGTTACCGCGCAACAGATCGATGCAGTGGTCGCACTCAACATCGTCGCTGTCACCCGCCTGGCCTCTGCTGCTGCGACACAGTTCGCCAACGCCGGCCGGGGGACCCTCATCAACATCGCTTCAGTCGTGGCCCTGGCGCCGGAAATGTTCAACGCCGTCTATAGCGCGAGCAAGGCCTATGTCCTGAGCCTGACCCAGACGCTGAGCGGTGAGTTGAAAGACAAGGGGATACAGGTTCAGGCTGTACTGCCCGGGGTGACCCGTACGGAAATCTTCGAGCGTTCAGGCCTTGACGTGAACCAGATCGACCCGCAGATGGTGATGGAAGTAGGGGAGATGGTTGACGCGGCACTGAGCGGGCTGGACCAGAACGAGCTGGTAACCATTCCTTCATTGCCGCAAGCGGCGGATTGGCAGGCGTACATCAAGGCGCGGGATGCGCTGGGGCCGAATCTTTCGCGCAGTTCGGCGGCGGCGCGCTACAAGTAACGCCGTGCGTTGCCGGGCCGTGCAGAAGGCTCAGCGATCCTGCGCATCCTTGGCATCCATCTCGGCATTGCGCTCATGCACACGTTTGAGCTGCTCCTCGGTCAAGGGCAGCTTTTTCGCGGTATCGCGCAGCAACATCAGGCCACCGACGATGGAGCCGATTGCGAGCACCAGAATCAACCAGGCATACCAGGGCATGTAATTCTCCTTTTAAACAGCAAATCACACTGCTTCACTAAATTGGAGCCAAAGCATCATTCATTGGTTCAATTATAGGGGCAGGGGTGGGCCGCGGCCATTTCGCGATCATCGGCCCCCCACGGGCCGCCGCTTCGTTTACAATGCGCGCCGTTCAAGACTTGCCAAGAGACCCGCCCATGTCCGCCTGCCAGACGCCCATCATCGTCGCCCTGGATTTCCCTACCCGTGACGCCGCCCTGAAGCTGGCCGATCAGCTCGATCCCGCCCTGTGCCGGGTCAAGGTCGGCAAGGAGCTGTTCACCAGCAGCGCATCGGGCATTGTCGAAACCCTGGTCGAGAAGGGCTTCGAAGTGTTCCTCGACCTGAAGTTCCACGATATCCCCAACACCACCGCCATGGCCGTCAAGGCCGCCGCGGAGATGGGCGTGTGGATGGTCAACGTGCACTGCTCCGGTGGTCTGCGCATGATGTCGGCCTGCCGTGAGGTGCTGGCCCAGCGCAGCGGCCCGCAGCCGCTGCTGATCGGCGTGACGGTGCTGACCAGCATGGAGCGCGAAGACCTGGCCGGTATTGGCCTGGACATCGAGCCGCAGGAGCAGGTGCTACGTCTGGCGGCCCTGGCCGAGAAGGCCGGCATGGACGGCCTGGTGTGCTCTGCGCTGGAAGCGCCGGCGCTGAAGGCTGCGCACCCGTCACTGCAACTGGTGACCCCGGGCATTCGTCCGGCCGGCAGCGCCCAGGACGACCAGCGCCGCATCCTGACCCCGCGCCAGGCCCTGGATGCCGGCTCCGACTACCTGGTGATCGGTCGCCCGATCAGCCAGGCCGCCGACCCTGCCCAGGCGCTGGCAGCAGTGGTCGCCGAGATCAGGGCTTAAGCACCAGCTTGCCGAAATTTTCCCCGCTGAACAGCTTCAACAGTGTCTCGGGGAAGGTTTCCAGGCCTTCGACCACATCCTCCTTGCTCTTCACCTTGCCGGTTGCCAGCCAGCCGGCGATCTCCTGTGCCGCCTTACCGTAGTTGGCGGCATGGTCCATGACCACGAAACCTTCCATGCGTGCACGGTTGACCAACAGTGACAGGTAGTTGGCCGGGCCCTTGACCGCCTGCTTGTTGTTGTACTGGCTGATGGCGCCACAGATGATCACTCGCGCCTTGAAGTTCAGACGGCTGAGCACGGCATCGAGAATCTCGCCGCCGACGTTGTCGAAAAACACATCGACGCCTTTCGGGCATTCGCGCTTGAGGCCTTCCAGGACGTCCTCTGCTTTGTAGTCGATGACCCCGTCAAAACCCAGTTCATCTTTAAGGTACTGGCACTTTTCGCTGCCGCCGGCGATACCCACTACACGACAGCCCTTGAGCCTGGCGATCTGCCCGGCAATGCTGCCGACCGCGCCCGCAGCACCGGAAATTACCACGGTATCGCCTTCTTTCGGGGTGCCGACGTCGAGCAGGGCGAAGTAGGCGGTCATGCCGGTCATGCCCAGCGCGGACAGGTAGCGCGGCAGCGGCGCCAGTTTCGGATCGATCTTGTAGAAGCCCTGGGGCTCGCCGACAAAATAGTCCTGGATACCCAGGGCGCCGTTGACGTGATCGCCGACGGCGTAGCCCGGGTGTTTCGAGGCAATCACCTCGCCGACGCCCAGGGCGCGCATCACCTGGCCCAGGGCCACTGGCGGGATATACGACTTGCCTTCGTTCATCCAGCCGCGCATGGCCGGGTCCAGGGATAGATACAGGTTTTTTACCAGGATCTGGCCTTCGCCAGGTTCGGCCACCGGCACCTGTTCGTAGCTGAAGTCGTCGCGGGTCACGGCGCCGGTCGGGCGTTTGGCGAGCAGGAAGCGGCGGTTGGTCTGGGCAGTCATGGCAAGGCTCTCGATTGAAGGGCAATGCTTGTTGATAGACCTTGTTTGGCCAGGCGGCAAGGTTTACCCGCCTGGCGAATGCACGGTAATCCACTGCGCTGATTGATACTGGGGAAGACAATCACCCAGGCCGATAGTGCACCAACCGGCGCCCTGATGATGCTGCCCAATGGCGCGGATCGCTGCCTAGACTCCTGATCACTGACCTCACTTTGTTGCAGGAGCTAGCGATGAGCATGCGTTTTTCTGGCCAGGTTGCCCTGGTCACCGGTGGTGCTGCGGGGATTGGCCGGGCGACGGCGCTGGCGTTTGCCGCCGAGGGCTTGAAAGTGGTGGTGGCCGACCTTGATGCCGTAGGTGGCGAAGGCACGGTCGAGCTGATCCGCAACAGCGGCGGCGAGGCGCTGTTCGTCAGTTGCAACGTCACCCGCGAGGCCGATGTGCGGCAGTTGATGGGGCGCACGGTCGAGGCTTACGGGCGCCTGGACTACGCCTTTAACAACGCCGGCATCGAGATCGAGCAGGGCCGCCTGGCCGAAGGCAGCGAGGCCGAGTTCGACGCGATCATGGGCGTCAACGTCAAGGGTGTGTGGTTGTGCATGAAGTACCAGTTGCCGTTGATGCTCGCCCAGGGCGGCGGCGCCATCGTCAATACGGCATCGGTGGCCGGCCTTGGCGCCGCGCCGAAGATGAGCATCTACAGCGCTTCCAAGCATGCGGTGATCGGCCTGAGCAAATCGGCGGCCATCGAGTACGCCAAGAAGAAGATTCGCGTCAACGCCGTGTGCCCGGCGGTGATCGACACCGACATGTTCCGCCGCGCCTATGAGGCCGACCCGCGCAAGGCCGAGTTCGCCGCTGCCATGCACCCGGTCGGGCGCATCGGCAAGGTCGAGGAGATCGCCAGTGCGGTGCTTTACCTGTGCAGCGATGGTGCGGCGTTTACAACGGGCCAGGCCCTGGCAGTCGATGGCGGCGCCACGGCTATTTGACGCCTGCCAGCGCAGGCAGAGCGAGCGCCTTGTGGCTGCGTGCCAGGGCCAGGCCCACCAGCAGGCAGCCAACCACTAACACCAGGCCGAACACCAGCAGGGCATTACCCGGGCCGAGGCGATCGACCAGCAGCCCGGTAAGGATGACTGGCAGGCTGAAGCCCATGTAGGCCAACAGGAAGAAGCCTGCGCTGGCGCGGGTTTTTTCCTCGCCCGCCAGGGTGTTCACCGCTGACAGCCCGCCCAGGTAAATAAAGCCATAACAGGCACTGCTGGCGGCGATGGTGCCCGGCAGCACTGCCGCCAGCGCGCCGCTGTCGGCGCCCCAGGCCAGCAGCGCGTAGCTGCAGGGCAAGATCACCAGGCCAATGGCCGTGGCCCGCACCGGCGCCAGGCGCTTGGCCAGGGGCTGGAACAACAACCCGCAACTGATCACGCAAAAGGTCGAGAACCCCGACCAGTTGGCCAGGCCATGCTGTTTGAGGATCGACGGCAGCAAGGCAATCACCAGGCCGACACAGGCCCAGGCCAGCAGAATTGCCAAACCGTAGGGCAGGCTGCCGGCCGGGTAGCAGGGCAGGCGCATCAGCGCGGCAGGTGGGGCCAGGCGCCGGTCGGGCAATTGCCATACCGCCAGCATCGCCAGGCAGGCCAGCGCCAGGTGCAGATAGAAGCTGCCCGGGGTCAGGCTTGGGCCATTGAGCAGGAACAGGCTGGTCAGCGCCGCGCCGAGGCCAAAGCCCAGCGAAGTGCTGGCGGTGACCCAGGTGGCGGCATGGCGGTTGTCGCCGCCGTGCATCAGTTCGCCCATGTAGGCAGTGCCGGTGGCCGACGCCAGCGCAGTGCCGATGCCCAGCAGCAGGCGCGCCAGGCCCAGGGTCTTTAGCCCCGGCGCCAAGAGCATGAGCAAGGTGGCAAGCATCGACAGGGCCAGGGCGATGAGGATCAGCGGCCGCCGCCCGACCCGGTCGGCCAGGCCACCGAGCAACAGCAGTACCGGGATTACCCCCAGCACATACCCGCAGAAGGCCATGGCCGTGGCCCCGGCGCCCTCACCGGAAAGCTCGGCGTAAGCGGTGTACAGCGGTGCCTGCAGGTTGACCGCAAAGGTGATCAGGCACAGGGCGAAGGCCAGGAGGGCGGGGTGGCGCGGGGTGGGCATGGTTCGGCTCCTTGTCGATGGGCCGACTATCCGGTGATCGCCTGGGCGTCACAAGGCACACTGGCGAGGGTTTTGTGGTTAACTGTTCGGACAAAATCAGCGAACACTTTGCCATGCACCTGAGCCTCGATCGCCACTCCTCCCGCCCGCTCGTGCAGCAACTGAGCGAGCAATTGCAGGCCTGGATCGAACACCAGCGCCTGCGCCCGGGTAGCCGCTTGCCGTCGATTCGCCAACTGGCCCGCGAGCAGGGTGTCAGCCAGTCCTGCGTGATCGAAGCCTACGACCGGTTGGTGGCGGCGGGCTGGCTGCAGGCGCGCCATGGCGCCGGATTCTTCGTCGCCGAACAGCGCCTGCAGGCGCCGCTGGTTGATCAGCCGATCCATGACGAGGCCTTCGACAGCCGCTGGCAGCAGTTCACCGATGACCCCGGCGAGTTGCTCAAGCTCTGCTGTGGCTGGGTACCTTCCAGCTGGCGCGCTACCGAAGCCATTGCCCAGGCGCTGCGCCAGGTCAGCCGCGGCGCGGTCGAGGACTTGATCGACTATTGCCCGCCACTGGGGCTGGCCAGCCTGCGTACCCAGCTGCACAAGGGCCTGGGGCAGATCGGCATCGACGCCGCGCCCGAGCAGATCCTCACCACCCAGGGCGCCAGCCATGCCCTCGATTTGCTGGTGCGCACGTTGCTCAAGCCCGGCGACAAGGTGCTGGTGGAAAGCCCGGGCTACTACAACCTCTACAGCCTGTTGCGCCAGCATCACGTCGACATGCTCGAAGTGCCGCGTACCCCGCAGGGGCCTGATCTGCAGGTGCTCGAGGCGCTGCTCAAGCAGCACCGGCCACGTTGCCTGTACATCAACAGCCTGTACCAGAACCCCACCGGCAGCAGCCTGTCGCCCAAGGTCGCCTATCGCTTGCTGGAGCTGGCACGCGAACATGACCTGCTGATCATCGAGGACGACATCTACGCGGACTTTCAGGACGGTGCGGTGACGCGTCTGGCAACCCTGGACGCTGAACAGCGGGTGATTTACCTGGCGAGCTTTTCCAAGACCCTGAGCAGTTCGCTGCGGGTTGGCTACCTGGTGGCCAGGGCGGAACTGGTTGCGCGCCTGGCGGAATTGAAAATGGTCAGTGGCCTGGGGACTTCGCGGTTTACCGAGCAGGTGGTGGCGCAAATGCTCGGCAACGGCAGCTACCGCAAAAGCACGGCGCGTCTGCGCCTGCGCCTGGCCCAGCACATGGCCAAGGCGCTGGGCCAACTGGAGGCCTATGGCTGGGAGGTATTTACCGAGCCCTATGGCGGCATGTTTGTCTGGGCGCGCTGCCCGGGACGCAGTTTTGCCGAGCTCAGCCGCGAGGCCCAGGCCTGTTCGGTGCTGTTGGCGCCGGGCAGTGCCTTTGCCCCCCAGGGCGCTGCCTGTGACTGGCTGCGGATTAATGTCGCCTATGCCCAGGACCAGCGCGCGCAGGCGTTCTTTCAGCGCGCCGGACGACCTCGGCAGTCCTGAAAACGACGCAACTGTAGCTTTTTGCCATTATTCCGACGCCGGGATCTTGTGCCGCTGGCCGTGCCATTGCCACTCTTGAGGCTTGATGCATTTGCGGGCAGCAGGGGGGGAGTGCGATGAGTTCGGCCAAGCGTGGTTTTTTCGCCAACCTGGGCATGGCCCGCAAACTCGGGCTGGGCTTTGCCCTGGTGCTACTGCTGACGGCGGTGGTGGCGGCAGCGGGGGTTGCCGCCCTGCACGGCGTCGGACAGCGCTTCGATGGCTTGAAGCAGATGGCGGCGCTCAATACCGCGCTGCTTGATACCCGCTTGCAGGAACAGGCATTCGCCCTGCGCTCCGATCCCAAGTCGGTAGACGCGGTGCACCAGCGCCTCGACGCCCTGCAAGAGCAAGCCCGGACGCTGGTGCAACTGAGCGGCGTCGAACAGGCGCTGAACGACTACCGCCAGGCCTTTGACCAGTTCGTCGAACTGACCCAGGCCAAGGAGCTGGCGCTGGACATGGCCAGCTGGTCGGTCTCAAGCGTGGCCAACAACCTGGATGTGCTGCAGTCCGGGCTCGCCGACGACGGCACCTATACCCTGAAGGACACCCAGGGCCAGCAGGGCGCCGAGTTCGTCGAGCAAGCCGGGCAGGTGGCACAAGTCGCACGGCTGATGCTGCAGGCCATGGACGAAGCGCACGTGCGTCTTGAGCAGAATCGCAAGGGCGCCGACGATGCCCGCCAGGGCCGCATCGAACAGACCGAGCAGGCAGCAGCACTGGTCGAGCAATTGAAAACCGCGGTGACCGACGCTGGCTATCAGACCGTGCTCGGCGAGGTCAGCACGCACATCGCCAGTTTCACTGAAAAACTTGCTGAATACACCGACCTGCTTGGCCGTGAGCAGCAGCTCAAGCAGCAATTGCAAGCGCGTGCCGAACAGGTCACCCGCCAGGTCGACCAGGCCCGGATCGCTGAAGACCAGGCCATGCAAGGCGAGCTGCAGCGCAATGCCGTGCTGATCCTTGGCGCTGCGCTGATGGCGCTGCTGGTCGGGGTGCTGGCGGCCTGGTTGATCACCCGTGCGGTGGTCGGGCCGCTGCGCCAGGTGATGGGCCGCGCCCAGCAGATAGCCGCCGGTGACCTGCGTGGTGAAATCAGTATCGATCGGCGTGATGAGGTCGGTCAGCTGATGCTGGCCATGCAGCAGATGGGCTCGGGCTTGAGCGCCATCGTCAGTGGCCTGCAAAACGGTATCGAGCAATTGGCGAGCAATGCTCAGTCGCTGTCGGCGGTTACCGAGCAAACCAATCGCGAGGTCAACAGCCAAAAGGATGAGACCGAGCAGGTAGCTACCGCCATGCAGCAGATGACCGCTACCGTGCATGATGTTGCGCGCAACGCCGAAGAGGCTGCCCTGGCGGCGCAAACGGCGGACGACAAGGTCGAGAGCGGTCAGCAGGTGGTGCGCCAGAGCATGCAGCGCATCGAGCAACTGGCGAGCTCTGCTGAATCAGCCAGCCAGAGCATCGACAACCTCAGCAGCGAAGTGCAGAACATCGGCCAGGTGCTGGAAGTGATCAAGAGCGTCGCCGAGCAGACCAACCTGCTGGCGCTCAACGCCGCCATCGAGGCCGCGCGGGCCGGCGAGCAGGGCCGCGGTTTTGCCGTGGTCGCCGACGAGGTGCGGGCACTGGCCCGGCGTACCCAGCAATCGACCGAGGAGATCGAGCGCCTGGTCAGCAGCTTGCGCAGCGGTGCCCAGGCCTCGGTGGCGCAGATCCAGGGCAGTGCCGAGCTGGTCAAGCTGGCCGTCAGCGATGCCCTGCACACCGAAAGCGCCCTGGGCAGCATTGCCGCGGCAGTGTCATTGATCCAGCAGATGAACCAGCAGATTGCCGCAGCGGCGCAGCAGCAAAGCTCGGTAGCCGAGGAGATCAACCGCAGCGTCACCCAGATCCGCAGCAGCGCCGATCAGTCGGCGCTGGCCATGCAGGGCAATGCCAGCTCAAGTATCGAGCTGGCGCAGTTGGGCAATGACTTGAAGGGGATGGTCGGGCATTTTCGCCTGTAGGAGCGGCGTCCCTACGACTATTTACGCCAGTTGAGAATCATCAAGGTCAGCACCCCGGCGACGATCCCCCAGAATGCCGAACCGATCGAGAACAGGGTAAAGCCAGAGGCGGTGACCATGAAGGTGATCAGCGCCGCCTCGCGCTCCCTGGCCTCGTTCATCGCCACGGTCAGGCCATTCATGATCGAGCCGAACAATGCCAGGGCGGCAATCGACAGCACCAGCTCCTTGGGCAGGGCGGCGAACAGCGCCGCCAGGGTGGCGCCGAAGACCCCGGCGATGCCGTAGAAAATCCCGCACCAGACGGCCGCGGTGTAGCGTTTGCTGGGGTCTTCATGGGCATGCGGGCCAGTGCAGATCGCTGCACTGATGGCGGCCAGGTTGACGCCGTGGGAGCCGAACGGTGCCAGCAGCAATGAAGCCAGGCCGGTCACCGTGATCAACGGCGAGGCCGGCACCTGGTAGCCGTCGGCGCGCAGCACGGCGACACCGGGCATGTTCTGCGAGGTCATGGCCACCACGAACAGCGGAATGCCGATGCTGATGGTCGCCGCCAGAGAGAAACTCGGCGTGGTCCACACCGGGGTGGCCACTTCCAGGCTGAAACCGCTGAAATCCAGCAGGCCCATGGCCCCGGACAGCACCGTGCCGACCACCAACGCTGCCAATACCGAGTAGCGCGGCGAAACGCGCTTGATCAACAGGTAGCTGAAGAACATGCCCAGCACCAGCGCGGTCCGATGCTGGGCGGCAATGAAAATCTCGCTGCCGATCTTGAACAGGATCCCGGCCAGCAATGCCGAGGCCAGCGAGGCCGGAATGCGTTTGACCAGGCGCTCGAAACTGCCGGTCATGCCGCAGATCACCACCAGCACCGCGCAGGTGACATAGGCACCGATCGCTTCGCCGTAGCTGACCCCGCCCAGGCTGGTGATCAGCAGTGCCGCGCCGGGGGTCGACCAGGCGACAGTGATCGGGGTGCGATAGCGCAGCGACAGGCCGATACTGCACACCGCCATGCCGATCGACAGCGCCCAGATCCACGACGAGATCTGCCCCGTGGTCAAGCCGGCAGCCTGGCCGGCCTGGAACATCAGCACCAGGGAGCTGGTATAACCGGTGAGCATGGCGATGAAGCCGGCCACCACCGCAGACGGCGAGGAGTCGGCCAAAGGGCGCAATTGCGCAGACGTGGCGTCGGGCATGGGGGCATTCCTTGTTCTGGATGTAAGCAGTTTTTTCAGACTACCGTGCGTACTGTTGATCTTTGCCATACAGCAGGCATTGCAATTAGCCGTACAGTCGCCAACTATGGGCGCGGGTTCGATTCAGCATTACGAAGAGGGGGAGCGATGTACAAGGTTTACGGCGACTACCAGTCGGGCAACTGCTACAAGATCAAGCTCATGTTGCACCTGCTCGACCTGCCTTATGAATGGCATTCGGTGGATATCCTCAAGGGCGAGACGGAAACCCCTGAGTTCCTGACCATGAACCCCAATGGCAAGGTGCCGGTGCTGGAACTCGAGGATGGCACCTACCTGTGGGAGTCCAACGCGATTCTCAACTTCCTCGCCGATGGTAGCGAGTTCCTGCCCACCGAACCGCGCTTGCGCACCCAGGTGCTGCAATGGCAGTTCTTCGAGCAGTACAGCCATGAGCCGTACATCGCCGTGGCACGCTTCATCCAGTTTTACCTGGGGCTGCCGCAAGAGCGGCTGGAGGAGTACAAGACCCTGCACAAAGGCGGCTACAAGGCCCTGCGGGTGATGGAGAAGCAACTGCAGCTAACGCCTTACCTGGTGGGTGATCGCTATTCGATCGCCGACGTCGCGCTGTACGCCTACACCCATGTCGCCCACCAGGGCGGCTTTGACCTCGACGGCTACCCTGGCATCCAGGCATGGCTGGAGCGTGTGGCCAGCCATCCCCGTCATGTGACCATGCTCGGTTAAGCGATCAGGCGGCAAAACGCTTGTTGAGGTAGTCGATGATCACCTTGGATTCATACATCCAGGTGGTCTTGCCGTCTTCCTCGATACGCAGGCACGGCACCTTGATCTTGCCGCCTTCGGCAAGCAGGGCCTGGCGATCCTGTTGGTTGTTCTTGGCATCGCGCAGTGCCACCGGCACGTTCAGGCGGTGCAGGGTGCGGCGGGTTTTCACGCAGAACGGGCAGGCATGAAACTGGTACAGGCTCAGGCCCTTGGCCTGTTGCTCGACCAGGGCCTGGGCGGCCGGGTCGCGTTTGAGCTTGGCCGGGCGGCTGATCCAGTCACCGAACACAATCAACTGGCCGAGGCCCACACGCAGTGCTTTGACGATCATGGCAACTCCAAAGGATAAAAAAAGCCGACCACGAAAGGTCGGCTTGCAGTCTGGCCCGATTACTTGATCAGGCTGAGAAACTCGCTGCGGGTCGCGGCGTTTTCGCGGAATTCGCCGAGCATCACCGAAGTGATCATGGTCGAGTTCTGTTTTTCCACCCCGCGCATCATCATGCACATGTGCTTGGCCTCGATGACCACGGCAACGCCCAGGGCGCCGGTGACCTGCTGGATCGCTTCGGCGACCTGGCGGCTGAGGTTTTCCTGGATCTGCAGGCGGCGTGCGTACATGTCGACGATCCGCGCCACCTTCGACAGGCCCAGGACCTTGCCGTCAGGGATGTAGGCCACGTGGGCCTTGCCGATGAACGGCAGCATGTGGTGTTCGCACAGCGAGTACAGCTCGATGTCCTTGACCAGGACCATTTCGCTGTTATCGGAGCTGAACAGGGCGCCGTTAGTCACTTCTTCCAGGGTTTGCTCATAACCGCGGCAAAGGTACTGCATGGCCTTCGCAGCCCGCTTGGGCGTGTCGAGCAGGCCCTCGCGGGAGACATCCTCGCCAAGCTGGCCAAGGATCGCGGTGTAGTTCTGTTCCAGGGACATGGATCTACCTGTGGGATTTATCGCAAACGCGAAGGGTACGGCGGCGACGGCGGCGCTGCAAGTACGGCGTTACTCGTCACGGCCTTCGAGCATGGTTCGCTTGAGCATGACATACACCGCGCCAGTACCGCCATGGCGGGCCTGACATGAGGTAAAACCGAGCACTTGCGGGTGCTGGCGCAGCCAGGTGTTGACGTGGCTCTTGATCATCGGTCGTTTGCCATCCAGGCGCACTGCCTTGCCGTGGGTGACGCGCACGCAGCGCACTTCGAAGCGGGTGGCTTCGGCAAGGAAGGCCCACAGGGTTTCCCGGGCCTTTTCGACGGTCATGCCGTGCAGGTCGAGGCTGCCTTCGAAGCCGATCTGGCCGAGCTTGAGCTTGCGCATCTGGCTTTCCTGGACGCCGTCACGGCTCCAGTGCAGATCGTCTTCGGGGCCGACATCAATCACAAACTGGTCCGACAGGCCATCGACCACGGTCTGGTCGCTACGGACCGTCGCGGCCTGGCGCAGGCTTGCCAGTTTCTTGCGGTCGGCCTTGGGTTTGCCGACTTCGGCGCGATCATGGGTGATCGGCTTGACGCCGCGCATCTCGCTTTTGAACAGGGAAAAATCGTCGTCTTGCATGTAAGCCTCCGCCAGGGCGGCGTAGTTTACGCGACTCCCCCAAAGCGTGCAGTCAATCGTGTTTTTTCATCAGGTGCGGTGACAGGTTGAGCTCGCGGCTGCGGCGCAGGCGCAAGCGGCTGCGGCGCCAGAACCACACACCCAGGTACAGCAGCAACAGGCCAAGGCCCAGCAGGACGCTGGCGCCGGCCGGGTTGGCGTTGAGCTCGCCCAGAGCAGCGGGGTGGCCCAGCAGGCTGGCGGCGCCGGCCATGGCCAGGAGCACGCCGGCGGTTGCCAGCAACGCCGAAAACGCCGCCGCCAGGCGCATGCCCCAGTTACGGGGCGTGCGTGGGCGCAAGCGTTTGGCATCAAAACCATCGGATATTTTCATTCCGATTTCCTCTATGGATATCCGGCGTTGGACCGAAAAGCCTTGAGGTGGTTCCGCCCGGCTGCCGGGCGGTCGCTCAGATCAGGCTGGTGGTTGGTGCCACGCAGGCAAAGTTGTCGGCCATGATCGCCATCTCGCTCTGCTGGATCTGCGCGGCTGCAATCACGCCGTCCTTGAACGGCAGGTCGCGGGTGGCGCAGGCATCCTCGATCAGGGTGCAGCGGTAGCCGTAGTCTTTGGCCCGGCGCACGGTGGTACTGACGCTGGAGTGGCTCATGAAGCCGCAGACGATCAGGTCCAGGTGCCCGTACTTTTGCAGGGTCTCGTGCAGGGTGGTGTTCTTGAAGGCATTGGGCATGCGCTTTTCGATGATCACTTCATCGCCCACAGGCTCCAGGCCCGGGATGAATTCGCCGCGTGGGCCCTGCGGGTCGAACATGCCGCCGACGGTACCCAGGTGACGCACGTGGATGATCGGGCGCCCGGCCTTGCGGGCCGCCTCGAGCATTTTAGCGATGTTGGCCACGGCCGCGTCCATGCCCGACAGCGCCAGGGGACCGCTGAGGTACTCCTTTTGCGCATCGATAATCACCAGGCTGGCGTTGTTCAGCTTGGCCGGCGGATAGCCGCGGCCGCTGAGGTGGAACATCGTCGTTGGAACAGACATCAAGGGCTCCTTTGGATAGGGCTTTTACCCTATTGTCCCCTGCCTGAGCAGTTATGTGAATCGCTTCGCGTACAAGCAGCGTCGTTAGTGGCCTGCAGCCACCCTGGCGATATCCTTACAGGGTGTTTTTGCCGATCATTTCTTTTGCCGGGCTGTTAGAATCGCAGGTCGTCTTTCAAGGAGTCTGTTGTGATCACTTCTCGCTTGCGCACCCTGCGCGATCATATCCGTTGGGCCGTCAGCCGTTTCCACGAGCATGGCCTGTTTTTCGGTCATGGTGCCGACAACGCCTGGGATGAAGCGCGGCTGCTGGTGCTGGGCTCGGTGCACCTGCCTTGGGAAGTCGCCGATGCCTACCTGGACTGCCAGCTGGAAGACGACGAGCTGGTCAACCTGCAGCGCATGCTCAAGCGCCGCATCGAAGACCGCGTGCCGACCGCCTACCTGCTGGGCGAGGCGTGGTTCTGCGGCTTGTCGTTCATCGTCGACGAGCGCGTGCTGATCCCGCGCTCACCGATCGGCGAACTGATCGAAAAACGCTTCGAGCCGTGGCTGGCCAGCGAACCTGCGCGCATCCTTGACCTGTGCACCGGCTCCGGCTGCATCGGCATCGTCAGCGCCGAAGTGTTCCCCGAGGCTGAAGTGGTGCTGGCCGACCTGTCGTTCGAGGCACTGGAAGTCGCCAACCAGAACATCGAGCGCCATGGCCTGGAAGAGCGCGTCTATACCGTGCAGGGCGACGGTTTTGCCGGCCTGCCGGGTCAGCGTTTCGACCTGATTCTGTCCAACCCGCCGTACGTCGATGCCGAAGACTTTGCCGACATGCCCGAGGAATATCACCACGAGCCGGAGCTGGGCCTGGCCTGCGGTAACGACGGCCTGGACCTGGTGCGACGGATGCTGGCTGAAGCGGCCGATCACCTGACCGACAAAGGGTTGCTGATTGTCGAGGTGGGCAACAGCCAGGTGCATGTCGAGGCGTTGTACCCGGAGGTAGATTTCGCCTGGCTGGAATTCGAGCGCGGCGGCCACGGGGTGTTCATGCTCACGGCTGAGCAGTGCCGCCAGCACCAGGGGCTGTTTGCCTCGAAGGTGTAAGCACCAAGCCCGCTCCTGTAGGAGCGGGCTTGGCCCGCGATAGATTCAGCGGTGAGTCGCGATCCAGATCAACAGCCCCGCCTGAAACACCGCAAAGGCCACCAGGCAAGTGATGGTAAAGCGCAGCCCGCTGTCTTCGCGGCGGTACTTGCTGACCCGCTCGTCACGCTCGCGCAGTTGCGCCTCTTTTTCCTGCAAGGTCTGCTCGGCCTGTTGCAGCATCTGCGCGGCATCGAGGATCTCGACCCGCTGCACCTTGTCAGTGTTCCAGCCGCCCTTGAGCTCGCCAACCTGGACATCGACGAAGCGCCCCTTCAGGTGCTGGGCATCGGCGTACTCGACCTCCAAGCCATGGCTGCGCAGCACATGGTCGCGGCGCAGGCGAGTGTCTTCGTTGAGCGCATCCTTGCTTGGCAGGGCCGCACCTTCGACCCGGTAGTGCGGCCACTTGCGCTGCGCCCACTGCACCGCCTGGTTGAGCAGAAAGCGCCCCAGGCCGCGGTTCAGCGGCTCGATCTGCAAGCCGGTGTCGGGCGTGAAGGTCACATGCTTTTCTTCATGGTCGACCCACACATCGAGGTGGTTCTGTTCCTTGCGCACTTTTTGCGCCGGCAGCTGGATGGCCATGCGCAGCAGGCTGGTCTGCTTGCTGTGGCGTTCGGCATAACCGTACTGGACAAAGCGCAGCGGCCGCGCACCGCTGTTGCGGTCGGTCGGCAACGGCGCCAGGCGCAGCATCTGGAAATGTTCGGGGGTAACATCGGCCCAGGGCAGGGGGGCAACTTCCGCTGCTGCCTGCTCGGCAGTCGTCTCGGCGGTGTCCTGGGGGGCGGCTTCGGTCATCACGGCAATCCTCATGTGCGCAGCGGGCTGGTCGCATTGACGATGCCAGCACCGCTTTATCGGCAGGATTGGCCTGGACTGGAGGCGTAATTTCTGCGAATTGGCCTCAGCTGGCGGGCAACCGCTGAATGAAGTCGACAACGCGCTGGCCAAGTTCGGCCGCTTGCGGCAGTTGCGGGTCAAGGTAGCTGTCGCGTTGCTGGCTCATTTCTTCGGGGGCGATGCGCAGCATGTGGTTCATGCCCTTGATCAACGCCAGTTCGGCATCCGGCTTGGCCGCCTTGAGGATCTCGGCGTTATCGACACCGACCTGGAAGTCATGGGTGCCCTGGATGATCAATGCCGGTACCTTGACCTTGGCGAAGGCCTCGGCCGGGTCCTGGCGGAACAGCGAAATCAGGTAGGGCTGCACGCTCGGGCGCAGGACGTCCTGCAGTGGCAGCGGCACGCGGGAAGAAGTCTTGCCGTTTTTCAAGCGGTCAAGGATGTCATGGGCACTGGCCATGTAGCGCCCGGGGATGCGGTCAAACATCTGCGCGCGCAGCGCCTTGTCGATCGGCCAGCCGCTGCCGGCAATGCTGATCACCGCGCTGGCGCCGCTGTGCTCGGCGGCAAGGCTGGCGATCAGCGCACCTTCGCTGTGGCCGAGCAGGACCAGGCGGCCGAAGCGTGGGTCGGCCTTGATTTTCTGGCTCCAGGCCACCGCGTCGGCAACATAGCGTTCCACCGTCAGGTCACGCTCATCCGGCGTAGCAGCCAGGCTGGCGGCGACGCCTCGCTTGTCGTAGCGCACGCTGGCGATATTGTTTTTCGCCAGGGTCAGGGCCAGTTGCTTGAGGTTGTCGGTATTGCCGCCGTAGGGGTTGTTGCCGTCGCGATCGGTCGGCCCGGAGCCAGCAATGATCAGCACCACCGGTGGCGGCTGCTCGGTGCGCGGCAACAGCAGGCTGCCGTGCAGCACGCCGCTGCCGGTATCGAGGCTGAGCGGGCGCTGGAACACGACGGGGGCAGCAGCCTGGACCAGACCACTGAACAGCAGGGCGATTACTGCAACAATACGCAACATCATCAGGCCACTATCGAGAGAGTGCGGTTTGGACCGGGGCCAGCGCAGAAGGTTCGCCGTCAGGGATGAACTGAATGGTTAGCCTGCGTATACTGGCGGCCTTGTTCAAATCTGGCTGATTCGCGGAGCGTCCTGCATGTCCGGCAATACCTACGGCAAGCTGTTCACTGTCACCACCGCTGGCGAAAGCCATGGTCCGGCGTTGGTCGCCATTGTCGATGGCTGCCCGCCGGGCCTGGAAATTTCCCTGGCCGACCTGCAGCACGACCTCGATCGGCGCAAGCCCGGCACCAGCCGCCACACCACCCAGCGCCAGGAAGCCGACGAAGTCGAAATCCTCTCGGGTGTGTTCGAAGGCCGCACCACCGGTTGCTCGATCGGCTTGCTGATTCGCAACACCGACCAGAAGTCCAAGGACTACTCGGCGATCAAGGACCTGTTCCGCCCGGCCCACGCCGACTACACCTACCACCACAAGTACGGTGAGCGCGACTACCGCGGCGGTGGCCGCAGCTCGGCGCGCGAGACCGCCATGCGCGTGGCCGCCGGCGCCATCGCCAAGAAGTACCTGGCCAGCCAGGGTATTCGCATACGCGGCTACATGAGCCAGCTCGGTCCGATCGAAATCCCTTTCAAGACCTGGGATTCGGTGGAGCAGAACGCCTTCTTCAGCCCCGACCCGGACAAGGTCCCGGAGCTTGAGGCCTACATGGACCAGCTGCGCCGTGACCAGGATTCGGTCGGGGCAAAGATCACCGTGGTCGCCGAAGGGGTCATGCCGGGCCTGGGCGAGCCGATCTTCGATCGCCTGGACGCCGAGCTTGCCCATGCGCTGATGAGCATCAACGCAGTCAAAGGCGTGGAGATCGGCGCAGGTTTTGCCAGCGTCGCCCAGCGCGGCACCGAACACCGTGACGAGCTGACCCCAGAGGGTTTTCTCAGCAACAACGCCGGCGGCATTCTTGGCGGTATTTCCTCCGGCCAGCCGATCGTTGCCCACCTGGCCCTCAAGCCGACGTCGAGCATCACCACCCCGGGCCGCTCCATCGACGTCGATGGCAACCCGGTCGAGGTCATCACCAAGGGCCGTCACGACCCGTGCGTGGGTATCCGCGCCACGCCGATCGCCGAAGCGATGATGGCCATCGTGCTGATGGACCACCTGCTGCGCCATCGCGGGCAGAACGCCGAGGTACGCGTGAACACCCCGGTACTGGGCCAGCTGTAATGCCGGCCTCGGCCAATCGCGCTGCGGCTCGCTGAGCCGTGGCGGCGATTCCCTACTGGCGGCTGTCCAGCTTCTACCTGTTCTACTTCGCCTTGCTTGGTTCGACCGCGCCGTTTCTGGCGTTGTATTTCGATCATCTGGGTTTTTCCAGCGCGCGCATCGGCGAGCTGGTCGCCATTCCCATGCTGATGCGTTGCGTGGCCCCCAACCTGTGGGGCTGGCTGGGTGACCGCAGTGGCCAGCGCCTGCTGATCGTGCGCCTGGGGGCGTTGTCGACCCTGGCGACCTTTTCGCTGATCTTCTTCGCCAAGAGCTACGCCTGGCTGGCGCTGGTAATGGCCCTGCATGCGTTCTTCTGGCATGCGGTATTGCCGCAGTTTGAAGTCATCACCCTGGCCCATCTGCAGGGGCAGACCGCGCGTTACAGCCAGATCCGCCTGTGGGGGTCGATCGGCTTCATCCTCACCGTAGTCGGGCTTGGCCGCTTGTTCGACTGGCTGAGCCTGGACATCTACCCGCTGGCGCTGGTGATTATCATGGCCGGTATCGTCCTGGCCAGCCTCTGGGTGCCCAATGCCCAGCCGCCGGGGCAGAATGAGCGGGCCAGCGGCGGCGGCTTTCTCAAGCAACTGTCCAGCCCCGGGGTTGCCGCGTTTTACCTGTGCGTGGCGCTGATGCAACTGAGCCACGGCCCGTACTACACCTTTCTGACTCTGCACCTTGAGCACCTGGGCTACAGCCGCGGCACCATCGGCATGCTCTGGGCGCTGGGGGTGGTGGCCGAGGTGCTGATGTTCCTGGCCATGAGCTGGATTCTGGCGCGGGTATCGCTGCGCCGGGTGCTGCTGGCCAGCTTTGCCCTGGCGGCAGTGCGTTGGGCGTTGCTCGGCAATTTTGCCGAACATTTGGGTGTACTGTTGCTCGCCCAGCTCTTGCATGCGGCCACCTTTGGCAGTTTTCACGCGGCCGCCATCGCCTTCGTGCAACGCAGCTTCGCGGCCCGCCAGCAAGGTCAGGGGCAGGCGTTATATGCCGCACTGGCCGGCACTGGCGGCGCCTTGGGCGCCCTGTATTCGGGTTACAGCTGGAACCTGCTGGGGCCGGCTACCACCTTTAGTATTGCCAGCATCGCAGCCCTGGCTGCAGCCGTTATCATTGCGCTTCGAATGAAAGAGGATAGTTGCCCCGATGAGCAGCCTTAGCGTGTATCACCAGTCCACCCCGGACACCCCAAACAAGGTACTGACTCACCTGGAGGACATCGCCGCGACCCTGCAAGAGCAGGGCGTGCGTTTTGCCCGTTGGCAGGCTGGCGCGCCGATTCAGGCGGGCGCCAGCGACCAGCAACTGATCGGCGCTTATCAAGCCAGTATCGATGCGCTAAAAGCCGAGACCGGTTACGCCCGTGTCGAGGTAAGCCGCGAAGCGGATACCAGCCTGCGCGATGAGCACACCTGTGGCGAAGAGCGACTGCACTTTTTTGCCGCCGGGCGCGGGCTGGTCAGCCTGCGGATCGAGGACTACATCTATGCGGTGTTGTGCGAGAAGGGCGATTTGATCGGCGTGCCGGCAGGGGTTCGGCACTGGTTCGACATGGGCGAGGAGCCGCGGTTCGTGGCGATCCGGGTGTTCAACCGGCCGGAAGGTGGGCTTGTACGGTTTACTGGCGATTCGATTGCCAAGATGTTCCCGCGGCTTGACGACTGATAAACGCCATCACGGGGCAAGCCCGCTCCTACAGGTAGGAGCGGGCTTGCCCCCGCGAAGTTACCGATAAGTCGGCAAGGCAAACCGCTGCTGGCTTTGCAGCATCGAAATCACCGGCAACTCACTGGCCTGCTCGGCCAGGTCGCGGCGAATCGCACTGATCGCCCACGACAGTTGTTCGGCGCTATGCAGCTGGGCATAAGAAATCGAGCGCTTGGTCTGGGTACCGTCGGCTGCCCGCAGGGTCAGCAGAATTCCGCCATCGGGGCGCGCCTGGGTGGTGACATCGTAGGCGGAGAATACCGAGGCGAATTTTTCCTGGATGAGGTCCATATCAGCTCCTGACTGTTAGTGGCAGACATGGAGTGACAGGTGCAGCGACTGTGCCAGCTTTTTGATTTTAGAAAATCTTTATAAATCAATAGCTTAGAATTTAGCTGGGCAAGGTGTGCCGTGCATTCTGCATGGTCGTGCATTTTGCACAGTGCATTTTGCAGTATCGTCTTGGCCAATAGATTTCTTCTGTCATGGCCATGACTTATCCAGCGTTGACCCGCCGCGCTCCCTGCTCAAGACTTGGGCCTTTCCGATAGCCAGGAGGTTCCCCATGTCTGACCAACGCAGGCCAACGCCGATGAACGACGACGAGGCGGCAGCGTTTGCCGAAGAGGTCTTCGACCGGGCGCGCAAGGGCGACGCGGTGATACTCGGGCGCTTGCTGGAAAACGGCTTGCCAGTGAACCTGCGCAATGGCAATGGCGACACCTTGCTGATGCTTGCCAGCTACCACGGGCACCTGGATGCCGTGGCGGTACTGCTCGAGCACGGCGCCGACCCGCAGATCGCCAATGACAAGGGCCAGTTGCCGATTGCCGGCGCGGCCTTCAAGGGTAACCTGGAGATGGTCCAGTTGCTGGTGGACAAGGGCGCCGAGGTCGATGGCGCGTCCGCCGATGGACGCACCGCGCTGATGATGGCGGCGATGTTCAACCGCACGGTGATTGTCGACTACCTGCTGGCCCAGGGCGCCAACCCGCGCCATCGCGACGCCCGTGGCACCGATGCCCTGGGCGCGGCGCAAACCATGGGCGCGCCCGAGACCACCGAGCAGTTGCTCAAGCTGCTCGGCTAACCCCACGGGGCCTTTTGCGGCTATCCTTGGCGACTTTTTTCAGCGTCGCAGGGCCCCTTCATGAAACTCCAACTGGCCGAACTCATCGGCAAAATCAGCGCTGGCTGCATGGGCGAGGACGAAGTCGCGCGTATCGCCGACGAAGCCGCCCAGGCCTATGCCGACCCGCAGGCGTTTCTCGCCGCCAACCCGGACATCAACTACGACGACAGTTTCCCGATCCCGCTGGGTGAGTGGATTGTCGTCGGCAGCCTGCCCGACACCGTGTTGTTCCAGGCCGATAACTATCAGGATCTGTTCCAGCAGATCACCGACTCTTTCGACAAGAGCGTGCCGTTCAACCTCAAGCCCAAGCAACTGGCCAAAGTCGAGGCGCTGACCGCGCTTAACCGCATCCAGGTGCAGATGGGGGCGATGAACAAGGAAGCCGGCGGCTATGTGCTGATGAACTTCAGCCAGTTGCTCGATGACGAGCTGCAGATGGTGCTGGTCGGCAACGACGACCTGCCAAGGGTGCTGGAGCTGTGTGCCGAAGTCGGCATCGCCGCAGCGCCGGCCCTGGAAGCACTGCGGGTGGCCGTGCACGTTTAACCGAGGGCGGTATCGAGGAACATCATCACCGCAAAACCGCCCATCAGGCCCAGAGTTGCCGAGGTCTGGTGGCCGTTGCGGTGGGTTTCCGGAATTACTTCGTGGGACACCACGAAAATCATCGCCCCGGCTGCCAGGCCCATGCTCACCGGGTAGGCAATGGCAAAGCCGGTGGAAATACCCAGGCCGATCACTGCGCCAATGGGCTCCATCAAACCAGAACCGATGGCCACCAGCGCCGCCTTGAAGGTCGAGAGACCGGTGGCGCGCAGTGCCAGCGCCACGGCCAAACCTTCGGGAATGTCCTGGATGGCGATGGCGCTGGTCAGCGGCAGGCCGACATTCAGGTCACCGTTGGCAAAGCTGACGCCGATGGCCATGCCCTCGGGCAGGTTGTGCAGGGTGATGGCCAAGACGAACAGCCACACCCGGTTGATCCGCTCCGCCTGTGGGCCGCAGGGGCCGGTACTTTCGTGCTCGTGCGGGGTGAAGCGGTCAAGGCCGAGCATCAGCAAGACCCCCAGACCCATGCCGACCACTACCGTCAGTGCCGCGTACGGGCCGTTGCCGGTGATCTCCCGCGCGGCGTCGAGGCCCTGCAGAATCAGTGAGAAGGAGCTGGCGGCGAGCATCATTCCGGCGGCAAAGCCGAGCATCACGTCCTGGGTGCGCGCGCTGACCTCGCGCAGCACCACTGCCATGACTGCGCCAAGGGCGGTGGCGGCAAATCCGGCGAGGCCGCCGAGCATGGCCATGTGCAGGTTTTGCTGGTGGTCGCCATGCACAGCATTCCACGCGCTGGCGATCAGCAGGCCGAGCACCGCCAGCAAGCTCAGGCCCAAGCCTGCGCTGAGCCACGGGCTGCTTTGTGCCTGTTGCATCCAGGCGTTCCATAAGGGGACGGGAGCGGGGCTGCTGTGACTGTGGGCGGGTGGCATAGGAACCTCTCTGGCGCAATTCAATCAATCGAGTGTAACCAGCGCTGCCTGGGCGCGGCGAACGATTCGCCTCTATGGGCCTGATAGCCAGCTATCCTGAGGGCAGACGCGACCAAGGGAGCAATACCATGGGTTCTACCTTCAATAGCCTGGTTGGGCTGATCATCCTCGCCCTGGACATCTGGGCGATCATCAATGTGATCAAAAGCGGTGCCAGCGGGGGCGCCAAGATTCTCTGGATCCTGCTGATTCTGCTGCTGCCGGTGCTGGGCCTGATTATCTGGGCGATAGCCGGGCCGCGGGGCAATGTGCGGCTGTAGCCCGAGATAATCTTCAGATCAGCCAGGTCCCCTCCAGTTCCAACAGGATCTGCTTGCGCTCGATCCCGCCGGCAAAGCCGGTGAGGGTGCCATTGCTGCCGATCACCCGGTGACAGGGGATGATGATGGCAATCGGGTTGGCGCCATTGGCGGTGCCCACTGCCCGTACCGACCTGGGGTTGCCGATGGCCTGGGCAAGTTCGCCGTAGCTGCAGGTGGTGCCGTAGGGAATGCGCTGCAGGGCCTGCCAAACCTCGCACTGGAACGGTGTGCCGCGGGGCGCCACACGCACCTCGAAGGTCTCGCGCTTGCGCGCGAAATACTCGTCCAGTTGGCGCGCCACGTCGTCCAGCTGGTTGCTGGCCGGCAGCCAGTCCGCGGCCAGCTCCCAGGGCTGGGCGGCGTCCATGTGCAGCAGGCGCAGGCCCTGTTCATCGCCTGCCAGCAGCAGCGGGCCTAGCGGGCTTGGTAGGTAGCGAAAAAACATGGGGTAATGATCTCCCTGCGGATAACCCTGATTCTATTACGAAATTTTCACAAACGATTGCCGACAATTTGCGCGCGCAATTATCCGTTCGCCGAATGACCGTGCAACGCGCTCGCGTTTAGGGCACATTTGCCGATTCGTTTTACCGCCTTCCTCGAACCTGAACCCTAGGATCTTCCAATTCATGGCTAACACGGACGCCTTGAGTCAACAGCGGGCTGCGTCGCGCCCGTTGCAACCGACGCTGAAATCGCATCTGGCCTACACCCTGCTGTGCGGGCTGGTGATCATGCTGATGCTCAGCCTGGTCCGCCTCGCGTTGCTGGTCTACAACAGCGACATGATCGGCGACACGCCGACCTCGACCGTAGCCGAGGGTTTCCTCAATGGCCTGCGGTTCGACCTGCGGGTTGTGGTGTACCTGAGCATCCCGCTGCTGCTGGCGATCCTCAGTGCCCGCGCCATGGCTGCCCGCGGCCTGTTCCGGGCCTGGCTGACCATCGCCTCGAGCATCGTCATGTTCCTCGGTCTGATGGAGATGGACTTCTATCGCGAGTTCCATCAGCGCCTCAACGGCCTGGTGTTCCAGTACGTCAAGGAAGACCCGAAAACCGTGCTGAGCATGCTCTGGTACGGTTTCCCGGTGGTGCGCTACCTGCTGGCCTGGGCTTTTGGCACCTGGCTGCTGAGCCTGTTGTTCAAGGGCATCGACCGCCTGACCCGGCCTGCTGGCGGGTATGAAAGCCAGGTAGCCGGCACGCGCAGCGTTGCGCCCTGGTACGTGCGCGGCGTGGTGTTCTTCATGGTCTTGCTGGTAGCGGTCATCGCCGCTCGCGGTACCCTGCGCCAGGGCCCGCCGATGCGTTGGGGTGATGCCTTCACCACCGACTCGAACTTCGTCAACCAGCTGGGCCTGAACGGCACCCTGACCCTGATCGACGCGGCCAAGAGCCGTTTCGGCGAAGACCGCGCCAACATCTGGAAGTCGACCATCGAGCAAGGTCTGGCGACCCAGACCGTGCGCGACATGCTGCTGACCGCCAACGACAAGCTGGTCGATGCCGACAGCGCCGCCGTGCGCCGTGACTTCACCCCGCCGGCGGACAACACCCTGCCAATCAAGAACGTCGTGGTGATCCTCATGGAGAGCTTCGCCGGTCATTCGGTTGGCGCCCTGGGCAGCCCGAACAACATCACCCCGTACTTCGACAAACTGGCGAAAGAGGGCCTGCTGTTCGACCGCTTCTTCTCCAACGGCACCCATACCCACCAGGGCATGTTCGCCACCATGGCCTGCTACCCGAACCTGCCGGGCTTCGAATACCTGATGCAAACCCCGGAAGGTGGCCACAAGCTGTCCGGCCTGCCGGCGCTGCTCAGTGCTCGTGACTACGATGACGTCTACGTCTACAACGGTGACTTTGCCTGGGACAACCAGTCCGGTTTCTTCGGCAACCAGGGCATGACCACCTTCATCGGCCGTAACGACTTCGTCAATCCGGTGTTCTCCGACCCGACCTGGGGTGTGTCCGACCAGGACATGTTCGACCGTGGTAACGAAGAGCTGGCCAAGCACGATGGCAAGAAGCCGATCTACGCGCTGCTGCAGACCCTGTCCAACCACACGCCGTATGCGCTGCCCAAGGATCTGCCGGTCGAGAAGGTTACCGGCCAGGGCCGCCTGGACGAGCACCTGACTGCCATGCGCTACTCCGACTGGGCCCTGGGCCAGTTCTTCGAGAAAGCGCGCAAGGAGCCTTACTTCAAGGAAACCCTGTTCGTCATTGTCGGCGACCATGGCTTCGGCAACCACCAGCAGGTCACCGAGCTCGACCTCGGGCGCTTCAACGTGCCGCTGCTGCTGATCGCCCCGGGTATCCAGGAGAAGTTCGGTGCGGTCAACCACACCGTGGGTACCCAGATCGACATCGTGCCGACCATCATGGGCCGCCTGGGCGGCGAAACCCGTCACCAGTGCTGGGGCCGTGACCTGCTCAACCTGCCAGCCGGTGACCAGGGCTTCGGCATGATCAAGCCATCGGGCAGCGAGCAGATCGTCGGGCTGGTCAAGGGCGACCGGATCCTGATCGAGTCCAAGGACATGTCGCCACGCATGTACCGCTACGAGCTGGGCGCCAACTTCAAGGCCGAGCTGATCGAAGCCCCGGACCAGACCGAGCTGACCCACAAGCTTGAATCGTTCATCCAGACCGCGACCAAGAGCCTGCTGGATAACACCGCGGGTGTAGTGCACGGCACCCCGGAATAACGACGTTGCGGGTGCTGTAAACAGGACCCCGGCTCGCCGGGGTCTTGGCTTTCTGGGCCATGGATGCTCAAATCGCGCGCTTGAGGAAGCGGGGGCTGCAACGGCGCCCATCAAAAAAGGATTTTTGCGTGCGCGTGTTCGTATTGTTTGCCGGCCTGTGCCATTCACTGTTGGCGCTGGCCGATGTTGCACCGGCGGATTACCAGACGCCCCCCGGCTGGCGTACCGAATGCATGGGCCGGGTGCAGTTCGATGTGCCCAAGGACATTGCCTGGCACACTTCCAGTGGCTACTGGCAGTACTACAATTTCGAGCTCCCCGACCCCACGATCACCCCAGGTGAGCAGCAGATTGCCTACGGCGACGGCTTGACTCCCAAACAACGCTATCTGGTTGACATCGAGGTCAGCCCGTTGACCACTCGCGAACTCTTCGAGCAGATCCGCTATTCCCAAACCCTCAACGTTGAGCCTGCGCAACAGCGGGTTGTCAAGGCAGAGATAAAGGCGCTGGATGCCGTCATCAGCGCAACCCGTAGTGACGACTCGGGCTATAGGGCACTGCTGGACCAAAGTATCGAGCTGGATGAAAAGCTCGAGCGTATCGGCTATGTACATTCTCAACTGATCTTGCTTGACGATCTGATTCGGCAATTTACTGCCGAAGGTCGGTCGGTGGCGAAGGCGCAGGCCGAGCGCGATGCCTTCTTCAAAGAACAGGCACAGTGGCCGACCGATGTAGAGTTCGAGCATGAGCGTTCTATCGAGCTGGGGCTGCCGGATGCGTTTGCCAATTGGTATGAAGGCAAACTGGTAGCCTATCTGTGGCGCAACCAACGCATCTATCGTTTCAACTTCCATAGCGGCGCCACCACGGCAACCGCATCCGCTGCGCTGGCATTACTGGAGCCCAGGGCACGCGCTGTGCTGGCTGCGTTCCGTACCCGCAAGCAATACGAAACTCCCCAGGAAAACGGCTTCTGTGTGCCATATGGCTTCATTGCCGACGATGGCGCACCGCGGCATGCCATCACCCTGGGCTTCACGCCGGCAGACAACCCCAAGCTGCTGCACCGCCTGAGCATGAGCAACGATGATGAAAAAGCCGTCGACATGGTCCCGATGCTGCTGGATCGACTGATTGCCAACCCGTTTCCGCTGCAGATCAGCGTCGATAAGTTCGGGCCCTCAAGCGTGCGGATCGGCGCCGCCAAGGGCAGGTTCGGCGGTGCACGCTTTCGCGTCTATGAGCCTGACAGTTTGAAGCCGGCGGCCACAGAAACGTTCAGGCTGGTCGCCGGCGCCTTGGGCTCCGGCTACCAGCCCACTGTGGTGCTGGGAGTGACCGATGAACACTCCGAGCCGCCGCTGCAGTTCGAGCCCTCCAGGGACGATTTTCTACGCACACTGCAAAGCGTACGTGCGTTGCCAGGCGGCCATCGCTTCGCGGTGCAAGACGACTGAACGACCACCACTGTGCTGAGGTCAACGGAAGGTAAGCCCGATTCACCCTGAACATCTGTACAGAGGAGAGTCCAATGAAAGCATGGGTCATTACCTTTGTTGACCAGAAGGGCGAGCGTACCTCGCTGCCGCTCAGCGCAGAGCTGGAACCGAGTATCGAAGAGGCGGCGCGGCTGATTCGCTCCCATCTGTTTCCGGTCCTGGGCGAGCTGGACCTCAATGATTTCCAGGACCGCGAAACCTCGCCAACGGCCAAATGGCTGAAGGAGCAGAACGGGGTGGAGATCACTGCCATCACTGAAGGGCCTTGAACCCGCATGCCGGCTGGCACGCTGGGCAATCAGGCGCTACGCTGCAGACAAGGTCGGGCGATTTTTTCTGATTGTCCGGGCTTGCCGATCCACGTCACGCAACAGCTCGAATTGCCCCCGCACGGCTTGTGTGGCGGGCAGGTGCGTTTTGCACTGAAAGTCTATCCATCGGTAATGAGGAGGACGATTCATGAGCAGCCAATACGAGGACATCAGCAGCACGGTCTTGCGTCGGATGAAAGAAGGGGGGTTCAACTTCGCGCAGATTCATCCCATCGAGTTTTATGCGGTCTTTCCGGACGAGGCACGGGCGCGGCGAGCGGCAGGTAAGTTTCGCGGCGAATCACTCAGTGCCCAGGTCCACGAGCGCGATGATGGCGCCTGGCACCTGGAGCTGAGCAAGGTGATGTTTGCAACCTATGGCGGAATCGGCGAATTCGAACAGGATTTCGAGGCGGTGATCGCCCCGCTGGGTGGAGAAATAGAAGGCTGGGGCGTCAAGCAGGAGCGGCAATTGGCCTGACTGACGAACAAGCGCGGCGCTTCGCAATGAAGCGCTGCCGTCAAAGCAACCGGGGCGGTTGCACAGATCTGGTGCGACCGTTCTTCGCTTAAATCACAACGTATTGAATAACAAGGAATTATGCCGCTGGCACGAGGCTTGCGATGGCTCGGGTGCACGGGTGACAAGGAGTTCGGCATGATCCGCACCTTTTATGACGAAATGTACGCCGCTGACGGCCAGGTCCGTCCGCACTACCGGGAATTCGCCCGCTGGCTGGCCGAAACCCCGCCAGAGCTGCTGGCCCAGCGTCGACGTGAAGCCGACCTGCTGTTCCACCGCGCCGGCATCACCTTCACCCTCTATGGCGACGAGCAGGGCACCGAGCGCCTGATTCCCTTCGATACCATCCCGCGCAGCATCCCGGCCAGTGAATGGCGGGTGGTCGAACGGGGCTGCATTCAGCGGGTCAAGGCGCTGAACCTGTTTCTAGCCGACCTGTACCACGACCAGCGCATCATTCGCGCCGGGATCATTCCGGCCGAGCAGGTGCTGGCCAACGAGCAGTACCAACTGGCGATGCAGGGCCTGGACCTGCACCGCGACATCTATTCGCACATTTCCGGGGTCGACCTGGTGCGCGACAGTGATGGCAGTTACTACGTGCTCGAAGACAACCTGCGCACCCCCAGCGGCGTCAGCTACATGCTTGAAGACCGCAAGATGATGATGCGCCTGTTCCCCGAGCTGTTCGCAGCCCAGCGCATCGCGCCGATCGATCATTACCCCAACCTGTTGCTCGATACCCTCAAGAGCTCAAGCCCGCTGGACAACCCCAGCGTGGTGGTGTTGACGCCCGGGCGTTTCAACAGCGCCTTCTTCGAGCATGCCTTCCTCGCCCGCGAGATGGGCGTCGAGCTGGTCGAGGGCGCCGACCTGTTCGTGCGTGACGAGCGGGTATTCATGCGCACCACCGACGGCCCCAAGGCGGTCGATGTAATCTACCGGCGCCTGGACGATGCCTTCCTCGACCCGCTGGCCTTCAACCCCGATTCGATGCTCGGTGTGCCCGGGCTGCTGGCGGCTTATCGCTGCGGCAACGTGGTGCTGGCCAATGCCATTGGCACCGGTGTGGCCGACGACAAGTCGATTTACCCCTATGTCACCGACATGATCCGCTTCTACCTCGACGAGGAGCCGATCCTCAAGAACGTGCCGACCTGGCAGTGCCGCAAGCCTGAAGAACTGTCCCACGTGCTGGCGCACCTGCCGGAGCTAGTGGTCAAGGAAACCCAGGGTTCCGGCGGCTACGGCATGCTGGTGGGGCCGGCGGCCAGCCGTGCCGAGATTGAGGCGTTCGCCGCCCGGATCAAGGCCCGGCCAGCGGCCTATATCGCCCAGCCGACCCTGTCGCTGTCGACCTGCCCGACCTTTGTCGAAAACGGCATCGCCCCGCGGCATATCGACCTGCGCCCGTTCGTGCTGTCCGGGCGCGAGACCCGGGTGGTGCCAGGCGGCCTGACCCGGGTCGCGCTGCGCGAGGGCTCGCTGGTGGTCAACTCGTCCCAGGGCGGCGGCACCAAGGACACCTGGGTGGTCGAGGATTAAGTCATGCTGAGTAGAACTGCCTCTGATTTGTACTGGATGTCGCGTTACCTGGAGCGGGCGGAAAACCTCGCGCGGATGCTCGATGTCAGTTATTCGCTGTCGCTGATGCCGCAAGACGGGCGCGGCGACGGCCTGGATGAAATGGCCATGCCGCTGCTGATCACCGGTACCCTCGACGACTACCTCGAGCGCCATGGCCAGTTGCATGCCGAACGCCTGCTGCACTTCTTCGCCCTCGACCCGGAAAACCCGGCGAGCATTTACAGTTGCCTGGGTGCCGCGCGGGCCAGTGCCCATGCGGTACGTGGGCGGATCACCGCCGACATGTGGGAAAACATCAACGCCACCTGGCTGGAAATTCGTGGCATCGCCGAGCAAGGCCTGGGCCGCTATGGCATGAGCCGTTTCTGTGAGTGGATCAAGGAACGCTCGCACCTGTTTCGTGGTGCCACTTACGGCACCATCATGCGCAACGACGCCTTTCGCTTCATTCGCCTGGGCACCTTCATCGAGCGCGCCGACAACACCCTGCGCTTGCTCGATGCCCGCTACGAGATGCTTGGCGACGAGGCCGAGGCGGTCAGCGACAGCTCGGCGCGCGGTTACTACCAATGGAGCGCCTTGCTGCGCGCGCTGTCGTCATTCGAGGCTTACACCGAAATCTACCGTGATGCACCGGCCGCTCGCCATGTTGCCGAGTTGCTGCTGTTGCGCGCCGACGTGCCGCGCTCGCTGCGTGCCTGCACCGAGGAAATCGACCTGATCCTCGCCAGCCTGCCCGGCGGCAACGGCCGCCCGGCCCAGCGCCTGGCCGCCGAGGTGGACGCGCGCCTGCGCTACACCTCGATCGATGAAATCCTTGCCGAAGGGCTGCACCCCTGGCTGACCCATTACATCCCGCTGGTGCGTGAACTGGGCAACGCCATTCACAGCGCCTACCTGGAGGCCGTATGAGACTGACCATTAGCCACGAAACCGCCTACCACTACGAAGACCAGGTGCGTGCCAGCATCCAGTACCTGCGTCTGACTCCGCACGACAGCGAGCGTCAACAGGTGCTCAGTTGGCAACTGGACCTGCCGCGGCCGGTGCGCGCGCAACTGGACCCGTTCGGCAACATCCTGCATGTGCTGAGCCTGGAAGAGCCACATTCGGACCTGGTCATCGGCGCCCGTGGCCTGGTCGATATTGATGAAAGCCGCGAGGCCGAGCACGAGTTGCAATCGCCGCTGCCGTTCCTGCGCTTCACCCGCCTGACCGAAGCTGACGAAGCCTTGCGTGCCTTCGCCAGCCAGCAATGCCGCAAGCGCCGTGACCGCTCGACGTTGATCGAACTGATGAATGCCCTGAACCAGCGCATGGCCTACAGGCCCGGCAGCACCGCCGTGGATACCAGCGCCGCCCAGGCGTTTGCCGGCGGCGCCGGGGTATGTCAGGACCACACCCATGCCTTCCTGGCCTGCGCGCGCAGCCTGGGCATCCCGGCGCGCTATGTGTCCGGTTACCTGTTCGACAGCGACAGCCAGCAGATGGCCAGCCACGCCTGGGCCGAAGCCTGGCTGGAGGATGCCTGGTACAGCTTCGATGTCACCAACCAACTGGCCCGGCCTGAACGCCACCTGAAACTGGCGGTGGGCCTGGACTACCTGGATGCCTGCCCGGTGCGCGGCATGCGCCGCGGTGGTGGTTTCGAGCAGATGCACGCCAAGGTGCTGGTGACCCCGACCCTCAACGCCCAGCAGCAGTGAGCCTCAGGGTTTGCGCGTGGCCATGTGGGCCAGATACGCCAGCAGCGCATCCAGCTCGCTATCGCTGATGACCGCTGCGGCAAACCCGGGCATTTTTGCCTGGGGCCACTGGCGCAGGCTTTGCGGGTCGCGGATATAGCGCCGGAGGAAAACGGCCTGGAAGTACTCGGTCGGGTTGTGCGGCAGGTTCAGGTCCGGGCCGAACTGGGCGTCCCCGGCGCCGTTGAGGCGATGGCAGGCCAGGCAGTTCTTCTGGAACACGGCAAAGCCCTGGTTGACCGGGTTGTCGGCGCTAATGCCTGGCGCCGGGCGCATGGCCGGGAAGCGTTCGGCCACTGCCGCCAGGCGGCGAATGCTGGCGACCTGGAAAGGCCATTGCTCAGGGCTGATGCGCCCGGCTTGCGGGTCGGTCCAGACCAGGTAAAACGGCCCGGCACCGGGCTTGCCCTTGGCCAGTGCCGGCCATGGTCTGGCCGGGTCTTCAATGGCCAGCCAGGCCCGCGCAGGGCCGTCCTTGAGCAAAGGCGCGGCGGGCATCTCGGCGGCGAAACCGTCCAGAGCAATGGCTTGCAGGTGATCATCGGCCTGCACTCCCTGTAGGAGCACAGCCAGTGGTAACGCGCGGTAATGCATGGTTCGCTTGTAGGAAACGTCGTTGTCAATCTGGATATCCTGCGCCAGCGGATGCGCCAACAACTCGGCGCTCTGCCAGTGGCGGCTGCCGTTGCCCAGGTCGAGGGTCAACTGCGCCGCCTGCAGGGGCAGGCACAGCAGGGCGAGCAACAAGCTGAAACAGTGGCGCATGGGCAGTCTCCAACCATCAGGGTCGGCAGATTACCTGCACACAACCGGCTTGTGCCAGGCACAAACCGCGGGAAGAGGGCATGCCGCTCAGCCGAACAGGCGTGAAAGGTTCGGCAGGATCAACAGCAGCGTAGTGGCGAAGAGAATGAGCCCGGCTTGACGTACTTTGTGTTGTTTGAACATGGCTGACCGCCTTTTTGTTGTTATTCCTGAGTGCCCAGAGGCTTCCTTGTCGTCGATCTGGCGAACATCATTTAACGTGGTGAAACATTAAGTCGCGAACCGTTGCTAATGGGTATACAGCTAACCTTAGGGTCAACGTCACCCGTGTTTTAGAACGCTTTAATCTGTACTTATTGCGCTTCAGATGTTTTTCGCTATGAGGCCTTTGGCCATCCACCAGCATTCCCCTTGCTAGACGCCTGCGCCACATCGGCAAGTGGATCCCAACCTCATGACCGTTCGTCCGAGCATCATACTTGCCTGCGCGCCTTATTCGGGGCAGGCTTTACGGGGCAATCCCGCCTTTGTCGTTCAGGACTATCTCTATGTCGCTACGCATCTGCATCCTGGAAACCGACGTCCTGCGACCGGAGCTGGTCGAGCAGTATCAGGGCTACGGACGGATGTTCGAGCAGCTGTTTACCCGCCAGCCAATCGCCGCCGAGTTTCGCGTCTACAACGTGTTGAACGACGAATACCCCGATGATGACCAAGTGTTCGATGCCTACCTGGTTACAGGCAGCAAGGCCGACTCGTTCGGTGATGATCCGTGGATTCACAAGCTCAAGGCGTTCCTGCTGGAGCGCTATCAGCGTGGCGACAAACTGCTTGGCGTGTGTTTTGGTCATCAACTGCTGGCGCTGCTGCTGGGCGGCAAGAGCGAGCGCGCGCACCAAGGCTGGGGGGTGGGTACCCACCGCTATGTGATGAACGCCAAGGCGCCGTGGATGAGCCCACAGGTCGAAGAGCTGACCTTGCTGATCAGCCATCAGGACCAGGTCACCCGCCTGCCGGAGAACGCCACGGTGATTGCCTCCAGCGACTTCTGCCCGAACGCCGCTTATCACATCGGCGACCAGGTGCTGTGCTTTCAGGGCCACCCGGAGTTCATCCACGACTATTCGCGGGCGCTGCTCGAGCTGCGCCAGGACAGCCTCGGCCAGGAGGTCTACCGCAAGGGCATCGACAGCCTGGCGCAGCAGCACCAGGGCAGCACGGTGGCTGAATGGATGATGCGCTTCGTCGCGCACAAGCCCCAGGGCAGTTCGGCCTGAGGCCTGCCGTTACAGCCAGCCGGAGCGCTTGAAGCTGGCGTACAGCGCCGTGCAGCCCACGGCGATCCCGCCCAGCACGGCAAAGTAGCCGTAGTGCCAGCTCAGCTCCGGCATGTTCTGAAAGTTCATCCCGTAGATCCCCGCCACGGCGGTGGGGAAGGCCAGGATCGCCGCCCAGGCGGCGAACTTGCGCTGCACGATGCTCTGGCGTGACGACTCCAGCAGCATGCCGATTTCGATGGTCTGGCTGGCGATGTCGCGAATCCCCGCCAGGTCCTCCATCTGCCGGGTGACGTGGATCTGCACGTCACGAAAGTACGGGCGCATGTTCTTGTCGATGAACGGGAAGGTCAGGCGCTGCAGTTCTTCGCTGACCTCGACCATCGGCGCCACATAGCGGCGCAGGCGCAGGATGTCGCGGCGCAGGCTGTGGATGCGCTGGATGTCTTCTTCCTTGAGCGAGCCGCTGAGCACGCTGCGCTCAAGCTCCTCGATCTCGCCATGAATGGCTTCGCTGACCGGCTGGTAGTTCTCGGTGACGAAGTCGAGCAGGGCGTAGAGCACGAAGTCTTCGCCGTGCTCGAGCAGCAGCGGCCGGGCCTCGCAGCGCTGGCGCACCAGGGCGTAGGATTTCGAGTGGCCGTTGCGGGCGGTGATGATGTAGCCGTTGCCAGCAAAGATATGGGTTTCGATGAACTCCAGCTTGCCTTCATGGCGCACTGGCGAATAAGTGACGATGAACAGCGCATCGCCGAAGGTCTCGAGCTTGGGCCGGCTGTGCTTTTCCAGCGCGTCCTCGATGGCCAGCTCATGTAGGTTGAACTGGCGTTGCAGGTTGGCCAGTTCCTGGGCGTTGGGCTCTTCCAGGCCGATCCAGACAAAATGCCCGGGTTTGCTTGCCCACTGGCTGCCTTCATCGAGGCTGATATTGGTGACTTTTCTGCCGGCGCTGTACACCGCCGCCGCAACGACTCGACCCATGGTTGTCCGCTTCTTCTGTTAACCGTGCCAGTAGCTTGGTATGACCGGCACGATTCGGCAACCGTTCACGCCTGGGGCAGTTCACTTTCCATGCGATCGATGCAGTGTTGCATCTGCAGGCGGCACTGTTCGGCCAGGGCCGGCACATCCTGCTGGGTCAGGCCACTGGTGGCGATCGGCGCCAGCGAACGGATGATGACCTTGCTGCGCCGCCAGCCGTTGAGCTTCAGGCGGCTGGCATAGCGGCTGACGCACACCGGCACGATCGGCACACCGGCTTCCACGGCCATGTGGAAGGCACCCTTTTTGAAGGTGATCAGATGCTCGCCGGCATTGCGCGTGCCTTCGGGGAACACCCAGATCGAGGTGTCGTCTTCGCTCAGGGTGCGAGTGGTGGTCTGCATGGCCCGGCGCGCCTGGTAGGCATTGCCGCGATCGACCAGGACGTTGCCGCCCAGCCAGAACAACTGGCCGAACAGCGGGATCCATTTCAGGCTCTTCTTGCCGATGCACACGGTGCGCGGCGGCACCACATGGCCGAGCACGAACAAGTCGTAGTTGGACTGGTGGTTGGCGATGATCACGCAGCCCGGCGGCTGGTCGAACAGCGGGCCGACCTCGGCCTTGATCTCAAGGCGCATCAGCCAGGTGGCGGGCAGACCGTAAAGGCGTGCACAAATTCGGCTGTTGTCCGGGTTGAACGGTCGGCACAGGCCGACCAGCACACCAAGAACACCGGCCAGGAGAAAATGCAGCCCCAACAGGAACATGCGGATAATAAAAAGCATTCGTACGACTCACACCAGGCAAACGCGGCGCAGTGTACGGGTGTGCACTTCTATCGGCAAACGCTCATTGGGCGGGACAGGCCTGATTACACAATTAGTTGCAATCAGGCCTTGGTAGGGGGTCAGCCGAGGTGTTCCTGGTCGCGGATGATCGCGTCGTCGAGCAGCTCCAGCAGAGCTTTGCGCACCTTGAGCTTGGTGTGCTTGTGGGCGTTCATGTTGATCTTCTTCAACTGCCGGGCGGCAGTCAGCGCAGCTTCCTGAAGTTGCTCGACCGGCACGACCTTGTCGAGGAAACCGGCGTCGACGGCGCTGACCGGGTCGAACATCTCGGCATTGATCACCGAGCGGTGGAATGCTGCACGGCGCAGTCGATCGCGGGCCAGTTCAATACCGGCGTGGTGCATGGTCATGCCGATCTGCACTTCATTAAGGCCAATGCTGAACGGGCCTTCGACACCGATGCGGTAGTCGGCCGAGAGCAGCAGGAAAGCGCCCTTGGCCACCGCGTGGCCCGGGCAGGCGACGATGATCGGGAACGGGTGCGAAAGCATGCGCCGGGCCAGGGTCGAGCCTGCGGTGACCAGGCTGACGGCTTCTTTAGGGCCTGCGGTCATGACTTTGAGGTCATAGCCGCCGGACAGAATGCCGGGCTGGCCGGTGATGATTACCACCGCGCGGTCCTGCACGGCCTGGTCGAGGGCGGCATTGAAGGCCTTGATGACGTCAGGCGAGATGGCGTTGACCTTGCCGTTGTTCAGGGTCAGGGTGGCAATGCCGTCTTCGAGGTGGTAGGTAATCAGCTCACTCATGACAGAGTTCCTTAAAGGGGAGTGGGGCAGACGTTACTCAGGCAAGTGCCCGAGGTAAAGCGCTGTGACTGACTGACCGGTCAGCTTGACGGCCCGTTCGCTCGTGCTGACGGGAGTAGGTGAATCGGCGCTGTCAAAGCACGCCAGAGAATGGCGGCTTTGCCCTGTGTACCGTGGTTTTTTGCTTGAATGGCTTAAGCGCATGAATATTCTGAAAAAAACCTTTGCCATCAGAACCTCTTTCGACTACATTAGCGCGCCTCGACAGGCTGAACTGCTTGAAGAGAAACGGTGAAGTGTCCGAGTGGCTGAAGGAGCACGCCTGGAAAGTGTGTATACAGGAAACTGTATCAAGGGTTCGAATCCCTTCTTCACCGCCATATCTAGAAAAGCCCCCGACCTGAACAAGGTCGGGGGCTTTTTGTTTTGCCCATGAAAAAGGATGTTTCAGATGCTCAAAGAATGTTTTAC
The DNA here is from genome assembly GCF_024749345.1 of Pseudomonas sp. B21-009. Classification (NCBI taxonomy): domain Bacteria; kingdom Pseudomonadati; phylum Pseudomonadota; class Gammaproteobacteria; order Pseudomonadales; family Pseudomonadaceae; genus Pseudomonas; species Pseudomonas sp. B21-009. The sequence continues at coordinate 4,282,955 of NZ_CP087199.1, read as the reverse complement.
CAAGGCGCAGATCCTCGCCGCCGAACAATTGCTGACCTTGGTCAGCCCGTCGGCGGCAATGGCCAGCCAGCATGTCCAGGCCCTGCGCGAGGTCGAGCTGGATGAAGACGACATCGAGGAATTCGAGGACGATCCGCAGCAACTGATGTACATCGTCAAGGACGTGGCAGACTGGGAGTCGGTGTTCTTTGTCGACTGGAAAGACACCGAGTCTTTTGTGCAGAGCGTGCAGCAGTTGGCCGAGGCACGGGATGCCGACGTTACGTTCGGCGTCGAGGACGCGGAAGATGAAGACTTCCTCGAAGGCACCACGGTGCCCGAACTGATGGTCACCGCCCACGACGAACTGCACAAGCAGGGCCTGGTGCTGTGGAACTGGTCTACCGACGGTGACTGCTACAGCGGTTTCATTACCACCAGGGACGTGGCGACGCAGCTGGTGGCGTTGGGTGAGGTGTTGGAAGTGGAAATTCGCGAGGGTAGCGAGCCGTTCTGACGGCGGTGTCTTCATCGCGGGTCAAGTCGACCCGCGATGAGCCCCTCAGAAGCTCACAGACGCCGAAACCCGTGCGGTGCGCGGCGCCCCCTGAAACAGATAACCATCCCCCAGGTACTCCCCGGCATCGCGCCAGTAGCGTTTGTCGAAGACGTTATCCACCATCAGCCGCAGCACCGTGTCGTAACCACCAATCCTGGTGCTGTAACGGCTGCCCAGGTCAAACACCGCATAGCTGCCGACCTCAACCGTTCCAGCCTGATTGGCGTACTTGCTGGCGCTGTAGCGCGCACCGCCGAGCAGGGCCAGGCCCGGGATCGGCAGGCTGTAGTCGGCCTGCACCGCAGCGCGCAAGTTCGGTACGTTGAGCGCCTGATGGTCTTCGTAGTCAGCTGTGCCGCTGTTTTTGACCCGCGCGCGAATTGCCGCAGCACTGGCGTTGATCTGCAGGTTGGAGGTCAGCCAGCCGCTGGCGCCCAGTTCCAGGCCGATGTTTTTTTGCTGGCCTTGCTGCACATAGGTGAAACCACCGGCACCGTCAGGTTGTGAATACTGATAGGCCTGGCGCAGCTGGAACAGCGCGGCGCTCAGGCTCAGGCGTTGCCAGTCGCGCTTGATGCCGACTTCCAGTTGATGGGACAGGGTCGGCGCAAGAATCTCGGCACCGTTACTAGCGAACCACGGCGCAGTACCGCCGGAAGACAGGCCCTTGCTATAGCTGGTGTACAGGGCGATGTCCGGGCGCGGCTTGTAGATCAGCGCGGCATTGGGCAACAGTTGATAGTCGCGGGTGTGGCGGCCTGAGTTGCCATCTTCGCCGAAGGTTTTTTCATCCAGGCGCACCAGGCGTGCGCCCAGCACGGTCTGCCAGTGCTCATTGAAACTGATGCGGTCGCTGGCGAATATTCCGTATTGGCGGCTGTCGAGTCTGCGGGTGCTGTGGCCAGGGTTTTTTTCAGACGGCTCCAGCGCCGGCGTTTGTTGATAGATGTTGCCGCTGCCGATCCACTCGTTGAAATAGGGGCGCTGATCGAGGGTTCGACGCTGAGCGCTGCTACCGATGGTCAGCTCGTGGCCAACGCCCAGGCTGTCGAAGCGGCCATTGAGCGCCACTTGAGCCTCATCGGTGCGTCGGGTGTCGTCGGGGCTGCGGTAGTCATAAATGTCATAGTCGCCTGCCTCGCTGAAGTAGGCGCCTTCACTCGACCCCCAGGCAAACGAACTGTAGTCATCGATCACCACCTTGCTGCGCGAGGCGCTGACGCTGCCCGTCCAGTTGTCACTGAAGCGATATTCGAAGCGCCCGCCAAGGTTCAGCGAGTCGATGCTCACCGGGTTGGCCCAGTGCTGATAGGCCAGGCGGTCATGCGGGTCGATGCCGTGGGGCAGGCTGTTGCCGCCGAGCAACTGGTAGCCCGGCACCGAACGCTGCTCGCGCTGCTGGTATTCGGCATCCAGCTGCAGCACGGCGTCGGGGTTGATCTGCCAGTCGAAGGCCAGCGAGGCGAAGTCGCGCTTGCCGTCGGCGTGGTCGACGTAGCTGCGGATGTCCTCATGCGCCAGGTTGGCGCGCAGGCCGAACTGACGCTCGCTGCCGAACCAGCCGCCGAGGTCGGTGGCCAGGTAGCGCTCGCCTTGTTCGTTGCTTGAAACCGTCACCGAGCGCACATCCTCCGGGCGCTTGGTCACGTAGTTGATCAGGCCACCGGGTTCCGACACGCCGCTTTGCAACCCCGACAGGCCCTTGAGCAACTCGACCTGTTGCTTGTTCTCCAGCGCCACGTTCTGCTCGCCGGCGATGGTCTGGCCGTTGATCTTGTAGCTGCTGGCGGCGTTGAGCTCGAAGCCGCGCACGTTGAAGTTTTCGTAGTATCCGATCGGCGCATAGCTTTCACCCACCGAGGCATCGCTTTGCAGCACTTCACTGAGCTTGCGCACCTGGCGGTCGGCCAGCAGTTGCTCGTTGAACACTGCAATCGAGGCCGGGGTATCGAGCAGTGGCGCCGGCTGGAAACCGCCGACCGCGGCTTCGCGGGCCTGGTACCCCTCGCTATAGACCTGCGACACCTGCAGCGGGGCCAGGGTGATGCTGTCCTCGGCCAGGCTGTGTGTAGCCGGCAGGGCCAGGCTCAGGCCGAGCAGGCGCAAGGGCAGGCGAGGGCGAGGCAGGGTCATGCAGGAGCTCCTTGAAAACGAACGCGAACGCGCCGTTATCGATCGGCTGCTGTCCGGCAGGGCGTATTTGCCCGATAGGCGATGAGGGGCGCGAGCCCGGGTGGCGAAAGCCTGCCGGGTATTGCGCCGGGCAGGCGGGGGCGCAATCTTAGCAGGGGCGACCGGTTGGCGGCGCCCCTGTTTTCAATCGATTGTCATGACCATGAACGTACGAGGGCTGTGCGGATTCAGCCGTTCGCTGCCGCCTGGCTGTGGCGTCGCCAATTGCCGTCGATTTTCGACCAGGTCTTCTTGTCGGTGATGGCCATCAGCTTGCGACCATCCTTGAAGGTCGCCAGGAAGGTCACTTCTTCTTCCTTGCCGCCTAGCCAAAGGCCGGCGATCAGGCCGACCGGGCCGGCCACCAGGGCGCCGGCAACGCCCCAGCCCAGCGCACTGCTCAGGCTGCGGCTGGATTCCTGATTGGCGACGATCAGATCGGTAATGCGGGTCAGGGCGATTTTCTCGCCAGGTGAGGGGCTGCGGGCGGTCTTGAGTGTGAGCGATCCATTGCGGTACTCGCCTTCACCTTGCAAGAAATCGCCGGATTGAACCGTGAGTCTTGTCATAGTGGCATCCAGGTTGAAAGGGCTGTTGACCAATCCCTACTCAGCGCCCGGGCCCGTCACAAGTCAATGGCCAGCCGACGGAGGGTCACCCGCTAGTTGTCACAAAAAAGTAAAGGCTCAGAATCACCGGGCTATAACGGCATGTCGCATTCTTATAATTAAACTTCGATTATGCAACTAAAACTGTCGGGTCAGTTTTCGTCTAGGGCCGGGGTTTTTGTCAGTCTCGATATATCGTCGTTTGCGCAAATGTATACGCATTGGCTAAATCAAGGGTTTGCGCGTGTAGGACAATAAACAATTAGTCTTATTGAAAATTGACGTCAAAAAAAGCTGGACAGTTCAATTCCACCTGTGTCAGTTTTTCCCCGCCTCATTCAGGCGAGTGATAGGACGATCTCGCCGCAGGAGCGTCCTATCGGACAACAACTGCTTTTTTGTAAACAAGGAAGTGTCTGTATGTCGAAAGTCAAAGAAAGCGCTATTGTTTCAGCTGGCTCTGTATTGCAACCGCACGGTGCAAGTTCCGCTTACAGCCTGATCAATAGTTTCGGCCATCAATATGATCGCGGCGGCAGTGCGACAGTCAATGGCAAACCTTCGTTCTCGGTCGACCAGGCCGCTACCCAGTTGCTGCGCGACGGCGCTGCCTGGAAAGACCTGAACAAGGACGGCACCATCAGCCTGACCTATACCTTCCTGACCAAGGCACCTTCTGACTTCTACGGTCAGGGGCTGGGCTCGTTCAGCGCCTTTTCCGCGCAGCAGAAAGCCCAGGCCAAACTGTCCATGCAGTCGTGGGCGGACGTGGCCAAGGTCACCTTCAAGGAAGGCGCCTCGGGCGGCGACGGTCACATGACCTTCGGCAACTACAGCGATGGCAGCACCGGCGGCGCGGCATTCGCCTACCTGCCGTTCGACGGTCCGGGCTCGCACAAGGGCGAATCCTGGTACCTGATCAACAATCAGTACCAGGCCAACGTCAACCCGGAAAACGGCAACTACGGCCGTCAGACCCTGACCCACGAAATCGGCCACGTCCTGGGCCTGTCCCACCCCGGCGACTACAACGCCGGCGAAGGCTACCCGACCTATGCCGATGCTACCTACGGCCAGGACACCCGTGGCTACAGCGTCATGAGTTACTGGGGCGAGAGCAACACCAGCCAGAACTTCACCAAGGGCGGTGTGCAGGTGTACTCCTCGGCACCGCTGATGGATGACATCGCCGCCATCCAGAAGCTCTATGGCGCCAACTACGCGACCCGCTCCGGCGACACCGTGTATGGCTTCAACTCCACCGCTGATCGCGACTTCTACTCGGCCACCTCGGCCTCGTCGAAAATCGTCTTCTCGGTGTGGGACGGTGGCGGCAACGACACCCTGGACTTCTCCGGTTTTACCCAGAACCAGAAGATCAACCTCAATGACGCGTCGTTCTCCGACGTCGGCGGCATGATCGGCAATATTTCCATTGCCAAGGGTGCCATTGTCGAGAACGCCATCGGCGGCTCGGGCAACGACCTGCTGATCGGCAACGCCGTGGCCAACGAGCTCAAGGGTGGTGCCGGCAACGACATCATCTACGGCGGCGGCGGTGCCGACAAACTCTGGGGTGGTGCCGGTTCCGACACCTTCATCTTCGCTGCCAGCAGCGATTCGACCCCGAGCAATCCCGACCGCATCATGGATTTCGTCAGCGGTCAGGACAAAATCGATCTGTCGGCAATGTCGGCCTTTGCTGTCAACAAGCTGCCGCTGCAGTTCGTTGATGCCTTCACCGGCCATGCCGGCGAAGCGGTGCTGAGCTTCGATCAGGCAAGCAACCTCGGTAGCCTGTCGATCGACTTCACCGGCAACAGCCTGTCTGATTTCCTGGTGACCACTGTAGGTCAGGCGGTCGCCACGGATATCGTGGTCTGATAGCAAACTGAAAGGGCGGCGCCGATGCGCCGCCTTTTCCGAGGCGGACAGATAATGGCTTTGAAGCGAATGATCGCGCTCGGCGCGATTCCCCTGATGTTGATGACCGAGGTCGGTATGGCAAGCAGCCTGCTACTCCCCACGCCCGCGCAACTGGCCGGTGACTGGATGCTTTACCCCGAAAACGATCGAGCCGCGGGTTGTGAAATGCACCTGGATGCAGCGCAAACCTTGCGCGGCGATCTCGAATGCGTAGCAGGGCTGATTGGGCAGCGCCCCAGCGGCTGGCTGCCGACCACTGATACGCTGGCTTTGCTTGATGGCAGCGGTAGCGCGATGGTGCACTTTAACCGTTATAAGCCAGGTATCTTCAAATGGACTTCCATATCCGGAAAGATACTCTTGCTGGAACGTAAGAATAAAGAATAAAGCCTTGTAGGCGATTGCCGATTTTTCAGGGATAGAAAGGCGGACAATGAACAAGCCGACTCATAAAGCCGGGGCACCCCTGTGGGCAGCACTGGCCGATCACAAGTCCACGCTATTGAGTGTGGGTTGTTTTACCGCGTTGATTAACCTGCTTATGTTGGTGCCCTCGATTTATATGCTGCAAGTGTATGATCGGGTACTGTCTTCGCAAAACGAAACAACCCTGTGGATGTTGACGTTGATGGTAGTCGGCTTCTTCGTATTTATCGGCGCGCTGGAAGCGATCCGCAGTTTTATTGTTATCCGGGTTGGCAACCAGCTGGAGCAGGGCTTTAACCTCCACGTCTACCGTGCAGCCTTTGAGCGCAACTTGCGCCAGGGTGACGGGCAGGCCGGGCAAGCACTTAACGACCTCACGCAAGTGAGGCAATTTGTCACCGGTCCTGCACTGTTTGCCTTCTTTGATGCACCCTGGTTTCCGATTTATCTGGCAGTGATTTTCCTCTTCAACGTCTGGCTGGGTGTCATGGCCTGTGCCGGGGCGCTGCTGCTGATTGCCCTGGCGGTGCTCAACGAACGCCTGACTCACAAGCCGCTGGTTGAGGCCAGCGGTTTCCAGCAGCAGTCCACGCACCTGGCCAGCAGCCAGTTGCACAATGCCGAGAGCATCCAGGCCATGGGCATGCTTGGCGCCTTGCGCCAGCGCTGGTTTGCCTTGCATTCGCGCTTTTTGAACCTGCAAAACCAGGCCAGCGATACCTCGGCGGTGATCACCGCGGTGAGCAAGTCGCTGCGCCTGTGCCTGCAGTCCCTGGTGCTAGGGCTGGGCGCCCTGCTGGTGATCGAGGGGCAGATGACCCCGGGGATGATGATCGCCGGTTCCATCCTCATGGGCCGGGTGCTCAGCCCGATCGATCAGCTGATTGCCGTGTGGAAGCAGTGGAGTGGCGCGCACATGGCCTATCAGCGCCTGGATGGCCTGCTGCGCGCGTTTCCCGAGCCGCCGGCGCCGATGGCCTTGCCAGCGCCAAGCGGGCGCCTGGGCTTCGAACAGGTCAGCGCCGGGCCGCCTGGCAAGCGCGTGGCCACCTTGCAGCAGATCAGTTTCAACCTGGGTGCCGGCGAAGTACTTGGCGTGCTCGGCACCTCCGGCTCGGGCAAGTCGACCCTGGCCAAGGTGCTGGTCGGCGTCTGGCCGACCCTGGCCGGTACCGTGCGCCTGGACGGCGCCGACCTGCACCGCTGGGACCGCGAGGCCCTCGGCCCGCATATCGGCTACCTGCCGCAGAACATCGAACTGCTGCGCGGCAGCATTGCCGAGAACATTGCCCGCTTTGCCGAGCTCGACGGCCTCAAGGTGGTCGAAGCCGCGCGCCAGGCCGGCGTGCACGAACTGATTCTGCGCCTGCCGCAAGGCTATGACACACGCCTGGGCGAAGACGGCGGCGACCTGTCAGGCGGGCAGAAGCAACGCATCGCCCTGGCCCGGGCCCTGTACGGCGGGCCGAGCCTGATCGTGCTCGATGAACCCAATTCCAACCTCGACACCAGCGGCGAAGCGGCGCTGGCCACTGCCATCGCCCAGATGAAAGCCCAGGGCCGCACCGTAGTGCTGGTTACGCACCGCTCGGCCGCCCTGGCCCAGGCGGATAAACTGCTGGTGCTCAGCGAGGGCCGGATGCAGGCCTTTGGCCCGACCCATGAAGTCATGCAGGCCCTGAGCCGCGCCCAGGAACAGGCCCAGCGCCAACCTGCGAATGCCGCATTGGCAACCGGAGGTGGCGCATGAGCCAGGTCGATAAAAGCCGCAGTGCCCGATTTTACGTGCGCCTGGGCTGGCTGCTGACCCTGGTCGGCTTTGGTGGTTTTATCACGTGGGCAACTCTGGCGCCGCTCGATCAAGGCATTGCCGTGCAGGGCACCGTGGTGGTCTCGGGCAAGCGCAAGGCGGTGCAATCCCTGGCCGGTGGCGTGGTCAGCCGCATCCTGGTCAGCGAAGGCCAGTTGGTAAAACAGGGTCAGCCGTTGTTTCGCCTCGACCAGACCCAGGTCCAGGCCGATGTGCAATCGCTGCAGGCCCAGTACCGTTTGGCCTGGGCCAGCCTGGCGCGCTGGCAGAGCGAGCGCGACAACCTCGGCGCAATCATCTTTCCACCGCAGCTTGCCAGCAACCCCGACCCGCAGCTGAGCCTGGTGCTCGAGAGCCAGCGCCAGCTGTTCAGCAGCCGCCGTGATGCCCAGGCCCGCGAGCAGGCCGGGCTGACCGCCAGTATCGACGGCGCCGTGGCTCAGTTGGCCGGCATGCGCCGCGCCCGTGGCGACCTGCAGGCCCAGGCCGATTCGCTGCGTGAGCAGTTGGAGAACCTCAAGCCGCTGGCAATTCAGGGCTACATTCCGCGCAACCGCTTGCTCGAGTATCAGCGCCAGTTGTCCCAGGTCCAGCGCGACCTGGCGCAAAACAGCGGCGACAGCGCGCGGCTGGAGCAGGGCATTGTCGAGTCGCGGCTGAACCTGCAGCAGCGGCGCGAGGAATATCAGAAAGAGGTGCGCAGCCAGTTGGCCGAAGCGCAACTGAAAAGCCTGACCCTTGAGCAGCAACTGACCTCGGCCGGTTTCGACCTGCAGCACAGCGAGATCCTCGCCCCGGCCGACGGCATTGCGGTCAACCTTGGCGTGCATACCGAGGGCGCGGTGGTGCGCGCCGGCGAAACCTTGCTGGAGGTGGTGCCCCAGGGCACCGCCCTGGAAGTGGAAGGGCGCCTGCCGGTCAACCTTGTGGATAAAGTCGCGATGCAGCTGCCTGTGGATATCCTCTTCACCGCCTTCAACCAGAGCAGCACACCGCGGGTGTCGGGCGAGGTGGCGCTGATTTCCGCCGACCAGTTGCTCGATGACAAGACCGGCCAGCCGTATTACGTGCTGCGCAGCACCGTCAGCGAGCAGGCCCTGGCGCGCCTTGACGGGCTGGTGATCAAGCCGGGCATGCCGGCCGAATTGTTCGTGCGTACCGGCGAGCGCTCGATGCTCAATTACCTGTTCAAACCCCTGCTCGACCGGGCAGGCACCGCGTTGACCGAACAATAAGGAAGCCCGTGGATGAAAAGCTTGATGACCGGGCTGCTGGCGGCGTTCGCCCTGACAACAGGGGCGGGCGCGCAGGCCATGGGGCCGTTTCAGGTGTATGAACAGGCGCTGCGCAAGGACCCGGTGTTCCTCGGCGCGCTCAAGGCCCGCGACGCCGGGCAGGAAAACCGCACCATTGGCCGCGCCGGTTTGCTGCCAAACCTGTCGTACAACTACAACAAGGGTCGCAACGATTCCAAGGCCCGTTACCTGGGCGATTCGCGGCGCGAAGATGAAGACCGCCACTACAACAGCTACGGCTCGACCTTCATCCTTCAGCAGCCGTTGCTCGACTACGAGGCCTACGCCAGTTACCGCAAGGGCGTGGCCCAGGCGCTGTTTGCCGACGAGGAGTTTCGCGGCAAGAGCCAGGAACTGCTGGTGCGGGTGATGACCAGCTATACCCAGGCGCTGTTCGCCGACGACCAGATCAGCATCAGTGTCGCCAGCAAGCAGGCCTATCAACAGCAGTTCCAGCAGAACCAGCAACTGTTCCAGCAGGGCGAGGGCACCCGTACCGACATCCTCGAAGCCCAGGCCCGCTATGAGCTGGCCGACGCCGAGGAGATCCAGGCCCGTAACGACCAGGACGCCGCCCTGCGCGAGCTGGGGGCGCTGATTGGCGAGCCTTCGGCGCGCATCGACGAGCTGGCGCCGCTCAACGACGGCTTTGCCCTGCTGGCGCTGCAGCCTGCGACCTACGAGGCCTGGCATGAGCTGGCCCTGGCCAACAACCCGCAACTGGCGTCCCAGCGCCAGGCCCTGGAAGTGGCCGGATTCGAGGTGGAGCGCAACCGGGCCGGGCACCTGCCCAAGGTCACGGCTTACGCGACTTCTCGGCAAATGCAGTCCGACAGTGGCAACACCTATAACCAGCGCTATGACACCAACACCATCGGCATCGAAGTCAGCCTGCCGTTGTTTGCCGGGGGCGGGGTGTCGGCGGCCACCCGTCAGGCCAGCCGCAACCTGGAGCAGGCCGAATATGAACTGGACGGCAACACCCGTACCACCCTGATCGAGCTGCGCCGCCAGTACAACGCCTGCCAGTCCGGCGTCAGCCGCCTGCGTGCCTATCAGCGCGCGCTGACTTCGGCCGAGGCGCTGGTGCAATCGACCCGCCAGAGTGTGCTGGGTGGCGAGCGGGTCAACCTCGATGTGCTCAATGCCGAGCAGCAACTGGCGACCACCCGCCGCGACCTGGCCCAGGCCCGCTACGACTATTTGCTGGCCTGGATCAAGCTGCACTACTACGCCGGGACCCTGCGCGAGGAGCACCTGGCGAGGGTCGATGAAGCCTTTGTGCGCCGTTAGGCGATACCCGGGCGCACGGCGCGCTGGCGCTCAGCCAGGCCCCAGACCAGCAGGGCCAGGGCGCCGATGCTCAGGCCGGCGATGACGATGCCGTCCCAGCCATAGCGCTGGAACAGCTGCGTGCCGAGCAGCGAGCCGAGGGCGCCGCCGATGAAGTAGCAGGTGATGTAGCCGGCATTCAGGCGGTTGCGCGCTTCCGGACGCAGGACAATCACCGCGTTCTGGTTGCTCACGTGCACCAGTTGCACCGCCAGGTCGAGCAACAGCACGCCAACCAGCAATGCCGTCAGCGACGACTGCGCAAAGGCCAGCGGTACCCACGAAAGCAGCAGTACCAGCAAGCCCACCGTGGTGCCCAGCGGGCCTTTGCCGCGGTCGGCCAGGCGCCCGGCCCAGTTGGCCGACAGGGCCCCGGCGGCACCGGCCAGGCCAAACAGGCCGATCACTGCGTCGGAATAGTGGTAAGGCTCGGCCGACAGCAGAAAGGCCAGCGGCGTCCAGAACAAGGCGAACAGGCTGAACGACAACAGCCCCAGCAGCGAGCGCAAGCGCAGGATCGGCTCGTCGACGAACAGGCGGAACACCGAGCCGAGCAGCGCCGGATAACTGAGCCCAGCGTGCTGGTGACGCTCGGGCAGGGCGCGGAACAGGGCGATCGCCGACAGCCCCATCAACCCTGCCGCCAGCAGGTAGATGCTGCGCCAGCTACCCAGTTCAGCCATGAAGCCGGCAGCCGTGCGCGCCAGCAGGATGCCCAGCAGCAGCCCGCTCATCAGCGTGCCGACCACCCGCCCGCGTTGCGCCGGATCACTCAGGCCCGCCGCCATCGGCACCAGCACTTGGGCGACCACCGAAAACAGGCCGGTGAGGGTGGTGCCGATCAGCAGCCATATCAGGCTTGGCGAAAAGGCGCTGATCAGCAGGCCCAGGGTGCTGATGGCAATCATGCTGACGATCAGTTTGCGTTGTTCGAACAGGTCGCCCAGCGGTGCCAGCAGCAACAGGCCGGCGCCGTAGCTCAGTTGCGCGGCCATGACGATGGCCCCGGCGCTGGCGGTGGTCAGGCCGAAATGCTCGGCGATGCTGTGCAGCAAGGGTTGTGCGTAGTAGTTGCTGGCGACCGCGAGGCCTGTGGCAGTGGCCATCAGCAAAATCAGGCCGCGGCTCAGGGGGTGGGTGGCAGAGGTCATGGACCGTCTCTAATCAGTGGCAGTTGGAGGTGACAGTATGGGAAATGCGCTAGCATGACGCCAATGTATCGTTTTCATTCTATCCATCTTGAAAATAGATCGATCCATGAATCTCAAGCAGATTGAATATGCCTTGGCGGTAGTCGACACCGGCAGCTTCACCCGCGCCGCCGAGCGCTGCCATGTGGTGCAGTCGGCCTTGAGCCATCAGATTGCCAGGTTGGAAGATACCCTCGGCGTCAGCCTGTTCGAGCGTAGCTCGCGGCGCGTGCGCCTGACGCCTGCGGGGGAAGCTTTTGTGCAAAGCGCGCGGCCAGCACTGGAGGCGACCCGAAGGATTGCCGAGGATGTTGCCGCCGCCTGCGGTGAAGTGCGCGGGCAATTGTCGATCGGCGAGATCACCTCGCTGACCGAGCTGGACCTGGTCGATCTGCTGGCTGATTTTCATGCCCAACATCCACGGGTGGACATCCGCTGGCTGATGGCCAAGAGCGAGTTGCTGATCGCCGACGTGCGCGAGCGACGCCTGGACGTGGGTTTTATCGGAATCTGGCCGGGCGAGCGGCTGGAAGGCGTCGAGTACCGCCTGCTGGCCGAAGAAGAATTGGTGGCGGTGATGGCTGTCGAGCACCCTTTGGCAGGCAAGACTCGCTTGTCCCTGGCCGATCTTGAAGCCCAGCCGCTGGTGGATTTTCCCGCCGGTAGCGGCGCGCGCCGGCAAACTGACGAAGCCTTTGCTGCCGCCGGAGTGCGCCATCGGGTGCAGTTCGAAATGACCAACATCCGCCTGGTGGAGAAATTCGCCAAGCGCGGCCTGGCGATCGGCCTGGTGCCGGCGCGAATTGCCAACGGCTTCAATGGCGTGGCGTCGGTAGCGGTTGAGGATGCGCCGGTGCGTCACGTTTATGCGATCTGGTCGACGCACCCGACCCCGGCCGCCAGGGCCTTTGTCCAGTTGATTGAACAGCGCCTGGCCGACAGGGACGGTCATTGACTGGCCTCAGGCCGCGAAGCCGCCATCGATGCTCAGGCTTGCGCCAGTGATGTACGCCGCCTCCGGGCCGGCCAGGTAGGCGACGAAGCTGGCGATCTCATCGACGTGGCCGTAGCGACCCACCGCCATCAAGCCCATCAGGCTTTCAGCGAACTCGCCCTGGGCCGGGTTCATGTCGGTGTCCACCGGCCCCGGCTGGACGTTGTTGATGGTGATGCCCAGGGGGCCGAGGTCACGGGCCAGACCGCGGGTCAGGCCGACCAGCGCCGACTTGCTCATGGCATAGGGGCCGCCACCGGCGAAGGGCATGCGCTCGGCATTGGTGCTGCCGATGTTGATGATCCGCCCGCCCTGGCCCATGTGCCGGGCAGCGGCCTGGGTGGCGACGAAAACGCTGCGCACATTCACCGCCAGGGTACGGTCGAAGTCTTCCAGGCTGAAATCCGCCAGTGGCCCGACGGCCAGTACCCCGGCGTTGTTGACCAGGATATCCAGGCCACCGAAGGCCTCGACGGTGCTTGCCACAGCTTGCTGCACGGCGCTGGCATCGGCGCTGTCGGCCTTGATTGCCAGGGCCTTGCCGCCGGCGGCGATGATGCTCTGCTGCAAGGCATCGGCCTGGGCCGTGGCATTGGCGTAGGTGAAGGCGACACTGGCGCCTTCGGCGGCCAGGCGTTTGACGATGGCAGCGCCGATACCGCGCGAGCCACCCTGGATCAGGGCTACTTTACCGTTGAGGCTGAATTGGGTCGACATGCTGTGCTCCCGAAAGAACAAGGCCGGATGCCTTGGATGGTGCTCAGTATCGGCCGCTGATTACCCTGCCGGTAGCCAGTAATCGCTATAGTCTGTGTAAACCAGAAGTATGGAATCGCCGCGATGGAGTCGTTCAGCAGTATCGAGTGTTTTGTCCGCAGCGCCGAGGTCGGCAGCTTTGCCGAAGCCGCGCGGCGCCTGAGCCTGACCCCGGCGGCAGTGGGCAAGAACGTCGCCCGCCTGGAGGCACGCCTGGGTGTGCGCTTGTTCCAGCGCAGTACTCGGCGCCTGACCCTGACCGAGGCCGGCCAGCGTTTTCTCGGTGAGGTAGCGGCGAGTTTCCAGACCATCCAGTACGCCGTGGCTAACCTTGCCAGTGCCGAAGGGCAGCCGGCCGGCACCCTGAAAGTGAGCATGGGCACGGTGTTCGGCCGTCTGTACATTGTGCCGCTGCTGGCTGAGTTCCTGCGGCGCTACCCGGCCATCAGCCCTGATTGGCATTTTGATAACCGCCAGGTCGACCTGATTGGCCAGGGTTTCGATGCGGCCATTGGCGGCGGCTTCGATCTGCCGCAAGGCGTGGTGGCGCGCAAGCTGACTCCGGCGCACCGGATTCTGGTAGCGGCGCCGGCCTACCTGCAGCAGCATCCGCCGATCACCCAGCCTGGCGACTTGCACGCACTCGATGGCATCCTCATCCGTTCGCCGCAAACCGGGCGTGTGCGCTCCTGGCCGCTGACCAGCCGCGAGCGGGAACAAAGTCCGTTGAGCCTGCGCCTGCGCATGACCATGAGCGATTCGGAAGCCGCCTGCGCGGCAGCGGAGCAGGGCCTGGGCGTAGCGCTGGTGAGCATGCCATTTGCCGTGCCATACCTGCAGGCCGGGCGGCTGCTGCGAGTGTTGCCGGACTGGTATGTGGACGACGGCAACATCTCGCTGTACTACGCCGAACACAAACTGTTGCCGGGCAAGACCCGGGCCTTTGTCGATTTTATCATCGAGCAGTTTGCCAGCCAGGGGTTGGCGCAGCGCTTTGATGCTTTGGGATCTTTGTGAAGGCGCAGCCTTCCTGATCACAGAACCTTGAGGATGAAGTAACGCTGGGGCACGCCGCCGAGCACCAGGCTGACCTCATCCTCTTCGACCTTGCCGAGCAGGCCCTGACCCAGTGGCGAGCGCGGGGTGATCACCGTGACCAGGTGCTCGCCCTGGCCAATCTTCAGGCCCGCGCCTTCGGGGCCGAGGAATAACTGCTGGCAACTGCCGTTCTCGGCCTCGAGGGTCACCAGGTTGCTGACCTGGATGCCGCGTTGCGGGTCATAGTCGCGCAGCAGCAACTGCTGGTACGCCGCCCGCGCCTGGCGGATCTCTTCCATGCGCCGGGCTTGCCCGGTGGCCAGGTACGAAGCCTCAAGGCCCAGGGTGTCGTACTTGTTCTCGGCGATGTTCTCTTCGGCGGTGGCCGCTTCATAGGCGGTTTGCGCCGCGCGCTGGGCGACGTCCAGGTCGAAGGTCAGGGTATCGATGATGCGTTGCAACAGGTCGGCTTTGTTCATGGTGTCAGTTGCAAAATTCCAGGACATGGGCGCGACTTTTTTCCGTGGGCAGGTTGCGGTTTTGCTGCAGCCAGAACTGGCACTTGGGGTTGGACAGGTTGCGCATGCTGCCTTGTGCCTGTTCTTCGGCCTGCTGTACCTGCTGGTTGCGCAGGATCTGCTGGTACTGCTCGAACATCTGCTGTTGCGGGTCTGCCGCCGGCGGGGGCGCCGGGGCGATGGCAGGCGGCGCAAGCACCTGGCCGATCGGCGGCACCGTCGCAGGAAGCAGGCGCCCGGCCAGCCACAGGCTCAGGGCGATGGCCACGGCGCCAAGCCACAGGCCCAGGGCAACGCACAGGATCAGTTGCAGCGGCTTGAGGGTGATCTTCAGTTCGCGAGGGCGGGGCATGATGGCCTCCTGGCCAGGACACGGGTGGCCATTGTCGCATGGTGCAGCAGGTTTTTTACCTGCCACGCTTTTGTCTGCGATGATTTACCCGGACAATCGGCGCTTTTTCCAAGGGGCCCGCGATGAAAGCGCACTGGGACATCTTTTGTTGTGTCGTCGACAACTACGGTGACATCGGCGTGACCTGGCGCCTGGCCCGGCAATTGGTGGCCGAGCAGGGCCAGGCGGTGCGCCTGTGGGTGGATGACCTGAAGGCGTTCGTGCGTATTTGTCCCGCGGCCCGGGCCGATGCCGCCCAGCAATGGCAACAGGGCGTTGATGTGCGCCAATGGCCTGGCGAGTGGCAGGACACGGCGGTAGCGCAGGTGGTGATTGGCGCGTTCGCTTGTCAGTTGCCGCCCGCTTATGTGCAGGCGATGCACGATCAGCCACGTGCGCCATTGTGGCTGAACCTGGATTATCTCAGCGCCGAAGACTGGGTCGAAGGCTGCCATGGTTTGCCGTCGCCCCAGGCCAATGGCTTGCGCAAGGTGTTTTTCTTTCCGGGCTTCACCCGCAAAACCGGCGGCTTGCTGCGTGAGGCGAACCTGTTGGCACAACGCGACGTGCTGCAGCAGGACCCTGCCGCACGCACCGCGTTTCTGCAGCGCCTGGGCGTGACGCCAGCGGCAAACGCCCGCCTGATTTCGCTGTTCGCCTACGAAAACCCCGGCGTGGCCAGCTGGCTCGAGGCCCTGGCTGGCGACAGCCGCGCCAATCATCTACTGGTGCCTGAAGGCCGGGTGCTGGGCGATGTTCAGGCCTGGCTCGGCGAGCCGCTGTGCGTCGGCAGTGTTGCCCGGCGCGGCGCACTGACCGTGCAGATCCTGCCGTTCGTCAGCCAGGACGATTACGACCGGCTGCTGTGGAGCTGCGATTTCAATGCAGTGCGCGGTGAAGACTCTTTCGTTCGTGCGCAATGGGCGGCACGGCCGCTGCTTTGGCATATTTATGTGCAGGAAGAGTATGCCCACTGGGAAAAACTCGAAGCGTTTCTGGATCTGTACATCCAGGGCCTGAGCGCTGCGGCAGGCGACGCGCTGGTGCAATTGTGGCGCGCCTGGAACATGGACTGCGACATGGGCCAAGCCTGGCAGCAGGTGCTGCTGCACTGGGACGAACTCGACCAGCACGCCCGCCGCTGGAGCGCCGCGCAGGCCGCTCAGCCGGACCTTGCCACGGCGCTGGTACAGTTTTACCGAAATTGGCTATGATATGCGGCCTCGATTTTTGTAAATCCATCCAAATTCGGATATATCGCAATGAAAACTGGTAAAGAACTGAAACCCGGTACCGTGATCCGTATCGACAACGATCCATGGCTGGTTCAGAAGGCTGAGTTCACCAAGTCGGGCCGTAACAGCGCGATCATGAAAACCAAGCTGAAGAACCTGCTGACCGGCTACAAGACTGAAACCGTCTACTCGGCCGACGACAAGCTGGACGACGTAATCCTGGATCGCAAAGAAGCGACCCTGTCGTTCATCAACGGCGACACTTACACCTTCATGGACACCACTGACTACACCATGTACGAGCTGAACGCCGAAGACATCGAGGCCGTTCTGCCGTTCATCGAAGAAGGCATGGAAGACGTCTGCGAAGCCGTGTTCTTCGAAGAGCGCCTGGTTTCGGTTGACCTGCCAACCACCATCGTGCGTCAGGTTGACTACACCGAAGGTTCCGCTCGCGGCGACACTTCGGGCAAGGTCATGAAGCCTGCCAAGCTGAAGAACGGCACCGAGCTGAGCGTTGCTGACTTCATCGAAATCGGCGACTGGATCGAGATCGACACTCGCGAAGGCGGCTCCTACAAGGGCCGTGCCAAGGTCTAAGCCTGGCATTCCTGCGCAATCGAAAAACCCGGCCTTGGCCGGGTTTTTTTATGCCTGGGGTTTTATCACTCAGACAGTCACATGCAGGCGTACATCGACATTGCCACGGGTGGCATTGGAGTACGGACAAACCTTGTGGGCGGCTTCGACCATCGCTTGTGCCTCAGCCTGGTCCAGGCCCGGCAGGTTGATGTTCAGGTCGATATCCAGACCGAAGCCACCCGGGATCTGGCCGATGCCGACCTTGGCAGTGATCGAGCTGTCAGCAGGCAGGGCCTTTTTCTGCTGGCCGGCGACAAACTTCAGGGCGCCGATAAAGCAGGCCGAATAGCCGGCGGCAAACAGCTGTTCGGGGTTGGTGCCGTCACCACCGGCGCCGCCCAGTTCCTTGGGGGTGCTCAGCTGGACTTCCAGCTTGCCGTCGCTGGAGCTCGATTTACCGTCGCGGCCACCGGTGGATGTGGCTTGGGCAATGTACAGCGGAGTGACTTTTTGCATGATGAGCCTCGCTTGTGAGTGGCGCCGCGGCGCTGAGTGGGTACGGAAATTAAATTAGCGCGCAATTATTTAGTGCGCAAGATAATTTTTTGGCTGACCTACGAACGGTCATCTACCAGCATAGCCCTCAGAGGCTTTTTTGCAGGTTGGCGCGCAGTTCCAGCAAGTCGGCCTGCAGCTTTTGCAGGCGTTGGAGGTTCTCGCCACTGGCGGCGAGGATGCAGTGCGGCACATCCTTGGCCCGGGCTTGCAAGGCGCGGCCCTGGTCGCTCAACTGCACCAGCACGACCCGTTCATCTTCACGGCTGCGGGTACGCTTGAGCAGGCCTTCGGCTTCCAGGCGCTTGAGCAAGGGAGTGAGCGAGCCTGGATCGGTGAGCAGGCGCTGGCTTATCTCGCCGACGGTCAGGCCGTCCTGTTCCCACAGCACCAACATCGCCAGGTATTGTGGGTACGTGAGCCCAAGCTTGTGCAGCAGCGGCTTGTAGACCTTGGTCATCAGCAGCGAAGTCGAATGCAGAGCAAAGCACACCTGGTTATCCAGGCGCAGTTCGTCGCAGGGAGCGGGCGCTTTCGGGTCGGCGTTCATGCACATCCTTTCATGGGTTGAGTCCTTTAAATTTAGCACGCAAGTCATTAGCGCACTTACTGCCAGCGCAGCTCGCTTTGCAGCGCCAGGTCCCATGGCGGGATCGGGCTGAAGCGGCTCTTGAGGAATTCGAGCAGCAAACGGCTGCGAGAGTTCGTTTCATGTTCAAGGCGCAGGGCATAGATGCCACTGCTTTCGGCGCCGGGCAATCCGTTGTCACAGAATAGCGGCAGCAATTCGCCGCGCAGCAGGTACTCGCTGATCAGCCAGGTGGGCAGGTGGGCGATGCCCAGGCCGGCGAGGGCGCCGAACAGCAGGGTTTCGGCATTGTTGGCACTCATGCGCATGCGCGTCGGGCGGTACAGGCGCATCTGCCCCTCGACCGCGAAGCGCCAGGCGAAGGGCGGGGCCAGGCCGTCCCAGTCCAGGCCATCGTGTTCAGGCAGTTCAACCGGGCTGGCGGGAATGCCGCGCTGGGCCAGATAGCCGGGGCTGGCGCAGGCAATGCGCACCATATAGGCCAGCGGCGTGGCCACCAGGCGAGTGTCGGCTAGCGGGCCGGCGCGCAGTACCAGGTCGACTTCGCCCAGGTGCGCGCCGTGCAGGTCGACGAAGCTGTCGATCAGGCGCAGTTGTACGTCCAGGCCGGGATAGGCGACGAGGAAATCGGCGATGGCCGGGGCCAGGTGGCGGCGGCCGAAGGCGGCCGGGGCGTCGATGCGAATCAGGCCTTCCGGGGCATTGCTCAGCGACACCGCTTCAGCCCGGGCCAGGCGCAGTTCTTCGACAATTCGCCGGGCGCGCTCGGCAAAGGCATTGCCCGCCGGCGTAGGCCTTACCGCATGGGTACTGCGCACGAACAGGCGGCTGCCGACTGCGCTTTCCAGGCTGTCGATACGCCGTGCCACCGCCGAAGGCGTCAACGGATGACGCCTGGCAGTAGCGGAGAAGCTGCCGGTTTCCAGCACATCGAGAAACAGGCTGAGTTGTTCGGTCAGGGCGTCGGGGTTCATGGCGGCAGATCTGCTTTTGCGTAAATGGCACAGCCATTGTGCGTTGCTGTGCGTTTCCCCGCTAGCGCCAGCTCGGTAGCATGCAGCGCTTGGCACTTAAGAGAGACAGCAATGATCGAGTGGGCGATATACATAGCGCTAGGCGCGGCACTGGGCACCGTAGGCGGGTTGTTCGGCATTGGTGGCGGGCTGATCGCGATTCCGGCGTTGGGGGTGCTGTTCGGCCTCGACCAGCAACTGGCCCAGGGCACGGCGTTGGTGATGGTGGTACCCAACGTGCTGTTGGCACTGTGGCGGTATCACCAGCGCAATCGCATTGAGCTCAGGCATGCGCTGCCGCTGGCGGCGAGCAGCTTTGTGTTTGCCTGGCTGGGCTCGATCTGGGCGGTGGGCGTCGATGCCCAGGCGATGCGCTTTGGCTTCGTGCTGTTTCTGGTGGCGCTGGCGGCCTGGAACCTGGCGCGGATGTTCATGCGCACGGCGCAACCGTTTAGCGAGCTGCGCCAACCCTGGCCGTGGCTGGGCGTGCTGGGCAGCGGCGCCGGGGTGCTGGGCGGCTTGTTCGGGGTCGGCGGGGCGGTGGTGGCAACGCCGGTGCTGACCAGCGTGTTCGGCACCACCCAGGTGGTTGCCCAGGGTTTGTCGCTGGCGTTGGCGGCCCCGAGTACGGCCGTTACTTTGCTGACTTATGGTCTGCATCAACACGTGCAGTGGAGCATGGGCATCCCGCTGGCGATCGGTGGCCTGCTGAGCATCAGTTGGGGTGTGAAACTGGCTCACGCCTTGCCGGAAAAAGTCCTGCGTTCGCTGTTCTGCGGCTTTCTGGTGCTGTGCGCGGTAATGCTCGCGTTCAAGATCTGAAGCCCTCGATGATGTAGTCGGCCAGGCAGTCTGTCATTTCCGACTGCGTGGTGCGATTGCGCAGCAGCATGATGCTGGCGGTGGGCAGTGGGGGCAGGCCTTCGGCCTCGCCGATGATCTGCAAGTCGCTGGTGATCAGGCTCTGCAATTGCGCGGTGACCGCCAGGCCGGCGCTGACCACGGCCATGATCGCCGCGGTGCTGGCGCTGGTGTAGGCGATCCGGTACTCCTTCTCGATGGCATCCAGGGCGTTGCAGGCCCAGGTCCGGCAGTAACAATCGCAGTTGAACATCGCCAGCGGCAGCGGGTTGTGCTCATGCGGGCAGAAGCCCTGGGCCTGCACCCAGACTGCGCGCTCGCGGCGCAGCAACTGGCCGATTTCGTTGCCAGGCTCGCGAGTGACGATGGTCAGGTCCAGATCCTGGCGTTGCATCAGCTGCCGCGAACTTTCGCAGTGCACCTCGACTTGCACCAACGGATAGGCCTGGGCAAAACTTGAGAGGATGCCTGGCAAAAAGCGCATGGCGTAGTCGTCCGGGGTGCCGATGCGCACCACCCCGACCATGTGCGGCATGCGCAGGGTATTGAACACCTCGCCGTGCAACTTGAGGATCCGCCGGGCATAGCCCAGCAGCACCTGGCCCTCGGCGGTCAGGCGCACCTGGCGGCCATCGCGCTCGAACAACTGGCGCTGGATGATGTCCTCCTCCAGGCGTTTCATCTGCATGCTCACCGCCGACTGGGTACGGTTGACCACTTCGCCGGCACGGGTGAAGCCGCCGTGTTCGGCGATGGCGACAAAGGTGCGCAGTACGTCGGAATCGATACTCTGGTACTGGGACAAGGCATCAATCTCCTAGATGTATTACATAAGAAACATTCGTTGGATTGATCTTATGCCCGAGCTGACACTGTCGTCATCCCAACAGGAGGGTAAGACGATGAAAGGTCAGAAGTCGCTTGTTCTGCAGTACTCAACGTCCCGGCACAGCTGGTTTTACTACCTCGGCCAAGGCTTCAGTCAGCAACTGATGCGCTGGCGCCAACTGCATCGCGAACGTCGTGAACTGGCGCGCCTGAGTGACGCGGCGCTGGACGATATCGGCTTGAGCCGCGCCGATATCCTGCGCGAGGTGGAGCGCCCGTTCTGGGATGATCCGCTGAAAAAATGAGTCGCATCATGGCGGTGCCACGACTAGTGTAAGTGGGCTTGTTCACAAGGAGCCGGGCATGCCCACCACACAGTCGCTTTCCCTGGCCCAGGCGCGCCGACTGGCGTTGTCGGCTCAAGGCTTCAACAATCGGCAGGCGAGCCCGTCGCTCGGTGCCGCGCAACTGAACCGGATGATCGAACGCCTGGGTGTGGTGCAGATCGATTCGGTCAATGCCCTGGTGCGTTCGCACTACCTTCCGCTGTTTTCCCGCCTCGGCAGTTATCCACAGGCGCTGCTCGATCAGCTGGCCTGGGGGCGCAACCGTCAACGCAAACTCTTCGAATACTGGGGGCATGAGGCCTCGCTGTTGCCGCTGCAGCTGTATCCACTGCTGCGCTGGCGCATGGAGCGTGCGCGCCAGGGGCAGGGGATCTATCAACAGCTGGCGCGTTTTGGCCGCGAGCAGCAAGCGACCATTGCCCGGGTGCTGGCGGCGGTGACCGAGCACGGCGCCCTCGGCGCTGGCAGCCTGTCGACCCGCCAGGAGCGCGCCGGGCCCTGGTGGGACTGGAGCGCGGAGAAGCACGCGCTGGAATGGCTGTTTGCCGCAGGGTTGGTCAATGTCGCCGGCAGGCGCGGGTTCGAGCGCTTGTATGATTTGCCCGAGCGGGTACTGCCGGCTGCATTGCTTGAGCAACCACCACTGCCGGAGGCCGACGCTCAGCGTGGGCTTTTATTGCATGCCGCACAGGCGCTGGGCGTGGCCACCGAGAAGGACCTGCGCGACTACTTTCGCCTGGCCCCCGGCGACAGCCGCGCACGCCTGGCCGAACTGGTCGAGGAGGGGCAATTGCAAGCCTGTGCGGTACAGGGCTGGACGCAAGCGGCGTATTGCCTGGAGGCGCCAAAGGTGCCGCGCAAAGTGAGCAGCAGCGCCTTGCTTTCACCCTTTGACTCGCTGGTCTGGGCGCGTGAGCGCACCGAGCGGCTGTTTGACTTTCGTTACCGCCTGGAGATCTACACGCCGGCGCCCAAGCGCGTGTACGGCTATTACGTGTTGCCGTTTTTGCACAACGAACGCATTGCCG
Organism: Pseudomonas sp. B21-009; assembly: GCF_024749345.1. Taxonomy (NCBI): domain Bacteria; kingdom Pseudomonadati; phylum Pseudomonadota; class Gammaproteobacteria; order Pseudomonadales; family Pseudomonadaceae; genus Pseudomonas; species Pseudomonas sp. B21-009. The sequence goes on along the minus strand of NZ_CP087199.1, from coordinate 4,260,923 downwards.
CGCGGGTCGACCTGCGCGCCGAGCGTGCCAATGACTGCCTGGCAATCCACGCGGTGCACGAAGAGCAGCCGGGGCTGGATGACGCGGGCATGCAGGCTCTGGCCGACAACCTGCAGCGCATGGCCCGCTGGCTGGGCCTGGCCGAGGTGCAGTTGCACTGCCCGCGCGCCAGCGCCGCACGCTTGCGCGTGGCGCTGGCCGCTGGCCGCGTTAGCGACGCACCTGCTTGAGGGTTTCGGCGATCAGGAACGCCAGCTCCAGCGACTGATCGGCATTCATTCGCGGGTCGCAATGGGTGTGGTAGCGGTCGCAGAGGGCGTCTTCGGTGATGGGGCGTGCGCCGCCAATGCATTCGGTGACGTTCTGCCCGGTCATCTCGATATGGATACCACCGGCATGGCTGCCTTCGGCCTGGTGCACCTGGAAGAACTGCTTGACCTCGCTGAGGATCTGGGCGAAATCGCGGGTCTTGTAGCCGCTGCTGGCCTTGATGGTGTTGCCGTGCATCGGGTCGGAACTCCACAGCACCTGGCGGCCTTCGCGCTCGACGCTGCGAATCAGCGCCGGCAGGTGTTCGCCGACCTTGTCGGCGCCCATGCGCACGATCAGGTTGAGGCGGCCGGGGTCGTTGCTGGGGTTGAGCACGTCGATCAGGCGGATCAGCTCTTCGGTGTTCATGCTTGGCCCGACCTTGACCCCGATCGGGTTGTTCACCCCGCGCAGGAACTCGACGTGGGCGCCATCGAGCTGACGGGTGCGATCGCCGATCCAGAGCATGTGCGCCGAGCAGTCATAGTAGTCGTTGGTCAGGCTGTCGCGGCGTACAAAGGCCTCTTCGTAGTTCAGCAGCAGCGCTTCGTGGGCGGTGAAGAAGCTGGTTTCCCGCAGCTGTGGCGAGCTGTCCAGGCCGCAGGCGCGCATGAATGCCAGGGTTTCGTCGATGCGGTCGGCCAGCTGGCTGTATTTTTCTGCCAGCGCCGAGTTGGCGATGAAGTCCAGGTTCCACTTGTGCACCTGATGCAGGTCGGCGAAGCCGCCCTGGGCAAAGGCGCGCAACAGGTTGAGGCTGGCGGTGGACTGGTGGTAGGCCTGCAGCAGGCGCTCCGGATCGGGGATCCGGCTTTCTTCGTCGAAACCGATGCCGTTGACGATGTCGCCACGGTAGGCCGGCAGGGTGACGCCGCCAATGGTCTCGTCGCCCGCCGAGCGCGGCTTGGCGAATTGCCCGGCCATGCGCCCGATCTTGACCACCGGGCAGCCGGCGGCGAAGGTCATGACAATGGCCATTTGCAACAGGACCTTGAAGGTGTCGCGAATCTTGGCTGCGGAAAACTCGGCGAAGCTTTCGGCGCAATCACCGCCCTGGAGCAGGAAGGCCCGGCCCTGGGTGACTTCGGCAAACTGGCGGCGCAGCTCCCGCGCTTCACCGGCGAACACCAGCGGCGGATAGCTGGCCAGGGTCTGCTCGACCTTGAGCAGATGGGCAGCATCGGGGTAGCTTGGTTGCTGCTGGATCGGCAGGGCGCGCCAGCTGTCAGGACTCCAGGGGTGGTTCATTGCGGGCTCGATCTGTTCGGAAAGGGGCTGTCTGCCATGTTAACAGGTGGCGCATGCCTTGTTGCACTGGCGCTATTGACAGACAATGGCGGTTTTTGCGCGATACGGCGGCGTCTGCCGGGAGACAGCATGACAGTGGAACGGGTAGAGCGACTGCTGGCCCAGGTGCAGGACCAGTACGGCACCATCAGCGTGCTGGAAGTCGACGACTATCGCTTTCTCGAATTTGGCGAGGCGATCGAGCAGAGTTGCGTGTTCACCGCCGACCCGAGCTGGCTGGAGTACGACTACACCCGTGCCATGCTGATCGGCGCGCTGGCTCACGCCGAGCCCGAGAGCGCGTTGTTCCTGGGGCTCGGTGCCGGCACCCTGACCCAGGCCTGCCTGAAGTTCCTGCCGCTGGAAGACGTCGAAGCCATCGAGTTGCGCCCGGATGTACCGCGCCTGGCCATCGAGTACATGGGCCTGGATGACGACCCGCGCCTGTACATTCGTATCGGCGATGCCATGGAGCTGCTGGAGACGGCCGAATCCGCCGACCTGATATTCGTCGACCTCTACACCGACCACGGCCCGGGGGTCGCGCACCTGGCCTGGAGTTTTCTGGAAAACTGCCAGAAACGCCTGAACCCTGGTGGCTGGCTGGTGATCAACCAGTGGGCCAGCGACGACGGCAAGCCGTTGGGTGCGGCGCTGCTGCGCGGCCTTTATCATCGGCATTACTGGGAATTGCCGGTCAAGGAGGGCAATGTGATCCTCATGGTCCCGGCTGACCTCGACCAGCAGCTCGATCTGCCGGGCCTGACCGCGCGGGCCGAGGCGCTGGCACCGCAACTGGGCTACTCGTTGCAACCGCTGATCGGTGCGATTCGCCCGGCGTCCTGAGGCGCGTCACTGTGTCACTGGCGGAAAATCGATTCAGCCGCCAGTGTCGTCCACTTTCCGGGCCCGCCGTTACGTGGCCTGGCGCTGGCGTGTTTCATGAAAAAAATCTCCCGTGAATGGCGAATTCAGGTATAGTACGCGCCGGTCTTTCACCGGACCTCGTTTAAGGTGTGCAATTCCCCGAAGCCAGCTTCGGCTGCGCGTCCGCACTGCGGACTCTCCTTGACGTTCCTTTTTTTCTTCAATCGTTTTCGCAAATCCCCGCCGACAAAGCTGCCAGGGTGACCTTCGGGTCTTACAAGGCATGTGCAGCTTTGGAGCATGGGTCTTTGCGGATGCACTTAGAGGCAGACCCATGACCCAGGAAACCGGCGGCTTCGCCGCTCTCGAACTTCATCCGAGCATTGTTGCTGCAGTGCTGGCTACCGGCTACGAAGAGCCGTCCGCCATTCAGCAGCAATCGATCCCGATTATTCTCGCTGGTCACGACATGATCGGTCAGGCGCAGACCGGCACCGGTAAAACCGCTGCCTTCGCTCTGCCAATCCTGCACCGCATCGACCCGAGCAAGCGCGAGCCGCAAGCCCTGATCCTGGCGCCAACCCGTGAGTTGGCGCTGCAAGTAGCCACCGCTTTTGAAACCTACGCCAAGCAAATGCCGGGCGTAACCGTGGTGGCCGTATACGGTGGTGCCCCGATGGGCCCACAACTGAAAGCTATCCGTAACGGCGCGCAAATCGTCGTTGCTACCCCGGGCCGTCTCTGCGACCACCTGCGTCGCGACGAGAAAGTCCTGGCAACCGTCAACCACCTGGTGCTCGACGAAGCCGACGAAATGCTCAAGCTGGGCTTCATGGATGACCTCGAAGTGATCTTCAAGGCCATGCCGGAAAGCCGTCAGACCGTACTGTTCTCGGCCACCCTGCCTGCATCCATCCGTGCCATCGCCGAGCGCCACCTGCGCGAGCCGAAGCACGTCAAGATCCAGAGCAAGACCCAGACCGTAACCGCTATCGAACAAGCCCACCTGATGGTCCACGCCGACCAGAAGGTTTCTGCTGTCCTGCGTTTGCTGGAAGTGGAAGAGTTCGACGCGCTGATCGCCTTCGTGCGTACCAAGCAAGCCACCCTGGACCTGGCCAGCGCCCTCGAAGCCAAAGGCTACAAAGCCGCTGCGCTGAACGGTGACATTGCCCAGAACCAGCGTGAGCGCGTCATCGACTCGCTCAAAGATGGCCGCCTGGACATCGTCGTCGCTACCGACGTCGCTGCCCGTGGTCTGGACGTACCGCGCATCACTCACGTGTTCAACGTCGACATGCCGTACGACCCGGAGTCCTACGTTCACCGTATCGGCCGTACCGGCCGTGCCGGTCGCGAAGGCCGTGCGCTGCTGCTGGTTACCCCGCGCGAGCGTCGCATGCTGCAGGTGATCGAGCGTGTTACCGGTCAGAAGGTTGCTGAAGTTCGCCTGCCGAACGCCCAGGCCGTTCTCGATGCGCGCATCAAGAAGCTGACCAACAGCCTGGCGCCGCTGGTTGCTGACGCTGAGTCGACCCACGGTGATCTGCTTGATCGCCTGACCGCCGACATCGGTTGCAGCCCGCGTGCCCTGGCCGCTGCCCTGCTGCGCAAGGCTACCAACGGTCAGGCCCTGACCCTGGAAGCGGTCGAGAAAGAGCAGCCGCTGGTTCCGACCTACACCCCGCGTGAGCGCACTGGCGATCGTCCAGAGCGTGGCGAGCGTGAGCGTCGTGCACCCATGCCGCTGGGCGAAGGTCGTGCGCGTTGCCGTACCGCGCTGGGCGCGCGTGACGGTATCGCCGCCAAGAACCTGCTGGGCGCGATCCTCAACGAAGGCGGCCTGGCCCGCGAAGCGATCGGCCGCATCCAGGTGCGCGACAGCTTCAGCCTGGTCGAGCTGCCGGAGGAAGGTCTGGAGCGTCTGCTGACCAAGCTCAAGGACACTCGTGTTGCCGGCAAGCAGCTGAAGCTGCGCCGCTACCGCGAAGACTGATCCGCGAGCGATAAAAAAATCCCCGACTGGTTCGGGGATTTTTTTTGCCTGTACGAGGTGATGTGTTGGCTTGACCCGCGATCGGCCGCAATCCAGCGACAGGATCAATCGAACCGGTAAATATCCATCCCCAGCGCCCCCAGCGTAAACCCCTGATGGGCAATCCCGAATCGCCCGCCCGCACCCCGGGCGAAATACAGCGGCAACAGGTGCTCATCACTGGGATGATTGCGCACGGCAAACGGCGCCTGCTGGCGGTAGTCGTGCAAGGCGGGGGTGTCATCGGCTACCAGCTTGTCGATTATCCAGTCGCGAAACGCCAGGGCCCAGGGCTCGACGCTTTCGGGTCCAGCCTGCCAGTCGAGCTCGCGCAGGTTGTGGGTAATGCTCCCCGAGCCAATCAGCAGGATGTTGTCCGCGCGCAATTGCGCCAGCGCCTTGCCCACCTGCTCCTGCAACTGCGGGCCCATCTGACTTGGTAGAGACACCTGTACTACGGGGATGTCGGCTGCCGGGTACATCAACGACAGCGGCACCCACACGCCATGATCAAACGGGCGCTTGGGGTCGAGGCGCGCGGCTAGCCCGGCATCGCCCAACAGGCCTATCAAGCGCTCGGCCAGTGCCGGCTCGCCAGGAGCGGGGTACTGAACGGCATACAGGGCGGCAGGAAAGCCACCGAAGTCATGCCAGGTTTCTGGTTGCGGGTGGCTGCTGACCCACAGCTCGCGGCTCTCCCAGTGCGCCGAGACCACCACGATGGCTTTGGGTCGCGGTAGCTCTGCGGCCAGGCGCGTCAGGGCCGGGCCGCTGGCACCGGGCTCGAGGGCGAGCATGGGCGAGCCGTGAGAAATAAACAGGCTGGGCAGCATGGAAAGGGTCCTGGCGGTTAAGATGGGCCCATCTTCCAGCAGATCATTGATCTGATTCCAATATAAGTTTTCGCATAATCTGATCGAATAATTCGAGGTATGCCATGCAGGCAGAGTTCTGGCACAAGCGTTGGGCAGATAACCAGATCGGCTTTCACCAGCGCCAGGTCAACGGCGACCTGCAACAGTACTGGCCCAGCCTGGGCCTGGCGCCCGGCAGCCAGGTGCTGGTGCCGTTGTGTGGCAAAAGCCTCGACCTGGCCTGGCTGGCCGGGCAGGGCCATCAGGTGCTCGGCATCGAGCTGTCCCAGCGGGCGGTGGAGGATTTCTTCAACGAACAGCGGTTGACGCCCGAAGTCGGCCAGCGGGGCGCGTTCAAGACCTATCGCAGTGGCAACCTGCAGCTGTGGTGTGGTGATTTCTTCGCCCTGAGCGCCGAGGATATCGCCGACTGCACCGCGCTGTATGACCGGGCCGCAGTGATTGCCTTGCCGCCTGCGTTGCGCCAGCGCTATGCCGCGCTGCTCAGTGGCTATCTGGGGTCCGGGTGTCGGGGGCTGTTGATCACCATGGATTACGACCAGGCCCTGCTGCCGGGCCCGCCCTTTGCCGTGGTTGATGCCCAGGTGCGGCAACTGTTCGCTGACTGGCAGCCGCATGAGCTTGAGGCGCGGGATATTCTCGCCGAGAGCCCGAAGTTCGTTCAGGCCGGGGTGCCGATGCTATTTGAGCGGGTGTACCGCCTGCAGCGCTGAAATGCAAAAGGGCGACCGAAGTCGCCCTTTTTTATTGCTGCTACCGATCAGCCGCGACGGCGCAGGGCTTCGATGCGCTCTTCCAGCGGCGGGTGGCTCATCAGCAGGCCGGCCAGGCCCTGCTTGAGGCCGCCGTTGATGCCGAAGGCGTTGAGGGTGTCGGGCATGTGCACCGGCACACCTTGTTCCGAGCGCAGGCGCTGCAGGGCGCCGATCATCGCGTTGGTGCCGGCCAGGCGGGCGCCGGCTTCGTCGGCGCGGAACTCGCGTTTGCGCGAGAACCACATGACGATGATGCTGGCCAGGATGCCCAGTACCAGTTCGGCGACGATGGTCGCGATGTAGTAGGCGATACCCTGGCCTTCTTCGTTCTTGAAGATCACCTTGTCGACGAAGTTGCCGATGATGCGGGCAAAGAACATCACGAAGGTGTTGACCACGCCTTGCACCAGGGCAAGGGTGACCATGTCGCCGTTGGCCACGTGGCCGATCTCGTGAGCCAGTACGGCGCGCACTTCATCGGGCGAGAAGCGCTCGAGCAGGCCCTGGCTGACCGCTACCAAGGCGTCGTTGCGGTTCCAGCCGGTGGCGAAGGCGTTGGCCTCGTAGGCCGGAAAGATACCCACTTCGGGCATCTTGATGCCGGCTTCGCGGGACAGTTCCTCGACGGTCTGCAGCAGCCATTGTTCGTGGCGGGTGCGCGGTTGGCTGATGATCTGGGTGCCAGTGCTCATCTTCGCCATCCATTTGGAGATGAACAGCGAGATCAGCGAGCCGGCAAAACCGAACACCGCGCAGAAAATCAGCAGCTGGTCGAGTTTGAGGTCAACCCCGTTGGCCGCCATGAACCCGTTGAAGCCAAACAGGCTCAGGGTAATGCTGGCAATCAGCACAACCGCGAGGTTGGTGGCCACAAACAGTAAGATGCGCATCATGGTTGTTACGTTCTCCTGACGGATAAAAGTGTCACGTATGCGGGGTATATAAGGTGCGCGCTGCAGTGATTCAACCGGGCGACTATTTCAAACTGTGTACTTGCCTTTATTACAGACGAATTCCAGCAACCCGCACGCCAGAGCGGCGGGTGATGTAAGGGCTGAATGCTGGGTCTGAAAGGTCTGCGCCGAGGGCGGCGCAGACGTTTCCATATGCGCAGTAGGTTACTGCTGATATGTCTTCAGGAAGTTTCCGATCCGGCCAATGGCCTGCTCGAGGTCGTCTACCCGTGGCAGGGTCACGACGCGGAAGTGATCCGGCCACGGCCAGTTGAAGGCAGTGCCCTGGACGATCAGCAGCTTTTCCGACAGCAGCAGGTCGAGGACGAACTTCTCGTCGTTGTGGATCGGGCAGACTTTCGGGTCGATGCGCGGGAACGCATACAGCGCGCCCATCGGCTTGACGCAGCTGACCCCGGGGATGCTGTTGAGCAGCTCCCAGGTACGGTTGCGCTGCTCGAGCAGGCGGCCTTGTGGCAGTACCAGGTCGTTGATGCTCTGGTAGCCGCCCAGGGCGGTCTGGATCGCGTGCTGGCTCGGCACGTTGGCACACAGGCGCATGTTGGCCAGCATGTCGATGCCTTCGATGTAGCTCATGGCGTGATGCTTGGGTCCGGAGATGGCCAGCCAGCCGGAGCGGAAGCCCGCCACCCGGTAGGACTTGGACAGGCCGTTGAAGGTCAGGCAAAGCAGGTCCGGGGCCAGCGAGGCAGTGCTGATGTGCACGGCTTCGTCATAGAGGATCTTGTCGTAGATCTCGTCGGAGAACACCACCAGGTTGTGCTGGCGGGCCAGCTCGAGCATGCCCAGCAGCAACTCGCGCGAGTACACCGCGCCGGTCGGGTTGTTCGGGTTGATGATCACCAGCGCCTTGGTGTTGGAGGTGATCTTGGCCTTGATGTCGTCCAGGTCTGGGAACCAGTCGGCCTGCTCGTCGCACAGGTAGTGCACCGGGTTACCGCCAGCCAGGCTCACTGCGGCGGTCCACAGCGGGTAGTCCGGGGCCGGAATCAGCACTTCGTCGCCATTGTTGAGCAGCGCCTGCATCGACATCACGATCAGCTCGGAGACGCCGTTGCCCAGGTAGATGTCTTCGATACCGACACCTTCTACCTGTTTTTGCTGGTAGTACTGCATCACCGCCTTGCGTGCGCTGAACAGGCCCTTGGAGTCGCTGTAGCCCTGGGCGGTCGGCAGGTTGCGGATCACATCCTGGAGGATCTCGTCCGGCGCCTCGAAACCAAAGGGCGCCGGGTTGCCGATGTTCAGCTTGAGGATGCGATGGCCTTCCTCTTCCAGGCGTTTGGCGTGCTTGAGCACCGGGCCGCGAATGTCATAGCAGACATTGGCGAGCTTGTTCGATTTGCTGACCTGCATGATGTGATCCCGATTAGAAAAGATCGCCGCGCATTGCGCTGTGAAAACGTTTGAAATGCGTATGACGCGGGTGCCAGACTGATGTCTGATGAGGCGCAATAATATACGTGCCGCCCGCCCTGTGGAAAAGCCATGGCGCGGGGTTTTTGGACAGATGAGGCCTGATGATGGAAAAACTCGCGAAAACCCTTGAAGAATGGCGCGCCATGCTCGACCCCGAGCAGTACAACGTGTGCCGCCTGAAGGGCACCGAGCGGCCGTTCAGCGGCAAATACAACGCCACCAAGACCGACGGCGTCTACCATTGCATCTGCTGCAACGAGCCGCTGTTCGATTCGAGCAGCAAATTTGATTCCGGGTGCGGCTGGCCTAGCTTCTATGAGCCGATTGCCGACAGCGCGATGATCGAGATTCGCGATACCTCCCACGGCATGATTCGTACCGAAGTCACCTGCGCCAAGTGCGACGCCCACCTGGGCCACGTATTTCCCGACGGTCCGCCGCCGACCGGGCTACGCTACTGCATCAACTCGGTCTGCCTGGACCTGGTGCCACGCTGACAAAGGAGCAAGGTCATGGCCGACGCAATGCTGAAGATTCCCTGCATTACCCTGACCGGTGAGCAAAAAGCCCTGGCCGATTACCCGGCCAAGGCAGTGCTGGTGGTCAACACCGCCAGCCAGTGCGGATTTACCCCGCAATACAAGGGCCTGGAGCAGCTCTGGCAACGTTACCGCGAGCAGGGGCTGGTGGTGCTGGGCTTTCCCTGCAACCAGTTCGGCAAGCAGGAGCCGGGCGATGCGAGCGAGATTGCGCAGTTCTGCGAGCTCAAGTTTGGGGTCAGCTTCCCGTTGTTTCGCAAAATCGAAGTCAACGGCGCCGGAGCCCATCCGCTGTTTATCGAGCTGAAAAAGCGCGCCCCGGGGCTGTTCGGCTCCGAAGGCATCAAGTGGAACTTCACCAAGTTCCTGCTCGATCCGGCCACCGGCAAGGTCACCCGCTATGCTCCGAGCACCAAGCCGGACGCCTTGGCCGGTTCGATCGAGAAACTGCTCAGGTAGCCGTCAACGGCACCCAGTGATCGATCAGCGCCAGCAATTCCTCGCGGCGAAACGGCTTGGCCAGGTAGTCGCTCATCCCCGCGGCCCGGCAGCGCTCGCGCTCTTCGGGCATGGCGTTGGCGGTCAGGGCGACGATCGGCAGGTCTGGCCAGCGCCCGCTCTGGCGGATCCGCCGACTGGCTTCATAGCCGTCCATCACCGGCATGTTGCAGTCCATCAGCACCAGGTCGAAGGGTGACTGCTCCAGCTGTTCGAGGGCGTCGGCGCCATGGGCGGCGACGCTGACCTCACAGCCGAGCTTGGCCAGCATACCCTTGGCCACCAACTGGTTCACCGGGTTGTCCTCGACCAGCAGGATGCGTGCACGGCGTTCGCTGTGCGAGGCGCCGCCAAGTGGTGACTGGTTGATGTGGTCGGCGCCGTGCAGGGTGCGCCGCAGTGTCTGATACAGGGCGTTGCGGGCCAGCGGTCGGGCCTGCTGCTGCAAGGGCGCCAGGTGCGCGGCCTGTTCGCCGGGCAGGAAATTGCCATAGGCGGTAACCAGCAGGATTGGCGCACTGATCTGCGGACGCAAACTGAACAGGCAATCCAGGTCGTCGGTGATCAGCAGGTCCGGGGTCGCGTCCTTGAGTTGCTCTGGCGTGTCGTAGCGCTGGTAGTCCAGGCCCCAGCCGGGCAGCAGTGTCTGCAGCAGTTCGGCCAGGCCGCTGCTGGCATTGCTGATGGCCGCAACGCTGCCATGCAAAGGTTGCGCGGGCACCGCCGCGGTATGGCTGGGCAATGGCAGCTCGGCGCTGAACTGGCTGCCAAAGCCGGCTTCAGAACTGATGCTCAGGCGCCCTTGCATGGCTTCGCAGAGGTTATTGGTCAGCGCCAGGCCCAGGCCGGTACCGCCGTATTGGCGGGTGATACCGGCGCCGGCCTGGGTGAAGGGCTGAAAGATCCGTACCTGGGCTTCGCTGGGGATGCCGATGCCGGTGTCGCAGACATCCAGGCGAACGCCGCCGGCGTAGCTGCAAAGGCGTACATCGACACGACCAAAGCGAGTGAACTTCAAGGCGTTGGACAGCAGGTTGCTGACAATCTGCCGTACCCGTGTCGGGTCGCCAAGCACCATCGAGGGAAACTGCGGGTCGATCAGGCAGGTCAGCTCGACACTGGGCGCGGCGTTCTGCGACAGCAGGTTGGCGGTGTCTTCGACCAGCGCGCCGAGGTCGAAGGGAATGCGTTCAAGCTCCAGTTGCCCGGCATCGAACTTGGACAGGTCGAGAATATCGTTGAGCAGCTCGACCAGAACCTTGCCCGAGTCGTGGGCAATCGACAGCTGCTGGCGCTGCTCGGCATTGAGCGGGCTGTCCAGTGACAGCGCGATCATCCCCAGCAGGCCATTGAGCGGGGTGCGAATCTCGTGGCTCATGTTGGCCAGAAAGGCCGCGCGTGCCTGGGCCATGTCCAGGGCGCGGCGCCGGGCGTCTTCGAGTTCTTCGTTGGACTGGCTGAGGCGAGTGTTGCTGGCCTTGAGCTCGTTGGTGCGCGCCGAGACGATGTTCTCCAGCTCGTTGAGGTAGTCGGTCAGGCGGTTTTCGGCGTTGCGCCGCTGCTGGATCTCGGTGGCCATGCTGACGAACTGCTGGTTGGCGACCTTGACCAGCACGCCGATTTCGTCCTGCTCGTGGCCGGGTGGAAACGCCAGTTTGGACTGCGCCGGGTTGCGCGAATCACTGTTGCTCAGGGCGCTGATCACCCGCACCAGCGGCTGGGTCAGCATGATGTAGAACAGGCCGAGAAGAATCCCGGTCAGGACCAGGCTGCGCACAAAGCCATTGAGCAGGGTGACTTCGGCGCGCTTGAGAAAGCGGCTGCCAAAGGCAAAGGTATCGACGTCCAGGTACAGGGTGCCGAGGTATTCGTCGGGCATATGGCTGAGAAACAGCTGGTCGCGAAACTGGCGCGATTCGCCGAAGAGGAAATCGCTGATCAGCCGGTAGCTGCTTTCCTGGCGTGGGCGCTGAACATCGGCGAGGACGGTGTCGTTGTTGTCGATCAGCCAGGCGCGGGTGATCGCCGGCGATTGCAGCAGGCCGCGGGTCAGTTCCTGGGCCAGTTCGGCATCGATGTTATAGGCGATGCGCGAAGCCGGGTTATGGCTGATTTGCAGCAGCGCCTGCATCTCGCGGTTGATGGAGGCGTCTTCACTGGCATAATCGATACCGATCTGGATGAGACTGAGCAATGTACCCAGGATGAAGCCGACCAGGACCGTCAGCCGGGCTTGCTTGTAGGACAGGCGATTGGTGAACTTGATATCCATGAGTCCCGAGCCAGTTTCACGTTCCGTGCGCTGCGCAAGCATAGCCGATCAGTCCCGGCTGCTGGCACGCCCTGTCACACATTCAGCTGTGCTTTTGTCCTTGCATCTGTCTTGAGGAATTCTTGTGGACTCACGTTTGAATGCTTTTCTGGAGCGCGCCGAAACCGTACTTGCGCGCCTTGAGCCCCTGTTGCCGGCGCCACGCCCGAGCATCGACTGGTCGCAATGCCTGGCTGCGCGCTGGCAGCGCGATGGCCGTAGCGGCTACCTGCTGCCGCTGCAGGTCAGCCTCGACATGCGCCTGTCCGACCTGATCGGCGTCGATCAGCAGCGCGAGCAACTGGGGCGCAACACCCGCCAGTTTCTCGATGGCATGCCGGCCAACCACGCATTGCTGTGGGGCTCGCGCGGTACCGGCAAGTCGTCGCTGGTGCGCGCACTGCTGGCCGAGCATGCCGAAGCCGGCCTGCGCCTGATCGAAATCGAGCGCGATCACCTGGCCGACCTGCCGCGGGTGGTCGAGCAACTGCAGAAACTGCCGCAACGCTTCGTGTTGTTTTGCGATGACCTCTCGTTCGAAGCCGGGGAGGGCGACTACCGGGTGCTCAAGAGCGTACTCGATGGCTCGCTCGAACAGGCGCCGGATAACGTGCTGCTGTATGCCACCTCCAATCGCCGCCACCTGGTGCCGGAAAAACAGAGCGACAACGAAAACTGGAAGATGGTCGACGGCGAGCTGCATCCCAACGAAGCGGTGGAGGACAAAATTGCCCTGTCTGACCGCTTCGGCCTGTGGCTGTCGTTCTACCCCTTCAACCAGGAGCATTTCCTCAACGTGGTCGAGCACTGGATCACCCAGCTGGCGCAGAGCGCTGGCCTGGCCTGGCGCCGCGACGAGGAACTGGACATTCTCGCCGTGCGCTGGGCAACCGGTCGCGGCAACCGTAACGGCCGTTGTGCCTACCAGTTCGCCCGTTACTGGGTGGGACTGAAACTGTTGGAGCAACAATCATGATCGACCTCAACGCTACCGGCGCCGGCCTCGAAGGCTACGGTCTGCTGGCGGCACAACTGGAAGCCCTGCTGGCCGATGAGCGTGACTTCATCGCCAACGCCGCGCAGTTTTCGGCGTTTCTCTACAGTCAGGTCGAAGACCTGAACTGGGCCGGCTTCTACCTCAACCGCAATGAGCAACTGGTGCTGGGGCCGTTCCAGGGGCAGGTGGCCTGCGTGCGTATCCCGTTCGGGCGTGGTGTGTGCGGCGCGGCTGCGGCCAGCCGGGAAACCCAGCGGGTGGAAGATGTGCACGCGTTTGCCGGGCACATTGCCTGCGACAGTGCATCGAACAGCGAGCTGGTGATTCCGCTGGTAAAGGATGGCCGGTTGATTGGCGTGCTGGACCTCGACAGCCCCAAGCTTGCACGTTTCAGTGAAGTGGATCAGGCGGGGCTGGAGCGTTTGGCGGGGATTTTCCTGCGACTGACCGATTGCTGACGAGCGCTTTGCACTCGATCGCTGGCAAGGCCAGCTCTCACAGGTCTTGTATGTAGCGAACCTTGTGGGAGCCGGCCTTGCCGGCGATTGGGTCAATTAGAACTCAGTCGTAGATGACCTTTTTCTTCCAGTCTTCGGTGGTATCGGTCTTCAGGCCTTCGGTCAGGGCGTTGGTTTCGTCCTCGGCCGGTTCCAGCTGGCTCAACACCTGGGCATTGGCGCGGGCCAGCAGCTTCTCCATGTATTCCAGTTGTTCGCGGTAAATCACCGGGTCAGGCTGCTTGCGCAGGTATTGCACGCCACGCTCGAAGGCCAGGCGCGCGTGCCCCGGCTGGTTCTGTTGCAGCGCCTGCTGGCCGAGGTTGTTGAAGAACTCGATGTGCAGCAGCACCAGGATGTGGCGAATTTCCTTGACCCAGTACTTGGCCTCGTTGGTCGGCAGGAAGCCTTCCTGGGCGGCGCGGGTGATCTGGTTGTGCATGCCTTCCAGCAAAAAACGCACATCCTTGGCCCGGGCTTCGGTCTGGATCGGCATCGGCGGGTTGTTCACCGGCAGTGCTTCACCTTTGGCAATCAGCCCTTCGAGTTCGGCGATCCGTGCGCGGATATCGCGGCTGTGCTTGTCCAGGGCCAACTGGCGCTGGTTGAGGTTGAGTTCCAGGCGGGTCAACAGCAACTTGAGGGCCGGGGTCATCAACTGGCCAGGAAAGGTTTCGGTGATTTCGCCACAACGGCGCAAACGTTCGGCCAGCTCGATCTTCAGCCGGGCACGCTCGAGCTTGTTGTTCTCGACCACGTTGTTCAGGTAGCCGATCACGATCAATAACGCGATCCCCGCTACTATAAGCAGGGTGATCAGAAGTGGTGTCACCGTTAACGCCTCATACAGGATGATTTACTGTTTGAGTGTAGTGGCTAAGCTTTTAGCCGGATAGAGCTGTTTGGCGGTTGCCCGGGGGTGATTGATGGCCTTTTGCTGGTAGATCGCCGTGGCTGCTGGGCCGAAGGCAGGTAGGGCGTCAGAAAATAATCGTCAAGCCTCAGGCGCGCGTTGCCCTGGCGCAAGGCTGCAAAGCGCCGGGAAGTCATTGATTTAAATAAATTTATACAGAGGGGTTGACGGCTTATCAAAGCATCCCTAGAATGCGCGCCACTTGCAGCGTAAAGCACACAGCGGAACGCGGCAGGGAGTGAATGTTGTAGCGTGTCCCCTTCGTCTAGTGGCCTAGGACACCGCCCTTTCACGGCGGTAACAGGGGTTCGAGTCCCCTAGGGGACGCCAATGCGGGAATAGCTCAGTTGGTAGAGCACGACCTTGCCAAGGTCGGGGTCGCGAGTTCGAGTCTCGTTTCCCGCTCCAGTTTACAAAGGCTTTGCTTAACGGCAGGGCTTGTAAAAACCCAGCGTCAGATCTTTATGGTTTGAGTTGGTAACTGAAGCATGCATTGCATGTTTCGGGCGTCGTCCCCTTCGTCTAGTGGCCTAGGACACCGCCCTTTCACGGCGGTAACAGGGGTTCGAGTCCCCTAGGGGACGCCATTTTTGCGGGAATAGCTCAGTTGGTAGAGCACGACCTTGCCAAGGTCGGGGTCGCGAGTTCGAGTCTCGTTTCCCGCTCCAAATATGGTGCTCCAGCGTTTGATAACGCTGTAGTGATGGAACAAGGGCGTCAGTGCTTGTTCTTGCCGGTCCAGCCGGTCGCTACAAATTTGCGGGAATAGCTCAGTTGGTAGAGCACGACCTTGCCAAGGTCGGGGTCGCGAGTTCGAGTCTCGTTTCCCGCTCCAAATAAAGAAACGCCGTTCGTTTGAACGGCGTTTTTTTTCGTCTCGATTTTATCCGCTGTCTGCGTGCGGCAGGGCTGTTGTCAGCCCTGCGCAGCTTCATCGCTTAATGCTTGCTGTCGTCGTCCGACATGCTCAGCAGCTGTTTTTCCTGGTTCCAGTCGAAGGGTTCATCATTCTGCTCGGCCTCGAAGCGGCGCTCTTCCAGTTCCTGGTACATGTCCAGTTCGTTCTCCGGCATGAAGTGCAGGCAGTCGCCGCCAAAGAACCACAGCAGGTCGCGCGGTACCAGGTGCGCGACCTGTGGATAACGCTGGATGACCTGGCACATCAGGTCCTGGCCAAGATAGGTGCTTTCCGGGTCGACGGGCAGTTGCAGCATCAGATCGTCGAAGCGCTCCAGAAACAACGCGTGGCTTTCTTCCGGCACCTGCTCGGCTTCGCCCAGGGCAACCAGGATGGTGCGCAGGTGGGTGAGCAGGGCGAGATGGTATTCCAGGCGATCGGTAGCCATGCAGGCAGTCCTCTTGAGCAAAAACGGGCGCGGGAGTATACGGCTCCCGGCGCCCGATGTCCCGGCCCTTAGCGAATCTTGCCGTCGGCCGGTAGAAGTTGCTCTTTGTCGAAGGCATCGACATCGATCACCCGCCGGCGTGCCGACTCAGCGGCATGCAGGCTTTGCGCCTCACTGGCTTGCAGCACGCCAGCGTGCAGCGCCGCGTCGATAATCGACTCGCCTGGCGCAGGGTCAACCTGGCCACTCTTGACGGCCTGGTGCAGTTTTTTACGCAGCGGCGCGCCGGCGCTGAGTAAATCGCAGGCCTGTTGCAGGGCGGCAACCGGGTCGCCGTCCGCTTGCGGCCGATAACAACCGGCAAGCAGTTCCTCCAGCGCCGGGTCACCCTTGGCGCGGCCGATCAGTTCGGCAATCTCCGCGTCCAGTTCGTCGCTTGGCCCGGTATGCCGGCGGCCGAAGGGGAACACCACCAGGCGCAGGGCGCAACCGAGCAAGCGGTTGGGGAAGTTGTCGAGCAAGCGGTCCAGGGCTTTTTCGGCTTGGCCAAGGCTCTCCTCCAGGGCCCAACGCAGCAGCGGTTGCAGGTACTCGGGCGAATTCAGGTCGTGGTAACGCTTGAGCGCCGCCGAGCTGAGGTACAAATGACTGAGCACATCGCCCAGGCGCGCCGACAAACGCTCGCGACGCTTGAGGTCGCCGCCCAGGAGCATCATGCACAGGTCGGCGAGCAAGGCGAACGCCGCCGCCTGGCGATTGAGGGCGCGGAAGTAACCTTGGCTTAACGCGTCGCCCGGGACTTTCTCGAAATGGCCCAGGCCCAGGCCGAGCACCAGGGTACTGGCAGCGTTACCGACGGCAAAACCAATATGCTGCATCAGCAGGTGATCGAACTCCTTGAGCGCCTGGTCGTGGTCTTCGCGACCGGCCAGGGCCATTTCCTTGAGTACGAACGGATGGCAGCGAATCGCCCCCTGGCCGAAGATCATCAGGTTGCGCGAGAGGATGTTGGCGCCCTCGACGGTGATGAAGATCGGCGCGCCTTGCCAGTTGCGTCCCAGGTAGTTGTTCGGGCCCATGATGATGCCCTTGCCGCCGTGCACGTCCATGGCGTGCTGGATGCATTCGCGCCCGCGCTCGGTGAGGTGGTACTTGAGAATCGCCGACAGCACCGAGGGTTTTTCGCCCAGGTCCACGGCCTTGGCGGTGAGCAGTCGCGCACTGTCCATCAGGAAGGCGTTGCCGCCAATGCGCGCGAGGGATTCCTGGATACCTTCGAAGGCCGCCAGCGGCACGTTGAACTGCTCACGGATCTGCGCGTACTGGCCGGTCACCAGGCTGGTGTACTTGGCTGCACCAGTGCCCACGGCTGGCAAGGAAATCGAGCGGCCCACCGACAGGCAGTTCATCAGCATCATCCAGCCCTTGCCGAGCATGTCCTGGCCGCCGATGAGAAAGGCCAGCGGCACGAACACATCCTTGCCGCTGTTGGGGCCGTTCATGAACGCCGCGCCCAGGGGCAGGTGACGCTTGCCGATTTCGACGCCGGGGGTGTCGGTGGGAATCAGCGCGAGACTAATGCCCAGTTCTTCTTTATCACCCAGCAGGTGTTCGGGGTCGTAGGCCTTGAAGGCAAGGCCAAGCAGGGTCGCGACCGGTCCGAGGGTGATGTAGCGCTTTTCCCAATTCAGGCGCAGGCCGATGACTTCCTCGCCTTGCCACTGGCCTTTGCAGATGATCCCGGTGTCGGGCATGGCGCCAGCATCGGAGCCGGCCAGCGGGCCGGTGAGGGCGAAGCAGGGGATTTCGTCGCCGCGGGCCAGGCGCGGCAGGTAGTGATTGCGCTGCTCGTCGGTGCCGTAGTGCAGCAGCAGTTCGGCCGGGCCGAGGGAGTTGGGCACCATCACGGTGGAAGCAAGGTCGCCGCTGCGGGTCGCCAGCTTCATTGCCACCTGCGAGTGGGCGTAGGCCGAAAAGCCCTTGCCGCCGTACTCCTTGGGAATGATCAGGGCGAAGAAGCCGTGGCTCTTGATGTGCTCCCAGGCCGCGGGAGGCAAATCCAGGTCCTGGCCAATTTGCCAGTCGCTGACCATGGCGCAGAGTTCTTCGGTGGGGCCGTCGATAAAGGCTTGTTCTTCTTCAGTGAGTTCGGCCTTGGAGTAGCCGAGCAGGGTGTTCCAGTCCGGTCGGCCGCTGAACAGCTCGCCGTCCCACCACACGGTGCCGGCGTCGATGGCTTCGCGTTCGGTCTGCGACATTGGCGGCAAGGTGCGCTGGAACCAGCCGAACAGGGGCGCGGTGAGCACTTTGCGGCGCAGGTCGGGGAGCAGCAGGGGCGCGGCGACGGCGGCCAGTAGCAGCCAGAAAATCGTCAGCAGCCAGCCTGGGGCGTGGCTGAAAATGCCCATCGCCAGCAGGTACAGGGCAACGATGCCCAACGCCGGCAAGGCGGCGATGCGACGGTGGGCCAGGTAAGCCACGCCGATCACCAGGACCACTAACCACAACAGCAACATAGGAATTCCTCCGTGAAACATCGGGGCATTTCGCCATCCATCGAAGCTTAGACCGCATCGGCTAAACGGCTTGTCTGAACAGTGACAGGACATGACCTCAGGAGTTCGCCTGCACGCCAAACGATTGCCAGCGCGAGCGCCTGGAGTAGACTGGGCGACCAGCCAAATCATCAGGGAAACGACATGCTCAAGATCTGGGGCAGGAAGAATTCGTCGAATGTCAGGAAAGCACTGTGGTGCGCCGCAGAGCTTGGTCTGGAGTATGAGTCGATCGATGCCGGTGGCGCCTTCGGCCTGGTCAACGAGCCGCAGTACCGGGCGCTGAACCCCAACGGCCTGGTGCCGATGATCGAGGACGACGGCCTGGTGCTGTGGGAGTCCAATGCCATTGTGCGCTACCTGTCGGCGCAGTACGGCTGCGAGTCGGGCTGGTATGAGCAGGACGCACGCAAGCGTGCCGAGGCCGACAAGTGGATGGACTGGGTTACTTCCTCCCTGGCCACGCCGTTCCGGCCGTTGTTCTGGGGCATCCTGCGCACGCCTGCCGATCAGCAGGACTGGGTGGCAATCAATGCCGCACACAAGACCTGCGCGCAGTTGCTGTCGATTGCCGACCAGGCCCTGGCGCACCAGCCGTATTTGTCTGGCGACAAGCTGGGCATGGGCGATATCCCCCTGGGCTGCTTTGCCTACGCCTGGTTCGAGATGCCCATCGAGCGCCCCGAGATGCGCCACCTGCGCGCCTGGTATGAGCGCCTGCAAGAGCGTCCGGCCTATCAGGCGGCGGTGATGACGGCGCTGACCTGATTGACGGTTACCGGGAAAGTGCGGTCAAGCTGATAGTTAATATCGATACACATGACTGTACTTGTCTGGTCTGCACAAGCACCATGCTCCTATTCACTGCGGCTGGCCTCGCCCGGCCGCGTCTAGAACCTTCCACACTGGTACGCGACCCGCTATGAGTTCTGCTCTGTCCATAAGGCAGCTAACCAAAACCTACGGCAACGGTTTCCAGGCCCTCAAGGGCATTGACCTGGATGTCGCCGAAGGTGACTTCTTTGCCTTGCTCGGCCCCAACGGCGCCGGCAAATCCACCACCATCGGCATCCTCTCGACCCTGGTCAACAAGACCAGCGGCAGCGTCAACATCTTTGGCCACGACCTCGATCGCCAGCCCGCCGCGCTCAAGCGCTGCATCGGCGTGGTGCCGCAGGAGTTCAACTTCAACCAGTTTGAAAAGACCTTCGACATTGTCGTCACCCAGGCCGGTTACTACGGTATCCCGGCCAAGGTCGCCAAGGAGCGGGCCGAGCAGTACCTGACCCAGTTGGGCCTGTGGGACAAGCGCGATGTGCCGTCGCGCTCGCTGTCGGGCGGCATGAAACGCCGCCTGATGATCGCCCGCGCGCTGATCCACGAGCCGCGCCTGCTGATCCTCGACGAGCCGACCGCGGGTGTGGATATCGAGCTGCGCCGGTCGATGTGGAGCTTTTTGACCGAGCTCAACCAGAAAGGCATCACCATCATCCTCACCACCCATTACCTGGAAGAGGCTGAGCAGTTGTGCCGTCACATCGGCATCATCGACCACGGCACCATCGTCGAGAACACCAGCATGCGCGCCTTGCTGAGCAAGCTGCATGTCGAGACCTTCCTGCTCGACCTCAAGCAGGACCTGCCCCAGGCGCCAAACCTGGTCGGCTATCCGTGCCGCTTGATCACCCCGCACACCCTGGAAGTGCAAGTTGACAAGGAAGTGGGCATTACTGCGCTGTTCGGCCAGCTGGCGCTGCAGAACATCGAGGTGCAGAGCCTGCGCAACAAGACCAATCGTCTCGAGGAGCTGTTCGTGTCCCTGGTTGAGAAAAACCTGGCAAAGGTGGCGGTATGAGTTCGGAACTGAGCGCCAACCTGGTCGCCCTCAATACCATCGTTTACCGCGAAGTACGCCGTTTTACCCGGATCTGGCCGCAGACCCTGCTGCCCCCGGCGATCACCATGGTTTTGTACTTCGTGATTTTCGGTAACCTGATCGGCCGGCAGATCGGCGACATGGGCGGCTTCACCTACATGGAGTACATCGTCCCGGGGCTGATCATGATGTCGGTGATCACCAACTCCTACGGCAACGTGGTCTCGAGCTTCTTCGGCAGCAAGTTCCAGCGTTCGATCGAGGAACTGATGGTGTCGCCGGTGTCGCCGCATACCATCCTCGTCGGCTACACCCTGGGCGGCGTGTTGCGCGGCTTGGCGGTAGGGGTGATCGTCACCTTGCTGTCGCTGTTCTTCACCGACCTGCAGGTTCATCACCTGGGCGTGACCATTGTCGTGGTGCTGCTGACGGCGACAATCTTCTCGTTGCTGGGCTTCATCAACGCCGTGTTCGCCCGCAACTTCGATGACATCTCGATCATCCCGACCTTCGTGTTGACGCCGCTGACCTACCTGGGCGGGGTGTTCTACTCGATTACCCTGTTGCCGCCGTTCTGGCAGACCGTGTCGATGGCCAACCCGGTATTGCACATGGTCAACTCGTTCCGCTACGGCATTCTCGGCGTGTCGGACATCCGCATCGGCGTCGCCATCAGCTTCATGCTGGTCGCCACGGCAGTGCTGTATATCGGCTGCGCGCGGTTACTGGTCAGTGGGCGAGGAATGCGCACCTGATTGTTTGACCTTGCGCCGGCGCCACTGCCTGCCGACCCACCAGCGCCAGTAGAGCATGGTCAGGCAGTAGGCGAGGGCGCCGAGCAGCACGCCACACACCACTGAGCCGAGCAGGAACGGCTGCCACAGGGTCGACAGCTGGTCGGTGATCCACTCGAAGGTCAGTTCTTCAGGCAGGGTGCGTGGTGGGATCTGCATCAGCCAGGCGCCCATCTGGTAGGTGCAGAAGAACACCGGCGGCATGGTGATCGGGTTGGTCAGCCACACCAGGCTGACCGCGATCGGCATGTTGCCGCGGACCATGATCGCCAGGCTTGCGGCCAGCAGCATTTGCATCGGAATCGGAATGAAAGCGGCGAACAGGCCGACAGCCATGGCGCGCGCAACCGAATGCCGGTTGAGGTGCCAGAGGTTGGGGTCGTGCAACAGCCGGCCGAGAAAGCGTAAGGATTTGTGTTCCCTGATGCTGGTCGGATCGGGCATGTAGCGTTTGAAGAGACGACGCGGCATGTGGGGTCTCGGCAATCTGAAGGGTGCCAGTATGCACGGATTCTAAAAGTGCCTTATTCAGACTTTGTGACAATTATTTAGCGAGCGGTTGCCGTCACTGATCTAAGCCTCAGGGGGTGGTTTACTTCTGGAGCTTCACGCTTATGCGCACAGGGATGTTGGCGCTTGCACTCGGGCTGCTCAGCCTCGGGTTCCTGCCGGCTTTGCCGCCCGTCTGGATACTTGTCCTGCTGGCAATTGCCGGGCTTTGCTGCCTGCCTACGCGGCTGTGGCCCGCCGGGCTGTTTCTGCTGGGCTTGAGCTGGGCCTGCGTCTCGGCGCAATGGGCGTTGGATGAGCGCCTGGCGGCGCAGTTCGATGGCCGTACCCTGTGGATAGAGGGCCGGGTTACTGGTTTGCCGGAGCAGGGTGCGCGCTCGGTGAGGTTCGAGTTGAGCGATGCCGAGTCGCGCCGGGGGCAATTGCCAAGGCGCATGCAGCTCAGCTGGTTCGGCGGCCCGGCGGTCAATAGCGGTGAATACTGGCGTTTGGCAGTCAGCCTCAAGCGCCCCGCAGGCTTGCTCAATCCTCACGGCCCGGACCAGGAGGCCAACCTGTTGGCCCGGCGCATCGGCGCCACCGGCAGCGTCAAGGCCGGCGAGCGGCTGCTGCCGGCAACGGCGGCCTGGCGGGATGATCTGCGCCAGCGCTTGCTCAGCGTTGATGCCCAGGGCCGGGAGGCGGCGCTGGTGGCCTTGATACTCGGCGATGGCGGCGCTTTGGCGCGCCAGGACTGGCAAGCGCTGCAGGCCACCGGCACGGTGCACTTGCTGGTGATTTCCGGCCAGCATATTGGCCTGTTGGCCGGGCTGGTATACGCCTTGATTGCCGGGCTGGCGCGCCTGGGCTGGTGGCCGCAACGGCTACCCTGGCTGCCTTGGGCCTGCGCGCTGGCCTTTGCCGCAGCACTGGCCTATGGCTTGCTGGCCGGGTTTCAGGTGCCGGTGCAGCGCGCCTGCATGATGTTGGCCATGGTGCTGCTCTGGCGCCTGCGCTTTCGTCACCTGGGTGTCGGGCTGCCGTTGTTGCTGGCGCTCGATGCAGTGCTGCTGTGGGAACCATTGGCCAGCTTGCAGCCGGGCTTCTGGCTGTCGTTCATGGCCGTGGCCATTCTGATCTTCACCTTCAGCGGCCGCCTTGGCGCCTGGAACTCCTGGCTGGCCTGGAGTCGCGCCCAGTGGTTGATCGCCATCGGCTTGCTGCCGGTGCTGCTGGCGCAAGGTTTGCCGGTGAGCCTGACGGCGCCGCTGATCAATCTGCTGGCAGTGCCGTGGATCAGCCTTGCGGTGTTGCCAATGGCGTTGCTCGGCACCGTGTTGCTGCCGGTGCCGCTTCTGGGGGAAGGCTTGCTGTGGCTTGCCGGTGGCCTGCTCGACGGCTTGTTTCGCTTGCTGGCGCATGTGGCGGTTTGGCAACCGGCCTGGATCCCAGAACCATTGCCGTTCTGGGCCTGGTTGCTGGTGTGCCTGGGGGCATTGCTGCTGTTGTTGCCGCGCGGCATACCGATGCGGGTGCTGGGCTGGCCATTGTTGCTGTTGGCGGTGTTTGCGCCCCGAGAGCGCGTGCCGCAGGGGCAGGTAGAGGTCTGGCAGCTGGATGTCGGCCAGGGGCTGGCCTTTGTGCTGCGCACCCGGCACCACGCCATGTTGTATGACGCCGGCCCGGCCATGGGCGATTTCGATCTGGGCGAGCGGGTAGTGCTTCCCAGCTTGCGCAAGCTGGGGGTAAGCAAGCTCGACCTGATGTTGCTCAGCCACGCCGACGCCGATCACGCCGGGGGCGCCCGCGCCGTGCAGCGCGGTTTGCCGGTGCTGCGGGTGCAGGCTGGTGAGGCTGCGGCCTTGCCTGAAGTGCTGCAAGCGCAGCCGTGCAGCAGCGGCGAACGCTGGCAGTGGGACGGGGTGAGTTTTTCACTGTGGCAGTGGCAGGATGCTGGCGACAGCAACCAGGATTCCTGTGTGCTGCTGGTCGAGGCAAATGGCGAAAAACTGCTGCTCACCGGCGATCTCGATGCCCGCGGCGAACGGGCCTGGGCGCGGGACTGGCAGGCGACCACAGTCGACTGGTTGCAATCGCCCCATCACGGCAGTCGCAGCTCCTCCAGCGAGGCCTTGTTAAAGGCTACTACCCCGCGCGGCGTGCTGATTTCGCGCGGGCGCTACAACGCCTTCGGGCATCCGCACCCGGAGGTCATGGCGCGCTATCGGACGCATGGTATTCAGTCCTATGACAATGTCGACCACGGTGCCTTGCGCCTGCGCCTGGGTGTGTTCGGCGAGCCTGAGGGGTTGCGTGCCCAGCGGCGTTTCTGGCGTGAACCGAGATGACGACCTTCGGCAGATGAGCCCCCTGGGGTCCTATGGTAAAGTGGCGGACTTTTTCGAGGGGATGCTTACTGTGTGGGAATTGGTCAAGTCCGGTGGCTGGATGATGCTGCCGATCATTCTGAGTTCCATCGCTGCCATGGCGATCGTCGCCGAGCGTCTCTGGACCTTGCGCGCCAGCCGGGTCACGCCACCGCACCTGCTGGGCCAGGTGTGGATGTGGATCAAGGACAAACAGCTCACCAGTGACAAGCTCAAGGCCCTGCGCGCCGATTCGCCGCTGGGCGAGATCCTTGCCGCAGGCCTGGCCAACTCGCGCCATGGCCGCGAAATCATGAAGGAATGCATCGAAGAGGCCGCAGCGCGTGTCATTCACGAGCTGGAGCGCTACATCAACGCCCTGGGCACCATCGCCGCCATGGCGCCGCTGCTGGGCTTGCTCGGCACCGTGCTGGGCATGATCGACATCTTCAGCGCCTTCATGGGTACCGGCATGACCACCAATGCCGCAGTGCTCGCCGGCGGTATCTCCAAGGCACTGATCACCACCGCGGCCGGCCTGATGGTCGGTATTCCGTCGGTGTTCTTCCACCGTTTCCTGCAGCGTCGTATCGACGAGCTGGTGGTCGGTATGGAGCAGGAAGCGATCAAGCTGGTCGAAGTGGTGCAGGGCGACCGTGATGTCGACCTGGCCGAGGGCAAGGCGTGAAATTCCGGCGCAAGCCACGGGAGACCGTGGACATCAACCTGGCCTCGCTGATCGACGTGGTGTTCATCCTGCTGCTGTTTTTCGTGGTCACCACCACCTTCACTCGCGAAACCCAGTTGCGTGTCGAGCTGCCGGAGTCGGTCAGCGGCGCGCCGGCACCGGATTCGGAGCTCAAGCAACTGGACATCACCATCAGCGCCGACGGCGTCTATTCGGTGAACAACCACCTGTTGCCCAAGAGCGACCTGGCGACCCTCATTGAAGCCCTGCAGCAGGAATCCGCAGGGGACACCAAACTGCCGTTGTCGATCAGCGCCGACGGCAAGACCCCGCACCAGGCGGTGGTGACTGCCATGGATGCGGCCGGCAAGCTCGGTTTCAGCCAGTTGCGCATGACCACGGTCGAGGCGGCTCAGGGGACGCCCTGATGGCCTTTGCCGATCGTCTGCTCGATGCCTGGTACGCCGGGCATCCGGCCCTGGCGCTGCTGCGTCCGCTCGAAGCCCTCTATCGTCGCGTGGTGCTGGGCAAGCGCGCGCGCTTTCTCAGTGGCGAGAGCCCCAGCTACCGCGCGCCGGTGCCGGTCATCGTGGTGGGCAACATCACCGTCGGCGGCACCGGCAAGACACCGATGATCCTCTGGTTGATCGAGCATTGCCGCCAGCAGGGCCTGCGTGTCGGCGTGGTCAGCCGTGGCTATGGCGCCAGGCCGCCACAGTTGCCGTGGCGCGTGCGTGCCGAGCAAAGCGCGGCTGAGGCGGGTGATGAACCTTTGCTGATCGTCCAGCGCAGCGGCGTGCCGCTGATGATCGACCCGGACCGTTCGCGTGCGGTTCAGGCATTGCTGGCCAGCGAGCCGTTGGACCTGATCCTGTGTGACGACGGCATGCAACATTACCGCCTGGCCCGCGACCTGGAGCTGGTGTTGATCGATGCCGCCCGTGGCCTGGGTAACCGCCGCTGCCTGCCGGCCGGCCCCCTGCGCGAGCCGGTGGAACGCCTGCAGGACGTCGACGCGGTGCTTTACAACGGCGCCACGACCGACCGCGAAAACGGTTTTGCCTTTGCCCTGCAACCTACTGCACTGGTCAACCTGCGCAGTGGCGAGCGCCGTGGCCTCGACTTCTTTGAGCCAGGTCAGGCCGTGCACGCGGTGGCCGGCATTGGCAACCCGCAACGTTTCTTCAATACCTTGCAGGGGCTAAACTGGCGACCTGTGCCACACCCTTTTGCCGATCATGCCCAATACAGCGCCCAGGCCCTGAGCTTCAGCCCTGCGCTGCCCCTGGTCATGACCGAGAAGGACGCGGTCAAATGCCGCGCCTTCGCTGCCGACGACTGGTGGTACCTTGCGGTCGATGCTGTGCCTTCGCCGGCCTTCAAGGCCTGGTTCGACACACAGCTTGCACGCTTGCTGCCCGGGTCGCGGCCCTCCTGATTCGTTTCTTTTTCCGGCCACTGGCCTGAGGAATTTCCATGGACACCAAACTGCTCGATATCCTTGCCTGCCCGATCTGCAAGGGCCCGCTCAAGCTCAGCGCCGACAAGACCGAGCTGATCAGCAAGGGCGCGGGTCTGGCCTATCCGATCCGCGACGGTATCCCGGTGATGCTCGAAAGCGAAGCCCGTACCCTGACCGATGACGAGCGTCTGGACAAATGAGCCTGGCCTTTACCGTTGTGATTCCGGCGCGGCTGCGTTCCACGCGCTTGCCCGGCAAGCCGTTGCTGCCGATTGCCGGCAAGCCGATGATCCAGCACGTCTGGGAACAGGCTCGCAAAAGCAGCGCCAACCGTGTGGTAATCGCCACCGACGACGCGGGTATCTTCAAGGCCTGCGAGGCCTTTGGCGCTGAAGTGCTGATGACCCGCGAAGACCATGACTCCGGTACCGACCGCCTGGCTGAAGTCGCCGCCAAGCTGGGCCTGGCTGCCGATGCCATCGTGGTCAACGTGCAGGGTGACGAGCCGCTGATTCCGCCGGTGATCATCGATCAGGTGGCGGCCAACCTGGCGGCCCATCCCGAGGCCGGCATCGCCACCCTGGCCGAGCCGATCAGTGACGTCGAAGCGCTGTTCAATCCCAATGCGGTCAAGGTGGTCAGCGATTGCAATGGCCTGGCCCTGACGTTCAGCCGCGCACCGTTGCCCTGGGCGCGGGATGCCTTTGCCCAGAACCGTGAGCAGATGCCGCAAGGCGTGCCGTACCGTCGCCACATCGGCATGTACGCCTATCGCGCCGGCTTCTTGCAGGACTTCGTCGCCTGGGGCCCGTGCTGGCTGGAGAAGGCCGAATCGCTGGAGCAACTGCGGGCGCTCTGGCATGGCGTGCGTATTCACGTCGCCGATGCCATCGATGCGCCGCCCGTGGGCGTCGATACCCCTGAAGACCTGGAGCGCGTACGGCGCTTGCTGGAGGCCTGATGCGGGTTCTGTTCGTGTGCCTGGGCAATATCTGCCGCTCGCCTACCGCCGAAGGCGTGCTGCGTCAGCAATTGCGCGCCGAAGGCCTGGCCGAACTGGTCGAAGTGGCGTCGGCTGGCACTGGCGACTGGCATGTCGGCAAGCAGCCTGATGCGCGCACCTGCCGCACCGCGCGCATTCGTGGCTATGACTTATCGCAGCAGCGTGCGCAGCAAATCAAGGCCGCGCACTTCAATGACTACGACCTGATCCTGGCTATGGACAAGAGCAATCTTGGCCATCTGCAGGCCATGCGCCCGGCCACGGCCAAAGCCGAGCTGGACCTGTTCCTGCGCCGCTATGACGGCGCGCTGGATGAGGTGCCGGATCCTTACTACGGCGCCGAGGAGGATTTCGAACAGGTCCTCGACCTGATCGAAATCGCCTGCAGCCGTTTGGTCACCGAACTCAAGGGTCGTCTATGAGCGGGCAGTGGCAGCAACAAGTTTCGCTCAAGCCATTTAACACCTTCGGTATCGACGTTAAGGCCCAGTTTTTCACTGAAGCCCACAACGACGAAGAGGCTCGTCAGGCCTTGGCCCAGGCGGCTGATCAGGGAGTACCGGTGCTGGTGGTGGGAGGCGGTAGCAACTTGTTGCTGACTGCCGATATCCAGGCGCTGGTGCTGCGCATGGCCAGCCGTGGCCTGCGCATCTTGTCTGACGATGGTGAGCGGGTGGTGGTCGAGGCCGAAGCTGGCGAACCCTGGCACCCGTTTGTGCAATGGAGTCTGGCCCAAGGCCTGGCCGGGCTTGAGAACCTCAGCCTGATCCCGGGCACTGTCGGCGCCGCGCCGATGCAGAACATTGGCGCCTATGGCGTCGAGATCAAGGACGTTTTCGCCGGGCTCACCGCGCTGGATCGCCAGACGGGTGAGCTGCGCGACTTCAGCCTGGAAGAGTGCGCCTTCGCCTACCGCGACAGCCTGTTCAAGCGCAATCCTGGACGCTGGTTGATCCTGCGGGTGCGCTTTGCCTTGAGCCGACTCATGCATGCCCACCTGGACTACGGTCCGGTGCGCCAGCGCCTGAACGAGCAAGGCATCAGCCAGCCGACTGCGCAAAATGTCAGTGATGCGATTTGCAGCATCCGCCGGGAAAAACTGCCTGACCCGGTCGAGCTGGGCAATGCCGGAAGTTTCTTCAAGAACCCGGTGGTGGCAGCTGTGCTGGCCGACAAGATCCGTGTGCAGTATCCGGGGCTGGTGGCTTATCCACAGGCTGATGGCCAGTTCAAGCTGGCTGCCGGCTGGCTGATCGAACAGGCGGGCTGGAAGGGCCATCGCGAAGGCGATGCCGGGGTGCACCGATTGCAGTCGCTGGTGCTGGTCAACTATGGCCAGGCCACCGGTGTGCAGTTGCATCAGCTGGCGCAGAAGATCCAGGCCGATATCCTCGAGCGTTTCGGGGTTGAGCTGGAGATGGAGCCAAACCTTTATTAACCGCTCCCAACGGCAATAAAAAAGCCCCGCCAGTTACCTGGCGGGGCTTTTTTTCAGCCTGGAAGATCAGACGAGCGGTTTGTGCTCTTCTTTCTCTTCAACCACTTCTTCAGCCGGTGCAGCAGGCGCCTCTTCAGCGACTACAGCAGCGCTGGCTTCGGCGGCGGCCACTGCAGCAGCGGCTGCGGCAGCTTCGGCTTCACGCTTGCGACGGCGTACTTCACGTGGGTCGTTCGGTGCGCGACCGTTGCTGGTCAGAGCACTGGCAGGAGCTTCAACCGCTGGCTCTTCAACCGCTGCAGGCTCGGCAACTACTGGCGCAGGCGCTTCGACCACTTCAGCAACGACTACCGGCTCGGCCACTACAGGTGCCTGGACTTCAGGCGCTGGCTCGACCGCGGCAACCGGCTCCACCACTTCAGCCGGAGCAGCAACAGGGGCTTCGATAACCGGCGCGATGCTGGTTTCTACGGCTTCTGCTGCTTCGACCGGGGCAGTGAAGGGCTGTTCGACAACCGGCGCGGCAGCGACTTCAGCGACCTGGGCAATTTCTACCACTTCGGTTGCTTCAGTTGCTTGAACCACTTCGGCGACTTCAGCCGCTTCAACTACTGGCTGAGTTGCTTCGACGACGGTTTCGCTGGCAGCGACTTCAACAACCGCCTGCTCTTCGACAGTAGCAGTGGCGCGTTCAGCCTGCTGGTTGGCTTCGGCTTCGGCAGCGGCGCTGATGTTGCTGGTGGCAACAGCGGCGGTCACGGCCAGGCCTGCGGCCAGTTCAGCACCCAGTTCGCTGGCTTGAGGCTGCTCGTCGCTGCCGTCTTCCGAACCTTCTACCAGGTTACCGTTGGCATCGCGTTGACGCTCACGACGGTTGCTGCGACGACGCTGGCCACGGGAGCGGCGGCGAGGGCGTTCGCCTTCGGTACCTTCCTGGTTGTCATCCTGCAGCAGCTCTTCGTTCGGCAGTTGCTCTTCAGCAGCGTCGGCAGCCTGTTCGGCCGGGCGCGGCTGGCGTTCTTCACGCGGTGGGCGCGGGGCGCGCTCTTCGCGTGGGGCACGCTCTTCACGCGGTGCACGTTCTTCGCGCGGTGCGCGCTCTTCACGTGGGGCGCGTTCTTCGCGTGGAGCACGTTCTTCACGAGGCTGGCGCTCTTCACGCGGGGCGCGCTCAGGGCGTTCTTCACGGACCGCCGGGGTAGCGGCGTCCAGCGGCTCGCGCAGTTCGCGGACCGGACGCTCTTCACGGGATCGGCGCTCTTCACGTGGGGCGCGAGCTTGACGCTCTTCGCGCGGCTGACGTGGTGCACGTTCTTCGCGGGCCGGTGCTTCTTCGCGGGCTTCGCGAGGCTGGCGCTCTTCACGCGGGGCGCGCTCGGCACGCTCTTCACGCGGCTTGCGGTCTTCGTCGCGACGGCCGTTGCGGTTGCGGCTCTGCTGGCGACCGTTGCGGCGCTCTTCGTTGCGCTGCGGGCGTTCGGTGGCGGGCTTCTCGGCAACCACAGGGGCGGCGGCAGGCTCGTCCTTGCCGGCGAACAGGCTGACCAGCGACTTCACCAGGCCTTTGAACAGGCTTGGCTCAGGAGCGTGGACTGGAGCAGCCACTGGCGCGGCAGCTTCGGCAGGTACTGGGGCGTTGGCGCGGGCCGGAGCGGTCTTGACCGCAGCTTCCTGGCGCACCAGGGTGCGGGTAGCGGCAGTCGGCTGGACTTCTTCGGTCTCGGCGGCGGCGATTTCGTAGCTGGACTGGCTGCTCAGGGCTTCCGGGCTGTCGTCGCGCAGGCGCTGAACTTCGAAATGCGGGGTTTCCAGGTGGTCGTTCGGCAGGATGACGATACGCGCCCGGGTGCGCAGCTCGATCTTGGTGATCGAATTGCGTTTCTCGTTGAGCAGGAAGGCGGCAACCGGAATCGGCACTTGCGCGCGGACTTCGGCGGTGCGGTCTTTCAGGGCTTCTTCTTCGATCAGGCGCAGGATGGCCAGCGACAGCGATTCGACGTCACGGATGATGCCGGTGCCGCTGCAGCGTGGGCAGACGATGCCGCTGCTTTCGCCCAGCGAAGGACGCAGGCGCTGACGGGACATTTCCAGCAGGCCGAAGCGCGAGATGCGCCCAACCTGTACGCGGGCACGGTCGGCTTCCAGGCATTCGCGGACTTTTTCTTCCACGGCGCGCTGGTTCTTGGCCGGGGTCATGTCGATGAAGTCGATCACGATCAGGCCGCCGATATCACGCAGGCGCAGCTGGCGGGCGATTTCTTCAGCCGCTTCCAGGTTGGTCTGCAGGGCGGTTTCCTCGATGTCGCTGCCTTTGGTGGCGCGCGCCGAGTTGATGTCGATGGAGACCAGGGCTTCGGTCGGGTCGATAACGATCGAGCCGCCGGACGGCAGGTCGACGACGCGCTGGAAGGCGGTCTCGATCTGGCTTTCGATCTGGAAGCGGTTGAACAGCGGCACGCTGTCTTCATACAGCTTGATCTTGCTGGCGTACTGCGGCATGACCTGGCGGATGAAGGTCAGGGCTTCTTCCTGGGCGTCGATGCTGTCGATCAGTACTTCGCCGATGTCCTGACGCAGGTAGTCACGGATGGCGCGGATGATGACGTTGCTTTCCTGGTAGATCAGGAATGGCGCGGCGCGGTCCTGGGAAGCTTCCTTGATCGCGGTCCACAGCTGCAGCAGGTAGTCGAGGTCCCACTGCATTTCTTCGCTGCTGCGGCCAAGGCCGGCAGTGCGCACGATCAGGCCCATGTCGGCAGGGGCGACCAGGCCGTTGAGGGCTTCGCGCAGTTCGTTGCGCTCTTCGCCTTCGATACGACGGGAGATGCCGCCGGCACGCGGGTTGTTCGGCATCAGCACCAGGTAGCGACCGGCCAGGCTGATGAAGGTGGTCAGGGCGGCGCCCTTGTTGCCGCGCTCTTCTTTCTCGACCTGGACGATGACTTCCTGGCCTTCGCTGAGCACTTCCTTGATATTCACCCGGCCTTCGGGCGACTTCTTGAAGTATTCGCGGGAGATTTCCTTCAGCGGCAGGAAGCCGTGACGCTCGGAGCCGAAGTCGACGAAAGCGGCTTCCAGGCTAGGTTCGATCCGGGTGATCCGGCCTTTGTAGATGTTGGCCTTCTTCTGCTCACGCGCGCCGGACTCGATGTCCAGGTCGTAGAGACGTTGGCCGTCCACCAGAGCTACACGCAACTCTTCGGGTTGAGTCGCGTTAATCAGCATTCTTTTCATGTAATACCGTCGGTTTCCGGGCTGCCGGAAACGGCGTTCGGCACACACGACTTCTCACGGTCGGTGTCAGGTGCGCAAGGGGTGGCGGGCCACCCCCGTGTCCAGCAACTTTCGAGTCCGACTGGTCACCCAGTACTGCCGAAGTCGCGACGACGCGTCCTGCTTGCTGTGGTGTCAAATGCACTCAGTCAGGAGGAGGAATCAGCCTTCGGCCGTGGACGCCCGTGGGGCATCTTGATCAAGACCGGGTCCGGTCGCCTGGCCAATAGGCCGGTGGACTGGACGCAGTACTACACGGTCCGACGGTTGTGCATCTCCACCCTACACGTATCCCTGATAATTCGGGTGCTGCCGCGCGCTGAATCCGCAACGGGTTGCATTTTCGCCAGCTCCATACGGGAGCCCGCGCCTTTTATGTCCAAGGCTGGTATTTCCGAAGCCGTCGCCATGACTGCGTGAAATTGACGGCACTGACAGAGTGGCAGCGAAAAAAACGTGGGGGAGGGTGAAATACCGCTCTTGTAGTTTTTTATCGGTCTTCTCTGCACGGCGCTGGTGGCGATTCCAGGCATTTCTGTAAACTGGCGAAAGCCCCGTCGGACGGCCTCGCGTCCTCGAGAATTGCGTCGGTCAGGGCCGGCTGAAAGCCGTGAGTCCGCTGGCCAGCCGCTTTTGGCGGCGTTCGCGACTATAGCAGCAATCATTAAGTGCTTCAAATCCATAAAAAATTGTTATGATTGGCAAATGACGACTACTGCCCCTCCGACCTCCGGCGTCCAGCTGATCGAGGTCGCGCCGGAACTTGCCGGCCAACGAATCGATAATTTCCTCGTAACGAAGCTCAAGGGTGTTCCCAAGACCTTGATTTACCGCATTTTGCGTAAAGGCGAAGTGCGCGTGAACAAGGGCCGGATCAAGCCCGAGTACAAGCTGCAGGCGGGCGACATCGTGCGCGTGCCGCCCGTTCGTCTGCCCGAGCGCGACGAGCCGGTACCGGTGGCCCAGGGCTTGCTTCAGCGTCTTGAGGCGGCGATTGTCTATGAAGACAAGGCGCTGATTGTGCTCAACAAACCGGCCGGCATTGCCGTGCACGGTGGCAGCGGCCTGAATTTCGGCGTGATCGAAGCCTTTCGTCAGATGCGCCCGGACGCCAAGGAGCTGGAGCTGGTCCATCGCCTGGACCGCGACACCTCGGGCCTGTTGATGATCGCCAAGAAACGCAGCATGTTGCGCCATTTGCACGCTGCCCTGCGCGGCGACGGTGTCGACAAGCGCTACATGGCCCTGGTCCGCGGTCATTGGGCCACCGCCAAGAAGCAGGTCAATGCGCCGTTGCTCAAGAGCAACCTGCGCTCCGGCGAGCGCATGGTCGAGGTCAACGACGAAGGCAAGGAAGCGCTGACGATCTTCCGCGTGCTGCGCCGTTTTGGCGAATTTGCCACCATTGTCGAGGCGCGGCCGATCACCGGTCGTACCCACCAGATCCGCGTGCATGCCCTGCATGCCGGGCATTGCATTGCTGGCGACAGCAAGTATGGCGATGAAAATTTCACCCGTGAGATCCGCGACCTGGGCGGCAAGCGCCTGTTTCTGCATGCTTATGCCCTGACCGTGCCGCTTCCCGATGGTGGCGAGCTCAAGCTCGAAGCGCCGGTAGACGAAATGTGGGCCAAGACCGTGGAGCGCCTGGGTGCAGCGTAATTACGACCTGCTGGTCTTCGACTGGGACGGCACCCTCGCCGACTCCATTGGCCGTATCGTCGAGGCCATGCACCTGGCCGCCGGTCGCGCCGGCTATGCCATCTGCGCGGATGACGCGGTCAAAGGTATCATTGGCCTGGCGTTGCCCGAGGCCATCAGCGTGTTGTATCCGCAGCTGGATGCCGAGCAGATCGCGCAGTTTCGCCAGCACTATGCCGACGTCTACATGGCCCTGGATGACCAGCCTTCGCCGCTGTTCGAGGGGGTGGTTGAGTCGCTGGAGGCCTTTCGGGCCGAGGGCTATCGCCTGGCGGTAGCCACCGGCAAGGCCCGGCGCGGGCTCGACCGGGTCTTGCGCGCCAACGGTTGGGAAGATTACTTCGATATCACCCGTGCAGCCGACGAAAGCCGCGGCAAGCCGCACCCGCAGATGCTTGAGGAGATTCTTGCCCATTGCCAGGTCGAACCGCAGCGTGCATTGATGGTCGGAGATTCTTCCTTCGACTTGTTGATGGCCAGCAATGCCGGCATGCATTCGGTGGCGGTGGGTTACGGCGCCATGTCGCTCGAGGCCTTGAGTGCCTTTGGGCCACAGGTGTGTATCGATCATTTTTCACAGTTGCAGGCCTGGCTTCGCTGCACGCCTGCAGCAGTACATTCCAGGGTAGGTGAGCATGGCTGACGAGTGGAAGGCGCCCAGCGCCGAAAGTAACGACAGCAACGAAGAACAGAAAAGCTGGAAGCTGCTGGAGAAAACCCTTCTGGCCGGTGTTCAGGAGCAGCGTCGGGCGCGGCGCTGGGGGATCTTTTTCAAGCTGCTGACCTTTGTTTACCTGTTCGGCATTTTTGCCCTGTTCACGCCTTTGATGAACATGGACAAGGCGGCCTCGCGCAGCGTCAGCCATACCGCGCTGGTCGAGGTGCGCGGCATGATCGCCGACCAGGAGCCGGCCAGTGCCGACAATATCGTCAGCGGCCTGCGCGAAGCGTTCAAGGACCCGAAAACCAAGGCGGTGATCCTGCGTATCAACAGCCCGGGCGGCAGTCCGGTGCAGTCAGGTTACATCTACGATGAAATCCGCCGCCTGCGTGCCGAATACCCGACGATCAAGCTGTATGCGGTGATCAGCGATCTCGGCGCTTCCGGCGCTTACTATATCGCCAGTGCCGCTGATCAGATCTACGCCGACAAGGCCAGCCTGGTGGGCTCCATCGGTGTAACGGCGGCCGGTTACGGTTTTGTCGGCACCATGGAAAAGCTCGGCGTCGAGCGTCGTACCTATACCGCGGGTGAGCACAAGGCCTTCCTTGATCCGTTCCAGCCGCAAAAGCCTGAAGAGACGGCGTTCTGGCAGGGCGTGCTGGAAACCACCCACAAGCAGTTCATTGCCAGTGTCAAGCAGGGTCGTGGCGAGCGCCTCAAGGACAAGGAGCACCCTGAGCTGTTCAGTGGTCTGATCTGGTCGGGCGAGCAAGCCCTCTCCCTGGGCCTGGTGGATGGCCTGGGCAGCGCCGGTTACGTGGCGCGCGAGGTGGTGGGGGAGAAGGAGCTGGTTGACTTTACCGTCGAGGAGTCGCCGTTCGATCGCTTCTCCAAGCGCCTGGGGGCCAGTGTGGCCGAGCACTTGGCGATGTGGATGGGCTTTCAGGGGCCATCGCTGCGTTGATTGCCTGATGCATTGAAAAAGCCGACCATCGAGGTCGGCTTTTTTGTGCGCGTCAGGGCAGGCTGACGCCTTCGGCCTGCAGCATGTCTACCAGGCGGATCAGTGGCAGGCCGATCAGGCTGGTGGCATCCACGCCGTGGGTGCTCTGGAACAGGCTGACGCCCAGGCCTTCGGCCTTGAAGCTGCCGGCGCAGTCGTAGGGCTGTTCGGCGCGCAGGTAGCGCTCAATGCGTGGCAGGTCCAGTTCGCGCATGTTTACCGTGAACGGCACGCAGTCGACCTGGCAGTGGCCGGTGGCGCTGTTGAGCAGCGCCAGGCCGGTGAGAAAGGTCACATGGTTGCCGCTGGCTGCCAGCAGTTGCTCGCAGGCGCGCTCGAAGGTGTGCGGCTTGCCGAGGATCTGCTCGCCGAGCACCGCGACCTGGTCGGAGCCGATGATCAGGTGCCCGGGATGGCTGCCGGCCAGGGCCTGGGCTTTCTCCCGGGCCAGGCGCTTGACCAGCTCAAGGGCGGGCTCTTCGTCCAGCCGATGTTCGTCGATATCCGGCGATGCCCAACTGAAGGGCAGGCGCAGACGCTCGAGCAGTTCGCGTCGGTAGGGTGAGCTGGAAGCCAGTAATAAAGGCAGCATGATAGACTCCTGAACAGGTGAAACGATTCTAACATGCTGAACGGAGCCGAATTTCCTTTGACAGGGGCGGGGGTCATCCCTAGAATGCTGCGCCTATGTTGAATGACCCGATTCCACCTCACGTTGACCCGCGCAAATTGGCCGATCGTGGCGTTTCCCTCGAAGGAACACTGCAGCTCGCCGATTTGGAGAGACTCTGCGACCCGCTTTCCGACACTGTCGGTACGGTGCAGGCTAAATTCGATTTTGAGCGCGACGAGCAGAAGGCTGTGGTTATCCACACCGACCTGCGCGTCGAGGTCAAGATGGTTTGCCAGCGTTGTCTTGAGCTGGTCACCCTGCCGATCCACAGCGAATGTACTTACGCCGTGGTGAAGGAGGGTGCGAATACCCAGTCGTTGCCGAAAGGTTATGACGTGCTGGAACTGGGCGAAGATCCTTTGGATCTGCAGGCCTTGGTCGAGGAAGAGCTTCTGCTCGCCTTGCCTATCGTGCCTGCTCATCATCCGGAAGAATGCCAGCAGCCGGCGGGCGCCGATGAGCCCGAACCGAGCAAGGACGAGGTAACACGGTCCAACCCGTTCAGTGTATTGGCGCAGTTAAAGCGTGACCCAAACGTTTAGGAGTTAATCAATTATGGCTGTTCAGCAGAACAAAAAATCCCGCTCTGCCCGTGACATGCGCCGTTCGCACGACGCCCTCTCGGAAAACGCTCTGTCCGTAGAGAAAACCACTGGTGAAGTGCACCTGCGTCACCACGTATCGCCAGAAGGCGTATACCGTGGTCGTAAAGTGATCGACAAGGGCGCTGACGAGTAATCCTTGTCCGCTCAGATCATCGCGATTGACGCAATGGGCGGGGACTTCGGTCCCCGCAGCATTGTTCAGGCGAGTATTGCTTGCCTGTCGGCTACCCCCTCGCTGCACCTGACCCTTGTCGGTCAACCCTCCCTCCTTGAAGATCTGATCGCTGGCCAGTCGGCAGCGGATCGCGCGCGCCTGCAGATCGTGGCCGCCAGCGAAGTGATCGGCATGGACGAGCGGCCGTCACAGGCGCTGCGCAGCAAGCCCGATTCGTCCATGCGCGTGGCCCTCGAATTATTGCGTGATGGCAAGGTTCAAGCCTGCGTCAGTGCCGGCAACACCGGTGCGCTGATGGCCCTTTCGCGCTATGTGCTGAAAACCCTGCCCGGTATCGATCGCCCGGCCATGGTTGCCGCCATTCCCACCCAGACCGGCTATTGCCAGCTGCTCGACCTGGGCGCCAATGTCGACTGCAGTGCAGAAAACCTCTATCAGTTTGCCGTGATGGGCTCGGTGGCCGCCCAGGCCTTGGGTATCTCGCGCCCGCGCGTAGCCTTGCTCAATGTTGGCACTGAAGACATCAAGGGCAACCAGCAGGTCAAGCTTGCGGCCAGTCTGCTGCAGAACGCCCGCGGCCTGAACTACATCGGTTTCGTCGAAGGTGACGGCTTGTACCGTGGCGAGGCGGATGTGGTGGTGTGCGACGGTTTTGTCGGCAATATCCTGCTCAAGTCCAGCGAGGGCCTGGCGACCATGATCGGCTCGCGCATCGAGGCGTTGTTCAAGGGCGGGCTCGGCGCGCGCCTGGCCGGCGCCGTGGCCATGCCCCTGCTGCGCCGCCTGCAGGCTGACCTGGCGCCGGCGCGACATAATGGCGCAAGCTTTCTCGGCCTGCAGGGCATTGTCATCAAGAGCCATGGCTCTGCCGGGGTGCAGGGCTTGCAGAGCGCCATCCAGCGCGCTTTGATCGAGATCCAGGAGAACCTGCCGCAACGTTTGCACGGGCGCCTGGAAGACCTGTTGCTTTAGGCATATGCCTCAGGAAGTGGTTAAATGTGACCGCTTGGTCCTCGCTACCATCCAACTCTTCAGTTTCTTGTGCTCAGCCTGGTGCTGGGCGCTTAATTTCCGACGACAAGATCACTAGGGGCTTGTTCAATGTCTGCATCCCTCGCATTCGTCTTTCCCGGTCAAGGTTCGCAGTCCCTCGGCATGCTCGCCGAGCTGGGCGACCAGTATCCGCTGGTCATTGATACCTTCCGTGAGGCCTCCGAGGCTCTGGGCTATGACCTCTGGGCGCTGACCCAGAACGGTCCGGAAGAGCAACTCAACCAAACCGACAAAACCCAGCCGGCCATCCTTACCGCCTCGATCGCCTTGTGGCGCCTGTGGCTGGCTGAGGGCGGCGCGCGTCCGGCGTTCGTTTCCGGTCACAGCCTGGGTGAGTACAGCGCCCTGGTCGCCGCCGGCAGCCTGAGCCTGGGTGACGCCGTTAAACTGGTCAAGCGCCGCGGCGAGCTCATGCAAGAGGCCGTACCGGCCGGGCAGGGCGCCATGGCGGCAATCCTGGGTCTGGACGACGCCGTTGTCGTGGGTATCTGCGCAGAAGCAGCCCAGGGCGAAGTGGTCAGTGCGGTGAACTTCAACTCGCCAGGTCAGGTAGTCATCGCCGGTGCCAAGGCCGCCGTTGAGCGTGCCATGGAAGCCTGTAAGGCTGCTGGCGCCAAGCGTGCACTGCCACTGCCGGTCAGCGTGCCGTCGCACTGTGAGCTGATGCGCCCGGCAGCCGAGCGCTTTGCCGAGTCGGTCAATGCCATCGACTGGCAGGCCCCGCAAATCCCGCTGGTGCAAAACGTCAGCGCTGCCGTTGCTGCGGACCTCGACACCCTCAAGCGCGATCTGCTGGAGCAGCTGTACAAGCCAGTGCGTTGGGTCGAGTGCGTGCAGACCCTGGCCGCCAATGGTGCGGTCAACCTGGTCGAATGCGGTCCGGGCAAGGTTCTGGCCGGTCTGAACAAGCGTTGCGCCGATGGCGTGACCACCTACAACCTCAATACCCCAGATGCTGTCGCCGCCACTCGTGCGGCGCTGGCCTGATTTAGGAGAAACTTGCATGAGCCTGCAAGGTAAAGTTGCCCTGGTTACCGGCGCCAGCCGTGGTATCGGCCAGGCTATCGCCCTGGAGCTGGGCCGTCTGGGCGCTACCGTGATCGGTACCGCCACCTCCGCTTCGGGCGCCGAGCGTATCGCCGCGACCCTCAAGGAGCACGGCATCACCGGCACTGGCCTTGAGCTGAACGTGACCAGCGATGAGTCGGTCACCGCTACCCTGGCCAAGATCCAGGAGCAGTTCGGTGCGCCGACCATTCTGGTCAACAACGCCGGCATCACCCGCGACAACCTCATGCTGCGCATGAAGGACGACGAGTGGTTCGACGTCATCGACACCAACCTGAACAGCCTCTACCGTCTGTCCAAGGGCGTGCTGCGCGGCATGACCAAGGCGCGCTGGGGTCGTATCATCAGCATCGGCTCGGTGGTCGGTGCCATGGGTAACGTCGGCCAGGTCAACTACGCTGCCGCCAAGGCCGGCCTGGAAGGCTTCAGCCGCGCCCTGGCGCGTGAAGTCGGCTCCCGCGCGATCACCGTCAACTCGGTGACCCCGGGCTTCATCGACACCGACATGACTCGCGAGCTGCCTGAAGCTCAGCGTGAAGCGCTGCAGACCCAGATCCCCCTGGGGCGTCTGGGCCAGGCTCAGGAGATTGCCAATGTGGTGGCTTTCCTGGCCTCCGAAGGTGCAGGTTATGTCACCGGCGCGACCATTCCGGTCAACGGCGGCATGTACATGTAAAATTGAATGTGACGGATTGCATCAAAAAAATGTCATACGAGCTGTCTAAAATCCGTTATAAAGCTGCAACCAGATTCTAGTCGGTTGGCAGGTGTGGTCTTGCAAGGCGTGTTGCGCTTGAAAAGCAGACGTCTTTCTATACACTTACACACCGGCCAGCTGCCTGACATATGTCCATTAGGAGTGAAAACAAGGTATGAGCACCATCGAAGAACGCGTCAAGAAAATCGTCGCCGAGCAACTGGGCGTTAAAGAAGAAGAAGTAGTGAACACTGCTTCCTTCGTCGAAGATCTGGGTGCCGATTCCCTTGACACCGTTGAGCTGGTGATGGCTCTGGAAGAGGAATTCGAGACCGAAATCCCTGACGAAGAAGCCGAGAAGATCACTACTGTTCAAGCTGCTATCGACTACGTCACCAGCCACCAGGCCTAAGACGTTGTAGTCGTCGCTTCTTGTCATGGAAAAACCGCACTGCCTTCGCCGGCGTGCGGTTTTTTCTTTACAAGAGATGTAGTCAATTGAATAAGGAGAGTGCTGTGTCGCGTAGACGCGTCGTGGTCACCGGTATGGGTATGCTGTCGCCACTGGGTACGGATGTGCCGAGCAGTTGGCAGGGCATTCTGGCTGGCCGCAGTGGCATAGGTCTGATCGAGCATACTGACCTGTCTGCCTACTCCACCCGTTTTGGCGGCTCGGT
Source organism: Pseudomonas sp. B21-009 (assembly GCF_024749345.1). Taxonomy (NCBI): domain Bacteria; kingdom Pseudomonadati; phylum Pseudomonadota; class Gammaproteobacteria; order Pseudomonadales; family Pseudomonadaceae; genus Pseudomonas; species Pseudomonas sp. B21-009. The sequence continues at coordinate 4,221,041 of NZ_CP087199.1, read as the reverse complement.
AAAGGGCTTTGAAGTCGAGCAGTACCTGTCGGTCAAGGAAGCCCGCAAGCTCGATCTGTTCATTCAGTACGGCCTGGCAGCCGGTTTTCAGGCAGTGCGTAACGCCGGCCTGGAAGTGACCGATGCCAACCGCGAGCGCATTGGCGTGGCCATGGGCTCGGGTATCGGTGGCCTGACCAACATCGAAGAAACCAGCCGGACCTTGCATGACCAGGGCCCGCGGCGTATTTCGCCGTTCTTCGTGCCGGGTTCGATCATCAACATGATTTCCGGTTTCCTGTCGATCCACCTGGGTGTACAGGGGCCTAACTACGCTATTTCCACCGCCTGCACCACCGGTACCCACTGTATCGGCATGGCTGCGCGCAACATCGCCTTCGGTGAAGCCGACGTGATGATCGCCGGCGGTGCGGAAATGGCCGCCTGTGGCCTGGGCATGGGTGGTTTCGGTGCGTCGCGGGCGCTGTCGACCCGCAACGACGACCCGACCCGCGCCAGCCGTCCGTGGGACAAGGGCCGTGATGGCTTCGTCCTCGCCGACGGTGCCGGTGCGCTGGTACTCGAAGAACTCGAGCACGCCAAGGCCCGCGGCGCGACCATCTATGCCGAGCTGGTAGGCTTTGGCATGAGTGGCGATGCCTACCACATGACCTCGCCGCCAGAAGATGGCAGCGGTGCCGCGCGCTGCATGGCCAACGCCCTGCGCGATGCCGGCCTGAACCCCGGCGAAGTCGATTACATCAACGCCCACGGCACCTCGACGCCGGCCGGCGACCTGGCAGAAAGCTCGGCGATCAAGTCGGTGTTTGGCGATCACGCCTACAAGCTGGCCGTCAGCTCGACCAAGTCGATGACCGGGCACCTGCTTGGCGCTGCCGGTGCCGTCGAGGCGATCTTCAGCGTGCTGTCGATCAACAGCCAGGTGGCGCCACCGACCATCAACCTGGACGAGCCGAGCGAAGGTTGCGACCTCGACTTCGTGCCGCACCAGGCGCGCAACATGCCGATCGAGGTGGTGCTGTCCAACTCCTTCGGTTTTGGTGGCACCAACGGCTCGCTGGTGTTCCGCCGGTTCGCCGGCTGATGCACAGCTGGGTCGATGGCCTGCCGGCAGATGCACTAACCCTGCAAAGCCGGGGGCTGGCCTATGGCGATGGTCTGTTCGAGACCATCGCCGTGCGCGCAGGTCGGCCATCGTTGCTCGAGTACCACCTCGAGCGCCTGGCGCTGGGTTGCCAGCGCCTGGCGATCAGCGCCGATCACGGCCTGATTCGCGACGAGCTATGCCGTTATGCCAGCTTGCTGGGTGACGGCGTGCTCAAGCTCATTGTTACCCGCGGCGACAGCCAGCGCGGCTACGCGCCGGCCGCTGGCGTGGCGCCACGACGAATTCTCCAGGGCAATCCCTTGCCCACCTATCCCGCAGGGCATGCCGAACAGGGCGTTCGCTTGTTCGATTGCCAGACCCGTCTGGCCGAGCAACCCTTGCTGGCAGGCTTGAAACACCTCAATCGCCTCGAGCAGGTGCTGGCCCGTGCCGAGTGGCAGGATGCCGCGCACGCCGAAGGTTTGATGCGCGATGTTTCCGGGCGCATCATCGAGGGGGTGTACAGCAACCTGTTCCTGGTGCGCGACGGCCAACTGCAGACTGCCGACCTGAGCCGCTGCGGCGTGGCCGGGGTCATGCGCGCAGCCTTGCTCGATCACGCCAGGGACGCCGCAATCGCTGTGCAGATTACCGACCTGAGCCTGCAGGACCTGCAGCAAGCTGACGAAGTGTTTGTCTGCAACAGCGTCTACGGCATCTGGCCGGTACAGGCTTTTACATCGCTGAACTGGCCGCCGGGGCCGCTCACCCGTAAACTGCAGGCCATTGCCCGTACGCTACTGGATGCCTGATTTGTGAGACGTAAATTCTTGGTGCTGCTGGAGATCGGCTTGATCCTGGCCGGCCTGACGCTGGGCTATTCGGCCTGGAAGGTAAAATCGGCGCTGGAGCAGACCCTGCACGTGACCCAGGAGCAGTTGCTCGACGTGCCCACCGGTACCACCCCCAACCGCATGTTCTACCGCATGCAGAACGACGGGGTGCTGGAAGACGCCTTCTGGCTACGCCTGTACTGGCGCTTCAACATGGCTGGTGTGCCGCTGCATACCGGCGAGTACCGCATGACCCCGGGCATGACCGTGCGCGAGCTGTTCGAGGTCTGGCGTCGCGGTGATGTGGTGCAGTACACCCTGACGCTGGTCGAGGGCTGGAACTTCCGCCAGGTGCGTGCGGCGCTGGCCAGGCACGAGAAGATCAAGAAAACCATCGACGGCCTGAGTGATGCCGAGGTCATGGACAAGCTCGGCCATCCGGGGGTGTTCCCTGAAGGTCGGTTCTTCCCCGATACCTATCGCTTCGTGCGTGGCATGAGCGATGTCGAGTTCCTCCAGCAGGCCTACGCGCGCCTGGAAGAAGTGCTGGCCAAGGAATGGGCTGAGCGCTCCAGCGATGTGCCGTATCGCGATCCGTACCAGGCGCTGATCATGGCGTCGCTGGTCGAGAAGGAAACCGGCGTACCGCAAGAGCGCGGGCAAATTGCCGGGGTGTTCGTGCGGCGCATGCGCATCGGCATGCTGCTGCAGACCGACCCGACGGTGATCTACGGCATGGGCGAACGCTACAACGGCAAGATCACCCGCGCCGACCTGCGCGAGCCGACGCCGTATAACACCTACACCAACGCCGGCCTGCCGCCGACGCCGATTGCCATGGTTGGCCGCGAAGCCATTCATGCCGCGTTGAACCCGACGCCGGGCAGCAGCCTGTATTTCGTGGCGCGTGGCGATGGCAGCCATGTGTTCTCCGATGACCTCGATGCGCACAATTCGGCCGTGCGCGAGTACCAGATCAAGCGCCGTGCCGACTACCGTTCGAGCCCGGCCCCGGTTACCGAACCTGAACCCGAGGCCCAGCCGCCGGCGCCGCAATCGCCGGATGTCAGCCCTGAGCCGGCGACCGAGCAAGCGGCGCCGGCCAGCGACGCGGCCTCCCCGCAATGACCCACTGTAAGGACTGCCTGTGAGCGGCTTGTTTATCACCCTGGAAGGCCCTGAAGGAAGCGGCAAAAGCACCAATCGCGAGTACCTCGCCGAGCACCTGCGCGGCGCCGGCCTGGATGTCGTGCTGACCCGCGAGCCGGGCGGCACGCCGCTGGCCGAGCGAATCCGCGAACTGCTGCTGGCCCCCAGTGACGAGAAGATGGATGCCGACACCGAGCTGCTGCTGGTGTTTGCCGCCCGTGCCCAGCACCTGGCCGAAGTCATTCGCCCGGCCCTGGCCCGTGGCGCGGTGGTGTTGTGCGACCGTTTTACCGATGCCACCTACGCCTATCAGGGCGGCGGGCGCGGCCTGTCGCTGGAGCGCATCGCCACCCTGGAGAATTTCGTCCAGGGCGATCTGCGCCCGGACCTGACCCTGGTGTTCGATCTGCCGGTGGCGATCGGTCTGTCGCGCGCTGCCGCCCGCGGCCGCCTGGACCGTTTCGAACAGGAAGGCCAGGCCTTCTTCGAAGCCGTGCGCCAGGCCTACCTGGCTCGCGCCCAGGCTTCGCCGCAGCAATACCGGCTGATCGATGCCGCTTTGCCGCTGGCTCAGGTACAGCAGGCGCTGGACGCCTTGCTGCCGCAGATTCTGGAGCGTTGCCGTGGCTGAGGCCTTTCCCTGGCAGCAGGCGCTGTGGCAGCAACTGGCCGGGCGCACCCAGCATGCCCATGCCTATCTGCTGCACGGTCCGCAAGGCATTGGCAAGCGGGCCCTGGCCGAGCGCCTGATGGCCTTGCTGCTGTGCCAGCGTGCGCAAGGGCTGCAGGCGTGTGGGCAGTGCAAGTCATGCCAGTTGCTCGCAGCCGGCAGCCACCCGGACAACTACGTGCTGGAGCCGGAAGAGGCCGACAAGCCGATCAAGGTCGACCAGGTCCGCGAGCTGGTGTCTTTCGTGGTGCAGACTGCGCAGTTGGGTGGGCGCAAAGTAATCTTGATCGAGCCGGTCGAGGCGATGAACGTCAACGCCGCCAACGCCTTGCTCAAAAGCCTTGAAGAGCCCTCGGGCAATACTGTTCTGCTGCTGGTCAGTCATCAGCCCAGCCGCCTGTTGCCAACCATCAAGAGCCGCTGCCAGCAGCAGGCCTGCCCGCTGCCGAGCCGCGAGCAAAGCCTGGCCTGGCTCGAACAGGCCTTGCCCGACTGCGACGAGCAGGAGCGCCTGGAGTTGCTCAGCCTGGCCGCCGGCTCGCCGTTGGCGGCCGTCAGTCTGCAGGCCCAGGGTGTGCGCGAGCAGCGCGCGCTGGTGGTCGATGGGGTGAAGAAGCTGCTCAAGCAGCAGCAATCGCCTAGCCAGCTGGCCGACGCCTGGAATGCCATTCCCTTGCTGCAACTGTTCGACTGGTTCTGCGACTGGTCCAGCCTGGTCCTGCGTTATCAGTTGACCCAGGACGAGGAGGGTTTAGGCTTGAGCGATATGCGCAAGGTGGTCCAGTACCTGGCGCAGAAGAGCAGCCAGGCCAGGGTCCTGGAGATCCAGGACTGGATTCTGGCCCAGCGCCAGAAGGTCCTGGGCAAGGCCAACCTCAATCGGGTGCTGTTGCTCGAGGCGCTGCTGGCGTCCTGGGCGATGTTGCCGGGCCAGCGTTGAGCTGCGCCGTTCCTTCATTTCTTTTCAGCGTTGTCATGCACCCATGCTTGTAGATTCCCATTGCCACCTCGACCGTCTTGACCTCACCGCCCACCAGGGCTCCCTGGATGCGGCCCTGGACGCTGCCCGCGCGCGCGGCGTCGGCCACTTCCTGTGCATCGGCATCAGCGCCGACAACGCCCAGGCGGTCAAGGACCTCAGCGAGCGTTACAGTGATGTCGACTGCTCGGTGGGCATCCACCCGCTCGACCTCACCCCCGATGGCGCACCGCCGCTGGACTGGCTGCTCAAGGAGCTGGAGCACCCGCATGTGGTGGCGATTGGCGAGACCGGCCTGGACTATCACTATGAGCCGCAAGCGGCTCAGGTGCAGCAGGACTCGTTCCGCCTGCACCTGGAGGCGGCCAGGGTAACCGGCAAGCCGGTGATCATCCATACCCGCGCGGCGCGCGCCGACACCCTGGCCTTGCTGCGTGAAGCGGACCTCAAGCAGGCCGGCGTTCTGCATTGCTTCACTGAAGACTGGGAGATGGCCAGGGCGGCGCTGGACCTGGGCTACTACATTTCGCTGTCGGGCATCGTCACCTTCCGCAATGCCGATGCGTTGCGCGATGTGGCCCGCCAGGTGCCTGCCGATCGGCTGCTGGTCGAGACCGACTCGCCGTACCTGGCGCCGATCCCCTACCGCGGCAAGGCCAACTTGCCAGAGTACGTGCGTGAAGTGGCGGAGTTCGTGGCGATGGTGCGCGGTGAAAGTTATGAGCAACTGGCTGAACAGACCACGGCCAACTTCAAGCGCCTGTTTCCGTTGGCGCGGGTGGCCTGAGCCTGCGGGCGGTAAAAACCGCAGGCAAAAAAAACCCGGGTTCTGGGGGGTGAATCCGGGTTAAGACCATTAGGAGTAAAACAAAGGCACGCGGTCCCTGAGCACCTTTATCGGCGCGCCACATGGGGGGATGCGCTGCGCCAACACCTGAAGTATTGGCCAGGATTGACGCGCCGCCAGCCACAGCTGATCGTTTTTTAAACAGATTTGGAATACGCCTGCCGCTGCTGAGCACTCATCGCTCTGCGATCTCGCGCACAATGGCCAGAGTTTCGTCGATTATCTGCCTGGGTGTGTAGAAGTGCGGGGAAAATCGCACCCCGGGGCCGCGCGGAATGCAGATCACCTGTTCTTGCTTGAGGCGCTGAAAAACCTGGGCGTTCTCGACGCCCTCAATGCTGAAGGACACGATCCCTGAGCGACGCGCAGGCTCCTGCGGGCTGTGTACGCGAACCCCAGGGATCGCTGCCAGGCCTTCGTTGAGCCAGTGCACCCGCTCCAGCAGCGCTGTGGCCACCTGATCCATGCCCACTTCTTCGAGCAGCGCCAGGCTTGCCTCCAGCGCCGCTGCACCGAGCATGTTCGGGCTGCCGCATTCAAAGCGCCGGGCGCTGTGGGCCGGCTGCCATTCGCTGCGGCTGTAGTCGCCCATGTGTTCGAGCATGTGCCAGCCGTACTCGCTGAGCTTGAGCAGCGGGCGTACCTCGGCGCGGCAATAGAACACCCCGAGGCCTTCCGGGCCGAGCATCCATTTGTGCCCATCGGCCATGGCAAAGTCGCACTGATAGGCCTGGACGTCGAAGGGCAGGGCGCCCAATTGCTGGATGGCGTCGATGCAGAACAACACCTCACGCTCACGACAGCCTTGGCCCAGACGCACCAGGTCAAGGCGCAGGCCGCTGGCAAACTGCACGGCGCTGATTGCCAGCAGGCGCACCTTGGGGCCGCAGGCCGCGAGCAAGGCCGCCTCCGGGTCACTGCCCTTGAGGCTTACCTGGATGACGCTGACGCCTTTGTCGGCCAGGGCTTCCCAGACAATCCGGTTGGAGGGGAATTCTTCGTCGCTGATGACAATCTGGTCGCCGGCCTGCCAGTCGATACCGAAGGCGACGAAAGACAGCGCTTCGGAGGTGTTCTTGACCAATGCGATATCATCCGTCGACGGTGCATTCGTCAGGCGCATCAGGCGTTCACGTAAACGCTGCTCCATGGCCATCCAGTCCGGATAGTCCCTTGCACCGAGCAAAACGTTCTCGCTGGCGAAGCGCGAAACCGCCTGGCTGGCGCGTTTGGGCCAGGGTGCGACCGCGGCATGGTTCAGATAACGAAGCCCCGGGGCCTGTTCAAACTCATCAAGAAACATAGACATGGTTGGATGATCCGTGCATTTTGGCGCAAGTTAGGCATAATAACCGGCTTCGATTTTGATCCAGTCCTTCTTATGCAGAAAGAACCTCGTAAGGTCCGTGAGTTTCGTCGCCGAGAGCAAGAAATTCTCGATACCGCGCTCAAGCTGTTTCTCGAACAGGGTGAAGACAGTGTCACCGTCGAGATGATCGCTGATGCCGTCGGTATCGGCAAAGGCACGATCTACAAGCATTTCAAATCCAAGGCGGAGATCTACCTGCGCCTGATGCTCGACTACGAGCGCGATTTGAACGAACTGCTGCACTCTGCCGACGTCGACCGCGACAAGGAAGCCCTGTCGCGCGCCTACTTCGAATTCCGCATGCGTGATCCGCAGCGCTACCGCCTGTTCGACCGTCTCGAAGAGAAGGTGGTCAAGGGTAACCAGGTGCCGGAGATGGTCGAGGAGCTGCACAAGATCCGCGCCTCCAACTTCGACCGCCTGACCCTGCTGATCAAGGGCCGCATCAGCGAAGGCAAGCTTGAGGACGTACCGCCGTACTTCCACTACTGCGCCGCCTGGGCCCTGGTGCATGGGGCCGTGGCGCTCTATCACTCGCCGTTCTGGAGCAATGTCCTGGAAGACCAGGAAGGCTTTTTCCAGTTCCTCATGGACATCGGCGTGCGCATGGGTAACAAGCGCAAGCGCGACCCGGATACCGCCGGTAGCTGAGACATTCAGCCAAACCATGGCGCTACTGGGATTGGGTGGCGAGGAATATACTCAGGTATGAGGCTTGCAAAAACCTGATTTTTGAGTCAGGTTTTGCAGGCCCGATTCACCCATGCCGGAGTCACCCATGATCGTCGACCGCCAAGGCAGGCGTTTTCGCAATTTGCGTGTCAGCCTCACGGCTGCCTGCAACTACGCCTGTACCTATTGTGTGCCCGACGGCAAGCGTCTGGTCGCGGCCCAGGACGAGCTCTCGGCCGAGGCCATGGCCCGCGGCGTGGCTTATCTGGTCGAGGCCGCCGGTATCGAGCGGGTGCGCGTCACTGGCGGCGAGCCGCTGGTCAGCCCCAAGCTGGAAACCTTCCTCAGCTCCATTGCCAATTTGGGCCTGGATGAAATCAGCCTGACCACCAACGGCCAGTTGCTGGCGCGCAAGCTGCCGTTGCTGCGCGCAGCGGGTATCCGTCGCCTCAACGTTTCCCTCGACACCCTTGATCCGGATGCTTTCCGGCGCATTGCCCGTGGCGGCGACCTGGCCACTGTGCTCGACGGCATGAGCCAGGCCAGCGCCGCCGGCATGCAGATCAAGGTCAACATGGTGCCGTTGCGCGGGCAGAACTTCGACCAGGTGCTGCCACTGCTGGAGTACTGCCTGGCCCACGGCTACGAGCTGCGCTTCATCGAGTTGATGCGCATGGGGCACCTGGCGCGCGACAGCAATGCCTTTTTGCAGCAGTTCGTCAGCCTTGAGCACCTGCTGCAATTGATCGGCGAGCAGTACGAGTACCTGCAGGCCAACGCGCCGGTGGATGCCACCGCCTTGCGCTACCAGATCCCGGGCCAGGGTTATTTTGGCGTGATCGCCAATGAGAGCGTGCCGTTCTGCCGTACCTGTTCGCGTTTGCGCCTGTCCTCCACCGGCTGGCTGCACGGTTGCCTGTCGTCGAGCAACCGTCACTATATCGGCGACCTGCTCGACAAACCGCGCCACCAGGCCTTGCCGGCGTTACAGGGCTTACTGGTCAAAGCCCTTGGCGACAAGCAACCGGTGGCGTTTTCGGGCGGCGCGACGGTGATGAAAATCATCGGCGGCTAAGACTGGCGCAAAAGCTGCATCTGCCAGCTGTTCGCCGGTTTTCCGTCACCGGCCACTGGAGGATAGATGCGTAGCCTGGTTTTGCTGCTGGCGCTGACGGCGCTGGGCGGCTGCATGAATGTCAGCGATATGGGCGAGGGTGCCCGTTATCACATGAGCGATGCCGGTCTGCTCGATCACAGCGACACCCGTCGTTCGCTGTCGGTGCGCCTGCAGCCTGATTCATTCATTTACATTGGCCAGGGTGCTTTCGTGCCATCAGGCAAAGGCCCGTACCCGCGGCCCAACGTCGTGGCTGAAGAAGCCTTCAAGGGCTTTGTCGAGTACTTCCCGTTGGTTCGCCGTGCCCCGGCGCCGCTGGGCCTTGAGCAAGCACTGATCGAAGCGCGCGAAGTCGGCGCCCATTACTTGCTGTACACCCGTTTTGCCCGCACCGACGATCGCATCGGCAACGGCGATGAGTGGTATGACGAGCAGGCGGTGGACCGCCTGGGTATCGATACTGGCGTGGTGCAGCTGATGCTGATCGAAACCAGTACCCGTTACCTGATCGACACCGCGCGGATCAAAAGCCGCGGCGGTTTGCTGACGTTCCACGACAACAAGCCGGAAGATTTGCTCCGCCCGCCACTCGAGGATTACGCTCGCAGTCTGTTGGGCATGAGTCGTTAAGGAGAGGGTGATGCAAGACACCGGCAAGGCCAATGATCTGCTGGCGCAGATTCCCAAGGCAGAAAAGGGCCTGCCGCCCGTGCACCTGTGGAACCCGGATTTTTGCGGCGACATCGACATGCGCATCGCCCGTGACGGCACCTGGTACTACCTGGGTACGCCGATCGGGCGCAAGCCGATGGTGCGGCTGTTCTCGACCATCATCCGCCGCGACGGTGACGACTACTTCCTGGTGACGCCAGTGGAGAAGGTCGGCATCAAGGTCGATGACGCGCCCTTTGTTGCGGTCGCCCTGGAGGTGCAGGGCGAGGGTGAGCAGCAATTGTTACGCTTTACCAGCAATGTCGACGACCAGGTCGAGGCCGGCCCCGAGCATCCGCTGCGCTTTGAAATTGACGCGCAGACCCAGGAACCTTCGCCGTACGTGCACATGCGTAGCAACCTCGAAGCGTTGATCCATCGCAATGTCTTCTACCAGTTGGTCGAACTGGCGGTGCCCAGGCAGATCGATGGCCAGCAGTGGCTGGGCGTCTGGAGTGGTGGCTGTTTCTACCCCATCGGCCGGACCTGATCGTCCGCCCGGTTTTCCCTGAGGGGTGACCGGGCTTCGCTGGCCGGGTGTGCGATTTAATCTGCCAGAAACGAAAAAACCTCCAGTGCTCAGGGCAACTGGAGGTTTTTCAGGTGTTTGGCTCCGCGACCAGGACTCGAACCTGGGACCCAATGATTAACAGTCATTTGCTCTACCGACTGAGCTATCGCGGAATCTGTGGCGTATCTTACTGATTGCTAAGGGGAAGTCAAGCCTCCCCTATGCAATTGAGTAAATTACAGGACCTCGACGATCGCCTTGGTCACCACATGGATGTTGCTTTGGTTCAGCGAGGCGACGCAGATGCGACCGGTATCCAGAGCATAGATACCGAACTCGTTCTTCAGGCGCGCGACCTGCTCAACGGTCAGGCCCGAGTAGGAGAACATGCCGCACTGGCGACCGACGAAGCTGAAGTCCTGCTTGGCACCGTACTCGGCCAGCAGCTCGACCATCTGCTTGCGCATGCCGTGGATGCGCTGGCGCATCTCGGCCAGCTCGTCTTCCCACATCTTGCGCAGCTCTGGGCTGTTGAGCACGGTGGCGACGATGGTCGCGCCGTGGGTCGGCGGGTTGGAGTAGTTGGTGCGGATCACGCGCTTGACTTGCGACAGCACGCGGGTGGCCTCTTCCTTGGACTCGGTGACGATCGACAGGGCGCCAACGCGCTCGCCGTACAGCGAGAAGGATTTGGAGAACGAGCTGGAGACGAAGAAGTCCAGGCCCGACTCGGCGAACAGGCGTACCGCGGCGGCGTCTTCAGTGATGCCGGCGCCAAAGCCCTGGTAGGCCATGTCAAGGAACGGCACGTGGCCTTTGGTCTTGACCACTTCGAGGACGTTTTTCCAGTCTTCTGGCGTCAGGTCGACACCGGTCGGGTTGTGGCAGCAGGCGTGCAGCACAATGATCGAGCCGGACGGCAGGGCGTTGAGGTCTTCGAGCATGCCGCTGCGGTTGACGTCGTGGGTGGCGGCGTCGTAGTAGCGGTAGTTCTGGACCGGGAAGCCAGCGGTTTCGAACAGTGCGCGGTGGTTTTCCCAGCTCGGGTCGCTGATGGCGACGACGGCGTTCGGCGACAGCTGCTTGAGGAAGTCGGCACCGATCTTCAGGGCGCCGGTACCGCCGACGGCCTGGGTGGTGATTACGCGACCGGCGCTCAGCAGTGGCGACTCGGCACCGAACAGCAGCTTCTGTACGGCCTGGTCGTAAGCGACGATACCGTCGATCGGCAGGTAACCGCGGGAAGCGTGCTGGGCAGCGCGCTGGGTTTCGGCTTCGATCACTGCACGCAGCAGTGGGATACGCCCTTCTTCGTTGCAGTAAACACCTACACCCAGGTTGACCTTGTTGCTACGGGTATCGGCGTTGAAAGCTTCGTTGAGGCCCAGAATGGGATCGCGTGGTGCCAGCTCGACAGCGGAAAACAGGCTCATTATTACCTTGGCTCTGAATGGAGAGTGGAAGAGGTCGCACGCTCCAGTCGCTTGCACTAGAGCGGTGCACAAACGGGGAGTCAGTATAGTGATACCGCTCGGTCACGGCGACAGTCTGTCGCAGCTTTTCCTGCTGTTTGACCGAATATTTTTCGACCGTTAGTCGATTTCACCGGTCCATACTCAGAAATGCCCGGGTTACTCAGTTGAAACTGGCGCAAGGGGCCCTTAATTCGGTATAACTACTGTCTATAAATACAGTTGCCCGCGCCAGCGATGAAACCATCGCGATCACACAGAGGTTTGTCATGTCCGAGTTCCAGCTCGTCACCCGTTTCCAGCCGGCCGGCGACCAGCCCGAGGCCATTCGCCTGATGGTCGAAGGAATCGAGGCGGGCCTTGCGCACCAGACCCTGCTCGGGGTGACCGGCTCAGGCAAGACCTTCAGCATTGCCAACGTGATCGCCCAGGTGCAGCGCCCGACATTGGTGCTGGCGCCGAACAAGACCCTGGCGGCGCAGCTGTATGGCGAGTTCAAGTCATTCTTCCCGAACAACGCCGTCGAGTACTTCGTTTCCTACTACGACTACTACCAGCCCGAAGCCTACGTGCCGTCCTCGGACACCTTTATCGAGAAGGACGCCTCGATCAACGACCATATCGAGCAGATGCGCCTGTCGGCGACCAAGGCGCTGCTGGAGCGCCGTGATGCGATCATCGTCACCACGGTGTCCTGCATCTATGGCCTGGGCAGCCCGGAAACCTATCTGAAGATGGTCCTGCACGTGGACCGTGGCGACAAGCTCGACCAGCGTGCGCTGCTGCGCCGCCTGGCCGACCTGCAGTACACCCGCAACGAAATGGACTTTGCCCGCGCCACCTTCCGCGTGCGCGGTGATGTGATCGATATCTTCCCGGCCGAATCGGACCTGGAAGCCATCCGCATCGAGCTGTTCGACGACGAGGTCGAGAACATCGCCGCCTTCGATCCGCTGACCGGCGAGGTGATCCGCAAGCTGCCGCGTTTCACCTTCTATCCCAAGAGCCATTACGTGACCCCGCGCGAGACCCTGCTCGAGGCCGTGGACGGCATCAAGGAGGAACTGGCCCAGCGCCTTGAGTACCTGCACAAGGCCAACAAGCTGGTCGAGGCCCAGCGCCTGGAGCAGCGCACCCGCTTTGACCTGGAGATGATCCTCGAACTGGGTTACTGCAACGGCATCGAAAACTACTCGCGCTACCTCTCCGGGCGCCCGGCCGGGGCAGCGCCACCGACTCTTTACGACTATCTGCCGGACGATGCCCTGCTGGTAATTGACGAATCCCACGTCAGCGTTCCGCAAGTCGGCGCCATGTACAAGGGCGACCGCTCGCGCAAGGAAACCCTGGTCGAGTACGGCTTTCGCCTGCCCTCGGCGCTGGACAACCGGCCGATGCGCTTTGACGAGTGGGAAAACGTCAGCCCGCAGACCATCTTCGTTTCTGCGACCCCCGGCAACTACGAGGCCGAACATGCTGGCCGGGTGGTCGAGCAGGTAGTACGCCCAACCGGCCTGGTCGATCCGCAGGTCGAAGTGCGCCCGGCCACCACCCAGGTCGACGACCTGCTCTCGGAGATCCGCAAGCGCGTGGCCGTGGAGGAGCGCGTGCTGGTCACCACCCTGACCAAACGCATGGCCGAGGACCTCACCGACTACCTGGCCGACCACGATGTGCGCGTGCGCTACCTGCACTCGGACATCGATACAGTGGAGCGGGTCGAGATCATCCGCGACCTGCGCCTGGGTACCTTCGATGTGCTGGTGGGCATCAACCTGCTGCGTGAAGGCCTGGATATGCCGGAGGTATCGCTGGTGGCGATTCTCGATGCCGACAAGGAAGGTTTCCTGCGTTCCGAGCGCTCGCTGATCCAGACCATCGGCCGCGCGGCGCGTAACCTCAATGGCCGGGCGATCCTCTATGCCGACAACATGACCGGCTCCATGCAGCGGGCGATTGGCGAGACCGAGCGGCGCCGCGACAAGCAGATCGCCTTCAACGCCGCCAACGGCATCGTGCCCAAGGGCGTGGTCAAGGACATCACCGACATCATGGAAGGCGCCAACGTGCCCGGCTCGCGCAGCAAGAAGCGCAAGGGCATGGCCAAGGCGGCAGAGGAGAGCGCCCGTTACGAAGCCGAACTGCGCTCACCGGGCGAGATCGCCAAGCGCATCAAGCAGCTGGAAGAAAAAATGTACCAGCTGGCGCGGGACCTGGAGTTCGAAGCGGCGGCGCAGTTGCGCGACGAGATTACCGCGCTGCGCGAGCGGATGATCACCACCTGAGGGCCCTATCGCTGGCTTGCCAGCGATGGCCTGCAAAGCAGGCCCTAAACGGGTCAGTGCGCTTCCCCAGCCTTCAACCCCTGCGGCAATTTGCGCGTCATCACCACCGCCAGCATGCTGATCGCCAAGCCGATGCCGACAAAGTGAAAGGCATCGTTATAGGCCATGATCATCGCCTGCTGGTGGGTGATTTCACTCAGCTTGCCCAGCGCCGCCGCATCGCTGCCCAGTCGCTCTGCCAGTTGCGCCAGACGCTCCGCGACTTGCGGGTTGCTCGGCACGATCGACTCGCGCAGGTAATCGAAATACACCTTGGTACGTGCATCCAGCAAGGTCGCCAGCAAGGCGATGCCGATGGCGCCACCCAGGTTGCGCAAGATGTTGAACAGGCTCGAGGCCGAGCCGGCGTCCTGTGGCTGGATGTACGCGGTGGCAATCAGCGAGATGGTCACCATGATCATCGGTTGGCCGAGGGCGCGGATGATCTGGATATGGTTGAACTGCTCGCCGGCAAAGTCCGGGTTGAGCACCCCGGAGCCGAAACTGGCCAGGCCGAACAGGCCGAAACCCAGGGTGCAGAGGATCTTCGGTGAAATCACCTTCATCAGCTGCGGCACCAGCGGAATCAGGAACAGCTGCGGAATGCCCATCCACATGATCACTTCACCGATCTGCAGGGCGTTGTAGTTCTGGATCTGCGCCAGGTACAGCGGCAGCAGGTAGATCGAACCGTACAAACCCACGCCCATGCCCAGGCTGGCAATGCTCGACAGGCCGAAGTTGCGGTTGCCAAGGATGCGCAGGTTGATCAGCGGGTTGGGTTTGGAAAACTGCAGGATCACGAAGGTGATCAGGCTGAGCAGGGCGATGCTGCCCAGGGTGACGATCAGGCTCGACTCCAGCCAGTCCTTGCGGTGGCCTTCCTCAAGAAACACCTGCAGGCAGCCAAGGCCGACGCCGAGCGTGACGATACCGGCATAGTCAGTGCTTTTCAGCAGTTCCCAATGGGCTTCTTTCTTCTCCAGGCCGTACAGCAAGCCGCCGATCATGATCAGCCCCGGCGGGATGTTGATGTAGAAGATGTACTCCCAGCCCCAGTTCTCGGTCAGCCAGCCACCCAGGGTCGGGCCGATCGAGGGGGCGAAGGTGGCGGTCATGGCGAACATGGCCATGCCCTTGGCCCGGTGGTGTTCGGGCAGCTTGATCAGGGTCAGGGTGAAGGCCAGGGGGATCAGTGCGCCGCCGGTAAAGCCCTGCATGGCGCGGAAGACGATCATGCTCTCCAGGTTCCAGGCCATGGAGCACAGCAGCGATGAGGCCAGAAAGCCCAGCGACACCCACACCGCCAGGCGCCGCGCCGACAGCAGCTGCACCAGCCAGGCGGTGAGCGGGATCATGATGATCTCGGCCACCAGGTAGGAGGTGGAAATCCACGAGCCTTCCTCCAGGGTTGCCGACAGCGCGCCCTGGATGTCCTTGAGCGAGGAATTGGTGATCTGGATGTCCAGCACCGCCATGAAGGCGCCGAGCATCACGCTCATTACCGCGATCCAGTCGCGCCGGCTGGGTTCGCCGGCGGGACGGATCAACTGGTCACCGGCCATGGTCGGCGTTGTCGCGGATATCAACGGTGGCGGTTACCGACATGCCCGGGCGGATCTTGCCGTGCAGCGGGTTGTTGGCGGCGAAGGTCAGTTTTACCGGAATGCGCTGCACCACCTTGGTGAAGTTGCCGGTGGCGTTGTCGGGCGGCAGCAGGCTGAACTGCGCGCCGGAGGCGGCGAACAGGCTGTCGACCCGCGCTTCGATCGGGGTGTCCGGGTAGCTGTCGAACAGCAGTTCAGCCTTTTGCCCGGGCTGCATGTGGCCGATCTGGGTTTCTTTGAAGTTGGCCTGAATCCAGATGTCTTCATCGGGGACGATCGACAGCAGGTAGGCGCCGGCCTGGACCACCTGGCCATTGCGCGCGGCGCGCTGGCCGATGATGCCGCTGATCGGCGCGTGGATTTCGCTGCGGGTCAGGTTCAGCTCGGCCTGGGCCAGGTCGGCGCGGGCGTTGACGATCTGCGCATCGAGGCGCTTGATCTCGGCGGCCAGGGCGTTGACCTGCTGGCGCTGGCCTTGCAGGTCGGCCTGGGCCTTGCTCACCTGGGAGCGGGCGACGTGGTTTTCGGCTGACAGTGTGGTGACCCGTTCTTCCGAGACAAAGCCCGGTTTGCGCAGGGCCTCGGCGCGGTTCAGGTCCAGTTGCGCACGGCCGAGGGTGGCCTGGTTGGCGGCAACCTGCGCTTTTCCTGCGGCAATCAGGCTGGCTTGCTGGGTGAGCCGGCTTTCGGCCTGCAGGCGTTCGGCTTCGCGGGTATCGAGGGCGGCGCGGGCGCGTTCAACGGCCAGGCGAAAATCTTCGGGCTCAAGGCGCACCAGCAGGTCGCCCTTGGCCACGTGCTGGTTGTCCTGTACCAGCACTTGATCGATGCGCGCGCTCAGCTGGCTGGAAACCCGGGTTATTTCGCCCTGCACGTAGGCGTTGTCGGTGCTTTCATAGAAGCGTCCCTTGAAGTACCAGTGGGCCAGGAAGGCGAGGGCAATCAGCAGGACAAGGGCAAGAAAAATCAGCAGGCGACGCTTGAGTTGGGCAGGCATGGGTACGATCGTTGTAAAAATGTAAGCAAATTTAACAGCGTTTGCAGCCGTGCTTACAAGTGCCGATCGCGCCCATTGCTGGAGCCCGGTGCCCGCTCCCTGTTAACATCCAGCCTTTGTTTCATCTCTAGTTCGAGACTGTCCATGACCACCGTTCGCACGCGTATCGCGCCTTCGCCTACTGGCGATCCCCACGTCGGCACCGCTTACATCGCCCTGTTCAACTACTGCTTTGCCAAGCAGCACGGCGGCGAGTTCATCCTGCGTATCGAAGATACCGACCAGCTGCGCTCGACCCGCGAGTCGGAACAGCAAATCTTCGACGCCCTGCGCTGGCTCGGCATCGAGTGGAGCGAAGGTCCGGATGTCGGCGGCCCGCATGGCCCTTACCGGCAGAGCGAGCGGGGCGATATCTACAAGCAGTACGCCCAGCAACTGGTCGACCTTGGCCACGCCTTCCCGTGCTTCTGCACCGCCGAAGAGCTCGACCAGATGCGTGCCGAGCAGATGGCCCGCGGCGAAACCCCGCGCTACGACGGTCGCGCCTTGCTGCTGTCGGCTGAAGAAGTGCAGCGCCGCCTGGCCGCTGGCGAGCCGCACGTGATCCGCATGAAGGTGCCGAGCGAAGGCGTCTGCGTGGTCCCGGACATGCTCCGTGGCGACGTCGAAATCCCGTGGGACCGCATGGACATGCAGGTGCTGATGAAGACCGACGGCCTGCCGACCTACTTCCTGGCCAACGTCGTCGATGACCACCTGATGGGCATCACCCACGTGCTGCGCGGTGAAGAATGGCTGCCGTCGGCGCCCAAGCTGATCAAGCTGTACGAGTACTTCGGCTGGGAACAACCGACCCTGTGCTACATGCCGCTGCTGCGTAACCCGGACAAGAGCAAGCTGTCCAAGCGCAAGAACCCGACCTCGGTGACCTTCTACGAGCGCATGGGCTTCATGCCCGAAGCCATGCTCAACTACCTGGGCCGCATGGGCTGGTCGATGCCGGACGAGCGCGAGAAATTCTCCCTGGCCGAGATGGTCGAGCACTTCGACCTGTCGCGGGTGTCCCTCGGCGGGCCGATCTTCGACATCGAGAAGCTGTCGTGGCTCAATGGCCAGTGGCTGCGCGAACTGCCGGTAGAGGAATTCGCTGCGCGCCTGCAGAAATGGGCGTTCAACAGCGACTACATGATGCAGATCGCGCCGCACGTGCAGGGCAGGGTAGAGACCTTCAGCCAGGTCGTGCCGCTGGGCGGCTTCTTCTTTGAAGGTGCGCTCAAGCTCGACGCCAAGCTGTTCGAAAGCAAAAAGCTCTCGGCCGACCAGGTACGCCAGGTGATCCAGCTGATCCTGTGGAAGCTCGAAAGCCTGCGCCAGTGGGAAAAAGAGCGGATCACCGCTTGCATCCAGGCGGTGGTCGAAGCCCTGGAGCTGAAGCTGCGTGATGCCATGCCGCTGATGTTTGCCGCCATCACCGGCCAGGCCAGCTCGGTTTCGGTGCTCGATGCCATGGAAATCCTCGGCCCGGACCTGACCCGCTACCGCCTGCGCCAGGCTCTGGACCTGCTCGGTGGTGTGTCGAAGAAAGAAAACAAAGAGTGGGAAAAGCTCCTGGGCACCATCGCCTGATTGCCTGACCTTGGTAAAACTTCGCGGGGCAAGCCCGCTCCTACCTGTTCAGTAGGCGCGGGCTTGCCCCGCGAAGAAGCCCGCAAACCCCTGTAAAACCGGGGTGTTTCATCCGCTCGGGCGGTAAGTGTTTGTTATCTCGGAAATTTTTTTTGAATTTTGTTGAAAATATATTTGACAGGTTCGCCATCCGATCTTAATATGCGCCCCGTCCACAGCGATGAACGAAAACGAAACGCGAAGCACCCAGCCAAGCGATTCAAGTTCAAAGCGACATTGTGGGGCTATAGCTCAGCTGGGAGAGCGCCTGCATGGCATGCAGGAGGTCAGCGGTTCGATCCCGCTTAGCTCCACCAAATTCCGATTCGCAGTCAGCTAGACTGACTGCGGAATCAACCGGGTTCCAGCGACCGGGTTGGTAAGGTAAGAAGGTTCGTCCCCTTCGTCTAGTGGCCTAGGACACCGCCCTTTCACGGCGGTAACAGGGGTTCGAGTCCCCTAGGGGACGCCAGTTTTACACAAGCGACATCGAAAGAAGTCGCTGGGCCGCGAGGCTAGAAATCTGGGGCTATAGCTCAGCTGGGAGAGCGCCTGCATGGCATGCAGGAGGTCAGCGGTTCGATCCCGCTTAGCTCCACCAATTTTGCCAGGATTCGTGAAAACGGATCTGCACGAAGGTTACAAGTCCCCTTCGTCTAGTGGCCTAGGACACCGCCCTTTCACGGCGGTAACAGGGGTTCGAGTCCCCTAGGGGACGCCATTTTACCCACTTTGTGGGATTTCAAGGCTCATTCGATTATTGAATGAGCCTTTTGTTTTTGTCTTGAAAAAACTTCTCCTCACGCCTTTCTTGCCTGACGCGACCAGCGGCAGCAATTTCTGCTTGCGAAAAAATATGATAAGAATAATATTCTAATCATAATATTTTGGAGGCGAGCATGAACGACAAAAAGGCCAAGACCCGCGAACGGATTCTCGATGCTGCCTGCAGTGCGCTGATCCAGCATGGCCCCGCCGAGCCGAGCGTCAACCAGGTGATGGGCGCCGCCGGCCTGACCGTCGGTGGCTTCTACGCCCATTTCGACAGCAAGGACGCGTTGATGCTCGAAGCCTTTCGCCAGTTGCTGGGCGAGCGTCGGGCGCTGCTCGCCGAAGTCGACCCGAACATGAGCGGCGAGGAGCGCCGGGCTCTGGTTGCCGCCTTCTACCTGTCGCGCAAGCACCGCGACGCCACCGAGCGTGCCTGCCCGCTGCCCACCTCGCTGGGCGAAATGGCGCGCCTTCCGGAAGCCTTCCGCGAAGTGCTGGCCGAACACATTGAACTGATGATGGCCAACCTCGCCGACAGCCCGGAAGAGGCCGACAAGGTGCTCGCCGACATGGCCCTGATGATTGGTGGCCTGGCCCTGGCCCGGGCCCTGGGCACTGACGAGCTGTCTGACCGCATCCTGCGCGCCGCCAAGTCGGCGGTTGTCTGAACTACGCGATATCCACCGGAGTGAAGCGATGAATACCTTGAGCTGGATTCGTAGCGTTAACGGCACCCTCGGGCATCTGGCGCCGGAACATATCGCGCGCAAGATGCGCCGTGCCTTCATGACCCCGCGCAACCGGCCGCCGCGAGACTGGGAGTTGCCGCTGCTGGCCCGCGCCGAGCGCATCACCTTGCGTTTCGGCCTCTCGGCACTGCGCTGGGGCCAGGGCCCGACCGTGCTGCTGATGCACGGCTGGGAAGGGCGCCCGACCCAGTTCGCCCACCTGATCGACAGCCTGGTCGACGCCGGTTACACCGCCGTGGCCCTGGAAGGCCCGGCCCATGGCCGCTCGCCGGGCAACGAAGCTAACGTGGTGCTGTTCGCCCGTGCCTTGCTGGAAGCCGCCGCCGAACTGCCGCCGCTCAAGGCCGTGGTTGGCCATTCCATGGGCGGCGCCAGCATGCTCCTGGCGTTGCAGTGGGGGCTGCGCGCCGAAGTGGCGGTGAGCATCGCCGCGCCGGCGCAGTTGCTTGGCGTGATCCGCGGTTTCGCTCGTCACCTGGGCATGCCGGCGCGGGCGCGGGCGGCGTTCATTCGCCAGATTGAGCGCGATGTCGGCGTGCAGATTTCCCGCCTGGATGTCAGCGGCTACCAACTGGAGCTGCCCGGCTTGATCGTGCATGCCGAGGACGACCAGTTGGTACCGGTAGACGAGTCCGACGCCATCCACCGCGCCTGGTTCGACAGCCGCCTGCTGCGCCTGCCCGACGGTGGTCACCTGCGGGTGCTGGCTGACCCACAAGTGCGCGAAGGGGTGCTGGCGCTGCTGCAGCGCAGCAGTTCACCGGCCCGGCAATCGGCCTGAGCATCCGGTACACTCTGCCCGTTAACCACGGATCTGGAGCGGGCATGAGTTGGGACCTGGCAACACCGTTCATCATCGACCTGCGGGTCGCTGCCGACGACATCGACGGCCTCGGCCACGCCAACAACGCGGTCTACGTCACCTGGCTCGAGCGCTGCGCCTGGCGCCACTCCCAGCGCCTGGGGCTGGACCTGGCCGAATACCGGCGCCTGGACCGGGCCATGGCGGTGGTCCGCCACGAAATCGACTACCTGGCCGCTGCCTACGAAGACGACGAGCTGCAACTGGCAACCTGGATCGTCGACTGGGACCAGCGGCTGAAAATGACCCGGCGCTTCCAGCTGGTCCGCCCCAGCGACGGCACCACTTTGCTGCGTGCGCAAACCACCTTCGTCTGCATCGAGTTATCCACAGGGCGACCCAAGCGCATGCCGGCCGAGTTTATCGACGGCTATGGCCCGGCGCTGATGGCCGGAGCGCTGTAAGCCGCGGATTTTGCTAGACTGCCGGCCTTTTCCAGCCGAGATGCAACCCATGCAAATTGCCCTGGCCCCGATGGAGGGGCTGGTCGACGACATCCTTCGCGACGTACTGACCCAGGTGGGCGGCATCGACTGGTGTGTCACCGAGTTCATTCGGGTCTGCGACCGCCTGCTGCCGGCGGCGACCTTCGAAAAGCTCGCGCCGGAGCTGAGCCAGGGTGCCCGCACTGCTGCCGGGGTGCCGTTGCGGGTGCAATTGCTCGGTTCCGACCCGGTGTGCCTGGCCGAAAACGCGGTGCTGGCCTGTGAACTGGGCGCGCCGGTGATCGACCTCAACTTTGGCTGTCCGGCCAAGACCGTCAACAAGTCGCGGGGCGGGGCGGTGCTGCTCAAGGAGCCGGAACTGCTGCACGCGATCTTGTGTGAAGTGCGTCGCGCGGTGCCTGCGCATATCCCGGTCACGGCCAAGATGCGCCTGGGTTTCGACAGCCCCGACGGCGCCCTGGACTGCGCCCGGGCCCTGGCCGAAGGCGGCGCCGAGCAGTTGGTGGTGCACGCGCGGACCAAAGTTGACGGCTACAAGCCGCCGGCCCATTGGGAGTGGGTGGCGCGGGTGCAAGAGGTGGTCAAGGTGCCGGTGTATGCCAACGGCGAGGTCTGGACCCTGGAAGACTGGCGGCGCTGCCGCGAAGTCAGTGGCGTTGAAGACATCATGCTGGGGCGTGGCCTGGTTTCGCGCCCGGACCTGGCCCGGCAGATTGCCGCCGAACGTGATGGCGTCGAGTTCGTGCCCATGGACTGGCAGAGCTTGCTGCCGCTGATCCAGGACTTCTGGGGCCAGGCCCGCGCGCAGATGACCCCGCGCCAGGCGCCGGGACGTCTCAAGCAATGGGTGGCGATGCTGACCCGCACCTACCCCGAAGCGGTGGCGCTGTTCACCGAATTGCGCCGGGAAACTGACTGCGATCGGGTCGGGCAGTTGATCGGTGTACCGGTCAGCGAGGCGGCCTGAAAAAATTTTTGCAGGGTTGCTTGAAAAGCAGGCGAGGGTCCTTATCTAGGGAGTACGCGATGCCGAAGTCGGGTCGCGCTACTACACAACCTCGCTGATTTTCAGGAGATGCATCATGACTACTGCTTTTTCTCTGGCTCCACTGTTCCGTCATTCCGTGGGTTTCGACCGTTTCAATGACCTGTTCGAATCTGCGGCGCGTAACGAGGCGGGTAGCAGCTACCCTCCCTACAACGTTGAAAAACATGGCGATGACCATTATCGAATCGTCGTTGCTGCGGCCGGTTTCCAGGAGCAGGATCTGGACCTGCAGGTGGAAAAAGGCGTCTTGACCGTGACTGGCGGCAAGCGTGACAGCAACGCTGAAAGCGTTACCTATCTGCATCAGGGCATCGCCCAACGGGCGTTCAAGTTGTCGTTCCGGCTGGCTGACCATATCGAGGTCAAGGCGGCTGGTCTGGCTAACGGGCTGCTGAGCATTGATCTGCTGAGGATTGTGCCGGAAGAGGCCAAGGCCAAGCGGATTCCTATCAATGGTGAGAGCAAGCCTGCTCTGAATTGATTGTTTGATGTGAATGAGGGCACCTTCGGGTGCCCTTTTTGTCTTTGGTGATTATCCATTGGCGAGGGTGCTGCCGAGGCACCTTTCCGCCCTTACGGCGGCTTACTTTTTTCAGTCGAAAAAAAGTAAGCAAAAATTCTCGCCCCACCAGTGGGCCCTGCGCTGCGCTTCGGGTTCCCTCGCTCCGGTGTCGCTACGGGGCATTGCGAACTACGAGTTGCAAGCAACTCTACGTTTCGCAACTTCGGCTACGCCGAAGGTGCTGCGCACTTGCCCCTTCGCAACACCTGCACTCGGCCCTTCTGGTTGACGGGGCCAGGTGGATCAAGATCAAAAGCAGATCAAGAGCACGATTTGAGTTGCTTTTGTGGGAGCGGGCTTGACCCGCGATGCGATGTGGCAGGCAGGACGCGATTGCAGGGCAAGTCGAGTCGTCGACCCGCGTACCCTACGATTTGATAACCAACCCTGCTCGAGTGCCAGCGGCAATTACTGTATCCGCAGCAACTGAAATCCATTCTTCGCCATTTACGGCAGGTGACTGCGCAAGCCAATGATCAGCCAGTTGGTACCCAAGGCTGTACCCCAGCCAACGCGGGAAATCGCTGTTAGTGCCAAAGAACCATGCAGCGTGATCATAATCACGCCTTGCCAGCTGGCTGTTGTCTGGAGGCGCTGCAAGGAGGTCCGGCAAGCCAATGGCGCGCTCCCAGGGCTCTGGCTCGCTGCCAAGCAGGTAGCTTACAAAACGCCCCGCCAGGCCTTCGCTTACCAGCGCTTCACCTAAGGTGTGACCATATCCCGGTCCGGCCATGCGCAGGCAGTGATGCGCTTCGTGGATGATCTGGCGCAGCAAAGTGCCGTTGTTCAGGCTGGCAGCAAAATTGCGATTCTGCGGGTCGACCGTCAGAGAAAACAGGTTGTGGCGAAAGGCATATCCCACAAGACCGACTTCGGGAATGACCTGGCCCGGCAGAGCTTGAACCAGAATGTCCAGAGCGGGGGCGGGTAATAGACGCTCGATGGCGTTTTTGGCCTCGACAGCTTGTTCGGTTATCGCTGATTGCCAGTTGCTCAGGTCACCACTTGCCTGGAGCCAATGCAGCGTCCAGTTGGCTGAGCCTGCTGGATTCATTTCTCCCCCTCGGATGTACCGGTCAATCAATGGTCCGCCGGCGCTTCAAGCAACATCGCCCGAAACTCCCCCAGCGGCAACGGCCGGCTATGCAGGTAGCCCTGGTACAAGTGGCAGCCCAGCCGCTCAAGAAACTCCAGTTGCTCCGACAGCTCGACCCCTTCGGCAATCACCGCCAGGTCCAGGCTGCGGGCCATGGCGACGATGGCGCGGACGATTTCGGCGTCGTTAGGGTCGATCGGGGCGTCGCGGACGAAGGACTGGTCGATCTTCAGGGCATCCACCGGCAGGCGCTTGAGGTAGGTCAGCGAGGAGTAGCCGGTGCCGAAATCATCCATGGCAAAACTCACGCCAAAGGCCTTGAGCTCGCGCATTTTGCTGATGGTGTCTTCGAGGTTCTGGATGACGATGCCTTCGGTGATTTCCAGCTTGAGGATCTTGTGCGGCAGGCGGTAGTCGTCAAGGCTGCGCATTACCCGTTCGACGAAGTCGTTCTGGCGGAACTGGCGCGGGCTGATGTTCACGCACAGGCTGAAGTCGTCGGGGTCGATCAGGCCGTCGCGCAGCATACCGGCGCAGGCGTCGCAGGCTTCGTCGAGGATCCAGCTGCCAACTTCGAGGATCAGCCCGCTTTCTTCCAGTACCTGAATGAACTGCGCCGGCGGCTGCTGGCCCAGTTGCGGGTGGTGCCAGCGCAACAGCACTTCGGCGCCGACGATGCGGTTGTCGCGGGCGTCGACCTGGGGCTGGAAGTGCAGGGCCAGTTCGCCGCGGGCCAGGGCCAGGCGCAGGTCGTTTTCCATGCGCAGGCGTTCGCTGGCAGCCTTTTGCATGGTGGTGTGGAACATTTGCGTGGTGTTGCGCCCGGAGTCCTTGGCCCGGTACAGGGCGATGTCCGCACGCTTGAGCAGGTCGGCCGGGGTCGAGCCGTGGTCGGGGATCAGCGCCACGCCGATGCTCGGCGTCACCTGCAGGCGCTGGCCGTCCAGCGACATTGGCTCGGCCAGCAGTTCGCGCAGGGTGTCGGCCAGTTCGCGGACTTTTTCCGTGACTTCCTCGCGGCTGCCTTCAAGGCCGCTGAGCAGCACCACGAACTCGTCACCGCCCAGGCGCGCGACGGTGTCTTCCAGGCGCACGC
Source organism: Pseudomonas sp. B21-009 (assembly GCF_024749345.1). Classification (NCBI taxonomy): domain Bacteria; kingdom Pseudomonadati; phylum Pseudomonadota; class Gammaproteobacteria; order Pseudomonadales; family Pseudomonadaceae; genus Pseudomonas; species Pseudomonas sp. B21-009. The sequence continues at coordinate 4,196,401 of NZ_CP087199.1, read as the reverse complement.
TGGCTTCCAGGCGCGCGGTGATGATCTTCAGCACCGTGTCGCCGACCGGATGGCCGAGCGAATCGTTGATGTGCTTGAAGTGGTCGAGGTCGAGAAACAGCAGGGCGCCACGCAGGTTGTGGCGCTTGAGCAGGGCGATCTGCTGGCTCAGGCGGTCCATCAACAGGGCGCGGTTGGGCAGGTTGGTCAGCGGGTCGTGGTAGGCCAGGTGGCGGATCTGCGCCTGGGCATTCTTCAACTGGCTGACGTCGCGGGCGGTGAGCAGCAGGCACTCGGTTTCGTTGAGGTTGATCGGCTCGATCGAAACCTCGACGGTGAGGATGTCGCCACGCTTGTTGCGCCCGAGCATTTCCCGGTGATGCACGCGGCCTTTGTCGTGGAATTCGTTGAGCAGCGCGGCGCGCTGTTTGTCGTCAGCCCAGATGCCGATGTCGTGCACAGTCTGGCCGATCACTTCAGCGGCGCTGTAGCCAGTCAGGCGGCAGAAACCGTCGTTGACCTCCAGGTAGCGGCCGCTGTCGCGTTCGGTGATGGTGATGGCGTCGGGGCTTGAATGGAAGGCCTTGGCGAATTTCTCTTCGCTGGCCTTGAGCGCCGCTTCGGCGCGCTGCTGCTGGGTGATGTCGCGCAGGGTGGTGACGCTGCAGGGCTGGTTGTCGACCTTGATCAGGCGGCTGGAAATCACGCAGGTCAGCGGCTGCCCGTCCTTGTGGTTGACCACCACGGCGACGTTGTTCAAGGCCTGGTCGCGGATCACCCGTTCGATGCGCCGGGCGCGTTCGGCCGACTCGGCCCACAGGCCGATCTGTTCGGCGGTGTTGCCCAGTACCTGTTCGGCGTTCCAGCCAAACACCTGGGTAAAGGCCGGGTTGATCTCGATGAACTGGCCGCTGTCCTGGCGGGTCACGCAGATCGGGTCGGGGCTGGCCTGGAACAGGCTGGCGAACTTTTCTTCGGAACTGGTCAGGCGCTGCTCGCGCTCCACTTGTTCGGTGATGTCCAGCAAGGTGCCGGCCATGCGCAGCGGGTTGCCCTGTTCATCGCGGTACAGGCGCGCGCGGCTTTCAATGAAGCGCGAGCTGCCGTCTTCCATCTGGATGCGGTAGGTGATCTGGTAATTGCCGGCCGGACCTTCGCGCAGGCTGCGGTAGGCCTGGCGCATGCTGCTGCGTTCCATTTCCGGCACGCCTTCGAAAAACGACTCGAAGGATTCGTGAAACGGCACCGGCTCAAGGCCGTGCAGTTCGGCGGCGCGGGCCGAGCCATAGAGCATGCCGCTGGGGATGTGCCAGTCCCAGGTGCCCAGTTGTGCCGAGTCCAGGGCCAGGTCCAGGCGCTCCTGGCTGTCCTTGAGCGCTTGTTCGGCGCGTTTGCGCTCGCTGGTGTCGACGAAGGTGCTGAGCAGGTAGGCGGTGCCTTCCAGGTCGATGTTCTGAGTACAGAGCAGGCCGTCGTGGACTTCGCCGCTGCTGCCGCGAAACTGCACCTCGAGGGTCACCGGGCCGCTGGTGCCGCTGGTCGCCGCCAGCACCTGCAGGCGCTGCTGTGGATGCACCCACAGGCCAAGTTCGAGGGTGCTTTTGTTGATGATCTGGTGGCCCGGCCAGCCGAGGATGTTTTCAAAGTGCTGGTTGACCTCGTAGATCATGCCGTCAGCGCGGCGGGTCAGGAGGATGACATTGGGGCTCAGGTGGAAGAGCGTGGCAAAGCGCTTTTCCGAGTTGATCAGCGCCGCTTCCCGTTCACGCTGGCGGGTAATTTCGCGAATCACCCCGACCATCTGTCGCCGGCCGTTGCGGTCCTTGGTCATGCTGCCGTTGATTTCCAGCCAGTGCAGGCTGCCGTCGGGCCAGCGGATGCGATGGCGCAGGGCTTGCTCGACCGGCTCGCCGTTGACCACCGCATGAAAGGCCTGCAGGGCGCGGGCGCGGTCTTCCATGGGCACCAGTTCCAGGTAGTCCAGGTCATTGGGCAGCGGCTGGTGCGGGTCAAAGCCGAACAGCGCCTGGGTGCCGCGCGACCAGCTGATCTGCCCGGTCTCGACATCCCAGAACCAGGCACCCAGGCGCGCACCGTTAAGCGCCGCCAACAGTTGCGGGGCGTTTTCCCAGGTTTGCTCCGATTCCTGGGGGTCCGCTGCATGAATTCGGGGCATGCGCGGAAAACGGTTTGCTGATTTGGGCATCGATACCAGACCTTTGGCAGATAACGCGTCCTTGAGCGGGCAGGTGTGCCCGGGTACTACCTCAGTGGTTCAAGGGGCTTGCATGGCTGTCGAGCAATGCCATAAAGGCCCTGGCGGCATTCGATAACGTTCGTTCGGTGTGCAGAATGTAGCCTAGCTGGCGCGACAGCTGTATGCCCGGCAAGGCGATGGGCGCAACCTGCTCGTCGAGCATAGTACGCGGCAGCACGCTCCATGCCAGGCCGATGGAGACCATCATCTTGATGGTTTCCAGGTAGTTGGTGCTCATGGCGATGTTCGGCGTCAGGCCCTGGGCTTCGAACAGGCGCTGGACGATATGATGTGTGAAAGTGTTACCACCGGGGAACACCGCCGGATGGTGGGCAATGTCGGCCAGGCTGACCGCGCCTTTGCGTGCCAGCGGGTGCTCTGGGGCGGCGACGAAGTCCAGCGGATCGTCCCATACCGGCACGGCACGCACCAGGTGGTGCGGCTCCGGGGCCAGGGTGATGACGGCGATCTCTGCGCGGCCATGGAGGATTTCTTCGTAGGCAACTTCCGAATCGAGAAACTGGATATCCAGCGCCACCGCCGGGTACTGGCGGGTAAAGGCTCGCAGCAGCGGCGGCAGGCGGTGCAGGCCGATGTGATGGCTGGTGGCCAGGGTCAGGCGCCCGCTGACCTCCCCGGTGAGGTTGGTCAGGGCCCGGCGGGTGTCGTCCAGCACATTGAGGATCTGGTAGGCGCGCGGCAGCAGGGCACGCCCGGCCTCGGTCAGGTTGACCTCGCGGCCGAGGCGGTCGAACAGGCGCACATCCAGTTGCTGCTCAAGGCCGGCGATGCGTTTGCTGATTGCCGGCTGGGTCAGGTGCAGGCGCTCGCCGGCCCCGGAGAAGCTGCCGGTCTCGGCAATCGCGATAAAGGCATTGAGGTTGGCCAGGTCCACTACTCAGATTCCTTTTGGTTATCCAAAGCATAAAAATTATGAATTTGAGTTATTCAATCTACCGGCATAGCATCGTCCGTACAAGCCAAGGGGTTATTGGCATAGAAAGACGCTGATGAGGAACAGTCTGATGGCCGGCAAAACGCTTTACGACAAGCTCTGGGATTCGCATTTGGTCAAGCAGCGCGACGATGGTTCGGCGCTGATCTACATCGACCGTCACATCATCCACGAAGTGACGTCGCCGCAAGCCTTCGAAGGCCTGCGCCTGGCCAATCGCAAACCCTGGCGCATCGATGCCAACATCGCCACGCCTGATCACAACGTGCCGACCACCCCGGAGCGCAAGGGCGGTATCGATGCCATTGTCGACCAGGTCTCGCGTTTGCAGGTTCAGACCCTCGATGAAAACTGCGACGAGTATGGCATCGTCGAATTCAAGATGAATGACGTGCGTCAGGGCATCGTCCACGTCATCGGCCCGGAGCAGGGTGCGACCTTGCCGGGCATGACCGTGGTCTGCGGCGACTCGCACACCTCGACCCACGGTGCCTTCGGCGCCCTGGCCCATGGTATCGGTACGTCCGAGGTCGAGCACGTACTCGCCACCCAGTGCCTGGTGGCCAAAAAGATGAAGAACATGCTGGTGCGCGTCGAAGGCACATTGCCGTTCGGCGTCACCGCCAAGGACATCGTCCTCGCCGTGATCGGCAAGATTGGCACCGCCGGCGGCAACGGCCATGCCATGGAATTCGCCGGCAGTGCGATTCGCGAGTTGTCGGTCGAAGGGCGCATGACCATCTGCAACATGTCCATCGAAGCCGGCGCCCGGGTAGGTCTGGTGGCCACCGATGAAAAAACCGTCGAGTACGTCAAGGGCCGCCCCTATGCACCCAAGGGCGAGCAGTGGGCGCAAGCGGTCGAAGCCTGGAAAGACCTGGTCTCCGACGCCGATGCGGTGTTTGACACGGTGATCGAGCTGGACGCTGCGCAGATCAAGCCGCAGGTCAGCTGGGGCACCTCGCCGGAGATGGTCCTGGCCGTCGACCAGCGCGTACCGGACCCGGCTGCCGAGGCCGATCTGGTCAAGCGTGGCTCGATCGAGCGGGCGTTGAAGTACATGGGCTTGAATGCCAACCAGGCGATCACCGACATCCAGCTCGACCGGGTGTTTATCGGCTCTTGCACCAACTCGCGCATCGAAGACCTGCGCGCCGCCGCCGAGATCGCCAAGGGCCGCAAGGTGGCCGCGACCATCAAGCAGGCGATCGTGGTGCCGGGCTCGGGCCTGGTCAAGGCCCAGGCCGAGAAAGAAGGCCTGGACAAGATTTTCCTCGAAGCGGGCTTTGAGTGGCGTGAACCGGGTTGCTCGATGTGCCTGGCGATGAACCCCGACCGCCTGGAGAGTGGCGAGCATTGCGCCTCGACCTCCAACCGCAACTTTGAAGGGCGTCAGGGCGCCGGTGGCCGTACCCACCTGGTGAGCCCGGCCATGGCCGCCGCCGCCGCCGTTACCGGCCGTTTTGTCGATGTACGCGAGTTGATCCAAGGGAGCGCAGCATGAAAGCCTTTACCCAGCACACCGGCCTTGTCGCGCCATTGGACCGTGCCAACGTCGACACCGACCAGATCATTCCCAAGCAGTTCCTGAAGTCGATCAAGCGCACCGGCTTTGGCCCCAACCTGTTCGATGAATGGCGTTACCTGGATGTCGGCCAGCCGTACCAGGACAACAGCAAGCGCCCGCAGAACCCGGATTTCGTGCTCAACCACGCGCGTTATCAAGGTGCCAGCGTGTTGCTCGCCCGCGAGAACTTCGGTTGTGGCTCAAGCCGTGAACATGCGCCGTGGGCGCTGGAAGAGTACGGCTTTCGCAGCATCATCGCGCCGAGCTATGCCGACATCTTCTTCAACAACAGCTTCAAGAACGGCTTGCTGCCGATCATCCTCAGCGATGAGGAAGTCGACGAGCTGTTCAAGCAGGTTGAAGCCGATCCGGGTTACCAGTTGAGCATCGACTTGCAGGCTCAGACCGTGACCCGCCCGGACGGCAAGGTGCTGACCTTCGAGATCGATGCATTTCGCAAGCACTGCCTGCTCAACGGCCTGGATGACATCGGCCTGACCTTGCAGGATGGCGATGCGATTGCCGCCTTTGAAGCCAAGCACCGGGCCAGCCAGCCCTGGTTGTTTCGTGACGTCTGACTAATACGGTGAACCGGCTGACGCCATCGCCGGCAAGGCCGGCTCCCACAGATGCTGTGAGCACCACAGCCTGTGTGGGAGCTGGCGTTGCCAGCGATGAGGTCAAGGAGATCGCAATGACCAGCACCACCCATAAGGACGTCGTCCAGCGCCAGTTCGGCGAACAGGCCAGTGCCTACCTGAGCAGCGCCGTGCATGCCCAGGGCAGCGAGTTCGCCCTGCTACAGGCCGAGCTTGCCGGCCAGGGCCGGGCACGCCTGCTGGACCTTGGCTGTGGCGCCGGCCATGTGAGTTTCCACGTTGCCCCGCTGGTGCGTGAAGTAGTGGCCTACGACCTGTCGCAGCAGATGCTGGATGTGGTCGCCGCCGCTGCCAGCGAACGTGGCTTCGAGAACATCGTCACCGAACGCGGCGCCGCCGAGCGCCTGCCGTTCGCTGACGCATCGTTCGATTTCGTCTTCAGCCGCTATTCGGCGCACCACTGGAGCGACCTGGGCCTGGCGCTGCGGGAAGTGAAACGGGTGCTCAAGCCCGGCGGCGTGGCAGCCTTCATCGACGTCATGTCGCCGGGCAGCCCGTTGCTCGACACTTACCTGCAGAGCGTCGAGGTGCTGCGCGACACCAGCCATGTACGCGATTATTCGGCCAGCGAATGGCTGCAGCAGGTCAGCGAAGCCGGCCTGTTCACCCGCAGCCACAGCCGCCAGCGCCTGCGCCTGGAGTACAGCTCGTGGGTCGAGCGCATGCGCACCCCTGAAGTGATGCGTGGCGCCATCCGCCAATTGCAGCAGGCGATGGGCGAAGAAGTACGGCAGTATTACCAGATTGAAGCCGACGGCTCGTTCAGCACCGATGTCGTGGTGCTCTGGGCCGAACGCTAGGTTTTTTCCGGCAGGCCAACAGGGCGTGCCGCTTGAATTGAATAGAGGAAAGCATGAGCAAGCAGATTCTGATTCTTCCAGGTGATGGCATCGGTCCGGAAATCATGGCCGAGGCGGTCAAGGTGCTGGAACTGGCCAACGACAAGTTCCAGCTCGGTTTCAGCCTGGAGCACGACGTCATCGGCGGCGCCGCCATCGACAAGCACGGCGTGCCGCTGGCCGACCAGACCCTGGAGCGCGCACGCAAGGCCGATGCCGTGCTGCTCGGCGCCGTTGGCGGGCCGAAGTGGGACAAGATCGAGCGCGACATTCGCCCTGAACGCGGCCTGCTGAAAATCCGCTCGCAACTGGGCCTGTTCGCCAACCTGCGTCCGGCGATTCTCTACCCGCAACTGGCCGACGCTTCGTCGCTCAAGCCAGAAATCGTCGCCGGCCTGGACATCCTCATCGTTCGCGAGCTGACCGGCGGCATCTATTTCGGCGCACCCCGCGGCACCCGCGAGCTGGAAGGCGGCGAGCGCCAGTCCTACGACACCCTGCCATACAGCGAGAGCGAAATCCGCCGTATCGCCCGGGTCGGTTTCGACATGGCCCGCGTGCGCGGTAAAAAACTCTGCTCGGTCGACAAGGCTAACGTCCTGGCCTCCAGCCAGCTGTGGCGCGAGATCGTCGAGGAAGTCGCCAAGGACTACCCGGACGTCGAACTCAGCCACATGTACGTCGACAACGCCGCCATGCAACTGGTGCGTGCGCCCAAGCAGTTCGACGTGATGGTCACCGACAACATGTTCGGCGACATCCTGTCGGATGAGGCTTCCATGCTCACCGGCTCCATTGGCATGCTGCCATCAGCGTCGCTGGATGCCGACAACAAGGGCATGTACGAGCCTTGCCACGGCTCGGCACCGGACATCGCCGGCCAGGGCATCGCCAACCCGCTGGCGACCATCTTGTCGGTGTCGATGATGCTGCGTTACAGCTTCAACCAGCAGGCGGCAGCCGAGGCCATTGAAAAGGCCGTCAGCCTGGTATTGGATCAGGGGCTGCGTACCGGCGACATCTGGTCGGACGGTTGCAGCAAGGTAGGTACGCAGGAAATGGGCGACGCAGTAGTCGCAGCGCTGCGGAATCTGTAATCTCTCGGGCCCGCTGCTGTTTTTCCTAGTGAAGCAGCGGCCCACTTTTTAGCAAAGGTGTAGTTGCGATGAAACGTGTAGGTCTGATCGGTTGGCGCGGTATGGTCGGTTCCGTGCTCATGCAGCGGATGCTGGAAGAGCAGGATTTTGATCTTATCGAGCCGGTGTTCTTCACCACCTCCAACGTCGGTGGCCAGGGTCCGGCAGTGGGCAAGGATATTGCTCCGCTCAAGGACGCTTACAGCATTGAAGAGCTCAAGACCCTCGATGTGATCCTGACCTGTCAGGGCGGCGACTACACCAACGAAGTCTTCCCCAAGCTGCGCGAAGCCGGCTGGCAGGGCTACTGGATCGACGCCGCCTCAAGCCTGCGCATGCAGGATGATGCGGTCATCGTTCTCGACCCGGTCAACCGCAAGGTCATCGACCAGCAGCTCGACGCCGGTACCAAGAACTACATCGGCGGCAACTGCACTGTCAGCCTGATGCTGATGGGCCTGGGCGGCCTGTTCGAAGCCGGCCTGGTCGAGTGGATGAGCGCCATGACCTACCAGGCAGCCTCCGGCGCCGGTGCGCAGAACATGCGCGAGCTGATTCGCCAGATGGGCGCGACCCACGCCGCGGTCGCCGATGACCTGGCCAACCCGGCCAGCGCCATCCTCGACATCGACCGCAAGGTTGCCGAGGCCATGCGCAGCGACGCCTACCCGACCGAGAACTTCGGCGTGCCGCTGGCCGGCAGCCTGATCCCGTGGATCGACAAAGAGCTGCCTAACGGCCAGAGCCGTGAAGAGTGGAAGGCCCAGGCCGAGACCAACAAGATCCTCGGCCGCTTCAAGAGCCCGATCCCGGTCGACGGCATCTGCGTGCGCATCGGCGCCATGCGTTGCCACAGCCAGGCACTGACCATCAAGCTGAACAAGGACGTGCCGATTGCCGACATCGAAGGCATGATCAGCCAGCACAACCCTTGGGTGAAGCTGGTGCCGAACCAGCGTGAAATCAGCATGCAGGAGCTCAGCCCGACCAACGTCACCGGTACCCTGAACATCCCGGTGGGGCGCCTGCGCAAGCTGAACATGGGTTCTCAGTACCTGGGCGCCTTCACCGTTGGTGACCAGCTGCTGTGGGGCGCGGCCGAGCCGCTGCGGCGCATGCTGCGCATCCTCCTGGAGCGTTGATCGCCAGGCGGTGTTGAACCCAAGCCCGTGCTGGAAACAGCACGGGCTTTTTTGTGGGTGGTCCACGCTGGGGGAGCGGGGTTGACCCGCGATTCAGGTGTTCCGCGCATGAGAATCCAAGTAAAGTGCCGCTCCCGCCGTTTCAGCAGAGGATTTTTCCATGAGCCAGCCTATTGATATCGCCGTTATCGGTGCCACCGGTACTGTCGGTGAAACCCTCGTGCAGATCCTCGACGAGTGCGATTTCCCGGTCGGCACCCTGCACCTGCTGGCCAGCAACGAATCGGCGGGCAGCGGGGTGATGTTTCGCAGCAAGAGCCTGCGCGTGCGCGAGGTCGACAGCTTCGACTTCAGCAAGGTCAAGCTGGCCCTCTTCGCCGCCGGCCCGGCAGTGACCCGCAGCTTCGCGCCACGGGCCCAGGCGGCCGGTTGCGCAGTCATCGACCTGTCCGGCGGCTTGCCGGCCGAGCAGGCGCCAGCGGTGGTGCCGGAAGCCAACCCGGCAGTGCTCGACAGCCTCAAGGCGCCGCAGCAACTGAGCAGCCCAAGCGCCGCAGCGATTGCCCTGGCGGTAACCCTGGCGCCCCTTAAGGGCTTGCTGGAACTTGAGCGCATTAATGTCACCGCGTGCCTGGCGGTCTCGGCCCAGGGGCGCGAGGCGGTCAACGAGCTGGCCCGGCAGACCGCCGAGCTGCTCAACGCCCGCCCGCTGGAGCCGCGCTTCTTCGACCGGCAGATGGCCTTCAACCTGTTGGCCCAGGTCGGTGCCAGCGATGCTGACGGCCATGGCGCCCTTGAACGCCGCCTGGTCAGTGAGTTGCGCGAAGTGCTCGGCTTGCCTTCACTGAAGATTTCGGTGACCTGCGTTCAAGTCCCGGTGTTTTTCGGCGATAGCTACAGTGTGTCCGTGCAAAGCCGCACGCCGGTCGACCTGGCGGCGGTCAACGCCGCACTGGAAGCCGCTGACAGCATCGAACTGGTGGAGGAGGGTGATTATCCGACGCCGGTGGGTGACGCAGTGGGCCAGGACGTGGTCTATGTTGGACGGGTACGGGGTGGAATCGACGAGGTTGAGCAGCTCAACCTCTGGCTGACCACCGACAATGTGCGCAAAGGTGCGGCCCTGAACGCGGTCCAGCTGGCGCAATTGTTGATAAAAGGCCTTGTGTAAAAGATACTTGCCGACAATTTGCTCCACTTGTTCTCGCTTGCCGGGGAAGGTTCATTCAAAGGAAGAGGTCATGCTTCGAATTCGCAAACTGGTCTTAGCAATAGCCGCGGCGTCGGCGCTGTCGTCCGGTATGGCGCATGCCCTCGGGTTGGGCGAGCTGACCTTGAAGTCAGCGCAGAACCAGCCCCTGGATGCCGAGATCGAACTGCTCGATGTCCGCGACCTGACCGCGGCCGAAGTAGCGCCGAGCCTGGCGCCGGCCGAAGAGTTCGCCAAGGCCGGTGTCGAGCGCCAGGCGTTTCTCAATGACCTGACCTTCACCACGGTGATCAACCCCAACGGCAAGAGCGTGTTGCGGGTGACCTCGAGCCAGCCGCTGCCGGCGCCGATGGTCAAGTTCCTGGTCCAGGTCATGTGGCCGAGCGGTCGCCTGCTGCGCGACTACAGCGTGCTGGTCGACCCGGCCAAGTTCAACGCTCCGGCCGGGCAACCGGCGCCGGCCGGCGTTGCGCCTGCGGTAACCGCGGCCAACTACACCACCGTGCGTCGCGACACCCTGTGGGAAATCGCCTCGAAAGCCCGTCAGGGCGGGTCGGTGCAGCAGACCATGCTGGCCATTCAGGCGCTGAACCCGGATGCCTTCATCAACGGCAACATCAACCTGCTGAAAACCGGCCAGGTCTTGCGCCTGCCCGATCAACAGCAGATCACCAGTATTCCCCAGGCCCAGGCCGTTACCGAAGTGGCCGAGCAGTACGCTGCCTGGCGCGAAGGCCGGCGCCTGGGCCCGCGCGCACGCCAGCTGGACGCCACCCGGCGCAGCGGCACCGAGGCGGCGCCGGCACGCATCGCCAACCAGGACAACCTCAAGCTGGTTGCCCCCGGCAGCAAGGGCGCTGCGGACGGCAAAGGTCTCAACGACAAGCTGGCTGTGGCCCAGGAAAGCCTGGACACCAGCCGTCGTGACAACGAAGAACTGAAAAGTCGCATGGCCGACCTGCAGAGCCAGCTGGACAAACTGCAGCGCCTGATCGCGCTGAAGAACGACCAACTGGCCAAGCTTGAAGCCCAGGGCGCCGCTGGCGCGCCGGCGCCTGAAGCTGCCGCGGCCCAGCCGCCGGCCATTGCCGCCGAGTTGCAGCCGGCTCCTGCCGAACCGGTGGTCACCCCGGCACCGGCTGCGGTCGATACCGCACCGGTTGATCCGGCGCAGCCTGCTGCCGACCAGGCACCGGCCGACTCGAACAAGATGCTCGACGATCTGCTCGGCAACCCGTTGTTGCTGGCGCTGATCGCCGGTTCCGCGTTGTTGGTGCTGTTGCTTCTGCTGCTGTTGCTGGCACGCAAGCGCAAGGCCGACCAGGAAGCGGAAAAACACCTGCGCATGGCCCGCGCCCTGGCCGAAGAGGGCGAGCGCGCCCCAGACCTGGACCTGCCGCCAAGCAGCTTTGAAGGCCTGGATATCGCGCCGCCGAGCGTGACCCTGGCACCGGCAGTGGTCGCGGCATCTGCCGCCGCCGCCACAGCCGCCGCCTTGCCTGCCGAAGAGCCGGCGCCTGTGGTGGCGGAGCCAGCGCCGAGCAAGCCGGTGCAAGGCCCGATTGCCGCGCCATTGGTTGCTCCGGCGGCCAGCCCGGCAGCCCCGACCGGCGACGCTGTGCTCGACGAAGCAGAGTTGAGCATTGCCCGTGGTCGCCTCAATCACGCCGCCGAACTGCTCGAGCCTGCGGTTACCGCAGCCCCTGAGCGCAGCGACCTGCGCCTGAAGCTGATGGAAGTCTATGCCCGCCAGGGCGATCGCGATGCCTTTGTCGGCCACGAGCGGCAGTTGATTGCCACCGGCCAGAACCATGCCGATGTCGAAGCCCTGAAAAACCGCTTCCCGGCCATGCTCGCCGTCGCGGCGGCGGGCGTCAGCGCGGCGGCGCTGGCGGCCGAACTGGATGCCCAGTATGTCCAGGAGCTGCTGCAGGACGAGGCGCCAGCCGAACCGCTGGCAGAAGCCGAACCAGCCGTCGAGCCAGCCGTTGAGCCAGAAGCAGGGGCCGAGCCTGAACCTGAACCTGAACCTGTGGTTGAAGAATCGCTGGCCGAGCCTGAGCCTGTTCCTGAAGACGACCTGGACAGTGCCTTCGACCTGAGCCTGGATGACGACCTGCAAGGCCTGGAGCTGGACGCGCCGCCACTGCTCGACGAGCCCTCGCTGGCTGTTGAAGCGCCACAAGCCGAAGCAGTCGCGAGCGAAGCCAGCCCGGCGCAACCGGACTTCGACGCCTTGCTCGCAGAGCATCTTGCCGAGCCTGAGCAGGCCCTGGACGACCTCGCCGATTTCGACCTCGACGTCGCTGGCGACGAGCCGGCGCTGGCGCCGAGCAGCGAGACCGTCGATATCGCCGCAGAGCTGGCGGCGTTCGATGAAACCATGCCCGAGTTCGATCCGCTGAGCGAGCTGGACCTGCCGGAAGACTTCGACCTGTCGCTGTCGCTGGAGGACTCGCAGGCGGATAAAAACTTTGCCTCGGAGCTCGATGACGTCAACGCCGAACTCGACAAGCTGTCGCAAAGCCTGGAGCAGCCGTCGATCGAGCCGCACCTCGGCGACGACCTCGACGATGATTTCGACTACCTCGGCGGCGCCGACGAAGTGGCCACCAAGCTCGACCTGGCCCGGGCCTATATCGACATGGGCGACCATGACGGCGCCCGCGACATTCTCGACGAAGTGCGCAAGGACGGCAGCGATGCCCAGCGCCAGGAAGCCGACGAGCTGCTCTCGCGCCTGGTCTGAGTTCACCCTGTGTAAAACCAACGGCAGCCCAAGTGGCTGCCGTTGTCGTTATAATTGCCGCCATCTGCTAAACCGACAGGCTGTATCCCCTTGGAAATCATTGATAACGCGGCTGCCGAAGTGGCCGCCGAAGGCTTCTTTCGTATCGCCCTGGGCGTTGAGTACAAAGGTTCGCGCTACCGCGGCTGGCAGCGCCAGGCCAATGGCGTGGCAAGCGTGCAGCAAACCCTCGAAGAAGCCTTGTCGCGGGTGGCCGATTCGCCGGTCACCCTGCACTGTGCCGGGCGCACCGATGCCGGCGTGCATGCCTGCGGCCAAGTGGTGCATTTCGACACCCAGGCGGTGCGCAGCATGAAGGGCTGGACCATGGGCGCCAACATCAACCTGCCGCACGACATCAGCGTGTCCTGGGCCAAGCAGATGCCGGCGCACTTCCATGCGCGCTTCAAGGCCATTGCCCGGCGTTACCGCTACGTGATCTACAACGACCAGATCCGCCCGGCGCACCTGGGCGAAGAGGTGACCTGGAACCACCGGCCGCTGGACGCCGAGCGCATGGCCCTGGCCGCCGAGTACCTGGTCGGCACCCACGATTTCAGTGCCTTTCGCGCCGGCCAGTGCCAGGCCAAGTCGCCGGTCAAGAACCTCCATCACCTGCGTGTTAGCCGCCACGGCCAGATGATCGTCCTCGACATCCGCGCCAGCGCCTTCCTGCACCACATGGTGCGCAACATTGCCGGCGTGCTGATGACCATCGGCGCTGGCGAGCGCCCGCCGGAGTGGGCCCTGGAAGTGCTGCAAAGCCGCGAGCGGCGCGCCGGCGGGGTGACCGCGCATCCATATGGGCTGTACCTGGTGCAGGTCGAGTACCACGACGAGTTCGAACTGCCCGAGCGTTACATCGGCCCACACTTCATTACCGGCTACGAGGCATTGACGGGCTGACGGCCCGCAAGCCATTTGCTAACATCCGGGACTTTCCGCTTTCTGCTGAGGTTCACAGGTCATGAGCGCCGTTCGCAGCAAAATCTGCGGCATTACCCGCATCGAGGATGCGCTGGCCGCAGCCGAGGCGGGCGCCGATGCCATCGGCCTGGTGTTCTATGCCAAGAGCCCGCGGGCGGTCGATGTGCAGCAGGCGCGGGCGATCATCGCCGTCTTGCCGCCGTTTGTCACCACCGTCGGCCTGTTCGTCAACGCCAGCCGTTGCGAGCTGACAGACATCCTCGAAGCGGTGCCGCTCGACCTGCTGCAGTTCCATGGCGATGAAACCCCGGCCGATTGCGCAGGTCACAACCGTCCATGGATCAAGGCCTTGCGGGTGCGCCCGGGCGACGACCTGGAGGCCAGCTGCAAGCGCTACAGCGGTGCCAGCGGCATTCTTCTCGATACCTACGTGGCCGGCGTGCCCGGCGGTACCGGCGAGGCGTTCGACTGGTCGCTGGTGCCTGCGCAACTGAGCAAGCCAATCATCCTCGCCGGCGGCCTGTCGCCGGATAACGTCGCCCAGGCCATTGCGCAGGTGCGGCCTTATGCGGTGGATGTCAGCGGCGGCGTGGAGCAGGCCAAGGGCATCAAGGACCCGGCGCGGATCGAGGCGTTTATCCGCGCGGTCAAGCAGGCGTGAAAGCGCTGCGTGCTGCGGATGTGACGGCTGGCCGCGCGCCATCGTCCATAGCTTTCGCAGCCCGGTGCTGCCGGATCGCGCCCATGGGCCGGTCGAAATTAGCGGGTGACGCCACGGGCGTCGCCCTTACAGGTTGACGAGGGTGCGGTATCGGGGTGGCTCGCTGCAGGCGGGCGCCGGAGCCGCATCCTCATCGCGTCATACACGAATTGAGCTCAAGGGCATACGCGCGAGCCGGCAGCCATAGCCTGCCGGTCGCCGCTACTGGAGAAAGAAAGCATGAGCAACTGGTTAGTAGACAAACTGATCCCTTCGATCATGCGTTCCGAGGTGAAGAAGAGTTCGGTCCCTGAAGGCCTGTGGCACAAGTGCCCGTCCTGCGAGGCCGTGCTGTATCGTCCGGAGCTGGAAAAGACCCTGGATGTCTGCCCTAAGTGCAACCATCACATGCGTATCGGCGCCCGCGCCCGTATCGACATCTTCCTCGATGCCGAAGGCCGCGCCGAGCTGGGCGCTGACCTGGAACCGGTCGACCGCCTGAAGTTTCGCGATGGCAAGAAGTACAAGGACCGCCTGACTGCTGCCCAGAAGCAGACCGGCGAGAAAGACGCACTGATCTCCATGAGCGGTACCCTGCTGGGCATGCCGATCGTGGTCAGCGCCTTCGAATTCTCCTTCATGGGTGGTTCGATGGGCGCCATCGTCGGCGAGCGTTTCGTCCGTGCCGCCAACTACGCCCTGGAAAACCGCTGCCCGATGGTCTGCTTCTCGGCCTCCGGTGGTGCGCGCATGCAGGAGGCGCTGATCTCGCTGATGCAGATGGCCAAGACCTCCGCAGTACTGGCACGCCTGCGCGAAGAAGGCATCCCGTTCATCTCGGTGCTGACCGATCCGGTCTACGGCGGCGTTTCTGCCAGCCTGGCGATGCTTGGTGATGTCATCGTCGGTGAGCCCAAGGCGCTGATCGGCTTTGCCGGCCCGCGGGTGATCGAGCAGACCGTACGCGAGAAGCTGCCAGAAGGCTTCCAGCGCAGCGAGTTCCTCCTGGAGCACGGCGCCATCGACATGATCATCCCGCGTCAGGAGCTGCGTCAGCGCCTGGGCAACCTGCTGGCCCAGATGATGGGCCTGCCGACGCCCACGTTCGTCGCCCCGGTGATCGAGCCGATCGTCGTGCCGCCGGCGCCTGCCACCGTATGACCCAACGTACCCTTGGCGACTGGCTCGCCTACCTCGAGCAGTTGCATCCGTCGGCCATCGACATGGGCCTGGAGCGTTCGCAACAGGTCGCTGCGCGGCTCGGGCTGGGCCAGCCGGCGCCACGGGTAATCACCGTGACCGGCACCAACGGCAAGGGTTCGACCTGCGCCTTCGTTGCCGCGTTGCTGCGCGCCCAGGGCCTCAAGGTCGGCGTCTACAGCTCGCCGCACCTGCTGCGCTACAACGAGCGGGTGCAGATCAACGGCGCTGAAGCCGGCGATGAGCAGCTGTGCGAAGCCTTCGCCGCGGTTGAAGCGGCCCGCGGCGACATCTCCCTGACCTACTTCGAAGCCGGTACCCTGGCGGCGTTCTGGCTGTTCAAGCAGGCGGCGCTCGACGCCGTGGTGCTCGAAGTCGGCCTGGGCGGACGCCTGGATACCGTCAACATCGTCGATGCCGACCTGGCGCTGGTCACCAGCATCGGCGTTGACCATGTCGACTACCTGGGCGACACCCGTGAGTTGGTGGCCTTCGAGAAGGCCGGGATCTTCCGCCAGGGCAAGCCGGCCCTGTGTGGTGACCTCAATCCGCCGCAGCCGTTGCTGGACAAGGCCCGTGCCCTGAACAGCCCGCTGTTTTTGCGCGGTCGCGATTTCGACCTGGCCAGCACTGACCAGTACTGGCAGTGGCGTGGGGTCAATGCCCGTGGCGAGGTGGTCGAGCTGCAGGATTTGCCGCTGCTCGACCTGCCGATGGAAAACGCCGCGTTGGCATTGCAGGCCTACCTGTTGCTCGACCTGCCGTGGGATGCCGGGCAGATTGCCGAGGCCCTGCGCAGCACGCGCATGGTCGGTCGCCTTGATCGCCGGGCCTTTACCTGGCAAGGCAAACCTTTGACTATCCTTATGGATGTCGGGCACAACCCGCATGCTGCCGAGTACCTGGCTCAGCGCCTGGCCACCCGACCGCCGCAGGGCAAGCGCCTGGCGGTGTTCGGTTTGCTCGCCGACAAGGACCTCGACGGCGTGCTCAAGCCGCTGCAGCACCAGGTTCAGGCCTGGGCCGTGGCGCCGCTGGACACCGCCCGTAGCCGGCCGGCTGGCGAGTTGCAGGCGGCGCTGACGAACCTTGGCGCTGCGGTGCAGTCTTACCCCAGCGTCGCCGCCGCCCTGGACGGGCAGTGCGCGCAGGCAACGGCGGATGACGAAATCCTGCTGTTCGGATCATTTTTCTGTGTCGGCGAAGCCCTGCAGTGGCTCGACCGGCAGGCCACGGAGGACGGGGCAAATGGCATTGCTGGATAAAGTGGTCAAGCAACGCATGGTCGGGGCGCTGGTGCTGGTGGCGCTGGCGGTGATCTTCCTGCCGATGCTGTTCTCGCGCGAAGACGAAATGCGCCAGGTGCGCGTCGAAGCCCCCGAGGCACCGGCCACGCCGACCCTGCCGCAAGTGAAGGTAGAGCCGGTGCAGGTCCCCGAGCCGCAGGTATTACCCGAAGAGCCGCTGGTCGTCGAGCAGGCCACAGCACCGGTGCAGGCGCCAAGCACGCCGATTGCCCCGGCGCCCGCCGCCACGCCGTTGCCGACACCGGCCCCGGCCGCACCGGCTGTCGCGGCAAAACCGGCGACGCCGGCGCCCGCCAAGGTAGAAGCCAAGCCGGCAGCCACCGTCGCCGCTGCGACCAAGCCTGCTGCGGGCAAGATCGACGCCAATGGCCTGCCGGTCAGCTGGTCGATTCAGATGGCCAGCCTGGCCAACCGCGCCAGCGCCGACAACCTGCAGAAAACCCTGCGCAGCCAGGGCTACAACGCTTATATCCGTTCGGCCGAAGGCATGAACCGGGTGTATGTCGGACCGTTGATCGAGCGCGCCGAGGCCGAGCGCCTGCGCGATGTGATCAACCGCCAGCAGAAGCTCAAGGGCTTTGTCGTGCGCTTCCAGCCCGAGCGCAGTTGAACCCTTGCCGCCCGGCCCGTACCGGGCGGTAAATCACTGCTTACCGACAGCTCGTTGCTCTGGTAAAATGCGCCGCCTTATCCGTTTGCAGGCAACACTGTGGCATTTACCTGGGTCGACTGGGCGATTCTCGCGATCATCGCCATTTCTTCGCTGATCAGTCTCAAGCGCGGCTTTGTCAAAGAGGCCTTGTCGCTGCTTACCTGGATCATCGCCGGTGCCGTGGCCTGGATGTTCGGTGGCTCGCTGTCGCAGTACCTGGAAGCTTATATCCAGACGCCTTCGGCCCGGGTCATCGCCGGATGCGCCATTCTTTTCGTCGCCACCCTGCTGGTGGGGGCCATGATCAACTTTCTCATCGGCGAGCTGATTCGCGTCACCGGGCTGTCCGGGACCGATCGCTTCCTGGGCATGGCCTTCGGCGCCGCCCGCGGGGCCTTGCTGGTGGTCGTGGCGGTCGGGCTGTTGAGCCTGGGGCCGGTACAACAGGATCAGTGGTGGCAGGAGTCTCGCCTCCTGCCACAATTTCTATTGGTGGCTGACTGGTCGAAAAACCTCATTCTGGGGTTCACCAGTCAGTGGCTAGCCAGCGGGATCAGCGCACCGGCTGATCTCCCGTTCCAGGAACAGCTGCTGGGGCCCAAAACGCCTTGAGCGCTTTTCAATCCAGTTTCATTAAGTAGGGGTTGCGTCGCATGTGTGGCATCGTCGGTATCGTCGGTAAGTCGAACGTCAATCAGGCGCTGTATGACGCGCTAACCGTCCTCCAGCACCGCGGCCAGGACGCTGCCGGTATTGTGACCAGCCATGATGGCCGGTTATTCCTGCGCAAGGACAACGGCCTGGTCCGTGACGTATTCCAGCAGCGCCATATGCAGCGCCTGGTCGGTCACATGGGTATCGGCCACGTGCGCTACCCGACCGCGGGCAGCTCGACCTCGGCCGAGGCCCAGCCGTTCTATGTCAACTCGCCCTACGGCATCACCCTGGCGCACAACGGCAACCTGACCAACGTCGAACAGCTGGCCAAGGAGATCTACGAGTCCGACCTGCGCCACGTCAACACCAGCTCTGACTCGGAAGTGCTGCTCAACGTCTTCGCCCATGAGTTGGCGGTGCGTGGCAAGCTGCAACCGACCGAAGAAGACGTGTTCGCCGCAGTCACCGACGTGCACAACCGTTGCGTTGGCGGTTACGCGGTGGTGGCGATGATCACCGGCTACGGCATCGTCGGTTTCCGCGATCCCAACGGCATCCGCCCGATCGTCTTCGGCCAGCGTCACACCGACGAAGGCGTCGAGTACATGATCGCTTCCGAAAGCGTTTCTCTGGACGTGCTGGGCTTCACCCTGATCCGTGACCTGGCGCCGGGCGAAGCGGTGTACATCACTGAAGAGGGCAAGCTGCACACCCGTCAGTGCGCGACCAACCCGCAACTGTCGCCGTGCATCTTCGAACACGTCTACCTGGCCCGCCCTGACTCGATCATCGACGGCGTCTCGGTGTACAAGGCGCGCCTGCGCATGGGCGAGAAGCTGGCCGAGAAGATCCAGCGCGAGCGCCCTGACCACGACATCGACGTGGTCATCCCGATTCCCGACACCAGCCGCACCGCAGCGCTGGAGCTGGCCAACCACCTGGGCGTCAAGTTCCGCGAAGGCTTCGTCAAGAACCGCTACATCGGCCGTACCTTCATCATGCCCGGCCAGGCCGCGCGCAAGAAATCGGTACGCCAGAAACTCAACGCCATCGAGCTGGAGTTCCGCGGCAAGAACGTGATGCTGGTCGACGACTCGATCGTGCGCGGCACCACCTGCAAGCAGATCATCCAGATGGCCCGCGAAGCCGGCGCGAAAAACGTCTACTTCTGCTCGGCCGCCCCGGCGGTGCGCTTCCCTAACGTCTACGGCATCGACATGCCGAGTGCCCACGAGCTGATCGCGCACAACCGCAGCACCCAGGATGTCGCCGAGCTGATCGGCGCCGACTGGCTGGTCTACCAGGACCTGCCGGACCTGATCGAAGCGGTCGGCGGTGGCAAGATCAAGATCGAGCATTTCGATTGCGCGGTGTTCGACGGCAAGTACGTCACCGGCGACATCGACGAAGCCTACCTGGACAAGATCGAGCAGGCGCGCAACGACGCCTCCAAGGTCAAGAACCAGGCGGTCAGCGCGATCATCGACCTCTACAACAACTAAGTTAGGAGCAGCGGCATGACACAGGAATGGGATGCCGGGCGCCTGGACAGCGACCTCGAAGGGGTCGCTTTCGACACGCTGGCGGTACGCGCCGGCCAGCATCGCACGCCGGAAGGTGAGCACAGCGATCCGCTGTTCTTCACCTCCAGCTACGTGTTCCGTACGGCGGCCGATGCCGCCGCGCGGTTCGCCGGCGAGGTTCCAGGCAACGTCTATTCACGCTACACCAACCCCACCGTACGCGCGTTCGAAGAGCGCATCGCCGCCCTCGAAGGCGCCGAGCAGGCGGTTGCCACCTCCACCGGCATGTCGGCGATTCTCTCGACCGTCATGGCCCTGTGCAGCGCTGGCGACCATGTGCTGGTGTCGCAGAGCGTCTTCGGTTCGACCATCAGCCTGTTCGAGAAGTACTTCAAGCGCTTCGGCGTGCAGGTCGACTACGTGCCGCTGACCGACCTGGCCGGCTGGGACCAGGCGATCAAGGCCAACACCAAGCTGCTGTTCGTCGAGTCACCGTCCAACCCGTTGGCGGAGCTTGTGGATATTGCTGCCCTGGCTGAAATCGCCCATGCCAAGGGCGCGCAGCTGGTGGTCGACAACTGCTTCAGCACCCCGGCCTTGCAGCAGCCGCTGAAGCTGGGCGCCGACATCGTCGTGCATTCGGCGACCAAGTTCATCGACGGCCAGGGCCGTTGTATGGGCGGCGTGGTTGCCGGGCGCAGCGAGCAGATGAAAGAAGTGGTGGGCTTTCTGCGCACCGCCGGGCCGTCCCTGAGCCCGTTCAACGCCTGGATCTTCCTCAAGGGCCTTGAGACCCTCAACCTGCGCATGCGCGCCCACTGCGCCAATGCCCAGGCGCTGGCCGAATGGCTGGAGCAGCAGGACGGCATCGACAAGGTCCACTACGCGGGCCTGCACAGCCATCCGCAGCACGAGCTGGCCAAGCAGCAGATGAGCGGCTTCGGTGCAGTGGTGAGCTTTGAGGTCAAGGGCGGCAAAGAGGGCGCCTGGCGCTTCATCGATGCCACCCGGCTGATTTCGATCACCGCCAACCTGGGTGACAGCAAGACCACCATCACCCACCCGGGCACCACCTCCCACGGCCGCCTGTCGCCGCAGGAGCGTGAGGCCGCCGGCATTCGCGACAGCCTGATCCGGGTTGCCGTGGGGCTGGAAGACGTCGCTGACCTCAAGGCCGACCTGGCCCGCGGGCTGGCGGCACTGTGATCGACTGGTCGGTGGGCGACAGCAGCCATAACGGCCGCGTCGCCCTGGTCACCGGCGCGGCGCGGGGCATCGGCCTGGGCATTGCCGCCTGGCTGATCAGCGAAGGCTGGCAGGTGGTGCTCACCGACCTCGACCGGGCCCGTGGCGCGAAAGTGGCCAAGGTGCTGGGTGATAACGCCTGGTTCGTCGGCATGGATGTCGCCGACGAAGCCCAGGTAATGACCGGCGTGGCCGAAGTGCTGGGCCAGTTTGGCCGGCTCGACGCCCTGGTATGCAACGCGGCGATTGCCGACCCGCACAACACCACCCTCGAAAGCCTGAGCCTGGCCCACTGGAACCGGGTGCTGGCGGTCAACCTGGGCGGCCCGATGCTGCTGGCCAAGCACTGTGCGCCGTATCTGCGCGCCCATTGCGGGGCGATCGTCAACCTGGCGTCAACGCGCGCCGGGCAATCGGAGCCCGACACCGAGGCCTATGCCGCGAGCAAGGGCGGGCTGCTGGCCCTGACCCATGCCCTGGCCATGAGCCTGGGCCCGGAGATTCGCGTCAACGCCGTCAGCCCCGGCTGGATCGACGCCCGTGATCCAGCCCAGCGCCGTGCCGAACCCCTGACCGAAGCCGACCATGCTCAGCATCCGGCGGGCAGGGTAGGGACGGTAGAAGACGTGGCGGCGATGGTGGCCTGGTTGCTGTCGCGCAACGCCGGCTTCGTCACCGGCCAGGAATTCGTGGTCGACGGCGGCATGACCAAGAAGATGATTTATCGGTAGCCGCAAGCGGCAAGCTTCAAGCCGCAAGATGTCCGCGTTGTGCTTTTGATTTTGCTTTTTCTTGTAGCTTGCAGCTTGAAGCTTGAAGCTGTTTTTTTCACCTCCGTGAAAAAAACTTCAATCAGGCTATTGACTTAGGTTCGATACCTGCGTAAATTTCGCCACCTCAGCGAAGCACACGGGTGATTAGCTCAGCCGGGAGAGCATCTGCCTTACAAGCAGAGGGTCGGCGGTTCGATCCCGTCATCACCCACCACTTCCTGAGATGTTCCTGACCCGACACTTTCGCAAGAAGGTGTTACCAGAGAGGAACCGGACGCAAGTCCATATGCGCAGCGGTAGTTCAGTCGGTTAGAATACCGGCCTGTCACGCCGGGGGTCGCGGGTTCGAGTCCCGTCCGCTGCGCCACTTTTCTCCAGATCGGTTTAACGACCGGTTTGAGGTTCCAGGGCCAAACAGCCTTGTAGCCAGATCCCAGTTTCAAGCGGGCGCAAGCCTGTACGATACGCAGCGGTAGTTCAGTCGGTTAGAATACCGGCCTGTCACGCCGGGGGTCGCGGGTTCGAGTCCCGTCCGCTGCGCCATCTTCGCTTCGAGGCCCTTGAACTCCTCGAAGCAACAAAGAGAGCGACCTGAGGTTGCTTTTTTTGTGCCCGGGATTTGCAGCCTTTGCGCAGCCCGGGTGAGCACGACACGCAGCGGTAGTTCAGTCGGTTAGAATACCGGCCTGTCACGCCGGGGGTCGCGGGTTCGAGTCCCGTCCGCTGCGCCATATTGCAGTACCAGAGAAAGCGACCTTCGGGTCGCTTTTTTTGTGCCGAAATTTTGGCACCGTGGTGCGGCCATCGCCGGCAAGGCCGGCTCCCATTCTGTGGGAGCGGGCTTGCCCCGCGATGCTTTTCAGGCCTGCTTGGTCTGCATCCAGTCCGCACAAGCGGTATGCTAGCGCCTCAAGTCTTCCACTGAGGTTCAGGATGAACAATCTTCAAGACTCGATCGCGGTCATCACCGGTGCCGGACGCGGCCTGGGTGCCGCGTTGGCCATCTCCCTGGCCGACGCTGGTTGTAAGGTGGTGCTCTGTGGCCGCAACGAAGCAGCCCTGGCCCAAGTCGCTGCCACGATCGAAACCCGCACCGCTCAACTGCCATTGACTGTCCAGGTCGATCTCGCCGACAGCACCAGCGTTACCCAGGCAACGCAGGCCATCAGCCAGCGCTTCCCCACTATCGATCTGCTGATCAACAACGGCGCCATGTGGCTGGAGCACAACGAGGAAGGTTATTCCCCTGAAGACATCCACGGCGTGATCAACGCTGCGGTCACCGGTACCTTTCTCTTCACCCAGGGCTTGCTGGCCTCTCTGCGCCGCTCTCAGCGCCCGGACATCGTCACCATAGGCTCGATCAGCGCGCTGCCCAATGCCGCCTTGCACAGCGTCTCAGTGCCGTTCTACGCCGCCAAGCAGGCCCAGCGTGCGCTGGCAGAGGGGTTGCGTCAGCAACTGGCCGGTACGCCGATCCGTTCGCTGTGCGTGCACCCGCCGTACCTGGACGACATCTGCCCGACGCAACCGGCCTGGGAGGCCGCCGCCCAACGCCAGAAAGGTGAGCGCGGCACCAACCGTGACGTGGTCGAGGCCGTGCTGTTTGCCGTGACCCGGCCGCGGCATGTGAGCCTGTCGTCGATCGTTATCGACAGCGACGACGGCGGCCTGTTCGGCTGACTTACCGGTTACACCCGAAAGCGCGCCACCAGCTGTTGCAGTTCACTGCCCAGGCGCGCCAGTTCCACCGACGAAGCCGCCGTCTGCTGAGACGCGGTGGACGACTGTTCGGCAACGTCGCGCACGCTGAGCACACTGCGGTTGATCGATTCGGCGACGCTGCTCTGCTGTTCGGCGGCGGTGGCGATCTGCAGGTTCATGGTCTGGATGCCGGTCACGGTCTGGGTGATGGCCTGCAGCTCGATACCGACCTGGTTGGCCAATTCCACAGTACCGCCGACCTGTTGCTGGTTGGCTTGCATCATTTCGGCGGCTTTCTGCGCGCCTTGTTGCAACGACAGAATCAGCGTCTCGATCTGCGCTGTTGATTGCTGTGTGCGCTGGGCCAGCCCGCGCACTTCATCGGCGACCACGGCAAAGCCGCGCCCGGCCTCACCCGCGCGCGCCGCCTCGATGGCGGCGTTGAGAGCCAGCAGGTTGGTCTGTTCGGCAATGGCGTTGATCACCGTCATCACGGTGCCGATGCGCTCGCTTTCTTCCGACAATTGGCTGACCGCACTGGCGCAATTGCCGATGTCGTCGGCCAGCTGGCCGATCTGGCTCAGGGCCTGCTGCACTACGCGGTTGCCCTGTTTGGCCTGGCTGTCGGCCTGGTGCGTGGCTTCGCTGGCTTCTTCGGCGTTACGCGCGACTTCCTGGACGGTGGCAACCATCTCGCTCATTGCCGTGGCCACCTGGTCGGTTTCGACCTTCTGGCTGGTGATGCCGGCGCTGGTCTGTTCAGTGATGGTCGACAGCTCCTCGGCGGCGGTCGACAGCTGGCGGGTGACATGCCCGGCCTGGCCAAGCATCTCGCGCAGGTTCTCGCCGCTTTGCGCCAGCGCCTGCAACAGCTGGCCGAATTCGTCGCGGCGTGGTTCGCTGGCAGTGTTGGTCAGGTCGCCTTGGCCAATGCGCCGGGCAGTTTCCACCGCCTGGCGCAGCGGCTGGGTGACCTGGCGGATGATCAGCGCACTGATCAGCACGCCCAGCACCAGGGCTGCGAACAGCAAGCCCAGCATCAGGCTGCGGCTGTCGCTGGATTCCTCGGTGCTCTTCTGGTTCTGCAGGGTGATCAACTGGTTGATTGCCTCCAGGCCCTGATGCACGGTCTGCAGCAACTGGTCATGCAGCTTGCTCTGCAGCAGGGTGCCGCCGCTGGCCGCCTTGAGTTGTTCGAACTGTTGCAGGTACTGCTTGAGATCATCGCCAGTGGCCTGGAGCAGGCGCTGCGAGTCGGCATCGGGCAGGGCGCCGAGGTTTTCCTCGACCAGGCGGCTGGCCTCCTGGTGGGCCTGTACCAGCTGGCTGGCGAAGCTGCCTTCGCGGCGTTGCTCGAAACTCAGCTGGGCGGCGCGCATTTCATTGAGGTTGTCGAGGATGTAGTTGACCGACACCAGGCGATCGGCGCGCTGGGTCAGGGTGTTCAAGCTGTTGATGGCGGTAATGGCGAGTAGCACCATCAGTACCAGAATGGGCGCAAAGCCAAGCAGCAACTTGATTTTCACAGATAGGTTTTTCACCGAGATAACTCCTGTCGACCGGTAGGCGGTGATGGCTAGTTGCCAGCGTAGTCGTAGAATGGGCAGGGCAAAAGTCGGATGGGTCCGATCTGTTCGTAGGGCTTGAGCGAAGGATTTGTGGGTTTATCGACCAATGGTCAAACCCCGGCATCAGGGGCGATCACTGGCCCCTTGTATGAATTTTCTGCGGTGATTGCCCGCCTGTGGTTTCAGCATTCCGTCGATGTGTTGCACAATAGGCGCCGACCGTTTCCTCAGGATTTGCAATGTCAAAGTCAACCGTCTGCGGTGCGCTCGGGCTGGCCCTTGTGCTGGCGGGTGTTTCCGGCTGTTCTTCGAAGAAAGCTGCCATTTACGAACACGAGAATTTCGACGACTCGGGTACCTTCTCGCGCAGCTTTGCGGTGAGTGAAGCCGGTACCTGCGAAGCGGCGCGCCGTGCCTTGCTCAGCCAGGGCTATATCATCACCAGCAGCGACGCTGGCCAGGTCAATGGCAACAAGAGCTTCCAGCAGACTGGCGATTCGCACCTGCAGATCAGCTTCAACGTGGTCTGTGCCCGCGACAGCGGCGACGAGCAGCGCTCGACCATGTTCGCCAACGCCCTGCAGGACCGCTATGCGCTGAAAAAATCCAACACCTCGGCCAGCCTCGGCGTTGGCGTGCTGGGTTCGGTGTCGATGCCGATCGGCTCCAGTGACGATTCGATGGTCAAGGTTGCCAGCGAGACCGTGACCTCGGCCAAGTTCTACGAGCGTTACTTCGCCCTGGTGGAAAGTTTCCTGCCCAAGGAAACCAAGAAGAAGGCTGAGGCAAAGCCTGCAGCCAAGCCAGCGGTGGAGCTGGGTGTGCCCGAGACCGCGCCGGCAGCACCAGCGGCCGCCCTGGCTCCGGCTCCGGTTGAAGCACCAGCGGCTGGCGTACCGGTCAGCGAACCGTCGCCGGCGCCGGCGGCCGAAGTGCCGGCCGCGCCGGTGGTGGATGACCGCAGTGGCTCGCAGCCGGTGCCGCCGCCCGCCGAAGCTGCGCCGATCAGCGTCCAGGACAGCAGCACACCGGCAGCCGTAGAGCCGACCCCGACCATCGCCCCGGTAGCACCGGCCAGCAGCGAGCAGGCGCCGCTGTAAATTCGCCCGTCTCTGCTACGTTGTTTTGATAAGCGTCATTGTCATTTTTCTTTCATCGCGGCACTTTAGGCTCGTTGATGAATCAATGACATGAATGAGAAACAACGGAGCAGACGATGGACGACTATCAAGAAGAACTACTCGAATACCGCGCCATTGAGCTCGACCCGGTCGAGCCGGCCGAAGACGCTACCGAGCTGTAATCAGCCGGTACGCCGCTGGCTGCGGCGAAACTCGCCCGGGGTGATGCCGTTCCAGCGCTTGAACGCGCGCTGAAAAGCCTCCGCCGAGGCAAACCCGAGCAAGTAGGCAATCTCGCCAAAGGCCAGTTCCGTGTCACGGATATAGGTCATGGCCAGATCGCGCCGGGTATCGTTGAGGATGGCGCGAAACTGCGTGCCTTCCTCGGCCAGCTTGCGCCGCAGGGTCCAGGTCGGCAATTGCAGATGCCTGGCCACTTCCTCCAGATCCGGTTCCCGTCCGCCATTCAATAGCGGCCCCAGCAGGTGGGCGATGCGCTCGCCCAGGCTGCGAATCCGCGTGCGCTGTTCAAGCTCTGCCTCACACAGCTGCAGCAGGTGCTGCCAGGTGCTCGGACAGTGCGCCGGGTTGCGCAGGGCCAGGTTGGCGCGGCTCAGGCGCAGTTGATTGGTGGCGGCGCCAAACTGCACCGGGTTGCAGCTCAAGGCCTGGTAGTGGGCGGCGTAGGCGGGCGCCTCGAACTCGATCTCGACCCGTTCGGCCAGCAGCATCGTACCCGCCAGGCTCGACAGCTGCGCCAGCCAGCCGGCCAGCAGCGAATCGACCACAAAGCGGTTATAGGCGTTGTACGGGCTGATCGAATAGAACCGTAGCCAGGCGCCGCTGCTGTCTTCATGAAAGCTTGAGTGCCCGCGGTAGTTGGCCGCGTACAGTGGCTCGAAGCGCAACAAGGTGCGCGCCGCTTCGCCCACGGTGGGTGCTTGTGCCGCAGTGACGCCGGCCAGGCCGGCCTGGCCCAGGCGGCTGATGTGGCCCATGTGCAGGCCCAGGGCCGGGTCGCCGGTCAGTTCGATGGCGGCATGGCCCAGGTGCATATAGCGCGGGATCGACAGGCGCGCGCCGGCTTCGGCCAGGCGCGCTGGCTCCAGGCCGTAGCGGGCGAGCAGGGCCGTAGGATCGATGCCGCGTTGCTGCAGGGTTTCGCTCAGCGGCTGGATAAAACCGACCGACAGGTCGCCCAGGCGCACGCGGGGACGGTTCATGCCCTACAACCAGAGGTTCAGCAGGCGCGCACCGGGGCTGGACGTGCCGCCCAGGTTCACCCCGTTGAGCTGGGCAAAGCCCTGGCCATCGGCGGCCAGGTCCCAGAAGCGCCCGCGCAGGAACACACTCATGCTGTTGACCCTGGCGGCGTTGGCGTTCAGGGTCAGGCGTTGCCAGGCTTCGTGTTCGCTCACCTCACCGGGCTTTAGCGCCAGCGACGAGGCCAGGGGTTGATGCCGGTTGCCGCGCCACGGCGCGTTCCAGCTGTCATGGCCGCTGAGAAACACCGGGTTGGCGACGATCTGGGCAAACTGGTTGGCCAGTTGCTGCTGGTTGCTCGGGTACCAGCTGTCGCTGCCGATCAACACGCCCAGGCGCCCGGCCGGGGTTTGCAGCACCTGTGGCGGTTGATCGGTGCCGCTGCTGATAAAGCGCCGCACTTCACTGTCCGGGTGCTGCTGGCGTTGCGGCTGGCCGAGCACCGAGCCGTCGCTGGCGAACACCAGGCTTGCGTTGTACAGGGCGCCGGAGCCGATGCGCAGGGTGCCGCGCTCGACGTAAGGTTCAGGCAGGACGATGGAGCCGGCCACCAGGGTCACGCCGAACTCCTTGGCCAGGCCGCCGAACAGCTGCTGATAATCCTCGGCCATTTGCCCGGCTTTCATCCGCAGGTGGGCGTCGGCACGGCGGTCGTCACCCTCGGCGCCGAGCAGGGCCAGGCCGTAGCGCAGCGGGTTGCTCAGTTCCAGCCATTGCAGGGCTTCGCGGCGTTGGGTGACCTGGTACAGCTCGCTCTTCTCGCCTCGGGCCCACAGCCAGGTGCCGATGTGTTCGGGCAGGATGACGATGGTTTTGGCGTTGACCAGGCCCTGGGCGCGGGCGTGTTCAAGGTAGGCGGCCAGCTTGCGGTGCAGGCGCTGCAGGCTCTGGTAGTCACCGGGGAACAGTTGCGGCTCGACGCCCAGCAGGTTGCCGTGATCGGCCGGCACGCCTTCGCTCAGGGCCAGCTCGATGCGCAGGTCCGACAGGTAGTGCCCGGCCGGGCGCTGCTCGGTCCAAAAGCCGTAGCCACTGAGGACGGCAATGACAACCAGCGCCAGGGCGCTCAACAGAAGTTTTCGCATGAAACGGGACAGCGCCGAAAAGGGATTCGGCCCCTAGGGTAGACCCCGAGTGCAGCAGGATCAATAACTTGTCACTTTCGGTCATTGAGCCGCGCCCGCTGGCTCTTTAATGTCGGCCTCAGATAACTGACGGGCCCCGCCAGCCTTGGCGAGGCGCCCGCATTCCGTGATTACGCCTGTTGTGGAGTTCACTATGGCCGCCGCTCAATACCCGCATTTGCTCGCCCCGCTGGACCTGGGTTTCACCACCTTGCGCAACCGCACCCTGATGGGCTCGATGCACACCGGCCTTGAAGAAAAGCCCGGCGGTTTCGAGCGCATGGCGGCCTATTTTGCCGAGCGTGCCCGTGGCGGCGTCGGCCTGATGGTGACCGGCGGCATCGGCCCGAACGTGGAGGGCGGGGTGTACTCCGGCGCCGCCAAGCTGAGCACGCCGGAAGAAGCCGATAAACACCGCATCGTCACCAAAGCGGTGCATGAAGCCGGTGGCAAGATCTGCATGCAGATCCTTCACGCCGGGCGCTATGCCTATAGCCCCAAATCGGTAGCGCCGAGCGCGATCCAGGCGCCGATCAACCCGTTCAAGCCGCGTGAGCTGGACGAAGAGGGCATCGAGAAGCAGATCCAGGACTTCGTCACCTGCTCGCTGCTGGCGCAAAGCGCCGAGTACGACGGCGTCGAGATCATGGGGTCGGAAGGCTACTTCATCAACCAGTTCCTCGCCGCCCACACCAACCAGCGTACCGATCGCTGGGGTGGCAGCTACGAGAACCGCATGCGCCTGGCGGTGGAGATCGTGCGCCGGGTGCGCGAAGCGGTAGGGCCGAACTTCATCATCATCTTCCGCCTGTCGATGCTCGACCTGGTTGAGGGCGGCAGCAGCTGGGAAGAGATCGTGCAGCTGGCCAAGGCCGTGGAGCAGGCCGGCGCGACCCTCATCAACACCGGTATCGGCTGGCACGAAGCGCGGATCCCGACCATCGCCACCAAGGTGCCGCGTGCGGCATTCACCAAGGTCACCGCCAAGCTGCGCGGCGCGGTGCAGATCCCGCTGATTACTACCAACCGCATCAACACCCCGGAAGTCGCCGAGCAGATCCTTGCCGAGGGCGATGCCGACATGGTCTCGATGGCGCGGCCGTTCCTGGCTGACCCGGAGTTCGTCAACAAGGCCGCCGCCGGGCGTGGCGACGAGATCAACACCTGCATCGGCTGCAACCAGGCCTGCCTGGACCACACCTTCGGCGGCAAGCTGACCAGCTGCCTGGTCAACCCGCGCGCCTGC
This sequence comes from Pseudomonas sp. B21-009, assembly GCF_024749345.1. Classification (NCBI taxonomy): domain Bacteria; kingdom Pseudomonadati; phylum Pseudomonadota; class Gammaproteobacteria; order Pseudomonadales; family Pseudomonadaceae; genus Pseudomonas; species Pseudomonas sp. B21-009. The sequence continues at coordinate 4,166,859 of NZ_CP087199.1, read as the reverse complement.
CACGAAACCGAGCTCAATTACCTGCCGGTAACCCAGGTCAAGCGTATCGCCGTTGTCGGCGCCGGCCCAGCCGGCCTGGCGGCTGCCACCGTGGCGGCCGAGCGCGGCCATGAAGTGACCCTGTTCGATTCGGCCAGCGAGATCGGCGGCCAGTTCAACGTGGCCAAGCGCGTGCCGGGCAAAGAGGAGTTCTATGAAACCCTGCGCTACTTCAAGCGCAAGCTGCAGACCACCGGTGTCGAGCTGTGCCTGAACACCCGCGTCGATGCCGAGCAACTGGCGGCGGGCGGCTTTGACGAGATCATCCTCGCCACCGGTATCGCCCCGCGCCTGCCGGCCATCCCTGGCATCGAGCACGCCAAGGTGTTGAGCTACCTGGACGTGCTGCTGCAGCGCAAGCCGGTAGGGCAGAAGGTCGCGGTGATCGGCGCCGGCGGTATCGGCTTTGACGTCTGCGAGTACCTGGTGCACCAGGGCGTGGCCACCAGCCAGGATCGTGAAGCGTTCTGGAAGGAGTGGGGCATCGATACCCGGCTTGAAGCCCGCGGCGGCGTGGCCGGGATCAAGGCCGAGCCGCATGCGCCGGCGCGCCAGGTGTTCCTCCTGCAACGGAAAAAAACCAAAGTCGGCGACGGCCTGGGCAAGACCACCGGCTGGATTCACCGTACGGGCTTGAAGAACAAGCAGGTGCAGATGCTTAACAGCGTCGAATACCTGAACATCGACGATGCCGGCCTGCACATCCGTATCGCCGAGGGCGAGCCGCAGGTGCTGCCTGTGGATAACATCGTCATCTGCGCCGGCCAGGATCCGCTGCGCGAACTGCAGGACGGCTTGCTCGCCGCCGGGCAGTCGGTGCACCTGATCGGTGGCGCCGATGTCGCTGCCGAACTGGACGCCAAGCGCGCCATCAACCAGGGCTCGCGCCTGGCCGCCGAGCTCTGACCGGCGCAGCGCGGCGGGCCGCCCGGCCCGTCGCGCTGTTACACTGCGCTGCCCTGGCAGCCCTGTTGTGCCCCGCCCATGATTGGCAATTTCGACGACCTTCCGCTCGCCCCCCTGCAACCCTTGCCGCTGAACTGGCTACGCCCTCATGGTGTGGAGCTCGCGGTGTTGCGCCTGGACCTGATCGACCCGCTGATCAGTGGCAACAAGTGGTTCAAGCTGCTCGAACACCTGCGAAACGCCCAGGCCCAAGGGGCGCCCGGGGTGATCAGCCTTGGCGGCGCCCATTCCAATCACCTGCATGCCCTGGCGGCGGCGGGCAAGCGCTTCGGCTTTGCTACCGCCGGGCTGTTGCGTGGCCATGCCCAGGACACCCCGACCGTGCGCGACCTGCAAGCTTTTGGCATGCAGCTGCACTGGTTGGGGTATGGCGGTTATCGCGAGCGTCATCAACCGGGGTTCTGGCAGCCGTGGCAGGCGCTTTATCTGGGGTGGCAGTGTGTCGCTGAAGGCGGTGGCGGGGCGTTGGGTGCCAAGGGCTGTGCGTTGATCGTCGAGCAGGCGCAAGCGCAGTTGGCGGCGCTGGGGTGGGCGGATTACCACGGCTGGTGGCTGGCGGCCGGCACCGGCACCACCCTGGCCGGGTTGGTGTTGGCCGAGGCGGGCCGGCGTGAGGTGCATGGCGCCCTGGCCGTACCGCTGGACCACGGCGTGCCCGAGTCTGTCGAAACACTGGTTGGCAAGGCAGGTTACAGGCTGCATGAGGCCTGCCGTGGCGGCTTTGCCAAGGTCGATGACGAGTTGGTGGCGTTTATGGCCGACTGCGAATCTGAAACGGGCATGCCGCTGGAGCCGCTGTACACCGCCAAGGCCTTGCTGGCGCTGCGCCGGGAAGTCGAAGCGGGGGCTTTTGCCGCCGACACCCGGCTGATCTTTTTGCACAGCGGCGGCCTGCAGGGCCGCCGCGGGTTCGCCTAGTTATTGCGTGGCAACATGCGCAGCAAGGTGTTGTCGCGCTGCACATAGTGATGGAACAGGCCGGCAACAGCATGCAGGCCGATCAACCAGTAGCCCCAGGTGCCGATGCGCTCGTGCCAGCCCTTGATGAACTTGGCCAGGTCCGGGTCCGGGGCTATAAGCGCCGGCAGCTCGAAGCCATAGAACGGGATCGGCTTGTTGGCAGCGCTGAGCAGCAGCCAGCCGGCCAGCGGCAGGCCGATCATCATCAGGTACAGGGCCAGGTGCATCAGGTGCGCCAGGCCGGTCTGCCAGGCCGGCGGCGCCGGAATGATCGGCGGGGTCGGGCGGCCCAGGCGCAGGGCCAGGCGCAGCCAGACCAGCACGAATACTGTCAGGCCGAGCATGAAGTGCAGGTCTTTCATCAGCGCGCGCTCGGCGCTGTCCTTGGGGAACATGCCGCGCAGTTCGATAAAGGCGTAGACCGCCGCCAGCAGCACCAGCATCAGCCAGTGCAGGGCAATCGACAGACCGCCATAGCGGGCCTGGTTTTGGCTCAACGTCATGGGTATTCCTCATCATCAGGTCGAAGTCCGCGCTCTTGTGGCGCAGTCAGCTAACTGTAACCGCTTGCCAGCCGATTACCCGGCCATTGCAGCAGAAATTGGTCACGCAGGCCTTGATCTGTCGCTAGAATCCGGCGCTTGTGCCCCATTTCTACAAGGCTTGTACTTCATGCTGATGGCATCGCTGATATTCCTCCTGACCATTACCCTGGTGATCTGGCAGCCCCGCGGCCTGGGCGTTGGCTGGAGTGCCACGGGCGGGGCGCTGCTGGCGTTGCTCTGCGGGGTGGTGCAGTGGAGCGATATTCCGGTGGTCTGGCAGATCATCTGGAACGCCACCGGCACCTTCATTGCCCTGATTATCATCAGCCTGTTGCTCGATGCTGCTGGCTTTTTTGCCTGGGCGGCACTGCACGTGGCGCGTTGGGGGCGCGGCAGTGGCCAGCGGCTGTTCTGCTTCATCGTACTGCTGGGGGCACTGGTGTCGGCGTTGTTTGCCAACGACGGCGCGGCGCTGATCCTCACCCCGATCGTGGTGGCCATGCTCCTGGCCCTGCGCTTCAGCCCGGCGGCGACCCTGGCTTTTGTCATGGCCGCAGGTTTTATTGCCGATACCGCGAGCTTGCCGCTGGTGGTGTCGAACCTGGTCAACATCGTCTCTGCGGACTTCTTCGGTATTGGTTTCAACCGTTATGCGTCGGTGATGGTGCCGGTCAACCTGGTTGCCGTGGCGGCAACCCTGGCGGTGCTGTTGTGGTACTTCCGCCGTGATATCCCGGCAGACTACGACCCGCTGCAACTGGATGCGCCGCGCAGCGTGGTGCAAGACCCGGCGACGTTTGTTGCCGGCTGGCTGGTGCTGGCGATCCTGCTGCTCGGCTGTTTTGCCCTTGAGCCGCTGGGCATCCCCATCAGCGCGATTTCGGCGGTGTGTGCACTGGTGTTGCTGCTGGTGGCGGCACGCGGGCACAGGATTTCCACGCGCAAGGTGCTCAAAGAAGCGCCCTGGCACATCGTGGTGTTCTCCTTAGGGATGTACCTGGTGGTCTATGGCCTGCGCAACGCCGGGCTGACCGATTACCTGGCCGGTTGGCTCAACGCATTCGCCAGCGGCGGGGTGTGGGGTGCGGCGCTGGGTACCGGGCTGCTGACCGCGGTGCTGTCGTCGATCATGAACAACCTGCCGACGGTGCTGATCGGCGCCTTGTCGATCGATGCCAGTGCCGCCACCGGGGTGGTCAAGGAAGCGATGATCTACGCCAACGTGATCGGCAGTGACCTGGGGCCGAAAATTACCCCGATCGGCAGCCTGGCGACCCTGTTGTGGTTGCATGTGCTGGAGCGCAAGGGGGTGAAGATTGGCTGGGGGTATTACTTCAAGGTCGGGATTGTGCTGACGCTGCCGGTGTTGCTGCTGACGCTGGTGGCGCTGGCGTTGCGCTTGACGGTGGTTTAGGGCTGGCCTGATCGCGGGGCAAGTCGAGGCGTCGCACCGCCGCTCCCACAAAACCATTTACCCGGGAAGATTGGGCCAAAGGTCAGAGACCAGGAACAAGCGCTCGGCTTCCTCCCACTCGCCACGCTCGCCCTCGACCAGCCTTACCAGCAATTGCGCCGGAGCCAGCGGGTCCAGGGCCTGCAGCCAGGTTTCGAAGCGCTGCACCGACCAGCAGTCTTGCGCCGGATAACAGGCCGGCGCCAGCCAGGCATGGCGCGGTAGCGGCTGCCAGCGACCCGCCGCGCTTTGCCCCCGCAATGACGCCCAGTCGCGCTGATGCAACCAGAGCCCGCGCAAATGCTGCGGGTTGGCCCCACGCGGCGCTTGCGCCTGCCCCGGCCAGGGGTAGAGCAGGTAACCGCCCAGCCACAATTGCGCACTGAACTGCTCGATCTCCAGCGCCGCCAGCGCTTCGCGGCTTTCCGCGCGCGCCGAAATCGGCAGTTGATGCTCGGCCAGGTGCGCAAGCTTGCGGTCCAGGCGGTCATGGCAACCCGGCCCCAGCCACTGCGCCGGGTTCTCTCCCGTGCCGTTCTGCGGCCCCAGGTACAGCTTGATCGCCAGCTCCAGGTGGTGCACACCGTCGCTGTCGCGCAGCAACAGGTCCAGCTCGCCGAGGGTGTGCCCGCCATTGCGGATCGGCAGGTTGGCAGCCAACAGGGTCACGCCGGGGGCATGCTGGAGGACGAACTGCCATAGACGTTCGTAGTACAAACCCAGGCGCCGGGTGCTGGCCTGGGCCAGCCAGTGCAGCAGGGCCTGGCTGTCGCGGTCTTGTGCCAGCAGCCACTGGCGCAGTTGTTCAGGCTCGGCTACCCAGCGGCTGGCCGCCAGCGGGTGGCGCTGCGGCCACGGCGTGTCGCACAGCATCGGCGGCGCCAGGATCACCCAGGCCAGGTCGCGCACCTGGGGCTGGCGCAACTGGCGGGGCAGGTCGGTCAGGCTGGGAAACGGGTTCATTCTGCGAGCATAGTCGCTCAGCCTGCGCGCTTGCTGAATTTCTCCGGCGTTTGCCGCTGCCCGGCGCTTTCGCCCATAATCGAACTCTTTGGCGAGCATCGCCTCTTTACCCGCCGCAGAGCCCTGGAGCCCCATGGAGCAATTTCGCAATATCGGTATCATCGGACGTCTGGGCAGCTCCCAGGTGCTCGATACCATTCGCCGACTGAAAAAATTCCTGCTGGCGCGGCATCTGCACGTGATCCTCGAGGACACCATCGCCGAAGTCCTGCCCGGCCACGGCCTGCAAACCTCGACCCGCAAGCTGCTGGGCGAGGTCTGCGACCTGGTGATCGTCGTCGGTGGCGACGGCAGCCTGCTCGGCGCCGCCCGCGCCCTGGCCCGGCACAACATTCCGGTACTGGGCATCAACCGAGGCAGCCTGGGCTTTCTGACCGACATCCGCCCCGATGAGCTGGAGGTCAAAGTCGCCGAGGTGCTCGACGGCCACTACCTGGTGGAAAACCGCTTCCTGCTGCAGGCCGAAGTGCGCCGGCACGCCGAAGCCATCGGCCAGGGCGACGCCCTCAACGATGTGGTGCTGCACCCGGGCAAGTCGACGCGAATGATCGAGTTCGAGATCTACATCGATGGCCAGTTCGTCTGCAGCCAGAAGGCCGACGGCCTGATCGTCGCCACGCCGACCGGCTCGACCGCCTACGCGCTGTCGGCGGGCGGGCCGATCATGCACCCCAAGCTCGACGCCATCGTCATCGTGCCGATGTACCCGCACACGCTGTCGGGGCGGCCGATCGTGGTTGACGGCAACAGTGAGCTGAAGATCGTCGTGTCCAAGGACCTGCAGATCTACCCGCAGATTTCCTGCGACGGCCAGAACCATTTCACCTGCGCGCCTGGCGATACCATCACGGTCAACAAGAAGCCGCAGAAGCTGCGCCTGATCCATCCGCTGGATCACAATTACTACGAGGTATGCCGGACCAAGCTCGGCTGGGGCAGCCGCCTGGGTGGTGGAGGCGAGTGATGCTCGATCCCGCTCGCAGTTTCGACCTGATCGGTGACGTGCACGGCTGTGCACATACCCTCGAACGCCTGCTCGACGCCCTCGGCTACAAGCGCCAGGGTGGCGTCTGGCGGCATCCGTCGCGCCAGGCCGTGTTCCTTGGCGACATCATCGACCGTGGCCCGCGGATTCGCGAAGCGCTGCACATCGTCCATGACATGGTCGAGGCCGGCCAGGCCCACTGCATCATGGGCAACCACGAGTACAACGCCCTGGGCTGGAACACCCCGGCGTTGCCCGAGAGCGGCAAGCACTACGTGCGCGAGCACACCCCGCGCCACGGCCGGCTGATCTACGAAACCTTGACCCAGTTCGAACAGCATCCAGGCGACTGGCATGACTTTCTCGAGTGGTTCTACGAACTGCCGTTGTTCATCGACGCCGGGCGTTTTCGCGTTGTCCATGCCTGCTGGGATGCGCGGCTGATCGACCCGTTGCGCCAGCAGTACCCGGACGGGCGCATCGACGAGCATTTCATCCAGGCTTCGGCAGTGCCTGAGAGCTTTGCCGCCACAGTCTGCAACCGCCTGTTGCGCGGCACCGACATGCGCCTACCGGACGGTTTGACCCTGACTGGCGGCGACGGCCTGACCCGGGCGTTTTTCCGCACCAAGTTCTGGGAAGAAGACCCGCAGACCTACGGCGATATCGTCTTCCAGCCCGATGCGTTGCCCGAGCAGGTGGCCAGTGCGCCGCTCAGCCACAGCCAGAAAAACGCCTTGCTGCGCTACAGCGAGGACGAGCCGATGCTGTTCGTCGGCCATTACTGGCGCAGCGGCAAACCGGCGCCGATCCGCGCCAACCTGGCCTGCCTGGACTACAGTGCGGTGCTGTACGGCAAACTGGTCGCTTACCGCCTGGATGCTGAAACCCGTATCGACCCGCGCAAGTTCGTCTGGGTTGATGTCGACCGGCCGGAGGCCAGCCAATGACTGCAGTGGTGGTATTACGCATGCCGTTGAGTACCGATCTCAGCGGCTTTGTCGGCCTGTTGCGGCGCCTGCAGGTGCCGCACCGGGTCAGCGAGGAGGGCGGTGACCAGGTGTTGTGGGTGGCCGAGAACCTCGCCGAAGACGTACGCCAGCTTTACCAGCGTTTCCCCGAGGGCAATGCCGAGTTCGAACTGCCGGCCGATGCCGCCCTGGCGCCGCCGGCGCGTCCGAGCATCGGCGAGCAGTTGCGCGCCAGCAAGGCCACGGCGGCGATCCTCTTGCTGTGCCTGATCGTCGCCGGCCTCACCGGCCTTGGCGACAACTTCGCGACCTTGAGCTGGCTGACCTTCCTCGATTTTCGCGTGCAGGGTGACTACCTGTACTTCACCCCCTTGGCCGCCAGCCTCGCCGATGGCCAGTGGTGGCGCCTGTTCACGCCGATGCTGGTGCATTTCGGCATCCTCCACCTGGCCATGAACGGCCTCTGGTACTGGGAACTGGGCCGGCGCATCGAACTGCGCCAGGGGCCATGGAACCTGCTCGGCCTGACCTTGCTGTTCAGCCTGGTGTCCAACGCGGCGCAGTACCTGTTTGGCGGCCCGAGCCTGTTCGGCGGCTTGTCGGGGGTGCTCTACGGTTTGCTCGGGCACGTCTGGCTGTACCAGTGGCTGGCGCCCAACCCGGTGTATCGCATGCCGCGCGGCGTGCTGGTGATGATGCTGGTGTGGCTGCTGCTGTGCCTGTCCGGTTTGATCAGCCTGCTCGGCTTCGGCCAGATCGCCAACGCCGCCCATGTCGGCGGGCTGTTGGTCGGTTGCCTCAGCGGGCTCTTGGGCGGGGCGCTGGCCCGGCGTAAACTGACCGCTTGATTTTGGGAGACCTTATGTCCACTTTTGCGCAAATGATTGAAAACATCACCCCGGAAATCTACCAGAGCCTGAAACTGGCGGTAGAGCTGGGCAAATGGGCAGACGGGCGCAAGCTCACCACCGAGCAGAAAGAGCTGTCGCTGCAGGCGGTGATCGCCTGGGAGCTGCAGAACCTGCCGGAAGAACAGCGTACCGGCTACATGGGCCCGCAGGAATGCGCCTCGAAGTCGGCACCGGTGCCGAACATCCTGTTCAAGTCGGATGCGATCCATTGATCGAACTCGGCCGCGGCTCCATCAGTAAAATGTCGGCGCGTCTCGATGCGCCGGTGGTGCAGTACGCTTTTCGTCTGGGCGAGCAGGAAGTGCCGTTCAACCCCTTGATCGGCAAGACCCTGCGCCTGGAATACCTCGGTGCCATCCATTGCAGCCACTGCGGGCGCAAGACCAAGACCAGCTTCAGCCAGGGTTATTGCTACCCGTGCATGACCAAGCTTGCGCAGTGCGACGTGTGCATCATGGCTCCGGAAAAATGCCACTACGATCAGGGCACCTGCCGCGAACCTTCGTGGGGCGAGCAGTTCTGCATGACCGATCATGTGGTGTACCTGGCCAACTCCTCAGGCATCAAGGTCGGCATTACCCGGGCGACCCAGTTGCCCACCCGCTGGCTAGACCAGGGCGCCAGCCAGGCGCTGCCGATCGTGCGCGTTGCCACCCGCCAGCAGTCGGGGCTGGTCGAAGACCTGTTCCGCAGCCAGGTGGCCGACCGCACCAACTGGCGCGCCTTGCTCAAGGGCGATGCCGAGGCGGTCGACCTGCTTGCCGTGCGCCAGCAACTGTTCGACAGCTGCACCGAGGGCCTGACTGCCCTGCAGGCACGATTCGGCCTACAGGCCGTGCAGCCGTTGAATGATGGTGAAGTGCTGGAAATCCGCTACCCGGTCGAGGCCTACCCAAGCAAGATCGTCAGCTTTAACCTGGACAAGAACCCCGTGGCTGAAGGCACGCTGCTGGGCATCAAGGGCCAGTACCTGATCTTCGACACCGGCGTGATCAATATTCGCAAATACACGGCGTACCAGCTCGCCGTGCATCAGTAAAAAAGGACCGCCACATGCGTACCGAACAGCCGCAAGTGATCTACCTCAAGGACTATCAGGCCCCCGAATACCTGATCGACGAGACCCACCTGACCTTCGAACTGTTCGAGGACCACAGCCTGGTCCACGCGCAGCTGGTCATGCGCCGCAATCCGGCCCGTGGTGCCGGCCTGCCGCCGCTGGTGCTCGACGGCCAGCAGTTGGAGCTGCTCAGCGTCGCCCTGGACGACCAGGCCCTGGCCGCCGGCGACTACCAGCTCGATGACAGCCACCTGACCGTACAGCCCAAGGCTGCGACCTTCACCCTCGACACCAGCGTGAAGATCCACCCCGAGCGCAACACCGCCCTCGAAGGCCTGTACAAGTCCGGCAGCATGTTCTGCACCCAGTGCGAGGCCGAGGGTTTTCGCAAGATCACCTACTACCTCGACCGCCCGGACGTGATGAGCAAGTTCACCACCACGGTGATCGCCGAGCAGCATCGCTATCCGGTGCTGCTGTCCAACGGCAACCCGGTCGGTACTGGCCCGCAGGAAGATGGCCGGCACTGGGCGACCTGGGAAGACCCGTTCATGAAACCGGCCTACCTGTTCGCCCTGGTCGCCGGTGACCTGTGGTGCGTCGAAGACAAATTCACCCGCCAGTCGGGCCGTGACGTGACCCTGCGCATTTATGTCGAGCCGGAAAACATCGACAAGTGCCAGCACGCCATGACCAGCCTGAAGAAGTCCATGCGCTGGGACGAGGAAGTCTATGGCCGCGAGTACGACCTGGACATCTTCATGATCGTCGCGGTCAACGACTTCAACATGGGCGCCATGGAAAACAAGGGCCTGAACATCTTCAACTCCAGCTGCGTGCTGGCCCGCGCCGAAACCGCCACCGACGCTGCGCACCAGCGGGTCGAGGCGGTGGTCGCCCACGAATACTTCCACAACTGGTCGGGCAACCGCGTGACCTGCCGCGACTGGTTCCAGCTGTCGCTCAAGGAAGGCTTCACGGTGTTCCGTGACTCGGAGTTCAGCGCCGACATGAACTCGCGCACGGTCAAGCGCATCGAGGACGTCGCCTACCTGCGCACCCACCAGTTCGCCGAAGACGCCGGGCCCATGGCCCACGCCGTGCGTCCCGACAGCTTCATCGAGATCTCCAACTTCTACACCCTGACCGTGTACGAGAAGGGCTCGGAAGTGGTGCGCATGGTCCGCACCCTGCTGGGCGCCGAGGGTTTCCGTAAAGGCAGCGACCTGTACTTCGAGCGTCATGACGGCCAGGCCGTGACCTGCGATGACTTCATCAAGGCCATGGAAGACGCCAACGGCGTCGACCTGACCCAGTTCAAGCGTTGGTACAGCCAGGCCGGCACGCCGCGCCTGGCAGTCAGCGAGGCTTACGACAGCGCCACGCAGACTTACAGCCTGACGTTCCGCCAGAGCTGCCCGGCCACCCCGGACAAGGTCGAGAAAAAACCATTCGTGATCCCGGTGGAACTGGGCCTGCTCGATGCCCAGGGCAACGACATTGCCCTGCGCCTGCAAGGTGAAGCGGCAGCAGACGGCACCTCGCGGGTGTTGTCGGTCACCGAAGCCGAGCAGACCTTCACCTTCGAGGGCATCGCTGCCAAGCCGCTACCCTCCTTGCTGCGTGGCTTCAGTGCCCCGGTCAAGCTGAGCTTTCCGTATGACCGTGACCAGCTGATGTTCCTCATGCAGCACGACAGCGATGGTTTCAATCGCTGGGAAGCCGGCCAGCAACTGTCGGTACAGGTGCTGCAGGAACTGATCGCCCAGCACCAGCAGGGCGCCAAGCTAATGCTGGATCAGCGCCTGGTGACCGCGTTGGGTACGGTGCTGGCCAACGAGCAACTGGACCAGGCCATGGTCGCCGAGATGCTCTCGCTGCCCAGCGAAGCCTACCTCACCGAAATCAGCGAAGTGGCTGACGTCGATGCCATCCACGCCGCCCGCGAGTTCGCCCGCAAGCAGATCGCCGAGCAGCTGTTCGATGCCCTCAACGCACGCTACCAGGCCAATCGCGCGCTATCGCGTGGCACCGAGTACGTTGCCGAAGCCGAGCACTTTGCCCGTCGCAGCCTGCAGAACATCGTGCTCTCGTACCTGATGCTCAGCGCCCGGCCCGAAGTGCTGGCTGCAACCCTGGAGCAGTTTGACGCCTGTGACAACATGACCGAGCGCCTCACCGCCCTGGCCGTGCTGGTCAACTCGCCGTTCGAGACGCAGCGGGCCAAGGCCCTGGAAAGCTTTGCCGAGCACTTCAAGGACAACCCGCTGGTCATGGACCAATGGTTCAGCGTACAGGCGGCCAGCACCCTGCCGGGCGGCCTGGCGCGGGTCAAGGCGCTGATGCAGCACCCGGCCTTCACCATGAAGAACCCGAACAAGGTCCGCGCCCTGATCGGTGCCTTCGCCGGGCAGAACCTGGTCAACTTCCATGCCGGCGATGGTTCGGGCTATCGCTTCCTGGCGGACCTGGTGATCGAACTCAACGCCCTCAACCCGCAGATCGCTTCGCGGCAACTGGCGCCGCTGACCCGCTGGCGCAAATACGACAGCGCCCGTCAGGCGTTGATGAAAGGCGAGCTGGAGCGGATTCTGGCTAGTGGTTCGCTGTCCAGCGATGTGTATGAAGTCGTGAGCAAAAGTCTGGCCTGATGGCCTCATCGCGGGTCAAGCCCGCTCCCACATTTAGTGTGGGAGCGGGCTTGACCCGCGATTGCTTCCCCGCAAATCCTGCGCTTAACAAAAGATAACGTCCCGTTCGTTGTCAGCCCTTTGCAAACCCCGATAGGATGGCTCTCAGCTATTGCGGGGCTCTGGAACACGGTTTTTGCAGTACCTGCATATAGATTGACCCAAATAACAATAAACGGGGGATAGATCTATGACTGAGCCTGTCATGGCGGGTCTCGGCGCTGCTGCGCGTAAAGCCGGCAATCGCCCTTGGGCATTGGCCGCCAGCGGCTTGCTGGTCTTGGCAATCGGGCTGTGGGCCAATACGGCCGAAGCCGCAGCCGCGCAAACCGATGACTACTCCACCCAATCGTCCAAGGCGGTAAAAAGCTTGCTGCTGGACGTCACCAAGGCCGGCGCACGCCTGGTCGCCGTGGGTGATCGCGGCCATATCCTGTTTTCCGATGACCAGGGCAAGTCCTGGACCCAGGCCAAGGTGCCGACCCGGCAACTGCTCACCGCCGTCTATTTTGTCGACGACCAGCACGGCTGGGCGGTCGGCCACGATGCGCAGATCCTCGCCAGCACCGACGGCGGCGCTACCTGGAGCAAACAATTCGAAGACCTGGCGCGTGAAGCGCCGCTGCTCGATGTCTGGTTCAAGGACACCCAGCACGGCATCGCCGTGGGCGCCTATGGCGCATTGCTGGAAACCACCGACGGTGGCAAGCACTGGAACGATGTCGGCGATCGGCTGCATAACGATGACCAGTTCCACCTCAACGGCATCGCCGCGGTAAAAGACGCCGGCCTGTTCATCGTTGGCGAGCAGGGCAGCATGTTCCGCTCCAGCGACGACGGCCAGACCTGGGAAAAGCTCGAAGGCCCTTATGAAGGCTCGCTGTTCGGCGTCACCGGCACCGCCCAGCCACGCACCTTGCTGGCCTACGGCTTGCGCGGCAACCTCTACCGTTCCAGCGATTTTGGCGACACCTGGCAACAGATCAAATTGAAAGCCGCGCGCGGCAACCTCGAATTTGGTCTGGCAAGCGCTACGCTTCTCGATGATGGCAGCCTGGTACTCGTGGGCAATGGCGGCAGCGTGCTGCGCAGCAGCGACGACGGTCAGAGCTTCAGCGTGTTCAACCGGGCCGATCGCATTGCCCTGGCCGGCGTCAGCGGGCTGAATGAAGGGCGCCTGGTGCTGGTGGGCCAGGGTGGCGTGCACCTGGCTTCGGCCCAGGGCGCCGAAGGAGTGCAGCCATGACCCGTCAGGAGCAGTTCAACATGAACCAGCAGCAACACCATCAGGACAAGGCGACCTTGCTTGAGCGCCTGATCTTCAATAACCGCCCGGTGGTGATCCTCATCTGCCTGCTGGTCAGCGTGTTCCTGTTCTGGCAGGCCACGCAGATTCGTCCGTCCACCAGCTTCGAAAAAATGATCCCGCTCGAGCATCCGTTCATCGAGAAGATGCTCGAACACCGCAACGACCTGGCCAACCTCGGCAACACCGTGCGCATCTCGGTGGAGGCCACCGACGGCGACATCTTCAGCAAGGACTACATGGAAACCCTGCGTCAGGTACATGACGAGGTGTTCTACATTCCCGGCGTCGACCGCTCGGGGCTGAAGTCGCTGTGGAGCCCCAGCGTGCGCTGGACCGAAGTGACCGAAGAGGGCTTCGCCGGCGGCGAGGTGATCCCGCAGACCTACGACGGTTCGGCCGACAGCCTCGACCAGTTGCGCAACAACGTGCTCAAGTCCGGGCAGGTCGGGCGCCTGGTGGCCAACAACTTCAAGTCGAGCATCATCGACATCCCGCTGCTGGAGTCCTACCCCGACCCGCAGGACCAGGGCAGGCTGATCAAGCTCGACTACCAGCAATTCTCCCATCAGCTCGAAGAGAAGATCCGCGACAAGTTCCAGGCCCAGAACCCCAACGTGAAGGTGCACATCGTCGGCTTCGCCAAGAAGGTCGGTGACCTGATCGACGGCCTGATGATGGTGGCGATGTTCTTCGGCATCGCCCTGGTGATCACCTGGGTGCTGCTGTACTGGTTCACCTGGTGTATCCGCAGCACCATCGCCGTGCTGATCACCACCCTGGTGGCGGTGGTCTGGCAATTGGGCCTGATGCATGCGGTGGGCTTCGGTCTTGACCCGTACTCGATGCTGGTGCCGTTCCTGATCTTCGCCATCGGCATCTCCCACGGGGTGCAAAAGATCAACGGCATCGCCTTGCAGTCCAGTGATGCCGACAACGCCCTGACCGCGGCCCGGCGCACCTTCCGCCAGCTGTTCCTGCCGGGGATGATCGCCATCCTGGCCGACGCCGTGGGCTTCATCACCCTGTTGATCATCGACATCGGCGTGATCCGCGAGCTGGCCATCGGTGCCTCGATCGGTGTGGCGGTAATCGTCTTTACCAACCTGATCCTGCTGCCGGTCGCCATCTCTTATGTCGGCATCAGCAAGAAGGCCATCGAGCGCAGCAAGAAGGACGCCACCCGCGAGCATCCGTTCTGGCGCCTGCTGTCGAATTTTGCCAGCGCCAAGGTCGCGCCGGTGTCCATCGTCCTGGCCTTGCTGGCCTTCGGTGGCGGCCTCTGGTACAGCCAGAACCTGAAGATCGGCGACCTCGACCAGGGCGCGCCGGAGCTGCGTCCGGACTCGCGCTACAACCAGGACAACGCCTTCATCATCAACAACTACTCGACCAGCTCCGACGTGCTGGTGGTCATGGTCAAGACCCCGACCGAAGGCTGCTCGGTGCACTCGACCATGGCGCCGATCGACGAGCTGATGTGGAAGATGGAGAACACCCCGGGGGTGCAATCGGCGATCTCCCTGGTGACCGTGTCCAAGCAGATGATCAAGGGCATGAACGAGGGCAACCTGAAATGGGAAAGCCTGTCGCGCAACCCGGACGTGCTCAACAGCTCCATCTCCCGAGCCGACGGCCTGTACAACGCCGACTGCTCGCTGGCGCCGGTGCTGATCTTCCTCAACGACCACAAGGCCGAGACCCTCGACCGCGCGGTCAAGGCGGTGCAGGAATTTGCCGACACCCACAACAAGGAAGGCCTGGAGTTCCTCCTGGCGGCGGGTAACGCCGGTATCGAGGCGGCCACCAACGAGGTGATCAAGTCGGCCGAGCTGACCATCCTGATCCTGGTGTACATCTGCGTGGCGGTGATGTGCATGATCACCTTCCGCTCGTTTGCCGCAACCTTGTGCATTGTCCTGCCGCTGGTGCTGACCTCGGTGCTGGGCAACGCCCTGATGGCCTTCATGGGCATCGGCGTCAAGGTCGCGACCCTGCCGGTGGTGGCGCTCGGTGTGGGTATCGGCGTGGACTACGGCATCTACATCTACAGCCGCCTGGAAAGCTTCCTGCGTGCCGGGCTGCCGCTGCAGGAAGCCTACTACCAGACCCTCAAGTCCACCGGCAAGGCGGTGCTGTTCACCGGCCTGTGCCTGGCCATCGGCGTGTGCACCTGGATCTTCTCGGCGATCAAGTTCCAGGCCGACATGGGCCTGATGCTGACCTTCATGCTGCTGTGGAACATGTTCGGCGCGTTGTGGCTGCTGCCGGCACTGGCGCGGTTCCTGATCAAGCCGGAAAAAATGGCGGGCAAGCAGGGCGGTTCGATTTTCGCCCATTGATTGCTGGTGATAATCGCGGGTCAAGTCGAGTCGTCGCACCGCCGCACCCACAGTGGGAGCGGCGGTGCGACGACTCGACTTGACCCGCGATGCTTTCAGGTATCATGGGCTTTTCCCGCCAGTGATACCCCTGCAATGACAACCCTCTCCCAAGCCCTCGAATCCTGCGACATGCTCCTGATCGACGGCCTGCACGCTTTTGACTTCACCTTCGACGAAACCGGCCTGCATATCGCGCTGATGGACGGCCGCGTTCGTAAACAATGGTCGTTCACCCCGGAGCAGATCGGCGCCGCCCGGCTCGAAGGTACCGACTGGCTGATCACGGCCGACACCGGCGAGCATCGGCTAGTCTGTATGAGTGCCTTTAGTGCCCGCGAAGAGGATGACGATGACGCGCCTGCTGAAGAACCTGCTGATCGCCAGTAGCATGAGCCTGATGTTCACCGCCCAGGCCCATGAGCTGCTGGTCGGCAGCTACACCGCAGGCAGCAGCGAGGGCATCTACCGTTATCGCTTCAACAGCGACAGCGGCCAGATCGACCCCACGCCGCTGCAGGTGCTCAACAGTGAAAACCCGTCCTGGCTGACCCTCTCGGTCGACAAGCGCCTGCTGTTCGCGGTCAACGAGAATGGCGCCGGCAACGGTCAGGTCAGCAGTTTTGCCATCGGCAAGGACGGCAGCCTCAAGGCCCTGAACCAGGTGCCCAGCCTGGGCGACGAGCCGACCCATTCCAGCCTCAGCCATGACCAGCGCTACCTGTTCGTCGCCAACTACGGCGTGTTGCCCGCCCCGGGCGGCAGCCTCAGTGTGTTGCCGGTAGACCGCAACGGCCACTTGCAGGCCTCGGTGCAGCAAGACCGGCACAAGCCCAGCGGCGTCAATCCGGAGCGCCAGACCGGGCCGCACGTGCATTCGGTGGTGTCCTCGGACGACGGCAAGTACGTGTTCGCCAGTGATCTGGGCGCCGACAAGGTGTTTGTCTACCGCTACGACGGTGCCAGCCCCACCCAGCCCCTGAGTGCGCTCGAGCCGGTCAGCCTGCCGCCGGGCAGCGGGCCGCGGCACCTGCTGTTCGACCGCGACGGCAAGCATGCCTACCTGACCCTGGAAATGAGCGCGCAAGTGGTGGCGTTCGAGTACCAGGACGGCAAGCTGCTGGAACTGCAGCGCCTGCCCTTGACCGACCAGGGTGATGCCTCGGCCCGCGCGGCGGGGGCCTTGCACCTGTCGGCTGACGGGCGCTTTCTGTATGTCAGCAACCGCGGTACGGCCAACGAGCTGCTGGTGTTTGCCGTCGATGACAAGACCGGCAAGCTGATGCAGGTGCAGCGGCGCAGTGTCGAAGGTGATCATCCACGGGAATTCACCCTCGACCCGAGCGGCAAGTTCCTGCTGGTGGCCAATCAGAAGAGTAACCAGATCGTGGTGATCCGCCGTGATCCGCGCAGTGGCTTGCTCGGTGAAACCGTGCAGAAACTGGCCCAGGATGCGCCTTCGGACCTGAAGTTCGTCAACTGACTATCAATTGCGCTGATGTTTGCTACTGCTGCAATGAATTTCTGTGCGCCGCGCTCGCGGCGTAAGTTTGAACCACGGCCCCAGACGGCCACTTCAAACCACAGACTTCGAGGGTCAGCGCCATGAACTTCAACCTTTTCCCGGTCATCGCCGCTTCCGCCATTTCTGCTTCGGTGGTCCTGCCGGCCAACGCCCACGTCGAGCTCAGCGAGCGCAAATCGTCGACCCAGAGCTACACCCAGAAGTACCTGCAACAAAGCGCCAACTTCTACGCTGCGCTGGACCACAAGCCTAGCGCGCCATGATCGCCTTGAACAGCGCCGACTCCAGCCAACCCTGCAGCCACGCCCGCAAGTGCGGGTAGGGCGTCTGGGCAAACCATTCAGGCTCGACCCCGGCGAACTGGCGCATCAATGGCAGTAACGCCGCATCCGCCAGGCTTGGATGGTCAGCGAACAGGTAGCCCTGGTGCGCCAGTCGCTCATTCAGCTCGGCCAGCCAGGGTTCAGCCTGTGCCCGGTACTCCTCACGCGAGTGCTGTGGGTAGCGTTCAGCGTACTTGTACAGATTGACCTGCACCTTGAACTGGCGATCATTGCGCTCGATCAGCGCCTCGGCGGCCTGCGCCGCCTGCGGGTCGGCCGCCAGTTGCCAGTCTTGCGGATCATGCCGGGCGAGGGCCCAGCGCATGATCTCCAGGCTTTCCTCCAGCACCAGGCTACCTGCACTCAACACCGGTACCGTGCCCTTGGGCGACAGTGCCAGAAGCTCGGAAGGTTTGGCCTTGAGGCTGACTTCGCGAATTTCTACCGGACACTCGGCATAGCGCAGCGCCAGGCGCGCACGCATGGCCCACGGGCAGCGGCGGAACGAGTAGAGGATCATCCGCTGACCTCCACCGTGCTCAGGCCATTGCCCTGGCGACGCACCTGGATCTGCACCGGGATACGCTCGTGCATTTCCTGTACGTGGGAGATCACCGCGACCTTGCGGCCCTGGGCCTGCAGGCCGTCGAGGGCGTCCATGGCCAGTTGCAGCGACTCCGGATCAAGGCTGCCGAAGCCTTCGTCGATGAACAGCGACTCGATGCGCAACGTGCTTGAGGCCATCGATGCCAGGCCCAGGGCCAGGGCCAGCGAGACCAGGAAGGTTTCACCGCCCGACAGCGAATGCACCGAGCGCAGCTCGTCGCCCATTTCCGTGTCCAGCACCAGCAAACCGAGCAGGCTGCCACCGCGCTTGAGCTGGTAGCGCCGGGCCAGCTGACGCAATTGGGCGTTGGCGTGGTGCACCAGCAGGTCGAGGTTGTAGCCCTGGGCGATCTTGCGGAAGGTGTCGCCGGTGGCCGAGCCGATCAGGGCGTTGAGCCGCGCCCAGCGCTGCCATTCGCCGTAGGCGCTGGCGATCCGTTCGGCCAGGGCCTGGTGCGCCAGTTGCCGGCGCTGGTCTTCAGCCTGGGCGGCACGCAGTTCGGCGCAGGTTTGTTCGCTGGCCGCCAGCTGTAGCTGCAGGCTGTCGATTACCTGCTCCAGGGCTTCGCGGGTGAGCTCGGCGTTGCCCTGGGCCTGATGCTGGTCCAGGCGCTGCTGGCGCTCCTGCAGCAGGGTGCGGGCCTGTTCGATGGCTTTTTCGGCGTCCTGCAGACCCTGACGCAGCTGCGCCACGGCGTTGTCGTCCAGTGCCAACAATTGCTCCAGGCCACTGTCGTCCAGCTCCGGGTGGCCCTGGCGCCATTGTTCGATCTGCGCGCGAACCTCGTTGTGTTCCTGTTCCAGGTTGCTCAGGCGTTCGTCTTTGGCCTTGAGCTCGGCGGCCAGTTCGATCAGTTGCGCCTGGGTTTGCTGCAGTTGTTGCAACGCCTGGGTTTCAGCCTGGCGTGCGTGCTCCACGGCCTGTTCCAGATGCTGCTGCCAGTGTTCGGCGCTGGCCTGTTCGCCGAGCAGGGCGGTGAGGCTGTCGCGGCTACTTTGATGCTGGTGTTCCAGCTCAGTGCACTGCTGTTGCAGCTCTTCGTGTTTTTGTACCCGCGCCTGTTGCTGCAACTGGGCTTTGTCCTGGCTCTGCTGGCGCTCGGCATGTTCCTGCTGTTCGTCCTTTTGCCGTTGCAAAAGGTCCAGGCGCAGGGCCAGTTGCTGGTCCAGGCGCATGAAGGCGGCGGCCGGCTCCTGGCGCAGGTCGTTGAGGATGTCAGCGGGCAACAGGCTGGCGAAGCTGCCCAGTTCCTGTTCCAGGCGTTCTTCGTCACTGGCCAGCGCTGTTTGCTGCTGGCTCAGGTGCTGGCTGGCCTGTTGGCTGGCTTCTTGGGCTGCCTGCAGCTGCTGTTGCAGGCGGCTGGCGTCCTTTTGCAGGGTCAGCAGGGCGTTCTGGCGCTGCTCGTCACGACCGATGTCGTGGTTCAGGTTGCGTGCCTGCAAGTCCAGCCAGGTGCTGCGCTGGCTTGCGTCCTGAGCGGCCAGCGACGGGTACAGCGGGTGCGCCTGGAGGCTGGGCAGCAGCGCCTGTTGCTGGCTGCCCAGTTGCTCCTGCTGGTGCAGGTACTCCTTGATCTGGCCGTTGACCCCGCCCAGTTGCGTGCGCAGTTCATCGAGCTGCTTCTTCAGCCCGTCGACCACCTGCTGGGCATTGGCTTCTTCGTTCTGGTCGTGGCGGCCGAGGCTTTGCAGCAGGGCTTCGGGCTGATGGTAAGGGTGTTCCTGGCTACCGCAGACCGGACAGGGCTGGTCGTCCTGCAATTGCGCGCGCAGTTCTTCGACGCTCTGGCTGCGGGCCAGGCGCTGGCGTTCGAGCAACTGGCGAGTAACGTTCAGCGCCTGTTCGGCGGCGGTCAGCTGGTTTTTGCCATTGAGGCCTTCGCCGATCAGCTGTTCGCGTTGTTGCAGGGCAGCTTGCTGGCGTTCGCGCAGGGCTTGCAGGCGCTGTTCGAGCTCTTGCTGGTTGCTCCACAGCCGGCTCAGTTCTTCGACCTGGCGTTGCTGCTGGCGGTTTTTCTGCAACAGCTCGCCAAGCAGGCCGATCTGTTCGGCCAGTGCCTCGGGTTCGGCCTCGGCTTCGCGGTAGAGCAGGGCCAGGGCGGCGCATTGCGTTTCAAGCTGGGCGTGGGCCTCGCTGGCGCGTTGCTGCAGGCCCGGCAGTTCGGCACGGCCCTGGTTGAGGCGGTTGCCCAGTTGCATCAGTTGCTGCAGGCGGTGGCGATAGGCATTCCAGGCTTCGCTCAAGCCAGCCAGCGCCACGCTTTGCTCAAGCTGCTCGCCGATCTGCTGCAAGCGTTGTTCGCTCAGGCGTTGCTGCTCATTGAGGCTCAGCAGCTGTTGCTGGCCTTCGGCACTGGCCTGTTCGGCCTGCTGCTTGAGCGCTGTGCTGTTGGTCAGCTCCTGCTGCAAACGGGTCAGGGTGTTTTGTTCGGCAAAGGCCTGGCGTAGCGCAGGTGCGCTGTCGCTTTGTTGCGCCAGGGCCAGGCCCAGGGCTTCGCGGGCCTTGGCCTGTTCGTCCTGCAGCTGCTGCTGACGGCTATGCAACTGCTCATGTTGCTGGCGCTGCGCGGCGATACTCGCGGCCAGCGGGCTGAGCTGGGCATTGAGCGCCTGCTGGCGGGCGAACTGGTGACGCTGCGGCGCCAGCTGTTCCAGGCGCGCAAGCTTCAGCCGCTCACCGTGCAGGCTGTCGTGGTGGTGTTGGGCGCTGTGCAGTTGCGCGCTGGCGGCCTGCACTTGCTCTTGCAGTTGCAGCAGCTCGCTGAGCCAGCTGCGTTGCTGTTCGAGCAGGCGCAGTTGCGCCTGTTCGGCCTTGAACCCGTCGAGCGCTTGGGTGTAGCGCAGGTCCAGTTCGGCGCGAGCCTCGGCGGCCATGGGCAGCACACCGCTGGCCTGGTCCTGCAGGGCTTTGTGCGCCTCTTCGGCTTCTTTGCTCTTGCTGTAGGCGCGGCGCCCCAACTGGCTGTAGATCGCCGTGTTGGTGAGCTTTTCCAGCAGCTCGCTGCGCTCTTTGTCATCGGCCTTGAGGAAGGCGCTGAACTCGCTCTGGGCGAGCATCACGGCACGGGTGAACTGCTCGAAATTAAGTCCCAGGCGCGACTCGATCAGTTGCTTGTATTCGGCCTTGCTCTGGTTGCTCAGCAGTTGCTCGCTGTCCAGGTCATGCAGGCTCTGGCGGCTGCCTTGCAGCTTGCCGTTGGCCTTGTCGCGGGCGCGGTTGGTTTCCCAGCGGGCGCGGTAGCGACGACTGTCGATGCCGACGAAATCCACCTCGGCAAAGCCGCTGCCCGAACCCCGACGCAGCAGGGTGCGCGGGTCGCTGGTAAGGATGTCGCTGTCGACTTCCGGCACTTTGGTTTCGCGGCCGATGTTGCTCAGCCGCGGCACCGCGCCGAACAGCGCCAGGCACAGGGCGTCGAGCAGGGTGCTCTTGCCGGCGCCGGTAGGTCCGGTAATGGCGAACAGGCCGGCGCTGGCCAGCGGCTCGGCGCTGAAGTCGATCTCGATCGGGCCTTCCAGAGAGGCCAGGTTCTTCAGGCGGATGGCGAGGATCTTCATGGCTGTTCTTGCTCCTGCTGGACGTCCTGCAGCAACAGGGCAAAGTCGGCCAGGGTCTGTTCATCGACGGCGTTGCCGTAGGCCTGCTCCCAGGCGCGGCTGAACAGCTCGTGCGGGGTCAGTTGGCCGAGTTCCAGCAGGTCGGCGCTGCTGTCCTCTGCGCTACGGCCGTTGCCGGCATACTCGGCGGCGATGCGCACCAGGCGCACGGCCTTGCCGTGCAGGGCGCCTTCAAGTTGCGCGCGCAAGTCGGGCAGGGGTTCGTCCAGGCGTACGCGGACCTCCAGCCAGGGTTGGCGCTGTGGGTCGTCGAGCAGGTCGACCACCGGCAGCTCGGCCAGTTGCTCCAGCACCTCGGCCAGCGGCGCCGGGCCCAGGCGTTGCAGGTGCACGGCGCGCGGCACCAGGCGCGATTCGACGCTGGCCAGCTTGGCGCCGTCCAGTTCGATTTCCAGGACCTGGTGCTGATAGCCGATTTCCGAGAACGACAGCGGGATCGGCGAGCCGCTGTAGCGGATGCGCTCTTCGCGGTTGACCTTCTGCGGTTTGTGCAGGTGGCCGAGGGCGACGTAGCTGATCTCCGGGGCGAACAGCCGCGCCGGCAAGGCTTCGGCGTTGCCGATGATCAGGCTGCGTTCGGAGTCTTCCGAGATCGAGCCGCCGGCCATGTGTGCATGGCTCACGGCAATCAGCGCCTGGCCGTTTTTGCGTCGTTGCAGGGCGGCGGCGATGAGTTTTTCGTGGACCTGGGCGATGCCGCGCAGGTAGTCATCGCCCAGGTGCGCACCGGTGACTTCTGCCGGGCGCAAAAACGGCAGCGCCAGGCACCAGGCGGCGACCTTGCCTTTGGCGTTGGTCAGTGGGATCAGCAGGCGCTCGCTGTCCAGCTCGCCTTCATCCAGCCACTGCACACGGCCCAGGGCGTGGGTGCGCAGGCTGCGCATCAGCGGCGCCGGCAACTCGATGCGCGAACCGGAGTCATGGTTGCCGGCGATCATCACGATGGTCAGTTTGGGCTGCTGTTCGTGGGCCTGGACGATGAAGTCGTAGAGCCGTTCCTGGGCTTTGACCGGCGGGTTGACGGTGTCGAAGATATCGCCGGCAATCAGCAGGGCATCGGGCTGGCGCAGCTTGAGCTGGCCGAGCAGCCACTCGAGAAAGCAGGCGTGTTCGAAGTCGCGTTCCTGGCCATGCAGGGTTTGACCCAGGTGCCAGTCGGAGGTGTGAAACAGACGCATGAAGGGTTCCGCAGTGTGCCGGCGTGGCGCCCGGGGCGTCACGCCTTGAGGTTATTTGGGGTACAGCGGCGGCAAGCTGCCGTTCTCGC
The DNA here is from genome assembly GCF_024749345.1 of Pseudomonas sp. B21-009. NCBI lineage: Bacteria > Pseudomonadati > Pseudomonadota > Gammaproteobacteria > Pseudomonadales > Pseudomonadaceae > Pseudomonas > Pseudomonas sp. B21-009. Next base: position 4,144,230 of record NZ_CP087199.1, on the reverse strand, counting down.
TTTGTGCAGGCTGGACCTGCTCGGCGGCCGGGATGGTACCGATAGCCCGCCATAATTCTTCGCCTTGCCAATACTGCCCGCTTTCGCTGTACAAGGCGCCGTTGAGGCCATCGAGGGCATCGGACAGCGGCACGAAACGCGCGGCCATCTCGGCCAGGGTTTCCGGTTGCTGGCGCGCCCAGGCATCCAGGGCCTGGCGCGTCGCTTGAGGGTCGTTGGCCTGGCACGCGCGCTTGAGGTCATCTAGCAGGGTGCGCGGGCTCGGCCCGCTTTGCGCCGCGCGCAGCACCGCCGGTTGCGAGCGCGCCCGCCACCACAGGGCGAAGCCCAGCAGGGTGGTCAGGGCCAGCACCAGGGTACTCAGTTGCCAGGGCCAGAGCAGGTAGGTGTGCACCGTGACCGGGTCGACGCTGGCCGGCTTGTCGGCGCTCAGCGCCGGGTTGTCCTCGATCTGCAGGCTGCGCGCCGGCAGATTGCTGCGCTCCAGATGATCTTCGCGGGTGTTCCACCAGACCACTTCCTGGCTCGGCAGTTCCAGCCTGCCGGCGTGGGTCGGTACCAGCGCTTCGCGCTCTTCACGCACCCCGAGCAGGCCGCGGTCATTGACCTGGTTGCGCAGTTGCGGCTGGTCCGGGTAGCGACGCAGGCCGCTCACTTCGGTGCCGGGCAGTGGTGGCAACTGGGCGCTGGACAAACCCTCGGCCTGGAGGATCACGGTGCGGGTCAGCGAGTCGCCGATTTGCGTCTGTTGCTGGGCCGGGTCCGGGCTCCAGTGTTCTTCCAGGGTCAGGCTGTTGGCCGGCAGCCACGGTGTATCGGCTGGGTAATCGGCCGGGATCGGGTCGACCGTCAACACCAGCGGCGTCGAGCTGACCTGCACCTGCTTGCCGGCGCGCGGGGTGTTGAGTTCCTGCTCGGCGTCGTTCTGCGCGGCGGTGGCGCTGAAAGTCAGGGCCGGGATTTTCAGGTCGCCGCTTTGCTGCGGGTAAATTGCATAGCGCATCTCGATCACGCCGTGGCGCACACCGTCGATGACTTTTTCGAAGGTTCGCGACTCACCCAGCGGCTCGACCCTGGCGTTGTCCAGCTGTAGCGGGCTGAGGCTGCTGTCGTCGTACAGCGGCACCGAGTGATAGATGCTCAGGGTCAGCACCGCCTGGGCCTGGACGTAAACCTCGGGCTGGTCGAGGCTGGCGTCGATGAACACCGGGCCGTGGTTTTCGCTGCTGACCTCGTTGGCCTGGATCTGCAGGCTGATCGGCTGGCTGCGCACCTCGCCCAGCTGCAGGGTGGGAATTTCCACGCTGCCGCTCTGGCGTGGCAACAGGGTGATGATCCAGCGGGTGTTGGCGCTGTTTTCGTCGAGGCTGTTGAGGCTGTTGACCTGGCGGGTGCCACGCACTTCGAAGCTGGCAGCGAGCGGCGTCAGGTCGGGCTTGCCGAATTGGGTGACATCCTGGGTCTCGAGGGTCAGCTCAAGGGTTTCGCCGGCATTCAGGCGGGTGCGGTCGACACTGGCGAGCAGCGCCGCCGCCTGCACCTGCAGGGCGATAAAGAGGCTGAAGACCAGGACGCAGACGCGACTCATCGATGGGTTTCCTGATGTTGTTGCTGTTCATACCAGAATTTACGCCGCAACAGCTCGGCCGGGTTGTCCGGAATCTGTCGCAGCCATTGTTCCAGGGCCTGGCGCTGTTCGGCATCAAGGCTGCTGTCGGTCGGGCGCTGGGGCGGGCGGGTGGTGTCTTCGTCGTCCGCGCCGCTGGCCTGGTTTTGTGCCTGCTCGTTGGCGTTGTCTGCAGGTTTGCCCGCTTCATCGGCCTCTTGCGGTGGTTTTGCTGCGGCCTGGTCCTGGGCGTTCTGCGAGCTGCTGGCAGCGTCGCTGCTGCTATTGGGGTCGCTTTGCTGGTTGTCTTCGGGCGGCTGCTCAGGCGTCTGTTCGTCCTGGCGTTGTTGCAGCAATTGCTCGACCAGGGCCTTGTTGGCCAGCGCCGGTTGCAGTTCCGGCTGGCGCTCCAGGGCCTGTTCGTAGGCATCCACTGCGGCTTCCAGTTCACCGCTGCGGGCCAGGGCGTTGCCGCGATTGTAATGGTCGGCGGCGCGGTTGCCCTGGGCGAACTGGCGCGCGGCGCCGTTGTAGTCGCCGGCCTCATACAAGGCCAGGCCTTTCCATTGCGGGTCTTCGAAGTGTCGCGCAGCTTCGGCCGGGCGCTGCTGCTCAAGCAGGCGCTGGCCTTGCTGGTCGGGGCGCAGCCACAGGTCGTTGAACTCGAAGGCGTAGCTTGGTTGCGGCAGGGCCAGCAGCAACGGCAGGCAGAACAGCCAGCCACGGCGGCCGGCGCAGGCGGCCAGCAGCAACAGTGGCAGCAACAGCCAATAGCCCTGGTCGGCCCAGCTGTCGAGCTGCACGGTCTGGCCATCGTCTCGCAGGCTGCGCGGGTTGTCGAACAGGCGCAGGCCGCGCAGGTCGAGGTCGTCGATGCGGGCGCTGCGATAACGCCCGCCAGTACTGGTGACAAAGGCTTTGAGGCTGGCGCTGTCGAGGCGCGGCAAGAGGATGCCGCCCTGATCGTCCTTGAGGAACTCGCCGTTGGCCTGCCTGACCGGCGCCCCCTCGGCGCTGCCGACGCCCAGCATCAACAGGCTCGGGCCCTGGCGGCCCAGCGCCTGGACGATGCCCTGGCGCTCCTGGGCATCGAGCGATGAGCCGATCAACAGCAGCCGGCCCTGGCCGATGCCTGCCTGGGCGAGCAGGGCCAGGCCCTTGCGCACGGCAAGATCCGCGCGCTGGCCGGCTTGCGGCATGATCGCCGGGTCCAGGGCTTCGAGCAGGTTGCGGCTGGTGGCCAGGTCGTCGGACAGCGGCACCAGGGTGTGCGCGCTGCCGGCGTAGACGATGATCGCGGTCTGGCTGTCGCGGCGGTGCTCGAGCAGGTCGAGGATCTTGCGTCGGGCCTGTTCCAGGCGGTTTGGCGCGGCGTCGTCGGCAAGCATCTGCGGGGTCAGCTCAAGCAGCACCACCAGCGGGTCGGCCGGGCGCTGGCGGGTGTCCTCCAGGCGCTGCCAGCTTGGGCCCACCAGGGCCAGCACGGTGATCAGCCAGGCCAGGCCCAACGCGATCCACGGCAGTTTGCTGTCGCGACCGTTGCCGCCACCGAGCAGCACGGCATGGAAGGCCGCGGGCAGGATCATCTGCCAGCGCCCGGCGCGTTTTTGCCGATGCCAGAGCTTGCACAGCAACCAGGCCAGCAGCGGCAGGACGACCAGCCACAGCGGGCGTAGCCATTGCGGCCACAGTTCGTTCATCGCCGCCTCCTCAAGCGCAGCCGTTGCAGGCGCTGGCGCCATTCCGGGTGCGGCTGCAAAAAGCGTGGGCGGCGCAGCAGGCGCTGCAACAGGTTGTCGGGCCATTGCTGTTCGACCACCAGCAGCACGCTGAGCACCAACGCCAGGGCCAGCGGCCAGCTGTACAGCGGCTCGGCGGTGCGCGCCTGGGTCGGCTGCTGGGCCACAGGCTCCAGGCGGTCGAGGGCGTCGCCGATGGCTTGCAGCTCTTCGCCGTCGTGGGCGCGGAAGTAGCTGCCGCCGGTCAGTTCGGCGATTTCCTTGAGCGAGGCTTCGTCCAGGTCCAGGCTCGGGTTGATGCCCAGCAAGCCGGCGGTGCCGGTCTGCTCCGGGTCGGCACCAATGCCGATGGTGTAGATGCGCACGTTTTCCTGGGCGGCCAGGCGCGCGGCGGTCAGCGGGTGGATCTGCCCGCCGTTGTTGGCGCCGTCGGTGACCAGCACCAGCACCCGGCTCTGCGCCGGGCGCTGACGCAGGCGCTTGAGCGCCAGGCCGATGGCATCGCCAATGGCAGTGTTCTTGCCGGCGATGCCGATCTGCGCTTCGTCGAGGAAGGTGCGTACGGTGCGCCGGTCGAAAGTCAGCGGTGCCTGCAGGTAGGCCTGGCTGCCGAACAGGATCAGGCCGACGCGATCGCCCTGGCGCTCTTCGAGAAAGTCGCCGAGCAGGGCCTTGACCAGGGTCAGGCGGCTGACGTCGTCGCCTTGCCACTGCATGTCGGGAAAGTCCATGGAGCCGGAAACATCCACCGCCACCAGCAGGTCGCGGCCACTGGCGGCCACCGGCAGCGGTTCGCCCAGCCACTGCGGGCGGGCGGCGGCAAACAGCAGCAACAGCCAGACCAGCACGAATGGCGCTTGCTGGCGCCAGGTCGGCAGGTTCAGGCGCGCGCGGCGCCCGGCCAGGCCTTCGAGTTCATCGAGGAAACTGACCTTGAGCACCGGCTCGCCGCTGTCGGCGGCCGGCAGCAGCAGACGCGCCAGCCAGGGCAGCGGCAGCAGCACGAAGATCCACGGCCAGGCCAGTTCAAACATGTTTGCGGATCCAGGTTTCGACCGACTGGTTGAGGCCGTTGATGGCTTTGTCGTCGAGTTTGCATTCGGGCTTGTAGGCGCCTTCGACCAGTACCATCCAGCGGGTCAGGCCGGCGGCCGGGCAGCGGTTATCAAGAAACGCCAGCCATTGGCGGCCGTTGAGGGTATGGCTGTGGCTGCCCGGGTAATGGTTGCGGCACAGGCGCTTGAGCAGTGCGTTGATCTGCTGCAGCCAGGCCCCGGCCGGGGCACCGTCGTAGGGTTTGGGCAGGCGCGCGAGTTCGGCCAGGGCCTCGATGCGTATCGGGTCCAGAGGCAGTTCGGCGCGCACGATGGGCTTTTTACCCGGGCGCCAATGGCGCAGGCGCCACAGGCCCCAAGCCAGTAGCGGCAGCAGCAACAGCAGCGCCCACCAGCCCGGCGCCAGCGGCCACCAGCCGATTGGCGCCGGGGCCAGCAGCGGCTGCAATTGATCGAGCGGGTTCACGAGGTTTTCCCCGGTCGTTGCGCGTTAAGGTACTCGCGCAGTTGCTCGATCATCTCGCTCTGGGTGCTCAGCGGCATCAGCACCACCCGCAGCTTTTGCGCCAGCAGCTCCCAGCGTTCGATGCGCGCCTCGCTTTGCTGGCGGTAGCTCTTGCGCAGGGTCGGGTCGAGGGTGTCGAGCTCCAGTTGCGCACCGTGCTGGGCAAAGCGCAGCAGGCCGGCGGCCGGCAGGGCATGGTCGAGCGGGTCGGACAGCGGCAACAGCAGCAGGTCGCAATGACGCGAAAGCAGGCTCAATTGCTGCTCGACCGCAGGCGTCAGCGCCCGCTCGTCGCAGATGATGATTGCCAGGCTGCCCGGGCGCAGCACTTCGCGGGCGCGGCGCAGGGCGATACCGAGGCTGTCGGCCTGGGGCACGGCTTCGGTGTGCAGCGACTGGTTGACCCGTGCCAGGCGGTTGAGCAACTGCAACAGGCTCTGCTTGCTGCGCCGTGGCTTGATTTCGTAGTGCTCGTTGTCGCCGAACACCAGGCCGCCAATGCGGTCGTTGTGGCCCAGCGCAGCCCAGCCGATCAGGGCGGCGGCCTGGGCGGCGAGCACCGACTTGAACATCAGCCCGGAACCGAAGAACAGACGCTGGCTTTGTTCGACGAGGATGAAGATCGGCCGCTCACGCTCCTCATGAAACAGCTTGGTATGCGGCTCCTGGGTACGCGCGGTCACCCGCCAGTCGATGTTGCGCACATCGTCGCCGGCCTGGTACACCCGCACCTGGTCGAAGTCGACCCCGCGTCCGCGCAATTTCGAGTGGTGCAGGCCGACCAGCGGGCTGCGCTGGCCGGGCCGGGAGAACAACTGCACTTCGCGCACGCGATGGCGCATCTCGATCAGCTCGGCGAGGCTGATGCGGATTCCGGGCGCGGCCAGCAGGCGATTGGGCATGGGTTCAGGCGACGGCGACGACGTCGAGGATGCGCTGGATCACCCGGTCCTGGTCAATCCCGGCGGCCTCGGCCTCGAAGGAAAGAATGATGCGGTGGCGCAGTACGTCGAACAGCACCGCCTGGATGTCTTCAGGGCTGACGAAGTCGCGTCCGGCCAGCCAGGCATGAGCCCGCGCGCAGCGGTCGAGGGCAATCGAGCCGCGCGGGCTGGCGCCGTAGGCGATCCAGTCGGCCAGCTCGAGGTCGAACTTGGCCGGGGTGCGGGTGGCCATCACCAGTTGCACCAGGTATTCCTCTACCGCGTCGGCCATGTACAGGCCGAGGATTTCCTTGCGCGCGGCAAAGATCGCCTGCTGGCTGACCCGTCGTTCCGGCTTGGTCTCGCCGTTGAGCGCCTCGCCCCGGGCCTGCTGGAGGATGCGCCGTTCGACGGCGGCATCGGGAAAACCAATCTTGACGTGCATGAGGAAGCGGTCGAGCTGGGCTTCGGGCAGCGGGTAGGTGCCTTCCTGCTCGATCGGGTTCTGCGTGGCCATCACCAGGAACAGCGGCGACAGCTCGTAGGTACTGCGCCCGACACTGACCTGGCGTTCGGCCATGGCCTCGAGCAGCGCCGACTGAACCTTGGCCGGGGCGCGGTTGATTTCGTCGGCCAATACCAGGTTGTGGAAGATCGGCCCCTGCTGGAACACGAAGCTGCCGGTTTCCGGGCGATAGATCTCGGTGCCGGTGATGTCGGCCGGGAGCAGGTCGGGGGTGAACTGGATACGATGGAACTCGGCTTCGACGCCTTCGGCCAGTTCCTTGATGGCCTTGGTCTTGGCCAGGCCCGGGGCGCCTTCGACCAGCATGTGGCCGTCGGCGAGGAGCACGATGAGCAAGCGCTCGACGAGTTTTTCCTGGCCCAGGATCTGGGTTGAAAGAAAGGTGCGCAGCGCGATCAGCGCCTCACGGTGTTCCATCGTTGACGGTTCCTGGAAAAAAGCCAGGGCGTGCGGCGTAAAAGCGCCCGGGCGGGGGCTGATACTTTAATCCATCCGGGGGCTTGCGACTAACGGCAGCAGGGAAAATTGTTCAAATCGTGAAGTCGGGGTTGCTGTGCAGCCCATCGTCGGCAACGCCAACTCCCACAGGGATCGCGCTGACCCTGTGGGAGCCGGGGTGTCAGTTCTTGAAGCTGGAATGCTTGCGGCCCTGGTCACACAGGGCAAACACCACCACGAACACCGCCGCCACCACCAGAATCAGCGCCACGCCGTCGGTGGAGTGGGTCGCCGAGTTGGCCACCAGCGCCAGGCCGCCCAGCGGTGCCAGGCCGCCGGCCACGGCGGTGCCGATCTCGCGCCCGGTGCCAAAGCCCGAAGAGCGGGTCTGGGTCGGGAACTGGCGGCTGAGGAACGAGCCCTGCGGGGCAAACATCATCGGTGCGAGGATGCCGGTACCGATGGCAATCGCCAGGTAGATCATCATCGGCTCGCCGGTGTTGAGCAGGCTCAGGAACGGGTAGGCGAACAGCACCGAGAACAGCCCGCCAAGCATCAGCACGGTCTTGCTGCTCCATTTGTCGCACAGCCAGCCGAAGAACGGCACGGCGATAATCGCCACCAGGCTGGCGATGGTCACCGACAGCGAGGTGACATGGGCTTCGACGCCTTTGTACTGGGTCAGGTAGGCCAGCGAGAAGGTCTTGAAGATGTAGCTCAGGGCGTTGTAGCCGATGGCCACGAAGAACACCACGGCCAGGCCCTTGAGGTCGTTGCGAAACAGCAGCTTGAGCGGCGAAATCTGGTCCTTGGCCGGGGTTTTGTCGAGCTCTTTGAAGTCCGGGGTTTCCGGGATGCTTTTACGCACCCACAGGCCGACGCCGACCAGCACGATGCTGCAGATGAACGGGATGCGCCAGCCGCCGGCGAGCAGGAACTCGTTGCCGTTCATGGTCAGCAGGTAGACGGTCAGCGACGACAGCAGCAGGCCCAGGTTCAGGCCCAGCGCCGGCCAGGCGCCCTGGCTGCCGCGCTTGCCTTCGCTGGCGTGTTCATAAGAGGTCACCGCCGCGCCAGACAACTCGGCACCGGCACCCAGGCCCTGAATGATGCGTACCAGCACGAGGATGATCGGCGCCCAGATACCGATCGAGGCGTAGCTGGGGATCAGGCCGATCAGGGTAGTGCACACGCCCATCATGCAGAAGGTGATGACCAGTACCTGCTTGCGCCCGAAGCGGTCGCCCAGGTAGCCGAACAGCACGCCGCCGAAGGGGCGGGCGATAAAGCCGATGGCGAAGGTGGAGAACGCCAGCAGCGACGCCACCGCCGGGTTGCTCGGGTCGAAGAAGATCTTCGAGAAGACGATCGCCGCCATGGTCGCGTACAGGTAGAAGTCGTACCACTCCAGCATCGAGCCGAAGATGGTCGCGGCGGCGACCTTGCGCAGGCGTTTGCGTTTTTGTTCCGGGGTTTCGCTCGCGGCCGCAGCCGCCTCATGTACCGACATGTGGGGTGTTCCTTTTTTGTCTTTGTAGTTAGGTGTGCAGCAGGATTCAGCGGGCCTTGAAGATCCTTTCGGCGATCATCTGGCCGATCGGGATGGCCGAGGTGGCCGCCGGTGACGGCGCGTTGCAGACGTGCACCATGCGCGGCGTCTCGGCGAACAGGAAGTCGTGCACCAGGGTGCCGTCGCGCATCACCGCCTGGGCGCGGATGCCGGCCTCATAGGGCAGCAGGTCTTCGACATTCAGCGACGGGCAGTACTTGCGGCATTGCTCCAGATAGCCGCCTTTGAACAGCGAGTTCTTCATCTCGGCGGTGCCGGAACCAAGGTTGTTCCAGATGGTTTTCCAGAACCCCGGAAAACGCGCGTATTCGGCAACGTCGCGCCAGTTCACCGAGAACTTGCGGTAGTTTTCCCGGCCCAGCCCCAGTACCGCGTTCGGCCCGACGGTAACGCTGCCGTCGATCATCCGCGTCAGGTGCACGCCAAGAAACGGCAGCTCCGGGTCGGGGATCGGGTAGATCAGGTGGTTGACGATGTCGTTCTTGGCCGCAGGCAGGCGGAAGTATTCGCCGCGGAAGGGGATGATCTGGTGGTCGATCTTGACCCCGGCCATGGTTGCCAGGCGGTCCGATTGCAGGCCGGCACAGGCCACCAGCTGGCGGGCGCTCCAGACCTTGTCGTCGCTGCTGATGGTGACCTTGTCGGCGGTTTCGACAATAGCGCGCACGGTGGTTTGCAGCTGCACTTCGCCACCGAATCGCTGGATGACCCGGGCCATGGCTTCGCAGACCTGCTGGTAGTCGACAATGCCGGTGGCATCGAGGAACAGGCCGCCGAGGCCGACGATATTCGGCTCGCGGCGTTGCAGTTCCTTGGCATCCAGCTGTTCGACCTTCAGGCCGTTCTGCTGCGAGCGCTCGTACAGGGCACGCATGCGCTCGACTTCCAGCGGCGTCGAGGCCACCAGCAACTTGCCGCAGACTTCGAACTTGATCTGGTGCTCGCTGCAGAACGCTTTGGTGGCCTGGGCGCCGCGCTTGCACAGGTCGGCCTTGAGGCTGCCCGGCGCGTAATAGATGCCTGCGTGAATCACGCCGCTGTTATGCCCGGTCTGGTGCTTGGCCAGGCTGCTTTCCTTTTCCAGGATCAGCAAGGAGGCGCCCGGTTGGCGTTCCAGCAGCGCCATGGCGGTGGCGAGGCCGACGATGCCGCCGCCGATGATGCAGTAGTCGTAGATCATGCAGGTGTCACCTTGGCTTGTTCTTATCAGAGAGTCTGCTTATCAGGTTGTCAGACTAAGTAGGTCAAACAAAAGGGCGCCATGCCGCAGCGCCCGTTCTATAGGGTGTTCAGTCGATACTCGGCAGGTCCAGTTTCAGGCGTTTGGCCGAGGCCCGCAGGTGCGCTTCGGCGCAGGCTGCGGCGCCAAGCCGGTCGCCATCGGCGATGGCCTGGTACAGCGCCTGGTGCTCGCGATGGGCATCGGCCGAACCGCCGACCGAATGCGCCGCCGAGTTTTCCCAGGCGGTGCGACGGGCTGCGGCCAGCTGGCCACGCAGAAAATCATGGAAAGCGACGAAATAATCGTTCTTGCTGGCCTCGGCGATGGCCCGGTGGAACTCCACGTCGGCAGCGGCGGCCACGGCAAACTCGCTGCGCTTGTCGAGCATCTCCTGCAGGGCCTTGCCCATGCGCGCCAGGTCAGCGGCGTCGCGGCGCTGGGCGGCTACCGAGGCGGCCTGGGTCTCGATCCACAGGCGCACTTCGAACATCTGCACCAGGTCCGGGCTGCGGCCTTGCGCAGCAGGGAAGCGGAAGACCGTGCCGGTCGGGGTTTGCGAAATGTACGAACCCAGGCCGCGGCGAGCGATCAGCACCCCGTCCGCCTTGAGCTGGGCCACTGCCTCGCGTACCACCGAGCGGCTGACGTTCAATTGCTCGGCCAGTTGCTGTTCGGTGGGCAGGCGCGATTCGGCCGCCAGGCGACCGGAATCGATTTCTGCGCGGATGGCGCCGACAACCCGTTCGACCAGGGTGTCGGGGCGCTGAAGCTCAAGCATGAGGGGTGGCTCATTAATCAGGTTGTCAGACAATGCCTTTTGCAGCGGTTCCTTGTCAAGAAACCGCGTGGGCGATTACAGCTCGCTGACGTAGGTGCCGGTGCCCTTGAGGATGTTCTGCAGGGTTTCTTCGACTTCGGCGAGGTCGGTGCCGTCGGCGGTAAGCAGGATTTCCAGTTGGTCGTCACCGCCGAGGGCATCGGCATCCAGCGGTGACACTTCGATCAGCAGCCTCGCGGCGCTGAAAGTAACTTTCAGGCCTTCGACGGGGGCGTAATGCTCGTCCAGGGTGATGTCCACCCGGTCTTCGTCCGGGTAGCGAGTCATGATGAACATCTGGCCCTTGTCGCTGTGGCAGCACAGGGTGGCCATGTTGTCTTCTTCATCATCGCAGGGGGTGGCGAAGAGCAGGGCGGTCTTGAATTGCATGAGCGGCTCGATCAATAAGTTGAAACACGATTCTGCCAGTCTTCGGCCTGGCAATAAATCTACGAGTGTTGAGCTGCGATTTTACTGGCAGGGGTGATAAGCGTTGCAGGCTGTGGAGTCTGCCGATTTCAAGCTGTTTTTCTGGAGCACAATTCGGAGTAGCCGCTTGGCAAAGCATGGGCATCGACGAAATGCCGAGTCTGGTACTCAAGCACTTTGCTCATTAGGCCACTGACATCCTCGGTAAGCCCCCAGGTCACCGCAACCTTGTCGTAACGGTTAACTTTTTCAGCCGTGCGAATTGCCAGCGAGTCCGCTGTCGTTGCCAAACAACGCCATTGATTGACAAATGACTTCATGAACGCTGCTTTTTCCGGTGTCAGTACAGGAAATCTGCGCAGCCTGTCCACCAGGTACAACAGGCGACGTTTTCGCACCGGAGCAAGCCTGGGGTGCTGAAGGCGCTGCTCGAGAGACTCGGCCATTGCATCACTGAAGTACCAGAGCGCCACGGCAAAGCGCGTCGCTGCGTCTTGGTCAAGGTGATCCAGAGGGGCCTTGCTTACCTCGACGACGACTTTATCAAAAACGCTATGCAAGTTATCCGACAGCCTGGCATCGGATGGCGTGGCGCACAGCCCGAGGAAGCGCTCCAGAGTATCCTGCGGGCACACTGGCTTAGCTGTCATCGCCGATGTTTTTTGCTTCATCGAGAATCAACCTCAAGTAACTGCTCACCGTACCTTTATCGCAAGGGTAGTAGTCGATGGCTTGTGTCGCGATCCTATCAAATTCGTCGAGTTTGATCTTCCCGGCCTGGATCAGTGTGGAAATATCCTCATGGTCGCGGTCGGTAAAGCGGCCCAGCTTGGAAATGGCCAGATCTATGGGGTGGGCTATGAATACCTGCAATGGCGACAGCTCCTGGCCAGGCAAGGCAATTGCCCGCTCCTCAAAGTCCTGGTGCAGAGGGCACAGCGCATTGTTGAATGCTTGGTCAAAGACCACCGAAAAATCTTCTCCGTCAACTTCGAAGTCTTCGGGTGCCTGATAAACAGCTTTGACTTCTGCGATCAGAAGATGTTCGGCTGCCATCAGTTCGGCATCAACGTCAGCACTCCCTCGGGCGTTCGTCAGGATGTGCAATGCACAGCCACCAAATACATAGATCTTCAACGCTCCGGGCTGTTTGCCTTGCAGCATGGGTAAGGCGCGCTCAAACAGGCTGACGATGGCTTTGGAGAGTGGAGTGTCGAGATACAGCATGATCTTCTTGCTCCTGGCAGCGGGCTTTGCGAATCCTACCCTGCATGACCTGTCAGGAGTGGGTATCTCGCCCTTCCATAAACAAGTTGAAACACGATTCTGCCAGTCTTCGGCCTGTGGATAAACGTACGGTTGCACCTCAATGACCGAATATGTCGCAGCACCGCAAGCAGGGGCGGGCGGGCACTCGTTAAGCTGCGCTGTCGATGGACACCCGTAAAGACACAGCCGCGCTGGCAGTCGTTTTTGCAGATGCCCATCCGTGGAGCGGGAAGATGTGACTTGCGGGTCACCTTGAGCGCCTGTTTCTATGGTTTTACCGTCCTCCTGCTACGGGTTGGCTATCGTTGATCCGTAAACGGCGGACGCGCGCGACGCTTCACTCAATAATAAAGCCCAAGCGGAGTACCACAGATGGCGTTTTTCACCGCAGCCAGCAAAGCCGACTTCCAGCATCAACTGCAAGCGGCCCTGGCGCAGCACATCAGCGAACAGGCACTGCCACAAGTGGCGCTGTTCGCCGAGCAGTTCTTCGGCATCATCTCTCTGGACGAACTCACCCAGCGCCGTATGTCGGACCTGGCCGGTTGCACCCTCTCTGCCTGGCGCATCATCGAGCGTTTCGATCACTCCCAGCCTCAGGTTCGCGTCTACAACCCCGATTACGAGCGTCATGGCTGGCAGTCGACCCACACCGCGGTCGAAGTCCTGCACCATGACCTGCCGTTTCTGGTCGACTCGGTACGCACCGAGCTCAACCGCCGCGGCTACAGCATCCACACCCTGCAGACCACCGTACTGAGCGTGCGTCGCGGGCCGAAAGGCGAGCTGCTGGAAATCCTGCCCAAGGGCACCCAGGGCGAAGGCGTGCTGCAAGAATCGCTGATGTACCTGGAGATCGACCGCTGCGCCAATACTGCCGAACTCAACCTGCTGACCCGCGAGCTTGAGCAGGTGCTGGCTGAAGTGCGTGTCGCCGTCGCCGATTTCGAGCCGATGAAAGCCAAGCTGCGCGAGGTCGTGGCGCTGGTTGAACAAACCGCCTACGCCCCGGCACAAAATGAAAAGGCCGAGGTCAAGGCGTTCCTCGAGTGGCTGCTGGGCAACCACTTCACCTTCCTCGGCTACGAAGAGTTCGTTGTCCATGGCGACGCTCAGGGCGGCCAGCTGCAATACGACGAGCAGTCGTTCCTCGGCCTGACCCGCATGCTGCGCGTCGGTCTCACCGCCGAAGACCTGCGCATCGAAGACTACGCCGTCAACTACCTGCAAGAGCCGCTGCTGCTGTCCTTCGCCAAGGCCGCGCACCCAAGCCGCGTGCACCGTCCGGCCTACCCGGACTACGTGTCGATCCGCCAGCTGGATGCCGACGGCAAGGTCATCAAGGAATGCCGCTTCATGGGCCTGTACACCTCCTCGGTGTACGGCGAGAGCGTGCGCGCGATCCCCTACATCCGTGGCAAGGTCGCCGAAGTCGAGCGCCGCTCGCACTTCGACCCCAAGGCCCACCTGGGCAAGGAGCTGGCGCAGGTCCTGGAAGTGCTGCCGCGCGACGACCTGTTCCAGACCCCGGTCGACGAGCTGTTCAGCACCGTCATGTCGATCGTGCAGATCCAGGAGCGCAACAAGATCCGCGTGTTCCTGCGCAAGGACCCGTACGGCCGCTTCTGCTACTGCCTGGCCTACGTGCCGCGTGATATCTACTCCACCGAAGTGCGGCAGAAGATCCAGCAGGTGCTGATGGAGCGCCTCAAGGCCAGCGACTGCGAGTTCTGGACCTTCTTCTCCGAGTCGGTGCTGGCCCGTGTGCAGCTGATTCTGCGCGTCGACCCGAAAAACCGCATCGACATCGACCCGCAGCAACTGGAAAACGAAGTGATCCAGGCCTGCCGTTCGTGGCAGGACGACTACGCCAGCCTGACCGTCGAAAGCTTCGGCGAAGCCCAGGGCACCAACGTCCTGGCCGATTTCCCGAAAGGCTTCCCGGCCGGTTACCGCGAGCGTTTCGCCGCCCATTCGGCGGTGGTCGACATGCAGCACCTGCTGACCCTGTCCGAGCGCAAGCCGCTGGTCATGAGCTTCTACCAGCCGCTGACCCAGGCCGGCAAACAGCAGCTGCACTGCAAGCTGTACCACGCCGATACGCCGCTGGCGCTTTCAGATGTGCTGCCGATCCTGGAAAACCTCGGCCTGCGCGTGCTCGGCGAGTTCCCCTACCGCCTGCGCCATGCCAATGGCCGCGAATACTGGATTCATGATTTTGCCTTCACCGCCGCCGAAGGCCTGAACCTCGACATCCAGCAGCTCAACGACACCCTGCAGGATGCATTCGTGCACATCGTCAATGGCGATGCCGAGAACGACGCCTTCAACCGCCTGGTGCTGACCGCCGGCCTGCCATGGCGCGATGTGGCGCTGCTGCGTGCTTATGCCCGCTACCTCAAGCAGATCCGCCTGGGCTTCGACCTCGGTTACATCGCCAGCACCCTGAACAACCACACCGACATCGCCCGCGAGCTGACCCGGTTGTTCAAGACCCGCTTCTACCTGGCGCGCAAGCTCACCAGCGAAGACCTCGACGACAAGCAGCAACGTCTGGAACAGGCGATCCTCACCGCCCTGGACGACGTTCAGGTGCTCAACGAAGACCGCATCCTGCGTCGCTACCTGGACCTGATCAAGGCCACCCTGCGCACCAACTTCTACCAGACCGATGCCCAGGGCCATAACAAGTCGTACTTCAGCTTCAAGTTCAACCCCAAGCTGATCCCCGAGCTGCCCAAGCCGGTGCCGAAGTTCGAGATCTTCGTCTACTCGCCACGGGTCGAGGGTGTGCACCTGCGCTTTGGCAACGTCGCCCGCGGCGGCCTGCGCTGGTCGGACCGTGAAGAAGACTTCCGCACCGAAGTGCTGGGCCTGGTAAAAGCCCAGCAGGTGAAGAACTCGGTGATCGTGCCGGTCGGCGCCAAGGGTGGTTTCCTGCCGCGTCGCCTGCCGCTGGGCGGCAGCCGCGACGATATCCAGGCCGAAGGCATCGCCTGCTACCGGATCTTCATTTCCGGCCTGCTGGACATCACCGACAACCTCAAGGACGGCGCCCTGGTGCCGCCGGCCAACGTCGTCCGGCATGACGACGATGACCCGTACCTGGTGGTGGCTGCCGACAAAGGCACCGCGACCTTCTCCGATATCGCCAACGGCATTGCCATCGACTACGGCTTCTGGCTCGGCGATGCGTTCGCCTCCGGTGGCTCGGCCGGTTACGACCACAAGAAAATGGGCATTACCGCCCGTGGCGCCTGGGTTGGCGTGCAGCGTCACTTCCGCGAGCGCGGCATCAACGTCCAGGAAGACCCGATCACCGTGGTCGGCGTCGGCGACATGGCCGGTGACGTGTTCGGCAACGGCCTGCTGATGTCCGACAAGCTGCAACTGGTGGCGGCGTTCAACCACCTGCACATCTTCATCGACCCGAACCCGGAGCCGGCCAGCAGCTTCGCCGAGCGCCAGCGCCTGTTCGACCTGCCGCGTTCGGCCTGGAGCGACTACGACACCAGCATCATGTCCGAAGGCGGCGGGATCTTCCCGCGCAGTGCGAAAAGCATCGCGATCACCGCGCAGATGAAAGAGCGCTTCGCCATCGAAGCCGACAAGCTGACCCCGACCGAGCTGCTCAACGCACTGCTCAAGGCGCCGGTCGACCTGCTGTGGAACGGCGGTATCGGCACCTACGTCAAGTCCAGTGAGGAAAGCCACGCTGACGTCGGCGACAAGGCCAACGACGCCCTGCGCGTGGACGGCAACGAGCTGCGCTGCAAGGTGGTGGGCGAGGGCGGCAACCTCGGCATGACCCAGCTGGGCCGGGTCGAGTTCGGCTTGAACGGCGGCGCCACCAACACCGACTTCATCGACAACGCCGGTGGCGTGGACTGCTCCGACCACGAGGTCAACATCAAGATCCTGCTCAACGAAGTGGTGCAGGCTGGCGACATGACCGAGAAGCAGCGCAACCAGCTGCTGGGCAGCATGACCGACGAAGTGGCCGGCCTGGTGCTGGGCAACAACTACAAGCAGACCCAGGCGTTGTCGCTGGCTGCGCGTCGGGCCAAGGAGCGCATCGCTGAATACAAGCGCCTGATGGCCGACCTTGAAGGCCGTGGCAAGCTGGACCGCGCCATCGAGTTCCTGCCGACCGAAGAGCAACTGGCCGAGCGCCTGGCCGCCGGCCAGGGCCTGACCCGTGCCGAGCTGTCGGTGCTGATCTCGTACAGCAAGATCGACCTCAAGGAGCAGCTGCTCAAGTCGCTGGTGCCGGACGATGACTACCTGACCCGCGACATGGAAACCGCGTTCCCGCCGTCGCTGGTGAGCAAGTTCGCCGAAGCCATGCGCCGCCACCGCCTGAAACGCGAGATCGTCAGCACCCAGATCGCCAACGATCTGGTCAACAACATGGGCATCACCTTCGTTCAGCGCCTGAAAGAGTCCACCGGCATGAGCCCGGCGAACGTCGCTGGCGCCTACGTGATCGTGCGCGACATCTTCCACCTGCCGCACTGGTTCCGTCAGATCGAGGCGCTGGACTACCAGGTCCCGGCTGAAATCCAGTTGACCCTGATGGACGAGCTGATGCGTCTGGGCCGCCGTGCGACCCGCTGGTTCCTGCGCAGCCGTCGTAACGAGCAGGATGCCGGGCGTGACGTGGCGCACTTCGGGCCGAAGATCGCTGCTTTGGGGCTCAAGCTTGACGAACTGCTGGAAGGGCCGACCCGCGAGCGCTGGATGACCCGTTACCAGGGCTTTGTCGAAGCCGGCGTGCCGGAGCTGCTGGCACGCATGGTGGCCGGCACTACGCACCTGTACACCCTGTTGCCGATCATCGAGGCTTCCGACGTCACCGGCCAGGACCCGGCCGAAGTGGCCAAGGCCTTCTTCGCCGTTGGCAGCGCCCTGGACCTTACCTGGTACCTGCAGGAAATCAGCAACCTGCCGGTGGAAAACAACTGGCAGGCCCTGGCCCGTGAAGCCTTCCGCGATGATATCGACCTGCAGCAACGGGCGATCACCATCTCGGTGCTGCAGATGATCGACGCACCCGAGGACATGGACGCCCGCGTGGCCCTGTGGCTGGATCAGCACCGGGTCATGGTCGAGCGCTGGCGCGCCATGCTCGACGAGCTGCGTGCCGCTACCGGCACCGACTACGCCATGTACGCGGTGGCCAACCGCGAACTGGTGGACCTGGCCCTGAGTGGCCAGGCAACGGTGATGCCGTCTTAAGCGTGAGCTGAAATGAAAAAGCCCCGGCATTTGCCGGGGCTTTTTTTGTGCCTGTCCCGGCCTCATCGCGGGTCAAGCCCGCTCCCACAGGGTGGATCGTGCTGTACCTGTGGGAGCGGGCTTGACCCGCGATGAGGCCGGAGAATTTTATTTGAACCTTCGCTCTACACCTTTCTCGACCAGAATCTTCGCCGCAATCTCTTCCACGGAGAAATGCGTGGAGTTGATGTGCGCAATGTTCTCGCGGCGGAACAGGTTCTCCACTTCACGTACCTCGAACTCGCACTGGGCAAAGCTTGCGTAGCGGCTGTTGGGCTTGCGCTCGTGGCGGATGGCGGTCAGGCGGTCGGGGTCGATGGTCAGGCCGAACAGCTTGTGCTGGTGGTTTTTCAGGGCCTGGGGCAGTTGCAGGCGCTCCATGTCATCTTCGGTCAGCGGGTAGTTGGCCGCGCGGATGCCGAATTGCATGGCCATGTACAGGCAGGTCGGGGTCTTGCCGCAGCGCGACACGCCCACCAGGATCAGGTCGGCCTTGTCGTAATAATGGGTGCGCGCGCCGTCGTCGTTGTCGAGAGCGAAGTTGACCGCCTCGATGCGTTCCATATAGTTGGAATTGCCGCCGATCGAGTGGGATTTGCCCACCGAATAGGACGAATGGGCGGTCAGTTCCTGTTCCAGCGGGGCCAGGAAGGTCGAGAAGATGTCGATCATGAAGCCGTTGGAGGTGGCGAGGACCTCGCGGATATCCTGATTGACGATGGTGTCGAAGATGATCGGACGGACACCGTCTTTCTCAGCGGCGCTATTGATTTGTTGTACCATCACCCGCGCTTTTTCTACGCTGTCGATGTACGGACGCGTGAATTTATTGAACGCAATGGTATCGAACTGCGCTAGAAGACTCTGTCCCAGCGTCTCGGCGGTAATGCCGGTGCCATCGGAGATAAAGAAAGCAGATCGTTTCATTTGCGCCTTGGGCCTTAAGCTGGTGACGAATCTTGGATATGATAGGTTCGGTTTACCGAACACTGCGTTCGGCATTCTCACTTATTTTCCAGGTCCAGGCCACAAGCGCCCGGCCAAGCCAGAGCTGGCAGGCGGGCGACCTGAGCTTTTCCAACACAGTTAGTGGAGAGATCACCTTGGTAGAGTACGTAGTTTCCCTCGATAAGCTCGGCGTCCATGATGTAGAGCATGTGGGGGGCAAGAACGCATCCCTCGGCGAGATGATCAGTAACCTCGCGGGCGCCGGTGTCTCGGTCCCCGGCGGCTTTGCCACTACGGCTCAGGCGTATCGTGACTTTCTCGAGCAGAGCGGCCTGAACGCCCAGATCCACGCTGCCCTCGACGCGCTGGACGTTGACGACGTCAACGCCCTGGCCAAGACCGGTGCGCAGATCCGCCAGTGGATCATGGAGGCCGAGTTCCCCGAGCGCCTGAACGCCGAAATCCGCACTGCCTTCGCCGAAATGTCCCAGGGCAACCCGAACATGGCCGTGGCCGTGCGCTCCTCGGCCACTGCCGAAGACCTGCCGGACGCCTCGTTCGCCGGCCAGCAGGAAACCTTCCTGAACATCCGCGGCGTCGACAACGTCATCCGCGCCGCCAAGGAAGTGTTCGCCTCGCTGTTCAACGACCGCGCCATTTCCTACCGCGTGCACCAGGGCTTCGACCACAAGCTGGTGGCCCTGTCGGCCGGCGTGCAGCGCATGGTCCGCTCGGAAACCGGCACTGCCGGCGTAATGTTCACCCTCGACACCGAGTCGGGCTTTCGTGACGTGGTGTTCATCACCGGCGCCTACGGCCTGGGTGAAACCGTCGTTCAGGGTGCAGTCAACCCCGACGAATTCTACGTGCACAAAGGCACCCTGGAGGCCGGCCGCCCGGCGATCCTGCGCCGCAACCTGGGCAGCAAGGCGATCAAGATGGTCTATGGCGAAGAAGCCAAGGCCGGTCGTTCGGTCAAGACCGTCGATGTCGACAAGGTCGACCGCACCCGTTTCTGCCTGAGCGACGCCGAAGTCAGCGAGCTGGCCAAGCAGGCGATGATCATCGAGAAGCACTACAAGTGCCCGATGGACATCGAATGGGCCAAGGACGGTGACGACGGCAAGCTGTACATCGTTCAGGCCCGCCCTGAAACCGTGAAAAGCCGCGCCCAGGCCAACGTCATGGAGCGTTACCTGCTCAAAGAGACCGGCACCGTGCTGGTCGAAGGCCGCGCCATCGGCCAGCGCATCGGCGCCGGCAAGGTACGGATCATCAAGGACGTCTCGGAGATGGACAAGGTCCAGCCCGGCGACGTACTGGTTTCGGACATGACCGACCCGGACTGGGAGCCGGTGATGAAGCGCGCCAGCGCCATCGTCACCAACCGTGGCGGGCGTACCTGCCACGCGGCGATCATTGCCCGTGAACTGGGTATTCCGGCGGTGGTTGGTTGCGGCAACGCCACCCAGCTGCTCAAGGACGGCCAGGGCGTGACCGTGTCGTGTGCCGAAGGCGATACCGGTTTCATCTTCGAAGGCGAGCTGGGCTTTGACGTGCGCAAGAACTCCGTCGACGCCATGCCGGAGCTGCCGTTCAAGATCATGATGAACGTCGGCAACCCGGACCGCGCCTTTGACTTTGCCCAGCTGCCCAACGCCGGTGTCGGCCTGGCGCGCCTGGAATTCATCATCAACCGCATGATCGGCGTGCACCCCAAGGCGCTGCTCAACTACGCAGGCCTGCCTGCCGAGCTCAAAGAGAGCGTCGACAAGCGCATTGCCGGCTACAACGACCCGGTCGGCTTCTACGTCGAGAAACTGGTCGAGGGCATCAGCACCCTGGCGGCGGCGTTCTGGCCGAAGAAGGTCATCGTGCGCCTGTCGGACTTCAAGTCCAACGAATACGCCAACCTGATCGGCGGCAAGCTCTACGAGCCGGAAGAAGAAAACCCGATGCTGGGTTTCCGCGGTGCGTCGCGCTACATCAGCGAAACCTTCCGTGACTGCTTCGAGCTCGAGTGCCGTGCCCTCAAGCGCGTGCGCAACGAGATGGGCCTGACCAACGTCGAGATCATGGTGCCGTTCGTGCGCACCCTGGGCGAGGCCAGCCAGGTTGTCGATCTGCTCGCCGAAAACGGCCTGGCCCGCGGTGACAACGGCCTGCGCGTGATCATGATGTGCGAACTGCCGTCCAACGCCATCCTCGCCGAAGAGTTCCTCGAGTATTTCGATGGTTTCTCCATCGGCTCCAACGACCTGACTCAGCTAACCCTGGGCCTGGACCGCGACTCGGGGATCATTGCGCACCTGTTCGACGAGCGTAACCCTGCTGTCAAGAAGCTGCTGGCCAATGCCATCCAGGCCTGTAACAAGGCTGGCAAGTACATCGGTATCTGCGGCCAGGGCCCATCCGACCACCCGGACCTGGCCAAATGGCTGATGGAACAGGGCATCGAAAGCGTCTCGCTGAACCCGGACTCGGTCCTCGAGACCTGGTTCTTCCTGGCTGAAGGCCAGGCCGCGAACTGATGCGCTGAACCGGAGCCTTCACCTGGCGGTTACGCCGGTGAGGGTTCCGACCGTATTCCAGGGCGTGTTCCAGTGATGGATCTCGCCCTTTTTTGTGCAAGAACCCTATGCAAAGCAGCAGTACCCTTTTTCCCGTGGCCTTGCTCAGTGCCGAGCGCCGTGGCGACCTGAGCGAGGACGTGTACCGGATCAAAGCCGGTAACAGCCCGGATCGCAGCGTCGAGCTGGCGCTCACCCGCCTGGGCATGGCCGATCAAGCCGAGGTGCGTGGCACCCCGGTCATTCTGCTGCACGGCAGCTTTTCCAACCGGCGCTTCTGGTATTCGCCCCGGGGCATTGGCCTGGGCGCCTACCTGGCGCGCGCCGGTTTCGATGTGTGGATCCCGGAGATGCGCGGCCACGGCCTGTCGCCGCGCAACCATGGCTATCGCAACAACCGCGTGGCTG
The DNA here is from genome assembly GCF_024749345.1 of Pseudomonas sp. B21-009. NCBI lineage: Bacteria > Pseudomonadati > Pseudomonadota > Gammaproteobacteria > Pseudomonadales > Pseudomonadaceae > Pseudomonas > Pseudomonas sp. B21-009. Next base: position 4,122,928 of record NZ_CP087199.1, on the reverse strand, counting down.
ACTATGCCCGTTACGACCTGCCGGTAATTGCCGCGTTCGTCTGCGAGCAGGCCGGAAGGCCTGCGCACTGGATCGGTCACTCGCTGGGCGGTACCACCCTGGCGGCGGCCCTCGGTGGCCAGTACCTGGGCGCCGAGCAGGTGGCCAGCGTGGCGTTCTTCGGTACCCAGGTCAGCCGAACCTACTGGCCACTGAAGCTGCCGCCGGTGGAGTGGGGCGGGCGCCTGCTGCTCAAGCGCTTTGCGCAAATTTCCGGCTCGCGGCTCAAGCGCGGCCCGGAAGACGAGCCGATTGGCCTGGCGCTGGAAAGCATGCGCTGGTTCGGTCTGTTTGGCCGCTTTGGCGACAAGGATCGCGACTGGTGGGCGGGGCTGGCCGAAGTTGATGTGCCAGTGCTGGCGGTGGCCGGCGCGGGTGATCACCAGGACCCGGTGTGGGCCTGTCGCAAGCTGTTCGAGCAACTGGGCAGCGAGCACAAGCAGTTTGTCCGCCTAGGCCGTGAGGAGGGCTTCGACAACTTTGGTCATGTCGACATGCTGGTCAGCAAGCCGGCGCAGGCGCAGGTCTGGCCGTTGGTTGAGCGTTGGTTGCAGGATCCGCTGGCGGCGTTGCTGCCGGAGGCGGCGCAGGCCGTTTCGCCGGCGAGCTGATGCCGTTAAGATATGACGATTGTGAAGGTTTTGGTCGTTTTTTGGTTTTTCAGCGAACATCTGTTCGCTGATTCCTTGCCCAAGGTGACCGCAACGGCAGTGACGTGTAGCCTTGGGCCTAAAGCCGCATCGCCGGGCCTCGTTCACTGAGTGAAACTGCGACATTCATCGTCTCGATAATCGACAGGAGTTTCCCATGCATTACATCACCCCCGATCTGTGCGACGCCTACCCGGAACTGGTGCAGGTGCTGGAGCCGATGTTCAGCAACTTCGGCGGCCGCGACTCCTTCGGGGGTGAGATCGTCACCATCAAGTGCTTCGAGGACAACTCGCGGGTAAAAGAGCAGGTCGAGCTCGATGGCACCGGCAAGGTCCTGGTGGTCGATGGCGGTGGTTCGCTGCGCCATGCCCTGCTCGGCGACATGCTCGCCGAAAAGGCGGCGAAGAATCACTGGCAAGGCCTGGTGATCTACGGATGCGTGCGTGATGTCGATGTCCTGGCGCAGACCGACGTCGGCGTCCAGGCCCTGGCCAGCCACCCGCTCAAATCGGTACGCCGCGGTGTTGGCGAACTCAACATCCCCGTGACCTTTGCCGGCGTGACCTTCCGTCCGGGCGAATACATCTACGCCGACAACAATGGCGTGATCGTCTCGCCAAGCCCGTTGAAAATGCCTGAGTAAAGCTCTGAAACCGGTCAGTGGGGTAGGGATGTTCGAGGAAGAAAACGCGCAATGGGGGCTGGTGCATGCCCTGGTGCTGGATGGAAAAGGCGGTGCCCGTGCGATCGCCCGAACTGAACTGGACGCCCTTGCGTTGCAGCCCCAGGAAAGCCTGTGGCTGCACTGGGACCGCAGCCACCCGCAGACCCGCACCTGGTTGCGCCACGACAGCGGCCTGAACGAGTTTGCCTGCGACCTGTTGCTGGAAGAAAACACCCGTCCACGCCTGCTGCCCCTGCCGGATGCGCAGATGCTGCTGTTTTTGCGCGGGGTCAACTTAAACCCCGGCGCTGAACCTGAAGACATGGTCTCGGTGCGCATCTTCGCCGAGGCCCAGCGGGTGATCTCGCTGCGCCTGCGGCCGTTGCGCGCCAGTGACGAGCTGCTCCAGCAACTGGCCGAAAATCGAGGGCCGAAGACCGCCTCCGAGTTGCTGCTGAGCATGGCCCAACTGCTGACCGAAAAGGTCCAGGCGCTGATCAGCGACCTCTCGGAAGTGGTTGACGGCGAAGAAGAGCAGCTTGAAGCCGACAAGCGCTATGCCCCGGATCAGGGCAGCCTGCAGCAGATCCGCCGGCGTGCGGCGGGGCTGCGGCGCTTTCTCAACCCGCAGCGGGAAATCTACGCACAACTGGCGCGCAACAAGTGGAGCTGGTTCGCCGCCGACGATGCCGACTACTGGAACGAGCTCAACAACAGCCTGACCCGCTACCTCGAAGAGCTGGATCTCACCCGTGAGCGCGCCGCCCTGGTGCTCGAGAGCGAGGACCGGCGCCGCAGCGAGCGGATGAACCGGACCATGTACCGCTTCGGTATCATCACCTGCATCTTCCTGCCCATGAGTTTCGTCACCGGGCTTCTGGGCATCAACGTCGGCGGCATTCCCGGCTCCGACAGCCCCTACGGCTTTCTGTTCGCCAGCCTGCTGGTACTGGCCCTGGCGTTGGGGCAATGGTGGCTGTTCCGCCGCCTGCGCTGGGTGTGAAGATGAAATCTGTGAACATGCAGTCACAAACTGCCTGGGCGGTTCATGTGACCCGTTGTCTGGCGACCTCGTCTTTGACAGATATTGCGCGAGGTGCCTATGCACGATCCGTTTGAAGAATCCCTGCGAGACCTGCTCAAGGCATCGCCGTCCGGTCAGGACCGCGACGACGACGCCTGCCTGGGCCGGGTCCTGAAAACCGCCAACCGCCAGGTTGGCGCGGGCGATCTGTTCAGCCTGCTGGGCCGCTGGAGCCAGGCGCTGATGATTGCCGTGAACAATGGCTCGGCGCATGTCGCGCCGGTGCGCCGTAACGCTACCGCCCGTAAAGCTGATAAGGCCGATTGAATATGGAACTTGATCTCTGGACCCAGAGCCTGGTCACCGCGATGACAGCGCTGTGGACCAAAGTGGCGAACTTCATCCCCAACCTGTTCGGCGCCCTGGTTGTGGTGCTGCTCGGTTTCGTCGTGGCCAAGCTGCTCGACACCCTGTTGTCCAAATTGCTGGCCAAGCTCGGCCTGGATCGCCTGATGGGCGGCACCGGCCTGACCAAGATGCTCAGCCGGGTCGGCATCCAGGTGCCGATCTCGACCCTGATCGGCAAGATCGTCTACTGGTTCGTGCTGCTGATTTTCCTGGTTTCGGCCGCTGAATCCCTGGGCCTTGAGCGCGTCTCGGCGACCCTTGACATGCTCGCCCTGTACCTGCCGAAGGTATTCGGTGCGGCGCTGGTGCTGCTGGCCGGTGTGTTGCTGGCACAACTGGTCAATGGCCTGGTACGCGGCGCCGCTGAAGGCATCGGCCTGGAATATGCCGCAGGCGTCGGGCGTATTGCCCAGGGCCTGGTGATTATCATCAGCATCTCGGTGGCAATCAGCCAGCTTGAGGTCAAGACCGACCTGCTCAACCATGTGATCGTCATCGGTTTGATTACCGTTGGTCTGGCCGTAGCGCTGGCCATGGGCCTGGGCAGCCGGGAAATCGCCGGGCAGATCCTGGCCGGAATTTACGTGCGTGAACTGTATCAAGTGGGCCAACAAGTGCGGATTGGCGAGGTCGAAGGGCAGATCGAAGAGATCGGCACGGTCAAGACGACCCTGCTGACCGATGATGGCGAACTAGTGTCGTTGTCCAACCGGATTCTGCTTGAGCAGCGAGTCAATAGCCGCTAACCGGGCAAATCCTGCTAATGTATGCCGCCGCAAAAATGCCCCAGGCAGGGGTATGCGGCGACATTGACCTGACTGTCGGCCAGATCCGTTTTGAATAAAGTTCACTCGCTGCCCATGCGTTACGACCCCCGCGAGCTCACTGATGAGGAGTTGGTGGCGCGTTCGCATGAGGAGCTGTTTCATGTTACTCGCGCGTATGAGGAGCTCATGCGCCGCTACCAACGGACCCTTTTTAACGTCTGTGCACGTTATTTAGGGAACGATCGGGATGCTGACGATGTCTGTCAGGAGGTGATGCTCAAGGTGCTCTATGGGCTGAAGAACTTCGAGGGCAAATCGAAGTTCAAGACATGGCTCTACAGCATCACCTACAACGAATGCATCACCCAGTACCGCAAGGAGCGGCGCAAACGTCGACTGATGGATGCCTTGAGTCTTGATCCACTCGAGGAGGCCTCGGAAGAGAAGGCGCCAAAACCGGAAGAGAAAGGCGGGCTGGACAAATGGCTAGTGCATGTCAATCCGATTGACCGCGAGATTCTGGTGCTTCGATTTGTCGCAGAACTGGAATTTCAGGAAATCGCCGATATCATGCACATGGGCCTGAGCGCAACGAAAATGCGGTACAAGCGTGCGCTTGACAAGCTACGTGAGAAATTTGCGGGCCTTGCTGAAACTTAGTAGCGCGCAAATATCTCTAACGTACCGGCAAGTTCTGCTAGACTTGCCGTCGAGTTGTCCCCCGGATGTTGGTGGGACTGCTTAACTATCACCAGATGGGGATTTAACGGATGAAATTGAAAAACACCTTGGGCTTGGCCATTGGTTCTCTTGTAGCCGCAACTTCCTTCGGCGCTCTGGCACAAGGCCAAGGCGCAGTCGAAATTGAAGGCAACGTCACCAAGCAGTACTACGACAGCGAACGTAACTTCAAGAACGACGGCACCAATCCTGGTGTTCGCCTCGGTTACTTCCTGACCGACGACCTGTCCCTGGACCTGGGCTACAACGAGACTCACAACGCTCGTGGCGAAGTCTTCAACAAAGACATCAAAGGTTCCAAGGCCAAGCTGGACGCTACCTACCACTTCGGTACCGTCGGCGACGCTCTGCGTCCTTACGTTTCGGCTGGTTTCGCTCACGAAAGCCTGGGTCAAGCTACCCGTAACGGCCGTGACCACTCCACCTTCGCCAACGTTGGCGCTGGCGCCAAGTGGTACATCACCGACATGTTCTTCGCCCGTGCTGGCGTTGAAGCCATGTACAACATCGACAACGGCAACACCGAGTGGGGTCCGACCGTTGGTCTGGGTCTGAACTTCGGTGGTAGCGGTGGCAAGGTTGAAGCCGCTCCTGCTCCAGTCGCTGAAGTCTGCTCCGACAGCGACAACGATGGCGTCTGCGACAACGTCGACAAGTGCCCTGACACCCCAGCCAACGTTACCGTTGACGCTGATGGCTGCCCAGCTGTTGCTGAAGTCGTCCGTGTTGAGCTGGACGTCAAGTTCGACTTCGACAAGTCGGTCGTCAAGCCAAACAGCTACGGCGACATCAAGAACCTGGCTGACTTCATGAAGCAGTACCCACAGACCACCACCACTGTTGAAGGTCACACTGACTCCGTCGGTCCTGACGCTTACAACCAGAAACTGTCTGAGCGTCGTGCAAACGCCGTTAAGCAAGTTCTGACCAACCAGTACGGTGTTGAGTCGAACCGCGTTGAGTCGGTTGGCTACGGTGAAACCCGTCCGGTTGCTGACAACGCCACCGACGCTGGTCGCGCTGTTAACCGTCGCGTAGAAGCACAAGTAGAAGCCCAAGCCAAGTAATTGGTCCAGGCGCTACTGAAAAGCCCGGCCTAGGCCGGGCTTTTCTTTGCCTGCGATTCAGGCTGTCAGTTGCTGCAGCACTGCGCTGTGCGCTGCTGCCACCTCGCCGATCACCACAATCGCCGGGCTGCACAGCTTGAAGCGGGCGGCGTCCTGGCACAGCTGCGCCAGCGTGCTGCGTTGCTCGCGCTGCTGAGGCAGCGAGGCATTCTCGATCATGGCCACCGGCGTCTGCGCCGCCAGGCCACCTGCCAGCAAGCCCTGCTGCACCTCCTCCAGCTTGCTCACGCCCATGTACACCACCAGGGTGGTACCGCACTGGGCCAGCGCCTGCCAGTTCAACGGGCTGTCGTCCTGAGTGTGGGCGGTGACCAGGGTCACCCCACGGCTGACGCCGCGCAAGGTCAGCGAGATACCGCATTGGGTTGCGCCGGCCAGGCCTGCGGTGATGCCATTGACCAGCTCGGTTTCGACGCCATGAGCCTGCAACCAGGCCGCCTCTTCGCCGCCGCGACCAAATATGCACGGGTCACCGCCCTTGAGCCGTGCCACGCAGCGGCCCTGACGGGCATAGCGCAGCATCAGGCGCTGAATGAAGGCTTGCGGCGTGGAGCGGCATCCGCCGCGCTTACCCACGGCAACCACCCGCGCCTGCGGGCAGTGTTGAAGAATGTGCGGGTTGACCAGGTCGTCGATCAGCACCACTTCGGCGTCCCCCAGGGCGCGTACCGCCTTGAGGGTCAGCAGCTCCGGATCACCGGGGCCTGCACCAATCAGCCAGACTTTCGCATGCATCGGGTTTTCCTCATCGGCATAGGGGCTGTCAGCCTTTTAGCAGGCTGATCAGCAGGATCAGGTTAAGCAGCAGGGACAGCAGCGCCAGGGTGCGCCAGACTTTCAGCGGCTCGCGCTCAAGCAGCGGCCGCGGGCGCACGCTGAGCGCCTGGCGGTCGCCCTGTTCAAGCAGCAACAGCCATTGCTCGGCGGTTTCAAAGCGTTGCCGTGGGTCGGCGAGCAGTGCCTGAGCGAGGTTGTGCTCGAGCCATTCGGGCAGGTCCGGGCGATAGCGGGCAGCGCTGATCGCCTGGGTGAAGCGCGGGCGCTGGAAGGCTTCGATTTCGCCATAGGGGTAATGTCCGGTGAGCAAGTAGTACAGCGTTACCGCCACGCTGTAGAGGTCCTGTTGCGGGCTGGGCGGCTCGGCGTCGAAGGCTTCCGGCGCAATAAACGAGGGCGTGCCTGGCAGCTCATGGGCGCGGTCCTCGGAAAGCCCCGGGCAGAACGCCAGGCCGAAATCCAGCAGGCGCAGCTGGCCGTCATCGCCCAGGAGCAGGTTCTCGGGCTTTATGTCGCGATGGAGGATGTTGCGTCGGTGCAGCGCGCCTACCGCCTGCAACAGTTGCCGGGCCAGCGCCTGCCATTGCGCCAACGGCAGGGGGCCGCTGGCGGCGAACCGTTGCGCCAGGGTTTGCCCGGAGTACTCGCGCATCAGGTAATACAGGTGCTGGCGCTGGCTGGCCGGGTGCACTTCGGGGAAGTAGCGCCCGGCTACACGGCGCAGGAACCACTCTTCAAGCAGCAGGCCTTGCTGCGCGCCGGGTTCATCTTTGCGTTCGGCCGGCAGGGTTTTCAGCAGCCATGCCTGTTGCTGCGGGTCGCGCACGCGATACAGCAAGGATTGGCGGCTGTGGCCAAGCGCCCGCTCGACCTGCCAGCCGTCGATGGTCTGCCCGCTGCGCAAGGCGGGCGGCAGGGGCCATTGCTGCAATTGCGCCAGGGAATCACCGAGGTTGCTCGCACCCAGTTGTTCGACCCGCACCAGCAGGGCGCTGGCATTGTCCTGGCTGCCGCTGTAGTGAGCCGAGCTGACCAGGGTCTGGGCGGCGTCCTGCAGGTCGATCTGCTCGCGCAGCACCGCGCGAATCTGCGCTTCGCTGAGGCTGGCCCAGACGCCGTCGCTGAGCAGTACGAAACACTCACCGGCCTGCAGCTCGCCCTCCAGGTAGTCGACCTGCAGGTGCTGGTCCAGGCCCAGGGCGCGCTTGAGCACGTGCTGCATGCCGGGTTGGTCCCAGACGTGGTCTTCGCTGATGCGCTGCAGTTGCCCGGCGGCCCAGCGGTAGATCCGGCAGTCACCGACATGCGCCAGGGTAAAACGCCGACCACGCAGCACCAGTGCGCTCAGCGTGGTCAGCAGCGGCTGGCCGCCGCCATTGGCACGCAGCCAGCGGTTCTGCGCCAGTAGCAGGCGGTCCAGGGCCTGGGCCACGCCCCAAGTGGCCGGCGTGGCGTAATAGTCAAGGGCCAGCGCCTGCAGGCTGGCCCGCGCCGCCAGGCCGCCATCGGCGCACTGGCTGACGCCGTCGGCGAGGGCGAACAGGTAGCCTTTGCTGGCGGCCAGTTCCGGGTTGGGGGTGACCAGGCGCAGGGCGTCCTGGTTTTCCTCCCGGGGGCCGCTGGCGCTGGCCTGGGCAAAGCTCAGTTGCAGGCTCATGTTGTCATCCTCAAACCCGCGCCGCAGTCACCGCTGCCGAGCCCCAGGTGGTGCGCCAGCGCTGCTTGACGCCGTGCAGGCCGAACCAGGCAAGAATGCCCAGGCTGGCGAACAGCCACAGGCCCAGCTGATAGTCGCCGCTGTGCTGTTTGATCGCCCCCAGGCCCGCAGCGAGCAGGAAGCCGCCGATGCCGCCGGCCATGCCGATCAGCCCGGTCATCACGCCGATTTCCTGGCGAAAGCGTTGCGGCACCAGTTGGAACACCGCGCCGTTGCCGGCACCCAGGCCGAGCATGGCGCTGACGAACAGGGCCAGGGCAGCCACTGCGCTGGGCAGGTTGAAGCCGACGGCGGCAATGCAGATGGCGGCAACGCTGTACATCGCCAGCAGGGTGCGGATGCCGCCGAAGCGATCGGCCAGGGCGCCGCCCAACGGGCGCATCAGGCTGCCGGCAAAGACGCAGGCGGCGGTGTAGTAGCCAGCGGTCACCGGGCTCAGGTCGTACTGGTCGTTGAAGTAGCCGGGCAGGGCACTGGCCAGGCCGATAAAGCCACCGAAAGTGACGCTGTAGAAGAACATGAACCACCAGCTGTCGCGATCGCCCAGGGCCTTGAGGTAGTCGGCCGCAGCTTTCGGTTTGGGCCGTTCGGGGGCGTTGCGCGCCAGCAGGCTGAACAGCACCAGGGTCAGCAGCAGCGGGATCACGGCAAAACCGAACACGTTGTTCCAGCCAAAGCCTGCGGCCAGGGCCGGGGCCAGCAGGGCGGCGAACACCGTGCCGGAGTTGCCGGCACCGGCGATGCCCATGGCCTTGCCCTGGTGCTGCGCCGGGTACCACTGCGAGGCCAGCGGCAGCGATACGGCAAACGAGGCGCCGGCAACGCCGAGGAACACCCCGAGCAACAAGGCTTGCTCATAACTGTGAATGCCCAGGCGCCAGGCGCAGAACAGTGCGACGATGACAATCACCTGGCCGATCAGCCCGGCGGTCTTGGGTGACAGGCGGTCCACCAGCAGGCCCATGACAAAGCGCAGGATCGCCCCGGCCAGGATCGGCGTGGCCACCATCAGCCCGCGCTGCTGGGTGGTCAGTTGCAAGTCGGCGGCAATCTGCACCGCCAGCGGGCCGAGCAGGTACCAGACCATAAAACTCAGGTCGAAATACAAAAAGGCGGCGAACAGGGTGGGGACATGCCCGGACTTCCAGAAACTCGTATTCATCGAACACCTCGTTGAACAGGGACGGAAACGAAAAAGACGTCGCCACCCGACCCGCTGGCGCGAGTGGGGGTGCGACGTCTTTGTCGTGAAGGGGGCAACCGCCGTTGGCTACCTGTGCTGTGGTGATAGCAAGAGCCGGGCCAGAGTGCTTCAGCCGAGCAGGTCGCTCATGGCAATGATCTGCTCGGCCACTTGGATCAGCTTCTGCTGCTTGCTCATGGCCTGGCGGCGCATCAGGGTGTAGGCCTGTTCTTCGTTGCAGTCCTTCATTTTCATCAACAGGCCCTTGGCCAGTTCGATGCGCTTGCGCTCCGCCAGTTGCTGGTCGCGGGCCTGCAGTTGGGCCTTGAGCGCCTGGTCGCTTTCAAAGCGGGCCATGGCCACATCGAGGATCGGCTGCAAGCGCGTAGCCTGGATGCCTTCGACAATGTAGGCGCTGACCCCGGCCTGGATCGCCTGGCGCATCACCCCGGGGTCGTGCTCGTCGGTGAACATGACGATCGGTCGCGGCCGGTCACGGCTGACCAGCACCACTTGCTCCATGACATCACGGCCCGGTGACTCGGTATCGATCAGCACCACGTCCGGATGCACCGTTTCGACGCGTGCCGGCAGGTCGATGGTCAGGCCCGACTCTTCGATCACCTCGAAGCCGGCCTGGACCAGCGCAGCCTTGAGGCGGCCGACTTTTTTCGCGGTGTCGTCGATTAGCAGGATTCGCAGCATGAGAGCGTCTCCGTTCAGCGTCGGGCGAGGGCGGCGTGCGGCTCGGCCAGCGCGTGCAGACGAAAGCTGCGGGCATAGCCGTGCGGGTCGCTGCCGTCCCAGCGGCTGCCATCGATCAGCTGGCTGCTACGCATGTCGGAACCTGCGCAGGGCACGCCGACCGCCGTGGCGGCGTCGCGGTACAGCGCCAGTTGCTGCACCTGGCGGGCTACGGCGAGGTAATCGGGGTCTTCGCGCAGCAGGCCCCAGCGGCGGAATTGGGTCATGAACCACAGGCCATCGGACAGGTACGGCAGGTTGGCCCGGCCCTGGTCATACAGGCGCAAGGCGTGGCGATCCTGCCACTGGTTGCCCAGGCCGTCCTGGTAGTGGCCGAGCAGGCGCGGCTCGATGCTCGACAGCGGCGCATCCAGGTAGGCCTTGCTGCTGAGCAGTTGCGCGGTGCTGCGGCGGTTTTCGCGGCTCTGCTCGATAAAGCGGCTGGCGGCCAGCACCGCCATCACCAGGGCCCGCGCACTGTTCGGATACTGTTCGACAAAGGCCCGGGTGCAACCCAGGACTTTTTCCGGGTGATCCGGCCAGATTGATTGGCTGGTGGCCAGGGTGAAGCCCTGGCCCTGTTCGATGGCGCCCGCCGACCAAGGTTCGCCGACGCAAAATCCGTCGATGCGTCCGGCTTGCAGGTGTGCGAGCATCTGGCCTGGCGGCACCACCACGCTGTTGACGTCATGCAAGGGGTGGATGCCCTGGCTGGCCAGCCAGTAATACAGCCACATGGCATGGGTGCCGGTAGGAAAAGTCTGTGCAAAGGTCAGTTTTGTCCTGCTTTGGTGCACGAAGCGCTCCAATGCCTCGGGACTGGTCACGCCCTGACGTTGCAGCGCAGCGGACAGATTGATGCCCTGGCCGTTCTGGTTCAGGCCCATCAGCACCGCCATGTCGGCGGCCGGACTACCGCCGATGCCCAGTTGCAGCGCGTAGATCAGGCCGTACAGGCTATGCGCGGCATCCAGCTCGCCGCTGGCCAGCTTGTCGCGCAGGCCGGCCCAGGAGCTCTGGCGCTGCAAATTCAGGGTCAGGCCGTAGGTTTGGGCGAAACCCTGGGTCGCGGCCACCACCACCGAGGCACAATCGCTCAGGGCCATGAAACCGAGGTTCAGGCAGGGCTTTTCCGGGGCATCGCTGCCGTTGACCCAGGCCAGCGAGGTTGCGGGAATAGGGTTGGTCACGTCATTGCGCCTGTGTCGAAGGTCAGGCCGTACCGCTCGCGTGGCAGGCGTTTGATCAGGGTGCAAGCAACGCATATGCCAAGGCGGCCCTGTCCCCCGGGCGACGCCACCGCTATAATCGCCCCCTCACTCACGTCGAGCTAAACCCGCCCATGTATACCCTGGCCCGCCAGCTGCTGTTCAAGCTCTCCCCGGAGACCTCCCATGACCTGTCCCTGGACCTGATCGGCGCCGGTGGCCGTCTGGGCCTCAACGGCTTGCTGACCAAGGCGCCGGCTTCCTTGCCGGTCACTGTCATGGGCCTGAACTTCGCCAACCCGGTCGGGCTGGCGGCGGGTCTGGACAAGAACGGCGCGGCCATCGACGGTTTTGCCCAGCTCGGTTTCGGTTTTGTCGAGATCGGCACCGTCACCCCGCGTCCACAGCCGGGCAACCCCAAGCCGCGCCTGTTCCGCCTGCCGGAAGCCGAAGCGATCATCAACCGCATGGGCTTCAACAACCTGGGTGTCGACAACCTGCTCAACCGTGTGCGCGCCGCCAAATACAGCGGCATCCTCGGCATCAATATCGGCAAGAACTTCGACACTCCGGTCGAGCGCGCGGTCGACGATTACCTGATCTGCCTCGACAAGGTCTACGACCAGGCCAGCTACATCACCGTCAACGTAAGCTCGCCGAACACCCCGGGCCTGCGCAGCCTGCAGTTCGGCGATTCGCTCAAGCAACTGCTCGACGCCCTGGCCGAGCGCCGCTCGCAACTGGTGACCGAACGCGGCAAGCATGTGCCGCTGGCGATCAAGATCGCCCCGGACATGAGCGACGAAGAAACCGCGCTGGTCGCCGCAGCCCTGGTCGAGTCGGGTATGGACGCGGTGATCGCCACCAACACCACCCTTGGCCGCGAAGGCGTCGAAGGCCTGCAGCATGGTGACGAAGCAGGCGGCCTGTCGGGCGCGCCGGTGCTGGAAAAAAGCACCCATATCGTCAAGGTGCTGGCTGGCGAGCTGGGTGGCAAGTTGCCGATCATTGCTGCGGGCGGGATTACCGAAGGCAAGCATGCGGCGCAGAAGATTGCTGCCGGTGCCAGCCTGGTACAGATCTACTCGGGGTTCATCTACAAGGGCCCGGCCCTGATTCGCGAGGCAGTGGACGCCATCGCCGCCATGGGGCGCTGAACCCGCAGGCATAAAAAAGGGCCCCTCAAGGGGCCCCTGGGCCTCAGCCCGCCGCCCGGATAGGGCGCGCATGGTAATCGGATTCAGTTCCTCGTTCAGCCAACGGCGTGAAGTTCGTTGAGTCTATGGATACCCGCAGTGCCGGTCATACCGTCCCAGTTGTCGCCGCGTCCTTCGCGCCAGCCATTGATCCATGCCTGGCGTACAGACGGTAGAGTAAAGGGGCAAAGCTCGCGGGATTTGCCGGTGACCCCATATTGGTAGCCACGTGAAAAAGCTCGTTCCAACGGATCACGCTTAAGTCTTCTCATAGGGTGTTGCCCTCACTTGTTGACTGTAATGTCCCGTCGACCTCTAGAAGGTCGGGCAGAATCGTTCTGCCGGTTTGCGCTCGCTGCCGGCGTCGCGAGCGGAAGTGTTGCCCCGTTGCGGTGACAACCTGAGACCAGTTCTAACCAATGCAGGACACAGTGTGAATGATCGTTTTGTCATAAGGACGTAACCTTTCATAGGGTCACAGGATAAGTAAATAAATGCGTCTGATTAGGATCTGGCGCAAAGCCCGCTATGATCAGGGTTTGACCTGCTGCAAAGTCATCTGGCCATCGCTGTGTGATAATTTGTAACAACAGCGGCAAAACGACGAAGGGTCATTTTCCCCGGTTCTTTGCCTGAATTTTTCGTTCTGCCCGGCAATCAAAGACTTTTCAGCCCTTGGCAAAAGTCGGATTGGCGGGCGGCCCGGCGCGAGATAAAGCGCCACTCGAACGCTGTGGAAAGGCGTTCGATTAAACATCGGAAGGGCGATGCGCTTGCCTCTCCACTTTATTGCTCAAGGCTCTGGATACCCCATGTCGGACCGTTTCGAACTTTACCTCACCTGTCCCAAAGGCCTTGAAGGCCTGCTTGCCGAAGAAGCCCGCGGCCTCGGCCTTGAAGAAGTGCGCGAGCACACTTCGGCGATCCGCGGCACGGCCGACATGGAAACCGCCTACCGGCTGTGCCTGTGGTCGCGCCTGGGCAACCGCGTACTGCTGGTGCTCAAGCGCTTCAATATGAAGAACGCCGACGACCTCTACGACGGCGTCAACGAAGTCGAGTGGCAGGATCACCTGGAGGCCAGCGGCTCGCTGGCGGTGGAATTCAGCGGCCACGGCTCGGGTATCGACAACACCCACTTCGGCGCCTTGAAGGTCAAGGATGCAATTGTCGACAAGCTGCGTACCAGCAGCGGCGAGCGCCCGTCGGTCGACAAGCTCAACCCGGACCTGCGCGTGCACCTGCGCCTGGAGCGTGGCGAGGCGATCCTGTCCCTGGACCTGTCCGGCCACAGCCTGCACCAGCGCGGCTACCGCCTGCAGCAAGGTGCGGCGCCGCTCAAGGAAAACCTCGCGGCCGCGGTGTTGATCCGCGCTGGCTGGCCACGCATCGCTGCCGAAGGCGGCGCCCTGGCCGACCCGATGTGTGGTGTGGGGACCTTTCTGGTCGAAGCCGCAATGATCGCCGCCGATATCGCACCGAACCTGCGCCGCGAGCGTTGGGGCTTCAGCGCCTGGCTCGGCCACGTGCCGGCCCTCTGGCGCAAACTCCATGATGAGGCGCTGGCCCGTGCCGAAGCCGGCCTGGCCCGCCCGCCGCTGTGGATTCGCGGCTATGAGGCCGACCCGCGGCTGATCCAGCCGGGCCGCAACAACGTTGAGCGCGCCGGCCTGAGTGACTGGGTGAAGATCTACCAGGGCGAAGTCGGCAGCTTCGAGCCGCGCCCGGACCAGAACCAGAAAGGCCTGGTGATCTGCAACCCGCCGTACGGCGAGCGCCTGGGCGACGAAGCGAGCCTGCTGTACCTCTACCAGAACCTCGGCGAGCGCCTGCGTCAGGCCTGCCTGAACTGGGAAGCGGCGGTGTTCACCGGCGCCCCGGACCTGGGCAAGCGCATGGGCATCCGCAGCCACAAGCAATATGCCTTCTGGAACGGCGCCTTGCCGTGCAAGCTGCTGCTGATCAAGGTTCAGCCTGATCAGTTCGTCACCGGCGAGCGCCGTCAGCCCGAGCGCAATGGCGAAGCAGCCGAACCGCGTACCCCGGCCGCCGTGGCCAGTGAGCCGGCACGCCTGAGCGAGGGCGGGCAGATGTTCGCCAACCGCCTGCAGAAGAACCTCAAGCAACTGGGCAAGTGGGCCAAGCGCGAGAACGTCAGCTGCTACCGCCTGTACGATGCCGACATGCCCGAGTACGCCCTGGCCATCGACCTGTACCAGGACTGGGTGCACGTGCAGGAATACGCCGCGCCGCGCTCGATCGACCCGGAAAAGGCCCAGGCGCGTCTGTTCGACGCCCTGGCAGCGATCCCTCAGGCCCTGGGCATCGACCAGAGCCGCGTGGTGGTCAAGCGTCGCGAGCGTCAGAGCGGTACCCGCCAGTACGAGCGCCAGAGCGCCCAGGGGCAGTTCCTCGAAGTGCAGGAAGGCGGCGTCAAGCTGCTGGTCAACCTCACCGATTACCTCGACACCGGGCTGTTCCTCGACCACCGCCCGATGCGCCTGCGCATTCAGCGCGAGGCTGCCGGCAAGCGCTTCCTCAACCTGTTCTGCTACACCGCCACCGCCAGTGTGCATGCGGCCAAGGGTGGCGCGCGCAGCACCACCAGTGTTGACCTGTCCAAGACTTATCTGGACTGGGCGCGGCGCAACCTGTCGCTCAATGGCTTCTCGGACAAGAATCGCCTGGAGCAGGGCGATGTCATGGCCTGGCTGCAAGCCTGTCGCGAGGAATACGAGCTGATCTTCATCGATCCGCCGACCTTCTCCAACTCCAAGCGTATGGAAGGCGTGTTCGACGTGCAGCGCGATCATGTCGAGTTGCTTGACCTGGCCGTGGCGCGCCTGGCGCCGGGCGGTGTGCTGTACTTCTCGAACAACTTCCGCAAGTTCCAGCTCGACGAAAACCTGGCTGAGCGCTATGCGGTGGAAGAGATCAGTGCCCAGACCCTGGACCCGGACTTTGCCCGTAACAGCAAGATTCACCGGGCCTGGAAAATTCAGGCGCGCTGATTGGCTGATTGTCGCGGGTGATGATTGCTACGTTAATGGCTAATGGCTATAACTCAATCAGAGCCCGCGATCCGCTGGACGCTGGCGTTTTGAGTGCTTTCTATGTCGATGCACGCCGCTCGTCCGAAGATGCTCGGCTTTGTCAGCGAGGAAGTGTCCGCCTGGCTGGTGGCCGGCGTGGCATTTGTCGCCGGCGGCCTGTTGACTGCGCTGCTGGCGCTGGCCACCCATGACCTGTACCGCCAGCAGTTGCGTCAACGCTTCGAACTGCTCGCCAGTGAGCGTTACAGCCGTATCGAAGAGCGTTTCGAGGACCAGGTGCAGCGTCTCGATGGCCTGCGCCGCTTCTTCGTGTTCTCCGAAAGCGTCACTCTCGCCGAGTTCAACGGCTACGCCAAGCCCCTGTTGTACCGGACCCAGGCCTACGCCTGGGCGCCGCGGGTGGCGGGCGATGAGCGTCAAGCGTTTGAGCGCAGCGCCGCGCAACTCCTCGGCAAGCCCTTTGCCATCCACGAGCTGAATGACACCGGCAGCCTGCAGGTAGCGGCTGAGCGTGCGCTCTATTACCCACTGTTGTACACCCAGGCCTCCAGCCACCAGGTCCAGCCCCTGGGCCTGGACATGCTCTCCCAGCCGCTGCGCCAGGCGGCCCTCGACCGTGCCCGCCAGCCCGGCAGCATGGCGGTGTCGGCACCCTTGAACCTGACCCATGTCGACCCGGCCTTCGCCCGCGGGGTATTGATGGTGGCGCCCGTTTTTGCCCCGGGCAGCGCCGCCGCCCCACCAGATGGCTACGTACTGGCGGTGATCAGCCTGCAGCAGCTGATGGCCGAGGGGCTGCCCAACCCGAGCGAGGATAACCTGGTGGTGCGCATTCTTGACCTGTCCGGGCAGGGCCAGCATGAGGTGTTGTTCCAATCCGGCAACCAGGGGGCCGACACCGATCTGACCGCCACCCATCTGTTGCGCCTGGCCGATCACGACTATCAACTGGATATCCAGCCCAGCCTTGCCTTCATGGACGCCAATCGCTCCTCGGCGGTCGTTGCCGTGGTGCTGCTTGGCGGCCTGCTCAGCCTGTTGCTCAGCGCCTTGCTGTTCAGCCTGTTCGGCCAGCGCCAGCGTGCCCTGACCCTGGTCGAGCAGCGCACCGCCGAGTTGCGCGTCAGCGAACAGTCGCTGCGCGATACCCACAACCAGCTGCGCAGCGTGCTCGATGCCGCCACCCAGGTGGCGATCATTGCCACCAGCCTGCGCGGGGTGATCAGTACCTTTAACGCTGGCGCCGAACGCATGCTCGGCTACCACAGCGCTGAAGTCATCGGCCGCCTGACCCTGGAAGAGCTGGTCTCGCCAGAGGAGCTGCAGGCCCGGGCCCGCGCCTTGAGCCAGCGTTATGGGCGCGAGGTCAGCCCGGCCCAGGCGATGTTCGCCGAGACCGTCCAGGAGGGTGAGAGCGAGCCTGGTGAGTGGACCCTGTTGCGCAAGGATGGCAGCCACCTGCTGGCTAACATGATGGTCAGCGCGGTGCTCGATGAGCACGGCCTGTGGGTCGGCCACCTGGCCATCTGCATCGACGTTACCGAGCGCAAGCGCGTGCACGAGGCCCTGGCGGCCCGTGACCGGCTGCTGGAAAAGCTCAGCGCCGAGGTGCCCGGCGGCATTTACCAGTTTCGCCTCGACCCCGACGGCAGCTCGTGCTTCAGCTATGCCAGCGAGGGCTTGCGCGATATCTACGAGATCGAGCCGCAGCGCCTGCGCGAGGACGCCACGGCCGTGTTCGAGCGTATCCACCCCGATGACCTGGAACGGGTGCGCGCCTCGATCCGCTATTCCGCTGATCACCTCACGCCCTGGCGCGAAGAGTACCGGGTGCTGCTGCCGGTGGCCGGGATGCGCTGGATCCGCGGCGAAGCCACGCCGGAGCCGGCCGAGCAGGGGGGGACTCTGTGGCACGGCTACCTGACTGATATCTCCGATCTGAAGCGCGTCGAGGAGGAGCTGCGGGCGTTGTCGGTAACCGACTCACTGACCGGCATTCACAACCGCCGCTACTTTCAGGAGCGGCTCAAGGCCGAGCTTGAGCGGGCCCAGCGCGACAGCCAGGACCTGGCGGTGATCATGCTCGATATCGACCACTTCAAGCGCATCAACGACTTGTACGGCCATGCCGTGGGCGATCATGTGCTGCGCAGCCTGTGCCAGCGCATCAATCACCGCCTGCGCCGTACCGATGTGTTCTGCCGCCTGGGTGGCGAGGAATTCATGGTGTTGTGCCCGGGCAGCAATGCCGAGCAGGCCTACAGCCTGGCCATGGAGCTCTGGCAGGGCCTGCGCAGCGTGCCGGTGGACGGGGTGGGGATGGTCACGGCGAGTTTCGGCGTGGCCGGCTGGCGCCCGGGGGAGGGCGCCGATGCCTTGCTGCTACGCGCCGACTCGGGGGTCTACGCGGCCAAGCAGGCTGGCCGCGACCGGGTCGAGGGCGAACTGCCCTGAGTCAGGCTCAGGGCTGAACGGCGGCGGTGCTGTTGACCAGTTTCGGCTGGCGGTACAGGTCGAGCAGGACCTGGTCGAGCACGGCCGAAGCCCCCCAGGGTTTGGGGTCGTTGAGGATCGCCGCGACCGCCCAGGTGTTGCCGTTGCTGTCGCGGCTGAAGCCGGCGATGGCGCGCACGGTGTTCAGGGTACCGGTCTTGATGTGCGCCTCACCGGTCATGGCGGTGCGCTTGAGGCGCTTGCGCATGGTGCCGTCCATGCCCACCAGCGGCATCGAGCTGATGAACTCGGCAGCGTACGGGCTGTTCCAGGCCGCTTGCAGCAGGGCGGCCATTTCCCGGGTGCTGACCCGTTCGGCGCGGGACAGGCCCGAGCCGTTTTCCATGATCAGGTGCGGCGCGGTGATGCCCTTTTTCGCCAGCCACTGGCGCACCACGCGTTGGGCGGCGCGGGCGTCGTCGCCGTCGGCGTCGGTACGGAACTGCGCGCCCAGGCTCAGGAACAGCTGCTGGGCCATGGTGTTGTTACTGTATTTGTTAATGTCGCGGATGATCTCCACCAGGTCCGGGGAGTAGGCGCGGGCCAGCAGACGCGCGCTTTTCGGCACGTTGTCGACCCGGTCACGGCCCTGGATGCTACCCCCCAGTTCGTTCCAGATGGCGCGCACGGCGCCGGCGGCGTAGGTCGGGTGATCGAGCAGCGACAGGTAGGTCTGCGAGTTGCAGCCATCGCCCAGCTGGCCGCTGACCACGACGCTGACGCCGTCAGCTTGCACCACCGGGTTGTAGCGCACGTCGCCGCTGCACTGCTTGGTGTTGACCGCCTTGACCTGGTTGTCGATGCGGATGTTGGCAATCGGCGGCTCGACCGACACCAGCACCTTGCCCCCATCGTTGCGGGCGACGAAGCGCAGCGCCTTGAGGTTGATCAGCAGCGAGTCGGGCTTGACCAGGAAGGGTTTGTTTTCGTCGCCACCATCATCGTTGAACTGCGGCAGTTGTGGCTGGATGAAGTGGCTGCGGTCGAGCACCAGGTCACCGCTGATGGTCTGTACGCCATTGGCGCGCAGGTCGCGCATCAGCAGCCAGAGCTTTTCCATGTTCAGCTTCGGGTCGCCGCCGCCCTTGAGGTACAGGTTGCCCTGCAGCACGCCGTTGCGCAGCGGGCCGTCGCTGTAGAACTCGGTTTTCCACTGGTGGGTGGGGCCGAGCATTTCCAGGGCGGCGTAGGTGGTGACCAGCTTCATGGTCGAGGCCGGGTTGACCGAGACATCGGCATTGAACACGGTCGGTGTGCCCGGGCCGTTGAGCGGCAGCATGACCAGCGACAGGGCCGAGTCCTGCAATTTGTTGGTTTTCAGCGCCTGCTGCACTTTTGGCGAAAGCGTGGTGTTGACCGCGGCGGCGTGGCTGGAAAGCGCCAGGGGCATCAGCAGGCCGGCAAGCAGAAGAGGGCGAAGAGATCTGATCATGTGCGATAAAACCCTGCGAGCGAGGGGTGAAAAAAACGGAGCGAAAAAAGGTGAAGGCCCCGATACGGAAAAATATAGCGCGCATTATGCCCCAAGCAGAACGCCCATGGGCCTGTGAATACAGGATCAAACAACAGCTTATCGGCTTTTATTCCGGCAATCGCGCGGTGAAACTGGTAAAGTGCCGCGCGTTAATACTCAAGAGGATTGTTTCATGGCCACTAACCGTTCCCGCCGTCTGCGCAAAAAACTCTGCGTGGATGAATTCCAGGAGCTGGGTTTTGAGCTGAACCTGGATTTCAAGGAAGATCTGTCCGACGAAGCCATTGACGCCTTCCTCGATGCATTCCTGGCTGACGCCATGGATGCCAATGGTCTGGACTATGTTGGCGGCGACGACTTCGGTCTGGTCTGCAAGGCCACCCGTGGTTCGGTCACTGAAGAGCAGCGCGCTGCTGTTGAAGCCTGGCTCAAGGGCCGCAGCGAACTGACCAAGATTGAAGTCAGCCCGTTGCTGGACGCCTGGTATCCGGAAAAATCGGTCAACCCGGCTTCCTGATCCTGCTGAAACGGCGGCCCCAGTGGCCGCCGTTTTCGTTTCTGCTCCCCCGCCGCCTGTTCAGGTGGTGCCGCTGGAACAGCGCTGCTCCGGCAAGTGTTCGTGCAAATACCCCTGTAATGCCTGCTCAAGCACCGAGAGGATGTGCAGGATCTGCCGTTGCCGACGCTCCAGCATGGCCGGCGCCAGGTTGGCCTGGCAATCGGCCTCGAGCTGTTCGCAGGCGTGGATCAGGCCGTTGGCCTGAATGATCCGCGCCGGGCCGAGAATCTTGTGCGCCTGGCTCATCATTTGCGCTACATCGCGGCCAGGGTCGAGCGCCTTGAGTTGGGCGCCGTCGCGCTTGAAGCTGCGCAGCAGTTCTTCAAGCAACTGGCGCAGGTCGTTGATGCTGTTGCCGACCACAGGCTCCAGCCCTTGCAGATCGAACGGCAACTGCGCAGGCGGCGCCGGCCGGGCGCTCATCAGTGGCGCCCGGGCCAGGCGCTGGCCCAAGGCGTTGAGGCTGATAGGCTTGAGCAAACAATCATCCATGCCGACCTGGCGACAACGTTCGCGCACTTCCGGCTGGGCATTGGCGGTGTAGCCGAGAATGGTGCAGGGTGACCATTGGTACTGTCGCTCGTGGTCGCGCAACGCCTGGGTGAACTGGTAGCCGTTCATTTGCGGCATGTTGCAGTCGACGATTACCACATCGAAGTGCGCCTGACGCCAGGCGTTGAGGCCGCTGAAACCATTGTCGGCACTGGCGTGTTCGAGCCCGAGAAAGTTCAACTGCTGGGCGATCAGCAGCAGGTTTGCCGGATGGTCATCGATCACCAGGATCCGCAGCGCTGGCAGCACCGCACAGGGCACCGCTACGGGGGCGTCCGGCTTGGCCGTTTCAGCCAGCAGGGTCAGGGGCATGCTGATGCACGCACGGGTGCCCTGGCCGAACACGCTGTGCAAGCTCAGGTTGCCGCCCATCGACTGGCACAGGTCGCGGCTGATGGCCAGGCCCAGGCCGGTGCCGCTGCGGGCCAGGTTGCTGTCCGGATCGGCCTGGGCGAAGGGCAGGAACAGGCGCTGCTGGTCTTGCGGGCGAATGCCGATGCCGCTGTCCTCGACCGTTATCTTCAGGGTCGGGTGATCCGCTTGCGGGCCGGGCTCCAGAACCAGGTGCACGGTGACCTGCCCCTGTTCGGTGAACTTGATCGCATTGCTGACCAGGTTGGAAAGAATCTGCTTGAACCGCAGCGGGTCGAGCAATACTTCGCAGCGTGCTTGCGCGGCGATGTCCAGGTTCAAGCGCAGGTCTTTCTGGCGGGCCACGCCATCGAACACGCGCCCGACCGACTCGACCAGCCCGGCCAGGTTAACGGGCTCTGGTGCCAGGCTCAGGTGGCCGGACTCGATACGGGCCATGTCGAGAATGTCGCCGATCAAGGCCAGCAGTTCTCTCGCCGAGTTGTAGGCCACTTCGATGGCCGGTCGGTCGATATGCCCCTGGTCGCCCCGTTTGAGGGTCAGTTCGAGCATGCCGATGATGGCGTTCATCGGCGTGCGGATTTCGTGGCTGATGGTCGCCAGGAACACGCTTTTGGCGCGATTGGCATCGTCGGCGCGTTGCTTGGCCAGGCGCAGGTCCTGGATCAGCTGGCGGCGCTCGCTGATGTCGATCCAGCCGCCAATGATGCCCTGTACTTCGCCAAGCGAGTCGCGGTAAGGCAGGATCCAGTGATAGATGGTCAGTTCCCGTTCCCTGAGCAGCAGGGGCCGGTCAACGATCAGCGGAATGCCTTCGCGCATGACCTTCTGGTAATCGGCCTGGATCTGGCTGGCATAGCAGCTGTCGCCCAGGGTGCTGTCCTGGATGCGCTTGCCGAGGACGTCCTCAAGGCGCGCCTGCACCGCTTCCAGGTAACTGTCGTTGCAGCTTTGCAGCAACCCGGCACGATCGCGAACGTACATCGGGTGGGGGGTACCGTTGAGCAGTGCGCGCATGAACTCGAGCTGGTCGTTGAGGGCGCGCTCGGCGGCCTCGCGCTGCTTGATCTGGCGGCGCATCCAGGCGTTCCAGGCCAGCGACAGCAGCAACAGCAGGCTGGTACCCAGTACAACCTGGAGGATCAGGCGCTGGTACTTCTGCCAATAGGCGTCGGTTTCGGTACTGTAGCCACGCCAGCGGCTGTTGATGATGCCCAGCTCTTCCGGGGCGATGCTCAGCAACGCCTTGTCGAGGATTGACGCCAGCTCCTGGGCGCCTCGCGCCGTGGCCATGGCGAAGGTCGCAGGCTCGGCGCCGACCGAGGCGCGGATCGTCAGGTCGCGCTGGGAGGCCAGGCTGAAGTTGGCGTTGATCAGCGCGGTGATGGCCGCATCGACATGCCCGCTGGCCAGCAGCGAGGTTGAGAAGAAGGTGCTTTCCGTTTCGATCAGCTGGATGCCGGGAAAACGCTGGCGCAAGTCTTCGAACAGCGGGCTGTCGCGGGTCAGGGCCAGGCGCCGGCCGTTCATCTGCTCCAGCGAGTCCGGCTGGTCGCTGCCTTTGCGTGTCAGTAGGACGTAGGAGTTTTCCAGGTAGGGGCGGCTGATCGCCAGGGTGCCCGCGCGCCGCGGGCTGGGGGAAATTGCCGCAATGACATCGGCCTGGTCATGGTTGAGGCGGTCGATCATGTCACTGATGCCGCTGGCCCGTTGTACCTCGAAACGCAACCCGGTGCGCAGGCGGATCAGCTCCAGCAGATCGGCGGCGATGCCGCGAAAATTGCCGGCGCTGTCAAAAAAAGTCAGCGGCGCGGCGGTTTCGTTGACCACCACGCGCACCACCGGGT
Source organism: Pseudomonas sp. B21-009 (assembly GCF_024749345.1). Taxonomy (NCBI): domain Bacteria; kingdom Pseudomonadati; phylum Pseudomonadota; class Gammaproteobacteria; order Pseudomonadales; family Pseudomonadaceae; genus Pseudomonas; species Pseudomonas sp. B21-009. The sequence goes on along the minus strand of NZ_CP087199.1, from coordinate 4,100,330 downwards.
GGCCGCTGAGCCAGCGCTCTTCGCGTTGCGACAGCTGCAGCTTGCGGTCGGTGAGCAGCACGTCGCTGCCGGCGCTCCAGCGTTTGAAGATGCTTTCGCGGGTGCTGCTGGAGACGCTGTCGAGGGTGGCGTTGATCAGTTCCAGCAAAGGCTGGTTGCTGCGCTGCACGGCAAAGCTGAAACCGACCGGTTCGTGCTTGCCGAAATTGGCCATCTTGATGTTCTGCAAATGGCCCTGGTTGATCAGGTAATGGGTCGAGATGGTGTCACCGAGAAACACATCGGCCTGATCGAAGGCCACGGCGTTGAGGGCGTTCTGGTAGGAGGGGTAGGACTGGATGGTGGCGTCCGGGTAACTGGCCAGTACCTCGTCCATCGGCAGGTAGTGATAGACCATGCTCAGGCGCAGGCCGGCCAGGCCCATGTCGAGCGGGCGCGCCTCGTTCTCGCGGGTGACCAGCACCGGCTGGTCGACCGCGTAGGGCTTGGACAGGGCAATGCCGGGAGTTGCCGCCTCGTAGCCGTTGGTGCTGCCCAGCAGGTCGATCTGCCCTTGGGCCAGGGCCTTGAGCGCATCCTGGCGGGTGGCGAAGCGCTTTACCTGGATGGGCAGGTCCAGGGCTGAGCCAATCAACCCGGCGAAATCGGCGGTCAGGCCTTCGTAGTCACGGCCGCTGGCGGTCATGTCGAACGGCGGGTAGTCCGGCGCTGAAGTACCCAGCACCAGCTGGCCCTTGCCCTTGATCCACAGGCGCTGGGCCGGGGTCAGCGACAGTTGCATGGCAATCGGCCCGGCCCGGCTGAACAGGGTGAACGGGCTGGCGGCGACTTCGTCTGCCTGCGTGACATGGCTCAGGCAGGCCAATACGCCGCACAACAACAGGGTCAGGCGCTGCCTAAGCATGAGTGGTCTCACACCAGTGCATTGCGTTTGGCCATTTCAATCAGTTCGACCAGCGAGCTGGCCTTGAGCTTTTGCATCAGCCGTTTCTTGTAGGTGCTGACAGTTTTGTTGCTGAGAAACATGCCCTGGGCAATTTCCTTGTTGCTTCGGCCTTGGGCAAATAGTTGCAGCACCATTAACTCGCGGTCATTGACCTGTTTGAAAAGGTCCAGTTCCGAGGCGCAATCTTCGTGTTTGCGTGGCGGATTGATCGCTTGGCTGGGGAAGTAGTTATAACCGGAAAGCACCGCTTTTATCGCACTGAGCAGTTCACTGAGATCTTCCTGTTTGCACACATAGCCGGCAGCACCGGAGTGCATGCAGCGAATGGCAAAGAGTGCCGGCGATTGTGCGGTCAATATCAGGATTTTCAGCGGGATGCCCATGGCGTGAAAGCGTGAGAGCACTTCCAGGCCATCGAGCCGGGGGATGCTGATGTCGAGGATGATCAGGTCCGGCAGGCATTCGCGGACCATTTGCATGGCGTCTACGCCGTTGTCCGATTCGCCGACGACGCGATAGCCCTCATTCTCCAGAAGCATGCGCACCGCCAGGCGGATGACCGGGTGATCGTCGACGATGAATACAGAGTACATGGTGAAGTTTCCATAAAGGTGCCAGAGGGAGAAACGGCACCTTAGCGCAGATAGAACAGGTCGCACATGAACTCAAGGGGAGTTAAATGATATATAGGAAAAGTCCTACTAGTTTTGAAATGTAGGATTACAGGGGTTTCTGTATGGTGGCAGTGTCAATAGTGTTGATAGTAAGTTGATGTTGCGAAGGATAAGGTAAGTTTATTGTTGTTTGCAGTGTGTAGGTGGTTTCTCACGTCTTATCGGCGAAATCGCACTGCCCGAATGCCGGGCAGTACGCTGTGGTCGCGATCAGGTCGGGCTTGAGCGGCCGGTCATTTCGCGGGCCATTTCGCTGGCATAGCTGTCGGTCATCCCGGCGATGAAGTCGATCATGCGCAGGAACGAGCTGTGCAGCGAGGCGTCAGGGTCGGGTGCGTTCTTGCCGAGCAGGTCGAGGATGCGCCGGCTTTTGAACGACGGCGTGCGTCCGCCATGTTGCTCAAGGGCCGCCCCACAGAACGAGTTGAGCAAAATCTCCAGGGTGGTGTAGGCGCCAATTTCGTGCAGGGTCTTGCGTTTATCCTGGAAGATTTTCTTGCGCGCAATGTCCTTGGCCTGCAGCACGCAACGTTTGGCCGGGCCGTGCATGTGTTCGACCAGATCGCCGCCTAGGGTGCCGGCCAGCAGGGCGTCCTGTTGCTCGACAAAGGCGCGTGCGGCGGCGTTGGTCAGATGTTCGATGGCCTTGCCACGCAGGATCGCCAGCTTGCGTCGGCGCGAATCGTCGGGGCCCAGCTGGCGATAGGTTTCCGGCAGGTCGTCGCCCACCAGGCTGAGCAACAGCGACTCGACCTCGGCATAGTCGAGCAGGTCCATTTCCAGGCCGTCCTCGAGGTCGATCAGCGCATAGCAGATGTCATCGGCGGCCTCCATCAGGTACACCAGCGGATGACGCGCCCAGCGTTGCTCTTCAAGCTGCGGCAGACCGAGCTTGCGGGCGATCTGTTCAAGCAGCACCAGTTCGCTCTGGTAACAGCCGAACTTGTGCTTCTTGTAGCCCAGGGCGTCGGCATGGCGGGCGGTCCAGGGGTACTTTAGGTAGGTGCCGAGGGTGGCATAGGTCAGCCGGGTGCCGCCGTCGAACTGGTGGTATTCGAGCTGGGTAAGCACGCGAAAGCCCTGGGCGTTGCCTTCGAAGTTGAGGAAGTCGGCGCGTTCGGCCTCGCTCATGGCGTCGAGCCAGCCACGCCCGGCGGCCTGCTGGAACCAGTGGCGGATGGCGTCTTCGCCGGAGTGGCCGAACGGCGGGTTGCCGATGTCATGGGCCAGGCAGGCGGACTGCACGACCATGCCCAGGTCGCTGGGTTCGCACCATTGCGGCAGGCTGGCGCGCAGGGTTTCGCCGACGCGCATGCCCAATGAGCGGCCGACGCAGCTGACTTCCAGGGAGTGGGTCAGGCGGGTGTGGATGTGGTCGTTGCTGGACACCGGATGAACCTGGGTTTTGCGCCCCAGGCGGCGGAAGGCGCCGGAGAAGATGATCCGGTCGTGGTCTTTGTGGAACGGGCTGCGGCCGAGTTCTTCGGGGCTGTGCAGGGGTTTGCCGAGGCGTTCGCGGGTGAGCAGGGTGTGCCAATCCAAGGCCATTTCTCCGGTGCGGGGGGCAGGGGGGTAGCTTCGGGGTTTGGCGCTGGGGGTGCAAGTGGCTTGGTGGGCTTATCCGTTTGGGGTGGGGGATCTGCGGGCCCCTTCCGCCCTTACGGCGGCTTACTTTTTTCAGTCGAAAAAAAAGTAAGCAAAAATTCTCGCCCCACCAGTGGGCCCTGCGCTGCGCTTCGGGTTCCCTCGCTCCGGTGTCGCTACGGGGCATTGCGAACTTCGAGTTGCAAGCAACTCTACGTTTCGCAACTTCGGCTAACGCCGAAGGTGCTGCGCACTCGCCCCTTCGCAACACCTGCACTCGGCCCTTCTGGTTAACGGGGCCAGTGGATCAAGATCAAAAGCAGATCAAGATCAAGATCAAGATCAAGATCAAGATCAAGATCAAGATCAAGGTCGCAATGCGCTTCGCTCTTGCTTTTTAACGCTTGCTACCAGCCCCTTGCATGGCCAGTTTCAACAATGGAATCAAGCTGGTGCCCAGGCGCACCAGGCGGCTGACGCTGCCGCTGCGGGCGCCTTTGCCGGTCAGGAAACCCAGCAGGACCACGGCGCCAATACCCCACAGCGGCGCGTGCTTGATGCCCAGGCCGCCTTGCAGCGAATCGCCCATGGCGCGCAAGCGGGTCAGGGGGTTGAGCAGTTGCCCGGATTCGTGGCGAATTTCCTGGCGGTGCATCTCCAGGCGCAGGCGTACCAGGGCCTTGCGCAATTCGCGGCGGTTGGTGGTTTGCGGCAGTTCTGGCAGGCTCATGGCAACAGGCGCTCCCGGTCCTTGGCAAGTTCTTCGAGGGTCGAGCTGAACGGCGACGATTCATCGAACACCGCTGCCTTCAGGCGCAGGCCGCAAAACACTGCGGCAAGCCCGTAAAACACGCACAGGCCGATGATGCCGGCCAGGCGGTAGCTGTCCCAGAGCATCACCAGCACCAGGCCGGAGAGGGCGGTCAACAGCAGCAGGGCAAACACCAGGGCCAGCCCGGCGAACAGCAGCAGGCTCAGGGTTCGGGCTTTCTGCTCCTGCAGTTCGATGCCGAACAATTCGACATGCCCATGCAACAGGCCCAGTACTGCCGCGCCCAGGCGCTTGCTGGAGGGGCCGGCACCGGCCAGTGGTTCGCTTTCCATGCTCGGTCCTCAGCGGCGAGTGGCCAACAGGCCGATCAGAAACCCTACGCCGGCGGCAATGCCGATCGACTGCCAGGGGTTGCTCTGCACGTAGTCTTCGGTGGCGCTCAGGGCCGCCTGGCCGCGCTCGCGGACCGAGTCCTGGGTCAGTTGCAGGGTTTCCCGGGCGCGCAGCAGGCTGTCGTGGATCTGCTCGCGCAGGTCGTCGGCCTGATCGCCGGCCAGGGTTGCAGTGTGTTCCAGCAGCTTCTCGGTATCGCGTACCAGGGCCTGGAAGTCAGCCATCAATATGTCTTGAGCAGTCTTTGCCGATTTGCTGGCCATGGGGCTCTCCCTAACAGTGTGTGTGGCTATTTCGAGTCGTGGGCGCGGGCGAAGGTTCAAGTGCAATTGGCTGGTACAGCTTTTGCTTTGCCTTGGTGCGCCAGGACCGGTGCCCGCGCCGATTGTGGGCGCGGGCCCTTACCGGACCTGTAAACCTTAACCCAATCCACGACAAACCCAAGGAAAAACTCCCGTATCACCCGGATCGGCCAGGGAGGTGGCCGTCACAACGATCCAGGCTGGTGCGCCAAGGAGTACTTCTGGGCTGTCTTGGTGCTTTTTTTTGCAGGCCTGCCGACTCCATGGAAAATTTGCAAAGCGCGGTGGACACCCTGGTCCACGGTTCCAACACGCTGTTCATCCTGCTGGGGGCGGTGATGGTCCTGGCCATGCACGCAGGCTTCGCCTTCCTCGAGGTGGGCACGGTGCGGCACAAGAACCAGGTCAACGCCTTGTCGAAGATTCTCAGCGACTTTGCCGTCTCGACCCTGGCGTACTTTTTTGTCGGCTACTGGATTTCCTATGGCGTGAGTTTTCTCCAGCCGGCCCAGGTATTGAGCCAGGAGCATGGCTATAGCCTGGTGAAGTTCTTCTTCCTGTTGACCTTTGCCGCAGCCATTCCGGCGATTATCTCCGGTGGCATTGCCGAGCGGGCGCGCTTTGCCCCGCAATTGTGCGCCACGGTGCTGATCGTTGCCTTCGTCTATCCGTTTTTCGAAGGTATCGTCTGGAATGGCAACTTCGGCCTGCAAGCCTGGCTGACGGCACGCTTTGGCGCAGGCTTTCATGACTTTGCCGGCTCCGTGGTGGTGCATGCCATGGGCGGCTGGCTGGCGCTGGCGGCGGTATTGTTGCTGGGGCCGCGCAACGGCCGCTATCGCGACGGCAAGCTGGTGGCCTTTGCGCCGTCGAATATTCCGTTTCTTGCCCTGGGATCGTGGATTCTGATTGTCGGCTGGTTCGGCTTCAACGTCATGAGCGCGCAAACCCTGCAAGGGGTTAGTGGCCTGGTGGCGGTCAATTCCTTGATGGCCATGGTCGGCGGTACTGTCGCCGCCTTGCTGGTCGGGCGTAACGACCCGGGCTTCCTGCACAACGGCCCGCTGGCCGGGCTGGTGGCGGTGTGCGCAGGTTCTGACCTGATGCACCCGGTGGGGGCGCTGGCCACCGGGGCGATTGCCGGGGCCTTGTTTGTCTGGTGTTTTATTGCCGCGCAGAACACCTGGAAGATCGACGACGTACTGGGCGTGTGGCCGCTGCATGGTTTGTGCGGGGTATGGGGCGGGATCGCCTGTGGAGTCTTCGGTCAGAGCGCGCTGGGTGGTTTGGGTGGGGTGAGCCTGGCCAGCCAGCTGATCGGCAGCCTGGCCGGGGTGCTGGTGGCGTTGCTCGGTGGCTTTGCCGTATATGGCAGCATCAAGTTGCTGCACGGCTTGCGCCTGAGTCAGGAGCAGGAGTACTACGGCGCCGACCTGTCGATTCACAAGATCGGCGCCACCAGTCAGGACTGAACGGCTCAGCGCCCGGCGAGCAAGCGCGCCTCGCAGGCTTCTACCGCGCTCAATGGGCCGCTGACCAATACGGCATCGCCGGCGTGCAGGCAGGTGCCGGTGTCGACATTCAGCTCCTCGCCCTGGCGCTGTACCGCCTGCAACTCAACGCCCAGTTGCTCCAGGCCCAGCTCGCTCAAGGGACGGCCGCAGGCGTAGGCTTCGGCGCCGAGGTTGACTGCGTGCATCATCGCCTTGGGCAGGCCCTCGCTGTCGACCGGGCTGGTCTGGGCGCCATGGTAGAAGGCATGCAGCAAGCGGTAGCGGGTTTTGCGCACTTCATCGACACGCTGCTGCACCTGCTCTTGCGGCAGGCCGAGCATGACCAGGGCGTGGGAGGCCAGCATCAGGCTGGATTCAAGCAGCTCCGGGACCACCGCGGTGGCGCCGGCGGCGCGCAGTTCTTCACGCTGGCTGTCATCACGGGTTCGCACCAGGATCTGCACCTGGGCGTGCCGCTCGCGGGCGGCTTTCAACACGCTCAGGGCAATGTCGGTCTTGTCCACGGCAATCACCAGCAGGCGCGCGCGTTCAAGGCCGATGGCGGTGAGCAGTTCGCCGCGCCGCGAGTCGCCGTAATGCACGCAGTTTTCCCCGGCGGCAGCTTCCTGAACGCGCACTGGGTCGTCATCCAGGGCAATGAAGGCGATGTTCTCGCGCCGCAGGAATCGCCCGATCGATTGGCCGACGCGGCCGTAGCCGCAGATCAGCACGTGGCCATTCATTGCCGCGCTTTGCGCTTCGATCTCTTCCAGGTGGATCTCCTGGTTGGGCTTGCGGTGCAGGCGGGCGGCGATGCTCGGCGCTGCGCGCAGCAGTAGCGGGGTGACCAGCATCGAGCAGAAGGTCGCGGCCAGTAGCAGGTTGCCCAGCTCTTCTGGCAGCAGGCGGGTCTGTTGCATCTGCGCCATCAGGGCGAAACAGAACTCGCCACCCTGGGCCAGGGCCAGGCCGCTGCGCCAGGCGGTCTCGGCATCACTGCCGCGCAAGCGCACCAGGGCGGCCACCACCACACCTTTGATCAGCAGCAGGGCGAGGGTCAGGGCAAGCAGTTGCCAGCCGTGGCTGGCGAACAACTGCAGGTCGATGAGCATGCCGATACTGACGAAGAACAGCCCGAGCAAAATGTCGCGGAACGGGCGGATATCGGCTTCGATCTGATGGCGATAATTGCTTTCACCCAGCAACATGCCAGCGAGAAACGCGCCCAGGGCCGGGGACAACCCCAGCAGGTGGGTCAGCCAGGCGGTCAACAGCACGATCACTAGCGCCAGCAAGACGAACAGCTCAGCTGAGTGCGAGCTGGCCACCTCATGGAACAGCCGCGGCAGCAGCCAGCGGCTGGCCAGCAGCAGGCCGAAGAAGAGGATCACGGTCTTGCCCAGGGTCAGCGGCAAAGCCCAGTACCAGGCCTGGCCGCCTTGACCGGCAATCACCGGGACCAGGGTCAGCAGCAGCACCGCCACCACGTCCTGGAACAGCAGCACGCCGATGGCATTCTGGCCATGGCTGCTGAAGATTTCGCCAAGGCTGGTCAGCTCCTTGCTGACGATCGCCGTCGACGACAGCGCCAGGCCTGCGCCGAGCATCAGGGCGACGTTGGGTTGCATGCCGAGCAGCACCAGCAGGCCGGCGAGGAGGATGCTGGTGCAGATCACCTGCAGGCTGCCGAGGCCAAACACCACCTTGCGCAAGGCGAGCATTTTCGACAGGGAAAATTCCAGTCCCAGGGAAAACAGCAAAAACACCACACCCATTTCAGCCAGGTCCGGCAGCTCTTCGCTTTCGTTGACCCAGTCCAGGGCGGTAGGGCCGACGAACAGGCCGACACACAAATAGCCAAGTACCGGTGGCAACTTCAGGCGCCGGAAGAACGCGATGACGACCAGCGATGAGGCCAGGATGATCAACAGGTTGGCAAACACAAAACACTCCCTTGCGAAAACAGCGGAAAAACCATTAAGTCTGAACGACTTACGCGATTTGGCCGTTGATGTACATCAGCACTTCATTGCCGTTGGCCGGCTTCAGGGGCGGCGCTCGACTGGCCCCGATTGCAGACCTAGAATAATGATCCGTTCCTACAGATGCTGGTACCCATAAATGCCTCCTGAATGCCAATTGTTCGGCACCTTGGGCTGTCACCTGTGCGAAGTGGCCGAGGCGCTGCTGATGCCGTTTGTCGAGCATGGCCTGATGGTCGAACTGGTCGATATCGCCGAGCACGAGGGGATGATCGACACCTATGGCTTGCGCATTCCGGTGCTGCGTAGATGTGATACCGGTGCAGAGTTGAACTGGCCGTTTGACCCTGAACAGGTGGTGACCTTCTTGCAGTAAAGCAGGGGGCGCGGGGAGCGGCTTCCTGTCGTGCGTTGATTCAAGGGTGCGAGGACAATCCCTGGCGAATACACAATGCCAAGGAATGGTCCCATGCAGCTGTCCGCACATTTTTCCCTCGCCGAGATGATTACCTCGGAGACTGCCGCTCGTCGTGGTATCGACAATAACCCCGAAGCGCAGGTCATCAGTAACCTGCAACGACTGTGCACTGTACTTGAAGAGGTTCGCAGCCTGGTCGGCCGGCCGATTAGAGTCAGCAGCGGCTACCGTTCGCAGGCCCTCAACAAGGCAATCGGTGGCTCGCCCAGGAGTGCGCATACCCTCGGCCTGGCGGTGGATATCAAGGTGACCGGGCTGGCGCCGAGCGAACTGGCCAGGCGAATCAAGGACAGTGAGGTGATGTTCGATCAGTTGATCCTCGAATACGACCAGTGGGTGCACTTTGGCCTCAGCACGCAAGTGCCACGCCGTCAGGTGCTGACCATTCGCCGCGGTAGTGGCTACCTGCCGGGTCTGGTCTGACAGCTGTCGTCTGATTGACGCAGGCGACTTCTCTGAATATGCTGTATATAAATACAGTAAAGGGATGGCGCTTGCGTCGAGGGTCCGGATCAATGGTCAATGTCGAACAACTGAAATACTCCGTCAATCGCATGGCTGTCGAGGTCGTGAGTGAAGCGGTGCTCGAGTTGCGCCTTGACGGCCTGGTGCTGGAAGGCAAGACGCCGTTCAATAAAGTGCATTTCAATACCTGCTTCGCCGAGATCGAGGCGCTGTTCCAGCGCGCGGGTTACCACCGGCCGCTGGATGTGGTCGGTTACCAGGGGTTGTTGTACGCCCTTTACGACCCCGGCCGCTGGGAGGCGGTCGAGGTGCTGCGCTGGCTCAAGGAGTTCACCGAGGCTGCAGCCACCGAAGCTGGCTGAGCGGGCGGGCATGGGCGATAATGCCCGGTCCTTTCGTCCTGAGTGTTCCCATGGCCACGCCTCCCTTCGATCCGGCACAGCATCAAGCCAGTACTGTCTGCCTGCCGCCCGGCAACTGGGCGACGGTGGTCGATTGCCTGAGCGAGCACTTCAAGGCCATCGGTCGCGAGCAGTGGCTCGATCGTATCGCCCGCGGCCGGGTGCTCGATGCCCAGGGTGCGCCGATCAATGCCGCGCTTGCCTACCGTCCGGGCCTGCGCATTCACTACTTTCGTGAAGTGCCGAACGAAAAACCGATCCCGGTCGAAGAGGCCATCCTGCACATCGATGAGCACCTGGTGGTTGCCGACAAGCCGCATTTCCTGCCAGTCACCCCGACCGGCGAATATGTCGAGCAGACCTTGCTGCGCCGGCTGATCCGCCGCCTGGACAATCCCCACCTGGTGCCCTTGCACCGCATCGACCGGCACACCGCCGGGCTGGTGCTGTTCTCGGCCAACCCGCAGAGCCGTTCGGCCTATCAGTCGCTGTTTCCCAACCGGCAGATCGACAAGCGCTACCAGGCCATCGCCCGCGCCTTGCCCGCGCGTGAGTTTCCACTGGTGCACAAAAGTCGCCTGGTCAATGGCGAGCCGTTCTTCCGCATGCAGGAAGTGGAAGGGGTGAGCAACAGCGAAACCCTCGCCCAGGTGCTGGAGAAGAATGGCGAGCTGTGGCGCTACGGGCTGTCGCCGGTGACCGGCAAGACGCACCAGCTGCGCGTGCACATGACCGCCCTGGGCGCGAGCATTTGCAACGATCCGTTCTATCCGGACATCGTTCAGGGGCCGGACGACTACAGCAAGCCGCTGAAACTGCTGGCGCACAGCCTGCGTTTCAATGACCCGTTGAGCGGTGCAGAGCGATACTTTGAAAGCCGGCTGACGCTCGACTGGTAAGGCGGGGAGCCGCGCACCGCCAATGGCGATGCGCGGCCGGGCTTAGCGGTTGAAGCGTTCCACCAGCGAGTACTGGCTGGTGGCGGTGCGGGTCAGTTCTTCGCTGAGCAGCGCCGAGTGCTGGGCCTGTTCCGAGGTCTGGTCGGCCAGTTGGGCGATGGTACTGATGTTGCGGCTGATCTCGTCGGCCACCGCAGTCTGCTCTTCAGTGGCAGCAGCAATTTGCGTGGCCATGTCGGTGATGTTGGCTACCGCTTCGCTGATGCCGACCAATGCCTGGTCGGCTTCCATTACCCGTGCAACGCCTTCTTCAGCCTGGCGATGACCGCTTTCCATGGTCTGCACGGCGCTGTTGGCAGTCTGTTGCAGTTTGGCGATCAGGCCGTGGATCTGCCCGGTGGATTCGGCGGTGCGTTGCGCCAGCTGGCGCACTTCGTCGGCCACTACGGCAAAGCCGCGGCCCATCTCACCGGCCCGGGCCGCTTCGATGGCGGCGTTCAGGGCCAGCAGGTTGGTCTGGTCGGCAATGCCCTTGATCACATCGACCACGCCACCGATTTCGTCGCTGTCGCGAGCCAGCTGAGTCACGGTCAGGCCGGTCTCGCCGACGGCAGCCGACAGGCGCTGGATGGCTTCGCGGGTTTCCCCGGCGATGTCACGGCCGCGCCCGGTCAGGCGATTGGCTTCCTGAGTGGCATCGGCCGTGCGCTGGACGTGGTTGGCCACTTCCTGGGTGGTGGCGGCCATCTGGTTGACGGCGGCGGCAACCTGTTCGGTTTCCACGCGCTGGCGTTCCAGGCCCGAGGAGCTGTTGTGGGCCAGGGTGTCGGACTGGCGCGCCTGCTCGTTGAGGTGCTCGGCGGTATCCTGCAGGCGGGTCAGGCAGGTTTTCATCCGCGCATCCTGGCTGAGCATGGCCATTTCCAGGCGCGCCTGCACGCCGCGGCTGTCGGTGTACATCTGCGCGATCAGCGGGTCGGAAGTGGCTTGTTCGGCCAGGCGCAGCAGGCGCTTGAGGCCGCGTTGCTGCCAGCTCAGGCCAAGCAGGCCGAGCGGCACCGAAAGGCCGGCGGCCAGGGCAAAGCCCCAGGAATGGCCTAGCCAGTTGCCGATCAGGAAGCCGATCTGGCTGATGAGGATGAACGGCAGCCAGTCCTGCACCACGGGCAGCCACTTGTCGCGGCGCGGAATGGCCGGCTTGCCCTGGTTGATGCGCTGGTACAGCGCTTCGGCGCGGCGTACCTGTTCGGCGGTGGGCTTGACCCGCACCGATTCGAAGCCCACCACCTGGTTGCTCTCGAACACCGGCGTAACATAGGCGTTGACCCAGTAATGGTCACCCGACTTGCAGCGGTTCTTGACGATGCCCATCCATGGCAGGCCTTGCTTGAGCGTGGTCCACATATGCGCAAACACAGCAGGCGGCACATCCGGGTGGCGGACCAGGTTGTGCGGTGCGCGCATCAGCTCCTCGCGGGAGAAGCCGCTGATTTCGACGAAGGCGTCGTTGCAGTAAGTGATCACGCCCTTGGCATCAGTGGTCGAAATCAACCGTTGCTGAGCTGGGAAAGTCCGTTCGCGCTGGGTAATCGGCTGGTTGTTACGCATTAGCTGTTCAATCCGCAAGGCTTTCGAGAGGTATCGGCACGCCGGGGGTTTTGTTGAATGAATATTTGCAGGGCTTGATTTCGATCAATGAGTCCTGATCTGACCTGCGCTAAGTCACTCGTGCAAAGTTCAACAAATTAGCTGCATTCTTTCATGTTTTTGACACAAAAGTCAGCTAATGACCGCAAGTTCACAACGGCGCCAGCATCGGGTAACTGAAACCGGCGAAATGCGCCAGGTTCAGGCCGAAATGGCAGAGTACTGCGGCGAAAATACCGCCATAACGGTACGCCAGGCCGTAGCCGACACCGGCAAGCCCAGCCAGCAGCATCCATTGCCAGCCGCCACCAAGATGGGCCAGGCCGAACAGGCTGGCGGCCAGCAGCAGGGCCAGGGTCTGGTTTTTCAGCAGGCGTTGCAGGCCGCCCTGGATGTAGCCGCGAAACAGCAACTCTTCGGTCAGGCACACCAGCAGCAGGTTGTTCATGGCCCAGATCCACGCCTGTTCAGGCCACTTCGGCGCCCAGGCGATCATTGCCAGCAACCAGGCGCCGCCCAGGCAGACCGCGATGACCAATGGCAAGGTCCAGGCCAGGCTCGCCAGTGGGCGCTTGTTCTTCAGAGCCAGCACCCAAGGGCACGCCAGCAGCAGCCAGAAGCCGATCAGCGGCTTGTCGAGGTTCAGGTACATGGAGAAGGGCAGGGCTTCGCTGCTAAAACGCACCTTGTCGATGACCTTGGCGCCGCTGAAACCGGGCAGCATGTGCAGGGCCAGGGCAAAGGCCAGGAGCACGAACAGGGCATGGCCGACCAGCTTTTGCCAGAGGCTCGCGCGGCGTACCAGCAAGCCTGCACACAGCAGGGCAATCAGGGTGGGCAGGGCCAGCAGGCCGAGGTTGCCCTTGAGCAGGGCGAAGAGGTAACCGAGGCCGAGCAGCGCCAGGCCGATCCATTGCGGGGCAAGCATGAGACATCCTTTGAATAGCAAAACGTGAAACCTTCGACTGCGCTTTTACAATCGAGGACACGCCACTCGGCCATCCATTGGCCATTACTGCTTATCGTACGTGGTCTGCTCCATCAGGCAAAGGCCCGGTCACAGGGACCGGGCCGTTACTTCAGGCTGCGATCAATTGCCGCAGTACATAGTGAAGAATCCCGCCGGCCTTGAAGTACTCCACTTCATTGAGGGTATCGATGCGGCACAGCACTTCGATCTGCTCCTGGCGACCGTCCTCGCGGGTGATCTTCAGGTTCAGGGTCATGTGCGGCTGCACCTGTGCATGGCTCAGGCCAAGAATGTCGATGCGCTCGCGGCCGTCCAGGGCCAGGCTCTTGCGGTTCTGCCCGGACTTGAACTGCAACGGCAACACGCCCATGCCCACCAGGTTGGAGCGGTGGATGCGTTCGAAGCTCTCCGCCAGCACTGCCTTGACCCCCAGCAGGTTGGTGCCCTTGGCGGCCCAGTCGCGGCTGGAGCCGGTGCCGTATTCCTGGCCGGCAATCACCACCAGTGGCGTGCGATCGGCCTGGTAGCGCATGGCCGCGTCGTAGATCGCCATCTTCTCGCCGCTGGGCACATAGAGAGTATTGCCGCCTTCTTCACCGCCGAGCATCTCGTTGCGAATGCGGATATTGGCGAAGGTGCCGCGCATCATCACTTCATGGTTGCCCCGGCGTGAGCCGTAGGAGTTGAAGTCGCGCGGCTCGACGCCTTTCTCCCGCAGGTAACGTCCGGCCGGGCTGTCGGCCTTGATGTTGCCGGCCGGGGAAATGTGGTCGGTGGTCACCGAATCGCCCAGCAGGGCCAGGACCCTGGCGCCGTGAATATCCTCGATGACCGGCAGCGGCCCGGTAATGTCGTCAAAGAACGGCGGATGCTGGATGTAGGTGGAATCGTCCTGCCAGACATAGGTGGCCGCCTGCGGTACTTCGATGGCTTGCCATTGGGCGTCGCCGGCAAACACCTCGGCGTACTCCTTGTGGAACATCGCGGTATCGACGCTGGCCACGGCGTCGGCAATTTCTTTCTGGCTGGGCCAGATGTCGCGCAGGTACACCGGCTGGCCATCCTTGCCGACGCCCAGCGGTTCGCGGCTGATATCCACGCGCACGCTGCCGGCCAGGGCATAGGCGACCACCAGCGGTGGCGAGGCCAGCCAGTTGGTTTTCACCAGCGGGTGCACGCGGCCCTCGAAGTTGCGGTTGCCCGAGAGCACCGAGGCGACGGTGAGGTCGGCGCTGGTGATGGCTTTTTCGATGGCGTCGTCCAGCGGGCCGGAGTTGCCGATGCAGGTGGTGCAGCCATAGCCCACCAGGTCGAAGCCCAAGGCGTCGAGGTATTGGGTCAGGCCGGCGGCCTTGTAGTAGTCGGTAACCACCTTGGAGCCGGGGGCCAGCGAGCTCTTGACCCAGGGCTTGCGCTGCAGGCCTTTTTCCACTGCCTTTTTCGCCACCAGCCCGGCTGCCATCATCACGCTGGGGTTGGAGGTGTTGGTGCAGGAGGTGATCGCCGCGATCACCACCGCGCCGTTTCTGAGCAGGTGTTGCTGGCCCTGGTATTCATAGCTGACTTCACCGGCCTGGTCGGCATTGCCCACCGCCACGCCGCCACCGCCTTCGCTTTCAAGGCGACCTTCTTCCTTGCTCGAGGGCTTGAGTTGCAGGCCGATGAAGTCATCGAAGGCCTGGCTGACATTGCCCAGGGCGACACGGTCTTGCGGGCGCTTGGGCCCGGCCAGGCTCGCTTCGACTTCGTTCATGTCCAGGGCCAGGGCGTCGGTGAACACCGGCTCCTGGCCGGGTAGGCGCCACAGGCCCTGGGCTTTGCAGTAAGCCTCGACCAGTTTCACCGTGGCTTCAGGACGGCCCGACAGGCGCAGGTAATCGAGGGTGATCTGGTCGACCGGGAAGAAGCCGCAAGTGGCGCCATACTCCGGTGCCATATTGGCGATGGTGGCGCGGTCAGCCAGGGGCAGGTCGGCCAGGCCGTCGCCGTAGAACTCGACGAATTTGCCGACCACGCCCTTTTTACGCAGCATCTGCGTGACGGTCAGCACCAGGTCGGTGGCGGTGATGCCTTCGCGCAGCTTGCCGGTCAGCTTGAAACCGATCACTTCCGGGATCAGCATCGACACCGGCTGGCCGAGCATTGCAGCCTCCGCCTCGATACCGCCGACGCCCCAGCCGAGCACGCCCAGGCCGTTGATCATGGTGGTGTGCGAGTCGGTGCCGACCAGGGTGTCGGGGAAGGCGTAGGTGCGCCCGTCTTCTTCACGGGTCCAGACGGTGCGCCCCAGGTACTCGAGGTTGACCTGGTGGCAGATACCGGTGCCCGGCGGCACCACGCTGAAGTTGTCGAAAGCATTCTGGCCCCAGCGCAGGAAGGCGTAGCGTTCGCCGTTGCGCTGCATTTCGATGTCGACGTTCTGGGCAAAGGCCTGCTGGCTGGCGTAGCGGTCGACCATCACCGAGTGATCGATGACCAGGTCCACCGGCGATAACGGGTTGATCCGCTGCGGGTCGCCGCCGGCCTTGGCCATGGCCGCGCGCATGGCGGCGAGGTCGACCACCGCCGGTACGCCGGTAAAGTCCTGCATCAGCACCCGCGCCGGGCGGTACTGGATTTCGCGGTCGGAACGCCGCTCCTTGAGCCAGTTGGCCAGCGCCGAAAGGTCGCCGCTGGTGACGGTCTTGCCGTCTTCCCAGCGCAGCAGGTTTTCCAGCAGCACTTTCAGCGACATCGGCAGGCGCTGCAGGTCGCCGAGGCTGTGGGCGGCGTCGGGCAGGCTGTAATAGTGGTAGAGACGATCATCGACCGTCAGGGTCTTGAGGGTTTTCAGGCTATCGAGCGAGGGCATTACCAACTCCTTCTGCGCCGGTGATCGGCAATCTTCCCTGCTGTCGCCGGTTCACCGCCTCTGTGACAGTCCGCACGGCACGGACCTGGCTGAACGGTCAGGGTAGCCCTGTTTGGCGGACCTGACCATGTACTGGACCGGCCGGAAGTGTCGCAGGTTCCGATCTTCCTTTATCATTCGCCGATTTACCGGCGCTGCGTATTGCGCCCGGTCAGGGTTGGCGGTAATGGCCGTCAGCCGTCCTGGAGTGAAGATGAATACCCTGTTTATGCATTGCCGGCCCGGTTTCGAGAGCGAAGTCTGTGCCGAAATCGCCGAGCACGCCGCGCGCCTGAATGTCGCCGGCTATGCCAAGGCCAAGCCGCAGAGCGCCTGCGCCGAGTTCATCTGCAACGACGCCGAAGGTGCCGAGCAACTGATGCGCGAGCTGCGTTTTGCCCAGCTGATCTTCCCCCGGCAATGGGCCCGCGGCGCGTTCATCGAGCTGCCGGAAACCGACCGCATCAGCGTTCTGCTCGAGGCCCTGGCCGATTACCCGCAGTGTGGCAGCCTGTGGCTGGAGGTGATGGACACCAACGATGGCAAAGAGCTGTCGACCTTCTGTCGCAAGTTCGAAGTGCCGTTGCGCAAGGCCCTGAGCAAGGCCGGGCGCCTGGTTGAGGATGCGCACAAACCACGATTGCTGCTGACCTTCGTCAGCGGCCGGCGGGTGTTTGTCGGCCTGGCGGCGGCGGATAACTCGGCGATGTGGCCGATGGGTATTCCGCGCCTGAAGTTCCCCCGCGAAGCGCCGAGCCGTTCAACCCTCAAGCTGGAAGAGGCCTGGCACCACTTCATCCCTCGCGATCAGTGGGATGCGCGCCTGTCCGATGACATGACCGGGGTTGACCTGGGCGCTGCGCCGGGCGGCTGGACTTACCAACTGGTCAAGCGCGGCATGCTGGTGACCGCCATCGACAACGGGCCGATGGCTGAGAGCCTGATGGACACCGGCCTGGTCCAGCACCTGATGGCCGACGGCTTTACCTACAAGCCTAGGCAGACCGTGGACTGGATGGTCTGTGACATCGTCGAGAAGCCGGCGCGCAGTGCCGCCTTGCTGGAAACCTGGCTCGGCGAGGGCTTGTGCCGCGAGGCGGTGGTCAACCTCAAGCTGCCGATGAAGCAGCGTTACGCCGAAGTGCGGCGCCTGCTCGAGCGCATCGAAGAGGGCTTCAAGGCGCGCAAGGTCAAGGTCTCGATTGGCTGCAAGCAGCTGTATCACGACCGTGAGGAAGTGACCTGCCACCTGCGGCGCCTGGATCTGAAACCGCGCTGAGGCTGTGGGAGCGGCTTGAGCGACAATAGCTGATTGTTTCCGGAGTTCTACATGACTGACTTCACCCCAGATGCCATCCTCGACGCCACCGGCCTGAACTGCCCGGAGCCGGTGATGATGCTGCACCAGTACATTCGCGACCTGGCCCCCGGCGGCCTGCTCAAGGTGATCGCCACCGATCCCTCGACCCGTCGCGATATCCCCAAGTTCTGCGTGTTCCTCGACCATGAGCTGGTCCAGCAGCAGGAAGAGGCGGGCACTTACCTGTACTGGATCCGCAAGAAGCTCGGTTAACGCTTTTCAGCGCGGCGAATGTGCTTGGCGCTGCTGCGCGCCAAGCGAATCGCCAGCATCAGCGCCGCGCAGGTAAGGCCGGCAATCAGGCCTTCCCACAGGCCGTTAGGGCCGCTTGCGGGGCCGAACAGGTCGGTCAGGCCGAGCACGTAACCCACCGGCAAGCCGATGCCCCAGTAGGCGAACAGGGTCAGGATCATGGTCACCCGGGTGTCCTGGTAACCGCGCAGGGCGCCGGCGGCAATCACCTGGATGGCGTCGGAGAACTGATACAGCGCGGCATACACGATCAGCATCGCGGCAATCTGGATCACCGCCGTGTCCGGGGTGTAGATCGAGGCGATGGGCTCGCGCATCAGCAGGATCAGGCTGGCCGAGAAGCAGGCAAACACCAGCGCCGCACCCAGGCCCACCAGGGCGGCGAAGCGCGCCTGGCGCGGTAGCCCGGCGCCGATCGCCTGGCCAACCCGCACGGTCACCGCCATCCCCAGCGAATACGGAATCATGAACAGCAGCGAGCTGATGTTCAGGGCAATCTGGTGCCCGGCCACCACGGTCGGGCCGAGGCTGCCGATCAGCAGGGCAATCACTGCGAAGATGCTCGACTCGGCGAATACCGCGATGCCGATCGGCAGGCCGACGCCGACCAGGCGCTTGATCACCGGCCATTGCGGCTTGTCCAGGCGCACCAGCACGCGCTGGCGGGCATAGGCCGGGGCCCAGTGGGTCCAGGCGGCCATGCTCAAGGCCATGAACCACATGACGATGCCGCTGGCCCAGCCGCAACCGACGCCGCCCAGGGCCGGCATGCCGAAGTGGCCGTAAATCAGTACATAGTTCAGTGGAATGTTCAGCAGCAGCCCGGACAAGCCGATGACCATGCTCGGCCGGGTCCGGCCCAGGGCATCGCTGTAGCAGCGCAACACGTAATAAAGGGCGACACCGGGGAAGCCGAAGGCAATGCCCTGCAAATAGCCCATGCTCGGCGCCACCAGTTGCGGGTCGACTTTCATCACCTGCAAGATCGGTTCGGCGCTGAGCAGCAGGCCACTGGCGATCAGGCCGACGCACAGTGCCAGCCACAATGCCTGGCGCACCAGCGGGCCGATCTCGGCATGCTGGCCGGCGCCATAGCGCTGGGCAACCTTGGGCGTGGTCGCCAGCAGGATGCCGGTCATCAGCAGGTACACCGGAATCCAGATCGAGTTACCCAGCGCCACGGCTGCCAGGTCGCGGGGGCTGACCCGGCCGGCCATCACCGCATCGACAAAACCCATGGCGGTGGTCGCCAACTGGGCAATGATGATTGGCGTGGCCAGCATCAGCAGGCCGCGCAGCTCGCTGCGGATCCGCGTCGGGCGCGACAGGGCGGGGGTTTGGGTCTCGGCGGTCATCGGTGTCACAAGGCAGGCGTCCACAGGAAAGATGGGCAAAGCCGGCTAGTCTACGCCTTGACGCGGCAGTCAGGAACCTCGCCTGCCTGTGGATCGCCCCACCCGTATCGGCCTACACTGCGCACCCCGATAGGAGAGCGCCATGCTGATTGTTGCTGACGAGAATATCCCGCTGCTCGATGCCTTCTTTGCCGGTTTTGGCGAAATCCGCCGCTACCCCGGGCGGGCGATCGATGCCGCCTGCGTCAAGGATGCCGATGTGCTGCTGGTGCGTTCAGTGACCAAGGTCGACCGCACTTTGCTCGAAGGCAGCCAGGTGAAGTTTGTCGGCACCTGCACCATCGGCACCGATCACCTGGCCCTGGATTATTTCGCCGAGGCTGGTATTCACTGGTCCAGCGCGCCAGGCTGCAACGCCCGCGGGGTGGTCGACTATGTGCTCGGCAGCCTGCTGACCCTGGCCGAGCTCGACGGCGCCAGCTTGCCTGCGCGCACCTATGGGGTGGTCGGCGCCGGGGAAGTCGGTGGGCGTCTGGTCGAGGTGCTGCGCGGCCTTGGCTGGCAGGTGCTGGTGTGCGACCCGCCGCGCCAGGCGCGCGAGGGTGGCGATTATGTGAGCCTGGAGCAGATCATCGAGCAGTGCGACGTCATTAGCCTGCACACCCCGCTGACCCGTAGCGGCGAGCTGCCGACCTGGCACCTGCTGGGCCAGGCGCAACTGGCCCGCCTGCGCCCCGGCGCCTGGCTGATCAATGCCAGCCGCGGCCCGGTGGTCGACAATCAGGCTTTACGCCAGTTGCTGCGCGAGCGCGACGATATCCAGGCGGTGCTCGACGTCTGGGAGGGCGAGCCCCAGGTCGACCTGGCCCTGGCCGACCTCTGCGTGATCGCCACCCCGCATATTGCCGGCTACAGCCTGGACGGCAAGCAGCGCGGCACCGCGCAGATCTACCAGGCGTTTTGCGCCTGGCGTGGCGAACCTGCCGAGGTGCAACTGAGCGACCTGCTGCCACAGCCGTGGCTGGCCGAAATCGCCTTGCAGGCCGAGACCGATCCGGCCTGGGCCCTCGCGACCCTGTGCCGTGCGGTGTACGACCCGCGCCGTGACGATGCCGATTTTCGCCGCAGCTTGAGCTGCGACCCGGCGCAGCAGAAGGCCGCCTTCGACAACCTGCGCAAGCACTACCCGCCGCGCCGTGAAATCGAAGGCCTGGCCGTGCGCCTGCACGGTGAAGCGCCGCAACTGGCACAGCTGGTCCGCGCCCTGGGCGGCGTGCTGGTGTAAATAGCGGGCAATAAAAACCCGGCGCGTGCGCCGGGTTGAAGAATTCGGGTGGGTCAGTCTTTCTTGGCGAGTTCTACCCGGCTTTTTTCCAGCTTCTCGCAGGCCTGCTGGATCATCTCCTCGGTGATGGTGATCTCATTGCCATCCTTGTCGATGATCGTGCCGCCTACCGATGCCTGCGGGTTAGGCGCGGGTATTTCCTGGGTGTTGCCTTGATGTTGCAAGCTCATTTCCTGTCTCCTCATCAGGTTGCAAGCTCAGACTAGAATCGCCTCGTGACCGGCCTGTGACAGCTCCTTCGGTTATCACTGTGCGACGTGTCCAGTCCATCAGAAAGCCGAGTAAACCTCCAGTAGTACTTTAGACCGAAACGGTCTAGCCGGCTGTGGCCTGGGTCTTATATGCCCAGGTTCTGGTTCCGACGCCCAATCATTGCCCGCAGTTCCTTGGCGCTCGATCAACGGTCCGGTGTAGGCTGCTGTAAATAGCGGACAAACGGCGTACTCCATGCTCAACCGGTTTTCTTCACGCCAGCGCCAGGCCATGCGCCTGGGTTGGCGTTTCATCCGTCCTTACCGCAAGCAGGCGCTGCTGGCCTTGCTGGCACTCATCGTTACCGCAGCGATTACCCTGTCCATGGGCCAGGGTATTCGCCTGCTGGTGGACCAGGGCTTCATGACCCAGTCGCCGCACCTGCTCAACCAGTCCATCGGCCTGTTCCTGCTGTTGGTGCTGGCCCTGGCGATCGGTACCTTCAGCCGCTTCTATCTGGTGTCGTGGATTGGCGAACGCTGTGTGGCCGATATCCGCCAGCAGGTGTTCGATCATCTGATCTACCTGCACCCGGGTTTTTTCGAAAGTAACCGCAGTTCGGAGATCCAGTCGCGGCTGACCGCCGACACAACCTTGTTGCAATCGGTGATCGGCTCGTCGCTGTCGCTGTTCCTGCGCAACGCGCTGATGGTGCTGGGCGGCATCGTCCTGCTGTTTGTCACCAACCCCAAGCTCACCAGCATCGTGGTGCTGGCCTTGCCGCTGGTGCTGGCACCGATCCTGATTTTCGGCCGCCGGGTGCGCAACCTGTCGCGGCAGAGCCAGGACCGGGTCGCCGACGTCGGCAGCTATGTGGCCGAGACCCTCGGCCAGATCAAGACCGTGCAGGCCTACAACCACCAGTCCAGCGACCAGCAGCGCTTCGGCGCCACGGTCGAGGCGGCCTTTGAGGTGGCGCGCAAACGCATCCTCCAGCGCGCCTGGCTGATCACCCTGGTGATCGTGCTGGTGCTCGGGGCGGTCGGGGTAATGCTCTGGGTCGGTGGCATGGACGTGATCGCCGGGCGTATTTCCGGCGGTGAGCTGGCCGCCTTCGTGTTCTACAGCCTGATCGTCGGCAGCGCCTTCGGCACCCTCAGCGAAGTGATTGGCGAGCTGCAGCGCGCTGCCGGTGCCGGCGAGCGGATTGCCGAGCTGCTGGCAGCGCGCAGCGAGATAGTCGCGCCTGCTGACCTGCAGCGCTCGGCGCCGCGGGTCAGTGGCCGGGTCGAGTTGCAGGACGTGCATTTTGCCTACCCATCACGGCCAACACCGCCGGCCATCGATGACCTGAAGCTTACCGTCGAGCCCGGCGAAACCCTGGCCCTGGTCGGGCCGTCAGGGGCGGGCAAGTCGACCCTGTTCGACCTGTTACTGCGTTTTTACGACCCGCAGCAAGGGCGCATCCTGCTTGATGGTCAGGACATCAGTTGCCTCGATCCGCAGGACCTGCGCCGCCACTTCGCCCTGGTAGCGCAGAATCCGGCGCTGTTCTTTGGCACGGTAGAGGACAACATCCGCTACGGGCGCGCCGATGCCACGGCCGAACAGGTCGAGGCTGCTGCCCGCAGTGCCCATGCCCATGAGTTCATCTTGCAGTTGCCCAAGGGCTATCAGACTCACTTGGGTGACGCCGGCCTTGGCCTCTCGGGCGGTCAACGCCAGCGCCTGGCGATTGCCCGGGCCTTGCTGGTGGATGCACCGATCCTGCTGCTGGACGAAGCCACCAGCGCCCTCGACGCGCAGAGCGAGCATTTGATCCAGCAGGCGCTGCCGACCCTGATGAGCGGGCGCACCACCCTGGTGATCGCCCATCGCCTGGCCACGGTGCAGCATGCCGACCGCATTGCGGTGATTGATCAGGGCCGGCTGGTGGCCATCGGCACGCATCGCCAGTTGATTGCCCAGAGCCCCTTGTATGCACGGCTGGCGGCGTTGCAATTCAATAACGTGACGGAAATGTGACAGCGTCCTACAGACTGTCACATTTCTGTAGCAATCCCTTGAGACTATCTGTTCCAGCTGTTGCGTAATGCTCGAACCTGGCTGCTATCGATCGATGGCAGCTTTTTTTTGGCCTGCCGTCAGTGGCCAGTGAACGAGGACAGGGACGTCTTTGCCTGGTTGGCGCCGAGTGGCGCCGCTCCCTTATTCCTTGTTCCGGGACTTCTTTCGATGTTGCGTAAATCCCTCAGAGTGCAAATTCTCGCCCTGCTCGGCGGCAGCCTGGCGGCGATCCTGCTGATCGCCCTGGTGTGCTTTCAGTTGCTGTCCTCCAGCGTGCGCGGCTACGGCCAGCTGATCGACGGGCCATTGCAGGCGTCGCAGTTGATCGATGAAGCCAACCTGCAGTTCAAGGTTCAGGTCCAGGAGTGGAAGAACGTGCTGCTGCGCGGCAAGCAGCCCGCTGAGCTGGACAAGTACTGGCAGCAGTTCCTGGCCCGTGAGCAGCAGGTGCAGGGCATCCTTGACCAGTTGATCGCCCGCAGCGAGCAGCCGCTCAAGGGCCGTGCCGAGCAACTCAAGGCCAGCCACCGACAGTTGGGTCAGGCTTACGCACAGGGGCGTCAGGCGTTTCTGGCGGCGGGCGCTGATCCTGTTGTAGGCGATCAGGCAGTCAAAGGTGTTGACCGCGCTGCCAGCGAGCAAATGAGTGAGTTGGTCAGCCAGTTGCGCAGCGATGCCCAGGCGCGTGCCCAGACCATCAACCAGTCGGCAGAGCGTACGGTCTGGCTGGGGCTGCTGGTGATGTTCGGCTCGGCGTTGCTGGTCGGGCTGTTCAGTCTGTGGCTGGTCAACCGCAGCCTGATCGAGCCGATCCGTGGCTTGATCGATTATGTCGCGCAGTTGAGCCAGGGGCGCTTCGCCGCGCGGGTCGCCAGCGATCGCCAGGATGAGCTGGGGCGGCTGGCGGTGGCGGCCAATACTCTGCGCGACTTTCTTGCCGACACCTTCAGCCGCCTGCAGCGCAATGCCGGTGAGCTGGAAAGCGCCAGCGGCGAGCTGCGCGGCATTGCCGGCAACATGGCCCGCGGCACCGACGACCAGTTCCAGCGTACCGACCAGGTCGCTACGGCCATGCATGAAATGTCGGCGACCGCCCAGGAAGTCGCCCGCCATGCCGCCGACGCCGCGCGCGCCGCCGATGAAGCCGACCACAGCGCCCAGGCCGGCGAGCAGGTGATGCAGGCAACCATTGCCACCATTGCCGGGGTCAACCAGGAAATTGCCGACACAGCCAAGGTGATTCGCCATCTGGAAGCCGACAGCGACCGTATCGGCAAGGTGCTGGAAGTGATCCGCGCGATTGCCGAGCAGACCAACCTGCTGGCGCTCAACGCCGCCATCGAGGCGGCACGGGCCGGTGAGGCCGGACGCGGCTTTGCCGTGGTCGCCGATGAGGTGCGCAGCCTGGCCCAGCGTACGGCCGCGTCGATTGCCGAGATCAACCAGATCATCAGCGCCGTGCAGTCCGGCGCCGTGGCGGCGGTAAAAGCCATCGAGAGCGGCCAGCAGCGCAGCGAGGAGGGCGCCGAGCAGGTGCAGCAGGCCGGGCAGATGCTGCAGCGCATCACCGTTGCCGTCGAGGCTATCCGCGACATGAACCGGCAGATCGCCACGGCGGCGGAAGAACAGACCAGTGTTGCCGAGGACATCTCGCGCAACCTGGTGGAAATTACCCGGATTGCCACCACCAACCAGCAGGCGGTGCAGCAGACCGAGCAGGCCGGGCAGCACTTGCACGGCTTGTCCGGGCAGTTGGGGGAGGTCACTGCGCGCCTGAGTGCTTGAGCAAAAGCGGGGGAAATCCGCCACATCCAGCGGTAAAGGCCCGGCAATGTGGCGGATTGTCGCCAGCTAAACCGTTAAAGTTGGGGTGCGACGACACGTCCTAGCTATTAGCCGTTGGTCTTGTAAAAGTTGGCCCGCTTCCTGCTTTAAGGCGACCCACCCTGACAGCGGCGGCCATGCCCCGCGTCTGGCGTGACGACCGTTCCCGATCCATCGAACAACCCCAGCCGCCATCCAGTGCGCGGGTGTCCGGGCCGATTGCCCGAGCACCAGCTACGCTAAGCCTTGGACTGCGCGAGCAACAACAAGAATCCGGGCGTGCACTACGGGACCTGCGGTCATTGCCAATTACTTCACTTCAATTGGATTGAACTATGAAAAAAATCCTGCTGACGCTCCTGTGCCTGAGTGTCATCGGTTGCTCCAAGCCCAGTGAGCCCGAGAAAACCGTAGACGTGCTGCTGATCGGTGGCGGCATCATGAGTGCAAGCCTGGGTACCTACCTCAATGAGCTGGAGCCCGGTTGGTCGATCGACATCTACGAGCGCCTGGACAAGGTCGCCGAAGAAAGCTCCAACGCCTGGAACAACGCCGGTACCGGTCACTCCGCGTTCTGCGAGCTGAACTACACCAGCGAAGGTGCCGACGGCAAGATCGACATCAGCAAGGCCGTTGGCGTCAACGAGCAGTTCGAGATCTCCAAGCAGTTCTGGGCCTACCAGGTCGAGCAGAAAGTGCTGAGCAACCCGACCTCGTTCATCAACAACGTGCCGCACATGAGCTTCGTCTGGGGCGACAAGAACGTCGAGTTCCTCAAGAAGCGTCATGAAGCCCTGCAGCACAGCTCGCTGTTCCGTGGCATGGAGTACTCCGAAGACCACGAGCAGATCAAGAAGTGGGTACCGATCGTGATGGAAGGCCGCGCTGCCGACCAGAAGATCGCCGCCACCCGCATGCCGATCGGCACCGACGTCAACTTCGGCGAGATCACCCGCCAGCTGTTCGCCTCGCTGACCAAGCACGACAACGTCAAGCTGCACGTCCAGCACGAAGTCCGTGACATCGTCCGTAACGCCGACAACACCTGGACCGTGGTCGTTGCTGACCTGGCCAACAAGGGCGTCGAGAGCAGCATCAAGGCCAAGTTCGTCTTCATCGGTGCCGGTGGTGGCGCGCTGAAGCTGCTGCAGAAATCGGGCATCCCTGAAGCTGACGGCTATGCCGGCTTCCCGGTCGGTGGCCAGTTCCTGATGACCGACAACCAGGACATCGTTGCCCGTCACAAAGCCAAGCTGTACGGCAAGGCTTCGGTGGGTGCGCCGCCAATGTCGGTTCCGCACCTGGACACCCGCGTGATCGACGGCAAGGAAGTGCTGCTGTTCGGCCCGTTCGCCACCTTCTCGACCAAGTTCCTGAAGAACGGCTCGCTGCTGGACATGTTCGCTGCGCTGACCACCCACAACATCATGCCGATGACCCACGCCGGTATCGACAACATCGACCTGAGCACCTACCTGATGGGTCAGTTGATGCTGAGCTTCGATGACCGCATGGCGGCCCTGCGCGAGTACTTCCCGAACGCCAAGAACGAAGACTGGAAACTGCTGCAGGCCGGTCAACGCGTCCAGGTGATCAAGAAGGACCCTGAGCACGGCGGCATCCTGCAGTTCGGTACTGAAGTCGTTGCTGCCCAGGATGGCACCATCGCCGCACTGCTGGGTGCCTCGCCAGGTGCTTCGACCGCTGCGCCGATCATGCTGAGCGTGCTGGAAAAGACCTTCAAGGATCGCATCAAGACTCCTGAGTGGCAGGCCAAGCTGAAGGAAATCGTGCCGACCTACGGCCAGAAGCTCAACAACAACCTTGAGCTGACCAACAAGACCCGTGAGTGGAGCAGTTCGCGTCTGAACCTGCTGTACGTTCCGGTGCTGCCGGAAGAAGCGGCTGCGGTACAGGCTGAGCCTGCGCTGTAAGCTTTCGCTTTGCCAGAAACAAACAAGCCCCTGTTCAGGGGCTTGTTTGTTTCTGGCCTGGCAAAAATATCGCCGGCTACTCGGTTGCGGATCAGTGGCGTTTCTTGCGATGACTGTCCGCCAGGTTGTTACCCAACGCACCACCAGCCGCGCCGCCCAGGCCTGCGCCAATTGCCGAGCCGGTGCTGCCACCGAGCTTGCCGCCGACCAGCGAGCCACCGGCCGAACCCAGGCCGCCACCAATGGCCGCCTTGGTCTTGTTGCCTTTTTTCGCGCCCATGGCACTGCCTGCCGCGCCGCCGACGCCGGCACCAATGGCCGCACCGGTGCTGCCGCCAAGCTTCTGCCCGACCACGTTACCCAGAACACCACCCAGGCCACCGCCTACAGCGGTCTGGCCATCACCGGCCATGGCGCCTTGTGCGCACAAAAGGCCCAGGGTCAGGGCGGCAAGAGTCTTATGCATGTGAATCAACCTTAATGTTCAAAAAGGCGCGCATTCTGCTGGCAGCGTCGCCGCCGCGCAATGCTGGCCACTGCAGCTCGTCTGCCAGGCACGAAAAAGCCCGCGCGAGGGCGGGCTTTTTGCTGAGTAAAGTGGTCGGAGAGACAGGATTCGAACCTGCGGCCTTCTCGTCCCGAACGAGACGCGCTACCTGGCTGCGCTACACTCCGATGGAGAAAATATTACTCAAAATCTTCTCCTCGACAAGCCCCCAGAGGCGGCCTGTCGATCAGCTCACAGGTCCTTGACGGTGCGGACCTGGTCCTTGTTGATGCGGGTGCGCTTGCCGTCCAGTTGTTCGAATTCGTAGAAGCCCGAGTCTTCGTCGTATTGCGGAGTATCGACCGCCTGGATTTCGCGGCCGTCGTTCAGGGTAATGACGGTCGGCGAAGCGCAGCCAGCCAGAGTGCCAAGGCCCAGGGCGAGCAGGAAAGCGGGAAGAGTCCGTTGAATCATTGTGTTTCTCCAGTAAAGGATGGTGCGTAATGTTTCTTGAGACGCATGGCGCCTGCGCAAGTTCCATGCAGATTTCAGCATAGCGGCAATCTAGCATTATTGACCGGCAACAATGCCTGGGCCGTTGGCGGGCGCGAGGCAGGCAGGGCTGTGATATAACACCGCTCATTCGTTCCTATCAATGGATTCAAGGTCCCATGAAAGCCAAGGCAGATGTACCTTTCGTGCCGCTGAACATTGCCGTCCTGACGGTCAGCGATACCCGCACCCTGGAAACCGACACCTCCGGCCAGGTGTTCGTCGACCGCCTGAGCGAGGCCGGCCACGCTCTGGCGGCGCGGGTGCTGCTCAAGGACGATCTGTACAAGATTCGCGCCCAGGTCGCCACCTGGATCGCCGATGAGCAGGTGCAGGTGGTGCTGATCACCGGCGGTACCGGCTTTACCGGGCGCGATAGCACCCCGGAAGCCGTGGCCTGCCTGCTGGACAAGCAGGTCGATGGCTTTGGCGAGCTGTTCCGGCATATCTCCCTGGCCGATATCGGTACCTCCACCGTGCAGTCCCGGGCCCTGGCCGGGCTGGCCAATGGCACCCTGGTGTGCTGCCTGCCGGGCTCGACCAACGCCGTGCGTACCGGCTGGGACGGCATCCTTGCTGAGCAGCTCGACGCCCGTCATCGCCCGTGCAACTTCGTCACCCACCTCAAGCAGGCCGCGCCCTGCGAAAGCCGTGGTTGAGGCGCCCATGCACACTCAACTGATGCCGGTCGAAGAAGCCCTGGCAAAACTGCTGGCGCTGGCCGAAGCCGCGCCTATCACCGCTACCGAGCAGGTCGCCCTGGCCGACGCCGAGGGCCGCGTGCTGGCACATGAGCTGGTCTCGAGCCTCGACCTGCCGCCCTGGCCCAACAGCGCCATGGACGGCTACGCGCTGCGCCTGGCCGACTGGACGGGCGAGCCCTTGACGGTCAGCCAGCGGGTATTCGCCGGGCATTCACCCGAGCCGTTGCAGCCGGGTACCTGTGCGCGGATCTTTACCGGGGCGCCGGTGCCAGTGGGGGCGGATTGCGTTGAGATGCAGGAAAACGCCGACGTCCTGGACGATCAGCGCGTGCGCTTTACCGAGGCGCTGCGCGTCGGTCAGAACATTCGCCCGCAAGGGCAGGAAACCCGCGCTGGCGAGGCGGTTTTGGCCGCGGGTACGCGCCTGGGGCCGATCGAATTGGGCCTGGCGGCTTCCTTGGGGTGCGCCGAGCTGAGCGTCGTGCGGCGGGTCAAGGTCGCTGTGCTGTCGACCGGCGACGAACTGGTCGAGCCCGGCTTGCCCCTGGGGCCCGGGCAGATCTACAACAGCAACCGGCGGCTGCTCGGCAGCTGGCTGCAACGCCTGGGCTGTGAAGTGATCGACGCTGGCATTCTGGCCGATGACCTGGAGAAAACCCGCAACTGCCTGGCTGCCCTGCAGGGCGTCGACCTGATTCTTTCCACTGGCGGTGTTTCGGTGGGCGAGGCCGATTACCTGGGCATCGCCCTGCGTGAAGAGGGCGAACTGTCGCTGTGGAAGCTGGCAATCAAGCCGGGCAAGCCGCTGACCTTCGGTCATTACAAGGGCGTGCCGGTCATTGGCTTGCCGGGTAACCCGGCTTCGACCCTGGTGACCTTCGGCCTGCTGACCCGGCCCTACCTGTTGCGCCGCCAGGGCGTTACCGAGGTCACGCCGCTGCAGTTCGCGGTGCCGGCCGGGTTCGACTGGCCCAAGGCTGGCACTCGCCGCGAATACCTGCGCGGGCGGCTGGAGCAGGGCAGCGCATTGATCTACAAGAACCAGAGTTCGGGCGTGCTGCGCAGCGCCGCCTGGGCCGAGGGCCTGGTCGAAGTCCGTGAGGGCCAGACCCCGGGCAAGGGCGATATCGTGCAGTTCATTCCCTTGAGCGAGCTACTTGGTTGAACGGCTGAGCAGGGTGTCGCCCACCAGGGTGGCACCGCTCGGCGCGCGCAGGCTGGGGCGCGCATGCACGCTTTCCAGCTGGGCAGCGGCGATGCTCCAGTCGTGGCGGCTGCAGACAAACTCCCGCGCCGCTTGCGACAGCTGGCGCAGGCGCCAGGGCTGATTGAGCAGTTGGTTAATCATCAGCGCCAGCTGGTCGCCGTCGTCACTGGCCAGGTAGTGCTCGCCATGGGTCACCTGCAGGCCTGACACGCCCTTGGCCGTGGTTACCACCGGCAGCCCGGCGGCCATGGCTTCCAGTATCTTGATCTTCGAGCCGCCGCCATAACGTAGCGGCGCAAAGAAGATCGCCGAGTTGCGTTGCAGCTCGCGCAGGTCAGGCAGGTAGCCAATCCATTCGATTCGCGGGTCGCTCCAGCGCAGTTTCCAGCTGGGCGGCAAGGCGTGGCCAACCACGGCCAGGCGTACTGCGGGGTTGCTCAGCCAGACTTGCGGCAGAATGTCTTCCAGCGCCCATTCGATGGCTTCAAGGTTGGCGCCGTATTCGAAATTGCCGACGAACAGCAGGCGCTGGCTGCACAGCGACGGCTGGATATCCTGGTAATGCGCGCAATCCACGCCATTGATCACCACCGACACCGCAGCGCCGGTCGCCTGGCTGATGTGTTCGGCGTCGGTGGGGCTGACCGCTACCACTTCATGGGCCTGGCTGAGCACGCGGTTTTCCCAGCGCCGGTAACGCCAGCGATCAAAGGCATTGAACGGTCGCAGCCACAGTGGCAAGCGGTCGTGGCAAGCGGCGCCATTGACCGATTCGATGTTGTGCTCGCTGAGCACGAATGGCAGCCCGCGAGCCTGCAGGGCCTTTTCGAACGGCTGGAAGCTGTAGCTGTGCTCGATCTGGATGACATCCCAGGGCTCTTCCAGCAATTGCTCGAAGCAGTGGCGCAGGTGCGGCGCCAGGCCATTGATGCTGGCGCGCATCGGATAGCTGGGGTAGATCGCCGCCAGCAGGTTCAGGGGGCTGTGGAAGGGGCGCCTGGGTAGCACGATCAGGCGTTCGAGCAAAGGTTCCAAGGCCTGTCGGGCCGCGTCGCTGGGCGGGATTTTCGATTGCACCAGCAGGGTGATGCGGTGACCCCGCTGCGCCAGGCTGCGCAGCAGGTGGTATTGCCGGGTTTTACCGCCGCTGGTGGTGGGCCAGGGCAGGTAGGGTAGTGTCCAGAGTACGCGCATGACCCCTTTCCTCTGTGTTCAGGCGGGTAACGGCATGCAGATAAAAATGGACGCGCCGGGGGAATCAGCTTGCGGCTGGCTCCGGGGCGCGTCCATAGATATCAGTAAAGCGCACGATGTCATCCTCGCCCAGGTATTCGCCACTTTGTACTTCAATCATTACCAGATCGATCACCCCCGGGTTGGTCAGGCGGTGTACCCGGCCGGGTTTGATGAAGGTCGATTCGTTGGTATCGAGCAGAAATTCCTCTTCACCATTGGTCACACAGGCCATGCCGCTGACCACGATCCAGTGCTCGCTGCGGTGATGATGCATCTGCAGCGACAGCGAAGCCTCGGGGCGGACCATGATGCGCTTGATCTTGAACCGCGGGCCTTCCTCGAGCACCGTGTAGGTGCCCCACGGGCGGTTGACCGTGCGGTGCAGGCGGAACGCGTCGTGGCCCTGGCGCTTGAGCTGCTGGGCAATCACCTTGACCTCCTGGCTGCGCGCGGCATCGGCAATCAGCAGGGCATCGGGGGTGTCGATGATAATCAGGTTGTCCAGGCCCACCGCGCCGACCAGGCGCCGTGGCGAGTCGATATAGCAATTGTGCACATCGTGCAGCACGGTTTCGCCGGTGCAGCGATTGCCCTGATGATCACCGGCCTTGAGCTCACGCACCGCCTCCCAGCTGCCGATATCGCTCCAGCCCAGCTGGCTGGGCAGTACCGCGACCTGTTGCGAGGTCTCCATCACGGCATAGTCGATGGAAATGTCCGGCACCAGGGCGAAGCTGTCCGGGTCCAGTTCCACCTGGCACTCGCGGGCGCCTTCCTTGCACGGGCTCAGGGCCAGGCAGTGATTGACCGCCGCCAGCAGTTGCGGGGCGTGCTGTTCCAGTTCATGCAGGATGGCGTCGACACGCATGCAGAACATCCCGGCATTCCACAGGTGCTGGCCGCCATCGAGGTACTGCTGGGCGGTGTCGGCGTCGGGCTTTTCGACAAAGCGGGCAACCCTGAAGCCGTGGGCATCCAGGGCCTGGCCTTTTTCGATGTAGCCAAAACCGGTTTCAGCACGGGTCGGCAGCAGGCCGAAGGTGGTCAGCCAGCCCTGGGCAGCCAGCAAGCGGGCCTGGCTGACGGCCTGGTCGAAGGCGCTGAGGTCGTTGATCAGGTGATCGGCTGGCAGTACCAGCAGTTGCGCATCCTCACCGTACAGCCGGGCGCAGTGCAGGGCGGCAGCGGCAATGGCGGCGGCGGTGTTGCGGCCAAAGGGTTCGAGGATGTAGTCCAGGGCCAGGTTGGCGGTGTTCAGTGGGCGGAATTCGTCCTGGGTGCGGAAAAACACCTCGCGGTTGGTCACGGTCAAAACCCGCTCAACGTCCGCCAGCCCGCTGGCGCGGGCGAAGGTCTTCTGCAGCAGGCTCTGGCCGTCAGGCAGGCGCATGAATGGCTTGGGCATGGTTTCGCGCGATACCGGCCACAGGCGGGTGCCGGCGCCGCCAGCGATGATGCAAGGAATCAGAACACTCATCTCACAGCCTCGAGTCAGGGGCACTGCCTGGGCAGTGCAGCAAAAGTAAACAGAGCAACCTGGCAGGCTTTTGCGCAATGAGTCAATAAACTGACTTTTACCACTGGCATCGTCCATGAGGGCCAAATATTTGTCGAATGATGCCCCTCGGCGACGAAGCTTTCAATGATATTTGTGTGAATGGCATGCGAAACTCTGCTGAAACGTTACCTGCAATGCAGTAAAGGGACGCCGGAAACGGTCGAGATACTCGACGCTCAATTCATCGGGGAACGCACACATGGCGCAGCAAAAGGCATTGATGATCCTGCATGGCAAGCAGGCCATGAACGAAGAGGTGCGTGCTGCGGTGACCGGCATGCGTGCGCGCGGCTGGCAACTGGACGTGCGCCTGACCTGGGAGGGGGGCGACGCCCAGCGCCTGGTCGAAGAAGCGCTGGCCGCCGGCTACCCGCACTTGGTGGCTGCGGGTGGCGATGGCACCCTGCGCGATGTCGCCGAGGCCATGGTGCGTGCCGACGCTGACGCCAGCCTGGTGTTGCTGGCGCTGGGCACCGCCAACGATTTTGCCAAGGCTGCCGGCGTGCCGCTGGAGCCGGCGCAGGCGCTGATGCTGCTGGAAGTACCGGCCTGGGCCATTGACCTGGGCGAGGTGGGTGGGCAGGTATTCCTGAACATGGCCACCGGTGGCTTCGGCAGCCAGGTTACCGCCAATACCTCCGAAGACCTGAAAAAGGTATTGGGTGCGGCGGCCTATCTGTTCACCGGCCTGTCGCGCTTCAGCGAGCTGCGCGCGGCGTCGGTCGAACTGCACGGCCCGGATTTCCAGTGGCAGGGTGAGTTGCTGGCGCTGGGCATCGGCAACGGGCGGCAGGCCGGCGGCGGGCATGCGCTGTGCCCCCAGGCGCAGGTTGATGATGGCTTGCTCGACATCAGCATCCTGCCGGCACCCCAGGAAGTGGTCGGCACCTTGCGCGGCCTGCTCAGCGATGGCCTGGGGCTGGACAGCATGTTTGTCCGTGCGCGCTTGCCATGGGTCGAGATCAGAAGCTCGCAAGGCCTGGACATCAACCTCGATGGTGAGCCCCTGCAGGGCGACAACCTGCGTTTTGAAGTGCTGCCTGCGGCCTTGCGCGTGCACCTGCCGGTCGACTCGCCGCTGCTCAGTCGTCGAGGCTGATGATTTGCTCGCGCACGGCAAACAGCACCAGGCCGGCGACGTCGTAGATCTGCAGGCGTTTCATGATCTGCGAGCGGTGGGTTTCCACGGTCTTGATGCTCAAGCCCAGGCCCTGGGCGATTTCCCGGGTCGACTTGCCGCGTACGATCAGGCGCAGGATTTCCAGTTGGCGGGCGGTGAGGTTGTGCTTTTCCGCTGTCTCCGGCTTGCCCGACTGGGCGCGCAGCAGGGCCTGGTTGATTACCGTGTGGGCAATCGCCGGGCTCAGGTAGCGCTCGTTGCCGCGCAGTGCTGCCAGTGCCTGCTCAAGCTCGGTGGCGGTGGTGTCTTTGAGCAGGTAGCCATGGGCGCCGCTTTCCAGGGCCTGCATGATCAGCTCCGGGTCGGTGTGCATGGAGAGGATCAGCACCTTGCTGCGACAGCCCAGGGCGCGCAGGCGGGTCAGGGCATCCAGGCCGCTGGTGCAGCGCATGGAGATATCCAGCAGGACGATGTCCGGGTCCAGTTGCATGACCAGTTCGGGCACCTGGCTGCCGTCGTTGGCTTCGCCGATCACGGCATAGCCGGGAATGTCGGACACCAGCGCGCGCACACCTGCGCGAATCAGTGAATGGTCATCGACCAACAGCAATGTACAGGTCATGGGACGTTACTTGTCTTGGCGCGTTCGAGGGTGCGCGCAGGCCAGGGGAACAGGGCGTCGATCTGGGTGCCCAGGCCGGGCTGGCTGTTGACCGACAGTGTGCCATTGAGCAGGCCGACGCGCTCGAGCATTCCGGCCATGCCGCGCTGGCCTTCATCGGCTGGGCTGCTGGCCGGCGAAAAGCCCAGGCCGTCATCGCTGATCGACAACGCCAGGCCTTCGGGCTGGCGCTGAATGCGCACCACCAGGTTCTTTGCCTTGGCGTGACGCAGGATGTTGGTCACCGCCTCTTGGGTAATGCGAAAGGCGGCGATGGCCATATCTTCCGGAAGGCCGCCCAGGCGCTGGCGGCATTCCAGGCTCCAGTGCACCTCGGTGTTTTCCAGGGCGCGCAGCAGGTGCGCGCGCAGGCTGGCTTCCAGGCCCAGGCTGGACAGTTGTCTTGGGTTGAGGATGGCCGAAACATCGCGCACGCTGGCCAGGGTGTCGTCCAGGGTGCTGCGCAAGGTTTTGCAGTGCTCCTGCAGCTCGCTCGGAGCGCGGCGCGCGAGCCAGTCGGCCTGGAGTTTGGCGGCGGTCAGCAACTGGCCGATATCGTCGTGCAGTTCGCGGCTCAGGCGCTGGCGTTCGCTTTCCTGCACTTTGAGCAGGCGGTCGGCCAGTTCCGCCGGGCGCAGGGCAATCGAGCGCGCCCACTGGCGCAGTTGCCAGGCAATGCTCGACAGGGCAACCAGTTGCAGGGCCAGGGCGATGCCTGGCAGTGGTTGCTCAAGCAGGTACAAGGCCAGGTTGACGGCAACCGAAGCCAGGCACAGCAGGGCGGTTGCCCAGCGCAACAGAGAGGCTCCGGGGTGCCAGCGCTTGAGTGTCTTGAGGCTTGAGAACATAGAAATTGAAGCCACTGAAATATCGCTGTTGAAAGCCTTGCAAAGGTCGAACTAGAGGCGTTTGTCGAATTGCCTTCAATAACGTTTAAATGCCGGCGCCGGGGTAACCGCGATGAAAGTCTGCACGCGGTGTCTGGGGAGATCCGGGTAAGGTGCATGTGTCCATCAGCGCGCATGGTATCACTTCAAATACAATTGGTCGCGAACTCTGATAACTGACTGAATAGCCAGATTTTACGGGCTGGTACGACGGTTCCGATTGTCTTCGAATCTAGCATTTTGCCATCAGTTTGCGGGGCTGGGATTTTGCCCGAAATCAATTAAACGAAATGTTTGTTGCAGATAATTAGAGAGACCTGGAAATACACTAAGTTGGGTCTTAGTGTGCACTCGTCACAGGCTTGGTTAATCTCGCCGGGGCAGTATTGTTATGTCCCTTAGTTGCCCCTGGTTGGCGAAGAAAGTGCAGTGGCGTTCGCGCTGGTGGGCGCAGCCATTGAAGGGGCGGGGTGTTCGCAAGTGTGCCGGGTTTCGATGCAAGAGTCGCAGGCCAGAGCCTCCTGCGGGCTCAGGGCGGTGGCCAGGGTGTCGAGCAACTGCACCTGTTCCTCGGTATCCAGGCTCAGGCGGCCGGTGTGCGGATCGATCAACTCCAGCTGCCAGGCCAGCAGGGTCAGGCAGCTTTCCAGGGCTTGCAGGGCTTCACCTTGCAATGCCGGTTGCGCCTGCGCGGGTTCCAGCAGTGCCTGCAGATGCTGGCTGTAGCTCGCGACCTCGACCAGGCCAAGGGCCTGTGCGCGTTCTACCAGGGTGGCCAAGGTATCGTTGAGGCAGTGACAGGCATCCGGATCGTTGTCGATCAGTTGCAGGTGCAGCAGGCATTCCTCTGCCTTGGTCAGCAGCACCTGGGCGTCGATCAGGAAATCCTGCAGGGCGCTGTTGTGCAGTGCGTCGTTAGCCATCATTTGGCTCCAGCGCGTAAGGCTGGAGCAGGGGCTGGCCACCATGAGGCGATCGCTGACAAAAGCCTGACTCCGTTCATGCAATGAGAATGGCGTCACATTAATGGCTAATGGATATTGCGAACATCAGGTCTCACCCGATTGTCACTAGGGGATTCCCTGATGCGGTGTTTTCGATACGACCCTTTGCGGGTGTTTGCGACAGCGGAGAGGTGAGCGCAGTAAAGCATGATGGTAAAATGACATCAATGGGCTGCGGAGCATTTTCTTCACAGGGTCAAGCTCTGCGGCAAACGGCCGATACAGGGCCATTGGGATCATTTTCGACACACCTTGGGGGCTCTTCGATGGCTGGCATTCTCGACACGGTAGACCAAAGAACGCAGCTGGTGGGCGAGAACCGCCTGGAAATCCTGATGTTCCGCCTGGCTGGCCGGCAACTGTTCGCGATCAACGTGTTCAAGGTCCAGGAAGTGCTGCAGATGCCCAAGCTGACCCTGATGCCGCAGCGTCATGCGTACGTCTGCGGCGTGGTCAACCTGCGCGGCCAGACCCTGCCGGTGATCGACCTGTCCCAGGCCATCGGCATGCGCCCGCTGGAGCCCGGCCCGGGCAGCACCATCATCGTCACCGAATACAACCGCTCGGTGCAGGCCTTCCTGGTCGGCGGCGTCGACCGCATCGTCAACATGAACTGGGAAGCCATCATGCCGCCGCCGACCAGCGCCGGTCGCCAGCACTACCTGACGGCGATCAGCAAGGTCGACGAGCAACTGGTGGAAATCATCGACGTCGAGAAGGTTCTGGCGGAAATCGTCCCGTACAGCGCCAAGGTCTCGCGCGACAAACTCGAAGACCCGGTGCTGGCTCGTGCCCGAGGCCGCGAAGTGCTACTGGTCGACGACTCTACCGTGGCCCTGGCGCAGTTGCGCGACACCTTGTCGCAACTGGGAGTGAAAATGCATGTGGCCAGCGATGGCCTCAAGGCGCTGCGCATGCTCAAGGGCTGGGCCGATGCCGGCGAGGATGTCTGCGAGAAGCTGCTGATGGTCTTCACCGATGCCGAAATGCCGGAAATGGACGGCTACCGCCTGACCACTGAAATCCGCAACGACCCGCGCCTGCGTTCGTTGTACGTGGTGCTGCACACGTCGCTGTCGGGCAGCTTCAACGAATCGATGGTGAAGAAGGTCGGCTGCGACAACTTCCTTTCCAAGTTCCAGCCCGACAAGCTGGTCGATGTCGTGCGCCAGCGGCTGATGCTGGATGAAGCCACGGCCTGAGTCGGTATAAGCTAGGGCTTTAACCGACACAAGGCAGGTCATGATGCGCCTCAGTGCGTTGTACCGATACCCGCTCAAATCAGCGCGCGGTGAGGCGCTGCAGACTTCCTCGCTGGACCTTCTGGGGTTGAGCGGGGACCGCCGCTGGCTGCTCGTGGAGCGCGCCAACGGACGCTTCCTGACCCAGCGCATGTACCCGCAGATGACCCAGCTGGCCGCGCTGCACAACGCCGATGGCAGCCTCACCCTTGAGGCGCCGGGCCATCCCACGCTGCACGTGGCCGTGCCCGAGCCCGAAAACGACCTGCGCGGTATCACTATCTGGCGCGACACCTTTCGCGTACCCGATGCCGGCGATGCGGCCGCGCAGTGGCTTAGTGCATTCATCGGCAAGGACGTGCGCCTGGTTTACGTGCCCGATCAACGTGCACGCTTCCTGCCCAGTGGGTATGGCCTGAACAGCGACCGTGTGGCGTTCGCCGATGGTTTTCCCTTGCTGCTGATTGGCCAGGCATCGCTGGATGACCTGGTAGCGAAGGTCGGGCGGCCGCTGCAGATGCTGCGCTTTCGTCCCAACCTGGTGGTGGAGGGCAGTGCTGCCTTTGCCGAGGATGGCTGGAAGCGCATCCGTATCGGCGAGGTCGAATTCCGGGTGCTCAAGCCCTGCGAGCGCTGCATCATGACCACCATCGACCCGCAGACCGGCGAACGCAGCCCGGACCGTGAGCCACTGGCGACTTTGCAAACCTACCGGCAGAAGGAAGGCGATGTGCTGTTTGGCCAGAACCTGGTGGCCGATGGGGTAGGAAGGCTTGAGGTGGGGATGGCAGTGACGGTGCTGGAGTAGTTCGGCTGTGGACTTCCATCGCGGGGCAAGTCGAGGCGTCGCCCCGCGATGGCATCAATCACTGATCGTCAAAATACCGCTCATGCCAGTCCACCAGCGGCTGCGGCGAATTGAGCTTTTGCCCGTAGATCACCGAATACGACAGCACGTTCTGCACGTACTGGCGTGTCTCGTCGAACGGGATCGACTCGACCCAAACGTCAAAGCTCAGGTGGTCGGCGCCCCGTAGCCACTGGCGTACCCGGCCTGGCCCGGCGTTGTAGGCGGCCGAGGCGAGCACGCGGTTGCCGTTGAACTGGCTGTGCACCTGGCTCAGGTAGGCAGCGCCCAGCTGGATGTTCTTGTCCGGGTTGAACACCTGCGCCGGCGAGGCCAGCGGGATGCTGAACTTGCGCGCGGTCTCTTTGGCGGTGGCCGGCATCAGTTGCATCAGGCCACTGGCGCCAACGCTTGAGCGGGCATCGTCCATGAACGCGCTTTCCTGGCGGGTGATGGCAAACACCCAGCTCGAATGCAGGCCGCGCACCTTGGCCTCGCGCACCAGGGTGTCGCGGTGGGCCATCGGGAAGCGGATGTCCAGGTCGTCCCAGTACTTGGCCTGGCTGATGGTGCGAATGGCCGGGAAGTACCAGCGCATGTCATAGGCCAGCTTGGCCTGGGCGACCATCTCGTCACGGTTGAAGTGCCGGCTGACGTGATACCACTCGCGGCGACCGTCGACGATCTGCCCGCGGGCATGGAACTCCAGTGCACGTTTGACCCCAGGGGTGTTGCGAACCTTGTTGATGAGCTGCTGGCTGAGTACCAGCGGCTTGTTGTTCAACTGGTAGGGGGTTTGCGCGCGGTCGGCGGCGAGGAAGCCGTAGAAGTCGCGCTCACGGGCCACGGTTTTGTACAGCAGCGGGATCTGCGGGTTCTTCGGCTGCGCCAGCTCCAGGCTGCGCGCCTGCCAGTAGCGCCAGCGGTTGCTGCTGGCCAGGTCCTGGGGCAGGCGCTTGGTCAGCTCGTAGGCATCTTCCCAGCGGCCCAGGCGCAGCAGCAGGCGCAGGCGCCATTCGGTGACGGTGTTGTCACGCAGCTCCGGGTCGTAGCGGGTCATCAGGTCCAGCGCCCGCGGGTCGTAGCGGCGGGCCAGGGTCAGGCCGATTTCGCGGGCGATGGCGACCTTTTCGTCGCGGGAGAAATGCATGCGGTTGGCGTAGTCATCGAGCAGGCTCATGGCCCGCTCCGGGTCCTGGCGGGCCAGGCGGCGCAGGCCGAGGCTGACCACGTCGGACATCGCCTCGTTGACCGGAGTGAAGCGCCCGGGCTGGTTGAGCAACTCGGGCTTTTGCGCCACGTCGATCAGCAGGCGGCCTTGCGGTGCCAGGGTGTTGAGGCTCTTGACCAGGGTGTTGGCCAGCGCGTAGTTGCGGGTTTGGGCCGCCAGCTTGGCGCGCTCCCAGCGCTTTTGCTCGGTCAACTGGCCTTCGGCGGCCCAGCGCTCGAACAGGGCATCGCAGGCAGCCGGTTGCGACTTGCCGACCAGCCAGAGTTTCTCGGCGCTGGCAAAGCCTTCGGCGCGCTGGCCGTGGCTGAGCTGGTACTGGCCGTTGAGGCAGTCCAGCTCGGTGAAATTGAGCTTTGGATCGTAGTACTTGGTGAAGGTCGCCCAGTCGCCGCGCTCGGCCAGCCAGCGCAACCAGCGCAGCTTCATCCAGTTGGCCTGGGGCAGGTCGCCGTGGGCGGCGAGGAATTTCTCGATTTCGTCGTTGCTGGCAGTTTTAAGCCGGGCGGTGAGTTCGTCGTAGGCCAGGTAAGGCGTCAACGGATAATCGCGCAGGGCATCGGCGTAACGCAGGTACGGGCCCTTGTCGCCCTTGGCCAGGGCGCGTTTGGCTTCATCGTAGTATTGACGTTGCTGGGTGATGTCGGTGGCCTGGGCAACACCCACTGCCGAGGCAGTGAGAAGCAGGCTGGATACGAGGCAGAACAGGCGGCTGCGCATGAGACTTCCGGGCAGTTTGACCATGAAAAGTGACGGCGAAGCCAGCACTGTTGGAGTTGCATTGCCTTAGCTTAGCCGGTTGCAACAGGCGGATGAAAGCATTGTGCTTGTATCTGGTTGTAAAGAAGCGGCCCGTCGTCGGAAGGTACAGTAGGACGCGCTGCTTAATGTGAAGCCGGCCCAAGTCGGGTAGAATGCGCGCCCGGTTTTTGGAGAAGATCATGACCCTGCTCAAATTAAGCGATGTGTCCCTTGCGTTCGGCGCCACGCCGTTGTTGGACAAGGTGTCCTGGCAGATCGCCCGTGGTGAGCGGGTGTGCATCATCGGCCGCAACGGCACTGGCAAGTCGAGCATGCTGCGCCTGGTCAAGGGCGATCAGAAGCCTGATGAAGGCGACGTCTGGCGTGCCCCGGGCCTGAAGATCGGCGAGCTGCCGCAAGAGTTGCCGGTGGCTGACGGCCGTACCGTGTTCGACGTGGTAGCCGAAGGTCTCGATGGCGTCGGCGCCTTGCTGGCCGAATACCACCACCTGAGCCAGAACATCCATAGCGATGCCGACCTGGAAAAGCTCATGCATGTCCAGCACGACCTCGAGTCGCGCGATGGCTGGCGCCTGCAGCAACTGGTCGACAGCACCCTGAGCCGCCTGCAATTGCCGGCCGACAAGACCCTGGCCGAGCTCTCCGGTGGCTGGCGCCGCCGCGTGCTGCTGGCCCAGGCGCTGGTGTCCGAGCCTGACCTGCTGCTGCTCGACGAACCGACCAACCACCTGGACATCGGCGCCATTGCCTGGCTTGAAGATGCCCTCAGTGGTTTCGGCGGCGCCGTGCTGTTCATCACCCACGACCGTTCCTTCCTGCAGAACCTGGCCACGCGCATCCTCGAGCTGGACCGCGGCGGCCTGATCGACTGGAACGGCGACTACGCAAGCTTCCTGGTGCACAAGGAAGCGGCGCTGGCGGCCGAAGAAACCGCCAACGCCCTGTTCGACAAGAAGCTGGCCCAGGAAGAAGTGTGGATCCGCCAGGGCATCAAGGCCCGGCGCACCCGCAACGAAGGTCGCGTACGCGCCCTCAAGGCCCTGCGCGTTGAGCGCAGCGAACGCCGCGAGCGCCAGGGCAAGGCCAACATCATGCTTGATGTCGCGGAGAAATCCGGCAAGCAGGTGATGGTCCTGGAAAACGTCAGCTTCAGCCACCCCAATGGCCCGCAGCTGGTCAAGGACTTCTCCATGGTCCTGCAGCGCGAAGACCGCATCGGCCTGCTCGGCGCCAACGGCACCGGCAAGACTACGCTGCTCAAGCTGATGCTCGGCGATCTTGAGCCCACCAGCGGCAAGGTCGAGTCTGGCACCCGTCTGGAAGTGGCCTATTTCGACCAGTTGCGCCATCAGCTGGACCTGGAAAAGACCGTGATCGACAACCTCGCCGAAGGTCGCGATTTCATCGACATCGACGGCCAGAGCCGTCACGTGCTGAGCTACCTGGGCGACTTCCTGTTCAGCCCGCAGCGTGCCCGCACGCCGGTCAAGGCCTTGTCCGGTGGTGAGCGTGCGCGCCTGCTGCTGGCCAAATTGTTCAGCAAACCGGCCAACCTGCTGGTGCTCGACGAACCGACCAACGACCTCGACGTCGAGACCCTCGAGCTGCTCGAAGAAGTGCTGTCGGCGTTCAAGGGCACCGTGCTGATGGTCAGCCACGACCGGGCCTTCCTCGACAACGTGGTCACCAGCACCCTGGTGTTCGAAGGCGAGGGCAAAGTGCGCGAGTACGTCGGCGGTTACCAGGACTGGATCCGCCAGGGCGGTTCGCCGAAGCTGCTCGGCGTCACCGAAAGCAAGTCGGGCAAGTCCGAACTCAACACGGCAGTGGTCGAGGCCGTGGCACCTGCGCCGGTAGCAGCACCAGCAGCGGTTGACGCGCCGAAGAAAAAGCTTAGCTACAAGCTGCAGCGCGAGCTCGAAGCCCTGCCGGGCCAGATCGACGCACTGGAGCAGAAGATGGCTGCGGTGCAGGAAGAAATTGCTGCCCCGGCCTTCTACCAGCGCCCGATCGAGCAGACCAGCGCCGTACTGGCGAGCCTGGAGAAGATGCAGGGCGAACTGGACGTGCTGGTCGAGCGCTGGGCTGAGCTCGACAGCTGAGGGGCTGGGCCCGGCGCTTGAAAGTGCGCCGGGTCCGCCAGAGGTTTACTCGGCTTTTTTCTGCAGGCGTACCGCTAGCACATCGCAGGGTGCGCCATGCAGCACGTCATTGGCGGTCGAGCCCAGCAGCAGGGCCAGGCCGTGGCGGCCATGGCTGCCGACCACGATCAGGTCGCATTTCTGCTCCTTGGCCAACTGGTGGATTTCCTGGCGCGGCTGGCCGTAGGTCAGGTGCGAATCGCCGCGGTTGATGTCGGGGTACTTGTTGTACAGGCGCTCCATGCGCTCCTTGGCCTGGTCGAACTGCTGCTGTTGCAGCTGCGACAGGTCCATTGGCACGTCGCCGCCAAAGGCCATGGCCATGGGTTCGACGATATGCACCAGGGAAACCTTGGCGCGGGTAGGTTCAGCCAGCTTCATGGCGCGCTTGATGACCGGGTCGCATTCTTCGGTCAGGTCGACGGCAACCAGTATGTGTTCGTAGGGCATGAGAAGCTCTCCTGACAGTCGCGATAGTTAAAGTATGGTCGGTTTCAGGCTGATCGCTTCGAACCACGGCTAACCAGCTCATTTGCAAAGCTTTATGGGAACAACAGATATGACGGTCTGGGTAGTGGTGTCAATCCTTGCGCTGATTCTCAGCCCTTTGGCCTGGTTGCGTCCTTCACGCAAGCAGAGCGGCCAGATGGCCTTGCGCATGGAAGCCCGGCGCATGGGCCTGGCCATGCAACTGGCGCCCCAGGAGTGGCCGCACTGGCTGCCCAAAGAGCCGCCAAGCCCCTGTGCCCAGTACCTGCGACCGCGGCGCCCGGGCCGCAGCGACAGCTGGAGCTATTGGCAGACCACCCCTGGGGTATGGCTCAACCAGTGGCGCGAGCCGTGCACCGATGCCGTGCATGCCGGTCAATTGGCACGCTTGCCAGAAAGCGTCTACAAGGTCGAGGCGGGTCCGCAGATGGTTGCCCTGTACTGGGGGGAGCGCGGTGAAACGGCTGTATTGCAGGATATTGCCGAGGTCCTCAAGGCGCTGGCCTGATCATCATCAATAAAAAGCCCGATTCACAGATCGGGCGGACAGGCCAGGCAGGCCGGCTTAAGGTTCAATCTCTCCCAGTGTAGCCATCTCGCGGCTATCTGCTGCAAATCCCAACTTTTTCCGTGTTGATCAATAGTAACGGCGTGTAAGCCGTTGAACACTATTGCGCCAGTGAATGGCTCAGCATCACCGCCACGGCGGTTTACCCGCGCTCAGCAGAAAATGACCGGAAAGTCGCGTTTTGCCGCTGCTTTTGGGTATTTGACAACGGCGATCTTTTCGTTGAATGTGTGCATACCCAAATCAAACGGGCGTATGAATTGAGCGTTTGTATTGTCAGACGGCTCTTACAGAATCCCGACTATCGCGCTGGCGGGTGTGCCTGGCGCAAGGGTTCGGCAACAACGGCCATTGGCCGGCCGGGCCTTTCACCAGCGATCGGCGTGTACAGTTCAGCTTCCATATCGTGGAGATCAGTTGATGATTTACGAAGGTAAAGCCATCACGGTTAAGGCTCTTGAAAGCGGCATCGTCGAACTGAAGTTCGACCTCAAGGGTGAGTCCGTCAACAAGTTCAACCGTCTTACCCTGAACGAATTGCGTCAGGCCGTAGACACCATCAAAGCCGACGCATCGATCAAGGGCGTGATTGTCAGCAGTGGCAAGGACGTGTTCATCGTCGGCGCGGACATCACCGAGTTTGTCGACAACTTCAAGCTGCCCGAGGCCGAGCTGGTCGCCGGCAACCTGGAAGCCAACCGGATTTTCAGCGATTTCGAAGACCTGGCCGTGCCGACCGTTGCCGCGATCAATGGCATCGCCCTGGGCGGCGGCCTGGAAATGTGCCTGGCGGCGGACTACCGCGTCATGGCCAGCAGCGCCAAGATCGGCCTGCCGGAAGTCAAACTGGGCATCTACCCGGGCTTCGGCGGTACCGTGCGCCTGCCGCGCATCATCGGTGCCGACAACGCCATCGAGTGGATTGCCGCCGGCAAGGAAAACCGTGCT
Source organism: Pseudomonas sp. B21-009 (assembly GCF_024749345.1). NCBI lineage: Bacteria > Pseudomonadati > Pseudomonadota > Gammaproteobacteria > Pseudomonadales > Pseudomonadaceae > Pseudomonas > Pseudomonas sp. B21-009. The sequence continues at coordinate 4,056,465 of NZ_CP087199.1, read as the reverse complement.
GAAGACGCGCTGAAGGTCGGCGCCGTCGATGCCGTGGTGGTTCCCGAGCTGCTGCAGGCTGCGGCCCTGGACCTGATCAAGCGCGCCATCAGCGGCGAGCTCGACCACAAGGCCAAGCGCCAGCCGAAACTGGAAAAACTCAAGCTCAACGCCATCGAGCAGATGATGTCGTTCGAAACCGCCAAGGGTTTCGTCGCCGGTCAAGCTGGCCCGAACTACCCGGCGCCGGTCGAAGCGATCAAGAGCATCCAGAAGGCCGCCAACTTCGGTCGTGACAAGGCCCTGGAAGTCGAAGCCGCAGGTTTCGTCAAACTGGCCAAGACCTCGGTTGCCGAGAGCCTGATCGGCCTGTTCCTCAACGACCAGGAGCTCAAGCGCAAAGCCAAGGCCCACGACGAAATCGCTCACGACGTGAAGCAGGCCGCCGTACTCGGCGCCGGCATCATGGGCGGCGGCATCGCCTACCAGTCGGCGGTCAAGGGCACCCCGATCCTGATGAAGGACATCAACGAAGCCGCCATCCAGCTGGGCTTGAACGAAGCCTCCAAGCTGCTCGGCAAGCGCGTTGAAAAAGGCCGCCTGACCCCGGCGAAAATGGCCGAAGCGCTGAACGCGATTCGCCCGACCCTGTCCTACGGCGACTTCGGCAACGTCGACATCGTCGTCGAAGCCGTGGTCGAAAACCCCAAGGTCAAGCAGGCCGTACTGGCTGAAGTGGAAGGCCAGGTCAAGGAAGACGCGATCCTTGCGTCCAACACCTCGACCATCTCCATCAACCTGCTGGCCAAGGCCCTCAAGCGTCCGGAAAACTTCGTCGGCATGCACTTCTTCAACCCGGTGCACATGATGCCGCTGGTCGAAGTCATCCGTGGCGAGAAGTCCAGCGAAGTGGCCGTTGCCACCACCGTGGCCTACGCCAAGAAGATGGGCAAGAACCCGATCGTGGTCAACGACTGCCCGGGCTTCTTGGTCAACCGCGTCCTGTTCCCGTACTTTGGCGGCTTCGCCAAGCTGGTCAGCGCCGGTGTCGACTTCGTGCGCATCGACAAGATCATGGAAAAATTCGGCTGGCCGATGGGCCCGGCCTACCTGATGGACGTGGTCGGCATCGACACCGGCCACCACGGCCGTGACGTCATGGCCGAGGGCTTCCCGGACCGCATGAAGGACGACCGTCGTTCGGCCGTCGATGTGCTCTACGAAGCCAAGCGCCTGGGCCAGAAGAACGGCAAGGGCTTCTACGCCTACGAGACCGACAAGCGCGGCAAGCCGAAGAAGGTCGCTGACGCGGCAGTCCTCGAAGTGCTCAAGCCGATCGTCTACGAGCAGCGTGAAGTCAGCGACGAAGACATCATCAACTGGATGATGATCCCGCTGTGCCTGGAAACCGTTCGCTGCCTGGAAGACGGCATCGTCGACACCGCGGCCGAGGCCGACATGGGCCTGGTCTACGGTATCGGTTTCCCTCCCTTCCGTGGCGGCGCGCTGCGTTACATCGACTCGATCGGTGTAGCCGAATTCGTTGCCCTGGCCGACAAATACGCCGATCTGGGTCCGCTGTATCACCCCACCGCGAAGCTGCGTGAAATGGCCAAGAACGGCCAGAGCTTCTTCGGTTAAGCGCCCAACGATATAGAGCGAGAGTGAATATATGAGCCTGAATCCAAGAGACGTGGTGATTGTCGACTTCGGTCGCACCCCGATGGGCCGCTCCAAGGGTGGCATGCATCGCAATACCCGCGCCGAAGACATGTCCGCGCACCTGATCAGCAAGGTGCTGGAGCGCAACACCAAGGTCGATCCGAGCGAAGTCGAAGACGTCATCTGGGGCTGCGTCAACCAGACCCTGGAGCAGGGCTGGAACATCGCCCGCATGGCCTCCCTGATGACCCAGATCCCGCACACCGCTGCCGGCCAGACCGTCAGCCGCCTGTGCGGCTCCTCGATGAGCGCGCTGCACACCGCCGCCCAGGCGATCATGACTGGCAACGGTGATGTCTTCGTCGTCGGTGGTGTCGAGCACATGGGCCACGTCAGCATGATGCACGGCGTCGACCCGAACCCGCACATGTCGCTGTACGCCGCCAAGGCCTCGGGCATGATGGGCCTGACCGCCGAAATGCTCGGCAAGATGCACGGCATCAGCCGTGAGCAGCAGGACCTGTTCGGCCTGCGTTCGCACCAGCTCGCCCACAAGGCGACGGTCGAAGGCAAGTTCAAGGATGAGATCATCCCGATGCAGGGCTACGACGAGAACGGCTTCCTCAAGGTCTTCGACTACGACGAAACCATTCGCCCGGACACCACCCTGGAAAGCCTGGCGGCCCTCAAGCCGGCTTTCAACCCCAAAGGTGGTACCGTGACTGCCGGTACTTCGTCGCAGATCACCGACGGTGCCTCGTGCATGATCGTCATGTCGGCCCAGCGTGCCCAGGACCTCGGTATCCAGCCTCTGGCGGTGATCCGTTCCATGGCCGTGGCCGGTGTCGACCCGGCAATCATGGGCTACGGTCCGGTTCCGGCAACCCAGAAAGCGCTCAAGCGCGCGGGCCTGTCGATCGCCGATATCGACTTCTTCGAGCTCAACGAAGCCTTCGCCGCACAGGCCCTGCCAGTGCTGAAGGATCTGAAAGTGCTCGACAAGATGGATGAGAAGGTTAACCTGCACGGCGGCGCCATCGCCCTGGGCCATCCTTTCGGTTGCTCCGGTGCGCGGATTTCCGGCACTCTGCTCAACGTCATGAAGCAGAATGGCGGGACCTTCGGCGTTTCGACCATGTGCGTCGGCCTGGGCCAAGGCATCACCACCGTCTTCGAACGCGTTTAACGCTTCGCTGGACGGAAACCGGGGCCTGGTGCCCCGGTTTTTGTTTTTGCAGCAAATTTTTTTTAAGAGGGTGAGCAACATGCAGATACAACCAGGCGTATACCGGCATTACAAGGGGCCTGAGTATCGTGTGTTCGGCACCGCGCGCCATTCCGAAACCGAGGAGTGGGTGGTGTTCTACCAGGCCCTGTACGGCGAATTCGGCCTGTGGGTGCGACCGCTTTCGATGTTTCTGGAGTCGGTCGAGGTTGACGGCGAGCAAGTGCCGCGCTTTGCTTTGGTCAAGGCTGAAACCGAGCTGTTTTCCCGCTCCGATGCCGAGGGTGGCTAAAGCCCCGCGCTTGACCTCACTCTGTTGCCACTATATATAGCGGTGCCGCGTCAGGTACCTGCCGTGTTTTTATTTTCAGTATTCAGGAATTTTCCGATCCATGGGCAAATCGCTGGTCATTGTGGAATCCCCGGCTAAGGCCAAGACCATCAACAAGTACCTGGGCAGCCAGTACGTGGTGAAGTCGAGTATCGGCCATATCCGAGACCTGCCCACCAGCGGTTCGGCCAGCGCCAGCAAGGAGCCTGCCGCCAAGCGCGGCAAGGCCGCCGCGGGCGAAGCGCCGGCCCTGTCGCCGAAAGAGAAGGCGCGCAAGCAGCTGGTTGCGCGCATGGGCGTCGACCCTGACCACGGCTGGAAGGCCAAGTACGAGATTCTCCCGGGCAAGGAGAAGGTCATCGACGAGCTGCGTCGCCTGGCCAAGGATGCCGACACCATCTATCTCGCAACCGACTTGGATCGCGAGGGGGAAGCCATCGCTTGGCACCTGCGCGAAGCCATCGGTGGGGACGACAGCCGCTACAAGCGCGTGGTGTTCAACGAAATCACCAAGAAAGCCATCCAGGAGGCGTTCTCGCAGCCTGGCGAGCTGGATATCGACCGGGTCAACGCCCAGCAGGCGCGGCGCTTCCTCGACCGCGTGGTGGGCTACATGGTTTCGCCACTGCTGTGGGCCAAGATCGCCCGCGGCCTGTCTGCCGGCCGGGTGCAATCGGTGGCGGTGAAACTGGTGGTCGAGCGTGAGCGCGAAATCCGCGCCTTCATCCCTGAAGAATACTGGGAAGTGCACGCCGACCTGGGTACCGCCAAGGACGCCAAGGTGCGTTTCGAAGTGGCCCGCGAGAACGGCGAAGCCTTCAAGCCGCTGAACGAAGCCCAGGCCATGGCAGCGCTTGCGCAGCTCAAGTCGTCCAGCTACACCGTGGCCAAGCGTGAAGACCGCCCGACCAGCAGCAAGCCGTCGGCGCCGTTCATCACCTCGACCCTGCAGCAGGCCGCGAGCAACCGCTTGGGCTTCGGCGTGAAGAAAACCATGATGATGGCCCAGCGTCTGTACGAAGCCGGCTACATCACCTACATGCGTACCGACTCGACCAACCTTTCGGTCGATGCGGTGGAAATGGCCCGCAGCTACATCGAAAGCGAGTTCGGCAAGAAGTACCTGCCCGAAGCGCCGATCGTCTACGGCAGCAAAGAGGGTGCCCAGGAGGCGCACGAAGCGATTCGTCCGTCCGACGTCAACACCCATCCGACCAAGCTCAGCGGCATGGAGCGTGACGCCGAGCGTCTGTACGAGCTGATCTGGCGCCAGTTCCTGGCCTGCCAGATGCCGCCTGCGCAGTACCTGTCGACCACCGTCAGCGTCACCGCCGGCAACTTCGAACTGCGCGCCAAGGGCCGTATCCTCAAGTTCGACGGCTACACCCGGGTACTGCCGCAGCAGAGCAAGCCGGGCGATGACGATGTGCTGCCGGAAATGAACCAGGGCGAAGTGCTCAAGCTGATCCAGCTCGACCCGAGCCAGCACTTCACCAAGCCGCCGGCGCGCTACTCCGAAGCCAGCCTGGTCAAGGAGATGGAAAAACGCGGCATCGGTCGTCCTTCGACCTACGCGGCGATCATCTCGACCATCCAGGATCGCGGTTACGTGACCCTGCACAACCGCCGCTTCTACTCCGAGAAGATGGGCGACATCGTCACCGAGCGCCTGTCCGAGAGCTTCTCCAACCTCATGGACTACGGCTTTACCGCCGGCATGGAAGAGAACCTCGATGATGTGGCCCAGGGCGAGCGCGACTGGAAAAACGTGCTCGACGAGTTCTACGGCGACTTCAGCAACAAGCTCAAGCTGGCCGAGGACGGCGAGAAGGGCATGCGTGCCAACCAGCCGACCCTGACCAACATTGCCTGCAAGGAATGTGGCCGGCCAATGATGATCCGCACCGCCTCCACCGGCGTGTTCCTCGGCTGCTCGGGCTACAGCCTGCCACCGAAAGAGCGCTGCAAGGCCACCGTCAACCTGGTCCCTGGCGATGAGATCGCCGCCGATGACGAGGGTGAATCGGAGTCGCGCGTGCTGCTCAACAAGCACCGCTGCCCGATCTGCTCGACTGCCATGGATGCCTACCTGCTCGATGAGAAGCGCAAGCTGCACATCTGCGGTAACAACCCGGATTGCACCGGCTACGAAATCGAAGAAGGCAACTACCGCATCAAGGGCTACGAAGGGCCGAGCCTTGAGTGCGACAAGTGCGGCAGCGAGATGCAGCTCAAGACCGGCCGTTTCGGCAAGTTCTTCGGTTGCACCAACGCCGAATGCAAGAACACCCGCAAGCTGCTCAAGAGCGGCGAGGCGGCGCCGCCGAAGATGGACGCGGTGAAGATGCCGGAGCTCAAGTGCGAGAAGGTCAACGACACCTACGTGCTGCGTGACGGCGCTTCGGGGTTGTTCCTGGCTGCCAGCCAGTTCCCGAAAAACCGCGAGACCCGCGCACCGCTGGTGATCGAAATCATCCCGCACAAGGACGAGATCGATCCGAAGTACCACTTCCTCTGCGAAGCGCCGAAGAAGGACCCGGACGGTCGCCCGGCAGTCATTCGCTACAGCCGCAAGACCAAGGAGCAGTACGTGCAGACCGAGGTTGACGGCAAGCCGACTGGCTGGCGTGCGTTCTACGACGGCAATGCCTGGAAGGTCGAAGACAAGCGCTGATCGCCAGGTCAGGTAAAAATCGCGGGGCAAGCCCGCTCCTACAGTCTGTAGGAGCGGGCTTGCCCCGCGATGCTTTTCAGGCCTGCACTAGTGTAGATTGATAGACCGCCTTGCAGCCTTTCGGAGGGCACCCAGATGGCCCAGGAACTCTACACCCGCACCAACCAGAAGATTTACTTCGCAGGCCTGGCCCTCGAAGCCCTTGGCAAGGCGCAGGAGAGCCGGGCCATGAACGCCCAGGCGCTGATCCAGGCCGAGCGCGAATCGGCGCTGTTCCACCTGTACGGCGCGTTGCTGGGCTTGTGTCACGAGATTGCCGGGTTCTATCGTTTGCCCCAGGCCGGCGCACCCCGCGCCGAGCTGCTGCTGACCCGTGAAGTGCTTGAGGCCATTGCCATTCCAGAGATGGCCGAACTGGTCGAACTGGCTGAACAGCGCGAAACCTGGCTGGCGCAACTGCTTGACGCTTATGCCGATTTGTTCCGACCGCCGGTCGCGAAAAAAGCAGCAAAAACCGACGTCACCCAGTCGCTGATCCAGGCGGTGAGCCTCGACGAACCCGAGGCGCCAGCGCTGTCGCGCGATGAGCTGGAAAGCTGGCGGCAAAATCTCAAGCGCCTTACGGTTCGTTTTCGCGAGGGTTTGAGTGAGTGCTGATTGGGGCAACGGCTGGTACAATGCCGGCCTTTCGTGGAGAACAGCCCCTTATGCCAACGTCCTTTCTAGAAATTGTCGAGTTGCCTGATGGCCGGATCGAGCTGCGCCGTGCCGAGGACGAGGGTTCGTTGGTAACCCTGGATTTCTCCGAGGACGCCAAAGCCTTTTTGCAGGGTCAACACGTCGAAGTGGCCAAGGCCATGCTCAGTGTTGGCGTGCAGATGGCTGGCAAGCTGGTGGAAGGTGAGATCGAGCGCGACGACGGGCCGCGGGTTCTGCACTGATCGCCTGCATGGCTTCCTCGTCCTGAGGAAGCCTGGCGAAATCAACATTTGAAACAGACCTGAATATCAGCCGAGGCGGATGTTCAGGCTTTGTGCGTCTCCTGCACGGGCGGCATTGCTCAGTTGCTGACGGGCGCTGCTGCTGACGGTATTGAGCCAGCTAACCACAGTGTGGCTGCGGCCCAGGCGCAGGGCTTCGCAGGCCAGTTGCAAAGCGCTCTGGTTGCCGCGCGGTTGCAGCAGCAGGATGCGCTCGCGGTTCAGCCCGGCCTCGCGCAGCCAGGCCTGGGTCAGGCTGGCGGGCGGAGCGATCAGGGTCAGCCAGCGGGCGTCATGTTCTTCGCTCAACTCGCTCAGTTCACGCAGCATCGGTGCCAGCAGGCTCTGGCAGCTACCCAGTGCGCCACGCAAGGACAGCTCGCTGAAAACCTGGGCCGCGCCGGGGTGGGGTGCAGGCCTGGTGTTTTTCAGTCCGGGCAGTACCGGCTGGGCCAGGAATGCTTCGAACAGTGGCAATTGTGCTTGCAGCGGTACGTTCTGTGACGCAGGGGGGAACTGCATGATGCCTCCTTTACCGGCGTATGACGCCGACACTCAAGCCCTCGATCACCAGTTCCTGGTCTTTCAGGTTGACTTCGATAGGGGCGAATTCGGGGTTCTCGGCAATCAGCCAGACCTTGCTGCCTTCGCGCTTGAAGCGCTTGACCGTGACTTCATCGCCGATGCGGGCGACGACGATCTGGCCGTTACGGGCTTCGCGGCAGGTGTGTACCGCCAGCAGGTCGCCGTCGACGATGCCGACATCCTTCATGCTCATGCCGTGAACGCGCAGCAGGTAGTCGGCACGCGGATGGAAGAACCCCGGGTTGATGTTGCAGGACTCCTCGATGTGTTGCTGGGCGAGGATCGGCGCACCGGCTGCTACCCGGCCGATGATCGGCAGGCCGCTGTCGTCGGGCTTGGCTTCGAAGCCCGGGATGCGAATGCCCCGTGACGCCCCGGGGGTCATTTCGATCGCACCCTTGCGGGCCAGGGCCTTGAGGTGCTCCTCGGCGGCGTTGGGCGATTTGAAGCCCAGCTCCTGGGCGATCTCTGCGCGGGTCGGCGGGAAGCCGTTGTCTTCCAGGCAGCGTTTGATAAAAGCCAGAATCTCAGCTTGGCGTGGCGTCAGTTTTAGCATGTCGATCGCTCTGTCTTTTTATACAGTGACTGGGATTATATACAGTGGGTGGCAAGCTGCAAGCGCCAAGCTTGAAGAAACGGCACAGGGGCGTTCTTGCAGCTTGCAGCTTGTGGCTTGCAGCTATGGTTTAATACGTGACCATATGGCCGCAAAACGGCTGCGCGGACTTGACAAATCACCACTTTGAAACGTATGTTTCAAACAAGTGTTTGTCAGGCGGAGAAGTCATGGCCCAGTCGGAAACCGTAGAACGCATTCTCGATGCTGCCGAGCAGCTGTTCGCGGAAAAAGGTTTTGCCGAAACCTCATTACGGCTGATCACCAGCAAGGCCGGCGTCAACCTGGCGGCGGTGAACTACCATTTCGGTTCGAAGAAGGCCCTGATCCAGGCGGTTTTCTCGCGTTTCCTCGGGCCGTTCTGCGCAAGCCTTGAGCGCGAGCTGGAGCGTCGCCAGGCCCGCCCCGAGCAGAAGCCCACCCTTGAAGAGCTGCTGGAGATGCTGGTCGAACAGGCCCTGGTGGTACAGCCACGCAGCGGCAACGACCTGTCGATCTTCATGCGCCTGCTGGGCCTGGCCTTCAGCCAGAGCCAGGGTCACCTGCGCCGCTACCTTGAAGACATGTACGGCAAGGTATTCCGCCGCTACATGCTGCTGGTCAACGAAGCCGCGCCGCGCATTCCGCCAATCGAGCTGTTCTGGCGCGTGCACTTCATGCTCGGCGCTGCGGCGTTCAGCATGTCCGGGATCAAGGCCCTGCGCGCGATTGCCGAAACCGATTTCGGCATCAATACCTCGATCGAGCAGGTCATGCGCCTGATGGTGCCGTTCCTGGCCGCCGGCATGCGCGCCGACAGCGGCGTCACCGACGAGGCCATGGCTGCCGCGCAGCTGCGCCCGCGCAGCAAGTCCTCCGGCGCTCCGGTCGCCGCCAAGGCCTGATGCTACGGCTGGGCGCGGCGGGCCGCATCGGCTAAGCTAGCGCCCCATGGCCAGTCTCGATTTCCTGCATATTTCCCTCGCTGATCAATGCCTCTATGGGTTCGCCCAGGGGCAGTTGCGCCTGCGCCTCGAGATCTCCACCGCGCGCAATGGCGCGGGCGAGCTCAATGGTTCAGGTTGCACGCCGCGAGGGCGCCACCAGGTGCGTGCCAAGATCGGCGCCGGCCTGCCGCAAGGCGCGGTGCTGCGCGGGCGGCGCTGGACTGGCGAGACCTGGTCGGCCGAGCTGCATGAACAATTTCCCGGTCGCGACTGGATCCTTACGCGCATTCTCTGGCTCAGCGGTTGCGAGCCGGGCGTCAATCGCCTGGGGTCGGTCGACACCTTTCGTCGTTACATCTACCTGCATGGCACGCCCGATAGCGAACCTATGGGTGTGCCGTTGTCCCATGGCTGCGTGCGCTTGCGTAACGCCGACCTGCTGAGCCTGTTCGACCAGGTGCCGGTGCATTGCCCGGTGCAGATCGACGAAGCCGCGTGCCCCCAATGGGCTCACATCAGCGTCAACTGAAGGATCAATTATGAGTGCCAGCCTGCAAGGCTCCCTGATGGTCGACATCGCCGGTACCTGGCTGACCGCCGAGGACCGCCAGCTTTTGCGCCAGCCCGAAGTGGCCGGCCTGATCATCTTTGCCCGCAACATTGAAAGCCCGCGCCAGGTGCGTGAGCTGTGTGCCTCGATTCGCGCCATTCGCCCGGAACTGATCCTGGCGGTGGACCAGGAGGGCGGTCGGGTCCAGCGCCTGCGCCAGGGCTTTGTGCGCCTGCCGGCGATGCGCGCGATTGCCGACAACGACAACGCCGACTATCTGGCCGAACAGTGCGGTTGGCTGATGGCCACCGAGGTGCTGGCGGTGGGCCTGGACCTGAGCTTTGCGCCGGTGCTGGACCTCGATCACCAGCGCAGCGCGGTGGTCGGCAGCCGTGCCTTTGAAGGCGATCCACAGCGCGCCACGTTGCTTGCCGGTGCTTTTATCCGCGGCATGAACGCTGCGGGCATGGCCGCTTGCGGCAAGCATTTCCCCGGTCATGGCTGGGCCGAGGCCGATTCCCATGTGGCGATCCCTACCGACGAGCGCAGCCTGGAGCAGATCCGCGCAGCCGACCTGGTGCCGTTCACCCGCTTGAGCGGACAAATGGCGGCAGTAATGCCGGCCCATGTGATCTACCCGCAGGTCGACAACCAGCCGGCCGGTTTCTCCCGCCGCTGGTTGCAGGACATCCTGCGTGGCGAGCTGGGTTTCAACGGGGTGATCTTCAGTGATGACCTGTCCATGGCTGGCGCCCACGTGGTCGGCGATGCGGCCAGCCGCATCGAAGCGGCGCTGAGTGCCGGCTGCGACATGGGCCTGGTGTGCAATGACCGTGCGGCGGCGGAACTTGCCCTGAGCGCGGCCCAGCGCCTGAAGGTCAAGCCTTCGCCGCGGATTGCGCAGATGCGCGGGCAGGGCTTTGCCCGTACCGACTACCGTCAGCAGCCGCGTTGGCTGGAGGCGCTGGGGGCGCTGAAGGAAGCGCAACTGGTCGATTGATGGCAATCGCGGGTCAAGTCGGGTCGCCGTACCGCCGCTCCCACAGGGTGGGAGCGGGCTTGACCCGCGATGAATTCAACCGGATCTTGTGCCGTGCCGCTTCCCCGGCAACGGCGCAAACAACGCATCGATATCCTCCGCCGCCAAACGCCAGTCCCCCGCCTGACGCCCATCCAGCACACCCGCCGCCAACGCCGATTTCTCCAGTTGCAACTGCTGGATCTTTTCTTCCACCGTGCCCCGGGTAATCAGCTTGTAGACGAACACCGGCTTCTCCTGGCCGATGCGATAGGCACGGTCGGTGGCCTGGTTTTCCGCGGCCGGGTTCCACCACGGATCGTAGTGGATCACGGTGTCGGCCGCGGTCAGGTTCAAGCCCACACCACCGGCCTTGAGGCTGATCAGGAAGATCTGCAATTGCCCGCTCTGGAAGTCCTGCACCGGCGAGCGGCGATCGCGGGTCTCGCCGGTCAGCAGGGCATAGGCGATACCGCGGTGCTGCAGTTCGGCCTCGATCAGCCGCAGCATGCTGGTGAACTGCGAGAACAGCAGGACGCGTCGCCCTTCGGCCAGCAGTTCTTCGAGCATTTCCATCAGGCTGGTGAGTTTGCCGGAGTGGGCGCCGCGCGCGGTCGAGGCTTCGCTGTTGATCAGGCGTAAATCGCAGCACACCTGGCGCAACTTGAGCAGCGCTTCGAGAATGATGATCTGGCTGCGCGCCACGCCCTTGCGGGTGATTTCGGCGCGCACTTTCTGGTCCATGGCCAGGCGCATGGTTTCGTACACGTCACGCTGGGCATCGCTGAGCTCGACCCAGTGGATCATTTCGGTCTTGGCCGGCAGTTCGGTGGCCACCTGCTCCTTGGTGCGCCTGAGCAGGAAGGGCTTGATCCGCGCATTCAGGTACTGCAGGCGTTCATCGTTGCCCTGGCGCTCGATCGGCACGCGGTAGTCGCGGTTGAAGGCCTTGGCATCGCCCAGCCAGCCAGGCAGCAGGAAGTGAAACAGCGACCACAGCTCGCCCAGGTGGTTTTCCAGCGGCGTGCCGCTCAGGCACAGGCGCTGGCGTGCTTCGAGCTGGCGCGCGGCCTGGGCCGCCTTGCTGTTCGGGCTCTTGATGTACTGCGCTTCGTCGAGGATCAGCACATCCAGCGTCAGGCCCTTGAAGTGCTCCAGGTCCTTGGGTAGCAGGGCATAGGTGGTCAGCAGCAGGTCGTAGTTTTGCAGCGTGTCGAAATGCTTGCGCCGGCCAATGCCCTGCAGGGCCAGCACGCGCAAGCCTGGGGCGAAGCGCGCGGCTTCGTCCTGCCAGTTGGGGATCAGGCTGGTGGGCATCACCACCAGCGCCGGGCGGGTCAGGCGTCCGGCGTTCTTTTCGCAGAGCAGGTGGGCGAGGGTCTGCAAGGTTTTGCCCAGGCCCATGTCGTCGGCGAGGATGCCGCCAACCTGCAGCTCGCGCAGGGCCTGCATCCAGCTCAGGCCTTCGAGCTGATAGGGGCGCAGGGTGGCGTTCAGGCCATCCGGGGTTTGTGCCGGCTGCAAGCGAATATCGCGCAGCCGTTCGCCCAGGCTGCGCACCTGTTCGCCACCTTGCCAGCTCAACGGCAGGTCTTCCAGGTCGTTGAGGCGGGTGGCGTCCAGCGTTGGCAGGCGCACGCTGGTTTCGCCGGGTTCGCGCAGGTAAAAGTCACCCAGGGTGGCCAGCACCGGCTTGAGGCGGCCGTAGGGCAAGGCCACTTGCAGATTGCGCCGCGCTTCACCGGCGGGGGCGGGGATCTGCACCAGCAACTGCTCGTCGTCGCGACGCTTGTGCAGTTGCGCCGGGTTAAGCAGCTCCGGGTGGCTGCGTAGCACATTGAGCAGAATCGGCAACAGGCTCAGGCGCTGGCCATTGACCTCGATACCCAGCTCCAGGTCGAACCAGTCGCGGCCGCTGGCTTCGTCGATGTGCGCATACCAGTCGTCAACCTCGGCGAGGTTGAAGGCGAAGTCCTCGGTGTACTCGATCTCCCAGCCTTGCTCGCGCAGGCTGGGCAGATCGTTGAGCATGAAACGCAGCCAGGCCGCTTCGGAAGCCAGCTCCAGCAGGTCGCCGGCACTCTCCGGCAAGGCTTTGCTTTGCCGGGTGGCGACCTTGAAGCCCAGGCGTTGAAGGGTTTGGCGGATCTGACTTTCGGCTTCGGCGTGGCGCTGTATGCGCTGGCTGCTGACGTCCAGGCGGCCGGCTTCCTTGCCTTGCCTGCCGCTGGCACGAATGCCGTCATAGTTGAACGACAGCGCCGCCCGGTGCTGGTGCTGGCGCTGCATCCGGCCGGTTTGTGGCACGTAGGCGCTGAACTCGTGGCTGCCCAGGATCAGGTGAGGTGTGGGGGCAAGACCATCGTTAGGCATCGGGTTACTGCTCCATCATCTCCGCAGGCGCAGCGGGGGCGCTGACTGGGCGGTGGGTAGTAACTTTCAGCAGCACGGCCAGGTGTCCGCCATCGAGGAAGGTCAACTCGCCATTTTTCATGTTGCTGTTGCTCTGCTTGAATGCTTCGCTCTGCAGCACGCTGCCGTTGCCGTCGAACTGGTTGACCCAGAAGTTGGCTTCTGCGGCGATGAAGCGCTCTTCCTTGATGCTCAGGTTGCCGGCGATGGGGAACTGGCCGAAGTGTTCTTCGCCGTCGCTGATCGCCACCGTGCCTGCGTCCTGTTTCCAGGCCTTGTGCAGCAGCACGGTGTACTGCGGGTCGGCGGCAAGCTTGGCCGCTTCGTCATTGAGCGCCGGTTGGCGCAGGTCACCTTCCTGGATGGGCTGGGCGCCGTTGCGCCAGTCTTCCGGAGCCGACTTGATGGTGATCGCCGGCACGGCGTTTTGCCGTACCAGGATCATTTCGACCTGAAAAGTGCCATCGGCAAAGGCTGCCGGGGCGATCAGCGCCAGCAGCAGGGTCAGGCTACGCATTACACGCATGGAACTTCCTTCACGCAGATTGTGGGGTCAGGCGCTCGAACAGCGCCTCAAGGTTGTTGAAGCGTTCTTCCGGACGCTCCATCGGCACCAGGAACTTGAACTGGGTGGCGCCTTCGAACTTGTAGCGTTTTGGCTGGCTCTGGATCAGCTTGATCAGCACCAGCGGATCGACCGGGGTTTCCGATTCGAACTCGATCTTGCCGCCATTGGGCCCGGCATCGACTTTCTTGATGCCGAGTTTTTCCGCCTGCAGCTTGAGCAGGGTCAGGCGCACCAGGTTCTTGGTCGGCTCCGGCAGCAGGCCGAAGCGGTCGATCATCTCCACTTGCAGGTCCTTGAGGCCGTCTTCATCCACCGCCGAGGCGATGCGCTTATAGAGGATCAGCCGCGCATGGACATCCGGCAGATAGTCCTCGGGAATCAGCGCCGGCAGGCGCAGGTTGATTTCCGGGCCGCCGCCCAGCGGCTGGTCGAGGTTCGGCTGGGCGCCCTTGCGGATGGCCTTGACCGCGCGCTCGAGCATTTCCATGTACAGGGTGAAGCCGACTGCCTGGATCTGCCCGCTCTGGCCTTCGCCGAGCAGCTCGCCGGCGCCGCGGATTTCCAGGTCGTTGGTAGCCAGGACGAAACCTGCGCCCAGGTCCTGGGTGTTGGCGATGGCTTCCAGGCGCTTCTCGGCGTCCGGAGTGATCTGCTGGCGCGGCGGGGTGAGCAGGTAGGCGTAGGCCTGGTGGTGGCTGCGCCCGACCCGGCCGCGCAACTGGTGCAACTGGGCCAGGCCGAACTTGTCGGCGCGCTCGATGATGATGGTGTTGGCGCTCGGCACGTCGATGCCGGTCTCGATGATGGTCGAGGCGATCAGCACGTTGAAGCGCTTGTGGTAGAAGTCGCTCATCACCTGTTCGAGTTCGCGTTCGCGCATCTGCCCGTGGCCGATGCCGATGCGGGCCTCCGGCACCAGTTCGGCGAGGTCGGCGGCGCATTTTTCGATGCTCTTCACATCGTTGTGCAGGTAGTACACCTGGCCACCGCGCAGCAGTTCACGCAGCAACGCCTCTTTGACCGTGCTCTTGTTCTGCTCCATGACGAAGGTGCGTACCGACAGCCGGCGTGCCGGCGGCGTGGCGATGATCGACAGGTCGCGCATGCCGGCTACGGCCATGTTCAGGGTGCGCGGGATTGGCGTGGCGGTCAGGGTGAGGATGTCCACCTCGCTGCGCAGGGCCTTGAGCTGTTCTTTCTGGCGCACACCGAAGCGGTGTTCTTCGTCGATGATCACCAGGCCCAGGTCTTTGATCTTGACGTCGTCCTGCAACAGCTTGTGGGTGCCAATGACGATGTCGATCTTGCCTTCGGCCAGGTCCGCCACCGCGGCAGCGACTTCCTTGGGCGACTTGAAGCGGCTCATCACTTCAACCGTTACCGGCCAGTCGGCAAAGCGGTCGCGAAAACTGTTGTAGTGCTGCTGGGCGAGCAGGGTGGTGGGCACCAGGATCGCCACCTGGCGACCGCCATGCACGGCAATGAACGCCGCGCGCATGGCCACCTCGGTCTTGCCGAAGCCGACGTCGCCGCACACCAGGCGGTCCATCGGCTTGGCCGCGAGCATGTCCTCGCGCACCGCCTCGATAGCGCTCTGCTGGTCGGGGGTTTCCTCGAAGGGGAAGCCTGCGCTGAAGGTGGCGTAGTCCACCGACGGGTCGGCGAAGGCATAGCCTTTGCGCGCGGCGCGGCGGGCATAGATGTCGAGCAGTTCGGCGGCGACGTCGCGCACCTGTTCGGCAGCCTTGCGCTTGGCTTTCTGCCAGGCTTCGGAGCCGAGCCGGTGCAGCGGCGCCAGGGCGTCGTCGCTGCCGGTGTAGCGGGCGATCAGGTGCAGGTTGGCTACCGGCACATAGAGCTTGGCGCCCTCGGCGTATTCGAGGGTGAGGAACTCGGCGGCCTGGTTGTCGATTTCCAGGGTCGCCAGGCCCAGGTAGCGGCCCACGCCATGGTCGATATGCACCACCGGCGCGCCTTCGCGCAGCTCGGTGAGGTTTTTGATCACCGCATCGTTGTTGGCGTCGCTGCGCTTGTCGCGGCGCCGGCGCTGCATCACCCGCTGGCCGAACAGCGGGCTCTCGGCGACCAGGGCAATGGCCGGGTCGTCCAGCAGCAGGCCTTCGTCCAGCGGGGCGATGGTGATCGCCAGGCGCGCCTTGCCAGCGACGAAAGCGCTCCAGCTGTCGACGGTCTGCGGGCGCAGCTTCAGGCGTTCGAGCAGTTCCAGCAATACTTCGCGGCGCCCCGCCGATTCGGCGGTGAACAGCACGCGGCCAGGGAACGTCTCGAGAAACCCCGACAGCGCCGCCAATGGCTGGTTGGCCTTGGCTTCGATGGCAAGGTTGGGCAGGACCTGGGCCGGGAAGCGTTCGCGGCCGACCCCGCTGTCGAGGTCATCCTGGCTGACCACCACCCGCGGCCAGCTTTTGAGCCGGGCAAAGCAGTCTTCCACCGGCATGAACAGCTCGGCCGGCGGCAGCAGCGGGCGCGCCGGGTCGATGCGACGCTCCTCATAACGGTTGCGCACATCGCTCCAGAAGTGTTCGGCGGCCTGCTCGACACCGGGCAGGGAGAACACCTGGGTGTCCTGGGGCAGGTAGTCGAACAGGGTCGAGGTGTCGTCGAAGAACAGCGGCAGGTAGTACTCGATGCCGGCCGGGGTGATGCCGCTGGAAAGGTCCTGGAAGATCGGGCAGCGGCGAAAATCAACGTCGAAGCGCTCGCGAAAGCGCGCCTTGAAACGCGTCACCGCATCTTTTTGCAGCGGGAACTCGCGGGCCGGCAGCAGCCGCACCGACTCGACCTTGTCGATCGAGCGCTGGGTTTCCGGGTCGAAGGTGCGCAAGGTCTCGATTTCGTCATCGAACAGGTCGATGCGGTACGGCAGCTTGCTGCCCATCGGGAACAGGTCGATCAAGGCGCCGCGCACGGCAAATTCGCCGTGCTCGTAGACCGTGTCGACACAGCGGTAGCCGCTGGCTTCAAGGCGCGTGCGCATCTGCTCGACATCGAGCTTCTGGCCGATGTCCAGCACCAGGCTGCTGCCGAGCAAGAAGCGCGTCGGCGCCAGGCGGTGCAGGGCGGTGGTGATCGGCACCACGAGAATGCCGTGATCGAGCTCCGGCAGCCGGTACAGGCTGGAGATGCGTTGGGAGATGATGTCCTGGTGCGGCGAGAACAGGTCGTAGGGCAGGGTTTCCCAGTCGGGGAACGGCAGCACCGGCAGCTCGGGCGCAAAAAAGCGCAGCTCCTGCTCGAGGCGGTCAGCGCTCTGGCTGTCGGCGGTCAGCAGCAGGGTGAAGCGTTTGGCGGCGCTGGCCGCTTCGGCAATGGCCAGGCTCAGGGCGGCGCCCGGCAGGTTGCCCCAGGTTTGTTTGCCGGCAGTGGCCGGCAGGTGCGGTAGACGCAGAACAGGCACGGGAGGTCGAGCTCCAAGCGTTGCGACAAAGACGCCAATTGTACCGGGCGCAGGCCCGCGCTGTCAGGTTTGTGCAGGCTAAAAGCATGTAGTGCGATGCTGGCGACAGGCGCTCATTGCCCGATGGGCTGCGGGGCGTCATAATGTAGCCCCTTTTTTCTGTCCCTACATGTGGAAGGTTCCCGTGACTCAGAAGCCCGACCAGTGTCTTGGTGAGTGGATTGATCGTGAAGCGCTTGCAGAAGCGATGATCCCGCTTATCGGTCAGCTCTACCGCAATAACAATGTGGTGAGCTCGATCTATGGCCGTAGCCTGATCAACCGCTCGGTGATCTCGATCCTCAAAGCACACCGCTTTGCCCGTCATCGCCAGACCGACGAAACCGAACTGTCTGTACACGAGACATTCCCGCTGCTCAAAGCCATGAGCGAGCTGAAACTGGGCGCCGCCTCGGTCGACCTGGGCAAGCTGGCCAACAAGTTCAAGCAAGAAGGCAACGGCCGTACTGCCGAGCAGTTCGTGCGTGAAGAAATGGCTGACGTGGTTGGCCAGCAAAACGCTTCGGCACGCAAAGGCACCGACGTCGTGTTGTACGGCTTCGGTCGTATCGGCCGCCTGCTGGCGCGCATCCTGATCGAGAAAACCGGTGGTGGCGACGGCCTGCGTCTGCGCGCCATCGTCGTGCGCAAAGGCGCCGAGAACGATCTGGTCAAGCGTGCCAGCCTGCTGCGTCGTGACTCGGTGCACGGCCCGTTCGATGGCACCATCACCATCGACGAAGCCAACAACACCATCACCGCCAACGGCAACCTGATCCAGGTTATCTACGCCAAGAACCCGAGTGAAGTCGACTACACCCAGTACGGCATCGAGAATGCCCTGATCGTCGACAACACCGGTGTATGGCGCGACGCCGACGGCCTGGGCCAGCACCTGGCCTGCCCGGGCGCGGCCCGCGTGATCCTCACCGCACCTGGCAAGGGCGCGCTGAAGAACATCGTGCACGGCATCAACCATGGCGAAATCAGCGCTGATGACAAGATCATCTCCGCGGCTTCCTGCACCACCAACGCCATCGTTCCTGTGCTCAAAGCGGTCAACGACAAGTTCGGTATCGTCAACGGCCACGTTGAAACCGTTCACTCGTTCACCAACGACCAGAACCTGATCGACAACTTCCACAAGGGCAGCCGTCGTGGCCGCGCCGCGCCGCTGAACATGGTTATCACCGAGACCGGTGCTGCCACTGCAGCCGCCAAGGCACTGCCAGTGCTCAAGGGCAAGCTGACCGGCAATGCGATCCGCGTACCAACGCCGAACGTGTCGATGGCCATCCTCAACCTGAACCTGGAAAAAGCCACCAATCGCGAAGAGATCAACGAGTACCTGCGCCAGATGGCCATGCACTCGGACCTGCACAAGCAGATCGACTACGTGAGCTCCCAGGAAGTGGTCTCCACCGACTTCGTCGGTTCGCGCCACGCCGGTGTGGTCGATGCCGAAGCCACCATCTGCAACGATAACCGTGTTGTCCTGTACGTCTGGTACGACAACGAATTCGGTTACAGCTGCCAGGTAGTGCGCGTGATGGAAGACATGGCTGGCGTCAATCCGCCTGCTTTCCCACGCTAAGCTTGGCTTGATCGTGAAAGACGGGAACCTCAGGGTTCCCGTTTTTTTTGCCTGAATTTTCCCTGGAGGCTGGATGCGCAAGGCAGTGTTGATCGGTGCGATGCTGGGCCTGGCCGGGTGCGGGCAGGGCAACACCCTGGAGCGCATCAGTGGCCCGACCATGGGCAGCAGCTACACCGTGCAGTATGTGCGTACGCCCCAGGGGCCGGCACCGGAGCTGGTCAAGCGCGAGGTCGAGCGGATTCTGGAGGGTGTCGACAGGCGTTTTTCCACCTACCGTAGTGATTCTTTGACCGAAGCTTTCAACAGGCTGCCGGCCAATAGCTGTCAGTCGATGCCGGCCGATGTACTGCAATTGGTGCGGGTCGGCGAGCAACTGGCGCAGCTAAGTGACGGCGCTTTTGACCTGACCGTGGAGCCCTTGCTCGACCTGTGGGGCTTTGGCCCGCAGTCGCGGATGGAAAAAGTACCGGATGCCCAGGCCCTGGCTGCCACTCGCCAGCGGGTCGGGCATGGGCATTTGCGCATAGTTGGCGAGCAGCTGTGCAAGGATGCGCCGGTGGAAGTGGACTTCAACAGCATCGCCGCCGGGCATGCGGTAGACCTGCTGGTGGAGCGGCTAAAAGCCCTGGGGGTCGCGAATTTGCTGGTCGAGGCGACAGGTGAACTCAAGGCGATCGGGCGCAAGGCCGACGGCAGCCCGTGGAAAGTGGCGCTGGAACTGCCCCGCGCTGACCGCCAGATAGCCCAGCAAGTGCTGGACGTGGACGGGTTTGGTGTATCGACCTCCGGTGACTATCGCAATTATTTCGAGGAGAATGGCCAGCGCTATTCACACACCTTCGATGCGCGCCAGGGAAAACCCGTGAAACACGAGCTGGCCTCGGTGACGGTGTTTGACCGCTCGACGCTGATGGCTGATGGTTATTCGACCTTGCTGCTGATTCTCGGGCCTGAGCGCGGCTGGGAGTTTGCCCTTCGGCACGGGATTGGCGCAGTGTTCGTGACCCGGGTTGCCGATGGTTTCGTCTCCCGCAGCACGCCGGCGTTTGCCCAGGTGCTGGTGAACTGACAATGAATACATGTAGTGCAGAGAAAAATAGCCTACGACGCGACCAAGGGTTAATGTGCGCGGCGTTCAAGCTTGATTAGACTGCACCCGAATTTTTGCATGGCGCCGCTGGCGACATGAGGTAGCCCCGCCCGCCGATGTGGCGCGTGGGCCTGTTCTGAAGGAGTACGCATGGCTGTCTACAACTACGACGTAGTGGTGCTGGGTTCCGGCCCCGCAGGAGAAGGGGCGGCAATGAATGCTGCCAAAGCAGGACGCAAGG
Organism: Pseudomonas sp. B21-009; assembly: GCF_024749345.1. NCBI lineage: Bacteria > Pseudomonadati > Pseudomonadota > Gammaproteobacteria > Pseudomonadales > Pseudomonadaceae > Pseudomonas > Pseudomonas sp. B21-009. The sequence continues at coordinate 4,036,554 of NZ_CP087199.1, read as the reverse complement.
TGGCGATGGTCGATAGCCGTCGCCAGGTCGGCGGCAACTGCACCCACCTGGGTACCATTCCGTCCAAGGCCCTGCGTCACTCGGTGCGCCAGATCATGCAGTTCAACACCAACCCGATGTTCCGGGCCATTGGTGAGCCGCGCTGGTTCTCGTTCCCCGACGTGCTGAAAAGCGCCGAGAAGGTGATCTCCAAGCAGGTGGCCTCGCGCACCGGCTACTACGCCCGCAACCGCGTCGACGTGTTCTTCGGCACCGGCAGCTTCGCCGACGAGCAGACCATCGAAGTGGTCTGCGCCAACGGCGTGGTCGAGAAGCTGGTGGCCAAGCACATCATCATCGCCACCGGTTCGCGCCCGTATCGCCCGGCCGATATCGATTTCCACCACCCGCGAATCTACGATAGCGACACCATCCTCAGCCTCGGCCACACCCCGCGCAAACTGATCGTCTACGGCGCCGGCGTGATCGGCTGCGAGTACGCCTCGATCTTCAGCGGCCTGGGTGTGCTGGTAGAGCTGGTAGACAACCGCGGCCAGTTGCTGAGCTTCCTCGACTCGGAAATCTCCCAGGCGTTGAGCTACCACTTCAGCAACAACAACATCACCGTGCGCCACAACGAAGAGTACGAGCGTGTCGAAGGCCTGGACAACGGGGTGATCCTGCACCTGAAATCCGGCAAGAAGATCAAGGCCGATGCCTTGCTCTGGTGCAACGGCCGTACCGGCAACACCGACAAGCTGGGCCTGGAAAACATCGGCATCAAGGTCAATAGCCGTGGCCAGATCGAAGTCGATGAAAACTACCGCACCCACGTGGCGAACATTTACGGTGCCGGTGACGTGATCGGCTGGCCGAGCCTGGCCAGTGCCGCCCACGACCAGGGCCGCTCGGCTGCCGGCAGTATCGTCGACAATGGCAGCTGGCGCTTCGTCAACGATGTGCCGACCGGCATCTACACCATTCCTGAGATCAGCTCGATCGGCAAGAACGAGCAGGAGCTGACCCAGGCCAAGGTGCCTTATGAAGTGGGCAAGGCCTTCTTCAAGAGCATGGCCCGGGCGCAGATTGCCGGTGAGCCACAAGGCATGCTGAAGATCCTGTTCCACCGCGAAACCCTGGAAATCCTCGGCGTGCACTGCTTCGGCTACCAGGCCTCGGAGATCGTTCACATTGGTCAGGCGATCATGGACCAGCCGGGTGAGCGCAATACCCTGAAGTACTTCGTCAACACCACCTTCAACTACCCGACCATGGCCGAAGCCTATCGGGTAGCGGCTTACGACGGCCTCAACCGGCTTTTTTGAGCGGCTCCGGCCGGTGGCCTGAGCCGGCCGGGGAGACCGATTTCAGCGATTCTCGAGGGTGGCGCTGGCCAAACCGGGAAAGTCTGTAATCAGGCTGTCTACGCCGAAGTCGGCGAGCCTGCGCATCAGCGCCGGCTCGTTGACTGTCCACACCGAGACGTGCAAACCCTGGCGCTGGGCCTTGATCAGGCGCTCGGGGGTGCACAGTGTCCAGTTCAACGCCAGCAAGTTGCAGCCGTAGTTCTGGGCGACCTTCAGCGGGTCGAGCCAGGCGTACTCGGCCACCAGTCCTCTGGAAATATCCGGAGTCAGCTCCAGCGCTGCGCCCAGCACTTCCCGTGAGCTTGAGGTGATGGTGATCTTGTCGAGCAGGCCGAACTGCTGGGCCATTTCGCGGATCGCCAGCACGGTGGTGGCGGCGCGGGTGCGCGAGGCGCTCTTGACCTCAAGCTGCCAGTGCTCGAAATCGCACTTTTCAAACAGCTCCTCAAGTCGCGGGATCGGGCAGGGCGAGACCCAGCCCGGGCCACCCTTGCGCGCGTCGTAGGTGGCAAGGTCGGCGGCGCTGTGTTCAACCACCTTGCCGCGCCGGCCGGTGGTGCGCTTGAGGCTGGGGTCGTGAATCACCATCAGCTGGTTGTCAGCCGACAGGTGCAGGTCGAGCTCGCAGCGGCGCACGCCATGCTTGAGGCACTGCTGGAAGCTGGTGAGGGTGTTTTCGGGGGCTTCGCCCTTGGCGCCGCGGTGGCCGTAAATCGTGGTCACGTCTGTTCCTTCAACAAATAAGTGAAACTCAGGAGGCGCTTGGGTCGTTCTGCTCCAGGGCCTGGCGTCGTTGTTGCGCTTGGCGTTGCAGGATGTAGCGGGCCAGCAGCTGGCGCTGGGCGTCGGTGGTGTCGACGAACTCGGTGCCGATCTCGTACTGGCCGTCGGCCTGGCGGTCGCAATGGGTGACCTTGGCGCGCAGCAGCAGGCCCAGGGCCTGGGGCATCAGCACCATCTTCACGGCCACGCGCTCGCCGGCCGCCAGCGGCTCGGCGCGGTTGAACTCGATGCCGCCCTCGGACAGCACTACCGCCTGCGGCGCGCTCAATTGCCCGAGCAGGGTCTGCGCAACCACGGCACTGAGCAGATCGATGCGTTTGTTCTGGGCCTTGAGAAAGGCCGCCAGGGTGCGGTCCTTGTCACTGAGCTGGCGCAGCAGGTGCTGGGACTCGAACTCGCTCAGGTGCAGTTCACTGAGCAGGTTGAACAGCGGTGAAGTATCTTGCAACAAGTCTGTGCCAAGCGCTTCGGCGGCGCTCAACGGGCTAATTTCCAGTGCGATCCGATCCTCGATACGGTAGTATTCGCGGCGATCTTCTTCATCTAATGTCGACATGGCGAACCCATGGTAGCGGCGGTGGTCTGAGTGTAAAGCTGCTAATCAAGCCCCGCCACAAGGACGTTCCTCTTTCATCCGAACAAGCCCCGACATGTTCAGACCTCTCTTCGTATTCATCGGCACGCGTTATACCCGTGCCAAGCGTCGCAACCACTTCGTCTCGTTCATTTCCCTGACCTCGATGATCGGCCTCGCCCTGGGCGTTGTCGTGATGATCGTGGTGTTGTCGGTCATGAATGGCTTCGATCACGAGATGCGCACCCGGGTGTTGGGCATGGTGCCCCACGCCACACTGGAAACCGGCCAGCCGATCAACGACTGGCCCGCCCTTGCCAGTCAAGTAAAGCAGAACCCGCAGGTTCTGGCGGTGGCGCCCTTCACCCAGATGCAGGGCCTGCTGACCCATGACGGCAAGGTGCAGAAGGTGCTGCTCAACGGCATCGACCCGGCCCAGGAGCGCAAGGTCTCGATCATCGACGACTTTATCCGCGAGGGTAAGCTCGATGACCTGGCCCCTGGCGGCTTCGGCATCATGATCGGCGACAAGGCGGCGGCCAAGCTGGGCGTCGGCATCGGCGACAAGCTGACCTTCGTCGCCCCCGAGGTCACCGTCACTCCGGCCGGCATGTTCCCACGCATGAAGCGCTTTACCGTGGTCGGCATCTTCCATGTAGGCGCCGGTGAAATCGACGGCTACCTGGGCCTGACCAACCTGTCGGACCTGTCGCGCCTGCACCGTTGGAAAGCCGACCAGGTGCAGGGCCTGCGCCTGAAGTTCGACGACCTGTTCCAGGCCCCCCGGGTTGCCTGGGACATCGCCCAGAAGCTGGGCGAGCAGGAGTTCTACGCCCGCGACTGGACCCGTAGCCACGGCAACCTGTACCAGGCGATCCGCATGGAAAAAGCTATGATCGGCCTGCTGTTGCTGCTGATTGTCGCGGTGGCCGCGTTCAACATCATTTCCACCCTGGTAATGGTGGTCAACGACAAGAAGGGCGACATCGCCATCTTGCGCACCCTGGGCTCGACGCCGGGGCAGATCATGGCCATCTTCATGGTCCAGGGCACGGTGATCGGCGTGGTCGGCACCCTGATCGGCGCGCTGGTGGGCATTTTCGCCGCGCTCAATGTCAGCGCCGCGATTGCCGGCATCGAGACCCTGATCGGGCACAAGTTCCTCAATGCCGACGTCTACTTCATCGACTACCTGCCATCGCAGATCATGGCCGAGGACGTGTGGATGGTCTGCGGCGCGGCATTGGTCCTGAGTTTCCTCGCCACCTTGTATCCGGCCTGGCGTGCGGCACGCACCCAGCCTGCGGAGGCGCTACGTTATGAGTGAGTTGGGCATGAGTGATAAAGCAGTGCTGAGTTGCCGCAACCTGGGCAAGTCCTACGAGGAAGGCCCGGAGAAAGTCCAGGTGTTGTCCGGCCTGCAGCTGGAGCTGCACCCGGGCGAGCGGGTGGCGATCGTCGGTAGCTCCGGTTCAGGCAAGAGTACTTTGCTCAACCTGCTCGGCGGCCTCGATACCCCGACCGAAGGCAGCGTCTGGCTGGCCGGCGAAGAGCTCTCGGCATTGGGCGAACGCGCCCGTGGCCTGCTGCGCAACCGCGCCCTGGGCTTCGTCTACCAGTTCCACCACCTGCTGCCGGAGTTCACGGCGCTGGAGAACGTGTGCATGCCGCTGCTGATCGGTCGCACCGCCATCCCCGAAGCCCGCGAGCGCGCCGAAGCGCTGCTCAAGCGCGTCGGCCTGGGCCATCGCCTGAGCCACAAGCCGGCCGAACTGTCCGGTGGCGAACGCCAGCGCGTGGCCATCGCCCGGGCGCTGGTCAACCGTCCGGGGCTGGTGATGCTCGACGAGCCTACCGGCAACCTCGACCATCACACCGCCCAGGGTATCCAGGACTTGATGCAGGAGCTCAGCAGCTCTTCGCAGACGGCCTTCCTGGTGGTGACCCACGATCTCAATCTGGCGCGCCAGATGGACCGCGTACTGCGCCTGGAAGACGGGCACCTGGTACCGATCTGATTGCCCGCGCAACGTGCCCGCCGCTGTCAGGCGGGCACCTGGTTCCTTTTCTTTACCCGGGTGCTTTCGTTCATGTTCAGACCCTTGTCTATTTTCATCGGCGCGCGCTACACCCGCGCCAAGCGCCGCAACCATTTCATCTCGTTCATTTCCATGACCTCGATGATCGGCCTGTCCCTGGGCGTGCTGGCGATGATCGTGGTGCTGTCGGTGATGAACGGCTTCCAGCGCGAAATGAGCTCGCGCATCCTCGGCATGGTGCCGCACGCCAGCGTGCTCGGTGCCCAGCCGCTGGACGACTGGCGGCCGGTGGCGGCGCAAGCCTTGAAAAACCCTGAAGTGATCGCCGCCGCACCACTGACCGAGATGGAAGGCATGCTCTCTTACAAGGGCTCGATGCAGCCGATCCAGGTCAGCGGCATCGACCCGGCCGAGGAGGGCAAGGTCTCGATCGTCGCCCAGCATATCGTCCAGGGCAGCCTTGAAGACCTCAAGCCGGGTGAGTTCGGCGTGGTCATCGGTGAAATCACCGCGCGCCGCTTTCGCCTCAATGTTGGCGACAAGCTGACCCTGATCGTGCCCGAAGTCAGCAGCGCGCCGGGTGGCATCACCCCGCGCATGCAGCGCCTGAACGTGGTCGGGGTATTCAAGGTCGGCGCCGAGCTCGACGGCTCGCTGGGCCTGATGCACATGGCCGACGCCGCGCAGATGCAACGCTGGGCGCCGAACCAGGTGCAGGGCGTGCGCCTCAAGGTCAAGGACCTGTACGCGGCGCCGCAGGTGTCCAAGGCGATTACCGCAAGCCTTGGCGAGCAGTACCGCGCCGATGACTGGACCCACACCCAGGGCAGCCTGTTCAGCGCCATGAAGATGGAAAAGACCATGATCGGCCTGTTGCTGCTGCTGATCATCGCCGTGGCGGCGTTCAACATCATTGCCACGCTGATCATGGTGGTCAACGACAAGGGCGCCGACATCGCCATCCTGCGCACCATCGGCGCAACGCCGGCGCAGATCATGGGCACCTTCATGGTTCAGGGCAGCCTGATCGGTATCGTCGGTACCTTGATCGGCGGCGTGCTGGGGGTGATTGCCGCGCTCAACGTCAGCCAGATCGTCGGCTGGCTGGAGCGGGTCAGCGGCCAGCACATCTTCACCTCGGACGTGTACTTCATCAGTACCTTGCCGTCGGAACTGCAATGGGGCGACGTGGCGCTGATCTGTAGCGCCGGCCTGATCATGAGCTTCCTGGCCACCCTGTACCCGGCCTGGCGGGCTTCGCAGGTAGAGCCGGCGTACGCCTTGCGTTACGAGTGATGGCTGATCGCGGGGCAAGCCCGCTCCTACACCGGCTGTAGGAGCGGGCTTGCCCCGCGATGGTATTCACACCGTCGGCAAGTCGATCACGAACCGCGTCCAGCCCTCAGCCGACTCCCCACGAATACGCCCGCCGTGCGCCTGTACGATCGAGCGGGTAATCGCCAGCCCCAACCCCGCATGCTCACTGCTGCCTTCGCGCCGCGCCGGGTCTGCCCGGTAGAAGCGGTCGAACAGTTTCGGCAGCAACGCCGGGTCAATCGGCTCACCGCGGTTGGCCACCTGCAGCCTTACTCCGTCTTGGTGTCGCTCGATGGTCACACGTATCTCGCCGCCGGCCGGGGTAAAGCGCAGGGCGTTGTCGAGCAAATTGGACAGCGCCCGGCGCAGCATATGCCGGTCGCCGGCAAGCGGCGCTTGGCCCTCACGGCTCAGGCTTACCTCGGCATCTTCAGCCAGCGGCGCGTAGTATTCGAGCAAGGCATCGGCCTCGTCTTCAAGTGCCAGTTGCTGGCGGCTGGGCATCAGCAAACCGTGGTCGGCCTTGGCCAGGTAGAGCATGTCGTTGACCAGTTGCGCCATCCATTGCAGCTCTTCGAGGTTACTGTGCAGCGCCTCGCGGTATTCATCCAGGCTGCGCGGCCGGGTCAGGGTTACCTGGGTGTGGGTCAGCAGGTTGGACAGCGGCGTGCGCAGCTCGTGGGCAATGTCGGCAGAGAACGCCGAGAGGCGCTGAAAGGCATCGTCCAGGCGTTCGAGCATGGCGTTGACGGTCTGCGCCAGTTCCGCCAGTTCCACCGGCATTTGCCCTTCGGGCAGGCGTGTGGTCAATGAGCGTGCCGACACCCCGGAGGCCACTTCGCCCATCTGCCGCAGTGGCCGCAGCCCGCTGCGCGCGGCCCAGGCGCCGAGCAACGCGGTCGCCAGCGCCGAAAGGCCGACAGTCAGCCAGATCAGCTGCTGCATGCGCTGGAGGAAATGCTGATGGTGGGTGATGTCGAGAAACAGCGTCAGCTGCGCGTCGCCACCGTTGAGGTTGACACACAGGCTGCGAAAGTCGACGCCGCTGCTGTGCAGGGTGCTCAGGCCGAGCACTTGCGGCGACTCGGGCAGGCCGGCCTGGCTGTCGAACCAGATGCGCCCGTCCCGGCCGCGAATGCGCACGGCAAGGTCGGCCTGGTGGCTGAGTTCGGTTTGCAGGGCAGGCAGGCGCGGGGCGAGGCTGGCCGGGTCGTCCACGCCTTCGAGCATCTGGCGCAGCAGTGACAGGCGGCTGTTGAGCAGTTGCTGGTCGAGCTCGATGAAGTGGGTGGCGCTGGCGCGGCTAAAAAGGATACCGGCAGTCAGCGACACCACTGCCGTGCAGGCGGCAAACAGCAGTGCCAGGCGACTACCGAGGGACAGGCGGCGCATCAGGCGCTGCGCTCTTCAAGCACATAACCCATGCCGCGCACGGTATGGATCAGCTTGTTGTCGTGGGCATCGTCGATCTTCAGGCGCAGGCGGCGGATCGCCACTTCAATGACGTTGGTGTCGCTGTCAAAGTTCATGTCCCACACCTGCGAGGCGATCAGCGATTTGGGCAGCACTTCGCCCTGGCGGCGCAGCAGCAGTTCGAGCAGGGCGAACTCCTTGGCGGTCAAGTCGATGCGCTGGCCTGTGCGTTCGACCCGGCGGCGGATCAGGTCCAGGCGCAGGTCGGCCAGGCCCAGGCTGGTTTCCTGTGCCGGGCTGCAGCCACGGCGCAGCAGGCTGCGCACCCGTGCCAGCAGTTCAGAGAAGGCGAACGGCTTGACCAGGTAATCGTCGGCGCCCAGTTCCAGGCCGTGCACGCGGTCTTCGACGGCGTCGCGGGCGGTGAGGAACAGCACCGGGATTTCCAGGCCGGCGGCGCGCACCGCCTGAAGGATCTGCCAGCCATCGCGGCCCGGCAGCATGACGTCGAGGATCAGCAAGTCATAGTCGCCGGTCAGGGCCAGGTGCTGGCCGGTATTGCCGTCGCTGGCAAGCTCGGTGGCAAAGCCCGCTTCACTGAGGCCCTGGCACAAGTACTGGCCGGTCTTGGTCTGGTCTTCGACGATCAACAGTTTCATCGGCTGGCTCTTTTACGTGGATTGCCGCAGGGTTATACCGCGGCGGGCGTGGCGGGTGGCCAAGCTGACAAAGTTGTAATGTTTTTGTCAGGTGACTGCCAGCGGCGATTTTCTACAGTGAAGCCTGAACCGTCGCAACCCTGGAGTGGGCTTGAAATGAAACACCTTTTTATCATTGGCGCACTGGCGCTGTTCAGCCTTCCAGCCTTGGCGTCGCCCGCGCATTCCTACACCTTCGGCCAGCCTGCGCCTGCGAGCAAGGCCACCCGCAGCGTCGAGGTGGTGATGGGCGACATGTATTACGCGCCGCGCAGCCTTGAGGTCAAGGCCGGGGAGACTGTGCGCTTCGTGCTGGTCAACAAGGGCGCGGTAGTCCATGAGTTCAGCCTCGGCGATGCTGTGATGCACGCCAGGCACCAGAAAGAAATGCTCGCCATGCAGGGCCAGATGGACCATTCGGCCATGGGCCACGGCAACATGAATCACGCCAGCATGCAGCATGACGATCCGAATACGGTGATGGTCGAACCTGGCAAAAGCGCCGAGCTGACCTGGACCTTCAGCCAGTCGGCGCCAATCGAGTTCGCCTGCAACGTGCCCGGTCATTATCAAGCGGGCATGGTCGGCAAGCTGACCATCGGCCAATAACAGCCGATTGCCCAAAGCATGGCCTAAAACCGATAAACTAGGCGCATTTGCTCCTACAGGTTTTAGCCATGCATCCTGCCGCCGAACATTCTCCGCTGGGTAAATCCAGCGAATACGTTTCCACCTACACACCCTCGCTGCTGTTCCCGATCCCGCGGGCGGCAAAATGGGCCGAGCTGGGCGTCAGCGCCCAGACCCTGCCATGGCAGGGCGTCGATTTCTGGAACTGCTTCGAGCTGTCCTGGCTGCTGCCATCGGGCAAGCCGGTGGTGGCCATCGGTGAGTTCGCCATCCCGGCCGACTCGCCGAACATCATCGAGTCGAAGTCGTTCAAGCTGTACCTCAACTCGCTGAACCAGACCGTGTTCGAATCGCCCGCTGCCCTGCAGGCATGCCTGGTCAAGGACCTCTCGGCTGCCGCCGGCAAGCCGGTGGGCGTGCAGGTCCGCAGCCTGGCCGAGGTCGAAGGGCAGGGCGTGGTCGGCTTGCCGGGCGTGTGCATCGATGAGCTGGATGTCAGCATCAGCAACTACGAGCAACCGCAGCCGGAGTTGCTGCGTTGCGACAGCGCCAACATTGTTGAAGAAACCCTGCACAGCCATTTGCTCAAGTCCAACTGCCCGGTCACCGGCCAGCCGGACTGGGGTAGCGTCACCGTGCACTACCGTGGCGCGGCGCTGGATCACGCCAGCCTGCTGACCTACCTGATCAGCTTCCGCCAGCATGCCGACTTTCATGAGCAGTGCGTCGAGCGCATCTACCTTGACCTCAAGCGCCTGCTCAACCCCGAGCACCTGACGGTTTATGCCCGTTACGTGCGCCGCGGCGGCCTGGACATCAACCCGTACCGCAGTACTTCACAGGTGACCCTTCAGAACCTGCGACTGGTTCGCCAGTAACGAAAAGCCCCGTTCGATGACGGGGCTTTTTTATTCCGGCGGGCTTAGATGCCCATGCTTTGCAGGCTCTGAACGATATTGCGCAAGGTGGCGGTCAGGCCCGGGTGCTCGACTTCAAAGCGCTCCACGGCGAGGTTGACGCCATCGACCAGGTTGTTGTCCTTGGTCGCGGCTTCCAGCTTGATCTCGGCCTCGATCTTCTCCATCAGCTCATGCAGGTGTTGGCGCTCTTCTTCTGAAAGCGGCGGGTTCTGCTCCAGTTGCTCGCGCAGCTCAGTGAGTTGCTTTTGCAGTTCTTGGGCAGGCATGGGTGTTCTCCCTCTATGAATAGGCACAGTCATGGACCCCGTTAGCGGGTGAAAGGTCCATGCCCTGTCTACTAGAGTAATCCACCGGCCAGCGCTTTGCATGACCCTGATCAAAGGTGCTGTTTCAGGGTTTTTCACCTTTGCGCCGGCGCTGGCCGATGTCTGCCAGGCAGTCGGCCAGGGCTTCGAGGTGGTCGATCACCGAGTGCACGCCCAGGGCAAACAACTGCAAGGTGGCCTGGCCACGCTGGCGTTCCTGCTCCTTGGGGCCAAGGGCTTGCCACTGGCTGCTGGGCCCGCAGGCGGCCAGGCCGATGGTCCACAACCCGGCGTTGAGGCCCGACTGCAGCAGGCGTGGTTCGCCACTGACCAGCACGCAACCGTCGAGTTTGCCCGCCCTGAGGCTCATCAGTGCCTGCCAGCAGGCATCCGGTGCCGGCCAGGGGGTCTTGCAGGCCGGGAAGGCATTGAGCCAGGCCGGCAAGGGGCTGGCCATTTGTTTGCCGTCTGCAGCCGGCAGCTCATCGAGCCAGGCACAGGGAACCTTTTGCTGATACAGCCAGTCAAGGGTGGGCAGCGCGCCCGGAGTGGGGCAGGGTGCCTGGGCATCAGAGCCCGGGTTCACTTCGACAAGGCAGCCGCGCAAGCCGAACAGCAGGGCAGTAATGGCGGGGGAGTCTGGCATGGCAACGTCCCTGAAATACTTTGCAGGCTACGCTTGGGTTGTTACTTTTTGGTGACGCTGCCGATACACAGTTGTTCACATTTTTGCGACGTTGTTTATGCCAAGCTGCTTAACGGCAGCAGAGCCTTTATACTTGCTTCATTTTTTGGCGTAGGACGCGCGGCGTCTGCCTAGTTCGAGGAGTAACACTATGCGTAGGATCGGCCTGATCGATCGGATGACCCGGGCTTGTGTCTGTGCCGGCCTACTGTTGGCGCCTGTCGTCGCGGCCCAGGCGGCCACTGAAGAAGATCCCTGGGAAAGCATCAACCGGCCGATCTTCCGCTTCAACGACACGCTCGACACCTACGCGCTCAAGCCGCTGGCACAGGGGTACCAGGCGGTCACCCCGCAGTTCCTCGAAGACGGCATCCACAACATGTTCCGCAACCTGGGCGACGTCACCAACCTGGCCAACAACGTGCTGCAGCTCAAGCCGCACGCCGCCGGGGTTGATACTGCGCGGCTGATCGTCAACACCACCTTCGGTATTGGCGGGTTCTTCGATGTCGGCACCAAGATGGGCCTGCAGCGCAATGACGAAGACTTTGGCCAGACCCTCGGCTACTGGGGCGTGAGCAGCGGCCCGTACGTAATGCTGCCGTTGCTCGGCCCGAGCACCGTGCGCGATGCCATCGGCAAGTACCCGGACACCTACACCGAACCCTACCGCTACATCGACCACGTGCCGACCCGCAACACCGCCGCCGCCGTCGATGTGGTCGACACCCGCGCGAGCCTGCTGTCGGCTGAAAAGCTGATCAATGGCGACAAATACATCTTCATTCGCAATGCATACCTGCAAAATCGCGAATTCAAGGTCAAGGATGGCGCCGTCGTCGACGACTTCTGATCCGAGCGGGTAAACAAAAGGCGACCTTCAGGTCGCCTTTTTTGTGTCTGCAATTATTTCATGCTGAGGATGCGCAGCCCGAGTTTCTGCTTGCCGTCTTGCTGGTCGGCAATCCACACCACCTCTGTGCTCGCTTCCAGGCCCTTGAGTGCCGGATGGTCGGAGTCGATACGCACCTCGAGTTGATCGCCAACCGTGAACGGCTGCGGCACCTGGACCTGCATGCCACTGCTGGAGAGGTCGAGGCAGACGGCGGCGATAACCTGCCCCTGGTGGATCAGGCTTATATCTGCTTCCACCCGCATGCGAATGAAATCGCGCTTCTCGCTGTAGTCCATGGGCCCTGAGCTCATCTCGGCATCCTTTCATTGCGTTGCGGTTGGAGGGGTTTTTATAACTCCCGGTGCTTTCGGCTGTAAAGAGCATCGGCGACCATCGGTGTGCCCTTGAAACGCCCGGCGGATGGGAGTACCGTCTGCGCCTTACAAGGCACCTCTGCTATTTGCCGGACAGGTTTTGATGTCCTACAACTCATAGAAGAGTAGCTCGAAGTGAATCCAGTACGTGGGCCGATGCTCACCTACGCCCAACCTATTCCTGGCGCCGTTTGCCCACATGCAGAAAACCAGTGCAACGCTGCTGATAATCGATGACGACGACGTCGTACGTGCGAGTCTTGCCGCCTACCTGGAAGACAGCGGTTTCAGCGTCCTGCAGGCAGCCAATGGCCAGCAGGGCCTGCAGGTCTTCGAACAGGAACATCCTGATCTGGTGATCTGCGATCTGCGCATGCCGCAAATGGGCGGCCTGGAGCTGATTCGCCAGGTAACCGAGCGCGCGCCGGAACTGCCGGTGATCGTGGTATCGGGCGCCGGGGTGATGAACGACGCCGTCGAGGCCCTGCGCCTGGGCGCGGCCGACTACCTGATCAAGCCCCTCGAAGACCTCGCAGTGCTGGAACACTCGGTACGCCGGGCCCTGGACCGCGCGCGTCTGGTGCTGGAAAACCAGCGCTACCGGGAAAAGCTCGAAACCGCCAACCGCGAGCTTGAGGCCAGCCTGCACCTGCTGCAGGAAGACCAGACCGCCGGGCGTCAGGTGCAGATGAACATGCTGCCGGAAAGCCCCTGGGTGGCCGACGACCTGTCGTTCGAGCACCAGATCATTCCGTCGCTGTACCTGTCGGGCGACTTTGCCGACTATTTCCGTGTCGATGACCGGCGAATTGCCTTTTACCTGGCAGACGTTTCCGGGCATGGCGCGTCTTCGGCCTTCGTCACCGTGCTGCTGAAGTTCATGACCACGCGCCTGCTGTTCGAATTCAAGCGCGGCGGCAACTTGCGTGACTTCAAGCCGTCTGAAGTGCTCGGGCACATCAACCGCGGCCTGATCAACTGCAAGCTGGGCAAGCATGTGACCATGGTCGGCGGCGTGATCGACGAAGACACCGGTATCATGACCTACAGCATCGGTGGTCACCTGCCGTTGCCAGTGCTGTACACCCCGGGCCAGAGCCGTTATCTGGAGGGCCGCGGATTGCCGGTCGGCTTGTTCGAGGAGGCTACCTACCAGGACCACGTCCTGGAGTTGCCGCCGCAGTTCAGCCTGACCCTGCTGTCTGATGGCATTCTGGACCTTTTGCCCGGTGACACACTCAAAGATAAAGAGGCGGCCCTGCCTGAAATCATCAAGGCCGCAGGCGGTAGTCTGGATGGGCTGCGCCAACGATTCGGATTAGCTACGCTTGGGGAGATGCCGGATGATATCGCCCTATTGGTGTTGAGCAGGAACCTTCAATGAGTACGGGTAGAATCCAGTTCGCCGAGCAGAATGGCACCTTCGTGCTGAAGTTTGTCGGTGAAGTGCGCCTGACCTTGTGTTCGGCGCTGGATGCGACGATTGAAAAGATCTTCACGGCGCTGAATTTCTCGGCGATCGTCATCGATCTGACAGAAACCCACAGCATCGACAGCACCACCCTGGGCTTGCTGGCCAAGCTCTCGATCCTGTCGCGGCAAAAGGTCGGGCTGTTGCCCACGGTGGTCACCACCCACGCCGACATCACCCGCCTGTTGCAGTCGATGGGTTTCGACCAGGTGTTCAACATCGTTGACCGGCCGATCCCGTGCCCGGAATGCCTGACCGACCTGCCGTCGCAGGATCAGAACGAAGACGTGGTGCGCTCCAAGGTGCTTGAGGCGCACAAGATCCTCATGGGCCTGAACGATTCCAACCGCGAAGCCTTCCACGACCTGGTCAACGCTCTCGAGCGCACCTGATCGTCGACCGGGCGCCGTTCTGGCGCCGGTCAAAAATCACTTAACAGTCAGCTTCGCGCGGTGGAAACTCGGTCGCCGCGCTGCCATCGGCGTTGAGCTGGAAAATCCGCGCCGGCTGCCCCTGTTCATTGAAAAACACCTGGCCCAGGCCCGCGCTGTTCCACAGCCGCTCGCCGGCCTTGCTGTGCGCGGGTGTGCGCGGCATCACCTGCATTTGCCGGCGCTTGGTAAACCAGTTGAGCGGTGAGCGTGGCGAGTACAGCCAGCGGTTGAGGCGATCGAAGGTGTCCAGCAGACGCTTGGGGAACTGGTTCTTGATGCCGCTGCTGGTGATCTGCCACAGGTGCGGGGCGCGCTGGCGGTGGCGGATCAGCACCTCATAGACGAACGAGTAGTGCACGTCACCGGAGAGAATCACGTAGTGCCCCGGTGTGCGCGAGTGGCGGAAGATGTTCAGGATCACTTGCGCCGCGCCGCGATGGGCCATCCAGTTCTCGGCATCGACCAATAGCGGATAACCCAGCCAGCTGAATACCCGCTGCACGCTCTCGATCAGCTTGACGCCGAAGATCGGCGCCGGCGAGACGATGATCGCCGAAGGATGGTCGAGCAGCGCCTGTTGCAGCTCGCTTAAGGCTTCCCAGTCGAGCAGGCCCGAGGGTTTGTTGAAGTTGCTTTCACTGCGCCAGCGCCGGGTGCGGGTATCGAGCACCAGCAGCGCCGGGCTGCTGGGCAGGACGAACTGCCAGCCCTGAAAGCGCAGCACCTCGTTGATCAGCGCATCCTGCAGCGGCGTGTCGAGGTAGTCATCGGCGTCGGCACTGTGGCTGAAGGCCTGGCAATGCTCCAGCAGCCGGGTAAAGGCATCCGGGTTGTTACCCCAGCCCTGGCACAGCATATAGCCGAGCAGGGCGTTGCCGATGATGCGCTTGGAGAACGGGTGGCCGTAGGCGGTTTCTTCCCATTGCGCCGACAGGTTCCAGTCATCGGTGATGTCGTGGTCATCGAAAATCATCAGGCTCGGCAAATGTGCCAATACCCGCGCCACCCCGCCAAGGCCGCTGGCAAAGCCGTCGATCAGTTGCTGTTCCTGGCGGTAGCGGGCCTGGCGCTCGGCATTGAGGCCGGGTGGCATCTGCACGTCGATCAGGCCCCAGGGCAGCGGGGACCAGACCAGCAGGTACATGGCCATGACTTCGGCGAAGGTCACCAGGTGGTTGTCGGCGTTGCTGCTGGTGAAGATCGGCTTGCGCGTGCCGCCGAAAAAGCGCTCGCGCAGGGTTTCGTTGCTCTCCAGTGCCGGCAGCAGGTCGGCGCGGTGGTAATAGCTGGCCGGGTGCTGGTAGAGCGCGGCGCTGTCATCGACCACCGCGCCTTGCAGGTGCTCGCCAAACAGCCCCAGGCGCTCGATCAGCGCATGTATGGCGCGCAGCATGGGCCCGGCGACATCGTCGGCATACACCTGGTCACCGCTCATCATCAGCAGGGCCGGGCGCTGCAATGGCGTGGGGTGTTCCAGCAACAGGCGATCGGCGCACAGCAGGCCGTCGGCCGCCGGGTGGTGGGGTTTGCGGCAGGAGCCGTGGAGCAGGTGCTCCAGGTGTGAACGCAGGACGAAATTCGGCCGTTGCGCGCCCGGGTAAAGCAGGTGTGGTGCGTAGTCGGCGATGCCCTGGTTGTTGAAGATCAGGTCGTAGTCGATCTGCTCATCGCACGGCAGCGGGCTGTCGAGGCGGATGTCGAGCAGGTGGACAAACGCCTGACGGCCAATCGGCACAACCTTGCAGTGGATGTCGGCGCAAACGCCTGCGCAGCTCAGTTGCAGTTCAGCTTGCAGCGGCTCGCAGGCTACCAGCCAGAACACGATGCGCGTGGGTTCGAGGCGGCGCAGCAAGGGGCCGGCCAGTACCAAGGGCAAAGAAGATGCATCGGTTATCGACAACGGAGAAGGCGCCACAAGATTGGGAGGTCAGGTTGATCCGGGATGCCTGCTATGCATGCAGTACCTGTGGGAGCTGGCTTGCCAGCGATTGCAGACGACGCGAACCGAGTGATGCTCCGCGCAATCTACCTCACTGGCAAACCCAGATTTGTATCAGGCCTTTGCCGCCAACAACGCCTCAAGCTTCTCCTGATCCCGGGCAAACTGGCGAATCCCCTCGGCCAGTTTCTCGGTGGCCATGGCATCTTCGTTCGACGCCCAGCGGAACTGGCTCTCCGTCAACTGCTGGCGCGCCTCGCCGGTTTTGCCAGGCTTGAGGATGCGCGGCAGCTCGCCCTGATCATCGCTCAACTGCTGCAGCAGCTCGGGGCTGATGGTCAGGCGGTCACAGCCGGCCAGTTGCTCGATCTGGCCGATATTGCGAAAGCTCGCGCCCATGACCACGGTCTTGTAGTCATTGGTCTTGTAGTAATCGTAGATGCGCGTCACCGACTGCACGCCCGGGTCTTCGGCGCCGACATACTCCTTGCCGGTGGACTTCTTGTACCAGTCGTAGATGCGCCCCACGAACGGCGAAATCAAGAACACCCCGGCGTCTGCGCAAGCCTGGGCCTGGGCGAAGGAGAACAGCAGGGTCAGGTTGGTCTGGATGCCTTCCTTTTCCAGAACCTCGGCGGCGCGGATGCCTTCCCAGGTCGAGGCCAGTTTGATCAGCACCCGGTCACGGCCGATACCGGCCTGGTCGTACAGCTCGATCAACTGCCGGGCCTTGGCCAGCAGCGCCGGTTGGTCGAAGGACAGGCGGGCGTCGACCTCAGTGGAGATACGCCCCGGAATCACCTTGAGAATGCCGGCGCCAACCGCCACGGCAAAGGCGTCACAGGCGAGGCCGACATCGCCCTTGCTGTGCGCGACCGATTGCTGGAGCAGCTCGGCATAGCCAGGCATGGCCGCGGCCTTGAGCAGCAGCGAAGGGTTGGTGGTGGCATCGACCGGTTTCAAGCGGCTGATGGCATCAATATCACCGGTGTCGGCAACCACAGTGGTGAACTGCTTGAGTTGTTCCAGCTTGGAAGTCATGGGCGTGCTCTGTCCTGTGCAATGGATCGACATTACCCGAGCGCTGCCAGCCGCTCAAGGGCTGGCTGGCAGGCGGGGCGAAGGGGATAAGCCTTCGAGTGCCAAAGCGCGCACAGGTTCCGGGGTTAACGCCCCTGCAGCAGCTCGCCGGCCTGGTCGAGCAGGGCCAGCGGGTCCTTGCTCTTGTGGATATCCACCGACAGCAACTGGCGAAACTTGCGCGCCCCCGGGAAGCCCTGGCCAAGGCCGAGAATATGCCGGGTGATGTGATGCATAGCGCCGCCGCAGGCCAGGTGCGCAGCAATATAAGGGCGCAATTTGGCCAGCGCTTCGCTGCGGCTGATCACCGGCGCGCTGCTGCCGAACAACTGCTGGTCAACTTCGGCCAACAGATACGGATTGTGATAAGCCTCGCGCCCGAGCATCACCCCGTCGAAAACCTTCAAGTGCTCCTGGCATTCCGCCAGGGTCTTGATCCCGCCGTTGAGCACCAGCTCAAGGTCCGGGAAGTCGGCCTTCAACTGCGCGGCGACGTCATACCGCAGCGGCGGAATCTCACGGTTCTCCTTCGGCGACAAGCCTTCAAGAATCGCAATACGCGCATGCACGGTAAAACTGCGGCAACCGGCATCACGCACCTGACCGACGAAATCACACAGCTCGGCGTAGCTATCGCGGCCATTGATACCGATGCGGTGCTTGACCGTCACCGGAATCTGCACCGCATCCTGCATCGCCTTCACGCAATCGCCGACCAGCGCCGGATGGCCCATCAGGCAGGCGCCGATCATATTGTTCTGCACCCGATCGCTCGGGCAGCCGACGTTGAGGTTGACCTCGTCATAGCCTGCGGCCTCGGCCAGCTTGGCGCAGGCGGCCAGATCAGCCGGCACACTGCCGCCCAACTGCAGCGCCAGCGGATGCTCGGCCTCGCTATGACGCAGGAAACGCTCGGCATCACCGTGCAGCAAGGCGCCGGTGGTGACCATTTCGGTGTAGAGCAGGGCGTTGCTGGACAGCAGGCGCAGGAAGAACCGGCAGTGGCGGTCAGTCCAGTCCATCATAGGCGCAACGCTGAAGCGGCGGGACGGCTCAGGGCGCGGGTTTACTGGGGTTGAGGCGGATTTTAGGGGCATTTCATCCAACGCGTTTTGTACCAATTTTCGGGGGTTTTTGGGCGTTTATCCCAAGTGGTTGGTACAATGTACCAATCCAAAACCGACGTGTACCAATTTCCCATGGCAACGATCAGAGCACGCAAAAGGGCCGATGGCACATCCAGCTACACCGTCCAGATCCGCATCAATCGCGACAAGGAGCTAGTTTACCAAGAGAGCCAGACATTCGCCCGCAAGCAGGCTGCCCAAGCGTGGGCAAAGCGACGAGAGACAGAGCTAGCTGAACCTGGTGCGATCGAGCGGGCAAACCGAAGGGGTCACACCGTTCGAGAGATGATTGACCGGTACCTGGTCGAAGGCGCCAAGGTCCGGCCGCTTGGGAAAACCAAGAAGGCAACCTTGCTTGCCATTGCCGCCAGCCACTTCGGCGAGGTAGTGGATTCTGCTATCAACAGCCAACTCTTGGTCGACTACGCTTTGTGGCGCATGAGTCCTGAAGGTGGCGCTGTACAGCCGCAGACGGCTGGCAATGATCTCGCGCACCTCGGGTCAGTGCTATCAGTGGCGCGGCCCGCTTGGGGATATGAGGTGGAACCCCATGCCATGAGTGACGCCCGTACCGTGTTAAAGAAGCTTGGGTACAACATGAAAAGCCGTGAGCGTGATCGTCGACCGGCAATGAATGAGCTGGACAAGCTGCTGGAGCACTTCTTCGAAATGCAGAAGCGTCGACCTTCGTCCATCAACATGCCTAAGGTTCTTGCCTTCGCCCTGTTCTCGACGCGCCGTCAGGAGGAGATCACCCGAATCCGCTGGGCTGATTTGGATGAAGAGCGGCAGGCTGTGAAAGTTCGGGATATGAAGAACCCAGGGCAGAAGATCGGTAACGATGTCTGGTGCCATTTGCCGGATGAGGCCTGGGCGATTGTTCAAAGCATGCCTCGGGAATGTGACGAGATATTCCCATACAACAGTGATTCAATTTCGGCAGCCTGGACCAGGGCGTGTCAGTTCCTTGCCATCGAGGATCTGCATTTCCACGACCTGCGGCATGAAGGGGTTAGTCGTTTGTTCGAAATGGACTGGGATATTCCACGGGTGTCGAGTGTTTCTGGTCACAGGGACTGGAACTCATTGCGTCGTTATACGCATTTACGAGGGCGAGGTGATAACTACAAAGACTGGGCGTGGTTAGAGCAAATAAAAAGGCGCCCGTAGAATTGGGCGCCCGGATCAAGGCGTAAGTCAGCTGGCTTTCTTGTATCCGTTGAGCTGGGCGCATTCCTTTAATGCGGCTTCTCGTTGTTGGTCCAGGTAGAGTGCCAAGTCGGCGATATGAATCCCTTTGGCGCTCTTCTGGCTGGACTCAAGTCGAGTTATGGGAAGTTTGATCTGGCCAGCTAGAACCTTACGCTCCAACATTTTCACAGTTAGATGCGTGAAGTAATCATTGCACACGTGCTCCAGAGGGATGACAGCAAGCCCGTTGTATTGCGCCATTAGTACGAAGGACGTATTCATGTCATGCGACGCTCCCGCGTGTCGAGGGCCAGGGGCTCGGGGTGTCTCCCGGGTTCTTGCTGATCAGGGTTCATGCCACGTCTCCTTGCTGGATGGCCGGGCTGGGGCTGGGGCTGGGGCGCAGTTCTGCATGGATACGGCTGGCTAGGCGCAGGAGGCCTTGGCACTCAGCGTAAGCACGTTTGCACCACAGCTCAGTGCCTTGCAGTTTTTGCCATGTGTTGCGGGCAAGGCGCAGGGTTTCAGCTGCGCTTGTTAGGTGCTCGTAGTCGACCTTTGTCACGGCAAGCCCGGAGTAGGACATGATTCTGGCTTCAAGCTCTTCGATGTGAGCCAGCCGTTGACTTGTAACCAGAAGGTGCGCTCGCTGTTCTTTGAGGCGCTCCTGGGCGATGGCGTCAATGTCAGCATTCAAGTCAGTGATCTGCTTGGTATGGTCGGCTTCCCGTTGAGCAAGCCCTGCGGCAAAGCCGCTTTCTTTTGCTCGCCGACGGGCCGTGCTGAACAAGAATGGCAGGGCCACCAGCGTGAAGAGCCAGAGGGTGGCCAGGGCAAGGATGATTTGCTGTGGTTGCAAGTGCTGTGCTCCAGAATGTGCCCGCCGCCGTTGTGAGCCGTGGTGAGAGCGGCAGGGCAAATATGCCCCTGTAGGCCGGGGCCGCCTTGTTAGCCTGCTGAATGCGCTTGTGCATCCAGATAAGCAGCGAGTTCGTGCAGATAAACCACGTACTCGGCGCGTACGGAGTGATCCGGCTTAATCAACTTGAGCTGGATGCGTCCTTTATTGATCAGCTTGCGCAGATGCTGATCCGTCTTGATGTGCGGGAAGTAGTGCTCCCGAACTTCACGTAGAGTCGGACATGGAGTTGTCCACTGCCGGCGCAGTTGGGCTAGCGTTTCACTCATACCTTCTCCCCGTTCCCCTCGGGATGGGGCCGCAGCTTGTCCCGCAGTAATTCCGCCAAGTGCTCTTTGTTGGTGCCTATCGCTGCCGCGCAGAGCTCACCGCGTCCGTTCGTGACCACGGCGCCGAGCGGGTATTCAGCAGAGGTCGTAGGGGCGATGTACGCGATCTGGTCTTCTAGGAGTGCGGTGCTGATATGGTCGAGTGCCTCCATCAGGGCGATAGCCTGTTTGGTCCGGCCAGCCGTGGTACGGCCGTTGGCAACATCCTCGATGAAGTCGCGCAGGTGCAGGTGGTTAGCCCGGTCGCCGCGGGGGAGTGTTAGAGATCCCGAAAGATCACCAAACTTCACTTTAACGTGCGCCTGGTCTTTGCTCAGCTCGACATCAATGTCGGCGTCGAGCTGAATCGTAGGGAGATAAAGCGGGCAGATTGCGGTACCACCAGTAATGAGGACTTGGTGTAGCAGATCTTGTTTCGCAAAAGGGATGACGAATGCGCTCATGCCGCGTTACCCCCGAGCTGTTGGGCGGTAACGTCCTGTACAGCTTGTGCGTTGCCTTTCTGCGTAGCAATGATCAGTCGACCGGTGCGTCGCTGGATGGCGTCAACTAGTGAGCGACTGCTGCAGGCTGTGGGGTGTAGAAAGACTTGGCATTGACCTTTGTGCTGTGCGTTTCGCATGTCTCGTTCTCCGTGGTGAGAGGGAAGCGAGACAAATAAAACGCATTGTTGTTTTTATGTCAACACGTTTAGTTGTTTGCGGCGATCATCGCTACAACAAAAAGTGTGATCATGATGCCGATTATGAGACGCAGCTTCGGCTTTCTAGGGCTGCTGGGTGAGGTTTTGGACTCACCGCTTAGAGGGGCTTGCCGTTCTGAGCGGGGGTCATAGAGGTGAGCGACGATAACCGGAACAGGACCTGAATCGTATTCGAGGACTTTTTTGACGCTAGCTTCTTGTGACGCGCCTTCGTCCATTATTGGTGCCAAGTACTCTGCATAGTCTTCAGGGACGTGGCCAATGCATTCTCCGTGTTCCGTCATGACAGCAATGGCAAAGCGGCTGTGTCGATTTTCTCTGTCTCGCTTGAGGATCACGGTTGAGCCAGGTCGAATCTCGATATCAATGATCTCGCTGCGACCATCATGACGGGTGCCAGCGACCATGAAGTCTGTGGTTGCAAGAGGTCTATTTAGCTTCTTGATTTCGCGAGTCTTTTGTTTCAAGTGCTCGTCAGCTTCTCGCTTCAACTGCTGCGCCTGAATTTCGGCCTGCCTGCGAGCCGATACCGCAAGCTTTCGCTCTGATTGCGGTAGCACGGCTTCGATGGACTTAGCGATCTCTTTTCGTTCAGCTTCAGTGACGATTTGGTCTTCTAACGCGCGAGATAGCACTTCTGACAAGAATTGGACTGCGGGAATGTCCGCTTGGCTATTCTGCGAAAGCCAGGCTTGAATCGCATGAATCTCTTCATTGGCGATCTTGCCATCTGCCGTGATCGACTGGCAGATGTTCAAAAGCTCAAGGCCAGCATCTGTCTCAAGCTGCTTCTTGGAAAGTGAAATGCGTCGTTTTGGGGCTTCCATGCTTGCTCCGGTTCTAGAGGGCGCCGCCATGCCAGACGATCCTACCGATGATCTGAAGGTGATCGATGTCGGCTTCGCTGATCGGCTGGTCGGGGAAACTTCTTTTGTCCTCGTTGTCGCTACGGATAATCCAGCCGCCCGTTATGCCTTGAATCAGGCGCTTAATAATCAATTCTCCCCCGTGACGTCGGATGAGGTAGATGCGCCCGTCGCGTGGCTCGATTTGGCTTTCGTCTAGCAACACTACATCGCCGTCGCTGATCGTGGGCTCCATGCTGTGGCCTTGAGCGTATATGACGTGCAGGTTCTTCTCTCTAAGCGCCATTCGGCTCAGCCAGGCGCGCTTGAAGACAAGTCCGCCTTTTACTTCGACATGATCATTGAGGCGGCCGTTGCCTGCTGCGCCGAGGGCATCGTATTGCGGAATCAACGCGTAGTCCTCTTTGGAGGGACCGTTAAGGTCGTACTCTTGAGGGCTTTGACTCTCGGTATCGCCTTCTATCAGTCCCATCAGTGAGACGCCTAAGGCATTAGCCAGGAGCCGCAGGTCAGTGATGTTCGGTTCTCGAAGATCGCGCTCGTAATTACCGATACGCGCCTGACCTTTCTCCCACCCGCACTTATCAGCTAAGGCGCCTTGGGAGAGTTGTTTTTGTCGCCGTAAGCGGGCGATGCGCTGTCCGAGAGATTCCATTCGCAAAAATTATCACGCTCTGTTTACAACGGCTCAAACTAAACGTGTTGTGAAAACAACGAAACGTTGTTATTTTAATGTCCATTGGTCATTTGGAGTTTCACATGAACCGAATATCGCAGCTTCGCACGGAGGGGAGGATTTCACAGGTCGCCCTGGCTGAAGCGCTTGGTTGGTCGCAGGGGCGAATCAGTAACTATGAATCAGGCCGGCGAGTTCCGGGGCTGTCGGATAGCAGGGCTATCGTGGTAGCGCTCAACTCGTTGGGAGTGGTCTGCAGCTTGGATGATGTGTTTCCGCCTGATGGAGGCGCTGCAGCCGCATAAGGAGCGCCGAGCTGGGGGCTCTCACCACAAGAAGTTCCCCAGCTCAGCAAAGTCGGCGCATGGCGCCGACGCAATCCGCCGTCCGGTCCTTCTCACCACAAGTCATACCGGACGACTCAATCGAAGCACCGTGCCGCACAGCACGTTTAGCACAGCACATCGGTCGTGGTCGTAGGATAGGGTGAACCTGTTCCTGTGGCTACACCGTAAACGGGGGTTTTACGGTTATGAGTCGCACAGATCTATTGCCGGGCGCAGGCCCGGTCCTTTCTTTGCGGCAGGCGCTTTATCGCGCCGGTCGCGATTTTCCGGGTGGTATCACCCGCCTTGCCTACGAAATGGTGCTCGACAACGATGCACTGCAAAAGAAGCTCAAGCTTGACGAAGAGCGCCGTTGGCTGACGCCTGATGAGCTGGAAGAGGTTATCGGGTTGACAGCTGACCCTCGTTTGCTGGATGCATTGGTGCGCCCAGCTGGTGCCGTTTGGTATCGCCCTGTACCGGTCCCAGCAACTCATGAAGCACTGAAGGCCGTGGGCAAGTTGCTGGAAGAGGCCAGCGAGTTTGTGTCCAGCATGCATGACGGTGCCGCCGACAAAAAGTGGGAACTCCATGAGGTTCTCGACCTAGAGAAGCATGGTATGGACGTTATCCGCGAAGTGTTGGGCATCATGGCCGGTGCGCGGCAGGCGATGGAGGACCGTATCGATGGCTGATGAAATTGATCGGGCCAATGAGCAGGTCGAGTATCACCTGCAGGTCGCATTGCAGTCCCGGCCACGCCAGTCGCTCAAGCCAAGCGCTCAGTTCTGCGTTGATTGTGAAGACCCGATCCCGCTGCCCCGTCAGCGGGCCGTTGCAGGTTGTGAGACCTGCATCAGCTGCCAGGGGTTACGGGAGCGTTGGGGATGACTGAGCGCAATGGAGTGCCGACTGCTGTCTGGGCCCGCCGCTATATCGAAACTTTCAACTTCGCCCTGGTGCCAATCGAGCCGGGACAAAAGGGCCCGAAAGGTAAGGGCTGGAACCAGCCTGGTGGGTACTTTGTAGATGCGGAAGCCGCTGAGGCATTCTGGCAGAAGAACCCATCGCACAACATGGGCGTCGTTCATGGCCCCAGTCGAGTCTGTTCCCTGGACGTGGATGATGTCCAGTGGACGCGCTTCGTCCTGCAAGAGCAGTTGGGGGTCGATTTGGATGCGTTGGCAGTTGCCTATCCGACGGTGGTAGGCAACCCGGCACGTTTTCGTGTGTTGTTTCGCGTGCCTGACGGCGTTGAGCTGAGTCGACATTCGCTGTTCTGGCCAAATGAAAGTGATCCTGATGGTTCGATTTTCCGGGGGTTCATGGCCCAGGCCAAGGCAGCGAAAGAGGCCGGAGACGCGGAAGCCGAGGCCGTTGCGCGGGCTGCAGCTGAGCCCTACAAGAAGTTCACCGTATTTGAATTGCGCGCCGGCCTGACGCAGGACGTGCTACCGCCTTCAATCCACCCGGGAACGCAGAAACCTTATGTATGGCGCAACCCTCCCAGGGCTGAAGGTTTGCCAGATCTACCTGCTGAGTTGTTAGCCATCTGGCAGGGCTGGGATGCATTCAAGCCTGAAGCGGAAGCCGTCTGTCCATGGGCCCTGAAGCTCGCTAAGGCTCCACCGGCTGCGCCCAAGCGAGCTTTGGTCGGAGGTAAGCAACTGCCGAAAGTTATCGATGAGTTCAATCGTTGTCATGACATCGAAGCGCTGCTGGCAGCTCATGGTTACAGCAAGCACGGCGGTAAATGGCTCTGTCCTCAAAGTAGTAGCGGGCTGCCTGGGATCACTATTACGGAGGGTCGTCTGTACTCGCATCACAGTTCTGATCCGTTGGCGAATGGGCACAAGAACGATGCCTTTGATGTGTATTGCATTCTTGAGCATGGGGGGGATGTACAGGTTGCGACGAAGGCGGCAGCTCAATTGTTGGGCATCGATTCAGCGAGTCGCTCATCGCAGCCACCGACGCGCGGTGAGCTTCCCCGTTCCCCATCGAATGAGAGCGAGATTGAAGAGGTGCTGCCTCAGGTGGTTGAGGGCCTTCCCCGCACCCCATCAGAGGAAAGCGCGGCCAGCTCCTCCAATATCGGGGGTGAGGGGGATGAGGGCCTTGGTATCGCGCAGATTCTGAGGCGATTCGCCTTGGTGGAAGGAACTACTCACGTTTGGGATTTCGACAAGTCGAGGCTGATTAAGAAGTCGGGATTTGAAGCGCTGATTGGCAAGCCGCTCGCGAAAGAATGGTTGGCAGATGCCAGCCGAAAGCTGATTTCTGCTGAGCAGGTTGAGGAAATTCAACAGATCCGGCAGTTGGACAGCAAAAAGGGCGGTGCTTTGCAGATGTCGCCCATTGACCGGTATGTGTACATCGACGGCACTAAAGATGTGTGGGACCGAGAGAAGAAGCGGCGTATAGCTGAGGGGGCCGTCAAGATGGCCCTTGGCGGTATGTATCCCGTTTGGCTTAACAGCCCAAACCGACGTGTCGTTGATGTCGACCATATTGTGTTCGACCCAACGATGACCAAAGACCCAAATCAGTACATCAACACATTTGAAGGCTTGCCCCTGGAGCCTTTGCGCAATGACGAAGCCTGCGAAAACCTGCGCTGGCTTATTTCATTCCTTTGCAACCATGACCTACCCGCCACTGAGTGGCTAACACGTTGGTTGGCGTACCCGCTGCAGCACATGGGCGCCAAAATGGACACTGCTGTACTAATGCACTCCATCATGGAGGGCTCGGGCAAGAGTCTGCTGTTTGCCGATGCAATGGGCGAACTCTACGGCCAATACGCCGCAACAGTAGGGCAGACGCAGTTGGAGGGGTCTTTCAACGCTTGGCAGAGCCGCAAGCTTTGGGCGGTGTTTGAAGAGGTTGTGAGCCGGGATCAGCGGTACAACCAAGTCGGCAAGATCAAGCACCTGGTCACTGGCAAGACGGTGCGCATGGAGTCCAAGTTCATCAACGGTTGGGAGGAAGCCAACCATATGAACGCGGTGTTTCTGAGTAACGAGATCTTGCCGTGGCCGATCAGCGATAGCGACCGGCGGATGTTGGTGATGTGGCCAATGGAGACACTTCCGGAAGAGCGTCAGCGTGCGATAGGGCACGAGTTGAAGAACGGTGGCATTGCGGCCTTGTATGCCTGGTTGTTGAGCGTTGATATGGGCGACTTCAACCAGCGGACCCGCCCGCCCAAGACTGAAGCGCGCCAGCGCCTTGTAGCTCTCAGCCGCGCAGCCTGGCAGACGTTCCTGCACCTTTGGCGGTGCGGTGATCTTGGGCGAGGCCTATGGGGTTGTTGCATGTCGTCGGACCTCTATGCCCTGTTCTTGGAGTGGTGCCAGCGCAATAGAGAGCATGCGATGAGTCAAACGAAGTTCTCGCTGTTCATTAGCTCTGAGGTCGAGAAGACGCGGCCCATTCCCTGGACGGACGGCAACAACAGACGATTTGCGGCATTTTTCTTCCCAAATGACTCTGATGCTTCCCTTCCCCCATCGTTGAAGGCGGCCGAGCTGGGCGTGGCGGTCACCGAGTGGCGTGCCAAGGCAAAGCTTGCGGGTTGGAACGTGGATGGCTGGGACCATGTGAAGGGGCTTGCAGCATGAATACGGCTATCGGTGTGGTGGGTGTGTTGGGTTGGTGTTGGGTCTATGTGTCGGGGGCAACACAGGCAAAGTCCGCAAATTCTGCGGGTTTGACTGGGGCTGTAGTGGGTGTGTTGGGTTTGTCGTCGCGCACGCGCGGGCGCGTATTTTTCATTGGGTTTAAACAGGAGGAAAACACTCCCCATGCGAGCCCTAAAAAACTCAACAAACCCAACACACTAAACACAAGGCTTATGAAGTTATTGAAATCACTGGCTTTTAAGTGTGTTGGGTTTGTGTCGGGTAGCTCTGTTTTGTGTCGGGTGCGCGATTTGCGGGAGATTCAGGGATGATTGAGGATATCGAGAGCCTCATGAAGCATTGGGGTGAGCAGCAGGCCCGGTTCGGCCATGAGGCCAGTCTGGGCAGCCAGATGGGTTCAATCGTTGACTGGAAAGGAGGGGCGCCACGTGGCACGCCAGGAACTAGACCACTTATTGGTGGCGGATCGGGGATGGACTACGCAGCGGCTGAAGTAGATGCTGCCATCGCCGAGCTAGAGCGCCGCGACGAACGCGGCCAAGCATTGGCCAAGCTGGCCCGGTTTCGGTATCACTACGGCGCGCCCATTCGTGAGCAGATGCGCGAAGTCGGATTGGCGGAAGGCGCTGATCGTACCTACCGAAACTGGGTGCAAGCGTTGCATTTGCGTGTCATGACAATCCTGATGGCGCGTCAGGGCGTCGTCCACGGTCGTACCGTTCGTCGGAGTGGAATGGCTCAAAGTGGGGCCAAAGTAGTGTCAAAGTCTGGTCGAAGTTGATAACCGAAAATTGCCTCTTTTCGGTTTTTCCGGAGGCGGGTAAAAAGTCCCCACGATATGCGAACTGCGCTTAGGCGCTCCCCAAAGCACTGTGCTGTGCAAGTCTGCCCCGAGTCGTCGGAGCAATGAGAACCCTGCCATTTGGCGGGGTTTTCTTTTTCCGGCGCCGTGTACTCGACCTATGAGGCTCTCATGACCAATGAGCAACAAGCGTTAATCGAAATGCCGATCTGGATGGTGGTAGTACTGTCCTTGGTGGGCGGTGTATCGGGCGAGATGTGGCGCGCCGATAAAGCAGGTGTTCGCGGCTGGGGCTTGGCGCGGCGTGTTGCGTTGCGTTCCGGTGCCTGCATCGTTTGTGGGCTGTCGACCATCATGCTCATGTATTCAATGGGTGTTTCGATCTGGGCATCTGCGGCGGTTGGTTGCCTCACCGCAATGGCCGGTGCTGATGTGGCGATTGGTTTGTATGAGCGCTGGGCCGCAAAGCGCCTGGGTGTCTGTGATGTGCGCCCTACCAGCAATGAACAAGGGCAGTGATCGTCGCGGGAGCAGTGCTTCCCGTGGTTATGGTCACCGGTGGCGGTTAAGCCGGGATGCATTCTTGGCTCGGCATCCGTTCTGCTCAATGTGTTCCACCGATTACCGCCCGGTCGCTGCAATGGTGGTTGACCACAAGATCCCGCCTCGATTGAAAGAGGCGAAGGAAAGCGGCGACGCCGAGCGGATCAAGGCTGCCTGGAAGTTGTTTTGGGATCAGGGCAACTGGCAGCCACTATGCAAGCTCTGCCACGACTCGACCAAGCAGCGGCTTGAGCGCAGCGGTCGGATTGCTGGCTGCTCGGCGTCAGGCATTCCCCTCGATCCGAATCACCACTGGAACCGGCGCTGATCGGGTGCGGGCCGCCGTCGGGCAGCCAGCCCCCCCTACCCCTGGCTGCCAGGGGTAGGGGGGGTAAAAAACTATTTTCCTCTTTGCTTCTAGACCGCATGCCCCCCTCTGTGTGCAAAACCGGGAAAAATGAGGGAGGGGGGGTATCAGAAATGGAGGTTTCCCATGGCTGGAAACGGTAATTCCGGGCGGCCTGGTCTGCCCGCGTCGGTGCATTTACTCAACGGCAACCGAAGTAAGCGTTCGCCGGCTGAGCTGTTGAACGAAATCAAGGATCCGGCGCTGCCGGCTGCTGTGCCGCCTATGCCTGATTTTCTTAGCGGTGACGCTGCAGCCGAATGGACCCGTATTACCGGAGCGCTTCTGGCGCTTGGGTGGGTGTCGCGGTTGGACCAGATGGCGCTCGCCACTTACTGCCAGGCGTACGGCGACTGGTTGCGTTTCCAGCGGTTGATCGCTGAGCGCAATGCGAAGTCGGATGATGGCCTGGGTGGTGAAGTTCAGACCTTCAAGACCGGCGCGCAGCAGACCCACGTTCTGCGGCAGCTGGCCAACGACGCCGAGAAGCGTGCCAACGCTGCCGGTGCTCAGTTCGGGTTATCTCCCTTGGCGCGCCGGAATATGAGAGCCGCGCCGGCGGCACAAGGAGATTTGTTCCCCAATGCAGAACGAGACGCTGCCGCAAAGTATTTCAACTGACTGCCGGGTAAAGAGCTTCGCTGACAGAGTGTTGGCCGGCTCGATCATCGCTGGCCCAGACGTTCGCAATGCTGCGCGGCGGCATCTGCTGGATCTGGAGAAAGGGCACGAACGCGGGTTGATCTGGAATGCCGAAGCGGCGCTGCGCGCCATCGGTTTTTTCGAAGACGTGCTGTGTCTGAACGGCGGCGACTTCGAGGGCCTGCCATTCCGCCTTGCGCCATGGCAGGCGTTCATTATCGGTAGCCTGTTCGGCTGGTACACCGATGATGGCTATCGTCGGTTTCGCCAAGCGTACATCGAGACCGCCAAGGGCTCGGGCAAGTCGCCCCTGGTCGGCGGGATCGGGCTGTATGGATTGGTTGCGGACGGTGAGCAACGCGCTGAGATCTACGCTGCCGCAACGAAAAAAGACCAGGCGCAGATCCTTTTCCGCGATGCGGTCAGCATGGTGAACATGGCGCCACACCTCTCGGCACGCCTGGTGCAATCGGGCCGTGATGAAAAGGTCTGGAACCTGTTCTATCCCAGCACGCATAGCTTTTTCCGCCCGATCAGCTCCGACGAAGGCCAGTCCGGCCCTCGGCCGCACATCGCGCTGATTGATGAACTGCATGAGCACAAGACGGCCAGCGCGGTGGACATGATGCGGGCCGGTACCAAGTTCCGGCGCCGTGCGTTGATTGTGATGATCACCAACAGCGGCTCCAACAAGGGCTCGGTGTGCGGTCAGTATCACGACCTGTGCGTACGGATCTGCGAGGGCAAGGAAGAAAACGATGCGTTTTTTGCCTTCATCTGCTCGCTGGATAAGGGGGATGACCCATTCAAGGATGAGTCGTGCTGGCCGAAGGTGAACCCTTCGCTGGACTTCATTCTGGAGGGCCAGACCGACGGCATCCCGGGCCGCAAGTACCTGCGGGAGCAGGTGGCCGAAGCGAAGGGGCTACCGGCGAAAGAGGCCGTTGTCAGGCGCTTGAACTTCTGCGAGTGGACCCAGGCGACATCGCCTTGGCTGTCCTGGGAGATCTGGCGCGGTGCTGCTGAGCGGGTGCCGATGCGCGTCCTGCGCAACCGACCATGCGTTGGCGGGCTGGACCTTTCCAGTACCACGGACCTGACTGCATTCGTGCTGATGTTCAGCCCGATGCCGCACGATCCGCACTGGCGCTCGCTGTCGTACTTCTGGATCCCCGACGACGACCTGTCTGGCCGGGAGAAGCGCGACCGTGTGCCGTATCTGCAATGGATCAAGGAACGCCATCTGGAGACCACGCCGGGGCGAGCCATCAGCAAGCTGCATGTGCTACGGCGCCTGCAAACTATCTGCGATTACTTCGACGTGCGGCGGATCGCCTACGACCGGTGGCGGATCGAGGACTTGCTGTCATTGATGAACGACAACGGCATCACGTTGCCCGAACTCAAGCCTTTCGGCCAGGGCTTCAAGGACATGGGGCCGGCCGTCGATGAGTTCGAGCGACGTTTGTTGGGTCGCAAAGTAGAGCCGTCGGCGGTGATTGAGCTGGACCCGGAGGACTATGAGGTTGTGTCTGAGGTCGACACATCCACCGAGGTGGTCGAAACGCTCCTGCACGATGACAACCCGGTGATGACTTGGAACGCGGGCAACGCGGTGATCGTGTTCGATCCGGCCAACAACCGAAAGGTCGACAAATCCAAAGCCACGGGCCGCATCGACGGCATCGTTGCCGCTGTGATGGCGGTTGGCATCAGCGGTGACATTTCCGAGGCATCCGGCACGTCGGTTTACGACGAAGGGGTAGGTATATGAAGTTGGCAATTTTGTCCTGGCTGGCAGGCCTTCTAGGGTTTGCACTGCTGGTGGGTGGCGTCTGGATGGTGCATCGGCCAGCCGCATTTATCGTCGCCGGAGCCGGGCTGTTGGCCTGGTCAAGGCTGGCTGACCAAGCGGCAGCGCGCCTGGCGGCGCGCCAGGTGGCTGGAGGAGGGGGCTGACCATGTTCTTTTCCAGCTTGCGTGACACCGGTGCTGCTACGTTGACTAACCCGGATCATGGGTTCTGGCGCGGCCTCCTCGGGCGTGGTCGAAGCTCTGCAGGCGTGACGGTAACGCCAGACACAGCGCTTGCCCTGCCTATCCTGCAGAACTGCGTGACCTTGCTGGCTGAGACGGTGGCGCAGCTGCCGCTTGAGATGTATCAGCGTAAGGCCAATGGGCAGCGTGAACCGGCGATCAATCACCCCTTGTACGATGTGCTGCGCTACCAGCCCAACCCATTCCAGACACCTTGTGAGTACATGGAGCGACACCAGGGCGCGGCGGGGCTGCGGGGTAACGCCTTCAGCTTCATCGACCGTCGGGAGGACGGCAACGTCACCGCCCTTTGGGCGCTCAAAAATGAACAAGTGCAGGTGCTCAAGGGCGCTGACCTGCTGCCTTACTACCGGATTGGTGTAGGCGAGGCGGTGCCGATGCGGATGGTGCATCACGTGCGCTGGTTCGGCACGAACCCCTACGTCGGGCTTTCGCCCATTGAGTTGCACGCTGATGCAATTGGATTGACCCAGGCTGTTCGCCAGTACACCGGCAAAAGTTTCGCCAATGGCGTGGCCGTGTCTGGCGTGATCGAGCGCCCCCGCGAGGCACCCGCGATCAAAGACCAGGGGATCATCGACAAGATCGTTGATCAGTGGGGGCAGAAGTTCGGAGGCATGGACAATGCTAAGAAGGTCGCGCTCCTGCAGGAGGGCATGACGTTCAAGCCGGTGTCGATGACCAACGTCGATGCCGAGATTGTCGGAATCATGAAACTGACCGGACTGGACATCGCACGGATCTACAAGATCCCACTGCCGATGGTGAATGATCTGGAGAAGTCGAACTACAACACCCTGGAGCAGCTGATGATTCAGTTCGTGGTGTTCGCCCTGCTGCCCTGGGTGAAGCGCCATGAACAGTCGATGATGCGCGACTTCCTGTTGCCGAAGGATCGGCGAGATTACTTCATCGAGTTCAACCTGGCCGGCCTGCTGCGCGGCGACCAAAAAAGCCGCTATGAGGCCTACGCCATTGGCCGCCAGTGGGGATGGCTGAGCGTAAACGACATCCGGCGCCTGGAGAACATGCCGCCAGTACAAGGCGGCGATATCTACCTGCAGCCCCTCAACATGGTCGACGCTGGCAAGCAGCCCGACTTAAACAACCCTGCAGTGCGTGCTCAGCTGGAAATGCAGCACGCCGAGATCGGGAGGATTCTTGCCCAATGAGTAAGCGCTATCTGCGGGCATCCAGCCTGCTATTCAATCAACCTCTGCTGGTCACACCGGACATGCTCGACCTGGGCGTGCGCTGGGCCAACCAGACCATGAGCCTCAACATCGTCAACATCGGGGGCAGCTCGGCCCAGATTTGGAAGGATGACGATCCCATCGACCGCGTAGCGTACGCCGACGAACAACGGCGTAGTGCCATTGCCCAGACCGGGATCGAGGTCATTCCAGTAAGCGGTGTGTTGGTCAGTCGAGGCAGCCATCTGAACGCCTGCGAGACGATGACCAGCTATGAGGGCCTGCGCTCCCAGCTGCAGCGCGCCGTGGGTGATCCGATGGTCGAGCACATTGTGTTGGATATAGACAGCCCGGGCGGTTCCGCTGTTGGCGCCTTCGAGCTGGCCGAGGATATCCGTGCAATGACCGCACAGAAGCCTATCACCGGCCTGGTCAATTACATGGCGTACAGCGGCGGTTACCTGATCGGGTCCGCCTGCAGCGAGCTGGTTGTAAGTCGGACTAGCGGCGTCGGCTCCATCGGCGTGATCGCGAGTCACATGGACCGCTCGAAAATGGAAGAAGGGATGGGCGTCAAGGTGACCACGGTATTTGCCGGGGCGCACAAAAATGACCTGTCACCGCATGAGCCGATTACGGAACAGTCGCTGGCTTTCCTCAACGAGCTGGTGCAGGAGAGCTATCAGATGTTTGTGAGCGCTGTGGCTGAGTATCGCGGCTTGCCGGTCGCCAAGGTGATCGCCACCGAGGCCGGGGTATATCGCGGCCAGAATGCAATCAATGCAGGCTTGGCTGACCGCATGCAGATCCCTCAGCACACCGTCGATGAGCTGTCGCGTGCTGTTGCGCAGAACCGTGCAACGCGCCAGTCGAGCCGCATCAGCGTGCGTGCAGCGGCGTTGGCGATGCAATCGTTCGTCTGACCCTATCAACCGTATCAACTGAATCCAGACCCGCTTAGTGCGGGTTTTTTTATGCCCAGGAGGCAGCATGTCCCTTGTACTTCAAATGCGTAACGAGCGCGCAGGCCTGGTCACCCAGGTGCAAGCTCTGGCCAAGATCGAGGCCGGCGGCGGTAGCTTGAGTGCCGAGCAGCTGCAGCAGTTCACTAATCTGGAATCGCAGATCAATGACCTGACCGCCAAAATCAGCCGCGCCGAATCAGCGGAGCGCTTAGCGGCCGCGAGCGCTGTGCCGGTGAACGAGTCGGCTCAGGGCGCTACTAGCCCGCCGAACGGTAGTATTTCCGGCCCATTCAGCGAAAAGGCCAAGCCTGGTACTGGTATGGCGCAGATGGCGCGCTTGCTGGCCTCTGCCCAGGGGAATCAGCAGACGGCCGCCCAGATGGCGAAGGACGGCGGTTTCCCGGCTGATGTCCACATGGCTTTGAGCGTCGTAACCCCAGGTGCGGGCGGTGTGCTTGTGCCGCAGAACTTCGCCACCGAAGTCATTGAATCGCTTCGCCCGGTATCCATTGTTCGCAAAATGGGGGTCACCAGCCTGCCGCTGAACAACGGCAACCTGACCCAGCCACGTATTACCGGCAACACCGTAGTGACGTACATCGGTAGCGATACCGATATCCCGATCACCGGTATGACGTTCGCTGACACCAAGCTGTCGGCGAAAAAGGCGGCCGCCATCGTGCCGATCTCCAACGATCTGCTGGCGATGAGCGGGGTTAACCCTCGCGTCGATGGCCTGGTGCTCAGTGATCTGACGGTGAGCATGGGCCTGTCGGAGGATCTGCACTTCATCCGTGCTGACGGCACCGGCTCGCTGCCCAAGGGTATGCGTCACTGGGCGCTGCCTTTCAACATCCTGACCGCGCCTGTGGTGGATGGCCTCACGCTGGAAAAAATCGATTTGTTCCTGGGCGGGATGATGCTGCGCCTGGAAACGGCGAACGTGATGATGAAGTCGTGCGGCTGGCTGATGGCGCCGCGTGTGTTGCGTTGGTTGCAGGCGCTGCGCGACGGCAACGGCAACAAGGCTTACCCGGAAATCGATGCCGGCATGCTCAAGGGTTACCCGGTTGGCCTCAGCAACCAGATCCCGGTGAACCTCGGCGCCGATGGCAACGAAACCGAGATCTACTTCGTCAACTTCGCGGACTGCATGATCGGCGAAGACATGGATCTTACCCTGAGCTTCAGCAACGAGGCTTCCTACAAGGATGCCCAGGGCGAGATGGTCAGTGCCTTCCAGCGTGACCAGACCTTGCTACGTGTGATCGCGAAGCACGACTTCGGCCCGCGCCACGTCGAGAGCATCGTGGTGGCGGTCGCTGTGAAGTGGGGCGCTGGCATGTAACCCCTGGCCCCGGATGAGCCGGGGCCGCTCAACTGGATGGAATGTTTATGGCAAAGGTAATTATTACTTTCACCGGCTCCTGGCGTGGCTACGGCAAGGGCGAGGTAGCGGGTTTCGAGGAAGACGTAGCCCAGTCGCTGATCGATGGTGGGCGTGCAGAGCTGTATGAGGGCAAGAAAACTGGCAAGCCCGGCGGCGGTAAGGGCAAGTCGGCGCCGGCAGCGAAAGGCCCCGCCCAGCCCGGCCCACCAACGGAGCCGCCACCGGATGAAGGGTCGGACAACACCGATCCCGAAGACGATGAAGACAAGCCCTGATCATGGCTCGCCGCATCGCCTACACGGGGGCGCCCGTGCTAACGCTGGAGCAGGTGGCCTTTCAGTGCAGGGCCGAGCCAGAGGACCTGCAGCCCGAACTTATCGACCTGATCATTATCCCCGGGGTTACCGCGCAGGCTGAGTCGAGGACCGGGGCGGCCATTCGTGAAGCGGTTTATGAGGAGGACTGGCCAGCGTCGTATCCGTCGGGGCATTCGCTGGATGTTGGCCAGGTGGTTGCTGTTGAATCAGTGCTGGCCGTTAGCGATGCCGGGCAG
The DNA here is from genome assembly GCF_024749345.1 of Pseudomonas sp. B21-009. Classification (NCBI taxonomy): domain Bacteria; kingdom Pseudomonadati; phylum Pseudomonadota; class Gammaproteobacteria; order Pseudomonadales; family Pseudomonadaceae; genus Pseudomonas; species Pseudomonas sp. B21-009. The sequence goes on along the minus strand of NZ_CP087199.1, from coordinate 4,001,318 downwards.
GAGAAGGCATTTGACGGGAGGGTAGAGCTCCGCCAAGGAGGCAAGGAGAGCTATCTGATCTTTCCGGGGGGCAGACCTGAGGGCCGGCTGCGTATTCGCTATCGCGCCGGGGTGGACTTGAAGGCGCACCCGGGTGTTTTGAGCTGGCTGCTGATGGCCGCCGAAACCGCATTTACGCATCGTGGGCTGATGGTCGTTGGCCAGTCGCTGACCGAGTTGCCGTCGAGCTTTATCGACCATCTGATAGCGGACATCACTGTCCCGCCGAGATTTTAGTCATGGCTCTCAGGGAGCCCGCAACGGGCGAATTAAACCGGCGAATCATGATTCGGCAACGCACCGATAAGCCGGCTAAAGACTTCGGCTTGGACTCGGCTTTCAGTGGCGAGGTTTGGCGCTGGGCATCCATTTTGCCTGTTGGTACCGCTGCTTACGCTGCTGGTGTTCAGCTGGATGCCAAGGTCACTCACCGCGTTACTTTTCGCTTTCTGGACGGTATCTCGGAGGATCATGAGGTGGTGCACGGTGCCAAAATCTACAGGGTGCGTCGCGTGGCTGATCTGAACGGGGCCCATCGTTTCACGGTGTTGGAAGTGGAGATGATCGGCGGGGTGACCGCTGGAGGGGGCGTTTATGGCTAGCCGTTCTTCGGTCGAAGGTTATGTGCACTTTGAAGGCTTTGACAGTTTCGAGCGCGACGCCTTCGACAAGTCCAAGATCCGCGCGGCGATGCGTAAAGCCGGCCGCCTGGTCACGCAACGAGCGCAGATGAACCTAGCGCTTGGTAAAGGTCAGGACGGCTATCCGGTCAACCGCACGGGCGCCACCCTTGAATCGATCAACTTCAAGGTATCGCGGGCCGGCTTTCTCGTGCGGATCGCTCCGCGCAAGACCAGCTCCATGAAGGAGTTCTATCCGGCCTACCTGCATTACGGGGTCAAGAAAGGAAACCGCCCCGGAAAGCTTGCACCAGGCATGGGTAAAGGCAAATCGAACCGCCGAGCCAATGGCGATAGGGCGCTGGCCCTTGCTGCCCGTGCCGCCGCTGGGTGGCGTATTACCCCCCGCGACAACTACATGGCGGATGCCTTGCAGGACTCCAGGTCATCGGTGCAGGCGCTGCTATCAGCTGCATTTGCGGCCGCCTTGAACTGACCTCAAAAACCGGAAACCACGATGAGACTAAATGTGATCGTCGCGCATTTGCGCGCCTACTGCCCGACATTCTCCACACGTATTGCGGCGGGTATCGACTGGGATGCAGTCGCGAGCAGTTCCAAGCTGCAGCACCCATCGGCCTATGTGATCGCTTCCGACGATCAGGCAGAACCGAATGACCTGCAGACCGGTGTCCGCCAGGTTATTTCAGATGGATTCGACGTGGTTGTTGTGTTGGACACCAGCGATGAACGTGGCCAGGAGGCCGCGCAGGATCTGCACGAACTGCGCGCGGAAATCTGGCGGGCACTGGTGGGGTGGAAACCCGACAGCGAGTACGACGCCATCACCTATGGCGGGGGCGCGCTGATCTTCATCAACCGAGCCCGGGTGATCTACCGCTACAGCTTCAGCGCTGAGTTCCAGTTGGGCCGTAATCGTGATGGTGACCCGGCTGAGACGTGGCACGAGCGCGAGCTTGACGGTCTGCCTCCGCTGGAGGGCATCGACACGCGATACGACTTTATCGACCCCCTGAGGGATCCGAACGCGGCTCCTGGCGGGCCTGACGGGCGGGTAGAACTTGAAACCCGAGAGGACTTGAACCCATGAATCTGATTCACGTGAAACCGGCGCCGGGGCGACTCTGCCCCATGCCGGAGAAGGGCGGCCAGCTGCTGCCGGAGGCGGGCGACAAGGTACCCCGCGACGCGTACTGGCAGCGCCGTATCAGCGACGGCGACGTAGTACGCGTCGAAGCTGCGCCGGCAGAAAGCCCGGCCGTAGAGTCCGAACCTGTGGCGGCGCCTGAGCCCGTCACTCAATCCAAGCCAGCCCGAGGGAGTAAGGCGCAATGAGCGTAGGTTTCAGCACTATTCCGGCCGACATCCGCGTGCCGCTGTTTTATGCCGAGGTCGACAACTCGCAGGCCAACAGCGGCGCCTCGACCCTGCGCCGGCTGCTGGTCGGCCAGGTCAACGACGACGCCGACAGCTCCGAGATCGGTAGCCTGGTTCTGGTGGCCCGCACCGCCGAGGCCCGCGCTATCGCTGGTGACGGCTCGATGCTGGCCGCCATGCACAAGCAGCACCGCGCCATTGACTCGGCCGGCGAGGTTTGGTGTTTGCCGCTCAAGGCAGTCGGTACGCCGGCGAAAGCCGACGTTACCGTAACGGGCACGGTTACTGTGGCCGGGCTGGTCAATCTGTACATTGCCGGGCAGCGCGTGCGCGTCCCAGTCGTTGCCGGCGCTACCGCTGACGTGGTGGCCGCCGCCCTGGCTGAGGGCATCAATGTGGCGCCTGACATGCCGGTGAAGGCCACGGCAGAGGCTACGGCGGTGAAGCTGGTGGCCAAGTTTTCGGGGGAGCTGGGCAACGACATTCAGTTGCAGCTCAATCGCCTGGGCCGCAATAACGGCGAGGTAACCCCCGCCGGCCTGGTGCTGACCATCACTGCCATGACCGGCGGCGCCGGTACGCCGGACATTGCCGAGGCCCTGGCGGCCCTGGGTGATGAGGAATTCGAGTTCATTTGTCAGCCCTGGACTGACACCGCGACGCTCGATGCCTGGAAAGTCGCCATGGATGACAGCGCCGGGCGCTGGTCCTGGGCAAAGCAGCTGTATGGCCACGTCTACACCGCCAAGCGCGGCACGCTGGGCCAACTGGTGGCGGCGGGGCGCCTGCGCAATGACCCGCACGTGAGCATTCACGGCTGTGAAAAGGGCGTGCCCCAGCCAGTCTGGGAAGTCGCGGCGCAGTGGGCCGCGCGTACTGCCGTGTTCATCAGTGCCGACCCGGCGCGCCCGACGCAAACCGGTGCGCTGGCAGGCATCGAGCCGGCGCCGTCGAGTGAGCGCTTCATGCTGACCGAGCGGCAATCGCTGCTGACCAGCGGCATCGCCACGGCCTGTTACACCGGCGGTAACTACCGCATCGAGCGCGCCGTTACGACCTACCAGCGTAACGACCTGGGCCAGCCGGATGACTCCTACCTCGACAGCGAGACGCTGCACCAGTCGGCGCACGTTATCCGCTACCTGCGCGGGATCATTACCAGCAAGTACGGGCGAAGCAAGCTAGCCAACGACGGCACCCGCTTCGGTGCTGGCCAGGCAATCGTCACCCCGCTGGTGATCCGGGGCGAACTGATCGCCGCCTATGGCGCGCTCGAGCGCGACGGCATTGTTGAGAACAGCGAGCTGTTCAAACAGTACCTGGTGGTCGAGCGCGATCCGCGTAACCCCAATCGTGTCAGCGTCCTGTTTCCGCCGGATCTGGTCAATCAGCTGCGGGTGTTCGCCTTGGCGTACCAGTTCCGCCTGCAGTACCCCGAAGCGGTGTAACCCTTTTCGTTCAACTCCAGCCCGCCACGCGCGGGCTTTTTTATGGGAGATCCTTTCATGAGTCAGAAAGTCGCGGGTACCTGTTACGTCAAGGCCGACGGCGAACAGCTCACGATCAGCGGATCGGTGGAGTGTCCGCTGTCCGACGTGAAGCGCGAAACCATTGTGCGGGGCCATTACAAGGAAGAAGACCTGGTGCCTTACATCAGCGTCGATGCGGTTAAAACGCGCAATTTCCCTCGGGCCAAATTGGCCAACGCCACCAACATGACCATTACCGCCGAGTTGGCCGACGGTAGTAGCTACGTGCTGAGCGGCGCGTATCTGGTTGATGAAACCAAAGTGACCGGCGATGACGCAAAAGTCGCGCTGAAGTTTGAAGGCATTGCAGGAGACTGGCAGTAATGAGCACCGTAACCCACAAGCTGAGCGCCCCCATTCAAGCCCATGCCGAGGAAGTCACTGAACTGAGCCTGCGCCGTCCAACTGTGCAGGAGGTCCGGGCCATCAAACTCCTGCCGTACACCATGGGCGAAAGCGGCTACCCCATTGCCGATGTCGAAACCGCGTCGAAATACATCGCGGTGTGTGCCGGCATCCCGCCCAGCTCGGTTAACCAGTTGGACCTGTCCGACCTGAACACCCTGGCGTGGATGGTCATTGGTTTTTTCATGGCCCCCGCTTCAGCTCAATCGACGGACTGATCGAACTGGCCTACGACCTGGCCTGGTACTGGAAAGTCAGCCCGGGAGAGGTCACGGCTTGGCCGCTCGACGTGTTGTTCGAGAGTGAAGAAAACGCCTGGCGAATTCAGGCGTTAGTAGGGGGCGGCAATGGCGGATAAGTTCCAGCTCAAAGCGCTTATTACCGGCGTCGACAAGCTGTCGCCGGTGTTGAGCGGGGTTCGCAAGAACGCGGCCAACTTTCGCAAGCAGTTGAACAGCTCGGGCCTTGGCAAGATCACCTTCATGGATGCGATCCAGGGCGGGGCCATCGCGGCCCCGTTTGTCATGGGGGTGCAGGCTGCCATGGGCTTTGAAAGCGCCATGGCGGACGTTAAGAAGGTGGTTAACTTCGACTCGCCCGAGCAGTTCAAGGCGATGAGTGATGACGTGTTGGGCCTGTCCGAACGCCTGCCGATGGCGGCCGAGGGCATCGCGCAGATTGTCGCCGCCGGCGGCCAGTCGGGCATTGCCCGGGAGGAACTGAATCAGTTTGCTGAAGACGCGGTGAAAATGGGCGTCGCGTTCGACCAGACGGCCGAGCAGTCGGGCAACATGATGGCCAAGTGGCGGACGGCCTTCAAAATGAATCAGGCCGAGGTCGTCACCCTGGCCGACCAGATCAACTACCTGGGCAACACCGGCGCGGCCAGCACTGGGCAAATCTCGGCGATCCTGACGGCCATCGGGCCGCTGGGTGAGGTGGCCGGGGTCAGCGCTGCACAGTTGGCGGCGATGGGTTCGACCCTGGCTGGTGTGGGTATCGCCCAGGACGTGGCCGCCACCGGCATCAAGAACTTCATGTTGACGCTGACCGCTGGCACGGCCGCGACAAAGGCACAGAAAGAGGCCTATAAGGCGTTGCGCCTGGACGCGAACCAAATCGCCAAGGGCATGCAGACCGACAGCGAGGGCACGATTAACCGCGTGCTGCAGACGCTGGCCAAGGTCGAGAAAAGCAAGCAAGCGGCCGTGCTTACCAACCTGTTCGGCAAGGAATCGGTAGGGGCCATTGCGCCGCTGCTGACCAGCTTGAACACGCTGCAGAAGAACTTTAAGTCTGTCGGCGATGAAAGCGAATACGCCGGATCGATGCAGGCGGAATACACGGCCCGCGCGGCGACCACGCAAAACGCCATGCAGCTCCTGCAGAACCGGGTGACCCGGTTGGGCATCACGGTTGGCAGTGTGCTGCTGCCGCCGTTTAACGAGTTCATGGCCACCGTGGGGCCGATCATCGGCAAGGTGACCGAGCTTGCCGGGGCCAACCCGTGGTTGATCAAGGGCATTATCGGCGCGGCTGTGGGCTTTACCGTGTTGCGCTTGGCCACGGCAGGGGCAACCGCTGCGCTGACGGTGATGAATGGCGTTGCCAGCATGAGCCCGATTGGTCTGGTGGCGCGTGGCATCGCCCTGGCCGCCGGCCTGGTGATTGCCAACTGGTCGACCTTGGCGCCGTACTTCGAGGCTATTTGGTCGCGGATTCAGGGGCCGGCGATGGTCGTGTGGGGCTGGATGAAAACGGCCTTTGCCTGGACGCCGCTGGGGCAGATCATTGCCAACTGGGGGCCCATCAGCGAATTCTTTGGCGCACTGTGGGGGCTGGTTAAAGCCTTTTCGGTGCCGTTCTTTGACTTCCTGAAGGCCGTTTTTGACTGGTCGCCGCTGGGCATCATCGTCAAGCATTGGGAACCGATCACGGGCTTTTTCCGCAGCCTGTGGGAGAAACTGCGGCCAGTCATTGAACCGATGATGAAGTTTCTGGGCATCGAGACCGACGGCGGCGGGGTGATCAATGCGGCGACGGAAAAGGTCAACGCCTGGACAGAGCAGCAGAACGCCCGTAACGCTGCCAATAACCCGGCACCGGGGCAGTTGGTCAAGCCGATAGCATCGGCGCCGGAATTGATGCCGGCGGCCACCAGCACGGCCAGCTTGCTACGCGCCCCGGGCGCTGGGGCTCCTGCCGCACCGCTGCAGCTAGTGAAGCCGCAGCCGGTGGCGCAACTGCTCCCGGCCGCGTCGGCGGCCGCTACGACGCTTCCAGAAGCGGCAAAAACGGCGACCGCTCAACCGGTACCCGCAGCCCCACCGGGTCCGCTCGCGCCGGTGTCCAAGGTCGGCTCGCAGGACATGCTGCCGGAAGCCGAGAGGCGCCCAGTGGCTGCCCAGGTGCTGCAGTTTGAGCAACCCAAGGGGATGACCCCCGCAGACATGCTCAAAGCCGCGCAGGCAGCCCAGCAGCTCGCCCAGCCGCCACGCTCAGGTGCATTGCCAGGGCAGTTGCCGGCGTCGGGCAGTTTGCCAGCCGCGCGCGGGTCGCTGGTGCAGCAGGCGGCAGCCACGCAGAAAACCAATCTGGAAGGTTCCATGCTGGTGCGCTTTGAGAACGCCCCGGCGGGTATGCGCGTGGATCAGCTACAAACCAATCAACCCGGCCTGACGGTAACCCCGCAAGTCGGCTACCGCTCGCTGAGGGGGTGACAATGGAAAGAACCTGGCGGGATGAGCTGCACCCGGCATCCTTTCGCGGGGTGCCGTTTCATGTGGACAGCGACGCCATGCCGGTCGGCCGGCGCACGCAGCTGCATGAGTATCCCCAGCGGGACAAACCGCTGGTCGAGGATATGGGCCGGCGCACGCGAACCACCAAGCTAACGGCCTTTGTCATTGGTGATGACTACCTGGTAAAGCGGGATGACCTGCTGAAAGCGCTGGATGAGCCCGGCCCGGGGGAGCTGGTGCATCCCTGGTTCGGACGCATGAATGTAACGGCGGGGGACTGCGAGGTCACCCACGAGCGGCGCGAAGGCGGCATGGCGCGCTTTGACCTGGTGTTCATCGAAGCCGGGGAGAAGGGGTTCCCGGCCGGGGTGCCGAACACTGCGCGGCAGGTTGAGGAATCATCGGAAAGTCTGCTGGAGTCGGCGATCAGCCGATACAAGGCGGCAATGTCGGTGGTGAATCGGGCGCGCCTGGCGGTGGTGGCTCTGCAGAACGGCATTGCCGGCATCCAGATGGCGATCTATCAGGAATTCGGCCAACTGGTCGCCCTGGTCGGTTCCGTCGAAGCCCTGGCTGACATGCTGATCAATGCCCCGGGCAACTTCGCCGCGATGATCCGGGCGCAGTTTGCCGATATCGGTGGCCATTCGCGTTCCTCGGGCTACCGCTGGGCACCGTCGGCAGACGGTTCGGGCAGTGCGTCGTCGGGTGGGGCGGGCGGCGTTTCTGGTACTGGCGGCACTGCGGCGGCCGACCTCGAGGCCGACCCGGAGTTTGCCCGCACGGTCGCTGGCCTAGCTGAGGTTGAGCCGGTCTTTACCACTTTTGTGACGGCGACCCGGGATATCACCGGCCAAGTCGAAACGGCTCGGGCGCTGGCCGCCGAGGCCGCTACCGACAAGGCAATCAGCAACACCGCCGGCGGTACGGCTACGGTCGCAGTCGTCAAGGCGGCCCGCGAGCTGGTGCGCGATGCCTTGCTTGTGCTGGCAGCGCGAACGGCGGCGGTTATGCCGGTGATCGCTGCGCCGGCGCCGCTGCCGGGTAGCCCGTCTCTGGCCCAGCAGGTGGCGGCGCCGATCCAGCGGCCGGAAGTGCCGGCGGCCGCAGAGGTGGTGTTGATCCGTGATGCCATCGGCGCCGCGCTGTGGGAGGCGGCGCAGACCGCATCGCATCATCATTTTGAGGTGTTGGAAGCCGTGCGCAAGCACGTTACCGGGCACCTGACCGAGGTGGCCCGCTCGGGCGTTCGCCTCACCGAGGTCACGACGCAGGAAAGTCTGCCGGCGTTGGTGCTGGCTTATCAATGTTTCGGCGACGCCACGCGCGCCGGCGAAATCGTTACACGTAACAAGGCCGTACACCCGGGCTTTCTGCCGCCGGGTGTGTTGACCGTCGCCCAGGAGTAGGCCAATGGACAACTTGAACGCTGTCACGCTGAGCGTGAACGGCCTGGATTATCGCGGCTGGACGAAAGTCAGCATCAGCGCCGGGATCGAGCGGCAGAGCCGAGACTTCAAGCTCGACGTTACCTGGCGCTGGCCCGGCCAGGACACCGAAATACCGGTACGCCAGGGTGACTACTGCCAAGTGCGCATTGGTGATGACCTGGTGCTATCGGGCTGGATCTACAGCACGCCAGTCAGCTACGACAGCAAGTCGGTCAATCGGGCCATTGCCGGCCGCTCGCTAACGTCTGATCTGGTCGACTGTTCAGCGATCAACAAACCCGGGCAGTGGCGCGGGCAGAGCGTGCAGAAGATCGTCCAAGCCCTGGCCGAACCCTACGGGGTGCAGGTGCTGAGTCAGGCGGCCGAAACCACGAAGGTGGCCGATCACAGCATCGAGCCGGGAGAAACGGTGTTCGAGTCGATCGACCGCCTGTTGACGCTTTCCCGGCTGCTCTCGACCGACGATGCCCGCGGCCGATTGGTGATCATCCGTCCGGGCAGCGCCGGCCGGGCAGTCGACCGCCTGGAGCTGGGGCAAAACATCCTGACCGGTTCTGCCGCCCTGGACTTTTCCGGGGTGTTTTCTGAATACCGGGTGACCGGCCAGCGCTCGGGCACTGATAAGGAGTTCGGCGAAAAGGCCTCGGAGGTGCGGGCGTCGGTCACTGACCCGCGCGCCACCCGTAAGCGGGTGCTGCTGATCCACGAAAGCGGCCAGATGACGCCGACGCTTGCCGAGGCGCGGGCCAACTGGGAGCGCGGTAACCGCATGGGCAAGGCGCTGACCCTGCAATACAAGGTGCAGGGGTGGCGGCAGTCCAACGGCGCGCTATGGCTGCCCAACATGGTCGTGCGGGTGGTCGATGGCCTGATCGGCATCGACCGGGACATGTTGATCAGCGAAATCGAATACAGCCTGGATGAGAACGGCACGGTAGCCAACATCACCGTAGGCCCGCCGGACGCCTTCGACCCGGAACCGAAAGACCCGCACAAAGCCCGCAAGCTGAAGAAGGGCGGCAAGGCGGACAACTTCGAATACCTGATCCCCGCTGACTGGAAGCCTGGCACATGAGTGGATTTAAAAACTTCCTGGCCCGGGGCGTGCTGTCGCTGGTGAACGCCGGCAGCAAGATGCAGGGCCTGCAAATGCGGCTGACTGCTGATGAAGTGAAAGACGGCATGGAGCACTTCGAGCCCTACGGCCTGACTTCAAATCCCCACCCCGGCGCGGAGGGCCTGGCGGCGTTCCTGAACGGCGACCGCTCGCATGGGGTGGTGATTTGTGTGTCCGACCGGCGCTTTCGCCTGCAGGGGCTCAAAAGCGGCGAGGTGGCGTTGTACACCGATGAAGGCGACTACCTGCACTTCAAGCGTGACCGCGTGATCGAGGTCAGCACGCTGACCCTCAAGGTCAAGGCGGAAACGGCGGTTGAGTTCGACACCCCGGTCATTCGGACCACGGGACGCATCGAATCCGCCGGCGACCAGATCGCCGCCGGCGTGAGCACGTCCCTTCACGTTCACGAAGGCTCAGACAAAAAGCCGGTACCGGAGGGCTGAAATGGCATTGCTCAATGACGACGCGTGCGAAAGCGCCTGGCGCCGGGCGGCGGTGATCAGCCTTTTGACCTGGCGCCGCGCCGAGGCTGACGACCGCTTAGACGACGGCCAGCGGTATGGCTGGTGGGGCGACAGCTTCCCCACCCTGGCCAATGACCGCATTGGCTCGCGCCTGTGGCAACTACGCCGGCGCACGTTGACCGCCGACACCGAGCGTGACGCGGTGGCCTTCGCCCGGGAGGCGCTGGGCTGGATGCTGGAGGACGGGCGGGTGACCAGCGTTAGCGTAACGACCGCGCGCGGGGTGGACCGGCTGAACATGCTGGTGGTGCTATCGATGAAGGACGGCACCGCCATAGACCTGAAACTCGACAATCTCTGGCAGGTGATCAATGCCGTTTGAAACCCCGACGTTACCCGGGCTCATCGCTCGGGCGCAGGCCGACTTGGCGGGCTCCAGCGCGCTGCTACGGTCTGACGCGGAGGTGCTGGCCCGCGTGCTGGGCGGCGCCTCCTTTGCTCGCTATGGGCATCAGGAATACATCGCCGCGCAAATCCTGCCCGACACGGCCGATGAAGACACGCTGCGCCGCATGGCCCGCGCGCGGCTCAAGCGTGACCGCCTGGCGGCAGTTGCGGCCAGCGGCACCGCGACCTTTATCGGTGCCGTCTCAGCGCTGCTCGATGCCGGCACGCTCCTGCAGCGCGACGACGGCGCACGCTTTCGGGTGGTGGCCACGGTCAAGCTGACCGTGGCCCAGGGCGTGGCCAAGCTGGAAGCCCTGGAAGCCGGCCTGTTGGGCAACACCCCGGCCGGTACCACGCTGAGGCTTATCAGCCCGGTGCTCGGGCTCAATGAGGTCTTTACCGTTGAGGAACCCGGCCTGCAGGGCGGTACCGAACAGGAGAGCATCGAGACGCTGCGCGGCCGGGTGATCCGCTCTTATCAGGTGATCCCGCACGGCGGCAGCAAGGACGATTACGTCACCTGGGCGCTTGAGGTGGCTGGAGTGACGCGGGCTTGGGTTGTGCGCCGTTGGATGGGCCCGGGCACGGTGGGGGTGTTCTTTGTGCGTGACGGCGATATCGACATCATCCCCAACGCCGAGGCCTGCGCGAAGGTGGCGGCCTACATCGAGAAAGAACGGCCGGTAACGGCTGAGGTGTACGTGCAGCCGCCGGCAGAAAAGCCGGTTCAGTACCAGCTCAAGGTTACTCCCGACAGCAGCGCGGTACGGCGGGCGGTCGAGGCGGCGTTGATCGATCTGCACAACCGCGAGTCGGAGTTGGGCGCCGAACTGCTGGCCACCCATATCAGCGAGGCAATCAGCGGCGCGGCCGGCGAGCGGGACCACGCCCTGACCGCGCCGGTGGGCAACGTATTGGCCGCCGCCCATGAGCTGCTGACCTATGGGGGTGTGCTGTGGCTGTAAGGACGGCAGAGGATTACCAAGGGCAATTGCGCGCGCTACTGCCCCCGGGCCCGGCCTGGGATCGTGAGCTTAACCCGCAGGTTGACGCGCTGTTGGCTGCCGCCGCCCAGGAGCTGGCCCGCGAAGATTTGCGGGTGGCGGACCTGCTGACTGAGAGCGAGCCGGACACCGTGCGCGAGCTGGTACCGGACTGGGAACGGGTCATGAAACTGCCTGACCCGTGTCTGGGCGAGTCGCCGACCTTCGATGACCGGCAACTGGCGGTGCGTCGACGCCTGGTCGAGGTCGGCGGCCAGACGCCGGCGTACTTCGTCGAGCTGGCTTTCAGCCTGGGTTACACGCAAGCCCGGGTGATCGAGCACCGCGCGCCTCGCTTTGGCCGGTCGCGCTTTGGCGCCGCGTACTTCGGGACGTGGACCGCCCAGTTTATGTGGACCCTAGAAACCGGGCCGCGCCTGCGCCTCGGGCGCCGCTTTGGCGCGAGCTACTGGGGGCAACGCTTCGGGATGAACCCAAGCGGCGCCCTGGAATGTGTGATCAGGCGTTCGGCGCCGGCGCATGCAATCGAATTCATAAACTACGGATAACTGCTAATGGACTTTCCCAAAACAACCCCCGGCGCCGGCCTGGTAAATGGTCGGTTTGTTGATGAAGACCCGTCCCTCGGCACCATGGGCTCGCTGATCCCCGCTGCCTGGGGCAACTCGGTCACCCAAGAGATTCTTAACGTGATCACGGCGGCCGGACTGGCGCCTAGCGAAAGTGACGTGAGCCAGTTACTGAAGGCCATCCAGAGCCTTGCGGCCAGCGATATGAAGCGCTCGGTGCGCTGCGCGACCACGGGCCCTATTGCCCTGTCCGGTCTGCAGAGCATTGACGGTGTGGCCGTTGTGGCCGGTGACCGGGTGCTGGTGAAGGATCAGGCCAACGCGGCGCAAAACTGGATCTACACCGTGGCGCCTGGCGCGTGGGAGCGCGCGCTTGATGCAAACGAGAGCATTGAATGCACGCCAGGACATTTGATTGGTGTTCAGGCTGGCACCGTCAATGCGGGCTCTATTTGGCAGCTGGCTAATACAGTTCCACCCGTTCTGGGTGCCACCGGGCTGACCTTTGTACGCGTGGTTGGGAAAACCGGCGTGGCAGCTGGCAGCTATCGCCAGGTGGATGTAGATGTGCTGGGCCGTGTAGTCGGCGGGAGCAACCCGACCACCCTGGCGGGCCATGGCATCACCGATGCGCTCAAGAACGTCAACCCGTTGCCGGGTGGCAGTATCGATATTCATGGCGCGCCCTATGCCTTCGTGACTTCACCATATGAAACGTCGATGGGGCAAAACTGCTATTGGAACGGTACGGATTGGCTCCGCCATAACGAGAGTGCGGCAGCCATCTGTGTGACGGCAACCAATGGCGGGGTGCTTATTCGCCGGGCGCCGGCCGGGCCTAACCCGATTGCGTGGGCCACCGCCTCGCCGATTCTGGATACCTCGAACATCCTGTTCAGCTACCTCAAGCAGTTGCCGGCAAAAGTGGTTGACCATGGCATTACCGACGTTTACACCAAGACGGAAACCCAGCAGCGCATTGCCACGGCGGTTGCTGACCTGGTGGGCTCGGCGCCCGGTGCACTGGACAAGCTTGATGAGCTGGCCGCTGCCCTGGGTAATGACCCGAACTTTGCCGCGACGATGATCAACCAGCTGGCCACCAAGGCCAACCGGGCAACCACCCTCGGGGGCTACGGGATTACCGACGCCATTCCGAACCGCAACCCGTTGGCGGCCGGCAGCCTTGATATTCACGGCGGGCAATTTGCGTTCCTGACCTCCGGTGATGAATCGGCAGTGGCACAAAATGCGTATTACGACGGGTCGAAATGGGTTCGGCATGATCCGTCGAAAGGTTCGGTTGCACTGGTGGCTACGGCCGGCGGCGCGGTGGTGCGCAAGTGGGCAGCGGGCACCCCGGCGGGAGATCCCGGTGTAGTTCGTCAGATTGTCGACTTCAGCATGCAGGCCTCTGAGGCGGACATTGACGAGGGGGTTTCGTCGAGCAAATGGGTCAGCGTGGGGGGCTTGGCGCGCTTTGTGGTGCGCACGGTGAAGCAAGCAACCGAAGCGCTGGCCGGGCTTGCGCGGATCGGTACGCAAGCCGAAGTGAACGCCGGCATCGATGACACGCTGATCGTGACGCCGAAGAAACTACGCTTCGGGGTCGCCTACAGCCTGACGCAAAACGGCTATATCGCGCTGCCGTACTGGCTCGGCGGCTTCATTTTCCAATGGGGTTACGTGTACGAGTCGCAAAGCGTTACCGACTATCGGCCTTTCACCATTCCGTTTCCGAACAATGTTTTCGGCATGACGATGTCGATTGAGGCGCAGACCACTGGCGGGCACACCAACAGCTTGGGGCATGTGGTGCAGGTGATCGGGCGCAATGCGTTTCTGTGGTCGGTCGGCGGTTCGCTGAGCGGTGCAGGTTATGGCTACTACTGGGCTTGGGGGAACTGAGAGTGTCTGATCGTTATTGGTTTGTAGTGGATGGCGCCGGCCGCCTAATGGGTCGCCTCGACGCCGTGGTTAATCGCGAGGTACCGCCTGAGGCGATTCCCGTCAGTAAGCGGCTGTTTGATCAGAGCCTGGAGGCCCCGCGCGGCCTGCAGTGCTATTTCGTTGACGGCGCGGTGGAGTTTCGACCGATCGAAGGGCTGGCCGCCACTGAGCAGCGGGACTGGCGTAATGCGCAACTGGCCGGCGTCGAGTGGCTGCGCAACCGTCACCGCGACGAGCAGGACCTGCAGCGCGAGCCGACCCTATCAGCGCAGCAATTCAGCGAGCTGCTGGGCTACATGCAGCAGCTGCGCGAGTGGCCGCAAACCGAGCAGTTCCCCGACGCCGAACACCGGCCCGTGGCGCCGCCGTGGATCGCCGAGCAAGTCCAATAGAGCCCCGCACTGTCGGGGCTTTTTCTTTCCTGTAATCCGAGGTTTCCATGTTCAAACACCTATTCCGGGCGGCCCTGCAATGGCTGCTGTTGTTCCCTGTCCGTGTAGTGCTGATTCTGCTGGGGGTGTTGGTGGTGCCCCTTGCGCTGCCGTTTGCTCGGGCTGAGGGGCCACCGGTGCCGTTCACCCAGGCGCCCGGCTGTTGGCGCCTGGTCAAGTTGCCGGCCTGGGCCTGGCTCTGGTCGAACGACCGGGACGGCGCCCGGGGCGATAAGCGCGGCTGGTGGCACCTGAATGCCCCCTTTGGCTTGGGCGCCGAGCATTGGTTTTCGATGCTCTGGTGGCTGGCTCTGCGCAACCCGGCCAACAACATGCGCTTTACCCCGTTACTCGGTTGCCCCGTAACGGAGTGTGATTACCGCTACTGGGGTGACGAAAACGTCGAGGATCGCCCAGGGCAGGGCGGTGCTCGTTTGCTCCTGGCTACGCACAAAGTCACTGGCCGTCGCTACTACGGCTTTTATGGCGTGCGGCAGTGGTCCGCAAAACGCGCAGTGGTTGTGCAGCTGGGGTTCAAGGGGGAGCCCAAAGACTGGGCAGAGGACTACACCAGTGACCTCTCCCGCCAGTGGGCGGGCCTCACCTTCGAAATCAATTTTTTCAAGGATATTTCCTGATGGCTATCACCGCACCGCAACTGCTGCAGATCCTCCCCAACGCCGGCAAACAAGCTGGCGTTTTTGTTCCTGGCCTCAATGCCACCATGGGCAAGTACGCCATCATCACGCGCCTACGTATGGCCGCATTCATTGCCCAGATCGGCCACGAGTCCGGCCAGTTGCGATACGTCCGTGAGCTGGGTGGTGACACCTACCTGGCGAAGTACGACACCGGCAGACTGGCCCAGCGCCTGGGCAACACACCAGAGGCTGACGGCGACGGCCAGAAGTATCGCGGCCGTGGGCTGATTCAGGTTACCGGGCGTGCCAACTACCAGGCCTGCAGCGAAGCCCTGTTCGGCGACAGCCGATTGCTCAACACGCCTGAGCTGCTCGAGCAGCCGGTCTATGCCGCGATGTCGGCGGGCTGGTACTGGCAACGGGCGGGGCTCAACTCCCTGGCCGACAAGGGCGACTTTCTCGCCATCACCAAGAAAATCAACGGCGGTACCAACGGTCTGGAGGATCGCGAAGAGCTGTATGAGCGCGCCTTGAAGGTGCTGCAGTGAAGGGCCTGAATTGGCAACTGCCGGTGCTGGCACTGCTGTTCGGGGTTGCCCTGGGCGGCGGTGCTGCCTGGATCTGGCAGGCAAACAGCTACGAGAAGGCGCTGGCCCTGAAGGACGCTGGCCATCAGAAGGAGCGAGAAGACGCCGCGACCGCCGCGATCAATCGGCTCGGCCAGGAGCAGACCCAGCGCCGGGCCCTGGAGGATCGCCTGCAGGCGAATGATCAAACCCACTACCAGGAGCTGTTCGATGCCCAACAGACTCAGGCTCGCTTGCGTGACCGCCTTGCTACTGCTGATCTGCGGTTGTCAGTCCTACTCGACGCCACCCAGGGTGGTGACTGTGGGGTGCCAGCCACCACCAGCGGCACCGGCGTGGTTCATGGAGCCATTCGAGCCAACCTTGACCCAAGACATGCTCAACGAATTATCAGCATCTCCGACCGAGGCGACAAAGGATTGATCGCCCTCAAGGCTTGTCAGGCCTACGTGCGCGCTATCACGCGCTGAAGTGAAAAGGAGCGGGCCAGCAGGATGCGTCAACATCCAGCTGGCCCACCGAACCCGCAGACCCTTCCTGCAAGTCCAGCCGAGGCTCCTGCTCCGTGCACAAAGCGCGGCGAGCCTAACACCTGTTTATTCATACAGTAAAGACTTGCTATCAAATGACCACTCCAATCATTCCCTGGATGGGCGGCAAGCGCCGCCTGGCCGACCGCCTTATCCCACTCTTCCCCCCTCACGAATGCTACGTCGAGGTCTTCGCTGGTGGTGCTGCGCTGTTCTTCATGCGGCCGCAGCCCGCGCCGGTGGAGGTGCTCAACGACCTCAACGGCGACCTGGTGACGCTCTACCGGGTGGTGCAGAACCACCTGGAAGAATTCGTCCGCCAGTTCAAATGGGCGCTCAGCTCGCGCCAGATTTTCGAATGGCAGAAGATGACCCGGCCCGAAACCCTCACCGATATCCAGCGTGCTGCCCGGTTCTTTTACCTGCAGCAGCATGCCTTTGGCGGCAAGGTCACGGGCCAGACATTCGGTACCGCGACAACCGGTCCGGCCATCAACCTGCTGCGGATCGAGGAGAACCTGTCGGCCGCGTGGCAGCGGCTGGCCGGTACCTATGTGGAGAACCTCTCCTGGCTGGAATGCGCCGAGCGCTACGATCGAGCGCACACCTTCCACTACATGGATCCGCCGTACTGGCAGACCGCCGGGTACGGGGTCGACTTTCCGTTCGACAACTACGAGCGAATGGCTGAATTCATGAGGCGCTGCAAGGGCAAGGTGATGGTTAGCATCAACGACCATCCGGACATTCGGCGGGTCTTCGAGGGCTTTCATTTCGAAACGTTAGAAGTCCGTTACACCACAGTCAATCAGCGGCTAGGTAAGGCCGATACCGCTGGCGAACTTGTTATCATGAACTGGCAGCCGGCAGGTCTTGGACAGTTGTTCTGATCGAAGTCTATGGGGCAAAAATGGGGCAAACTGAGTGCCATTCTATGCCCCTCTATGCCGTTTAGGCGTTTCGCCAACAGATGTAAAAAAAGCGCCCAAGCCCTTTAGATATGGGGCTTGGGCGCTTTTTTACGTTAATAGTCCAGCACAATCGGGAGTGGGGCGCTCCGCGAGTATCAGGCTGACAGAGCTATGGCGTTTTTTTATACATTTGACTAATCAATCCCATGAGGAGAGGCGTAGCCTTCGTCGTTATTAAGGCAGAATCTTGGATTGTTAAAATGTGTTCGCCGATAGATGCATGCGCAATTGCACAGCGGAATCGGTAGATGATGTACGCAACAGCCCTTTGTAAATTTTCGAGGGTCCACCCAAATTTTGCGCCATCTACGCTCGCTTTTGTAAAGGAGTGCTTTACATGTGCCGCGAACTGGACTCGTTTTGCTGGTTGATCCTTGAAAGACCAGGGGAATCCATCTTTGTCATAGTCGTAAAGCATTTCGTCGATTGTATTGTCAAATGGCGAGTGGCTAAAAAAGTCGCGCAAGTGGTGCTCAAGCGATGCCTCTTCGGACCAGTATTTTTTTACAATTCTTATAAGTTTCTGCAGCTCGGCATTATTGTACGTCGCGATGAGCTTTCCAAATCCCCTGAGGTCTGTTCCCAATGCTACTAAATCTTGTAGCAAGTCTAAGTCGAAACTTAGTTCGATAAGATGGTACAGAGATAGGTAGTGTCCGAGGGCAGTAGATTCATGGATCGTTCTTAGAGTTGACAGCTTGTGATCTTCAGTTGGTATGCATAAGTCAGAATAAGCTTCAACTGTAAATGCGTTCGTCAGTTTTTCGTGCTGGGGTAGATTTCTCTGGTGAGAAAAGGCTCCCCATATTGAGCTTGTTTCTTTGTAGAGAGAGTGATAGAGGGCATAGCTGGAGTCTCTAACTACAACGTAATCGTGTTTGAAAGCGTAGTCCGTATAGTGGGAGTTATATATGTCTTCTGTATTTGCGTCCCGCAAAAAGGCTGCTACAGAGGTTGCTGATGCCGCACCGTAGGTGAACGGCATCCCTTTGCACGTAATCAATACGCAGTCATGGTTATGGTGATGGCTGAGCTTGATTGTGAATGTTTCATTGGTTTGGTATCGGGGTGACAAATGATATACAGGTATCGCAATATAACCGTTGATTGAGCATTGTCCATAGGCCTCGGTCAAATTAAGGCTGGGATCGATTCTCAGATCATCGAAGCTGAATTGTTCGTTGACTTCCCTGTAGTTCATTTATTCGGCCTCGCGCTCCCATATATCTCGCAATGGTGTTTCGCCCTCATCCCTGAAAAATTCTTTCAGAGCTACGAAGATTAGCTTTCGCGTTGCATACCCGATATTTGTTTTGCGGCTTGGGAAGCCTGCTATGATTTGCTGGAACAGATCAAGTCCCAAGGTTTCTTCCGATCGACTGACTTCGATTGAGCGGGTCAGGGTTCCAAGGGCTTTTTTAATCCTCTCTTTACGAGCCGGAGTAGAGCCAAAATCGGCGACAGCGGCGAAAAAAGCATTGAGCGTATTTTCATTGCCTAGCCAGTTAGTGGCGGAGAGGGTGTCACCTGCAGGGATAGTACCTTCAACAGCATCATCCAACTCGCAATAGAGTCTGAAAAATTCTACAAATTCACTAAACTGGATACCAAATTGTTCGACGTCTTGCTGTAAAACGGCTTGTTCACTTAGTCTTTGTGCAACGACGTTCTGTTTGTCTACTTCGGGTGACTTCAATAAGTATGCATGATACCCACTTGAAACTTTGTCAAGTGAATAGCGTCGAGCCCGAGTTCTTCGGCCTCCGTCGACTTCCGGTACGAGTTCCAAACGGTCGATTTCTTTGATCAACGTCTTACGTAGGCTGAGAGATAGAATCTCAATCTGATGCCTCATCGACATGGGTTTTTGTCCTGCGTTTAAAACAATGATTCTATAAATCAAGTGATCAAGGTCTGGCTCTGCGCGTATTTCCAAGTGGATCAGTTGTTCGGGAGGGAAGTTATGGCCGCTCTCTAGAATTTCTTTTAGAATGAAAGTGCGTTGCAGTCCATCTAAGATATTGAGTGGGGCAGATTCCTGCACCATCTTCTTGATTTCGCCTAGATTGTCTGTTTTGACAGCTTCACTCGCAAGTTCAGATTTTTCGATTGGAAGCGCAAGAGTGATGGTCGGCAGAAGAGTGCCGTTTATAATGTCTGCTTTAAGTCGAGTGTAAGCGGTGAACTTTTCCCGCTTCCGTTGGATTGAAAACGAAGCAAAATCCTCGCCGACAAGAGCCAAATAATTAGGGATATCGCACTGCGCATAAATTACCGGTGTTTGGGTGCGTAGGTCTTTCGCTGTTCCAAGGATCTTGATTTCCATTTCTTGCTTTCCGGGCATGACGGGTGCTCGACACTCTACCTGCGCATCGTTGGGTTGGGAATACGCTGCGCGAAGCGCCTCAGGCCCTTCCGGGGGTATCAATGGATGGCGCCATGGTTAGGCATCCATCAGACGAGTGACATGATCAGGGTTTTAAAAGTGAGCGGGCTCAGCGAAGCATGCTGGAAATCATGCTCGGATGGTACAAAATTGGTACGGGTTACGATGTTGGTAGTTAAAGTCCCTGTATATAAAGGGATTCAGAGAGAGTGTGTCCAATCCATCATGGGCGCAACGCTGAACCGGCGGGACGGCTCAGGGCGCGGGTTTACTGGGGTTGAGGCGGATTCTAGGGGCATGTTCTACGACGCATTTGCAGCCATTCAGGGGTGTTTTGCTTTGCGCGGTTTGTTACAGCTTGCCGGCGCGAAGCAACAACAGGGGTGCGTTAGTCTACCAAGAGTGCCGAGTGTTCGCTCGTAAGCAGTCTAGGACGAGAGGCGTTTCGTACAGCCCCTGAACAGGACTCATGTAACCCGACAATGCGCCGATACCGTGCAGCGCAAGGTCCATAAAAGGCAGGAGCCTGAACATTGTTCGAACACATCTGGCGCAGCATCCATTCCCCAGGCTACTTCCCCAGCGTACTGGAATGGATGATCGATATTCTCCTCAATCCGTTCATGGTGGTTATGTGTCTGATGGTCGGGGCGCTGGCCGGTAAAGGATGGCGAGCCATCCCCTACGGCAGCCTCACGTGTTATGTGGTGTTCCTGAGCCGCTCGCCATTCTATCGCTGGGAAAGTATTTTTCCCGTAGCCGGGCTGCCCGCGCTGTTGATTGATGGCGCACTGTTGGCCCTGCTCGGCTTCTATTTGAAGGGCGTACTCAGAACCTGCTCAGCAGCAAGACCCGAAGGTCATTGGTTGCGCTGGCTTTATCAAAGCCTGAAGGTTGTCATGCTGACAATCGTGGTGGTGTTCTGGGTACTCCTTGTGCTGTTTGTCTTGATCTTCACCGTCTCGGTCGCTACCCAACCGTCACTGGCGCACTAACCCAACGCCTGCTTGCAGTTTTCGTACAGAACCCAGGACCGTTTCAGGCCGTTGCAGTCGGCAAACTCATGTGCAGCAACGGGAACGGCCGGCCTTCGCCATCCAGCGGGGAACGGCCAGTCTGAACAAAGCCGTAATGCAGATAAAACCCCACCGCCTGGGGATTTTGCTCGTTTACGTCAACGCTCAGGGTATCCCGCGAATCATGCGCGTAATCCAGTAGCGCTCGGCCAATGCCTTGCCCACGCAGGTCGGGATCAATGAAGAGCATCTCAACGTGGGTTTCGTTGAGCCCGATAAAGCCCAGCGGGCGGTCTTCAGCATCTACCGCAACCCATAACTCAACCGCGGGTAGGTAGACGTCGCGCAGTTGCGGCAGCAGCGCGTCTATGTCGGATGCTTGCAGGAAGTGGTGGGTGGCGCGCACGGAGCGCAGCCAGAGGTCGAGCAGTTGCGGGTAGTCGGCAGCGTTAGCCTGACGAATGATCATGGAATCATCCTTGTGCACTTGATATCGGAGTAGAGGTACGCCAGGGGAGGGCGACCGTATAAGTGTCGGCAGCGGTATGACCGCTTCGCGAGTTAACGCCTGGGCGGTGCACGGCAGCGGTAGCCGAAAAGGAGGGGGTGAGAAAATTACTGGGGGCTTTTGGCTGTGTCAAGGGCAGGGTCAAGCGCCCAATCCATCGTTGAGCCAAGTAGCGATATTGAATTCTGCTGATATTCCAAGTTGTTATAGTTGTGTTCGTTATTTTTATTTCAACTTTAATCGACTGCTTTATAGGCTGTTTGGAATAACAAGGAAGCCGCTGCCTTGCCGATGTCTGAAAGTATGTTATGCTCGGAAAATAACCCCCGCCGCACCCTCTCTCCCTACCTGTTTTTCTCGCCTAAATTGATGATCTGCATCAGTTTTTTGCTCGCCTGCGGGCTCTATATTGAATTTAAAGGAATGAACAACTCTCCCCGCCACGCTGCGAAGTTCTGGTGTGAAAGTTTATAAAACAATAAGGAATCGCCCGTTAGGTTGAGTGCTGTTTTTACGGCGCTCGATCATCATCCGGTGTTACCCATGAAGTCGACCGTTGTCTCTGTTGCGCGCAAACTCAAACTCTATCAATTGGTGGTCTTCGACCAGGTCCTGCGTAGCGGCTCGCTGGTGGGCGCGGCCCAGGCGTTGAACCTGACCCAGCCGGCCGTGACCAAGATCATCCACGAAATGGAAGCCTTCCTTGGCGCCGCCTTGCTGGTGCGCGGCAACCGCGGGGTGCGTGCCACCGAGCTGGGCGGGGTGGTGGTGCGCCGCGCCCATGCCATGCTCACCGAACTGCGCAGCCTCACCGATGAGGTCAATGCCTACCACAGCGGCACCACCGGCCAGGTCATGGTCGGCTCGCTGACCTCGTCATCGGCCTTGCTGTTGCCGCATACCCTGCGCCTGCTCAAGGAGAGCGCGCCGGGGGTGCTGGTGACGGTGCGGGTCGGGCACATGGACCAGCTGTTCTCAAGCCTGTTGGCCGGTGAGCTGGATATTGTCGTCGGGCGCATCCCCGATGACTGGCGCTGGCACGAGCACGAGCCGCGGCTCAAAGTCGATGTGCTGTGCGAAGAGGCATTGTGCATCGTCGCCGGTGCCGAGCACCCGCTGCACACCAGCGGCGGGCCGCTGAGCCTGGCCGAGCTGCATCCGTTCCCGTGGATTCTGCCGCCGCGCAGCGGTCTGTTGCGGCGTACCGTCGACCGCCTGTTCGAGGAACTGGACCTGGGCCCGCCGGCCAACGTCATCGAGTCGATCGCGGCCCTGACCAACTACGAATTGATGCAGGACCAACAGACCGTCGGCTTCTTCCCCCTGCAAACCACCCAGCAACTGGCCCAGGGCGGCAAGCTCAAGGCCTTCGACCTTGGCAAGCCGCTGAGCTTTGGCAGCATCGGCTGCTTCTACTCGGCCAATCGCAGCCTCGACCCGGCCAGCCGGCTGTTCCGTGAATGCCTGACCCTGGCCAACCAGCCCGGCGAGCAAAATTAACCAGGTATTCCATATCGCTATAGCTACAGCCGCTCTATTCATGAGGTATGGCCAATTGCCACACCTACAATGCGGGTAATTACACCCGATTGATCTCGCAATAACGGATACCCAGCGCATGAGAAGCAATCTGCCGGTCACCCAGCAGGAAGTCATCTTCCAGAACCAACAGCGGCTGATTTCTGCCACCGACCTGCACGGCAACCTGACCTACTGCAACGACGAGCTGGTGGCCATCAGCGGCTTCAGCCGTGAAGAGCTGATCGGCAGCCCGCACAATATCGTCCGCCATCCGGACATGCCCGAAGCGGTGTTCGCCCACATGTGGTCGTACCTCAAGGCCGGCAAGAGCTGGATGGGCATCGTCAAGAACCGCTGCCGCAACGGCGATCATTACTGGGTCAGCGCCTATGTCACGCCGATCCTCGAGGGGGCGACGGTCGTCGGCTACGAGTCGGTGCGGGTCAAGCCGCAGCGTGCCGATATCGAGCGTGCCGCCGCGCTTTACCAGCGCATCCGTACGGGCAAAAAGAGCTGGAGCTTCAAGCACCTGGCCAAGGCTGTGAAAGAGCAGGCGCTGGCGCCGGTGGCGCTTGGCGTGCCTTGCCTTGCCGCCGTGTGGTACCTCGATAGCTGGGCGGCGCTGGCCGTGCTGGCCTGTGGTTTTGTTGGCATGCAGGTGGCTGCGCACTGGAACCTGCAGCGCAAGTTCGCCCTGGCCCGGCGTGCCACCGCCGACAGTTTCGACAGCGAACTGATTGCCCGCACCTACACCGACGAGCACGGCGCCGTGGCGCAGTTGATGATGTCGCTGATCAGCGAACAGGCCAAGGTGCGCACCGCCCTCAGCCGTTCCGGCGACTACGCGCAGAAGACCGAAACCATGGCCGGCGAAAGCGGCAAGCTGGCTCAGGCCTCCGAGTCGTCGTTGCAGCGCCAGCGCGACGAGACCGACATGGCCGCTACCGCCATGACCCAGATGGCGGCGTCTATCTCCGAGGTTTCGACCCACATCCACGACACCGCCCGTGAGGCCGACGACGTCAACCAGCTGACCCGGGTCGGCTCCGAAGAAGCCGGCAAGACTCGCCTGGTGATCGAGAAACTGCAGGACACGGTGAACCAGATCAGCCAGTCGGTGGAAAATTTTGCCGACGAGACCCAGTCGATCCAGATCGCCTCGAACATGATCCGCCAGATCGCCGACCAGACCAACCTGCTGGCGCTCAACGCCGCCATTGAAGCGGCGCGGGCCGGCGAGCAGGGTCGTGGTTTTGCCGTGGTCGCCGATGAGGTGCGGGCGCTGGCGTTCAAGACCCAGGAGTCGACCGAAACCATTCAGACCATCATCCAGTCGCTGCACAGCGCCGCCAACCAGGCGGTGGATATCGCCCGCCAGGGCAGTGACGAGGCCCATGCCGGTGTCGATCAGGTGATCGCCACCCAGAACGCCCTGGAAGGCATCGGCGTGGCGGTCGAGCATATCCACCAGATGACCGAACAGATGGCCGCCGCCTCCGAGCAGCAGGCCCATGTCGCCGAAGACATCAGCCGGCAGATCACCACCATCGCCCAGGTGTCCGAGCAGAACGTCGACATAGCCGCCAGTTCCGCCAGCATCGGCCGTGAGCTTGAACACACGGCGCATGAAATGTATGCGCTGGTGGACCGCTTCAACCGCTAGGCCGCGATCATGACCCGAGAGGATTTCGACAAGCTTGCGGCCAACGCCGAGCGCGAGCTGACCAGCATTCCCTACGCGATTTTCGAGGCCGCCGCCGATGCGATTGTCATCACCGATGAATGGGGGCGGGTGCAGGCGATCAATGCCGCAGCGCAGAAGCTGTTCGGCTACAGCTTCGCCGAACTTGCCGGTGCGAATATTTCCCGGCTGATGCCCAGGGCCTACGCCGAGCACCATGATCAGTGCCTGGCGTCCTACCGTGCGGGCGGCGGGCGCAAACTCAACGGCCTGGTACGCGAGCTGCTCGGCAAGCGCAAGGACGGCTCCTTGTTCGATTTGCACGTAAGTGTCGGCGAGCTGTTGCTGGGTGGCCGGCAACTGCTGATCGGGGTGTGCTATGACATCAGTGAACAGTTGCAGATGCACCGGCGCATCAACCACCTGGCCAGCCATGACACCCTGACCCACTGCATGAACCGCAGCGCCCTGCATACGCGCCTGCAGCAGGAGATCGCCCTGGCGCAAGCGCAGGTGCAGCAACTGGTGCTGGTGTTCATCGACCTCGATGGCTTGAAAATCATCAACGACAACCATGGTCATTACGTCGGTGACCGGGTGCTGGTTGGCGTCGCCGAGCGCTTTCGCCAGTGCCTGACCGGTGCGGGGTTGCTGGCCCGGGTTGGCGGCGATGAGTTCGTGGTGGTGATGCGTCAGCCGTTTGCCGAACAGGGTGGCATGGGCCTGGCCACACGGCTGTTCGAGTGCCTGCAGGCGCCGCTGCGGATCGACGGCATGGCCTTGGCTGTGCGCGCAAGCCTTGGCGTCAGTACCTGCGCCAATTGCCGGGAAGGGCAAGCGCCGGCGCCGGATCAACTGATCATCGATGCCGACTTTGCCATGTACCAGGCGAAGAAGGCCGGCGGCAATCGCATCGCTTGTTTCAACCCGGCCATGCGCATCACCCAGCAGCGCGAGCAGCAGCGCCTGGAGCGTCTGCGCCAGGCGATCGAGACCGAGCAATTGCAGCTGCATTACCAGCCGCAGTTCGAGCTGGCCGACCCGCAACGGATCACCGGCCTTGAGGCTTTGCTGCGCTGGAACGACGGCGCCAACGGCCCGGTATCGCCGGAGGTGTTCATCCCCCTGGCTGAGCAGAACGGGCTGATGTCGGCGCTCAATGTCTGGGTGGTGACCCGTGCCTGCGCCGACAACCGGGCGCTGATCGAAGCCGGCCTGCTGGATGTGCCGGTGGCGGTGAACATGAGTGGCTACTCGTTCATGCAGTGCGATTTTGTCAGCAAGTTGGCGGCGGTCCTCGAGCGCAGCGGCCTGGCGGCCAACCGCCTGGAAATCGAAGTGACCGAAACCGCCGCGCTCAAGGATATCGAGCAGGCCCGGCAGAACGTTTTGCGCTTGCAAGGCATGGGCGTGCAGGTGTCGATCGACGACTTCGGTACCGGCTATTCATCGCCCAGCACCTTGCGCGCCTTGCCGTTCGAGAAGCTCAAAATCGACCGGGTGTTCATCAGCGAGGTGCAGAGCAACCCGATCGACCAGGCTATCGTCAATGGCTACCTGATGCTGGCCGAGAGCCTGGATATCCAGGTAGTGGCCGAGGGCATCGAAACCCGCGAGCAGCTCGATTATCTCAAGGCCCAGGGCTGTAGCCTGGGTCAGGGCTTCTGGTTCTGCCGGCCATTGCCGATGGACCGCTTGCTGCAGTTCGTCATGGGCCGTGAGCATGCCGGACGTCGGTTGGTGAGGTAGCGCCAGCAAGGCTTGCCTACACTCATCGGTCGCCTGTGCAATGGATGCATGGGGCCATTTCATGGAGATCAGTGGCAATGAATTCGCCCGGAAAAGGACTTCCCGAGACTTTCCTGCAAGCCGCCGCCCTGCGCGAGCACGACCGCTACCCCGAGGATATGGACTGGCAGGCGCTGGTCCATGCGTTTTTCCCCGACAGCGTGGTCGGCATGGCCCAGTCGCTGTCGAACATCACCGGAGCCTTCTATGGCCTGATGCTGGAGCAGGCCGGGGAAATGTTTGGCCGCGAGCACATCAATCGCCTGTCCGAGCGCATGTTCTATCGCCTCGGCCGGCGCATGGCAGCGCGGCACATGGCCAGCCAGGTGCAACTGGAGCGCGACGCCCGTGGCCTCGGCCGGTTGGTGGTGGCGGCGATCTTTACCTCCAGTCCGGAATACCGCCTGCACATCCTCGAATTCGGCGCCGAGCAGGTGTTTATACGCATCACCGGCGCCGACCGCTACCACCGCATCGCCTGTGAGCTGGGCGTCGAGGATGCGCTGCAGTGGCCGGTACTGCGCGAGTTTTTCCGTGGGCTGGGGGATGAGCTGGGGATTACCGAGCGCTTCGCACTGGCCATGGAACTGGTAAGCCTGGATGACGACAGCCGGTGCGATTATTCGCTGGCTATCGTCAGGCGCTCAGATCGAACGCTGGCCGACCCGCTGTGACAAAGCCTCGGCCGACTCCTTGCGCTCGGAGTAGCGATCGACCAAATGCTCGCTGCGCCCGCGCAGCAGCAGGGTGAACTTGACCAGCTCTTCCATGACGTCGACCACGCGGTCGTAGTAGGCCGAAGGTTTCATCCGGTCGTTACCGTCGAATTCCAGCCAGGCCTTGGGCACCGAGGACTGGTTGGGGACGGTGAACATACGCATCCAGCGCCCCAGTACCCGCAGCTGGTTGACCACGTTGAATGATTGCGAACCACCACACACCTGCATCACTGCCAGGGTTTTACCCTGGGTCGGACGCACCGCGCCCATGGCCAGCGGCACCCAGTCGATCTGCGCCTTGAACACCGCCGACATGGCGCCGTGGCGCTCGGGCGAGCACCACACCTGGCCTTCGGACCATTGCATGAGGTCGCGCAGTTCGACCACCTTGGGATGGTCCTCGGGCGCGTCGTCGGGCAGGGGCAGGCCGCTGGGGTTGAAAATCCGGGTTTCGGCGCCGAAGTGCTCCAGCAGGCGCGCAGCTTCCTCAGTCAGCAGGCGGCTGAACGAGCGTTCGCGGGTCGAGCCGTAAAGCAGCAGGATGCGCGGCTTGTGCCCGTCATGGGCGGCGTTGGCAGGGATCAGGTCGAGGTCGAGATTGGGCAGTTGATCATTCATGGGAGAGTCCTTTTACAAGGTGCCGATGCGGTCAATTTCAGCCTGCAGCTGATCGCGGCTCAGGCGCTCGAAGGGCAGGGCGAGGAAGGTTGTGCAGCGCAGCGCGATACGCGCCAGGGTGGCGTCGAAGGCGGCATCGAGCTGGGTGTCTGTGCCGTGGATTTCGGACGGGTCCGCCAGCCCCCAGTGGCTCTTCAGTGCCGGGCCGAAGTACAGCGGGCAGGCTTCGCCAGCGGCGTTGTCGCAGACGGTGATGACGATGTCCGGTGGGTTGTCGGCGAAGGTGTCGTTGCCTTTGCTGGTCAGGCCGCTGATACCGATGCCGGCGCGTTGCAAGGTCGACAGGCTGCGAGGATGCACCTGGCCCTTGGGGAAGCTGCCGGCACTGAGCGCTTCGAAACCGGCCGGGGCCAGGTGGTTGAACAGCGCTTCGCACAGAATGCTGCGGCAGCTGTTGGCGGTGCACATGAACAGGATTCGCATGGGGCGGACTCCTTAGCAGCAGGTTGCGCGGGCAGGGCGATCACCCATGCCGTCGAGGCGGGTGCTGTCGGCGCTGAGCCACTGGCCGTTGGCTTCAAGGGTCAACAGCAATACCTGGTTGACCCAGGCCGGCAGTTGCGGGTTAAGCCGGTAGTACACCCACTGGCCCTGGCGGCGGTCGAGCAACAGGCCGCAGCTGCGCAGTTGCGCCAGGTGGCGGGAGATCTTTGGCTGGCTGTGGTCGAGCGCGCACATCAGCTCGCAGACGCACAGCTCACCTTCGCGGGCGATTAGCAGCGTGGCGCGGGCACGGGTTTCATCGGCGAGGCATTTGAACAGGGCGGTGGGGCTGAGCATCGAATCGGCCTTTTACATATGGAAATTCGAATATACGGATTTCCATATGTTTTTGGCAAGCCGGTTGTCTAATCAGCCAGCCGCTGGTGAACTCAGCATCATTACCCTGAAGCAGTACTTTCAGGATGCCCAGCGTTAGAATGCGCCGTTTACCTGAAACGGAATTCATCATGAGCGCACCGTTGCACGCCGCTTTTTTCACCTTGCTGGCCTTGCCCGGTGCTGCCCACGCTGCGGCGGCAGAACCGGTACCGCTGTACCAGCCCCTCAAGGACTGGGTGGTGGGCTGTGACAATACCCGCCAGTGCACGGCGCTGGCGGCCGATACCCGGGCGGACATGCCGCTGGGCATCCAGGTAATGCGCGGGGCCGGCCTCGATGGCCAACTGCAGGTGACGATCTTCAGCAACAGCTCGCTGGAGGCGCCGTTGCAGCTCGATGGCCAGCCGCTGGCACTACCCTTGAGCGAGGCTCAGGAGGACGGCGTGGTGTTCTGGCGCGCCAGCGGCGAGCAGGCCATGGCCCTGCTCAAGGCATTGCGCAACGGCGCGCGCCTGACCTCGCAGAGCAATGATGGTGAGCTTGGCAGCTCTCTGAACGGCCTGACGGCTTCGTTGTTGCTGATCGATTCGGTGCAGGGGCGGGCAGGGCATCGCAGCGCCTTGGTGCGCACAGGGGATGCGCCGGATAGCGCCGTGCCTTCTGCGCCAGTACTGCCCAAGCTGGCGCCATTCGTACGCCCCGAGCCGATGGGTGAAGCAGAGGCCAGGCGCATCAGCGAGGTGGTCATGACTGCCACCGCAAACGACTGGCGCGACCCCGACGCGGACTGGACCCCGGACAGTGCCCAGGCCTATGCCTTGAGCAAGGACACGGCGCTGGTGAGCTTTCGTTTCGGCTGCGGTGCCTACAACTGCGAGTACGCGCTGTACACCACTTCGCGGGCGCATCCCGAGCAGGCGAAGGCGCTGCAACTGGAGAAGATTGCGGCGCAGGAGCAGTGGGGCGACTTTGGCGGTTCGGTGGGCTATGACCCGGACTCCGGGGTGCTCAGCAGTTTCATCCTGGCGCGGGGCATTGGCGATTGCGGCATGGAACAGAGCTGGCGTTTTGACGGGGAGCGCATGCGACCGCGCTCGCTGTCACGCATGGGCAGTTGCACTGGGAACTGGCCAGACAAGTGGCCGGTGCTGTGGCGTACGCAGGATTGACCCTGGGGCTACTGCGTAGCCCATCGCCGGCAAGGCCGGCTTCCACAGGGATTGGTGTTGCCTGAAAGCCTTGATCAGAACGCCAGCTTGTAGCCAATCATCAGCAGCATGCCCGCCAGGCACGGGCGCAGGATGCTGTCGGAAATTCGCCCGGTCAGGTGGCTGCCCATGTAGATGCCCGGCAGCGAGCCGAGCAGCAGGTAGCCGAGCAGCGACCAGTCCATGTTGCCCATGCTCGCATGGCCGAGACCTGCGACCAGGGTCAGGGGCACGGCGTGGGCGATTTCGGTGCCGACCAGGCGGCGGGTGACCAGGTACGGATAGAGCAGAAACAGCGCCACGGTGCCCAGGGCGCCGGCACCGATCGAGGTCAGCGAGACCATGACGCCGAGCACCACGCCGGTGACTACGGTCAGCAGGTTGAGGCTGGTGCCGCTCAGGTGGTAGCGGTCGCCGGCGTGTTTGCTGGCGAAGGCCTGGAGTTTGCTTTTGAACAGGATGGCCAGGGCGGTGAGCACCAGGACCACGGCCAGGCCTTGCTTGATAATGGCGTTGGCGGCCTGGGTGTCGGCATCGAGGCTGGCGAGGAACCACAGGGTCAGGGCGGCGGCCGGGACGCTGCCAAGGGTCAGCCAGCCGGTGATTTTCCAGTCGATATTGTTGTTTTTGCCGTGGACCCAGACGCCGCTGGCTTTGGTGATGGCGGCGTAGAGCAGGTCGGTACCTACGGCGGTGGCGGGGTTGATGCCGAACCACAGCAGGATCGGGGTCATCAGCGAGCCGCCGCCGACGCCGGTCATGCCGACGATGAATCCAACTACCAGGCCTGCAATGGTGAAACCGAAAGAACCTACATCCATAAGTAACCTAAACGCCCAACGTGCCCGTGATCGGATGGCAGCCAGCATAAAGGTTTTTTTATAGCCAAATAGACTTGTTCGTTATTAGGTTATAACTGGGTCGAGCTTCGGGAGGGTTTGCACCATCCATTTGCCAGGGTGTGGCTTAGTCACCTTTCCGCCCTTACGGCGGCTTACTTTTTTTAGTCGAAAAAAAAGTAAGCAAAAATTCTCGCCCCACCAGGGGCCCTACGCTGCGCTTCGGGTTCCCTCGCTACGGTGTCGCTACGGGGCATTGCGAACTACGAGTTGCAAGCAACTCTACGTTTCGCAACTTCGGCTAACGCCGAAGGTGCTGCGCACTCGCCCCTTCGCAACACCTGCACTCGGCCCTTCTGGTTAACGGGGCGGCAGATCAAGATCAAGAGCACAATTCGCTTCGCTCTTGTTGAGCGCGTAGCGCTGTGGGAGCGGCGGTGCGACGTCTCGACTTGACCCGCGATGCGGTGTTACAGACAACGCTTTTACCGATCCGTCATCACCACCATCACATGCGCATCCCCACCATCTTCCGTCTCGGAAAGATAAATATGCCCGACATTGCTGTTGAAGTAGGCTGTCTCCTGCGGGCCGATACTCACCGCCTCACCGGTCTCGAATACGATGCGCACCCGCCCGCTCAGCACCAGGGCAAATTCCTGCCCGGGGTGGCGGATGAATTCGTCGAACTGTTGCCGCTCGCGGGCGATGATCCGGGCGTACATCGGGGTCATCAGGCGCTGTGGGAATTCGCCGGCAATCGGGTGGTAGTCGTAGGTGCCGGTGCTGTAGCCGGGGGCGCTGGGCAGGGAGTTGACCACTACGGTGGTCGGCACTGGTACATCGCTCACGCCTGAAGCGCGAAACAGCTGGGCGATATCCACCTGCAATGCCCGCGCCGCCGCCGCGAGTTTTTCGTAGCTCACCGAGACCTGCGCCAGTTCCATTTTCGACAGGGTCGAGACCGGTACCCCGGACAGCGCCGAGAGTTGCTTGAGCGTCAGTTGCTGGGCCTTGCGCACGCTGCGCAGGCGCGCGCCGACTTCGGCGCGGTCAATCAGCGGCAGCGCGCCAGGGCGGGTGTCGGCAGGGGAGCGGTCGGCACTCATCAAGCATCTCGGTCAGGTAAAACGGATGCGCATCTTACCGTGAGCGCTTGCATAATCCGAAATTCTCAGATATTAGAATTCTCACAAATGATAATTTCATCTCGCAGGTGATTGCATGGCTATGACACAGACCTTCGACATCGTGATCATCGGCGCCGGTATTGCCGGTGCTTCATTGGGCTATCGGCTGGCGCCAGGGCGCCAAGTGCTGATGCTTGAACGCGAAGCCCAGGCCGGCTACCACTCCACCGGGCGCTCGGCGGCGATGTTCATGGAGGCCTATGGCACCCCGCAGATCCAGGCGCTGACCCGCGCCAGCAGGGCCTTTTATGAGTCGCCGCCGCCGGGCTTCTGCGAGCATGCACTGCTCGAACCGCGGGGTTGTCTGTATGTGGCGACCCTGGAGCAACAGGCGCTGCTCGACAGCACCTATGCACAGAGCCAGGCCAACGGTACCGAAGTGACCTTGCTCGACCGCGACGGGGCGCTGGCGCTGGTGCCGAGCCTGCGCGCCGAGGTGGTGACCGGCGCGGTACTCGAACCCGGCGCCATGGACCTGGATGTACACGCGCTGCACCAGGGCTTCTTGCGCGGTTACCGCCAGGCCGGCGGGCACTTGCACTGCAATGCCGAGGTGGTCGAGGGCAGTTACCACGACGGTTACTGGCAGCTCGTGATGGCCGACGGCAGCTGCATTCAGGCGCGCCAGTTGGTCAACGCCGCTGGCGCTTGGGCCGATCACATCGCGGCGGTCTGCGGCGTACAGCCGGTCGGCCTGCAGCCGTGCCGGCGCTCTGCCTTTACCTTCGACGGCCCGCCAGACCAGGCCTTCAGCCGCTGGCCGGCAGTGATCGGCGTCGATGAGAGCTTTTATTTCAAACCCGATGCCGGGCAGTTGCTCGGCTCACCGGCCAACGCCGACCCGGTCGAGCCCCAGGACGTGATGCCCGAAGAGCTCGACGTCGCCATCGGTATCTACAACATCGAGGCCATCACCACCCTGGCGATTCGCCGCCCCAGTCATAGCTGGGCCGGGCTGCGATCGTTCGTTGCCGATGGCGACCTGGTGATTGGCCGCGATCCGCACAACCCGGCGTTTTTCTGGCTGGCGGCGCAAGGCGGTTATGGTATCCAGTCCGCCGCTGGCGCTTCGCAACTGGCCTGTGCGCTGTTGCTTGAGCAACCGTTACCGGCAACCCTGAGCGCCGAAGGGGTCGAGCCGCAACGCTTGTCCCCGGCGCGTTTTCGTTAATTCCCGAAGGAGATTTCCCATGAGTTCGACTATCGAGCGTATCCCCAGCCACCTGCCATATCCGTTTTCCAAAGCGGTCAAGGTCGGCGGTTTTGTGTTTCTTTCCGGGCAGATCCCCCTGCACGCCGACGGTGAAGTGGTGCGCGGCGACATTCAGGTTCAGACCCGGGCGGCGCTTGAGCGTATCGGTGAAACCCTGGCCGAGTGCGGCGTCGGTTTCGACCAGGTGGTGAAGGCCACCGTGTGGCTGTCCGACATGGCTCATTTCGCCGGTTTCAACGAGGTCTACAAAGGCTTCTTCGCCAACGGCTACCCGGTGCGTTCCACCGTCAGCGCCGGTCTGGCCCTGGGCGTGGATGTCGAGATCGAAGTGCAGGCCTGGCTCGGCAACGACTGAGTCAGCACGGCAACACTGGATAAAAACAACAACAAAGGCCCCGCAGGGCCATCGATACCAGAGGGCTGAAAATGAAAGAGCAGCTGAAAATTGCAGGCGCCTTTATCGGCGTGATCGTCGGCGCAGGGTTCGCCTCGGGGCGGGAGCTGTTGCTGTTCTTTGTCGACTTCGGCCTCTGGGGCCTGCTTGGGGCGCTGGTCAGTGCGGCGTTGTTCACCTTTCTCGGCATGGCCCTGGCAAGGCTCGGCAATCGCTTGCAGGCGGCCTCGCACAAGGACGTGGTGTACGCCATCTGCGGGCGTTACCTGGGCTTGTTCGTCGATTTGCTGATCACCTTTTTCATGTTCGCCGTCACTGTGGTGATGCTTGCCGGCGGTGGGGCCTTGCTCGAGCAACAGTTCGCCATTCCGGCGCTGGCCGGCAGTGTGCTGGTGACGGTGCTGGTGGTGGCGGTGGTGTGCCTGGATGTGCAGAAGGTGATTCTGCTGATCGGTGCGGTGACGCCGTTCCTGATCCTGGTCGCCACGGCGATTGCCTTGTACGCGGTATTTACCCGCGAGCTGAGCTTTGCCCAGCTTGACCAGGTGGCCAGCCAGCAAGAGGCGGGCACCCGCCATTGGCTGCTCGGTGCGTTCCTGTATGTGTCGTACAACATCGTTGCCGGAGCGCCGATCCTGGCGATTCTCGGAGGTTCTGCGCGCCTGGAGAAAACCGCGATCTGGGGCGGGATTCTTGGCGGCGCGGCGTTGGGTGGGCTGATGCTGGTGATGAGCGCCGGGCTGTTGTCGCGCCTGGACAGCGTGGCCGAGCTGCCGATGCCGATGCTGTCGATTGCCAGCGAAATCTCCCCGGCACTGGGCGTGATCATGTGCGTGATCATCTTCGGCATGATCGTCAACACCGCCGTGGGCACGCTGTATTCGTTTCTGGCGCGGCTGTTGCCGGCCGGCACCCGCAGTTTTCGCCTGGGTTCGGTGGCGGCGGGGGTGGCGGCGTTTGTCTGCAGCCTGATCGGCTTTATCAGCCTGGTCGGCCAGGTCTATCCGTTCTTCGGTTACCTGGGTTTTGTGCTGATGCTGGCGGTTTTGATCGGCTGGCTGCGCCTGGGGCGGGCCAAGCAGGTGCTTGCGGTGTAGCGCGAGAGGATGAAAAAAGGGGCCGCAAGCGGCCCCTTTTGTTTTTCACAGCGGTCAGATCTTGAAGCTGTCGACCAGTTGCTTGAGGCGCCCGGCCTGTTGGGCCAGGGCATCGCAATGACGCAGGGTGTCATTGAGGTTGGCCACGCCTTGCTGGTTGAGCACGTTGATCTGGGTGATATCCAGGTTCAGGCTTTCCACCACGGCGGTCTGCTCTTCGGTCGCGGCGGCCACCGACTGGTTCATGCCGTCGATCTCGCCGATGCGCTGGGTCACGCTGCTCAGGCGCTCGCCGGCCTGGTTGGCAACCATCACGCTTTCTTCGCTGGAGACCTGGCTGGCGTTCATGTTGTGCACCGCCTCGCGCGAACCGACCTGCAGGGTGGTGATCATCTTGTGGATCTCTTCGGCCGACTCCTGGGTGCGGTGGGCCAGGTTGCGGACCTCGTCGGCCACCACGGCAAAACCACGCCCGGCTTCACCGGCACGGGCCGCTTCGATGGCGGCGTTGAGCGCCAGCAGGTTGGTCTGCTGGGAGATGCCCTTGATCACGTCGAGGATCTGGCCGATGTCGTCGGTGCTGGCGTTGAGGGTTTCGATCTGCTCGCACGATTCGCTGATCTTCTGCGACAGCGAGGTCATCGCCGAAATGGTTTCCTGCACCACCTGACGACCGTCGTTGGCCTGCTCGCTGGCGCCGCTGGCGTGTTGCGAGGCATCGGCGGCGTTGCGGGCGATTTCCTGGGTGGCTGCGCCCAGCTCGTTGATCGCCGCGGCCACGCTGTTGGTGCGCATGCTTTGCTCTTCGGAGCCGATGATCGAGGCGTTGGAAGCGCTCATCACGCGCTCGGACAGGTCGTGGACCTGGCGAGTGGCCGAGGACACTTCGGCAATCGAGGCATGGATACGCTCGACGAACTGGTTGAAGGCGCCGGCCAGTTCACCGAACTCGTCCTTGTTCTCGACGACCAGGCGGCGGGTCAGGTCGCCTTCGCCCTGGGCGATGTCCTGCATGGCGCGGCCCATGGTGGTCAGCGGACGCATCAGCACCGGGATCAGCAGGCTCAGCAGGCCGGCGATGGTGGCCACGGCAATGAGCATGGCGATAATGGCCGAGGTACGGAACTGGCTCAGGCCGGCGTAGGCTTTGTCGCGATCGATCGACAGGCCGATGTACCAGTCAGCGGTCGGCAGGCCGCTGATCGGGGCGAAGGAGATGATCCGCTCCTGTTTGTTCAGGGTGACCTCGTGGGTGCCCGGGGCGATATGCAGGTTGCTGCCCGGGTAGATGTCCTTGAGGTTCTTCATCACCTGGTCTTTGTCCGGGCTGACGATCACCTGGCCGTTACGGTCGACCAGAAATGCATGGCCGATACCGCCGAAGTCCACGGCGTTGATGATGTCCACCAGGGTCGCCAGGCTCAGGTCGCCACCGACCACGCCGAGCAGCTCGCCGCTGGTTTTGCTTTTCACCGGCATGCCGATGGTCACCACCAAGCCGCCGACCGCAGCCATGTATGGCGGGGTCAGCATGGTCTGGTTGGCAGCGACGGCCGCGGTGTACCACGGGCGCTGGCGCGGGTCGTAGCCGTCAGGCATTTTCGCGTCCGGGCGCTGGGTGAACACGCCGTTGGCCTGGCCAACGTAGGTGAACTGGAAGTTATTGGTGTACGAAGGCTGGTCGACCAGGCCCGGCAGGTCGGCGTTGGCGCCTTGCTGGGCGACGTCCTGGGCGAGGTTTTCCAGGACCAGAATGCGCCCGCTCATCCAGTTCTGCACACTACTGGCAGCCAGTGCACCGGCCTGTTTGACCGACGAGTCGATGTTCTGTTTGATGGTGTTGCGTTGCAGGTAATCGTTGTAAAGGGTGAACAGTGCAAATGCCAGAACCACGACGCCGCAGGCGCACAGCAGGATCTTGTGGCGAAATTTCAGGTTCATGTTCCGAGACCTTGTGCCAGTAAAGAGGAGTGCCGAGCGGCGCTTTTGGCGTGTGCTCGTACCTATCCAGACGGGTATCGGCCGCAAAACTGAAAAATTGATAGGAGTTTTTGCCGCAGGGGCTGACAGGATTTTCCTACTGCCTGCTCTGGCGTGCGTGTTTCAGCCGGGCGCTTTATTGCACGCCCAATAAACGCACCAGCGCCTGGGCAGCTTTTTGCAGTGGCTGGTGCTGGCGCCAGAAGGCATGCACCGGCAACTGCAACTCGTTGCGGGTGTTGCTGAAGTCCAGGCGCACCAGGCGCCCGGCGCCGAGCAACGGTGCTACCCGCGACAACGGAAAGTCGCCCCAGCCAAGGCCGGCTTCGACCATTTCGATGGCCATGGCCAGGCTGTCGGTGCGCCAGTACGCCTTGCCGATCAGCGCGCGGGTGTCGCTCAGGGGCAGGTCGCGGCTGGCCACCAGGATCTGCCGGACGTTGGCCAGGTCTTCGAGGTAAACGATTTGCCGGGGGCGCTGTTGCAGGGCCGGGTGCTGCGGGCCGATACAGGCCACCAGCGACTCCATGCCGATGTTCTGAAAACGCTGGCGGGCGTCCACCGACAGCCCGGCGAAGGCCAGGCACAGGCTGACGCGGCCGTCGTGCAGCAGTTGCAGGGCATCTTCCTGCGGTGCGCTCAGCACCTCGACATTCAGCAACGGGTGGCGCTCGCTGAGGGTTCTGATCGCCGCCAGCAGGCGGGTGTGGTCGATGTCCGGCACCACGCTGATGCTCAAGGTGCTTTCCAGCCCCTGGGACAGCTCCAGGGCATGCACCTGCAATTGCCCCAGCTGGTTGGCGATCATCCGTGCGTGCGGCTCCAGGGCCTGGGCCATGGCGGTGGGGCGGGTTTCCCGGTGGGTGCGTTCGAACAGGCTGAAGCCCAGTTCCGCTTCCAGGTTGCCGATGGCCATGCTCACCGCCGACGGCACCCGGCCCAAAGCCCGGGCGGCAGCGGAAAACGAGCCGCGGTCGAGTACGGCGAGAAACAGTTCGATGTTGTCGCTGGAAA
Organism: Pseudomonas sp. B21-009; assembly: GCF_024749345.1. Lineage (NCBI taxonomy): Bacteria > Pseudomonadati > Pseudomonadota > Gammaproteobacteria > Pseudomonadales > Pseudomonadaceae > Pseudomonas > Pseudomonas sp. B21-009. Next base: position 3,964,367 of record NZ_CP087199.1, on the reverse strand, counting down.
AGTTCATGGCAATCTCCTGTCAGATAATCTGATAGCTGCTGACTTTGGCTGTCAATAAGATTGACGCATGCTTGCCCGCCTCAGTTGCCCAAGAGGGCGACGTTTTACGGCAAAACCGAGGTTAGCAACGTGCAAGGTGTCAAACGCAAACTGGTCTACGTGACCGCCTATGAACTGATCGGACTGTGCATGTCGACCCTGGGCCTGGCCTACCTGGCCGACAGCGCGCCGAGCAATACCGGGCCGCTGGCGGTGATGATCACCACCATCGCCATGGCCTGGAACTTCATCTACAACACCCTGTTCGAGTACTGGGAAAGCCGCCAGGCCAAGCGTGGGCGCAGTGTTGGCCGGCGGCTGGCGCATGCCATCGGTTTTCAGCTGACCCTGGTGGTGTACTTGATTCCGCTGATTGCCTGGTGGCTGGACATGAGCCTGCTGGAGGCCTTTGTCGTCGACCTGGCGTTCATCATCCTGATCCCGTGCTACACCTTCATCTACAACTGGCTGTTTGACCGCATCTTCGGCCTGCCGACCTCGGCCCAGGCCCAGCCCGACAACCGCGTCGCCGCATAAGCCGCGCGTTTATTGGGCCGGCAGGGTGATCACCTGGGCTGCGGGCTGCGGCTCGCGCTCGGGGCCTTCGGCGGCCAGCAGGCTGTCTTCTATCTCCCCCGACAGGTAGTAGACCCCGGCCATGGCGCCGGTCTTGCGGTTCTCCATCAATTCCCGCCATTCCTCGTTCAGCGCGACGTTGAGGATCACCCGCAGTTGCTCGATCATCGCCGGTTGTTCGCGGTTGTGGGTCATCACCCCGATGCCGGTGGCCGCCAGGGAAATCACCGTGCCCGCCGCACGCCCGACGGCTGCCGCCACGGCGCTGGCGATGCCCCGTGGCGCCAGGGTGGCGCCGAGCTTTTCACTGGCTTGCCGGGCGACCGATGACAGGCCGATGTCGGCGCGCTGGGTGCCGGCGCGCACGGCGCTGTGCAGGCGTTTGACCAGTGCGGCGTAGGCGGGTTGCTGTTCCAGCGGCTTGCTGAACAGCAATTGATGGAGCGAGGCATTGTTGTTGGCCGGGGGGGCGAGGCCGATGGCCTGGATTCGCGTCAGGTGCAGGTTGAACTGCTCCGGCGGCGCCCGGTAGCGTTGGGCAATCTGCTGCAGTTGCTGGCCAAGCAGCTGGATATACAGCTCCATGGCCCGGTCGCGAATGGCCTCGGGGTCGATCTCCTTGGCCACCGGGTCCAGCACCCGTTCGTGGTACTGCTCCTGCAGGTACTGGGCCAGGCGCTTTTCCGGGGTTTCGCTGCCGTCGCCACTGTTCATTTTGTACCAGGCCACTTTCATGGTCAGCCATTGCTGGGTCCAGTAGCCGGTGAACCAGGGGATGAACTCGCTTTCGGTGTACTGCTGCACGCGGTCTTTCCAGACCCGCATGGAGCGCCGGGCATAGTCGTTGACTGAACTGGTGACCGCCAGCGAAGCGTCGATGATGTCGCGGTCGATCTGTTGCCAGGTCGCCGCATTGACCGGGATGGGCGGCGGCTCGCTGACCTTTTGCCGTGAGCCGCAGCCGCCCAGCGCCAGGAGCACGGCGAGCAGCAGGGCGATGAGCGGGGAACGCGGAATCAAAGCGCAGCCCCCCTGTGGTCAGGCAAGCTCGAATGGTGTGGTTACCTGAGTATAGGTGCCGTCACTCGCGCTGCTGTTCGGCCTCGGCCTCGTCCAGGGCGAGGAGGATGTCGGCCCAGATCTCCTTGTAGAAAAACCACACCCAGGTGGCGTTCAACAGGCGGTCGATATGGCGCCGCCACCAGCTGTCGCGGCGTGCCTGGAGGGTTTCTTCGATCTCCTCCTGCAGCCAGGTTTCGTCGAAACCGGTCCAGACCGGCGGTACCGGCGTCATGATGTTGCCGTAGCAGGCGGGGGCGACTTCGCTGTAGAAGATTTCCTTGAGCAGCTCGCGGTCAAAACCCACCAGGTGGCGGGCGATCCACAGGTATTCGACGTGGGTGTCGACGAAGGCATCGGACATTGCTGCGCGCACTTGCTGGCGCTGCTGCGGTGTCATGTGCGGCGCAGGTGTCATCAGGGTGCCCTCCAAGGCGATTGACGTCATGGTAAAGCGGGCAGGCTATAACTGTCGCCTGGTAGGCGAGCGCTTCGCACTCGATCGCTGGCAAGGCCAGCTCCCACAGGTTCGGTGCATGCCACTATTGTGGGAGCCGGCGTTGCCGGCGATGAGGCCCTTCGGTCAATCCTCCAGGTCGAGCTTGGCCTCGATATGGTCCAGATGCTCATGCATCAATGCCAGCGCCGCCTCGCCATCGCCGTTCTCCAGCGCATCGATGATCGCCGCATGCTCCTGCCAGGCGCAATGGCTGCATGGTCGTGCTTCGTACTGGGCAATGATCAGCGAAGTCTGCGGTACCAGGCCGTTGAGAAAACGCGCCAGCGGCAGGTTGTCGGCCATGTCCGCAAGTTTGAGGTGAAACTCGCCGCCCAGGCGGATCGCCGTGCAGCGCTGGCCCTGTTCATGGTGCTGGCGCTCGCGGGCCACCAGTTCGCGCAACTGGCGGATCTTGGCCGGCCGTGCGCGCTTGGCCGCGAGGCTGATCAGGGTGGTTTCGGCCAGGCGCCGGGCGCTGAGGATCTGCCGTGCATGCTGCGGGTCGGGCGCAGCCAGGCGTGCGGTGTGGCTCGGGCGCTGGACGATCACCTGTTGGTCCGACAAACGCCCGAGCACCCGCCGGATCACCGTGCGGCTAACCCCGAAAGCATCGCCCAGGGCTTGCTCGGTCAGGGCGCTGCCAGGAGCCAGGCGCTGCTCGAGGATGGCATCGAACAGCCGTGGGTAGATCTGCTCGGCCGACAACCTGCGCTCACCTTGGGCAAGCAACGAGGGCAGGGCGGTGTCATGGGCGTGGGCGCTGGCGTTCATGGTCGCACTCCTGGGGTCAGTTGCCCGGATGATCGTCCGGGATGTTCAGTTCGATGCCCATGCGCCGGCCTTCCTGAAGGATATGGTGGCGCATCTGCGCGCTGGCCTGGGCGCTGTTCTTGTTGCGGATGGCGCGCACCACCGCTTCGTTTTCCTCAAGCCGCGCCGCCAGGTGCTCGGGCGAGTTGCGCAGCACTGCGGCGCTTTGCTTGAGGGCGTTGCTGGTCTGCTGCACCACGCTCTGGAAGATCGGGTTGGCGGTCAGGGTGAACAGCTCTTCGTGAAAGGCGATGTAGGCGTTGACCCCGGCTTCGCTGTCTTCGGCCTCGAGGGCTTCGCGCATGTCCATCAGGGTCAGGCGCAACTGACCGATTTCCTTGCTGCTGATCGACTGCGCCACCAGGCCGACGATAAACGGCTCGAGGGTGTAGCGCAGTTGCAGCACATCCTCGAGGCTGGCCTCGGCGACGCCACTTTGGGGCGAGGTGCTTTGCGCCGCATCAGCGTCCAGCACCAGCACGCCCTTGCCCGGCATCGAGCGCACCAGGCCGAGGGTTTCCAGCACGGTCACCGCTTCGCGCAGGCTTGGCCGGCTGATGCCCAGTTGCTCGGCCAGTTCGCGCTGGCCCGGCAGCATGTCGCCGGAGCGCCACTGGCCGCGGGCCAGGGCCTGGCGGAGTTTTTCCACCACTGAGTTGACGACGGTTGATGAAGTAATCATTGGTCACTCCATGAGAACACTTGCATGGTTTGCTCCTGTGGCCGGCAGTTTTGCTGCCGGCCCTGTTGCTCAGAACTCTTGTTGATGGGCGTTGGGGGTTTTGCGCTGGGCAAAGCCGAAGCCCTGTTTGCCCGACAGCACATTGTTGGCCCGTTCCATGTCGATATCGCCTTCCCAGCGGCCGATGGCCACGGTGGCCACGCAGTTGCCGATCAGGTTGGTCAGCGCCCGGCCGATGCCCATGAACCAGTCCACCGCCAGCACCAGCACCAGGCCGACCACCGGGATCGCCGGAATCGCGGTGAGGGTCGCGGCAAGGATCACCAGCGCCGAACCCGGAATACCGTGGGCGCCCTTGGAGGTAATCAGCGACACCAGCAGGATGGTCAGCAGGTCGGTCATCGCCAGCGGCGTGCCGGTGGCGTTGGCAATGAAGACGATGGCCAGGGTCAGGTAGATCGAGAAGCCGTCGAGGTTGAACGAGTAACCGGTAGGAATCACCAGGCCCACCGTCGAGCTGCCGATGCCCAGGTGCTCGAGCTTGCGCATGATCTGTGGCAGCACGGCGTCGGAAGAAGCGGTGCCGAGGACGATGGTCAGCTCTTCGCGCAGGTACTTGATGAACGGCAGGATCTTCAGCCCCGACAGGCGCATCACGGTGCCCAGGATCAACAGCACGAAACCGGTGCAGGTCAGGTAGAACAAGGCCACCAGGCCGCCCAGGTGCTGCAGCGATTCCAGGCCGTACTTGCTGGTGGTGAAGGCGATGGCACCGAACACGCCGATCGGCGCCAGGCGCACGATCATGCCCATGATGCGGAAAATGATGTGGCTCAGTTCGTTGATCAGCCGCGAAATGCCCGAGGCCGCTTCACCGACCAGGTTCAGGGCGCTGCCGAACAGCACTGAAAACAGCAGGACCTGGAGGATGTTGTTGTCGGCAAAGGCGCCGACCACCGAGGTCGGGATCAGGTCCATGAGGAACGCTGCAGTGCCATGGATGTGCTGGCCGCGTTCGGCCAGGTTGCTGGCTTCGCTGCTGGCCAGTTGGTCCAGATGAATGTTGGCGCCGCTGCCAATGCCCGAGGTAAAGGCGAACACCAGGCCGATCACCAGGGCGATGGTGGTCAGGATTTCGAAGTAGATCACCGATTTCAGGCCGATGCGCCCGACCTTCTTCAGGTCGCCAGCACCGGAGATGCCGCTGACCACCACGCAGAACACGATCAGCCCGATCAACATCTTGATCAGCTTGATGAAGCCGTCACCGAGGGGTTTGAGTTGCAGGGAAACTTCAGGAAAGCTCAGGCCGCAGGCTATGCCTAGCACAAGGCCCAACACCACTTGGAGGAAGATCGAACGCGAGCACCATTTGAGCATGGGAGGGATCTCTGGTCGGTGTCCCTGCTTCGATGCCACGGCGGGCGAAAGAGCGGAGGACTTAATTATTGTGGTCTTACCGGTATGTCCAGTGCGTGGGCAGTGTAGGCGCGATTTTTTTGGGTTTGCAAGGGGTTTTCGGCTGAGCGGGCAAGAATTGGCTTTACCGGTCTGACCAGTTGCGGTGCAATAGCCAGGCAAAAAAAAGCGGCAGGGTCGACCTGCCGCTTTTCGGGGTTGCCGCCACTAAGGCTTGGACAAGGCCAGGTCTACCGCTGCGATCAGCTTTCCCAGGTCTTGGGAGGGCGTTTTGTGAATGACGCCGAAGAGGTAGGCACGCTGCTCGTCTTCGTCGTTCTCTTCGGCGAAGAAGGCTTTGAGTTTGATCCCCAGCACTTCGGAAAAGCTCGACAGGGCTTCCACGCTGGGAGTGTAGGTGCCGGTTTCGAAGCGACTGATGGTCTTGGGGTCAAAACCGGTTTTCTCGCCAAGTTCAGCCTGAGTGAGCCCGGCTACCTTGCGGTAACGTCTGATGGCCGAACCCAAACTTGAAATTGTCATCGCTTAATTCCCATTTAGAATCAAGAACTTAACGATATCTATCGGCAAGAGGCAACGCCACAATTCATCACCTTTGTTTGCATAATGTGATGTAATTCGTAGAATTGATCGTTTGGACAGGTCAAAAGCCATCGAGTTTCAACCGCGCTGACCCAGCTGAGACTATTCAGCAAAGCACCCCGGTAGAAGGCTGATCTCGGTGTCGGACGAATGGTTTGGGCGCTGCGCAGGACAACCTGGCAGACCCCTGCAAATGGAGTTTTATCGTGCGTCTCAACATGCCGGTTACCTCGGTCGAACAGACTTTCGGCGAGGATCAACGGCTTATTTCCGCCACCGACACTGCCAGCAATATTACCTACTGCAACGCCGAATTCGCCGCCATGAGCGGGTTCAGCCAGGCCGAGCTGATCGGTAGCCCGCACAACCTGGTGCGCCATCCGGACATGCCGCCAGCGGTGTTTGCCCTGATGTGGCAGTACCTCAAGGCCGGCCAGAGCTGGATGGGCATCGTCAAGAACCGCTGCAAGAACGGCAACTTCTATTGGGTCAGCGCCTATGTCACGCCGATTCTCGAGGACGGCCGCCTGGTCGGCTATGAGTCGGTGCGGGTCAAGCCCACTCGCGAGCAGGTGCGCCGTGCCGAAGCACTGTATGCACGCTTGCGCGAGGGCAAGCCGGCAGTGGCGAGCGGGCGCCGGCTGGCCCAGCTTGGCCAGGTGATGAGCCTGCCCCTGGCCGCAGGCGCGCTGGCGGTGGCAGCCAACCAGGTGCTGCCGGGATGGCCGGGCCAGGGGATCACCCTGGGCCTGTTCGCGCTGCTCGGCCTGTGGGCCCATGGCCGCCTGGGCCGTCAGTTGGGGCAGATCGTCGGGTGTTCGACGCACACCTTTGCCGACCAGATCAGCGCCCTGACCTACAGCGACCTACTGGGCCCGGCGGCGCAGTTGCAGATGATTTTGATCAGCGAAGAAGCGCGGCTGAAAACCGCGCTCACCCGCCTGAGCGACCTGGCCACACAAATGGCCGAAGCCGCCAGCGACTCCAGCCGTTTGTCGCGCAACACTGAAACGGCGCTGCTGGAACAGCGCGGCGAAACCGACATGACCGCCACCGCCATGACTGAAATGGCCGCCTCCATCGGCGAGGTGGCCGAGCATGTGCAGCAGACCGCCGTGCAGGCGCAGACCGCCAACCAGTTGGCCGAGCAGGGCAGCCAGGTCGCCGGCACCAGTCGCGAGGCCATCCAGTTGCTGGCCACTACCGTCAGCCAGATCAACCAGGCGGTCACCCACCTGGCCGGGCAGACCCAGGACATCATGCTCGCCGCTGAAGTGATTCGCGCGATTGCCGAACAGACCAACCTGCTGGCGCTCAACGCCGCCATCGAAGCGGCCCGCGCCGGCGAGCAGGGCCGTGGCTTTGCCGTGGTCGCCGATGAGGTTCGCGCCTTGGCGGCCAAGACCCGGCACTCGACCGTGCAGATCCAGGGCATCATCGAGAACCTGCGCAGCGGCGCCGACGAGGCGGTGAGCATCGCCAGCCTCGGTATCAACGAGGCCGAGCAGGGCGTGGCCCAGGTGCTGGAAGCGCAGCGCGCCTTGCAGGGTATTCGCGCCGCGGTCGAGCGCATCAGCGACATGAGCCAGCAGATGGCCGCCGCCTCGCAAGAGCAATCCTCGGTGGCCGAAGACGTGTCCGAGCAGATCAACAAGGTTGCCAGCACCGTGCAGGCCACCGCGCTCAACGCCAATGCTGCAGCCAGCCGCGGCGCTGAACTGGAAAGCATTTCTTCGGGCCTGCGGGCCCTGGTCGAGCGTTTCAATCGCTAGCCACCAGGGTGCAGAGGAATTCATGGACGATAACTACCGCGCGGCAGTCGATGCCGCCGCGATCTTTTCCGAAACCGACCTGAGCGGCCGGATCACCTACGTCAACGAGCAGTTCTGCAGCATCTCCGGCTACAGCCGCGAGGAACTGCTGGGCGCCAACCACCGGATCCTCAACTCCGGCCTGCACGGGCCGGAGTTTTTCATCGGCATGTGGCGCGCGCTGGTTGCCGGGCGGGTGTGGAAGGGCGAGATCTGCAACCGCGCCAAGGACGGTTCGCTGTACTGGGTCGACAGCACCATGGTGCCGTTGATCGACCCGGCCACGGGCAAGGTGCGCAAGTACGTTTCGATCCGCTTCGACGTCACTGAAAAACGCCAGCTGCTGCATACCCTGCAATGGCGGGTCGGCCACGACGTGCTCACCGGCCTGCCCAATCGCGCCTACTTGTCCGACCTGCTTAACCAGGCCCTGGAGTTCTCGCGCAACGAGGACATTCCGCTGGCGGTGTGCATGCTCGACCTGGACGGCTTCAAGGCGGTCAACGATGGCTACGGGCATGCCAGCGGCGATCTGCTGCTGGTCGAAGTGGCCACCCGGCTCAAGGGCATCCTGCGTGGCGGCGATGCCGTGGCGCGCTTGTCGGGCGACGAGTTCGTGCTGATTCTGCGCCACGTGCAAGACCCCACCCACTTGCAGGCGGCGCTCGACCGGGTGCTGACCGCGATCGCCGCGCCATACCGGATTCGCGAGCAGGAGATTCGCGTCAGCGCCAGCATCGGCGTGACCCTGTTCCCCCAGGACAACGAAGACACCGACACCCTGGTGCGCCACGCCGACCAGGCCCTGTACGTGGCCAAGCAGAGCGGGCGCAACCGCTTTCACCTGTTCGACGTGTCGCTGGACCAGGAGGTCAAGGCCACCCACCAGACCGTGGCGCGCCTGCGCCAGGCCTTGCACCAGGGTGAGCTGTGCCTGCATTACCAACCCAAGGTCAACATGCACAGCGGCGTGGTGATCGGCTTCGAGGCGCTGCTGCGCTGGCAGCACCCGGGCAAGGGCCTGGTGCTGCCCGGCGATTTTCTGCCGCAAGTCGAACAGACCGACTTGATCGTCGAGATTGGCGAGTGGGTGATCGACCAGGCCATGAGCCAGATGCAAAGCTGGCAGGCGCTGGACCATCAGTGGCCGGTCAGCGTCAACATCGCTGCCCGCCATGTGCAGCGTGACGACTTTGTCGAGCGCCTGCAGTTGCTGCTCGGGCGTCATCCGGACGTGGCGCCGGCGATGCTCGACCTGGAGATCGTCGAGTCGGTGGCGATCGAAAACATCCAGCGCGTCAGCCAGTGCCTGGAGGCCTGCCAGCGTTTGGGCGTGCAGTTCTCCCTGGATGATTTCGGCACCGGCTATTCGTCGCTGAGCTACCTCAAGCGCCTGCCGACGCGGACCATCAAGATCGACAAATCGTTCGTGCGCGACATCCTCCACGACCACGACGACCTGGCCCTGACCCGCGCCGTCATCGGCCTGGCCCGCGCCTTTGGCCGCCAGGTAATCGCCGAAGGCCTGGAGACGGTAGAGCATGGCCAACTGCTGATGGGCCTGGGTTGCGACATCGCCCAGGGCTACTGCATCGCAAGGCCCATGCCGGCCGAGCAGGTGATCGGCTGGGTTGCCGGTTACCAGCAGCCAGCGCAGTGGAAAGTCCTGTAGGGGCGGGCCTTCTGTGGGAGCGGGCCTTGCCCCGCGATCGAGCGCGCAGCGCTCGCTATCCAGGCGACGCTGAGCTCTCTAGTACTTCCCCAGCTGTACCAAGCCAGCACCCAGCATCAACCAGATGCCTCCTGCTACGGTCAGCCAGCAAGACACCTTCATTCGGCGTTGCAGGTAGGCTGGAAGCTCGTGAGTTTCTTGCGCTTCAAGCACTCTCCTGCCAATACCGATGCTCGACCAAGCTAGCGCGCCACTGATAGATGCAACTACCAGGGTGCGTGACATAATGCCCCTGCGTCCCCATAGCTGAATTTGTTGCTCCAGCCCGCGATTGTTCTGTAGCGCTGCACACATCACCTCAAAATGTCGTGAGCAGGCGATATGCACGTCGATGGCAACGCCGGATAACGCGATAACGAAAGGCGCCAGGCCGAATCCGATCTGGGCGTGAAGGGGCCAGGTGTTGATTTCAAACATTGCTTAGTCTCCTTGGGCAATGAGGCCCGCAACCTAGCACCGGCAATCCAAGCCTGGCGCCCCGCTGGGCGGAATAGGAAACTTCCCACAAATTTCTATGCACTGCCCCGGTGGGAGCGGGCCTTGCCCCGCGATCGAGCGCGTAGCGCTCGCAATCCAGGCCCCGCCGCATCGCGTTATTTACGCATTCTTTATGCCCGGCCCTGGCTCTCGATCTCGCCCCTTTACAGCCTCTCTACCGACAATGACCGTCAGCGGCACGTGCCGTAAGGACGGAGAGTTTTCATGAGCATTCTGGACGGGGTGTCACTGCTGCTGGCAGTGGCCTTGATGATCTACCTGCTGGTCGCGCTGCTGCGCGCCGATCGGGGTTAGGAGCGACCATGCACAGTTACGATTACGCGTTGCTGCTGGCGTTCTTTGCGCTGGTACTGCTCCCGGCACCCTTGCTCGGGCGTTTCTATTTCAAGGTGATGGAGGGGCAGCGCACCTGGCTGTCGCCGCTGCTGGGGCCGGTCGAGCGTGGCTGCTACCGGCTCGCCGGGGTCGATGCCAGCAAAGAGCAGAGCTGGCAGCAGTACACCCTGGCCTTGCTGGCCTTCAACCTCGCAGGCTTTGTGCTGGTGTTCGCCGTACTGCTGTTACAGGGCTACCTGCCGCTCAACCCGCAGCACCTGGCGGGGCAGGAGTGGTCGCTGGCGTTCAATACCGCCGTGAGCTTCGTCACCAACACCAACTGGCAGTCCTATAGCGGCGAAGCCTCGGTCAGTTACCTGAGCCAGATGCTCGGCCTGACCGTGCAGAACTTCGTCAGCGCCGCCACCGGCCTCGCCGTGCTGGTTGCCTTGTGCCGCGGCATCGCCCGTCGTTCGGCGCAGACCCTGGGCAACTTCTGGGTCGACATGACCCGCGCCACGCTCTACGGCCTGCTGCCGCTGTGCCTGGTGCTGGCTTTGCTGCTGGTGTGGCAGGGCGTGCCGCAGACCTTCGCCGATTATGTTCATGCCCTGACCCTGCAAGGCGCCGACCAGACCATCCCGCTGGGCCCGGCTGCCAGCCAGATCGCGATCAAGCAACTGGGCACCAACGGCGGTGGCTTTTTCGGCGTCAACTCGGCGCACCCGTTCGAGAACCCGACGGCCTGGAGCAACCTGTTCGAGGTGGCCTCGATCATTCTCATTCCGGTGGCCCTGGTGTTCACCTTCGGCCATTACGTCAAGGACATGCGCCAGAGCCGGGCGATCATCGCCGGCATGCTCGCGCTGTTCCTGATCGGCGGCGGCACCGCGCTGTGGAGCGAGTACCAGGCCAACCCGAACCTGAGCAGCCCGCTGGTTGAACAGACCGCGCCGCTCGAAGGCAAGGAAAGCCGTTTCGGCACCACCGCCAGCGTGCTCTGGACGGTGACCACCACCGCCGCTTCCAACGGCTCGGTGAACAACATGCACGACAGCCTCAACCCGCTCAGCGGCATGGTCGCGCTGGTCAACATGATGGTCGGCGAGGTGATCTTCGGCGGCGTCGGCGCCGGGCTCTACGGCATGCTGCTCAACGTGCTGATCGCGGTGTTCCTCGCCGGCCTGATGATCGGCCGCACCCCGGAATACCTGGGCAAGAAACTGCAGGCGCGGGAAGTGCAGTTGCTGGTGGCGACCCTGCTGGTAATGCCGGTTGGCGTGCTGGTGCTCGGCGCCCTGGCGGCCAGTTTGCCCGGCCCTGCGGCGGCGATCAGCAACCCCGGTGCCCACGGCTTCAGCCAGTTGCTGTACGCCTACACCTCGGCCAGCGCCAACAACGGTTCGGCCTTTGCCGGCCTGGGTGCCAACACCACCTTCCACAACCTGATGATCGGCCTGGGCATGCTGATTGGCCGTTTCGGCTACATCCTGCCGGTGCTGGCCCTGGCTGGCAGCCTGGCACTGAAAAAATCCGCACCGGTGGGGCAGAACAGCTTCCCGACCCACGGCCCGCTGTTCGTCACCTTGCTGGTGGTGACCATCCTGTTGGTCGGTGGCCTGACCTTCCTGCCGGCCCTGGCCCTGGGGCCGGTGACCGAATACCTGAGCCTGGGCTTGTGAGGAACAACTGATGAACATGCCGATTCCTGAAGTAAAGGCGCAGGCCCCCGAGGCTGCGCGCACTACCTTTGCCGCCCTGTGGCGCCCGGCGCTGGTGCAGGCCTTCGTCAAGCTCGACCCGCGCCAGCTCAAGCGCTCGCCGGTGATGCTGGTGGTGGAACTGACCGCAATCTTCACTACCTTGCTGTGCTTCGTGCCCGACAGCCGCGTGCCGACTGGCGTGGCGGTGCAGATCGCCCTGTGGCTGTGGTTCACGGTGCTGTTTGCCAACTTCGCCGAAGCCCTCGCCGAGGGCCGCGGCAAGGCCCGCGCCGACAGCCTCAAGGCCGGCAGCCAGGGCCTCAGTGCCCGCCGCCGGACGGCCTCGGGCAGCTTCGAGATTGTACCGGCCACCAGCCTGCGCAAGGGCGATGTGGTCAAGGTCTCGGCCGGGGAGATGATCCCTGGCGACGGCGAGGTGCTCGAAGGTATCGCCGCGGTCAACGAGGCGGCGATTACCGGTGAGTCTGCGCCGGTGATCCGCGAGTCCGGCGGTGATCGTTCGGCGGTGACCGGCAACACCCGGTTGGTCTCCGACTGGCTGCTGATCAGCATCACCAGCAACCCCGGCGAGTCGACCCTGGACCGCATGATCGCCCTGGTCGAAGGCGCCAAGCGGCAGAAGACCCCCAACGAAATCGCCCTGGATATTCTGCTGATCGGCCTGACCCTGATCTTCCTGGTGGTTGTGGTGACCCTGCAGCCGTTTGCCCATTTCGCCGGTGGCAGCATCCCCCTGGTGTTCCTGGTGGCGCTGCTGGTCACGCTGATCCCGACCACCATCGGCGGCCTGCTGTCGGCCATCGGCATCGCCGGCATGGACCGCCTGGTACGCCTTAACGTCATCGCCCGTTCCGGCCGTGCGGTAGAAGCGGCAGGCGACGTGCATGTGCTGATGCTCGACAAGACCGGCACCATCACCTTCGGCAACCGCCGCTGCAGCGCCCTGCATGCTGCGCCTGGCGTCACCGCCCGCGAGCTTGGCGAGGGCGCCTTGCTGGCGTCGCTGGCCGACGACACCGCCGAAGGTAAATCGATTGTCGAATACCTGCGCCAGTTGCATGACTTCAACGAACCCAACGCCGAACAGTTCACGCCTGTAGTCTTCAGCGCCGAAACCCGGCTGTCCGGCATCGACTACCAGCAGCGTCGCTACCGCAAGGGCGCGGTGGACTCGGTGCTGGCCTTCGTCGCCATGCAGCGCCTGGAAATGCCCGCGCCCTTGGCCCGCGAAGTGGACAAGATCGCCCAGAGCGGCGGCACGCCCTTGCTGGTCTGCGCCGACAAGCGCCTGCTGGGGGTGATTCACCTCAAGGACGTGGTCAAGCCGGGCATCCGCGAGCGCTTTGCCGAATTGCGCAAGCTGGGTATTCGCACGGTGATGGTCACCGGTGACAACCCGCTGACCGCCGCCGCGATTGCCGCCGAAGCCGGGGTCGATGACGTGCTCGCCGAAGCCACCCCGGAGAAGAAACTGGCGCGCATTCGCCAGGAACAGAACGACGGCCGCCTGGTGGCGATGTGCGGCGACGGCGCCAACGACGCCCCGGCGCTGGCCCAGGCCGATGTCGGCATGGCCATGAACGACGGCACCCAGGCCGCGCGCGAGGCGGCCAACATGGTCGACCTCGACAGCGACCCGACCAAGCTGCTGGATGTGGTCCAGGTCGGCAAGGAGCTGCTGGTGACCCGCGGCGCGCTGACCACCTTCTCGATTGCCAACGATGTGGCCAAGTACTTCGCCATCCTCCCGGCGCTGTTCGCGGCGATCTACCCGCAACTGGGCGTGCTCAACCTGATGCACCTGAGCAGCCCGCAAAGCGCGATCCTCTCGGCGATCGTCTTCAACGCCCTGATCATCGTCGTGCTGATCCCGCTGGCCCTGCGCGGGGTGCGGGTACAGGCGGCCAGCGCCGCCCACCTGCTGCGTCGCAACCTGCTGATCTATGGCCTGGGCGGGCTGATCGTGCCGTTCGCCGGGATCAAGCTGATCGACCTGTTGCTCACCGCCCTGAAGCTGGTCTGAACCAAGGAGATGACCATGACTACCCCTATTCGTCCGGCCCTGAGCCTGATCCTGTTGATGACATTGATCACCGGCGCGGTGTACCCGCTGGTGGTCACCGGGGTGGCCCAGCTGGCCTTCCCCGAGCAGGCCAATGGCAGCCTGCTGCGCGACGGCCAGGGCCAGGTGCGTGGCTCGCAGTTGATCGCGCAACGCTTCGAGGGTGACGCCTGGTTCCAGTCGCGGCCGTCGGCCGGTGACTACGCCACGGTATCGAGCAGCGCCAGCAACCTGGCGCCGAGCAACCCGGCGCTGGCCGAGCGGGTCAAGAGCAGCGCCGCGCAGTTGTATATCGAAGCGCAGGGGCCGGTGCCGCTGGCCTTGCTGACCACCTCCGGCAGCGGCCTGGACCCGCACCTGTCGCCGGCGGCGGTGGCTTACCAGCTGCCGCGGGTGGCGGCGGCGCGCAAGGTTGCCCCCGAGGCCTTGCAAGTACTGGTCGAGCAGTCCACCCTGCACCCCTTGATCGGCCCGCCGGTGGTCAATGTACTGGCCCTGAACAGCGCCCTTGAGCAGCTGTCGCCGGCGTCGAAATAAGGACAGGCAGTGAGCATGAGCAATTCCGAACGCGCTGATGCGTTGTTGGCCGGGCTGCCGCGCGAAGGGCGCGGCCGGCTCAAGGTATTTCTGGGGGCGGCGCCGGGGGTAGGCAAGACCTACGCCATGCTCCAGGCCGCCCATGCCCAGCTGCGCCAGGGCGTGGCGCTGCTGGCGGCGGTGGTCGAGACCCATGGCCGCGCCGAGACCGAGGCGCTGCTCGGCGGCTTGCCCCAGCAGCCGCTGCTACGCAGCGAATACCGCGGCATGCTGCTGGAAGAAATGGACCTCGACGGCCTGCTCAAGGCCCGTCCGCAACTGGTGCTGGTCGACGAGCTGGCCCACAGCAACGCCCCCGGCAGCCGCCATGCCAAGCGCTGGCAGGATGTCCAGGAACTGCTGGCCGCCGGCATCGACGTCTACACCACGGTCAACGTCCAGCACCTGGAAAGCCTCAACGACCAGGTGCGTGGCATTACCGGTGTGCAGGTGCGCGAAACCCTGCCCGACTGGGTGCTGCAGGAAGCCTTCGAACTGGTGCTGATCGACCTGCCGCCGCGCGAGCTGCTCGAGCGCCTGCGCGAGGGCAAGGTCTATGTGCCGGAGCAGGCGCGGGCGGCGATCGATGCATTCTTCACCCAGACCAACCTGACCGCCTTGCGCGAGCTGGCCATGCAAACCGCTGCGGCCCAGGTCGATGCCGACCTGGCCCACGGTTACCGCCAGCTTGGCCAGGATGCGCCGGCCTTGCGCGGGCGTTTGCTGGTTGGCGTCGATGGCGATGCCCAGGCCGAACGCCTGGTGCGTCACGCCAGCCGGGTGGCGCAGCGGCGTCATCTGCCGTGGACCCTGGTGCACGTCGACAACGGCCGGCTACGTGACGAAACCGCGCGCCAGCGCTTGCAGGCGGCCCAGCAACTGGCCGAACGGCTGGGCGGCGAAGTGGTGCTGCTGCGCGCCGGCGAGGTGGCCAAGACCCTGATCCAGCATGCCCTGGAACGCCGCGCCAGCCTGGTGCTGGTCGGCCAGTCGCGCGATCGCCTGCGCCGGCGGTTGTTCGGCGCTGGCGTGGCGACGCGCTTGCTGCGCGATGCCCACGGCCTGGAAATCAACGTGCTCGACCGCGACACTCAGCCCGAGCCGCCCAGTGCAGCGGCGAAAAAGGTCTGGGTCTGGCGTCATTACCTGTTGGCCTTCGCCGCCACGGTCCTGGCCACCGGCCTGGCCTGGGCGGTGGCCAGCGTGCTGGCGCTGCCGAACATTTCGCTGGTGTTCCTCGCGGCGGTGTTGCTGGTGGCGGTGCGCAGCAGCCTGGGCCCGGCATTGGCCTGTGCAGTGATGTCGTTTCTGGCCTATGACTTTCTGTTCATCCCGCCGAATTTCTCCTTCAGCATCCAGCGTGAAGAAGACGTACTGACCTCGCTGTTCTTCCTGTTGATGGCGGCGCTTACCGGCAACCTGGCGGCGCGCCAGCGCCGGCAATTGCAGGCTTTGCGCGAAACCCAGGAGCAGACCAGCCAGTTGCTCGACCTGTCGCGCAAGCTCACCGCTGCCACCGATCGCCAGGCGGTATTCACCGCCGCCGGCCAGCACCTCGATGGCTGGCAGGACCTGCAGGTGTGCCTGCTCGAGCGCGACGCCGAAGGCCGTCTGCAGGTGGCCAGCGGCGGCAACCTGCAGTTCAGCGACAACGAGCGTGCCGCCGCCGACTGGGCCTGGCAGCACGACCAGGCCGCGGGTCTGGGCAGCGATACTTTGCCCAACGGCCGTTGGTGGTGGTGGCCGCTGTCGGTGGACGATGCGCGTCTGGCGCTGCTCGGCGTGCGCCCGCACAAGGGCGAGCAACTCACCGCTCAGCATCGGCGCCTGCTCAAGGCCCTGAGCCAGCCGCTGGCCCAGGCCCTGGCGCGGGCGCGCTTGGCCGAGCAGCTGGAATCGGCGCGTTTGCACGGCGAAACCGAGCAACTGCGCAGCGCCTTGCTGGCCTCGGTGTCCCACGACCTGCGCACGCCGCTGACCGCCATGCGCGGCAGCATCGACAGCCTGCTGGCCCTCGGCGAGGCGATCCCCAAGGCCGACCGCCAGGAGCTGCTCGAAGGCACCCGCAATGAAGCCGAGCGCCTGGATCGCTATATCCAGAACTTGCTCGACATGACCCGCCTGGGCCATGGCGGCCTCAAGCTTGCGCGCGACTGGGTGGCGCCCGGCGACATCGTCGGCAGCGCCCTGAACCGCCTGCGGGTGGTGCTGGCGCCGTTGCAGCTGCGCACCGAAGTGCCGGCCGATCTGCCGCTGTTGTTCGTGCACGCGGCGTTGATCGAGCAGGCGCTGATCAATGTGCTGGAGAATGCCGCGCGCTTTTCGCCGGCGGCTGGCCGCCTGGACCTGCAGGTCAGCGTCGACGGCGAGTTGCTGTGCTGTGCCGTCAGTGATGAAGGCCCGGGCATTCCCGAAGCCGACCGCGAGCGGATATTCGACATGTTCTATACCGCCGCGCGTGGTGATCGAGGCGGGCAGGGCACGGGGCTGGGCCTGGCGATCTGCCAGGGCATGATCGGCGCCCACGGTGGGCACATCCGCGTCGCTGACGGTATCGATGGCAAGGGCACCTGCATCACTCTATGCTTGCCGCTGCCGACCCAACCCGAGCCTGAAAGCGAAGCCCCATGAGCCAGAGCGCGACCCTGCTGGTCATCGATGACGAACCGCAAATCCGCAAGTTCCTGCGTATCAGCCTGAGCTCCCAGGGCTACAAGGTAGTGGAAGCCGGCAGCGGCGCCGAGGGTCTGACCCAGGCGGCACTGGCGCGCCCGGACCTGGTGGTGCTTGACCTGGGCCTGCCGGACATGGACGGCCAGCAGGTGCTGCGTGAATTGCGCGAGTGGAGCGCGGTGCCGGTGCTGGTGCTGTCGGTGCGTGCCAGTGAAGTCCAGAAGGTCGAAGCCCTGGACAACGGCGCCAACGACTACGTCACCAAGCCCTTTGGCATTCAGGAATTCCTCGCTCGCGTACGCGCCTTGCTGCGCCAGGCGCCGCAGGCATCGGCCAGCGTCTCGGCGCTGAGCTTCGGGCCGTTGACCGTCGACCTGGCGTTTCGCAAGGTGACCCTGGACGGCGTCGAGGTGGCGCTGACGCGCAAGGAATATGCACTGCTGGCGCAGCTCGCCAGCCATCCCGGGCGGGTGATTACCCAGCAGCAACTGCTCAAGGACATCTGGGGGCCGACTCATGTCGACGACAGCCATTACCTGCGCATCGTCGTCGCCCATGTGCGCCAGAAGCTTGGCGATGACCCGACGGCGCCGCGGTTCATCGTGACTGAGCCCGGGGTGGGGTACAGGCTGATCGGACCGGAGTAGGGCCAAGCCCGCTCCCACAGCAAGTGTAGGAGCGGGCTTGCCCCGCGATGCTGTTAGTCATCAACGCCGCTCCGCCTCATAGTTATCCAGCGTGTCGCGGGCAATCTCCCGCCCCAGGGCGATCAGTTCCGGCGCCTTGTAGAACTCGAAGAACCGGCACACCCGCTTGGGCACGTTGATCAGTACATCCGGCGGGTAGCCGGCAATCTTGTACTGCGCCAGTGACGTCTGCATCACCTCGAAACTCTGGTTGATCAAGTCAAGCAATGACGCCGGCCCGACGTTGTCGATGATGAACGAGCCGGTCGCCGATTTCGGCGCGCCTTCAATTTCTGGCGCTGCCGCCGGTTGCTGGGCTTCGGGGTCGGCGGCATCGCTGAGCCAGGGGTTGGGGATTTGCGCCGCCTCCGGTTGCAGGCCCTGCTCGATACGCATCAGTTGTTCGGCCGGTTTGCGCCGGAACGGCAAGTGCGAACCCAGCGAATTGATCAGGTTGTCAAAGCGCAGCTTGAACGCCGCCGGGCGTTCGATCACTGGCAACTGGTACTGCTTCTGGTTGGTCGAGTTGAGGTTCACGGCGATGATCAGGTCGCAGTGGCTGGACACCACCGGGATGATCGGCAAGGGGTTGAGGATGCCGCCGTCGACCAGCATGCGGTTGCCTTGCACCACGGGCGTGAACAGGCTGGGGATCGCCGCCGAGGCACGCATGGCCTGGTGCAGGCAGCCTTCCTGAAACCAGATTTCCTGCTGGTTGGTAAGGTCGGTGGCCACCGCCGTGTAGGGGATGCGCAGGTCTTCGATGTTGATCTCGCCGACGATTTTGCGGATCTGGCCGAAGACTTTCTCACCACGGATCGCCCCCAGGCGAAAGCTCACGTCCACCAGGCGCAGGACGTCGAGGTAGTCCAGGCTTTCAATCCAGTTGCGGTATTCATCGAGCTTGCCGGCGGCATAAATTCCGCCAATCACCGCGCCCATGGAGCAGCCGGCGATACAGGCGATGTCATAGCCACGGCGTTCGATTTCCTCGATCACGCCGATGTGTGCATAGCCCCGGGCCCCGCCCGAACCCAGAACCAGTGCGACGCGTTTTTTCATGATGCTTCCCCGGTGTTCTGCTTCCATGGTCTAACAATGCGCCCAATTGTGTCTGTGCTTCAATCGTCACTGGCACTGGGCTACGCTGAACAGGGCACTTTTCTCGCTGTTTACCGTCGAAGTCGCCACCCTGATCTTTTTCTTTTGAGGTATTGCCGATGAAAGCCTGGATTTGCCTGCCCCTGATTGCTCTGGTTCTGACCGGTTGCGCTGGCAAGACAGCCTACCGCGACAGCTGCGCCAATCAGCTGGACTCGGCCTGGAAGGAGCTCGACCTGGCCAAGGCCGAAGGTTTCGCCGGTACTGTCAGTTATTCAAAAGCCCTGTCGTTGTTGACCGGGGCCAAGACCCAGCAGCAGTTCGAAGCGTTCGAGGGCTGCAGCAAGAAGGCCGAGAAGGCTCGCTTCTACATTCGTGAATCTCGCGCCGGGCGCTGATACAGGAGTAGACCATGTCGTCGGCCATGCTCGACCACGTCATTGCCCAGGTGCTGAGCCTGCAGGTGCGCCTTTTGGCCTGCCAGGCGCGCCTGGTTGCCGATACCGACAGCGAGGCGCTGCACGACCTGCGCATCGGCGTGCGGCGCTTGCGCAGTGTGTTGCGACCGTTACGGGCACTGCCCGGTGTCGATCAGCTGGAAGCTGCGGCCAAGGCCCTGGGCAGCTTGACGACGCCGTTGCGTGACCGTGAGGTACTGGCCGCGCAGCTGCTTGAGCGCCAGCAAGTGGCCGCCGCGCAGGCACGCCTGGCCCAGCGCCGGCAAACCTTCGCCAGCGTTGCCGCCAGTGCCGAACTGGCGCGCCTGCTGGCGATCATCGACGCCTTTCCGGTGTTCCTGCGCGCCGCCCAGCGCCAGGGCTTGATCCGCCAGCTGCAACAGCGCATCGACAAACGCCTGGTAAAACAGTGGAAGCAACTGCGTCAGGCCCTCGACGACCCGGCCCACGACCGCCATCGTCTGCGCCTGCTGATCAAACGAGTGCGCTACGCGGCCGAAGCCTACCCGCAACTGCAGCACTCCAACTCGCGCCTGCAAAAGGCTCTCAAGCGTGCCCAGAGTGACCTGGGCAGTTGGCACGACCTGTTGCAGTGGCTGCTGCAGGCCGAGCAGCAACGCGATCTGGCGCCGTGCGTCAGCCATTGGCAAGCGCAGTTGGCCAAAGCCGAACAAGACGCCGACGCCACCCTCGAACGCCTGCAGGCGCAGCTTGCGCAGCGATAGCCCGCTGAAATGGCCGAAATGCGTGCTGTAGACCGCTTGCTGGCTGGTTAAGATCAGTTTTTTCCTGATCGCTGAGGTCGGCATGAACTTCTCACAATTGCTCACGGCGGTCCGCCAGCATCCCCAGTCGGTAGTTATTGATTCCAGCTGGGCCCAGGGCCGCGCCTGTTTCGGCGGGCTGATGGCGGCCTTGCTGTATGAGGCCATGCTGGCCAAGACCTCGCCGGGGCGCCCGGTGCGTTCCCTGGCCATCACCTTTGTCGGCCCGGCCGAGCCGCAAATGCCGATCAGTTTTGAAGTGGAACTGCTGCGCGAAGGCAAGGCGGTCAGTTCGCTGCTGGGCCGCGCCGTGCAGAACGGCCAGGTGGTTACCCTGATGCAGGGCAGCTTTGGCAGCGGCCGCGATTCGCTTATCGATGTTCCGGCCTTGCCGGCGGTAGACATGAAGCCGCTCGAGCAGTCGAGCACGGAGCTGCCGTACATCAAGGGCGTGACCCCCGAGTTCATGCGCCATGTGTCACTGCGCTGGGCCATCGGCGGCATTCCGTTCAGCAACAACAAGTCCCGCGACATGGGCGGCTGGGTGCGTTTTCGCGACAGCGAGCGTGAAGAGCCGATCAGCGAGGCGCACTTGCTGGCGCTGGTCGATGCCTGGCCGCCGACCTTGCTGTCACACCTGAACAAGCCGGCGGCTGGCAGCACCCTGACCTGGACCATCGAGTTCATCCAGCCGGTGGCGAGCCTGACCACCCTGGACTGGTGCCGCTATCACGTCGAAACCGAACATGCCCGCGATGGTTACGGGCATGCGGCGGCTGCGCTGTGGAGCGACAAGGGCGAGTTGCTGGCGCTCAGCCGCCAGACCGTAACAGTGTTCGGCTGACGCCACTCAATGCCGGTGGCGGTCGCGCCAGGCGCGCCACCAGGCACCGCTGAGCACAAAGCGCGGGAAGGTGATGAACTGCTCCACCAGCAGGCGGCCGATGGCGTCCTGGCGGTTGGCGAACGGCTCGGGTTGCTGGGCCTCCAGGCGATGCCCCTGGCGTTGCAGGCCGAGCCCGGCGATCAGGGCGATGATACCCACCGCCAGTTGCCCCAGGTCCAGCGAGAACAAACCGGACAGCACCAGCAGCACGCCGAGGATGAACAGCGGCACGGCAATCAGGTGCAGCACCAGGTTGGTCGGGTTACGGTGGTTGTGGTGGTAGCCACGCCATTGCCAGGCGGGCAGGTTGGGCAGGCGTTTGCTCATGGAAATGTTCCTCAGGGTCTTGCCTGAAGAATAGTGCGGCCCCGGTGAAGGGGCCAATCGATGGCGCCTATGACGCCTATAGCTTGAGCTGACCGATGGCCTTGTTCAGCTCACCGGCCAGGGTCGCCAGCTCGCTGCTGGTGGTGGCCGAGTCGACAGTCTGCTGTACGGTCTCTTCGGTCACATCGCGGATGCTTACCACTGCCCGGTTCATTTCTTCGGCCACCTGGCTTTGCTGCTCGGCGGCCACGGCAATTTGCGTGTTGCTTTCGCGCATCTGTGCCACCGCGCTGGTGATTTCCGCCAGGGCGGCGCCGGCTTCCTGGGCCTGCTGTACGCAGTCGTCGGCCTTGAACGAGCTTTCCTGCATGAAGTCCACGGCGTCGCGGGTACCGGCCTGCAGCGCCGAGACCATGGTGGTGATTTCGTCGGTGGAGGCCTGTACGCGCTTGGCCAGGTTGCGCACCTCGTCGGCGACCACGGCAAAGCCGCGGCCCAGGTCACCGGCACGGGCGGCCTCGATGGCAGCGTTGAGGGCCAGCAGGTTGGTCTGTTCGGCAATGCTGTGGATCACCCCGACCACGCCGTTGATCTTCTGGCTGTCGTCGGCCAGTTGGCGAATCATCTCGGCGGTCTGCTGCACGCCGCTGGACAGCCCGGCAATCGAGGTCTGCACCCGGCTGACCACCTCCTGGCCACTGCCGGCCAGGGAGTCGGCGCTCTGCGACAGGTCGCGGGTGGCGCCGGCGTGCTGGGCAATGTGGTAGACCGTGGCGGTCATTTCGTTGATGGCGGTGGCGGCCTGGTCGGTTTCGCTCTGTTGGCCGAGCATGCCGTGGCGCACATCGTTCATGCTCGCGGCCAGGCGCGCGGCGCCGGAATCCAGCTGCGCGGCAGTGCGCGCCACGGTGTTGACCACCCGGTGGTAGGTGGTTTGCATGGCGTTGAAGGCGCTGGCCATCTGTCCGACTTCATCGCCGCAAGCCAGCGGCACGCGGGCCGACAGGTCGCCGGTTTTTTCCACGTGCAGCATCACGTCCTTGAGGGTGTTGAGCTGGCTGAGCAGAAAGCGGATCAACAATTGCGAGGCACAGAGCATCGCCAGCATCAGGATCAGTACGCACACGGCGTAGTTGGTGAAGCGGTCGGTGAACACCTGGATCAGGCTGGGGGAGGGGGCGAGCACGGCAATCTGCTGGTCACCGCGGCTGATCACCTGGGCGCCGGTCAAAGGGTTCTCACCCAGCAACGGCAAGCCTTCGAGTTCGACCCAGCCTTGGGCCGTGGCCAGCGCATCGAGGCTTTGCCCTTCAAATTGCGGTACCTGGCCGGGGCTGTAGGTCAGCCACAGGGCGTTGCTCGGCAAAGTTTGCCCGGCAGGCCAGGCAGCCAGCAACTGCGCCTCGGCTTCAGCTTTGCTTTGGGCGGTCTGGGCCCGCGCCTGTTGCTCCAGGTGCACGGCATAGAGCACCAGGAACAACGTGGTGACAAAGGCGACCGCGTTCACGGCCCAGAACTTGTATTTCAGGGAGATATTGCTAAGCCAGGCACCCATGGTAGGTCTTCTCTGATTGAGCGGAAACATTGTTGGCAAGGTGCCATCATTGTGCCGACTCGATCATCAAGACGTTTTGATATGCGTCAAATAATCGCGGGCAGGTTAAAGAAGGCCCGTGCCGTGGCGGTGCTGTGGGCGGCCAGTTGCTCGACGCTTTCGCCACGGTGCAGGGCCACTTCACGCAGCACTTCGGTGAGGAACGCCGGTTCGTTGCGCCCGCTTTTCGGTTTGGGCCGCAGGCTGCGCGGCAGCAGGTAGGGCGCATCGCTTTCGAGCATCAGGCGGCCCTGGGGGATGCTGCTGACCAGTGGGTGTAGGTGGGTGCCGCGGCGCTCGTCGCAGATCCAGCCGGTGATGCCGATGTGCAGGTCCAGGTCCAGGTAGCCGAACAACGCTGCGCGCTCGCCGGTAAAGCAGTGCACTACCGCTGCCGGCAGGCGGTCGCGAAAGTCCTTGAGGATCGCCAGCAGGCGTTCGCTGGCGTCGCGCTCGTGGAGGAACACCGGCATCTGCAACTCGACCGCCAGGGCCAGTTGTTCTTCCAGGGCTTTTTCCTGCTGTGGGCGTGGCGAGAAATCGCGGTTGAAATCCAGCCCGCATTCACCCACCGCCTGCACCCGCGGCTGTTCAAGCAAGGCCCGCAGCTGACGGCTGCTGGCACTGCTCCAGCTGCTGGCGTCATGGGGGTGCACGCCTGCGGTGCTGAACAGGTGCTGGGCGCTTTCATCGAGTTGCTGGCACAGCTCCAGGGCCTGTTCGCTGCCCTCAAGGCTGGTGCCGGTGACCATCATCTGCACCACCCCGGCGGCCAGGGCGCGTTCGAGAATTGCCTGGTGTTTGTCGGCAAAACTTGGGTTGGTCAGATTGACGCCGATGTCGATGAGTTGCATGGTGCTACCTCAGGCCGGAAGCCGGCCAGCATAACAAAGCTCGACCGAAATCGATAAAGCCAAGAACTTCAACGAGTTGTCGTGGTCTTTTGCGGTCAATTGTCATGGAACGACTGCAAACTATGGCGCCAACCCCACACGCGCGGACCTCGCAACGGATGACCCGAGCGCTGTTTTTGTTGATCGTGCTGAGCTTCTCGCTGCTGCCTACCGGGCCGGCCAGCGCGCGTCTGGCCGGGCCGCAACAGGCGGTGCCCAAGACCCCGGCGCGCGACCTTGCGCAAATCCGCAGCAGCCGGGTATTGAAGGTACTGGTCAACCAGAGCCGCAACAGCTCCGGCGAAGTCAAGGGCGAGCCGGTGGGGGTCGAGTATCACCGCCTGCGCGCGTTCGAGCATTACCTCAATGCCCGCGCCCGCGATGGCGAGGAAATCCGCCTGAAGATCATCCCTCGCGCCAAAGACCAGTTGCTGGCCGCCTTGCAGCGCGGCGAAGCCGACCTGGTGGCGCCTGGCGAGCTGGTCGACCCGACCTCTACCCGCGGTCTCAGCGCCAGCGATCCGGTGGTCGACAAGGTGCCGCTGGTGCTGGTCGGGCGCAAGGGCGAGCGCAGCGTCCAGCGCGTCGAGCAGTTGTCCGGGCGTACCCTGGCGCTGACCAGCTCCAGCGCGGCCGGTGACACCCTGCACGAGATTAACCAGAAACTGGCCCTACGTAAGCTTGCGCCGATCAAGGTCGAGTGGGTCGACCCGACGCTGGCCGTGGAAGACGTGCTGGAGATGGTCCAGGCCGGGATCTTTCACCTGACCGTGGTCGAGCAGCCGATTGCCGAACGCTGGGCCAAGGTCATGCCCAAGCTGCGGGTCGAGCGCAAACTGCACCTGGCCAGCCCCGAGGCCATGCGCTGGTACGTGCGCCGGGATGCGGTGATGCTGCACGCCAGCGTCGATCGTTTTTTGCAGGGCTACAAGGCGCCGGCCAACCAGGACGCAGCGTTCGAGCGGATCTACCGGCGCCTGTACCGGGTGCACAACCCGTTGGCGCGTAGCGACCGCAAGCGTCTGGAAGCCCTGCGGCCGGTGTTGCAGCGCCATGCCAGCGCACAGAATATCGATTGGCTGAACCTGGCGGCGGTGGCCTTCAAGGAGTCTTCCCTTGACCCGAGCGCGCGCGGCGCCGGTGGCGCCCACGGGCTGATGCAGATCACCCCCAGCGCTGCCCAGCGGGTCGGGGTGAGCAATATTTCCAATGTCGATGGCAATGTTCAGGCCAGCGCCCGCTACATGGCGCTGATCCGGCGCAAGTTCTTTGCCAGTAACCAGCTCAACGAGCGTGAGCGCATGGCCTTCACTCTGGCGGCCTACAACCTGGGGCCGGAGCGGGTCCAGGCGATGCGCGCCGAGGCCCGGCGGCGGGGGCTCAATGGTAATCAGTGGTTTTTCCAGACCGAGCGCATTGCCATGGAGCAGGTGGGCATGGGGCCGGTGAGTTATGTGAACAGTGTCAACAAGTACTTCCTGGCGTTTGATCGGGAGCGGGCTTCGCTGGAGCCCAAAGGGGGGAAGGGTAATGGGCGCAAGTAGGGGGGGTGTTGCTCATTAGGGTTCAGGGAGATCCGGATGGGGCGGGGATGCCGAGTCACCTTTGCGCCCTTACGGCGCCTTACTTTTTTCAGTCGAAAAAAAAGTAAGCAAAAATTCTTGCCCCACCAGGGGCCCTGCGCTGCGCTTCGGGTCCCCTCGCTCCGGTGTCGCTACGGGGCATTGCGAACTACGAGTTGCAAGCAACTCTACGTTTCGCAACTTCGGCTATCGCCGAAGGTGCTGCGCACTCGCCCCTTCGCAACACCTGCACTCGGCCCTTCTGGTTAACGGGGCCGGTGGATCAAGATCAAAAGCAGATCACGATCAAGAGCACAATTCGCTTCGCTCTTGCTGAGCGCGGCTTGTCGAAATTCCGGGGTTTTTTAGTCCCAGGGCCGTTGACATTCCACCCGCAGCGCCTCTAGGATGCTGACTTGCGCCGATTTAAACAGCTACTTGCGGGGCGCAGGGTTACCTCTTCGGGGGTTTCACCAAATACCGCTAAAACGCTGGTTCGGTGACGCCTCCCACCGCAGCCCAGCGGGTTTTGCGAGGCGGAGATCTAACCCCATGAGTTGTCCACGTTCCAGTGTTTGCCTGACCCCGTTGCCCGCCAGCCAGGGCACGCGCACGCCGCGTATTCTTCTGGGCGGCAGTCATCAGCCAACCCTCCTGCGCTACCTTGACGGCTGGCCGCGTCGCAACAGCCGCAACACTGCCTTCCTTATCCAGTTCGCCGACAGCCGCGATTCCCTTGGCCAGTTTGCCAACGACCGTTTCGATCTCGCCGTGATCCAGTCGCCCAGCGCCGACGACGCTGCCGAAGTTATCGGCCACCTGACCCGCGTCGCCCGCCAGGGTTTGATCACCCGGGCCTGAGCAGCCCGGGCCCGGGCGTCAATGCGCCTTGGCTTTCCTGATCCGTAGCAAAATCACCAGCAGGGTCAATATCACCACCGGCGCCATGCCCAGCAGCGCTTCGCGGGCAGTGATCTGTGCGCCGAGGGTGTGCAGGCCGGCATATAAGAGCTTGAACAGGCTCAGCAGGTAGTAGCTGATGGCGATGATCGACAGGCCTTCGACTGCCCGCTGGATCTTGATCTGGGTGTCGGCGCGGGCGTTGAGGCTGCGCAGGATCTCGGCATTCTGTTCTTCCATCTCCACCTGCACCCGCGCCTGCAACAGGTCGCCGAGGTTGGCGACGCTTTCGGCCAGGTGCTCCAGACGCTGCTCGCTGGCCGCGCAGTAACGCACGGTGGGCTTGAAGCGCCGCTCGATGAACACCCCCAGGCGCTGGCAATCGCCGACATGGCTCTCGCGCAGTTCGCCCAGGCGTTCGAACACCAGTTGCGCATAGGCCTGGGTGGCGCTGAAGCGGTGGCGGTGCTTGACCGTGCTGCCGACCACCTGGCGCGACAACTGGGCGATATCGGCCAGCAGCGCTTTGGCGTTGCCGCCGTCACTGCTGACGTTGCGCTCCGACAGGCTCACCAGTTTACGGTCATAGGCGTCCAGTTGCGGGCCCAGGGCCTTGGCAGCGGTCAGCGACAATGACGCCATCATCCGGTAGGTCTCGATCTCCAGCAGGCGGCGGATCATGCGCCCCTGGCGGTAAGCATTGAGCCTGCGGTTGATAAACAGGAAGCGGTTGGTGCCATCGGCAGTCAGGCGAAAATCGCTCCACACCACGGCATCGCCGCCTCCCACACATGAGCCGCTGGGGTCCTTGAAGCCGTAGCGGCTGAGGTCGAGGTTGTGTTCATCGCGCACCAGCACCTGCACCGAATTGATCATCTGCTCACGGTAGGGCTCCACACCTGCAGCCAGAGCCGCCGGCAAAGTGCTCCAGTGCAGCTCGGCGCTGGCGGCGGGCACCACCAGCGTCAGGGTGAAGAACTCGGAATGGCGTTCCCATTTGAACGGATGGCCGTCCAGCGTGGTGATGCCCTGGGCGGCATCGGGCTCGAAGGCGCCCGGGCAGCAACGCTGCAACAGGGCATTGCAGTCGGCATCGGCGCCGAGAAACGCCAGGTGGAAAACATGCGCGGGCTCATCGAAATACAGCGACGGGCGGGCGTGCAACTCGTTGTGCAAGGCGGTGCGTTGGGCGTGCATGCGGGTCAGACCGTATTGTTGTGGTTGTCTGCGGTTTCACTCTTGGGACTGGAGCCGACAGGCACAAGTCACGTGCAGTTGCGCTGCGCCTCGACAGGGTTGATGATCAGGCCCTGCAAGCCACTCAGTCAGCCTGGAAGCGAGAATTTTTGTTGAGTACGCAAATCATCACGAAGGAAGGTCACGAAGCGCTCAAGCAGGAGCTGGACCATCTGTGGCGAGTCAAGCGTCCCGATATCACCCAGAAAGTCACCTGGGCGGCGTCGCTGGGCGATCGCAGTGAAAACGCCGATTATCAGTACAACAAGAAGCTCTTGCGCGAGATCGACCGCCGCGTGCGCTACCTGCGCAAACGCCTGGAAGACATGCGTGTGGTCGAGTATTCGCCAGAGCAGGAAGGCCGGGTGTTTTTCGGCGCCTGGGTCGAGATCGAGAACGAGGAGGGCGAGAGCAAGCGCTTTCGCATCGTTGGCTACGACGAGATCTACGGGCGCATGGACTACATCTCGATCGACTCGCCCATGGCCCGCGCCTTGCTGAAAAAAGAGGTCGGCGATGAAGTCATCGTCCAGACCCCTTCCGGCGAGATGTGCTGGTGGGTCAACGCCATCGACTACGTCAAACCCTGATCAGCCCTCGCGCAGTACCGCCAGCGGGCTGGCATTGAGCGCCCGGCGCGTGCCGTAGACCCCGGCGCCGCCGACCAGCAGGGCGCCGAGGACCGGCAGCAACAGCAGCCATGGGTGCGGGCTCCAGTGCAGGTCGAAGGCGTAGCGGTACAGCACCAGGGTGATCAGCTCGCAGCCAATCGCCGCCAGCAGGCCGCTGGCCGCCCCGAGCAAGCCAAACTCGATGCGTCGGGCCTTGACCAGCAAACCGCGCCCGGCGCCCAGGGCGCGCAGCAGGGCGCCCTGGCGAATACGCTCGTCGAGGGTCGCCTGCAAACCGGCGAACAGCACCGCCAGGCCCGCCGCCAGCACGAACAACAGCACGTACTCCACCGCCAGGGTGACCTGGGCGAGGATGCTGCGCAGTTGTTCCAGCAACGCATCGACCTGAAGGATGGTCACCGCCGGGAACGCCCGCGACAGCGCCACCACCTGCTGGTCATGCCCGGGGGCCAGGTAGAAGCTGGTCAGGTAGGTGGTCGGCAGGTCCTGCAGGGTCTGAGGCTGGAAGATCATGTAGAAGTTGGGCTGGAAGCTGTCCCAGTTGACCGTGCGCAGGCTGCTCACCTGAACCTGGCGTTGCAGGCCGCCGATGCTGAAGGTCAGCTGGTCACCGAGTTTGAGCTTGAGGCTCAGGGCCAGTTCGGCTTCCACCGAGACGCCGGGCAGGGCGTCGGCCGGCGGTTGGGCCTGCCACCACTGGCCTTCGCTCAGGGTGTTGCCTTGGGGCAGGTCGGCAGCCCAGGTCAGGCTCAGGTCGCGCTGCACGGCGCGGTCGCCGGTGGATTCCTTGCTGACGATCTGTTGCACCGGCTCGCCGTTGATTGCGGTCAGGCGTCCGGGGATGACCGGGTACAGCGGCGCGGCTTCGGCGGAGAACTCGCTCAGGCGCTGGGCGAAGCTGTTCTTGTCGTCGGGCAGGATGTTCAGGGCGAAGTAGTTGGGGGCGTCCTTGGGCAGCTGGTTCTGCCAGGTGTCGAGCAGCTCGGCGCGCAGCAGGGCAATCAGCGCCATGGCCAGCAGGATCAGGCCGAAGGCCAGCGATTGCCCGGCCGCCGCCAGCGGATGGCGCAGCAACTGGCCAAGGCCCAGGCGCCAGGCCAGCGGGCTGCCGGCGAGCAGGCGGCGCAGGCTGCGCAGGCCGAGCAACAGCAGGCCGCCCAGCAGCAAGGCGGCCACCAGGCCACCGCCGAGCAAGGCGAAGGTCAGCAGCAGGTCGAGGCTCAGCCGCCACATGATCAGCCCAAGGGCGAACAGTGCGGCGCCATACACCAGCCAGCTGCTGGCCGGTACCGGCAGCAGGTCGCGGCGCAATACCCGCAGCGGCGGCACCCGGCCCAGGGCGGCCAGCGGCGGCAGGGCGAAACCGGCCAGGGCCACCAGGCCGGTGGCAATCCCGGCCAGGGCCGGGCCGATGCCGCCAGGTGGGATCTGCGCCGGCATCAACCCCTGCAGCAACTGGAACAGGCCCAGTTGGGCCAGCCAGCCGAGCGCCGCGCCACACAGCGCAGCGATGCTGCCAAGAATCGCCAGTTGCAGGCAGAACAGGCTCAGCGCCTGGCGCCGCGACAGGCCCAGGCAGCGCAGCAGGGCGCTGGCATCGAAACGGCGGGTAGCGAAGCGGCTGGCCGACAGGGCCACGGCGACACCCGCGAGCAGCACTGCCACCAGGCTGGCCATGTTCAGGTAGCGTTCGGCCTTGCCCAGGGCGCCGCCGATCTGCTGGTTGCCATCGCGCGAATCCTGCAGGCGCTGGTTGGCGGCAAGGTTTTTACTCACCGCGTCACGGTAGCTGGCCAGGGCTTCGGGCTCGCCGCGCCAGAGTTCGCGGTAGCTGACCCGGCTACCCGGTTGCACCACCCCGGTGGCCTCAAGGTCGGCAAGGTTGATCAGTACCCGTGGGGTCAGGCTATAGAAGTTGCCGGCGCGGTCGGGCTCGTAGGTCAGTACCCGGCTCATGCGCAGGGTTTTCATGCCGACATCGATGCTGTCGCCGATCTTCAGCTCCAGCGCTGCCAGCAGCCGTGGCTCGACCCAGGCCTCGCCCGGTGCCGGGCCGCCACCGGCGGTTTCGCTGGCATAGGGTTCGGCGGCGCTGCGCAGCTCACCGCGCAGCGGATAACGGTCGTTGGCCGCCTTGATGCTCGACAGCTGGATGCCGTTGTCGGTGGCGATCACGCTGGAGAACTCGACCACCTGGGCATGCTGCAGGCCCAGGGCGGTGCCGCGGCTGATCTGCTCGGGGGCGGCCGGCGAGCTGCCCTGCAGCACCAGGTCGGCGCCGAGGAATTCGGTGGCGCGCAGCAGCATGGCGCCATTGAGGCGGGCGCCGAAGTAGCCGATCGCGGTACTGGCCGCCACCGCCACCAGCAGGGCGAAGAACAGCACGCGCAACTCGCCGGCGCGGGCGTCGCGCAGCAACTGGCGCAGGGCCAGGGGGAACAACGGCAGGCGTTTCATCAGGGCTCCAGCGGCGCGACCAGGTGGCCGGCGTCCAGGCGGATCAGGCGACGGCAGCGCTGGGCCAGGCGTTCGTCATGGGTGACCAGTACCAGGGTGGTGCCGCGCTCCTTGTTCAGTTCGAACAACAGGTCGCTGATGCGCTCGCCGGTGTGGCTGTCGAGGTTGCCGGTCGGCTCGTCGGCAAACAGCACCGCAGGCTCGGCGGCAAAGGCGCGGGCGATGGCCACCCGTTGTTGCTCGCCACCGGACAACTGGCGCGGCGAGTGGCTCAGGCGCTGGCCCAGGCCCACCCGTTCGAGCAGGCTGCGGGCGTGCTCGCGGGCATCGCGGCGACCGTCCAGCTCCAGCGGCAGCATGACGTTTTCCAGGGCGTTGAGGCTGTCGAGCAACTGGAACGACTGGAACACGAAGCCGACATGCTCGGCCCGCACCCGTGCGCGCTGGTCTTCATCCAGCGGGCCGAGGTCGTGGCCGGCCAGGGTCACGGAGCCTGCGCTAGGCAGGTCGAGGCCGGCCAGCAGGCCGAGCAGGGTCGATTTGCCTGAGCCCGAGGCGCCGACGATGGCCAGGCTGTCGCCTTGTTTCAATTCCAGCGAGAGTTCGTGCAGGATGGTCAGGTCGCCTTCCGCGCTGGGGACCACTTTGCTAAGGTTGCGCGCACTGAGAATGCTGGGGCCCATGGAGAATCCGATGCGAGTGTGGTTATTGAGTGCTGGCCTGGCCTTGATGTGCCTGGCCCAGGGCGCAGCCGCGGGGACCGTGCTGATTGTCGGCGATAGTATCAGTGCCGCTTTCGGCCTGGATACCCGCGAGGGGTGGGTTGCCTTGCTGGAAAAACGCCTGAAGAGCGAGGGTTTCGACGCCAAAGTGATCAATGCCTCGATCAGCGGCGACACCAGTGCCGGCGGCCAGGCGCGGCTGCCGGCGCTGCTTGCAGCGCACAAGCCAAAGTTGGTGGTGCTCGAATTGGGGGGTAACGATGGCTTGCGCGGGCAGCAACCAAAGCAATTGCAACAAAATCTTGCTTCGATGATCGACAGCTCGCGCAAAGCCGGCGCCAAGGTACTGTTGCTGGGCATGCGCCTGCCGCCCAACTACGGCAAGCGTTATACCGAGGCGTTTGCCCAGGTGTATGAAAACCTGGCGACGGAAAAACAGGTGCCGCTGGTGCCGTTTTTCCTCGAAGGGGTGGGCGGTGTACCCGAGCTGATGCAGGGTGATGGCATCCATCCGGCGCAGGGCGCCCAGGCCAGGTTGCTGGAAAATGCCTGGCCGCAACTAAAACCGCTGCTTTGACGCTTTTATAGTGACCGGCTTTCGGCTAATGTTGCGCCCCCGATTTGGAGCCCCCGATGCCGCGTCCCGCCTGGTCCCTGTATGCCTATCAATTGATCGAGCCTGACGAACAGCTTGACCTGTTCGCCTGCCAGGAGATCCGCGTCCACCTGGTAGCCCGCCAGCTCGAGCTCGGTGGCTCGGCCGACCGCACCCTCTGCGGCACCCTGTTGCCGGCGCAACCGCGCTGGTCGCAGGCCGAGCGCAGCATCTACCGTGACCGCCGCCTGTGCTCGCTGTGCCGGGCAATTCTCGATGCCCAGCGCCGTGGCACGCGGCCAGTGTGGCCCGAGCTGTAACGCGCTGATATAACCTTTCATCCCCTGCACCGCCAACTGCGCCCGGGACATCTCCCTGTTCCGCGGGGGGCGGTGTACAATCGATTGCTTGACTCAATTGAATTAGCGAAGGATTTCCCGGATGTTGCCGCGCTTTCCCGCCGTCACCCGTTGCCTGTCCCTGGCCGCCCTGCTGGCGGCAGGTCCCGCTGCTGCGCTGGAGTTCCCCCTGCCGCCTCCCGGTGAAGACGTCATCGGCCAGGTCCAGGTGATCAAGGCCAAGTACGAAGACACCTTTGCCGACATCGGCACCGCCAACGACCTTGGCTACCTGGAAATGATCGCCGCCAACCCCGGCGTCGACCCGTGGCTGCCGGGCGCCGGCACCGAGATCATCCTGCCGACCCGCTTCATCCTGCCGCCGGGCCCGCGCGAAGGCATCGTCATCAACCTTGCCGAGTACCGCATGTACTACTACCCGAAAGGGCAGAACGTGGTGCATACCTACCCGCTGGGCATCGGCCGTGAGGGCTGGGGTTCGCCGATTGCCAACACCAGGGTCACCGCCAAGACCCCAAACCCGACCTGGACGCCGCCAGCCTCGATCCGCAAGGAGCACGCCGAAGACGGTGACATCCTCCCGTCCGTGGTACCGGCAGGTCCGGACAACCCGCTGGGGCCGTTCAAGTTCACCCTCGGCGTGCCGGGCTATCTGATCCACGGTTCGAACAAGAAATTCGGCATCGGCATGCGCACCAGCCACGGCTGCTTCCGCATGTTCAACAACAACGTGCTGGAACTGGCCAAGATGGCCCCGGTCGGTGTGCCGGTGCGCATCATCAACGAGCCGTACAAGTTCGGTATCAGTGCCGGCAAGGTCTATCTCGAGGCGCACACGCCGCTGGACGACAAGGGCGATCCGTCGGTGGTCGACAAGCACACCGCGGTCATCAACGCCCTGCTCAAGCGCGAAGACCTGGCCAACAACCTGCGCATGAACTGGGACATGGTTCGTGACGTGGTCGCCGCCGAAGACGGCATGCCGGTGGAGATCGCCGTGCCCAATGGCGCTGGCAACCCGGCGCCGATGGTGTCCAGCGTGCCTTACGACATGCAGTAAGCCATTCCTGCTGTACCTGAGGCCTGCCATCGTGCAGGCCTCGTCGTTTCTGCTGTTGCACTTTCACGGCGGCAATAAAAAAGCCGACCCACAAGTGGGTCGGCTTCCAATAACAATCCCGAAGGACTATTACTTGCGGCTGGCTTTGTCCAGCATACGCAGAGCGCGCTCGTTAGCTTCGTCAGCGGTCTGTTGTGCTTTTTGAGCAGCAGCCAGAGCGTCGTCAGCTTTGCGATAGGCTTCATCGGCACGAGCTTGTGCACGAGCAGCTGCGTCTTCGGTAGCGGTCAGACGAGCTTCGGTTTCTTTGGATACGCTGCTGCAACCGGTAGCCAGGACTGCGGCCAGAGCCAGAGCAGAAAATTTCAGAACGTTGTTCATCGTGTTCCCCTTCAAGGACTTTCTATTAAATAGCCATCTCTCAAGAAAGAGAAACTGGCCGGCGTACATAGTACCCATTACTTGTAGTAAGTAAACTGACAGAGCGCAAGAACTGCAAAAAAATGCGCCTGTCCCGGGTCCGCCACAGCCTTATGTAGAAAAACTGTGAAGGCGCCGCATGCGCGGGTGCTAACAAGTGTAGCAAGTGTGTAATTTGTTGAACTAAAAGTGACTTAAAGTGTCATCCTTCGTCATAGCACTACAACATCCGGCAACTGTTCAGGCCGATGCTCGCCGCCGTGTCCGCTTGCCACAAGTGGGTGAAATTTGCGACCAGCCACCTTGAGCATCCGGGCATCGGGCGCCTACTATTTGTACGTGCTCATTTGCCAGAGAACAGCCATGCTCTTCTCGTTGTCCAATGGGGCACGGGGTGGCGTAGAGGTTCCTTCGCCGGACAAACATCGGTAAGGTAGGGTCATAGCACAAGACCCGCGAGGAGTAGTGATGAGCGAGGCGTTGTCCATCCACCATGACCAGGCTGGTCATCAGTTCGAGACCAATGTGGACGGTCATCGTGCTTACCTGACCTACATGGACCTGGGTAAGCAGACCCTGGATATCTACCGCACGTTCGTGCCCAACGCGTTGCGTGGCCGGGGTATCGCTGCGGCGCTCACCGAGCAGGCGCTCAAATACGCCGAAGACATGGGCTATACCGTGATTCCGTCGTGCTCCTATGTTGAGCGCTACATGGAACGTCAGCAAAAGCACGCCACCAACAAGGCCTGAAGATCACGAAGGGCAGCCCTTTGCGCTGCTGTTCAACGCACCAACAAAAACGCCGGGCAATTGCCCGGCGTTTTTGTACCTGCCTGTCAGCCGCGCTGGCGTTTGGGCAACACGTCCTTGAGCTTGGCGTGCATGCTGCGCAGGGTTTTCTCGGTGGACGCCCAGTCGATGCAGGCGTCGGTGATCGAGACACCGTACTGCAGGTCGTTGAGGTCTTTCGGGATTGCCTGGCAGCCCCAGTTCAGATGGCTCTCGACCATCAGGCCGATGATCGACTGGTTGCCTTCGAGGATCTGGTTGGCGACGTTCTCCATCACCAGCGGCTGCAGTGCCGGGTCCTTGTTGGAGTTGGCGTGGCTGCAGTCGACCATGATGTTCGGCTTAATCTGGGCCTTGGCCAGGGCCTGTTCGCACAGGGCGACGCTGACCGAGTCATAGTTGGGCTTGCCGTTGCCGCCACGCAGCACCACGTGGCCGTAGGCGTTGCCCTTGGTGGTGACGATGGAGACGCCGCCTTCCTGGTTGATACCAAGGAAGCGGTGCGGGCTCGACACCGACTGCAGGGCGTTGATGGCAACGGTCAGGCCGCCGTCGGTGCCGTTCTTGAAGCCGACCGCGGAGGACAGGCCCGAGGCCATTTCGCGGTGGGTCTGGGATTCGGTGGTGCGCGCGCCGATGGCCGACCAGCTGATCAGGTCCTGCAGGTACTGCGGCGAGATCGGGTCGAGGGCTTCGGTGGCGGTCGGCAGGCCCATTTCCGCCAGGTCCAGCAGCAGCTGGCGGCCAATGTGCAGGCCGTCCTGGATCTTGAACGAGTCGTCCAGGTATGGGTCGTTGATCAAGCCCTTCCAGCCGACGGTGGTACGCGGCTTTTCGAAATACACGCGCATGACCAGGTACAGGGTGTCGGACACCTCTGCCGCCAGCACCTTGAGGCGCTCGGCATACTCGTGGGCAGCCTTGATGTCGTGGATCGAGCAGGGGCCGATCACCACGAACAGGCGGTGGTCCTTGCCGTCGAGGATATTGCGCACCACTTCGCGGCCGGCAGTCACGGTCTGCAGGGCGGTAGCGCTGAGAGGGATTTCCTTCTTGAGCTGATCGGGGGTGATCAAGGTCTCGTTGGAGGCAACGTTTAGGTCATCGATCGGTAAATCAGCCATCGTGTTACTCGTCAGGTCACGGGTGCCGGCCGCCAGCGATCCCCGTGCGGCGGAGCAGCGAAAATTGTACGCAGCGGGGAGCCGAACCTTAGCGCGTTACACCGTGGCTCGACAATGGGCAAGGGCGGCTTTCCTGCAAGGAAAAGCCCACAGCCACGGGGTTTTTACCCCGGAAGGAGGATTTCCCGGGTATGGCTTGCCTCAAGGCTGGCCTCGGAGAACTCGCCGGCGTGCAGGCTGACCCACTGCTGGGCGAGGGCTTCGACATCGGTATCGGGGTTGGCGGCGTGTTCCCGGGCCTGACAGAAGTGCTGGATCTGGCACACCTGTTCGCCCATGCGTGCGCCAAACAGCGCCTGTTCGTCGATAAAGGCAATACCCACCCGGTAGCCGTCCTGGTGCTTCTGGCACCAGGCCACGTAACCTGGGTAGCGCGCCTCGGCGCCGAGGGAGGGAATGAGCATTTCCACCGCCATGCCGCGTCGGTAGGCCCGAGGGTGGTTGCAGGCGATTCCGCCCAGGCTGATAGTGTGCAGCCGTTGGCGGAACAGTTTGGGCGACTGACGCAGGGTCAGCTCCACCGGAACATCGTCCGGGTGCAGCAAGAAACCACGCATGCTCGACTCCGTGTCGATTTTTTGACCTTGTTCGCCTCAGTATAGTGAAGGTTCGTAAAACGTATGATTTGCGTGTAAAAAATGTGAACAGAAAATGAACGCTTGAGGAGAGCAGGATGAACACGAGCAGCCCGCGTATCGGCGT
Organism: Pseudomonas sp. B21-009; assembly: GCF_024749345.1. Lineage (NCBI taxonomy): Bacteria > Pseudomonadati > Pseudomonadota > Gammaproteobacteria > Pseudomonadales > Pseudomonadaceae > Pseudomonas > Pseudomonas sp. B21-009. The sequence continues at coordinate 3,927,980 of NZ_CP087199.1, read as the reverse complement.
AATCGGCACCGGTGCCATTGGTGGCTTCTATGGCCTGATGCTGGCGCGTGCCGGGTTCGAGGTGCACTTTCTCTTGCGCAGCGAGTTCGACGCCGTTCAGCTCAACGGTTTGCGCCTCGACAGCGCCGTGCATGGCATCGTGCAGATGAAGGTTTCGGCCTACGCCGACGCCGCCGACATGCCGCCCTGCGACTGGCTGCTGGTGGGCGCCAAGACCACCAGCAACGCTGAACTGGCGCCGTTGATTGGCAAAGCGGCGGCGCCGGATGCCAAGGTGGTGCTGCTGCAAAACGGCCTGGGCGTCGAAGAGCAGCTGCGGCCCTTGCTGCCGGCCAACCTGCACCTGCTTGGCGGCTTGTGCTTTATCTGCGTCAACCGCGAAGCGCCGGGGGTGATCCGCCATCAGTCGCTGGGCGCGGTGAACCTGGGCTATCACAGCGGCCCGGCGGCCGATGATGACAGCCGCCAGCAGATTGTCGAGGCCGGGGCGGCGCTGTTCCATGGCGCCGGCATCGATTCCCAGGCCATGAGCAACCTGGCCCAGGCGCGCTGGCAGAAGCTGGTGTGGAATGTGCCCTACAACGGGTTGTCTGTGCTGCTCAAGGCCAGTACCACGCCGCTGATGGCCGATGCCGACAGCCGCGCATTGATCCAGGCGCTGATGGCCGAAGTAGTGCAGGGTGCCCGTGCCTGTGGCCATGAACTGCCGCAAGGCTATGCCGAGCACCTGTTTGCGGTGACCGAGAAGATGCCCGACTACTGGCCGAGCATGTACCACGATTTCGCCCAGCAGCGGCCACTGGAACTGGCGGCGATCTACGCCGAGCCGTTGGCCCAGGCGCGGGCGGCGGGCTGTGAGTTGCCGAAGATGCAGGTGTTGTATCAGGCCTTGGCTTTTATTGATCGGCAAACAGCACCGCCCCTGCAGGAGCGGGCTTGACCCGCGATGAGGCCCGCTAGAACAGCGCAAAAGGAGCAGCACATGAGCAAGAACCTCGGTGACAAACTGGTCGTCGCCATCTCCTCCCGGGCGCTGTTCGACCTCAGCGAGAGCCATCGGCTGTACCTGGCCGAGGGCGTTGAGGCGTATCGCCAGTACCAGATCGAACACGAAGACGAAGTGCTTGAACCCGGTGACGCTTTCCCGCTGGTGCAAAAGCTTCTGGGCCTGAACGCCCATCTTGGCCAGGCGCGGGTCGAGGTGGTGCTGGTGTCGCGCAACAGCGCCGACACCGGCTTGCGGGTGTTCAATTCGATCGAGCATCACGGCCTGGGTATTTACCGCGCCGCCTTCGTCGGCGGTCGTAGTCCTTATCCGTATCTGGCGGCGTTTGGTTGTCACCTGTTCCTGTCCACCGATGCCGATGACGTACGCAGCGCCCTGGAGGCTGGCTTTGCCGCCGCCACTATTCTCTCCGGTGGCGCCCAGCGCGCTGCCAGTGACGAGCTGCGCATCGCTTTTGACGGCGACGCGGTGCTGTTCTCCGATGAGTCCGAGCGGGTCTACCAGCTCGGCGGCCTCGAAGCGTTTCAGGCCAGCGAGCGTCAATCGGCGCGTGAGCCGTTGCGTGGCGGGCCGTTCAAGCCGTTCCTGGCGGCGCTGAACCTTTTGCAAAAGGAGTTCCCGCAAGGCGCCTGCCCGATCCGCACGGCGCTGGTCACCGCCCGTTCGGCACCGGCCCATGAGCGGGTGATCCGCACCTTGCGCGAATGGGATATTCGCCTGGACGAATCGCTGTTTCTTGGCGGCCTGGACAAATCGGCGTTCCTCGAAGCCTTCGCCGCCGATGTGTTCTTCGACGATCAGGCCGGCCATTGCGAACGGGCTCGCAGCGTCGTCGCCACTGGCCATGTGCCCCATGGGATCAGCAACGAACCGACCCTGGGCTGACTGGCAAACCTCGGCGCCGGACGGCCCTGCGGCCGATCTTGGCGCTGCTAAGCTGAAGCTTGCTCTGCCGTCGTGGCAGTCGAGGAGGTCGAATGATCCGTTCCATGCTGTATGCCACTGACCTCGGTGTGTACGCGCCTTTTGTCATGCAACACGCGCTGGCGCTGGCGCGGACCTTCAACGCAGAGCTCTACGTCATTCATGCAGTCGAGCCCATGGGCCAGTTCGCCGAGTCGCTGCTGCAAAGCTACCTGGACGAGCAGACCCTCGATGAACTGCACAGCGAAGGCGTCACCACGGTGATGGCCAACATCGAGCAGCGGGTCCTGGAAAACTTTCGTGACGAATTAGGCGAGGAGGCTGACCTGGCCCTGATCAAGGCCGTGCGCGTGCGCCAGGGCGACCCGGCGCAGGTGATTCTCGAACAGGCCCAGCGCCTGAGTGTCGACCTGCTGATCTTCGGCAGCCACAGCCAGGGCGCCGGCGTTGACATTCCGATTGGCCGCACCGCTGTGCGCTTGCTGCAGCTGTCGCCGGTGCCGGTGTACATGGTGCCGCTCGCGCAACATCTCGGTCGTAGGAAGTCTTAACTGGGTGACGTAGGTGGGTTCCTTGAAGACTGCTAAAATAGTTCTAGATTTATTCTTCAAACCACTAATATAGTTATAAATCGTCGCTGCTGCCGGTGACGCCCAGCTGATTTGAGGGATACCTATGAAGCTTCAACAATTGCGCTACATCTGGGAAGTGGCGCACCACGACCTCAACGTCTCCGCGACAGCGCAGAGCCTGTACACCTCCCAGCCGGGCATCAGTAAGCAGATCCGCCTGCTCGAGGACGAGCTGGGCGTCGAAGTGTTCGCCCGCAGCGGCAAGCACCTGACCCGCGTGACCCCGGCCGGTGAGCGCATCATCACCACCGCCGGCGAGATCCTGCGCAAGGTCGAAAGCATCAAGCAGATTGCCCAGGAATTCTCCAACGAGAAGAAGGGCACCCTGTCGATCGCCACCACCCACACCCAGGCGCGTTATGCCCTGCCGCCGGTGATCAGCAGCTTCATCAAGCAGTACCCGGAAGTGGCCCTGCACATGCACCAGGGCTCGCCGATGCAGATTGCCGAAATGGCCGCCGACGGCACCGTCGATTTCGCCATCGCCACTGAAGCTCTGGAGCTGTTCGGCGACCTGGTGATGATGCCGTGCTATCGCTGGAATCGCTGCGTGGTGGTGCCTCAGGGCCACCCGCTGACCAAACTGCCAAAGCTCACCCTCGAAGCCCTGGCCGAATACCCGATCGTTACCTACGTGTTTGGTTTCACCGGCCGCTCCAAGCTCGATGAAGCCTTCAGCCACCGCGGCCTGACCCCGAAAGTGGTGTTCACCGCCGCTGACGCCGACGTGATCAAGACTTACGTGCGCCTGGGCCTGGGCGTCGGTATCGTCGCCAAGATGGCGGTCGACACCAAGCTCGACAATGACCTGGTGGTGCTCGATGCCAGCGAGCTGTTCGAGTCCAGCGTGACCAAGATCGGTTTCCGTCGTGGCACTTTCCTGCGCGGTTTCATGTGCGACTTCATCGAGAAGTTCGCCCCGCACCTGACCCGCGAAGTGATGGCCAAGGCGATCGCCTGCCACAACAAGCAGGAGCTTGAAGAGCTGTTTGAAGGCGTCGAGTTGCCAGTGCACTGATTTGCGTCTTCAATAGCTGATGTGCAGAAAGCGCCCTTCAAGGGGCGCTTTTTTTTGGCTCTTTGTCCCGTCCTGAATATGGTTTACACCTTCTGACCTATCTTCTGGAGGTCTCTACACCAAGAACAAAAGGGACCCGCCGTAAGGGCGGAAGGGGCCAACAGCGGCGCCACACCGAATGGATAAGTCCGCAACCCAACCCAAGAATCATAGCCCCCGGGATTCCGTGAAGAACCTTTTTTTGTGCGATTGAACGCTAATGCTCTTTGGGAAATTTCCCAACTCTGCTGGGAGTGATCCGACTTTTTGCGTCGGATATCTGCCGAATAATCCTCCTCGCCAACCGCCCTGTGCGGCGCGGCACTCGCCGCCGGCACGTCACCTGTGACGATTTCACAGGTCTATTCGAGGAGATTGATTCATGAAGCGCACTTTTCTGGCCCTGCCGCTCGCCTTGCTGGCTGTTGGTAATGTCTTTGCCGCCGATGCACTGGAGAAACAAGTCACCGTAACTGCCACTGTCCCGACCGAGAACTTTTATGTCGAGCCGGTGGGCGGCAACTGGATGAACGAACCGCAGAACATGGCCTGGAACGCCCTGCGCGAATCGCTAGAACCGATCAACAAGCAACTGCAGGTCAAGAGCACCACCGGGGCGATTTCCGCCCGTCTGCTCAGCCCTGCCGTGATTAACAGCGGTGCCAACAGTATCGGCCTGGACGTCGCGGTCAACGGTACCGGCCTGACCACCACCTCGACTCCGGTGGTTCCGGCAGCTGCAGCAGCGGCAGGCAGCCGGATCTCCTTCGACATTGCCGCCCGGTCGGCCGGCGCTGGCGGCTACGTGCCTGGCAACTACCAGGGCATCGTCAGCATGCTGTTCGAGACTGTCTCGCCGTAATTCGCAAGCCAAACGCTTTTCCATCCCCATCTATTCGCCCTGCTGCTCATTCGTTCGGATGAGCGCGGGGTGAATATTGCCTGTGAAAAAATGGACATGGCCAACTACTTGTCTCTCGCTGCATCCATCCGACTGGCCCTGGGGTGTTTTGTGTTCTCGGGGACAGCCTGTGCCTGGGCCGATGCCCAGGGGCAGCCCGGACCCTTGGGGGTGCTGAGTCAGGCGCAAGGCTTGCCGCAAGAATTCAGCGAGCACTTCTTTGATGTGCCCCTGGCGGTCCGCGTCGACCTCGATGGTCGCTACCTGGGCGATGCGCTGGTGGTGCTGTCGAGCGATGATCGCGTGCATCTGCTCGACTTTACCGACACCTTCGAGAGCTATGCCGCTGACAGTGAGCGCTCACGCTGGCGCGAACAGCTGCAGGAGCCCAGGCTGCTGGGCAACTGCCTGTCCAGTTGCCCGCTGGGGCTGGTGGCCTTGCACTACAGCCTGGTCAATTCGCAGCTGTCGATCCTGACCTCGGCAGCGGAACGCAGCGATCAGCCGTCGCTTTATCATCAATTGCCCGAACGTGGCAGCCACGGCTTGCTGCTGCGCAACCAGTTGAACCTGGTCGGCGGCGACCTGGAAACCACCGGCCGTTATGCCGTGCAGGGGCAGGGCAGCTTCGGCAACTGGACCACCGTTGGCGAGGCGCGGCTCGACCGCAACAGCGACTATGCCGAGCAAACCCGGCACCGCGTGGACCAGCTCTACGCCGAACGTTTGCACGACCAGCATTTCTTTCGCCTGGGATATTTCACCCCGGGCGCCCAAGGCCTTACCCGCCAGCCGCGCTTGCTTGGCAACCTGCCCGACACCACCCGTGGCCTGATGCTTGGCAGCAGCGACAGCCTGGCAGTCAACAACGGTCAGGCCAGCACCACCCCGGTCTATGTCACGCCAAACCGCGCCGGCGTCGCCGAAATCTACCGTGACGGCGTGCTGATCAACAGCCAGGCAGTGCAGGCCGGCCTGCAGGCGCTGGACACCCGGGTGCTGCCCGGCGGTATCTATGAGGTTGAGATCCGCCTGATTGAAGACAACCAGGAAACTTCGCGCAGCGAGGCCTTCATCTACAAACCGAGCAACTGGAGCAACGCCGAGTCCCCCTGGCGCTACAACGTGTATGTCGGGCAGCAGAGCAGCCTGTGGAGCAATTGGGACAAGGAGTATGACAACAGCCTGACTGCCGGTGTGTTCAGCAATTACCTGGTGCACCCGCGGGCGGTCCTCGGGCTGTCGGCCCAGCGCATCGACGAACTCATGCAGTACGGCGGTTCGCTGGATTGGGATGTACTCGATCCGCTCAAACTGTATGGCAGTGTTTTCCACACCGAAGACCACGGCAACGGCTACGACCTGCAAGGCATCTATAACTATGCCTCGGGCTCGCTGGTGTTCAGTCAGAGCCGCTCCTGGCTCGACAGCCGGCGCTTCGACGATCAACAGCCCGCCACCTATCGCCAGTTCGACGTTCGCGAGGTGCGTCAGAGTGCGTTGTCGCTCAACCACCGGGTCGACCGGCAAAGTACCGCAACATTACGGGTGTCGCACAGCAGCGGTACAGGGGCTGATGGCATGGGCTTCGATGTCGGTTGGGGATACTTCGGCAAGTTGCTGAACTCCGATACCAACTGGCGTCTGTCACTGTTTGACCGGCCCGGCAGCAGCAGCTCCGGCGACGCCCGCAACCGCGGCGTCACCTTGAGCATGAGCATGAGCCTCGGCGGGCCGGGCCGCAGGATTTCGGCAACCCTGGGCAGCCGCACGTCCCGCGACGGCGGGCGCGATCAGAACGCTTCGCTGACCTATCAGCAGGACGTCGACTACGGCGCACTGCAGAGCCTGGCCGGCACGGTTTCGCTGGACCGCTACGGCACCGGCTTTGGCGGCAACGCCCTGTTCGAAAGCCCGTTGCTGCATGGCGATGCCTATGCCCAGCGCTCCTCCTATAACGGCGAGCTGACCGCCGGCTTGAACCTCGACAGCGTGCTGGCGATTGGTGCCGGCAAAGTGGCGATGTCCGGGCAATACCAGCCCCAGGAGGCAGGGCTGATCGTCGATGTCGATTCCGACCTGCAAGGGGTGCGCATGCGCGCCGATGACCATCACGGCCACAGCGCCGTGCTGCGCCCGGGGCGCAATGTGATTCCGGTCAGTGCCTACAAGGCCGGCCAGGTGCACTTCGATTTTGAAGGCACGCACGCTTATGCCGCGGTCATCCAGCCCGCGGCGGTGGAGTACCACCTCAACCGCGGCGGGGTCGATTATCACCAGATTCGTGTGATGCAGACCCTCACGGTGATTGGTCGACTGGTCGATGCAAAAGGCCAGCCGCTCAGGGGCGCAATGGTGATCAACCACGCCAGCCGCAGTGCCAGTGAAGCGGATGGTTTCTTCGCCATCGAAATGAGCGAGTCGACACCTACCCTGGAAATTCGCCGGGGCGCCGAAGCCTTGTGCCTGATCAGTTTCGATCAAGGCATGTACACCCGTGAGAACGACGTCCTGCTGGTCGGCGATCTGACCTGCGCCGGAGCCAATGTGGCCCGGGCCGAGTTGAAACAAACAAAGGAGGATGCTTGATGCGATGGCTGGAACAACCTCGGTGCGCAGCCTTTGCCGCACTTCTCGCGACGCTGGCAGCGTTGTGCCTGGGGCCGCTCGCAGGCGTTGCCCAGGCCAGCGTGGTGGACATTACTGGCGAGTACGCGCCAGATTATAGCGGCAGGCCGCCCAGTGGTTTCGTCAACACCACGCCGCGGGCAGAATTCTGCTCGGGGTTTGTGCCTTGCGTCGGCAGCGAGTATCGATACACGGTCAGTTTGCCGCTGAGATTCTCTACGGCGTTCATCCGCCATGCACCGTATCCGCGCGACAGTTACTATTTCCGGCTGCCGGCAACCAGAACCCTGAATCTGGTCAATGAGCAAGGAGAGTCTTTTTCTGTCCGGTTCAGGCCTACGCATTTCGGTTTGAGGATTCAGCCGGGTTATGCGGTCGCGGTCGGGCCAAGTCAGGGTGTTTGCGCACCTGCGGCGGTTACTGAGCATCAAGCCGTTACCCAGTACCTGGGCCGGGTCGATATGCTGGTGCCCAGCGGTTGCTACATGGACGCACGAAGCGGCAGTGCCGGGTCTGTTGTGAAAGTCGACAGCACCGTCACAGGCCTGGGCTTTGAGCTGGTGTTGCCGTCGCCTCTTTCGTTGAAAAGTGGCATCTACCGTGCTCAGTTGCAGTTGAGTGTTGGTGGTAGCGGGGCGGACTTCGACCTGGGCAACCGAGTCACCAACGTCAGCACCGACCTGCTAACGCTGAATTTCGAGTTCACTGTCAAACACCCCTTGAAGGTCGAGTTTCCGGCCGGTTCCGAGCGGGCGGTGCTTGAACCACCAGGCGGCTGGATGGGCTGGATCAATCGCGGTGCGGCGCCTCAACGCTTGTACCGGATCCTGCCGTTCCGAATCTGGACTACGGGTGCAATCAGCGTGCACACCCGCTGCGAATACGACATGGGCGGACGCTGTGGCATTCGCGGGCGCGGCGGTCATCAGGTTCCGTTGAAAGTCGCCCTGACCCTGCCGTCCAGCATGAAGCACCAGGGGGCGCCGGTGGATAACCTGGTGGTGCCGGTCGGCGCGCCGGCCGCGCTGACCATCGATACCGTCGAGGCCACGCTCGACCGTCAGGCGCGCTTGCTGTTCGAAGTGTCCCAGGCCGATACCGCTTCGATGCTCGGGTACCCGGGCGAGACCTTCCAGGGCGATGTGACGCTGGTACTGGATGCTGCGCTTTAAACAACCCCCGAACTGGGCAATTGGAAGTTTCGCTGTCAGTTAAGGAAGTTTCCTACAGCCCCTGCCGGTTGCCCGGACAGCCCGGGTGGATGAGAATGATATTAATTGGCCAGTTGAGCTGGGAGCTAAACGACATGAAAGGAATACTGGCGGTACCGCTGCTATGGATACTGGTGGCGAGCGCTGCGCTCGCCGGGCCCGAGCTCAACATCGGGACCTTCTACGATTACCTCGACGGTGAAAAGAGCACGTTGCTCAAGCGCGTGCGCAATGCCGGCGACACCACCGCCTTCGTCAAGGTCAGCGTCGCCGAGCTGGTCTACGATGAGCAGGGCCAGGCCCGCGAGGTTGAAATGGACGGCCGCGAGGCGTTGCAGCGTGGCCTGGTGGTGAGCCCTGCGCGGTTGATCATCCCCGCCAATGGCATGCAGGCGGTGCGCCTGCTGTATCGCGGCGAGCGTGAGCACGAGCGTTACTTCAGGCTGCGTTTCATCCCGGTGCTGCCGGAGGTCAACGACGGTTTTGCCGTGACCGAAGATGAAGCCGAGCGCTATGAAAACGCCCTCAAGGTCGGCGTCAACATTTTGGCCGGCTACGGCTCGATCCTGTTCGTGCGGCCCCAGGCCAGCCGCTACCAGGTCGAGGTCGAGCATGAGGCCGGGCGCTTCCTGGTCCCCAACCGGGGCAACACCACCATCGTCCTCGATCATTTCAATGATTGCGCCGCCGGCAACAAGGACTGCGCCCCGGCGACCAAGCACCATGTGCTGCCGGGCAACACTCGCGTGTTTGAAAAAAAGCCCGGACGCCATTACCGCTTTGAACTGGTCGAGGGCGAGCAGCGCCGCGAAATTACCTTCAAGGGCTGAGCCGGAGCCCGCCAACATCGTGGCATGAGGGAAGGTATGAGTAGTGTTCTGATCGTGGACGATCACCCGTTTATTCGCTCCAGCGTCAACCTGCTGCTGGTCAGCGAGCGCTTCGAAGTGGTCGGCCAGACCGACAACGGCATCGATGCCGTGCGCCTGGCTCGTGAGCTGAGCCCTGACCTGATGATCCTCGATATCAGCATTCCGGGCCTGGACGGCCTGGAGGTGATTGCCCGGGTCAAAGCAATGAAGCTTGCACTGAAAATTCTGATTCTGACCTCTCAGCAGGCTGATTATTTTTCCCTGCGCTGCATGAAGGCCGGCGCGGTCGGCTATGTATCGAAAACCGACGATTTATGCGAGCTGAGCAAGGCCGTGCATGCGGTCATGTCCGGCTACACCTACTTCCCTGAAGTCGCCTTGAGCTCGGTGAGCAGGGTCGATGTGCGCGCCTCGGAAGCCGAGTGCATCGCCAGCCTGACCAACCGTGAACTGCTGGTGCTGCAGCAACTGGCCCGCGGCCTGAGCAACAAGGCCATCGGCGATGCGATGCTGTTGAGCAACAAGACCATCAGCACGTACAAAACCCGTCTGATCGAGAAGTTGAGGGTCAAATCATTGGTGGACCTGGCGGATGTCGCCAAGCGCAACCTGCTCATTTAGGTTGCCCAATTGTGTGCATGCTCGCTTGCTGCAGGCGCTGGTGTTGCTGGTACTGCAGTGCCTGGCCACAGTGGCCGGGGCCGAAGAGGTAGCGCCAGGCATCTGGCCGGATGCCATCCGCGGCCTGCACGCCTTTGAGGCGCAAGCGCATGCGGTGGCGGTGCAACACCCCACGCTGGCGATTGTCGACAGTTTCTGGCACGAAAACGGGCGCCTGATTGCCCAGGCTTGTGCCGTGGTCGGCAGCTTGCTAGCGCTGGCGCTGGTGTGGATTCACTACCTGCGCCAGTCAATCCGCAAGTGCGAACGGGCCGAGCGTGCCCTGACCGAAATGTATGCTGAACTGCAAGCGGCCAAGGAACAGGCAGAGGCGGCCAACCAGGCCAAGACGACGTTTCTGGCGACCATGAGCCACGAGATCCGCACGCCGATGAACGCCCTGTTGGGCATGCTCGAACTGGCCCAGGAAAAGGCCGATCAGGGTGTGCTCGACCGGCTGGCTATCGAGGTGGCCTCAAGCTCGGCGCGTGGCCTGCTTGAACTGCTCGGCGATGTGCTGGATGTCACCCGCATCGAATCCGGCCATTTGCTCCTTGAACCGCGCCGCACCCAGCTGCGCCAGCAGGTCGAAGGGGTGGTGCGCATGTTTGAACAGCAGGCCCTGGGCAAAGGCCTGCGCCTGCACCTGGAGGTTACCGGCGCCCTGGACAGCGACGTTCTGCTCGACGCCCTGCGCTTCAAGCAGATTCTCTCCAACCTGATCAGCAATGCCATCAAGTTCACCCGTGAAGGCTCGGTGCGTGTGCGCCTGCACACCCAGCGCCGGCTGCGCCGCGTGGAGGTGAGCCTGGTGGTGGAAGATACCGGCGTCGGCATTCCCATGGCCGATTTGTCACGCCTGGGTACGCCCTATTGCCAGGCCAGCAACAACCGCCAGGCCGGGCGCAATGGTGCCGGGCTGGGGCTGAGCATCTGCCGGATGCTGTGCGAGCTGATGGGCGGGCGTATGCAGCTGGACAGCAGTATCGGTGTCGGTACCCGTGTCGAGGTGCAGTTGAACCTGGCCTGCCTGCCACCGGCGGCGTCCAGCGACGCTCCGGGCCGGCGCCGGGAGAGCGCAGGCCTGAGCAAGCCGCTGAAGGTGCTGGTGGTGGATGACTACCCGGCCAATCGCATCCTGCTCATGCACCAGCTCGGTTACCTGGGCCATCGCGTGCGGGTCTGCGAGCACGGCGGCGAGGGCTTGCGCTGCTGGCTGCGCGAGTCGTTCGATGTGGTCATCGCCGACTGCAACATGCCGATCTTCGATGGCTATCGGCTGGCCAGGGCGATCCGCGAGCATGAGCGGCGCGCCGGCCGCGAGGCTTGCCGGGTGCTGGCGGTGACCGCCAATGCCCAGGCGTCGGAACGTGCCCGCTGCCTGGCGGCGGGAATGAATGCCTGCCTGTTCAAGCCCTTGAGCATCGACGATCTGCAGCAGGCGCTGGAGGGCCTGACGGGCCGTGTCGCGGTGCCGGTGGTGGCCCAGGCAGCGCCGGTGCTACCGGGCATGGACATCTCCAGCCTGCTGGTGCTGGCCGCCGGTGATCAGGACAAGGTCCGGGCCCTGCTCGGCGATCTGGTCAGCAGCAATCGCCAGGACCTGCGCGGTCTGGACCGGTTGCACGATGGTAAGGATCGGGTGGCGTTGGCCGACCTGGTGCATCGGCTCAAGGGCGGGGCGCGGATGATCCGTGCTCATGAGGTGTTGGCAGTTTGTCTGCAGCTGGAGCAGGCCTGCAGTACACAGGCGCCGGCCCACCGCATCAGCCAGCTGGTGCAGATGCTGCGCCAGGCGATTATCGACCTTGAGCAGCACCTGGAGCGCTATTGCCAGCGCGAGGAGGTCAACCCTTGGTGATCAGGTTGCCGGCGTGCAGCCCGCATTCTTTCTGGGTCGACTCTTCCCACCACCAGCGGCCTTCGCGCTCGTGCTGGTTTGGCAGCACCGGGCGGGTGCAGGGCTCGCAGCCGATGCTGATGAAACCGCGCTCGTGCAGGCTGTTGTATGGCAGTTCGAGCATGCGGATGTAACCCCAGACTTCCTCGCTGCTCATCTGTGCCAGCGGGTTGAACTTGTACAGGGTGTGCTCGGGGCTCGAGAAGGCGCTGTCGATTTCCAGCGCCGCCACCTGGCTGCGGGTGCCTGGGCTCTGGTCGCGGCGCTGGCCGGTGGCCCAGGCGCTGACAGTGCTCAGCTTGCGCCGCAGCGGCTCGATCTTGCGGATGCCGCAGCACTCGCCATGGCCGTCCTTGTAGAAGCTGAACAGGCCTTTTTCCTTGACGAAGGGCTCGAGCTTGCTGTGATCGGGGGAGAGGATCTCGATCGGCAGCTGGTACTGTTCGCGCACCTGGTCGATGAAACGGTAGGTTTCCGGGTGCAGGCGGCCGGTATCCAGGCTGAACACCTTGAGGTTCTTGTTGAGCTTCCAGGCCATGTCCACCAGCACCACGTCCTCGGCGCCGCTGAAGGAAATCCACAGGTCATCGCCGAAGTGCTCGAAGGCCAGCTTGAGGATGTCTTGCGGCGACTTGTTGGCGTAGGTCGCGGCCAGGGCGGCGACGTCGAAGGGTTGGCTCATCAGGCGGCTTCCGGTCATTGAATGGCGCTTGGCGCTCGTAATGCCCTGATCTTAACAAAAATTGCCCGGGTAGACGCCGCGCATGTAGAGTGCGGCTTCCCATTTTTGGCGTTGTTCGAGGAGTGTGCTGTGGAAATTGCCTGTCTCGACCTGGAAGGCGTATTGGTCCCGGAAATCTGGATCGCCTTCGCGGAAAAAACCGGAATCGAATCGCTGCGGGCCACTACCCGTGACATTCCCGATTACGACGTGCTGATGAAACAGCGCCTGCGCATCCTCGATGAGCACGGCCTGAAGCTTTCCGATATCCAGGCGGTGATCGCCACGCTCAAGCCACTGGACGGCGCCATCGAGTTCGTCGACTGGCTGCGTGAGCGTTTCCAGGTGGTGATTCTTTCCGACACTTTCTACGAGTTCTCCCAGCCGCTGATGCGCCAGCTGGGCTTCCCGACGCTGCTCTGCCACCGGTTGATCACCGACGAAAACGACCGGGTGACCGGCTACCAGCTGCGCCAGAAAGACCCCAAGCGCCAGTCGGTGCTGGCCTTCAAGAGCCTGTACTACCGGGTGATTGCCGCAGGTGATTCATACAACGACACCACCATGCTCGGCGAGGCAGATGCGGGGATTCTGTTCCATGCGCCGGACAACGTCATTCGCGAGTTTCCGCAGTTCCCGGCGGTGCATGATTTTTCGGCGCTGAAGAAAGAGTTCATCAAGGCTTCGAACCGCTCGTTGAGCTTGTAGGGCCTCATCGCGGGGCGACGCCTCGACTTGCCCCGCGATGCTTTTCAGAGGCCTTGCAAGGTCTCGAGCAACACCTTGACCTTGGTGATCGACTCTTCGTACTCCGCCTGCCAGTCCGAATCCGCCACCACTGCGCCACCCCCCCAGCAGCACACCTGACCGTCCTTGACCAGCAGGCTGCGGATGGCGATCGAGCTGTCCATCTCGCCGCGCACATCCACATACAGCAACGACCCGCAGTACAGCGCCCGACGGCTGGGTTCCAGCTCGTCGATGATCTGCATGGCGCGGATTTTCGGTGCGCCGGTGATCGAGCCGCCGGGGAAGCTGTCAGCGATCAGGTCCAGGGCATCCTTGCCGGCCGCCAGGCGCCCGGTGACGCTGCTGACCAGGTGATGCACGTTGGGGTAGCTCTCCAGGCTGAACAGCTCCGGGACCTTCACCGAACCGATCTCGCAGGTGCGCCCGAGGTCGTTGCGCAGCAGGTCGACGATCATCAGGTTCTCTGCGCGATCCTTGCTGCTGCCCAGCAGTTCGGCGGCGTTGCGCGCATCTTCGTCGGCATCGCTGCTGCGCGGGCGGGTGCCCTTGATCGGCCGGGTTTCGACCTGGCCATTGCTGACCTGGATGAAACGCTCCGGCGAGAAGCTCAGCAGCGCGCTGCCGTCGGCCAGCAACTGGAACCCCGAATACGGCGTCGGGCAGGCCTGGCGCAGGGCCTGGTAGGCGTGCCAGGGGTCGCCCTGGCAGGGCGCGCGAAAGCGTTGGGTGAGGTTGATCTGGTAGCAGTCGCCGGCATGAATGTACTGCTGCACGCGGTCGAAGGCCTGGCGGTAGCTGTGTGCGCTGATATCGCCGCGCATCGGTGCTTGCAGGGCGAAGCTGGCGGTATCGATAGCGGGTGGCGCCTCGAACAGTTCAATCAGGCGCTGACGTTCGGCTGCAGCCAGGCTTGGGTGAAACAGCAGCTGGCTACTGTGCAGGCGGTGATCGCTGATCAGTGCCCAGGCATACAGGCCAAGGCTGGCATCGGCCAGGCCCAGGTCATCGACAGCGATGCTTGGCAGTTGCTCCAGGCGCCGACCAAAGTCGTAGCTCAGGTAACCGATCAGGCCACCGGCAAACGGCAACTCGATGCCGTCCGGTACCTGCGCCAGGCCCAGTTGCGCCAGGCTTTCACGCAGCCGTTGCAGGTAGGCGCTGCCGCTTTCACCCGCAGTGGGCGTCAGGGTTTGCAGCGGCCAGGCGCTGAGCAGGTCAAAGCGGCCGCGTTCGGCGCTAGGCCGGGCGCTGTCGAGCAACACGGCGCCGGGCGCGTGGCGAATACGCGCGAAGTAGGCCGCAGGGTCGGCCTGGTAGGGCAGGGGGTGGAGCGTACAGGTCGGCATGCAAGTAACAGCTATGAATGCGGGGAGGCGATTGTAGTCCTCTGTAGGAAATGCTCCTAGCGCTGACTACGACATAGAGGCTCCAGGGCGCGCCAGCCGGGCAGGCTGGCGCGCACAGGATGTGGACTCAGCTCGGCACGTGGCCGAACAGCTCCTGGGCGAAGCGTACGCGTTCTTCGGGGCTTTCCTGGCGGCCGTCTTTGGCCAGTTGCTCCAGGTGCGCTTCCACCGCGTGGGTACGCAGGGTCAGGCCGCAGTCGTTGGCGATCTGGATGTTCAGGCCGGGGCGGGCGTTGAGTTCGAGGATCAACGGGCCCTTGTCCTGGTCCAGCACCATGTCGACACCGATGTAGCCCAGGCCGCACAGCTCGTAGCAGCCGGCGGCAAGCTTCATGAAGCCGTCCCAGTTCGGCAGTTGCACGCCGTCCACCGCGTTGGTGGTGTCCGGGTGCTTGCTGATGATGTTGTTCAGCCAGGTACCGCGCAGGGTCACGCCGGTGGCCAGGTCGACGCCGACGCCGATGGCGCCCTGGTGCAGGTTGGCCTTGCCGCCGGACTGGCGGGTCGGCAAACGCAGCATGGCCATCACCGGGTAGCCCATCAGCACGATGATGCGGATGTCCGGCACGCCTTCGTAGCTGATGCTCTTGAAGATCTGGTCGGGGGTAACGCGGTACTCGATCAAGGCGCGGTCGCGGTGACCGCCCAGTGAGTACAGGCCGGTGAGGATGCTGGAGATCTGGTGCTCGATTTCCTCGTGGCTGATGATCTTGCCCGAGACCGTGCGGTAACGGTCTTCGAAGCGATCGGCAACCACCAGGATGCCGTCGCCGCCGGCACCCTGGGCAGGCTTGACGACGAAGTCGCTGCGCCCGCCGATGATCTCGCCGAGCTTGTCGATCTCTTTCTCGGTGGAGATGATCCCGTACATTTCCGGCACATGGATGCCGGCCTGGATCGCACGCTCCTTGGTGATGATCTTGTCGTCGACGATCGGGTACAAATGGCGCTTGTTGTACTTGAGGACGTAGTCCGCATTGCGCCGGTTGATACCCATGATGCCCCGGGCCTCCAGGGCTTTCCAGGTTTTCCAGAGACCGAACATCAGGCGTCAGCCTTCACGAAAGCCTTGAAACGCACCAGCTCCGTCAGGCGGTAGCCGCGGTAGCGACCCATCGCCAGCATGAAGCCCACCAGAATCAGCAGTACCGCCGGGAAGGTGAAGACGAAGTACACCAGCTCCGGCACGCTCATCAACAGATGCGCCAGGGAGGCAGCGAACAGGGTGCCGATCGCCACTTTCATGGCATGGCCGCCGCCGCGTTCTTCCCAGGTGATCGACAGGCGCTCGATGGTCATGGTCAGGATCACCATCGGGAACAGCGCGACCGACAGGCCACGTTCCAGGCCCAGCTTGTGGCTGAACAGGCTGATGGCGGCGATCAACACCACGACGAAGGTGAGTACCACCGACAGGCGCGGCAGCATCTGCAGCTTCAGGTGTTCAAGGTAGGAGCGTAGCGACAGCCCGAGCGCGGTAATCACCGTGAACAGGATGATGCCGAAGCCCAGCTGGGTTTCGCGGAAGGCCAGGGCGATCAGCACCGGGGTGAAGGTACCCAGGGTCTGGATGCCGATCAGGTTGCGCAGCACCAGGATCACCAGCACGCCGATCGGGATCATCACCATGATCATGAAGGTCTGCTGGGTCTGCAGCGGCAGGCCGTACAGCGAGTACTCGAGGAAGTCGGCGTCGGTGTTCTCGTCGGTCAGCTTGGCCAGGCGAATGGCGTTCATTTCGCTGTTGTTGAGGCTGAAGCTGACGTTGGCTTTCTTGCCGCCATCGACGGTGATCAGGTTGTCGTCACCGGTCCACCACAGCAGGCGGTCGGCCGGCAGGCCTTGCTCGCCGGTGTCCGGGTTGAAGTACAGCCAGTCGCTGCCGTTGAAGCTGCGCAGCCACAGTTCAGGGGTTTGCGGCTGGTCGGCGACCAGGCGGATGGTGTGGACCTTCTCCACCGGCACGTGGGCAATCGACAGCAGCAGGTCGATGACCTTGGCCTTGTTCAGCGACGAGGTATCGCCGGCCAGCAGCAGCTTGACGTTGTCGTCGTTGAGGTTGTTGACCCGCTTGATGGTCTCGCCAACGAAGGTTTCGACGTCGGCCGAGTGCTGGCGAATAGGCGCCATCAGGGCTTCGGCGGCGATCTTCTCGGGGCCTTCGACCGCCAGGCTGTCGCGGAAGGTCGGGCCTTTGATCTTGGCTTTTTCGGTGCTGTAGCGCTTGGTCAGCACCAGGCGGTAGTAGAGGGTCTGGTTGCCGCTGGCGCGACGGGCCGACCAGGTCACCTTGCGGTTGCCGTCGACGCGGTTGACGCTGACGCCGTAGTTGTTGGAGATGAAACTCTCGTTGAGGCTCACATAGTCGCGGCTCAGCGGCGGCACGAACATCTGGACCTTGACCGGGTCCTTGGGGCTGGCGACGAACTCGACCTTGGCGTCGATGTTCCACAGGTCATCGGTTTCGTCCTCGGTCACCGGAATGCCGAGAAAGAAGATCTGATAGGCCGTGACCAGGATGCCCAGTAGCACCAGGACGGTAATCAGGACTTTCAGATGGAGGGTAAGAGAGCGCATCAGGATTACTCTGCGGTGTGAGCGTCAGTGGCGCAGGCGGGTTTGCCGGCAGCGTATTTAAGGCTTGGATCGACCAGCGCGTCGAAGTGCTTGAGGGCCTCGGAGCCGATCAGCAGCGGATACTGGAACGCGCTGCGGTCGGTCAGGTTCACTTCGATGCTGCGCAGGGCCGTACCCATGCAGATGTTCATGGCAATCACCGGGCGGGCGGTATAGGCCTTGCCTTCGTCCGGGTCGTAATCTCCGGCGCGTCGCTTGATCTTGCTGACGCGGGCCAGTGGTCGTTCTATCGGATGCGAGTGGGCAGCGTCAATTGCCAGGTAGAAGCGCACCCATGACTCACCATTGCGCTTGAAGCGCTTGATGTCGCGGGCACTGAGCGAGGCGGTCTTGGCCCCGGTGTCGAGTTTGGCCGCCACTTCCAGGTCGATATCGGCCAGGCGGGCGTATTCATTAAGGCCGTACACGGTCTTTTCCGCAGCCTGGCCCAGGGCCGGCAACAGACAGAGGCTGAACAACAGGGGGAGGGGCGTAAGTCTCATAAATCCTGGCGCGGTGCTGTGCGATGTTCGGGTCAAGGCCACTGGCAGTACTGCGCAAGCTTCCTCGTTTACCTGGCACCTGCATAAACAGATGACAGACACACTATTCGTGCCCCGTCGGGAGGCGCGGCATTCTATCACGCTGGTGTGCTGGCGCCAGCGGCTGGACTCAGACAACAGCGGACACCTTGAAGTTCGTTCTTAGACGATTGTCGACAATGTTCATTTTGTCTTTGACTCCGCATGCCGATTTAGCTAGTTTTGCCCTCATTGATTTATGAGGTGTCGACAATATGCTGGACACAGCCCAAGCCCCCGGCACAGTGGCAGACGACAGCGAAACCCTCTCGGAAAACGTCTTCCGGCGTATCCAGGCGGCCATCGTCAAAGGCGAGATCGCCCCCGGCAGCAAGATCTCCGAGCCTGAGCTGGCACGCACCTACGGCATCAGCCGCGGGCCGCTGCGCGAGGCCATCCACCGCCTGGAAGGCCAGCGCCTGCTGGTGCGCGTACCGCATGTCGGGGCGCGGGTGGTGTCGCTCAGCCATGCCGAGCTGATCGAGCTGTACGAGATCCGCGAGTCCCTCGAAGGCATGGCCTGCCGCCTGGCCGCCGAGCGTATGAGCGTAGCCGAGATCGACGAGCTGCGCCGGGTGCTCGACACCCACGAGCGCGACGCCACCTTCCAGGCCGGCCTGGGCTATTACCAGCAGGAAGGCGATTTCGACTTCCACTACCGGATCATCCAGGGCAGCGGCAACCGCACCCTGGTGCAGATGCTCTGCGGCGAGCTGTATCAACTGGTGCGCATGTACCGCATCCAGTTCTCCGCCACGCCCAACCGGCCACGCCAGGCGTTCGCCGAACACCACCGGATTCTCGATGCCATCGCCGACCGTGACGGTGAACTGGCCGAGCTCTTGATGCGCCGGCACATCGGCGCCTCCAAACGCAACATCGAGCGTCACTATCTGGACGCTACCAGCCCACGAGGTGAGTCATGAGTCAGAAAAGCAGTCCCGGCCAGCGCTTTCGCGATGCAGTTGCCGCCGAACACCCGTTGCAGGTGGTCGGTGCGATCAACGCCAACCACGCGCTGCTGGCCCAGCGTGCCGGTTTCAAGGCCATCTACCTGTCTGGTGGCGGTGTTGCCGCAGGCTCCCTGGGCCTGCCTGACCTGGGCATCAGTGGCCTGGACGACGTGCTGACCGACGTACGGCGCATCACCGACGTCTGCGACCTGCCGCTGCTGGTCGACGTCGATACCGGTTTTGGCTCCTCGGCGTTCAACGTCGCCCGTACGGTCAAGTCGATGATCAAGTTCGGCGCTGCCGCCATTCATATCGAAGACCAGGTCGGCGCCAAGCGCTGCGGCCACCGCCCGAACAAGGAGATCGTCACCCAGCAGGAGATGGTCGACCGCATCAAGGCCGCCGTTGATGCCCGTACCGACGACAGCTTCGTGATCATGGCGCGTACCGACGCCCTGGCCGTCGAAGGCCTGGAAGCGGCCCTGGACCGCGCTGCCGCCTGCATCGAAGCCGGCGCCGACATGGTCTTCCCGGAAGCCATCACCGAGCTTTCGATGTACAAGACCTTTGCTGACCGGGTCAAAGCCCCGATCCTCGCCAACATCACCGAATTCGGCGCGACGCCTTTGTACACTACCGAAGAGCTGGCCTCGGTCGATGTCTCGCTGGTGCTGTACCCGCTGTCGGCCTTCCGCGCCATGAACAAGGCCGCGGAAAACGTCTACACCGCGCTGCGCCGCGACGGCACGCAGAAAAACGTCATCGACACCATGCAGACTCGCATGGAGCTGTACGACGCCATCAACTACCACGTGTTCGAGCAGAAGCTCGACGCCCTGTTCGCCCAGAAAAAGGGCTGAATGCTCGAACCTGTAGGAGCGGGCTTGCCCCGCGATTAGCCAAGATTCCATAACAATTTCAAAAGTGGAGAAAGACAATGGCCGAAGCAAAAGTACTCAGCGGTGCCGGCCTGCGTGGTCAAGTGGCCGGGCAAACCGCACTGTCGACCGTGGGCCAGGCCGGTGCCGGCCTGACCTACCGTGGTTACGACGTGCGCGACCTGGCCGAGCACGCGCTGTTTGAAGAAGTCGCCTACCTGCTGCTGTACGGCGAGCTGCCAAGCAAGGCGCAGCTGGCCGAGTACCAGCAAAAGCTGAAAACCCTGCGCGACCTGCCGCAGGCCCTCAAGGAAGTGCTTGAGCGCATTCCGGCCAACGCCCACCCGATGGATGTCATGCGTACCGGTTGCTCGGTGCTCGGCACCCTGGAGCAGGAGCTGACCTTTGCGCAGCAGCACGACAAGACCGACCGCTTGCTGGCGCTGTTCCCGGCGGTGATGTGCTACTGGTATCGCTTCAGCCACCATGGCGTACGCATCGACTGCAGCAGCGACGAAGACACCATTGGCGGGCACTTCCTGCACCTGCTGCACGGCAAGAAACCGAGCGAGCTGCACGTCAAGGTGATGAACGTCTCGCTGATTCTTTACGCCGAGCACGAATTCAACGCCTCGACCTTCACCGCGCGGGTTTGTGCCTCGACCCTGTCTGACCTGTACTCCTGCGTCACCGCCGCCATCGGCTCGCTGCGCGGCCCGTTGCATGGCGGCGCCAACGAAGCGGCGATGGAGCTGATCGAGCGCTTCCAGAGCCCGCAGGAAGCGGTCACCGAGCTGCTGCAGATGCTCGCGCGCAAGGACAAGATCATGGGCTTTGGCCATGCCATCTACAAAGAGTCCGACCCGCGTAACGAAGTGATCAAGGCCTGGTCGAAGAAGCTGGCGGACGAGGTGGGCGATACCGTGCTGTACCCGGTGTCCGAAGCCATCGACAAGACCATGTGGGAGCAGAAGAAACTGTTCCCCAACGCCGACTTCTACCATGCCTCGGCGTACCACTTCATGGGCATCCCGACCAAGCTGTTCACCCCGATCTTCGTCTGCTCGCGCCTGACCGGCTGGGCGGCGCATGTGTTCGAACAGCGTGCCAACAACCGCATCATCCGCCCGAGCGCCGAGTACACCGGCGTCGAACAGCGCAAGTTCGTGCCAATCGAACAACGCTGAGACCAGGCCGAGCTGCAAGCTTGAAGCGCCAAGCTGCAAGTAACAGCAGGGATGTGCCCCGGCAGTAAATGCTGACGCACCACTCATCTGCTTTGCTTGCCGCTAGTGGCTTGGGGCTTGTAGCTGGCTTTCGACCTTACCGTGATTGAGTCCCTGTGCCATGAATAGTGAATTTCGCAAGAACCTGCCGGGCACTGGCCTGGATTATTTCGACGCCCGCGCGGCTGTCGATGCGATCAAGCCCGGCGCCTATGACCGTCTTCCCTATACCTCGCGGGTGCTGGCGGAAAACCTCGTGCGCCGCTGCGACCCGGCCAGCCTCAATGCTTCGCTGGGCCAGCTGATCGAGCGCAAGCGCGACCTCGACTTCCCCTGGTTCCCGGCCCGTGTGGTGTGCCACGACATTCTTGGCCAGACCGCGCTGGTCGACCTCGCCGGCCTGCGCGACGCCATCGCCGAAGGCGGCGGTGACCCGGCCCAGGTCAACCCGGTGGTGCCGGTGCAACTGATCGTCGACCACTCCCTGGCGGTGGAATGCGGTGGTTTCGACCCGCAGGCGTTCGAGAAGAACCGCGCCATTGAAGACCGCCGCAACGAAGACCGTTTCCACTTCATCAACTGGACCAAAAAGGCGTTCAAGAACGTCGACGTGATTCAGCCAGGCAACGGCATCATGCACCAGATCAACCTGGAGAAAATGTCGCCGGTGATCCATGCCGAGCGCGGCGTGGCCTACCCGGACACCTGCGTCGGCACCGACAGCCACACCCCGCACGTCGATGCCCTGGGCGTGATCGCCATCGGCGTCGGCGGCCTTGAGGCCGAAAACGTCATGCTCGGCCGTGCCTCGTGGATGCGCCTGCCGGAGATCGTCGGCGTCGAGCTTTCGGGCAAGCCGCAAGCGGGCATCACCGCCACCGACGTGGTACTGGCCCTGACCGAATTCCTGCGCAAGGAAAAGGTCGTGGGCGCCTACCTTGAATTCTACGGCGAAGGCGCTCGGGCCCTGACCCTGGGCGACCGTGCGACCATCTCCAACATGGCCCCGGAATACGGCGCCACCGCGGCGATGTTCTCCATCGACCAGCAGACCATCGACTACCTCAAGCTCACCGGCCGTGAAGACCAGCAGGTCAAGTTGGTAGAAACCTACGCCAAGATCGCAGGCCTGTGGTCCGACAGCCTGGCCAGCGCCGAGTACGAGCGAGTGCTGCGTTTTGACCTGTCCAGCGTCGTGCGCAACATGGCCGGGCCGTCCAACCCGCACGCCCGGGTCGCCACCAGCGACCTGGCGAGCAAGGGCATCGCCGGCCAGTGGGAGGAAGTACCGGGGCAAATGCCCGATGGCGCGGTGATCATCGCTGCCATCACCAGTTGCACCAACACCAGCAACCCGCGCAACGTGATTGCCGCCGGTTTGCTTGCGCGCAACGCCAACAAGCTGGGCCTGGTGCGCAAGCCGTGGGTCAAGTCTTCGCTGGCACCGGGTTCCAAAACCGTCGCCCTGTACCTGAAAGAGGCGGGCCTGGATGACGAGCTGGAGCAGCTCGGTTTTGGCATCGTCGCCTTTGCCTGCACCACCTGTAACGGTATGTCTGGCGCGCTGGATCCGCTGATACAGCAGGAAATCATCGACCGCGACCTGTACGCCACCGCCGTGCTCTCGGGCAACCGCAACTTCGACGGGCGGATTCACCCATACGCCAAGCAGGCGTTCCTGGCGTCGCCGCCGCTGGTGGTGGCCTACGCGATTGCCGGCACCATCCGTTTCGACATCGAGAAGGACGTGCTGGGCGTGGTCGACGGCAAGGAAATCCGCCTGAAAGACATCTGGCCAAGCGACGAAGAGATCGACGCGGTGGTCAAGGCCGCGGTCAAGCCCGAGCAGTTCCGCCAGGTGTACATCCCGATGTTCGCCGTGCAGGAAGACACCGGGCCCAAGGTCACCCCGCTGTACGACTGGCGCCCGATGAGCACCTACATCCGCCGCCCGCCGTACTGGGAAGGCGCCCTGGCCGGCGAGCGCACGCTCAAGGGCATGCGCCCGCTGGCGGTGCTGCCGGACAACATCACCACCGACCACCTGTCGCCGTCCAACGCCATCATGCTCGACAGCGCCGCCGGTGAATACCTGGCGAAAATGGGCCTGCCGGAGGAAGACTTCAACTCCTACGCCAC
This sequence comes from Pseudomonas sp. B21-009, assembly GCF_024749345.1. NCBI lineage: Bacteria > Pseudomonadati > Pseudomonadota > Gammaproteobacteria > Pseudomonadales > Pseudomonadaceae > Pseudomonas > Pseudomonas sp. B21-009. Next base: position 3,904,919 of record NZ_CP087199.1, on the reverse strand, counting down.
CCACCGTGGTGACCACCTGACCGCCCAGCGCGCAACCTTTGCCAACCCGAAACTGTTCAACGAAATGGTCCAGGAAAACGGCAAGGTCAAGCAGGGTTCGCTGGCGCGCCTCGAGCCGGAAGGCAAGGTCACGCGCATGTGGGAGGCGATCGAAACCTACATGCAGCGCAAACAGCCGCTGATCATCGTTGCCGGTGCCGACTACGGCCAGGGCTCGTCCCGTGACTGGGCGGCCAAGGGCGTGCGCCTGGCCGGTGTCGAGGCCATCGTTGCCGAAGGCTTCGAGCGTATCCACCGTACCAACCTGGTGGGCATGGGCGTGTTGCCGCTGGAGTTCAAGGCGGGCGTCAACCGCAAGACCCTGGGCATCGACGGCACTGAAACCTTCGACGTGCTCGGTGAGCGCACCCCGCGGGCGACCCTGACCCTGGTCATCACCCGGGCCAACGGTGAGCGTGTCGAAGTGCCGGTGACCTGCCGCCTGGATACCGCCGAAGAAGTCTCGATCTACGAAGCGGGCGGGGTGCTGCAGCGCTTTGCCCAGGACTTCCTCGAATCGGCGGTCGCGGTTTGAGGTAGGGCCTCATCGCGGGTCAAGCCCGCTCCCACTGAACTGTGGGAGCGGGCTTGACCCGCGATAGCTCCCCCAAAGCATTCACAGGACAACTCAGCCATGGCTCACGTACCCCAGATCAAAATCCCCGCCACCTACATTCGTGGCGGCACCAGCAAGGGCGTATTCTTTCGCCTCGACGACCTGCCGCAAAGCGCGCAGATCCCGGGCCCGGCCCGCGACGCGCTGCTGCTGCGGGTAATCGGCAGCCCCGACCCCTACGGCAAGCAGATCGACGGTATGGGCGGCGCGACGTCGAGCACCAGCAAAACCGTAATCCTCTCGCGCAGCATCAAGCCCGAGCATGATGTCGACTACCTGTTTGGCCAGGTCTCGATCGACACCGCGTTCGTCGACTGGAGCGGCAACTGCGGCAACCTCTCGGCAGCCGTTGGTTCGTTCGCCATCAGCGCCGGCCTGGTCGACAGCAGCCGCATCCCGCACAACGGCGTGGCCGTGGTGCGCATCTGGCAGGCCAATATCGGCAAGACCATCGTTGCCCACGTGCCGATCACTGACGGTGAAGTGCAGGAAACCGGCGACTTCGAACTGGACGGCGTGACCTTCCCGGCCGCCGAAGTGCAGCTCGAATTCATGGACCCGGCCGCCGACGAAGACGGCGAGGGCGGCTCGATGTTCCCCACCGGCAACCTGGTCGATGACCTGGTGGTGCCCGGCGTCGGCACCCTGAAAGCCACGCTGATCAATGCCGGCATCCCGACCATCTTCATCCAGGCCGAGGCCCTCGGCTACACCGGTACCGAGCTGCAGGAGGCGATCAACGGCGACTCGCAGGCTCTGGCCCGTTTCGAAACCATCCGTGCCTATGGCGCGGTGCGCATGGGCCTGATCGAGCATATCGACGAAGCCGCCAAGCGCCAGCACACGCCGAAAGTCGCCTTTGTCGCGCCAGCGGCGGCTTATCAGTCATCCAGTGGTAAAGCCGTGGCCGCCGGCGACGTTGATCTATTGGTACGGGCGCTGTCCATGGGCAAGCTGCACCACGCCATGATGGGCACCGCTGCGGTTGCCATTGGTACTGCCGCGGCAGTGCCTGGCACCCTGGTCAACCTCGCCGCCGGTGGTGGCGAGCGCACGGCCGTACGTTTCGGTCACCCTTCGGGCACCCTGCGCGTCGGCGCTGAAGCCCGCCAGGTGAACGGTGAGTGGACTGTCACCAAAGCAATCATGAGCCGCAGCGCTCGCGTACTGATGGAGGGCTGGGTACGGGTACCCGGTGATGCCTTCTAACCAGTAGCGGCGCTTGGCTCCCTGTTACTTACGTCAACAGAGAGATGTGAAATGAGTGCCAACGTTGATCTGAATAACCGTCCCGACTATGACCGGGTGCTGCAGGACATCGCCGATTACGTCCTCGGCTACAAGGTCGAGTCGCAGGAAGCGCTGGACACCGCGCGCAACTGCCTGATGGACACCCTGGGCTGCGGCCTGCTGGCCCTGCGCTTCCCGGAATGCACCAAGCACCTGGGGCCGCTGGTGGAGGGCACGGTGGTGCCGTTCGGCGCGCGGGTGCCAGGTACCCGCTACTGCCTGGACCCGGTCAAGGCCGCCTGGGACATCGGTTGCATCGTCCGTTGGCTCGATTACAACGACACCTGGCTGGCTGCCGAATGGGGCCACCCCTCGGACAACCTCGGCGGTATCCTGGCCGTCGCCGATCACCTCTCGCAAAAACGTGTGGCCAATGGCGAAGCGCCGCTGAGCATGCGCGTAGTGCTTGAGGCGATGGTCATGGCCCATGAGATCCAGGGTGTGATTGCCCTGGAAAACTCCTTCAACCGCGTTGGCCTCGATCATGTGCTGCTGGTCAAGGTCGCCTCGACCGCGGTGTGCGCCAAGCTCATGGGCGCCAATCGCGAACAGCTGCTGGCGGCGTTGTCCCACGCCTTTGTCGATGGGCAGGCGTTGCGTACTTATCGCCATGCGCCGAACGCCGGCTCGCGCAAGTCCTGGGCGGCGGGCGATGCCTCCAGCCGTGGCGTGCGCCTGGCCGATATCGCCCTGCGTGGCGAGATGGGCATCCCCGGGGTGCTGACGGCGCCGCAGTGGGGCTTTTATGACGTGCTGTTCAGCCACACCAACAAGGACCTGGCGCTCAAACCCGAAGGCAAACGTGCTTTCAGCCTGAGTCAGAAGTACGCAAGCTACGTGATGGAAAACGTGCTGTTCAAGATCAGCTTCCCGGCCGAATTCCATGCCCAGACTGCCTGCGAAGCGGCAGTCACCTTGCACCCGCAGGTGCGCAACCGCCTGCATGAAATCGAGCGTATCGTCATTACCACTCATGAGTCGGCGATCCGCATCATCTCCAAGGTTGGCACCCTGGCCAATGCCGCTGACCGTGATCACTGCATCCAGTACATGACCGCCGTGCCACTGATTTTCGGCAACCTGGTGGCCGAGCAGTACGAAGATGATTTCCATGCTGCGCACCCGATCATTGACCGTCTGCGCGAGAAGATGGAGATCGTCGAAGAGCCGCGATTCACCCGCGAGTACCTGGAGGCCGACAAGCGTTCGATCGCCAATGCCGTGCAGGTGTTCTTCAACGATGGTTCGAGTACCGAGCAGGTGGTGGTGGAGTATCCGATCGGCCATCGCCGGCGCCGGGCCGAGGGCATTCCGCTACTGGAAGAGAAGTTCAAGGCCAACCTGGCGACGCGGTTTACCGGGCAGCGTTCGGCGCAGATATTTGCCCTGTGCAAGGACCAGCAGGCGCTTGAAGCGACGGCAGTGCAGCGGTTTGTGGATTTGTTTGTGATCTGAGGGCCTCATCGCGGGGCAAGCCCGCTCCTACAGGCTCAATAAAAAACCCCGCCAATTGGCGGGGTTTTTTTAACGCTAAGTCAGCTTAGGCTTGAACAACCGGGATCTTGGCGTTCGCAGCGGCTTCACGGAACTCGGCGATCTGGTCGAAGCTCAGGTAGCGGTAAACGTCGGCAGCCATGCTGTCGATGTTCTTCGCGTACTCCATGTACTCTTCGACGGTTGGCAGTTTGCCCAGGATCGAGGCAACAGCGGCCAGCTCGGCAGAGGCCAGGTAGACGTTGGCGCCATCACCCAGACGGTTCGGGAAGTTACGGGTCGAAGTCGACACTACGGTCGAGTTCGCCGCAACGCGTGCCTGGTTACCCATGCACAGCGAGCAGCCCGGCATTTCCATGCGCGCGCCAGCCTTGCCGTAGATGCCGTAGTAGCCTTCTTCGGTCAGCTGGTGAGCGTCCATCTTGGTGGGCGGCGACAGCCACAGACGGGTCGGGATCGAGCCTTTGACCTTGTCCAGCAGCTTGCCGGCAGCGCGGAAGTGACCGATGTTGGTCATGCACGAACCGATGAACACTTCGTCGATCTTCTCGCCCTGTACCGAGGACAGCAGACGGGCGTCGTCCGGGTCGTTCGGGGCGCAGAGCACAGGCTCTTTGACGTCGGCCAGGTCGATCTCGATGATCTCTGCGTATTCGGCGTCCTTGTCGGCAGCCAGCAGTTGCGGGTTGGCCAGCCAGGCTTCCATCGCTTGCGCGCGGCGTTCCATGGTGCGGGCATCGCCGTAGCCTTCGCTGATCATCCAGCGCAGCAGGGTGATGTTCGACTTCAGGTACTCGGCAACGGCTTTTTCTGGCAGCTTGATGGTGCAACCGGCAGCCGAACGTTCGGCCGAGGCGTCGGACAGTTCGAACGCTTGCTCGACGGTCAGCTCGTCCAGGCCTTCGATTTCCAGGATGCGGCCGGAGAAGGCGTTGATCTTGCCTTTCTTCTCGACGGTCAGCAGGCCTTTCTGGATGCCGTAGTAAGGGATGGCATGGACCAGGTCACGCAGGGTGATGCCTGGCTGCAGCTTGCCCTTGAAGCGCACCAGTACCGACTCCGGCATGTCCAGCGGCATGACGCCGGTGGCCGCGGCGAAGGCGACCAGGCCGGAACCGGCCGGGAACGAGATGCCGATCGGGAAGCGGGTGTGCGAGTCACCACCGGTACCGACGGTGTCCGGCAGCAGCATGCGGTTCAGCCAGCTGTGGATGATGCCGTCGCCTGGACGCAGGGACACGCCGCCACGGGTGCGGATGAAATCCGGCAGGGTGTGGTGGGTGGTGACGTCGATCGGCTTTGGATAGGCCGCGGTGTGGCAGAACGACTGCATGACCAGGTCGGCGGAGAAGCCCAGGCACGCCAGGTCTTTCAGTTCGTCACGGGTCATCGGGCCAGTGGTGTCCTGGGAGCCGACGGTGGTCATCTTCGGTTCGCAGTAGGTGCCTGGACGCACGCCTTTGCCTTCCGGCAGGCCGCAGGCTTTACCGACCATCTTCTGTGCCAGGGTGTAGCCCTTGCCGGTGTCGACAGGTGCTTCAGGCAGCTTGAACAGGTCGGTTGGGCCCAGGCCCAGCTCGGCGCGGGCTTTCTCGGTCAGGCCACGGCCGACGATCAGCGGGATACGGCCGCCAGCGCGGACTTCGTCGAGCAGCACCGGGGTCTTCAGTTCGAAGGTGGTGATGACGTCTTCGCTGCCGTGCTTGCAGACTTTGCCAGCGTGCGGGTAAACGTCGATGACGTCGCCCATGTTCAGGTTCGACACGTCGAACTCGATCGGCAGGGCGCCAGCGTCTTCCATGGTGTTGTAGAAGATCGGGGCGATTTTCGAGCCGAAGCAGAAGCCGCCAGCGCGCTTGTTCGGTACGTACGGGATGTCGTCGCCGAAGAACCACAGCACCGAGTTGGTGGCGGATTTACGCGAGGAACCGGTACCGACCACGTCACCGACGTAGGCAACCGGGAAGCCTTTGGCTTTGACTTCTTCGATCTGCTTGAGCGGGCCGATGGCGCCTTGTTGCTCAGGCACGATGCCGTCACGGGCCATTTTCAGCATGGCCAGGGCGTGCAGCGGGATGTCAGGGCGCGACCAGGCATCCGGGGCAGGGGACAGGTCGTCGGTGTTGGTTTCGCCAGGGACCTTGAACACGGTCAGGCTGTACTTGTCAGCGATGGCTGGCTTGCTGGTGAACCACTCACCGGCGGCCCAGGATTCCAGCACGGCCTTGGCGTGGGCATTGCCCGCCTTGGCTTTTTCGGCGACGTCGTGGAAGGCATCGAACATCAGCAGGGTGTGCTTGAGCTGTTCGGCGGCCACAGGGGCCAGTTCGGCGTTGTCCAGCAGCTCGACCATGGTGGCGATGTTGTAGCCGCCCTGCATGGTGCCCAGCAGCTCAACGGCGCGCTTCTTGTCGATCAGCGGCGAGGTGGCTTCGCCTTTGGCGATGGCGGAAAGGAAACCGGCCTTGACGTAGGCGGCTTCGTCCACTCCTGGTGGAACGCGATTGGTGATCAGGTCGACGAGGACTGCTTCTTCGCCAGCAGGGGGATTCTTCAGCAGCTCGACCAGGCCTGCGGTTTGTTCGGCGTTAAGCGGCTGGGGCACGATACCCTGGGCGGCACGCTCTTCGATGTGTTTGCGGTAGGCTTCAAGCACAGTTATTACCCTCATCAGTGGTCCCAAATGGGTGTCCGGGACGCTCATCCAGAAATTCCGGCAGCCATGCGCAATACGGCTTCTTGGGCCGCGTAGCCAGGGTTGCAGGAAATCCTTACAGAAGCTGCTTTCAAAGTTTTACGCCTGTAGAACGGAGGCTGATGAGGGCTGGCGCGGGACATGCGCGAAGCGAATATCCCGGGCCAACGCCGTTCTACCGGATGAACTGTGCTCGTGACGCTTTGAAAACAGCTTCTAACGGACATTGCTGCCTTAAAAAGGCCGGATGATTCTACGGTAAAAAGTCGATAAAGGTAAGGCGCGCTGGATGACTTTAGCGGGTGACCCTCGTTAGACAAAGGGCTAACATGGCAGCCTGTTCCACCGCCAAGCTGTCGGTTTTTTCATGTCCAATCAGTCAATTAAAACGCCTTGCGTCGGCCTCTGTTCCACGGTTTACGGGGACTTGGTGTGCCGTGGCTGCAAGCGTTTTCACCATGAAGTGATCAACTGGAACGGCTACAACGAAGATGAGAAGCGTGCGGTGTGGCTGCGCCTGGAGCAATTGCTGGTGCAGGTCATGGTGGCCAAACTTGAAGTCTTTGATGCCACGCGCCTGCGCCAGCAACTGGAGCTGCGCAAGGTCCGCTTCGTACCGCATCAGTCCGAATATTGCTGGGCTTATCAACTGATTGCCCGCGGCGCACGGGTGATCCGTGAGCTGGAGGCTTACGGCATGGTGCTGCTGCCGGAGTTTCGCGACTGGGAATTGCCCGAGCTGCGCGATGCCATTGATCGGGAATTCTTCCTGCTGTCTGAAGCGCATTACCAGCGCTATATCGCGCCAGGCTTTCTCAAGGATGCCTTGGGGTAGGTGGTCAAGCCTGCTCCTGTAGGAGCGGGCTTGACCCGCGATGAGGCCCTCAGCCCCTGGCCAGTTCCGTCAGTTGCACCTTCACCTCCTCGGTCTTGAGCACCAGCACATCGCACTCCAGCGCATCGAGCACCACTTCCGCGGTGTTGCCGATCAGCGCCCCGGAAATCCCGGTACGGGCGACGGTGCCAATCACCGTCACCGCCGCTTCGTACTTTTTCGCCGTATAGGGAATCAGCACATCGGCTGGCCCTTCGGCAACATGCAGGCGCTCATTGCTGATATCGAACTCGGCCTGGAACGCCGCGCACTCCTCGCGGTAACGCTGTTCGATGGTTTCCTTCAATTGATAGACCGGGTCGGCCGCCGACAGCATCGGCGACGGATGGGCGCTGATTACATGCAGGTTGCCCTTGGCCAGATTGGCGATCTCGTAACCGTGATCGACGATACTTTTGTGCAGCAGGCGATGGGCCTCGTCGTGGTTGCCGACATCCACCGCGGCGAGGATCACCCCGCCGGTCCAGGGCCGCTCGCTCTTGACCATCAATACCGCGCACGGGCACTGGCGCAGCAGCTTCCAGTCGCTGGGGGTGAGCAGGGCGCGCTTGAGCGGGTTGTCCGGGCGATGCTCCTTGATCACCAGCTCGCAGCCTTCGGCCTGCTGCACACTGACGATCGACTCGTGCAAGGTGTCGTGCCAGGCCTGCTCATGGGTCACGTTGTTGTAGCCGTCATCATGCAACTGGCTGGCCAGCAGGCTGAGCAGGGCGCTGTGGTCGTGTTTCTTGTCGCACATCAGCAAGTGCAGGCGCGCGCCGGTGACCCCGGCGATCAGTTTGGCCCGGGTCAGCGCCCGGCTGTGAGCGTGATCGGGATCCAGTACCACCAGGATGCTGCGTACTTCTTGCATGAGCGTGAACTCCCTTCATAAATGGCGGCCAATGCCTGACTATAGTCGGCGCCAACTGCACCGGGCGTTGATATGTATCAAGCATAGTTCACTGGTGATCGGCGCTGCTGCCGGTATAATCGCCGGTCTTGCCGTTTGCCCTGCCTGTTTGTGAGCCTATGTCCCTTATCCCTGAAATCGAAGCCTTCCTTGGTTGCCGTACCCCTGATGCCTGGGTCCAGGCGGCGCTCGCCGACCAGGAAACCCTGCTGATCGATCACAAGAACTGCGAGTTCAAGGCCGCCAGCACCGCCCTGAGCCTGATGGCCAAGTACAACACGCACCTGGACCTGATCAACATGATGTCGCGCCTGGCCCGCGAAGAGCTGGTGCACCATGAGCAGGTACTGCGCCTGATGAAGCGGCGCAAGATCGCCCTGCGGCCGTTGTCGGCCGGGCGCTATGCCTCGGGCCTGCGCCGGGTGGTGCGCACCCACGAGCCGGTGAAGCTGGTCGACACCCTGGTGGTCGGCGCCTTTATCGAGGCGCGCAGTTGCGAGCGCTTTGCCGCCCTGGTGCCGCACCTGGATGAAGAGCTGGGCAAGTTCTATCACGGCCTGCTCAACAGCGAAGCGCGGCATTATCAGGGTTACCTCAAGCTTGCCCATCAATACGGCGATGGCGCAGATATCGAGCGGGTGGTGGAGAAGGTCAGGGCGGTCGAGGCCGACCTGATCAGCAGCCCGGATGAAGAGTTCCGTTTTCATAGCGGCGTGCCGGCCTGACTGACCTGTTTTGATCGGGGGCTGCCTTGCAGCCCCTTTTATCAGCCAAATACTAAGCTAGCTAATTAATGCCTTGACGTTAGCTGCCTAAGCAGTAACATTGTGTAACTTACTGCCTAAGCAGGTATCTGTGTCCATGCAGCATTACACCCCGGAAAACTTCCAGAACTGCACCCTCGGCATGCTTCTGGGCCGCACCGCGCTGGTCAAGGACCGCATCATCGACAGCCACATGCAGCCTTACGGCGTGACTGCCGCGCAGTTCAAGGTGCTGATCATCGTCGCCCAATACGGCGTCGACACCCCGGCCGAGCTGTGCCGCTACCTGTCGGTTGACAGCGGCTCGATGACGCGCATGCTCGACCGCCTCGAACAGAAAGACCTGATCATCCGCCGCCGTTGCCCGGACGACCGTCGGCAGATTCGCCTGGGTCTGAGCGAAGAAGGCCAGAAGCTCGCCGACCTGCTGCCACAGATCGGCGCTGCGGCGATGAACGAGCTGGTCGGTGTGCTCGAGCCCAGCGAGCTGGCCACCCTCGAAGCGATCCTGAGCAAGGTGCTGCTGGCCGCCGGCGACACCCTGACGGCCATGCGCCTGGGCGCCAAGTAAGCGCCCATTTCACCCATTCACTCAGCCAAGGTATTAGCAATGGCCACTACTTCTTCTGCGCACGACACCACGCAGGACCTCAACAACCAGCGCAAGCGCAAGACCTGGCTGTTGGCCCTGGCGTTGCTGATCGTCGTCGCCGGCGCTGGCGTCTGGGCCTGGCACGAGCTTTACGGGCGCTGGAGCGAAGAGACCGACGATGCCTATGTCAACGGCAACGTAGTGGAGATCACCCCGCTGGTCACCGGCACTGTGGTCAGCATCGGCGCGGACGATGGCGACCTGGTCCACGAAGGCCAGATGCTGCTCGAATTCGACCCCAGCGACGCCGAGGTCGGCCTGCAGGCTGCCGAGGCCAAGCTGGCGCGTGCGGTGCGCCAGGTGCGTGGCCTGTACAGCAACGTCGATGGCAAGAAGGCCCAGGTGGCTTCGCGCCAGGCCGAGCTGAAAAAAGCGCAGGAGAACTTCAACCGGCGACAAACCCTGGCCGCCGGTGGGGCGATCTCCAAAGAAGAGCTGTCCCATGCCCGCGACGACCTGTCTTCGGCGCAAAGCGCCTTGAATGATGCAAAACAGCAGCTCAACACCACAGCGGCGCTGGTCGATGACACCGTAGTGTCGTCGCACCCCGAGGTCATGGCCGCGGCCGCCGAGCTGCGCCAGGCCTACCTCAACAACGCCCGCACCACCCTGGTGGCGCCGGTCACCGGCTACGTTGCCAAGCGCACCGTGCAATTGGGCCAGCGCCTGCAACCGGGCACTGCGACCATGGCAGTGATCCCCCTCGACCAGCTGTGGATCGACGCCAATTTCAAGGAAACCCAACTGCGCAACATGCGCATCGGCCAGCCGGTCGACATCGTTGCCGACCTGTACGGCAGCGACGTCAAGTACAGCGGCACCATCGACAGCCTCGGCGCCGGCACTGGCAGCGCCTTTGCCCTGTTGCCGGCGCAGAACGCCACCGGTAACTGGATCAAGATCGTCCAGCGGGTGCCGGTGCGTATTCATATCAATGCCGAGCAACTGGCCAAACATCCGCTGCGCATCGGCCTGTCGACCCAGGTCGAGGTCGATCTGCATGACCAGAGCGGCCCGGTGCTGGCCCAGCAGCCGCCGCAGAAGGCCTCGTTCGCCACCCAGGTGTACGACCGTCAACTGGTCGAGGCTGATCGCCTGATCACCAGGCTGATCCATGACAACAGTGCCGGTTCCAGCAAGACGGCGCAGCGATGAGCGCCAATCAGGCTTCCTTTACCCCGCCAAGCCTGTTGCTGACCACCATCGGCCTGTCACTGGCGACCTTCATGCAGGTGCTCGACACCACCATCGCCAACGTGGCATTGCCGACTATTTCCGGCAACCTCGGCGTCAGTTCGGAGCAGGGCACCTGGGTCATTACCTCGTTTGCGGTGAGCAACGCCATTGCCTTGCCGCTGACCGGCTGGCTGAGCCGGCGCTTCGGTGAGGTCAAGCTGTTCATCTGGGCCACGCTGCTGTTCGTGCTGGCTTCGTTCCTCTGCGGCATTGCCCAGTCGATGCCCGAGCTGGTCGGCTTTCGCGTGCTCCAGGGCATCGTTGCCGGGCCGCTGTATCCGATGACCCAGACCCTGCTGATCGCAGTCTATCCGCCGGCCAAGCGCGGCATGGCCCTGGCGTTATTGGCCATGGTTACGGTGGTGGCGCCGATTGCCGGGCCGATTCTCGGCGGCTGGATCACCGACAGCTACAGCTGGCCGTGGATCTTCTTCATCAATGTGCCGATCGGCCTGTTCGCCGCCGCCGTGGTGCGCCAGCAGATGCGCACGCGCCCGGTCAGCACCAGCCGCCAGCCGATGGACTACATTGGCCTGCTGAGCCTGATCATCGGCGTCGGCGCCTTGCAGATCGTGCTCGACAAGGGCAATGACCTGGATTGGTTCGAGTCGAATTTCATCGTCATCGGCAGCCTGATCTCGGTGGTGTTCCTGGCGGTGTTCATCATCTGGGAACTGACCGACAAGCACCCGGTGGTCAACTTGCGCCTGTTTGTGCACCGCAACTTTCGCATCGGCACCATCGTGCTGGTTGGCGGCTATGCCGGCTTCTTCGGCATCAACCTGATCCTGCCGCAGTGGCTGCAGACGCAGATGGGCTACACCGCCACCTGGGCGGGCCTGGCGGTGGCGCCGATCGGCCTGTTGCCGGTGCTGATGTCGCCGTTTGTCGGCAAGTACGCGCACAAGTTTGACCTGCGGGTGCTGGCGGGGCTGGCGTTCCTGGCGATTGGCGCCAGTTGCTTCATGCGTGCCGGTTTCACCAACGAGGTGGATTTCCAGCACATCGCCCTGGTGCAGCTGTTCATGGGGATCGGCGTGGCGCTGTTCTTCATGCCGACCTTGAGCATCCTGCTCTCCGACCTGCCGCCGCACCAGATCGCCGACGGCTCGGGGCTGGCGACCTTCCTGCGGACCCTGGGCGGCAGTTTTGCCGCGTCGCTGACCACCTGGATCTGGATTCGCCGGGCAGACCAGCACCATGCCTACCTGAGCGAGAGCATCAGCACCTACGAGCCTGCGACCCGCGAGGCGTTGAACCAGCTGGGCGGGGCGAGCGGGCAGTCGTATGCGCAGCTGGAGCGGATGCTCAGCAGTCAGGCGTACATGATGTCGACGGTGGATTACTTCACCCTGATGGGCTGGATTTTCGCAGGCTTGATATTGCTGGTGTGGCTGGCCAAACCGCCGTTTGCGGCCAAGGCCGGGCCGGCGTCGGCGGGGCACTGATAATCGCGGGGCAAGCCCGCTCCTACCAGGAATGTAGGAGCGGGCTTGCCCCGCGATCAGTCTTCAGGGAAAAGCAAAAGGCTGCAGTTGAAACCCTTGCTCATCCACCTCCAGCGCCCAGCCTTGGCGGTCCCAATCGCCCAGCACGATACGCCGCGCCGGTTGATCGCCGACCACCAGCTTGTGAATCGCCGGCCGATGGGTGTGGCCATGCACCAGGGTGCGCACACCGTATTGCTGCATGATCCGCGGCACTTCCTCGGCGGTCACGTCGACAATGTCGTTGGCCTTCATCCGCGTCTGTGCCCGGCTTTCGCTACGCAGCTTGCGTGCAAGCTTCTGCCGGGTGCTCAGCGGCAGATGCCGAAGAATCCATAGGCTCAACGGGTTGCGCAGGTAACGGCGCATCTTCATGTAGGCCAGGTCGCGGGTGCACAGGCTGTCGCCGTGCATCAGCAACACCGGCTCGCCGCCCATCTCGACCACGCTCGGGTCGGCCAGCAGGGTGCAGCCAGCGGCCTTGCAAAAGGCCTGGCCGAGCAGGAAGTCGCGGTTGCCATGCATCACAAAGACCTGCGTGCCGCTGTCGCTCAAGGCGCGCAGGGCCTGGCAGATCGAGGCCTGGAAGGGCGTCATGGCGTCGTCGCCGATCCATGCCTCGAAAAAATCGCCAAGGATGTACAGCGCCTCGGCGTGCCGCGCACGACCGTCGAGCAGATCAACAAACGCCCGGGTAATGTCCGGGCGTTCTTCTTGCAGGTGCAGATCAGAGATCAGCAGTATCACTCAATGAACTCGGCTTTCTCGATGATCACGTCGTCCTTCGGCACGTCCTGGTGACCGGACTTGGAACCGGTGGCGACTTTCTCGATGGCGTCGACAACCTCGGTACCTTCGGTCACTTTGCCGAATACCGCGTAACCCCAGCCCTGCACGTTCTTGCCGCTGTGGTTGAGGAAGTCGTTGTTCGAGGCGTTGATGAAGAACTGCGCCGAGGCCGAATGCGGCTCCATGGTGCGAGCCATGGCGATGGTGTACTTGTCGTTCTTCAGGCCGTTGTCAGCTTCGTTCTGGATGCTGGCACGCTTGTCACGCTTCTCGTTCATGCCTGGCTCAAAACCGCCGCCCTGGATCATGAAACCCTTGATCACACGGTGGAATACGGTGTTGCTGTAGTGGCCAGCGTTAACGTATTCGATGAAGTTGGCCACGGTGATCGGGGCTTTCTCGGCGTTCAGCTCGATGACGATGTCACCGTGGTTGGTAGTCAGTTTGACTTTGGACATGCTTGAAACTCGCTCTGTTCGGGGGTTTTGCGGTGGTGTAGCTTCAAGCTTCAAGTGGCAAGCTGCAAGAAAAAGCGCACGGCGTTCGTCTTGGAGCGTGTTGCTTGTAGCTTGAAGCTGCTATTTGACCTGTCGGCAGCTCGACCGCTTCGGCTATGATAAGCGCTTTGATTCAGTCGGCCTACCCAGGCCGTGCACCCCGTATTCAAGGATCCTATGAGCAAGCCCACTGCCGACACCGCTCCCAACGCCGCTGCCAAAGGCGCTCCCGCCATCCCTGCGAACTTCCTGCGTCCGATCGTGCAGGCAGACCTGGACTCGGGCAAGCACAGCAGCATCGTCACCCGTTTCCCGCCAGAGCCCAACGGTTACCTGCACATCGGCCATGCCAAGTCGATCTGCGTGAACTTCGGCCTGGCCCAGGAATTCGGTGGGGCCTGTCACCTGCGTTTCGATGACACCAACCCGGCCAAAGAGGACCAGGAGTACATCGACGCGATCCAGAGCGACATCAAGTGGCTGGGCTTCGAGTGGACCGGCCCGGTGCGCTACGCTTCGCAGTATTTCGACCAGTTGCACGACTGGGCGGTCGAGCTGATCAAGGCCGGCAAGGCCTACGTCTGCGACCTGACCCCGGAGCAGGCCAAGGAATACCGTGGCAACCTGACCACCCCTGGCCAGAACAGCCCGTTCCGCGAGCGCTCGGTTGCAGACAACCTCGACCTGTTCGCGCGCATGAAAGCCGGTGAGTTCAAGGATGGCGAGCGCGTGCTGCGGGCCAAGATCGACATGGCCTCGCCGAACATGAACCTGCGCGACCCGATCCTCTACCGCATTCGTCATGCCCATCACCACCAGACCGGTGATGCCTGGTGCATCTACCCCAACTACGATTTCACCCACGGTCAGTCGGATGCCATCGAAGGCATCACCCACTCGATCTGCACCCTCGAGTTCGAAGGCCATCGCCCGCTCTACGAGTGGTTCCTCGACAACCTGCCGGTGCCGGCCAAGCCGCGCCAGTACGAGTTCAGCCGCCTGAACCTGAACTACACCATCACCAGCAAGCGCAAGCTCAAGCAACTGGTCGATGAGCAGCACGTCAACGGCTGGGACGACCCGCGCATGTCGACCCTGTCGGGTTTCCGCCGTCGCGGCTACACCCCGGCGTCGATCCGCAACTTCTGCGAAATGGTCGGTACCAACCGCTCCGACGGCGTGGTCGACATGTCGATGCTCGAATTCAGCATCCGTGACGACCTTGACCGCACCGCGCCACGCGCCATGTGCGTGCTGCGCCCGCTGAAAGTGGTCATTACCAATTACCCGGAAGGCCAGGTCGAGAACCTCGAACTGCCGCGCCACCCCAAAGAAGACATGGGCGTGCGCGCACTGCCATTCGCCCGCGAAATCTACATCGACCGCGACGACTTCATGGAAGAGCCGCCCAAGGGCTACAAGCGCCTGGAGCCGGCCGGTGAAGTGCGCCTGCGCGGCAGCTACGTGATCCGCGCCGACGAGGCGATCAAGGACGCCGACGGCAACATCGTCGAGCTGCGCTGCTCGTACGACCCCGACACCCTGGGCAAAAACCCTGAAGGCCGCAAGGTCAAGGGCGTGATCCACTGGGTGCCGGCCGCGGCCAGCGTCGAATGCGAAGTACGCCTGTACGACCGCCTGTTCCGCTCGGCCAACCCCGAAAAGACTGAAGATGGCGGCAACTTCCTTGACAACATCAATCCTGATTCGCTGCAGGTGCTGACGGGTTGTCGTGCGGAACCTTCCCTGGGCCAGGCCCAGCCAGAAGACCGCTTCCAGTTCGAGCGCGAAGGCTACTTCTGCGCCGACCTGAAAGACTCCCAGCCGGGTCGCCCGGTGTTCAACCGCACCGTGACCCTGCGCGATTCGTGGGGCAGCTAAGGAACTCTCGTGCTTACCATCTACAACACGCTCAGCAAGACCAAGGAAGTCTTCAAACCGCTTGAAGGCAACAAGGTGCGGATGTACGTCTGCGGCATGACCGTCTACGACTTCTGCCACCTGGGCCACGGGCGCAGCATGGTCGCCTTCGACCTGGTGACCCGCTGGCTGCGTTACAGCGGCTACGACCTGACCTATGTGCGCAACATTACCGACATCGATGACAAGATCATCAACCGGGCCAACGAAAACGGCGAAAGCTTCGACGCCCTGACCGCCCGCATGATCGACGCGATGCACGAAGACGAGCGCCGCCTGAACATCCTGCCGCCGGACCAGGAGCCGCGTGCCACCGACCATATCGCCGGCATGCACGCGATGATCCAGACCCTGATCGACAAGGGCTATGCCTACGCGCCGGGCAACGGCGACGTGTACTACCGGGTCGGCAAGTTCGTCGGCTACGGCAAGCTGTCGCGCAAGAAGATCGAAGACCTGCGCATCGGCGCCCGCATCGAGGTCGACGAAGCCAAGCAGGACCCGCTCGACTTCGTCCTCTGGAAGGGCGTCAAGCCCGGCGAGCCGAGCTGGGAATCGCCCTGGGGCGCGGGTCGTCCGGGCTGGCACATCGAGTGCTCGGTGATGTCCACCTGCTGCCTGGGCGAGAGCTTCGACATTCACGGTGGTGGCAACGACCTGGAGTTCCCGCACCACGAGAACGAAATCGCCCAGAGCGAGGCCGCCACCGGCAAGCAGTACGCCAATTCGTGGATGCACTGCGGCATGATTCGCATCAATGGCGAGAAGATGTCCAAGTCCTTGAACAACTTCTTCACCATTCGCGACGTGCTCGACAAGTATCACCCGGAGGTGGTGCGCTACCTGCTGGTGTCGAGCCACTACCGCAGCTCGATCAACTACTCCGAAGACAGCCTGCGCGAGTCCAAGGGTGCCCTCGAGCGCTTCTACCACGCCCTGCGCGGCTTGCCACGGGTGGCGGCTGCAGGTGGCGAGGAGTACGTTGAACGCTTCACCGCGGCGATGAACGACGACTTCGGCACCCCTGAAGCCTGCGCCGTGCTGTTCGACCTGGTGCGCGAGATCAACCGCCTGCGCGAGAACGATCCACAGGCCGCTGCCGGCCTGGCCGGTCGCCTGCGCGAACTGGGGGATCTGCTCGGTGTGCTGCAACTGGACGCCGATGACTTCCTGCGTGCCGGTGCCGAAGGCAAGGTCGATGCTGCCGAGGTTGAAGCCTTGATCCAGGCGCGCCTGCAAGCGCGTGCCGACAAGAACTGGGCCGAATCCGACCGCATCCGCGACCAGCTGACCGCCATGGGCGTGGTGCTGGAAGACGGCAAGGGCGGCACGACCTGGCGCCTGGCTGACTAAGCAATCGCGGGTCAAGCCGCTCCTTGTAGGAGCGGGCTTGCCCCGCGATGAGGCCCTAACTGACGACACCCGTCCTGCAGTGCAACACCAGTTTCGCCCCACCCAGCTCACTCTCGCCGACCTCCAGCTCAAAGCCATGCAGGTCAACGATCGCCGCAACGATTGACAGGCCCAGCCCGAACCCCGGGTGACGCTGGCCTTCCTCACTGCGATAAAAGCGCTTCAACACCGCCCCACGCTCGTCCACGGGAATCCCCGGGCCGCTGTCGTGCACCTCGATATGCAAGCCCTTGGCATCGCTCAACGCGCGCATCAGCACCTGGCCCTGGGCCGGGGTGAACTTGATCGCGTTGCCCACCAGGTTGGCCAGCGCCTCGAACAGCAACTCGCGATCACCGTGCAGCGCCGGCAATTGCTCGGGCATTTCCAGCGTTAGTCCAATCTCGCCGTCTTCGGCCAGCGGCAGGTAGAAGTCGTGCAGCTCCTGCAGCAGCCCGTGCGGGTCAAGCTCGACAAACCCGGCGCGGCGCTGGCGGTCTTCCAGCTCGCTGATGCGCAGCAACCCGCGAAAGCGCGCCATCAGCGTGTCGGTTTCGCCAATCGCCTGTTCCAGTGCTTCGGCCTGCGGCGAATCATCGCCGGCCTGCTGGCGGATGCGGTAGAGCTGGGCGCGCAGGCGGGTCAGCGGGGTGCGCAGGTCGTGGGCGATGTTGTCACAGACGCCTTTGACTTCATGCATCAGGCGCTCGATGCGGTCGAGCATGGCGTTGACGATGGCCGCCAGCATGTCCAGCTCGTCGCGCCGCGCCGACAACGGCAGGCGGCGGGTCAGGTCGCCGGAAACAATCTGCTCGGCGCTGGCCTGGATCGCGCGGATACGCTTGAGCGGCCTGCGCCGCAGCAGGTACCAGCCGGCGATGCCGGGAATGATGGTCAGCGACAGGCCCCAGAGCAGGGCGTGGAGGATGATCCGGGTGACCACGAACAGCGAGCCGTTGTCGCGCACCAGCACCAGCCAGCGGCCATCGCGGACCTTGATCGCCACTGCATCGCAGCTGTCACGGGGCAGGTGCGGGTCGTCGGCGTCCAGGCAGCGGCTCAGTTCGTGGATCTTGCCGTCCAGGCCGAGCTCGGGCGGGATCTGGCGAACCTGCCCGCCGAGCGCATTGAACTGCGCGTCGAACAGCCCATAGGCATCAAAACTGCGCTCTTCGAAGGCCTGGCTGGCAATCAGCGCATCATCGAGCTGCTTGCCGCTCATGTGCGCGAACAGGTGCTGGCGCTGCAGCAGGGAGTGGCGGGTGAGCTTGTTCAGGTAGCCTGATACCTCGAAGTACAGCACCCCCATGAGGATGCTGCTCCAGGCCACGAACAGAAAGCTGTACAGCGCCAGCAGGCGGCTGGTGGACGAGCTCCAGCCCTTAGACGGGTTCGGCAATGGCATAGCCCGAGCCCCGCACGGTGCGAATCAGCGGTGTCTGGCCGGCGGCGTCGATCTTCTTGCGCAAGCGTCCGATGTGCACGTCGATCAGGTTGGTGCCCGGGTCGAAGTGATAGCCCCAGACTTCCTCGAAAATCATCATCCGGGTAATCACCTGGCCAGCGTGACGCATGAGAAATTCCAGCAGCTTGTACTCGGTGGGCAGCAGGTTGAGGGTCTGCTCGCCGCGCTTGGCCTCGTGGCTGATCAAATCCAGCTCAAGGTCGGCAACCTGCAGGCGGGTCTGCGCCAGCGGCACGCTGTTGCGGCGCAACAGCACCTCGACGCGGGCGGCCATTTCATCGGAGGCGAATGGCTTGGTCAGGTAGTCATCACCGCCGGCGCGCAGGCCACGGACCCGTTCGTCGACATCCGAAAGGGCGCTGATCATCAGGATCGGCGTGGCGATCTTCAGGGTGCGCAGGGTGGTGACGATGGTCAGGCCGTCGACTTCCGGCAGCATCCGGTCCAGGGTGATCAGGTCGTAGCCACCGGCAATCGCCTTGGCCAGGCCTTCACGGCCGTTGTCGGCCCATTCCACTTCCAGGCCATGGCTGGAAAGCTCGGCGACGATCTCCTGGGCGGTGACAGCGTCGTCTTCGATAGTCAGTACGCGGGGCATGCTTTTACCTGGGCGGCGGGTAGAGACTTGATTGTGCCAAAGAATAGGCGGTGCCCGGGTTAAAGAAAAATTCATCTAGGAGAGGGACCACAATGGGCCGGCCGTAACCGACCCCTGTGGGAGCCGGCGTTGCCGGCGATGGGCCGCAGCGCGGCCCCCTGTTGCAGGTCAGGCGACCTTGACGATCCAGCCCGCCGGGCCTTCGATGTCGCCGCTCTGGATACCGGTCAGCTCGTTGTAGAGCTTCTGGGTAACCGGGCCAACCTCGGTTTCGCTGTAGAACACGTGCAGCTTGTCGCCATACTGGATGCCGCCGATCGGGGTGATCACCGCAGCGGTGCCGCAAGCGCCGGCTTCGACGAAGCGGTCCAGGTTGTTGATCAGCACGTCGCCTTCGATGACCTTCAGGCCCAGGCGCGATTGCGCCAGTTCCATCAGCGACAGGCGGGTAATGCCCGGCAGCACGGAGGCTGACTTCGGCGTGATGAACTCGTTGTTGGCGGTGATGCCGAAGAAGTTGGCCGAGCCGACTTCCTCGATCTTGGTGTGGGTCAGCGGGTCAAGGTAGATGCAGTCGGCAAAGCCGGCTTGCTTGGCCTTGTAGCCCGGTTGCAGGCTGGCCGCGTAGTTGCCGCCGACCTTGGCAGCGCCGGTGCCTTGTGGCGCGGCGCGGTCGTAGTCGGAAATCAGGAACTTGTGCGGGGTCATGCCGCCCTTGAAGTACGAGCCGACCGGGATGGCGAAGATCGAGAAGATGAACTCCGGCGCGGTCCGCACGCCGATGTTGTCGCCCACGCCGATGACGAACGGACGCAGGTACAGCGCACCTTTGCCATACGGCGGAATGAAACGCTCGTTGGCCTTGACCACTTGCTTGCAGGCGTCGATGAACTGTTCGGTCGGCACCTGCGGCATCAGCAGGCGGTCGCAGCTGCGCTGCATGCGCAGGGCGTTCTGGTCCGGGCGGAACAGGTTGATCGAGCCGTCCTTGCAGCGGTAGGCCTTCATCCCCTCGAAGCATTGCTGGCCATAATGCAGCGCGGTCGAGCCTTCGCTGATGTGCAGCTGGTTGTCTTCGGTCAGGGTGCCCTTGTCCCACTCGCCGTTACGGAAATAGGACAGGTAGCGCTTGTCGGTCTTGATGTAGTCGAAGCCCAGCTTGTCCCAGTTAATGCTTTCGTTACTCATGGCACCCTCGATTCGGTTGCAGATGCCTGCTCAGGCAGGCGGTTCTTATTGCGCACTCGGCCACGATAATACATCCCGTGCAGATCGGGAACGCCCAGTCATAGATTGGACCTTGGTCGCAGTGAAAATCTTCAGCCACCGAGCTGGCGCAGCAGTGCCAGACGCATGCCGAAGCCGATCAGCAGGGTGCCGAACACGCGGTTCTGCAGTTTCTGCTTCCAGGGGCTGGCGGCCAGCCAGCGCCCCAGGCGATCGCCACTCAGGGCATAGAGCCCGTCAAAACCCAGGCCGACTACCACCAGCACCGTGCCGAGCACGGCAAACTGCTGGCCGACCGCAGCGCCGTGCGGGTCGATGAACTGCGGCAACAGTACCGAGCAGAACAGCAGCGCCTTGGGGTTGAGCAGGTTGGTCAACAGGCCCTGGCGCAATGCCGCCTGCCAGTGCCCGCGCTGCTGCACCCCGCTGTGACGTGGCGGCAGCGGCGCAACCGGGGCGCAGAGCAATTGCCAGCCGAGCCAGGCCAGGTAAATACCGCCGGCAATGCTCAGCAGGTCAAACGCCCAGGGGTGGCTGCCTAGCAGGGCGGCCAGGCCCAGTGCCGCCAGGCTTACGTGCGCCGCGCGGGCAAGCGCCAGGCCCAGGGCGGTCACCAGGGCCTGGCGCTTGCCCTGGCTGGCGCCGGTATTAAGCAGCAGGAACATGTCCGGGCCGGGCACCAGGTAGACCACCAGCAAGGCGGCGCAAAACAGGCTGTATTGAGACATGACGGGCTCCTGCGCAAATAACGGGACGAGAAAATTCTAAGCGCGAAAGGCCTGGCAGGTGCTTGCGATTGTTGCGTGTTTGCCCGGGTGTATTGCTATAAACTGCCACGATCTACCGTTCAGAATTAAGATCATGCCAAAACTCACCCTCGACGCTTTTGATCGCAAGATTCTCGAAGCTTTGCAGCGCAATGCCCGCCTGAGCAATGTCGAGCTGGCTGAAGCCATTGGCCTGTCGCCGTCGCCGTGCCTGCGCCGGGTGCGTCTGCTGGAAGAGGCGGGGCTGATCAAGGGCTACGCCGCGCAACTGGACCGCGATGAAGTCGGCCTGGGCCTGACCGTGTTCGTCGGGGTCAAGGTCGAGCGCCACCACGAGCCAGCCGCCCAGGCCTTTCAGCAGGCGGTGCTGGCGCTGCCCCAGGTAATTGCCGCGCACTTGGTGTCCGGCGAGTCGGACTTCCTTTTGCAAGTGGTGGTGCCGGACCTGCGCAGCTACGAGCGCTTTCTCATCGACACCTTGCTCAAATTGCCCGGCGTCAGCGATATCCGCAGCAACTTCGCCATCCAGACCGTCAAGGCGCACGGCCCGTTGCCGCTGGATCACCTGGGCCTGGCCGAGGAAAACAAGCGTTGACCGCTGCCTGGCCCGGGCGCATTATCGAGCTATGAAGATTTGCCTGCTGACCTCGTCGCGTACCACTACCACCGCTATACGCGGGGCGGGTACGGCTGCTTAACCTTAGGCAGCAGGTAATCCAAGGCCCCGCCAGCAATGGACGGGGCCTTGTCTTTTCTCCGTCCGGGCTGGCCAATCACACGGAGATGAAGATGCAAGCAAAACGCGCACTGCTGGTCCTGGATATGCAAGTGGGTTTGTTCCACGGCCCCGAACAACCCTGGCAGGGTGAGCAGGTGCTCAACCGGATCAACAGCCTGATCGGCGCTGCGCATAACACCCAGGCAGCGGTTTTTGCGGTTCGCCACACCGGGCCCGAAGGTTCGCCGATTGCCGCCGGCAGCCCCGCGTGGCAGTTGTTGCCGGCGCTGGCGATTGATCCCGCACGCGACAAGGTCTTCGATAAAACCCGGCCCAGTGCCTTCTTTGCTACCTCGCTGGCCGATCAACTGCGTGAAGCCGCTATCGATGAACTGGTCATCGTCGGCCTCAAGACCCAGTACTGCGTCGACACCAACTGCCGGGTTGCCCGCGAGCTTGGCTTCAACGTCGTACTGGTCAGTGATGCCCACACCTGCATGGACACCCCAGGCTTGCCCGCCGAGGCGATCATCGCCCACCACAACCTGACCCTGGGCGGCGCCTTTGCCCACCTGCAATCAAGCGCGGATGTGCAGTTCTGAGCCATCGCCCAGTTGCAGGTAGCCGTCCAGCTCTAGTTGCTGCATGAACACCCGGTCGTGGGACGCAACCAGCAAGGTCCCGCGATACTGGCGCAGCATGGCTTCAAGGGCAGCGAGGGAGGGCAGGTCGAGGTGGTTGCTCGGCTCGTCGAGCAACAGCAGGCCCACCGGGGTGTCGCGGTACAGCACCCCGGCCAGGGTTGCCTTGAGCCGTTCGCCGCCGCTGAGCACGCCGCTGGGCAAACTGATGCGCTCGGCGCCCAGGCCCAGTTGCGCCAGGCGCGTACGCAGCAGGCTCTCGTCCGGGTTGGCGCTGGCGCTGCGCAGGTAGTCGAGCACCGATTGCCCGGCGGGCAGCAGGCTGCAGTGCTGGTCGAGCAAGGCGACTTCGCTGCGTACTTCACACGTCCCCGCGGCCGGCGCCAATTGCCCGGCCAGTACCTTGAGCAAGGTGGATTTACCGCTGCCATTGGCGCCGACCAGGCCCAGGCGTTCGCCGCTATACAGGCTGAGATCGACCAGGCCTTGGTGGGCGAAGGGCAATTGCAGGTCTTGAAGTACGACTACCTGACTGCCGCTCGGTTGTAGCGGCGTGGGCGCATGGATCACGATCGGGTTGGCAGATTCAACCTGCTGCGCCGCATCGCGCACCTGTGCGTTAAGCGCCTGGCGCGCCGCCTGATGATCACGCTGCTGTTTGCCGGCAGTGGTTTCGCTGCGTTGCTGCTGGCGGTCGAGAAGGATCTTCGCCTGGTTGGCCGAACGCGCAGCCTTGCTGGCGCGCGACTGCTGGCGCTGCAGGCGCTCGCGCTGTTGCTGCAGCTCGCGGGCCTGGCGCTGGCGTTCGAGCTTGAGGCGTTCCAGGGTGCGTTCGGCCTGCTCGGTCTGCGCGCTTTTGCACTGGGCGTAGACGCTGTAATTACCGCCGTAGCTGCTCAGGCCCAGGGGCGAGAGTTCGACGATGCGCTCCATGCGCTCAAGCAGCGCGCGGTCATGACTGATCACCAGCAGGCCCTTGTTCCAGCCCTCGAGCAGGGTCATCAGCGCCTCCCGGCTGGTGGCGTCCAGATGGTTGCTGGGTTCGTCGAGAATCAGGTAATCGGCATCACTGACAAAGGCCCCGAGCAGCGCCACGCGCATCGCCTGGCCGCCGCTCAGCGCCGCTGCACAGTGCGCCCAGTTCAGTTGCCCCAGGCCATGCAGATCAAGCTGCGCCTGCAGGCGTTCGCGAATGTCCCAGCGCTCGCCGACGCAATCGAAGTCTGCGTCTTGGGTGCTGCCGGCCTCGATGCGCAGCAAGGCATCGATCACCTCGCGCAGCTGGGCCAGGTCCGCCACCGTGGCATCGGCATCGGCCAGATGCTGACCCACATAGTGCACCCGGCCACGACGCAAACAGCGGCCTTCGCTGGGCGGCAAGCGCCCGGCCAAAACCTGTGCCAGCAACGACTTGCCCACGCCATTGCGACCGACCAGGCCGGTGCGGCGCTGGTCGAAGGTCTCGACAAGATCGGAAAACAAAAGCCGGCCATCCGGCAAGGCCAGGGTGACGCTGTCCAGCGTCAGGATCGACGTATTCGTCATGCAAAACTCCAAGAAATGCCCGCGACGTCCCCCGCAAAGGGGCTGAAGACTGGCCGTCGCAAAGACGGCGGCATTAATGGCGCATTGGACGAATACCTCGGGGAGGATGGGTGAGGGGACAGCTTAGGGCGCAGAGCGGTGCGGGTAAAGAGCCATTTAGTCCAGGTGGTCAAACCTGCGACGCCTGAAGAATAAACTGGAGCCGGAACCTGAGATGAGCAATGACACCAGCCAGATGTCCAGTCCGTACCAGTACGTGTCAGGGAATGCGAACATGCCATAGATACCGGCTCCCCAAAGCGAAATCCCCAGCCACTTTCTGATCGGGTAGGGTTTCAGGCAGTGGTCCACCACGGACATCAGGATCATTGCGAAGCACATTTGTGTAATTGCAGACATGGCTTACACCCTGCTCAGGCCCAGCGTTCGGGATTGAATCGGTGGCGCCTGAAGAACAACTCCAGCCCACCGACAACGGCAAAGAGTGAAACGAGGTGCAAGTCAAAGCCAAGCCAATGGCTTTCGGTCAGCGTTAACCTGCCAAGCAAGCCGCCACCCAGGAAGGTAAGACCGAGCCATTTTCGTGGCCTGTAGGGCTTGATCAGACGGTCTATGAGGATGAAAAACGCCAGGACGAGGAAGAATTGATTGGACTCTGACATGGTATTTTTTAACCTTGACTCTCACAGATGGCGACGTCGGCAAAAGACCCGCCTAGAAGATATTCATTCATTCGTCGGGTTGAAACTTGCGGCGTCCCTTAACCAGAGTCATGCCCGCGAACAATACGAACAAAGGGAACAGTTTCAGATTCAACTCATGCCAATAGAGGCCGCCGGGCACAAATTGCAACGTAACGGCGGCTGTCATCAGCGCCAGGCCCAGCCATTTGCGGAGTAAATAGGGTTTCAGGCAATGATCCATAAATGCAATCAGGATCAGTGCGTAGCACAGCTGGGTAACGTCAGACATGGGCAGCACTCAAGCGTCCTCATCGAATCGGTTGCGCCTGAAGAGCAACTCCAAGCTAGCAATCATACCGACGCCAAACAATACGACGCCACAACGTTTTCTTAGCCGATAAGGCCTGGCGAGGAAATACAGGGGGTAAAACACAACCGGAAGGATGGTGTATTGAAGGTTCTCACTCATTCGTCAGGTTGAAACTTGCGGCGTCCGATGATCAGCGTCGTACCTGCGCAGAATACGAGCACAGGCACTAGGAACAGATCCATTGCCTCCCAATAGCTGCCACCCGGTTTGAACAGTAAAGTAATACCGGCGGCCCATAGGAACAACCCTAGCCATTTACGAATCAGGTAGGGCTTCAGGCAGTGATCCAGAAAGGCGATGAGGATCAATGCGTAACATAGCTGGGTAACTTCAGACATGATGTGTGCTCTGCTCAGTCATCGTCTTCGTGGCGGTTGCGTCTGAAGAACAACTCAAGTCCTCCGACAATTGCAAAAAGCGAAACCAGATACAGATCAAAGCCGCCCCAGTAACTTTTTTCGCTCAGCGTGACTCTACCCAGCAGGCCGCTCAGCAAGAATGTCAAACTTAGCCATTTTCGTAGCTTGGAGGGTTTGAGCAGGCGCTCAATCAGTGCGAAGAATACGAAGGCGATAAAAAATTGACCGAATTCCATCATGTGTTTTTAGCCTTGATTCTTGATGGTCACTGAGGAAGTTGTTCGTTGGGTCCGATGAGGTCAATTAAGTCAGCCCTGTTCGAGATACTTGCGTCGCGTCATGAAGAGCGCGCCGCCGGCTCCTGATATGCAGATGGCGATGAATTCGATATCCAATGAACCTGCCCGGGTAGGGAGCAGGTAGCTGGCAATCGTGCCGCCGAAAAACAGTACGATGCCACAGCGCTTTCGTAGACGATAAGGTTTGACTAAGAAGTACAGCAGGTAAAATAGAGTCAAGAGGATTGTGTACTGAAGATACTCATTCATGGGGCCAGACCTGCGGTCGGTATGATTATCGAGTCAGTTGAAAATTGTGGACCGATGCCCCCGTCGACACGAGCCTCAATGCTTATGATCAGGTCCCCTGTGTGATAGGTACGTAATGAGCCGCTTACAAAAAAACGGGTCAAGATTGCCACCGGAATGGTGAAAGCGGGTCCGGCAAGCATTGCAATCCTGCTGGCGCTGGAGCTAGAAGCGTTGGAAATTTTGTGACGTTGTTCGTTAAGGATATCGCCCTGCACGCGAGTCAGTGGTCTTGAAATTCTAATGGTCATGGTGCAGGCGCGACTACGTGCTTGCATCCTGTCATAAATCGCGACTGTTCTTTGAACAACTTCATAGTTCCCGTTTTTCGCTTCGGGAAAGTGAAGTTCTCGCAGCTGTCCGCGATCACCCTCCGTAACAACGAACTTGGAAACATGGAAAACTATTCCGTGAGGACCGGCGTACTCATAGGTTTTTTCGATCTGCACAACAACCTTCCCTGTGTAATACAGACGCGCCAGGCGCACCTCATCGACGTGCAGGGAAAGATGCCCAAATCAATTTCGGGCGTATGTCGTACTACTCCGGTATCAAGGTAGGACCGATCCCAAATTAGCGATCAGCCCCAGGAAACGCTCAGCCAACCGGCGCAAACCGACGACGTTTGAGGAACAGCCCTACACCCAAGGCGACGGCGAAGATCGACAGCAGCCCCAGGTCGGCCCCCAGCAGGCGGGCCTGGCTTGCCGCTACGCAGCCGACCGCGCCAGCGGCCACCAGCGCCAGGCCCAGCCACTTGCGCAGCGGGTAGGGCTTGAGAAAGCGATCGAGCAAAAAGAACAGCACCAGGGCCAGAACCAGCTGGGTAATCTCGGACATGTGCGGCTCCACTCAGGTCTTGATGATCAGGGTCGAAATGGTGCTCTGCGGGCCGATGCCGCCGTTGACCCGCGCTTCAATGCTGACCAGCACGTCGCCTGCATGGTAGGTGGGCAGGATTTCGTTGGCGTACATGCGCACACCGGCACCCACCGGGACGCCGACATAGGGCGAGGCGACGGAACTGGCGGCGCCGGCGAAGGCCGAGGCGGCGAGGTTGGCGACCTTGGTGCGCTGGGCATTGAGCACGTCGCCCTGCTGGCGGGTCAACGGCTTGGAGATGCCGATCATCATGGTGCACGGCAGGTTCTTGGCGAGCATCTTGTCGTAGACCTCGACCACCTTGCTGTTCACTTCATAGTGAGCGCTTTTCGCTTCGCCAAAATGCAGCTCACGCAGGCGCCCGCGTTCGCTGTCGGTGAGGGTGATCTGCGAGACGTTGAAGACGATCCCGTGTTGGCCCATGTATTGGAAAGTCCCTTCGAACTTCATTGCACGCATCCTTTCGAGGCAAAGGCGGCGATTCTGTACAAGGATCGCCGTCGGTGCAAATCATTGTGCCAGGGTTGTGATCAACTCGTGGCTTGGAGTTGAGAGGGCCCCAACGGGTTCACTTCACCGTTTGCAGACGCAGGTCGCTGTAGTAAAAGGCGTTCTTGTCGGTGCTGGCATTGAAGAAGTAGCCGTAGTCTTCCAGGTAGAACAGGTGATTCA
Organism: Pseudomonas sp. B21-009; assembly: GCF_024749345.1. NCBI lineage: Bacteria > Pseudomonadati > Pseudomonadota > Gammaproteobacteria > Pseudomonadales > Pseudomonadaceae > Pseudomonas > Pseudomonas sp. B21-009. The sequence goes on along the minus strand of NZ_CP087199.1, from coordinate 3,877,747 downwards.
CGCGTTTGTACTCGTCACCCTTTACGCTGCAGTCGAGTGCCTTGGCATTGCCACTCAAGCTGGCGTTGAGGGTGTTGGCCGGCAGTTGCTGTTGCACGGTGCACTCGGTGATCTTCAGATCCTTGTCGTACTGGCCAATCACGCTGTTGTTGGTCACACCTTGCTGTGAATAGCTGAGTTTGCTGCCCACCGCCATGGTCTTCCAGTCACCCTTGAAGCTCAGGCTGGTCAGCGCGCTGCTTTCACTCATGCCGGTAAAGTCGCTTTTGCTTACCAGCGGGATCAATCCGCGCCAGGTGACATTTTGCGCCTCATAGCCTTTGCCACGCAGGATCAGCACTTGCTGGCGGCTGTTGGCATCGACGGAGAGAAAGTGCTCTTCGCGCATGGGCGACGTCTTGCCTTTCATGGTCGAGGTGCCGACGGTTTCCAGGTAGGTTAGCGGCTGCACCGGCGTGGGCAGTTGCAGGCGCTCGAGGGCGACCATCACCGACGGGCTGACCGGCGGCATCACCCCGGTGACGATCGGTGCCTTGAAGCGCGGGCTGAACGGCGCCAGTTGCGCGAGTTTGTCCGGCGTTGCGCAGGCCAGATCGTACAGCGCCTGGTAATCGGCGTTGCTGCCAGCCACAGGCGCGGGCTTGGGCAGTGAGGGGACCATGCCGTCGGTGACCCGGTTGTCGGCATCGACATCGTAGCCGGCCAGCAGGGTGTAGGTGCCGGTGCTGCAGTTGAAGCGGTGATGCTCACGCTTTTGCGCGTAGGGGGCGTTGTACGGCAGGTCGAGGAGGATGCTCGGCTGGTCGAAGGCGGCCCACAGGCTGACCTCGTCGCCGATTTTGGCGATGCTGTTGCGCTCGACCAGCACCCATGGCTCGCCCTCTTCACCTTTAAGCTTGCGCCAGTCGGGCTTTGCTTGAGCCTTGCAGGCCTGGGCGAAGCTGGGGTTATTCAGCAGGGTGGCATGGTAGCGAGCCGGCATCGGCTGCGGTGGGGCATAGCCGCTGGTGCTTTTGAAGTAGGCACGCTGGTCGGCGTCCAGGTACATGATCGCCACGTTCGGCTCGATGCACGAGGCTTCGAGCTGGAAACTGCGATCACTCAAGCCGTTGTTGGCCGGTACCTTGATCTGGAAACTCAGCACATCGCCTTCGCGATACAAACTGTTGGCCGACAGCGGCTGGGCGAGCATGTTGCCGATGTACTGGTCGAGGCTGTCCTTGGAAGGCGTCGCGCAGCCAGTGAGGGTCGCGGCTGCCAGCGTGGTGATGATCAGACGTTGCACAACAATCTCCGGTGAGTCCATTCAAGGTGGCGGCATTGTAGCGAAACTTGTCTTGGGTGCCTTGGGCAATTCGCGCTTGTGCCGGGTCTTGTCGTAGGCACTGATGATGGTTGTGGCCACGGCGTCATCGACCTCTTCGCCGTGCAAAAAGGCATCGATCTGCGCGTAGCTGACGCCGTAGACCTGCTCGTCGGCCAGGCCCGGGCGTAACTCTTCAAGGTCGGCGGTCGGCACCTTGTGTACCAGGTGTTCAGGCGCACCGAGGGCGGCGGCGATGGCCCGCACCTGGCCTTTGCCCAGCCCGCTCAGCGGCGCCAGGTCGCAGGCGCCGTCACCGAACTTGGTGAAAAACCCCATCACCGCTTCGGCGCCATGGTCGGTGCCGATCACCAGGCCATTGCGGGCATTGGCCAGGGTGTACTGAGCGAGCATGCGCAGGCGTGCCTTGACGTTGCCGAGGACAAAATCCCGCTGGCCGTCGGCAAGCGTGGCCAGTTGCGGCAACTGCCCGGCCAGGCCCTGAACGCCGTCGGCAATGTTCACCGTCACGCACTCATCGGCGCCGACAAAGGCCAGTGCCGCCTGGGCATCGGGCTCGTCGTGCTGGGTGTTGTACGGCAGGCGCATGGCGATGAAGCGGTAGCCGTTATCGGCCTGCTCGCTGCGCAATTGCTCGACCGCCAGCTGCGCCAGGCGCCCGGCGGTTGACGAGTCGACGCCGCCACTGATGCCCAGCACCAACACCTTCAAGCGCGCATCGAGCAGGGTCTGCTTGATGAAGTCGATGCGCTGGCGGATCTCACTCGCCACTGCAGCACCGTCTGCGAAGGGCGCCACCACGCCCAGGGCCTGGGCAATCTCGATCTGACGACTGTTCATGTGCTGCTCCTTCACTGGCCTTCGACCTTGAACACGTGCTTGAGGTAGCTGACGAAGTTCTCGTCGCGGCATTGGGTCTTGCCCGGGCTGTCGGAGATCTTCGCCACCGGCGCGCCGTTGCAGGCGGTCATCTTGATCACGATGTTCATCGGCTCAACACCTGGAATGTCGCAGGTCAGGTTGGTGCCGATGCCGAAGCTGACGTTGATCCGCGGGCTGAGCTCGCGGTACAGGTGCAGGGTCTTGGCGAAGTTCAGGCCATCGGAAAACACCAGGGTCTTGCTCTTGGGGTCGATACCGAGTTTTTCGTAGTGGGCGATGGCCTTGTTGGCCCAGAGCAACGGGTCGCCGGAGTCGTGGCGCAGGCCGTCGAACAGCTTGGCAAAGTACAGGTCGCAGTCCTTGAGGAAGGCGTCCATGCCGATGCAATCGGTCAGGGCGATGCCCAGCAACCCGCGGTATTCCTTGACCCAGCATTCCAGCGCGGCGACCTGGCTGTCGATCAGCCGCGGGCCCAGTTGCTGGTGGGCCATGAACCATTCGTGGGCCATGGTGCCGATCGGCTTGATGTCCAGCTCGCGGGCCAGGTGCACGTTGCTGGTGCCGACAAAACGCCCCGGGAAATCCTGCTTGAGGGTGTGTACCACGTGCTCCTGGACCCGGTAGGAAAAGCGCCGGCGGGTGCCGAAATCAGCCAGTTGCAGGCCGGCCAGTTCCGCAGGCGACGCTTCGGCCTTGAGCCAGTCGAGTTTCTGGTACAGGCGCTCGCCGACCTGCTCCATCACCACTTCGCGGTAGCGGTAGCGGTTGCGCACCTCCGAGACGATTGCCAGCAACGGGATCTCGTAGAGGATCACGTGCAGCCAGGGTCCGCGCAGGCGGATTGCCAGTTGTCCGGCGTCATCGATGCCAACGTGCACGTAGCGCAGGTTGAAGCGGAACAGGCTGAGAAAGCGGATGAAGTCCGGCTTGATGAAGGGGATGCGCCCCAGGTACGCCAGTTGATCCTGAGTGATCGAGACCTCGGCCAGTTGCTCGATCTGGTAGCGGATCTCGGCCAGGTACGGGGTCAGGTCTTCGCTGTTGCGGCAGCGGAACTCCCATTCCACCTCGGCGTTGGGGTAGTTGTGCAGTACCGCCTGCATCATGGTGATTTTGTAGAAGTCGGTGTCCAGCAGGTTCTGGATGATGCTTGGGCCGAAGACGCTCTCGCTCATGTTCATGCTCCCTTGAATGCGTTCAGTTGCTGGTCGAGGCTGGCGAGGTCGGCGCAGGCGATCACGCCGTGCCCGGTCATCTCGGCCAGAGCCTCGGCGCCGCCCTGGGCGCAAATCGCCCGGCACGCCGGTTGATAGAGGAACACCTGCAAGCCTGCAGCCTGCAATTGCAGGGCGGTGTTCTTGACGCAGAAATCCAGGGCCAGGCCGCCGACGATCACCGCCTGCACACCGTGCACCTTGAGGTATTCGATGACTCCGGTGGAGCGGCGGTTGGCCAGGTCGTGGTAGCAGGCGCCGTAAGGGTGCAGGTCGGGCTCGATGCCTTTCCACACGAAAAAGTCGTAGTCGATCGGCGCGGGCAGACCGGCCAGCAGCTCGAAGCCCGGCGTGCCCGGTACGCAGTGGCTGACCCAGGTCAGGTCGGCGTTGGCCATGCCCAGCGGCTGCAGCATCTCGGCGTGGCTGCCGACCACCCAGGCGGCTTTTGGCGTGTGCGCATCCTTGCTGCCGATGCGCAGGCTGGCGCGTTCGGCCATGGCGTTGAGGGCCGGGGCGATCTCGGCGCCGCCGGGTACCGGTAACTCATTGGGGGCGTTGTCGGTGAAGCCGTTCTGGGCGTCGACATCGAAGCTGGCGATTTTCATGCGGTGCCTCCTGCGCTGGGTGTGGACACATAATTCACTAGGTGTAATATATATGTCAACCGCTTTTTCTTTTTCACAAGCAATCATGGTGGATATAGTATGCATAGTGAAATATATGAGTCGGGCCCGGCAAGGTTTCGCCTGGCGGTCTACGGTGGGGCCTTTGACCCGCCGCACCCCGGGCATTTGAGCGTGATCACCCGGGCGCTGCAGTGGGCCGAGCAGGTGCTCGTGGTGCCCAGTTACCGGCATGCCCATGGCAAGCGCATGGTCGACTTCGACCTGCGCTGGCGCTGGTTGCAACGGCTGATCGCGCGCCTGGATAACCCGCGGGTCAGTTGCTCGGCGGTGGAGCGCGAGCTGGGCGGCGAGGGCGGGGCGGTGTACAGCTATGATTTGCTCTGTGCCTTGAGCGAGCGCAGCGGTATTGCCCGCGCTGATATCGCCCTGGTCATCGGCGAGGATAACCAGGCCAATGTCGCGGGCTTTTACCGAGGCCAGGAACTGCTGGCGGACTTCGGCCTGCTGGTGGCCGAGGAGCAACTGGGCGTGCACAGCTCGGCGATCCGCGCCGGCCTGCGCAGTGGCCAGGCGCTGCCGGCGGCCTGGTGCCTGGCCGACATCGTTGACGAGTTTGAGGTGTATAGGAGTCCACAGTGAGTGCTGCAGAAGTACTGGCCAGCGTCGACATCGTCGCGTTGCGCCTGCATCCCGAAAGCAAACAGCTGCAAGTGTTGCTGTACCGGCGCGAGCGCGCGCCCCACGAAGGTGAATGGGCGCTGCCGGGGGTGATCGTCAACGGCCGCACCCCGGACAACACCCTGGCGGCCGCGGCGGACCGGGCGATGAGCGAAAAAGCGCGGATTTTGCCGCGTCACCTGGAACAGGTGGGCACCGAAGGCAATGCCTTTCGCGACCCGCGCGGCTGGTCGATGAGCACCTACTACCTGGCCTTGCTCGGCCCGCAGGTCGAGGCCGGCAGCGAGCAGCTGTGCTTTGTCGACGTCGCCAGCGTCATCGGCCGCAAGCGGGTACTGCCGTTCGACCACAACCTGCTGGTGCAACTGGCCTGCGAGCGCCTGGCCTCCAAGGCGGTGTACACCAACCTGCCGCTGTACCTGGCGCCGGAGCGATTCACCGTGCTCGACGCCCTGAACGCGGTGCAGGCCTGCCTGGGTCACCCGGTCAACAACACCTCCCTGCGCAAGCGCCTGGAGCGCATGAAGGACGAAGGCTGGATTCGCGACACCGGCGAAAAGAACTTCCCGAAAATGGGCCGGCCGCAGCAACTGTTCGAACACACGCCAAAAGCCGAGACGCCGTTCGTGTTTGACCGTAGCCTGTTGCCCGAGCGCTCTGGCGCCTGAGCCAAAACACAAAAAAGGACATCACATGCCGAACCTGGAATGGCTTGAACAGCACATGCAGCACTGCGACACCTTCGCTGAGCGGCTGTACCGGCAATTCAGCTACGAATACGCCGGTATCCCGCTCAAGCAATGGCAGCGCGAGTTTGCCGAGGGCCAGCGCAATGGCGACTGGCAATGCCTGGTGGCGCTGCACGATGGGCGCTTGCTTGGCGGTGCGGCGCTGGCTCGCGACGACTTGCCCGGGCGCCCGGAGCTTGGGCCCTGGCTTGCGTGTGTGCTGGTTGAACCGCAAGCGCGCGGGCAAGGCCTGGCGGAAAAACTGATTGAAGGAATCTGCCAGCAGGCCCGGGAGCGCGGCGTGGCCACCCTGTACCTGCACACCCATGACCAGAGCGCGTACTACGCCAAACGCGGCTGGAGCGTGCGCGAGCAGTTCGAGGCCTGGGGCAAGGCGCAGTGGTTGATGTCGCGGGAGTTGCTTGGCCAGTAGGCCCTTAGCTTCGCAGGTAGCTGTCGTGTAGGTCTTTGAGTGGCCGAGCAACCTTCAGCGCCTGCTCAACCGCCATGAGCTCCCGACCTTCCAGTGTGCGCCGGCCAAACGAATAGAAAGCGCCGCCCGGGTCGACATGCGCCGAGAACAGCCCGAAAACCTCATCGCCTGTCACCTCGAGCAGCAGTTCCATATGCGCTTCAAACGGCGTGCAGGCACTCAGGTAGGTCAGCCCCCCGACCACCGCGCGGGCACTCCAGCAGGCTTCCTCCAGGGCAATGATCGGCCCTTGTTCAGTAGCGATTTGCCCCAGCGACCAGGCGCTCTGCTCGCGTGGCAGCGACCTGAGCATGGGCAGTAGTTGCTCGCTACCAAGGATGTCGAGTTCATGGCTGTCGCCCCTGCTGCAGAGCACCTTTGCCTTGAGCAAATAGCTCTGGGCAATTTCCGAAGGCTGTTCGCTCCAGCCATTGACGGCGGACAGCGGCGGGCACCATAGCAGTTGCACGGTCTCGCCAGCCTGCACAGCATCGTGCCGGTCGAACTGCGCCCAGGTCTTGTCGCCGGCTTTCGGCACAAGGGCCTGCAGGTCAAGGGTCGGCGCGCTGTAGTCGATGCCGGGCACGTTGCGCCAGCTTGAGGGCCAGCAGGTTTTCAGCGCAGGAGGCATTGAGTGGGTTGCCAAGGCTAGCGAATCGCTAGCGTTGGCTGATTTTTACTCGGGCTCTCTACTTGGAGGGTTGAGGTAATGATGAGATCACTCGCGTTTAGCTCGGTCTTTAACTCGCTCAAGACTGCATTGATTATTGCGTTGTCGTCGCCGCTTAAATTGGCTTGAGGGTTGCCTGAAATTATGCGCATGGTGTTAAGCATGCAACTGCCGGTGTACAAGTAACGCTTGTAGGTTTTGATAACTTCGTCGAATGTTTCGTGTGTGGCTTGGGTGTTTTTTATTTGAGTTCTGTAGCCATTAATCGCTTCTATCTGGACGCTGAGTGACTTGATTGCAAAGCGCTGGCTTTTGTTGAAGCGCCTAAAAGATGTCTCGGTTGCGGGCTTCAGGAACTGACAGATTGTATCTCTAGGGACATAGTAGAATGGTTGGCCTATCTCGGGTTCTCCATTTTTTAGTTTCTTTAGTGATATCAGCGCGGTGGCCATTTTCTTTAGCCTTGCTTCAAGCTCGATTAGCTCGTCGTCGAGCTCCAAGCTGAGGTTGTTGAAGATGGTCTTGGCCTTTGCCTTCTCTTTTCTGTTTTCTATTAGCGGTGTTGCCCATATACCTAATGCAAAGGTTGCAAGTGGGGCTATGTATTTAAAGTATTCAAGCATTGTTGGGGCTCCGAAAAGTTTTATGATTTTCTGGGAGGTTAAATTTTGGATATTAAGGCTGCGGTGATCGCGGCGCTAGCGCTGATGGCTGCGACTAGCATAGGAATAAAAATCTTCCAGCGTTCGGCATGCTTTCTTTCTCGATCATGGAGCTCGATCGCTACTTCGATTAATTTGTTAACTACAGAGGTGTCCAGCGGAGGTCTCACTTTTTTTCCGTTTTCTGTCGTGTGGGGGAGAACGTAGCGTGAAACTAGGGATACTCTATCAATAGCCCCCTGTTCTTCGCGAACACGGAAGAGTTCTGGGTGGTTTTTAGCAAGGTTTATCCACGAGTTTTCTGACTCCGGTTTTTCTTTTAACTCATCCTTCAAACCCGCTTCGCTACGACTAGTATTACGGTCGTAAGCCAAAACCTGTATCAGGGCTAGCACCTCACCTAAGCGTCCATTTTTTACATAGGAGGATTTTTTCTCAGGCATCGTTTTCTCTTTTTTAGTGTGCGGGCTAATCGCTCTGGCAGGCGGTGAGTGGAGTGTTAGCGAAGTTTTCTTGTTAGGGTCAATTTTGCCCAAATACCGCCTTCTGCCAATGCTCCTCGCTAACAATCGCGATCCCGCCCCCAGCCTCTCTTATCTCCACAGCCTTCTTGATCTTCGTACCGTAACTACTGTGCAGCCATTGCTCGTTCCCGACACTCCCCACCACCAGGAAGTGCACCTTTTTGCTCACCGATCCGCCGATCAAGGCTCCGCGTTCTAGCATGAGGGCCTCACACTCTTTACGTGGCCCATAGGCCATGGCGCCAGTAAAAAGGTAGACCCTATCTGACCAGTCGAGGGCCGGTGCAGGATCATTGAGGGGGAGTGTGGTGGGCGCAGTAAAAGGGCGAGGACTATTACTGGGGGCGCCAGTAAATTGCTGGAGTATCTCCAACAACTCCACCGACTCGTCGGCATCCAGAATTCCATCGCTGAGCATATTGGCCAGGCGCCGGTAGAGCAGGTTGATCACTGGATCATCCAGATGGGCCAGATGATGCTCGATCCAGTTTTTTAGGAACTCAGCCTCTCGCTGGTTGATGGTGTTATCTGCCGTGAGCCCAGCGGCAATTCCGAGCAAGGCGTCCGCCGAGCGTCGGTCGATACGGGCCTGGTGGTAGAAACGACTGTGTTCGAATTCCTGATGCAAGTCGACCATGATGCAAGCTTCCTTACTCTTCGCTTTCAACCTGTGAATTGAAGTATTTGCTTTGCTCGGACGTGAACGTCACGACCATCTCTGTGCGGCTGCAAATAATCGTCAGTTCTGTTGTGGTATCGATATGCAGGTCGTCACCACGTAAACCTTGCCATTGAGCCAGATACTTGAGCGAGCCGAACTTTTCGAGCTTCTTCAAGGCGCGTTCGACACCACCTTTCCAGCCCAGCACGGGGAGCTCACCGGCGATGCAGCGCTGGGCAATGTCAGGATGTTTGAAGGCTCGTTCACGACCAGCCTCCCAGCAGCGGATCAGACCTTGATCAGGGCCCTGCCAGGTATCGGACCAGCTGAGGTTGGAGCGTAGAGCTGCGAGGATGGGTCGATGGACAATCGTGTTCATTCAGCCTCCCTGGCTGGTGATAGTCGTATTGAGTTACGCGGACCTGTTCATTGGATGCTACTAAGTGGCCAGTATTGATGTCCAGCCCGGAGAGTCGGGGCTTGATGGTCTTTGGAGGCTGGACGCAAAACTTGTGTGGGGCTGGCCTTGCCAGCGATGGGCCGCACCTGCGGCCCCAAAACCAGGCGCTTGCATCGCCCTTTATTATTACCTGGCTGCCTTGCGCTCCAAGGCTTGTGCCTCGATCCCATCAAGCAAGGCATCCACCAGTCCCTTGGCCATTTCGACCGAGTGCAGTGTCGCCCAAATCATTCCACGGGCGTCGGCATCAACCTTGTCGCATGTCTGCATGCCCGTGTCATGGGCGCAACGCAAATACATCGACGCGTGCACCAGCGCGTCATGTGCCTCAATTCCGGGGCGTACAGAAAACAACGGAGGATGACCTGCAGCACAGGCGCCGAAAGGCGTGGCGGCAGTGTGGGGAAGGGCGCCGGCTGGCGGTGGATCAGGAACGATCTTGATCATGCTGCATCTCCTATATCAGCCAGGAAACTGCCAGCATCCGCTTGCACACGAATGGGTGGCAGCTGTGCGCAGGTGTGCAAGACCGAGGATATAGAACCCGGCAGACCCGAAGGTCTCCCACGCACAGCCACCATAAAACAATTCCACGGCCAAAAAGGCACGCCGGGAAGGTCTCAAGGTACTGATTGCTCCACATCGTTCGGGCTTGCACACCCGGTCGCTGAATTGGCAGCGACTGCGTTAGGGTAGCGGGGTTGAGTTGGGTATTCAAGCGCAGGCATGTATCAAGAAGCGGCGCGGCGATGTAGAACCAGTGGGAGCTGGCTTGCCAGCGATGCGGCCGTTTCAGTCAACACATCAATTATTGCCCGACTTGCGACCGCTACGCGTTCGATCGCTGGCAAGGCCAGCGCCCACAAGGTTTACGCTGCTCTGCGGATCAAGCGCCCTGACGGCGCATGGTCAGGATCGCCGCGCCAAAGCAGATAAACGTCGAACCCACCACCCGGTTCACCCAGCGCGAGAACGCCGGCCGGGTCAGGACGCCCTTGGCCCGCGAGGCGAGGGCGGCGTACAGGCTTAGCGAGGTCAGCGACAAGGCCATGAAGATCGCCGTGAGAATCAGGAACTGCGGCAGCAGTGCGGCGCTCTGGTCGATGAACTGCGGGAACAGCGCGGTGAAGAACATCGTTGCCTTGGGGTTGGTGGCAGCGGTGAGGAACGCCGATTTGTACAGCTTCAAGCGCGATGGCTTTACCTGTTCCTGGCCTGCGGCAACGTCGCTCGCCAGCATCGGGCTCTTTTTCATCAGCTGTTTGGCACCGAGGTAGAACAGGTAGCCGGCGCCGAGGATCTTCACCGCGTTGAACAGCCATTCGGAGCTGGCCAGCAGGGCACCGAGGCCGAGCATGGCCGCCGCTGACAGGCAGAACAGCCCGCTGGCATTGCCCAGTGAAGACCACACCGCGAAACGCGGCCCGTAGGCCAGGCTGTTGTTGATCGCCATCAGCGTGGCGGGGCCAGGGCTGGCGATGGCAATCGCGGCAACCAGGGTGAAGGCAAGCAGTGCGTGAAGATCCATTTTCAGGCTCTAGAAGGTGGAGTAGGCACAGAATGTAACAGGATCAGCCACCGCTCTGCTCGGCAAACCACTGCATCACCAGCGCACATGCCGGATGCCCGGCCCCTGCCGCCAGCCATCGCCCGCCTGGGCCCTGGCGGCGCCATCAAACCTTGGCAGGCGCCTGCAACGAGGCCATGTCGATGACGAAGCGGTAGCGCACATCGGAGCGCTCCATGCGCTCGAAGGCCTCGTTGATCTGCTCCATGCGGATCATTTCGCAGTCGGGCAGGATGTTCTTCTTGGCGCAGAAGTCGAGCATCTCCTGGGTCTGGGCAATCCCGCCAATCGGCGAGCCGGCCAGGCGCCGGCGGCCGAGGATCAAGGGTACGGTCTGTTGCTCATCGATCGGCCCGACCTGGCCGACGATCACCAGGGTGGCGTCGATGTCGAGCAAGGCCATGTAGGGCGACACATCGTGACGCACCGGGATGGTGTCGATGATCAGGTCGAAGCTTGAACGGGCGCTGGCCATGGCCTTGGCGTCGGCAGACACCAGCAGCTGGTCGGCACCCAGGGCCAGGGCGTCGGCGAGTTTGTCGGCGCTGCGGCTGACCACGGTGACATCGGCGCCCATGCCGGCGGCCAGTTTCACCGCCATATGGCCCAGGCCGCCCAGGCCCAGCACCGCCACCCGGCTGCCGGGGCCGACATTCCAGGTGCGCAGCGGCGAGTAGGTGGTGATCCCGGCGCACAGCAGCGGCGCCGCCTTGGCCAGGTCCAGGCCATCGGGCACGCGCAGAACGAATTCCTCGCGCACCACAAGGTGCTTGGAGTAACCGCCGTAGGTCGGCGCCTTGGTTATGCGGTCCAGGCCGTTGTAGGTCTGGGTGTTGGTCTCGCGGCACAGTTGCTCTTCGCCCTTGCGGCATTGGTCGCACTGCTGGCAGGAATCGACCATGCACCCCACCGCCACGGCGTCGCCGACCTTGTAGCGTTTTACTGCGCTGCCGATTGCCGTGACCCGGCCGACGATCTCGTGCCCGGGCACGATCGGGTAGCGGCTGATGCCCCAGTCGTCGCGGGCCTGGTGCAGGTCGGAGTGGCACACCCCGCAGTAGAGGATCTCCATGGCTACGTCGTTGCTGCGCAGCTCGCGGCGTTCGAACGGGAAGGGGGCGAGCGGCGCGTCGGGCCGTTGCGCTGCATAACCGATGGTGTACATAGGCACCTCTGAAGGTTGCGGACGGAGGGCAAGCTCAGCGCTTCAATATAGCTACCCGGGCGACTTTTGCCGGCCGTAGCCTCAGGCGACCAATGGTGGCGTTATGTCAGTTAAGCGGTTTGACAGGGTATTCACCGTGGCTATGATCCAGAAACAGCCCATGAGCAGGGAGCACAGGGCATGAGCACCGTTTCAGTTGTGCCGATCATCGATATATCGGAAAGCATGAGCCAATATGGGCACGTCGAGCAGGCGCTGATCGACACCCAGGCGTTCCTGCGCCTGCATAAGGCCGGCGACAAGCTCGCGGTGGTCGCCTGTGACCACAAGGCGCGCACGGTATTCACCGGCAACGGCGGCCTGGCCACGGTCGACCCGCTGCTCAACATCACCGCCAGCGCCGCCACCGCGGTCGCCGGGCTGGCCTTTGACGGGCTGTCCAGCGCCATCGGCCTGGGCTTGCAGCACAGTCGCAGTTTTCTCGACGCCTCGCGGCTGTCCCGCGCCTGCGTGCTGCTCAGCGACGGCCAGCACAACGACGGGCCGTCACCGCTGGAGGTGCTGCCGATCTACCCGGTGATGGCCTGCGCCCTCGGCCCGCAGGCAGACCAGCACCTGTTGCAGCAGATTGCCCAGCGCACCGGTGGTCGCTACTTCTATGCGCCGCGGGCGGTGGACTTGATGAAGGTCTACAACCAGATCCGCGCCTCCAGTGCCAGGGCGGCGTTGCTGAGCAACCAGTTGTGCGATATCGCCCAGCATGGCTACCAGTTGATTCCGGTGGTGATCGGCCAGCGCCCGGGGGCTGCGCAATTGTCGCTGGTGTGGTCGCGCCGCGAAGTCAGCTACACCAGCGCCAGCCCGCGCGGCAATCAGCTGTCGGTAAGCCTGGTCGACCCCAGCGGCGCCGTCAGCCTGCGGGCACCGAGCATCATCGGCGCCGGTTTTGTCATCTTCAATATTCCCCAGCCGGCACCGGGGCAATGGTACCTGCAGGTCGAGTTCGCCGGCAGCGGGCAATCGATCAGTTGCACCGCCGGGGCGTTGCAGCACGGGGCAACGGTGCGCAGCGGCCTGGCCGACATTCGTCTGAGCGTGGAGATGGCCGCGCGGCACACGGCCGGCCAGCCGCTGACGCTGACGGCGCACCTGGAGGCCGGTGGCGAAGTGCTCAGCAATGTCCGCGCCCATGCCATCGTGCAGGGGCCGACCATCAGCCTGGCCGACGCCCTGATCAAATACGATGACCAGCTCTACACCGTGCAGGCGCTGCCGTTCGACCGCGCCCAGGGCATCGCCGAACCCCTGGCGCGCCTGGCTGCGCTGCGTCATACCTTGCTGCCGGAACTGGACATCCTCGCCCATCAGGAACGGGTGGTGCACCTGGGCAGCGGCGCCGGTCAACTCGGTACCTGGCTCGACACCCCGGTGCCGGGCTCCTACAGCGTGCAGGTAGTGGTCAGCGGCGAAAGCCAGGCTTCGGGACCGTTCCAGCGTTGTGAGCTGGTCAGTGTGCTGGTGACCGCGGATTAATTTATTGCACCTGTCGTTCGTTCTCTTGAAAGCCACCGTACGCCATTGGCGTGACGGGCCCAATCAATCGAGGAGACAGGCAATGACATCGGTATTCGACCGCGAAGACATCGTGTTCCAGGTGGTGGTCAACCACGAAGAGCAGTATTCGATCTGGCCCGACTACAAGGCGATCCCGGCGGGCTGGCGGACCGTGGGCAAAAGCGGCCTGAAAAAAGAATGCCTGGCCTACATCGACGAAGTCTGGACCGATATGCGTCCTTTGAGCCTGCGCCAGAAGATGGCCGAAACCGCTGCGGCGCAGTAAGGGGCGGCCGTGTCTGCATTGACCCTGCTGTGCCTGCCGTATTCCGGCGCCAGTGCCATGGTCTACAGCCGCTGGCGGCGCAAGCTGCCGGCCTGGTTGCAGGTGCGCCCGGTGGAACTGCCCGGGCGCGGCGCGCGCCTGGGCGAGCCGCTGTTGACCGACATGCAGGTGCTGGCCTGCCAGCTGGCCAGCGAGCAACGGCTGGCGGCCAGTCAGCCGTATGCCTTGCTCGGCCACAGCCTGGGCGCCTTGCTTGCCTTCGAGCTGGCCCACGAGCTGCAGGCGCTGGGCTGTCCGCCGCCGGTGGCGCTGTTCGCCTGCGGCACGGCCGCGCCCACCCGGCGTGAAGACTACGACGGCGGCAAGTGGCGCGAGCCCAAGAGCGATGAAGTATTGATCGACGAGTTGCGCACCTTGCAAGGCACGCCGGAAGAGGTGCTGGCCAATCAGGAGCTGATGAGCCTGACCCTGCCGGTGCTGCGCGCCGATTTCCTCTTGTGCGGACGCTACGTATATCGCCAGCGCCCGCCGCTGCGTTGCCCCGTGCATGTGCTCGGCGGGGAAGACGACAAGGCCAGCGAAGAGCAACTGCTGGCCTGGCGCCAGGAGAGTGTCGGCGACTTCTCGCTGGAGATTTTCCCCGGTGGCCACTTCTTCATTCACGAGCATGAAGCGCGCGTGCTCGGCGTGCTCAGTGCTGCCCTGGAGCCCCATCGGCTTGAGCATTGACGCAGCGCGGTCTGATGGGCGAGCCTTGGGCTTTACCCGCAACCCAGGGGCAGAGGATGTTGATCAAGCCGAACCAGGCCAGCTTGCTGGTCATCGATGTTCAGGAAAAACTCATTGGCGCGGTCAGCGACCCGGCCGGCACCCTCGCGCGCACCCGCTGGCTGTTGGCGGCGACCGCTACCCTGGGGCTGCCGACGGTGTTTTCCGAACAGTATCCCAAGGGCCTGGGGCCGACCGTGGCGCAGCTCAAGGAGGCTTCGCCCGGCGCTGCGGTGGTCGAGAAGCTGCACTTTTCCTGCGTGGCTGCCGAGTGCCTGCCGGCAGCGCTGCTGGCCCGCGAACAGGTGATCGTCTGCGGCATGGAAACCCATATCTGCGTCTTGCAAAGCGTGCTCGGCCTGCTTGAGCTGGGTAAGCAGGTGTTCGTGGTCGAGGATGCCTGCGACTGTCGCGGTGCCCACAACCGTGACGCCGGCATTGCCCGCATGCGCGCCGCCGGGGCGCAGATCGTCACCCGCGAGATGGTGGTGTTCGAATTGATGGGCAGTTCGGCCCATGAGCAGTTTCGCCACATCAGCAAGACCTACATGGTGGGCGAACAGCCGTGAGCGCTACACCTTCGATGCTGTATGTGGTGATGCTCGGCGGCAAGCACCCGCGCGCCAGGATCGAGGTGCACGATGTGGCCTTTGTCGTCGGGCCGTCGCTGGCGGCCTGTTACCCGCAGTTGCGCGAGCAGTGGTTCGGCAGCGCCAAGGGCCTGCATATCGACTCCTGGCTTGAGGTCGACGGGGTAGAGGGCTTCAAGCTGGGCTGGTCGGACCTGCAACCGGCGCCGGGCGAGCCGCGCCTGTACTTCATCAACCTTGGCGGTTACGAGCCGGGCTGCTTTGGCGAGGCGCATCACTACCTGCTGGTGGTCGCCAGCAACAAAGAGCAAGCCAAGGCCAAGGGCAAGCAGCAGATGGCCCGGCACTGGAGCAAACCGCACACCGACGCGCTGCTGGATGTCGACGACTGCGTGGCGGTCGACCAGGTCGGCGGGCGCTATGTGACGCTGCAGCCGGGGCCGCACGCAGCCTTGGCCCAGTACAGCGACTACCTCATCCTGTCCTGAGCCGCAGGTGGTGGTGTTGCGCGCTGCTGTGCATTACAGTGCGCGCCACTTCATTACTTACAGGATGTTCAGATGAAACCGCGTGCATTGCTGACTATCGGCTCGACCCTGGCCCTGGCCTGCCTGCCCTTGTTTGCCCAGGCCCAGGCCACCGTTGCCCAGGTCTTCAATGGTGAAATGCTCGGCACCAACCTCAAGTACTTCGAGTCGGTCGCAGGCATTGCCCGCACCAGCTTCGGTGACAAGCACACCTATAAGGTACAGGGCTGCGAAATTACTGCCGACGCCGCCGGCGGCAGCATCAACGACCTGCGCCTGGAGCTGTCGCCGACCTGCAAGGCCGACCTCAGCTCGTTCATCGGCACCTTCGCGCCAGCGGCCAACAAACCGCTGACCATCGCCGCCCTGCATGAATCCACCGGTGGCCCGCTGGAGTTCTACGCCGACTGCCTGGAGATGTGTGGCAACGCCGCCGACCCGTCGGTGTATGCCTTGTGGGAAGGGCCGCATGCGGTGGGCTTCACCCAGGTCCTGGCCGAGGTCATGCTCACCGACGACGCCGCCATCGCCGCCTCGAGCAAATGGGCAGACGAGATGAAGAAGCACAAGGGCGAAGACTTCGTCATGGAAAACCAATACAACTGCGAGCGCAGCTTCGATCCGGCTGCCCTGCAGAGCTTCAAGCCGGTGGCGATCACGGCGGTGACCATCGGCACGCAACTGAGCAAACCAGGCTGCTGATTGCAGTCGTGCCCGCGCGCCGCTACTGTGCAGCTATTGCCCGATGCGGCGGGAGGGCTTATGCAGGTAACCGGTTGGCTGGTTGTGATCAGCGCGCTGCTGGCGCTTCAGGGTTGCGTCACCCAGGGTGAAGCCCCTGAGCAGGACCCGGCCAAGGTGCGCGCGCAGATCGTGCGCCTGCTGCCGGCCAGCGCCAACGACCGTGAAGGTTGGGCGCGGGATATCCAGGGCGCCTTCGCCGCGCAGCAGCTCAGCGCCAGCAAGAGCAACCTGTGCGCGGTACTGGCGGTCACCGAGCAGGAATCAACCTTCCAGGCCGACCCGAAAGTACCGGGCCTGGGTCGCATCGCCCGGCAAGAGATCGACCGCCGCGCCGCCAGCCTGCACATTCCCAAACTGCTGATCGACGCCACCCTGCAGGCCCGCTCGGCAAGTGGCAAAACCTACGGCCAGCGCCTTGATGCGGTGCGCAGCGAAAAACAGCTCAGTGACCTGTTTGACGAACTGATCGGCGCCTTGCCCATGGGCAAGACCCTGCTCGGTGGTTTGAACCCGGTGCGTACCGGCGGGCCGATGCAGGTCAGCATCGACTTTGCCGAGCAGCATGCCAAGGGTTATCCCTA
Organism: Pseudomonas sp. B21-009; assembly: GCF_024749345.1. Lineage (NCBI taxonomy): Bacteria > Pseudomonadati > Pseudomonadota > Gammaproteobacteria > Pseudomonadales > Pseudomonadaceae > Pseudomonas > Pseudomonas sp. B21-009. The sequence continues at coordinate 3,861,061 of NZ_CP087199.1, read as the reverse complement.
CACCTATGCCGGAACCATTCGCCAGGAGGTCTTCAGCCGCCGTGGCGGCATGTATTTCGGCATCGCCCACCTGCTCGGTTACCCCACCCACTATGACCGTCAGCTGTACCGCTTCGGCGACTTCAATGCCGGTTGGTACGCCAGCCGCAATGCGGCGTTCCAGAGCGCCCTGAGCCGCGCTACCGGGGTGAAGCTGGCGCTCGACGGCGACCTGATCGCGCCGGGGGCGATCATGCCCGGCAGCACCGAGCAGGCGGCCAGGCGCCTGGGGCAGAAGCTGGACTTGCGCAATGTCAGCATCCGCAACCAGCTGGAGAAGGGCGATAGCCTGGAATTCGAAGACACCCGCCTGTACAAGGGCGTGTATGCCCTGGCCGACGGTGCGGCGGGCAAGGCGGTGGCGCGGGCGCAGCTACCGGGGATCGAACTGAAAAGCCCGAAGATCACCCGCAAACTGACCACGGCCTGGTTTGCCAAGCGCGTTGATGAGCGTTATCAGCGCTGTATGAAACGTTGAGCATCGCGGGTCAAGCCCGCTCCTACAGTAGATCTGCGTACACCGGACCTGTGGGAGCGGGCTTGACCCGCGATGAGACCCTCAGCCATTGCCTGCGACCAAAGCCCCCACCACTTGCTCGACACTGGCCTTCAACCCCGCCAGTGAATCCTGGGCATCGGTCTCCACCACCAGCAGCTTGGCCCCGGAGGCAGCTATCACCTCGGCGACTTCCTTGCTCGGCTGCTTGTGATGCAGCACCAGCGCCACCTCCTGGTTCTTGAGCTCATCGCCCAGGCGCTTGAGCGCCGCCGCATCCCACTGGTCATCGGCCACCTGCGGGTGGTCGATCAGGTCCAGGTTCAATCCGCTGACCAGGTAATCCAGGCGATCCGACAGGTTCACCACGCTGAGGTTGTCCGCTTCGGCCAGGCGCGCTTCGCTGCCGGCACTGAGCTCGAGCAACTGGCGTTTGAGCGCCGCCAGGTTGCTCTGGATTTTCGGTTGGTCGGCCGGGCTCAAGCGCCCCAGGTCGTTGGCCAGCACATCGGCCATGCGCCCGAGGTTGCTCGGGTTCAGCCACGGGTAGCCGGCAAAGGCATTGTTGCCCTGCACGGCGATGCCCGGCAGGGCGCCATCGACCGGGCGCGCGGCGTCGATCTCGACGATGCGGATATTGCTGCGCCGCGCCACCGGGTACAACGGGTCGTCGCTCCAGATCGAGCGCAGGCCGATCACCGCATCGGCGCCGCCAGCAGCCTTCTGCAGGCTGGCACCACCGCGGCCGCTGAAGTACGAGGGCTGGCGCGAGGCCGGAATATTCGCCGGCGCTGCCCGTTGCAGTTTTACCGAGGTGCCGTCGAGCAGGGCGCTGGCCAGGGTGTTGGTCACCGGCAGTGAGGCCAGGACGGTCACCCCGGCCGCTTGTTGTTTGGCCGCTGCCGGGGCGCTCTGGGCCAGGCTCAGGGTCGGCAGGCCGGCCAGGGCCAGGGCCAGGCACAGGTGCTGGAGTTTGAAGGTCATGCCGGGTTTCCTTGCAGGCGTGGAACAAGGCCGCGGGCGAGGGCGGCGAGGGCGAAGCAGCAGCCGGCGACGAGGATGATCGCCGCACCCGAAGGCACCGGCAGGTCGAAGACGATCGGCAGCAGGATGCCTACCAAAGTGCTCAGGGTGGCGATCAGCACCGAAGCCCAGAAAAAGCCCTTGAGCGACTGGCTGATCAAGCGCGCCGCCGCTGCCGGAATCACCAGCAAGGCGCCGACCAGAATTGCACCGATGACTTTCACCGCCGCCACCGTGACCAGGGTCACCAGCACCACGAACAGGTAGTCCAGGCTCTTCACCGCAACGCCGCGCACCGCCGCCAGTTGCGGGTTGAAGCTGGCCAGCATGATGCGGTTGTACAGCGGCAAGGCCAGGGCCAGCACCAGGCTGCCGACGATGCCGAGCACCAGCAGGTCCTGGCCGCTGACGGTCAGCACCGAGCCGAACAGCACGTTCTCGAGGATGTGCACGTTGATCTTGCCGGCCAGCATCAGCAGCAGGCTGGCGCCCAGGGCCAAGGATACCGAGAGGAACACGCCGATCAGGGTATCGGGCGACAGCCCGGTGCGGTTGCGCAGAAAGTTCAGCAGGATGCCGAACAGCAGGCAGTAGCCGAACAGGCTGCCATAGGGACCGGTGTAGGGTTCGCCAAGCAGGATGCCAATGGCAACGCCGGTCAGCGCCGCATGGCCGACCGCTTCGGAGAAGAAGGCAAAGCGCTTGACCACCACCAGGGTGCCAAGGCCGCCGAGCACCGGGCCGATCATCAGGCCGGCGAGCAGGGCATTGACCACAAAGCCGTAGGCCAGGGCCTCGGGCAGGTAACCGGCAGTGGCCCAGCCCTGGATCAGCAGGCGAAATTCTTCGTAGTTCATCAGGCGGTGCTCTCGCTGCGCGGGTGGATGGAGAACAGGCTGAGCAGGCGGTCCGGGGTCAGTGCCTGTTTCGGCGGCGCATCGAACAGCACCCGGCGACTCAGGCCGGTAACGCGGTCGGCCAGGCGTGCCACGGCCTCCAGGTCGTGTTCGATCCACAGCACCGTGGTGCCGGCAGCGCGCCACTCGTGGAGCAGGCGCTCGAACACCTGGATACCGGCCTCGTCCAGCGCCGACATCGGCTCATCAAGCACCAGCAATTGCGGCGCCGGGATCAGCCCCTGGGCCAGCAGCACGCGCTGGCGCTCGCCCCCGGAGAGCGCGCCCATGCGCCGCTTGCGCTTGTCGAGCATGCCCACCCGCTGCAGCGCCGCGTCGATGGCCGGCGCCACCTTGGCTGACAGGCCGAGAAAGGCCGGGCGGCGCTGGCACATGGCGGCCATGAAGTCGTCCACGGTCATTGGCAGGCCACGGTCGAATTCCAGGGCCTGGGGTACGTAGCCGATGATCTGCTGGTCGCCCGGCCAGGTCAGGGTCAACTGGCCCTGGTGCGGCATCTGCCCGAGCAGGGTCTTGATCAGCGAGCTCTTGCCGCCGCCATTGGGCCCGACCAGCGCATGCACGCTGCCGGCGGCAACGTTGAAGCTGACCTTGTCGAGGATGCGCGTGCGGCCCAGGGTCAGGTCGACCTCGGCGAAGGCAATGTCCGGCCCGCAGGCGCGGTTGAGCAGCGGCTGGGCCACGGTCATGCCTGGGACTCCTTGATCGCCCGCACCACGGTGTCGAGGTTGCGCTTCATCTCGACTTCGTACTTCTCCTTGCTGTATTCGCCGTAGGAGATGTGCGTCAGCGGGTAGATCTTCACCCCTGACTCGCGCTGGATGGTTTCGACATAGGCCGAAGGGAAGTCCATCTCCGAGAAGATCACCTTCACATCCAGGGCCTTGAGTTGGTCGATGGTCTTTTTCAGCTGGCTCGGGCTGGGCTCGATGCCATGGGCCGGTTCTACCACGGCGGTGACTTCCAGGCCGAACTCGCGCACTAGGTAGTCGTAGGCGGCGTGGATGGTCGCCACGCGAAATTCGGCGCCCGGCGCTTCGGTGACCTGGGCCAGGGCTTCGGCACGCAGCTTGCGCAGGCGCTTGGCGTAGGCGCGGGCGTTCTGGCTGTAGTACTTGGCGTTGTCCGGGTCGAGCTTGCCCAGTTCGCGGGCGATGTTGTTGACCTGGGCGATGCTGGCGCTGATCGACAGGAAGGTGTGCGGGTTGACCACCTTGCCGGCGCCGCGCGCGGCCACGCCGGTGGCGGCCAGCAGCGGTACGTTGCTGTTCGATTCGATGGTGGCGATGGCGGGTTTTTCGCTGGCGGCGATCATCCGGTCGGCAAAGTCGTCATGGCCGACGCCGTTGAGCACGATCACGTCCAGGGTACCGATGCGCTTGATGTCCTCGGCCCGTGGCTCGTAGGCATGGGGGTTGAAGCCGGCCGGAATCAGCGGCACCACCTCGGCCTTGTCACCGACGATATTGCTCACGTAGCTGTAGTACGGGTGCAGGGTGATGCCGATGCGCAGCGGCTTGCCGTTATCGGCCACGGCCAGGGCGGGCAGGGCGCAGGCGAGGAACACACTTAGAAGGCGACGGGCGAGGGTGGCGCGAAACATGGGGCGTCCTTGTGTCAGTGACGATGCTGGCGGGTGACGCCGGCGTCGTAGTGGGCGGCGATCTGTTGCCAGCCGGCGGCGATCAGCGCGGCCTGGCTGAAGTCGGCAGGGGCGCTGGCGGAAGGACTGCGCTGCAGCCAGACATCAGCGACACCATCGTGGGCCTCGGGCACCAGCAAGAGGAAGCTGCCGGCCACCGTGCTGGCGTGGCTCAGGCCCAGGTAGGCGCGTTCCTGCAGCAGTTGCCAGTGGTGCTGGCCGCGGCTGGCGGCGCTGGCATCGGCGACGAAGGGCGGGAAGCCTTCTTCGGCCAGGTCTTCGACGGCCAGCAACTGTGGGGCTTCTTCGCGGCGTGCCTGGATCTCGTCGAAGGCCACCCGCAGGTCGGCATACACGCCTTGCTCGGCGGCCGTCAGGTCGCGGCGGGCATCCAGTTGGTGGGCCTCGATGCTGACCTCGTCATGCCGTTCGCCGCGCAGGGCGACGATGCCGGCGGCCACCGCCAGGATCAACAAACTGACCAGCAGCACGTACAGGGTTTCATGCCCGGCACCGGCCGGGCGCACCACCTGCACGCGGCTCATTGCTCGATATCTGCGTAGTCGATTTCCACCACGTGGCCGGGGCCTGCGTCGAACAGCACATAGAACTCGCCTTCAGGGCGCTTGAAGGTCAGCTTGGAGTTTTCCCCCAGCTTGCCCGGCACCAGGATCTCTTCGTTGTAGCCGATCACGTCGAGGGTTACCCCGGGCGCGCCGCTACCGTCGGAAAAGCCGCCGGTGCATTCGATTTGCCCGCCATCGATCGGCTTGCATTCGCACATCGGGTTGTGGGCCATGGCCTGGCCGCTTGCGCCAAGCAGCAGCAACGCCAGCAGCAGTTTGCGCAACGTCATCATTTGCCTCCTTGTTTGTTCAGCCAGGCGACGGTGGCCGGCGAGGCCTTGCTCAGCGGCACGGCGGCCTGGTGCATGCTGCCGTCCCAGCCTTCGAGGGTGATCCAGATTTCGGCATCGGCGCGGGTCTTGGCCGGCACTGGCAGGCTGGTGCTCATGCGGTACGGGGTGCCGAAGAAAATCGTCCCGGCGGCGCGCAGGCTGCGCGGCTTGCCGATGCGCAGGTAAGCGGCCTTGACCTCGGCAATGCAGGCCTGGCACAGGGCAATGTTGAAGGCCTTGAAGTGACCGGCAGGGCCATCGGCGCGTGGCGCTTCATCGCGCAGCTCGGCCAACTGCACGCTCCACGGCCCGACCTTGATCTCGCCCAGTTCGCGCTCGCCCAGGCCGCTGTCACCGCGAAACAGCGCGGCATCGGCAAAGTACTTGGGCATGAAACCGAGCGGAATCAGCAACAGCAGGATGTTCAGGTGAAAGCGCCACTTGTGCCAGAAGCGGCTCAACGGGCTTTGCGGCGCAACTGCTGCCTTGCTCATAGGCTGGCCTCCGTGGCGGTGTCGGTAGCGCTGGCGGTTTGCTTGCGCGGCCGTTGCTCGCGCTTGAGGGCGGCAGCGGTGGCCTGGGCGGTGCGCTTGGTCCAGATCAGCAGGCCGCTCAAGACCATCATCGACAGCACCAGGCCGAAGAACGCCCAGATCAGCTTGATCGCCAGGCCGCCGAAGTCACCGGTGTGCAGCGGACGCATGGATTCGGTGACGAACTCCAGGGTCGAGCGGTCGTTGATCAGGAACTGCGCCTCGATCTTGCTGTTGTACGGGTTGACGTTGACGGTCTGGAACATCAGCGGGTACCAGCCGCGCCCGCCCAAGTAGAGGTGGGCGTAGGCGTTGCCGGGCAGCGACACGAAGCTCACATCAAGGCCGGGGATCTGCTCTTTGGCGATGCGCGTGGCGTCATCCAGGCTGATGCGCGGTGCCGGTGCGCCGGATTCGGTGCGCGGCACGTCTTCGCGGGCAATCACCGGCACCACCGGTTCGGTGGAAATGGTGATGTGGTTGTCACCGAGGATCGCCTGGATCAGGAACCAGGTGCCGGTGATGGAAATCACCGCAATGAACCAGATCGACCAGATGCCGCTGAGGCGGTGGAAGTCGCCCCAGAAGATCCGCGCGCCATGGTTAAAACGCAACGTCGGCTTAAAGAATCCCTTCCAGAAGCGTTTATAGACCACCAGCCCGGTAACCAGCGAGGCCAGCATCGGCAGGCCGAGCAGCGACACCAGGTACCAGCCCCAGCTGTAGCCATTGGTGAACGGCACCAGCCACCAGCCATGCAGAGCACGGGTGAAACCCTCGAAGTTGAACGCCGGGCTCTTGCCCTGGATCGCCCCGGTATAGGGGTTGACGTACAGGGTCGGGGCGCTGCCGTCGGGGAAGGTGACCGCCGCGGTCAGGGCAAAGTGCGAACCGTCCGGCTGGCTGATAAAGCGCACGGCCATGTCCGGCTCGGCCTGGTGCAGGGCATCGAGCACCTGCTGGAAGCTCAGCCGCTCGGCGTCGCCGTCGGGCTTGCTGGCGCGCACATCGGGGTTGGCCAGCCAGACGATCTCCTGGCTGACCACCGCCAGGGTGCCGGTGACGCAGACGATCAGGACGAAAAACCAGATCGGCAGGGCGAGCCAGCTATGGACCAGGAACCACAGCCTGGATTTGGACTTTTTCGCTTTCTGGGACATTGCAGGTGTCTTTTCAGAGAAATTGAGGTCGAGCCAATGCTCAGCCTTGGGACTGCAATAGATAAGACGAACGAGAATCGTAAAACCCGCAGGGTTAGTTGAAAGCAAATGTTTCAAAGCTGCTGGGTCATCAGCCCGATGCGCTTAATTTTCATTCGCGGTCATCCGTTTTTCTTGAATTACCGGGCCTGCAGGCTCGTTGTTCCCCTGGATGGATGAAAGTCGATGAATGCCGAAGATGCCCGCAAGCTTGCCCGCCGATTCATAGAGTTGCCGTTGGAAAAGCGCCGCATCTTTCTTCAGGGGCTGGCCCGTGAAGGGGTCGACTTTGCCCAGTTCCCGATCCCGGCCCAGGTGCCGGTGGCCGGGCAGGGCGGCTTGTCCTATGCCCAGCAGCGCATGTGGCTGTTGTGGCAACTGGAGCCTGGCAGCGCGGCCTACAACCTGCCCAGCGCCGTGCGCCTGCAGGGCAACCTGGATGTCGAGGCGCTGGAACAGGCGTTTGCCAGCCTGGTACAGCGCCACGAAACCCTGCGCAGCGTGTTTGTTCAGCAAGCCGATGAACGCCTGGCGCTGATACCGGCGGCGCAATGGCCGCAGGTCGAGCACCTGGACCTCGGTGCGCTGGATGCCGCCGAACGTGAACAGCGCGTGCGGGCCCTGGCCGAGCACCAGTCGCTGCAGCCCTTCGACCTGGCCCGGGGGCCGTTGCTGCGGGTGCTGCTGCTCAAGCTTAAGGCCGATGAGCACGTGCTATTGATGACTTTGCACCATATCGTTTCCGACGGTTGGTCGATGAACGTCCTGATTGAAGAGTTCAGCCAGTTGTACGCCGCGCACCTGGGCAAGCAGGTGCCGGCCCTGGCCGCGCTACCCATCCAGTACAGCGATTACGCCCTGTGGCAGCGCTGCTGGCTGGAAGCGGGCGAGAAGCAGCGTCAGCTCGACTACTGGCGCGCGCAGTTGGGCGAGGAGCACCCGCCGCTGGAACTGGCGCTGGATCATTCGCGCCCGGCGTTGCCCAGCTATCGCGGTGCACGCCAGCGCTTGAGCCTGGACCCGCAACTGGCCGAGGCCCTGGGCGCGTTTGCCCGCAGCCAGGGCGTGACCCTGTTCATGCTGCTGCTCGGGGCGTTCAACATTCTCCTGTACCGCTACACAGGTCAGGGTGACCTGCGCGTTGGCGTGCCGATTGCCAACCGCAACCGCAGTGAGATCGAAGGCCTGATCGGCTGCTTCGTCAACACCCAGGTACTGCGTACCCGGCTCGACGGGCAGACGACCGTCAGCCAACTGCTGGCGGCGGTCAAGGACACGGTGTTGGGGGCCCAGTCGCACCAGGACCTGCCGTTCGAGCAACTGCTGGAGGCCTTTGCCCTTGAGCGTAGCCTCAGCCACACGCCGTTGTTCCAGGTGATGTACAACCATCAGCCGCAGGTCGCCGACGTCACCACGCTGCACCTGGCGGGCGGGCTGCAGATGAGCCAGGTCGACTGGCAAAGCCGCACCACCCAGTTTGACCTGAGCCTGGATACCTTTGAGCAGGGCGGGCGTCTGCAGGCGGTAATCACCTACGCCAGCGACCTGTTCGAGGCGCCAACCATCGAGCGCATGGGCCGGCATTGGCAGAACCTGCTGGGTTCGATGCTGGCCGCACCGCACGCGCCTGTCGAGCAGTTGCGCATGCTTGATGTTCAAGAGTTGCAGCGTATCGTCGTCGACTGGAACGCGACATCCGTTGATTATCCACTGCAGCAACCGCTGCACCGGCTGATCGAAGCCCAGGTCGAGCGCAGCCCCCATGCCACGGCGTTGCTGTTTGCCGATCAAACGCTCAGCTATGCCGAGCTCAACGCCCGCGCCAACCAGCTTGCCCATTGCCTGATCGAAGCCGGCATCGGTGCCGACAGCCTGGTCGGCATTGCTGTCGAGCGTTCGCTGCAGATGGTTGTCGGCCTGCTGGCGATCCTCAAGGCCGGCGCCGCTTACGTGCCGTTCGACCCCGACTACCCGGCCGAGCGGCTGGCCTACATGATCGAGGACAGCGGCGTGCGCCTGGTACTGACCCAGGCGGCGCTGACCGAGCGCTTGCCGCTGCAGGCAGTGCAGGTAATGGTGCTCGACCAGGCCGGTGCCTGGCTGGGTGGCTACGCCACGAGCAACCCGAACATCGTCGTCGACCCACTGCAGCTGGCCTATGTGATTTACACCTCGGGCTCCACCGGCCGCCCCAAAGGCGCCGGCAACAGCCACGCGGCGCTGGTCAACCGGCTGTGCTGGATGCAACAGGCTTATGGCCTGGAGGCCGGCGACACGGTACTGCAAAAAACCCCGTTCAGCTTTGACGTGTCGGTCTGGGAGTTCTTCTGGCCGCTGCTCAGCGGTGCCCGCCTGGCGGTGGCCGCGCCGGGCGAACACCGCGAGCCTGCGCGGCTGATTGCCACGATCGAGCGTTATCAGGTCACTACCCTGCATTTTGTTCCGTCGATGCTCCAGGCATTTATTCATGAGCCGGGTGTCGAGGGTTGTCGCAGCCTCAAGCGTATCGTCTGCAGTGGCGAGGCGCTGCCGGTGGATGCCCAGCAACAGGTGTTTGCCAGGTTGCCGCAGGCCGGGCTTTACAACCTCTACGGCCCGACCGAAGCGGCCATCGATGTTACCCACTGGAGCTGCGTGGACGAGGGCCGCGACAGCGTGCCGATCGGGGTGCCGATCGCCAACCTGCGTACCTTGGTGCTGGATGCTAGCCTCGCGCCCGTACCGCCCGGGGTTGCGGGTGAGCTGTACCTCGGGGGGCAAGGCCTGGCCCGCGGCTATCACCGCCGCCCGGGGTTGACCGCCGAGCGTTTTGTGGTTGACCCGTTTGGCAGTGGCGAGCGCTTGTACCGCACTGGCGACCGTGTGCGACAGCGGGTCGATGGGGTTATCGAGTACCTGGGGCGCTTTGATCATCAGGTCAAGATCCGCGGCCTGCGCATTGAACTGGGCGAAATCGAGGCGCGCCTGGTTCAGCATGCTCTGGTGCGCGAGGCCGTGGTGCTGGCCCCGGAGGGCAAGCAACTGGTGGCGTACCTGGTGTTTGAAGGTGAGGCGCCGGACGACTGGCAAGCCCGGCTCAAGGCCTGGCTGCTGCAGAGCCTGCCCGAATTCATGCTGCCCAATCACCTGATGGTCTTGCCGGCGTTGCCGCTGACACCCAACGGCAAGCTCGACCGCAAGGCGTTGCCTGCGCCCCAGGCTGCCCCCAAAGGCGCCTACCAGGCCCCGGGCAGTGAACGTGAACGCGCCCTGGCGCAGATCTGGCAGACCCTGCTGGGGCATGAACGCATTGGTCTGGATGACAACTTTTTTGAGCTGGGCGGTGACTCGATCATTGCCATCCAGGTGGTCAGCCGCGCGCGCCAGGCCGGCCTGCTGCTGGCGCCGCGCGATCTGTTCCAGTACCAGACGTTGCGCAGCCTGGCGCAGGCGGCGCAAGCCGGTACGGTACGCGAAATCGAGCAGGGGCCGGTGCATGGCGATGTAGCCTTGACCCCGGTGCAACAGGGCTTTTTTGAGCTGTCACTGACGCAACCGGCGCACTGGAACCAGTCATTGCTGCTCAATGCGCGGCAAACGCTGGAGCCTGCGTTGCTGGAAGCGGCGCTCAAGGCGCTGGTCGATCACCATGATGCCCTGCGCTTGCGCTTTGAGCCGCTGGGCGCGAGCTGGCGCCAGTTTCACCAGGCCCCGCCAGCGGCCCTTGAGCTGTGGCAGCGTCAGGCCGATACGCCGACCCAGCTACTTGAGCTGTGCGAAGCCGCCCAGCGCAGCCTCGATCTGCAGCAGGGGCCGTTGCTGCGGGCCCTGTTGGTGCACATGGACGATGGCAGTCAACGCCTGTTGCTGGTGGTTCATCACTTGCTGGTCGACGGGGTTTCCTGGCGGATCCTGCTCGAAGACCTGCAGTCGGCCTATACCCGGTTGCAGGCCGGGCAAGCTGTGCAACTGCCCGCCAAGACCAGTGCCTATCAGGCCTGGTCTGTGCAGTTGCAGGATTACCTCGAGCGTGCCGGCGAGCAACTGCCGTATTGGCAAGCGCAGCTTGAGCACGCTGTGGACCTGCCCTGTGACAATCGCCAGGGCACGCTGTACAACCGCGACGCGGCAAGCATTGAAATCCGCCTCGATGTGCAGCACACCCGGCAATTGTTGCAGGACGCGGTGGGCGCTTACCGCACCCAGGTCAATGATCTGCTGCTGACCGCCCTGGCGCGGGCGGTGTGTCGCTGGACAGGGCATGACAGTGCGTTGCTGCAGTTGGAGGGCCATGGCCGCGAAGATCTGTTCGAGCACCTGGACCTGACCCGTACCGTGGGTTGGTTCACCAGTATTTTCCCGCTTCGGCTGGTACCCGAGGATGATCTTGGGGCTTCGATCAAATCGATCAAGGAGCAGTTGCGGGCGGTGCCTGATCGAGGCCTGGGCTTTGGCGTGCTGCGTTACCTGGGGAGCGCGCAGCAGCGCGCAAGCCTGGGCGGTGATGCGCTTGCACCGCGGATCACCTTCAACTACCTGGGGCGTTTTGACAGTCAGTTCGACGAGCGCGCCTTGCTGTATCCGGCCAGTGAGCCGGGTGGCGCCGGGCAGGCCAGCGATGCGCCATTGGCCAACTGGCTGAGTATCGAGGGGCAAGTCTATGCAGGGCAACTGGGCCTGCGCCTGACGTTCAGTCAAGCCATGTTCCAGGCAAGTACCGTCCAGGCCTTGGCCGATGCCTACCTCGATGAGCTGCAAGGCTTGATCGGGCATTGCTGCCAGCTGCCAGGCGCGCAGGCGACACCATCGGATTTCCCCCTGGCCAGGCTTGGGCAGGCGCAACTCGATCAGCTTGCGCCGCTGCTCGGCCAGGTCGATGAGCTTTACCCGCTGTCGCCCATGCAGCAGGGCATGCTGTTTCATGCCCTGTACAGCAACAACGGTGCCGAGTACGTCAACCAGTTACGGGTTGACGTCGACGGCCTGGAGCCGGAACGCTTTCGCCAGGCGTGGGAGGCGACGGTGCAGGCCCACGATATTCTGCGCAGTGGTTTTATCTGGGACGGCGGCCTGGCACAGCCGCTGCAGTTTGTCTGCAAGCAGGTCCGGCTTGATCTGCGCGAGCATGACTGGCGCGGCGATGCCGGGCTGGCGTCCAGGCTCCAGGCCCTGGCCCTGAGCCGGCGTCAACACGGCTTCGACCTGCAGGTCGCGGGCTTGTTGAACTTCGATCTGGTGCGCACCGGTGAGCAGCGGCATCACTTGATCTACACCCACCACCATATCCTGATGGATGGCTGGAGCAATGCCAGGCTGCTCGGCGAAGTGCTGGCGCGTTACAACGACCAGCCTGGCGCCTTGCCGGCAAGCCGCTACCGCGACTACATCGAGCATTTGCAGGGTCTTGATGGACGGGCAGCCCAGCAGTTCTGGACTGCGCAGCTGCAGGCGCTGGACGAGCCGCTGCACCTGGCGCGCTACCTGCCCGAAGCGGGCCGGGCACAGGCCCAGGGCCTGCGTGCAAGCCTGGTCCAGCGCTTCGACGCCCAGCACACCGCGCAGCTAAGTGCCTTCGCCCGCCAGCAGAAGATCACCCTCAATACCCTGGTGCAGGCGGCCTGGTTGCTGTTGCTGCAGCACTATAGCGGGCGCCGCAGCGTGGTGGTGGGCACCACGGTGGCCGGGCGCAGCCTGCCGCTGCCGGGGATCGAGCAGCAGATTGGCCTGTTCATCAACACCCTGCCGATCATTGCCAGCCCGCGGCCCGAGCAGACCCTGGCGCAGTGGCTGGAGCAGGTGCAGGCGCTCAACCTTGCGGTGCGCGAGCACGAGCAAACCCCGCTGTTCGAAATCCAGCGCTGGGCGGGGCATCAGGCCCATGCGTTGTTCGACCATATTCTGGTGTTCGAGAACTACCCGCTGGCCGAGGCGTTGCAACAACAGCAGGGCCCTCGGTTTGGTGCGGTGGCGAACCAGGAGCAGACCCACTACGCGTTGTCGGTGGCGGTGACCGTGGGCGATGAGCTGCAGCTCGATTACGACTATGCCTGCGACGCCATCGGCGAGCAGGCGCTGCAGGGCCTGGCCGAGCATTTGCGCACTGTGCTCGAGCAATTGCCGCACGCGTTGTCGACGCCGCTGGGCGAACTGCAGATGTTGGCGCAGGCCGAACGCGAGGCGGTGTTGCAGCGGGCTCAACCTGAGCCGCCGGTGGACGTGCCGCCGTTAGCTATCCATGACTGGGTGCGGCAGCAGGCGGCGCGCACGCCGCAGGCCTGTGCCGTCGAGTATGCCGGCCAGCGCCTGAGCTACGAGCAATTGAACAGCGCAGCCAACCAGTTGGCAGTCCGTTTGCGTGAGGCTGGGGTAGGGGCCGAGGTGGTCGTCGCCATTGCTGTCGAGCGAAGCCTGGAGATGATCATTGGCTTGCTGGCGATCCTCAAGGCCGGTGGCGCCTATCTGCCACTGGACCCCGGTTATCCGCAGGCGCGCATCCGCTTCATGCTCGACGACAGCGCCGCGCGCTTGTTGCTCGTTCAGCCGGGCCTTGCGCTGGACGTGCCGGCGGGCGTTACCCGCCTGGTGCTCGACAGCGCAGCCTACGCCGGGCCGCCAATCGCCGATGTCAGCACCTGCCTGCACCCGGACAACCTGGCCTACATGATCTACACCTCAGGCTCCACCGGCACCCCGAAAGGCGTGCAGGTGCGGCACGGGGCGCTGGCCAATCACATGCACTGGATGCAGCGCACCCTGCAACTTGAGCCTGCCGACCGGGTTCTGCAAAAGACCGCCCTGAGCTTCGACGCTTCGGTCTGGGAGTGCTGGCTGCCATTGATCTGCGGGGCGCAACTGGTCATTGCCGAGCCGGGCTTGTCAGCCGATATGTCCAGGCTCTGGGCCCGGGTCGAAGCACTGGGCATCACCATTGTCCAGGCGGCGCCTTCGCTGCTGCAGGCGGTACTGCCGGCGGCGACGGCGCAGAGCATGGCCAGCTTGCGCTATCTGATGGCAGGGGGCGAGGCCTTGAGTGCAACCCTGGCCAACCAGCTGTTGCAGCGCTGGCCGGGTACGCTGGTCAACCTCTACGGGCCGACCGAAGCCACCATCGAGGTCACCTTCGCCATGGTCACCGGGGCGCTGGAACGGGTCATGGTGCCGATCGGGCGGCCGCTCGATAACGTCCGGCTGCTGGTTTTGGGGCCGGCCCTGCAGCTTTTGCCCGCGGGCGTGGTTGGCGAGTTGTGCATTGCCGGCGACTCACTGGCGCGGGGTTACCATGCGCGGCCCGGGTTGACGGCCGAACGCTTCGTGCCGGACCCGTTCGCCGCGCAACCTGGCGGGCGCCTGTACCGCACTGGCGATCTGGGCTGCTATGCGACAGATGGGCAGATTGAGTATGCCGGGCGCGTCGATCATCAAGTCAAGGTCCGTGGCTTTCGTATCGAAACCGGTGAGATCGAGCGTCATTTGCTGGCCCATGCGCGGGTCCGTGATGCGGTGGTTGTGGCCCGGCAAGAGCACGGTGTACAGCAGTTGGTGGGCTACCTGGTGGGGGCCGACCCGCAGCTGTTCGAGGACGCGGCGCAGGGCCAGCAACTGTGCAGCGAGTTGCGCCAGTCCCTGGCTTTGAACCTGCCGGCGCACATGCTGCCGACACGCCTGAGCGTCGTTGCCCATCTGCCCTTGACCCCGAACGGCAAGCTCGACCGCAAGGCCTTGCTGGCGCTGGCCGACAGCAGCGTCGCCAGCAAGCCTTATCGGCCCGCCAGCACGGCGCTGCAGCAGCAGGTCGCCCAGGTCTGGCAGGAGGTCCTCAAGCTTGAGCGGGTCGGGCTCGACGACCAGTTCTTCGAGCTGGGCGGCCATTCATTGCTGGCGACCCAGGTGATCAGTCGACTGCGCCATGAACTGCAGCTGGACCTGCCTTTGCGCGCGCTGTTCGACAGCCCGTCGCTACAGGCATTCGTCGAGCAGTTACCGGCAACCGGAAGCCGACGCGTGCTGCCGGACTTGCATGGGGTCGATGCTTCGCAGCCGCAGCCGCTGTCTTATGCTCAGCAGCGCTTGTGGTTCCTCTGGCAACTTGAACCGCAAAGTTCGATGTACAACATTCCGCGCGCGCTGGAGTTGCTCGGGCCATTGCAGGTCGAGGCCGTGCGCCTGGCCTTCGAAGCCCTGGTTGCGCGCCACGCGGTGCTGCGCACGACGTTCTTCGAGGATCAGGGCGAAAGCTGGCAGCGGGTCCACGCGCACTTGCCCGTGCCGTTCGAGAGTGTCGACTTGCAGGCCCTGGACAGCGCCAACCGGCAGGTGGTGCTGGCGCAACAGGTGCAGCAAGAGGCCCTGCGCCCCTTCGACCTGCAGCGTGGGCCGCTGCTGCGGGTGCAGTTGCTGTGCACCGAGCCAGAGCGCCACGTGCTGCTGGTGACGCTGCATCACATCGTCGCCGACCACTGGTCGTTTGCCATTTTGATCCGCGAGTTCAGCGCGCTCTACCAGGCATTTGCCACCGGTGTGGCGCCTGGCTTGAGCGCGCCAGGCCTGCAGTACCTCGATTTTGCGGTGTGGCAGCGCCAATGGCTGGCGGCTGGGGAGCATGACCGGCAGTTGCAGTACTGGCAGCAGCAACTGGGCAGCGAGCATTTCTTCACCACCTTGCCGGCCAGTGGCAGCGGCGCATCCGCCGATCAGCAGCAAGACTGCGAGGTGTACGAGTTTGCCCTTGAGCAGGGCTTGAGCGAGCGCTTGCGTCAGTTTGCCAAGGCACAGGG
Source organism: Pseudomonas sp. B21-009 (assembly GCF_024749345.1). Taxonomy (NCBI): domain Bacteria; kingdom Pseudomonadati; phylum Pseudomonadota; class Gammaproteobacteria; order Pseudomonadales; family Pseudomonadaceae; genus Pseudomonas; species Pseudomonas sp. B21-009. The sequence continues at coordinate 3,845,561 of NZ_CP087199.1, read as the reverse complement.
CCTGACCCTGTACATGCTCCTGCTGGCCGGCTTTGCCCTGGTCGTCAGCCAGCGCTGTGGCGCTGCCCGGGTCCGCCTGGGGACGGATGTCGCCAACCGAAATCACGCCGGCGTTGAAGAAATGGTCGGCTTCTTCGTCAATCAATTGGTACTGCAACTCTCGGTGGATCAACAACAGACGATCGGCAGTTTCCTGGCGTCCTGCCGCACCACGGTCATCGGTGCTTCGGACCATCAGGACCTGCCGTTCGATCGCCTGGTGGAGGCACTGCGGTTGCCGCGTCGTTCAGGCAAGTCGCCGTTGTTCGCGATCAAATTCATCTACCAGGAACAAGGGGCGCAGCCGGTGGCTATCGATGGGCTGCAGATCAGGCCCTGGGCCGCGGGGCAGGCGGCGGCGGAGCTGGACCTGATCGCCGAGTTCGTCAACTCGTCGACGACCATCGGGGTTGGCTTCAAATGCATTGCCGGGCTGTACGAAAGCAATGACATGGCCTGTCTGTTTGCGCAGACGGCCTTGGTACTCGAACAGATGATTCAGGCGCCAGAGCAACCGCTCCAGGCTCTGCTCGACGCCTCGCGGGCCGTGCAGGAGCAGGCCGGCAAGGATCAGGCGCTAGCGCGCAGAACGCAATTGCTGCAGCAGCACCCGATTCGCCGGCGCTCGCCGCAGCGCGCAGGCAGTAACCAGGTGAATTGAAGCAGCGCCCGGACGGATCTATCGATTGGCTTTGCCGCCAATGTCGAATCAGCGAATGGAAGGTGTTAAATGTCGGATTTCCAGTCTCACGTCATACCGGCACTGGCCAAAGGCAGAAGAAAGAGCCTTGGTGCCAGCGCCCAGCAGTTGGTGGCGTTTTCGCCGCTGCTGGAAGGCGGCTCTATGCCCTTGCTGTGTCGCCCGACCGTACCCGGCGTGGGCCTGGTGCAATGGGCCAGCGAAAACCGCGAACTGATCGAGCAACAGCTGGACAAGCACGCGGCGATTCTTTTTCGTGGTTTCGATGTACAGGACATTGAAACCTTCAACCGCTGTGTCGATGTGATCTCCGGCGGCGCGCTCGAATATTTGTTCCGGGCTTCGCCACGTACCCAGATTACCCGCAAGTTGAATGTCTACAGCTCCACAGACTACCCGGCGGTGGAGAAGATCTTCCCGCACAACGAGCACTCCTATTCGCCGGTCTTTCCCTTGCACCTGTATTTCTACTGTGACCTGGCGTCACAGACCGGGGGCGAGACGCCCTTGGGTGATACACGGCTGATTCTCGATCGGATCGATCCTCAGGTGCGTGAAGCGTTTGCCCGCAAAGGCGTGCTGTATGTGCGCAACTATGGGGATGGCATGGGCTTGCCGTGGCAGACCGTGTTCCAGACCGAAGACCGCGAGGCGGTTGAAGCCTACTGCCGCAAGATCGGCGTCGAGCCGCAGTGGAAGCCCGGTAACCGGCTGCGCACGCGCCAGCGCGGTCCGGCCATGGTCCGTCATCCGCGTACGGGCGAGACGGTCTGGTTCAATCACGCGACCTTTTTCAATGCGCTGACGCTGCCAGACAGTATCCGCACCAGCCTGCTGGCCGAGTTCGCGCCGATGGACCTGCCGCAGAACACCTTCTTCGGTGACGGCTCGGCAATCCCCGAGCACTACATCACCCACCTGCAACAAATCTATCGAGAGGTCATGGTCGAGTTCCCCTGGCAGCAGGGCGACGTGGTGATTCTCGACAACATTCTTACGGTTCACGCGCGCAACGAATACACCGGGCCGCGAAAAATACTCACTGCAATGGCTATCGCGCTGAACAGCGTCGATGTGGCAATTGGTTAAGGATTCCCCATGAACGCTCCAGTCGACCCTTCCGAAGTTTTCCAGGTTTCCGCCCAGCAAGCGTCCATTCTCGATGCCCAGCAAGCCCGTGGTACGGTCCTCGGCGCCCAGCTGATCATGACGTTCGATGCCCCCATCGATCGCCAGCGGCTCGAGCAGGCGGCGATTGACCTGAGTGAACGGCACGAGATCCTGCGCACCGAGTACCGAAACATGCCGGGGATGAAACGTCCGGTTCAGGTGATTCATGCCCAGCCGCGCCTGTGTCTGCTGTCGGTGGCGCCGGGCACCTTCGAACAGGCGGGTCCAGCGTGCCTGGCGCAGTTGGCAAGCCACAGCCTGGTGCTGGGCCTGGGCAGTGGCGAGGATGCACACCGCTTACGAGTCGCTGCGCCCCTGGCGAGCCTGGATGAGGTTGCCCTGGGTTTGCTGGAGGCGCAATTGCGCGCACTCTACCAGGGGCAGTCGCTGGCCCCCTTCGACGGGTTGCAATACGCCGACTACGCCGATTGGCAGGCTGGCCTTGCGCAGGAGGACATCGGCCGCAAGGGGGGCGAGTTCTGGCGCAATCTGTACCGCGACATGCAGGTCGACTCGCGTCTGCCTTATGAACGGCTCACCCCGTTCATGGGGGCATTGCAGCAACACGAGCAGCATTTGCCAGCGGTTGTGCCGGGGCTGCGCACCCTGCGCCAGCAATGGCGACTGGACTCGGACGCAGCATCACTGCTGTTGCTCTGGGGGCTGTTCGTCGGTCGCCTGAGTGGCCGCGAGCATTGGCTGGTGGCCTGCGCAATAAGCGGGCGCAACGAGCAGTTGCACTCTACCCTGGGGCATCTGGCCTGGCGTTTGCCGGTTGCCTTCAGTCGCCAGGCTGATCTGTCCGTGGACGGCTACGCCGAGCACTTTGCCGTGCAGCTGCAGTTGAGCCAGTCCTGGCAGGACTGCTTCAACGAACTGGACATGCTCGGTGGCCAGGGCGCGGGGCTGGACTTCGGTTTTTCCTGGGCTGATCAGCCGCTTGAGGGGGCCCGGCTGGATCGCCCCAGCCTGGAAAAACTCCACCTGCAGGTAGCTCCCAGCGGTGATGATCTGCTGTTGCGCCTGCTGTCGCCGGCCGGCTCGTTCAGCGCCGAACTGGGCCGCGCCTGGCTGGCTCAGTTTGCTGAGTTCGTCACTCAAGCCGTGGCTGACCCCCGGCAAGCAGCACAAAAGGTTGCCCTGGTGGATGCCGCCCAGGCCCGACCGTTGCAGCAGGCACTGGACCGCAGCCAGTCGCTGGGCGAGAGCGCCAGCCGCCAGTTGCACCAGTTGTTCGAGCGCCACGCGCAGCAGCATCCCGAACGGACAGCGATCCAGATCGGCGAGCAGCAGGTCAGTTATGCCCAGCTTGAGCGCCGTGCCAACCAGCTGGCCCGCGTCCTGAACCAGCGCGCAATCGGCCGTGAGGCGATTGTTGGCGTCTACGGCGCACGTTCGGTGGAGATCGTCGTGGCGTTGCTGGCTATCCTCAAGGCGGGGGCGGCGTACCTGCCGCTGGACCCGCAGTATCCGGCGCAGCGCCTGTCCTTCATGCTCGAGGACGCTGGGGTAGAGTGCCTGATTGCCTTGCAGGCGCTTGATCCGGCTATCGCCATGCCGGCGACGACAACCCTGCTCAGCCTGGATGACGAGGCGCTCGATCAGGTCGATGACAGCCCGCTGGCCAGTTGCGGCGAGGCGGATGACCTGGCGTACGTGATCTACACCTCAGGCTCCACCGGCACACCCAAGGGGGTGATGGTCAGCCACGCCAATGCGCTGGCCTCGACCCAGGCGCGGGTGCAGTTCTATCAGCAGCCGGTGCAACGCTTCCTGATGCTCTCGTCGTTCTCGTTCGACAGCTCCGTGGCGGGGATTTTCTGGTCCCTGGGGCAGGGCGGCAGCCTGTGCCTGCCGCTTGAGCAGGCGCACAAGGACCCTCAAGCCATTGCCCAACTGATAGAGCGCCAGGCCATCTCGCACTTTCTCGCCCTGCCGTCGCTGCACGCCCAGGTGCTTGAGCATCTGCAGGCGGCGCCCGCGTTGCGTTGCGCCATTGTTGCCGGCGAGGTCTGTCCTCCCGAGCTGCTGCGCCGCCACCGCCTGGCACTGCCGGGGGTAACGCTGGTCAACGAATACGGGCCCTCGGAGAGCACTGTCTGGTGCTGCGCTTACCAGGTGGCGCCAGAGGATCGCGGTGATTCTGAACTGCGCGTCGCCATCGGCGAGCCCATTGCCGGCACTCGCCTGTATGTTCTTGATGATCAACAGCGCTGGGCGGGGGTTGCCCAGGAGGGTGAGTTGTACGTTGCCGGTGCCGGGCTTAGCCGGGGATATCTCAACAGGCCCGGGCTGACGGCCAGTCGCTTCGTTCCGGATCCGTTCGCCAGCGAGCCGGGCCAGCGCTGTTATCGCACCGGCGACCTTGCCTGTGTGCGCGCCGACGGCCTGGTCGATTACCTCGGTCGGCTGGATCATCAATTGAAAATTCGTGGCCACCGCATCGAGCTGGGTGAGATCGAAGCGCTGCTGGGTTCGCAGGAGGGCGTGCGCGAGGCCGTGGCCATCGCCCGCGACACCGCCGCCGGCAAGCAACTGGTGGCTTATGTGGTGTTGGCCGCCATGGCCGATGCGCAGCCGCGGACCGTGCAATTGCTGGGACTGTTGCGAGAGCAGTTGCCTGAGTACATGGTGCCCTCGACGTTGCAGGCGGTGCAAAGCCTGCCCCGTACCCCCAATGGCAAGCTTGACCGGACCGCCCTGGCTGCGCGGGCATTGGACGGTGTTGCCTACGTCGCGCCGGGCAATGAGCTCGAGCAATTGTTGGCCGAGGTCTGGCAGGAGGCTTTGCAACTGGAGCGGGTGGGTATCAACGACAACTTCTTTGCCCTGGGCGGGCATTCGTTGCTGGCCACGCGGATTCGTTCCCAGGTTCAGGCGCGGCTCAATGTCACCTTGCCGCTCAAGGTGTTCTTCGAGGGCGAAACCGTGGAGCTGCTGGCCCGGCAGATCGAGATGCACCGTGACGAGGCGGTCAGCGAAGACAAGGTCCAGGCGCTCGAAGCGCTGTTTGCCGAGGCTCAGGAGCAATGAGCATGCTTGAGCAACGAATGCTGGCGCTGGCTGAGCGCTTCACCCGTTTTTCCGCTGCTGAACGGCGCGCCTTGCAGGCGCGCATGCTTGAGCAAGGCCTGTCGCTGGAAAGCCTGCCGATTCCCCGGCGCGAAGACCCCAGCGAGGCGACGCCCGCCTCGCATGCCCAGCAACGGATGTGGTTTCTCTGGCAACTGGAGCCGGACTCCACCGCCTATAACCAACTGGCCGTGCTGCGCTTGCGCGGACAGTTGAATGTCGAAAGCCTGCGGCAAAGCTTCGAGGCGCTGGTGACCCGCCATGAAGTCCTGCGCACCCGTTTTGTGCTGCAGGACAGCCAGGTGTTGCAGCAGGTCGAGGCCGTTGCGCGCTTTGAACTGCAACTGCTCGACTTTAGCGGCGAGAACGGCCAGGCACTGGCGGATCAGGAGATTGAACGCCAGGCCCGGCAAGCCTTCGACCTGGAGCAGGGGCCGTTGCTGCGGGCCACGCTGCTCAGGCTGGATGCCGAGCAACATGTGCTGTTGTTCTGCACCCATCACATCGTTTGTGATGCCTGGTCCCTGCCGATTCTGGTCGAAGAAGTGACCCACGGCTATGCGCGCCTGGTCGCGGACGCCGAGCAGGCCGTACCCGCGCCGCTGGCCGTGCAATATGCCGACCATGCACGTTGGCAGCGCCTGTGGCTGGACGCCGGTGAAGCGCAACGGCAACTGGCGTACTGGAAAGCCAACCTTGGAGAGGAGGCGGTCAACCTCGAGCTGCCCCTCGATTACCCACGCCCGGCGTCGCGCAGTGCACGTGGCGCACGGGTGCCGATTGCCTTGTCCGAGAGCCTTGCGCAAGCGGTGCGCGCATTCGCCGCGAGCATGGGCGCGACGCCGTTCATGGTGCTGCTGGCATCGTTTCAGGCGGTGCTGCATCGCTACAGCGGCGCATCGGATATCCGCATTGGCACGCCGATCGCCAATAGGACACGGGCCGAGGTCGAGCCGCTGATCGGTTTTTTCGTCAATACCCAGGTACTGCGGGCACAGGTCGATGGGCAGATGTCGTTCGTCGAGCTGGTGCAGCAGGCCAAGCAGCGCGTGCTCGAGGCCCAGGCCCATCAGGACCTGCCGTTCGAGCACCTGGTCGATGCCTTGCAGCCGCAGCGCAGCCTGAACCAGAGCCCGCTGTTCCAGGTGATGTTCAACCACCAGGTGGCGCAACCGGCGGTTGACCAGTGGCGCCTGCCGGGATTGACCGTCGAGGCGCTCGATCGGGGCAGCGACACGGTGCGTTTCGATCTGACCCTCAACACCGAGGACCAGGGCGGGGTACTCAAGGCGTCGCTGGCCTATGCCTGTGACCTGTTCGAGCCAGCCACCATCGAGCGGCTCGGCGAACACTGGCGTTACCTGCTTGAGCGCTGCCTTGCCGAGCCGCACCAGCGCCTGGCGGAACAGTCGCTGTTCGACGATGCCCAGACTCGTCAGTTGCTCGACGCCTGCAATGACCCGCAAGCCAGCGTCCCGGCTTGCCTGCTGAGCCTGATCGCCGAGCAGGTCGCAACCCGGCCCCAGGCAACCGCGCTGGTGTTTGCCGAGGCGACCTTGAGTTATGCGCAGCTCGACGCCCAGGCCAACCGGCTGGCCCAGCGCCTGCGGGCGTCGGGGGTTGGGCCGGAGGTTCTGGTGGGCATCGCCGTCGAGCGTTCGATGGCGTTGGTCGTGGCCGTGCTTGCCGTGCTCAAGGCCGGTGGCGCCTATGTACCGCTGGACCCTGAGTATCCGCGCGAGCGCCTGGCCTACATGATCGAGGACAGCGGTATTGCCCTGCTGCTGAGCCAGGCGTCGGTGCTCTCGCGCCTGCCCGGCGACCTGCCGTTGCCTGTGCAGTTGCTTGACGATCCGTCCCTGGAGCAGTGCAGCGACCAGCCTTTGCCGATTGTGCAGCAGGCCGAGAACCTCGCCTACCTGATCTATACCTCCGGTTCCACCGGCCGGCCGAAAGCGGCGGGTAATCGCTATGGGGCCTTGAGCGGGCGCTTGCAATGGATGCGCGATACCTATGCCATGAGCCCCGCAGACGCGGTGCTGCAGAAAACCTCAAGCAGTTTTGATGTCTCGGTCTGGGAGCTGTTGCTGCCGTTGACCTGTGGTGCGCCGGTGGTGCTGGCGCAACCGGGCGACCAGCGAGACCCGGAGCGTCTGCTGGCGCTGATCCAGGCTCATCAGGTCAGTACCTTGCACTTTGTTCCCTCGATGCTCCAGGCGTTCATTGAAACCCCTGGGCTTGAAGGCTGTACGTCGTTGCGCAATCTGTTCAGTGGGGGCGAGGCGTTGTCCCGCGAGCTGCAGCACAAGGTGCTGCAACGCCTGCCCCACGTAGCCTTGTACAACCGTTACGGGCCCGTGGAGGCGACCATCAATGCCAGCCACAGCCAACGCGCAACCGCCGGCGATACACGGGTAGGCATTGGCCGGCCGCTGGTTGATACCGCCTTGTATGTGCTCGGTGGCGGTCTTGAGGTGCTGGCCCCGGCGGCCATCGGTGAGCTGTACATCGGCGGCGCGGCGCTGGCGCGTGGTTATCACCGCCGCCCTGGGCTGACGGCCGAGCGCTTTGTCCCCGATCCGTTCGGCCGCCGCCCGGGCGCACGCCTGTACCGCAGCGGTGACCTGGTGCGGCGGGGGGCTGACGGCGAATTGCAGTTTGTTACCCGTATCGATCACCAGGTGAAGATCCGCGGCATGCGTGTCGAACTGGGGGAAATCGAGTCGCAGTTGCTGGCCCTGGTACCGGTGCGCGAAGCGGTGGTGCTGGCCGTTGACGCCAGCCTTGGCAAACAGCTGGTTGCCTACGTGGTCGCCGACGCTGGCACCCCGCCAAGCCAGCTGCGCGAGCAATTGCAGGCAGTGCTGCCGGACTACATGGTGCCCGCGCACGTGGTGCTGCTTGACCAACTGCCCGTGACGGCCAATGGCAAGCTCGACCGCATGGCCTTGCCGCAGCCCGGCCTGGAGCGCGCGCAGGAAGATTATCAGGCACCGGCCAATGAGCTGGAACAGCGCATTGCAACGATCTGGGAGGCGGTGCTCAAGCGCCAGGCCATTGGTCGTCAGGACAACTTCTTCGAGCTCGGTGGCGACTCGATCATCTCCATTCAGGTGGTGAGCCGCGCACGCCAGGCCGGCATTCATTTCACCCCGCGCGATCTGTTCCAGCAGCAGACTGTCCAGGGCCTGGCCAGTGTCGCCCGGTTGGGTGGCGTGCAGCGCTTCGAACAAGCGCCGGTGGTCGGTGAGGTGCCATTGCTGCCGATTGCCCAGGCGTTTTTCGAGCAGTCACTGCATGCCCCTGGGCACTGGAACCAATCGGTCCTGCTGCAACCGCGAGCGCCCTTGCAAGCCGAGCTGCTGGAGCAGGTGCTGCAAGCGCTGGTGGTGCATCACGATGCGCTGCGCTTGAACTTCCAGCGCCAGGCCGACGGTAGCTGGCAGGCCACCTACGGTGCGTTGACGCGCCTGCCAGCGGCATTGCTGTGGCAGGCTGACGTGGCGGATGAGCAGGCCCTGACCGCGCGCTGCAACGAGGTTCAGCGCAGTCTGGACTTGCAGCACGGGCCGCTGCTGCGCGGGTTGCTGGCAACCTTGGCCGATGGCTCGCAGCGGCTGCTGCTGGTGGTTCACCACCTGGCGGTCGATGGTGTGTCGTGGCGCCTGTTGCTCGAGGATATCCAGCAGGCATACCAGCAGCTGATGGCTGGCCAAGCGCTGCGCTTGCAGGACAAGACCAGTTCGCTCAAGGCCTGGAGCGAGCGTTTGCAGGTGCGAGCCCGCGAGCGGCGCATGGACACCGAGCTGGCTTACTGGCGTGAGCAGTTGAGCTGCGCCAACGACTTGCCATGCCGTGACCCGCAGGCGAGCCTGTTGGCCAGTCACGCCCGCAGCGTCCAGACCCGGCTCGACAGCACCGCGACGCGCCAGTTGCTGCAACAGGCGCCTGCTGCCTACCGTACGCAGATCAACGACTTGCTGCTGACGGCCCTGGCCCGTGTCATCAGCCGTTGGACCGGCGACCGGCATACCTTGATCCGCCTCGAAGGCCACGGCCGTGAAGCGCTGTTTGACGATATCGATCTGAGCCGGACCCTGGGCTGGTTTACCAGCGTGTTTGCGCTGCGTCTGACGGCTTGCGACGACCTTGGGCAATCGATCAAGCAGATCAAGGAGCAACTGCGCCAGGTGCCTGACAAGGGCATCGGCTACGGTCTTCTGCGCTATCTGGCCGATGAGCCGACGCGCCTGCAGTTGCGTGGCCTGGCGCAACCGCGGATCACCTTCAACTACCTGGGGCAGTTCGATGCCAGTTTTGCCGATGGGCAAGGCCTGTTTGTCCCCAGTACCGAGGACAAGGGCGAGGAGCGCAGCCCGCAGGCACTGTTGAGCAACTGGCTGACCTTGAACGGCCAGGTCTACGCGGGCGAGCTCAGCCTGGAATGGACTTTCAGCGAGCAGATGTTCGACCGCGCGCAGATGCAGGCGCTGGCCGATGAGTATGCCGACGAGCTGCGCAGCCTGATCAGCCATTGCTGTGATCCACGCCACCGTGGGGTTACCCCGTCCGACTTCGCGCTGGCGCGCTTGAGCCAGGCGCAACTGGACCGGCTGGCGTGCAATGGCGCGGATATCGAGGACCTCTATCCACTGTCGCCGATGCAGCAGGGCATGTTTTTCCACTCCCTCTATGAGCAGGGGTCGGGTGACTATATCAATCAGTTGCGCGTGGATATCCGCGGGCTGGATCTGCAGCGCTTCCGCGATGCCTGGCAGGCGTGCCTGCAGGCCCATGAAGTGCTGCGCAGTGGTTTTATCTGGCCTGACGATGCCGACACGCCTGTGCAAGTGGTGCTCAAACAGGTCGAGCTGCCGTTTGAGGTCCTTGACTGGCGCGGGCGGCCGGGCAGTGCCCAGGACCTGCAGGAACTGGCGGACACTGAGCGCGCACGGGGTTTCGAGCTGAGCTGCGGGCCATTGCTGCGTTTGCTGCTGGTGCGTAGCGGCGAGCATGACTATCACCTGATCCACACCAGTCATCACATCCTGATGGACGGCTGGAGCAGCTCGTTGCTGATGGGCGAAGTGCTCCAGCGTTACCGAGGGCACGCCGTGCCAGCGCGGCCTGGGCGTTATGCCGATTACATCGGCTGGTTGCAGGCGCAGGATGATGCGCGCAGCCGCGTGTTCTGGGAGGCGCAGTTGTCTGACCTCGCCGCGCCGACCCTGCTGGCACCAGCCCTGGCTGGCGCGCACGGGCAGGCCGCTAGCGGTCAGGGCCAGTACCAGGCGAGCCTGACGCCGGCGCAAAGCGCTCGCTTGAGCGAGTTTGCCCGGCAACAGAAAGTCACCCTCAATACCCTGGTACAGGCAGCCTGGCTGGTATTGCTGCAGCGCTATACCGGCCAGACTTCCGTGGCATTGGGTGCCACGGTGGCGGGGCGGCCGGCGGAGCTTGCCGGCATCGAACAGCAGGTTGGCCTGTTCATCAACACCCTGCCGGTCATTGCCAGCCCGGCTGCAGAGCTGAGCGTCGGGCACTGGCTGCAACAGGTCCAGGCGCAGAACGTGGCGCTGCGTGAACATGAGCAGGTGCCGCTGGCCGATATTCAGCGGTGGGCTGGACGGGCGGGCGAGCCGCTGTTCGACAGCATCCTGGTGTTCGAGAACTATCCTATTGCCGATGCGCTGCAACAAGGTGCGCCTGAAGGGCTGCAGTTCGGCGAGGTGCAGATGCAGGAGCAGACGCACTTTGCGCTGACCCTTGCGGTGGGGCTCGGCGAGGTGCTGACCTTGCAGTTCAGCTACGACCGGGCGCTGTGCGATGACACTGCGGTGACGAACCTGTGCGGCCATCTGACCCAACTGCTGCAAGGCTTTGTCGAGCAGGTCGATCAGCCGCTTGGCCAGTTGCCGATGCTGGGTGAACGCGCGCAACGCCAGGTTATCGACGGCTGGAACCATACCGCGCAGCACTATGCCGACTCGCGCTGCGTGCACCAGGTGATTGCCGACCAGGCCCAGCGCACGCCCGCGGCCACTGCCCTGGTCTTCGCCGGTCAGGCCATGTCCTACGCGGCGCTGGAGCTGCAGGCCAACCAATGGGCCCAGCGCCTGGTTGGCGCAGGCGTGGGCCCGGAGGTGCTGGTCGGCATCGCTGCCGAACGCAGCCTGGAAATGGTCGTCGGCTTGCTGGCGGTGCTCAAGGCCGGCGGCGCTTATGTGCCGCTGGACCCCGATTACCCCGCCGAACGCCTGAGCTACATGATCGAGGACAGCGGTATCGGGCTGTTGCTGACCCAGTCGGCACTGCTCGAGCGCTTGAGCCTGCCGGGCAGTCTGCAGACCTTGCTGCTGGACCGGCCCGAGGCACTGACGCCCGCCCAGGGCATGGCGCCAGTGCCGTGCACGCCTGATGCGCAGAACCTGGCCTACGTGATCTATACCTCAGGCTCGACCGGCAAGCCCAAGGGCGCCGGTAACCGCCATGTGGCCCTGAGCAACCGCCTTAACTGGATGCAACAGGCTTACGGCCTGACACCTGACGATGTTGTGCTGCAGAAGACCCCGTTCAGTTTCGACGTCTCGGTCTGGGAGTTCTTCTGGCCGCTGATGTTCGGTGCCCGCCTGGTCATCGCCGAGCCCGGCGATCATCGGGATCCTGCAAGGCTGGTCGCTCTGATCCGCAACCAGGGCGTCAGCACCCTGCATTTTGTGCCGTCCATGTTGCAGGCGTTCATGCAGGACGAGGCGGTGGCCTGTTGTACCTCGCTCAAGCGGATAGTCTGCAGTGGCGAAGCACTGCCGGTGGATGCCCAGGCGCAAGTTTTTGCCCTGTTGCCCGGTGCGGCGCTTTACAACCTGTATGGGCCGACTGAAGCGGCCATCGACGTCACCCACTGGACCTGCCGGGAAGAGCCGGGGGACAGCGTGCCGATCGGTGAGCCGATCGCCAACCTGCAAACCTGGATTCTCGATGCGAGCCTGCAATTGCTGCCGGCGGGGGTGATAGGCGAGCTGTACCTTGGCGGCGAAGGCCTGGCCAGGGGATATCATTTGCGTCCAGGACTGACCGCCGAGCGTTTCGTCGCCAGCCCGTTCGACGCTGCTCAGCGCCTTTACCGCACCGGTGACCTGGCGCGCTACCGTGCCGATGGGGTGATCGAATATGCCGGTCGCATCGACCACCAGGTAAAAATTCGCGGGCTGCGTATCGAGCTGGGCGAAATCGAGGCACGCCTTGTCGAACACGCGTCGGTTCGCGAGGCCGCGGTGCTGGCGGTGGGCGACAACACCGCCCAGCGCCTGGTGGCCTATGTGGTACCGAGCGCGGACTTTGCCAGCGCCCAGGCCGAGCAAGGCGCCTGGCGCCAGGCGCTGGACCAGCACTTGAAGGCAAACCTGCCCGACTACATGGTGCCCGCTCGCATCCAGTTGATCGAGCGGATGCCACTCAGCCCCAACGGCAAACTGGAGCGCAAGGCCCTGCCTGCACCTGACCTGGAACCAAGCCAGCAATACGTGGCACCGGTGGCGGAGCTGGAGCGGCAGATTGCCCAGATCTGGCAAAGCGTGCTCAAGTGCGAGCGCGTCGGTTTGACCGACAACTTTTTCGAACTGGGCGGTGACTCGATCATTTCCATCCAGGTGGTCAGCCGCGCGCGTCAGGCGGGTATCCATTTCACCCCCAAACAGCTGTTCCAGCATCAGACCGTGCAAAGCCTGGCGGCGGTTGCGGCAACCGGCGCCGCGGCCCTTGAGATCGATCAGGGGCCAGCCAGCGGGCGGGTGCAGTTGCTGCCGATCCAGGCGCAGTTCTTCGAACAAGACATGCAGACACGCCAGCACTGGAACCAGTCGGTGCTGCTCAAGCCCGCCGAACGCCTGCAGGCGCCAGCACTGGAGCAGGCCCTGCAAGCGCTGGTGCAGCATCATGACGCGTTGCGCCTGAACTTCAGCGCGGCAGACGGGCAATGGCGGGCCGATTACCGCAGCCTGCAACAACAGGCGCAGCACTGGCGGCACGAAGGGCTGCTGTGGCAGGCAAGCGTGCACGACCAAAGCGAACTGGCCGCAGCCTGTGAACGGGCCCAGTGCAGCCTCGACCTTGCACAGGGGCCGCTGCTCAGAGCGTTGCTGCTCGAGCTGCCTGACCAGCAGCAGCGCTTGCTGCTGGTCATCCACCACCTGGTGGTGGACGGGGTTTCCTGGCGCATCCTCTTTGAGGACCTGCAGGCAGCCTACGCCAGTGCCCTGGCCGGCACTCCCGGCAACCTGCCGGCCAAGACCAGTTCGGTACAGGCCTGGGCGGCACGCTTGCAGCGCTATGCCCAAAGCGAGGCCGTGCGCGGGCAGGTCGACTACTGGCAGGCGCAATTGGCGGTGGCGGGCAGTGCGCTACCCTGCGACGATCCGCACGCCAGCCTGCATAGCCGTTACGCCCACAGCGTGGTCACTCGCCTGGATGCCGGGCTCACCCGGCAATTGCTGCAAGTGGCGCCGAATGCTTACCGCACGCAGGTCAACGATGTGCTCCTGGCGGCGCTGGCGCGGGTCCTCGCGCGCTGGAGCGGGCAGGCCGATACGCTGATCCAGCTGGAAGGGCATGGCCGCGAAGACCTCTTCGATGATATTGACCTGACCCGGTCGGTTGGCTGGTTCACCAGCCTGTTCCCGGTGCGCCTGAGTGCCCGTGATGACCTGGGTGCGACCCTGAAAACCGTCAAGGAGCAGTTGCGCGCGATCCCCGACAAGGGGCTGGGCTATGGCGTGCTCGGCCATTTTGCTGAACCAGGCGATCGCGCCCGGCTCACAGGGCTGGCGGTGCCGCGTATCACGTTCAACTACCTGGGCCAGTTCGACAGCAGTTTCACCGACGACGCGGCACTGTTCACTCCGACTGGTGAGGCGCGGGGGGCCGAGCAGGGCGCCGATGTTCCACTGGCCAACTGGTTGATGCTCAATGGCCGGGTGTTTGATGGCGAGCTGAGTATCGGCTGGACGTTCAGCACGCAAATGTTCGCTGCCTCGACGGTGCAGCGCCTGGCCGATGACTATGAGCAGGAACTGGCAGCGCTGGTCGCCCATTGCTGTGATCCACGCAGCCAGGGCGCCACGCCGTCGGACTTTGCCCTGGCGCAACTGACTCAGGCACAGCTCGATCAGTTGGACCTGAGCGCAGTCGAAGACCTCTATCCGCTGTCACCGATGCAGCAGGGCATGTTGTTCCATGCCCTCGATGGTCGCGAGCAGGGCAGTTACGTCAACCAGATGAGCGTCGAGGTTTTCGGCCTCGATGTAGAGGCTTTTGCCGCCGCCTGGCAGGCCACTGTGCAGGCCCACGACATCCTGCGAACCCGTTTCATCTGGCAGGGCGTTGGCGCACGCCCCTTGCAGGCAGTGCAAGCATCGGTGGAGGTGCCCTTTACCGTTCTTGACTGGCGTCAGCGTGCCGACCTGGACGAGGCGCTGGGCGCGCTGGCGGCCAGTGAGCGCAAGCGCGGTTTCGACCTGGGCTGCGCGCCGTTGCTGCGCCTGCATGTGGTGCACTGCGACGGGCAACGCTACCAGCTGATCTACACCAGCCACCATATCCTTATGGACGGTTGGAGCAATTCACAACTGATGGGGGAGGTGCTGCAACGCTATCGTGGCGAGCAACCGGCTGCGCTGCACGGCCGTTACCGTGACTATATCCAGTGGCTGCAGGCTCAGGACGAGCAGGCCAGTGAAGCGTTCTGGAAAGCGCAACTGCAGGACCTGGCCGGCCCCACCCGGCTGGCCGCAAGCACGGCACATGACGCTGGCAACCGCCATCAGCGCGAGTACCGGCACGTGCTGGAAGGCTCGCGCAGCCAACGCTTGCATGGGTTTGCCCGCGAGCAGAAGGTGACCTTCAACACCCTGGTTCAGGCCGCCTGGGCACTGTTGCTGCAGAGTTATAGCGGCCAGCAAACGGTCGTGTTCGGTGCCACGGTAGCCGGACGTCCGGTCGAACTGCCTGATGCCGAACGCCAGATGGGGTTGTTCATCAATACCCTGCCGGTTGCCACCACGCCGCGCCCGGAGCAAAGCGTCGGCAGCTTCCTGCAGGCGCTGCAGGCGAAAAACCTGAGCCTGCGCGAGCATGAACATACCCCGCTGTTCGACATTCAACGCTGGGCCGGGCACAGCGCTGAATCGCTGTTCGACAACATTCTGGTGTTCGAGAACTACCCGGTGTCGCAGGCCCTGGAGCAGGGCGCAACTCAGGACTTGCGTTTCGGCCGGCTCAACAGCCACGAGCAAACGCACTACCCGCTGACCTTGCTGGTTTCGACGGGCGAGGAACTGGTGCTGCAGTTCAACTATGCCTGTGCGTTGTTCAGCGATGCCCAGATCGAGCGTATCGCCACCCACCTGGACAACCTGCTCGAGCAACTCTGCCAGGCGCCGCAGCGGGCCCTCGGCGAGTTGGATATGCTAACCGGCAACGAGCGCGGGCTGCTGCTCGAAACCTGCAACAGCAATACCCTGGCCTTTGCTCACCAGCGCTGTATCCATCAGCATATCGAAGCGCAGGCCGCGCGCAGGGCTGACGCAACGGCATTGATCGACGGTCAGGCGCACATCAGTTATGCCCAGTTGAACCAGCGGGCCAATCTTCTGGCCTGTGCCTTGATCGAGCTTGGCGTGGGCCCCGAGGTGCGGGTCGGCGTGGCGATGCCGCGCTCGAGTGAAATGCTGGTGGCCTTGCTGGCGGTGCTCAAGGCAGGTGGTGCGTATGTGCCGCTGGACCCCGACTACCCGGCCGAGCGTGTGGCCTACATGCTTGAAGACAGTCGCGCCCGTGTCCTGCTGAGCCAGCAGCAGGTGCTGGAGCACCTCAGCGTGCCCGCCAGCGTTCAGGTCGTGCCGGTGGAGTGTGGCTATGGCGAGCAGGCGGCGACCACGCCTGGCAACCCGCAGACAGCGGTCTCGGCGCAGAACCTGGCGTATGTCATCTATACCTCCGGCTCCACCGGCAAACCCAAGGGCGTGGCGATTACCCATCGCAACGTCGGCGCACTGATTCAGTGGTCGCAGCAGGTTTACAGCCAGGAAGATATCCAGGGTGTGCTGGCGTCGACGTCGATCTGCTTCGACCTGTCGGTGTGGGAGCTGTTCGTCACCCTGGCCAATGGCGGTCAGGTGATCATGGCGCGCAATGCCCTGGAGCTGCCGACGCTGGCGGCCCGCGAGCGGGTACGTTTGCTCAACAGTGTGCCCTCGGCAGTCGCGGCCCTGCAGCGTGCCGGGCAGATTCCGCCGGGCGTGCGCATTGTCAACCTGGCCGGCGAGCCGCTCAGGCAGGCGCTGGTGGAGCAGCTGTATGCCAGCGGCACCATCGAGCACGTCTACGACCTGTACGGACCGTCGGAAGACACCACCTACTCGACCTGGACGCGCCGTCACCCTGGCGGCACACCGAGTATCGGCCGGCCGTTGGCCAACACCCGCGCCTACGTCGTCGATGGCCGCTTGCAGCCGACCGCCCTTGGGGTGGCCGGTGAGTTGCTGCTGGCCGGCGACGGGGTTACCCGTGGCTACCTGCTGCGCCCGGGTCTTACCGCCGAGAAATTCGTGCCGGATCCCTTCGGCGTGCCCGGCGCCCGCCTGTACCGCAGCGGTGACCTGGTGCGCTACCGCGACGACGGCGAGCTTGAGTACATCGGCCGCCTGGATCATCAGGTCAAGATCCGCGGGTTCCGCATCGAGCTGGGCGAAGTCGAAGCACGCCTGCAGGCCCTGGCCCAGGTGCGCGAGGCCGCGGTACTGGCGCTGCAGGGGGCGCGGGGCGCACACCTGGTGGCCTACCTGGTGGTGGATGGCGACCTCGCGCCAAGCGCCTACGCCCAGGCCGGCGAAGCCATCAGGCACGCGCTGCGAGCCGACCTGCCCGACTACATGATTCCAGCCCACGTGCTGTTCCTTGAACAGTTGCCGCTGACCCCCAACGGCAAACTTGACCGCAAGGCGCTGCCGGCAGTCGACAGCCAGGTTGGCAGCAGCGAATTCATTGCGCCAGGCACTGAGCTGGCCTGCCAGGTGGCGCAGATCTGGCAGCAGGTGCTGCAGGTCGAGCGGATTGGCATGAACGATAACTTCTTCGAGATGGGCGGTCACTCCTTGCTGGTGGTGAGCGTCGTGTCGCGAATTCAACTTGAGCTTGGTATGAAACTGACAGCGCAAACGGTTTTTCAATTCCCGGTCCTCGGCGCCTTGGTCGCCGAGCTGGAACAGAGCGGGTCTTCGCTGAACAGTGACAAACTCAGCAGGCTCGATGCGTTGCTCGACGAAATGGAGGCCATCTGATGGATCAGCAGGTCGCCTTGAAGATTGCTCAGCGTTTCATTCTTCTGCCGCTGGAAAAACGCCGGCTGTACCTGGAAAAAATGCAGGCAGAGGGCATCTCGCCCGCCAACCTGCCGATACCGCGGGTGAGCGACGAGTTCGAACAACTGCCACTGTCTTTTGCCCAGGAGCGCCAGTGGTTTCTCTGGCAACTGGACCCTGACAGCGCCGCCTACCACATCCCCACCGCGCTGCGTCTACGTGGCCCGCTGGACATCGCCAGCCTGCAGCAGGCCTTCGACCTGCTGGGCGCGCGGCATGCCACATTGCGCACGCGGTTTATCCAGAACGCCCAAGGTGGCACTTGCCAGGTCATTGATGCCCAGGCCAATTTGCGCATTGCGGTGCAGCCGTTGAATGTGCCGCCGGGGCAGTCGGCCGAGCAGGCGCTCAGGCAGTTCATCCGCGCCGAAACCGCGCAGCTGTTTGACTTGCGCCAGGGGCCCTTGTTGCGGATCAAGCTGCTGACCCTGGGCAACGACGATCACGTGCTGGTGTTGACCCAGCATCACATCGTCTCGGATGCGCGCTCCATGCAGGTCATGGTCGAGGAGCTGGTGGCCCTGTACAGCGCCCGCTTGCAAGGACAGCCTTGCAGCCTGCCGGCAGTGGCGCTGCAGTACAGTGACTATGCGATCTGGCAGCGCCACTGGATGCAAGCGGGTGAGCGCGAACGCCAACTGGCCTACTGGCTTGAACAACTGGGCGATCAGCAACCGGTGCTGGCGCTGCCCACCGACCGGCCGCGCCCGGCCAGCAGGAGCTTTCGCGGTGCACGTGTGGAGATACAGCTGGACAGCGACCTGAGCCAGGCACTGCAAGGGCTGGCGCGGCAACAGGGTGCAACGCTGTTCATGCTGTTACTGGCGTCGTTCCAGGCGCTGCTGGCGCGCTATAGCGGCGAGCGGGATATTCGCGTCGGAGTACCTGTGGCCAACCGCAACCGCCCGGAAACCGAGCGCTTGATCGGCTTTTTCGTCAATACCCAGGTGCTGCGTGCCGAGGTTGACGGGCACCTGCGTTTCAGTGAGCTACTCGCCCAGGTTCGCGAGCGGGCGCTGGGCGCCCAGGCGCACCAGGACCTGCCCTTCGAACAACTGGTTGAAGCCCTGCACCCGGAGCGCAGCCTGAGCCATAGCCCGTTGTTCCAGGTGATGTTCAATCACCGCAGCGACACCCCGGGCGCAGCGCCTCAGGCCGCGCTGGCCCTGCAGGTCGAGGCGGTTGGCCAGGACAGCCAGGATGCACAGTTCGACCTCACCCTGACCACCCATGAATCCGCGCAAGGCATTGGCGCCAGCCTCAACTACGCTACGGACCTGTTCGACGCGGCCACCATCGAGCGGATGCTCGGGCATTGGCAAGCGTTGCTGCGGGCGGTGGCCGCTGACCCGCAGGCACGTCTGGGCCAGCTGGCGTTGCTCGACCCGGCGCAACAGCAGTCAACGCTGCGCTGCTGGAACCCGGCGCCGCAACAGTTCCCTGTGCGCCACTGCATCCATGAACTGTTCGAAGCCCAGGTCGAACGCAACCCGGATGCGCTGGCGGTGTCGCGCGGTGAGCAGTGCTTGAGTTACGGCCAGCTCAACAACAGCGCCAACCAGCTAGCCCATCGGCTGATTGCCATGGGGGTGGGGGCCGATGTCCGGGTGGGCCTGGCGGCGACCCGCGACCTGCCGATGATCGTCGGCCTGCTGGCCATCCTCAAGGCCGGTGGCGCCTATGTTCCGCTCGACCCCAACTACCCGCAGGACCGCCTGGCCTACATGATGCAGGACAGCGGCATGTCGATGTTGCTGGCGCAGGAGCAATTGCTGGCGCAGCTGCCGGTGCCGGAAGACGTACCAACCCTGCTGCTGGAGGTGGCGGATGACGGTGATTGCAGCAACCCGCAGCTCACGCTCGACCCGGACAACCTGGCCTATGTGATCTACACCTCGGGCTCGACCGGGCTACCGAAGGGCACCTTGCTGGCGCATGCCAACGTCGTGCGTCTGTTCGCGGCCACCGAGCAGTGGTTCGCCTTCAACAGTGCCGATGTGTGGAGCCTGTTTCACTCATTCGCCTTCGATTTCTCGGTGTGGGAAATCTTTGGTGCCTTGCTGCACGGCGGCCGGCTGGCCATGGTCGACCAGGACACTGCCCGCTCGCCCGAGGCGTTCCTGGCGCTGCTGCAGCGCGAGCGGGTCACGGTGCTCAACCAGACCCCCTCGGCGTTCAAGGTGCTGGCCCAGGTTGCCTGCGCCGCGCCCGCCGGGACGCTGGACCTGGCCTTGCGCTATGTGGTGTTTGGCGGCGAGAACCTCGAGGTCAGCAGCCTGGCGCCGTGGTTCGAGCGCTTTGGTGACGAGGCACCGCGCCTGATCAACATGTATGGCATCACCGAGACCACGGTGCACGTGACCTATCGGCCGTTGTCCAGGGCTGATCTGGGCAGTGCCCAGGGCAGCCCCATTGGCGAACCGATTGGCGACTTGTCCTGGTACGTGCTCGATGGCGACCTCAACCCGGTACCTCACGGCTGTGTGGGTGAGTTGTATGTCGGGCGCGCGGGGCTGGCCCGTGGCTATTTGAATCGCGGTGGTTTGAGTGCCAGCCGCTTTGTTCCCGATCCGTTCGGCAACCCCGGCGGGCGTCTCTATCGCACTGGAGACCTGGCGCGCTTCACCGCCAGCGGCACGGTCGAGTATGCCGGGCGTGCCGACCACCAGGTGAAGATCCGTGGTTTTCGCATTGAGCTGGGGGAGGTCCAGGAGCGTTTGCAAACCCTGGCAGAGGTCGACCAGGCCCTGGTGCTGGCGCACCAGGGCGTGGCCGGGCAACAACTGGTGGCCTACCTGATCGCTTCGCGCGCGGACATCGCCCTGGCCAGCGCCGAGGATCAAGCTCAGGCTGTGGAGCGTTTGCGCGGCTTGTTGTTGCAGGCGCTGCCCGAGTACATGGTGCCGACCCACATGGTCTTCCTCGCGGCGTGGCCGTTGACCGCCAACGGCAAGCTTGATCGCAAGGCCCTGCCGACGCCGGGCCAATTGCAGGGATCACGCCGCTATCGCGCCCCGCAGAGCGCGCTCGAGTTGCAACTGGCAGCGGTCTGGCAAGAGGTACTGCAGGTGCCCCAGGTTGGCCTCGACGATGACTTCTTCAGCCTTGGCGGGCACTCGCTGCTGGCCACCCAGGTGATTGTCCGCATCCGTGAGCAGGTGAACCTCGAAGTGCCGTTGCGTGAATTGTTTCAGGCCCGCGACTTCAAGGCTTTCTGTGCGCTGGTGGCAACGCTTCAGGCGCAGAGCTCGCCGCTGGAAGACGAATTGGCTAAATCTCTGCAGGCCCTCAAACGTTTAACTGGAGATGAACTTGAAAAGCTAATTTCCTAATGAGGGTCTGGGTGTGCAAGAGCTGATCGGGGCAGTTGGAGCGCTTTCGTCGAAGGAACGCAAAGCCTTGGCGATACTGCTGAAGCAAAAAGGGATCAACCTCTTCAATGTCGCGCCGATTTTCAAGCGCAAAGCCGACGAGCCCTTGTTGTTGTCCTATGCGCAGGAGCGCCAGTGGTTTCTCTGGCAGATGGAGCCAGACAGCGCCAACTACCATATTCCACTCGCGTTGCGCCTGCGCGGCGAGCTCGACCTTGGCGCCTTGCAGCGCAGTGTCGAGGCGTTGCATCTGCGCCATGAAGCGTTGCGCACCACCTTTGTCGACGACGACCTGCAGGCCCTGCAGGTCGTCCACCCGTCCATGACTGCGGACTTCACCTGCCTGGACTGGTCGAACGAGCCAGCGTCGGCGCGTTCTGAGGCGCGGCTGAAGGCCTTCGTCGAGGAGCAGGTCGGCCAGCTGTTCGATTTACGCCAGGGGCCGCTGTTGCGCGTCTGCCTGTTGCGCCTTGAAGCCAATGAACACGTACTGCTGCTCATCCAGCACCATATTGTCTCTGACGGTTGGTCCATGGAGATCCTGCTGCGCGAGATCATCGAGTACTACAGCGCGTTCACCCAGGGCCGGGCCCCGGACCTTGCGCCGCTACCGATCCAGTACGCCGACTACGCCCTCTGGCAGCGCCAGTGGATGGAGGCAGGTGAACGTGAACGGCAACTGGCCTATTGGACTGCGCAGCTGGGTAGCGAGCATCCCTTGCTTGAACTGCCCACTGACCGACCGCGTCCGGCTGAGCAGAGTTATCGCGGTGCGCGGCTGGCGCTGAGCCTGCCCGATGGCCTGGCCGATGCGCTCAAGCGTTTCGCCGGGCAGGAGAATGTCACCCTGTTTACCCTGCTGCTGAGCAGCTTTGAGCTGTTGCTGCACCGCTACAGTGGCCAGGCCGAAATTCGTGTCGGGGTACCCTCGGCCAACCGCAACCGGGTGGAGACCGAAGGGCTGATCGGTTTTTTCGTCAACACCCAGGTGATCAAGGCCTGCTTTGACGATCAGTTGACCTTCCGCCAGTTGCTGCAGGCCGTGCACCAGACAGTGCTCGATGCCCAGACTCATCAGGATCTGCCGTTCGAACAACTGGTCGAGGCGTTGCGCCCGGAGCGCAGCCTCAGCCACAGCCCGCTGTTCCAGGTCATGTACAACCACCAGAGCGACGCGCGCAAGCGTCACCAGCTGGCGGGGCAGGGCGGGCCCCTGACGATCGAGGCGCTGGCGTGGGAAAAGCACACCGCTCAATTCGACCTGATGCTCGATACCCATGACAGCCCGAGCGGGCTTGCCGCCGGCCTGACCTACGCCAGCGACCTGTTTGAACGCGCGACCGTCGAGCGCATGGCTGCGCACTGGCTGGGCCTGTTGCAGGCGATCGTGCAACAGCCCGATCAGCGCGTCGCGGCCATGCCCCTGCTCGACAGCGATCAGTGGCAGCAACAGGTCGTGCGCTGGAACGACACGGCGATGGACTACCCCTTGGCGTGCTGCGTGCATCAGTTGATCGAACAACAGGCGCAGGCCACACCCGACCGCGTAGCCCTGGTTCTGGGTGCTGCGCAGCTCAGTTACCGCCAGCTCAATGAAGTCGCCAACCAGTGGGCACACCGCTTGCTGGGCGCAGGTGTCGGGCCCGATGTGCTGGTGGGTATTGCCGCCGAACGCAGCCTGGAAATGGTTATCGGCCTGCTGGCGGTGCTCAAGGCTGGCGGCGCTTATGTACCGCTGGACCCGGATTATCCCGCGGAGCGCCTGGCCTACATGATGCAGGACAGCGGCATGCGCCTGCTGCTGACCCAACAATCGGTACGTGAGCGCTTGCCGGTACCGGCCGATGTCGAATGCCTGCTGCTCGATCAACCTCAGGATGGCTGGCCTGTCAGCAACCCGGCGTGCTACCCGCACCCGCAGAACCTGGCCTATGTCATCTACACCTCCGGCTCCACGGGCAAGCCAAAAGGCGCGGCCAACCGCCACCTGGCCCTGACCAACCGGCTGTGCTGGATGCAACAGGCCTATGGCCTGGGCGAACAGGACCGGGTCTTGCAGAAGACGCCGTTCAGCTTCGACGTTTCGGTGTGGGAGTTTTTCTGGCCGCTGATGACGGGGGCACGCCTGGTGCTGGCGGCGCCGGGTGATCACAAGGATCCTGCGCGGCTGATCGAGGTCATCCGCCGTGAACAGATAACCACCTTGCACTTTGTGCCCTCGATGCTGCAGGTGTTCATGCTCGATGACCAGGCGGGTCTGTGCACCTCGCTGAGCCGAGTGATTTGCAGTGGCGAGGCGTTGCCGGCGGATGCCCAGCAACAGGTTCTGAGCCGCTTGCCGCAAGCCAGCTTGTACAACTTGTATGGACCGACCGAAGCGGCAATCGATGTTACCCACTGGACCTGTCGCGACGAAGGCCGCGACAGCGTGCCGATTGGCCAGCCGATTGCCAACCTTGGCACCTATGTGCTGGACGACGAGCTGACGCCGGTGCCCGTGGGGGTAACGGGTGAGCTGTACCTGGCCGGTATCGGGCTTGCGCGCGGCTATCATCGCCGTCCGGGCCTGAGCGCCGAACGGTTTGTCGTCAGCCCGTTCGCCAGCGGCGAGCGTATGTACCGCACCGGCGACCTGGCGCGTCAGCGCAGTGACGGGGTGATCGAGTACCGCGGGCGGATCGACCATCAGGTAAAAATCCGTGGACTGCGCATTGAGCTGGGCGAGATCGAGGCACGCTTGCTGGAACAGGATGAAATCCACGAGGCGGTTGTTCTGGCCGTTGCCACTGGCAATGGCCAGCAACTGGTGGCGTATCTGGTGCCGGCCCGGCGCGACTGGCCTGGCGACGACCGCCAGCGCCAGGCGCAGGCGCGCGAGCTGCTGCGGTCGCGCTTGCTGGCGGCCTTGCCCGACTACATGGTGCCCAGCCAACTGATGTTCCTCGACAGCCTGCCGTTGAGCCCTAACGGCAAGCTGGAACGCCGGGCACTGCCGGTGCCTGATGCAGAGCAGATGCAGCAGGCCTATGTGGCCCCGGGCAGTGCCGTGGAAGTGGCGCTGGCGGCGCTTTGGCAAGAGGTGCTCAAGGTTGAACGGGTGGGTCTGAACGACAACTTTTTCGAACTCGGCGGCGACTCCATCGTGTCCATTCAACTGGTCAGCCGCGCGCGGCGCCAGGGCATCGTGTTCACCCCCAAAGAGCTGTTCCAGCACCAGACGGTGCAGAGCCTGGCGGCTGTCGCCCGGTCTCGCGAGGTCGGCGAAGGCGATGCAGTGGACCAGGGCCTGGTCAGTGGCGCGGCGTTGCTGCTGCCGATCCACCAGGCGTTTTTTGCCAGTGACATCCCCAGCGTCACCAGTGGAACCAGTCGGTGCTGCTCAAGCCATCGCAGCCGCTGCAGGCCGACCTGCTGGAGCGTGCGCTGCAAGCGTTGGTGATGCACCACGATGTCTTGCGTTCGTGCTTCAGCGCCGAACAGGTGTGCTATCTGCAGCCCGAGCGCCTGCTTGCGCACTGGGCGCAGGCCCCGCTGCTGTGGCAAACCGCGCCAGTCGACCTGGCCGCGCTTTCAGTCGACTGCGACGAGGCCCAGCGCAGCCTGCAGCCGGCACAAGGGCAGTTGCTGCGGGCGCTGTTGGCGACCCTGGCCGACGGTCAGCAACGGCTGTTGCTGGTGGTCCACCACCTGGCCGTGGATGGTGTGTCCTGGCGCATCCTGTTCGAAGACCTGCAACAGGCCTACACACAGTTGGCGGCAGGCCAGCCTGTGGCCTTGCCGGCCAAGACCACTTCGGTCAAAGCCTGGGCCGAACGTCTGCAAACCTATGCGCGGGGCGACAACCTGCAGGCGCAGCTCGGCTACTGGCAGCAGCAGTTGCAGGGCGCATGCGCCGAGCTGCCCCAGGATCACGCCGACGGTACGCTGCGCAGTCGCGATGCGCTGACGCTGTACAGCCAGTTGAGCCCGCAGCTGACGCGCAAGCTGTTGCAGCAGGCTCCCGCGGCTTACCGCACGCAGATCAACGACCTGCTGCTGGCAGCCCTGGCCAGGGTGTTGCAGCGCTGGACCGGCGCCGACCATTGCCTGATCCAGCTTGAAGGCCATGGCCGTGAAGAGCTGTTCGATGAGGTCGACCTGACCCGCACCCTGGGTTGGTTCACCAGCATGTTTGCGCTCAAGTTGCAGGCCTTCGAGCAGTGGAGCGACACCCTCAAGGGGATCAAGGAGCAACTGCGGGCGGTGCCGGACAAAGGCATCGGCTACGGGGTGCTGCGTTACCTGGGTGATCAGCAGGCGCGTGAAAGCCTGGCGCAATTGCCGGTGCCGCGGGTGACCTTCAACTACCTTGGGCAGTTCGACGCCAGTTTCAGCAGCGATCAGGCACTGTTCGTTCCCGCCGCTGAAAACCGAGGGCTTGAGCGCAGCCTGGACGCGCCGCTGGGCAACTGGTTGAGCCTCAATGGCCAGGTGTATGACTCGGCCTTGAGCATAGGCTGGACCTTCAGCCGCAGCATGTTCGATGAGGCGACGATCGCGCACCTGGCCGCGCAGTACAGCGAGGAGCTCGAGCGTCTGATCGAGCATTGCTGCGATCAGGGCGTTGGCGCGGTGACCCCCTCGGACTTCCCGCTGGCGCAGGTTTCGCAGGCCTGGCTTGACCAACTGCCGATTGCCGCCAGCGAAATCGAAGACATCTACCCGCTCTCGCCGATGCAGCAGGGCATGCTCCTGCACACCCTGGAAGACAACGAGTCGGCGCTTTACATCAACCAGGTGCAGTTGCCGGTGCAGGGCCTGGATGTCGAGCGATTCTGCCAGGCCTGGCAGGCGGCAATCGACCGCCACGAGGCCCTGCGTACCAGCTTTCATTGGCCCGATCGGCAGACGCCGGCGCTGCAAGTCGTGCAGCGCCGGGTCAAGCTGCACGTACAGACCCTCGACTGGCAGGATCAACCCTGGGATGAACAGCGCGTCGCGCAATGTGCCAGCGCCGAACGGGCCCGCGGATTTGATATCGGCGCCGCGCCGTTGCTGCGCCTGTTGCTGATTGGTACCGGCCCCGGGCAATACCGGATGATCTGGACCAGCCATCACATCCTGATGGATGGCTGGAGCAATTCACGTCTGCTCGCAGAAGTGCTGCAGCACTACTGTGGCGCGCAGGTTGCGGCGCCAGGCGGGCGCTTTCGCGACTTCATCGGCTGGCTGCAGGGGCAGGACGCCAAGGGCCTCGAACAGTTCTGGAAGCAGCGCCTGCAGGCCTTGGTCGAGCCGACTTCGCTGAGCCAGGCGGTGCATCCGCGGCACAGCAGCAGCGAGCCCGGTCACCGGGCGCTGTACACCCGCTGGGATGCAGCGCGCACTGCACGGTTGCAACAGGTGTGCCGTGACTTGCGTATCACCCCCAACACCCTGATTCAGGGCGCCTGGCTGCTCTTGCTGCAACGCTACACGCGCCAGGACACCGTGGTGTTCGGCGCTACGGTTGCCGGGCGACCGGAGGGCCTGGCCAATGCCGACACCCTGCTGGGCCTGTTTATCAATACCTTGCCAGTCATTCACCGCATCAGGCCGGAACAAGCGCTGGATGCCTGGTTGCGCGACCTGCAAGCCTACAACCTGGACGTGCGCGATCATTCCCATGTGCCGCTGGCGGATATCCAGCGTTGGGCAGGCATGGGCGGACAGGCGTTGTTCGACAGCATCATCGTGTTCGAGAACTACCCGATCGATGAGCGGCTTGGCGAGGCCCGGGACAGCGGCCTGCACTTTGGCGAGTCACGCAATCACGATGTCACCAACTTCCCGATGGACCTGGCCGTCCACCTCAACGACAGCCTGTCGATCGAATACCTGCATTTGCGCAGTGCCTTCAGTGAGCAGGCCGTCGAGGGCATCCGTCACGCCATGGAGGGGCTACTGACGGCCATGCTCGAGACACCGCTGCAGCGGGTGGGTAACCTGCAACGCCTGGATACCGCGCAGTGGCAGCAACTGCAGGCCTGGGGGGCACAGCCGGCGCGGCAGTACCGTCCGCTGTCGGTGGTCGAGCTGATTGACGAACAGGCCCGGCGTCAGCCCGGGGCGATTGCGCTGGAATGTGCGGGGCAGCGCCTGGACTATGCCGCCCTGCAGCGCCAGAGCAATGCTCTGGCCGCGACCTTGATGGCGCAGGGCGCGGGCCCTGAAGTTCTGCTCGGGGTGGCCCTGGAGCGTTCGCCGCAGATGATCGTGGCACTGCTGGCCGTGCTCAAGTGCGGCGCGGCGTATGTGCCGCTGGACATCGATTACCCGAGCGAGCGCCTGGCCTACATGATCGAGGACTCGGGCATGGCCCTGGTCATTACCCACAGCGATCTGCTCGGGCGCCTGCCGCTGCCGGCGCTGTTGCCACGGGTAGAGATGGATCGACTGCCGCTCGATGAACAGCGCGTCGGGCCAGCGCTTGCCTGCGGCGATGATCGCAACCTGGCGTACCTGATCTACACCTCCGGTTCCACCGGTCAGCCCAAGGGCGTGGCGGTTACCCGCGGGCCCTTGAGCATGCACTGCCAGGCAATTATCGAACGCTACGAAATGAACGCCAGCACCCGCGAACTGCACTTTATGTCGTTTGCCTTCGACGGTGCCCATGAGCGTTGGTTGAGCGTCCTCGGCAGCGGCGGGGCGCTGGTCATTCGCGACGCCGAACTGTGGACACCGGAGCAGACGTTCAAGGCCCTTGGGCAGCAGGCAATCACCATCGCCTGCTTCCCGCCGGCCTACCTCAAGCAGGTTGCCGAGTATGCCCGCCAGTGTGGCGAGCCTGCGCCTGCGGTGAACATCTACTGCTTTGGCGGCGACGCCGTACCCGAACAGACCTTCGAACTGGTCAAGGCAGCATTGCGCCCGCAGTACTTCACCAATGGCTACGGACCGACCGAGACCGTGGTCACCCCGCTGCTATGGAAAGTGCCGGCCGATTCGACCTGTGAAGCTGCGTATGCACCGATCGGCCGGGCCATCGGCTTGCGCGCCTTGCAGGTTCTGGACGATGACCTCAACCCGTTGCCTGCAGGCTTCGCCGGCGAGCTGTACATTGCTGGCGAGGGGGTCGCCCGAGGCTACCATCGTCGCCCGGGCCTGACCGCCGAGCGCTTCGTGCCGGACCCTTTCGGCCAGCCAGGAACCCGGGCCTACCGCAGTGGTGACCTGGTGCGCCTGCGTGAGGACGGCATCATCGACTACGTCGGTCGTATCGATCACCAGGTAAAGATTCGCGGCTTTCGCATCGAGCTGGGCGAAGTCGAGGCCTGCCTGCGCCAGCAACCCGGGGTCAGCGATGCGCTGGTCATTGCCCGTGACTTTGCCGCCGGCAAGCGCTTGATTGCCTACGCGGTCACCCCGCACGGCATCGATCAGGGGCCTGCGCTGCTCAGCGGTCTGCGCGCGGTGCTGCCCGACTACATGGTCCCGGCACAGGTTATCTGCCTCGCGGCACTGCCGATCTCGCTCAACGGCAAACTCGACCGCAAGGCCTTGCCAGAGCCGGATTTCAGCGCCGATAGCTACCTTGCCCCGCGCAGCGAGCAGGAGCACCTGCTGGCGCAGGTCTGGGCCGAGGTGCTGCAAGTCGACAGGGTTGGTATCAGTGACAACTTCTTCGAGCTGGGCGGCGACTCGATTCTCAGCTTGCAGGTCATTTCCCGCGTGCGTAATCACCCGCAGCTGGACATCAACCTCAAGCTGCGCGACCTGATGCGCTACCAGACCATCGCCGGCCTGTTCGATCAGCAGGTCTTTGCCGGTGCTGCGCAGCAGGAGGACCTGAGCCACTTGGTCAGCGATGGCCGGTTCAGCCTGTTGCCGATCCAGGAATGGTTCTTCGCCCAGAACATGCCAGAGGCACACCACTTCAACCAGGCATTGATGCTGCGCTCGCGCCAGGCACTCGAGCCGCAGGCGCTGGAGCAGGCTTTGCAGGCTGTGGTGCAGCAGCATGATGGCTTGCGCTTGTGCTTTGCCAAGGAGGGCGAACGTTGGTATCAGGCGTATCGGCCACAGCAGGCCCAGGCCGACAAGCCGCTGCTGGAGCAGGTGAGCGTGGCCGATGAGGCGGCGCTGGAAGACTTGACGGCCCGGGTGCAACGTAGCCTGGACCTGCAGCAAGGGCCATTGATGCGCGCCCTGCATATCACCTTTGCCGGCGAGCAGCGCTTGCTGCTGGTCATTCACCACCTGGCGATTGATACGGTGTCCTGGCGCATCTTGCTGCAGGATTTGCAACAGGCCTACGAGGCTTGCAGCCAGGGCAACAGCCCAGCGTTGCCGATTCGCACCAGCAGCTACCAGGCCTGGGCGACCCGTCTTGAACAACAAGCGCCGCTGCTGGTGGAGCGCGAGCTGGGGTACTGGCTCGAACAACTGCAAGACTCGGGGCAGCCTTTCCCTTGCGATAACCCCCGCGGCAAGAACCTGGTCGGCTTCCATGCGGTAGAGCGCATGGAACTCGACGCCCAGCGCACCAGCGAACTGTTGACCCAGGTGCCGGCGGTCTACCAGACGCAGATCAATGACCTGTTGCTGGGCGCCTTGAGTCGCGTGCTGTGCCGCTGGACCGGGCAGGATTCGGCGTTGATCCAGCTTGAAGGTCACGGTCGTGAAGACCTGTTCGACGAGCTGGATTTGAGCCGTAGCCTGGGCTGGTTCACCAGCATGTACCCGGTACGCCTGGTGCCCGGTGCCGAGGATGACATCCGCGCCAGCCTGCTCGGGGTTCAGCGCCAGTTGGCGGCAGTCCCCGACAAGGGGCTGGGTTACGGCGTGTTGCGCTACCTGGCGGGCAACAGCCTCAGGCAGCAGTTTGCCGGGCTGGCCCAGGCCAGGGTGACGTTCAACTACCTGGGCCAGTTCGACCAGAGCTTTGACGAGCGCGCCTTGTTGGTGCCGGCCGAGCAAAGCGTGGGGGCGTGCTACAGCCTGCAAGCGCCGCTGGGCAACTGGCTGGAGATTGTCGGCCAGGTGTTCGACGGCCGCCTGGCCTTGCGTTGTGTGTTCAGTACCCGGCGCTATCGTCGTGAAACCATTCGCCAGTTGATGGACGACTATCAGCGCGAGCTGCAGGCGATCATCAGCCATTGCCTGGCCCAGGCCGCCTGAGCCGTCAACCTGTGTGCCGGCAAACCTTTGCCGGCACGATTCGATACACCGTTTAGGAAGCTCAAATGTCTTTGCACCCTGATCTTGCTGATTTCCTCGACCTGGCCGAGGAAAGCCGCGGCCCGCTCGATCTGCCTTTTCATCAACAAACCCCGGAGCAGGCCCGGGCCGCGTTCGAGCAGACTACCCAGCAACTGCGCTGGCCCGTCGAGCAGCGGCTCGACTGTCAGGAACTGACGGTCACCAGCCGCGATGGCGGCGCGGTGCCGGTGCGCCTGTATCGTGCCCGGCAATGCGAGGGGGCCTTGCCGTTGCTGGTGTACTTCCACGGCGGTGGCTACGTGGTGGGCAGCCTGGATTCGCACGATGGCGTTTGTCGCGAGTTTGCCGCAGGCGGCCAATGTGCGGTGCTGTCGGTGGGCTACCGGTTGGCGCCCGAACACCGTTTTCCGCAGCCGCTGCTCGATGGCAAGGATGTCCTGGCCTGGTTGCCCGGCCAGGCCCGGGCCCTGCAGCTGGACCTTGCCCGGGTCGCGTTTGCCGGCGACAGTGTCGGCGCGACCATTGCCACCGTGTTGGCGACCCAGGCTGCCCAGGCAGGGCCGGACGCGGCGCTGCAGCCGCGCTTGCAACTCCTGTGCTATCCGGTGACGGATGCCTCCCGGCGCAGCGCCTCCATGGAGCTGTTCGCCGAAGGCTACTTGCTCGAGAGCCAGACGCTGGAGTGGTTCTACCAGCACTACCAGAGTGCTGCGCAAGACCGCTGTGACTGGCGCTTTTCGCCGTTGCTGACAGATAAGCTGAGCAACGTTGCCCCCGCCTGCATTGCCCTGGCCGGGCTTGATCCGCTGCTTGATGAGGGCCGGGCCTATGCACACCGGCTGCAGGAGCAGGGCGTACCTGTAACGCTCAGGGAATACCCCGGCCTGACCCACGACTTTTTGCGCCTGGGCTCGGTGGTTGGCCAGGTCACGGACATCTACACGCAGTTATGCGCAGACCTGCGCCAGGCGTTCGAGCGTTGAGGCAAAGGTTTCACCCTGGCCATGAAAAAGGGGCACTGAACCGACGTTCAGTGCCCCTTTTTCCTGTGCCCTGGATCAGAACGAATACTTGAGGCTGGCCATCACATTGCGCGGCTCGCCGTAGAAGGTCGAACCGTAGGAGCCCATGCCGCTGAAGTACTTGCGGTCGGTCAGGTTGTTGAGGTTGATGTTGCCGCGCAGGTTGTCACTGAAATCGTAACCGGCCAGCAGGCCGACCAGGGTGTAGCCCTTCTGGTCGAAACGGGCGGGGATTGCGCCGGGGCCAAAGCCCAGGGTGGTGTCGTAGTAGATATTGCTCTGCCACGAGACGTTGCCGCCCACTGTCATGCGGTTGAGCAGGCCGGGCAGGCGATAGGTGGTTGCGAACCGGGCGATCTGTTCAGGCTGGGTGGTGCTGACCTTGTTGCCGTCCTTGTCTTCGGAGGTGCGGTAGGTGTAGCCACCATGAACATTCCAGTCGGGAAGCAGTTCACCCGAGACTTCGATTTCAAAGCCTTTGGTGGTAGCGCCTGACACCGCCTTGTAAGCCGTGGCGTTGGGAATGTCCACACGCAGGCCGTCGGCTTCGGCGACGTTGTCCTGCTTGGAGGTGAACAGCGCGAGGCTGGCGTTCAGGCGGCCCTCGTAGTATTCGCCCTTGATCCCCACTTCGTAGCTTTCACCGGTCAGTGGCTCCAGCGGCGTGCCGTTGCGATCGGGGTTGAACGGTTGCGGTTTGAAGATATCGGCGTAGCTTGCGTAAACGGTGTGGTAGTCGTCCAGGTCATAGGTGATGCCCGCGTAGGGGGTGACCACGCCACTTTCGCGGGAGTTGTAATGGGTGTTGGGGTTGGGCAGCAACGGGTTGAAACCATCCTGGTTCCAGTAGTGGTCGGTCACCCGTGAACCGAGAATCACGTTCAGCCGGTCCGTCGGTTTGAGGATGGTCGCAAAGTACCCGGCACGCTCACGGGCAACGGTGTCGTAAGGCACGGTGAACAGCAGTTTGCTGGGCTTGACCGGATTGTTGTCCCAGTTGAAAAAGTCATCGATCTTGTAACTGCCGAACGAATGGGTGCCGGATTCGTTTTCGTTGCGTGCCCAGTTCAGGCCCATGACCATCTCATGGGTGCGCCCGAACAGCTGGAAAGGGCCGGTGGCGTAAGCCGCTACGTCGACCTCCTTGGAGGTCGAGTAGTACTTGCTGGTAAAGGCGTTGGCCGAGTGGGTGACCGCGTCGATCTGGCCGTTGGCGGTGGCGGTGAGGTTGTCGACGTCATAGCGGCGGAAATTGGTCTCGACCTTGAGCAGCCAGTCATTTTCAAAATGGTGTTCGATGTTGGCGAAGTAGCGTTGGGTTTCGGTGTTGCTGTACGACCATTTTGCCCCGGAGTTGGTCGAACGCGACGGCTTGACCGTCGCGCCGTTGGTGTAGAACGCCGGCAGGTTGGAGTTGGTCGAGCCGTCGGCATTGCCTTTCTGATAGTCCATGCCGAAAGCGAAGGTGGTGCTGTCGGATAGGTCGGCCTCGATGATGCCGTAGAACACGTGGTCTTCACGACGCAGGTAGTCGATGTAGCTTTTTTCATCCTGAGTGGCAGCCACCATCCGGCCACGAATATGCTTGCTGTCGGTCAACGGGCCGGACAGGTCGACTTCGGTGCGGTACTGGTCCCAGCTGCCCGCGCCGGCGGTCACATGCCCCTGGAACTGCGCGGTCGGTTTTTTGCGCACGAAGTTGACCACGCCCGACGGGTAGCCGGTGCCATTGAGCAAGCCGGCCGAGCCGCGCAGGATCTCGATACGGTCGTAAATGGCGGTGCCGATCAAACCGTAGTTGTCGCGCAACGGGGCATTGGTGCTGAGGCTGGGCAGGCCGTCGAACTGAAAGTTGGAAATCTCAAAGCCCCGGGAATAAAAGGTATTGACCTCGGTATTGTCCTGGCTGACCGTCACCCCGGGCGTCTGGTTGAGCACATCGGCGATGCTCAACAGCCCTTGGTCTTCGATCTGCTGACGGGTGATTACGCTGACAGACTGCGGGGTCTTGCGCAGCGACAGGTTCATCTTGGTCGCCGTACTGGTTTCACCGGTGGTGTAGGACCCGGTGCCCTCAGTGGTAAGGCCCAGGGATGAGCTGTTGACCGTGGTGGCATCCAGGGTCAGGTCGGCGCCGCCCTTGTTGCCATGGATGGTCAGCACATCGCCTTGCAGGTTGTAGCGCACGCTGGTCCCGCCGAGCAGTTCGGCAATCGCCTGGGCAGGCTCCTTGGTGCCGTTCAGTGCGCGGCTTCTAAGCCCGGCGACGTCGTCGGGGCTGTAGAGAATCTGGATGTTGGCCTGGGTGCCGAACGCCTGCAGGGCGCTGGCCAGCGATTGCGCTGGAATTGCAAACGCGACCATCTGCGCATGGGCCTGGGCAGTGACAGCCAGGGCGCTGAGGCCGACCAGGCTGCTCAGTGCCAGTGGCCTGGTTAAAGTCCGACGAATCAGCAAAGCCCTGGTGAAGGGTGGCAAGCGGTATGCAGTGGTCAACGGAGGCTCCAGCGCGAAGGCAAACAAGTGAGAATGATTAGTATTTTTTGTAAGACGCTCTAGCAGGCCAAATCCGGAAAACTTTTTTCTTTTTCAAGCCATGGCACGTTCGGCCACGACTTGTCCGTTCTTCATCCGAATCAGTTGATCGGCGATATCGAAGTAACGGTCGTCGTGGGAAATGACAATGATGGTCTTGCCCAGGCGCTTGAGGTCGGGCAACAGTTCGGTGTAGAAAATGCGCCGGAACGTCGGGTCCTGGTCGGCGGCCCATTCATCGAACACCAGCACCGGGCGCTCTTCGATCCAGGCATTGACCAGTGCCAGGCGCTTGCGTTGCCCGGTCGACAGGTCGGTGGTGCTGAAGGCGCCGTCACGGATACTGACTTTGTGAGCGATCTCCAGGCGTTCCAGGTATTGCGAGGCCTGGGCAGGTACCTGCAGGCCGTCGTTGACCAGGTCGTCGAACAGGTAATAGTCAGCAAAAATGGTGGTGAAGAGCTGCCGGTAGTCATCGCGGGCGCGATCGTCGATGACCTCGCCGTTGAGGCGGATCTGGCCTTGCTGTGGCGGGTAGAGCCCCAGTAACAGCTTGATCAGCGTGGTCTTGCCGCAGCCGTTTTCGCCGACGATGAAGACAATGTCGCCCTGGCGGATATCCAGGTTGACCGGCCCCAGGTGAAAGGGCGCGCAGCCGTCCCGGGTCGGGTAGCTGTGACAGACATCAAGCAGTTGCAGGCGCTCGACGCTCACTGTCGGCGCGCCCTGGTCGCTGAGCAGCAGGTGCGGCTCGGGCGATGAAAACTGCTCGGACAACTCGGCGATCCGGCGAAAGGCGATCTGCGCCCGGCTGACTATGGGCAGGGTGCTGACCAGATGCTCCAGCGGCCCCTTCATGTACAGCAACACCAGCACGAAGCCACTCATTACCGCTTTGTCGGCGCTCGGCCAGAACGACTGCAGGGCCAGGGCCAGGCCGATGACCACGAAGAACAGCATCGAGCCGAGGCTTTTGGCAATCACGAAAGTATTGATCGAGCGAATCTGGGTATTGCAGATATGCTCGGCAACCTTTTGTATCCCCGCGACGAACATGCGCTGGCGCCGGGGGCGGTGAATGCGCAGCTCCTTGGCGCCCTCGGCAATCGCACTGTAGTGTTTCTGCAGTTCATCCTCGGCTTCGCGAGCGGCCATGAAGCCCTTGATGCCACGAGCCCTGGCCACGTACTGGATCACCGTGCCGATGCCGATTGCCAGCAGCATCATGACAAACATTGGCCAGGACAGCATTGCCAGGTAACCCAGGCAGCCCAGGGTCACGGTCAGGGAAATGGCCAGGGGCGCAAAGGCGAAGGCGAACGAGCTGATGGTATCGATGTCGTGGGTCAGCACCGGAATCAAGCGATGGCTGCGGTAGCGTTCGATCTGCCCGATCGGGGCGCTGAGGACCTTTTCCCCCAGCTCCTTGCGCAGGTTGGCGATGATCTTCTGACCGATGCGGTTGCTGCCGATATCGGACAGAATCGAGCTCAGTAACGCCACCACACACAGCCCGGCGAAACTGGCAATCAGCGACGGGCCAAGGCCTTGCGGGCTGTGCAGGCCATCGTTGATGGTCGCCAGCAAGGCGGTGACACTCAAGCCACCGATCATGCCCAGGACAATCGACACGACCACCTGCGGCCAGAAAGGGCGCAACAGCGCCAACAGCTCGCGCATTGCGCCACGGTATTGCTTGCTCATGAAGGGTTCCTGGCTCAGGCGCTGGTCAGCGCAGTCGGCGCATGGGAAGTGGCAAAAGCAGGTACTGCCTGCTTGCCCAGGGTGTCGTACAGCGACTGGCCAATTTCGGCCGCGCGAATCGGCAGCACCGAGAGCAAGGTGTCGCTCAGGCCATGGGTGGCTTCACAGAAACCCTGCAAGTACACCGCGGCCTGCAGGTCGCTACTGGCCAGGGCGCGGTAGTCGCGGCCGACGCTGTAGTCCTCCAGGTAGTCTTGTAGCGGTGCCAGCAGTTCCCGGTGCGAGCGTCGCTCGTAGCCGGTGGCGAGGATCACGGCATCGTAACGATGGGTCTGCTGTTGCCCGGTCGAGAGGTCTTCCAGGGTCAGCTCGATGCCATCGGCGGTGGCGGTGGCCGCCTGCACCTGGCGGCGGCAGAGCACGGCGTGACGGAACTGATGGGCGACCTTCTGGCGATAGAGGATGCCGTAGATGCGCTCAAGCAGGTCGATATCAACGACCGAGTAGTTGGTGTTGTGATATTCGTCAATCAGCTTCTTGCGCTCCGGGCTGCTCTGGTTGAACACCAGGTCGGTGTACACAGGGGCGAAGACTTCGTTGACGAAGGGGCTATCGTCGGCCGGCTTGAGCGCCGAGGCGCGCACGATCATGTCGACCTTGACCGACGCAAAGCTGTCGTTGAGATCGATGAAGGCTTCCGCGGCGCTTTGCCCCGAGCCGATGATCGCAATGCGCATGGGTTTGCCTTCGGTGCAGGGCAAGCCGGCCAGGCTGCTGAGGTAGCGAGAATGGTGGAAGACTCGCGGGTCGTCCTTGAAGGCCGCAAAGATGCCGGGGACTTTCGGTGTGCCGCCACTGCCGACGACCACCGAGCGGGTCAGGCGGCCATGCTCCTGGCCCTGTGCGTCACGCGAAATGACCTTCAGGTGGCGGATCCGGCCGCTGTCGAGCACCGGCTCAATGCGCAGTACTTCTTCGCCGTAGCTGGCCTGCGTGGCGAAGTGCTCGGCGGCCCAGCGCAGGTAGTCGTTGTACTCCAGGCGGCAGGGATAGAAGGTGCCGAGGTTGATGAAGTCGACCAGGCGCTGCTTCTGGTGCAGGTAATTGACGAAGCTGTAGGGGCTGGTGGGGTTGCGCAGCGACACCAGGTCCTTGAGAAAGGAGATTTGCAGTTCGCTCTGGGTCGCCAGGGTGTTGCCGTGCCAGCGGTAGTCCAGCTGCTTGTCGATGAACAGCGCATCCAGCGCGTGACCATTGGTTTGCGCGAGCTCTTCCAGGGCAATGGCCAGGGCCAGATTGGAAGGGCCGAAGCCCACGCCGACGAGGTCGTGGACCTTCTGGGGGAAATGGATCTGGCTCATGCTATCGGTTCCTTCAGTGTCGGGGCCGATAGCCTCGAAGGCGGCCCCCGGGGCTTGGGGATTACAACGATAGGACGAGTGGCTTGCGGGACAATTTAGCGCCGTTGGCCCGTCACGGTTCGCGGACCAGGCGTACGCCAATCCAGTCTCCGCGGTTGCCTGGCAGGTTGGCGTTGCGGTTGCCGGAGCGCGAGAAAATCGGCGCCTCGCCCCAGTCGTTGCCACGAATCACCACCACCTTGCAGTCGGCCTGCTGCCAGGCACTGCCGTCGTTCGGGGCGCCTTCGTAGCTGTCGTGATAACAGTCGGCGACCCATTCGTAGACGTTGCCGTGCATGTCGTACACACCAAAGGCGTTGGCCGGGTAGCTGCCCACCGGCGAGCTGAAACTGAAGCCGTCCCTGGGCCCGTAGACGTTGGCGTTGCGGCTGATCTGGTAGTCGCCGTCCGGGTCCATGTCGAACGGGAACGGCCCGTTGCTGCCGGCGCGTGCGGCGTATTCGCGCTGTGCTTCGCTGATCAACTGGTAGCGCTTGCCGGTCTTTTTCGTCAGCCAGTCGGCATAGGCCTGGGCATCGTGATAGCTCATGCACACCGCCGGTTGTCGCGGGCCTTGCTGGTAGCGCGGCTTGCTGGCCTTGCACTCGCGGCCCGGGCGGGTGTCGCCGTCGGCAATCTTGGCCCCGGACTCGCGCAGGTAGGCGTCCCATTCACCGGCAGTTACCTGGTAGCGGCTGACCGCGAACGGCTTGGCGAAAGTCACGGTGTGTTGCGGACCTTCGTCGGGCTGGCGGCCGACTTCGTCGTCCGGGGTGCCCATGGCGTAACTGCCGGCCGGCAGCATGACCATTTCCGGGCAGCTGCTTTTACAGTCACGAAAGACCTTGCCCGGTTGTACCGCGTCGGCGGCCTGGGCGCTGGCGATGCTGGTCAGCAGCGCGAGTACGGATAGCGGGTAGAGCAGTGGTGAAGACATGCGAAGGCCTTTTCAGAGTTTTTTGATCAGCAGGGCCATGGCCCGATCGATTTCCTGCTCGTTGTTGAGCAGGCCCGGAGCGAAGCGAATCACCGGGCCGACGTCGCGCGACACGGCGTCGACCATTACCCGGTTGTCGACCAGGTAAGCGGCGATGGCATCGGCGTTGCGTTCCTTGACCCTGAAGAAGGTGAAGCCCGCCGAGTGTTCGCTGCTGAGCGGGGTGACCAGTTCGATGGCCTTGTGCTCTTTGAGCCGCTGCTTGAGCAGGTCGTTGAGCTGGTGGATGCGCGCCTGGACATCGGCCTTGCCCAGTTGCAGGTGCAGCTCGAAGGCCTTGCCCAGTGCCCAGCGGTGCTCGAAGGCGTGGTAGCCGCCGGGGGTCATGATGGTGGCGAAATCTTCGTCCTCGGAGAAGGTGGCGAAGGTCGGGGTCAGGTGCTGCATCTTCTCCGAGGCGGCGCAGATGATCCCGGTACCACGCGGGCCGAACATCCATTTATGGGTGCCGGCGATGAAGTAGTCGCAGTTGAAGTCGGCGAAGGTGCTGTTCTCGACACCGAAGCCATGCACGCCGTCGACCACGTAAATGATCCGCTGGTTTTCATCGCGCTCGCGGTTGTGCCGGCGCACCAGCTCGCCGATCTGCCCGACCGGCAGCTTTACGCCGCTGCCCGAGTGCACCCAGGTCATGCCCAGCACCCGGGTGTTGGGGGTGATGGCCTGGTCGATCGTGCTCAGCACCTGGTCGGTGGAAATTTCCCAAGGCTGGCTGAACAGGCGCAGCTTGCGCACCTGGGTGCCTTCGTGGCGCTGACGGAAGGCCAGGGTGCGGTTTGTGGAATAGTGCTCGTGTTCGGTGGTGAGGATTTCCTGCTGCGGGCTGACCTGCAAGCGCCCGTAAATCATCCCCAGGCCTTCGGTGGTGCTGCCGGTCAGGGCGATCTGCCGGGGCCTGACTTGCAGGTAGCGCGCCGCCCACTGGCGGACCTCGCCTTCACGCTGCCATTCGTACTGGCTCTCCCAGTCCATGCGGCTGGCCGGGTTGCGGTCGACTTCAGCGCGGTAGTAATCGATGGCTTCCTGCACCGGACGCGGGTGGGCAGTGACCAGGAAATTGGCAAAGTGGGCGTAGTCCGGATCCAGGGGGAACAGCTGGCGCAGGTTGCGCCATTTGTCGCTGCCGCTCAGCGGCGCCGCAGTGGCCGCCAGCGCCTCGGGTAGCAATGGCAGGCTGGCGGCGAGCAGGCCGGCCTGCTTGAGAAAGGTACGGCGATCTGTCATGGCGGGCGGTTTCCGGCTCAAGGGGTGGCGGTGGCGGCAACGGGCTGGGCAGTTTTTTGCACCTGCGCCCACACCCGCAGGAAGTTGCCGGCCCACAGCTTGCCGATGTCGGCCTCGGAGTAACCGCGGGTGAGCAGTTCGGCGGTGACATTGCGGATCTCGCTGACATCCTTGAAACCCT
Source organism: Pseudomonas sp. B21-009 (assembly GCF_024749345.1). Classification (NCBI taxonomy): domain Bacteria; kingdom Pseudomonadati; phylum Pseudomonadota; class Gammaproteobacteria; order Pseudomonadales; family Pseudomonadaceae; genus Pseudomonas; species Pseudomonas sp. B21-009. Next base: position 3,806,547 of record NZ_CP087199.1, on the reverse strand, counting down.
CCAGGCCGCCGCCGTCGTTGAAGTCGGAGCTGATGCCGACGTGGTCGATGCCGACCTTCTTCACCGTGTAGTCGATGGCATCGACAAAGTCCTTGAGGGTGGCTTTGGGTTCTTGATCGAGGATGCCGTAGAGGCTGCTGGCGTACTCGCCAAAGCGTGCCTCGGGCCAGATGGCGATTACCGCGTCGCCGGGCATCAGGGCGTTGGCCAGGCCTTGCAGCGGTTGCAGGTCGAAGCGCAGGCGCAGGGCTTCGAGCTTGTCCAGGGTCGGCTTGCTCAGCGGTTTGAGGTATTGGCCGAAACCGACCACCTGGATGACGCCGCCGCTGTCCTTGATCAGCTGCATTTCCTTGTCGCTGAGGTTGCGCGGAATATCCACCAGCGCCCGCGGCGCCGAATGCGAGGCCACGAACGGCGCCTGGCTCAGGCGCGCGACGTCCTCCAGGGCCAGGGTCGACATCTGCGACACATCGATGATCACCCCCAGCGCGTTGAGGCGCTTGACCGCCTGCTCGCCCAGTGGCGACAGGCCGCCGAGGGCGTCGGCGGTGTCGTTGAAGAACGGCAGCGGGCGCGAGGAGTCGGCCCAATCGTTATTGCCGGTGTAGCTGAAGCCGAACATGCGCATGCCGCGCTTGGCCCACAGGTCCAGCTGTGACAGGTCGTGGCCCAGCGGGTAGGCGTTGAGCATGCTGATGAACACGGCGAACTTGCCTTCGCCATTGAGGCGCCGGAAATCATCCGGGGTATAGGCAATGCCGACCTGGTTGGGGAAGTCGCGGACCATGTTGCTGATGATCTTGTAGCGCACCTCCTGCTGGTGCCGGGCTTCGTCGACAAAGCCCGGGGTCGGGCGGTGCGGGGCATTGGCGCCGTTCCACAGCTCCGGCCAGCCGAAAATGGTCAACGCCGCACCCGACAAACGCCCTTGCCCGGCCTTGACCAGGTCGAACTGGCCGTGGCCGTCCTTGTCGATCTCGTTGCCGGCGCTACCGAAGTTCAGCGGCACAGTGACATGGCTGTCGAACGACAGCATGTGCTCGTGCAGGGCATTGGCCTGTTCGACGATCGGGCGCGGGTAGCCGTGCTGGGATTTGAAGTACAGGTAGCCGGCGCTGGCAGCGGCCACTGCCAGGGCCAGGGGCAGGCCGATGTAGAGGGCTTTGCGGGAACGGGATGTGGTCATTGCCATCTCGACGTTAGGCTGATCGGAGCGGTTTGCCCGGTGCACAGGCGTGCCGTGGGCAAAGCTTGGGTATCAGGAGGGACGAGTGGCGTGCGGGCAAATTTATCCGGGCGAGCGCCGGGTTCAAGTTTCAGCGTCTGCGGCCGATAGCCGGGTTAACCCCAATACCATCAGGACGATAGAAACATGGCAGGTTTTAGCGCCGTATCAATCAACGGGACCCCATTGAACAGCGGCATCAACACCGGCATCACCGTCACCGGCCAGGAAAGGCAGGCCGGGATGGAAGCGGCGGGCGCGGTCAGCGTCGACCTGTCCAAGGTGCGTGATAGCGGCAAGGCCGAAGAGGCCAAGGAAAAGGAAGAGGCCAGTGCCGGCGAAGAACCGGCGCACATCAAGCAATTGCGCGAGATGATCAAGAAAATGCAAAAGCAATTGGCCGAGCAGCAGAAACGCTTGCAGGAAGTCCTGGCCAGCGACATGGAGCCGATCCTCAAGGCTTCCGCTGTTGCTGCCGCGCAATCGGCGGTGGGCGCGACCACGGCGTCGATCGCCAGCGCCACGGCAACGCTGCTCAAGGCGCTGACCGAAGCCGGTGGCAGCAGCTCAGGCTCGTTGCTCAGCACCAACGCCTGAAACGAAAAAGGGCCTGTGCATGCACAGGCCCTTTTGTTTTCAGTCAGCCAGTTGACGGTTCTGCGTGCGCTCTGACTTGTAGCGCATGGCTACTGCCGGGGCCGGCTTGGTGCTGCCGGTCTCAAGCCACTGGCGCATGCGGCTGGCGTCGGCAAAGTGGGTGTACTTGCCAAAGGCATCGAGGATCACCATGGCCACCGGGCGGTTGTCCATCTTGGTCAACAGCACCAGACAATGGCCGGCATCGTTGGTGAAGCCGGTCTTGGTCAGCTTGATGTCCCAGTTGCTCTTGTTGACCAGGTGGTCGGTGTTGCGAAAGCCCAGGGTGTAGTTGGGTTTTTTGAACGCCACGGTCTGCTCGCGGGTGGTGCTCAAGCTGCTCAGCAGTGGGTAGTTGCGCGCCGCCATCAGCAGCTTGCTGAGGTCGCGGGCAGTGGAAACGTTGCTGGTCGAAAGCCCCGTCGGCTCAACATAACGGGTGTGGCTCATGCCTAATGCACGGGCCTTGGCGTTCATCGCCTTGATGAAGGCGTTGTAACCACCCGGGTAGTTGTGCGCCAGGGTTGAGGCCGCGCGGTTTTCCGACGACATCAGGGTGATCAGCAGCATGTCCTTGCGGTTGAGCTGGCTGCCCAGCTTGACCCGCGAATACACCCCTTTCATTTCCTTGTTCTGGGCGATGGTGACCGTGAGCATCTCGTCCATGTTCTGCTTGGCGTCGAGCACCACCATGCCGGTCATCAGCTTGGTCACCGAAGCGATCGGCACCACCCGGTCAGGGTTGTTGGCGTAGAGCACCTTGTTGGTTTGCAGATCGATCAGCAGGGCGCTGCCGGAGGCCAGGTGCAATTTCGCTGGATCGCGTTGTTGCTGGGCCGGGGGTTGAGCAGCAGCGGTCGACGTGACAGTCGCAGTACCTGTGAGCAACAGCAGCAGGCTTAGAATCGAAAGGGAAGTTTTCACGTTGAGGCTCACTAGAAGTTGTTATGTCGTTGGCTGTGCAAGGGTTTTCCCCCAAAAACCGCTGCATTTTAGGAGTATGGCCTAGTTGCTGTCGATTGCCCGGACAGCGCTATCGTGCAGATGAAAAAAACTTAATCCAAGTGCCTTTCAGCGGCCCATAAAAAGCCCCGCCAAAGGGCGGGGCAAGGGGCTGTGCGGAGCAACGCACGATAAAACGGTGGGCAGGCCTCAGGCTTGCAGGCCGGGGCCCTCGAGACGCTCGGCGAGGGCCTGGGCGGCCGGCAAGGAGGTCAATGGCCCGGAGATCGCTTCGCCATTGCGCACCAGGTACCAGCAGGCCAGCAAGCCCAACTCCCTGAGCGAGGTGGGGACGGCGCTGCCGATGACGGACATGATGTTGATAGGGGCCATTGGGGTTCCTCCCGTGAGTCATGGGCCTACCTTAGCGTCGAGTGCCGGGTGGTTGAAATCAACGCGCTTGATAGTGATCATCAGCCGCGCCGGTTGATAGCCACTCCTCACAGCACAACGCCGACGTCGGGGATATTTATAAGACTGCGGGAACCGAAAAAATCACACAGGTTCAGAGTAAAGGTTATGTAAGGGCCGATCAGCGGTCTGCGGCGGGCGAGGGCGCAGTGCCAGTCCGTTTCCTGAGGAGATTTCAATGGCAACATTTCCAGGCAAAGACACCCAGCTGTGCATCTCGTTGGCCGGGCGTCCGGGCACCTTTGGCGTGCGCTTTCACAACCATCTGTATCAGCAGCTGGATCTGGATTTCTACTACAAGGCCATGACTACCGATGACCTGCCGGCAGCCGTCGCCGGTATCCGTGCCTTGGGCATCCGCGGCTGTGGCGTGTCGATGCCTTACAAGGAAGCCTGCCTGGCCCTGGTCGACGGCATTGACCCGTCGGCGGCGGTCATCGAGTCGATCAACACCATCGTCAATACCAATGGCCACCTGGAAGGCTATAACACTGACTACCTGGCCGTGCGCCATTTGCTCCTGCGTCACCAGGTGGACCCGTCGACGGCGTTTGCCCTGCGCGGCAGCGGCGGCATGGCCAAGGCGGTGGCCAGTGCCCTGCGCGATGCCGGCTTTAGCCAGGGCATCATCGTTGCCCGCAATGAACAAGCTGGGCGGCAGCTAGCCGACAGTTGCGGCTATCGTTGGCAGGCAGAGCTGGGCGACCTGTGCCCGCCGATGTTGGTCAATGTCACGCCGATCGGCATGGCCGGTGGGGTTGAAGCCGAACAGTTGGCCTTCGCCCCCGAGGCGATAGCGGCGGCGCAGCGGGTATTCGATGTGGTGGCGATGCCGGCGCTGACGCCGTTGATCGTCGAAGCCCAGCGTCTGGGCATACCGGTGATTACCGGGCTGGAGGTGATTGCCTTGCAGGCGCTGGAGCAGTTCGTGCTGTACACCGGGGTACGGCCAACGGCGGAGCAGGTGGCGCGGGCAGTGGCGTTTGCCCGCGGCTGAAGGGTAAAACCTATCGCGGGGCAAGTCGGGTCGCCGCACCGCCGCTCCCACAGTGGGTCTGATGGTACACAACCCCGCGATGCTGTTACTCGAACTGCGCCAGGCGCTCTTCCAGCGCCGCAATCCGTGCTTCCAGCGCTTCGATCCGCTCCAGCGACACCGCGCCACCGGCCGAACGCTCCGGCCCTTGCTGGCGCGCCGCCAGAATCGCCTCGATCTCGGCCGGATCGCCCAGCGCATGGGTGTAGCGATCTTCACGCTGCCCGGCCTGGCGCGGCAGGTGCAGGGCAAAACCGCGGGCGATCAGGCGCTCAAGCTGGTGCACCACCTGTTCGGCATCTTCGAACTCATGCATGCGGCTGCTGCGGGTCAGCAGTTCGTTAACCGTTTGCGGCCCGCGCAGGAACATCAGCCCCAGCAGGGTTACCTGCGCCGGCACCAGCTCCAGGGCCTTGTCCACGCGCTGCTCCCAGCGGTCGGCGCGGCTGCCCATCTGCAGGCGGGTCAGGCCCTGGCCTTCGAGCGCGCGCAGGGCCTGGCCAACCTGGCCCTGGCTGAGGTTGGTGACCGGTTCACGGCTGGTCTTCTGGTTGCAGGCCAGCACCAGGGCGTTGAGGGTCAGCGGGTAGGTTTCCGGGCTGGTGGCCTGTTTTTCGATCAGCGAGCCGAGCACTCGGATCTCGGTGCTGGTGAAGCGGGCGTCGGAAGCGGTTTCGTGTTCGGCGGACATGGCCCTGTCTCTATGCGAAGAAAGGTCTCTAGCCTAGGTGCGCAACAGGGTAAAACACAAGCAGCCGGTGCAGGACGCACCGGCTGCAGGTCAAGCTCAGGCGGCCTGGCGCTCTTTGGCCAGGCAGGCCGCGGCGGTGAACAGTACGTCGGTGGAGGAGTTCAGCGCGGTTTCCGCCGAGTCCTGCAGCACACCGATGATGAAACCGACGGCCACCACCTGCATGGCGATTTCGCTGGGGATGCCGAACAGGCTGCAGGCCAGCGGGATCAGCAGCAGCGAGCCGCCGGCCACGCCCGAGGCGCCGCAGGCGCAGACAGCGGCGACAACGCTGAGCAGGATCGCGGTCGGGATGTCGACGGCGATGCCCAAGGTGTGCACGGCAGCCAGGGTCAGCACGGTGATGGTGGTCGCTGCGCCGGCCATGTTGATGGTCGCGCCCAGCGGGATCGACACCGAGTAGGTGTCTTCGTGCAGGCCGAGCTTCTCGCTCAAGGCCATGTTGACCGGGATGTTGGCCGCCGAGCTGCGGGTGAAGAAGGCGGTGATGCCACTTTCACGCAGGCACAGCAGCACCAGCGGGAAGGGGTTGCGGCGAATCTTCCAGAACACGATGATCGGGTTGACCACCAGCGCCACGAACAGCATGCAGCCGATCAGCACGGCCAGCAGGTGCAGGTAACCGAGCAGGGCGTCCAGGCCGGACTGCGCCAAGGTCGAGGCGACCAGGCCGAAAATCCCCAGCGGCGCGAAGCGAATCACCACGCGTACGATCAAAGTCACGCCGTTGGACAGGTCGGCAACCACCGTGCGCGTGGTCTCCCCGGCGTGACGAATGGCCACACCCAGGCCAATGGCCCAGGCCAGGATGCCGATGAAGTTGGCGTTCATCAGCGCGCTCACCGGGTTGTCGACCACGCTCAGCAGCAGGCTTTGCAGTACTTCAGTGATGCCACCGGGAGCACTCAAGGCAACGTCCGAGGTGCTAAGCGCCAGGTTGGACGGGAAGGCCATGCTGGCAATCACCGCGACGACGGCGGCGGCGAAGGTGCCGAACAGGTACAGCACCAGGATCGGGCGGATATGGGTTTCGGTGCCGTGACGGTGGTTGGCGATCGAAGCCATGACCAGGATGAACACCAGGATCGGCGCCACCGCCTTGAGCGCGGAGACGAAGACCTTGCCGACGAAGCCGAGGCTTGCGGCGGTCGTGGGGGCGAACACGGCCAGGGCAATGCCGGCGGCGAGGCCGATCATGATCTGGACCACCAGGCTGGTGCGGTTCAACAGGTTTAGAACAGGGGTCATGGCAGGTATTTCTCTGTCTTGTTCAGGGCGCGGTGGGCGAACCACGGCGCTGGAGCATGGGGCACCTGGCGGGGCAGGGCCGAGAAAAAGGGCGCGACTTTAGCACAGCAGGGCACATTTGGTGTTTGCGCTGCGTCAGACGGTAGGACGCAAGTGTAGTCTGCGCGCCCTTTGCAAACGGCGATGAACCACGCCAGCTACCAGTTGAACAGCTCGCGGCGTGCGCCTTCGGTGATGGCGACGATACCCGGGTGCTTGACCTTGCGCTCCACTGAAATGGCATAGAACGACTCGTTGACCGCGTCGGTCTGGCCGATCAGCTCGACGCCGTACTGCTTGCAGACCTCGTCGGCGATCACGCTGGGGGCAATGAAAATGCCGCTGCCCGATTGGCCGAAGGCCTGCATCAAGGCGCTGTCGTCGAACTCACCGACAATCCGCGGCTGCAATTGCTGTTCGGCGAACCAGCGCAGCAGGCGGCTGCGCACCACGGTTTCCTGGCCGGGAATCAACAGCGGCGCGTGTTGCAGGCAGGCGGGAAAGTTGCGCCCGTACTGTTCAGCCAACGCCTGTGTGGCAAAAAAGCTGATGCCGCATTCACCCAGCTTCTGGCTGTAGCCCTTGATGTCCAGGTGGCTGGGCATGGGGCTGTCGGAAATCACCAGGTCCAGGCGCTGGATCGCCAGGTCTGCCAGCAGCCGTTCGAGCTTGTCTTCGCGGCAACTCAGGCGCAGGGCGTCTTCCATGTCCATGGTCGGCGCCAGCAGGCGGTAGACGATGGACTTGGGCACCACATCGGCCACCCCGACCCGGAACAGTATCTGCTGCTCATCCGGCCGGGCACGTAGCATCGCCTCGAGTTCGCCGCCAATCTGGAACATCTGCTCGGCGTAGGTCAGGGTCTGCCGGCCGCTCTCGGTCAGCTCCAGCTGGCGCCCGACCCGGCGAAACAGCTCGATGCCGTAGGTTTGCTCAAGCAGGGTGATCTGCCCGCTGATGGTCTGCGGGGTCAGGTTCAGTTGCTCGCAGGCACGCACGATGCTGCCGGTCTTGGCCACTACCCAGAAGTAATGCAACTGGCGGTAATTGAGCATGGCGATTTCCCGATTCGTAAAAACCGAAGTATAACCGCTGAAAATACGAATTTTCCTGATGTATCTGGCTCTTTAGAATCCCTTGCCATCACGGTGCCCCTGAATGCGCACCGATTTAATTGCATGGAGACCCACAGATGCTTCACTTCAAATCCATCGGTACACCTCTGGTGTTGCTGTTGGCCCTGCTGGCCATGAGCGGTTGCGAGCAGGCGGAAAAGTCCGCCCAGCAAATGCTCAACCAGGCGGCGGAGTCGGCCAAGGAGGCCATCGACAAAACCAACGAAGCCGCCCAGCAAGCCCTGAGCGAAGCCACCGGCTCCGAAGGCAGCGACAAGGCAGGCAAACCCGAGCGCGACGCCAGCGCCCAGGACATCTGACCCACCCCTTACCCCGATGCAGGATTTGATTCATGGAATACTTGTTGGAACTCGCTGCAAGCCCGACCGCCTGGGTCGCCCTGGCCACCCTGGTGGCCATGGAGATCGTCCTCGGTATCGACAACCTGATCTTCATCTCGATCCTGACCAACAAGTTGCCTGAAGAGTACCGCTCCAAGGCGCGGCGCATTGGTATCAGCATGGCCCTGATCATGCGCCTGGGCCTGCTCAGCACCGTGGCCTGGATCGTCCAGCTGACCGAGCCGGTGGTCGATGTATTCGGTCATACCTTCTCCTGGAAGGACATGATCCTCATCGCCGGTGGCCTGTTCCTGCTGTGGAAAGCGACCAAGGAAATCCACGAGAGTGTCGACCCGCGCGCCCAGGCTGAAGCCAAGGCGTCCTCGACCATCACCCTGGGCTTTGCTGCGGCGATTGGTCAGATCCTGGTGCTCGACATCGTCTTCTCGATCGACAGCATCATCACCGCCGTGGGCATGACCGAGCACCTGCCGATCATGATCATTGCCGTGATCAGTGCCGTGATCGTGATGCTGGTGGCCGCCGACCCGCTGGCCCGCTTCATCAACGACAACCCGACCGTGGTGATGCTGGCCCTGGGCTTCTTGATCATGATCGGCATGACCCTGATCGCCGAAGGTTTCGGTGCTCATGTACCCAAGGGTTATGTGTATGCGGCGATGGCCTTCTCGACGGCGATCGAGATCCTCAACATCATGTCGCGCCGGGCACGCTTGAAGCGCGAGGCGGTTGAGGGCTGATAAAGCCATTGCGGGGCAAGCCCGCTCCTGCAGTCACTGTGGGAGCGGGCTTGCCCCGCGATGCTTTTCAAAGATTTCTAATGCGCCCCGGCATGCCGGCGGCTGCGCCGTAGCGGTACAGCGTCTTTGCCTTCAGGCTGGATGCGATGGTGCGGGTGATGACGCCGGGCGATGCGCAGCACCCCCCAGAGCATGGCAGCAGCGACGCTCAACCAGGCGCCGAGCAGCAGCAAAATTGCCATTGTCAGGCTCATGTGTGCCTCCTCAAATCCGCGCCAAGGCAACGAGGCTCGCCACGCGGACACGTCTTCAGTCTAGCCCGTTGCAGGTTGCAGGCTATTGACCGATGGTCTAGAGGCTTGGGCCGCTTTGTTCTAAGCCTGCAACGGGCTATACCCACGGCGCGCACCAGCCTATGATCAGCGCTCAGGGCCGGGCAGTGGCTGCCGGCCGTCATCGAGCGAGTGTTCATGCCTGCACCGACTTCCCTAACCGCCTTCACCCCGCGCCGCCTGCTGCTGGCCTGTGCGCTCGGCCTGGCCCTGGCCGGCTGTGCCAGCCAGCCGCCATCCCAGCTGAAAAACCTGCCGCAACGGGTCGAGATCGGCTCGGTGCCTTTCTACCGTGGCGAAGCCAACCAGAGCGCCTCGATGGCCCTGGCGGCCTTGCTCTCGCAACAGGGGGTGCGCATCACTCCGGGGCTGCTCGACAAATCGCTGGGCCTGCCGCAGCACATCGACCAGCTTGAGCAGGCGATCCCGCGGGTGGGCCGCGAGTACGGCATGGTCGTGTATCCGCTCGAACCACGCCTGGACGCCTTGCTGGCGCAGGTAGCGGCGGGCAACCCGGTGTTGCTGCGTTTTCAGCAAGGTTCAGCGTTCTGGAGCGAGCCGCGCTATGCCTTGCTGGTCGGCTATGACCGTTACAAGCAGCGGGTATTGTTGCGGGCAGGGATGAACCGGCGCCTGCTGATGGAGTTCGATGACTTCGAATCAGCCTGGCAAAAGCAGGGGAGTTGGGCGGTGCTGGTGCAGCAGCCGGGCCAGTTGCCAGCCCAGGTTGACCGTCAGCGCTGGCTGAAAGCGGCCAATGACCTGGCCCAGGCGGGCCAGGAACAAGCCGCCCGGCAGGCCGTCAGCGCCCTGGGGCAGTGACGGCGCGAGCCGGGCAGGGGGCTTAGAAGCCCAGACGATCGCGCAGGCTGTAGTACCAGGCGCCCAGGGCGCTGAACGGTACGCGCAGCAGTTGGCCACCCGGGAACGGGTAGTGCGGCAGCTCGGCGAAGGCATCGAAACGCTCGGCTTGGCCACGCAGAGCCTCGGCCAGCACCTTGCCCGCCAGGTGGGTGTAGGTGACGCCGTGGCCACTGCAACCCTGGGAGTAATAGATGTTGTCGCCCAGGCGGCCCACTTGCGGCAGGCGCGACAGGGTCAGCAGGAAGTTGCCGGTCCAGGCGTAGTCGATCTTCACGTCCTTGAGCTGCGGGAAGGCCTTGAGCATTTTCGGGCGGATGATCGCTTCGATGTTGGCCGGGTCGCGCGCACCGTACACCACGCCACCGCCGAAGATCAGGCGCTTGTCGCCGGTCAGGCGGTAGTAGTCGAGCAGGTAGTTGCAGTCTTCGACGCAGTAGTCTTGCGGCAGCAGGCTGCGCGCCAGCTCTTCGCCCAGCGGCTCGGTGGTGATCACCTGGGTGCCGCATGGCATCGACTTGGCGGCAAGTTCCGGCACCAGGCCGCCGAGGTAGGCGTTACCGGCAACGATGATGAACTTGGCGCGTACTTTACCTTGTGGGGTGTGCACCACCGGGTTGGCACCGCGCTCGATGCGGATGGCCGGCGATTGCTCGTAGATCTTGCCGCCCAGCGACTCGACCGCGGCAGCTTCGCCCAGGGCCAGGTTCAGCGGGTGGATGTGGCCGCCGCTCATGTCGAGCATGCCGCCGATGTACTGGTCGCAATCGACCACTTCACGGATGCGCTTCTGGTCCATCAGCTCCAGCTGAGTGTGGCCGAAGCGTTCCCACAGGCGCTTTTGCGATTCCAGGTGGCCCATCTGCTTGGGCGTCAGGGCGGCGAACACGCCACCGTCTTTAAGGTCGCACTGGATGTTGTATTTGGCCACGCGCTCACGGATGATGCGCCCGCCTTCAAAGGCCATGTGGCCCAGCAGTTGTGCCTGCTTGGGGCCGACGGTGCGTTCAATGACGTCGATGTCGCGGCTATAGCTGTTGACGATCTGGCCGCCATTGCGGCCCGAGGCGCCAAAGCCGACCTTGGCAGCTTCCAGCACGGTGACCTTGAAGCCGCTCTCCAGCAGGAACAGGGCGCTGGACAGGCCGGTATAGCCGGCGCCGATCACGCAGACATCGGTCTGTACCTCTTCCTGCAGCGCCGGGCGCGGCGGAACCGGATTGGCCGATGCGGCGTAGTAGGACTGAGGGTAGGGGGTATTGGCCATGCTGCGAAACCTCTGTTTTATATTTTTTACGACTGTACCGATGCTATCAATAATAATAAACACCCGCTAGTCGTGTGTTGAAAATCCTTTACCCCGGCTTTTGGCAAATACTTTTGATATTCAGTGGCTTAGCGTTAAAAAAAGAGTTGACACCTTTCGGCGATTGGGTAGAATGCGCCCCACAGCAGGCACATAGCTCAGTTGGTTAGAGCACCACCTTGACATGGTGGGGGTCGTTGGTTCGAATCCAATTGTGCCTACCAAATCAAATCCGCCCCTGCTGGCGGTACACAAAAAGGCGATCCGCGAGGGTCGCCTTTTTTGTTTGCGGGCATTTTTTGCCGGCAAAGCAAAGCTGCTGATTTTTTTATGAAATTTCGCTTTACGAAGGTTAAAGACCTGCGTATTATGCGCCCCACAGCAGGCACATAGCTCAGTTGGTTAGAGCACCACCTTGACATGGTGGGGGTCGTTGGTTCGAATCCAATTGTGCCTACCAAACAAATCCACACTGCTGTGTGGTAACAAAAAGGGCGATCCGCAAGGGTCGCCCTTTTTGCATTTCAGCTGTAGGAGCGGGCTTGCCCCGCGATAGGGCCCTAAAGGCCAGCCAAGAATGCTAAAATCCGCCGCTTGCATTCAGGAGATAGACGCGTGCGCAAAGTGGCGGTGGTAATGGCGGTGCTGGCTCTGGCCGGTTGCGAAAACGAAGTCGAAGGCGTGCACAAGCAGGTGGCCGAACACCTGCAGAACCCCAAGACAGCCAAGTTCGCCAACGTGCGATTCGACCAGCAAGGCATTATCTGCGGCCAGGTGCGCGGCAAGGACGACGCCGGCGTGTTCGTGCCGTATCGCAGCTACGTGGCGATCAAGCAGGCCGCGGGCGACTATCAGCTCATTATTGCCGACCAGGGCAGCAACCTGGCCATTCGCGAAAAATGCGGTGGCGCCGACCTGCAGCGCGCCGCCGACGCTGCGGCAGACAAACCTGCGCCCCAAGGCTGGGATGTCGAGATCGTCCGGGGTGCGAACATGGGCGCCCTCAGCGACATGACCGCACGCCTGATCGAAAAGCAGATCCCGTCCTCAGTGGTCTATCGCAACGGCAAGCCGGTGGTGCTGCTCGGCCCTTATCCCGACAAGGCGCAAGCCGAGGCGCAGCAAGCCGATGTCATGGCGCGCCTGGGCACCGACTCGATCGTCATCCAGCACGACGCCCCGCGCTAGTTTATTAAGGTTGAGAGTTATGAGGGCGAGGTATTCATTCTCAACTGATTGACTATGCTATGCGTGACGGTGAGTTGATCGATGTCTACAGCATGGCGCGTCTACGACGCCAGCCGCGCTGAGCAGGAGGGCCATATGTCTACGCTGGAGCGGGCCATTGCGGTTGCGGCGAGGGCACATGAAGGGCAGCGCGACAAAGGCGGAACGGCCTATATCCTCCACCCGTTGCGGGTGATGCTGAGGGTGTCGACGGCCGAGCAGCGCATTGTCGCGGTGCTGCACGACGTGCTCGAGGATTCACCGATGACCCTCTCTGACCTTGCCCGCGAAGGCTTCGCCCTGAAGATCCTGGCCGCCGTGCAGGCGCTGAGCCGGCGCGATGACGAAAGCTACGAAGCCTTCGTGGTGCGGGTCGGCGATGATCCGCTGGCGCGGGTGGTCAAGCTGGCTGATCTGGCCGACAACAGCGACCTGTCGCGCATCCCCATGCCCGGCCCCGATGACATCGCCCGCCTGGCCCGTTACCAGCAGGCCAGCGCCTACCTGCAGGCGCTGGCCTGAGCCTCAACCGCAGGCGCTGAGGTTGACCGGGCCGACGAACTCGTTGCCATGGCCCATCACGCAAGCCACCCGCTGGTTGCGCTGGCGCTCCCAGGGCTGCGGCGGGTAGGTCTTGTTCCAGGCTTCGTACAGCTGGCGGTCCTGCTTGGACAGCTTGAGGCTGTACTGCTTGCTCATATAAAAGTAGGTGCGCGCAATCATGCCGCGAATGGACGGCCGCGGCATGACCTTCTTGGCTTTGAAGTCCACCTGGGTCAGGCACGAGCCGTATTGCCCACGCTGCTCGGGCAGCCAGCCAAAACTGAAGTTGCTGCGATCGCCATTGACCTCGCCAATGCTCGGCACCAGGTTGTGCAGGTCGGCCTCGGCGCGCTGGTAGACCTTGTCATTGCGCGAGCAGTTCTTGCGCCCGCCGCTTTGCCAGCACTGGCGCTGGTGGCCGATCTGCCAGGCCGGGACGATATGCTCCCACTCGATGCGCGAGGCGCGGTTGGCATTCTTGCGCGGCACATACCCGCAGGCCTGCAAATCGACCTTGTTGCCATTGTATTTGCAGCCGCAATAAAACTCGGTGGACTGCGGCGCATACAAACGCCAGGCGACCTTCTTGGCTTCGCTGAAGGTGCGCGGTGCATCGGCGTGGGCGGTGGTGACACTGAACAACAAACAAGCTACTGCAAAAACCGGAAATCTCATGCGCTTTCAATCTTCCTTCGGCACAACCCAGAAAATCTGCACGCCACCGTCATCGCGGTAGGCGAGGGTGACGTTGTCGTTCTCGGCTATTTCGTCGAGCAGGGTGGCCCAGTCTTCAGGCGTTTCGTGCTCCAGGCGGAAGATCAGCGCGGCCCGGGCTTTTTGTGCGGTGGGGGAATTGATGATTTTCTGGATGCGGGTGCCCAGTTGCTCGTAGCTGCTGGCAGGGGCGGAAGTGGTGGCCACAAAGCGTTCCTTTTTTAGCTGTATGCGCATACAGTATTTTACTGTAAGCAATTTCGCAACAGCTCGTCGGTGAAAGAGCGCATGTGACCGCAAACCGCGCGGTTTGCTGCGGTCTGTTTAAAGTATTTTTTGCCAGGGTAGGGGAAGCAGGCTTGCCCGTCCTACAGGGCGGGCAAGTGCTTGGGGGTTACTCGATCAGTATTCCCAGAAGATCCGCTGCAGCTCTTTGCTGTCCTGGGTCTTGGTCATTGCAACCATGGCCAGGATCCGGGCTTTTTGCGGGTTCAGGTCGTGGGCGACGACGAAGTCGTTCTTGTCGTCAGGCTGCTCGGCGTTGCGCAGCACGAAGCCGCCGGCATTGACGTGGGACGAGCGAATGATCTGCACGCCTTGCTTGCGCAGGTCGATCAGGGTCGGGGCTACTTTAGAAGACACCGAGCCATTGCCGGTACCGGCGTGGATGATCGCCTTGGCGCCATTTTGTGCCAGGGCCTTGTAGGCGGTGTCGGTGACGTTGCCGTAACCGTAGGCGATGTCGACCGCAGGCAGGCTGCTGATTTTCTTGATGTCGAATTCCGAGTCTACGGTGTGACGCTTGGCCGGCAGGCGGAACCAGTAGGACTTGCCTTCGACGACCATGCCCAGCGGGCCCCATTGGCTCTTGAAGGCTTCGGTCTTGATGTTCACCGATTTGCTGACGTCGCGACCCGACTGGATCTCGTCGTTCATGGTGACCAGCACGCCCTTGCCGCGCGAGTCTTTGTTGCTGGCAACAGCCACGGCGTTGTACAGGTTGAGCATGCCGTCAGCCGACATGGCGGTGCCTGGGCGCATGGAGCCGACTACGACGATTGGCTTGTCGGTTTTTTCTACCAGGTTGAGGAAGTAGGCGGTCTCTTCCAGGGTGTCGGTACCGTGGGTGATGACGATGCCGTCGACATCCTTGCTGTCGGCAAGCTCGGCAACGCGCTTGCCCAGTTGCAGCAGGTTTTCGTTGCTGATGCTTTCGGAAGCGATCTGCAGCACTTGTTCGCCGCGCACATTGGCCAGGGTGGCCAGTTCCGGAACGCCGGCGATCAGCTTGTCGACACCGACCTTGGCGGCCTGGTAGGTGGCGCTGTTGGCGGTGCTGGCGCCGGCGCCGGCGATGGTGCCACCGGTGGCGAGGATCACCACGTTGGCCAGTTTCTGTTGGTTTTCGACTTCCTTGGCGTTGACGCCTGCGGGCAGTAACAGCAGCAGGGCCAAAGCGCCCGGAACGAAGGAATTAAGCGCAGCTTTCATCGTTGATCTCTCTTGTGTCTGGAGTTCGCTGTGTAACGCGCTAACAGAGGCAGATTCCGTACCAGAACAGCCGTTCGTCGGTTTTCATCTTCAATCTATTGATTTTCCTTGGGTTACAGCGGTTCGCGAAAGATGGTCGAAGCGTTTTATTTATTCGGAATTCCGAATATTGTGTGCAAGAGGTGTTCGGTTTTCCGGTTGTTTTGAGGATAATTCCTACATTCACTTTCCAAATGGCCTGCGGCAGCGGATTTGACAAAATTTGGTTACGTTTTCATAGTGAGTTAACGCAAACGTTTGCGGCCCGATAAAAATCATAAGATCCGGAGTAAACCCATGAAGCTGCCCTTTGCTGGACGCCTGCTGGCGCTCGCCGTACTTTCCTCACTGTCCCTCGCCGCCCCCGTTTCCCAAGCCCTGGCCGACGACGCCAAGCCGAAAGTCGCGCTGGTGATGAAATCGCTGGCCAACGAGTTCTTCCTGACCATGGAAGACGGTGCCAAGGCCTACCAGAAAGACCACGCCAATGAATTCGAGCTGGTGTCCAACGGCATCAAGGACGAGACCGACTCCAGTAACCAGATCCGTATCGTCGAGCAGATGATCGTCTCCGGGGTCAACGCCCTGGTCATCGCTCCGGCCGACTCCAAGGCCCTGGTGCCGGTGGTGAAAAAGGCCATGGATGCCGGCATCACCGTGATCAACATCGACAACCGCCTCGACCCCGAGGTGCTCAAGAACAAACACCTCAGCGTGCCGTTCGTAGGTCCCGACAACCGCAAGGGCGCGCGGCTGGTCGGTGAATACCTGGCCAAGCAGAAGCTCAAGGCAGGCGATCAGGTGGCCATTATCGAAGGCGTCTCGACCACCACCAACGCCCAGCAGCGCACCGCTGGCTTCAAGGATGCAATGGAAGCGGCGCAGATCAAGGTGGTCTCGGTGCAATCGGGCGACTGGGAAATTGCCAAGGGCAATGCCGTCGCCGCCTCCCTGCTCAACGCCAACCCCGACCTCAAGGCTCTGCTGGCCGGCAACGACAGCATGGCCCTGGGCGCTGTATCGGCGGTGCGCGCTGCAGGCAAGGCCGGCCAGGTGCAGGTGGTTGGCTACGACAACATCAACGCCATCAAGCCGATGCTCAAGGACGGTCGCGTGCTTGCCACCGCCGACCAGTACGCCGCCAAGCAGGCGGTGTTCGGCATCGAGGCGGCGCTGAAGATGCTCAAGGGTGAGAAAACCGATGTCGACGCCGACAACGTCATCCAGACCCCGGTCGAGCTGGTTACCCAACCCTAGTCGCAGCGTGCGCACCTGCCACGGGGTGGGCGCCAGGAGAACAGGCAATGTCAGCGACTGCGGATGTCGTACTTTCAGTCAGCGCCATCGGCAAGACCTACGCGCAGCCGGTGCTCGGCGATATCGAGCTGAGCCTGCGGCGGGGCGAAGTGCTGGCCCTGACCGGTGAAAACGGCGCGGGCAAGAGCACCCTGTCGAAAATCATCGGCGGCCTCGAACGGCCCACCACCGGCCATATGCTTTACCAGGACCAGCCGTACCAGCCCGGTAGCCGCGCCGCGGCCGAGCGCTTGGGCGTGCGCATGGTCATGCAGGAGCTCAACCTGC
The DNA here is from genome assembly GCF_024749345.1 of Pseudomonas sp. B21-009. Taxonomy (NCBI): domain Bacteria; kingdom Pseudomonadati; phylum Pseudomonadota; class Gammaproteobacteria; order Pseudomonadales; family Pseudomonadaceae; genus Pseudomonas; species Pseudomonas sp. B21-009. The sequence goes on along the minus strand of NZ_CP087199.1, from coordinate 3,789,885 downwards.
TGCCGACCCTGACCGTGGCCGAGAACCTGTTTCTCGACAACTTGCCCGGGCGCGCCGGCTGGATCAACCGCAAACGCCTGCGCCAACTGGCGGTGGCGGCCATGGCCCAGGTCGGCCTGGACGCCATCGACCCGGACACCCCGGTGGGCGAGCTGGGCATCGGTCATCAGCAGATGGTCGAGATTGCCCGCAACCTGATTGGCGACTGCCATGTGCTGATTTTCGATGAGCCGACGGCGATGCTCACCGCCCGCGAGGTGGAGCTGCTGTTCACCCAGATCGAGCGCCTGCAGCAGCGCGGCGTGGCCATCGTCTACATCTCCCATCGCCTCGAAGAACTCAAGCGCATCGCCCAGCGCATTGCCGTGCTGCGCGATGGCAAGCTGGTGTGCGTCGAGCCGATGCAGCGCTACAACAGCGAGCAACTGGTCAACCTGATGGTCGGCCGCGAGCTGGGCGAGCATATCGATTTGGGCGTGCGCAACATCGGCGCGCCGATCCTCAAGGTCAACGGCCTGGGCCGTAGCGACAAGGTCAAGGACGTCTCGTTCGAGGTGCGCAGCGGCGAGATCTTCGGCATCTCCGGCCTGATCGGCGCCGGGCGCACCGAGCTGCTGCGGCTGATTTTCGGCGCCGACAGCGCCGACAGCGGCACTATCGAGCTGGGCAATCCCTTGCGTGAAGTGCGCGTCGATTCGCCGGTGGCGGCGGTGCGTCAGGGCATTGCCCTGATCACTGAAGACCGCAAGGGCGAAGGGCTGCTGCTGAGCCAGTCGATCAGCGCCAATATCGCCCTGGGCAACCTGCCGGCGATTTCCCGCGCCGGCATCGTTAACAGCGGCGCCGAGCGCGAACTGGCCGAACGGCAGATCGCCGCCATGCGCATCCGCAGTTCCAGCCCCGAGCAGGTGGTCGGCGAGTTGTCGGGCGGCAACCAGCAAAAGGTGGTGATCGGCCGCTGGCTGGAGCGCGACTGTTCGGTAATGCTGTTCGATGAGCCGACCCGCGGCATCGACGTCGGCGCCAAGTTCGACATCTATGGCCTGCTGGCCGAGCTTGCGCGCCAGGGCAAGGCGCTGGTGGTGGTGTCCAGTGATCTGCGCGAGCTGATGCTGATTTGCGACCGCATCGGTGTGCTCAGTGCCGGGCGCCTGATCGACACCTTCGAGCGCGACAGCTGGACCCAGGACCAACTTTTGGCCGCAGCCTTTGCCGGCTATCAGAAACGTGATGCGTTGCTGCACGAAGCGGCGCCCAGGACGACCCCATGAAAACCACCCAACTGGACACCGCTGCCCCCAGCGCCAAGCGCAGCGGCAGCTACTACGGCCTCGGCACCTACCTGGGCCTGGCCGGCGCCTTGCTGGCGATGATCGTGCTGTTCTCGTTGTTGAGCAGCCACTTTTGGTCTTACGCCACCTTCAGCACCCTGGCCAACCAGATCCCCGACCTGATGGTGCTGGCGGTGGGCATGACCTTTGTGCTGATCATCGGCGGCATCGACCTGTCGGTGGGTTCGGTGCTGGCCCTGGCCGGTTCCGCGGTCAGTGTGGCGATGCTCGGCTGGGGCTGGAGCGTGATGCCGGCAGCCTTGCTCGGCATGGCCGTGGCGGCGCTGGCCGGCAGCATCACCGGTTCCATTACCGTGGCCTGGCGCATTCCGTCGTTTATCGTCTCGCTCGGCGTGCTGGAAATGGCCCGGGGCATGGCCTACCAGCTGACCGATTCGCGCACCGCTTACATCGGTGATGCCTTTGCCTGGCTGTCCAACCCGCTGGCTTTTGGCATCTCGCCGTCGTTCCTGATCGCCTTGCTGGTGATCATCCTCGCCCAGCTGGTGCTGACGCGCACGGTGTTCGGCCGCTACCTGATCGGCATTGGCACCAACGAAGAGGCGGTGCGCCTGGCCGGCATCGACCCGCGCCCGTACAAGATCCTGGTGTTCTCGCTGATGGGCCTGCTCGCAGGGCTGGCTGCGCTGTTCCAGATTTCCCGCCTGGAAGCCGCCGACCCCAACGCCGGCTCCGGCCTGGAGTTGCAAGTGATTGCTGCCGTGGTCATCGGCGGCACCAGCCTGATGGGCGGGCGCGGCTCGGTGATCAGCACCTTCTTTGGCGTGCTGATCATCTCGGTGCTGGCCGCAGGCCTGGCGCAGATCGGCGCTTCGGAGCCAACCAAACGCATTATCACCGGGGCGGTGATCGTCATCGCCGTGGTCCTCGACACCTACCGCAGCCGGCGCGCGCGCAGGCGGAACTGAAACAATGGCGACCATCAAAGATGTCGCGGCACTGGCGGGGATTTCCTACACCACCGTGTCGCATGTACTGAACAAGACCCGCCCGGTCAGTGAACCGGTGCGCCTCAAGGTCGAAGCGGCGATCGCCGAGCTCGACTACGTGCCCAGCGCCGTAGCGCGCTCGCTCAAGGCGCGCAGCACCGCAACCATCGGCCTGCTGGTGCCCAACAGCGTCAACCCGTACTTCGCCGAACTGGCCCGTGGCATCGAGGACGGCTGCGAGCGCAACGGCTACTGCGTGATCCTCTGCAACTCCGACGACAACCCGCAAAAGCAGCGCAGCTACCTGCGCGTGCTGCTGGAAAAACGCATCGACGGCCTGATCGTCGCCTCGGTCGGTGAAGACAACGACCTGCTCGACAGCCTGGCCAGCGTGCGCACGCCGATGGTCATCGTCGACCGCGCCCTGGAAGGCGTGGCCGCCGACCTGGTACGTATCGACCACGAGCAGGGCGCTTATCTGGCGACCCGCCATCTGCTCGAGCTCGGCCATCGCGACATCGCCTGCATCGGCGGCCCGGCGACCACCAGCGTCGCCCAGCTGCGCCTGGCCGGTTTCCATCGGGCGCTGGCCGAAGCCGGCGTCAGCCCGCGCCAGGAGTGGCTGCTGAGCAGCGAATTCACCAGCATCGGCGGCTATAGCGCGGCAGCACAGCTGCTCGAAGGCGAGCGGCCGACGGCGATTTTTGCCGGCAACGACATGATCGGCATCGGCGTATTGCGCGCCGCCGCCGAACGCAACATCTGCGTGCCCAGCGAGCTGTCGGTGATCGGCTTCGACGATATCCAGATCAGCCAGTACGTATTTCCGGCGCTGACCACCGTTGGCCAGTCGATCCGCGAGCTGGGCGAGAGCGCCGCCGAACTGCTGCTGCGGCGCATCGCCGAACCCCTGCGCGGCGCGCCAGAGCAGCGCATTGTTGCGCCGAGCATCGTCCTGCGCGAATCCACCGCGCCGCGCCCCGACCTTTTCAATGATTACCGCTGAGAACGAGCCCGCACATGCAAGCCAATGTAGTAGTGGTAGGTAGCCTGAACATGGACCTGGTGACGCGTGCCCAGCGTCTGCCGCGCGGCGGCGAAACCCTGGTGGGTGAAAGCTTCGTCACCGTGCCGGGCGGCAAGGGTGCCAACCAGGCGGTAGCGGCGGCGCGCCTGGGTGCGCAGGTGGCGATGGTCGGCTGCGTCGGTGACGATGCCTACGGCCAGCAATTGCGCCAGGCCCTGGCCGATGAGCAGATCGACTGCCAGGCAGTGAGCATCGCTGCCGGGGTGTCCAGCGGCGTGGCGCTGATCGTGGTCGATGCCGCCAGCCAGAACGCCATCGTCATTGTTGCTGGCGGCAATGGTCAGTTGCTGCCCGAATCAGTACAGCGCTTCGACGCCTTGTTGCAAAACGCCGAGGTGATCATCTGCCAGCTGGAAGTGCCGATGGCCACCGTCGCCTACACCCTTGAGCGGGGCAGGGCGCTGGGCAAGACGGTGATCCTCAACCCGGCACCGACCAGCGGCCCGCTGCCGGCTGAATGGTTTGCCCATATCGATTACCTGATCCCCAACGAAAGCGAAGCCGAAGCCCTGAGCGGGCTGCCGGTCAATGACCTGGACAGCGCCAAGGCGGCCGCCACGCGCCTGCTGGCCATGGGCGTTGGCAAGGTCATCGTCACCCTCGGTGCCCAGGGCGCCTTGTTCGCCGATGGTCGGGTGTTCAGGCATTTCCCGGCGCCAGTGGTGCAGCCAGTGGACACCACAGCGGCCGGCGACACCTTTGTCGGCGGTTTCGCCGCGGCCCTGGCGCGTGGCGAAGCGCAGGGCGCGGCGATTGCCTTTGGTCAGCGTGCAGCGGCCCTGTCGGTTACCCGCGCCGGTGCGCAGCCTTCAATCCCGCACTTGAGCGAGCTGCAGCCATGAAGAAGACGCCCTTGCTGAACATTGCCCTGTCGCGCCTGATCGCCTCCCTCGGCCATGGCGACATCCTGCTGATCGGCGATGCCGGTTTGCCGGTGCCGACGGGGGTGGAGCTGATCGACCTGGCGCTGACCCCGGGCATTCCGGATTTCGCCAGCACCCTGCGCATTGTGCTGACGGAAATGCAGGTCGAAAGCCACGTGCTGGCGGAGGAAATCCTTCAGCATCAGCCGCCGGGCCTGACCGCCGTCGAGCAGTTTACGGCCCAGGGCGAGCTGGGCGCCCGACGCCTGCTCAGTCACGAAGCGTTCAAGCAGTTGAGCCGCAGCGCCCGAGCCATCGTGCGCACCGGCGAGTGCCAGCCCTACAGCAACATTGCCTTGGTTGCCGGGGTGACCTTCTAGCTGTTCCATCTGATCATAAGGACGTGTCTTATGTTGAGCTGTGCCAAACGTTTGCTCCAAGGAGTGTTGCTGATGTCCGTGCTTTCGGCTGGCGCCCAGGCGGCGCCCATTGACCTGATTATCGATACCGACCCCGGCGCTGACGACGTGGTGGCGCTGTTCCTGGCCATGGCTTCGCCAGATGAACTGAAGATTCGGGCCATCACCACCGTGGCCGGCAACGTGCGACTCGAGAAGACCTCGCGCAATGCCCGCCTGGCCCGCGAATGGGCCGGGCGCGAAGACATTCCGGTATACGCCGGCGCGCCGAAGCCGCTGGTGCGTACACCGATCTACGCCGCCGATATCCATGGCGAAGAAGGCTTGCCCGGGGTAGCGGTCAGCGAGCCGCAGAAGGGGCTGGCCAACGGCAGTGCGGTGCGTTACCTGATCGACACCTTGAGCAGCGCCAAGCCGCACAGCATCACTATCGCCATGCTCGGCCCGCAGACCAACCTGGCCCTGGCGCTGATTGAAGCGCCGCAGATCGTCAATGGCATCAAGGAAGTGATCGTTATGGGCGGCGCCCACTTCAACGGTGGCAATATTACGCCGGTGGCCGAGTTCAACCTGTTCGCCGACCCTCACGCTGCCGAAGTGGTACTCAATAGCGGGGTCAAGCTCACCTACCTGCCGCTGGATGTCACCCACAAGGTGCTGACCAGCGAGGCGCGGCTCAAACAGATTGCCGACCTCAACAATGGGGCGAGCAAGCGCGTGGTGGATATCCTCAATGCCTACGTCAAGCAGGACATGAAGCACTACGGCATGCCCGGCGGCCCGGTGCATGACACCACGGTGATTGCCTACCTGCTCAAGCCCGAACTGTTCCGCGGCCGCCAGGTGTTCATGCAGGTCGACAGCCGCGACGGCCCGACCTTCGGCCAGACCATTACCGACTGGTATGGCACCCTGAAAGAGCCGGGCAACGTCACCTGGATTACCGAGGGGGATGCCCAGGGCTTTTTTGATCTGCTCAGTGCCCGTCTGGCACGACTGCCGTAGCTTCCTGAGGGGTGTAGCGTTCAAAGACCTGGTCGACGAAGCTGCGGGCGTTGCCTGAGCCAAGGTCTTTGACTAGAAGATCGATCGCGATCAGCATCAGTTCCTCGGCGCTGGCCGGGCTGTAGGCGCTCTGGCCCTCGGGCCATTTGACCTTGATGTCGGCATCGATGATGTGGCTTGTCATGAACATTCTCGAGTGAAACCTGCGCGCGCTGTCGGTTCAAATGCCGGGCCCTGGCGTTTGAAGGGGAGGCTGGCCTGCGCTCCGCCGATAGCTGCAGTAAATCATGGTCGCCGCCTGCATCGCACTGCGACTTAGGCATAAGCGCAGGGGGCGTGGCAAACTATCGGTGTTTTAGCTTGCCGGGACAGCGCAGTGCAGATCGACCTCAACAACCCCAACGACTTTACCCTCGACAACGTCCGGGCCCTGCTGGTGGCCGGCAATGGTGCGGTTCACAACCAGCTGCGGGTCAATCACAAGGGCATCGCCTGGTTGTCCCAGGTCACCGGTGGTCGCGAACTGCAGGGCCTGTCCTTTCGTCTGGAAACCTGGGCGGCGGGCTCCGGTTGTGTCGGCCCGCAGGTGGCCGATGACGAGCGCTGGATACGCCAGGTGTACAACGCCCTGAGAAATAACTGGCCCAAACCTGCCAGCGATTACATCGACCTGTATTGAGCTTGCGCAAAATCCGGTCACGATTAGCCTTGGCCTGGAGCGCTCTGGCTCGGGCACAATGGTCCGGTTTTGCAACGAAAAACCAGGAGTGCTGTCACATAGGCAGCATTCAAGTATTTAAGGAGGATTCATGTTCCGCACGCGTGCATCATTGGTAAGCCTGTTGGCTGTCGCCGTATTGGCAGGTTGCAGCAGCACTGGCGGCTCTTCGTCGAAGGCCCCGCAGGCTGCTGCCAACACCGATGGCCGTTGCCAGGCCAGCGGCGCTGAGTTCGCCATCGGCAAGCCGGCCACCCCCGAGTTGCTCGAGCAGGCGCGTAAAGCCAGCGGCTCGCAACTGGCCCGTGTGCTCAAGCCTCACGACGTCATGACCCTGGAATACCGCTCCGAGCGCCTGAACCTCAACGCCGACGAACAAGGCGTGATCACCCGCGTAAACTGCGGCTAAAACGGTCTCTGTGGGAGCGGGCTTGACCCGCGATAGGGCCATTACTGGTTCTATCGCGGAGCAAGCCCGCTCCCAAATCCCAGGCACAAAAAAACCCGCCACAAGGACGGGTTTTTTTATTCGGTCAGATCTTACTCTGGACGAACTTGTGCAGCCTGCATGCCCTTCTGGCCTTTTTCGGCAACGAAGGAGACAGTCTGGCCTTCCTTCAGGCTTTTGAAACCGTCGGTTTCGATAGCCTTGAAGTGAACGAACAGGTCGTCGCCGCCACCTTGTGGAGTGATGAAGCCGAAGCCTTTCTCATCGTTGAACCATTTTACGGTGCCGGTTTGGCGATTAGACATGGGTGTATCTCCAGGAAACATGATTTTCAGTAGTGCGGTGTTGCCGAGGCCAACAGGGTGCACGCCGACCATCATAGTCTAATTATGGGCTTGTAGCCCCTTTTACCTTCGCAGATTGCTGATCTGGAGCAAATTAGCGATGGATAACTGGCCAAAGGCCCTATTATTTCGGGTTTTTCGGGCCGCAGACCGCTGCAATATTTTTTTGCGCGCGCTCCATTACCGCTGCATCAACGCCATCCTCCAGGGTATCCAGGTCTTTCATCTCTTTGTCGCTGAGGTTTTTCTGCAGCACGTCTCCGGCGCATTTGCAGTGCTGTTCGGCTTTATCCTTTGCCAGGCCTTGCTTCTGCGCCTGCGCTACGCAGGTCGACTGGTAGTTGCCGGGCAGTTTGCCGGCATGGGCTCCCAACGGCAGCAGCAGGGCAGAGGCAGCCGCCAGGGCCAGAAGAGACTGAAGTCGCATAACCAAACACTCCTTGGGGTCGAGTCTCACAAGAGTAGGACGCTTCACAAACTCTGAGCGGAAAAAATCCGCGCAAGTTCACCGCCAAAGCTCAATTTGCGAATATTTCTGCCCAGCCGGTCAATCTGCCCGCAATCGCCCGAAAGCTTTGTGCTAGCATGCTGAGCTTGAGCTCGCCGCCGGCTGTTTCTTGCAGCTTGCAGCTCCCAACTGTTTTTTTACTATTCCAGTCACTCTGGTTCGTTCCCTGGCAGGCCTTCGGGCTTCTGCCACTGTGAGGCAGGCTTTGCTTGTGCAAAGACAGGGGCGGATCGCGTACTGGCTCATCCCAACCCACGTGACCTTTGGTAGGGGTCACCACTAGGAGAGGAGGCGCCATGCCCATTATTACTCTTCCCGATGGCAGTCAACGTTCATTCGACAAGGCAGTTTCGGTTGCCGAAGTCGCCGCATCCATTGGTGCGGGCCTCGCCAAAGCCACCGTCGCCGGCAAGGTCGACGGCAAGCTGGTCGACGCCTGCGACCTGATCGAGAACGATGCCAGCCTGCAAATCATCACGCCCAAGGACGAAGAGGGGCTGGAGATCATCCGTCACTCGTGCGCCCACCTGGTCGGCCACGCGGTCAAGCAGCTGTACCCGACTGCGCGCATGGTCATCGGTCCGGTCATCGATGAAGGCTTCTATTACGACATCGCCTACGAGCGTCCTTTCACGCCCGAAGACATGGCGGCGATCGAACAGCGCATGCAGCAACTGATCGACACCGAATACGACGTCATCAAAAAAGTCACTCCGCGCGCTGAAGTGATCGAAGTGTTCAAGGCCCGCGGCGAAGACTACAAGCTGCGCCTGGTCGAGGACATGCCGGATGAACAGGCCATGGGCCTGTACTACCACGAAGAATACGTCGACATGTGCCGCGGCCCGCACGTGCCGAACACCCGTTTCCTGAAATCCTTCAAGCTGACCAAGCTGTCCGGCGCCTACTGGCGCGGCGACGCTAAAAACGAGCAACTGCAGCGCGTCTACGGCACCGCCTGGGCCGACAAGAAGCAGCTGGCTGCTTATATTCAGCGCATCGAAGAAGCAGAAAAACGCGACCACCGTAAAATCGGCAAGCGCCTGGGCCTGTTCCACCTCCAGGAAGAAGCGCCGGGCATGGTGTTCTGGCACCCGAACGGCTGGACCCTGTACCAGGTACTCGAGCAGTACATGCGCAAGGTTCAGCGCGACAACGGCTACCTGGAAATCAAGACTCCGCAGGTTGTTGACCGTTCGCTGTGGGAAAAGTCTGGCCACTGGGCCAACTACGCCGACAACATGTTCACCACCCAGTCGGAAAACCGCGACTACGCCATCAAGCCGATGAACTGCCCATGCCACGTGCAGGTGTTCAACCAGGGCCTGAAGAGCTACCGCGAGCTGCCGCTGCGTCTGGCCGAGTTCGGTGCCTGCCACCGTAACGAGCCGTCGGGCGCGCTGCACGGCATCATGCGCGTGCGTGGCTTTACCCAGGACGACGCGCACATCTTCTGCACCGAAGAGCAGATGCAGTCCGAATCCGCCGCGTTCATCAAGCTGACCATGGATGTCTACGCCGATTTCGGCTTCAAAGACATCGAAATGAAGCTCTCGACCCGCCCTGAAAAGCGTGTTGGCTCCGATGAGCTGTGGGATCGCGCCGAAGCCGCACTGGCCGCCGCCCTCGACAGCGCCGGCCTGCCGTACGACCTGCAGCCGGGCGAAGGGGCCTTCTACGGGCCGAAGATCGAGTTCTCGCTGAAGGATTGCCTTGGCCGCGTCTGGCAGTGTGGTACCCTGCAGCTCGACTTCAACCTGCCGATCCGTCTGGGCGCAGAATTCGTCTCCGAAGACAACGGCCGCAAGCATCCGGTGATGCTGCACCGTGCAATCCTCGGTTCGTTCGAGCGTTTCGTCGGAATTCTCATCGAGCATTACGAAGGTGCATTCCCGGCCTGGCTGGCGCCAACCCAGGCGGTGATCATGAATATCACCGACAAGCAGGCCGAATTCGCCCAGAATGTTGAAAAAACTCTCAATGAAAGCGGGTTCCGTGCCAAGTCCGACTTGAGAAATGAGAAAATCGGCTTTAAAATCCGCGAGCATACTTTGCTCAAGGTCCCTTACCTTTTGGTTATAGGGGATCGCGAAGTCGAAACGCAAACCGTCGCTGTGCGTACTCGTGAAGGCGCTGACCTGGGCTCGATGCCCGTCGCTCAATTCGCTGAATTCCTCGCTCAAGCGGTTTCCCGGCGTGGTCGCCAAGAATCGGAGTAATTACTATTAAGCGTGAAATGAGAAACGATAAACGAGCTGCACCGAAGGCCCCGATCAACGAGAATATCTCGGCACGCGAGGTTCGGTTAATTGGCGCTGACGGCGAGCAGATTGGCATCGTCTCGATTGATGAAGCGCTTCGTATCGCTGAAGAAGCGAAGCTGGACCTGGTAGAGATTTCTGCCGACGCAGTACCGCCTGTCTGCAAGGTCATGGACTACGGCAAGCACCTCTTCGAAAAGAAGAAGCAAGCTAACGAGGCCAAGAAGAATCAGAAGCAGGTCCAGATTAAAGAAATCAAGTTTCGTCCAGGGACGGAGGAGGGGGATTACCAGGTAAAACTACGCAACCTGGTACGTTTCCTGAGTGATGGGGACAGGGCCAAGATTTCCTTGAGATTTCGCGGTCGTGAGATGGCCCACCAGGAGCTGGGTATGGAACTGTTGAAGCGGGTCGAAACTGACCTTTTGGAATACGGTTCCGTCGAACAGCATCCTAAGATGGAAGGACGCCAGCTGATCATGGTCATCGCACCCAAGAAAAAGAAATAACCACCAGGGCACGGCAGGCCTTGCGGTTATGTTTATCAACTGAATGCGGAGTATCCGAACATGCCAAAAATGAAAACCAAAAGCGGTGCGGCCAAGCGTTTCTTGAAAACGGCTAACGGCATCAAGCACAAACACGCTTTCAAGAGCCACATCCTGACCAAAATGTCGACCAAGCGTAAGCGTCAACTTCGTGGTAGCAGCTTGCTGAACCCGTCGGACGTGGCAAAAGTCGAGCGCATGCTGCGCCTTCGTTAATTTTTGGTTCTAGATAGAGGAAGTTACTCATGGCTCGTGTAAAGCGTGGCGTCATCGCTCGTAAGCGTCACAAGAAAATTCTGAAACTGGCTAAAGGCTACTACGGCGCTCGCTCGCGCGTATTCCGTGTTGCCAAGCAAGCGGTCATCAAGGCAGGCCAATACGCCTACCGCGACCGTCGTCAGAAAAAACGTCAGTTCCGCGCTCTGTGGATCGCTCGTATCAACGCTGGTGCGCGTATCAACGGTCTGTCCTACAGCCGCCTGATCGCTGGCCTGAAAAAAGCGTCGATCGAAATCGACCGCAAGGTTCTGGCCGATCTGGCAGTGAACGAAAAAGCGGCGTTTGCTGCGATTGTCGAGAAAGCTAAAGCCTCGCTGGCTTAAGTACCCCCGACAATCACCAGGTGTCATTTCCGGCGCCTGGTGTTAAACGTCTTAATAGGGGAAGAGCCTGCGCTCTTCCCCTATTTCGTATCTGGAGTCTGTACATGGAAAACCTGGACGCGCTAGTCTCCCAAGCCCTGGAGGCCGTGGAACGCGCTGAAGACATCAATGCCCTGGAACAGATCCGGGTGCAATTCCTTGGCAAGAAAGGCGAACTGACCCAGGTGATGAAGACCCTGGGCAACCTGCCAGCCGAAGAGCGGCCGAAAGTCGGTGCGCTGATCAACGACGCCAAGGAACGCGTCACCGAGGTCCTCAACGCGCGCAAAGCGGCGTTTGAAGAGGCCGAGCTCAGCGCCCGACTGGCCGCCGAGTGCATTGATGTAACCTTGCCGGGCCGTGGCCAGACCTCCGGTGGTCTGCATCCGATCACCCGTACCCTGGAACGCATCGAGCAGTTCTTCACCCACATCGGCTACGGCATTGCCGAAGGCCCTGAGGTCGAAGACGACTACCACAACTTCGAAGCGCTCAACATTCCCGGCCACCATCCGGCCCGGGCAATGCACGACACCTTCTATTTCAATGCCAACATGCTGCTGCGTACCCACACCTCGCCGGTGCAGGTGCGGACCATGGAGTCCACTCAGCCGCCAATCCGCATTGTCTGCCCGGGCCGCGTTTACCGCTGCGACTCGGACTTGACCCACTCGCCGATGTTCCACCAGGTCGAAGGCCTGTTGATCGATCGCGACATCAATTTCGCCGACCTCAAAGGCACCATCGAAGAATTCCTGCGGGTGTTCTTCGAAAAAGAGCTGGCGGTACGTTTCCGTCCGTCGTTCTTCCCCTTCACCGAGCCTTCGGCTGAAGTCGACATCCAGTGCGTGATCTGCAGCGGCAAAGGTTGCCGTGTGTGCAAGCAGACCGGCTGGCTGGAAGTCATGGGCTGCGGCATGGTTCACCCGAACGTGCTGCGCATGTCCGGCATCGACCCGGAAGAGTTCCAGGGCTTTGCCTTCGGCATGGGCGCCGAGCGCCTGGCCATGCTGCGTTACGGCGTCAACGATTTGCGCCTGTTCTTCGACAACGATTTGCGGTTCCTTGCGCAATTTCGCTAGGTCGCGCACCCGTAACGAATCTTTCAGGAGAGCAGGATGAAATTCAGTGAAAAGTGGCTGCGCGGTTGGGTCAACCCGCAGGTATCCCGTGACGATCTGGTCGCCCGTCTGTCGATGGCCGGCCTTGAGGTCGACAGCGTCACCCCGGCCGCCGGCCAGTTCAGCGGCATCATCGTCGGTGAGGTGCTGAGCACCGAACAGCACCCCGATGCCGACAAGCTGCGCGTGTGCCAGGTCAGCAATGGCAGCGAGACCTTCCAGGTAGTGTGCGGCGCGCCCAACGTGCGCCCTGGCCTGAAGATCCCGTTCGCGATGATCGGCGCCGAACTGCCGGGCGACTTCAAAATCAAGAAAGCCAAGCTGCGTGGCGTTGAATCCAACGGCATGCTCTGCTCGGCGGCCGAGCTGCAGATCAGCGAAGAAAACGACGGCCTGCTGGAACTGGCGGCCGACGCCCCGGTTGGCACCGACATTCGCGTGTACCTGGACCTGGACGACGCCAGCATCGAGATCGGCCTGACCCCGAACCGTGGCGACTGCCTGTCGCTGGCCGGCCTGGCGCGCGACGTTGGCGCCCTGTACGACGTGCCGGTGACCCGTCCGCAAGTGCCGGCTGTTGCCGCCACTCACGACGAAGTGCGCCCGGTTGAAGTACTGGCGCCGGCGGCCTGCCCGCGCTACCTGGGCCGCGTTATCCGTAACGTCGACCTGACCAAGCCGACCCCGCTGTGGATGGTCGAGCGCCTGCGTCGCTCCGACCTGCGCAGCATCGACGCTGCCGTCGACATCACCAACTACGTGATGCTCGAGCTCGGCCAGCCGATGCACGCCTTCGATCTCGCCGAAATCAACGGCGGCATCCGCGTGCGCATGGCAGAAGAGGGCGAGAAGCTGGTACTGCTCGACGGCCAGGAAGTCACCCTGCGCCCCGACACCCTGGTCATCGCCGACCACAGCCGCGCCCTGGCCATTGCCGGCGTGATGGGCGGTGAGCACAGTGGCGTTGCTGCTGGCACCCGCGACATCTTCCTCGAGAGCGCCTTCTTCGAGCCGATTTCCGTCGCTGGCAAGGCCCGTTCCTACGGCCTGCACACCGATGCCTCGCACCGCTACGAGCGCGGCGTCGACTCGCAACTGGCCCGCGAAGCCATCGAGCGCGCCACCGGCCTGCTGCTGGAGATCGTCGGCGGCGAAGCGGGCCCGGTGATCGACGTCACCAGCGAAGCGCACCTGCCCAAGGTGGCCCCGGTCACCCTGCGTGCCGAGCGCCTGACCCAGATGCTGGGCATGGAAATGGCCAGTGCCGAGGTCGAGCAACTGCTCAACGGCCTGGGCCTGAAAACCACCGCCGGCGAAGGCCAGTGGCAGGTTGAAGTACCAAGCCATCGCTTCGACATCAGCCTGGAAGTCGACCTGATCGAAGAACTGGCGCGCCTGTACGGCTACAACCGCCTGCCAGTGCGTTACCCGCAAGCGCGCCTGGCCCCGCAAGCCAAGGCCGAGGCCCGTGGCGAACTGCCAGCCCTGCGCCGCCTGCTGGTGGCCCGTGGCTACCAGGAAGCCATCACCTACAGCTTCATCGACCCGAAACTGTTCGAGCTGTTCAGCCCGGGCGTCGAGCCGCTGCTGCTGGCCAACCCGATCTCCAACGACATGGCGGCCATGCGTGCCTCGCTGTGGCCGGGCCTGGTCAAGTCGCTGCAGCACAACCTCAACCGTCAGCAAGACCGCGTGCGTATGTTCGAAAGCGGCCTGCGCTTCGTCGGCCAGCTGGGCGACCTCAAGCAGCAGCCGATGCTCGCCGGTGTGGTCTGCGGCAGCCGCCTGCCGGAAGGCTGGGCCAACGGCCGTGACAGCATCGACTTCTTCGACGTGAAAGCCGACGTTGAAGCGGTACTGGGTTTCTCCGGCTCGCTTGCCGAGTTCACTTTCGTTGCGGGCAAACACCCGGCGCTGCACCCGGGCCAAACCGCACGCATCGAGCGCGACGGTCGCGAAGTCGGCTACCTGGGTGCCATCCACCCGGAGCTGGCCAAGACCCTGGGCCTGGATCGTCCGGTGTACGTCTTCGAGCTGGTCCTGGGTGAAGTGGCCGAAGGCCGCCTGCCGAAGTTCAGCGAGCTGTCGAAATTCCCGGAAGTGCGTCGTGACCTGGCCTTGGTCGCAGGACGTGATGTTGCTTCGAGCTCGGTGCTTGAAGTAATTCGTGACAATGCAGGCGAATGGCTCACAGACCTCAGGCTGTTTGATGTTTATCAGGGTAAAGGCATTGATCCTGATAGAAAAAGCCTGGCCGTCGGCTTGACCTGGCAGCATCCATCGCGCACTCTTAATGATGAAGAGGTGAATACTGCAACCCAGAACATCCTCACCTCGCTCGAACAAAGGTTGAACACCACGTTAAGGAAATAGCGTATGGGTGCTCTGACGAAAGCTGAGATGGCCGAACGGCTGTACGAGGAGCTGGGCCTGAACAAGCGCGAGGCCAAGGAATTGGTCGAGCTGTTCTTTGAGGAAATCAGGCACGCTCTTGAAGACAACGAGCAGGTCAAATTGTCCGGATTCGGCAATTTCGACCTGCGCGACAAGCGCCAGCGGCCGGGCCGCAACCCCAAGACCGGGGAAGAAATCCCGATCACGGCGCGTCGGGTCGTCACCTTTCGTCCAGGGCAGAAGTTGAAAGCCCGAGTTGAGGCCTATGCTGGAACCAAGTCATAACGACGAGCTTCCGCCGATTCCAGGCAAACGCTACTTCACCATTGGTGAAGTGAGCGAGCTTTGCGCGGTAAAACCGCACGTGCTCCGCTACTGGGAGCAGGAATTCCCGCAACTCAACCCGGTAAAGCGCCGCGGTAACCGGCGGTACTATCAGCGCCAGGACGTGCTGATGATCCGCCAGATCCGCGCGCTGCTGTACGACCAAGGCTTCACCATCGGCGGGGCGCGCCTGCGCCTCTCTGGCGATGAAGCCAAGGACGACACCACCCAGTACAAGCAACTGATCCGGCAGATGATTGTCGAGTTGGAAGACGTGTTGGTGGTGCTGAAGAAGTAACCCTTATCGGGCCCGGAATTTTGGAAAAAATGCTTCCATAATTCAAAAGGTTAGGGTACATTCTTCAACGTTCTCAGCAACCAGGGGAACATGCTTCAAGCCCAGTCGGGGCGTAGCGCAGCCCGGTAGCGCACTTGCATGGGGTGCAAGGGGTCGAGTGTTCGAATCACTCCGTCCCGACCATATATTTCAATGACTTAGGCCAGTTTCGTGAGAGCTGGCCTTTTTCATGTGCGTGACTTTTGCGTGACTTGTCCCATTTTCACGCCTGCCTCCTCTTCAAAATTGTCAGCACTGGTCCTCGTGAATCAGTGGCTGATACCATGTTTGCCGCCTCGATCAACTGTCCAAGCTCGGCACCCGAGTAATGGCTGGTGATGCTTCCGTTCTTGTGCCCGAGCAGTGCCTTACGGTCCTCCTCAGTTACGCCGGCTGCCTTTAGGCGGCGACCGAACGTGTGCTTCAAATCGTGAATCCTGATCGACGCGTACCCAGGGTGAGCAGGGCGAAGGTTTTTCTCCTGCCAGAGTTTCGCTGCTCTCACCCGTGCTTTCTTCCAGGCTGTATCGTTCATCCTGTGCACAGCAGTATCCTTGTAGGGGAATACCCACTCCTTGCTGATGCCGCGCTGCTTCTCGATGATCGACTTTGCCACGCTATTCAGCACCACCAGGCGCTCATCCCGGTTCTTCACTCCCGAGTTGGCGTGCCTGCCGCCGAAGTCTGCGGGGATTAGGAACACGCTCGTTCCTAGCTCCGGCACTGAAATCTCCCAGTCCCACCTCAATTTGCATACCTCCTGCTCGCGGCAGCCTGTGTTCACCTTGAACAGGGCCATCGTTTGCAGGTGCGCCGGCAACTCTCCAAAAAGGATCGACTGCTCTTCCCAGGACAATGGGTAGGGCTTCCTGCTTGATCTCTTCTCTTCCAGCTTGCTCAGCAGTGGCACGTTATCAAGCCAAGGCCTGCGCTCTTCGTCTCGCCATTTCCTCGCGCACAACGACAAAACCCTGATCACACGCTCGATCGCGATGTTCACTGTGCGATTGGTTACCGCGGGCTTTACCTTGCCGTCCGGCAGCACCCGGTCGGACTGTCGCTCCGCGATGAAGGCTTCCAAGGCTTGGTCATCAATGTGTGTCAACGGCAGGTCCCCGATGTAGGGGTCAAGCTGCTGAAGGCACAACGCCGTCAGCCGAATCGACGGCTGGTCCCGATGCTCAAGGATGTAGCGAGTTGCGGCCTCCCTGAATGTCCGAACCTGGCGAACCCCGTACACCTTCCTCAGGCGTATCTGTTCAAGCCTGTGGATCAGGTAGCGTTCTGCCTCTTCCCGCTCACAAGCTCCAGTGCTCTCGTAAAGTCTCTCTCCGTTGATTTTTTTGTCGATGTGCCAGATGCCGTTCCGCTGGGAAAGGCCCGTGATCGTTTTTCGCGCCATCCTTTATCTCCTGGTTGGCGCTCGCTGCCGGATGATTGTCGTCCTTGAGCGCCTTCTTTCGCAATTGCCATGGCCTGGATGTAGTCGTTCACCCAGGCATCCAGCTCTTCCCGGTCAAAGCCGACGCCGCGCTCTCCAATTGGAAACTCGCTGACGTGCGGCCTTACGGTCTTGTTGAATTCAGCTCGACACATGCCGAGATACTGCGGTGCTTCGCCGACGCGGATAACGCGCGGCAGAATGCGTGCGGCCGGTGCCGCGTTGGCGTTTGCCATGTTGGATAGGCTCCACGCCGCGCATGGCGGCAGAGGTGGGGATGGGTTAGGCCTTAGCCGGGAACCACTCGGTGTCATATTCGAACTGGCTGACCAGCTCGACTGCGATGTGTGGGATTTCGCGCTCGAAGCGAAGGGTGCCGTAGTGGCGATCAATAAAAGCCTTTGCCTCTTCGGCGAAGTGCCCTTTGAAGATGCGCAGTAGGTGGTCTGCTGCCTTCTCGAAGTCCTCCTCACGGTAGTTACCCTCGGCGAGACCGCCACGGCACACGCGCCACACGCAGCGCTTGGGCTGGGCCTCGGCCGCCTTGATCTTCTCGGCCATCTTGTCGCGGGCGTAGCGCATCTGATCCAGGGTCAATGCCTCAACCCACTGGTCTGTGCTGACTCGCATGGTGTGGCCCTGGTGACAGGTTATTTCAGGCATGGCTCATCCTCGCCCGCCTACCGGCAGGCTTGAGTTGTTGTAGGGGGAGGGGTTAGGCGCGGCGCTTCATGAAGGTGATCCAGTGCGTCTTCTCGCGCTTGCCGGATTTGTGGCCAAACAAGGGCTTCTCATCGGTCAGGGCAAGCAACTCGCTCACCAGGACCTGGGTTTCGTTCCACTTGAAGATCAGGATGCCCTCAGGCTCCAGCACCCTAAAGCACTCGGCGAAGCCCCGGCGGATGTCCTCTCGCCAGTCGGAGGTGAGCACTCCGTACTTGGCCCGCATCCAGCTGTCGACGCCGGCGCGGGTCAGGTGTGGAGGGTCGAACACCACCAGGCGAAAGGTCGAGGCCTCGAAAGGTAGCTGCCGGAAGTCCATCAGCACGTCCGGCTCAACCTTCAATACCCGGCCATCGCACAGCAGGTGCTCCTCGTCGCGGATGTCGCCGAATAGAGCGCGCTGGTCCTGCTTGTCGAACCACATCATGCGGCTGGCGCTGCAGGGGTCGAGTACTTTGGCTTCAGCGATCATGGCCTCGGCCCCTTCCAGATCATCCAGGCCATGTACACCGCAGCAGGAATGCATAGGACGATCATGGCTGCAGCTCCTTTGGCGCCTGGGCGGTGTCGCCCAGCTCGAACTGAGCGATTGCACGCATTGCGACAATCAATGGACTGTCCGGGTGATGGAAGGCAGTTCTCCGGTGTTTGCGCTCCTTGCCGAAAATTGTCGAACCCCAATTCCCGCTCTCGTACCATCCGTTGCGCTTGTCTAATGGCCCAAAATTTCGGTGCACCATCTCGGTAGGAGGCGTGAGCAATACCTTGTACGTCTCGATCAGCGGACCACCCTGCGCCCAGTCAGCGGAAGGCTTGTAGCGCGCCGGGAACATCCCTTCCTGCTGGATGAACACCCGAGCAGGGACACCGTACTGCGCCGGTACCACTGATGGGTTGAGGCCCGTGGCAACTGCCACCGCCCAGTTCAGCTGCTCGCCAACCAGGTCGGCTGTCTTCACTTCGATCAGGTTGGTCACGCTCGGCCCTCCTTTCGGCGCTCGACGTCGATCTGGTCGTAGAGGGCATCCACTCGCTTCTGCTTGCGATTGATTGCTTCGGAGCGATTCAGGTGCTCCTTCATGGCTTTGCTGTACGGCTCAATCTTCTCGATGAGCCTCAGCCGCTCGTGCGGGCATGTTGTCTCGTTGAATTTCCGGGCCAAGCGGTCGCGCTCGCCAAAGTCGAGATGGTCAAGTGCGCGATTTTCCTTCTCCATTTCTGCAAGAACGTCCGCCGATTGCCGATGCCAGCGCAGGTACAGCACCTCGCTTCTCTTCGGCTTTTTGAGAAAGGGCTGGGACCTGAGCCAGTCCACCAGCTCGTCCTTGGTCATTTCGTCGAGCACATCTTTCCGGGCTGCTTTGCTCACAGCTCATACCTCTCTTCATTCCAGCGCACTGGCGCCTTTGCAGGGGTAGGGGTGTCTTGTTCGTGCGGGGAGAGCTGGTGCTCGTTGCCGGCCTGCAGCTGGCTGTCGGGGATGCAGCTGATGCCGCCCTTGTAGTAGTAGCCGCTGTAGACCCAGCAGGTGACAGCGCGCTTGTCGTCGTGGATGACTTCGACGTTGGGGGTTACCTGTTCTGCACTGGCGGCGGTGGCCAGCAGCAGGAGGCAGAGGGCGAGGCGGGTCATGGGCGCACCTCAGCGTTGTTGGTGCGGACAAAGTAGCCGTCGGGCGAACCTGGATCACTGACCAGGGCTTCTACCGGGCCGATCTGCTGGAGGATCGCCGGAAGCCCTTCAGGGTTTGCCGCCTCCGCCCAGCTCAAGCAATTGAGCCAGATGTCTTCGCCCGTGCCTGAGGAACACCCATCCGACCAAGCGCTACAGCTCTCGGCCTCTTCTTTTGCACGCTCCAGGTATTCGAGCGTGTTGCAGCATGGGCAGGGATTGTCTGCTTCGCTGGGGTCCCAGCCATCGCTATCCGCATCCCACAGATAGCCGTCACCGCGACACTCCCAGGTGCCGCGCTGGAAGGTGCATGCCTTCGGTGCGGCCTGTTGCTTTTGTTGAGGCATGACTTCGTCCTTGCCGCCATATCGCGGCTGTTCAATAGAGGGGAGAGGGGTTAAGCGGGGCGGAGTACAAATGTACTCTTCGTTCATTCGCCCTGATTGGCGAGCATGTTCAGGCGCTGGAAGGAGGTGCCAGGTATGCCCTGGTCGAGCTCAGCCGGCGCGCTCGGCTCTGCGCTGGCGGATAGGGCGGCAGCTTCGCCGATAGCTCGCAATGAGTCTTGGTGGTCGGAGCCGGTAATACGGAGCAGCAGCGCATTCCGCTCGGCCAGCTGGGCGCGCAGCCCTGATAGTTCATGGAAGCGCTCGTCGCAAAGAGCGTTCAGCAGCCTACGATCTTCGCGCAGCCGCTCAACCTCGCCAGCATCGGCGTGGGTGTAGAGAGGCACAGCTTCATAATTCGGCCCTGAAGCCCCCGGTTTACCCAGGCAGACGAAGCTATCAAGCCCGTCGTGCAATGCCCGGTACATATGCGCCACCGGCTCGCCCTGGTGCTGGGCGGATCGCTTCGCCTCAACTTCGGCGCAGGTCTGACACGGAACCCCTTTAGGCTGCTCGGTAAAGCAGCCGCGACAAATGGCGGTAGCGACCTCGGCGTGGTGCTGTGCGGCTGGCTGGGAAACCAGATCCTGCAAAAGCAGTACGTGTTTGTCGCATGTGAAGCGCACCAGGTTTGCATCACGTAGGCATTTCTCCAGCGCGCCCATCGGCACGCTGACCATCTGTTCGGTGTTGCTGGATCGGTTTTCTGTGGGCATGGTGCGTCCTATGCCGGGGCATGCCCGGGCGGTGGAGGAAGATTTTTAAGGCATTAGGATGATGGGCAGATTGCGAGGCTGCTTGTCGGCCTTCGGATGAGGTATATTCCCCGCGAATATTCGAAAGGAATTTACGTATGCAAGATGTCAAGGTAACGACGCCCACCGGGTGGGAGTTGGTCCATAGTGTTACTATTATTCTTTCTAGCGATACTGTGACAGTTACGTACGCCGGTCTTCCTATGGATATCGTGTTTAAGCAAGATAATACCCGTGAAATTCGCTACACTGGAACACCAAAAGGTGATCGATGGGTTTTGGAATTGACAAATTTTTCCAATGCAATCGGTGAGGGAAAGTTTGATCTGGTTCCTTTTGCTGAGCAAGATGGCCGTGATGTCAGAATTTCATTCTTTGTGCAAACGCTTAGTGTCGAAGAAAGTAGTCGTGTGATGACGCTAAACTTCTACAAGGAGCCCGCCAAATCATGAGTGAGCAGGCAGAAGTTCATAGCGCCCAAACACTTGCATCCGGGGGGATTGGGAGGAAACCGCCAAAAGCTGGTCCGACGTCATCAGGGAGGCCGACAGAAGCTCTTGGAACACTAACCGAAAAGATGGGGACAGGGGAAAATGCCAAAAACTCGATTGTTTGGATGACAATCACGTGGAGTTTTTCTATTGCAACCGCTATAAGTTTTCTGTTTTTTTCTTTGGTTGTTTGTTATAAGGATTTTTCGTACTTGGAAAGTATAAAGTCCGTGTGGTCTTTGTTTATCCCACTTATAACTCTGGCGCTTGGTTACGCTTTCGGCAAAAGCAAATAAGCATAACTATCATACAGCGACTTTCAGAGCCTCAATGATCCGTTGCCCAGCGAGAGGAGGCACCGCATTGCCCGCCATATGCATGGTCAGCCGGTGGTTGTTCGGGCGAAGAGTGTCAGCCGGGAACGACATAGCGGCCAAGGCCTCGTTGGCACTGAGCATCCGCATGCGGTCGCCGTCGACCAGAGCCCAGCGGTCCAAGGTGGTGATGGTGCCGATCGGGCGGTTGATGTCGCGCCCGGTGGTGCCTGAGCCCTTGCCGTAGTAGGGCATGATGAAGCGTTCACCGAAGCGCTGGCGGCCGTTGCGAACCCGTTCGAGTGTGGCCTGGGCCCGGCCCGGCTTCTCGATGGGCGACCAGCGCCCGGCGTCGAAGTCGAGAAAGCTGCTCGCCGGCACATGGCGCTCCTGCGGCAGCTGCAGCATCAGCGGCGCCTTGCTGCGCGTCAGCACCATGAACAGGCGCACCCGGTGCTGCGGCACGCCGAGGTCGGCGCAGTCCACAATGTGTGGCGCGGCCTGGTAGCCCAGCGCCTGTACCGCTGCGAGCCAAGCGGGGTAGAGCACCCAGTCGGTGAACTCTGGCACGTTTTCGATCACTGCGGCCGGCGGCCGGTGAACCTCCAAAGCCGCCACTGGCGCCCAGGCTGTCGAGCGGGAGGCGTCGTGCTCAGGGTTGCCCGACTTCTTGCCCCGGGCCTTTGCGTGGCCTTGGCAGCAAGGGGAGGCGAGCAGGATGTCGTGAGAGGGCACCTGCTCCCAACGGGCTTGGTGCAGGTCTTGGCAGACGTGCTGCGTATCGGGGTGGTTGGCGCTGTGCCATTCAACGGCCACTGGCCAGTGATTGGCCGCCCAGAGAACCTGGACGCCGGCGGCGCGCGCGCCGGTGCTCCATCCGCCGAGGCCGGCGAACAGGTCGATTGCTGTGGGCATGGGAGAGTCTCAATTGCATGCTAAAGTGCCACCACTTACCAACGGAGGGTTAGAGATGGTCCAGGTAGTTGAAGTCATTGCGGAATTCAAAGCTGACGGATTCATCAATGTGGGGCGGGGAACCCGTGCGCGAGTGATTCGCCCTCATGATGCGGAGCAGTACGGAATCGAAGTTGACGATGTGGTGAAGGGAGTAGCCATACCATCTGGTCTTTTCGATACCGCAGAAGATGCCAAAGCGGCGTTGTTTCAATTCTGGGATGAGTGCAACGAAGCGCTTCAAAACAATCCTTCATGGATGAAAGTTCTGTAGCAAACCGGCTCTGCGCGATGGCGCCGCCCTTGTCGGGGAGGCGTTATCGTTGAATAGGGGAAGGCGCTGTCGGGCGGCGCGGGGGTGGCGTGATTCATAAAAGAGGGGTATCAATAAATGCCCGATGCAACCTGACCGGAGCCCGACATGTCCCTGCAAAGCGATACAGATGCTCTTGCGGCAATAGAGGAAGAGGCCGAGAGAATGCTGAAACTTCTTGGTCTTCCAAGCGACAAGCAGAAGCTTGAGGTGGTCATCTGCCTGCGTCAGATCATCGCCATTGCCCGGTACAGGTCAGAACTGGGTTTGGGCGAGGACGCACCGCGCATCAGGTGAGGGTGGTCCGGGCGCTGGCGGGCAGCGCCGGAGGGTCAGGGGCAGTTGTTCGCGCCACAGTTGCGGCAGTCATTCAGGAACCGGCCATCCCAGCTGATGAAGCGTCCGCAGCCCTGGCAATTGAGCGCCGGCTGGCGGCGCTTGGCGACCTTGGGCGGCCTGGGCATCTTCACGCCGGCAACGCGCAGGGCTAGCTTGTGGTCGACGTTCTGGCGATGCACCAGTCGCCGCCTGATCTCCTCGATGTAGGCTGCTGGCCAGAAAACTCGCGTGCCCTGGCCGGCGTGATTGGCATACGTGAACTGGGCGTTTTCCAGATCCATGCTGAGGGCCTGCTGTAGGTTCTCGGTCACCTTTCCGCGTTTCTCGCTGACCCAGTAGACATCGTTCCCGTTCCAGTCGCCTGGCACGTGCACGTAGACATGGGCGCCGGCTTGGAGCCCAGCGACGCGGCGATCGTCATCCATCAGTTGGCAGTCGACGCCGTAGTGCGCCCTGGCATCGATGTACTCCTTCGGCCAGGGGATATCGGTGTCGCGGTGGCGGCATGCCTCCTCAAAGGTGAACAGCTCGGCATGATCCAGGTTGGTCACGTAGCCGCGGCCTTCCTTCGCCCAGAACATCATGCCGTCGCCGACATGGCTGCGACTGTCCTGCAGGTAGAACTGGCTCATGGCTTTCTCCATGCATGCGCCGCCCTCCGTGGTCGGATGCGGCATGGTGGCAATTTGGTTTGGGATGGGGTATTACGGGTGACCGGCATGGGGCCGGATCAAGGAGCGAAAATGGTGTTCGGAAAGGTTCTTAGCGTTAACGTCCACGTAGAGACAATCAAAAAATTTCAAGAACTCGTACTGGCCAGAGAGGATTACAAGGCCAAAGCAGCAGGCCTGAAGGGCGAAGTGCCTGACACCAGCAAGGTGGATGCACTTGAGCGTGAGGTTCTCTTGCGGCTGGGTCACCATACCTTCGATGCTGTGGAGGCTGCTGGCGACAAATTCCTCAGGCTTCCCTGACATTTTGCTGCTGTTCGATCACGTAGATTCCGGTGTCGTCCGGGTCTTCACCCAGCATCAGGTCGGGAGTGCGCAGCTCTCGACCTATGCGGAACTGTTCAAGTCGTCGCGCCACAAAATCGGATACCACTATTTCGTGGTGCGGAGCACTGAGGAAGTGGCGGGCCGCTTCAGGCCCTAATTCATGGATGCGATGGATCAGCAGGGTCATGGCCTCGCCGTTTTCCTCGACTTCAGCCCACTGCATGATCTCGGCCAGGGCCTGGCGGGTCCCCGCGCGAGCTTTCATGCGAAGCTCTTCGATACCAGCCTTGGCCTCCTTCTTCTTGCGCTTCTCGTCGCGCTCCTGCGGCGTCATCGCCATACACCACCTCCTTCAATCCGCTAGGCGGCAAGTGAGCTTGTGCCCGGCGCTGGTGGCGCTGCAGGGCCATTCGTTTGAGTTTCATGCGTGAGTTCCATATCGGCGTCGTGCCAGCCTGCAAGCCACCACCCGCCGTCTACGGTCATGTTTCCGTAGGACTGGGAGAGGCGGCACTTTCCGTCTTGGCGGCAGGCCCGGCCCTGGTAGTAGGCCGTGGGGTAGATGAGGCGGAACCGTCGAGCCTTCATGGCTACGCCCCAGACAGGTGATGCAGCGGGGCGAAGGGGATGTCGTCGTCGAAGCTGTCGTAGTCCGGGCCCGGGGCGCCTTGCTGGTTCTGCGGCTGGGCCTGCGGGCGGCTCTGCTGGCGCTGCTGCTGAGGCCGGCCCTGGTGCTGCGCGCTGTCCTGCGGCTTGCCGCCCATCAGCTGCATCGTGCCCTTCATGTCGACGTGCACCTCGGTGCTGTAGCGCTTGATCCCGTCCTTCTCCCACTCGCGGGTGTGCAGCTTGCCCTCGATGTAGACCTGGGAGCCCTTGCGCAGATACTCCCCGGCGATCTCGGCGACCTTGCCGAACAGGGTTACTCGATGCCACTCGGTGCGCTCTACACGCTGGCCAGACTGCTTGTCGGTCCACTGTTCGCTGGTGGCCAGGCTCAGGTTGGTCACGGCGTTGCCGTTGGGCAGGTAGCGGACCTCTGGGTCCTGGCCGCAGGTGCCGACCAGGATGACTTTGTTGATTCCACGTGCCATGAGGGCTCCTAGCGCTGCAGCGCCTTACGTACGAATGGGTCAAGATCCGGCTGATTGAGCAGCCAGCGGCGGTAGTCAGCTGGCAGATCGGAAAACTTAGCGCCGCGGTGTTTACCGAAGCCGATTACTGTCGGGATGCGCGCGTCTTCGGAGATGGTCCACAGCACTTCCCAGTCGGACACGGGGTGGCCGAGGCGCTCGCCCAGCGCTTCCATGATCTTGATCAGAAGCAGGCGGCAATTCTTCACGTCATCGAGCGCGGCATGGGCATTGCGCAGCAGGCCCTGCGCCTCACTGCGGTAGTGCAGGTAGATCATCGCCGATTGCGTGTGGGTGTCGGCGTCTGGCCACAACATACGGCTCAGCGCCGCGGTGCAGATGCGCTTGACCTCTGGCCGACCGATGACGCCCCAGTCGTAGTCGACGTTGTGACCGATCAGATACTCAACCTCGGCAGGCAGCGCGAACTCGGTATGGTCCGGGCAATCCGCCAGCTCCTCATCAAGGATGTGGCTGGTGGCAAGGGCGCCGAGCTCAATCGGCTTGCCCGGTTTGTAGCGCTGTAGGAATTCGCCAGCCACTGGCAGGCCTGGGATAGCTTCAAGTTGCAGCCAGGCGGCCTCTACCAGTTGAGGCTCGTTCAGGCCGGTTGTTTCGCTGTCGAAGATGAAGGCATTCATGCCGATTGCTCCTGAGGGGTGAGTTCGTGTTTGCGTTTGTCCTTGGCGGCAACGACCTGGGCAATTAAGTCGTCGAAGCCCATGGCGATGGTTTTGGCAGCGTTGAATGCAGACTGAAGTGCTGCCATGTTCGGCGCCTTCGCGATGTCAGCAATCGAGTCCACCAGAAGCTCTTTGGCTCGCTGCTCCGGGTTCACGCCAGAGTTCAACCAGTTCAGCAGCATTCGCCCCGTTTCTTCGCTGATTAACTCAGGGCCAGAGAACAGCTTTGTCCGATCCTTGCTGGCGATCGCACTGTGGTCGTCGTGCGAGAGATCCATCACCACAGTGAACTCGTAGTCAGTCCCGTCCCGCTGCTCCGACTTCATGCCGAGCTTGATCACCTTTTTGCCTTCGCCCTGGACTGTCTCGGTCTTGCTGCGCATGGTGCAGATGATGTGCAGAGGGCTGGTCAGGATCTTGTCGGTGAGCTTGCGGTGGCGCGGCGTGGTTTCGTTCCAGGCCGCCCAGGTATTGCCCTTGAATTTCTGGTGGG
Source organism: Pseudomonas sp. B21-009 (assembly GCF_024749345.1). NCBI lineage: Bacteria > Pseudomonadati > Pseudomonadota > Gammaproteobacteria > Pseudomonadales > Pseudomonadaceae > Pseudomonas > Pseudomonas sp. B21-009. The sequence continues at coordinate 3,763,892 of NZ_CP087199.1, read as the reverse complement.
CCAGCTTCTCGTTGGCCTCCAGGCACCCGCCGGACCCCGTCCACTCATGCGAGTAGCTGTCGATGATCAGCACGCCATAGCCGGCCTGCTCAGCAGCGGTGATCGCCTCGGCGTAGCGCTCGGGCGAGTACGGGGCATGCAATTCCAGTACGTCGAAGTCGGCGATATCGGCGTACAGCGACGCGCTGCCATGCTCGGTGTCGATTACCGCGATGCGACCGCCCAGACCCTTGGCCATCAGCAGTGCGGAGAAGGTCTTGCCTGATCCAGATGGCCCAGCAAGTGCCAGCCGTAGCTTGGCCTGCTTGCGTTCGGCTTTCTTGAACATGGGAGTGTCCTCAGTTCGGTTGGTTGTCCCACTGCCGCTCGAGGCGTGCAGCTTCGTCTTCGTACTCTTTGCGCTGCTCGCCGTTGAATTGCTCAGGCGAGAAGGCCCCGACCGTCTTCCAGTCAAGCTGGGCGGCCAGGCGGGGTGATGTGTTCATGGTTGCCTCAGTGGGTGAGGGCGCCGGCGTATGCGCTTGCGAGCATCCAGGCAGTGCAAAATAGGAGAGTGATGGCGGAGCCGCGCCAAAGCGCGATGCGCCGAGCCCGTTGATAGCAGGTCATGGCCGCACACGGATGGCGATACGGCGCCCCTTCATTGTTGTAGCAAGGCGCCGGGTCAGGCTCGCAACAGGCGTTTCGCGAGGCAGGCCCACGGCCTCATTGAAGGGAATGCCGAAGCTAATTACCGCAAGAGAGCGCTCAATATGCTCAAGCTGCTCATCGATCAGACTTTTAACCGGTGCCGTCGTCATGCCGCCCCCTTGAACTGTGCGTTGTAACTCGCGTAGATCTGGTCGATTCGGTCGCGGAAGTGGCGATGCTCAGTGTCGCTAATCACCCGAAGTATGAAGGCCAGGGTGATCGCTGAAGTGGCCGCGGCGCTGGCGTTTGGCTTGCCTATATCGCGGAGTAGGTTCTCTATCTCACCCTCGATCCAGGCGACAGCAGATTGATGATCACGCTGCTGCTGATTCATGCAGTTCTCCTTGCGGCGGCGCCGCTTCCACACATCGATTCCATCTTGGCCAGGGCCTGGGCCCGTACCTTTTTGCCACTCGCGAGCCTTGCTGCCTCCTGGGTGCGGAGCATTTCCAGCCAGGCCCTGTTGTTTGCTGCAGCCTCCTGAGGCGATAGCTCGCTGCCCCACGGGTCGTCATAGCCACCCGCCAGGCTTTTATCCATGGCCCGCGCCTGGGCACTATCCGCGTAGAGCTCGTTGTCCATGGTCGCCTCCAGGTGATGGTTTACTCGGCGGGTGGGGAAGGAAGGGGCTGCCAGTGCGTCACGCCATTGCTCAGGTACATTTGCGTGTAGAGCTGGTTGCCGGCGTCATCCAGGCCAGCGGTGACATCTCCGAAGTAGTCTTGGATGTGCACCATGTCCATGCCGCCCTTTGTCCAAGCGTGTGGCCCGGCGTGCTTTGATGTGCCGTCTGCGTAAGCGAGAACAGAGTCATCCTGAAGCTCGGGCAGCCTGTCGCTGCACTTGATCCAGCCACTCACGGCTCTTCTCCACGGCGTCGACGTTCGCTTGCCATCTCCATCTCTAAATCGTGCCGCTCTTCACTGATCAGCTCAGCTACGGCACTTTCGATGGCACCAATGGAAACCTCCTGGTCATCAGCGCGGCGAATCATCACGCGCAGTAACTGAATGGCCGCATCAAGGCGTGTCGGGTAGACATGGGCCGAAAACCCGCTGCCTGAAGGTTCTTGAATCATGATCTGGCCGGAAACGTTCATTCCGCTCATTGGGTGATCCTCATGACCGCATTGGCCAGGAGCCAGGCGCGGGTGACCAAACCCAGCCCTGAGACTGGCCTGGCACCTGCCAATGCGGTCGATATGAAGGGAAGGGGATGCAGGCGCCCGGCGCTGCCCGGGAAGCATCTGGTCTGGCCGGGAAGGCCCCGGATTCGCCTGCGGTGATGCGATCTGCATCGGGGTGTGATCTGCGCTTGTCATCGCAAGGACGCCCATTCAGTACCGCCTCAAGGGCTCAGCGCGTTGACGTCGCGCCCGGTATGGAGTCGCCTTTCCAGATCACACTCCGATGCAGCCTGGTGATGGGGAACCAGGTGATCGGGCAGTTAACGTCAGGCTGACGTGGCGCTGGTTGTTCAGTTGAAGTAGCGCCGCTCCAGCGTGATCTTCTCCGCTTGCGGCACCGGCGAAACGTTGTACCGATAGGCATCCGTGGTTTCATCGATCACGAAGTTGAAGCGGTGAGCGAGCTCGCGAAGCGCCTCAAGCGATACCGAGATAACCAGGCCGTTGAAGCTGGTTGAAACGGTGTCGACACCGGCAGTCTTGAATACATCGCCGGGGTTGCTGCTCCATGCCCCGGTGACCTCTTCGATGCTGCCGTCCCGCATTTTGAAGATGCCTCCGCAGGCACCGCCGCTACCAGCAGAACAGTAGTCGACAAGGCCTTCGCTCTGGGCCAGGTAGAGCCGGCCGAATCGGTCGTAAACCAATCCTTCCTGAATTTCGTCACGGGCTTTCTGATCACCGCGAAGCCGCATGTTCCAGCGGCGGTTGTACCAGTGCAGGTCGACGCTGGTTACGGCATCTACGATTTTCATGCGTTTTCTCCAGTGGATTCCCAATGCCGCCTCATAGAAGCGGCATCAGTGAATCTCGTGGTGCGCCGCGACCCGCTACTGGCGTCGGTCGCTGGCTCATGTGCGCCTTGGTTACCACCTGGCCCTAGTCCAGTTCGCACTCGTGTTGTTCCTCCAGCCGCGGGCCTTTCGGCTTGTTCTCCCGCTGGATAACTGGTCTTGGCGCTTTACGCTGCACGCCCGGGGCAGTTGCCACCCCTCTGGACTGTTGAGGCCTGTCCATCGCTGCCTTTGAATCTGGGCCGGTGTCGATCCGGCAAGGTGTGTCGCTAAAGAGCTGGGCCGCTTTAGGCCCTCTGCAGGAGCGGGTGAGTCGCTGCGTTGAGTGAAAGATAAGCCAATGCCTAATTTATGTAAATAGGTAATGCCTAATATTTTCATCCGAACGTATCTCGCTTTGGGGGTTACATTTTCCGACGGCTGATATAAGCTTTGCCTAATACTGGATGGATATACAGCTACAGGAGAGGGGGATGGCTAAGCAGAAGAAGGCAGCACCGCAGGCTCGACAGGAGATGACCGGTTTGGAACGGCTGGGCCTGAGAGTGTCGTCAATGATCAATCACCCGATCGCGCAGTTGCAGCGCTGGGTGACGATCCATCGGCTCGACACAGATGGGGATTTAGAATGGGAGGAGGTGATGGGGCTGCTTTCCGAAACGCCAGAGCTGGACCTAACCTTCAATGACGACGGAAGCGTGACGGTCAGGTGGGAGAAGCAGGAGAGCGAAGCAGCGTTGGAGGCGGTAGACGAATGGGAGCGGAGCGAGGTGCTTGCGCCTTTCTAATGGACATGAAAAAGCCCGCAGATGCGGGCTTATCTCAAGTCTTAGGTGTTCACTTTTTCAGATTGCCTAAAGCTTCAATAGTCTTAGCTTGGGTCTCTCTCACCTTTGCCAGCTCTTCACGAAGCGCTTCGCTGTCAACGCGCGCTTGCTGTCTATCTGCTTCACGCTCAGTCTTCAATTCCGATATCAATTTTTTGAGATCGTCATCTGCGTCCTTTTTGTCGGATCGAAGATCAGTACGAAGACCACTGATCTCGGTGAGCAATGCTTTGTGGGAGTCCCAAGCAAAGTAATAGGACCCTGCCAATACGGTGAGAGCGGCCAATGCCAGCTGCCAACCTTCTACATTGATTGCTTGTTTTGCCATGATCTCCTCACTCACATCCTGTGTGTAGGATTCCTCTGCCTCAGTATATACGATGGTCCCTCTCTGGAAGAGTTCGATCGTTTCGATTTTGGCTCTGCACGATGGGTCGACATTGTCTGTGACAAAAAAATCTGCCAAGACGGTGCTGAAAGCTCGTATCTGGATTGCAGGAACGTCCATCACATCGAATTGATCGCATGATCTCAGGGCTGCTTGCATCACTGGCCCTTAGAGATGTCGCGGACAATCGAATTGGCGTTGAACAATGCGACGAATCCACAATTTCTGCATGTGGCTACGTAGAACCACATTCCCAGGTGCTGCATGTTCGGGATGGGAGCAGCAACCACGGCTGCGGTGCCGTCACCGGATGGTGATGACGCCAACGCATAGTCACCAATCTTGCAGAATGAGCATTTGTTGCCTGGGACGCGTTCATTCCAATATTTAGCCAGAACATCCCCTGGGATGGTCAAGGCCGCGTGATCTGGGCCATGCTCAGATTGCGGAGTATCCGCATTTTCGCTACTCACAGTGGGAATCCCTTATTCCACGATGTTAGATGTCGACCATTATGTCTTTTAACATGGTGCTGGCCAAGCCGAGTTTCAATGCCTTTACGTTTCGGGTCGAAATGCCCCCTTATGCGCTTGCTCTCGCTCTAGTCTTTAGGGGGCTGAGCCAGAAGCTCAAACGAGATGAGCATTCCACACCAGCAGTACCCGAGCCTGAATGTAGGTCTCATCGACGCGGATGTCTTCGGGCGGATGATTTGTGTTGTCCGAAACCATCTTGAAATAGTCGCGACCTTTCTTCTGCAGGCGCTTGATGTACTGGTGCCCCTGGTGCGAGAAAAAGTAGATCCCATCCCCCTCAAATTCACGGATGCTCACATCCACGATCAAGGGGTCACGGTTTTTGATAGTAGGGGCCATCGACTGCCCCCGGCCTGTGATCAGCTTGAGGTGATAATGCTCTTTGAACTCGACGCCAAGCTCTCGTAGGTGCCTTGGGCTGACCCGAATGTCTTGCAACATCTCTGGAAAGTCGTGAGTCACCTCGCCATCACCCATGGCGCCACTCACATCATAGTGGGCAATCCACACCTCATCCCCGACAAGCCCAGGGCGTGAGAAGTCGACGGTAGTTACGCTTCCCTCATCACTCGCTTGCGCCGCAGCCATGAGTTGTGCCCTGGTAGATTCGGACAGGCCCTTTCCCTGGGTAGCCAGCATCATCCGCACCATTTCGGCTGCAGAGGTGGATGCAGGCTCTTCAGCGGGCAACGCTTCTTGTTGATCGTCAGGAAGGCTTTCGTACGAGAAGCCAGGGCGAAGGCCCCAGTGCTCAGGTCCGACAACGTCAGCAAAGTAGGCGATCACATCCATCAGCTTCGACTTGTCGATGCGCCCAGTTTTCACCCAGCCCTGAATCGACGGAGGCTTCACTTGGAAGTCGTCTGCGATTCTCTTTTTCGATACGCCCTTGGCGATCCGCGCGGCCTCGATGGCGGCGCCTAATTCCGGTCCGGTAAGCATTGCCTAATTAGGCCCATTGAGCCTTTGGTTAGGCAATAGCTTGTCTGAGATAAGGTAATGCCTTATATTCATCAATAAATCTCCAGGAGAGAACTCATGAAATCAGCAGAAGCAGCCAAAGAAGCATCCCGCTTGCTGGGCAGCCAGGCGGAAATGGCGCGCCGGCTGAACGTTACGGCTCCGACCGTAAATCAATGGTGTTCAGGGGAGCGCGCAGTACCAGCCAAGCGCGCCTTACAGATCGAAGCGCTCACGAATGGCGCTGTAGGTCGATCAGATCTCTGCCCCTCATTTCCATGGACCCAGGTTGACGCCTCGTCCAGTCAAACCCTTTCCGCTGCCTAAACCTTTCAACCGCAAGGAGCAAGACCGCATGGCATACCACGACCAAAGTCACCTGAAAGACCGGGAGATTAAGTCGCGCTACGACGAGGAAACCTATGAGGCGCTCAAGGCCGTGGCACGGCTCCACAAGCTTCAGCTAGCTGTCTTCGTGCGCATGTGCGTTGAGGAAAAGCTGGAAAGCATCATCGAGAGCGATGTTACCGACAAAAGCCAAATGGCCTGAAGGCCGGGAGGAGGCCCTGTGCCTGAAACCACGATCTGCCACGGGATCGATGGACGCCTCTACGAGAAGCTTGAGCGGCTGGCAAAGAAGGCAGGCGTTTCGCCTGAAGAGTACGCCGCGCAGCTGGGAACAGAGCGTTTGTTCGAGAAGACCAGGCCAAAAGGTGCCGGAAAAATCCGGAATCTGCCGGTACCAAAGCGAGGGCCGGACTTAATAGGCCCTGAAAAAGGAGGGGCTGATGAAGACCTCAGCTAACTCACCAAATCGCAGGCACAAAAAAACCGACGGGCAAGGTCGGCTTTTTCAACTGCAGTCGTTACAACACTGTGAGGCCGATTATGCACCCACATCACCATGATGTACAGGCCCTGGGCAGGGTCGCGCCACAAAACGCGAACTACGAAAACGTGGCGCGCACCATGTCCAGCATTGAGCTGCGTGATTTGATCAACGAAGCACGATCAGCCGCGGGCGAGCCAAAGGTTCGCAACGACCAGTTCGTCGCTCGTGTTCAAGACGAGCTTGGCGAGGAACTGGGGGTATGCAAAAAAATTGCACACCCCCAGAGCAGCGTTCGAATGGATAGTTACGACCTCACCCTCGACCAGTGCATGCTGGTGGGGATGCGTGAGTCGAAGGCGGTACGCCGGAGCGTCCTAGAAAAGCTGAAGACTCTCGAAGCTCCTCGCGTCATCGCAACCCTGCCTGATTTCTCCAGCCCGGCAGCGGCCGCCCGCGCCTGGGCTGAACAGTACGAGCTGCAACAGGCTGCCAGCCAGGCCCTGGCCGTTGCCGCGCCCAAGGTTGAGTTCGTCGATCGTTATGTGGACGCCACAGGCCTGAAGGGCTTCCGCCAGACGGCCAAGCTCCTACGGGCTAATGAGGCCCGCTTCCGCGAGTTCCTGCTCGACAAGAAGATCATGTACCGCATGGGCGGGGAGTGGCAGGCGTACCAGCAGCACATTGACGCCGGCCGGTTCGATATCAAGACCGGCACTACCGACGGCGGCCACGCATTCAACCAAACCAAATTTACCCCGAAGGGCGTCACCTGGGTGGCCGGCCTGTGGGCTCAGTACAACCTGGAGGCCCAATGATGGCCCGCATTCGCACTGTCAAACCCGAGTTCTGGTCGAGCGAGCAGGTCATGTCCTGCAGCCCGCTGGCTCGCCTGTTGTTCATCGGCCTCTGGAACTTCTGCGACGACGGCGGCAATCACCCGCTGGCGCCCCGGACCATTAAGGCCTTGGTGTTCCCCGGCGATGACATTACCACCGACCAGGTGAGCAACCTGCTTGGCGAGCTTGAAGGCGCGGAGCTGACCCTAAGCTACTGGGTAGCCGGGAAAAACTACCTTCATGTCCGCGGCTGGAAGCACCAGAAGATCGAAAAAAAGAACTACAAATACCCTGCGCCACCGGCTGAATCTGATGACGATTCGGAGAGTGGTCGTCGACAATTCGCCGAGGAGTCGTCGACTGGTCGTCGAGCGGTTGACCCCGGAAGGGAAGGGAAGGGAATAGGAGAAGATCAACACAACACTCAACGCGCGGAGCAGGAAAATTCCGCCGACCCAAGGGCGCCCTGCGAAATGACCCTTGAGTGGGTGCCGGACCAGAAGCTCCTGAAGGCCTATGCGCACCGTATGGGTATCCCTGTTGACCACTTCACCGCCGAAGCCACAGCCGCGTTTGTCTGTCACTACTCGGCGTCTGGCCGCATGGAGACTCAAGCGTCCTGGGTGAGCCTGTTGGTGAAGTGGGTGAAGCGCGATGCAGCTGCTGGTAGCAATGTTCGCCAGTTCCCGCTGAAGCGCCAGGCGAATGGTCCTGATTTCAACAGCACCAGCTGGGCTGACGACCTGGGGGCGCTATGAGCAAGCCAAAGCCGCCGCAAAGCGCAACCCAGCTCATGGCCAAGGCCACCAACCTGCCGCCAGTCATTCCGGTCACCGCGCGTCAACTGCCGCCCGGCACCACTGAAGTGGTCAACGCCCTGTTCAAGGAGCTGCAGGCGATCTTCCCGGCGTGGAAGCAGGCCTGGCCAGACAACGAGGCGTTGAACGCAGCAAAGCGCAGTTGGGTTAAGGCATTCATCGCCGCCGAGATCAACACCCTGGAGCAGATCCGCTATGGCCTGCTGAACTGCCGCCAGTTCGGCGGCGACTTTGCCCCGAGCGTTGGCAAGTTTATCAAGTGGTGCCAGCCGACGCCGGAAATGCTGGGCATTCCGTCGCACGACCGCGCATTCCGCGAAGCGCTGGAGAACTCGCACCCGAGCCGGGCTGACAATCGCACTTGGTCACACCCGGCGGTGCGCCACGCCGCGCTGCAGTGCGAGCTGCACAACCTGGCAGACCAGATCTCGGAAAAGGCCAGCAAGATCTTCGACCGGGCATACGACATCACCATCCGGCTCCTGGTGCAGGGCAAGCCGCTGGAAGACATCGCGATCGGTATCGGCCACGACAGCCAGAAGAGCGCTGCCGAGCTTGCCGAAGAGCATGCAAGGCAGAAGCAGGCCCGCCTGCTGGCGGTACAGCAGATCCCGTCCGGCGCCGCCGCGTGCCGCGCGCACCTGCTCGCCAAGTTGAACATCAAGCGCGCCGGGCAGCTGGCCGGGGAGGGCGTGTGATGAATTCCATTTGGCTGGCATTTGTTTTCGCGCTCTGCGTTGTGGGTGGCTGGGTTGGTGCGCACGAGAGCATCAAGAACGACTGCGACCGCATTGGTGGCTTCTACATCGGCAACACCACTTACAACTGCACCATCGGGAGGGCCAGGCCATGATCATCGACAAAGCAAAGCTGCAGCCCCTGCTGTGGGCAGTGGTAGGCGCCTGGAGGGCTGGCGACCAGGATCTGCAGGTGCATACCGACGCTCTGGACGAGTTTCTTGGCGAGCGGACGGTGGAGGAGGTCGCCCTGTGGCTGCTGGCGGAGATCGAGCAACTGACTCAATCGCCCGTGCAGCAGATCGTGGGCGGCATCGCTGCTGCTGCAGCAAACCACCTCGTGCAGGAGGCCAAAGGCTGTCTCGAAAAGGGTTTGTTAGAGCAGATTGACCAGCTCAAAGCCGAGAACGAGGCGCTGCGCAAGGAGCGCGTTCCATCTGGGCTCTATCGAGAGCTTGTAGCGCTTCGCGAACTACGCGACCAGGCCAAAAGTTATGTAGACGGCTACCTGCAGGACGAAGTCGAGGACGCCGATTCGTGCATCTCTGAAGAGCAGCACCTTTCGGCGGCGGCGCTGAGCGAGAGTCTGATGGATGCGTTTGAGGCGCACTGGGATGCGGCCATGGCCAAGGAGGTATCCCATGGCTGACCGCATCAGCGTCAACTGCCAGGCCAAGCTCTCCGAGGCTATCACCTGTCTGACCACCATGTTTCGCGACAAGAAGTTCGTGGTCGTCAGCCTTCGTCCTGGAAAGGACCGCACGCTTGACCAGAACGCCCTTTGGTTCGCGATGTACAAGCGCATTGCCGAGATGACCCAGATCGGCGACGCATCGGAGGCCCGCAAGTACTGCAAGCTACACCACGGCGTGCAGATCCTTATCAACGAGGATGAGGACTACCGAGCGGCCTGGTACCGAACCACTAAGCACCTCAACTACGAAGAGAAGCTTGGCCTGATGGGCGACTGCAAGCTGCTGGGGCCGGACGGTTTCCCGGTAACCAGTCTCTTCAATCGCGCCCAGGGCATCGCCTACACCAACCGTATCGTTGCTGACTTTACCGCCCATGGTGTGGTCTTCGACGACCTGCTAAACCAGGAGGCCGCATGACGATCGAAAGGAAGCTGCCCAAGCCGAAAAAATGCTGTGTCGCATCGTGTGGGGCCTTATTCGTCCCTTCACGCATGGGGCAGGCTGTATGCAGTCCGGCCTGTGCGGCACTCGATGCCCCGCGTCATCGGGAAAAGGCCCACAAGGCTATCAACCAGCGCAAGCGCCGCGAGATCAAGGTTCGCAAGGAGAAGCTCAAGACCCGCAGCGACTACATGCGCGAGGCCCAGGCCGAGTTCAACACCTACATCCGCCTGCGCGACCAGCACCTGTCGTGCATCAGCTGCGACTCACTGCCCAGCGATCACGACCTGATCACTGGCAGCCGCTGGGACGCTGGTCATTACCGTTCCGTGGGGGCCTGCCCGGAGCTGCGCTTTGAGGCGCTCAACGTTCACCGCCAGTGCGTGAAGTGCAATCGCAACCTATCCGGCAACGCGGTCGAGTACCGCATCCGGCTGGTGCAGCGCATCGGCGCTGAAAAGGTGAGTTGGCTGGAAGGGCCTCATCAGGCCCGCAAGTACACCATCGAAGACCTGAAGGCCATCAAGGCCGCGTACCGGGGAAAGATCAGAGAGCTGAAGGGGAGTGCCGGATGAAGTGCTGGATAGAAAAATTATGGCTCAATCGGAATATCTTTCAGATCGAAAGTGGTGCCGGCCAGACTAGGGCGACAATGGGTGTAGATAATTCTGCCAGCACCTTCAATAGAGCCTCCCTGCCAGCTTTGTGCCTCCCTCTGACACCCAGCTTCCGATTGGAAAATAGCCTGAACAGGGCGAGGGGTAGAGCACGTCGATTTGTAGTCCGAACAAATAACGAACCAAAGGATGTAATGAGTCAAAGTTTCCTCTCTAGCCACCTAACTGGATATACAAGTCTACCTGGGAAGGTGACCAAATGAAGCTGAATAGTGCACGCCAAGCATGGCATGACTGCCTGTACACGGCCTGGGACAGCCAAGGCGCGTTCATCGAGCAACTGGGCCTGCTGGGCGCCATGGTGCAGACCACTGACAAGCAGCGCAGCGCGAGCCATGCAGTGCACCAGGCGCTGGCAGGGCGGGTGCAGTCGGCGATCGGCAAGCTGCATAGCCAGGTCCGTGCCTTCGGCAACTTCATGTACAACCCGCGCCTGGACGACGACACCCGGGAGACAGCCGAAGAGGTGGTCTTCAACCTGGTGCAGAGCAAATCGCCGCGCATGACCGCCGCCAAGCGCGAAAAGCTCGAGTATGTGGTGAAGGGCGTAATGACCCGGTACCGGTACATGCACCAAGGCGGTCAGTCGGCCAATGACGATCCGCTGGCGTCGCCGGAGGGGTTTCGGGCTTGGTTGGATGCCCACTACGGTGTGAAGCTGGACTCAGTGCGCTGGGACCGTGAATGGGGTGGTTACGTGCGCCTTGCATTCGAGTGCTGCGAGGACGTCGACAAGATGGCGCTGGGACCAGTGGCAGCTGCAATCTACGAAATGAAGAGTGCCGCTTGAGGGCCTATTGCGTTCCCGCTCGGCTGGTGGCATAGTTTCCCCATCGTGATAATTTCGCCTTTGGCGAAGATCGCAAAAAGAACCCGGCCATTGAGCCGGGTTTTTTGTTTCTGCTTACTTGCCAAGCTTTTCCATTGCAGCATCGGCGAGGAAAGACGAACGGCTTTTGACATTGTGATCGCGCACGTACCGATCGATCCGCTGGATGACAAAGCCAGGCAGGGTCACGTTGACCTTCTCGGTCTTGCCCAGGTACGGCGTAATGTCGATCTCAATCATGCCCCAGCCCATATCCGCGAAGTCTGGATTGCTCCGGTGCGTTGCGGCAGTGGTCGGCATGGGAATGGCCTGGCCATTCGAAGCGATCTCCTCGAGCATGATGTGCGCGACCTCGACTGCGGCGGTATAAGCCTCCTCGAAGGTGTCGCCTGCGGTTACAGCGCCTGGAATGTCCGGCACCTGAATGCCGATGGCGGTGTTTTCGTCGCCCCACTCGATACAGATTGGATATTGCATTGTCGTCTCCTGCGAAGGTGCAAAGGGTGAAGCCGGGTTACTTCAACCCGGCTCGTTCCTTGATGCTCTTTACCGTGCCTATCGGTAGGTCTTTCTTTGGGTGAGGCACTGGTATCGAGTTTGGGTTGTTGGGGTGCCTGAAGATGTGGTGGCTTCCAGTAACTCGCTTTAGAACCCATCCAGCCGCTTCAAGCTCCTTTATCAACTGCCTGCTTTGCACCTCCGTCTCCTTGTGTGGTTGATGGGGTAATTATACCTCTAGGCGCATAACGTGTAAATCGTTTTGTGTGTCTGGGGTTATCTTTCTGCCTCGGCATGCTCCGGGGCTTTTTCGCTTCTGGAGATCAGCACATGCAGAGTCACGACTACCTACCAGGGGTATCCGGCTGGAAAATCAGCCCAGGAAACGTCGAGCTCAATAGCGCTCGGCTCTCGGTCGGCGGCCTGTCCTACAGCCCGCAGTCGATTACCGTAACCGCTGGTGAGTGGTCGCTGTCTGAGCTCCCCGCAAGCGGTGTTGAATACCATGCATTCATTGGCGCCGAGCTGGCGAAGATACCGCCCGAGCATCGAGACAGTGCTGAGCTCTCGACCGAAGACATCTCGTTTGACCGCGATGGTTCGGACATCCGCACCACGCTGACCTACAGCCGTCTAGAGACTGCTGAGGAGGTTGAGGCGCGACGGAATAGAGCAATGGTCGCGGGCAGCAGGATCAGCCTGAAGGACGGCGTGCTTACCATCACCCATGATGGCGCCGACCTCATCCGACTCGGTGATCTGGGGGAGCCCTTCATCGTGGATAGCGGTCAAGTCTTCATCAGCCAGGCTGTAGTCGATGCCAGCAAGCTCGCTACCGGATACACCATCAAGACTGAAACTTTGAACAGCGGTCGGGAAGTGATGACTGGCCTGAGCTTCTGCAGTCTCATTGACCCCTTGACGTTAAAGATCACCGATCCAGCTGATGCAGTCCGCCAAGTCATCCGCGAAGAGCTGCGACCAGGCGGTATGCTGAACTCCCGCTAATCCTGCTGCACCTTACCCGCCTTGAGCGGGTTTCTTTTTCACATGGAGCACCACCTATGGCCGAGCCAACAAGCGCCGCCGCGAGCGTAGTGCTGGGCAAGTACGGGGTGGTGATGGCTGCATTCATCGGCTCGATTCTTTCGCTTGGCTTCCTGAAGGACCTGACCCGCTTCCAGGCAGCGACTGCTGTTGCAACTGGCTTTGGATTCTCGGTTTACCTGACCCAGCCTGTCACTGCCTGGCTTGCCCCCAAGCTTGAGCTTGCGGTGACTGATGACCTGCTGTGCGGCGTGGCCTTCGTGCTGGGCCTTACGGCTATGAACATCATCCCGGCAATCAAGGCTGCCATGGGGTCGTTCGTCGCGGCGCGAGGTGCCTGACATGAACAGCATCCTGGTTTCAGCGCTGACCGCCCTGGACGTGTTTCTGTGCGTTCTGGTGGTGGTTGCCGCCTGTGACTACCTGCGCAAGGTTCGCCCGGCTGACCAGCCCTTACTGAGCATCGCCTTCTACCTGGTGGCCATCGGCGGATTCGGCGCATTCGTCACCGCCCTGCAGGGGCACTGGGTAAACCCCTTCGGCGCGATGCTTCACGCGGGTGTGGTCGCCTATGCCTGGGCCCGGCGCGGCCATGTGTTCGGCTGACCCGCGCCACAAATTCAAGGTGCGCCGTTTCGTGGCGCGTCAATCACCGAGGGAGTCCCCATGGACAACCAGCACAAAAAGATCACCGGCTACCGCGACCTCACCCAGAGCGAGATCGACGGCATGAACTCGATCAAAGCCCTGGAGGCCGACGCCGGTGAGCTGTTCAAGCAGATCGGCCAGATCAAAGGCGTGGACCAGCGCACCCTAGCCTTGGCCAAGACCAACCTGCAACAGGGCTTCATGTGGTTCGTTCGCTCGATCGCCAAGCCTGCCGACCCTTTCGCCTGAGAGAAGCTATGACCACCATCGCCTACAAGGACGGAGTGATCGCCTACGACTCTCGCCAAACCCGGGGCGGAGCAATCGTTTCTGATGATGCTCCGAAGTGCCAGGTTGTTGATGGGGTCAGTTTCTTCCTCGCTGGCGCCGTATGCGATGAGAAGGCACTGATCGCCGCCTACTTCGGTACTCCATCGGCAGTTCCTGTGGAGTGCTCAGGCTACGCCATCGACGGCGGCAAGCTGCTGATGGTCGGCCATGACGACAAGACGGGCGTCTGGCGGCAGGAACTCGATCCGGCCAACCCTGATGCGATTGGCAGCGGCTCCGCATTCGCCCTGGCTGCAATGGATATGGGTGCAAGCGCAGAAGAGGCGGTTCGTGCCGCGATGAAGCGTGACATCTACACCGGCGGGAAGGTTCGGACTATGGGGATTGACCAGCATGGAAAGGCCAGTTCCTCCGACTGATCTTCTTGAGCTGACCGAGCTATCGATGCTCGGCACCAGGCTTCAGCCAGCGCCTGAGGTAGGCGAGTGGGTGCAGGCTGCGATCCTCAGTGCGGATGGTGAGCTGCATAACCCTGACCACGCCCACCTGATTGATGCTCCGCTTCGCTTCCTGTGGGCGTCTGCCTGCTTCGAGAAGCAAGGGCGAACCGTAGTAGGCCAGGCCGAGGCTGTGATGTTCCGCGCTGGTGGCTGGCAGAAGGCTCGACAAGAGCAACAGATGATCGACTGGTTCGGTGAGGTGCCGGGTTTCGTCATCACCCTGGCTGCTGATTACTGCTCCCAGTGCTCCGACACCGAGTTCTGCGCCCTCATCGAACACGAGCTTTACCACGTAGCCCAGAAGCTCGATCAGTACGGTGCGCCCAAGTTCACCCAGGACGGTCTGCCGAGCCTGACGATCCGCTCACACGATGTGGAGGAGTTCGTCGGCGTGGTCCGCCGCTACGGCGCCAGTGAAGACGTACAGCAGCTGATTGACGCTGCAAGCCGGCCGCCTGAGGTGGCCAAGATCAACATTTCGAGGGCCTGCGGAACCTGTCTGCTCAAGTCTGCCTGACCTTTGACAGACCTAAGACGGAATTGAACCTATGGCGGCCCTGAGCAACGAGGTGAAAGCCTTTATCGTTCAGGCCCTGGCCTGTTTCGATACCCCCGCACAGGTGGCGGCCTCTGTCCGAGAAGAATTCGGCATCGAGGTGAGCCGCCAGCAGTGCGAATCGCATGACCCGACCAAGAGCGCAGGCCGAGATCTGGCCAAGCGCTGGCGGACCCTGTTCGACGACACGCGCAAGCGGTTCCGTGAAGAGACATCCGAGATCCCTATAGCCAACCGCGCTTTCCGTCTCCGCACGCTGGGAAGGATGGCCGAGAAGGCCGAGAGCATGAAGAACATGGCCCTGACTGCCCAGTTGCTGGAGCAGGCAGCCAAGGAAGTTGGCGACGTTTACGTGAACCGCCAGACCAAGAACGAGAATCCCCACGACAACGTGCCGCCCACCCGGGTGCAGGTAGACGTGGTGGATGCGAGGAAGCCGGATGCCGTCACTTAACGTGCCTCAGGCCAACTTTCTGCGGATGGAAAACAAATTCCGGGGGTTCGTGGCCGGGTTTGGCTCTGGCAAGACCTGGGTAGGTTGTGCGGCACTGTGCAAGCACGTCTGGGAGTGGCCCCGAATCGATTCCGGCTACTTCGCCCCGACTTACCCGCAGATCCGCGATATCTTCTTCCCGACCATTGAGGAGGTCGCTTTCGACTGGGGCCTGAAGGTCAAGACGAAGGAAAGCGACAAAGAGGTCGAGTTCTACAGCGGCGGCCAGTACCGTAGCACGACCATATGCCGCTCGATGGAGAAGCCGCAGACCATCGTGGGCTTCAAGATCGGGCACGCCCTGGTCGATGAACTCGATGTTCTGCCCGCGCTGAAGGCCGAACATGCCTGGCGCAAGATCATTGCCCGGATGCGCTACAACGTGCCAGGGCTGAAGAACGGCGTTGACGTAACCACCACCCCTGAAGGGTTCAAGTTCGTCTACCAGCAGTTCGTGAAGCAACTACGCGAGAAGCCTGCCCTACAGGGTATGTACGGCCTGGTGCAGGCCAGCACGTTCGATAACGAGCTGAATCTGCCGCCGGACTACATCCCATCGCTGATGGAGTCGTACCCGGCCCAGCTGATCCTGGCTTACCTGAACGGCCAGTTCGTCAACCTCAACGCCGGCTCGATCTACCACGCCTACGACCGCAAGCTGAACTCCTGCTTCGACACGGTCGAGGCGGGCGAGCCGTTGTTCATAGGCATGGACTTCAACGTCGGCAAGATGGCGGCGATCACGCACGTCAAACGGCCTGACGGTAAGCCCAGGGCAGTGGATGAGTTGATCGACGGCTTCGACACCCCGGACATGATCCGGCGCATCAAGGAGCGGTACTGGCGGCACAACGGCAACACGTACGAGAAGACCTGCGAGATCAGGATCTACCCGGACGCCTCCGGTGGTTCGCGAAAGTCGGTGAACGCCAGCGAGACTGACATTGCCATCCTGCGCCAGGCCGGCTTCAGCGTGATTGCGCCCGACGCCAACCCGCCAGTGAAAGACCGCATCAACGCCATGAACGCGATGTTCTGCAACGCGAATGGCGAGCGCCGATACCTGGTCAACCCGCTGCGCTGCCCGACTTACGCGGACGGCCTAGAGCAGCAGGTGTGGGCGCCCAACGGCGAGCCTGACAAGAAATCTGGCGTCGACCACGCGAACGATGCGGGCGGCTACTTCATCCACCACGACTATCCGATCAGCAGGCCGGTCACTCACGTGCCGATCTCGTTCACTTTCTGAGGCCACCCATGCCGAATTTCAGTCCCCGGGCAGAGTACTCGGAAGCCTTGCCCGGCTGGCAGCTGGTCAAGCGCTGCGTGGCGGGCGCCCGAGAGGTGCGCAAGCACGATATCTACCTGCCGATGCCTGATCCCGAGAACAAATCTCCCGAGAACCAGGCTCGGTACAAGCAGTACAAGAAGCGGGCGATGTTCCTGAACATCACCGGGCGCACACGCACCGGCCTGCTGGGTGCGGTGTTCCGCAAGACTGCTGAGCTGCAGCTGCCCACCGGCGTCGAGTACCTGAAGGAAAACGCCAGCGGCGACGGCACGAGCCTCGAGCAGCTTTCCAAGGATGCCGTGGGCGAATGCCTGGACGCTGGTCGGGGCGGGTTCCTAGTGGACTTCCCGGCGGTTGAGGGTGTGTCCTCGATGGCTGACATGCAGGGCCGTAGCGCGCTGATTCACCACTACGGCGCCGAGTCGATCATCGACTGGGATGAGCAGGTTGTTGATGGCGTGAAGCGCCTGGTCTATGTCTGCCTGCTGGAGTGCGTGTCCGTGTTCAGCCCGGACAGCCTGGAGCGCACAACGAGCACCCAATATCGCGTGCTGTTGCTGGTTGATGGCCGCTACGTCCAGCGCGTCTACGCCGAAGACGGCAACAACTACAGTGAGGTCGCGCCGCTCGACAAGAACGGCCGACCCTTCGATCACATTCTGTTCAGCTTCTACGGCGCCCAGAACAACGACGCCAGCGTCGACCGGTCACCGCTTGAGGATCTGGCCGACGTGAACATCCTGCATTACGGCAACAGCGCCACGGTGGAGGAGAGCGGGTTCATCAGCAGCCAACCGACGCTGTTCATCACGACCGATATCACGGCCGACGAGTTCGCCAAGGTGAACCCGAACGGCATGCATATCGGCTCGACGCGGGGCTACAACCTCGGCAAATCTGGTACCGCCACCCTTGTCCAGGCGACGGAAAGCCAGCTGGCTCGCACTCTGCTGAAGGACAAGGAAGAGCAGATGCTCATGATCGGCGCCCGCATCGTCCAGAAGGCGGGTGGCGCGGAGACGGCCGAGGCGGTGCGCATCCGCTACAGCTCGGACAACAGCGTGCTGGGCACCATCGCCGGCAACGTTTCCGAGGCCCTGAAGCGGGCCATTCTCGACGCTGAGCGCTTCATGATCGGCGAGCCCGATGATGACGGCACGGTCTTCTGGCTCAACCAATCGTTCTTCGACGAGACGATGACCGCCCAGGACATCCTGGCCCAGGTCCAGCTGTGGCAGCAGGGCCTGATCGCTAAGTCCGACTTGCGCACCAACCTGCGCCAGGGCGGTGTGCTCGAGGCAGACCGCAGCGACGAGAAGATCGACGAAGAGATCGCCCAGCAGCCGCCGGTGACCGGCAACGACACCGGAGATGGCGGCGATGAGCAGTGACGGCTATCTGTCCGACGCAGCGACTCGCCACCAGGTGCATGTGCAGCGCTACGCCGGCGGAAGCCTCAAGCGCCTGGCCAAGTTCATCACCAAGGCCATTGGTACCGCCAAATCGCGCGTATCGGAGGGATTGAGCCGGTATGGCACCCAGCGGTACGAGCGGCAGATCCAAGAGCTGCAGGGTGATCTGGCGACGATCTATGGCGACATGAAGCAGCAGGCGGTGCTGGACCTGACCGAGTTCGGCGGTTACGAAGCCGAGTTCAACATGAACCTGCTGGGCAAGGTTGTGAAGGCCGTGGTCCAGCTGCACAGGCCGTCGGTTGCTCAGGTGGCAGCCGCGGCGCTTGCTGATCCGCTCGACCTGGAAGTCGGCAAGGGCCGGCAGCGCATCAGCATCAACGGCGCGCTTGACCAGTACGGCACCAAGAAGAGCGCCGAGATCATCAGCGAGATTCGCATGGGGTCGGCGCTGGGCGAGACCTCCGGGCAGATCAGCCGCCGGTTGACCTCCCTGGGCGTCCAGCAGCGCGATCAGGCTCAGGCCCTGGTCAACACCATGACCAACCATATCGCCAGCACAGCGCGCGTGGAGGTGCTCAAGGATAACGACGACATCCTTAAGGGGATGCGCCGGGTTGCCACCCTGGACAGCCGAACCACGATGTTCTGCATGAGCATCGACCAGACGGTCATCCCACTGGATGGGCCGAAGCCGCCGTATCACTGGCGGTGTCGGACCACGATCATCCCAGTGCTGAAAGACGAGTTCGCCCGTGAGATTCCCGGCTCAACCCGGCCCTCAGTCGGGCCTGATGGCGTTGAGCAGGTGAGCAGCAAGACCAGCTATAGCGAGTGGCTGGCCAGGCAGCCCGCGGCGTTCCAGTCGGACGTGCTCGGGCCTGAGCGATACAAGCTGTTCAGCAAGGGCGAGCTGTCCATCGACAGGTTCGTTGACGATGACGGCAAGACCTTGACCCTCAAAGAGCTGCGCGAGCGCGAGCCGATGGCCTTCGAGCGAGCCGGCATGAACTGATCCGCGCCACAAAACACTGCACTGTCATTTCGTGGCGCGAAATCCCCAAGCCCTGGCTGAGCCGGGGCTTTTTTGTATCCGCAGGCAGGGCCTGCTCAACGTCTCTGGGAGACAGCAATGACCTTGAAATTCCAACTGGACAGCCTCGAAGGCGTCGACGAATCCATCCAGGCCCTGTACGTCGAGAAGGACGGCAAGTTCGTTCTCGGCATCGAGGGGCTTCCGCAGCCTGAAGATGTTACCGGCTTGAAGTCGAAGGTTCAGGAACTGCTGGACGAGAAGAAGGCAGCCGACAAGGCCCGCAAGGACGCCGAAGAGCAGGCCCGCCTGGAGCGCGAAGAAGCGCTGCGCAAGTCGGGCAACGTCGAAGAGCTCGAAAAGTCCTGGTCCGAGAAGTTCAGCCGTCGCGAGGCCGAGCTGACCAGCACCCTCGAAAGCGAGCGCGCCACCCTGCAAGGCCAGATCCGGGATCTGACCGTGGGCCGCACCGCTACGGAGATCGCGACCACGCTGGCCATCCCAGGCAGCGCCAAGGCATTGCTTCCCCACATCGAACGCCGGCTGAGCGTCGAGCAGCGCGACGGTAAACCCACCGTTGTCGTGCTGGACGCGGCCGGCAAGCTCTCGGCGGCAACGCTGGACGAGCTGAAAGCAGAATTCACCAACGATCCGGCCTTCGGCCCGCTGATCGCTGGCAGCAAGGCATCTGGCGGCGGGGCCGGCGGACACCAAAAAGGCGGCGGGGCCGCAAAGGGCAACATCGGCGGCACCAAAGAGGAGCGCACGGCGGCACTGGCCAGCCGGTTCCCAGACCTTCCATTGAAATAAGGAAATACACCCATGTCCCTGTCGCAAATGCAGGTTTTCAACGAATACATCATGCCGGCGACCATCGAGACGCTGGATCAGATGCTCGTTGCGTTCAACGCCGCCAGCCGCGGCGCCATCGTGCTGTCTCCGGACGGCTTCACCGGCGACTTCCTGCAGGAGTCGTTCTTCCAGACCCTGGCTGCCGCCCAGCGCCGCGTGGATCGCTACGCCGCCAACGGCACTGCGCCGATCACCGACTTGACTGAGCTGAAAAATACCTCGGTCAAAGTGGCTGGCGGCTTCGGCCCGATCCGCTACGAGCCGTCGCAGATGACCTGGCTGGAGCGCCCGACCGCTCAAGGTATCGAGGTTGCGTCCCGCGCGTTCGCTGAAATCCTGCTGAAGGACCAGCTGAACACCGCAATCGCCGCCCTGGTCGCCGCGATCACTGCCCAGGCTGCCGCCGTCAACGACGTGTCGGCCACCGCCGGCATCACCTACGCCGGCCTGAACAACGCTCATGCGAAGTTCGGTGATGCAAGCCAGAACCTGGTCACCCAGGTGATGCAGGGCACCACCTACCACAAGCTGGTCGGTCAGAATCTGGCCAACCAGCAGCAACTGTTCCAGGCCGGCAACGTCCGCGTGATCGATATCCTGGGCAAGGTCTCGGTTGTGACTGACGCGCCGGCGCTGATGCAGGACGGCACCCCAGACAAGGAAATCATCCTGTCTCTGGTCCAGGGTGCGGCTCTGGTGCACGACGGTCGCGACATCATCAGCAACGTTCAGACCAACAACGGCAAAGAGCGGATCGAAACCACGCTGCAGACCGACTACACCTTCGGCCTGGGCCTCAAGGGCTACACCTGGGATGTAACCGCCGGCGGCAAGTCCCCGACCGATGCCGAACTGGCCACCGGCACCAACTGGGACAAGACCGCCACCAGCATCAAGCACACCGCTGGCGTTGCTTTGATCGGTGACGCCTCCAAGTAACCCTTATAGTGGGCTGGGCCTATGGTCTGGCCCGCTGAGGACGTGAGCATGAGCAACAACAACATCTGGTACCTGGCCGGCCCGTTCCACCAGTACCAGGAAGATGTGAAGGCCTTGGCCAGAGAGCATGGCCTGGTAATCGTCGACGCCAACGCCGCTACCAACCGCAAGGGTGAGACCAAGGACGTGCCAGCGGTGACCATTCGCCCCGAGCTGAAGGCCGCGGTTGTGATTGTCGAGCCTGGCGGGCTGAGCCAAGACGTGGTCGACCAATTGACGACCGAGCTGGCCGCCATTGGTGTGATCGTCGAGTCGTTCGCTGAGCAAAGCCTGGAGCGCCCAGAGGGCGAGCTGGGCGAAACCGCAGGCCGCCTGTTCCAAGTGCTGGAGGCGGTCAATGCCGGAATCGCCAGCCTGCAGCGCGAGCGCGACGGTGAAGCTCAGAAGGTAACCGACCTGGAGCAAGAGAAGGCTGACCTGCTGAAGCAGGTCGAGGCACTCAAGGCTGCAACTGTCGACCCTGAGATCGAGGCGCTGAAGGCAGTCCTGGATAAGGCGGGCGTTACCTACCGCGCCAACGCCTCGAAAGAGTCGCTGCAGAGACAGGTTGCCGAACTCGGCCAGCAGTAAAATCGGGGCCGCGGCCCCACTCATTCAAGCGGAGGCCTGATGGCTACCTACATCACTGTGGCCGACGTGGATAGCATCCTCGGGCCAGCCTGGGCACCTGACGAGGCCAAGGCGGAGGCGGTCTTCGAGGCGAATGCCTGCCTGACCGCGCTCAACCTGGCGGGCATCGACACGGACGACATCCCCGACGACGTGAAGCAGGCCGGCGCCCGCCTGTCCAAGTGTGCCTCACAGGGCAAGCTATACCAGCAGCAGACCGAGGGCTCACTTGAAGCCAAGACGGTCAAGGCTGGCTCGGTCTCGACCAGCAAGACCTACGGCTCTATCGACCGCACCAGTGCCGCCGCGCAGCCTTCCTGCGTGCAACTGGCCCTGGCGCTGCTGACACCCTGGCGTAGCAACCCGTTCGCCTTCGCCGTAAAAAGGGGGTAGTCATGGGGCTGCGAGAAGAGATACAGGCCGATATGGCCGAGGCCTTCGATACCGACCTGGCAGACGCGGTGCAGCCGTTCACTGGCGGCATAACGCTACCCGGCACCTGGGATCCAGTCACCGAGACCGGTGGCGACCCAGTGGTGATCAGCTACTCAGGCCGCGGGGTGTTCGACTCCTTCAAGATCGCGCTGATCGACGGCATGAGTATCAAAGCCACGGATCAATTGCTCATTGCTCTCACCAACGAGACCACCGGCGTTCCGCAGGTCGGCCACCAGATCAATGGCTTCGACGTGATCAACGTGCAAACCGATCCCGCCGGTGCCCACTACGAGATCCAGCTCAGGGAGGTCTGATGGCTACCAATGGCTGGAGCACCAGCCTGACAGAGTTTGTGGACCAGGCGGAAGCTGACATCAGTCAGATGGCCCGAGTGATCGCCCAGAAGATGCTGGAGGAGGTGGTGCTGAAGTCGCCGGTAGGCAACCCAGGCCTATGGCAGGCCAACATCAAGCTGACCGCAAGGAACGTAGCGCTGGCTGATGCCTACGACGCAAACGTCGATGCGCGAAACGCCAGCAACCCCGGCAAGAAGTTCAAGAAACTCACCCAGCGCGAGCGCAAAGAGAACTTCTTCGTGGATGCGAAAGCCGCCGGTCAGGGCTATGTGGGCGGCAGGTTTCGCGGGAGCCACATTGTCTCCGTTGGCGCGCCGGACTTCACCGTCACCGAGCGCGTCGACGCAGAAGGGTTTTCGACCATTTCAGAGGGCACCAGCGTGATCCAGTCCGCTGGCCGCTTTCCGGTGATCTACATCCAGACGAACCTCCCGTACGCCGAGGCGCTGGAGAATGGGCATTCCACCCAGGCTCCAAGCGGGGTGTATGGCCTGGCCTTCATTGGAGTAAGCGAGGCCTACAAATGACCTTCGAGGAAATTCGCGAGGCCATCGTTGGGCGCATGGCGTCGTTCGGTGGTATCGAGCAGAAGCGCATCTTCTACCCGAATGCGCCGTATCCGCCGGAAAACATCGACACATCCGGCCTGTTCAAGCCGCCGGCGACCGGGCTTTGGTGTCGCCTGAATCTGCAGTACGCCACGGCCTTTATGGCCGGTATGGCAGACCGCCCACATACCCGCAAGCCTGGGCAGATCAGCATCCAGTGCTTCGCCCGGGCCAGGACGGGATTGAAAGCACTCAACCTGCTGGCCGGCGAGCTGGAAGCGCACTTTGCGTACTGGATGACTGGCCAGCTTGAGTGCATGGAAGCCACCCAGGTCGATGCAGGCGAGTTCGAAGGCTTCTACCAGATCAACGTCAACATCCGGTTCCGCGCCGGCTGAGAGATCGATATGAGCGAAATTACAAAAGAGCTGCACCGCAGCTTGATCCGCGCTGCGAAGGGCGCGCTTGCGGCGTGGGAGCGCTGGCTTGCCGCGAAGGAGAAGTGCGATGAAGGTTCGAATTGATGGCCGGATCGTAGAGCGAGAAGGCTGTCTGGTGCGCGATGAGACCTATCGCCACGGTGGAGTCGGCATGAGCATTCCGCGAGAAGAGCCAGAGCTTGAAGAAGGTGAGCGGGTTTTGTGGGCGCTTGGCGACCCTATACCTACCATCATCCGCATTCACGACCCATTCCAGTACTGACCCCAATTCACCGGGCACGCTGACCAGACACGCCGAACGGCCCCTCTGATCGCCACGCCTCCCCGGATCAATACGATCTAAGGAGGCTCCGATGAGTTCGGGCGCTAAAGTTGTAAGTCACATCATCGCCGAGGTGACGCCCGGCGTTACCCCGGCCGGCACCTGGGATACGCTGCGCCTGACCGGCAACGCACTGACCCCTACCGTAAACACCCAGGCCAGCGACGAGATCACCGATACCCGGCTAAGCCAGGGCTCGGTGGCCACCAGCATCGATATCGGCGGCGACCTGACGGCAGAGCTCTCGTTCGGCTCTTTCGATCAGCTGCTGGAGGCTGCTTTCTACGGCACCTGGACCAGCGACGTGCTGTCCGTAGGCGATACCCGCCGGACCTTCAGCATCGCCAAGGGCTACGAAGACGTTGGCGTCTACGGCGTGTTCAAGGGCGCGCATGTCTCTACCTTCGCCCTCGACATCCCGTCCGACGGAAAGATCACCGCCACCTTCAACATGGCGTGCCTGGACTACGAGGATAACGAAACCTCGATCGTCGTCTCGCCGAATGCTCCGACCACCACGCCATTCCTGTCGAACAATAACGTCGGCACGATCCTGGTCAATGGCCAGTCGCTGGAGGGCGTGGCTTGCGTGTCGGCGATGACCGTGAGCCTGGACAACAGCCTGCAGACGCAGCGCTGCCTTGGGTCTGACCGCCTGGGCCCTGGTGCGCACATCGCTACCGAGGCCGCGATCACCGGCAGCATCACCCTGGCCTGGTCCAAGCGGGCCTGGGAAATCTGGAAGAACACCTTCACCCGCGCGCCGATTGCGGTGGTGTTCCCCATCACCGACAGCTTGGGCAACAAGTACACCTTCAACTTCCCGGCCGTCGAGGTTGACGGCGAGCTGCCGAACGGTGGGAAGCGCGACCTGATCGAAGTGACACTCAACTACACCGTGGCCAAGCTCAGCCCGACCATTACCCGCGTTTCGTTCGTGCCGGTGGTCAGCGTGTCGGTGACCCCTTCGACGGCTTCCGTGGCGGTGGCAGCTACCCGCCAGTTGTCGGCGTCAGCCTTGCCGGCTGAAGCTGCGCAGAACGTCACATGGTCCAGCTCGGCGCCGAGTGTGGCGACTGTCAGTGCTTCCGGTTTGGTCACGGGCGTCTCCGCTGGTTCCGCGACCATTACCGCAACCAGCGTCTCCGCCCCCACAAAGACCGGCACGGCGGCGATTACGGTTACCGCCTAACCCTGCATCACCTTTGGCTTCCCCGGCGCTCACGCCGGCTGGGGCGGCCCTTTTATTGGCGTGGCGTTGAGGAACAACCATGGCTTTGCAACTGACCGCAAAAAACCAGCCCGCCGTTGGCGAGCGCTGGGTTGAGTTCGATAAGGACACCAAGATCCTGCTGGCTGGCATCGACAATGCCGAATACCAGGTGGGCCTGGAGCGCATGCGCCGCCGGATCGCGCGGAATGACGCTCGGTTCGAAGAGGGCCAGGTCGGAGTGGTGGCCGGCGAACTGACCGAGCACCAGAACCACGCCATGCTGCTGAGCCACTTCATCGTGAAGGACTGGTCCGGCGTGCTGGACGCCCAGGGTGACCCGATCAAATACAGCCCTGCGGTGGCTGCCGAGCTGCTTGAGACCAACATCGAGTTCTTCGTGTTTGTCCTGCGTGCAGGCGCTGCGGCCGCGACTGATACCGCTCAAGAGCGGGCCGAGACAGTGGGAAAGCAGTCAACCGCTTCGAGTGGGAGCGCGAATGGGGCGGCGACTCGGAAAAAAGGCGCACGGTCTACCAAAGGCTGAAGCTTCAAGTGCCCGACGAGCCGCCGAACGACCCTATCACGGCCTACCTGCTGAACCTATTCCGTAATATCTGCCGCGGGCGTCGGTTCGCCTCCAGCATGGCTGGAGTTTTCCCTCTGCCACTAGCGGCCCGGGAGATATCCGATTGGCTGGAGTCACACCCATCGCCTTTGGCCAGGGAGGAAGTCGACGATGTGATGTTCGCGCTGGATGCAGCCTGCC
The DNA here is from genome assembly GCF_024749345.1 of Pseudomonas sp. B21-009. NCBI lineage: Bacteria > Pseudomonadati > Pseudomonadota > Gammaproteobacteria > Pseudomonadales > Pseudomonadaceae > Pseudomonas > Pseudomonas sp. B21-009. Next base: position 3,738,334 of record NZ_CP087199.1, on the reverse strand, counting down.
TGGCTGGTGATGAAGATTAACCACAGCGCGGGACGTCCCGCAGGAGCAAAAATGAGCACATTCACGCCTGCGGGAGCCGAGTCCGAAATGATCTCAGTTACGTGTGGTATTTGCGCCACGGAATCTGCGAAGGGTGAAGTCCTGCAAGGAGTTTGGCCAGATCTTGCCGACCGTGATACCGGAAGGTTCCCCGCGAATCTTGTGACGCCAGAACAACGGGCACTCCTGGAAAGTGCGGCTGGAACGATTCGCGGACCGGCTGCGCTGCGCTAGATGAAGACGTGTAGTGGTGCTTTACGATAACGACGGCAAACGTGACGCCCCTATGGGTAATCAGGGCTCCCTCAAAGCTGCTCATGCCGACCTCCAGGTCATAAACGCGCCAAATTGGCGCAATCCCAGTCCTTGGGCTTGCAGGCAAAGGACTGGGGGTATCCGTTGCGTGAAGGCGAGAGGCTACTATCGGTGAGCGGTGCGGCGTTACTGGGCATTCGTACAGCCCGTTTTGGTGCTCCTTTCTGATGATGGTAGATTGGCAAAAAATCGGGAGGCATCATCAGAATGGGATCTGTTGCGAGAATCGCGCTATTTTCGTGTTTGTTTTCAACCGTAGCCTTGGCCAGCCCTTGGGAAAGATCCACTCAGCGAGATGAGATGAGAGGCACATCAACAGAAGTGGCCGCTACGCGCGCTAAGTCTACTGATGATGCCGGCACCCAATTGGTCATGCATGTCATGGACAAAGGTGAAAATGTGCATGCTGTGGTCTTTCAGCTGAGCGGTGGGAAGGTTGAATGCCCCGAGCGGATATGTGATTTCGATGTGCGTTTCGGGCCAGGCGATGTGCAGTCTCAGTCCTTCGGTGTGGATGCTGCGGGCACCTCTTTGATTCCGACAAAGAGCTCTGCCTTTGCTGGTTCGGTAGGTTTGGTTCGTGAAGTCTTCATAGAAATACCACTCACGTCAGGCGTTAATAGTCAGTTCAAATTCGAGATTGATGAGCCTGCGTTCCAGAGAGTGAAAAGGCCTTCATTCTCCTTTGTGGGGCTTGAATTCGGTGCTTCCGCTGCGGCGCTTCCGACAGATTTCAGAACCGTAGATTCATCGCCGAGCATTTCATGCAGAGAGGCGAAGGCAGTCGACGGAAAGGTTCATGGCGTGGCAGCGAAGTCGGCAAGGATGTGCTTCTACCAGGATATGTTCTATGCGCTGTTCATCGAGGCATCGAACAAGTCCCAGGCTGACACTGTAAGTAAATTTATCTCTTCTCAGCTCGGCCCTAGGGATCAGGGGGGCATGTCAAGATGGCCAGCAGACACCGGTAAAGTAATCGATTTGAATACAGTTTCTGGATCTTTCTGGTCAGACATGAAGGTGAGGGGGGCGGGTAGATTCATGATTTTGGACGAGTCGATTTCGGCGCTCGTGCCACAGCCTAAGAAGTAAAACCAAATTCAATAGAACCGCCTCAGGAGGCGGTTTTTTTATGCCCGGAGAAAATCAATGGCCCAAACATCCCGCCTGGTTCTGAAAATTGACAGTCGGGACGCCGAGCAGAAGGCGGCCGATACTCGCAAGGCCCTTGATGCTTTGGAGTCGGCAGGGCTTCGTGCGAAGCCAGCCATGGACAAGCTAGCAAGTGGTCTCGATGGAGTTGGTGAATCGTCAGGGGCGGCTAGCAAGAACGTAAGAGCCCAGCGGCAGCAGTTGGAGGAGCTTCTCGGAAGTATCGACCCCATCACCCGCAAGCTCGGAGAGCTTGACCGGCAGGAGAGAGAGCTCGCCAAGAACAAGAAGCTCGGCTTGATCGACGCAGAAACTTTCGCCGACTACCAAGGAAAGATCACTGCGACTCGTACCGAGCTTGGACGATTCAATGCCGATATGACCAAAACTGGTATGTCTGCGAAAGCAACCGCTGCAGCATTACGTGGCGTGCCAGCTCAGTTCACGGACATTGCTGTTTCTCTTCAAGGGGGGCAATCACCGCTGACTGTGTTCCTTCAGCAAGGCGGCCAGTTGAAAGACATGTTCGGCGGCGCGGTGCCGGCGGCCAAAGCGCTTGGCGGATACATTCTCGGCTTGGTAAACCCGTTTACAGTCGCTGCAGCCGCAGTAGGCACGCTTGGGCTGGCCTATCACCAAGGATCAAGAGAAGCAGATGCTTACCGTCTGGCGCTTGTCACTACAGGAAACGCAGCTGGCACATCAAGTCTGGCATTGGCCGGGATGGCCACCACTATCAGCGCAACCGTTGGCACGACCGGAAAGGCCGCTGATGTCCTGGCCCAGCTTGCAGCGAACGGTAAAATTGCAAGCTCTGGATTCGAGCAGATTGCCGCCGCAGCCATCAGTTTTGAGAGCGCAACCGGCAAGGCTGTATCGGCAACCATCGCGGAATTCGCCTCACTGGCTGAAGACCCTGTTAAGACCCTGGCAGCCTTAAACGAGAAGTACAACTTCCTAACTGCATCGGTTTACGAGCAGGTGCGGGCGCTGCAAGAGCAGGGAGACAAGCAGGCCGCAGCGGCCCTGGCTCAGGACGCTTACGCCAAGGCCTTGGACGCTCGCGCCAAGACAATCAAGGAAAGCCTAGGCACCATCGAGAGCGCTTGGAATGCTGTAGCAGGGGCAGCAAAAAAAAGCTGGGATGCCATGCTTGGTATTGGTCGCGAGCAGTCTCTGGATGAGCAGATCGCTAACACCAAACAACTGCTGGAGGATCGCAAAACCAGTTTCGCCGCCAAGCTATTCCCGGATACGCTCGGCGCCGAAAGTGATTCGACTCGCTTCCTGCAGACCCGGCTCAATCTCCTGGAGAAGCAAAAGCAGCTGCTCGCCGCTCAAGGCAAGGAAGAGGGTGAAAATGCCCGCATTCAGAGAGAGGGGCAGAAGGCCTACGAGGACTTCCAGAAGAGCATTGAGGCGAATTTCACCAAGCGTCAGAAGAGGAACAAGGCGCTTGAAGACGAGGAAAAGCGCATCAGTGCCGCCCGCGCAGCTGGATACACGATTACTGCTGAGCAGGAGGCCGCGGCTCTTAAGGCAATCCGCGAAAATTCAATTTACAAGGAGGCTGCCGAGAAAAAACCGAAAGCCTACACCGAAAACGCTGGAATCAAGGCGCTCGATCAGGCCAAACAGCAATACGCAGTCCTTCAGCAACAAAACGCACTGATCGGCGTGCAAAAGGGCGAGGTCGACAAGCTCGGCGCCGCCGGCCAGGCCCTGGTGAAGTGGGAGCAGGAACTCGCCGATATCAAGGGCAAGAAAACGCTCACCGCCGACCAGAAGTCACTGGTAGCCAACCAGGAACTGATTACCGCCCAGTTGAAGAAAAATGCGGCACTTGAACGGGAAAACCAGCTCAAGAAGATCTCCACCGAGGAGACCCGCAAGCTTCTGGCCTTCCAGGAGAACCTGAACAGCCAGCTGGCCAAGGCGCAAACTGGTCTCGACAACAGTCTGGCCGGTATGGGCATGGGGGATCAGCAGCGGGCGCGGCTGCAGGAACAGCTCAGCATCCAGCAGCAGTACCAGACGCAAATGGACAATCTGCTCCAGCAGCGCAACGAGGGCCGGATCAGCCAGTCGCTCTACGAGCAGGAGAGCGAAGCCTTGCGCCAAGCCCTGGAACGGCGCCTGGCGATGCAGGGGCAGTATTACGTTGAAGTAGACAGGATGCAGTCGGATTGGTCGGTAGGTGCTTCTTCGGCCTTCCAGACCTATGCCGAGCAAGCTGCAAACGTCGCCGGGCAAACACGTGAGCTTTTCACTCGCGCCTTCAGCAACATGGAAGACGCGGTGGTGACCTTCGTGAAGACCGGGAAGCTGTCCTTCAAAGACTTCGCCAATGGAGTCATTGAGGACCTGATCCGCATCCAAGTTCGTCAGGCGGCGGCCGGCTTTCTGAGCACGGCCTTCAGCTTCATGAGCGGCGGCAGCGCGGCTGTGGGGCAGGGCACCATGACCGGGACCAGCGAAACCATCTCTCGGGTCGGTTTCTCGTCAGGGGGCTACACCGGTGACGGCGGAAAGTTTGAGCCGAAAGGCGTCGTGCACGGTGGTGAGTTTGTCGTGCGCAAGGAGGTGGTCAGTCAACCAGGTGCTCGTGAGTTCTTGGAGCGCATGAACGCCAACTCCAATGGCTATGCCGATGGAGGCTACGTCTCACCAACCCCAGTCGCGGCATCCAGTAGCGTCACGCAAAGCGTTGCCGCTGGAGGATCTGCGCCGAGCATCACCCAACAGTTCAACTTCCAAGGCGCGCCTGACGACGCAACTATCAGCCTCGTAAAGGATGCCGCCTACCAGGGCGCAAAGGGCGGGTACGAGATGGTCATGCGAGACCTCAAACAGAACGGACCAATCCGCCAGCTTATCGCGCGGCGCTAAGTGCTTAAGGAGTAACGCATGGCTCTCACGTGGCCTGCTTCGCTGCGCCCGTCAGAAATGACATGGGGCATCGTCAACAACAGCCGGGCGTTTACTTCAACGCTGTCGAACGCTCAGCAGATCGTGGGCTACCCGGGGGCGTATTGGCAGTGCACCTTGACGTTCGGCTTGCTGACTAGGGCCCAGGAGCGCGAACTGTCGTCGTTCCTGGGGCGCCTGGATGGGATGTTTGGGACGTTCAACATGCCGGCGTTCACCAGGAGGCGCACGGTCAGCATTGGCGCGCTGACGGTGATATCGGGCAACGCCCAGGCTCGCAGCATGGTGGTCGCCGGGGCTGCGCCAAGCTCCGTCATCTTCAGCGCTGGCGACTACATCACGATTGCAGGGGAGATGTTCGAGGTGACCGATGCTGCGTCGTCGAATGCCCAGGGCCAGGCAACTTTGATGCTGAACAAGCGCATTCGAAAATCGCTGACCGCCGGCGCCGCGGTCGAGTACCTCAACCCATATTCCGAGATGCGCATGACCTCGGATACCTGGTCGATGTCGGTACGCCCGGTCATCGCCAATGGTTCCTATCAATTCAGGGAGGCCTTCTGATGCCATCCGCATTTCCCTTCAGCCAGAGCGTGGTGAACATCATCGCCACCGGCAAGTTCATGCCGGTTTATGCCGTGCAGTTGGATTTTGCCGACGGCATGGTCTTCGCGCATACCGGTACCGGCCAGCTCGTTGTTGACGGTGTGACCTATGAGGGTGTGGGCAACTTCGGCCAGGTAAGCCAGTCGCAGGAGAGCGACAACTCGGGCTCGCCGATGTCCGTGGAGCTGACCTTGAGCGGCCTGGATGCCTACATCCTGTCGGAAACCAATATTCGCGGGTGCCGGGGCAGGGCGGCCAAGGTCCTGTTCATCGTCTTCGATGAAGCCGGCAACTATGCCGCGGACATCCTTTTCTCCGGACGCATGGATGCCGCCAAGTTCTCGTTTGCCGGTAACGGCCAGGACGGGAACAGCATCACGGTCCCTGTCGTCGACCGGATGGCCGAGTGGAGCCGGACCGGTACCGAGCGCTTCACCGATGAAAACCACCGGGCCCGCCACCAGGATGACCGGTTCTTCTATGCCATTGCGCAAATGTCCGAATGGCCAATCTACTGGGGCTCCAGCAAGGACGCACCGGCGTTTACCTACGGGAACTAGCGATGCGACATCGAGACTGGACTACCCGTCTGAACGACGTGATCAAGGCTGCCCAAGGGCGGCCTTTTTCGTGGGGCGAATTTGACTGCTGCCTTTTTGCGGCCGACTGCGCTGCCGCCGTTTGCGGCGTCGATCCAGCCGAGCAGTACCGCGGCAAGTACAAGACGGAAACCGGTGCTAAGCGTCAGCTGAAGAAGCAGCACGGGAGCCTTGAGGCTGCCTGGGATGCATGTTTCTCCAGGGTATCGCTGGCGTTTATCCAGCGCGGCGATGTTGTGCTGTACGACGCACCAGGTGGACGAAGCATGGCTGTGTTCTGGGCCGGGGATTACTGGTCCGCTACTGAAGACGGAGCGCACCGAATCGAGTGTGAGCCGAAGGCCGCATGGAGAGTTGAAGCATGAGCGGTGGCGTAAAGAAAATTGCTCAGGTTGTGGTCGGCGCCGTGATCGGTTTTGTCCAGGGTGGCCCTGTCGGCGCCGCCATTGGTGCCGGCCTGGCCTTCTACGCTGCCGAGCAGCAGGAGAAGCTGAACACCAAGTCCCCGCTACGGGACAATGAGCCATCCGCGCAGACCGTCCGCTCCTCAAAGGCCCCGGTCCGTTTCATCCTTGGCCGGGTTGCCACCGGTGGCGTGCTGGTGTGGGCCCAGGAGCAGTCTGGCGCCCAGGCCGAAGGGGAATGGCTGCACCTGGTGTATGTGCTGTGTGAAGGTGCGGTGGATGCACTGGAGGAGATCTACTTGGGCGAGGAGCCTATCGCCTCCTACGGCCAGTTCGCCAGCTATGAGCTGGTGGTGAACCCCACTCAGGTCAATGCCTTCCTCAAGGCCAACTGCCCCGACTGGAAAGACAGCCAGATTGGGCGCGGCCTTTCCTACGTCAGGCTTTCTCTGCAATACAGCGCCGAGAAATTTCCGTCCGGCATTCCTGATGCGCGCTTTGTGGTTCGCGGTCGAAACGATCTGTACGACCCGCGCACCGGCATGAGCGGCTACTCGGCCAACACTGCTCTGCACCTGCTGTGGTACCTGCGGGCCCGGTGCAATGTGCCTGACGATGAGATCGTCTTCGAGACCTTCGCCAGTGCTGCGAACGTGTGCGATGAGTCTGTTGGCAATGCTGACGGCTCGGTAAGTGCGCGGTACAGAACTGCCTGCGTCATCGGTGCCGACGAGCAGAAGTCCGGCGTGTTGCAGAAGCTTGAGGCGGCCTGCGCTGGGAAGCTGATCCGCGTCGGCGGTCGGTGGATGCTCCAGGCTGGGGCCTACTACGGCCCTTACGACTTCGAGATCACCGAGGACATGGTGATCGGCACCATCGGCGGCAGTACTGAGCCGTCAAACGACGCTGCCATCAACACTGTGCGCGGCACCTTCATTGATCCTACTCAGTCGTGGACCGAGACGGATTACCCAGAGGTGAGCATCGCGGAGTGGGTGGTGCAGGACGGCGGCGAGGCGGCGGAAACGCTTACCTTCTCCTATGTGACAGACCCCTACCTGGCCCAGCGCCTGGCAAACATCGAGCTTCGCCGGCGCCGTGCTGGCGGAGTGATCACCATTCCGATGAACTTCGCCGGCTACAACTGCCGCCCCGGGCGCGTGGTGCGCGTGAACCTGCCGTCGCTGAACATCCTCGGTGAGTTCATCGTGACCAACTGGTCCATGGGGGACGAAGAGGGTTGCAACGTCCAGGTGCAGCAGTATGAGGCGGCGATCTTCGACGACGCCGTGGGCGAGCCGTACAACCCGATTGGTTTCATCAATCTGCCTTCTGGAGGGCTGGGGTCGCCAACAGGTCTGGCCTGGGTCCAAGAAACGGGGGCCGAGGTCGTTCAGGGCGTACTGACCTGGGCGCCAAGCGGCGGAATCGTTTCGGAATACGCCGTGATCGTCCGCCAGGGCGTGAATGTTGTGCAGTCACACACCATCCAAGCAGCAAGTAATCGCTGCCAGATCAGCGGGCTGCCATCTGGCAACTACACGATGAGTGTTGCGGCAATAGGGCCTATGGCCCGCTCAGGCGAGGCGACCATCAATGTCAGCGTAAATGGTCCCCCTATCCCGGAATTTTGCTCTGTGCAGTCCGCGCTTGAGTCGATCACGCTGATACCGAGCAACCCATCAGCAGGTTTGAACGGGGGCACCTATGAGTACTTCTTCACGACCAACCCGAACGCACCTTCCAGCGACGCGGTCTACCTCGGGCAGGGCCTGAGCTTCACTCATACTGGCCTCGCGTTCTTCACGAACTACTTCTATTACATCCGCTCAACCAATGCCTATGGGAAGAGCCCGTTCCTGTTTGTCCCTGCATCAACGTCGAACGACGTTAGCGCCTACTTGCAGGCCTTGGCAGGCAAGATTACCGAGAGCGAGCTGGGACAGGAGTTGTTGAAGGAGATCGAGAAGATCTCCGGCGATGGTCCAGGCTCTGTGAATGACCGCCTGGAAGAGCTCAACGAGCAGCTGCAGGAGCAGATCGGCAACCTGGTTGACGCGCTGGAGTACAACCCAGAGCAACCGTACCTGAAGGATGACGCTGTTCGCCTGGGCCAGCGCCTGTACCAGGCCAAGCAACCGGTCCCGGCAGATCCCTCTGGAGCGAATGCGCCACCGAACCCGCTGTACTGGCTGGATATCGGGCAGGTGGTGCAGAGCGCCAATGGGCTTGCTGCGCAGGTAGAACAGAATACGACCGACATTACCGATCTGGACGGCGTGGTTACCGCCCAGGCAACAAGCCTGCAATCGCTGCAGGCAGCTTGGCGCGCTGACGTTGACGACGATGGCGGCATGTCCGACGCCAACGCAGCCTGGGACGCCCAGGCCGGTATCAGCGAACAGCGCAAGGTGTTTGCAACTGAGCAGCAGGCATCCGCCGAACGCTTCATCGCGATTGACGCCAAGGTCGGGCAGAACGCCGCCGGGCTTTCCACCCTGGAAAAGGCGGTGGCCACCCAGAGCGAGGCTACGGCCACGCGCCTGGATCAACTGAAGGCCGAGGTCGACGACAACGCGGCGGACATTCAGGAGGTGTCCGAGGCGCAGGTGACAACCGACCAGGCCGTGGCTTCGATGCGAACTTCTGTCGAGGCGGTTTACACCGCCGGCCGGGATGATACGGGGGAGGGCGACCTGCTCAGTGCATTGGACGCCCAGAAGTCGCAAGCCAAGTTCGCAAGCGATGTTCGCATCCTGGCGAATGCCGATCAGGTCTCGGCCCGCAAGATGGAGACGCTCGAGGCCTCGATCGGCGAGACCAGCGCTTCGGTTCAGCAGGTCAGTGAAGCCCTGGTCGGAGTCGATGGGCGAGTGTCGGCAATGACCACCATCAAGGCGCAAACCACATCTGGCGGCAGAACCGTTATGGCCGGGCTGGCGCTGGGCAGTAACGGGGAAACCTCGGAGATCCTGGCGTTCGCTCAGCGCTTTGCCGTGGTCGATGAGGTTTCTGGCCAGCTCTCAGTGCCGTTCGTGGTGCAGAACGGTCAGGTGTTCATCAATCAGGCGTTTATCAGCCAGGCCTTCATCAAGGAAATAATCCTAGGCATGACGTTGCGCTCCGCAGCAGTGAACTCGCAGGGATTGCCGCTTCTGGAAATCAATGTTCCAGCAGGAACGTTCATTCTTCGCGGCCAGGACGCCGACGGCTCGACGCTGCTGAATAACGGTGGCCATTACGTCTATGACGCCAACGGCAAATTGAGAACGGCAACCGGTCGATTGGTTTTGTGAGGGATTATGTCTATTTATGGAATGAGCGTGAGGGATGCCAATGAAGTAGAAACATTGGGCATGTCAGATTTCACATTGTCCAAGTTGGCACAAGTCATTATTCCGGCCTCTAACTCTACCGGCCAAGGTTTGCGGTCTGACTACATCGAGCTTGATGTTCCGGGGTACGATCCTGCGACTTGCTTCGTAACGATTGTACCGCGTGTTTATGCTCAGTACGAACAGCCTGGATACTTCGATGGGTGGGGGTGTGTTCCTGTATATCGTGATCTGGGTGGCACTAAGATCGCGATATACACGTACACCAACAGGCGCTTCGCAACGGGTGTTGGCGGTAACTACCGTGACGAATGGATTTCATCGGTCGTTGAAAGCGTTGTTGAAGTCGTGAGGGTGATGTAATGGCCGAATATGGTTTTTACGCATCCAATGACTTTGGCTCTGTCACCATCACAAGTACCTATAAGGTCATGGTCTTTTCCGAAAGAGGCACCTTCAACATCACCTCTCGGTACACGGACCGCCCAGGAAGCGGACTTGTTACATTTGCGAAGCCCATCCTGACCCTGGAGCCCCCGCAGGTTTTTCTCCGGCATGTCTCAGGGGTGCACAGCACTCTGGGGCTATACGTCACGATGCTCGGATCATCGGGCGGCTGGACAGGGTTCTTAATCACTTCGGCGGTAAGGGGCGGCAATCAGTTGCAGAGCTACCTGGTGGAGTATGTTGCCTGTAAGTATGCAGATGCGCCCAGCGCTGAAATGTATGGGCGAAACATATGGGATGCCAACGGTCGAATTGTTTTTTCCTCCAGTGATCGTGTTGTCAGGTTCAACAAATTTACAAAGAACTGGACGAAATCACAGGGCGTTAACGTAGATGAGTATTTCAGCGGTTTAACGATTGACGCCGATGATTATATTTCTGTCACCAGTTTCGATCGAGGGGTTGAATGGTTTGCTGGTGGCGCTCGCTATGCCGGGGTAACCATTTGGGATTTTAACGCGCCTGCGCTAACTATCTTTTGCGACAAGCAAACGGGTGGCGGCTACAGCTATCCGTATGGTACTGACGGGACAAGCTTTTCAATTCCTGTCTGTAAGTTTCCAATTTCCAAGTATTACAACTAGGAGCGATTACATGCCATGGTACAGAACAGGCACGGTCGCGATCACGGCCGGCCAGAACACGGTGTCCGGTACCGGCACTGCCTTCTCGGCAAACGCCCGAGTGGGTGATGCTTTCCAGGGGCCTGACGGCCGCTGGTACGAAGTGACCAACATTGCCAGCGGCACGGTGCTCACCATTCTGCCGGCTTACCTGGGGGCGACTGTCGCGGCCGGCACTTATGGCCTTGCGCCGATGCAGGGGTACGTGAAGGAATCAGCTGATCGGCTGCGCCAGGTCGTCGAGCAGTACGGCGCAACGCTGGTTCTGTTTGGTGGTGCTGCTGATGCGGCGACGCTAAGGGCAAACATTGCTGCCGCGACCCGGGGCCAGAACGCCGACATCACGGCACTCCTGGGCCTGACCACCGCACTCAGCGTTGCCCAGGGCGGCACCGGCGGCAACACAGCTGCGGCTGGCCGCGCCGGGTTAGGGCTGGGAACGGCCGCCACGGCAAATGCCGTGGGCACGGTTTCCCAATCGGGCGGGGTATCGACGGGCGCGATCATCGAGCGTGGTTCCAACGCCTCGGGCCGCTACACGAAATTTGCCGACGGCACGATGATCTGTTCGGCAACGCTGAACTTCTCCCAGGCGGTCACCTTCGCCCAGGACGGGCTATTCATCGGGGCCACGCCGACGTTCGGCTTTCCGGCGGCCTTTATTGCACCGCCTCAGTTCACGTTCAGCGCGCGGGCGCAGACGGTTTCCACCCAGCCCAATGCTGTGACCGCGACGACCTATCAGGGCCTGGTCATGTCCATGACTTCCAGGACCATCACAGCAGACTTTGTAATGACAGCCCAAGGCAGGTGGTACGCATGAGACTCAAACTGATACCGATCAACTCGGACGCCTCTCTGGCCATTCACAAGCTGGGTGACGTGCTGACCATCAATGGCTTGCCGTATGACTTCGGTCCGCTGCCAGATGGCGCCACGCTCCCGGCCGAGGCCATTGGCTGCCCGTGGATCAACCAGCCAGTGGAGCGCATCAACGGCGTGCTAGTCATTCCGATCACCATGCCGCACGGTGCTGAAGCCGGGGAGCGGTCTCGCTTCCCCGCGGACATTGTCGATGCCCCAGACGGCCCGATTGCGCTGCCGACCGACCAAGACCCGAAGCCCGCTGCAGGCAAAGTAATTGAGGTAACCGACGAATGATTGATTTCAGTAAGGCCAAAACCGCAGAGCAGAAAGCCAACGAGGCCCGCCAGGCAGAGCGCGACGCGGCGCTGGCGTCCCGGCGTGCGGCCTATACCGCCGAGAGCGATCGCCTGAAGTTCGAGGCTGAGTATGACGCGCTGGCGGCCGGCACTGAACCCGATTACAGCGCCTGGATCGCTGCAGTCGCCGCCATCAAGGAACGCTACCCGCTCCCGCAGTAACGGTCAGAGCGTCAGCGCACCCGCCATCGAGCGGGTTTATTTTTGCCTGGAGAAAAAGCATGCCCTGGAGCAGAGCAGGAACAGTGGCCGTAACAGCTGGCCAGAAGACGGTCACCGGTACCGGCACGGCGTTCACCTTGAATGGCCGGGTCGGTGACGCCTGGGTCGGGCCGGACGGCCGGCAGTACGAGGTCACGAACATTATCAGCCCGACGTCGCTGAGCATCGAGCCCGGGTATCTGGGTTCGACTGTTTCCGCAGGCGCCTACGCCCTGGTGCCGATTCAGGGGTGGCCCAAGGCTGCAGCTGATCGGATGCACCAGATCATCGACCAGTGGGGCGTAGCGCTTTCCTCGCTGGGCGCCGTGTCGACAGAGAACGTGGTGCCGGTGACCAAGGGCGGGACGGGCGGAACGACGCAGGCAGCTGCTCGGAATGGCCTCGGCCTGAAGGCAGCGGCGGTGGCGGATATCGTCGGTACCGTCTCGCAGGCCTCGGGCGTGCCCACTGGCGCGATCATCGAGTCAGGCACCAACGCGAACGGCGAGTACGTGAAGTTTGCCAACGGCACCCTCATCTGCGCGGCGGCGGTTGTGCTCGAGTTCAGTGTGGCCCTGACCCTGCTGAAGCTCTGGTCCTTTCCCGCGGCCTTTTCGGCGGCGCCGAAGGTAACCGTCACGCCGATTCAGGGGCTGTCGGCCGATTCGGCCCCGGTGACGTTCGCCGAGTTTGGTCCCGCGATGGCGGCCTCTATCAACACCGTCCAGTGTGTGCCGCGCCTGTGGCGCACCGCCGGCGGCACCAACAGCTTCATCAGTACGTCCGTGGCCACCGTGCACTGTCACGCCATCGGCCGCTGGTTCAACTAGGAGAAACGCATGCCCCCTTTGACCGAGCAGCAGTTGCTGCAGATCCTCCCAAACGCCCGCCCAGTCGCGGGCATTTTTTTGCCTGCGCTGAACCGGGCCATGGCGCGCTACAAGGTCGACAGCCCGGTGCGCGTGGCCGCGTTCCTCGCTCAGATCGGGCATGAGTCGGGTCAGCTGCGCAACCTGGTGGAGAGCCTGAACTACAGCGCCGAGGCTTTGGTGCGCACCTGGCCCAGCCGGTTCACCGCAGAGTCGGCGGCCGCCTGCGCGCGGCAGCCGGAGAAGATCGCCAACATCGTTTACAGCGGGCGCATGGGCAACACTCGCCCGGGGGACGGCTGGCGGTACCGTGGGCGTGGCCTGATCCAGCTCACCGGGCGATCGAACTATGCCGCCGCCGGCGCCGGCCTGGCCCTGCCGCTGGAGGACAACCCCGAGCTGCTCGAGCAGCCCGAGCACGCCGCCATGTCCGCCGCCTGGTGGTGGTCGACCCACGGCCTGAATGAGCTGGCCGACGCCGGCCGCTTCCAGGACATCGGCAGCGTGATCAACACCGGCAAGCCTGGTCGGGTGCCGCACGGCGCCGCTGAGCGAAGGGCCCTGTATGACCGCGCGCTGAAGGTGCTGGCGTGATCAGCTGGCGCACGATCGGCGCCGCGGTCTCGCTGGCGCTGGTGGTCTGGGCGTTCTGGGGCATCTACGAGCTCGGGCGCTCGACCATGAATGCCGAATGGAAGGCGCGCTGGGCTGTCCGTGATGCAGGTGATCAGCAGGCCTGGGCGCAGGAAGAGGCCAGCGCCCGCAGTGAAGAGCAACGCCGCGCAGCGGCACAGGAGGAGGCGAGAGCAAATGCCCGGGAACAAGAACACACTGCAGCTGTTGATGGCGCTGGCGCTGATGCTGCTGGCCAGCGGATGCGCGACAAGGCTGCCCGATATGCCACCACCGCGGGCAAGTGCGCCACAGATTCCGCCGCTGCCGCCCGAGGCCAGGCAGCCACCCGCGCCGCCATGGTGCTCTCCGACCTGCTCGCACGGGCTGATGCTCGAGCGGGAGAGCTGGCGAAAGCGTATGACCGAGCCCGAATAGCAGGGCTTGCGTGCGAGGCGTCCTATACTGCGCTGATCAAGCAGGCGAAGCAGTAGCGTGAAGAAGGCCCTGACGGGAGTTGTTGAGGCTGGCGAGTCGCTGATTCAGTAGGCCATCGATGCGCAGCGGCGCTACCAAGCTGCCCAGGACGCCGGCGAACCAGCGGCAGAAATCGAACGCCTGCGCCTGGAGGCCGAATCACTCTATCAGGCTGTCACTGAGTATCAGCTGCGGTCGCTTGGCGGGCCAGCACCTTCAGCGCTTTGATCTCATCACTGAGCACCCTCTTTTTGTAGGCATGTTTTAGCGCTAGCGCTCTGGGCGCCCTTCACTAGCCTGGAGATTGGCCTTTCAATGGCGTGAAAGCTAAAAGCCGAAGTTATACAAGTTCCGACCATCGCCCCGATGAATGTGATGGCGGGGTGTAAATGAAACATAGCTCCAGTCTTTACCATTGCACATATGATCAAAATATGGCAAAGGTAGGTGGAGTAAGACCAATCTCCAAGCTGAGTGAGTATGGTGGACCTGGGTAAGATATGCTCTTGTGAGAGTGCGCATAAAATAATAATAGCGCAAGGTATCCCTGATCTTACAGGGCTATGTGTTACTTGCCCATAGTAAATGATAAGACCTAAAGCGCACCCGGTACCCACCAAAGCTACGGTTGGCTTGATTCTATTAACCCATCCTCGCCGGTATGCATAAGCAATGGCAACACCAAGCAAAAACTCAAATACGATTGGGTTTCCGTAAAATTCGAACGCGCCACCCAGTGTCGGGGCGACCCAGTAAAGCAGGCATATCCCTATCGCTAGTGCAAATATTCGTAGTTTATGTGGGGAAAACATGGAGATTAAAAATACAGCGTAGAATGCCATCTCATAGTTTAGCGTCCACCCCACAGTCATCATCGGGAAGAAACCTATTCCGGTAGGGTTCTGTATTGGAACGAACAGCAAGCTTTTCAACAGGAAAGCCGGCTCGAAGAGAGTATATGGAATCATTCCTGGAACAAGTACTATAGTCGCAGCTGTCGCGAGCGTGAACATCCAATAAGCTGGCGCCACGCGAGCTAAGCGATGGATGGAAAATGTCAAGGGAGTTACATTTCTGCCGGCTGTAGATAGGTAGATAACGAAACCGCTGATTACAAAAAAAAGGTCAACCCCAATCGCTCCATATCTGTGCAGAGCTATGGAGATCGGGTCCGTTAGCTGGAAATTATAGGCCACCTGCATATAGTGATGGAGAACAACTAGCCATGCGGCTAGCGCTCGTAGCGCCTGTATGGAGTTAAGCATTTTCAAGGCCACTTTTAAATTGAGTGATTCTACATGAGTCTCACGACTCGATGCGCAAAGCTCGAAGATATCTCAAGCTGACCGCCCACCGGTAATTGCGAGGCTGTGGGCAAATCCATAGCATGCTGTATTTTTATACAGTGGTGGCCAGCATGCGTTTCCTCATCCTGCGCCGGCGAAAGCTCGGCGTTGCCATTCCGACCGATCAGCTGCGGAAGATGCAGCCGCTGGCCGGCGACATCCAGATCAGTGAATGTCACAGCGACAGCCTGGGGCGTTCGACAATCAGCGCTTGGATCTTCAGTTCAGGGCCAGGCCCTGACGTCTTCCCGCGGCTGCTCGACGTGAAGATCACCGGCATGGCACAGGTCGGGATGAACATCACCGGTGTAGAAGAGGTCGACGGCGCGCTGTATGCGCAGTCCTGGTGGTGCAGGTCGCCATGATTACGGGTTTCCCTTTGGCCTGGCTGGCTGAGCTCAATGATCGTTTTTCCCTGGTTACGGATCCTTACGGGCGCGTCGCAGCGCTCAACGAGATGGCCTATGCCGCCCATCGCCGGCAGGAAGTCGACGACAGCGTGCTGGGCGACATGCTTGAACTTGTCGAAGCGGCCAAGCTATGGGCGCTGATCGAGCAAGAGGAGGCGTCGGCGATCGGGATCTTTGACGACCATCCGGTGGGCGCACCTGGTGCCAAATGGCTTCGCCAAACCTGATTTCAGTGAGTAGCTATATAAAGGAAGGGAATCGGTCGGCAGAACGCCGGGATGGGCAGATGGCCTGCGTGAGAATTGCGTGACTCTCCTTGAACCCCAAAAACACCTATGAGCAGTCGATTGCAGCGAGCGCCGGTGTAGGTGCCGTATTTACAGGGTTCCAATGGCTACTGCACGCATGGGGTGCAAGGGGTCGAGTGTTCGAATCACTCCGTCCCGACCATTATTTAGAACGACTAAGCCACCTTCGGGTGGCTTTGTTGTTTCTGGGGTAGGGCAATTTTTGGTTGAATTGGTCTTGTTCAATATCCCGATCTTCTGCTCAGAGTAGTTAGGGCTGGTCCTCGTGAAGCAGTGGCTTACATCGTATTTGTCGCCTCTATCGGCTGGCAAACCCGGCTTCCGAGTTGTGGTTGCTGATGCTCCCGTTCTTGTGATTAACCTTAATGAAAGGCCTGAGGTGCTTGGGCATCAATGTGCCGGGGTAATTTGAATACGTTCAGTAATGTATTGATTTATAAGATTAATATCGGGTTTTATTTTTTGTTGGAATACCCATTGGAATACTGCACTCCACTTGACCTCCCGTTTGCATTCGATCTGACCAGCACGCTTCGTGACCATGAGCCAGCACATCCTCTTGCCGGCTGATGTGATTAGCGATGCCGGTAAAGAACCGCTCACCTCAGCAACGAAGCTGTCGCTCAGCGCCTTGATGATCTCCGACACCCGCGTCTTCTCCGAATCATGGGCCATGCCTCTGCCTACCGCGTTGGCTGGGTCGAGCCCATAGTCGTCGTCCTCTGCGCTTAACCGTATCTGATGTTCTGCGCGCTTGCGCAGCCGGTAGACTGCCCAGTTCTTTCGCTTTATGCGCTTGCCTGATTGTCCAAGTTCTTTTTGAGCACCTGTTCGATGTTCTGGCTCCATGCCGCTTTGAACGCTGGATCAGAAGCAAACAGCTTATAGAGCTCCAGCTCGTCCTTCCGCCTTTTCAGCATTACGTCCTGGAGCATCTTTTCCAATGCGAGGCCACGATTGTATGGGTCAGCATTGTCCTCGTATTTGGCCGAGTAGTCGGGGTGTGCGCGGATGCTGTTGACGATGTTGACGAACTTGACGCGTTGCTCCTCCGGAGTCGCGCTCCAGCCCTGAAACCAACGCTCGTTGAAGCTGCGAATGATTTCATCCAACGGATCAGTTTCTGGATCGCCGTCGCGGTTGCCGCGCGGGTTCGGGTTTTGCGGCGTCAGTTCTGTGTCGGAATCGTCGAGGCCGATTTCGTGGTTCAACTTGGTGCGCTCCAAGCCGTACGATGACAGGTCAACTGCCTCAAGCAGTTCATCCAGCATATCCTGATTGGGATCTTTGATCTTGAGCTTGGGGATCAGAAACTTCAGCATCCAGAACAGCTTTTCCCACGCCAGCACTTCAAACGGGATGATCGATGCCATCTGACCATAGATCTTCACGAACTGCTTGGCCTTGATCTTGAAATCGATTTTCTCGGGGTCGAGCAACTCCAACTCAGCGTTGAAGCGATTGGCTGCGAGATCGATGATCGGGCTGAGGGCCTGGGCATCTTCACCGGCAAAATAACGTGTGACGAAGTCTTCGACCTCCTGCCACTCGTATACTCCAGCTTGGTCCAATGCGTCCTTCAGCTCGTGCAACACGTTGACGTCGGTCACCTCGGATAGCGTTGTCACGGTGTAGAAGGGATCGAAGGCCGTCTTGATGTCATCGACGCTATTGAAGAAGTCGAGGATAAACAGATCTTCCGTACGCTTGCCCAGTTTAGGGGCCGAACGGTTCAGTCGGGACAGCGCCTGAACGGCCAAGACAAACTGCAGCTTCTTGTCCACATACATTGCGGTCAGTTTGGGTTGGTCGAATCCGGTCAGGTACTTGTTGGCGACGATCAGCAGCCGATAGTCGTCAGTGTCGAACTTTTCCCGCGTCTCGCTTTCGGGAAAGCCGTTCATCTCGGCTTCGGTGTACTTAAGCCCATCGACGATTTTCTCTCCCGAAAAAGCGATCAGCGCCTTGAATGGGGTTCCTTGGGCATCGAGCAGTTTGGTTACCGCCTTGTAATAGCGGACCGCGGCTTCGATGTTTTGGGTAATGATCATCCCCTTCGCCTTGCCGCGAAGCTTCTTGGCATTCACGACCTGAGCAATGAAATGGTCCAGCATGATCTCGGCCTTGGTGTTGATCGTTTGCTGGCTGCGTTCGACATAGGCGCGCAGTTTCTTTTGGGCCTTCGCGGTGTCGAAAAGCGGGTTTTCTTCAACCGACTTCTGGATTTCGTAATAGCTTTTATAAGTTGTGTAGTTGGCCAGTACGTTGAGGATGAACCCTTCTTCGATCGCCTGCTTCATGCTGTAAAGATGGAACGGCTTGAAACTGCCGTCGGACTGTTGTTCACCAAATTTCTCAAGCGTGGTGGCCTTGGGTGTCGCGGTAAAGGCCAGATAGGAGGCATTACCGCGCATCTTGCGCGACTGCATCGCCGCCAAGATGCGGTCCTGCGAGTCATCCTCGTCCGAGTCCACATCGCCCGCGCCCATCGCGCGGTTCATGTTGTCATGCGCTTGGCCGCTTTGTCCGCTATGCGCTTCGTCGATGATCACGGCGAAACGTTTGTCGCTTAGGTCCGATATACCGTCGATGATGAAGGGGAACTTCTGGATAGTTGTGATGATGATTTTCTTGCCGTTCTCCAACGCTGATTTCAAGTCGGCCGACCTCAGTGCTGGGGCGACGATGTTCTTGACCTCGGAGAAATCCTTGATGTTGTCGCGCAGTTGCTTGTCGAGCAAGCGCCGGTCCGTCACCACAATGACCGAGTCAAACAAGGGCTGGTCCAGACCCTTGGCGCCAGGCAGATCTGCGCTTTTGGGGTACGCTTCGATCAACTGATAGGCGGCCCAGGTGATCGAATTCGATTTGCCTGACCCCGCCGAGTGTTGGATCAGATAGCTGTGGCCGATACCATTGGTGGACGCATGGTCCAGCAGGCGCCGCACTACGTCCAACTGCTGATAGCGTGGAAATATCAGCGATTTCTTCGCCAGCGGCTCAGTCACTTTGCCCTCCAGCAGAACGAAATGCTGGATGATGCCTGCAAGGCTGGTCGGCGCAAACACTTCTTCCCACAGATAGGCGGTCTTGTGGCCGTTGGGGTTTGGCGGGTTTCCCTCGCCGTTGTTGTGGCCCTTGTTGAAGGGCAAGAAGAATGTAGAGGGTCCGGCCAGTTTGGTCGCCATGAACACCTCGTCGGTGTCCACCGCCATATGCACCAGCGCGCGGCCAAATTGCAGCAGAGACTGGGTGGCGTCACGCTTTTCGCGGTACTGCTTCTGGCCGTGAAAGCGGGCGGTTTGACCGGTCCAAGCGTTCTTTAACTCGACCGTGATAAGGGGCATGCCGTTCAGGAACAGCACCATGTCGATCTCTTCCAGCAGGTTGCTCTGCGAATAGCGAACCTGGCGAGTGATGCTCCAAATATTGGCGGCGAAGTTTTCGTGGACGCGGGCGGCAGAGCTGGCCAGCGGGGAGGGATACATCAGCGAGAAGAATGCATCATCGATCGGCAGACCCTTTTTCAGCATATGCAGCAGGCCGTGCTTTTTGATCATCCGATCAAAGCGCTCAAGGATCTTGGCCTGCCAATCGGTGGGGTTGCGGTCACGCAGCTTGGTCAGCTCCTTTCCTTGGGTGGTTTCAAGGAACTGCCAGAAAATCGCGGTATCCAGCGCGAACTGGGCGTTGAAATCGGCGGGATGGCCGATGCGGTAAGGGCCGCTGCCGACTGGCGCGGGGCTGCCGCCGAGTTCTTCGCTGGTGTGACCGGTCAGATGTGTCTGAATGGCCTGCTCCAGTGCTACTTCCTTGGTATTGCTAACCATGCTGATTCCCTAAATGACCTTGATTTGGCCTGTGATCGCGGCATTGATCAGGCTGGTTTTGTATTCCTTGAGTGCGGAGATCTGGTCTTGCTTGATTGAAATGGCAGCTTCGAATCTGGATGCAAGCTGGTCTAGGTGCGCAACAATTTCGTCCTGTTCTACTCTGGGAGGAATGAGCAACGGAATATCCATGAAGCTGTCAGTGTAAAGCCGGTAAAAGCCTTCCACGATACCGCGAACGCGCAACCTGAGCTCACCGAGGTATTTCGATGTCTTAAACAGCGCTTCATAGTATTGACTCGATGCGCCATCTACAAAGGGTCGAAACACTGAGTAATCTGGGCTAACTAAGCCCTCCATAGGCGCAATGGAAAAAACAGCGAGGTGAGCTTTCAGACGATTCAGTACGAGGTCGCCTACCCGAACAAGTTTTGCGCCCTCGTAGCTTTCAGAAACCAACGACTTTTCAACGAGATTGGCAGGAACGAGACCGAGTTTCTGACTCATCGAAAGGTGCTGTTCTGTACCCTTTGCCGATCTTTCATTGATTTCGACAAACATGTGTTTGTTGCGCTGCACCGCCCAATGCGCGGGGATTTTGCCGATCCAGTCAATGCCGCTGTCTTTCATCGGGACATCGGGCTCCAGGCCGCGGGTGACGGCGTGTTGGATCAGGATCTGCCGCCGCTCGCGCAACAGAGCGATCTGCTGTTCCTTTATCCGCACCGCCTCATCTACCCGCGCGCATTTTTCATCCAAAAACGCCGCGATGGCGCGTTGTTCGAGTACGGGAATTACGAAGAGATCAACTGCAGAGAAATTTTCAAAATTTAAATCTTGCCCGTCTCGGATGAAATGACCTGTAATCTGTAGCGCCTGAATGTATCTAGGGGCCTTCAATACATAGGCATAGAATGCAGGGTGAATTTTTGGGCCAGGCTTCAGTATGATATAGGAGGAGCGAATACACCCAGCCGCCTTGGCGCGTTCTATCCCCCCCTGAAAACTCCGCATACTGATTACGAAGTCGTCTATTTCAACGTGCTTACGCTTTTCTAGGTTGGTCTGTATTTGTGTGACCCTGCGGCCAACCATGTCTTGATAATCGGCTTGTGGAATAACTCCATGCGATTGTGTCGCTGATAGTTGAATGTCATTGCTTCGAGCAAGCTCCTTGCTTTGTGAGAAGAGGAACTTGCTTCTGCGCACCTCCCAGTGATCGGGAATAACGCCGATCCACTCAACACAGCTGTCCTTGTAATTGTCATAAGCCGGATAGGCTGCCATCCCCATCACACCGCTCCCGCCAAATCCGCCGTCTTCACCCCAAGGATATCGGCGATCAGGCCATCGGCCATTTGCTCCAGCGCCAGAATATCCTGTGTCACTTCCGCAAGGCTGCGTAGGGGTTTGTGTCGATAGAAGTATTTGTTGAAGCTGATCTCATACCCGATCTTGAAGCCATCCCGGTTGATCCATGCTTCGTCTATATGCGGCTTCACTTCGGCGCGGAAATAGCGGTGGATGCTGTCTTTCAGCGGCACAGACTCGTTATCGCGCAAATCGCTGCTGCTGGCATAGCTCAGATAGCTGCCGTCGGGCTGCTTATACAGTCCGAAATCGCCCAGATCAGCCACGTCGCAGCCCAGACGCGTAGCCACCGATGCAAGCTCGGCCGCCGTAAAACGCAGGGATTTGTCGATGACCTTGGCTGCGTCTTCGGCATACCAGCTGACCGCGTTCAGGATGGCGTTTTTTTGGGTCGCCGATAGCTTGATTTTGCGGGTCTTCAACACCTTGACGACCTGCTCGCTGAAGGCGTTGAAATCGGCGGACTCCTCGGTGCCCATCGCCTGCATCAGTTGCAACCCCACGTCGATCAGATCGCGCTGGGCCCCCCATGACGCGGTATCGACCAACTTAGCGCGCTGTTTGGTGTTCAGAATAATCTCACGCTCCTCGCACCAGGCCTGGATCGCCTTAGCCTGGTCTTTGAGGAAGCCAGGCTCGTATACCTTGACGCCATGTTCTGCCCAAAGCTGTTCCATCGGTTCGCGCAAGGATTTGTCAAAGCGCAGAACCTCCAGCCGTTCGACACTGAACTGGGCGCGGCGGCGATCGGGACGTTCGATGGTGACCTTGTGATAGCCGAAATCGATATTGTCAAAGATCTGCACCGCGATGCCGAAGGGGTCGTTATTGGCGTCGACCTGCCGTTTTATGGGTTGGAAATTGAGGTAGGCGGTGATGATCTCGTCGATATGTTCGGGGGCGAACTCACAGTTCTTGTCGCCAAGGTTCTTACGCAGTTTGCGGAACATCAGATTGGCGTCGATCAGCTGCACGCGGCCCCGACGGTCGGCGGGCTTGGCATTGGTCAGCAGCCAGATATAGGTGGTGATGCCGGTATTGTAGAACAGGTTGTTCGGCAGTTGGATGATGGTGTCGAGCAGGTCGTTTTCGATGATATAGCGGCGGATGTTGGATTCGCCGCTGCCTGCGTCGCCGGTGAACAGGCTGGAGCCGTTGTGGACCGATGCGATGCGCGAGCCGATGGCGCTGTCCTTGGTGGATTTCATCTTGCCCACCATTTCCATCAGGAACAGCAACTGGCCGTCGCTGGAGCGGGGGGTGGCATCTTGGACCTCGACGTTGCCCCAGTAATCGGCCAGCGGCACCTTGAAACGGGGGTCGATGATGTCCTTTCCGTCCTTAATGTATTTCAGCTCGCTGTTCCAACTTTTGCCGTAGGGCGGGTTGGACAGCATGAAATCAAAGCGATGGGCGGCGAATTCGTCGGTAGACAAGGTGGAACCGACCTTGATGTTCTCGGGGTTGTTGCCCTTTATCATCATGTCGGATTTGCAGATGGCATAGGTCTCGTCGTTGATTTCCTTGCCGTATAGGTAGACGTCGCCGATGGCCTTGATCTGACCTTCGGGATCGATGACGTAGTTCTGAGATTCCGTCAGCATGCCGCCGCTGCCGCATGCGGGGTCATAGATGGTCATGACGGGGGGCAAGCGGTCCTTGATCGGGTCGAAGATGAGGTGCGTCATGAGGTGGATCACCTCGCGCGGGGTAAAATGCTCGCCAGCCTCTTCGTTGTTTTCTTCGTTGAACTTGCGAATCAGTTCTTCAAAGACATAGCCCATGCCGAGGTTGCTGAGGGCTGGGAGAGTGTTGCCGTCCGGGTCTTCGACCTGGTGCGGCGTGAGGTTGATGTAAGGCGAGATGAACTTTTCCAGCACATCCAGCAGGACCTGCTTGTTAGCCATGTGCCGCATCTGTTCCAGCAGCTTGAAGCGCGAGATGATCTCTTTGACGTTGTCGCTGAACCCGTTCAAATAGTCTTCCACGTTGGCCAGCAGTATCTGTTGGTTGTTAGTGGCGGTTGCATGCAGCAGCTTCAGTGTCCATTTGCTTGTGTTGAAGAATACGTAGCCAGAGGCCGCCTTTAGCGGTGCATCGTCCAGCTCAGTCGCCTTCATTTCGCCTTTCTGAAAGCGGACCTCCTCCAGGACTTCGGCCTTGGTGGGCTCGAGGAGAGTATCGAGGCGACGCAGAACAACCATCGGCAGGATGACGTCACGGTATTTGCCCCGGACGTAAACGTCGCGAAGGCAGTCATCCGCGATAGACCAAATGAATGAGACAAGTTTGGTATGTGCGTAATGGTTCATGGGGAAGGGGCTATTGTCCTGGTGTCAAAGGGGCGCTACGTGTAGCTGAACGGCCTGAAACCCGCCATTATCCATGAGCGTTACAGACTCGGCCACCGTGGTGTTTTTACTTGTCAAATCCATTGAAGGAGACTTATGAATACGAACATCCGGTGAGGTTTGGACTCTGTACGAAACCAGCTGTCGTAAACACCGCAGCGAACAGTCCAGCGAGACCATCGCAGAAAAGCTGGCCGCGAGGTTGTCGTAGCGGTTACCAATCAGGTGGTTGTCTTTCAGCCAGCCGAACATCCGCTCAATGATGTCTCGTCTCGTGTATTGGGGCTTGTTGAGCCGGCGGGGTGCAGCGGGCTTTGGCTTACGTATCATCTTGCGCAGCGGGTTGACTGGCCGCATTCGATAACGGTCAGAGTGCTGACGAAATGCCTCTGCGTTATAGCCCTTGTCGGCAACCAGCCTTTACTGGGTCAGTTTTCGGTCAGCGGCAACAGTCACACCGTCATTCCTGACATATCACGCAGCCGAAAGCTCCAACCTCCGTACAGGCAGCAAAGAAAGACGACAATAACCAATAGAGCTGGACGAAGTAGGGGCTTGCAGTGTGGCCCGCTGCGATGTCCTGAAACGCTTTCTCAACCGCGCCCTTGCTCAGGGATGAGGTCACGATGGCCACCCGTTTGAAGGTGTGAGGGGCATTCCTGCAAAACTCCACTGCAGTTCGAGAATCTGCGGTTGTGCCTCGGCATGTGCGATGAATGCCTGTTTTTACCCTGTTGTTGGTATAAAGCCGATTCCATCGCGCGAATTTCTTGGTCATGGCCGGCGCGGGCAAATTGAGATTGCCCAGGTTTTTGATAGCCTGGCTGACAGAAACGTGGAACGCGCTCGCGCCGAGAGTCAACTCCCCGTGCTTGGCATGGTAGAAGGTGATTCTTGGAGAGGCTGGATCCGTTCGGAAGCCAATGAAATCAGCCCATTCGTCACCAAGATCATCGCAGACCATAACATCGTCTTCGGGCGCGACCGTCGATAGTACTGCGCCGAACGTGGAGTCAAGATCGAACGTATGATGGACAGCGGTAAAGGCACCTTTCTCGTCCGTGACAGTAGCCAGCTCTGCATTGCCGAAGAGGTAGCCCAGGAACTGATTGCCACCGTTCACCAAGGAGTCGTCCTGGTAAAGGTTGCCGTCCAGATAGGCAAAGCGAGGCTGGTCGAACAGGACAATGTACGTGTCTTCTTTGTCGATGAACTGCTTAAGCAGAACGCGACCTTCGTCCGCTCCTAGAGCGAACTGTGTGTCCTCGACATAGACATCGGCGAGCAGAGGTAGCGTGAGGCGTTTCAAAGCGATTCGCGTTTTGTTGATCGCGAGTTCGCCCACTTCGACGCCTGTTGCAAGCTGGGACACGAGCAGTTTGCCGGCGGCGTTTTTGGCAACTCCTAAGATGTCTGTCAACTCTGCGAGTATCGGATCGACTTCTACCTTTGGCAGCTCTCGATAGCCACCTCCGTCCCGCTTGACCAAACGAATAACTTTGTCGTCAAAGATGGCCTGTCCGAGGATGGCGGTATCAACCGCAAATTGGGTAGGGCTAGCCGTCAGATCCGATAGCTCCAGCGGTCGGGCGAAAGCTGCCAGAAAAGGGGAGGACGATGGCCTTCCAGGTCGAGGGTGCAGGCGGTCAATGATACTGCAGGCATAGTCCACCAGTTCCAGGTAGCCAGCACGATCCGCTCGAAGTGAAATCCGGCCGGTTCGCGGTGTTGTTGAGAAGTGCTCGTCCGCCTCTGTGAAGCTGTAACCCAGCGGGGCAAATCGAGCCGAGGAGGCCATGCCCACGTTGTTCTGGAGGTTCTCGCCCTCAAGTGTCTTGCTGCGCAATGCAAAGCGGGACAACGTCATATGGCGCAGCCGAACCCGGGCAAATACTGAATCCTTGCTAGTGAGTCCACGGTCAACATCTTGGGAGCTGATGCGCTGCAGGTGCCGCTTGGTGAAATCTGCGGGGACGTCGATCTGGGATTTGAAAATGGCGACGTAATCACGGTGCTCGACGATCAGCAAATATCCGGTTACTCGGTCGATCACGTCGTCAGCGTCAGGTAGGAAAGCTGGTGTCTTGTCGAATTGAAAGCATAGAGCAGACCAGATTGATGCCCCGTGGGCCTGCCGTATGAAAGAGAATAGGTTGTTCGAGGGAGATGTGTGAGCACATCTGATCGCCCGGAACAACGCCGTGATTGCGCCCATTGTGATCGGAGCTTTTCGGCGATAGAAGTAGCAGGATTTGCTGGCTTGAAGCTCATCGATCATGTCCGTTTCCCTACGGCAAGGGGTAAAACGTGGAGTCCATCAACTCGATGAGGGTAGCCCAATGCCACTAAGACTGTATAGATGGATACGCTTTAACAGAGCATGGCTGCTTGCGAGCAATCATAGGCTGACATGAAGGACTGCTAATGGTGGATTACTTCCTGTAATGACTGACCGGTTTGGATCGTCTGTAGTCGGTCGTGACTATCAAAATCAGATCCTCTCTCTGGGGGGCAAAGTCCATGATTTTTCTAAACGACGAACGATCAGCCGCACGGTCAGCAAATAGTAATACCGCGTCGCGTCGCTGCGTCGATCTAGGCGATGTTCAAGGAACCAAGCCACATGCTTTCTCTGCCAAGCCCAAGGCGTTTTTCGCTGCCAGCGCTCTGCAATTTCAGTCTGGATGATTTTCGCCTGTCGCACATGGCGTTGCCGGGTTGCGTGCGAGCCGGTCAGCACGCCAGCCAAAAACAGCTCCATATCGAATGGCTTACTCATGACCACCCTCCAATGTACGCGGCGACCACGTCGATCCGCCCGTGCCCCAGCTCATAGCTGATTTGTCTTCGGGCCTGACGATCAAGGTTCTTGCCTACATGACCACCGTTGATAGGGGAGCGGTGTTGGGTGATTTGTTCATAGCGCTCACACGCGTACGCCGCTCGCAGCTCATGGAAGCCTTTGAGGTTGTGTGCATGCAGGATGTGCCGTGCAGGCCGGACGACTTCCTTCACAACGTTCAGGTAATTTTCATTTGGGGCAATCAGGTTGCGGCTACCGGCAGGCGACACTTGCCGTGCAAACCCAAGTGCACGTCGAACAATCTCGTCCACCGCAATCCAACGTGGCGCCGAGGCGCCGGCGCGGCCGCCTTTGGTGCCATCCTGAATGTTAATCCTGCCTTGGTCGTTAGCCTCACGGCTTAGCCGAGGCAGGTCGGCCAAGATAGCCTCACGCAAGCGCATGCCGGTGGCTCTTGCCAATAGGACGATCGCGGCGGCCCGTCTCTGGTCACGGCTGCAAAGCGCATCGACGATCTGCATAACCTGCTTGCGGTCCTGGCCCTCTGGCACCGACTGACGAACACCGTTGCGCTGCATACCCAGCGCCTTGCTCGGGCTGGACAATTTCACGCACTGATCACCGCGAAGCGCCGCCATGGTCCTGTTAACGCTGGATAGCCGGTTTTGTGCGGTGCTGACGGCGAGGTCACCGCGCCCAACCACTTCGCGCAGATACGCCGCGTAGTCGGCCAATACCTTCCGATCAATCTGCCGCGCATCATTGATACCGGGCCCTTGTTCGGAGCGGCACCACTTCACGAATGCCTGCCACCGATCGCAGTGCGCTTTCACGGTGCCGTAATGACCGCCGCCGAACATGTCTCTCAGCGCTTGCGGACCTGCGTAGCTCAATTGCCTGCCGTAGCCGAAATTACGACCATCGCGTTTACCCACCAGTGCCATGTCGCTTACCTCATCTTCCGCTCTCCGATCCACGCCCCACGTCATCCCGCCAAGAATGTTGAGTGTTATCAGGGATCAAGGCCCCTGCGACCTGTGGGGAGTGTCCACTACGCGGGACTGGCGGCTCCTTACGACCGGGAGCTTGGGCATCTCATGATCTGGCCTCCTGAGCACTTCCGAAGAAGTGGGCGGGTGGAGGCTGCACTGGCTGACGAGACCGGCGCCGCGAGATCCTGAGTCGGGTGAAGGCAGTGATGTGATGACCGGGGCATGCCTGGCTGTCAGTCAGGTGCAGTCCATTCCTTGGGCTGCGGCACCATCATCTGCATCGCTGTTGCTGGTGACTTCGGTGTTTGTCACGCCGATCGTCACGAGGGGGAGTGCCGCAAAGCCTTGTACGAGTTGGGCTGCAGCAGCGGTAGGAGCGCCCGTCTCTTTCCAGGAGAAAGAGACGGGCGCAGGTTGGCCCAAGATTCGGCCAAGCGGATAGGTTGCTGCAGGGCAGCGAAGTAGGATGTGTCGTCTGGCGCACGAGGACCATGATCTGAAGTAGGCATCCATCACCGGGGAGGTGACCGGGCGAGCTGCCGGACGCGAATCGCCTTTTGGGGGGAACCACCGCGGGAGCGGCGTGACCTTCAAGGTTCGGGCCACCTGGGTTGCTGTCATCGACAGCGCTTGCACGGCCAGTTCTACGCCTGTGGATAAACCCGGTCAAGGGCCGAAATTCAGCGTTACTCTGGACTTGGAGTGAGGTTATCCACCTATGGAGTTCCGTGGTAAACCCCGGACAACGTCGTGGCTTTTAGCTTTTCAAGGTGAGGTCCTTCCAAACAGGGCGGCTTTGCAGCCCTGTTTGGAAGGACCCGCGCTTACAAGCGGATAAACGAGACTGCTGGCCTGAATCTTGAGCGCTCAGTTGCTGTCGCCGCCGTTATTGCGCCTGTACAGCGTTAGCGGATCCGCACCACGTTCTTGTCTCTGACTTGGCCGTATGCTGAGGCAAGCAGGCTACCGGTGGCGGCTTTCTGGATGTACTCACTCCACCAGGCCATCATCGGACGCCGGCGCTCAATGTAGTCAGCGCGGTTGTAGGCACTGCGCACCTCATCCTTGTCGATGTGCGCCAGTGCCACTTCGATGAGTTCCGGGTCCCACCCATGTTCATTCAAGATGGTGCTGGCCATCGAGCGCATGCCGTGGCTGACCAACCGATCCTGGAAGCCCATGCGTTTCAGCGCCATGTTGGCGGTCTGGCTATTGGCGTGGGTGCGCGGATTTCTGTCAGCCGGGAAGATGTATTCGCGATGGCCGCTGTGAGTCTTCAGTGACTCCAACAGTGCGACAGCGTGATCACTCAACGGGATACTGTGTGGGCGGCGCTTCTTCATCCGCTCCGGAGGGATAGTCCAGACACGCCTTTCAAAGTCGATGTCTGCCCAGCGAGTAGTCGCCGCCTCGGCAGGGCGAGTCATCGTGTGCAACTGCCATTCGATCAGGCACCGGGTGGTGCGCTTGATGCTGGCGTTCGCGATTTCCAGCATGAGCTCGGGGAGCTCTTCGGGCGGAAGCGCAGCCATGTTCTCTTTCTTGGGCTTCTTGAATACCGCTCTGATGCCGCTGAGTGGGTTGGCGAAGATCAGGCCGGAGTTTACGCCGTAGGTCATGATCTCGTTTAGCCGCTGACTAAGACGCTTGACCGTCTCCAGGCTGCCTTTCGCTTCGATAGGGCGAAGTAATCCAATCACCATCGGCGCGGTGATTTTCACCAGCGGTGTCGTTCTCAAGTCGGGGAACACATGCAGCGTGAGCGACCGCCAGATGTCTTCGGCGTAGGCCGGGGTGACCGAGTCTTTCTTGAGCTCGAACCAGGCGGTGGCCACGTTCTCGAAGGTGTGTTCCGTTTCTGCGCGCTTGGCTTCATTCAGCGTATTGCGTTGCACCTTCGGATCAATGCCCTGTGCGAGCAGCTCGCGCGCATCGACTGCCATCTTTCGTGCATTCGCCAGTGACAGTTCGGGGTAGGTCCCGAAGCCGATGTTGATGCGCTTTTTGGTCACCGGTTCGCGGTAGTTGAAATTCCACAGCAATGAGCCGTTGCTGCGAACCCGGAGCTGCAAACCGTCACCGTCGGTGAGGACGTAATCCTTGGACGCGGGTTTGACTCCCTTGAGCTGTCGATCGGAGAGGCGGAGATTTTGAGCAGGCATGAGTTTGTCCTCAGGCACTGTTTCGGTATTCCAAAGATTAGCACCGGACGGACTGGAATACCGTCTGGAATACCCGAACGGTTGGAACTCAAAAAATCTCAGAAGACCGTAAAAGCGCTGGAAGCCCCGGATTTGCTGGGCTTCAGGCACAAAAAAAGACGTCCGTGGACGTCTTTTTTTGATCATTTGGTGGAGCCGGGGGGATTTGAACCCCCGTCTCACCCTTGTTCAATATTGGTTTCCTCAGGGGCTGGTCGAGCACATCGAGTCCGAGATACTAAGCAAACCAACCATTGTCCCCTTGAAGCCTGAGGTTCTATAGTTGCAGATCTTTTGCCTTGTCAATTGATTTTGATTTCGGGCAAAAAGGACTGTGTAGATCAGAAAATCTATGGAGCGGAGTTTACTCGATCTGAAAAACGCCCCCTACGCAAAACTAAATCGCTTGCGGTGCTTCTCAAGATAGCGGCGATTGCCCTCACTCAAGGTGGGAATCGATGTGTACTGGTCCAGCCCTAGAATTTTGTGTTCCTCCGCTGCCAAATCGTCGCTGATCAGCAGTTGCCCATCCTCACCAAAGGAAATCAACCCACAGTCGAAGAGTCGATCAATGTGGGTGGCCAGCAGCAATCCGTTGTCTGTATCCAGTCGGGCTTTGTTGTCGGCTAAGGCCCAAGCTTGAATGTGCGAGGCGACGAGGAGGTTGGGATTTTTTAGCCCGGTCAACGCACACTTTTTCTCCCAGCGTTTGAGCAAGCCTGTTCGAAACGCGCCCTGGCCAACTCGAGCCTTTACGAGCGCTTCTCGAGTCGTAACGGAAGGGCTTTTTCCTGGCGATCCGGCATCTACGAGCTGGTCTTCGTAGTCAGCAACAACCTCGGCTTGTTCCAACAAATACAGCGCAGCATCGGCAGGCAACTGCGCCATGTAGATCTGATTCACACTACCTCTGTTGTTGAACAACGATGGCTCCGTACGGGCATCAAATTGCGCCTGGTAGGTGGTTGCAATGTCGTCGCTGCGCAAGAGGTGCTTGAGGTCGGTGAGGGTGATATCGACTCGATACCCTTGGTTACTCCACTCGTTGAACGAGCGAGTTGGAGGGCGTTCGGCTTGGTAGGCATCGCGCTCGGCTTTGGCAATCGCGCGTAGGTAGTTGTCGTGGTAACAGAAGATCAAGTCTCCGGCTTTAACCTTACCGACGTTGTCCCAGTGGCGACGGGTTTGTACCTTGCCGGCTTGTGTACGCGAACTCAGTGGGGCCCAGAGAAAATTGCCGGCCCTGGCCTCTTTGTGCGTTGTACCTAGGTTCACCCAGAAAAATTGCATCTCGCGTCCTTACAGGTCTGGCATATCGCCAGCAACCATACCGCGAGATCCTACGAAAATGAAGGAATGGTCCTACTTGTTGTTACCAAATCGAGCGCAGGAAGGAGGTCCTCTGGCCAAGTCCTGATCTTGTCCAGCATGTCTGCATCAGGCACG
Organism: Pseudomonas sp. B21-009; assembly: GCF_024749345.1. Classification (NCBI taxonomy): domain Bacteria; kingdom Pseudomonadati; phylum Pseudomonadota; class Gammaproteobacteria; order Pseudomonadales; family Pseudomonadaceae; genus Pseudomonas; species Pseudomonas sp. B21-009. Next base: position 3,707,386 of record NZ_CP087199.1, on the reverse strand, counting down.
GAAATCGTTGGGGATCCTCGTGCCTGATGGAGCACTTAGCTAAAGGCTCAATTACAGGTGGAAATCGCCCGCAGCCTCCGGCTGGTAAAGCACTTTCCTGATTCCGATCCGGCGAGTCCGGTCAGAAACCCGCCAGTCGATGGCGTCCCCCTCCTGATAGCCCAGGATGGCGGCGCCGATGTCGGAGCACACGGAGTACTTTCCGGCGCTGCTGTCGGCGTCTTCAGGGTAGACCAGGGCCACTTCGATCTCTTCGTCGTCCAGCTGCAGCAAGGCCCTGGAGTTCATCGTGACGACGTTGCGCGCCACCTGCTGCGGCGTGACGACAATGGCGCGCTCAAGCTCATGTTCGAGCTCAACAACGGCCGGGCCTTGCTCGAGCGCGATCAGGCTCTCGAGCCTGGCCTTGTCGATTTCGGTGATGTAGATCTCAGTGGAGTCGGCAACGGCACCTTCGCGCAAGAACTGCAGATAGCGCGCCGCGGTCATGGAAAATGACTTCAATGTCGGTGTTTCGCTTTCAAGCAGAAAGCCGCTGCGCACAAAGGCTTTCAGCGAGCGGGTGTTGTCGGGGTGGATTTTGGCGATGAGCTTCTCGGCGCGCATGTCGAGGAAGGCCAGTTTCATGCCTTCGCGGATTGTGCGCGCGCCAAGGTTTCGGCCCCATTTGTCGCTGTCTCCGATGACCAGGACGATCTCGCAATTAGGGCCGGTCTTGATCAGGCGGACAAAGCCCACCGGGGCGTCATGCCGGTCGTAGGCCATGAAGAATCGGCCGCCCCGGTTGAATAGATGGGTCAGAATCGGCAATTGGGTTCGATCGATAACTTGCTCGATGGAGCGGGAGACATGACGCGAATCGCTCAAGTAGCAGGTAACGCGCTCATCTTCCAACCAATCCATGAGCGTCAGTGCATGTGCCCGAGTAATTTCCGGGCACAGCGAAATGAAAGGCTTGTTCATCTTCACCACAGTTATTTGGAAAGAATGAAAGCCCTTCATGGCTATGGCCATGACGGTTCTTTCGGCAACCGGCCATTTTATGGCAAAAAGCTAGTGAATGGCGAATAGCCTGCGCACTCTGGCAGGCTTTTGCCGTTCTTTTCGATGACCTTGCCGATGAACATCCGCCCCTCAAATTCTTCAGAATTTCCTGATTCCCTGTAGTCCATTTCCCAATCATACTCCCACCGCCTTTAAGCCATTGCAGTGGTTCCTTCAGCGCTCTAGTCTCCGCCAGTCGTTGCCAATTCAACGGCCGGTTTTGACAGACCGAATTCAAAGTGAATCCGCATGTGCACGCGTTATGGCGGCTGTACGTGGGGCACCTTCGTGTGCGCCGGGTTTTCCTTTGCTTTGCCGGTCTGTCAACCCACGTATGGCTGCCACCTTTTGTTTGACAGCAAATGTGTGGCGGCTCCGTAAAGCAAAGGAGTTCGCAATGTTAAAAATCGTCCCCGACCCACCTCACGACCCCAACCATTCCCTCGAAGACCTCCTGGTCCAGACCTCCGAATACCTGGTCCGCGCCCAGACCATCGCCCGACAATCCGTCCTGCTCCACCCCAAAGCTCCCGACCAGGTCCTCACCTTGGCAACCCTGCATGAAATCGAACACGCCCGTGTTCTGGTCGAAGTGGCCTTGAGCAAGGTGCAGTCACGCCACTGAGTTGCCAATAAGCAGATGCCCGCGTTGCTGACGAAACCGCTTGGCAACGCGGGCTAGCGATTTCAGCAGGAGGACCTGTCAATGGATGAGGATTTGAAAGCAGCCAGCACCTTTAAGACCGCCGGCGTCGCGGCCTTCGGTGAAGGCGAAAGTGGGCTCTGCACACAAAGGCTGTTCCGCGTCGAGCCCGGCCACAGTGCGGCGTTCGCTCTGGAGCAGTCGTCGCTGCTGATGGGCTGCGTAAACCGGCTGACCCTGCAGGCCGGCATCGAGCACGACCCCGAGCTGGTCTGGGCGGCGCATTACCTTAGCGGTATGGCCAAAGCCCTGGTGGAGGATGTGGCTCACGCCATGCTGGACCGGCCGCAATGACGCAGCTGTTGGACCAGCGCTCGCCGAAGAGGCCGAGGCGATGACTGCGGGCGGGCAGCGCGGGCTAGTCCTGCGCCTCGTCTTCAAGCAAACGCAGCACTAGCGGCTCGATATCCAAAGTGCCTTTATCAGTAGCGTCCAGCAACTCCAGGTTCAACACCCAGTGTTTTTTCCCACGGCTCACTAGCTGAATCACCCCGAGATCCTCAAGGATCGCAGCCAGTCGGCTCGATTCCGGCACTCGCTGTTGCCGGTTGATTGCCTGGTAGTAAGCGGTGCCGATGCCTTCTTCGCTGGTGCCGGCCGGCACGCCGTCGGCGCTGTTGGCCAAGGGGAATTGCCCGCGACCGAACTGCTGCCACAGGTAGTTGAGGGTGTCGTTGATTACCTGCAGCGGGTAGCGGGTGATGCTCTTGCCCAGGGTTTCGAAGCCCTGGTCGGTTAGGCGATAGAGAAAAGCCTTGCGCTGTTTGGGCGTCCAGCCTTCAGTCCAGCCGACCGTTGGTGCGATCATCGCGCTCTGGCTGGTAGCCTTTGGCTGCGAATTCGTTACCGTACCGCCGCCCAGGTCGTAGCCGATCATGAACAACGCCGCTTCCAGGCGCCGCAACGGGCTGCTGCCTGTACCGTCGTCCAGGTTGAAGCCGCTGTGCTTTGCATTGTCATGGGCGAGCACCGCCGCGAGTATCTGGCTGGCGCGGATGTTCCACTGCGCGTGCAGCGTTCCGCCCTGCAGCGGCGGGAACTGCAAGTTGCCCTGGGACGGATCGCGCTGTTTGCAGATGCCCTTGTTCGGCCTGGCCGACGCCCAGGGGAAGGCCAGCTCGGGCGGAACTTGGGTAAGTTCAGGCTCAACCTGCTTGCAGAACTTCACCACCGCCCAGCCCAGCGCGGCAGCAACGCGGCTGTCGTAAATCACCAACTGCTTGCAGATCAGCGAGTAGACCTTGGTCATGCCGGCGTTGAAGCGCAGCTCGGGGTCCAGCAGCAGTTGATGATTCAGAGCGCCGCTGTCGATTGCGTCGCGAGTGTCGATCAACAGCTGGGCCAAGCCCTCTGCATTGTTGGTCAGCCAACTGACGTTACCGTTTTGTACGCCACCCCAGATCATCACATCAATGGCCGCGCGGCTGGCGGCGAGGTCTTCAGGCGCGGGCGCCAGGGCTCGTTGCAGTTGCTGCTCAAGCGCCGTCAGTGCGCGGGTGTTGCTGGTGATGTCGCTGCCCTTGCCGATGTCCAGGTGCGCAATCGCCGGGTGCGGCCAGTGGTAGGTCTCATAGGCGTTGAACAGGCTGCTGCAGTGCCAGGGCTCGCCACTCATGCGGTTCTGGTAGCCGTGGGCGAGGGTGGCGTTGTCCAGGTTGGCGCTCATCCATGCAATGAAGGCATCGAGCAGGGGCTGGGCCATGGCGGTTTCCTTGTAGGGCGGCTTGGGCGTGCGAGGGGCGGGATTTTGGGCCAATCGGCTGATAGTGGCAATGTAGTATTATCGGCAGAGATTCGTACAAGGAAGCCGACGATTGAAGTTCACTAGCAATATCGTGCCGCTGATAAAAGAACAGCTGCAAAACGACAAGGTTGATCTGAAGATTTTCTCGCCGTACCTGACCGGTTCGGCAGCGCTGGAGATTGCCCAACTGGGTAAAAGCGCCAAGGTTTATACGTTGGTCAATGTGCAGGTGCTTGCGTCGGGTGCCTCCAGTTACAGTGCCATCAAAGCCCTCCTTAAGAAAAAGATCCCGGTTTACTACCTGCCCAATCTTCACGCGAAGATGGTCGTTGCCAAGGACCGCTTTGTGACTTTGGGCAGCCAGAATTTTACCGAGCGGGGTGCGACTGCGAATTTTGAAACCAACGTTCGCGTTCGTGGGGTCAGTAAGGGCGTTGAAGCATTAGTGGCGAAGATGGAGCGTAAGGCCACTTTGCTGACGTCGGGCTTTTTGGAGTCGGTTAACAATGCTGCGAAGGCGCTGGCTGGCAAATACGATACGTTGCGCAAGCAGGCCGAAGAACTGGATCGCGACTTGATTGCTGCTGAAAAATCGCGCGCAAGTGTGCAACGCGGCGAGCGGGCAATCGATGCCGAGGTTCGCTCGGAACTGGCCAAGCGGCCACAGTCCAACCCCAGAAAGTGCACCATCGTTTCGCGTTACGATGAAAAAAACGCCAAGCTTCAACATTCGTTGAAAGGCGAAGAACTGTTGACCTGGTCCGTCGGCAAGGCCCCCCACGAGCTCAAACCTCAGCACCGCTATTTGTGTATATCCGGTGCCGGCAAGCTCGGCTGGGTCAGGGTGAACAGGACGGTGTACTCGTTCATCGAAAACCAGATTGATATGGAAAAGGGCGAAATCAGAGGCCAGGTACAGTGGGAGGTTGGCGTTGATGCAACCGAGCAGGCGTGCAAGGCGAGGAGGGGCGGGTACAACTTGCGTGTGGCGGTTGCTGACCACCAGGGTAATGAGCTGTGCCATGTGTTCATGCGCTACAACACCGAAGACCTTGATATCGATCCTGCCGTCTTGCTCAGGAGCACAGACACGCCCAAAGCGCCGATTGCCGAGCGACGCAAGGCAGCCGAATGGATCAACGCCAATACGCAGAGCTTCAAGGAAGATATCAAGCGGATTATCACGACACCGTTCAAGTTCCAGGAAAAACTGACCGGAGATCGAGCAGACAAATTCTTCGGTGGCGATGGCACTTCGCACCTGCTCTGCCTGGTCGAGTTGAGCTCAAACGTAGCGTTGCAGGTGATTGACCCGGTGGAAACAATGGCTGGGTAACAGGTCTACAAACGCCCTGATGGTTTCTTCCTACAAGGCATTGTTTTTATTCTAGTTGTGAGTGTGTAGGACGACATAACCGGCAAAAATACACTTCTGAAACGTTGATTTTTAGCTGCTAAAACTAGGCCGCTCAAGCGCCTGCAACCTTCGGGTTTGCAGGCGCTTTCACGTTTCAGGAGACCCCATGAACGACTCAAGGATGAGCGGGCTTGGCGCGAGCCCGTCGCAGTACTTTGCGCGCCAGCGGATTGAAAGCCTGGTCAATGTGCCGAGGCTGTTTGCAGCGATTGATACCGACCCCGGGATCGTCGGGGCAGGGGTGGTGTATATCGATGCGGACTACAACGTGGTGACGTTGCGGGAGTTTCGGCCGATTTGTAGTGTGCTGCCCAAGCGGGTGGTGTTGCAGGAGGTGAAGCGGTATTTGACGCCTGAGCAGTATGTTGAGCAGGTAATGGAAGCACCACGAGACTCACGTCTATGGGGGGAGATAGCTAACTTGGGACTAGCCTGTGCCAGCGCAATCTTCAATCTGGCAGCGATTATGACGGGGGGGTTATTTACGATGTTCTCAGGTCCTGTCGGCTTGATGATCCTCTATGCCGGGGTTGCAGGTACCGCTGCGTCTGGGTTGCTTTGCATCAACAGTGTTTTCCGAACAGGACAGGAGCTGATTGATCCTGAGGTCCTCGATCGTCTGGATGAAAAAATTTGGTATCGCTCTATCACAGAACTTCTTGATGGAGTTTCACTTTTGGGAACAGCTGGGACGACGGCGACAGCAGTCAAATTTGTTCAGGTGCGGAAAGCCACCACGGGCGCTAGTTGGTTTGACATCACTCGAACTTTGAGCCGCCAGCAGCGCAAGGCGCTGACAAAGGAGTTATTGCTCATAAAACACCCATCGTTGACCGCCAAACAACTCAAGCTTCAGCAGCAGCTTGGAGCAATCTCGAAGCGCTATACACCCACTCAGATCAAGCAAGGAACCACTGCGTTGATTCGCGAGTCGATCGGAGGGGTATTGGGAGTTGGGGGAAGCAGTGCTGTACAGTCAGTAGCGCTTAGCCTAGTCGAGGGAAGTGAATCGTGATCAGTCAGGCCCAGATGTGGGTATTTATTCGTCGATTCTACCCGTGTTTGATCGGTACATACCTATTGGCACTTTTCGCTACGGCAATGGCTACATTAAGCGTAATCAATACCTATTTTTTGAAGCACGCCTACGAGTCAGAGCTTGCGATGGGCATGCTGGCGGTAGGTACGCTGGCGATCACGTTAGGGACCTTCATCCTGATTCGTGGTCGCACTTGGGCGGTATGGATGATTGTTGTGCTGCTGTTTGTTTGCTTCCTTGCCACGCTCTCAACCTACGGTCGGTCATCTCATATGCTTCTGTTTGTGGCCTCATTGGCTGCATCCTTGTTCGGTTTGCTAGTCATCAACAGCCGACGTTACCGCCAAATGTGCAAACGTGTGGTGGTCATACGCAGGATGCGGAATCGATGGCTAGCAAGCGGTGGTAAAGCATGATTGGCAAGGTAAGCAGTACAGGCCTCATCGCGGGGCAAGCCCGCTCCCACTGTGGCCGACAGAGGTTAGATGGAGAAGGGATGGCCGTTCCTGGAGTTGTTGCCCAGCGTCATTGCCCAGCCATGAGGTCAGTCCTTTGAAAGCGCCAAGCTTGCACGCCAAGAAAGCCCATTGCGCCAAGACACGTCAGTCCAATTATTCGGCCAGCCTGCGTCTCGCAGGCATCGATGTCACACCGGATGATGCTGAACGCAAGCTACCTGCCCGTGAAGCGATCCTCGAAGCCTATCGACAACAAGCCAAGGGCTAATGCTGGATCAGTATGGGGTAGGTCAGGATCCATACCGCTATACCGGTATGACGATTCAAGACGGCACTCTGCTGCGCGCTTAAGATTTGTATCGAGTGTCTGGCATGACTATTGGCACGACTTAAACCGTGTGCATAGCAGACGTTTGTCGTATCACTCGTGTACACCGGTCCAGGATATCGGCAACTAGCAATCTGATGGGGCACGATCATTCAAGCATAAAAAGATGCGTCCTACGCCCCCTTCGTTTACTTCCTGTTTTGAGCGTGTAGGACGACACACACAGCAAAAATACACTTCTGAAACGTTGATTTTTAGCTGCTAAAACTAGGCCGCTCAAGCGCCTGCAATCTTCGGGTTTGCAGGCGCTTTCACGTTTCAGGAGACCCCATGAACGACTCAAGGATGAGCGGGCTTGGCGCGAGCCCGTCGCAGTACTTTGCGCGCCAGCGGATTGAAAGCCTGGTCAATGTGCCGAGGTTGTTCGCAGCGATTGATGCCGACCCCGGGATCGTCGGGGCAGGGGTGGTGTACATCGATGCGGACTACAACGTGGTGACGTTGCGGGAGTTTCGGCCGATTTGTAGTGTGTTGACTAAGCGGGTGGTGTTGCAGGAGGTGAAGCGGTATTTGACGCCTGAACAGTATGTAGATCAGGCCATGCGCACACCTCGGGAGTCACGGGTGTGGTGGGAGGCGGCAGGTGCGGCGCCAGCGTGTATAGGTCTGATTATCAGTGCCGTGGTGATACTCAAGGGCGGCATGATGACAATGTTTACGGGGCCTTTGGGTTTAATGGTGTCCGCTGCCGGTATTTCCAGTATTGTCGCAACCGGGCTCCAATGTGGGATCGGTCTTCACAGGGTTTATCAGGAAGTGGTCAACCCAGAACTCAATGACCTGCTTGATCAGCAAGGTTGGTATCGTACAGCCGTACCCATACTTGATGTGGTTTCACTACTTGGCGTGGTATCAAACGCGCTGAATACGGTGAGATTTCTGCTGGTGCGCAAAGCAGCAACGGGCGTCAACTGGTATGAGATCACCAGAACCTTGAGTCGACAGCAGCGCAAGGCGTTGACTACCGAGCTGTTGTTAATCACGCATCCTTCTCTGACGGCTAAACAGCTCAAGCTGGCCCAACATATGGGTACTATTCAAAAGCGCTACACACCGACAGAGCTCAAACACTCGACTACAGCAATGATCCGAGACTCGATTTCAGGTGCTCTTGGCGTTGCGGGCAGTAGTAACATTCAAACCATAGCATTGAGCCTGTTTGAGGAGCCTGAACAGTGAGACCTGTCGTAAACGTACGAACCTTCATGCGCCGCTATTTTCCTCTACTGTTCACGGCATATTTCCTGACCATTTTTGCGTGCTCTATAGCATCAGCCAATGTAATCAACGCTAATTTTGTGGCTCATCCACAAGTATCGGGAATTTCGCTTGGCATTATTGCCGTGGGGGTCTTGGTCACCAGTGTGGGGAACTTCATTGTGATTCGGGGGCTGTCGTGGGGCATCTGGATCATCGCTGTTTTATTGGTAGTATGCTTGCTGACGACGCTGGTGACTTTTGGCGGCTCTCCTTACAAATCTGTAGTCCTGATGTCGGGTTCCATTCCTCTGCTCGCGTTGTTCCTGATTAATAGCCGACGCTATCGGCAAATGTGCAAACGTCTGGCTGTTGTCAGGCGCCAGCGAGCGCGTGGCGCGTGGCCGTTACTTTGAGCCGTGTGGTAACTGAGAAGAAGTATATGATCAGCGCCGAGCTATGGAACGCATTCGTGCGTCGGTTTTTTCCAAGGATGTTAGCTGCCATGTTCTCAACGATCGCTTCCTTCACGTTGGCAACGCTTAATGTCTTCGATGTCTACTTTTCAGGCTTTCCACATAAAGTGGAATATGCCTTCGTCTTGCTCTCCGTCGGGGCTGCTCTGCTGAGCGCGGGGCAATTTTTTGTCATGCGTGGGCGCGTTTGGGGGGTATGGGTGATGGTTGCACTTTTGTGCGCTTGCCTACTAGTGAGCCTTTCAACCTACCCTCGTTCTTCCTACAAGCTCTTAGTGGTGATCTCCGTTTGCGTTTCACTATTTTCTTTGCTGCTGCTGAATAGTCGGCGCTACCGTAAGATGTGCAGACGCTTGATAGCTATACGCCGGATGCGGAATCTAGGAATAACAAGCAGGGGGCGTCTGTGAAAAAAATACCGGTTGTATTCGCTTCATCAATTTCAGCTCGTATTTGTGGGGCTGAGTAATGAATCCCTTCGTCAACGTTCGTACCTTTACGCGACTCTATTTCCCGCGGCTGATAGCCGTAATCTTGATGACTACCGCTTCCTTCTCGTTTGCCACTTTGAATGTAACCTATACCTTCTTCCATAAACATCCCTATGAAAATGAATACGCTGTCGGCTCTGTAGTGACTGCTGCGTTTTTGCTGTCCTTTGGCAGCTACATACTTATCCGGGGGCGGGTATGGGGCGTCTGGGTGATCGTTGGGATTCTGTTGGCTTGTTTTCTCGCCGTGACTTCAACTCTCGAGAGAACGCCTCATAAGCTATTTGCCGTCTTTTCTCTATTGGTTTCTCTGTCGACACTGCTTTTAATCAACAGCCGGAAATTTCGCCAGATGTGCAAGCGTGTGGTGGTCATACGCAGGATGCGTAATCGCTGTGCGGCGGGCGGTGGTAACAAATGAATGACGAGGCAAGCAGAGCTAACCGCATCGCGCGGCAAGCCCGCTCTCACCATAGCCGGTGGCAGATGGGATCTTTAAACGACATGCTCCTACCTGCAGTCGTTGTTCGGATGAAACGATATTATCCGTGCTTCGCAGCCGGTTTGTTCCTAACACTTTTCGCCATGACTTTTGCGACGGTACATGTTCTTGGTGTTTATACACATGACCTTGAGTTGTTGCTGTTAGCAGTCTTGACAGCCACATTTGTGTTAAATGCAGGTCATTTTATGTTGCTACGCGGTTTTACCAACGCTGTCTGGCTCACCGTCACATTTGTAGTGATTAGCTTGCTGGCAACGCTCTCGACATACGGACCCTCCACCCATCGAGTATTTTTCACAGTTTCGTTAGTCACTTCATTGTTAGCCCTGCTCACGATCAACAGCCGCCGTTACCGGATGATGTGCAAACGCCTGGTGGTGATACGTAAGCAGCGTAAAAAGTGGAGAGTCCGCTGAGATGAGCATGGCTTCGCGGTTTTCACAGCGCTACTTCCCCGTCTATGCCGCAGCATTGATGTTGAGCTGTTTTTCCTTCTCACTGGCGATAGCACTCGCGAGCCTGATTCATTTCAAGACCCATCCCGACCTACCCGAGTACATCATTTCTTCACTCGTGGTCTGCTCTTTGCTGCTGAGCGTGGGCAACATGCTTCAGCTTCGAGGGCGGCGCTCCGGCATATGGCTTGTCGTCATGGTGCTTGGCGCGTGCATGCTACTAACTCTTTCCACCTATGGCCCCCGCACGCCCATGCCACTTTTTACCCTGGCGCTGTTGGCACCGTTGCTGGCTCTGCTTTTGTTCAACAGCGAACGACACCGCGAGATGCGACGGCGGCTGATGAGGTTGCGGCAGAGGGAAAACCGATGAAGAGACGAGTCCGTTTAGCAGGTCTGGCAAGGAGAGCGACCCTGTGCTAGATCTAGCGCAATTGCCGGCCTTCATACGGCGCTACTACCCCACGCTGTGGAGCGGATTTTTCCTAGCAGTTATATCCCTCACCTGCGCATCCATTCGCGCTGGAGAGACCCTCTTCGCAGGCAACCCCGCCGAGCCCGGATACATCGTCGCTTTTATCATGCTGGGATCATCCACCCTCGGCATCGGCCAATTCGCTGTAATACGCGGCTACTCATCCGGAAACCGTGCAGTGGTCGGGCTGTTGCTCGTTTGTCTGGTTGCCTGCGTGCTGACCTATCCCTTTGCTCACGATGCACTCCTGGCAGTGGTTTCAGTAATTGCCCCCTTGTTGGCGCTGTTGGCGTATAACAGCCGCCGTTATCGAGAGATGAGCAAAACCCTGTCGGATATCCGGCGCAATCACTTCAAGCCTGTGTCTGGCAAACGATAAAATCGAACCCTCACCCTCAAAGGTTCACGGATGAATCACCAAGAACAAATCAACGCCTGCCTGCGCCGCAATTTCCCGCTGCTGACTTTAAGCTGGTTGCTGTCAGTTGCTTCCCTCATGAGCCTGATGCTGGTGATTAACGGCGCACACTCTCTGAGCGCCATGAGTTCATCCGACATCTTGCGCGGCGTGAAGAACGGCGTGGTTATCCCGACCCTGCTGCACCTCTTGCTGGTGTGGGGGAGCACGCGGTTGATCTGGTGGTTGGTGGCACTGCTGGTGTGCTGCTTGCTGGTCGCTTTGGGGATGTATGCCCAGCGTCCACCTGGGCTGGTTTATTACCTGGCGCTTTTCTGTCCCCTGGCTGGCCTGCTGGTGTTCAACAGCCAGGGCTATCGGCGGCTATATGCAAGGTTTGTCGAGATCAGCAAGGCTCCGCGAGCCAAGCGCTTGCCGGGGCAGCCTGTGGATGTGTTGCGGTATCCGGGGATGGCGGCGTTTTTAAGGCGCTACATGGGCCGATCTTTCGCCGCGTTTTTCTTGACCATGGCCTCTATTGCGCTGGCAACGGTGCAGCTGGAGTACGCCTACTTTGCCGGGCATCTCGAGAACATGGGGTATGTGCTGATTGTGATTTTGCTCGGGGCGGCGGTGTGTGGCGTAGGCGCTGGTCTGATCGCTAACGGTTTTGCCTGGGGGGTATGGTGTCTCGTTGCGGTTGCGGTGACGAGTCTGCTGATGGCCATCGCCCGTTTGGGAGCCGGTCTCCATCTGTTTTTTTCCGCGACGTCGATTGCACTGCCCTCGGTGGCGCTGGTTTTGTTGAACAGTCACCACCATCGGCAGTTTTGTAAGCGTTTTGCTGTGGTTAGGCGGTTGCGTAAGGCTGGTCGGTAATGTGCTGGCCTCATCGCGGGTCAAGCCCGCTCCCACACGGTTCGGCGATGCTGGTGGCGGCTGCGCCCGCCTGATCGTCAGCGCATCTGGAACAACTCCTGATGGAAGTCTTTCGGCTTCAGCCCATGGGCCACCAGGTCGTCACGCAGGGCCTGGCCAAAGTCCGCAGGGCCGCAGTACCAGAAGCTCGCCTGCTGCCAGTCGGCAACTTCCTGGCGCAGGCGTTCGCCATTGAGCCGGCCATCCTGGCCCGACACCAACACATGCAAACGCACGCCAGCAGCGGCCGTGTCGGCGCGCAAGTTGTTGATGGCGTCGGCTGCATACACGCCGCACGGGTGGAACAGGTCGATACTGTGTTGCCGGTCCGGCTCCAGCGCCAGTTGCTTGAGCCGGGCCACGAAGGGGGTGATGCCAATGCCGGCGCCGATCCAGACCTGCCGGGGCTTTTGGTCTTCGAAGGTGAAGCAGCCGTACGGGCCTTCTACCGTCACCGGGTCGCCTTCTTTCAGCCGCGTTGGCAGCCGCCGGGTGTGGTCGCCCAGGCCTTTGGTGATAAAGCGCAGTTGCGCCGCTTGCGGGTCCCAGGCCGAGGCGATGGTGTACGGGTGCGGCCCCTCCGATTCGGATGAGGTCACAAAAGCAAACTGGCCAGCCTGGTGCCCGGGCCAGCCCGCTTGCAGGGCGATATGGGTTTCCAGCAGGTTCGCCTGCGGGTAGTGGATCAGGGTTTGGATCTGGCCCTGGACCTTGCGCTGCTTGCCGATGCGCTTGAACAGTGCCTGGAGCGCCGCCAGCGTGCCGCCGACCAGCAGCAGTGCGGTGACGATGCCGATGGGTTGCAGCCAGTAGTCGAACTTGAGCAGCACCACGGTGTGGAGCACCAGCACCAGATAGAGCGCCGCCAGCACCGTGTGGGTCTTGGCAAACCAGTGGTACGGGAAGCGCTTGACCAGGGCCAGGATGATCAGCACGCCGATGGCGTAGAACGCCCATTCCCCCAGGGTTTCAGCCAGGCCGCGCTGGCTGCGCAGCGCCTGCTCGATCGCGCCGAGTTCCGGCGCCGCGCCGCCGCCCTTGGCCGGCTTGACCAGCCAGCCCCAGCCAACCGCCCACTTGGTGCCCTTGGCCCAGACCCAGTGCACGCTGGCGAATATCAGGGCGCTGATGCCGAGCCATTTGTGCAGCCGGTACATTTTGTCGAGCCCGCCCAACAGCGGTTCCGGGCGGCGCGGGCGCACGGCCAGCATCATCGCCACGCTCATGGCGGCGATGGCGATGACGCCGGTGTATTGCACCAGCACTGAACGTAGCGAGAAGTAAGTCAGTGGGGTGGGCACAAAGGTATCTGCCAGTGCCCATAGCAGGGTCAAGCCGATGAACAACGTCCACAACACTATCTTGATGCGCTTCAACTCTACTCTCCACCGTGAATGGTGTAGACATTCTCGGCATTAAACGGGCAGTTGCGGGCATCTGTTTATTGGTTAACTAGTTAAATATTGATATGGATCAATCAGTTAGCCAATAAAGTAAAACTTTTCGCTGGACTTTGCTGTGAACGTTACTCATTACGCCTTTAGCGGATCGCCACCGGGTTGATAGTCGACGGGGACAATCTGTTTTGCCCTGGGAGCACGGATGACCGGGTTTTGCTGTACTACGGCATGGCTGATAGCATTCGGCCATATTCTACGGAGGGAATGCTGTGGCACGTTGTTTTTACGGACGGCTAGGGTTGGCCCTGGTACTGGTGTTGGCGGCGTCTACGGCGTTGGCGGGTAATAAGCCTTGCTCCGGGCGCAAGGGGGGGATTGCTGGATGTGATGGCGATCTGTTTTTGTGTAATGACGGGTCGATCAGTGCGTCGAAACGCAGTTGCACGGCGTATACGGGCGGCAGTGCTGCGCGGCCTTCGCTGCAGCCGTTGCGCGGGGCGAGTGAGGGCTGTGGTTGTGGGACCGGAAGCTTCTGCACGGGGCCGCGGGGTGGGGTGTACTGCCTGACGCCCAGTGGCAAGAAGAGTTATCGGCGGCGGTGAGATCGTGCATTGGCTGCTGGCCTCATCGCGGGTCAAGTCGAGTCGTCGCACCGCCGCTCCCACAGGGGAGCGCTACACCCTGAACATCTGCATCAACCCCTGCTGATGATTGGCCAGGCGGTTCAGCGCCTGGCTGATCTGCGCCGATTCTTGCGCCTGCCCCGACAGCGACTCGGTCACATCGCGAATCCCCGCTACGTTGCGGTTCACTTCTTCGGCCACCGCGCTTTGCTCCTCGGCCGCCGAGGCGATCTGCAGGTTCATGTCGGTGATCACTGTCACCGCTTCGCCGATACGCTGCAGCGCCGGTAGTGCCTGTTCGGCCTGGGCGACGCTGTCCTGGGCCTGGCGGTGGCTGCTGTGCATGGTGTCGACCACTTCGCGGGTGCCTTGTTGCAGGCCTTCGATCACCACGCGGATTTCGTCCACCGAGTCCTGGGTGCGTTTGGCCAGGTTGCGCACCTCATCGGCCACTACCGCAAAGCCGCGCCCGGCCTCGCCAGCACGGGCCGCTTCGATGGCGGCGTTGAGGGCCAGCAGGTTGGTCTGCTCGGCGATGGCGCGGATCACTTCCAGCACCGAGCCGATCTGCTCGCTGCGGCTGGCCAGTTGCTGGACTTCTTGCATGCCGGCGGTCATTTCATTGGCCAGGCGTTCGATCGCCTGGGTGGTGTTGCGGATCATGCTCAGGCCTTCGCGGCTGGCAAGGTCGGCGCCGCGCGCAGCTTCGGCGGCTTGCGCGGCGTTGCGGGCGACATCCTGGGCGGTGGCGCTCATTTCCTGGGAGGCTGTGGCTACCTGGTCGACCTCGCGGTATTGCTGCTGCATGCCGGCGCTGGTCTGGCTGGCAATCGCCGCCGATTGGTCGGCGGTGCTGCGCGCATCCTGCACCGAGGCTTTGACGTCGGCAATCACCGGTTGCAGCTTGTCGAGAAAGCGGTTGAACCAGTGGGTCAATTCGCCGAGCTCGTCCTTGTTGGCGTAGTCCAGGCGCCGGGTCAGGTCGCCTTCGCCGCTGGCGATGTCCTTGAGCATCGCCGCCACACTTAAAATCGGCCGGGTCACGCCCCGGGCGGTCAGCCAGATCACCACCAGGCCCACCAAGGCCGCCGCCAGGGCCATCAGCAGGCTGCTGAGGTTGGCGCTGCTGTTGTGCGCGTCCAGGCGCGCGTTGAGTTCAATCGCCGGCGCTTGCAGCACCTGTTCGGGCACTTCCAGCAGCACGCTCCACGGTTGTGCGCCGGGCACCGGGGCGAACGACTGGCTGACCTGCAGCACGCCGTTGTCGCTGAACTCAGCCGCCTTGCCGGCGCGCATCTGCGCGGCCACGGCGCTGGCGTGCTGGCCGAACACTTGCTCGAATTTCTTGCTTAGCTGCGCGGCATCGCGGCTATGCCCGGCGAGCAAACCGGCGGGGCTGACGATGCTGACCTGGCCGTTGCCGTCGAACAGCTCCTTGCGCCCGTCCAGGCTCAGTTGCTGCAGGTTGTCGAGGCTGATGTCCAGGCCCATGACGCCGACGATCTTGCCGTCCTGCTTGAGCGGGAAGGCGATGCTGGTCATCAATGGCGTACGGTCGCCGACGCTGTCGAAGTACGGATCGACTACACAGGCTTCACCAGTTTCCAGCGGGCAGGTGAGCCAGCGGTTGTAGGCCGAGCCGTTGGCCGACAGGCTGGTGTCGGCGAGCATCGACTCGGGCATGGCTTCAGACTCCAGCTCGCCGGGCTTGGGCTGTGACCAGTACAGCGAGAAGCGCCCGTTCTCGTTGCTGCCGACCGCGGCCTGATCGCTGAAGGCGCTGTCCTTGCCGTCCAGGGCGTTGGGCAGGAACACCAGGTACAGGCCGAGCAGGTCGGGGTTCTTGCCCAAGGCCTTGCGGGTCTGTTCGGTCAGGTCGTGGCGCAGGTTGTCGTTGCCCTGGGCCTTCAAGAACATCACCAGTTGCGCGACGCCATCGCCATACAGGTACGCATCGCGAAAGTAGCGCTGGATATTCGCCGCCTGCAGCTGGGCCGAGGTGTGCAGGCGCAGCCGTGCGTTGTGGTCGAGCATCTGCGTGTTGGCAGTGTTGACCAGCGCGGCGCTGCGGCTCGACTGCATCAGCGTGGCCGCCATCAGCACCACCACGATGGCTAGGAGGCACAGGCCGGCGAGCAAAGTGATCTTCCATTGAATCAGCAGGCGGCGCAGCAGCATGAGGGCGTCCTTGTTCTGTCGGGTTGTTGAATGCACAAAGCCCGTCAGTATCGACGGGCTGTTTCCTACGGGCAGTTACTCGGCAATGAAGCTGGGCGGTGCGACCCTGAAGGCTTTGGTCAGGTACGCCAGGTACAGCACCCCCAGCGTCGCCCACACCCCGCCGAACAGCAGCGAGTGGCTGTCCAGGTCCAGCCAGAGGATGGCGATGATACAAAAGCCGATGGTCGGCACCACCAGGTACTTGAGCTTGTCCAGCCAGGTCTTGTTGCAGCCTTCGCGCAGGTAGCAGTGCACGATCACCGAGAGGTTGACGAAGCTGAAGGCCACCAGCGCGCCGAAGTTGATCACCGAGGTGGCGGTCACCAGGTCGAAGAAGATCGCCGACAGCGAGATCAGCCCGACGATGGCGATGTTGATCACCGGGGTTTTCCATTTACCGTGCAGGCGGCCGAAGTAGCGCCGCGGGATGACGTTGTCGCGGCCCATGACGTACAACAGGCGCGACACGCTGGCTTGCGAAGCCAGGCCCGAGGCCAGGGTATTGATGAAGGTGCAGCAGATGAAGATCGACTGGAACAGCTTGCCGCCGACATACAGGGCGATTTCCGGGAGGGCCGCTTCGTGGTCCTGGAACCGGTCCATGGTCGGGAAAAACGCCTGGATGTAGTAGGACACGACGATGAACACCAGGCCGCCGATCAAGGCAATCAGGAAGATCGCCCGTGGGATGACTTTCTGCGCGTTCTCGGTTTCTTCCGACAGGGTGGTCACCGCATCGAAACCCAGGAACGAAAAGCAGAGGATGGTGGCGCCGGCGACCAGGGCGTTGAAGTGCGTGCCTTGGTCGGCAAACGGCAGCAGGCTCCACGAAGTGCCGAGGCCTTCGCCGCTGTGCAGGCCGCGTAGGGTGAGGTAGATGAACACGCCGATGATCAGCGCCTGGATGGCGACGAACAAGGTGTTGAAGTTGGCCACCAGGTTGATGCTGCGCATGTTGATCAGGCTCATCACCGTGACGAAGCCCACTACCCAGACCCAGGCCGGCACCTCGGGGAACATCACCGACAGGTAGAGCTTGGCCAGCAGGGCGTTGACCATCGGCAGCAGCAGGTAATCGAGCAGCGACGACCAGCCGACCAGAAAGCCCACGTGCGGGTTGATTGCCCGGCGCGTGTAGGTATAGGCCGAACCAGACTCGGGAAAGCGCCGAACCAGCACGCCATAACTGACCGCGGTGAAGAGGATGCCCAGCAGCGCCAGTACGTAGGCGCTGGGCACATGCCCATGGGTGATGCCGGAGACGATGCCGAAGGTATCGAACACGGTCATCGGGGCGATGTAGGCCAGGCCAATGATGACCACTTGCCAGAGTTTCAGGGTCTTTTTGAAGTGTGCGTCCGCTGCGGAGTCGAGAACCGTTCCTGTGTTCTGCTGGTGTGCTGCACGCGAAGAGACTGGCATGGATGGCGCTTGCCCGTAGGGTTTGAAATTATTTTTATGAAGGTGAGGCAGGGAGGGAAAATAAGAAGAGTGACAGAGGTGTGTCAATTAAATTTTTACAAGAAATTTCTGGTTGGTACGGTGCGGGGTTCGAAAAAGCGATCTGTGTGGCTCTATGGCGGGGTTTTTGGGTAAGAGTGCGTGTTGAATAAAATAGACGCTGAGCTTTGTGTTTTTCAAAGTAATCGATTTATATCGATTACCTTGTCGCCATCGCGGGGCAAGCCCGCTCTTACTGACGCCGCCCATGCTTGACCAGCAATTTCTCAAGCTTCTCCCACAACGCCGCGTCGGTACTGAACGCGACGTTGAAGCGCATCCACCCGGTCGCTTGTGAGTCGACCATGAACAACTGCCCGGGGCCGAGCATGATGCCTTGCTCCAGGGCGTCGTCGACCAGCGCCGCGCTGTCGGCGATGGCCGGGTGGCGGGTCCACAGGTACATGCCTTCATCGCCTTCGATAAAGCGCTCGAAACCCAGCCGCGTGAGCTGTTCGCTGACCTGCTGCTGCGCATCGGCCAGGCGCTGGCGCAGGCGTTTGAGGTGCTTACGCCAGCGGCCGTCGGTGATGGCCGCGTACACCACCCGTTCCATCACCTGCGAGGTGGTCAGGCCCGAGCGCATTTTCAGTTGCAGCAGTTGCTGCATCAGTTCGGGGTTGGCCAGCATGAAACCGACCCGCACATTCGGCGAGATGCTTTTCGAGTAGCTGCCGACGTACACCACCTGCTGCAGGTGATCGAGGCTGGTCAGGCACGGCAGCGGCTCGTTGATCATGTCGGCGTAGAGGTTGTTCTCCACCAGGCGAAAGCCGTGGCGCGCGGCCAGTTGCAGCAGGCGGTGCAGTTGCGCCAGCGGCGTGCGCGAGGCGGTCGGGCTGTGCAGGTGCGGCTGGGTGAAGAACACCGTCGGCCGGTGGTGTTCGAGCAGCCGTTCGAGGTGGTCGAGGTCGTAGCCGTTGGGCGTGCGCGGTACGCCCAGAAGGGTCGCGCCCTGAAAGCGCAAAATGCTCATCAGGTTGGGGTAGCCGGGGTCGTCCACCAGCACCACGTCGCCCGGGCGCACCAGGGTGCGCACGGCCAGGTCCAGGGCCTGGCTGGCGCCGTGGGTGAGCATCAGCTGGTTGGGGTTGGCGACGATGCGCAGGTCCTGTTGCAGGTTCTGCGCGGTGAGGGTGCGCAGTTCCAGCAGGCCCATGGGGTCGCCGTAACCGCTCAGTTCCAGCACGCTGCTGGCAACCTGGCGCATGCCCCGGCGCAGGCCGTCTTCGAACATCCAGTCGTTGGGCAGCCAGCCGCAGCCGGGCTTGAACGCAAGCTGGCGGCTTTCGAAGATTTGCTGCAGGTACCACTCGGAGTTGAATTCCGGCTTGCCCGGCGCCGGCTCACTGGCCTGGCTTTCGATCAGTTCCACGGCCGAGCGGTTGACGAAGAACCCGGCATTGCCGCGGCTGACCAGCAAACCCTGGGCGACCAGGCGGTCGTAGGCTTCGACCACGGTGAATGTACTGACCGAATAGGTGGCGGCGAAGGCCCGGATCGAGGGCACCTTGGCACCGGGTTTGAGGGTCTGGTTCTCGATCAACTCCCGCAGCCCGTTGATGATCTGGTTGACCAGCGGGGGCGATGCGTCGGGTCGTAATTCAAGCATGGGGAAGCTGTGCCTTCAGGTGTGCGTAACGCCGGGCGCCTGCAGGAAAACGCGGTGTACTGCATCGGCGGCCTGTACAGTGCAGTGGATTTTTCATCGCGCTGTGCATGGCTCTATGTGTCGGACATTTTTACATTAGGGGTCTGTTATCGCTAGCTAAAGCACGTTGAAGCAGTATGAATAATCACAATGACACACATGCTTTTACCCTTGGGCACCGCCCAACCGCTCCTTGCGCACAGGTGGCACTGACCCGCCATCGCGCCATTGCACCGTTCAATCCGACCAGAGGTAATCCGCTGGCCCTGTGAGCAGCGTCGCCGACCCATGACCTGGGCCGGGCGATTGCGGCTGCCCGCACCTTTACCGATTCGAATGGGTGAGACCGCTGTAGCAGGCGGTGTCACGAGTTTCCTTGCATAAAAAGAACATGAGGTAGCTACTGATGGACGCAACATCCACATCCGCTTCCACAGCGAAGGTGGAGCACGAGAGCAAGCTCAGCGCTTCGCTCAAGTCTCGCCACCTGACCATGATGTCGATCGCCGGGGTTATCGGCGGGGCATTGTTCGTCGGCTCCGGCAGTGTGATACACAGCGCTGGCCCCGCGGCCATCCTGGCCTACCTGGCCGGCGGCATCCTGGTGGTGCTGATCATGCGCATGCTCGGTGAAATGGCGACTTCATCGCCCGACACCGGCTCGTTCTCCACCTACGCCGAGCGCGCCATCGGCCGCTGGGCGGGCTTTACCATCGGCTGGTTGTACTGGTGGTTCTGGGTGATTTTGATGGCCTGGGAAGCCTACGTCGCCGGCAAGATTCTGCACGGCTGGTTCCCGTCGATCAGCGTCAACGTGTTCGTCCTGGCCACCACCTTGGTGCTGATCAGCGTCAACTTCTTCAACGTCAAGCACTACGGCGAGTTCGAGTTCTGGTTCGCCTTGATAAAGGTGGTGGCGATCATTTGTTTCCTGGTGGTCTGCGGGTTGGCGGTAGTCAACCTGTGGCCCACCGGTGAAGTCCACGGCCTGAGCAACCTCACCGCGCAAGGCTTCATGCCCAACGGCATGGAGGCGGTGGTGGTGGCCATGCTCGGGGTGATGTTCGCCTTCCTCGGCGCCGAGATCGTTACCATCGCCGCCGCCGAGTCGAAGAACCCGTCCGAGCAGATCGTCAAGGCGACCAACTCGGTGGTCTGGCGGGTGTGCCTGTTCTACGTCGGCTCGATCTTCCTGATCGTCGCCCTGGTGCCGTGGAACGACCCGCTGATGGGCACCTCGGGTTATGGCTCGTACCGGCGTACCCTGGAGCTGCTGGGCATTCCGGGTGCAGAATTTGTGATGAACTTCGTGGTGCTGACTTCGGTAAGCAGCTGCCTGATCTCGGCGCACTACACCGCCTCGCGCATGCTGTTCTCGCTGTCGACCCGTGGTGATGCGCCGTCGTTCTTCAAGATCACCCGTGCCGGTACCGGCGTGCCGGTGTTCTCGATCATCGGCTCGTGCTCGGTGGCGGTGTTCGTGGCCCTGATCAACTTCAGCGAAACCCTGCGCCCGAAAGACGTGCTCGACGTGCTGATGAACACCACCGGCATGATCGCCTTGCTGGTGTACCTGGTGATCGCCTTCTCGCAACTGAAGATGCGCCGCAAGCTCGAAGCCGAGGGCAAGCCGATCCGCCTGAAAATGTGGCTGTTCCCGTGGCTGACCTACCTGGTGATCGTGTTCATCATCGGCTGCCTGGTAACCATGGCCTTTGTCCCGGACTACCAGGTGCTGGTGTTCTCCACCGGTGCGGCGGCGATTGTCGTGGCCCTGATGGGCGCGGTGTTGCACGTGCGGGCGGCGAAAAAAGCGCTGTCCTGACCCATCTGATCGCCGGCAATGCCGGCTCCCACAGGATTTGTGCTGTACACATGACCTGTGGGAGCGGGCTTGACCCGCGATGAGGCCCTCAAGTTACTCGCAAAATCTCCCCCACCAACCAGCCCAGCGCGCGGTCCTGCCCGCGCTGGGCCAGGTGCACCAGCTCAAGCTCGAACGCCTCCAGCGCAAACGGCAAGTCATGCAGCTGCAACGGCAGCAGCGTGGCGAAGTGACGTGCCAGTTGCGTCGGCAGCACCACGCACAAGTCCGACGCCGCCACCAGGTGCGCCGCCTGCAGGTAGTTGGGCGTGGTGTAGACGATCTGCCGCGCCAGGCCTTGTTCCCCCAGCCATTGATCGACCATGCCGCGGGTCTGCCCGCCATGTACCCAGAGGTGGCGCAGGCGCAGGAAGGTGTCCAGATCCAGTGCGCCGTTCACCAGCGGATGATCCTGGCGCAGGGCAATCTGCAAGGTCTCGTTGCGCCAGTGATGACGGGCAAAGCGCGCCGGAATCTCGTCGAAGCGCCCCAGCACCAGGTCCAGCTGGCCACGGTCGAGGGCATCCACCGGCAGGCTTGGCGCCAGCGGGGCGATGTCCAGGCGCAGGTTCGGCGCGCGCTCCTGCAGGCGGCGCAGCAGGCCGGGCATGCACAGCTGTTCGACGAAGTCGGTCATGGCAATGCGAAAGGTCTGCCGGCTCAGGTGCGGGTCGAAGCTTTCACCGACATTCAGCGTCTGCTCGATCTGCTGCAGCGCCGAGCGGATCGGGCCTTCCAGGGCCAGGGCCTTGGGCGTCGGTTGCATGCGCCGGCCGATGCGCACCAGCAGCGGGTCGTCGAGCAGTTCACGCAGGCGCGCCAGGGCGTTGCTCACCGTCGGCTGGCTGAGGGCCAGGCGCTCGGCGGCGCGCGAAACGTTCTGCTCGCGCAGCAGCACGTCGAGGATGCGCAGCAGGTTGAGGTCGAAGGTAGATATATTCATATTGCAAATATCACACATATGAAAATGAAATTTCTCAAATAGTAGGCAGCTGCTTAGGGTGTCGGCAATCCTTCTTTTCGACTTAGGGGTGCCGGTGTGAGCAACGACTTCGATGTGCAGCAGGCCGCAGTGATAGGGGCGGGGACCATGGGCCGGGGGATTGTCATCAGCCTGGCCAGTGCCGGCATTCCGGTGTTGTGGCTCGATGCCAGCGCGCAGATGGTCAGCGCCGGCCTGAAGATGGCTGCCGACACCTGGGCCCATCAGGTGGTCAAGGGCCGTATCAGCCAGGCGCAGGCCGAACAGAACCTGGCGCGCATTCGGCCGGTGGACGACTACGCAGCGCTGGCCGATGTCGACCTGGTGATCGAGGCGGTGTACGAGAACCTCGAGCTCAAGCAGGAAATCTTCCGCACCCTCGACCGCACCCTCAAGCCCGGCGCGATCCTCGCCAGCAACACCTCGGCGCTGGATATCGACGCCATTGCCGCCGTCACCCAGCGCCCGCAGCAGGTACTGGGCCTGCACTTTTTCAGCCCTGCGCACATCATGAAGCTGCTGGAAATCGTTCGCGGCCAGCACACCTTGGCGGCCGTGCTCGAGCAGGCCAAAATCTTGGGCCAGCGCCTGGGCAAGATCGCCGTGGTGGCTGGCAACTGCCGCGGCTTTATCGGCAACCGCATGCTTAAAACCTATGCCGACGAGGCGCGCAAGATGCTCCTCGAAGGCGCGCTGCCCCACCAGGTCGATGGCGCCTTGCAGGCGTTCGGTTTTGCCATGGGCCCGTTTCGCATGTACGACGTGGTCGGTGTCGACCTTGAATGGCGCGCGCGCCAATTGGCCGGGCAGGGGATGGACAGCCCGCTGGTGCAGGTCGACAACGCCCTGTGCGAGCTCGGCCGCTTCGGCCAGAAGGCCGGTCGTGGTTACTACCAGTACGCCGAGGGCAGCCGCGAGGCCGAGCACGACCCAGAGGTCGATGCCCTGATCGAGCGTGTTTCTGCCGGCCTGGGCTATCGCCGCCGGCTGATCAGCGCCCCGGAAATCGTCGAGCGCAGCCTGCTGGCGCTGGTCAACGAAGGGGCGAAGATCCTCGAAGAGAACATTGCCGCCAACAGCCACGACATCGATCGGGTCTACCTCAATGGCTACGGCTTCCCGGCCGCGGTTGGCGGGCCGATGCGCTGGGCTGACAGCCAGGGCCTGGCGTCGATCCAGGAACGTCTGGAGCGCCTGCAGCGCATGCTGGGTGAACATTGGCGGCCAGCGCCGCTGATTGCCCGCTTGGTCGCCGCCGGCAAAGACTTTGCCGTTGTCCAGGAGGGTCGGGCATGAGCTATCAGGCACCGCTGCGCGATATGCGTTTCGTGCTGCACGAGCTGTTCGATGTCAGTGGCCATTGCCAGCAACTGGGCAACGGCCTGGACCGCGAGACCATCGATGGCGTACTCGAGGAGGGCGCCCGCTTTGCCGCCGAAGTGGTCGCACCGCTGAACCGCAACAGCGACGAGCAGGGTTGTCGGTTGCACGACGGTCAGGTGACCACGCCCGATGGCTTTCGCCAGGCCTACAAACGCTACGTCGAGCAGGGCTGGGCGAGCATGACCGGGCCGCTGGATTTCGGCGGCCAGGGTTTTCCGCAGATGGTTTCGGCCAGTTTTCACGAGATGCTGATGGCCGCGTCGCTGTCTTTTCGCATCTACTCCGGGCTCACCGAAGGCACGGTGCTGGCGCTGGATCGCCATGGCAGCGCCGCGCTCAAGCAACGCTACCTGGCGCAACTGGTCAGCGGCGAATGGACCGGCACCATGTGCCTTACCGAGCCCCAGGCCGGCACCGACCTGGCCCTGTTACGTACCCGCGCCATGCCCCAGGCCGACGGCAGCTACCAGCTCAGTGGCAGCAAGATTTTCATCAGCGGCGGCGAGCAGGACCTGAGCGCCAACATCATCCACCTGGTGCTGGCGCGTTTGCCCGATGCACCGCCCGGGGTCAAGGGCATCAGCCTGTTCCTGGTGCCCAAGCGGCTGGTCAACGCCGACGGCACCCTCGGCGCGCGCAACGCTTTGAGTTGCGGCGCGCTGGAACACAAGATGGGCATCAAGGGCGCTTCCACCTGTGTGATGAACTTCGACGGCGCCAGCGGCTGGCTGGTGGGCGAGGCCAACCAGGGCCTGGCCTGCATGTTCACCATGATGAACGACGCGCGCTTTCAGGTCGGCCTGCAGGGCCTGGGCATTGCCGAGGCGGCGTTCCAGGGGGGGCTGGTGTATGCCCGCGAGCGCTTGCAGTCGCGGGCCATCAGCGGCGCCAAGGCGCCGAACAAAGCCGCCGACCCGATCATCGTCCACCCCGATGTGCGGCGCATGCTGCTGACCCAGAAAACCCTCAGCGAAGGCTGTCGCATGCTCGCCGCCTACACCGCGCGCCAGCTCGATCTTGAACATCATTGCAGCGCTGCAAAACGTCGCGCCGCCTTGCTGATCCCGATCGTCAAAGCCTTCTTCACCGACTGCGGCCAGGAAGTCGCCAGCCTCGGCGTGCAGCTCTACGGCGGCCATGGCTTTATCCGCGAGTGGGGCATGGAGCAGTTGATGCGCGACAGCCGCATCACCCAGCTGTACGAGGGCACCAACGGCATCCAGGCCCTGGACCTGGTTCGGCGCAAGCTGCTCGGCGATGGCGGCAGTGAGCTCAATGCACTGATCGATGAGTTGGCAACGCAGGTGGCCCAGGCTAGCCGTCAGGCGCCGATGGCCGAGCGGGTAGGGCAGTGCCTGCAGCAGTGGCGGGCGCTGGGCGAGTCGGTGTTGCAGGCCTGCCGCCACGACCCGGAAGAGATCGGCGCGGTGTCGGTGGATTTTCTCGCCTACTCGGCCTATGTGTTGTTGGCGGCCTTGTGGCTGCAAGCGGCAGAGCGCGCCAGCGCGGCCCTGGCGGCCGGCAGCAGCGAGGCGGCGTTCTACCAGGCCAAGCTGCAGGCGGCGGACTTTTACCTGCGCAGAGTCTTGCCGCGTGCCGGCGCCCACCGTGAAGCCTTGCTGGCCGGTGCTGGTTGCCTGATGAGCCTGCCGGAGTCCGATTTCGCTTTCTGATTTACCTGCGGGCATCACAACAACAACGAGGGACGCCGCATGCACTCATTCAGTTTTGCTACCACCGCGCAGATCCTCTGCGAAGCCGGCGCCGCCTTGCGCCTGGCCAGCCTGTGCCGCGAGCGGGGGGCGCGGGCGGTGTTGATCGTCACCGACCCGGGCATTGCCCGCCTGGGTTTGCTCGAGCCACTGTTGCCCGCTTTTGCCCAGCACGGCCTGGCCGTAGAGGTGTTCGACCAGGTGCAGGCCGACCCGCCGCAAGCTTGTGTGCTGGAGGTGGTGCTGCAGGCGCGGGCGATGCACGCCGACCTGATCGTCGGCTTTGGCGGCGGCAGTTCCATGGACGTCGCCAAGCTGGTGGCGCTGCTGGCGCACCCGCAATGCCAGCAACTGCTCAGCGATATCTATGGCGTCGACCAGGCCCGTGGCCGGCGCTTGCCGTTGATCCAGGTACCGACCACCGCCGGCACCGGTTCGGAAGTCACCCCGATTGCCATCGTCACCACTGGCGAGCACAGCAAGATGGGCGTGGTCTCCAACCTGTTGCTGCCTGACCTTGCGTTGCTCGACGCCGACCTGACCCTCGGCCTGCCGCCAGCCGTTACCGCTGCGACCGGCATCGACGCCATGGTTCATGCCATCGAAGCCTACACCAGCAAGCTCAAGCGCAACCCGTTGTCCAACCTGCTGGCCCGCGAGGCGTTGAAGTTGCTGGCGGGCAATCTTGACCAGGCGGTGCACAAGGGCAGCAACCGCGAGGCGCGCCAGGCCATGTTGCTGGGCGCGTGCCTGGCCGGCCAGGCGTTTGCCAACGCGCCAGTGGCGGCGGTGCATGCGCTGGCCTATCCGCTGGGCGGGCATTTTCATATCCCCCACGGGCTGTCCAACGCCCTGGTGCTGCCCCATGTGCTGCGCTTCAACGCTGAAGCGGCGGCGCCCCTGTATGCCGAGCTGGCGCCGCTGCTGCTGGGTGAGCGCCTGCGCGCCGGCGATGTGCACAGCCTCACCGCGCAGTTGATCGATGAGCTGGCGGAACTGAGCCCGCGCTGCGGCCTGCCGAGCCGTTTGCGCGATGCCGGTGTGCCTGAGGGCAGTCTCGAACAACTGGCCCGCGATGCCATGCAACAGCAACGCCTGCTGGTCAACAACCCGCGCGAGGTCAGTGAAGCCGATGCCCTGGCGATTTATCGGGAGGCGTTCTGATGGAGCAGCCCGGGCGCGAGGCCTTTCGTCACTTCCAGCCGATCACCACGCGCTGGCACGACAACGACGTCTATGGACACGTCAACAACGTCGTTTACTACAGCTTTTTCGATAGCGCGGTGAACAGCTACCTGATCGAGCACGGCGGGCTGGATATCCACCAGGGTGAAGTGATTGCCTTGGTGGTCAATTCCAGCTGCGACTACTTCGCCTCGATCGCCTTTCCCGAGCGCATCGAGGTCGGCCTGGCGGTGAGCAAGCTGGGCAACAGCTCGGTGCACTACCGCCTGGGCATCTTCAAGGCCGGGCAGCAGCAGGCCAGTGCAGTGGGGCGCTTTGTTCACGTATTCGTCGAGCGCGCCAGCAACCGCCCGCTAACCATCCCTGAACCCCTGCGGGCGGCATTGGGCCGTTTGCGTTGTGACTGACTGGAGTACATCGCCATGCAAGACGCCGTAATTGTCTCAACCGCCCGCACGCCGATAGCCAAGGCCTTTCGCGGCGCCTTCAATGACTTCAAGGCGCCATCCATGAGCGCCGTGGCCATTCGCGCGGCGGTCGAACGCGCCGCCATCGAACCCGGCGAAATCGACGACCTGGTGCTGGGTACCGCCATGCAAAGCGGCACTGCCTCGACCAACCTGGCGCGCCTGTCGGCGCTGGCGGCCGGCTTGCCGCTGTCGGTCAGCGGCCAGACCATCGACCGCCAGTGCGCCTCGGGGCTGATGGCGATTTCGATTGCCGCCAAAGAGATCATGGTCGACGGCATGCAGGTGGCGATCGGCGCCGGCCAGGAGCAGATCAGCCTGGTGCAGAACGCCCATATGCAGGCCGCAGCGGCCGAGCAGGACGCCAATGTGGTGCGCATGGCCGAGCATGCCTACATGCCCATGCTGCTCACTGCCGAGCTCGTCGCCAAGCGCTACGGCATCAGCCGCGAAGCCCAGGATGCCTATAGCCTGCAATCCCAGCAGCGCACGGCAGCAGCCCAGGCAGCGGGGCTGTTTGCCGATGAGGTCGTGCCGGTCAGCGTGCGCAAGAAAGTCATCGACAAGCTCAGCGGGGCGGTCAGTTACCAGGACGTGCAACTGACCCAGGATGAAGGCAATCGCCCGCACACGACATTGGCTGACCTGCAAAACCTGGCGCCGGTGCGCGAAGGCGGCTGCATCACCGCCGGCAACGCCAGCCAATTGTCTGACGGTGCCAGTGCCAGCGTGCTGATGAGCGGGACGCTGGCGGCGCGTAGCGGGGTCAGGCCGCTGGGCCTGTATCGCGGCATCGCCGTGGCCGGCCTGGCCCCCGAGGAGATGGGCATCGGCCCGGTGCTGGCGATCCCCAAGTTGCTGCGTCAGCACGGTTTGCGCGTCGATGACATCGGCCTGTGGGAAATCAACGAAGCCTTCGCCTGCCAGGTGCTGTATTGCGCGCAAACCCTGGGCATCGACCCGGCGCGGCTCAACGTCAATGGTGGCGCCATCGCCATCGGCCACCCCTACGGCATGAGTGGCGCACGCATGGTTGGCCATGCCTTGCTCGAAGGCCGGCGCCGTGGCGTCAAGTACGTGGTGGTGAGCATGTGCGTGGGCGGCGGCATGGGCGCCGCCGGCTTGTTCGAAGTGCTCTGAGGCCCTCAGCGCCCTGGCGCTGAGCCACCCTGGCGCTCGGCCACCGCGCGCAAGGTGCGCAAGGACACGTTGGGGGCATCGAGGACGAACTGGTTGGCCAGCCACGAGGGAATGTCGCCGGCCGGATCGGCCTGCAGTTGGTAGGTCACTTCGGTGAGTTGCTCGCCCTTGGGCACGAAGGTCCACAGGCCCTGGAGCTGGCGCACGCGGATCTGCCCCGGCACATGCTTGACCATGCCCGGCACGGCCTTGATGCGCCGTACCAGGCTGCCGTCGTCGCGGCGCTCGCTCTGCACCTGGATGACCATGTCGCGGGTGCTGGCCGGCCAGGGCAGGGCGGTGGTCAGGTAGACCCAGGTGCTGTCGCCCTCGACCTTGAGCAGGCGCATGTCGGCGCAGCCGTACAGCCATTTGCAGGCAACCCGCAGGTTTTCCTGCAGCTCGCTCAAGGTCGACACGCTGGCCTTGATCAACGCCACGCCGCGAAACTGCTGGTAGGGCGAACCCGGCACCTCGCTGAGGTACACCTGGATGCCGTCTTCATCCTGCGCCAGGTGCCACTGTTCAGTGGCGCTGGCGCCGCTGCTGATGGCCAGCAACAGGCACAAGACAAAGCGAAGGCGCATGAACAGGCTCCAGCGGTTGGGCGACTGTTCAGAGCATAGTGCCTGGGATCAGATCTGGACGAGCCGGCCCTTGTGTTCGGCTTGCAAACGGTCACCGCGGCCGAACAGCTTGTGGCGCAAGGTTCCGTCTTCATATGCCGTGCGATAACGGCCGCGGCGTTGCAGCTCGGGCACCACCTGCTCGACCACCGCTTGCAGGTCGTCGGGCATTACCGCATAGGTGAGGTTGAAACCGTCGATACCGGTGTGGTCGAGCCAGTCTTCCAGTTGATCGGCAATCTCTGACGCTGAACCGAGCAACACCGGGCCGCGGCCGCCGAGGCTGACGAACTCGGCCGCTTCGCGCACGGTCCAGCGCCGGTTCGGGTCGGCCTTGGTGAACACCGCCAGGGCAGTGCGGCCGGCGTCGTTGTCGATGTACTCGATCAACGCGTCGGGGTCGACCCCTGCGAAGTCGATCCCGGTCCAGCCCGACAGCAGGGTCAGCGCCGCCTCGACGTCCACGTACTGGCGGTATTCCTGCAGCCTGGCCTCGGCCGCCTGGCGACTGTCGGCGACGATCAGCAGCGCCTGGGCGTAGATCAGCACGTCCTGTTCAGGCCGGCCGGCGTCGCGAGTGGCCTTGCGGATGCCTTCTACATAGCCGCTCAGCGCCGCCTGGGTCGGCGCACTGATAAACACGCATTCGGCATGGTCGGCGGCAAAGCGCAGGCCGCGCGGCGAGGCGCCGGCCTGGAACAGCACCGGCGTGCGCTGCGGCGAAGGCTGGCTCAGGTGAATGCCGGGCACCTGGAAGTGCTCGCCCTGGTGGTTGATCGGGTGCACCCGGGCCGGGTCGAGGAACTGGCCGCTGGCGCGGTCCTGCACCACGGCATCGTCGTCCCAGCTTTTTTCCCAGAGCTTGTACAGCACCTGCAGGTATTCTTCGGCCAGCTCGTAGCGCTCGTCGTGGCCCAGTTGCCGCGCCAGGCCGAGGTTGCGTGCGGCGCTGTCGAGGTAACCGGTGACGATGTTCCAGCCCACCCGCCCGGCGCTCAGGTGATCGAGCGTGGACATGCGTCGGGCGAAGGGGTACGGGTGCTCGTAGGTCAGCGAAAAGGTGATGCCAAAGCCCAGGTGTTCGGTGACCCCGGCCATCGCCGGGACGATCAGCAGCGGGTCGTTGACCGGTACCTGCACGCCGCCGCGCAGGGCGCCGTCGGCGCTGCCCTGGTAGACGTCATAGATACCCAGCACATCGGCAATGAACAGCGCATCGAACAGCCCGCGTTCGAGCAGGCGGGCGAGGTCGGTCCAGTAACCCAGGCGATTGAAATCGACGCTGGTGTTGCGCGGATGGCGCCACAGCCCGGGGGACTGGTGGGTGGCGGCGTTCATGCTGAAAGCGTTAAAGCGGATGGTCTTGGACATGGTCTGTACTCAGGGCAGGACCGACACCGGGTAGACCGCATCGGCCACCTTCAGCGCTTTGGGGATCAGGCCCAGGCCCTGGAAGGTGTCGGCAAGCTTCTGCTGCTCGGCGGTGATTTTTGCGTCAATGGCCACGGCGTTGTAGTTGCGCCGCTCGCTGGCCACCTGCAGCACATCGGCGCCGATGCCCAGTTGCGGCGCCAGCAGGGCAGCGACTTCGTCGGGCTTCTGGTTGGCCCAGCTGCTGACCTTGGCCAGTTCGCTGAAGAAGGTCTTCAGCAACGCGCGGTTGTCGTCGGCAAAGGCCGCCGACGACAGGTAGAAGGTACGGTTGTTGGACAGCCCGCTGCCGTCGCGCAGGTTCTTCAGGCCCGGTTGTTTTTCGGCGGCGGCGAGGAACGGGTCCCACAGGGTCACGGCCTGGACGCTACCGGACTGCAGTGCGGCCACGGCGTCGGCGGCATTGTTGACGTAGGCCGGGGTGATGTCCTTGTAGCTCAGGCCGGCATCCTGCAGGGCCACGGCCAGCAGGTACTGGGCGTTCCAGCCGCGACCGGTGGCCACGCGCTGGCCCTTGAGGGCGGCGACGTTGGCGATGTGGTCCTGGTCGCGCACCACCAGGCCGATGCCCTTGGGGTAGGGCTGCTCGGCAGCCAGGTACACCACCGGCTTGCCGGCAGCCTGGGCAAATACTGAGGGTGCATCGGCGGCATGGCCAAGGTCGATGGCGCCGGTGCTCAGCGCTTCAAGCAGTTGCGGGCCGGCGGCGAATTCGTACCAGCTGACTTTCACCCCTTGTGGCTCCAGGGCTTTTTCCAGGGCGCCGCTGCCTTTGAGGATGTTGATGCTGTTGAACTTCTGGTAGCCGATGCGCAGGGTCTTGCTCGCTTCGGCCTGGGCCAGCGGGGCGGGCAGGATCAGCGCCGCCAAGGCGGCAAACAGGCCGCCGGTGAGCAGGCGACGCAGAGGGGAATGGGGCGTGTGCGACATGGGCGGACTCCTGGTATTCAAGGGCAAGGCATGCCCGAAAATATAAGGAGCCCGCGCAGGCCCTTCAATTTGTTTATTCCAAATTGTTAGATTGTTTTGTTATTTTTATATCCTTTTATTTTATTGATTCAGAACTGCCACTGCACACCCAGCGAGTAGCCAGCCTGATTACCCTCGCTATGGGCAAAGCGGCTGTTGACCTCGGCAAACACCCCCAACTGCTCGGTGAACATCAACTGCGCGCCCACTTGCGCGCGACCAAAGTCCTTGTCGACGCTGCCCATGTCCGCTACCCGCACACGGCCGTCGGCATTGCTGGTGAGGTCGATCTCGTCCAGGCGGCCATCGGCCAGTTCGCGTACCCAGCGCACGCTGGCGTAGGGTTGCAGGGCCATGTTCGCCCCCAGGCCGACGCTGCCATGCAGGCGCCAGCCGAGGCTGGCTTCGAGGGCGTCGTAGTTCTGCTTTTCGTAGCCCAGGGCAGTGCGCAGGGCCTGGTCTTCGTGGAAGTCATCGATGCGGTAGTGCATGTAGTCCAGGCCCGCCACCGGGCCGGTCTTCAAGGCGCCGAAGCTGAAGTCGTAGCCGCCGTCGAGCCGCGCGCCCCAGAACCACGCCGAGGTGTCGCCGGACAGGCGCTGGTCGAGCAGCACCGGGCCGTTGCTGGCCTGGATGTACACCGAGCGCTTGGTATCAAAGCGTGTATGCCCGGCGCTCAGCTGGCCGGCCAGCCATTGCGGGCCGCCGTCGTTGAGCAGGGCAAACAGCCCGGCCTGCCAGGCGTCGCCTTCGATGCGCCCGCCGTGGTCGAGGGCGTCGCGGCTGCGCTGGAAGCTCAGGCTGGCACCGACAGTCAGGGCTTCATTGAGACGGTAATCGCCAACGCCATAAACGCCCACGCGTTTCGACTCGGGGTTGCCCGGCGCATCGAAACCGCTGTCTGGCGAAACTTCGCCTTCGACACCCACTTCACCATCAAAGCTGCCGACCGCCCGTGTGGCGTCCAGCAGGCTCAGCCAGCGGCGGTCATGCAGGCGGGTCAGGGCCTGGTGCTGGCGTTGCAACTGGTCTTCCATCTGCCGCGCCATGGCGCCGCCGGAGGCGGTAGAGGCGAGCAGGTCGGCGTTGGTCAGTTCCAGCACCAGGCGTGTCAGCAACCGCGAGAAGTCGCTCAGGCGCTGGTCGATGCGCTGCTGGCCGAAGGCGTTGGTCAGCACTTGCTGGTTGTCTTCAGCCGGGTCGTGCCAGGTCGAGCCGCCGGGGATCGCCGGGTTGTCGGTCTGCTCGTAGCCGTCCAGTTCACCCAGCTCCCAGTTGGTGGCCTCGATGAACAGCACCGGCACGTTGAGGCTGTTGAAGCTTTCGCCGTCGCTGCAGCAACCGGTGCCGGCCGGGTATCCGGGGTTCAGGCCGGGGTTGGTGAACAGCGCGATGTTCATCTCCTGGGCGATGCGCAGCAACTGGTCGCGGTAGGCGCCCAGGGCCGGGTTGGCAATGCTGTTGCTGGCGGCGTGGGCGTACATCTTGTCACCGGTGATCAGGCTGTCGAGGTTGATCATGCCCAACAGGTTGGCGCGCTGGCTGTCGCTCAATGACGCGACATAGGCGCGCGAACCGCGCAGGCCTTCTTCTTCGGCACCAAAACCGACCACTTCCAGGCCGTTCTCCAGGGCCACGCCGCCCAGGTTGCGGGCGATCTCGGTGAGCACGGCGGCGCCCGAGGCGTTGTCGTCCAGGCCTTGCAGGGTGGGGCGGCCGAAGTAGGTGTCGTAGTGGGCGCCGAGCACCACGTAGGTGCTGTTCTGGCCCGCGGCGGAGGCGATGACGTTCTGCGAACTGCGGTTGCCGGCCCAGGTGAAGTCCTGGCGGCGGGTCTGGTAGCCGAAACCCAGTTGTGTTTGCATCAGGGCGGTAGCACCTTCGAAACTGGCGGTACCGCGGTAACGCCCGGGGTAGTCGTTGATCAGACGGTCCAGGGTCTGCCCGGCATATTGCCCATATTCATAGGCGCTGGCGCCGGAGGACAACATTGCACAACCCAGGCTTACAGCGACTGCTAACGGTTTGAACACGGCACTTTTCCTTATGTGTCGTTACGAAAGGCGCATCATAGGATGCGTCGCCTCGCAGTAAGCAGGATGTGTACCGTTTTGTGACTGATGTAGGAAATTAACGGCATGAAGGTTCAGATCAAACCTGCACTTGAGCGTGAAAAACAACACTTTGAGGCGATGCTTCCGGAGTATTTGCGCGAACTCGGTGTCGACGGGGACTACCCTTATTTACCGCTCTACTGGCAGGAGCCAGGGCGATTTGCCTACCTGCTGCTGGTTGAGGACGAAATAGCAGGGTTTGCCCTGGTTCGCCAGCAGTCAGAGCGCGCGGTGTACGAACTGGCCGAGTTCTATGTCGTCAGTGCCTATCGCCTGGCAGGGGTCGGCCATGCTGCGGCGCAGGCGCTGTTCGATTTGCACCGTGGCCTGTGGCAGCTATCGGTACTGGCGGACAACTTCGCCGGCCTGCGCTTCTGGCCAAGGGTCTTGCCGGCGGGGGCACATGCCGAAACCATTGAGACGCCCGAAGGGGTGCAATACACCCAGTTCGAGTTTGTCAGTGTTTAGCCGGCCAACTGGGCCAGCAACGCGGCGATCGCCACCTTGGCCACCTGCGCATCCTGCTCGGACCTGACCCCGGAAACACCCACCGCGCCGATCACCTGGCCGTCCACCCGCAGCGGCACGCCGCCTTCGAGGGTGGCGTTGAGCACCGGCACCGAGAGAAAGGCCGTGCGCCCGCCGTTGATGATGTCTTCGTAGACCTTGCTGTCCTTGCGCCCCAGAGCCGCGGTGCGGGCTTTTTCCTGGGCGATGTAGGCGCTGATCGGCGGGCAGCCGTCCAGGCGTTCGAGGGCCAGCGGGTGGCCGCCGTCATCGACCACGGCGATGCTCACCGGCCACTGGTTGGCCTGGGCTTCGGCGCGGGCGGCGGCAAGCAGTTGCGCGACTTCGTGTTGGGTCAGTACGGCCTTGCTGAGCATGGGGAGGGCTCCACGAGTGAGAGGCGAGCAGGATGCGTCATTATTACCGTAGACGTTGCCGGATGTTTCTTGTCACTGCCTGCGACAACAGGCCGCACCCCGTAATTACTGGGATACAGACGTACGGGGCGCTGCGCGCTGGAACCTGCGTCCACCACCATGACAAAATGCGAAGGTTTCTCGACATGCCCTCTATCCAGGGGCTGGCACCTTCCCGAAAGGATGGTTACATGACTGATTTACTGACCCGGCGCCAGGTTGTTGCCGGGATCAGCCTGCTGGGCCTCGGCGCCCTTGCAGGTTGCGACCCCCGTTCCGGTGGCGCGCTGGACTTCAAGTACGGCAAGGACATGAGCAACAAGATCCTCGGCCGTTCGTTCAAGCTCAAGGATACCCAAGGCAACGTCCGTACCCTCTCGAGTTTCTGGGGTTCGATGCCGATGGTGTTCTTCGGTTTCACCCAGTGCCCGGCGGTGTGCCCGACCACCCTGGCGCGCGCGGTGCAGATCAAGAAGCTGATGGGCCGCGATGCAGGCTTTTTGCAGGTGGTGTTCATCAGCCTCGACCCCGAGCGCGATACCCCCGAGGTGCTCGACGCCTACGTCAAGGCCTTCGACCCCTCGTTCGTGGCGTTGTCCGGCACCCTCGAAGAAACCGCGGCAGCCGCCCGCGAGTTCGGTGTGTTCTACGAGAAGGTGCCCGCCGGCGATACCTATACCATCTCGCACACCTCGACCAGCTACGTCTTCGATTCCCGCGGCCAGCTGCGCCTGGGCCTGTCCCATTCGCTCAATGCAAAAGAGTGCGCAGAAGACCTGCTCACTGTCATGGAGGTGTGTTAATGCTTCGCAACCCTGTCAAACGTACCCTGGCCGCGCTGGCCCTGATCGGCCTGGCCCTGCCGGCCATGGCCGAAACCACCGTCAGCGACGCCTGGGCGCGTGCTACCGTGCCCAACCAGAAGTCCAGCGGTGCTTTCATGACCCTTACCGCCAGCACCGACAGCAAGCTGCTCAGCGTCGCCTCGCCGGTGGCCAGGACCGTGCAGGTGCACCAGATGAGCATGGAAAACGACGTGATGAAAATGGGCGAGGTCGACAGCCTGCCGCTGCCGGCCGGCAAGGCGGTGAGCCTTGACCCCAACGGTTATCACGTGATGCTCATGGACCTCAACCAGCAACTCAAGGAAGGCGAGCACGTGCCGCTGACCCTGGTGGTCGAGGATGCCAAGGGCGTCAAGCAGCGCATTGAAGTGAACGCGCCGGTGCGGGCGTTGAATGCGCAAGCCATGCATGGGCATGATCACCAGCCTATGCAGCACTGATAGAGGGCTGCTGCGCAGCCCATCGCTGGCAAGCCAGTTCCACAGTTCGGTGGATGCTGGCTTGACCCGCGAGCGTTTCAGCGCCGCCGGCGCCTGCCGGTGACCATCGACAGCGGCAGGTTCTCCTTCAGCCGCCAGCTCTCGAACAGCGCCGCCGCAATGTGCAGGCACACCAGCGCCAACAGGGCATCGGCCATCAACTCGTGAATATCGCGCAGGCCGTCGTCGCCCCAGAAGTAGTAGATCTCTTCCATCATGAAGCCGCTGACGCCAAGGCCGGCCATCAGCAGCAACATCAGCACCATCACCAGCGCGCCCAACGGCGAATGGCCGAGGCGGTGGTAGTCTTGGCCGCTGAACAGGGCCTGCAAGTGCCACTTCAAGCGCGTGGGCGTTGGCCAGAAGTGCGCCCAGCGCGCCGCCGGGCTGCCGACAAAGCCCCAGACACTGCGCAGCAGTACGATCGTCAGGCCGTAATAGCCCAGCCAGCGGTGCCAGCCATCGCCTTCTTCGGTGAGAAAATAGCCGCCGACAAACACCACCACCAGCGACCAGTGGCACAGGCGCACCAGCGGGTCCCAGAGGCGCAGGCTATCGTCGCTCACCTCAGTCGATCTCTTCCTTGACCTTCTTGCCGGTGACCGGGTCGAAGTAGATCTCGACTTTTTTACCGTCTTTGTTCTTGCCGTAGATCTCGTAGCAATTGCCCTTGGTGACCTTGAACTCCTTGATCTCGTAGCCCTGCTTTTTCAGTTCTTCCTGAAAGTTGTTCTGGTCCTGCCATTGGTTCTTTTCAGCAGTGCTGCATTCGGTCTTGGCCAGGACGGCGGGGCTGATGACCAGCAGTGAGACAAGCAGAAGATGACGCATGACGAGTCCTCGGGTTGTCGAACAGGGGTGCCCGTTTGAGCTTATGCCAGGCTTGGCGACTTCGCTAGCGCCTCGTCCACCAGCTCGATCCAGTGCCGCACCGGGGTGCGCCCGGCGCCATCGAGGTGGGTCTGGCAGCCGATATTGGCGCTGACGATGACATCCGGCCGGCCGCTTTCCAGGGCATCGAGCTTGTTGTCGCGCAGTTGCCTGGCCAGTTGCGGCTGGGTCAGCGAATAGGTGCCCGCCGAGCCGCAGCACAGGTGGCCGTCGGGCACATTGCTGAGGTTGAAACCCAGGCGCTTGAGCAGGGCCTCGACGCTGCCGCCAAGCTTCTGCGCATGCTGCAGGCTGCACGGGCAATGCACTGCCAGCAGCTGGCCGCTGTGGCAGGTCAGTTTATCCAGGGGCTCGGCCGCGACGACCTCGACCAGGTCCCTGGCCAGTTCGCTGACCCGGCGGGCTTTGCTTGCGTACTGCGCATCGCCGTGCAACAGCTTGGCGTAGTCCTTGACGAAGGCGCCGCAACCGCTGGCGGTTTGCACGATGGCTTCGGCGCCGGCCTCGATGGCCGGCCACCAGGCGTCGATGTTGTGCCGGGCGCGTTCAAGGCCACGGGCTTGGGCATCGAGGTGATAGTCGACGGCGCCACAGCAGCCGGCTTGGGGCGTGGCGGTAACGCTGATACCCAGGCGATCGAGCACCCGCGCCGTGGCGGCGTTGGTGTTGGGCGACAGGCCCGGTTGCACGCAGCCTTCAAGCAGCAGTACCCGCCGCTCATGGTGCGCTTGCGGGCGCGCCTGGGCCGTGGCTGCCGAGCGCGGCAGCTTGGCCTTGAGCGCTGCCGGCAGCAGGCTGTCGACGCTGCGCCCCAGTTGCACCAGGCGCTTGAACGCTGTCGGGTGGCTGGCCAGGTTACGCAGGCCGCTGCGCAAGGCCCGCTGCAGCGGCGGGCGGGCCACCGCCTGGTCGACCACGGCGCGGCCGATGTCCAGCAGGTTGTGGTAATCGACCCCGGACGGGCAGGTGGTTTCGCAGTTGCGGCACGACAGGCAGCGGTCCAGGTGCAGTTGGGTCTTGGCGCTGGCCGGTTGGCCTTCGAGCACCTGCTTGATCAGGTAGATGCGCCCGCGCGGGCCGTCCAGTTCGTCGCCGAGCAACTGGTAGGTCGGGCAGGTGGCGTTGCAAAAGCCGCAGTGCACGCAACTGCGCAGGATGCGCTCGGCCTCTTCGGCGCGGGCCAGACGTTTGGCGGCATCGCTCAGGGTGGTTTGCATGGCTCAGATCTCCGCGTACATCCGCCCGGGGTTGAAGATCCCTTGCGGGTCGAGGCGCTGCTTGAGTTGCTGGTGATAGCGCAGCAAGGCCGTGGGTAGCGGCTGGAACGGGCTGTCGCTGGCGCTGTAGCAGGTGGCATGGCCGCCCAGTCGGCTTGCAGCCGCGCGAATGGCCTCGGCCGGGGCCTCGGACTTGAGCCAGCGCTGGGCACCGGCCCAGTCCAGCAGTTGCTCGCCGGGCAGCTCCAGCAGCGGGCTGTGGTTGGGCAAGGATATGCGCCACAGCGGGCGCGGGTCGGCGAAAAACCCCAGGCGCTGGTGGTTCAGGTCTTGCCACCAGCAAGCCTTGAAGCGCTCGCCGCCGAGCCGGTCGCGGGCGGCCTTGACCGAACCTTCACCGCCTTCAAGGCGCAGGCGCAACACATTGCCGTCATGGCAGGCGGCGCTGATCGGCAGCGGTTGCTGGCCCCATTGCGCCAGTTTCAGCAGGGCTTGCTGCGGGTCGAGCTGCAGGGCGATGTGCGCGTCGCAGCGCGGCTTGGGCAGCACTTTGAGCGACACCTCGCTGATCAGCCCCAGGCAGCCGAAGCTGCCGGCCATCAGCCGCGACAGGTCGTAGCCGGCGACGTTCTTCATCACCTCGCCGCCAAAGCGCAGGTGCAGGCCCAGGCCGCTGATCACCCGGGTGCCGAGCACGTAGTCGCGAACCGAGCCTGCCCAGGGCCGGCGCGGCCCCGACAGCCCGGCAGCGAGCATGCCGCCGAGGGTGGCGCCGTCGTCACTGTGCGGCGGCTCGCAGGGCAGCATCTGCCCGGCGGCCTCAAGCGTCGCCGTCAATTCCGTCAGCGGCGTGCCGGCGCGGGCGGTGATCACCAGCTCCGTCGGGTCGTAGTTGACGATGCCGCGGTGCTCGCGGGTATCGAGCTCGATCCCGGCTACCGGGCGGCCGAGATAAGCCTTGCTGGCGCCGCCTCGAATGCGCAAGGGCGTGCCCTCGGCGCGGGCCTGGTTGACCTGTTCGAGCAGCGCCTGGCTGGCATCGTTGTTGTGCGCCAGCATCAGAAGCGCTCCAGCTCGGGGAACGGCAGTTGCCCGGCGTGCACATGCATGGCGCCAAACTCGGCGCAGCGCTGCAGGGTCGGGATGTTCTTGCCGGGGTTGAGCAAGCGATGGGGGTCGAAGGCCGCCTTGACTGCGTGGAACAGGGTCAGCTCGTCGCTGCTGAACTGCGCGCACATCTGGTTGATCTTCTCGCGGCCGACGCCATGCTCGCCGGTGATGCTGCCGCCGACACTCACGCACAGTTCGAGAATCTCGCCGCCAAAGGCTTCGGCGCGCTCCAGCTCGCCGGGCTGGTTGGCATCGAAGAGGATCAGCGGGTGCATGTTGCCGTCGCCGGCATGAAAGACGTTGGCCACCCGCAGATCGTATTTATGCGATAGCGCGGCGATGCGTTGCAGCACATGGGGCAACTCGCGGCGCGGGATGGTGCCGTCCATGCAGTAATAATCGGCTGAAATTCGCCCGACCGCCGGAAAGGCGTTCTTGCGCCCGGCCCAGAACTTCACCCGCTCCACCTCGTCACGGGCCTGGCGTACTTCGCTGGCACCGGCCTGTTCGAACAGGGTACGTACCCGCTCGCAATCGTCGTGCACATCGGCTTCGACGCCATCCAGTTCGCACAGCAGAATCGCCTCGGCGTCGACCGGGTAGCCGGCATGAATGAAGTCTTCAGCGGCGCGGATCGCCAGGTTGTCCATCATCTCCAGGCCACCGGGAATGATCCCGGCAGCGATGATGTCGCCAACCGCGCGCCCGGCTTTTTCCACCGAGTCGAAAGCCGCCAGCAGCACCTTGGCCACCTGCGGCCTGGGCAGCAGCTTGACCGTTACTTCGGTGATGATCCCGAGCATGCCTTCGGAACCGGTGAACAGCGCCAGCAGGTCAAAGCCCGGGGCATCGAGGCTGTCGGCGCCGAGGGTCAGGCATTCGCCTTCAACGGTAAGGATCTCGACCTTGAGCAGGTTGTGCACGGTCAGGCCATATTTCAGGCAGTGCACGCCGCCGGCATTTTCGGCGACGTTGCCACCGATCGAGCAGGCGATCTGCGACGACGGGTCGGGTGCGTAGTACAGCTCATAAGGCGCGGCGGCCTGGGAGATCGCCAGGTTGCGCACCCCCGGCTGCACCCGCGCGGTGCGCGCGGCGGGGTCAATGGCGAGGATCTTGTTGAAGCGCGCCATCACCAGCAGCACGCCTTTTTCCAGGGGCAGGGCGCCGCCCGACAGGCCAGTGCCGGCGCCACGGGCGACCACCGGCACCTTGCGGGCAAAACACAGCCTGAGGATGCCTTGCACCTGCTCGAGGGTATGCGGCAGCAGCACCAGCAGCGGCAATGTGCGGTAGGCCGAGAGGCCATCGCATTCGTAGGGCTTGAGGTCTTCCTCGGCGTGGAGGATATCGAGATCGGGCAGTTGTGCCTGCAAGGCCTGCAGCAGCGCCTGCTTGTCGACGGCGGGCAGGGCACCATCGACGTTTTCGTCGTAAAGGATATTCATTGACAGCCAGTCACCGGAATGTGCCAGAAGTTGCTGGAAATCGTAGACGATAAACAGCACCTGGCACTGGCGACCCAGGCTCTTGGGCGATTGACCTCACGCGTGTCGCGCACCCGCCACCCGCCTTTGCGGGCTAGCGGAAACGCGGCAGCGGGCGTTCGACGCTCAGCGAGGTGAGGGTTTTTCTGACCAGCTGATCATCGGCTTCGACGGCCTTGAGGGTGTCGCGGATCTTGCCGGCCACCGGCACATCGCCCTGGCGGTCGATCCAGTCGGCAATCTCCTTGCACGCCGAAGCGAGCCGGGCCTGGCGCTGGTTGATCAGGTAAAGGGCTGTGGTGATCTCTTTATCGGACATGAGGGAATCCTCCATCTGCGCGAATAAAGTGTAGCAGCGCAGAAAAATCCTGCGCTGGGCCCTCAGCCAGCCAGGCGCTCGCGCACGCGCATCAGCGCATAACCGAGCAGGTTCAGCCCTTGCCACTGGCGTGGATCGGCCGCTTGCGCGGCTTTGGCGTCCAGGCCGATGCCCCAGATGCTATCGACCGGGCTGGCCTCGACCAGCACCTGGCCGGCGGTAGAGAGTAGAAATGTGCGCAGCCCCGGGTTCTGTTCGAACTTGAGCAGGTTGGCCTGCTCGACGATCGCCGAGCGCTCGGCCACCCAGGCGGCGTCATCGTAGCCGGCGACTTCGCGGCCCAGCTTCTTGGCCTCGGCCGGCGTGCGCGCGGCGAGAATTTTCGCCAGCGTTGCCTGGTCGTCGAACAGCCGCGCCTTGCCGGCCATCATGTAGTGCTCGGCGCTGGGGTAGTGGAGGCCTTGCTCTTTGAAGCCGGCCTCGAACCACTGGCTGAAGCAGCTTTTGTCCGGCTTGCCCTCGACCTTTTGCCGGTGGCCCCAGAAGTACAGGTACTGCGGCGCCAGGCCCTGGTCGATAGCGCCGATCAGGCTGTCATTGTCGAGGATGTTGGCCAAAGCCTGGGAGGGTTGCGACATAGCAGGGAGTCTTCCATGAACGAATCGGGCCATGGTACTCCACGCCTGCGCGGTTGTGACAGCTTCGGTGCTGACGTACTATCCTTGCCAGCAAGCGATACCCCGCATACTTATAAATCTTTCCTCAGCGCACACGCTTCACTCAGGCCCGACCGGCATGAGTGTCTGGCGCTGGGCGCGTTTTCGTTCCCGGCAACCGCAAACGACTCGGAGCAAGGCTTTACTCATGAATACATCCGTGGATGCGCGAACCGGCAGTTGGCTGAGTGTCATCGCCCTGGCCCTGGCGGCCTTCATTTTCAACACCACCGAATTCGTCCCGGTGGCGCTGCTCAGCGACATCGGCCGCAGCTTCGACATGTCCACCGCCCAGGTCGGCCTGATGCTGACCATCTATGCCTGGGTGGTGGCCCTGGCCTCGCTGCCGATGATGCTGCTGACCCGCAATATCGAGCGGCGCAAGTTGCTGATCATCGTCTTTGCCTTGTTCATCCTCAGCCATTTGCTTTCGGGGGTGGCGCAGAGCTTTGGCATGCTGCTGGTCAGCCGTATCGGCATCGCCCTGGCCCATGCGGTGTTCTGGGCCATTACTGCCTCGCTGGCAGTGCGCGTAGCGCCGCCGGGGCAACAGGCCAAGGCCCTGGGGCTGCTGGCAACCGGTACCACCCTGGCGATGGTCATGGGCATTCCGCTGGGGCGGGTGGTGGGCGAGGCCCTGGGTTGGCGCACCACCTTCCTGGCGATTGCCGGGGTGGCCTTGGCAACCTTGTTGTGCCTGGTCAAATCGCTGCCGCTGCTGCCGAGCCAGAACTCCGGCTCGTTGCGCAGCGTACCGGTGCTGTTCAAGCGCCCGGCGCTGGTCACCGTGTATGTGCTGGTGGCGCTGGTGATTGCCGCGCAGTTCACTGCCTACAGTTACATCGAGCCGTTTGCCCTGAACGTCGCGCAGATCGGCGGCGAACTGACCACCGTGCTGCTGTTGCTGTTTGGCGGCGCCGGGGTGTTCGGCTCGGTGCTGTTCAGCCGCTACAGCGAGCGATTCCCGCAGGGCTTTCTGATCGGCGCGATCGCCATGCTGGCGACCTGTCTGCTGCTGTTGCTGCCGTTGGCCGCCGACTTCCGCCTGCTGGGCACCTTGAGTGTGTTCTGGGGCGTATCGATCATGTGCTTCAGCCTGGCGTTGCAGTCCAGGGTGCTGATCCTCGCCTCGGACGCCACCGACGTGGCCATGGCCATGTTCTCCGGCATTTATAACATCGGCATTGGTGCCGGGGCGCTGATCGGCAGCCTGGTCAGCGTGCACATGGGCCTGGGCAATATTGGCTATGTCGGCGGATCACTGGCCCTGGCCGGGTTGCTGTTGTGCGGGGTGACGACCTACCGTTTTGCCCGCGCCTAGGGGCTGCGTTGCAGCCCATCGCCGGCAAGCCAGCCCCCACACGGACTGCGCAAAACCTGTGGGAGCGGGCTTGCCCCGCGATCAATCGCGAATCTTCAGCAGCCCATCGCACTTCAGGCAACGTACCTTCTTCAACCCGCGCACTTCGCTAAAGCCGACCCGGCGTGACAGCGCGGTGCCAACCTCATCCTTGTACAAGTGCATCATCGCTGCGTTGCACAGTGGGCAGCGCACCAGCATCGACAACGGAAAGGTCAGGCAGCCAAGGCCCAGAACCACCAGGATAATGGTGGTGCCCAGGCTTTTCGGCATCCAGTCGAACAGGGTCAGCACCATCAGCGGCGCGCCGATATAGATGATGAAGTCATTGATGTAGATATTCAGAAACGCCACGCGGCGGTAGTCGAGCTGGGGCATTTCAGTTCATCGAGTCATAGGGCAGCAGGGCGGTGTCGACCACCATGTCCGCCGGCAGGGTGACAATCGCAGCCACCGGGCAGACGATGGTCACCCAGCAGAATATCGTTGAATAACCTTCGTAGCCGCTGGCGCCAATCGTGGTCAGTAACTGGACGTTGGCCTGGGTGCCTTTGTAGTAGTCGCCGCTGCCGTAGCTGTTGGAGCCGCGCGCAAGAAAAGTGCCGCAACTGGCCAGGAGCAGGGTCGAGGCCAGGAGCAAAGAGGTGAGGATTCTGATGATGCCATTCCTTAGCAGATAGAGAGGCGAAACCTGCGCGCATTCTCGCACAACAGCGCTAGTATCCGCGCATCCCGCGTGCACTGAAGTACTCTTCGAGCACCTCTGGCCCGGCGCCGACCTGGGCCAGCGCGACGTAGCTGTCCGGGCGCAGCAGGTACACGCCGTCCCGCTGCAAGCCGGCCGCCTCGTGGGCGTCGCACCATTCGAACACTTCCAGCGGCATGCCGCGCTCGCTGCACCAGGCCACCAGGCTGCCGCTGGCCGCACCATACACCTGAACCTGCCAGCGCATCCGTGCCAGCCCGGTAAAGTTGTCGTGGGCGCCGTCGCTGACCCACGGCAGGCGCTCGCCACCGTGTACCTGGCCGGCGCTGCCGACGCTCAGGGGCATGT
This sequence comes from Pseudomonas sp. B21-009, assembly GCF_024749345.1. Taxonomy (NCBI): domain Bacteria; kingdom Pseudomonadati; phylum Pseudomonadota; class Gammaproteobacteria; order Pseudomonadales; family Pseudomonadaceae; genus Pseudomonas; species Pseudomonas sp. B21-009. Next base: position 3,663,972 of record NZ_CP087199.1, on the reverse strand, counting down.
CGCGGTAGTTCAGGGTGATTTGCGAAACGGTGCGGAACAAAAACGTCCGCGCAGTTTTGAGCGCCGCCACCCGCGGCAGCAGCACGGGGGCCAGGCGGGTGCGCAGCAGGGCGGCCAGGCGGCCGTCGGCGGTGATGAAGTTGAACACCTGGTCGGTGGTCGACACCAACCGCTGGGCAAAAGCACTGCGCTCGATTTCGTAGGTTTCGAGCAGGGCTTCGGTGGCAGTGCCTTGCAACACGGCGGCAAGCTTCCATGCCAGGTTGATGGCATCGCCGATGCCGGTGTTCATGCCCTGGCCACCGGCCGGGCTGTGCACGTGGGCGGCGTCGCCAAGCAGAAAGGCGCGCTGGTGGCCAAACTGCTCGGCGACCCGGTGGTGCACGCGGTAGGTTGAGAACCAGTTGACCTGATGGATCTCGACCTTCAGGTGCTCCATGGCGCGCTGGCTGACATCCTCGAAACGCAGGTCGCGAGGGTGTTCGGCGCGCTCGTCGCGCACCGTGCCGATCAACCGCGCGCGGCCGCTGCCGGCCAGCGGGAATACGGCGAGAAAGTCGGCTTCGTCGAGGTCGACGTGCAGCTCGCCATTGAACGCCGGCCCCGCGCCATCGACATCGGCGACATAAAACACCTGCTCGTAAGTGCCACCGGGAAAGCCGATGCCCAGGACCTTGCGCACCGTCGAACGGGCGCCGTCGCAACCGGCGATGTAATCGGCTTGGCAGACTTCCTCGATGCCGTCGGCATGGCGCAGGCGGGCAGTGACGCCTTCGGCGTCCTGGCTAAAGCCCAGCAACTCGGTTTGCCGTTCGACGACCACCGCAAAGCGCTGCAGGCGCTCGATCAGCAGTTGCTCGTGCTGGTCCTGCGGGTAGATATGCAGGAACGGGTAGGGCGTAAGTTCGGCGCCAATGCTGTTGAACGGCAGCCGCGCGGCGGTTTCGCCCTTGACCCACAGGTTGGCCGCCGGCACCTGGTGGCCCTGGGCGAGGACCGCCTCGGTCAGGTCCAGCTGGCGGTACAGCTCCAGGGTCCGCGCCTGCACCGCCAGGGCCCGGGAGGTGGTGCCGGGGCCGCTGGTCCTGTCGATGATCCGCACCTTGATGCCCAGTTTGCTCAGCCACAGCGCCAGCACCAGCCCGGTGGGGCCGGCGCCGATAATCAGTACGTCACAGCGGTTCATCGCAAGCGCTCCTCAGCGCTGGGCGAACGCCAGGTTCAGGCCCAGGCCGGCAAAAGAGGCAGCAAAACTGCGGCGCAGCCAGTTCTGTACCCGCGGCGATTCAATCACCGCGCGACGGAACAGGTTGGCCAGCAGGCCATACAGCACAAACACCACGAAGGTCATGAGCATGAACACTGCGCTCAGGCTGAGCATCTGCCCGCTCACCGAGCCCGCCTCGGCGCTGATGAACTGCGGCAGGAACGCCAGGAAGAAAATCGTCAGTTTCGGGTTGAGGATGTTCAGCAGGCAGGCCCGCAGGATCAGGCTGCCTGCGCTACCCACTGCGCTGTTGCTGTCGACGGCGAAGGCCGAGCGATCGCGCCAGGTGGCGTAGGCCAGGTACAGCAGGTAGGCGACGCCGGCGAACTTCAGGCCCTGGAAGGCCAGGGCACTGGTGTGCAGGATCGCCGACAGGCCGAGGATCGAGGCCAGCAGGTGCGGGACGATCCCCGCCGTACAGCCCAGCGCGGTGTAGAGGCTGGCGCGCTTGCCGGCCACCAGGGCGGTGGAGATGGTCAGGATCACGCCGCTGCCGGGAATCAGCACGACGATCAGTGAGGTAATGAGAAAATCCAGGCTCGGCATCGCGACAGGCTCCATCTCGTCAAGGTTGGCTGCAAGCATGTCTACAGACGTCAACCGTTCAGATCAAGTGTAAGAGCCCTGGCAGCTTTTGCTAGTCAGTCGTCGGCGCATGGCCTGGCTACTCGGCCTTGCCACGCACGATGCGCCCAACCTTGATTTCGTCGGCGTAGGCCTTGAGCTTGTCGGAGTCTTTGTACAGGCGATTCATCAGGTGCAGCACGGCAACCACGTCGACGCCGTCGATGCGCTCGGCCAGCTTGCTGATTTCACCGGCGGTGCGTTCCAGGTTGCCGGCGACGGCCTTGAGGTCGCGCTTGAGTTCGGCGGAAGATTTCTTGATGCCCATGGGGGTTCCGGGTGTGGGGTGAAAAGGGGGCATCGCGGGGCTTGCCCCGCGATAGCTTTATCAGCCGGGAAACAGAAACGGGCTGACACCACTGCGCCCATAACCCTCGCGCTCCACTTCGGCGTCCAGCGCCAGGGAAGCGAGGTCATCGGCCAGCACTTCCTGGTCGCGGTCCTTTTCCGGGTACAGCACTTTCAGGTAGCTGTGGCAGTCGTTGCAGCTCTCGGCCTTGATCGCGGCATCCTGACGCTCCAGCGACCAGTAGTCGAGGGCGCCGGTGGCTTCGCAGTTGCTGCATTTTACCCGAACCATGTGCCAGCGGCTCTCGCACAAACTGCAATGCAGGTAACGCAGGCCGGCCTGGGCGCCGTTCATGATCACGCTGGCCACCGGCGCGCTGGCGCACACCGGGCAGTGCTGGCGCTGTTCGCCCAGCGAGGCCCTGGCCGAAGCCGGCAGGGCATTGGCCAGCTGGGTGAAGTACAGCGACAGCGCGCTCCAGAGAAACAGCGCCTGGCCGCTGTCGACCTGCTCGTAGCTACCGGCCAGCAAGGCGCTGGCGCGCTCTTCCAGTTGCGCTGGCGAGTAGCCGTGCAAGGCGTCGAGGGTGCTGCGCACCGCTGGCGTGGCGTCGCCGTACAGTGCCTCGATCAAGGCGCCGAGCAGTTGCTGCCAGTAAGCGTCGCGCGGGTACTCTGCGCTTGCCAGCGGCGCCCGGCCGGCGTCCAGGCGCGCCGCCAACCCGGCCGCCAGCGCTTCAGGCAGTGGCAGGGTGGCAAGCAGTTGCTGCTGAGCCTCGGCGATACCAGCACAAAACCCCAGGTAATCGCCCATGGCGTGGCCGTCGGCCAGCTGGCGCAGGCGCGCCGCGCGTTTTGAGTAACGGTCCTTGAGCGACGGCAGCAGCACCGCGACGATCTCGTTGACGCCACCGCTGGGCGTCTGCACCGGGGTCATCTGGATGCTGCTCATTTGTCGCTCCCGGCTTTGCCTTGCTTGCTGTTCAGATGGCGGTACCAGCGGTCGTGGTGGGTCTTGGCCCAGCTGCGGCTGACGTAGCCGGTGAGCATGCCGCGGATCGAACCCTTGACCCAGAATGCCAGGTAGGCATGGCCGATGATCAGCAGAATCAGGCTGATGCCGGCCAGTGCATGCACCAGCAAGCCGATGCGGATGGTCGGGATGCTGAACAGCGGCGCGAAGTACGGCCGCCAGATCACCACGCCACTGAGCAGCAGCAGGCTGATCAGGGCCATGATGCCCCAGAACAGGATCTTCTGCCCGGCGTTGTACTTGCCGATGTTCAGCGCCGGCTCATGCTTGCCGGCCAGCACTTGCTTGACGTTCTTGAACCACTGCAGGTCTTCGCGTTCCGGCAGGTTGTAGCGCACGAAGCGCACGAACAGAAACATCAGCAGCAAAAACACCACCACGCCGAAAAACGGGTGGAGGATGCGCGCCAGCTGCGGGGTGCCGAACACCGCGTTGAGGCCATTGAGCGAGGGGAAGAACCACGACAGCCCCGACAGCGCCACGGCGAAGAAGCAGATCACCATGAACCAGTGGCTGGCGCGCTCGATGAAGCGCGTCCGCAGGATCAGTTTGTCCTTGTTCATGCGTGGGTATCCTCTTCGATCTTCTGGTCCTGTTCATCGACTTCGTTGGGGCCGACGCCGATGTAATGGAACAGGGTGCCGGCCAGGGTGGCGAAGAACGCCGCCGCGGCCACCGGTTTCATCCAGCCTTTCCAGCCCTGGATGGCGTTGCTGATGCGCGGGTCGGTGGGCAGCTTGTGGTACAGCTGCGGCTTGTCGGCATGCTGCAGCACGTAAACCACGTGGGTGCCGCCAACGCCTTGCGGGTCGTAGATTCCCGCCCCGGCAAAGCCGCGGCCCTGCAGCTCGGTGACCCGCTCGCTGGCCTGGTGCAGCATGTCTTGCTTGCTGCCGAAGTTGATTGCCCCGGTCGGGCAGGTCTTGACGCAGGCCGGCTCCTGGCCGACCGACACGCGGTCGACGCACAGCGTGCACTTGTAGGCCTTGTTGTCCTTCTTGCTGATGCGCGGCACATCGAACGGGCAGCCGGCGATGCAGTAGCCGCAGCCGATGCAGTGCTCGGACTGAAAATCGACGATGCCGTTGGCGTACTGGATGATCGCTCCCGGTTGCGGGCAGGCTTTCAGGCAGCCGGGGTCGGCGCAGTGCATGCAGCCGTCCTTGCGGATCAGCCACTCGAGCTTGCCGCTTTCATCTTCGACTTCATCAAAACGCATCAGCGTCCAGGTTTCGGCCGACAGGTCGGCCGGGTTGTCGTACACGCCAACGTTGTGGCCGACCTCGTCACGCAGGTCGTTCCACTCGTTGCAGGCCACCTGGCAGGCTTTGCAGCCGATGCAGATGCTCACGTCGATCAGCTTGGCCACTTCGGCCTGGTGATCGCGGGTGTGCGGCGCCGGGGTCAGCACGTTGGTGGCTGAGCGGCGGACGATGTCTTGGGATTGCATGGACATGGTATTCGCCCTCAGACCTTTTCAATGTTCACGAGAAACGCCTTGTACTCCGGCGTGTGGGTGTTCGACTCGCCGATGCCCGGGGTCAGGGTGTTGGCCAGGAAGCCCTTGCGCGTGCTGCCTTCGTAACCCCAGTGGCAAGGAATGCCGATGGTGTCGACATCCTGGCCATCGACGGCCAGGCGGCGGATGCGCTTGGTCACCACAGCCTTGGCCTTGATGTAGCCACGCTTGGTGCTGACCTTGACCAGGTCGCCCTGAACGATGCCCTTGTCAGCGGCGAGCTTCTCGCCGATCTCGATGAACTGCTCGGGCTGGACGATGGCGTTCAACCGCGCGTGCTTGGTCCAGTGGCGGAACAGCTCGGTGATCGAGTAGGTGGTCGCCACGTAGGGGAACTCTTCGCGCTTGCCCATGCGCTGGCGGTCGCTTTCGTACAGCCGCGCGGTCGGGCTGTAGGTCACGTTCGGGTGCAGCGGGTTGCTCGCCAGCGGGCTTTCGGTCGGCTCGTAGTGCTCGGGGAACGGCCCGTCGTTCATGGCGCCGACCGAGAACAGCCGGCCCAGGCCTTCGGGCAGCATGATGAACGGGTTGACCTTGCCACCGGGGGCGGCGCTGACGGCGAAGTCGGGCACGTCGACGCCGCTCCAGCGCACACCGTCCCAGCCGATCAGCTTGCGTTTCGGATCCCACGGCTTGCCCTGCGGGTCGGCCGAGGCGCGGTTGTAGAGGATGCGCCGGTTCTGCGGCCAGGCCCAGGCCCAGCCCGGGGTGCAACCCAGGCCGCTGTCGGCGTTGTCGCGGCGGGCCATCTGGTTACCCTGTTCGGTCCAGGAGCCGGCGAAGATCCAGTTGAAGCACTGGGTCGTGCCGTCGTCACGCAACTGCGAAAAGTCGCTGAGCAACTGGCCCTTGCGCAAAATCAGCTTGCCTTGCTCGTCGTGCAGGTCGGCCAGGGCGCGGCCGTTGGACTCCTTGGCCACTTCCTCGGGCTTGGGGTCCAGCGGGTCGGCGTAGTCCCAGGCCATATTGAGGATCGGTGCCGGGTTGGCGCCGCCTTCCTTTTCGTACAGCTCGCGGATCTTCAGGAACAGGTGTCCGAGGATCTTGCCATCGTGCCAGGCCTCGCCCGGAGGCGCCGCGCCGGCCCAGTGCCACTGCAGCCAGCGCCCGGAGTTGACGATCGAACCGTCTTCCTCGGCAAAGCACGAGGAGGGCAGGCGGAACACTTCGGTCTGGATCGCCGCGGTGTCGACGTCATGCTGCTCGCCGTGGTTCTGCCAGAAGCTCGAGGTCTCGGTGGCCAGCGGGTCGATGATCACCAGGAACTTGAGCTTGGCCAGCGCTGCCTGGGCCTTGTTCTTGTCGGGGAAGGCCGCCACCGGGTTGAAGCCCTGGGCGATGTAGCCGTTGACCTTGCCTTCGTACATGCGGTTGCTGAAGTTGAGCACGTCGTAGCTGTCGTCCCACTTGGGCAGCCAGTCGAAGCCCCAGTCGTTGTCTTTGGTGGCCTTGTCGCCCCAAAGGCTTTTCATCAGGCTGACGAAGAATTTCGGCGTGTGTTTGTAGTAGTTGACCTGATCCTCCAGCAGCGCCACCGGCGTCACCTGCTTGAGGTAGGTGGCCATGTCGGTCTGCTCGTCGGACGGCAGGTTCATGTAGCCAGGCAGGCGCAGCGACAGCAGGCCCAGGTCGGTGTAGCCCTGGATGTTGGAGTGGCCGCGCAGGGCGTTGACGCCACCACCGGCCATGCCGATGTTGCCCAGCAGCAGCTGGATCATGCCCGAGCCGCGGATCATCTGCGCGCCGTTGGTGTGGTGGGTCCAGCCCAGGGCGTAGAGGAAGGTCGCGGTCTTGTCCGGGGCGCTGGTTTCGCCAAGGATCGCGCAGATCTTCAGGAAGTCATCTTTCGGCGTGCCGCAGACGTTGGTGACCATCTCCGGGGTGTAGCGGCTGACGTGGGCCTTGAGCAGGTTCCACACGCAACGCGGGTGCTGCAGGGTCAGGTCGCGCTTGGCGTAGCCCTTGCTGTCGAGCTCGTAGGTCCAGGAGCTGCGGTCGTAGCTGCGCTTGTTGGCGTCGTAGCCGCTGAACAGGCCGTCGTCGAAGTGGTAGTCCTCGCGCACGATCAGGCTGGCGTTGGTGTAGTGGCGTACGTATTCGTGCTGGATCTTGTCGTGGCTGATCAGGTAGTTGACCACGCCCATCAGGAAGGTCACGTCGGAGCCTGCGCGGATCGGCGAGTAGATGTCGGCCACCGCGGCGCTGCGGTTGAAGCGCGGGTCGACGACGATGACCTTGGCGCCGTTGCGGATCTTCGCCTCGATCACCCACTTGAAGCCCACCGGGTGCGCCTCGGCGGGGTTGCCGCCCATGATCAGCACAACGTTGGCGTTCTTGATGTCGACCCAGTTGTTGGTCATGGCGCCACGGCCAAAGGTCGGCGCCAGGGCCGAAACCGTCGGCGCGTGGCAGACCCGCGCCTGGCTGTCGGTGCCGAGAATGCCCAGGGCACGGGTGAAGCGCTGGTCGAGCGAGCCGGTTTCGCTGCTGGCCGCCGACGAGCAGAGCATGCCGGTGCTGAGCCAGCGGTTGACCGTGGTGCCCTTGGCGTTCTTTTCGATGAAGTTGGCGTCGCGGTCGTCCTTCAGCAGCCGGGCGATGCGCTCGATGGCGTGGTCCCAGCTGATGCGCTGCCATTTGTCCGAGCCCGGTGCGCGGTATTCGGGGTAGAGCAGGCGCTGTTCGCTGTGCACATAGTCGACCAGGCCGGCGCCTTTGGGGCACAGCGAGCCACGGCTGACCGGATGATCAGGGTCGCCTTCGATATGGAAGATCCGCGCCTTGGCGTTCTTGGCCCCGTCGCCGAGGCTGTACATGAGAATCCCGCAACCGACCGAGCAATAGGTGCAGTTGTTACGGGTTTCCTTGGCGCGCAGCAGCTTGTACTGGCGCGACTGGGTCGCCTGGGCCACGCCCGGGGCAAAGCCCAGGCTTGCACAGGTGGCGGTGGCGACGCCGGCGGTACACAGCTTGAAAAACTGTCGTCTGCCAAGTCCCATGGGTATCTCCTCATTCTTATCGGCTGCACAAAGCTGCGGGCATAGGCATGCCCGGCAACAAGGCGTCGCAAGCGCAGTTGGCTGGGGTGTCGAAGCTCGGTGTGTCGCAGGTCCCTGTCTGGCGCAGGGTTTTAAGCGGACGTATGCGCGCTAGTGTATTCCCGTACGGAATGTGGGACTAATCGACCTTGTTGATAGGTCTATCGACAGGATCTATCAAGGCCTGGGCCATGATCAACTGTTCGCCAGGCAACAGCAGTTGGACAGATACCGGCAATTCGAACAATTGTTTAAACCTTTGAAACCGCTCAAACCCAAGGATTTCAAGGGATTTTGTGGTTGGCACGGACGCTGCAACAGCTCCCTTCGAGATTGACTATACCAATAGAAACTCGCCTATTTTTTAATCAGGTGGGGAGCAAGACCTTGAATTTCGTGCCTCGGGCAACATCCGTTTTATCCAAATCTTCGACCAAAGTAGTAGGCAAGGACTGGAAGCTGGCCAGCGTCGGCGCCGCCCTGTTGAGCCTGGCGCCGCTGGCCCAGGCCGAAGACGCCACACAGACTGAAAAACGCCTGGAGACGGTTACCGTCCAGGCCGCCAAAGCCACCCCGGTAGAAGCGGCGCAGGCGCAACTGGACGAGATCCCCGGCGGTACCGGGCTGGTCCAGCAGGCCGAGGTGGAGAAGGGCCGCTCGGCCACCCTCGAAGACACCCTGGCCTATCAGCCGGGGGTGTATGCGCAGGCGGCCGGCGGCAACGATGCGATCAAGATTTCCATTCGCGGCTCGGGCGCCAACACATCGCCTGGCTACTTTCGCGAAGGCACCAAGTTTCTCTTCGACGGCCTGGCCCTGACCGGCGCCGGCGGCACGCCCTATGAGCTGCTCGACACCCAGGGCCTGAGCTACACCGAGGTACTGCGCGGTGCCAACGCCTTCGAATACGGCGCCTTGTCGCTGGGCGGGGCGATCAACTTCGTTACCAACTCCGGCCTCACTGCGCCGGGCAACCGCATCAAGGTCGAAGGCGGCAGTTTCGGCTGGCAGAAGCAGACCCTCAGCACCGGTGGCGTGGCTGGCAATGCCGACTACTTCATCAGTGTCGACAACTCCAAGCGCGACGGTTACCAGGACTTCACCTTCACCAAGGCCAAGGGCGTGGTGAGCAACTTCGGCTACCGCTTCAACCCCAAGCTGGAAACCCGCCTGTACATCCGCTACCGCGAGGAATACCACGAGAACTCCGGGGCCCTGACCCTGGCGCAACTGAAGAAGAACTCCTCGCAAACCAACCCCAGCACCCGCGCCACCCGCGGCGACTCGACCAAGGAAGGCTCGACCTGGGTCGGCAGCAAGACCACCTACAACTTCGATGACGATTCGACCCTGGTGGCCGGGCTGGTCTATCACAACTACCCGCAGATCCTCAGCAAGAAGAGCACGGTCAACCCCAACTACTGGGACTGGCGCGACATCAACTACTCGCTCAAGTACACCCGCAGCGACCAGCTGTTTGGCCTGCCGAGCACCACCACGGTCGGCTGGAGCAGCACCCAGCACATCCGCTCCGGGGTGCGCACCTACAGCGGCGACAAGGACCTGGGCCGGTTGCAGAAGCAGGTCGAGTACGACGGCTCGTTCGACCATGTGTTCTCGCTGGGCAACGACCTCGGCCTGACCGACAACCTGTACCTGTCCACGGGCCTCTCGGCCATTGAGGTCAAACGCAATGTCGATGTCAATTTCAGCGACCGGCCCAACACCAGCGGCATCCCCAGCCACTACCGCTACCAGCAATGGAAACTGGCGCCACGGCTCGGCCTGCGTTACTACCTGACCCCGGACGTACAGGTGTTCGGCAACGTCAGCCGCTCGATCGACCCGCCTAGCTCCTGGTCCAGTTCCGGCTCGGGGGTGACCACCAACTTCGCCAAGACCCTGGTGCCGCAAAGCGCCAACACGGTTGAACTGGGGATTCGCGGGCGTTCGGACATTTTCGACGGCAGCCTGACCCTGTACAAATCGTGGATCAAGGACGAACTGCTCAACGTCGAAATCCTCCCGGCCACCAACACTTCGGCCGCGGTGGTCTCGACCTCCAACGCCAGCCCGACCATCCACCAGGGCATCGAGGCGGGGCTGACCACCAAGCTCTGGCAACGCGATAACGGCGATGTGCTGAGCTGGCGCCAGGCCTACACCCTCAACGACTTTCACTACCGCAACGACCCGCTGTTCAGCAAGAACGAGCTGCCGGGCCTGCCCAAGCACATCTACCAGGGCGAGCTGTTCTACCAGTACGCCAACGGCTTTTACGCCGGGATCAACGTGCGCTCGGCATCGAGCACGGCGGTGGACTACGCCAACAGCTTCTACGCGCCGTCCTACACCCTGTGGGGCGCACGCCTGGGCTACGACGCGCCGAACAAGACCTGGCAGGTGTACCTGGACCTGAAGAACCTCACCGACAAGGACTACGTCACCGCCCTGGTGCCCAGCTACGACGCCAAGGGCCAGGACACCGCCTCGCTGTACCCGGGTGACGGCTTCGGCGCCTACACCGGGATTGCCTACAACTTCTGAGCCAGGGGCGGGTGCCGTTCGCGCGGCACCTGCAGGAGAACCGCATGAGAGTAATCGCAAGGCTGGGCGTGCCCGCCGTGCTTGGCGTGCTGCTGGCCCTGGGCGCCTGCAAACCGGTGGAGCCAACGCCGGGGCAGGGCAGCAGTGGCATCGACGGCACGCTACACAACGGCACCTTGAGCTATGCCGCGCAGGACTATTACGAGGCCGCCCCGGGCAAGCCCGGTGGCACCCTGCGGGTGTCGACGGCCTCCGACACCACGACGCTGGACGTGCATTCGATTTCCCACGGCAATGTGCAGTGGCTGGGGCGCATTCTGTTCGACTGCCTGCTGTACCAGGACGAGCAGGGCAATATCTCGCCGTGGCTGGCCAAGTCCTGGGAGATCTCCGACGACGGCAAGACCTACACCTTTCACCTGCGCGACGACGTGACCTTCAGCGATGGCGAGAAATTCAACGCCCGTGCCGTGCAGGTCAACCTTGAACACATGCGCGACCCGGCGACCAAATCGCCGCTGGCCGCTGCCTACATCGCCCCCTACGTGGACGGGCGCATCGTCGATGAGTACACCTTCGAAGCGCACTTGCGCGAGCCGTATTCGCCGTTCCTCGATGTGCTGGCGCAGTCGTGGCTGAGCATGATCTCGCCCCGGCAGATCCTTGAAGCGCCGAAGACCATTGCCGAACACCCGATCGGCTCCGGGCCCTTCGTGCTGGAAAGCTACACCCGCGACCAGGGCGCCAACTTCGTCAAGCGCAAGGGCTACAACTGGGCGCCCGCAGTCACCCGCCACCAGGGCGAGGCCTACCTCGATCGCCTTGAGCTGAGCATCGTCCCCGAGCCGATGATCCGCTTCAGCACCCTGGAAGCCGGCCAGTCGGACTTCACCGTCGACGCCCCGACCCAGAACGCCCGGGCCATCCGTGACAACCCGGACTTGCAGATGCGCAGCCGGATTCGCAAGGCCAATCCGTTTCGCAGCCTGACCTTCAACGTCGAGCGCTTTCCCTTCGACGACGTGCAGGTGCGCCGCGCCGTGGCCAAGGCCATCGACCGCGACGGCCTGGCCTGGATCACCGGTTTTGGCGAGTACCTGGCCAAGGGTGATTTTCTCGCCGCCAACACCCGTTACTACGACCCGGCATTCAAGGATGTGCTGGCCTATGACGTCGCCGAGGCAAACCGCGTTCTCGACCAGGCCGGCTGGAGCGAGCGCGACGCCGAGGGTTACCGGGTCAAGAACGGCCAGCGCCTGGCCGCGCACCTGCTGACCTACGAAACCGCGGCCTACCCGAGCAGCATCGCCGTGGCCATCCAGGCCGACCTGAAGAAGATCGGCCTCAAGATCGACATCGACCTGCTGCCCCTGGCCCAGGTCACCCAGCGCCGTTACGCCAGTGATTTTCAGCTGATCGGCGGCGGCTACTGGCACACCAACACCCCCGATGGCCTGTACATCCTCTATCACAGCCAGGCAATCAGCACCGCCAAGCTGATCGGCCAGAACGCCGGGCGCTTTCGCGATGCCGAGCTCGACCGGGTACTCAGCGCGGCCCGGCGGACTACCGACCCGGTGGCGCTGAACGACCTCTATCGCATCGCCCAGCAGCGCCTGGCGCAGACCATCCCGGCGGTGCCGGTGTTCGAGAGCCATGTGCTGCTGGCCTACCGCAAGCAGGTCAAGGGGCTGATTTTCGACACTTCGCACAACACCCCGTTTTTCACCAGTGTCTGGTTCGACCCGGAGGGCAAATGACTAGCTTGCAACGATTGGCCTGGCGCCTGCTGGCCGGCATCGGCGTGCTCTGGGGCGCGGCGACCCTGACCTTCCTGGCCATCAACCTCAGTGCCGGCGACCCGGCCCTGGCGATTCTCGGCGGCCCCGACGCCATGCCCAGCGCCGAGCTGATCGCCCAGGTGCGCGCCGAATACGGCCTCGACCAGCCGTTGTGGGTGCAGTACGGCCAGTACCTGGCGCGCCTGGCCCAGGGCGATCTGGGCGAGTCATACCGTTTGCGCATCCCGGTGCTGCAGGTAATCGGCAGCCAGCTGGGCGCCACCGTGCAGCTGTCGCTGGCCGCCGCCTTGCTGTCGATTGTGCTGGCGGTGAGCTGCGCGGTGCTCACCGCCAACCGGCCGCGCTGGGTGCGCTCGCTGGTGTCCGGCACTGAACTGGTGCTGTCGTCGGCGCCGTCGTTCGTGATCGGCATCGTGCTGTTGCTGGTGTTTTCGTTCGGCTGGCACCTGCTGCCGCCATCCGGTTCCAACAGCTGGCAGGCGCTGATATTGCCGAGCCTGGCCCTGGCCCTGCCGATTGCCGCGGTGCTGACCCAGGTACTGCGCCAGGAGCTGGAAGACATCCTCGAACAGCCGTTTATCGCCATGGCCCGCGCCCGCGGCATGTCCGAGACCGGCGTGCGCCTCAAGCATGCCTTGCGCCATGCCCTGGTGCCACTGGTGACGTTGTCGGGCTTTGTTTTCGCCAGCTTGCTGGGCGGTGCGGTGATCATCGAAATGCTCTTCGCCCGCCAGGGCATCGGCCGCTTGATGCTCGACGCCGCCGTGACCAAGGACATGCCCTTGCTGCTGGGCATCACCCTGTTGGCGGCGGCGATTTATGTGCTCGTCAACTTTCTCGTCGACCTGATCAACCACTGGGTCGACCCGCGCAGCAAAAGCCTATGAACCCGAATCTCAAGGACCAGCCATGAGTGCCCATGAACTGCCAACAGCCCTGGCTGCGAACCACGCAGGCCAGGACTACGTAAACCTGCAGGCGCGCTTTGCCCCGGTGTTTGCCCGCATTGCCGAAGGTGCGGTCGAGCGCGAGCAGCAACGCACCCTGGCCCATGAGCCGGTGGCCTGGCTACGCGAAGCCGGCTTTGGCGCCCTGCGCGTACCCCAGGCATTGAACGGCGCCCAGGCCAGCCTGCCGGTGCTGTTTCGCCTGCTGATCGACCTGGCCGAAGCCGACTCCAACCTGCCGCAAATCTTTCGCGCCCACTGCGGTTTTGTCGAAGGCCGGCTGTCCAGTGGCGATGCCGCTTCGCAACAGCACTGGCTGGCCAAGGTGGCGGCGGGGCAGTTGTGGGGCGCGGCCATGGCCGAACGCACCGACACCACCGGCAATTCGGTGCGCCTGCGCGCTGCCGACCCGCAGGCGCCCGAGGCCGGCTGGCTGCTGCACGGCGAGAAGTACTACTGCACCGGCGCCATCTATGCCGACTGGGTGGCGGCGGTGGCCATGCTCGACGAGGATTTTGTCAGCGTGGTGGTGCCGACCACGGCGCCAGGGGTCAGCCTGGAAGATGACTGGGACGGTTTCGGCCAGCGCCTGAGCGGCAGCGGCACTACCCGTTTTGCCAATGTCGCGGTGCCGCCGCAGCAGGTGCTGCGGCGCTTCAAGCCCGGCGAGCTGCGCGCCGAATCCTACCTGTCGGCCTTCTACCAGCTGTACCACCTGGCGACCCTGGCCGGTATCGCCCGCGCTGCGCAGCGCGATGCCGTGGCCTTCGTCCAGGGCCGCACCCGCGCCTTTGGCGTGCCGGGCCAGTCCAGCCCCAAGGACGACCCGCTGGTGCAGCGGGTGATCGGTCGTCTGTCGAGCCTGGCCTATGCCGCCCAGGCCCTGGTGCTGGATGTCGCCCAGGTGCTGCAGACCGTGCATGAAGCCGAGCTCGACGGTTCGATTGGCGAGGCGCATTACGTCGAGGCCGACATTCGCACCTACCAGGCCCAGCAGATCGTTCTCGAGCAGGTGCTCGAAGCCACCACCTTGCTGTTTGAAGTCGGCGGCGCCTCGGCCACCAGCCAGGCCCGGCGCCTCGACCGGCACTGGCGCAACGCCCGCACCCTGGCCTCGCACAACCCGGCGATCTACCGCGAGCGGGCGCTGGGCAATTACTACCTCAACGGCATCAGCCCTGGTGCCGCCTGGCGCCAGTTGCACGCCCAGGATAACGCCGCCCGCGATGAAGCCAGCGCGGTCTGACCCCACTCAAGGAGTTGCCATGAGCCAGCCTGCAAAACACATGAGCATCGGCATGAACATCCTCGGTTTCGGCGCCCACTCCGGTGCCTGGCGCCAGGCCGAGGTGCCGGCCAATGCCTATCTCGATCACCAGTACTACAGCAACATCGCGCGCATCGCTGAACGCGGCAAGCTCGATGCGATCTTCCTCGCCGACGGCCCGGCGCTGATCGGCGATGTTGGCCAGCATCCAGCCGGGCGCCTGGAGCCCACCGTGCTGCTCACCGCCGTGGCCCTGGCCACCCGTCATATCGGCGTGATCGCCACCGCCTCGAGCACCTACAACGACCCCTATAACCTGGCCCGGCGCTTCAGCTCGCTGGACCATATCAGCGGCGGCCGCGCGGCCTGGAACGTGGTCACCAATGCCGGTGATGCCGCCGCGCAGAACTTCGGCCTGGCCGGTGCGCCGCGGCATGTCGACCGTTATGCCCGGGCCGATGAGTTCATCGATGTCACCCTTAAATTGTGGGACAGCTGGGAAGATGACGCGGTGATCGGCGATGCCCGCCGTGGGCGTTTTGCCGACCCGGCCAAGGTGCATGCCATCGACTTTGTCGGCGAGCACTTCTCGGTCAAGGGCCCGCTCAACCTGCCGCGCTCGCCCCAGGGCCGGCCGGTGCTGGTGCAGGCTGGGTCTTCCGAAGGCGGCAAGGCCCTCGGCTCGCGCTATGCCGATGCGATCTTCACCACCCAGACCACCCTGGTCGACGGCCAGGCGTTCTATCAGGAAATGAAACAGCGCGCCCGCCAGTGGGGGCGCAACCCCGAGCACCTGAAAATCATGCCGGGGTTGTCAACGGTAATCGGCAGCAGCGAGGCCGAGGCCCAGGCGCGTTTCGACGAGCTCAACGCCTGGTACGGCGAAGAAGGGCTGATCAACCAGGTGGCGGCGCGGGTGGGCCTGGCGGTCAGCGAGCTGCAGCTGGATGCGCCGTTGCCCTGGGAACGGATTGGCCCGGTGGCGGATTTCGAGCGCGGCTCCCACGGTTTTCTCGAAGCTCAGTTGAACCTGGCGCGGCGCGAGAACCTGACCATCCGCGAACTGTCGCGGCGCATCCTGGTCGGCCACCGGCTGATCGTCGGCACCCCGGAACAGGTCGCCGACAGCCTTGAGCACTGGTTCCGTGCCGGCGCTGCCGATGGCTTCAACATCATGCCGGACATGTTCCCTTCCGGCGTCGAGGTGTTCGTCGACCAGGTGGTGCCGCTGCTGCAACAGCGCGGGGTGTTCCGCCGTGAATACCAGGGCAGCACCTTGCGCGAGCACCTCGGCCTGCCGTACCCGACCAGCCAGTACCAGCGCGCCGCCGAAGCGGTTTGAGCTTTTTACTTTCGATACGGAGCGAGCATGATCAAACGTAGATTGGGCCACAGCGACATTCAGGTCAGCGTGCTGGGGCTGGGCAGCATGACCTGGGGCCACCAGAACAGCGAAAGCGATGCCCACCGCCAGCTCGACGCGGCGCTGGCCGCTGGTATCAACCTGATCGATACCGCCGAGATGTACCCAACGCCGACCCACGGCGAAACCTGGGGCAGCACCGAGCGCTTCATCGGCAGCTGGCTGGCGAACAGCGGGCGGCGTGCCGAGGTGGTGCTGGCCAGCAAGATCATCGGCCCGGCACGCCAGCCGGGGGCCGGCGCGCATATCCGTGAGGGGCTTACACGCCACGACCGGGCCAATATCGTCGCCGCCCTGGACGGCAGCCTCAAGCGCCTGCAAACCGATTACCTGGACCTCTACCAACTGCACTGGCCGGACCGCACCACCAATATTTTTGGCCAGCGCGAATACCCCTATGTCGAGGATGACCGCGAAACCGTGAGCATCGCCGAGACCTTGCAGGTGCTGGCCGATCAGGTCGCCGCCGGCAAGATCCGCCATATCGGCGTGTCCAACGAAACCCCGTGGGGCGTGGCCGAGTTTTTGCGCCAGGCGCGTGAGCAGAACCTGCCGCGCATCGTCAGCATCCAGAACCCCTATAGCCTGCTCAACCGCCTGTACGAGGGCGGCCTGTCGGAGTTCAGCCAGCGCGACAACATCGGCTTGCTGGCCTATTCGCCGCTGGCCTTCGGCGCCCTGACCGGCAAGTACCTTAATGGTGCCTTGCCACAGGGCTCGCGGCTGTCGTCGGTGTACCGCACCTTCAACCGCTACGACAGCCCCGGCGCCCATCAGGCTATCGCTGCCTATGTGGCGCTGGCGCAGGAGCTTTCGATCAGCCCGGCGCAACTGGCCCTGGCCTATGTGATCAACAAGCCGTTTGTCAGCAGCGCACTGACCGGGCAGACCAGCCTGGCGCAACTGGCCGACAACCTCGGCGCATTGCAGGTGAAGCTGGGTAGCGAAGCCTTGGCGCGCATCGAGCAGATCCACCGGCAGATCCCTAACCCGGCTCCCTAACGTTCAGTTCATGGAGGTGCCCGATGGCGCCGATCAATTCAACGGCAGCGGTGCTGCCAGTCAGCGGCCTGATCCCGGCCCCGGCGCGTTTTGCCAGGCGCCGGCCACTGGCGGTGCGCCCGGGGCTGGTGCTGGCGGCGCTGTTCGTCGTCTTTTTGCTGCTGGCGGCGCTGCAGCCAGGCTGGCTGGTGGCCGCCGACCCGCTTGATGCCAACGCCCGCCAGGCGTTCCAGCCACCGGGTAGCCTGCACTGGCTGGGCACTGACGAGAACGGCCGCGACATCCTCGCGCGGTTGGTCTACGCGGTGCGCCCGTCGCTGGTACTGGGCCTGAGTGCCACGGCGCTGGGATTGCTGCTGGGCACCGTGCTCGGGCTGCTGGCCGGCCTCGGCCCACGGCTGGTCGACGGCGCGGTGATGCGCCTGGTCGATGTGCTGTTGGCCTTTCCCGACCTGTTGCTGGCGCTGGTGATCATCACCTTTTTTGGCCAGGGCGCGCTCAACACCATCATCGCCGTGGGCATCGCCAGCGTGCCGCGCTATGCGCGCCTGGTGCGGGCGCAAACCCTGGTGGTGCGCAATGCCGGCTACGTCGAGGCGGCCACCACCCTGGGCTTGCCACGACGGCAGGTGATCTGGCGGCACGTGCTGCCCAATGCGATCAAACCGATTTTGATTCTCGCCACCATCGGCATCGGCAGCACCATCGTTGCCGGCGCCGCCCTGAGCTTTCTTGGCTTTGGCGCGCCACCGCCGCAGCCGGAATGGGGCGGCATGCTCGCCATCGGCCGCAACTACCTGGCCAACGCCTGGTGGCTGGTGGCCTGGCCGGCCCTGGCCATCACCCTCACCGTGGTTTCGATCACCGCCATCGGCCGCGAACTGCTGCGCCGCAACGAAGGTAAACGCCTATGAACGCTGTTCTTCAACACCCCGCGCCGCTGATCGAGGTCAGCGACTTGCAGGTGCGCTTCGGCCAGGGCGTGCCGGTGCTCAAGGGCATCAGCTTCACCGTGCAGCAGGGCGAATGCCTGGCGCTGGTGGGTGAGTCGGGCTCGGGCAAGAGCGTCACTTCGCGCACCCTGGCCGGGCTCACCGGAGCCCATGCGCAGTTGCAGGCCAGCCGCCTGACCTTTGCCGGGCAGGACCTGCGCCAGTTCGACGAGCGCGCCTGGCGCCGGGTGCGCGGCGCACAAATCGGTTTTGTCATGCAGGACGCCCTGGGCTCGCTCGACCCCCTGCGCCCGGTCGGCAAGGAGATTGCCGAGCCGCTGCAACTACACAGCGAGCTGAACCGCGAACAGCGTCAGGCACGGGTGCTGGAACTGCTGCGCGCGGTCGGTGTACCGGAGCCTGAGCTGCGCGCCCGCCAGTACCCCTGGCAGCTCTCCGGCGGCTTGCGCCAACGGGCGCTGATCGCCTCGGCGATTGCCTGCAACCCGCGCCTGCTGATCGCCGACGAGCCGACCACGGCGCTGGATGCCACGGTGCAGGCCCAGGTTCTGAGCCTGCTCGAATCCCTGCGCGGCGACAGCACGGCGATGCTGATTGTCAGCCACGACCTGGCGGTGGTCTCGCGCCTGGCCAACCGAGTGGCAGTGATGCACAACGGCGTGATCGTCGAGCAGGGCAGTGTCGAGGCGGTGCTGCAAGACCCGCAGCACCCCTACACCCAGTACCTGCTCAAGGCCGGCGCCGCCGTGCATTTTCGCCGGCCGCAGGCAGCAAAACTTGCGGCCGTGGCGCCGCCGGTGGTGGAAACCAGCGCGCCGCTGTTGCAGGTGCAGCAACTGAGCAAGGCCTTCAAGGGCCCGGACGGCGCCTTGCGCACCGTGGTCGACAAGGTTTCGCTGCAGCTGCACAAGGGCCGCACCTTAGGCATTGTCGGCGAGTCGGGCTCGGGCAAGACCACCCTGACCCGGATGATCCTCGGCCTGGAAACCCCCGACAGCGGCGCGATCCAGATCAAGGGCCGGCCCTGGCTGCAACTCGATGACCAGGAGAAACGCGCGCTTCGCCGCAGCATCCAGGTGGTGTTCCAGGACCCGCTGAGCTCCTTCGACCCGCGCTACACCGTGCAGCGGGTGTTGTACGAGGCGCTGCAAGTAGCCGGGCACCTGCGCGCGCAGTGGCGCCCGCAGGCCGTCGAGTTGCTCACCCTGGTGCGCCTTGACGAAAGCCTGCTGGAGCGGCGCCCGATCGAGCTGTCGGGCGGCCAGCGGCAACGCATCGCCATTGCCCGCGCCCTGGCCGCGCAGCCGCAGATCCTGGTGTGCGACGAGCCGGTGTCGGCGCTGGATGTGTCGGTACAGGCGCAGATCCTCGAACTGCTCGACGACCTAAAACAGCGCCTGGGCCTGGCCTGCCTGTTCATCTCCCACGACCTGGGGGTGATCAACCACGTCAGCGACCAGGTGCTGGTGATGAAAGACGGCGTGGCGGTGGAAAGCGGCGCCGTGCGCGATGTTTTCGACCGTCCGCAACACCCCTATACCCGTGCCTTGCTTGACGCCATTCCACACCTGGAAAGCGGTCGCAAGGTCAGTTTCGAATTTCTCCGCCTGGCGATCTGATCGCCTGATTTGCACAAGGAAAGTCCATGCCTGGTTTATCCGCAGTCCCCCCGATTGAGCGTCGCAACCTCGACGACCTCAAAGGCAACACCGAAAACCTGCTACCGCTGATTGCCGCCGGCGCCGCGCAACGTGAGCGCGAACGCCAGCTGCCCTATGAGGCGGTACGCCAGATTGCCCAGGCCGGGCTCTACACCTGCCGCATACCCGAGCAATACGGCGGCCCGGGTGGCAGTGTCAGCGATGTGATCGGCCTGCTGCTGCGCATCGCCTCGGTGGACTCCAACGTCGCCCAGGCGCTGCGCCCGGGCTTTGGTTTTATCGAAGGCTTGTTGTCGTCAACCGCCGACGGCGCCGAGGCCGAGCGCCAGCGCTGGTTCGCCCGCTACCTGCAAGGCGCGGTGCTGGGCAATGCCGGCTGGGAAGTGGGCGGCGCCAATGGCGCGATCAGTGCGCGCATCGTGCGTGACGGCGAGCATTACCGCGCCAGCGGCAGCAAGTACTACAGCACCGGCTCCCTGTACGCCGACTGGGTCAGCGCCGTGGCTCTGGATGAAAACGATCAGCCGGTGTCGTTCGTGCTGCCGCGCGAGCGCCAGGGCCTGGAGTTGCTCGACGATTTCGACGCCATGGGCCAGCGCCTGACTGCCAGCGGCACCACGCGCCTGAATGATGTCGTGGTGTACGCCGACGAGATCCGCACGCGCACGGTGGAGGAGGGCAAGCGCACCATCGTCACGCCGTTCCTGCAGTTGTTTCTGGCCACGGTGCAGGCCGGCATCGCCCGCAATGCGCTGGACGACGCCAGCCGCTTTGCCCGCGAGCATGCGCGGCCGATCAAGCACAGCAGCGCCGCGCGTTCGGTGGATGACCCTTACGTGCAGCTCATCGTCGGCGAGATCGCCGCCCGTGCCTTTAGCGCCGAAGCCGTGGTGTTGCGCGCGGCGGCGTCGATCGACCGCGCCTGGGCCAGCGGGCTTGACCCGCAACAGGTCGACCAGGCCGCCATCGACGTGGCCCAGGCCCAGTACATTGCCGCCGAGTCCGCGCTCAAGGCTGCCGAGTTGCTGTTTGACGTCGGCGGCGCCTCGACCACCGGCCGCAGCCACAATCTCGACCGCCACTGGCGCAACGCACGCACGGTCGCCAACCACAACCCGCGGCACTGGAAGGCCGCAGCGGTGGGTGCCTGGCAACTGACCGGCACGCCGCCGCCGACGTCGGGCTTGTTCTGAGGTGGGCAGTTTGCAGGCGCCGCTGTTGACCCACAGCACCGGGCAATCACGGCGGGTACCGATGATCATCGGCTGTGCGTTGCTGATGGAGCTGATCGACTCCACCGTGGTCATGACCGCATTGCCACAGATGGCCAGCGAGTTCGGCGCGCCGAGTGTGCGCATGAACCTGGTGGTGTCGCTGTACATGCTTGCCGCGGCCCTGGCAGTGCCGGTCAGCGGCTGGGCGGCGGACCGCTACGGGCCGCGGCGGGTGTTCGTGCTGGCGATAGTGTTGTTCACCCTGTCGTCGCTGGCTTGCGCCCTGGCCGGGTCGTTGCTGCAGCTGTGCCTGGCGCGCCTGTGCCAGGGCGCGGCGGGGGCGATGATGGTGCCGGTGGGCTTGATGATCCTGCTGCGCTGGTCGCCGCGCGAGCAGCTGCTGCGCAACATGTCCTACCTGACCATCCCGCCACTGGTGGGGCCGATGCTCGGGCCGCCGCTGGGCGGTCTGCTGGTGACGCTGCTGCCGTGGCAGTGGATTTTTCTGGTCAACCTGCCCATCGGCGTGCTCGGGGTGTACCTGGTGCTGCGGCATATTCCCGATTACCCCGGCGACAGCCAGCAACGCCTGGACCTGCGCGGCTTGCTGCTGGCCAGTGTGGCCCTGGCGTCACTGGTGTTCGGCTTCGAGGCGCTCGGCCATGGCTTGCTGGCACGGCGCTGGGTGCTGCTGTTGCTGCTGATCGGGCTAATAACAGCGCTGCTCTATGTGCGCCATGCCCGGCGTTGCGCCCAGCCGCTGCTGGACTTTTCGCCTTTGCGCGTAGGCAGTTTTGCCGTGAGTTTCTGGGGTGGCAACCTGTTTCGCCTGGGCACGGCGGCGCAGCCGTTCTTGATGGTGTTGTTGTTCCAGCTGTGCTTTGGTTTAAGCCCTTTGCATGCCGGTTTGCTGACCTTCACCGGGGGTGTCGGCGCCTTTGTGGTCAAGCTGCTGGCGGTGCGTATCGTGCGCCGCTTTGGCTTTCGCCGCACCTTGAGTATCAATGCGTTGTTCACCGGTTTGAGCCTGGGCGCCTGCGCCAGTTTCAACCTCGACACGCCGTACTGGCTGGTGGTGTTGATCCTGTTCGCCAGCGGCCTGATCCGCTCCTTGCAGTTCAGCGCCATGGGTGGCCTGACCTATGCCGACGTACCCGCCGAACTGCACAGCCGCGCCAGCAGCCTGTCGGCGGCGACGGTGCAGTTGACCATGAGCTTGTCGGTGGGGGTGGCTGCTTCACTGCTCAGTGTGTTGATGAGCTTGAAAGGTGAGCAGCAAGTGGCGGTGGCGGATATCGCCCTGGTGATTGGCGTCGGGGCGCTGCTGTGCATGGCTTCGGCGCTGGTGTTTCGCACGTTGGCGGCGGATGCGGGGAGTGAGATTTATCGCTGATTGCGAGCGCTGCGCGCTCGATCGCCGGCAAGGCCGGCTCCCACAGGTTTGGTGTACACAGAGCCTGCCAGCGATAAGGCCATTAGATCGACAAATTCAGCACCCGCTCGCCCTGGGTACTGCCCCCGGGCTGCCGTCGATTCACCGCCAGTTCGCCCATCTTGATCAGCCGGGTGCGGGTGACGTTGCGGCTCAGGCCGAGCAAGTTGGCGGTGTGCACCTGGTTGTAATGACTGAAGCGGTAGGCCGCGCGCAACAGTGCGTCCTCGACCTTCTCGTGCAAGGCGCCGCCAGGTTGTTCGAAGAGTTTCTGGAAAGCCCGCGCCAGCAAGCCTTCCGCCGAATCATCGCTGCCGGGGCTGTCGTCGGCGCGTTCGATGCGCATGTTCGACAGGCGCAGGTCCTCCTGGCGGATCACGCCGTCACGGCAGATCAGCAAGGTGTGATGGATGACGTTTTCCAGCTCGCGGATGTTGCCCGGCCAGCCGTAGCTGCGCAGCTTGGCTTCGGCCTCGCTGCTGAGGCTGACCTGGCCATAGCCCAGGCGCTGGCTGTAGGCCTGGATGAAGTGGCGGGTCAGCGGCAGGATGTCGCCCGGGCGTTCACGCAGTGGCACAAGTTCCAGGCTGACGACGTCGAGGCGGTAGTACAGGTCTTCGCGAAAGTGCCCGGCGTTGATGGCTTTTTCCAGCTGCACGTTGGTAGCGGCCAGTACCCGCACATCGATGGCAATGCTCTTGCGCGAGCCCAGGCGTACCACTTCGCGCTCCTGCAGCACGCGCAACAGCTTGACCTGGATCGGCATCGGCAGGTCGCCGATCTCGTCGAGGAACAAGGTGCCGCCGTTGGCTTCTTCGAACCAGCCGGCCTTGGCACTGAGGGCGCCGGTGAACGCACCTTTTTCGTGGCCGAACAATTCGGCCTCGACCAGCGATTCGGAAAACGCTCCGCAGTTGACTGCCACGAACGGCTTGTCACGCCGGCCGCTGAGGTTGTGGATGTGCCGGGCGACCAGCTCTTTGCCGGTGCCGGTCTCGCCGATGATCAGCACGCTGGCTTCACTCGGCGCGACCCGCTGCAGGTGCGCCAGCAAGGCCCGTGACTTGGGGTCTTCGAACACCTGCGCGGTGGCGCGGATCGAGGTGGCCAGGGCCGGGGAGGGCGGTAGGGTCAACAATTGCATGGCGGTCACACTATGAGTAGAAGGTCGGAGTCGGCAATTGCCCGCGCAGGGCCCATTCACCGAGTTCGTGCAGCTTGTAGTCGAGCGGGTCGTGCAGGCTCTGGGTGCGCAGGTTGCGCCAGTGCCGGTCGAGGCCCACCGAGGCCTGGGTGGCGCGGGCGCCGGTGACTTCAAACACCTTGCTGCAAATCTCCAGGCCATCGCGGCTGGCGGCGACCTTGGCGGTAGCGATGCTCACCGCCAGGCGCCCGCGTTGTTCGGCGCTCAGCGCTGCGCCTTTGGCCCAGGCCTGGTCCAGCTCCTGGGCGGCCTGGTCAACCAGCAGCCGCGCACCCTGCAGGCGCACCCAGAAGTCGCCGAAATGCTTGAGTACATACGGGTCGGCGCTGCTCTGTTCGGCGAGCGATTTGAACCATGGCCGCGACTCGCGCAGGGCATAATCCCGGGCCTCTTCGAAAGCGCCCTCGGCGATGCCGAGGAAGATATTGGCGAAATGCAGCTGGGCAATCAGCGGCCGCAGGCAGGCGAACGGCGTGCTCAAGGGACCGGGGTCGAGCAGCAGGTCGCTTTCTTCCACCCGCACCCGTTCGAAGCTGGCGCTGCCGCTGTCGGTCTGGCGCTGGCCCATGTTGTGCCAGTCGTTGTGCAGGGTGATGCCGGTGCGCCCGCTGGGGATCGCCGCAATCAGCAGCTTGCCGCCGGCGCTCTCGTCCACCGCCGAGGCGATGAGCATCTCTGAATCGCTGGCGCCGGAGCAGAAGCTTTTTTTACCGGAGAACTCGCGAAAGCTGCCACGGTCCTTGACCACCGTGCGGGTGTCCAGCGGGTTGAGGGCATTGCCCCAGAACCAGCTCTTGCGCGCGGTCAGTTCGAACCATGGCTGCCACTGCGCGGGCGTGGCAAACAGGCGCACGGTGGCGAGCATCAGGTGATGAAAACCAAACACGTGGGCCAGGGAACTGTCGACCCGGGCGAATTCACGAACCACCTCGAAGGTTTGCCTCCAGCTGGCGCCCAGCCCACCGAACTCGCGAGGGATGCTCAAGGCCAGCAGGCCGCTGCTGCGGATGGCATCGCGTTCAGCCTTGGGCGTGCCGCCCTGGCGGTCGCGCTCGACGGCGCTGCGGGCGAACTCGCTGGCCAGTTCCCGGGCGATGTGCAAAGGGGTCGATGGAGTGCGGTGCAAAGGTGGCGCTCACTTGCTCGATGAGGGTGGTACCGATGCTAAAGGATCTAAAAAACTGAAAATAAATAACGTTTGGGTCTTTCGATATGTCGATTTGTATATTTCGTTTTGTTCTATATTCGTAATTATTTATTCTTTTTAATTTTATTCGCTCGAGAGCAATCTGCACCTCAAGCACTGCGCGGCAGTGCACCCCAGGACGAGGAAGCAGCACATGACCATCAAGGCGATCAACGTACGCAATCAGTTCAAAGGCACGGTCAAGGAGATCATCGAAGGCCCGGTGGTATCGGAAATCGACGTACAGACCTCCGCCGGCATCGTCACCTCGGTGATCACCACCCGCTCGGTGCACGAGCTGGAGCTGCGGGTCGGCAGCGAAGTGATTGCCTTCGTCAAATCCACCGAGGTGTCGATCGCCAAGCTATGAAGGGCAGGAACAAAAACAGGCCGAGCCCCGGTGACGGGGCTCGGCCTTTTTGTTTCAGGACTGGCTGGTTTGCGGCAGGATCATTTGCGCCGGGGCTTCGGCGGCCTTGCGCCGTGCGACCAGGTAATACAGCACACTCGGTACGACCAGGCCGATGATCCACGACAGGTCGACGCCCCCCAGGTGGGCAACCATCGGGCCGGTGTAGAGCTTGGTGGAAATGAACGGCATCTGCACCAGCACGCCGATGGTGTAGACGATGATGCCAGGCAGGATCCAGCGCCCGTAGCGGCCGTTGGGGTCAGCCAGCGCCGGCACGTCGTAGCGCTCCTTGGTGATGAAGTAGTAGTCCACCAGGTTGACCGCGCTCCAGGGTACGAAGAAGGTCAGCAGGAACAGGATGAACGACTTGAACGCAGCCAGGAACGAATGCTGGCCGAGCAGGGCGATCAACGTCGAAGCGCCAACGATGGCGAGGACGAAGAACAGCCGCTGGCGGCGGGTGACTTCGATGTGCCCGCGAAAGCCACTGATGATGGTGGCGATGCACATGAAGCTGCCGTAGGAGTTGAGGGTCGAGATGGTCACCTTGCCGAAGGCGATGCTGAAGTACAGCAGCGCGGCGGTGGCGCCGGTACCGCCCAGGCCGACGATGTAGGCCACTTCACGGCCGGAGAACTGGCCGTTGGCAATCGCCGCGGCAAACACCCCGAGGACCATCGACGCCTGGGCGCCGACCACCGAGCCCAGGCCTGCGGCGAGGAAGGTCTTGAACGATGAGGTGTTGCTCGGCAGGTAGCGCGAATAATCCGCGACATAAGGGCCGAACGAGATCTGCCAGGACGCCGACAGCGACACCGCGAGCAGGAACGAGGCCCAGGTGAAGTGGCGGTTCTCCAGCAACTGGCCGATGTCGCTGATGACCATGATGCGGCTGAACAGGTAGACGAAGGCGATGATCCCCAGCACGCTGGCCACCCGGCCGATCCAGTGGATCATGCGGTAGCCGAACACCGTGGCAAGGACGATGACCCCGGCGAAAATCAGAATGCCGGCGCTGTCGCTGACGCTCAGCAACTGGCCGATGGCCTGGCCCGAGAGCACCGTGCCGGTGGCGGTGAAACCCAGGTACATCAGGCACACCAGGGCAATCGGGATGGCCGCGCCGTACACCCCGAACTGCACGCGGCTGGAGATCATCTGCGGCAGGCCGAGTTTCGGCCCTTGGGCGGCGTGCAGGGCCATGACCGCGCCGCCGACCAGTTGCCCGAGCAGCAGGCCGATCAGCGACCAGAACACATCGCCACCGAGCACCACGGCCAGGGCCCCGGTAACGATTGCGGTGATCTGCAGGTTGGCACCCAGCCACAGGGTGAACTGGCTGTAGAGGCGTCCGTGTCGTTCGTTTTCCGGGATGTAGTCGATCGAGCGCCGCTCGATCAGGGGCTTGCTGCGCGAGGCATTGGCCTGGGTCATTGCTCGGGATCTCCGCCTATTGTTGTGTTGTCGCGGTCGGGTCGCCAGCCGAACGCAGGCGGGCGACTGAAACAGATATGAGCATGTATATACAAATACAGTCAAGTGGAGGTGTCGGCTTTGCGGCACCCATCCGTCGCGATGGATGCTGCGATGATTTCGTGCATAAGGTTATGCTGTTGCGAAATATTACAAAGCCGTTGAGGGAAGCATGCCGTTAAAGGATTTGCTGTTGGCGCTGGTGGTGATTGTCGCCTGGGGCGTCAATTTCGTGGTGATCAAGGTCGGCCTCGATGGCTTGCCGCCGATGTTGCTGGGCGCCTTGCGCTTTGCCCTGGTGGCGTTTCCGGCGGTGCTGCTGGTCAAGCGCCCGCAGTTGCCCTGGCGCTGGCTGATTGCCTACGGCGCGACCATCTCCCTGGGCCAGTTCGCCTTTCTCTTCGAGGCCATGGGCAATGGCATGCCGCCGGGGCTGGCGTCGCTGGTGCTGCAATCCCAGGCGTTCTTCACTCTGTTTTTTGCCGCGATCTTCCTTGGCGAGCGGCTGCGCGCGGCCAGCGTGCTGGGCTTGCTGGTGGCCGCCGGTGGCCTGGCCCTGATCGGCAGCGAAAACGGCGCCAGCGTGCCGTTTTTCGCCTTGCTGCTGACCCTGTGCGCCGCCGCGATGTGGGCCATGGGCAATATCATCACCCGGCGTTTCGGCAATATCGACCTGGTGGCCCTGGTGATCTGGGGCGGGTTGGTACCGCCGCTGCCGTTTCTGGCGCTGTCGTGGTGGCTGGAAGGCCCCGAGCGGATCGAAAGCTCGCTGCGCGGCATCGGCTGGAACTCGGTGCTGGCGCTGGCCTACCTGGCGTTTATCGCCACCATGCTCGGCTACAGCCTGTGGAGCCATCTGCTGTCGCGCTACCCGGCCGGCAAGGTGGCGCCGTTTTCGTTGCTGGTGCCGGTGGTGGGCCTGAGCTCTTCGGCCTTGCTGCTGGACGAGCGCCTGACCCCGCTGCAAGGCTGGGGCGCGCTGCTGGTGATGGCCGGGCTGTTGATCAACGTCTTCGGCCCGCGCCTGCGCCAGTTGTTGCTGGCGCGGATGGCCTAGCCGTGGGCGATTACGCCGGCATAACCCGGTAAACACAACGCCGATCACCGCTCAGCAGGTGTTCGCAGCGCTCCACCTGCGCCTGCTCACCGAGCGCGGCCTGGAACACCTGCAGCTCCGAGCGGCAAAACCCCTGGCAGCGGCTGGCGGCCACGCAGATCGGGCAGTGGTTTTCGATGATCAGCCAGCCGTCGCCGCAGGCCTGCATATGGGCCATGTAGCCGGCCCGCTCACGCAGTTGCACCAGCACCCGCACTTTATCTTCCAGCCCCTGGGCCTGGTTGCAGGCCTGCTGGTATTCGGCGCGGCTGCTGGCTTCCATGCGGCTGATGAGCTGGTCGACCCCCTCGGGGCCGAACACCTGTTCGACGCTGTCGATCAGTTGCAGGGTCAGCACACTGTGGGTGTCGGGAAAGCGCCGCTGGGCGGCGTCGGTCAACATCCACTTTTGCGAAGGCCGCCCGGCGCCAGTGCTCGGGACACTGATGCCATTGATTTGCCCGGCGGCCTGCAGCTTCTGCAGGTGCTGGCGCGTGGCCTCGAAGCTGATCTGCAGCAGGCTGGCCAGGTCGGTGGTTTTCAACGCGCCGCGGGTCTTGAGCAAGAACAGGATGCGCTCGGCGCTTGAGGTGCTATCGAGGTTGCTGAGGCTCATCGGGCCATGACCTTGGGTGCAGTGCCAGTCAGGCGCCAGACCAACAGCCAGGTCAGCAGTGGCGCGATGGCAAACACCGCGAACAGCCAGGTCGCGGCCTGTTGCGCGCCAGCGACGCCGCCCGGCTCGACCAGCCCGGCACTGTTGCTGACCACCCCGGCCAGGGCTGCCGCCAGCGCCGTGGCGTAGAGCTGCACGGTGGTGATCGATGCCGAGGTCAGGTTTTCTTCACCGGGTGGCGCGGCGCTGAGCACCTTGGTCAGCAAGTGCGGCCAGCCCAGGCCGATTCCCAGGCCCACGCCGGCCAGCGCCAGGCAATACACGGCCAGGCCGCCAGTGCTGCCCAGCCAGGCCTGCTGGCCGGTCATCAACGCCAGCCCCAGCAGGGCCGCAAGGACAATGCCCGGGCCGACGCGGATCATGCGCTCGGCGGCCTCACCGGTGCGGCTGGCGCTGCATAGCGCGGCCAGGGTCCAGCCCGCCGCCATGGCCGCGGTCATGTAGCCGGCGGCCAGCGGGCTGAGGCCGTGAATGGCCTGGAGGAAGTAGGGGACGAAAATTTCCGTGGTCACTGCCGCAATCAACAGGCACATCACCGCATACAACTTGCCCAGTGAGGTGCCCAGGGAATAAGCACCAGAAGGCAGCAAGCGGCGCTCGGGCTGGTGGTCGAGGCGGGCGATGAGCACTGCGAGGGCCAGGCCCGCGCCAATCCCGAGCAGGTTCCACAGCAGTTGCTGGGCCAGGCTGGCGGCAGAAATCGCCAGCACCGAGGCGACCAGGCAAGCAATCAGGCCATAGGGTGGGCGAGTGGCCCGGGTGCTGGCAGCCACCTTGCCGTGCAACTGGTTGATGACGATCAGCGCCAGCAGCGCCGCCACCGGCAGCAGCGACCAGAACGCCCAGCGCCAGTGGCCGCCCTGGGCAAAGATACCGCCTACCGCCGGCCCGCACAGGGTGGCCACGCCCCACATGCCCGAGACCATGGCCATGGCCCGGGGCCACAGGCGCTCATCGAAGATCAAGCGGATCAGGGCATAGCTCAGGGCGAACAGGATACCGCCGCCCAGGCCCTGGACGCTGCGACCGATCAGCAGCACCGGCATGCTCGGCGCGGCGGCGCAGATCACCGAGCCCAGGCTGAACACCGCCAGGGCCAGGAGAAAGGCCGCCCGCGCGCCCAGGCGCTCGATCAATTGCGCCGAGAGGGTCGAGCCGATGATCGAGGTGGCGACAAACAGCGTGGTGCTCCAGGCATAAAAGGCCAGGCCGCCGATATCCGCGATCACTGTGGGCAGGATGGTGGTGACGATATAGACGTTGATTGCATGCAGGGCGACGCCGCCGGCCAGGGCGATCGAGCGCAGGGCATTGCGCCCGTGGAGCAGTTCGGCCCATGACGCGGGCTGAGGGTGGGCGGTGTTCATCGGCGACTCCTTCGCAAGTAAGGCGGCAATGGAAGGGGAGTCTAGGTGGCTGGCATGTATTACACAACCTATTGCTTGTATAAATGGCCACGCAGCAGCCGGCGGTTTTGTTACCATCGCGCTTTTTCCGCCCGCTCAACTGCGGGCGGCTGACAGGCAAGGCCGAAGGAGAGCAGCATGATCATTACCACCACAGGGACCATCGAAGGCCGGGAAATTTCCGCCTATCTGGATGTGGTCAGCGCCGAGTCGGTTCAGGGTATCAACGTGGTTCGCGATATGTTCGCCAGTTTCCGCGACTTTTTCGGTGGCCGTTCGCAAACCCTGGAAAGTGCGTTGAAAGAAGCGCGCATCCAGGCCACCGACGAAATCCGCGCCCGCGCGCGCAGCCTGCAGGCCGATGCGGTGGTCGGCCTGGACTATGAAATCAGCATGCCCTCGGCCCGTGGCGGCATGGTCGTGGTGTTCGTTACCGGTACCGCGGTGAAGCTCAGGTAAACGCCAGGGGTGCGACAAAACAGCCCGGCCATTGGTCGGGCTTTTTTGTTCTTGCCCGTGCGGTCCACAAATGACCGGCTAGTCTCAGAGTCACCAGGGTCAGTACTTTTCTGGGCAATCATCTGCTTGCCGGTACTGGTCCGCCATCGGAGGGAGACTGGGGCATGATTGAATCCTACATTGAGGACCAGGGCGACGAATTTCCCATCAACAGTGTGGTGCGCTGTGGCCAGAGCGGCTATCGCCTGGGCTTTGCCAACATGACGCTGGATGATGCGCAGGTGCGCCTGAACGCGCTACAGCGCAGCAAGAAGGGTAAGTTCACCCCGCGCTTGCCAGCGAAGAAGTAAACGAATCGACCACCACCCCGCCCAACGGCGGGGTTTTTTTTGCATTGTTTGACCTTGCGCAAAGGTTGCGCGGCTGGCGCTCGCCTGATGCCGGGTTGTGTGCCTTACTAATGCCGCCATCAATACAGGAGCCATTCGATGCGTATCAGGGAAGAGACCTACTGGAACTGGGCTGACGCACAACTGCACAGCCGCAGCCATGACGAACAGCTCAGCGACGGCACCAGTATCGACGTTCAGGTGAGGCTGTCGCGCACCGGCGCCACTCAGTTGTTCCTCGGCATCTATACGCGCCAGGGCAAGGCGCTGGTCGAGGAGTACCACGACAATCGCCCCGGCGAGACCATGACCCGCGCCATGGTCTGGGGCGTTGACCGCGCCAGGGCGCTGGCCACCGGTGCCTTGCCGCTGGAGAAGGCGCCGCTGCGCCGTCAGGCCTGAGGGTGACGGGCGCGGCTGGCCTGGACGATGCGTTCGGCCGGCACGCGCAGTTGGCGCAACAGGTACTCGGCAAATTCTGCAGAATACTCCTGCAGGTTAATCGCCTGTTGCATACAGCCCAACCAGATAGCGCTGTGGCTTTCATTGATCGGCCATTGGGCATGGAAGGCCGGGATGGCGATCGGGCCATAGCGCTCACTGAACAGCCGCGGGCCGCCGAGCCAGCCACTGAGAAAACACGCCAGCTTATCGCGCGAAGCTTCCAGGTTTTGCGGGTGCATCTGGCGCACGGTCCGTGCCTCGGGGTTTTCATCCATCAAGCGGTAGAAGTCATCGACCAGGCGGCGCAGGCCGTCGATGCCTCCGGCGGCCTGGTAGGAGGTGTCACCGGTTCCGAAAGCTGGCTGGGTCATAAGCGGGCTCTTGGCGCAAAGGGGGGCATTCTAGCCCTGTACCGCCATAAATAAAAAAGCCCAATCCGCGTGGATTGGGCTCAAGCGTGGCTGGGGCAGTGCCGCACCCCAGCGACCCTTAGCAGAGACGGTCGATCACCGCGACGCCAGGCTTGTTCTGCAGCGCAGCCCACTCGCTTTGCAGGGTCTGCAGAACCCGACCGACATATTGAGTGTCGGCGGCGGCCTTTTTGCCAACGTAGCCCTGGCCGCGACGGTACATCTTCAGGCGGGCACGCATGTTCGGCTTGCGTTCTTCGAACTCGGCTTCGTCGCTCATGGTTTCCAGGCTGTCCAGGTGAACTTCACCGGTTTTGCAAACCCAGAGGATGTGGCTGTCGAGAGTGTCCTTGCGCGCGGCGAACAGCCGGGCCAGTTCTTCAACAGTCGGTTGATTGTTCAGATTCATCATAAAGCCCCCTTGACCATTCGTTGTTTGTTCGCACTTGGCGCATAACATGTAGCGTTAAATGAAAGCTGCTACAGCAGCGTCACAACTGGGGGCTTCTACACGCTGCCTTTTGGGCAGTACCCATCCGCACACAGCTCATGGATCTGTCGAGCTGCCTGGAACACCCTTGCCAGTACCCCCGATCGGGGAGACGACCTCATCATGCAAGGGGCGACGAACGGCGTCAACAGGTTTTGTAGTGTTTTTTTCAAGGCACTACATCTTGTCGGACAATGCCTCGAATTCGGGGCATTGATGCGTATCAGTCTGCGCAAAAGCGATCTGCGCGATCATGGCCGCACATGTTCTAAAGGGAGTTACCGATGAATTCGCCGGCCAATGTGCCTGTCTCACAAACCGCCAGAGCCCGCGTGCCGATTGGCCTGCTGGTCGGTATCGCAGCACTGGTCGGGGTGCTGTTGCTGCCGATGCCCGCCGACTTGCCAGTGGCCGGCCACCGGGTGCTGGCGATTCTGGCTTTTGCCGTGGTGGTGTGGATCAGCGAAGCGGTGTCGTACGAAGCCAGCGCGATCATGATCACCTCGCTGATGGCCTTTTTGCTCGGCACGGCGCCGACGGTGGCCGACCCTTCGGTGATCTACGGCTCCTCGGCCGCCATCACCCTGGCCCTGACCGGTTTTTCCAACAGTGCCCTGGCCCTGGTGGTCGGTGCCTTGTTCATCGCCGCGGCCATGACCCACACCGGGCTGGACCGGCGTATCGCCCTGGTGACCTTGTCGAGCATCGGCGTCAGCACTCGGCGCATCCTTCTGGGGGCGGTGGCCGTCACCGTGCTGCTCAGCCTGGTGGTGCCCAGCGCCACCGCGCGCAGTGCCTGCGTGGTGCCGATCATGATGGGGGTGATCGCCGCCTTTGGTGTCGACAAGCGCTCGAACATCGCCGCCGGGATCATGATCATCGTCGCCCAGGGCACCAGCATCTGGAATATCGGCATCCAGACTGCCGCGGCGCAGAACCTGCTGACCGTCGGCTTCATGGACAAGATGCTCGGTGCGCGGGTGTCGTGGATCGACTGGCTGATCGCTGGCGCGCCGTGGGCAGTGATCATGTCGGTGGTGCTGATCGTCCTGGTGCTGAAAATGCTGCCGCCCGAAAGCGATGCGATTCCGGGTGGCAAGGCGGCAGTAAGCAAGACCCTGGCCGAGCTCGGACCGATGACCGGCGCGCAGAAACGTCTGTTGGGCGTGTCGCTGTTGCTGCTGCTGGCCTGGGCCACCGAGGGCAAGCTGCATCACTTTGACACCACTTCGACCACCTATGCCGGGCTGGTGATCCTGCTGCTGCCACGGGTAGGGGTGATGACCTGGAAAGATGTGCAGGCGCGCATTCCCTGGGGCACGGTGATTGTCTTCGGGGTAGGCATCAGCCTGGGTACTACCTTGCTTACCACCCAGGCCGGGCAATGGCTGGGCGCGCAAGTGGTGGCCCATACCGGGCTGGATCAATTGGGTACCCTGGGGGTGTTCTCGATCCTTGCGGCCTTTTTGATTCTGATTCACCTGGGCTTTGCCAGCGCCACCGCCCTGACCTCGGCGCTGCTGCCGATTTTGATTGCGGTGTTGCAGACCTTGCCGGGGGACTTCAGCCGCCTGGGCATGACCATGGCCCTGGGCTTTGTGGTCAGCTACGGCTTTATCTTGCCGATCAACGCGCCGCAGAACATGGTCTGCCTGGGCACCGAGACCTTCACCGCCAAACAGTTCGCCCGGGTGGGGATCATCGTCACCCTGATCGGTTATGGGCTGATGCTGGTGTTTGCCGCGACCTGGTGGCAGTGGCTAGGCTGGATGTAGCAGCAAGGTTCATCGCGGGGCAAGCCCGCTCCTACACAGGTCCTGTAGGAGCGGGCAAGACCCGCGATCGCACCATCAGAAGTTCGCCGGGGTGTTGGCGCTGATGATCTCGGCCTCATCCTGGCCGATATTCTTGAAGCTGTGGGGCAGGGTGGTGGGGAAGTAGTAGCCGTCACCGGAGTTGAGGATGCTGACCTGGCCATCGACCCGCAATTCGATGGTGCCACGGGTCACCAGGCCGCACTCTTCGCCCTCGGCGTGCACGATCGGCTCGCCGGAGTCGGCGCCCGGCGCGTACAGCTCGCGCAACATGCGCATTTGCCGGCCTTCGACACTGGCCCCGACCAGCAGCATGCGCAGGCCGCTGTTGCCCAGGTCGGGCTGTTCGGTCGAGCGGAACACAAAGCGTTCTTCGCGGATCGGCTCGTCAAAACTGAAGAACTCCGCCAACGACATCGGAATGCCTTCAAGCAGCTTTTTCAGGGAACTGACCGAAGGGCTGACGCGATTCTGCTCGATCTGCGAGATCGTCGAGTTGGTCAGGCCACTGCGCCGAGCCAGCTCCCGTTGGGAGAGTTTGTTGCGTTCACGCACCAGTTTGAGTCGTGTCCCCGTGTCCATAGCCGCCTTATGTGTCAAAAATTTTGGGCGAGGCATTAAAACACATTCGAACCGGCTTTAGCGGCCCACCTGTTAGGCGGGCTTTTTCGGCTGCGGCCACAGCCCGACCAACAACAGCAGCGCCGCGACAATCAGGTACGGCAGGCGCGGATCGACGGCGTAGATCAGGGTCCCGGCCAGCGGCCCGATGACCACCCCCAGGCCCTGCACGGCGCCGATGGAACCGGCCGTGGCGCCTTGCTCGGAGGCGTCCATGGCGTTGGCCGCCAGCGCCGAAAACGCCGGGAACACCCAGCCCATGCCGCAGGCCGAGAAAAAGAAGCACGCCCACAGGCCCACGGCGCTGGTGGCCAGGGCGCTGGCGGCAAAGCCTGCGGCGGCGATGCTGGCGCCGACGCGGATCATCCGCAGCGGTGGCCATTCGAGCTTGCGCACCAGGATCTGCGCCAGAATCAACGCCACGCCGACCATGGTCAGGGCGACGCCAGCGGTTTGCGCAGCATCGGCCGGGGCCATGCCCAGGCGGTCGAGGGCGAAGAAACCGACGGTGATCTGCGCCACCGACACGCTGAGCATCGCCACGAAGGCCACCAGCAATGGCCGGCGCAGGCGCGGGTCGGCCAGGCGCACCGGGCGTGGCGGCTGTTTGAGGTGCAGTTCCTGGCGCTTGAGCTTGAGCAGCAGCACAAACGCCAGCATCGGCAGCACCGCCATTACATAGAACGGCAGGCTCAGGCTGAAGCGCGCCAGCACCGCCGCCAGGGCCGGGCCGATGACCAGGCCGAAAGCGTTGGCCGCCCCCAGCGAAGCCATGGCCCGGGCGCGGTGCCGGGGTTCGATATTGTCGGCGATCAGCGCCGCGCCACCGACCGGCAACGCCGCGTAAAAAGCGCCGATCAGGCCGCGGCCCAGCACCAGCCCGGCAAAGGCCAGGGCGGCGCTGGGCAGCAGGTGCAAGGCGGTATCGATGAACAGGCACAACGCCCAGTAGGCGACGGTGAAACCCGCGGTGCCGAGCAGCAACACCTTGCGCCGCCCCAGGCGATCACTGGCACGGCCCCAGGGGCGGGCCAGGAGCATCCAGATCACCCCGGCAACCGTTACCGCCGCGCCGGCTTGCCAGGTGGCCAGGCCGAGAGTGCGGGCAATCGGGCCGATCAACGAGACGAACGCCATCATCGCCATGGTGCAGGCCATGTTCGCCGCCAGCAGCGGGCGCAGGTCAAAGGGGGAGCGCTCGCTATGGTCGAGCACGGCAGGGTCCGTTGCGGTGGTCATGGGCTATCCGGGGCAGGTGAGGGGCAAAGCGGTCGACGACCGTCAAAAGATGATAACGATTATCATCGGTTGGCGTCGACCGCAAATCGCCGGCCTCAGAAATCGCCCTTGAGGGTCACCATGAAATTGCGCGGTTCACCATAGAAGTTGCCCCAGGCCAGGGCGCCGACGCTGGAGTAGTAGTGCTTGTCGAACAGGTTGTTGCCGTTGACGGCAATGCTCCAGTTGTCGTCCAGTTTGTAACCCACGCGCGCGTTCCAGATCGCATAGCCGGGCTGTTCGGTTTTCGCCGCGCGGTCCTGGTAGTGGTTGTCGCTTTGCGCATTGACCCCGCCGCCCAGGCTCCAGCGTTGCAGCGGGCCGTCCAGTTGGTAGTCGGCCCAGACCCGCAGCAGATGGCGCGGTACGTAGCTGGCGGTGAAGGTGGCGTCCTGGCTGGTGCTGTTGGTCTTGAGGTACTCAAGCTCGGTGTAGGTGTAGCCGGCCAGTACCTGCAGGCGCTCGGCCAGCTCGCCGCTGAGTTCGGCTTCGAAGCCCTGGGCGCGGACCTTGCCCTTGTCGCTGTAGCAGTAACCGTCGGAGGAACCGGCGCACACCGAGTCGTAATCGGCTTCGGCGCGGTGCGCCTCGATGGTGCGGAACAGGTTGAACGCCGCGTTCAGGCCGCCATCGAGCCATTCGCCCTTGATCCCCAGCTCGTAGTTGGCGCCGGTCTTGGGCTGCAGCGGGCTGCCCTGGGCATCGGTGTAAGTGCCTTGGGGCTGGAAGATGTCGGCGTAGCTGCCGTACACCGACCAGGTCTCGTCCAGATCGTAGATCAGTGCGGCGAACGGTGTGACCTGGCCGTTTTCCTGGCTGCGGTCGTGCTGCCAGTAGTCCCAGGCCTGGGTGTAGGAGTCGCGCTGGCTGCGGTACCAGCTGACCCGGCTGCCAAGCACCAGGGTCAGGGGTTCGGCCAGTTTCAGGCGCAAGGTTGCATAGGTGCCGATCTGCCGGGTGTCGCTTTCCACCGGCAGCGGGCCGCCACGGTAGGAGGCCGTCTGGTACAGGCTGTCTGGCGGCTTGGGAATGTCGCGGTCGGGGGCGAAGGGGTTCATGGTCACGCCCATCAGCTGGGTCATGTTGATCAGCGCGTAGCTGTCGCTGCCCTTGGCCCGGCTGGCGTTGGCGCCGACGATCAGCTCGTGCTCCAGGCCCCAGGCGGTGAATTTGCCGTCCAGGTAGGCATCCATGCCGTAGTCGTGCTGGTCGTAGTCGAACACGCCGGAGTACAGCTGGCTGTTGGCCGAAGTGCTGCCGACCGGCACGCTGCCCAGGGTCATGGCGTACTGCATGTCCTGGGTGTTGTGGCTGTGCATGGCGGCGACTTTCAGCAGCCACTGGTCATTGAAGTGGTGGGTAAGGTCGGCGAACAGGTTGACCCGCTGGCTTTCCCAGCTGTTCCAGGTCGCGCCCAGGCAGGTGGAACGCGACAGTTTCAGGTCCGAACCATCGCTGTAGCGTGGCAGGCCCTGCCAGCAGGGGGTGGCATTGAGCTTCTCGTAGGCGGCGCCGATGCCCAGGGTGGTGGCGTCGTTGAAGTCGTAATCGAGGGCGCCGTAAACCACCTGGTCGTCGCGCTTGCCCATGTCGTAGAAGTACTGGCGGTCCTGGCCGGCGACCACCAGGCGGCCGCGCAGGCTGCCGGATTCGTTCAGCGGGCCGCCGGTGTCGAGCTGGGCGCGGTAGTTGTCCCAGGAGCCGGCTGAAAGGCTGACACTGGTGGCGGCCTTTTCCTGCCCGCGTTTGCGAATGAAGTTGACCCCGCCGGCGGAACTGCCCGAGCCCTTGAGCATGCCAGCGGCGCCGCGCAGCACTTCGACGCGGTCGTAGTAAGCCATGTCGCTGGCGAAGCTGTTGGCCTGTACATAGTTGCCACCCAGGTCCAGCGGCACACCGTCGTACTGGTACTGGCCGGCGAGCATGAAACCGCGCGAGTAGAAGTATTTACCGCCCATGGGCGAATCGTGCACGGTGATCCCCGGGGTTTTCTCCATCACCTGTTCGAGGGTGGTGAGGTTCTGCTCATCCATCATCTTGCGGGTGATGACCGTCACCGATTGCGGCGTTTCGCGCAGCGAATGCTCGCCCTTGGCGAAACTGACCTGGCGCGCGGTGAAGCTGTCGGTGGTTTCCATCGGCGCCTGCAAGGTGCTGGCGCCAATGGTGGTTGCACCCAGCTCCAGCGCACCGTTGCTGGCCGGCAGCGGGCGCAGCGAGTAGCTGCCATCGGCCTGGCGATAAGCCTGCAGGCCGCTGCCGGTGAGGATCCGGCTCAAGCCTTCGAGCACCCCGAAGCGGCCCTGCAGGCCCGGGCTGTGCAGGCTGGCAGTCAACTGCGCGTCATACGACAGGTTGACCCCGGCGGCTGCGGCAAAGCTGCCCAGCACCCGGCTCAGGGAACCTGCTTCGATGGCGAAGACCTGGCCGCTGCTGGTGCTGTCGCTCTCTGCCGCCTGGGCAACAGTGACGGGCAGCAGGGGCAGGGCCAGGGCGGCAGCCAGCAGATGGCGGCCAATCAACTGGGGAAGGGGGGCACGGGGGAAGCGGGGTTGCATGGAAATCCTCTTCGTTCGCAAATGAGATTATTTCCTACAGAGGCGGACGAACGAAAAAAAACAGGCACCCCCCTGGCTGAAAAAATTCAACTCAGGTCGACACTGACCCAGAAGCGGTTGTAACGACGCACCTTGAGCTTGAACGAGGTGGCCAGGGCCGACAGCGCCGCATCGCTGTCGGTGAGCGAGAACGTCCCGGAAACCCGTAGCCCTTCAAGCTCGCTGGAGTAGGACAACAGCCCAGGGCGGTAGCGGCCGAGTTCGTCGAGCAACTCGCCCAGGCGCCAGTCCTCGACGATCAGGTGCCCACCGGTCCAGGCCGCTTCGCTGCTGGCGACGGCCTGCGCGGCCTGCACCGCATGGCTGTCGAACTGGCAACGCTGGCCGGCCTCGAGGCGTCGTGCCGGGGCCTGGCGCGGGTTGATGCGCACCGCATGCTCGAACACTTCGACCCGGCTGGCGGCCTCGCGCTGATCAACGCTGAAGCGCGTGCCCAGGGCTTCGACCAGGCCCTCGGCGGTTTCCACCCGTAACGGGCGCTGGCGGCCGTCTTTGCCGCTAGTAAGAAAAATCCGCCCGTGGCGCAGGCGAATCAGGCGTTGCTGATCGTCGAAGCGGATGTCCACGGCGCTGGCGGTGTCGAGCACCAATTGGCTGCCATCGGCGAGGCGCAGGTGACGGATTTCGCCGGTGGCGCTGTGCTCATCCGCCAGCCACTGCTGCGCCGGCTGGCTGCGGTAGCTGGCCCAGCCACCAAGGCCAAGGCCGCTGGCCAGCAGCAGGCCTTTGAGCACACTGCGCCGGGGCAGGCCCTGGGCTTCGCTGCGTTGCAAGGTGTCGAAGGCCAGCGCCCCCGGCACACTGGCCAGGCGCCCCTGCAACTGCTCGACCCGTGCCCAGGCCCAGCGATGCTCGGCGGCGCTGGCCAGCCACACCTGCCAGGCCTGCTGCAGTTCGGCCGGGGCATCGCCGGCGGCCAGTTGCACATGCCAGCGGGCGGCGGCTTTGAGGGCCTGGCGTTGGCGTTCGCGGTCAGTCATGGCTGGGCATCGAAGGCGAGCAGCAGGCAGCGCTCGGTGGTCTTGATCAGGTATTTTTTCACCGTGGTCAGCGACACGCCCAAGGCAGCGGCGATTTCCACGTAGGTCATGCCCAGCCAATTGGCCATCAGAAACGCCTTGCGCGCCTTGGCGCCACAGCCGGCCAGCAGTTGGTCGATTTCCCGCAGGGTTTCCAGAATCAACACCTGCTCTTCGGTGGAGATCTGCTCGGCTTCCGGCTGCGCGGCCAGGGCTTCGAGGTAGGCGCGTTCCAGTTGCTGACGGCGGAAATGATCGATCATCACCCGCCGCGCCACAGTTACCAGGTAATTGCGCGGCTCACGCAGCAGGCGCACCAGTTCCAGCGCCTCGGACGAGGCGAGGATGCGCACGAAGGTGTCCTGCATCAGGTCGGCGGCGCGCTGCGGGCAGCTCAGGCGCCGGCGCAACCAGTGTTGCAGCCACAAGTGATGGTGCTGGTAGAGCTGGCCGAGCTCGGCATTGGGCGGTGACGGCGGTGCGCTCATCCTGGCTGCATCCCGAAAAAATGATGCAGATGATAAGCATTCCCAAAAAACTAATAAAGGGTTGTTTTCACACTGCCGCCGCCCGTGTTTACCAGAGGGCCAGGGTATAGCCGACGATCAGGCGGTTCTCGTCGATATCGGTGGTTAAGCCGCCACTGGAGCGGAAGGTGGCATTGCGCAGGCGCACACTGACATTCTTCAGCGGCCCGCTTTGCACCACGTAGGCAATGTCGGTATCGCGCTCCCATTCCTTGCCGCCGCTGACACTGGCGGTCTCGATATGGCTGCCGTTGACGTAGCGGGTCATGAAGCTCAGGCCCGGCAGGCCGAGGGCGGCGAAGTTGTAGTCGTAGCGCGCTTGCCAGGCATCGGTCTCGGCCTTGGTGAAGACGTTGACGGTGACCAGGTTGACCGAATAAGGGTCCAGGCCCGGGTAGGCAAAATCGCCGTCGCCAGAAAGATTCTGGTAACCGAGGCCGAACTTGTGCGCGCCCACGCCCAGGGTAAGCATGCCGTTGAAGAAGCGGTTGTCGATCTTGCCACCATCGACCCGTGAGGTTGCGCGCAGGTCGTGGCTACCCTGTTCGCGGGTGTCGAAGTAGCGCAGGTCGCTGCGCAGGTTGATGCCTTCGGCCAGGGGCAGGTCGTGGACCAGTCCGGCGTAGTGCTGGCGGTAGATGTCCTGCATTTGTGCGTAGTAGTAACTGACGGCCAGGCGCGGGTTGATCGCGTAGGTGCCGCCGGCCAGGTCCAGGTGGTTGCTTTCGACCCCGGCATAGCTCATCTCGTCGTTGCTCGAGGAGTCGCGCAGGTTCTGCTTTTCCAGGCGACCGAGGTTCAAGGTCAGGCCGTCGATGTCTTGCGAGGTCAGCAGGCCGCCGCTGTAGGTCGAGGGCAGCAGGCGTACGTCGTTGATCGCCGCCACCGGCAGCATCGGTTGCAGGGTGCCGAGCTTGAGGGTGGTCTTGCTGACGCGCAGCTTGGCGGTCAGGCCCAGCTCGCTGTAGTCGTCGACCGGCTCCTGGCTGGCGCCAAAGGGCAGCAGGCCGGTGCCACGGCGGTCGCGGCTGGAGTCGAGCTTGACCCCCAGCTCACCCAGGGCATCGAGGCCGAAGCCTACGGTGCCTTCGGTAAAACCCGACTCCATTTTCAGGATAAAACCCTGGGCCCACTCCCGCGCCTGGCTCTGCGGCGCACCGCTCTGGCGAAAGTCGCGGCTGAAATAGAAGTTGCGCGTCTCAAGGCTGGCCTTGCTGTCCTTGATGAACTCGGCCTGGGCCAGGTAGGGGGTGAATGCGGCGCACAGGCCGGCACTCACCGTCAGCGAACGGGGCAGAAGCATTAGGGCTACCTTTGTTGTTGTTGTGTGTGGCGGGTGCCAGGTGTCTCTGCCTATATTGTTAACATATTATCTTTATTTTTGAATAGACCTCTTTAGGGCGGAAATGGCCAGGAATGAAAAATAATTAAGATATTAATTCTTTGGTAACGGCCCCGGCCACATGCTGCGCAGCACGCCATCACGGCGGATCAGCCCGTGCACCAGCGCTGCGCCCAGGTGCACCAGCACGGTGGCAAACAGCACATAGGCCAGCCAAGCGTGGGCCTGGCGCAGCAGGGCATACAGCTGCAGGTCGTGGGGCAGCAGCGCCGGCAGTTGCAACGGCAGCGGGTAGCCACCGGCAGACTGCATGCCCCAGCCCAGCAGCGGCATCGCCAGCATCAACCCGTACAACAACAGGTGCGAAGCCTTGGCCGCCCAGCGCTGCGGTGCTGGCACGTCGGCGGGCAGCGGCGGGTGCGGCAGGCTCAGGCGCAGGACGATGCGCACAATCACCAGCAGCAACAGCGCAAGGCCAATGGCCTTGTGCAGGCTGATCAACCAGGTATGGCGCGGCGACAGGTCGCTGACCATGCTCACGCCCACAAACAGCATGGCCAGGATCAGCACGGCCATCAGCCAGTGCACGGCGCGGGCCAGGGGGTGGAAGGCAACAGGTTTCATGGGCGGGCTCCCAGCTGCGCGGCTTCACGGGCGCGACGGTTGAAGGATTCCGAGTAGGCCGCCGAGCGGGCTGCGAGGATCGGGTCTGCGGACGGCCGGATGCCGCTCGGCAGAATCAGCGGGTCGAAGTTCAGGTCGCGACAGGCGCCTTGCTCCGCGGCATCGACCTGGTCGATCACCAGGGTGCCGGCGTTCACCGTGGGCCGTTGCGCGGGCCAGGGCTGGCTGGGGTCATCGACGGCATCGCCGGCTTCGGCCAGGGTCAGTTGCAAGGTCCAGCGCAGCGGGCCCTGGCCCAGGCGCTGGCGCAGGTCGTGTTGCAGGTAGTCGCGATCATCGACCTGGGCCGGCAATGCGGCGAACGGCGTTTGCGGCAGCAGGCTCCAACGCACGAAGCGGGCCTTACCAGCGGCGTCGATCAGGGCAAAGGCATTGATGCTGTTGTAGCTTGAGTTGGCGAAACTGTCCGAAGCTTGGTAGTCCTTGGCCCATTGGCGAAAGGCGGCGCTTTCCGGATGGGCGGCGAAAAACGCCTGCAGGCGCGCTGGGTCCGGTTTGCCGGTAGCCGGGTCCGGGGTCATGGCCAGTACCTGCTGGTAGAAGGCTTCGGGCGTGCCTACCGCCAACACCGGCGGGGTATTCATGCCGGTTCGCCACAGTTGGCCATCGTCGCTGCTCAGTTGCAGCGCCAGGCTACGGGTCGGCACGCTGGCATCGGCGCTGTGGGGGTTGGCGCCGCCGATGGCGAAGCGGCCGATCACCGGCACCCGGGCCTGGCTGAATGCCCGCGCGGTGGACAGCTTGGCCGCCGCGCCGCTGCTCTGGAAGTAGCCGCTGACGCACAGGCCCTTGGCGTGATTCTTACGGTAGCCGGGATAGTGCCCGGCCTGGTCTTCGAAGGTGTCGATAAAGCGCTTGGGGCTCAGGCGTTCGGCGCCGATCCAGCCTGCGGTGTAGGCAAAGCCAGCGGCCAGGGCCGCCAGCCCGAGGCCAATGGCAGCCAGGCGCAGAGCGCAGGGGCGGCCGTGTAACGGAGTGCTCATGGCGGTGATCCGGGTCAGTGAATGAGCCGGTACGACGCCGGTCGCAGAAATTTATTCCAACGCCCGGGAATAATTATTCACCGCCAGCGTCTGCCTCGTACACTGATCGCCTACAGGCCAAGACTGCGGCAATGAACGAACTAGACGACGAGCAATTGCGCGAAATGCTTCAGCGCCTGCGCCGCTTCGCCCTGTGGCTGACGCGCGAGG
This sequence comes from Pseudomonas sp. B21-009, assembly GCF_024749345.1. Taxonomy (NCBI): domain Bacteria; kingdom Pseudomonadati; phylum Pseudomonadota; class Gammaproteobacteria; order Pseudomonadales; family Pseudomonadaceae; genus Pseudomonas; species Pseudomonas sp. B21-009. The sequence goes on along the minus strand of NZ_CP087199.1, from coordinate 3,621,214 downwards.
CCAGCAGCGCCGATGACCTGGTCCAGGCCACCGTCGAGCGCGCCTTGAGCCGCCGCGGGCAACAGCGGCAAGAGGGCAGCTTGCGCGCCTGGTTGTTCTCGATCCTGTACCGGCAGTTTATCGACGGCAAACGCCGCGAACGCCGCCAGGCGCGCTGGCTGGCCTGGTTCGGCCGTGGCGAGGAGGCGGGCAGCAACACCGAAGACATCGTTGTTGCCCAGTCGGGCCTGGCGGCGTTTGCGCAGTTGCCCACCGAGCAGCGCGCCTTATTGTTGTTGGTCAGCGTCGAAGGCCTGAGTTACAAGGAGGCCGCGCTGGCCCTGGATGTGCCGATTGGCACGGTGATGTCACGCTTGTCGCGCGCCCGTGCGGCCATGCGCGAACTGGCCGAGGGCAACACCCCGCCCGCGGCGCTGCGGAGGTTGAAATGAGCTTGATCCCGTCTGATCACGAATTACACGCCTATGTTGACGAGCGCCTGGACAGCGAGCGGCGCCGGGCGGTGGAGCTGTACCTGGCGGCCAACCCCGAACAGGCGGCGCGGGTCGAAGCCTGGCGCAACGATGCCCGCCAGTTGCGCGCGGCGCTGTCCGGCTTTGCCGGGCAGGCGCCCAACCCGCGCCTGGACCCGGCCAACGTACGCCGTGAGCTGCGCCGTCGGCGCCAGCGGCGCTGGGCCAGTGCTGCGGTGCTGCTGGTTACCCTGGGCATCGGCGGCCTGGGCGGCTGGCAAGGGCGCGAGGCGATTCTGCTGGCCAGTAACCCGCCGATGGCTGATGCCGTGCAGGCCCATCGGTTGTTCGCCGACGCCAAGGCCCTCGACCTCAGCGCCCAGGACCCGGCGCGCCTGCAGGCCTGGCTGGGCCAGCACTTTGCCCATGTCGGCAACCTGCCGGACCTCTCGGCCTACGGCTTCACCCCGGTGGGCGCGCGGCTGCTGAGCAACGAGCAGGGGCCGGCGGCGCTGCTGCTGTTCGAGGACGCCCAGGGTCAGCGGGTCAGCCTGTTCTTGCGCTCGCCGGGTGAGCACTACGTGCGCATGCCCAGTGGTGAGCGCACCGACGGCCAGTTGCAGGCCCGCTACTGGTCGCGAGGTGACTACAACTACGCCCTGGTCAGCGCCGCGTCTGACAGCCGCGGTGAGCAATTGCGTCAGGCCCTCGGTATCACTTTGTAGCTGGAATACCATTAGCGGCGTAAGCTCGAAACCGTTGTTCCTGTTGTCATTTCACTTCATTCGAGGTACCCGCCAATGAAGCGCATGCAAGGTTTGGTAATGGCCGCAGTGGTTCTGCTGGCCGGCCAAAGCGCGCAGGCTTCGGCACCAGAGGTAAAGGATGCGCGTCTGGTTGCCCATGAGCAGGCAGTGCAGGCCTATGCAGCAAGAACCGGCAAGAGCGTCCCCACTATCCAGGACTTTACCTACGGCAAATCTGTGGATGTCGCCCGTCTGATCGAACAGACGCCCATGGCCCGCGGCTGCGAAGCGGCGCCGATGCTGATGACCTTCGAGGACTCCAGTGGCCAGCTGGTTACCCTGCGTTATCGGCTCGAAGGTCAGTGCCCGCGTTTTCAGTCAACGCGATAAAGCGCCCCGGCAGCGGCGAGGGATCGTCGCTGCGCCACATCAGGTACAGCCCCAGGCGCGGGCTGGCCTCGCGCAAGCGGCAAAAGCGCAGCCCCGGCTGGGCATTGGCCTGGGCGGCTGCGGCCGGCACCAGGGCGATGCCGAAGCCGCAACCGACCAGGTTGATCAGCGTTTGCAGTTGCGCCGCCTGCTGGCTGATGCGCGGGTAAAAACCCGCGCTTTGGCACAGGTCGAGCAGTTGCTGGTGATAGCCTGCGCCCAGGGCTTGTGGGGTGAAGACAAAATCTTCATCGGCAAAATCCGCCAGGCTGACAGCCGCTTCGCCAGCGCGCGGATGTTCACTCGGCAGTGCCAGCAAGATTTCTTCTTCCAGCAACAAACGGCTGCTCAGGCGTTCGCTCATCAGTGGCAATTGGCGGACCACGGCAATATCCAGTTGATCATCGAGCAACTGTTCGACCAACTGCGCCGACGACCCCTGCTGCAGCTCCAGCTGTACCTTGGGCCAGTCGCTGCGAAACTGCTTGAGCGCGTTGAGCAGCAGCGGATAGCCCGCCAGCGCCAGGCTGCCGATACGCAGTTGGCCGGCGATGCCTTCGGCGACCTGGCGTGCCTGGACGATGCCGTGCTCCAGGGTTGCCAGAGTCGCCCGCGCGGTATGCACAAAGCTCGCGCCGGCGGCCGTCAGCGCCACGCCTCGGGAGTGTCGGGTAAACAGGGCAAAGCCCAGGCGCTGCTCAAGCCGGGCGATGGCCTGGCTCAGCGGCGGCTGGGCCATGTGCAGGCGCTCGGCGGCGCGGTGAAAGTGCAACTCCTCGGCCACGGCGATGAACTGGCGCAGCAGGCGGGTTTCGATCACGGGGGGCGTCCTTGGATCAGAAAAGCAGCCTGATTATGACCGAAAAATCGCCGTCTCAGATTGATGGCACTTTGTATGCGCTCTAGTATCTGCCGATTTGCCCGAGCCAGAGGACAATCCATGAACGCAACAGGGAGGTCGCGCAGCGATTTCACGCCATTGACGGCGGCGGAAAGTCATTTGCAGGCGCACTGCAAACACGGAACGCTAGCTCGATTCGGTTCATCGCGGCCGACCCAGGCAACGTTCGAAAACAGCATTCGAGCCGATTTTCTGCGTTTTTTGCTGCTAGGCGGAGATCGTTCTGCCCCGGTTCATGAGTGTGGTGTGCAACTGGCCGGGGCTTACATCGTCGGAACGTTGGACTTGCGCAGCTCGGCAGTACCTCGTTCGATGACCCTGAGCGACTGTATGTTCAGTGATTCACCTAACTTTACCGATTCAAAGGTTTGCGGCTCACTGGTCATGTCTGGCTGCTCAAGCCCGGGCCTCGAGGCTGAACGGCTGGATGTTCGGGGAGCGGTGAATCTAAGTGAGTATCGTTGTTTCGGTCCAATGAACTTACGCGATGCCCAAGTGGGTGGAAGCCTGTACTTGGTCAGGGCCAGGTTGAATGGGCGCAAACAGGCTGCGTTGTTCGCTTCACGCATCGAAATTGCAGGTTCGCTGGTGATGACGGATCTGATTGGCTTGGGCATGGTGTCGTTCCAGGAAGCCCGTATATCAGGTGAAGTGAATGGCCGAGGGGCGCGTCTCAATGGAAAAGGGGCTATCGCGCTACTGTTCGCCCATGCGCAGGTTGATTCGTCAGTCCGCCTTTCAGATGAGTTTAAGGCAAAGGGGGTAGTTGTCTGCCTGGGTATGAAAGTCGAAGGGGTACTCGATTGCAGTAATTCGATGTTTGACGGCAAGGGCGAGAAGTCACTGTTCTTCAACGAAGCCTGGGTGAAAGGCAATGTTTGTTTGAACAGCGCTTTCACGGCAAAGGGATCGGTTTGTTGTCAGAACGCCCGGATCGACGGCCAGTTGAATCTTGAAGACGCCAGCCTCAACGGCATGGGCGAATCGGCTCTGGATGCTGAAGGTTTGAAACTCAGGCAGGACCTGGGCATGAAAGGCGATTTTGCTGCCATAGGTGAAATTCGTCTATTAGGGGCCCGTATTGATGGGCAACTAGTTTGTGAGGGACGTATAGAAGGGCAACAAAATGTTGCCTTGTTTGCCGATGGTGTTGGTGTTGCGGGAGGCGTGTTTTTCAGCAAGGGTTTCCACGCGCTGGGCGAGGTACGTCTGGTTCGAGCCCGGATCGATGGGCAGCTGAATTTTAACGGCGGTGTGATCGATGGGCAGGGTAGCGATGCGCTGTCGGCTGACGGCATGGTTCTTCAAGGAGATCTTTTTCTTCACCGGGGGTTCAAGGCAACGGGGGCGTTTCGTCTCATGGGGGCTCAGATCGACGGTGGCCTGATGTGTGGGAAAGCTGAATTGGAGGGCGACGAAGATATCTCTCTGGCCGCGGCAAGGGTGGAGGTGAAGGGGCAGGTCAGGCTAGGTGATGGTTTCCATGCGCACAAAGCGGTGAGTTTCGACGGTGCCAGGCTAGCCGGCAGTTTCGATTGCAGCAGAGCCCGGTTTGCCGACGAGAAAAAGGTGTCACTGGATCTGGAAGGAATGCATCTGGAGGGGCCGTTGATTCTCAGGGCGCTGGATCATCCATTGAGTAACGCCACGTTCGCCGGTGCAAGAGTTGGTGAGCTGGACGACGACGAAGACTCCTGGGGCGACAACATTGTGCTCAACGGCCTGGACTATAAGGCCCTGGCGGCAAATGCGCCGGTCAATGCAGCGTTCAGGATAAAGTGGCTAGCAAGGCAAATCCCGGCGCTGTCACGCAAAGGCAACGAGGCGAATCCTGCCGATGACTTTCGCCCCCAACCCTGGCGCCATCTGCAACAGGTATTCGAGAACATGGGGCATACCGCCGAGGCCCGTGAAGTGGGGGTCGCATTTGAACGGAAACTGCGCGACATCGGCCATATCGGTCAGCCGCCACAGAACTGGTGGAAATGGACACATCCGATCTACACAAGCACGGCCAGAGGCTTGCACTGGCTCTACGGTCGACTCACCGGTTTCGGCTACCGCCCGATGCAACTACTGGTCTGGTTTCTGGCGATCTGGTTAATCTGCGCTGGCTTCTATTGGTACGCTGCTTCGCAACAACGTGTGTTCGGCCCGAGCAACCCGCTGGTGTTCCAGCATGACGCCTACTTCGATTGTCGACCAGACCGGGGCGACGCCTGGCGGCAGGCCAATCCGGGGCTGGAGACGCCGCCCACCTACTACGGTGAAGGCAACTGGTACCTGTGCCAAACCCTGCGTGAGGAATACACCGGCTTCAGCCCCCTGGCCTATTCCCTGGATGTACTGATGCCCCTGGTCGACCTGCAGCAGGAGTCGGACTGGGCGCCGCTGGTGCCGACACCCAAGCAAGGGTATTGGGACGAGTTCACATCATTTGGCTGGAAGCATTTCGTGCGCCTGCTGATCTGGTTCGAAATTCTGGTTGGCTGGGGTATCAGCTTGCTGATGGTTGCCATCGTCTCCGGCCTGGCGCGCCGCAGCGAGTAGTGCCCGGGAGCCGCCGATATCCCACGGATATCGGCGACCCTGTTCGATAGTATTCAACTTTGCAGCGCTCACTGGCTAGGCTGAACGGCCATCAGGAGACTGCTTGTGACCCCATTCAGAACCGTACTCATCACCGGCGGCGCCCGTGGCCTGGGCCTGGCCTATGCCCGCGCCCTGGCACAAACCGGTGCGTAGGTGGTAATCAGCGACCTTGGCACCGACCGCGAAGGTTGTGGCCACGATGCTTCGATTGCCGAGGGCGCCGCCGAACTGTTGCGCAATGAAGGCCACCAGGTGATTGGTCACAGCGCCGACCTTGGCGATGAGCAAGCGTGCCGACAGTTGATCAACAAGGTGCTCGACACGTTCGGCGGCCTCGATGCGCTGATCCATAACGCCGGCTGGGTCGGTTACCAGAACATCGAAGACTGCAGCAGCGTATTCATCGAGCGCGCCCTGGCCATCAACGTCCACGCGCCGCTGTGGTTGAGCAAGCACGCCTGGCCGGCGCTCAAGGCGTCTGGCAGCGGGCGTATCGTGCTCACGACCTCGGACCGGGCCATGTACCTGCGCCATGCGCAAACCGGCCTGGGTGCCTACGCCGCCGGCAAGATGGCGCAACTGGGGATCATGAACGCCCTGGCCGCCGAGGGCGCCGAGCACGGGATTGCCGTCAACGCGATTTCGCCGGTGGCGCGCACGCGCATGTGGGGTCAGCAGGGCGAGCCCGAAGACCTCAAGCCCGAGTGGGTTGTGCCCGGGGTGTTGTACCTGGCCTCGGCAGACTGCCAGGACAGCGGCTACATCCTGCGTGCCAGCAACGGCCAGTTCTGCGCCACGCGCTTCGAGGAAAACCCGCAGGTGGACTATCCACGCGAGCTGCGCGGGGTGTCGGCCAGCACCGTGCGCGAGGTGCGGCAACGCTGGCAGATGATAAAAGCCATGTAATAGCGCTTGGTTTGCATCAGGGTATTAATTAGAATCAATCTCATTTGAATCTAATCCATCCAGGTGCGTTGACATGAGCGAATCGGCGGGCCCCACCGAGCAGACCCTGCAGGGCCTCTACCGAGAGCATCGCAGTTGGCTGGAGCGCTGGCTGTACCAGCGCCTGGGCAACCGCTGGGATGCCGCCGACCTCAGCCAGGATACTTTCCTGCGCGTGCTGGCAAGCCCCCAGGTGCTGAGCGAGTTACGCGAGCCAAGGGCCTATCTGCTGACCGTCGGCAAGCGTTTGCTGGTCAACTTCCACAAGCGCCGCAGCCTGGAGCGTGCCTACCTCGAGGCTCTGGCCAGCCTGCCCGAGGCCCTGATGCCTTCGCCAGAGCAGCGTTGGTTGCTGCTGGAAACCCTGCAAGCCCTGGACGAACTGCTCGACGGTTTGCCGGCGGCGGTGCGTCGGGCGTTTCTCTGGTCGCAGCTTGAAGGCCTGAATTACGCACAGATCGCCGAGCGCCTGGCGGTCAGTGAACGTACGGTCAAACGCTACATGGCCCAGGCTTATGAGCATTGCCTGCTGGTTGAACTATGAGCCGCACCTTCAGCCGCGAAGCCCGGCAACTGGCGCGCACCGCCGCGCACTGGCTGGCCTTGCTCGATTCCGGGCAGGCCAGCGCCGAGGATTTGCAGCGTCTGCAGCACTGGCGCGCGGCCAATGCCCAGCACGAGCAGATCTGGCAGCGCGCCGAGGGCTTGCGCCAGCGTTTCCAGGACGTGCCGCCAACCCTGGCCATGGCCAGCCTCGACCGTCCCGAAGCCAGCCGTCGAACCCTGCTCAAGCGTGGCCTGGCCTTGGCGCTGGTGTTGCCCGCCGGCTGGCTGCTTGGCCAGCAGGTGCCGCTGCAGGCCCTGCGCGCCGATCTGCGCACCGCTGTGGGCGAGCGCCGTGGCGTGCGCCTGGCCGATGGCAGCCTGCTGCAATTGAACACGGCAACCGCCGTCAACCTAGACCTTGCTCACCAGCGCCTGACCCTGGTCGAAGGCGAAATCGCCCTGAGCGTCAGCCGCGCCCAGGCGCTGCACGTTGACCTTGGCATGGCCCGGGTGGTCGTCGGCCAGGCCCAGGTGTGCCTGCGGCGCGACGCCGAGCAGTGTCGCATCGCCGTGCTCCAGGGTGCAGTGCAGGTGCAGCCGCGCCAGGGCCCGGCGCTGGCCTTGCAGGTCGGCGATCAGCTGACTATCACCGCCGACGGCAGTGGCGCCATGGACCGTTTCGACCCCCACCAGCCGGACTGGCGCGATGGCGTTCTGAGTGTCAACAACCAGCCGCTGGCGCAGTTTTTGCGTGAGCTGTCGCGTTACCGACCGGGCTGGCTGCACTGGGAGCCGGCGCTGGAAACGCTGCGCGTCACCGGCACGTTCCGCCTGGATGACACCGATCGGGTGCTGGCCCTGCTGGCGGCCAGCCTGCCGGTAGCGGTACAGGCGCGCAGCCGCTACTGGGTGACCCTGATGGCCCGCGAGAAAACCGTGTGAGCGGTGCCGTGCTGTTGGTCGCCTGACATTTTTACCAGTAGCGCGCTGGCTTGCGGTTGGTGATGATGCCGGTTCAAAGGCTGGAGCCATACCGACATGGACGAGAACAACAAAGAGCGCCTTCGCCTGTATCAACCTGGAGACACCGTGGTGCTGTACGGCTGTTTTGCCGCCGAGTACGGGGTGATGGAAACCCAGTCAGGCGTGGTGCGCAGCATCGACTGGTGCACCCACCAGTTGCAGCTGTACTTCGCCTGCGATGATGAATGCCGCTGCATTCCATTCGCCAGCATCACTGCGGTGCTGGCGCCGGGTCGTTGCAGCGTCGCTGCAGGTGATCAAGGCTGAGCTTGCCTCAGGGCAGCTCGATCTGCGCGCAAAGGCCGCCGCCGTCGCGGTTGCTCAAGGTCAGGCGGCCGCCGATGGCCTGGGTCAGCTGCGCGGCGATGGCCAGGCCCAGGCCGGTACCGCCGGTGCTGCGGTTGCGCGAGTTCTCTACCCGGTAGAACGGTTGCAGCACCGCGTCGAGCTCTTCGGCGGGTATCCCCGGGCCCTGGTCGAGCACGCGAATCAGCGTGCCGTTGTTGGCGCCGCTGCGCACCTCGAGCTGCGCCGCGCCGGCAAACTTCAGGGCGTTGTCGATCAGGTTCACCAGCACCCGGCGCAAGGCTTGCGGGCGGGTTTCGAGCAGCGCGCCGGTCTTGTCGTGCAGCTCGACCTGCTGGCCGCTGTCCTGGTAGTCGAACACCAGGCTGTCGAGCAAGGCATCGAGGTTGACCCGGCACGGTGCCTCGCTGTTGCCATCGATGCTGCGGGCGTAGGCGACGCCTTCACGCACCAGGTGTTCCATGGCCTCCAGGTCGCTCCAGAGCTTGTCGCGATCACTGCTGCTGTCCATGGCCTCGACCCGCAGCTTCATCCGCGTGATCGGCGTTTGCAGGTCATGGGAGATCGCCGCCAGCAGTTGCATGCGCTCTTTCAGGTAGGCGCCGATACGTGCCTGCAAGGTATTGAAGGCCACTGCGGCATACACCACTTCTCGCGGGCCGCTTTCGTCCAGTTGCGGCCCCGGGGCATTGGGGTCGAGCTGGTCCACCGCTTCGGCCAGACGGGTCAGCGGGCGGATCGCGGTTTTCACCGCCAGCCAGGTGCACAGCAACAGCAGCGCCAGCTGGATCAGCAGCACCACCGGCAGCCAGCTCGACATCGGCACCGGCGCCGGGGTGACGTCGACGCTCAACGGTGCGCCGTCGGCCAGGCGCAGGCGCACCTGGAAGTGCGGCGTGGGCCCGGGGATGCTCTGGTAGTCCAGGGCGTACTGGCCGCCCAGGGCCTTGCCGATGGACAGTGCGGCCATGGGCGCGTCATCCATGCTCAGCCGCTGGCCGGGTTCGCCGGCATCCAGGCGGTAGCGATAGGTGCGCCGCTCCAGGCGCGGCAGCCAGGCGGCGCGTTCGGCGGCCGGCAGGCGGTCGAGAATGGCCACCGAGGTAGCGACGTCCTGCTCGAGGTTACTGAGCATCATCGAGCGCGAGCTCTGGTAGCGCTCGTAGAACTGGAAGCTGAACGACAAACCGTAGGCCAACACCAGGCCGGTGAAGAAGATCAGCGCCAGGCGCGAGGCGAGGGTGCGCGGCCAACGCAGCAGGCTGCCCATGTTCAGGCTTCGACCCGCTGCACGGGCAAGGCGAACACGTAGCCCTCGCTGCGTACCGTCTTGATATAGGCCGGCTCGCGGGCGTCATCCTGCAGGCGCTGGCGCAGGCGGCTGACCAAGAGGTCGATGGAGCGGTCGAAGATATCCGCCTCGCGGCCCTGGGTCAGGTTGAGCAGTTGCTCGCGGCTGAGCACCCGTTGCGGATGGTCGAGGAACACCCGCAGCAGCCGGTACTCGGCGCCGCTCAGGGCCACCAGGGTGGCGTTGGCGTCGAGCAGGTGGCGCGCGGTGGTGTCCAGGCGCCAGTGGCCGAAACCGAGCAGGCGGCTGCTTTCGCTGATGCTCAGGTTTGGCGGCAGCATGCGCGTGCGGCGCAGCACGGCGTTGATCCGCGCCAGCAGCTCGCGGGCCGAGAACGGCTTGCTCAGGTAGTCGTCGGCGCCCATTTCCAGGCCGATGATGCGGTCGGTTTCATCGTTGCGGGCGGTCAGCATCAGTACCGGCGTGGCCTTGTGCTTGCCGGCGCGCAGCTCGCGGCACAGCAGCAGGCCATCGTCACCGGGCATCATGATGTCGAGCACGATCAGGTCGACCACATTGGACTCGAGAAAGGCGCGCATCTGCCGGCCATCGGCGACGATGGTGGTGCGCAGCCCGTTCTTTTTCAGGTAGTTGCCTACCAGCTCCCTGATCTCTCGATCGTCGTCGACGACCAGGATGTGATCGACATGCTCCATCGTCCGGCTCCCGCTGTGGTGGTGGCGGCAAGTGTACAGAGCCCGGCAGGGCTTGCCTGCCGGGCTTTGTATTGCAGTGTATCTGCTGCGGCCATAGATACCTGGCGAGGCAAAGCGGGCCGATCCGGACACATTGGCGATACCTGGCGGGCCTGAAATAGCCAGCAACGGGTGGCAGCCGCCACCTCTGTGCAAACTGACTCGGGAGTACCGCCATGAACCTCAAGACCCCTGCCACTGCCAGCCTGTTGACCCTGTTCAGCCTCGGCACCGTTGCCGCCCAGGCTAGCGAAGCGGTGGTGGTACAGCAATATCGTTACGGCCAGCAACTGGATGTGCACAAGGTCCTGGCCTTGCACGAGGACAGCAGCATGGGCTGCGGCGTGGTCAACGCTCAGATGGACTACCTTGATTCCCAGGGCAAGGAACACCGCCTGCAGTACCAGAAATTTGCCAGTGACTGCCATGAAGGCGGTTAAGCCATCGATCAGGGAGGTTCGTCCATGAACATCAATTTCAACACAAATCGCCGTCGGGCCCTGGGCATCGCCGCACTGCTGGCCGTGCTGCTGGCGCTGGCGGGCCTGGGCAACCGCCTGTTCGCCGGCACGCCGGCAGGCCTTGAGACACTGGGGCCGATGCCGGAACTGGCCGGCGCCGTGCAGTGGCTCAACTCGCCGCCACTGGACCGCGCAGCGCTCAAGGGCAAGGTGGTGCTGGTGGACTTCTGGACCTACGAGTGCATCAATTGCCGGCGCAGCCTGCCGCACGTCAACACCTGGGCCAAGCGTTACGCCGACCAGGGCCTGGTGGTGATCGGCGTGCATACGCCGGAATACCCTGAAGAGCGGGTAGTCGACAATGTGCGTGCGCAAGTGACGAAACTGGGAATCGGCTACCCGGTGGCCATCGACAACGACTACGCGATCTGGAACGCCTTCGGCAACCAGTTCTGGCCGGCGCACTACATCGTCGATGGCAGCGGCCAGGTGCGCTATGTGCACTTTGGCGAAGGCGCCTACGACACCCAGGAGCAAGTCATCCAGCAACTGCTCAAGGAGCGTGACGGGCAGGCGGGGTGAAGATGTTCGGGTGGCGCTGGCCTCATCGCGGGTCCAGCCCGCTCCTGCAGAGGGCCTTGGCCAGTTGCCGGATTGCGGTTTCGATTTCACTGGCTGTCAGCGATGAATAGCCCAGCAGCCAGCCCTGCTGTTTATGTTCACCGGCATACAAACGGCTGAGCCCGGGTAGCTGCACGCCGGCGCGGGCGGCCAGATTCATGGTGTGTTGCTCTGTCCAGCCTGGCTCGAGCACGCAGGGGATCTGCAGGCCTCCCGGCGGGCGCATGGCGGTGACGACGCCCGCCAGGTGCTTGCCAATCGCATCAAGCAGGCAGGCCCGGCGCCCGGCGTAGAGTTTGCGCATGGCGCGGATGTGGGCGTTGTAGTGGCCGTCGTCCATAAAGCGCGCCAGGGTCAGTTGCAGCACCTGCGGGGTGTGCCCGTCGATGATGCTGCGCGCCGCGCTGAAGGGCGCTACCAGCTCCGGCGGCAAGACCATGTAGCCGATGCGCAGGCCGGGGTAGAGGGTCTTGCTGAAGGTGCCGATGTAGAGGGTGCGCTGCTGGCTGTCCAGGCCCTGCACGCAGGCGGTAGGCAGGCCGTCGTAGTGGAACTCGCTGTCGTAGTCGTCCTCGATGATCCACTTGCCGTTCTGCGCCGCCCAGTCGATCAGCTCCAGGCGCCGCGCAAGGCTCAGGGTTGCGCCGGTGGGGTACTGGTGCGACGGCGTGACGTAGACGCAACTGGCGCCGCTTTGGTCGGCGCGCAGCAGGTCGGTGCGGATGCCGTGGGCGTCGACGTCGATCGGCACGATCCGCGCCTGCGCCGCTTCAAAGGCCTTCTTCGCGCCGAAGTAACCGGGGTTTTCCAGCAGGATCGGCTTGCCGGCATCCACCAGCATTTGTGCGCACAGGAACAGCGCCTGGCGGGTGCTGCTGAGCACCAGCACCTGTTCGGGCATCACCTTGGCGCCACGTTCGAGGTTCAGGTAGGTGGCGATGGCCTTGCGCAGGGCTTCGCTGCCCTGCGGGTCGCCGTGCAGCAGGACGTTGCCGCGATGGTCCTTCACGGCCTGGCGCTGCAGGCGTTCCCAGACTGCAAGGGGGAACGAGCGGGTTTCTGGCAGGCCGGTGGCAAAGGCCTTGATCACCTGCTGGTCGCTGACGCCGCCGTTGTCGAACAGTGCCCGTCCGCGCAGGCTCAAGCCCTGGCCGGGCTCGAGATCACTGCGTTTTTGCGCCCCGGCCTTGATGCGCCGTTGCCCGCTGCCACGCAGTTGCGCGCCGAGGTTGTCCGGCACATAACTGCCCGAGCCTGCGCGGCGGATGATATAGCCGTCGCGCTGCAGCTGCACGTAGGCGTTCTCGACGGTGTCGCGGGCGACGCCCAGCGATTTGGCCAGGGCGCGGCTGGCCGGCAGCTTGACGCCAGCGGACAGCGCCCCTTCAAGGATCAGCGCGCGCAGCGCACGCTGGATGCGCTGGTACAGGTCCAGCGCTGCGAACTCGGCGTCATTGACGCGCATCTTCAGGGTTTCAAGCTCGAACGTGGTTGCCATGTGGTCTGCCGCAAGTGAAAAAACTGGCCTGAATGGGCAGGCCAGTCTATTCGTACACTCGGTCGCTCGTCACTGCCTCTTCGCAAGGAACCCTGCCGCCATGTCTACTTCAGCACTACGCCCCGGCGACCTCATGCCCCCGCTCATTGCCGGTCTCATCTCGGTTATCGTCAATTACGGCGGGACCTTCATCCTGGTTTTCCAAGCGGCCAAGGTCGCTGGTTTGAGCCCGGCCCTCACGGCTTCCTGGGTATGGTCGGTATCCATCGGCGTGGGGGTTACCGGGCTGTTGCTCAGTTGGCTCAGCCGCCAGCCGATCATCACCGCCTGGTCGACACCGGCCGCCGCCTTCCTGGTGGTGGCCCTGGCCAGTACGCCCTACGCCGAAGCGGTGGGCGCCTACCTGATCTCGGCAGCCGCGTTTGTGCTGCTGGGCTTATCGGGCTGTTTCGACAAGCTCATCCGCCTGATCCCGCCGGGCATTGCGGCGGGACTGCTGGCCGGGATCCTGCTGCAATTCGGCATCGGTGCCTTTGCCGGGCTCAGCGTCGACCCGTTGCTGGCCGCGCTGCTGATCGTGGCCTATCTGCTCTTCAAGCGCTTCAGTGCGCGCTATGCGGTGGTCGGCATCCTGCTGCTGGGGCTGGGCTTTTTGCTGATGCGCGGGCAGGTCGAGCTGTCGGGGCTGCGCTTGCAACTGGCGACGCCGGTCTTCACCGCGCCGGCGTTTTCATTCAATGCCATGCTCAGCGTGGCGCTGCCGCTGTTCCTGATTACCCTGACCGGCCAGTACATGCCCGGCATGCTGGTGCTGCGCAATGACGGCTTCAAGGCCAGTGCTAACCCTATTGTCGCCGTTACCGGGCTGGGCTCGTTGTTGATGGCGCCGTTCGGCTCCCACGCCTTCAACATCGCCGCGATCACCGCGGCGATCTGCACCGGCAAGGAAGCCCACGAAGAACCTGCCAAGCGCTGGATCGCCGGGGTGGCGGCAGGCGTGTTCTACATTCTTGTCGGCGTCTTCGGGGTAACCCTGGCCGCGCTGTTCATGGCCTTCCCGGCCACTTTCATCAGCACCCTGGCGGGGCTTGCGCTGCTGGGCACCATTGGCAGCAGCCTGGCCAATGCCATGGCCGATGCGAAAACCCGCGAAGCGTCGTTGATCACCTTTCTGGCTGCGGCCGCCAACATCAGTTTGCTCGGTATCGGCGGGGCGTTCTGGGGGCTGGTGATCGGCCTGGGCGCTTATGCCGTGCTCAATGGCCGCTTGCCGCGCCGGGAGCGGGCAGGGGTGATCGGTGCCAGCAATGGCGAGGGGTAAGGCCGCGATCAGCGCTTGGCCGCCTTGGCGCGCTGATTCTCGTCGCTGCGCGCCCGTGCCGGGATGTTCTCCAGCGAAGTGGGCTTGTCGGCGATGTTGATCACCGTCCACTCCCAGAACGCGCTGGTCCAGTAGGTCAGTTCACCGTCTTCGAGCAGCAGGTCGTGGCGGCCACTGCTGTTCGGCGCTTCTTTGGCCTGACGCATCAACGGCACCAGTTGCATGGCGCGTTCGCTGTCGGTGGTCTCCAGTGACAGCGAAACCTGGCGCAGGCGGTCATCCTTGTCGAAGGCCGCTTCGATGCGGCTGACCTCGACGCCGCCGAGTTTGTAGGGTTCGATGCCCGGTACCGGGTCGACAGCCTGGTAGTACTGACGGGGCACGTTGTAGTGCACGCCGTTGATCAGCCAGACCCGGGTGAAATGCCGCTCCATTACCTCCACGACCTGCGCGCGCGGCATGCCCAGCGTGAACTCGCCAAGGCTCAGCGCCGACCAGGCGGTGGTCGGGAACAGGGCACAGCAGAGCAACAATGTCAGCATCCTTGGCACGCGGGGTCCTCCTTGAAATGAGCGCAAAGGGTACTGCAGCCCTCGCATCCGCGCTAGGATCAGCAGTCCTGCACTGACAATGAGGTCACCTGTGAAATACGCCATTGCCCTGCTACTGAGCCTGATGCCGTTGCTGGCTGGCGCCGCCGAAGTCGGCGAACGCCTGGCGCCCTTTACCTTGCTTGACCAGCACGACCAGCCCTACAGCCTCAACGCGCAGACCCGCGTGCTGCTGGTGGCGCGCAACATGGACGGTGCCAAGCTGGTCCAGGCCGCCGTCGGTGAGCAGCCCAAGGGCTACCTGCAAGCACGCGAGGCGGTGTTCGTCGCCGACATCCAGCGCATGCCGGCGCTGATCAGCAAACTGTTCGCCATCCCGGCCATGCGTGACTACAACTACCGGGTGCTGCTGGACCGCGACGGCAAGGTGGTTGCGCGTTATCCGGGGGCTGAAGGCCAGGTGCTGTGGATTCAGTTGGAGCAGGGGGTTGTGGCGGGGCAGAAGGAATATGCCAGTGCCGAGGCGTTGGCCACAGCGCTCAAGGCGTTGCCGCAGCCATAGTGGATTTGAATGCAGCGCAACGCTGTGGGAGCGGGCTGGACCCGCGATCGAGCGCGAAGCGGTCGCAATCCAGACGCCACCTGATGGGGAGGCTGTACTGACCCCATCGCGGGGCAAGTCGGGTCGCCGCACCGCCGCTCCCACAGGTAGCGTAGGCCTTTAGAGGCGCGAGCTGATCCATTGGCGATGCTGCTCACACTTCACCTTTGCGCCTTGTCGGCGAATGGACCGGCGATGCACGAGAAGCGAAAGCAAAAAAGCGCTCTGCTTCTAGATGTACGTAATTGCAGACGCCACCGATCGTCCCTTGCAGAAGGCCGAGTGGAACCCTTGCGTAGTGGGGCGACGGCCATGGATGGCCGGCGAGCGCCGCAGGGCCAGGGACGGCCCTTCGGCGCGCCCCCACGGGAGCAAGGGTGGAAGGAGGGAACCCGGAGCGCAGCGCAGGGCCGATGAAGGGACAGGGCGTTTTTGGTTACTTTTGCCGCCAAGCAAAAGTGACCCGCCGTAAGGGCGGAAGGCGCCGGCAGCGCCTCATCATCAAATGGATCAGCCAAACACAGCCTGGCTGCCCCAATACTTGCAAGCTGCTTAAGACAGTTGCTCCCACATGGGCAGTGCAGGCAGGCGCAGATCTTACAGCGGCACCTGCAAGGTTGTCTTGACCCGATCCAGCACCACGATGGTACGAAACCACTTCACGTTCGGGTTGTCATGAAACAGTCGCTGGGCGATGTCCTGGAACACGGTCATGCTCGCTACCGTCAGCACCAGCAAAAAGTCGGCGTCGCCGGTGACGTAGTAGCACTGCTGAATTTCAGGTCCCGAGAACGCACGCTTCATGACTTCCAGGTCCGCCGACTGGGTGCGGTCGGCGTGCACCTCGACCATCAGGGTAATCACCTGGCCGACTTTGTCCGGGTTGATCACCGCGGCATTGGCCTGGATTACCCCGGTCTTTTTCAAGCGCTGGATCCGTCGCTGCACCGAGGCGCTAGACAAGTGCACCTGCTCGGCCAGCTCACGCAGGGGCTGGCTGTTATCGCGCTGCAGGGCGGCAAGCAGGGCAAGGTCGAACTCATCCAGGTCCATGCAAAAATTTCTCATCTTGAGGGGTGAAAACGAGGGCACTTATCAGTGGCTGCGGAATAAATTATCACCCTCTGCTGGTCCTCATTAAGGAATTTGCAATGACCGCGCATAACTCCACGTTGGGCGTCGTGCTCAATGTTCTCGCCTCGGTGCTGTTCGCGGTGATGTACGCCTACACCAGCCTGCTCGCGCCCCTGGACGGCGCCGAAATCTATGGCTGGCGGATCCTTCTGACCGTGCCGTGCCTGACCCTGATGGTGATCGCCAGCGGGCACTGGCCGCAGGTGCGGCGGATATTCCTGCGCCTGTTCGAAGAGCGCTGGTTCTGGGCGATTCGCCTGGTTTCGGCGGTGTTGCTCGGCGCGCAGCTGTGGCTGTTCATGTGGGCACCGATCAACGGCTACGGCCTGGACGTGTCGCTGGGCTACTTCCTGATGCCGCTGGTGATGGTGATCGTCGGCCGCCTGGCGTTCAAGGATTCGATCAGCCGCCTGCAACTGCTGGCCTGTGCCCTGGCGGCGCTGGGCATCATTAACCAGATCGCCATCGCCAAGGCGATTTCCTGGCCGGTGCTGGTGGTGTCGCTGGGCTATCCGCTGTACTTCTGGCTGCGCCGGGTGACCGACACCAACAACATGGGCGGGCTGTGGTTCGACATGAGCCTGAGCCTGCCGGTGAGCCTGTATTTCGTGCTCAAGGGCGGGGTTGTGCTCGGCCTTGCCGGCGCAGCCTCAAGCTTGCCCTGGCTGGTGCTCGGCCTCGGCGCGATCAGCGCCGCAGCCCTGGGCCTGCAGGCGCTGTCGGCACCACGGCTGAACCTGACCCTGTTCGGCCTGCTGATTTATGTCGAGCCGGTGCTGCTGGTGGTCGCCGCAGTGCTGCTGGGCGACAGCATCGCCCCGGCGCAGTGGCCGACCTATATTGCGATCTGGCTGGCGGTGCTGGTGCTGGTGGTGGAGGGCGGTTTGAGCCTCAACGGCAACCGCCGCGCTTACTCGCCCAGCCGTTGCTCGCGTGAAGGCGGGTAGCCGAAGTAGGCGCAGTAGCACTTGCTGAAGTGCGAGACCGAGACAAAACCGCAGGCAATCGCCACGTCCATCAGCGGCAGGTCGGAATACTGCAACAGACGCCGGCTTTTGGTGATGCGCAGTTCCATGTAGTAGCGGCTTGGCGAGGTGCCCAGTTGCGCCTGGAACAGGCGGTCGATCTGCCGGCGCGAACGGCCGCTGTAGGCCGCCAGTTGATCGAGGCTGAGGGTTTCTTCAAGGTTGCTTTCCATCAGTTCGACGATGGTGCGCAGCGGCGCGCTCATGGTTTTCTTCTGGCTGCTGTCGACCCGGCGAAAGCGCGCACTGGAAAACGCCAGGATCTCCTCGACGCCCTCGGCCAGCGACTCGCCATGTTTCAGCTTGAGCAGCGCCAGCATCATCTCTAGCGCGCCGTTGGGGCTGGCGGCGGTCAGGCGTTCGCGGTCGAGCACAAAGCTTGCCGGGGTGATGGTGCACTGCGGGCTGCGCTCGGCCAGGCTTGCCCGTTGTTCAGGGTGGATGGTGCAGTTGTAGCCCTCCAGCACCCCGGCGCGGCCGAGAAACCAGGCACCGTTCCACAGCCCGCCGAGGGCCAGTTGGTGGGCGGCAGCATCGCTCAGCAGCTTGTCCAGCTGCGGGTACTTGAGTGGGGTACGCAGGCCGCTGCAAACAATCAGCATGTCGAGGTTGTCCAGCGCTGCGCGGTCCAGGTGCGCGGCATAAATCTCCAGGCCCAGGTCACTGGTGACCCGCTCGCTGCCCAGGGAAAACGGCGTGCTCAAGAACAGGTTGCTCTTGAGCAGGTTGGCCGTCACCAGTACATCCATGGCCACGGTAAAGCTGGCCATGGAGAAGTTCTCCAGCAGCAAAAAGCCCACCTGGTACGCCGGGGTCGAGGCAGCCTCGGGGTGCTTGAGGTTGAGCATGTTACTGGTGCTGGATTTCTTGCTGAACTGGCGTGGGGTGGGCAAGGCGCGGCTCCGCGAACTGGCAGGTTGAGGCGATGATGCCAGATATTGCCCGGCCCGCAATGGCAATCAGAATGAACCCCGGCTGGCTGCGCACACCTAACCTTCAGAACCCCTCTGGAGGCTACCCATGGAAAACGGTCATATCTGGATCACCCTTGCCGTATTGCTCACCCTGGTCGAACTCTGGGCCATCAAACGCATCATCGGCAGCAAGAGCCGGGCGGATCGCAAGATGTTGTGGATCGTGTTTATCGTCTTTGTACCCGTGCTGGGCCTGATTGCCTGGGCCGTGGCCGGGCCGAAAGCCAGCGCGGGGGTGCCGATTTCGCGGGAGGGTTGACCCGGCGGCTGGCGACAGGGATTGTAGGGGCGACGGCGCATCGTCGCGCCTGCATGACCCAAGGAAGCACTTCATGCCGCTGTTTGAAACCCCACGCCTGCTCGTGCGCGAACTCTCGCGTCAAGACCTGCCCGCCCTGACCGCCATTCTCAGCGACCCTGAGGTGATGAAATTCTCGGTGCGCGGTGTCTGCGACGAACAGATGACCGGGGCTTTTATCGACTGGTGTGTGCAGTGCTACGCCAGCTACGGCATGGGCCAATGGGCGCTGGTCGACAAGGCCAACGGCGAGCTGGTCGGTTTTTGCGGCGTCAGCCCGGAGCAGGTCGAAGGGGTAGAGCAGGCCAGCCTGGGCTATCGTCTGGCTACACGCTATTGGGGTCAGGGACTGGCCAGCGAAGCGGTGCGCGGCGTGCTTGAGCACGCGTTCAACGAGCAGCGGCTGGCGGCGGTGATTGCAATTATTGAAGCGGCCAACATTGCCTCCTTGCGCGTGGCGCAAAAAGCCGGCTTCAATGCCTTCGATACTGTGCAGTTTCACGAGCGGCCGGTGCGGGTGTATCGGCTGACGCATCCGCACTGGAAGGCACCATGACCAGCAGCAGACACCTCGACCCGTTGCGCCAGGTCATCCGCCAACAAGCGGTTGCACCCGCACCTGCGCCGTGGCGGTTGACTGGCCAGTTCACCGTCGCCGGCCTGCTGGAAATCGGCTTCGACCGTGACAGCGAGCGGCTGCTGGTGGCTTCGAGTTCAGGCCGCAGTGTGATCGACTGTCGCAGCGGCGAGAAAATCGCCCGCGACCGCACCGACAACCTGGGCAGCGACCATTATCTGGAAACCCGCGGCATCGGCCCGCTCAACGAGCGGGTGATCCGCATGTCCGGCATCCAGGGCGGCGGCCTGCCGATCAGCACCAGCGATGGCTGGGTGGTGGAGAACATCACCCTGGCCTGGCCTGAGCAGCACCTGCTGCTGGTCGAGCCGGGTTCCTGGCTGCATGGCGCGCGCTACAACCGGCCCGCCAGGTTTCATACCCTGGCAATCGAGACCGAAGTGCGTGCGTTCGGGTTTTCCTACACCGGCCTGAGCCTGGTGATCGCCACCAGCGGCGAGTTGCTGGTTTATGGGCGAGGGTAGTGGCCGAGCCAGGTCAGTATCTCGTCCCATAGCGGTTGTGCCTGAGCCTTGAAGTACCCCATGTGGCCAATGGCACCATTGTCCGGTTGCAGGTCACGGCGGGTCATTGGTGCATTGCAGTAAGCCTTGACGAAGGCATCCCGCGAGCGCGGTGGCGCCCAGGGGTCATCCAGCGAGGTGGCGAACACGCAAGGCATGCGCACCTGGGCGTACTGCCCGGCCAGATGGGCCATGCGCGGGTCGTCGAAGTAGTAGTGCGGGTAGGCGCACCAGCGCTTCCAGTCACGGTAGACCCCGCGTGGCAGATCATCGCCCATGCCAAGCAGGCTCCAGGCCATGTAACCCTTGAGGGCTACCAGCGGCGGCAGGACCCAGCGCCACAAAAGGCGCACCTTCAGCGCCTCCGGCCAGGGCATCCAGCCGGCCCAGCCGGCGCCGCTGCCGAGGCTGTAACAGGCGCTGATACAGGCATGATTGGGCAGCAGGCCAATGGCATGGCCGCCGAAGGAATGGCCGACCCAGTACAAGGGTAATGGCTCGGCGCCGAGCAGGTCGACGGCCGCGGCCAAGTCCAGGTAAGCCCAGTCCAGGTAGGACATCTCAAAGCCTTTGAGCGACGCCGGCCGCGACTCGCCGACGCCGCGGTAATCGACAGTCAGCACGTTGAAACCCTGAGCTGCCGCATGCTCGGCAAAGCGCCGGTAGAAGCGTTGCTGCACGCCGGTGGCGCCGGCCAGGATCAGGTTGCCACGGGCTTCGCCCACAGCCGGGTAGCGGTACGCCGACAACGGGTAACCGTCACGGGCATGCAAGGTGAAGGCGTGCGGCGGGGCCGGGGAGATCATCTGGGTCATGGTGGTCAGCGCCCGGTGAACTGCGGGGCGCGCTTTTGCATCATCGCCATCACCCCTTCACGCACATCGGCGCTGCCGATCAGCTCCAGCAACGTTTCCTCGAGCCTGGCCAATGCCGCAGCATCGCCTTCGTCCCGGGCCAGGAAGGCCGATTGCAGGGTAGCCTTGATCGCCAGCGGCGCAGCCCTGGCAATGCGTTCGGCATAGTCGATGGCGCGGGCCAGGGCTTGCCCTGGAGCTACCACCTCATTGACCAGATTCATCGCCCGCGCTTGATCGGCATCGAACTCATCGCCAGTGAGCATGTAGCGCATGGCGTTGGCCCAGCCTGCGGCCTGGGTGAAGCGCACAGTAGAGCCGCCTGATGGCGGGATGCCGCGCAGCACCTCCAGGTGAGCGAAGCGCGCATTGCTGGCAGCGATGGCGATATCGGCGTTGAGCAGCAATTCGATGCCCGCGGTCCAGCAGATGCCCTCGACCGCGACCACTACCGGCTTGCTCCGGCGAGGCAGGCGGGTGCCCCAGGGGTCGATGCTGCCCTCTGGGTAGTGCAAGCCACCGCTGGCCAGCTTCGGTGCCAACTCCATAAGGTCGAGCCCGGCGGTGAAATGCTCGCCATGGGCAAACAGCACCATGCAGCGCAGTTCGTCATTGCCCTCGTATTCACCGAGGGCCAGCGCCAGGTCCATCAGCAGCGCGCTGTCCATGGCGTTGCGCTTGGTGGCGCGGTCCAGGCCCACCAGCCATAGGTGGCCACGCTGTTCGCGGCTGACTCGATCGGGGCCGCTATTGGCTTCGCTCATCGACTTGCACTCCGGCAAAGAGGTTAGAAGGGTTACTTACCGTTCGTTCGGTTTGATGAAGCTAACCAAACGTTCGGTAACTATCAAGTGGAGCTGGCCAGGCTTATGGCATAGAATCAGCGCCATTGATCGACTGCAGGACTGGCCGTGCGACCGCTGAAAATTCCCCGAGACCAACTGCTGCAGCGCTGCGCCAACACCTTCAAGCGCTACGGCTATCACGGCACCACAATGGACATGCTTTCGGCGGCCTGCGGCCTGACCAAGGCGTCCTTCTATCATCACTACCCGAACAAGGAAGCGCTGCTGCGCGACGTGCTGGCCTGGACCCACGAAGGGCTTGCGAAGCACCTGTTCAGTATTGCCGACGACTTGAGCCTGAGCCCTGTTCAACGTCTGGAGGAAATGGGCCGCAAGGCAGGTCGGGTGTTTGAGGCCGATGCCATCGGCTGCCTGATGGCGGTGGTGGCCATCGATGCCAGTTACGGCAAGAATGAGCTGATGGTGCCGATTCGCGAATTCTTTGCCGCCTGGGCCAAGGCGTTTGCCCGGCTCTATCAGGGCCTGCTGGATGATGAACAGGCGCAGGCCCGAGGGCGGCAATTGGTAGCGGATTACGAAGGGGCGATTCTATTGGCACGGATCCATGACGACATGAGCTACTTCAAGGCGGTGACCCAGCGGGCCCTGGGCGAATTGCAGGGAACTCACAAGGGTTGAAGGCGCCTATGGTCCCTGTGGCAGCCGGCTTGCCCGCGATCGAGCGCGCAGCGGTCGCAATACGGGCATCGCTGGCGTATTTTCAATGACCTGTTCCAAGGCGCCACTGCTGATGACTACCCAACCTTTCCATCCCTGCCAAGCCCTTGCGGACCTGCTGTTGCCGCACCTGCCGGCGGACAACGGCGATGGCTCTCACGACCTGACGCATATCCACCGGGTCTGGAGCAATGCCCGGCGGATTCAGGCCCGGGAGGGCGGCGATCTGTCCATCCTGCTGGCCGCCACGCTGCTGCACGATTGCGTCGCGGTCGAAAAGAACTCGCCGCTGCGCGCCCAGGCCTCGACCCTGTCCGCTGAAAAAGCTGCCCGGATACTCGCCGATCTTGGCTGGCCCGGCGAGCGCATCAGCGCTGTCGCTCATGCCGTTGCTACGCACAGTTTTTCAGCCGGCCTGGCGCCGGAAACCCTCGAGGCAAAAATCCTTCAGGACAGTGACCGTCTGGACGCCATCGGTATGGTCGGTGTGGCTCGCTGCTTCTACGTCGGTGGGCGAATGGGCTCGGCCCTGTACGATTTCACTAATCCCAGCGCGGCAGGCCGCGACTACCTGGATCACCAGTTCAGCCTCGAGCACTTTCACACCAAATTGCTGAAACTGGCCTCGGGCTTTCAAACCGGGGAGGGCGCACGCCTGGCGGCCGAGCGGCATCGGCGGCTTGAGCTGTTTGTGCAAGGTTTCATGGATGAGATTGGCGGCCCTCAAGACTGATGCGGGCAGCGCTGGAATCGTGCATTCTCGGCTGCCGAGCAACTTCAGCGAGAGCCACCGATGATCACCTGCTACCTGCGCTACGTCCTCGACCCTTACAAACTCGCCGAGTTCGAACACTACGGCAAACTCTGGATCCCGCTGGTGGAGCGCTTCGGCGGCCAGCACCATGGCTACTTCCTGCCTTCGGAAGGTGCCAACAATATCGCCATGGCGATGTTCACCTTTCCAAGCCTTGCCGCGTACGAACGCTACCGCCAGGACTCGATGAACGACCCTGAGTGCCTGGCCGCCTTCCAGTACGCCCAGGACACCCGTTGCATCCTCAGCTATGAGCGCTCGTTCTTGCGCCCGGTGTTCGGGCAGGACTGATGAGCACGCTTTTCGACCTGGAACTGTTCGTGCGGGTGGCCGACGAGGGCAGCCTGTCTGCCGCCGCGCGCAGCCTCGACATCACCCCGGCAGCCGCCAGCCTTGCGCTCAAGCGCCTGGAAACGCGCCTGCAGGTGCGCCTGTTTGCCCGTTCGACCCGCCAGCAACGGCTCACCGACGAAGGCCGGCGCTACCTCGACAGCGTGCGCCTGGCCCTGGGCGCGCTGGCCGAAGGCGAGCAGGCCCTGCGCGAGCAGGCGCTGCAGATGGGCGGCCTGCTGCAACTGGCGGCGCCCTCTGACTTTGGCCGCAGCGTGCTGCTGGCCTGGCTCGATGCGTTCAAGCGCGAATACCCGCGGGTCCAGCTGCAACTGCTGCTCAACGACCAGGCCAGCGACCTGTACCGCGAACCAGTCGACGTCGCCCTGCGTTTTGGCGTGCCGGCCGATTCCGACATGGTCGCCTTGCCGATTCTGCTCGATCACCACCGCGTGGCCTGCGCCAGCCCCGAGTACCTGGCGCGCCACGGCACGCCCTCTATGCCCCAGGAGCTGGCTGACCATCAGTGCGTGATCTACCAGCGCAACGGCCGGCCCTATGACCTGTGGCGCTTTGCGCGTGGCAGTAAAGTGAACGAAGTGCGGGTGCACGGCGAATACCGCTGCGATGACGGTGAAGTGGCCCGGCGCTGGGCCCTGGCCGGGCATGGCGTGGTCTACAAGGCCTGGCTGGACGTGGCCGCGGACGTCGCGGCCGGGCGTTTGCAGCGCTTGTTCGGCGACTGGCAGGGCGAGCACGCCCCGGTGTACCTGATGTGCCCGCACCGGGCGCAGGTGACCGAGCGGGTCAAGGCGTTGCAGGGCTTTTTGCAAACACGCTGCCTGCAGTGGGCGGCCAAGGGGCTATAAGTAGGATATTTCCCACTCAATGGGAATCGAGTTTCACCTATTGAGAAAGACTGTGCACCATGGCGCCAAGGAGCACATATGACCTACACCACGCCCACCGATCGCCTGCTGCAGATCCTCGTCGCCCTCGGCCAGGCCAACGAGGCCGTGTCGGCCAAGGAGCTGAGCCTGCAACTGGACCAGCCCCTGAGCAGCACCTATCGGCACCTGAAGACCCTGCTGCGTTGGGGCCTGGCCGAAGACAATGGCCATGGTCGCTACCTGCCGGGCCCGGCCTGCCTGCAACTGGCGAAGAAGTTCGACCGCGAAGCACTGCTGGTGTCGCTGGCCAAGCCCGAGCTCAAGCGCCTGGCCGAACTCAGCCAGGAAAGCGTGGCACTGATGGTGCCGAGCAACGGCCAGGCCATTTGCATCGAACTGATCGACAGCCCGCAGCCACTGCGCTGCTGTTACCAGAAGGGCCTGGCGCAACCGCTGCGGGTCGGCGCGTCGGCGCGGGTGCTGTTGGCGCACATGGAGCCGGCGCGCAGCCTGGCAATTCTTGAAGAGCAGGGCCTGGAAGCCGAAGCACTGGACAGTTACCGCCAGAGCTTCGTGCAGATCCGTGACCAGGGCTATGCCATCAGCCTCGGTGAAATCGACGACGGCATCTGGGGCGTCAGTGCCCCGGTGCTCGACAGCCGCAACCGCCTGCATGGCGCAATCAGCCTGATGGCCCCGGCCATTCGCGCCCGGCAGAACAGCGAGCGCCTGACCCGCTGGACCTGCGACGTGGCCCTGCGCATCGGTGCGCGGCTGGACTGAATCTACTGGAGTACCCGCATGAACAGCACTACCGCACTGCCGCTCTGGCAGGGCCGCGTCGACGCCGCAGAAGGCACGGCGGCCCTGCGCTGGCACCAATGGGTGCAGCCCTGGGCTGATGACCAACCGGCTGGCAACGCCCTGGTGGGCCTGGCCTGTGACGAAGGGGTGATCCGCAACCAGGGCCGCAGCGGCGCCCGCCAGGGGCCGCCGGCCCTGCGCAAGGCCTTGGCCAACCTGGCCTGGCGTGGCCAGCGCCCGGTTTATGACAGCGGCGACTTCGTCTGCCTCGGTACTGACCTGGAAGGTGTCCAGCAGGCCTATGCCAAGCGGGTGACGCAACTGCTGGGGCAAGGGCATCTGCCGTTGGGCCTGGGCGGCGGGCACGAAATCGCCTATGCCAGTTTTCTCGGCCTGGCTGGCCATTTACGCCAGCAAGAGGCGCAGCCGCGCATCGGCATTCTCAATTTCGATGCCCACTTCGACCTGCGCCACAGCGCCCAGAGCAGCTCCGGCACGCCGTTCCGGCAGATTGCCGAGTACTGCCAGCAGGCCGGCATGGCCTTTGAATACTGCTGCCTGGGCGTCAGCGAGCTGAACAACACCCAGGCCTTGTTCGACCAGGCCCAGCGCCTGAACGTGCGTTACCGCCTCGACCGGCAGATGCAGCCGTGGAATATCGCCGCGCTGGAGACCTTCGTCGATGACTTTCTCAGCGGCATCGACCACCTGTACCTGACCCTCTGCCTGGACGTCCTGCCGGCCAGCCAGGCGCCCGGCGTCAGTGCGCCCTCGGCCCATGGCGTCGAGCTGATGGTGGTCGAGCACCTGGCGCGGCGTGCCAAGGCCAGCGGCAAGTTGCGCATGGCCGACATCGCCGAACTCAACCCCGGTCTTGACCAGGACCAACGCACCGCGCGCATTGCTGCGCGGCTGCTGGCCAGCCTGGTCGACTGAAATCCACAACCCCTATCCAACTATAAAAAGAAGAGTGTTAACCATGCTGACCCTGCAACTCGATGCTCTGACCACCGTCGCCCTGGCGCTCCTGCTGCTGGCGATGGGTGCGCAACTGAAGAAGCACAGCTACTGGCTGCGCCAGCTCTGTGTTCCGGCGCCGGTCATCGGCGGTTTTGGCTTTGCCCTGGTGGTATGGCTGCTGCGTGACCAGCAGTGGCTGGACATCAAGCTCGACACCGCCATGCAAACGCCGCTGATGGTGGCGTTCTTCACCACCGTCGGCCTGGGCGGCAGCCTTGGCCTGCTGCGCCAGGGCGGCAAGATCCTGTTCATCTACCTGGGTGCCTGCTGGGGCCTGGCGCTGCTGCAGAACCTGGTCGGCGTGGGCATGGCAAAGGCCTTGGGCATCGACCCGCTGCTGGGGATCATGGCCGGCGCCGTGTCGCTGGAAGGTGGCTTTGGCGCCGCCGCAGCTTTTGGCCCGATCGCCGAGAGCCTCGGCACGGTCGGCGCCACTACAGCTGCGCTGGCCTCGGCGACCTTCGGCATGGTTGCCGGTGGCCTGCTCGGCAGCCCGGTGGCGCGTTACCTGATCGAACGCAAGAAACTGGTGGTACAGGCAGACCAGGTCGATGCCCTGCAAGCCCTGGAAAAAGCCAATGAAACCCCCGTTGTCAGCATTGATACGCCGGTGCTGCTGCGCTTGCTGACCTGCATGTTGGTGATCATGGTGCTCGGCTTCTGGATCGGCGATGCGCTGAAGGCGCACCTGGGCATCGTCCTGCCGGTGTACGTCGGCGCCATGTTCGTCGCCATCCTGGCGCGCAACTTCAACGACCGCGCACGGGTCATCGAGATTCCCGATAATGCCGTCAGCACCCTGGGCGACATCAGCCTGGGCATGTTCCTGACCATGGCGATGATGAGCCTGAAGTTCTGGGAGCTGGAGCAACTGGGCCTGCCGCTGCTGGTGATCCTGGTGGTGCAAGTGCTGATCATGGTGCTGCTGTGCATCTTCGTCTTGTTCCGCCTGTTCGGCGGCAACTACGACGCGGCGGTACTGTGCGCCGGCTACATGGGCCATGGCCTGGGCGCGACGCCGAACGCGGTGGCCAACATGGGCGCGATCTGCGACCACTACAAGGTGTTCTCGTACAAGGCCTTCATCATCGTGCCGCTGTGCGGGGCGGTGCTGATCGACATCGTCGCCTTGCCGCTGATTACCTGGTTCATCAACGCCTTCAGTTGATGGCCCGAGGCGGGGCGCAAGGCCCCGCCGTGGCTATCCCAGCACCGCCAGCCAGGCCGAGGCAATCAGCAGCAGCGCCAACAGCTGATTGAAGCGCCGGGCCTTTTGCGGCGAGCGCAGCAAGCGTGCGCTACCGACGCCCATCAGCGCCCAACTGGTCATGCACGGCAGGGCGATGAGCAGAAACAAGAGCGCCAGTTGCAGCCTGTCCTGCAACGGGTTCGCGCTGGCGCTGCTGAAAACCCCGAGCACCGCGACCGCCATCAACCACACCTTGGGGTTGATCAACTGCAACAGCGCCGCGTCCCGGGCCCGCAGGTCTCGGGGGCTGTCGGGGCTGGCCAGCGGTGCTGCGCCAGCATTGAGCAATTGCCAGCCCAGCCAGCTCAACCAGGCCACGCCGAGCCAAGTCATCAGTTGCTGCACTCGCGGGTAGGCCAGCAGCACTTCACCCAGCCCCAGGCCGACCAGCAGCACCACTAGCGCGGCGGCCAGGCAGGCGCCGAGTATCAGCGGCAGGGTCGCGCGCAAACCGAAGCGCGCGCCATGGCCGAGGATCAGGATATTGGTCGGCCCAGGCGTGATACTGGCGACAAAAGCGAACAGGGCGAAAGGCAGCAGGTTGGGCAACATGATCGGACTCCAGTGCAGGGGAGCCCCATGTTCCCGGCTGGTGGGCTTTCAGTCTGGAAGCTTTGCGCAGCGGCGGCGGTAATCGGCAGGTGTGAGCCGGTAGGCGCGGCGAAACCAGCGGCCCAGGTGGCTCTGGTCGGCAAAGCCGAGTGCGGCGGCGACCACTGCCGGGCTGTCGCCACGGGCCAGCCAGCGGCGCGCCTTGGCCAGGCGCAGTTGGATCAGGTAGGCATGGGGCGCCAGGCCAAAGGCACTCTTGAAGGCACGGTTGAGGCGAAAGCGATCGACCTGGCAGGCCTCGGCCAGCTCCACCAGGCCAATGTCCTCGGTGTAATGGGCGTGCAAATACTCGCGGGCGATGCGCGCCACCTGCGGAAGGCGTGGGTCGGGGTCGATGCGTTTGCGCCACAGGGTGTGGCGGGTCATGCAGCCGAGCAGCTCGTCCATTGCCGTCTGCCGGAGCATTTTCAGCTCCCCCCCATGCAGCGCCTGGAAAGCCCGGGCAATGGCCCCGCACAGCTGCGGGTCGGCGCTCAAGGTATCGGCAAAGCTGGGCTGACTAGCCGCTGGTGCCTGCTCGAACAATGCTTGCAGCTCGCGCTCCAGCCACTGCGGATCAAGGTAGAGCATCGAGTAGGTGAAGCCGTCTGCGGTTGGCGCATGGCCGTCGTGCAGTTCCCCAGGTTCGAGCATGAACACCTTGCCCGGGGTGCTGAGGTGCTGCAACTGACGGCAATGAAACTGCTGCACGCCTTGCTCGGTGACCCCGATCAGGTAACTGTCATGCCAGTGCGGGTCATAGGCGTGGCCTTTGAAATGCGCGCGCACCGACTCGATGCCGGTGTCGGCGTCCTGGGCGAGATCGATCCAGTTGTGGCTGGGCACGGCGGGCTCCGGGCAGTGAGGCATGCACGACCATAACCCGTTTATGCGGCGGGGTTTAGAACAATTGTGCGCGCAGCTTACATCGGCAACGAGCGGTTCTCGATCACCCGTTTCATCACCAGGGTCGAGGTCAGGCGCTGCACATTGGGCAGGGCCGACAGTCGCTCGTCGTACAACTGCTGGAAGGCTGGCAGGTCGCGGGTGACCACCTGCAGCAGGTAGTCCGGATCACCAAACAGCCGCTGCGCTTCGACGATCTGGGCAATCTCCTGCAGCGCCGCTTCGAAGGTACTCACCGCCTGGCGATCACCTTCGCGCAAGGTCACGAAGACCATGGCCGAAAAATTCAGCCCCAGGGCGCCCGGCGCCAACTGCGCGCGGTAGCCCTGAATCACGCCGGATTGCTCCAGCGCGCGCACCCGGCGGTGACAGGGCGACAGGCTCAGGCCCACCCGGTCGGCCAGTTCGGTCAGCGACAGGCGCCCGTCGTTTTGCAGCTGCGCAAGGATCTTGCGGTCAATCCTGTCCATGGGGAAGAACCTTTCTGATCTGGCCGTTAGTTCTGGAATATTAGAAAGATAATCCTATCAGCTTTTCTCTAATCTCCCGCTCAACGTCAGATCAGCGAGCGGAGGCAAGCATGCAGGCAAGAAAATTCCAGATTCAGCACCCGGAGCTGTGGCCATGACCTTGAACATGCTGGCCGCGTTCTGGGCGGTGTCGTTATTGTTGGTGATTACCCCGGGGGCGGACTGGGCCTACGCGATTTCCGCCGGGTTGCGCGGGCGGGTGGTGGTGCCGGCAGTGGCCGGGTTGCTGCTCGGCCATCTGCTGGCAACCCTGATTGTCGCCGCCGGGGTAGGGGGGCTGGTGGCCAGCAACCCCATGGCCCTGACCCTGCTGACTGTGGCCGGTTGCGGTTACTTGCTGTGGTTGGGCATCAACATGCTTGTTCATCCTTCAGCGCCGCAGGCCGGGCTGGCGCAGCAGTCGGCGTCGTGGGCACGCTGGGCGTTCAAGGGCGTCTGCGTCAGTGGTCTGAACCCCAAGGTGTTCCTGCTGTTTCTGGCTTTGCTACCGCAGTTCACCGATGCCATGGCCGCCTGGCCCGTGCCGGTGCAGATCGTCACCCTGGGCCTGGTGCATGCCGGCAGTTGCGCGGTGGTCTACCTGCTGGTGGGCTTTGGCTCCCAGGCGGTATTGCAGGCGCGGCCAGCGGCGGCGCAGGTGGTCAGCCGGGTGTCGGGGCTGGCGATGGTGGTGATTGCTGCGGTTTTGCTCCTCGAGCAATGGCTCGGTCACGGGTGAATGCACCGAAATTGACCGCCGATCCAGGGAAAAGCGCTTTTGCTCTTTCGACTTGAGACAAGGGAAGGCACAATGCGTGTCCTTTTTTTGGCCGGCCTGGCCGGGGGCCTCGAAATGATCAAAACGCCGTACTACCTCATCGACAAAACCAAGCTGCTGCGCAACATGGAAAAGATCGCCTACGTGCGCGAGCAGTCCGGGGCCAAGGCCCTGCTGGCACTCAAGTGCTTCGCCACCTGGTCGGTGTTCGACCTGATGGAGCAGTACATGGACGGCACTACCTCGTCGTCGCTGTACGAGCTCAAGCTCGGCCGCCAGAAGTTCGCCGGCGAAGCCCACGCCTACAGCGTGGCCTGGGCCGACGATGAAATCGAAGAGATGCTCGACAACTGCGACAAGATCATCTTCAACTCCATCGGCCAGCTCGAGCGTTTTGCCGAACAGTCTGAAGGCAAGGTCCGCGGCCTGCGCGTCAACCCGCAGGTGAGCAGCTCCGACTACCTGTTGGCCGACCCGGCGCGCCCGTTCAGCCGCCTGGGCGAGTGGGACCCGGTGAAGGTCGAGGCCGTCATCGAGAAGATCTCCGGTTTCATGTTCCACAACAACTGTGAGAACGGCGACTTCGGCCTGTTCGACCAGATGCTGTGCACCATCGAAGAGCGCTTCGGTCACCTGCTGCACAAGGTCGAGTGGGTCAGCCTTGGCGGCGGTATCCACTTCACCGGCGAAGGCTATGCAATCGACGCCTTCTGCGCGCGCCTGAAAGCCTTCTCCGAGAAGTACGGCGTGCAGGTTTACCTGGAGCCGGGCGAAGCGGCGATCACCCAGAGCGCCTCGCTGGAAGTTACCGTGCTCGACACCCTCTACAACGGCAAGCACTTGGCGGTGGTCGACAGCTCGATCGAAGCGCACATGCTCGACCTGCTGATCTACCGTCTGAACGCCAAGCTGGCGCCAAGCGAGGGCGAACACACCTACATGGTATGCGGCAAATCCTGCCTCGCCGGTGACATTTTCGGCGAATACCAATTCGATCGTCCGCTGGCCATCGGCGATCGGCTGTCGTTTGTTGACGCAGCGGGTTACACCATGGTCAAGAAAAACTGGTTCAACGGCCTGAAAATGCCGTCCATCGTAGTGAAACAACTCGACGGTAGTGTCGAGCTGGTTCGTGAGTTTGGTTTCGAAGACTACTTGTCCAGCCTGTCGTAAGCTGGCAGTAAAGGAGAGCAAGAGAAATTGAAGAAGAACGTTCTTATCATTGGTGCAGGAGGTGTCGCCAAGGTGGTGGCCCACAAGTGCGCGCAGCACAACGACGAACTCGGTCGTATTGCTATCGCGTCGCGCAACATCTCCAAATGCCAGGCCATCATCGACAGCGTCAAGGCCAAGGGTAGCCTCAAGCAGCCCGCAGAAATCAAGGCCTTCGCGCTGAATGCGCTGGACGTCGAAGCGACCAAAGCGCTGATCCGCGAAACCGAATCGCAAATCGTCATCAACGTCGGTTCTGCTTTCCTCAACATGTCGGTGCTGCGTGCCTGCATCGATACTGGCGTGGCCTACCTGGACACCGCCATTCACGAAGAACCGGGCAAGATCTGCGAGACGCCGCCCTGGTATGGCAACTACGAGTGGAAACACCTCGAAGAGTGCCAACAAAAGAACGTTACCGCCATTCTTGGCGTGGGCTTCGATCCGGGCGTGGTCAACGCCTATGCCGCCCTGGCCAAGCAACAGTATTTCGACAGCATTGATTCGATCGACATCCTCGACGTCAATGCCGGATCCCATGGCAAGTACTTTGCCACCAACTTCGACCCGGAAATCAACTTCCGCGAGTTCACCGGGCAGGTGTGGAGCTGGCAGAACAGCCAGTGGACCAGCAACACCATGTTCGAAGTCAAGCGTACCGACGACCTGCCGGTAGTCGGCTCGCAGAACCTGTACCTGACCGGCCACGACGAAGTGCACTCGCTGTCGAAGAACCTCGACGTGCCGAACGTGCGTTTCTGGATGAGCTTCGGCGAGCACTACATCAACGTCTTCACCGTGCTGAAAAACCTTGGCCTGCTCAGCGAGCAACCGGTCAAGACCGCCGAAGGCCTTGAAGTGGTACCGCTCAAAGTGGTCAAGGCCGTGCTGCCGGATCCTGCCTCGCTGGCTCCGGGTTACACCGGCAAGACCTGTATCGGCGACCTGGTCAAGGGCACCAAGGACGGCCAGCCGCGCGAAGTGTTCATCTACAACGTAGCGGACCACGAAGAGGCCTACGCCGAAACCGACAGCCAGGGTATTTCCTACACCGCAGGCGTACCACCCGTAGCAGCAGCGCTGCTGGTTGCCCGTGGCGAGTGGGACGTGCAGCGCATGGTCAACGTCGAGGAGCTGCCAGCCGAGCCGTTCCTCAAGGCGCTGGATGTGATGGGCCTGCCGACTCGGGTCAAAGACGAGAACGGCGACCGTCCGTGGAACTGAGTTTCTTGCGGCGGTAAAACACCGGTTGCGCCTTGTCGGGCGTAGCCGGTGAACGGTCGAGGCGCCGGTCTGGCGCCTCGATTCAGAGTAAGTGGCTGTTTTAACAACAATTTGTTTGCCTGGGGGCTTCCCAGATGCAATCAAGTTTGTTAAATTGCCGGCCATTCTTGCAACGGCCTTCACCGGCTGGCAGCGCAGGCCCGCAACTTCTCAGGTTGCACCACGCTGCATCATCGCAAGCGAGTGCCAGGCACTCATCGCTACAGCTACAGGGGCGTCGCCAAGCGGTAAGGCAGCAGGTTTTGATCCTGCCATGCGTTGGTTCGAATCCAGCCGCCCCTGCCATTTTCTCGTTGCAAGTTCCCAATACTTAAGAACTTCCTGGCAAGCCCGATCAGAAATGCCGCAGGGCGCCCATGCTGACCAGCGCCGCCATCGCCAACAGGCAGACGATTGCCACGGCGTAGGCGATCGTGCGCCACGGTTGCCAGCGGGCCAGAAAGCACACTGTGTGCAGCAGGCGGGCGACGGTGAACAACAGCATCAGCCCGGCCGTGAGCATGAGCGGCGGGTTGAACACCAGGCACAGCGCGCCGAGCACGAAAAACAGCGGTATGTTCTCCAGATCGTTGGCCCAGGCCTGAGTCGCACGGGCGACCTGCGGCAGTTCCTCGGCGCTCGGCGGGCGGCCGACCAGGCCGGCGTCTTCGGGGTTCTTGAAGGTCAGGCGGCTGATGCGATAGAAACCCTGGTAGCAGGAGATCGCCAGCATCTTCACAAACAGCACGACCACGCACAGCGCGTAGATGGAAAGCAGCGTATTCATCTTCAATCCTTGAAAACCGGGAGCGCGATCATCGCCCGGATTGCCCGGGCGCGTATAGACCAACCGGCGCTCACCGGTGTCAGCAAGGCTCAGAACGTGGCTTTGACCTGCAGGCCGAACACCAGCGCGTTGTCGATGTTGTCAGCGGAAAACGCCCCCGGCTCGATGATGTATTGCACATCCGGGCGCAGGGTCAGCCACGGGGTGGCCTGGTAGCCGTAGCTCAGCTCAACCAACTGCTCGGCGCTGTCCAGGTTGGGGTAGGCAACCCCTGCGGCCACGGCGGCGTCTTGCTGCACATCACGGCTGCGCGGGTTGGGCACGGCGCGGCCATAGCCGAAGGCAAGCGTGTCACGCGGGCGGCCTTCGAACGGCTTGTACAGCACCACGCCTGCGCCATACCACTTGCTGAATGGCGAGGCGGCGGCGCTGGCGGCCGAGTACTGGCCGAAGGCATGCAGGCTGCGGCCCTCGGAGCTCTGCGAGGCCCAGACGGCCTGGTCCACCAGCAGGTAATGGCCGCTGCGGCCGGACACCTCTTTGTCGCTGCCAATGCGTTTCACATCGGAGCTGTCGTAGTAGTAACCGAGCTTGTACTCACCCGGCAGTTCGCCGGCCAGCTTGTACACCAGCTCCACCGGAACCACGGTGCCGGTGGTGTGCTTGGGGCCCAGGTGCCAGGCGCGGCTGGAGTTGCCGTTGCTTTCGGGGTCGACGTTGAACGCCGCCACGCGCAGTTGCCAGGCCGGCGACAGGTCGTATTTGACCCGCACGCCCAGGTGCGCGTTGGGGTAGTTGGTCCAGCCGCTGCCGCCGGACATGTTCAGCGGATGGCCGCAGAAACCGGCGTTCATGAAGTTGCAGAGGATGCCGCTGTCGAGGCCTCCGAGGTCGTTGCCCATGGCCATGTAGCCGAGCTTGAGGTTCAGCGCCGGGGTGAACAGGCTGCGCTCGTAGCTCAGTTCAGTCAGGCGGGTGTAGAGGCCGCCGTAGTTTTCCTGGATCGGCAGGCGGTTGCCCACCAGGTCTTCGGAGGCGCTGTTGCCGCGGCGGTCGTTGATCGTCAGCTGGACTTTGCCGCCGTTGTCCAGGCCGTACAGCTTGCCCAGGTCGAACTGCACGCCCAGCTTGAGGTTCTGCGAGTAACGCGCCGAGCGGTGCAGGCCGCCATCGGCGTTATAGGCAGTTTCGCCGCTGTAGTCGCCAGTGAACTTGATGCCCTGTTCGTCGAGCTGATGGCGCAGGCCGCCCCAGTCGCCGGTCAGGGTGTTGCGGGTCATCAGGTCGTCGGCCAGGGCCGTGGTGCTGGCCAGGGCCAGGAGCAGGGCAGGGGTGATGCGAGAAGCGCGGGGCATTGCGGGGTATTCCTGGGAGTTCGGTAAAAGTCCCATCGCGGGTCAAGCCCGCTCCCACAGCTTCTGTGGGAGCGGGCTTGACCCGCGATGGGGGCGATGCGATTTACGGCAGCGCGTAGGCCATTACATAGTCGCCACGGTCCGTCGACTGACGCGCACCACCGGCGGTGATGACCACGTACTGCTTGCCGGTTTTCGGCGACACATAGGTCATCGGGCCGCCCTGGCTGCCGACCGGCAGGCGGGCTTTCCACACTTCTTCACCGTTGGCGCTGTTGAACGCGCGCAGGTAGAAGTCCTGGGTGCCGGCGATAAACACCAGGCCGCCCTGGGTCGACAGGGTGCCGCCGAGGGTCGGCAGGCCAACCTTGATCGGCAGGTGCATGCGGATGCCCAGTGGGCCGGTGTCTTCGACGGTGCCGACCGGCACTTGCCAGGCAACCTTGCGGGTCTTCATGTCGATGGCAGTGAGGGTGCCGAAGGGCGGCGCCTGGCACGGAATGCCGGCCACCGACAGGAAGCGGTTCTTGTTCACCGCATACGGCGTGCCCTTGAGCGGTACCGCGCCCATGCCGGTGTTCAGCGCTTCACCCCCGGAGGCGGCCTGGCCTTTGTTCTGCGACGGGATCATCTGAATCCACAGGCCCAGGCGCATGTCGTTGACGAAGATAAAACCATGCACCGGGTCGGTGGAGATACTGCCCCAGTTCATGCCGCCCAGCGAGCCCGGGAAGCTCAGCGACAGGTCGGTGCCCGGCGCGGTGTACAGGCCGTCGTAGCGCATCTTCTTGAAGTCGATGCGGCACAGCAGTTGGTCATACGGGGTGGCGCCCCACATGTCCGACTCGGTCAGTTGCTGGGCGCCGATCTGCGGCATGCCCACCGATTTAGGCTGGGTCGGCGAGTACGGCTCGCCGGGGATGTTGCCCGGTTTGACCGGGGTCTCGACTACTTCGGTCAGCGGCTTGCCGCTGGCGCGGTCGAGCACGTAGATCTGCCCGGCCTTGGTGCCGATGACCAGCGCCGGCACCGACTGACCGTCGGCCTTGGTGAAGTCGATCAGGCTTGGCTGCATCGGCAGGTCAAAGTCCCAGAGGTCGTTGTGCACGGTCTGGTACACCCACTTCTCTTCGCCGCTGGTCGCGTCCAGGGCCAGCACCGAAGCGCCGTACTTGTGGTTCAGCTCGGTACGTTCGACGCCATAGATGTCGGTGGACGAGCTGCCCATCGGCAGGAACAGGGTGTTCATCGCCGGGTCATAGGACATCGGTGCCCAGCTGTTGGGGGTGCTGCGCACGTAGGTGTTGTCGCCAGTCGGCGCATTGCGATCTTGCGGGTTGCCCGGGTCGAAGGCCCAGCGCATCTGCCCGCTGATCACGTCAAAGCCGCGGATCACGCCGCCTGGCATGTCGGTCTGGACGTTGTCGGCAACCCGGCCGCCGACCACCACCGTGGTGCCGGCCATCAGCGGCGCCGAGGACAATTGGTAGAACGCGTCCGGGACATTGCCCAGGCCGGCCTTGAGGTCGACCTGGCCATTGTTGCCAAAGCCCTGGCAGAACTCACCGGTGTCGGCGTCGACCGCGATCAGGCGGGCGTCAATGGTGTTGGTCAGCAGGCGGCGCTGGCAGTTGGCACCGGCCGGCACGCTGGCGGCGATGATCGGCGAGCTGTTGGGCTGGGTCGGTTGGGCGATCGGCGCGCTGGCATCGAAATAGGCCATGCCGCGGCAACGCTGCCAGACGGCCGACTTGGCGTTGATCGGATTCTTCCACAGCTCTTTGCCGGTGTCGGCATCGAGGGCGATCAGGTTGTTGTGCGGGGTGCAGATGAACACCTTGTTGCCAACCTGCAGCGGCGTCAGCTGGTCTTCGGCACCGTTGCCATCGCTGATGGCGACGTCACCGGTGTGGTAGGTCCAGGCCACTTTCAGTTTGTCGACGTTGCTGCGGTTGATCTGGTCCAGGGCAGCGAAGCGGCTGCCGCCTTCGCTGTTGCCGTAATGGGCCCAGTCTTTTTGCGCGTTGGCCGGGTCGACCGCAGTCAGGCCCGGGCCGTCACCGGTGGGGGCAACGCTTGGGTGGGCGACGAACATATTGCCGGCCGCCACCGCCAGGGCGATTGCCAGCACTGCGGCCAGGCCATAGGCACCACGGCCTGGCGTGGCGCCGGCGGCACGCTTGAGCAGCGGGTACACCAGCGTCACCGCCAGGCCCATCGCGGCGAACATGAACAGGCGCGAGAACAGCGGCCAGAACACCAGGCCGACATCGGCCACAGCCCAGATCGCGGTAGCCACCAAAAAGGCGGCGAACAACCAGGCGCCGGCCAGCTTGCGGCGGGCGATCAGCAGCCCGGAAAGCGCCATCAGCAGGCCGCCGAGCAGGAAGTACCAGGAACCACCGAGGCTGACCAGCTTCACGCCACCGGCGGCGAGCGCAAGGCCGAGCAGGGCGATGATCACGCCCAGGCCAACCAGGATGAATGTTGAGGCGCCGTTGGCGCGCGGTGAGTGCGTCATATCGAAAAGAACTCGAAGGGGGGAGTGGCCGAATGTTATACCCTTAGCAAGCTAATTAACAAGTTGGTACATAATTCGGCAAGGGCTGCATTGGCGCTGAAATCAGGGCAAATGCCCTCTCCCGCTGGGGGAGAGGGCGGGTATCAGACTTAAGTATCAGTGATGTCGCGGTCCTTGGTTTCCGGCAGGAAGAAGGTGCCGAGTATCGCCGTCATCACCGCGATGACGATCGGGTACCAAAGCCCGTAGTAGATGTCGCCGGTGGCGGCGACCATGGCAAAGGCCACGGTTGGCAGGAAGCCGCCGAACCAGCCGTTGCCGATGTGGTAGGGCAGAGACATCGAGGTGTAGCGGATGCGCGTGGGGAACAGCTCCACCAGCCAGGCGGCGATCGGCCCGTAGACCATGGTCACGTAGATCACCAGGATGGTCAGCAGCAGCAACACCATCGGGTAGTTGGTCTTGGCCGGGTCGGCTTTTTCCGGGTAGCCGGCATCTTTCAGGGCCGTGCCCAGGGTGGCGATGAAGGCGTCGTTCTGCGCCTTGAAATCGGCGGCCGGCATGCCGGTGCCTTCAAAGCTTTGCAGCACCTTGTCGCCGATATGGATCTGCGCGACGCTGCCCGGCTCTGCCTTGACGTTGGCGTAGGGGATGGCTTTTTTCGCCAGCACGCTCTTGGCCAAGTCGCAGGAGCTGGTGAATTTGGCCTTGCCCACCGGGTCGAACTGGAACGAGCACTGGTTGGGGTCGGCCACCACCGTCACCGGGTTCTTCTCCTGGGCGATGAACACGTCGGGGTTACCGTATTCGGTCAGCGCCTTGAAGATCGGGAAGTAGGTCAGCGCGGCGATGATGCAGCCGGCCATGATGATGCCCTTGCGGCCGATGCGGTCCGAAAGGCTGCCGAACAGGATGAAGAACGGCGTACCGATCAGCAGTGAACCGGCAATCAGCAGGTTGGCGGTCTGCGGGTCGATCTTGAGCATCTGCAACAGGAAGAACAGCGCGTAGAACTGCCCGGTGTACCACACCACCGCCTGGCCGGCGGTGCCGCCGAGCAGGGCCATGATGACGATCTTGAGGTTGTCCCAGCGGGCGAACGACTCGGTCAGCGGCGCCTTCGAGGCCTTGCCCTCGGCCTTCATCTTCTGGAACACCGGCGACTCGCTCAGTTGCAGGCGGATGTACACCGAGACGATCAGCAGCAGGATCGACAGCAAAAACGGGATCCGCCAGCCCCAGGCCTCGAACGCCTCGGTGCCCAGAAGGGTACGGCAGGCGAGAATCACCAGCAGCGACAGAAACAGCCCCAGGGTGGCGGTGGTCTGAATCCACGAGGTGAAGTAACCGCGCTTGCCCTTGGGCGCATGCTCGGCGACGTAGGTCGCGGCACCGCCGTACTCACCGCCCAGGGCCAGGCCCTGGAGCAGGCGCAGGGTGATCAGGATGACCGGCGCGGCCACGCCGATGGTGGCGTAGTCGGGTAGCAAACCAACCACGGCGGTGGAGATACCCATGATCACGATGGTGATCAAAAAGGTGTACTTGCGCCCGATCATGTCCCCCAGCCGGCCGAACACAATCGCGCCGAACGGCCGTACGGCAAAGCCTGCGGCGAAGGCGAGGAGGGCGAAGATGAACGACGTGGTCTCGTTGACCCCGGCAAAGAAGTGCTTGGCGATGATCGCGGCGAGCGAGCCGTAGAGGTAGAAGTCATACCACTCGAACACCGTGCCCAGGGAGGAGGCGAAAATCACCTTGCGCTCTTCCTTGGTGATCCCGCGTTTGGGCGCGCTGCCCGTGGTTGTATTGTCGATTGCCGCCATGAGTCTTCTCCGTCTTGTGCTTGTAGGCCGGAGTTCCCACTGTCCTTGCCGCACCCAGGCCTTAGGGTGATGTCATCGGATTGCGCAAATCATGAACACAGACTGACGGCCTCGCATTGCTGCAAGGTTTCTTGAAGCATAATCAGGTTTGTCTGGATATCCACTCGCCAGCATCAGCGAGTGTGGGTGGCGCTCACTCGAACAGTATTTCAGAGGCCATCTGCGGATACTCGGCCTGCAGCGTGGCCAGGCACTTCTGCATCAGTTCGGCGTCTCTGGGCAAGTGCCTGGCAAAAGCCTCCCAGCCACTGAGCTGCAACTGTTGAGGCATCTGCACAAGCCCGCTGATCGCATCCCAGAAGGCATCCCAGTTACAGCCATACCATTCGGGAAAACCGAGGGAGTCCCTTAACAGGTGATGCAATTGCCTGGCGCTGGTCACCTGGCCCAGATCAATCCTTACCACCTGCACGCGGCTCAATTGAAATGCCCCAGGTAGGTGAGCGTGGCGGTGCTTTGTGGCTGGCGCGAACGGGAGTGATCTGCTGAGCGGCGGTCGCCGTAAATGGCGTTGTCGCCGACGATGATGAAGTGGCTGAAAGCGTCCAGAGACCGGGAGCACAATTGCGCTTTCTGCGCCTCGTCGGCCATCAGGCTCTGCACATAATCCAGCGACGCATCCAGCTCGACGAAGTCCGAATCCATGAACAACTCAAGCTCCTGGGCAAGCTGCCAGGACGGATTGCGATCTTCCCAGGCGGCGAATTCGGCAGCACTCGCGCTGGCGGGCGGCTCGGGTTGCCATTGCTCGAAAGCGAACTGGCGGGCGTGCGTTTCGCTTTCGAAGGTGGCGGCGAAGAGGTGGAAGGGGTAGTAGTCTGGATTGTCCATAATCTGCCTTGCGGGTTGGCCGGAAAGGGGCTGCAGGTTACCAGTGATCGGTAGTTAATTTTTGCCGAGTTCGTAGGCACCGATGGCCAAGAGCATAAATGCAAAGCCGGTAAACCCCAGCCAGATTGCAATGATCATCCGGCGCCTGAGCCCTGGCGGCAAATTATCCATCGTGTCTGCATCGAGATGGCCCCTGCGAACATGCAGCTTTGGCCAGATCACCACGCCGCAGGCCGACCATACCAAGTAACAACGCGACTTGAAGCTTGCAGTGCCCCATAGGTTCTTCTGGCGCTCGAACCAGGGGTTGCCTTGTATTGCCTCAATCAAAAGGTCGAAATCACGGCTCAAGGCGACGTAGGCATTCATCGCCATTGCAGATAGCATCAACAGAAAAGGCGTTGATAAAAACACCAGTTGCACGCCGGGCATCCAGGTTCGCGGATCTTCTGTCATGGTTGTGTCCAGTCGTAAATCAAATCGCCCATTAGCTCACCACCTTTACTTAAGCCCAACCCCCCAATTAGCGACCCACCCCCGACCAGAACTATCCCACAAACGGGTACACCCAATCCGGCGCTTGCTACGGCAAACGCACCGCATACGGCGGCGGCAGTAGCGATTCCAGCTTTGGCGCCGAAGGTTCCACCAATAAGCCCACCGGCAAAACTACCCGACGCGGTAAAGCGGATTCTTTTGCACTCATCCGTCTCCCCAACCCGACAAGCATCGCGCACCGTCAGCCATGACGCCGTCCCACCCAGACCAATCCCGACATACCCACCATACTTGAGGTACTTGGCTGTCTTCGCCACCTGCTCCAGATGCGTCGCATAGCCCCCGCCGGCACGGCTCCAGTGGTGCACCAGGCTGCGGGTTGAGATGCCCAGGTCCTTGCGCAAACTGTCGTAGCTGCCAAGGTTCAGTTGCTTGTTCAAAAAGGCACTCTTGAGCTGCGTATCAAGCTGCAAGTACAGCCGCCGGCGGGCATTGAAAAAATCCGTGCTGTTCAACCTGCCTGTGCGGCTGAACTCGCGCTGGTGCAGTTGCTCGAGGCTGCGCAAGGTTGCTTCGACCTGGCGCAAGCCTTTTTCCAGCATGTCCTTGCCCACGCCCATGGCCTGGCTCGCCCCGGCGGACAGCCCGGCAATCTCGGCCTGATGACGCATCATGAAATTGGCTTCCTCAGCACTCAGCGCAGCCAGGCTTTCGCGCACTTGCGCGGCGGCTGTCATCAGTTCGGCCTCTTCGCGGGTGCAGGCGCTGGTGATGTCCGGGTCACCGATGACGAAGATTTCCCCGGCTTTAAAGCCTGTGGCAAAGGTCGGGTTAAGCCGCTGCAATCGAGCGATCAGCTGAGGCCCTTGTTGCGCCGTCAGCAGGGCCAGCACCTGGGTGCCTGACATGCTGCGCGGCACGATGTAGAAGCCTGGCTGCAAGGTGGAACTGGTGGCGGTTATCGCCGGAGCAGGGGATAAAACGGAAGAGGGCGTCCTTGTCATGCGCAGGTTCCTTGGGCAAAGAGGCCCGGAACCTAGCACTGGCATTCACGCCTTGATGCACCGCTGGACGGAATCGGAAACGTCCCACGGTAAAATCGGATTCACCTAAAGCCAACGAAAATGTCTGGCCAACAACTAAACCTGCATATTCAACTTTGTCAGGGTGACGTTCTTGAACAGATCATCCTCTATCAATTCCGACACACCGCCTGCAGACATGTTGAACGAGATAAACGCCATGCTCTCGACCGGCACGCGTTGTAACGCGCTAATCAGGAAACTGGCGGCAAAGCCGTGGGTTACGATAATTGCGCATTCAACCTCAGCATCGAGCGTTGCGACAAAGTCGTAAATTCGACGTGCGAATTGCCGACGGGTTTCAGCCC
This sequence comes from Pseudomonas sp. B21-009, assembly GCF_024749345.1. NCBI lineage: Bacteria > Pseudomonadati > Pseudomonadota > Gammaproteobacteria > Pseudomonadales > Pseudomonadaceae > Pseudomonas > Pseudomonas sp. B21-009. The sequence goes on along the minus strand of NZ_CP087199.1, from coordinate 3,579,593 downwards.
CGTCGCAGATGGCATGGTCCATGCGCTCGCCGGGTTTCTCGGCGCAAGGTTTCATGATGCTGTCATGCAGCGCCTGGTCCATGCCCTCATGACTGCCGAACGACATCTCGCGCAACCGTGCGTCGAGGTTCGGCTCAAGCCCCAGGGCATCGGCAACTATTGTTGCGGTCTCTTTACAACGCAGCAGGTCAGAAGAGTAAATTGCCGGGCTTTTTGCAAACCCCTGAGTGGAAAAAAAACTGGCCAGAGCCTGGGCCTGTTCAATGCCTTTAGGGGTTAGCCTGGAATCAAACCAGCCGCCGACACGGTTATCGATGTGATGTTGCGCCTGTCCGTGGGTAACAATGTAATACCGCTTCATAGGTAGTTCACTTTTCTTCCATTCGTAAGTGTGCGCTGACAGGTCGGCGATTGTGCCAGAACAGGCAGTTTGCAGCGATAAAACGCCGCAAGTACGACGCAACACGGACAAAAAACGCATGCCCCGGACAGATCGCGCAGCGATTCGCCAATCCGGGCTTTTTGCAATATTAAGTCGCAGGTCAGCCCGTAATAGTAGCCAGCCCAACGTGACTTCCATGAGGCTGCATCGTGTATCAACGACTGTTGTGTTCGCTGTCCGTTTTGAGCCTGTCCATCGCCGCCCAAGCCGCAGAAAGTGTGCCGCTGGATACCCCGCGCCTGGCGCGTATCGACAACTTTCGCGATATCGCCGGCACCACCCATGCCTATTCCACTGCCCACGACGGCACGATGCGCAGCGGCGTGTTCTACCGCTCCAATGCCCTGACGCCGTCGGCCGCAGACCTGGCCACGCTCAACGGCCTGGGCATCAAGGCAATCTACGACCTGCGCACGCCGGATGAGATCGCCGCCACCCCCGACACCCTGATCGAGGGCGCGCGCTATCGCAACATCGACATCATCGGCAACAACACCTCCGGCGCCGACATCACCCGCGTCAGCTTCACCAGTGCTGCCGATGCCATTGCCATGATGCAGGAGACCAACCGCGCCTTCGTCAACGATGCCGGTATGCGTGGGCAGTTCACCACGCTGTTCAATGAGCTGGCGGCGGGCGATGGTGCGGCGCTGTTCCACTGCACCGCCGGCAAGGACCGCACCGGTTGGACCGCCGCAGTATTGCTGAGCATTGCCGGGGTCGACAGCGCGACGATCATGGACAATTACCTGGCCACCAACGATTACACCGCCGCGCGCGTGGCGGCGACCCTGGCGCACATGCCGCCGGGCATGGCGGCGATCTATGCGCCGCTGCTGGCAGTGGATGCCAGCTACCTGCAAGCCGGCCTCGACCAGGTCACCGCGCAGTACGGCAGCATGGACAACTACCTCAAGGAGGGCCTGGGCTTGTCTCAGGAGACCCTCTACGTACTGCGGGCCAAGATGGTGTCCTACAACAGCCTGCCCGGACAGCTGGGCTTGCTCGGCAACGCCGCGGCCGGCGCGCAGCTGTTGCAGCAGTTGCAGGACAGCAGCCTGTCGGGCACCTACAGTGCCTACAACTATTACTTGCAGTCGGCCATCGATGCCGGTGACCTGGCTGGCGTCGAGTCGACCGTCGGCGGCCAGGTGCATGCCGATGCCGCCAGCTACCTGTTGCGCCAGGGCGCGCTGATCGACCGCGCCGCCGCGCCTTACAGCCGCGGCATTGAGCTTAAGGCTGGCCAGTACCGGTTGTGGAGTACTGCCCTGGCCAGCTACCTGGGCACCGACGGTTCAAGCCATGCCGCCAGCAGCAACGAGCACAGCCAGGGCCTGATGATCGGCCTGACCCAGCGCTTTTCCGAGCAGTTCAGCGGCCACGCCGGTTTTGGCTACAGCCGTGGCAATGTCGGCGGCGCGGGCGGTGAGGCGGACACCGACCTGACCTTGTTCAAGGCCGGTGCGCGCTACGCTCCGGCGGGGCTTGAGCGTGGCCTGTTCGTCGATGCCGGCCTCAGTGCCGGCTGGCTCGATTACACCAGTAAGCGCGAGCTTGGCGGTGGGCTGGGCGCGGCCAAGGGCGACAGCCATGGCACCCTCAGCGGCGCCAGCCTGGCCCTGGGCTATCGCATGCCATCCAGTGCCATCACGCTGGAGCCAAGCCTGGGCCTGCGCATCAGTCACCTGGACCTCTCGGGCTTTAACGAAAAAGGCAGCGAACTGGCCCTTGAGGTCGATGGCATCCAGCAAACCCGGCGCAGCGCATTCGCCAACCTCGATGTTGCACTCGGCGCCATTGACCTGGCGGGCTGGCAACTGGTGCCGGGCGTGCAGCTGGGCTACGAGCATGTGCTGGGCGATCACCAGGTCGACAGCCAGGGCCACCTGCTGGGCCTTGACATCGAACAGCGCGCCGCCTTCGACAACCGCGACCAGTTCACTGCCGGGGTCAACCTGATGGTCAGCCTGGGGGCGCTGAGCTTCGCTGCCGAAGCCGGCGCCAGCAGCGGCGGTGACAGCCACGGCGCCAGTGGCAGCCTCAAGGCCAGCTACTTGTTCTGACTGCCAGCCGGGCCAGCCCTGCGCCGCTGGCCCGCGCCGTTGCGCACGTCGGCAGGGCTGACGCCGAAGGCACTGTGAAAGTACTGACAGAACCTGCCGACATTGCTGAAGCCAGACGCCAGCGCCACCTCGGTGACCGACGCCGCGCCGCGTTGGCGCAGTGCATGGTGTGCGTGTTCCAGGCGCAGTTGGCGCTGGTAGGCGACGATCGACAAACCCATGAAACGCCGAAAACCGTCCTGCAAGGCACGCAGGCTGACGTTGCACACTCGCGCAAGCTCGGTGCCGCTCACCTGGCTGTGCGGATGGGCCTGAAGGTACTCGATGGCCAGCTTCACATGTCGCGGCGCGATCATCGGCGCCGGGCGCTGCAGGGCCTGGCTGAAGTTGTGCGGCCAGATTTCGAGCAGCGCATCGACGAGCATTTCCTGCAGGCGCGCCGGCATCAGCGCCCCGGCGTGCAGCAGCAGGTCGAACTGGCTGCCGGTGGCCAGCTCCACCAGGGCCCTGATGCCCTGCAGGTGGGCCAGCGGCACCACAGGCTCAAAATACCACCTGCCGAGAATCGGCTTGCCCAGCAGCGTTGCCAGCCGCTCGGTAAACAGCGCCCGGCGGATCGAGATACCGCACTGGTCGTGATCATCCATCAAGCGCATCGAGCGTACATCGGCCTTGTCGATCGCCAGGCCCATGTGCCGAAAACCCGCCGCGTGACGATCGGGGTTAAGGATCAGGGTCCCGGAGGAGGGAATGACGAAGGTGATTTCATCCTGTGACTCGGGAAAGCAGAAAGTGAAGTCACCGCGGTAATGCATGCGTCGAAAACTCACGCCGTCATGGCGGCCATAGACGCCACCGATGTTGATGTTACCGGGCAGCGGTGGGATATCGGCGTACAGGTTGCCGAACAGGCTGCTGAACACTGCGCCGAAGTCGTCGCTGTGCATGCTGTCTGAGCGCAGGATGATCTGTTTGCGGGTCATGCTTGAGTACACCTTCGGGGTCACCTGGCGTGCGAGAGGTTTCGGGGCAGCAAAACATCAAGAGGCTAGCAGCTGGACGTGACAGCGGCGTGACCCATATGGGGGATAACAGGGTGCTTTACCCAGGCTGGCCAACCATTTGTCGGACATAGTGCACTTTTGTCACCACCCTCTGGCCAGCCCGTATTTCCCTGCTTAACTGATCTGGGCTGCCAGGCAGGCAGCTATGCGCCCAGGGAGGGTTTCATACCCGTTGCACCTCGGTAAACCGTGCCCAACCGGGCATGGCCGTACCGGACCGCAGCGTCTTCGCCGCAGGCAATCTGCGCGTGACGCCAGCGCGGAGGTTGCAACGTCGTTCGCCTGCATCCAACTGTGCGCCAAGGAAGTCGCCCGCCAGAAACAGCCCACGCGCTTGTTTCCACTCATTGTTTGCAATGGAGGCACCATGACTGACTCACTACAAGCACCTGTAATAGGACTCTTCCCCCTGTCCTACGTCATCGGCACCGATGCACCCGGCGCCCAGCGTCTGGTTCTCGATTTGCTGGTGCATCCGTCTGACCGCACCCTGCGCGGCAGCGCCCAGCTCACCCAGGCCACCAACCCGCCACTGGACCTGAACCTGGACGTCTGGGGCACCTACAGCTACCAGCTGTTCCTGCCGCCGAGCCCGAGCAATATCCTCATCACCCTGCAAGGTAACCACGGCGGCCCGACGGCCAATTCGCCGATCATCTTCAGCCTGCACCTGGCGGTGGGCTCGGACTGGCAGAAAGGCCAGGCCGGTTACCGCTACCTGAATAACCAGGGGCAATGGATCGTGGTCGAGGCGCCAGCGCACCGCGAAGACACCCGTATCAAGGCCTTCGGTAATCAGGACATCCAGGCGCTATTGCACACCGCGACCCTGGAGGCGGCCATTGCCACCGGCGATGTCGCCCACCTCAAGGCCCTGGCGGCCGGTGATGCGGGCGCAGCCCTGAACACCGCCATCGATTCGACCAAGAGCGCTTCCGGCAAAGCCGGCAAGTCCAGCCGCGCCTGACCAGACAAGGAGTCGTACCATGCCCGCAATCGGACTGTTCCACACTCGTCTCAACGTACGCACCGGCCTGCTCGGCGCCCCCGTGCTGACCCTCGATCTGTTGGTCAACACCGTGCACAAGAAGATCACCGGCGTGGCCAGCATCTTTGCTGCCACCTACCCGCCGCTGAACTTCCATGCCGATGTCTGGGGGGATTACTCGGACCTCAAGCTCGGCCTCAAAGGTGAGGGCCATATTGTTATCAACCTCACCGGCAGCCCCAGCGGCCCGTTCAGTACCCTGGAGCAGACTTTCCATCTGCACGCAATCCTTGATGCCAAGTGGGCCAGCGGCACCGCCAGCTATCGCTACCTGCGCCTGGATGGCGGCGGCTGGCAAGTGGTAGCGCATGCCAACGTACGCCAGGCGCCGACCGAGACCCACCAGAGCCAGAAGGACGTCAGCGAACGTAGCCGCAGCCGCCTGCAGGCGGCGATTGGTCAGCTGGAAAGCGCGTAAAGGCGCGTGACAAGAGGGCAGCCCGGTAGCCCGGGCTGCTTATCGACTGCATCCAGGCGCTGCCAAACAAGGCTGCATCGGCGACAACGCTGACGATGGCTGCCGATTCAGCAGGGCGATGACTTTGAGTGCTTCGTGGCGGGTTTGCCCGAGTAATTGCGTCAGGCACAAGACTTCCCGGCGAAAACCCGGATAATGGCGGCCAAATCGTTTTGCTCGTATGGTATTCCCGCATGGAAATCAAGGTTAACTTTCTCGACAACCTTCGACTTGAAGCCAAGTTCGATGACTTCACGGTGGTGGCCGATCAACCGATCCGCTACAAGGGCGACGGCTCGGCACCGGGTCCGTTCGACTACTTCCTGGCTTCGTCGGCCCTGTGCGCGGCGTACTTCGTCAAGCTGTACTGCCAGACCCGCGATATCCCCACCGACAACATCCGCCTGTCGCAAAACAACATTGTCGACCCGGAGAACCGCTACAAGCAGATCTTCAAGATCCAGGTCGAGTTGCCAGCCGATATCAGCGAGAAAGACCGCCAGGGCATCCTGCGCTCGATCGACCGCTGCACGGTGAAGAAGGTGGTGCAGACCGGCCCCGACTTCGTCATCGAAGAAGTGGAAAACCTCGACGCCAACGCCCAGGCGCTGCTGATGCTCGACCCGTCTTCGGACACCAGCACCTTCATCGCCGGCAAGGACCTGCCATTGGAGCAGACCATCGCCAACATGTCGGGCATCCTCGCCGGCCTCGGGATGAAGATCGAGATCGCCTCGTGGCGCAACATCGTGCCCAATGTCTGGTCGCTGCACATTCGCGATGCGCAGTCGCCGATGTGCTTTACCAACGGCAAGGGCGCTACCAAGGAGGGTGCGCTGGCCTCGGCGCTGGGCGAGTTCATCGAGCGGCTCAACTGCAACTTCTTCTACAACGACCAGTTCTGGGGCGAAGACATCGCCAATGCCGAATTCGTCCATTACCCCGACGAGCGCTGGTTCAAGCCAGGCCGTAAAGATGCGCTGCCGGCGGAGATTCTCGACCAATACTGCCGCGAGATCTACAACCCCGATGGCGAGCTGTGCGGCTCGCACCTGTACGACACCAACTCGGGCAATATCGAGCGTGGCATCTGCTCGCTGCCGTTTGTGCGCCAGTCCGACGGCGAGGTGGTGTACTTCCCCTCCAACCTGATCGAGAACCTGTACCTGAGCAACGGCATGAGCGCCGGCAACACCCTGGCCGAGGCCCAGGTGCAATGCCTGTCGGAGATCTTCGAGCGCGCGGTCAAGCGTGAAATCCTCGAAGGCGAGCTGGCCCTGCCGGACGTACCGCAGGAGGTGCTGGCCAAGTACCCGGGCATTCTCGCCGGTATCCAGGGCCTGGAAGAGCAGGGCTTCCCGGTGCTGGTCAAGGATGCCTCGCTCGGTGGCGCCTTCCCGGTGATGTGCGTGACCTTGATGAACCCGCGCACTGGCGGCGTGTTCGCCTCGTTCGGCGCCCACCCAAGCTTTGAAGTGGCGCTGGAGCGCAGCCTCACCGAGCTGCTGCAGGGCCGCAGTTTCGAAGGCCTCAACGACCTGCCGCAGCCCACCTTCGAAAGCCACGCGGTGACCGAGCCGAACAACTTTGTCGAGCACTTCATCGACTCCAGCGGTGTGGTGTCGTGGCGCTTCTTCAGCGCCAAGGCCGACTTCGAGTTCGTCGAATGGGACTTCTCGGCCGAGGGTGAAAACGCCAACGCCGAAGAAGCCGCGGCGCTGTTCGGCATCCTCGAAGACATGGGCAAAGAGGTGTACATGGCGGTGTACCAGCACCTGGGCGCCACCGCCTGCCGCATCCTGGTGCCGGATTACTCGGAAATCTACCCGGTGGACGACCTGATCTGGGACAACACCAACAAGGCGCTGTTCTTCCGTGAGGACATCCTCAACCTGCACCGCCTGGATGACGAGCAACTGCAGTCGCTGGTCGAGCGCCTGGAAGAAAGCGAGCTTGATGATTACACCGACATCACCACCCTGATCGGCGTCGAGTTCGACGACAACACCGCCTGGGGCCAGCTGACCATCCTCGAACTGAAGCTGCTGATCCACCTGGCCCTGCAGCAGTTCGAGCCGGCCAAGGAGCTGGTCGAAACCTTCCTGCAGTTCAACGACAACACCGTCGAGCGCGGCCTGTTCTACCAGGCGGTGAACGTGGTGCTCGAAGTGGCCATGGACGACGAGCTGGAGCTGGCCGATTACGAAGCCAACTTCCGCCGTATGTTTGGCAACCCGCGCATGGACGCGGTGCTCGGCTCGGTGGACGGCAGCGTGCGCTTCCATGGCCTGACGCCGACCAGCATGAAGCTCGAAGGCCTCGACCGTCACCAGCGCCTGATCGACAGCTACAAAAAACTGCACGCGGCGCGGGCCAAAGTGGCCAACCTGTCGCGCTAAAAGGCGCCAGCAAAAACAGCACCTTCGGGTGCTGTTTTGGTTTATGCGCACAGGTTATAGCCATGTAGCCAACTGGTCTTGCCGCTCAAACGCTGGCGCTTGCCGCAGGCGGGGGTTGGCGTTTAGCTGAGCGTTCGTGTGAACAACCTCATCAGGTGCAGACCATGAGCACACCCCTGGATTTGCATGCGTTAAAGGCGCGCCAGCAGGCGGCGTGGGCCAGCGGCGACTACGCGGTGATTGGCACCACCTTGCAACTGGTTGGCGAGCGCCTGGCCGAAGCTTGCGACTTGCGCTGGGATGAAAAGGTCCTGGATGTCGCCGCCGGCAACGGCAATGTCACCCTGGCCGCCGCCCGCCGTGGCTGTCAGGTGACCTCCACCGACTACGTGCCCGAACTGCTCAAGCGCGGCGAGGAGCGCGCCCGGGCCGAGCACCTCAACGTGGCCTTCCAAGTGGCCGATGTCGAAGCCTTGCCGTTTGCCGATGACGCGTTCGACGCCGTGGTCTCGACCTTTGGCGTGATGTTCGCCCCCGACCAGGCGCAGGCGGCCAGGGAACTGGGTCGCGTATGTCGTTCGGGCGGGCGCATCGGCCTGGCCAACTGGACCCCGCAAGGTTTTATCGGGCAGATGTTCAAGACCCTCGGCCGTCACGTGCCGCCACCGGCCGGTGCACAACCGCCGTCGCGCTGGGGCGATGAAGAGCAGTTGCACAGCCTGTTCGGCGACGACATCGGTGCGATCAAGGTCAGCCGCGAGCACTTCAATTTTCGCTATCGTTCGGCGGCGCATTTCATCGAAGTGTTCAGGACCTGGTACGGGCCGGTACACAAGGCGTTTGCCTCGCTCGACAGCGACCAGGCCCGCGCGCTGGAAAGCGACTTGACCCAACTGCTGAACGACAACAACGTGGCGGGAGGTGCATCGCTGGTGGTGCCGAGCGAGTACCTTGAGGTGGTCATCAGCCGCCGCTGAGATCATCGCGGGTTTTGCGCGCAAGCGGTGGGAGCGGGCCTTGCCCCGCGAAACGGTCGGTTGTGTTGTTTCATGGCCGAGCAAAGCAAAACCAGTAGTAGTAAATGAATGAGAAGTATTACCATGCACGGCTTTCCTTAGCTGCCAGGAGATCCCGTCCATGCCCCCGTCCAGCCCTCACGATGTTGGCGCGCTGTATCTGCAGCATCACAGCTGGGTGGTGGCCATGCTGCGGCGCAAGCTGGGCAATCGCGAGCAGGCGCTGGACCTGGCCCAGGACACCTTCGTAAAGCTTCTGCGCAGCGAGGTGCCGCCACTGCTGCGCGAGCCGCGGGCGTACCTTGGCACCATCGCCAGCCGCCTGTGCCTGCAGCATTTTCGCCGCCAGGCGCTTGAACGTGCCTACCTGCAAAGCCTGGCTCAGCTTGAGTCGCAGCATCAACCGTCGGAAGAAACCCGGGTGCTGGTGCTCGAGGCGCTGGACGCCGTCGGCCAGGTGCTCGATGGCCTGGCCAGCCGGGTGCGGGAGGTGTTTTTGCTGTCCCAGCTCGATGGCCTGACCTACCCGCAGATCGCCGAGCGTCTGGGCCTGAGCGTCAATGTCGTGCAGAAGGCCATGCTCAAGGCCTATCGGCATTGCTACGCGGCCGTGCACGGCGAATGAAGCCGATGCCCGCAGCCGAGCCGCGCCTTGACCCGCACGTTCTGGAGCAGGCGATGCTGTGGATGGTGCGCCTGCAATCGGGGGTGAGCTGCGATGCCGAGCAACTCGCCTGCCAGCGCTGGCGCCAGGAAAGCGCGGCCCATGAACTGGCCTGGCAGCGGCTCAGTGGTATCGGCCAAGGCCTGCGAGAAGGCACCTGCGGTTTGTCGGCGGCGGGGGCGCGCAGCCTGCTTGAGGCGCGTTCGCTGCCTTCGCGCAGGGCAGTCCTCAAGAGCCTGGTCGCCGGTGGCGTACTGATCGCCAGTGGCTACGGGGTACAGCAGCGCAGTGTGCTGCCGGGCCTGTTCAGCGATTACGCCACTGCCACCGGCGAGCGCCGCAACTGGACCCTGGCCTCGGGGCTGGCGCTGCAACTGGATACCCGTAGCGCCCTGGACAGTGATGTGCTCGATGGCGTCCGGGTGCTGACTTTGAACCGTGGGCGGGTATTGCTGGAGGTGGGGCAGGGCACCAGCGTCAGCCTGCGCACGGGCGAGGCCCGGGTACGGCCAGCGGCACTGTCGCGCCTGGTGGTCAGCCGGCAACCCAGCGCGACGCTGGTGCAGATGCTCAAGGGCACCGTGCAGGTCGAGCATGGGCAGGGCTCAGGCTTGACCCTGCAGGCCGGCTGGCAACAGCTTTACAGCAGCACCCGGGCCGGGCCGTTGTTGCCACTGGCAGCGGGTGCGCAGGCCTGGACCCAGGGCCTGCTGGTGGCGCAGCGCATGCCGCTGGCCGAACTGCTGGCCGAGCTCGACCGCTACCGCCCCGGCGTGCTGCGTTGTGATCCGCAGGTTGCCGGCCTGCAGGTCAGCGGCTCGTTCTCCCTCGATCAACCCGATGCCAGCCTTGAGCTGATCACCCAGGTGTTGCCGGTTCGCGTGCAGCGGCTGCTGGGTTACTGGGCCAGCGTTGTACCGGCCTGAAATAATGTTCATTGGCGTTGGCAGGTTTTCTTGCTTCGCGCATCAAGACAAGGGAAAGCGCTGAACAGCCAGCGCCATGCCCACCTCTGCTCTCCAAGGACTGTCTCGATGCGTTGTCGCCTTACCCCCCTTGCCACTGCCGTTCGCGCCCTGATGCTGGGTGCTACCCTGGTCACCTTCAACCCAACCGTAATGGCTGCCCAGGCGAGCGCGGAGCAGGCCGGTATGCGCAGTTATGACATCGCCCCGGGGAGCCTGGACAGCGTGCTCGGCCAGTTTGGCCAGCAGGCCGGGGTGATGGTCGCGGTGGACTCGCAGGTGTCCAACGGCCTGCACAGCCCCGGGCTGCGCGGCCAGTTCGCCGTCGACCAGGCACTGGCGCAACTGCTGGCCGGCACCGGCCTGCAACCTGTGGTCATGGGCCAGGGACGTTACCGGTTGATACCCCGCGCCGCGGATGCCGGTGCCCTTGAGCTGGGAGCGACCAGTGTCAGCGCCGCCGGCATGGGCGCCACTACCGAAGGCACGGGCTCCTACACCAGCGGCTCGACCAGCACGGCGACCAAGATGAACCTGTCGATCCGCGAAACACCGCAATCGATCAGTGTCGTCACCCGCCAGCGCATGGACGACCAGCAGCTGCGCAACATGTCCGATGTGCTCAACCAGACCCCCGGCGTGACCATGTCCCAGGACGGCGGCGAGCGCTTCAACATCTATTCGCGCGGCAGCGCCATCAACACCTATCAGTTCGACGGCGTCACCACCTACCAGGAAAACCAGACCCGCACCATGCCCAGCACCCTGCTGGACATGGCCATCTACGACCGGGTAGAGGTGGTGCGCGGTGCCACCGGGCTGATGACCGGGGCGGGCGACCCCAGCGGCGTGGTCAACGTCATCCGCAAGCGCCCGACCCGCGAGTTTCAGGGTTATGTGCAAGGCGGCATCGGGTCGTGGGATTTCAAGCGCCTGGAGGCAGATGTCTCCGGGCCGCTGACCCCCACCGGCAACCTGCGTGGGCGCATGGTGGCGGCCAAGCAGCTCAACGACACGTTCATGGACTGGTACCAGCAGGACCGCGACATTCTTTACACAGCGCTCGAAGCCGACCTCAGCGACACCACCCTGGTGCGCCTGAGCATCGATCACCAGCGCTACCGGCCCACCGGCGGCCAGGGGGTGCCGATCCTGTTCAGCAACGGCCAGCCAACGGATTTCTCCCGTGATGCCAGTTCCGGCGCGCGCTGGGCGTCAGATCGCTTCGACACCAACAACTACAGCCTGGCGCTCGAACAGCAGCTGGCCAACGACTGGCAGTTGAAGGTCGCGGGTACCTTCATGGATGTCGATCGCGACACCCGTAGCGGCTCCTACCAGAGCTCTACCGGCATGTCGTACATCACCCCCGAGGGCAATGCCACCATCAGCCAGGGCTGGTCCGAAGCCACCCAGCACCAGAAAGCCGTCGATGCCACCTTGCAGGGGCCATTCGAGCTGTTCGGGCAAACCCATGAACTGATCGTCGGCGCCAACTACCTCGACTACGTCAACCACCACTACGCCACCAGCGGGCGTTCGGCCATCGTCGACTTCAATACCTGGAACAACGAACTGCCCAAGCCCGACAAGGACAGCTTCGCCCCGGCGCTGGACTACGACGTCGACACCCGCCAGAGCGGCTACTTCGTCGCCGGGCGCTTCAACCTCAGCGACAGCCTGCACCTGATCCTCGGCGCCCGGGCCAGCAACTACCGCTATCACTACTATTCCAAGAGCCTGGCTTCCGGTTACGTGCTGGACTACAGCATGACCGAACGCGGCGAAGTCACGCCCTACGCCGGGGTGGTTTATGACCTGACGCCCGAGCAGTCGATCTATGTCAGCTACACCGATATCTTCAAGCCACAGTCGAGCCAGGACCGCAGCGGCAAGGTGCTGGAGCCGGTGGTCGGCAAAAACTATGAACTGGGCTGGAAGGGCGAGTTCTACGACGGCCGCCTCAACGCCAACGTCGCCGCCTACGTGATCAAGCGCGATAACGTCGCCGAGCTGGATGCCGGCTACACTGTGCCGGGCACCGACCAGGACGCCTACCGCGCGGTCAGCGGGGCCAAGACCAAGGGCGTTGACCTAGAACTGGCCGGTGAGCTCGCCCCGGGCTGGGAGCTGCAAGCGGGCTTTAGCCACTCGCGCACCGAAGACGCCGAAGGCCAGCGCCTGACCAGCCAGCTGCCGCTGGACACCTTCCGGCTGTGGACCACCTACCAGCTACCCGGCCAATGGCAGCGCCTGACCCTCGGCGGCGGCGCCAGCTGGAACTCCAGCAACTCGCTGTACTTCAGCCGCTACAACAGCCGCGTCAGCCAGGATGACTACGCGGTGTTCAACCTGATGGCGCGCTACCGGCTCAGCGATCATCTTTCCACCACCCTCAACCTCAACAACCTGCTGGACGAGAAGTACTACGCCGGGTTTTCCGGCAGCTACGGGCACTACGGGCCGCCGCGCAATGTGATGATGAATGTGCGTTACGACTTCTGAGGTTTGTAGTCGCAATGGATCTGCATGCTCTCTGTTTCGTTTCGATGGATGTCAAAGCCGCATTGTTTCAGTGCGTCTTTGACCCTGTCGATAACCACCAGGTAGTGCGCTGCGCGTGCGCGCTGGCGAGTCAGCGAGGTAAAGACGCCAAAGGGCAGCAAGCGCAGCCTTTTTCCCTTTAACACAATGGAGACATCGACATGTGAGCCATCCACGTCATGGCCATTGGCGCCAAATATCTCGCCGACTTCATCCTTGCGACCGGGGTAGCAGGCGCAGAACACCTTGATGCCCAGCCAGCGTGAGAGTGTTCTGAACGAACCCAGATGGCTGTTTTTGTTTTCATACCCGCGTACCAGCAACAGCTCAATGTCGGGTGGCAGCGTTGATTGGGCCTCAATCAACTTATGGAAAGTTTCTTCATCGATGGCTACTTCAGAGGACGGCCAGCGCGGGGATACTCGTATCCCGTGGCGCTCTCCCTTTGGCAATACAAGCATGCTGGGCGTTCTCAAATGGGGCTATCCGGGGAGAGGGGGCTGGTCAGATCAAGCACATCGACGACTGCACCGCTGAAAAAGTCCACGACCTCCAGACGGTGGGTCAGCAACTGATCGCCAAACCAGTCAGCGGCGAGCCGGCCGGGTGGGCCTTTGTGGCGTACAACCGTGGTTTCGATCTGGCCGCTGTCAGCCGCAAGGATGATGTCTTCACCCCAGTTCGAACGCTGCGTCGCTGAGATCGGCAGGCACAGGTGAGTAGCGGATTCATTGAACAGGATTGTCCCGGCGCCTACCTGACCATATTCGTCGATGTCCCTGGACCACAATGTCGCGCCGTTGCGATCGCAGCACAGCAGGCGGTTGTTTTCACCGGTGACAAACAGGTATTGACCATCACGGGAAAAGCGCAGGCTTCTGACCTTGGCGTCCAGCGCCAGGGTGATCTTGTTGATCTCGCCACTGGCGCAATCAACCGTCAGCACACTGTTGCTGGCCCGCTCATCGGGTGCCCAGAGTTTGCCTTGCACGGGGTCGATGCAACCAAACCGGGCATCGACATTGCGGGCGATCGGTTCGCTGCATTCGCCGCTGTCCAGGTCGATGATCACCGGGCGCTTTTTATCGTTGCCGACCCCGACCAGCGCGTACCGGCCGCTGGGGTCCAGGTGCGACCAGTACGCCAGGAACCTGTCGGTTTCATGCAGCGCCGTGCGATCTTCAAGAAAGCTCAGGCGCGAGCGACTGGCGCCGCGCACCACCCGCCAATCGGTGCCTTGCAGGGCCATGCGCCGGCCATCGTGGGAGATGTCGCAAACCCTGTCGTCGGCCTGGGTACCGACGGGGTGGGTCAATGCACCGGTGTCCGGATCGTACTGGGTCAGGCAGGCGGGGCGAATACTGTCGCTTTTATCGAAGAACACCAGGCGGCGGGGTACATCAATGTACATTGCAACTCCCGAAAGTCAGCGAGCAAAGTGCGCAAGGATAAGGCTGCGGCGGCTACCTGAAAAGCAGGTGCGAGCTGTGGGAGATTCTATGGTTCACAGGAAGGCCTCAAATCGGCTTCAACGACTCGAACTGATTGGCCAGCCACCCCTGCAGCCGTGACACCGCAGGCGAGACCTGCTTGCGGTGCGGGCAGACCAGACTCAACGGCAAGGCCTCGCCAGGATGGTCCTGCAACACCACCAGCAGACGCCCGGCCAGCACATCGGCACTGACATCCAGCCAGGACTTGAAGGCAATCCCTTCACCCTCAACCGCCCAGCGCCGGGCGACATCGGCGTCGTCACTGAACAGCGGCCCGGACACCTGGACCGTTTGCGCGCCTACCCGCCACTTGTCAAACACGCGGCCGTTCTGCAGGTAAAGCAAACACGCATGATTGAGCAAGTCTGCCGGTACCCGTGGGCTGCCATTGCGTCTGAGGTAATCCGGCGAGGCTACCAGCACCCGCCGATTCCACGGCGCCAGCGGTAGCGCAACGTAGTTGGCGTCACCATTGAGCCCATAGCGAATGGCGACATCCACCGGGTCGCGAAACAGGTCGGCAATCTGGTCAGAGAGAAAAAAGCGCAGGTTCAGCTGCGGGTGCTCACGTCGAAACGCCGAAAGCCAGGGCAGCAGGATATTGCGCCCCAGATCCGACGGCGCTGCAATCTGCAGCACCCCGCGCAGCGGCGCATTATCACCGCGCAGGCTCTCGCGCCCTTGCTTGAGGGTCTCCAGCACCGACACCGCAGTGGGCAGGTACTGCTCGCCTTCGGCCGTCAGGCGCAGGCTGCGGGTGGTGCGGGCAAACAGGCGCACATCAAGTTCGCGCTCAAGGCGCTTGATCGCCGCCGCCACCTGGCCTGGCAGTAAATCCGCCTCGAGCGCGGCGGCGGTAAAGCTGCCAAGGGCAGCGCTGCGGACAAACATGCCCAGATCATCGATACGGATCATTTTCACTCCTGCAGTGAAAGTGTTGGCGCATTCTGCCGGTTTTTCTTTACCCCAGGGAAGGTGCACCCTTCATTCCTGCTTTTTCAACCAGGAGTAACCCATGGATCTCGTCAGCTTGGCTCAACGCCGCTACACCACCAAGGCCTTCGATGCCGCCCGCAAAATACCTGCCGCCACCGTGCAAGCCTTGCTTGAACAACTGCGCAACAGCCCCTCTTCGGTGAACTCCCAGCCCTGGCATTTCGTCATCGCCCAGACGCAGCCGCAGCGCGTGCGGGTGGCCAAAAGCACTGACGGCGGGTTTGCCTACAACCAGGCAAAAATTCTCAATGCTTCCCACGTTATTGTCTTCTGCACGCGGACCCACATGCCCGACGACCACCTGCAGGCGGTACTGGCCCAGGAAGCTGCGGATGGACGTTTTCACAATGCCGAGGCCAGGGCAGGGCAGGACCGCAGCCGACGTGGCTACGTCGACCTGCATCGCTTTGACCAGAAAGACTTGCAGCACTGGATGGAAAAGCAAACGTACCTGGCACTGGGCACGCTGTTGCTGGGCGCGGCCGCCCTGGGCGTTGACGCCACGCCCATGGAGGGCTTCGACAGCAAGATGCTGGATGCAGAGCTGGGGCTGCGTGACCAGGGCTTTACCAGCCTGGTGCTGGTCAGCCTTGGCTACCACAGCAGCGATGACTTCAACGCCGGCCTGCCCAAGTCAAGGTTGCCGGCCGAATCGCTGTTTACCTTTCTGTAACGACCGGATTGCCTTTGGCCTGAGCTGAACAGTGGAGCATTGATGAAGACTGAACATGAGAAACACCTGGTATCGATCGCGGTACTCAAGGCTGCAACCGGTAAACAGCAAATGTTGAAAGAGGCGCTGGTGGCGCTGATCGAACCTACCCGGGCGGAGCCGGGCAACCTTGACTATGTACTGTTCGAACGCCGGGATGAACCGGGCACATTCTATATGCGCGAAGCCTTCAAGGATCAAGCGGCGCTCGATGCACACTTCGCTATGCCGTACTTCCAGAACTTTGCGGCTGCCAGCGAAGTGCTGCTCGCAGCACCCCTGGAACTGATCTTCCTCGAACAGGTTTCGACTTAGCGCATTGCGTCCCGGCGCGGGCCCGTGACCGCCTGGCCGGTGGATTACCGAGCTGCTGGCGTAAGCTGGGTTACTGCTGGGGATCCTGCGGGCGGATCAGCGCCGGATCGGACTGCAACTGCCACTGGCTGCGCAGCGACTGCAGCTGTGCCTCCAGGATCGATACGCCGCGGTCGCGCTGGGAGATGCGCTCGCGCTCGAACAGGTCAGTGATCAGGCCAAGCAGGTTGCGCGATTCCGAGACCGACGCCGGTGTGCTCACGTCGCTTTGCAGCACGCCATCGGCGTAAGAGCGCACACGTTCATTGCGACTGGCCTGCTGGCTGACGCTGGCTTGCACCAGGCTGTTTTTGTCGTAGCGCAAGCGCGTGCTGGTGCTCGATTGGTCGCTGATCTCGTGGTAACGGTAGTTCTGCGTCGCCAGGGCGTCGACCAGCGCCATCTGCGGGTTGAGGCTGGTGTGGTAGGCGGCCGACAGGTTCGCTTGCTGATCCTGTTGCACCGCGCGGTTCGCCGGCGACGCACCACTGATCGTGGTTGACTGGGACACTTTGTAGTCGAAGCGATCCAGCTCGGTGGGGCGCAGCGGGTTGGGCTGCTGGCTGGTCTGGCTGATCGAGGCACTGAAGTCGGCCAGGCCACTGAGCAGGGCGGTGTCTTTGGCTGCCAGCAGCGGGATGCTGCCGGTCGCTGGCCTGGCGATATCGTCGGCGCTGTTGAGCTGAACGAAGGCGTCCTTGAGCAGGCCCACCAGGTTCTCGTCGCCTTTGCCGCGGCTCTGCGCCGCATCGAACTGGCTCAGGTAATTACTGATCGCCGCCTGGCGCTGGGCGCTTTTACCCAGCAGCGAAGTGTCACGGGTATCGAGGTTCAGTTGCACGTTACCGGCCGGGCCCTGCAGGCTGAGCTTGCGCGCGCTGTCATCCAGGGTCAGGTCGAACGTCAGCTGCTGGCCATTTACCGTGTCCAGCTTGGCGTTCATCTGCAGCGCGCTGAACAGGGTCGGGTCGAGCGTGGCCAGCTTGCCCAGTTGCAGGCGTGGTGGTTGCTCGCTCAGGCCGTTGATGGCGCCCTGGAAACTTTCGGCCAGCGACGCCAGGCCCTTGAGCTCATCGCTGCTGAGCTGGCCGCCCTGTACCTCGGCGCTGACCGCCAGGCCTTGCTCATTGCTGGCCAGGGACAGGTTCACGGTGGCACCGGAAGCGGTGGTCAAGCTCAGGTTTACCGCATTGGCCGGGTGCTGGCGCAGGTTGTTGCTCTGCACCTTGAGTGCTTCGGCGCTTGGCTGGGCGCCGTCGGCGAAGGCGAACACCGATTGCGTAAACGACTGGCCGCCGTTGGCTACCAGTTGATTCACCAAGGCTGCGCCGAGCCCGTGGAAGCGCGAACCGATAGCGCTGGCCTGAACACCCACCATCATGTTCATGCTCAGCTTGTTCAGGTTGTCGTTTTCCAGCACATAGCGCAACGGCACCGCGAGGGTCCCGCGCGACGAATAAGTCGCTGCATCTTCGCTACGAGGGCTTTGGCCCAGGTTGACGGAGGTACTGGGCGGCGTCGCGAGCTGATCGGTGCGACTGCTGACAGCGTTGGCCGGTGTCGCCTGGGGGGCGGCGTATGCAGGGGCAATGCGCAGTCCTGCGTTGATTGTGGTCATGCTCGGTACCCGTAGATTCCATTCTTGTTCAAGGGTATCGGCGGTGAACTCCCAAGCTTGAGCGTGTGTAGGAGCGAGCCTGGCCCGCAATCCCGTTCAGTTGTCGCCCGGCACGTTAACGACGATAGTAGCGGCGGTCGTCCTCGTAACGGTAACGCATGGCCCGGTCATGGTGGCGCTCCCAATAACGATGGCGCTCGGCCTCGCGTCGGGCTTGCTCCCTGCGCCATTGTTCTCTGCGCCAGTTTTCCCGGCGCCAATCATCCCTGCGGTCGTGCCAGCGGTGGTCATCGCGGTAGCGGTCGTCATGGGCCAGCAATGGCCCAGGCTGTTGCTCGGTCATGCTCGCCAGGCTCGGCCAGGGGCTTGGCGCAGGTTGTACAGCACGGGCTTCAGGGGCCAGCAGCGGGGTGGACGTCTTCATCTGAGTGGCTGATGCCGAGCCCGCTGCCGCGAGTGCGAACAGGGCAGCGAGCAGCATCCGTGGGGCATGGAGTTTCATGAGCGAAGACAACCTCTGAATGACGATTGAACGTATCCCAATAGACCGGTAAACAGAGAAAAGTTCTATGGCTGCGCGGCTAAAGCGCTGGCGTATGATGCGCAGCCCTCTTTGCCGACAAGGATATCGCCATGCTCCCCAACAAGGCCTGCGCCGTGGTTGTTGCCGCCACCCCGAACCCCAGAATCCTCTTGTTTCGTCATCCGCTGGCGGGTGTGCAGCTAGTAAAGGGCACGATTGAACAAGGCGAAACGGCGGGCCAGGCAGCGCTGCGGGAACTGGCCGAAGAGTCTGGCATCAATGCCGCGACCCTTGCCGATGATCTTGGCTGTTGGGACGCCGGGCATCTGGGGCAGGTCTGGTCGTTCCACCTGTGCCAGGCGAGCGGACCTTTGCCGGAGCAATGGACGCATCAGACGCTTGACGACCA
Source organism: Pseudomonas sp. B21-009 (assembly GCF_024749345.1). NCBI lineage: Bacteria > Pseudomonadati > Pseudomonadota > Gammaproteobacteria > Pseudomonadales > Pseudomonadaceae > Pseudomonas > Pseudomonas sp. B21-009. The sequence goes on along the minus strand of NZ_CP087199.1, from coordinate 3,560,823 downwards.
CGGCCACAGGTTCGAATTCTTCTGGGCTGCGCTCGAGCATTTGCCCCTTGCCGATTGCCATCCGGTCTTTCAGCGCGCGCTGCAGTTTTTATCGGCAAGCCTGAAAGCGCGCGGTCATTGGGCAGGCGAACAGCCGTTGCAGGACGATATACTCCGCGCCATTGATTGATGCTCAAGAGAACGTTATGCGCCAGGTTTTGCTTATCGTAGATGTCCAGTCCACCTTCAGCCCGCCCGAGTGGCTGGTCGATGGCGTGCGGGCGTTGTCAGAACGGATCCTGACGATTGCCTCGGTCGAGTTGCACGATGAGCAGGTGACGCCGTTTGAACAGCAACTCGGCTGGCATCCTGCGGCCGAAGACGAAAGCCTGGTCGAGGCCGATAAAGTGTTTATCAAGCACGGTTACGGGCAGACCGCTGAAACCATCGAGTACATCAAGCAACTCGGCGTTGAGCGCGTGCTGGTGTGCGGCATCCAGACCGAAACCTGCGTGCTCGCCGCCGGCTTTGCGCTGTTCGATGCCGGGCTCTCGCCGACGCTGGTGACCGACCTTACGGTGGGCTCATCGCTGGACCGCTCGGGGCAGTTGGGCATCAGTCTGTGGAAGCATCACTTTCGTCAGGTTACGACCCGGGCAGAGGTGATTGCTGAGCTTGATGCTTGAGACCTCGCGGCAGATGCTTGAGGGATATTTTGATAGAGAGCGCTTTTAGCGCATCAGATAGGTGACGTTCGGAAACGTCCGACAGACGCGCGGGTCATGTTTTCCATAGTCTAGGTACTCTACTTACAAGGAGTACGCACAGTGGCGCATCATGGTTACATGTCAATTGTTGGCAAGCATCAAGGGTTGATCTCTGCAGGTTGTTCATCCTTGGACTCCATTGGCAATAGATGCCAGTCCGCTCACCTTGACAAGATCTTGGTGCTTTCTTTCTCTCACAACCTATCCAATGTAGATAACACCCAGTACGCGACGCACCGCCCCATCGTCCTCATCAAGCACGTCGACAAGGCAACACCATTGCTGGCGCAAGCCTTGGCTCGTCGCGAGAGAGTGAACTGCGAATTCGACTTCTACCGCACCAGCAGGAGTGGCAACCAGGAGCGATATTTCAGCATTCAACTTTGGGGTGGTGTGATTGTTGATCAAAGAATGGAAATGCCCCATTCCGTTCTGTTTAACGATCAAGATTCCCAGGAACAGTTGGCAATCAGTTACACCGACATCAACTGGACTCATCATATTGCCGCTACCACTGGTAGTGCCTCGTGGACGAACTCTCCGTGGATAGAGTGAGCAAACCCCACAAGGTGACCCCGCACGAATTCTGGGCGGTTAACGATGCTGCCGTCAGATTGAGCCAATATGCTTGCACCATCAGCGCTCAGCACATTGAAGACGGAGGATTGCGAAGTCGCTTCAATCGAGAAGTAACTGCCTTTGGGAAGTCGGTCGTTGAGGATGTTGAGCAGGCAAGAAAGCCCGTTGAGCACGGGCTTGAGGAAATCAACAACAAATATCGGTTTCTCAGGCAACAGGTCACTGAATATGCAAAACTGGTTGCTGGTTTGAGCGCTGGCGCCTTGCAGTTCGGTACAGGGGCGATGCTGTGTTACAGCTCGGCTGGAGTATTGTGCGGCCTGGCAGGTGCCCCCATGATGCTGCATGGATTGAACAACGCGTATGAGAGTGGTCGGAACATCATTCAAGGTCGCACAGATACGCAAGGTCCCCTCAGAAAAGCGTATCAAATGACGGCGCAGTCAGTGGGCGGGCGGGTGGTGCACGGGAACATGGCCTATGGCTTGAGTGATATCGGTTTATCAGTTTACGGGTTGTGGCGAATGGTACTTAAGCCTGATGCTTGGCGCCTGTTCCGCTATATCGACGCTGATAAAACTCGGGCTCATCGGGTCATGGGCTCTGGCCCGCTCGTCTTTGAGGTTGGCATCGACATGATGACCGGTGAGCAAGTGTACGTAGAGTCGCAGAAGTGATTCCCGGGCTGTTCGTACTCTTGTCCATATCAGCAGTAGTTGTAGCCTTTGTTTTGAGACACAAATCGTCGGGCGATGCCTTCAGCGGTTGGCGCTTCCTTGGCTGCCTGGCCTTCAACCTGTTTTTTGTGACCTACCATCTGCGCTTTCAAGACAATGGCTACTTGTTGCTGTTGGGAGAATACTCAGCGCTGGAAGGGCAATATCCCGTTGTCGGTTGGGTGTCGTTGCTCGCGATGCTGTTGCATTGTTTTGCTAGTCCGGTGAAATGGCGACTTGCTCGCTAAATGAAGCATCCTGAAATGTGCAGTCCCGACGTTCCTGAATCACGCACTGCCCATTTCTTCATACCAGGCAACAACGCGCGTTATCCGCGCTGCCCAAACGGCCCGGTGACCCCACTTCAATTATCGAATGGCAGTCCAGCGGGTGACGATTCACTCGGCAGTCGAAACGACAGCTTCGCTGGCCTCAGCTTCCAGTTTCAACCGGTCAGCCTTGCTGATGTATTTAGGCTTGCTCTTGGGCGCCAGTTTGGCGCTGGCCTTTTTCGCGTGGGCCTTTAACAGCTGCTTGATTTTCTTTTGACGGTTCACGTTGTCACTCGACTGGTAATTGCTTGAGAGCTACCCGCTGCGCGGCGCGGTGCTTCTTGATCCGGTACATATCGCCATCGGCATGGCTGAGCAGGGTATCGGCATTCTCCGCGTCCTGAGGGTAAAAGGCTACGCCGACACTGCACGACGGCATCGAGACAGCGCCGAACTCGGCACCCAGCGGCTCGGCCATGGCCGCGAGAATCTGCCCCACCTTGGCGTAGACGGCTTCCTGCGACGCGATACCCGGCAACAGCACGGTGAATTCATCGCCACCAATCCGCGCCACCGTGCCAGCCTCGCGCACACAGTCTTCCAGGCGCCGGGCAATCATGCAGAGGATGCGGTCACCCATGGCATGCCCATGAACATCATTGATCCCCTTGAAATCATTGACGTCGAGAAACAGCAACGCCAGTGCGCTTTGCTGGCACTGCGCCGTGCGCACGGCCGACTCCAGCCGATCATTGAACAGCGCGCGATTGCTCAGCGCCGTCAACGGATCATGATGGGCCAAAAAGCGTAACTCCGCTTCGGCCTCGTGCAGCGCTGTCACGTCCCGCGCCACACCGATGCGCGCACCCACCTCCTCGGACCAGAACGCCGCCCAGAGGATGTGCACGATGCCGCCATCCTTGCGGATGTAGCGGTTACGAAAATCGACGTGGGATTGGCCGTTCATGACCCGGACAATGGAGGCCTTTGTCACCGCAAGGTCATCAGGATGAATGTAGTCGGTGATCGGCGTGCCGGTCAGCTCGCCAGCGCGGTAACCCAGCAGCGCCTCGCAGGCATCACTGACAAAGACAATCTGGTGATCCCTGTCGACCACAAAGACCGTGTCCAGCATCAGGTGGATCAGTTTCGGGTACAGCGCTTGGAGGTCAACGGGCATAGGCTGGCACGTCCGGTGGGTGTCGGTGAATCGTAGCGCGATCGCCGCATTGCTAGTGCAGTTACGCTGTGCTTGCCAGCGTTTGTACATCAACCCTGGGCGGCTAGAAAAGCCCCGACGCTGTCTTCGAGCAAGGCCACCAGCTCCGGGTCCATGTACTGAAAATCGTCGGGAATATCCAGGGTATGGAGCGGCTTGTGCTCAAGCAGCCGCGCGTACTGCGCCTGCAGACGATTGTGGTGCTTGCGTTCCATGACGAAAATCACATCGGCCCAGCGAATGTCTGCCGGGCCGATGGGTTTGCGCGCATTCGGGCTGGTGCCCGCCGACCGGGCATCGAAACCTTGGCGGCGGCGCCAGAGCGCTTCTGCGGTAGGGCTGCGCCACTGGTTGCGGCTGCAGACGAACAGGAGGTTAGTCACTCTTGATCCAACAGTTGGCGGGTGGAGCGAACGGGGTAGCTCAGGCCGAGCTGGCGTGCCCGTAGCAACTTGTCGCCACGGGTGTAGAGCAGCTTCCAGTTCTTTTCAGGCTTGAACAGCAGCGGGTCTGGCGCTTTGCTCTTGGCGTTTTTGCGGGCCTGTGAACGTCTCCAGGCGCGGGTTCTTTGCATGATCATGTCCTCGTGAGTACCGGGTTCAGCAGCCGCGGTAATACGAGTTGGCGCTATAGTAAGCGCGAATCAGCGTTGCGGCTAGGTAGTCGCTGGTTTTCATGTAGGAGCGGGCTTGCCCCGCGATCCAGTCGGCGGATACAGGAAGTACTCAATGAACACACCGCAATGGCTCGCCTTGTTCGAGCACGCTTTTCGCAAAATGGAAAAGAAACTTGAGCAAGTCGTGCAACTGAACAGCTGCCGCGAACACTGGATACAGGCCGAAATCAGCCTGCACGCCTGGTTTGAACAGAACATTGAAATCTGGACAGAGCTGCCGATAGGTGAGCGGCGTAAAGCGGACCTGTACGCGCTGGATGCCAGTGGCGCCCCGGCGATGGTTGCTGAAATCAAATGCCTGGGCGATGTATCGCAAGCCAAGTGCCTGGAAGGCGATTGGTCGGTCCGTGCTGATGTCGACCGGTTGCGCTCGTTCGAGTGCCCGACCCGGTTGTTTGTGCTGGTGATCGCCAAGGGTGAGCGGGAAACCACTACCGGGCGCCGTCTTCGTGAGGACGAATGGGTGGATGGGCGTGAGTGCGTGAGCGTGGACCTGGAGTTTGCACGGGTGCGGATGTGGGCACTGTGATCGACCTCAGCGGTTGGTAAGCCGGGGTTTGCACATCCATTGTGGGAGCGGGCTTGCCCCGCGATCAGGCCAGCCCAGCCAGCACATAAGGCGGCGCCTGGATTACGACCGCTTCGCGCTCGATCGCGGGGCAAGGCCCGCTCCCACAGGCCCCAATACACCTCTCTAGCGTAACGGCACGTAGATATCCGTCTGCCACTGCGCCTGCGGCGTCTCTGGATACACGCTCAGGTAATGAAAAAACAGCGGCTGATCGCGCAGCTCCTCACCACTGTCCGGCAACCAGTCGCGGTAGATCGGATAGATGGATTCACCAATATGGTCGGGCGAACCCACATGCCGCACCACGGCATAGCGCCCGCCAGCAATCAGCCGCTCGTGCACGCCGGCTTCATTCGCCGCCACCGCCTCGTCGATCTCGCCACAAATGGCGAAACGAAAATCCTCCGCCGGCGTGGTATCGGGGTTGCCATAGGGGATGCCAAAAGTACGGCTCGACGCCACCGGCGACTGCCCGCTGGCCATGCGCCAGGCGATGAACCGGTTCACGCTCTGGCTGACCTGCGCGGGCGGCCCGCAGTGCTCCAGCGCCGCGACCCGGGTTTGCGCAAACTCGACAATACGTACCTGCATGATGACGCTCCTGGAAAAGTGAGGGATAGCGAACACCGCATTCCAGGCCTGCCAGTTCGGCTGCCGGCGAAAGCCACTCGGCGACATCCCCAGCGCCCGCCGAAACGCCCGGCTGAACGCCTCGGGGCTTTCAAAACCTGCCGCGAGGGCGGCCTCCAGCACCGAGAGCTCGGCATTGGCCGCCAACCGGTGCGCCGCCTGGCGCAAGCGCATCAACTGCACATAACGCGAAACCGGCACGCCGACGTACGCCGTGAACTGGCGGTGAAAGTGAAACACCGAAAAGTTCGCCACCTGGCTCAGGGTTTTTACCGACAGATCACCGTCGAGGTTGGCGTCGATGTAGGCCAGTACAGCGCTGAAGCGCAGGGTGTAGGCGGCGTTGGGCGGCAGGTCGGGCACGGCTTCAGGCTCTTGGAAGTACGGTCGGCATAGAATCGACTATACCCGCGTGGCTGCGCCTAGCCGGGTTTGCTCAAGATGAATTTTCAGCGGATGAGCATGCGCTCGGTGGGCCGCGTCGGCGGCCCGGGGTTAGCCTGCTGCCTTCACTTCAGCGTCGCTTGATCCATCTGCGCAACACGCCCCTGCAAGGCTGCAGTCATGGCGTGTGCCTCGACTTCATCCAGGCACGCTTCGACCAGCGCAATGCTCATTTCCAGCGAGTGCTGAGTAGCCCAGAGCAGGCCGCGTACGTCAGGGTCGACCTTTTCACAGGCCTGGGCGTTGGTCTGGTAGGCGCTTTTGAGCAGAACGGTGGCATGCACCAGGGCGTCTTCGGCGCAGGCACCCGTGCGCACGGCGAACAGAGGGGCGTGGCTGCCGTTGCAGGAGCCGAAGGTGGTGGCGGTTTTGGTGACGAGGGGTGGGTCGGGGACGGGCTTTGTCATTGTTGTGCTCCTAGAGTGGTGGAGCCAGCATCAATCGCTACCAAACGATTGGTGACGGCTGTACGCAGGTTGGTAGACCGGGACTCTAGGAACCCAGCGCGCACGAATGCGCCCCACGCACAGCCGCCATAGCACGAACAGCAGGCACAAAAAAACGCCGGCTGATCGGGAGCGGCGTCTGCACGCCTTAGAGTACTCGGGCTACCAAACCCGGCCGCTGGATTTACAGCGACTGGGGGCAGGGTAGCGAGGTTGACTGTGGGAATCAAGGGCAGGTCTGATGCCTTTTCTGCTATCTAGCTCGTTTAGTGAATGCTCGTATTGCGAGTGGCGCCACCTACAAAAGAGCCTTCTTTTGGAGCGGAGCTGTGCCAGCATTTCTGCTTGTGCAGATCCTAACCACCCCGAAGAGCTACTCTTTTAAAAGTGCCATCCTCAGAGCGCTGCCATTTCGACAAAAAACTAACCATACGTTCGTCATAGCTGTCGTTGTCGTCAATTGTAACTACGTCACTTATAAGGATTGTATCCCAGCCCCCATTGGGGTGATACAGAAGAAAATTGGCATCATTGGGGTCCCAGTTGTTCATGGAAGCGGCATTATATTTTTTTAAAATACCCTCGTAATGCCGGAGCTTTCCTCCAAAACTTGCATCAATTCGTAGGAATTTATCGGGGGTGTAACTGCTCAGTATCTCTTTAATATTTTTTGTTGTGCTCATAATGGCATCCTCGCATTTGAAAACGCACACTGCGCATTTGTTAGGTTAAGTTAAATTGTGCGCTTGAAAACTAGTAAAAATGATAGTTTTTAGCTGGATTTAGTCCCATCTGTCGGGTTTCACATGTCGACTCGAAAAGAAAGTGGCGTTTGTTCATGGGTAATCAGTTGGCAATCGTCGTAAGACGTTGCTGATCCGCATGCAACCAATGTTGAAGCACTGCTGGTAACGCAACACCTATTTTTTATCTGTCGGGAAAAGTCATAAAAATCAACCCACTTCCAACCTGGCACAACCATTGCGAAGCCCCCGTCTCTTTCCCCCTTGTGGAACATTGACGTTCATGACCGCTCCCTTCGCCCGCGTGCCCCTGTTACTGGCCATCGCCGCAGCCTTACCCACGCTCCCCGGCTTCGCCGCCGAGCCAGCCCCCGAAGCCCTGCCCACCGTTACCGTCACCGCGCAAAAGCGCGAAGAGTCGGTGCAGGACGTGCCCTCGGCCATCTCTGTGGTCAGCGCCAGACAGATCGCCGACAGCGGCGGCGGTTTCAGTGCCGGCAAGGCGTTGCAGAACGTGCCCAACGCCATCGCTCCGGAGTTTGCCGGGCACCAGCGGCCGCGCTGGTACATTCGTGGCATGGGCTCGGGGGACATGGCCTCGACCACGGTTTACCCGGTGGGCATCTACACCGATGACGTGTACATCGACCCTCACGTAGCCACCGGTTTTCCGCTCTACGACATGGAGCGCGTCGAGGTGCTGCGCGGGCCGCAGGGCACGCTGTGGGGCAAGAACACCACCGGCGGGGCGATCAACTTCGTTTCGCGCAAGCCGGATTTCGAGAAAGCCAACGGTTACTTCAAGCTCGACCTGGGCAACTACAATGCGCGCCTGTACGAAGGTGCCTATGGCGATACGCTGATCGACAACAAGCTGGCCGCACGGGTGGCGTTTGTCGACCAGAGCGCCGATGGCCAACTGGAGAACCAGGTCGATGGCCACACCGTCGGCGATATCCACGACCAGGCCCTGCGCCTGCAGTTGCTGGCGCAGATCAACGACGACCTGCAGGCCACCCTGCAATTTCATGGCCGCGACTACACAGGCCAGGGCATTGCCACCCGCGCCTGGGGCTCGGGGCCGGGCGGCAGCACGCTGTTTGGCCCGGCACCCAAGCCGGATACCGATGAGGCCGCATTTACCGGCAAGGCCGAAGACCGCATCGAGCACAACGGTGTGCAGCTGGCGCTGAAGTGGGACCTGGGCGACCTGCAACTGGATTCGATCACCGCCTTCGACGATATTCACGAAAAAGCTGAAAGCCCGAACATGAGCATCTACGAGTTCGGCCGCGGTTTTAACGATGACCGCTGGAAGCAGGTGTCTCAGGAGTTGCGTTTGTCTTCGGCGAAGAACCAGCCGCTCAGCTGGATCGTCGGCACCCATCTGTTCCACGAACAGCTCGACAGCCGCAACGACAACGGCCTGTTGCCCAAGCCCTACAACCAGGCCTTTGGCGTGGCCGATTATGGCCGTACCGATATCGACCAGCGCACCGACAGTTTCGCGATTTTCGGCAGCAGCACCTGGCAGGCCACTGACAACCTGAGCCTCACCGCCGGCCTGCGCTGGACCCGCGAAACCAAGGACATCGACCTGCACCGCGTCGCCGCGCCGGATGCCGACGGGGTCAGCTACAGCAGCGAACGCGACTGGTGGAAGCACTACAGCGGCGACCTGGTGACCCGCGTTGAACAGGACGAAAAGCGCACCTGGAACAAGCTCACCTACGACTTCACTCCCGAGTACCAGCTCAACGACAACACGCGGGTGTATTTTCGTTATGCCAAGGGCTTTCGCTCCGGTGGTTTCAGCGGCGGTGCACAGGTGCAGGCCGAGGCCTCGGTGGTGGCGCCGGAGAACGTCGATGCCTATGAACTGGGGGTCAAGAGCGAGTGGTTCGACGAGCGCCTGATCGCCAACGCCAACGTCTTTTACTACGACTACTCGGACATCCAGGTCAACGCCGTGTCGGTGCGCGACGGGCAGGTGGTGTCGCTGCTGACCAACAGCGGCCAGGGGGTGATTCGCGGCGCCGAGTTCGAGCTGCAGGCCTTGCCGTTCAGCAACCTGGAGCTGCATGGCTCGCTTGGCTTGCTGCATACCGAGTTGCAGGACTTCGAGTCGGGTGGGGTGGATTACTCGGGTAACCGCATTGCCCGCTCGCCGTCGCGGACCCTGGCGGTAGGCGGCAGTTACCGGATTCCGCTGGAGAATGGCGACGAAGTGCGCCTGAACACGGACTGGCGCTACCAGAGCCGGATCTTCTTCCTGCCCACGGCGCAGCAGGATCACAGCGTGTCCCAGGGCGGCTACACCCTTGGCAATGCCAGTGCCACCTATCACCTGGGCGGGCGCTATGACCTGGACCTGACCGCTTACGTGAACAACCTGACCGACAAGCAGTACAAGACCGACAGCGTGCCGCTGCCGTTTGATATTGCCTGGGATGCGCGCGGGGATCGGCGTACCTTCGGGGTGAGTGCGACTACGCGGTTTTGAGCCGGGGCTGCCGGCCTCATCGCTGGCAAGCAGCTCCCACAGGGTGCGATGACCATCGGTCGGGCTTGCGTGCAAGCCTGTCGATCCACCCCCGGCCCAATCGACCATCCTGCACATACCCCACGTGCAGGAGTGCCCCCATGTCCTATGTAGACGGTTTCGTCCTCGCGGTCCCCACCGCCAACCGCGACACGTTTAAAAAGCACGCCGAAGAAGCAGCCGTAGTGTTCAAGGAATGCGGTGCCTTGAAGGTCATCGAATGCTGGGGCGACGATGTGCCGGATGGCAAGATCACCTCGTTCCCCATGGCCGTGAAGCTCAAGGACGACGAGACGGTGGTGTTTTCCTGGATCCTCTGGCCGTCGCGCGAAGTGCGCGACGCCGGGATGCAGAAGATGATGAAAGACCCGCGCATGCAGCCGGACAAGAATCCGATGCCGTTTGATGGCATGCGAATGATTTTTGGTGGGTTCAGGATTCTGGTGGAAGCTTGAGGTTTTTGGGCTGCTTTGCAGCCCATCGCCGGCAAGGCCGGCTCCCACAGGGAACTGTGAACGCTGACCCTGTGGGAGCTGGCTTGCCAGCGATGCAAGGCAAAGCCTTGCTGCTTTTGATTACACCCTGAACCGCGCCACCAGCGCCGTCAGCTGCCCGGCCAGCCCCGCCAGCGCCTGGCTGGCTTCGCGGGTTTCCTGCGCCCCGGCCGCCGAGCGGGTCGACAGGTCGCGAATGTTCAGCAGGTTGCGATCCACTTCCCGCGCCACCTGCGCCTGTTCCTCGGCAGCGCTGGCAATCACCAGGTTGCGCTCGTTGATCTCGCCAATGGCGCTGTAGATTCCCTCCAGCACCTGCCCCGAGGCCTGGGTGATGCCCAGGGTTGATTGCGCCCGCTGGGTGCTGGCATGCATCGAGGCCACCGCCGCTTCGGTACCGTGCTGCACGCGGCCGATCATCTGCTCGATTTCCTGGGTCGATTGCTGGGTGCGGTAGGCGAGGGTGCGTACTTCATCGGCGACCACGGCAAAGCCACGCCCGGCTTCACCGGCACGGGCCGCTTCGATGGCGGCATTGAGCGCCAGCAGGTTGGTTTGCTCGGACACCGAGCGGATCACTTCCAGCACCTGGCCGATATCGCGAATCTGCCCGGCCAGTTGCTCCAGGTGCTCGCTGCTGGTTTGCACTTCACGGGCCATGGCCTGGGTGCCGTCGAGGTTGTCGCTGACCTGGCGGCGGCTCTGTTCGGCCAGGTCATTCGAGGCGCTGGCGGCCTGGGAGGTGGACACGGCATTGCGCGCTACTTCTTCCACCGCGGTGGTCATTTCAGTGACGGCGGTGGCAGCCTGTTCCAGCTCCTGGTCCTGCTGGCGCAGGCTGTGCGAGCTCTGTTCGGTGATGCCGTTGAGCGCACCGGCAGCTTCGGCCAGTTGCGTGGCGCAACTGCTGATCTGCCCCAGGGTGTCACGCTGGCTGTGCTGCATGCGCTGCAGTTCGCTGAACAACTGACCGATCTCGTTGCTGCTGTGCACCGCCACCGGTACGCTCAAGTCACCGCCGGCAATGCGCTGAAAGTGCTGCCCGGCTTCACGCAGCGGGCGCAGCACGCGCTGGGCGATAAAGCTCCAGCACAGTGCGGCAAGCAGCAAGGTCAGCAGCCCCAGCGCCACGCTCAGCACCTGGGCGCTGCTCAGGCGTCGATCGGATTCGAGCATGATCTGCTGGCTGCGCTCGTTCAGCGCCGCCACCAGTTGCTGGCGCAGCGCCTGCAAGCGGCCCATGGCGTTGCCAGCGTCGGTGTTGACCCTGAAGTAATGCTGCAGGTCGTTGTTGCCGGTCGCTTCACGCTGGCCGGCCACGGCCTTGGCGTAGTCGCCGAAGGTGGTTTGCAGCTCGACGGCGAGGCCTTTAAAGGTGGGCTCCTGGGCATTGCTGACCAGCTCGCTGATCAGTTGCGCGCTGTTGCCCAGCAGTTCTTGCGAGAGCTTCAAGCGTTTGTTGGCGCTGTCGCTGTGGCCGCCGCTCTGTTCGATAAAGCCCGAAGAGACATTGGCGCTGGCGCGGATCGCCATCAGCAAGGCGTTGTTCAGGCGATCCGACTGGTGCGCGGTCTGGTCCAGTTCGCTGATCTGCTGGTCGCTGCCCACCGCCGCGCGCCAGGCGCTGACGGTGGAAAACAGCAAGGTCAGGCTGAACAGCGACAGCACCCAGAACATACCGGTGCGGATTTTCAGGTCGGCGAACATGCGGGCAGTACTCCTTGAGTTGTTATCAGCACCACGCTTTGCCGCGGCAACGGCGGTGGGTGGTCTGCTATCGGAGTCGCCGGCGGCGGACTTGAGGGCGCTTAGCCTGCTTGTGTTCGATTACCGCCCGCTGTTTGCCTCAGCGCCCTTCATGCTGGCGCCGATAGGCCCCCGGCTGCACGCCAACGGCCTTGCTGAAGGCGCGGGTAAACGCGGCAATCGACTGATAACCCACTGCCGCGCACACCTGCTCGACGGTGTTGTTGGCCTTGAGCAACTGGCAGGCATGACGCATGCGCAGGGCCAGCAACACCTGCCCCGGCGATTGCCCGGCCAGTTCGCTGAAACGCTTGAAAAATGCCGAGCGCGACAGCCCGGTGCAGGCCGCCATGCTTTCCAGCGACCAAGGCTGCTCGGGGTGTTCGATCAACTGCTCAAGCAGGCTGGCAAAGTTGCCGTGGCGGGCCAGGGCGACCAGGCCGCGGATGCCCTGGTCGTCACTGACCCGCTGGCGCAGCACGTACAAGAACAGCAAGTGGCTCAAGCGTTCGAGCAAGGCCGAGGAGGGCGCAGGCAGGCGTTGGCACTCGGCCAGGATCAGCTCGAACAGCGCCCGCGCCGCGCTTAGCGCCGGGTCGCCGGCACGCAGGATGATCCAGTCGTCCAGGCCTTCGATGATCAGCGACGACAAGCCCGGCTGAAAATGAAAGAAGCCGCACACCAGGCCCACGCCATCGGTGGCTGTACTGTCCAGCGGCTGCATGACCTGGCGCGGTTGCTGCCGGGCCAGCTCGCACTCCTCGGCGTTGGACAGCCGATAGTTGAAGTCGCGCAGCAGGAACACCGCATCGCCCGCTTGCAGGCGAATGGCCTCGGCCTGGCCATCGATATGCAGCCAGCAGTGGCCCTGGACGATCAGGTGGAAACTGGCCCGCGCCAGGCCGTGGGTGCTGGCGTGCCAGCCACCGCAGTAACGCCCGACATGGAACAGGCTGGCGTCTAGCTCAAGGCTTTCTAATAACCAATCGACTACTGGGCTGGATGAAATCATCTAATGAAAAGACTCAGGAGCAAGTAATAGCGACTGCAGAATATGGCAGGTAATTCTTATAACCAACAGACTTGTGGCACACCCTCAGTCAGCAGGAGTCCACTCCATGTCGCGCGTCACTGTCCATACTCTGCAAAGCGCCCCAGAGGCTGCCCGCCCTTACCTGGAAAACGCCCAGAAGGCTTCGGGCTTCATCCCCAACCTGCTCGGCGTGCTGGCCAGCGCCCCGGCGGCGCTGGAAACCTACGTCACCGTCTCGGCACTCAACGCCAAGGCCGAGCTGAGCCTCGCCGAGCGTGAAGTGGTGCAACTGGTGGCCGCCACCAACCATGGCTGCGACTTCTGCGTGGCCGGCCACACCGCCGTGGCACTGAACAAGGCCAAGCTGGCGCAGGAGGTGGTCGACGCCCTGCGCGCCAAGGGCGAGCTGCCAGAAGAGAAGCTCGAAGCCCTGGCGGCGTTCACCCGCGAAGTGATCGCCACCCGCGGCAATGTCAGCGAAGCCGGCTACGGTGCGTTTCGCGAAGCCGGCTACAGCGAAGGCAATGCCCTGGAGGTGATCCTCGGTGTCAGTCTGGCAACCCTGTGCAACTTTGCTAATGTGTTCGCCCAGACGCCGCTCAATGACGAGCTGAGCAAGTACCGCTGGCAGCCTTCGGCATAACGACCCTCGGCGCCAGCGCAAGCTGGCGCATTGTTAAAGGAGTAAACCCTATGCTCGATCCCGCATTGGTCGCGTGGCTGGATGCCCAGGCCGAAGCCCTCGACCAGGGCCACGGCGACCCGCAGGCGGTACTGGGGCAACTGGCGGCGGCGCAGGTGCTGCGCGTCGGTATTGACCAGAACCTGGGCGGCAGTGGCGGCACGGTCGCCGACGCGGTCGAGACGCTGGCCACGGTTGCCAGCCATTCCCTGGCGGCAGCCTTCGTGTTCTGGGGCCAGCGCGCCTTTATCGAATACCTGCTGCACAGCCCCAACGCCGGGCTGCGTGAACGCCTGCTGCCTGAGCTGCTTAGCGGCCAACTGGCTGGCGCCACCGGCCTGTCCAACGCCATGAAGTACCTCTCGGGTATCGAAGCGCTGCAGGTCAAGGGCCTGCGCGACGACCAGGGCTGGACCCTGGCCGGGCGCCTGCACTGGGTCACCAACCTGCGCAAGGGCGGATTTGTGGTGGCGGCGGCGATTGAAGAGGAGGGCGCCTCGCCGTTCGTGCTGGCGATCCCCGATCACGCTGCAGGGCTGAGCCGCTCTGACGACCTTGAGTTAATGGGCCTGCAGTCGAGCAACACCGCAGCCTTGAGTTTCGAACAGGTGTCGATCAGCCGTGACTGGCTGCTGCACGACAACGCCAAGCAGTTCCTGCCTGCCGTGCGCCCGTCGTTCCTGGGCCTGCAATGCGGCATGGCCATCGGCCTGGCGCGGCGCTCGTTGAGCGAAGTGGAAGGGCACCTTCAGGGCATGCGCTCGTTCCTTGGCGAGGCGCTGCAGGTGCTGCGCGAGCGCCTGGAAAACACCGTGGCCGAACTGAAAAAGGGCTTGCTCGACGGCCGTTTCCTGAGCCAGCCGGCGGCCTTGTTCAAGCTGCGCATCACCCTTGCCGAAACGGCTGCCGATGCCGTGCAGCTTGAGTTGCAAGCCAGTGGCGGCAAGGCTTACCTGACCGCCTACGGCGCAGGTTTTGCCCGGCGCTGGCGCGAGTCGGCGTTCGTGCCGATCGTCACCCCAAGCCTGGTGCAACTGCGCGCCGAGCTGCAGCGCCAGGCGTCATCAGCATGACCGAAGTGTTGCTCGAAGCCCGTGGCATCAGCCTCGGCTACCCGCGTGAACAAGGCTGGCAAAGCGTGCTGGAAAATTTCGACCTGCAACTGGCGCCGGGCGAGGTGATCACCATCCTCGGCCCCAGTGGCGTTGGCAAATCCAGCCTGTTGCGGGTGCTGGCCGGCTTGCAGCAGGCCCGCGCCGGCAGCGTCAGCCTGCTCGGCGAGCCGTTGCAGGGCCCGCACCCGCGCCTGGCGGTGGCCTTCCAGGACCCCAGCCTGCTGCCCTGGCTGAGCCTGGAAAGCAACGTCGCCTTCGGCCTGGATTTCGCCCGCCAGCCCAAGCTCGCTGCCAGTGAGCGACGGGCGCGCATCGATCACGCCATCGAGGCGGTCGGCCTGCAGCATGCACGCGAGCAGTACCCGGCGCAGCTCTCCGGCGGCATGGCCCAGCGCACCGCGCTGGCCCGCTGCCTGGCGCGCCAGCCACAAGTGCTGTTGCTCGATGAACCCTTCGGTGCGCTGGATGAAGTCACCCGCGCCGACATGCAGCAACTGCTGCTGCAACTGATTGCCCGGCACAACACCGCGGCCATCCTTATTACCCACGATATCGACGAAGCCCTGCTGCTGTCCGATCGCGTGCTGCTACTGGGCAACCACCCGGCGCGCACCCTCGGCCAATGGCTCATCGACCTGCCGCAACCGCGCGAGCAGCGGGTCGAGGAACTGGGCGCGCTGCGCATCGACATACTCAAAACCCTTCGGCGGGCCAGCCGCACACCCGAACCTTCTTCTGAACCTATGCCGCTGCCGTCGGAGACTGCCCATGTGCCTGGACGACTTCACCCACACTCGTCGTGACTTCATCAAACTCAGCGCCTTGCTCACCGCCGGCGGCGCCATGCCGCTGCTCGGCAGCCTGCAGGCCCGCGCCGCGAGCGACCCGGACGCCCCGGTACGCATCGGCTACCTGCCGATCACCGACGCCACGCCGTTGCTGGTGGCGCACAACAATGGCCTGTTTGAAGCCGAAGGCATCAAGGCCGAGCGGCCGGTGCTGCTGCGCAGTTGGGCGCAGGTGATCGAGGCGTTCATCTCCGGGCAGGTCAATGTCATTCACCTGCTGTCGCCGATGACCGTCTGGGCCCGTTATGCCAGCAAGGTGCCGGCCAAAGTGGTGGCCTGGAACCATGTCGGCGGCTCGGGCCTGACCGTCGCCCCGGGCATCACCGAGGTCAAGCAACTGGGCGGGCAGACCGTGGCCATTCCGTTCTGGTATTCGATCCACAACGTGGTGGTGCAGCAGCTGTTTCGCGACCACGGCCTGACCCCGGTGTCCAAGGCCGCCACAGCCCAGCTGGCCGCCAACGAGGTCAACCTGGTGGTGTTGCCGCCGTCAGACATGCCGCCGGCCCTGGCCAGCAAGCGCATCGCTGGCTACATCGTCGCCGAGCCGTTCAACGCCCTGGCCGAAGACCTCAAGGTTGGCCGCGTGCAACGCTTTACCGGCGACATCTGGCGCAACCATGCCTGCTGTGTGGTGTTCATGCACGAGCATGACCTGAACAACCGCCCCGAGTGGTCGCAGAAGGTGGTCAACGCCATCGTCAAGGCCCAGCTGTGGACCCGCGAGCACCGCGCCGAAGCCGCCGCGCTGCTGTCCAAGAGCGGGCCGAACAAATACACCCCGCACACCCCGCAGGTGCTCAGCCAAGTGCTGGCGCCGGCGGCCGCGGCCCGCGACGCCTACATCGCCAGCGGTGCGATCCAGCATGCGCAGTGGGACGAAAAGCGCATCGATTTTCAGCCTTATCCGTTCCCCAGCTACACCGAAGAACTGGTGCGTCGCCTGCAGAATACCCTGATCGAGGGCGACAAGGGCTTTCTTGCCGGCCTCGACCCGCAACAGACCGCCCGCGACCTGGTCGACGACCGCTTCGTGCGTAACAGCATCGCCGCCGTTGGCGGGCTCAAGGCCTTCGGTTTGCCCGAGAGCTTCGAGCGTAGCGAGGAGTTTTCGATCTGATGGGCAAGCATGCAATCCATGGCGCCCTGGGCGTCGCCGGCCTGCTCGGCTTGTTGTTGCTGTGGTGGCTGGGCGTGCAGGTGTTCGGCCAGGCCGATGGCCTGTCGGCGCGTTTTTCGCCGCAGGCGACCCTCAGCAGCCTGATCGAGCTGCTGGGCCAAGGCGAGGTCTACGAGCACATCTGGGTCAGCCTCAAGCGCATCCTTGTCGGCTTGCTGCTGGCCTTGCTGATCGGCGTGCCGCTGGGCTTGCTGGTGGGCAGCTACCGTCACCTGGAGGCGGCGACTACCCCGGCGTTCCAGTTCTTGCGGATGATCTCACCGCTGTCGTGGATGCCGGTGGTGGTGATGCTGATGGGGGTGGGCGACCAGCCGATCTACTTCCTCCTGGCCTTTGCCGCGCTGTGGCCGATCTTGCTCAACACCGCCGCAGGGGTGCGCCAGCTCGACCCGCGCTGGCTGCAGTTGAGCCGCAGCCTCAGCGCCACGCGCTGGGAGACCCTGTGCAAGGTGATCATCCCCGGCGTGCTCGGCGATGTACTGACCGGCGTGCGCCTGGCCATCGGTATTCTGTGGATCGTGCTGGTGCCGTGCGAGATGCTCGGAGTCAGTGCCGGGCTGGGCTACTTCATCCTCGATACCCGTGACCGGCTGGCGTATTCGGAGCTGATGGCGATGGTGCTGCTGATCGGCGTGCTGGGCTTTATGCTCGATGCCATTGCCCGTGGCCTGCATCGGCGTTGGGTGCATGCCTGATCGTGGGCACGTTGCAGTGCTTTAGCGATTGGTTTGCAAATTGCCTGTGGCCGTCTAGATTCTCATTCGGACCACGTTCAGTTTTTCAATGAAGCAATTGACCTTCGCCGACGTCAGGTGCGCAAGCCAGTGGATAACTCAAGGTCGCCTTACTGCCGCTGTTTGGAAATGCGTGCCGTAGATCGAACTTATCCTGCTGACAGCGTCGTCGGAGAATGCCATGAGCCTCAGATTATTCAATGCAATCGTATTCCAGATCCCGATAGTGGCAATCGCTTTAGCACTATTGGCAGGGTGTGCCGAGCACCCACCAACGCCTGTTGCCCAGCCCCCTGAAAAGTCCAAGGGAACCTTGGTACACATCAAGCGAATAGATGGTTATTGCCTGGCCGTGGGCGCGTTCAACTTTGATAAACCCTATACACGACATGTTGGGCTGGCCACGTGCAATGATCAGGACCCCGCTCAGCAATGGCACTACACCGAAAATAAAGAAATACTTTCGCAAATCACCGATCCGAGGGGAGAGCGATTGATGTTGTATGGGATGGACATAGTGGGTGGCAGACCTTCGGTTTGGGTAACGTCACCACCCTCAGTAGTTTCTCCCAGTTACCGCTGGGAGCATGATGCCCAGCGAAACACACTGACGACGCAGGTTCCGGCTCATGCAGGGCTTGCTTTAACTGTGTTTGTCGAGGGCTATGGTTGGTTGGATCCTCGGGTCAATGGTCGTGTCACGCAGAATTTTACTATTGTACCGATTCAACAGCCCGTCGCTCCGTGGGTGCAAATCAAACAGAGTAATGGCCACTGCCTGGCCGTAGGGGAGCTTGATGCTACGCAATCGCTCGCGACTCGCCGTGTCGGCCTGGTTACTTGCAACGCTACCGATCCAGCGCAGCAATGGCGCCACACTGCAGATAACGAAATCATTTCCGCGGTGGCCGACAGCAAGGGCGGGGCATTACTGCTGGAGGGGGAAAACATAGAGGTTGGCCGAGGCGCTGTTTGGGCCCGCCCGCGCGCTTCAAAGGCACAGGCCTACCAACATTGGACGTACAACAGTCGGCGAAAGGGCCTCTTTCCTCAGGGCCCGGGCACGGCTGATAAAGCCTTGACCGCTTTTCTCGACGACCTGGGAATGTCCTGGCTGGACCCTTGGAACGGCACGCCAATGCAACGGTTCACGCTTGATCCCGTCAGCCCCTGACAGGTCAGCACGCTACCCCCACCAACTTGCCGCCTTGGTGCGGCAAGTTGATGATCGGGTTCTTGGGATGCTTCTGGCTTCAGTTCAATGGGCACCACGATGCACTCATAAGCTCCGTCGCCCATAAACCCGCGCCGCAACACTGGCAAGCGCTGCACACAACATCAGGCTAACCCCCAATGCCTGCCACTCACTTGCCAGGCTCAAGCCCGCGCCAATCAACGCGTAATACAACAACCCGAACAACGCCCCCGCCGTCCCCCGGCAATCGCCATACTCGATCAGCGCCGAACCCAGCAGCAGCGCAATCGCCATGGCGAAGGCGCCGAGCATGAAGGCCATGGCCACCGCGATCAGCCAGTGCTCGCCCAGCAGCAGGATCGCCAGCGCCGCCAGCAGGTTCACCGCGCAGGCCAGGTTGAGCAGGGTTGCCTGGCTGACACCCCGTGCCAGCAATCGCGCATTGAGGCGCGCGCCGAGCAGCGAGCCCAGCGCCAGCAGTACGCCGCTGTAGCCAAACAGGCTGTGCAACTGCAAACGCTGGAAAATGAACGGTGCCAGGCTGTACCAACTGAACACGCCGATGTTGAACAACGCCACCAGCAGCGTCGCCAGCAGCACCCGGCGATCACCGAGCATCCGCCGCAAGGTGCCGATCACACTGGCGTGGTGGGGCGTTTGCGGGCGGGTTTCCGGCATCAGTTGCCAACTCCACAGCGATAACGCCAGGGCCATCAGCAACTGCGCGGCGAGCACGCCACGGTAACCCAAGGCCTGGGTCAGCAGCGAGCCGCTGAGCACGCCAATCGCCGGGCTGATGGCCAGGAACATGCCGATCAGGGAAAACACCCGCGCCAGTTGCGCACCGCTATATGCATCGCGTAGCGCGGTTTGCGTGACCACCGAACCGACCGCTGCGGCGAAGGCGGCGACGATGCGCGCGCCAAGCAGGCCGGCGAAATGTGTGACCAACAGGGCCGCCAGCGAAGCCAGGCCGTACAGCAGCAAGCCTGCGAGCAACGCCGGGCGTCGGCCCCAGAGGTCGCACAGGCGGCCCCAGACCAGCACGCCGACGGCAAAGGCGGCGAAATACAGCGACAGGGTTTGCCCCGCCTGTGCAGGCGTTACCCCAAAGCCCTGGCCGATATCCACCAGGGCGGGGCTGTAGAGGGTTTCGCCGATCTGCGGGAACATCAGCAGGGCCGTGGCCAGGGGCAACCAGGTGCGTTGGGTCATGAGCAGGGTCCCGTGGGTAAAAGGGCGCTCATGGTAGGCGGCGGGCGATGGGTGTATTGTCGCGGTCTGGTCTAGAAATAGTGAAAATCGGACAACCTGCATGGCCTGGCTGGAACCTACCGCCCTCTTCAACCCCGAGCACGTCGATGCGCCCATCGTCGGCATCTGCTCGGCCCTGGGCGAGCACGATTCCGGCGTCCATCAGCACCGTATGGGACAGGTGCTGTTCACCCGCCAGGGCTGTGTGCGCATCGATGCCCAGGCGCCGGACCTGCTCTGCCTGCTGCCGCCGACCCGCGCGGCCTGGATTCCCGCCGGCGTAGCCCATCGGGCGCGAATGCGGGCGACCGTGGACTATCGCTCGGTGTACCTGGACACCCGCCACTGGCCGCGTTTGCCGGATGAAGTGGTGATCCTCGACGTCAACCCGCTGCTGCGCGAACTGCTCGAACGCATCGCCCAGGCGCCGTTCGAAACCGACTGGAGCCAAGGCGCCGCCGCGCACCTGGCCGGCCTGTGCATCGCCGAACTGCAGGCTGCCGGGCAGCAGCCGATGCGCTTGCCGCTGCCCAGGGACCGGCGCCTGGCGCGCCTGGTCGAGAACCTTGAGCAGTTGCCGCCGCCGCTGCAAGAGCTGGCCCGCACAGTGGGCGCCAGCGAGAAAACCATCGGTCGCTTGATTCGCCGCGACACTGGCATGTCCTACCAGCAATGGCGCCAGCAGTGGCGGCTGGTACGGGCGGTGGAGCAGTTGGCGATCCATCAGCCGCTGACCCAGGTGGCGCTGGAGCTGGGCTTTGCCAGCGACAGTGCGTTCATCGCTTTCTTCAAAAGCATGACCGGCAGCACGCCGCGGGCGTATTGCCGCTGAGCAGAAGAGCAGCCCAGGCTCAATCTTGCAGGTCGTCCTCGCTCATCCACTCCACGGCATCGGCCAGCGCCACTTCGGCCACCCACTCACTGAAACTGCGGGTCACCTGTTCATAGCTCAGCCGCGAGCGTAGCTCCAGCTTGTCGGCGAACGACAGGTGCGCGGTGATTACCTTGTCTTCGATCACCCCGTCGCGCACCACGAAGAAGGCAAAGTCTTCCCGGTCCTGGCGGCGGGCGAACAGGTAGACCTCGAAGTCCGCGCCGGTCTCCTTGGCAAAGGCCCGGGCGGCGAAGGCGTTTTTGCTCAGGTCCGGGCCTTGTTGCAGTGACGCCGGGGTGTCGCAGAAATACCACGGCTCCCAATCGGTCAGGCCTTTGTGGATGAACCAGCGGTAGGCAAGCGGGTAGGGCATGGGGTTGGTCCGTCAATGAATACAGGCGCGGCGGTACTCGCCCGGCGTTACGCCATAGGCTTGCTTGAACTGCCGGTTCAAATGGCTCTGGTCGGAAAAGCCCAGGGCGAAGGCGACGTTGAACGGTAGGCAATCGTTTTTCAGCAGTTCGCGGGCGCGGCTCAGGCGCCGTTGCTTGAGCCAGGCATGGGGCGGCAGGCCGGTGGCCTGGCGGAACACCCGGGCAAAGTGAAAGGGCGAGAGGTTGACCGCCGTGGCCAGTTCTTCCAGCGATGGCGGGTAGGCCAGGCGGCTGTCCATCAGTTCCTTGGCCCGGGCCACGGCGCAGGGTTCGTTGCCGGGCGTGCGCGCGGTGCCGGCACGGGCATGGCGTTGCACCAGCAACAGCACGGCTTCGCGCCAGGCGGTTTGTTGTTCCAGGGCACCGGCGCCGTGTTCGGCCGAGCAGTGCAGCCAGCTGAAGGCCTTGGCCAGTTGCGGGTCGTGCAGTACGCTGGCGTCGAAGCGCGGCAGGCCGTCGCGCTTGAGCTCCAGCTCGTCGAGCACGCCGGTGATGCGCTCGCTGTCGGGGTAAAAACCGCGATAGCGCCAGCCATCTTCGCTGGCCTTGGCACCGGTGTGCAGCTCGTCGGGGTTGATCAGCACCATGCTGCCCACCGGCGCCAGGTGTTCGCTGCCGCGGTGCCAGAAACGCTGGGCACCGGACTCGATGATGGTGATCACGTAGCCTTCGTGCACATGGGGAGCGAAGCGCTGCTGAAAATAACGCGCGTGCAGCATCTCGGTATCACCGAGCGCCGAGGCTTGCCAGAAGCGGGTCTGTTCCTTGTGTGCAGGGTTCATGGGCTGCCGTTCAACCACCAACGAAAGACAAAAAAGAAGGCCATGCTCAGCAGCATGCTGATCAAGGTGCTGCGGGTCAACAGCACCAGCACCACCGCCACTACCGAACCGACCAGGTACGGGTTGCTCAGGCTCAGGTCGAGCTGGTGCCCGGGCAAGAACACAATCGGCCCGCAAATGGCGGTGAGCATGCCCGGCACGGCAAAGCCGAGGAACTGCCGGGCATTGGAGCTCAGGCGCAAGGGCAGGCGCGGTTCCAGGAAGGCATAGCGGTTGAGGAACACCAGCAGGCCCATGCCGATAATCAGGGCGAAGATCATGCGCGTGCTCCACTGAATTTCTGGCAGACAAAGCCGGCGCTCATGCCCAGCAACCCGGCGGCCACCAGGCCGATGTCCCAGTGCCAGGCGCTGAACAGCACCGAGCAGAACAGCGACACCGCCACGCACACCACGGTGGGCAGGTTGCGCACCAGCGGCGCGATCAGGGCAACGAAAGTGGCGACGATGGAAAAATCCAGGCCTAGCTGGTCGAGGTGCGGAATGTTCTGGCCGAGGATGATCCCGGCCAGGGTGAACAGGTTCCAGGCAATGTAGAACGTCAGGCCGACCCCCAGGGCGTACCAGCGATTGAACTGCTGTTGGTCGTACTGGCTGGTGAGGGCGAAGAACTCGTCAGTGAGCAAAAAGCCCAGGCCCAGCCGCCAGCGGGTCGGCAGGCCCGACAGCACCGGGCGCATCGACAGCCCGTAGAGTAGATGCTGGGAAGTCAGCAACAGGGTGGTCAGCAGGATCGAGAACAGGTTGGCGCCGCCCTTGAGCATGCCGATTGCCACCAGCTGCGCGGCACCGGCAAAGACGATCGCCGACAGGCCCTGGCCTTCCCAGGGGCTGAGGTTGGCTTCGATGGCCATGGAACCGGCCAGCAGCCCCCAGGGAGCGACGGCGAGGGACAACGGCAGGATGGCGATGGCGCCACGGATGAAGGCCTGGCGGGCGAACGGCGGACTGGACATGGACGGCAGCAACAACCAATGAACAAGGTTGTACAGCATGCCAGAGGCGGGCGCCGCTGACTTGAACGATCTTGCTGTCAGCGGCGCGGCAGAGGGCTTGGCGCTCAGTAGTGGTTGCTGGCCAGGCGGCGCTGCGCGGCGATGCAGCCATTGATGTCCACCGCTTTTTGCCAGTAGGCCTTGCTCTGCGCCGGGTCGGTGCTGGCCAGCAGGCGGTAGACCTCGGCCTGGTAGTCGCGCTGGCGGCCCCACTGCATGGCCAGGCCCTGCGGTTGCTCGCGATGGCACAACAGGCGCACGGCCGGTTGCGGGTAGTAGGGGGCGTACAGGCTGGCCAGGTTCGGCACGCTTTCGAGCGCGTTGCGGTATTCGCTACGGCTGTAGTTGGGGCACCAGTTCTCGATGCCCAGGGCCGCCGGGGCAAAGCCCTGGCCCATGCTGGCTTCGAGCAGCGGGCAGGCGGCAGCGGAAATCTGTGCTGCCGGCAGGTAGGTGATGTAGTAGAGCGCCAGGCGATACTGGGCGGCCGGGTGGTCAAGCTCCACGGCTTTTTTCAACAGGCTCACCGCAGGCGCCAGGGTGCGGCCCAGGGCCTGGCCTTGCTGGGCAAGATCCTGGTCGGTGGTGCTGGTCTTGAGGGTGAAGCTGGCGCTCTGGTTGTCGGCCTGTTCCAGCAAACTCACGGCCTGGCGGTACAGCAGGTCGGCATGCGGGTCGATCTGTACGCCGGCAGCCAGTACCGAAGTCGGCAGCACGACGGCGAGCAGGCCGTGCAAAAGGGGCGAGCGGATCAAGGAAGTGCCTCTGGAATTCGGGGCCGGGCGGGTATGCATGTTGGCTTGGAGAAGACTGCGCTGTTCAGGGTTCAATCCGACTGTCCATAGTGTGGCTGGCCTGGGTGATAGCGCGCCATTCTAACCGCTCCGGGCCCGCGCCCGAAAGCGTAGCCCGTCAGGGCAACAGTTGCCGGATGTTGTAGGCCAGCCCGACGGCGGCGATGGCCAGCAGTACCACGGCGCTGATGGCGCTGATCAGGCGCCGGTCGAGGCGCTCGGCGAGGCGGCCGATGACCAGGATGTACAGGCCCAGAATGCCCAGGTCGAGCACCAGCCAGACCAGCGCCAACAGCATCAGGCTGTGGCTGAATTGCTCGGTGACCTGAATGAACTGCGGGAAGAAAGCGACGAAAAACAGGATGTCCTTGGGGTTCGACAGGCCAATGGCAAACCCCTGCCATAGCCCGCCCTGGTGCACCGCAGGCGGCGCTGCGGCGTGCGCGGGCCGGCGCAGTTCGGCCAGCGCGCCGAGGCCCAGAAAGCCGATGAACAGGCAGCCAAACACGCTCAAGGCGCTAAGCAGCAGCGGGTTGATCGCGGCGCTGCTGAAGATCAGCAGCGCCGCCAGGGCGATCAGCACCAGTGACGCGCCGTTGGTGCCCAGGGCGGTCAGCAGTGCCTGTTTGCGCCCGGCGCGAGCGGTGGTGTTGACCACCAGCGCCACCACCGGGCCGGGGCTGGCGATCAGCAGCACAACGGTCAGGGCGTAGGTAGCAAGCAGGGCACTGTTCACGGGCGGGTCTCGAGGGCGTTTGGCGGGAGCGCAATTCTCGGCAGGCCCGGTCCGGTTGTAAAACGCCTGTTACTGTGGCTTTCTATTAGTTTGACTCATGCTAGAGGCGGCCATGACCGAACGCATTCCCGCATTGCAGGCGCTCAGGGCGTTCGAGGTGGCCGCGCGCTACGGTTCGTTCACCCGCGCCGGCGAAGAACTGGCCCTGACCCAGGGCGCCATCAGCCATCACATCAAAACCCTCGAAGGCCTGTTCGACTGCGCCCTGTTCGAGCGCCGCGGGCCGAAAGTGGCGCTGACCGAAGCGGGCCGGCTGCTGGCCCAGGAGCTGAAAATCGGCTTCAAGATCATCGAAAACGCCTGTGGCCTGCTCAGGCAGGACCGCCAGCAGCTGCGCCTGAAGGCGCCCTCGACCCTGACCGTGCGCTGGTTGCTTGGCCAGTTGGCGCTGTTCAAGCACTGTGAAGAACACGCTCAGGTGCAACTGAGCAGCGTGTGGATGGACATCGATACGGTGGATTTTTACAGCGAGCCCTACGACTGCGCGATCCTGTTGGGCGACGGACATTTCGGCGCCGGCATCGCCAGCCTCAAGCTGTTTGACGAATGGCTGGTACCGGTGTGCCAGCCCGGTTACCCGGCAGACCTGGCCCATTGCGAGCTGCTGCACCCATCTCCCGACCGGCGCGACTGGCGGCGCTGGTTGCAGCGCACCGGGGCTGCGGCCATCAGCCTTGAGCGCGGCCAGCTGTTCGACACCCTTGACCAGGGCATCTCGGCGGCTCAGCAAGGCCTGGGTGTGGCCGTGGTCGACCTGTTGCTGGCCAGCGCCGAGCTCGCCGCCGGGCGCCTGGTCACGCCGTTTGCGCAGGCGGTGGCCACCGGTGAGGGCTATTACCTGGCCTGGCTGCAGGCCAGCCCCAAGGCCCGCCAGGTGCAACAACTGGGGGCGTTCTTGGTGCAGCAGGTGCCACAATTGCCTGCCCAGGGCTTTGATTATTTATATGACTAATACTGCGGCGCGCCAGCATCGGGCAGCAGCCGCGTGCTCATGAAGTCGATGAACACCCGCAGCCGTGGCGGCACTTGCCGCCCCGAGGGCCACAGCAGGTAGAAGCTGCCGCGGCGCTCCATGTAGTCATCGAGCACGGTCACCAGGTCACCGCGCTGCAACTGCTGGCGCACGGTGAAGTCGGGAATGCAGGTGATGCCGCGATCGCGCATGGCAAAGCAGATGCGCGTGTCGACGTGGTTGCAGACCATCGACACCGGGATCTCATAGGCGTGGCCGGCGGGCTCCTGACGCAGCGGCCACTGTTCGAGCTTGCCGGTGCTCGGGAAACGGTAGTGCAGGCAGGTGTGGCGGGCCAGTTCGGCGGGGTGCGCGGGGCTGCCATTGCGCGCCAGGTACGCCGGCGAGGCCACCAGTACATGGTGAAAATGGCCAAGAAAGCGCGCGCTCAGGCGTGAGTCGCTGGGCGTTCCGCCGCGCATTACCACGTCAAAACCTTCGCCGATGATATCGACCATGCGGTCGTCGAAATCCAGGTCCAGTTCGATCTCCGGGTACTGCGCCATGAACTCGCTCAAGGCCGGCATCACCAGCGCAGTCACCTGCGGCAGGCTGATGCGCAAACGCCCGCGCGGCACTTCACTGGCCTGGGACAGCTCAAGCTCGGTGGCCTCGATCTCGGCAAGGATGCGCCGGCTGCGCTCCAGAAACTGACTGCCCTCGGCGGTGAGGGTGATGCTGCGCGTGCTGCGGTGAAACAGGCGTACGCCCAGGCGGCGCTCCAGGCGCGCCACGCGCTTGCCAATGGCCGAGGCGCTGACCCCCAGCGACTGCGCAGCGCCGACAAAACTGCCGGTTTCTGCCACCCGCACGAACACCACGAAACCGCTGAGGCTATCCATCTGCATTTCCCGATTGCGGACACCCGTGTCCGTTATGAGCGGAATTGTACCCGGCTTTTTCCGCAGTGCGCGCAGGCTTAAGGTTCGCCCATCTTTCCTACAGGAGTTTCACCATGACCCACATCAGCTGCAGCGCCGATGGGCCGGCCGCACTGGAGCAGCCCTTGCCGGTCAGCGGCCTGCTGGCCCTGGCCATGACCGGCTTTATCGCCATCCTCAGCGAAACCTTGCCGGCCGGGCTGCTTGGGCAGATCTCCAGCGGCATGCAGGTCAGTGAGGCGATGGCCGGGCAGATGGTCAGCGTCTATGCCCTGGGCTCACTTTTGACCGCCATCCCGCTGGTGACCCTGACCCAGGGTTGGCGGCGGCGTCCGGTGCTGTTGCTGGCGATTGTCGGCTTTTTGCTGTTCAACACGGTGACGGCGTTGTCGAGTTCGTACTGGCTGACCCTGGTCGCGCGCTTCATGACCGGTGTTGCCGCGGGCCTGGCCTGGGGCGTGATTGCCGGGCATGCACGGCGCATGGTCAGCCCCGAGCAGCAAGGCCGGGCCATGGCGGTGGCGATGATTGGTGCGCCAGTGGCCTTGTCGCTGGGGGTGCCGGCCGGCACCTGGCTGGGCGAGTTGCTGGGCTGGCGCATGACCTTTGCCCTGGTGTCCGGCGCGACCCTGGTGCTGGTGGCCTGGGTGCTGTGCAAGGTGCCGGATTTCGACGGCCATGCCCCGGGCCAACGCCCCGGTATCGCTCAGGTGCTGCGCACACCCGGGGTGCTGGCGGTGCTGCTGGTGATCCTCACCTGGGTGCTGGCGCACAACGTGCTATACACCTACATCGTGCCGTACCTGGCCTCGGTGGGCCTGGCGGCGAGCACCGGCATGGTCCTGCTGACCTTCGGCATTGCCGCCCTGGCCGGCATCGGCGTGGTCGGTGCGCTGATCGACAAGCACCTGCGCAACATGGTCCTGCTGAGTTTGTTCGGTTTTGCCGTGGTGGCGCTGGTGCTTGGTTTTGTCAGCCAGTCGGCGCCGCTGGTGTATGTCAGTGTCGCGCTCTGGGGCCTGACCTACGGCGGCGCGCCAACCCTGCTGCAAACCGCCAGCGCCGATGCCGCCGGGGAGGGCGCCGATGTCGCCCAGTCGATGATCGTCACGGTATGGAACTCGGCCATTGCCGCCGGTGGCCTGCTTGGCGGTGTGTTGCTCAGCCAGTGGGGCGTGGGCAGTTTCCCCTGGGTGTTGCTGGCGCTGATCGCCCTGGCCCTGCTGATTGCCGGTCGCGCCCATGGCCACGGTTTCGCCCCGGGCGCACGGGTGCCGAGCTAAGTTCGCCAGGCCGCCGCGCAGACGGGTAGAATCGCCACATACACAGGTGTTTTCGAGGTTGCAGCGGTGGAGTTACAGCAGGGCTTTGTCCTGACCCGGCATTGGCGCGATACCCCGGCCGGTACCGTTGTCGAGTTCTGGCTGGCCACCGACCAGGGCCCACGGCGCTTGCGTCTGCCGCTGCAGACTTCAGTGGCGTTCGTCCCCGCCGAACAGCGGCGCCAGGCCGAGGCGGTGTTGCGCGGCGAGCGCGAGGTCGAGTTGCGCGAGCTGGCCCTGCGCGATTTTGAACAACGGCCGGTGCTGGGCTTGTACTGCCGTCAGCACCGCCAGTTGATCCAGCTGGAAAAGCGCCTGCGCGCCGCCGGCGTGCAAATCTACGAAGCCGATGTGCGCCCGCCGGAGCGCTACCTGATGGAGCGCTTCATCACCGCGCCGGTCAGCTTCAGCGGCACGGCGGATGCCAGCGGCGTGTTGATCGACGCCCAGCTCAAGCCCGCCGCCGATTACCGCCCCACGCTCAAACTGGTGTCGCTGGACATCGAAACCACCGAACGCGGCGAGCTGTATTCGATTGCCCTCGAAGGCTGTGGCCAGCGCCAGGTGTACATGCTCGGCCCGGCCAATGGCGACGCCGCAGGCGTGGATTTCGACCTCGAATACTGCGACAACCGCGCTCAATTGCTCGAACGCCTCAACGACTGGCTGGCCGTGCACGACCCCGATGCGATCATCGGCTGGAACCTGGTGCAGTTTGACCTGCGCGTACTGCAGCAGCACGCCACCCAGCTCAAGGTGCCGCTGCGCCTGGGCCGTGGCGGTGAGGCAATGGACTGGCGCGAGCACGGCAGCCGCGCGCATTTTTTTGCCGGGGCGGCCGGGCGGCTGATCATCGACGGTATCGAAGGGCTGCGTTCGGCGACCTGGAGCTTCCCCTCGTTCAGCCTGGAGAACGTGGCCCAGACCCTGCTCGGCGAAGGCAAGGCGATCGACACCCCGTACCAGCGCATGGACGAAATCAACCGCATGTTCGCCGAGGACAAGCCGGCCCTGGCCCGCTACAACCTCAAGGACTGCGAGCTGGTGACGCGGATCTTCGCCAGGACCGAACTGTTGACCTTCCTCCTCGAACGGGCCACGGTCACCGGTTTGCCGGCTGATCGCAGCGGCGGTTCGGTGGCGGCGTTCTGTCATTTGTATATGCCCTTGATGCACCGCCAGGGCTTCGTCGCGCCCAATCAGGGCGAGCGCCCGGAGGAGGCCAGCCCGGGCGGTTTTGTCATGGATTCGCGACCGGGCTTGTACGAGTCGGTGCTGGTGCTCGACTACAAGAGCCTGTATCCGTCGATCATCCGCACGTTTCTGATTGACCCGCTAGGGCTGGTCGAAGGCTTGCGCGAGCCGGGCGATGAGACCTCGGTGCCAGGCTTTCGCGGGGCGCGTTTTTCCCGCAGCCGGCATTGCCTGCCGGCGATTGTCGAGCGGGTCTGGCAGGGCCGTGAGACAGCCAAGCGCGAGCACAATGCGCCGCTGTCCCAGGCGCTGAAGATCATCATGAACGCCTTCTACGGCGTACTCGGTTCCAGCGGTTGCCGCTTCTTCGACCCGCGCCTGGCCTCATCGATCACCATGCGCGGCCACGAGATCATGCGCCGTACCCGCGAGTTGATCGAAGCCAAGGGTTATACGGTGATTTATGGCGACACCGACTCGACCTTCGTCTGGCTCAAGCGTGCCCATGACGAGGCGGACGCGGCGCAAATTGGCCGCGAGCTAGTGCAGCAGGTCAACCAGTGGTGGCGTGAGCACCTGCGCGACAGCTATGGCCTGGACAGTGCCCTGGAGTTGCAGTACGAAACCCACTACAAGCGCTTTTTGATGCCGACCATTCGCGGCGCCGAGGAAGGCAGCAAGAAACGCTATGCCGGCCTGGTGCAACGTGGCCAGGGCACTGAAGAGATGATCTACAAGGGCCTGGAAAGCGTGCGCACCGACTGGTCGCCGCTGGCCCGGCAGTTTCAGCAGGAGCTGTACGAGCGCATCTTCAAGCGCCAGCCTTACCAGCAGTACCTGCGTGAGTATGTGCGCAAGACGTTGGCCGGTGAGCAGGATGAACTGTTGATCTACCGCAAGCGCCTGCGCCGCCCGCTGGCTGACTACCAGCGCAACGTGCCGCCGCATGTGCGGGCGGCGCGCATGGCCGATGACTTCAATGACCGTCAGGGCCGGCCGCGGCAGTATCAGAATGGCGGCTGGATCAGCTACGTGATAACCGTGGCGGGGCCGGAGCCGCTGGAGACGCGACATTCGGCGATCGATTACGACCACTACCTGATCCGGCAATTGCAGCCGGTGGCGGATGCGATCCTGCCGTTCGTGGAGGATGACTTCACGGCGCTGATCGATCGGCAGATGGGCTTGTTCTAGCCGGACCTGCATGCACCGACCCTGTGGAAGCTGGCTTGCAAGCGATGGCTGCGTAGCAGCCGCTATTGAGTCCACACCACCCGCAGCAAAGCCACCATCAACCACGCCGTCGCCGCCAGGGCGGTGATGGTGCGCACATGGTTCCAGCGGTTCCACACCCGTGCATAGGTGGGCCAGGCACTGGCCGCTTCGCTGCTGGCCGGGTCCAGGCGCGCCAGGCTCTGGTTGCGCGGCACGTTGAACAGCAGGGTCACCAGTACGTTGCCGAGCAGGTACAGGCCGCTGCCGATGCCGATGCACAAGCTGCCGGGCAGTGGCCAGCGCAGCCAGGCCCAGGCCAGCAGGATCGCGCAGGTGACGGCGGTGCCGAGAAACAACGACAGGAACAGGCGGTTGAGCACCACCTGGTTGATCGACTGCATGGCGGTGACCGCGCTCTGCGCCGGGATGCGCTCCAGGGCCTGCATGACAAAGTTTGAGAAGGCGAAGAACAACCCGCCCATCAACCCACAGCCCAGGGCGGTAACAAGGATCAGCAGCAACAGCAGGGTATCGGCAATGCTCATGGTTCAGGCCTTTTTCCAGGGTGGTCGACGGGCATGGCTGGCGGCCTTCAGCTATCCTCAGAATCGGATGACAGACCTTTCGGAAGGTATCCAAGGTCGCACTTGGTAATCGGAAGTTACCTTTGCTTTGCCCACTCATCTGGCCCTGTAGTTTAGGCTCGCAACCCGGATCTTTCGTCGCGATTTGTAGTCTTTGATGCATGGAAATTGAAAGGAGATGCGCATGCTTGTTCGGTCACTGACCCTCGCCGCCTTGCTGGCCTTTGTTGCCGGTCCTGCCCTCGCTGCCGATAGCGATGACCCTCTGGCCCGGGATCTGAACAAGGCCCGTCCCTTGGTAGTCCTTGCCCCCAGCACCGCCGACCCGACTCTGCGCGAATTGAACAAGGCCCTGGAAGACCCGGCCAGCAAGGCGGCATTCGAGGAACGCAAGCTGGTGCTGTACAGCGTTGCCGGCATGATCGGCAAGCGCGATGACAAGTTCATGGATCAACAGGAGACCATGGCCCTGATCCGCCGGTTCAAGTTCAGTGCCCGGGATACGATGGTCACCCAGGTGGTACTGGTAGGCAAAGACGGCGAACAGCACCGGATCGAACACACCGGCACCCTCGAGCCCAAGGCGATTTTCGATGCGGTCGACCAGTTGCCAGCGGCAGAGAAAGCCATCGTGCCGGCGACCGTTGCCGATTTGAAGGAGGACGCCACCAAGGGCAAAGAGGTCAAGTCCGGCAAGGACGGCAAACCCGCTAAACCCGCCAAGCCGGCACCACCACCCAAACCGCCGAAGCCGCTGGAGGATTGAGGTTCAACCAGAAGCGTGCAGACGTACAAAGAATGCTGTGTTGAATGTGCCGAGCTGTTCGAGGAACTGTTCGGCGCTGGCTTCGGGTTGATAGGCGTGACGCAAAAAGAATTCGACCTCAGCGGCCAGTTGCGGACAAGCAATACGTAACTGGTCAGCATGATCCTCCAGGGTCAGCGGCCACGAAGGGTCCTTGTCACTTCGCAGCATATTGCCGGCCCGCAATGCCTTGCGTGAGGCTTCCCGTTGCAGCCGGCGCAGCGTGTCTGCGTCGCCCGCATCGGCGATACCCTCGGCATATCGCTCAAATGCAGCGTGCAGGTCGGTATTGACTGCCCGCGCGATGGCTGGTGAAGGCTTGAATGGCGCGAAGTTCTGGGCGAGGTCTTCGCCCCAGATACAGCGGCAGTGATGCTTTAGCCAGTAACCCCAACTGTTGCGGTGTTCCTCGGCCAGCACCTGATCACGGGTGCCGATGTCGAAATCGATCTTGCTCACCAGTGGGTGCCGGTCCTGCAGCTCAGCTCTGGCCCGTTCTAGCTGCTGCAGATCATTGGCGTTGGGGCAATGGTTGAATATCAGGGTCACGTCCAGGTCCGATTCACCTTCGCGGGCATCGCCACGGGCAACGCTGCCGTAAAGGTAAATGCCACCGAGCAGCGTATGGCATCGGTTTTCGAGGGTGCGGCAGAGGTCGTCGAGCACAGGCCGGTAGGCGGGTTGTTGCGCTATCGGCGCAAGCGTGAGGATATCGCCGTTGGCATCCACCCCACCGATGTACTTCTCCATGAACACCCGTTGGAAACCCTGATCGAGGGCGCGATGGGTTTCGTGATACCCAAGCGCTTGATACAGCCCCAGGTTCTCCGCCATGGCCTGGTTGGTGTACAGGCGAATCCGCGGCAATCCCAGCTGGCGGGCGCGGGCTTCGGCCTGCTCGAGCAGCTGGCGGCCATGACCGCGGCCCTGGGCTTGGGGATGCACCGCGACATTGTCGAGGAGCATTGTCTGCGCTTCGACGATCAGCACCAGCAGACCCACTACCTGTCCCTGGTCTTCCAGCACCTGAAGCTGCCGGCGGGTGACCAACTGCGCGTAGTCTTCCAGCATCGGGCCGGGCTTGGCGCCGATGCGGGCGATGTAGGGGCTGTAGGCCGCCTCGATCAGAGCATCGATGGCGGGCAGGTCTTCAGTGGAGGCCAGGCGGATCATGCAGCGAGTCCTTGGGCGAGCGTGCGGTTCACTACGCTAACACTAACTCCCGGTCTTGACCTTGCTCCATACCCGGGTGCGGATGCGTTCGTACTTGAGTGGCAGCGGCTCCAGGGCGAACAGGGTGTCGAGCACCGCCTGGGGTGGGTATACCGACGGGTTGTCGCGGATTTTTGCGTCTACCAGCGGCGCGGCATCCTTGTTGGCGTTGGGGTAGCCGAGGTAGTTGGTCGAGGCAGCGATTACCTCGGGGCGCAGCATGTAGTCGATGAAGGCCAGGCCTTGCTGCGGGTTGGGCGCGTCCTTGAGCAGGACCATGCTTTCGAGCCAGAACGGTGCGCCTTCGTGCGGAATGCTGTAGCGGATGTCGCGGCCATTGTTGGCGTTGTTGGCGGCAAGCTTGGCATCGAACACCCCGCCAGACCAGCCGAGCACCACGCAGACATTGCCGTTGGCCAGGTCGGAGATGAACCGCGAGGAGTCGAAGTAGGCGATGTGCGGGCGCACCTTGAGCAGCAGCGCCTCGGCCTTGCGGTAGTCCTCGGGGTTCTTGCTGTTGTAGGGCAGGCCCAGGTAGTGCAGGGCGATGGGGATGATCTCGCCGGGTGCATCGAGCATGGCCACGCCGCAGTCGGCCAGCTTGGCGAGGTTTTCTTCCTTGAAGATCAGGTCCCAGGAGTTGAGCGGTGCATCCTTGCCCAGGCGCGCCTTGACCTTGTCGACGTCATAGCCCAGGCCCGTGGTGCCCCACAAGTAGGGGGCGGCGAAGCGGTTGCCGGGATCGTTGCCCTGCAGTTTGGCGAGGATCTGCGGGTCCAGGTGCGCCAGGTTGGGCAACTGGCTGCGGTCGAGCTCGGCCAGTACCCCGGCCTTGATCAGGTTGGGCAGCAGGTCGGCGCTGGCAAACACCACGTCATAACCGCTGCGCCCGGCCATCAGCTTGCTCTGCATGCCATCGCTGTTGTCGAACACGTCATACACCGGGGCGATCCCCGAGGCCTGCTGGAACTCCTTGGTGGTGTTCGGCGCGATGTAGTCATACCAGTTATAGATGTGCACGCTGGGCGCGGCGGCCTGGGCGGCGGCCAGGTTGAGCAGCGCGGCCAGGGCCAGGGGCAGGCGACGGATCGACTTCATGAAGGGCACTCCGGATTCTTGTTATAGGGGTAGCGCTCAGGGGATCAGCAGTTCGCGGCGGCCATCGGCGTGTTCAAGGCGCTGGCCAGGCAGGTGCAGGCGCCGGTCGGCCAGGTAGTCGTAGTCGCGGCGAGCCAGTTCGAGTTGCCCAATGTCCAGTTCGATGAGCTGCCGGCAGGGCTCGCGCCCGGCCTCGAACAGCAGGCGCCCGTGCGGGTCGACCACGGCGCTGCCACCGGCGAACACCAGGTTGTCATCGCCTGCACCGACGCGGTTGACCATCAGCGCGAAGGCCTGGTTCTCCTGGGCGCGGGCCATGATCGCGGTGCGGTGCACCGGGCCGTAGGGGTCCATGTTGCCGTTGCTGACCACGATCAGCTCGGCGCCCAGTTGCGCCAGGGCGCGGCTGCTTTCCGGCAGCTCGATGTCGTAGCAGATCAGCAGGCCGATACGCAGGCCTTTGAAGGTGGTGGTGGCGTAGCGATCACCGGGGGTGAACAGGCCGCGCTCCGAGGGCCACAGGTGGGTTTTGCGGTAGCGCAGGGCGATGCCTTCGGGGGTGAGTAGCAGCGAGGTGTTGTAGAAGCGGCCATCGGCCTTTTCGGCCAGGCCGATCACCACCGCCACGTCACGTTTGCGCAGCGCCTGCAGCACCGCCTGGACGCTGGGGCCGTCCACCGTTTCGGCAACTTCGGCCAGCTGTTCGGCGCTGGCAAAACCCATCAGTTGGGTTTCCGGGAACACCAGCAGGTCGGTGTCGGCCGCACAACCGGCGATCGCTTCAAGGGTGCGTTGCAGGTTGTAGGCGGTATCGCCGTCGCGGCCGGCGAGTTGTATCAGTTCGATCTTCATCGGGGTTCCTTGCGGGGGGCTGGAACCGAGTATGCGGCGCGACGGCGTGGGCGTTAATTACGTTGATGGAGTAACCCTGAATGGGTAATGGCGTTCAGATCTCGCGTTCGACAAAGGCAAAGTCATCGTCGATCAGTTGCTGCAGGTACTGATCGAAACTGTCGGCGATCACTTCATAACTGTCCGGGTCGTGCAGGTAGCGCACCACCTGGCCGACAGTGCCACCAGCGGCGGGGTTGAAGTCGATGTACAGCTTCGAGCTACCGCCGTTGTTCATGCAATGGGAGAAACACAGGCGCTGGTTCATGGCCAGGTCGCTGTCGATGCCCGCGCCGACGGTTTCCGGGTATTCCTCCAGGTACTCGCCGTACATGCCGCGAATGCTGTCGGTGTAGCTCCGGGCGTCTTCGAGGATCTGCTCGCTGGCGCTGAGGTAATAGGGGTATTCGAACACGTCCGAACCGAGCACCAGGACGATGACCGTGCCGCCTGGGTAATCACGAAAATGAGTGCCGTCGATCTGCCCGAGCAATCGCAGCAGGCTGTCGGGGCACAGCGGGTAGTGGGCGCTGAGTTTTTGCAGGTCTGCGGCCGAAGCGCCGTGGGCGAGGTTCAATTGTTCAAGCTCTTCGCTTGGCAGCGCCTGGCGCAGGCCGCTGAGGTAGGTTTCGACGAGTGACATGGGGCGGTTCCTTCCTGAAAGCGCAGAGATGTCTGGGCAGGCTGACTGAAATTGGCCGTGATTGCGAGCGCTATGCGCTCGATCGCCGGCAAGTCCGGCTCCCACAGAGCTGGCGCAATTCTCAAGGTTCACCGGCGCTCTTCCAACCACTTCACTCATTCGCATAGAATGATAGAAATTCTCATTTACTTTTTCGAGTCATCATGAGCGATTCCAACCCCGCCCTGCGCCAGCAGGTCAGCCACCTGTACCAGGCTCATCACCGCTGGCTGACCGGCTGGCTGCGCCCGCGAGTGGCGTGCCATGACCTGGCCGCCGACCTGATGCAGGACGTGTTTGTCCGCGTGCTCAGCGCCGACGATGCCGTCGACCGCCTGCGCGCCGTACGCGAACCGCGGGGCTACCTGGCGACCATCGCCCGGCGCTTGATGATCGACCATTTTCGCCGTGCGCGGCTCGAACGCGCCTGGCTGCAGGCGCTGGCCGAGCAACCTGAAGCCCTGGATATTTCCGCTGAAGCGCGGGCGATCCTGCTGGAAACCCTGTGCGAGCTGGATGCCATGCTCGCCGGCCTCGGCGCCCGGGTGCGCAAGGCTTTTCTGCTCTCGCAACTGGACGGCATGACCTACAAGGCCATCGCCGAAACCCTCGGCATTTCGGTGGTCACGGTCAATCGTGACATCGCCAAGGCCCTGCACCATTGCACGCTGTACAGCCTGCAACACGAGGCTGACTGATGGCCGCCCTCGATTCGCGCCAGCTCGCTGCCCTTGAGCAGGCCGCCGCCTGGCGTGCGCGCCTCAATGATGAAAGCGCCGGCAGCGCCGAACACGCCGCCTGGCACGCCTGGCTGCAGGCCGACGAGCAGCACCGCTGGGCCTGGCAGCAGGTCGAGCGGGTGCAGCAACGCCTGCAGCAAATGCCCACGCGCCTGGCCGGGCGCACCCTGGAACTGGCCGGCCAGCAACCGGCGCTGGGCCGTCGCGGTGTGCTCAAGGGGCTGGTGCTGGCGGCGGGAGCCGGTGCTGTGGGGTGGGGCGGTTACCAGCAGGCGCGCCAGGGCCCCTGGTTCGCTGATTATCACACCCGCACCGGCGAACGCCTGAACCTGACCCTGGACGACGGCAGCCAGGTTCAGCTCAACACCGCCAGCGCCCTGGATGTGCGCTTCGACCTTCAACAGCGCCTGCTGGTGCTGCGCGATGGCGAGGTGCTGATCACCACCGCCAAGGACCCGGCCAACCGGCCCTTCCTGGTACAAACCCGCCACGGCACCGTGCAGGCATTGGGCACACGCTTTTCGCTGCTGGCCGGCGAGAACACCACGCGCCTGGCAGTGTTCGAAAGCCGCGTACAGGTGCTGGCGGGCGAGCAGGGCGGCGGTGCGCTGCTGGAGGCGGGCGAGCAATGCCGCTTTGCCAACCCGGCGCTGGTGCTCAGTTCGCCACTGGAGGGCAACCTGGATGCCTGGAGCAAGGGCCTGCTGATCGCCAACGAGCAGTACCTGGGGGTCTTTATCGCTGACCTGGCGCGCTACCGCCGCGGCTGGTTGCGTTGCGCGCCGCAAGTGGTGGGGCTGCGCATCAGCGGCACCTTCAGGCTCGACGACCAGGCACAGATCTTCCGCGCCCTTGAAAGCACGTTGCCGGTGCGGGTCAGCCAGCGCACGCCGTATTGGGTGACGGTAGAGGCACGCAAATAAAAGTATTTTTCATGCAAATGATATTAATTCGTCTTGTCGTTCGACTTATGGAAGGCAGGCCCACTGCCTGAATGCCAACCAGAAGAGAACGCATCGAATGAGAACCCGCCCGATTCACCACGCCCTGCGCTGTTGCGCGCTGTTGTTGCCCTTGAGCATGGCCCAGGCCGAATCGGCCGCGCGCAGCTACGACCTGGCCCAGGACGATCTTGGCCAGGTGCTGACCCGTTTTGCCGCCCAGGCCGGCGTGGTGCTGTCATTTGACCCGGCGCTGACCCGGGGCCAGCGTAGCGAAGGCCTGCACGGCCAGTACGGGGTCGAGGAGGGCCTGCGCGCCTTGCTCGCCAGCAAGGGCCTGGCACTGATCAAGGAAGCCGACGGGCGCTACAGCCTGGTGCGCGAAGTGAACGAGGCGGGTGCGATCAACCTCAGCGCCACCGAGGTCACCAGCAACCAGCTGGGGACCATCACCGAAGAAAGCCACTCCTACACCCCCGGCACCATTGCCACCGCCACACGCCTGGTATTGACCCCGCGCGAGACGCCGCAGTCGATCACCGTGGTGACCCGCCAGCACATGGATGACTTCGGCCTCAACAACATCGACGATGTGATGCGCCACACCCCGGGCATCACCGTCTCGGCCTATGACACCGAGCGCAACAGCTACTACGCCCGCGGCTTTGCCATCAGCAACTTCCAGTACGACGGCATTCCCTCGACTTCGCGCAACGTCGGTTACTCGGCTGGCAACAGCCTCAGCGACATGGCCATCTACGACCGCGTCGAAGTGCTCAAGGGCGCCACCGGCTTGCTCACCGGCGCAGGCTCGCTGGGCGCGACCATCAACCTGGTGCGCAAGAAACCCACCGCCGAGTTCAAGGGCCATTTTGATCTGGGCGCCGGCAGCTGGGACAACTACCGCAGCGAACTGGACGTCAGCGGCCCGTTGACCGACAGCGCCAACGTGCGTGGCCGGGCGGTGGCGGCCTATCAGGACAAGCACTCGTTCCTCGACCACTACCAGCGCAAGACCAGCGTCTACTACGGCGTCCTCGAGTTCGACCTCGACCCCGACACCCTGCTGACCGTCGGCGCCGACTACCAGGACAACAACCCCAAAGGCTCCAGCTGGTCGGGCACCGTGCCGCTGTACGATGGCAATGGCGACACCAATAATGTCTCGCACCACTTCAACAACGCAGCGAAATGGAGCAGCTGGGAGCAGTACACCCGCACCGTGTTCGCCAGCCTTGAGCATCACCTGGACAACGGCTGGGTGGCCAAGGCCCAGTTCGATCACAAGATCAACGGCTACCACGCGCCGCTCGGCTCGATCCAGGGCTACCAGCCACGCAAGGACGGCACCGCCGGCATCTATGCGCAGAAGTACACCGGCGAAACCGTGAGCGACTCCCTCGACCTGTACCTGAGCGGGCCGTTCCAGCTGTTCGGCCGCGAGCATGAACTGGTGATCGGCAACTCCTATACCGCCTCGCGCTGGAAGGGCAACGACTACCGCGACGTTACCCATGCCAATAACAACATCCTCGACTTTCCCAGCTGGGACGGCGACATCGCCGAACCTGACTGGGGCCCGGTGTCGGCGCGCACCGACGACAAGGTTCGCCAGAACGGCACTTACCTCACCGCGCGCCTGCACCCGATCGACGACCTGACCCTGCTGCTCGGCGGGCGCCTGGTCAACTACAGCTACGACGGCATCGACGCCGACAACAAGGAAAACGACCGCCTGATCCCTTACGTAGGCGCGGTCTATGACCTCAACGACACCTATTCGCTGTACGCCAGCTACACTGACATCTTCATGCCTCAGGACAGCTGGTTCCGCGACCGCACCGACCGCCTGCTGGACCCGGACGAAGGGCAGAACTACGAGGTGGGGATCAAGGGCGAGTTCCTCGATGGCCGGGTCAACGCCAGCCTTGCCTATTTCGAGATCCACCAGAGCAACCGCACCGTCGAGGACAACCAGTACAACGGCGACCCGACCAACCCGGCGGTGGGCTTCGCCTGGATGGGCGTCAAAGCCAAGACCAAGGGCTTCGAAGCTGAAGTCTCGGGTGAGCTGGCGCCGGGCTGGCAGCTGCAGGGCGGCTACACCCACAAAGTGATTCGCGATGACGATGGCCAGAAGGTGTCGACCTGGGAGCCGGAAGACCAGGTCAGTTTCTACACCAGCTACAAACTCAAGGGCGCGCTTGATCGCCTGACGGTCGGCGGCGGCGCGCGCTGGCAGGGCAAGGGCTGGCAGGTACTGCGCAACCGCCCCAAGGGCATCGACGAGGAGTTCGCCCAGGACCCGTTCTGGCTGGTGGACCTGATGGCCCGCTACCAGTTCACCGAGCGTTTTTCGGCCACGGTAAATGCCAATAACCTGTTCGATAAACGTTATTACACCAACATCGGTTTTTATAACTCGATGTCGTACGGTGACCCGCGCAATTTAATGCTGACTACGCGCTGGGATTTCTGATCGGCTAAATAAAAAACGCCCCCTTGATCTATAAAAAAGGGGGCGTTCTGTTATTCCGGCTTACAATTGCTTATCGAGCGCCAGGCCCGGCTTCTACGGGCGGCTTCAGGATCAGGTAGGCTTTTAGCGCAAGGGCTGCAAAGCAGAAGGCCATGCCGGCAATGAATTGAAATGTAGTCATAAACTGCCCTCCAAAACAATTAACTGACGATTATAACATCTATAAATAATATAACTAGGCGTGGCGTTCGTGTTGCAATAACCAGCGCTTGCGTTCAATACCGCCGCCATAACCTGTCAGTGCGCCATTGCTGCCCACCAGCCGATGGCAGGGAATGGCCAGGCTCACCGGGTTCAGCGCATTGGCCAAGCCCACTGCCCGTGCAGCTGCCGGGTTACCCAGCTGTGCAGCAATCTGCCCGTAGGTGCGGGTAGTGCCTGGCGGAATTTCCCGTAACGCCGCCCACACCCGTTGCTGGAACGGCGTGCCGCCGGCATCAACTACCAGCGCATCAAACGCCTGCAACTGGCCTGAGCAATAAGCCTGCACAGCATCGGCGAGCGCCGTCAGCCCAGCGGTTTCGCGTAATTGCACAGCGGCGCCAAAACGGGTGCGCAGCAACCGCAGCAGGCGTTTTTCTGGCTCATCGAATTCCAGCGCCAACAGCCGTTGGTCATCGCCGACGATCAGCACCTGGCCAATCGGCTCCGGCAGGTGCAGGCGGCGCAGCAGCAGTTCGCTCATGGGCAGTCCTCGTTTCAGGCGTGTTCGATCAGCATCACCGCCAGGGTGTCGGCGGCCAGGGCCTCGAACACGTGCGGGGCGTCGGCCGAATAGCTCATGTAGTCACCGGCCTCCAGGGTCACCGTTTGCTCGAGCGGGCCGACCCGGGCGCGGCCGCTGCAGAGGATCACGTGCTCAAGGGTACCCGGTGGATGCGGTTTTGACCGCCGCGGTTCACCCGGCTGCACCCGCAGCCGGTAGAGATCGCGCTGTGCCCCGGCCGGGCAGGCGGCGAGCAGGGTGGCGGCGTAATGGGCCTGCTCGCTATGGCTGGCGGCGCCTTCAGCGGCGCGAATCACCTGCACGTGCTGACGCGGCTGGCCCATCAGCCGGCTGACCGGCACCTGCAACGCAGTGGCCAGGGCCCAGAGGGTTTCCAGGCTGGGGTTGCCGACCCCGGACTCCAGTTGCGACAGGGTCGACTTGGCCAGGCCCGCGCGCTTGCCCAGCTCGGTCACCGACAGGCCCAGGCGCTCGCGCTCGCGGCGGATGGCGCTGGCCAGCAGCAGGATAGGGGAATGGGCTTCGATCATGTGTTCTATATACCGGTCATTTGTTCGTCTTGACGAACGCTACTCATCTGTTCAGCATAACGGACCTTTGTTCGATATGACAGGAGTCGATACAGCATGCACCTGAAAACACGTGGCACCCTGGAGATGACCGCGGCCATGGTGATCTCCGGCACGGTGGGCTGGTTCGTGCTGGCCGCAGACCAGCCGGCAGCGGCTGTGGTGTTCTGGCGTTGCCTGTTTGGCGCGCTGGCGTTACTGCTGGCCTGTGCCGGCCTGGGCTTGCTCCGGCGCAGGGTGATTAGCGGCCGCCAGGCGCTGGCGGCGGTGTTGGGCGGGGTCGCGCTGGTGCTGAACTGGGTGTTGCTGTTCAGTGCCTATACCCATGCTTCGATTGCCGTTACCACCGTGGTTTATCACACCCAGCCGTTCATGCTGGTGGGTTTGGGCATGCTGCTGTTCGCCGAGAAGATGACCGTCAACAAGGCCGGCTGGTTGCTGGCGGCGTTCGCCGGGATGCTGCTGATCGTCATGGCCGGATCGAGCGTTGACAGCGTTGCCGGAGACTACCGCCTGGGCGTGCTGATGGCCCTGGGCGCGGCGTTTTTCTATGCCGTCGCTGCCGCTATCACCAAGCGTTTGCAGGGGGTGGCGCCGCACCTGATCGTGTTGATCCAGATGCTGGTCGGGGTGCTGCTGCTGGCGCCGTTTGCGCAGCTGCCGGGGTTGGCCCTGGCGCCCGCTACCTGGGCACTGCTGGCCACGATCGGCATCGTCCACACCGGCTTGATGTCGACCCTGCTGTACAGCGCCATCCAGAAAATCCCCACCAGCCTGGTCGGCGCCTTGTCGTTCATCTATCCGGTGGTGGCGATCCTGGTCGACTGGCTGGCCCTGGGGCATCCGCTGAGTGCGCTGCAACTGGCCGGTTCCGGCTTGATATTGCTGGCGGCGGCGGGGATGACCTTTGGCTGGATGCTGCGCATCACGACTGCTGCGCGGCCGATCGCTGGCAAGGCCAGCTCCCACGGGGATCGTTGAGCACCTCAGGATTATCCATCAGAACCAGCGGTCATTCTTTTTGCGCCCACGGCTCAAGGCCGGCAAGATCAAGCCCGCCAGCAAACCGGCACCGGCGATGCCGCCGCCGTACACCATGTAGCGCATCAACACCTGTTTGTTCTCGTCACCCAGGCGCGCCTGGGTGCTGCGCAGTTCCGACTGGGTGTCGCTCAGCTCGGCATTGAGCGCCTTGCTGCGTGCTTGCAGCTCGTCGATCAGCGCCTTGCGCGAGTCGAGGGTCTCTTGCATGCCTTGCACGCGGGTCTTCCAGCTGTCGTCGATGGTCTTGAGCTGTTCGCTGAGCTGGGTCACCTGCTCGGTCAGTTGCGGCAGGCGCTCGGCCTGGCCGGGCACGGCCTGCAGGTCGCTGCTGGTGATCCACACGGTGTCGCCGGATTCGCCGCGCACCTGGCTGTAGTTACCCTGGGTGGCCAGTAGTGTGACCTTTTGCCCGGACTTGAGGTTGCCGACAATGCGGTGGCCGTCGGTAGGGCCGCTACGCACGTAGGTGCTCAAGCTGTCGCTGACCCAGCGCTCGCTGCTGGGCGCTGCCTCTTCGGCATGCAGCGGGTTGGCCAAAACCAGCAGGGCGCCTATCAGGCTGCCGGTCAGCAGGCGGCGCGCGCCCGGGTTGCAGGAGGAAAACAGCGCGGGCGCCGCAGAAACGGGACGAGAGATAGGCATGATGGTCTTCGCGTGAAATAAACAATAAAAGCCCGATGACTGGGCCGGTGAACAGTCGGCGTGCGCGCAGGCCGCCTGCTGAAAGACCATATTTCTGCGGGCAGGTTCACTGAAGGGGGTAGGAAAATAGCAGCAAATGTTGCGGGCACAGGCTGTGCCCGCAAGCGGGGGCGGGGCTTGAATCAGCTCACGACGCGGTAGCAGGGCACGTATTCGGCACCGCCCGGCAGTTTCATCCGGTGCTGGTCGACGAACGCCTGCAGCAGGTGGCCGAGGGGTTCGAGCACGGCGCTGTCACCTTTGATTTCGTACGGGCCTTTCTCTTCGATCAGGCGGATGCCCTTGTCCTTGACGTTGCCGGCGACAATCCCGGAAAACGCCCGGCGCAGGTTGGCGGCCAGTTCGTGAGGCGGTAGCGCGCGGCTGAGCTTGAGCCCGGCCATGTTCTCGTGGGTCGGGTCGAAGGGGCGCTGGAAGCCTTCTTCAATCTTCAGCAGCCAGTTGAAGTGGAAGGCGTCGTTGCGCTCGCGGCGAAACTGCTTGACCTCCTTGAGCCCGTCGACCATCTGCCGGGCCACTTCGGCCGGGTCGTCGATGATGATCTGGTAGTGCGCCTGGGCCTCGTCGCCGAGGGTCGCGCGCACGAAGGCATGCAGTTGCTGCAGGTACGGCGCGGCGCTCTTGGGCCCGGTGAGGATGACCGGGAACGGCAGGCCGCGGTTGTCCGGGTGCATGAGGATGCCGAGCAGGTACAGGAATTCTTCGGCGGTACCGGCGCCACCGGGGAAGATGATGATGCCGTGGCCGACACGCACGAAGGCTTCAAGACGCTTTTCGATGTCCGGCAGGATCACCAGTTCGTTGACGATCGGGTTCGGCGCTTCGGCGGCGATGATGCCAGGCTCGGTCAGGCCCAGGTAACGGCTGCCGCTCATGCGCTGCTTGGCGTGGGCGATGGTCGCGCCCTTCATCGGGCCTTTCATCACGCCCGGGCCGCAGCCGGTGCAGACGTCCAGCTTGCGCAGGCCGAGCTCGTGGCCGACCTTCTTGGTGTACTGGTATTCCTCGGTGCTGATCGAGTGACCGCCCCAGCACACGACCATTTTCGGCTCCACGCCAGGGCGCAGGGTGCGGGCGTTGCGCAGCAGGTGGAAGACGTAGTCGGTGATGCCCTGGGAGCTTTCCAGGTCGATGCGCTGGCTGGCCAGTTCGCTTTCGGTGTAGACGATGTCGCGCAGGGCGCTGAAGAGCATTTCACGGGTGCTGGCGATCATTTCGCCGTCGACGAAGGCATCGGCCGGGGCGTTCAGCAGTTCCAGGCGCACGCCGCGGTCCTGCTGGTGAATGCGTACCTCGAAGTCCTTGTAGGCTTCGAGGATGGTCTTGGCGTTGTCGACGTGCGCGCCGGTGTTGAGGATTGCCAGCGCGCACTGGCGGAACAGGGTGTACAGGCTGCCGGAACCGGCTTCACTCAGTTGCTGTACTTCACGTTGAGACAGTGTTTCCAGGCTGCCTTTTGGGCTGACAGATGCATTGATAACTTCACGTTGGGGCATTCTGGGTTTCCTGTGAGCGGGTAAACGTCCATCTTCAGAACACCACCATACCGACAAATTGTCGCAGCAACGAGTGCCTTTCGCTGTCAGGCCTTCCAGCCGACCGCCTGCAGGGCCTCAAGCAAACGCTCGGGGCGCAGCGCCAGGACCTTGCTGCCATGGGCCTCGAGGTCGGTGGCAGCCAGCAGGGCATTGACGATGGCTTCCTCGACGGCGTCCGCCGCTGCGCTGAACAACGCTGAGATATGGTCGTTGTTGACCATCTCAACCGTGCTGGTCGGCGCGCCGGGGTGGCCGAAGTTGGCTGCCGGCAGGCTGTTGCCGGTGGAGAAGGCGATGAAGATATCGCCACTGGAGTCCTCGGTGCCGCCGCCG
The DNA here is from genome assembly GCF_024749345.1 of Pseudomonas sp. B21-009. Classification (NCBI taxonomy): domain Bacteria; kingdom Pseudomonadati; phylum Pseudomonadota; class Gammaproteobacteria; order Pseudomonadales; family Pseudomonadaceae; genus Pseudomonas; species Pseudomonas sp. B21-009. Next base: position 3,516,195 of record NZ_CP087199.1, on the reverse strand, counting down.
ACCCGGGCCAGGCCGACGCTGGCCCGTTGCGCCAGGCGCGTGCATTGGTGCGGCAGCAGCGGGGCGTCGGTGGCCAGGGTGATGACAATCGAGCCCATGCCCGGCTCGCCGACATTGCGCGGCGCGCTGAACGGCGAATGCACCTCGCCCAGCACCTGGCCGACCGGGTAGCCGGCCACCCGCAGGGCGCCGCGTACGCCATAGTTGGCCTGCACCAGGACGCCGACGGTCCAGCCGCCGGCCGCGCGGTCCAGGACCCGCGACGAGGTACCGATACCGCCCTTGAACTCGTGGCAGATCATCCCGGTACCGCCGCCGACGCACCCTTCGGCCACCGGCCCCGATTGCGCCGCGGCCAGTGCGGCGTGGACATGCTCGGCCGTTACGTGCTGGCCCCAGATGTCATTGAGCACGCCGTCGTAGGTTTCCAGTACCGTCGGCATGCACCAGTAGGTGCGGGCCTTGGCCATCTCGCGCTCGGCCGCCACCAGCGCATCGCGGACCACGCCGACGCTGTGGGTGTTGGTGTAGGCAATCGGCGTGGTCAGCAGGCCGGCTTCGCGAATCCACTCAAGGCCGGTGGCATCGCCGTTGCCGTTGAGCACGTGCACACCGGCAAAACACGGCTGCAGGCTGGCGGCCTGGGCCCGTGGTTCGATCACCGTGACGCCGGTATTGACCGCGTGGTCGCCGCTGCCGCGCTGCACGGTGTGATGGCCGACACGCACGCCCGGCACGTCGGTAATGGCGTTGAACGCGCCAGGGGTGCCGACGCCGATACGAATGCCCAGATCACGTACACGCATTGATTCACAGCTCCTGTTGGAAGGTTCGAGGGGCGCGCAAGGGCCGTTGTTCGCAGCGCATGACAAGTGCTTGAGCAACGGCAATACTGCGTGCCGGTGTGCAGAGTCTAGGAGCCCGACCTGCCGCTGGCGATTCCCCCCAATCGTTACCCCCTAGGAGTTACCGGTGAACCTGCTATTCGAAGCCGCTGCCCACCACCATGGCCTGGCCCGGGTCATCGACCAGTTGGGCAAGCCGGGGTTCTGGCATCAGCTGATCGTGCTGCTCGATCAACTGCTGCCGTGCGACACCGCCCTGGCCTTGCTGGTGGAGCGCGAGGGCGCGCCGCAGGTGCTGGAGGAATTTGACCGCGGCTTTCGCGATGCGCCGGCGGCAGCGCCCCTGTACCTGGGCGGTCTGTACCTGCTCGACCCGTTCATCCAGGCCATGCGCGACGGCCTTGCCGATGGCGTGTACCGCATGGAAGAGGTCGCCCCGGACGAGTTTCGCAAGAGCGACTACTTCAACAACTACTTTCGTGCCCTGGTCGGCGAGGACGAGCTGCAACTGATCCTCAACCTCGATGCGGGCAAGGTCCTGGCCATCTCGCTGGGCGCCAACCAGCGTTACAACACCGCGGCCATAGGCCAGCTGAGCCTGCTGGCGCCGTGGCTGCTGGCCTTGATGCGCCAGCACTGGCACCAGCAGCATCCCCGGCAGGTTGCCGAGCATTCGACCCCGGTCGAGCGGGCGCTGGAGCATTTTGGCAGCGACACGTTGTCGGCGCGTGAGCTGGAAACCGCCCGCCTGGTGCTGCGCGGCAACTCCAGCAAGGCCATCGCCAAGCGCCTGGACATCTCCCAGGAGACGGTCAAGGTGCACCGGCGCAACCTCTACAGCAAGCTTGGGGTCTCGTCCCAATCGGAGCTGTTCAGCCTGTTTTTGCAACACCTGGGACAACATGACCATCAGGAGTGAATGATGCTACGGATACTCGGCAAGGCTTCATCGATCAACGTGCGCAAGGTGCTGTGGACCTGCGCCGAATTGCAGTTGCCGTTCGAGCGCGAGGACTGGGGCTCGGGCTTTCGCTCGACCGAGGATGAGGCCTTCCTGGCGCTGAACCCCAACGCCATGGTGCCGGTGATCGTCGACGGCGATTTTGTCTTGTGGGAGTCCAACAGCATCATCCGCTACCTCGCCGCCCAGTATGGCGGCCAGGCGTTGTACCCGGCCGAACCGAAGGCGCGGGCGCGGGTTGATCAATGGCTGGATTGGCAGGCCACCGACCTCAACGGTTCGTGGAGCTACGCCTTTGTCTCGTTGGTGCGCAAGGCACCGACCCACCAGGACCCGCAAGCGCTGGCGGCGGGTTGCCGCAACTGGGCGAAGCACATGACCATCCTCGAACGTCAGCTGGAACGTACCGGGGCCTATGTCAGTGGCCAGGACTTTGCCCTGGCGGACATCGCCATCGGCCTGTCGGTCAACCGCTGGCTGCAGACCCCCATGGAGCGCCCGGCGTTGCCGGCGGTCGAGGCTTACTATGAGCGCCTGAACGTGCGTGAAGGCTATCGCTTGCATGGGCGCAACGGGTTGCCGTGAGACCTACTGGCCTCATTGCGGGTCAAGAGCCGTGAGGATCTGATGCGCCACCTTCACCCGCTCGGCAATCGGGTAGTTCTTGTTCGCCAGCAACACAATGGCGATGCGTTTTGACGGCACGAACGCCACGTAGGCACCAAAACCATCGGTCGAGCCGGTCTTGTTCAAGAAGGTGTCGGCTGGCAGCGGCCGCGCCGGTTTCAGCCAGCTCACAGGTTGCGGCTCCAGCACCATCGACGGCGCATTGCCGGCCTGCAACTGCTCAAGGCTGACCGGGTAGGCATACTGCTCCCAACCCAGGCCCTGGGTCATGGCACCGACCTGGTAATAGCCGGTCTGGGTGGTGGCGATGGCCCGTTGCAGCGGTTTGCTCAGGCTGTGCGGCTGCATGTTCAGGTCCAGGTAATGCAACAGGTCCACGGCCGTGACTTTCAAACCATAGGCCTCGCCATCCAGCGGCCCGGGGCCGACGCGCACCGCTTGGTCCTGCTTGTTGTATCCCTGGGCATAGTTGCCCATCTGCGCGCCAGGCACTTGCAGGTAGCTGTGCTGCAGGCCCAGTTGCGGCAGCAGCTGTTGCTCCATCAACTGGGCGAACGGCGTTCCCAGGCTTTTCGCCGTGAGGTAGCCGAACAGGCCCAGGCTGGGGTTGGAATACAAGCGCTGAGTGCCCGGCGCGTAGTCGGCTTTCCAGTGGCCGTAGTAGCCGGCCAGGTCGGCTTCGCCCTTGACCGCGTCAGGGAACTGCAAGGGCAGGCCGCCCGCGCTGTAAGTCCCAAGGTTGAGCAGGGTGATGCCATCGAACGCGGTGCCTTTGAGTGCGGGCCAGTGCTTGCTGGCCGTATCGCCAAGGCTCAGCTTGCCACTGGCCTGGGCAAAGCCTGCAAGGGTGGCGGTAAAGGTTTTGCTCACCGAGCCGATCTCGAACAGGGTGTCGGCATTGACTGGCTGGCCGCTCTGTTTCGAGGCCACTCCGTAGTTAAAGTAGTGCTGCTGGCCATCGACGCTGATGGCCACGGCCATGCCGGGGATTGCCTGTTGCTGCATCAGCGGGCGCACGACGGCGCTCACCGTTGACTCCAGCGGCGTCTGCGCAAGGCTTTGCCCGGTAACCAGGCAAAGGGTAAAGGCAGCCAGAATCCCTGGCTTGAGGTTGGTTTTTTGGTGCATGATCGGCAACCTTTCCTTAAGTGGACTGTTGTGAGCCTGGCTGCAGCAGGGAGCGCCAATCTAGGCGCTTTGCCCAGGTTGCACAAACGATGATATTTCGCAGCAGCCATTAGAAAAATTTGGGAGTCTGCATGATCCGACCACACCTGCCCCTGAATGCCCTGCGTGCCTTCGAGGCTTCGGCCCGGCATTTGAGCTTTACCCGCGCGGCCATCGAGCTGTGCGTGACCCAGGCGGCGGTCAGCCATCAGGTCAAGAGCCTCGAGGCCCAGCTCAAGGTCGCCCTGTTCAAGCGCCTGCCGCGCGGGCTGATGCTCACCCGTGAAGGCGAAACCTTGCTGCCGGTGCTGCGCGAATGCTTCGACCGCATCGCCCAGACCCTCGACTGCTTCGACGGCGGCCACTACCGCGAAGTACTCACCGTCGGCGCGGTGGGCACCTTTGCGCTCGGCTGGCTGCTGCCACGCCTGCCCGAGTTCCAGGCCCTGCACCCGTTTATCGATTTGCGCCTGTCGACCAATAACAACCGCGTCGATATCGCCGCCGAAGGCCTGGACTACGCCATCCGCTTTGGCAGCGGCGCCTGGCATGGCATCGATGCCATGCCGTTGCTGGAGGCGCCGCTGTCGGTGTTGTGCGTGCCGTCGATTGCCGTGCAGTTGCACAGCCCGGCTGACCTGCTGCAACACACCCTGCTGCGTTCCTACCGCAGCGATGAGTGGGCCGAATGGTTCCAGGCCGCTGGCCTGCCGGGCGCGGTACAGCCGTCGCGGACCATGGTCTTCGATTCGTCGCTGGGGATGATGGACGCCGCCCTGCAAGGCGCCGGTGTGGCCCTGGCGCCACCGCTTATGTTCGAACGCCTGCTGGCCAGCGATGCCATTCGCCAGCCATTTGCCCTGGGCATCAGTACCGGCAGCTACTGGCTGACGCGCCTGCAGTCCAAGGCCGAAAGCCCGGCGATGGTGGCGTTCAAAGCCTGGCTGTTGAAGGCAGCTACAGGCTGAAACGCGAAGGCCGGCAGCCTTGCAGCTCGGGCGCCAGTCGGCTGTCGATCAGCTCTTGCGCCACCAGTCGGCCGACCACGGCCGCCAGGGTCACGCCCGAATGCATCACCGCCAGGTACAGGCCGCTGACAGTTGGCAAGGCACCGATAATGGGGATGCGATCATCCGGCATGGGTCGCAAGCCAACCTCGGTACTGATTAGCTCAAGGCCCTGGCCGCCGTGCAAACTGTTGCGGATGGTAGTGCGCGCCCGCTGGGCAATGCCCTCGGGACCGTCTTCGCCGTCGGCGTCGAGGTAGTCTTCGGCGGCCAGGATCAGCTCCGGCGTCGGTTGGCGGATTTCCAGTTCGCTGCTGGCGATCAGGGTGTGCACCAGCCGCCGTTGCGCCCGCAGGCGGATCAGGATCGACGGCGACGGATGCAGTGGCAAGCTGACGCCCAAGGGCTGCAGCAAGGCCTTGCACGCGGTGCCTGCCGCTACGACCAGGCGCTCGCAACTGATCCGTCCCTCTGCGCTGACAAGCGCGGCGACGGCGCCGTCCCGGCATTCAATCGCCAGCACCTGCATATCGGTCAGCACCCTGGCGCCGTTGGCCTGGGCGCGTTCCAGCAGCAAGCGGGTCATCGCCAGCGGGTCGATTGAGCCTTCCTGCGGTGCAAATAGCGCCTGTTGCAGTGGCGCTTTGAACTGCGGCTCAAGCTTTCGCACGCGAGCCGGGTCGATCGGCTCGACGCCAGCGGCGGGCGAGGGCGCTGCACTGAACGACAGTGCGCCGCTCCAGTTGATCGGCGCCGTGCCCAGCTCGTCTTGCAGGCGGTGATACTCACCAATCGCCAGATTGCGCAAGGCGGCGAATTCGCCAGGCTGCGGCGCCGTGGTGTTGATCCAGCCAAAGGCTCGCGAGGTGACCCCCAGGCCCGGCTGGCCCTTGTCGATCACTGTCACCTGGGTGTGCTTGCTCAGGTGATAGGCAATCGAGGCACCGACGATACCGGCGCCGATGACCACCACGTGCGGGCGCTCGGCCTCTGCTGTCATTGGCGATTCTCCGGCCAGGTTGCGGTCGGGAAGTAGCTTTCCATGCCCGGCTCCTTGTGCTCGACGCCGTCGCGTTGCCAGTAGCAGGTCAGGCGCGCGTAGTTGTCCAGGTCGCCGTGGATCAGGCAGGTCGAACGGTGACCGGGCCAGGTGAAACGCAGCACCTTGGCCTTGGCAATGGCCGCGACCTCGACCTGGCCGATGGCGGTGTGGGTCTTGCCGTCAATGGTCGTTGCCAGCAGCAGTTGCCCGTCCACATAGCGCAGCGTGGCCCGGCCGGCATAGCTGGCGCCGTTGTCGGGTTCTTTCCCGATCAGCGCATAGGAGCCGACCACGAAGCCGTACAGCGGGTCCGGATAGTCCTCGTCATCGGCCACGCAAACCGTGCCGACCAGCAACAGACTCAGCAGCAACAGCCTCATGGCAGGCACGGGGCGATACTCTTGTACGTTCACTTCAAAGCCAACTGCCGGGTAATGGTCGGGTCGCTGATCTTGTCGTCGTCAATCAGCAGCAAGGCCTTGGAGAGGATGATCGACAGCAGCGCGTCGCCCTCGAACGGCAGGTACTGCGGGGTGTTTTTCTGCCGCGCCTTGGCGTCGGGGACGATGCACAGGTACTGATCGTTGGGCAGCATCAGGATGTTGCCCGAGCCCAGGTGGATCTTGTAGCTGCGCAGCTTGCCGGTGACCTCCAGGAAGCGCCCGTGCAGGGTCCATTTGTCTTTGAGGCGGGTCATGCGCGGCAGCAGTTTTTCCAGCAATTGCTTGCGCGTTTGCGCGGTGGCGCCCAGCTCGCCGAACGAGTGGTTGTGCCAGTAATCGCGGTAGCGGCCGTCCGGCCCGCCGTCGGCCCACAGCGGGTCGTTGGCCAGCGAGGCGACGCCGACAAACAGGTCGACATCGCGCATCACTTCGCTGAGCACCAACGGCGGCACCTGGTCCAGCGGCAAGGGCGCAGCGTCCACGGCGTTATCCCAGCGGTTCAAGGCATAACCGCCGCCACCGGCATGGGCGCTGCGCTGGGCGGCGTCGATGGGGTAGAAGCGTACCTGGTCGCTGCTCAGGCGCAGGAAGGCGCCGGCTTCGTTGGTATCGACGCCATAGTCGTCGCCCACGCCCTCGATCCAGAACTCGGCGCGCAGGCCCCAGGCCGGCAGTTCGCGGCTGGCCGGCGGGTAGGTATCATCGACCATCAGCCGCAGCTTGTTGCGCCAGCCGCGGGCGGCGGCCAGGGCGTGGAACTGGTGCTGGCGCAAAATGTGCGCGGCGAAGCGGTTGGAGTAGCTGGCGGTGTTGCGCTCGGCTTCGGTCAGCAGGTAGACCTCGCGGTGGGCCTGCTTGAATGGCTGGGTGATCTGCAGCGCTTCAATGCGCTCGCGCCAGGCCAGGACCTCCTCCAGCGGGCGGCCGATCGGGTGCCAGAGGCGCACTTGCGCCGCGCTGGAAGGGCTGATGGTTTTACCGTCCAGGGTTTGCAGGCAGCCTTCGTTGAACACCACGGCGTGCTGCTGGCCGCCGTCGCTGATCACCCAGATCAGCCGCCGCGCCAGGGTGCCGATCAGCGGGTGGTCGAGGTAACGCTCCTGCCATTGATCGTACGGCCAGTGCTTTTCCAGCAGGAACAGGCTGTCCAGGCGCTCGGCCTGGGCCGGCAACATGGCGCCGATGTCCTTGAGCGCGCCTTGCAGCTCCTTGAGCTCGTCCTTGTAGTCGGCCTTGACCTTGGCCGGCACCGATTTTTGCGGCGTGCCGTCGGCGCGGAACCAGCTCAGGGTAGCGGCCTTGCCATCGACTTTGAGCTCGGCGACAAAGGCGCCGTCATCAAAACTTTCGCGGCGCAGGCCGACCTGCTCCAGACCGTAGGTCGGCACGCCGAGTTCTTCGATCTGGTCACGGGGCAGTTGCAGTGCTTGGGCGGCGCTGGTGAAGGCTTTTTCGATTTCCTTCTGCGCGGTGCCGAACTTGACCCGCACCTTGAGCAGGGCCAGTTGCCCGACTGCTTCGCTGGTTGGGATCGACGACAGCGCGAACACCGCCGCGTTGCCGACCTTGGGCGCCCGTGGGCCGATGCCGCGCACCTTGCGGTAGGCGCTCAGGGCCAGGCGGGCGATGGCCCGGGTCAGTTCGCTGTCGGCCAGCGGCGCGCACATCCACAACAGGCCGCGCAGCACCGTGGCGTTGCCATCGTGCATGCGTGCGCGGTCATCGGTGCTTTCCCAGCCGACGTTGAGCAGCGCGCCGCAGCGCCCGGCATCGACCCGCGCAAACCAGCGCAGCAGTGCCGCCCGCAGCGGTGCTTCACCGACCTTGGCCAACAGCGCCTGGGCGTTCTTCAGCCATTTCGCCGAGGGCCGCGCCGAAGTTGCCGCAGCGGCCTGACGCAACAGCGCCAGCCAGTCTTCGCGCACCTCGGGGCTCAGTTGTTCGAGGTCTTCCAGGGCCAGTTGGGTCCAGTGTTCGCACGGCGCCAGCACCTGCCAGGCGCCGCTGCCCAGCAGCGGGTCGAGCTTGGCCAGCAGTTGTTCGCCGAAGTTGCCGTAGTGGCCCAGGTCGGCGCACTGGCTGCGCAGCATGATCAGCAGGTCACGCAGGTCGGTTGGCACTGTGCTGAAGTGTTGCGCGATGATCCAGTCGGTCACCGTCAGGGTTGGCAGGGTGCCGTAATAGGCAAAGCGGTAGCTGGTAAACCACTGCAGCACAGGCTCGGCCAGCTGGCCGACGTCGGCGCCGTTTTCCATCAGCCAGGTCATCAGCGCCGGCAGTACGCCGTAGTCGAAAATGTGCGAGAAGGCATGCCCGGCACTGGCGGTGCTCAGCTCACCGTTGTAGGCCACCACCCGTTCGATCAGCGCCAGCACCAGGCGCGTGCGCAGCGCCGGGTCAGGGCTCAGGGCCATCACCGCCGGCAATTTGCCCAGGGCGAAGACCATGGCGTCGGGGCGGCCGTGAATTTTTTGCAGCAGCGGCAGCAGTTCGCTGATCAGCGCATGCTCGTGGCGCAGTTCGGAGCCGGCCAGCAGCGGGTAGCCGTCCGGGCCGATGTGCTCGACCGGGCCCAGTTCGGTTTGCGCGCGATCGTGGCGAAACGCCTGAAGTTGTTCCAGTGCCATGAGGTTCAGCCTCCTACCAGCGGGGTCAGTTTGATGAAATTGACCACGCTGTCGTGGCGGATGGTCAGGACTTCGTCGAGGCTTTCGGCCTGACGCTCGTCGAGCAGGATGAAAAAGCCATTGCGCTCGAAGGCCTCACAGGCGATGTCGACCTGCTTGCGCCAGTCGATGGTCTGGCGCTCGACGACAGGCTCGCCATTGAGCGCAGCTTCCAGCGGTTCGGGGCTGACCAGGCGCTGGCGCCGACTGTGGCCGGTCTCAGTGCTGCGCTGCTGGACTTCCTGATGGACCCGTTCGCGGATCAGTTGGCGCACGGTGATGGTGTCGGTGGCAAAGTGCAGGGCGAAATCGTCGAAGACTTCGCCCGAAACCGACTCGTCGCGGACGGTGAGCGTTGCCATGGGAACTCCTTTTCTGGCAAGAGGCAAAACGAATGGGCGCAAGAGTATCAGGCTGGTCGGCGGATTTCGACGTGCAGGCGCTCAACCATCACTGCCGTTGCGTGCGCGAAAGAACTCCCCCGGCGGCAGGCCGAACTGCTTGCCGAAGGCGGCGATAAACGCCGACAGTGATTCGTAGCCGCAGGCCAGGGCCACGTCGGTGACCCGCTCGCCGCGCTCAAGGGCCGGCAGGGCGCAAAGCAGGCGCATGCGCTGGCGCCAGAGGCGAAAGCTCAGGCCGGTTTCGCGTTGAAAACGCCGGCTCAGGGTTTTCTCCGACACGCCGGCTTGCCGCGCCCAGTCGGCCAGCCCGGTCGGCGAATCGGGTTGTGCCTGCAGGTGGCTGCACAGGGCACGCAACTCAGGGTCCAGTGGCAGCGGCAGCATCAATTGCTGTTGTTCTGCATTGTCCAGCTGGTCGAGCAGCACCTGCACCAGGCGCCCGTCGGGGCCCTCGCTGTCGTATTCCACTGGCAGTTCGCTGAAGCTGCGGATCAGCTCGCGCAACAGCGGCTTGACCGCGACTACCCGGCATTGCGGCTCGCGCCAGCTTGCCGGTGCTTGCTCCAGGTACAGGCTGCGCAGGCAGGTGTCGTCGGCGCAACTGACCCGGTGCGGCACGTGCGCCGGCAGCCACACTGCGCGCTGCGGCGGCACCAGGTAGAAACCCTGGTCGGTGTGCACCTCCAGCACGCCGCGAATGGCATAGGACAACTGCCCCCACGGATGGCTATGGCGGTAGCCGAGCACCACGTTGGGCAGCGCCTGCACATGGCCATACACCGGGCGCGGCAGTGCCGTCAGCTGCTCCAGTGACTGCGGGGTGAAGGCGGGCGGTTGTCCTTTTGGCGACACTGGCGGGGCGCTGGCGTTAGTCAAGATCGGGCAAAGACCTTAACGTCTGCGGCGCCACAATAACAAGCCGGGAGCGGCCATGAAGTACCTGCGGATGCTGTTCGACAATTTCACCCTGGCGCTGCTCGGGGTTATCCTCATTGCCACGCTGCTGCCCTGCGAAGGCAGTGGCGCCGTGCTGTTCGGCTGGTTGACCAACCTCGCCATCGGCCTGCTGTTCTTTTTGCATGGCGCCAAGCTGTCGCGCGAGGCGGTCGCCGCCGGTGCCGGGCACTGGCGCCTGCACCTGCTGGTGTTTGCCTGCACCTTTGTGATGTTTCCGCTGCTGGGCATGCTGCTCAAGCCGCTGTTGCTGCCGCTGGTGGGCGATGAACTGTACCTGGGCGTGCTGTACCTGTGCGCCTTGCCGGCCACGGTGCAGTCGGCCATCGCCTTTACCTCGCTGGCCCGTGGCAACGTACCGGCGGCGATCTGCAGCGCGGCGGCGTCGAGTTTGCTCGGCATCGTCTTGACGCCGTTGCTGGTGGTGCTGCTGATGGGCGTCGAGGGTGACAGCGGCTCGAGCCTCGATGCCGTGCTGAAAATCGTTGTGCAACTGCTGGTGCCGTTCGTGGCCGGGCAACTGGCGCGGCGCTGGATCGGCGCCTGGGTGGCGCGCAATGCCCGCTGGCTGAAGAGCGTCGACCAGGGTTCGATCCTGCTGGTGGTTTATACCGCCTTCAGCGATGCGGTGGTCAGCGGCCTGTGGCATGCAGTACCTGCGTCGCGCCTGCTGGGCCTGGCGCTGGTCTGCTGCCTGCTGCTGGCGCTGGTGCTGTGGCTGACCGGCGCGCTGGGGCGCTGGCTGGGCTTCAACCTCGAAGACCGCATCACCATTCTGTTTGCCGGCTCGAAAAAAAGCATGGCCACCGGCGTGCCGATGGCCCAAGTGCTGTTCGCTGGCGGCGGTATCGGTGCAATGATCCTGCCGCTGATGCTGTTCCACCAGATCCAGCTGATGGTCTGCGCGGTACTGGCCCAGCGCTATGCCGCGCGTACTGAAGAACCCTCGCTTACAACAGAACCCCTTTGACCGGTTGCAGTGGTGCCGGCGCCGCCTCATCGGCCAGCTCGCGCACGGCGATTTCCAGGTTGCGGCACATGGCGTCCAGGGCCAGGTCGTTGGGCTGGGTGTCGAACGGGTCGGCGATCTGGTCACCCAGGGCATCCAGGCCGAAGAAGGTATAGGCCAGCACGCACACGGCAAACGGCGTGAACCAGCCGATGCTGTCGACCAGGCAGAACGGCAGCAGGAAGCAGTAGACGTGGACGATGCGGTGCAGCATGAGGATGTAGGGGTAGGGGATGGGCGTGTTTTTGATCCGCTCGCAGCCACCCAGCACGTACGACAGCCGGTTGAGCTGCTGGTCGAGGTTGGCCTGGATCACCTCGCCGGCGCCGGCATCGCGGGCCTGGGCCATGAAGCGCTGGCCGAGCAGGCCGAGCAGGCGGCTGGCAGGCGCATCGCTGCTGGCCAGGCTGGTGCGCGTCGGGGTGTCGAGCAGGCGCTGGCGGTCGGCGCAGGCCGGGGTGCCGCGCAACTGGTCACGCAGCACGTAGGCGAAAGCAATCAAGGGGTCGAGCAGGGCGCGGCGCTGGCTGGCGTCGAGGCTCGGCAGCAGGCTCAGGGTCTGGCGGGTCAGGTTGCGGCTGACGATCAGCAGCTCGCCCCACAGCGTGCGCGCTTCCCAGAAGCGCTGGTAGGCCACGGTGTTGCGAAAGCCGAGGAAAATCGCCAGGGTCAGGCCCCAGAGGGTAAAGGGCGTGGCGGTGAGGATCACCTTGTACTCGAACAGGGTGCCATGGGTGGCTACCACTGCCGAGCTGATCAGCACGGTGTACAGCACCTTGCGCCAGATCGCCGGGATGATCGAGCCCTTGAGCGAAAACAGCAGGACGCGGATGGAGGGTTTTTGTGGCTGGATGATCATGCAAGGCAGGCCCTGTACAGTAACGCGAGTATTGACGCGCGTTACTGTAGGGCAAAGCTGGGTCAGGATACAGTTTGGGATAAAAATGCCAGGGTCATCGGCACCAGAGAGTGAAGTTGTCGAGTAAAGAGTAGTCGTGTGCGATGACACGGATCAGGGCGATGTTGCTGTTCGCCGGGGCCGGGTATTCCAGCCAATCATACGCAGCAGAAGCAGGGCGCTCGAGAATCTGTCTATGCAGAAGATTGCCTCGCGGATCAAGGAACTCAACTTCGCCGTGTTCGTTTCTGCCGCTCCAATAGAACCTGATACGCCCTGCCTCCGGGGTGGGGCCTGTCGGTCGACAGGCCTCGGTGCATTCGAGCACCGCCAGGGCGTGCTGGCTACTGGCAAAAATACCAGGTAGCGCGGCTATTCATGGCAGCAGTGGGGTGGTTGGGCGAGGTCTTGGTAACGGTCATGATGGCGCACCCAGTCCATGGTGCCTTCCTCGTTGCGGCCTTTGGGCATCAGGTCGAGAAAGTTGTAGGTACCGACCAGCATGTCCAGGCCGCGGGCGTAGCTTGAGTAGGTGTGGAACAGCGTGCCGCCGGCATCGCGGTAAAACACGCTGAGGCCCGGCAGCTCGGTTTCCTCGCCCGAATACGGCTCATAGTTGTACTGGTCGCTGCCCTTGGCGCCGACGCCGAAGTCCTGGTTGAAGCTGCTGCCATGCGACGAGACCCAGGGAAACTTCCAGCCCATGCGTTGTTTGAACGCCTGGAACTGGACGTAGGGCGCGCGCGACACCGCCACCAGCGACACATCGTGGTGGGCCAGGTGCAGGTTGGCGCCGTCGAAATGATCGGCCAGGAACGAACAGCCCGGGCAGCCTTCATCCCAGCCTTCGCCGAACATGAAGTGATAGACCAGCAGTTGGCTGCGGCCGGCAAACAGGTCGCCAAGGCTCAGGCGGCCCTCGGGGCCTTCGAAGCGGTAGTCCTGGTCGACCCGCACCCAGGGCAGGGCGCGGCGGGCCTTGCTCAGTTCGTCGCGCTGGTGGGTCAGGGCCTTTTCATGCAGCAACAATTGGCGGCGGGCGCTGAGCCATTCGCTGCGCGAGACCACCTGGGGGTTTTGATGGTTGTCCATGGGTACGGCTCCGCTGGGGGGAATGTACTCATGGTCGATTGTCGGGTGGGGGATTCGACAGAGGTGAGTGCAGGGCTGATGAACGGTGGTGAATTCATCGCGGGTCAAGCCCGCTCCCACAGGTTTTGCATCAACCCTTTGTGGCTGGCTTTAAGCCCCCACAGACCCACTGTGGGAGCGGCGGTGCGGCGACCCGACTTGACCCGCGATGAGGCCAGTACAGCCAACTCATCAAGTGGTGCCCGGATTACGACCGCTTCGCGCTCGATCGCGGGGCAAGGCCCGCTCCCACTTTCAGCCGGACATCCGCCCGATCAGCGCCCACAAGCGCTCATCGTCGAAATCCTCTACCACCAACTGCGCACCAGCCTCCAGCAAGGCTTCAGGCCGCTGGCTGGTCGATAGCCCGACGGTGAAGATCCCCGCGCCGCTGGCCGCCTTCACTCCCGGCAGCGAGTCCTCGAACGCCAGCGCATGCGCCGCCCGCGCCTGCAGGCGTTCAAGGCCGGTGAGGTAGGGCAGCGGGTCGGGCTTGGCCCGGGCCAGTTCTTCGGCCACCAGCACATGCTCGAAGCGTTGCTCCAGGCCCATGGCGGCGAGCATGTGCACGGCGTTGGCCCGTGGTGCGTTGGTGACCACGGCAACGCCGATGCGCTGGCGTTCGGCATGTTCAAGCAAACGCAGCAGGCCGGCGGTGGGCTGCAAGGTGGGCGACAGGGCGCGAAAGCGCGCCTCCTTGCGCTCGGCGAACAGCTGGTGCTCGCTCACCGGCCGGTCAGGGAACAGGTAGCGGCACAGGTCGGCATTGGCCCGGCCGCTGACGTGGGCATCGAACTCGGCTTCGGTGAACACCCGGCCTTCTTCGAGCAACAGCTGTTGCATGGCCAGCAGGTGGAGTTTGTCGGTATCAGTCAGTGTACCGTCGAGGTCGAACAACAGGGCATCAAGCATGGTCGGCTTCCGCTGCGGTGGCCGGCCATGATAACCGGATCAGCGGGGCTGGTCAGATGCGTAGGAAAAGAGTACAAATGTACTCCATGAATAAACTATCGCCCAAACGCCGCGCTATTCTCGATTTCATTCGCCAGCGCATCGCCGATCAGGCCCAGCCGCCAAGCCTGGCCGACATCGCCACGGCCTTCGGTTTTGCCTCGCGCAGTGTCGCGCGCAAGCACGTCCAGGCGCTGACCGAGGCCGGTTTCATCGAGGTCACCCCCAACCAGGCCCGTGGCATCCGCCTGGCCGGTGCCTTGCGCCGCCCCGAGGTGCTGGAGATCCCGGTGCTCGGCCAGGTCGCCGCCGGCCGGCCGATCGGCCCGGACGTGGATATCCACGAACAACTGATGCTCGATTCGCACCTGTTCAGCCGCTCGCCGGACTACCTGCTCAAGGTGCGCGGCGACTCGATGATCGACGCCGGCATCCTCGATGGCGACCTGGTCGGCATCAAGCAGCAGGCCGAGGCCCGTGACGGGCAGATCATCGTCGCGCGCCTGGACGGCGAGGTGACCATCAAGCGCTTCGAACGCGCCGGCGGGCATTACCGCCTGCTGCCGCGCAACCCGGCCTATGCCCCCATCGAGGTCGGCCCGGAGCACGACTTCGTCATCGAAGGGGTGTTCTGCGGCCTGGTGAGGCGCGGCTGATGGGCGCGGTGGTCAGCCTCGACGGCCTGCTCGACCAGCAACGGCTCTGGAAGGGCCGCCCGCAGGCCTTGCCCCAGGGCCTGCAGCCCAGCGGTCATGCCGCCCTGGATGCGGCACTGCCCGGTGGCGGCTGGCCGCCCGGGGCGCTGACCGAGCTGCTGCTGGCGGCCGAAGGCTGTGGCGAGCTGCAATTGTTGTGGCCGAGCCTGGCGCGACTGACCCAGGCCGGCGAGCGGGTGGTGCTGATTGCGCCGCCGTTCATTCCCTACCCGCCGGCCTGGCAGGCGGCCGGGGTCGACCTGCAGTGGCTGGCAGTGGTCCAGGCCACTGCCGGCGAAGTACTCTGGGCCGCCGAGCAGTGTTTGCGCTCGGGCAGTTGCGGCGCCGTGCTGTGCTGGCCGCACAAGGCCGATGATCGCGCCTTGCGCCGCTTGCAGGTTGCCGCCGAAAGCGGCCAGACCCTGGCCTTTGCCTGTCGCCCGCAACAGGCTGCGCTCAACCCGTCACCGGCGGCGCTGCGCATTGCCGTCGATGCCCAGCCGGCCCAGTGGCGGGTGCTCAAGTGCCGCGGCGGCCTGGCTCCGGCTACGCCCATTGCCTGCCCCGGGCGAGGCTGATGGATCATGCTCTGGGCCTGTATCCTGCTGCCGCAGCTGGCACTCGACGCCGTGCTGCGCGCCCGCGACGACGCCGACACGCCATTGGTGCTGCTCAGCGGCCCGGCCCAGCGCCGGGTCTTGCAGGCGGTCAACCCGCCAGCCGCTACCCTGGGCCTGCGCGCCGGGCAGGCGCTGACCACCGCCCAGGCCCTGGCCGGCAGTTTTACCTGCGTCGAGCACGACCCGGCAGCTATCGAGCAATTGCAGCAGTTTCTGGCCGCCTGGGCCTATCGCTTCAGCTCCCAGGTCAGCCTGCATTACCCACGGGTGCTGTTGCTTGAAGTCGAGTCCAGCCTCGGCCTGTTCGGGCCCTGGCCGGCCTTTGAAGCGCGGCTGCGCGCAGAGCTCAAGGCGCTGGGTTTTCGTCACCGCATCGTCCTGGCCAGCAACCCGGTGGCGGCGCGCATGCTCGCCAATGCCCACGACGGCCTGGCCCTTGAGTGCCCGCAGCAAACCCGCGCGGCGCTGGAGCAGATGCCCATCGACCGCGTCGGCCTGCCCGCCGAGGCCGCCAACGCCTTGGCGCGCATGGGCCTGCGCCAGCTCGGCCAGGTCCTGGCCTTGCCCCGTGATGCCCTGGCCCGGCGCTTTGCCGCAGCGGTGCAACTGCACCTGGACCGCCTGCTCGGGCGCCGGCCCATGGCCCTGGAATTCTATTTGCCACCGGACCGCTTCGATGCGCGCCTGGAGCTGAACTTCGATGTCGAATCCCATCAAGCCCTGCTGTTCCCCCTGCGCCGGCTGATCAACGACCTTGCCGCCTTCCTCGCCGGGCGCGACAGCGGCGTGCAGCGCTTTGCCCTGCACCTGGAGCACGGCGAAGGGCCCGACACCTGCGTGCCGGTCGGCCTGCTGGCGGCCGAGCGTGATCCGTCGATGCTGTTCGAGCTGGCCCGTGGCCGCCTTGAGCAACTGCAAATTGCCGCGCCGGTGCGCAACCTGCGCCTGCTGGCCGAAGACCTGCCGGCCTTCGTGCCGCAGCGCGCCGAACTGTTCGACCCGCGCCCGCAACAGAACCAACCCTGGGAGCAACTGCGCGAACGCCTGCGCGCGCGGCTGGGCGACGAAGCGGTACGGGGGCTTGCGGCCCAGGCCGATCACCGCCCCGAGTGCGCCTGGCAGGCGGGCGACGGGCCGCGCCAGGCGCTGGCGCTACCAGGTGCGCCACGCCCGGGCTGGCTGCTGGCCGAGCCCCAGGCCTTGCCCGGCGTCGGCGTGCAGTTGCTGACCGGCGCCGAGCGCATCGAATCCGGCTGGTGGGACGGCGGCGATGTGCGCCGCGACTACTACCGGGTGCGTACCGCCAGCGGTCTGCACGGCTGGGCCTACCGCACCCTCGGTGAAGACGGCCGCTTGTGGCTACAGGGCTGGTTCGCATGAACACCCCGGGCTACGCCGAGCTGCACTGCCTGTCCAACTTCAGCTTCCAGCGCGGCGCTTCCAGTGCCCAGGAGCTGTTCCAGCGTGCCCGCCAGCAGGGCTACCAGGCCCTGGCGATCACCGACGAGTGCACCCTGGCCGGTATCGTCCGCGCCTGGCAGGCAGCCAGGGCGGCGGGCCTGGCGCTGATCGTCGGCAGCGAAGTGCGCCTGCACGACGGCCCCAAGCTGGTGCTGCTGGCCGAGAACCTCGGCGGTTACCAGCACTTGTGCAAACTCATCACCCTGGGCCGGCGACGGGCGAAGAAGGGCGAGTACCAACTGCTGCGCGAAGACTTTGCCACGCCCCTGGATGGCCTGCTGGCGCTGTGGGTGCCGGACGGCAGTGAGGCTGACCAGGCCAGCGGCCACTGGTTGCGCGAGGTGTTCGCCGAGCGGCTGTGGCTGGCGGTCGAGCTGCACCGTGGCGCCGATGACCCGCGGCGCCTGCAACAGTTGCTGGCCCTGGCCGAGCGCCTCGATATTCCGGCCGTGGCCAGCGGTGATGTGCACATGCATGCCCGTGGTCGTCGTGCCCTGCAGGACAGCATGACCGCCATCCGCCATCACTGCAGCGTGGCCGAGGCCGGCCAGCGCCTGTTCGCCAATGGCGAACGGCACCTGCGCCCGCTGGCGCAACTGGCCGAGCTGTACCCGCCGGCATTGCTCGAAGAAAGCCTGCGCATTGCCGCGCGTTGCCAGTTCGACCTGGGCCAGTTGCGCTATCAATACCCTCGCGAACTGGTGCCCGAAGGCCAGACGGCCAGCGCCTGGCTGCGCCATCTGTGCGAGCGCGGCCACCGTGAGCGCTGGCCCGGGGGCATTGGCGACAAGGCGCGCCAGTCCCTGGAACACGAGCTGCAGCTGATTGCCGAGCTCAACTACGAAAGCTACTTTCTTACCGTCCACGACATCGTCAACTTCGCCCGGGGCCAGGGCATTCTCTGCCAGGGGCGCGGCTCGGCGGCCAACTCGGTGGTGTGTTTCGTGCTCGGCATCACCGAGCTCGACCCGATGAAAAGCCACCTGCTGTTCGAGCGCTTTTTGTCCCGCGAGCGCGACGAGCCGCCGGACATCGACGTCGACTTCGAACACGACCGCCGCGAAGAAGTCCTGCAGTACGTGTTCCGCCGCTACGGTCGCCATCGCGCGGCGCTCACCGCCGTGGCCAGCACCTACCACGCTGCCGGTGCAGTGCGCGATATCGCCCGGGTGCTGGGCTTGCCGGTGCAGCAGATCAACGCCCTGGCCGATTGCTGCGGGCGCTGGAGCGACCGCCTGCCGCCTCCCGAGCAACTGCGCGAAGCCGGTTTCGACCCCGACAGCCCGTTGCTGCGCCGGGTGCTGGCGTTGACCGGCGAGCTGATCGGTTTTCCTCGCCACCTGTCCCAGCACCCGGGCGGCTTCGTGATTTCCGAGCAGCCGCTGGACAGCCTGGTGCCGGTGGAAAACGCCGCCATGGACGAGCGCACGGTGATCCAGTGGGACAAGGACGACCTCGACCTGGTCGGCCTGCTCAAGGTCGATATTCTTGCCCTGGGCATGCTCAGCGCCTTGCGCCGCTGTTTCGACCTGCTGTATCGCCACCGTGGCCGCCGGTTGACCCTGGCGAGCATCCCGGCCGACTGCGCGGCGACCTACGCGATGATCGGCCGCGCCGACACCGTCGGTGTGTTCCAGATCGAGTCGCGGGCACAAATGGCCATGCTGCCGCGGCTCAAGCCGAAGAACTTCTACGACCTGGTGATCGAGGTGGCTATCGTTCGCCCCGGGCCGATCCAGGGCGACATGGTTCACCCGTTCCTGCGCAGGCGCCAGGGGCTTGAGCCGGTGAGCTATCCGTCGGATGCGCTGAAGCAGGTGTTCGAGCGCACCCTCGGCGTGCCGTTGTTCCAGGAACAGGTGATGGAACTGGCGATGGTTGCCGGCGGTTATTCGGCCGGCGAGGCCGACCAGCTGCGCCGGGCCATGGCCGCCTGGAAGCGCCACGGCGGCCTGGAGCCGCACCGCCAACGGCTGACCCAGGGCATGCTCGACAACGGCTACAGCGCAGAATTTGCCGAGCGCATCTTCGAGCAAATCAAGGGCTTTGGCAGCTATGGCTTCCCCGAGTCCCACGCCGCCAGCTTCGCCTTGCTGACCTATGCCAGTTGCTGGCTCAAGTGCCACGAGCCGGCAATCTTTGCCTGTGCGCTGATCAACAGCTGGCCCATGGGCTTCTACAGCCCCGACCAGATCCTGCAGGACGCCCGCCGTCATCACCTCGAGATCCGCCCGGTGGATGTCTGCCACAGCGACTGGGACTGCAGCCTGGAGCCGGGGGCAGGGGACGCCCTGGCCATTCGCCTGGGCCTGCGCCAGGTGCGCGGCTTTCGCCAGCAGGACGCCTTGCGCATCGAACAGGCGCGGGCCGAGTGCGGCTGGCGCGATGTCAGTGACCTGTGCCTGCGGGCGCAGCTCGATGCCCGTGCGCGTGAGCTGCTGGCCGATGCCGGGGCCTTGCGCGGGTTGGCCAGCGACCGTTACCGGGCGCGCTGGAGCGTGGCCGCGGTGCAGGCGCAACTGCCGTTGTTCGCTGGCATCGAGGCGCCAGTGGAAGCACCGGTGGATTTACCGCAACCGTCGCTGAGCGAGGACATGTTTGCCGACTACGCCAGTGTCGGCACCACCCTCGGCCCGCACCCGCTGACCTTGCTGCGCCGCCGCCTGAATGCCCTGGGGTGCCGCAGTTCGCAAGCGCTGGAGCAGGCCGAACACAACGATCGGGTCAGCGTGGCGGGGCTGGTGACCGGGCGCCAACGACCGGGGACCGCCAGCGGGGTGACCTTCGTCACCCTTGAAGACGAGTTCGGCAACGTCAACGTGGTGGTCTGGCGCGACCTGGCCGAGCGCCAGCGGCGGGTGCTGGTGGGCGCGCAACTGCTGCGGGTGAGCGGAAAGCTGGAGTGCGAGAGCGGGGTGCGTCACCTGATTGCCCAGCGCCTGGAGGATCTGAGCCCGCTGTTGCAGGGGCTGGATGTGCGCAGTCGGGATTTTCACTGAACAGCATCGCGGCCCTCATACCATCGACAGATGCTGCTTGCGTGTCGGCGGCGCAAAGGCCCGGTCGATTGCGCGCAGGTCTTCACTGCTGAGCACCAGGTTGGCCGCCGCCGCGTTCAGGCGCACATGCTCAAGGTCCACCGCCTTGGGAATGGCAATCACGCCGTCCTGGCGAATCACCCAGGCCAGGCTCACCTGCGCCGGCGTCGCACCATGGCGCTCGGCAATCTCGGCCAGGGTCGGGTGCTTGAGCAAGCGCCCGGCCTGGGCCAGCGGGCAGTAGGCCATGGTCGGCAGGTTACGCTTGTGGCTCCAGGGCAGCAGGTCGTATTCGATGCCGCGCAGGGAGGGGTTGTAAAGCACCTGGTTGGCCGCGCAATCACCGCTCAGCCGATACAGCTCGCGCAGGTCGTCGACATCGAAGTTGGACACGCCCCAACGGCCGATCTTGCCCTCGACGCGCAAGCGCTCGAAGGCTTCGACGGTTTCCGCCAGCGGGTACTGGCCACGCCAGTGCAGCAGGTACAGGTCGATGTGTTCGGTGCCCAGGCGCTTGAGGCTACGTTCGCAGGCCGCGGGAATGCCTTTGAGGCTGGCGTTGTGCGGGTACACCTTGCTGACCAGGAACACCTGCTCGCGACGCCCGGCAATGGCCTTGCCTACAACGGTTTCCGCGCCGCCTTCGGCGTACATTTCGGCCGTATCGATGAGGTTCAGGCCCAGCTCGATACCGTGCTGCAAGGCGGCGACTTCGGCGTGCTGGCGGGCCGGGTCTTCGCCCATGTACCAGGTGCCCTGGCCGATGGCCGGGATGTTGTGTTCGGCAAGTTTCACGGTACGCATGTCACCTCCTGTGGGCGGATATGTTCAAGCAATACATCGAGCAGCGCCTGCGCCGCTGCCGAGAGTTTATGGTCGGCCAGCAGGGTCACGCCAATACGCCGTTCTATACTCGGTTCTACCAGCGGCACGCAACGCGCACCCAGCTCCTGCATCTGGCCGATGCACAGCGCCGGCACGGCACTGACGCCCAGGCCGTTGGCAACCATGCGGCCGATGGTCGACAACTGATGGCTTTCAAAGGCTACCGCCAGCTTGCCGTGTTCGGCGGCCAGGTGTTGCTCCAGCAGCAGGCGCACCGCCGAAGGGCGTTGCAGGGCAATGAAGTCCTCGCCCAGCAGTTCACGCCAGCTCACCTGTGGCTGTTGCGCCAGCGGCGAGTCGGCTGGCACCACGGCGACGAAGCGGTCCAGGTACAGCGGCGTGAAGCGCAGCGGCTCGCTGGCTTCGGGTTCGAAGCCGATGCCCAGTTCGACGCGGCGGTGGCGCACCAGTTCCAGCACCTGTTCGTTGATGACGTCGTGGACGGTGACGTTGACCCTCGGGTAGCGCTGGCGGAACACCTTCAGCGCCGCCGGCAGCAGGTTGCCGGCAAAGGCCGGCATGGCGGCGATCGACACCCGGCCAAGCTGCAGGGTAAAGCGCTGGCGCAGCAATTCTTCGGTGTTGTCCCAGTCGGCCAGCAGTTGCCGGGCCAGCGGCAGCAGCACTTCGCCCTCAGGCGTCAGGCTGACGCTGCGGGTGGTGCGGCTGAGCAGGGCGCCGCCGAGGTTGTCCTCAAGGGCCTTGATGGTCAGGCTCAGGGCCGGCTGCGACAGGTGCAGGTGTTCGCCAGCCTGGGCAAAGCTCTGGTATTTGGCGACGGTGACGAAGGCGCGCAACTGTTTGACGTTCATCGGGCTAGGCTATTCTTTTGAAAAGTTAATCAATCGATCATAAAAACAAAATTAACAAATAAGTGCTCAGGGGTGAAGATGGTTCAAACGCTCGCCGACACCCCTGTCGGATCAACAACTACAAAAGGCGGATCAGCATGGCCGGACTGGACAAGCGCGTAGCAACCTATGAACAGGCCCTTGAAGGCCTGACCGACAACATGACGGTACTGGCCGGTGGTTTCGGCCTGTGCGGCATCCCGGAAAACCTCATTGCCGAAATCAAGCGCCGTGGCGTCAAGGGCCTGACCGTGGTCTCCAATAACTGCGGCGTCGACGGCTTTGGCCTGGGCGTGCTGCTTGAAGAGCACCAGATCCGCAAGATGGTTGCCTCCTACGTGGGCGAAAACGCCGAGTTCGAGCGCCAGCTGCTCAGCGGCGAACTTGAAGTGGAACTCACCCCGCAAGGCACCCTGGCCGAGAAGATGCGCGCTGGCGGCGCCGGCATCCCGGCCTTCTTCACCGCCACCGGCTACGGCACCCCGGTCGCCGAAGGCAAAGAGGTGCGCGAATTCAACGGCCGCAAGTACATCCTTGAAGAGTCCATCACCGGCGACTTCGCCATCGTCAAGGGCTGGAAGGCCGACCACTACGGCAACGTTGTGTACCGCAACACCGCGCAGAACTTCAACCCGCTGGCCGCCACCGCCGGCAAGATCACCGTGGTCGAGGTCGAAGAGATCGTCGAGCCGGGCGTGCTGCTGCCGAGCGAAATCCATACCCCGGGCATCTATGTCGACCGGGTCATCGTCGGCACCTTCGAGAAGCGTATCGAAAAACGCACCGTCAAAGCCTGACCCGACCCCAGAACAATAAAGAGATCCTGACCATGGCACTTACCCGCGAACAAATGGCCCAACGTGTAGCCCGTGAACTCAAGGACGGCTACTACGTCAACCTCGGCATCGGCATCCCGACCCTGGTGGCCAACTACGTCCCGGCCGATATGGACGTAATGCTGCAATCGGAAAACGGCCTGCTGGGCATGGGTGAATTCCCCACCGAAGCGCAGCTGGACGCCGACATGATCAACGCCGGCAAGCAGACCGTCACCGCCCGCACCGGCGCCTCGATCTTCAACTCGGCCGAATCCTTCGCCATGATCCGCGGCGGTCACGTCGACCTCACCGTGCTTGGCGCCTTTGAAGTGGACGTGCAAGGCAACATCGCCTCGTGGATGATCCCCGGCAAGCTGGTCAAGGGCATGGGCGGGGCGATGGACCTGGTGGCCGGTGCCGACAACATCATCGTCACCATGACCCACGCCTCGAAGGACGGCGAGTCCAAGCTGCTGCCGCGTTGCAGCCTGCCGCTGACCGGCGCCGGCTGCATCCGCAAGGTGCTCACCGACCTGGCATACCTTGAGATCGAGAACGGCGCCTTCATCCTGCGCGAGACTGCGCCGGGGGTGACGGTTGAAGAGATCATCGAGAAGACCGCGGGCAAGCTGATCGTGGCGGATGATGTTAAAGAAATGACCTTCTGAGTCGTACTTTCGGGCCCCATCGCGGGTCAAGCCCGCTCCTACAGGTATTTGTGGGAGCGGGCTTGCCCCGCGATGGGGCTTTTGGCTGTTCCAGAAAAATAACGATAAAAGGAAAATCCCGTGGCCGCTGATATCCAAGACAGCCGCTCCGCCCGTTTTGCCCTGCGTTGCTCGAACTGGGCCGAACGCTGGTTCCCCGACTCCTGGGTGTTCGCCGCCCTGGCCGTGGTGCTGGTGTCGGTCGCTGCCCTCGCCATGGGCGGCAAACCCACCGATACCGCCAAGGCCTTCGGTGACGGTTTCTGGAGCCTGATCCCGTTCACCATGCAGATGGCTTTCGTGGTCATCGGCGGTTACGTGGTGGCCAGCTCGCCACCTGCGGTCAAGTTGATCGACCGCCTGGCGCGCCTCCCCAACAACGGTCGTTCGGCGGTGTGCTGGGTGGCGTTGATCTCGATGGTCGCCTCGTTGCTCAACTGGGGCCTGTCGCTGGTGTTCGGCGGTTTGCTGGTGCGCGCCCTGGCCCGGCGCACCGACCTTAAAATGGACTACCGCGCCGCCGGTGCCGCCGCCTACCTGGGCCTGGGTGCGGTGTGGGCCCTGGGCCTGTCGTCTTCGGCCGCGCAACTGCAGGCCAACCCGGCCAGCCTGCCGCCGTCGATCCTGGCGATCACCGGGGTGATCCCGTTCACCGAGACCATCTTCCTCTGGCAGTCGGGGGTGATGCTCGCCGCGCTGGTGGTGGTTTCGCTGGTCGTGGCCTATGCCACTGCGCCGGGCCCCAACAGCGCCCGCAGCGCCGAAGCCTGCGGCGTCGACCCAAGCTTCTCGGCACCGCCAACACCGCAGCGCACCCGCCCGGGCGAGTGGCTGGAGTACAGCCCGATCCTGATCCTGCTGCTGGTGGCCCTGGCCGCTGGCTGGCTGTACAACGAGTTTTCGACCAAACCTGCGATCACCGCGATTTCCGGGCTGAACACCTACAACCTGCTGTTCATCATGGCCGGTGCCTTGCTGCACTGGCGCCCGCGCAGCTTCCTCGATGCCGTGGCCCGTGCGGTACCGACCACCACCGGGGTGCTGATCCAGTTCCCGCTGTACGGCTCGATCGCGGCGATCCTGACCCAGGTCCAGGGCGCCGATGCGCAGAGCCTGGCGCACCACATCTCGACCTTCTTCGTACAGATCGCCACCCACGACACCTATGCCTTGCTGATGGGCGTGTACTCGGCGGTGCTGGGCTTCTTCATCCCTTCGGGCGGCGGCAAGTGGATCATCGAAGCGCCGTACGTGATGCTGGTGGCCAACGACCTGCAGTACCACCTGGGCTGGGCGGTGCAGATCTACAACGCCGCCGAGGCGCTGCCGAACCTGATCAACCCGTTCTACATGCTGCCGCTGCTGGGCGTGCTGGGCCTGAAGGCGCGCGACCTGATCGGCTTCTCGTTCGTGCAGTTGCTGGTGCACGTGCCGCTGGTGCTGTTCCTGCTGTGGATCCTCGGCACCACCTTGCAGTACACGCCGCCGGTGATGCCGACCCCTGCGGGTTGATCAGCCAGGAATCATCGCAAAGCCGACGCCGAAGCGGTTCCAGGCGTTGATGGTGGCGATGGCCAGGGTCAGGTTGACCACTTCGGCTTCGCTGAAGTGCTCGAGCAGCGCGCGGTACTGGTGCTCCGGGGCGCGCTGGTCGGGCAGGCGGGTCAGGCTTTCGACCCAGGCCAGCGCCGCCCGCTCGCGCGGGCTGAAGAATTCGGTTTCGTCCCAGACGCTCAGGGTCTGCAGGCGCGCTTCGCTTTCCCCGCTTTTGCGTGCATCGTTGGCGTGCAGGTTGACGCAGTAGGCGCAGCCATTGATTTGCGAAGCACGCAGGCGCACCAGCTCCAGCAGCGAATTCTCAAGCCCCGATTTACCCAGGGCCATTTCCAGGCCGACCATGGCTTTGTAGGCTTCAGGCGAGTGTTTGGCCCATTCGATACGATTGCTCATTGCTGCTCTCCGCTAAGGTCCGCCACAGGCGGCGATGGCGCTACCTTAGCGCCAGGTACGGCGTACTCGAATAGCCAATTTTGCCCTTTGTCAGGAGGCCAATCAGTCAAGGGCCTGGAGCACGTCGCGCAGGCGGTCCAGGGCCGGGTCGATGTCCAGCCGTTCGATGGCGCCAAAGCCCAGCAGCAGGCCCTGGCGCACCGGCACGCGGGCATGGAAGGGCGCCAGTGAATACAGGCCGACCTCGACCTTGCGCGCCATGCTGATCAAAAACTCCACGTCCAGCTCGCCCCGGGCCAGGGCGCTCAGGTGATAACCGGCAGTGGCCGGCACCACTTCGAACCAGGGCGCAAGATCACCCTGCAGGCGGGCCAGGATGCATTCGCGGCGCGCGGCATAGACTTCATGCACGCGGCGGATGTGCTTTTGCAGCGAGCCTTCGCTGATGAACTGCGCCAGCGCCCACTGGTTGAGGGTCGGGGTGTGCCAGTCGGTCAATTGCTTGGCGATGCAGATCGCCTCGCGCAGCGCTTCGGGGACGATGCAGTAACCCAGGCGCAGCTCCGGCAACAGGGTCTTGGAGAAGGTCCCGACATAGGCCACCAGGCCGTGGCGGTCGAGGCTTTGCAACGAGTCGGTGGGCCGCCCTTCATAGCGGAACTCGCTGTCGTAGTCGTCCTCGATGATGATCGCGCCCAGCGCTGCGGCACGTTCGAGCAAGGCCTGGCGGCGCGCCGGGCTCATCGGCATGCCCAGCGGGAACTGGTGCGAGGGGGTGACGTAGATCAGCCGCGTACCCTCGGCGATCTGCTCGACGCACATGCCCTCGGCGTCGACCGGCACGCATTGCAGCTCGGCGCCCTGGGCCAGGAACAACTGGCGCGCCGGGGTGTAGCCGGGGTCTTCCATGGCCACCTGGCAACCGGGTTCGACCAGCACCCGGGTGATCAGGTCCAGGGCTTGCTGGGCGCCGTTGCAGACCACCACGTCCTGGCTGCTGCAACGCACGCCGCGGGCGAAGGCGATATGCCGGGCGATCGCTTCGCGCAACTCCGGCAGGCCCTGGTGGGCGCTGTAGCGGGCGCTGCTGTGGCGGATCTGGCGCAGGGCGTATTGGCTGCAGCGGCGCCAGTCATCGAAGGGGAACTGCACCTTGCTCGAGGCGCCGCCGATAAAGTCGTAGCGCAACATCGGCAGTTTGAGGTCAGCCAGCGGGTTGGCCCGGGCCTGCCATTTGGCCAGGGTGGCGGCGCTGGCCAGGGGGATGCTGGTACCGGGGGGAGGGTTGCGGGTGGTGGCAGGGGTGATAAAGCTGCCTTTGCCGACCTGGCCGCTGAGCAGGTTGTCGTAGGTCAGGCGCGAATAGGCTTCGGCCACGGTCTTGCGCGACACCCCCAGTTGCTCGGCCAGCAGGCGGCTGGGGGGCAGTTGCGTGCCGGCCGCCAGGCGGCCGCTGTCAATGCCGTCGCGCAACTGCTGGTAAAGCTGCTCGGCCAGGCCCTTGCGGCCTTGCAGGCTGATGTGGAGTTCCATGGTGAGGGGCGTATCCGCAGGCGTTTGTCTGGCGTTCAGGTTACCTGATTCGCTGCCGTTGATCCCCTGGTGCAACGCCTATGCCCGCAGCGCGCCACACTCAACGGGTCGAGGTTCGCCGGCACTGCGGCGAACCGCTTGCGTGCACAGGAGAATCACCATGAGCCTGCGTTATCTGCCGGGTTTGAGCCTGTTGCTGGCGGCGACGGCCCAGGCCGCCACACCGGTGCCGGTCTATCACTATGGCATGCCCGTGGATGTCGCCCGGGTGCTGCAGCTGAGCGAACCGGCCAGCGACACCTGCGAGGTGGTGCTGGCCAGCATGGTCTATGTCGACTCCGCGGGCCGGCAACACAGCCTGCAGTACCTGAAACTGGCCCGGGTCTGCACCGACCGCGGTTAGTCCCAGGCTGGCGCCAGGCTCTCGGGGCTGGTCAGGCGCAGGCCGCTGTCGAGGGCGGCGATCCTGCCCATGTCGTCAGCGCTGAGCTTGAGTTCGCGGGCCTTGAGGTTGCCGGCCAGGTTCTCGCGCCGGGTCGAGGACGGGATCACCGCATAACCCAGCTGCAGGGCCCAGGCCAGGGTCACCTGCGCCGGGGTGGCGCCGTGCTGCGCGGCGATCTGCTCGATCACCGGGTCGTGCAGGACCTTGCCGTAGCCCAGGGTCATGTACGAGGTCACGGCAATCCCCTGGCGGTGCATGAAGTCCACCAGCGTGCGGTTCTGCAGGTACGGGTGCAGCTCGATCTGGTTGGTGGCGATGGCGTCCTTGCCGACCACCTCAATGGCCTGGCGCAGCAGGTCGATGGTGAAGTTGGACACGCCGATCTGCCGGGTCAGGCCCTGCTTTTGCGCTTCGGCCAGGGCGCCCATGAACTCGCTGACCGGCACTGCGCCCTGGGGCGATGGCCAGTGGATCAGGGTCAGGTCGAGGTAGTCGCTGCGCAGCTTGTGCAGGCTGTCCTTGAGGCTGGGGATCAGCTTGTCGGCGGCCAGGTTCTCGGTCCAGATCTTGCTGGTGATGAACAGCTCGTCACGGTCGATGCCGCTGGCGGCCACGGCCTGGCCGACCTCGGCTTCGTTGCCGTAGATCTGCGCGGTGTCGATGGCGCGGTAACCGAGTTCGAGGGCGGTGGCCACCGAATCGATCACTACCTGGTCCTTGAGGCGGAAGGTGCCAAGGCCAAGGGCGGGAATAGTCATGAGCGGGTTCCTCCGGTGCGAGCGTTGATAAACAAGACGTGCAGTATTGCGACTGTGCCCGCGCAGAAAAATGCCCGTTGCCGCACAAGCTTTTTGCTTGCAGCGCACGAATGCTCCGGCAGTGGTAGCCTTGCAGGGTCAGTCGCAACGGATTCGGCCATGGCCCAGCACAAGCTCAGCATTCGTCAACGCAACGTTGACAACATCCTTCTGGCAGCGGAAAAGGTCTTTGCCGAAAAAGGCTTCGCCGGCACCGCCATGGCCGACATCGCCGAGGCCGCGCAGCTTCCACGCAGCAACGTGCACTATTACTTCAGCACCAAGGCCGAGCTGTACCAGGCGGTGCTGTTCGGCCTGCTCGATGTGTGGAAGCAGGATGCCCTGTGTTTTGAACTGTATGACGATCCGCGCATCGTGCTGAGCAGCTACATCCGAGCCAAGATGAACCATTCGCGCACCCGGCCCCATGGCTCCAAAGTCTGGGCCAACGAGATCATCCATGGTGCGCCGAACCTCGGCGCGGCGCTGGACGACCCGCTGTACGACTGGGCGAAAATGAAAGAAGCGAAGATCCGCCAGTGGATCGAAGACGGGCGGATCCTGGCGGTGGAGCCCTCGGGCCTGCTGTACATGATCTGGGCCTCGACCCAGCACTACGCCGACTTCAGCCACCAGGTCGGGCTGCTCAACGATCACCAACCGCTGTCGGAGCTGCAGTTCGAACGGGCGGTACAGACGGTGACCAGTGTGATCCTCAGGGGGATCGGGCTTGAGCCCTGATCAAAAGCATCGCTGGCAAGCCAGCGATAGGGCCCTGATCGTCAAAAGCTGAACTCGATCTCCTCGTACAAGCTTCCCGGCTCCAAGCCATCGGTGCTGTGCAACTCGCTCTCCTTGCCCAGCGCCTCCAGCAACGGCCGCCTTGGCACTTCGGTGCCGGCCTCGGGGTTGCCGTGCTTGCCGGGCATGGTCGACAGCACGCTGGTCAAGCGTTGTGGCGTGCCGGCCTTGCCGCGTTTGTTGAAGCCGCCCCAGAGGCTTTTTGGCGTGGCATTGAGGCTGCCGTGGTGGCCGACCTTGTACAGGTCGACGTCTGCCAGCAACGCGCGAATGTCCGGCTGGCTCAGTGCGTAACTCCAGTTCTCGATCTGCGCATCGCCCGGGAACAGCAGCTTCTTGCCCGCCACTTCAAACAGCAGGATCAGGCTGGTGTTGTTCATTGCCTTATCCAGCGCGGTGACGATCTGCAGCAACTGCTCGCCACGGGCTTCGCGCACCCGCCGGGCGATCCAGCGGGTGCTCATCGGCAGCTTGCTGCCACGGGTCGCCGGGTAGTCGGCAAAGGGCCCGGGGTCGTCGTCCGGCGCATTGACCTGGGCATCGACCAGTTGCCGGTGCAGGTGCCAGAACTCGGCCGGGTCACGGCTGCGCTGCTTGCGGATCGAGGCGCTCTGCTCGACCGTGGGCGGGCCGAGAACATGGGTACGGACACCGGGCAACAGTTCGGCCAGGGCATCTTCGCTGCCAAAAAAGGCATAGGCGTTGCGCTTGCCCATGCTCGCCAGGTTGTTCACCGCGCTGGCGTTGGAGATGTTGTCTTCGCCGATAAACCCCAGGCGCCTGGCCAGCTCTGCGGACAACCCATGCTTGCCCTGGTCGAGCAGCTTGACTACGGCGCTGGCCAGGGCATTCATGCTCTTGAGGGTCTGGGCCATGCTGCGCGCGCCGCGCAGGCCCGGTTGCTCGGGGGCAATGGCGTCTTCGGCCAGCTCCAGCTGTTCGGTCCAGGGTTGCAGCACCAGCTCAGGTGCCAGGCTGCGAATCACATCGCCACTGGCGGTGCCGGCGCGATTGCTGGCAAAGCCGCTGATATGGTCGGCGTGCCGGTGGGTGGCGACCACCGCATCGAGCTTGCCCGCGCACTTGGCCTTGATGTCTTCGGCGATTGCCAGCAGGCGCTGGCCCTGGGCAACGCCCTTGGGCATGCCCATGGAGCCGAAGTCGATCAGCACATGGCGGCGTACGTCACCGGGGTAGTTGAAACGCAGCAAAAAGCAGTCGCCAAAACCGACCTGGTAGGCATAGAGGGTCAGGCTGGTCGGGTTCATGCTTGCTCCTCGCGCAATGGGCCGACCTGCCAGGCGCGCTGGCGGTGCAGTTGCGCCAACGGGTTGCGCAGGTCCAGCTCGCTGGTATCGAGACCTGCCAGGTAGCTCAAGCGCCGCAATTGCCACTGGCCGTCGTTGAGCGGGCGCTGGACGTGATACTTGATGCGCCCGTACTGGTCGAAAATCAGCGTGCCGGCGCCGTAGACGGTGAGCGCGTCGGTGGTCTTGATCCAGGCCGGGCGCGGGCTGATGTTGCACACGCTCTTGAGCTCGGCGCCAAAGATGTTGGCCTTCATGATGTATTCGCACACGCTCTCGCGCAGCAGCAGGCCGTCGGTGCCCAGGCGGATGCTCGGGCGCACCGACACCACTTCGGTGTAGGCGCGCTCGTCGATGCCCAGCACCGCACGGTTCTCCCAGAGAAAACGGAACACCTCTTCGTCGTCGCGCAGCATCGAGTCGAAGTGGCTGTTGCGGTATTGCACCCGGCCGTTGTCGGCAAAGCCGTGCCAGCAGCCGTCGCTGTCGGTGCGCGCTGGCGGCGGATTGATGCCGAAGGCTTCGAAGGTGGTGCGGATGATCAGCCGGTAGTCGTAGCGCGAATCGTCCGGGGCCACCTGGGCATCGACGGTGAGCAGAGCGGCCAGGTAGTCGCCGAACTCCAGGTCCAGCGGCGGGCAGTAGTCCAGGGCGCGGATGGCGATGGTCAGCAACTGGTCGGCGGCCTTGGCGCCTTCTTCAACCACTTCGCGCAGGTTGTACAGGTTGTCGCCAAAATTGCCCAGCTCGCCCAGGCGCGCCACCCACAGGGCGAGCATGCTGCGAAGCATGGCGGCGGCGAAAACTTCGCCACGGTTGTGGGCTTCGGCGAACTGCTCGTCGCTCAGGTAATCCGCCGACGGCGGCAGCATCACCGAGCGGCGCAGGGCATTGGCGCGCAGGCCTTCGAGTTGCTGGCCGAACTCTTCGCCGATACCGAACAGCAGCGACTCGGCAAGGTTCTGCGGGCTCAGCTGGTCGCCGTTGAGCAGCCGGCGATCGCCCTGTACGGTGAGCTCGATACGCCCGCCATTGGTCAGGGCGTACTCGATGATTTCGCGCAGGGAAAACACCGACAGCAGCGCCACCACGTCGGCAAAGCCTTCGTGGAAGGCTGCCTGATCGGGCCCCGAGGCATTCATGAAGCCGCCGCGCAGGCCGTCGAGAATCGCGTGGGTGGCCTCGTGGGCGACGATGTCGTGGGACAGGCAGGTGAACACGTGCTGGCCGTCGAGGCCCTTGAAATAACCGAACATCAAGGCGCGGTCGGCCCGCGAGTAAAAGGCATTGGCCTCGACGAAAGCATGCGGCACCACATGCAACTGGTGGCCCTCGAAGCCCCAGCCGACCCTGCGCCCCAGGGCCATCTCGAAGCGCGCCAGGGTGCGCATGACCACCGCGTAGACGTGCTGGCAGTGGAACGCCGGATTGCCCAGCAGCGCCTCGCCGGGCTGATCGAAGGGGTCGATCATCGCGCCGCTGGTGGCGTCCTGCTGGTAGGCGTGGGCGTGGTACAGCTGGTTGCGCGAGGCGTCGAAGTCGACCACCTTCAGGCGGTAGCCGGTGGGGCCCAGGCCGAGGGTTTCCAGCGGCACGCTGACCCGGGCGAACAGCAACTGGCCGCGGGCATCACGCACCGCCGGGTCCTGGGCGAGGATGGTGAAGGTCTGGCTATTGGCTTTGACGACCATGGGCAGCACTCCTGTGCACCAGGCTTACATCATTGGAAATACTCTCAGGGTAGCTTCAATGGCTCGTATTCCAAGGGCGTTTCGTTGCCCTTGCGGTCGATCCGGTAGTGCTTGCCATCGCGTTGTACGATGGCCTGGCCGTCGCGAAAAAAACCGGGTCTGTCATAGATATAGGGCAGCACCACCTTGCCCTTAAGGTCGATAAAGCCCCATTTACCTTCTTTTGCCGCGCTCAGCAGATTGTCGTTGATCAGCCGTCCGCCCCAGGTATTGTAGGCGAAGCCGTCGTATTCGAAAGGCAGCACCACTTTGCCGGATGTGTTCATCAGGCCGCTTTTTTTGCTGGCGCTGTCGTTCAGCAGCACATAGCCCTTCTCGGTAATGGGCCGCGAGCTGAAGCGCAGGGGGATCACCTGCTCGCCCTTGCGGTTGATCATGCCGAACAGGTTGCCTTTGGCGACTACCGCCAGGCCGTCCTTGGCGTCGTCGAAACCCTCTACCCAGTCATACTCGAACGGCACCACGGTGCGGCCCCGGGTATCGATGTAGCCACACTCGGAATACGTCAGGCAGACGCCTGCCAGGCCATCGCTGAACGGCCCGGGGCGCTTGTAGAGGGTCGGGATGAGCAACTGCCCCTTGCGGTCCATGTAGCCCCATTTGTTGTTGATGCGAACGGCTGCCATGCCTTCGTGGTAAACCGGTTGCAGCTCGATGGACGGCGCAACGATGACCTTGCCGCTGGGGTCTTTAAGGCCATACAGGTCATTTTCCTTGAAACTGACCGGGTCGGCGGGGGTGGCGCTGCAGGCCGCCAGGGCAGCGCCCAGGCACAGTAACGGGAGGGAGCGAAAGAGGGCCTTCAATTCAGTGCATTCCTTGGCAAGGCGAGGTAAGGGCAAGGCGCGCACCTTAGCCGATCGCGCCGCACTTGCCCAGCCATTCAACCGCGGGCGAAAGCCTCAAGGCCGGCGCCTTCGAGGCGGTAGCGCACCCATTCATCCTGGGGCAGGGCGCCCAGGGATTTATAGAACTGGATGGCCGGCTCGTTCCAGTCGAGCACGCTCCACTCCAGGCGCCCGCAGCCGTTGGCCAGGGCTTCGACGGCGATATGACGCAGCAACTGCTTGCCGGCACCGCCACCGCGTTGCTCGGGGGTGATGTACAGGTCTTCGAGGTAAATGCCGTTGCGCCCCAGCCAGGTCGAGTAGCTGTAGAAGTACACCGCATAGCCAATGGCCTGGCCGTCGCGCTCGCAAATCAGGCTCAGGGCCTTGGCGCCGTCGTCGAACAAGGTGCGTTCGATGTCGGCCCGGGAGGCGATTACTTCGTGGACGGCGCGCTCGTAGTCGGCAAGCTCGGTGATGAAGGCGAGGATCTGGGCGGCGTCTTCGCGCCGCGCGGGGCGGATGGTCAGGCTCATGGCAGGCTTCCGGCGGGTGAGGTAATCGCCCATGTTAGCCGGAACCAGCCTTGAGCGTCATCGCTTCGCTGCGCAGCCATTTGAGCACCAGGGCAAAGGCCAGGCTGGCCAGCGCAGTCATGCCGGCCAGGGGCCCGGCGCTGCCATCGGAGAGCTGGCCGATGACCAGGCTGCACAGTGCAGTGAAGGCCATCTGGATGAAAAAGAACAACCCCGAGGCGCTGCCGGCGATGGCCGCATAAGGCTGCAGCACCGCCCACTGGCAGGCCGGAATGGCCAGGCCCACCGAGAGCATGATCAGCAGCATCGGCAGGACGATCGCCAGCAGCGCGTCGGGCCACAGCCGGGTGGCGAGCATCAGCAGCAGCGCGCCAGCCAGGTTGAGCACCAGGGCCTGGCCGAGCAAGGCATCGGCGCTGTAGCGGCCACTGCGCCGGCGAAACAGCTGCGAGCCTACCAGGTAGCCACCGACGGTGACGGCGAACAACGCGGCGTACTGCGCCGAACTCAGGCCCAGGCGGCGTTGCAGCAGGGTCGAGGACTCGGCGATGAACGGGAAGTAGGTGCAGTAAACGCAGGCAATCGCCAGTGAATAGCGCATGAAGTAGCCGTCACCGAGCAGGCGCAGGTAGACCTTCAGCACCGGTTGCTGACGCAGCCCGTCCACTTGCGGCGGGCGGGTTTCCGGCAGGCGCAGGGCGATCAGCAGCAGGCTCAGGGCAGCGCTCAAGGTCAGCAGCAGGAAGATCCAGCGCCAGCCCAGGCCGGTTTCGATCAGGCTGCCCAGCACGGGCGCGATCATCGGCGACAGCGCCATACCCATCGACAGGTAGCCGAGCAACTGGCCCTGCTGCTGGCGGTCGAAGTGATCACGCACCATCACCCGGCCAATCACCGCCCCGCAGCAACCGCCCAGGGCCTGGAACAGGCGCGCGGCAATCAGCACCTCGACACTGCTGGCCAGGCTGCAGGCAAGGCTTGCCAGCAGGTAGATCGTGCCGCCGAGCAGCAACAGCGGGCGGCGGCCAAAACGGTCGCACAGCGGGCCGCTGATCAGCATGCTCAGGGCGTAGCCGAGCATGTACAGGGTCAGGGTCAGGTGCAACTGGGCATCACTGGCGTGCAGGGCGATGGCGATGTCGGGCAGGGCGGGCAGGTAGATGTCCAGGGCCACCCGCGGCAGGCAGACAATCATCAGCAGCAATAGAAGCCAGGTTCGCGGGCCGGGCGAGGAGGGGGTGGGCATTGAACGGTTCCTTGTGATCGATGCGCAGACCTTAGCGGCCAATGTGGTTTAATCGGCAGCGCCATTAAGAACAAACCTGATTGGACCACTATGCGCACAGGCAAAGCCGCCATCGCCCTCGATCTCCCGCTGCCCACGGCATTGGCCCAGGGCAAGCAGCAAGGCGCCTATGCCGCCCTGCGCGATGCGATCCTCGACAAGCGCCTGGCGGCCGGCAGCCGCTTGCCCTCGACGCGCACCCTGGCCGAGCGTTGGCAGCTGTCGCGGGGCACCCTGGAGCTGGTGTTCGAGCGTCTGCGCGATGAGGGCTATGTCAACCGGGTGGCCGGCTCCGGTACCCGGGTGTGTGCGGTGGTGCCTGACGCCTTTATCGCTGCTGGCAGTGAGCCGGCAGCGGCGCCGGCGTGCCAGCCGCTCAGCGCACCGAGCACGGCCAGCGGCGCCGGTGTGCAGGTGGGTGTGCCGTTTGTCGCGCGCCTGGCCGACCCGGCGCTGTTCCCGCTCAAGGCCTGGTCCCAGGCGCTGGCCAAGGCCCTGGCGACAGCGCCGGCAGCCTTGCTCAGCTCGCCGGATGCGGCCGGGCTGCCGGCCCTGCGCGAGCAGATCGCCGACTACCTGCGCCGCTATCGCGGCATCCGCTGCACTGCCCAGGACTTGATCGTCACCAGCGGCATCCGCCAGTGCATCGACCTGTTGGCGCGCAGTGTGATCCGCCCGGGCGACAAGGCCTGTGTCGAAGACCCCGGCTACCGCACCGCCAGGTCGCTGTTTGCGCGGGCCGGGGCGCAGGTGGTGGCGGTGCCGGTAACCGCCGAGGGCATCGACGCGCAAGCGCTTGAGCGTCACCTGGATGCCCGCCTGGCCTGCGTGACCCCGGCGCACCAGTCGCCGTTGGGCGTGACCCTGTCGGTGTCGCGGCGGCTGATGCTGCTGGACTGGGCCAAGCGTGCCGAGGCGTGGATCGTCGAAGACGACTACGACAGTGAATTCAACTACAACAACGCACCGCTGCCGGCGCTCAAGGCCCTGGATCACGGCGACCGGGTGATCTACTGCGGCAGTTTCAACAAGACCCTGTTCGCCGGTCTGCGCGTGGGTTTCATGCTGGTGCCGGCGAGCCTGCGCGCACCGTTGCTTTCGACCCTGCAGGGCACCGGCGGCGCGGTCGGGGTTACCGAGCAACTGGGCCTGGCCGAGTACCTGGCCAATGGCAGCTTCGTACGCTACCTGAGGCAGGCGCGCCAGGCCTATCAGCAGCGCCGCGACCTGCTGCTCGCCTGCCTGGCCGAGCATGCGCCGGGCCGTTATGAGGTCAGCGGCCAGCAAGCCGGTTTGCACTTTGTCCTGTGGTTGCCGGCAGGGGCGGATGAGCAGGATTTTTGCCAGCGCGCCGCCGACCAGGGCCTGCAACTGCAACCGATCGGCAGCTTCTGCCAGCAGGTGCAACTGCGGCCTGCGGTGATGATCGGCTTCACCGCCCTGAGCGATGCGCAGTTGCGTTTTGCCGGGCGCAAACTGGCGGCGCTGCTGTACGAGGTTTCTTAATCGGCGGGTAACCGGCATGCTAGGACACGCTCGATTTCCCAAGGCCACTAAAGGAACCTGCGATGACCTGGTCAGCTGCGCAATACAGCACCTTCGAGAACGAACGCACGCGCCCGGTGCGCGACCTGGTAGCGGCGCTGCCCAACCACACAGTCGCCAGCGCCGTGGACCTTGGCTGCGGCCCGGGCAACTCCACGCAAGTGCTCGCCAGCCGCTATCCCGAGGCGCAGGTGACCGGCCTGGACAGCAGCGAAGACATGATCGCCGCCGCCCGCCAGCGTTTGCCGCAGATGGCCTTCGAAGTGGCTGATATCGCTAGCTGGAGCGTCGATGAGGGTGTCGATGTGATCCTCGCCAACGCCTCGCTGCAATGGCTGCCCGACCACGCGCTGTTGTACCCGCAGCTGGTACGTCAACTGACGGCCGGTGGCAGCCTGGCGATCCAGACCCCGGACAACCTCGACGAACCGGCACACCGCCAGCTTCGCGAGATCGCCAAACTGGGCAGCTGGGCCAGCAAGGTCGGTGATCTGCAGTTGCCGCCACGGCACACTGCGGCCTATTACTACGATGTGCTCAGCCCCCATTGCCGGCGCGTGGACGTCTGGCGCACCACGTATTACCACCCGCTGGCAGGCGGCGCGCCGGCGGTGGTGGAGTGGTTCAAGGGCTCGGCATTGCGGCCGTATCTGGCGGCGCTGGATGCCCAGGAGCAGGCAGACTTTCTGCAGTACTACCTGCAGGCGATGGAGCAGGCGTATCCGCCTGCCGCCGATGGCACGGTGCTGTTGCCGTTTCCGCGCCTGTTTATCGTTGCTACACGCTAGGCTTTGTACGAAAAGTGCCTGCGCGACGATCATGCTGCGTTGAAAACAGGCTCGGAATGCTCATTTACAACTCGTAAACTCCGCTTCCTCGCCTGTTTTCGCCTTGCCTGATCGCCGCTCGGCGACTTTTCGTACAAACCCTAGGCAATGCGCTGCTGACGTCGCGCCTGCCACTGGCGCATTACGTGCAGGTAGACCAGGCCGTTGACCAGCACCACCACCGAACCGAGCACCAGCTGGATGCCAGGCGTCAGCCCCGCCGGGTAGATGATCGGCCAAATGTAGTGCTCGATGAAGCCGCCTTCATAACCGGCCAGGCCCGAGGCCTGGCGCAGGCGGTTTTCCCACTCGGTGAGCGGGCAGGTGAGGTGCAAGAACTCCACGGCCATGCCCCAGCTCATCGCCGGCAGATGCCACCACATCGCACCGCGCCATTTGAGCACCAGCAAACCGCCAAACAGCACGAAGACAATAAACAACAAGTGAAACAGCACCAGACCATCGGCGCCCAGGCGGTAAAGCATGACGATTCCTTCCTCGCGGGGATATTCCTGTAACCGTCATGATATAGGCATTCGTGCAGCGCTACGATTGCCTTCAGCGAGGGAGAGCCGCCAGGCCTCCCTCGCTGTTTTTGCTGCCTGCCTCAGGACGCTTCGCGGTAGGGGTTGCGCGGGTCATGCAGCCAGTCAAGAAACGGCTTGCCGGTGTCCTGCGGGACCATCTCGATGCAGTCCTGCACCGGGCAGGTGATCTGGCACAGGTTGCAGCCCACGCATTCGGCGTCGATCACCTCGTAGCGGTGGCTGCC
Organism: Pseudomonas sp. B21-009; assembly: GCF_024749345.1. Classification (NCBI taxonomy): domain Bacteria; kingdom Pseudomonadati; phylum Pseudomonadota; class Gammaproteobacteria; order Pseudomonadales; family Pseudomonadaceae; genus Pseudomonas; species Pseudomonas sp. B21-009. The sequence continues at coordinate 3,478,639 of NZ_CP087199.1, read as the reverse complement.
GTCGGTCTGCTTGAGGTTGGCGATGGCCTGGTGCGAGGTGTCTTCGCAGGCGATGTGGCAGCGCCCGCAACCGATGCACGCCGCCTGGTCGATCCTGGCCACCACCTGGTAGTTGATGTCCAGGTACTTCCAGTCGGTGGTGTGGCCCACGGCGCGGCCCTGGAACTCCTTGAGGCTGCGGTAGCCCTGGCTGTCCATCCAGCGCGAGAGGCCATCCTTCATCTCGTCGACGATGCGAAAGCCATGCAGCATCGCCGCCGTGCACACCTGCACCGCGCCGCAGCCGAGGGCGACGAACTCGGCGGCGTCACGCCAGCTGCCGATGCCGCCAATACCGCAGATCGGCAGGCCGTGGGTGGCCGGGTCGCGGGCGATTTCGGCAACCATGTTCAGGGCGATCGGCTTGACCGCCGAGCCGCAATAGCCGCCATGGGTGCTCATGTCGCCGACAATGGGGTGGGCAACCATGCGTTCGAGGTCGACGCTGGTGATCGAGTTGATGGTGTTGATCAGCGACACCGCGTCGGCGCCACCACGATGGGCGGCGCGGGCCGACTGGCGGATGTCGGTGATGTTCGGTGTCAGCTTGACGATCACCGGCAGCGAGCAGTACGTCTTGCACCAGCGGGTGACCTGTTCGACGTACTCCGGCACCTGGCCGACCGCCGCGCCCATGCCGCGTTCGGGCATGCCGTGGGGGCAGCCGAAGTTGAGCTCGATGCCGTCGGCGCCAGTGGCTTCGACCAGCGGCAAAATGGCTTTCCAGGATTCTTCGACGCAGGGCACCATCAGCGAGACGATCAGTGCGCGGTCTGGCCAGTCCTTCTTCACCTGGGTGATTTCGCGCAGGTTGATTTCCAGCGAACGGTCGGTGATCAGCTCGATGTTGTTGATGCCCATGACCTCGCGGTTGGCCCCGTAATGCGCCGAGTAACGCGACGAGACGTTGACTGCGGCGGGGTCTTCGCCCAGGGTTTTCCAGACCACGCCACCCCAGCCGGCCTGGTAGGCACGGACCACGTTGTAAGCCTTGTCGGTGGGCGGTGCGGAGGCCAGCCAGAACGGGTTGGGCGCCTTGATGCCAGCGAATTCGATCGACAGGTCAGCCATTATGCAGCCTCCACATTGAGCATCAGGTGCGCATGCATGGCCTCGGCGGCCAGCTTGCCGTGCTGCACGGCCTGGACGGTAAGGTCCTGGCCGAGCTGGGTGCAGTCGCCGCCGGCATACACGCCGGGCAGGCTGGTGCGCAGCTGCTCGTTGACGCGAATGCGCTCGCCCTCGCGGGCCAGCTGCTGGCCGCTGCTGTCGCTCAAGGCGCTGGCATCGAAGGCCTGGCCGATGGCTTTGAAGATCGCGTCGGCAGCCAGTTCGAAGGTCTCGCCGGTTGGCTGCAGGCGGCCATCGCTTAACTGCGTGCGGGCAAAGCGCATGCCGCGCACCCGGCCCTGATCGTCGAGCAGCACTTGTTCGGGCTGGGCCCAGGTCAGCAGGCGTACCTGGTTGTCCTTGGCGATGTGTTGCTCGTGCGCGGTGGCGCCCATGTCCTCGACGCCACGGCGATACACCAGGTTGACGTCGCGGGCACCGAGGCGGGCCATTTGCACGGCCATGTCGATGGCGGTATTGCCGGCGCCGAGGACGATGCAACGGTCGGCCACCGGCAGGGAGGTGAGGTCATCGGCCTGGCGCAGTTCGCGGATGAACTCGGTGGCGGCGAGCATGCCCGGCGCTGCCTCGTTGGCCAGGCCCAGCTGGCGCACGGCATTCAGGCCCAGGCCGAGGAACACCGCGTCGAACTGCTGTTGCAGCTCGGCCAGGCTGAGGTTGTCGCCCAGCACCTGGCCGTGACGAATCTCGATGCCGCCGATCTGCAGGACAAAGTCCAGCTCGCGCTGGGCGAAATCGTCGACCAGCTTGTACTTGGCGATCCCGTATTCATTGAGGCCGCCGGCTTTGTCCCGGGCTTCGAAGATCACCACGTCATGGCCGTGCCAGGCCAGGCGGTGGGCGCACGACAGCCCCGCCGGGCCGGCGCCGACCACGGCAATGCGTTTGCCGGTGCTGGCGGCGCGCTGGAACGGGTGCTGGGCAAACTCGGCATGGTCCACGGCATAGCGCTGCAACAGGCCGATCAGCACCGGCGCGCACTCCTGGTGGTTGTTGCGCACGCAGGCCTGCTGGCAGAGGATCTCGGTGGGGCACACCCGCGCGCAACTGCCGCCGAGGATGTTGGCCGAGAGAATTTTCTGCGCCGCGCCCTGGACGTTCTCCTGGTGGATGTTGCGGATGAACGAGGGGATGTCGATCTCGCTGGGGCAGGCGTTGACGCAAGGCGCGTCGTAGCAATACAGGCAGCGTGAGGCTTCAAGCGCGGCCTGGCGGGCGTTCAACGCTGGCGCCAGGTCGCTGAAGTGCTCGGCGAGGGTGGCGTTGCTTTCGGACGGTCGGGGGAGGTGGTTGAGGGAATCGATCACGGTGGGTTCCTCATTTTTTTATTTTTTTTGGGGAAGGCTTTGCCTTCCATCGCGGGTCAAGTCGAGGCGTCGCACCGCCGCTCCCACATGTGGGAGCTGGCTTGCCCGCGATGCTCTTCAGCGCTTAACGGCGACCGGCCGGGAATGCTCGGCCCGCTTGCTGAGCAGGTCGAACACCGCCGGGTACGCCGGCCGTTCGATGTAGCGCCCGGCGCCGCGCTCGGCGCGCAGGTCGCCGTGGGCCCAGACCAGCTTGCCCTGGCTGATGGTGTGGCTGGGGATGCCGCGCACGGTCTTGCCTTCGAAGATGTTGAAGTCCACCTGCTGATGGTGCGTGGCCGCCGAGATGGTCCGTGTGCCTTGCGGGTCCCAGAGCACCAGGTCGGCGTCGGCACCGACGCGCAGGGCGCCTTTGCGCGGGAACAGGTTGAAGATCTTCGCGGTGTTGGTCGAAGTCAGGGCGACGAAGTCCTGCATCGACAACTTGCCGCTGTTGACCCCTTCGTCCCATAGCACTGCCATGCGGTCCTCGATGCCGGCAGTACCGTTGGGGATGCGGCTGAAGTCGTCGCGCCCGGCGGCTTTCTGTTCGGCGCAAAAGCAGCAATGGTCGGTGGCGGTGGTGTGCAGGTTGCCCGATTGCAGGCCGTGCCACAGCGCCTCCTGGTGGCCGTCCTGGCGCGGGCGGAACGGCGGGCTCATGACGTAACCGGCGGCGGTTTGCCAGTCGGGGTGGCGGTAGACGCTGTCATCCAGCAGCAGGTGCCCGGCCAGCACTTCGCCGTAGACCTGCAGGCCTTTGTTGCGCGCGTAGGTGATTTCATCCAGGGCTTCGCGGGTCGAAACATGCACCAGGTACAGCGGCGTGCCGAGGGTTTCGGCGATGCGAATGGCGCGGCTGGCGGCTTCGCCTTCGACCTGCGAGGGCCTTGATAGCGGGTGCGCTTCCGGGCCGGTAATGCCCTGGGCCATCAGTTTGCGCTGCAGGTGATAGACCAGTTCGCCGTTCTCGGCATGCACGGTCGGCACCGCGCCGAGCTCCAGGCAGCGCTCGAAGCTGGCGACCAGGGTGTCGTCGGCGGCCATGATCGCGTTCTTGTAGGCCATGAAGTGCTTGAAGCTGTTGACCCCATGCAGGCGCACCAGTTCGCCCATCTCCTCGCGCACCTGCTCGCTCCACCAGGTCACGGCGACGTGAAAGCCGTAGTCGCTGGCCGACTTCTCGGCCCAGCCACGCCACTGGTGGAAGGCTTCGAGCAAGGACTGCTGCGGATTGGGAATCACGAAGTCGATGATCGAGGTGGTGCCGCCGGCCAGGCCCGCGGCAGTGCCGCTGTAGAAGTCTTCGCTGGCCACGGTACCCATGAAGGGCAGTTGCATGTGGGTGTGCGGGTCGATGCCGCCGGGCATCAGGTACTGGCCGCTGCCGTCGAGCACTTCACAGCCGGCCGGCACTTCAAGGTCAGGGCCGATGGCCTTGATCACGCCGTCGGCACACAAGACATCGGCGCGGTAGCTTTCTTCATGGGTAATCAGGGTGGCGCCACGAATCATAAGCGTCATCAGATGCTCCTCGCAGGCTTGACCGGTTGTTACCGGTTCTAGGTTTTGTACTTTTTTCAGCGTAGGCGAAAACCTGTCATCGCTGTCAGGAAATGAATCTAGTCGGCGATTTCAGATAGGGCAAATATTTAATTTATATGCATATAACAAGGTTAACTTACTGATTTATAAGATTTATATGATTTGAGTGGTGCTGAGGGAAAACGACCAGTGGTCCTGTCGTTCTTGACAGGTTGTAGAAATGGTCAAGATTTCTCATGGGCAACCGTGATTGCCCACATGCCCGTGCAATGCAACCAACTCCCAAAAACACAACAACAGTGGAGCGGCCATGCAGCAGACCAGATCGCAGGTGAGCGAACGCGACGGCTTGTTCGAACTCGACGCCGGCAGCGACGTCCTCGACAGCCCCCGGTATAACCACGACATCGCCCCGACCAAGGTGCACGAGCGCACCTGGAACAAATGGCACATCACCGCGCTGTGGGTCGGCATGTCGATCTGCGTGCCGACCTACACCCTGGGCGGCGTGCTCACCGCCTATTTCGGCCTGACCGTGGGCGAGGCGCTGCTGGCGATTTTGCTGGCCAACACCGTGGTATTGATCCCGCTGACCTTGAACGCTTTTCCCGGTACCAAGTACGGCATTCCCTTTCCGGTGCTGCTGCGTTCGTCCTTCGGCATCATCGGCTCCAACGTACCGTGCCTGATCCGCGCCCTGGTGGCTTGCGGCTGGTTCGGCATCCAGACGATGTTCGGCGGCCTGGCCATTCACCTGTTTCTCGGCTCGCTGTCGGCGGACTGGAAAGCCCTCGGCGGCACCGGCGAGGTGATCGGCTTCATGCTGTTCTGGTGCCTGAACCTGTGGGTGGTGCTGCGCGGCGCCGAGTCGATCAAATGGCTGGAAACCCTGTCGGCGCCGCTGCTGGTGCTGGTGGGAGCGGGGCTGCTGGTGTGGGCCTTGCCCAACGTCTCGATCAGCGAGTTGATGGCCCAGCCGCCCAAGCGCCCCGAGGGTGCCAGTGTCTATGGCTACTTCTTTGCCGGGCTCACCGCCATGGTCGGGTTCTGGGCCACCCTGTCGCTGAACATCCCTGACTTCAGCCGCTACGCCAAAAGCCAGAAGGACCAGATCCTCGGGCAGATCTTCGGCCTGCCACTGACCATGTTCCTGTTCGCTGCCCTCGGCGTGGTGCTGACCGCAGCCTCTGCCTCGCTGGTGGGCGAAACCGTGTCCGATCCGGTCAGCCTCATCGGCCACATCCAGAGCCCGATGTGGGTGGCGCTGGCCATGGCCCTGATCATCATCGCCACGCTGTCGACCAACACCGCAGCCAATATCGTCTCGCCGACCAATGACTTCCAGAACCTGGCGCCCAAATGGATCGGGCGCACCACGGCGGTGCTGCTCACCGGCCTGGTGGGCTTGCTGCTGATGGGCCATGAGCTGCTGAAAAAGCTCGGCTGGATCGTCAGCGACGTCAGCCTGGAGAGCGTCTATTCCAACTGGCTGCTGGGCTATTCGAGCCTGCTCGGGCCGATAGCCGGGATCATGGTGGTCGACTATTTCATCACCCGCAAACAGACCCTGGACCTCGCCGGCCTGTACCGCGACGACGTCTACCCGGCCTGGAACGCCGCTGGCTTCATTGCCTTCGGCGTGCCGGTGGCGCTGACCCTGCTGTCGCTGCACAGCAGCGCCTTCAGCTGGTTCTACGACTTTGGCTGGTTCACCGGTTCTGCCCTGGGCGGGCTGATCTACTACGCCCTCGGTAGCTTCAGGGCCGCCCGCACGGCCAACCTCAAACCCACCGTGTAAGCCCATGGCCCGCAGAGGCCAGGCACGTGATGCAGGAGACGCACATGCAAACCGCTCAGGATGTTCTGCAATCGACCCAACGGCATATCAACGGCGAACGCCTGTGGCAGTCGCTGATGGAGCTGGCCCGGCTTGGCGCCACGGTCAAGGGTGGCGTTTGCCGGCTGGCTTTGACCGACCTCGATCGCCAGGCCCGCGACCTGTTCGTCAAATGGACCGAAGAGGCCGGCTGCACCGTCAGCATTGATGGCGTCGGCAACATCTTCGCCCGCCGCCCGGGGCGCAACCCGCAATTGCCGCCGGTGATGACCGGCAGCCATATCGATACCCAGCCCACCGGTGGCAAGTTCGATGGCTGCTTTGGCGTGCTGGCCGGGCTGGAAGTGCTGCGCACCCTCAACGACCTCAAGGTCGAAACCGAAGCGCCGCTGGAAGTGGTGGTGTGGACCAACGAAGAGGGCTCGCGCTTTGCTCCGTGCATGATGGGTTCGGGGGTGTTTGCCGAAAAATTCACCCTGGCCCAGACCCTGGCCAAGACCGACGCCGAAGGCATCAGCGTCGGCGAGGCGCTTAACGCCATTGGTTATGCCGGGCCGCGGGCGGTCAGTGGTCATCCGGTGGGCGCCTATTTCGAAGCGCATATCGAGCAGGGGCCGATCCTTGAAGACCAGCACAAGACCATCGGCGTGGTGCTTGGCGCGCTCGGGCAGAAGTGGTTCGACCTGACCCTGCGCGGCGTCGAGGCCCACGCCGGGCCAACGCCGATGCACCTGCGCAAGGACGCCCTGGTCGGCGCCAGCGCGGTGGTGGCGGCGGTCAACCGCGTGGCTCTGGAGCACCAGCCCCATGCCTGCGGCACGGTCGGTTGCCTGCAGGCTTATCCCGGCTCGCGCAACGTCATTCCTGGCGAGGTGCGCATGACCCTGGATTTCCGGCATCTGGAGCCGGCGCGGCTCGACTCGATGATCGCCCAGGTCAAGGATGTGATCAGGAGCACCTGCCAGCAGCATGGGCTGACCTACAGCCTGACGCCGACCGCAGACTTTCCACCGCTGTACTTCGACGAGGGTTGCGTGCAGGCGGTGCGCAGCGCAGCCCAGGGCCTGGGGTTGTCGCACATGGATATCGTCAGTGGCGCCGGGCATGATGCGATCTTCGTCGCCGAACTGGGCCCGGCGGGGATGATCTTTGTGCCTTGTGAAGGCGGGATCAGCCACAACGAGATCGAGAATGCCGCGCCGCAAGACCTGGCCGATGGCTGCGCGGTGCTGTTGCGCTCGATGCTGGCCGCGGCCCAGGCGCTGGCGCGGGGCAGGGAGGCGGCTTAGGCCCTGATCGCGGGTCAAGCCCGCTCCTACTGTAGGAGCGGGCTTGACCCGCGATGGGACTAAAGGCTGTCCTGCACCATCTGCAAAAACGTCGCCACCAGCCGCCGTGAGCTCTGCTCGCGCAAGCACACCAGGGTCTCGGTCAAACGCCGCTGGCAATCGACAATCGGCAACGCACACACCCGCGCATCGGCGCCGAACTCGGCGGCCGACACCACGCCCACGCCAATCCCCACCACCACCGCCTCGCGCGCCGCTTCGCGGCCTTCGACCTGGATCGCCGCGCGGATGCGCAGGCCGGCGCGGGCCATTTCTTCTTCCAGGGTCTGGCGGGTGACCGAACCCGGTTCACGCAGCACGATTGGCGTGTCGTCAAGGTCGGCCAGGCTGATCGAACCACGGCTGGCCCAGGGGTGGTTGTGCGAGACGAAGGCCACCATCGGGTCGCTGCGCAGCGGCACGCACAGCAGCCGGTCATCATCAACGTCGCGGCCGAGCAGGGCCAGGTCGGCCTGGTAGTTGAACAGCCGCAGCAGCGACTCGTCGGTATTGCCGGTCTCGACCTTGACGCTGATCCCCGGGTACTGCTGGCAGAAGCGCGCAATCTGCGGCAGCACGTGCACCGGCGCATCCACCGCCAGCACCAGGGTGCCGGTCTGCAAGGCGCGCGAATCCTGCAGCAGCTCATGGGCTTCGGCCTCGCAGACGAACAAGCGCTGGGTGATCGCCAGTAAACGCTCGCCCAGATCGGTCAGTTGCACCGAACGCTTGTTGCGGTGAAACAGCAAAACCCCGAAACGTTCTTCGAGTTTACGCACCTGGTCGGAGATCGCCGGCTGGGTCAGGAACAACCGTTCGGCGGCGCGGGTGAAGCTGCCGTGCAGGGCAACTGCGTGAAAAGCCTTCAACTGAGCGTGGGACACCGACATCGCAGCACCTGTTACAAGCTGAGCTTATTTGTGAAATACGATAAATCGATTTTATTTATCAGTCAGTAATTGTTTCTATCTGAGCAGGTGACGGGTTCGACCGGCCGTCACGCAGTGCGCAACACAACAACAAGACAGGCGTTTTTTTCAAATTCTGCCGGCACACTCAGCTCTCGAGGTCAGATCCCACCATGAACAAACACGTTGCAGATATCAAACGTTGGCGCGTGCAGATTTTTGCCATCACCTGGCTGGCCTACGCCGCGTTCTACTTCACCCGCAAAGCCTTTTCGGTGGCCAAGCTCGGCATCGCCGAAGACCCAAGCTTCACCCTCGACAAAATGGCCATGGCCAACCTCGACGCCATCTACCTGACCGCCTACGCATTCGGGCAATTTACCTGGGGCATGCTCGCCGACCGCTTCGGCCCGCGGGTGGTGGTGCTCGGCGGCCTGGTGATTTCTGCCGCCGCTGCCGTGGTGATGGGCAGTTACGCGACCTTCCCGATCTTTGCTACCTGCATGCTGGTCCAGGGCCTGGCGCAATCGACCGGCTGGGCCGGGCTGTGCAAGAACATCGGCAGCTTCTTCCCGTCCTCCCAGCGCGGTCGGGTATTGGGGCTGTGGAGTTCATGCTATGCCTTTGGTGGCCTGGTGGCCTCGCCGTTTGCTGGTTGGTGGGCCTACACCCTGATCGGCAGCTGGCATGCGGCGTTCATCTCCAGCGCGGCGGTGGTGGCGCTGGTAGCGGTGCTGTTCTTCATCTTCCAGCGCAACAAGCCTGAAGACGTCGGTTTGCCGGCGGTGGAGCCCGAGCCCGAAAGCATGCTGCCGGGCTCGACGATTTGCAGCATCTGGGCGCCGTTGCGCGAGATCCTGCGCAACCGCACGGTGCTGACCCTGGGGCTGGCGTACTTTCTGTTAAAACCGGCGCGCTACGCGATTCTGCTCTGGGGCCCGGTGATCGTCTTCGAACAGATGCCGTCGGTGGGCAAGGTTGGCGCGGCAATCATCCCCACTGCCTTCGAGCTGGCCGGCTTGCTCGGCCCGATCATGATTGGCCTGGCCTCGGACAAACTCTTCGGCGCCCGGCGCATGCCGGCCTGCGTGATCAGCCTGGTGGTGCTGACCGTGGTGCTCGGGCTGTTCATGGCCGCCCTGCATACCGGCAGCGTATTGCTGGTGGTGGCTTTGCTGTTTGTCATGGGCCTGACCCTGTACGGGCCAGACTCGATGATCAGCGGCGCTGCCGCCATCGACTTCGGCACCGCCAAGGCCGGCGCCACCGCCGCAGGCTTCGTCAACGGCTGCGGTTCGGTCGGGGCGATTCTCGGCGGCCTGCTGCCGGGTTACTTCGACAGCGTCACGGTGTTCATTGTCTTTGCCGGCTGCGCGCTGTTCTCCGCCCTGGTGCTGCTGCCGCACTGGAACAGCCGCCCGGCCAGCCCCGAGCACACCCCGGCCGTTGCCCCCAACACGGCCATGGCGATCAAACCGCTGCGTACTTGAACCTATAAGGAAACCGACATGAGACCGTTCTGGCTGCAACAGGCGCTGGACCAGGAAGTTGCACCCGCGTGCCCGCCGCTGGCGGCTGATACCGACTGCCAGGTGTGCATCGTCGGTGGCGGCTACACCGGCCTGTGGACGGCGCTCATGCTCAAGGAGCACAACCCGGCGCTGGATGTGGTGCTGATCGAGGCCGACATCTGTGGCGCCGGCGCCAGCGGGCGCAACGGCGGCTGCGCGCTGTCGTGGTCGGCCAAGTACTTCACCCTCGAACGGCTGTTCGGGGCGCAGGAGGCGGTGCGCCTGGTCAAGGCTTCGGAGCAGAGCATCTACGCCATCGGCGAGTTCTGCCAGGCCCATGGCATCAACGCCGACTACCGCCTGGACGGCACCTTGTACACGGCCACCAATCGCGCCCAGGTCGGCGCCACCGATGGCGTGATTGCAGCGCTTGAGCGCCAGGGCATCAACTCGTTCCAGCGCCTGGCGGTTGCGCAGGTGCAGCGTCTAGCGGGCTCGGCCAAGCACCTGGAAGGCTGGTTCTCGCCGGCCGCTGCCACGGTACAGCCGGGCAAACTGGTGCGCGGCCTGCGCCGGATCGCTTTGCAAAAGGGCGTGCGCATTTATGAGGGCACGGCCATGAGCGGTTTGCAGCAAGGGCCGCAGGCGCTGGTCGAAACCGCCCGTGGCAACATCCGCGCCGGTCGCGTGGTGCTGGCCCTCAACGCCTGGATGGCGCGGGCCTTCCCGCAGTTCGAGCGCAGCGTGGCGATCGTCTCCAGCGACATGATCATCACCGAGCCGCAACCGCAGTTGCTCGAACAGATCGGCCTGACCAGCGGCATCAGCGTGCTCGATTCGCGGATCTTCGTGCATTACTACCACAACACCAGCGATGGCCGGCTGATGCTCGGCAAGGGCGGCAATACCTTCGCTTATGGCGGGCGGATGCTGCCGGTGTTCGACCAGCCTTCGCCCTATGAGCCGTTGCTGCGCCGCAGCCTTGGCGAGTTCTTCCCGGCCCTGGCCCAGGTGCCGGTTGCCGCGACCTGGAACGGGCCGTCGGACCGTTCGGTGACCGGCTTGCCGTTTTTTGGCCGGCTCAATGGCCAGGGCAACGTGTTTTACGGCTTTGGCTACTCGGGCAGCGGCGTCGGCCCCTGCCACATGGGCGGGCAGATCCTTTCGTCGCTGGCCCTGGGCCTGGACAACCCATGGACCCGCTCGCCGCTGGTCAACGGCCCGCTGGGCTACTTCCCGCCGGAGCCGATCCGCTACCTGGGCTCGCTGATGGTGCGCAATGCCATCCGTCGCAAGGAGCAGGCCGAAGACAACGGCCGCCGGCCGCGCCACCTTGACGTGCGCCTGGCGCGTTTTGCCGCTGCTGCGGGCAAGGCCGACAAGGGCTGAAGGGTTTTTTTGTCGATGGCTTGCGGAGCGTATAAACTGCTTGCCACTTTGGCCGGTCGCTACCTGAACCGGCACCTGAAACAAGAGAGTCGAGATGGGCGCACAGTGGAAAGCCAAGCATAGAGAAGTCGCAGCCAACGCCAAAGGCAAGATCATGGGCAAGCTGTCCAAAGAGATCCAGATCGCTGCCAAGTCCGGCGCCGACCCGGACATGAACCCGCGCCTGCGCCTGGCCATCGAGCAAGCCAAAAAGGCTTCGATGACCCGCGAGACCCTTGAACGTGCCATCCGCAAGGGTGCCGGCCTGGACGGCGACGCGGTGCAGTACACCGCCGTCACCTACGAAGGTTTTGCCCCGCACCAGGTGCCGCTGATCGTCGAGTGCCTGACCGACAACGTCAACCGCACCGTGGCGCAAATCCGCGTACTGTTCCGCAAGGGCCAGCTGGGCGCTTCCGGTTCGGTGGCCTGGGATTTCAACCATGTCGGCCTGATCGAAGCCACGCCGGCCAGCCCTGACGCTGACCCGGAAATGGCCGCCATCGAAGCCGGCGCCCAGGATTTTGCCGAAGGCGAAGAAGAGGGCGCGACCCTGTTCATCACCGACACCACCGACCTCGACGCCGTGCAGAAAGCCCTGCCGGGTCAAGGCTTCACCGTGGTCTCGGCAAAAATCGGCTACACCCCGAAAAACCCGGTCAGCACCCTGAGCGATGAGCAGATGGCGGAGGTTGAAGCCTTCCTGGAAGCCATCGACGATAACGATGACGTGCAGAACGTCTATGTAGGTCTGGCGGGTTGATGTGAACCTTCCGCTCCCACAGGTACATTGTGGGAGCGGCGGTGCGACGCCTCGACTTGACCCGCGATTCAGACGCCGCGAAGCCGCTGACAAACCTCGGCAAACCCCGGCCGCAGCATCACCTCATCCCGTACACACTCGCGCTGCACCCCCCGCAACACCTCGCAATCGCCCTCGCAACACGCCAGCAATTCCCCCAGCAACACCCCAAACGCCAGCACCTCGATCCGCTGTAGCGCTTCAGTCGCCACGCTGCCATCCAGCGGATGGAACGACGCCGCGCCAAAGTCCCCCAGCAAGCAGTCGCCATGCTCGTCACACAGCACGTTGTGCGCATACAGGTCGCCATGGGTGATGCCGTGCCCGTGCAAATGCGCGCCTACCGCTGCAATGGCAGCGGCCAGGCGCCGCACGCTGGCAAGGCGCAAACGCCGCTCGCGCGGATAACAGTCGCGGGTGCATGAATCCAGGCTCGGCGGCCCGGCCAGGTTGAACCAGCTCGGCTCGATCAACTGCATCACCAGCGCCGGCAGTTGCTGCGGGTGGTTGTCGATGCGCCCGACCAGGCGCACCAGTTGCGGGTGATCGCCAGCGGCAATGCAGGCGCTCATTTCGTTGAGCGGCAAGCCGTCGCTGGTGATCTCGCCCTTGTACAGCTTGACCGCCACCGGTGCGCTCTGCTGCTGCCAGCGCGCCTGGTGAATGACCCCGGACGCGCCCTGGCCCAATACCTGTTCAAGGTCGATCTGCTGCCAGTCAATCACCTGGCAATGGCCAGGATCTTGCGGTGTGCAGTAGCCCGCCGCCATGGGGTTGCCGGCGTAGGCCAGCCAGGCCAGGCGCGGCATCTGCAGCAACCAGTCGGGCAGGGCCGGCAGCCGGTTGGCCGACAGGCGCAGCAGTTCAAGCCTGGTGCAGCGCGCAAGGCTTGCCGGCAGTTCGCGCAGGCGGTTGCCGGCAAGCATCAGCTTTTGCAGGTGCGGGCAATCGCCCAGGGCTTCGGGCAAGTATTCGATGCGATTGTCGGTCAGCACCAGGGCCCGCAGCCGTGGTGGCAGCGCCGCGCCGCTGACCTGCTCGATCTGGTTGCTCTTGAACCCGACCATTTCCAGCATCGGGCACTGGCCGATGCCTTCGGGCAGGTGGCGAAAGCGGTTTTGCGAGCAGAACAGCACCTTGAGCTGGTGCAGCCGGCCCAGGTCCTCGGGCAGGTCGCTTAGGTTGTTACCGGTCAGGTTGAGTACCTGCAGGCTGTCGGCCAGGTCGAAAATTTCCCGGGGGAAGTGCTCCAGCCCGCAGGCCAGGTCGAGGCGGGTAATGCCCGTCAGACGGCCGGCTTTGAGGTCTTCAAGGGTATGCATGGGGTTGGCGGCAGGCTCGTAAATAAACGCCGGTCATCATACCGGCAAGATGCGACTTAAGTCCCATGGCAGACTGACAACTGCGGTCCATACTCGAAGCTCGCCCTTTATTAATAACAACAAGTTCAGGGTTCTACATTCAATGACATACCAGCACAGCTACGCCCGCTCCATCGCCGATCCTGCCGCCTTCTGGGCCGAACAGGCCGATCACCTGGCCTGGTACCGCAAGCCCCTGCAAACCCTTGTTGAAAATGCCGATGGCAGCCACCAGTGGTTCGCCGACGGCCGTCTCAACAGCTGCTACCTGGCCCTCGACCATCAGATCGAACAGGGCCGTGGCGAGCAGACCGCGCTGATCTATGACTCGCCGGTAACCGGCAGCCAGCAGCAGTTCAGCTACAACCAGCTGCGCGATGAAGTGGCGCGCCTGGCCGGCTTGCTGCGCGAGCTTGGGGTCGAGAAGGGCGACGGGGTGATCATCTACATGCCCATGGTGCCCCAGGCGGCCATGGCCATGCTCGCCTGCGCGCGTATCGGCGCGGTGCATTCGGTGGTGTTTGGCGGCTTTGCCGCCAACGAGCTGGCGCTGCGCATCGACGATGCCCGGCCCACCCTGCTGCTGACTGCTTCGTGCGGGCTGGAATTCGACCGGGTCGTCGACTACAAGCCGCTGGTCGACCGCGCCTTGCAGCTGGCCAAACACCAGCCGCGCCAGGTGCTGGTGCTGCAACGCCCGCAAGCCACCGCAACCCTGGTCGAAGGCCGCGACCTCGACTGGCTCGAAGCGGTGGCCACGGCCAGAGCGGTGGCGCCGGTGGAACTGGCCGCCGCCGACCCGCTGTACATCATGTATACCTCGGGCACCACCGGCAAACCCAAGGGGATCGTGCGCGAAAACGGCGGCAACGCCGTGGCCCTGAGTTTTGCCATGCGCCATATCTATGGCATGCAGGCGGGCGACGTGTGGTGGGGGATTTCCGACGTTGGCTGGGTGGTTGGCCATTCGCTGATCGTCTACGGGCCGCTGATGAATGGCTGCACCACGGTGTTCTACGAAGGCAAGCCGATCCGCACCCCGGATGCCGGCGCCTACTGGCGGGTGGTCGAGCAGTACCGGGTCAACGGCCTGTTCTGCGCGCCCACCGCCATGCGCGCGATCCGCAAGGAAGACCCCGACGGCGAATTGCTGCGCCGCTATGACCTGAGCTCCCTGCGCCAGCTGTTTCTGGCCGGCGAGAAACTCGATTCCAGCACCCATCAATGGCTGGAGGCCACCAGCGGCAAGACCGTCCACGACCACTGGTGGCAGACCGAAACCGGCTGGCCGGTGACCGCACCGTGCGTGGGCATGGAGGGCAGTGCAGCGCGGCCGGGCTCGAGCAACCGGGCGGTGCCGGGCTACAACGTACAGGTGCTGGATGATGACGGGCATCTGCTCGGCGCCAACCAGCAAGGCTCGATCGTCATTGCCTTGCCGCTGCCGCCCGGTTGCAGCCAGACCTTGTGGGGCGACCACCAGCGCTACCTGGATGCCTACCTGAAGACCTACCCCGGCTATTACCACACCGGCGACGGCGGCTATCTGGATGAAGACGGTTTCGTCTACATCATGGGCCGCACCGACGACGTCATCAACGTCTCCGGCCATCGCCTGTCTACCGGCGAGATGGAAGACCTGGTGGCCCGCCATCCGGCGGTGGCCGAATGCGCGGTGATCGGCGTGCACGACGAGATCAAGGGCCAGGTGCCGCTGGCGCTGGTGGTGCTCAAGGACGGCCAGGACATTGCCCAGGCGCAGTTGCAGAGCGAGCTGGTGGCCAGCGTGCGCGAGCAGATTGGTGCGCTGGCCTGTTTCAACCAGGTGCGGGTGGTCAAGCGCCTGCCCAAGACCCGCTCGGGCAAGATCCTGCGCGCGGTGCTGCGCAAGATTGCCGATCAGCAGCCGTATACACCGCCTTCGACCCTGGATGATCCGGCGGTGTTGGTGGAGATTGAAGCGGTGTTGGCGAGCCTGGCGCGGGTTGGGTAGGGCTTTCATCGCGGGTCAAGCCCGCTCCCACAGATCTCAGCAACCTGGCGCAACTGCCCCAACCGACTACGGGTGCGGGCCAGGTCGCTGGCGCTGCCGCCCAGGCTTGCGGCCAGCGGCAGGCTGCCGATCAGCACCAGGTGCTTGTCCTGGTCATAGAGCACGTCCACCAGGTTGACGAAGCGCTGCTGGGCGGCAATCGAGCAGTCTTCAAGGTTCGGCAGGCAGTCGATGATCCAGTGGTCAAAACGCCGCGCCAGCTCCAGGTAGTCGATCACCGCGGTGGGTTGCTCGCACAGCTCGACAAAATCAAACCCCACGGTGCGCTGCTCGCTCAGGCGGGCGCGCAGTGTGCGCTTGCCTACCTCCAGTAAAACCGGCGCGTCACCCGGCTCGGGCAACTGCAGGGCCTGGCGCTGTTCGCGGCTGCCCGGCCACAGGTAATGGCCCTGGGTAAAGCGCTGCTGGCCAGCCGCGCCGGGCAGGCTGCGAAAGTCTTGCTCACCGCCGACTTCCAGCACTTGCATGCGGCTGTTGATCAGGCGGATCACCGGCTCGAAACGCTGGTGATACAGCGGGTTGGGCAGCAAGCCTTGCGGCGCGTAGTTGGAGGTTACCAGGAGAAAAATCCGCCGCTCGAACAAGGCCTGGAACAACCGGGTGATGAGCATGGCATCGCCGATGTCATGCACGTGGAACTCGTCGAAACACAGCACCTGGCAGTCGTCGAGCAATTCATCCAGGGTGCAGGCCAGGGCGTCGTCCTGCTGGCGATGATCAAACATGCCCTGGTGCAGGCGGGCGAAAAAGTCATGAAAGTGCAGGCGGCGCTTGCGCGCCTGAGGCAGGGCCTGGAAGAAACCGTCGAGCAGCCAGCTTTTGCCGCGCCCGACCGCGCCGTACAGGTACAGGCTGCGCGCCTGGCCGCTCTCAATTTGCGCTGCCTGGGCCGCCATATGTTCGATGACGTGTAACTGGCCGGCGCTCAGGGTATAGCCGCGGGCTTGGGCCTTGGCGGCAAAATGCTGACGAACGGTCGCCGCCACGCTGTTGTCTTCGGCCACCGGCGTGCGTAAGCGACGCCAGGCGCGCAACGGCGAACGTATCCAGGAAGGGGGCAGGGCAGGCAAACCGGGCTCCTCGGGGCAACGGCACTCAAGGGCCAGCTTGAGCGAGGGCGGCTAATTTAACCAATATGAATAAGGCCGGCCAGCGATCTCTGAGCGGGATAAGTGATGGCTTCTATCGCGGGGCAAGCCCGATCCTACAGATAGATCTTGTACGGGGCTTATACATTTCCCTGCAAACTGGCAGGTTTTTCCTTCACTGCTACCCTCAAGGTCAGATCACTCCTGCGTTGAAGGATGACAAGGTGAAGGGACGCTCTTTGGCGACGCTGCTCGGGCTGAGCATGGCCAGCACCGCAGGCGCCGCCGATTTCATGGTTGAAGTCAAAGTGCAAGTGGAGCGCGGCTGCCTGCTCATCCACCAGCCCCGCGATGCCGGCGCCCAGGCCTTGGGTGTGCTCGATTTCGGCCGCACGGCGCGGCTGGACGACCCGGCCGGCCCGCTCAGCAGCCAGTTGCTCGCGCTACGCCCGCCACGCCTGGAATGCAACCCAGACACCGCTTACCAGGTGCAGGTCGATGGTGGCCAGCACGGCGGCATCGGCGAGGTGCGCTACCTGGCCAGCAACCAGCCTGCGGCGAAACCCATACCCTACCGTTTGTACCAGGACCCGGCCTGGCGCCTGCCGCTGCCGGTCAATGTTGCCCAGCATGCGCGGGTGCCCGATTCGGGCTCGGTGGCGCTGCCGTTGTATGCGCGTATCGAGCGCCTGGCCGAAGTGCCGGCGGTGGGGCGTTATTCGGACCTGCTCAAAGTCACCGTCACCTGGTAACCGGGGCGGCGCCTGCTAAAGGAACTGGCAGTATGAAAGGGATAATGCTGTTGACGCTTGGCCCGCTGCTGTTGCTCAGCCCCGATGCTTTCGCGGCCATGAGCGGGCATATCCAGGCGCGCCTGGTGATCAGCAGCGCCTGCCAGATCAGCGGCGGGCCGGGCACCCTGGAAACCCCCGGCGGCGGTGTACTGGATTTTGGCAGCCAGGGCCCGAGCTGGACCAACCCGCTGCGTTCCGGCATCGAAGAGGCCACCGGTGACGGCAGCCTGCAGGTGCGCTGCAACCCGGCGGTGCGCGCCTTTACCGTGAGCATCAACGGCGGTGCCAACGGTGATGGCGCCACCCGGCGCCTGAGCAATGGCCGCGAGCTGATCCCCTATGAGCTGTCTGCCGACCCGTCGGGCCGGGCCCGTTACAACATCGGCCAGACCCGCAATTTTTCGGTCAGCAGCGCCGCGCAGATTCCGATTCCAATCTACGGTGCAGTAGTCGCCCATCCCAAGGCGCTACCGGCCGGCATTTACCGCGACACCCTGATGGTGACCCTGGACTGGTAATACGCAAGGAGTGACTCATGCACCCGAACCTCTCACGCTTGATTTTCGCAGGCCTAGGCCTGGCGCTCGCCACCCAGGCCCAGGCGGCCACGGTAACCGGCAACATCACCGCCACCCTGACGCTGATCGCCAGTTGCCAGGTCAACGGGGGCGGCGGTGCCAGCGGCCTGAACTTCGGTACGCTGAACTTCGGTACCCAGGAAGCGCTGTTCACCACTGCCGGCGGGCAGGTGCTGGGCGGCGGCGGTGGCGCCATGAGCATCCTCTGCTCGAGCGGCACAGTGCCGGTGATCAAAGTGCGTGCCGGCGCCCACGACAGCCAGTCGCCCGGCGGCAGCCGTGCGCTCTACGACGGCGTGGCGAATTACGTGCCCTATGATTTCTACACCGATTCAGGGCACACCCAGCTGCTGGCCATCGACGGCACCATCACCTTGCCGACCAGTACCGGCGTGGCCCAGACCGTCAACCTGTATGGCCAGGCCAAGGGCAAGGCGGGCCTGCCAGCCGGGGTGTACACCGACACGGTGGCGGTCGAGCTGAGCTTCTGAACCGTGAGCCGCACCTGGTCCGGGCTGCTGGCCATGGTTGCCTGCTGCCTGCCGCTGCCGTTGGCGGCGGTCACCACCAGCACTTTCCAGGTCAGCGCCACGGTGGCGGCCGGTTGCCTGGTGATGGGCGGCGTGAGCAACTACGGCAACCTCAATTTCGGCAGCTATTCGGCGCTGTCGACCAGCAGCGTCACCACCGCCCTGGGCGGCACCACGGTGACCCTGCAATGCACGCCGGGAGTGAGCTTGAGCATGAGCGTCGATGCCGGGCTGAACAGCGCCAGCGGCACGCGCAACCTCAAGCGCAGCAGCGGCACCTCGCTGGTGGCCTATCAATTGTTTCGCGACGCCGGCTTCAGTCAGAGCCTGGGCATCAACCAGAGCGTGGCGGTGAGCTACAGCGATCCGAGCACGATCAAGTTGCCGGTTTACGCCCGTGCCCAGTTGACCGGCAACCTGCCGGCCGGCAGTTACACCGATGTGGTGCAGGTGGTGCTGACCTTTTGAACGGCGCCGCCGGATGAATATGACAATAAGGAGAGTGTGCATGGAAGTAGGCGCCGGCAGTTCGCGCTTGAGCTACACCCTGTTGAGCTGCGCCCTGGCGCTGTTGTGCAGTGCGCCGTTGCAGGCCGCCACCTCGGTACTGATCTGGCCGATCGATCCGGTGCTGGAGGCCAATCAGAAAGCCGGCGCGCTGTGGCTGGAGAACCGTGGCGATGCGCCGGCCAACCTGCAGGTGCGGGTGTTCGCCTGGCGCCAGGGCGAGTTCGACGACCAGTACCAGGCCCAGCGCGAGATTATCGGCAGCCCGCCAGTGGCCAATATCGCCCCGGGGCAAAAGCAGCTGATTCGCCTGACCCGCACCGGCAGCTCGCCGGTGGGCCAGGAGCAGGCCTACCGGATCATCATCGATGAAATTCCCCCGGCCTTGCCGGCTGCGGCCAGCGCCGACAAGGCCCAGGCGGCGATCCGCTTCCAGATGCGTTATTCGGTGCCGCTGTTCGTCTATGGCGAAGGCTTGTGGGGCAAGCCTGACCCCAGTGGCCAGCGCGGTGACAGTGCGGTGGGCAAGCCGTTGCTGAGCTGGCGTCAGGTCTCTGTACAAGGCAAGCCCTATGTGGAAATCCGCAACAGCGGCCCGGTGCACGCGCGCCTGACTGACGTGGTGCTACAGCAGGGCAGCCAGAGCCGGCCGCTGGTGGAGGGTTTGCTCGGCTATGTGCTGCCCGGCGCCAGCATGCGCTGGCCGGCGCCGCAGCCGCTGGGCGCCGCTTCAGTGCTCAAGGGCCGGGTCAATGGCCAGGAGCCTGCGCAAACCCTGAGCCAGGGGCAATGAACGACAGCTAGCAGCACTACAGGGGCCAGGGAGGACCCGGTAATGGTCGGATACTGTGTGTGAGCATCTCTTCGGCGCTGCGGGCCTGTGGCCTGACCGTGCTGGGCTGTGGATCGCTGCTGGCTGGCGAACTGCCGCCGCCCCCGGCCAGCCTCGAGGCGGTCGCCGATGCGCCGTTGTTCCTGGAACTGCTGGTCAACCAGATGAGCAGCCCTGAGCTGGTGGCGGTGCAGCAGCGCGCCGGGCGCCTGTACATGGCCACCGCCGACCTGCAGGCGGCCGGCATCGAGCTGCCCGGCGAGTATGGCGACGAAGTGGCGCTGGACAGCATCCCCGGCCTGCACAGCGACTACGACAGCCAGGGCCAGCGCCTGGTGCTGCAGGTGCCACCGGCCTGGTTGCCGACCCAGCGCATCGGCAGCCGCCAGTTGTACCCGGCCAGTGAAGCGCGCAGCAGCTTCGGCGCCTTGCTCAACTATGACCTGTATTTCAACGATACCGACGACGGTGGCCGCTATCTCGCGGCGTGGAACGAGCTGCGCCTGTTCGACAGCTGGGGCACGCTGTCGACCACCGGCCAGTGGCGTCAGTCCTTGGGCGGCAACGACTACGCCGACAGCCAGGAAGGCTTTCGCCGCTACGACACCACCTGGCGCTACACCGACGAGGCGCGCCTGCTGACCCTGGAAGTCGGCGACGTGCTCAGCGGCGCCTTGCCCTGGACCAGTTCGGTGCGCCTGGGCGGCCTGCAACTGTCGCGCGACTTTGCCGTGCGCCCGGACCTGGTCACCTATCCATTGCCGGCCTTCGCCGGGGAAGCGGCGGTGCCGTCCTCGGTGGATCTGTTCATCAACGGCTACAAAAGCTCCAGCGCCGATTTGCAGCCAGGCCCCTACACCCTGACCAACGTGCCGTTCATCAACGGCGCCGGCGAAGCGGTGGTGGTGACCACCGATGCCCTCGGCCGGCAGGTGTCGACCACCTTGCCGTTCTATGTCACCAGCAGCTTGTTGCAAAAAGGCCTGGCGGACTTCTCGCTGGCCGCCGGCAGCCTGCGCCGGGACTACGCGCTTCGCGACTTTGCCTATGGCCCGGGGGTGGCCGCCGCCAGCCTGCGCTACGGCCTGAGCGACAGTTTCACCCTCGAAAGCCACGCCGAGGCGGCCGAGTCCCTGGCCCTCGGCGGGCTGGGCGGCAACTGGCAGGTGGGCAACTGGGGCGTGGTCAATGCGGCGCTGAGCCAGAGCAGCTTCGACAGCCGCAGCGGCCAGCAACTGAGCGTCGGCTACCAGTACAACAGCCAGCGCCTGGGCTTCAATTACCAGCGCCTGCAACGGCGCGGCGACTATGCCGACCTGTCGCTGGTGGACAGCCCCTACACGCGTCTGAGCCAGCGCAGCGAACAGGTGACCATGAGCGTCAACCTCGAACGCTACGGCAGCCTCGGCGCTGGTTACTTCGATGTGCGCGCCGGTGACAACTCGCGCACCCGTTTGCTCAACCTCAGCTTGAGCAAGCCGTTGTGGCGTAACAGCAGCCTGTACCTGTCGGCCAACCGCGAAATCGGCGACAGCCAGTGGGCAGTGCAGGCGCAACTGGTGATTCCGTTCGACCTGCGCGGCACCCTGAGCTTTAGCGTTGAGCGCAACAAGGAGGGCCAGAACCAGCAACGGGTCAACTACAGCCGCGCGGTGCCCAGCGAAGGAGGCTTGGGCTTCAACCTCGGTTACGCCGACGGCGACCGTGAGGCTTACCGCCAGGCCGACGTCACCTGGCGCCTGCAGTCGGTGCAACTGCAGGCCGGCGCCTACGGTAGCAGCGACAGCATGACCCGCTGGGCCGATGCCAGCGGTTCGCTGGTGTGGATGGACGCCGGGCTGTTCGCCGCCAACCGTATCGACGATGCCTTCGTGGTGGTCAGCACCGAGGGCTTTGCCCAAGTGCCGGTACGCTACGAAAACCAGTTGGTCGGGCGCACCGACAAGAACGGCCACCTGCTGGTGCCCTGGAGTAGCGCCTACTACCGCGCCAAGTACGAGATCGACCCCATGGAACTGCCGGCCAACGTCCAGAGCCCGCAGGTCGAGCAGCGGGTGGCGGTGCGCCGGGGCAGCGGCTACCTGCTGGAATTCCCGCTGCAACGGGTGGTGGCGGCGAGCATCGTCCTGGTCGATGGCAACCATAAGGAACTGCCCCTGGGTAGCCAGGTGCGCCATGAGCAGAGCGGGGCGCTGGCGGTGGTCGGCTGGGACGGGCTGGTGTACCTGGAAGGGCTGGCCGCGGACAACAGCCTGCAGGTGCAGATCGCCAACGGCGGCAGTTGCCGGGTGCAGTTCAAGCTGGCGCCCGAGCAGGACCAGGTGCCGCTGATCGGCCCGCTGGTGTGCCAATGAAGCGCCTGCTGATGCTCCTGGCCTTGCTCGCCAGCCCCCAGGTGCACGCGTTGTGCTCGGTGATCGATACCGCGCCGGCAAGCTTTGGCAGTGTCAGCTCGACCCTGGTGCGCACCACCGTGCAGTCGGCCTCGACCCTCAATGGCGGGCTGCAATGCACCGGCTCGCTGGTCAGCCTGCTGGCCAGCGACGATCACTTCTACGCCACTTTCACCCCACCGGCCGGCAGTACCGGCCTGCTCGGCCCCACGGGCGATGTGATCGGCTACACCCTGTACGCCAACAACACCACCAACTACCCGATCGCCCGCAGCCTGCCTTACGACTTTGCCCGCAACGGCATCCTCGATGCCTTGGGCCTGCTCAACGGCACCACGCCCAAGTCGGTGCCGCTCTACCTCAAGAGCCTGAGCGGCAGCAACGTTGCCGCCGGTCTTTATCAGGAAGTCCTGACGGTGTACTGGAACATCAGCTACTGCTGGGGCATCGGCATCGGCAGCATCTGCCTGGGCCGGCAGAACCTCACCGGCACCACCAGCCTGACCGTGAGCCTGACGGTCACCAATGACTGCCAGATCACCAGCCCCAACATCAGCTTCGGTAGCGCGCCGGTGGTCGGCGGCTTCAGCACGGTCAACAGCAACGTCAATGTCTCCTGCACCAAGGGCAGCAACTACACCGTGGGCCTGGACGATGGCCAGAATGTCTCCGCCGGGCGCCGGCGGATGAAGTCGGCGGCCAACAACTATATGGCCTATGACATCTTCAAGAGCGCCGGCAGCGTGCGTTGGGGCAGCGTCACCACGGCCCGGCGGGCCAGCAGCGACGCCGATATCAACCCCGGTGTGGGCACCGGCACCGGCAGCCAGATCTTCAACTACAACGCCAAGGTCTACACCGACCAAGCCACACCGCCCGCCGGCACTTACCTGGACAACGTAATACTCGACGTGCAGTTCTGAGCCCGTGCGCCTTCGCTCAGCCACCAGTAACCCAGGGCCACGGCATTGAGCAGCGCGCCATAGGCACACACCAGCAGCCAGCCGCCCCAGGCATAGGCCAGGGTCGAGGTCAGCGCGCCGAAGGCACTGCCCACCGAGTAGAACAGCATGTAGGCAGCGGTCAGCCGGCTGTGGGTGGCTTCAGGCAGGCGGTAGATCAGGCTCTGGCTGGCGACGTGCACGGCCTGCAGGCCCAGGTCGAAGACCACCACGCCGAGCAGCAGCGCCCACAACGAATATTCAGTCAGGGCGATGGCCGCCCAGGACGCCAGCATCAATAACAGCGAGCCGCCACTGACCCACTGGCCCAGGCCGCGATCCACCAGCGCCCCGGCCCGCGCCGCCGCCAGCGCACCTGCTGCGCCCGCCAGGCCGAACAGGCCCACTTCGCTGGTCGACAACGACAGCGGCGGGGCGCTCAGGGGCAACACCAGCGGCGTCCACAGCACCATCGCCGAGGCGAAGCTGAGCAGGGCCAGCACTGAGCGCCGGCGCAGCAGCGGTTCATCGCGCAGCAGCAACGCCAGTGAATGCAGCAGCTCGCGGTAACTGCCCGCCGCCTGCACCGGTTGTTGCCGAGGCAGCACGCGCCAGAGCAGGGCGGCAATCACCAGGGTCAAGGCCGCCGACAGCCAGTAGATCGAGCGCCAGCCGGCGAGGTCAGCCATGGCCCCGGACAAGGTACGCGCCAGCAGGATGCCGATGACGATGCCGCTGGTGATCACCCCCACGACATGACCGCGTTCGCTGGCCGCCGACAGCGTCGCGGCGTAGGCCACCAGCACCTGGGTGACCACCGCCAGCAGGCCGGTCAGGCCCATGCCCAGCAGCAGCCAGGGCGTGCTCGGCGCCCAGGCGATCAGCACCAGGGCCAGGGCCGAGAGCAGCGACTGGCCGACGATCAGTCGCCGGCGGTTGAGGCGATCGCCCAACGGCACCAGCAACAACAGGCCCAGGCCATAGCCGACCTGGGTCAGGGTCACCACCAGGCCGACCAGGCCGGGGTCGATGGCAAATTCCCGGGCCATGGCTTCGAGCAAGGGTTGCGCGTAGTAGACATTGCCAACCGCCAGGGCACAGGCCACGGAGAACAGCAAGATGACGGCGGATGACATTCGGTGTTGGGGTTGCATGGGGTCTACCCTTCTGGTTGCATAATGAAACCAGTTGTACGCTAGAGAAACTGGTTTTATATTGCAACCACTTTCACTGGCGAGATTTCCCATGGTCCAACGTACCCGCCTGCAAGACGCCGAATGCCCGGTGGCGCGTTCCCTCGATGCCATTGGTGACTGGTGGTCGCTGCTGATCGTGCGTGATGCCTTCGATGGCCTGAAGCGCTTCAGTGAGTTCCAGCGCAACCTGGGCATGGCCAAGAACATCCTCAGCACCCGCCTGCGGCAACTGGTCGAGCACCAGATCTTCGAGCTGGTGCCGGTGTCCGAGGGCAGCGCCTACCAGGAATACGTGCTCACCGAGAAAGGCCTGGGCCTGTTCCCGTTGATCGTCGGCTTGCGCCAGTGGGGCGAGGCGTTCTACTTCGCCGAGGGCGAGGCCCATTCGCAACTGGTCGACCGCGAACACGGCAAACCGGTCCAGGCCCTGCAGTTGCGCGCCGCCGACGGCCGCCTGCTCGGCCCGCACGACTGCGTGCGCCTGCCGGCCCGGGGCTGAGCCTGGCAGCCAGCTACAACCTTCACGGCAGCCACGGGCAAGACGGCCATTGCCAGCGCGCGCAGAGTAGGACCACTGTCATCCTTCTGCTCGAGGTCTTTTGCCATGTCGCTCAACGACACGCTCAGTGCGCACCTGAATCGCGGCACGGTCGGCTTTCCCACCGCCCTTGCCAGTACCATCGGCCTGATCATGGCAAGCCCGGTGATCCTCACCGCGACCATGGGCTTCGGTATCGGCGGCAGTGCC
Source organism: Pseudomonas sp. B21-009 (assembly GCF_024749345.1). Lineage (NCBI taxonomy): Bacteria > Pseudomonadati > Pseudomonadota > Gammaproteobacteria > Pseudomonadales > Pseudomonadaceae > Pseudomonas > Pseudomonas sp. B21-009. The sequence continues at coordinate 3,453,743 of NZ_CP087199.1, read as the reverse complement.
TTCGCCGTGGCCATGCTGATCGCGGTGGTGATGATGCTGGCGCAGGCGACCACCTTTGCCGAGGCGGCGTCGATCCTGCCGACCACCGGCGCGGTGTACGACTACATCAACTGCGGCATGGGGCGCTTTTTCGCCATCACCGGCACGCTGTCGGCCTACCTGATCGTCCACGTCTTTGCCGGCACCGCCGAGACCATGCTGGCCGGGGTCATGGCCCTGGTGAACTTCGAGCACCTCAACACCCTGGCCGAATCGGCCGGTGGTTCGTGGCTGCTGGGTGTCGGCTTCGTGATCATCTTCGCCATCCTCAATGCTTTTGGCGTCAGCGCCTTCGGCAAGGCCGAGATCATCCTCACCTTCGGCATGTGGACCACGCTGATGGTCTTCGGCGTGCTCGGCCTGATGGCCGCGCCGGCGGTGGAGCTGGAGGGCTGGTTCGGCGTGTCGCTGGTCGGCACGGACCTGGTGACCATTCTCTCGCTGGTGGGCATGGCCATGTTCATGTTCGTCGGCTGCGAGTTCGTTACGCCGCTGGCGCCGGATTTGCGCCAGTCGGCGAAAAGCATGCCACGGGCCATGGCCCTGGGCCTGCTGGGGGTGGCGACGTGCATGTTCATCTATGGCGCAGCGATGAAGCGCCAGGTCGACAACGTATTGCTCGACGCCGCCAGCGGCGTGCACTTGCTCGACACGCCCATGGCCATCCCGCGCTTTGCCGAACAGGTGATGGGCGATATCGGCCCGCTGTGGCTGGGCATCGGCTTTCTGTTCGCCGGTGCGGCGACCATCAACACGCTGATGGCCGGGGTGCCGCGGATCCTCTACGGCATGGCCGTGGACGGCGCCTTGCCCAAGGTGTTCACCTACCTGCACCCGCGCTTTAAAACGCCGCTGCTGTGCATCCTCGTCGCCGCCTTGATTCCATGCCTGCATGCCCTGTGGCTGGGCGGCAACACCGACCGCATCATGCACCTGGTGCTGGCGGCGGTGTGCGCCTGGAGCACCGCGTACCTGCTGGTAACGCTGTCGGTGGTGATCCTGCGCATCCGTCGCCCGGACCTGCCACGGGCCTATCGCTCGCCATGGTTCCCGCTGCCGCAAATCCTCTCGAGCGTCGGTATTGTCCTGGGCATGTGGTTCATTACCCCGCCGGGCATGGACCCGGCCGACATCTACGTGCCCTTTGGCCTGATGCTGGCCGGCACCGCGGTGTATGCGCTGTTCTGGACGCTACTGGTGCAGAAGGTCAACCCGTTCAAGCCGGCTTCGGTAGAAGAGGTGCTGGCGCGCGAATTCGCTCATCAACCGGGGACTGCACATGGCTATTGCCCTGCGCCAACTGTGGCAAAGGCTGTCTGATCGGGCGCCGGCCGGCTATCGGCCGGGGCTGACCCTTGAAAAGCTGCAACGCAACCTCGGTCTGGACAGCTTCGAGGTGCTCGGCCCGGGCTTTGGTCGCTTCAACTGGGCCGGGCAGGCGGTGCAGGTGCGCGAGCGCTGCGAAGCGCAGTTGCTCATGCACCTGGTGCTGAGCGAATTCAGCCTGAGCCTGCCTGCCACAGGGCAGGGCAGCGCCCACCTTGAACTGCACCACAGCGGGTCGTTGCGCCGCAGCGGCCTGCGGGTTCAGCTGCGTCAGGGCGAGCCGGCGTTGCAGGCCGAACTGCAACGGCGCCTGCTGGCCGATAGCGCGTTGCTGCAGGCGCTGATGCCCCTGGACTTCAAGCGCCTGCGCCTGCACAGAAGCGACGGCCAATGGACCCTGACCCTCGAACACATCGGCGCCAGCGAGGTGGTCAACCGCCTGCCGGCCTTTCGTCGCTACATTCGCCTGAGCCCCGAACAATGCCAGCACCTGCTGGCCACCCTGCAAGGCGTGCCGGGGCTGTTGGCCGGGCTCTGAGCCGGCCATCTGGCATCAAACCTGCTTCCACTCTGGCTGCTTCACGCAAGTTGCGCGCACATAGATAACATGTTAACTATTGCCCAACAAAAACAAGATGCCATTGTGGAGGTACCCATGAGTATCCATCACGCCAGCAGCCCTGCGCTGGAACGCTGGAACGCAACGATGCAGAACATCTGCGGGGTGTACGAGACGGAACTGGCGTTCAACCCCTCGCTGTTCATCGGCGAGATTTCCACCTGGTCGCGCGGCGGCCTGGCCCTGGCCAACCTGCGTACCAACGCCGGGCTGATCCGCCGCAAGGGCCTGAACAGCGACCGCGACAACGACCAGCATTGCTTTCTGGTCAGCCAGCGCACCGGCTTCTCGCAGATCACCCAGAACGGCGTCAGCATCCAGCTGGCGCCCGGCGAAATGCTCCTGATGGACGCCGCCGGTGCCTGCGAAATCATGCCCTTCGGCCTGATCGAGCACGCTTCGCTGTCGCTGTCGCGGGCCGAGGTGTGCAAGCAGTTGGGCAGCGACAGCCGCACCTTCGGCAAGATCTCCCAGACCCGCGCCTGCTGATGGACCAGCTGTGCAAAGAGCAAAGCGCCGGCGAAGACGAGCAGGGCGAGGGCCAGGCGCTGCACAGCGCCTTCCTGTCGCTGCTCGGTTCGGCCCTTGAAGGCAGCGACGACCTCTGCGCGTTGCCGGCCTCAATACAGGGCGCCAACCTGCGCAGTTATGTGCAAAAAGTCATCGATGACTCCCTCGGCCAGGCCAACCTGACCCCGGTCAACCTCGCCAACCGCCTGAACATTTCCGTGCGCCACCTCTACCGCCTGTTCGAAGAGCAGGGCGACAGCGTCTGCCGCTACATCCAGCGCGCGCGCCTCAAACGCAGCGCCGCCGACCTCGCCAACCCGGTGCTCAAGCGCGAGTCGATCACCACCATTGCCTACAAATGGGGCTTCACCGACTCGGCGCACTTCAGCCGCTCGTTCAAGAAACAGTTCGAGCAGTCGCCCAAGGACTACCGCGCCAGCAGCCTGGCCTGATCAGCGTTTGATCGTTGCTGACTTGACCGCAGGATGCGGTCTGTATAGGCTCGTCCGACCTCGCTACCTACCGATAGGTAGGTAGAGCGCCAAGCGCCAGCCAGGTCCCGTTTTTATCTGGAATCAAGCCTATGCACAGTGCAGCCTCCACGCCGACCGCCCGGGTCGGCTTCGCCATTTCCCTGGCCCTGATCGGCGCCCTCGGGCCCTCGGCGGTCGACATGTACCTGGCCAGCATGCCAAGCATCGCCAGCGAGTTCGCCACCTCCTATGCCGGGGTGCAACTGACCCTGACCGTGTTCCTCCTGGCCATGGGCGCCGGGCAGTTGTTGTTCGGGCCGCTGGTCGACACCCTCGGTCGGCGCCGGCCGTTGCTTGCCGGTTTGCTGGTATTCGTCTTGAGCTCGCTGGCCGCCGCTGCCGCGCCCGACCTCAACAGCCTGCTGCTGGCGCGTTTCATCCAGGGCCTGGGTAGCGCCCTGACCCTGGTGGTGATCATGAGCATGGTCCGCGACGTTGCCGAAGGCGCGCGGGCGGCGCAGATCTTCGCCTTGCTGATGACCATCGAAGGCCTGGCGCCGGTGATCGCCCCGGCATTGGGCGGCTTTGTCGGTGCGCACTTTGGCTGGCGGGCGATCATGCTGGTGCTGGCGGCATTGGGCGTGCTGGTGCTGATCAACTCGGCGCTGATGCTCAAGGAAACCTTGCCCGAGGACAAACGCATGGCCTGGCAGCCTCGGGAGTTCCTGCGCACTTACGTACGGATCGCCCGTGACCGCCAGTTCCTGCGCCCGGCCCTGGCCTTGTCGGCGGTGTTCTTCTTTCTGTTTGCCTACATCGGCGGGGCCGCTTTCGTTTACCAGCATCACTTCGGGCTGTCGGTCGAGGCGTTCGGCACCCTGTTCGGCGCCACCGGCGTGGCCATTCTGCTCGGCGCCATCACCGCGGGCCGCCTGGTGGCGCGCAAGGGCCTGGTGCGCCTGGCCCGCTGGGGCGCGGCGTGCATGCTGGTCGGCGCCGTGCTGGTGCTGGCCGGTGCGCTGAGTGCGGCGGGGCTGGTGGGTATCGTTGCCGGCATGGCGGTTGCCATGTTCGGCCTGGGCATTGCCGAGGCCACGCTGATGTCGCTGGTGATGTCTTCGCAGAGCACCGCGCTGGGCTCGACTGCTGCGTTGCTCGGTGCCTTCCAGTTGATCATTTCGTCGTTCGCCACGCCATTGTCGGGCATCATGGCGCCTTTGGGCGCGGCGCACTGGGCGTTGTTGCTCGGCCTTTCGGCGCTGTGCGTGGCGCTGCTGGTGCACATCAGCACCCGCCATGCCGAGCCGCAGGTGCACAGCCTGGCTGGGCATTGATCCGTATTTGTTGGGGGAGACACCGCTATGAGAAGCCTGACGCCGTCGGCGGAAAAGATCTGCGCGATTGCCGTCGAGCAGTTTGCCGAGCTGGGTTACGACGCCTCGTCGCTCAACGATATCGCCGCCGCGGCGGGCATGCGCAAGCCGTCGTTGTATGCGCATTTTGCCGGCAAGGACGACCTGTTCCAGGTGGTCTATGCCCGGGCCCTGCACGCCGAGCACGAGTACCTGGAGGCGTGCTTTGCCGAGCAGGTGCCGACCGGCGAGCTGCCGGGGCAACGTTTTGCCGAGCGCTTGAACGCGCGCTACCAGGCCTCGGCGCATTTGCGCTTCATGCTGCGCACGGCGTTCTTCCCGCCCAGTGAACTGCGGCCGGTGATCTGTGCCGGCTTCGAGGCCTACCTGGCGAGGTTGGGCGAGTTGTTTGCCCAGGCGTTGCGCACGTTCGCGCCGGGGCTGGAGGAGGGGCAGCAGCGCTTGTATGGCGATGCCTACCTGGGGATCGTCGACAGTTTGAATGTCGAGTTGATCTATGCGGGGGCGGAGGCGTTCGAGCGGCGGTTGGCGGCGCTTTGGTGGATGTTCGGGGCGTCTTTGGCCAGGCTTTAGGGCCTCATCGCGGGTCAAGCCCGCTCCCACAGGTTCGGTGCATGCAGTACTTGTGGGAGCTGGCTTGCCAGCGATGCTTTCAGTCAGACCACCGCAAAGTAATGCTTCACAAAGCTCTCGCTGAGAATCTCCCAGAGCACCGGCGTGCCCTTGGTCACGAACCAGCTGTCACCCACGTTGTAGGTGCGGCTCACACCCGTGGCTTCGTCGGTCAGGCGCACCTGGCCGGTGACTACCACGGCCTGTTCGTTGAACGGGTAGACCATGCGGAACTTGCCGGTGGTGGTGCCAAAGTAGGCGCTGCTGACCGGGTCGGTCGGTGCACCGAAGGTCATTTTGCCGAAGGCGCGTACTTCGCCTTCGAGTATCTGCGAGCCCAGGTCGGCAACGGTGCCCCAGGCGTCGAGTTGGCTGAGCTGGAGGTTCGGGGTGACGGCAGTCAGGGTCATGGCAGTGTTCCTTGAGGGTTGAAAGAGTTGGGGCTTAGCGCCGGCCATTCCAGTAGCCGGACAGCTGGTGCCAGGATTTGCCGGCGGTCAGCAGCACCGAGCGCAGTTGATCCTTGGCCGGGATGGTCGGGCGTGGCACCGAGCTGATCAGGTCATAGCGCGCCGAGCCTTCGCTCATGCCTTCGGCCAGGACCTTGCAGATGATGTGGCTGGGGGTGACGCCAAAACCGGAATAACCTTGCACGTAGAAAGCGTTGCGCCGACCGGGCAGGGTGCCGATCTGCGGGAACAGGTTGGGGCTGCAGGCCATCGGCCCGCCCCAGGCCAGGTCGATTTTCACGTCCTTGAGGTAGGGGAAAATCTTCAGCATCAGGTTGCGGTTCCAGGCCTTGAGATCGCCCGGGATGTGTTCGACCAGCGGCGTGGCGGCACCAAACAGCAGGCGATTCTCATTGGTCACCCGGTAGTAATCGATCACCGGGCGGATGTCGCTGTAGGCCCCGCGAATCGGGCTAATGCGCTGGATCAGCTCGTCTGGCAGCGGCTCGGTCATCATCTGGAAGGCGTAGGTGTTGATGGTCGAGCGGTGCAGCTCCGGCTCCAGCTTGTTGAGGAAACTGTCGCAAGCCCACAGCAGCTTGCTGGCGGTCACCGAACCGCGCCCGGTGCGCACGCGGATGCGCTCGCCGTACTGCACCTGCAGCGCCGGGCTGTTCTCGAAAATGCGCACGCCGTGTTCGCTGAGCGCCTTGGCTTCACCGAGCAACAGGTTCAGCGAGTGCACATGGCCACCGCCCATGTGCAGCAAGGCGCTGCTGTAGGTGTCGGAGCCGATGATCTGCTTGACCTCGCTGCCACCGAGAAATCGGATCTCATGCTGGGAGTTGACTGACTTGAAGTCTTTTTCCCAGGCGCGCAGGGTTTTTTCCTGGCGGGCGTTGAAGCCCATGTAGCCATAGCCGTGACAGAAGTCGGCGTCGATGGCGTACTTGGCGATGCGGTTCTTGATGATGTCGGCGCCCAGGTCGCTGATCTCGAAGATCTGCCGCAGGCCATCGTCGCCGACGTGCTGTTTGATCTTCTCCAGATCATGGCCGATGCCGGCCATGATCTGCCCGCCATTGCGCCCGGTGCCACCAAAGCCCAGGTAGCGGGCTTCGAGTACGACGATGTTGGTGATGCCTTTTTCCGCCAGCTCCAGGGCCGTGTTGATCCCGGAAAAGCCGCCGCCGATGATGACCACGTCGGCGTCCACGTCCTGTTCCAGGGTCGGGAAGCTCAGGTTGTATTTTTTGGTGGCGGTGTAGTAGGTCGGCGTTTCGATGTTGATCATGGCGCAGCCTGAAAAGTGAAGTACTGATGGGCTCTATTAAGGCCTTGCCCGGCGCCTGCGTCTTGACCCTGCGTGCCGCCGGGCTTGACTGCCGGTGCCAGGGCTGTGGCAAGGCGTTGATTTTGTTAAAGTGTTAACAAAATAGCCTGATGATTAGCCTTCCCATGCCCCAGCCGCGCCCGTCGTTGACCCTGACCTTGTTGCAAGCCCGCGAAGCGGCCATGCGTTTTTTCCGCCCCTCGCTCAACCAGCACGGGCTCACCGAGCAGCAGTGGCGGGTGATCCGTATCCTGCGCCAACAGGGCGAAATGGAGATCTACCGCCTGGCGGAACTGGCCTGCATCCTCAAGCCGAGCATGACCGGGGTGCTGGTACGCATGGAGGCGGCCGGCCTGGTCAGCCGGCGCAAGGCCGAACAGGACCAGCGCCGGGTGCTGGTCAACCTGGCGCAAAAGGGCGAGGAGATTTTTGCTTCGATGAGCCAGTGCATGGAGAGCAATTACCGGCGCATTCAGGAGCAGTTCGGCGAGCAGAAGCTGCAGGCGTTGCTGGGCTTGCTGGAGGAGTTGAAGCAGGTGGGGCGGTGACTGCATCGCGGGTCAAGCCCGCTCCTACGGGATGTGCAGGAGCGGGCTTGACCCGCGATGAGGCCAGTACAGTCAATACACAGAAGGCCCAGACGAGCTCACTACCACATCCCCCTTGAACTTACCCGCCAACCCCTGCAAGCCCTTCATCAACACCGTGGTATCGACCCCCACCGCGACGAAGCCTGCGCCCAGTTCCAGGTAGCGCCGCGCCAGGCCCTCATCGGCACTGAGAATTCCCGCCGCCTTGCCGGCCTTCTGAATCTGCACGATCGCCTGTTCAATCGCCGCTTGCACCTCGGGGTGCCCGGGGTTGCCACGATAGCCCATGGAGGCACTCAAGTCCGCCGGGCCGATGAACACCCCGTCAACGCCCTCGACCGCAGCAATTGCCTCGAGGTTGCGCAGCCCTTCAAGGCTTTCGATCTGCACCAGCAGGCACATCTGTTCATCGGCCTGCTCGAGGTAGCCGGCGATGCTGTTCCAGCGCGAGGCCCGCGCCAGGGCGCTGCCGACGCCACGCACGCCCTTGGGCGGGTAGTGCATGGCGCGCACCAGTTCGCGGGCCTGCCCGGCGCTTTCGACCATCGGCACCAGCAGGGTTTGTGCGCCGATATCCAGCACCTGCTTGATCAGCGCGGTGTCGCCGATCACCGGGCGGATGATCGCCTGGGCCGGGTAGGGGGCGATGGCCTGCAACTGGCCGAGCATGCCGCGCAGGTCGTTGGGCGCGTGTTCGCCGTCGATCAGCAGCCAGTCGAAACCGGCGTTGGCGGCAAGCTCGGCACAGTACGGCTCGGCCAGGCCAAGCCACAGGCCGATTTGCGCCTCGCCGCGTTGCAGGCGTTGTTTGAAGCGGTTGACGGGCATGTCCATGGGCAATTCCTCAAACGAAACGGCAGGCAATCGAACCGAGCATGTCGTAGTCGACATGGAAGGTATCGCCGGGGTTGGCCGCCACCGGGCGGGTGAAGGAGCCGCCGAGAATGATTTGCCCGGCTTCAAGGGTGACGTCGTACGGCGCCAGCTTGTTGGCCAGCCAGGCGACGCCCTTGGCCGGGTGGTTGAGCACCGCCGCCGAGACCCCGGACTCTTCGATCACGCCGTTGCGGTAGAGCACCGCCGGCACCTTGCGCAGGTCGATATCGCCCGGACGCACCGCGCGCCCGCCCATGACCACGCCGGCGTTGGCGGCGTTGTCGGAGATGGTGTCGAAGACCTTGCGGGTGGCCTGGGTCTGCGGGTCGATCTGCTGGATGCGCGCATCGATGATCTCCAGCGCCGGGATCACCCACTCGGTGGCATCGAGCACGTCGAACAGGGTCACGTTCGGGCCCTTGAGCGGCTTGCCGAGGACGAACGCCAGCTCCACCTCGACCCGCGGCACGATAAAGCGCTCGAAGGGAATGTCGCTGCCTTCGTCGAAGAACATGTCATCGAGCAGCGCGCCGTAGTCCGGTTCGGTGATGTTCGATGACACCTGCATGGCCCGTGAGGTCAGGCCGATCTTGTGGCCGACCAGCTTGCGCCCGCCCTCGATTTTTTGTGCGACCCAGGCGCGCTGGATGGCGTAGGCGTCCTCGATGCTGATGCCCGGGTGCTCCAGGGAGAACTGCCGCACCTGTTCGCGGCTGCGTTCGGCGCGCTCGAGCTGGGCGGCGGCTTGCAGGATCTGGCTGTGGTCAAGCATGGCGAAATCTCTTACTGAGGGTTGACGATGGCAGCCTTGGTGCGCAGCACCAGCAAGCCGCCGAGGGTGATGAACAGCGCCAGTACGTACAGGGCCAGGCTGGCGCTCTGGGTGGTGTCGCGCATCCAGCCGATCAGGTACGGGGCGAGGAACGAGGCGATGCTGCCGAACGAGCTGATCAGGGCGATACCGGCGGCCTGGGTGGTGTTCGACAGGAATGCCGGCGGCAGCTGCCAGAACATCGGCAAGGCAGCGCTGGCGCCCATGCCGGCGATGATCAGGCCGCCCAGCACCATCACCGGGTTGCCGGGTGCCAGGCCGGCCACGGCGATGCCGGTGGCCGACATCAGCAGCGGCACGCACAGGTGCCAGCGGCGTTCACGCTGACGGTCGGAGGAACGGCCACAGGCGATCATGAAGAAGCACCCGGCCAGGTACGGCACGGCGCTCAAAAGCCCGACGCGGCCATCGCTGCCGATGCCGGCGCCGTGGATCAGGGTCGGCATCCAGAACGCCAGGGTGTTGACCGCCAGCATCACCGCAAAGTACACCGCCACCAGCAGCCAGACCTGGCTGTCACGCAGGATGCCGGCAAACGAGGTGATGGATTTGCGCTGCTCTTCCTGGTTCAGTTGCTCGCGCAGTTGCTGCTTTTCAGTGCCGTTCAGCCAGCTGACACTCTCGAAGCTGTCGGGCAGGCACTTGAGTACCACCAGGCCGAGCAACACCACCGGCGCGCCTTCGATCAGGAACATCCACTGCCAGCCACGCAGGCCGGCGGCGTCGTGGAACAGCTCGAGGATGCCGCCCGACAGCGGCCCGCCGACCACCCCGGCCATGGGCACGGCGATGGCGAACAGCGCGGTGATCTGCCCACGACGGCGGGCCGGGTACCAGCGGTTGAGGTAAACCAGGATGCCGGGGAAGAAGCCGGCTTCAGCGACGCCGAGCAAAAAGCGCAGGACATAGAAGCCCGAGGCCGATTCGACCCAGAGCATGCTGGTCGACAGCGTGCCCCAGACCACCATCAGGGTGGCGATCCAGCGCCGTGGGCCGACGCGGTCCAGGGCCATGTTGCTGGGTACGCCGAACAGCGCGTAGGCAATGAAGAACAGCCCGGCACCAAAGCCGTAGACCGTGTCGCTGAAGTGCAGGTCGCTGCTCATCTGCATCTTGGCAAAACCAATGTTGATGCGGTCCAGGTGAGCGAACAGGTAGCAAATCAGCAGCAGCGGCATCAGCCGCCAGGTGATCTTGCTGTGGGTCGAGTCATGTTGGGCAAGGGCAGCGTGTTGGGCAGTATTGGCTGTGCTCATGATCTTGTACTTTTTGTCAGAGGGCCGTTGGGGAGGGCGGGTGGCTGTGGTTCAGCCCGCCTGGTTTTGCAAAAAGGCGTGAACGTTGTTCTGTTTGAAGTTCAGCTGCGGGTGCAGCTCGATCATCTCGAACGACAGCGCCAGCAGGCGTTGACTTTGCAGCTCGGCAAAGTGCGCGGTGATCACCGCGAACAGCGCCTCGGCGACCTCGGTGCGGGTTTGCAGATCGCGGCCGTGGCCGACCTTGAGGGTCATGTGGACGAAGGCGTAATCGTGCTTGCCATCGGCCATGCGCCAGCTGTCCAGGCGCACGCCACGGCTGCGGATGCCGCCCAGGGGGAACACGCCGCTGGCGCCCAGGCTGGCGTGGACCTTGGCGAACAGGCCGGGCAGGTCGGCCTGTTGCTCGATGTTGTCGGTGTACTCAATGATGAAATGCGGCATGAAGATCTCCGTTTGAACGGCGGCAAGCGGCAAGCTACAAGCGGCAAGAGCGCGTGCTCTTCGCTTGCAGCTTGTGGCTTGAAGCTTGTGGCTGCTGCCTTCGCGCTACAGCGGGAAGATGGCGTTGATTTGCCCGGTGCCGGAGCTGCCGAACGGCTCGGTCAGGACCTCGACCGGCTTGTTGTAGTCGGCGCCGCCAAGCAGGCCCAGGAGCATCGCCGTGTCGTGCATGCCGCCTTCGCCGTAGCAGTGGTTGGCGTAGTCCGGGAGCATCGCGCAGAACTCCTTGAAGCGGCCCTGCTTCCACAGCTCGACCACGCGCAGGTCCATCTGCTTGTCGAATTCGCGGGTCCAGTTGTGGATGTTGGCTTCGGCGTTGCGGTCATCGGAAAAACGGTGCGACAGCGAACCGGAGGCCAGCACCAGCACTTTGCGGTCGCTCTTTTCGATGGCCCGGCGCACTGCGGCGCCGAAGGCGAAGCTGTCTTCCAGGCGGTGCCAGGCGCACCAGGCGGCAATCGACACGACCTTGAGCTTATGCGCGTCGGGCACGTCCATGTGCATGTAGCGCATCGGCACCAGGGTGCCGTATTCAAGCTCAAGGCTTGGGATGTTGTGGGCCAGGGTGCGCACGTCGGCGGCGTTGGCTTCAAGGCCGATCAGCTCGCCCAGTTGCGGGCAGCCGGGGTACTCGAAGTCCATGTTCTTGATGAAGTGCGGCAGCTCGTTGCTGGTGTAGGTGCCCTTGAAGTGCTCGCCACAGTTGATGTGGTAGCCGCTGTTGACCAGCCAGTGGACGTCGAACACCACGGCGGTGTCGGCGCCCAGTTCGCGGGCGCGGCGGCCGATTTCCTTGTGCCCGGCGATCGCCGCCTCGCGGCAGCCATGGTGCTTGCCGGGCAGTTCGGACAGGTACATCGAGGGTACGTGGCAGACTTTGGCTGCCAGGACGACTTCGCCCATGATGGAACTCCTGGAAATTGTTGTTCTTGTGTGCGATCGGTTGCGCCTCATCGCGGGTCAAGCCCGCTCCCACAAGGCAGCCTCAAAACCTGTGGGAGCGGGCTTGCCCCGCGATGCTGTCAGACGCCCCAGCGCGGAATATGGTGACTGCCCATCGAGATACACACGTTCTTGATCTCGGCAAACACCTCGAAGCTGTACTGCCCGCCCTCACGGCCGGTGCCTGAACCCTTGACCCCGCCGAACGGCTGGCGCAGGTCGCGCACGTTCTGGCTGTTGATGAACACCATGCCGGCCTCGATGCCGCGGGCCAGACGATGCGCCTTGCCGATGTCCTGCGTCCAGATGTACGAGGCCAGGCCATACTCGGTGTCGTTGGCCAGTCGCAGCGCCTCGGCTTCGTCCTTGAAGGGGATCAAACACACCACCGGGCCGAAGATTTCTTCCTGGGCGATGCGCATGCTGTTGTTCACGTCGGCAAACACCGTCGGCTGAATGAACTGCCCGCGGGCCAGGTGCGCCGGCAGGTTGGCCGGGCGCTCAAGGCCGCCAGCGAGCAGGGTCGCGCCTTCTTCGATGCCGATCTTGATGTAACCGCTGACCTTGTCATAGTGGGCCTGAGTGATCATCGAGCCTACCTGGGTTTGCGGGTCTTGCGGGTCGCCGACGATCAGGCGCTTGGCCCGCGCGGCAAACTCGGCGACGAACTGCGGGTAGACGCTCTGCTGGATGAAGATACGGCTGCCGGCGGTGCAGCGCTCGCCATTGAGCGAGAAGATGGTGAACAGCGCCGCATCCAGGGCGCGCTCAAGGTCGGCGTCTTCAAAAATCAGCACCGGCGACTTGCCGCCCAGCTCCATGGAGTACTTCTTCAGGCCCGCAGTCTGCATGATCTTCTTGCCGGTGGCGGTGCCACCGGTAAAGGAGATGGCACGCACGTCGGGGTGGCGTACCAGGGCGTCGCCAGCGGTGGCGCCGTAGCCCTGGATGACGTTGAGCACGCCGTTGGGGATGCCGGCTTCCACCGCCAGGCGCCCCAGTTCGTTGGCGGTCAGCGGCGACAGTTCGCTCATCTTCAGCACTGCGGTGTTGCCCAGGGCCAGGCACGGCGCGGTCTTCCAGGTGGCGGTCATGAATGGCACGTTCCACGGCGACACCAGCCCGCACACGCCCACCGGCTGGTACAGGGTGTAGTTGAGCATCTGGTCGTCGACCGGGTAGGTATGGCCGTCCATGCGTGTGCAGACTTCGGCGAAAAAGTCGAAGTTATGCGAGGCCCGCGGGATCAGCACGTTCTTGGTCTGGTGGATCGGCAAACCGGTGTCGAGGGTTTCAAGCTCAGCCAGGTGCGGCACGTTCTGCTCGATCAGCTCGCCGAGCTTGCGCATCAGCCGCGCGCGCTCCTTGGCCGGGGTGTTGGCCCATTTCGGGAACGCCTCTTTCGCTGCCGCTACCGCCTGGGCTACTTCTTCGGCGCCGCCGCTGGCGACTTCGCCAATGGCCTCGCCGGTGGCCGGGTTGTAGTTGACGAACACGTCTTTGCTTTCGACCTCACGGCCGTTGATCCAGTGTTTGATCATGCTGCTCATGCCTCTTGGCGGTTGAGGGCGAAGAACTCGGCTTCGCTGACAATACGGTTGACCAGGCGCCCGACGCCTTCGACTTCGACCACCACTTCATCGCCCGGCACCACGTCGGCCAGGCCTTCAGGGGTGCCGGTGGCGATCATGTCGCCCGGCTGCAGGGTCATGAAGCTGGACAGGTATTCGATCAGGTAGGGGATGTCGAAAATCATGTCCTTGGTACTGCCTTGCTGCTTGAGCTCACCGTTGATCCAGGTGCGCAAGGTCAGGTTGGAGGCATCCGGCACATCGGCGACATCGACGATCCACGGCCCGACCGGGGTGGTGGCGTCGCGGTTCTTGACCCGCAGGTTGGGACGGTAGTAGTTCTCCAGGTAATCGCGAATCGCGTAGTCGTTGCACACCGTGTAGCCGGCCAGGTACTCCAGCGCATCCTCGCGCTTGACGTTGCGCGCAGGCTTGCCGATCACTGCCACCAGTTCGCACTCATAGTGCATGTAGGCGACGTTGTCCGGGCGCCAGCTGACCTGGTTGTGGCCGGTGTAGGTGCCCACCGATTTGACGAACGCCAGCGGTTCGGTGGGCGGTGTGAAGGCAAGCTCGGCGGCGTGGTCGGCGTAGTTCAGGCCCAGGGCGAACATATTGCCGGTGGCCGGTGGCAGCCACTCGACCTGCTGCTCGGCGAGCAAGCGGCCATCGGCCAGGCGCACGGCGTTGTCGGCCTCGACGGTGACGGCGTGGACTTCGCCCTGGTAACGGATACGTGCGTGTTTCATCAGCGCTTCTCCTGCGCGGCAACGATGCTGTTGGTCAGGCGTCCGAGGCCGCTGATCTCGACTTCAACCTGGTCCCCGGGCAGCACATCGACGCGGCCTTCGGGGGTGCCGGTAATCAGCACATCGCCTTCGTGCAGGGTCATGAATTCGCTGATCTCGGCGATCAGCTGGGCGACGCTGCGAACCATGTTGGCGGTGCTGTTGTGCTGGCGCAGGGCGCCGTTGACGAACAGCTTGATGCTCAGTTGCTGCGGGTCGGCGACCTGCGCGGCCGGCACCAGTTCAGGGCCCAGGGCGCAGAAACCGTCGCGGCACTTGGCCTTGACCGCCGGGCGGTAGTAGCTGTCTTCGGGCAGGCTGAATTCGTTGACGATGGTGTAGCCGGCGACATGGCTGAGGGCCTCGTCGACGCTGACCCGGGTGGCACGCTTGCCGATCACCACACCCAGGGCCGGGCCCGGTTGCAGGTGCTCGATGCCTTGCGGGTAGACCACCGGCTGGCCATGGCCATTGCGGGTGTTGGGGGTCTTGATGAACAGCACCGGCTTGACCGGTGGCTTTTGATAGGGCGGCTGTTCGAATTCGGCGAGACGCTGGTCAAGCAGGCCCTGGTAGTTCAGCGCAACGCCGAACAAGGTACCGCTGGCAGCATCGTGCAAGGCACGGCTCATGGGGTTCTCCTGGCTGGGGCAGGGGCAGGGTCCCTGCTCGAATAATTGTTAATGTGTTAACGTTATAATTAAGATGTTAACGAAATGCAAGCGGCTTGCTGCAGGAGTAAGCTGGCCGCATAACAACAGGCGTGAGCAGGGCCATGCGCGAGCAACAACCAATCCCCAACATCAACATCGGCCAGGTCTACGATCAGCGCTACAGCGATGCCGAGGTGCACTACGACAAGCTCGGCAACCTCGCCGGGTTTTTCGGCCGCAATATGCCGGTGCACCGCCATGACCGGTTTTTTCAGGTGCATTACGTCAAAAGCGGCACGGTGCGGGTGTACCTGGACGATCAGCAGTACGTCGAATCGGGGCCGATGTTTTTCCTTACGCCACCGACCATCCCGCATTCCTTCGTAACCGAACCCGATGCTGACGGCCATGTGCTGACCGTGCGCCAGCAACTGGTCTGGCAGCTACTTGAAGCCGATTCCGGATTGGCGCCGGGGCCGCAAGTGGCGCCGGCCTGCGTGGCCTTGAGCGGCCTGGAACCAAGCTACGCCGCCGAGGCGCGGCGCCTGGCGCTGCTGTTCGATGAGCTGCACAGTGAAATCAACGCCAGCGCCGCCGGGCGCGGGGCGGCGCTGGAAAGCCTGACGCGGCTGATCATGACCAGCCTGCTGCGCCTGTGCGCGCGCTCGCTGCCGGCGCGGCAAACCCGTCATGAAGACTTGCAGGTGTTTCATCGTTTCAATGAACTGATCGAGGCCCACTACCTTGAGCACTGGCCGCTGGCGCGCTATGCCCAGGGCATCGGCGTCACCGAAGCGCGGCTCAACGAAGTGTGCCGGCGCATCGCGGACCTGCCGTCCAAGCGCCTGATTCTCGAACGCCTGATGCAGGAAGCACGGCGTCTGCTGCTGTACACCGGCAGCTCGGCCAACGAGATCTGCTACCGCCTGGGCTTCAAGGACCCGGCGTACTTCAGCCGGTTCTTTTTGCGCTATGCGCAGCTGACGCCGGGGGAGTACCGTCAGCGTCAGGCTGGATTGCGCTAGGCCTGGCCGCGCAGCCAGAGGTTGTCGAAACGCCAGGTGCTGAACAGTGTCTGCTCGGCTGCGGCGCCGCCGACCTGGCGCGAAAACGCATCGAGCAGATTCACATAGCCCCAGATCAGCAAGCCGCCGCGCTCATACTGAATCTGCTGGGCCTGGTGCACCAGTGCGCTGCGCTTGGCCAGGTCCGGCTGGGCCATGGCCTGGAGGAACAGTTCGCTGAACTGCGGGTCGTTGAAGTGGGTCTTGTTGGCCACGGCGAAGGGCGCATCGATGTGCATGGCGCTGGCCAGAAACGGCGCGCCGATGGTGCCGCCAGTGCTCAGTTGCCACTGGTCGTGCTGCGGGCCGTCGAAGGTGGCCTGGTCGACCTGGCGCACCTTGAGGTTCACACCGATGGCCTTGGCCTGTTCGGCGAACACCAGCGCCGAGGCCAGGGCCGGGCCGCTGGTGGTCACCAGCTCGACTTGCAACTGCTCGTAGCCGGCTTCGCGCAGCAATTGCGCCGCCCGTTGCGGGTCATGGGGGCGCGGGCCGAGGCTGTGGTTGAAGGTCGGGTCATCAGGTGCGTACAGGTCGTTGGCCACCCGGCCCTGGCCGTTCAAGGCACGGCGCACCAGCTCCGGGCGGTCGGCGAGGAGGCGAAACGCCTCGCGCACCTTGGGGTTGTCGAACGGCGGTTTGCTGGTGTTCATCTCGAACGACAACCAGTTGCCGCTGACCGAAGTCACCAGTTGCAGGCGCGGGTCGCGTTCGATGATCTGCAGCTGCTCGCTGGGCAGGCCGTTGGCCATGTCGATCTGCCCGGCGCGCAAGGCCGCCAGGCGCGAGACCTGGTCTTTGAAGTCGATGATCTCCAGTTCATCGGCGTAGGGTTTGCCGTCCTTGTAGTAGTTCTCGAAGCGGCTGAACACCGAGCGCTGGCCGGGGCTAAAGCTTTTCAGCTTGTACGGCCCGGCACCCACCGGGTTGGTCACCGGGTGGTAATCGACCGGGACGATGCCGCCGAAGTTGACCCAGGTTTCGGCCAGCGGCAGGTAGCTGCGCCCGTCCTTGAAGCGGATGCGCACGGTGCGCGCGTCGAGTTTCTCCAGGTTGTCGCGATCGACCCAGTGCAGCAGCGCGGCGTAAGGCGACGCCAGTTGCGGGTCGGTCAGGCGGCGAATGGAAAAGATCAGGTCGTCGGCATCGATGCTCTTGCCGTTGTGAAACTCAAGACCCTGACGCAGGCGCACGGTCCAGCTGCTGGCGTCGGCGCTGGCTTCGGCTTCTTCAGCCAGGGCCAGGCGCGGCTGCATCTGCTCGTCCCATTCCCACAGCTTGCTGTACAGGGCAAAGCCGCGGACGATGCCGCTGCCGATCGGTTTGTGGGCATCGAGGTTGCCGACCTGACCGCCGGCCAGCACGCCCAGGCGCAGGCGCCCGCCATGGCGCGGCTGGTCGCTGGCCGGGCTGCTGGCGGCCGGTGCGTCAGGGCCGCAGCCGCTGAGCAGCAGGCCGCCGCCCAGCGCCAGGCTGTAGCCGAGAAAGCGTCGGCGCTGCTGATCGAAAAGGTCCATGGCCTCAGGCTCCTGCTGCACGCAGGGCTGGCGCCTGGGTGTCGATGCGCTTGAGCGGCGCCCGTTCGCCGCGAAAGTGCGGGAGGATGTGCTCGCCCAAGCGGTAGGCTTCTTCCAGGTGCGGGTAGCCGGCGAGGAAGAACAGGTCGATGCCCAGCGCGTTGTACTCGCGAATCCGCGCCACCACGTTGGCGTAGCTGCCGACCAGCGCCAGGCCCGGCGGAATGCCGATATAGCCGAAGCCGGCCCAGACGTTGGGGTAGATGAAAAAGTCGTCGAACGGCCGGGTTTCGTCCTTGGCCGCGTACTCGTTTTCGTAACTGAGCTTGCGCGCGGTGCGCAGCCCGGCATGGGCGGCCACAGCCTTGACCGCACCTTTGGCCACGCCTTCGTCGAAGAAGCGCCTGGCCTCGGCCAATGCCTGGGCTTCGGTCTCGCGGGTAATCACATCGATCGACAGGCCGAAGCGGATATTGCTGCGGCCATGCTTGAGCGCGCGCTCGCGAATGTCGGCTATCAGCGTGCGGATCTCGTCCGGGTGCTCGGCGCGCATCAGGTAGAAGTCGGCGTGGCGGGCGGCGAATTCCCGTGCTGCGATCGACGAGCCGGCGGTGCAGATCAGCGGCAACTCGGCCTTTTTCTGCGGGCCGCGCAGGCCGCCACCTTCGGCCTTGTAGAAGCGCCCCTGGTAGTGGAAGTTCTCCGAGTGCCAGTAACCCTTGACCACGTCCATGAACTCGGTGGCGCGCTCGTAACGTTCATCGTGGTCGCTGAAGTCGCCAACCTGGCGCTGCACGGCATCCGAGCCGCCATTGATGATGTTCCACACCAGGCGGTTGCCGCTGGCGCGCTGGTAGGTCGCCGCTTGCTGCACCGCGATCCAGGGCGTGTAGTGGTAGGGCTGGAAGGCGGTGACGTAGCTCAAGGTGCGGGTTTCGCGGGCCAGCAGCGAGCACACTGTCCAGGGCTCTTCGCCGGACGGCGCGTTGACCATCAGCGCGCCACCGAAGCCGTTGATTTCGGCGGCGCGGGCGATCTGCCCGAGGTAGTCGATGTAGGTGAAGTGATCACCCACGGCAAAGTTCGACACGGCGCCGGTGCTGTCGCCGCCGGCATGCCAGTCGCCGCGGTTGCGCGGGTCGCCGGGGAGGAACTGGGTTTCGCCGTGCAAGGGCAGGCGGGTGAAGAACTCAATGCTCACGGTCAGCGTCCTTATTGCACGGTGGGGTTGCAGAGGGGGGCGATGGGCTGGTCGTTGAACACCTTGCGGGCAAACGGCAGCGAGTCCTTGAGCGAGGCGTTGACCGTCTCGCTGTGGCCCAGCCCCTTGTACAGGTGGCCTTCGACGATCGAGCCGGTCTTGCAGGCGTCCTGCATCAGCGCCACCTGGGTAGCGGCCGCCGGGGTCTTGTCTTCGGCGCCGGTGCCGATGAAGATCGGCTGGGCGAGTTTCAGGGTCGGGTAGGAGACTTGCGCCAGCCACGGCTTGAGCTGCTCGCCGTTGTTGGCCTTGCGGGTGTTGGCCGGGGTCAGGCCGGTGCCGAGCACATCGGCCACCAGCGACGACAGGCAAGTGCTGCGCGCTTGTTCGAACAGCGGCAGGGCCTTGTCGGTGTAGAAGTCGCGTGGGTCGATGCTCGGGTCGTACTGCTGCGCCGCCAGCAGGGTGTAGAAACCGTAGGCCAGCGAGGCGTCGACCTTGTCCTGGTCCTGTTCGCCGACGTTCTTGGCGCCGACGGTGTAGATCACCCCGGTGCCGACGCTGCCCTTCAGGCCCAGGTCCGGGGCATAGGTGGGCGCATAGGCGGCCGAGGCGAAGGCGCCGGCGCCGCCCTGGGACTGGCCGACCACCAGCACCTTGTTGGCCAACCCCGGCACCCCGGCGATCACCGCGCGGGCGGCATCGAGGATGCCGTAGGCGGCCATGCGGTTGTTCAGCAGCGGATGGCCGCCGGGCACGCCCAGGCCCTGGTAGTCGGTGGCGACGATGGCGTAGCCCTCGTTGAGCCAGCGCGCCAGGTACTGCACGTCGCGGTACGAGCGCCCGGCCCAGGACGGCGCGCAGACATCCGCCACGCCCACCGTGCCATGGCCCCAGGTCACTACTGGCCAGCCGCCTGCCGGCGCCTGGCCTTTGGGGATGAACAGCGCGCCGGAGACCGCCACCGGGGTCTTGCCGTCGATGCCGTCGGTAGAGCTGTAGAGAATGCGCAGTTGCGAGGCGGCGCCAGGCAGGCTCAGGGTCTTTTCCAGCGGTTCGCTGCGCAGCAGTTTGCCCGGTTTGCCAGGGATCGCCTGGCTCCAGCTGTAGAACGCCGAGACCCGGCCATCGCCTTGCAGCGGGTCGGGCTTTGGCGCGAAGGTTTCTGCGGCCACGGCGCTGAGCGACAGGGCCAAAAGGCTCAGGCCAAAGGCGAAGGTTTTTTCCAGTTTCATCGAGAGGTCCTTGCACGGTGCGTTTGCCAGGCCTGAGCGAAATGCGTGCCAGGGCGCTGCAGGGCTCGGTTTTGCGGGGCCGAAATGCCTTCAAGGGCAATCCTGGCGGCGCGTCGATGCTGGCTGGCAGCCACGGGTTGCTGGGCGACTGCTGCTGTGGCAGCAGCCTCAAGTGCATATCTCTAATTGGAATATATAAATACTAATTAATAATTATTTGTTCTAATTTGTTTCGGGCACTATGGCCCTGCGCTTTCACTGCCAGGAATGCACCATGTCGCTGATAACCCATCCCCACGCCCGGGAACTGACCAAATCCGTTCGCGCCACCGTTCTGGTGTTCAAGGACCCGCGCTCCCAGGAACTGCTCAGCCGCATCGAACGCCTGGCGCCGAGTGAAGCCAACACCCTGATCATCGGCGAGACCGGCACCGGCAAGGAGCTGGTCGCCCGCCATATCCATCAACTCAGCCGCCGCGGGCGCGAGCCGTTCGTGGCGGTCAACTGCGGCGCCTTCGCCGAAACCCTGGTCGAGAGCGAACTGTTCGGCCACGAGAAGGGCGCCTTTACCGGTGCCACCAACAGCAAGGCCGGTTGGTTCGAAGCGGCCAATGGCGGCACGCTGTTCCTCGATGAAATCGGCGACCTGCCGTTGAACATGCAGGTGAAATTACTGCGCGTGCTGCAGGAGCGCGAAGTGGTGCGCCTCGGTTCGCGCACACCGATCCCGATCAACGTGCGCCTGGTGGCGGCGACCAACGTCAACCTTGCCGATGCGGTGGTGGCCGGGCATTTCCGTGAAGACCTGTTCTACCGTCTGCACGTGGCAACCATCCGCCTGCCGCCGCTGCGCGAACGGCCTGGGGATATCCTGCCGCTGGCTGAGTTTTTCCTTGAAGAGCACTGCCAGCGCCTGGGTTACAGCCGCGCCAGCCTGAGCCTGGAAAGCGAACGCAAGCTGCTCTCGCACAGCTGGCCGGGCAACATCCGCGAGCTGGAAAACGCCATTCACCATGCGCTGCTGGTGTGCCGGCAACAGGTGGTGCAGCCGGCCGACCTGCACCTGGTGGACATGCGCTCGGTGGGCATCCGCCAGGAAGAACACAGCCAGCCGCTGCGTATCGCCAGCGAGCCGCCAAGCCTTGAAGCGGCGCTGACGGCGCTGTTCGAGCAGAACATCCCGGACTTGTACGAGCATATCGAGCAGACGGTGTTTCGCAGCGCGTACCGCTTCTGTCATGGCAATCAGTTGCAGACCGGGCGCTTGCTGAATATCAGCCGCAACATCGTGCGGGCGCGGCTGGAGAAAATTGGTGAGTTGAAGCGCACGGACGGTGTCGCCCTTTAGGGCCTCATCGCGGCGACCCGACTTGCCCCGCGATGCTTAAAGTCCATCTGATCCGTATAATTACCGCCAACCTGAATCTGTAACTCAGTACACCCAAAAGCCATAGTAACGGCCTCCCTGATGAGGTCCGAACCATGTATCAGTATGACGAGTATGACCGTGCGCTGGTGTTCGAGCGCGTGGCGCAATTTCGCGATCAGGTGCGCCGGTTCATCGCTGGCGAACTGAGTGAAGAAGAGTTCCTGCCCCTGCGCCTGCAAAACGGCCTGTACCTGCAAAAGCATGCCTACATGCTGCGCGTGGCCATTCCCTACGGCACCTTGGGTGCCCGGCAGCTGCGCACCCTGGCGCAGATCGCGCGCGAGTACGACCGTGGCTACGGCCACTTCACCACGCGCCAGAACATCCAGTTCAACTGGGTCGAACTGGCCCAGGTGCCGGACATCCTCCAGCGCCTGGCCGAGGTCGAGATGCATGCGATCCAGACCTCCGGCAACTGCGTGCGCAATATCACCACCGAGGCCTTCGCCGGGGTGGCCGCCGACGAGTTGCTCGACCCGCGGCCGCTGGCCGAGATCCTGCGCCAGTGGTCGACCATCAACCCGGAATTCCTGTTCTTGCCGCGCAAGTTCAAGATCGCCATCTGCTCGGCCATCGAAGACCGCGCAGCAATCATGATGCATGACATCGGCCTTTATCTTTACCGCGACGGCCGTGGCCAGATGTGCCTGCGGGTGATGGTCGGCGGCGGCCTGGGGCGCACGCCGATCCTCGGTTTGCAGATTCGCGAAGGGCTGGCGTGGCAACACCTGTTGTCCTACGTCGAAGCCATCTTGCGCGTGTACAACCGCCATGGCCGGCGCGACAACAAGTACAAGGCGCGGATCAAGATCCTGGTCAAGGCGCTGGGCATCGAGGCGTTCTCCCGCGAGGTGGAGGAGGAGTGGCAACACATCAAGGACGGTCCGGCGCAACTGACCGAGGACGAATTCCAGCGTGTCGCCGCCGCCTTCGAACCACCGGCCTACGACAGCGTCATCGATGATGAGCTGGCCTACGACACCCACCTGGCCCAGGATCACGCCTTCGCCCGCTGGGTGGCCTGCTGCGTCAAGGCGCACAAGGTCCCGGGTTATGCCAGCGTGGTGCTCTCGACCAAACCGGGCGATGCCTCGCCACCGGGCGACCTGACCGATGCGCAGATGGACGCGGTGGCCGACTGGTCGGAGCAGTTCGGTTTCGGCGAGATCCGTATTGCCCACGAGCAGAACCTGATCCTTCCCGACGTGCGCAAGCGCGACCTGCACGCGCTGTGGCGCCTGGCCTGCGAGCGCGGCCTGGGCACCGCCAACATTGGCCTGCTGACCGACATCATCGCCTGCCCGGGCGGCGACTTCTGCGCCCTGGCCAACGCCACCTCGATCCCGATTGCGCAGTCGATCCAGCGCCGCTTCGATGATCTTGACTACCTGCACGACCTGGGTGAGCTGAGCCTGAATATCTCCGGCTGCATCAACGCCTGCGGCCACCACCACATCGGTAACATCGGCATCCTCGGCGTCGATAAAAACGGCAGCGAGTGGTACCAGGTGACCCTCGGTGGCGCCCAGGGCAAGCACAGCACCCTGGGCAAGGTCATCGGCCCGTCGTTCAGTGCCGCCGAGATCCCCCAGGTGATCGAGCAGATCATCGCCACCTACTGCGCTTATCGCGAACTGGACGAACCCTTTGTCGACACCGTGCGCCGGGTCGGCCTGGAGCCTTTCAAGGAACGTGTCTATGCCAAGCGCCCGGAGGAGCTGATATGCGTAATGTGATTGGCCTGCGCAACGGTGAAGCGCAGTTGATCGAGGACGATCCCTGGCAGCTGTTGCGCGAACCCGGCGAGCTGCTGCCTGACGGCCTGGTGATCTTGCCCCTGGCCAGCTGGATTGCCCGCCGTACCCAGCGGCCCTTCGGCCGTGATGGCGTGTTGCTGGGCCCGGACGACGAGCTCGAGCCGCTGCGCCCGTGGCTGCCCCAGGTGCCACTGATTGCCGTGGATTTCCCGAGCTTTCGCGATGGTCGTGGCTACAGCCAGGCCTACCTGCTGCGCAGCCGCCTGGGCTGGCATGGCGAGCTGCGCGCGGTGGGCGATGTGCTGCGTGACCAGCTCAGCCATATGCGCCAGTGCGGTTTCGACAGCTATGCCGTGCGCCAAGACAAGTGTGCCGAGGATGCCCTCAAGGGCCTGGCCGGCATGAGCGTGCTGTACGGGCGTTCGGTGATCGAACCACGGCCGCTGTTTCGTCGACGTTGATCAACAAACGGCATTCCGACCAATGGTTAAGGCCCTGTGTACGGGGCCGCGTGTGGATCCAAGCGCCGGGGTAACATCTTGAATAAACATGTAAATTGCAACTAAAGGAGGACGTATAGATAACAGCTAAATGTCATAAGCTGTTATCGCCGCTTGGCCAATTAGCGATAGTCTGGCTGTACTGTTGCGCGCTTGAAACACCTGCGCCGGGCGGTAGTTTGCGTGGCGCATAGCGCCTGCTATACCAAGGGAACGAGGTGTTGTCAGGACGCTGAATATCATGCCGAAGAATGAATACTGTGAATTAGAGTTACGCTTGGCCTGGCATGATGAAAGCAGTTATCTGCTGGATGCACGGTTCATGAACCCAAGTAGTGATACGGAGAATGAACTGGTTGCGCCGGTGCGAATAACGTTTGACATGGCGCAACTTCGTGATGCCGTGCTTGATGCCGAGCGCTACGGAACATTATTGACTCACCTGTTGTTTTCCGGCGCCGGAAGTCCCTTGCGGGAAGCGTATGTCCATGCACGTATTGCCGCCGCCAGGCAACATGGATTGCGCGTGCGTTTGAATATTCAGAGCAGTGCGCCGGAACTTCACGCTTTACGTTGGGAAACCTTGCAGGATCCGGATGATAACAGCCGGCTGCTGGTGCAGGAGAATGTATGGTTTTCGCGCTTCCTCAGTGCCCGGGACTTTCGCTGGCAACCGCGTGCCGACAGCGGGGAAATCTCCACCTTGGTGGTGGTGGCCAACCCGGATGACTTGAACACGCGCTGGAACCTTGCGGCCATCGACAGTGCTGCCGAGCTGGCGCGGGTCACGAACGCGGTGAAGCTGGGCGAAGCGCGTGCGTCAACCAGCATACAGATACGCACCCTGGATAAACCCGCCTCGGTGTTCAATATTGCCACTGCCCTGAAGCACAAATACGCCGACGTCCTCTACATCATTTGCCACGGAGCGATTACCAGCGATGGCAAACCCCGGCTATTGCTCGAAAAAGAAGACAAGACTTCGCATTTCATCGAAGGCAAGGAGCTGGTCGAACGTATTCGAGACATGGATGAGCGGCCTCGCTTGATCATTCTCGCTTCCTGCGCCAGCGCCGGCGACGAACACGCCGGCGCATTGACCGCCATCGGTCCCAGCCTGGCGGCAGCGGGGGTGCCGGCGGTGATAGCCATGCAAGGTGCGATCACCCAGCGCACCAGCGCCATGTTCATCAGCACGCTGTTCGAGGAACTCGCCTGCCACGGCCAGATCGACCGCGCCGTGGCCGCTGCGCGCAGCCAGGTGCGCGGTGAAAGCGACTGGTGGATGCCGGTGCTGTTCATGCGCTTGCGCTCCGGGCGGTTGTGGCCGGCGTTTGCCCAGCCCGACGCCCAGTTCGACAGATGGAAAAGTATCGTCACCGATGTGGCCAAGGAAAAGTGCGTACCGATTCTGGGGCCCGGACTGGTGGAGTCGACACTGGGCAGCATGGGTAACATTGCCAAGAAGTGGGCGCAACTGTATGAGTTTCCGTTGGCCCCTCAACACCGCGATCGGATCGAGCATGTCGCCCAGTACTTGAAGTACCGGCAAAGTCCGAATGTGGTCGTGGCGGAACTTCAGTCGTATTTGATATCGCACATCCGTGAACGCTACAAGGAACAGCTGGCAATAGTGGAGGATGATCAGGGTGAACGGTTGCGCAATGGCAAGGACTCGGATCAAACCCTCAATGAGTTAATGGCTTTTGTTGGCCGTCATCAGCGCCAGCAGCATAAAGAAGATGTGCATCGATTATTGGCCAGGTTGCCAGTGCCGATTTACATCAATGCCAACCGGGATAATTTTCTCAGGGATGCCTTGATTGAAGCAGGTAAACAACCGCAGATTGCATTGTGTACCTGGGTGACCAATAACAATACGCCGCAGTTCAATGGCCCGTCGCTGCCGAAGAAATACAAACCCAGTGTCGCCGAACCGTTGATCTTTTATGTGTATGGCAGCCTCGAATATACCAACAGCCTGGTGATTACCGAAGATGATTATTTTGATTTCCTCATGGCGGTCACCCGCAATGAGCGCTCCCAGCTGGCCAGTATCCCGGGGGCGGTGTCCAGCGCATTGGCGTCGCAAGGTGCACTGTTACTGGGATTTCAACCCGATGACTGGGACTTCCGGGTGCTGCTCAAAGGGATCCTGATGCAGCCGGGAAGCTCGCTTAACGGTACCCGCGTGGCGGTGCAGGTCAGCCCGCGTGAGGGCCTGATCATCGACCCGGACCGCGCCAGTGATTACCTCGCCAAGTATTTCATCGATGCCCACCAAGGCAAGCTTCACGTGTTCTGGGGCAGCGCCCAGGCGTTTATCCAGTCACTGACGGAACGTTGTATCGAACAAGGTGTAATCCCTCCTGACGCGTAACGAGGTGGCACCATGACAGACCATGCCAACCCCTATATTGGTCCGTTACCGTTCACTGAAGGCAAAACCTTGTACGGTCGGGAGCAGGAAACCCAGGTGCTGTTCGACCTGTTGATCAGCAAGCGCATCGTACTGCTGATTTCACCCTCCGGTGCCGGCAAGACATCGCTGATCCAGGCCGCCTTGCTACCGCAGCTCAGAGAGCGCCTGTGGCCATTGCCGATTATCCGCCTGGACAGCCTGAGCCCGCCTGGTGCGGGCGAAAGCGATTCGTTCAATCCGTACCTGAGCGCGACCCTGCATTCGATGGAGGCCGGGCGCGGCGATGAGCGCTTGAGCGAGGGCGTGCTGGCGCAGCAAACACTGGCAAGCTACTTGAAACTGCGCATGCGCGATGCAGAGCAGGCGCAGCCCAATGGGGTGTTTCCGGTGCTGGTCCTCGACCAGTTTGAAGAGCTGTTTACCCTGGATCGATACGACTGGGAGCGCAAGCAGGCATTCATCCAGCAACTGGGTAAACTGCTGAGCGAAGGCATTGACCTGGGGCCCGGCGAGGATGGCACCCCCCGGGTGCAGCAGGTCTGGGCACTGTTCTCGATGCGTGAGGACTATGTTGCCGAACTTGAGCCGTATCTGGACCTGATTCCGACGGCCCTGACTTTCCGTTATCGGCTCGAACCACTGGACCGCACGCAGGCAGTGGAGGCGATCGTTGGCCCGGCAGCGGGGTGGTTTGAAGCCGCTGCCGCCGAGCGCCTGGTCAGCGACCTAAGCGGCACCGGCCAGCCGGGCGAGCGCAATACCAAGCAAGGGCGCTATGTCGAACCGGTGCAACTGCAGGTCGTCAGCTTGCGCTTATGGGACAAAGTGGTTATCGGCGAACAGCGGGCAATCACCGCGGCGGATATCAATGCCGATGGGCAAAGCAACGAGGTCGACACCGCGCTGGAGGAGTACTACCAGGTCGAATTGAATCGGGCCAGCGCCGGTCGCAAGATTCGAGAACGCACTCTGCGCGACTGGATCGAGAGCAAGCTGTTGACCGACAGCCAGGCACGTACTCGGGTGCTGCGGGAAATCGGCGTTGATCCTGCTCTGGATGAAGCGGTGGACTCATTGATCGACGGCCACCTGTTGCGTGCCGACACCTCGGGTGAGCGCACCTGGCTGGAGCTGTCCCATGATCGCCTGGTCAGGCCGATTCTGGACAACAACCAGAAGTGGCGGGAGTCGCATCTGCAGTTGGTGCAGAAGCGCGCCATGCAGTGGATCAAGGAAAACCGCGCGGAAAACCTGCTGCTCAATCCTGCAGAGTTACTAAAAGCCCAGGAATTCGTGGAGGAGCATCCTGGCGAACTCAACCCGCTCGAATGCGAATTTCTCCAGGAGTCCCGGGACTTGCAGGCCGAGCTGCAGGAGCAGGCACGGCGCAATGAACAGATACGCGCTGACAATCGCCGATTGGGCAAGCGCCTGGGGATTGCCGCGGGGTTGATTGGCAGCCTGGTCTTCGGCCTGGTAATCGTGGCAATTGCCTGGATCAGTGCAAACGATGCCAAGGATGCGGCAGAGAAAGCAAAAATCGCTGCGGACCAGCAACGTACTGAAGCCTTGCAGGCCAAGTACCAGGCCCAGGAACGGCTGCTGCAGGCACGAATGATGGAAGCCAACGTGCAGACTGACAGTGGCCGGTCGTTGAGCAGCTTGTCGCTGCTGGAGCCCGGCACGAGTGTGTCGATGCAGGCGATGTATTTTCGAAGCTTGCTCAAAGCGTTGGGGTCGAGTCCGCCGCTGACCCGGGTGGTCGGCCAGGGCCATGTGGTCAAGGGCTTGCAGTTTTCCGCCGATGGCGGGCAGTTGTACTCCGGCGACTGGAACGGGCAGACCTTCGCCTGGCCGCTGGCCGGGGACGAGGCGCCCGGCCAGAGCCTGGACAACGATGCAGGGCAGAGCATCCAGTCGCTGGCCTACAACCCGCTGCGCAAGCTGTTGGTCAGCGCCAACCGCATCGGTGCAATGGTCCTCTGGCAGGAAGGTGGCGCGGCCCCGGTGGAGCTGGCGCGGTTTAATGCTCGGGATGTGAGTGTCGACCGTGGCGTGCTGATGAGTGCGCAATTCGATGCCAGCGGCCAGTGGCTGGTAACCCCGGGCAATCGCCGCAGGCAACCGTCGTTGTCGGTCTGGTCGCTGGCCGACCTGGCCAAGCCGGCCGTGGTTGCAACCTTGAGTGGCTACCACACCACCAACATTTCCAGGGTTACCTTCGTACCGGCCGGAAAGTATGCCGGCTACCTGGTCTCTGCCGATACCGAGGGCAATCTGGCACTGTGGAAACTGCCCGCAACGGCCACGGCACCTGTCGTTACCCTGCACACCCTGGACGTCATTCGCAAGAAAGTCGGTGTCTTTGCCGCAACGGTCGACCCCTCCGGGCGCTGGCTGGCAGCAGGCACCGCCGACGGCAGCCTGCTGTTCTGGGATCTGTGGGCGCAAAAGCCGGGCGACAGTGGAGTGGTAGTGCCCAGTTTCATGCATCACGGCCGCGTCACAGCCATGGCTTTTTCCCGCAAGGGGGACAAGCTCTATAGCGTTGGCGGCGACAAACTGTTGCTTGAGTGGACGCTCCCTGAGCAAGCAGCCAAACCGCTGGATACCCAACAGTTGGCATCCGCCATCCAGGTCGTGCGCGTCGATGGCTGGGGCGAGAAGCTCTACAGTATTGCCCTGCACCCGCAACAGGAAGGCATTGTCGCAGTGGGTGGCGGTACCCAGATCCGCATGCTCGATCTCAACCGCATGACGCCTTTGACCAGCCGCATGACTGGCAGTGAAGGCCCCTGGCGGGCAATGAGCGCTTCGCATGATCAGCAGGTGGTGGTCGGCCTGTCGGCCAATACGCTGAGCGTCAGGCGTTGGTACCGGCGCGAGGCCAACGCACAACCGCAGTCCCTGGACTTCCCGGGCCCTGAACGGCGGCTGACGACCCTGGCATTGTCGGGCGACGGGCATACCCTGGCAGACCTGACCTGCGATGGCTACTTGCAAGTCTGGGATGTGACGGGCGATACACCGCAACGCAGGCTGGAAAGCAGGGCCGGCCGGCAGGAGCAGCAATGCCGAAGTGAGCGCGATGAGTCCGTGGCATTTCAGCCCGGCGGGCAATTGCTCGCCAGTGCCTTCGGTAATCAACTCAAACTCTGGGCGCAAGACACCAATGGCGGCTGGTCACTGGTGGGCCAGCACGCGCTGGCCGAGCAGCAACGGATCAAGGCGCTGGCCTTCAGTCCGTCTGGCAAGCAATTGGCCATTGCGGGGGATTGGGGCGTCATCGAACTATGGTCTACCGACGGCGGCGCGCTGAGCCAGGTTAATCAGGTCAGTGCGGGAGCCCAGGCATTGATCACTGCTCTGGCCTTCAGCAGCAATGGCGAGCGCCTCGCTTCCGGTGGTGATGATGCATCGGTTATCGAGTGGCGGGTGGCCGACCTGCAGTTCCTGGGTTCCAGCCAGTGGCACAACCGGGCGGTGTCGAGTATTGCCTACCTTGCCCAGTTCGACTCCACCCTGCTGGTCAGCGGTGATCGCGAAGGGCAGATGGTGCTGTGCGCGACGCCGGTCAGTGAAGACCAGTGCTCGCCAGTGGGCAGCCCCCGGGGGACGCCGATCAGCGCAATGGCCGCCGTGGCGGACGAACTGCTGGTATCGAGCAACGCGCTCTGGCAATGGCAACTGCAACCGCAGGTAATGCGCGCCGCGGCGCAACGTCTGGCGCGCAGGCCCACGGCAGTCGTCGAGGTGCCTACCCAGGCGCAGGCGCAATGAACAACCAGACGGTTGTCTTCAACGGTATCAACGGTGCCGACGGCAATTACCTGACTGCACCGTTAACGCCTGAGTGTCTGGGGCAGCGCCTGATGCAATTGAACGACCCTGCCAGTGACCTTGAATCCCTGAAGGCGCGTGACCTGAAAAGGCAGGCGTGCTTCGGTCTGCCATTGGACATGGATGGCCAGGCATTGGCGCAAACCGGTTGGGCGGTAATCTTTGCCCGCTCGGCGCGCGCCGAGGTACGCCAGGCCCTGGCTCCGCTGCTGGCGTTGCGAGCCCAGGAGGCCGGGGCGTTGTACCGCGAGTTCAGCGGCGAAGCGGGTTACTGGCCAGGCGATACCGCACGTGCATGGCTGGCTCGCCAGCCCCGCGGCAAGTCACCGGGTGTTGTCGCTCCGCAGAAGGTGCCCTACTACCTGATGATCGTTGCTGACCCGCAGGACATTCCTTTTCGCTTCCAGTATGAACTGGCCGTCAGCTATGCAGTCGGCCGAATCCATTTTGACCATCTGCAGGGCTACCACAACTACGCCCGGTCGGTTGTCGCGGCGCAGGCCGCCGAGGTCGCATCGACACGCCGGGCATTGTTCTTCGGCCCCTGCAACGAGGCGGATGCGGCCACTCGGCTGAGTTGCGCGCTGCTGGTCGAACCCCTGGCACAACAACTCGCAACGCTTTCGCTCGAACATTGGCAGGTCGAGCAGTGCGTGGCAGACCAGGCCACCAAGGCCAGGCTGCTTGGGCAACTGTCGGGGCAGCCGCCGTCTCTGCTGTTCACCGCCAGCCATGGCATGGGCTTTCCTTGCGGCGATCCGCGACAACTGCGCCATCAGGGCGCGTTGCTGTGCCAGGACTGGCCAGGGCCGCAGCAGCACCGGGGGGCGATCCCCGCTGACTACTACTTGAGTGCCGATGATCTGGACGACCATCTGTGCCTGGCCGGCAGCGTGATGATGCATTTCTGTTGTTATGGTGCCGGCACGCCACTGCAGGATAACTTCAAGCACAGCAACGAGGCCTTGCGCCAGCTTGCATCGCGGCCATTTCTGGCCGCTTTGCCGATGCGTGCGCTGAGCTTGCCGGCCGGCGCTGCGCTGGCGGTGATCGGACATGTCGAGCGGGCTTGGTCCTACTCGTTTGACTGGCCCGGTTGCGGCGATGACCTGGCCACCTTCAAAGGTACCGTACAGGCGTTGATGAAGGGCAAGCGCGTGGGGCTGGCAATGGATCATTTCGCCATGCGTCACGCCGAAGTGTCGGTAGCGTTGAATGGTGAACTGGATGTGCTCAAAGACCCGATCGCCAAGCGAGATGACCTCGCGCTTGGCGCGCTGTGGATTGCCAGCAACGATGCACGCAACTATGTGATCCTCGGCGATCCGGCAGTCAGGCTGCAGGTAGAGGTCTGACCGGCAGTGGTCTATGGTTTCTGTCTGGTGAGTACATCCTGCCTGAGAGAGGCCTTATGACCGAGCCCAGCAACAGCCGCCGCCGCTTTATCGCCGCCAGTTCCGTGCTCGGTGCCGCCGGGGCCATGTACTCGACGGCGCCACTGGCCGCCGGAGCCCTCCTGCGCGGGACCGAAACGGCCGTGCCGGCCGAGCTGATCCTGCACAACGGCCGGCTGCACACGGTGGACCGCGAGCGGCCACAAGCCAGCGCCGTGGCCATCCGCGACGGGCGCTTCGTGGCGGTCGGCGATGACGCCCAGGTCATGGCCCTGCGCGGGCCGGCGACCCAGATCATCGACCTCAGGCAACGCACAGTGATCCCCGGGCTCAATGATTCGCACCTGCACTTGATCCGCGGCGGCCTGAACTACAACCTGGAACTGCGCTGGGAAGGCGTGCCGTCGCTGGCCGACGCCTTGCGCCTGCTCAAGGACCAGGCTCTGCGCACGCCGGCGCCGCAGTGGGTCAGGGTGGTCGGTGGCTGGAACGAGTTCCAGTTCGCCGAGCGCCGTTTGCCGACCCTTGATGAGCTGAACCAGGCCGCGCCCGACACCCCGGTGTTCGTCTTGCACCTGTACGACCGTGCCTTGCTCAACCGCGCCGCCCTGCGCGTGGTCGGCTATGACCGCAATACGCCCAACCCGCCGGGTGGCGAGATTCAGCGCGACGCCAACGGCAACCCTACCGGCATGCTGATCGCCCGGCCCAACGCGATGATCCTTTACTCGACCCTGGCCAAGGGACCGAAGCTGCCACTGGAGTACCAGGTCAACTCGACACGCCAGTTCATGCGCGAACTCAACCGCCTGGGCCTGACCAGCGCCATCGATGCCGGTGGCGGCTATCAGAACTACCCCGACGATTATGCGGTGATCGAGCAACTGGCCAAGGCCAGGCAGTTGACCGTGCGTATCGCCTACAACCTGTTTACCCAGAAGCCCAAGCAAGAGCTGGCCGACTTCAAACACTGGACCCGCAGCGTCAAGTACGGCCAGGGCGACGACTTTTTGCGCCATAACGGCGCCGGCGAGATGCTGGTGTTTTCCGCTGCCGACTTCGAGGACTTCCTCGAACCACGCCCGGACCTGCCCGCCAGCCTGGAGGGCGACCTGGAGCCGGTGGTACGCCATCTGGTCGAACAGCGCTGGCCGTTTCGCCTGCACGCCACCTACGACGAATCGATCTCGCGCATGCTCGAGGTGTTCGAGAAGGTCAATCGCGACATTCCCTTCAACGGTTTACCGTGGTTCTTCGATCATGCCGAAACCATCAGCCCGAAGAACATCGAGCGGGTGCGGGCGCTGGGCGGCGGCATCGCCATCCAGGACCGCATGGCCTTCCAGGGTGAGTACTTTGTCGAGCGCTACGGTGCCAAGGCCGCCCAGCACACACCGCCGATCCAGCGCATGCTCGCCGAGGGCATCCCGGTGGGGGCCGGTACCGACGCCACCCGGGTGTCCAGCTACAACCCCTGGACTTCGCTGTACTGGCTGGTCAGCGGCCGTACCGTCGGCGGCCTGGCGCTGTACCCGCAGGGCCTGGACCGCGACACCGCGTTGTCGCTGTTCACCCATGGCAGCGCCTGGTTTTCCAGCGAGCAGGGCAAGAAGGGCCAGATCAAGGTTGGCCAGTTGGCAGACCTGACAGCCTTGAGCGCCGACTACTTCAGCATCGACGCCGAAGCGATCAAACACCTGGAATCGGTGCTGACCCTGGTCGACGGCAAGGTGGTATACGGCGCAGCCGAGTTCGCCCGGCTTGACCCGCCGGCGTTGCCGGTGTTGCCCGACTGGTCGCCGGTGGCCAAGGTGCCTGGGCATTGGCGCCAGGGTGCGCCGCTGAGCGCCCAGGTGCATCAATGCGTCGGGGCCTGTGCGGTGCATGCCCACCAGCACCAGCACGCGCGCCAATCGTCGGTGCCGGTCAGTGATTTCCAGGGCTTTTGGGGCGCTTTTGGTTGTTCCTGTTTTGCCTTCTGAAGGTTCGGGCTACCATGCCGGATCGCCCGTTCGACAGGATGTTGCTGCATGCCATTCACTACCCGCGTTGCCCGGCCCAGTGATGCCGAGGCGCTGAGCATCATCGCTGGCCAGACCTTTGCCCTGGCCAGCCCGCCAGACGCTGCCGCCCCGGCATTGCAGGCGTACATCGACACGCAGTTGCAGCCCGAACACTTCGTCCTGCACCTGCTCAACCGACGCAAGCGCCTGCGCGTGCTCGAGCACCTGGGCGCGGTGGTGGGCTACAGCCTGGTAGACAGCACACCCGAGGTATTGGGAATTGCTGAAGCGGACGGCTTGCCGGAGCTCAGCCGCTGCTACGTGCTACCCGAGCACCATGGCCACGGCGGCGCCCAGCGGCTGCTCGACGACACCCTGGCGCAGGTGAGCGGCGCCATTCGCCTGACCGTCAACGAACAAAACGCCCGGGCGATCCGCTTCTACCAGCGCAATGGCTTTAACAAGGTCGGCGAGGCCGTGTTCGAATGCGGGACGGAGCGCCATCGCGACTGGGTGATGGTCGCGCGGCGTGGATAAAACTGGTTAAAGTGTCGTTCACCTCTTATTGCTCAAGGTTGTGTTCATGACTGATCTCAGCGCATTCCCGATCACCCGCAAATGGCCGCCCAAACAGCCCGAGCTGCTGCAGCTGTATTCGCTGCCCACACCCAACGGCGTCAAGGTGTCGATCATGCTCGAGGAGATCGGCCTGGCCTACGAGGTGCACAAGGTCAGCTTCGAGAGCAATGACCAGCTCACCCCCGAATTCATCTCCCTGAGCGCCAACAACAAGATCCCGGCGATCCTCGACCCCAACGGCCCGGGCGGCCAGCCGCTTGCGCTGTTCGAGTCCGGGGCGATCCTTATCTACCTGGCGGAAAAAACCGGCAAGCTGCTGCCGGCCGACCCGGCCAAGCGCTACCAGACCCTGCAGTGGCTGATGTTCCAGATGGGCGGCATCGGGCCGATGTTCGGCCAGCTAGGGTTCTTCAACAAGTTCGCCGGCAAGGACTATGAAGACAAGCGCCCGCGTGACCGCTATGTGGCCGAGTCGCGGCGTTTGCTCGGGGTGCTCGACAAGCGTCTTGAAGGGCGCGACTGGGTGATGGACGAGTACAGTATTGCCGACATCGCCATTGTGCCCTGGGTGCGCAACCTGATCGGTTTTTATGAGGCGGGCGAGCTGGTCGGCTTTGACGACTTTGCCAACGTCAAGCGCGTGCTCGCGGCGTTTGTCGCGCGGCCGGCGGTGGAGCGGGGGCTGAAGATCCCTGCTTAGCGCTCAATCGCGGGGCAAGCCCGCTCGCACATACCTGTGGGAGCGGGCTTGCCCCGCGATGACTAAAACACCTGCCGAAACACCCAGTACAACCCCCCGGCCAGCACAATCGCCGCCGGCAAGGTCAGCACCCAGGCCATCAGCAGGTTGAACAGGGTGCGCATCTGCAAGCCCGAGCCATTGGCAACCATGCTCCCGGCCACCCCGGACGACAGCACGTGGGTGGTCGATACCGGCAGCCCGTACATGTCCGCCGCGCCAATGGTGCACATCGCCACCAGCTCCGCCGAGGCGCCCTGGGCGTAGGTCAGGTGGGTCTTGCCGATCTTCTCGCCGACGGTCACCACGATGCGCCGCCAGCCGACCATGGTCCCCAGCCCCAGGGCGATGGCCACGGCGATCTTCACCCACAACGGAATGTAGCGGGTGGCGCTGTCGATCTGTTGCTTGAACAGCTGCACCTTGGCCCGGGTATCGGCATCGAACCGCGCCAGCTGGTGCTTGTCGATCAGGCGGATGGCCTCGGAGGTCAGGTACATGTCGTTGCGCACGTTGGCCATGGCCTCAGCGGGCACCCGGTTGAGCGAACCGTAGCCTTTGACTTCGCTGCCGATCATCCCGGCCAGCGCCGCCAGGGCCGGCAGCAGTTCGTCGCTGGCCTGTGGCTGGCGGATGAAGGCGCTGAGGGTCTGTCGTGAGTCCGCCGGCGCTGCTTGCGGGGCACTGCGCTGCAAAGCCTGCTGGGTGACCTCGGCGACGGCGGCGAACTGCAGCGACTGGTCGGCCGGCATGGTCCGGTTCAGGGCATAGGCCATGGGCAGGGTGCCGACCAGGATCAGCATGATCAGGCCCATGCCTTTTTGCCCGTCGTTGGAGCCATGGGCGAACGACACCCCGGTGCAGGTGAGGATCAACAGCCCGCGAATCCACCAGGGCGGCGGCGTGTTGCCGACCGGCGCCTGGTACAGCTCGCGGCGCTTGACCAGCATGCGCAGGGCCAGCAGCAATAGCGCCGCGCAGGTAAAGCCCACCAGCGGCGAGAGCAGCAGCGAATAGCCGACCTTGCTGGCCTGGGCCCAGTCCACGCCGCTGGTGCCGTCGCGCCCGTGCATCAGTGCGTTGGCGATACCAACGCCGATGATCGAGCCGATCAAGGTATGCGAGGACGAAGCCGGCAGGCCCAGCCACCAGGTGCCCAGGTTCCAGATGATCGCCGACAGCAGCAGGGCGAACACCATCGAGAAGCCGGCCGAGGAGCCAACCTGCAAAATCAGCTCCACCGGCAGCAAGGCGATGATGCCGAAGGCCACCGCGCCGCTGGACAGCAGCACGCCAAGAAAGTTGAAACAGCCGGACCACACCACGGCCACCGACGGCGGCAACGAATGGGTGTAGATCACCGTGGCGACGGCGTTGGCGGTGTCGTGAAAACCGTTGACGAACTCGAAGCCCAGGGCAATCAGCAACGCCAGGCCGAGCAGCAGGAAGGGGGTCCAGGTGGTGACGACGGTGCCGGTGGCGTCGATGTCGCGCAACACGCTCCAGGCGGTATATACAAGGCCGGCCACCAGCAGGCCGAAAAACAGGGTCAGGGTGGTACGGCCGGGTTTGTGATCCAGACGTGGGCGTGGATCGTGGTTGGCCAGCGATGGGCTGCCAGCCAGGGTCGGGGTGGTCATGATGACGGGTCCGGGTTACCAGAAAGGGTCTAGCCTTGCCCGGCCATGATAAAAACAATCGGTGACAGCACCGTGACCTCGGTCAAGGAAAGTCCTAGGATCAAGGGACCTGCCGATGGAGGGTAACGATGATCCGCTGCAAACGCGTTTATGACCCGCAGGACGCTGCCGATGGCCAGCGGGTGCTGGTCGACCGCCTGTGGCCGCGCAACACGCGCAAGGACCAGCTGCAGGCCCTGTGGCTGCCGCAGGTGGCGCCGTCAACGGCGTTGCGCCAGGCGTTTCATCAGGGTGAAGTGGACTTTGCCGGCTTTGCCCAGCGTTATCGCCAGGAACTGACGGCGCAGCCGGCGCACTGGTGGAAACTGCTGGGCATGGCCGGGCAGGGCGATCTGACCTTGCTGTATGCCGGCAGGGACACCGGGCACAACAATGCCACGGTGCTCGCGCAATGGCTTGAGGATGAGCTGGAGCGCCAAGGGCCGGGGAGTTCGCCGGTGTGTTATGCCGACGAGTTCAAACCTTGACCCGCGAAGAGAACCACTATGACTGTGCAACTGACCCCCGCCAGCGACCAGCACCGCACCTTCGCCCGCGACCTCACCCGGCGGGCCATGCTGCCCTATTACTGCGAGTTCGACCTGCTCTGGCAGGAAGAAGCCTTCGACCAGGCCTGGGGGTGGCGCGAGCAATGGCTGATCAGCGACGCCGAACAGCCGCTGGGTTACTTCAGCCTCAGCCAGGACCGCCAGGCCCTGTTCATCCGTGAACTGCACCTGCTCGAAGGTTTTCGCGGCCGCGGCATCGGCAGTTGGGTATTAACGCAACTGGCCGACTGGACCGGCCAACGGCACTTGCCGCTGCTGCGCCTGATGGTGTTCAGGAGCAACCCGGCACGCTTGCTGTACCTGCGCGAGGGCTTTGTCTGCGTCGGCGAAGACGAGTGCTTTTTGCGCATGCAGCGGGCGATCACTTAGCTCGACCCGTACTACGCAGCCCTGGCGTTGGGTCGCCTCAAGCAGCAGGCCCTGCACCGGCAACAGGTCGCCAATCAGCAGGTTCTGCAAAATCGGCTTGCCCTCGAAGGTATTCGGCCCCAGCACCACCCGCTGCACACCCTCGACCCGCACCACCGCCTTGCCGACCTTGCCCAGGGTGTTGCCGCTCAAGGTCAGGGGGCCGGCCAGCGGCGTGGCATTGCGCAGGCTGACGGCGTATTCCGGGCTGTTGCCGATGCGGTTGCCGATCAGGCTGACGGCGCCGACCTCGCTGGCATCCACGGCGCTGCCCTGGCTGTTGCCGATCAGGTTGTCGCTGATCAGCAGCGGTGCGGCTGCGCTCGGCGTCAGGTTGCGCAGCTGGATGCCGTTGCCCCGGCTATCGCCAATCAAGTTGCCGCTCAGTAGCAGGGCACCCTGTTGCTCGCTGACTTCGATGGCCGCCTTGTGCGCGCCAAGGATCAGGTTGTGCTCGATACGTGCGCGGGTCTGGCCGCGCAGGCGGATGCCGCTGTTGTTGTCGATGCCGCGTAGCTGGTTATTGCGTACCACGACCTGGCTGTCGCGCACGTCGATGGCGTACTGCTGGGACTGGCCGAACTGGCTGTTGTCGATCTGCGCCTGGCTGTGTTGCAGCTCTACCGCGCTGGACAGTTCATTGAACTGGCTGTCGCGGATGATCAGCGTGGCCGGGCGGGTAGAGGCTGCCTGCTGGCTGCTCAGGGCGGTGCTCAGGCCGCGCGAGAGGTTGGCGTTGTAGCCCAGGCGGTTGAGGGTCGAGCCGATCACCTGGGTGTGGCTACCGGCCCAGGCCACCACGAACGGCCGCCAGGCGCGCTCGGTGCTGCCGGGCTTGTCGCCGGCGACGCTCTCCAGGCGCGACTGGTTCAGGCCCAGCCAGCCCTGGTTGATCAGCGCCGTGCCGGAGTAGCTGTACAGGTACAGGCTGGTGCCTTCGAGCAACAGGCCGCCGTCGCTGGCGATCACCAGCGGGTAGCTGAGCAGGTAGCCGTCCTTGTAGCGCTTGATGATCTTGGGGTCGTTGAGGGCATCGTGCAGTTGCGCCAGGCTGATGCTGCCGCCGCGCACCATTACCGCTTGCGGGTGATGCGCCTGGTAGCCGGCGATGGCGCGGAACAGGCCGTTATTGACGAACGGCTCGAACGGCCAGCTGCCGACCTGGGAGGAGAACATCGGTTGCAGGCTGATACTGGCGCGGCCGGCCGGGCGCGGGCGTTCGCTGACCTGCAGTTGCACGGCCTGGCTGACCTGTTGCCGCAACTGCTGCAGGTCGCGCTGGTGTTCGGCGCTGTCTACCGCGCTCAGTGTTTGCTGCAGCGGCAAGCTCTGGCTGGCAGCCTGGGCCACGGCGCTGAACAACAGCGCCAGGCAGGAAAGGGTAAGCGGGCGGGCAAGCATGGCCATGACGGTTCGTCCTTGGGTTACGGCAGTGTGGGATAGAACGGCTTGAGCGGGCCGCCGATCTGGCTGTAGTTGTCGACCTCGCCATCCTCGCTGTCATACAGCTGGCGGGCCAGGCGGTTACCCGGGGCGCGCTGCAGGAAGGGGATCAGCCAGGCCAGTTTGTACGGGGCGACGTCGCTCTGCGATTTGCCCTTGAGCTCGGGCAGGCCGTCGGGATCGAGGATGCTGCGGGCGGCGAAGTTGGCCAGCAGCTCCAGGGTCTGCTGATCGTCGCTGCTCCACGGCAGGTCGTTGGCCCGCGCCGACTCGGCCAGCAACACCAGCGGCACCAGGGCATACTGGCTGTAGGTGGCGGCCAGTTTGCTGCGCGCCACTTCCAGCGGCAGGTAGGCGTAGCTGCCGTCAGCGGACTTCACCGCCTGCTGCAGGCCGCGGCGCAGGTTGCCGTCGGCCCACTGGATGAAGTCGTCGCGCTGCACCAGCATGCCGGTCGCCGCCACCGCCCAGGCCGCCCAGTAGTCGTGGTTGTTGAACCAGGTAAAGCCCGGGGTGCGGCGCGGCTGGTACTCGGCGATGATGCGCTCGCCCAACTGGTTGAACCAGGCCTTCTGCGTCGGCGACAGTTGCAGCTTGGCGTCGCTGGCGGCCTGGGTCATCAGCACGGTCGAGGCCATGGCCGCCACCGCCCATTTGCGCGCGGCCATGCCGGTGCTGCTGGCGTCGGGGTTGAGCAGCGCACCGGCCTCGGCCCAGCGTTCCAGCCACTGGTCCTGGCAAGCCAGGGCCATGT
Organism: Pseudomonas sp. B21-009; assembly: GCF_024749345.1. NCBI lineage: Bacteria > Pseudomonadati > Pseudomonadota > Gammaproteobacteria > Pseudomonadales > Pseudomonadaceae > Pseudomonas > Pseudomonas sp. B21-009. Next base: position 3,414,464 of record NZ_CP087199.1, on the reverse strand, counting down.
TCGCTTCCTGCGGATTCTTCGCCCGCTGGAAGCGCTTGCTGGCGTAGATCAGGCCGCCGATGAACTGTTTGACCTGCTTGCCGATCTGTTCGCTGTTGGCGTCCGGGCTGCTGCGCAGGGTCGACTTGCTGGCGTCGCGCTGGTCGTACTTGCTTTGTAGCTGCAGGCTGCCGGTGTAGGGCGGCGGTGCTTGTTTGCTGCAGCTCAAGGTGCGGTAGTCGGCGATCATCGCCGATTGCGCGGTGGCCCGCGGTGGCCAGATCGAGCTGGCCGCCAGGCTGTCGGCCAACTGCAGGCTGGCGCACAGGCCCAGGCCCAGCGCGGTCCAGGTCTTTACAGGCATACGCGGGTTTCCACTTGGGTGGCGGCGGTGCCGGGCTGGGTCGGCTCCATGAACACCGACAGCAGGTTGGCCCCGGCAAATTCCTTGGCCCGGCTCAGCTCAAGGTAGTACTGGCCGCCGCTAACCACCGCCTCGCGGCGAAACCAGACCTTGTCGCGGGCGCCGTTGTCGTAATAGACGATCACGTAGAAATCCTTGACGTTCTTGTCGCTGATGCGGATATCGAGAAAGCCCTGGCCGTTGCCGAGGTGCTTGCGGTTTTCGCCTGCGTTGCTGAGCAGTTCGATGCGCTCGTTGACCCGCAGCGGCGGGCGCTCTACCCGGTTGGCCAGGACTTCGGTCGACACCGGGCAACCGCCTTTGATCGCCGGGATCAGCTGGCGGTACATCTGCTCGGATTCCAGCTGGTAGTTGGCCGGCAGTTCCCAGATGATCAGCTTCGGCGGTGCCTTGGGCTTGTAGTTCTCTGACAGCAGGTATTCGAGCAGCGAGCCGTCCTGGCCGACGCCGGGCAGGGCGTAGTTGAGGATGTCGACCTCAAGGTACTGCTTGAGGTAGCCGTCGAAGTTGAACTGCTTGCTCTCGTCTTCACGGGCGGCGGCGTTACTGTCGCCAACCAGGATCACCTCTGGGTCCGGCGCGTCGTCGAACAGCGCATCGGCACCAGCGGCCTCGGGGATGGTCTGGTAGCCGCGCACGTACTGGAAACCGTAGTTGTTGCCGCAGATATAGCTCAGCGCCAGGTTCAGGGTGCCGTCCTTGGGCACCATGACCCCGGGTTCGGTGCGGTAGCTTTTTTTGCTCAGGTCGGTGTAGAACGGCTGGCGACGGATTTCTTCGGCAACCAGCCGCGCCGTAGCTTGGGCACCGGCCGGGGTCCAGTGGTGGTCACGGCGAAAGAAGAACTCGCCCTTGGGCGGGGTGTGCACCAGTTGCATCAACGGCGGCACCACCGCGCCACCGGCGCGCAATTGCTGCAGGTAATTTTCCAGGTTACCGCTGGCGCGGGCAAAGTCGAAACCATGCAGCTTGTCGGCGTAAAGCTTGTCGCGGTGCATCAGGCCACGGGTCGGTTGCACCGCCATGGCCACATGGATGCCCTGTTGGCGAAAAGCGGCCATCAAGCGCGCAAACTCCGGGCGCATGGGCGCCGGGATGCCGAAGTCGTTGGTCAGGTCGACCGCCGAGCGGAACAGCCAGCGGTCCTTGGCCGGGACGATTTCGCGCATCAGCTTCATGCGCCCTTCGGCGTAATTCTGCGGGTTGCTCAGGCCCGGGCAGACCATGCACTCAAGGCTCGTGCAACCGGCCTTGGCGGGCTCTGCGGCCACGCTCGGGGCGCTCAGCAGAGGGCCCAGCAGCGCCGCCAGGCCAAGGGGAAGAATGCGCTTCATGATCACTCGCTCGGGTCGATGCTGTTGGCCAGGCTCATGCTCTGGTAGCCGGCGCCCTTGGGCAGCAGCACATAGCTGTAGGAGCGGCCCTTTTTCAGGAACAGTTCGTCGAACTGGGCAACGTTCTGCTCATCGACGTAGGCGGCAAAGCCGATCTTGATCTCGTTGACCATGCGGCTGCCGGTCTGGTCCTTGCCCAGCGGGTCGACGATCACGTGCTTGCCATCGACGGTTTTCAGCGCTGCCTGGGCCGGGGTCAGGTTGTAGAAGGCGACCTGGGCCTTCTTCGGCTCGTTGACGTACTTGTCGGCGATCAGGGTCAGCTTGCTGCCATCAAAGACTACGGTGCTGGCGGCGTTGGCCTTGAGCTGCGGCTCGATGGCGGTGCCGCCGACGGCGATCTTGTGCGCGCCGGCCGGGGTGAAGCGGTAGCCGCTGAGCTGGCCGGCGGCGACCCGTTGCGCGGTGATCTTGCCGCTCATGGTCACATCGATGTTGCTGCCGGACAGGTTGAGCACGCGCACGAAGGCCGAGTCGGCCGGGGCTACGGCGTCATAGAGGTCGGCGTTGCCTTCGGCGGCATGAACGGCGGCGCTGCCCAGCAGCAGGGCGGAAGTGGCGAGCAGGCGTTGCAGTGCAGTGTTCATCAGTCTCTCCTTAGAAATGTTGGGTCTGGCCGGGGCGGCTCAGCGAGCCGAGGCGGTGGGCGAGCAGGGTGCGCAGGGGGAATTCCCAGACCACGGTGTCGATCTCGGGGTTGCTCAGTTGGTCGCTGGCAAGGAACTGGCTCATGGCCTCGAACGGCCCGCGGGCTTCCACCGACACGCTCAGCAGGTCGCGGTTGAGTGCCTCCTTGAGAAAGCCGACGAAGTTCCAGTCATCGATCTTGCTGTAGCTGGTACCCACCAGCATCAGGCTCTGGGTTTCGCTGGCGAACAGGTCGCTGGCGCTCTGTTCGGCCTTGAGGGTTTCGTACAGGGCGATCTGGTTGGGGCCGAACTGCGGCGCCAGTTGCGCGTGGTTGAACTGGATGTAGTTCATCAGGTCGCCCTTGACCGTCTTGTCGGCGACTTTGTGCGACAGGTAACGCTGGTCACCGAGCAGTTCCGGGTGCTGGCGGGCCAGCTCGTAGGCACTCAGGCGCGCGCCTTGCGGGCTCCAGTGGGTGTCGGACTTGAGGAACAGCTCGGGGCCGGCAAGGTTGGCCAGAAATGCCGAGCGCAACGGCGTGACGGCAATCTCCTGCGCCTGCAGGCGCTCGACGAAACGGTCGTAGAGGCTGATCGCCCGTGGGTCGACGGCGCGCTCGGTGTGCGCGGAATACACGTCGACTTTCATCGGCAGCGGCAGCACGATCAGGCGCTTGTTGTGGGCCTTGAGCTGCTGCTCGACCTCGGCGATCTGCTTGAGCTGGCCGTCGAGGTTGGCCTCAAGGTTGTTCGGCACGCGGTATTCCTGGTTGGTGTAGAGCCAGCCGTCCTTGCCCAGCACCACGCCCTTGGTGCCTTCGTCGAACAGCCGGTACTGGGCGTTGGCCCACAGCTCGACCGACGGCTCACGGAGGAAGAAGCGCTTGTCGTAGACCTGCTCGAATTTGCGCAGCAGCTTGCCGTCGACGAACAGGTTCCAGGCGTCGGTCTGGTTGCGGGCAAAACTGAACACCGGGGGCAGCGAGTAGACGAACATGCCCGCCAGCAGGACGCCGAAGGCAATGCCGTTGACCTTGCTGGCCGAATTCATTACCGGGTACATGGCGGTCTCCTAGAACTGAAAGTACAGAAAGGGCGAGAACGAATGCGCCGCCAGGCTGCTCAGCGCCAGGGCAAAGCCGGCCCACAGCAGCAGGGCCTTGAGGCCGCCGACATGGCGCATGAAGTACTGCTCCTTGTTGCCGGCGTAGAAGCGCACGTTGTTGCTGCCGGCCAGCACCAGCCAGCACAGGGCAATGGCGGCGAACGACATGGCCATCTTCGAGGCGCCAAGCACGTACAGGTCCAGCGAACCGAGGCCGTTGAGGCCGAACAGCGCCTGGTAGATGTCGATGCTGTGGCGCAGGTCGTTGGTGAAGAACAGCGGCATGCTCAGGATGATCAGCACGAAGGTGCGCAGGTTGCGGCCCAGGTGATAGGGCGTGGTGATCTTGGTCGCCAGGTTGAATTTGCGCTCGATGACCATGCCCAAGCCAAAGAACAGCCCCCAGCAGATGAAGGCGAAGCTGGCGCCGTGCCACAGCCCTGACAGCAGCATGGTGTAGACCAGCGCCGGCAGCGCCCCGGCGATGCGCTTGCGCACCAGCGGCATGTACACGTAGTCGCGCAGAAAGTGCGCCAGGGTCATGTGCCAGCGCGCCCAGAACTCGGTGATGCTCTGCGACACATACGGCTGGTTGAAGTTTTCCGGAAAACGGAAACCCATCATCAAGGCCAGGCCCAGGGCCATGTGGCTGTAGCCGGCGAAGTCGAAGTACAGCTGCAGGGTCGAGACCACCAGGCCGAACCAGGCATCGCTCAATTGCAGGGTGCCTTCGCTGATGAACAGCACGTTGATCGGCGCCAGCTGGTCGGCGATCAGCACCTTCATGATGAAGCCGAGCATGAACCGGCACACGCCCAGCGAGAACAGCTCCAGCGAATGGGTGCGCTGGCGCAGCTGCGGTGCCAGCTGGCTGTAGCGCAGGATCGGGCCGGCCACCAGGTGCGGGAACAGCGCGACGAAGGCGGCGAAGTCGATGAAGTTGTTGGTCGGCGTGGCGTCCTTGCGGTAGATGTCGACGATGTAGCTCAGGGCATGGAACACATAGAAGGAGATACCCAGCGGCAGGAAAATCGTCTCCAGGGTGAAGGTGTTGATGCCCAGCGGCGCGAGCAGGGCGGCCAGCACCTCGGCGCCGAAATTGGCGTACTTGAAGTAGCCCAGGGTCGACAGGTTGCCGATGATGCCGATCCATAGCAGGCGGAACGCCCAGCGCTTGTCGCCGGCATCCAGGCGCGCCTTGATGCGCAGGCCGAACCAGTAGTTCCAGTAGGTGATGGCGACGAACAGCAGCAAAAAGTCCGGCCGCCACCAGGCATAGAAGATGTAGCTGGCGGCGACGATCACCGTCGAACGCCACGGCGCCCGGGCGAGGAAGTACACGGCCAGGAACAACGGCAGGTAGAGGAACAGGAAGACGTTGGAGGCGAAGATCATCTCGGGTTCCGTCCTTAGTAGCTGACCACGACGCCGAAGGTCAGCTGGTAGTCATCACCACTGTCCAGGGCGTTGCCGGCGTTGAGGTAGCTGGCGCTGACCAGGGCGTTGACGTCCAGGTGCTTGCCGTCGATGGCCACCGGAAACATCTTCCAGTAGTAGTTGAGGTCGAGCATCTGCCCGACGTCCTTGCCGCCGCCGTGGTTGCCCTGGGCAATGGCGCGGTTGCGCTCGCTGCGCTGGTCGCCTTCAAGGCGAATCGGCAGGGTGCCGTTGGCATCGCGCAGCTTCAGTTCGGTGAGGCGAAAATCCAGGGCGCTGCGCGGTGTCGGGTTGGTTTCCAGGGCGATGCCGTAGTAGCTCAGATTGCGCAGGTCGAGGCTGACGAAAGAGCTGGCCAGGCGCGTGCTGTAGCTGCCCTGGCGGGTGATGCGGTCGGACTGGATGGCATTCAGGCGAAAGCCGTCGTTGTCGTTGCTCGGCTTGTCGGTCAGGCCGCCGCGCAGGGCCACCCGTGGTGTCCATGGCAGGTCGTGGAAGCGCTTGCCGATTTCGCCCAGGGCCGCCCAGCCGCTGGCGTTGTGGCCGCTGCTGGTGAGGCCGTTGACATCGGTGTTGTCGACCTTGCCGTCCAGGCCCGCGAGTTCCAGGTGGTAGTCGCTGAACAGCGGCGTCAGGTCAAGATCGTCAGCCTTGAAGAACAGCCCGTAGCGCATGCCCTTGAAGTCGTAGCGGTCCTCGGCGTCGTGGCCGCTGTGGTCGTTCTCGTGCATCAGGCGCACGCCGGCCCAGTTGTGCTCGCTCCAGCGGTAGGCGTACTCGCCCATCAGGTAGGTGGTGCGCTCCTCGCTGTCGGCCAGGCGATTGACGTCGCTGTTGTAGTTGTAGAACTTCTGCGCCACGGCGACAAAGCCACGGGAGAAGGTGTCGTTGTAGTTGAAACGCAGCGACTCGATGCTGTCGTCCCACCAGATGCCGTAATCGTCGAAATAGCGCTGGCGCCCGGCCGACAGCGAAAAACGCGGGTCGTCGCCGAGCAGGTTGCGTTTCACATACAGCTCGCGCAGTTCGGCGTACCAGCCTTCGGGCTGTTCGCGGTCGAGGTTGTTGGCGTTTTCGTTCTGCACGCTGGCCGACTCGCTGGAGTCGTAGTTAAGCCACAGGCGGCCATAGACCATCCACTTGGCCCAGCGTTTTTCCGGCGAGTACCAGGCGAACGACGGCTCGTAGCGCAAGCTGTAGAACATCTCGCGGCTGCGGCCGACTTCGGAGTTTTCCGGGCCGTAGCCGGTTTGTACGGTGAGCTTGTTGAAAAACTCCGAGGTGATCACCGGCTCGCTGCCATCGGCGACCCGCACCGGCTCGCTGCTGTCGGCCTCGGGGCCGGTGACTTCTTCCAGGGCGTGCGCCGGGTACAGCGGTGCCAGGGCCAGCAGGGCGCCGAACAGGGTGTGGTGGGCTTTCACAGGGTTGCCTCCTTCAACAGATCGTTGCGTGCCGCCAGGGCGCGCGCGATGTCATCCTTTTTCAGGGTCTTTTCCAGGCGCGTGACCAGGCTGCGGGCACCGTTCTCGCCCAGCGCCAGGGCCACCTGGGCATAGGTGTAGGCCTTGACCGGGTCATGGCAGATGGCACGGCCGTAAGCGTGCAGGGTGGCCATGCGGTACCAGGCGGCGGTGGAGCCGGCCCGGGCCTGGGCCTGGAAGATCTGCAGGGCCTTGTCCTGGTCGGGCTGGTCGGCCACGCCCTTGCTGTAGTACTCGGCCAGCAGCAGCTCGGCGTCGGGGTAGCGGCTGGCAACCAGCTCGTCGATCAGCGCGCGGGCCTTGTCCGGGTCCAGGGTCAGCCAGTTGTTGACCATGTAGAACGAGGCCTGCAGCGCCTTGGCCCGGGTCGCTTCGCGGGTCCGCACCTGGTCGATCAGCGCCTGGGTCTCTTCGGCGTTGTGCTCGGTGGGGTTGGAAATCATAAAGTTGGCCTTGGACACCATCGCCGGCACGAAGCCGCGCTCGACGGCGTTGTCACGCCAGCGATGGGCTTCGCCGCGGGCGAGGTCCAGGGCATCGCTGCGCTGTTTCTCCAGGGCCAGTTGCGCGGCGTCCGGCTGCACCCGCGCCGGGCCCATGGCACTGGCCTGGCGCTGGTAGCGGTCGGCTTCCTGCTCGGCGCGCTGCACGCTGTTGATGCTGTCGAGCAGCGAGCCGATGCGGTGCACGATTTCAACCGCCAGGGTCGGGCGCAGCGCTTCGAGGCTGCGGGCAAAGGCCGGGAAGGTGCGGTCCTGGTCATCGCCGAGAAAGCGGTAGTAGCGGTCGATCGCCCGCACATCGACGCGCACTGCCTGCTGGTACCAGCGCTCGGCGCCGGCGCGGTCGCCCTGGCGCTCGGCCAGCACCGCCTGGTACAGCTCGGGACGGCAGTTGAGCAGGCACGACTGTTGGTACAGCGCCAGCAACTGCGCCGCCTGTTCGCTGGAGACCAGCTGCGGGTAGACCAGGAATACCTCCAGGGTGGTGCTGGCATTGCGCGGGTCGAGGGTCGCCGGGTAACGCGTCAGGGCCTGGGCCATCCACTGCTGCTGGCCCTTTTGCAGGCTCGGGGTGCGGTCCAGCAGACGCGCCAGCGAGGCCAGCGCCGGCACTTGGCCGCGGCCGTCGGCAAACGCCTCCTTGTACAGGGCGATGACGTCTGCGCGGCTGGCGCCATCGCTGTTGGCCAGCACATCACCGAGCAGCAGCTTGGACGCCAGGTCACCGCGCTCGGCCAGGATGCGCAGGTCGGCACTGACATTGGCGCTCGGATCCTTGTACAGCGCGTAGCGGATCTGCTCCAGGCTTTGCCCGGCCAGGGCATTACCGGCACAGGCCAGGCCAAAGCCTGCCAGCAGCAGGCGGGAGGGCGTCTTCGCATTCATTGCCTATTCCTTCCTTGGGGGTGCTTAGCGCGACGCCGTGAACGGCAGGCCCAGGTACAGGTCCACCGCCACCGGCTTCTGGTACGCGGCGCGCGGCAGCGGGCTGTCGGGGGCGATGGTCAGGGCCAGGTTCTTGTTGGCTTCATCGACGCGAGAGTCGATAACCTTGCCGCTGAAGGTCTCATCCAGGCCGAACACCTTGAGGTCCACCGAGGTCACCCGGCCGATGTCGGCGAGCTTGTCGAACGGCACGTTGGCGGTGACGAACAGGCCTTCATCCCTGGGCAGCAGATGCACCAGTGGCGCCTGCTTGTAGCCAAAGCCGTCGAGGGGCTTGCTCGGGAAGTACAGCTCGCAGTCGCACGGGCTGTTGATCACGGTTTCGATGGTGGCGCGCCCGAGCAGGGTCTGCAGGTCGCCGGGCGAGAGGTCGGCCACCGCCTTCATGTCGGCCGGGCTGGTGAAACTGGTGGCCAGCTGGGTGGAAATACTCGCCACCGGCGCGCCGGCTTTGACCTCGGTCTGCCCCGGCGCCAGGAGGAACTTCACATAGCCGTTGTCGGGCATGCTGATGACCTGGGCATTGGCCGAGACCTGGGCCTGTACTGCCGGGATACGGAAGAACAGCAGGTAGCACTTGTAGGCGACAAAGCCCAGCGCGGCGAGGCCGGCGGCGGCATACAGCAGGGTGCCGAGGGTGGCCTTGAGGCGCTCGCTGGAGCTGCGCGCACTGGCGTACTTGTGCTTGCGTTCCTTGATGTAGTTTTCCCGCTGCATCACGTTGAACAGGCCATTGATGTCGGCGATTTCGCCCGACAGGTAGGCGCTGATGATGTAGCGCAGGATGTCGCGCTTTTGCGAATCGAGCTCGACGAACTGGGCGCCGACTTCCTGGCCGCGCTGGGAGACGATCTTGATCTGGCTGTCGATGTTCAGGTCGACCTGGTTCAGGCGCAGCTGGATCGAGGCGTGGTACAGGCTGCCGATCTTCAGCGGCTCGGGGTGGACCAGGCCGATGCCGCCCAGGGAGATGTCCTGCAGGGTGCTGTCGAACGGCGCCTGGCCGGCCGCGCTGAGCTTGACCCGGGCGTTGAGTTTGGTGCGCACGTACTGGCGTTCGTCGATGGCTTCGTGGACTACGTTGGCCGGTACTGCGGGTGTGCTTGAGCTACTCATGGCAGGCGCCTTTCCTTAACGTTGCGTGAGTTCGAGAAGAACCGAGATGACCCCGAAGAAAATCGCGATGGATGAAAACAGCATCGCCTTCGAGGACCAGCGGTTCAGGGCGGCATCGAAGTTGACGGCGCCGTTGCTTAATGTGGTTTTTTGCCGGGTCCAGCTCTGCTGGTCCATGTGGAACAGGGCGTAGACTTTCATCAGCGAGCCGATGATCTGGTTGTAATAAAGAACGAACGGGTACACCGGGCTGACCGGGTGGCCGGCGAACAGAAACAGCACGGTGACGATGCTGCGCGACAGCAGCACCCAGAACAGGTACACCAGCAGGTACTGGATGCCGAACACGATGCCGGCGACCACCGAGGCGGTCAGGCCCATCAGGCAGGTCCACATCGACACCCGCTGATCGAGCAGCACATACAGGGTGAACAGGCCCAGGCGAGCGCGGCCGAGCAGGGCGGTGGCACGAAAGTTCTGGCGCAGCGAGTTGCCGTACCAGCGGAACATCAACTGGCGGGTGGCGCGCCAGAAGCTGTTGTCTGGTGGATGCTCGACGGTCAGGGTGTTGCTGTCGGGCACGTAGAAAGTGTCCCAGCCGGCGCGCATCAGGCTCAGCCACGACGACTTGTCGTCCCCGGTCAAAAACTGAAAGCGCCCCAGGCGCCAGTGCTGGAGAAAATCCGCCTCGACGTCGCGGATGAAGTCCGGGTCGGTCATGACGCTGGCGCGAAAGAACGACAGCCGTCCGGTCAGGGTCAGCACCCGGTGCGACAAGGCCATCGAGCACATGTTGATGTGCCGCTGGACGAAGCGCATCGAGTGCCACTGGCGCATCAGGCTGCTGCCTTCGACTTCGCAGAACTCGTTGGTGGTCAGGCCGCCGACGTTGGGCAGGTAGGCAAACAGCTTGACCGCACGCTCGACGCAGCCGGGCAGCATCATGGTGTCGCCATCGACCACGCCGACCACCGAGTCTTCCAGCGGCATCTGCCGTGACAGGGCGCGAAAGGCATGGGCCAGGCCGTCACGCTTGCCGGTGCCACGGGCGCGGACGATCACCAGCTTGATGTCATCGCGGTCCTTGACCTCGTTGCGCATGATCTCTTTGATGAACTGCTCGTCGCCCTTTTCGACGATCGAGGCAATCACCGTGCACGGCACCTTCAGCCGCTGCACCTCCTGGAACACCGACTGGTAAACCTTGAAGGTGGTGTGGGTGGGGATGCGAAAACTGGTCACTACCATGAACATGTGCGCCGGCAGCGCCGCATCGCCCATGCGTTCGACCGCCTTGCGCATGCGCGGGAACTTCCAGTGCAGAAAGTACATGCCGCGCAGGTAATGGACGATGGCGTTGCCGTAGCGCCACATGCCCAGTGCACCGATGATGAAGATGAACTTATGGTGCGCAGGGTCGAGGTACTGCGGCGCGACCATCTCCGACGCCAGCGCAATCAGGCCGAACAGGCAGGCCCAGGCGCAAAACCGCGCGCCTGCCTGCAGGTAGTCCGGCCGGCCCGAGGGCGGCTGTTGCTGTCGTTCCATGTAGTCGTTGCTCCTGTGTTCGGGCCGCACCCGGCTGAATGACATGCGCACTGTTCGCGCCTGGCCAGGACAAGGCCGGCCGGGCAGGAGGCAGGTGGGCAGTCAGTCAGGCGGGGCGCCTGGGTCAATCGCCGGGTACTCTCTGGATGGAGTACTTTCTGGCTGGAGTGCTCTGTGCTGGAGTACGGGGCCTTACCAGCAGATACCTTCACGCCGGGCATCGCTGCCGTGGGCCATGAAGCCGACCAGGTCGATGATCTGCTTGCCATCGCTGGCATCCAGGGCCTGCGCAAAACGGTCATCGTTGTTGCCCAGCACCACCACCTCGGCGTCGCGGATCACCTGCTGCAGGTCGTTGCACAGCAGCGACGAAACGTGGGGGATCTTCGATTCGATGTACTCGCGGTTGGCACCGAACACCCGCGCGTACTCGACGTTGGCGTCGTAGATGGTGAGCTCGTAGCCTTTGCCGATGAGCATTTCCGCCAGCTCCACCAGCGGGCTTTCGCGCAGGTCGTCGCTGCCGGCCTTGAAACTCAGGCCCAGCAGGCCGATGCGGCGCTTGTCCTGGCGGGTGATCAGCTCGAAGGCGTTCTTCACCTGGTTGCGGTTGCTGGCCATGATCGAGGCCAGCAGCGGGTGCTCGACGTCCAGCTGGCCGGCGCGGTAGGTGAGGGCGCGCACGTCCTTGGGCAGGCACGAGCCACCGAAGGCGAAGCCGGGGCGCAGGTAGTAGCGCGACAGGTTGAGCTTGTAGTCCTGGCAGACCACATCCATCACCTCGCGGCCATCGACGCCGGAGGCCTTGGCGATGTTGCCGATCTCGTTGGCAAAACTGACCTTGGTCGCGTGCCAGACGTTGCAGGTGTACTTGATCATCTCGGCGACTTCGATCGACTTGCGGATCACCGGGGCGTCCAGGCCCTGGTACAGCGACTGCAGCAGGTCGCCCGATTGCGCGTCCAGTTCGCCGATCACGGTCATGGCCGGAAAGTCGTAGTCCTGGATCGCGGTGCTTTCGCGCAGGAACTCGGGGTTGACCGCCACGCCGAAGTCGATGCCGGCGCGTTTGCCGGAGTACTTCTCGAGGATCGGAATCACCACGTTCTTGGCCGTGCCGGGCAGCACGGTGCTGCGCACCACGACGGTATGACGGCTGGCCTTGTCGCGCATGGCGGTGCCGATTTCGCGGCACACCGCTTCCATGTAGACCAGGTCCAGGTCGCCGTTTTTCTTGCTTGGGGTACCCACGCACAACAGCGACATCTCTGTAGCCAGTACCGCAGCCTGGACATCCGTGGTACCGCGCAGGCGGCCATGGCGCACGCCATCGAGCAGCAGTTGCTCAAGGCCCGGCTCGACAATGGGCGACTTGCCCTGGTTGATCATGTCGATCTTGGCCGGCGAGATATCCACGCCCAGCACCTGATGGCCCCGTGCAGACAAACAACCGGCACAGACAGCGCCTACATAACCCAATCCAAAAATACTGATATTCATAGTTCCCTCTCCCAAGGTGCAGCGAAAGCTGACCGAGATACTCAGTTAAACGGCATGGTCGACGCGGCAGACGCGCAAGAAAAAGCAGCGCGCTAAAAGGAGGCGATGCAAGCGTTTTTCGTTGTCTTATTACATCCTAAGGGAGTTTTTTTAACTTCGGCAAGCAGTCTCTAACTCTTGCTTGGATAAAGTTTAAATCCACTCTGTTAAAGTTTAAAAACCGTTACAAATCAATGATTTAAAGTTTGTGGTTAGTTCGGCGTCAAAAATCCGATATCGGCATTTTGCCGAGAAAATGGCGCCAGAAAGCCGTTGCATCTGTGGCTTTTGACGATTTTCACGGTTTTTTTGACGGGGCTTTTGCATGCGCTATGGAACTTCTTTATTCTCCCCGCGCTGTTGTATTAGTGGCTGTTGATTTCGTCGGTGATGGCACTTTAGCTATTAAGCAAAGTTGTTGGCTTATTAGCGCCTTGAGTAACAAGTGTGGGGCACAGTTGCAGGTTGTCCAGACAACCCCGGACAGGTAGGGCGGGCTTTGACTTGTGCCGCGCGGCTGATCGCGGCATAGTTCGGGCTTCGTTCGAGGCACGCCATTGACGGCTGTGTGCTCATCCATCCGGATGCTGGATAAAGGACGCCAAGCAAATGAACGGAATCGGTTCGCGTATCAGGGAAGAAAGAGAACGGCTGGGCCTGACCCAGCGCGCCTTTGGCGACATTGGCGGGGTAGAGCCCAACGCCCAGGGCAAGTATGAAAGCGGCGAGCGCACGCCCAAGGCCGACTACCTGGCGGCAGTGGCGGCGCGCGGGGTCGACGCGTTGTATGTATTGAGCGGCGTGCACACGCCGGTCGAACACAGCAGCCTGAACACCCAGGAAGAACAGTTGCTCAATAGTTTTCGCCTGCTGCAAGAGGCCGACCAGGCTGCCGTCCGGCAGTTGCTCGGCAGCCTGGCCGAGCGTGCCCAGATGCCGCCGGCGAGAGCGGGCGGCTATGAGCGCGGGATGTACGGGCGACTGTCGGGTAAATGAAAAAATGACGTCAGGTAAATGACGTCTTCCGTTAGGTCTACGGCTGTATTTTTTGCTAAGGTGGCGGGATCCAATTACCGCCGCAGTGCGAGGTGTCTGCTTGATTAGGGTGCTGGTGGTCGATGACCACGATCTGGTGCGTACGGGCATCACGCGCATGCTGGCCGATATCGATGGCTTGCAGGTGGTGGGCGAGGCCGACTCTGGCGAGGCATCGCTGAAGGTTGCGCGCGAGCTCAAGCCCGACGTGGTCCTGATGGATGTGAAAATGCCCGGTATCGGCGGCCTGGAGGCGACGCGCAAACTGCTGCGCAGCCACCCGGACGTGAAAGTGGTGGCGGTGACCGTTTGCGAAGAAGACCCGTTCCCCACCCGCCTGTTGCAGGCTGGCGCCGCCGGCTATCTGACCAAGGGCGCCGGACTGGACGAAATGGTCCAGGCCATTCGCCTGGTGTTTGCCGGCCAGCGCTACATCAGCCCGCAGATTGCCCAGCAACTGGCGCTCAAGTCGTTCCAGCCGCAAGGCTCGCCGTTCGATGCGTTGTCGGAGCGGGAAATCCAGATCGCACTGATGATCGTCGGTTGCCAGAAGGTGCAGATCATCTCCGACAAGCTGTGCCTGTCACCGAAAACGGTCAATACTTACCGTTACCGGATCTTCGAAAAACTCTCGGTCACCAGCGACGTCGAGCTGACGCTGCTGGCGGTCCGCCACGGCATGGTTGACGCCAGTCTCTGAGCGCATTCATGACACCTGTGTTCGATTCAAGCGCATTCCTGGCGACCTGTAGCGGTCGCCCGGGCGTCTACCGGATGTTCGACGCTGAGGCCCGGCTGCTCTATGTGGGCAAGGCCAAGAACCTCAAGAAGCGCCTCGCCAGTTACTTTCGCAAAGCTGGCCTGGCGCCGAAGACGGCTGCCCTGGTGGCGCGCATCGCCCAGGTCGAAACCACCATCACCGCCAACGAGACCGAGGCGCTGCTGCTCGAGCAGACCCTGATCAAGGAATGGCGGCCGCCGTACAACATCCTGTTGCGCGACGACAAATCCTATCCTTATGTGTTTCTTTCCGACGGCGACTACCCGCGCCTGGGCATCCACCGTGGGGCGAAGAAGCAAAAGGGCAAATACTTCGGCCCGTACCCCAGCGCTGGCGCCATCCGCGAAAGCCTGAGCCTGCTGCAAAAGACCTTTTTCGTCCGCCAGTGTGAAGACAGCTACTACAGCAACCGCACCCGGCCGTGCCTGCAGTACCAGATCAAGCGCTGCAAGGCGCCTTGTGTCGGCCTGGTCGAACCCGAAGAATACGCGGTGGATGTGCGCCACTCGGTGATGTTCCTTGAAGGCCGTAGCCACCAGCTGACCAACGAGCTGAACGCCGAGATGGAACAGGCGGCCATGGCCCTGGAGTTCGAGAGGGCCGCCGAGCTGCGCGACCAGATCGCCTTGCTGCGCCGCGTGCAGGACCAGCAGAGCATGGAAGGCGGCAGCGGCGACGTCGATGTCGTCGCCGCCTTCGTCAACCCCGGCGGTGCTTGCGTGCACCTGATCAGCGTGCGCGGCGGGCGGGTGCTGGGCAGCAAGAACTTCTTCCCGCAAGTGGGCATCGAGGAGGAGGTGGCCGAGGTCATGGCCGCATTCCTCTCGCAGTATTACGTGGGCAACGCCGAGCGCGAACTGCCGGGAGAGCTGATCGTCAACGTCGTCCACGAGGATTTTGCCGCCATCACCGCCGCGATCGAAACCCTGCGCGGCCGCGAGCTGACCATCAGCCACCGGGTGCGCGGCACCCGTGCGCGCTGGCAGCAACTGGCGGTGACCAATGCCGAGCAGGCACTGGGCGCGCGCCTGGCTAACCGCCAGCACATGGCCTCGCGCTTCGAGGCCCTGGCCCAGGTGCTGGCCCTGGACGAAACCCCGCAGCGCCTGGAGTGCTACGACATCAGCCATTCCAGCGGCGAAGCCACCGTCGCCTCGTGCGTGGTGTTTGGCCCGGAAGGGCCGCTCAAGTCCGATTACCGCCGCTACAACATCGAAGGCGTAACCCCGGGCGATGACTATGCGGCCATGCATCAGGCCCTGACCCGGCGCTTTGGCCGGCTCAAGGACGGTGAGGGCAAGCTGCCCGACGTGCTGCTGGTGGACGGCGGCAAGGGCCAGCTGAACATGGCCCGTGAAGTGCTGCAGGAACTGGCGGTGCCCGACCTGATTTTGCTCGGGGTGGCCAAGGGCACCACGCGCAAGGCCGGTTTCGAAACCCTGTACCTGAACGACGTGGCCCACGAGTTCACCCTCAAGGGCGACTCGCCAGCGCTGCACCTGATCCAGCAGATTCGCGACGAAGCCCACCGCTTCGCCATCACCGGCCACCGCGCCCGTCGCGGCAAGACCCGCCGCACCTCGACCCTTGAAGGCGTCGCCGGGGTCGGCCCGAAACGCCGCCGCGACCTGCTCAAACACTTCGGTGGCTTGCAGGAGCTGACCCGCGCCAGCGTCGAAGAAATCGCCAAAGCACCGGGAATCAGTAAAAAGCTTGCCGAGTCGATTTATGCCAACCTGCATAGCGAGTAGAATGCCCGCTCACTTTGCAGCCAGTTGTGCCGATGAATATTCCAAATCTGCTTACCGTTCTTCGTGTCCTGCTCATTCCGATCTTCATTTTGCTGTTCTATGTTCCGTATCACTGGAGCTATATCGCAGCGAGCAGTGTCTTCGCCATCGCCGCGGCCACTGACTGGCTGGACGGTTACCTGGCCCGTCGCCTGCAGCAGAGCACGCCGTTCGGTGCCTTCCTGGACCCGGTGGCCGACAAGCTGATGGTGGCGGTGGCCCTGGTATTGCTGGTGCAAGTGCACGCCAACTTCTGGCTGACCCTGCCGGCGGCGGTGATCATCGGGCGCGAGATCGTGGTCTCGGCGCTGCGCGAGTGGATGGCCGAGCTTGGGGCGAGGGCGCACGTGGCGGTGTCGAACCTGGGCAAGTGGAAGACCGCAGCGCAAATGCTTGCCCTGGTGATCCTGCTGGCCAACCCGCCGGTGCTGACCTTCTGGGTGATTCTTGGCTACGCCTTGCTGATGATTTCTGCCGGCCTGACCCTGTGGTCGATGGTGCACTACCTGCGCGCCGCCTGGCCGCACCTGCGCGAAGGCTCGGAGCAGAAATAAAGCTTTTTTGAATCAAGGGCTTGACGAGATTTATTGAATCGTTACAATAGCCACCATCACGACGCGGGAATAGCTCAGTTGGTAGAGCACGACCTTGCCAAGGTCGGGGTCGCGAGTTCGAGTCTCGTTTCCCGCTCCAAATATGGCGCTACAGCATTCAGCAGAGTGCTGTGGTGATAGAAAAAAGGCCCTTCGGGGCCTTTTTTCGTTTCTGCTGTTCGGTGCTGGGCAGGTGTCTGGTCCAGGGCGCTGACGCATCGTTGAACCATCAGTGTCTTGAGGTGAATTCACCATCCGTGTCTACGGCAATGCGGTCCATCGTCTTCTGCGTGTCTTTGACGATTTCGCCAATTCGATGCGCTTCCTTGGCAAAGCCTTTGGCTGCCAAAAGTGGCAGGCTTTCTTGCAGGGCCTTCAGGGTTTGGCGGATATCGGCAGCGGCCTTGAGGTTTCGGTGCGGGTTGTCCATTGGCTCTCCATTGACGGTCTGTGAAGTGGCAGTGCCCGCCCACGCAGGGCGGGGCAGCCGCTTCAGGGTTTGCGCGAAGTCACCGCCGTCAGCGACAGCGTCACGGGACCGGTCGGTACGGCAGAGGCTACGGGGGCTGTCAGTTGCATCCCCATCGCACCTTCCTCGCGGGTGTGCATGTAGGGCGTGTGCTCCAGCTTCTCGACCTGCAATGAGGTGACACTGGCCTGATCACGGTGACCGCCAAGGACGGCGTGCTTGAGAACGTCCGTGTCGGGTGTTTGCCCACGGTCGATCACGCTCAACAATCCGCCGGGACGAAGCACTTCATCGGCCAGTTCATAGACGCTGTTCTGCACGAAAATTCGGTGCTCGAAGGCGGTTGGCATCAGGCGAGTGTCCACCGCGACGTTGTGGCCTCGGGCGTTGTGGGTGCCGAGCAGCCAGCAGGCCACCGCGTCGAATCGAGGCTGGGCCTTGAGCCACTGCTCGAACTGCGCGTCACCCAGGGCATCGCCTTCGATCAGCAGGCAGTCGGCCTTGGGCGCATCACCCGGCGCGCAGTAGTCGAGTCGGTAGGCGTTGTCGTCCAGGCTTTGGGCAGATTCGCGCGCAATGACCGCGACCGAGTAGCCGTGCTCTGAGAGCAGGGCCTGAGTGGCTGCAATGCAGTGGGGGTTCTCTTCCACGCAGACCACGCTGTGACCATTCTTCAGCAGCGCCAGGGTGGAATGGCCGACGCCGCAACCAATCTCCAGGAGGCGCAGGTAGCCCTCAACCTGAGCGGTCATCCAGGCATAGTGTTCCTGGTTGCGGTGGCTGTTGGCATTGATCCGCCAGTTGCGGGTGTACTCGCGGCGAAACTGCTCCAGCTGGTGCAGTGCGCGCGGCATATGGGTGGTCCAGGGCGGTGAGAGGCTGTCGCCTGGGTTTGGCGATTTCTTGTTGTTCACGGTAAGTCCTTTGCCTGAGTTGTTTCGACGATCTGCTATCGCCAGGCTGGATCTTCGGGCAAGGAGCGTGCACAGGGCAAGCGGCGGGATGGGGAGAAATCGCAAGTGGTCAGGGCGCGAAGCCTGCCGGTTTTGCTAAATGCTTTCAGCCAAGGCTCTGGTACGCGCCTCAACGACATTTCATACACTCGACTGACCGGTCGCCTGGACACATTGTCTTGCAAATTGGTTGAGTGGTCACCCGAGGTTGCCGCGTTCGTCGTAGACGTAATATTTGCCGCAATAGTCGCGCAGCCGGTTATCGAGCAGTTTGCTGCGCGGGTAGCCGTCACGCTCTGGCAGCACTCACGGTGATACGACCTGCTTGTAACACCTCGATGCGGATAACCGTTTCATCGCCGCGGGAGGGCATTGACTCCTGGATGATGACGCCGTCAATGCAGGCGGTGCGCATGCGGTGGCGCAGTGCCCTGCCTTGAGGGTCGAAGAACAGCTCGCTGGCGAGGATTTCAACCTGCTCGACCAATACACGGGTACGTTCGTCAGTGGCGCAGAAGAACAGCACGCCGCTCCAGTGGTCATCGTCGTCCGGGTTGTGGACGTTGTGCTCGACAAGCTGATGCAGGGCTTGCTTCAGCTCGGCAATTCGGGTTTTCAGTTGGCCCATGGCCTCATCCTCCGTTGACGCTGAGGTGTGGTCGCAATCCGTGCGAACAAAGTGCTCTTTGGTTTCGGGTTATCGATGCACGCTGCCGTGAGAGGCGCTGGCGATCAGGCTGGCGCCACAGGCGGTTTTCATGCCGTCGAGCGCGACCGGGATGCCGTTGATGCTGTAGGTGCTGCTGCCTTCCACGATGGGGAAGATGCCTTTGCAGAGTGGGCAGGAGACTAGGTTGCCTTTGCCGGACATGGGGCGGCCGTTTAGTTTGGTATGAGGGATGGAATCGGTGACAACACCACCATGGTCTGTAAGGTCGCCAAGTCTAATTATCGGAATCATGAATGCTATTCTTTGTTGTTCGTTGCTATGGTATTGAAGGGAGTTAAATTTGTGTTCATGCTGTGCCTCCGCTAGGGGGGGTTATTGATGTGCGTAAAATGACTATTGAGTTTCTAAAAGTCTGAAGGTTAGGGTTGAAGCTCTTTGTTCTACAGGGCAGTCGGCAATTAAAGTAAGTTCGGAACATTTGTCGTGCCCCCATAACTGACAAGAGATTCTGAGCGAGCACGGTTCGGCATCTGTTCTAAAGATGTCAAAAGGAACTCTGCCTGTACTATCCGGGGTGAAGGCTACGTCAAAAGGTGGGAGCCTAAGGTCTGAAACGTTCTCACCTGATCGTTCCAGTTCTTCAGCGATTTCTTCGTAAATGGCCGGTGTTATTCCAGCAGACTCTAGCTTTGCTTCTGTACCGTCTTTTATGGTCCTGAGGAGATCGTCAGCAAGCTGGTAGGCTTTTTTATTATCAAGGTTTTCCATGTTTTTATTTCCTTCGCTTTGGGATGGTGGTGTTTGATGTTGCGGAGGCACCAATGTCTGAGAAATATGCATCCGCTTTCAGGATGCTGCATCTCGACTGTTGTGATGTCAGTCCTGCTCGTCTAACCGCTTTATAAGCAATACGACGTTCAGCTGCCAAACTCCCTCCGCCCCTCTGATCCTGAACCCGATTTGCATTATAGTGGGGAGTGCCGCGTGTAGTGCCATCCATATTCCTTCCTTGAAGTACTACAGCCGGCGCATCGTAATAGTCGTACTTTGGCAAGTTGCCAACAGCTGCATGTTGATAAATATGATGTGAGTCATAGAGCCCGCCTCCAGCTGCTTTCATGTCTCGATGGCTTCCGACTTGTACGCCACCTTCTTCTAGAATTTTTTCACACTCGGCTATACTTGGTCTGCAGCATTTACTTAGGCCAAATGGGTCGGTCCATGCAACTGGATTTGGTGCGTACGAGTAAACGTTGAGTCCCCCCGCAAACCCGATCGGATCCTTCCCAACAAACCGCCCGACCCCCGGATCATAGTACCGATACCGGTTGTAATGCAGCCCTGTCTCGACATCGAAGTACTGCCCCTGAAAGCGCAGCGGATTGTGGATGCCCGCGCGTTTGGCGGTGTCGCTGCGTTTCTCCTGTGCCGCGCCCCAGGCCTTGTAGGAGCCGCTCCAGGCCACTTCGCCCTGTTCGTCAGTAAGCTCCATGGGCGTGCCCAGGTGGTCGCACTGGTACCAGGCAAACGCATCGAAGGGCGTTGGCGCGGGCTTGTGCTGCCAGACGGGATCACGCTCGATGTCGTAGGGAAAGTCGTAGACGGGCTCGAGCAGCAACTTGATGGAGCGGTGCTCCAGCGCTTGAGCAACGGGCACGAAGGTGCCGGGCTCGTACACGTAGTGGGTCAGGCGGGCGCCAAGGTCATGGGTGCGGTTTTCGAAGGCCAGGGTGTCGCCATCCCAGCCGTAGAGGGTGTTGCCGCAGCCGTACTGCTGATCGAGCTTGCGCTGCTCGTTCTGGTTCCATGCGGGACCGGCCTCGCGGCGGTGCTGGTACTTGGCGCGGGAGCTGGCCGGGTCGAAGGCCAAGTATTCAAGCGGTAGCCCTTACTCCCTGGCTGCACTCACAGTGATACGACCCGCTTGTAACACCTCGATGCGGATAACCGTTTCATCGCCGCGGGAGGGCATTGACTCCTGGATGATGACGCCGTCAATGCAGGCGGTGCGCATGCGGTGGCGCAGGGCCCTGCCTTGTGGATCGAAGAACAGCTCGCTGGCGAGGATTTCAACCTGCTCGACCAATGTACGGGTACGTTCGTCAGTGGCGCAGAAGAACAGCACGCCGCTCCAGTGGTCATCGTCGTCCGGGTTGTGGACGTTGTGCTCGACAAGCTGATGCAGGGCTTGCTTCAGCTCGGCAATTCGGGTTTTCAGTTGGCCCATGGCTTCATCCTCCGTTGACGCTGAGGTGTGGTCGCAATCCGTGCGAACAAAGTGCTCTTTGGTTTCTGTTTATCGATGCACGCTGCCGTGAGAGGCGCTGGCAATCAGGCTGGCGCCACAGGCGGTTTTCATGCCGTCGAGAGCGACCGGGATACCGTTGATGCTGTAGGTGCTGCTGCCTTCGATGATGGGGAAGATGCCTTTGCAGAGCGGGCAGGAAACTAGATTGCCTTTGCCGGCTATTGGTTTGCCGTTGAGGTTTGTGTGGGAGATAGATTCAATCACTATGCCGCCATGATCGGTGGTGTCTCCGAGTCGAATCAAATTTTTCAAATAATCACCATTTACGTGTCCCTGAATTTCTAATCTATGGTCAGATCGTACTCGGTTGGTGCGCTAGTGCTGGAAGTTAACCTTTCGCCTCGAGACAGAGCTTTGATTGCATTATTGCCAACATAATATGATTTTATTTTTGTGAATCGTTGTTTTATCAGTTTCTCGAATAGTTTGTAGAGCTCAAGGCTCTCGGTGGAGGCGTGAATGGTGGATATCTCCCCTGAGATAATGCCATCTGGGTGCGCACCGCCGGGTCGGATTACTATCGTTTCTGGGTTGTCTCTCTGGTCAACCAGATTTATTGCTCCACCCTTCCTTTGAGGTACTTCTCGTGATCTGATCTCGTTTTTAGTTTCCCAGACTAAATAGGAGGGGTTCAATGCGCTGTCAGTGTATGGTGAGTTACCTAAATTCGGTATGTTAGATAAATTAATAACATCGTCCTTAAGATTTTTTTGCTTTGCCAGTGGCTATTGCGTTTAGTTGTTTTAGGTGTGTAGCCTCCCTTATCAGGAGGAGCATGTCGCTTTCCGCAGCGAAGAAATGCATTTGTTTTCCTCTCCTATGGCCTGAATTGAACCTCGGCAGGTGTGTCGTTTTCAGTTGCATTTTCTTTTCGAAGCGAGAGTTAAGTTTTTTGCGGTGGGGTTATGGCTTGATCCTTCTAGTCGGTTTCGGCGTCGCGCTAGAATTAGGTAAGTCGATTGGGTTTTAAAGAGCATTCAGCCAGTCAGAGTGTTGCGGCGCTGGCGACTTCACATCGTTCGTCGGTAACTTCCATCGGCGTATCGAGGTGATTGCACTGATTCCAGGCAAAGGTACTGCTGATGGAGCGATTCTCAACAGTTTGCGTTTCAACAACAAACTACCCATGATCGTAGTGTCGGGTTATTCATATTGGGAAAGTTCCCTCTTCAAGTCGTGATGTAGAGAGTGGGGAGTGATTATCATTCCTTGGTCGCTAGGGGTAGGGAATATTAAGCACAAATGGTTATCACCTTCTAGTCCTGGAATCCACTTGTCTATAAAATCTTGCAGATCAATGTGTTGGGGTTCTAGGTTACTCCATTCATTGGTGGCGCAAATTTTGGCAAAGCACTCCTCGGGCCAGAGAGGAACTATAGTCGAATTCTCGGCTTGGAGGGTTGCCCATCCTACCTCGAATAGTCCCCATAGTTTCATGGAGTCAGTGACTTTTCGAAGGAAATACTCGTATCGCTCTTTCTTTGATAGAGATACGATGTTGCTGATTTTTTTTGGGTGGTGTTGCACTTAATAACCCCCTATTTTGTGTTGTGTTTTGTGCAAGTCGGCGTCCTGGAGAGCTGAGTGACGATAGCAGTGTCCTGTTTTCGCGGGAGTGTTGCGTCCATGGGCTAGCTCTCGGCCAGGAGCTCTGGAGTTCCTCGAATTCCCAGGGAGGCGAATTGATGTGCGGTTCCCTGTTTCAATGTGACGAATTTCATTGCGTACCCATCCGCGAACATGTCTGGGCTGATTAGGGTCGTTTGCAAGCTCTAGAAGCCGCTCCTGCTTATTTGATCTTCCGTGTGATCCATCACAACATATTGGGCAGTTGATCTTTGCCTTTAATCCTAATGGGTCTGTCCAATGGGTTGGATTCGGCGCATAGGCATAAACATTCAACCCACCCGCAAACCCGATCGGATCCTTCCCAACAAACCGCCCAACCCCCGGATCATAGTACCGATACCGGTTGTAATGCAGCCCTGTCTCGACATCGAAGTACTGCCCCTGAAAGCGCAACGGATTGCGGATGTCCGCGCGCTTGGCGGTGTCGCTGCGTTTCTCCTGTGCCGCGCCCCAGGCCTTGTAGGTGCCGCTCCAGGCCACTTCGCCCTGTTCGTCGGTGAGCTCCATGGGCGTACCCAGGTGGTCGCACTGGTACCAGGCAAACGCATCGAAGGGCGTTGGCGCGGGCTTGTGCTGCCAGACGGGGTCACGCTCGATGTCGTAGGGAAAGTCGTAGACGGGCTCGAGCAGCAACTTGATGGAGCGGTGCTCCAGCGCTTGAGCAACGGGCACGAAGGTGCCGGGCTCATACACGTAGTGGGTCAGGCGGGCGCCAAGGTCATGGGTGCGGTTTTCAAAGGCCAGGGTGTCGCCATCCCAGCCGTAGAGGGTGTTGCCGCAACCGTACTGCTGATCGAGCTTGCGCTGCTCGTTCTGGTTCCATGCGGGCCCGGCCTCGCGGCGGTTCTGGTACTTGGCGCGGGAGCGCTTGCACAGGCGCCGGCCGAGGGCGTCATAGGCATAGTAGACAGTCAGCCGATCATCCTCGTAGTGAGTCAAGCGGTCGTAGAGGTCCCAGCTGAAGCTGGCTTTCTTGCCGTTCTCGATGCGCTCCTTGAGGTTGCCGCGTTCGTCGTAGAGGTAGTGCTTGCCACAGTAGTCGCGCAGCAGGTTGTCGAGCAGTTTGCTGCGCGGGTAGCCGTTGCGCTCCTGGGGTGCCTGCGGGTCGAGGAGGTTGCTGGCCGGGTCGAAGGCGAAATGTTCGCTATTTGCCAAACTGCCTGCTTCGAGCAGGCGGCCAACAGGATCGTAGCGGTAGTTGAGGGCGCCACGGCGCAGGTCCTGGATGTTCGTGAGCTGACCGGCAACGTCGTAACGGTAGTTGCGCACTGACAAGCGGCTCGACTCACCGCGTCGAGCGACGGTCTGTTCCTGCAAGTGACCGTTCGGTGTCCAGCTCTGGCGTTGTTGCAGGCCGTTGCCTTGCTCGCGGCCAATCTCTCGGTGCAGGTCGTCACGCTGATAATTCAGCAGTTCCCGATCGTCGAGCTTCAGCGCCAGCAGGTGGCCGCTGCCATAGGTCAACCAACTGACCCGATGGCCATCGGGGCGGACCGTGGCAACCCGCTGGTTCAGCGCGTCATACTCGTGCCGCCAGATGGCAACATGGGGCTTTTTCAGGTAGCGCAGGTACTGGTGTTCGCGCGTGTTGTTGCCCGCAGCATCGTAGAACCATTGCAGCTTGCAGGCGTCGTTCTCGGCGAGCAGCAGATTGCCGTTACCGTCGTAGGCGAAGGTTTCGGTTTGCCATTGCTGCGCCGTCCTCTGGCCTGCCTGGCGCATTAGCAGTCGGCCCAGGGGGTCGTATTCGAAACAGGTGACGCGATTGCCATCAAGGCGGCGGGTAGGCTGGTTGCTGCCGTTGTCGTAGAGGTAGTGGGTGGTTTGCTGGTCGAAACCGGTTTCCTTCAGCAGGCGGCCAACCGGGTCGTACTTGAAGGTAGCCGTGCTGTTGTTCTCGTTGCGCAGCTCGACAAGCTGGCCAAGCCGGTCCCAGCGGTAGTTGAGGATGCTGCCATCGGCGTTCTGGCGTTGCTGGATCAGCCCCGCTTCGTTGTATTGCCAGACGGTGCGGCGCTGCAGGGCGTCGATGTGGTCGAGAAGACGGCCTTCGGCATCGCGCTCGAAACGCTCCTCGGTCTTGTCCGGGTGAACAATACGGCTGAGCTGACCTGCCTGGTAATGGTAGCTGGTGACCATGCCTGCGGCGTCGGTGACTTGGGACAGTTGCCCCAGCGCGTTGTATCGCCATTGGCTGGTTTTGCCGGAACAGTCGGTGTAGCGGATCAGTTGGCCGTCGGCGTTGTAGGCGAGTTTTTTCTCTGCGCCGTTGGCGTCGATGATGGCAACGGGCAGGTTGTCGCTGTTGTACCTGTACTGGGTCTTGTGCTCCAGCGGATCCAGGGTTTCGATGATGTTGCCGCGCGGGTCGTAGTCGTACTTCCACAGCCCGCCCTCGGCATCGCGGGTCTTGAAGCGCAGGTCCTGGTCGTCGTAGGCATGGTGGACGCTGGTGCCGTCGGGGCGGGTGTGCTGGACCAGGTTGCCGCGCTCATCGTAGGCGTAGCTGTCGACACTGCCGTCGGTGTGGATATGCTGGGTGACGTTCTTGGCGTCGTCGCGATAGAACCACTCCTCGTTGCTATCGGGATGGATGATGCGGTAGGTGTAGCCGAGGACATCGTAGTAATACAGCGTCTCTTGACCGTTGGCGTCGAGCAGGCGTGTCAGGCGGATGTTCGGGTCCCAGCTCAGGCGGGTGTCCTGGCTGCCATCGTCGGCCCATTCTCGAACCGCTTTGGCATCCGGCCCGTTGCCTTGCCATTGCAGGTTCATGCCGCGACCGGTGCGGTCGGTGTAGCGGGTTAGCAGATGGTGCTGATAGTCATAGTTCCATTGAGCATCGTGCTCGTCGCGGGCGGCGCGCAGGTCACCCTGGTGGTCGAACTCATAACGTGCCAACTGTCGAAGCGCTTGGCCGTCATGCATGAGCCAAAGTGCCTTGATTCGGCCCTGGTCGTCGATCTGGGTATGGATGTGCTGGTGCGGGGTGTCGTTCTGGTAGGTGAGCAAATCCGAGAGCACGCTGTGTTCAGCGTGTTGGTGCTCGTAGTGCAAGGCAATGCGGGCACCGCCGCGCAGGCTGATGGCTGTCAGGCGGAACTGATTGCTTACCCGTTCGTAGTGCTCCTGGCTGTCATGCCCCCGCAGCAGTACCAATTTGTTTTTGCTGGTGCGCGCAATGACCAGGTTTTCAATCGGGTCGAGATGGTGATGGTGAACATCGGGAAGCGGGTAGTGGTGGCTACGCCCATCGGTCGCATGGTAGGTAAGTTGATCTTCGTTCAGATCGAAGCGGCTGGAGAACGGGGTGATCCAGCGGGCACCGAACGGGTTGTTGTCGAAGGCTGAGAGTGAGGAGCGGTAGGTCCTGTTCCACACCAGGGGGAAGGTGCCGGGAAGCTCGAAGTCGGTATGGACAATTGTTTCGCTGCCCATGGCGAAGCTGATGCTGCACTGGGTGCCAGCTTTGCTTCCCTGCTTTTGGCAGTTACCGTCAGCGCGGGCAGAGCGCTGGGCCGGACTGGCTTGAGTGCCATTTTGCGGCTGTGGCCTTCTGGCTTCGTTGGTTCTGCCAGGCGCCATGTTGGCCTGGTGTGGGGCATTCTTGCGTCGCTGCAAGGCACTGGAAAGCGCCCTGATGATGGTAAGAAGGCTGTCCGGATTGGTTTCACTACCTGTCTGGATGATCTTGTCGCTGGCGATCCTGCCAATCTGCTCGATGCTGGCCGCAACGGGCTCAAGGGTTTTCTGCAACTGTTGCTTTTGTCTGTCGCCCAAGCCGATATCGTCTTTTCCAAAGCCGATGCCGGTGCGTCTCTTGAAGGCATCGGCCGCTTCAACTATCAGGCTGATTCCGGGAAAGAGCGCGGTCAGCGCCACGTCCTGCACAGTGCCGCTTGCCACTGAGCGGATGAGGTCAGCGAGGAATTTACAAACCTCGATGACCTTTTGTGCAAAGGCCTTGAGGATGCTTTGCAGGGTGGCTTCAACTTCCTTGACGAACGCCTCGAGATCGCCGGGGCAGACATCGGCCAGCGCGCTTTCTATGGTAGTCAGCAGCGCCTGGCTGATGTCGCCTTTGGTGGTTCTGAGGGTCTTCAGTGAAGGGCGCATGACCGCTCGGGCTGCTCCGACTCCAGGGAGCGGAACCAGGCCGAACAGGTTGATCCCCAGGCCGACCCAATTGTAGAGATCGGCCCTGTAGGTGGCGTCGCCCTGGGCCAGCTCAATGATGTCGCCGATCGCATCGGCCGCAGCGAAGATCGAGCCCGCGACGGGTAGCATTTCACCGACAGTAATAACAGTGCGCCAGTTGACGGCATCACCGGTGAGCCCGGTCAGCCACTGCGCCAGTTTGTCGGTGCCAGCCCTTACATCCTCTTCGGTAAAAGTATTCTTGGGCGCGACCGCGCCTTCACATCGAGCCATTCGGGCCGCCTCCGTTACTGGTTCGATTTGCGGGAATAGCGGGAAGGGAGAGGGGCAGTCCTTTATCAGCGGACTCCATTGCGAAGAGGCGGTCCAGCGTCTGCTGGATGACCTGCGACGGCCGCAAGGTAGTCATGGCGCCTGGCGTCGCGGCTGATCGTGCTGCTTGCTCTGCAAATGGCGCTGCCGAGGCGGCGCGAGTCTGGTCTGTGCCGAACAGCACCTTGACCGGTCCTGGCGCCAGGCCTGCCACCGCCGCAAACCCGTTGTCATCCAGCGTGCCCTTGAAAACCTGCCCGAGTGCATCCTCGACCTGATACTCCGAGCCCTTGAACGCAAAACCATTGGCGTAGTGCTGGAACAGCTCAAGATTGCCTTTGCCGGCTTTTGGCCCTTCAGGAAAGGCCGCCGTCTGGCTCTTCGCGCCTTTGTAGAGAAAGTCTGTGGCGTGGGTTGTGTACACGCCGCTGGTGGCGTGGCTGATGCCGCCGGCGTTGTAGGTGGTGCTGCTGCCCGCCGCCTGGATCACCAGCTCCTCCTTGGCGCTGAGGATGATGCGTTCGGCGCTGACGGTGACCTTGAGTTTGGCCAGCAGGTTGATGCTGTCTTTCAAGGCGCGGATGTCGATATCGCCGGAGGCTGCGACCAGGCGCCAGCCGAGGCTTTGCACGAAGGTGCGCAGGCCTCGGCTGACACTGATCAGCAGGCGCTTGCCGACGGCCAGGCTGGTATGCCCGCCACTGCTCAGGCCCAGGTGTTCGCCGCTGGCCAGGTGGGTGGATTGCGGCGTGCTGCTGGCGATCCCGGCCGGGCTGTCGAGGACCAGGAAGGGTTCACTGAACTCGGGGTATTGATTGGCATTGGGGTTGCCGGTACCGCGGCCGCGTATGCCGTCGTGCTGGGCCTGCAGGGCATCGGCGACTTCGTCCTGGTCGCCGCTTTCCTGGGCCAGGTGGTCGCGGGCTTCGCTGGCGAAAGTGGCGTGGTATTGCTGGGCGGTCCTCAGGCGTTCGGCGGTTTGCGACAGGTCGGTGTGGTGGGAGGCGGCGCGGGCGCGCAGTTCGCTGGTCAGCAGCAGGCCGCCGCCGGCACGCACCACGCCGTGGGCGTCGGTGCGCAGTTCGAAGCCTTCACCCCGGGGCTGCCCGCCACCGGGCCGGGGATGGGTCAGGTAGCCCAGGTTCAAGGCACTGGCGGCGTGATCGCTCATCAAGGTGGCGCTGATCTGCCCGCTGGTGTCGTCCAGGCGCAGTTCGTTGTGGCGCTGGCCGTGGTGCTCTTTGCTGCGCAGCGGGCTCAGTGCTTTGAACTCGGGCAAGCGGTACGGTGGGCGGTTGATCGCGTGATAGCTGCGGCCCATGATCATTGGCTGGTCCGGATCGCCGTGGAGAAAGCCCACCAGCACTTCCTGGCCGATCCGCGGCAGGGCCACATGCCCCCAGCCCGCCCCGGCCCAGGTCTGGGCGACGCGCACCCAGCACGAGCTGCGATCGTCTTCGCAGCCTTTGCGGTCCCAGGGAAACTGCACGCGCACGCGGCCATGCTCGTCGCAGTAGATTTCCTCTTTGGCCGGGCCGACCACCATGGCGATCTGTGGCCCTTCGATGCATGGCTTGGGGCGCGCCGGGGCATGCCATTCAACGGTATCGGGGATCAAGGTGGCGGTCAGGCTGTACCAGGTGCCGTGTTCGCTTTCAGCAGACTCTTCTTCCAGGGCGGTGTGCTGGCGGCCTTGGTGCTTGATCTGGATTGGCCGCCAGCCGCTGTTGAGGTCTTCGCGCGGATGGCCACTGAGGGTGAAGGCCTTGCCCGGCAGCAGACGCGCATCGTCGCCTTCGACCTCGGCGGTGCGCGCATCACCGCGCAGGGCCTTGAGGCGGGTCTGGGTGAAGGGTTTGCCGGCGTCGTCGTGCTTGTAGCGACCGGGGTAGTCGTAGCGCTCGTAGTCGACGGTCTGGCTGCCCATCTCGGCGGCCAGCACGTTTTGCTCCAGGTTGTAGCGCGGATGGCTGAAGGTGTAGTCACGCTGGGTCTGGCAGCTGGTCCGTACCTGTTCGCGGTAGGTGAACTGGCGCAGGGACGGTTGCCAGGCTTCGCCCCCCGGATTGGCCTCATACAGCACCGGCCCGCCCTCGATGGCGCCGAAGGTCGCGATATGGTCGGCCTGGATCAGCCGATGGCCGGCTTCGCTGTGCTCGAAGCTCGACAGCAAGCCTTCCTCGGCCGCCAGGCGCAGGTAGAAGTCCAGGTCCAGTTCGCCCGCCTGCACGCAGTACTCGCGGGGCAGGTGGGTTTCGCTCAGGTGTTGGCTGGCCTGGCCCCATTGACGCTCCTTGCACAGTTGCTCAAGGATCTGCGGCACGCTGCGTTTCTGGAAGATGCGCCAGTCGGAGCGCAGTTGCGCGCGGGCCAGCTGCGGTTCGATCTCGGCGCGGTAGCGGGTGCGGCGAAAGCCGGTCTGGCCCTGTTCGAAACGACTGATCAGGCCATGCACATGGCGAACGGCCTGGTTGCCCTGCCAGAGGGTCAGAGCCGCAGGCTGGTCGAGCAGGGTGGCAAAGTCGGCGTCGGCGGTGGCACTGACCAGCTCGATGGTCAAACGATAGAGTTGGGAAATACCCTCGTTCAGTTCAAAAGACACCACATCAAAGTCAATGTCAGCCGTCGAGCTGAAGGTAAAACGCACATCGCGCTGGCCGGGCATGGCAACTCCTGCTGTTCATTGCGTCGGGCAGGTCGAATGGACGTGGATGGAACGTCCAACAAGATTTGTTCCTACAGAGGGGAGAGACAGTAAGAGGTAACTTACTGCCTTGTCTTTGTTGGGCTTCCTAAATGCTTGTGGGAAAAGTCACTTGTTGTTTTTGGGGTGTTTTTTGCAGGCGTAGTAGTTTGCTCTGCTGATTACAGAGCGGTTCAAGTGCACGTTATTGAACGCAACTAAGCACATCGCACGCGTAGTTTTTCCCGGCTCATACTCAGGTAGTGGCGGCCTGCCGGGCTCACATCACCGGCTGCTGGCCGGTGCGTGCGGGCCAGACGAAGCTGGTGTTACGCACGCTGTTGATGATTTCCAGCTGGTGAAAGGAGTTGCTGCTGGCATACAGCGCCATGAAGTGCGAGAGCACGCTGCCAAACAGCTGCAGGTCACCCTCATTGTCGAAGGCGTTGGGGTTGACCCTGAGCGTGGTGAGCATGCCGCGCACGGGCAGGCCCTTGATCAACCAGTCAGTCGGCGCCGTGCTGGCGTGTTCGATAGCGTTCAGGCGGCGCTGGGTGGCGCGCTTGTGCTGCAGGTCATAGGGCGCCACAAAGTCATAGACCTGCAGCACCGCCTTGAGCGCGTCGGCGCAGGACAGCGACAGGTCATTCAGGGCCAGGTTGGAAAGCAGTACCCACTGCACATCCCCGTGCAGGTCGTCATCCAGCGCCGGTGGGTAACAGCGGGTCGGGCGGGTCAGGTTGCGGTAGGTGGCAAACGAGGGCGTGGCCTGGGTGGTGAGGTTGATATCGCCGATGTCCAGTTGCAGGGGCAGGTTGCCATTGCAGCAGGTGAGGTCGATGTTCAGGGTCTGCTGCTGGCCCCGGTAAGGGCGTTGATCACCGTGCAGCAGGCGGATGACATGGCGCGCCCGCTCTTTGATCAGGTCTTGTTCGAGCGTCACGCTGTAATAGTGTGCGCTACGCTCTTCGGCGCGTTCGACACGCCGGGGCAGTGCTTCGTAGGGCGCGAACTCCAGGCTTTGTTCATCGTGCGAGGTCTGCGTGTCCCGGCGTCGGGTAGCGACCTTGTCAACGCTGAAAATCTCATAGGCCTGCGCTCGCCGCCCGCTGGGTTGCACGGCTTCGCAGACGGCCTGCCCGTCAAGCGGGATGGGCCTGGCCGGGTGGTCGAAGAGGTTGATGGCCGGTGTGCAGTACAGTGAAAGGCTGTCGCGGTCGAGCTGGAAACCGTTGGGGAAGGGCGCGTCAAAACGCAGTTCCAGGCGGATATGCTCGGCTGCGACGTCCGGCCAGTAGCGGCGCAGTTCGGTCAGGTTGAAGCCGTGAAAGCGCTGCGGGAAGTAAAAGTACTCCTGTATCAAGCGGTAGCCATCCAGGTGCTCGCCCGGGCTTGGCAGGAGTGCCTCGCCGGGTTCGAAACCGGCAAAGGTCAAGGTCGCGGGCGGGAGGGAATAGCGATGGTCGTTGATGTGCAAAACCACCTTGTGCAGGTGCTGTGACAGCCATTGGTAGAGCGTCAGGGCGTTGCTTGCAGCGCCTCCCAGATGAAAGCTCAACCGGTCGCAGTCGAGCTGGCGCAGCGGTTGCTCGGTCAGCGCGCCAAGGTCGATGTGGACGATGGATTTGTCGGCACTGTCGATGTGGCAGATCTCATCGATGACCAAGGGGTAGAGGGTCACGTCGGTACAGGTGCGAAAGGTACAGTTCACGCCGTCGACCGGCCTGGAGAACAGCGCGGTACCCTTGGGGATCAGCTGGCTTTCGCTCAGCGCATGATCGATCGGGTCGAAGCGCACCAGGGTGACGCTGGGCAAGGGCCGAAGGAAATTGGGGTAGACCAGTTGCAGCAGCGGCTGGGTGATTTCCGGCAGGTGGTCGTCGATCTTCATCGCAAGCTTTGCAGTCAGGAATGCAAAGCCTTCCATCAATCGCTCGACGTCGGGGTCAGAGGCTTCGCTGCCGAGAAAGTGCGCCAGGCGCGGATCGTCTTCGGCAAATTCGTCGGCCAGTTCGCGCAGGCGCCGGCGTTCTTCCATATAGCGACTTTTTAATGACATGTGCGGCCCTGCGTGAACGTTTACATTCAACGTATTGGGGGAAGTTGTTTAATGTCTTTTTTTGTTTGTAGGAAGCATCTTTAATGTTTGCTTTTCAAACTTCTGTGTATCGCTCGGTCTGGGTTTATTGTTTTCGCCAGAGGGGCTGAAGCGTCAATGCAAATGTTTTGACAAGATGTAAGTTCTTATTTTATGGAGTATGTATTCAGACGTGTTTGAGCGTGCTGCTGGTAGAGAACCGTGCGCAGATGCAGCATCGTTCGCATCGCTGACGAAGGCCAGCTCGCCGGGCCAAAAAAATACCGTGTTTACCCCCTCGCACCCGCTACCGCGCCTCGAAAAACACTGATAGCATCCTGCCACTTACCTTGATTGCAGTTCGCGCATTTCATCGCGCATGTTCCCCGCTACTACACTCGCCATGCCACCTGTGCCTGGCACGTAGGGCGGTGTCTGGGTTGCCAGCCAGCGGCTGCTGACCAACGGTAATCAGGTTCGCGCCGCTGCAACCGATACACAACGCATACAACCAATAATGAAAGGATGCAGCGAGATGAAGCACGGAGCCTGGTGCCTGGCGTTGGTGATGGTCGCAAGCCTGGCGCAGGCGGCTGCCGACAGCGATCCGCTGCTCGAGGGCGCGACCTCGAGCGTCAGCGAAGTGCGCGGCGTGCTGCGCGCGCGCTCGCAGGCGGTGCTGGCCAGCGAGCTGGCCGGGCGGGTGGTGGACATGCCGTTCGCCGAAGGCCAGTCGTTCAGCAAGGGCGATGTGCTGGTGCGTTTTGATTGCAGCGCTTACCAGGCCCAGCAGAATGCCGCCGGCGCTGCCGTGCGTGCGGCCCGTGAAGAGCTGCGCAACAAGCAGCAACTGGCGGCGCTCAATTCGGTCGGGCGCTTCGAAGTGACCCTGGCCGAAGCGCGCCAGGCGCAGGCCCAGGCCGAGGCGCAGGTTTATCAGGTGCAGGTGCAGCGCTGCCAGGTCAAGGCCCCGTTCGACGGCCAGGTGGTTGCCCGTAAGGTCCAGGCCCACGAAAGCGTGGCCAGCGGCGCGCCGTTGCTGGAAATCGTCGACAACCGTTCGCTGGAGGTGCACCTGCTGGTGCCTTCGCGCTGGCTGGGCAAGCTCAAGCCGGAACAGACCTTCAGCTTCGTCCCCGATGAAACCGGCGCGCCGCTGCAGGCGGTGGTCAAGCGCCTGGGCGCGCGCATCGATGAAGGCAGCCAGACCCTGCTGCTGATCGGCACGCTGCCGGCCGACAGCCGCGGCCTGCTGGCCGGCATGAGCGGCACCGCGCACTTCGCCGGCCAGCCATGAACGCGCCAGTAGCCAATGGCATGGAGCAGTTACTGGCGCATTACCTGCGCCTGGAGCATCAGGCCCGGGCCGCGACCACGGTCGAGGCGCTGGCCTTCAGCATGGTCAACGATCCCCAGCCGCTGTTCGCCTTTCGCCACGCGGCATTGCTGATTGCCGGCAAGGTGCGGGCGTTGACCGCGATCAGCATGGTCGAGGCGAATGCGCCGTTCGTGGCCTTCATCGAACATGCCGCCGCGCAACTGGGCAACAGTGCCCGCCTGGACACCAGCGGCCCGCTGAACCCGGACAGTTTCGATCAGGCCAGCCGCGATGACTGGCAGTCGTTGTCAGCTGCCCACGCCTTCTGGCTGCCGCTCAAGGACCGCCAGGGTGTGGTTTTTGGCGGTTTGTGGCTGGCCCGCGACAACCCTTGGGTCGAGGCCGAGCACAGCTTGCTCAACCACCTGGGCGAGTGTTACAGCCATGCCTGGCTGGCCTTGCAGCCGGGTAAACCATGGCGCCTGCGCTGGCCGGCACGCAGCCGCTGGGCGATTGGCGCCGCAGCCCTGCTGGTGCTGCTGGTGCCGGTGCGCCAGTCGGTGTTGGCGCCGGCCGAAGTGGTGCCACGCAACGGCCAGGTGGTGGCCGCACCGCTGGATGGGGTGATCGCCGAGTTCCTGATCAAGCCCAACCAGGCGGTGCAGGCCGGGCAGGTGCTGGTGCGCTTCGACGCCACTAGCCTCAAGGCCCAGGCCGATGTTGCCGAGCGCACCCTCGGGGTCGCCGAGGCCGAGCTCAAGGCCAACACCCAGCGAGCCTTTTCCGATGCTGAATCCAGCGCCCGGCTTGACCTGCTGGCCGCCCGTGTCGAGCAAAAGCGCGCCGAGCGCGATTATGCCCGCGAGCTGCTGGCGCGCGCCGATGTGCGTGCCGAGCGTGCCGGTATTGCCGTGTTCGCCGACGCCCAGCGCCTGACCGGCAAGCCACTGCAGACCGGCGAGCGTCTGCTGGAAATCGCCGACCCGGCCCAGGCCGAGCTGCGCATCGAGCTGCCGGTGGCCGATGCCTTGAGCCTTGAGCCTGGCGCCGAAGTGGCGCTGTTTCTCGACAGCGACCCGCTGCACCGCCATGGCGCCGAGCTCGAACGCGCCGCCTACGAAGCGCAGAACACTCCGGCCGGGCAACTGGCTTATCGCCTGGACGCACGCTTTACCGACGCGCCGCCGCGCATCGGCCTGCGTGGCACTGCCAAGCTGTTTGGCCAGCGTGCACCGCTGGCGCTGTACCTGCTGCGCCGGCCGTTGGCGGCCCTGCGCCAGACGGTGGGCCTTTGATGCTGCCGGCACTGCGCCCGGACCTGCAACTGTCGCCCGCCGCGCCAGGGCTGGACGGCGCTGCGCAATGGACCCTGGCCGACCCGCTGCGCGGGCGCTATTTCAAGCTCGGCGCGCCCGCCATGCGTCTGTTGCGGCACTGGGCGCTGGGCGATCCGGCGCGGGTGCTGGCCGCAGCCAATCGCGAACCGGGCATGCCGCTGCCGGGCACGGCCATTGAGGAGCTGTTGCGCTTTTTGCGTGGCCATGACCTGGTCACCGCCAGTGATGACGAGCAACGGGCCAGCTACGCCGACAAGGCCGCCCGCCAGCGACAGGGGCTGTGGACCCAGTTGCTGCACAAGTACCTGTTCTTTCGTATTCCATTGTGGCGCCCGGATGCCTTTCTCAACCGTACCTGGCCGTGGCTGGCGCGGTTCGGCCCGAACCTGCTGCGCTACGGCCTGCCCACGGTACTGTGCCTGGGGCTGTTTCTGGTCATGCGCGACTGGCAGCGCTTTCTCGCAACCTTTCCCCACCTGTTGAGCCTCGGCGGTGCTGCAGCCTTTGCCATCGCCCTGGGCTTTGCCAAGTTGTGCCACGAATTCGGCCACGCCTACATGGCCAAACGCGCCGGCTGCCGGGTGCCGAGCATGGGCCTGGCGTTCATGGTGCTGTTGCCGATGCTCTACACCGATGTCAGCGATGCCTGGCGCGTGCAGGACCGCCGCACCCGCCTGTTGATCGGCGCCGGCGGGGTGCTCGCCGAGTTGCTGCTGGCCTGCCTGGCCCTGCTGGCCTGGTCGCTGTTGCCGGACGGGGCAGGGCGCACGGCGGCGTTCATGCTGGCCAGCGCCACCTGGATCACCACCCTGGCGATCAACCTCAATCCGTTGATGCGCTTTGACGGCTACTTTCTGCTCAGCGACCTGTGGGCGGTCGACAACCTCCAGGGCCGGGCCTTCGCCCTGTGCCGCTGGCGCTTGCGCGAGGCGCTGTTCGGTTATGGCGAGGCGGCGCCCGAGCCGTGGTCGGCGGCCATGCGCCGGCGCTTGTTGAGCTGGGGTTACGCCGCCTGGCTGTGGCGCGCAGTGCTGTTTTTCGGCATCGCCCTGGCGGTGTATCACTTGTTTTTCAAGGCGCTGGGCATCTTTTTGATGCTGGTCGAGCTGACCTGGTTCATCGCCTTGCCGGTCTATAAGGAGGGCCAGCACTGGTGGCAGCAACGCCAGCGAGCGCAACCGCGCAAGGTGCTGGGCCTGGGCCTCGGCCTGCTGGCGGTGCTGCTGGTGCTGGTGTTGCCGTGGCGCAGCGATGTCGAGGTGCCGGCGCTGCTCGAAGCGTCGCGGGTCAGTGCCCTGCATGCACCGACCGCAGCGCGTATCCGCGAGGTGCATGTGCAGGACGGCCAGCGCGTGGCCCGCGATCAGTTGCTGGTGGTGCTGGAGTCACCGGACCTGGAATCGCGCCTGCAGATCGTACGGCGCGAAATCCAGATCCTGCAGCTGCAATTGCGTCGCCAGGCCGGGCGCAGTGAAACCGCTGCCGACAGTGGCATCCTCGAGCAGCGCCTGGCCGAGGCGGTGGCCGAATACCGTGGCCTGGCCGCCCAGCGCGAGCGCCTGAACCTGCGCGCGCCGCACGCCGGGGTGATACGCGACCTGGCCGTGGGCCTGGCACCGGGCCGCTGGATTGCCGCGCAGTTGCCGCTGGCTGCAGTGGTGGAGGAGGGCCTGCGCCTGCGTGGTTACCTGGCCGAAGCGGACTTGTGGCGGGTCGAGGCCGGCGCGCCCGGGCATTTTGTTGCCGATGATCCGCTGCGCGATTCGCTGCGGGTCAGCCTCAGCGATATCGACACCACCGGGGTCAGCGCCATCGATCAGGAGGCGCTGGTTTCCGAGCACCAGGGCCCCATCGCCATCCGCCGCGACGAGAACCGCCGGGCGCAGCCGCTGCAGGGGCAATACGGCGTACGCTTTGCCCTCGAAAACAGCCCGCCTGGGGGCCTGCAACGCCCGGTTCGCGGGCTGGTGGTGCTCGAAGGCAAGGGCCAGTCGCTGCTGGCATCGGCATGGCGACGAATGGCCGCGCTGGGGGTAAGAGAAAGCGGATTTTGATAGTGCGATTGTCAGACAATTAGAATAAAATGCCATCACAATGATCTCACGCCCGGCGTGGGGCATTGGGGCGGACGGATCAATGCTCAGCATCTCGCAGGGACGCTACACACGATGAACCCACTCGGTTTGAGTTTCCGCCCCATCGGCCAAGGCGACCTGCCTTTCCTTGAGCATTTGTACGCCACCACCCGCGCCGGCGAAATGCGCCACAGCGGCTGGTCGGCCGAGCAGATTGCGCAGTTTCTGCGCCAGCAATTCAATGCCCAGCACCAGTATTACCAGGCCCATTACCCGGATGGTGAGTTCCTCCTGGTCGAACGCCAGGGCCAGGCCATCGGCCGCCTGTACCTGTTCTGGGGGCAGACTGCACTCAACCTCATCGATATCGCCTTGTTGCCCGCCTGCATTGGCCACGGCACTGGCAGCGCCATTCTCGACGACTTGCTGCGCCGCGCCGACCAGCGCGGGCTGGCCTGCGAGCTGTGTGTCGAGCACTACAATCCGGCGCAACGGCTGTATGCAAGGCTTGGTTTTATCCCGGTCGGCGAGTCGGGGGTCTACCGCCGCCTGCGGCGTGAGCCGGTGCCTGGCTGCCTGATGGCGCAGGCCTCATGAGCGCCGCCGGCCAGTTCCCCATGCCCACCTTCGCCGAGCTGCAAGCGGCCGACCGCCATGCCTTTGCGCTCTGGCTGGGGCCGGAGCAGCGCGTAGCCGTCGAACGCGTGCAACTGAGTGAGGGCGTGGCCATGAGCGCCCGCCACGAATGCTTCCTGGTGTTTTTCGCCTTGCCCGCCGGCCTGCTGCCGCAGCAGGGCGTGTACCGCGTTATCGGTCCGCAGCAGCAGGAATGGTTGCTGCTGATGACCCCGGTGCAGCCCGAGCCCGATGGCCGCCATGTGCTGCAGGCGGTGCTGCACCGTGAGCGGGAGCCGCAGGCCTGAGCGCCCTGAACTGATCTGTTCACACCCACAACCCAAAAACAGGTAATGCCAGATGAGTGATCCCTTCCTCGGTGAGATCAAGATGTTCGGTGGCAACTTTGCGCCCCGTGGTTATGCAATGTGCAGTGGGCAATTGATGGCGATATCGCAAAACGCCGCGCTGTTTTCGGTCCTAGGCACGATCTATGGCGGCGACGGCCGGGTCACCTTCGGCTTGCCCGACCTGCGCGGCCGCTCGCCCGTCGGTTGGGGCCAGGGCCCGGGCCTGGGTGAAGTCGATCTCGGTGAAACGGGAGGTAGCCAGAACACCACGCTGACCGTGCAGCAAATGCCGATGCACAGCCATCCGCTAATGGTCTCGACGGAAGCTGCCGGCGCCGACAAAGGCACGGCAAGCCTGGTTCTGGCGCAGAGCGGCGATGCCAACCTGGGCACGGTCAACATCTATGGCAACCCCACGGCGCTGACCAACCTGGCAGCGCAAAGCTGTGGCGTTGCCGGTGGCAATCAGCCCTTCAACAACCTCAGCCCGTACCTGGGCCTGAGCATGATCATCGCCACCGAAGGCATCTTTCCTTCGCGCGGTTGATGAACCGGCGCGGTGGCGCGTGATGCGCGCCACCGCTGCCATAGCCGTTCCATAGCAGTTTTAGGGCAACAACCCGTACAGCCTGAGGTGCAACATGAAGTTCATCGACCGATTCAAACGCCAGGGCCGGCCAGTGCCCACCCCTGCCGGTCAGGCACCGCTGTTGTTTGCCCTGGAACCGCGGATCATGTTCGACGCCTCGGTTGCGGTGGTTGCCCAGGAGGCAACTGCCGAGGCCGCCAAGGACACCGGCAAAGACAGCGCAAGCGATACCGCGGGGGCCGACAAGGCCGCGCTGGCCACGGCCGATACGCGTGGCGCCAGTGCCAGCGAACGCCATGAAGTGGTGTTTGTCGATGGCCAGATCAGCAACCCGCAGGAAGCCCTCAAGGGCCTGCCGGCGGGCAGTGAAGTGGTGGTGCTCGACCCGGGCAAGGACGGCCTGCAGCAAATGGCCGACTACCTCAAGGGCCGCAGCGACCTGGATGCCATCCATGTATTTTCCCACGGTGCGTCGGGTACCGTGCAGTTGGGCAATGTCTGGCTGAGCAGCAGCAACCTTGCCGATCACGGCGAGACGCTGCAGTCCATCGGCCAGTCGCTCAAGGCCGACGGCGACCTGATGCTGTATGGCTGCCAGGTCGGCAAGGACGATGCCGGCCAGGCCTTTGTCAGCCAGCTGGCAAGCCTGACCGGTGCCGACATCGGCGCCTCCAGCGACGACACCGGTAGCGGTGCGCTGGGCGGCAACTGGACCCTGGAGCGCAGCAGCGGCCCGCTGGCAACCACGGCCCTGGCGCTCAACGATTACCAGGGGCTGCTGGCCACCTCCTGGAGTACCGGCAGCGCGCCGCTGAGCGGCACCACCATCGCCGCCGGCAGCCGGGTGGTGGTGGGCGATTTCGACAACGACGGCGACGCTGACATCCTCTACCAGACCGGGGGCAATGGTTCGCTCTGGGCATTCGCGCGCAGCAACGGCAACGGCAGCTTCACCCTGCAAAGCCTGGCGCAGTCGCCCTTTGCCGGGTTGTCGCTGCCGGACCACACCGGCTCCAACTACCACGTTGCCGACTTCGATGGCGACGGCGACCTCGATGTGCTGGCCGGGGTCAACAGCACTACCGGCACCTACCTGCGCAACGACGGCGGCAGTTTCAGCAGCCAGTCGACGGCAAGCTTCCCGGCGCCAGCGGCCGGCTCACGGATGCTCGCCGCTGACTTCGACAACGACGGCGACGCCGACCTGCTGTACCAGACCGGCGCCAACGGCACCGGCTTCGCCTATGCGCGCAGCAACGGCAACGGCACCTTTACCTTGTTGACCCTGGCGCAATCACCCTTTGCCGGGTTGACGCTGCCGGACCACAACGGCAGCAACTACTACGCCGCCGACATCGACGGCGACGGTGACATCGACGTACTGGCCGGCAGTAACGCCACCACCGGGGTCTACCTGCGCAATGACGGCGCCTCCTTCAGCAGCCAGTCAACCGCCTCGTTCCCGGCCCCGGCAGCGTTCGGCCGCATGGTGCTGGCCGACTTCGACAGCGATGGCGACGCCGACATCCTCTACCAGACTGGCGGCAACGGCACAGCTTTTGCCTATGCGCGCAGCAACGGCGACGGCACCTTCACCCTGCAGACCCTGGCCCAGTCGCCGCTGGCCGGCCTGAGCCTGGTCGATCATACCGGCACCACCTATCGCGCCGCCGACTTCGACGGCGACGGCGATATCGACCTGTATGGTGGGTTCAACGCCACCGCCGGCAACCTGTATGTACAGAACGACCGCCCACCGATCGTGGTCAGCTCGACGCCCAGCGACAACGCCAGCAACGTCGACACCAACGCCAACATCGTGCTGACCTTCAACGAAGCGGTGAGCAAGGGTAGCAGCGGCAACATCTACATCGTGCGCACCTTCGACAATGTCGTGGTCCAGACCATCGCCATTGGCAGTGCGCAGATCAGCGGCTCCGGCACCACCTGGACCATCGCCCTGCCGGTCCCCCTGGCACTGGGCACCGGCTATGCCATCCGCCTGGACGCCAAGACCTTCGTCGATGGCGATGGCGCGATCTTCAAGGGGGTGAAGAACAACACCACGCTGAACTTCACCACCAAGTCCAATGACCCGCCGGTGCTGAGCAACCTCAATGGCGACAGCAACACCTTTATCGAGGGTGGGGCGCCGGTGCTGCTCGACGCCGGCGGCAATGCGCTGCTCACCGACCTGGACTCGGCGGACTTCAACGGCGGCAACGTCACCGTGGCGATCACCGCCAACAGGGTCAGCGGCGAAGACCTGCTGGGGATCTTCAACCAGGGCAGCGGGGCCGGGCAGATCGGTGTCTCGGGCAGCAACGTGACTTATGCCGGGGTGATCATCGGCAGCTTTGCCGGCGGCAGCGCCAGCAGCAACCTGGTGATCTCGCTCAACAGCAACGCGACCGCCGCTGCGGTGCAGGCGCTGGTGCGCAACCTGACCTACAGCAACAGCAACAATGGCGATATCTCAACCGCGGCGCGTACGGTGCAGGTCAGCATCAACGATGGCGACAGCTCCAGCGACGCCAGCGCCCTGGTCAGCGTCAATGTCAGCGCGGTCAACGATGCACCGACGGTAACCGCCAGCGGCGGCACCCCGACCTTCACCGAAGGTGGCGCGCCGGTCGACCTGTTCAGCGCGGTGGTGGTGTCTACCGTCGAGGCCGGGCAGGGCATCAAGCAGCTGACCTTCACCGTCAGCAATGTCAGTGATCCCGGCAACGAGCGCCTGACCCTCGACGGCAGCAACATCGACCTGGTCAACGGCGCCTCGGGCACCACGGCCATCAACGGCTTCAGCTATTCGGTGACGCTCAGCGGCGCGACCGCGACGGTGACCCTGACCAAGGCCGCCGGCATCAGCAGCGGCCTGACCCAGACGCTGATCGATGGTGTGCAATACAGCAACCTCAGCCATGCGCCGACCATCGGCACCCGGGTCATCAGCTTGAGCGGCGTGGCTGACACCGGCGGCACCAGCAATGGCGGTGCCGACAGCACTTCGCTGGCCATCAGCGCAACGGTCACGGTGCAGGCCAGCAATGATGCGCCCAGCCTCTCGGGCGGGCCGTTCGTGCTGCCGGGCACCGATGAAGACAGCAGTTCCAGCGGCCAGCTGATTGCAAGCATTCTCGCCGGGCTGAGCCATGGCGATGTCGACGGCGCCGGTTCGCTGAGCGGCGTCGCCGTGATCGGCAGCAGCGGTAATGGCTTCTGGCAGTACTCCAGCAACGGATTCAGTTGGGCCGACATCGGCGCGGTCTCCAGCAGCGCCGGCCTGCTGCTGTCGAGCACCGCGCAAGTGCGTTTCGTCCCCGATGGCACCAATGCCGGTAGCGCCAGCCTGACCTTGCGGGCCTGGGACCAGACCAGCGGCACGGCCTCCAGCAACTCAGTACGCCGCACTGGCGACACCACCATTAACGGCGGCAGCAGCAGCTTCTCGGTCGGCACCGCGCAGGCGCAGATCACAATCAGCGCGGTCAACGACGCGCCGCTGCTGACCCCGACTGCACCGGTGCTCATCGGCATCACTGATGGCCAGCTGAACAACCCCGGGCAAACCGTTGCCAGCTTCCTCAGTGGCGTAACCGATGTCGACACCGGCGCCCTTGTCGGTATCGCCATCACCGGCCTGAACAGCGGCACCGGCACCTGGCAGTACAGCACCGATGGCAGCACCTGGAGCGATATCGGCGCCGTGGCCGGCAACAGTGCCTTGCTGCTGCGCGGTAGCGACAAGCTGCGCCTGGTGCCCGACGGCGCCAACGCCATGGTGGCAACCCTGACCTACAAGGCCTGGGACCAGACTGGCGCCTCGGCAGGGCAGCAGGGCAGCAAGGTCGACACCACGGCCAGCGGCGCCAGCACGGCGTTTTCCATCGCCAGCGACACTGCCAGCATCACCGTCACGGCGGTCAATGACGCGCCGAACCTGAGCACCAGCGCTGGCAGCGCGCACTTCGTCGAGGGCAACAACGGCCCCTCGACCCCGGTAGTCATCGACAGCGGCCTGACCCTGAGCGATTCCGACAACAGCACCCTGGCCAGCGCCAGGGTCAGCATTATCGGTAATTTCCAGGGCGGTTTCGACGTGCTGGCATTTACCAACAACCCGGCAACCATGGGCAACATCAGCGCCAGCTACGACGTTTCCACCGGCGTGCTGACCCTGACCTCCGCAGGCGCCGCTGCCACCCTTGCGCAGTGGCAGGCGGCATTGGCCTCGGTGACCTTCAGCAACCAGAGCGAATCGCCCAGCACGGCCACCCGGACCCTGAGTTTCGTGGTCAACGACGGCACCCTGGACAGCCCGGCCGCAACCCGCACCTTGACCGTGGCGACAGTAGACGATACGCCGGTGATCGCCACCAGCGGCGGCAGCGAAACCTACTTCGAGAACGCAGGGCCCGTGGCAATCGACAGCGGGCTGACGCTCAGCGACATCGACAGCAACACCCTGGCCAGCGCTACCATCAGCATCACCGGCAACTTCCGCGCCGGCCAGGATGTACTGGAGTTCAGCTCCGGTTCGCCGATTACGGGCAACATCAACGCCAGTTACAACGCCGCGACCGGCGTCCTGACCCTGACGTCGGCGGGGGCCACCGCGACCCTTTGGCAGTGGCAGGTCGCCCTGCAATCGGTGGGCTATCGCAACGTTTCCGACAACCCCGACACCTCGACGCGCACCGTGTCGTTCTCGGTCAATGACGGCAACAGCGACAGCGCCGTCGCCAGCAAGGCCGTCAACATCCAGGCCGTCAACGACGCCGGGATCCTCAGCGTACCGAGCAGCCTGAACTTCAATGAAGATGCGTCTGGCACGGTGTCGGGCATTTCCATCAGCGATGCCGATGCCGGTAGCGGGCAGGTCACCCTGACCCTGAGCGTGGCGCTGGGCCAACTGCACGCCAACAGTGGCGCCGGCGTCACGGTCAACACGCTGGGCAGCGGTCTGATACTGGTCGGCTCGGTAGCGGACATCAACGCCTTTATCGCCGCCAACGGGGTCTCCTACATCGGCGCCGCCAACGGCAACGGCAACGTCAACCTGACGGTGACCTACAACGATGGCGGCAACACGGGCAGCGGCGGGGCGCAGCTCACTCAGCGGGTGGTGACGCTGGCCATTGGTGCGGTCAACGATGCGCCGGTCAACCAGGTACCGAGTAGCCAGAACGTCCTTCAGGACGGCTCGCTGACCTTCAACAACGGCAACGGCAACCTGATCAGCATCAGCGATGTTGACGCCGGCAGCGCCGCCTTGCAGGTGACCTTGACCGCCAGCAATGGCCTGCTGACGCTGTCGAGCCTCAGCGGCCTGGTGTTTACCGTCGGCAGCGGCACGGGCGATGCGAGCATGACCTTCACCGGCTCGCAAAGCGATATCAATGCC
Organism: Pseudomonas sp. B21-009; assembly: GCF_024749345.1. Lineage (NCBI taxonomy): Bacteria > Pseudomonadati > Pseudomonadota > Gammaproteobacteria > Pseudomonadales > Pseudomonadaceae > Pseudomonas > Pseudomonas sp. B21-009. Next base: position 3,371,212 of record NZ_CP087199.1, on the reverse strand, counting down.
GCGCTCAACGGCCTGGTGTTCTCCCCGGTGGCCGGCTACCACGGTTCGGCCAGCCTGCAGATCACCACCAGCGACCTGGGCGGCAGCGGCAGCGGCGGGGCGCAGACCGACACCGACACCGTTAGCATCAACGTCGCCTCGTTGAACCCGCGGGTTACCGATGTCTCGGCGCAGAGCGCCAATGGCAGCTACAAGACCGGCGACAGCATTACCCTGACCCTGACCTTCGACCAGATGGTCAGCGTCGACACCACTGGCGGCATCCCGGCCTTGCTGCTGGAAACCGGCCTTATCGATCGCTATGCCACCTATGTGGCCGGCTCGGGCACTAACACCCTGACGTTCCAGTACACCGTGCAGGCCGGTGATACCAGCGCCGACCTCGACTACGCCGGCAGCGCCGCCCTGGCCCTCAATGGTGCAGTGATTCGCAACGCCACCTTCGACAATGCCGTTTTGACCTTGCCAACGCCGGGCTCCGCCCATTCGCTGGGGGCCAACCACAACCTGGTCATCGACGGCATCGCGCCGCAGGTTACCAGTGTCAGCGTGCCGGCCAATGGCACCTACGTCGCCGGCCAGCAGCTGGACTTCACCGTCAACCTCAGCGAGGCAGTGACGGTGACCGGTACACCGCGCCTGCAGATCACCCTGGACACTGGCGGCACCGTGTTCGCCGATTACCTTTCCGGCTCCGGGACCGGCGCGCTGGTATTCCGCCTGACAGTCAGCAGCGGTCAGCTCGATAGCAACGGCATCACCCTTGGCAGCAACCTGGTGCTCAACGGCGGATCGGTTCGCGACCAGGCGGGCAATCTGGCAGTCGCGACACTCAACAACGTCGGCAGCACCACGGGCGTCAATGTCGATGCCGTGGCGCCGGTTATCGGCAGCGTCGCGGTACCGGCTGCGGGCAGCTACAAGGCCGGCGACGTGCTGAGCTTCACCGTCAACGCCAGCGAAGCGCTGATCGTCGATACCTCCACCGGTACGCCGCGCCTGCAACTGACCATTGGCGGGCTGAGCCGCTATGCCAGCTATGTGTCCGGCTCCGGTAGCGGCCAGTTGCTGTTCCAGTACAGTGTCGATGCCGGCGTCAACGATGCCGATGGTATTCAGCTCGGCAGCACCCTGGACCTCAACGGTGGTACGCTGCGCGACGCCGCCGGCAACGGCCTGGTGCTGGCCCTCAATGGCCTGGGCAGTACCGCCGGCGTGCTGGTCGATACCCTGGCACCCAGCGCTGGAGCGCTGCTGGCCATCGATGCCAGCCCGAGCAATGCCGGCAGCGTGCGCTACAACGTGACCTTCAGCGAAGCGGTCAGCGGTGTCGATACCAGCGACTTCAGCCTGGTGTTCAGTGGCACGGCCAACGGCAGCATTAGCAGCGTCACCTCGCTGGACGGGCGCACCTACAGCGTACTGGTGTCCGGCCTGAGCGGCGTTGGCAGCCTGCGCCTGGACCTCAACAGCAGCGCCACCGGCATCAGCGACGCGGCCGGCAACAGCCTGAGCAATGGGCAGAGCGGCACCAGCTACCAGATCGACCGGGTGGCACCGACGGTCAACAGCGTTACGGTGCCGGCCGACGGCAACTATGTCGCTGGCCAGCACCTGGACTTTACCGTCAACCTCAGCGAGGCGGTGATGGTCACCGGTACACCGCGCCTGCAAATCACCCTGGACACTGGCGGCACAGTGTTTGCTGATTATCTGTCCGGCTCTGGCACTGGCGCGCTGGTGTTCCGCCTGACGGTCAGCACCGGCCAGCTCGACAGCACCGGCATCAGCCTGGGCAGCGGCCTGGTGCTCAATGGCGGTGCACTGCGCGACAGCGTTGGCAATGACGCGCTGATCAGCCTCAACAACGTCGCCAGCACCAGTGGCGTACTGGTCGACGCTGTGCTGCCGACGGTGGCCAGCGTGTCGGTACCGGCAGCAGGCAGCTACAACGCTGGCGACGTGCTGAGCTTCACGGTCAACGCCAGTGAAGCGCTGATCGTCGATACCTCTGCCGGCACGCCGCGCCTGCAGCTGACTATTGGCGGGCTGACCCGCTATGCCAGCTATGTGTCCGGCTCTGGTAGCGGCCAGTTGGTGTTCCAGTACAGCGTGCAAGTCGGTAACAACGATGCCGATGGCATCCAGGTCGGCAGCACCCTGGATCTGAACGGGGGCACAGTGCGCGATGCGGCAGGCAACCCCCTTAACCTGGGCCTGAACGGGCTCGCCAGCACCACAGGGGTGCGTATCGATACCGCAGCGCCACAAGTGGCGGATATCGTTCGCGTCGATGTCAGCCCGAGCAACAGCGGTTCGCTGCGCTACACCGTGAGCTTCGACGAGAGCGTCAGCGGCGTCGACCTGGCCGACTTCAGCCTGGCGTTCAGCGCCAGTGCCAGCGGGCGGATCAGCAGCGTGACGCAGCTTGACGGGCGCACCTACAGCGTCCTGGTCGACAACCTCAGCGGTGTCGGCACCCTGCGCCTGGACCTGAATCCGACCGGCACCGGCATCACCGATGCGGCCGGCAATGCCCTTGCAGGGGGCCTGCAAGGCAGCAGCTACAGTATCGACCGCGTGGCGCCAAGCGTGACTGCGGTGGCGGTGCCGGCGGCGGGCAGTTATGTCGCCGGGCAGGGGCTGGAGTTCAGCGTGCAGCTGGACGAAGCGGTGCTGGTCGATACCGCCGATGGCGCGCCGCGCCTGGCGGTCACCCTGGACAATGGCCGGGTGGTGTATGCCGATTACGTTTCCGGCTCCGGCAGCAACACCCTGGTGTTCCGCCTGACCATCAGCCCGGGCCTGCAGGCCAGCAATGGCCTGAGCGTGGCGCCGAGCCTGGACCTTAATGGCAGCACCGTGCGTGATGCACGCGGCAACGATGCCGGCACCGGCCTGAGCAACGTCGCCAGCACCGCCGGCATCCTCGTCGATGCCCGCGCACCGCGGCCTGCCGAGATCGTCGTGCAAACTCCGGCAACGCCCGGCGAGCGGACGCTGAGCTACACCTTGAGCTTTGACGAGGCGGTCAGCGGCGTCGATGCCGCTGACTTCAGCGTGCTGTCCAGCGGCAGCGCCACGGGGGTGGTGCAGTCGGTGCAGCAACTGGATGCGCGTACCTACCGGGTAACCCTGGGCAGTATCAGCGGCCAGGGCGGCCTGGGGCTGAGCCTCAACGCGCTGAACAGCGGCATCCGCGACGGCGCCGGCAATGCCCTGGCGGTGTCGATGAGCAGCCCGCTGTATCAATTGCCGAACCAGGATGTCGGCGATCTCGAATTCCGGGTCAATCCGCCCGTCAGCAACCCGGCGGTGAGCGTGCCGCTGTTGCAGCCACAAGTACCACAGTTGCCCTCGGTTGCCAGCACGTCGCCGATGCTGCCCGCGCCGCTGTTCGAGGAGCGCACGCTGGGCAGTGGCATCGACACCCTGGGCAGCATTTTCATTCATAACGGTCTCAGCGCGCCGAGCTTCATCGCCCAGGTATTTGCCAGCAGCGATGGCAGCGGCGACGGATCGGGGCAGGGTTTTCTCGGTTTTGGCGGCGGTGATGGGGGCGTGTTCGGCACCAGTACCTTTGCCGCCCTGTTTGCCCGCGAGGCGGCGCCGGAGGGCGAGTCGATGCGGGTTTTCGACGGCAAGCAGTGGCGCACCACCGACCCTGCCCAAGGCTTGCGCGCAGTGTTTGGCGCCGCCTCGCTGGAGCAGCAGTTGCAGGACATCAAGGACGCCGAACAGCGTCCCGTACGCGAATTGGCCATGGCTCTGGCACAGCCGACACAGATCGGCAACCGGACCTGAAACGCCAGCACTTATTCAGAGATGATCGAGCCGTACCAGGGGGCGGCCCAAGGATGAAAAAAAGTCAGAAACTGTTCAGCGCCAGCTTGCTGGCGCTGGCAATCAGCGGATGTGCGGTTACCAGCGAACCGATCGAGCGCAGCATCAGCGAGGAGCGCGCGCGCACCGACCTGGTCAGTATGTTCAAGGACCAGGAGCCGCTCAACGGCCCGCTGACCCTGCACCAGGCCATGGCCCGGGCGGTCAAGTACAACCTCGAATCACGCCTTAAGGTCATGGAAGAAGCCCTGGCCAAGCGCCAGGTCGACCTGGCGCGCTTCGACATGCTGCCACGCATGGCCATGGAAGCCGGCTACGCCGGGCGCAACAATGTCAGCGCTTCGAGCAGCCAGAGCGTGCAGACCGGCACCCAGTCCCTGGAGCCGTCGACCTCCCAGGACCGCGACCGTGAAGTGGCGGACCTGACCATGGTCTGGAACGTCCTGGATTTCGGTGTCAGCTACGTCAGTGCCAAGCAGCAGGCCGACCAGCGCCTGATCCTCCAGGAACGGCGCCGCAAGGTCATCCACACCATCACCCAGGACGTGCGCTCGGCCTATTGGCGGGCGGTCGCGGCGCAGCGCCTGCTGACCCAGATCGACAGCCTGATGGGCCGCGTGGCCCAGGCCCGGGACAACAGCCAGCACATGAGCAGCCAGCGCATTGGCGACCCGGTGCAGTCGCTCAGCTACCAGCGTGCGTTGATCGAGGCGACCCGCCAGCTCGAAGAGCAGCGCCGCGCGCTGTCGCTGGCCAAGACGGAACTGGCGGCGCTGATCAACCTGCCGCTGAACACCGACTTCAGCCTGGCGCCGGAAGAGGGCTACACGGTGCCGCAGTTCAAGGGCGACTTCACGCGCCTGGAGCAACAGGCCCTGGCCAGCCGCCCGGAACTGCGCGAGCAGGACTACCAGGCGCGGATCAGTGCCGCCGAAACCCGCAAGGCCATGCTGCGCCTGCTGCCGGGGCTGGAGTTCTCGGCCGGCGGGCACTACGACAGCAACTCCTTCCTGGTCAACCAGAGCTGGGCGGATTACGGCGTCAAGGTGACCTGGAACCTGTTCAACGTGCTTTCGGCACCGGCGGCCATCAAGGTCGCCAAGGCCGGCGAAGACGTCGCGGCGGCGCGCCGCCAGGCGATGTCGATGGCGGTGCTGGCGCAGTTGTACGTGGCCAACGCCAACTACAACGAGGCCGCACGGCAGTTTCGCACCAGCGAAGAGCTGGCGGCACTCGACGGGCAGATCGCCGAGCAACTGCGCAACCGCTACCAGACCCAGAACATTGGTGAGCTGGAGCTGATCCAGGGCGAGCTGAACAACCTGCAGACACAGTTGAAGCGCGACCTGTCGTATGCCGAATTGCGTAATGCCTATGCGCAGTTATACGTCAGCTCCGGTACCGACCTGTTGCCGGACACCCTGCCGGACGGCAAGTTGGCGACCATTGCCTCGGCGCTACAAAACAGCGAGGCGCGCTGGGCACAGTGAGGCGATGCCTGGGTTCAGGGGCAGGGCCCGATCGCCTGGCCTTGCCAAAGCGCCCAGGCTGTCTCCCAACCCTGCTCGTGGGTTGCAGCCGGGATGATCACCCGTTGATTGCACCGGCTGGATGCCTGCGTGCCGCGAAAACTGGCGCTGATCTCGGCGCTGATCACCTGGTCGCGGCCGCCCAGCAGATGGCGCTGGGGCAATGCTACAAGGCGTTGGCGATAGACCATCGGGTCGAGCGAACCGTTCAGGGGCGACAAGCCTTTAAGCTGTACCCATAAGCCTGGATCAAGATTGCCGGCAAGGGTCTGGATCTGCGCGACATCGTCCCGTTGCGCGGCCAGCAGCACGGCCAATGCCGCACCACCTGAATAGCCCACCAACTCGAACTGGCGATTGCCAACGCGCTGCTTGAGCCGGTCCAGGGCCTGGCTGAGGCTGGTCACCACCTCCTGGGAAAAACGCCGATCGGTCCACAGCGCCGCCGTGCAGCCTGCAGCCGAGACAAACTGGCAGGGCCGGGCAAGGTAGGCGTTGGGGGCTGGATCATTGATCGCCAGGCGCGCCACCAGCAGGTTGCGCGGGCTGGGGTCGAGGCTCGGCTGGCTAGCCGTGGCCCAGGCATGGCCGTCGCCCTCCAGGTACACCCGCAGGCGCTCGGTGGGGCGTTGCTCAGACGGCGGCAAGAGGACCAGCGGGAATGCCTGGCCCGGCACGATTTGTACGTGGCGACCGTGCTGTTCAGCCAGCTCCTGCAGCGCTTGAAAGGGGGATTGGCAGGCACCAAGAAGGGCGCTGACCAGCAGCGCCCCCAAGGTTCGACCGACGCCGGCCCACGGGTGTGGGCCGGCAAGGTGTTGACTCATCAGAAGTCGTAACGGACTTTCGCCGAGAACACGTCGGCATCGAAGCCCGACTTGCCGATGTAGTCGTAGTTGACGCCCAGGGTTACCGCGCCCAGCTTGTAGTCGGCGCCCACGCCGGCTTCATAGCTGTCACGCGCCGCCTTGGCACCGCTGGTCACGAACGGCGTGCTGCCGAGCAGGAAGGTCGAGGTGCTTTTTGCTTCGTCAGCGGCGAAGTCGTGATACGCCATCAGCTTGGCTTGCGGCTCCAGGGTACCGGCGCCCAGGGCGACGCTGCCGGCCACGCGCAGGCCAGCACCGAGCTCGATGGCTTCATAGCGCTGGTCTTCGACTTTGAGCGCTGCCGAAGAGCCTTTTTCACGGTAGCCGTCGATGTTGACCAGGCTGTAGCGGGCCGCCAGGCGCGGTTCGACCAGCACTTGCGGGTTGATGTGATAGGTGTAGCCACCGACCAGGTTCAGGCCCAGCAGGTCGCTGTCGTAGTCGGCCTTGGCTTGGGTGCCGGCAATGCTGCGCTTGCTCTGGTTGTCGTTGAAGCCGTAGGTCAGGCTGGCATCGACGAAGTAGTTGCCGTGCTCGAAACCGCCGTAGAGGGTGAAAGCATGGCTGTCGACTTCGGTCTGGTTGCCGCTTTTGCCGTTGACGTCGGTGTTGATGAAGCTGTACGCCAGGCCCAGGGTCAGGTTGTCGTTGAGCTTGCCATCGGCACCGACGGCGATACCGCGGCTGTAGGCGTTGTAGCCGGCCACGCCGTCACGCAGGTCCTGGCTGGCATCGCTGTACAGCGACTGCACCCAGACGCCAGCTTCCTTGAAGCCTTCACCCGAGGAGGCGCCGCGCAGCGAGCTGGTGCGGCTGCCAGTGACGTTGCTGACCAGGTTCTGGCTGGTGGTGGCCGCCTGGGTCGCGCCGCCGTTGGTTTCCGGGGTCAGCTCGGAGGCCAGCTTGGCGACCTGGGCTTCGTCGGCGTTGAGCAGCGCCTGCTTGAACGGGTCGTTGTTGGCCATCTTGCTGATCATGCCGTCGGCGGTCAGGCTGCCCAGGGCTTTCTGGCTGTTGGCCGAGCCCCCCTGGTTGGTGATGATCTGTTCGACTTCTTCCTTGCCCTTGCCGGTGACCACGGCCACCACCTGGTTGTTGTCGACGGTGAAGCTGTCGACCTTGAGCAGCGCCGAGCTGCTGACCAGGTTGAGTTTGCCATTCGGGTCGACTGTTTCGCCGTCGGCGCCCAGCAGTTCGATCTGGCCGGCTTGGAGCAGGGTGTAGCGGCTGCCATTGGCGTTGAAGTCTTCGCCCTTGGCCGCCAGTTGCAACTGGGCGCCCTGGCCGAACTGAGTGGTGCCGCTGACCTTGAGCACGGCGCGGTTGGCGTCGGTGGCGCTGCTCAGGTTCAGGCCCAGGGCCGAGTTGCCGGCGACGTACAGGTTACCGTCGATGCTGGTGTGCGGGGCTTCGAAGGTCAGGGTGGTTTTCAGGTCTTCGCTGAGGCCGCCGACATCGATCCAGCCGCCGTCTTTCATGCGGATGTTGGCGCCGTCAGCGCGGCTGTCGGTACCGGTGAAGGAGGTGTCGCCTTCGATCTCGATGTTGCTCAGGTCGATCAGGTTGCCGACGATGACGCTGCCTTTGCGCAGGATCAGCTCGACCGGGCGGTTGCTTTGCGAGGCGTCGATGGCCTCGTCGGCAGAAATGATCGAACCGCTGTTGAAGATGTTGAAGTCGCCTTCGGTTTTGTACCAGGGCTGGGCACCCGGGCTGTCGAAGTCGCTGAAGCCGATGGCGATGGCGGCGTCTTCGGCGCGGATGGTGCCGGTGTTGACCAGGTGGTTGTTCATGCCGGTGAAGCTGGCGCCGTCGATGCGGATGCCCTCGGCGTCGTCGCCATTGGCAATGATGGTGCCGTGGTTCTCGATGCCGGCCAGGTCGACCATGTCGGTGTACATGCCCGAGCCGCTGGTGGTGGCGTCGATGCCGGTGGCGCCGGCGCCGGTGACCTCGATCAGGCCGCGGTTGATGACCTTGCCGACGATCTCGCCGCCTTCAAGGTTGATGCCTTTGGCATCTTCGCCCTTGGCGATGATCTTGCCGCTGGCGGCGTTGAGCAGGTCGCCCTTGATCACCGACGAGCCGGAGAAATCCACGGCGCGGGCAACATCACGGCCGCCGTCGTCGCTCAATGGCGCACCTTCGGCGTACAGCAAACCTTCGTTGATGACGCTGCCGCCGATCTTGGCCGGGTCGATCATCAGCGCGTTGGCGCCACCGCCGATGGCAGAAATACTGCCCTTGTTGATCACGTCGCCGCCAACGCTGTTGGCCACCCACGGCTGCGTACCTTCCCACACGTCCATATCGACGCCGCCGGCGAAGTCGCCGGTGCTGTTGATGGTGGCGTTGAGAATCAGGTCTTTCTCGATGCTCGAGCCATTGAGCTCGATGGCATCTTCGTCGCTGCCGCCGCTGTAGGCGCCGTTGATCTCGAGGTTGCCGCTGTAGCGCTGGTGCTCGCTTTTGAAGCCGGCGTTGGTCAGTTGCACGGTTTCAGCGAGGGCGGGCAGGGCGGTGGCGGTTACGGCCAGGGCGAGCAGGGTTTTGCGGAACATCACGGGGGTCACGGTTCATTCCTTTAGCGGCGTTTTAAGTGCTTCGCTTCCGTGCGGGGCTGGACCTTGCGCTGACAAAAAGACAGGGCCACGCAGAAGAGCGCGGCGATGGTAAATTAGTTGACGTCAAAATGATATCATTTGGCTATACCAGTGCTATTTGACCCGGAACGGTTGCGCCGCCATGAACGCCACCGGCAGCAGCGGCACGGCGAGGATCATCAACACGCCATCCGCAGTGACAGTGACCGGTGTCAGCAGCACCTGGGTGACCTTGCTCTTTTCTCTGTAGGCCGAAACCTGAAGGGTGTAGGTGCTGTTCAGCGTGTTGCCCTCCAGGGCGCTGATGTCCTTTCTCGCCTCGAATCGGCTGCCTTGAATTTTGTAGCGACGCACCAGGGCGTCCTGTTGCGTTGAGACCACAAAGCCCAGCGCTTTTGCCTCGTTGATCTCATGTGCCTGGAGTTGCGCAAGCCCGGGAATCCTGAGCTCGAACTCGCCGTCCAGGGTTTCATACATGCTGACGTGAACCGGCAGAAACTCGGCCTGCATCCTGGCATGCAACCCTGAGTGAATCGCCTGCAACAGCGCGGGTTCGACGAGGATGAAGTAATGGTACTTTTTGCCCAGCACCACAAAGCTCTTCTGGTCTGCCGTCACATAGAGCTGGCCAACCTGCTCGGTATAGACTTCATCGCTGGCTCGCGGCTCGTACAACTTGCTGGTCAGGCAGCCACTGATGCTGGCGATGGCCAGTGCAGACACTGCGGCCCTGAGCAATCGTGACCTGGGTGGGGGCTTGTGCATGTTTTATCCATTCCATGGAGGGACGTTGGTGGATCATAACCTGCAAGTGGTGCGATAGCGTCTAACAAACTGCGCAAGGCACGCCCGCCACAACAGCGGGCCTGCTGCATGGGTCAGAGCTTGGGCAGTTGCCCGACACGCCCCATCATTTCCGTCACCACCTGCAGGTCCAGAAGGAACTGCTCCACCGTCTTGAACTCGTTGTCGTTATGCCCGGTGTACTTGACGTCGGGCATGGCCAGGCCGAACTGCACGCCGTTGGGCAGTTCATGCACCGAGGTGGCGCCTGCGGAGGTGCCGAATTCGTGCTTCATGCCCAGGTTCTCGCTGGCCACCGCCAGCAGCGCCTTGACCCACTCGCCCTCGGGGTTGCGGTACATCGGCTCGGCGATCGAGTAGTCGAAGGTCGGGCTGATGTGGCTCTGCTTGCTCCATGCATCCAGCTTGCCGGCGATTTCGCTCTTCAGGGTTTGCGGGCTTTTGCCCTTTGGCACCCGCAGGTTGACCGCCAGTTTCAAGGCTTTGTCATCGAGGCCAACGTAGGTCAGCGAGGTGGTCAGCGGGCCCATGAAACTGTCGGAGAAACCCACGCCCAGTTTGCCGCCCAGGTAGTCCAGGCCCCAGTTGTCGGCGGCGTAGCGAGCGGCGTCGGTGATGTGGTTGTGTTTGAGCGCAACCTTGCCATCAAGGCCGTTGATGAAGCCGAGCATCCGCGCCACCGGGTTGACCCCGGACTCAGGTTCAGAGGAGTGCGCCGAGACGCCGGTGACGGTCAGCTTTACATCCTTGCCGTCGGCCTTGGCGCTGACCTCGAAATTGCCGCCATTGGCCTTGACGTACTCAGCGCCGGCTTTTTGCAGGCTGGCTGCCAGTTCGGCGGGCTTGTCGGTCACCAGGGTCGCCACCGAAGTCGAAGGGATCTGGTTGGTGGCCAGCCCACCGCTCAGGGTGGTGATTTCAGCGCCGTTGCCTTCGCCTGCGCGGCGGGCAAAGCTGGCCATGACCGTGCCGTAGCCTTTCTCGGCGATCACCACCGGGTAGCCACCGTCCAGCGCCAGGTTGTAGTTGGGCGTGGGGTTGCGTTCGAAGTAGTAGGGGATGGCGTCGCCGGTGGTCTCTTCGGTGGTGTCGACCAGCAGCTTGAAGTTGCGCGCCAGTGGCAGCTTTTCTTCCTTGATGATCTTCATCGCGTACATCGCCACGACGATGCCGTTTTTGTCGTCTTCGGTGCCGCGGCCGTACATGCGATCGCCAATCAGGGTGACCTTGAACGGGTCAAGGCGGGTGCCGTCCTTGAGTACCCAGTTCTCTGGCGTCACCGGTACTACGTCGGCGTGGGCGTGGATGCCGACCACTTCATCGCCTTTGCCTTCAAGGGAAATCTCATAGACACGGTTGTCGATGTTACGAAAGTTCAGGTTGAAAGCCTTGGCCAGACCTTTGATCTTCTCGGCGATCTTGATGAACTCGGGGTTGTCATGCTGCTCGACGCCGTCGACCCGGAAGGTCGGGATGGCCACCAGCTCACGCAGGGTCTGGGTGGCCGCATCGCCGTACTTGACCCGCGCATAGATGCCCAGCAGGCGATGGATTTCGTTCTGTTGTTCAGCCGTCAGCTGCTGGTTGGCGAGGAAGGCGGCGATGCTCTGGTCGAGTTTGTCGGCCTTGCCGAGTTCGCTTTTCGCCACACTGGCGAGGAACTGGCGGAAGTCCTTGACCGAAGTGTCGCTGAAGCTTTTGAGAATGGCTGCGCTTTGCTGTGGGGTGAGGTTGGCATAGGCAGGCGTGGTAATCGATGCCAGGCCAGCCAGCATCAAGGTGGCCGCAGCCAGTTTTTTCAGGGCGAAATTCATTGCGGGGGGCATTCCTTTGCAGGCAAATAATGAGAAAGGATGGGTGCAACAAAACATTTCCAAGCTACCACCATGAGGGCCTGGTACGGGAGTGCCTGAAGTGGGATGTGTCGCACAGAAACGTAAAAGCGACGCAGAAACGAAAAAGCGTCGGGAGGGAATGGCGTGGAGTTTTCAGTCAGCCGCGCACGGCTCGGCATCGAAGCAGGCCTCCAGTGCCTCGATGTCATCCGGGCGGGGCAGGCTGATCCGGTGCGTCAACGACAGGGTCATGGCATCGGTATCGATGTGCAGGGTGTCGGTGAACAGGGGCAGCGCCAGGACTTCGCCACTGCGCAGGTGCATCAGCACGAAGGGCCGGTGCGCGGGCAGTTCGACGCAGAGTTGGCCGTTGTGGCCCAGGGCTGGAGCCGTGAGGTTGAACAGTTCGATGCGCAGCCTGGCGGGAAGAAAGTCAATTTGCTGGTCGATAGGGGCAGCGTTCCAGTAGGCAAAGTCGAAGTCGGCGGGTAGCCCGGGCCAGGGCTTTGCCTGCCAGGCTTTGTTATAGGTACCGGCCAGGGCCAGGCGTGGTGCCCAGTCCCGGCCCACCACCCCGAAGCCTGCCGGGCAGTAACCGTAGGTGGCCGATAGCTGGGCCATGTCGGCCGCACTGATATCGCCGTCCGGGTGGTGAGTGATGTGCAGGTGGGTCACCGGCCGCTCGAGTGCTTCGATTTGCGGGGCTGCCAGGCGTTGCAGTGGCGTTTGCAGGGACCAGGCGTGCTTTTCGTGACGCTTTTCGATCCAGCCCCGGCCCAGAGGGTTGCTGTAGCAGACCTGATGGAGCAGGTAGGGCTCGGCGCTGGTGCCCGGGTAGCCGGGGTTGGGCAACACGCTGCTACCGCCAAAGGCATACTCCCAACGCAGCGGCACGCAGGTGGCAGGCTCCGCGGCAGACAGGCGCCAACCGCTGAACAGACCGTGTTCAAAGTAGCGCGGGCCGCTGAAACGCAGCTGTTTGTCGAGCAGGATGTCGCCCGCGGTTTCGCCCTGGGGCGCACTCAAGCGGATGCCGGCGGTCCAGGACGTTGCCGGTTCGCCGCCGGGGGCGTGGGCATGGCCGTTGACGATCACATCGCAGCGCGGTTTGAACGGCGCCAGGTCGCTTTCTTCATAGACACTGCTGCGGCCTTGTTCACCGAAGTAGCGATCGGCGGCGCAGAGCAGGGCCGGTTCCTCAGCCATCACTTCGGCACTGCAGTGCCCCGGCTGGCCGGCAATCGGCAGCAGGCGATAACCAACCTTGATGACCACCACGGGATGTTCGTTGCCCCGCGGGTCGAGCGCGCTGAAACACACCGCGGCAAAGGGCGTCTGGTTGTGAAATTCCATCGTGGGTCCTTGAATTGATGTCGACATCCTTGCCGTTGATTGGGGTAGCGCCCTGAGCCTGAGCCTGAGGCTGCAGGGGACGCGTCAGGGGAATCTAGGTGGGTGGGGCTTGGTGCCTCAAGAGACGAGATGGAAATCAGACACGTCCTACATAGCTCTTTGCTTTTGTCTGTCAGATATGTCGGATGAGATCTGGATTTTTGTTGACTAGGGGCTGTTTCTTTTACGGGCATCAAGGGGCCGTCCGTGATTCCAGGTCCAGATCTTCCGGCCATTTCACCTTGGGCGCGAGGCGCCGGGCGAGATTGCCTGGCCCGAGGCAAAATCGTCACCGTCGTAATCGTGCTGTTCGCAGCATAAAAAGGCCGGCGTGCGGCAGGCCCCGGCGTAGGCTCGGCCGGCACCGTCGATGATGCGCTGGAAGCTTGCCAGCTGCTGGTCATAGCGCTGCTGGAACTTAGCGCGTTGCTGCTCGTTGTTTTCGTTGGACAAGGGTTGGGAAGTGCACCGGTAATAGATGGGGAAGGGCGGCTGGCAACGCAGCCCGCAAGTCCACGCTTGCAAGGCTCATTCGATGCCTGCCTTTTCGATGGACTTGGGGAACTTCGGCTCATAGCACAGCAACAGGGAAACCCAATGGCCGAAGGCGTGGATCACGATCAGTGGCAACAGCAAGCTGTAAACGAGCACGAACACCCACAGCGCAGGGGTTTTTATCAAACGGCTGTCCAGGCGCCAGACGGCCATGAACGAACGCCATGGCCAGGGGAACTTGCCAATCAGCTTCGTCGGTTTGGGTGCGGCTTCAGGGCCTTCATCCATATAACGACGGATATATTCCCAGAACGCCAATAACTCCGAGGCATTGCGGGTAGGTCTACCCACCAGGGTGACTTCGAAGTCATCCTTCAAATTGCCGTCGGCGTCCCGTACGGACCGGGTTTCCTTGTCCCAGCCCAACATGACAAAGCCGCCGGTGCCTTCCAGCTCGGACATGTTCGGGTCAATGCAGACCTCGGCCGCGTCCCAGTCCAGCGCAACGATACCGCCCAGGTGCTTGGGACGGAGCAGGTAGACCTTGCGGGTGATGCGGTTGAAGCGGACGATCAGTCTACGAGCGGTAAAAAGTTCGAGTCGGAGGTAAGGGGCAACATGTTTAATGTAAAAATACAGGGTTGTTGCAGGAATTGCTGGTATTACCCACATGAATGCATAGTCAAGTGAGTTTAATTGTTCGTCAGTTTCTGAGAAGGCAGATATGTAATAGCCTCCAATGTAATAAAGTGATGACATTAACATGCAGAGTGGTAATGCGCCGCCGACGCCTGGGATTAAAGTGATCAGTCCGCGTTTTTCATCGTTGGGAGTGCGTGCGTCTATGTATGTGGGAGTATAAGAGTAAAAGGATAGGTTGTCCGAAATGGTACTGGATACCCGCTGGGTAACTCGAATCGGTAGCAAGGTTTTGGGATTGGTTTTTTGGTTGCTGGTATCTTTTGTTAATGTGTTGTGGTTTACTTTTTTGCGCCCGTCGAACAGGACCCATTCAAATATGTACATTGGAAAGTGCTCTCTATGGCGTTTTGGTCGCGGCTTGTACGTTCTGCTTGGGCTGTAGCGAGTGGTTGTTGCAGTCAATGATCACCAAGTAGCAAGTCTCACAGGGGCGATAGGGTCAACCAAAACCAGACGACTTTTTCGCCGTCGATGGTCGGCATAGGGGCCTCGTATTCGAAAAAGCGCTTGCTGCCAGTTTTGTACTCACATACCCATGTTCCAGGATATGGACACAGTGACCCACTGAGTACACGAAGCCCGAAGCCAAGCCAGCGCCAGCGCACAATCTGATCTGCATGAAGCGGGAGCAGATCATTCACGCGCAGTTCGCATGACACGCACGGGTCGCTCTCAAGTTCCCAGCGCCCTGCGCGAGGAGCTGGCTCATGGCTGTTGGCGTAACGAGCCGGTTCCGGCGGGGTCTGGTCGGGGTCGCGCTGCCAGATAACAAAGCCGTCATCCGACTCATTGCTCAAGTGGGGCAGGATGTCCCCCTGTTCAAACACTCGGCGGCTGTCCGCCTGGCCGACCATGCGCCAAACCCCGGCTTGGAGGCATGGCATACCGGCGACGGCGCATGCCGGTGCAGGGGGTAGAGTGCACGTCTTCGTCGGCAGCGCGCCAACGCGCATGAAGGGTGTAGGCCAGTCGCTGTCGGCATCAAAGCGGCCCATCCAGCGACGGCCGTCCGCGTCAGTGAAGCGCTCGTTGGGATCGCCGTCCCATTGACCAAATCCCAATAAGCCCAAGTCGTCGTAGCGAATGGGCTTTAACAATTTGTTCAACAGCATTGGCAACTCAGGCACGCCATACTCGGCGGGATAGAGCTCCGGTTGTTCGCCCAGTTCGATCCATAGGCCGCATTGCAATTCGGTGATACTGATGCGCGGATGCGCCAGGGCGTTGTGCACTTGCTCACGCGTCAGGTCAAGTTTCTCGCGCCAGGGGTCGGCGAGCAAAAAGGCCCACGTGGGCGGGCGAATGCCGTCGAGTAACTCGTTGTCCATCCCGTACGGGTAATCGATATCCAAGCCGTAGAACGCAGGTGTCAAGGCGCGCTCCCAGGTGGTGACGGCGGCACGTGTGCCGAACTCCAGCGGGTTGGCCATGGCAAAGCCGCTATAGACCTGGTCGGCTTTGAGCCGGTCGATGGTCTTGAGCACAAATGTGCGCCACGCCTCGCGGTTGTCCAGCCACCACTGCCAGCGGTAGTAAAAGACAATCGATGAATAGGCTGTTTTCCAGTCGGCCGCTTTGAACTTGCTGCGCCAAAAGTAGCCGGCCGTCGTCGGTGAAGAGGCATGGTTTTCTTCATCGGTGAACTCGAAGACAAAGTATTCGTACGGCTCAGTCTTGCTGGCCAGTTTTCTAAGGTCAGGGCGGTGCAATGCATCATAGCGACGAGGGCGTGCAGCGGCGCCGTGCATGAAGATGCTATAGGGGTACCCGGCCAGCTGTTCAAACTCCTCGTGAATATCAACTAACAGTGCTGAAATTTCTTTGTTTTCTTCTTCTTTGGGTAAGAAATAGAAGGTTGTAAATGGGCTGATACTGTGCCGAGCCTCATCTGTCCCCCAATATGAATTTGGCCACTCCTTGAGTAAATCAATAAAGTCGCGGCGCTCTTCGTCATCAAATAGTTCGTGCGTAGTGCTCATGGCTAGCTCCTTCCACCTTTGCCTTTCTGTACAGTTTTTTTCTTTTCTTCCGCTTCGAAGCCAGTGCAATCTTCCGGAACCCGCAGCAGTGCTACTTTTTCTTTGCCGATCTTCTCTCGATTCCCCCCGGATTTTGGCGTCATGAGGTCGACGTATTCCTTTATCTGTATCGCCTTGGCCCAATCCCTGGGGAACTTGATTTCGACTGCCGCAAAAACGTTTTCGATTTCAAAGGGTTCTTGTCGGTACTCGACTACCACCAAGTCCGGTGCAAGGCTTCCCCGAGGTCGCGGCCAGAATGACGTCACCTTGCCAAAGCGCTTGGGCCGTGTCGGTGGTTCACCCAGCAGAGCTTTGCTGCTGGCACGGTTGTAATTGGGTTCAGCCTTGAGTGGGCTGTGCCAGTCCAGCGCTTCGTCAATGGCTTCGAAAAACAACGAGGCAGTGAGTTGCTTGAGTGCGATCTCGATTGTGCTGTTGACCAATTCATCACCCATCTTCTTGCGAATCCGTCGAGGTGTTTTGATGGGGACTTGCAACGCAGTGGTACACACCTGGCTAATGGCAGGGCGAAAGGGAACCTTGCGCTCAATGAACTCCTTGAACGTTATATTTTCATTGCCTCTTCTGGAGACGGTGCTATTGCCACCGTGGTCGACTTGAGCAAAGGTTGAACTCTTAGTGTCAACTTCCTGCGCCATCTTCTCTATGGTGGTTTGAAGAACTTGCTTGATCTTGTTTCTGCGTTCAGTAATCTCGTGCGCGAATTCGGCCAGATCTGCTGCGCTCTTTACTGCCTCAGAAACCTGATGCGCCCTGTAGGCGCGATAGGCGGCCTCGATGACACGCGCAATAGCGGCGGGGGCTGGCATCAGTCCTCTACTCCCATGTAATAGTCAATCAATGCGTCCGGAAACAATTCATCGGCACTGTACTCAGCAGCTTGCCAGTCGATCGCAGCCACTTTTGACTGCCAGTCCTCGGTGATCCGTTGGTCTTCACGCATGACGGCCTTATGGACCTGCACGGCTTGGACGTTCTCGGTTGTCACCCAATCGGTTTCGCCTGAAGTGCGGGTCAAGCCTTCGGCGAGTACGCTCGCGCCAGTGCTGATGCGGTACCGGTAACCTGAGAAGGCGCGTTGATCGTTCTTCACCAGCGTGTAGCGGCCCAAGAAATTGCCGAGTGGAGCGGGAGAGGGAGGTGCATGGGTAAACGAATTACCCGATCCTTTTGCATCGCTGGTCACCGTTCCCTTGAAATGGATGGTCAATCCGTCGAGGGTGATGCCCCTGGAATCGATGGTGATACTCCCGCCAGCGGCCTTGAGCTCGATTCGCTCGCCTGCGGCAACTTCGAAGCGGGTAGTCTTTTGCTCGATACTGTGGCGGGCAGACAGCTGATAGGCGTTTCTCACCGAATGTTGGGCGTTGCCTCCAACTTCGGAGTGATAGTCAGCGGCAATCTTCTCTACTCGATTGTTGGCTACCTCCTCGATACGATCGCCACCGATGTTGAGCGAGTGGTTGCGGCCAATGGTCTGAAAGCGATCACGCCCCACCTGCAAATGCTGATCCTGCCCAACCTCAACCCGCTCATCGTTACCGACCCGTTCGCTGCGGTCGTGGCCGATCTCGATCTGCTCATCGCGCTCGACCTTCTCACTGCGATCATTGCCAACAAACACCCCATTGTTGTGTTTGATATGAACGTTCTTGTCCTTCTGGGCATGGATGAACACCTCTTCCTGCCCCAGCTCATCCTCAAAGCGCAGCTCGTTGAAGCCCTGGCCCTTGTGGCTGCGGCTTTTGATGGTCATGCGCGTTTTGTGCTTGGGCAGTTGATACGGCGGCAGGTTGGTTTCGCGGTAGGCGCGGCCGGTGGCGATGGGCTGGTCGGGGTCGCCGTCCAGGTAGCTGATGATCAGTTCCTGGCCGACCCGGGGGATGGCCATGGCGCCCCAGGTGGCGCCGGCCCAGCCCTGGGCGACGCGGATCCAGCAGGAGCTGTGGTCGTCCTGGTGGCTGTCGCGGTCCCAGGGGAAGCTGACTTTGACCCGGCCCCATTCGTCGCAGTAGATCTCTTCGCCCGGCGGGCCGACCACGCTGGCGATCTGCGGGCCGTCGATGCGCGGCTTGGGCCGTAGCGGCGCTTTCCAGTCGGCGTCCCAGCGGATGGCGCTGGCGCTGAGCCGGTAGGCGGTGCCGCTGTCGCTGCCGAAGGCCTCTTCGAGCAGGCTGCTGTGCTGCGTGCCGTGGTGCTCGATGGCGATGGTGCGCCAGCGGTCGTTGAAGTCTTCGCGCGGGTGGTCGTTGAGGTCGAAGGCCAGGCCCGGCTGCAGGCGCGCGTCATCGCCTTCCATATGGGCCAGGCGGGCGTCGCTGCGCAGGGCGGTCAGGCGGGTTTTGGTGAAGGGCTTGCCGCTGGCGTCGCGCTTGTAGCGGCCGGGGTAGTCGTAGCGTTCGTAGTCGCTGTGCTGATGGTCGAGGTCGCTGGCGCCGACGGCGTTGTGCTGCAGGTTGTAATAGGGGTGGGTGAAGGTGTAGTCGCGCTGCACCTGGCGCGCGCTGCGCACCTGTTCGGTGTAGTGAAAGCGCTGCAGGGCCGGCTCGGCGCTGTCGCCGCCGGCCAGCGGCTGGTAGAGCACCGGGCAGTGCTCGTGGGTGCCGATGGTGCCCAGGCCGCCGACGCGGTCGGTGAGCCACAGGGTATGGCCGTCGGCACGGTGCTCGAAGCTGTACAGCAGGCCTTCTTCGGCGGCCAGGCGGGCGATGAAGTCGAGGTCACTTTCGCCGGCCTGGACGCAGTACTCGCGCGGCGGATGGTCGAAGCACAGGTAGGTTTTGACCTCGCTCAGGCGCTGGGCCTCGAGCACCGCGAGGATGATCTCGGGCACGCTCTGGCCCTGGAACATGCGCCAGTTCGAGCGCAGGCCGGCGCGTGCCAGGCTGGGTTCGAGCACGGCGCGGTAGCGGGTGCGGCGAAAGCCGGTGTCGCCCTGGCTGAACAGGCTGACCAGGCCGTGCACGTAGCGCACCGGGGTGTCGCCCCGCCACAGGGTGAACAGCGCGGCCAGGTCGAGCACGCGGTTGAAGTCGACGGCCGGGTCGTGGCTGGCCAGCTCCAGGCTCAGGCGAAAGGGCTGGGACAGGCCTTCCTCGAGGTGGAACTCGACCACCTCGAAGGCGTCGCCCTGCAGGGGCTCGAAGGTGAAGCGCAGGTCGCTTTGGCGGGGCATGGGGGGCTCCTTGTAGGGTCAGTCGACCAGCCAGCTGGGGTCGCCGTTTTCCAGGGTGCCGCCGTGGTCGGTGGTATCGCCGACCCGGGCCACAGAATGGCCGCCAATGGTCATCGACGACGAGCCGCTGGTGATGCTGGCGCCGCAGCCGAGGGTGTCACCAACCCGGGCAATGGCGCGGCCGTTGACGGTGAAGCTGTCGGCGCCACTGTCGACCGTGGTCGGGCCGCAGGTGGGGCAGTGATGGTTGTGGCCAAGCAGTACGATGGCAGGCATATCGCCTCCTGATCGGTGCAGCAGGAAAGGGGTGCGCCACTGGCGAGCCGTGGCGCAACGGTACGGGCGCAGCGGTTAGGCCGGTTTGCGCCAGTCGTCAGAGGCCTCGGTGCCGGCCACTTCATGGCTCCAGCTGACCTTGCGGTAGGCCAGGCTGGTCTTGATCAACTGGGTGTAGTTGGCGTTGTCGCTGTCCTGGGCATGGGGCAGCACGGTGTGGATGTCGACCACGGTGGCGTCTTCCAGCTTGGTGGTGAAGAAGTGCTCCTGCTTGCCGTCTACCGAAGTCCGAAACCACTTCACCTCGACGGTCGGCAGCATTTCGCCGGTGGCCAGGGCCTGGTAGAGCATCGGCGAGGCCTTGCTCAGGGCGCTGGTGAAGATCAGCGGTTTGTGCACCCGCTGGCCCGACGGCTGGCCGCTCTGCGGGTCGGTCGGGGTGGTGATCTGGTGATCGATTTCCTGGGCGAGGATCTCGTCTTCATGGCCTTCGACATAGACGTTGCCGACCGAGTCGGCGGTGAAGGCGCCCTTGGTGATGTGGCCCTGGTTCTGGCCGTGGATGCTGATGTAGGCAGGTGTTGGCATGACATGCTCCGTGTCGCGTTCGATTGAACGACCCGCAGGTCGCCACCGTCGCCATGACGGTGAGTGTGTTGGCCCGATGGGCCAGGCTTTGCAGGCGCCCGGGGGCGCGCTGAAAATCGTTCAAAGGCTGAGAATCCGTTCCAGCGACACCAGCACCTGTTCGCTGATGCTGTTCAGGCGCAGGGCGTAGGCGCTGTAGGCGCCCACCAGGACCACGGCGGCCAGGGCCCAGGGTGTCCACAGCGGCAAGCTGCGCTTGAGCCGGTAATTGCGTGGGGCAATGTTGCGCAGCGGCTCGGTCAACTGCGTGGGCGTTTCGCCCCTGAGCGGGCGCAGCACGCCGTGCAACTGGGTGATGATCTTCTGCACCTCGGCCTCACCATTGGCCTGCTTGCCGTACTTGCCCTTGAGGCCCACGCACAGGCACAGGTACATGAACTCCAGGACGTGCTGGTACTTGGCCGCTTCGCTGGACATGCGCGCCAGCAGGGTGAAGAACTTTTCGCCGCCCCAGGATTCATGGTGCAAGGCACTGAGCAACGGCTGCTGTCGCCACTCGCCGTGAAAGCCCCAGGCGCTGCTCATGACCACTTCATCCACCAGCAGGCAGAGGCTGTAGGAGTAGGCCTTGAGGGTGCTGGGTTGGTAGTCGAGCTGGGCGACTTCTTCCATTACCGTGACGATCTGGTTGTGAATGCTCTGGCGCAAGGCCAGCACCTCATCGTGCGCGTCCAGGCTATGCAGGCGCAGGACCAGCCCGATCAGCGGCATGGCGGCATCACACAGGGGGTTCCACGACAGCCCGCGCAAGTCGAACTGCGGGTCGCAGCGCAGCGGCCCGGGAGCGCCGGCGGGGTTGCCGGTTTTGTGCAGCACCGCGTCAACGTGGAGCTCTTGATTGCGCGTCTCCTGGCTGGCATCACGCATCTTTTTCACTCCTGATGGCCCACAGCTGCAGCTCAAGCTCAGGGAAGTCACCGGCGATGTGGAAGCCAAAGCCGCTGGCGCTGTGCAGGCTTTGCCAGGCCGGGTCGTGGCGGTCGAGCTCGAAGTAGCTGAAGCCGGCGTGGAACGGCAGGTGGCGTGGCGCCACCGGCAGGGGGATCAAGGGGATGCCCGGCAGTTGCAGGCTGATCAGCCGGCCCAGGGTTTCGCTGGAACTGATCTTGATCTGCCGCGGCAACTGCTGGCGCAAGGTCTCCAGCGGCAGGCTGGCGCGTACCGCCAGAATGAATTCGGCGTTGTCCAGCAGGCGCTTGTCGCCCAGTGCGGCGCTCATGACGCCGTACTCCAGGGTTTCGATCGGCAGCGATACCGCCCGTGGTTGCAGCACCGTGCCCAGGGCCCGGCGCAGGGTAAGTTCCAGGGGCTTGAAGCACTGGTGCAGGCTGTCGTGCTGATAGGCCGGGCATTCCTCGGGCAGGTGGCTCTCATCGGTGAAGGTCACCAGCTCGCCGCAGGCCTGGGCAAAGGTGATGTACAGGCGTTCGGGGTGGATGTGGCGTTGCCGGTTCAGGTGCTGGAACAGCGGGTACCAGCGGTTGAGGGTTTGCAGCAGGTTGAAGTCGGTGACGTCGGCCACCCCGGACTGCCCGGGCGAGCCGATGCGTTCGGCCAGGTTGCGCGCCCGTTCACGCATCAGCCCGGTGATTTCGCCCAGGTAGCGCTGCAGCGCCGGCACCGCCTGCAATGACAGGCTGGTGGGATAGAACTGCTCGTCCATCACCAGGCTGCCGTCGGGGCGCTTGTCGTGGATCCTGCCCAGGGCAATGCTGGTGAAGGCGCTGCGGTCATCGCGTTCGAGCATCAGTTGCAGGTTGGGGACCGCCAGGTTCATTTCCACCTGGTCGCCGCTTTCGCTGTGGATGTCATGCACCGGCTTGCGCTGGGCGATGTAGCGGCTGTTGGCGTACTGCTCGGGCCAGCGCACCTCCAGGCCTGCGGCGGATTTGAGCGGCAGCGTCAGGTAGACCACCTGGTTGACCAGGCCGCTGTCGCTGATTTCCAGTGGCGCTGGCGGGGCCAGGTCGCCGGGGATGTCGAAGACGCTGCCGTCAGGCAGGATGCCGCGCGCGCGGTTGATAGCCACTTTGCCAAAATTGAGGAACTCGTTGTTCAGCTCCAGCTCGCTGAAGCCGTACGGCGCCGGGTTGAGGCTCTCGACCCGCTGTTGCGCGGCGGCCTCCGTAGCGCGTGCCTGTTGCTGGAAGTGCTGGGGTTTGACGAACAAACCCTCGTGCCAAATGACCGGGTGGCGTGAACTCATTGTCGGGCTCTCTGAAGGTAAGGGGCGCAAGCTGGCGTCATCGGGTTTCACCCTTGAGCTCGACCTGCGCCTGGCCAAGCTCGACCAGCAACGCGTAGCGCCGGCCCTTGGGTTCGACGCGCAGCAGCTGCTTCCACTGGCTGACCTCCTCGTTGTGGTAGTCGGCGATCACCGCGACGAAGCGCGTCTGCTCATCAAGGGGCTGTGGGTCGATGAACTTGAACTGGCCGGGCCGCAACAGGTAGTCGTCGACGCGGATATAGGTGCTGCCCAGGGCGTGTTTCAGGTCGAGCGCCAGGGCTTGGGCACTGGCGCTGATCAGCAACGAGTCGTCGCTCAGTTGCAGGACCCTGAACGCCACCGGCGTGGCAATCAGTTGCGGGGCAAGGTGCTGCGCCGAGGTAGCCAGGTGGACGCCGGCAGCCTGGTAATCGCCCAGGGGCGACTCCTCGACCCAGGACGCCCGGGCTTCAGGCTCAGGTTCCTCAAGGATGGGTGACTGCGCCGGGGCGTTTTCGTACAGATGCTCGAGCACCGCTTGCAGCTTGTCTGCCAGGGCCTGGGGGCTGCTGGCCTTGATGTCGAGGCGGTAGGGCGCCTCGGCGGGGTGTTCGGCGGCCATTGGCGCGTTGCCGGGGGTGACCAGGCGGCGGTTGACGTCATCGCTGGCGTGCAGGCTCAGCGAGTAGTAGCTGGGTTGATCACCGGGCCCGCCCACCGGCGTCGAAGGGTCGACGATCACCTGGCCGAGCTTGCCCAGCAGTGTGCAGCCGCCGAGGGTCAGGGCTGCCAGCAGCAACAGGCCCAGGCGCAGTGAGCTGGCCGCTGCCGGGTATTTCCTGCCACGCGCAACAGGCGGGTGGCGGTGGTTGGGTGCGGGCTGGCGATGGGCTGTTGCCAGCGGCATCGACGGCGGCGCACCCAGGCCCAGCATCGGGTCGTGCTGTTCGCGCGGATCCAGTGGCCGGCACAGGCGATCGAAATCCGCGCACAAGGCCGGGGCAGGCACAGGCACAGGCGCTGGCTGCAGCGGGCGGGTATTGGCGTGCCAGTCCTCCAGGCCGTCCTCGTGGCCGCTGAGCAGCTCGGCCAGCGAACGCTGGCTCAGGTGGCGTGGGTCATCGTCGGTACAGGCAGCGCTGTGCAGGTGCACGACGATCCGGTAGACACCGACCTTAAGCCAGTCGCCTTCGTTCAGGCGAACGGTGGCGCCGCGGCCCAGGGGCAGGTCATGGCCATTGAGGTAGGTGCCGTCGCACAGGTCGGTGACGCAGAAGCGGCCTTCATGCCAGTGAATCCGGCAGTGCTGAGGGCGCACGCGGCCAGAGCGGTCACGCAGCAGCCAGTCGCAGCCGTAGCTGCCGATCAGGCCGCCGCGGTAATCCATGCGCCGGCTGGGCAGGCAGCCATGCAGCAGCTGCGCCGGATTAGCGATCACCAGGGTCAGCTTCATGCGCGCCCCCTGATCCGTACCACGGCAGGGTGGCGCTGTTGCTGGCTCTCGATGAAGCTGGTCCAGCCCAGGTGGGTACCGCCCTGGCGCTGCAGGTTGAACGGCGGTACGTCCTCTGCGCACAGGCGCAGCTCCAGATCGTAGGCGGTCACGTCGCGCAGCAGAAACTCCAGCAACTGGCGCAGGCGGGCGAACTGCGTACCACTGGGCAGAAACTGGCGAAAGCGCGCCTGCGACAGGTTGGGGATTACCAGGGTGAACTTGCTGGCGCGGGTCCGGGTGCGCTCGCCAACCACGAAGCTGTTGCCCAGCTGGCCGTTGTGCTCGCCCAGCACCAGGCGCTGGCGCGAGGGCACGGGCACGGTGCGCCGTTCGAACTCACGTAGGTAGACGCCCTGTACATCGAAGCAATGCTCGACGATGCCGGAGACCATCGACGGCGGCCGGCTGCGGCTGGCGATCAGCCCGGCAAAGCTCAGCAGGCGGCCCCAGGGCAAGGGCGTAGCACCGCGCAGGTCGTTGTCGTTCAGGCCGATCAGAGAAAACACATAACGCGAAAAACGGTCGCGGGCCCCGGGTTGGAAGCGGATGTAGTAGCGGTACTTGCGCCAGCTCTGGTGCAGCAGGGTCAGCAGGCGATGATTGAAAAAGTCCAGGAATGCCGGGCGAATCCCGCGCTCCTGGGCCTGCTCGTAAGCCAGGCGGTCGAGGTAGTAGGCGGGCAGGGGCGAGTCGCTGCCCTGCAGGCCGAAGAAGCTGGTCTGTACCCGATAACGCTGGTTGCCGCTGCCGTCGTCGGCCAGCACGCCCGCCTGGGTTACGTCGGACGCCGGAAAGCCGAGGCTGGCCTGGCTCTGCAGGCGAACCCGGCGGCGCGTGGCCAGGGCCGCAGGCAGTGCTTCGAGGTCGTCGCCGTGCAGGGCGTGCAGGTGCTCGAGCAGGCGATGGAACGAATAGTTGCGGGCGTCGGCCAGCAGCGCTTGGGCTAGATCAGGGGTTGCCTGCCGGTCAACAGTGGCCATTCATAGTGCTCGTTGTTGGTGGTGTTGATCACTTCCAGGCGATGGAAGGAATTGATGCTGGCGTAGAGGGCAAAGAAGCGTGACAACACGCTGGCGAACAGGTACAGGTCGCCCTCGCAGAGAAAGGCCTGCTGGTCCAGGTGCAGGCAGGTCTGCAGGCCGCGCACCGGCAGGCCCTTCATCAGCCAGTCGACCGCGCAGGTCTGGGCCTTTCCAATGCCATTGAGGCGCTTGCGTGTGGCCCGGGCCTGCTGCAGGTCATGCAGGGCGGCAAAGTCGTAGGCGCGAATCACCGCCTTGAGCGGCTCGGCCGACAGCAGCGACAGGTAGTTGAGCGACAGGTTGGAAATCAGCGTCCAGTGCAGGCTGCTGTCGAGTACCGGCCGGTAGGCGCGGGTCGGCGCGATCAGGTTGGTATAGGTGGCGAACGAAGGCGTCGCCTCGGTCGACAACGACAGATCGCCGACCCCCAGGGCCTGGGGCAGGTCGCGGTTGCTGCAGGTCAGCTCGATCGAGGCGGTTTCGCGCTCGCCGATGTACAGGCTCTCGTCGCCGCGGACAAAGGCGATGCGATGGATCAGGCCATCACGGCCATGGGATTCTTCGATGTGGGTGCGAAAGTACAGGGCGGTGCGCCCGCGGGCGAGTTCGATCTCGTGCTGGAACGACTCGAAAGGGGTGAAGGTGCGCAGCGGCTCGCCCTGGCGTTCCTTGTCGCTGGCATCCCAGCCGGCTACCCGGTCGACGCTGAATACCTCGTACGCTTCAGGGTGCTTGCCCGCAGGCCGGATACGCCGCTCCAGCTGGCGTCCGTCGAGGGCAATGGGCTCGGCATCGTGGCTGAACAGGTTGACCGCCGGTGCGCAGTACAGCTGCAGGTCGCGGGTGCACAGGCGCATGTTGGCCGGCATGGGCCGGGAGAATTCGAACTCGAAGCGAATCTGCCCGCAGCTCAGCGCCGGCCATACCCGGGCAAGGCCAGTGAGGCTGAAGAAGTGAAAACGCTGGGGGAAGACGAAGTACTCCTGCAATATCCGGTAGCCGTCGAAAACATTGCGCGGGTAGGGCAGCAGCGCCTCTTCGGCGCTGAACCCGGGAAAGCCGATGTTCTCGGCCGACAGCCCGTAGGTGTTGCCATCGATATGCAGGGTCAGGCGTTTCAGGTAGTGGGCAATCCACAGGTACAGGGTCTGGGCCGTGGCGTCGTCACCGCTGAGGTGAAAATCCAGTTGCTCGCACTCCAGGCTGTTGAGCGGTTGCGGGGTCAGCACCTTGAGATCGATGCGCAGCATTGAGGTCTCGCGGCTGTGTGCATCGCTGACCTCCTGCATGGCCAGGGGGAACAGGCTGACTTCGGTACAGGTGCGAAACTCGCACGACACACCATCCACGGGCTTGGCGAACAACCGCGTGCCCTTGGGCAGCACTTTGCGCCGGGTGATCGCGTCAGGCCGCGGCTCGAAGCGCACGATGGTGGCGCTGGGCAGTGGGCGCAGGTAGTTGGGCCAGAGCATCTGCAGCAACGGATGGGTCAGCTCGGGCAGGTCGTCGTCGATCTTCATGCCCAGCTTGGCGGTGAGAAAGGTGAAGCCTTCCAGCAGGCGCTCGACGTCCGGGTCGCCGGCCTGATCGCCGAGAAACTGCGCCAGCTGCGGGTTGTCTTCGGCAAACTCGCGGCCCAGCTCGCGCAGGTAACGCAGTTCATCGGCAAAGCGTTGTTTCAAGCTCATGGTCTTCTCACTTCACCCGGGTGTAGCCGTCGCGGCCATGGATGGCCACTTGCAGTTGCACCTGTTCTTCCCTGTGCTCGAGCCGTACCTGGCAGTCGAGGCGAAAGTTCAGCTCCAGCGGCAGGTCAGGGTCAGGCTGATAACGCACACCGGTGACCTTGATCCGCGGCTCGAATGCCTCGACCGAGCGGCGAATGTCGGCGCTGATGGCGATCAGCAGGTCGTTGCTGCCCTGGGCGGCACCGTTGAAATCGCGCAGGCCCAGTTCAGGGCTGCTTTGCGAGCAGCCCTGGCGGGCGTTGAGCACCTGTTCAAGGTGCCGCTTGATCGCTTCGATCGCCTGCCGGGCCTGGCTCTGCGCCGTGCCCGGGCGGTAGTGCGGGGCGTCGGGCTCGAGGCGTTCGAACAGGCTGTTGACGCTCATCTACTGGGTGTCCAGGCGGCCAACCAGCGAGATCTCGAAGTTGGCGCCCATGTACTTGAAGTGCGGGCGCACCGCCAGCGAGACCTGGTACCAGCCCGGGTTGCCGGCCACCTCCTGGACTTCGATCTGCGCGGCGCGCAAGGGCCGGCGGCTGCGTACGTCGGCGGACGGGTTGTCCTGGTCGGCAACGTATTGCTTGAGCCAGGTAGTCAGTTCGCGCTCGACGTCCTGGCGCTCCTTCCAGCTGCCGATCTGCTCGCGTTGCAGCACCTTGATGTAATGGGCCAGGCGATTGACGATGAACAGGTAGGGCAGCTGGGTGCCCAGCTTGTAATTGGTCTGCGCTTGCTGGCCTTCGCGGGTCTTGGGGAAGGTCTTGGGTTTTTGCACCGAGTTGGCCGAAAAGAACGCCGCGTTGTCGCTGTCCTTGCGCATGGTCAGGGGGATGAAGCCGGCTTCGGACAGCTCGAATTCCTTGCGATCGGAAATCAGCACTTCGGTGGGGATCTTGGCCTGCAACTGGCCCATGGCTTCGAACAGGTGCACCGGCAGGTCATCGACCGCACCGCCCGATTGTGGGCCGATGATGTTCGGGCACCAGCGGTAGCGGGCAAAGCTTTCGGTGATGCGTGAAGCCATTAAAAACGCCGTGTTGCCCCACAGGTAGTGATCGTGATTGGCGTCGATGCCCTCGTCGTAGCAGAAGCTGCGAATCGGGTTCTCGGTGCTGTGCCAGGGCGAGCGCAACAAAAAGCGCGGCAGGGTCGCGGCCAGGTACTTGGCGTCTTCCATGTCCCGCAGACCGCGCCATTTGGCATGCGCCGGGCCTTCGAAGATGTCGTTGACTTCCTTGACCGCGGCCAGCTCCTGGAAACTCTTGAGGTTGAAAAACTCAGGCCCTGCGGCCATCACGAACGGTGCATGGGCCATGGCGCCAACTGCTGCCACGTAGCCGAGCAACTTGATATCCGGCGACGACGGGCCGAAGGTGTAGTTGCCGATCATCGCTGCCACCGGCTCGCCACCGAACTGGCCGAAGCCTGCGCTGTAGACGTGCTTGTACAGGCCGCTGCGGGTGATGTCGCCGGCATTGTCGAAGTCGTCGAGCAACTCCTCCTTGGTGACATGCAACACCTCGAGCTTGATGTTCTCGCGAAAATCCGTGCGATCGACCAGCAGCTTCAAACCGCGCCAGGCCGATTCCAGTTGCTGGAACTGCGGCTGGTGGAGGATCTGGTCGATTTGCCGGCTCAAGGCCTGGTCGATTTCGCTGATCATCTGGTCGACCCGGTGCTTGTTCACCGGTTGCTGGTGATCACCGCTTTGCAGGATCTCGCTGATGTAGGCGGCCACCCCCTGGCGGGCGATGGCGTAGCCTTCCTGGGCAGGGCGGATCGTGGTGTTGGCCAGTAGTTGATCGAGCAGCGAGGCGTGTTCATCGGTCGTCAGGACCTGGGCTGCAGCGCTTTCCTTGGGCATGGTGGGTTCTCCGTTCATAACTGGGATGCAGGGCAGGGGAGTCAGTGTTAGTTACGCGGTTGTTATGCGTCGGTAACCGTATTTGTTGCATCCAGTACCAGGTCAAGTTCCTGGGCCAGGCGCTGGCGAGTGGCTTCGTCACTGAGCAGGCTTTGCAAGTGCTTGCGAAAGGCCGGTACATTACCCATCGGCCCTTTAAGGGCGACCAGTGCTTCGCGAAGTTGCAGCAGTTTATTCAACTCCGGTACTTGCCGGGCGATGGCGTCCGGGCCAAAGTCATTGATCGAGCGAAAGTGCAGGTGCACGTTCAGGTCATTGTCGCTGTCGGCGCACAGTGTCGACGGCACCGCCATCTGCAAACCGACTTCGGCCTCGGCCAGCACGGCATTGAAGCTGTCCTTGTCAATGCGCACCGGGCGGCGCTCCTCGAGGCTCGAGGTATCGCCGCGGCCCAGGAAATCCCCGGTGACCAGCAGTTTCAGCGGCAGCTCGACTTCCGCCTGCTGATCACCGGTAGCGGGCACATATTTGATATTGATGCGCTCTTTGGGGGCGACGGAACCGTGCATTTTTGACATGGGAATATCCATTTCAGGCTGTAGGTCATTTATATTAGGAATGGATCCAATACCCTTTGTCATGTCGGATGCTTCCTAAAATGTTCTGATTAATGCGTAGGACAATTCGCCAATGTTCTGGTTTGCGTTTAAGGCTGTGTTTATATTTCTTACTTGCTCTTCCTGTATTTGGCGATTTGCTGTTTTTTTACCTGTTGCAGCTTGCATTTTATTTTTTAATTGAGTGATGCTTTAAATACGTTTTATTCGACTGAACAACTATCGGCAAACTTGCATGAGTTGCAGCTGAGGAGTGGCGATGGGCGCTATGGGCAAGGAGTGGCGATACAGGTGGCTGGGCCTGTGCGTAGCGGTATTGATGCCAGCCTGTGCGCTGGCGGCGCCGCTGGACTGCACTTCGATCGTTTCGCCGCTCAAGCGCCTGGCCTGTTTCGACGAAGCCGCCGGTACGCCACCGGGCCCGGCGCCGGTGGCGAGCCCGGCTTCGCGGGTAGGCCTGGTACCGGCTGTCGTCGACCTGGTGCAGCGCAATGAGCAGCGCCGCGCCGCGGACGACTTTCGCTTCCTCGCATCGCTCTGGCCCGAAGCCGATGATGACAGCCGCCAGCGGATGATCATTTCCGCGCCGGCGCTGGGCGTCGCGCCGCCGCGGCCTTACCTTGCGATCAGCTGCGAGGCGAATATTTCCCGGGTGCAACTGGTGCTGGATGAGCCGCCCGGGCCCAACCGTATCCGCCTGCAACTGCTCAAGGACGGCCAGCCGGTGGCCGATGCCTACCCGTGGCAAGTACTCGACGATGCCGGTTTGGTGGTTGACGCCGGGCGCGGGCTGCAAGCCATTGCCCTGCTGCGGCGCATGGGCGGCGGCCAGCGCCTGAGGGTGAAAAGCGATTACCCGGCACTGGACGGGCTGGTTTTCGATGCGCAAGGTTTGGGTGAGCTGATCGAGCAGGAGCGCCAGCTATGTCGCTGGTGATCGACCTTGCGGCCGGCGCTCTCACGCAGTTGTTGGCACCCATCGAGACCGACCGGCCCGCCGGTTATTTTGATGTGGAAGATGAAACCTTCCAGGCCATCGACCAGGAAATGGTCAAGCTGGGCGGCCTGCGCGAGAACACCATCGACTGGCCATACATCGATGAAGCCTCGCGTCAGTACCTTGCCACTCAGTGCAAGCACCTGCGCATCCTCGGGCATCTGCAGGTGGTGTGGCTGCGCACCGCAGAGTGGGGGCACTGGAGCGCTGCCCTGACGCTGCTGGCGGGCATGGTCGAGCATTACTGGGACAGTGCTCACCCGGTGCCAGGGCCGACCGGCTACCTGAACAAGCGCAAGCAGGTGCTGCGCCTGCTCGAGGGGCTCGGCCAGGCCCTGCCGAGCCTGCAGCGCAGCAGCTTTGCCGAGGTTCACCAGGCCGACGCCGAACAGGCCCTGGCCAGCTTGCTGGACGGCATCGAAACCACGCGGCTCGAGCCCGCAGCGATCGAAGCGCTGCAATTGCAACTGGGCAAGTACCGCGAACGCTGCCTGCCGGCCCCGGCAGGTCGCGCGGTAGCTACCGATGCCGGCCTGAGCCCGGCGTTCTTCGCAAGCACGGCGCCGGTGGGCAATGAGCGTGAACAGCGCCGGGCCTTGCTGAACATGGCTGAACAGATCAACCAGCAGGACCCCTACGACCCGGTGGGCTATCAGTTGCGGCGCTTCGCCTTGTGGACCCCTGTGCGCACCGCGCCGTCGGTCACCCGCGAGCGGCGCAGCGAACTCAGCGCGGTGCCCCGGGATATCGTCGACAGCTACCACGACGCCCTGGCCGCCAACAACGTCGAGCCCGCGTTGCTGATGCGCATCGAGCGCAGTGTTGGCGCCTCACCCTACTGGTTGCGCGGCAGCTTTTTGGCGGCCAGCGTGGCTTCGCGCCTGGCCATGGACGAAGTGGCGGGCGCCATTCGCCAGGCCTGCGAACGCTTCGCCTGCCGTTTACCGGGTTTGACCAGCTTGTGCTTCAGCGACGGCACGCCGTTCGCCGATGCCCAGACCCTGGCCTGGATCAGCGGCGCCGATCAACCCGAGGCGGCGCATAGCCCGGTGCAGGAGTTCGCCGGGCTGCGCGACGAACTGATTGCCCAGCTTGATCGCGAAGGCGTCGAGGTCGTGCTGTTGCGCTTGCAGGAACTGCAAGCCGAGCAGCAGGCCCCACGCCAGCGCTGCTATGCCACGGTGATTGCCGCCGACCTGTTGGCGGCCCGCGGTCTGGCGTGGCTGGCGGACGATCTGTATGCCGGCGTTGTCCGGATGATGCGCGAGACCAGCGCACAGGGCTGGGAGCCACAGTTGTACCTGAAGGTGGCACAGCGCTCTGGCGCCGACCCGCTGATCACTGCAGTCAAGGAGTAGCGAAAATATGGATAGGGTCTGGAGTCACCTCAAGCGTTGGCGGCTGCCGATGCTGCGCCAGTTCAACCGGTCACTGGCGCTGCTGGTGCTGCTGGGCGTGCTGCTGGTGCTGGGCGCAATCTGGTGGCTGGGCCCACAATGGGTCTGGAATGACCATCGACCGCTGGCGCCACTGCCCATGCGCGTGGCGGCCAGTGTCGTGGTGCTGGTAGCGCCGCTGCTGGCCTGGGCCTGGCGGGTACGCCGGCGATACCAGGCGTTTCAGGCCGAGCGCCAACAGCAGGCGGCGCGCCAGGCCGACCCCTGCCTGCCCCATGTACAGGCCCAGGAGCGGGCGTTGGCGCGCAGCCTCGATCACCTGCTCAACAACATGGAGCGCCGCCGCTCGCTGTACCAACTGCCCTGGTACCTGGTGCTCGGGGCGCAGAATGCCGGCAAGACCAGCCTGATTACCCGCTCCAACCAGAGCTTCGCCCTGTCCCAGGTCACCCGCGCGGGCGCCAGCGCCCAGCAGGATCCCGATCTGGCGTACCCGATCGACTGGTGGATAGGGGACGAGGCAGTGCTGTTCGACCCGCCGGGCGAACTGCTCAGCCAGCCTGAAGAGCCATTGCCCCACCAAGCCAGTGCCGAGGGCGAAGACAGCGTTCAGCAGGGGCTCCCCGTCGGTACTCACCAGCGGCTGTGGCTGCACCTGCTCGACTGGCTGGCCCGCACCCGCAGCCGTCGCGCCCTCAATGGCGTGGTGCTGGTGATTGACCTGCAAAGCTTGCTGACCCAGGCGCCGGAGCAGCGCAAGGCCCAGGCGAACCTGCTGCGCACACGCTTGTATGAACTGACCCGGCAGTTGGGCACCCGCCTGCCGGTGTACGTGACCCTGAGCAAGGTCGACCTGCTGGAAGGTTTCGAAGAGTGCTTTGCCCGGCTTTCGCCGAGCGGGCGTGAAGCATTGCTGGGCTTCACCTTCAGCCTGGCGGCAGTGGACGACTTCGATGCCTGGCAACAAGAGCTGGCCAGCGGTTACGACAGGTTTGTCGAGCTTCTGGGGGCGCAGGTATTCGACAGTTGCGCCCAGGCCCATTCGTTGAGCGAGCGTCAGCGGCTGGTGGCGCTGGTGCGCCAGTTATCCGGCCTGCGTCCGGCACTGCTGGGTTTTTTCGCCGAGATGCTCGGCAGCGACCGCTTCACCACGCCGGCACTGGTACGGGGGGTGTACTTTTCCTCGGTGTACCAGCAGGGTACGCTGAGCAACGCCTTCGTCGACGAGGCCGGCAAATCCTATCAACTGCCGTCGCCGGCAGCCGAGGTACAGCCTGCCGGCGGCAAGGTGGTCTATTTCGCCCAGCAGCTGTTCCAGCGCGTCATCTACCCGGAGGCGGGGCTGGCCGGCGACAATATCAAGGTCGCCCGCAGCAAGCGCCGGCTGTTGCTTGCCGGGTTTGCCGTCGCTTCATTGGGCTGCTTGCTGGCGGTGGGGCTGTGGCAGCTGTACTTCAGCGTCAACCGTGACAAGGCGGCCAGCGTCCTGGCCAAAAGCCAGGAGTTCAGTGCACGGGATATCGATGCCAAGGTCGACACCACTGGCCGTAATCTTTTGGCGCCGCTGGACCAGATTCGTGACGCGGTGTCGGTGTACGGCGACTATCGTCAGGCCTGGCCGCTGCTGTCCGACATGGGCCTGTACCAGGGCAAGAAGATTGGCCCGACGGTGGACGAAGCCTACCTCAAGCTGCTGTCCAAGCGCTTTTTGCCGGCCATCGCCAGCCGCGCCCTGGAAGCTGTCTTCGCTGCGCCTACCGGCAGTGACGAGCAACTGCAGGCGTTGCGCGTGTACCGCATGATTGAAGATCGAGGCAATCGCCAGGCGGCCATTGTCGAGCAGTGGGCAGCTCGGCAATGGCAGCGCGCCTACCCCGGTCAGGGGCAGGTGCAAGCCGACCTGATGCGCCACCTCGACTACGCGCTGAAGTACGCCGACGCCGATCTGGCGCAGCACCACGAAAAAATCGCCCAGGTGCAACAGGCCTTGCGTCAGCGGCCCATGGCCGAGCGGGTTTATCTGGCTCTCAAGCGCCAGGCGCAGGCGCGTCTGCAGCCGGCGCTGGACCTGCGCAGCGAAGTGGGCCCGGCCTTTGACATCATCTACCAGGTGCCGTCCGCCAGTGAGGGCGACAGCCTGTTGCTGGCTCCGCTGCTCACGGCCAAAGGCTACAAGGCTTACTTCGAGTCGGGTAGCCGTAACCTCATCGAGCTGGCAATGATCGACCAATGGGTACTCGGCGAACGTCAGCGCCTGGATTACTCCGAACATGACCGCGAGGTGCTCGGCCAGCGCGTTCGCGCCCTGTACCACGCCGACTATGTGGACAGCTGGCGCCGGGCACTGAGCCAGGTTTCTATCGTCGATTTTCGTGACCTGGGCCACGGCGTGGCGGTGCTGGAGCAGGTAACCGGGCCCGGCGCACCGGTGCGCCGCCTGCTGGAAACCCTGCGCGACAATACGGTGATCTTTGCGTCGCTGCCGGTGGCCGAAGTTGAGCCGTTAGCCGGTGCGCAAACGGCAACGGATGGGCCGCCCCAGGCGGTGGCGATCCGCCGGGCATTTTCCGGCCTGGCGGAGTTGATCACGCCCCAGGCTGACCGGCCGTCCTACTATGACGAAACCCTGCGTGCGGTCAGTGCGGTGTACGACTACGCCAAGACCGTGCACGACAGCCCCGACCCGGGCAAGGCCGCATTGAAAGCGGTGTTGCAGCGCTTCGCGCTGGGCGGCGCCGACCCGATTGCCAACCTGCAGCGTATCGCCGCCGGCTTGCCCGAACCGCTCAACCAGCAGGCCAGAAAACTTGCCGACCAGACCGCCCAGGTGTTGATGATCACCGCCCTGGGCGAACTGGAAAAGCGCTGGGACAGCGAGGTCTACAGTTTTTACCATGAGCGCCTGGCCAATCGTTACCCGTTCAGGCCCGCTGGCGAGGATGCCTCGCTGGAAGACTTCGAAAGCTTCTTCGGCCCCAAGGGGCGCTTGCAACAGTTTCAGGACCAGTACCTGAGCGTATTCCTCAAGGACAACCTTGACGCGCTGTACTCCGATGCCCTGGGTGGCTACCTGGTGCGCAGCGATGTGCTGGAGCAACTGCAGCATGCCGAACGCATCCGTGACACCTTCTTCAACAACCGCGGCCACCTGGCAGTGCAATTGAGCATCGAACCCCTGGCCTTGAGCAGCAGTCGCCTGAGCAGCCTGCTGAGCATCGATGGCCAACTGGTCCCGTACCGCCATGGCGCGCCGCAGCGCACCGGGCTGGTCTGGCCCAATGACCTGGGCAGTGCCAGTGCCAGCCAGCTGACGCTGGTGAACAGCAGCGGCAACACCGCCAGCCTCAGCTATCGTGGGCCCTGGTCGCTGTTTCGCCTGCTCAGCCGCGCCCAGCTCAACGGCCGCACCGACACCAGCGTCGATCTGACCTTTGCCGTCGCCGATGGCCTGATGCGCTACCGGGTCGAGGTACAGAAGGCCAACAACCCGGTGACCCAGCGCAGTTTCGCCGGGTTTGCCTTGCCCAGGACCTTGCTCGAGGCGCGCCGCGGCCTGGCGGTCGATGATGAGTCATAGCCGTGCGCCCCGCGCCGCGCTTGATGCAAATCAAGGCCTGTGCGCCGCTCAGGGCAGACACTGAGGCTCCGCAGCCCGCCTGGGAGCCCGCCATGCCTGATTTACACCATCGCCACCCGCAGCCCGTCAGCGTGCACGGGCAATGGCCGGGCGAGCCCGGCGGGCATGCCGATACCCGCAGGTTCCACACCGGCATCGGTTCGCTGGATGTGTTGCGCGCCTTGCGCGCGAGCCGCAAGCAGCACCGGCCATTGTCGCTAAGCGTGCAACTGGCGGCCGGGCTCGATGAGCTGGAGCAGGACGCCTACCTGCGCGGCCTGCAACGGGAGATCGCCCTGGTCGGCTGCCACCTGGGGGCCGACCAGAGCATCGAGCAGTTCCGGTTGAGCGGTGCCACTCCAGGCCTTGAGGTGTTGCAGCGGTTGATGGAGCAACTGCGCCAACGCTTCAGTTTTTTGCCACACGAACTGGGTGACTACGCTGTTGAAGTCGATTTGCACCACACCCGGTGGGCGACCATGGGGCTGTTGCGCGACCTGGGTTTCAACCAGGTCAGTATCGGTGTGCCCGATTGTGGCCAGGGCGGCGTGCTGTCGGCTGCCGACTGGCAGAACCCGGCGCCGATCCATTCACTGATCGATGCCGCGCGCACCTTTGATTTTCGCTCAGTGAGTGTCGACCTCGGCTATGGCCATGCCTGGCAGACCCCGGACAGCTTTGCCCGCAAGCTTGCCACCCTGATCGAGCTTGAGCCCGACCGCCTGCAAGTTTTCGACTACAGCCAGCCGCCGGCGCGCTACGCCCAATGCGCCCGGCAGGCACCCTGCAGCGAGCAGGACAAAGCCCTGATGCGGCGCCTGTGCTTTGCCCAGTTGCTGGCTGCAGGTTACCAACACATCGGCCTCGGCCAGTTCGTGCGCGCCGACGACGACCTGGCGATTGCCCAGGAACGCGGGCGTTTGCGGCGCAATTGCCAGGGCTTTACCCGCCACGGCTATTGCGACCATGTCGGTCTGGGCCTGGGCGCGATCAGCCAGTTCGACGCGCTCTATGCGCAGAACGCCCTGACCCTGACGCACTACCTTCAGCCGTTGCGCAACGATCAGTTGCCTACGTGCCGCGGCTGGCGCTGCGAGGCCGATGAGCAACTGCGCCAGGGCGTCAGCGAGCGCCTGGCCTGTGACCTGGAGCTGGATATCGAGGCCATCGAGGCCCGCTACGGCGTGGATTTTCGCCAGTACTTCGCCAGTGCCTGGCGCCAGCTGGAGGCCATGCGCCGGACAGGGCTGGTCGAGGTCTCGGCGCGCCACATCAGCATATTGCCCGCCGGGCGGGTGAACGTGGATGCCATCTGCCAGCTGTTCGAACAGCAGCAATGGGTCGATCACGATGCCGGTCTTTGAGCCTGGCCAACTATTCTTTTGAGGGTCGAAAATACCCTGGATGACAAGGGTAGAAACAACCATGGCAGGGTCATTGTTACCCCGAATTCAGCCCATGGCCGAGCCCGCGCCCCGTAAACCGCGAGGGGCATGGCTCTTGCACTACCTTGCTCAAGTCCGACGGCTCACGCTGAGCTGTCGGGAACAAGGTAAGGAGAGGCTTGATGCAAGTTCTTGATCGGCGTAAAGCGTTGGCCATCGTGCCGCTGTTACGCCTGGCGTTCCGCCCGTTGTTCCTCGCGGGCTGTGCCCTGGCAGTGCTGGCGATACCGCTGTGGCTGGCGGCCCTGAACGGCACCCTGGGCAACTGGCAGCCGGCCGGCGGCTGGCTGGCCTGGCACCGGCATGAACTGGTGTTCGGTTTTGGCCTGGCGATCATTGCCGGCTTTGTGCTCACGGCGGTGCAGACCTGGACCGGCCAGCCGGGCCTGAGCGGCAAGCCGCTGGCCGGCCTGGCGTTGCTCTGGCTGGCCGGGCGGGTAGCATGGTTGGTGAATGCGCCCTGGCCGTTGCTGGCGCTGCTGGAACTGGGCTTCCCGCTGCTGGTGGCGGTGCTGATGGGGCGCACCCTGTGGCAGGTGCGGCAAAAACGCAATTACCCGATCGTGATGGTGTTGCTGCTGTTGACGGCGGTCGATGGCCTGTCGGTGTATGGCCTGGTGCAAGAGCACGACGGTTGGCAGCGCCAGGGCGTGCTCGGCGGCATCTGGCTGGTCGGGGCGATGATGGGCCTGATTGGCGGGCGGGTGATTCCGTTCTTCACCCAGCGCGGCTTGGGCCGCACCGCGGCGGTAGTGCCCTGGCCGTGGCTCGACGGGCTGCTGCTGGCGGGTTCGGC
Source organism: Pseudomonas sp. B21-009 (assembly GCF_024749345.1). Taxonomy (NCBI): domain Bacteria; kingdom Pseudomonadati; phylum Pseudomonadota; class Gammaproteobacteria; order Pseudomonadales; family Pseudomonadaceae; genus Pseudomonas; species Pseudomonas sp. B21-009. The sequence continues at coordinate 3,333,817 of NZ_CP087199.1, read as the reverse complement.
ACTGGTGGCGCTGTTGTATGCGGCGGGGCCGGCGCTGACCACCAATACCGGGATCGGCGCGCTGTTTGCTGCCCTGGCGTGCGGCCACGGGCTACGCCTGTGGCGCTGGTATGACCACGGGCTGTGGCGGGTGCCGCTGCTGTGGTCGCTGCACCTGGCCTATGCCTGGTTGGTGCTGGCCTGCCTGGGCATGGCCCTGTGGCATTTCGGCGTGGCGCTGAATCCGAGCCTGGCGGTGCATTGCCTGACCATCGGCGCCATGGCCGGGTTGATCCTGGCGATGATCGCGCGGGTCAGCCTTGGCCATACCGGGCGGGCGTTGCAGCCGCCGGCGGGGATGACCTTGGCGTTCATCCTGCTCAATCTGGCCGGGGTCAGCCGGGTGTTGCTGGTACTGTGGCTGCCGCTGGGCGGTTTGTGGCTGGCGGGCGGGTGCTGGGTGCTGGCGTTTGCCTTGTATGCCTGGCGCTATGCGCCGATGCTGTTGCGCGCCCGGGTCGACGGGCACCCTGGTTAAGCGCCTGGAGGCGAAGGATGCTGTATCCGTATTTGTTGGTGGTTCATCTACTGGCGGCCATCGCCTTTATCGGCACGCTGTTTTTTGAACTGCTCATCTGGCAGGCGGCGCGCCGGCAGGTGCCGGCTGCGGCGCTGGCCGGGGTAGACCAGGCGCTGTCGGTGCGTTCACGCAAGGTGCTGCATGGTGTGGTGCTGTTGTTGTACGGCGCGGGGCTTGGCCTGGCCTGGCATCACCGCGCAGCCTTGAGCGAACCGTTGGCCAGCAGCTTTGCCAGCCTGCTGAGCCTGAAGATCGTCCTGGCCCTGAGCATCATTGGCCATTACCTGTTGCTGGCGTACTGGCTCAAACGCGGACGCTTGAGCGAGGGGCGTGCGCGTTGGATTCGCTGCAGCATTCTTGGCCATATGTTGGTGATCGTGGTACTGGCCAAGGCGATGTTCTATTGGCATTAGCCTGCGCCGTACTCAGGTGGGCCCTTGCCTGGATTACAACTGCTGCGCGCTCGATCGCGGGTCAAGCCCGCTCCCACAGGTTTGGCGTACACAGACCCATTTGTAGGAGCGGGCTTGCCCCGCGATGAGGCCAGTGCGTTAAGCCAGGGCTTTGACGAACAGCACATCGTTCTCCAGATGAATATGCTGCAGCAAATCCTCGCGAAATTCCGCCAGCCCACGGTACAGGGTACGCCATGTGTTGCAGGCACCTTCCGGCACGCTGATGTCGTTGGTCAGCAAGCTCAAACGCGCCAGCGCCTCACCATGCTGGTCGTGCTCCATGCGCATCACCTGGATCGGCGCACCCGCCTGGCGACCCATGCCCCGTTGTAGCAGGGGGAACAGCACCTGTTCCTCCTTGAGCATGTGCCCTTCAAGTTCCTGTTGCATGTCCTGCAGGTGGTCGGCCAGGCCGTTGGGGCACTGGGCGTGGCCGCCATGGACCTGCTCGACGCGTCGGGCCAGGCGGATCAGTTCCGGCAGTTGCTCACGGTGACGATCGTGGTAGCGGGTGAGGATATAGGCGATCAGTTCGGTCGGGTTCATCAGGGGGCCTGCTCTGCTGGCAAAGTGTCCCAGGGTGATTGCATCGCCCATGCCAGCTTTACTTGCCCGAAATCAAGGTCTGGCGCCGGGCTTGTGGTGAAATCTACCCGCCTGCCTGCGGGTAGCGATAACCATAGAGGGTAATAACTACCATGCTGCGTGAAAGCCTGGCCGCCGACCTGATCGTCGAACTGCCCAATGCCGTGCGCTTGCAGCGCCTGGTACAAACCCTGCGCGAGTACTTCAACTGCGGCGCGGTCGGGCTGTTGCGCCTGGAGGGCGACAGCCTGCGCCCGCAGGCCACGGTCGGGCTGGTCCACGAAGCCCTCGGCCGGCGCTTCGTGATCGCCCGGCATCCGCGCCTGGCAGCGATCATGGCTTCGCGCGAGCCGACCTGGTTCGAGCCCGACAGCCGCCTGCCGGACCCTTACGATGGCCTGCTCGACAGCGCCGTGCACGAACCCCTGGCCGTGCACGACTGCATGGGTGTGAGCCTGTATGTCGAGGGTCAGGTCTGGGGCGCGATCACTCTCGATGCGCTGCGCCCCGGGACCTTCGACAGCGCTGCCCGCGATGAACTCAAACGCTGCACCTTGCAGATCGAAGCGGCCCTGCGGGTCACCCGCCTGGAACAGGAGAACCGCAGCCTGCGCCTGTCACGCAGCGAACCCCAGGACCTGCGTGCGCCGCTGGAAGCGAGCGAGATTCTTGGCCACAGCCCGGTGCTGCAGCAGTTGCTCAACGAGATCGAACTGCTCGCCGACGCCGAACTGCCGGTGTTGCTGCTGGGCGAGACCGGGGTCGGCAAGGAGCTGTTCGCCCGCCGCTTGCATGGTTTATCGCGGCGCCGCCACAAGCCGCTGATCCAGGTCAACTGCGCGGCCTTGCCCGAATCCCTGGCCGAAAGCGAGCTGTTCGGCCATGTCAAAGGTGCGTTTTCAGGCGCCAGCAGCGACCGCGCCGGGCGCTTCGATGCGGCCAACGGTGGCACGCTGTTTCTTGATGAAGTCGGCGAACTGCCGCTGAGCGTGCAGGCCAAGCTGCTGCGCACGTTGCAGAACGGCGAGATCCAGCGCCTGGGCGCCGACAAGCCGCTGCACGTGGATGTGCGCATCATCGCTGCGACCAACCGGCACTTGCCCGACAGCATCCGCGACGGTCTGTTTCGCGCCGACCTCTACCATCGCCTGTCGGTGTATCCGCTGCCGATCCCGCCGCTGCGCGAGCGCGGCGACGATGTGTTGATGATTGCCGGGCAGTTCCTTGAGCTCAACCGCACCCGCCTGGGCCTGCGCGGCTTGCGCCTGTCGCCGGCGGCCGAGCGGGCGCTGCTGGCTTACCACTGGCCGGGCAATGTGCGCGAGCTTGAGCATGTAATCAGCCGCGCCGCGCTCAAGCAGCTGAGCCGCGAGGGCAGCCGCAACCTGATCATTACCCTGGAGCCGCAGGTGCTCGACCTCGACAGCGCGCCGGCAGCCGCGCCAGTGGCAGAGCAGGGGGCACCACCGGCGCTGGCGTTCAGTTCCCTGAGCGAAGCCGTCGACGCCTGCCAGCGCCAGGCCATTGCCCAGGCCCTGCGCCTGAGCGGCGACAACTGGGCCAGCGCCGCGCGGCTGCTGGCGCTCGACCCGAGCAACCTGCACAAACTGGCCAGGCGCTTGCGCCTCAAGTAACGCCGCTGGCGTTGATGGCGGTCAAGGTGCGGGCGGGGCGCTGCTTACAGACTGCGCACACCTAACCAGGAGATCATCGCCATGCCGTTGTCCCTTGCCCAGATGCGTCGCAACTACACCCTCGGTGGCCTGCAGGAAGCCGAAGCGCCGCTGGAGCCTCTGAGCCTCTTTGCCCAGTGGCTGCAACAGGCCCGCGAAACCGAGCGCGAGCCGGTGGAGGCCAACAGTATGCACCTGGCCACGGTGGACGCCACTGGCCGCCCGCATTGCCGGGTATTGCTGCTCAAGGGCGTTGACGAGCAGGGCTTTACCTTCTTCGGCAACTACCAGAGTGCCAAGGGCCAGGAACTGGCAGCCAATCCCTATGCGGCGATGACTTTCTTCTGGCCGGGGCTGGAGCGCCAGGTTCGCATTGAAGGGCCGGTGGCGCGGCTTGACCCGCAGCTGTCCGATGCCTACTTCGATTCGCGCCCCGAAGCCAGCCGCCTGGGCGCCTGGGCGTCGCCGCAAAGCCGGCCGCTGGCCGACCGCGACGCGCTGCAGGCAATGCTCGCGCAGACCATTCGCCGCTTCGTCGAACAACCCCTGCGCCGCCCCGAGCACTGGGGCGGCTACTGCCTGAGGCCTGAACGCATGGAGTTCTGGCAAGGCCGTGCCGACCGCTTGCACGACCGCCTCGACTACCGCTATCAGGGCGGGCAGTGGACGCGCCAGCGCCTGGCGCCCTGAACCCGAAGAGATACCTCCAAGGAGGAATAGGTTCGCCCAGCCTTTAGGTTCAGGCTTGGGCCCATCCCTATCTCACCGGAGCCCAGGCCATGGCCCATCTGGCGCAACGCACGTTTGAACCCCTGAACATCGCTGTGCTGACCATCAGCGACACGCGCAACTTTGATACCGACAGCTCGGGGCAGACCCTTGTCGACCTGCTGCAGGCGGCCGGGCATGTGCTGCTTGAGCGCGACCTGGTCAAGGACGATATCTACCAGATCCGCGCCACGCTCTCGCGCTGGATCGCCGACCCCAAGGTGCAGGTGGTACTGACTACCGGCGGCACCGGCTTTACCGCCCGCGACAACACCCCGCAGGCGGTGCTGCCGTTGCTGGACAAACACGTCGAGGGCTTTGGCGAGTTGTTCCGCCAGGTGTCGCTGGCCGAAATCGGCATGTCCAGCCTGCAGTCGCGCGCGCTGGCCGGCATGAGCAATGGCGTGCTGGTGTGCTGCGTGCCGGGCTCGCCCGGCGCCTGTCGCACGGCCTGGACGCAGATCCTCAATAGCCAGCTCGACAGCCGCACCGGTCCGTGCAATTTCGCCCCGCATCTCAAGGCTCAATCCGAGCAGGCCATCGACGCCTGTGGGACGCGGCCATGAGCGGGCGCGTGTGCGACAGCGGCAAGTTGATCCCGGTCGACCAGGCGATCCGCCATTTGCTTGAACAGGCGCCACCACCACCGGCGGCGCAGATGGTTTTGCTGGAGCAAGCCCTGGGCCGGGTGCTGGCGGCCGATTTCCACGCCCCGCGCAGCCTGCCGGGCTGGGATAACAGCGCCATGGACGGTTTTGCCTTCAGGGCCGCCGACCTGCCTGCGGCGGGCGGTTGCCTGACCCTGGCCGGGCGCATCGCTGCTGGCCAGCAGGCCAGTACTGCATTGCAGCCAGGCCAGGCGGTGCGCATCTTTACCGGCGCACCCTTGCCGCCAGGCGCCGACACGGTGGCCCCGCAAGAGCTGTGCCGGGTTGACGGCGAGCAGGTCTGGCTGCCGGCCGCAAGCCTTGGCGCGCATGTGCGCAAGGCCGGCGAAGAGGTGCGCGAAGGTCATCTGCTGCTGCAGGCCGGCAAGCGCCTGCGCGCCCAGGAGCTGGGCCTGCTGGCCGCCTCGGGGCTGGCCTGGGTCGAGGTCCATCGGCCCTTGCGCGTCGCTTTGCTGAGCAGCGGCGACGAGCTGCGCGAACCCGGCCAGCCACTGGCAGCAGGGCAGATCTACAACAGCAACCGCTATTGCCTGACGGCCCTGTTGCAAGGCTGGGGCGTGGAGGTGCATGACTACGGGGTGATGGCCGATGAGCTGGCGGCCAGCAAGCACGTGCTGAACCTGGCGGCGGCCGAGTGCGACCTGCTGCTGACTTCTGGCGGCGTGTCAGTGGGCGAGGAAGATCACCTCAAGCAAGCCATCCAGGACCTGGGCAGCGTTGACTTCTGGCGCCTGGCGATCCAGCCGGGCAAGCCCCTGGCCTTTGGCGAGGTGGCGGGGCGGCCGTGGATCGGCATGCCGGGCAACCCGGCCGCGGCGCTGATCACCGCGCTGGTGGTGGTAAGGCCCTTGCTGCTGCGCGCCCAGGGCGTGCGTGACGTGCTGCCACAGCCCGTGGCGCTGCCGGCCGGTTTTGACTGGCTGCAGCGTAACAAGCGCCGCCAGTACCTGCGGGCGCGCTTGTTGCCCGAGGCCAACGGCCAGTCCAGCGTGCAACTGCATCCGCAGCAAAGTTCGGCGATGCTCAGCGCCGCCTGCTGGGCCGACGGCCTGGCGCTGGTGGAGTGCGAGCAACAGGTGCACAAACACGACAGCGTACCGTTTTTGTCATTTGCCGAGCTGATGCAGTGAGTGGCCTTGATTGCCGTCAAGGTTCTGCTGGAGGCGCTGGCTAGACTGGCAGCGCTTTTTCCAGTGCTCCGGGCCTGTGTCAACCGCGCAGGCCAGTGGAGATAGGTTTCTTTGATGAGGAAAACCCATGCAACTGGTCTGCCCGGCAGGCAACCTGCCTGCGCTCAAAGCCGCGGTGCGCCAAGGCGCCGATGCGGTGTATGTCGGCTTTCGCGATGACACCAACGCCCGCCATTTCGCCGGCCTGAACATGGACGACAAGCAGTTCGACGCCGCCGTCGGCCATATCCGCCAGCACAATCGCAAGCTCTATGTCGCGGTCAACACCTACCCGCAACCGCTGGGTTGGGAACGCTGGCAGCGGGCGGTGGACCGCGCCGCCGACCATGGTGTCGATGCCCTGATCGCCGCCGACCCGGGGGTGCTCGGCTACGCGGCCGAGCGCCACCCGCAGCTGAACCTGCACCTCTCGGTCCAGGGCTCGGCCACCAACGCCAGCGCCCTGGCTTTCTACGCCCAGCACTACAACATTCGCCGCGCCGTGCTGCCGCGGGTGCTGTCGCTGGCCCAGGTGCGTCAGGTCGCTGCCAGCACCACGGTACCGATCGAGGTGTTCGCCTTCGGCAGCCTGTGCATCATGGCCGAAGGGCGCTGCCACCTGTCCTCGTACATCACCGGCGAGTCGCCGAACCTGTGCGGCGTGTGTTCGCCGGCCAAGGCGGTGCGCTGGAGCGAAGATGCCGATGGCCTCAGCGCGCGCCTGAGCGAGGTGCTGATCGACCGCTATCAAGCTGACGAACCCGCCGGCTACCCGACCTTGTGCAAGGGCCGCTTTATGGTCGGCGGCAAGCGCTTCCACGCCCTGGAAGAGCCCACCAGCCTCGACACCCTCGACCTGCTGCCAGAGCTCGCCGCCATGGGCGTCGAGGCGGTCAAGATCGAAGGCCGTCAGCGCAGCCCGGCGTATGTCGAGCAGGTCACCCAGGTCTGGCGCGCCGCGCTCGACGCCCACCGCCTGGCGCCGCAACGCTTCACGGTCAAGGCGCAGTGGCGCCAGGTGCTGGCCGGTTTGTCCGAAGGCAGCCAGACCACCCTGGGTGCTTACCATCGATCATGGCAATGAGGGACTGCACATGAAGCTCAGCCTGGGACCCGTGTTGTACTACTGGGACAAGGAACAATTGGGGCGTTTCTACAGCGAAATGTCGGCTTTGCCCCTGGATGTGATTTACCTGGGGGAAACCGTCTGCTCGAAACGCCGGGCGATGAACCTCGACCACTGGCTGGGCCTGGGCCGCGAGCTACAGGCCTGCAGCCCGGCGCAGATCGTGCTGTCGAGCCTGACCCTGATCGAAGCTGCGTCCGAGCTCTCCAGCCTGCGCCGCCTGTGCGATAACGGCGAGTTGCTGGTGGAGGCCAACGACATGGGCGCGGTGCAGTACCTGGCCGAGCGCAAGCTGCCGTTCGTGGCCGGGCCGGCGCTGAACCTTTACAACGGCCACGCCCTGGCCAGGCTGCTCGAGTGCGGGATGATCCGCTGGGTGCCGCCGGTGGAGTGCTCGGCGGCGCTGATTCGCGCGGTGCTCGACCAGGCCGTTGAACTGGGCCGTGAACTGCCCGAGGTCGAGGTCTTTGCCTATGGCCACCTGCCGCTGGCCTATTCGGCGCGCTGCTTTACCGCGCGGGCGGAAAACCGGCCCAAGGATGACTGCCAGTTCTGTTGCATCAACTACCCCGATGGCCTGGCCCTGAGCAGCCAGGAAGGCCAGGCGCTGTTCACTCTCAACGGCATCCAGACCATGTCCGCCGAAGTCACCAACCTGCTGGCCGACTATGCCGGGTTGCAAGCCTGCGGCGCCGACCTGCTGCGCCTGAGCCCGCGCGCCCAGGGCATGGCCGAGGTGGTCGAGGCCTTTGCCCGGGTGCGCCAGGGCGAGGCGCCGCCGCTCTGTGTCGATGGCTGCAACGGCTACTGGCATGGCCAGGCGGGCATGTTGCGGGTTGAGGAGGTGGGCCTGTGCTGAACCGTACGCAATGGCTGCTCAAAGGCGCCGACAAGGTCCTGCCGTTGGTGCGCAAGGTGCCTTTTGTGATCCAGCGCGTGGCCTTGCAGCAGGCGCTCAACCGCTGCCTGGCCGAGCCCTTGCGCGACGGCGAGTTCGACCTGCTGCGCGGGCGCTGGCTGTGCCTGCGCATCCCTGACCTCGACCTGACCTGGTACCTGACGCGCAACCGCGAGGGCCTGCAGATCGCCGAGCGGGCCAGGGCCGATGTGACCATTCGCGGCAACTGGCGCGAGTTCCTGTTGCTGGCCAGCCGGCAGGAAGACCCGGACACCCTGTTCTTTCGCCGCCGCCTGGTGATCGAGGGCGACACCGAGCTGGGCCTGACCCTGAAAAACCTGATCGACAGCCTCGACCCCGAGGTGCTGCCGGTGTGGTTGTGGCGCAACCTGGAACGCGCCGGCAAGGGCCTGGCAGCAAGCTGAGGGCAGCGCCGGCGCGCGGGCTAGCCCGTGTAGCCGGCCAGATCATCGGTGTTGAGGATCTGGATGCTGCGCCGCTCCATGGCGATCAGGCCGCGTTCCACCAGGCGGTGCAGGGTGCGCGAAAAGGTCTCCGGCTGGATCCCCAGCTTGGAGGCCACCAGGCGCTTGGACACTTGCAACTCGACCCGGCCGCTGTCCGGGTCGCACTCCTGCAGCAAAAAATTGATCACCCGCCGGCTGGCGCTGGCCGAGGTCAGGGTGTCGATGTCCTTGAGGCGCTGATGCAGGTGGATGCTCATGTTCGCCAGGATCGCCAGGCACACCTGCGGCTGGTCTTCCAGGGCATTGCGGTAGTGGCCGCCGTCGATGCTGATCAGCAGGCAATCCTTGAGCGCCGTGGCCGTCACCGGGTAGCTGCGCGCCTGGCTGAACAGCAGCGCCTCGGCAAAGGTCTGGCCCGGCTGGATGATCTCCACCAGGTGTTCCTGGCCCTCGGCGCTGAGCCGGTACAGCTTGATCTGGCCGCTGACCAGCAAGAAGAAGCGCTTGGCCGGGTCGCCCTGGTGCATGAGCGTGTCGTGACAGCCCAAGCGCCGGAGCATGGCCAGGCTGCAGACGGCTTCGAAGACTTTCTCCGGCAGTTGGCTGAACAGGTGGTGGCGACGTAAAAGCAGAACGCTAGAAGGGTGGGTCAGCATGGCGTACCTCCGCTGACGCCTATGGTAGAACCCGTGGCGCCGGCGGCCTATGCCTCTGCCGGTCTACCTCCAAAGGGGCAGTCGCCGGCTCAGGCACTGTGGCGCAGGTGCTCAAGGGCCCACACCGCCGCCTCCACCCGCGAGCGCAGGCCGAGCTTGTGCAGCAGGTTCTTCACATGCACCTTGACCGTGCCTTCGGTGATCCCCAGCTTGTGGCCGATGACCTTGTTGCTGTAGCCGCTGGCGATGGTTTTCAGCACCTGGCGTTCGCGTTCGGTGAGCTCGACGTCGGCCTGGCGCGGCGGTGAGCGCAGGGCCTGGGCCATGACCCGGGTCAGCCCCGGGCTGATCACCAGGGCGCCGTTCATGGCATCGCGGATGTACTGGGTCAACAGCTCCGGCTCCATGTCCTTGAGCAGGTAGCCGTCGGCGTCCAGGCGCAGGGCATCGCGGATATCGTCTTCGGCATCGGACACGGTAAACAGCAGCACCTTGCCGGCAAAGCCCTGGCTGCGCAGATGGCGCAGGGTTTCGATGCCGTTCATCTGCGGCATGTTGTTGTCCAGCAGCAGCAGGTCAGGTTGCAGCGGCGCGATCAGGGCCAGGGCTTCTTCGCCGTGGCTGGCCTCGCCGACGATCTCGAAGTCGTCTTCCAGTTCAAGCATCTGGCGAATGCCATGGCGCATCATCGGGTGGTCGTCGACCAGCAGTACCCGGTAGCGCGGGGAGGGGGTCATACAGGGTTACCTTCGTTCAAGTGCCCGAGAAATTCCGGGCGAAATTCCATCTGTACCCGGGTGCCTTGCGGCGTCCGGCCAACAATCTGCAACTGGCCGCGCAGGCTGCGCGCCCGCTCGTCCATGATGTTCAGGCCGTGGTGTTCGCGCAGGTCGTGGGTGGCGCTGAAACCACGGCCATCGTCCTCGATCGACAGGCAGACCTGCTCGCCGTGCTGGCGCAATTGCAGCCAGGCGTTCTGCGCATGGGCATGGCGCAGGCAGTTGGACAGCGCCTCGCGGGTGATCTGCAGAATGTGGATCTGTTCGCTGGCCGACAGCTCGAAGGCCAGGCTGTCGACGTGCAGGTGCACCTGGAACTCGCCCCGGCGGGAGAACTCCTCGGCGGTGTCCTTGAGTTCCTGCACCAGGCCTGCGTCATGGATCTGCAGGCGAAAGGTGGTGAGCAGTTCGCGCAACTGCCGGTAGGCGTTGTTCAGGCCTTCGCGCAGCTCGGCGGTGACGTTCTCAAGGGTTGCCACCGGCTCGCCACGGCGCATCAGGGTTTGCATGCGGCTGACCTGCAGCTTCATGTACGACAGCGCCTGGGCCAGCGAATCGTGCAGCTCGCGGGCGATGATCGCGCGTTCTTCGAGCAGCACCAAGCGATGGTCCTGTTCGCGCTGGCGCTTGAGCGACAGCGAGGTGCCGATCAGGTTGGCCAGGGCCTGGATCAGCTCGGTTTCCCAGGGTTGCGGCTCGTGGCCGTCGATAAAGTGCGCCTTCAGTTCACCGAGGGTGCTGCCCTGGTTGCTGATGCTGAAGGTATGGCGCAGGGTGCGCTGGTGGCGCTGGCAACTGGCGCAGTCGCTGCTGGCGCAGATCTTGCGGCTGGCGGCGCCATGCAGGGCCAGCAGTTGCTGGGCCGGGGCCTGCAACTGGCCTTGCAGGCACAGCGACAGGCGCAGGCCCGGCAAGCGCTGCTGAAAGCGCCGGATCAGCTCATCCAGGCCCTCGGCGTTGGCCAGCCGCGTGGCCAGGCTGCGGCTGCTCTGGTACAGCAGCTCAAGGGCGGCATTGGCCTGCTGCAGGTTGAGGGTTTTTTGCTGCACCTGGCTTTGCAGCGTGCGGTGCGAGTGTTCGATGGTTTCGGCCATGGCGTTGAAGCGGGTGGCCAATTCGCCGAGTTCGTCTGCCGACTGATGATTGACCCGCGCCTGGAACTCGCCACGGCGAAAGCGCTGGGTGGCGTCGACCAATTCCTTGAGCGGCGTGATGACGTTGTACTGTAGCTCGTACAGGCCGAACAGCAGGACGATCATGGTGGTGAACAGCGCCGCGCCCTGGATCACTTGCTGCCAGCCCTGCTTATGCTCGCTCTGGCGCTGCAGCAGGCTGACGAACTGGTTGAGCTGGTTGACGAAGGGCAGGGTGCTGGCCTGAAACGTGGCGGCGTCGCCGCGCTGCAAGGCTGGCAACAGGGTGTGCTGCCAGTAGTCCTGCAAGCGCTGGTAGCTGGCCTGCAGTTCAAGGTTCTTGCCGTCTTCGAGCACCGCTTGCAGGGCCGGGCTGTTGAGCCGTTGCTGCAGGCTGTCGCGGATGCGCTCAAGCTCGGCAGGCTCGGCACCGGCGGCGAGCTTCCAGCTCAGGTGGTAGGTCTCCATGCGCACCGAGCCTGCGGTATTGATCGCCGCCGCATCGCCCTGGCTGAACCAGGCGATCAGGCCGGCGCTGAGCGAGCTGGCCAGGGCCAGCACGGCAATCAGAATCACCGCCAGGCCGGCGCGCGCGGGCAACGAGCTGCGCAGCCAGCCGATCATGGACGGCGGCCGGGGGCGATGAGTGGAAAGCGGTACATGGAGCACTCCAGGGTGTTGCAACTGATCGTTTCGCAGCCTTCCCTGGCGCTCTACCTCTAAAGAGTTTGCAACTGTCAGGTTTCTTGCGATGGCGCTGAGAAACTTGACAAGGCCCTGATAAACAAAGGGTTTAGAGGTTTTTCGGCGCTACCTCGTTGGAGGTAGGCAGTACAAGCATAGGCCCAGGGGCGCCAGGGCTTCTTTGATCGGGGTCAAGTTTTATCGGGGTTTGCCTCTCTAGTCTGCCGGCCATGGCTACCTGACTGGAGACCCGAGATGACTCAACCGCGAATACGCCAAGGCCTGGTATTGGGCATGAGTACGCTGGCCTTCACCGTCTGCTTCATGGTCTGGATGATGTTTGCCGTGCTCGGCGTGCCGATCAAGGACCTGCTCCAGCTCAACGAAACCCAGTTCGGCCTGCTGGCCGCCACCCCGGTACTGACCGGCTCGCTGGTGCGCCTGCCGCTGGGCATGCTCACCGACCGCTTTGGCGGGCGCAGCGTGTTCTTCCTGTTGATGCTCGCCTGCGTGCTGCCGCTGTACCTGATCAGCCACGCTACGGCGTACTGGCAGTTCCTGGTCCTGGGTTTGTTCGTCGGCCTGGCCGGTGGCTCGTTCTCGGTGGGCATCGCCTATGTTGCCAAGTGGTTCGAACAAGACAACCAGGGCCTGGCCATGGGCATTTTCGGTGCCGGCAACGCAGGCGCCGCGGTCACCAAGTTCCTCGCCCCGGCGCTGATTGCCGCCGGCAGCTGGCAGCTGGTGCCGAAGGTGTTCAGCGCCATCCTGTTCATTACCGCGCTGCTGTTCTGGTTGCTCAGTGCCGACAACAAGGCCCATCGCAGCGCCAGCGGTGCGAGCCTTGGCGAGCAGCTCAAGGCCCTGGCCGAGCCTGCGGTGTGGCGCTACTGCCAGTACTACTCGATCGTCTTCGGCGGCTACGTGGCCCTGGCGCTGTGGATGACCAAGTACTACGTCCAGGAATACGGCTTCAGCCTGCAAAGCGCGGCGCTGCTGGCCGCCTGCTTCTCACTGCCGGGTGGCGTGCTGCGCGCCGTCGGCGGCTGGATGTCGGACCGTTGGGGCGCGCAGAGCGTGACCTGGTGGGTGCTGTGGGTCAGCTGGATCTGCCTGTTCCTGCTCTCGTACCCGCAAACCCAGCTGCAGGTGCAGACCATAAACGGCCCGCTGGACTTTCACATCGGCCTGAACCCTGCGCTGTTCACCGTGCTGCTGTTCGTCATGGGCATCGCCTTCGCCTTCGGCAAGGCCTCGGTGTTCAAGTACATCGCCAACGACTACCCGCAGAACATGGGCGCGGTGTCCGGCATTGTCGGCCTGGCCGGCGGCCTGGGCGGCTTCATTCTGCCGATCCTGTTCGGCGCGCTGGTCGACCTCACCGGCGTGCGCTCCTCCTGCTTCATGTTGATGTACGGCGTGGTCTGGGTCTCGCTCACCTGGATGTACTTCAGCGAAATCCGCAAGCGCCCGCTGCTGGGCAGACAGCCTGCAGCCGTAACGCCCCCGTTTTCCAGCATTGCCCAAGGAGAAGACCATGTCGGTTCTTAAACAGCCTGACCAAGGCCCGGTGATTCACGACTGGCGCCCGGAAGACCCCGCGTTCTGGGGGCAAAGCGGCAAGCAGACCGCCACCCGCAACCTGTGGATCTCGATCCCCGCACTGCTGCTGGCCTTTGCCGTGTGGATGGTGTGGAGCACGGTGATCGTGCGCCTGAATGCCATCGGCTTCAGCTTCAGCACCGACCAGTTGTTCTGGCTGGCCGCCTTGCCCGGGCTCTCGGGGGCGACCTTGCGGGTGTTCTACTCGTTCATGGTGCCGATCTTCGGCGGCCGGCGCTGGACTGCCCTGAGCACCGCCTCGCTGCTGGCACCGTCGCTGTGGATGGGCTTTGCCGTGCAAGACCCGAACACCCCCTACAGCGTGTTCGTGATCATCGCGCTGCTGTGCGGCTTTGGCGGCGGCAACTTCGCTTCGAGCATGTCCAATATCAGCTTTTTCTACCCCAAGTCGCAGCAGGGCACCGCCCTGGGCCTGAACGCCGGGCTGGGTAACCTCGGCGTTTCGGTGATGCAGTTCTGTGTGCCGCTGGTGATCACCTTCGGCCTGTTCGGCGCCCTCGGTGGCCAGCCGCAGGCACTCGCCGACGGTGGCCAGCTGTGGCTGCAGAACGCAGGCTTCATCTGGGTGCCGTTCATTGTCCTGGTCACGGTGCTGGCCTGGTTCGGCATGAACGACCTGTCCAGCGCCAAGGCTTCGTTCAGCGAGCAGGCGGTGATCTTCAAGCGCAAGCACAACTGGCTGATGTGCTGGTTGTACCTGGCCACCTTCGGCTCGTTCATCGGTTTTTCCGCAGCCTTTCCGCTGCTGATCAAGACCGCTTTCCCGCAGGTCAACGCCCTGACCTTCGCCTTCCTCGGCCCGTTGGTCGGCGCCCTGGTGCGTCCGCTGGGCGGCTGGCTGGCCGACAAGCTCGGCGGCGCACGGGTGACCCTGTGGAGCTTCGTGCTGATGATCGTCATGGTCTTCGGCGTGCTGGCGTTCATCCCCGCCCAGGGCGAGAGCAGCAACTTCTACGGCTTTCTCGGCATGTTCATGCTGCTGTTCATCACCACCGGCATCGGCAACGGTTCGACCTTCCGCATGATCCCGGTGATCTTTCGCACCCTGCACGAACAGGCCGCCAGCGGCAAAGGCGCCGCCGCCCGCGAACAGGCGCTGAAGAACGCCGGCAAGGAATCGGCCGCAGTGCTGGGCTTCAGCTCGGCGATGGGCGCCTTCGGCGCGTTCTTCATCCCCAAGACCTTCGGTACTTCCATGGCCCTGACCGGTGGCCCGCAGATGGCCTTCTACCTGTTCGTCGGCTTTTACCTGAGCTGCATCGTCGTGACCTGGTGGTGGTACGCGCGCAAAGGCGCCGCGACCCCCTGCTGACAGAACCCCGAATTCACACCTTGCCCGGGCGGGGCGCAGAACCCCGCAGCCGCAAGCCTGAGAGGAAAGCACCATGAGTCATCTACTGGATCAACTGCGGTTCTTCAATCGCAAGCAAGGCGAGTTTGCCGACGGTCATGGCGAGACCCGCAAAGAGTCGCGCGACTGGGAGAACGTCTACCGTTCGCGCTGGCAGTACGACAAGATCGTGCGCTCCACCCACGGGGTCAACTGCACCGGTTCCTGCTCGTGGAAGATTTATGTGAAGAACGGCCTGATCACCTGGGAAACCCAGCAGACCGACTACCCGCGTACCCGCAACGACCTGCCCAACCACGAGCCGCGCGGCTGCCCGCGGGGTGCCAGCTACAGCTGGTACATTTACAGTGCCAACCGCCTGAAGTACCCGAAGATCCGCAAGCCGCTGCTCAAATTGTGGCGTGAGGCGCGCCAGAACCTGGGGCCGGTCGAAGCCTGGGCCAGCATCGTCGAGAACCAGGCCAAGGCCGACAGCTACAAGAGCAAACGCGGCATGGGCGGCTTCATTCGTTCCAGCTGGGATGAAGTCACCGAGATCATCGCCGCCGCCAACGTCTACACCATCAAGCAATACGGCCCCGACCGGGTGGTGGGCTTCTCGCCGATCCCGGCGATGTCGATGGTCAGCTACGCCGCCGGTGCCCGCTACCTGTCGCTGCTGGGCGGCACCTGCCTGAGCTTCTACGACTGGTACTGCGACCTGCCGCCGGCCTCGCCGATGGTCTGGGGCGAGCAGACCGACGTGCCGGAATCGGCCGACTGGTACAACTCCAACTACATCATCGCCTGGGGCTCCAACGTTCCGCAGACCCGCACCCCCGACGCGCATTTTTTTACCGAGGTGCGCTACAAAGGCACCAAGACCGTGGCCATCACCCCCGACTATTCGGAAGTGGCCAAGCTCACCGACCTGTGGCTCAACCCCAAGCAGGGTACCGACGCCGCCCTGGCCCAGGCCTTCAACCATGTGATCTTCAAGGAATTTCACCTCGACCGGCCCAGCGCCTACTTTACCGAGTACGCCAAGCGCTACACCGACCTGCCGGTGCTGGTGCTGCTCAAGCCGATGCTCGGCACCGCGCCGGGCAACGGCTATCAGCCGGACCGCTTCCTGCGCGCCTCGGACCTGGCAAACAACCTTGGCCAGGACAACAACCCCGAGTGGAAAACCATTGCCCTGGACGCCGACGGCGAGCTGGTCTCGCCCCAGGGTTCGATTGGCTACCGCTGGGGCGAGCAGGGCAAGTGGAACATCCTTGCCCGTGAAGGCGGCGAAGGCCGCGAGATCGACCTGACCCTGAGCCTGATCGGTGGCGACGTCGCCGAAGTGGCCTTCCCGTACTTTGCCGGCGAGAGCCACGAGCACTTCCAGCATGTCGCCGGCGACGCCGTGCAGTACCGCCGCGTGCCGGTGCGCAGCCTGACCCTGGCCGACGGTAGCCAGGTCAAGGTGGCCACGGTGTTCGACCTGTCGGCGGCCAACCTTGCCATCGACCGTGGCCTGGGCGGCGCCAATGTGGCCCGCGACTACGACGACGCCAGCGTGCCCGGCACCCCGGCCTGGCAGGAGCAGATCACCGGCGTCAGCCGCGAGAAAGCCATCCAGATCGCCCGCGAGTTTGCCGACAACGCCGACAAGACCCGTGGCCGCTCGATGATCATCGTCGGCGCGGCGATGAACCACTGGTACCACATGGACATGAACTACCGCGGGCTGATCAACATGCTCATGCTCTGCGGTTGCGTCGGCCAGACCGGTGGCGGCTGGGCCCACTACGTCGGCCAGGAAAAACTGCGCCCGCAGTGTGGCTGGCTGCCGCTGGCCTTCGGCCTGGACTGGAGCCGGCCGCCACGGCAGATGAACGGCACCAGCTTCTTCTACGCCCACAGCTCGCAATGGCGTCATGAGAAGATGAGCATGCACGACGTGCTCTCGCCGCTGGCCGACAAGCGCGAGTTCCCCGAACACGCCCTGGACTACAACATCCGCGCCGAACGCGCCGGCTGGCTGCCCAGTGCGCCGCAGCTCAACACCAACCCGCTGCACATCTGCCGCGACGCCGCCGCGGCCGGGATGGCGCCCAAGGACTACGTGGTCAAGGGCCTGCACGAAGGCAGCCTGCGCTTTGCCTGCGAGCAGCCGGACAACCCGGTCAACTTCCCGCGCAACATGTTCATCTGGCGGTCCAACCTGCTCGGCTCCTCGGGAAAGGGCCACGAGTACATGCTCAAGTACCTGCTCGGCACCCGTAACGGGGTGATGAACGAAGACATCGGCCAGGTTGGCGACTGCAAGCCGCAAGAGGCCGAATGGGTCGACGACGGCGCCATCGGCAAGCTCGACCTGGTGACTACCCTGGATTTCCGCATGTCCTCGACCTGCGTGTATTCCGACATCGTCCTGCCGACCGCGACCTGGTACGAGAAGGACGACATGAACACCTCGGACATGCACCCGTTCATCCACCCGTTGTCGGCAGCCATTGACCCGGCCTGGGAATCGCGCTCGGACTGGGAGATCTACAAGGGCATCGCCAAGGCCTTCTCGGCTATGGCCGAAGGGCACCTGGGCGTCGAGCAGGACCTGGTCACCGTGCCGCTGATGCATGACAGCGTCGGCGAGCTGGCCCAGCCGTTTGGCGGCACCGACTGGAAAACCGCCGGCGTCGCCCCGCAGCCGGGCAAGAACGCACCGAACCTGCAGGTGGTCGAACGCGACTACCCGAACATCTACAAGCAGTTCACCTCGCTCGGCCCGCTGCTGGAAAAACTCGGCAATGGCGGCAAGGGCATCAACTGGAACACCGATGAAGAAGTGAAGTTTCTCGGTGAGCTGAACTACCGCGAAGTCGAGGCAGGCATCAGCCAGGGCCGGCCGAAGATCGACACTGCCATCGACGCCGCCGAGGTGATTCTCTCGCTGGCCCCGGAAACCAATGGCCACGTGGCGGTCAAGGCCTGGGCGGCGCTGTCGCAGTTCACCGGCATCGACCACAGCCACCTGGCGCTGTCCAAGGCCCACGAAGCGATCCGCTTTCGCGACATTCAGGCGCAGCCGCGCAAGATCATCTCCAGCCCGACCTGGTCGGGGCTCGAGGACGATCACGTCAGCTATAACGCCGGCTACACCAACGTCCACGAGAACATCCCGTGGCGGACCATCACCGGCCGCCAGCAGTTCTACCAGGATCACCCGTGGATGCAGGCGTTCGGCGAGCAGTTGATGAGCTACCGGCCACCGGTCAACACCCGCACCATCGCCGGGGTGAAAGACAAGCGCAGCAACGGCGAGACCGAGATCGTCCTGAACTGGATCACCCCGCACCAGAAGTGGGGTATCCACAGCACCTACAGCGACAACCTGCTGATGCTCACCCTGAGCCGTGGCGGGCCGATCGTCTGGCTCTCGGAGATTGATGCGAAGAAGGCCGGCATCGAAGACAACGACTGGATCGAGTGCTTCAACGCCAACGGCGCGCTGACCGCCCGGGCGGTGGTCAGCCAACGGGTCAAGGAGGGCATGGTGATGATGTACCACGCCCAGGAACGGATCGTGAACGTGCCCGGCGCCGAGACCACCAAGACCCGCGGCGGCCACCACAACTCGGTCACCCGCGTGGTGCTCAAGCCGACCCACATGATCGGCGGCTACGCGCAACAGGCCTATGGCTTCAACTATTACGGCACGGTCGGCTGCAACCGCGACGAATTCGTCGTGGTGCGCAAGATGGCCCAGGTCGACTGGCTCGACGGCTCGCGCGGCGATGAGCTGCCCCGTCCGCTGCCGACCGAGATGGAATAAGGAGCACTGTCATGAAGATCCGTTCACAAATCGGCATGGTCCTCAACCTGGACAAATGCATCGGCTGCCACACCTGTTCGATCACCTGCAAGAACGTCTGGACCAGCCGCGAAGGCATGGAATACGCCTGGTTCAATAACGTTGAATCCAAGCCCGGGGTCGGCTACCCGAAAGAGTGGGAAAACCAGGACAAGTGGAAGGGCGGCTGGCTGCGCAACGCCAACGGCTCGATCAACCCGCGCATCGGCGGCAAGTTCCGGGTGCTGGCGAACATCTTCGCCAACCCCGATCTGCCGAGCCTGGACGACTACTACGAGCCGTTCGACTTCGACTACCAGCACCTGCACACCGCGCCCCTGGGCGAGCACCAGCCGACCGCGCGGCCGCGCTCGGTGGTGTCCGGCAAGCGTATGGAAAAGATCGAATGGGGGCCGAACTGGGAGGAGATCCTCGGCACCGAGTTCGCCAAGCGGCGCAAGGACAAGAACTTCGACCAGATCCAGGCCGACATCTACGGTGAGTACGAAAACACCTTCATGATGTACCTGCCGCGCCTGTGCGAGCACTGCCTCAATCCTGCGTGCGCGGCGTCCTGCCCGAGCGGGGCGATCTACAAGCGCGAAGAGGACGGTATCGTCCTCATCGACCAGGAAAAATGCCGCGGCTGGCGCATGTGCATCAGCGGCTGCCCGTACAAGAAGATCTACTTCAACTGGAAGAGCGGCAAATCCGAGAAGTGCATCTTCTGCTACCCGCGCATCGAAGCCGGCATGCCTACGGTGTGCGCCGAAACCTGCGTCGGGCGCATCCGCTACCTCGGCGTGCTGCTGTATGACGCCGACCGCATTGCCGAGGTGGCCAGCACCGCCAACGAGCACGACCTGTACGAGAAGCAGCTGGAAATCTTCCTCGACCCCAACGACCCGGCGGTGATCCGCCAGGCCCTGGAGGACGGCGTACCGCAGTCGGTGATCGATGCCGCGCAACGCTCGCCGGTGTACAAGATGGCCGTCGACTGGCAGCTGGCGCTGCCGCTGCACCCGGAATACCGCACCTTGCCGATGGTCTGGTACGTACCGCCGCTGTCGCCGATCCAGAACGCCGCAGCTGCCGGCACCGTGGGCATGAACGGGGTAATCCCGGACGTCGACAGCCTGCGTATCCCATTGCGCTACCTGGCCAATCTGCTCACCGCCGGTGACGAAAAGCCGGTCAAACGCGCCCTCAAGCGCCTGCTGGCCATGCGCGCTTACAAGCGCGCCGAGCAGGTCGAGGGCGTGCAGGACCTCAAGGTGCTGGAGGACGTCGGCTTGAGCGTCAACCAGGTCGAGGAGATGTACCGCTACCTGGCCATCGCCAACTACGAAGACCGTTACGTGGTACCGAGTGCCCACCGCGAAGAGGCCATGAGCGATACCTTCGCCGAGCGCTCCGGTTGCGGCTTCAGCTTCGGCAGCGGCTGCAGCGGCAGCTCCGACACCAACCTGTTCGGGGCGAAGAAGGCCAACCGCCGCGACATCCTCAAAACCGTACAGATGTGGGAGGAATGAGCATGCGCATCCTGAAAGTGATTTCGCTGCTGCTCGATTACCCGAACGAAGCCCTGGTGGCCGGCCGCGACGAGCTGGAGCAGGCGATCATCCAGGCGCGGGAAATCAGCCCGCGCCAGCGCGGCGCGCTGTTCGAGCTGCTGGAGCTGATCTGCAACAACGACCTGATGGATGGCCAGGAGCATTACGGCGCGTTGTTTGGCCGTGGCCGTTCGTTGTCGCTGCTGTTGTTCGAGCATGTGCATGGCGAGTCCCGCGACCGTGGCCAGGCCATGGTCGACATGCTCGCCCAGTACCAAGCGGCGGGCTTTGCCATTGGCGTCAGGGAGCTGCCGGACTACATCCCGCTGTATCTGGAGTACCTGTCGACCCGCGAAGACCTCGAGGCCCGCGAGGGCCTGGCCGATGTCGCGCACCTGTTGGCGCTGCTTGCTGCACGCCTGGAGGAGCGTGAGAGCGCCTACGCCAGTTGCTTCCGGGCGTTGCTGCAGATTGCCGGCGCCGAGCCGCACCAGGCGGTGGCTGATTTGCGCGAGCAAGTCGCCGCCGAGCAACGCGATGATTCTCTCGAAGCCCTGGACAAGATCTGGGAAGAGGAGGCGGTGGACTTTCTCAAGGCCGAGCAGCAGGAGCGTTGCAGCTCACTGCCAAGTGCGCCGGGCAAGGCCCGGGAAGAAAGCGCGGTACCGCTGCACTGGGTCGATTTTCAGCATCAAGGCCAGGCCGCTGCGCCGGCCGGGGAGGTGGGTAATGTCTAAGTGGAACCTGTTGATGTTCGGGGTCTATCCCTATGTCGCCCTGGCGATCTGCTTGCTCGGCAGTTGGGCACGGTTTGACCTTTCGCAGTACAGCTGGAAGGCCGGCTCCAGCCAGATGCTCGACAAGCGCGGCATGCGCGTGGCGAGCAACCTGTTCCATGTCGGCGTGCTGTTCGTGTTGGCCGGGCACTTCGTCGGCCTGCTGACCCCGGCGTCGGTCTATCACCATGTGCTCAGCACCGAGCACAAGCAGCTGCTGGCGATGGTCTCTGGTGGGTTCTTCGGCCTGCTGTGCCTGATCGGCCTGATCATGCTGCTGCACCGGCGCCTGACCGAGCCACGGGTGCGGGCGACTTCCAGCACCTCGGACATTCTCATCTTGCTGGTATTGCTCGCGCAACTGGTACTCGGCCTGCTGACCATCGTCGCCTCCACCGGCCATATGGACGGCTCGGTGATGGTCATGCTCGCCGACTGGGCGCAGAACACCGTGCTGCTGCGCCCGGTGGATGCGGCGGCGGCAATCGCCCCGGTGAGCCTGGTGTACAAGCTGCACGTGCTGCTGGGCCTGACCCTGTTCGTGCTGTTCCCCTTCACCCGCCTGGTGCACATCGTCAGCGCGCCGGTGTGGTACCTGGGCCGGCGCTATCAAATTGTCCGGCAGAAAGCCTGAGGAGGTCGCCATGACGTACGCAAGCGAAGCGCACCTGATTGCCAGCAGTGAACAGCAGTGGCCGGTCATCAGTGTCAATGACGTGGTCATCAGCCAGCAGGCCCTGGCCCAGGAGCTGCAATACCACCCGGCCAAGGATCGTGAAGAGGCCGTGTACATGGCCGCCCGCGCCCTGGTGATCCGCGAGCTGATGCAGCAACGCATCGCCGAACTGGGGCTGGCGCTGCAGGTGGGCGCCGGCGAGAACCCGGAGGAAGCGGCCACGCGGTTGCTGCTGGAGCGCGAAGTGCAGGTGCCCAGCTGTGACGAAGCCACCTGCCTGCGCTACTACCACAGCAACCGCGGGCGCTTTCACAGCGCGCCGCTGCTCGCGGTGCGGCACATCCTGCTCGAATGCGCGCCGGACGATGCCGAGGCGCGCAGCCTGGCCCTGGTGCAGGCCGAGATCCTCCACGAGCGGCTGTTGCAGTTCCCCGAGCAGTTCGCCGAGCTTGCGCAAAAGTACTCGGCCTGCCCGTCGAAGGCCCAGGGGGGTGAGCTGGGGCAGATCAGCAAGGGCCAGACCGTGCCGGAGCTTGAGCGCCAGCTGTTTACCCTGGCGCCGGGCCTCGCGCTCAAGCCGCTGGAAAGCCGCTACGGCTGGCACCTGGTCAGTGTCGACCAGCGCATCGAAGGCCAGGCCTTGCCTTACGAGGCAGTGGCCACGGCGATCCGCACCCAGTTGCAGCAGGGCGTGTGGCAAAAGGCGCTGGTGCAGTACCTGCAAACCCTGATCGGCGCCGCCGATATTCGCGGCATCCGCCTGCAGGGCGCCGATTCACCGCTGGTGCAATAAGGGGACGCTGATGAGCACTGTGATGCAGGACGGCTTCGGGCGGCAGATCGATTACCTGCGCATGTCGGTGACCGATCGTTGTGATTTTCGCTGTGTGTACTGCATGGCCAAACACATGACCTTCTTGCCGCGCCAGCAGGTGCTGACCCTCGAAGAGTTGCGGCGCCTGGCCACGCTGTTCGTC
Source organism: Pseudomonas sp. B21-009 (assembly GCF_024749345.1). Classification (NCBI taxonomy): domain Bacteria; kingdom Pseudomonadati; phylum Pseudomonadota; class Gammaproteobacteria; order Pseudomonadales; family Pseudomonadaceae; genus Pseudomonas; species Pseudomonas sp. B21-009. The sequence goes on along the minus strand of NZ_CP087199.1, from coordinate 3,311,421 downwards.
GGCCTGGGCGTGGGCAAGATCCGCCTGACCGGCGGCGAGCCGCTGATTCGCCCGGGTATCGTCGAGCTGTGCCGTGACATTGCCGCCTTGCCCGGCCTGCGTGAACTGGTGATGACCAGCAATGGCTCGCAGCTGCAGCGCCTGGCCCGGCCGCTGGTAGAGGCCGGGGTCAAGCGCATCAACATCAGCCTCGACAGCCTCGATGGCCAGCGCTTTCGGGCAATTACCCGCACGGGCGATCTGGATCAGGTGCTGCGCGGCATCGAGGCGGCGCGCGAGGCCGGTTTCGAAGGCATCAAGCTCAATTGCGTGGTGATGAAGGGGCGCAACTTCGAGGAGGTGTTGGCGCTGCTGCAGTACGCCATCGACCAGCGCATCGACATCACCTTCATCGAGGAAATGCCCCTGGGCGAGGTTGGCCGTTCGCGTGGTGAGTCGTTTTGCGCCAGCGACGAGGTACGGGCGCTGATTGCCAGCCGCCACGCTTTGCTCGATAGCGCCGAGCACAGCGGCGGGCCGGCGCGCTATGTGCGCCTGGCCCGGCACCCGGCAACGCGCATCGGTTTTATCTCGCCCAACAGCCACAACTTCTGCGCCAGCTGCAACCGGGTGCGGATGACCGTGGAAGGGCGCTTGCTGCTGTGCCTGGGGCAAGAGGATTCGCTGGATCTGCGCGGCTTGTTGCGGCGCTATCCGCTGGATGACCAACCGATCATCAGCGCTTTGCAACAGGCGTTGCGCCGCAAGCCGTTGCGCCATGATTTCAACCCGCAGGGGGAGGTGCAGATCTTGCGGTTCATGAACATGAGCGGCGGATGAGGGTGGCTGTTCTGGCCTTATCGCGGGTCAAGCTCGCTCCTACAGGATCCCGCCAGTCTTGATATCGATCAATTTCTTTCACCCGCTTTACCCGTAGCCTGCACTGCATATTGTGTTTTCAAATCAATAAACGTCTATATGTAGTGTCAGGAGGGCAAATGCACAGCACGCTGATCAGGGTAGGGCACAACCGGTTGCACAAGCGCGATGGCAGCCTGGTGGCCTTCGACGCCGACAAGATCCGCCAGGCGTTGATCGCCGCCGGCAAGGCCACTGGCGAATATGCCGAAGCCGAGGCAGACGGTTTGCTTGAAGCAGTCCTTGTCCACCTTGAGGGCTACTCCAAGCTGCACGTCGAGCAGATCCAGGACCGGGTCGAACGGGTGCTGATGGACGCCGGGCACTTCCTTTCGCTGCGTGCCTATATCGTCTATCGCGAACAGCACGGACGCCTGCGCCGTGACCGCAAGACCCTGGTCGAAGTCGCCACCTCGATGAACGAATACCTCAACCGCGAAGACTGGCGGGTGCAGGCCAACGCCAACCAGGGTTATTCCCTTGGCGGCCTGGTGCTCAACGTTTCCGGCAAGGTCACTGCCAACTACTGGCTCGACGAGGTCTACAGCGAAGCCATCGGCCGCGCCCATCGCGAGGCCGACCTGCATATCCATGACCTCGACATGCTCGCCGGCTACTGCGCCGGCTGGTCGCTGCGCAGTTTGCTGCACGAGGGCCTCAATGGCGTGCCCGGGCGGGTCGAGGCCGGCCCACCCCAACACCTGAGCAGCGCCCTGGGGCAGATGGTCAACTTTCTCGGCACCCTGCAGAACGAGTGGGCCGGGGCCCAGGCCTTCAGCTCCTTCGACACTTACCTGGCGCCCTACGTGCGCAAGGACCGGCTGAGCTATGAAGAGGTGCGCCAGGCCCTCCAGGAGTTCATCTACAACCTCAATGTGCCGTCGCGCTGGGGCACGCAAACGCCGTTTACCAACCTGACCTTCGACTGGGTCTGCCCGCAGGACCTGCGCGAGCAGATCCCGGTGATCGGCGGCGAAGAAATGCCCTTTGCCTACGGCGAGCTGCAAGCGGAGATGGACCTGCTCAACCGTGCCTACATCGAAGTGATGCAGGCCGGCGACGCCAAGGGCCGGGTGTTCACTTTCCCGATCCCGACCTACAACATCACCCACGACTTTCCCTGGGACAGCGACAACGCCGAGCGCCTGTTCGCCATGACCGCGCGCTATGGCCTGCCGTACTTCCAGAACTTCCTCAACTCGGACATGCAGCCCAACCAGGTGCGCTCGATGTGCTGTCGCCTGCAACTGGATGTGCGCGAACTGCTCAAACGTGGCGGCGGCCTGTTCGGCTCGGCCGAGCAGACCGGCTCGCTGGGGGTGGTGACCATCAACTGCGCGCGCCTGGGCTACCTGTACAAGGGCGACATCAGCGGCCTGTTGCAGCGCCTGGATGCGCTGATGGAGCTGGCCATGGAGAGCCTGGAGGTCAAGCGCAAGGTGATCCAGCATCACATGGATGCCGGGCTCTATCCGTACACCAAGCGCTACCTGGGCACCCTGCGCAATCACTTCTCGACCATCGGCGTCAACGGCCTGCATGAGATGCTGCGCAACTTCAGCGACGAGCAGATGGGCCTGCACACCGCCCAGGGCCGGCGCTTCGCCCTGAACCTGCTGGACCATGTGCGCGCCACCCTGGTGCGTTTCCAGGAAGAAACCGGCCACCTGTACAACCTCGAAGCCACCCCGGCCGAGGGCACCACCTACCGCTTCGCCAAGGAAGACCTCAAGCGCTTCCCCGACATCCTCCAGGCCGGCTGCAGCCAGGCGCCGTACTACACCAACTCCTCGCAACTGCCGGTGGGCTATACCGACGATCCGTTCGAGGCCCTGGAGCTGCAGGACGAGCTGCAATGCAAGTACACCGGCGGCACTGTGCTGCACCTGTACATGGCCGAGCGGATCTCCTCGGCCCAGGCCTGCAAGCAACTGGTGCGCAGGGCCCTGGAGCGCTTCCGGCTGCCGTACCTGACGATCACCCCGACGTTTTCCATCTGCCCGGTGCATGGCTACCTGGATGGCGAACATGAGTTCTGCCCCAAGTGCGACGAAGCGCTGCTGCTGGCCCAGCAGCAGGGCAGCGTGCATTGACCCGTTTTACCCTCAACAGCAAGGAGCTTCATCATGACTGCACAGCAAACCCTGCCGACGGCGCAACGCCAACGGTGCGAAGTCTGGACCCGGGTCATGGGTTATCACCGCCCGGTGTCGGCGTTCAACCCCGGCAAACAGTCCGAGCACCACGAGCGGCTGCACTTCAATGAGGGCGCGGCAACGGCCGGGCATCCATGAGCCGAGCGCTGCGGGTCGGGGGCATGGTGCCCCTGACCACCCTCGATTATCCCGGCAAGCTCGCCTGTGTGCTGTTCTGCCAGGGCTGCGCCTGGCGCTGCCGTTACTGCCACAACCCGCAACTGATCCCGCCCCGGGGCCGTGATGAACTGCCCTGGGCGCAGGTACTGGCGTTTTTGCAGCGTCGCCGCGGCCTGCTCGATGCCGTGGTGTTCAGCGGCGGTGAGGCAACCCTGCAGGACAGTCTGCCAGAGGCCATGGCCCAGGTGCGGGCCATGGGTTTTGCCATCGGCCTGCACAGCGCCGGGATCAAGCCCGAGGCGTTTGCCCGGGCATTGCCTGGGGCCGACTGGGTCGGCTTTGACGTCAAGGCGCTGGCCGAAGATTGCCAGTTGGTTACCGGCGTGCGCGGCAGTGGCCAGGCCAACTGGCGCAGTCTTGAATACCTGCTGGCCAGCGGCGTCGACTACGAATGCCGCACCACGGTGCACTGGCACCTGATCGATCCACCGCGACTCCTCACCCTGGCCCGGCGCTTGAATGCGCTTGGGGTCCAACGCTTCGTCGTGCAGCGGGTACGCACGGCACGCATGCTCGACCCGCAGCTGCCCGGTGCTTCGGCACACAGATTGCTACCCGAGCTGTGGGACACCCTCCACACGCTGTTTCCCGCGTTTGAAGTACGCGACTAGTAAGGCTTTGAAATGACCAGATTGACCACAGCACAACGTATCCTCATTGGTTTTGCCATCGCGCCCCTGGCGCTTCTGGGCCTGGCCTTTTATGCATTGCATGACCTGGCCACGCTTAAAGAGCAGGCGGTGGTGATCGTCAAACAGGACTGGCCGAAGATCGAACCGATCATGGTCATCGCCACCGGGGTGCGCGACAACGCACGCAACACCCGCGACCTGTTGCTCGACAAGGACAACCTGCAGGTGCAGCAGGCCATCGACACCACCAAGCAGCGCATCAGCCAGGCCCTGGCAACGCTTGAGCCGCTGTTCTACCTGCCCGAGGGCAAGGCCGCCTACGCTGCGCTGAAAGCCAGCCGCGAAACCTATGTCGCGGCGTTTACCCAGGTACAGACACTGATCCGCCAGGGTGACGCGCAGGCGGCAATGACCCAGCTCAAGCAAAACGTGGTACCCGCCGAGCACGAGGTATACCAGCACCTGGAAAGCCTGATGGCCTTGCAGGGGCAGATCTTCGTCGAGCGCGAACAGGCCGCCCAGGCCCTGTACAACGACGCCCGGCTGAACATGCTCGGCCTGGTCGTGCTGTGCCTGTTGGCGGTGATCGCCGCTGCGCTGCTGGTGACCCGCAGCGTCACCCGGCCGCTGGGCGGCGAGCCGGATACCGCCGCACGGGTGCTCAGCCGGATCGCCGAGGGCGACCTGACCATCGCCGTGCCGACCCATGGCAGTGCCGACGGTAGCGTGATGCTCAACATGCAGCAGATGCAGCAGAGCCTGAACAGCATGGTCAAGCACATCGCAGCTTCGGTGGAGCGCGTCGCCAGTTCTTCCGAGGAACTCAGCGCCGTCAGCAGCCAGACCAGCAGCAGCCTGCAGCTGCAGGGCCTGGAAATCGAACAGGCAGCAGCCGCGGTCAACGAGATGACCGCCGCGGTGGACGAAGTAGCGCGCAATGCGGTGAGTACCAGCGAAGCCTCGAAGGTCTCCGAACAAACCGCCCAGCGTGGCCGTGAACAGGTACGCGAGACGGTCGCCTCGATCAGCACCCTGGCCGACGGCGTCAGCGATACCTCCGCACGCATCCAGCAACTGGCCGGGCGTGTGCAGGACATCAGCACGGTGCTGGATGTGATCCGCAGCATCGCCGAACAGACCAACCTGCTGGCGCTCAACGCCGCCATCGAAGCAGCCCGCGCCGGTGATGCCGGGCGCGGCTTTGCCGTGGTCGCCGACGAGGTGCGGGCCCTGGCCCATCGTACCCAGGTGTCGACCCAGGAGATCGAGCAGATGATCGGCAACATCCGGCAGGACACCAGCGAAGCGGTGACCGCCATGCTCAGCAGCAGCGAGTTGGTGCACACCACCCTGGATGTGGCCCAGCGTGCCGGCGAAGCGCTGGAGGCGATCACCCGGTCGATTTCGCAGATCAACGAGCGCAACCTGATGATCGCCAGCGCCACCGAAGAGCAGGCCCTGGTAGCCCGCGAGGTGGACCGCAACCTGGTGGGCATTCGCAACCTCTCCGAACAGGTGCTGCTGGGAGCGCAACACACCGACAGCGCCGGCCAGGACCTGGCGCAGATGGCCGGCAGCCTGAGCCAGACCGTGGCGCGCTTCAAGGTTTGATGCCCGTCTGGATCAGCGCCCTTGATCTGTATCAAGGGCAAACCCGGCACTGGGCGCTAGCGTGAACGCTCGCCCATTGCCGCCTGAGGCACTTCATGGCCAAGCCCTTTCCTGTCAGCCCCAAGCACCCCGAGCGTATCTGCTGGGGCTGTGACCGCTACTGCGCGGCCAACGCCCTGGCTTGCGGCAACGGCGCCGACCGTACCATGCACCCGGCAGAGATGTTCGGTGACGACTGGAACGAGCAGGGTGACTACGGGTTGGCGTCGCCGGCCGAAAACGAAGGCGCAGCGCAGCGGGCCACACTACTTAAATAGCACCCGCGTAGACCTTGGCCAGGGTCTGCTGCTGACTTTTCCAACACCAGGAAGTCAGCATGAACGACCACGACGATGCCTCGATCGACAGCTTTATCGCCCAGCGCCTGCCAGGCTGGTTACGGGATGCGCCGTTGGCCGCGGTGCAAGCCTTGCAGCAGAGCATGGGCGATAGTCAGCGCGCCCAGGTGCCGATGCAGGCATTGCTGGACTCGCTGCAGTCTCCTGAAGATTTTGCCGCGCCACTGTTGAGCGCAGCGCTGAGTGCGCGCTTTGCCCAGCGGGTAAATGTGCGCACCTGGCGCTTGCGCCTGGTGCGGCGCATTATCGACGGCCTGCCGCAAGCGTCACTGCCGCCGGTTTTTCGCGTGCAGACCCGCTACCAGAGCCTGTTGCATGCCGCGCTGCACAACTTTGCTGCAGAAGAAGCCGTCGAAGGCAGTCATGATCAACAGACCGCGATCATCGACGAGCACGGCACGGTCCAGCCGCTGTCGGTGGCGGCTTTCGCCCGCCTGTGCCGGGAGCTGGATGTGGGCGGCAAGTACCAGGCCCATATTAAATCGGTGTTCAGCCCGGCCGCCGAGGGCGCCCGGCAGGTCAACAAGACCCTCGAACAGAGCTGGCGCAGTGGTCTGGCCGTGGCGCTCAATCAGGCCTGGATCAAGGGCGATCTCGATGACGCCAGCCACCAATGCCTGTTGCGCACCCTGGCGCTCAGGCCGCTGGTGCCCAATGCCACCCTGAGCAGCTTTGCCCATCACCTCAACCTGCTGGGTAAGCGCCTGGTCGGCGTGGTGGCTTTCGAGTTGCGCGAGCAGTTGTTCGAACCCAACGGTTACTCCGATGTGTTGAGCGTGGTGTTGTACATACCCGATGACCCGCTCAAGCCGCTCAAGCAATACACCTCGTGGGACGCGGCCTATTCGGCGCTCGCTGCACGCTTTGCTCAGGCCGGCTATGCACGCTTCTTTCAACGCTTTGTCAGTGAGCGTGATCGCGGTGCCTTCTTGACGACCCTGAGGCGGCTGCTCACGCAAGGCTCAACGGGCTCGGCGATCGAGCTTGATGGTCGTCACTTTGCCTTTGCCGGGCCACTGCTGGCCACGCTGTCTGCTGCGCGCATCGCCAAAATCGAGGATGACGCCCGGGTACTGGCAGTGCCCACCGATGATGAAGACCGCACAGAGCGCAGCCAGCGCCTGCAGGAGTACCAGGAGATTGGCCTGACCCTGGCCAACCTGGCAGCCTTTTTTGTCCCCGGGCTCGGGGAAGTGATGCTCGGGGTTGCCGTCGCGCAGCTGCTGGGCGAGGTTTATCACGGCTATGAAGACTGGCAGCAGGGCGACCGTGAAGGCGCCATGAACCACTTGCTCGGGGTGGCGGAAAACCTGGCGGCCAACGCCTTGTTGCTGGCGGGTGGCAAGGTGCTGGTCAAGGCGCTGCAGCGGTCGGGTTTTGTCGATGGCCTGGTGCCGGTCGAACTGGCTGACCAGCGCCAGCGCCTGTGGAACCCCGACCTGCAGACGTACCGGGACAATGCCTTCGCCCATCGCCTGGAGACGGTCGGCGCCACGGGCTGGCGCCCGGCCTGGGACAGCCCGCAGCACTGGCAGGGCAGTGAGGCAATGCTCAAGCGCTTCGGCGGGCAATGGCAGCAGGCCTCGGACGCGCAACTGCAGCGGGTGCTGGCAATCACCGGCACCGAGCAAGCGCAGATAAGGCAGTGGCAGGTGCACGGTGAAGCGCCACCGGCGACGTTGGTCGATGCCCTTGAGCGAGTTCGGCTCGATCATCAGCTTGCTTCAACGCTCAGTAGCCTGAGCGTGGGTAACGTCGGCCAGCCGGCGCCTGTGCTGCTGCGGGCGTTGACCGCCCTGGAAGGCTGGCCTGAACAGGTGCTGGTGACCCTGGGCGAGGAGCGCTTCGGCCAGGCAACGCCGACGTTGCCGCGCACCATCGAATTGAGCCCTGTGCCTTCGGCCAGTGGCGACTGGCTGGACCAGGTTCTGCTGGCGCTGGAGGAGACTGACAAGCTGGCGTTGCTGACAAGCCCGGGCGAGGGCCTGAGCGAGCGCCAGCAACTGCTCGCGCGCCTGTCCAGGCACCTTGAACAACGCCGTGCCGACGCCTTCGACTTCCTCTATGCCCATTCGCGCCAGGAGCCGAGCGCCGGGGCGCAGATCCTCCAGCGCAACTTTCCCGGGCTACCGCTGGTGGTCGCTGAAGAGATCTGCAGCCACGCCCGGGCCGATCACCTGCAGAGCCTGCTGGACACCTCGAAAGTGCCCTTGGCGATGCTGGAAGAGGCTCGCCTGCTGATGCGCGAAGTGCGCATCAACCGCGCCCTGGAAGCTGTCCACCTGCAGAGCCCGGGCCGGGCCAGCAGCGCTACGCTGGCGGCCCTGAGCGGTGCGCGACGCGAGGAGGTGGCTGGCATTATCGGCCTGAGCGAGCCGGGGCAGTGGTTTCACCCGCCGCAGCGCCTGGCCGACGGGCGCATTGGTTACCCCTTGAGCGGGCGTGGGGTGGGCGGGCGGCAGGCAGTCAATCGCGCCGTGCGTGAGTTGTACCCCACGTTCAGCGACGCCGAGGTTGGCGAGTTCCTCACCGAGTTGCGGGTGTCTGGCCGCGAGTTGTGGAGCGGCTTGCAGGCGCTGCATCAGGAACTGGCAACCCTCAACGAAACCCTCTACAACTGGCAAGCGGCCGACCCGATCCGCGGCGCTGCCCGCGAACGGGTCGCCGCGCGCTTGCGTCGCTGCTGGCGCCGGCAGACGGCGCGGGTGCGCAATCGCGGCGCCGACTATCGCCTGCTGCTCGAGCACGAGCCGATAGGTGCATTGCCGCAGCTTCCCGAGAGCATCAGCTTCGCTCATGTGGCGGAGATTACCCTCAATGACTTGCAGATCACCGATTTGCCGCCAGGCTTTCTCCAGCGCTTTAGTGCATTGCGCTGGCTTGATGTAGTGCACGGTGATCTCGCCCGAGTGCCTGAAGGCATTGACGGGTTGAATCATCTGACCTGGCTGAACCTCAGTCACAACCGGATTGCCTGGACCCCTGCCGACAATCGTCTGCTGGCATCGCTGGGCCGCCTGGAGGTGCTCGACCTGGATCACAATCCGCTGGCGTCCCCGCCGGATGTGACCGCCTTGTCGCGCTTGCGCTTGTTGCGCCTGCGCAATACCGCCATCACCACGGTCCCGGCCGGCTTGCTCAGCCGCCCGGTGCTGGAGAGCGCCGACCTGCGCGAAAACCCCATCGTGGTGTTGCAGGAGGGCCTGTTCAACGCCCCGCGGCGCATCCTCGAACGCATCAACTTCCACGACAATCCGCTCAACGCCGAGAGCCGCGAACGCTTGCTGGCGTTCGAGCGCGCCGGTTTGTTGCCGGCGGTCGCCGGCTTCAGTCACGCGCGCTTCGACAACCTGCAGGAGGAGTGGCTGACGGGGTCGCAAGACGAGGTGCGCGTGCAGCGCGCCCGGCAATGGCAGGCACTGCAGGGGGAGGAAGGCTCCGCCGACCTGTTTCGCCTGCTGGGCGACCTGCGTGAGACGGCCGACTTCAGGCGTCGGCGCCAAGACCTCACGCGCCGTGTCTGGGAGGTGCTTGAGGGTTGTTATGACGATACCGGCTTGCGCAATGAACTGTTCGCCCTGGCCGGTGCACCGCGAAGCTGCTCGGACAGCGTCGCCCTGAACTTCAGCGCCCTGGAGGTGCGCGCCCATGAACTCACCGCGACCCGTGGCCTTAGCGGAGCCAGTCGCCAGCAACCGTTGCTGAACCTGGCCCGTTCGCTGTTTCGCCTGGATGAAGTGGACCGCCTGAGCGCCGAGGAAATCCAGCTGCGCCGCTCGATGGGCATGGCCCCGGACGAAATCGAAGTTCTGCTGGCTTTTCGCACCGGGCTTGCCGACGAACTGGAACTGGTCGGGCAGCCGCGGAACATGGCCTACCGCTTTGTCGCCGGCGTCGATCGGCATGCCTTGAACACCATGCGCGACCAGGTCCGCATGGCCGAGCGCACGCCACGCCTGGCGGCATCGGTGGCGGCCCGGGGATTCTGGGTCCGCTTTATCGAAGCGCATCAACAGGCGGCGTTCGACGCGCTGGACCAGCCGTTCTTCCAGCAACTGGAATCGCTGCAGGCGATGCAGGCCGAGCTTACCGACCAGCAGTACCTGCAGCGCAGCAATGAAATCGGTGCCGCCCGGGAAACGGCGCGTGGCGAACTGGTCCTGCAATTGACCACCCTTGCCCTTGGGCTCCACCCCGCGGCCAGCGCCGGCGTTTTGAGCGAGGAGGGGCGATGAACACGCCAGGCCCGCAGGCGCACCTGCCAGTGAACGACAGCCAGGTCCACGACTACTTGCCTCAATGGCTGCTGCAGGCGCCGGCCGAGCGCCTGCTGGCCCTGAGCCGCGCGATGCAGTTGAGCCAGCAGCAACGTACCCGGGTCGCTGGCGTACTGTCGAACATTCAACCACTCGACGGTTTCGCCCGCACCTTGCTGCGGCAACAATTGCGCAGGCAAACCGGCGCGGACCTTGACGTCGAGCACAACCAGCTGGTCCACACCCGGCACCTGAGCCGGACCGCGACCTTGCTGTCGCTGCCGCGCCAGGGTTCAACCGCAGTGGTCTCCAGCCACAGCCTGTTACAGGCGGCGCTACAGAACTTCAGCGCGGCCGAGGCGGCCAATGGCGGGCTTGCGGGCAAGGCCCGGCTGCAGTTTGCACGACCGCTGGCAACCTCGGCGCAATTGACTCCCGAATCCTTCGCCGGCTTGTGCCGCACACTCGACCTGGGTGGCCGCTACCAACTGCATCTGGATCAGGTGCTGACGGACGAGTTCTTGCAAACGTTGCGGCGCAGCCACTACCACGACCTGGAGGTCGCCGCGTTGCTCGCGGTACTCAGTGGCGCGCTCGATGAATACGGCTTCACGGCACTCTTGCAGCATATTCATGCAGATTTTCTGCAGTTGGGCGATGACGCGGTCATCCGCCCCCGGCAGGTGCGTTTGGGTGGTGTAAGGCTCAGTGGCATGGTGGTCTTCGAGCTACTGCCGGAGTCGGCCTTCAGCCCCTCGCCGGGCGCGGTGCTCCTTGGCCAACTGAACTGGTTATTGTACATCCCCGGTGACCCACAACGTCCGTTGGTTCAGTTCAGTGCCCGGGAAGATATGCTGGGTGAGTTGGGAGTGCGCTTGAAATCGCCCGGCTACGCGCGCTGGTTCATGCGCTTCGTGCCCCAGGCCGAGCAACTGGCATTTGCCGCGAGCCTGGGTGAGCAGCGCCAGCGCGCTGCGCCGGGAGCGCCGCTGGCAATAAGCATGGGCTTGTCAGCCTTCGCCGGGCCGTTGTTCAGTACCCTCGCCAGCCAACAGCTGGCGAAGATCCGCAACGATGCGCGCACCCTGGCCGTGCCTACCGATGACGAAGATGAAAAACAGCGGGTGGAGCGCCTGCATGCCTACGAGAACGCCGGCCTGTTGTTGCTCAATGTTGCCGGTTTGTTTGTGCCGGTACTGGGTGCGGTAATGCTCGGCGTGGCTGCAGCGCAGTTGGCCTCGCAGTTGTTCGAAGGCTTTGAGGACTGGCTGCAGGGCGACAGCGACAAGGCGCTCGAACACCTGACTGACGTGGTCGAGAACCTGGCGTTGGTTGCGGCCGCTGGCGCCGGCGTGCACCTGGTGAGCAAGGCGCTGCGCCACGCAGCCTTCATCGAGGCGCTGGTACCGGTCAGTAACCGGCAAGGCCAGGCGCGTTTGTGGAAGCCCGACCTGGCGGGTTACCAGGCCCGGATCGAACCGGGTACGGCTGATGCCCAAGGGTTCATTGGCGGCGACCCGGGCCCTTATCTCACCCTGGACGACCGGGTTTACGCAGTGCAGCACGACAGCGCTCTGGGGCAATGGCGCATCGTCCATCCCGAGGGGGGCGAACGCTATTCGCCAGTCCTGCAGGGCAACGCTCGGGGAGGGTGGCGCCATAGCGGGGAGAACCCGCTGCAGTGGCAAGACACGCGGTTCATGCTCAAGCGCCTGCTACCTGAGCTGGCAACCTTGGCGGAGCCTGCGCAAGAACAGATTCTGACCATAAGCGGCCTTGATGGCGGGCAGTTACGCCGCTTGCACCTGGACAACCTGGCGGCTCCGGGCCTGCTGCGCGACTGCCTGTTGCGCTGGCGTCTGGATCAGGACATTGAGCGCTTTATCGAGCAACTTGCGGCTGGGGCACCGCTGGACACCACAGAGGCGCAGATGCGTGACTACCTGGTGTCACGCCTGCCCGCTGACACTACCGGCAGCCCTGCGCCCGGGGTGCTGGCCCGGCACGCAAGCATGCTGCGCCAGGCGTTGTTCAGCCATTGCTATGGCCTGCGTACGCGCCTGGCAGGCATCGCCGAGTCCGTGGTCCAGGTGGATTTTCCCGAGCTGCCCAGCAGCCTCGTCGGTGATCTGCTCGAGGCGGCCAGTGACGTTGAGCTAGGACGCCTGGTGGAGCAATGGCGGGTGCCTCTGGCGATGGCCAACCGCATACGGGCGCCGTTGCACGATGTACGGATCAGCCGCGCCGTCGAAGGGCTGTACCTGCAATCGGTGCGCAGCCGCGACAGCGACAGGTTGATCCTGGCCCTGCTTGGGCAACTGCCCGGCTGGCCGCAGGCGTTGGCTATCGAGGTGTTCGAAGGCAGCCTGTCAGGGCCCAGACTCGGCCCGGCCGCGCCAGCGACCGGCAGCCGTCGCGTACAGATCGTCAGGCTGGAGTCGGGATACCAGCTGTATCGCCAGGCGGGGGAGCACACGGGCGAGTTTTACCCTGATCTGTTCAGTGCCTTGAGCAACGCGCTGTCTGCCTCGGAACAGGCGGCGCTGGACACGCCGCTGCGCAGCCGCCTTGGCGAGCTGATGCACCTGCACCGCGGCAAGGTTGGGCAGTGGCTGCAACCGACGCCCAGGCAACGCCCCTGGTTCAATCCGCCACAGCGCTTGGCCGATGGGCGTATCGGCTATCCCTTGAGTGGTCGCGGCCTGTTCGGTGGGCGCCGCGCGGCCCAAGTGCGGGATATCCGCCAGCTGTACCCGGGGCTCTCGGATACCGACGCCGATGCCTTTATCGACGCACTGCAGCGCAATGGTGTCGACGTCGCGGCGCGCATCAAAGCCTATCAGCGTGAATACCAGTTGCTCGACGGCACCTTGCGGGCCTGGAGCCAGTCAGTAGCCGCCGATGAAGCGGGCCAGGCCCTGCGCCGCAGCCGTCAGCAGGCGGCGCTGCTGATCCGCCGTGCCTGGCGCAAGCTGTCGCCCAAACGTTGGTCCAACCACAGCGTCATCGGTTACAGCCTGAGCCTCGAAGGGCTGTACACCGGCGACTTGCCTGGCTGGCCGGCCGAGGTCAATTTTGACCATGTGGTCGATCTACAGTTGCACAACATGGGCCTGGGCGACGCTTCGGCGGCTTTCCTGCTGCCCTTCAAGCGCTTGCGCGAGTTGAACCTGGGCAACAACGCCCTGACCCGTTTACCCGACGCCCTCAGTACTATGCCGGCGCTGGCGCGCTTGTTGGCGCCGGGTAACCACATCGAACTCGACCAGCAGGCGGCCCGGCAACTGGCCGGGCTGTCGCAACTGCGCATCCTCAACCTCAATGACAATCCTGTGGGACCCTTGCTGGACCTTGAACGTTTGTCGCGCCTGGAGGAGGTGCAACTGCGCAACACCGGGCTGCAAGCCTGGCCGCACGGGCTGTTGAACCGCTATCACGGCTACCGCCTGGACCTGCGCAACAACCAGATCGACAGCCTGCCGCAAGCGGTGCTCGACGCCCCGGGCTGGATCAACCGCGGGCTGGCGCTGCATGACAACCCGCTGTCGCAGGCAACCTTTGAACAGCTTGAGCAGTACCAGCAGCGCACCGGTATTCGCCTGGCCAGCCGCCGTAGTCATCAGTCGCCGGTCAGCAAGGCGCGGCGCCTGTGGCTGCAAGCGGCGCCGGCCGGCGATAGCGCCCAAGCGCTGACTACCTGGCAGGCATTGGCCGACGAGCCGCAGGCGACAGGTTTGTTCCAGCTGCTGGCCGACCTCAGCGCGACTGCAGAGTTTCAGCGCACGCCTGCTGACCTGGGGGGCCGGGTATGGGCTTTGCTCGATGCCGCCAGCAAAGCGCCCGAACTGCGCGAGTCGCTGTTCGAGCTTGCGGCCTCACCAATCACCTGCGGTGACAGCGTTACCCTCAATTTTGCCACCCTGGAAATCCGCGCGTCGGTGTACATCGCCTCGCACCTGGCGACCGACCAGCCTCTGGCACAGCGGCTATTGAGCCTGGGTCGGCGGCTGTTTCGCCAGGAGCAACTGGACCTGCTGGTTGCCGAGCAGGCGCAGGCGCCAACAAACGCGGCGGCAGTTGTCGATGTCGTCGAGCTGAACCTGGCCTACCGCATTGCCCTGGGCGAGGCGCTGGACTTGCCGAGCAAGCCACAGAGCATGTTGTTCCCGGCCCTGGCGCCGCTGGATGAGGGCGAGATCGCAAGCGCCCGCCAGCGCATCGAGGGCCGTGAACAGACGCAGGCGCTGCAGCGCTTCATCGGTAGCCGGGACTTCTGGCTCGACTACCTCAAGGCGCAACACAAGGCGCAGTTCGAAGCCCTCGACCTGCCTTATCGCAACCAGCTGGAGGCGATCATGGACAGCCAGGGCGAGCTGCGCGATGACGATTATCTTCAGCGCATGCGGTCATTGGCCAGTGCCCGCGAGCAAGCCGAAGCGAACCTGGCGTTGCGCTTGACCGAGGAGGCGTGGGCCGCCTTCGTGGCCCAGGCGGCCGAACCGTGAAGGTGCCTCAGAACAGCTGCTGGCGCCTGTCCAGTTGCTGATCGACCAGCCACTTGCCGTGGGCCAGCGCCGCATGCTGGGCGTTTTCCAGGTCGGCCAGGTAGGCCATCTTCACTGGCAATGACAAGCGCCGGCTGGTGTGGCCTTCGGGATCGGTGATCAGGCAGCCGGCGTTATAGGGCGTGGGGATGCCGGGGTGGGTTTCGACGCTGGCGGTGATGGTGTGGTTGCGATGCTCGCATTGAAGGGTTTTCATCGTCCTTACCTCGCTGCTGTGGTATCGAAAGCGCCTCAGTCAGGGTGCTTTTTCGGGTATACCACAGCAGCGGCGCGGTTGGATCCGGGCCGACGAACGTCAGCTTCAGCGAAACGCCGGCAGCAATCCGTTGATGGGGCGTGATCCTCGCAAGCTAGACCGTAATACGTGATTTGCAGGTGTAATAGTTGGCTGCGAGCGCTGCGCGCTCGATCGCCGGCAAGCCCGGCTCCCACAGCTCTGGCGCACACCGTGGGAACCGGCGAGAAGGATCAGAACTCGGTCGGCTGGATGATCTCGACCCAGTAGTCATCCGGGTCCTTGATAAATGCCAGGTGCTTCATGCGGCCGTCGCTCAGGCGCTTCTGGAAGGTGACGCCCAGTTGCTCGAAACGCTCGCAGGCGGCGCGGATGTCCGGCACCGAGATGCAGATATGACCGAAGCCACGCGGGTCGGTGTTGCCGTTGTGGTAGGCAAACCCGGCGTCGTTTTCGGTGCCGTGGTTGTGGGTCAGCTCGAGAATGCCCGGGATCGATTTCATCCACTCGGTGCGCTTGGCAGCATCGGCCGGGATCTGCGCCTTGTCGACCAGGGCGAGGAAGTACAGGCTGAACTCGGCCTCGGGGAAGTCGCGCTTCTCGACCAGGCTGAAGCCCAGCACGCGGGTGTAGAAGTCCAGGGACTTGGCAACGTCCTTGACCCGCAGCATGGTGTGGTTGAAAACGAAATTGTGGGTCGCGGCATCCGGTTGCGCGGTGACACCAGGGAGGGTGTCGAGATGGTTCAGGCTCATGGGCTCTCCGCATTTGAGGCTGGCAATAGCGCTGCCAGCAAAACAGTCAGGGCGTCATGATACGGAACTGAAGCGATTGCGCAAACGATTTGCGCCCCGCCTTTGTGGGGCGGGGCGCAAGAATTAGAAGCCCGCCGAAGCGGGCGTATGGGGCGCTAGTCCGTTAGCAGTCTTCATCCTGAGCCAGTCGATGTGAAAAAAGTGTGAAGGGTTTTTTCACCTGCGCAACCAGCTGTCGACAGTCTTGGCCCCGTACTGCTCCTTCCAGGCCTTGAGGCCGCGGTGGTTGCCACCCTTGGTTTCGATCAACTCGCCGGTGTGCGGGTTTTCATAAACCTTTACCACCCGCGCACGGCGTTGTTTCGGTGCACTGGGCGAGGCTTTGTGGGTAGCCTTCGGGTCGAGGATCGCGACAATATCGCGCAGGCCCTTGTCGTAGTGTTTCATCAGGTCGACAAGTTTCTTCTCGAACTCGATTTCACGCTTCAGGCCGGCGTCCTTTTTCAGCGCCTCCAATTGCGCCATTTGTTCCTGAAGGGCCTTTTCGGCGGCGCGGAACTCTGCAAGTCTGGACACTGTCATCACTCCTTTAAGTCTGCAGTGGCCCGGCATGCGTGTAGATAGCAACATTCTGTATAACGCAGCCGCCACCGGGTTGGGCACAACATCGCACTAATAAAGAGTGTAGTAGTCGTCGCGCAGTGGGTAAACATTAAACTTTTATATTGTGTGTTATGGAACTTTCTTAATTGCCACCGGACCTTGACCAAAGAACTAGTCAATATTCCGCCGGCGGCCTTAGACCATGGTCCAATGGCCCGAAATAGAGCGGTTGCGAGATCATGATCGGTCACCGTCGACTGCCATCGACGCTGGGAGCATTGTCGGCGCCGGGATCGGCGCCGGTTGTTTTTTGCCTTTCTTTCGGATTTCGCTTCTCATGTTTGCCCCATACCCTCTCGCGCCCGGGCGCAGCCTTGTCGGCCTGCTCGCGATGTTTGCTGCTGTCTCGACACAGGCCGCTGGTTTTCTTCAAGACAGCAGCGCCAAAGTCGAAGCACGCAACGTCTACTTCAATCGTGACTTTCGCGATGGTCATACCAGTTCCGACCAGGGCGCGTCGAAACGCGAAGAGTGGGCCCAGGGCTTTATTCTCAATGTGCAGTCTGGTTATACCGAAGGCACTGTAGGATTTGGTGTAGATGCCATCGGCATGCTCGGCTTCAAACTCGACTCCAGTCCGGCCGATAGCAACAGTGGTCTGTTGCCCTCCAGCGGACATGATCCGCGTGGTTCGGTAGACCAGTACGCGAAGATGGGCGTAGCCGGCAAGATGCGTTATTCGCAGACTGTGCTCAAGGTCGGTTCGATGATGCCGGACATGCCGCTGCTCAAGTACAACGACGGCCGCCTGTTGCCGACGATGTTCCAGGGCGCGATGCTGAGTTCCGAAGAATTCAAGGACCTGAAGTTCACCGTGGCGCGCCTGGACAAGTACACCGCGCGGGACTCGACCGACCGCGAGGACATTCGCGTTCACTGCAAGAACAAGCGCTACGCCTGTGGTACCACGGCCGATCATTTCGACATGGCCGGGATCGACTACAAGTTCAATGACCGCCTCAGTGCGCAATACCAGGTAGGCAAACTTGAAAACATCTACCGCCAGCACTTTTTCGGCCTGGTGGCCAGCCAGCCGCTGAGCGTCGGCAGCCTGTCGGCCGACCTGCGCCTGATAAAAAGCGATGACATTGGCCGTGCCCGCGCCGGTGACATCGATCACCGCGCCTTCAGCGGTATGCTCGGCTACAGCCTTGGTGGTCACAAGGTCAGTGCCGGCTGGCAGCGCATGTATGGCGAGAACGCCATGCCGTACCTGGATGGCAGCAACCCGTACCTGGTCAACTACGCCCAGGTCAACGACTTCGCGGCGGCCCAGGAGCGTTCCTGGCAACTGCGTTACGACTACGACTTCAAGGCCATGGGTGTGCCGGGCCTGAGCTTCTTTACCCGCTACATCAACGGCGACCATATCAAGGTCCCGGGCAGCCTGGCCGAGGGCAAGGAGTGGGAGCGCGACAGCGAACTCAAGTACCAGGTCCAGAGCGGTACCTTCAAGGATGTCAGCGTGCGCCTGCGTAACTCCACCTACCGCAGCAACTATGAGAAGTATGCCCGCGACATGGACGAAACCCGGGTGATCGTCAGCTACAACTTCTCGATTTTCTAAAGCGCAGTACGTTGCCATTGTGCTTCGGCCAGCCGACTATGAAGGCTGGCTGAATCATGGAAGCGACGCGCAATGAAACAACTGCTGTTGATTGGTATCGGGCCGGGCAATCCGCGCCAGATCACCCTGCAAGCCATCGACGGGCTGAACCGGGCCCAGGTGTTCTTCGTGCTCGACAAGGGTGTGGTCAAGGACGAATTGCTGCAACTGCGCAAGCACATTCTCGAGCGTTACATCGATAAGCCCGGCTATCGCCTGGTTCAGGTCGAAGACCCCCTGCGCGATGGCGCTGCCAGCGATTACGTTGGCGCCGTCGAGGACTGGCACAAGCAGCGTGCGGCGTTGTACGCCAACCTGATCGAAAACGAACTGGCTGACGGCGAATGCGGCGCTTTCCTGCTCTGGGGCGAGCCGACCCTGTACGACAGTACCCTGCGTATTCTCGACCTGGTCCAGGCCCGTGGCGTGGCCCTGTCGCTTGAGGTGATCCCCGGCATCAGTAGCGTCCAGGCCCTGGCCGCCGCTCACCGTATTCCCTTGAACCGTATCGGCGAGCCACTGACCGTGCTGCCTGGCCGGCGCCTGGCTGAACAGCCGTGCATCGACAACCTGGTGGTGATGCTCGACGGCCAGTGCGCCTTTGCCGCGCTGGACGATCCGCAGTTGCATATCTACTGGGGCGCTTACCTGGGTAGCGCCGATCAGGTCCTGATCGCCGGGCCGCTACTGGAGGTCAAGGCGCAGATCCTCGCCGCCCGTGAACAGGCACGGGCGCGCAAGGGCTGGATCATGGACACTTATCTGCTGCGTCGGCCGCTGTAGCCAGGCGGTTCTTGGCCTCGATCCACTGCGACATGTACTGGGTACTTTTGTGCTGGTGGTGACGGAGCATGGCGCCGGTGAAGTTGAACAGCCGGTGCTGGTCGAGGTCGGCCAGGGCGTACTCGATACGCTCGACCAGGGCGCTGGCGTGCTGGCGCCGGTCGTAGCGTGCGCCGAGCAAGCGCAGCGCGTCCTGCTGGGCGCGGTTCCAGCGTGCTTCATCGCTGTACAGGGCGGCGGCGGCTTCGGCCAGGCCTTCGGCGGTTTCGGCGATTGCCCCGGGCCAGGGCAGGGCGCCGTGCATGGCTTCGGCGCCGATGGGAGTGGTGACGCTGGGGGTACCGCACTGCATGGCGTCGGTGAGCTTGCCCTTGATCCCGGCGCCAAACCGCAGCGGCGCCAGGCAAATGCGCGCGTTGCTCATCACTTCAAGGGCGTCTTCGGCCCAGTTCATGATGTGAAAGCCCTCGGCGGGTTTGTGCAGCGCCGTGGCCTTGGGCGGGGTGTAGGCGCCGTAGATGTGCAGCTGCGCCTGTGGCAGGCGCCGGCGGATCATCGGCCACAGGCTGTTCTTCATCCACAGCACCGCGTCCCAGTTAGGCGCATGGCGAAAGTTGCCGATGCTGAGAAAATGCGCGCGCTCGGCAAATGGCTTGAACGGCTCGCTGGGGGCGTCGAGCATCAGCGGGCACCAGTGCAGCAAGTGCTCGGGCACACCGAAGCCGTTGATCAGCAGGTCGATCTCGACATCGGAAATCATCAAGCTCAGGTCGCTGCGGTAAATGGCGGCGAGTTCGCGCAGGGTCAGGTCGGCGCTGGCCATCTGCCGATAGAGGTCGGGGCCGGAGGTGTTGAACAGCGCGCGAAAGTCATTCGGGTCCAGGCCTTCGATCAGGCGCCGGCGCAGCAGTTGCTGGCGGGCATCGCGCAGGCTTTGCAGGTCGGAGGTTTCCAGCACGCGCAGGGCGTTGGGGCAATGTTTTTCGACGCGCCAGCCGAACTGCTCTTCCATCATGAAACGGTCGAACAGCACCACGTCCGGGGCCAGTTCGCTGACAAACGCGTCGAAGCTGCTGTCGTTGAGGGCAATGGCCTGTTCGCCGATGCCCAGGCTCGCCAGGTCGGCCTTGTGCTCGCCAATGGCTGCGGGGCTGCTGAAGGTGACGCGCCAACCGCGCTGCACGAAGCTTTCAAGGATCTGCATCATGTGCGAGCCGGCGGCTGAGGAGCGCGGCTCGGGCCACACGTAGCCGATGACCAGGACGTTGAGGGCAGGGGCGGGCATGGGCATCGGGGACCTTGGCAAAAAGTGCGTATTAAAGCAGATTCCGGGCGGGCCGGTAGGTGCACTAAATGGCCTGGAGAATACCCTGCACCTTGTCACGCAACTGGTCGATGCTGAATGGCTTGGTTATCTGGTGCATGCCGAGCGGTATGTCAACGTCGCCATAGCCGCTGGCAAACAGCACCGGCAGCTCCGGCCGCAGTTCCCGGGCTTTGACGGCCAGGTCCTTGCCGTTCATGTCCGGCAGGCCGACATCGGTGAGCATCAAGGCCAGGGATTGTTGCGTGTTTTGCAAAACCACCAGCGCCGTGTGCGCATCAGCCGCTTCCAGCACCTGATAGCCCAGCTCTTCAAGCACCTCGACCGTCAGCATGCGCACGATATCGTCATCTTCAACGACGAGCAGGGGCGGGGATGTCTGCGGCATGGCGGTATTCCTGTACAAAAGTCTGTTCATTATCTGTAAGCCGGGCACGCCCTGAAGTTCCCTCTGCGCTGAAAAAAGCCTCCCGAATGAACAGCATAGCGGTCATTGAAAAAGCAGGGAACGTTTGCGCGCGACACCTCTCAAATGCTGGCTAAATGCCCTGCCAGAATGGCCAAAGGCGTTTAGACTCGGAGTAGGAAGGGCTGGCAGAATGGCCGTTCCCGCGGAAAATAGAACGATTACTCGAAAATTCCGCCACACTCTTTCGTTTGCTTCCTTAGCTCGGGCGTCTTGAGATGATTCAACCAGCCTCAATCGATCAGCGCAGCTTTCGCAAGCTGCTGACCCGCAACATCGGCCTGCCCCTGGGGGTAGGGCTGCTCAGTGCGGTGGTGTTCGTGACGATCATCAGCTACCTGCTGTCGGCCATTCAATGGGTCGAGCACACCGACCGGGTGATCAACAACGCCAACGAGACGGTGAAACTGTCGATCGACATGGAAACCGGCATGCGCGGCTTCCTGATCACCGGCGAGGAGCGCTTTCTCGACCCCTATGAGGTGGCCAAGCCGCAGGTGATTGCCGGCATCAAGGGCCTGGAACAACTGGTGGCCGACAACCCGCAGCAGGTTGACCGCCTGCAGCGCCTGCTGGGCCTGCAGGATGAGTGGAACACCTTCGCCGCAAACATGATCAGCCTGCGCCGCGACAATGGTAATTTCCGCGAAGCCGTCGGCTCCGGACGGGGCAAGCGCCTGACCGACGAAATCCGCAAGGAATTCGACGCGTTCATTGCCATGGAGCATCAGCTGCGGGTGGCCCGCAACGAAACGGTGAATACCACCACCATTGTGTCGATTTCGGCATACCTGGTGTTTGTCATCCTGCTCAGTGGCCTGCTGGCCTACCTGGGCCGCCGCGACCTGCTGGCGCTGTCGGGCAGCTACGCCAGCGGCCTTGAGTCGCAGCAACGGGCCAACCAGCGCCTGGAGCGCCAGGCCTGGCTGCGTACCGGGCAGACCGAGCTGGCCGGCCAGGTATTGGGGCAACTGACCCTGCCGATGCTCGGCAACAACATCCTGCGCTTTTTTGCCGGTTACCTGGGCAGTGCCGTCGGCGCCATGTACGCCCGTGACGAGCACGGCGGCCTGCGCCGGGTGGCCACTTACGGCATGTCGGCCGAGCAGGCCGGGCAAGAGCAACTGGTCGGCAGCCACGAAGGCATTCTGGCCCAGGCGGTGATGCAGGAGCGCCTGTTGCGCCTGGACGAGTTGCCGGCTGACTACTTCAAGGTCAGCAGCGGCCTGGGCCAGGGCTTGCCGCGCAGCGTGCTGGTGATGCCGACCAGCAACGACGGGCAGATTAACGGCGTGGTTGAACTGGGCTTCTTGCGCAGCCTGGATGAACGCGACATCGAATTCCTCGAGCTGGTGGCCGGCAACATGGGCACTTCGATCGAGAGCGCCCGCTACCGCCAGCGCCTGCAGGAAGTGCTGGCCGAAACCCAGCAGCTCAACGAAGAGCTGCAGGTGCAGCAGGAAGAGCTGAAAACCGCCAACGAAGAGCTCGAAGAGCAATCGCGGGTGCTCAAGGAGTCCCAGGCGCACCTGGAAACCCAGCAGGCCGAGCTTGAGCAGACCAACGAGCAACTGGCCGAGCGCACCGAAGCCCTGGCCGAGCAGCGCGATGTGCTGGACCGCAAGAACGGTGAACTGAACCAGGCCCAGGTCGAGCTGCAGGAGCGCGCCGAAGAGCTGCAGCGCTCGAGCAAGTACAAGTCCGAGTTCCTCGCCAACATGTCCCACGAGCTGCGCACGCCGCTCAACAGCTCGCTGATCCTGGCCAAGCTGCTGGCCGAGAACGGCGAAGAGAACCTCACCGGCGAGCAGGTCAAGTTTGCCGAGTCGATCTACTCGGCGGGCAACGACCTGCTCAACCTGATCAACGATATTCTCGACATTGCCAAGGTCGAGGCCGGCAAGCTTGAAGTGCGCCCGGAAACCACCCACGTGGCGCGCCTGAGCGAAGGCCTGCGCAACTTGTTCGAGCCGCTGGCCAGCGAGAAGCAACTGAGCTTCACGGTGTCGGTCGAGCCGCAGGTGCCGGCGACCCTGTACACCGATCGCCAGCGCCTGGAGCAGATCCTCAAGAACCTGTTGTCCAACGCGGTGAAGTTCACCGAACGCGGCGAAGTCAGCCTCACTATCGGCTGGCAGCCCGGCGCCGGCATTGTCTTCTCGGTGCGCGACAGCGGCATCGGCATCGCCGCCGACCAGCAGCAGAGCATCTTCGAAGCCTTCCACCAGGCCGATGGCACCACCAACCGCCGGTATGGCGGCACCGGCCTGGGCCTGTCGATCTCGCGTGACCTGGCGCAGTTGCTGGGCGGGCAGATCAGTGTCGACAGCAGCCTGGGCCAGGGCAGTGTGTTCAGCCTGGTCCTGCCGGAACGCTACGAGCCGATTGTCGATCAGAGCCCGGTGCAGATCGTTCATCAGCCAGCGCGCCTGGTCAGCGCGCCGTTGCCGGCACCCGTTGCGCCTGCGCCGCTAGCACGCCCGGCGCCGAGCTTTGCCGACGACCGCGACAAGGCGCCGTTCAGCAACCGCTTGATCCTGGTGATCGAAGACGAGCCGAATTTCGCCCGTATCCTCTTCGACCTGGCCCACGAACTGGGCTACAGCTGCCTGGTGGCCCAGGCTGCCGACGAGGGCTTTGAACTGGCGGCGAGCTTCATTCCCGATGCGGTGTTGCTGGACATGCGCCTGCCGGACCATTCCGGTCTCACCGTGCTGCAGCGCCTTAAAGAGCAGGCCAGCACCCGGCACATTCCGGTGCATGTGATCTCGGTCGAGGACCGGGTCGAGGCGGCGCTGCACATGGGCGCCATCGGCTACGCGGTCAAACCCGCCACCCGCGAAGAACTCAAGCAGGTGTTCGCGCGCCTGGAAGCCAAGCTGACCCAGAAGCTCAAGCACATCCTGCTGGTCGAGGACGATGACCTGCAGCGCGAAAGCATTGCCCGCCTGATCGGCGACGAAGACATCGAGATCACCGCGGTGGGCATGGCCCAGCAGGCCCTGGACCTGCTGCGCGAGAATATCTACGACTGCATGATCATCGACCTCAAGCTGCCGGACATGCTCGGCAACGAGTTGCTCAAGCGCATGTCCGACGACGACATCCGCGCGTTCCCGCCGGTGATCGTCTACACCGGGCGCAACCTGACCCGCGAAGAAGAAGCCGACCTGCTCAAGTACTCGCGCTCGATCATCATCAAGGGCGCGCGCTCGCCCGAGCGCCTGCTCGATGAAGTGACGCTTTTTCTGCACAAAGTCGAATCCAAGCTGTCCCATGAAAGACAGCGCATGCTCAAGACCGCGCGCAGCCGCGACAAGGTCTTCGAGGGCCGCAAGCTGCTACTGGTGGATGACGATGTGCGCAATATCTTTGCCCTGACCAGCGCTCTGGAACACAAGGGCGCGATTGTCGAGATCGGGCGCAATGGCCGTGAAGCCATCGAGCGCCTGGAGCAGCACGAGGACATCGACCTGGTGCTGATGGACGTGATGATGCCGGAGATGGACGGCTACGAAGCCACCCGCCTGATCCGCAAGGACCCGCGCTGGCGCAAGCTGCCGATCATCGCCGTCACCGCCAAGGCGATGAAGGATGACCAGGAGCGTTGCCTGCAGGCCGGGGCCAATGACTACCTGGCCAAGCCCATCGACCTTGACCGGTTGTTCTCGCTGATCCGTGTCTGGCTGCCGCAACTGGAGCGAATTTGAGTATCGAACGCAACACCGACATTGAAATACGGCTGCTGATCGAGGCGATCTACCTCAAGTACAGCTATGACTTTCGCGATTACTCCGGCGCCTCGATCAAGCGCCGGATCCAGCACGCATTGCGCCAGTTCGACTGCAAGACCGTCTCGGCCCTGCAGGAGCGGGTGCTGCACGACCCGGGCATGTTCATGCAGTTGCTGCAGTTCCTGACCATCCCGGTCAGCGAGATGTTCCGCGACCCCGAGCACTTCCTTGCAGTGCGCCAGGAAGTGGTGCCGCTGCTGCGTACCTGGCCTTCGATCAAGATCTGGATCGCCGGTTGCAGCACCGGCGAGGAGGTCTATTCGATGGCCATCCTGCTGCGTGAAGAAGGCTTGCTGGAGCGCACCATCATCTATGCCACCGACATCAACCCCAGCTCCCTGGAGAAGGCCAAGCAGGGCATCTACAGCATGCACAACATGCGCCTGTACGGTGACAACTACCGCAAGGCCGGCGGGCGCGGTGAGCTCAGCGACTACTACACCTCGGCCTATGGCAACGCCATCGTCGACAGCAGCCTGCGCGACAACGTGACCTTCGCCGACCACAGTCTGGCCACCGACAGCGTGTTCTCCGAAACCCAGTTGATCTCCTGCCGCAACGTGCTGATCTACTTCAACAAGACCCTGCAGGACCGCGCGTTTGGCCTGTTTCACGAGTCATTGTGCCATCGCGGCTTTCTGGTGCTGGGCAGCAAGGAAACCCTGGACTTTTCGGCCTATGCCGACAAGTTCGAGGCGCTGGTCAAGCCCGAACGGATCTACCGCAAATCATGAACGGCGTTCAGGCGATTACCCTGGGCGCTTCGGCGGGCGGCGTCAGTGCCTTGCTCACGGTGTTTCATGCCTTGCCGCCGGCGTTTCGCATTCCGCTGCTGTGCGTGCTGCACTTGCCGGATGACCGGCGCAGCCACCTGGCCGAGGTCCTTGCCCGCAGGCTCAAGCGCCCGGTGCGCGAAGCGCGCGACAAGGAAGACATCGCCCCCGGCACCATTTATGTGGCCGGGCCCGGTTATCACCTGTCGGTGGAGCGCGACCACAGCCTGTCGTTGAGCCAGGAAGAGCGCGTGCATTTTTCCCGGCCTTCAATCGATTTCCTTTTCGAGTCGGCCGCCGATGCCTACGGCGCGAGCCTACTTGGCGTGCTGCTGACCGGTGCCAACGAGGACGGTGCCCGCGGCCTTGCCTGCATCAAGCGCCAAGGCGGCCGGACCATTGTCCAGGACCCGCTTGAAGCGCAAGTGTCGACCATGCCGCGTGCGGCGCTGGCCCTGCATCGGCCCGACTACATACTCCCTTTGAATGGCATCGGGCAACTGCTCGCCAGCCTGGAAGCCCCAGAATGCTAAGGCACATACAAGCAAAACTGCTGATCGTCGACGACCTGCCGGAGAACCTCCTGGCCCTGGAGGCGTTGATCAAAGGCGAAGACCGCGAGGTGCACCAGGCCCAGTCCGCCGACCAGGCCCTGGCGCTGCTGCTCGAGCACGAATTCGCCCTGGCCATTCTTGACGTGCAGATGCCCGGCATGAACGGCTTCGAGCTGGCCGAACTGATGCGCGGCACCGAGAAGACCAAGAACATCCCTATCGTCTTCGTCAGCGCCGCCGGGCGCGAAATGAACTATGCCTTCAAGGGTTATGAAAGCGGCGCGGTGGACTTCCTGCACAAGCCGCTGGACAGCCTGGCGGTGAAAAGCAAGGTGGCGGTGTTCGTCGACCTGTTCCGCCAGCGCAAGGCCCTCGGCCAGCAACTGGAAGCCCTGGAGCGCAGCCGCGAAGAGCAGGAACTGCTGCTGGCCCAGTTGCAGGTGACCCGCCGGGAGCTTGAGCACGCGGTGCGCATGCGCGATGACTTCATGTCGATCGTCTCCCATGAGGTGCGCACGCCGCTCAACGGCCTGATTCTGGA
The DNA here is from genome assembly GCF_024749345.1 of Pseudomonas sp. B21-009. Lineage (NCBI taxonomy): Bacteria > Pseudomonadati > Pseudomonadota > Gammaproteobacteria > Pseudomonadales > Pseudomonadaceae > Pseudomonas > Pseudomonas sp. B21-009. Next base: position 3,285,193 of record NZ_CP087199.1, on the reverse strand, counting down.
AACCCAGTTGCGCAAGCTGCACCTGGCCAAGGACAACGCCGATGCCTTTACCCTGGACAAGATGCGCGCCATGGTCGAGCGCGACGAGCGGCAGATCAACAGCCTGATCCGCTTGATCGAAGACATGCTCGACGTGTCGCGGATCCGCACCGGCAAGCTGTCGATCCGCCCAAGCCAGTTCGACCTCGGGCAACTGGTCGGCGGCTTGATCGAGAACTTCCAGGCCCAGGCCGCAGCTGCCGAGTCGCATATCGAGTTCAACGCCGGCGTGCCGCTGGCCGGCGTATGGGACGAGTTTCGCATCGAGCAGGTGGTCGCCAATCTGCTGACCAACGCCCTGCGCTATGGGGCGAAAAGCCCGGTGCAGGTGCGCACCTTCGAGGAAGGCGGCATGGCCTGCGTCGAAGTGCGCGACCACGGCATCGGCATCAGCGAGCATAACCAGCAGCGGATTTTCCAGCAGTTCGAGCGGGTTGCCTCCAGCCAGAGCAGCGCCGGCCTGGGCCTTGGCCTGTATATCTCCGAGCAGATTGTGCTGGCCCATGGCGGCAGCATCAGCGTGCACAGCATTGAGGGTGCGGGCGCGACTTTTACCGTGCGTCTGCCGCTGCCGCAATCGCTGCGGGAAAATGACCGGCACCAGGCAACCTCTGCCTGAGGCCGGGGTCGTATAGCCAAACAGCTGAATATTTTATCGAACAAGGCATTGGCATGAGTGAAGATGCGCAAGACGTAGTACTGGTGGTCGAAGACGAGCCAGTGATTCGCATGATTCTCGAGGACTACCTCAAGGGCGAGGGTTACCACGTGCTGGTGGCGGAGAACGGTGAGCAAGCTTTCAAGATTCTCGCGAGCAAGCCGCACCTGGACCTGATCGTCACCGATTTTCGTTTGCCGGGAGGAATCACCGGGGTGCAGATCGCCGAACCTGCGGTGAAGATGCGCCCGGACCTGAAGGTGATCTTCATCAGCGGCTACCCCGCGGAAATCCGCGAATCAGGCAGCCCGATCGCCTTCAAGGCGCCGATCCTGGCCAAGCCGTTCGACCTGAACAGCTTGCGCGAGCAGATTCAGGAGCAATTGCGCTAGGAGCCTGCTGACTCTTCCCACGCCATCCAGCATGGGTGGCTGATATTCCCCGCCGAGTAAAAAAGCGTCCGATAGCACCCTTGTGAGTCGCCACAGGGAGTCGGCGCATGCGCTTTATCGTTCGCAAGGGAGACGCCACCAGCACCGGTGGTGAAGTACGCAATGGCTGCGCAAAGCACCCGCTTGGCGGTCGGCCCATCGCCCGCATGGGCGACCCGGTGTATTGCCCTCGCTGCCAGCGTACCGGCGAAATTGCCCAGGGCAACCCGGCCTACCGGGTAAGCGGCCAGGCGGTGGCCGGCGAAGGTCACCTGGTGCGTTGCGCCTGCCCTTATGGCAGCCACACGCTGATTGCCAGCCAGCGGCGCGCACGCATGGGCCTGACCACCACCGGGCGATCGCTACCGCCCGCTATTGCCCTCGAAGAAGAGGAGGAAGAGGTCGAGGCAGACAATGGCGTCACCCTGCGTATTGGCGTGTTCTTTGATGGCACGGGCAACAACCTGGCCAACAGCGCCACCGTCGCCCAGTGTTTTGCCCGCGATGTAGAGCTGGCAGAGGACGCCGAGGAAGTGCGTCGCCATTGCGCCAGGTATGGCTATGACGGCCAGGGGAGTGTGCCGGATGACAGCTACGGCAATGACATGACCAATGTCGCGCGGTTGTATGAGTTGTATCAGGATCGGGTGTGGGGTGATGAACAGCAGGGCAGGCGCCAGGTGGTGCTCAAGGTCTATATCGAAGGGGTCGGCACTACGAGCGGGGGCAAGGATTCCGCTCTTTCTCAGGCAACCGGTCGATACGGGACAGGGGTGATTGCTCGGGCAGAACAGGCACATGCCGAGGTCTTGAATCAGGTCAACATTTGGTTTGATGAAAATCCTCAGGCAAAAGTATCCGAACTGCAATTTGACCTGTTTGGCTTCAGCCGAGGCGCTGCCGCGGCGAGGCACTTTGCTAACAGTCTTCACAGGGGCAAGCGCGGCGGTCTGGCAGCACGCTGGCCGGTGCGCGTCATACTTTCTGATGACTTCGACTGGAACTCAAAACGTCATTTGAACATTCAGTTTATTGGCCTGTTTGATTCTGTTGCAGCGATTGTTGCGGTTCTTCGCGGTAACTTCAGTCCGGCGAACGCTAACTACTCTGGTGTGGAAATGGGCCTCAAGGCAGGTGTTGCCCATAAGGTCGTACAACTGGTGGCAAGGGATGAGTGGCGCAAAAATTTCCCTCTGACCCGAACCGATAATGATATCGAGGTGCCTGGTGCGCACTCTGATGTCGGTGGAGGTTACCTGCCACGTATGCGAGAAAAAGTCTTGCTGTCCAGGCCGCGTAGCAGTGTCGAGCTACGTAGCCTGGCCAACGAACGGAGCCAGTCCTATCTAAAAGTACAGGAAGATTACTTGCGCAATCGCTCGAAGTGGGAACGCCTGAAGTTGCAAATGAACATAGTTACATGGTCGGTGGACCTGCCCTTTATTCCCAATCGAGACGCACACCCGTACAAGCGTGTATTTGCCTTTATTCGATGTGAGCGCGATGTGTTTGCCGATTTATCGTGGGTCTATTTGCGCATTATGCGCGAACTTGGCATACGAAGTGGTGTGCCGTTCCATGAAATTGGTGATCAACCGGACTTGCCCGATGAGCTTCAGGGGATTGCAGCGAAACTGACCGCTTATGCGCTAGGCGATCGGGCCAGTACTGGGCTCACCCCTGATGAAGAGACATTATTGCGTACTCGATACATTCATCTGTCCAGCCATTGGAACCCCCTGGGTTATCTAGTACGCGACAGCACAGAAGTGGTGTTTATCCATAGGCCGAATGCAAACGGTCAACGCACGGTATTACCCAATGAGTAGTACCTGGCGAGTCGTGCTGCTGCTCACTGCTTTGCTGCTTGCAGGGTGTGCAGGTCAAGACAGTACTCGGCTGCCTGCTGGCCCATGGTATTTGGGTTTTGTGGCGCCTACCCACATGGCCGTGTGGATTGAGACTGCCGATGTGCTGGACATTAAGGGCCGCGGGTTCAGACGAGTCATGGGCGGGAACGCCAGAATGGATTTTACATTCAAGCCTGAGGATGGTTGGTCAACGCGCACGGGAGTGGGGTCGGGAAAATATGTATCGGGGAGTGATCTACCCAAGTTGATTTATGTACGCTGGCAATCATTGGCCGAAGCACAGACCTACGAAGTAGTCATTGAGATTCCTGAGGCAACGCGCCACAGCATGTTGAAACCTGAGCGCGCCTATTGTCCTTTGAATGATCGAGTCATCGATAACTACCGTACATACGTGACCATCGGCCTGGCCCCTGGCGGTGTCGCCCAAACCTGGCTGCGTGGAGTTTGCCTTGAGCGCATCAAGGTGACTCGAACGGTCGGTCGCATAGTGCCACTGGGACCGGACCTGGGGCGCTCCAGCGTTGGCTACCTACCCCTGGAACCCGAATCCCAAGCCTACATCGACGCCCACGGTATCCCCTATGGCGCCTGGTAAGTCAGGCCATCGAGTTCAGGCTTTCACCGCGCAGGGTCCGCTCGATTCCGCCCAGCAGCATGCTTTCCATCAGCGCCAGGCCCTGGGCCTGGGGCAGTTGCGAGGTTTGCAGCCAGCCGGGCAGGCTGTTGAGCAGGTTGGCGATGACATGGGCGGTGGCTTGCAGTGCCTTGCCGTGCAGAGTTGCCTTGGGCGCCAGCAGGCGCAGCAGGGCGCTTTCATACTGTTGACGCAGTTGGCCGATGCGCGCTTGCTGCTCGACACTCAAACAGCACAGGTCACGCTCGGCCAGGCGAAACTGCAGCGGCCGCTCGGTATGCAGGCTCCAGTGCGCGGCAATCACCTCGCCGAGGGTCTGTTGCTGGCTGCGCCGCCCCGGGTTAAGGGTGGCCAGCAGCTCCTCGAACAACTCCTCGATGAGGTCGAACAGCAAGTGCTGCTTGCTCGGGAAGTGGTGGTACAAGGAGCCTGCAGTCAGGCCCAGGTGGGCGGCCAGTTCGCGCATGCTGACCTGGCCGAAACCCTTCTCGGCGAACAGCTCCAGGGCCTTGTCACGCCGCTCCTCAAAGTTCGCACAACGCAAAGCGGCGTCCATGGCAGGGCTCCCTAGTAGGTGAAAAAGCCGCGACCGCTTTTACGCCCCAGGTAGCCGGCGGCAACCATTTCCTTGAGCAGCGGAGCAGGGCGGTACTTGCTGTCGTTGTAACCTTCGTGGAAGGCTTCGATGATCGCCAGCAGGGTGTCGAGGCCGATCAGGTCGGCCAGGGCCAGCGGGCCGATCGGCTGGTTGCAGCCAAGGCGCATGCCGGTGTCGATGTCTTCGGCGCTGGCCAGACCTTCCTGGAGCACGAAGATCGCCTCGTTGATCATTGGCACCAGGATGCGGTTGACCACAAAGCCCGGGCGATTGCCGGCGCTGATCGGGGTCTTGCCGACCTTTTCGGTCAGGGCCAGGGCCTTGGCGTAAGTGGCGTCACTGGTTTGCAGGCCGCGGATGATCTCGACCAGGGCCATCATCGGCACCGGGTTGAAGAAGTGCACGCCAACAAAGCGCTCCGGCTGGCTGACCGCCGCGCCCAACTGGGTGATCGACAGCGACGAGGTGTTGGTGGCGATCACGCACTGGTCGCTGACGCTGGCGGCGATCTGCTTGAGGATGCGCAGCTTGAGCTCGAGGTTCTCGGTGGCCGCCTCGATCACCAGTTCGGCCTGTTGCAGTTGCGCGTAGTCGGTGCTGGTGCGGATGCGTGCCACGGCGGCTTCGGCATCTTCTGCGGCCAGGGTCTGCTTGCTGACCTGGCGCTCGAGGTTCTTGCGCAGGGTGGCCAGGCCGCGCTCCAGGGCGGCGTCGGAAACGTCGATCAAGGTGACCTGGTAACCGGCAACCGCACAGACTTGGGCAATGCCATTGCCCATGGTGCCGGCACCGATTACTGCAATGTTCTGAATACTCACTTTTAAATCCTTGCTCAGACGCGTTCGAAGACGATGGCGATACCCTGGCCGCCGCCGATGCACATGGTTGCCAAGGCGTAGCGGCCCTGGATGCGCTGCAGTTCATGAATGGCCTTGGTGGCGATGATCGCCCCGGTGGCGCCGACCGGATGGCCGAGGGAGATGCCCGAGCCGTTGGGGTTGACCTTTTCCGGGTCGAAGCCCAGTTCACCGGCAACCGCGCAGGCCTGGGCGGCAAAGGCTTCGTTGGATTCGATCACGTCGAGGTCGGCAACGCTCAGGCCGGCCTTGTCGAGCACCTTGCGGGTCGCCGGTACCGGGCCCAGGCCCATCAGCTCAGGTTCGACGCCGGCGTGTGCGTAGGCCACCAGGCGTGCCAGCGGCTGCAGGTTGTGGCGCTTGACGAAGTCACCTGTGGCCAGCACCAGGGCGCCGGCGCCGTCGTTCAGGCCGCTGGCATTACCGGCGGTGACCGTACCGTCCTTCTTGAACACCGCCTTCATGCCGGCCAGTTGCTCTGCGGTGACTTCGCCACGCACATGTTCATCCACCTCGAAACGCACCGGGCCTTTGCGGCTGGGGATCTCGATCGGCACGATCTGGCTGGCGAAGCGGCCCTCGGCGATGGCGCGGGCGGCGCGGCGCTGGCTGGTCAGGGCCAGTTCGTCCTGCATCTGGCGGGTGATGCCATTGCGTTCGGCGACGTTTTCCGCGGTGATACCCATATGAAAGCCGGCGAACGGGTCGTGAAGGATGCCGAGCATATAGTCGATGCCCTGCAGGTCACCCATGCGTGCGCCCCAGCGGGCTTGCGGGAGCAGGTAAGGGCCGCGGCTCATGGATTCGGCGCCAGCGGCGACCACTGCTTCAGCGTCGCCCAGCAGCAGGCTTTGCGCCGCCGAGACAATGGCCTGCAGGCCCGAGCCACACAGGCGGTTGACGTTGAACGCCGGGGTTTCCTTGGGAATGCCGGCGTTCATGGCCGCTACCCGCGCCAGGTAGGCGTCGCGCGCCTCGGTCGGAATCACGTTGCCCATGACCACATGGCCGATCTGCTCGGGGGCAACGCCTGCACGTTCGATGGCGGCACGGGTCACGCTGCTGGCCAGGTCCGCCAGGGGCAGGTCCTTGAGGGCGCCGCCGAAGCTGCCGATGGCCGAGCGTACAGCGCTGACTACATAGATGTCCGGGGTATTCATGATCGACTCCAGTGTGCGAAAGCGTGGCGGGGCAGGCCCGGCGTCTGCCAGAATGCTGCCCGCAGCCACCTTCAGGTTGGCTTCGAGTCTAGGCAAAGCCTGCGTACGGGCCTATGCCATAACTGTCCAGTGACACTGGTATTTTTTGCCACACCCTTGCGGAATCCGCCATGCGGGAAAACGATACAGTCGCCGTCTATTTCGTCCATACCATGCTCCATGCCCTGCGCGCGCAACCGGCGCGGGCGGCGGCGCTGCTGGTCGAAGCCGGAATCGACCCGGCGGTGCTCCAAGCGCCTGGCGCACGGGTGCCGGCGCCCGCGTTTGCACGCCTGTGGTTGCTGCTGATCGAGACCCTTGACGACGAATTCTTCAACCTCGACAGCCATGGCATGCCGTTGGGCAGCTTTGCCCTGATCTGCCGCGGGCTGATCCAGGAGCCGAACCTGGAAAGGGCGCTGCGCCAGTGCCTGAACAACTTTGCGTTGTTCCTGCGTGATATTCGAGGGCAGTTGACGATCAAGGGTGGGCGCGCGGTGATCAGCCTGCGCACTGGCATCGAAGATCCGCTGACCCGGGTCTACGCCGAGGAAACCTTTCTCGCCCTGGTGATCAGCCTGGCGTGCTGGCTGGTCGGGCGACGCGTGGTCATCGATCGAACGGCACTGGCCGACACACGCCCGGCCCAGGACGATGACCCGTTGCTGTGGGGCGCCAACGTGCAGACGGGCGGTGGCCGTACCGAGATCGAGTTTGCCGCCGATTACCTGCGCCTGCCGGTGGTCCAGGACCTGGCGGCGCTGAAGACCTTCCTGCGCAGCGCACCGCAGTGGCTGGTGATTCGCTACCGCAACCAGAATGGCCAGGTGGCTCAGGTGTACCGTTATCTGCGTGCCCGTCAGTACGGCCAGTGGCCGACCCTGCTGGCCATGGCCGAACGCCAGGGCCTGAGCCCCAGCAGCTTTCGCCGCCAGCTGGAGCGCGAGGGCCGTTCGTACCAGCAGATCAAGGATGAAGTGCGTCGGGCCATGGCCTTTGAGTGCCTGCGCCAGACGCACCTGAGTATTGCCGAAGTCGCCGAGCACACCGGCTTCCAGGAGCCCAGTGCGTTCCACCGGGCGTTCAAGAAATGGACCGGCGAGAGCCCCGGCAGTTACCGCCAGCGCATGCTCAGTCCCGCAGCTGCGCTGCCAGTTGCTTGACCCTTACCAGATCGCCACCGGCAACCTTGGCCACGCCCTTGCCATAGGCAGGGTCGGCCTTGTACAGGTACGCGAGGATGAGGTGCTTGCTTTCGTCGTCGCTGCTGGCCAATGAGCCACCGAAGCTATTGATCAGGTCGCGGCGGTCGTTGGCGCTATAGGAGCGGAACAGCTCGCCGGCCTGCTTGAAGTTCTGCTGACGCTCGATGCCTTGCTGCTGGGTGCTGCCGCTCAAGGGTTGCTGGCTGTAACGTGCCGACTCGGTCGAGGGGCGTGGCATCAGGCGGCTGGGCTCGTAGTTGACCCCGCTGACACTACGCGCGCTGTTGAGGGCACCATCCTGATTGGCGTTATTGATCCTGACCCTGGGCTGATTGATTGGCAAACCGGCGGCATTGGCGCCGACCCGGTACATCTGGGTGTCGGCATAGGAGAACAGCCGGCCTTGCAGCAGGCGGTCTTCCGAAGGCTCGATGCCCGGCACCAGGTTGGACGGCGCCAGGGCCACCTGCTCGGTTTCCTGGAAGAAGTTGCCGACATTGCGGTTGAGTACCATCTGCCCGACTTTTTGTTCAGGCACATCTGGCCAGATCTTCGTCGGGTCCAGTGGGTCGAAGTCAAAACCGGCGAGCTGCTCGGGCTTGAGCGTCTGGATATACAGGTCCCACTTCGGATGATCACCACGATTGATCGAATTGACCAGGTCGTTGGTCATGTGGCTGAAGTCATGCCCCTGAATCTTGGTCACTTCGCCAGGGCTCAGGTTTTTCTGACCTTGTAGGGTTTTCCAGCGAAACTTCACGTAGGTGATTTCACCGTCGCGGTTGACGAACTTGTAGGCATGCACGCTGTTGCCATCCATGTGCCGGTAGCTCAGCGGCGTGCCTTCGTTGGAGTAGAGCAACGTCAGGGTGCGGGTGGCTTCGGGCATGTGCGAGAGCAGGTCGAAGCGGCGGGCGTCGTTGCCAAGGTTGGTGCGCGGGTCGGGCTTGAAGGCGTGAACCATGTCCGGGAACTTGATGGCATCACGAATGAAGAAGGTCGGGAAGTTATTGCCGACCAGGTCCCAGTTGCCATCGGTGGTGTAGAAACGTGTGGCAAAGCCGCGCGGGTCGCGCAGGGTTTCCGGGGAATGAAGGCCGTGCGCCACCAAGGAGAAGCGCACGAACACCGGGGTTCGCTCCCCCGGGGTAAATACCTTGGCCTGGGTCAGTGCGGAAATATCGGCGCTGGCGGTGAACTCGCCATGGGCACCGGCACCGCGGGCATGCACCACACGCTCAGGCACCCGCTCGCGGTTAAAACGCTGCAGCTTCTGGATCAACTGCACGTCCTGCAGCAGGGTGGGGCCGGTACTGCCAGCGGTCTGCGAGTTCTGGTTGTCGCCCACCGGGGCGCCATTGTCGCGAGTTAGCGGGGCGGCGAATGCCGTGCCGGCAATCAATACGGCCGAGGCGAGTACGCCCAGGGTAAAGCCTGAAAAACGTCGGGTGCTCATGGTGACTGTCCTGTCATGGGTTAGAGCAGCCGATGATAGAAACGGCAGGACACTAGCCCCAGATGGGCTTTCTTCAAGCAGTGTCGGACTTCTCCGGAACTGCTGGGTGACTCTGCACCGGTCCCCGGCACTGTTGCAGTGCCGGGTTGTTACGGTCGTCCTACAGCATTTGTTTGAGCAGTTGTTGCAAGTGCGCCTGACCTGCGTTGTCGAGGGCAAACACCGGCCGCCGCGGCTCACCCACCAGCAAACCGGTCATGCCCAGACCGGCCTTGATGGTTGCCGGCAGGCCACCTTTGAGGATGAACTCCAGCAGCGGCAGTTGACGGTAGAACACCGCCTTGGCTGTGCTCAGGTCGTTGGCCTGGACGGCCTGGTACAGCTGCTGGTTGAGCGCCGGGATCAGGTTCGCAGCGGCGGTGCACCAGCCGCTGGCGCCGGCCACGAAGGCTTCCAGGGCCAGCGGGTTACAGCCGTTGTAGAATGGCACCTTGCCTTCACCCAGTAGCTGCAGCTTGTGCATGCGCTGGATGTCGCCGGTGCTCTCCTTGACCATGGTGACGTTTTCGACCTCGCGCACGATGCGCAGGATCAGCTCCACCGACATGTCGGTACCGCTGGTGGCCGGGTTGTTGTAGAGCATGATCGGCAGCTCGATGCTGGCGCCGATGGCCCGGTAGTGCTCGAGTATCTCCTCCTCGGTGAGCTTCCAGTAGGCGGCCGGCAGCACCATCACCGCGTCGGCGCCGTGTTCCTGGGCAAAGCGCGCGCGGCGAATGGCACCGGCGGTGGTCAGGTCGGAGACGCTGACGATGGTCGGTACTCGCCCGGCGATCTGACGCAGGCTGAAGGCGGCTACCTGCTGCCATTCCAGATCGCTCAGGTAGGCGCCTTCGCCGGTGCTGCCCAGTGGCGCAATGGCGTGAACGCCACCCTCGATCAGGCGCTCGATCGAGCGGCCCAGGGCCTCGAGGTCGAGCTGTTCGCCGTCGGCGCTGAACGGGGTGATGGTGTAGCCGATGATGCCGTGAAAAGTCTTGGACATGAAATTTACTCCGCAAGGTCAGTGACAGGCTTGGTTCAGTTCAGGCAGTCGCCATGTACCCGCAGGCATTGGCGCGCATAGTAGTTGAAGGCGGCGCTGTGGCGCTTGGGCCGGGAGATCCAGTCGTGGGCTTCACGACCCAGCTCAGGGGCGATCGGCTTGATGCTGCCGGCGGCCATGGCCAGCAGTTGCAGCTTGGCGGCGCGTTCGATTAGCTGGGCAATCACGCAGGCTTCCTCGATGCTGGCACCGGTCGACAACTGGCCGTGGTGCGACAGCAGGATGGCGCGCTTGTCGCCAAGGGCGGCACTGATGATCTCGCCTTCTTCGTTGCCCACCGGCACGCCGGGCCAGGCCTCGAGGAACGCGCAATCGTCGTACAGCGGGCAGAGGTCCATGTGCGAGACCTCAAGTGGCACTTCCAGCATCGACAGGGCGGCGACGTGGGTCGGGTGGGTGTGGATGATGCAGTGCACATCCGGGCGGGCACGGTACACCCAGCTGTGGAAGCGGTTGGCCGGGTTGGGCATGCCCTGGCCTTCGAGCACGTCCAGGTCTTCGTTGACCAGCAACAGGTTGCTGGCGGTGATTTCGTCGAAACCCAGGCCCAGTTGCTGGGTGTAGAAGGTGCCTGGCTGCGGGCCGCGGGCGCTGATCTGCCCGGCCAGGCCGGAGTCGTGGCCGTTGTCGAACAGAATCCGGCAGGTCAGTGCCAGCTTTTCGCGCACAGTCCACGTATTATCGGCAAGCGAGCCTTGCATCTGCTTAAGGGCCTGCTGGATCAGTTGGTCCTTGGGGAGTGCCATTGTCTTGGCCATGGGGCTATCCTCGGTGGCGTGATGGAGTGTCACGGCTGGCCCACCCCGGTTGCTTGGAAGGTGACGGGGTGGTCAATCGCATTACACAATAAAGGCTATATGACACAAGGTGTCATTAGCAAGAAAATACTTGCCCATGGCATTGGGAAAATCGCGTCACATGTCTATCCGATTGAAACTGTTGAGAAAAAAACTGGGTATTACCCTGGAGGCGCTGGCTGAAACGGCTGGCATGACCAAGAGTTACCTGTCCAAGGTCGAGCGCGGCTTGAATACGCCCTCCATCGCTGCAGCGTTGAAGCTGGCGCGTGCCTTGAACGTCAATGTCGAGGAGCTGTTTGCCGAAGACCAGCCAGGCCAGGCCCGCTACAGCCTGGTGCGCAGCCATGAACGCCAGGCGGTGTCGGGGCAGGGGCCGGGTTATTCGGTGCTGGCCAAGCAGATCGGCAGCCGCAGCCTGCTGCCGTTCATCATCAGCCCGCCGCCGGAGTTCAGCGATGCCTCGTTCAAGGAGCACCTGGGCGAAGAGTTTCTGTTCGTCCATGAAGGCCAGGTCGAGGTCGACTTCATGAACGAGCGGGTGATCCTCGAGCGTGGCGATGCCCTGTATTTCAACGCCCAGACCCCGCACCGCCTGCGTTCGTTGGGGCCGGTGCAGGCCCAGTTACTGGTGGTGGTGCACGACGCCGAGGGCTGAAGCCTATGCACGCAAATTCGCGATTCTGGCGTGACCCGGCGCTGCCCTTCGTTGAAGTGCGCAGCGTCGCCGATGGTCGCAAGGTCTGTTACGCGGCGCATTCGCACGAGAGTTTCTCGATTGGTGCGATTACCGCAGGGCGCAGCACCTACATCAGTGGCGATCGCCAGCAGCAAGTGGCTGCCGGCACCGTGGTGCTGATGAACCCCGGAGTGGTGCACACCTGCAATCCCATCGCGGGCGAGCCCTGGTCCTACCTGATGCTGTTCATCGACTGGGCCTGGTTGCAGGGCCTGGGTTTCTCGCCGCTGGCGGCTGTCAGCAGCACCGAGGCGGGGCTGTTCGATGATTTGCTGCAGCTGTTTGCCATGCTGCTGGATGAGCAGCAGCCGCCAGTTGGCAAAGAGGCGGCACTGCGAGTGTTTTGCAGCGCACTGAGCCTGCGCCTGGGCGAAAGCGCAAGCGCGCTGGGCCAGGGCGACCCGCGCCTGCTGGCCGCAGCCGAATTCATCCGCGCGCACTGCACCGAGCCTTTGCGCCTTGAAGACATCAGCCGCGCTGCCGGCTTGTCCGCGTCCTACCTGATCCGTGCGTTCAAGCAGCAGTTCGGCTTGACGCCCCATGGCTACCTGCTCGATCAACGGGTGCAGTATGCCCGTGCCCAGTTGCGCCGCGGGCGGTTGATTGCCGAGGTGGCACTGGAGGCAGGTTTTGCCGACCAGGCGCACTTGCAGCGAGCCTTCAAGCGCCACCTGGCGGCGACGCCTGGGCACTATCGTTCAGCCCACTAGCAGGTACAGCGCGCTGGCCAGCAACAGCAGCGCCAGGCAGCGGTTGAACCGGCGCATACGCTGGGCATTGCTCAGGGAGTGGCTGATTGCACTGCCGGCCCAGGCCCAGCTGGCAATCGACAGAAAACAGATTACCAGGTAGATCGCGCTGAGCTGCCACAACCGGCGGCTATCGCCCTCGCCGACATAGGCGCCGATGCCGGCCACACAGGCCAGCCAGGCCTTGGGGTTGAGCCATTGCAGGGTGGCGCCGGCGAGCACCGAGGGCGCGCCCGTAGCGCCGCCAGCGCCCAGTTCGCCGTTGTCGCTGGCCAGTTTCCAGGCCATGTACAGCAAGAACACCACGCCGGCCCAGTGCAACACTTGGGTCATGGCCGGCCAATGGCGCAACAACTCGTGCAAGCCAAGGCCGATCAGCACCAGCAGCAGGACAAAGCCGAGGGTTGCGCCGCTGACATGCCGCAAGCTGGCGCGAAAGCCGTGGCGGGCGCCGGCGCTGAGGGCGACGATATTGACCGGGCCGGGGGAGATTGAGGCGGCCAGGGCGAAGGCGGCCATTGATAACATCAGGCTCATGAGGGGTATCCAGCAGTGGAAGACCGACACAGCCTAAGGCGCGGCGAATGGCCGGGTATTGAAGAAAATTACCCTGGATATCTTCAAGCAATGGTTACAGGTGCTTGGCGTGCAGCCTGGTTTTTCCCTGATTGCTCGCAGAGCAAGATGTAATCACTTTCAAGCACAGGCAGTGATCATCATGTACAACGCTCATCAATCCTTGTTGCACCAGACCGTGCTGGTGCTCGGCGGCGCCAGCGGTATCGGCGCGGCGGTAGCGCGCCAGGCCAGGGCACGTGGTGCACGGGTCATCGTTGCCAGCCGCCAGGCGGTAAGCCCGGGTGAGGGGATCGAGGCATGTGTTGCCGATATCACCGATACCCGGGCGCTGCAGGCGCTGTTTGCCGGCGTTGGCACCGTCGATCATCTGGTCATCAGCGCTGGCCCCGCCGTGCAGGCCAGGCCCCTGGCGCAGAGCGACCTGCAACTGGCGCGCGAGGCTTTCGAGGTGAAGTTCTGGGGCGCCTTGCAGGCGATCCAGCTGGCGTTGCCGCACCTTTCTGCGCACGCCAGCATCAGCCTGACCTCGGGGTTGCTGTCACGCAAGTTCGTCGCCGGGCAGATGATCAAGACCACCCTCAATGCGGCGCTCGAAGCCCTGGCCAGGCAACTGGCCAAGGAGCTGGCGCCACGCCGGGTCAACGTTGTCAGCCCGGGGCTGACCGAAACCGAAGCCTACGCCGGGATGGACGGCGAAGCGCGGCAGGCGATGTTCGCCCGCGCCGGCGCGGGCCTGCCGGTCGGACGGGTGGGGGCGGCGGATGAAGTGGCGGCCGGGTATCTGCTGGCCATGGAGAACGGCTTCATGACCGCCAGCGTCATTGATATCGATGGTGGTGGGTTGATCTAGGCAGTTGTGGGAACGGGCGGGTACAGAATTTGAAATAGTTTCGCGCTGTGAGAAAAGCCTGCTGCAATTGTAGGATCACATCCCCAATTGATTTCAGGTTGATATGACTTCGTTCTCGGAGCCTCCCAGTACCCGGCCGTCCCGGCCATTCTCCCGTCCTTGCGACGTTTTCCGCCCGTTCTCGCACATGAGTAATCGCCCATGGAATGGCTAGCCGACCCCACGGCCTGGCTGGGCCTTGCCACGCTGATTGTGCTGGAACTGGTACTGGGTATCGACAACCTGGTGTTCATCGCCATCCTCGCCGACAAACTGCCGCCCCATCAGCGCGACCGCGCGCGGGTGATCGGCCTGTCGCTGGCGCTGATCATGCGCCTGGGCCTGCTGGCCAGTATCTCGTGGATGGTGACCCTTACCGCGCCGCTGTTCGAGGTGTTCGGCAAGAGCTTCTCCGGGCGCGACCTGATCATGCTCTTCGGTGGTGTGTTCCTGTTGTTCAAGGCCACCATGGAGTTGCACGAGCGCCTCGAAGGCCACGTTGCGCAGAACACCGGCAGTGTGCGCCATGCCGCGTTCTGGCCGATCGTCGCGCAGATCGTGGTGCTCGATGCAGTGTTCTCCCTCGACGCGGTGATCACCGCCGTGGGCATGGTCGAAGAGTTGTCGATCATGATGATCGCGGTGATCTTCTCCATCGGCATCATGATCGTTGCCAGCAAGCCGTTGACCCGCTTCGTCAACAATCACCCGACGGTGATCATGCTGTGCCTGGGCTTCTTGATGATGATCGGCTTCAGCCTCACCGCCGAGGGCCTGGGCTTTCATATTCCCAAAGGCTACCTGTACGCGGCCATTGGCTTCTCGATTCTGATCGAGCTGTTCAACCAGCTGGCCCGGGCGCGGCGCAAGCGCAGCCTGCAGCAACACCGGCCGCTGCGTGAGCGCACCGCCCACGCGGTCCTGCGCCTTTTGGGCGGGCGCCGGGTCGAGGCTGATGATGTCGGCGAGGAGATTGCCGACCTGGTCGAAGGTGGCGAAGAACAGGTGCTGTTCGACCGCCGCGAGCGGGTGATGATCAGCGGCGTGCTGAACCTGGCCGAACGGCCGATCAAGACGGTGATGACGGTGCGCGCCGAGGTCGATGCCATCGACCTGGCGCAGCCGGCCGAGGCGATTCGTACCGCACTGATGCATTCGTCCTACTCGCGCCTGCCGTTGATTCGAGACGGGCGTATTGAAGAACCGCTGGGCTTCGTGCACAAGAAGGAGCTGCTCAAGGAACTGCTGGCCGGTAATCAGCCTGACCTCGAGAGCCTGGCCCGGGCGCCGGTGAACCTGCTGGAGAGTTTCAGCATCCTCAACGCACTGGAACAGATGCGCAGCCAGTCGACGCACATCGCCTTCGTGGTCAACGAGTTCGGTGATTTCACCGGGGTGCTGACCATGACCGACATCCTTGAGTCCATCGCCGGTGAACTGCCCGATGCCAGTGAGGTGGAAGGCCCGGGCATCGTCGAGGACGGCCACGGCTTTGTCGTCAGCGGCGCCCTGAACCTCAGCCAGATCCAGGCACGCACCGGTTTTGCCGCCAAGCCCACCGAGGACTACCAGACCCTCGCCGGCCTGGTCATGAGCCTGCTCGATCGCTTGCCGATGGTCGGCGACAGCCTGGTGTGGAACAACTGGCAAATGACCGTGGTCGCGGTGGAGGAGCGCCGCGTGCGCCAGGTGCGCCTTACACCGAACGCCGCCGTTGACGCAGCAGGTGCCTGACGCCTTCGGCGATCAATACCAGCACCGCCAGCCAGATCGGCAGGTAGGTCAGCCACTGGTCGGGGCCGATGGTCTCGCCCAGCAGCAGGGCCACGGCCACCAGCAGCACCGGCTCGACATAGCTGAGCAGGCCGAACAGGCTGAAGGCCAGCAGGCGGCTGGCCAGCACATAGCAGATCAGCGCCAGGGCGCTGATCACCCCAAGCAGCGGGATCAGGCCGTACAGCCCCGGATGCGCGGCCAGGTCCTGGGCTGACAGCGGCCCCTGGATGACAAAGTACAGCGCCGCCGGCAGCAGCAGGCACATGTCGGCCCACAAACCGCCGAGGTGATCGGTCGCGCATTTGCGCCGCAGCACGAAGTACAGCGGGTAGCCTGCGGCGACCAGCAAGGTCTCCCAGGCAAAGCTGCCGTGCTGGTAGAGCTCATGGCCGACACCGGTCATCGCGCAGGCTACCGCGACTTTCTGCAGCCGCGACAATTGTTCGCCATACACCAGGCGGCCGGTCAGGACCATGGTCAGCGGCAACAGGAAGTAGCCCAGCGACACTTCCAGGCTGCGTCCGTGCAACGGCGCCCAGAGGAACAGCCAGAGCTGCACGCCCATCAATGATGAAGTACCCAGCAAGCCGAGCAACAGCAGCGGCGTGCGCCTAACCCGCGCGAGCAAGCCGGTGACCAGCGGCCAGTCGCGGGTAAACAGCATGAACAGGGTAACGCAGGGCAAGGTCAGGAGCATGCGCCAGCCGAACACCTCCTCGCCATCGAGCGGGGTGAGCAGCGAGGTGTAGTAGTACATCACGGCAAACAGGAACGAGGCCGTGACCGATGTAATGATGCCTTTTGACACAAATGCCTCGGTTACAGAAGAAAACAGAGCGGGGAACCCGCCATGATCTCAGGGCGCAGGCCTAAACGGCAACCTTCGCGACCTGCGGCGCGGTTTCGGCCTGGGCCGCCAGGGCGGCGACAAAGTCCTCGATCGGCATCGGCCGGGCAAACAGGTAACCCTGCTGGAAATCGACATTGTGGCGCGCCAGGTAATCGCGCTGGGTTTCGTTCTCGACGCCTTCGGCGACGATGCCCAGCTCAAGCTTGGCCGACAGTTCGATAATGCTGTCGAGAATGTGCAGCGACAACGCATCGACCCCGATCAGGGCGACGAAGCTTTGGTCAATCTTCAGGTAATCGACCTTGAACTGGCGCAAGTAGCTGAGGCTGGACTGGCCGGTGCCAAAGTCGTCGATGGCGATCATCACCCCCAGTTCGTGGAGTTTGCCGAACAGCGTCTGGGTAACTTCGCTGGGGGCAATAAGCTTGCGTTCGGTCAGCTCCAGGGTCAGCAATACCCGGCCAGGCGGGAAGGCGCCGAGAAAGGCCCGGCAGTCGTCGTACAGGGCCAGGTCCTGGCAATGATCGGCGGTGATGTTGATGCCGACATGAAAACCCTCGCCCATCAATGCTGCATGCGGCGCCAGCAATTGCGCAGTGCGCTGCATGAGCATGCGCGTCATCGGTACGATCTGGCCGCTGTGCTCGGCGTAGGGAATGAACAGGTCGGGGCGCACCAGACCGTCGCGCGGGTGCTGCCAGCGCATCAGCACTTCGGCGCCGGCCCAGCGGTAGTCGCCCTTGCGCACCACTGGCTGGAAGTACGGCAAGAACTCGTAGGCTTCCATGGCCCGCTGCAGCTCGGCCCGTGGTGAGCTGGCACGGCGCAGCATCCAGCGGCATACGGTACCGGCAATCACCCCGAGAAACACCAGCAGGCCGAACAGCGCAGGGTATTCATCGCGCATTACCTGGCCGACCTTGCCTGGCGCATAACCGCTGTGGATCGAGAACGGGTAGTGGCTGGAGGTCAGGCGCACTGGCGCGACCTCAGCGGCGGGGGCGATCCCTTCATGGACCAGGCCGTCCTTGCCCATCCAGTAACGGCCCACCTGTAGCAGCAACTGGGTCTGCGGGCCGATCAGGCGCAGGGCGGTCAGCAGGTGGTCACCATCGACGGTAGTGATGGCGCCGCGCTCGCCTTCATAGACCCGATACACCAGCAATGGGTGGCCAGGAGTCACCGAGTTGCCGTTCATCAGCCAGAGCTTGCCGTCTACATAGTCGCTGGCATTGACCGGTTCGCTGTAGGGGCCGAACAGCGAGCTGCAATACAGCTCGTTGCGGTACACCAGGTTGGTCGAGCGTACGAACGAGCGGCGGGTGACCTGGTCGCGCAGGGCCAGTTTCTCTTCCACGCACGGCATTCCGGCCAAGGGCAGCAACGACCTGGCCGCGCCAGAAATGTTGTCGAGGATCAGCTCTACCTGGGCCACCACTTGCTGCGCGGTGGCGCGGCTGCGGGCGTCCAGCTCGCGCTGGGCCTGCAGGTGCATGATCAGCAGCCCGCACAGCACCGGCACCGCGCCCACTACCCAGGGCAGCAGGGCACGCAGGGTCCAGCGTCCGGGGCGTTTTACCGTGAGCGGCATGGCAGCTAACCTGTACAAGCGGAGGGAAGTAAACGGCTGTGTGCCAAGGATAGCCGTTCGTCGCCGCCCGGGCGTCAACTAAAGTGCGGACAAAACGGTTTACGCACTGTAGAATCCCGTTACGCATACAATAATAAGGTTCTCCACCTTCGGGGAATCAACCCGCCGAGAATGGGTCCATATGAAGTGTCATGGGTTCAAGCTGATCTATGGTGACTACCTCGCCAGAAGTGTGAGGGGCATCTCTTGCGCGCCACCACGCCTGCTCGACATCGATAGCAATTAACGACCGTTATTTACCCGCTTTGATGATGAGGAAACGAGCATGGCTGATATCTTTGAAAACCCGATGGGCCTGATGGGCTTTGAATTCATCGAGTTCGCATCGCCGACCCCGGGCGCCCTGGAACCGATCTTCCAGATCATGGGCTTCACCAAGGTGGCTACCCACCGTTCCAAGGACGTGCACCTGTACCGCCAGGGCGGTATCAACCTGATCCTGAACAACGAACCGAAAAGCGTCGCCTCGTACTTTGCCGCCGAGCATGGTCCGTCGGTGTGCGGCATGGCCTTCCGTGTGCGTAACGCCCACGAAGCCTACGCCCGCGCCCTCGAGCTGGGCGCCCAGCCGGTCGAGATCGAAACCGGGCCGATGGAGCTGCGTTTGCCGGCGATCAAGGGCATTGGCGGTGCGCCGCTGTACCTGATCGACCGTTTCGAGGAAGGCAGTTCGATCTATGACATCGACTTCAACTTCATCGAAGGTGTCGATCGTCACCCGGTCGGTGCGGGCCTGAAGATCATCGATCACCTGACCCACAACGTCTACCGCGGGCGCATGGCCTACTGGGCCGGCTTCTACGAGAAGCTGTTCAACTTCCGCGAAATCCGTTACTTCGACATCAAGGGCGAATACACCGGCCTGACCTCCAAGGCCATGACCGCGCCGGATGGCATGATCCGTATCCCGCTGAACGAAGAGTCGTCCAAGGGCGCCGGGCAGATCGAAGAGTTCCTCATGCAGTTCAACGGCGAGGGCATCCAGCATGTGGCCTTCCTCAGCGACAACCTGCTCGAGAGCTGGGATGCCCTGAAAAAGCTCGGCATGCGCTTCATGACCGCGCCGCCAGACACCTACTACGAGATGCTCGAAGGGCGTCTGCCGGGCCATGGCGAGCCGGTCGGCGAACTGCAGGCCCGTGGCATCCTGCTCGATGGTTCCTCCGAGGCCGGTGACAAGCGTCTGCTGCTGCAGATCTTCTCCGAAACCCTGATGGGCCCGGTGTTCTTCGAGTTCATCCAGCGCAAGGGAGACGACGGCTTCGGCGAAGGCAACTTCAAGGCCCTGTTCGAGTCGATCGAGCGTGACCAGGTCCGTCGTGGTGTACTCAGTACCGACTGATCCGGACCGTCACTGAAAAAGGCCATTGAGCAAACGCTCAATGGCCTTTTTCATGGTGGAGCTCACGCTGTTTTTCGTCGTTGCCTGAACAGCCCCCAGTAGGCCACGGCGCAGGTGATGATGCCGACCAGAAGCAGGGAAGGTGCTGTGGAGGCCATGGCCTGGCTGAGCATCTTGCGGGTGTGGCCATCGGGGTAGCCGGCGTGGACGGTGTAGCCGTACTTCTCCGAGACCATGCGCTGGCTGTTTTCTTCATGGTTGGGTACCTGCTTGGCGCTGCCACTGCCGGTTGCCCAGACAAAATCGCTGCCGAACTGCAGGGCCAGGACAATGGCGTTCTTGAAGCCCTGCAGTTCTGTTTGCAGGGAGCGCGCATCGCTGATGGCGATGACGCCCATGGGATATTCCTGCAGGCGGTAGTGCAGCACCGGCATGTCCGGGGTGATTTCGTTGCGCGAGTCCAGGCGCAGGCGCTGGTTGAAGTAGCTGCCCGGGTCGATTGCCGTGTCGATGCTGCCGAGCAGGGTGCTGCAGTAGGCACGGTTTTCTCGGGTCAGCACCAGCGAGCGCACGCTTGGCTGCCTCAGCGCTTCCTGGCGCAGAGTCGGGAGGATTTTCTCGCAGGGTTGCCCGACCAACCCGAGCACAGCATTGCTGGAGCCGTGCATGGCATCGAAGACCCGGTCGATAGCATAGATAGCCTCGACCACAGACACCTCGGCGGTTTCTTCCTGCTTACGCTCGACCTGCAGGGCCAACACCAGAAGGCCACAGGCCACGGGCGCCAGGCCGATCAGCAGGGTTATCAGAAACTCGAGCAGGCTGCGGCCGGCAAGACGGGTTGGAGCCATGAGTGCACCTCTATGCTGAACAAGAGCCCGACCTTCCTGGTCGGGTGACACTCGTCAGCATAAAGAGCGCAATCAGCGGCGGATGTAGGCCGTGTTTACCCTCGGCGAAGTACCTATCGGCAAGCCAAGTAGGCGCCTCAGCGCTTTTTCAGTGCGGCCACCACCAGGTCGGCCACCGCGCCCCCAGAGGCGGGATTCTGTCCGGTAATCAAGCGTCCGTCTTTCTGGTCGGCGATGGCGAAGGCCTGCCACGGCTCTTCTGCCTTGCGGTACAAACCGCCGCGGGCCTTGAGCTCGGTTTCGGTGAGGTAAGGCACCACTTTGTCCAGTTCGGCCAGTTTCTCTTCAGTATCGGAAAAACCGGTGACCTCGCGGTCCTTGACCAGCAAGGTGTTGTCACTGAGCTTGATATTGAGCAGGCCGACCGCGCCATGGCACACCGAGGCCACCACGCCGCCGGCCTCAAAGATGCGCCGGGCCAGGCCCTGCAGCCCGCTGTTGTCGGGGAAGTCCCAGATCACCCCATGACCGCCGGCATAATAAATGGCGCTGTAGTCCTGGGCCTTGACCTCGCCGGGGCTCAGGGTCTTGCCCAGACGGTTCATGAACGCCTTGTCCTGGTACCACTGCCAGTCGATATCCGCCGCCATCTGCAGGCTGTGCGGGTCAATCGGCACGTAACCGCCGCTGGGGCTGAGGTAATCGACCTTGTAACCGGCCTTTTCGACCTTGTCGACAAAGTGCACCGCCTCGCCCAGCCACAATCCGGTGGCGCGCTTGAGCGTCGGGTATTTGGCCGTATTGGTCAGCACCACCAGTATTTTCTTGCTCATCGCAACGCTCCCTATACTGGAACGGACCCGGACTGCCCAGGTCGCAGAGGAGAAACCTGTACAGCATAGTAGCGACTGGCATGGATGCCATTCCTTGCTGGCGGTATGCTAGCCTGCGAAGAAAACCGCTTTGCCACAGGGAGTCGACCAACCGATGAGCACGTTGAACCAAGACGTAGATGCGTTCATGCAGGCTGCTATCGATGAGGCCCAACGGGGCCGTAAAGAAGGCGGCATACCGATCGGTTCGGTGCTGGTACACAATAACCAGATCATCGGCCGTGGCCACAACCGCCGGGTCCAGGAGGGCAGCGCGATCCTGCACGGCGAAATGGACGCTCTGGAAAACGCCGGCCGCCAGCCGGCCAGGGTTTATCGCGAGGCGACCCTGTACACCACCTTGTCGCCATGCCCGATGTGCAGCGGGGCGATCCTGCTGTATGGCATCAAGCGCGTGATTGTTGGTGAAAACCAGACTTTCATGGGCGAGGAAGCGCTGCTCAAGGCCCGCGGCGTCGATGTGCAGGTGCTGCACAATGATAACTGCGTCAAGATGATGCGCGCTTTTATCAAGGACAGCCCCGAACTCTGGAACGAAGATATCGGCGTTTAGGTCCGATTGTTCAGGCCCCCACCGTCAGCTGAGCTTGCCCATGCCAGGATCAATGAGTGTAAAGGTGCGTAACCACGACTGGGCCAGTACCGCCCTTGGGCCTTTGCACCTGTGGCCGGCGCCCTTGCGCATTGCCGTGGACATGCTGCTGGCGTCCAAATTCCCCGGTTGCCTGGTCTGGGGGCCGCAGTTGGTGACCATTTACAACGATGCCTTCAAGCCGATCCTCGGGGCCAAGCCCGAGGCACTGGGACGCGGGTTTGACGAGGTGTGGAGCGAGGCCTGGGAGAACATCGGCGCGCTGGTCTTCCGTACCCTGTCGGGGGAGGCGATCTTCATCGAGAACTTCCCGTTGATGATCAATCGCAACGGCAGCCTCGAGCAAGCCTATTTCACCTTCTGCTACAGCCCCATTCGAGACGAGCGCGGGGCGGTGGCCGGCTTTCTCGACACGGTGATCGAAACCACCGCCAGCGTCGAATCGGCGCAGCAGTGGCGTCACCTGGCCAATACCTTCGAGCGCCAGGTGCAGGAGCGCACCTCTGATCGAAACCATTTCTGGGATTTGTCCGGCGACATCATGGTGATTGTCCTGCCGGATTTGCGCATCAGTGCGGTCAACCCGGCCTGGAGCCAGGTCCTTGGCTGGGCTGCGGACGAGGTGCTGAACACCTCGATCATGGACTTGCTGCATGCCGACGACCAACCGCAAGTCACCTCGGTGGTTGAGCGCCTGCGCGCCGGCCAGCGCACCGAGAACACCATCAGCCGCTTGCGCCACAAGGACGGGCACTACCGCTGGTTCAACTGGGCAGCGGTACCCTCGGAGCTTGGTTTTACCGCCGTGGGCACCGACATCAGCCAGGAGCGCGAGCGCGAAGAGGCGCTGCGCCATGCTGAAGAACTGTTGCGTCAGAGCCAGAAGATGGAAGCCATCGGGCAACTGTCCGGCGGCATGGCCCATGACTTCAATAACCTGTTGACCGGCATCAGCGGCAGCCTGGAGTTGCTCGAGCGACGCATTGCCCAGGGTAATGTGGATAATCTGCAGGTCTACCTTGATGCCGCTCGGGGTGCGGCCAAGCGCGCCGCCACGCTCACCCACCGCTTGCTGGCCTTCTCCCGGCGCCAGGCGCTCGACCCCAAGCCCGTCTGTGTCAACCAACTGGTGCAGGACATCGAGCAGCTGATCCAGCAGACCGTGGGTAGCCATATCGATCTGCAGGTCCAGGTGGAGCCGGCGCCCTGGTGGGTACTGATTGATGCCAACCAGCTGGAAAATGCCCTGATCAACCTGTGCATCAATGCCCGCGATGCCATGGGCGCCGGTGGCTGCCTGCGCATCACCACCGCTAACGAACGTCACGAGCTGGCCCTGGAGGGCGAAGACAGCCTGGGCCCGGGCGATTTCTTTGCCTTGCAGGTGCAGGACAACGGCCACGGCATGAATGCCGATATCGTCGCACGGGCCTTTGACCCGTTCTTCACCACCAAGCCGGTCGGTCAGGGCACCGGGCTTGGCTTGTCGATGGTCTATGGCTTTGTCCGTCAGTCAGGGGGCCGGGTGTGGATCGATTCGAGCCCTGGTCAGGGTACCCGGGTGAAGGTCCTGCTGCCGCGCTATGTGGGCGAGCTGCCGCAGCCGCTGGCCGGCGAGCCGGGGCGCAAGTGCTACCCACGCGCCAATGGCGAACGCATCCTGCTGGTCGACGACGAGAGTACCTTGCGCTTGCTGATCAAGGAGGCGCTGGAGGAGGAGGGCTTCGAGGTGTTTACCGCCGCTGACGCCAACAGCGCGCTGCAGCAGTATCGCCAGTTGGGCACGGTTGACCTGCTGATCACCGATATCGGCCTGCCAGGCGGCTTCAGTGGCCGTCAGGTGGCCAATGCCCTGCGCATGCTGCAGGCGCAGCAGAAGGTGCTGTTGATCACCGGCTTCGCCGAACAGGAAGTGACCGACCAGGAGGTGCTGGAGCCCGGCATCGCCCTGATGACCAAGCCCTTCGCCCTGCAAGACCTGGTGTACCAGGTACACCAGATGCTCGAGCCGGTTCAGCCGGTGGTTTGCGAACTTTCCCCGCTGGCGCGCTGACTGGCCAGGCGCTCGAGCATCAGGTAGGTCAGCGTGGCTACCAGCAACGGCAACAGAAAGTAGACCGCCCGGTAGCCAATCAGCGCCGCGAGCAGCGTGCCCTTGCCGTAGGTGCCTTGCAGCAGGGTCAAAAACACCGTCTCGAGTACCCCAAGCCCGGCCGGAATATGAGTAATGACCCCGGCAATGCTGCTGATCATCAGTACCGCCAGCACGGTCGGGTAGCTAGCCCCCTTGGGCAGCAGGATGAACACCACCAGCGCCATCAACGACCAGTTCAGAGCGCCCATCACCACTTGCAACGCCGCCAGACGGATGCCTGGCAGGGTGATCTGCTGCTTGCGAAAGTGCCAGGTGCGGCGAGTCGCGAAGGCGCAGGCCAGCAGGTAAGCGATGACCACCAACAACAGCGCTGCACCGATCAGGCGCAGGCCGGTATTGCCGATCTCCATGCCCGCTGGCAACTTCGGCAGCCCGCAGACGAACAAGCTGCCGGCCACCGCGAAATAGCCTGCCCAGTTGGTCAACAGCCCGAGGCTGAGGATCCGGGTGATGGTCGCGACCTTGAGGCCGAGGCGGCTGTACAAACGATAGCGCAGGGCGATGCCGCCGACCCAGGCGCTGAGGTTGAGGTTGAAGGCGTAGCACACGAACGCCAGCGGCAACACCTGGTGCGCCGGCAAATGATGCCCGGTGTAGTAGCGCCCGAGCAGGTCGAAGCTGCTGAACAGGGCAAAGCTGCACAGGGTTACGCCTGCAGCCATTGCCAGGGTGCGCCAGCGATAGGAGGCCAGGGCCTGGTACACCTCTTGCCAGTCGAGGTTTTTCAGCACGCTGAACAGCAGCACCGGCACCAGGATGAAGAACGCCAGGGTCAGCGCCTGGCGGGCACGGCGCCAGTGCTTGTGCTGTTTGCTCATGTCGGCTTGCCCGCAGTTTGCTCGCCGTCATACAGCGGCTTGAGCCGTGGTACATGGGCCGGCAGCCAGCCGATCACGGCCGGGAATCGGCGGATGAAGTGAAAGGTCAAAAAGATCAGCGGCGCCCGCCACCAGTAGCCGCGCAGTGCCCGCTGCAGGCTCACCGGTTTGCAGCGGTGGGCGGTAAGCTCCTGCAGGTGTTCATGCAGGCGGCTGTTGAAGGTCTGGTCGCGGATAACCAGGTTGGCCTCAAGGTTCAGGGCCAGGCTCAACGGGTCGAGGTTGCTTGAGCCAACGGTCGACCAGTGCCGGTCCACCAGCGCCACCTTGCCGTGCAAGGGCCGTTCGCAGTATTCGAAAATGCGCACGCCGTCGCGGATCAGGTAGTTGTACAGCAAGCGCGAACACAAGCGCACCCAGGGCATGTCAGGCATACCCTGCAGCACCAGGGTAACCTTCACGCCCCGGCGCGCGGCGTTGCGGATCGCCCGCAGCAGGCGGTAACCGGGAAAGAAGTAGGCATTGGCAATGGTGACCCGCTCGCGGGCGCCGTTCAGCGCCCGCAAGTAGTGCTGTTCGATGTCGTTGGGGTGATCATGGTTATCGCGGATGCACAGGGTCATGCTTGCCTGTTCGCTGTCGGCGGCGATCGGCACCCGGCGTTGCCACCAGCGCCGGCTACCGGGCTTGAGCGCGCTCTGTTGCTCCAGTAGGGTCAAGGTGGCGCGCTGCAGGTCGGCGACGATCGGCCCGCGTACTTGTACCGCGTAGTCCTGCTTGGCCATCGGTCCGAAATCGGCCAGGTGATCGGCGCAATAATTGATGCCGCCAACAAAACCGACCTCGCCATCGACCACCAGGATCTTGCGGTGCAGGCGGCGAAACAGATTGGTGCGCATGCCCAGGCGTTTCGGGCTCGGGTCGAAGGCCTGCAAATGCACGCCGGCGTCGCTGAGCTCGCGCAGGTAGTCAAGGCTCAGGTCTGCGGTGCCATAACCGTCGACCAGCATCTCGACCTTTACCCCGCGCCGGGCGGCGGCGATCAACAGTTGCTGCAACTGCTTGCCGACCTTGTCTTCAAAGATGATGAAGGTTTCCAGGAGAATTTCCGCCCGGGCCTGCTCGATCGCGGCAAAGGCGCTGGCGAAATAGTCCTCGCCGTTGATCAGCAGTTGCACCTGGTTGTCAGGTCGCCATTGGCTGTTCACAAGAGCACCTCCACTGCCAATGGCAGGTGATCGGACAGGTGGGTCCAGGGCTTGCGCGCCATGACCTTGGGCGCCTGTGCGCGGGCATTGCGCAGGTAGATGCGGTCCAGGCGCAACAGCGGCCAGCGTGCCGGAAAACTGCGTGCCGGGCGACCATGGGCCTGGCTGAACACTTCATTCAGGCCGCATTCGGCCAGCACTGCATCCGCGCGCTGGCGCCAGTCATTGAAGTCGCCGGCGACGATCACCGGCGCGTCGATCGGCAGGCTGTGCAGTAATTCGCAGAGCAGGTGCAACTGCTGCTGGCGCTGGCGCTCGTCCAGGCCCAGGTGCACACAGACGGTATGCAGCTCGCACTCGGCGGGCAAGGCCAGTACCGAATGCAGCAAGCCGCGCTGCTCGGTGCCATGGACGCTGACATCGAGGTTGGCGTGGCGCCGGATCGGGTATTTCGACAGCAGGGCATTGCCGTGTTCGCCGTCCGGATACACCGCATTGCGGCCATAGGCGAATTCTGGCCAGAGGCTGTCGGCAAGAAACTCATATTGCGGCACATCCGACCAGTTGCGGTGGCGCAGAGCGTGCTGGCGGTGGCTGCCGAGCACTTCCTGGAGGAACACCAGGTCGGCGTTTTCGCTGCGTACCGCCTCACGCAGTTCTGGCAGCACGTAGTAACGGTTAAGCGCGCTGAAGCCCTTGTGCGCATTGACCGTCAGCACCCGCACCCGCTGTACGGCCGGCGCCGCCGCCAGGGCGGCGCTGGGTTGCACCTGGCTCATGAGGCGCTGCCCTTGCCGAGCATCTGCGCGACCTTGGCGGTCAACTGGGCGAACTCGAAGGGTTTGCAGATCATCTGCATGCCGGGGTCAAGAAAGCCGCCGCGGGCCACCGCGGTTTCGGCGTAACCGGTGATGAACAGCACTTTGAGTTGCGGGCGCAGTTGCCGGCCGATTTCCGCCAGTTGCCGACCGTTCATGCCTGGCAGCCCGACGTCGCTGACCAGCAGGTCGACCGCTTCTCCGGCCTGCAGAATGGCCAGGGCGACATTGGCATCCTCGGCCACCTTGCACGGGTAACCCTGGTCACTCAGCACCTGATGCACCAACTGGCGCACAGCGGGGTCGTCCTCGACGATCAGCACCGTGTGGCTGTTGCCGCAAGGCGGCGCCGGCGATGCTGGCTCTTCGCTTTCACGGTTGGGTGCGGCGTGGCGCGGCAGGTAGACATCGACCCGGGTGCCGTGGCCGATGCGGCTTTGCAGCGCCACATGGCCCTGGGACTGCTTGCTGAAGCCATACACCATCGACAGCCCCAGGCCCGTGCCCTGGCCGATAGGCTTGGTGGTGAAGAACGGATCGAAAGCGCGGTCCAGGGTACTTTGCGGCATGCCACAGCCATTATCGTTGAAGCTGATCAGCACATAGTCGCCAGCGGCCAGCGAGTGGCCACCGAACAGGCTGCCGTCCTGACGCTGATTGCTGGCGCTGACGGTCAGGCGCCCGCCGTTGGGCATGGCGTCGTGAGCGTTGCTGAGCAGGTTGCCGAGGGCTTCCTGCAGTTGCACCGGGTCGGCTTCCACGGCCCACAGATCCGCCTCGATATGCAGTTGCAACTTGATTTGCGGGTCAAGCAACGGCTGCAGGCGCTCGGCCGTGAGCAGGGTGGCTACTTCCACGGGCTGGGCATCGAGCGATTGCCGGCTGGAAAACGCCAGCAGGCGGTGGGTCATGCTGGCGGCTCGCTTGACCGCCGCCTGGCTGAGGCTGAGCAGGGCGGGCAGGGCGTCGTGGCGACCCTGCTGCAGGCGTTTGCCGATCATTTCCAGGCTGCCGCCGATGCCAGTCAGCAGGTTGTTGAAGTCATGAGCGACGCCGCCTGCGAGCTGGCCGATGGCTTCCATTTTCTGCGCCTGGCGCAGGTACTGTTCTTCTTCGCGCAACTGGCGCAATTGCTCTTCGACCCGTTGGCTCTGGCGCTCCAGTTCCTGGCCCTGGTTGCGTGCCTGGTACTGGCGCCGCCGCGCGCGTAACGAGGAATGGGTCAGGGCCAGCAGGTTGTCGGGTTCGAATGGATACTGCAGCAGGAACAAGTTGCCGAGCGCGGCGTGCTGGCTTTGCGGCGGGCTCTGGCCCTGGACTGGCGGCCCCGTCAGCAGCACCACCGGCAAGTCCGACCAAACCGGCTGCTTGCCAAGGTAAAGGTGCAAAGGCGAGCGTACGCTGCCGTCCAGGCAAGTGTCGGCAATGATCGCCAGGCCCACGCCTTGCTCCAGGGCAAGGCCCAGGTCTTCCATGCTGGCCGCTTGCAGCGCCTGGATGCCGGCCTGGTCGAGCAGGCGCTGGGCCAGCTGGCCAAGCTGGGCCGGGGCCAGGATCAGCGCTCGTTCGGCATTGGCTAACGCGTCGCCCACGGGTGTTCTCCTTTGATAACGCTCAGGCAAGCACCGCCGGTGCCTGCTGTGTTCGCACTATCTCTGGACCACAGGCTGGGTTGAGGGGTTCAACCGGGTTGTCAGACGGTCGTTTGCAGGCCTACAGGCCTTGCTGCACCAACGGATCGTCGGGATTCTGCTGCTCCAGCTGGGCCAGCAGCACCTGCACATTCTGCAACTGGCCGGTCTCTTTCCAGTACACGATCAGCAGCACCCGGGCCTTGCGGTTGGCCGGTTGCCGGGCAAGGATGGTTTCCAGTTGCTTTTGCGCGGCGTCGACCTGATCCAGCTGATGCAGGCTGGTGGCCAGGGTGTAGCGGTAGTCATTGTTGTCCGGCTCCAGCTCCAGGGCCCGGGCAAAGGCCAGCAGGGCGTATTCGTCCTGGCCGTGGCGCAGCAGCCAGCGGCCCAGTTCATGTTGTAGAAAGGCCGAGTCGGGACGTTGTTGCAGGGCCTTGGCCAGCACCTGGCGCGAGGCGTCGGTCTGGTTCTGGCGCTCCAGCAACTGCACCTGCGCGGCCAGTGCCTCGAGGTTGTCCGGCGCCAGCTGCAAGGTGCGCTCAAGCGCCTGCGCGGCCTCCTGGTAGCTGTTTTCATGCAGGTACAGCTGCGCCAGGTGCAACTGCGCGCTGGCATCGTCGTCGCGCTGCGCCAGCACCTGCTGATACTGCTCCAGCACCTCTTGCAGCGGGCCGAAGTACAGGCCGATGTCATCGGCGCTGAGCCCCAGCAGGGCATCGACCACGGCAAAGCGTACGCTTTGCTCCTCATCATCGAGCAACGGCCCGAGCACCAGGCTGCGCTGGGCGCCGGGCAGCATCGCCTGGATGCTGGCTATGGCCGCGCGACGCACCAGCGGCTCGTCATGCTGCAGGTCGCGGCTGGCCAGTTTCAGGGCCAGCGGCGAGGGGTAGTTGGGCAGTTCGGCGTACAGGCTGGCGCGGCGGATCGGCGACAGGTCATTGCGCCCCAGTTGCTGGTAGAGCACTCGGGCGGCGCCGGGCTGGCCGTCATGGGCCATGGTCAGGGCCTTGGTGTAGCTGTGCTTGAGGGCAGGCGTCGGCGCCGGGCTGTCGTCACGCCAGAAATAGCCACCCAGACCGAGGATGATGAGCAGGGTCAGGCTGATAAGCGTGTACTGGCGCTGTTTCGACATGGTGAATCCGAAGCGTGTCGCGGCTGCAAAGGCTTGAGCTTGGGTCACGAGGGCCGGTGGCGTCAAATGTAAAAGGGGGGGGTCCCTATCGCGGGGCAAGCCCGCTCCTACAGATATCGCGGGCTTGCCCCGCGATCGGCCATAAAAAAGCCCCGCAAGCGGGGCAAAAGGCCGGTCAGAAACCAACCAAAGGAGCCGTTGAATCAGTTCGCCGCAGCCACGCTTTCGGCCTGCCAGCCGCCACCGAGGGCCTTGTAGATGGCGACGATGCCGCGGTACAGGTCGACTTCGCCCTGGGCCTGGGCATCTTCGGCGCTCAGGCGTTCGCGTTCGGCGTCGAGCAGCACCAGATAGTCGACCGTGCCTTCGCGGTAGCGAATCGAGGCGAGGTCCGCCGCCTTGCGGCTGGCTTCGCTCTGGCGCAGCAGGGCCAGCAGCCGTTGCTGGCGTTTGCTGTAGTCGCTGAAGGCGTTTTCCGATTCTTCCAGGGCCAGCAATACCTGCTGCTCATAGTTGGCCAGCGCACCCTCGGCATCGGCGTTGGCGCCGCGCAGGCGGGCGCGCACGCTGCCCAGGTCGAAGGCCGCCCAGGTAATGCTCGGGCCCAGGGCCCAGGCCTTGGCGGCCGAGGAGCCCAGTTGCGAGCCGCGCCCGGCGGTAAAGCCGAGAAAGCCGCTGAGGCTGACCCGGGGGAACAGGTCGGCGGTGGCCACGCCGATGTTGGCGGTTGCCGCTGCCAACTGGCGCTCGGCGCTGCGGATATCCGGGCGGCGCTTGAGCAGCTCGCCGGGATCACCGATCGGCAGGGCCTTGGCGATGGCCGGCAGTTGCGCCGGCGACAGGTCAACCGCCAGGGCGTCCGGGCGCTGGCCGAGCAGAGTGGCGATGCGGTTGCGCGCCCGTACCTGTTCGGCCTGCAGTTGCGGCACACTGGCCTCGACCGCCGCCAGGCGGGCATCGGCCCGCACCACATCAAGGTCGTTACCGACCCCGGCGTCACGCAAGGTTTCGGTGATACCCCGCGAATCCTGCTGGGTCTTGAGGTTGGCCAGGGCGATCTTCTCGCGCAATTGCGCACCGCGCAGTTGGCCATAGGCATCGACCAGTTCGGCGATCAGGCTCACCTGCAGTTGCTGCAGGTCGGCCTGGGCGGCGTCCTGCTCGGCTTCGCTGGCTTCAAGTTGACGCTGGATGCGGCCGAACAGGTCCAGCTCCCAGGCCATGTCCAGGCCCAGGTCGTAGCGTTCGCTGTTGACCCGGTCCTCGCTCTGGCCAGGCACCTGGCCCTTGCCCAGGTCGGCGCTGGCGCGGCTGGTGACGGTGGGCAGGGCGTCGTTGCTGACATCGTCGCGAATCGCCCGCGCCGCTTTCAGGCGAGCGAAGGCCACGCGCAGTTCGCGGTTGCCGTCCAGCGACTGGCTGACCAGTTTGTTCAGTACCGGGTCGTCGAACTGCTTCCACCAGATGCTTTCAAAACGGCTGCGGTCGAAGGTGGCCTTGGCGCTCGGTTCGTTGGCCGCGCTCAATTGCGCCGCCGCGGTGTCCGGGGCCTTGTAGTCCGGGCCCACCGCACAAGCGGCCAGGGCCAGCACCAGCAGGCTGGGCATAAAGAATTTCACACTGCGGTTCATGCATGAGTCTCCAGCTTCAGCGCACGCGCCGCTTTGCGGGCCTGGCTGCGTTCCACGTAACGGCGGATCAGAACAAAGAACACCGGCGTCAGCAGCAGACCGAAGAAGGTCACCCCGATCATCCCGGAGAACACCGCCACACCCATGGCATGACGCATTTCAGCACCGGCGCCGGAAGAGAACACCAGCGGCACCACACCCATGATGAAGGCGATCGAGGTCATCAGGATCGGCCGCAGGCGCAGGCGGCAGGCTTCCAGTACCGCGGCCAGCGGGTCGAGGCCTTCGGCCTGTTTGTCCTTGGCGAACTCGACGATCAGGATGGCGTTCTTGCACGCCAGCCCCACCAGTACGATCAAACCGATCTGGGTGAAGATGTTGTTGTCGCCACCGGACAGAATCACCCCGGTAATCGCCGACAGCAGGGTCATCGGCACGATCAGGATCACCGCCAGCGGCAGGCTCCAGCTTTCGTACTGGGCGGCCAGCACCAGGAAGGCCAGCAGCACGCAGAGCGGGAAGACGAACAGCGCGGTGTTACCGGCCAGGATCTGCTGGTAGGTAAGCTCCGTCCATTCGAAAGTCATGCCGTTGGGCAGTTCTTCCTTGAGCAGTTTCTCGATGGCCTTTTCCGCTTGCCCGGAGCTGTAGCCCGGTGCTGCGGCACCGTTGATCTCGGCGGTGATGAAGCCGTTGTAGTGCATGACGCGGTCCGGCCCCGAGGTGTCGCTGACCTTGATGAAGGTCGCCAGCGGGATCATCTCGCCCTGGTTGTTGCGCACCTTGAGCTGGCCGATCTGCTCGGCTTCAAGGCGGAACTGCTGCTCGGCCTGGACGTTGACCTGGTAGGTGCGGCCAAAGCGGTTGAAGTCGTTGGCATACAGCGAACCGAGGTAGATCTGCAGGGTGTCGAAGATATCGCTGATCGCTACCCCGTGGGTCTTGGCCTTCTCGCGGTCGATGGCAGCATCGACCTGCGGCACGTTGACCTGGTAGCTGGTGAACAGCCCGGCCAGCTCCGGCACGTTGTGGCTCTTGGCGATGATGTTCTGGGTTTCCTTGTACAGCGCTTCATAACCCAGGTTGCCACGGTCTTCGATCTGCAGGCGGAAACCACCGATGGTGCCCAGCCCCTGTACCGGCGGCGGCGGGAAGATCGCGATGTAGGCGTCTTCGATATCGGCGAACTGCGCATTGAGCGCGGCGGCAATCGCGGCGGCCGACTGGCTCGGGTCCTTGCGCTCGTCGAAGGGCTTGAGCGGGGTGAAGACGATGCCGCTGTTCGGGCTGTTGGTGAAGCCGTTGATCGACAGGCCCGGGAAGGCCACCGAGTCAGCCACGCCCGGTTGCTTGAGGGCGATCTCGCTCATCTTCTTGATCACCGCCTCGGTGCGGTCAAGGCTGGCGGCATCCGGCAGTTGCGCGAAGGCGACCAGGTACTGCTTGTCTTGCGCCGGTACAAAGCCGGTAGGCGTCGACGAGAAGCCCAGCCAGGTCATGATGATCAGGCCGCCATAGACGAACAGGGCGATGCCGCTGCTGCGGATGACCCGGCCGACAGCACCGACATAGCCATGGCTGGCACGGTCGAAGAAGCGGTTGAACGGGCCGAACAGCCAGCCACCGAGCAGGCGTTCGAGCACTTTCGAGAAGCGGTCTTTGGGTGCGTGGTGCTCCTTGAGCAGTACCGCGG
This sequence comes from Pseudomonas sp. B21-009, assembly GCF_024749345.1. Taxonomy (NCBI): domain Bacteria; kingdom Pseudomonadati; phylum Pseudomonadota; class Gammaproteobacteria; order Pseudomonadales; family Pseudomonadaceae; genus Pseudomonas; species Pseudomonas sp. B21-009. The sequence goes on along the minus strand of NZ_CP087199.1, from coordinate 3,252,337 downwards.
CCAAGGCCGGCGACAGGGTCAGGGAGTTGAAGGCCGAGATCACCGTGGAGATGGCGATGGTCAGCGCGAACTGCTTGTAGAATTGCCCGGTAAGGCCGGAAATGAACGCCGCCGGCACGAACACCGCGCACAGCACCAGCGCCGTGGCGATGATCGGCCCGGTCACTTCGCCCATGGCCTTTTGCGTGGCTTCCAGGGGCTTGAGGCCCAGGCCGATGTTACGCTCGACGTTTTCCACCACGACGATGGCGTCGTCGACCACGATACCGATGGCCAGTACCAGGCCGAACAGCGACAGGGCGTTGAGCGAGAAGCCGAACAGGTGCATCACCGCGAAGGTACCGATCAAGGAAACCGGAACCGCCACCAGCGGGATGATCGAGGCGCGCCAGGTCTGCAGGAACAGAATGACCACCAGCACCACCAGGATCAGCGCTTCGAACAGGGTGTGGACCACCGCCTCGATCGAACCGCGAACGAATACCGTTGGGTCATAGACAATGCTGTAGTCCATGCCTTCAGGGAAGTCTTTCTTCAGCTCGGCCATTTTCGCCCGGACCTCGTCGGAGATCTCGATGGCGTTGGAGCCTGGGCGCTGGAAGATCGGGATGGCCACGGCCGGCTGGTTGTTCAGCAGCGAGCGCAGGGCGTACTGGCTGGAGCCGAGCTCAACGCGGGCGATGTCCTTCAGGCGGGTGATCTCACCATCGGCGCCGGAGCGGATGATGATGTTCTCGAACTCTTCTTCGCTGACCAGGCGGCCCTGGGTGTTGACCGACAGCTGGAAGCTGGTGGCCCCGGGTGCGGGTGGCGCGCCAAGTTGACCGGCGGCTACCTGACGGTTCTGCTCGCGAATGGCGGCGACCACGTCGCTGGCGGTGAGGTTGCGCGAGGCAGTCTTGTTCGGGTCGAGCCAGACCCGCAGCGAATAGTCGCCCATGCCGAACAGTTGCACGTCACCGACACCGCCCAGGCGCGCCAGTTCATCCTTGATGTTGAGGATGGCGTAGTTGGACAGGTAGAGCATGTCGTAACGGTTGTCCGGCGAGGTCAGGTGCACGACCATGGTCAGGTCGGGCGAAGCCTTGTCGACGGTAATACCGATACGCGTAACTTCCTCGGGCAGCTTGGGCTGGGTGCGGGTCACGCGGTTCTGCACCTGAACCTGGGCGTTGTCCAGGTCGGTACCGAGGGCGAAGGTGACGGTCAGAGTGACCTTGCCGTCGGCGGTGGACTGCGAGGACATGTAGAGCATGTTCTCGACCCCGGTAATCGCCTGCTCAAGCGGCGCGGCGACGGTTTCGCCGATCACTTTCGGGTTGGCGCCGGGGAAGTTGGCACGCACCACCACGGTGGGCGGTACCACTTCCGGGTATTCGCTGATCGGCAGCTGGAACAGCGAGATGCTGCCGGCGATCAGAATCAGCAGCGACAGCACCGCGGCGAAGATCGGCCGGGTGATAAAAAACTTGGAAAAATTCATCGGACTGATCCCTTAACCGCGCGGTGCCGAGGCACTGGCGAGTTTTACGCTGGGGGTGGCCACTGTTTTGCCCTGGATACTGGCTTCGAGCGCCTGACGTTGTTGGGCGAGGGCGGCGATGGTCGCGTCACTGGCCATTGGCGTGTCCTGCGGGTCGACTGGCGAGCCCGGGCGTACCCGTTGCAGGCCCTTGACGACAATGCGGTCATCCTTGCTCAGGCCGTTGCGCACGATGCGCAGGCCTTCGAGTTTCGGCCCCAGCTCGACGGCGCGGTAGGCGGCCTTGTTGTCCTTGTCCATGACCAGCACGAACTTCTTGCCAAGGTCGGTACCGACCGCTTCGTCGTTGATCAGCACCGCCGAGTAGGTGGCGCTGCCGACCAGTTTCAGGCGTGCGTACAGGCCCGGGGTGAACTGCCCGTCGCGGTTGTCGAACACCGCACGGCCACGGATGGTGCCGGTCTTGGGGTTGACCTGGTTGTCGACGAAGTTCATCTGGCCCAGGTGCGGGTTGCCGTTTTCGTTGGACAGGCCCAGGTACACCGGGGTGCTCTGGCCACGTTGGCCGTCGCGCGCCAGCTGGGTGTACTTGAGGTACACGCGCTCGTCGGCGTCGAAGTAGGCGTAGACCTTGTCGGTGGAGACCACGCTGGTCAGCGGCGTGACGTCAGCCGTGACGATGTTGCCGGCGGTGAATTGCGCGCGGCTGACCCGGCCGCTGATCGGCGCGGTGACGCGGGTGAAGCTTAAGTTCAGGCGCGCCAGGTCCAGTTGCGCCTGGATCGCGGCGACACCGGCGCGGGCTTCGGCAGCGGCACTGGTGCGCGACTCGGCAAGCTCGGCGGAAATCGCGTTGCTGCTGCGCAGGCGCTCGCCGCGCTGGGCTTCGTTTTCGCTGCGGATGGCGGTGGCGCGGGCTTGTTGCAGTTGGGCTTCGAGGCGGCGGACCTCAGCCTGGAACGGACGCGGGTCGATCTGGAACAGCAGATCGCCTTTTTTCACCTGGGCGCCTTCGGTGAAGGCCACCTGGTCGATCTGCCCGGAGACGCGCGGACGCACCTCGACGGTTTCCGGCGCCTCCAGGCGGCCGGTGAACTCGTCCCATTCGTTGATTGGTTGTTCCAGCACCTTGGCCACGCTGACCTTGGCCGCCGCCGGCGCCTGCACGGCCTCCGGGGTGCGACCGCAGGCACTCATCACCAATACAGCCAATAGAGCAAGGGGGTAACGCAAAGGTTTGAGTGACTGTTCCATGGGGAGTCCGCCAATTTATTGATAGTGGGCGGATTCTGCGATTTGAAACTATCAACGACGAATCGAATGGGGCGAAGGTTATTATCATTGGGAATGATATGAGGGCATCTGGCCCGCGATTGGGATTACAGCGACCGCAAAAACGCCCGCAGCGCCCGCCGATCATCGGCCACCAGCGCCTTGAACCGCTCGCGCGCCACTTGCGCCTCCCCACCATGCCACAACACCGCCTCCTCAAGCGTACGCGCGCGGCCATCATGCAGGTAGCCAGCACCGGGGTTGATCCGTTCGAGCAAGCCCAGGCCCCACAGTGGCGGGGTGCGCCACTCGCGGCCGGTGGCCAGGTAATCGTCACGGCCATCGGCCAGGCCCGGGCCCATGTCATGCAGCAACAGGTCGCTGTAAGGCTCGATCTGCTGCGCTGACAGCAGCGGGTAGAGCGGATGCTGGCCCGTGCTCAGGCGCGGGCGGTGGCACTGTGCGCAGCCAGCCTGGCTGAACAACTGTTCGCCACGCTGCACCTCGGGCTTGCTCCGGTCGCGGTGCGGCGGTGGCGCCAGGTGTGCCAGGTAGAAGTGCAGGTCGCCCAGTTGCACAGCGTCGAGCTCCGGTTCGCCGCCGCTGGCAGCCTGGCGACAGGCCGTTTGCAACGGCGTGCAGTTTTGTTGGGGATACAGCGGCGAAGTGATCCCCAGGTCACCGTGCATGGCGCCGGCAATCTGCTGACGCAGGTCCGGCTGGTTGGCCTTGAGGCCAAAGCGCCCGGGCTCAAGGCGCTGGCGTTCGACGCTCCATACCTGGTTGACGCGGCCCTTGACGCCATCGGGCTTGGGCGCGTCGGCCAGTGCCTGCAGGGTGCTGGCCTCGATGGCTTCGAGCAGGCCCAGGCCGAACACCGGCGAGCCGACCCGCATCGAGGTGCGCACGTTACCCAACGGGCCGTAGGCCAGTTCGCTGAAGCTCAGGCGCGGCGAACGCAGGCCGATGCGTTCGCCATCGGTCAGGGTGACCCACTGCTCTTGCCAGCGCACTTGCGCCCGACCTTCAGCGGCCACGCCGGGAACAGCCGATTCGCTGAGCTGATCACCATAGACCGGATGTGGCAGCGGCCCGCCGTGGGCATCGTGCCCGGGTAGCGACAGGCGCACCAGCATCGTGCGCAGCGGTTGCTGTTCACTGGCAGGTGCCTGCCCGCGACCATTCTTGGGGTGGCAGGCAATGCAGCTGATGCGGTTGTACAGCGGCCCCAGGCCATCGACCGCTTCGTCCCGCGAAGGCGCCACCACCCAGGCCTGGCGGAACAGGCTGCGGCCGTGAAAGAAACGCTCCAGCTGCTGCGCATCGTCCAGCCCCGGCAAGGGCTGGGCGAAGGCTTCACGGCTGACGGCGGCGCTGGCGGGCGTGCTCAGCAGCGTGGCGAGCAGCAAGCAGATACCGCGCTTCACAGGCCCATGGCCGATAGCAGGCGCTCGGCTTGCGCCTGTTGCCGGGCGCTATGGAACTGCCAGGCGATTTCCTCGCGGCCGAGGGCATCCTGGTCGCTCGCCGGCTGGCGCTGCATGCCATGGTCCTGGCGCTGGGCAAACAGTGCCAGCAACGGCGCCGACGCCGCTTGCTCCTCGTCGATAGGCGGCACGCTGAGAAACTCGCGCACCGCGGTCAGGTCGCGGCCCTGGGCTTCACCGGCATGCACCCGCGCCCACAACACGGCGAGGCGTTCATGGGGTTGGCCGAGCCATTGCTCGAACAGCGAGGTGATCAACGCCAGGCGCTCGCGCGAGCTGTCGTCGGTGTAGGCATAGGCGCCCTGGCGGGCGGCGGCGAAGGGGTCGTGATAGCCCGCCGGCAAGTCGGCATAAATGCTGGGGCGCACCGGCAACTTGCGAATGTCCGGGTCGGCCAGCAGGCGTTGCCCTTCAGGCGACAACACGAAGCGCACGAAGGCCCGCGCTCCCTCGACCTGCCTGGCCTGGCGAGGGATGGCGATATGCGCCGGGTTGAGCCCGCCGTGGGCCGGGTAGACAAACTCGACCGCTTCGCCGTTACTCACCGCCGAAGCCACGAAAAAGTCGATCGACACACCCACTGCCGAACGCCCGCTGGCGACCTCGTCACTGACCAGGGTGCCGCCGCGACTGACCAGCCGCGATTGCCCGGCGAGCTCGCTCCATAGCGCCCAGCCTTGATCCCAGCCGTAGGCCTGCAAAACGATATCCAACAGCACTGGAGCAAAGCCGACGCGCGCAGGGTCGGGCAAGGCGACGCGCCCGCGCAGGCGGGCATCGAGCAGGTCCGGCCAGTCTTGCGGGGCAGGCATGTTCAGCTTGGCCAGTTCTTCCGGGTTAATGGCAAAGCCGTAACCGGCAAGCTCCGTGGCCTGGTAGCGCGCCGCGCGGTCGCGCAGGGGGATGCCGCCAATGCGCGGCGGCAAACCGTCCAGCTCGACCCCTAGCGGCTGCCAGCCGGCGTCCTGGGCCAGACGCTTGAAGTTGCCCGGTGACGGCGCCCAGTAGACATCGACCCCGCCCTGGTCGGCCTGGCGCAGATAGGGCAGGGCATCGAAGCCCTGGCGCCAGAGGATCTGCAGGCGATAATCAGGGTTGGCGCGCTCGAAGGCCTCTTCGAAGCGCGTCATCATCTCCTCGGGGTAGCTGGTCAACACCACCACCGGCTGCGGCGCGCCCGCCTGGACACTGGCTGCGCCCAGCAGCAGCGCAAGCAGCCAGGCCTTAGAGCGGCACATTGAACTGTACGAAGTAGCTGCGGCCAATTTCCGGGTACCCCTCGCTAAAGGCGATCGAACAGGTTGCGGATGCCCGCTTCGATGCGCACGTCATTGCTCAAGCGATAGCCGCTTTTGAGGTTGTACACCGCGTATCCGCCGCTCATCTGGCTGCCATCGGACATGTTGTAACGCCGCGAAGCAGCTTCGACGCTGGCGGTGTGGCGCCAGGCGTCGAGGTTCAGGCTGGCCGAGGCGAACAGGTTGTGGCGCGGTGTATCGATCGGGCGCAGCTCGGGATTGCTGCGGTTTTCACGATCGAGGTAGGTGTAGCTGGTGTTGAATTCCCAGTTGCCCAGATCGCCGCGCAGGCCCAGTTCGACACCCTGGTTACGCGCCTTGGCGATGTTCTGGTACTGGCCGCACGGCGCTGCGCAACCGGCGACCGGGGCGACGGTGACCTGCTGGATGGAGTCTTCGATGTTGCTGACGAACAGCGCCGTGTCGAGGGTCCATTGGCGGCTGATCGCGCCGCTGTAGCCCAGCTCGTAGTGGGTGGCGCGCTCGGACTTCAGATCGGGGCTGGGGATCACCGTGCCAAAGCGCGTCGAGTAGCGGTCCTTGATGGTTGCAAAGCGGCTCTTGCGCGCCACGGTCAGGCGCACCTGGCCGTTGTGGTCGATGTCCAGCAAGGGGCCTGTGTTGATGAACAGGCCCAACTGGCTGTTGACCGCATCGTCGCTGCCGGTCGGCTCGTCATACAGGGTCTTGACCCGGGGCGAGGCGGCGCTGGTACCGAAGTTTTCGGCCTCAAGGCTCTTGCGGTAGTTGTACGACATCCCGCCGACCACGCTGAAGATGTCGTTCAGGCGCAGGGTATCTTCCAGGGCGATGGACTGGGTCTGGTCGCGAAAGTGGGTTTGCGGGTCGCTGCCATCGCGCGAGCGGTGCACATCTTCCTTGAAGTGATAAGCGATGCCCAGGCGGTTGCCGGTGCTCAGGGCCAGGTCGCCCTCGACCGAGAAACCGGTGGACTCGTCATCGTATTTGCTCGGGAACCCCGGCTGCATCGCGCCATGGATACCGTTGTTGTAGACAAAGCTTTCCAGCGAGTTCTTGAAGGTGTCGCGGAACACCCGGGTCTTCAGGCCGTGCTCGCCGAAGCGGGTGTTGGTGGCCAGGAACAGGCTGGTCTTGTCCCACTGCGGCCACTCCCACCAGCGCTTGCGCTGGCCGCTGGCGGGCAGGTCGCCGGCGTAGGGCGGCTGGCCCTTGCGGCCTTCCTGCTGGACATAACCGAGCACGTACTCGTCGGTGTCGTTGGGGGTGAAGCCGAGCTTGAAGCTGAACTTGCCGTCGCGCTTGTTACTGTTTTCCCGACGGCCCTTGCCTTGCTGGTTGTTGGTTGGCTCGAAGTCGTCGGGCAGCATCGTGTAGTCATAGTCGACATACGATACGCCACCCTGCATCCACCAGTTGCCCTGGTTGGAACCCAGGTTGGCGTAGCTGCGATAGGCGTTGACGTTGCCGTGGTCGGTCAGCTCCAGGCCGCCACCGACTTCACCTTCGAAGGTTTCGGTGGGCCGCCGGGTGATCAGGTTGATCGCCCCGCCCAGGGTATTGGGGCCGTACAGCAGCGAGGCGAAACCCTTGGCCACTTCGATGCGCGACAGGTCGTAGGTGGTGAAACGTCCCAGGTCGATGTTGCCGTCATAGGGCACATAGGTGGGAATGCCGTCGATATACACCGGCACCTGCAGGCGGTCAAAACCGCGCACGTACACCACCTGCTCGGCGCGCCCGCCCATGTAGGCGAGGTTCACCCCAGGCGCCAGGGCCAGGGCGCGGTCGACGGTCTCGCGGTCATGCAGGCGCATGTCTTCGAGCTCGACGACGCTGCTGCCGGTGGCGAGCGCCTCATCCTGCGGGGCCCAAATCTGGATTTCACCGAGGCTGAAGGTTTTCTTCTGCTCGGCCACGGCAGCCTCGGCGCTGATGGCGGCCAGGGCGAGCAGCAGGGTACGGGGGGCGAACGGGGTCATGACGCTCCTTGGTCGGTATCGTTATATATTATTTTATATAGCGCGTGGCGCAAAACGACCGACAGCTCCCTCCCCGGAGCCGTCTGATCGCATCGATCAAGCGGGTACGCGCAACGGCAGAACGCCGCCGATACTAGAGCCAGGCGAGCAAATTGACAACGCTATATAAGAATTTATATAGCGTATGGCTTACATGCGGATCAGCGTTTGCACTCGGCCAGCACCACCTTGCAGGTCCTGGGCTGGCCGCCGGAGCGCCCGGCGTAGCGGATGCAGTTGTTCATGGATTTCTGCCGGGCGATCTGCAAGGTCGGGCCCCACGCCAGGCCGCCTTCGCCGGCTGTGGGCACGGCTTTGGCGTGGCAGTTGGAACCGGCGTTGGCGGCCAGGTATTTGGCCTTGGGTTTGCTCGAGCAACCGGCCGTGAGTGCCAGGCAGAGGGCGAGCAGGCAGGTGGTGAAGAGGGTAGTGTTCATGTCAGAGGCAGTCCGGATCGCCGAAGGGGGCTGTGCCCGGGTTGGCTACCGGTCAACTCAATTATAGGGGCTTAACGCAATTCTGGTGTAGCGAGGCTGGTATCAGCTTGGCTCCAGCAAACCTGACTTCGAAGATACGCCAGTGCAGGCGGCGCCCGTAACTTCGCGACTTCAGGAGGCCGAGCGTAGGTGCCTGTAGGGGCAGTGCGTAGCACCTTCGGCGTTAGCCGAAGACGCGAGACGTAGACTTGGCGTAGCAAGTCGTAGGCCGCGATGCCCCGGAAGGTGCCGTAGCGAGGGGACCCGAAGCGCAGCGTAGGGCCGTATGCTGGAGCGAGCGGTTTTGCCTACTTTCCCCAAGAGAAAAGTAGGCCGCCGTAAGGGCGGAAGGGGCCATCAGCAACACCAGAGCGAATGGATAAGCTCACAAACTCACACTCACGCCTGCAACGCCAACTGCATCCCCGCAAGCTTGATGCAGGTCTCCTCGTATTCACTGGCCGGGTCCGAGCAGGGCACGATGCCGCAACCGGCGAACAGACGGGCCTGCTCGCCGTTCAACAGCGCCGAGCGCAGGCCGACGATGAATTCGCCGTTGCCCCGCGCGTCCAGCCAGCCCAGGGGCGCGGCGTACCAGCCGCGGTCAAAACCTTCACAGTGGCGAATATGCTCCATGGCCTGCTGGCGCTCGTGGCCGCCGACGGCGGGTGTCGGGTGCAGGGCTTCGACCACTTGCAGCAGGCTTGTTTGCGGGCGCAGGCGACCTTCGATCACTGTACTCAGGTGCTGGACCCGACTCAGGCGTTGCACCGACGGTGTCGCCGGTACCTGCAACTGGCTTGCCCACGGCGCCAGGCCGCTTTCGATGATCTGCACCACCAGTGCATGTTCGTGGCGGTTTTTCTCGCAGTCCAGCAGCGCCTGTGCCAGTTGCGCGTCTTGTTGCGGGTCGGGGTCGCGGCGGCTGGTGCCGGCCAGCGCCAGGGTCTGCAGGCGGCCGCCGTCGAGCTTGACCAGGCGTTCCGGCGAGGCGCCGATAAAGCAGCTTTGCTGGCGGCGAAAGGCGAACAGGTAGGCCGCCGGATCGTTGCTGGCCAGGCGCGCCAGGGTGCGTCCCGGGCTGACGGCCCGGGAAAACTCGCTGAGCACTTCGCGCGCCAGCACCACCTTTTTCATCGAGGTATCGCGTAGCGCGTCCAGGGCCTGGACGATTTTGCTCTCCCAGCAGGCGCGCGGCAGGCTCTGGTCGCGGCGGTGCTGCGCGGGCGGCGTGACAACCGGCGACGACAGATAGCGATCCATCAGCCCGTGCCACTCATTGAGCACCTGCTCGCAGCGGCTTTGGGCAGTGTCCGCAGGGCCGACCAACTGCTGGCACAGCAGCCAGCAGGCGTCGGCGTCGCGTATCAGCAGCAAGGTCATCAGTCGCATCGAGGCGTCGCCAAACCCCTGCCAGGCGCTGCTGGCCTGGACCTGGTGGTCGAAGCGAAACCCCCCGCACAGCAGCGGCGGCTGCGGGCCGTGGATCACCGCGCTGCGCAGCCAGTGCTGCCACTGCTGGTCAACGCTGGCGAAACGCTGCTCGCCAGCACCGCTCAGCTCTGCAGCCACGCCCCAGCCGAACAGGCTCCTGCCGCCATCGGCGGCGCGCCAGAACACGGCCTCGGCGCAGGGCTGGTCGACCCGGCAAAACAGCTCCAGCAGGTCCACCGCATCGATCGCCAGGGCGTAACTGGCCAGCACCGGCTCAGCTTGCAGCACCGCGCGCTGGCGGGCCTGCTCGAACACCTGGGTCAGCTCGTCGAGGTGCTCTTCCAGTCGGGTCAGGGCTTTCATGCGGGCACCCTCATGCTGCGCCAGTGCACGACTTGCTGGGCGATGTACCAATGAATGATCTGGGCAAACAGGGTTTCGACAAAGTGTGCATCGAGCCCGGCGTCCTCGGCCCACTGGCGCCGTTGCGGGAGCATCTGGGCGACGCGCTCGGGCGCGGCGATGCTGTTTTCGGTCGGTTTGAAGCGGGCGGCGGCTTTGACGTAAGCCATGCGTTGGCGCATGAGTTCGATGATCTGGTGGTCCAGTGAATCGATGGCGATCCGGATGTCCGGCAGGCCTTCACAAGCGTCAGGGGATTTCATCAGAGGGCTTCCTCAAGGGCAGGTGATGTCAGCGGGCGACGGCCGAGCAGGCTGGCCGCCAGGGCATCGAGCAGCGCCTGGCGCTGCTCCATGAGGTAGAAGTGCTCGCCCTGCCAGCGCTGCAGGTGCAGTGGCTGGAGGCTGGCGGCTTGCCAGGCCAGGGCTTCGTCAAGGTCGATCTCCGGGTCCTGCTCGGGGTAGAACACGGTGATGCGGCTGTTGAGCGGTTGCGGCGCGGCGCGGCTGTAGGTTTCGACGATCTGGTAGTCATGGCGCAGGCTGGGCAGGAACATCTGGCACAGGGCCGGGTCTTCGAGCAGCGGGTTGGGCCGGCTCGACAGCCGCCGCACATCGTCGAGCAACGCTTGGTCGGGGCCGCTGTGCAACCGCCCGCCACGCTGGCACTGCGGCGCCGGGTGGGCGGAGACGAACAACTGCTCGACGGCGATTGTCTGCTGCGCCAGGCGCACCGCCACTTCATAGGCGACCGCCGCGCCGAGGCTGTGGCCGAACAGCGCCAGCGGCCGGTCGGCATAGCCACGCAGCGCAACGCTCGCGGCCTCGGCCAGGCTGGTCATGTCGCTCAGGCAGGCTTCGCCGAAGCGGTCTTCACGGCCCGGGTACTGGATGGCCAACAGGTCGATATCGGCGGGCAGGGCGTTGGCCCAGTCGCGGAAAAAACTCGCACTGCCGCCGGCATGGGCAAAGCACACCAGGCGCCAGCGCGGCATCGGCGTCAATCGATACGGGCGCACCCAGCGCTCGCCCTGGGACAACAGCCCGGCCATCACGAGGCGACGCTCCCACAGTTGGCATCGAGCCAGGCCTGGCGCAGGGTTGCGCGCAGGTCCTTGCGGCTGACCTTGCCGACCCCGGTCTGCGGGAACTGCGCCACGAACTCGATGCGGTCTGGCACCTTGAACGCGGCCAGGCCCTGGCTGCGCAGGTGCTGCTTGAGGCCAAACGCCGAGGGCGCCGGATCGCGGGCGACGATAAAGGCGCAGGTGGACTCGCCCAGCACCGCGTCGGGCATCGCCACCAGCGCCGCGTCATGCACCTGGGGATGGTTGATCAGCAGGTTTTCCACTTCTTCGGCGGCGACCTTTTCGCCGCCGCGGTTGATCTGGTCCTTGTCCCGCCCCTCGACCACCAGGTAACCCTCGGCGGTGCGCCGCACGCGGTCGCCGCTGCAATAGAAACCATCAGCGGTGAAGGCCTTGGCGTTGTGTTCGGGCAGCCGGTAGTAGCCGCGAATGGTGTAGGGGCCGCGCACTTGCAGCTCGCCGACTACACCGTCGGGTACAGGCTGGCCCTGTTCGTCGACGATGCGCAGCTCGTCATCGGCGCACAGTGGCCGGCCCTGGGTGTGCAGAAGCAATTCCTCGCGATCGTCCAGGCGGGTGTAGCAGAGCAGCCCCTCGGCCATGCCCAGCACTTGTTGCAAGGTGCAGCCGAGCACCGGTTTGACCCGCGCCGCAGCAGTGCTGAGCAGCTTCGCGCCGCCGACCTGGAGCAGTCGCAAGCTCGACAGATCGGCCTGGCGCTGGGCCTGGGCGTCGAGCCAGAGCATGGCCAGCGGCGGCACCAGGGCGGTGACGGTGACCCGCTCGGCGCTGATCAGGGCGAAGCAGGTGTCCGGATCGGGGCGGCGGCTGCACACCACCCGGCCACCGGCGAGCAAGGTGCCGATCACCCCGGGGCAGCAGAGGGTGAAGTTGTGCGCCATGGGCAGCGCGGCAAGGTACACGGTCTGCGCGTCGAGCCCGCAGACCGCGCTGCTGGCGCGCACGTTGTAGAGATATTCGGCGTGCCGGCGCGGAATCAGCTTGGGCGTGCCGGTGGTCCCCCCCGACAACTGGAAGCAGGCCACCGCCTCGGGATCGCCGGCGTCCTGCTCCATTGCTTCGCCGCCGTACAGCGTGCTGAGGGCAATGAACTCTTCGGCGTCACCGTCGATCAGCACATGCCGCAGGTGCGGGTTGGCAGTGCGCAACTGGCGCGCCATCTGCCGGCAGTCGAAACCTTCGAGCTGATCGCAGCCGATGTAGGCCGTGGCCTGGGCGAAGCTGCAGAAGCCGCCGATCTCGTGCTGACGATGAGCGGGCAGGGCCAGGATCGGCCGCGCGCCGAGGCGAAACAGGGCAAAGCACACTTCGACAAAGGCGCTGCCATTGGGCAGGTGCATCACCACGTTGTCACCGGCGTTGAGGCCAAGGGCACGCAAGCCGCCGGCCAGGCGCTGGCAGCGTTCTGCCAGGCTGGCGTAGCTCAAATGCAGGGCGCCGTCGCTGATGGCGATCGCAGCCGGGTTGCGGGCCGCGGCGGTGTCGAGGGCCTGGGCAAAGGTCTGCGCCTGCCAGTAGCCGGCCTGGCGGTAGTACTGGGCAAAGGCCGGCGGCCAGTCGGGAGCGTCGTCTACGGCATCTGGCAGGGGCGTCGAAGTGTTCAAGGACATGAAATCTCCTATTTGTAGAAATAATTGGCTACAAATGGCTTAATGAGATCTATTATCATTATCCTTCGCCGAGCGCTTCTCAACGCCAAGGCTTTCGGTGCCGCGACTTTTTCATTAGATGAAATACGCAGTGGCTTCAAACAGGGAGGTTGAGGGTTTACAAACCTCCCGTTATTTCAGGTCAGGCCCCACGTAATGGCCTCAGGAAAAGGGAAAACCCAATGACTATTACGATCATCGCCCCCACTCACCCAGAGAAGCAGGCCGAACCCAAGGGCAACCAGCCCGGCACGGTCTACCTGGAACCGCACATGACCCTGGTTACCGGCACCCTCTGGTCCGAGAGCGAGGCCTGGGTCGAAGACCCGCTGGAGCGCGGTCTGAAGCTGATCCTGGTGCAGAGCGGCGAGTTGTCCTGCCGGATTCCGGGGCACGCCGAGCAATCGATCCGCGGCCCGAGCCTGTGCACCATCGTCAATGACGGCGAGTTCACCTCGTCGCAGATCTACGGCACCTCGACGCCGTTGCGCTACACCATCGTCCAGCTCGACCTGGAGTCGCTCGACCGCCACCTGGGCATGGCCCCGCGCAAGCTGCTGGCGGCCAGGGGCGGCGACCCCTACATGATGGTGCGCCCGGCGCCGCGGGCAATGCAGGCCCTGGCCACGCAGATCGCCACCTGCCCGATGCAGGGCCCGAGCCGCTCGCTGTACCTGGGTGGCAAGGCCCTCGAGCTGACCGCGCTCAGTGCCCAGTTTTTACTGGATGAACGCGCCCAGCCAGAGCAGAAACTGCGCATCACCGCCTCGGATGTCGAGCGCGTGCACGCCGCCCGTGACCTGCTGGTGCGCTCGCTGCTCGAGCCGCCGAGCCTCAATGCCCTGGCCGCCCATGTCGGCATGAGCCCGCGCAAGCTCACCGCAGGCTTTCGCAAGGTGTTTGGCACCAGCGTGTTCGGCTACCTGCACGAGCATCGCCTGAGCGAAGCGCACCGCATGCTCAGCGATGAAGAGAGCAACGTTTCGACCGTCGCCTATGGCGTGGGCTACAGCCCGGCGCATTTTTCCATTGCCTTTCGCAAACGCTACGGCGTATCGCCCAGCGAGATCCGCTGACGCGCGCTGACTCTGAATCGAATAAAAAGGCCTGTGCATCTAAAGCCTTGAGCGCTTCCTGAAAACCCGCCTGCGATAAAGTCTCATTTGATAATGGCTTGCATCTTGGTGAGCCACACAGACTTTATTCTTACGGGCTACAGGAAGCTTTTCATGCGCGAGCTGACAACAGCAGACACCCCCTCGGCCAACCCGCTGCGCTTCTGGCTGATCGAACACCTCGCCCAGTTGCTGGGCGCCTCGGTGGCTGAAATCGACAGCCTGGGCGACGAGCAGAACCTGCTCGGCTGCGGGCTCGATTCGATCCGCCTGATGTACCTGCAAGAGCGCCTGCGCAGCCACGGCCTGCAGGTCGAGTTTGCCCAGCTGAGCGCTGAACCGAGCGTGGCCGCCTGGCTGGCGCTGCTGCACGGGCAAACCTTGCAACCTGCGCTGGCGCCTGGCGTTGCACCGGCATCAGTTGGTGAGCAGCACTTCGAGCTCAGCGCCGTGCAGCAAGCCTATTGGCTGGGCCGGGGCGCCGCCGAAGTGCTGGGTAATATCAGTTGTCACGCCTGGCTTGAGTTCGATTGCCAGGGCATCGACCCGCAGCGCCTTGAAGCGGCGGTGAACCTGGTGCAACGTCGCCACCCGATGCTGCGCGCCCGTTTCAACGACGGCCAGCAACAGATCCTGGCGGCGCCGACCGCGCAGGTCTTCGACCACCAGGACTGGCGTCAGCAGTCGCCCCTGGGCGCGCAGCAGGCCTGGGCTGAACTGCGCCGCTGGCGCTCGCACCAGTGCCTGGCGGTGGAGGCGGGGCAGGTGATGCTGGTGGGCCTGGTGCAACTGCCGGGTGGCCGCGACCGGGTCTGGCTGAGTGTCGACCTGCTGGCCGCCGACGTAGAAAGCCTGCGCCTGCTGATGGCCGAACTGGGCCAGGCTTACCAAGCGCCGGCGTTGCTGCCGGCGCCGCCGACCCTGCACTTTGCCGACTACCTGAGCCGCCGCCAGCAACGGCGCGCCGAGGCTTACGGCCGCGACCGCGAGTACTGGTGCCAGCGCCTGGCGCAATTGCCCGATGGCCCGGCGCTGCCGCTGGCCTGCGCCCCTGAGTCAATCCGCGAACCGCGTTTCAGTCGCCAGGCGTTTGTCTTAAGCGCCGCTGAAGCCGAGCGTTTGCAGCGCCAGGCCAGCGACCATGGCCTGACCTTGTCCTGTGTGTTCGCCACTGCTTTCAACGCAGTGCTGGCGCGCTGGAGCGGGCAGTCGAAGTTCTTGCTCAACGTGCCGTTGTTCGACCGCCATGATGACCATCCGGACATCGACCGGGCGATCGCCGACTTCACCACCTTGCTGCTGGTGGAATGCCAGGACGCGCCGCAGTTGCCCTTCGCCGAGGCGGTGCGCGAGTTTCAGCGCAGCCTGCACGGCGCCATCGACCGTTCGGCCTTTGCGGCCCTGGAAGTGTTGCGCGAAGGCCGTCGCCAGGGCCACCCGCGCTCAGCGCCGGTGGTGTTTTCCAGCAACCTCAACGAGACGGGGTTTGTTCCGGCAAGCTTTCGCCAGGTGTTTGGCGACCTCGACGACATGCTTTCGCAAACCCCGCAGGTATGGCTCGACCACCAGCTGTACCGGGTTGACGACGGCCTGTTGCTGGCCTGGGACAGCATCAGCGAACTGTTCGCCGAGGGTGTGCTGGCGGCGATGTTCCAGGCCTACATCGAATTGCTGCAGCGCCTTGCCGACAGTGACTGGAGCCTGCCGCAACCGGTGCTCCTGCCGCTGGCGCAACAGGCCCGGCGCGAGCGCCAGAACAGCGTACCGGCGCTGGCCCCGGGGCGCGGCCTGCTGGACGACTTTTTCCGCCACGCCAGCCAGCGCCCGGATGACCTGGCGCTGATCTGTGGCGCCCAGCGTTGCAGCTACGGCGAACTGGCCACGCGCGCGCTGCGGGTGGCTGCCGGCTTGCTGGAGGCCGGCATGCGCCAGGGCGAGGCGGTGGAAGTCTGCCTGCCGCGCGGGCTTGGGCAGATCGTCGCGGTGTTCGGCGTGCTCGCGGCAGGTGGCTGCTATGTACCGGTCGACACTGCGCAACCGCCGGCGCGCCGTAGCCTGATCGAATCGGCGGCGGGCATCAGCCTGGTGATTGCGGAGCAAGCACCAACGCCCACGGCGCATAGCCCGTCATTGCGCTGGCTCAACCTGGCGCAGCTGGAACAGTGCGCAGCATTGGCAGCGCCGCGGGCGGTGGCGGCGCAGGCCAGTGCCTATGTGATCTACACCTCCGGCTCCACCGGTGTGCCCAAGGGTGTCGAGGTCAGCCATGGCGCGGCGATCAATACCATCGACGCGCTGCAGGCCGAACTTGGCATCGACCGCGACGACTGCCTGCTGGCAGTGTCGGCGCTGGATTTCGACCTGTCGGTGTTCGACCTGTTCGGGGTGCTGGGGCAGGGCGCGCGCCTGGTGTTGCTGGAGCCCGAAGAAACCCGCGATGCGGCGCGCTGGGCGCAGTTGATTGCCGAGCACCGGGTGAGCCTGTGGAACTCGGCGCCGGCGTTGCTGGAAATAGCCCTGGGCATTGCCGCCAGCGACTGCCACTACCAGAGCCTGCGGGCGGTGTTGCTGTCCGGCGACTGGATCGCCCTGGACCTTGCCGCGCGCCTGCGCCGGCATGCCACGGCGCAGTGCCGGGTGTATGGCCTGGGCGGGGCCACCGAGGCCGGGATCTGGTCGAACCTGCACAGCATCGACGAGGTGCCGGGTCATTGGACCTCGATCCCCTATGGCAAACCTCTGGCCGGCCAGGCCTATCGGGTGGTCGACGACAGCGGCCGCGATGTGCCCGAGCAGGTGGTCGGGCAATTGCTGATCGGCGGCGCCAGCCTTGCCCGTGGTTATCGCAACGACCCGCAATTGACTGCCCAGCGTTTTCGCAGCGACGAGCGCGGGCGTTGGTACCACACCGGCGATCGCGGGCGTTTCTGGGGCGACGGCACCATTGAGTTTCTCGGCCGTATCGACCAGCAGGTCAAGGTGCGTGGGCAACGCATCGAACTGGGCGAGATCGAGGCGGCGCTGAGTGCCCATCCTTTGATCGACAACGCCTGCGCGGCGGTGCTGCCAGGCACTGTCGCCAGCCTTGGCGCGGTGCTGGTGAGCAGCCCGGCGCCGGTGACTGTGGCCACGGATGCCCTGCAAGGCGGCTCAATGCTGGACGACACCCTGCAAGCTGAAGCACGGGTTAGCGCCGAGCTGCTGCAACGCCTGCTCAATGGCCAAGCGTTGCCGGCGCCGGCGCTGCTGGACACCTGGCGCCAGTGGTTGGGCGAACAACCCACCCAAGCCATGAGCCTCGGTGATGCCCTGGCGCAACTGGGCTGGCGCGAGGCCGACCTGCAGGCCATGGTCGCTTCGCTGCAGTCGCTGTTGGCGGTCGAGGGTGGCGCGGCCCAGGTGCTGTTCGATCCGCTGCTGGCGCCCCAGGCCATGGCCCTTAACCTGCCGGCCGGGCGCCAGTTGCTCGATGCCATGAGCCAGGCGCTGCAGCAGCAGTGCCGCGCCCAGGCCGGGCCGTTGAGGGTCGCGGTGCTGGACGTGCGCGGTGGCCAGTTGCTCGAACAATGGCTCGATCACCTGAGCCACTCTGACTTGCAATTGACCTTGTTCGAGACCAGCCCCGGCCTCTTGGCCGCCTCTGCCGGCAAGCGCCCGGGCGTTGCCAGCCAACTGCTGGTGGATGGCCTGCTGCCCGTCGAGCAGTGCGCGCAGTACGACCTGGTGATCAGCTTCGCCGCCTTGCACAGCTATGCGCAGCCGGCTGACTGCCTGAACCTGGCCCAGGCGCTGCTCAAACCGGGCGGGCGCCTGCTGCTCGCCGAGCTGTTGCGTGACTCGCCGCTGAGGCTGGTCAGCGCAGCACTGCTCGACAGCCGCAGGCCAGTGCTGCCTGACCCTGCGCAGATCGCCCAGCTGCTTGGCCGCAGTGGCTTTGCCGAGCTGCACAGCCTGTGGCAGAACCCGGCGATGCTGTTGCTCAGCGCCACCGCCACGGCCGATGCCCTGAGCGCCGACAGTCTGCAGCACTGGCTGCAACAACGCCTGCCGCAAGCGATGCGCCCCGAACACCTCTGGTGCCTGCCGCGCCTGGAGCTCAACGCCAACGGCAAGATCGACCGCAAGCGCCTGCAAGCCTGCATGATGCAAGCGCTGCAGCGCAAACAGCCGGCCAGCAGAGAGGAGGGCGAGCTCAATCCTGCGCTACAACCCCTGGCCGGGTGCTGGGAGGCGGTGCTGGGACGCCCGGTGCGCAGCGCCCAGGGCAGTTTTTTCAGCCTCGGCGGCGACAGCCTGCTGGCGACCCGGCTGCTGGCCAGCGTGCGCGAGCAACTGGGCGTGAGCCTGCGCATGAGTGACTTCTACCTGCAGCCAACCTTGGCCGGCATGGCCGCGCTGCTGGCCAGCAGTGCCGCAGTAGAGGAGGGCGTGCTATGAGCCTGAATGACCTGTTGCACATCTGCCGTGAGCGCCAGATCGAACTCTGGGCTACTGAAGGCCAGTTGCATTTTCGTGCGCCGCAAGGGGCGCTGGACCCGGCCCTGGCCGAACGTATCCGCGCCCAGCGCGAGGCGTTGATGGACCATCTGTTGCCACGTTCGCAATGGCGCTCGCAACCCGATCAGGCGCTGCAACCTTTTGCCCTGAGCGCGGTACAGGGCGCCTACGTGCTGGGGCGCAATCCGGCCTTCGACTATGGCGGCAATGCCTGCCACTTGTATGTTGAATACCCCTGGCCGGCTACTGTCGACAGCGAGCAACTGAACCAGGCCTGGAACGCCCTGGTGCAGCGCCACCCGATGCTGCGCGCGGTGGTGCAAGACAACAGCCGTCAGTGCGTGCAGGCCCAGGTGCCTTGGCAATGCCTGCCGTTGCATGACCTGCGCCAGGCTTCGGCGCAAGCCTTCGATGCGCACCTGCAGCAGGTGCGCGAGCGCCTCGATCACGCCTGCCATGCCCTCGACCAGTGGCCGGTCCTGCTGCCGGAACTGAGCCTGGGCGCCGATCGCGCGGTTCTGCATTGCTCGGTGGATTTCACCCTGATTGACTACGCCAGCTTGCAACTGCTGCTGGTAGAACTGAGCCAGCGCTACCTGGAGCCAAACCGGCACTGGCCGGTGCTGGAGGCGACCTTTCGCGACTACCTGCAGCATGAACAACAGAGCCGTGAAAGCGCTGCCTGGCAGAGCGACAAGGCCTGGTGGCTGGCGCGCCTGGAGAGCCTGCCGGGGCGTCCGGACCTGCCCTTGAGCGATGACGCCGGGATCACCTCGCGGCGCTTCCAGCACCACCATGCCAGCTTGAGCGTGGCCCAGTGGAATGCGCTCTGCGCCCTGGCCAGCGCCCAGGGTTTGAGTGCGGCGGGGGTGACCCTGGCGGCGTTCGCCGAGGTCATCGGGCGCTGGAGCCAGAGCGCTGACTTTTGCCTCAACCTCACCGTCCTCAACCGCCCGGACCTGCACCCGCAACTGGGCCAGGTGCTGGGCGACTTCACCGCTTTGAGCCTGTTGCAGGTCAATGGCGCCAGTGGCGCCAACTTCGTCCAGCGGGCACGGCGCATCGGCGCGCAGCTGTTCGACGACCTCGACCACAGCCGCTTTACCGGGGTCGAGGTGTTGCGCGAACTGGCACGGGTCCAGGGCCGTGGCGCCGACCTGATGCCGGTGGTGTTCACCAGCGGCATCGGCAGCGTCGAGCGCCTGCTGGGGGATAGCGGGCGCTTGTTGCAGCCGCCGAGCTACATGATCAGCCAGACCCCCCAGGTGTGGATCGATTGCCAGGTCAGCGACCAGTACGGCGGTTTGCAGATTGGCTGGGACGTACGCGTCGGCGTCCTGCCAGACGGCATGGCGGCGCAGATGTTCGAGGCCTATGTCGCGTTGCTGCAGCGCCTGTCTGCGGATGCACAGCTTTGGCAGCAGCGCGGCGATATCGTCCTGGCGCAGCAGCGGGTCGCGCATCTGTCGGCGGTGAAAGCCGAGGACCGCAACATCGCCAGCGGCTTTGCCGGTCAGGCGTTGCGCAGCCCGGATGCGCCGGTGATCAGCGATCGCGACGGCGTTTACAGCTATCGCCAGGTCGCCCAGCACGCCGACGCCGTGCGCGCGGCGCTGGAGGCCCTTGATGTTGCCCCCGGGGCGCGGGTGGCGGTGATGCTGCCCAAGAGCGCCTGGCAACTGATGGCCGTGCTCGGCATCAACCAGATGGGCGCAGCCTATGTGCCCATCGACATCCGCCAACCGGCTCTGCGCCGCGAAGCCATTTTGCGCGATGCCGGAATTGCTGCGCTCATCTGCCTGGAAACCGAAGCCTTGCCTGCAGGCCTTGCGCTGCCGCGCATTGCCATCGACAGCCTCACGGCCGCCAGCCACTGGCCGCCGCGCGAACCGCTGGCGGTGCAGGCTGGCGACCTGGCCTACATCATCTACACCTCCGGCTCCACCGGCACGCCCAAGGGCGTGATGCTCAGCCATGGCGCGGTGGTCAACACCCTCGACGACATCAACCAGCGCTACGGCGTCAATGCCCGGGACCGGGTGCTGGGGCTGGCGGAGCTGAGTTTCGACCTGTCGGTGTACGACTTTTTCGGCGCAACGGCTGTGGGCGCGCAGGTGGTACTGCCAGACCCCGAGCGTGGCGCCGATCCTTCGCACTGGGCGCAACTGATGGCCGAGTACGGTGTGACCCTGTGGAACTCGGTGCCGGCCCAGGGGCAGATGCTGATCGATTACCTGGAAAGCGAACCGGCAGCCATTCCCGGGCCGCGTTGCGTGATGTGGTCTGGCGACTGGATTCCCACCACTTTGCCAACTCGCTGGTGGCAGCGCTGGCCCGACAGCCAGCTGTTCAGCCTCGGCGGTGCGACCGAGGCGGCGATCTGGTCGGTGGAGCACCCCATTCGCCCCGCCGACACGGCCTTGCCGAGCATCCCCTACGGCCTCGCCCTCAACGGCCAGACCCTGGAAGTGCTCGACAGCCTCGGCAGGCAATGCCCGCCGGGGGTTCGCGGCGAGATTCATATCGGCGGCCTGGGCCTGGCATTGGGCTACGCCGAAGACCCGCAACGCAGCGCCGAGCGCTTCATCACCCATGCCAGCGGCCGGCGCTTGTACCGCACCGGCGACCTCGGCCGCTACCTGGACGAGGACGGCCTGATCGAGTTCCTCGGGCGCCAGGACGATCAGGTGAAAATCCGCGGCCATCGCATCGAGCTTGCGGAGATCGACGCTGCCTGGCTCGCTCATCCACAGATCGCCGCCAGCACCACGGTACTGGTGGGCGAGCGTCACGAGCGTTCGTTGTGCAGCTTTGTCACTGCACAAACTTCGGCTAACGATCCACAACGGGTTGGCGAGGAACTGGCCGAGGTTATGGCCAAGGCGCGCGACACCCTGGAACAGGCCGATTTCGGCCCGCGTGAAGAGATTCAGGCCGCCCTGGCGGCGCTGGACCGGGCGGCCGATGCCTCGCTGCTGCACTGGCTGGCCAGCAGCGGCCTGCTCGCAGCGGGCGAGGAGGTGGCTTTTGCCCCGCTGTGCCAGGCGCTCAAGCTTGAAACCGGTCAGCAGCGGCTGCTGCAGCATTGGCTGATGCTGTTGACCGACAGCGGCTATCTGCAACGTGCGGGTGCAGGCTGGCGCTGCCTGGTAGACCCCGGCGCGTTCGATCAGGCCCAGGCCTGGGCGCGTTTCGCCCAATTGGCCCCGGCGCCGTTGTGGCCGGTGGAACTGGTCGACTACCTGCGTGGCAGCGCCATGCGCCTGGCCGAGCAACTGGATGGCCGGCTGAGCCCGGCCAGCCTGATGTTCCCCGAGGGCTCGGCGCATATTGCCGAGGCCATGTACAGCCGTGGCCTGCATGCCCAGGTGCTGCACCAGGCCATGGCCGAGGCGGTCAGGGCGATTGTTGCCCGTGAAGGCCAGCGCAACTGGCGCATTCTTGAAGTCGGCGCCGGCACCGCTGCCGCCAGTGCCTCGGTCATTGCCGCGCTGGCGCCTTTGGCGGCAGCCGGGGTGCAGATCGACTACCTGTTCTCGGATGTCTCCAGCTACTTCCTCAATGCTGCTCGGGAGCGCTTTGCCGAGTACCCGTGGGTGCGCTTCATGCATTTCGACATGAACAAACCCGCCTGCGAGCAAGGCCTGCAGCCAGGCTCGGTGGACCTGCTGCTCAGTTCCGGGGCCTTGAACAATGCCCTCGACACCCCGCGCTTGCTGGCCGAGCTGCGTCAGCTGTTGCAGGCCGATGCCTGGCTGGTGATCCAGGAGCTGACCCGCGAACACCGGGAAATCAGCATCAGCCAGAGCCTGATGATGGAAACGCCGCTAGACCTGCGGGCGAGCACCGGGCAATTGTTCGTGCACCGCCAGCAGTGGCTGGACTGGCTCAACGCGCAGGCCGGCGACCATGCCCAGGCCCTGGGGTCAGCGGACAGCGTATTGTCGTTGCTGGGCTATGACCTGCTGGTGGCACGGATGAAAACCGACCGCCCCGTGCTCGCCAGCAACGACCTGCTGGCGTTTATCGCCGAGCGCGTGCCGCGCTACATGGTGCCGGCCCAGGTGCGGGTGCTGGACGCGCTGCCGGTGACCGCCAACGGCAAGATCGACCGCCGCGCCCTGAGCCATCAGGCCCAGCAGCGCCAGCTGGAGCCGGTGCGCCAGGCGCGCAGCGAGGTCAGCGATGAGTTGGTCCAGCGCCTGGTCGGGCACTGGCAGCGGGTGCTCGACTGCAACGAGCTGTCGGCCGATCAGGACTTCTTCGCCGCCGGTGGCGACTCGCTGCTGATCGCCCAGTTGATCGCCGGCCTGCGCGAGCAGGAAGCGCTGGCCCGTGCACACCCCTTCGATCGCCTGTTGCGCTGGGCCCTGAGCCAGCCGACCCCGGCCGGCCTGGCCCAGCGTTTGCGTAGTGAGTCAGGGGCTGAGGCGCCGGCCGCTGAACAGCCGGCAACGCCTGTTTTGCAAGCCACCCGGGCGCCGCTGGCCGGGCGCGTAGGGGGCGACGCCTTGAGCGAGCTGGCCGCAGGCGAGGGCATTGCCCGGGTGCTGGTGCATGAAGGCCTCGGCACGCTGTTGCCGTATCGCCGGCTGATTGCCGAGCTTGCCGGCAGCGGCCCGCTGCTGGGGCTGGCGGTACACGACAGCGAGGCCTATCTGCGCCTGGCGCCGCAGCATGTCAATGCCACCCTCGGCAAGCGTTATGCCCAGGCTCTGTGGGACAGCGGCCGGCGCAGCTTCGATCTGCTGGGCTACTGCTCCGGCGGGCTGGTGACCCTGGAACTGGCCAAGGCGCTGCTGCAACTGGGCGCCGAGGTGCGCCGGGTGGATATAGTCTCCAGCTACCGCATCCCGTACCGGCTGGATGACGAGCTGCTGATCCTCTACAGCTTTGCCGCCACCCTCGGCCTGGACCCGCAGGCGCTCGGCTTGCCGTCGGCCGAGCAGTTGCAGGCGGCCCTGGCGCCGCTGCTGCAGGCATCCGTGCAACACCTGCCGGCGGGCAGCTTGAGCGCAGCCTTGCCGGCCTTCGACGTTGCCCAGCTCAAGGCCCGGGTGCTGAGCGCCGCCAGCGGCATCGCCGATGAACAGCTGTACCGGGTGTTTGCCCATTCGGTACGGGCCAGCCACTACAGCGACAGTGCGCCGTACATCGGTGCCGTGCGCCTGTTCGTGCCCAGTGTCGGCAACCCCTTGATCGCCAATCACCAGGCCAGCCTGCAGGCCTGGTGGCAGGCCGCGTCGCTGGCGCCGCTCAGTGTGCAGACCCTGCGCGGCAATCACTTCGATTGCCTGAACGCCGGGCTCAGTCGTTACTTGCTGGAGGAACAGCGCCCATGAACACTCCCGTCAAAACCCTGGTAGTGGGTTCCCGATTCGGCCAGTTCTACGCCGCCGGTGTCGCCGCTGCCGAGCACCTGCAACTGGTCGGCGTGCTGGGCCAGGGCAGTCGCCGTTCACAGGCCCTGGCCCGGCATCTTCGTGTACCGTGTTTCGCGGCCCTCGAACAGCTGCCCGACGACACCCGCCTGGCCTGCGTGGCGGTGGGCGGCGCGGCGCGCGGCGAGCAGGGCCCGGCTCTGGCGCAAGCGTTGATGGCGCGCGGTATCGATGTGTTGATCGAACACCCGCTGTTGCCACAGGAACTGCACGAGCTGTTGCGCTGCGCGGCACGCTTGCAGCGCCGTTGCCTGCTCAACAGTTTTTACCCGCAGTTGCCGTGGGTGGCGCGCTTCATCGAGCTGGGCCGGCAGTTGCATCGTCAGCAGGGCATCCGCCATATCGAGGCCAGTTGTGCGGTGCAGGTCAGCTACGCCACCCTCGACATCCTGGCGGCGTTGTTGGAGTCGGTGGGGCCGTGGTCGCTGGACAACCTGGCACCGGCGCTGTCGCCGTGGCGCGATGTCAGCCTGGTGATGGCCGAGGTGCCGGTGTCGTTACGGGTGCTCAATGAACTGGCGGCGGCCGATGACGGGCGCATGCAGATGCTCCAGCGCATCAGCCTGGCCACCGACAGCGGCACCTTGCTGCTGGCCTCACCGCACGGGCCGCTGCTGTGGATGCCAGCGGTGCGCGCGCCGCGCGAGGACGAGGACGGCTTGTTTGTGCTGAGCGGCGGCGCCTTGCCATGTGCCGAAGTGCTGATGGACGCCGCCACGGACTGGGGCCAGGTCTATCGGCAGCTCTGGCCACAGGCTGCGGCCAGGGCCTTGGAGCCGTTGCTCGACGGTGCAGGGCTGGTGCGCCGGCAACAGCGCAGCCTGGAAGTGGTCGCGCTGTGGCAGCAGGTGACAGCCGCCATCGGTTTTCCGCAAACGCCCGCACAGGCCTTGCCGGCAGCCACCCTGGCGCAGGCACTGGAGGGGTGCCAATGAACCTGCTCGGGCCTGAACTGCAGGCACTGCTGCGCCCGTTCCGGGTGCGTTTGTGCCTGGCGGTGGTGGTGCAGGCCATATCCGGGGTCAGCTCGCTGTTGCCGCTGATTGCCCTGGCGCACCTGGCCGACAGCCTGCAACAGGCGCCGCCGCTGGCGCCCGGGGTGATGAACTGGGTGCTGCTGGCGGTGCTCGGCTCGGCCCTGTGGCTGTGTGGCCAGACCCTGGCCCTGCACCTCACCCACGGTGTCGATGCCGACCTGTGCGAGCGTTTGCGCGTGCGCCTGGCCGAGCACCTGCAACGCTTGCCGCTGGGCTGGTTCGCCCGGCTCGGGCCCGAGGGCGTGACCCGCTATGCCGAGCAGGACGTACGTGCATTGCACCAGTTGGTCGGCCATGCGCCGACCGATCTGGTCAACCTGCTGCTGATCCCCCTGGCCACCTTCGGCTACCTGCTGTGGAGCGACAGCGCCCTGGCGCTGTGGTGCCTGCTGCCATTGGCACTGGGGGTGCTGGGGTACTGGCGGCTGGGCTCGGCGCACTACCGTGAAGATGTCGAGCAGCGCAATGCGGCGGTGCAGCAGTTGTTCAGCGACTACAGCCAGTTCGCCGCCAACTTGCGCCTGGTGCGCCAGTTCCCGGGGGCCGGCGTGCAGCGCAGCCTGCAGCAGGCGGTACGGCGTTTTGATCAGCGTTTCAGCCACTGGGTGAGCCGCGCCGGTCAACTGGCGGCGTTGGTCCAGGTGCTGCTCAGTGCGCCCTGGCTGCTGGCCTGGGTGGTGCTTGGCGCGTTGCTGCCGGGGCTCAGCGAGGTCGGCGCGGCGCAGTTGTGCGCCTTTGTGTTGCTGGTCCGGGCCATGGCCGCGCCAGTGCTGGCCATGGGGCACGGCCTCGATGCCCTCAATAGCGCGCGGGTCAGTGCGCAGCGCTTGCAGGCAGTGTTGAGCACGCCACCGCTGGCCGAGCCCGACGCGCCGCAAGCGCCCAGGGACGCCAGCGTGGAAATGCGCGAGGTGTCCTTCGCCCATGGCGAGGTGTCGGTATTGTCAGCGATCAACCTGCGCCTGGAGCCAGGCACCACCACGGCCCTTGTGGGGCCGTCGGGGGCGGGCAAAAGTACCCTGGCCGGTTTGATTGCGCGGTTCATGGACGTCGACAGCGGCCAGGTGCTGGTCGGCGGGGTGGATGTTCGGCAGATCGCCAGCGCGCAACTGCAACGGCATCTGGCGCTGGTGTTCCAGCACGCCGGAGTGCTGCGCCTGTCGCTGGCGCAGAACATCGCCCTGTACCAGCCCGACGCCAGCCTCGAGCAGATTCGCGAGGCTGCACGGGCGGCCTGCCTCGACAGCCGGATCATGGCGCTGGCCAAGGGCTACGCGAGCATAGCCGGTGACGATGTGCAGTTGTCGGGCGGCGAGCTGCAACGCCTGGCCATCGCCCGGGCGCTGCTTTCGAGTGCGCCGATCATGCTCCTCGACGAGCCGACCTCGGCCACCGATCCGCACACCGAGCGGGCCTTGCGCATGGCCCTGCACGAGGGGGCGGCCGGGCATACGCGGTTGATCGTTGCCCACCGCTTGCAGAGCATCTGCCATGCCGAGCAGATCCTGGTGTTGAACCAGGGCCGGATTGTTCAGCGTGGCAGTCATCAGCAGTTGCTGGCCATGGACGGCCTTTACCGTCAGTTGTGGCGTGAACAAATGTCCGATGCCGAGCAAATGGAGCCTGTGTCATGAGTGTTTTTTCGTCCTTGCGCCAGTTGCCGCAGCGCACCTGGCTAGCCCTGCGCGCGGCGCTGATATGGATGGTGCTAGCTGCGGTGCTTGATGGTCTGGCGGGGCTGGCACTGGTGCCGCTGGTGCTGGCCTGGTTCGACCGCGCAGGCGCCGATGTGCTGCAGCCGGTGGCGCTGCTGCTGGGCCTGACGCTGCTGCAGGCCCTGGTCAGCTATATCGCCCAGCGGCGTGGTTACCTCGCCGGGGCAGGGCTGGCAGCGGGGCTGGTGTCGCGCTTGCTGGAGCATTTGCCCCGGCTGGCGCGGGGCCGCCAGCGCCATCTCGACGACCTGGTGCGCGGGCCGGTGTTCAGCAGCATGAGTATCCCGGCGCACCTGTTGGCGCCGTTGATTACCGCGTTGGTGACGCCAACGGTGGTGGTCCTTGGGTTGTTCGCCCTGGCGCCATCCGTGGCGCTGGCGCTGGCCGTGGCCTACCTGCCGTTGTTCGGCCTGCTGCGCTGGGCCGGGCGGCGCAGCCTGGACCTTGAGCAACAGCGCCAGGCGGTTGATCGGCATGCCGGGCAACTGCTGCAAACTTTCGCCGAACAACAGGCGCTGATGCGTAGCAGCGCCGTTGCCAGCCAGGGCCAGGTGGCCCTGCGCGAGGCCCTGCAGCAGCAACATCAGGCGACCCGTTCGCTCAACCGCCAGGCATTGCCCGCCAGCCTGGGCTTTGCCAGCGCAGTGCAACTGGTGTTTTCGGCGCTGCTGGTCGGCGGCGTGCTGGCGGTCGCCGCCGGGCATTTGCCCGGGGCGCTGCTGGTGGCGGTGCTGGTATTGCTGGTGCGCTTTGTCGAGCCGCTGTCACAACTGGCGCAACTGGACCAGGCCCTGCGCATGGCCTGGCAGGCCTTGGCACAGGTGCTGGGGGTATTGGCGCAACCGATCCTGCACAGCCCGCAACCCGGCTTGCAACCCCTGGACGCCAGCCTGCAGGGCCAGGGCCTGAGCAGCTACGGCGAACATGGCGAGCACCTGCTCAAGGACCTCGACCTGTACTGCGCGTCTGGTACCTTCACGGCCATTGTCGGGCCGTCGGGCGCCGGTAAAAGTACGCTGCTGGCGTTGCTGGGGCGGGGCATGGATGCCCAGGCCGGCGAAGTGCGTCTGGGCCAGGTGGACATCCGCCAGTTGAGCGAGCAAACCCTTGCCGCGCACTTGACCCAGGTGTTCCAGGACAGCGGCCTGTTCGCCGGCAGCCTGCTGTGGAATGTCAGCATGGCGCGGCCACAGGCAACGCCTGGGCAATTGCAGCAGGCCGCTGAAGCAGCGGCGCTGGATGAGGTGATCGCCAGCCTGGCCGAGGGCTGGCACAGCGAGGTCGGCCCGGGCGGTGCCTTGCTCTCCGGTGGCCAGCGCCAGCGCGTAGGGCTGGCGCGGGCGCTGCTGTCGCCGGCGCCGATCCTGTTGCTCGACGAGCCCACTGCCAGCCTCGATGCGCGCAGCGAGGCGCGGGTCAATCGCAGCCTGCGGGCATTGCGCGGCCGGCGCACGCTGGTGTTGGTGTCGCACAACCCGGCGCTGGTGCGCGACGCCGATCAGATCCTGGTGCTGGAGGCCGGGCGCCTGAGCGGCAGCGGCAGTCATGAGCAACTGCTGGCCACCCACCCGTGGTATGCGCAGTTCGTCGAGCAGCACGGTGTCGTCGATTGAATGCACCGGTGCCGGGCATCAATTGAAAAAGTCCCTAAATCGAAAAGTTCGCCCACTCGTTTGAAGGATACTAATGAGAATTATTATCGAAATTGGGGCGGGGCAATGTTACATCAGGGAGTCAAAAAGGCAGGACGGAGTGGGCAACGCAGCCGGGCGCACTTGGCTATGGTCCTGGTACTGGGCCTGAATCCGCTGGCGCTGGCGATTGCTGCAGAGAACGGCAACGGCACGCTGCAACTGGGCAACATCGAGATCACCGGCAAGGACAGCGCCAGCAGCGTGACCGCACCCGGTGTCACCACCATCGGCAAGATGCCGCTCAAGCTGCGCGAGACGCCGCAGTCGGTGAGTGTGATCGACCATGAACGCATCGAGCAGCAGAACCTGTTCAGTCTCGATGAGGTGATGCAGCAAGCCACTGGCGTCACCGTGCAGCCGTTCCAGCTGCTGACCACCGCTTATTACGTACGTGGCTTCAAGGTCAACTCGTTCGAGCTCGACGGCGTGCCGGCCTTGCTCGGCGACACCGCCAGCTCACCGCAGGACATGGCGGTGTACGAACGGGTCGAGATCCTGCGGGGCTCCAATGGCTTGCTGCACGGCAGTGGCAACCCGGCGGCGACGGTCAACCTGGTGCGCAAACGCCCGCAAAAAGAGTTTGCCGCCAGCACCACCTTGAGCGGTGGCAGTTGGGACCGTTACCGCGGCGAGGTCGATGTCGGCGGGCCGTTGACCGAGTCTGGCAATGTGCGCGGGCGCATGGTCGCCGCCTACGAGGACCGCGACTATTTCTACGACATCGGCAAGCAAGACACTCAGCTGCTGTACGGCATCAGCGAGTTCGACCTGAGCCCGGATACCCTGCTGACCCTGGGCGCGCAGTACCAGACCATCGACTCGGTGACCAACATGGCTGGTGTGCCGATGGCCAAGGACGGCTCGAGCCTGAACCTGCCGCGCTCCACTTACCTGGATGTCGACTGGGACCGCTTCAAGTGGACCACGCGGCGGGTGTTCGGCTCGCTCGAGCAGCAACTGGACTACGGCTGGAAAGCCAAGGTCGCCGCCGAATACCAGGACGCTGACTCGAGCCTGCGTTATGCCGGCGCCTACGGTGCGATTGACCCCGTCACCGGTGACGGCGGCCGTCTGATGGGCGCGGCGTACAAGTTCGAAAGCACCCAGAAGAGCGTCGATGCCTCGGTCAACGGGCCGTTCTCGCTGTTCGGCCGCAGCCATGAACTGCTGCTGGGCAGCAACTACAGCCAGGGTGAAACCGAGCAGCGCACGGCGGACTTCACCACGCCGTTGAACGTGCCGGTCAACGTCTATCGCTGGGACCCGCACAGCGTGCCCAAGCCGGGTATCGGCGCCTACACATCGCCGGGTTCGACCACCACCACCTCCAAGGGTGTCTACGCGCTGACCCGCTTCAAGCTGCTCGATCCGCTGACCCTGGTGGTCGGTGCCCGGGCCAGCTGGTGGGACCAGGATGCACCGAGCGATCACTTCAAGCCCGGGCGTGAGATCACCCCGTACGGCGGGCTGATCTGGGACTTCGCCCAGGACTGGTCGTGGTACGCCAGTTACGCCGAGGTGTTCCAGCCGCAGACCGGGCAGACCTGGAGCGGCGACCTGCTCAAGCCGGTGGAAGGCAAGACCTACGAGACCGGGGTCAAGGGCGAGTTGCTGGAGGGCCGCCTGAACGTGTCGCTGGCGGCGTTCCGCATCGACCTTGAGAACAATCCGCAGGTCGACCCGGAACATCCCGGCGCCGGCCCCAACACCTACTACATCAGCGGCGGCAAGGTGCGTAGCCAGGGCTTCGAGCTGGAAAGCACCGGCTATATCACCCCGGACTTGAGCCTGTTCGCCGGCTACACCTACACCACCACCGAATACCTCAAGGACACCCGCAGCAACTCCGGCGAGCGCTATGCCGAGTTCACCCCGCGGCACATGCTGCGGTTGTGGAGCCAGTACGAGCTGCCTTGGCAGGAGCGGCGCTGGAGCGTCGGTGCCGGGGTGCAGGCGCAGAGTGATTTCTCGGCGCAGTCGGGCGCCGTATCGATGCAGCAAGGCGGTTATGCGTTGCTCAATGCACGGGTTGCCTATCGCATTGACGAGCACTGGACGGCCTCGCTCAACGGCAACAACCTGGCCGACCGCAAGTATTACCAGAGCCTTTCCAACCCCAACTGGAACAACCGCTACGGGGAGCCGCGCAGCCTCAACATGACCTTGCGAGGCACGTTCTGATGGCAGCCCCGGGCCTTGGGCCATGGCCGCTGCGCATCAGCCTGGCGCTAGCTGGTAGCGTGCTCAGCAGCCTGCAACTGGCGGTGCTGCTGGCCCGCCACTACCC
Organism: Pseudomonas sp. B21-009; assembly: GCF_024749345.1. Classification (NCBI taxonomy): domain Bacteria; kingdom Pseudomonadati; phylum Pseudomonadota; class Gammaproteobacteria; order Pseudomonadales; family Pseudomonadaceae; genus Pseudomonas; species Pseudomonas sp. B21-009. The sequence goes on along the minus strand of NZ_CP087199.1, from coordinate 3,221,942 downwards.
CTTGGGCGACGGGCTTGAGCGGCTTTATGCGGCGATCTTTATCGGCCTGGGGTTTCTCGTCACGGTGCTGTTGTGGGCGCTGCTGGCGCCGGACTGTAAGCGCGTGGTCTACCGCTCCAGCGCCTGGTTGCTGCTGTTCAGCCCTTGCCTGGCATGGGCAGGAGCCGGGTCATGATGGGCGCACCGCGGGCGCTGGTGCAGCGCGTGCATGCCGGTGCCGGCGGGGTGTTCGGCGTGCTGCTGTTGGTGATTCTGCTCAGCGGCGCCTGGAGCATGGCCCATGAGGACCTGCGCAGCTGGTTTCGCGGCCCGGCAGCCTTGGCGCCAGGGCCGCTGTTGCCCTTGGCGCAATGGCTGCCGGTGGCCAGCCGCCACGGCCTGGCGCCCGAGGCGTTGCAGATTCGTCTGCCCGACGGCGAGCGCGCGGTGGTCGAGCTGTGCGCGCCTGCCAAGCCGTGCAACCTGGCCCTGGACCCGGCCACTGGCCGGGCGCTGGAAACGGAGAACGCCGCCGATATCCTCTTCAACCTGCACAAGAGCCTGTTTGCCGGTTTCCCCGGGCGGGTGCTGATCAGCCTGCTGGGGGTGGTGCTGTTGCTGATGATCTGGGCCGGCAGCGCGCTGCACAGCGGCCGCTTGCAGGACCTTACGCGCTTGCGCCGTGACCGTGGCCCGCGGCTGCTGGCCCACGACCTGCACAGCCTGATCGGCCGCTGGGCCGGGCCGTGGCTGCTGTTGTTCGGGGTTACCGGGGCGATGTCCGGCCTTGGCGCCCTGGGTACCCTGACCCTGGCCGGGCAGGCGTTTCCCGGGGCCCCGCAACAGGCGTTCATGCAGCTGCTGGGCGCACCACCGCAGGTCGATCCGCAAGCGGCGCCGGCCCAGCCCTTCGATCTCGATCAACTGCTGAGCAACGACGCGGCGGCGCACCCGGGCTTCACCGCCCAGAGCGTCACCCTGCATCACTGGGGTGAGCCCGGGGCCTGGCTGGAAGTGGCCGGCATCGAGTCCGGCCTGCCCAGCACCGCAGTGTTCGAGCGCCATGCCTACCGCGGCGATGACGGTAAGCCGCTGGCCACCAGCAGTGCCAGTGGCCGAGGCTTCTGGCTGCAGGCGTTTATCGCGGTGCAGCCGCTGCACTTTGCCGATTATCGCTGGCTACCCCACGCCGGGCCGCTGTTGCGCGTCGTGCATTTCAGCATGGCCCTGGGCGCCGTAGTGCTGGTGCTCAGCGGCCTGTACCTGTGGCTGGAGCGCCGACGGCTGAAGGGCGGGGCAGGCTGGCAAGTGCTGCTGCGCCTGGTGGTCGGTGGCGGCGGGTTGCTGGCGGCCAGCGCCGTGCTGCTGTGCGCCGGGGCGCTGGCCAACCTCGGGCTGTTGCCGCGCGGTTCACTGACGGCGTGGTTCTGGGGCTGCTGGATCGCCAGCCTGCTGCTGGCCGCGCTGATGCCGCCGCAGCGCCAACCGCTACGCCTGCTGTTGAGCGTGGCCGGCCTGGCCTTCCTGAGTGCTGGCGCCTTGCACCTGGCTGGCAGCCTGGTGCACGCCAACCTGAGCCTATGGCCGATTGACCTGGTGCTGTTGCTCGCCGGTGCCAGTGCCCTGTGGGCGGTGCGCCGCCTGACTGTCTTTTCGCGTACGGCACGAGCTGCCGACGCCAACGCTATCTGAATGGAGACTCGCATGCTGGATCTGTTGAAACACTGGCGCATGGTGCTGACCTTCGCCCTGTTGTACCTGTCCCAGGGCATTTGCTTCGGCATCGCCATGGACGCCTTGCCAACCCTGTTGCGCCACGACGGCGCGGCCCTCGATGCCCTGGCCTTCCTGCCATTGGTGGGCCTGCCGTGGGTGGTGAAATTCATCTGGGCGCCGCAGGTCGACAACCACTGGAGCCCGCGCCTGGGGCGGCGGCGCAGCTGGATCATACCGATGCAGATCCTTGTGCTGCTGTGCCTGGTGACCCTGGCGAGCATCGGCCTGAGTGTCGATACCGCCGGCTGGGCCGTGGGCCTGCTGATCCTCGCTTCGTTCGCCAGCGCCACCCAGGACATCGCCACCGACGGCATGGCCGCCGAGTATTTCAGCGACAACATGCTCGCGCGGATCAACGCCATCCAGGTCGGCGGCACCATGTTCGGCTTCTTCGTCGGCGGCGCCGGGGCGCTGCTGCTCAGTGGCCACTGCGGGCAAACCACGGCCTTCGGCCTGTTGGCCCTGGTGCCCTTGGCGAGCCTGTGCTGCGTAGCCTGGCTGCACGTGGCGCCGGCAAAAGAGAAACAACCCGACGTCGCCCACGCCAGCCTGTTGCGCTTCATCAAGCGGCCCGGGGCGCTGTCGCTGGTGGTGCTGGCATTGCTCTCGGCGATGACCGCGGTGTCTGGCTTCGGCCTGTCGAAACTGTTCCTAAACGATGCTGGCTGGTCGTTGCAGGCCATCGGCCAACTGGGCATGAGCGGCGGCGTGGTGACCATCGTGCTCGGTTGCGGCGGCGGTGCCTGGCTGATCCGTGTGCTGGGCTTGTGGCCGGCGTTCATGCTGGCGGTGGCCATGGCCGGGGTGGCGGCGCTGGTCTGGCTGCTGCAGGCAAGCGGGCTAGTGGCGCCCCGGGTCGAGTTGATCTGGCTGGCGGTGGGGCTGGGCTCGTTTGCCACCGGCGCGACCTCGGTGGCAATCATGACCGCCTCGATGGCGTTTGCCGGGCAAAGCGACCAGGCCGGCACCGACATGACCGGCGTGCAAAGCACCCGCGACCTTGGCGAAATGCTGTCGTCCTCGCTGTTGCTGGGGCTGACCGCGCAGGTCGGTTACAGCGGCGGGTTCCTCACCGGGGCGCTGATGGCGGTGGTGGCGCTGCTGGTGGCGCTGAATTTGGCGCGGTATCGGGTTATTGCGCAGTAGGGGGGGGCGTGCGCTCGAGCACGCTCTTTGGGTGAAGCTGGGTTCGTTGGACATCTTCGGTTCTGAAGATGGGCTGTTTCGTTGATGGTGCTGGCAGATTGCTGCTATGTTGGAGCGCTGGGAACCCCCTCTCACGCGCTGCTGGGACAGCCGGTTTTTTGTTAAGGCGAAAGGTCTATGTTAAGAGTCGGCGATTTCGATGAGTTCAGCTCATTGAAAAGAGTTTTTGTTGACGGGAAAATTGAAAAGCTCAAGCTGAATAATTTCTTGACCCGCGTTGATCTGAAGATCATGGCGGAAGATGACTGTCTGGTTTTTCTCGATGATAGTTTTTTAGGGTTGTGGGGCGAGGGGGTTCTTTTTACAAAAAATTATCTGGTGTATAACCTGCTGGGCGAGCGCGGGCATATGCCGCTTTGCAGTATTTCAACTATCGAATTCGTCGGTTCGGATGTGGTCATAAACGCATCGCTCGCGTTGACCTTCAGGAAAATCCCCCTCGGATTGGTTTTTGATGTTTTCAGGGTGGTGTATGCCTCGCTGAAAAGGAATGATGCATCCCTCATTGATGTGCGTAATCATGTTGGCGGAAGAGGAATTCTCAGCAATATTTCGCTGAAAGATGAGGTGGTAGGTTTTTTCCTTTTTGTTAAGGCAAATCAAAATAAAGAGAAGATTGTAGCGCTTATAGGTGAGCATAACTTCAAGGACAAGGAGCATATTCGCGAGTTCATTGTGCATGATGATAACTTGAAGGCGCTGTCATCGGCCCTGGTAGGGTGTTCGGGGCTGGAGGGCGATGTGCTCGCAAAAACCACCGATTTCTTTTACATGGCGTTCAAATACTATTCGTCATTTTTCTATGATGAGTTGAACTATTACAAAGAAGATTTGGCGCGGGCCGAAGCCCGGGAGCTGGAACTGCAGCGCACGGAAGATCTTGCAAGAAGTAAAGCAAAGGCCGAAGCGCAAGCAGCAGTCAAGGCTTCAAGGGTATGCTCATTTATCAATGTGTTCGCCGTCAAGGGCGAACCTGCGTCGGATTTCATGGACGCCTTTTTGTCAGTGGTGAATGGCTATTCCAGAAAATACCAGATGAACGAATCTGCGTATTGGTTTGTCTTCACTGCCCATCTTGATTTTTATCTTTACACCCTGGCGACCCGCAAGCTGTTGCAAGCGTCTGGGCTGAACCAGGTTTTCCTTGCGCCCTTTGTCTTTTTGCTTGAGGGTAACAAGGATCGAATGCAGGAACTGTCGGGCTTGATGAATGACGAGGTGGTCAAGGATGCGCTGGTGAGCATGTTTATCCTGATGGCTAACCAGAAGGCCGGGAATAAAGAAGGTAGCTTTAATTTTCTCTATGAGAAGATCCTGCTGTGTGAAAAAGATATATCGGAAGGCGAATTCATGCAGGGCCTTAACGTTGTCAAGCAAATAACTGAAAGGCTGGTGCTTGAGGTTTTGCGACCTGAGATGGAACGGTCCGCAGGAATAGATAATTTGTTCTGATGGATTACCCCTCGCAAGCGGGGGGCGCTTGCATGCTATTTACCCTGTTTGTTGCCAGATTGCGCAACCGGCACCGAGGATTGCCCCACGATTCGCTTGACCAGCGCCGCATGACTGCTGGCTTGGTCGCTGCGGGAAATGACCTGGATGACCGCCATGCGCTCGCCGGAGCCTGCGATAAAGGTGCTGTTCAAGGTTTTGCCGCCGCCCAGGGTCGCCGTGCTGTCGATTTGTCGCACGCCAAGGCCGTTGCGGTTCAGGCGTGCTTCGCCGGTTTGTCGAAAGTCCGGCAGCCCGGCACTCTGGCGTTCGACGAAACCGCTGACGGCGCCGTCGAGGAAGGCGTCGTCGTTGTCGCCGGGGCGCGATGCTTCGGGGAGCGGTTTTTCAATCACCATGACCACGCGCTTTTCCTGCGCATTGGCATACAGGGTGCCCACGGCGCCGGCGCCTTCGCTGCTCTGTTCGTCGGCGCTCAAGGGGCTGGCGATGAAGCCTGCCGGCAGGGTGAAGCTGAACTTGCCGCCGAGCACCGCGACCTTTACTTCAGCTTTCGCCTGGCTGCCGGCTTTGCTCGCGGCATGCAGATTCGGTAGCGCCAACAGGCCGAAAACGGCCAGGGTCAGCGTCAGGGCGGTTTTGTGGAAAATCTTCATACAGCCTCTCGTGGGGCGCGGGGCAGGGCGGGGTGGCTATGCTCACATAAACCTGCATGCTCGGTAAGCCCCGGCTTTGCCGTCGGCCAGACGGTCATGGCAGATCGCCTTGCGGGGGCTATCGTTGCTTGTCTAAACAGCAACTACCGACCGAGGGCGGTGCTATGAACACCAGTGATCTACTCGAACAGCTGCTTCGCGCCGGGCAGGGTTCGCAAGCGCAACAAGGGAGCAGCGGCAGGTCCGTGCAAGACGGCCTGGGCGGTTTAGGCGGCTTGCTGGGCGGGCTGCTTGGCGGCGGCAGTGCATCGGCGGGCAATGCTGGCCTGGGTGGTCTACTGGGCGGGCTGTTGGGTGGCAACGCGGGTGGCGCTAGCCAGGGCCGCTCTGACGGTGGCACCAATTACGCCGCCCTGGCGTCGTTGGGCATGATGGCGTTCCAGGCCTATCAAAGCTGGCAGCGCAGCCAGGCGGCGGCCCCGCAACAGGCGCTGCGTACGGTCGATCAATTGTCCGGCGCCGAGGCCGAGGGCCACAGTCATGCAATCTTGCGCGCGCTGATTGCGGCAGCCAAGGCTGACGGTCGTATCGATGAGCAAGAACAAGCGTTGATTTACGCTGAAATCAAACGTCACACCAACGACCCGCAACTGCAGCAATGGCTGGACGAGGAAGTCAGCAAGCCACTGGATGCTGGCGAGGTGGCGCAGTCGGCCCAGGACCCAGGCATGGCAGCGGAAATGTACCTGGCCAGCGTAATGCTGGTGGATGACCAGCAGGACGCAGAGCGGGCCTACCTTGACGAACTGGCCGGCGCGCTGCAGATCGATCCGGCCTTGCAGGTGCACCTGGAACAGCAGGCCAAGGGAAACGCCTGACGCCGCTCAACTGATGAAGATGATCTTCGACACCAGCTCTGCGCTGTTCTTGGCCTGAAGCTTCTTCATCAGCCGGGCGCGGTGGACTTCCACGGTGCGGTGGGAGATCCCCAGCTTGCGCGCCACTTCCTTGCAGGTCAGGCCGTTGACGATATGCAGCGAGATCTCGCGTTCGCGCGGGGTCAGCTGGATGGTCGGCGCCGGCTGGCGGTCCAGGCGCTCGAAATGCCAGACCATCAGTTTGAACGGGTCCTCGACCGTCAGCGAAAAGCCGTGGGCCCGGGCCCAGAACACCTCGCCATTACGATGCTGCATGAAGCGCTCGTCGGAGTAGAAGGCGCCGGGGCCGTTGCGCAGCCAGTGCTCGCTGCGTTCGCCGATGCTCTGGTAGTCGGCGTGGGAGGGGTACAGCAACAGGGTCAGGTTGCCTTGCAGATGCTTGCGCTCGTAGCCGAACAGGCGCTCAAAGGCCTGGTTGCAGTCGAGCATGCGCCGATGGCCGGTGATCATCTGCGGCGCGGGGGAAACCTGGAAGGCCAGGCGCTCAAGGTCCTGGAAGTGCGGGGCGTCTTCGGTCATCGGGCGTCCTGCCTCGGGTTTGTCGGTGTGCACCGGGTTGGCGGGCACTACTTACTGGCGTAAGTAGTTGCCCCAACTAGCGTGGGATTCGGGCGCTGAATCATTGTATGGAATACGCGCTTCAAGGACAGAAGAAAATCACCATGACACACGATTCCGTATCCATCGTCGCGGCTGCCCACAGCCCTTTTGGTCGCCTGGATGGCCTCAACCTCGAAGACCTGATCGTCAAGGTCACCCGCGAAGCCTTGGCAGACGCCGAGATTGACGCCGGCGAGATCGACGCGCTGTTCCTCGGGCACTTCAACTCAGGCCTGGTGGCCGACGGCTTTCCTGCCTCGCTGATGCTTCAGGCCGACCCGCAACTGCGCTTCAAGCCCGCCACCCGCTGCGAGAACGCCTGCGCCTCGGGCTCGGCGGCGATCCAGGCCGGCATCAACGCGATTCGTAGCGGCGCCGCCGACCTGGTGCTGGTGGTCGGCGCCGAGAAAATGACCGGCAACAGCACCGTCGAAGTCACCCGCGCTTTGGCCGGTGCCGGCTACCAGAACGCCATGCAGGAGGCCGGCCTGAGCTTCGCCCAGCTGTTTGGCCAGGTGGCCCAGCAGTATGCCGAGCGCTACCACAGCCCGATGGCCTCGATGGCCGCGATTGCGGTGAAAAACCACGCCAATGCCATGGCCAACCCGTTGGCGCAGATGCACCGGCTGATGGATTTCGAACACTGCAACAATGTTTCCTCGGGCAACCCGCTGATCGCACCGCCCCTGCGCCTGACCGACTGCTCGCTGATCAGTGACGGCGCGGCGGCGATCATCCTCGCCTCGCCGCAGCGTGCACGCTCGATGCGCCGCCAGGTGGCGATTCGCGCCATGGTCCAGGTCAACGACTTCCTGCCGCTGTCGCGCCGCGATGTGCTGGCCTTCGAGGGGCCGCAGCGGGCGATTCAGGGTGCCTTGCGCGAAGCCGGGGTGACCCTAGGCGACCTGAACTTTGCCGAAGTCCACGACTGCTTCACCATCGCCGAACTGCTGATCTACGAAGCCATGGGCCTGGTCCCCCGCGGTGAAGGCCATCGCGCCCTCGACGACGGTATCGTGCGCCAGGGCGGGCGCCTGCCGGTGAACCTCTCCGGTGGGCTCAAGGCCAAGGGCCATCCAGTGGGCGCCACCGGCGTGTCGATGCATGCCCTGGGCTTTGCCCAGCTGACCGGCGAGCCGATCGGCCTGGGCGTACCCGGTGCCGAGTTCGGCTTGCTGTTCAACATGGGCGGCATGGCCGTGGCCAACTACGCCAGTGTCCTGCAAGCGGTCAAGGCCTGAGGATGAACATCGCCCATTGGCTGCGCGATGCGGCCCAGCGCTGGCCGCAGCGCCCGGCGTTGTTCGAGGGGCAGCGCCAGGTTGCCGACTACCAGGCGTTCGCCGCCCAGGCCCGGGCCCGCGCCGTGCAACTGCGCGAGCAATACGACATTGCACCGGGCGAGCGGGTGGCGCTGTTGATGAAGAACAGCTGCAGCTATCTCGAACTGCTGTACGCCATCTGGTGGAGCGGCGCGGTGGCGGTGCCGATCAACAGCAAGCTGCACGCCCTGGAAGCCGCCTGGATTGCCGCCAATGCCGGCGCCCGGCTGGTCTACTCAGATGACGGCCAGGTGTTCGCCAGCGGCGCCTTGCCGAGCGGCTGCCAAGAACTGGCGGCGCACACGCCGAGCCCGCAAGGCCCCTTGGCGGATGAGCAACTGCCCGAGCCGTACCCGCGCCAGGACAGCGACCTGGCCTGGCTGTTCTACACCTCCGGCACCACCGGGCGCTCCAAGGGTGTGATGCTGTCCCATGGCAATTTGATCGCCATGTCCCTGTGCTATCCACTGGACGTCGATGCGGTGGCCGCTGGTGACGCGGTGGTGTACGCCGCGCCGATGTCCCATGGCGCCGGCCTGTACAACTTCATTCATGTGCGCTGTGGCGCCCGCCATGTGGTGCCGGCGTCGCGCGGCTTCCAGGCGGCGGAGCTGTTTGAACTTGCGCAGCAACTGGGCCAGGTCAGCCTGTTTGCCGCGCCGACCATGGTCAAGCGCATGGTCGACCAGGCACGCCTGCAGGGGTATGCCGGCGAAGGCATCAAGACCATCGTCTACGGTGGCGGGCCAATGTACCTGGCCGATCTTGCCCAGGCCCTGGACACCTTCGGCCCGCGCCTGGTGCAGATCTACGGCCAGGGCGAATGCCCGATGACCATCAGCGCGCTGTCGCGCCAGGCCATCGCCGATCGCGGGCACGCCGACTGGGCGCAGATCGCCGCCTCGGTGGGGCGTGCCCACGCCTGCGTCGAGGTGCGCGTGGTGGATGCCCAAGGCCAGCCGGTGGCCGCGGGCGAGCCGGGGCAGATCGTGGTGCGCGGGCCAGTAGTGATGCTGGGCTACTGGGACAACCCGCAAGCCACCCAAGAGGCCCTGGTAAACGGCTGGCTGCTGACCGGCGACATTGGCTTTTTCAACCAGCAGGGCTACCTGACCCTCACCGATCGCTGCAAGGATGTGATCATCTCCGGCGGCAGCAACATCTACCCACGCGAAGTCGAGGAAGTGCTGATGCAGCACCCCGAAGTGTTCGAGGTGTGCGTGGTCGGCGAGGCCGATGCCGAATGGGGCGAATCGGTGGTAGCCTTCGTGGCCTTGCGTTCACCCGATAGCCTCGATGCGCAGGCCCTCAACCAGTGGTTTCTGGCGCGCATGGCCTCGTTCAAAAAACCGAAAAAGTTCGTCTTTTGCCCCGAGCTGCCGAAGAACAGCTATGGCAAGATTCTCAAGACCCGCTTGCGCCAGTGGTTACAGGAGCCTTCGCAGCCTCTGATCAACCTCTGAAGCGCGGTATTTCATGGATAGCACTACGACAGGAGTCCCCACTATGGGTGTGCCAGCTTCCAACCCCCAGCGCCAGCGGCGCCGGGCCTTTATCGGCGCCACCTCCGGCCACTTGATCGAGTGGTACGACTATGGCGTCTACGGCTTTCTCGCCGTGTACATCGGCAAGGCGTTTTTTGTTTCTGACGACCCTACCAGCAGCCTGCTGGCAAGTTTTGCCGCCTTTGCCCTGAGCTTCTTCATCCGGCCCCTGGGCGGGCTGTTCTTCGGCCCCCTGGCCGACAAGATCGGCCGGCGCAAAACCCTGATCACCGTGCTGGTGATGATGGCCGGCTCGACCTTCCTGCTCGGCCTGTTGCCAACCTACGCCAGCATTGGCATTGCCGCGCCGATAATCCTCGTGTTGATCCGCTGCGTGCAGGGCTTCTCGGCCGGTGGCGAGATCGGCACCATCACCAGCTTCATTTCCGAATACGCCGGCCCCGGCCGCCGCGGCTTTGCCACCTGCTGGCTGATGGTCACCGCGGTGCTCGGCCTGCTGCTGGGCGGCGCCGTGGCCAATGGCATGACCTGGGCCCTGGGCGCCGAGCTGATGCAGGAGTGGGGCTGGCGTATTCCGTTCCTGGTGGCCGGCCCACTGGGCTTTATCTCGATGTACATCCGCCTCAAGCTTGAAGACAGCCCGGAGTTCCTCGCCCTGGTCGAGGCCGGGCAGACCTCCAAGGCGCCACTGCGCGAGGTCTGGCAGTGGAAGCGGGCGATCGCCCTGGTGTTCTTCATCATCACCCTGCACAGCTCGATCTTCTACCTGGTGCTGACCTTCGCCTCGACCTACATGTCCAACACCCTCAAGTTCGACAGCGGCACCACCTTGCTCTACGTCTTCGTCGCCAGCCTCTCGGCGGCGCTGGTGATGCCCCTGGGCGGCGCCTTCACCGACCGTTACGGGCGCAAGCCGTTCTTGCTGGTGATCGGCACCCTGGCAACCCTGGCCATGTACTGGTTCTTCAAGACCGCGCCGGGCGCCACGCCTGCGACCCTGTTCTGGCCGCTGATGGCCGTGGCGATTTTGTTCGGTTTGTACGCGTCCTCGACCTACGCCTTGATGAGCGAGTTGCTGCCCACCCGCATCCGCTCCACCGGCATCGCCGTGGCCTACAACATTCCGGTGGCGGTGTTCGGCGGCAGTGCGCCGCTGATTTCTACCTGGCTGATCAAGCTGACTGGCGACATCACTGCGCCCTGGTTTTTCTATGTGGGCACCGGGGTGGCGTCGCTGCTGGCGCTGGTGGTGTTGCGCAAGGAAGATTTTGTCGCGGCTGGCCATGCGGTTGGCAAGGAGGGGGCAGCTCAGGAGTTTTCTGCCTCGGGCGCACGCAACGCCTTGCTGTAGTAGCCGGACGAATCGAAACAGCACACCTGCTTCTTGCCGGATGCAAGCATATCGCAGGCATCGCTTATGCGTTTTGCCCGGGTCTTGAGTTGCTTGGCTGACGTGATCCAGTGGATCCAGTCGACGCGTGCGAGGGTTGTCGTACTGTTCCAGACTTCACGCGCCTCGCCAGCGCTGGCCAGGGCCTGCTGAAAGTCGGCCGGGATGTCGGGCTCGGGCTCCTTCTTCACCGGGGTCAGCTCCAGTGTAACGACATCCCCCACGGCCGCGCCTGCGGCTTCGAGCAAGGCGCTGTTTACCTGCAGCCAATGGCTCAGTTGGCCATCGGGCTCAAGCGTTGCCTGGAAAGGCTGCCCGTTGATGGTGCCTTCAACGCTGGTCCGGCCGCGCCGGGGAAGCTGTTCGCTCGCCTCTCTTGGCAGGACGACGAACGCCCACGAGGCATCGTCGCCAGGCTTTGCCGGGCGCAGAAGCTTTGCTTCGAAGCGGGATTTAGCAGCGATTGTTGTCATTGCCACACCTTCCTATCTACTCACTGTCGCGTTTGAACGCGACAGTGAGAATAGATTCAGTACAGAAGGTCTAGCTATTGGCCACGGGTCTGTCCAGCGGCTAGGCGGGTTGGGCTGCCAGGCGATTGCTGACGTTACGCCCCAGCACCAGCACCGTGACGAAACCGCAGCCCACCAGGGCCGTGGCCAGGCTCAGCAGCACCGAGCTGCCCAGCTGGTCGACGATCTGCCCGCCGAAGAACGAGCCCAATGCGATGATCACCTGGAACATGGCGACAAACAGGGGCATGCCGCGTTCGACATCCTTGGGTGCGACCACAAACATCCAGATGCTGGCACAGGCCGGGAAGGCGCCGAAGGCGAAGCCCCAGAGCGCGATCAGCAGCGCTGCGCCGGTCATGCCGGTGGCGAAGTAGGGGAACAGCGCGGTGCTGATGGCGATCATCAGGGCGACCAGCATCAGGGTGTGACGCACGCTGCGGTTGGCGGCGAAACCGGCAAAGATATTGCCCGCCACCCCGGCCACACCATACAGCAGCAACAGTGAGCCAATGGTCGGTCCATCGAAGCCGGCACTCTGTTTGAAGAACGGTGCGACGTAGGTGTAGGCGGCAAAATGCGCCAGGCCAATCAGCAATACCGCAATCAAGCCAACCCGGGCCTGTGGATTGATGAACAGGGCCGGCAGGTCACTGATGCGAATGGCCTTGTCGGGATTGAGCCGCGGCAGCAGGAAGACCTGCGCCAGCAGCACCGGCACGCCGACCAGCGCAGTGACCAGGAAGGTCATGCGCCAGCCCAGCAAGCCACTCAGCCAGGTGCCGACGGGCACGCCCAGCACGGTGGCCAGGGTCACACCGACCATGATGATCGAAGTGGCCTGGGCCACGCCCACGCCCTTGGGCGCCAGGCGGCCGCTGAGGGCAATGGCCGTCGCCCAGAAACCGCCGATACTCACGCCCAGCAGAACGCGGCCGAACAGCAACAGACTGAAGTCGCTGGCGTAGGCCACCACAGCGTTGGCGATGATCATGATCAGCGTCAGGCCGATCAGCAGATAACGCCGGTCCAGCGCGCCAATGCCCACCGACAGCAAAGGCGCGGCGAGGGCGGCCATTATGCCGGGCAGGGTAACCATCAGGCCGGCCTGGCCGGCACTGATGCCCAGGTCGCTGGCGACATCGTTGAGCACGCCCACCGGCAGAAACTCACTGGTTACCAGGGCGAAGGCACCCACGGCGACCGAGAGAATCGCCAGCCACTGCTGCTTGACGCTCTGTTGATTATGTTCGGGAAGGCCGTGACGGCCTTGGCTTGCGCTTGGCATGGTGCGGGGTTCCAAGGGGGGATATCGTCTGGGGCAGGCGGGGGGAGCGGGGGAAATCTGCAGGCGATTATAGGGGGTGGTTATGGCAAGCAGACAGGTGGGGTACTCGATAGTAATCATTAGTGTGATTGATGAGGGCTTTGTTCAGGCAAGGCTTGGCCTTGTACTCACTCGGGTTGCGAGTGCGTTGAACAACTGGCGCAGGTTCTGAAGTGCTTTCAGAGGCTGTCCGGATCGCCGAAGAACATTTTACGAAGGCTCTAGACTGGTAGCTAATCCAATCGCTGAGAGAAAAGTACCCCCAGAAATACCACCTTCTGGCAGGCTGCAGACAGCTAGGGGAGGGATTGGGCAGGTTGAGGTGTTTGCGGGTTATGTGCATATGATGGCACATTTGAGGTTGCTTGACCTTGAGGTCGGGAATTTATGCAGCTATGGCAGCGTTTTAGAGATTTTAAGTCGGACACCATAAATTTTTAACTGTGGTATTCGGTTATAGGGTTTATACAAAATTCGCATATGGACACGCTCGTTGCACGGGCACAGGTGTCTGGTGGCTAAAAGTACCGTCAAGACGGAGGTTGTCCCCGTGACGGGAGGGCACAGCGTGACAAGCATGGTGACGCGGTGGAGGTGTCTAGCACTGAGGTGTTAGGGCTTTGTCACTATGTCACTATCTTTTTTTATATATTCAAGAGAAAGAAATACATAAGAAAATTAGAGTAATAGCTCTAAATATGTGCTGTGTATATCTGCTCACCAAAATGGACTTTTACATTGTGACGCCTGTGACAACCGCTGAAACCAGCGTGCTAGACGATCGCGTTGCTGTCACGCACTCTTTGTGACGGCGTGGGGCGTGCGTGACAGGTGTGCCACCATAGCCATCGTTGTGCTATCCCTGGCGTGAGAGTCCTTCCAACTACAGTCAACCGGAGTGCAAAGCCCTTTGCACTGTGCTCAGTGCACAGCCGACCGTGTTGGCTGTCTCTCGTAGGCTCATCCCCTTTGCCCTACAGGTATGGATGCGCTTGTGTAGATCCAGGTCAATCGGCCGCCCTTTGTACTTACCGTTATCCTTTGCCTTGGCGATTCCCTGCGCCTGACGACGCCTGCGGTCTTCGTAGTCTTTGCGGGCAACCACGGCCAGCATATCCAGCAGCATGCCGTTGACTGCAGAAATCATCCCTCGTGTGAAGTCATCACCTCCGGCTGGCTTTAGCGCTGCGTGGCTTGTGCTCAGATCCATGGAAACCACTGTAACGCCGCGCTCAGCAATCTGTGCTTTGAGCTTGGCCCAGTCGTCCTGAGAAAGTCTGGAGAGTCGATCAACCTGTTCCAGCAGCAACACGTCGCCGCGGTGGCTTTCGTGCAGCAACCTAAACAGTTCAGGTCGATCAAGCCGAGTGCCGGACTCATTCTCGGTATACCACGCGGCCACCTTGTGCCCGTTGCTTGCTGCGAACTGTTCGAGGACATCTCTGGCGCGGTTGGCGTCCTGATCCTCGGTGGACGCCCTTAGGTAGGCACGGATAAACATGGCAGACCCTCATATACCGTTTTGGGTGTACCTAATATAGGTGTGCTCAAATGGGTTTGAAAAGAGGTATTTCGGTACAGGTTAAGTCAGCCGATCAATGGTACTCGTATAGGCATACTCAAATCAGTACAGGCCTGCACTCACTGCCGGTTCATCACTCCACGCACTCGAATGTGTAGTTTCGATCCCAGTAACCGCCTTTGATTGTCATCTTGGCATAGCGGCTGTGCTTCAAGCATTCAGCATCAGCCAACCTCTGTGCCTCCTTTGCGTTCAAAGACTGTGACTCAACTACCACGTTTCGCGGGTTTGAACTGACAACTACTGTCGAGCACCCACTTACACCTATCGCGGCAACGCCGACCAGTGCGACTCCTAGGCTTGCTTTAAGATGGCACATGTCATTCTTCCCTTATGAGCTTAGGTGTATTGGTTCCTTTAGGAGGATAGCCAAGTCAACTGCACGGCTGCTGCCTGGCGCTGCGGGCTCGGGATAAAGACCCTCAGGGGCTGAAAACCAGCCACCGTGGGTGGGGGGTATCCTCCTTTTGCAAACGCAAAATATGCATATCGGCTCCAGAGATTTCAGACCCCCGATACGAATCCCGAAACCGTGATAATTCAGTCCCGAAATTTCCCAGCGCGTGGCAGCAAAAACCCGACCGCACGAATGTATAACTAGTTGATTATTCGAATAAATATCAGACAACCGGTAGCTTTCACGGCGCCAGTTCTCGCTAACATCAATGGCATTGATCAACGCCAACCGGAGGGGTAGGCGATGTGCTCAGTCACCACAAGCGCAGCCGTTTCGATTCGCCAGCTGGCCGACCTCACCGGGCTCACTCCTGCATTCTTCAGCCTTCATCGCGAAGAGCTGCCAGAAGCCCACCCTGTGCGGACAAATCGCCTCGGACATCCGACCCTGTGCTATTCCATCGCCGACCTGGCCGAATTCATCACCCGACGCACCGGGCACCTCAGCGATGCTGAGTGCCGACTGAGGGTCGCGCTCATGACCAAAAGTTCCACAGCGTCGAACGTCAGGGCGTGGCGCCATGGGTTGTTCCGGCTCATCACACTGGCCAACGGTAACCACATCGTTGTGCCGACAGACCTCAGCAGCCTGCCCAAGGCTGATCGTGTCGCTGCGCAGCAGGCTCTGGATTTCGAGCGTGCGCGCCTCGCTTCGACTGGTTCTTCCACGCGTTGAGGGTTCAGACCATGTCCCACCAAAAGTTCATTCCAAATCCGATGGCCACCCTAATGTCCATGCATCCATACAGCGCCTCTGACACGCTGTTTGGGTATGGCTCAGTAGCCTTATGCCAGCCGCCAGCGGGGGTCACCGTCAGCCCTCACTACAACGCGATCTTCGACGGAACGTTCGCCAGTGTGCTGGGGCTTGACCACCAGAAACTCGTTGACGAGGCCATGGCGCAAAAGGCGTCAGGTCCGCACACGCAACACTGATCGCCAGCCACTGTGCTGGAGGAGCAACCATGGCAAGTTTCGCAGATGCGTTTAGCCAAGAAGGCCTTGGTCAACTGATGGCTGACCCAAGAATGGTTCTCGGCCTGCAGCTTATGGCGCAAGGTCGCCAGGGCAGTGGCGCCCAAGTGCTGGGGCAGGCAGGCGGCCAGGCCGCGCAATTGATCGCGCAGCAGCAGCACTCCCAGCAGCTGCAAGCCTACCGGCAGCAAATGACTGAGGCGCAGCGACAGCAAATAGCCATGCAGCAACAAGCTGCACAAGCTAAACAGGACGCGCTCCAACGCCAGCAACAGGCGTTTAGTGACCCGCAGTTACAGGCACAGCTTGGCCCATTGGCTAGGGTCTTGGCAGCGCAGGGCCTCTACCCCGAAACTGTGCTTCGTGCGAACAGCAATGACGCGTTGCAGGCTCATCGCCAAGCGCAGTTGGCTCAGCAGCAAGGCCAGTTCGAGCAACGCCAAGCGCACATCGGTTCTGGTGGTGGCGGATCCAGCGGGCCACGCATGCCGACCCAGCGTCAGGTGCTCGACCAACCGTTAGGCGGCGGCATGATGCAGCGCCATGTGCTCAATGCCCAGACCGGCCAGTACGAAAAGTACGGCGAGCCCTTCTCGCAGTACAGCCCTGGCCGTAAGCCCGCAAAGGCGAACAAGGCCGACCCACTGGAGTCCGCCCTTGACGAATTAGCTCCACTGCCTGCAGGCGCCGATGGCGCAGCGGTGCCGGGGCTGCCGGGCGCTGATGCGGTGCCCAGCTACACGCGGCCGCCACAGGGTGCAGAACTGCTCATGTCTGCAGCTGGCAGCAATCCACATGCGAACGTTAGGGCCCCAGCTCGACCTACTACCCAAGCCGAGTATGACGCGCTGCCTGCTGGCTCTCAGTACATCGATCCGGCAAGTGGCAAAGTCGCCACGAAAAAGGCGCGGTGATATGACATGGCACTTTCAGCGTTTGGCGATGACCTCGACGGCCCGGAACAAGTGCCTGGCCCTGCTATCCCTGAATCGCAGGCGGCGCCGCAACGGATCGTAAGCGCATTCGGCGATGATATTGATGCCGAGCCCGAACAAGCTCTCACTGCGCCGCAAGGCCAGGCCCCCACAGTTGGCCGGCGCGGTCTGCCGCCACTGGTGGACAATGGCCCGACCGGCTTGGGCGACGTTGGCCGTAGCGTCGTACGCGGAGCGGTGGGCCTGAGCGAAGGTGTCGTCGGTTTGGGCGATCTTGTTTCAGGTGGCGGCTTGGGCAATTACCTGCAGTCGCTCGGGTACGACCCGCAGGCGGCACGCAAACAGATCAGCAGTCGCGATACCCCTGAGCGCCAGGCATCAGCCCAAGCGCTGGACAAGGCAAGTGGCTTCGGAGGCACGTTGGACGCACTCGCAGCCAACCCCGGCAACATCCCGCATCTGGCTATCGAATCGTTACCGTCCATGATCGGCGGGGGCCTGGTTGGCCGCGGCATCGCTCTCGGCGCGAAGGCGCTGGGCGCTGCGCCAGCTATGGCTGGTGTCATCGGCGCTGGTGCTGGTGAAGGCTTGATCGCAAGCGGTCAGCAGGCCGAACAGACGCGGCAACAAACTGGCGATCTGACCCTGGGACAAAGCGGACTTGCGTTGTTGTCCGGCGGTTTGACGGGATTGCTCGGCGCAGCAGGAGCCCGTATTGGTCGCAAGCTCGGCGTCGCTGACATCGACGCGCAGATGGCGGGCCAGAATGGCGTGGATGTAGCTACGGGGCTGGTCCACCGTGCATTGGTTGGCACTGGTATCGAGTCCCTGGAAGAACTGAGCCAGTCCGGCCAACAGCAGGTGCTGACCAACCTGGCCACCGACCGCCCCGCCCTGGAAGGCGTGGGCAAGCAAATGGTGATTGGCGGGGCACTTGGTGGTGCCATGGGTGGCGCGGTTGGCCTGCGCCGTCCGAACATGGTCACGCCAGCACAGCAAGCCACCCCTGCGCCGATGCCAGCCCAGCAACCACAGGCCATGGCGGCAGCGCCTGTACAAGCCATGCCAGCCCTTGGCCCAACGCCCAGCGCGCCGCAGATCGCACCACAGCCAACCCCAGCGCCCACTGCACCGAAAGTACCGTTCGCCGGATCACAGAATGTACGCCCGTTGTTCGAATCGATGGGCATGGATCAGCGGCAGATGGACAAGAGCCTGGACCTGTTGCGCGGCGATGAGCCCGAAATCGAGGTGGCACGTCGAGGCACTATCAGTTGGGAAGAAACCGGCCGTCTCGCCGCGCTGACCGGGATTACTATCGAGAAGTTGAGGAAGCACCGTGTCGGTGTCGCGTTCAACGCCGAGGAGCAAGTGGCCGCGACTCGCCTGCTTAAGGATCAGACGTTGAAAACTCTGGAGCTGGGCAATCGGATCAGCACCGGCAACGCCAGTGAAATCGATCAGGCCAATTTCCTGCAATCGCTTGCCGACCTACGCAGTACCCAGAAAGCCGTGATGAGCAGTCGAGCAGAAATTGGCCGCGCCATGTCCGCTATGCGTGCGGACGTGACCTCAATGAAACAAGCCAGCAGCATGTTGGAATCGGTCGGCGGCGCCCAAGGTGCAAAGGCCATTGCCGAAGCGCTGACCAACGCCACCCGCGTCGGCGGTGTCGAAGCTGCCAACAAGCTGGCACGTCAGGCTGGAAGCGACGGATTCTGGACTGCATACAAATCGCTGTTGCTATCGTCGCCTGACACACACGTCGTCAACATGGTGTCGAACTTGTTCACCAGTGCCCTGCAGGTGCCAACCCGTACCCTGGCTGGTGGTATCGGTGCCGCTAAACGAGCGGTTGGCTTGAATGGCGAAACCCGGCTGGGCGAACCCGTCTATCAACTGGCTGGCATGCTGGAAGGCGCCATTAACGGCGCAAAAGGGGCGGTGAGTTCCTGGCAAACGGGCGAAGACGCCTTCGGTGGCAACAAGGCTGAGGTTTACCGCAATGACCTGCCAGGGCAGAAGGTCTGGGGTGTGCCGTTGCGCTTGCTCCAGTCCGAGGATCAGTTTTTCAAGTATCTCAATGACGGCATGGCGCGCTATGCGGGAGCTTACCGCATGGCGGTTCAGGAGTTGAAAGGCCAAAGCCCAACAGCTGTGCATAAACGTGTGCAAGAGCTGGTCGCCAATCCTCCCCAGGAGTTAGTCGAGGCTGGTCAGGATGCAGCGCTGTTCCACACCTTCAACAACCAGGCGGGCAAGATCACCCAGGCGGTGAACAACCTACGCCACTCGCTGCCACATGGCACGGGCAATCTCGTTGTTCCTTTCCTGAAGACCCCGGCGAACCTCATTACCTATGCCGTAAAGCACAGTCCGGCTGCTCCTATCTTCAAGGAAGTTCGCCAAGATCTTCACTCTGGCGGCGCCCGTCAGGAAGAAGCATTAGCCCGGATGGGTATTGGCTCGCTGCTGATCGCCTTGGGCTCTGTGGGCGTAATGGGCGGCAACCTCACTGGCGGCGGGCCAGAAGATCCAGAAGCCCGCAAGGCGTGGCTTGCTGCTGGCAACCAACCCTACAGCCTGAAGGTCAACGGCCGTTGGCAGCAATACAGCAGGATTGAGCCTATCGCCTCGTTGGTCGGCATCGCTGCCGATGTTGCCAGCGGTGCTCAGGATCAAGCGTTGGGCATGGGCAGCATCATCAAGGCGGTCGGTCGCAACTTCACCAGTAAAACCTGGTTGCAAGGGCTCTCCGGCGTCATGCAGGCCATGACCGACCCTGACCGTTATGGTGCCAGCTGGATCAACCGCAGTGCCGCGACCTTGGCCCAGCCTGCCACGTTGCTGTCACACATCGGCCGGTATATGGATCCCTACCAACGCCAAACCGACCGCGACAGTTTTGTCGACCAGTTGAAGTACCGTCTGCCAGGTGAGACGTTCGGCCGTGAATCTCTGCCGATTAAGCTGGACCAGTACGGGCAGCCAATCATGGAGTCTCAACGTCAGATTGGCCGCGCCGGTCCGATTCCGATCACCACCCCCAGTGAAGACCCTGTGCGCGTCGAATCCGGTCGCCTTGGCTGGTCGCCACCAGCGTTCAAGAGAGCGCTGACCAACCGCAGCAAAAAAGTCCAGATCCCGGCTGACCAGTATCACGAACTTGCGCAGTTGGCCGGGCAGCTGACCTTCGACGGCGCTCAACGCTTGATGCGCACACCGGGCTGGGCAAGCTTGGATGACGACGCACGCAGAGACGCGCTTGAAAGAATGGCGAGGAAAGTCCGTGCCGTTGTGCGCTTGGCCGCGATTCCATTCGTCACGTCCGGCAACCGCCAGGCAGTCGACAGGCTACGAAATACGTTGGGGCGCCCCGGAGGGCAAGACGATGAACGAAATTGAGGCAGCCAATGCGTTGGTGAAAGTTGCACAGACCCGAGTCGCTGAATTGCAGGACGCTGAACGCATGCTGCGCGAGGCACTGCCGCAAGCGCAGCAGGCCCTTGAGGCAGCGAAGGCGCGGCTACGCAGACTCAAGACAGCTGGTGCCCGTGCCGACGCCCGCGCGGCGGAAATAGCAGCCCTGCAATCCCGCATCGCTGAAGCCAAAAACACCGAGGTGCGTCATGTTTGATCTTGAACAGCTGAAGGATCTGCGCCGTGAGTGCGAGCTGCACAACATCGATTTTTCACGTGTGAAGCTCGAAGCTCGAACTGACACAGCAGGCGCGAATGATGGTTTCGTGGTGCGTCCGGGGAGCCCGCTGGTTGACTTGGGAAATCGTCTCACTGTGCCGGCTGCTATTTCAACGCGGACTGCTACACAGGCTGAGGGACTGCTATTGGAGTGGGCGCTCAAGATTCAACGCGCTGAGCGCCAGCAAGTGCGCACCGGGCGGGTCTACGGCTGGGACAACACGCGGATCGCTCGTGAGCCGTTGACCGCTGACGAGTTAGCCAAGTACCGCGCCGACACTGCACACCAGCGCAAGGTTGCATCACTGCAGGCGGAGCTGGCTGAGGTTGTCGCTCAGGCTGCTCAGAAAGCCGCCGCCAGCAGCCAAGCCGTTGAACTGCAAGAACGCTACGGGTTAGTCGTTGCTAAGCCAGCTGCTTCGCTCGTAGATCACAGCAAGCCTGTGCAAGGCACCGCTGCGAATCAGGTTCGCACACGTAAGCCGAAAAGGGGGTGAATCATGAGTGATTTAGAGCACGAAGACATCAGCCAATCCCTGGCCGCTGAGTTGACCGGCACTGCTGGGATGACAGATCACGTCGACGACGGCCAGACCCTGCCCAACGAGGTCGCTGACCAAGTCGAAGCGTTCGAGCAGCATCAGGCCGACAAGGCCTCGGACTTGGGTCTTGACCAAGACTTGCCAGAAGACGCTACGCCCGGCACAGAGGTCGGCAAGCCGACCCGCAAACTTGTGCCGTTGGGCGCCCTTCAGGAAGAGCGGGCCAAGCGCCAAGAGCTGCAAGCACAGCTTGTCGAGCATCAGCAGCAACTAGCGCGCCTGCAACAGCAGCAGGTTCAATGGCAGCAGTGGCAGTTGCAGCAACAACAGCTTGCGAGCCAGCAGATTCCCGGCGCGGGTGAGCAGATTCCCGACTTTGACGAGGACCCCCGCGGCTACATCGAAGCCAAGGAACGGCAGTTTGCTCAAGTGATCGGAGGCATGCAGCAACAGCAGCAGGCAGCAGTCTATCAAGCCGAATTGCAGCGCGAACTCGCAACCGCGGGGCCCGCCGTCGCCGAGTCTGAAGCACGCTTTATGAGCGAGCATCCCGACTATCGACAGGCGTTTGACCTGGTGCAGGCCAACGCCGACGCGCAGCTGCGCGCGCAATATCCGAGCGCAAGCCCTGACCAGCTCGGGCTGGTGCGCCAGGGCGCGCTTCTGGAATTCGCCCGCATTTGCCAGCAGCGGGGCCTTGATCCAGCCGCAGAGGTGTACGCGAAAGCTCAGGCACTGGGGCATATTGCTGGCACCCGCACCGCGCAGGTACGAAAAACCCCGCCTACTAGCCTGTCAAACCTCAGCGGTGCCGGTCTAGCGCCAGACGAGCGCGGCAGGTTGACCGCTTCGGCGATCAGCGATCTGTCCGACGCCGAGTTCGATCAGTTGTTCGATCAGATGGAGAAAGGTAGTCGTACCGGGCTCAAGTTCTGAGGGCTGCACGATGAAAAAGTTATGGCCCGCCGGGGCATATCCAACCAAGGGGCTCCCCCCGGCGCACATTGAAGAGGTACTGCGCCGCCTGCAGGAGACGATCGAGGCGAGAGGCAGCGCTCAGGACAAGCAGAGGCGCCGCCTGTTGCTCCGTGGGGTACGGGCGGGGCTGTGGGCTGCCCAGGATGCAATGTGCCTTGATGAGGTGTACGCAGCGTTGCGAGGGGAGCTCTTCGGGGCAGTGGTGAGCCCACCTTTCAGCGCATTAACTGAAGAAGCTGCCGAACGGCACAGAGGTGAAAAATGAGCGTCAAACGCGATGGTGTGACCAAGAAGCCGGTGCCGACGCAGGCACCGTACTTTCCGCAGTCCAAACCGACACTACCGACTGGGGACAAGCAGCCTAGTCAAAGGCCAGCTCCAAGGCCGGGCTTTCATGACTGAGGTGCAGAGGTTACTGACTAGATCCCGCTTGGTCTGATTAGCATTCTTGAAGGGTGCTACGACCACCTACGGTATCTACTGCCTATATATTTTTGATAGGGGCGGATGGCATCTCCACTGCCCCCGATTATGTGAACCTTAGCCTGTCCAGAGATTTTTTGGTTGAACTCGTGCACGTCTTCAATGCTGACTTTAGCCTTTCCGGCTGGAAATCGCTCGGAATCGCAGATTATATACGCGCAGCGTGGAGATAAGGGGTAATAGAAGTCCGCGTATTTAGGGGGTTTAATTTCCGTTTCTGAAACGCATGCGTGCGTATTTACTAGGGGCTGGTCTGAAGTAATAAACGGTATGCCAGTTTCATTTATTAACAGGGCGTGACGGGTATTATGTCTGCCGAAGTACAAGCTTGCACCTATACTCATTCCAAACATCTAGCTAAAAAACCACCACGCGTGGGCCATAGTGTCGGCAATAAGGATTTCTTGTTCATTGCTTCTTGGTTGAGCGCAAGCTACCCCATCTCTGAATGTTTTTGTTCGAGAAACTTGGTGGCCAAGAAACATCGTGAACTCGATCATTTGAGAGTTATCCTGCAGGATGTCTAGGTTCTCATCTGCTAATGCATTAAGTATTGGTAGTGCGGAGCGTTCATGGGAGGCGTGAAGGTTTTCTATCATGTTGCATTTCGCAGCATGCAGTTTCTTTTCCACCTCTTCATCTGTCTTTCCTGAACTTCGGTAGAGTTTCTCAAGCTGCTGCATTATAACGAAGTCATTGAGATATGACATGTGCTGTTCATGAAGGTGTTTAGGGCTTTGGGCTGAGAAGCTCTTTATGATTTCGACGTGCTGGGGTGTTAAGCGAGTTAGTTTGTAGAAATAGTCTTCGACAACAATGCCTCGTATACTGTCGCAGGCGATGTTGCCTTTCGCAGTGCTGTAGTGGACCTCTCCTTTCTGGTTTGCCCAACGAGAAAGATAGTTGGCCCACACGTAATGGTGCCGCCTCTTAGCTTGCTGATTCTTGGGGGTCATACATAATCCAGTCGGAGTGCGTAAACCAACGTTCTCAATACATCACCTCGATGTCAACATGATGGCTCCGTCGTTACTGGACAAAGCCGTGCTCATCTCGCATCCATCGCGCCAGATCACCGACTTCATCAGCTTCTTTCAATAGCTCGCTGACGCGATGGATGATGTTTTGTGGTGTCGGCCCGCTGGTGCTCGTGTTGGCCATTTCGGTCGCTACCTCGCACACAATGTCTTGAACCCACATGGGTAGGCCGGCCATCGTCCGGCCTACCCAGCCCAGGTCAACCACAGCAAGCCCCTCATCGGCCTCTGCAGCTGTACACAGCGGGCTATTGGCTGGCAACTCCACGACCTCACCAGCGACTACCCTCGCTTTGAGCCGCTGGAGTGCGAAAGCGTTGAAGTCGAGTACTTTGGCTGGCTCAGGCAGCACAGTGGATGTCGAGAGACTATTCATGATTGGCCGCCCCATTTACCTCTGTGTCCGCGGGGACTGGAAACAGTCGAGTACCTTGCTCAAGGTGAGCACCGCGTTGCTCGGGCGTCGCCAATTCCCACTGTTCCACGTTGCGAAGGCAGTAAAGTCTTGGCCTGTGCGTAATGCCGTTTTGGTATGTCACACGCGCTTGCGTCGAGTCCCCAGTGAGCGACTTGAGCACACTGCCGAGTGACGTCCTGTTAGGCCTGACTCGCAGGCTGTGTTGGTACAGAGTGTCTAACTGGAAGCAGGCCTGATCGATGACGATCAGGTCTCTATCGAACGGAGGCCGGCGCTCTTCGATCAATTCTTGCACTAGGGCAAACAGCTCTCCCTGCGCGGCGTCCTGCATGATCCTGGTTGCGTTGGTTGACGGCACCGGTGCATGCGGATCCCAATCAGCCGGGAACTTCCACTGCTCCAGCACATGGGCCATGATCGCAGGCCCGGGCCCGTCGATCCATTCGGCCAAGGCCTTGTAGTAGGCGTCCGGTTTGCGCTCAGAATCGCACATCAACACAGCGATGCGGCGATCCCCCCTCATCAGCGGTAACGCGTCGAGGTTGTTGGTCGTGACGACAAAGTGAGTGATATTGCGGATGTCCTTAGCCGCTCGCCCCTTGCCTTCAAATGACACGTGATCTTCAGAGATCAGATTCTTGAAACTCTCGTAAGAGTCGGCCTTGTCTGACCTGGCCATCTCATTGACCACCAGCAAGCGCTTGTGCTCAATGACATCGTCAAACCCCTTGCTCAGCGCCTTGCCGCTGCAGCTGCCGACCATGGGAGGTCCAAATACCCGCTGAAAGAGCTTGAACAGCATCGACTTGCCCACGCCGCCTACGCGGGAGTACATCAGGATGGCGGTTGGCATCTTGACCTCGGGTGTCTGGTAGAGCTGTGCCAGCCAGTTCAGGAAAAACGAAACGCCGATTGCGTCGTTGTCGCTGATATACATCAGGTGCGCCAGCAGGATTTCCATGTCAGCCATGGTCGCCTGGCGGTCGGGCTCGACCATGGTGTGCTTGAGCACATGCCAGCGATTGTACAGCTCGGGGTTGTCGTCGTTCTCGGGCAGACTGGTCGGCTCCATGATGATGCGGCGGACCACACGCCGCTCGGGATCGTTCCAGTTCCACCAGATATCCCCAGAGTCGACACGCTTCTCGTTGCCATCGTTGTCGACAAGCACGATGTCGCCGTAGTGCTTGGCACAGTAGTGCTTGAACCCTTCCTTGCCCAGCTCATCGCCGCTTTCAATGTGGTAGGCCACGGCGCCCCCACGTGCTGCCAGCATCACGAAGTCTTCCGAGATGTAGCGCAGCAGTTCCCTTGATTCCCTGTCGACCTTCGTGCCTCCGGACTTGGCTTCCCCGCCAGGATTGTTCCGGTCGGTCTTCTTCCGCGGCTGTCCCTGTGTCAGCAGGGCACCGGGTTGCTGATTGTGCACGGTGTGCTTAGGCATAAGGGCGCCCTGAGGCGCGCTGTCGAAGCTGACAGCCTTGTCTGGCACAGTGGGCGCAGTCTCAATCCGCCGAGCAGCGTCGAGCTCTCTAAGCCCGGCCATGTTCAGGCCGCTGTCGCCGGCCGACACGATGGTCGACAGGGTGAGCGTGGCGCTCATCGTCGCGCACAAAGTGCTGATCGTGCTTGCTGATGCCGGTTGCACCCCGGTTGCGTTTGGTGCGCTGTTCAAGATCGCCTTGATGGCTTGCAGCGAGTCACCCAGCTGCGCCGAGGCGGTAGATGTTGCGTTATACTGTTGCATAGAAATCCCCCTTTGGCCCGGCGAGCGCTACAACGCTTTGATCCGGGCTTTTTATTGCCTGGACGACGGGTCAAGCAGGTTGCTGCACGTCTTGGCCCGTACTGGCCTTCGGCTTTGATTTGCCGGTGCGCTCACGGCCTTTGGTTGCTTGCTCGTGAACCCACTCCATAATCTCGCTGCGCAGCCAGGCAGTGCGGCGAGCCAAGCCATCCGAGCGTTCGGGGCCTAGGGAGAAGGACGCAGGAATGATGCCTTCGGCATCCCAGGCGTATAGGGTGCTGTCGCAGATCCCTAGCATGCGGCGAAGCTCAGGACGAAAAACCAGCACTGATTCAGTACCAGGCGCAGTGCTGTTATGGCGGTAGGTCGTTTTGGGGAGAGGCTTTTTGGAGTCTTCTTGCTTGGTTCGGTTGGCACACATGGCGATCACCTGAGAGTCTGTTGACGTTCGGGTCTGCGATGTATGCGGTCGGCTTGCTGGTACGTGGCGTGGGGTTGCCACAGCGTGGGCCGACAGGCGAGGCTCATTTGTTCGAGCGACTTCAGGTTAGTGCGAAACCGAAGAGGCTACAACCCCCTCCAAAAAACTCTACTCTGTGCTGTCCTTAGCTGTTGACCGTAACCGGTCGAGGTAGGCTGCCCATCGTTGTGCGGTTTCTCGGCGTTGCTCTAGCAGTTGCGACCTTGCGTAGGTGGCTCCGTGCGGCCCTGGCATCCGGTGCGACAACATCAGTTCAAGCACTACCCAGTCTATGCTGAGCGCTTCGTGTGCCAGAGTCCTGAATGTACTTCGAAAGCCGTGAGCGGAAATTTTGCGTTCTGGCCAAAGACGTTGCGCTGCTTTCAGTAGGGACGTTGGGTTGATCGGCTGTCCGGGGTGGACCAGAGAGGGGAACACCCAGCCTTGACCTTTTGAGTTGACGACGCGGTGGTTGTGTAGCTCGCGCAGGATGTCGAGTGCTTGAGTCGATAGCACCGCTATATGCTTCTCACTGCTCAGGCGTTCGGTCTTACTAACCACGTAGCGCCAGTCAGCACCGATGAAGTCAATATCTTCCCACCGTGCTGCGCAAAGCTCGCCGGGTCGGGCGGGGATCAGGGTCAAAAGTCGTAACGCCTGGGTCACAACGCCGTCGCCTGCAGCGTCCAGCTTGCACAGGTAGCGTGCCAGCTCATCCGGTCGCTCGATCGCAGCGGCGTGGGTCACAGCATGCCGTATTTCCAGTTCGTCGCTACGGCCAAGTGCCACGTTGCGCGGCACCCATTCCCGGCCAACGGCGAAGCCCAGCACTGCGCGAATGATGGTCCGGCAGCGCTTTGCCATCGCCAGTTTGCCTTGGCCGGAAAGGGCGGCTAGAACCGCGCTCACGTGTTCCAACTTGATCTCGCTGACGGGCATCCTGCCAATCAACGGGTTGATGTGGTTGGCCAGCGCCCCCTTGAATCCGGAAAGTGACTTCTCAACCAGCTTGGGGGCCTTGAGGGCAAGCCACTGATCGGCGATGTGCTGGAAGGTTCTGGCTTGCTCGGCACGCTGGGCTTCGATTCTGGCGGTCTTGGCCTTAAGTGGCGGGATGCCTTGGGCGATGCTGACGCGAGCTTCCTCGGCCAACTCTCGCGCACGTTTAAGGCTTACGGCAGGGTAGGCGCCGATGGCGAACAGGTTCTCCTTGCCGTGCAACCTGTACTTCAGTCTCCACAGCTTGCCGCCAGCCTTGGATACCTGCACATACAGTCCTGGGGACCCCGACACATTGTAGCGGCCTGGCTCGTTCAAGGATCTGACGTGGGCGTCGGTCGTTATTGGCTTCTTGCTGGGGGTGCTCATGCTGGGGGTATCCAGTGTCGTGCCGGTGTGGCCTACCCCGAATAATACCCCCTGATACCCCGGATTAACATAGAGGTTAGTGGGGGTTCTTAGAGGTGCTTAGAATCTGGAAGAGCTTTATTTTCGGTGGTTGTAGGCTGAAGCTGGCGATTGCTAAAGACTGTCCGGATCGCCAAAGAACATCTGAATCCGCGACCGCAACCACCGCTCCCCCGGATCATTGTCCTGCGACCCGCGCCAGGCCATGTGCAGCTCGAATGTCTGCACCTCGAGCGGCGGGTCTTCGGCGCGCAGGCCGCCGGCGGCGGTCAGCACTTCGGCGGTGTAGTCGGGGACGGTGGCGATGATGTCGGTGCCGGTCAGCAGGCTGCCCAGGCCGTTGAATTGCGGTACGGCAAGGACTACGTGGCGCTTGCGCCCGACCTTTTCCAGGGTTTCGTCCATGAACCCGCCCAAGTCGCCGGCAAACGACACCAGGGCGTGGGGGCGGGCGCAGAAGTCGTCGAGGCTCAGGCTCCCGGGCATGCTGTCGGCACGCAGGACCTTGGGCTTGCTGCGCCGCAGCACCTTGCGCTTGGCGTTGGCCGGCAGGTCGTTGGTCCAGCTCACGCCGACCGAGATTTCTCCCGAGGCCAGCAGCGCCGGCATCAGCAGGTAGTTGACCCGGCGCACCACCAGGACGATACCCGGGGCTTCGGCGCGTACGCGCTTGAGCAGTTGCGGCAGCAGGGCGAATTCGGCATCGTCCGACAGGCCGATGCGAAACACCGCGGTGCTGGTCGCCGGGTCAAAATCCGCTGCGCGGCTGACTGCGGTGGAGATCGAGTCCAGCGCCGGCGACAGCAGGGCGAAGATCTCCACCGCCCGCGCCGAGGGTTCCATGCTGCGCCCGGTGCGCACGAACAACGGGTCGTCGAACAGGTTGCGCAGGCGCGACAGGGCGGCGCTGATGGCCGGCTGGCCGAGGAAGAGTTTTTCCGCCGCGCGGGTCACGCTACGCTCGTGCATCAGGGTCTCGAAGACGATCAGCAGGTTCAGGTCGACGCGGCGCAAGTCGTTACGGTTCATCGGCTCGGCTTCACAAGGCGGATGGGGCAGGGGTGAATCTTACGGGTAAAGGCTGCTACCCTGCACCGCATAATTTGATGGACGCTGCATTACCATCAATCAATGACAAGCATGTTGACTATTAATGGCCACTGATGGTCTAACCGTCAAAGCCCGGATAGAGTTCAGGGCATTAGAGGTTCAATTGGCGAGGTTTGCGATGTCCCGCATGATCCGTTTCCACAAGTTCGGCCCGGCCGAGGTGCTCAAGATCGAAGAGCAGGCCCCGGCGCAACCGGCGGCTGGCGAGGTGCAGATTCGCGTTGAAGCGATCGGCATCAGCTGGTACGACGTGCTCTGGCGGCAGAACCTGGCGCCGTCCCAGGCGCGCCTGCCTGCCGGTATCGGACACGAGATGGCGGGTGTGGTTACAGCCGTGGGCGAAGGTGTCGATGACCTGGCGGTCGGCGACAAGGTTGCCAGCTTTCCGGCCAGCAGTGCCAACGAGCACCCGGTGTACGGCGAAGTCATCGTCATGCCGCGCAATGCCCTGACCCGTTACCCCGAGATTCTCTCGCCGGTCGAGGCCAGCGTGCACTACACGCCGCTGCTGATCGCCTACTTTGCCTTCGTCGACCTGGCGCGGGCCAAGGCCGGGCAAACCGCGCTGATCACCGACGCCAGCCACTGCGCAGGCCCGGCCTTCGTGCAACTGGGCAAGGCCCTGGGCCTTAAGGTGTTTGCCGCGACCAAAGAGGCCGAGCAGCGCGACTACCTGATCAAGCTCGGCGCCGACAAGGTGATCGTCACCGAAGAGCAGGACCTGCTCATGCAGATCAACAAGTACACCGACAACCGCGGTGTCGATATGGTCCTCGACGGCCTTGGCGGGCCGCAGATGGCCTTGCTCGGTGATGCCCTGGCACCGCGTGGCAGCCTGGTGCTGTATGGCCTGCAAGGCGGCAACCAGACGCCGTTCCCTGCTTGTGCGGCGTTCCAGAAGAACATCCAGTTCTTCGTGCATTGCATCGGCAACTTCACCGGCAAGCCGGAGCTGGGCATCAGCCAGGACCAGGTGGCGCTGCAGCGCGCCCTGCGCGATATCAACCAGTTCACCGCCGACAAGCTGCTGACGCCGCTGATCATCAAGACCTACCCGTTCGAGAAGGTGGTCGAGGCGCACCGCTACATGGACGAATGCCCGTGCGGTGGCCGGTTGGTGCTGGACTTGTCGCAGGCGGAGTAAACGCAGCACGACTGTCCATCACGGCAAAAGCCCGAGCATTGACTCGGGCTTTTTTGTGGGTATTTCCCAGGGTTGTTTAGGATATTTCCGAGGTAACTTTGCCTGCTGACGCTTGCCTGCTTGCGCTATGTTTGTGCAATAGGAAAAAGCACAGGCAGCCTGTCTGATTATCGGTATTGTCGAAGATGAATCTGAATGGTTTTTTTACCGTGATCTGTATCTTTTATTCGCGGGGCAACGCCCGATAATAGTTCTTCAATAGTCGTCTCACGGAGCGAGGCATGATGGGTCGTAAGCCAGGGGTTAAAGGCGCTGTGCTGCCGGGCTGGGGGAGGGAAGAACGATGGTGAGCAAGAGCTTCTGAAGTTATTTCCGTAGGAAGTTGTAGGAAGTTTCTGAGGATAAGCTTATTTATCCTTCTTTGCTGATTGAAAGTTCTTCGATGGAATCTTTTTCTTTCAGGTGGCCGTTTATTGAAATCGGGTAGGCGTTATGAGCAGCATTCACGATCAAGCCATGCAGTATATCTACCAGCAAGTATTAGCGCGCTTGCTGGAGCATTTGTCCCAGGCCCAGCGGGCCTCTTTGCAGTTATTGATTCAACGCTTGATTGTCGCGGCGGGCGGCGCCGAGCGCATCAACGGCTTCAGGCTGATGTTCGCCCATGATGGCAGCCAGAATGCCAGCCATGCCCTGGCCTGCCTGCGCGCGGCGCAACTGAGCATTGCCGCGCGCTCGCCGGGCACCTTCGAGCTGCGTATCGCCGTGGTGCGCCAGGCCGGCATGAGTACTACGGCCTTGAACAATATCGAGCAGGGCTTCTCGGCGCTGTTTCTGCACGATGATCCGCGGGTCGAGCTGCTGATGCTCGATGACCAGCAGCTGCTGCCATTCGACCGCCGCCACGCTATTTCCCAGAGCCAGCAACTGGCCGAGCGTCACGAATTGCTGTTGTTCGGGCATTTGCTCGCTGGCGGGCCACGGGCCGGTTTCGGTAGCCATGGCACCCTGCGCCTTGCCGAGCTGTGCCGTCAGGCCATCGGCTGGCGCGGCGGTGTCGATGCCATCATCACCGCCCAGCCGCTGCCCGAGCGCAGGCGCCTGCTGGCCTGGAGCCGCCGCGCCCTGCGCGAGGAAGACCTGCTGTGCATCCGGCCGATACACAGTTGTGCCACGTCGCTGTGCGAGGGCATGAGCGAGTTGCGCCAGCGTTACCTGCAGCAGCTGTACGGCCAGGCCCGGCCCATGGCTACCGGGCCCAACGGCGATTACTGCGCGCCGGCGATGCGCTTCATCATCATCGATGACCTGGTGCATGACCCCGACCTGCCGTATGACGAGCGCCTGAACCGCTTTCTGGGCTGTCGCTTCGACGAGCAGTACTTTGCCTGCGCGCAGGCGGGCACCGCCAACCCGCTGTTGCTGGCGCACCTGAGCGGGCTGCACGGGCAGTTCATCGAAGACAGCGACTACCGCGAAGGCGTCGATGCCTACCTGCGCCAGGCGCGCCAGCGCATGCAACGCAAGGGCCTGCCGCGCACGTTGCAGGTACGCCTGCTGGGCCGCTGGCAGCACGCCGAGCAGTTACAGCAACGCCGTAGCCAGGCCAGCGACTTCGCCTTACAGGCCTACGGCTTGAGCGAAGCGCAGCTGGTCTGCCAGTTGTTTGCGCCGTTTGTTTCCCGGGGCCTGCGCCTTGAGGTGTTTTTGCGCCGCTGTCACCCCGGCATGCTGGTGGCCTTGCCTTACCTGCACAAGGCCCTGCAACGATTGCCGGCGCCGGAGCCGGTGGTGCAGTGGATGGTCGACATCAGTGGCCTGGACCTGCCACTGCTGCAGATGCTCTATCTGCGTGAACCGGAAAGCTGGGCCCGGCCGCGTTCGTTGCTGGCGCGAATCCAGGGCCGCGGCGCCGACCTGCGCCACCTGCGCGTGCAGCCGCCGTCCTGGGCCTGGCTCAAGGCAGAGCAGCCAGGCCGGTACTGATGAAAGCCCCGCACAGTAGCGAGTTCGCCTACCGGGCGGTGTATCGCTACCTGGTTGAGCTGATCGAGCAGATGGCGCTGGGCAGCTACAGCCGGATGCCGTCGTTGCGCGACCTGGCCCAGCGCCTGAACGTGTCGATTTCGACGGTCCAGTACGCCTATTCGCTGCTTGAGCACGAAGGGCGGGTGCAGCCGGTGCCCAAGTCGGGCTACTACGCCAGGGGGCCGGCCCTTGAGCCGGCACGGCCCAGCGCTGGCGATCTGCTCCAGGATTTGCAGCAGCACGCCAACTCGGCGCGCATGCTGGTGCTCAGCGGCGGCCAGGAGCAGGCGCCGCAGTCACTGGAGGCAACCTTGCTGGGCATCGAGCGCCAGTTGCTGCGCCAGTACCCGCGCCTGGGCGGCGCCCCCCAGCCCTGTGGCGAGCTGGAACTGCGCACCGCCCTGGCGGCGCGCTATACCCGCTCGGCGCAGTTGTACTGGAGCGCCGAGGATGTCTACCTGGCGCTGGACCTGCGCTCGTTGCTGGAGACCACCCTGGCCGCCCTTGAGCTGCACAACAGCGCCGTGGTGGTGACCACGCCCTGTTCCTGGCGTTTGCTGCGGGTGTTTCAGGCGGCGCGGATACGGGTGCTCGAAGTGCCCTTGCAGGCCGACGGCGGCCTTGACCTCGAGCGCTTTGCCCGGCTGCTGCGCGACGAGCCGGTGCGCCTGGCGATGCTGGCCTCGCGCCTGAGCCTGCCCCATGGCAGCATCATGCCCGAGGCCGCGCGCCAAGCCGTGGCCAGGTTGCTCAACCAGCACGGCGTGTGGCTGCTGGAAAACGACCTGGACAGCGAACTGTGCCTCAGCCCAGGCTCTGGCGCTGACCTGCGCGAACTGGTCGACCCGCAGCGCCTGCTGGTGTTCTCGTCGCTGGAGCGCAGCGTTGGCGCCGAAGCGCCTTACGCCTTCCTGCTGTCGCGCCAGTGGCACGGGCCCTTGCTGCGCCAGTTCCTGCTGCGCGGGTTTCGCCTGCCGCCGTTGCGCCAGCAAGCCGTGGCCAGGCTGTACAGCAAGGGCCGTGTCGATGTGCACCTGGAGCAACTGCGGGCGCGTCTGCACGAGCGCCTGGGCCTCCTGTACCGGCAGATGCAGCTGTACCTGGGCTCGCAGCTGGAGTTCCAGATGCCCGCCGGCGGTGGCTGCATCTGGGCCCGGGTATGCGCCCCGGTAGAGACCCGGCCGTTGTTCCATCGCCTGCTGCAGCAGGGCCTGGTGATTGCCCCGGGCGAGCTGTTCAGCCTGCAGGGCGATTTTCGCCAGCACCTGCGCCTGGGCTGGCCCGCCGGGCCGCAAGGGGACTTGCCCTACGGCTTGAGTGTGCTCAGTGATGAGTTGCGGCGCAGCAACGGTTTAAATTAGTATTGAAAATCGTTATCAATTACAAAAAACCGCCACCCCATGAGCGATGCGCTGCCTTCTGCCGACTCCCACCTGCGTACTGCCGAGGCGCTGTACAGTGGCCATCACGGCTGGCTGTACGCCAGGCTGCGCAAGCGCCTGGGCAATGCGCTGGATGCGGCAGACCTGGCGCAGGATACCTTCACCCGCATCCTCGCTTCGAAGGTGGCGGTGTTCGACAACCCGCGGGCGTACCTGAACTGCGTCGCCGGCGGCATTCTCGCCAACTGGTGCCAGCGCAAATCGCTGGAGCGCGCCTACCTGACGGCGCTGGCGCAACTGCCGGTGCCCGAGGCGCCGTCCCCTGAGCAGCGCCTGCTGGTGCTCGAGACCCTGCACGAAATCGATGCCATGCTCGATGCCCTGCCGGCGGTGGTCCGGCGCACCTTTTTGCTGTCGCAACTGAACGGCATGAAGTACGCCGAGATTGCCGAACAGCTCGGCGTTTCGCTGATCAGCGTCAAACGCTACATGAAACAGGCCTTCTTGCAGTGCCTGACGCTGGTGGAGTGATGACGTCAACCGCGATTGACCCGCAAGCGCTCGATGAAGCGGCGCAATGGCTGATGTGCCTGAGCGAAGGCGAGGCCTCTGAGGCTGAGCAGGCGGCGTGGGCGGCCTGGCGCACCAGCAGCGTCGAACGTGAGCGCGCCTGGCAGCGCGCCGAATTGTTGCTGGGCAAACTCGGCGGCTTGCCGCCGGCGCTGGCCATGTCGGCGCTCGATCGCCCGGCAGACCCGCGCCGGCGCGCCGCCATCGCCCGCCTGGCGTTGATGCTCGCGGCAGTGCCAGCCGCCTGGGCCGGCTGGAAGGTCAGCGACGAGCAAGCGTGGATGGCCGACTACCGCTCTGCGCTGGGCGAGTGCCGCGAGTTGACCCTGGCCGACGGCACCCGGGTGTTCCTCAACACCGACTCGGCCATCGATGTGCGCTATGACGCGCAGCAGCGCTTCATCCAGTTGCGGCGTGGCGAAATCCTCGTGCACACCGCCACCGACCGCCAGCAGCCGCCACGGCCGTTGCGGGTTGGCACCCGCGAAGGCCGCATGCAAGCGCTGGGCACGCGGTTTTGCGTGCGCGAGCAGGGCGGGCGGACTTACCTGGCGGTGCTCGAAGGGGCCGTCCGCATCGAACCGGCCAATGCACGCCCTGGCGCGGTGCAGGTTGTCCGCGCCGGAGAAAAGACCGACTTTGATGCCCACAGCAGCCGTGCACCACAGGCGGTCGACGCCAGCATCAGCGCCTGGACCCAGGGCATGCTGCTTGCCGACCGCATGCGCCTGGAAGATTTTGCCGCTGAGCTTGGCCGTTATCGGCGCGGTTTCATCCGCTGCGACCCGCAGATCGCCGACCTGCGCGTATCGGGCGCGTTCCCGCTCAACGACAGCCAGCGCAGCTTGAACATGCTGGCAGCGACCTACCCGCAGGCGGTCAAGGCGCACCTGAACGGCTATTGGCTGTTGCTCACGCCGGCCTGAGTCAGGCGCAGGAAAATAAACCTGGCTGGCGCTGATACTTTTTTGCGTTTCGACTGGCAAGGGGAGTGCACACCTCATTTATCCAGTCCAAAGGATCCCTCAGTCATGTCTGTTGCAAGTCGCCCTCGCGCTCAACGTCCCCTGGCCCTGGCCGTGCGTAGCGCCATGCTCGGTCTTACCCTGGTCGCAGGCAGTGGCGCCTCGTGGCTTGCCGCCGCGCAGCCACTGGATGCCGTCGCCGCCCAGGCCTACGACATTGCGCCAGGGCCGCTGGGGCGCGTGCTGTCGAGCTTTGCCATGGCCTCTGGTATGGCCTTGTCGTTCGAACCGGCACTGACCGAAGGGCAGCACAGCCAGGGCCTGCGCGGCAGCTACACAGCGCACGACGGCGCGGCGCGGCTGTTGGCCGGCAGCGGCCTGCAATTGCTTGAGCGCGCAGACGGCAGTTTCACCCTCGCCAGGCTGCCTGCCGGCGCCGACGGCGTGACCCTGGACGCCACCACCATCGAGGCCACCAGTACCCGCGCAGGTGGCCTGCCCGAGGCCTATGCCGGTGGCCAGGTGGCCCGTGGCGGGCGCGTGGGCATGCTCGGCAACAAGGACGTGATGGACACGCCGTTCAGCGTCACCAGCTACACCGCCAAGACCCTGGCCGACCTGCAGACGGTCACCGTCGCCGATGCCCTGGAACGCGACCCGTCGGTGCGCTCGACCGGGCAGACCGGCGGGATCGTCGACTCGTTCTTCATTCGCGGCTTTGCTGTGGGCGAAGGCAACCTGGGTGAGCTGGCCTTCGACGGCGTGTATGGCGTGGCGCCCAACTACCGGGTGTTCACCGAATACGCCGAACGGGTCGAGGTACTCAAGGGGCCCGGGGCGCTGATGTATGGCATTTCCCCCAACAGCGGCGTCGGCGGGGTGATCAACATCGTGCCCAAGCGCCCGCTGGCCGAAGACCTGACCCGTTTTACCGCCAGCTACAGTTCCGACACCCAGGTGGGCGGGCACCTGGACATCAGCCGCCGCTTCGGTAGCGAGAAAACGTGGGGCGTGCGTTTCAACGGCAGTCTCGCCCAGGGCGATACGGCCATTGACGAACAGCAACGCGCCCTGGATATCGGCGCCATTGCCCTGGATTACCAGGGCGAGCGCTTGCGCCTGAACCTTGACTTCATCAGCCAGAAAGAAAAATGGGACGCCTCCTCGCGACCCTTTACCGTGGCTCCGGGCATCGACGTACCGTCGGCGCCGAACGGGCGCAGCAACCTGCCGCAGGACTGGGGCTGGTCCAATACCCGCGAGCAATCGGCACTGCTCGGCGGCGAGTATGACCTGAACGACTCCGTCACGGTGTTTGCCCACGCAGGCGGCGGCAAGGCGGACGTCAAGCGGATGTCTGACCAGGTACCGCGAATCCTCAACGAGGCGGGCGACACCAGCAACATTCCCGGCTACTACAAGTTCAACGTCGACCGTTCGACGGCGGACGTGGGCATGCGCGCGCTGTTCGACACCGGCCCGGTCACCCATACGGCCACGCTGATGGCGACCCGTTATCAGGACGAATTGTCCCGGGGCATCAACAACGGCAGCGAAATCCTCTCCAACATCTACCACCCGATCGATGTGCCCAAGCAGTACATCAGTGCGCCGAAGGTGCTGCGCATCTCCGAGTCGGAACTCTCCGGCGTGGCGTTGACCGACACCTTGTCGGTGCTAGAAGACCGCCTGCAACTGACCCTGGGTGTGCGTCGCCAGGAAATCGAGTCGCGCAACTACAGCGCCACCGGGGTAGTGAGCTCACGCTACAAGGACAGCGCCACCACGCCGGTGGTCGGCCTGGTGGTCAAGCCCTGGGACGACGTCTCGTTCTACTACAACTACGTCGAAGGCCTGAGCAAGGGCGATATCGCCCCGGCCACGGCGGCCAACGCCGGTGAGGCCTTTGCGCCCTACGAGTCAAAGCAGCATGAACTGAGGGTCAAGTACGAGCACGGCACCTTCATGACCACCCTGGCGCTGTTCCAGATCGAGAAACCCAGTGGCGAACTGGCAAGCGGCAATGTCTTCGCGGTGCAGGCAGAGCAGCGCAACCGCGGGATCGAGCTGAGCATGTTCGGTGAAGTTGCGCCTGGCACCCGCTTGCTCGGCGGGGTGACGCTGCTCGACGGCGAGCTGACCGACTCGGCCACCGCTGCCAACCGGGGCAATGAGCCGGTGGGGGTGCCGGATGTCCAGGCCAACCTCTGGGCCGAGTGGGACACCCCCTGGGCCGAGGGCTTCACCCTGACCGGCGGGGCGATCTACACCGCCAGCCAGTACATCAACCAGGCCAATACCCAGGAGCTGGACGCCTGGACCCGCGTTGATGCCGGTGCCCGCTACAGCACCCGCATCGACGGGCGCCCGACCACCTTCCGGGCCACGGTGCAGAACGTCTTCGACCGTGAGTACTGGTCGGGGGTAGCCTCTTATGGCGCCATCTCGCCGGGCTATCCGCGAACCTTGCAGCTGTCAGCGACGGTGGACTTTTGATGCGCTAGGCAGCGCGTTGGTCGCCCGCAGGTTGCCAGAGGGCGGCGTCTGTATGTATAACCAGTACTCCAGCCGCCAGCCCGTACCGCGCCGTGATCGCCCATTCCGTCGACGACCCGTTCTACTACCTGCACAACTTCCAGCAAGTGCTCGACTGGATCGAGCTGCGCTATGCCGACCTGCTCGACGACCAGGAGCAAGCCTTCATCAGCCAGTTCCGCCAGCAGCCGCAGGCGGCCCGGGCCTTGCTGGTGCGCATGGTGATGCGCAAGGGTCAGCTGTTTCGCCCGAGCAAGCTCGACTACGCCGAAATCGGCTCGACCCAGGCTGCCCTGGCGCCATTGCTGGCCCTGGGCTGGGTGGTCGATGACGGCGTGCTGAGCCTTGAGCAGCTGTTCCAGCTGCTGCGCAAGGACGAGTTGGCCCAGGGCTTTGCCGAGAGGCTCGAACGGCCACGGGCGGCCAAGGGCGAACTGCTGGCCCAGTTGCAGGCCCTTGAGCTGCCGCCGCAGCCGTTGCAGCAATGGCTGCCGGGGTTTGCCGAGCCGATCATCGAACTACGCCTGCAGGCCTTGTGCGACCGTCTGCGCCTGCTGTTCTTCGGCAACCTGTACCAGGACTGGTCGGAGTTCGTGCTGGCCGATCTGGGCCTGCTGCGCTACGAGCAGGTGGCCTTCAGCGCCGACTCGCGGGCCCTGCGCCAGCGCAGCGACATCGATGTGGCGCTGGCCTTGCACCAGTGCGCCGAGCTGCTGGAGCAGGGCGTGGCGCTTGAGCAGGTGGTCGGGCACATCGAGTGCCTGGACAGCGACAACCCCTGGCTGCTGCGCCGTCGCTCGCGGCTGCTGTACCAGCTTGGCCAGCACAGTGAGCGCCTCGGTGACTGGCCGCTGGCCCTGCGCATCTACCCGCGCAGCCAGCATCCGCAGGCGCGCATCCGTCATGTGCGGGTACTGGAGCGTAGCGAGCAGTGGGCGCAGGCGTTCGAACTGGCCGCGCAGATCGCCCGGCAACCGGCCAACAGCCTTGAGGTCCAGGCCCTGGCGCGGATGCTGCCGCGTTTGCAGCGCAAGCTGGGCGGGCCGCCGCAGCCACGGCGGGCCAAGCCCCAGGTCAGCCTGGTCGAGCTGCAACTGCCGGCCGAACTGGCGGCGCTGGGCGTCGAGCAGGCCGTGCAGTTGCACCTGGGGCAGGGCGGCGGGCAGGTGCATTACGTCGAGAACAGCCTGTTTAACAGCCTGTTCGGCCTGTTGTGCTGGGAGGCGATCTTCGCGCCGTTGCCGGGGGCGTTCTTCCACCCGTTCCAGAGCGCCCCGCAGGACTTGCACGACGCCGAGTTCCAAAGCCGGCGCAGCGAGCTGTTCGCCCGTTGCCTGGGGCAACTGGACGACGGCAGTTACCGGCAGACCATTCGCCGTCATTTTGTCAGCAAGCAGGGGCTGCAATCGCCCTTCGTCTATTGGCAGGTGCTCAGCGAAGAACTGCTTGAGCAAGCCCTGGCCTGCCTGCCCCCGGCACACCTGAAAAGCTGTTTCGAGCGCCTGCTCGAAGACATCCAGGCCAACCGTTCGGGCATGCCTGATTTGATCCAGTTCTGGCCCGAGCAGCAACGCTACCGCATGGTCGAGGTCAAGGGCCCGGGTGACCGCCTGCAGGACAGCCAGCTGCGCTGGATCGAATTCTGCGCCGGGCACGGCCTGCCGGTGGAAGTCTGTCACGTGCACTGGGCGCCATGAGCTACAGCGTGGCGGTGCGGGCGTTGTGCGAGTTTACCGCCAAGGTCGGCGACCTCGACCTGCGCTTCACCCCGTCGCCCACTGCCCAGGAGGGCATCAGCGGCCACCGGCGGGTGGTGGCCGGGCGCGGCGAGGGCTACGAGGCCGAGGTCAGCCTCGAAGGCCAGTATGCGGCCTTGCAGGTGCGCGGCCGCGCCGACGGCTACGACTCGCGGCTCAACCGCCTCGAAGAAATCAAGACCTATCGCGGCGACCTGACGCGCCAGCCCGACAACCACCGCCAGTTGCACTGGGCCCAGGCCCGGGTCTACGGCTGGTTGTTGTGCCAGCAGCGCCAGTTGCCGGCATTGCGCCTGGCGCTGGTGTACCTGAATGTCGACAACGATGAACAGACCCTGGTCGAAGAGCAGCGCAGTGCCCAGGAGCTTGAGCAGTTCTTCAACGCCCAGTGTGCGATCTTCCTGCACTGGGCCGAGCAGCAGCTGCAGCGCCAGGCCTTGCGCAATCAGGGCCTGCAGGCCCTGGCATTCCCGCACGGGCAGTTTCGCCATGGCCAGCGTGAACTGGCCGAAACCGTCTACAAGGCGGTCAGCACCGGCCGCTGCCTGATGGCCCAGGCCACCACCGGCATCGGCAAGACCTTGGGCACGCTGTTTCCGCTGCTCAAGGCCATGGTCCCGCAGCAACTGGACAAAATCCTGTTCCTCAGCGCCAAGACCCCCGGCCGCGCCCTGGGGCTGGAGGCGCTGCGCCAGGTGATGGCCAGCGGCACCCAGCCGGCCCTGCGCAGCCTGGAGCTGGTGGCCCGCGACAAGTCCTGCGAATACCCCGGCACGGCTTGCCATGGTGATGCCTGCCCGTTGGCCAAGGGCTTCTATGATCGCCTGCCAGCGGCGCGCCAGACCGCCCAGGCCGTGGCGGTGCTGGACAAGGCCGCCCTGCGTGAGGTGGCCCTGGCCCATCAGC
This sequence comes from Pseudomonas sp. B21-009, assembly GCF_024749345.1. Lineage (NCBI taxonomy): Bacteria > Pseudomonadati > Pseudomonadota > Gammaproteobacteria > Pseudomonadales > Pseudomonadaceae > Pseudomonas > Pseudomonas sp. B21-009. Next base: position 3,182,163 of record NZ_CP087199.1, on the reverse strand, counting down.
TGTGCCCCTATTATCTGGGCCAGGAAATGGCCCGCTGGGTCGATGTGCTGGTGGCCGACTACAACTATTACTTTGACCAGAGCGCTTTGCTGTTCGGCCTGGCCCAGGCCAACCAGTGGCGTCTGGCACTGCTGGTGGACGAGGCGCACAACCTGGTCGAGCGGGCCCGGCAGATGTACAGCGCAAGCCTCGACCAGGGCCAGTTGCTGGCCCTGCGCAAGCTTAAGCCGGCCGGGCTGGGCAGCGCCCTGGAGCGCCTCAATCGCCAGTGGAATGCCCTGCACAAGGCGCAGCTGGCGCCTTACCGGGTGGTCGACGGCCTGCCCGACGCCCTGCTCAAGGCCTTGCAACAGTGCATCGGGCTGATCCAGGAGCAACTCAACCAGACGCCGACTGGTATTGACCCTGCGGTGTTACAGTTCTTCTTTCAGGCGCTGCAGTTCAGCCGCGTCAGCGAGTTGTTCGACGAGCACTTCCTGTTCGATATCAGCAAGCGCCCGGGCCCGGGCAAGCGCGCCTTGTCGACCCTGTGCCTGCGCAACGTGGTGCCGGCGACGCTGATTGGCCCGCGGCTGACTGCAGCGCGCAGTGCCACGCTGTTTTCCGCCACCTTGAGCCCGCGCCATTACTACGCCGACCTGCTCGGCCTGCCGGCCGATTGCGCCTGGCTCGAGGTCGCCTCACCGTTTGCCGCCGAGCAACTGCAGGTGCGGGTGATCAGCAGCGTCTCGACCCGTTACCAGCACCGCGAGGCGTCGCTGGCGCCAATCGTCGAACTGATCGCCGAGCAGTATGCCCAGGCGCCGGGCAACTACCTGGCGTTCTTCAGCAGTTTCGACTACCTGCAGCAGGTCTCGAGCCTGTTGGCCGCGCGCCACCCGGCCATCAGCCAATGGAGCCAGGCGCCGGGCATGGACGAGCAGCAGCGCCAGGGTTTTCTTGAGCGTTTTGTTCCCCAGGGCCAGGGCGTCGGCTTTGCCGTGCTCGGCGGCGCCTTTGCCGAAGGCGTCGACCTGCCGGGCACGCGCCTGATCGGCGCCTTTGTCGCTACCCTCGGGCTGCCCCAGGTCAACCCGGTCAACGAACAGATCAAGCAGCGCATGGCCCGGCTGTTCAGCGCAGGCTTCGACTACACCTACCTGTACCCCGGGGTGCAGAAGGTCATCCAGGCGGCGGGCCGGGTGATTCGCGGCAGCGACGACCGTGGCACGCTGTTGCTGATCGATGACCGCTTCGCCGAAGCCCGCGTACAGCGCATGTTTCCGGCCTGGTGGGCGCCTGAGCAGAAATAATCGCCGGCGCGGGGATAGTCACGGTCGCTTGCTGGTCAAACTGCCAGTAAACTGTTCGTTTTCATCACCCTGAACATCCTTTCTTGAGGTTTTGCATGAAGCTCAGTCCTTTGGCGGGCAAACCGGCCCCGGCCTCCGTGCTGGTGGATATCCCGCAACTGTTGACCGCCTACTACACCGGCCAGCCCGATGCCCGCATCGCTACCCAGCGCGTGGCCTTCGGCACCTCCGGGCACCGTGGCAGCTCCCTGGACCTGAGCTTCAACGAAAACCACGTGCTGGCCATCAGTCAGGCCATTTGCCTGTACCGTCAGGCCAAGGGCATCGACGGTCCGCTGTTCATCGGCGCCGACACCCATGCGCTGTCGACCCCGGCCGCAGCCAGCGCCCTGCAGGTACTGGCGGCCAACGGCGTTGAGGTGATGTTGTCCAAGGACGACGAGTACACCCCGACCCCGGCAGTGTCCCACGCCATCATCTGCTACAACCGCGGGCGCAGTAGCGGTCTTGCCGACGGCATTGTCATTACCCCGTCGCACAACCCGCCGCAAAGCGGTGGCTTCAAGTACAACCCGCCCAACGGCGGCCCGGCCGACAGCGATGTCACCAAGTGGATCGAGACCAAGGCCAACGACCTGCTGGCAGCGGGCCTCGACGGCGTCAAGCGCATGGCCCATGAGCAGGCGCTGGCGGCCAGCACCACCCACCGTCATGACTATGTCGCCAGCTACGTCGCCGACCTGGAAAACGTCATCGACTTCGACGTGATCCGCGGCGCCAACCTGCGCCTGGGCGTCGACCCGCTGGGCGGGGCAGGGGTGCGCTACTGGTCGGCGATTGCCGAGCACTACAAGCTCAACCTGGAAGTGGTCAACACCGAGGTCGACCCGACTTTCCGCTTCATGTCGGTTGACTGGGACGGGCAGATCCGCATGGACCCATCCTCGCCGTACGCCATGCAGGGCCTGATCGGCCTGCGCGAGCGCTTCGACGTGGCCTTTGCCTGCGACCCGGACCACGACCGCCACGGCATCGTTACCAAAAATGGCCTGCTTGCCCCGAACAACTACCTGGCGGTGGCCATCGACTACCTGTTCCAGCACCGTCCCCAGTGGCGCAGCGACGCCGCCGTGGGCAAGACCGTGGTCAGCAGCGGCCTGATTGACCGCGTCACCGCGCGCCTGGGCCGTCGCCTGTTTGAGGTGCCGGTGGGCTTCAAGTTCTTTGCCGACGGCCTGTTCGATGGCTCCCTGGGCTTTGGTGGCGAGGAGAGCGCTGGCGCCTCGTTCCTGCGCAAGGACGGCAGCGTCTGGACCACCGACAAGGACGGCCTGATCCCGGCCTTGCTGGCGGCGGAAATCACCGCGCGCACCGGCCGCGACCCGAGCCAGGCCTATGCCGAGCTTACCGCTGCGCTGGGCGAGCCGTTTGCCACCCGCGTCGAGGCCAAGGCCAACCCGCAGCAAAAGGCCCTGCTGAGCAAGCTGGCACCCGAACAGGTCAAGTCGACCATGCTCGCCGGTGAGCCGATCGAGCAGATCCTCAGCCATGCGCCGGGCAACAACCAGGCCATTGGCGGCCTCAAGGTGATGACTGCCAACGGCTGGTTCGCCGCGCGGCCGTCGGGTACCGAGGACATCTACAAGATCTACGCCGAAAGCTTCATCGATCAAGCGCACCTGCAGCGCCTGGTGGCCGAAGCCCAGGAACTGGTGGACGCGGCGATTGCCTGACCGCTAACAGCATCGCGGGTCAAGCCCGCTCCTACAGATGGGTGTAGGAGCGGCGGTGCGGCGATCCGACTTGACCCGCGATGGCCCTCACGCGATATCAACCAGCACAATCTCGCTGTCCTGCACCGCCATCACCCTGAGCACCTGCTCATCCTCGATCGCCAGCCCGTCACGGGCTTCGACGCTCACGCCGTTGACTTCAACCAGGCCCTTGGCCGGCACCAGGTAGCCTCGACGCCCGGCTTCGAAGCGGTATTCGGCGCTTTCCCCGGCGCGCAAGGTCGCCGCCACCAGGCGTGCATCGGCACGAATCTGCAGCGCCTGCTCATCGCCTTCACGGCCGCTGGCCAGGGTCACGAAGCCTTCGCCGCGCTCGCCTTTGGGGAACGGCCGGGTGCCCCAGGACGGCGCCTGGCCGACGCGCTGCGGGATGATCCAGATCTGGAAGATGCGCGCATCGACCTGCTCCAGGTTGTACTCGCTGTGGGTGATGCCGGTGCCAGCACTCATCACCTGCACGTCACCGGCTTCGGTACGGCCCTTATTGCCCAGGTTGTCCTGGTGGCTGATGGCGCCTTCACGTACATAAGTGATGATTTCCATGTCGCGGTGCGGGTGCGGCGGGAAGCCGCTGCCGGCGGCGATCAGGTCGTCGTTCCAGACCCGCAGGGTGCCCCAGTGCATGCGCGCCGGGTCGTGGTACTCGGCGAACGAGAAGTGGTGATGGGCGTCGAGCCAACCATGGTTGGCATGGCCAAGGCTCTTGAACGGGCGCAGTTGCAGCATGATGGTTGTCCTCGAAAGTGAGTGGATGGGACAAATGATCCATCAATCAATGATCGAAAATAAGCGTAAATTTCGACTGATAATAATCATGTTTGTCGATATATAGAGCTGCGGTAATTTGTACGCTTCATCGCCTAATTCACTGATCTACAAGTAATCGGCTGGTGATTTTTGCCCGATGGAGCGAACATGGCCGCTGGTTTTCATTCTGTTGGAGTCGGTGTGTCTGAAGAGCGTCCCAAGCTACCCCTGGAGTTGATTGCGCCGGCGCAGTTGCCTTGGCTGCGGCGCCTCGCTGCGCGCCTGCTGGGTCGAGGCCTGAGCCGTTTGCAGGCGCAGCACCGCGACTCCTGGTTCCAGGGCCATGCCAATGGTCAGCGCACCGGTCACGCCGATGGCTTGCGCGAAGGCTACGAAGAAGGGCGGATTGATGGCTACGAAGCCGGGCGCCAGGTTTTGGTGATCCGTGACACCCGCCCCGACGGCCATGGCGTGCCCGGGCTCGACGACGCCCTGTTCGACGACTGGCGCCTGGCGCTGACTGCCGAGCTCAAGAAGCGCTTCAAGGCCGACGTCGCCCAGCGCCTGCCAGCCCACGCCCAGCCGAGCGCGGCGCAGTGGAAGATGATCTTCAGCGACACGCCGTCGACCTGCGTGATCGCCGGTGCCGGCGCCGGCAAGTCGACTTCGCTGGTACTGCGCATCTTGCTGTTGCGCCATTACCTGGGCTACGAGCTGGACGCCATGACCGTGGTGACCTTCACTCGCGAATCGCGCAAGGACTTCATCAACCGCCTGGTCCAGGTCTTTGCCCTGTGGCAACTGGAACTCAGCCCGGTGCAGGCGCGCGAACTGGTGCGCACCTTCCATTCGCGTATCCTGCCGCTGGTGCGCAGCCTGCCGGGTTTCAGCCAGGTGCGCGCGTTCGAGACCCTGGGCAGCGAAATGCCCGGCGGCAGCGAAGCCAATGCCGACAGCAACCCGTTTGACCTGCGTATCAACGATGCCCAACGCCAGCAACTCAACCTCTGTTACCGCGACCTGCTGGGCAGCAGCCCGCGCTTTGCCGAGCTGATCGCCGGCCTGCGCCGCGAGGCCCTGCAGCTCAAGGCGCTGGACCGCGACCACCCCGATGTGCAAAAGCGTGTGGCGGTGACCCAGCTGTCGGCCAGCCGCGATGAAGAGCTGTGCGACACCCTCGAAGACCTGTGGTTTGCTGCCGGTGCCTGGCCGATCAAGGGCATCGAGCCGAGCCGCGAAACCGTCGAAATCAACGGTAGCCGCTTTCATTTCCATGGCCATATCGCTGAGCTGGACGCTTACGTAGTGCTCGGTTTCGACCCCAAGGAAAACCAGCAGTACAAGCGCCCCGGGGCCAAGCTGCCGGTGTGGGCGGAGTGGGTGATCAAGCGCACCCTGTTTCAAGCTTTCTGCGATAAGCCTGTGATTTGGCTGGAAAACTACGCTGCGGCCAAGCGCCTGACATCGTCCCTGGCCGGTGATGCCGTGGCCGGGCCGGGCTTTGATTACAAGGTCAAGGGCGAGCTGGGCGCAGCGCCGCTGCTGGATGCCTTTGTTGGCGCTGCCGGCTTTATCGAGAACCTCGGGCTTGAGGTCAACAAGGCGGTCGGTGCCATGAGCTTCCCGGCCGGCGACACCGACGCCCTGTTCTTTGAAGCCCTGGGCCTGTACTGGAAAGCCCTGGAGGCGCACCTGCTGGGCCAGTCGCCGCCGATCATGAGCTACAACCGCATGTTCGCCCTGTTCGGCGAGAACAACCCGCAGAACCTGCAGCTGTTGCCCGACCCGCTGTTGCGGCCGTTGACACACCTGATGATCGACGAGTTCCAGGACGTCTCGCCGCAGATCGTGTCCTGGCTGCGCGCCTGCCTGCGCGAGATCCGCCGCCGTGGCCCGGCCATGCAGGTCGGGCGGGTGGCGCAGCATTCGTCGCTCTTGTGCGTGGGTGATGACTGGCAGTCGATCTACGGCTGGCGTGGCAGTTCGCCCAAGTACTTCATGGAGTTTGCCAAGGAGTTCCCGGCGCCGAGCAGCACGCGGGTGATGCTCGCCGACAACTACCGTAGCCACCAGCACATCATCGATGCGGCCGAGCACATCGTTAAATCGGCGCCGGCCATCAGCGGCAAGAAGGCCAGGGCGTGTGGCCCGGCAGCCGAAGCGCCGCTGCCGGTCAAGGTGCTCGAGCGCGACGAGGCGAGCCTGGCCGAAACCCTGCTGGAGCACTACCGCAACGGCGAATCGGTCATGCTGCTGTACCGCAAGAGCAGCGACAAGGCGGCGATTGCCGAGCACCTGCAGGCACTGGTCAACCACGAAGCCGGTTTGCCGGCGGCGCAACGGCGCCTGCGCCAGCTGACCTATCACAGCGCCAAGGGCCTGCAGGCCGACGCGGTGTTCATGCTCGGCGACTGCCAGCACCTGACCCATTCGCCGTACAAGAACCAGGTATATCGTCAGGCGGGCCTGGGCCGCAGCGGCGATGCCCAGGCGTTCGACAACGCGCAAAAGGACGAAGTCCTGCGCCTGGCCTACGTGGCCATTACCCGCGCGGCGAAACACTGCTACTGGTATGTCGAGAAGCCCACGGCAGAGGCGGCCAACCTGCCTCGCGCCTCCAGCCAGGTGGATGGGCGCAAGGCCTTTTTTGCCGACGAGCGCGTGCCTGGCTAGGGCCGCTTGACCCGGCACCAGGCGGCGTACAGCGCCGGCAGGAACAACAGGGTGAGGGCGGTGGCGACGATCAGGCCGCCCATGATGGCCACCGCCATGGGCCCGAAGAAGATGCTGCGCGACAGCGGAATCATCGCCAGCACCGCCGCCAGGGCGGTCAGCACGATGGGCCGAAAGCGCCGTACCGTGGCCTCGATGATCGCCTGCCAGCGGTCCATGCCGGCCTTGATGTCCTGTTCGATCTGATCGACCAGGATCACCGAGTTGCGCATGATCATGCCCGACAGGGCGATGGTGCCCAGCAGCGCGACAAAGCCGAACGGCTGCTGGAACATCAGCAGAAACAGGGTGACGCCGATCAGCCCCAGCGGGGCGGTGAGGAACACCATGATCGAGCGCGAGAAACTGCGCAACTGGACCATCAACAGGGTCAGCACCACCACCACGAACAGCGGCAGGCCAGCCTTCACCGACTGCTGGCCGCGCGCCGAGTTCTCTACCGTGCCGCCGACTTCCAGCAGGTAGCCGTCAGGCAGGCTGGCGCGGATCGGCTCCAGGGTCGGCTGGATCTGCTTGACCAGGCTCACCGGTTGCTGGTCGCCCTGGATATCGGCGCGAATGGTCACTGTCGGCAGGCGGTTGCGGTGCCAGATCACCCCCTCTTCAAAGCCGTATTCAAGAATCGCGATCTGCGCCAGGCTGACGCTATGGCCCTGGGCGGTCGGCATCGACAGGCTGGACAGTTGCGACAGTTGCTGGCGCTCCTGCTCGCTGCCGCGCACAAGAATCTCGATCAGTTCGTTGTCTTCGCGGTACTGGCTGACCGCAGCGCCGGTCAGCGAGCCCTGGAGGAACCGCGACAGGTCGGCGGTGCTGGCCCCCAGCGCCCGGGCGCGGTCCTGGTCGATGTTCAAGCGCACCACCTTGCTTGGCTCTTCCCAGTCGAGGTGGACGTTGAGCACATGGGGGTTCTCGCGAATTTTGTCGGCCACCTGGCGGGCCAGGGCGCGGACCTCCTGAATGTGTTCACCCGATACCCGAAACTGCACCGGGTAGCCCACCGGCGGCCCGTTCTCCAGGCGTGAGACCCGTGTGCGCAGGGCCGGGAATTGTTCATTGAGGGTCGCGACCAGCCACTGGCGCAGCGCTTCGCGGTCCTCGATGGTTTTCGCCAGCACCACGAACTGGGCAAAGCTTGCCGCCGCCAGTTGCTGGTCCAGGGGCAGATAGAAGCGCGGCGAACCGGTGCCGACATAGGCCACGTAGTTGTCGATGCCGTCATGCTCGGCCAGCAGGCGCTCCAGGCGATGGACCTGTTGTTCGGTTGCGGTCAGCGATGCACCCTCGGCCAGCTTGATATCTACCATCAGCTCCAGGCGCCCCGAGGCCGGAAAGAACTGCTGCGGGACGAAGCGAAACAGCAGGATCGAGGCGACGAACAACCCCAGGGTCAGGGCGATCACGGTTTTGCGATGGTCCACGCACCAGGCCACCAGTGCCCGCACCCGGCGGTAGAAGGGCGTGTCGTAAGTGGCCTGGGCGCCGTGCGCCTGGGCTTGCGCGCCGGTGTGGCTGCGCTGTGGTAGCAGCCGTGCGCCCAGGTAGGGGACGAACACCACCGCGGCGATCCACGACATCAACAGTGCCAGGGTCACCACCTGGAAGATCGAGCGGGTGTATTCGCCGGTGTCCGACTGCGCGGTGGCAATCGGCAGAAAACCTGCGGCGGTGATCAGGGTGCCGGTGAGCATCGGAAAGGCCGTGCTGGTCCAGGCGTAACTGGCCGCGGCCAATCGGTCGAGGCCTTGCTCCATCTTGATCGCCATCATTTCCACGGCAATGATTGCGTCGTCGACCATCAATCCCAGCGCCAGCACCAGTGCCCCCAGGGAGATCTTGTGCAGGCCGATGCCCAGGTAGTACATGGCGGTAAAGGTCATGGCCAGCACCAGCGGGATCGACAGGGCCACGACCAGGCCGGTGCGCAGCCCCAGCGACAGGAAGCTGACCACCAGCACGATCACCAGGGCTTCGCTCAGCACCCGGACAAACTCGCCGACGCCGGTCTTTACCGCCGCCGGCTGGTCAGAGACCTTGTGCAGTTGCATGCCCGCCGGCAAGTGCTGCTGCAGGCGGGCAAACTCGCCTTGCAGAGCCTGGCCGAGGACCAGGATGTCGCCGCCGGCCTTCATCGACACGGCAAGACCGATCGCCGGTTCGCCCATGAAGCGCATGCGCGGCGCCGGCGGGTCGTTGAAGCCGCGCTTGACCTCGGCAACGTCACTCAGGCGAAAGGTATTGCCGGCCACCTGCAGGGGGAAGTTACGGATCTGCTCGACGGTCTCGAAGCGCCCGCTGACCCGCAATTGCACGCGGTCGGTCGGGGTCTCGACGAAACCGCTGGCGGCCACCGCGTTCTGTTCCTCAAGGGCCTGGCGCACCGCACCGAGGCTCAAACCGAGGTTGACCAGCTTGGTGTTCAACAACTCGATCCAGATCTTTTCATCCTGCAGGCCCAGCAGCTCGACCTTGCTGACGTCCTTGACCCGTTGCAGCTGCAACTGGATGCGGTCGGCGTAGTCTTTGAGCACGGCATAGTCGTAGCCCTGGCCGGTCAAGGCATAGATGTTGCCGAAGGTGGTGCCGAATTCATCGTTGAAGAACGGCCCGAGCGTGCCCTGGGGCAGGGTGTGGCGGATATCGCTGACCTTCTTGCGGACCTGGTACCACAGCTCGGGCAGTTTCGCCGAGTTCAGGGTCTGGCTGGCGGTGAAGATCACCTGCGATTCCCCCGGGCGCGAGAACGAGGTGATGCGTTCATACTCGCCGGTTTCCATCAGCTTCTTTTCGATCCGTTCGGTGACCTGGCGCGCCACCTCTTCGGCGCTCGCCCCGGGCCACAGGGTACGGATGACCATGGCCTTGAAGGTGAAGGGCGGGTCTTCGCTCTGGCCCAGCTTGGTGTAGGCCAGGGCGCCGGTCACGGCCATCAGCAACATCACATAGAGGACGATCTGGCGATTGCGCAGCGCCCAGGCAGACAGGTTGAAATTCATCCGGGCTACTCCTTGCCGGCCAAGGCAACCTGACGGTTCTGGTTATCGACCGGCTGGACCTTCTGCCCCTCGCGCAGCACCTGAACCCCGGCGCTGACCACCCAGTCGTCCGGCGCCAGCCCCTGCAGCACCGCGACCTGCTGTTCGCCATAGCTGCCGATGCTGACGAAGGCACGGCGCAGGGTCGATTGCTGCGGGTCGACCACCCACACAAACGGCCGGTTGGCTTCAGCGCTGAGCGCCGACAGCGGCACTGCCAGGGTCGCGCTGGCTTCATGGGCGATGAACACTCGCGCGCTTTGCCCCAGCTCCACCGGCACTGCGTTGTCGGTGAAGGTCACCCGGGCGGCAAAGGTCCGTGAGCGGGGGTCGGCCGACGGTGACATCTCGCGGATCTGGCCGTTGAAGCGCCGTTGTGGTTGCGACCACAGCTCGATCGATACCGGCTGGCCAATGCGAAAACGCTCGAAGGCTTGCTCCGGCAAGTTGATCAGCACTTCACGCTCGCCGTCGGCGGCCAGGCTGAACACCGTGCGCCCGGCGCTGACCACCTGCCCGACTTCGAGCATGCGCCGGGCAATCACCCCGCTTTGAGTGGCGCGCAGCACGGCATAGTCGGCCTGGTTGCGGGCACTGTTGAATTGCGCGGTGGCCTGCCTGAGCTGGGCTTCGCCTGCGCGGTAGGCGTTGTCGACATTCTCGAATTGCGAATGGCTGACCATATTGCGCTGCAACAGCCGCTGGTAGCGATCACGCTCGGCCTGCACCAGGCGCAGGTTGGCCTGGGCGGCGGCCACCTGGGCGCGGCGGGCGTCGAGCTGAAAATGCAGGTCTTGCGGGTCGAGTTGCGCCAGTGGCTGGCCCTCGCGCACCTTCTGGCCAACCTCGACCAGGCGCTTGCTGACCTTGCCATCGATGCGAAAGGCCAGCTCCGGCTCGAAGCGTGCTCGCACTTCCCCCGGGTAGGCATCGGCCAGGTCGGTCGCCGCCTGCGGGTGGACGATCAGCACGGCGAGGGGAGGGGGCGAAGGCGGGGCAGGGGCGTCGCAGGCCGCGAGCAGGGCAATGAGGCTGACAGGCAATACCATAGACAACACGGGGCTGTGCATGCGGATAAACCTTCCCTGGGCGTTGTAATTGTTATGGGCAGCGAAAAGATCCTAGGTCTGCTACCCCCAAGCGTCCAGTAATGAAATGTAAATCCGGGCAACGCTGAAACTGCAATTTCAGCGGGAAAATAGCGTGACCGTTTGGTCACTGTAAGACCGATAGTTATTTATTAAAAAATATCAACTCATTTGAATAGCCGTTATCGCCAATCCCTCTTTATGGCGTGATGCCCGGTCTAGACTTGTTACTCGACGCCGGTGTGACAACTTCTTTACAGGTAAACAGCGCAAGTGCCCGGCGAAGGGATCCAAAAGCGATGAGCGGCATTTTTTTTCGCTTGACGCTCGAAAAGAACCGTGCAACTTTTGGAAACAGTTAAGCGAGGAGCGCGAATATGTCGAACGGAGTCGACCACGTCATTCGGGTTGCAGTTAAACCCATCACCACACGGCTTTTGTCGTCTCGGTCCTGCTCAGATTGCTGGCGTAACCGCTGCTGCTGCATGCAGTAGACACGGTCTCGGGCAATCGCTGTCAATGCTGCCGAAGTAGCCTGAATAGTCACAACTGTTTGGGATGTTTCTTACGCTGTATTACGCCACCGTAAAGTAGTCGGTCTGTTATCGTCGATTTGGCCTTGAACCCAGGGCCAACTGTTCAGCCTGCGCGCCGGTGTAGTGGCGGGCGAGCGGCTGGGCATCGGAAAGTTGTAGAAAACCAACAATAAGAAGGTGTGTGCAATGAATCAAGGTCTGATGTTTTATCCGGCGCTGGCAATGATCCTGCTGACCGTCGTGGTGCTGTATCTGATGTTTCGTGGACGGCAAAGTGCCGTGAAGTCCGGAGCGCTGAGTGCCGCTTACTTCAAGACCTATGACACCGGCGAGAAGCTGCCACGGGCAGTACGCCAGACCGAGCGCTGCTTTCACAACCTGTTGGAGTCAACGCCACCGTTCTACTTCCTGTGTGTCGCCCTGATCAGCCTGGCCAAGGTTGACTGGGTGTTCATCGGCCTGGCCTGGGCCTACGTCGCCTGCCGGGTGCTGCAGAGCCTGGTGCACGTCACCAACAACAAGGTCGGGCCACGCTCCAAGCTGTTCATGCTGAGCTGGCTGGTGCTCCTGGCGATGTGCGTGCGCCTGGGCTTTCTGATCCTCTGACAGTACGTTTGTTTGTTTCTAATGATAGACCGCGGCTACTACTGGCAATCACCGGAGACCGTTCGAGATGAGCACAACAATAACAACAACAGCGCGTGGCAGTAAAAGCAGGCGAATGTTTATAACCGGGGTGTTGTCGGCCATCCTCTACGGCGGCTGGGCCTATTATGTAAACGCCGGGCTGGAAACCGCCATGGCCTCGGCCATGGTACAGGCGCTGGGCAGTTTTATTGGCGGCTACCTGGTTGCCGGCCTGGTAGAGTTTGCCTTTAGCGTCACGCCCAAACCCTGGCGCTTTCCAATTGCTGCATTTGTCCCCTATGGCTTGACCCTGCTGACCTATGCCGCTGCGCATCGATTGGTCGGAACGCCGGAAATTCTTAAAACCATCATGCTCAATATTATTGTCGGGACACCCTACTTTGTTCTTTATTGCGTGAAACTTGAACGCAATGAAGCGCAGCGTTTGATATTGAGCAGTTGAGTCTCGCGCGTCACACCTAATAGCAATGTTTTCAATAACACGTCGGTCGCGCGCAAGTGCGCGCGAGTTAGGGCTGTGCGCTGTATAAAAATAATAACGAACCAGAGCCGTTAATCATGAATATGAACGTTGAGCGGAGCACCTCGCTGGTGAAACCGTCGGCCGCTGCATCGGTATTTGCAACGCTGGTGGATCTCGCCCGTCATCATGCCCGGGTACAACCCGATAAACAGTACCTGTTGTGGCTCGACAAGGGCCGCGAAGAGGGCAAGACCTATACCTTCGCCGAGCTGGATTACGCCGCCAGGGCACTGGCGGTCGAACTTCAACGGCAACTGGCGCTGAGGGCCGACACCGAGCGACAACCACCGGCGGCGATCATCGCCACGCAACCCGGGCCGCAGTTTGTATTGGCGTTTTTCGCCTGCCTGTATGCCGGCATTGCCGCAGTGCCGGTCTACCCGCAGAAAAAAAACGAAAGCAGTGAGCGCTTGTGCCGGGTCATCAGCGATGCCGGGGCGCAGTTGCTGATCACTGACCGGCTGTCGCTGGCGGCGCTGCTCGCGCATGAGGCCATCACCGGCCTGGTGCAGGTGGTCGACGTCGACCAGGCCGACCCCGCGCTTGCCGGGCAATGGCAGGCGCCGGCCATCGATGCAGACTCAGTTGCCTTCATCCAGTACACCTCGGGCTCCACCGGCATTCCCAAGGGCGTGGTGGTCACTCACGCCAACCTGATGAGCAACGAGCAGATGATTGCCGAGTCGCTCAATCACGACCACAACACCGTGTATGTCAGCTGGCTGCCGGTGTTCCACGACCTGGGCCTGATCGGCCTGCTGCAGGCGTTCTACCTGGGCGTGCGCTGCATCCTTATGTCGCCGCTGGCTTTTGTCGCCAACCCGTTGCGCTGGCTGGAGGCGATCTCCCGCTACCGCGCAACCACCAGTGGCGCACCGAACTTCGCCTACGACCTGTGCCTGCAGCGCACCACGCCAGAGCAACGCCAGCAGTTGGACCTGAGCAGCTGGACGGTCGCCTACAGCGGCGCCGAACCGGTGCGCAAGGGCACCCTCGAGCGCTTTGCCGAAGCCTTTGCCGACAGTGGCTTCCGGGCGCAGGCGTATTGCCCCTGCTATGGCATGGCCGAAAGCACGCTGTTCGTCACCGGCGTGCCGCAAGGCGTCACGCCGCTGACCCTGACCCTGGACAAAGCGCAGCTCAACCTCGACCGCGCGGTGCTGGTCGACGCACAGCACGCCGGGCCACAGAGCATTCACTTCGTCAGCTCCGGGGTACCGGCGCAAAGCTGCCAGGTACGCGTGGTCGACCCGCAGCGCTGCGTGGCACTGGCGGACGATCTGGTCGGTGAAATCTGGGTCAGCAGCCCGAGCGTCAGTGGCGGCTATCGCAACCGCCCGCAACTGTCCCAGGAGGTGCTGCAGGCAACCCTTGAAGGCGAGCCGCAGCGGCGCTTCCTGCGCACCGGCGACCTGGGCTTCATGCACCAGGGCGAGCTGTTCGTCACCGGCCGGCGCAAGGATCTGATCATCATCGATGGCAAAAATCACTACCCCCACGACCTTGAACAGACCATCGAAAGCACCCTCGCCGAGCTGAGCATCAGCATCGCCAATGCCTTTTCCATCGCGGCGTTTTCCGTCGATCGCGACGAGCGCGAGCAACTGGTGGTGGTGATCTCGCTGCACAAGAGCCAGGCGCAGATCTTCTCGGTCGAGCAGACCAGCCGGGCGATCAGCGCGGCAGTGTCGCGTGCCCATGGTGTGGCCCTGGATGAGCTGTTGTTCGTCAGCAGCCGCTTGCCCTTGACCTCCAGTGGCAAGTTGCAGCGCGCGCAGTGCCGCAGCCTGTACCTGGACGGGCAGTTGCAGGCGGTGGTCTCGCCGTTCGAGCTCAACCACCAGGGCACCAGGGAGGTGACGTCATGAGCCAGCAACAGATCGCCCAATGGCTGCGCGAACACCTGGCAAGCCTGCTCAAGCTTGACCTGGCGCAGGTCGACAGCGCCCTGGCGTTCGATGAGTACGGGGTCGCCTCGCGCGATGCCGTGGGCATGATCGGTGAGCTCGGTGAATGGCTTGAGCGCGAGCTCGATCCTGCCCTGGTCTACGACTACCCGTCGATCGACGAACTCAGCAACCACCTTTCCACGTTCACGAGGGCTGAACCATGAACCCAGTACCGCAGCACGGCGCGCGCGTCGATTGCGAGGACGAGTTTCGCCGCCTGATGACCCGCCCGCGCTTCGCCTGGCCGACCATCATCCTGTTCGTGGTGATCATGCTGGCCTTCATCCTGTCCACGGCGCTGGCGGTCAGCGACCGCCTGGCCATGGGCTGGGCATTCGTCATCAACACCTTGTGTTCGTACCTGGCCTACACCGTGTTGCACGAAGCGTCCCACGGGCTGATCTGCGCCAACCGCTTTGCCAATGACGTCATTGGCCGCCTGGGGTTCCTGCTAGTGACCCTGACGCCGTTCTTGCGCACTTACCGCTTCCTGCACATGGCCCACCACCATCACACCAATGATCCGCGCCTGGACCCGGATTATTCCTGCGGTGGCGGCCGCACCTGGACCCTGCCGCTGCGCTGGCTGATGATGGACAGTGCCTACATCACCACTTACTTTCGCAACGGCTCTTATCAGTCCCGGCCGACCGCCGAGAAGGTCGAGTTCTGGCTGGCCTGGCTATTTGCCGTGGCGGTGGTGGTGACAGTCTGCCTGATGGGCTGGATCGTACCGTTCCTGGTGCTGTACCTGCTGCCGACCCGGGTCGCGCAGTTCTTCCTGGCGATCACCTTCGACTACCTGCCGCACTTTCCCCACGCCACCAAGGCGCACGACAACAAGTACCAGGCGACCAACAACCGGGTCGGTATGGACTGGCTGTTCTTCCCGTTGTTCGTCGGCCAGAACTATCACCTGTCGCACCACCTGTACCCCGGCGCGCCGTTCTATCGCTACAAGAAAGTCTGGCTGTCGAGAAAGACCCGCCATGAAGCCCAGGCGCCGGCACTGGTGCCCGGGCACCGGCTGGCACCGATCAAGCAACCCCTTTCTCTGGCTGAGTAACTGAAGGCAGGTGATGGACATGAACCATTCGATTTCCAGTGTTGCCGACCCGGCCCAGGTGCGCCCTGTGTCCTTGAGTGATCAGCCACAGGTGCCAGCCTCGGCGCTGCAGGCGATTTTCGAGCAACAGACGGCAGCCTTTCTCGAACAGCCGATGCCCAGCCTTGAGGAGCGCCTGCGCGCGCTGGACGACCTCGAGCAACTGGTGCGCAGCCACATCCCGCAGATCCAGGCGGCGCTGGACAAGGACTTCGGCCACCGCTGCGAAGAAGAAACGCTGATGGCCGAGATCGTCGGCAGCCTCAAGGCCTGCACCTACGCCAAGCGTCATCTGAAGCGCTGGATGAAACGCCGGCGCTGTGCGGTGGACATCAACTTCAAGCCCGCCCGCGCCTGGGTGATGCCGCAGCCGCTGGGGGTAGTGGGAGTCATGTCGCCGTGGAACTACCCGTTTGGCCTGGTGATCAAGCCGCTGATCGCCGCATTGGCCGCCGGCAACCGGGTAATGATCAAGCCCAGCGAAATGGCGCCCGCGGTCGGCCGCCTGCTGCAGGTGATGCTGGCCAAGGCGTTCAAGCCGTCGCACGTGTGCGTGGTCGAAGGCGACCAGCAACTGGCCCGGCAGTTTACTGAACTTGCCTTCAACCACCTGCTGTTTACCGGCAGCACTTCGGTCGGCAAGCAGGTGATGGCGGCCGCGGCGGCCAACCTCACGCCGCTGACCCTGGAGCTGGGCGGCAAGTCGCCGGTGATCATCGACGAGCACTTCGACATGCGGCGCGCAGTCAAGTCGATCGTGACCGGCAAGCTGCTCAATGCCGGGCAAACCTGTACCGCACCGGACTACGTGATGGTGCCCAAGGCGCGCCAGGCCGAGTTCGTCGAGGCGTTCAGCGCGCAGGTCCGGCACATGTACCCCGACCCGCTGCACAGCCCGGATTACACCAGCATCATCAACAGCCGCCACTTCGAGCGCCTGCAGGGTTATTGCGACGATGCCATTGGCCGTGGGGCGCAGCAGCACCCGGTGTACCCGCAGCAGCTGTCTTGCGCGCAGAGCCGCAGGTTGTTGCCGACGCTGTTGATCGACCCGCCCGAGGATGCGCGGATCATGCAGGACGAGATCTTCGGCCCGCTGCTGATTGTCGTGCCTTACGAGCAGCTTTCCAGCGCCGTTGGCTACATCAACCAGCGCCCGCGGCCACTGGCCCTGTATGTGTTCACCGACGACCATAACGTCGAGGACTACGTGCTCAAAAACACAGTGGCCGGTGGCGTGACCATCAATGACACGCTGCTGCACTACACCCAGGAATCGCTGCCGTTCGGCGGCGTCGGCAACAGCGGTTTCGGTGCCTATCACGGCGAACGCGGGTTCCAGGCCTTCAGCCATTTCAAGCCGGTGTTCCGCCAGTCGCGCATCAACTTCCTTGATGCGGTGCGCGCGCCCTATACCAGCAGTTCACGCTGGTTCCTGAAGAAAATGATCGGGATGGCCTGACCATGAACGCACCCCTGCACACTTCTAACCCGGCGCGCGTGCCTGACTGGTACGTCGAGCACATGCGCCCGGCTTGCGAGTTCGTCGCCAGCCTCGACCCGTTCCCGTTCTGCCAGCCGAGCGACCTGAGCGGCTACATCGCCTTGCACCAGAACGACTACCTGCGCCTGGGCAATCACCCGGCCGTGAGTGCCGCCCGCGCCGGGGCCAATGCCCAGTTGCGCGACGAGTCGTTCATGTCGAGCATCTTTGGCGGCAGCGCCGATGAGTGCGAAGCGTTCCGCGCGCAGATGGCCCGCTGCATGCGCGCCGACGACGCGATTCTGACCACCTCCGGCTGGGCCGCCAACGTCGGCCTGCTCGAGGCGATCACGCCGCTGTTCAAGCCGGTGTACATCGACAGGCATGCCCATGCGTCGCTGTATGACGGCATCAAGTTGTCGCTGGGCAAGAAGATCGTCATCGAACACAACGACACCGACGATCTGCTGCGCCGGCTGGAGAAGAACGGCCCGGGCATCGTCGTCATCGATGCGGTGTACAGCACCGACGGCTCGATCGGCGACATCCGCCGCTACCTGGAAATCTGCGAAGCCCATGAGTGCCTGCTGGTGCTCGACGAGGCGCATTCCTTCGGCATGTTCGGCAATGGCGGCGGGCTGGCGGTGGAACTGGGCCTGGCCGAACGCGTGCACTTTCGCACGGTGAGCCTGAACAAGGCGCTGGGCGGGCACGGCGGGCTGATTGCCGGCAATGCCCAAGCCATGCAGCTGGTGCGCGCCGGCTGTCGCTCGGTGATTTTCAGCTCAGCCACTTCCAGTGTCTCGGCGGCGGGGCACCTGGCTGCGCTGAACATCATCATGCACCAACCCGAGCGCGCCCGGCGCTGCCTGGACAACGCCAGCGAGTTTCGCCGCCAGTTGCAGGAGGCCGGGGTGGCGGTGGGCGACAGCCAGTGCCAGATCGTCTCGCTGTTTTTCGACGACGAACAGCAAGCCTGCGTGTTCTACGGCAAGTTGCAGCAGCGCGGGGTGTTGACCTCGGTGTTCCTGCAGCCGGCAATCCCGGCGGGCATGGGTGTGGTGCGCTATTCGATCCACTCCCAGCTCAGCGCCGCGGAGCTGGACAAGGCGGTCGCCGCCACCCTGCAAACCCTGATGGAAATGGACCTGCTCGATGCACCGCAGGCCAGCGCGCAACAGCGCGAAGGCTGAGCGTGTCTGCGCATAACTATAAAAACAAGGGAGTCATCATGAGCGATAAGAAACAAGGCAAGCTGTCGGTGCATCCGTACATCGGCGGCAGTGCCAGCAACCTGATCCGCAATGTCATCAAGCATGGCGGCGTCAGCCGCGACAAGCTGGCGACCTTCACCCTGACACTGTGCGGCACGGCGCTGACCTTGCCGCTGCGCCTGGTGGAAACCCTGCGGTTCAACAAGGCCATCGAGCGCAGTCGCCTGCAGGAAGACCCGATCTTCATCCTCGGCCACTGGCGCAGCGGCACCACCCATTTGCACAACGTCATCAGCCAGGACAAGCGCCTGGGCTACCTGACCACCCTGCAGGCAATTTTCCCTACCTGCGCGGTGATCCTCAGCCGCCACAAGCTGCTCAAACGCATGGTTGCCAGCCTGCTGCCGGCGCAGCGGATGATGGACAACATGAAGATCGGCGTCGACCTGCCTCAGGAGGAAGAATTCAGCCTCTCGTGCCTGATGACCACCTCGCACCACTGCAACCACTTTCCGCGCACCATCCGCGAAAGTTTCGACAAGTACGTGCTGTTCCAGACCAGCCCCGACGAGGTGGCGAACTGGGAAAAGGTCTACCAGCAGGTGATCAAGAAGGCCTCGTTCCTGGCCAACGGCAAGCGCCTGGTGCTGAAGAACCCCTACAACACCGCACGGATTCCGATGCTGCTCAAGCTCTATCCCAACGCCAAGTTCATCCACATCTCGCGCAACCCCTACAACATTTATGTGTCGGCGCTGCATGACTTCGTCAAGGAAGCCGAGGAAATGGCCCTGCAGGAGTTCACCAACGAGGACTTTTCCGAGCTCTGCTACAGCCTGTACGGGAAGATCATGAATGCCTACTGGGATGCGCGCGACCTGGTGCCGCCGGGCAACCTGGTCGAGGTGAGTTACGAGGACTTTGACGAAGACCCGCTCAACGAAGTCAAGCGTATCTACCAGACCCTCGACCTGCCGCTCGAGCCTGCCGTGCTCAAGGACATCGAGGCCTACCTGGCATCGATCGCCGGCTACAAAAAGAACAAATACACCTACAGCGAGCAACAGGCCCGGGCCATCGAGGCCAACTGGGGCTTTGCCCTGGAAAAAATGAAATACAGCCTGCCGCCCGACATCGTCGTCGATAACAGCCGCGACTGGTCCTGCGACATGAACTACTGAGTGCCCTGGTTCACCCGTCAATGTCCGCGTGGGCCACAGGCTCACCCCTCTATAGCGCAGGAAGTGTGTTCATGAGCATGGCTGAAGATATCCACCAAACGGTTGCCCAGGGTCAGCAGGACTGGGCGTTCAGTGTCGGTGTGCAACTGGTGGTCTGGGGGCTGCCGATCGTCGAGTGCTGGAAATATCGCCTGGGCAAGGTGGTCGGCCACGGCGCGCAAGCGCAGGGGCAGGCGATCAACGCCTTCCAGCATATGCGTAGCCTGTCGACCCGGGCGTCGAGCAAGTTCGTCAACTCGGCCACCGATTTTCTCTATTCAACCGCGGTACTGGATTTGCACCAGGGCCCGCTGGTACTCACGGCGCCAGATTTCCAGGAGCGCTGGTACGGCCTGCAGGTGCTCGATCCGTACATGGAGACCCTGGCCAACCTCGGCACCCGCACCTATGGCCGACAACTGCCCAGCGTGGTGATTGCCAACCGTCGCGATCAGCATCGGGTGCCGGCGCAGGCCACGGTGATCTACAGCGACAGCGACTTTCTGTATGTGGTCGGGCGCATTGCCGCGGGCGATCATGAAGACCTGAGCGCGGTTAACGCCCTGCAGGACGGCCTGCGCCTGACACCGCTGCACGGCGCCGACCACCCGGGCTTTGACCTCGCGCAGGTTACCCCGGGGTCTTGTGCGCCGCTGCGCGCGGGCGATTCCAGTTGCCCGGCGGAGCTGGCGTTCTTCGAAGAGCTGGGCGCGGTGCTCAAGTTTGTCCCGCCCAGCGCCAGCGAAGGCATGTTGCTCGGGCTGATGGCCGACGTCGGTATCAGCGTTGAAAACGGCTTCGCCCACCAGAGCCTGGCACCTGCAGTGCGCGAAGGCCTGGCGCGCGCGGTGGTGCAAGCCACGGCGATCCTGCAAGGCAAGGTGTTCGAGCGCGGCGAGCTGAACAACGGCTGGAAGTTGCCGGGGGCGATCGGCAACTACGGCCATGACTACATCCTGCGTGCGCTGGTGTCGTTGCACGGCATCTGGGCCAACGTAGCGGAAGAAAGCCTGTACTTCATGGCCTGGACGGATTGCGAAGGCAACCTGCTGCATGGCGACAACCAGTATGAAATCCGCTTTGAAGCCGGGCAGTTGCCGCCGGTTGAAGCCTTCTGGTCGATCAGCTACTACGACGACCAGGGCCGCCTGACCGACAACCCGCAGGACAAGTACACGGTCAATTCGCTGTATCACCAGTTGCAGGCCAATGCCGATGGCTCGACCTCGGTGTTCATTGGCAAGGCGCCGGTTGCGCCGCCGTTCGCGGGGAACTGGCTGCCTTCGCACAGCGGCTACTTCAACCTCAACCTGCGCTGCTACAACCCGGGGCCAGCCTTGCTTTCGGGCCAGTACCGAGTGGCGCCGATCGTCCGCATACAGGGGCAGTGAAGCCGATGAACAAGATCGCATTGATTACCGGCGGCTCATCCGGCCTGGGCCTGGAGCTGGCCGGGCAACTGGCCAGAAAAGGCTATGACGTGCTGCTGCTGGCCCGCGACGAGGGCCGGCTGCAGGCGGCCAAGGCCAGCCTTGAGGCGCTGAACAGCCGGATCAACGTGCACACCTTCGTCTGTGATGTTGCCGACGAGCAGGCCATGTGCAGCACCTTTGCCACGATCAGCCGGCGCTTTGAGGCCATCGACTTTCTGATCGTCAACGCGGCGATTGCCACCATCGACCTGCTGGGCGATTACAAGAGCCTGCAGGAGGTCAACCGCAACCTGAAGATCAACCTGCTCGGCGCGGTGTCGTCCACCTACCTGGGCATCCCCTTGCTGCGTCGCGGCGCCCATGTGCTGTTCATCTCATCGGGCTTTGGCCTGGTGGGCGCGGCCGGTTATTCGTTGTACGCCGCCTCCAAGGGCGGCCTGAACAACTTTGCCGATGCCATCCGCCGCGAGCTGTTGCCGCGCCAGGTGCACGTGCACCTGGCCTGCCTGGGCGACCTGGACACGCCGATGTACGCCGGTGAGCTTGAGCATATGCCGGCCTGGATCAAGGCCAAGATGGGCCGTGGCAAGCCGATGCCCGCAGGCCAGGCGGCCGCGGCGATTCTCAAGGGCTGCTTCAGGCGCCAGTTTCGCATCAACCTGTCCAGTGACGTCAAGCTGCTGATTCTGGTGCAGAAGTTGTTACCGCAAAAACTGTCTACCTATGTCATCGACCGGGTGCTGCCGTTCCCGCCGGTTTGAACCGCCGGGCAGCCGATGACACAGCGTGAAGTGGAACTTCAACCGTTATTGCATGAGGTCGATGGACATGGGAAAAGTCGGAACCAATATCGTCTGGCATCCACAAGCGGTCGAGAAGCAGGCACGGGCCAGGCTCAAGCGGCAAAAGCCGTGCATCATCTGGCTCACCGGGTTGAGCGGGGCAGGCAAGTCGACCATCGCCAATGCGCTGGATCAGTTTTTGATCGACCAGGGCTTTCATACCTACCTGCTCGATGGCGACAACGTCCGCCACGGGCTGAACAAGGACCTGGGTTTCAGCGAAGCCGACCGCATCGAGAACATCCGCCGCGTGGGTGAGGTCTCGCGCTTGTTTGTTGATGCCGGGGTGATTGTGCTGTGCTCGTTCATCTCGCCGTTCTGCGCCGATCGCCAGCTGGTGCGCGAGCTGGTCAAGGGCGACGAGTTTGTCGAGGTCTACGTCAAGGCCAGTGTGGCCACTTGCGAGCAGCGCGATGTGAAGGGCTTGTACAAGAAGGCCCGGGCCGGGCAGATCAAGAACTTCACCGGTATCGACTCACCTTACGAGGCGCCGCAGCAGCCGGAGCTGCTGCTGGACACCGAAAGCCAGGATGTCGACGCCTGCGTCGCGCAGCTGGTGGCAGTGCTGCGCGGGCAGGGCTACCTGGGCGCCTTCTGAGCCCGGCGCGGCTCAGGCCTTGAGGGCCGCATCCGGCGCCACTGCCGGCACCGGCTTGCCGGTGGCGGCCTCGACCCGGCGGGCCACCGCCGGGT
Source organism: Pseudomonas sp. B21-009 (assembly GCF_024749345.1). Taxonomy (NCBI): domain Bacteria; kingdom Pseudomonadati; phylum Pseudomonadota; class Gammaproteobacteria; order Pseudomonadales; family Pseudomonadaceae; genus Pseudomonas; species Pseudomonas sp. B21-009. The sequence goes on along the minus strand of NZ_CP087199.1, from coordinate 3,159,829 downwards.
CATCGGCGAAGGGTATCAGGCTGGCCTGATCGTCCACTTCGCCGCTGTGACGCTGCAGGCAGGCGCTGGTGACCAGGTAGAAGAACAGTACGCCGCTCAGGCAATACAGTGCATACAGCCAGTCATCCATGGTCGGGCCTCCTAGGCCAGGCTGGCGTTGTTCAGCGCCAGTTTTTCATCGGCCACACGCACGGTGCGCCAGGTGTTGTAGGCCATCAGCAGCATGCCGCTCAAGAAGCACACGCCGCCGACAAAGCGCACGATAAAGCCCGGGTGGCTGGCCACCAGCGCCTCGACGAACGAGTAGGTGAGGGTGCCGTCGTCGTTGGTGGCGCGCCACATCAGGCCCTGGGCAATGCCGTTGACCCACATCGAGGCGATGTACAGCACAGTGCCGATGGTGGCCAGCCAGAAGTGCAGGTTGATCAGGCCGACGCTGTACATCTGCTCGCGGCCGAACACTTTCGGGATCATGTGGTATAGCGAACCGAAGGTGATCATCGCCACCCAGCCCAGGGCACCGGCGTGTACGTGGCCGATGGTCCAGTCGGTGTAGTGCGAGAGGGCGTTGACGGTCTTGATCGCCATCATCGGGCCTTCGAAGGTCGACATGCCGTAGAACGCCAGCGACAGCACCAGAAAGCGCAGGATCGGGTCGCTGCGCAGCTTATGCCAGGCGCCGGAGAGGGTCATCATGCCGTTGATCATGCCGCCCCAGCTGGGTGCCAGGAGGATCAACGACATGGCCATGCCCAGCGATTGCGCCCAGTCGGGCAGGGCGGTGTAGTGCAAGTGGTGCGGGCCGGCCCAGATGTACAGGGTGATCAGCGCCCAGAAGTGCACGATCGACAGGCGATAGCTGTACACCGGGCGACCGACCTGCTTGGGCACGAAGTAATACATCATGCCGAGAAAGCCGGTGGTCAGGAAGAAGCCCACGGCGTTGTGGCCGTACCACCACTGGACCATGGCGTCGGTGGCCCCGGCGTACACCGGGTACGACTTGAACCAGCTGACCGGGATCGACAGGTGGTTGACCACGTGAAGCATGGCGATGACCACGATGAAGGCGCCGAAGAACCAGTTGCCGACGTAGATGTGCTTGGCCTTGCGGCGCATCAGGGTGGCGAAGAAGACGATGCCGTAGGCGACCCAGACGATGGCCATCCACACCGCGCCGGTGAATTCGATCTCGGCGTATTCCTTGGTGGTGGTCAGGCCCAGGGGCAGGCTTACCAGCATGATCACGATGGTCGCCTGCCAGCCCCAGAAGGTGAAGGCGGCGAGTTTGTCGCTGAACAGCCGCACCTGGCAGGTGCGCTGCACGGCGTAGTAACTGGCGGCAAATTGCGCGCTACCGGCAAAGCCGAAGATCACCAGGCTGGTGTGCAAGGGGCGCAGGCGGCCGAACGAGGTCCAGGGCAAGTCGAGGTTAAGTTCTGGCCAGACCAGTTGCGAGGCGATCCAGACGCCCATGGCCATGCCGACGATACCCCAGACCACCGTCATGATGACGAATTGCCGGACCACCTTGTAGTTATAGGCCTGCGCCTGTTGATGTGTGCTCATGGCTAGTTTCCACAGTTCCTGTATGGCTCGCCCTGCCGTGGGGCAGGGGCACAGGCGCAGACTCTAGGAAGCTGCCGACATACAAAACAGACTCAGAAACCTGTGTTAACACCGGATCAGATCAAACCCCCGTATTCATTGGCCAATACGGCACCTGTTATGGGCAAGCTGTAGTGAATTACTGCTGTTCTGCATTGATCGTGCCGGTAAATGCGTGTCGCTGTGTCGCAGCCAAAACCCCGTGGAATTATCTTGACATCACCGCAAATGCGGCCGCAGAATTTCACAAACTTTGCGCGCAAAGTTTTATGCCGGACGTCAGCACACGTCCGGCAGTGGTGCGCAACCAACCTTGACGCCATCCCGCTATTCGCCCCTGTGACGGTGCTTTCGAGCCGGGACGGGGTACGCGCGCAGCGGCGGCACACTATAAGAACGAAGGGAGCAACAGATGAAGCTTTCCAAGGAACTGGTCGTCCAGGCAAAAGCAACGTTCGGGACACCGACCTACCTCTACGATGAAGCCGTGCTGCGCAACAGTTTTCAACGAGTTGCGCGATGCATTGCCGGACTGTGTGGACATCTTCTATGCGTTGAAGGTCAACCCGAACCTGTCCCTGGTAAAACTGATCCGCTCCTACGGCGGTAACACCGAAGTCTGCTCGCTGGGCGAGCTGGAAATTGCCCTCAAGGCCGGGGTCGACCCCCAGGACATCATTTTCCTCGGGCCCTATAAAAAGCCTGAAGAACACCGGCGCGCCCTGGAGGTCGGGGTGTTCGCCATCGTCGTCGAGTCCGAGACCGAGCTGCGCAAGCTCTCGGCCCTGGCCGGCGAGCTGAACTGCGTGGCGCCGGTGGCGATCCGCATCAACCCGAATTTCTCCGCCTCCGGCTCGCCGTGGAAGATGGGCGGGCGGCCGACCCACTTCGGTATCGAAGAAGACACCGCGGTGGCCAATTTCGGTGACTACGCAGCGTTGCCCAACCTGAAGATCAAGGGCATTCACGTCTACAACGGCACCAAGATCCTCGATGCGCAATCGGTGTACGACAACGCCAAGTACATCCTCGGCCTGTTCCGCAGCCTGACCCGGCGCTACAACCTGGACATGAGCATGGTCGATGTCGGTGGCGGCCTGGGCATCAAGTACTACGAGAACGAGAACGAACTCGACACCCGCCAGCTCAAGCAACTGCTGGCGCCGCTGTTCGAAGCCTTCAACCAGCAGTTCCCGCAGACCCGCATCATCGTCGAGTCCGGGCGCTTTATCGCCGGCAAGTGCGGCGCCTTGCTGGTGACGGTCGACAACATCAAGGAAAACCACGGCAAGACCTTTGCCGTCACCGATGGCGGTACCAACTGCCATGGCGCCGCCGCTGGCAGCGGCCAGGTGCTCAAGCGCAACTTTCGTATCGTCCATGCCACCGGTAGCACCGGCGCACCGCTGCGCGAATACCATATCTCCGGGCCGCTCTGTAGCCCCGACGACCTGCTGGCCCGCGACCTGCAGATCGAAACCCTGCACGAGGGCGACATCCTCGCTGTCACCGCTTCCGGCGCCTATGGCCCGTCCGCATCGCCCACCCTGTTCCACAGCCATGGCCACCCGGCCGAGGTGATCGTCAGCAACGGCCAGCTGTTCCTCGCCCGCGCCCGGCAAACCGCCCTGGACATTCGCGACAGCCATGCCGACGTACCACTGTCGGCCATGCTCGGCGCCGCACCGGCAGCGGCACCTGGCGAGCCGACGCCGATCGCCCAGGCCGCGACCCAGCGCCAGCTTGGCGAGATCCTGCGGGTGGTGCTGAAGCTGCCAGAAAACACCGTGATCAGCGCCGACTCGCACCTGCGCGACGACCTCGGCCTGGACTCGCTGACCTCGATGGAGCTGCTGGTCAACCTCGAAGACGACATCGAAGGCTTCTTCGTCAATCCCGACACCATCGCCCCGGGCCACTTCAACACCGTGGCGACCCTGGCGGGCTACATCGACGCTCATCGTCAGCCGGCGGTCGTGCGCCGGTCGCGTACCGAGGTGCAGCATGAAGGCGTCTGACGTCCTCCTGCAGCAGGTGCTGGAAACCCCCAACGGCCTGCACCCGGACAAAGCGGCGATCATCTACGCCGATGAAACCTACACCTACGCCCAGCTCGATGAAGCCAGCGGGCGCCTGGCCGCCGGCCTGCAGGTCAATGGCCTGCTGCGCCAGGAACGCGTGGTGGTGTGCCTGGGCAACCGGGTCGAAACCGTTTGTGCCTTCTGGGGCGTGCTGCGGGCCGGCGGGGTGATGGTCAACGTCGGCCTGGAAACCCCGGCCGACAGCCTCGACTACATCATTCGCGATGCCGAGGCCTCGGTGCTGATCACCACCTCGGAGAAATTCGCCAGCCTGGCGCCCGGCACCGCCGGGCTGAGCTACCTCAAGGCCATTGTATTGCTCGACGGCGAAGCCGACGCAGCCGATACCCACACGCTCGAAAGCCTGCTGGGGCAGGGCGCCGGCATTCCGCTGCCGTGCGGCAACCTTGACCTGGACCTGGCGGCGATCATCTACACCTCCGGCTCCACCGGCGCGCCCAAGGGCGTGATGCTCACCCACCGCAATATGCTCGCGGCGCTCAACTCGTTGCACACCTACCTGGGCTACCAGGCCAGCGACAATGTACTGTGCTCGCTACCGCTGTCGTTCGACTACGGCCTGTACCAGATGATCATGGCCCTGAGCGCCGGGGCCACGCTGGTGCTGGAGAAGGAGTTCACCTGGCCGATCTTCCTGATCAAGAAGATCCGCCAGTACCAGGTCACGGTGATCCCGTTCGTGCCGACCATGCTCATGCTCCTGCACGAGTATGCGCACAAGCGCGAGGCGACCTTCCCGCAGGTACGCATGGTCACCAACACCGGCGCGGCCTTGAAGGCCAACCATATTGCGCAGATGAAGGGCCTGTTCCCCCAGGCGCTGATCTTCTCGATGTACGGCCTGACCGAGTGCAAGCGCTGCACCTACCTGCCGCCCGAGGACATCGACGACAAGCCGGGCAGTGTCGGCATCGCCATCCCCAACACCGAGCTGTGGCTGGTGGACGATGAGGGCCGGCGCATCGACACGCCGCATCAGGTCGGCCAGCTGGTGATTCGCGGCGCCACGGTGATGGCCGGCTATTGGCGCAACCCCCAGGCCACCGCGCAAAAACTCAAGCCGGGGCCGTACCCGGGGGAAAGCGTGCTGTACACCGGCGACTATTGCAGCCTCGACCAGGATGGCTACCTGTACTTCCAGGGGCGCATGGACCACATGATCAAGTCGCGCGGCATGAAGGTCAGCCCCAGCGAGGTCGAGAGCTTTCTGTATGCCATCGACGGTGTCGAAGCGGCGGCGGTGGTCGGTATCGAACATGCCTCGGTCGGCGAGGGGCTATGGGCGTTCGTCACCTTGGGCCAAGGTGTCAGCCTGAGTGCCGAGCACTTGCTCGAACGTTGCCGCCATGGCCTTGAAGCGCACAAGGTGCCGCTGTCGATCAGCATCGAGGGCAACCTGCCGCGCACCGCCAATGGCAAGTTCGACTTGCAGCAACTGCAACAGACAGCGCGCCATGCGCAACTGGCCGTGGCCGGTTGAGTGGCGCTTTTTTATCGGTGATTCAGGCATACAGGATGTGCGGATATGAGTCTGGGCAACAGAGGTCGCGAGCAATCGCTGGACGTCAACGGCAACCATTTCGCCTTGCGCATCTGGGGCAATGAGCGCGGCCACCCGGTGCTCGCCGTGCATGGCTGGCTGGACAACGCAGCGTCGTTCGAACGGCTCGCGCCGCTGCTCGAGGACTGCTTCGTGGTCGCCCCGGACCTGGCCGGTCACGGCCGCTCCGAGCACCGTCGGGGTGACAGCGGCTATTACCTGTGGGAACACGCCGACGACATGAACGCCCTGGTCGAGTGCCTGGGCTGGAAGCGTTTTTCGGTCCTGGGGCACTCAATGGGCACCGGGGTTGCATCGATTCTGGCGGCGATGAACAAGTCGATCGACAGCATGGTGTTCATCGACGGCATGGGCGCACCCTTTACCATTGCCGAAGAAGACACCGTCGAGCACCTGAAAAAATCCCAGCGCCTGCTGCGCCTGGCCTTGCGTACCCGCTTGCATGGGTTTTCAGCGCCGCAATCGGCACAGTTTGGCAGCCTTGAAGCGGCCATCGGCGAGCGGCGCAACAGCATCGACGGCACCCTGTGCGCTGAGGGCGCGCGGCTGCTGGCCATGCGCGACCTGCTCAGTGTCGGCGACGGCTACCGCTGGCGCCACGACCCACGCCTGGTGCTGCCTGAGCCTATGCAACTGACCGAGCGCCAGGCTTGCGACTTTTTGCGCCAGATCAGCTGCCCGCTGCACCTGCTGCTCGGGCGCCAGGGGCTGTTTGCCGGTGCCCAGTTCGATAAAAGAAAAAACGCCTTGCCCTGGGCCACCCAGGTGCACTGGCATGAGGGCGGCCATCATTTTCACCTGGAGGAACCCGGCACGGCCTTGATCGCGCAGATCAACGCCGCGCTGCTTCAGCGTGAGCCCGGGCCGCGGCAACGATTAGTCAATGAGTAATGGAGTACACCCGTGAAAGAGTTCTGGATTGCACCGTCGATTCTGGCGGCCGATTTCGCCCGCCTCGGCGCTGAAGCCGAGCAGGTACTGGCCGCCGGTGCCGATGTCATCCATATCGATGTGATGGATAACCATTATGTGCCCAACCTGACCATGGGCCCGCAGTTCTGCAAGGCCCTGCGCAGCCACGGGATCACCGCGCCGATCGACGTGCACCTGATGGTGACGCCGGTGGATGCGATGATCCAGGCCTTTGCCGAAGCCGGCGCCGACTACATCTCGATTCACCCCGAGGCGACCCTGCACCTGGACCGTTCGCTGCAACTGATCAAGGACCTGGGCTGCAAGGCGGGCCTGGTGTTCAACCCGGCCAGCGGCCTGGACGCCGCGCAATACGTGCTCGACAAGCTCGACCTGATCCTGCTGATGTCGGTCAACCCGGGCTTTGGCGGACAGAAGTTCATCCCTGCGGTATTGCCCAAGATTGCCGCAGCGCGCAAGCTTATCGACGACAGTGGCCGGGCGATCCGTCTGGAGGTGGACGGCGGCGTCAACCTTGACACCATCGGCCAGGTGGCCGCCGCCGGTGCCGACATGTTCGTGGCCGGCACGGCGATTTTCGCCCAGGGCGATTACCGCGCCAGCATCGAGGCCTTGCGCCGCGAGATTGCCCACGCTTTGCCCAACCGCCACTGATAGGCGGTCTTTCCAACGATTCTCGCGAATCCAGTACGAGTTACCTGTCCTTGCACACTACAACCCTAATCAAGGCCTTGCTGCGTCAGCCGACAACGCATACGCCGGTCTGGCTGATGCGCCAGGCCGGGCGCTACCTGCCCGAGTACCGCGAGCTGCGGGCCCGGGCCGGGTCGTTCCTGAGCCTGGTGAAAACCCCGGACTACGCCACCGAAGCCACCTTGCAACCCTTGCGGCGTTTCAACCTGGATGCGGCCATCGTTTTTTCCGACATCCTCAGCGTGCCCGATGCCATGGGCCTGGGCCTGTATTTCGGCCATGGCGAAGGCCCGCGCTTTCGCCATCCGCTGCGTGACGAGCAGGCCATCAAGCGCCTGCGCGTGCCAGAGCCCGAAGCGCTGGACTACCTGTACCAGGCGGTGGCCCAGAGCCGCCGCGAGCTTGACCCCAAGGTGGCACTGCTCGGCTTTGCCGGCAGCCCCTGGACCCTGGCCTGCTACATGGTTGAAGGCGGCCCGCCGGGCGATTTCCAGCTGATCAAGAAGATGCTCTACCGCCGCCCGGAGCTGCTCCAGCGCATTCTCCAGGTCACCAGCCAGGCGGTGGCGGCCAGCCTCAATGCGCAGATCGAATCCGGTGCCCAGGCGCTGATGATCTTCGACACCTGGGGCGGGGTGCTGGCCGACGGCGCCTACCAGCGGTTTTCGCTGTTTTACATGCGCGAGGTGCTGGCGCGCCTGCACAAGACCCACCACGGCCAGCGCGTACCGTCGATCATCTATACCAAGGGCGGCAGCCCGTGGCTGGCGGAGATGGCCGACAGCGGCGCCGATGCCCTGAGCCTGGACTGGACCTGCGACCTGGGCATGGCCCGGCAACTGGTGGGTAACAGTGTTGCCCTGCAGGGCAACCTCGACCCCAGCGTGTTGCTGGGTGATGAGGCCTGTATCCGCCATGAAGTGCAGCGTACCCTGCAGGCCTTCGGGCCGCCTGCTGCGGGCTTTGGCCATGTGTTCAACCTGGGCCACGGGATTTCCCCGGCGACCTCGCCCGAGGCGGTGGCCACGCTGGTCAATGCCGTGCATGAACTGAGCCGTGTGCGCGGAGGTGCCTATGCTTGACCCGACCTTCGACTTCGACCGGATGCTGTGCTTCTCGCTGTACTCGACGGCCAACGCCATGGTTCGCGACTACGCCGAGCCGCTGAAAAAGCGCGGCGTAACCTACCCGCAACTGCTGGTGATGGCCGGCCTGTGGGGCCAGGACGATGTCTCGATCAGCGCCCTGAGCGAGCTGACCCTGTTCGACCTTGGCACCCTGACGCCGATCGTCAAACGCCTGGCCGACAACGGCTTCATCACCGTGTACCTCGACCCCAACGACCGTCGCCGGCGCAACCTGTTGCTGACCGACAAGGGCCGTGAGCTCAAGGCCGAGGCGGCGCAGGTGTTCAGCAACATGGCCTGCAAGATCGACCTGGGCGAGGGTGAGGTGGAGCAGGTGCTGGATGTTTGCCACCGGATCAGGGCGCGTTTGCGCTGAGCCCGCCGCGCGGGGCAAGTCCGCTTGCCCCGCGAAAGGGGATTGTGCAATCACTCCAGCATCATGATAATGAGAGTAATTACCATTAATGTGTGATCACCCTCGTGCCGAGCTCTGTCGACTCCAAGGCTATCGTCGCCCACCTCTACAGTGACCATCACCGCTGGCTGCGAGCCTGGCTGTACCGGCGGCTGAACTGCCCGGACGATGCCGCGGACCTGGCCCAGGACACCTTTGTGCGGGCCATGACCAGCAGCGCCTTGCCCGCCCTTGACCAGCCGCGGGCGTTTCTCGCCACTGTCGCCCGCCGCCTGCTGAGCAATCTGTTCCGCCGCCGGGCGCTGGAGCAGGCCTACCTCGACGAGCTGGCGAGCCTGCCCGAGCAGTGCATGCCTTCGGCTGAAGACGTGCTGCTGGTGCGCGAAGCCCTGGCTGAAATCGATCGCCTGCTTGACGGCCTGCCGCCGCGGGTGCGCCATGGGTTCATCCTGCATCGTCTCGAAGGCCTGAGCCAGCCGGCCATCGCCGAGCACCTGGGGGTGTCGCTGGCGACGGTCGAGCGTGACCTGCGCCGGGCCTTCCTGCATTGCCTGAGCGCCAGGCCAGAATGAGCAGCACACCACTGGACCGCGCTACCCACGAAGCGGTGGACTGGCTGCTCAAGCTGGAGGATGCCCCGGCCGGCAGCCCGTTGCTGCTGGCCTTCAACACCTGGCTCAAGCAATCGCCCGGCCATCAGGCCGCCTGGCAGCGGGTCAACGCCTTGCTCGACGAACCCCTGGCTGATCTGCAGCAGGCCGAGCAGCGTAGCCCCGGCCAGTTGGCCATGGCCAGCCGCAGCCTGCGCGCCTTGCCGTCGCCGTCGCGGCGCAAGGCCCTGGGCGGCGGCCTGGCGATGCTGTTGCTGGGTTTGGGCGCCGGCGCGCTCGGCAATCGCATGACGCCACTGGGCGACCTGCTCGCCGACCTGCGCACCGGCACCGGCGAGCGGCGCACCTTCACCCTGGCCGATGGTTCGCGGCTGTGCCTGAATGCGCGCAGCGCGGTGGATGTGCGCTTCAGCGCCGGGCAGCGGCTGGTGCTGCTGCGCGACGGCGAGCTGCAAGCCGAGGTTGCTGCAGAGCCGGGCCGGCCCTTTGTCGTCGCCACCCGCGAAGGCCAGGTGCAGGCCCTGGGCACGCGCTTCAGCGTGCGCCAGGAACAACAACAGAGCCTGGTCTCGGTGCAGCAGCACAGCGTGCTGCTCAGAAGCGGCAGTGCGCCCGCCTTGCGTGTGGAGGAGGGCCAGGCCTTTCGTTTCGATGGCCACGCCAGCCAGCCGCTGGCCGCGTCGCTGCGTACCCGGGCGAGCTGGACCGAGGGCCGCGTGGATGTGCGCGACGAACCCCTGGGCGAACTGATCGAAGCCTTGCGCCCGTACCGCGCCGGGCTGCTGCGCATCAGCCCGCAGGCCGCGCAGGTGCGGGTCTATGGCAGCTTTCCGCTGGATGACAGCGAACGCACCTTGCGCTCCCTGGCCGAGACCTTGCCGATCCGGGTCGACAGCTTTGGCGGCTGGTTGACCCGCATCGATGTGATCTAAATAAAAATAATTGCGATTTCCTTGAGGGGGTTTGTTGCGTGGCGTGTCCTCGTTATCGACAACAACTTTGAACGAGCCAACACCTCCATGCCCGACTCCATGATCCGTCCCAGCCTGCTGGCCCTTGCCATCGCCCTGGGCAGCAGCGCGCCACTGTACGCCGTGGCGCAAACCGACAGCCGCGTCAGCGCCAGCCAGCGCTTTGAGATCCCGGCCGGCGACCTGGGCGAAGCCCTGAGCCGTATCGCCCGGCAGTCTGGGCGGGTGCTGTCGGTCAAGCCTGCGCTGCTGCAAGGCAAGCGCTCAGCGGCGGTCAGCGGCCAGTTCACGCCCGAGCAAGCGGCCAGCCAGGCCCTCAATGGCAGCGGCCTCAACCTCAATATCACCGCCGGCGGCACCTGGAGCCTGGTGCCGGCCGAGCACAGCGGGGCGCTGGAGCTGGGCCTGACCCAGATCGTCTCCAACGCCAGTGAAGACGCCTGGGGCCCGGTGCAGGGCTATGTGGCCAAACGCACCGGTACCGCGACCAAAACCGACACCTCGGTGCTGGAAGTGCCGCAGACCATCAACGTCATCACCCAGGATGAAATCACGGCGCTGGGTTCGCAGACCGTTACCCAGGCCCTGCGCTACACCCCGGGCATTACCGGTGGCGGTTTCTCCGACCGGGTGGGGATTTTCGACGAACCGACCTCCCGCGGCTTCAGCCCGACGCCGCTGTACCTGGACGGCCTGCACCTGCCGTATGGCGGTGGCAGTACCGGTGGCGCCCTGCAGATCGACCCCTACGCGCTGGAGCGCATCGAGGTGATGAAGGGCCCGGCCTCGGTGCTCTACGGCCAGAACCAGCCAGGCGGGCTGGTCAACATGGTCTCCAAGCGCCCGACCGCGACGCCGCTGCATGAGGTCAAGATCGGTGGCGGTAGCCAGGACCGCCGCTATGGTGCCTTCGACTTCGCCGGCCCGGTGGATGACCAGGGCGAGTACCAGTACCGGGTCACCGGCATGGGCCTGGATAAGAACGGCGAAATCGACTACGTCGAACAGCAGCGCTACATGATCGCCCCGAGTCTGACCTGGAGCCCCAACGAGCAGACCCGCCTGACCATCTACGGCCATTACCAGCGCGACAACGGCGTACCCGAAGCCCAGGGCTTGCCGGCGGTGGGCACGGTGTTCGCCAGCGCCAACGGGCGGATCAAGCGCAGCCGCTTCATCGGTGAACCGGGGGTCAACGCCTACGATCGCGAGCAGTACACCTTCGGCTACGAAGTCAGCCATGAGCTGGACGATGTCTGGACCCTCAAGCAGAACACCCGCTACGCCTACGTCGATGACAAGTTTAGGGCGCCATTGCACGGCTACGCTTTCGTGCCCAACCCGGTCACCGGCGCCGACGACCAGAGCGCCATGACCCGCTTTGGCGTCGACTGGGCCCAGCGCAACAAGGTGTTCGGCATCGATAACATGGCCCAGGCCAAGTTCAATACCTTCGACCTCGCCCACACCCTGTTGATCGGTGTCGATTACTACCACTCCAACTCCCGATTCCTCGGCCTGTACGACCGCAATCCGCCGATCATCGACCTCTACAACCCGGTGTACGGCAAGCCTATGAACTTCGGCCAGCCGTTCAAATGGGACCGCACCATCAACCAGACCGGCCTGTACGTGCAGGATCAGCTCAAATGGGATAACTGGTTCCTGACCCTCGGTGGTCGCTATGACTGGGCCGAGGCCGATAACAAGGAGCCGCTCGCTGGCACCCATACCACTGTCAAGGACGAGAAATTCACCGGCCGCGCCGGCCTGGGCTACGCCTTCGACAATGGCGTCACGCCTTACCTCAGCTACTCCGAATCATTCCTGCCGCTGGCCGGCGCCGACTACGCCGGCAAAGCGTTCGAGCCGTCCACCGGCAAGCAGGTCGAGGCCGGCATCAAGTACCAGCCGCCTGGCCAGGACAGCTTCATCCAGCTCTCGGTGTACGAGATCAAGCAGCAGAACATCCTCACCGCCGATGTCAGCAACCCCGGCTTCAATAGCCAGGTCGGCGAGCTGCGTTCACGCGGTGTCGAGCTTGAGGGCAAGGCCAGCCTCACCGACAACCTCGGCCTGATCGCCTCGGTGTCGCGCAGCGACGTGGTCTACACCAAGGACAACGACGGCCGCGAAGGTCGTCATCCGTCCGGCACGCCGCCGATGACCGCAGCACTGTGGCTGGATTACCACTTCACCGGCGACACGAAGGTCGCTGGCCTCGGCATGGGCCTGGGCGCGCGTTATGTGCGCGGTAGCGACGGTACCGATTTTGCCGACGGGCATTTCAGCATCCCGTCCTACACCGTGTACGACGCCATGCTCTCCTACGACCTGCAGCAATCGCCGCTGCGCCTGAAGGGCGTGAAGGTGCAGATGAACCTGCAGAACCTCGAAGACAAGACCTACGTCAGCCGCTGCACCAGTGACGTGGACTGCTACTACGGCGAAGGGCGGACCATCACCACCGACCTGACCTACAACTGGTAAGCCTTCAGGTATCGCGCAACAAGTCATGGGCATCCAGCAGCCGGTAGGCAATCTCCGGCTGCTTCTCCAGTGCCCGGCGAATCGCCGCTGGAATGTTCTGCCGGGTCTTGCGGCACAAGCCCGGCAGGTCTTCGATCTGGATGCTGATACCGCGCATGGTCCGCACCTCGTTGAAGCTCGGAGTGATCTGCAGCCGAATCCCCAACTGCTCGTACAAGCGCCGCTGCATGTGCTCCAGGTCGTCAAGGCTGTGCAGGTTTTCCAGGCGTTCGAGCAGGCGCTTTTCTTCCTGGCGCGTCAGCAGCAGGATGCGCGGGTCCTGCAGCGTCTCGCGGCCGCAGTCGCAAGCGCCGGGCGGGCAGGGGGTGCGGGTGGGCAGGGTGGCGTTCATGCCTTGCAGCATAGCGAGGCTCGAGGACTTTTGCCCATGCCTGGCAGATCGCTATTGAGCACTGGTGCGGGCGGCGCTCAGTGATACCCTTACACTTCGCCGAACTTCACCAGGAGCGAGTCGCCCATGCTGGCGCAACAACTGCAACTGCAAAGCGTATTGACCGGGCGCGCCGTGCCTTTCACCCGTCCGGGCTCATCCAGTGCCATCGCCAAGATGCCGCGTGACGGCGAGGTCGCGGTCACCGAACTGGGCCTGGTTGGCGACGAGCAGGGCGACTTGCGCGTGCATGGCGGGGTCGAAAAGGCCATCCACCATTACCCCCGCGAACACTATGCCGCCTGGGCTGCAGAGCTGGGCGAGCATCCGCTGCTGCAGGCTCCGGGCGCCTTCGGCGAAAACTTAAGCACCTGCGGCTGGACCGAGCAGACCGTATGCCTGGGCGATCGCTTTCGCGCTGGCAGCGCGCTGCTGGAGATTTCCCAGGGGCGCATGCCGTGCTGGAAACTCAATGACCGCTTCGGGGTAAAAGACATGTCGTTGCGGGTCCAGCAAAGCGGCCGTACCGGCTGGTACTACCGGGTGCTGGAAGAAGGCATATTGGCTGCCGGCATGAACATCGAGCTGATCGCACGGCCGCATCCGCAGTGGTCGGTAGCGCGCTTGTCGTCGGTGCTGTTCGACAGGCAGGTCGACCTCGAGGTGATTCGCCAGTGCCTGGAACTGCCGCTGGCGGCTTCCTGGCGCCGGACCCTGTCACGACGTTTGGAAAAGGCCGAAGTCGAGGACTGGGCGCCGCGTTTGCAGGGGCCTGGGTGATTGGCAAGTAGCCTGTCGCGGGTCAAGCCCGCTCCCACAGCGTGTGTAAACTCGTGTGGGAGCGGGCTTGACCCGCGATTGCAATCAGGCAGCGGTACCCAGCTTCTTCACCACCTGACCCTTGGCAGCCTGCTTGCGGCAGGCTTCACCGAAGGCCTGGAACATCTTCACCGAGTCGGGGTTTTTCGCCGCTTGCCATTCCGGGTGCCATTGCACTGCGAAGAGGAAAGGCGACAGGCTCGGGGCGTGGATGGCTTCGACCAGGCCGTCTTCGGCACGGGCCAGGGGTTCGATGCCTTCGCCGAGGTTTTTCAGGCCCTGGCCGTGCAGCGAGTTGACGCGGATTTCATCGCTCTGCAGCAACTTTTGCAGCCAGCTGCCTTGCTCCAGTTTGACGCTGTGAACCGCGCTGTACTGGACATCGACCGGATCGTCCGGGTTTTCCCGGTGGTCGTTGAAGCCTGGCTCGGTGTAGACCTTCTGGTAGATGTCACCACCCAGCGCCACGTTGATTTCCTGCATGCCACGGCAGATGCCGAAGATCGGCAGGCCACGGGCGATAGCCAGTTGCACCAGCGGCAGGTCGAACAGGTCGCGGTCGCGGTCCTGGGCCTTGCCCGGGGTTTCGTTCTCCTGGCCGTACAGGGCCGGGTCGATGTTGCTGCCGGCGCCGGTCAGGTAAACACCGTCGGCCATGTCCAGGTAGGCTTCGAGGTCGTCGGTACCGCAGCAGGTCGGCACCAGCACCGGTACACAGCCGGCGTGTTCAACCAGCGGTACGATGTATTTGTGGGTCATTACCTGATAGTCGTGGCCTTTGCGCTCCTGGGAGCCCATGGTCATCAGCACGACGGGTTTGCGAAGGGTTTGATTCTTATTGCCAATGTTGCTGTTGGGCATATGTCACCTTGGGACAGGCGCAGCCTGTCATTATTGTGCAGGCGCGCTGCTGGAACCTTTGCGCTGCCTGAGGTTTCGAGCACTGCCGGTACGCCAAGCAAGGGGCTGTATCCGGTCGAAACCTGTCATATAGCTTGCCAGAGCCGTTTAATATGTCAAACGACTTCAGATTGCACGGGCGAAGCTTGAGATTGCCTGGATGCAATTATCAGCCTGCAGCCCCCGATAACCGGTAAGGCGCCTGCTGCGGCCAGTTCATTATATTTAACAAGCGTCCGGTGTATGGCCGAACCAGCGCCTGCGCGGCTTTGCTGCATCGCGCGGTTTCTCTTAAGCTGGCTGTCACCGATGACTACCAGCCTGAACCATGCCCACTCCAAGACCGTCCCTGACCCTGACCCTGTTGCAAGCCCGCGAAGCCGCCATGGCCTTCTTCCGCCCCTCGCTCAACGCCCATGGCCTGACCGAACAACAGTGGCGGGTGATCCGCATCCTGCGCCAGCAAGGCGAACTGGAAAGCCACCAACTGGCCGAGCAGGCCTGCATCCTCAAGCCGAGCATGACCGGCGTGCTCGCGCGCCTGGAGCGTGACGGCCTGGTGCGGCGCAAGAAGTCGACCCAGGACCAGCGCCGGGTGTTCGTCGGCCTGACCGGACAGGGCCAGCAATGCTTCGTCGACATGAGCGAAGACATGGAACACAACTACCAGCGCATCCTTGAGCAGTTCGGCGAAGACAAACTGCACGAGCTGCTGGGCCTGCTCAACTGCCTGAAGAACATCAAGCCCTGAGCGCCGTTTTGGCGCACTGGCCGCTGGCTACCTATACTGTGCCTATCCGCAACAGTGTGCCGTCGTTGACCGGAGCGCGGCGTCTCTGTTCCCGTGGTCGTGACTTTCTGAAGTAGCAGGACGCGAGTCGTCAATTGATAACGCTACAAAGGGGTTGGATCATGGATATTGTCAGTCTGATTATTCAGATTGTTGCCGGTGTGGTGGGCGGCAACGCAGCCGGTATGAGTAAACAAAGCATGGGCCCGTTACTCAACTCGATCTTCGGTGGAGTGGGTGGGGTGATTGTCGGGCAGATACTCGCAGCCTTTACCGGTGAACCCGGTGCGGCGGTGGCCGCGGGCGGTTCGCTGGACCTGCCGGCACTGATCAGCAGTATTGTCGGCGGCGGTGCAGGGGGCGCGGTGCTCACCTTCATCGCCGGCCTGATCAAATCAAAAATGCACCCGCAGTAAGCCTTGCCAGGCCTGCCCCTGATTGCAGGGGCGGGCCTGTTCAGAAGTACTTCAGCCAACCGATATCGCGGCGCCGGGCCTTGAGGACGGCGAACCAGCGCACCGGCGGATAGAGCACAACGCTCAAGATCATCGCCGTCAGCCATACCGACCAGACCCCGTCGAAACCAAAGTAGCTGCCCTGGTTCAGGCCAAAGCAGGCGACGCCGATCAGGTACAGCACTTTCAGTGCGTACAGGTGCAGCAGGTAGAAGAACATCGGCGCGGCACCGAATACGCTCAGCACCCGGATCGCGTGGCTGCCTTGCAGGTGCTCGAACCTGCGCAGCAGCAACAGGCCGACACCCAGGGTCAGGGCCAGGAACAGCAGCGATGGCGGGTACTTGGTGATGTTGAAAAAGCTCATCAGTGTGCGCAGCGTGGTTTCGCCAACCTGCCACCGAGCCTCGCCGTAAACGTTGAGCAGGCGCAGCAGCAGGAAACCGGCGAGGGCGCCGATACCGCACAGCAGCAACTTGCGCTGACGTGCCTGCGCATCCGCGTCTTTGGCAAACCAGGGGCCCATGGCATAGCCCAGGGCAATTACGCCGATCCATGGCAGCAACGGGTACGAGGTACGCAGGCGCAAGTTGTCGGCTACCTCGATCCAGCCACGGTCATGCAGGATCGCCCAAGGGATATGCAGCGCCGAGCCCGCAGCGAAGTGCAGCGGGTCGAGCAGGTTGTGCCCGGCGACGATCAGCACGCCGACTACCACCAGCAGCGGGCGCGGCAGCCACACCAGGCCGGCCAGGGCGATCATGCTCAAGCCAATGGCCCAGATCACCTGCAGGTAGATCACCTTGGGCGGCAGTTCCAGGGTCCAGGCCAGGCTGACCAGGGTGAACTCCAGCAGCACCAGGACCAGGCCACGCTTGAACAGGAAGGCCGAAACCGCAGCCTTGCCCTGGTGCTTTTCGCCATACAGGTAAGCCGACAAACCGGTCAGCAGGACAAACACCGGCGCACACAGGTGGGCGAGGGTACGGCTGAGGAACAGCCAGGGGTCGGTGCTGGCGACATCCATCGGGTCGCTGACCTGGCGGTGCAGAAAGAAGGTTTCGCGTACATGGTCAAGGAGCATGAAGACAATGACCAGGCCGCGCAGGGCGTCGATGCAAAGCAGGCGTTGGGTGGCGGGTGGCATGGGTGAGGTGGCGGTCGCTGAGTGATTGGGTGGTGCGTTATAACATAACTAGTATTTCTCGCAAGCAAACCAGGGCTGCTACGCAGCCCATCGCCGGCAAGGCCGGCTCCCACAGGTCCTCAGTGTTGCAGAGATCTCTGTGGGAGCTGGCTTTGCCAGCGATGCAAGGCGAAGCCTTGCCCAAAGGCCTCAGTGCAGTATCTGCGCCAGAAAGCCCTTGGCCCGCGCACTCTGCGGGTTATTGAAGAACGTCTCGGGCGCTGCGTCTTCAATGATCTGCCCGCCATCGAGAAACAGCACCCGCTCGGCCACCTGGCGGGCGAAGCCCATTTCATGGGTAACGCAGAGCATGGTCATGCCGGTATCGGCCAGTTTCACCAGCACATCCAGCACTTCGGCGACCATCTCCGGGTCCAGCGCCGAGGTCGGTTCGTCGAACAGCATGATCTTCGGCTTCATGCACAGCGCCCGGGCGATCGCCACCCGTTGTTGCTGGCCGCCAGACAACTGGCTGGGGTATTTGCCGGCCTGACTTTCGATTCCGACCTTGTTCAGGTAGAAGCGCGCGCGGTCTTCGGCCTCCTTGCGCGACAGGCCGCGCACGCTCATCGGCGCCAGGGTGCAGTTGTCGAGCACGCTCATGTGCGGGAACAGGTTGAAATGCTGGAACACCATGCCGATTTCGCTGCGCACCTCGGCGGCCTGGCGGGTGGTCAGGGCAAGATCGGTGTCGTTGACGCGGATGTTGCCCTGTTCGGCGATTTCCAGGCGGTTGATGCAGCGGATCAACGTCGATTTGCCCGAACCGGAAGGGCCGCACAAGACGATACGCTCGCCCTCACGCACCTGCAGGTTGATGTCGCGCAGCACATGGAAGGCGCCGTAGTGCTTGTTCAGGCCCTCGATGGTCACCACGACCTTGCGCGGGTCGGCGGCAAGGGCAGGGGTTGGGGTAGCAAGGCTCAGTGAAGCGGTCATGTTGTTATTCTCCCGCGATCAGTTGAAGCGGTCCGCGCGGTACGGCGCAGGGTCGGTAAAGGGTGTTTCGCCGGTGATCATTTGCGCCAGCAGGCGGCCGGTCACCGGGCCCAGGGTCAGGCCGTGGTGGGCATGGCCGAAGTTGAACCACAGGCCCTTGTGGCGCGCGGCCGGGCCGATCACCGGGCGCATGTCCGGCAGGCACGGGCGGCGGCCCAGCCAGGGTTCGGCATCGATCCGCTCGCCCAGCGGGAAGACCTTGCGCGCCAACGCTTCGCAGCGCTGCAACTGGATCTGGTTGGCGGCATCGCTGCTGGCGGCGAACTCGATGCCGGTGGTCAGGCGGATGCCCATGGCCATCGGCGCCAGCACGTAACCGCCCTGGGCATCGCAGATCGAATGCTTGAGCTCGGCGCCGTCACGGGCACGATAGTGCATGTGGTAGCCGCGCTTGATTTCCAGCGGAATGCGATAACCCAGCGGCTTGAACAGCTCGGCCGACTGCGGACCGAGGGCGACCACCACTTCCGGCGCGCTGATCGGCCCCTGGCGGCTGTCGACCTGCCAGTCGCTGCCGATCTGGCGCAGGGTGCGGGCATCGCCGTGGATGAACTGGCCGCCACGCTGGACGAACAGCGCCGCATAGCCGCGGGTCAGGCCGCCGGGGTTGCTGACGGTCTTGGGGTCGAGCCAGTGAATACCGCCGACCACCTTGTCGCTGAGGTCCACTTCGCGCGCGTGCAGTTGCTGGCGGTCGAGAATTTCGTACTTCAAGCCATAGGCTTTCAGGGCATGGGCGTCGGCCACGGCTTTGCGGTAGGCCTCTTCATTGCGGTACACCTCGATCCAGCCGCTGGCCTTGACCAGCTCGCCGAGGCCTGCGGCATCGATCAGCGCGTCGTGTTCCTCGACACAGCGCTGCACCAGCGGCAGCATGGCCTGGGTGGCCACGGCAAGGCCGGCGGGCGAGGAGTTCTGCCAATACTTGAACAGCCATGGGGCGATCCTGGGCAGGTGGGTGAAGCTGTAGCGCACGTCGGGTTGGCGGTTCAGGCCGTAACGCAACAGGCTCGACAGCTCGTGGGGGAAGGCATAGGGGATGACGCTGGAGCGCTCGATCAGCCCGGCGTTGCCATGGCTGGTGCCGCTGCCCGGCTCTTCACGGTCGATCAGGATCACCTTGCGCCCGCGTGCCTGCAGGTGCAGGGCCGTGGACACGCCGACGATGCCGGCGCCCAGAACGATGGTTTGACAATGCATTGGAGCGGTCCTCACAAACAGGCGATCAGCGCAGGTGGCGGCCCAGGCGGGCTTCGATGTGTTTCAGGCTGCGCCGCACGATCTCGACGATCAGCAGGTAGAGCACGGCAGCCCACAGGTAGATCTGGAAGTCGAAACTGCGCGAGAACGCAAGCTTGGTCACGCCCATCAGGTCGTAGATGGTCACCAGCGAGGCAATCGCGCTGGCCTTGATCATCAGGATCAGTTCGTTGCCCAGCGGGCCGATGGCAACGATCAATGACTGCGGCAGGATCACTTTGAAGAAGGTGGTCGAGCGCTTCAGGCTCAGGGCCTTGGCGGCTTCGTACTGGCCGGGGGCGACTGCCAGCAGGCTGCCCCGGAAAATCTCCGCCTGGTAGGCGGCGGTGTTGAGGGTGAAGGCCAGCACCGTGCAGTACCAGGCATCGCGGAAGAACCACCACAGGCCAACCTCTTGCCAGAAGCCCTTGAGCGACCCCAGGCCGTAGTACAGCAAGAACAGCTGGGCCAGCAGCGGCGAGCCACGGAAGAAGTAGATGTAGCCGGCGCTCAGGCGTTGCAGCACCAGCTTGTCCGACAGCCGGGCCAGGGCCAGGAGCATGCCGAGCAGGGCGCCGAGGGTAAACGACAGTGCCACCAGCTTGCCGGTGACCAGCAGGCCGTCGATAAAACGCGGGCCGTAGCGTTCCAGCAGGTCGGGGTCGAGTACCAGCGCCAGCAGTTGTTCGAAGCTCATGTCCGTGCCCCCCGCAAATGGCGGCTGAAATACTGTTCGATGAAGCTGAACACCCGTCCCGACAGCGCCGAGAACAACAGGTAGCCCAGGCAGGCGACGCCGTAGAAGAACATCGGCTCCTTGGTCACGCTGACCGCGAGGTTGGTCTGGCGCATCAGGTCGACCAGGGAGATGGTCGATACCAGCGAGGTGTCCTTGAGCAGCGACAACCAGTTGTTCGACAGGCCCGGCAGGGCGATGCGTACCAGTTGCGGGAAGACCACCTTGCGAAAGGTCGTGGCCTTGCTCAGGCCCAGCGCCGCCGAGGCTTCGTACTGGCCCTTGGCGACGGTCTTGAACGCAGCCAGCCAGATCTCGCTGGAGAACGCGGCGAACACCAGGCTGAAGGCGATCATCGCCGCCAGGAAGGTGTTGATCAGCACTTCGCCTTCATAGCCCATGGCCAGGAGGATTTTCTGCGCGGCAATCTGGCAGCCGTAGTAGATGATCAGCAGCGTGAGCAGTTCCGGCAGGCCGCGGAACACAGTAGAGAACACCGTCGCCGCAGCACGCGGGAAGCGCTTGGAGGAGCGGGCGGCGAGGGCCACGCCCAGGCCTAGCGGCAGGCCGATGGGCAGGCAGGCCAGGGCCAGGGAAATGGTCACCAGGGCGCCGGCCAGCAAAGCCTGGCCCCAGCCGCCGCTGGCGAAGGAAAGCAGTGACAGTTGTTCGAGCATGCTCAAACCCTCTCGCAAGACAGACACACAGCCCCGTGGGAGCCGGCCTTGCCGGCGATGGCATCGACACGCAGTCAGTCAGTGCGCGGCGTCTGCATCGCTGGCAAGGCCAGCTCCCACAGGTCCCTCACAGGACGTGAGATTTACTGATAGATATCGAAGTCGAAGTAGCGACTGGCGATCTTCTGGTAGGTGCCGTTGGCGACGATTTCGTCCAGGGCCTTGTTCAGGCGTTCGCGCAGCGCTTGGTCTTCCTTGCGCACGGCAATCGAGGCGTCGGCTTTGGTGCCGTTGACGTCGCCAAGGATCTTGCAGCAGTCCTTGCCGGCCTTGCCCAGCCATTCGGTCAGCGGGAACTTGTCGGCAATCACCCCGTCCAGGCGCCCGGCGGCGAGGTCGGCGTTGGCTTCATCAAGGGTCGGGTAGAGTTTGACGTCGGCACCGGCCTTGCCATAGACGTCTTCGGCGTAGATGGCCTGGGTCGAGGAGGATTGCGCGCCGACCGTGTAGCCTTTGAAGGTGGTCTGTGCGTCGGTGATGTCGCTGTCCTTGGCCACGGCCACCGACAACGGGGTCTTGTAGTAGTGGTTGGTGAAGGCGATCTTCTTGCGCCGCTCTTCGGTATCGATCATCGACGCCACCACGGCGTCGTACTTCTTGGCCATCAGGGCCGGGATGATGCCTTCCCAGTCCTGGGCCACCAGGGTGCATTCGACCTTCATCTGTTCGCACAGGGCGTGGCTGATGTCGACGTCGAAGCCATGCAGTTTGTTATCCGAATCAACGTAGTTGAACGGTGGGTAAGCGCCTTCGGTAGCGATCTTCAGGGTTTCGGCCTGAGCCAGGGTCGAGCCGGCGAGCAGCAGGGCGCAAGCCCCTGCGAAGCGGATAACAGGTTTCATGACACACCTCGATCTGTTGTTGTTTGCACTCTTGCTATTGTTTGCTCGTTGACGTGTAGCCAACGAATTCGTTGTGTAGAGCTGCAGTTGCTTCCAAGCGTTTTTCAACATCCGGTCCTAGCTTCTTGCAGACCTCGTTGACCATCAGGTGTACCCACGACAGCATCGTCGCGGTGGACTCCCAGAACAGATTGAATTCGGTGGGGATGCGAAACACCTCACTGGCGTTGGCATCGGCCCAGTCACAAAAAGTGTCGGTCACCAGGGTGACGGCAATGCCCGCGGCATGCGCCTTGCGGCACAGGTTCAGGGCATGGCGGGAATAGCGGCGGGCCTCGAACACCACCAGGGCGCAGTCGGCCGGGTCACTGAGCAGCACTTCGCCAAAATGCCCGGCACTGCCATCGACCACCTGCACGCCGTCGCGCAGGTATTGCAGCAGGTGCGCCATGCACTGGGCGATGCCGCGCTCGGTCTGAAAACCGGCGATAAACACCTTGCGCCGCTGCGCCAGCCGCTGGCTGACGGTGTTCCAGGCCGGGGTGCGGCTGTATTCGTAAACCCGCACCAGGGCGCCGACTTCCTGCTCCAGGCTGCGCGCCAGGCCGGCGGCATCCTGGCCATGGCGTTGGCGAAATTCTTGCAGGCGATCACCGACCAGCCACGGGCCTTCGCCGAGGTCGTCCTTAAGATCGTGCTTGAGGGCCTTGAGGTGCTCGTAACCCAGCGAGCGGCAGAAACGCCCGACACTCGACTCGCTGACGCCGATTTTCGCCGCCAGGCTTGCGGAGGTTTCGAACGGCAGGTCGGTGAGGTGGGCGAGCATGTAGCTGGCGATCTTGCGCCCCGACGCCGCTGCGTTGTGCAGGCTGTGTTCCAGGCGCTGTTTGATCGGTTGGCTCACAGGGCGATACTCGAAGGCGGTGGTCCGTGGAAACAGAAAATGAATGTTTTCTGTCATCAAGTCAACATTTGACAGTTTGCTGTCACTGGAGGAAAGTCTGGCCATTGCCCATCGCTGTCGCCCATTCCAAATCCAATAAGGGAGCTTCAGATGTCCGCACGTCCCGACACTGCTGTCGCGCAGATCGCCTTTGCCGACCTGCAGGCCTTGTTGCAGCGTATTTTCGTCCGCCATGGTTGCAGCGCAGCGGTCGCCCAGGCCCTGGCCTTCAACTGCGCCAGCGCCCAGCGCGATGGCGCTCACAGCCACGGTGTGTTCCGTATTCCCGGTTATGTCTCGACCCTGGAAAGTGGTTGGGTCGATGGCCAGGCCGTACCCGCTGTCGAAGACCTCGCCAGCGGTTATGTGCGCGTCGATGCCAAGGGCGGCTTTGCCCAGCCGGCGCTGGCCGCGGCTCGCGAGCTATTGGTGGCCAAGGCCCGCAGCGCCGGCATCGCCGTGCTGGCGATCCATAATTCGCACCATTTCGCCGCCCTCTGGCCGGATGTCGAACCTTTTGCCGATGAAGGCCTGGTGGCCCTGAGCGTGGTCAACAGCATGACCTGCGTGGTGCCCCATGGCGCCCGGCAACCGCTGTTTGGCACCAACCCGATTGCCTTTGCCGCGCCGTGCGCCGGCAGCGACCCGATCGTCTTCGACATGGCCACCAGCGCCATGGCCCATGGCGACGTGCAGATCGCCGCGCGCAAGGGTGAACGGCTGCCCGAAGGCATGGGCGTCGACAATAAAGGCGAACCGACCTGCGACCCGCAGGCGATTCTCGATGGCGGCGCGCTGCTGCCGTTTGGCGGGCACAAGGGCTCGGCGCTGTCGATGATGGTCGAACTGCTGGCGGCGGCGTTGACCGGCGGCAACTTCTCGTTCGAGTTCGACTGGTCGCAACACCCAGGCGCGAAAACGCCCTGGACCGGGCAGTTGATCATCGTCATCGACCCGGCCCGCTCAGTGGGTAACCGCTTTGCTGAACGCAGCCGCGAGCTGGTGCGGCAGATGCAGGCGGTGGGCCTGCAGCGCATGCCGGGTGAGCGGCGTTTTCGCGAGCGCGAGCAGTCGGCGAAGGAGGGCGTGACCCTGACCGTGGCGGAGCTTGAGCAGCTACAGGGCCTGGCGGGGTAGGGCAGCCAGCCGATTACCGTGCATACATGCATAAATCAGTTGCACCAAGGGTAATGTTCCTCGGCCGCCAGTACAGGTATCCTCGACACAGCTTTTAGTCCGAACTGTCCTGACCCAAGGAGCTGTGCGCTGTGTTCAAACATGTCGATGCCTATGCCGGCGATCCGATTCTCTCCCTGATGGAGACCTTCAAGGCCGATCCGCGCGGCGCCAAGGTCAACCTGAGCATCGGCCTGTATTATGATGCCGCAGGCGTGGTGCCACAGCTGGCCGCGGTGCGCGAAGCCGAGCAGCGCTTTGCCGCCCAGCCTCACGAAGCCTCGATGTACCTGCCGATGGAAGGCCTGAACAGCTACCGCCAGGCGATCCAGGCGCTGTTGTTCGGTGCCGGCCACCCGGCGGTCGAGGCCGGTCGTGTGGCCACCGTACAGACCGTCGGCGGCTCCGGCGCGCTGAAAGTCGGTGCCGACTTCCTCAAGCGCTACTTCCCCGAGTCGCAGGTGTGGGTCAGTGATCCGACCTGGGACAACCACCGGGCGATCTTTGAAGGCGCAGGTTTCAAGGTCAACACCTACCCGTACTTCGACCCGGCCAGCCGCGGCGTCGACTTCGACGGCATGCTTGGCAGCCTCAGCGGCCTGCCGGCCAACAGCATCGTCCTGCTCCACCCGTGCTGCCACAACCCCACCGGCGTCGACCTGAGCCAGGCGCAGTGGCAGCAAGTGATCGAAGTGCTCAAGGCGCGCAACCTGATCCCGTTCCTCGACATCGCCTACCAGGGCTTTGGCGAAGGCCTGGACGCAGACGCCTACGCCATCCGTGAAGTGGCCCGCGCCGGTGTGCCGTGCCTGGTGAGCAACTCGTTCTCGAAGATCTTCTCGCTGTATGGCGAGCGGGTTGGCGGCCTGTCGGTGGTCTGTGACGACAGCGATACTGCACAAAGCGTGCTCGGCCAGCTCAAGGCCACCGTGCGCCGCAACTACTCCAGCCCGCCAAGCTTTGGTGCCCAGTTGGTGGCCGCGGTGCTCGGTGATGCTGAGCTCAATGCCCAGTGGGAGGCGGAAGTGGAGAGGATGCGCCTGCGTATCCTCGACATGCGCCAGGCCCTGGTCGATACCTTGGGTGACTTGCTGCCGGGCCAGGACTTCCAGTTCTTCCTGCGCCAGCGCGGCATGTTCAGCTACACCGGCTTCAGCGTCGAGCAGGTGCGTCGCCTGCGTGACGAGTTCGGTGTGTACCTGATCGACAGCGGCCGGGTGTGCATGGCCGGCCTGCGTCCGGACAACCTGCAGCAGGTGGCCAAGGCGTTCGCTGCAGTTCAAAGGTAACTGGCACTTCTAGCTTCAAGCTGCGAGTGGGTACAACCTTTCTTGCAGCTTGAAGCTGATGGCTTGCAGCTTCGGTGCAACCACTCCTCGGCCAGGGCTTTGCAAGTGCAACCAATCGGCGCACAATCGCGCCCCTCTTTGTATGGTCAAGAGGGGCGAAGCGTCTGTTTAGCCACTCCTGGCCCTGTTGCAGTCTTGCGAGTGGAGTTGCACCCGGATGAATGAGCAGGCCCCAAGCGTTGAACAACGCTTCGAATCGACCCCCGCCGCCCTCGGCAGCTGGGCCCGTCAGGACACTACCTGGATGCTGGGCCTGTTTGGCACGGCGATCGGCGCCGGGACCCTGTTCCTGCCGATCAACGCCGGCCTCGGCGGCTTCTGGCCGCTGCTGATCCTGGCGCTGCTGGCGTTCCCGATGACCTTCTACGCCCACCGCGGCCTGACCCGCTTCGTGCTCTCCGGGCGCGACGGCGCCGACATCACCGACGTGGTCGAAGAGCATTTCGGCCTGAGTGCCGGTGCCCTGATCACCTTGCTGTACTTTTTCGCCATCTTCCCGATCCTGCTGATCTACAGCGTGGCCCTGACCAACACCGTCGGCAGCTTCATGGAGCACCAGCTGCACATCGAGCCGCCACCGCGCGCGCTGCTGTCGTTCGTGCTGATCCTCGGCCTGCTGGCCATCGTGCGCTGCGGCGAGCAGGCCACGGTCAAGGTCATGAGCTGGCTGGTCTATCCGTTCATCGTCGCTCTGGCGTTCCTGGCGGTGTTCCTGATTCCGCACTGGAGCGGCGGCATCCTCAGCACCGCCACTGAAATGCCTTCGGGCTCGGCGTTCCTGCATACCCTGTGGCTGGCGATTCCGGTGATGGTCTTCTCGTTCAACCATTCGCCGATCATCTCGGCCTTTGCCGTTGACCAGAAGCGCCGTTATGGCGTGCATGCCGATGAACGCAGCGGGCAGATCCTGTGCCGCGCGCACCTGCTGATGGTGGCCATGGTGATGTTCTTCGTCTTCAGTTGCGTACTGACCCTGACCCCGGCGCAACTGGCCGAAGCCAAGGCGCAGAACCTGTCGATCCTGTCGTACCTGGCCAACCATTTCAGCAACCCGACCATCGCCTTCGCCGCGCCGCTGATTGCCTTCATCGCCATCGCCAAGTCGTTCCTGGGCCACTACATCGGTGCCAGCGAAGGCCTCAAAGGCCTGGTGCTGAAGACCGGCAAGCGCCCGGGCGCCAAGGCCCTGGACCGCATGACCGCAGCCTTCATGCTGATCATCTGCTGGATCGTCGCCACCCTCAACCCGAGCATCCTCGGCATGATCGAGACCCTCGGCGGCCCGGTGATCGCCGCGATCCTGTTCCTGATGCCGATGTACGCCATCCGCAAGGTGCCGGCGATGAGCAAGTACCGCGGGCAGATGTCCAACGTCTTCGTCGTCGCCGTGGGCCTGGTGGCCATCTCGGCACTGGTGTACTCGCTGCTGAGCTGAAATGCCTGATTCGGGAGCCGGCAATCGGCTCCCGGACAACTAAAGATTGTCCACAAAAGTTGTCTGGCAATTCAACAATTTAACATTCGCCCATAGGTAGACGGGCACTTTCATGGTTAACTCTGGTCCTTTAATCACCCCCGCATAAGGACTTCGTTCATGGCTCAAGTGACTCTTAAAGGCAACCCGGTTCAGGTCAAAGGCGAACTGCCGAAAGTCGGCGCCCAGGCACCTGCGTTTTCCCTGGTTGGTGCAGGCCTTGCCGACGTGACCCTGGCTTCCCTGGCCGGCAAGCGCAAAGTGCTGAACATCTTTCCAAGCGTCGACACCCCGACCTGCGCCACTTCGGTTCGCAAGTTCAACGCCCAGGCCAACGAGCTGAACAACACCGTCGTCCTGTGCATCTCCGCCGACCTGCCGTTCGCGCAAGCGCGCTTCTGCGGTGCTGAAGGCCTGGAGAACGTGCAGAACCTGTCGCTGCTGCGCGGCCGTGAGTTCTTCGGCAACTACGGTGTTGAAATCGCCGACGGCCCGCTGGCCGGCCTGACTGCCCGCGCCGTTGTTGTGCTGGACGAGAACGACAAGGTGCTGCACAGCGAGCTGGTTGGCGAAATCGCCGAAGAGCCGAATTATGAGGCTGCCCTGGCTGTTCTGAAGTAACAGTGACAGCCGATCGCGGGGCAAGCCCGCTCCTACACCATCCCTGTAGGAGCGGGCTTGCCCCGCGAAGAATTGCGAAGAGATGTAACGGCCTGGCCCTCGTCCAGGCCGTTTTTATTTATAGTTCATTACGTTAGCTACGTAAGCTCAAGGTAAAGTGCCGGTAAAGGCGCTTTGCTTATCTGTCTGCAGTGCTTATCGTTCAGCCTCCTGAAAAGAATTCTTTCCCGCACAATGGTCGATCAACCGATGCTTTCTCGTTCCCGTTCCTCCCGTCGCTGGCTTGTCGGCCTGCTGATCCTGCTGCTGGTCGCCGGCCTGTGCTGGTGGCTGTGGCCGTCGCCGGCGGCGCACAAGGCAGGTGCCGCGCCGGGCGGCAAGGGCGGGCGGCCGGGTTTTGGCGCGTTCGGCGGGCCGGTACCGGTACGGGTCGAGCCGGCCACGGTTGGCGACTTCCCGGTATACCTCAAGGCCCTGGGCACGGTGACCGCGACCAACACGGTGAATGTGCGCAGCCGGGTCGGCGGCGAACTGGTCAAGGTCAACTTCCAGGAAGGCCAGAAGGTCAAGGCCGGCGACCTGCTGGCCGAGATCGACCCGCGCAGCTACCAGATCGCCCTGCAACAGGCCGAAGGCACCCTGGCGCAGAACCAGGCGCAACTGAAAAACGCCCAGATCGACCTGCAGCGTTATAAAGGCCTGTTCGCCGAAGACAGCATCGCCAAGCAGACCCTCGATACCCAGGAGGCACTGGTCGGCCAGTACCAAGGCACGATCAAGACCAACCAGGCGGCGGTAGGCGACGCCAAGCTCAACCTCGACTTCACCCGCATCCGCGCGCCGATCAGCGGCCGTCTCGGCCTGCGCCAGCTGGACGTCGGCAACCTGGTGGCGGCCAACGACACCACCGCGCTGGTGGTCATCACCCAGACCCAGCCAATCACCGTGGCCTTCACCTTGCCGGAAACAGAGCTGAACACGGTGCTGGCGCGCTATCGCAGCGGCGCGCAGTTGCCGGTCGAGGCCTGGGACCGCAGCGACAGCAAGCAACAGGCGGCCGGCGTGCTGCGCAGCCTCGACAACCAGATCGACACCACCACCGGCACCCTGAAGTTCAAGGCCTTCTTCGAAAACCAGGACGAAGCGCTGTTCCCCAATCAGTTCGTCAACGTGCGCCTGCTCGCCGATACCCTCAAGGGTGTGGTGATGGCGCCGTCGGCGGCGATCCAGTTCGGCACCGACGGCTCGTTCGTCTATGTCATGGAAGGCGACAACAAGGTACGCATCCGCAAGCTCACGCTGGGCGCCAGCGATGGTGATCTCACCGTGGTCAACGAAGGCCTGGCCAAGGGCGAGCGGGTGGTGCTTGAAGGCACCGACCGCTTGCGTGATGGCAGCGAGGTCGAGGTGGTCAACGACAGCGCCGAAGTGCCGGTCACCCCTGGCCAGCACCTGCAGGGCCAGGACAAGAAAGAAGCCTCCGCCGCTGACGGCGCACAGGGCAAGGCCGGCGCATGAACCTCTCGCGGCTGTTCATCCTGCGCCCGGTGGCGACCACCCTGAGCATGCTGGCCATCGTCCTGGCCGGCCTGATCGCCTACAAGATGCTGCCGGTGGCGGCGCTGCCCCAGGTCGATTACCCGACCATCCGGGTGATGACCCTGTACCCCGGCGCCAGCCCCCAAGTGATGACCAGCGCGGTCACTGCGCCGCTTGAGCGCCAGTTCGGGCAGATGCCCGGGCTGACCCAGATGGCCTCGACCAGCTCCGGTGGCGCCTCGGTGCTGACCCTGCGCTTCAGCCTGGACATGAACATGGACGTTGCCGAGCAACAGGTGCAGGCGGCGATCAACGCAGCCAGCAACCTGCTGCCCAGCGACCTGCCGGCGCCACCGGTGTACAACAAGGTCAACCCGGCCGACACGCCGGTGCTGACCCTGGCGATTTCGTCGAAAACCATGCCGCTGCCCAAGCTCAACGACCTGGTCGACACCCGCGTGGCGCAAAAAATCGCCCAGATCGGCGGCGTCGGCATGGTCAGCATCGCCGGCGGCCAACGCCAGGCGGTGCGGATCAAGGTCAACCCCGACGCCCTGGCCTCGGCCGGGCTCAACCTGGCCGACGTGCGCACCCTGATCGGCGCCTCCAACGTCAACCAGCCCAAAGGCAACTTCGATGGCCCGACGCGGGTGTCGATGCTCGACGCCAACGACCAGCTGCGTTCGCCCGAGGAATACGCCAACCTGATTCTCGCCTACAACAACGGCGCGCCGCTGCGCCTCAAGGATGTCGCCGAGATCGTCGACGGCGCCGAAAACGAGCGCCTGGCGGCCTGGGCCAACCAGAACCAGGCGGTGCTGCTAAACATCCAGCGCCAGCCCGGGGCCAACGTCATCGAGGTGGTCGACCGGATCAAGGCGATGCTGCCGTCGATCACCGACAACCTGCCGGCGGGCCTGGATGTTAGCGTGCTCACCGACCGCACCCAGACCATCCGCGCCTCGGTCAAGGACGTGCAGCACGAGCTGCTGATCGCCATCGCCCTGGTGGTCATGGTCACCTTCATCTTTTTGCGCCGCTTCAGCGCCACCATCATCCCCTCGGTGGCTGTGCCGCTGTCGCTGATCGGCACCTTTGCGGTCATGCACCTGGCCGGGTTCTCGATCAACAACCTGACCCTGATGGCCCTGACCATCGCCACCGGCTTTGTGGTCGACGATGCCATCGTCATGCTGGAGAACATCTCGCGGCATATCGAAGAGGGCGAAACGCCGATGCAGGCGGCGCTCAAAGGCGCGCGGCAGATCGGCTTCACCCTGGTTTCGCTGACCTTCTCGCTGATTGCGGTACTGATCCCGCTGCTGTTCATGGCCGATGTGGTCGGCCGGCTGTTTCGCGAATTCGCCATCACCCTGGCGGTGGCCATTCTGATCTCGCTGGTGGTGTCGCTGACCCTGACGCCGATGATGTGCGCGCGCTTGCTCAAGCGCGAACCGAAGGAGGAAGAGCAGGGGCGTTTCTACCGTGCCAGCGGCGCCTGGATCGACTGGATGATCGACTACTACGGCCGTGGCCTGCAGTGGGTGCTCCGCCACCAGCCGCTGACCCTGCTGGTGGCCGTGGCGACCCTGGGCCTGACCGTGCTGTTGTACCTGGTGGTGCCCAAGGGCTTCTTCCCGGTGCAGGACACCGGGGTGATCCAGGGTATTTCCGAGGCGCCGCAGTCGGTGTCGTTCAGCGCCATGAGCCAGCGCCAGCAGCAGCTCAGCGCGGTGATCCTCAAGGACCCGGCGGTGCAGAGCCTGTCGTCGTACATCGGCGTCGATGGCGACAACGCCACGCTTAACAGTGGTCGCCTGCTGATCAACCTCAAGCCCCATGGCGAGCGTGACCTCACCGCAGCCCAGGTGATTGCCCGCCTGCAACCGGAGGTCGACAAGCTGGTCGGCATCCGCCTGTTCATGCAGCCGGTGCAGGATTTGAGCATCGAAGACCGGGTCAGCCGCACTCAGTACCAGTTCAGCCTGTCCTCGCCGGATGCCGAGCTGCTGGCGCAGTGGAGCGCCAAGCTGGTCGATGCCCTGCAGCAACGCCCGGAACTCACCGATGTCGCCAGCGACCTGCAGGACAAGGGCCTGCAGGTATTCCTGGTGATCGACCGCGACGCCGCCAGCCGCCTGGGCATCAACGTCGCCGACATCACCAACGCCCTCTACGATGCCTTCGGCCAGCGGCAGATCTCGACCATCTACACCCAGGCCAGCCAGTACCGCGTGGTGCTGCAGGCCGAGGCAGCGTCGAGCATCGGCCCGCAGGTGCTCGAGCAGATTCACGTCAAGGCTGCCGACGGCGGCCAGGTGCGGCTGTCGAGCCTGGCGCGCATCGAGCAGCGCCAGGCGCAACTGGCGATTGCCCATATCGGCCAGTTCCCGGCGGTGATGATGTCGTTCAACCTTGGCGACGGCGTGGCCCTCGGCGAGGCGGTCAAGGTCATCGAGCAGGTGCAGCAGGACATCGGCATGCCGGTGGGCGTGCAAACCCGCTTCCAGGGCGCGGCCGAAGCCTTCCAGGCCTCGCTGTCGAGCACCTTGCTGCTGATCCTGGCGGCGGTGGTGACCATGTATATCGTGCTTGGCGTGCTCTACGAGAGCTACATCCACCCGGTGACCATCCTCTCGACCCTGCCGTCGGCGGCGGTGGGCGCCTTGCTGGCGTTGATCCTCTCCGGTAACGACCTGGGCATGATCGCCATCATCGGCATCATTTTGCTCATCGGTATCGTCAAGAAGAACGCGATCATGATGATCGACTTCGCCCTGGAGGCCGAGCGCAACCAGGGCATGGCCCCGGAAGCGGCCATCTACCAGGCCGCGCTGCTGCGCTTCCGGCCGATCCTGATGACCACGTTGGCGGCACTGTTCGGCGCCATCCCGCTGATGCTCGCCAGCGGCTCCGGCGCCGAACTGCGCCAGCCCCTGGGCCTGGTGATGGTTGGCGGGCTGCTGGTCAGCCAGGTGCTGACGCTGTTCACTACGCCTGTCATCTATTTGTACTTTGATCGGTTGTCGAGGCGCCATCGCTCCCGTGGCTTGACCGGAGACTTGGTATGATCGGCGCCAGCTCCAAGCCGCAAGCTGCAAGCTGCAAGCGGTCCGGTGTTCGATCTGTGCATCGAAGGTCACCTCAAGTTGCTTGCAGCTTGCAGCTTGCAGCTTGGAGCTACCGCCCATGAACCTCTCAGCTCCGTTCATCGCCCGCCCAGTGGCGACCATGCTGCTGAGCCTGGCGATCATGCTGCTTGGCGGTGTCAGCTTCGGCCTGTTGCCGGTGGCGCCGCTGCCGCAGATCGAGTTCCCGGTGATCGTGGTCCAGGCCAACCTGCCGGGCGCCAGCCCCGAAGTCATGGCCTCGACCGTGGCCACGCCGCTGGAGCGCTCGATGGGCGCGATCTCCGGGGTGACCACCCTTACCAGCAGCTCGAGCCAGGGCTCGACGCGGGTGATCCTCGGTTTCGACCAGGGCCGCGACATCGACGCCGCCGCGCGCGAGGTGCAGGCGGCGATCAATGCCTCGCGCAACTTGCTGCCCAGCGGCATGCGCAGCATGCCCACCTACAAGAAATACAACCCGTCCCAGGCGCCGATCATGGTCCTGGCGCTGACCTCAAGCGTGCTGCAGAAGGGCCAGTTGTACGACCTGGCCTCGACCATCCTGTCCCAGAGCCTGTCGCAGGTGCCGGGGGTCGGCGAAGTGCAGATCGGCGGCAGTTCGCTGCCGGCGGTGCGGGTCGAGCTCGAGCCGCACTTGCTCAACCAGTACGGCGTGTCCCTGGACGACGTGCGCCAGACCATCGCCAACGCCAACCAGCGCCGGCCCAAGGGCTTTGTCGAAGACAGCCAGCGCAACTGGCAGGTGCAGGCCAACGACCAGCTGGAGAAAGCCAAGGACTACGAGCCGCTGGTGATTCGCTACCAGGATGGCGCGGTGCTGCGCCTGAGCCATGTGGCCAGGGTCAGCGACGCGGTGGAGAACCGCTACAACAGTGGTTTCTTCAATGACCAGGACGCGGTGCTGCTGGTGATCAACCGCCAGACCGGCGCCAACATCATCGAGACCGTGAACAAGATCAAGGAGCAGTTGCCGGCCCTGGAGTCGCTGATGCCGGCCAGCGTCAAGCTGGACGTGGCCATGGACCGCTCGCCGGTGATCAAGGCGACCCTCAAGGAAGCCGAGCACACCCTGATCATCGCCGTGGTGCTGGTGGTGCTGGTGGTGTTCCTGTTTCTCGGCAACCTGCGCGCCTCGCTGATCCCGACCCTGGCGGTGCCGGTGTCGCTGGTCGGCACCTTCGCGGCCATGTACCTGTGCGGCTTTTCTCTGAACAACCTGTCGCTGATGGCGCTGATTCTTGCCACCGGCCTGGTGGTGGATGACGCCATCGTGGTGCTGGAGAACATCTCC
Source organism: Pseudomonas sp. B21-009 (assembly GCF_024749345.1). Taxonomy (NCBI): domain Bacteria; kingdom Pseudomonadati; phylum Pseudomonadota; class Gammaproteobacteria; order Pseudomonadales; family Pseudomonadaceae; genus Pseudomonas; species Pseudomonas sp. B21-009. The sequence goes on along the minus strand of NZ_CP087199.1, from coordinate 3,126,661 downwards.
CGGCATATCGACGAAGGCGTACCGCCGATGCGCGCGGCGTACATGGGTTCCAAGGAGGTGGGCTTCACCTTGCTGTCGATGAACCTGTCGCTGGTGGTGGTGTTCGTCTCGATCCTGTTCATGGGCGGCATCGTCGGCTCGCTGTTTCGCGAGTTCTCGATCACCCTGGCAGTGGCGATCCTGGTCTCCCTGCTGGTGTCGCTGACGCTGACGCCGATGCTCTGCGCGCGATGGCTCAAGCCCCACGCCGAGGGGCAACAGACCCGCCTGCAACGCTGGAGCGAGCAGCTCAACCAGCGCATGATGGCCGGCTACGGGCGCAGCCTTGACTGGGTCATGCGCCACCGGCGCCTGACCCTGTTGAGCCTGCTGGTGACCATCGCGGTCAACATCGCCCTGTACGTGGTGGTGCCCAAGACCTTTTTGCCGCAGCAGGACACCGGCCAGCTGATGGGCTTTGTCCGCGGCGACGACGGTCTGTCGTTCCAGGTCATGCAGCCGAAGATGGAGATCTTCCGCCGCGCCTTGCTGGCCGACCCGGCAGTGGAAAGCGTTGCCGGCTTCATCGGCGGCAACAGCGGCACCAACAACGCCATGGTACTGGTGCGCCTCAAACCGATCAGCGAGCGCAAGGTCTCGGCGCAGATGATCATCGAGCGCCTGCGCAAAGAGATGCCCAAGGTGCCCGGCGGGCGGCTGTTCCTGATGGCCGACCAGGACTTGCAGTTCGGCGGCGGTCGCGACCAGAGCAGCTCGCAGTTCCTCTACACCCTGCAAAGCAGTGAGCTCTCGGCCCTGCGCGAGTGGTACCCGAAGGTGGTCGCGGCGTTCAAGAGCCTGCCGGAGCTGACCGCCATCGACGCCCGCGAAGGCGGCGGTACCCAGCAGATCACCCTGGTGGTCGACCGCGAACAGGCCAAGCGCCTGGGCATCGACATGAGCATGGTCACCTCGGTGCTTAACAACGCCTACAGTCAGCGGCAGATCTCGACCATCTACGACAGCCTCAACCAGTACCAGGTGGTGATGGAGATCAACCCCAAATATGCCCAGGACCCGCGCACCCTCGAGCAGGTCCAGGTGATCACCGCCGACGGCGCGCGGGTACCGCTGTCCACCTTCGCCCATTACGAGAACAGCCTGGCCGACGACCGCGTCAGCCACGAAGGCCAGTTTGCCTCCGAGAGCATCAACTTCGACATTGCCGAAGGCTACAGCCAGGACCAGGCCCTGGCCGCGGTGGAGCGGGCAGTGGCCAAGGTCGGCTTGCCCGAGGACGTGATCGCCAAGCTCGGCGGTACCGGCGATGCCTTCGCCGAAAGCCAGAAGGGCCAGCCGTTCATGATCCTCGGCGCCTTGCTGGCGGTGTACCTGGTGCTGGGCATTCTTTACGAAAGCTACATTCACCCGCTGACCATCCTCTCGACCCTGCCATCGGCCGGGGTAGGGGCCTTGCTGACCTTGTATGTGGTCGGCAGCGAGTTCAGCCTGATCTCCCTGCTGGGCCTGTTCCTGCTGATTGGCGTGGTGAAGAAGAACGCGATCATGATGATCGACCTGGCCCTGCAGCTGGAGCGCCACGAGCACCTGAGCCCGGAGGAGTCGATCCGCCGTGCCTGCCTGCTGCGCCTGCGGCCGATCCTGATGACCACCCTGGCGGCCATCCTCGGCGCCTTGCCGCTGCTGCTCAGCCACGCCGAAGGCGCCGAGATGCGCCAGCCGCTGGGCCTGACCATCATCGGCGGGCTGGTCTTCAGCCAGATCCTCACGCTTTACACCACCCCGGTGGTCTACCTCTATCTGGACCGCCTGCGCCATCGCTTCAACCGCTGGCGCGGCGTGCGTACCGACGCTGCTTTGGAAACCCCGCTATGACCCGACGTCCGCTTCTTTCCGACCGTTCGCTGCAGCCGTTGCTGGCTGCCCGCGGCTCGCGCCTGCTGGCCTCGGCCCTGTGCCTGGGGATGCTCAGCGCCTGTACCCTGAGCCCGGACTACCACCGGCCCGAAACCCCGGCGCCGGTGGCCTTCAAGCACGCCGAAGGCTGGACCCAGGCCAACCCCTCGGACGCCATCGCCCGCGGCGCCTGGTGGGAGCTGTACGGCGACGCCCAGCTCAACGGCCTGGTCGAGCAACTCAACGCCGGCAACCAGACCGTCGCCCAGTACGAAGCCCAGTACCGCCAGGCCCAGGCCCTGGTGCGAAGCGCCCGCGGCGCCCTGTTCCCAAGCCTCGACCTGTCGGCCGGCAAGACCCGCTCAAGCCAGGGCACCGGCAGCTCGAGTTCGAGCCTGAGCAACAACAGCAGCGGCATCCGCAACACCTACAACACCCAGCTGGGGGTGAGCTGGGAGGCCGACCTGTGGGGCAAACTGCGTGACGGCCTGGCCGCCAACCAGGCCAGCGCCGAGGCCAGCCTCGCCGACATGGCGGCGATCCGCCTGAGCCTGCAGTCGGAACTGGTGCAGAACTACCTGCAACTGCGGGTGATCGACGAGCAGAAGCGCTTGCTCGAGGCCACCGTCGAGGCCTATGAGCGTTCGCTGAAAATGACCGAGAACCAGTACCGTGCCGGGGTCTCGGGCAAGGACGCCGTGGCCCAGGCGCAGACCCAGCTGAAAAGCACCCAGGCCGACCTGATCGACCTGGTGTGGCAGCGGGCGCAGCTGGAAAACGCCATTGCCGTGCTGCTCGGCAAGGCCCCGGCCGAGTTCGCCCTGGCCGACAGCAAGGACATCCCGGCCCTGCCGCAAGTGCCGCTGGCCTTGCCTTCGCAACTGCTGGAGCGCCGCCCGGACATCGCCAAGGCCGAGCGTAACGTGATGTCGGCCAACGCCAGCATCGGCGTGGCCCGCGCCGCCTACTTCCCGGACCTGACCCTGAGCATGAGCGGCGGCTACAGCAGTAGCAGCTTCAGCGACTGGATCAGCCTGCCGAACCGCTTCTGGTCGGTCGGCCCGCAACTGGCCATGACCCTGTTCGACGCCGGCCAGCGCGCGGCAGAAGTCGACCGCAGCGAAGCGGTCTACGACCAGACCGTGGCCCAGTACCGGCAGACCGTGCTCGACGGCTTCAAGGAAGTGGAAAACTACCTGGTACAGCTCAAGGTCTATGAAGACGAAGCGCGGGTGCGCAGCGAAGCCCTGGCCTCGGCCCGCGAATCCCTGCGCCTGACCAACAACCAGTACAAGGCCGGGCTGATCGCCTACCTGGACGTGGTCAACGTGCAGACCACCGCCCTGAGCAACGAGCGCAGCGTGCTCAACCTGCTACAGGGGCGGCTGGTGGCGAGCGTGCAGTTGATCGCGGCGCTGGGTGGGGGCTGGGAGGCGCAGGCGGCGTTTGCCGAGCAGTAAAGCGCGAGCACTCAGCCAGAAGGCTTCAGCTGAAATACTGCTGGGGGCCTGAGCTGCCCTGCAATTACGCTTGGCTCGCAACAAAACTCGCTCAATGGTTCATCCGGTATCCGCCGCCGGGTGTACCTTCGTGCAGCGCCGCCTGAATGCGTTCGTAAAGCGCATTGGCCTCTTCGGTTGCGATAGATCGTGAGCTGTCCCGTAGCACTACGCTGAGTAATACGTTTTCTTGCCCCGGCAACAGGCCGAGACGATCGATTGCCTGAGTTGGCAAGTCGCTTGCCGCCCAGCGTCCTTTTATTTGCATTTCTTCGATCCAGTTTGCCCTGTCCGCAGCAGCCACCAGCATTTTTTCAGTGAGCTCTTCTTCACTTTGGCCGGGCGATACGGCAAGGGAAATATCACGCGTGATGGAAGGCAGGCGGGAGACGGGGCTCCAGGGAAGAAGGTCGTGCATCTGCGCTTGCACGCGGGGATGCTCGTCTCTGAGCAGTCGTATATCGGGAATCCCTTTACGCAGCATGGTCAGGCGATCCAGGCCCATGCCCAGTGCCAGTCCGCCATGTTGATTCGGGTCGATACCCAGGCGTTGAAGAAGCGATGTGGCGATGCATCCGCATTCAAGCACTTCTACCGGATTTTCTTCTGCAAGAAGGTTCACCTCGATTCCGCCTTCGGTGTAGTGATGCGGACTGTCGCTGTAAATCCAGGCCATGTCCGGCACCGCAATGTGAAGGATATCGCGGACCAGTCGCAGGAGTTCGGTTCGGGATGACAGGGCAGGGTCGCCGAGGACCCAAATGTCCATCTGATGGGGTTCTGCGCAATGCCAGCGATCGCGCGTGTCGCGCCGGAAGGTAATGCCGGGCGCAGCAATCATGATGAGTTCTTCAGGGCCCCGGCATCTCGCTGCGGCCTGCAGCGCTGCGGGAATCTGGCTGGTGGTCTGAGTTCGCAACAAGGTCAATTCATCTACCCAGCGAGTGTGCGCACTACCAAGCGTTATTTCGTCAGGGCTGTATCCCAGCAAGCCGTAGTTTTCCTCTGCGGTCACGACTCTGGGCCCGGTAACAAGTTGAGCCTCTGGCCATCCTTTGTGGCGCAGGCCTGAAATTATTTCCTGCTGCAGCAAATGAATTGCGTGAGAAGGCGATGACTTTTCCGATAGGTCTTTAAGTTCTAAAGAATATTTTAGTTTTTCTGTCGGAATTGTACGGTTTGTAGGCATGCGCTGTAGTTCCTGGGCTAAGGATGGCGTGATGTTTAACTGTTTTTCATGGGGAGATCAAAAAACGTACTCTTGGTTTTTTTCTTCGGCAAGTGGTTCTCAGAGAAAAGGAAGGTTCTTTCGGTGTTCGGCTACATGTGGCGCTATGTATTAAACGGCTGACTAAACATCTGCAGAAAGGCGTAGTTGAAATTAATCTAAGGAAGTTGATGAAAATAATTGCATCGGCTTTATTGAAGGCCTAAGAATAGATCGCTCCTCATTTGGAGGGGTGCCATCGAAACTTACTGAAGGAGAATGCGATGAAAGCTACAACGTCCACGTTAAAGCGCATGGCGCCGGGTCCTGACAATTTCGGCTGGGCACCACTTGCCTGGGCTCATGTTGAAGACTAAACCGTGAGTCATGGTAGAGAGGCGCGCCTCTCTACCATGAAACAAAGGAGGTGACAGATGTCTGCTGATCTATCCGGGTTTGACTGGGTTCGCAATGGCGAGGCAGTCATCGTTACCGACTCGTCTGAGCTTCAATCAATTTTGCAACGGCGAGGGGTCGCCACACAGAGCCTGCTGGAACTGGCCGAGTTGCCGCCAAGAAGCCTGGTGCTCTCGTTTTCGAAAGAGGCATCCAGGCATACCTTTGAAATTGCCACACACGGGGTCGGCAGGAAGTGCATTTTTTGTGCGTTGCATGTTTTTGAGGCGTCTGTGCAGCATGCGGAATATGCGATCAAAGCAATCGTTGGAAGTGATTTCAGTTCTTCGTTGGCTCAACAAGAAAAGCTCTTGGCCAAGCTCGACGATGCAAATGTCATTGTTGTTTCAGGCGGCTTTAACACAGGGCAAGCATTGATCCATTCAGACGCTGTGCCTTACGCCATGATAAGGGATGATGCAGAAGGGGACTACATTCATTCTGTCGCTGAGTTTTTTGAGGTTCACTACGCTCATATGCAAGCGGAAGCGCCTTGCCCATTTAGTTTTACTGGGCAGTTGCAAGTGGCAGGAATGCTGAGTGTCATAAGGAATGAGGGCTGGGCGCTACGCTCCGAATTCAAGGGTGAACTTGAAGGTCTTGCTCGCTCGGTGGCTGAATGTGGTGCGATTCTGAAGATTGTAGATAATACTGTTGTATCTTTTTTAGTGGCGGGGGAAGAGTGTTCTGATTTATTGGCAGTTGCCGCAGGCAAAAGAGGTCTACAACTTACCGAGTTTGCTATCGGTGTGAATCAAACGATTGCTCGTTTTATCGACTATAAGCTCAACTCTCAGCTCAATGAAGGTGTCGAGGGCATTCATGTTGCCATTGGCGACGGAGCGTCTGGGTACCACATTGACCTGTTGGTTCCTGAGGTCGAGTTAGCGTTTTCCAGCAAATGTCAGCATTAAGGGCGAGACGGGCGCTGCGCAACCGTCTTTGGCCTTGAGTCACCCGCGTTAGTGAGGGAAATCCAAAGGTTATCCGCTGTCTTTTACTGGCTGGGTCTGGTTTTCCAACCCACCGAAAACTCCGTGCGTTTCGCCAAAGGTTGAGTACAATCATCGGCTTTTATCCGGGCCTCGCCAGTGCCCGGTCTACGGGTTGTGGAAGGCCTCATGCTGATCGGTAGTTACTCTTCGTCGCTGGTATTGATTTCGCTGTGTGTGGCCATCCTTGCTTCGTATACCGCCCTCGACCTCGCCGGCCGGATCAACACCGCCAAAGGCCGTGCGGTGTACCTGTGGATCGGTGGCGGGGCGCTGGCCATGGGCATCGGGATCTGGTCGATGCACTTTATCGGCATGCTCGCCCTGAACCTGCCGATCGAGCTCGGTTATGACATTACCCTGACCCTGCTGTCGCTGCTGATCGCCGGGCTGTCGTCGGGTTTCGCCCTGTGGCTGGTCAGCCAGCCGACCTTGCCGTGGCTGCAACTGGGCGCTGGCGCGTTGATCATGGGCACCGGCATCAGCAGCATGCACTACACCGGCATGGCCGCGCTGCGCATGACCCCGGGCATCGACTACGACCCCGCGCTGTTCAGCGCCTCGTTGCTGATCGCTGTCGGCGCTTCAGCAGCGGCGTTGTGGATCGCCTTCCGCCTGCGCCAGCAAACCCTGTACGTACGCCACTTGCGTGGCGGCGCGGCGATCATCATGGGCGTGGCGATCGTCGGCATGCATTACACCGGCATGGCCGCGGCGAACTTCCCCGAAGGCAGTTACTGCGGCGCACTGGGCGGCGGCCTGAGCGGCAACGGCCTGGATTACCTGGTGCTGATCACCACCCTGGCGGTGCTGGCCGCAGCCTTGCTGACCTCGGTGCTGGATGCGCGCCTGGAAGCGCGCACCGCCGAGCTTGCCCGCTCGCTGACCCTGGCCAACCAGGAACTGACCCAACTGGCCCTGCACGACACCCTCACCAGCCTGCCCAACCGTACGCTGCTGGCCGACCGTATCGACCAGGCGATCAGCAAGGTGGCCGAGCAGGGCGGTTGTTTTGCGCTGATGTTCATCGACCTGGACGGCTTCAAGCCGGTCAACGATGCCTTCGGTCACCACATGGGCGACCAGTTGCTCAAGGAAGTCGCCCTGCGCCTGCGCGGCCACCTGCACAGCCAGGACACCCTGGCGCGGATCGGCGGCGATGAGTTCGTGCTGCTGGTCGAGCTGCAGGAAGCCGACGACGCCGTGGGCGTGGCGGCCAAGCAGGTCAACCTGATCTCGCGCAGCTTCCGCGTTGCTGAACAGAACCTGCAGATCTCGGCGAGTATCGGCATCGTCCTCTACCCGGGCAATGGTATCGACCAGCACGAACTGCTGCGCAACGCCGATGCGGCCATGTACCACGCCAAGAGCGCCGGCAAGAACGGCTACAGCTTCTTCGACGTGTCGATGAACAGCAACGCCCGCCTGCAACTGCAACTGCTGCAGGATTTGCGCGTGGCCCTGGAGCAGGGCCAGTTCCGCCTGTACTACCAGCCCAAATTCGACGCCCTCGAGTGCCAGCCGATCGGCGCCGAGGCCTTGCTGCGCTGGGAACACCCGCAACATGGCCTGTTGCTGCCCGACCGGTTCATCATCCAGGCGGAGAAAACCGGCCTGATCATCCCCATCGGCGAGTGGGTGCTGGACGAGGCCTGCCGGCAGATGCGCATCTGGATCGACCGGGGCCACAGCAACTGGCGCATCGCCGTTAACCTGTCGGCCATCCAGTTCTGCCACACCGGGCTGGTCGAGAGCGTTGCCAGGGTGCTGGCGCGTCATCAGTTGCCGGCCAACAGCCTGACCCTGGAAATCACCGAAACCACCGCCATGCGCGATGCCGACGCCAGCATGCAGGTGCTGCAGCGGCTTTCGGACATGGGTGTGGACCTGTCTATCGATGACTTCGGTACCGGCTATTCGAGCCTGATGTACTTGAAGCGCCTGCCGGCCAACGAATTGAAGATTGACCGCGGCTTCGTGCGAGACCTGGAGCAGGACAGCGACGACGCTGCCATCGTTTCGGCCATCGTCGCGCTGGGCCAGGCCCTGGGCTTGCGGATTGTCGCCGAAGGGGTCGAGACCGACCGCCAGCAGAGCTTCCTGACCCGCCTGGGCTGTGACTCGTTGCAAGGTTATCTGCTCGGCCAGCCGCAGCCGGCCGAGCGCTTCATTGCCGATATCGAGCGCGGGCGCGAACCCCGGGTTGTCAGCTGATCAGCCGACCGCACGCAGGTTGCAGGACGGTTCGAAGGCGTCGAGTTCGGCCTCAACCGCTTCGATGATGCGCTCGACGTCCGCCGCGTGCATCAGCGTGGCGCAGGGAATGCCGGCAATCGCCAGCAGGGTTTCGCCGGTGGCCCGGTCGAACAGGCGCGCCACCATGCTGCGCGGGGCGTCCATGCTGGCCTCGAAGCCCAGCGGATGGAAATGCCAGCGCATCATCTGGCAGGCGTTGGGGAACGTCAGCTTGTTCATGCCGGCCTCCTTGTACGGTGAACCTCACGCAAGAATGGGCGGGTCGGTGCGACCCGGCGGGAAACCTAAACATAGCATTGATGGCGCCAGTGTCGGCCCAGGATGATGACGGTTTGTCGAGAGTTTGACCCAGCTCACGTTCCCCGGCAGGCGCGGCGACCACTTTGGTGTTGGCGGCAAACGTTTGCTGGCAATATTTCCCCGCCTGCTATGGCGCCGCTCTGCTATTTTTACCGACAGTCGGCTGGGATGCTTGCCTGGGAGTTTCAGACCAATGGCGCGTCCAGGTTCAGTCAAGGAGACCGTCCATGCGTTATTCCGCGCTCACCCAACGTATCGCCGGTGACGGTGCTGCTGCCTGGAACATCCACTACCGCGCCGTCGAACTGCAAGGCCAGGGCCGGGATATCATCCTGTTGTCGATTGGCGACCCGGACTTCGACACCCCGCAACCAATAGTCGACGCCGCCATCGACAGCCTGCGCGGTGGCCACACCCACTATTCCGATGTGCGCGGCAGCGAGGCCCTGCGCCGCGCCATCGCCGCCCATCACACCCGCCACAGCGGCCAGCCGGTCGACCCGCTGGAAGTGGTGGTGCTGGCCGGAGCGCAATGCGCGCTGTATGGCGTGGCCCAGTGCCTGTTCGACCCGGGCGACGAGGTGATCGTCGCCGAGCCCATGTATGTCACCTACGAAGCGGTGTTCGGTGCCTGCGCCGCAAGGCTGGTGCCGGTGCCGGTACGCCCCGAGCAGGGCTTCAGGGTCGACCCTGACGACATCGCCCGGCGTATTACCCCGCGCACCCGCGCCTTGCTGCTCAACAGCCCGCACAACCCCTCTGGCGCCAGCCTGCCCAAGGCCACCTGGCAGCGCCTGGCGCAGCTGTGCATCGACCACGACCTGTGGCTGATTTCCGATGAGGTCTACAGCGAGTTATTGTACGAGGGCGAGCATTTCAGCCCGGCCAGCCTGCCGGGCATGGCCGAACGCAGCGCGACCATCAATAGTCTGTCCAAGTCCCATGCCATGTCGGGCTGGCGGGTCGGCTGGGTGATCGGCCCGCAGCAGTTGACCGAGCACTTGAGCAACCTGGCGCTGTGCATGCTGTACGGCCTGCCGGATTTTATCCAGGACGCCGCCCAGGTGGCCCTGGAGCAAGACCTGCCCCAGGTGCGGCAGATGCGCGAGCGCTACCGCGAGCGGCGCGACCGGGTTTGCGCAAGCCTTGACGGCTGCCCGGGCATCCGCGTGCACAAGCCCGATGGCGGCATGTTCGTGATGATCGATATCCGCGAGACCGGCATTGGCGCCCAGGCCTTTGCCGAGCGTCTGCTGGAGGAGCATGGGGTGTCGGTGCTCGCTGGCGACGCCTTCGGTCCCAGCGCCGCCGGCCACCTGCGTTTTGGCCTGGTGCTCGACAGCGACCGTTTGCAGCAGGCCTGCCAGCGCATCGCCCGTTGCGCCATGCAGGTGCTTGAAGGCGTGCCGTCAGTTCAACAGGCCGGCGGCGATGTTGATGGTAAAGCCTAGAATCGCGGTGTTGAACACGAAACCCACCAATGAGTGGGCGAGGACGATACGGCGCATCTGCCGGTCGGCAACGCCCACGTCCGAGGTCTGCACGGCGACGTTGAGGGTGAACGAGAAGTAGTGGAAGTCCCAATAGTCGGGGTTCAGCTCGCCATCGGCAAAGCGCAGCAAAGGCTCCTTGCTGCCGGCGGTGTAGAACAGCCTGGCGTAGTGCAGGCTGAAGATGGTGCCGATCATCAGCCAGGAGCCGGCAATGGTAAAGCCGGTGTAGGCGTAGTGCAGCAGTTGCGGGCCACCGGCAAGGCCGCGGCTGGCGGCCAGTTGCAGGGTCACTGCGGCAAGGCTGGCGATCGCTGCGATGCTGACGGTGAGCAGCACCAGGCCGGCGTTTTCATCTTCGACACAGGCCACTTCGCGTACCTTCTCGGGGCTGGCGCGCAGGGTCAGCCACAGCACCAGCAGCAGGTACAGCCAGACGCCGATGTTCCAGCCAGTGAGGATGTGCTGCACCAGATTGTCGGCGGGAATCAGCCAGCCGCCCAGGCAGCCGGCAACGGCAGAAAAACTCAGGCGCGGGTGGGTGCGGGTCAGTCGATGGAAAGCCATGGGGCCTCGGGGCAGGGGGTTCCTCGGCAACTGTAGCCCATCGTTGCCGGCTGCGGGCGCGGAAATGCTTGCTGGCGGGCGCGGCCTTGGGCATTCTTGCGCGCCTCGTTTGCTCATGGATGACGCCCCTTTGTTCGCCCCCTCTTTAGGCCTCGCCGCGTGCGCCCTGGGCGCTGCGCTAGCGCTTGGCGGTTGCAGCCACGGTATCGAGTCGATGCCGCTGGAATTCACCTCGTTCACCTATCACGATGGTTCTTACTCCCTGCGCTTTCGCAGCGACGAAGAGATTATCAGCCTGTTCGAACGGCATACCGGCGACGGGCAGATCGGCGAGTGGTTTACCTGCGCCCTGGACGATGACCAGGATTTCACCGTTGGCCATGCGATGATCTACAGCCTGGTTGGCGGTGTCGATTTCGAGGGCATCTCCGAAATCAAGGGCTACAACTACGTGGTCAACGCGCATTTCTACAAGACCACCCCGGACCGCAGCACGCAGACCGAACTGCTCAAGCCGGCGATCCAGCGCCTGCTGGCGGACAAGGCGCAGATCCCCTGCAAGCTGAGCATTACCGCGTTTCTTTACGATGCCTACTATTCGAAAACCCTGCAGTTGCCGGTCGACCAGGTGCTCACCGAAGTGGCCCGGCACCGCGAGCGCCTGGTGCAGTGGCAGCCCGAGCCGATTGTCATCGGTCGTTCGCCCCTGGTGCCGCGGATCGAGCCGTTGCCGCTGTACAGCGACCGCCTGCAAATCATCGATAACGACACCGGCCGCCCACGCGGCCACGTGGCCTATGTGGTCAAGCGCAGTGACGGCTACCTGGAGCATGGCGAGACGGATTTCAACGGTTTGACCCATGAAGTCATGTCGCTGACCCGCGAAACCGTGAAGCTGTACCTGGATGACGCGGTGCCATGAAAATGCCCTCAATCGATTCCGGGGGCGTCGATGAGGTACTATCGGGATTCTTGCCGTGGCTAAAAAGGCTTGCCAATCAATGACCTGATTGTGATGCAGGTCAGTGGCCACGGTGTTGTCACGAGTCAGACTGGCCCGTTGCAGGCCCCTGACCTCAGCTGCGCTCTACAGGATTCCCGGTTTGTCCGATTCACTGCAAAACCCCTTGCTGCAATACCTCGCCCGCCTGGCGCCGTCCAGCCAGCTGACCATGAAGTACATCCTCCAGGATGCTGCCGACCGCCTGGGCTTCGAGGATTGCGACATCGCCGAGGTGCCCTGGCACCAGCTCGAGCCCGGGCATGTCACCGCGCTGGTGGCGGCCTTGCGCGCCGACGGCTATGCGCCGAACACCTCGTCGCTGTACGTCAACGCGGTGCGCGGGGTAATGAACGAGGCCTGGCGCCTGAGCCTGATCAGTCAGGAGCAGTTGCTCAAGATCCGCACGGTCAAGCCGACCCAGGGCACGCGCCTGCCGGCCGGGCGCAACCTCAAGCGCAGCCTGATTCGCGAGCTGATGGACGCCTGCGCTGCCGACCCGCGCCCGCAGGGGTTGCGCGATGCGGCGGTGATCGCCTTGCTGTACGGCACCGGTATGCGCAAGTCCGAGTCGGTCAACCTGACCCTCAGCCAGGTCGACTTCAGCGAGCGCAGCCTGCAGGTACTGGGCAAGGGCAACAAGCAACTGATCAAGTACGCGCCGCCCTGGGCGTTTGCAAAGCTCAACGCCTGGCTGGCGTTTCGCCGCGAGCAGTTGCCTGAAGGGCAGGCCGACGACGAGTTCCTGTTCAACCGCATCCGCCGTGGCAGCCACATCACCCGCGAGCGCATCACCAAGCACGCGATCTACTACATCGCCCGCCAGCGTGGCACCCAGGTCGGGGTAAAGATCATGCCCCACGATTTTCGCCGCTCGTTCATCACCCGGGTGATCGAAGAGCATGACCTGTCGATCGCGCAAAAGCTGGCCCACCACACCAACATCCAGACCACCGCCAACTACGACATGCGCGATGACAACGAGCGGCGGCGGGCGGTGGATCGCTACGATTACTGACCTGTGGAATCTTTGACCCTTACTGTCCAGCCGCATCCAGCCCCATCTGCCAGAAGTCGGCTTCCAGCCGCGAGGCCTGGGCGAAGACCTTGACCAGTTCCTCGAAGCGGCGCTCGGTCATGGTTCGCGCGGCCAGGTCATCCAGGTGCGCACGCGCAGCCGTGGCCACGCCCTGGTAGCCGGCGCCTGCGTATTCGCCAATCCACTCGCGGTAAGGGTGATCGCCCAGTGCCTGAACGCCGTCGGGGGTCAGGTTGCGGCCGATTTCGGCGTAGCCGATCACGCACGGCGCCAGGGCCACGTGCAGGTCCAGCAGGTCGCCGGCGGCGCCGCAGTCCAGCACGAAGCGGGTGTAGGCGACAGTGGCCTGGTGCTCCGGTGTCGCCGCGAGGTCGTCGGCCGACAGCCCCCAACGCTCGCACAGGCGCACGTGCAGCTCGGTTTCGTCGAGAATCGCCGCCAGCCCCGCCTGGGCGGCGCGGATGTCGCTGAGGGTGCGGCTCTTGTAGGCGGCCAGGGCCCAGGAGCGGGCGAACTGGATCAAGAACAGGTAGTCCTGTACCAGGTACTTGCGAAACGCCGGTTGCGCCAGGGTGCCGGCGCCCATCTGGCGAACGAAGTCGTGCTCGACGTAGCTGTGCCAGTCGGCGCTGGCGGCCTGTTTCAGGCGCTCGAAGATATCCATGGCTTAGCCCTCAATGTCGTAGGCGGCGTCGAAAAACGCCTGTTCCAGCGCCACGCTGCGCAGGAAGAAGTCGCGGCTGACCTGTGCGTGTGCAGGCCCGACGCGGTCCAGCTCGGCGCGTAGAAAGGCGACAAAGTCCTGGAACGCCGGGTTGTCGTGCAGGGTGATCCACTCGGCGTGCTCGAAGCGCGGCGGCAGTTGCTTGTTGGCCCGCAGCGCCCAGTCCAGGTACAGGCCCTCGGCGACGTTGAGCACCGCCAGGGCGGCGGCGTAGGAGCGGGTGGCCGCGGCTTCGCGCATGATCGCCTTGAAGCCTGCGGTCGGCGCTGAGTCCGGTGCCTCAAGGCGCTGCGCCTCGCTGACGCCCAGGGCTTCGAAAGCGCGCAGGAAGTAGGTGTTCTCTTCACCGGCGATCACCCCGGTAAAGCGCCCCAGGCGAATCCGCGCCTCGAAGGTATCGGCGCTGGCGATGGCGGCGCCGAGCAGGGTCAGGAACGCATCGATGAAACGGTGATCCTGGATCAGGTAGTTGACCAGCACAGGGTCGGCCAGGCTGCCGTCGAGCAGTTCATTGACGAAGCGGTGTTCGATGCACTGGGTCCAGCTCGGCTCGCTTTGCTGGCGAAGGCTGTCGGTGAAGCGCGCGGTCATACTGTTGTCCTTTTTATCGTGACGACAGCGGGGCCGGTGATGGCTGGCATGGTCGGCCCCGCAGTGAGGCCGGCAAAAAGGCAGGTGCACAATACCCATCCCTTCGCCGGCATGATCCGGATCAGGTTCGAAGGGTCACCGCGCTGCACATGCCAGCGGTTTCTCAGCCCGTTGCCGGGCTCCCCTTGGTGGCCGAATCTATACAGCAAGGGCCCTGGATTGTCACGCGTTGCGCTAGTGGATGCTCGAGGCCAGCTCGAAGATCGGCATGTACATGAGGATCACGATCAGGCCGATCAGCAGGCCGATGAAGGTCATCAGCAGCGGCTCGAACAGGCGCACGAACCACTCGATCCAGCGGCTGATCTCCTCGTCGTAGAAGTCGGCGCTGCGCTCCATCATCTGCCCGAGGTTGCCCGACTGCTCGCCAGCGCGCAGCAGGCGCAACGACACTGGCGTCACCAGGTGCCCGGCCTCCAGCGCCGCCGACAGCGACTGGCCTTCCTTGACCCGTTCACAGGCCTGCTCCAGCCGCAGGCCACTGGCCGCGCCGAGCAGGCCGCGGGCCATGGCCATGGCGGTGAGAATCGGGATGCCGCCCTGCAGGAGGATCCCCAGCGAGCGGTAGAACCGCGCCAGCTCATACATCACCAGGCGTTTGTGCAGGGCCGGCAGGCGTTCCAGCTGGCGGTTCAGCCAGCGCCGCACCCGCGGCTCGCGACGCAGCATGAACAGCAGCGCCATGAGTAGGCCAAAGCTGCTGGCCATGGCCAGCTGATGCGCGTGCAGGAACATCCCGGCCTGCATCAGCCAGCGCGACATCCACGGCAGCTCGGTGCCCAGGCCTTCGAACACCAGACTGAAACGCGGTACCACATAGCCGAGCAGAAACAGCACCACGCCGCCGCCGACCAGCAACAGCAGCAGCGGGTAGATCGAGGCGCTGATGATCTTCTGGCGCACTTCGTCCATGCGCTGGCGGTAGGCAACATAGCGGCCGAGGGCATCGCCCAGGGCGCCGGTCTTTTCGCTCGATTGCACCAGTGCCACGTACAGCGGCGGGAACACGCTGGGCAACTGCGCCAGGGCCTGGGAGAACGACTTGCCTTCATACAGCAGGCGCACCAGTTCGCCGAGGGTCTTGCGTGCCTGGGGCGCGGTCTCTTTTTCGGCCAGGCTCTCGAGGGCGTCGATCAGCGGCAGGCCAGCATTGAGCAGGGTGGTCAGCTCCTGGCTGAACAGCACCAGGTTGAACACCTCGCCACGCCGCCAGCGCAGACCGGCCAGGCGCTGGCAACTGCGCACGCTGACCACCCGCAAGCCTTGTTGCTCGACCTGCTCGCGGGCCTGGCCCGGGTCCTGGGCGTCGACCTGGAGCAAGACCACCCCGGCCTTGCCCAGGGCCTTGAGTTCATAGCGCATGCGCAAGCCCTCCGGTTATTGCCAACTGGTGATCTCGGCATTTTCGCCATCGCCACCGGGCTGGCCGTCCTTGCCCATCGACAGCAGGTCGTACTCACCGTTTTCACCGGGCTGGCGGTAGATGTAGTTACGCCCCCAAGGGTCTTGCGGGACCTTTTTCTGCAGGTACGGGCCCGACCAGCGGGTTTCGTCGCTGGGTGCCGCCACCAGTGCCTGCAGGCCTTGCTCGGAATTGGGGTAATGCCCCACTTCCAGCCGGTACAGGTCCAGGGCCTTGCTCAGGCCTTCGATCTGCGCCCGGGCGACCTTGGCCTCCGAGCGCCCCAGCTGGCTGAAGTACTTGGGGGCAACGATGCCGGCCAAGAGGCCCAGCACTACCAGGACTACCAGCAGTTCGAGCAGGGTGAAGCCGCGTTGCGCGCGATGGTTGTTGTTCATAGCCAGGCCCTCCACAGGTGCGCTGCAAGGCCTTATGCAATTGCCGTGCGCGTCTGCGCCGGGCCTTTGCCGCACGGGCCTGGCAAGGCGGCACAGTGCTTGCGTCAGAAGGGTAACGCCCTGGCAATCGGGGCATATGCCCCACTTTCTGGGGGACGCAACGGGGAGGGTGGCACGATGCGCTGGCTCACTGCGGCAATCCTGGCCTGGCTGGCCACAGGCAATCCGGCTCAGGCCGATGTGTACATCTCGATCAAGGCCGATGGCAGTTATGTGTTGAGCAACGTCCACCGGCCGGGGCGAACCTACCAGCGGGTCATCAGCGAGGCCGTGAGCCTGGCCAGCAACGGCCCGCAACTGATCACCGGCATGCCCTACGCCGAAGTGGTGGCGGCAGCGGCGCAGGCCAACGACCTGCCGGCGGCCTTGCTGCACGCAGTGATCCAGGCCGAATCGCGCTACGACCCCAACGCCCGCTCGACCAGCGGCGCGGCCGGGCTGATGCAGCTGATGCCCGACACCGCCAAGGAAATGGGCGTGAAGAATGTCCTCGACCCGGCCGCGAACGTGCAGGGCGGGGCGCGCTACCTCAAGCGCATGCTGACCCTGTTCGACAACGACATCACCCTGGCCGTGGCCGCCTACAACGCCGGGCCAGATGCGGTGCTGCGTCGCGGTCGGGTAGTACCGCCGTTTGCCGAAACCCAGCGCTACGTGCCCAAGGTGCTGCGCCAGTACCGGCGGCTGCAGGGCCTGGCGGTGGATGCGCCTTTGTAATCGCAAAACCTGTGGGAGCGGGCTTGCCCCGCGATGAGGCAACCCCCGATTAGTGGGGAATACCGGGGAATCACCCCCAATCAAGATTCATTCAGCTTTATAAGCTACTGAAAAACAACAATAAAAAATTTGGCATGGGCCTTGCTCCGGCCCCTCCAGAGTCCCCTTGCACCACCGAGGCACGCCATGATGACTCCAATCAAAGGCTCAGTCCTGACTTCACTGCTGCTTGCGGCCGCCAGCCTTGCCTGGCAACCGCTCAGCGAAGCTGCCGTGCGCTGCGAGCGCAACCTGGTGGCCAATGTGGTGGCGCTCGATCAGCCACTGATGTTCAACCGCCTCGGTGCGCAGAACGCCAACGGCATGATGTTCGCCCTGCGCCGCGACGTGGTCGACGAGCACCAGGTGTCGCTGGCCACTGGCGGCGCCGCGGTACCGGGCAAAGTCAGCCTGCGCCCGGACAAACGCCCGCGGCCGATCGTGCTGCGGGTGGCGGCGGGCGACTGCCTGACCATCAACCTGCAAAACCTGCTGGCCTACCAGGCCAACCCGAACAAGCACGGCATCGACCACGAGCAAGAGAACGAGGTCGAAGGCGAGGAAAACGAAGGCGCTGAGAACGAAGCCGGCGAGGGCAACGAGCAGGGCGGCGAGCATTTTGTCGCCGACGAGCAGGTCAGCGACCGTCATGTCGGTTTTCAGGTCAACGGCATGCAGGCGGTCAACAGTATCGGTGACATCGCCGCCAATACCGGGCGCAACGGCAACTTCCTGATCGCCCCCGGCGCCAGCCGTTCCTACACCCTTTACGCCGAGCGTGAAGGCGCGTTTGCCGCCACCAGCCAGGGCGCGACCTTTGGCGGCGAGGGCGGTGCCGGCAACGTCGCCAATGGCCTGTTCGGCCAGGTGGTGGTGGTGCCCAAAGGTGGGCGCACCTTCCGTAATACCCTGACCGAAGAAGAGATGCGCCTGAGCAGCAGCGGTCGCACCCCCACCGGCCAGCCGATCGTCGACTACCAGGCGCGCTACCCGCAGCAGGAGCCGTGGATCCGCGAAGGCAAGGCCGGTTCGCCGATCATTGCCATGACCGATGGCAACGAGATCATCTCCAGCGAATCCGACGCAATTGTCATGGGCCCCAACGCCGATGGCAGTTTCCCGGCCTCGACCTACCCGCTGGAAAGCATCGGCAAACGCAACCCGGCGATCCCCAACCGTCTGGAGCCGTTCCGTGATTTCGCCGCGCAGTTCACCGACGAAGCCGCCTCGACCCAGGCCTTCCCCGGTTACTGGGCAGACCCGGTAATGGGCCATGTGCTGGAGCCGACCCGCGACTCGTTCATGATCAACTATGGCTCCGGCGGCATGGGCGCCGAGGTTGTGGCCAACCGCCTGGGCGTGGGGCCGATGCATGACTGCCTGTCATGCGCCTATGAAGAGTTCTTCTTGAGTTCGCACACCGTCGGCGACGTGGCGATGCTGGTGGACGTACCGGCCAACGTCGGCCTGGAGAACATCCGCCCGGGCCAGACCCCGAGCGCCGAGCAGGTCGGGGTTAAGGCGACCATGGCCCTGTACCCGGCGGAACCGGCCAACGTCAACCACAGCTACATCGGTGACATGGTCAAGTTCCGCAACACCCACAACGGCCACGAGCAGCACATCTTTCACCTGCACGGCCACCAGTGGCTGTTCAACCCCAATGACGACAACTCCGACTATGTCGACGCCCAGGGCATCGGCCCGGGTGTCGGCTACACCTACGAAATCGCCAACGGCGGCTCGGGCAATCGTAACCGCGTGGCCGGCGATGCGATCTATCACTGCCACTTCTACCCGCACTTTGCCCAGGGTATGTGGAGCATGTGGCGGGTCCACGATGTGTTCGAAGAAGGCACCCGCCTGGAAGTCTCCGGGCAGAGCGAAAACGGCTATCACAGCGTGCCGTTCGCCTTGCGCAGCGGCAAGCCGGCCGCGGGCGCCCGGGCCTTGCCGGATGGCGAGATCGTCGCCGGTACGCCAATCCCGGCCATCGTGCCGTTGCCCGGCAAGGCCATGGCGCCGATGCCCGGCAAGGTCGCGGTGATTCCCAAGCTGGCGCAAACCCTGGTTGCCGCAAACCATGACGACGATGAGCAAGAAGAGGGCGATGATGACGCTGGCCATGACGACGCCGCGCCGCGCGCAGTCGGCTCGCTGGCCCTGGTCGATCGCAGCGAGGCCAACCGCAACGCCGACGGCAGCCTGAAGAACCCGGGCTTCCCGTTCTGGATCGGCGGCATGGAAAACACCGTCGGCCAGCGCCCGCCAACCCCGCCGCTGGACATGCTCGACCCGGCCAAGGCGCAACAGTTGAAAAACTCCGGCAACGCCCTGTGGGCCAACCTCGACCCGGCCCAGGTCGGTGGCTGGGACGGCGGCCTGCCACGCCATGCCCTGGACGGCCTGTCGGCCGGCGGCGAGGCGCTGGTGACCACCACTGCGCTGGACTTCACCAAGGCCATCACCAAGGCCAAGGCGGTGTTCCTGCCCGAGGAGGGTACCGACGTCGAACAGGCGGCGATGAGCTTCCATTCCAAACTGGAGCACCCAAGCTATGCCGTGCTGCCTGGCAAGCAGACCGTGGCGCGCAACTTTCGCACCAACGGCGCCGCACCTACCGCCGGCGCGCCGTACTACGAGCCGTGCATGGATGATCGCGCCAAGCGCCTGACCCAACTGTCCGGCGCCGGTGAGTTCAACAGCGGCGAGCGCCTGGACGGCATGAGCTTTACCGGCAGCTCGACTTTCACCGCCGACCGCCCGCGCATCTACAAGGGCGCCAACATCCAGTTCGACGCGGTGTACAACAAGGTCGGCTACCACTTCCCGCAGGCGCGGATCATCAGCCTCTGGGAAGACGCCTGGGCGGTGATCAACAAGCAGCGCCCGCCGGAGCCGCTGGTGATGCGCATGAACACCTTCGACTGCGTGATGTACCAGCACACCAACCTGATCCCCTCGTACTATGAAATGGACGACTACCAGGTGCGTACGCCAACCGACGTTATCGGCCAGCACATCCACCTGCCCAAATGGGACTTGACCGCCGCCGATGGTTCGGCCAACGGCTGGAACTACGAGGACGGTATCCTTTCCCCTGGCACCGTGGTCGAGCGTATCCACGCGATTCGCGAGTTCAACGAGTGCCGCGCCGGCGACCCGCGCGAAGGCACGGCCGAGTGCCCGGTGGCCAAGGCGCACCCGTTCTTCGGCCGCTACGGGCGCGCCGACTGGCTGGGCGCGCGCACGGCCATGCAGCGCTGGTTCGTCGACCCGGTGGTCAACGTGCACAACGTCGACCGTGGCCTGGGCACCATCTTTACCCACGACCACCTCGGCCCATCGACCCACCAGCAACTGGGCCTGTACGCCACCGTGCTGGCCGAGCCTGCCGGCTCTACCTGGTACCACGCCGAAACCGGCGAGCTGCTGTACAACAGCGCCCTGCGCGAAGACGGCGGGCCGACCTCGTGGCAGGCGGTGGTGAAAACCGGCGACCTCGATGGTGACGGGCGCAACGACAGCTACCGCGAGTTCTTCCTCGAGTACAGCGACTTCCAGCACGCCTATGAGGCCGGTGTTTACGTCGGCGCCGGCCCGGACGGCATCCCCAATGCCCAGGCTTACCCGGCCAGCGCCGACAGCTTCCGCTATGCGATCAACCCGCCGGTGCGGCAGAAGGCTTCGAACCTGCTGGAATCGGTGGTCGAGTCGCGCGGCGGGCTCAACCCGGGCTGCCCGAGCCGGCCTTGCCCGCAGGCAATCTCGGTGGATGACCCGGGCATGTTCGTCGTCAACTACCGCAACGAGCCGCTGGCCCTGCGCGTCTACGACCCCAACAAGGTCGCCCCCGACGGCAAGCGCGGCATGCAGGCCGACGGCCTGGCCGGCGATCTCGCCTATGCCATGCAGAGCCGCACCGACCGCGCCATCCCGGCGATGAACCTGTCGCCGGCGGCTGTTACCTCAGCCGTGGGGCCAACCGGTGGCACCACCTTGTTCCCGCCGCACATCAACGCCGCCGGGGCCGAGCCGGGCGACCCGTTCACGCCGATGCTGCGCACCTACTCTGGCGACAACGTGCGCCTGCGCATGCATGCCGGTGGCCATGAAGAGGAACACAACGTGACCCTGCATGGCGTCAAATGGCTGCAGAACGGCTCGGGCTTCGGCAACAGCTCGAACTCCGGCTGGAAGGCCTCGCAGATGGTCGGGATCTCCGAACAACTGGGCTTCATGGCACCGGTGTCGATGATCTCCAGCGCGTCGGCGCCCAACGGTGACTACCTGTATTCGCTGGACGCCGCCCACGAAGGCTACTGGAATGGCATATGGGGCGTTATGCGCAACTACAGCAACAGCCGCAACGACCTGTTTGCCCTGCCCAACAACCCGTTGCCGATGGCGGCGCGCAATACCGTGGCGTTTGACGGCATCTGCCCGCGCTTTACCGCCAACACCAATGGCATCGGCACCCGGCCAACGGTGCAGCGCAGCTATGAAATCGTCGCCGCCCTGGCCAACGATATCCTCGCCAACTCGCTGGGTGTGAGCATCACCGACCCGGCCGGCGCCGGCCAGCACGTCGGCGGCCCGCTCAAGGCCAACGGCGGCACCCTGGTGTACAACAGCCGGCGCACCAGCATCCCGCAGGTGACGGTGACCGACTCCGAAGATGGCGAGACCTTCACCATCGGCGGCCACAGCGGCCCGCTGCACGACCCGACGGCAATCCTCTATGTGCGCAAGGCCGACCTCGACCCGGGCACCGGCAAGCTCAAGCCCGGTGTGCCGATCGAGCCGCTGGTGCTGCGCGCCGCTGCCGGTGAGTGCCTGAAGGTCACCCTGGAAAACCGCCTGCCGCTGGTCATGCCCGACCTGCCGAGTACCGCCGTGATGCAGAACGTGGTCAAGCGCGACCGCAATGGCAGTGAAGGCTCCACCGCCTTCAACAACAACCTCATGCGGCCCTCCAGCCATGTCGGCCTGCATGCCCAGTTGCTGGCCTACGACATCACCAAGTCGGACGGCGCCAACGTCGGCCAGAACCCGGTGCAGACCGTGCCGCCACGGGCCGGCAACAGCGGCGCCTACCCGAGCAAGGTCTACCAGTACTACGCCGGGCACCTGGAGCGCGAAGGCAAGCCGGTGCTGCAGATGGGCCGTGCGGTGGACAACATCAACACCACCGCCATCGAGTTCGGCGGCCTGAACATCACCCCGGCCGATGTCATCAAGCAGGGGCAAAAGGGCTTGATCGGCGCCATGAGCATCCTGCCGCTGGGTGCCACCTGGAGCGAAGACACGGCCAGCCGCGCCTCGGCCACCGTGCAGGTGCCGGGGCAAACCGCCTACCGCGACTTCGCCACCCTCTGGCAACGCTCGCTGAACATGCGCTGGGCCGATGGCCGGCCGGTGGAGGGCATTGCCACTGAAGGCAACGGCGTGCCGGGCGATCCGAAGGACAACTCGAACATGGCCATCAACTACAAGACCGAGCCGTTGTGGTTCCGCTTCGGCCTGGCCCCGGATGCGCCGTTCGGCCATGCCGATGGCAATGGCTGGGCCGATGTAGCCAATGCCCACATGGCCTACAGCAACGCCCTGGTCGGCGGCGATCCGCAAACCCCGGTGCTCTGGGCCAAGCCTGGCCAGCCACTGCGCAACCACGTGCTGATGCCCACCGGCGGCAGCCGCGGCATTACCTACCAGCTCGACGGGCACCTGTGGCCGCTGCACGCCTACCAGCCGGAGAAGGCCGACCCCGGTGGCTACCCGATGTACCAGCCCGGTATCGGTTCGGTGCGCTTTGGCTACAACCCGCAGGCCATGTACATCGGCGCCCAGGAGAGCGTGCTGCCGGCCGCGCACTTCAGTTTCATGCTGCCTAGCGCCGGCGGCAGCAACGCGGTGCCGGGTGACTACCTGTTCCGCGACTACGCCGCCTACGGCAACGCCTCCGGGTTGTGGGGGATCCTGCGGGTGACCAACGAAACACCACCGGCCACGCCGCCAGCACAGTGAGTGAGGGGAAGGTCATGAACAATAAGAATCGACCGCTGTACCTGGGCCTGCTGGTGGGCCTGACCCTGATCGGCCTGGGGGTGAGTTACGAAAGCCTGTGGTGCGACCCGCGCAGCGAGCAGGTCGAAGGTGACCCCCAGGGCCTGCATAGCTTCAGCCGCGACGGCGTCAGCGTCGAGTTCGAGGCGCGGCCGCTGGGCAGCGGCGGGACCTTGACCGAAGGCAGCTTCGCCAATGTGCGCTTCAAGATCACCGACCAGAACAGCGGCCAGCCATTGTCGGGGGTATCCCCCGGCGCCTGGCTGGACCCGGCGCTGACCGGCGAAGCGGCCAAGGACCGCAGCACCAGTTGCAAGGCACGGGTGGCGCTGTTTCTCAAAAGCAGCATCGGCGCACGGCCCTTGCTCGATTTGAACAGCTACTTCCTGCTGGTGCTGAACAAGGACGCCAGCCTCACGGTGATTGATCCGTCGGTGTCGGTGGGCGGGGTCACCAGCACCCTGGCGCGCATCGAACTGCCGGGCACACCGATGGACTGGGTGGCGAGCAAGGATGACAAGCAGGTCTACGTGTCGATGCCGGAGCGCGGAGAGGTGGCGTTGATCGATACCGAGACCTTCCAGCGCGTCGCCAACCTGCCGGCCGGCAAGCAGCCGCTGCGCCTGGCGATGCAGCCCGACCAGCGCCTGCTGTGGGTCGGCAACAATGCCCGCGACGCCCAGAGCAGCGGGGTGACAGTGATCGACGTGCCCAGCCGCAAGACTCTGAAGTTTTTCGCCACCGGCGCCGGTCACCACGAAATCGCCTTTAGCAGCGATTCGCGCTACGCCTTTGTCAGCAACCGCGACAGCGGCACCCTGAGCGTGATCGACGCCAGCGAGATGCGCCTGGTGAAAACCCTCAAGGTCGGCTCGCACCCTTTGTCGGTGGCTTATTCGCCGCTGTCCCAGGCGGTGTACGTGGCCGATGGCCGCGACGGCAGCATCAGCGTCATCGATGCCCGCAGCCACACCCAGCGCCACCTGATCGAAGGCAAGCAGGGCCTGGGGCCGATGCGCTTCAGCAATGACGGGCGCTTCGGCATCGTCCTCAACACCCTGCAAAGCCAGGCCATGGTCATCGATGCCAGCAGCGACCGGCTGATCCACAGCCTGCCGGTGGCCGCCGAGCCCTACCAGCTGACCTTCACCCAGGCCTATGCCTATGTCCGCGGCCTGGCCTCGCCCAAGGTCAGCATGATCAACCTCAGCAGCCTCGGCGAAGGCCGCCAGCCGATCGTCCAGGGCTTCGAAGCCGGGCCCGCGGCGCCGCGCCAGGCCGGTGACCTGCCGCTGGCCCAGGGCCTGACCGTGGCCCGCGACGAGAACTCGGTGTTTGTGGTCAACCCGGTGGACAACACCACCTACTTCTACGCCGAAGGCATGAACGCGCCGATGTCCGGCTACGCCAACCGTGGCCACAGCGCCCGCGCCGCGCTGGTCATCGACCGCAGCCTGCGCGAGGTGGCGCCGGGGGTGTACAGCTCGACCATCAAGCTGCCGGCCGCCGGTACCTTCGATGTCGCCTTTTTGCTCAACCAGCCGCAGATCATTCACTGCTTCAGTACCGAAGTGGCGGCTTCCAGCAGCGCCCCGCACCGGCAGACGCCACGGGTGGAGTTCCTTATCGGCCCCTCGGTGGTCGACCAGGGCCGGCCGCTGATCGCGCGCTTTCGCATCAGCGAGGGCAACGGCACGCCGCGCACCGGAATCAAGGACCTGAGCCTGCGCTACTTTCTCGCGCCCACCTCGCGAGCCCGGACCAGCGTGGTCCGCGAAGTGGGCGAGGGCATCTACGAGGCGCCGCTGGAACAACTTGAAGCCGGTGCCTGGTACCTGCACGTGCAGGCGCCGTCATTGGGCAAGCGCTTTGCCGAGAACAACTACACCAGCCTGCGGGTAATGCCCGCCGGCGCACAGCAAGCATCCGACGCCGGACCAAGGAGTGTGCAATGAAACTGCTCGATCGCTGCAGACTGTTCAGCCTCTGCCTGCTCGCCGCCAGTTGCGGTATCGCCCAGGCCCACAACGGTGTCGACCACAGCGGCCATGGCGCGCCCGCCGCCCACCAGGAAAAGACCTCGGTGCGCTTTGCCGATGTCTCGTTGCTCGACCAGAACGGCATGCCGGTGCGCCTGGAAAAGGACCTGGTGGCCGATCACCTGGTGGTCATGGGCTTTATCTACACCAGTTGCACCACGGTGTGCCCGGTGGTTTCCTCGATCATGGCCAAGGTGCAGAAGCAGCTGGGCGGCCGGGTCGGCACCGAAGTGCAACTGGTGTCGATCAGCGTCGATCCGCAGCGCGATGATCCCAAGCGCCTGCTCGGCTACGCCCAGGCGTTCCAGAACGGCCCGGGCTGGAGCTGGCTGACCGGCACCCCGTATGCCATCAACGAAACCCTCAAGGGCCTGGGCAGCTTCAGCGCCGACCTAGGCCAGCATCCGCCGCTGATCCTCGTCGGTGACGGCCACAGCGGCCACTGGACGCGCTATTACGGTTTTACCGACCCACAGCTGCTGATCAGCGAGATCGACCGCCTCAGCGCCCGCCGGGTGCACGCCAAGCACACCGCCATTGCCCAGGAGGTGCAACCATGAGCGCCGTCAGCCGTGGCATGCGCAGCACCGACTGGCTGGCCCTGGCGCTGTGCCTGTGGATCCTCAGCGCAGTGGCCCTGGCCCATGAAGGCCATGGCGCACCACCGCCCAACGCCACCCCGGCGACGGCCGAGGGCGGGACCCGCGACGCCCGCACGTACTTCACCGACACCGTGCTGCAGGACCAGAACGGCCGTAACCTGCGCTTTTACCAAGACGTCCTGAAAGACCGCGTGGTGCTGCTCAATGTGATCTTCACCCACTGCAACGACGCCTGCCCGCTGATTACCCGCAAGCTGCGCGAGGTGCGCGAAGCCCTGGGCGAAGACGCAGCCAGCAAGGTCACGTTCATTTCCCTGAGCAGCGACCCGCAGAACGACACCCCGGCGGTGCTCAAGGCCTTTGCCGAAAAACAGGGGGTGGACAGCGCCAACTGGCTGTTCCTCACCGGTGACAAGGCGCAGATGGACCTAGTCTTGGCGCGCCTGGGCCACCTGATTCCAAGCCCCGAGCAGCATTCGACCCAGTTGATTGCCGGCGACGTGGCCAACAAGCGCTGGAGCAAGATCCGCCCGGACGCGCCGGCGCAAGCCATCGCCCAGCGTCTGCAACTGCTGTCGCAACCCTTGGCGGGGCGCTGAGCCATGGCCGCGCGCCTGGCTATCGGCCTGCTGCTGAGCGTGCTGCTGGTCAGTCCGCTGGCCTGCGCCCTCGAGCTCAGCCCGCAGGAGCTGGCGGGCAAGCGCCTGTACCGCGAAGGCCTGTCGAGCAGCGATGCCCAGGTGTCGGCGCGGGTTGGCGCCGCCGACATGCTGGTGCCGGCCAGCGTCGTACCCTGTGCCAGTTGCCACGGCAACGATGGCCTGGGCCGGGCCGAGGGCGGAGTGCGTCCGCCTTCGTTGAACTGGCAGCGCCTGGCTGGCGGGCAGGGCATGCGCGAGGTCAATGGCCGCCGCTATCCGGTCTACACCGAGGCGAGCCTGGCCCGCGCCATCCAGGAGGGCCGCGACCCGGCCGGCAACCGCCTGGACCCGGCGATGCCGCGCTTTGTCCTGAGCATGGCCGACCAGCGCGACCTCAGTGCCTACCTCAAGCGCCTGGCCGATGACCGCGACCCGGGGCTGGAGGAACAGACCCTGCGCCTGGGCACCTTGCTGCCGACCCAGGGCGCCCTGGCCGCGCCTGCGCGGGTGGTGGCGGCGGTGTTGGCTGACCGTATCGAGCAGATCAACCGCCAGGGCGGCATTCATGGCCGCAGCTTGCAGCTGGTCAACCTCGACCCCGGCCCCGACCAGGCCAGTGCCGAGCAGGCGCTGGCGCAACTGATCGACCAGCAGCGGGTATTCGCCCTGGTCGCGCCGATGGCGCCGGCCCTTGATGCCACGCTGGCCGCGCGCCTGGAGCAGGCGCGCCTGCCGTTGATCGGCGCCGCCCCGCAGCTGGCCGGCAGCCGCCAGGTGTTCGACCCCTTGCCCGGGCTGCGCGAGCAATTGCTGAGCCTGGCTGACTATGCCCAGGGCAGCCTGTCGTTGCAGCAGGCCCAGGTGACTATCGTCTATGCCGAGGCCAGCCAGGCCGCGCGGGCGGCCAATCTACGCGAGGCCTTGCTGGCGCGCGGCTGGAGCCAGGTCAAGGTCGAGGCCTTCGAGCAGCAGGCGCCGACCGGGCAGGCGCTGTTCTATCTCGGCAAGGCCTCGGGTTTCAGCCGCCTGACCGACGCCTTGCAGCAGGCCGGGCGCACGCCTTACCTGTTCGCCGCCTCAAGCCAGGTCGCCAGCGAGCTGCTGCTGGTACCACAGGCGTGGTCGCGGCGGGTGTTCCTGGCCTATCCGTTCATCCCCAGCGACTGGACCGCCCAGGGCCGCGAGGCGCTCACCGCCCTGCGCCAGCGCCAGGGCCTGGATGGCCGCCAAGGCTTGTTGCAGGTCAGTACCTGGTGCGCCATGCAATTGCTTGAAGAAGCGCTCAAGCGCGCCGGGCGTGATGCCAGCCGCGAGAAACTCACCCAGGCCCTCGAAGGCCTGCACGACGTGCACACCGGGCTGACCCCGGCCCTGGGCTTTGGCCCGGGCCGGCGCCAGGGCCTGAACGGTGCGCATGTGGTCACCGTTGAAATGCCCGGCCCGGTGTTCTATCCGGTTGCCGCTTACCAGAGTGTCCTTGAGACGAGGTCGCCATGAACCGCCTGATGCCGTTGCTGCTGTGCCTGTTGGCTGTATCGCTGCACGCCGCGGACGGGCCGCCGGCGGCGCGGGTCAACGGCGTGGAGATCAGCCAGATGCGCCTGGAGCGCTATTTTGCCGAGTATCTTGAGGACCAGGGCAGGGCGCTGACCAGTATCCGCAACCCCAGCGTGTACAAGCGCCTGCGCGAACAGGCGCTGAACGACCTGATCGACCGCGAGCTGCTGTGGCAGGAGGCCCAGCGCCAGGGCGTGGCGGTCAGTGATGCCGAGGTCGAGGCGCGCATCGGCCACCTGCGCCAGGCGTTCGGCAGCAATGAAGTGTTCGAGCGGCGCCTGGCCGATGCCGGTTTCGACCCCCAGAGCTTTGCCGCTTACACCCGTCAGGAGATGGCCGCGCAGCAGGTGTTCGTGGCTGCCAGCCGCGTGCCGGAGCCAAGCGCGGCGCAGGTGTCGGCGTTCTATCAAGCCAACGCGAAAACCTTTGCGGGTGGGCAGAACCAAAGCCAGGGCGACCCTGTCCAACGGGAGCAAGGACTTGCAATGGCTAAAACCCTTCTTATCGATCAACTGCAGACGCAGGCGCGTCAGGCGTTGTTGCAACGCTTGCGCGACAGCGGTCAACTGCAGCGTATCGACTGAGCGCAGCGCCGCCCCCACTATTGGGGGCAGCACTAGGGGCAAAACGCCATCTGTCCCCCGGGATTGGGGAAGGGGCTAGCACCCGTTTGCGTCTATGCTTACAGAATCAACGACATAGCACAGTGATTTGCGCCGTATCACGTCTGGCACGAAGCATGCGTAAGCCTCTACAAGGCCGCACTCGTGCCGGGCCGGGAAACCGGGCCAGCGATGCTTCAGGGAGTGGACCTTGGTGAACAGAGTATTGGTAGTCGATGACGAACAGACCCTTGCCGGCAATATCCAGGATTACCTGGTTCTGCAAGGCCTCGACGTCCATGTTGCCCACGACGGAGCCAGTGCCATCGGCGCTGCCGAACGCACCCGCCCCGAAGTGGTAGTGCTGGATTATCGCTTGCCCGATATGGAGGGGTTTCAGGTTCTTGAGACTGTGCGCCAACAAGGTACGCGCTGTCATTTCGTGCTGATCACCGCCCACCCGACCGCCGAGGTCCGTGAGCGGGCCAGCCAACTGGGTGTCAGCCATATCCTGTTCAAGCCTTTTCCCCTGGCGGAACTGGCCCGCGCAGTCCTCGACCTGATGGGCATCAAGCGAGAAAGCCGGCGCGCAGCCGACAAGGACACAGGATTCGTCGAACGACGCCAGAGCAGGAGTGAGAGTTTCCCCCTGCAGTTGTTCGACGGTAGCTGGGTCCTGGCCGATCGCCGACGTAATGGCGCACGGCCGCCGGGGCCCGACGACGACCAACTGCTCACCGGGGAATAACGCGCGAGCAGGGCTGAACCAGGCTCTCCGCGCCCCGCGTCGGAGAGCATGCCATGGAACCGTTGTCGCTCGTTCCTCCCGTTGTAGCCAGCACCCCGGCGCCCCTTGGTCGCGCGCTGCTGGCCCAGGCCAGGGCCAGTGCCGAACTCAGCGGCGAGCGCCTGCTCGATACCCTGCAATCGCTCAGCGGTCTTGAGCCGGCAGCGTTTGTCCAGTGCCTGGGCGCCACCCTGCATTACCCGCTGCTCGACGGCCCGGCGCTGTTCGCCGCCACGCCGCTGTTCGAGCGGGTCAGCCTGGCCCAGTGCCTGAAACGCGAATTCATCCTCCTCCAGCATGACGGCCAGACCCTCGGGGTGTTCGCCGACCCCTTCGACGACGCCCGCCTGGCCTGGATCGATGACTGCCTGCAAGGCGCACCGCTGTACCTGGTGCAAGCCGCTGAGCTCACGGGCTTTCTGGCCCGCCACGAAGAGAGCTTCCACGCGGTCGATTCGCTGGACACCGAGAACGAAACCGCCAACGAGCTCGACAGCCTGCAGAGCCTGTCGCTGGCGAGCATCAGCGAAGACCAGAGCCGGGTGGTCAAGCTGGTCAACTCGACCCTCTACGATGCCCTGAAGATGCACGCCAGCGACATTCACCTGGGCGTGACCGGCAGCGGCCTGGTGATCAAGTACCGCATCGACGGCGTACTCAACAGCATCAGCAAGGTCAGTGGCAGCGAGTTCGCCGACCAGGTGATCTCGCGGATCAAGGTCATGGCTGAGCTTGACATCGGCGAGAAACGCGTGCCCCAGGACGGCCGCTTCAAGATCGGCATCAGCGCCCGGCAGATCGATTTCAGGGTGTCGATCATGCCGAGCATTTTCGGCGAAGACGCGGTGTTGCGGGTGCTCGACAAACAGGACCTGGCCGATCGCGTCAGCGGCGTGCAGTTGCAGGCCCTGGGCTTTGAACAGCAGACCCTGCGCAGCCTGCGCCGGCTGGCCAGCGAACCCTACGGGATGATCCTGGTCACCGGCCCCACCGGCAGCGGCAAGACCACCACCCTTTACGCCATGATCAGCGAGATCAACCACGGCGTAGACAAGATCATCACCATCGAAGACCCGGTCGAGTACCAGTTGCCGGGGGTGCTGCAGATCCCGGTCAATGAAAAGAAAGGCCTGACCTTCGCCCGCGGCCTGCGCTCGATCCTGCGCCACGACCCGGACAAAATCATGGTCGGCGAAATCCGCGACCCGGACACTGCGCAAATCGCCGTGCAGTCGGCACTCACCGGGCACCTGGTGTTCACCACCATCCACGCCAACAACGTCTTCGATGTGATCGGCCGCTTCAGCCAGATGCAGGTCGACCCCTACAGCTTTGTCTCGGCGCTCAACGCCGTGCTGGCCCAGCGCCTGATTCGCCTGGTGTGCCCGCACTGCGCCGCTGCCCAGCAACCCAGTGATGAAGAACTCGTCGCCTCGGGCCTGGAGCCCGGCCAGGTCGGCCATTACCGCTTCGTTCACGGCAGTGGCTGCGGCCAGTGCCGGGGCAGCGGTTATCGCGGGCGCACGGCGATTGCCGAGCTGCTGCACCTGGATGACGACCTGCGCCAGATGATCGTCGAGCGCAAGCCCCTGGCGCAAATCAAGACCCTGGCCTGCCAACGCGGCTTGCGCCTGCTGCGCAGCTCGGCGCTGGAGCTGGTGCGTGATGGCCGGACCACCCTGGAGGAGATCAATCGTGTCACTTTTATCGCCTGATCGCTTTATCGCCGTGCTCGGCGCCCAGGGTGTGGGCCTGTGCCAACGCCAGGGTCAACAGCAACGCTGGCTCTCAAGCCTGGACTTTATCGCCGAGCGCAGCCTGGCCTGGGCCGTGGCCCTGGAGTCGCTGCAGCACCTGCTGGTTGAACATGCCGGCAAGGGTGCGCAGTTGCAGGTGTTGCTCTCGGCCCAGTACAGCCGCTTCTGCCTGGTGCCCTGGAGCGCCGCCATCAGCCGCCCGGACGAGTTGCAGCAGTACGCCCGCGCCTGTTTCGAGGCGCATTACGGGCAGAGCCTGGAAGGCTGGCGCATTGTCGTATCCCCCGAAGCCGGCGGTTGCCCGCGCATCGCCAGCGCCACGCCGCAGGCCTTGCTCGATCAGCTTGAGGCCCTGTGCCGCAACCTTGGGCTACGCCTGCGCTCGACGCGGCCTTACCTGATGGCGGCCTACAACCACTTTGCCGAGCAACTGGGGCAGGGCGACTTTCTCTTCGTCCTGGCCGAGCCGCAACGCAGCGTCTGCCTGCTGGCGCAAAACGGCGCCTGGCAGCACGTCAGTGCCCAGGGCTGCAGCGACAGTGACCAGGCCCTGCAAGCCTTGATCGCCCGCCACAGCGAGTTGCACCAGGGCGAGGGGCAACTGCCGGTGTACCTGCATGCGCCCGGGCGCCTTGAGCCAGTACCGGCGCTGGCGGGCGTGCAACTGTGCGAGCTGGCGCCAGCGCCGCTGGCGGTACGCGACGTGCTGTGCAGCATGTCACGGGCGGTGGCCTGAAATGCGCCGCCTGATGCTGGACCTGCAACCCGCCCGCACAGGTTGGCCCGCCTGGGCGCTGTTGGCATGCGCACTGAGCCTGCTGCTCGGCACTGCGCTGCTGCAGCAGGGCTTCGATCAACAACAGGCCGGGCTTGAACAGCAACTTGAACAGCTCGACCGGCAACTGGGCAAACGGCCCCAGGCCGAGCCAGCGCTCAATGCCGCGCAAAGCCGCGAGCAGGCCGAGAAACTGGCACAGATGCGCAGCGTCTCGCAGCAACTGCAACGGCCGTGGGAGCGCCTGTTCAACATGCTTGAAGGGCTGGCGCAAGACGACGTTGCCTTGCTCACCCTGACCCCCGATGCGCGCAAGGGCCAACTGCGCATCAGCGCCGAGGCCCGCGACCTGGAGGCCATGCTGGCCTTCCACAAGCGTCTGGAAGCCAGCGACGAGCTGCGCGATGTGTCGCTGCTCAACCACGAAATCATCGCCAAGCAGGCCGAGCATCCGGTGCAGTTCAACCTGTCGGCCACCTGGGAGAACGGCAATGCGCATCCCTAGCCTGATCCTCCATGAACGCGCCCGCCAGCTCGGCGTAGTGGGCCTGGCCGGTGCCGGGTTGCTGGCCCTGGCCCTGCTGTATGGCGTTACTGCCTTGCTCGGCCAATGGCAGCAGTTGCAACAGCTGGAGCTGCAGCGCGACCTGGCCCTGGCCCAGGTCGCGCAGTTCAAGCAGGGCACGCTGAAGCTGGCGCAGGTGCCCAGGCACGAGCTGGAAGACTTTCACAAACAGCTGCCGGCCCAGCCTCAGGCCACGGTGGCCATCGACCGCATCTACGCCCTGGCCAAGGCCGAGCAGATCACCCTGGCCCGCGGCGAGTACGCCCTGGGGGTCGATCCCAAGACTCAGCTGGCGCGTTACCAGATCCTCCTGCCGGTGCGCGGCAGCTACCCGCAAATCCGCCGCTACGTGCATGCCTTGCTCGGCCAGTTGCCGGCACTGGTGCTCGAAGACATTGACCTGCAGCGCAAGAAGATCGGCGACCGCGAGCTGACCGGGCGCATCCGTATGACCCTTTACCTGTCGAGGTCATGATGAACACTCAACGCAGCCTGGCCTGGCTGGCTTTTCTCGGCACCGCCGCAGTGCTGGCCTGGGCGCCGGGGTATTTCTTCGACGACGTCGCTGAAGACGCCGAGGCGGCTGTTGAGGTCGCCGGCAAGGCTTCTGCACCGCTGACGCCGACTGCGCAGATGGCGGCAAGGCCGGCAGCCCTGCAGCCGCGCGACCTGTTCCCGAGCAAGAGCTGGAAGCCTGCGGTGCAGGTCACCACCGTCACCGAACAACCGGTGGTCATCGCTCCGGTGGCCGTGGCGCCTGTCGCCCCGGCACTGCCATTCCAGTTCGTTGGCCGCCTGGATGATCGCGACGACCAGCAGGTGTTCCTGCAAAGCGGCGAAAAACTCTACGTCGTGCGCCGCGGCGACGTGATCGATGACACCTACCGGATCGAGCAGATCTCCGCCACGGAGCTGAGCCTGGTCTACCTGCCATTGCACCTGTCCCAGACCTTGTCTGTAGGGAGCGCACCATGAATTCGCCAAGGCTCAGCCACAAAGCGCCGTACCTGATGCTTGCCCTGTGTGTCGCCCTGGCCGGATGCGGCACTTCGGGTGTGCGCAAGGACGCCCAGGCCCTGATCGGTGAGGGCCAGTACGAGGCCGGAATCGCCCAGCTTGAAGACGCGCTCAAGGAACACCCGCGCGACACCGAACTGAACATCGCCTTGATCCAGGGCCGGCGCCAGGCGGTGGAGGCGCTGCTGACCCAGGCCGACAGCGACCGCAGCCGCCATGACTTCGGCGGTGCGCGCACAGGTTACGGGCGGGTGCTGACCCTGGAGCCGAACAACCGCCGGGCCCTGGATGCGGTGCGCCAGATCGAGCAGATGCGCAACCTGGGCGAGCGCATTGCCCTGGGCCAGGCGGCGTTGCGCAGCGGCGACCTGTTCGGCGCCGAGCGGCACATGCGCGAAGTGCTGCTGCTCGACCCGCAGAACGAAGGTGGCCTGGCCCTGCGCAAGGACATCGAGCGGGTGCAAAGCCGCACCGCCCAGCCCAACCCGCAACTGCGCAGCAAGCTCGAACGGCCGGTGACCCTGGAGTTTCGCGACGCCAACCTGAAGACCATCTTCGAGGTGCTGTCGCAGGTGGCGGGGCTGAACTTCATCTTCGACAAGGACCTGCGCCCGGACATGAAGGCGACCATCTTCGTGCGTGACGTGCGCATCGAAGACGCCGTGGCCCTGCTGCTGGAACAGAACCAGCTGCACCAGAAGGTGGTGAACGACAACACCCTGCTGATCTACCCGGACTCGCCGCAGAAGCTCAAGGATTACCAGGAACTGGTGATGCGCACCTTCTACCTGACCAGCATCGACGCCAACACCGCATTGAACATGGTCAAGACCATGCTCAAGACCCGCGACGTGTTCGTCGACGAGCGCCTCAACACCCTGACCATGCGCGACACCCCCGACGCCGTGCGCATGGCCGAGAAACTGCTGCAGTCCCAGGACCAGTCCAACCCGGAAGTGGTGCTGGAGGTGGAAGTGATGGAGGTTGCCCGTTCGCGGATCCTCGAACTCGGCCTGCAGTGGCCCAACACCTTTGGCATCCTCAACGCCGATGGCAACCCGGTGGGCACCCTCGACCAACTGCGCGGCATCAACTCCTCGCGCATCAGCATCGCCCCGGCACCGCAAGCCAAGATCAACGCCCAGGACAACGACATCAACACCCTGGCAAGCCCGGTGATCCGCGTCAGCAACCGTGAACAGGCGCGCATCCACATTGGCCAGCGGGTGCCGATCATCAGCGCCACCTCGGTGCCCTCGACTCAGGGCCCGGTGATCACCGAAAGCGTCACCTACCTGGACGTCGGCCTCAAGCTCGAAGTGACCCCGGTGGTGCACCTGAACAACGAAGTGGCGATCAAGGTGGCCCTGGAAGTCAGCAACGCCAAGCCGCTGGAGCCGACCCGCCAGGGCACCATCCCGGTTCAGGTCGACACCCGCAACGCCCAGACCAGCCTGCGCCTGCACGACGGCGAAACCCAGGTGCTGGCCGGGTTGATGCGCAACGACCAGGGTGGCAGCGGCAACAAGATCCCGGGGCTTGGCGACATTCCCGGCCTGGGCCGGCTGTTCGGCAGCAACCGCAGCGACAACAGCCAGTCGGAGCTGGTGCTGTCGATCACCCCGCGGATCATCCGCAACCTGCCGTACCAGAGCCCGTCGGACATGGAGTTTGCCACCGGCACTGAAACCAGCATGCAGATCCGCAACCTCAACCGCAGCATCGAGGTCGACGACGAACAACCCATTGCGGCGGTACCGACCGCGGTGAGGCCGTAAATCATGAAACGCCCGATGGCAGGTTTCAGCCTGATCGAAGTGATGCTGACCCTGGCACTGCTCGGGTTGCTCGCCTCGATTGCTGCGCCGCTGACCGAAACCCTGGTGCGGCGCAACAAGGAGCAGGAGCTGCGCACCGCGCTGTACCAACTGCGCGATGCCATCGACGCCTACAAGCGCGCCTTCGACGCCGGCTATATCGAGAAGTCCCTCGACGCCAGCGGCTACCCGCCGAACCTGCAGGTGCTGGTCGATGGCGTGCGCGATGTGCGCAGTGCCAAGGGCGCAAAGTTCTACTTTCTGCGGCGCATTCCCCAGGACCCGCTGCTGGCCGCGCGCAAGGACGACGAGCAGGGCGGGTGGGGCCTGCGCGCCTACGACAGCCCGGCGCAGAGCCCGCGTGATGGTGAAGACGTTTTTGATGTGTACTCCCGGGCCCGCGGCAAGGGCCTCAACGGCATCGCCTACGGGCAGTGGTGAGCAGCATGAAACGCAACCAGGGCTTTACCTTGATCGAATTGCTGGTGGTGATGGCGATCATCGCCACGCTGATGACCATCGCCATGCCGCGCTACTTCAACAGCCTCGAGACCTCGCGCGAGGCCACCCTGCGCCAGAGCCTGGCGGTGATGCGCGAGGCGCTGGACCACTACTACGGCGACACCGGCCGCTACCCCGAGTCGCTGGAACAGTTGGTCGAGCAGCGCTACCTGCGCGGCGCGCCGCTGGACCCGATCACCGAACGCCGTGACGGCTGGCTGCTGGTGGCACCGCCTGAAGGCGTCGCCGGCGCCGTTGCCGACATCAAAAGCGGTTCAACCGGGAGGGCCCGTGATGGCAGCCTTTATGCCGAGTGGTAATGCCGGGCAGGCAGGCTTCACCTACCTGGGCGTGCTGTTGCTGATTGCCGTCACCGGCATGGCCCTGGCGGCCACCGGCACGCTGTGGTCGACCGTCGCCCAGCGCGAGCGCGAACGCGAGCTGCTGTGGGTCGGCGGCCAGTATGCCCAGGCCCTGCGCAGCTACTTTCGCGCCTCACCTGGCCTGGCCCAATACCCGCAGAGCCTTGAGGAGCTGCTGGAGGATAGCCGTTACCCCAACCCCAAGCGGCACCTGCGCAAGTTGTACCCGGACCCGATCACCGCCAGCGATGACTGGGGCCTGCTGCGCTCGATCGACGGGCGCATCACCGGCGTCTACAGCCGCTCCCAGGCCCTGCCGCTCAAACGCACCGGCTTTGCCGGGCAATGGTCGGAGTTCGACGGCCTTGAGCACTACAGCGACTGGCAGTTCGTCGCCGAAAAGGCTTTCAACGAAAGCGCCGCCGGCGCACGCAAGGGCCTGGCCCAGGGAGCCGGGCAATGAACCGCCGCCTCAGTGCCCTGGCCCTGGCCCTGGTGCTGCTGGCCGGCACCGCCCGGGGCGGCGCCGAGGACGAGATGATGGGCTTTATCGTCGACAACACCATCTCGCACATCGGCCACGACTTCTATTACAGCTTTGCCGAGCGGCTGCGTGCCACCAGCCGCCTGGATTTCAACCTGGTGGTACGTGAACGACCCGACCCGCGCTGGGGCAGCCTGGTGACGGTCGAGTACGAGCAACGCGTGCTGTACCGGCGTTTTCTGCCACCCAACACCACCGAGCTTAAGGACGCCGCCTACGAGGCTGCGGACCTGGTCAAGGCGCAGATCATCCAGCGCAAGCTGCAGATGCTGCTGCAGGACACCACTGATCTGGAGAGGGACGAGCTATGAACAACAACAAAACCTGCAGCCTGGCCTCGCTGGTATTGCTGGCGAGCCTCGCCAGTGCAGCCAGCGCCACGGAACTGGTCTACACCCCGGTCAACCCGGCGTTTGGCGGCAACCCGCTGAACGGCACCTGGCTGCTCAACAACGCCCAGGCGCAGAACGATCACGAAGACCCGGCCATCAAGGACCGCACCTCGGCCTTTGCCAGCACCTCGGCACTGGAGCGCTTCACCAGCCAGCTGGAGTCGCGCCTGCTCTCGCAACTGCTGACCAACATCAACAACGGCAACACCGGCAGCCTGCAGACCGACGCCTTCATCATCAACGTCATCGACGACTCGGGGGCCCTGAGCATTCAGGTGACCGACCGGGTAACCGGGGAAATCTCGGAAATTCAGGTCAACGGCCTGAACCCTTGAAGGGCACAGGACAACGGGGAGAAACAGCGATGAAACGAATTCTGAGCACACTGCTGATCCTGGCCGCCTTGCAAGGCTGCAGCCTGCGCGAACCGATGCCGGCCGAACAGGACAGCGAAAGCCCGACCCTGACGCCACGGGCCTCGACCTACTACGACCTGCTCAACATGCCGCGGCCCAAGGGCCGGCTGATGGCGGTGGTGTATGGTTTTCGCGACCAGACCGGGCAATACAAGCCGACCCCGGCCAGCTCGTTTTCCACCAGCGTCACCCAGGGCGCGGCGAGCATGCTGATGGATGCCCTGCAGGCCAGCGGCTGGTTCGTGGTGCTCGAGCGCGAAGGGCTGCAGAACCTGCTGACCGAACGCAAGATCATTCGCGCCTCGCAGAAAAAGCCCGACACCCCGGTGAATATCCAGGGCGAGCTGCCGCCGCTGCAGGCGGCCAACCTGATGCTCGAAGGCGGCATCATCGCCTACGACACCAACGTGCGCAGCGGCGGCGAGGGCGCGCGTTACCTGGGTATCGACCTGTCGCGCGAGTACCGGGTCGACCAGGTCTCGGTCAACCTGCGGGCGGTGGACGTGCGCAGCGGCCAGGTGCTGGCCAACGTCATGACCAGCAAGACCATCTACTCGGTCGGGCGCAGCGCCGGGGTGTTCAAGTTCATCGAATTCAAGAAGCTCCTGGAAGCCGAGGTCGGCTACACCACCAACGAGCCGGCGCAGCTGTGCGTGCTGTCGGCGATCGAGGCGGCGGTGGGGCACTTGCTGGCCCAGGGCATTGAACGGCGCCTGTGGCAGGTGGCGGGGGATGGCAGCGGCGACAAGGCGGTACTGGACAAATACCTGAGCCAGTACCAGAGCCCTGAGTGAGTGTGTCAGTGGCTGGGGCAGCCCTGTTCCTTGACGATCCGCTGGGTCGAGGCCGGGTTGTTGACCAGCTTGGCCGCCGAGCGCGCCGGGCGTTTGACCAGCTCACCGCCGCAATTGGGGCACTGGCCCTTGAGCTGACGTTCGTTGCAGACACGGCAAAAGGTGCATTCGAACGAGCAGATCAACGCATCCGCGCTATCTCCGGGCAGGTCGCTGCCACAGCATTCACAGTTGGGGCGCAATTCGAGCATGGTCAGGTCCTCACAGGCGGAACGGAATCGTCAGTGTATACGCTCAGGGCCGATACAGGTGGGCGTGGCCAGCGCGGTACAGCGCCGACTCGCTGAAGCTGTCGTTGCCCAGCACC
Source organism: Pseudomonas sp. B21-009 (assembly GCF_024749345.1). Lineage (NCBI taxonomy): Bacteria > Pseudomonadati > Pseudomonadota > Gammaproteobacteria > Pseudomonadales > Pseudomonadaceae > Pseudomonas > Pseudomonas sp. B21-009. The sequence continues at coordinate 3,088,367 of NZ_CP087199.1, read as the reverse complement.
CGGCCTACCAGAATCAGCGCGGTACGGCGAAAATCCTTGGCTGCCGCCAGCTCGACAATCGTCTCCAGGGTGCCCAGCACCCAGTCCTGGTCCGGCCAGGTTGCGCGGTGCACCACGGCAATCGGGCAGTCGCCGCCATAGTGCGGGCGCAGCTCTTCGACGATTTTAGCCAGGTGCTTGACCCCCAGGTGCACTGCCAGGGTGGTTTGGTGGCGGGCCAGGTCGGCCAGTTGCTCGCCGGCCGGCATGGGTGATTTGTCGGCGTAGCGGGTGAGGATCACACTTTGGGCGATGTCCGGCAGGGTCAGCTCGCAGCCGAGCAGGGCGGCGCTGGCCGCCACGGCGGTGACGCCGGGGACAATCTCGTAGGGGATGCCCAGCTCGCGCAGGTAGCGGATCTGCTCGCCGATGGCGCCATACAGGCTGGGGTCGCCACTGTGCACCCGGGCGACGTCCTGGCCATTGTCGTGGGCGCTCTTGATAGCTTCGATAATCTGCGCCAGGTGCAGTTCGGCGCTGTTGATCAGGGTCTCGGCGCGGTGACCTTCCAGCACTGCGGCGGGCACCAGGGAGCCGGCGTAGATGATCACCGGGCAGCGCTGGATCAGGCGCTGGCCCTTGACGGTGATCAGCTGCGGATCGCCGGGGCCGGCGCCGATGAAATAGACGGTCATGGGGTGTCCTTGCGGGTAAAGGGCTGATTATCAGCGAAAACCGCTGGTGCAGGCCAATGCCAGGCTGGCGTCGGCCTGCAAGGTGCGAGTGACCAGCAGCCGGGCCGGGCCGCCGAGCTGCTCGGCCAGGGCCAGGGCGGCGCTCTCGGCCACGCCATAACAGCCGCTGTGCTGGAAGGCTAGCGCAGAGCGATGGCTCAGCTGTGATTCGAAAGCGGCCAGCTGCGCCGCACTGTAGAACCGCAGCGGCACGCCCAGGCGCCGGGCCAGTTCATGCAGGCCGGGTTCGTCGTGCTTGAGGTCGATGCTGGCAAGGCCCATGACCGCGCCGGGCGGCAGGTCATGGGCGAGCAGGGTGCGGGTGAGCAGCTCGCTCAGGGCGTCGGCCGGGCAGCCGCGACGGCAACCCAGGCCGAGGTACAGCTGCATAGTTCAGGCCTGGCTCGAACGGCGGTACAGCCAGGCGCTGATCAGCCCCAGGGCCAGCCAGAATGCGGCGTTGGTCAGCAGCGAGGCGACCTTGAACTCGGCTTCCAGGGCTTCTGGGGCGAGCATCTGGTGCACTTCCGGCTGTGGCGCGCCAATCACATGCGGGACTACCAGCAAGACTGCGCCGACTATCTTCAGCAGCCAGTTGTGGGCAAACACGATCAAGGCCAGGCCCACGGCGGTGGCGGCAGCGGTGCCAACCCACCAGGTCTGGCGCTGGGCCAGGTCGGCGGCTGCGGTGCCCGGCAGTTCCGGTGGCAGGCCCAGGGTCGGCGCCAGGCAGAACACGGCAAAGCCGCCCAGGCCCCAGAGCGCGCCGCTGATCACGGTTTTCGGTGCGCTCAGGGTGTAGAGCGCGGCGAGGATCAGGGCGAAACCGACCGCCACCACCAGATTGCCACCGGTGGTCGACAGCACACGCTGCCAGCCGTCTTGCGGCGACCAGGCTTCGCTGTCGTGATGATGCTCGGCGGTGCCGGCGGCATGTTCATGGGGCGCTTCGAGCGCAGGCGCGGCGCTTTCATAGGTTTCCGCCTGGAGAATCAGCGGCGCGACCCAGAAGCTTTGCAGCAGGGTCAGCAGCAGGGCGGCCAGCAGGCCGGTAAAGCCTGCGGTACTGGCAATACGCTTGATCATCGGGGCAGCACTCAGTGGCAAGGGAAGGCGGCGCTGTGGCGGGTATCGTGGGCAGCGTTGTGCACTGCTTCGATGTGCGAGAAACCGGCGAAGTACACCAGGCACAGGCCCAGCAGCGAGGCGCCGACAGCCACCAGCAGACGCTGGCTGAGGCTTGACGGGGTAACGGCTTGGTTAATGGCGGTACTGGTACGCATGGCGCTTTCCTCTTGGTGTTGTCGGCAACAGGCAAGCGCAGCAAACCCCTGCGCGGCGTTCGCCCAGGGGTTGTAACAGCGCCCGCCCACCGCGGGTTTGTTCGGTCAAGCGTTGGGCCGGTCTCCGGGCTGGTGAGGGTTGGCCGCAGGCCACACCACAGGCGTCACCTTCCCATGCCAGACAGCGGGCACAGTGGCTCTGACGCTTTTCTCACTTACCGTTGCGGGGGCAGCACCGGACTTGCCATACACCCTATAAAGAGCGTACGACGCACCGGTTTCCCAGTTTCACCCTCAAGGGGCACCCAAACGAATGGCGTTAGCAAATCACGGGCGCGGGCAGGCGTCAATCGTGACAGCAGTTGACCGCTCACCGGGCACTGCGTAGCCTAGCCGCTTCGAGGTTCTTCGGCGCTGGCCGAAGCTAAGACGGGAACGCGGTTCAAGCCGCGGCTGCCCCCGCAACTGTAAGCATTGAAGGGTTCGACACAGCCACTGCAGCACGTGCGGGAAGGCGTCGTTCGACTGGCCACGGCGCCGGTGCAATGCAAGCCAGGAGACCTGCCTCGAACAGTTTCCGACATTCAACCGGGCGGGGTGATCCGGTGGCGAACAGGCCAGGTGCGCAACACCTTTGGCGCTCGTCCCGCATGCCCGCCATCCTGCCAAGGGCATCGAAATGAAAACACTGGCCAAACTCCCCGTCACCATCGTTACCGGCTTCCTCGGCTCGGGCAAGACCACGCTGCTGCGGCACATGCTCGACAACGCCCAGGGGCGGCGCATCGCGGTGATCGTCAACGAGTTTGGCGAGCTGGGCATCGACGGCGAAATCCTCAAGCAATGCAGCATCGGCTGCACTGAAGAAGAGGCCAGCGGCCGCGTCTATGAGCTGGCCAATGGCTGTCTGTGCTGCACCGTGCAGGAAGAGTTCTTCCCGGTGATGCGCGAGCTGGTGGCGCGTCGCGGCGACCTCGACCATATCCTCATCGAAACCAGCGGCCTGGCCCTGCCCAAGCCCCTGGTACAAGCCTTCCAGTGGCCAGAAATCCGTAACGCCTGCACCGTTGATGCGGTGATCACCGTGGTCGACAGCCCGGCGGTTGCCGCCGGCACCTTTGCCGCCTACCCGGAGCAGGTCGATGCGCAGCGCAAGCTCGACCCCAACCTTGACCACGAATCGCCACTGCACGAGCTGTTCGCCGACCAGCTGGCCAGCGCCGACCTGGTGGTGCTGAACAAGGCCGACCTGATCGCCGCCGACGACCTGGCCAAGGTTCGCGCCGAAGTCGAAGAAGAGCTGCCGCCGGCGGTCAAGGTGATCGAAGCCAGCAGCGGCCGCCTGCCGCTGGAGGTGTTGCTGGGCCTGGGCGCCGAATCCGAGGCGCACATCGATGGCCGCCGCACCCACCACGACTCGCACCACGACGGTGACGATCACGACGACCATGACCACGACGCCTTCGACTCGATCTCCATCGAGCTGCCGCAAGCCGACGAAAGCCTGCTGCTCGACGCCCTGACCCAACTGGTGGTGCAACACGGCATCCTGCGGGTCAAAGGGTTTGCGGCGATCCCGGGCAAGCCGATGCGCCTGCTGATCCAGGGCGTAGGCACCCGTTTCGACAAGCACTTCGACCGCGCCTGGCGCAGCGAAGAGCCGCGCACCACGCGCCTGGTGCTGATCGGCCAGGAGCTGGATGCGCCGCAGCTGCAAGCGAGCCTGCGCGCCGCCCTGGGCGCCTGACCCATGCACCTGCTGCGGACCCAGCCCGGTGGTTTTGTACCGGACGACAGCATTGCCGACCTCGGCCAGACCCCGGCCGAGCTGGTAATCCTCTGCAGCGGTGACTCGCACCTGGCGCTGCTGGCCGAAACCGCCCAGCAGCTGCCCGAGGATTTCCCCAGCCTGCGTCTGGCCAACCCCATGCAGGTACAGAATCATGCCTCGGTCGACCTGTATGTCGACCAGGTGCTGCGCCATGCCAAGGTTATCCTGGTGTCGCTGCACGGCGGCGTCGGTTACTGGCGCTATGGTGTGGAGCAACTGCTGGAACTGGCCGCCCGTGGCGTGCAGTTGATCCTGGTGCCCGGCGACGACCGCCCCGACCCGGAACTGACCGGCCTGAGTACGGTGCCGGCCGAGCAGGCCGAACGGCTCTGGCACTTCTTGCGCCAGGGCGGCAAGGCCAATGCCCTGAACCTGTTCAACTGCCTGGCCAGCCAGTACCTGCAGCGCGACTATCCGTGGAGCGAACCGCAGCAACTGCCGCGCACCGCGGTGTACCACCCGCGCAAGGCCGCTGCGGTGCTGCAGGACTGGTTCGGCGAGTGGCAGGTCGAGCAGCCAGTGGTGCCGATCCTGTTCTACCGCTCGCACCTGCAGGCGGCCAACACGGCCTTTATCGACACCTTTTGCGAGCGTTTGCAGCTGGCCGGGCTCAACCCCTTGCCGATCGCCGTGGCCAGCCTCAAGGAGGCTGCATGCCTGCAGCAGGTCGAAGACTGGCTGGACCAGGTCGACGCTGCGCTGATCATCAACACCACAGGCTTTGCCCAGTCCAGCCCCGAGCAGCCGCACCTGCGCCCGTTTCGCCGCGACATCCCGGTGTTGCAGGCGATCTGCGCCCAGGACAACGAACCGGCCTGGCAGGCCAGCGAGCAGGGCTTGGGTGCCCGTGACCTGGCCATGCACATCGCCTTGCCGGAGCTGGACGGGCGCATCATCACCCGCCCGGTCAGCTTCAAGGACCTGGCCTGGCGCAGCGAGCGCAGCCAGTCCGATGTGGTCTGCTACCGCGCCCAGCCCGAGCGCATGGACTTTGTCGCCGAGCTGGCGCGGCGCTGGTGTGCGCTGGCGCAGATACCCAACGGGCAGAAGCGCGTGGCGCTGATCCTCGCCAACTACCCGACCCGCGATGGTCGCATCGGCAATGGCGTGGGCCTCGATACGCCGGCAGCGGCGCTGAACATCCTGCGCACCCTGCAGGCCCAGGGCTATCCGCTGGCGCCCTTGCCCGTCAGCGGCACGGCGCTGATCCAGGCTTTGCTCGGTGGCGTCAGCAATGACCTGGACAGCCTTGACCTGCGCCCGTGCATGCAGAGCATGGCCCTGGAGGACTACCTGGCGGCCTTTGCTACCTTGCCCGAGGCCAATCAGCTCGCTGTGCGCGAGCGCTGGGGCGAACCGAGCCAGGACCCGATGTGGCGCAGCGGGCGGATGATGATCGCCGGCCTGCGCTACGGCCTGACTTTTGTCGGCATCCAGCCGGCCCGTGGCTACCAGCTGGACCAGAGCGCGGTCTATCACGACCCGGACCTGGTGCCGCCGCATGGCTACCTGGCGTTCTACTTCTGGCTGCGCCATGGCTTTGCCGCCGATGCGCTGATCCATGTCGGCAAGCATGGCAACCTGGAATGGCTGCCGGGCAAGGGTGTCGGGCTGTCCGAGAGCTGCTGGCCGGACGCCTTGCTCGGGCCGCTGCCGAACATTTACCCGTTTATCGTCAACGACCCGGGCGAGGGCGCCCAGGCCAAGCGCCGCACCCAGGCCGTGATCATCGACCACCTGATGCCGCCGCTGACCCGCGCCGAAACCTACGGGCCGTTGCGCCACCTGGAGCTGCTCGCCGACGAGTACTACGAGGCGCAGCTGCTCGACCCGCGCCGGGCCCGCGAGCTGCAGCGCGACATCCTGGCGCTGGTGCGCGACAACCATATCGATCGCGAACTGCAGATCGAAGGCGCCCTGGACGATGCCGCGATCTGGCTGCCACGCCTGGACACCTACCTGTGCGACCTCAAGGAATCGCAGATCCGCGATGGCCTGCACGTATTCGGCGAGTCGCCGGCCGGGCGCCTGCGTATCGACACCTTGCTGGCGCTATTGCGGGTGGAACGCGGTGATGGGCGCGAGGCCAACGGCAGTTTGTTGCGGGCCCTGGCCAAAGCGCTGAACCTGGGCTTCGACCCGCTCGATTGCGACCTCGGCCAGCCCTGGCAAGGCCCTCGGCCCGCACTCCTGGCGACATTGGACGAAGCCTGGCGCACCGCCGGCGATACCCGCGAGCGCCTTGAGCTGTACGCCAGCCAACTGATCGAACAGACCCTCGATGGCAGCGTGCAGCTGGTCGGCGGCCCTGAATGGGCACAGGTACAGGCGATTCTCGACGCGCTGGCGCAGCAGGTCGCGCCGCAACTGGACAGCTGCGGCCCGGCAGAAATGCACGGCTTGCTGGCGGCTCTCGACGGTCGCTTCGTGCCTGCCGGCCCCAGTGGTGCGCCAAGCCGCGGGCGCCTGGACGTACTGCCGACCGGGCGCAACTTCTATACCGTCGATGTGCGCAACCTGCCGACCACCACCGCCTGGCGCATCGGTTTTGCCTCGGCCAACCTGATCCTCGAACGTCACCTGCAAGACCATGGCGATCACCTGCGCCAGCTCGGCCTTTCAGTGTGGGGCACGGCGACCATGCGCACCGGTGGCGACGATATCGCCCAGGCCATGGCCCTGCTTGGCGTGCGGCCGGTGTGGGCCAGCGGCAGCCAGCGCGTCGACGACTTCGAAATCCTGCCCTTGAGCCTGCTCGACCGGCCACGGGTGGATGTCACCTTGCGCGTCTCGGGGTTCTTCCGCGATGCTTTTGGCAACCTGATCAAGCTGTTCGATGCGGCGGTGCAAGCGGTGGCGGCGCTGGATGAGCCGGATGAGCTCAATCCGCTGGCGGCCAAGGTCCGTAGCGAGCGCGCAGAACTGCTGGCCCAGGGCCTGGACGCCGAACGGGCCGCTCGCCAGGCCGGCTGGCGGGTGTTCGGGGCCAAGCCGGGCGCTTATGGCGCCGGCGTGCAGAATGCCATTGACGGACGGCTGTGGAATGACCGTCAGGACCTCGCCGAGGTTTACCTGAACCATGGTGGCTATGCCTATGGCACCGCCGATGACGGCACGCCGGCGCGCGCCGATTTTGCCCGGCGCCTGAGCCAGGTGCAGGCGGTGGTGCAAAATCAGGACAACCACGAGCACGACCTGCTCGATTCCAATGACTACTACCAGTTCCAGGGCGGCATGCTCGCCGCCGTGGAGAGCCTGGGCGGCAGCAGGGTGGCCAGTTATCACGGCGACCACAGCCAGCCGGACCGGCCGCGCATCCGCACCCTGAAAGAAGAGCTGAACCGGGTGATTCGCGCCCGGGCGCTGAACCCCAAGTGGATCGACGGGGTCAAGCGTCACGGCTATAAAGGTGCCTTCGAGCTGGCGGCCACCGTCGACAACCTGTTCGCTTTCGATGCCACCACGCAGCTGATCGACGACCACCATTACCAGTCGCTGGCCGACGCCTATGTGCTCGACGATGCGACCCGCGACTTTATCCGCCAGCACAACCCCGAGGCCTTGCGCGACATCACCGAGCGCCTGCTCGAAGCCCAGCAGCGCGGGCTCTGGCAGGAGCCGGGTGATTACCGTGAAGCGTTGGAAGAACAGCTGCTGGACGGCGAAGAAGAGAATTGAGATGAGCGAACCTGCACATTTTCCCCTGGCCGCCGTGGTCGGCGCCGATGAGCTGAAACTGGCGCTGTGCCTGACCGCCATCGACCCGAAGATCGGCGGCGTGCTGATCGAAGGCCCGCGCGGTATGGCCAAGAGCACCCTGGCCCGGGGCCTGGCTGATTTGCTCGGCGAAGGGCCGTTCGTGACCCTGCCGCTGGGTGCCAGTGAAGAGCGCCTGGTCGGCACCCTCGACCTGGATGCGGCGCTGGGCCAGGGCAAGGCGCAGTTTTCCCCCGGGGTGCTGGCCAAGGCCGATGGCGGCGTGCTCTATGTGGATGAAGTCAACCTTCTGGCGGATCATCTGGTCGACCTGCTGCTGGACGTGGCTGCCAGTGGCACCAACCGGGTCGAGCGCGACGGAATTTCCCACCGCCACAGCGCCCGATTCGTGTTGATTGGCACCATGAACCCGGAGGAAGGTGAGTTGCGCCCGCAGTTGCTCGATCGCTTCGGCCTCAATGTGGTGCTCGAAGGCCAGCCGCTGCCTGAAGCCCGTGGCCAGATCATTCGCCGCCGGCTGGATTTCGACAGTGATCCCGAGGCCTTTTGCGCCCAATGGGCGCCTGCTCAGGCGGCCCTGCGCGAGCGTTGCCATGGTGCTCGCGAGCGCTTGGCGCAGATTGCCCTGGACGACCAGGCCCTGGCGCAGATTACCCAGCGCTGTTTTGCTGCGGGCGTTGATGGCCTGCGCGCCGACCTGGTCTGGCTGCGCGCTGCCCGCGCCCATGCAGCCTGGCGCGATGCTCAGGTAATCGAGGCCGAGGATATCGATGCCGTGGCCGAGTTCGCCTTGCGCCATAGGCGTCGCGAAGCGCCAGCGCCACAACCACAAACGCCAGATAACGGTGCCGCGTTGCCGCCTGCGGCCGGGCAGCAAGGCCAGGGCCAATGGGGCGAATTACCGCCGCAAGCCACACCGAGCGGCGCCCGGCGCGAGGTGCCAAGCTGGGCAAAAAAGCCCTGAGCATCCGCCGCCGCAGCAGCGCGGATGCCAGACCCCGGCCCGGAGCACTTGCCGCAGGCCCGCGTGGGCGCAGCAAACAGGCGGCATCTGGCGCGGTGGCCTGGCCGGCCACCTTGCTCAAGGGCCGGCCGCGCACGCGTAACGCGCTGTGCTGGCAACAGCGCACGGCCAGCGCCCATGAGCTTTGGCTGGTGATTGTCGATGCGTCGGCGTCGACCCGCCGACACCAGGCGCTGAGCCGGGCCAAGGGCATGCTGGCGAGTTTCTTCGACCAGGCCTACCGCAACCGCGCGCGCTTGACCCTGCTCACCGCCAGCGGCAATGCACCCCACTGGCAGCGACACGGGCTCAAGGCTTCGGCGAGCTTGCAGCCATGGCTTGAGGCGTTGGGGGCGGGGGGCGGAACGCCATTGCTGGCGGCACTGGCGCAGGCACGGGACTGGCTGCAGGAGCGTCAGCGGCGTTATCCGGCAGAACTGCAACGTTGCCTGATTGTCACCGATGGCCGGCTCAAGGCCTGGGAGGCGCTGCAGCCGCTGCCGTGCCAAGCGTTGCTGGTAGATATTGAAAGTTCGCCGGTAAAGCTCGGCAGGGCGCAGTTACTTGCACAACAACTGCACGCCGATTACCAGCACCTGGAAACGCTGGCAGTACTCGGCAAATAATCAGGCATCAATAAATATAACTGCGGCAAAGTGTCGCAGTTTATCGGCGAGTTATAACAACGTTACCAAAGACGGGCGCCTGGGCCGCGCCTTTGGTAATTAACCGGTCGTTACCTAGGCATCGACCAAGGCTGCAAGTCATAACCTTTTTCGCTCAGCTCGGCGCGCACTTGCTCGATCAGATCAGCCCACTGGGCGGGGTCGGAGTAGGTGCTGCTCGGCACCTGCTTGCTGCCAATGCGGGTACTGGTCCGGTCGATAACTGCCAGGCTTAGTTCACCGGTACCATTGGGCGCATCCCAGGCAACACACTGGAAAGGTTCGAAGGCGTGGTCGGCAATCAGCAGTGCTTCGTTGACACGGAGCGGGGCGTTCATGGGTTCGGTCTCTCTGTGGGCCCAAACATCGAATATAACCGCATGCGTGTTTGCGTAGCGGTAAGTTACTTGTACTGATGCCCCCGACCGGGGGGCAAGTCACACTTCTTTTAAAAATAGTTGAATACCGCTCATCGGTTGATGACGGGGTACCTGGCATTTTTGTCAGTAGCGGCCAGGGAGTGGGGGGTATTGAATAAGGACCGACCGCAGTTCCCGGTCGGTCCTGGACTGTGGACGGTGCAGGGGGCTGCTTCATTGACCCACGCCAAGGTGCCCTATGAGCCAGGACCCGCAACTACCTGTACTACACGCTGCTGCACATCACTCGCAACAGGCGCACGATCCGAGGCCATGGTACTTGCGCTTCGGCCAGGTACGCTTGATCGAAAGCAGCGTTCTGATCATTCCCTACTGGAACCCCCTGACTGGTCACCCGGAGAACCTGGATGGCGGTATCACCGCGGCAGCGCTTGCCACTGACGCTGATGGCCTGTTGGTGATCATCGAGGCGTACCTGGGCATGGCGCTCAATGACCAGGTGCAGGTTTACTGGGGAGCAGGCCAAGCGGTCTTGCCATCGCCCATCATCATTACCGACAAGAATCTGAATCAGGCCCTGTTTGACAATGTGCCAGTAGACAGGATTACCAATGGCATCAGCGAGGTCTGGTTCGAAGTACGACCTGCCGTGGGGCCGGTCCGGTCTTCGGCACGGTTGCGAATCAAGGTCAAACGGGCACTGCCCGGTGGCCCGGATCCGCATCCAGGCGAACCTGGACACCAGGGGCTTGCAGCCCCGGTGGTACCGCCCCATCTGATTGATGAGCAATATGCGCAGTTGGGGGTGGAGGTATACATCCTGCCGTGGGCCAATATGGCGGTAGGCGATGTCATCGAGCTGAGCTGGGGCTCAGTGATACTGCGTCAAGAGGTCAGGTTGGGCCAGGTCAATCAGACCATCGAAATGATCGTCGACTATGAGCGGATTATCGCCGCCGGGGACTCTGAGGCGCTGGAGGTCAAGTACCGCTTGTTTGATGATGTCGGTAACGTTTCTGCCGGTTGGTCACCTTCCAGTTACGCCCACGTCGAGGCCGGGGGCGGTCGCCTGTTGCCGCCTGTGGTGCGCGAGGCAGACGCCAATGGCTACATCGACCTTGAACAGCTCGACGGCCTCGATGTGACGGTGCAAGTGTATGCATCGCTTACGGGGGGGGTCAGGGTGTGGGACATCATTCAGGTGCAATGGCGCGGGTTTACCGCCACTGGCCTTGGGCCGCTGCTGTATGAGCCCGAACCTTTCGAGCTGCAGACGTTACCCTATATCGCAACCTTCACGGTCCCCAATCAACGGCTGCAGGACATACCCCAGGGTTATGCCGATGTCACTTATGAGCTGCGCAAGTTTGCCGGCGGTTCGGCGTTTTCGTCACGCAGGGTGGTTAGAATCCTGGGTGAATTGAGTGGGCTGCGGGCGCCAAGTGTTCTTGAAGCGTCAGACGGCCTTCTGCCCGATACGCTGCCTGAGGCAACCGTACGGATTGAGGCCTACCCGGGCATGGCCCGTAATCAGGTGGTACGCATGATCTGGGATGGCCGGCAGTCGAATAACCAGGCGTATCACCATGCCGAGGAGCGTCTGATCCTTGAGGACATGGTCGGGGACTATCTCGACTTTCGCGTGCCATCCAGGCATATCGCGCTGCTTAAGGGGGGGACGGTGAATGTACATTACCGGGTACTGGTCAGCGGTAACGAACCCCAGGATTCGGAACCTCTGTTCCTGCATGTCGGTGACGCTGTGCCGGAGCTGGTCCAGCCAACGGTCGACTTTGCCGAAAATGATGCCTTTGACCCCACAGGCCATTTGTTCGCAACTGTGCGGATTCGTATTTATGACGATATGCTGGCGGGGCAGACGGTCCATGTGGAGTGGTCGAGTACTGCAGCGGGAGGCACCTACAACCTCAGCATCCCGGTAACTGTCGCGGTGGAACTGACGGCCCGGGTGCCGATCGAGTTCATCACTCCAAGTCTGAACCGTGAGGTCTACGTACGTTACTGGGTAACCGAGCCTGGGCAACGTACGCGCTATTCCGACGATCTGGCCCTGTGGGTAGGTGTCATGCTGATAAACCCGCCCACGCCTTTCATCGAGCAAGCCGAGGGCAATCTGCTTGATCTGGCGCGGTTCACCGGCAATGCCACGGTAGCCGTCGAGGCGTGGCGCGGTATCAACACCCTGCAGCGTTTCTGGCTGCGGGCTGTGGGCAGGCTTGCTTCCGGGGCGGATAAAACCGTTATTTTGGCCAATGGCGTGCTGGTGCAGATCGGCGAAGTCGACCTGGGCATCCGCCGACCCCTGTTGCGCTCGGACCTGCATCAACTGAGGGACCTCAGTGAGCTGCGCATTGAAATGACCGTTACGCCCTATGGCAGCCAAAATGAAGCCGAGGGCATCGCCTTTCCTCAACCACGTTACGTGGTGCAACAGGTGCTGCTCACGACGCCAAGAATTAACCAGGCAAGTGGTAACGTGGTTGACCTTGCAAACTTCACTGGCGACGCAACCGTCAGCCTCGACCCATGGCGCAGTATCAGTACGGTGCAGCGGGTCTGGCTGCGCTGTCGAGGTCCTAACAACTGGCTGGTAACCCTGGCAAACGGCGTGTTGGTGCAGCCCTCAGAACTGCAGACCGGCATCATCCGAAGCCTGCCGCGCAACCGCCTGCTTGAGTTGGCCGACAATGCCAGCCTCACGGTGGAGGCCACCGTTACCCTGGACGGCAGCAGTAATGAAAATACCGGGACAGTGTTTCCGACGCGTACCTATACGTTCAGGTCATCACCGGTACGTCTTGTGGTGTCCAGTGGCGGCCTGACCACAGGGGCGTTGCCCCATGACTGGGCGCATGCGAGAGAAACCAACCACGTTGCTGTCGTGGGCCAGCCGGGGGCTGTGGTAACGCTTAGCCTGTCGGGCACGGCAAGGTTTACCGGTAACCTGCAAACCGTCCAGGTGACGCTAGATGGCGTTGGCGTCGCACGGCAGGCGATCAGCTGTACCGCCACCAGTACGACGTTGAGTGCAACCCAGGCAGGAAGACCCACCGTCACGGCGCAGATCGCCTTTCGCGGCAGCTTCCCGGCAGATGGCGCCAGTGGAAATTTTCAAGCCAAGGCCAATCTTGCCACCGGTGCGTTCGCTGACGGACATTCTCGCAACCGGATCAGTTACGACACGGTGACTATAACGGGTATAGGTTCCGTACGTGTGACCCTGACCGGGAGCGCGCGATTTACCAACTATCCAGGCCAAGTGGCCGACGTGCCTCTGCGCAACGGTACGTTTGATGCCATGATCGACGTGGTCAATACTCAAGCGGAGACGATCTCGGTTACCTTCCAACTGCTAACCCAAGGCAACTGGGCGCGCTTCACCAAGACCATGACATTTACCGCCTGAACACCTGACATTTTTGCCAGTAGCGAGGCAACAAAAGAGGGTACTGAATAAGGACCGACTGCAGTTTCCCAGTCGGTCCTTTTTTTCATGGGCAGGACCGGGTCATTGCTCCGATTGTCACGTCTGCAGAGGCGACCCATGAACCAAGACCTGCCTTTTTCAACACTCAAGCTGACGGATCTGTCCGGCCTGGACGACGCGGATCTGCTCCCTGATTACCTGCGCGGTGACGAAATTCACTCGGTGGAAGCCAGTCGTGTGCATGTTCCGTACATGACGCCGCTGGTCGACCATCCGGACAATCTTGACGGCGGTATCACCCAGGCGTTGTTGCAAACCAGCCCGCACGGCTTGCAAGTGGTGGTTGCACGCTATCTGCAAATGGCGCCTGGTGATGCGATCAGTGTGTATTGGGGGGATCCGGAGCAGCCGGCCAGCCCGTCGCCTTACATCGTGCGGCCTGAAGATCTCGACAAGCCGGATTTTTTGATTGTCCGGCTACTACCTGTCGAGCGGATACCGGAAGGTATCTCAGAGGTCTGGTATCAGGTCCGGCCGTTGAGCGGCAATATTCGCCGGTCGATGCGCTTGCGGGTCAAGGTCAGGCGTCTGCTGCCGGGTGGGCTCGACCCGGATCTCGGTACGCCGGGCCACCAGGGCTTGCAGCCACCGCGGGTGACCCCGGACTTGATCGGCGAGGAGCATGCCCGCCTGGGTGTAGAGGTATACATTTTCCCTTGGGAGAACATGGCCTGGGGCGACGTCATTGAATTGAGTTGGGGCGGTGTGTTTGTTCGCCATCGGGTGCAGGGCCACGAGGTCGATCAACGTATCCAGATCATTGTCGATTACGACACCATCGTCGAGGCAGGTGACGCCGACCAGCTGGTGCTGATCTATCGCTTGATCGACGACGTCGGCAACTACTCCGCGGACTGGTCACCGGTGAGCTACGCCTGGGTCGAGATCGGCGGAGATTTACCGGCGCCGTTTGTCGCTGACGCCGACGCCAATGGTTTGATCGACCTGGACAAACTCGCTGGCAAGGATGTGACCGTACAGGTTTTCGCCGACCTTTCGTTAGGCTTTCGAGCCGGTGATGTCATCCACTTGAAATGGCGCGGGTTTACCGAGCAAGGGGTAGGGCCGATCGTCTACCTGCCGCAACCCTTCGAGATTCCGTTCCTGCCGTATTTTGCCAGTTTCAGCATTCCGAACGCCGAGGTGCAGGGGATCGCGCGCGGGCGGGCCGCGGTGTCTTACGAGGTGCAGAAAATAAACGGCAGCGTGTTGCGCTCCAAGAGCAAATCGGTCGGGATTGTCGGCGAGCCGCAAAAGCTGCAACGGCCAATCGTGGATGAAGCGCCAGACCAGTACCTGCCAGATGACGCGGCTCAAGCGACCGTGAGGGTTCCACCTTATTCATGGATGGCAAAGGATCAGCGCCTGGTGCTGGTGTGGGACGGCACGCGTGCCGACCATGAACCCTACCTTCATGAGGAACATCGCATCATCAGGGATGAGCATATAGGCGAGGAAATCATCATTGTGGTGACAGCGCAACATATCGTTGCGCTCGCTGGCGGTTCGCTGGAGCTCTACTACCGGGTGATACATGACAATGGACCCAGCGTTGACTCTGAGCGCTTGCTATTGCATGTGGGCGAGGCCGCACCCGAGCTGCAGCAAGCCAGTGTGGATGGCGCCCAGAATGGCGTGTTTGATCCGACCGGACTCACCAGCGCGACTGTACGCATCCCCAGCTACACCAATATGCGGCAGGGGCAGACCGTGCACCTTGAGTGGCTGGGCAGTGCGCAAGGTGGTCATTTCACCACCAGCGTCGAGGTGACAGCGCCAGGGGCGTTTACCATTAGCGTCCCTATAGGCTTTATTACACCGAGCCTCAATCGCGAGGTATACGTCCGCTACTGGGTGGTCGAAGCAGGGGTAAGGACACGCTATTCGTTTACGCTGACGCTGCTGATCAGCCAGGCAGTTCTCGAACTGCTGGCGCCTACCGTGCTACAAGCGCCTGGCGGCCTGCTTGACCCGCTGCAGGCAACATCGGGCGCGACGGTACTGATCCGTTACACCGGTATGTCGACACAAGACCGCATCACCCTGTCCTGGACCGGCACACCCTTGGGGTCAACCTCGGTGGGACCGCTTGTTGGCAATGCTAACGGTGAGCTATCGGTGCCCATACCGCCCTTGTACATTGGTGCGAATATCGGTGCGGTCCAGCGTCAGGTACAGGTTCGTTACTCCGTGTTGCGTCAAGGAGCCAGCCAGCCGCAGGAGTCGCAGCTGCTGAACCTGAGGGTGCAGCCGTTGACAGGGTTGACGCAGCTACAGGTCGACTATGCGGTTGGTCTGGTGCTGGACCTGGATAGTTTTAGCGGCAACACCCGAGTGTCGGTGGCTGCCTGGAATTTTGTCAGGGCAGGCCAACGTATCTGGCTGCGCTGCTATGGCACCAAATTGAACGGTGACCCGGATATCATCGAACTGATCGTCGGCGAAGCACTTACCTCCGGTGAAGTCAGTGCGGGCATAAGCAGAACTTTGACCCGCAGCCGGCTGCTGATGCTACGAGACAACAGCGAGCTGCGGGTTGAACTGAAGGTCAATTTCGCGCAAGCCCAGAATGAAGCCGATACGCTGATCTTTCCGGTTCTGCGCCTGACCCTGCGAGCCGGTTTTTCCATCGCCCCGGAGCCGTTGGTGCTTAATGGCTCGGCGATCAGGGTGCAAAAGAACTGGCAGCTGATTCGCGACTTCCCGGCCAATACGGCGGTGCGCCAAGCAACCGGCGGACGTCCTCCGTACACCTACCACTCCGCCAATACCGGTATTGCTGTTGTCGATACGCAAGGCAAAGTCACCGGAGCGCGCAATGGCAGCACGGTGATTACCGTGCGCGATGCAGACCAGCGCTCTGCCTCCTACAGCGTTCAGGTCAACAATGTCAGGTGGCTGAATATCGATGAGAGCTCCACCTCCTATGCCACCGGCTACGCAGTGATGCAACGCAATGGCGGCAACCCGGTATCGGCGGCTGATGAAGCGCTGTTGCAGCAGCATTATGGGTACCCTTTCCCTGATTTGCTACGCCGCTACTTCTTCCTGTTCACCAACGGTCAATGCCCTGGCGCCGAGCGTATTTACGAGGTGGGTTCGGCTCACACATTTCGCTGTATTTCCCAGAATACCAATGCTGGCGGCTGGTACCTGACCGTAGGCAATCCGTCGCCATGAGCGGCAGCTTGATTCGAGCATTCACACCACCAAGAGGTGCATCATGTCATACCGTTCACGTTTTACCGCAAGTCGTACCTTGGGGCATCTGGTAGTCGCATCAGCATTCACCTTGTTAGCAGGCTGCAGCTCATCCGGGGGCGTCAGCAACGAAGAGGTTCAGGTGAGCTGCGCGGCGGTCGGGGCGGGTTACCATCCAGACCCCAGCGACTGTACGCGCTATTTCAGATGTTTGCTTACAGGGGGGCAATGGTATCGCTATGCCTACAGTTGCCCGGCAGGCAGCTTCTATTCCCCGTCGGCCCAGCGATGCGTAGTGGCCAGCAGTTGCCCGAGTGCCGGTCAACCCGCCACCGGCCAGCTCGACCCGGGCTTGCCCGAACGCCGCCAGCTGGTACGCTGAATACTGAGGATCCAGGCGTTCTAGCGTCAGCAAAATTTCAAGGTTGCCGCAGGGATACCGACCCGGTATCCAGCTCGTTGCGGCGCCGCCTTTGACCGCAATTGCTCGACAAATACTCCCTTCCAGCAGACAGACGGTAGTGGGCGATTGACGCATCGTTGCTACTGTTAAAACGGGCCTGCCAACACACTGTTTCTATTTAAAATTCCAACTATTGGCGCCAAGGAATAGGTCATGCTAGAGCCTGCATCCAACCGCCGCCTGCTGATCGTCGATCCTTGCGATGACTGCCATCGTCTATTGCCTGGCTTGCGCAGTGTGGGCTGGGATGTACACAGCTGCACCTTGAACTCGGCCCTGGAACATCCCTGCGACGTCGGGCTGCTGCGTTTGCAGGCTTCGCACCTGCAGCACCCGGATGCGGTCAAGGATTTGATCAGCCGCAGCAATACCGAATGGATCGCCGTACTCAGTCCGCAGGAGCTGCGGGCGCAGAATGTCGGCGATTTTGTCTGCGAATGGTTTTTTGACTTTCATACCTTGCCCTTTGATGTCTCGCGGGTACAGGTCACCCTTGGCCGCGCGTTCGGCATGGCGCGCCTGCGCGGCAAGGGCTATGTGCATGTCGATGAACCGGAGCACGAACTGCTCGGTGACAGCCGGCCGATTCGCGAACTGCGCAAGCTGCTGAGCAAGCTGGCGCCCACCGAGTCGCCGGTGCTGATTCGCGGCGAGAGCGGCACCGGCAAGGAGCTGGTGGCGCGCACCTTGCATCGTCAGTCTCAGCGCCGTGACAAACCCTTCGTGCCGATCAACTGCGGCGCCATCCCCGAGCACCTGATCCAGTCCGAGCTGTTCGGCCACGAGAAAGGCGCCTTCACCGGTGCCCATCAACGCAAGATCGGCCGTATCGAAGCCGCCCACGGTGGCACGCTGTTTCTCGATGAAATTGGCGACTTGCCGCTGGAGCTGCAGGCCAATCTGCTGCGCTTTTTGCAGGAAAAACACATCGAGCGGGTCGGCGGCAGCCAGCCGATAGCCGTCGATGTGCGGGTACTGGCAGCGACCCACGTCGACTTGGAAAAAGCCATCGACAGCGGGCGCTTTCGCGAAGACCTGTATTACCGCCTGAATGTCCTGCAGGTGGTCACCGCGCCGCTGCGCGACCGCCATGGTGACCTGTCGATGCTGGCCAGTCATTTCTCGCACTTCTACAGCCTGGAAACCGGCCGCCGGCCCCGCTCCTTCAGCGAAGACGCCCTGGTGGCCATGGGCAAGCACGACTGGCCCGGCAACGTCCGTGAGCTGGCCAACCGCGTGCGCCGCGGCCTGGTTCTGGCCGAAGGCCGGCAGATCGAGGCACAGGATCTGGGCTTGCTGGGCCAGCACGAGTTCGCCCCGAGCATGGGCACCCTTGAAGACTACAAGCACCGGGCCGAGCGCCAGGCCTTGTGCGACGTGCTCAACCGCCACAGCGACAACCTGAGCATCGCCGCCAAGGTGCTGGGGGTTTCCCGGCCGACCTTTTACCGGCTGCTGCACAAGCATCAGATTCGTTGAGTCGTGACCAATGCGCATGAAAAAGCCCGCCGAAGCGGGCTTTTTCATGGCTGTGAACCTTAGAAGTAGTAAGGGAATTTCAGACTGAAGGAGAAATCCGGCGAGTCGTCGGTCAGGCCAATAGACAGGTTGGGGACGATGGTCAGGTTGTCGGTGGCGGCCAGGGTCATGCCGATGTTGAAGTTGGCCGCGTTGTAGTCGCTGCTGGGCACCGATTGCCAGTCACCGCCATCGGGTTTGATCTTGCTCTTGCTGGCAAACTGGTCAGTGAACGAGAACGACATACTCATCTTCTCGTTAAGGGCAAAGGCGATACCGGCGCCAATCTGCCAGGAGTCGCCCAGTTTCACGTCACCTGCGACCTTGGTGTTGATCGTCGGGCTGATGTCGCTGAACGAGTCCTGCATGTTGTAGGTATACGACAGGCTGCCGAACAGCACCGCCGGGTCGAAGGTCTTGACCAGCGAGATACCCGGTGTAATCGCCCAGACGCCGTTGCCGGTGGGCAAGCTCTCAGGCACCGAGAGGTTGTCGTTGGTCGGGTCGTTGACCAGCTTGATGCCGTAGGGGTCTTTGCCGGTGGGGGCCTTGACCCGCAGGGTGGCGACCGCGTCGGGCCAGTTTTCCGACTCATCGAGGAACTTGTAGGCAATGCCGACGTTGACATCGCCAATGGTTGGATCGCGCCTGACGGTCGCATCGGAAGTAACCGGGCCGGCACCGCCGGCACCGCCGGAGGAATAGGTGGATTCACGGTAGATCACCGGGACGTTGATATCGAACTGCCAACGCTGATCGAGGTTGTAGCGGGCGGTCAGGTCCAGGGTCCAGTTGTCGGCCTTGATACGGTCGAGGTTGATGTTGCCGAGGAAGATCGAGTCCAGCGCCAGAAAACCGTTGAGGACCAGGGCGCGGGTGTCGTAGTGGGTGTAGGTCAGGCCGGTTTCGACGCTGAACCTGCCGCCACCAAAAAAGCCGCTGGCTTCGTCATACAGGTTGGAAACGCTTTGCGCCGGTTCCGAGTCGTCTTTGAGCGACTGCCCATAGGAGCTGCCGGTGGTTCCCGGCGCACCGGTGGCCACGGTCTGGCCGCCCTTGACGGTTTCGGCGGGGGATTTGGTCAGGCGTCTGGGCGCGGGTGCTGCCGGTGCTGTTTCGACCTGGCGAACGCGCTGTTCAAGGACCATCAACGCGTTCTGCTGGGCTTCGTAGCGTTGTTTCAACTCCATGAGTTCTTGTTTTAGTGCTTCGACCTGGGGGTCGGCTGCTGCGTAGAGCAATGTGGCCGGGGTCAGGCTACTCAAACAGACAATAGCTCTGAAGGTTAACGATCGGTGCATGGGTTAGCCGTCCCTTCTGACTACAAGTGATGAGACAGAGCGTAGATCAGAAACCGAGAGTGCGAAGGCCTTTGAGCTGGTCCAGGTTACCGTTCAGCGCCCCGGCGCTCGGCACGTTGTCACGCAGCACGACGTTCAGGGAGGTGAGGTTGCTGACCTTGTTGCCAGCGCCGAGCAAGGTGGTGTTCTGCATCAGCCCACCCTGGGCCAGGCGCTGCACGGTGCTGCCCTGGTTGTTGTTGGCGATGATGTTGAATTGCACGCCGCTGCCGGTTGAGGACACACTCAGCGAACCCGCGCCGTTGGCGCCGACCAGGGTGGAACCTGCGGCCAGGGCCTCGCCCTGTGGCTGCGTGGCTGCTGCGGGCGCCTGGTTGGCCTTGGTGACGTTGATATCGACGTTGTTGTAGGCGCTGTTGTTGTCGCCGGCGGCGCGCACCACCTGGGTCACGCCCTCGGTGCTGTTGAGGCCACTGCCACCGGTGACGCTACCGCTGCCGACACTCTGCGAGCGCGCCGCGCCGCTGCCTTTTTCGTCGATCATCGACACGTAGAACTGCGGCTTGATCGTCGTTTGCTGGATTTGCATCGAAGACCTGGCGCCAATCACTTCGCCATTGGCGTTTTGCCAGGTGCTGCTCATGACAATGCCAAAGCTGATGATCCGCCCGGGCATAACAAAGCGGCCGCGCAGGTTGGCCAGTTCCTGATCCTTCAGTTCAATGGGCTTGAGCGTCTGGGCCTGGGTTGGCAGGCTGGCGGCCAGGCAAAGCACGGCGAGCCAGATAGAAGTCTTCATGGGATGCTCCCGGAGCCTCATGCTCCCTTGTCATTAGAAGAAGTCGCTTTGGATGAAGCCGAAATCCATCAACTCAGCGTCTTGCACCGGGGTGAAGGTATTGATGCGGTTCTTGGCCGTGAGCGGCAGTGGTGGGTCGAGCAAGGCGTTGGCCTTGTCGTAGCCCCGGCCGATGACGGCGAAGAGAATGCCGTTCCAGCCTTTGACGAAGTCTTCGATCTTGTAGCGTTTATGGCCGAGCACCGGGTCGCCGATGTACACCCAGCCGTTGTGGACTTTCTGCATGACCACGAAGTGCTTGTAGCCGCGCACGTCCATCAGCACCACCACCGGAATGCGCACGCTCTGCAAGGCGTCCAGTTGTACCCGGTAACCGCGGGCGCGCATCCCGAGGCTTTCGACGTAGCGCTTCATGTCGAGCATGGAAAAGCCCTGGACCCGCACCACATCATGGTCGGAGTGGGCGAGCATGCCTTCGATGATCTGTTCTTCGCTGACGTCCAGCCAGTAGGCCTGGCGCAAGATGGTCGCCAATGCCGCGGCGCCACAGCTGAAATCGGTTTTCTGTTGCACCAGGTCGGCGAATTTGCGTTCACGCACGCTCTGGATGGGCTTGAACACCACCGCACCACCCGGTAATACCGAAAGCGGCAATTGCGCCGCTTCGCTGATGCTGCTCAGGCAGAGCAAAAATGCCAAGGCGATAACGCGCATGTCCGACGCCCCCCTGATGGTGTTGAAAAAGGCCCCCCGAAGGGGGCCTCCAGATCACAGCATTTACATCGAGGTGTTGGAGATGGCCAGCGAGTTGCTTTGCTGGTTGCCCACACCGGCTGCTACGTTGACGCCCAGGTTGCCGCTGCCGCCGTTCACCGAACCGCTCAGGGTTGCAGTGTTGGTTACAGGGTTGGCCCAGCCGGTTGGAGTCAGCACTTGATAAGAGAAAGTATTGCTCAAATCATAAGAGCTGCTTTCACTGTAGCTTTTCGCTTTGTTGTACTCAGACTCGGAGGATTTGCTGCCCGATTTTTCGAACGAAGAATCGAAGGCTTTTTCGAACGAAGAGCTCTTGGACTTATCGTACGAAGAGCTGGACTCTTTGTTCCACGACTTGTCGATATCAACATCCAGCGAGGCAGTCAGCGAAGCATCGGCCGACTGCGAGCTGCTGCCGCTGTGATGACGGCCATAGTCATAGGACGAGTTTCTGCTGGCTTCAACCGATGCATCCAGCGAAGCGGTCAGAGAAGCACTGCTCGAGCCGCTGGCTTCATGGTTTTTAGAACCGCTAGCTTCGGAGTTGTGCGAGCCGCTGGCATTGAAGCTGTTGGCGCCGGCGAGCTCGAAGCTCGAAGAGTTGCTCTTGCTGCCGCTGGCTTCCATGGACTTATCGTAATTGGCGCTACCACTGGCGGTTTTGGTCACCGTCAGGGTATCGACACGATAGGTACGGTCAGCGTTGTTGTTGACGGTCAGGCCAGGGCCGCTTTGATCGGCAGAGGCGGTGGCGGTTGCGTTACCCAGTGCAGCGTTGGTATTGGCAATTGCCATGGTGTTTTTCTGTTGGTTCAGGTCGCCACCGGCAATGTTGATGCCCATGTTGCCGCTGCCGTTGTTGCCCGAACCGCCCATGACCGCCGAGTTGGTGCTGCCGTAGTTGTCGACCCGGTTGTTGTTGCTGTATTGCGAGACCTTGGCGGTCGCCGTTGCGTTGCCGAACACGAAGGTGTTGTCGATTTCCGAGTTGTCGGTGGCGGCGTTGGCGATGGCGGCGGCGTTGTCTTGCTGGTTGCCGGCACCGGCAGCCACGTTGACGCCGACGTTACCGCTGGTGCCGGTGGCCGAGCTGCTCATTTCGGCTTCGTTCACAGTGCCTTCATTGCGGATGCGGTTGTTGGTGCTGCTTTGCTTGTCCCACGCGTTGGCGGTCGCGTTGATCGAGATTTTGGTGGGAGGAGGAGGGGTGTGGTGGCCATTGTTGTGATGACCGTTATGGCCATGGCCACGTGGTTCGTTCTGCCCAGCTTGTACAGCAACAGCCATGACCGCAGCAATTGCGAAAACCAGAGGCTTGAGTGCCATCGAAGGTTTCATGGTGATTCTCCGTACTTTATTTTAGGTTAAGTGTTGTTCCTAACTATTTGGGTCAGTCCGCGACCCGGATGCTCAGGGTGTTGGCCGTTCGGTTTCCCACCCCGGCACTCTGATTCAGCTGAATCACCCCACGGCTACCGGTGAAGGCCTGGTCACTGGTAGTGACCTGGCGAAAGCCGGGTGCGGAGTCAGCTGAGTCGGAGCTGTTGAGCAGCGCCACGTTCTGTTGCATGAGGACGCTGTCGTCGATACTTTGCGGACCGGAACTAATGCTGATCCGCATGGCGTTGGCTTGCTGGTTGCTGGCCCCGGCACTCTGGTTGACGCCCAGGGCGCCGCTGCCGTGGCTGAAAGAGTTGCCCTGGATGTTCGACTGGGCATCGATGCTCGGGTCTACCGTTGTGCGCAGGCGCTGGCGGATCTGGGTACTGGCGCTGGCGCCATGGCCCACCGCGATGGCCCGGGCGTTGGCCTGTTGCTGCTGATCGCCGGCAGCCTGGTTGACCGTGAGGTTGCCCTGGTACTGGGCACCGGAATTGTCGATGTTGGCGTTATTGACGACGGGGGGCTGGGCGAAGGCCGGTACACTGCAGAACATGGCCAGAATCAGCAACGAGTGCTTCATCTCACTTGCCTCCGGTGAGGATCTGCAGGGGCGCGAGGCCTTTCTGCACGCTGGAATTGACCATGTTGGAGATGCCGTTGCCGGAGTTGCCGGAACGTCCACCGGCCAGGTTCGGCAGTTGCGTCTGGTTATTGATGTTGCTGCCCAGGTTATTGGTCTGCTGGGTGACCATGGCGCCGATTCCCGAGCCGCTGGTGATCGAGGCAAAATCGCCGTCGCTCAGCTCGTTGGTTTGCTTGAGGATCTGCGCCGACGGGTTGGTGTTGACCGTGGTCGGATAAGGGTCGGGCGCCAGCGGTGGGCGCATGGCGTTGCGCGGCTGCACATCGCGGGTGATGACGACGATGCCGTTTTCGGCCTGGGCCGGCAGGCTCAAGCTCAGGCTTGAACTCACTGCACAGGCAAGCAGCAGGAGGCGGTAGATGCCTTTATCAATCTTTCCCACGATGGCAATTCCTTCTTATGGTGCGCTGGCCCTGTTCAGCGTTGCGAAGAAGAGAGCAGAAGGTGTGCCGGTTTTTATTTATCAAGCGAAAACAATGGCTTGGTTTTATGCTTGGCCAGGGTCAAAAAAATGTTGTAACGCCGCTGAGACACCGGCGCTGTTCAGCGCCTGATACTGCGGGCGCCACGGCCCGGCAACAGGCATGCCCGGGGATTGTTTCAGCGGCTTAACACTTTTACCCGGCCACGGCCTGGCCGCTTTAGCTCGCGGCTTTGCGCAGGTGAAAGTGTTTCAGGAATGGACACTGTGCAGCGCGCAGCTGCTCAGGTCTTGAGCAACTGCGCAACTGCGGCAAAGGCTGCGCGCCGACGCTGCGCCCAGTCGCCTTGCACGACCTGGAACGCTTGCTGGTGCTGCGCCAGCCACTCGCCCGTGGCATTGAAAAACGCCATACGTTCGGCCAGCAGCGGCTGGCAACGCTGGCCATCGTCGTGCCAGGCAACGGCCTCGGGGCTGAGCAGCAAGTGCAGGTCGTAGTGACGGGCCAGCAGCGCCTGTTCCAGCCACGCCGGGCAATCGCCGAACAGCGTGCGGCTCCAGAGCATGTTGCTCAGCAGGTGGGTGTCGAGGATCAGCAGCGCCGGTTGCCGCGCTCGTGCGGCGTCTTCCCAGGCCAACTGCCCGCGGGCAATGGCCGGGATGTCGGCATAGCAGGTGTCACGCGCCTGCTCGTCAATGAAGTGGCGCACGTACTCGCCCACCCGTTCGCCACCGAAGTGCGCCTGGATTTCGGCGCTGAGCCAGCTTTTACCGCTGGATTCAGGGCCGGTGAGTACCACTACCTTCATGCGTAGGTCAACGCTGGATCGCGTCGCCAGTCGCGCCAGCCCTGTACCGCGATCAAGGTGAACAGGGCATAGAGCGCGGCGGTCAGGTACATGGCCTTGGACAGGAACAGACCGACGAAAATAACATCAAGCACCACCCACAGCGGCCAGCATTGCAGGCGCTTTTGCGCCATCCACCATTGCGCCACCAGGCTGAAACTGGTCAGCGCGGCGTCCAGCCAGGGGTGGGCGGCGTCTGTCCAGGTGGCCATGGCCGCGCCCAGGCCGAGGCTGCCGAGCAAGCCAATGCCCAGGCCAAAGGCAACCGAATGCGCCGGCAACAGGCTGACCTGGCGAGCTTCGCGCGTGCTGCCCGGCCGCGTCCATTGCCACCAGCCATAAAGTTGCAGCACGGCATACACCAGTTGCAGGAGCATGTCCGAATACAGCTTCACGTCATAGAAAACCCAGGTGTACAGCAACACCATCACCAGGCCGATCGGCCAGCACCAGGGGTTCTGTTTGGTCGTGAGCCACACGGCGATAACGCCGAGCACGGCGGCGAACAGTTCGAGGCCGGACATCGGCGTTCCTTGGAGGATTCGAGGGTAGGGCGGGGATTGTACCTTGTGGCACGCCAAGCGCCACTAGTGCGCTGGCGAAGTAGCCGCAGGTACGCTCCCCGGGGCCCAACCGTCAGACCCGGAACTGACTGAGGGTTCGATCCAACTGCTCGCTCAGGCGGTTCAAGGCCACGCCGGCACTGCTCGACTGCTGTGCGGCCGTTGCCGTCTGACGCGACAGGTCGGCCGTCTCGGTAACGTTACGGTTGATCTCCTCGACCACATGGGACTGCTGCAGGGTAGCGCTGGCAATCGAGGCATTGAGCGCGGTCAGGTTGTGCAGCGCCTGGCTGATGGCGTCCAGGCTGACCCCGGCTTCGCTGGCTTGTTCGACGGTCTGGCGCGAGGCTTCGCTGCTGGCGTCGATGGCCTTGACCGCCGCCTCGGACTGGCCTTGCAGGTGTTCGATCATGCTCTGGATTTCGGCGGTGGACTGCTGGGTGCGCTGGGCCAGCAGGCGCACTTCGTCGGCCACCACGGCAAAGCCGCGGCCCTGTTCACCGGCCCGCGCCGCTTCGATCGCGGCGTTCAAGGCCAGCAGGTTGGTCTGTTCGGCAATCGAGCGGATCACTTCCAGTACGCTGCCGATGCGCGTGCTCTGACCGGCCAGGGCGCGGATCACCTGCACCGCTTCATCGATGGTCGTCGATAGTTGGTCGATGCGCTGCAGGCTGCCGTGGATGCTGTGTTGCCCCTGTTCGGCGCGCAACTGGGCGTCATGCATTTCGCTGGACGCCTGTTCGGCATTCTTCGCCACATCCTGCACGGCGTAGGTCACTTCGTTGATGGCCGTGGCCACCTGCTCCATTTGCTGGGATTGCTGCTCGCTGCGCTGCTGGGCCTGGCCGGCGTTGTTGCCGACATCGCTGGCCGATTGCGCCAGGGCATGCACCGCGCCCTGCAACTGGCTGATCACGCCCTGCAACTTGCCGGTAAAGCTGTTGAAGTGGATGCCCAGCTGGGTGACTTCATCGTTGCCGTGGGTATCCAGGCGCCGGGTCAGGTCGCTCTCGCCACTGGCAATGGTGGCCATGGCATCGACCGCTTCCTGCAGCGGCCGGGCGATACTGCGGGCAATCAGCACCACCAGCAGGGTCATGACCAGGGCGATGCCCAGGCCGAGGATCGAGGCATCGCGCAACTGGCGCAAAAACTCGTCCTGCATGTCATCGATGTAAACGCCCGAACCGATCACCCAGCCCCAGGGCTTGAACAGCTGCACGTAGGAGGTCTTTTTCACCGGCTCGCTGGCGCCGGGCTTGGGCCAGCGGTAGTCGATGCTGCCGGCGCCCTTGGCCTTGGCCAGGGCGGCCATTTCGTTGAACAGGGCAAAGCCGTCCGGGTCGCGGATTGCCGAAAGGTCCTGGCCGTCGAGCTTGGGGTTGGTCGGATGCATGATCATCTTCGGCCCCAGGTCGTTGATCCAGAAATAGTCATTCTGATCGTAACGCAGGCCGCGCACCGCGCTCAGGGCCTGTTGCTGGGCCGCGTCGCGGCTCAATGTGCCGGCTGCTTCCAGCCCTTGGTAATACGCCAGCACGCCAGCGGCGGTTTCTACCACATGGCGGGTTTTTTCCGCTTTGGCCTGGTACAGGTCGCCATGAATCTGGCGCAGCATCAGCAAACCGAGGGTTACCAGCATCACCACTGCCACTACCAGGATCAGCCACAAACGCCGGCTGATCGACATACTGCGAAGAGTCTTCATGGAATGCTTACCTCGAGTTCTTTTTTATTGTTGCCCACATCCAAGCATGCTTTGCCTCCCGCCACCTACTCGACCAAGGACTAAGTGCTTGATTCGTTGAGGTCTGTTGCGTCGTCCCAGCAGCGTTTATCCGAGAGGTCTGATAGGATTTCGGCCTCGACGGGATAAACCTGAAGGCCGCGTGAACTTTTCTGCTGGCTTTGCGACCAACTGTCGCTGTAAAACGGCCAGGCGCTGAACAGCCATTGGCAACTAAAAGACTATAAAGGGGCATGCCACAGGCATTGCCCCACGGGGGAAGCATGGATCTTTGGACCGGCCTGCAGGCTGTCATTCTAGGTATTGTCGAAGGCTTGACGGAGTTCTTGCCGATCTCCAGTACCGGCCACCAGATTGTCGTGGCCGACCTGATCAATTTCGGTGGTGAGCGGGCCATGGCCTTCAACATCATCATCCAGCTGGGCGCGATCCTGGCGGTGGTCTGGGAATTTCGCCGCAAGATCTTCGAGGTGGTGGTGGGGCTGCCGCGTCAGCGTGAGGCCCAGCGCTTTACGGTCAACCTGCTAATCGCCTTCATGCCGGCGGTGGTGCTGGGGGTGCTGTTTGCCGACCTGATCCATGAGTACCTGTTCAACCCCATCACCGTGGCCGCCGCCCTGGTGGTTGGTGGCGTGATCATGCTCTGGGCCGAGCGCCGCGAGCATGTGATCCGCGTTGACCAGGTCGACGACATGCGCTGGTCCGACGCCCTGAAGATTGGTTGCGCTCAGTGCCTGGCGATGATCCCGGGTACTTCGCGCTCCGGCTCGACCATCATTGGCGGCCTGCTGTTCGGCCTGTCGCGCAAAGCAGCCACCGAGTTCTCGTTCTTCCTGGCCATGCCGACCATGGTCGGTGCGGCGGTGTATTCGGGCTACAAGTACCGCGATCTGTTCCAGCCAGACGACTTCCCGGTATTTGCCATCGGCTTTGTGGTCTCGTTCATCTTCGCCATGATCGCGGTACGCGGCTTGCTCAAGTTCATCGCCAACCACAGTTACGCGGCCTTTGCCTGGTACCGTATCGTGTTCGGTTTGATCATCCTCGGCACCTGGCTGTTCGGCTGGGTCGACTGGACCACGGCGCACGGTTGAGATGAGCCGTAGCCCAAGCCAGCCGCGCCGCGCAGCCCCTGCCAGTGGCGCCCTGCAAAACCCCCGCAGCAAGTTGCTGGCCTTTGTCGGCTTGTGCCTGCTGCCGGTGGGCGGCGCTTTGCAGATGCTTTTGAGTGGGCAATCCTGGCTACCGGCCGTGGCCTACCCGTTGGCCAGCCTGGTGAGTTTCGTGCTGTATTGGCGCGACAAGCAGCAGGCCCGCAACCAGGCCTGGCGCACGCCAGAGAAAGTCCTTCACGCCAGTGAGCTGTGCGGCGGCTGGCCGGGCGCCTTGCTGGCCCAGCAACGCTTTCGGCACAAGACCCGCAAACTGTCGTTTCAGCTCAGTTTCTGGGCCATTGTCGGCGTGCATCAGTTGTTCTGGATCGACCACCTGCTGCTCGGCGGCCGCTGGCTTGGCGCTGCCCTGGGGCCAATCCTCAGATAAGCAAGCCTGGCTGCAGGCGCTTGGGCAGGCGCCGGACCACCAGTTGATGGGAGCGTTGCAGCAGTTCGGTCAGCTCGGCGCGGCCCATGGGGTAGGGCGGTGCCATGCTGACCCAGTGCGCCCGCGCAAGGTAAGGCGCCGGGCGCACGCCGGGGCGGTCGACGTAGCCGAGAAACAGCTCGCTATCGACCTTGAACGACAACCCGGCGCCGCCCAGGTCAAGCACGGCAAACATCTTGTTGCCGGCCACCGAGAACACCCGGATACCGCCCCATTTGTAGTCTTCGCGCGCACCCGGCAGGCGCAGGCAGAACGCTGCGACCTGCTCTTCGCTGGTTTTCTTGTCAGACATAACGCTCCCCGCATTGGGCAAATTCCGCGACCAGGTGATCGATCCATACCCGCACCGCCGGCAGCAGCCCGCGCCGATGGGGGTAGACCGCCTGCAGATAACCGCCGGGCAGCGACCAGTCTGGCAGCAGGCGCACCAGCTCGCCACGTTCGAGTTCTTCTTCGCAGTGCATGATCGGCAGCGTGGTAAAGCCAAGGCCGGCGACAGCGGCGGCTTTGCGCACGACAAAGTCGTCGATCGCCAGGCGTGCCTCCAGGGCCAGTTCGTGCTTGTGGCCCTGGCCATCGAGCAGGCGCAGATGCACCAGGCGGTCGGCATCCACCGCACCGAGTACCGGCAGGCTGGCCAGGTCTTGCGGGTGGTCGAGCGCCTGCGCGGCGGCAAACTGCGGGGCGGCCACCAGCAGCATCTGCGCCTGACGCAGGCGCCGGGTGACCAGCGCCGGGTCTTCATCGCCCAGGTCGCGCACTCGCAGGGCAACGTCGACACCTTCGGTGATCAGGTCGACGCGACGGTTGAGGAGGATCATGTCCAGTTGCACCTGCGGGTATTGCTGCAGGAAGCGGCTGATCACGTTCGGTAAAAATTCATGGGCCAGGCCCACCGGGCACGACACCCGCAAGCGCCCGCGCGGTTCGCTGGTCATGCTCGCCACCGCTTCGTTGGCCATTTCCGCCTCCAGCAGCATGGCCTGGCAGTGGCGCAAATAACGTTCACCCACGGCCGTCAGCTTCAACTGGCGTGTGGTGCGTTGCAGCAGGCGTGTGCCCAGGCGCTCTTCGAGTTCGGCGATACGCCGCGACAGGCGTGATTTGGGAATCCCGAGCACACGGCCAGCGGCGGCAAAACCACCAGCTTCGACCACCCGGGCGAAATAGAACAGATCATTGAGGTCTTGCATGTGCGTCACCATTGTCCTGCCAGTAGGACAAACTAACGCATTTTTACTGACTTATCAGCTATTCGCCACCCAAGTAGGATTCTCCCCATCGTGATCGCCCACTCGCGGTCTTCATTCAGGAGAGTCCCATGAAACTGTTGCACATCGATTCGAGCATCCTGGGCGATAATTCCGCCTCCCGTCAGCTGAGCCGCAGCGTGGTTGAAGCCTGGAAAACCGCCGAGCCGTCGCTGCAAGTGACTTACCGTGACCTGGCCGGCGACGCCATCAGCCACTTCTCGGCCGCAACCCTGGTCGCCGCCGGCACCCCGGAAGAACTGCGCGACGCCGCCCAGCAGCATGAAGCCAAACTCAGCGCCGAAACCCTGCAGGAGTTTCTCGACGCCGACGCCGTGGTACTGGCCGCGCCGATGTACAACTTCACCGTGCCGACCCAGCTCAAGGCCTGGATTGACCGCGTCGCAGTGGCCGGCAAGACCTTCCGCTACACCGAAGCCGGCCCTGAAGGCCTGTGCGGCAACAAGAAGGTGATCCTGGTATCGACCGCAGGCGGCCTGCACGCCGGCCAGCCTACCGCGGTCGGCCATGAAGAGTTCCTCAAGGTGTTCCTTGGTTTCATCGGCATCACCGACCTGGAAATCGTCCGTGCCCACGGCCTGGCCTATGGCGATGAGCACCGGGCCAAGGCCCTGAACGCCGCGCAAGTGCAGATCAGCACCGACCTGTTCGTCGCCGCCTGATCGCTGGGCCAGTAATCAAACCGACTGCCGGCAGCGCCTGCAGTCGGTTTTTTCATTGAGGTTTCATCTGCGCCGGGCTGGCCCGTTCTATGCTGCGCACTATCAGCATTGATCGATAGCGTTGCTTAGGGTGCGAAACGATGCGGCGTCTTGGCGCATTACTCCTGTTAGTCCTGTTGGGCAGCCCGCTGATGGTGCAGGCCGAGCCGGCTGCGCACTGGAGTGTCGGCGTGCATCGCCTCAGTTTCGCCGACCCGCTCGATGCGCAGCCGGTGCAGGCCCTGGCGTTCTATCCCTCCACTGCACCTGAGCGCAGCAGCCGCATCGACGGCTACCGGGTCCAGGCTTGGGAAGGTGCGCCGATGGTTATCGGCCGTTATCCGCTGTTGATGCTGTCCCACGGCAATACCGGCACGCCGCTGGCCTTGCACGATCTGGCCACCGCCCTGGCGCGGCGCGGCTTTATCGTCGTCGCCGTGACCCACCCGGGCGATAATGCCCGCGACCACAGCCGCCTGGGCACCCTGAGCAATCTTTACGGGCGGCCGTTGCAGATCAGCGCAGCGATCACCGCCAGCCTCGGCGATAGCTTTCTGGCCCCGTACATCAATGGCCCGCAGGTGGGCGTGATCGGCTATTCGGCTGGCGGTGAGACCGCCTTGATCCTGTCCGGGGCGCAACCGGACCTGGAGCGTTTGCAGCGCTACTGCCAGGAGCGGCCGCTGGATGCCGATGCCTGCAAAACCAAGGGTGTGCTGATCGCCGACCGCGCCGACCTGCGTGCCGCGCCCGATCCGCGGGTCAAGGCGCTGATGTTGATGGCGCCGCTGAGCCTGATGTTCGGCCGTCACGCGTTGGCCGAGGTCAAGGTCCCGGCGTTGATCTACAGCGGCGACAAGGACCAGTTGCTGGCCATCGACAAGAATGCCCAGGCCCTGGCGCGCAAGCTGCCGGTCACGCCCAACTACAAGCTGCTGGCCGGTGCCGGGCACTTCGTGTTCATGGCGCCGTGCGACGACGAGCAGCGCCAGAAAATGGCCGCCTTGTGCAACGACCCGGACGGCGTCGACCGTGAGGATATTCACCTGACGTTGCAGGCTGAGGCTGCGCGGTTTTTCAACCACACCCTGGCTGACCGCCATCAGGGCGGCCTGCACATGGCCGATCAGTAGTTGCCGGCACGCCG
The DNA here is from genome assembly GCF_024749345.1 of Pseudomonas sp. B21-009. NCBI lineage: Bacteria > Pseudomonadati > Pseudomonadota > Gammaproteobacteria > Pseudomonadales > Pseudomonadaceae > Pseudomonas > Pseudomonas sp. B21-009. The sequence continues at coordinate 3,056,903 of NZ_CP087199.1, read as the reverse complement.
TGACAGCAGGAGGGTGAGGCCGACGCCAAGCAGCGAAAGCAAAGCAGCCAGGCAAAAAATCCAGGCATAGCCCAGGTGCAGAGCCACCGCACCCATCATTGGCCCGGCAATCGCCAGGGCCAGGTCGAAGAACACCGCATAGGCGCCCAGGCCTGCACCGCGGCTGGAACTGGGCACCTGTTTGATCGCCTCGACACCCAACGCCGGATACACCAGCGACAGGCCGAAACCGGCAAAGCCTGCGCCAATCAATGCCAGCAGCGGGCTCGGTGCCAGCCACAATAAGGCCAGGCCCAGGGCTTCGGTGGCCATGCAGGCCATCGCCACCGGGTAGCCGCCAAAGCGGTTGACTGCGTTGACGAACAATAGCCGTGAAAGGATGAAACACACGCCGAATGCGCTGAGGCACCAGGCTGCGCCGCTCCAGCCCTGCTCGAGGTAGAACAGGGTGACGAAAGTGGTCAGGGTGCCGTAGCCGATCGACGCCAGAGTCAGGCTGACCCCGCACGGCGCAACCCGGCCGAATGCGGCCCAGAACGGCAGGCGCTCGCCACGTACCACCGGCGTCGACGGTTTGTTGCGGATTACCAGCAGGGCCAGCACTGCCAGGACGCTCAAGGCCAGGCCAAGGGTGGCGAAATTGACTCGGTCGACCAGTGCCACGCCCAGCGGCGCACCGATGGCGATGGCCCCGTAGGAGGCAATGCCGTTCCAGGAAATCACCCGCGCGGTGTGCTCGGCGCCCACCGCACCGATGCCCCAGCTCAAGGTGCCGACGCCGATCAGACCCTGGGCGATGCCCAGCAGCACGCGCCCGCCCAGCAGCGCCAGCAGGCTCAGCAACGGCACATCGACTGTCAGTGCTGAAGCAAAGGTCAGCACACCGCTGGCGGCAATACCGATCAGGCCGTAAATGATTGCCCGCTTGGTACCCAGGCTGTCTGCCGCGCGTCCGGCCAGCGGCCGGCTGAGCAGGGTGGCCAGGTATTGCAGGCCGATGGTGATACCGGCGATCACCGCACTGAAGCCTAACTGGTCATGCACATAGCTGGGCAGCACCGCGATCGGCAAACCGATGCAGAGGAAGGCGATAAAGGTATAAAAGACAATCGAAAGGATTTGCCGGGTGATCGACCCGGTATCGACGGGGGCGGGTGCTTGCGCGGACATGAGCTCGTTCGCTGGCGGGCGGTGGGAGAGGGCCCATGATCGCCGGGTGCGAAGAGAAAAGGAAGCAGGCTAACGGATTTTCCAGCATCGCGGGGCAAGCCCGCTCCTACAGGATTATAGGAGCGGGCTTGCCCCGCGATCAGATCTGGATCAGATCACCACACCTTGGCTGCGCAGGTAGTCATCGTAGGTGCCGCTGAAGTCCACCACACCGCTCGGGCTCAGCTCGATGATGCGGGTGGCCAGCGACGATACGAACTCACGGTCGTGGCTGACGAAGATCAGCGTGCCCGGGTAGTTCTCCAGCGCCAGGTTGAGCGCCTCGATCGATTCCATGTCCAGGTGGTTGGTCGGTTCGTCCATCACCAGTACGTTGGGCTTTTGCAGGATCAGCTTGCCGAACAGCATGCGGCCTTGCTCACCACCGGAGATCACCTTGACCGACTTGAGGATCTCGTCGTTGGAGAACAGCATGCGCCCCAGGGTGCCACGGATTACCTGCTCGCCTTGAGTCCACTGGCCCATCCAGTCGAACAGGCTCAGGTCCTCTTCGAAGTCGTGGGCGTGGTCCTGGGCGTAGTAGCCCAGTTCCGCGCTTTCGGTCCACTTTACCGCGCCGGCATCCGGGCTCAGTTCACCGACCAGGGTACGCAGCAGGGTGGTCTTGCCGATACCGTTGGGGCCGATGATCGCTACGCGCTCGCCGGCTTCGACGGTGAAGCTGAAGTTTTCGAACAGGGTCTTGCCGTCGAAGCCCTTGGACATCTTCTCGATGGTCACGGCCTGGCGGTGCAGCTTTTTGGTCTGCTCAAAGCGGATGAACGGGCTGACCCGGCTCGATGGCTTGACCTCGGCCAGCTGGATCTTGTCGATCTGCTTGGCGCGCGAGGTGGCCTGCTTGGCTTTCGAGGCGTTGGCCGAGAAGCGGCTGACGAAGGTCTGCAGTTCGGCGATCTGGGCCTTCTTCTTGGCGTTGTCCGACAGCAGCTGCTCGCGCGACTGGGTCGCGGCGGTCATGTACTCGTCGTAGTTGCCCGGGAACAGGCGCAGTTCGCCGTAGTCCAGGTCGGCCATGTGGGTGCAGACGCTGTTGAGGAAGTGGCGGTCGTGGGAAATGATGATCATGGTGCTGTTACGCGCCGTGAGAATGTTTTCCAGCCAGCGGATGGTGTTGATGTCCAGGTGGTTGGTTGGCTCGTCGAGCAGCAACACTTCCGGGTCCGAGAACAGCGCCTGGGCCAGCAATACACGCAGTTTCCAGCCTGGCGCGACTTCGGTCATCGGGCCGAAATGCTGTTCCAGCGGGATACCCAGGCCCAGCAGCAGCTCACCGGCGCGGGATTCGGCGGTGTAGCCGTCCATCTCGGCGAACTCGGTTTCCAGCTCGGCGACGGCCATGCCGTCTTCTTCGGTCATTTCCGGCAGCGAATAGATGCGATCGCGCTCGGCCTTGACCTTCCACAGCTCTTCATGGCCCATGATCACGGTGTCGATCACGGTGAACTCTTCGTAGGCGAACTGATCCTGGCGCAATTTACCCAGGCGCACGTTCGGCTCGAGCATGACCTGGCCGGCGGACGGCTCCAGATCGTTGCCGAGGATTTTCATGAAGGTCGACTTGCCGCAGCCGTTGGCGCCGATCAGGCCGTAGCGGTTGCCGTTGTTGAACTTGACCGAGACGTTCTCGAACAAGGGCTTGGCGCCGAACTGCATGGTGATGTTAGCGGTGGAGATCAAAGGGCTTACCTATCAATAGCTTACGTCGCTGGCATTGCGGCTGATACCGATTTGATACCAATTTGCAGCTTTTCCAGCTCGCTCCAGTCGGAGCTTGAGTTAATCCAACGCGCATACGTCGACAGCAGCATTTGCACGCTGTGGCCGAGCTGTTGGGAGATAAATGCGGGGTTGAGGCCAGACATTAAGCATATTGTCGCATAGGTGTGACGACAGTTGTATGGCGGGCGGTAACGAATCCCCAGTTCTTTCAGCACCGGCCGCCACTGATGATGCAGATCAGAGGTCTGCCGGACGTACTCTGCGTTCTTCGATGGCGGGAAAATGAACGGTGACTCCGTGACCCGCCCCTTTCCATTCCTGCGTCGCTCGGCGTACTCCCTGGCGAACTCGAGCGCATGCAAGGCCCTCTCGTTGAGTAGCACGAACCGGTCTTTGCCGGTTTTGGTGCGCTCGACTACCTCGCCCAGCGCTACAGTGCGCTTCACATGGGCAACCTTCTTCTCCAAGTCGACAGCATCCCAGCGCAGCGCCAGGCCCTCCGACAGGCGTACGCCGCTGAAGAACACGAACTCGAAGAACGCCGCGTAGATCTGGCTTGGCCAGTGCGGGTGCTCGTAGAGCCTGGTAGTGATCTGGTTCGCCTCCTCTAAAGTGAACGGGTCGATCTCTTTCTTGGTGCGCTTGGGCAGTTGCAGAGCCTCTGCAGGGTTTCTGCTGATCAATCCGTCGATCACCGCTGAGCGCAGAATTGTTGACAGCTTCACCAGGGCGTTGCGCTTTACCCCCGGCGATCTCCAGGTGATTGAACTCACCACCTTGCGAACCTGGGTGGTGGTGATCAGGTCCACACGAACCATCGCGAAGTGGAGCATCCAGTAATTGTTCAGCGCGCTTTTGTAGTTGTTGTAAGTGCCGGGCGTAATCTCCCGGCTGTCGAGCCAGAGCTGGGCGTACTCACCAAACGTCGGCTTGCTGCCCGCGACAGTTTGCGAACCCGGGAAAAGCTCGGCGTACTTGTCCTGGTCCAGAAGGCCAAGCTTGTTAAAGCTAACTACCTGATCGCGAAGCTGGGATGCAGCCTTGATGCCTTTTTGTGTCGGGGGGTAAGGGAGCGTTTCGCATCGACGGATACCGTCCCATGTGAAACGAATCCGGAGGGAGTTGCGGAAGACTTCGACCCCTCGGGGTAAATCCATTGGCTTTCCAGCCATTCGTCATACCTCTTCTTGCTATAGATGATTCGGCGCTGGTGCTTCATCCAGACGCCTTCGGGGAATACTCCGCGCAGGCGCCGACCCTCCAGGGTTCGCTTTGTGCATCCCAGTAGATCGGCCATGCGCTGCTCGGTGACCTTGTCGAAGTCACCGTCTGTTTCGGTGGTCATGATTGTCTCCACGCCGCGCATGGCGGCAGAGGTGGGGAGGGGGAATTGATAGGTTGAGGTGATGTCGAACTAATAGCGCATAATGCTGCAATCCTTGTCCCAGAACGTCAGAAGTGAGTTCGCGTGATATCTACAAAAGACGATGAGCGCATACAGGCCTATAAGTTGTTGATCCAGCTCGATGCGGAAACGTCGTATGCGATGGGGCTGGTCTCGAGTAATGAAATGAGCGGCCCCATATGGGGTGCGTCATGCAAACGTCACCGAGATAGCTTCGAGGCCTGGAGCGCCTTCGTTGCAGCTCTCTCCGCCTCAGAACCCAATGCGTCCGAAACGCCCCTCTCTCCCGATCAACCAGGCCATGAAGAGCGGGGCGGCGATGGGTAGGAGGATCATGGTGTCAGTCCTTCAGCGGGAAGCAGTTCGGCAGCCATCTCGGCAGCGAAACCCACCGGCCACCAGTAGCGCGGGCGGTGATGCTCGGGGTAGCTGGCTTCGCGCAGAACAAGGCCTTTGTGCTCAAGGGCTTTGAACGTGCTGAGCACAGATGCAGCGGAGAGGTCGAGGTGGGCACCCACCTGGTAGCTCAACCCGCCCAGGCCGAAGGCGCAGGCTTGGTCGCCGCGCGCAAGCTTTTTGCAGTCTTGCTCATAGAGGTACGGCGTTTTGTTTCGGTATCGGAGCACGTTTGCGCGGGAAACCTCGCGAAGGGCATCGAGAACACCCTGCTGTTTGTCGGTCAGCTTCACAGCTCATACCTCTCTTCATCCCAGCGCACTGGCGCCTTTGCAGGGGTAGGGGTGTCTTGTTCGTGCGGGGAGAGCTGGTGCTCGTTGCCGGCCTGCAGCTGACTGTCGGGGATGCAACTGATGCCGCCCTTGTAGTAGTAGCCGCTGTAGACCCAGCAGGTGACAGCGCGCTTGTCGTCGTGGATGACTTCGACGTTGGGGGTTACCTGTTCTGCACTGGCGGCGGTGGCCAGCAGCAGGAGGCAGAGGGCGAGGCGGGTCATGGGCGCACCTCAGCGTTGTTGGTGCGGACAAAGTAGCCGTCGGGCGAACCTGGATCACTGACCAGGGCTTCTACCGGGCCGATCTGCTGGAGGATCGCCGGAAGCCCTTCAGGGTTTGCCGCCTCCGCCCAGCTCAAGCAATTGAGCCAGATGTCTTCGCCCGTGCCTGAGGAACACCCATCCGACCAAGCGCTACAGCTCTCGGCCTCTTCTTTTGCACGCTCCAGGTATTCGAGCGTGTTGCAGCATGGGCAGGGATTGTCTGCTTCGCTGGGGTCCCAGCCATCGCTATCCGCATCCCACAGATAGCCGTCACCGCGACACTCCCAGGTGCCGCGCTGGAAGGTGCATGCCTTCGGTGTGGCCTGTTGCTTTTGTTGAGGCATGACTTCGTCCTTGCCGCCATATCGCGGCTGTTCAATAGAGGGGAGAGGGGTTAAGGCGTAGCGGAGTACAAATGTACTCCTTTCAGGACTTTCGTTACCGGAGAGCGTTCGGCCGGAGAGCGAGACCCTTGACCGCCTCGCTGTAGATGAACTTGATCTGATCCCATGGAATGGTGTGGCGCTGCGCGTACTCACCTTCTCCATCGCAGACCTCGCAGCCCTCTAATGGATCTTCGAGCTCCTGGCATTCAGGACATTCGCGTGTGACCTGCAATTTGAACTCACCAAGCAACAGGGCCTTGGCGCCGTTTTCGGCTGTGAGCTGCCTGGGCATGAGGCAATATCCTTCCGGCACCACGACCGCCGGCTTGCCCTGGTGCTGGGCGGCTTGCGCGTCAAGCAGGCCCTGCCAGAACTCGGCGTGAGGGGACGGGCACGTATGGGCTTGGTACTGCAGCAGCTTCACCAGGCGCTCAACTTCATCGCGCGGCACGCTGACCATCTGTTCGGTGTTGCTGGATAGGTTTTCTGTGGGCATGGGGATACCTACTCGTATCAGTTACAGTTGATTTTTTGGCCATGGATCATTTGTTATGTTCGAGGGATTCAAGACGCACAGGTACACGCTCTATGCAGGTCATTGGCCTGTCGCATCCGCGGTTGGCCCGATACAGCCTGACGGCACTGTGCTTAATGACCAGGGAGTGCAGCGCTTTCAAATTATCGATAACGGTCTGTACGCAATGAGCGGCGAGCTGGTTGGGCCAATCTATCGAGTCGGCGAGGAGTGGGTGATTCCGGATGGCGCCAACAACTGCCTTTACTCGATACGGCCCAATATCGACCAGTAATCCTAGGCAGCTCGCAGGAGCGCTTCGATCACCCGCTGATGGTTGGCTACTCAGAGAACCTGGACGCCTGCGGCGCGCGCGCCGGTGCTCCATCCGCCGAAGCCAGCGAATAGGTCGATTGCTGTGGTCATTGGTGATCTCTTTTGATTACAAGGCCAGTTCGGTTTGGCTCTCGCGCTGCCAAACGGGGGAACTTGTGTGCGCTTCGATGCGGTCGGCGATCACGCTGGCGCGCTGGCCGGCCGATGGCGGGGTGTACATGCCGAAGCGGCTGATGCTGCCGCCATTCACCGCGGCGTTCGTGCTATCGGCCGATGCTAGGGGTAGGCTCTGGAATATCGCCGGATCAAGCATCCGCAGGCCGTGCAGGCGGCATTGCGGGCGGCCTTGTTCATCGCAGATCACATCCATCGCGGCAGCCATTCGTTTCCACCACGCCGCGGTACCGGGCGACCGCCACTGCCCGGAGCTGCCTAAGGCGACCGTTCGCCATGACTGCGCCAGGCGCTGCAGCCGCTCGATCGACTCATGCATGTGCCAGACCGGCACACCCGGCAGGTGGGCAGGCCATTGCTCGAGCAGTCGGTCGTTGGCGTCTTCGTCCCCGTCGATCACATCAGGGATCAACGCCCAGTCGAAGCCGGGGTGCCGGTGCCAGTCATCCACCCAGCGGGTGTAGCCGTTCACATCGACCTGGCCACCTTTCTTCCAAACGCTGAAAGCGCCGTTGTCGAAGACGAACGACTGGCAGGTCTCTGCGACGATGCCAATGTCGTCCTGCCGCGGGTACGGCACGAGGGCATGTCGGCCGGCCAGCAAGCGGGCCGCATCCTGCCGAGTGCCACCTATTGGCGTGCCGTGGTAATGGATCATCCGCTCAACCTCACCGTTTCGATCTCGACGCCTTGGTGCACCGCCTTAATTACTTGGTCGCCACCGAAATGCTCGGCCAGCTGGTCAGCGATTTGCTCGTGCCAGCCCTGTTTGATCAGAGCGGTAGCGGTCTTGATGTGCTCGACGCGAATCATCGTCTGGCTGCGGATCTGCAGGCTGTACACGATGACCTCCCCGTCGCCAGGGCAGGTCGCAGCGAAAGTGTGCCGGTAGGTGTTGCTGGATTGGTTTTCTGTGGGCATGGGGATTCCTCGCGCTGTAGGGTAAGCTCGTTGGTCGAGTTATCAATGCGTCTATTTAGGAGCGTGGAGAGGGATGAAGAGAGCGGACATCGTTGCATTGATAGCGGTGGTTGTTGGGTCTTTTGTAACAGGGGTCGTGTGGGCACCAGCTTTTTCTGGGGCACCAAACATAAAAGACATGCTAGAAGCTACTAGTTACATTGCGACTATTTTAGCGTGCGGGGTGGCAGCAACTGCACTGTCTTCTTGGAAGAAACAATTTAGGTATACAGAGCGATTCTCTCGGATATCCAAGCTCAAAGATGCCGCCACAGACCTTCATTTGTATCGAGGGTATCTCCAAGCGATTGGGAGGGCGTGCGATTTTATGTTCGATGGAGAGCCAGTCCCCGCTGAAGCTAAAGATGAGATAACTCAAAGGCGGGACAGGCTGCTTGAAGCATTCTCCAATTATAGGAAGGCATGGACTTCCGCAGTTGCTTTTCTTAATAAGTCAGAGGAAGCCCGCATTAAGGGGACTCCAGATGCCTTTATCAGCTTGTACCTGAAGTATCCCGATGATATTTACGAGGCTTGCCGATCAGGCTTGAACTCGGGTGATAACCGTGAGTATGTTTCGCTTATGCGGACAGCTATTAGCGAGGCGAAAGACCTGTATGCACACACTGTAAGTTCGTTTGATTCGCTTCTAGCTGACAAGATTTAGCTTGCGCTGAAAAAGCCTTTGACGCACTCGCCGGCAGCGGCGGAGGATCAGGCCGCGCGGACTTTGAAGGTGAGCATTGCTGTGGCGTCTTCGAAGCACTCGTCCAACTCTTGGTAGGCCCGGTACTTGGCCTGGCTGCGAGTGGCCGCCCATACGCGGTGCACGTAGTGGCGCGCATCGCCGAGCATGTACTTCACGTCATCCCAGTCATACATGCTGTTGGTGAGCACCTCGAACTGCTTCAGCGGCAGCTCTTCGGCCATTTCGCCGTACTGCATTTCCCAGGTTGGGTGGTAGTTGCGAATCCGCTTCTTCGGGTCGCTGTCGAGGATGACGCCGATGTACTGGCCGCGGTCGGCGATGATCACGCCGGGCTCGCCGTTGGCGATAACCCGGCGCCCGATCTCGGCCGGCACATTGTAGTGGCGGCGAACGTAGTCGCAGTTGTAGCAGCTCATGGCAATCTCCATTGCAGGCGCCGCCCTCGCCGGGTGGCGTGATTCATTGAAGTGGGAGGCGCTGGCGGGCAGCGCCGAAATGGGTTATTGCTTCCCTCTAGGCCAATCCACTAAGGAGCGTGAGATGAAGCGACTACTGATAGGTGCTTTGCTGGCGGCGTCGGGCGCGGCCCAAGCTGGTATTCCGCTGGTGAACGCCACATGCCCAGGAAACATCGAGGTGCACGCCGACAAGGGTGGCCCGATCTACATCAATGGCAAGGAAGGCAAGCTGAAGAAGTTCAACGAGAACTACTTCGAAGCCAAGGGCAGCGGTGTGACCATCTCGCTGTCGATCAACCCTGATGGCTCGCCAGATGTCTCCTATACCGGGAAAAACCGGGCCAATGGGATTTGCCAGGTGAAAAGCGAAGGCTCCTGAGGCGCTGGCGGGCAGCGCCGGAGGGTCAGGGGCAGTTGTTCGCGCCGCAGTTGCGGCAGTCATTCAGGAACCGGCCATCCCAGCTGATGAAGCGTCCGCAGCCCTGGCAATTGAGCGCCGGCTGGCGGCGCTTGGCGACCTTGGGCGGCCTGGGCATCTTTATGCCTGCCACGCGCAGGGCTAGCTTGTGGTCGACGTTCTGGCGATGCACCAGTCGCCGCCTGATCTCCTCGATGTAGGCTGCAGGCCAGAAAACTCGCGTGCCCTGGCCGGCGTGGTTGGCATACGTGAACTGGGCGTTTTCCAGGCCCATGCTGAGAGCCTGCTGCAGGTTCTCGGTCACCTTGCCGCGCTGCTCGCTGACCCAGTAGACATCGTTCCCGTTCCAGTCGCCTGGCACGTGCACGTAGACATTGGTGCCGGCTTGAAGCCCAGCGATGCGCCGATCGTCATCCATCAGCTGGCAGTCGACGCCGTAGTGCGCCCTGGCATCGATGTACTCCTTCGGCCAAGGGATATCGGTGTCGCGGTGTCGGCATGCCTCCTCAAAGGTGAACAGCTCGGCCTGGTCCAGGTTGGTCACGTAACCGCGACCTTCCTTCGCCCAGAACATCATGCCGTCGCCGACATGGCTGCGGCTGTCCTGCAGGTAGAACTGGCTCATGGCTTTCTCCATGCATGCGCCACCCTCGCCGGGGTGGCTTATTCAAAAAAGATAGTGGGGCCGGTAGTCAGCATCCACCGACTAGTGTTTTATGTGCTGGCAATCTAATGCCCAGGAGAAAAGCAGATGACGGATACCATTGATCACAAGTCAGGCCGAACAATCGACGCCGACGTTGTAGCGGCAGGCGCCGGTACCGCTACGCTGATAACTCTGGCGATTCAGAACAAAGAAGCTATTGCAGCAGCGGGCTCTGCCGTGATTGGAGTGGCTGTTGCCAACCCGAAGATCACAGCTTCTGTCGCTGCGGCCGCGACCGTGGGCTATGGGATTTACCGACTCACTCAGCCCGGTACCAAAATTGAGCTTGGCAAGTTCAAGTACGAGCGGAAGTAATTGAGGAGTTGAACTGACCTGTGGCGCTGGCGGGCAGCGCTGAGTGGTCTTTGCGACGCGGGCCGAGGTTTGCTATAAATCCCGGCCACTTCAACGGAATGAGCTCATGTCTCTGAAATCCCTCCTCTTTATTTCCCTCGTAGCAGCCTCTGCAGCCATTTCGGCTGGCTGCAAAGAAGACGCCGTCGACACCGCCGCCTACGAGCCGACTACCGAACACTGTCAGCCTGATTACCTGAAAACGCTCCCAGACAATAAGGCTCGCGAAGACCTGGTTGAGAAGTGCATGACCGGTGGCTCGTACAAGAAGTCAGAGCCGAAGACCTGGTAACGTCCGTTTCAGTCAGCGCCGCCTCATCAGGCGGCGTTTTCGTTTAAGGGCTGGCGGGCAGCGCGGGAGGATCAGGCGGCGTATCGAGTCCGTAATGCTGTGGCGATACGAGGGTTCGACTGCGTATCGGCGTAGGCAATTGCAATCCGGTGCTTGTGCTCTCGCCACGCCTGGTGAGCTTCGGAGGCACTGGTGTAATACCCGAGAAACTCGTGACGACCAGTGAAAGGGTTTCTGCACTGGGCCACGAACCTTAGCCGCGCCTTGTGCCAGGAAACTCCGATCGGCAGGTCGCCACGTATCGCTTGGCTATCGACCATGAATCTGTTCAGGTCAGGCGAGATAAACGCGCAAGTCGCCCTGGAGTACACCTTGTTGCCTGGCACAAGCAAATCTTTGTCCAGTTGCTTGCCTTCATGATCTTGAGTGGACATCCAAGCCCTGAAGGATGAGAAGGTGAGCCAATCGCTGGATGCCGAGCAGCCCTGATAGGTGGAATTCCTGACCTGAAACTTCTCGCTGTAGCAACGCTCCAGCATTCCGGTCCATGCCTTGTAGAACGGGCAGGTCCATACAGATCGCCGGCGTCCGCCAACCGTTTCGGTAAGGCAGATCTGATAGTCGGCGTCATTGGTCCCGACTCCGTAAACCAGCTTCAGGGCTTTGCTCATGCGCTCTCCTGATTTTTGTGGGCAGCGTCATGCCTCCGAGGGGCCGGATGCGGCATGGTGGCAATTTGGTTTGGGATGGGGTATTACGGGTCTCTGTCGAAGGAGGCAAGACTAGAGATGGATGACCTAGTAAAAGAAGTGATACCGCTACTGCAGTACTTGATTCCGGGCTTTTTGACGGCTTGGATCTTCTATTCCTTCACCGCTTTCAAAAGACCAGATACCTTTGGTCAGATTGTTCAGGCCTTAATCTTCACATTTATTATCCAGCTGCTGGTCGGTCTGATAGAGGCGTTAGCGTTATGGCTCGGTAAGCATGTCTATGCCATAGGTATGTGGACGCCAACAACCAAGTCGCTTTGGTCTGGTGTCGTTGCGTTGGCGCTTGGCGGCTTGTCGTGCTACTTCGCATGCAATGACAGGCTTCATAGCTGGCTACGTGACAAAGGAATAACCAAGAAGACATCGCATCCCACGGAGTGGTACAGCGCATTTACTGGTTTCCAGCGCTTCGTCGTTCTCCATTTGGTAGATGAGAGAAGGCTATATGGCTGGCCACTTCACTGGCCAACGGAGCCCAAAGAAGGTCAGTTCGTTATTCAGGACCCGAGCTGGTTAGATGAAAAAGGAGCCGAGATCCCGATGGCGGCTGAGATTTTCACTATCGATGCATCTCGGGTACAGTGGGTCGAGTTCACCGAAAAAAACTGGTAGGTAACTATGTCAAGCGAAGCTCCCCGTCCCATGCCGCCTCGGGTCATTCGTCCGAGCGGAGAGATCCAAACGAACAACGCGAACCCTGGCCGCCCTACCAACGTACGGCCGCCGGCGCCGGCAGCTCCCCCACCCGCAAAAAAATCGTCCTGATCGGCAGTAGTTGGAGTGAATATGGAATTAATGCTTCTTAGCTGCTGGAGTTCTGACTGGGAGCCAGCCTTCGAGGATTCAAACGGAGCGCCACCGATTGCTAGAAGCAAAAGACCCAAGGCGCCCACTGCACCACCTCCGCCACCGAAGGAGAAAAATGGTTAGGGTATTTCAATCGTCCTCATGAGCGATCTTTGCAGTCTCAATTTTGAAAAACCGCTCAAGGTGTCGCGCCACAGTTGGTGACATAGAGATTTCGTGGCGCGGCGGTTCCAGAAGCGGCAGCGCGCCGTCCGGACCTAGCCCATGCAGGTTATGAATCATCAGCGTCATCGCCTCGCCCTGTTCCTCGATCCCGGCCCACTCCATCAGATCCAGCAGGGCCTGCTTAGTCCCTGGTCGAACCTTCAAGCGCAGGTCTTCTTCCTGCACCTTCGCGGACTTCTCGCGCCTGCGCCGGTCGCGCTCGGCCTGGTCCATCGCCATAAGACGCCTCCTTTAAACCGCTGGGCGGCAAGTGAACATGCAGCTGCCGGCGGCGCTGCTGGGTGATCTTCTGGATGCGTCTCATGGGTGGCACACCTCAATTGGCTTCTTGTTCGTAGAGCCAGAGGGCATGACCACTAGTAGACGCTTGTTTCCGCGATACACGCCCCAGGGCTGACCAGTGGACGTGGCCATGGCCGCGGCGTACTTCACAGCGGGGATGGACTGGGCGATTGTGGCGATCATGGCTACGCCCCGGCCAGGTGATGCAGCGGGGCGAAGGGGATGTCGTCGTCGAAGCTGTCATAGTCGGGGCCCGGGGCGCCTTGCTGGTTCTGCGGCTGGGCCTGCGGGCGGCTCTGCTGGCGCTGCTGCTGGGGCCGAGGCTGTTGCTGCTGGCTTCCTTGCTGCACCTGCTGCGGCGGGCTGCCGGCGAACTTGATGATGATTACGCGGCCGGTGAGCTTCACTCCTTGGGAGTGGTCGGCCTTGGTGTAGGTCTCGACGTGGGCGTCGTCGATGGTGAAGTGCAGCTGCTGGCCCTTGAGCAAGTATGGCGCCATGGCTTCGGCCTGTTTGCCCCAGAGCGTGGCGTCGACCCACTGAGTGGGGCGCTTGCCATCTTGGCCCTTGCGGCCATATTCGCATGCCAAGGCCAGGTTGCAGACAGCATTACCTTCAGGTGTGTAGCGCAGTTCAGCGTCGCGGCCCAGGCGGCCGATATCGGTAAGTGTTGGCATGAGCTATCTCTTATTTGATGCGGATCGAGGACTTGCCTCGCTCGATGTGAGCGCCTTTCACGACCTGCCCAGATTTGATTCGGTCGGAAATGGCTTTCTTGTCGGGGACAGTTGTCACCCTTGAGTCAACCAAGTCATCGGGAAGAGCCTTTTCATCGTCGATGATTACCGACTCGCGACCTTTGGCTAGGGTGATAGTGAAAAGAGGGCAACTGATCTTGGTTATGTTTGCCGCCTCCATGTTCTCGCGCAGGAAGTCGATGATCTGGCCCTTGCGGTTAGACATGATCCGTTTGCGCTCTTGAGCCCCTGCTGTGGGCAGTGGTCGGCGCCTGGAAGGCTGGCGACCAAGACCTGCACCTGCGCACCGATGCTCTGGATGGATTCCTTGGGGAGCACACCGTGGAGGAGGTGGCCCTTGGCTTGCTCGCTGAAGTGGAGCGGCTGGAGGGTTGCGAAGAGGTGTTGCGCAACCTGGCCAGCTATGTCGGGACTGATGCTTACAGCGCGTCTGAAGTCGCCCCCGAAGTGTTTGCCCGCAAGATCATGGACGGCATCAACATCCTCAATGACCCGCTGGCACAACTTGCCGAGAAGCGTGGCGCGGAGCGCGACCAGCTTGCAGCCGACAATGAAAGCTTGCGTGGCAGTTGCAAAGCAATGGGCTTGGATATGGGAAAGCTCACCCGTGAGCGGAACTCGTTCAGGCGTAGCGCCGAGAAGCTCAAGGCCGAGAACGAGGCGCTGCGCTCAACCTGCGCCCGGGCTAGCGCATGCATGGATCGGTGGGCAAGCGGGCATCCCTTCGATGGTGATGGCCCTGGTGGCCGTATCCGTGACGAACTCTATGACGCATTCCGGCCTGGCGCCAGAGATGGAATTGCGAAGCTTCATGCGCTCATGGGTGGGGAGGGCGGTCATGACTGAGAAGATCAGCGTTAACTGTCAGGCCAAGCTCTCCGAGGCCATCACCTGCCTGACTACCATGTACCGCGACAAGAAATTCGTGGTGGTGAGCCTGCGCCCGGGCAAGGACCGCACGTTGGACCAGAACGCCCTGTGGTTCGCTTTCTACAAGCGCATTGCCGAGATGACCCAGATCGGTGACGCATCGGAGGCTCGCAAGTACTGCAAGCTGCACCATGGTGTGCAGATCCTTATCAACGAGGATGAGGGCTACCGAGCAGCCTGGCACCGAACCACTAAGCACCTCAACTACGAAGAGAAGCTTGGCCTGATGGGCGACTGCAAGCTGCTGGGGCCGGACGGTTTCCCGGTAACCAGTCTCTTCAATCGCGCCCAGGGCATCGCCTACACCAACCGTATCGTTGCTGACTTTACCGCCCATGGTGTGGTCTTCGACGACCTGCTGAGCCAGGAGGCCGCATGACGATCGAAAGGAAGCTGCCCAAGCCGAAAAAATGCTGTGTCGCATCGTGTGGGGCCTTATTCGTCCCTTCACGCATGGGGCAGGCTGTATGCAGGCCGGCCTGTGCGGCACTCGATGCCCCGCGTCATCGGGAAAAGGCCCACAAGGCCATCGACCAGCGCGAGCGCCGCGAGATCAAGGTCCGCAAGGAGAAGCTCAAGACCCGCAGCGACTACATGCGCGAGGCCCAGGCCGAATTCAACACCTACATCCGCCTGCGCGACCAGCACCTGCCGTGCATCAGCTGCGACTCGCTGCCCAGCGATCACGACCTGATCACCGGGAGCCGCTGGGACGCCGGTCATTACCGCTCTGTTGGCGCTTGCCCTGAGCTGCGCTTCGAGCCGCTCAACGTGCACCGCCAGTGCGTGAAGTGCAATCGCAACCTGTCCGGTAACGCGGTCGAGTACCGCATCCGGCTGGTGCAGCGCATCGGCGCCGACCGGGTGGCTTGGCTTGAAGGGCCTCATCAGGCCTGCAAGCACACCATCGACGACCTGAAGGCCATCAAGGCTGAGTACCGGGCAAAGATCAAACAGCTGAAGGAGGTTGCAGCATGACCACAGCATGGGCGTTTTTCATTCTGGCCGTGATGCTTGTGGCATCCGGCGCCGTGCTTGCCTGGGGTGCCGCAGTCGCCCGCAAGCGTAGTAGCGAAGAATTCATCTTGAGGAAAACCAAGCGGGCAGGGGGTGGGCAATGATCTATCAGAATGTGGTTTCCGCAGTAGTCAGGGCCCTGGCCGCCGAGACAATCAACAGTGCTGGCGGGTGCAATGTCGAGCCGCGCGTACAGACCAGCAAGCTCAAGGGCGAAATTTCGGGGAAGGATGCGGCTCTGCTGGCCGACTCGATCGTGCACAAGCTGCTGCACGCCCAGCTCAGCCCGCGGCACTGGAACGCCCTGGTGGCGAAGTACAGCACGCACAGCGGCAGGAAGATCGACTCTATCGGCCGTCTCGTCTCGGTAGTATCAAGCCCGGCACCACTGCTCTTCACCCAGCGAGCGGTGCTGGTGTGGGCGGTGCCCCAGCAAGCCAAGGGCATTCAGCGAAAGGTGGTTGAATTAAAGGCGCCCGAACTGCGTGAGAACGAAGAGGCCGGCCAATGGGATTGGCGGAACAAAGCCGCAGCTGCTGCAATCGAGCGTGCCAACAAACATGCCCGGGCCGTGACCGAAACGAAACCTGGTGTAATCGTTTTGTCCGAGTCGATCTACGACATGACTAGCTGGGATTCCCAGGGGCTCACAGAGCGCACCTATCAGCGCTGGAACAAGGCAATCAAGGGCAATCTGGAGTCGATGGTGAACGAGGCTTTGGTCGAGGCGCAGCACATGCTCGAGGCAGTTGGAGTACTCTCCGGCGAGGCGGCGTAAATGAGGCCCTCAAAAGGGCTTGCATGTCATGTCGCCATGTCGCATTATTCACCCATCCTGTCATTCCTGCGCGTGTTGAGGAGTGAGATATATAACCCGACCATTGAGTCGGGTTTTTTTTAAGTTTCGCGTACATAAGGACGTGTTCATGCGGGGTGTCATTTTCGTAACCCTTTTCGCTTTAACGCTTGCTGGTTGCTCTGGGATCCCCTCAGTTCCATATGAGGAGCCTGCTCAATCAGAGGGGGTGGCGCGGCTTCGCGTAATCACTAACTCCGATGTTTATGGAGATAGCATCACTGGTAATTGTGCTCCTGCTACTCGTCATAAGATGGCTGAGGCCGGACGTTTCGCACAGCACGGAGGGGCGAATATCAACTACCCCCAGTACCCCCTAAAACCGGCAAAGGTTGGTATGCCGGAAAGAGCTTCGCCCACTCTTATTGAATACATCCCCTCAATTAGGATGGGCGAAGGCGTTTATAAAGAGGTCGTAACTGAGTATCGCGTTAGGGCTGATCAACCGTTCCAAATTGCAACCTTGGGCGCGACCATTGGTAGCTATGGCAGCACCTACGCGTCTTGCGGTGCTCAGGCGCTTGTTTACAAGTTGGAGCCGGGGAAAAACTACGAAGCGTTGGTAGGTGTAGGCAGTAGACCAAGGAGCGATGGCGGGCAGGGGCTTGTTTGCATCCTCGCGGTTTCGGAGCTTAGGCCCTTAGCTGGAAACTCAATCGTGTTTCCCCTGAGACTGGAACCATCTACGCCTCCGCAGGTAGCCTGCCAAAACTAGCAAGTACAAACCAGTAGCGTTTTTGACTGGCTTCGGAACTAAATGCGCACCAATTCAGGGCCTCGACATTGATCGAGGCCTTTTCGTTTTCGGCTCCGCCACACCCATTGCTCCAAGCTGGGAGTGCTGCTGGGGCCGCTCTGAACCAAAGGCTCGTCATATCGGTGGGCATTACACGCATCTTTCGAGCACCTCAGGCCAGGTCGATACTGACCTAAAGACGGGGGCATTGACCATCAGGGGGCCGGCCGGGAACACCGTGATCGGCGACCTGGAGACGGGCAACGTTGTTGCCAGAATCGATGAAGAGCCTGCCGTCGAGCCACTGCGCCTTGGCGGGGTAACGCTCTACGGTGACCTGGCCCGCAACCTGGGCGATGTGCAGGCGTTGCTGGCAGACCACGGCGTCGGTGAGCTGAGGCTTGTTAAGCCCCGCGGCGAGCCACGTAACGACGAGGCTTAAGCATCCATCAAAGGATCGTCACTGACTTGACTGTTAAGCCAGTTTTTTCGTTCAACCCTTGGTTTTTTCATGGGGCTCAATGAACACTGGCTCCTGAGCTAAAAACCACTCCAGCTCCTCGATCGGAACAGGGTGAATAGCGCGGTCAGGCATTTTGATCGTGATTCCGTTGGGTACTGGCTCCTCGATCTTCTGATCGAGAGCAGTAACTCTTTCTAAGTAAGCAATCGCCGAGCTCGCTTGATACTGGAAGGCTCCCAAGTCGGAGAGCTCAAAACCATCTTCGTGCAGCAATTTATTTCGATTCCGAGCTAGGTACTTGACCGTCCCAACTATCTCGGGCGGTAACAAGTGAGCCACAGAGTCACATTTCTCTTGAAGGCCTCTGCCGTCCGCGCCCAGCAGGGTCAGCAGCGATTCGAGCTTCTTTGTCGCGTTGATGACTATTTCGAGCTGTGAAGTCATACCAGATGTCCGAGGGAGGCAAGCCTTGTGAGAAAGAGTTCTGTCGCTGATTTTGAAGCAGCCGTCTAGGTTGCCACTGGCTTGGGGCCAGGTCAAATATCGTCAACGACGACAGCACGTAACCAATGCCCGCCTTGAGCGGCTTTTTTATTTATAGCTCCCCGAGAGGGAGGAACCGGAATGGCCCATATGCCAGACAAACCAGATACCTGGCTCATTGTGCTTGCGTGGCTAAGCCAGCATGCACCCGCGTTCTATGCGGCCGGTCTGGCCGTGTCGATCTCAGCGTTACGAATCATTTACGGCGGCGGAACCAAGAAGGCGGCCTTCCTCGAAAGCCTGCTGTGCGGCTGTATCACCCTGGCGATGCTTTCAGGGCTTGAGCTGCTGGGCATCCCCCAGTCGGCTGCTGGAATCGTCGGCGGAATGATTGGCCTGCTAGGAGTGGACAAGATCCGCGCCTACGCCGATCGCTTCACTGGGTTTAAGTTGCCGGGACGTAATCCCGAGCAGTAAACCGCGCCACAAAATCAAGGTGCGCCGACTCCTGACGGATCACTCACTCCTCAACACTGGGAACAACTCAGTGGGATCGCGCGATTCCATGTTCATCGTTGCGCATGTCGCACCCGCCAGGCCCTTGTTTGCATAGCTTGGTTTGAGCCGCATCTTTTCCAGGTTGTCGTAAATATCAAAGCCACCCGACAGAGTAGTGGCGTAGAAGCGACCACCTGAATGAAACGACTCCGTTGCTATTGGAACAGCTGGAACGATAACGAATCTTGGTTGCATTTTTTGTGCCTCCCCAGGCAGAGATTTAACTATTAGTCACTCATTTGGATAGCTGCCACAAACCTTCGGGATAGGCGACGGGTGGAGTCGACCATGAGCCATCGAACAAAGGAGCTACCCATGGATAACCAGCACAAGAAAATCACCGGCTACCGCGACCTGAGTCAAAGCGAGATCGACGGCATGAATTCGATCAAGGCCCTGGAAGCGGACGCCGGCGAGCTGTTCAAGCAGGTCGGGCAGATTGAGGGTGTCGACTCACGCCTGCTGGCTCTGGCCAAGACCAATCTGCAGCAGGGCTTCATGTGGTTCGTTCGATCGATTGCAAAGCCTGCTGATCCGTATAGCTGAAATCCAAAGCTATCGTTGAAATTCAGCGCGAGCCATAATTGCGCCTTAAAAAATGGAGGTGCAGATGAACGTTGGAAGGCTAGATCAGGCACAGCACAGGGCAGTGAAAGACGCGAAGAAGGACCTCAAGGAGGCTAATAAGTTTGCAGTCGAATTCCTCCGGAAAATTCAGCATCAGTTTGCTAAGGCCGGTGCTCCAGAATTATGGGGTGTCGACGTTGAGCTGGAGCAAAACGGCTTGGGCGCTAAATTGATAACGCCATTCGGCCTGGCTCGCACAATTGCCGTTTGCTCAATCGTCCATGGAAAAGCGCAGATCCGATATGTAATTGAGAAGGCAGTAACCTTGGGCAATGGACTACAAGGATATGTCAAGGTTGCCGCAGTATGTATCGATAGTCATGGGGTGGTCACATCAGAAGTCGATGGAGAAAAGCTCGCCAATCTGAACGATTTCGATGAGCAGAAGGTTCAGAAGGAAGTTGGTGAAGTGGGTGTTTCAATCGTTCACGCGATAGGCATTGAAGAGAAGTATTTGTCACAGGCCTAGTGGCTCTATGGAGTAGCAAAAGGAAGGTAACCCGACTTGGATGTGATCGAGCGCACCTTCCGAGCCGGGTTTCTTCTTGATTAGGCCTTGACCATTTGACAGAAGGCGAGTCCTCCAAGAGCGAGTATCAGTACCGACTTCCAGGTGAAGAGCTTTTTCAGCGAAGGCCAAACCGCGACCGTGCAGAGGATCAAGATCACGGCAATCTCTATTTTTTGCATTTCGTAGCTCCACTTACTCTGTGAGCCTCCTATCCTCTGCGGTTAATTCGTCCGTGAGGGCCGTATTCACCCCACTTTTCGGTCTGAAATTGATTCGCGTGCGTTTTGAATGTCAGGTGACTGATGAAAAGACCTATTCCTCCTAAGTCACTGCTAGGGCTTTCAGAGCTCTCTAATTTCGGTATGCGTCTGGCCCCAGCCCCAGAAGTCTGGGAATGGCTCCAGGCCGAGATCCTTGCCGCCACTGGCAGTATCTACAACGATGACCACGCTCACCTGCTCGACGCCAACATCGGCGTGCTCTGGGCCTCCTCTGGATTCGCCAAGCAGGGAAGGGTGGTGCTGGGCCAGGCCGAGCAGGTCATGTTCCGCGCCGGGGGCTGGCAGAAGGCTCGCCAAGAGCAGCAGATGCGGGATTGGTTCGGCGAGGAGCCGGATTACCTGATCACCCTGGCCGCTGACTACTGTGCCCAATGCACCGACGAGGAGTTCTGCGCCCTGGTTGAGCACGAGCTTTACCACATTGCTCAGGCGACCGATCAGTACGGCGCGCCCAAGTTCACCCAAGAAGGTCTCCCCAAGCTACAGATGCGCGGACACGACGTTGAAGAGTTCGTCGGTGTGGTTCGTCGGTATGGGGCAGGGGAAGACGTTCAGCAGCTGATTGACGCTGCAAGCCGGCCGCCTGAGGTGGCCAAGATCAACATTGCGAGGGCCTGTGGAACCTGCCTGCTTAAGTCGGCTTGATGTTTGACAGGCGCTTGACGGAAAACAATCTATGGCAGCCCTGAGCAACGAGGTGAAGGCCTTCATCGTTCAGGCGTTGGCCTGCTTCGATACACCGTCTCAGGTGGCAGAGGCCGTCAAAAATGAATTCGGCATTGAGGTCAGCCGCCAGGCTGTTGAAAGCCACGACCCAACCAAGCGAGCAGCACGCAACCTGGCCAAGCGCTGGGTGACCCTGTTCGAAGACACCCGGAAGCGTTTCCGGGAAGAGACGGCAGAGATCCCGATCGCCAACCGCGCCTACCGCCTCCGCACGCTGAGCAGGCTGGCCGAAAAGGTCGAAGGCATGCGCAACTACGGCCTCACCCTTCAAATCCTTGAGCAGGCCGCCAAGGAGGTCGGAGACGTGTACGTCAACCGGGCCACCAAGGTCGACGACTCATTAAATTCAGTACCACCAACCTCCGTACGTGTTGAGGTGGTCGACGCGAGGAAGCGGGATGCCGACGCTTAATGTGCCCCAGGCGCGGTTCCTCGCCATGCCTCACAAGTTCCGCGGCTTCGTTGCCGGGTTCGGCTCAGGGAAGACCTGGGTAGGTTGCTCCGGGCTCTGCCAGCACGCTTGGGAGTGGCCGCGCATCAACGCTGGCTACTTCGCCCCGACGTACCCGCAGATCCGGGACATTTTCTTCCCAACGATCGAAGAGGTGGCCTTCGATTGGGGGCTGCGCATCAAGATCAAGGAATCGGACAAAGAGGTCGACTTCTACAGCGGCGGCCAATACCGCAGCACGGTGATCTGCCGCTCGATGGAGAAGCCCGCAACTATCGTCGGCTTCAAGATTGGCCACGCCCTGGTCGACGAGCTGGATGTAATGGCCAAGCTCAAAGCCGAGCAGGCCTGGCGGAAGATCATCGCGCGGATGCGCTACAAGGTTCACGGCCTCAAGAACGGTGTGGATGTTGCCACGACGCCTGAAGGGTTCAAGTTCACCTATCAGCAGTTCGTGAAGCAGATCAGCGAGAGACCAGAGCTGAAGACACTGTACGGCTTGGTCCAGGCCAGCACCTATGACAATGAGGCGAACCTGCCGGATGACTATATCTCGTCCCTGGAGGACTCCTATCCGCCGCAGTTGATCAGGGCTTACCTACGTGGCCAGTTCGTCAACCTTACTTCCGGCGCCGTGTATCCCGACTTCGACCGTAGGCTGAATCACAGCAACGAGGTTGAGCGGGAGCGGGAGCCGCTGCTGATCGGCATGGACTTTAACCGGCTGAAGATGAGCGGCGTGGTGTACGTGCTCCGGGGAGGCTGGCCGATTGCTGTAGCTGAAATCACCGATGGGCGTGATACGCCGTACATGGCCGATCTGCTTAAGCGCCAATATGCGAGCAAGGGCCACCCGATCCAGATATTCCCGGATGCCTCGGGCGCCAACTCAAGCAGCAAGAACGCCAGTGAGTCGGATCTGAGCATCCTCCAGCAGGCTGGCTTCTCCATTCGCGTGAACAGCACGAACCCTGCCATCGCTGACCGAGTGAACGCCGTAAATGCCCTGATCCTCAATGGCCAGGGCGAACGACGACTGAAGATCAACACGAACAGGTGCCCGCACCTCACCGACGGCTTGGAGCAACAGGCATACGACAAGAACGGCATGCCGGACAAATCCAGCGGCGTGGACCATTTGAATGATGCCGGTGGTTACCCGCTGTCTTTCCTGTTCCCGATTTCCAAGCCGATGACGACGACCCAATCCCTGAGAATGTGACCATGAGCGATAACCCAAGTATCACGCTGCCCGCGGTCGACGCCATGCGCGCCTACTGGGCTGTGATCACGCCACTCATGGGCGGGACGATGGCCATGCGCGCTGCGAGCAAGACCCTGTTGCCGCAATACCCCGCCGAGGATGACGATTCCTACAAGGAGCGCCTGCGCCTCTCGACGCTGCTGCCGGCGTATTCCGAGACAGTCGGCAACATGACTTCTCGAGTGTTCGCCGAGCCGCTGCAGGTCGGTGACGATGTGCCTGAGGCCATCCAGGTGATGGCGAAGGATATCGACTTCGCCGGCAATGACCTCAACTCGTGGTCAGTGGAGTTCTTCCGCGAAGGCCTGAGCCATGGCCTGTGCCATGCATTCGTAGATCATCCGCCCACCCAAGACGTACGCACCCAGGCAGAGGAGCAGGCGGCCGGTGTGCGGCCCTATGTCGTGCTGGTGAAGCCAGAGCAGGTTTTGGGCTGGCGCTCCAAGGGCGGCGTCCTCACCATGGTTCGCTACATCGAGGTAATCGAGGAAGAGGACGGCGATTTCGGCGCCAAGTGCGTCGAGCAGGTCCGGGTGCTGGAACCTGGCAAGTGGCGCACCTACCGCCGCGCCGAGAAGGGCGGCGCATGGGCGCTACATGACGAGGGCATCAACAGCCTGACCAGCATCCCTTGGGTCACGTTCTACACCGGCCGCACTGGCTTCATGACTGCGAAACCGCCGCTACTGGAGCTGGCTCACCTCAACGTCAAGCACTGGCAGAGCCAAAGCGATCAGGACAACATCCTGCATGTGATTCGAGTACCGATTCTGGTCCGGATCGGCGTGCAGCCGACTTTCAACGACCAAGGTCTACCGGTGCCGCCAGAGTTTAAGGTCGGCACTGGCTCACTGACCGACCTGCCGGCCACGGGCGACCTCAAGTATGTCGAGCACACCGGTCAGGCGGTTGAGGCCGGCCGTACGGCGCTGCAGGACCTGATCGGCGAGATGCGCATGGCAGGGGCCAAGCTACTGACTCCTGAAAAGGCTGCGACCAAGACCGCCACGCAAGCGGAGGAAGAGGCAGCTCAAGAGCTTTCCCCCTTGGCGCGCATGGCGAACCACTTTGGTGACTGCCTGGCGCAGTTGCTGCAGTTCATGGCCGACTATCGCGGCCTGGGCGAGGGTGGTGCAGTGGAGATGCGCGGCAACTTCGATGTTGACTACATGCCGGAAGTCTCGCTGCCGACCCTGGTGGCCATGGCAAACGCCGGCATGATCTCCAAGGAAACGCTGTTCACCGAGATGCAGCGCCGCGGTGTGATCAGTGACGAATACGACTGGCCCGAAGAGCTTGAGAAAATCGAGTCCCAAGGCCCGGCACTCGGTGCACTGTGATGAAGACGGCCAACGAGAGGTTGCTGAATGAGCTGATCGGGCATGAGGTTGATCTTTCCAGGCTGAGCAATGGCCAGGTCAGGGCGATCATCAAGATCCTGAACAGCAAGGACGCGGAGCTGCGAGGTGCGCTGATCGAGGCGATCGACAATCTAGGTGCCGATCTATCGGCGCCGGCAGTGGATAGGGCGCTGGCTGAGGTACTTCGCCTCAACCAGGCCACGTTCGTCGAGATCCGCCAGGCGCTGGACCAAGCCACCGAAGGTCTGATCAGCTACGAGGTCGCCTTTCAACAGGGTGCGCTGCGTTCGGTTCTGCCTGCAGTGGTGCAAGAGGCTTTCCCTGTCGTTGCGCCAGCGTTCAGCCAGGTCAAAGCGATTGCGCAGGCCAGGCCATTCCAGGGGCGTCTGCTCAGGGAGTGGATGACTGGCATCGAGGCGAGCCGCGCGGCTGTCGTTCGCGATGCCGTCCGTGCTGGAGTGGTTGAGGGCCGCACGACTGCTGATATCGTCCGCACCGTCATGGGTACCCGGGCACAGAACTACGCCGATGGCATCTTGCAGAAGCCCAGACGCGAGGTTGAGGCGGTCGTTAGGTCCGCCATATCGCACACCGCTGAAACGGCCAGTGACGCCGCCTACGAGGCCAACAGCGACATCATCAGCCATGTTGAATGGCTCAGTACCCTGGACACGCGCACGTCCTCCGATTGCCGCATCAGGGACCGCCTGCCGTACACCTTGGGCACCTACAAGCCAATCGGGCACAAGATTCCATGGCTAGCCGGGCCCGGGCGGATTCACTTCTGCTGCCGGTCGACCAAGATGCCGATCCTGAAGAGTGCATCCAGGCTTGGATTCAGCGATAGCGCGACGCGGGCCAGCATGGACGGACAGGTGCCGCAGTCGACCACATACGCGGATTGGTTGCGTCGGCAGCCGGCAGCGCGTCAGGACGAGATCCTCGGGCCAGCGCGAGCGCGGCTAATGCGGGAGGGCGAGTTGAAGCTTGAAGCCTTCTACAACGACAAGGGCAAGTTCCTGACATTGGATGAGCTGCATCAGAGGCGGATATTTAAGTCGATTGGTTCTTGAGATAGCCTGCTACCTTCCAACTCGGATGGTTCAGCATGAGTGAACAAATTCAGAATCAAATTTCCGGTGCTCTGGAGCAGCTGTTCAGTGCGGTATCTCAGCTGCAGGCTGCTTATCCAGGCAAACCGTTCACGCTTGACGGCAGATTGGTTGGCGACATAGGGGAGGTTGTCGCGAGCCTAAACTATGAGCTCACGCTGAATGAGGGCCTGACAAAGCACCACGATGCGATCTCTGACGATGGGCGGAAGGTGCAGATCAAGGCGACGTTTAGCAAAAACCTGACTTTTCCGGTGCATCACGTTCCTGATTACTACCTTGGAATCAAACTAAATCGGGACGGTACTTTTGACGAAATCTATAACGGCCCCGGGTATCTGATTAAGGAAGAGTTAAAACGGCGTGCGCCGACAAGCACAGGATTGCATGGCGGCCTTATGAGTCAGCTCATACGTATCAACAAAGATGTTCCGGAAGATCAGCGAATACCCAAACGCAAACTTTCAACATAACCCGCTTCGGCGGGTTTTTTTCTGCCTGCAGTTCGGATGAGCGGGGCGCAATTGGGCCGGAAGGCCTGCCAATGGGCGGATGCCCGGAGAACGATCCATGAAGCTCAAACTTGACGACAACGGCAATGTGGTCCTGCAGAACGGCCAGCCGGTCTATGTTCACGATGACGGCAAAGAGGCTCCATTCGACGCTGCTGCTGCCGTTACCAAAATCTCGGCATTGAACCGTGAGGCCCAGGGGCATCGCGAGGCCAAAGAGGCAGCTGAGGCCCGCGCCAAGCTGTTCGAAGGTATAGAGGATGCCGAGTCCGCCATCAAAGCGCTGGAGACCGTCAAGAACCTCAAGGAGGGTGATCTGGTCACTGCCGGCAAGGTCGAAGAGATCAAGTCTGCCGCCAAGCGCGCTGCTGAAGAGCAAGTTGCAGCAGCTGCCAAAGCGGCCGCAGAGCGTGAGAAGACGTTGCAAGGTGACTTGGAGAAACTGCAAGGCCAACTGCATGGCGAACTCATAGGAGGCAGCTTCAGTCGGTCGAAACTGATCGCGGAGAAGTTCGCGATTCCAGGTGACCTGGTTCAGGCCCGCTTCGGTCAGGCGTTCAAGATCGAAGAGGGCAAGGTGGTCGCCTACGACCAGGCCGGCAACAAGATTTTCAGTCGCGCCCGCCCAGGCGAGGTGGCGGACTTCGACGAAGCGCTCGAAGCCCTTGTCGATCAATATCCCTACAAAGACCAGATACTCAAAAGCTCCGGTGCAAATGGCGGCGGCGCACCTAACGGCAGCCACACTGGCGGCAAGCCACCTGCAGGTAAGGGCAACTTTGGCGGCAACAAAGAAGACCGCCTGCAAGCAATCAAATCCCAATTCCCTGATCTAGCCCAGCCCTGATCAGACCCTAGCTGTCATCCCGGATGGGGTACGGCGCACCAGGGCGGATGCCCGACAACCATTCATTGAGCCCGTCCGGGCAACAGCTATAGGAGCTCCAACATGGCGCTTTCCGATATGGAAGTTTTCAACACCTACTTCATGCCTGCGACCATCGAGACGCTGGCGCAAATGGTCGAGCGGTTCAACGCCGCATCCGGTGGCGCGATTCTACTGACCACCGAAGGCTTTGACGGCGACTTCCTGCAGACCAGCTTCTACGCTGGCCTGGCGGGCGCGCGTCGTCGCGTGAACCGTTACGGCAACAACGGCAACGTGAACGCGGTCGACCTGACCCAGCTCAAGCACAACACCGTCAAGGTCGCGGGCGGCTTCGGCCCGGTGCGTTATGAGCCGTCCCAGATGACCTGGTTACGCAAACCAACTGCCGAGGGCGTAGAAGTGGCGTCCCGCTACTTCGCCGAATCCCTGCTGCAGGACCAGCTGAACACTGCCATCGCCGCGTTGGTGGCAGGCATCGGCAACCAGGGCGCTGCCGCGGTCATCGACGTGTCGGGCAACAAGAAGGTGGACTACATCGCTGTGAACGACAGCCATGCGCTATTCGGCGATCACTCTAGCCAACTGATCGCCCAAGTGATGGATGGCGCCCAGTTCCATGCCTTCGTGGGCCAAAACCTCACCAACGCCGAGCAGCTGTTCAAGTCTGATGCCGTCCGCGTTGTCGACATCCTGGGTCGCTTGGTTGTGGTGACCGATGCTCCTGCACTCTACAGCGCTGCTGTGGCCGACCCGGCCGCGCCGGCCATGCGTCGAGTGCTATCCCTGGCCCAGGGGGCAGCCACTGTCCACGATGCCCGCGATCTGATCTCGAACATCGAGACGAGCAACGGCAAGGAGCGCATCGAGACCACCCTGCAGATCGACTACAGCTTCGGCGTAGGACTCCGCGGCTATGCCTGGGATGTTGCTAACGGTGGCGCCTCGCCGGACGACGCGGCGCTGGCCACTGGTGCGAACTGGGACAAGGTCGCAACAAGCATCAAACACACCGCCGGTGTCATGGCTATCGGCCAGGCCTGATCAACCACATGATGCGGCCTTTCGGGGTCGCTAACCTCGGAGACTGACATGTCCGAAAGAGTCATTTACGAGCCCCATCCGGTGACCGCCGAGCGTAAAGCTGAACTGCGCCGGGAGGGCTACAGGATCATTGACGTAAGCTTTGCGCCGGCTGCGTACAAGGCCTCCATGGAGAGCAAAGAGGATCCGCGAAGCCGCAAGGCGCTGGATGTGGCTCTGGATACGCTGCCAGGCGAACAAAGCGACCCGGACTATGTGGTTGGCAGCATGCGTAGCTTTTACGGTGATCTGTTCACGCAGGACGATGAAGCCCGCGTGCGCGAACTGGTGAAAGGGCCGACCAAGAAGCCTTCCCATGGCCTGCGCATTGATGACATCAAAGCCAAGCTGGCTGAGAAGGGCTTAGATTTCAACCCGGATGCAGAGCGAGGTGATCTGGCCAAGCTTCTGGATGAGGCCGTGTAATGACCATCTACATCACCGTCGAGCAGGTGGACGCCCTGCTTGGGCCTGCCTGGGCGCCCGACGGCCAGGAGGCCCGCGCGGTGCTGATGGCCAACACCTGGCTGACCAACCTGGGGCTGCCTGCATTTGACCCCGTGCCGGACGATGTGGTCCAGGCTGGTGCCGAGATCGCCCGGGAAGCCGCCGCTGGCAACATCTTCGGGGCCAAGGAAACCGGGGGTGCTGAGCAAGTCGGTGGATGCCGACGGAGTGTCCAGCAGCAAAACCTATTCGGCGTCCGCCCGAAAGATCAGCGCTGGCGAGTCATTCGCCTTGGCGCTGCTGAGCCAATACCTGGGCACCGGCCAGGCCAAGATAGTGAGGGGCTGATATGGGCCTTCGAGGCGAGCTGCAGGCCGACATGGCCGAAGCCTTCAACACTGACCTGGCTGATGCTGTAAGTGCGGTAGAGGGCAGCAGGGCGGTGAAGGGTGCCTATGACCCTGCAATTGGTGGCGCCCCAGAGACGACTATCTACTACACCGGGCGCGGTGTCTTTGGGCAGTACAAGGCCAAGGAGATCGACGGAGCGCGCATTCTGACTTCGGACGTTCGCCTCAAGGCCCTCCAGAACGAACTGTTCATGCAAGAGGGTGGCGTGGTCACAGTCATCGCCGCGGTACCGGCCATCAACGACCGCATCAGCGGCTACCGCGTGGTCAACGTCGGCCAGGACGCGGCCAAGGCTACCTGGACCATTCAACTGAGGAAGTGACCATGGCGCGCGGATCGCACATGAAAGAGCGGTACGGCGGCCTTGATGGCAGTTTCTCAGCCCAGCTCCAGCAGTTTGCCGACGCTGCCAGGGAGTCGATTGATCTGACCTTCCGCGAAGTTGTGATTGCCGTAGGGCGCAATCTGATCGTTATGTCGCCTGTCGGTAACCCTGACATCTGGAAGATCAACATCGAGTCGCAGCAGAGGGCCGGGGAGCAGGTGGCGGCGTACAACGCAAAGGCCTCCAGCATCAATGCTGCTATCTCTGCTGACTCGTCGAACTACACCAAGAGTGGCAGCCTGAAGCGTGGCATCAAGTACCGCAAGCCCTTAACCAAGCGCGAGCAGCTGGAAAACTACGGCTACGGCGCTGGCGTGCGCAGAATTGGCCAGGGCTATGTTGGTGGACGCTTCCGTAGCAACTGGCAGTTGACCGTCGGCGCTCCTGCGGCTGGTGAAATCGATGAAATAGAGAGCGCTGGCGAGACAATCGCGAAGATCGTTGCCGGCGCTGGCGACCTGTCTGCGGGCGAGGTCGCCTACATCGTCAACAACCTGCCGTACGCCATCCCTTTGGAGTATGGCCACAGCACCCAGGCCCCTGCCGGAATGGTGCGAGTCACCGTCGCGGACTTTCAACGCCTTGTCGAAGACGCCATCAGGACACATCGAGTATGAGCCACGCACGCGCCCGCCAGGCGATTGAGATCAAGCTGGTCTCTTGGGCAGCTGCGCGCCCGATCCGGGTTGCGCACATGGAGGAGGACTTCGAGGCCGCCCCGGGCGAAACCTACCTCCGGGCCTTCCTACTGCCGGCCAGCACCACGACCCGCTACTTGGCTGCCGAGGCCTATGAGTACCGGGGTATCTACCAGATCAGCATCGTCTGCCCGGCAGGCCAGGCCCTCGCTACTGCTGAGACCCTGATCGACGAGCTGAGCACATTGTTCCGCGTCGACACCGAGCTCAGCCGATCCGGCTTCGAAGGACTTATCGTCGAGCCACTGGAGCAGGGGCCCACCATCACCGAGCCGGCGACCTACACAGTCCCGGCCAGCTTCACCTATCAAGGTGTCGCAGACCAACTGCCCGCTGGGGCATAACCAACCGCCGCCCGGCGGGCATCAATGAGGAAATACACCATGGCCGCACGCTTTCCGCTGCCGAACGGAGCTACGCTCGAGATCGCCAGAGTCATTGGCGCCGCCGTAGCGTTCACGGCACTCACCAACGCAGAGCCGCCGGTGGCGACCGCTGCCGGTCACACCATCCAGAACGGCGACGTTCTGCTGGTCAATTCCGGTTGGGCACTCATCAGCGACCGCGCCGTTAAGGCCTCAAACGTCGCCGATGACGCGTTCTCTCTGGCTGGTCTCGATACCAGTGACGCAGAAAAATTCACCGCAGGCGCGGGCGTGGGTTCCGTGTACCCGGTTTCCGACTGGGTTCAGATCTCGAAGGTCACGTCGTTCAACTCGGCCGGTGGTGAGCAGCAGTATGCGACCGTCGGCTATCTGGAAGATGACGACGACAAGCAGTTCCCTACCAACCGCAACCCGACCACCTTGTCGATCGTGGTGGAAGACCAGCCTACCGCGCCTTACGTGCAGGCTGTTGAGGGTTACGACACCTCCAAAGAGCTCGCGGTGATCCGTATGAAGCTGCGAAACGGTGACCAGATCCTGTACCCAGGCTACGTCAGCATCACCCCTGACCCGACCATGGAGCGGAACAACGTCATGACCCGAACCATCAGCGTGGGTCTGTCTGCTCGTTCGCTTCGTTACCTGGCTGGCGCGTAAGGAGTCCCCATGGCAAAGATCAAAATCGCGCAGAACCCAACGTTCGGCGCAGCTGTGCAGCTTCCACGGGTGGGCTCCGATCCGGTGGAGGTTGGGTTCGAGTTCCGTTACTTGGACCGTATCGCGCTGTCCGAGATGTTCGATCGCTGGAACAAGGCGCGTGACGTCTGGGCGGAGAAGGCGAAGGAAGAGGGTGTCAGCTGGAAGGACGCCACCACCGCCGAGATCGAGCTTCAGGCTGAGCAGCTGAAGGACATCGTGGTTGGCTGGGATCTCGACGACAAGTTCAGCGACGACGCCATCCTCGATCTGGTGCGAACCTGCACTGGTGCGCCAAAAGCTGTCATCGACGCCTTCCAGAACGCCTATAACTCGGCACGCTTGGGAAACTGAGGGCGGCGGCCCGCGCCTGCTATGAGCGTGGCCCATCCGCCGAGCAGCTAGCGGCCTTGGGGCTTACGCCAGACGACATCGATGAGGAAGAGGTAGGGGTCTGGCCGGACGCCTGGCCAGCCTTCCGCCTGCTCGAAGCGATGTCCACCCAGTGGCGGACGGGCATGGGCGGTGCCTCGGGCCTGGACTACTCAATCATTCCGCTCACCGCCTCGATGCTCGGCATCAAGCGCCGCGACCTTCCCGACATTTTTCCCGATCTCCGTGTAATGGAGGCCGAGGCCTTGGCCGTCATGGCTGAGTCAGTGGCGTAGGGCAGCGAATGATGCGGCGAGGTGGCAGGAGGTTGTTACGTGAGCAGTTGGGCGAAGTAAAAGCTGACGGCGCCGATCACGGCTTGGTAAGCTCCAAAGGAGCATTTCTGGGCATACACAGGTGCAGAATTGGTTCTCCTTATCTTAGAATGCATGTTTCCCGCCCCTCAAAGGAATGAAATCGTGGTGAGCAACAACGCCATCTACTGCCCGCAATGCCAGGGTCAGCAAGTACAGCTCTTGTCCGTCATCCATGCCGCTGGGACTTCCCGTATTCATACAACTCACCAAGCGCAATCCGGAATCGGACCGCGCGTAACTGTCGAGACCATCGGCCGGCATCAGACCGATTTGGCCGCTAGCGTCGGTCCACCCCCAGGTAAGCGCCTGCTGGGACCCGTAATCCTCACAGGGGTTGGCGCTATTATCCTGTACGACGGCCTCAAGCTGATGAACTCGTATTGGGGCGTCGATTGGAGCAGGTTCTTCATTGGCGTGACATTCATCGCCATTGGTGTGATCGGGTTTGTGCGTCACTGGAAGTTCAACGTCGCTCAGTATGACAAGTTGGAAGAGTGGCGCCGTACTTGGATGTGCCATTCCTGCGGTACCAGATTTCAGCCCTCTTAACTCATGCAGTTCTCAAACCATACCTAAGCCCGCCTAGTGCGGGCTTTTTGTTGCCTGCCTGGAGCAGATCATGACAACGATTGCCTCCCTTGGCCTGCGGATCGACTCCGGCGATGCCGTCGAGGCTGCAAACGACCTCGACAAGCTGGCAGACGCAGGCAAGCGTAGCGAGGAATCGGCGGGTAAGACCGGGCGCGCCTGGGAATCAGCGCTGAGCGGGATGCAGGGTGATACCCGGCAGATTGTTCAGGAGCTGCAGGCTCTCAACGCCAAGCAGGCTGAGCTGGCACAGCAGATGATCACGGTCGGCCGTGCCGTGACCACCGCCGCGGCGGGCATGACTGCATTCAAAACCGGGGCTGAGCAGGCCGGGCAAGCCCAGGCCGCGCTGACGACTGCCACTGATGCAAGCGTCCGGGCAAGCCGCCGTGCTGCAGAAACTGCTGATGAGCAGCAGGCTCGGCTGGTGACCATGGCACGAGCTTCGCTGGAGGCGAGTGAGTACGTCCAATCGCTGAACCGTGCAACCGCACAAACCGCCGAAGTTACCAGCCAGGCGAATGCCGTGCTGTCGGATAACGCCAGCCGGCAGGCCGCCATCAACACCCGTGCACAAGCTTTGCTGGCAACAGAAGAGCGCCTGGCCGGATCCGCCAAAACCGCAGCCGCCGCCCAGCGCGATCAGGGCCAGGCTCTCGACGACTTGCTCGGTAAAATCGACCCTACGGTCGCAGCCATGAGCCGTCTGGATCAGATGGAGCAGAAGCTGCAGGGGTTCAAAGCCAGCGGCGTCCTCGACCCTGAGACTTTCGCTGAGTACAAGGGGAAGGTTGACCAGGCGAGGGCTGCTCTGGGAGCTGCGGATGCTGCGCTAAGCAGCACTGGCATGACTGCAAAGGCTACCGCTGCAGCGCTGCGAGGTGTACCGGCTCAGTTCACAGATATTTTCACGTCGATCGTCGCTGGTCAGCCGATCATGATGGTTGCCTTGCAACAGGGCGGGCAGCTCAAGGACATGTTCGGCGGCATCGCTCCGGCGGCGAAGGCCCTGGGCGGCTATGTGCTTGGCCTGGTCAATCCGTTCACCGTCGCAGCAGCTGCCGCCGGCGCGTTGGCACTGGCCTATTACAAGGGCAGCCAAGAGGCAGACGAGTACAACAAGTCGATCATCTTCACCGGAAACGCCGCGGGCACCAGCGCCGGGCAGTTGGCGGCTATGGCCCAGCAGGTGAGTGCCACTGTCGGCACAACTGGCGCAGCAGCTGAAGTGCTGGCCAAGCTCGCCGGTAACGGCAAGATCGCCAGCGGCAGCTTCGAAGAGATCACTGAAGCAGCGCTCAGCATGGAAAAGGCCACTGGCCGCTCCATCGATGAAACGGTTGCCGAGTTCGCCAAGATCGCTAAAGACCCGGTCGCAGCCGCCAAAGAGCTGAACGACCAGTACAACTTCCTGACGGCGTCGGTCTACTCGCAAATCGTGGCCTTGAAAGACCAGGGCGACACTATCGGCGCGGCCAAGCTGCTGACCGACACCTACGCCGACACCATCAGGACCAGAACCGCCGAAGTCACCGAGAACCTCGGCCTGATCGAAAGTGCCTGGAAAGGAATCAAGAGCGCCGCCACTGAAGCGCTCGATGCCACGCTGAATGTCGGCCGTAGCCGGACTATCGATGAGCAGATCGCCAGCTATCAGAAGATCATTGATGATCGAAAGTCTGGCAACTGGCTCTCCTCGGTGTTCAGCGATCAGTTGGGTCCCGAAAGTCAATCGACCAAGTTCTTGGAGCAGCAGGTTGCGGCGCTGCAGAAGCAAAAGGCCGCCATCACCGATGCGGCAAAGGCTGAAGGAGAGCGTGCACGAGTTCAGCGCGAGGGAATTGAGGCCGGTGGGCGGCTGAAGCAGCTCAGTGATGCGAACCTATCCAACGAAGAAAAGCGCAACAAGCTGATCAAAGAGTATCTGCGTGACGTCGAGAAGGTGCGTCTGGCCAATCCGAACGATCCGAGCATTTCTGCTGCGGTGGTTGCGAAGAACATCCAGAACATCAAGGACAAGAACAAGGACCCGGCGGTCCGAGCCACAGCGGTAATCCTGACTGGCTTCAACGACTCAAAGAACTCGCTCGCGGCGATTCTCGCTGAGTACAAGAACGCCGAGAAAGAGCTGGATGCTGCCCAGAAGGCCGGCATCATCTCCCAGGAGTCCTACGCTGCCCAGCGCGCGGCCATCATCGAGCAGCAGAAGGACGAGGTTACCAACGCCTATCAGGCTGAGATCGCGGCGCTTGAAGCCGCCAAGGGCAAGGCCGGCACCTCGGCTGTCCAGCGGGTCCAGCTGGACCAGAAGATCGCCGATGCCCGGGCCAACATGGTCAAGGCGCAGAAGGACGCTGATTCGGAACTGGCCGTGCTGGCCACGAACGAAGAGGGGCGGCTACGCAAGCAGGCCCAGGCAGTGCAGACCTTCACCAGCGCGCTGGATCAGCAGGTGAAGGCTCTGCGCTTGCAGGGCCAGCGATCTGCCGAAGGCCTCGGCCTGGGCGACCGGCAGCGCGGCCTGCAGGACCAGCAGAACGGAATCACCGACCGGATCAACCAGCAGAAGCTGGACCTGGCGAACCAGTACGGTGACGGCTCCCGCGGCATGAGCCTCGACGAGTACAACCAGAAGCTCTCGGCGCTAGACAAAACCCAGCGCGACCTGCAGGAAACTGCGATCGCCAACTACAACGACATGACCGCTGCCCAGGGCAGCTGGAGCGCTGGCGCCTCGTCGGCCTTCCAGAACTACCTTGAGTCGGCCCGAGATGTCGCCGGCCAGACCAAGAGCCTGTTCACCAACGCCTTCAGCTCGATGGAAGACGCCGTCGCGAACTTCGCCATATCCGGCAAGTTCTCGTTTGCCGACTTCACCAAGTCGATCCTGGCGGACATGGCGCGGATTGCCACTCGCCAGGCGGCCTCAGGGTTACTGTCGAGCATTGCCGGTAGTGCACTGGGCGCCTGGTTCAGTGGCGGCAGCGCACCTACCTCTGCAGGCTCAACCCAAGCCGGCTACAGCCCGGAGATCATGGACAACTTCGTCTCTGGTCAACGTGCCGCCGGCGGCCCGGTAGCGGCGAACTCGCTCTACCAAGTCAACGAACTGGGCCCGGAGCTACTGAATCAGGGTGGGAAGACCTACCTGATGATGGGGGCCGAGGGCGGCACGATCACGCCGCTGGGGGCTGGGCCGGTATCCGCTGCGGCAGCCGGAGGCGGGGGAGGATCCGTGATGCACGTAACGATCAACATCGATGGCGACGGTAACACCAGCTCAACCAGCGGCACCGCTGGGCTTGAGCAGTTTGCCGCTGAAATTGGCCCTCTTATCGAGCAGAAGTACCACCAGATGATGGCCAAGGATCTTAGGCAGGGCGGCCGTATCAACAACGCATTGAAGGGGCGCTGATGGCTATCGAGACTTTTACCTGGCCTGTGCAGAGCGGCGAGCAGGGCGAGGTGACGTTTGCCGTACGCACAAAGAAGTTCGGCGATGGCTACGAGCAATCGGTCGGCGAAAGCCTGAACAACCGCTCGCAGTCCTGGCCGATCACGTACACCGGCACCAAGGAGCGTGTGAAGGCTGTTCAGGCCTTCCTCGATCGCCACAAGGGCACCAAAGCCTTCTTGTGGACGCCTCCGCTTGGAGAGCTTGGCCTGTACAAGTGCGCCGGCTATCAACCGATTAACCGCGGCGGGCGGATCTACGCCCTGACTGCAACGTTCACGCAGACATTCCACCCATAAGGCCAACCCATGCCCCTGATCAGAGACATCCAAAGGCTGGAGCCAGGCGATGAGGTCATCCTTTTCGAGATCGACGGCTCCGAATACGGCGCTGATGTACTTCGATTTCACGGCCATGCCATTCCACACTCGCCGGAAGAGCTGGCTGCAGCCGGGGCTGATGCAGATCAGCTGCCGGCCAAGTCGATCTTCTGGCAGGGCAACGAGTATGCGGCCTGGCCCGTGCAGATCGAAGGTATTGGGGCGGACAGCAACGGCTCTGCAGCCCGGCCGACATTGTCAGCCGGCAACGTCAACGGCCGTATCACTGCGCTGTGCCTGGCGTTCGACGACCTGCTGAAGTTCCAGCTGACCGTGCGCGAGACCCTGGCCCAGTACCTGGATGCTGAGAACTTCCCGGGCGGCAATCCCGAAGCGGACCCGACCCAGGAAGCGCTCGAAATCTGGTACATCGACCAGAAGACCGGCGAAGACGGCGAGATGGTCGTGTGGGAGCTCTCTTCACCGGGCGAAATCGACGGCTTTGGTCTGCCGGGCCGGCAGATGACCACCTTCTGCCACTGGGCCATGACCAATGGCTATCGGGGCCCTGACTGCAACTACACCGGCGCCGCAATGTTCGACGATGAGGACAACCCCACGGACGACCCTTCGAAGGACCAGTGCAAGGGCTGCCTCAGCTCCTGCAAGTTGCGCTTCGGCGAGACCAACGAGCTTTCCTTCGGCGGCTTCCCGGCCGTATCCCTAATCGCACGGAGCTGACCATGCGCAAACACATCCTGGCCGCCGTGCAAGCGCACGCCGCGGCTGAGTACCCGCGCGAGTGCTGCGGGTTGATCCTGGCCATCGGCCGAAAGCAAATCTACGTGCCGTGCACCAACACTGCGAGTGATCCAGGCGAAGAGTTCCGGATCGCGCCGGAGGAGTACGCAGCAGCGGAAGACCGGGGCGAGGTGATCGGCATCGTGCACTCGCACCCGGACGCCACCAGCCGGCCATCGCCGCGTGACCTGGCCATGTGCGAAGCCACGGCGCTGCCATGGCATGTTTTGTCCTGGCCTGAAGGCGATCTACGCACCATCACCCCAAGCGGCAGCACGCCGCTGCTGGGCCGGCCATTCGTGCACGGCGCCTGGGACTGCTGGCAAGCCTGTGCGGACTGGTATCAGCGGGAGTGGGGGTTGGAGTTTCCGGCCTACGCCCGCGAGGACGGTTGGTGGGAGCAGGCCTCCGGGCCAAGCCTGTACGAGCAGGCCTACGAGGCGGCGGGCTTCTACCAGGTCGACCGGCCACAGCGCGGCGATATGATCGTTATGGAGGTGGGGCGCACGGCGCACCCGAACCATGCGGGCATCTACCTGGGGGCAGACCCGCAATTGCCAGACGAGCAGGTCCAGGTGTTCGGCCAAGGGCCATTCCTGCTGCACCACCTGTACGGCAGACCATCAGAAATCATCGTGTTCGGCGGGCCTTGGCTTGCCCGGACACGCCTTGTGTTGCGTCATCGGGACGCGAAGTGAAGCGGCCAGGCCGCAGGAGAGGCATATGCAGCAACGCTACATGCTGACGATCTGGGGTTTGTTCTCGAAGAACGGGAGCGACGTGTGCGGCGCTCAGGCAGTGATCGCGATCATGGATGGCGCTCAGGAGGTCGACCGCATGACCATCGATGGCAAATGCCAGACCCCTAGCGGGTACCGAAGGAGTTACATGGGTAAGTCTGGTCTAACCGCGCAGTTACTGTCCGGTCCAGCTGGACTCAGCTATGTCTGGGGTAAAGACGAGGTAGATCCTTATCGGCCGGTCATTGCGTGGCGCCGTCGACTGAGCAATCCACCTAGTCGTGAGCCCTTCGAGGTGGATGTGCAAGATGGGCGCGCCGAGTATTTGCTCAGCGGCCCATACAGCATCGGAGAAGGCGGCCGGATCGAGGTTGTCGACGGCAAGCTGCTCTTCACCGGTAGCAACTTCAAAATTAATTGAGTGTTTCTAGGAGTACGACATGAGCAAGTTGGTTGAAATCACGCACTTCCGTACGGAGCAATTCACCCTGACCAAGGATGAATTGGTGGAAGCGCTAAAGAAGAAATACGGCAATGAGCCTATTTTCACCGAAGGCCAGATCGACATGGTGGCCCACCAGCAGCTGTTTCAGCCTGCCGATGAGACACAGATCTATTTCAGGATCGATCTGACTGAGCAATGATCAGCGGGGGATCTCGATGCTGGCCTCTCGAAGCGCCTGCTCCAGCTTCTTCACGCGCTGCTCCAAGTTGTTGAGCACAATCTTGAAGGATTGAGTGACGTCGTACAGTTCCCGCGGTAGCTTTCCGTTCGGGGTGTTGTTGGCGATGCTTTGTAGATGGCGACTCAGGTCTGCCCAAGCTTTTTCGTCGTTCAATTCGACCTCCTAGGTCATCAATGCCCCAGTCCATGGGCTTTCCGGCAACGGACTGCGGCAGTTCGTTGGAGGCACAAAGCTACTACGGCCTCGAACAGGCCCGGTACTGGCTTTCCATCCACACTGGATGGGCGGCCAGCACGCTATGTGTATGCGGCTGCCGCTCTCAGAACTACTTGCGCCCGCAAGGCCCGAAGCTAATCTGAATTTTGGCCAGGCATGGCATTTGGCTATTAATAGGGATTGGCGTGACGGATTGCATCGGAGGAGTCATGGAGAATTTTGCGGGTGGGCATGAGGCAAGTGAAGGCGAAAAGGGAATTTCTGGGCGCGATAGATGGAAAAAAGATCTCAGACTCTCCACGGGGGAGAGGTTAGATATAAGGGATGTCCATCGTTGCCGAAAGATTTACTTTAACTGCCGCTCAGGAACGCTGAGGGTAAAAGTTGCTGGTGGCACCAGCATGGAGCGAGATATCCCTGAGGGCTACAGTGGCGGTATGTGGGGGCCGGGTGGTGGCGCCTATGAGTTTGGTAATGTGGATATCCTCCTCACTGCCCTATCCGACGTGGATGTCTACGTCCATATCGAATGGAACGTCGGTCCGACCTTTCCCTTCCAGTCGGATTGATATCTAAGGGTTGCAATAGAGTTAGCGGCCCAGCCCCGCGCTGGGCTTTTTGCATCTGGTGCAAGCCTTCTGTTTGGCTGTGTTAAATTCCAGCCTCCAACATGGAGGTGTCAATGAGCAACAGAGGGAAGGATCGCCAGATCGACAACATTGAGTTCAACGTCAGTGACATCAAGCGCAGCAAGGACTTCTATGGCGCGGTGTTCGGTTGGAGCTTTGTTGACTATGGCCCAACATACACTGAGTTCAGTGACGGTCGGTTAACCGGTGGCTTCACCACTGGCGAGCCAGTCAGACCAGGCGGCCCATTGGTCATTTTGTACTCAGACGACCTTGCTGGTGCCGAGAGAAGGGTTGTGGCTGCTGGCGGCGAGATCAGCCGGGAGGTTTTTTCTTTCCCTGGTGGGAAGCGATTCCACTTCATCGACCCAGATGGCTATGAGCTTGCAGTCTGGACAGCGGCGATCTGAGAGAGAATGGAGCCCAGCCCCGCGCTGGGCTTTTTGTAAATTTGCACTTGGCCATTTCCATTGATGAGTTTCGCTCTGAGCAGTTCCTCAGATCCTTCCGCTACATACAGCTGTAGGCGTAAGATGCTTGGTTGGGGGCGCACAACCCATTGCAGATATTAAGTTGTACTCTTCCGTTAGAGCACATAGGCTCTGGCGCAACCATTGTTGGGTTAGGCCCCCAACATCCACATGGTTTCATTAGCGTTCCTGGGGGGAGCACAGCGGGGGCTGGTATAGGCATGCTTGCTGGCTGAAAATTCCCGCCATTACTGGGTATGAGTGATCCGAAGGCTCTGCCAATATTAGTGTCGCACCAGCATGATGTACCTACCGGAGCAGATCCATTAACCTGGCAGCTGGTTATTGGTGTTCCGCAGGTGCTCGAGGGTTGCATGCCTGGCATAGGAACGAGTGGGCGGTCAATGACAGTTGGGGAAGTATCAGGGGAGTTTGCCCATTGCCCAGCATTTTTTGAACCGACCCAGGCGGCATATTTTGTTTGTGCGTCATATGCGTCCTCCTCCACCGAGTTCGAATTTCTTAAATATTTTATTGCGAAATCTCGGATCCCCCAATTTTGATACTGTATGACGTGAGTAAGCTCGTGCGCCCAGAGAGAAGGGTTGTACAATGCGTCGTTCGTATCTTTGAAAACTATTACGTAGTCCAGTGTTATCGCTTGTGCGTCGCCGTAACGAATTGAATTCACCTGTAAAGATAGATCCCCACCGCCCTGCACCCTAAATTTCGCCATATTGAGAATGCTATCAGGAATAAATCCTTGTAGATTTTTTCTGATGTTTAGAGGAATAGGTTCGACACCGGCGCTGATGGCATCATCTCTAGAGCGAGCGATCATTTCTTGGAGTATCGGCGCAGACGCCTGCACAAGCGGCTCTCGAACAGTATTGGAAGCACCTTCCTCAAGCTGCTTGTAAGGCTCTATATTTTCTTTTAATTGCCTATGGGCATCGTCTAAGGAAGTCCCGGCTCCAGGGGCAACTAAGTTGATCGCATCCCCCAGCAACCCCCCTGCATAGGTCGGTGCAGTCAAATAAGCGTAAGTTAATATCGATGTAATTAGTATGCTGACTTTGTTCATGGCAAGGGCCTCGGGAGTAGGATGCTGCTCCAATCTGTTTTTCGACTGCCCGAATGCTTGACGATTAATTTCCGATGAAAACCGATTGGGTGCTTACAGGGTTATGATAGCTCAAGTTTTTGTTGGTAAAGGTACTGTAAGTGCAATGGTGAATCTCTTTGGTTATATAAGTTATAGGAAAAAGTAATTGTTGGTTCTCTTTTCTGCGTTGTTGGTTTTCAGGGGAGACTCTGTGCCCCCTATGCCATTTCAACTCAGAAACCGCTAAAGTCCCACCATTTCAACGGAGGGATCACATGCGAATTCTGATTGGGGCGTTGGCGGTGGCGCTGTTGGCGGGGTGCGTGTCGCCGAGCGACTTGAAGGAGAGCGGCCCTAGCCTCGAAACCAAAACTGCAAAGTCCCCGCGGGACTATTCACGGTGTCTCACTCCGAAATGGCAGGACCTCAATTCGAATGTAGCTGCAACCGAGACCGAGAGTGGGTACAGCATCAAGCTCAACATTGACATGGTTGGAACTCCAGCCATGGCTGTTGTTGATGAGGCAGCAGGTGGCGCCACAGTGCGAGTCTACGTTCGCAACAGCACCTGGAGTAAGTGGGTAGATGTAGCACGGACCTGCTTGTAGAGAAGTCGAAGTTCGAAGCCGCCTCAGGGCGGTTTTTTTATGTCTGGAGAAAATGAATGTCTGCTATTTGCTACGAGCCGATGACCATTGTCAGGTTGTACGGTGTGCTCAGGAAGTTCGGTCGAGAGTTTCGGCTTTCCGTGAAGACCCCGGCCGAGGCGGTCAAGGCTCTCTGCGTGCAGATCCCAGGGTTCGAGAAATTCATTTCCAATGCGAAGTCGCGAGGGCTTGAATTCGCCATTTTCAGAGGGTCGAAGAATCTCCAGGAAAAGGAGTTGGGCTTCAGCGGAGCTGGCGAAATTCGAATTGCACCTGTGGTGGTTGGTAGTAAGCGCGGAGGCAGTCTGCAGACCATCATCGGGGCTGTCTTGGTCGCCGCAGCGTATGTCGTTTCCTTCACGCCATTTGCCGCTGCTTCGCCGTTCCTCTACCAGGCAGGTGCGGC
Organism: Pseudomonas sp. B21-009; assembly: GCF_024749345.1. Classification (NCBI taxonomy): domain Bacteria; kingdom Pseudomonadati; phylum Pseudomonadota; class Gammaproteobacteria; order Pseudomonadales; family Pseudomonadaceae; genus Pseudomonas; species Pseudomonas sp. B21-009. The sequence goes on along the minus strand of NZ_CP087199.1, from coordinate 3,015,712 downwards.
TTTGATGATCGGCGGCGTCATCCAGATGCTCAGCCCCCAAGCCAAAGGCCTGAAGACCAGCGCTGCCCCTGAGAACACTCCGGGCTACGCCTTCGGCAGCGCTAAGAACACCACGGCCAGCGGCAACCCCGTACCGCTCTGCCTTGGGCACCGGCGGTGGGGCGGCGCGATCATCAGCGCCGCGATCTATGCCGAAGACCAGATGTAACCCGCACACAGAACACCGACCGCCGCCTGGCGGTTTTTTTACGCCTGGAGGAAAGCATGGGCGCAGCACAGAAACTGGATATCGTCGGCGCGAAGGGCGGATCGGATAAGCCGAAGCAGCCTACAGAGGCGCCGGACAGCCTGCGCTCGGTCGCCGTGGCAAAAATGCTGATCGCCGTGGGCGAGGGTGAGTTCGAGGGTACGCCAACTGCTCGCGACATCTACCTGGACAGCACGCCGTTAGCTGACCCAGCCGGCAACCTGAACTTCCCGAACGTGAAGTGGGAATGGCGCACCGGCTCGGTAGAGCAGGGCCATATCCCAGGCATCCCGTCCATCGAGAACGAGATCAGCGAAAGCGTTGAGCTGCGTAGCGACAACGCCTACATCCGCGCTATCGACAGGTTGGAGCTGTCTGCGATCCGCCTGCGCTTTGCCTGGCCAATGCTCCAGTCGATTGACGAAGGCGGCAACGTCAACGGCTACCGGATCGAGTATGCCGTGGACCTGGCCACCGACGGCGGCGCCTATCAGCAGGTGCTGCTGGAGGCAGTCGACGGCAAGACCACCAGCACTTACGAGCGTACCCGGCGTATCGACCTGCCGAAGGCCACCGGTGGCTGGCTGCTGCGCGTCCGCCGCCTGACGCCCAACCAAAACAACAACAAGATTGCCGACACCATGCAGATCGTCGGGCGCACTGAGGTGATCGACGCCAAGGTCCGCTACCCGAACACCGCGCTGCTGTACATCGAGTTCTCGGCCGAGCAGTTCCGCAACATTCCGGCGGTCACTGTGGACTGTGACGCCCGCAAATTTCAGGTGCCCAGCAACTACGACCCGCGCACCAGGGTTTACACCGGGGTCTGGGACGGCACCTTCAAAGAGGCCTGGACCGATAACCCGGCCTGGCACACCTACGGCATCACCGTGAACGACCGCTTTGGCCTGGGCCGACGGATCAAGCCCTGGCAGGTCGACAAGTGGGAGCTCTACCGGATCGCCCAGTACTGCGATCAGTCGGTACCAAACGGGAAGGGTGGCCAGGAACCGCGCTTCATCTGCAACCTGAACCTGCAGAGCAAGGCTGACGCCTGGAGCCTGCTGCGCGACATTTCGGCGATCTACCGGGGTATGACCTACTGGGCACAGGGGCAGGTGTACAGCCTAGCCGACATGCCGCGCGACACCGACTTCGACTTCGCCTACACCCGGGCGAACGTCATCGACGGCAAGTTCACCTACTCGAGCGCCTCGGAGCGCACGCGCTACAGTCGTGCCTTGATCAGCTACGACAACCCGGCGAACAGCTACGACACAGATGTCACCTCGGTGACCGACCAGAAGCTGCAGCGCCGCTATGGCGATAACGTGCTGGAGATCAGCGCAATCGGCTGCACCCGCGAGTCGGAGGCCCAGCGCCGCGGCAAATGGGCGCTCCTGACGAACTCGCGAGATCGAGGCATCACCTTCAAGGTCGGGCTCGATGGGCGCATCCCTCTGCCAGGCTATGTGATCCCGGTCGCGGACGAGCTGCTGGCGGGTCGTGCGATTGGCGGGCGCATCTCGGCGGTGTCCGGCCGCACGATTGGCTTGGACCGTGATACCCAGGCCAAGGCCGGTGACCGCTTGATCCTCAACCTGCCGGATGGCACCTGCCAGGCGCGCACCGTTCAATCGGTGAGCGGCCGGGCCGTAACCGTCACTACCGTCTACTCGGTGGCGCCTGAGCCCGAGCTGGTGTGGGCGCTCGACGCCGACGACCTGGCGGTACCGCTGTACCGTGTGACCAGCGTGACCCGCCCAGAGCCGGGCGTGTTCGAGATCAGTGCGGTGCAGTACGACCCAAGCAAGTTTGCGCACATCGATACTGGCGCTCGCCTGGAAGAGCGGCCGATCAGCGTGATCCCGATCACCGTCGTTCCGCCGCCGGCGAGCGTAGCTCTAACCTCGAGCTATGCCGTGGACCAGGGTATCGCGGTCAGCACAATGACCATCGCCTGGCCGGCCGTGAACGGTGCTGTGGCCTATGACGTGGAGTGGCGAAAGGACAACGGCAACTGGATCAAACTGCAGCGCACTGGCGCAACCTCGGTCGACGTGACGGGTATCTACGCCGGCGCCTACCTGGCCCGGGTGCGGGCGGTGAGCGCCTTCGATATCTCGTCGATCTGGAAGAGCTCCAGCCTCACGCAGCTGACCGGCAAGGCCGGCCTGCCGCCGGCGGTGTCGTTCCTGAACACCACGCCACTGGTCTACGGTATCAAGCTGGCCTGGGGCTTCCCTGCTGGCACCGAGGACACCCAGCGGACGGAGATCTGGTACAGCAAGACCACCTCGCGCGACGACGCGATCAAGCTGGGCGACTTTGCTTACCCGCAGGCTGAGCACGAGATGCACGGTCTGGCCGCCGGTGTGTCGTTCTTCTTCTGGGCGCGCCTGATCGACCGCACCGGCAACATCGGCCCATGGTTTCCGGCTGGTGTTGGCGTCAACGGCCAGTCCAGTTCCGACCAGAGCGAGTATGAGGAGTACTTCAAGGACAAGATCGGCAACGGCGCGCTGTACCCAGCACTGCGCGAGGAGATCGAGAAGATTTCCGGTGACGGCCCAGGCTCTGTGAATGACCGTCTGGAAGAACTCAACGAGCAGCTGCAGGAGCAGATCGGCAACCTGGTTGACGCTCTGGAGTATGACCCGGCGAAACCTTACCTGCAGGATGACGCTGTTCGCCTGGGCCAGCGCCTGTACCAGGCCAAGCAACCGGTGCCGGCAGATCCCTCTGGGGCAAATGCGCCACCGAACCCGCTGTACTGGCTGGATATCGGGCAGGTGGTGCAGAGCGCCAACGGGCTTGCTGCGCAGGTGCAGGAGAATACTGCCGGCCTGTCCGATCTGGACGGCGTGGTCACCGCCCAGGCAACAAGCCTGCAATCGCTGCAGGCAGCTTGGCGTGCTGACGTTGACGACGATGGCGGCATGTCCGACGCCAACGCAGCCTGGGATGCCCAGGCCGGTATCAGTGAGCAGCGCAAGGTGTTTGCAACTGAGCAGCAGGCATCCGCTGAGCGCTTCATCGCGATTGACGCCAAGGTCGGGCAGAACGCCGCCGGGCTTTCCACCCTTGAAAAGGCGGTGGCCACCCAGAACGAGGCCACGGCCACGCGACTGGATCAGCTGAAGGCCGAGGTCGACGACAACGCGGCGGACATTCAGGAGGTGTCCGAGGCGCAGGTGACAACCGACCAGGCCGTGGCTTCGATGCGAACCTCTGTCGAGGCGGTTTACACCGCCGGCCGGGACGATACGGGGGAGGGCGACCTGCTCAGCGCATTGGACGCCCAGAAGTCGCAGGCCAAGTTCGCAAGCGATGTTCGCATCCTGGCGGATGCCGATCAGGCCTTGGCCCGCAAGACGGAGACGCTCGAAGCATCGATCGGCGAGACCAGCGCTTCGGTTCAGCAGGTCAGTGAAGCCCTGGTCGGAGTCGATGGGCGAGTGTCGGCAATGACCACCATCAAGGCGCAAACCACATCTGGCGGCAGAACCGTTATGGCCGGGCTGGCGCTGGGCAGTAACGGGGAAACCTCGGAGATCCTGGCGTTCGCTCAGCGCTTTGCCGTGGTCGATGAGGTTTCTGGCCAGCTTTCAGTGCCGTTCGTGGTGCAGAACGGCCAGGTGTTCATCAATCAGGCGTTTATCAGCCAGGCCTTCATCAAGGAAATAATCCTGGGCATGACGTTGCGCTCCGCAGCAGTGAACTCGCAGGGATTGCCGCTTCTGGAAATCAATGTTCCAGCAGGAACGCTCATTCTTCGCGGCCAGGACGCCGACGGCTCGACGCTGCTGAATAACGGTGGCCATTACGTCTATGACGCCAACGGCAAATTGAGAACGGCAACCGGTCGATTGGTTTTGTGAGGGATTATGTCTATTTATGGAATGAGCGTGAGGGATGCCAATGAAGTAGAAACATTGGGCATGTCAGATTTCACATTGTCCAAGTTGGCACAAGTCATTATTCCGGCCTCTAACTCTACCGGCCAAGGTTTGCGGTCTGACTACATCGAACTTGATGTTCCGGGGTACGATCCTGCGACTTGCTTCGTAACGATTGTACCGCGTGTTTATGCTCAGTACGAACAGCCTGGATACTTCGATGGGTGGGGGTGTGTTCCTGTATATCGTGATCTGGGTGGCACTAAGATCGCGATATACACGTACACCAACAGGCGCTTCGCAACGGGTGTTGGCGGTAACTACCGTGACGAATGGATTTCATCGGTCGTTGAAAGCGTTGTTGAAGTCGTGAGGGTGATGTAATGGCCGAATATGGTTTTTACGCATCCAATGACTTTGGCTCTGTCACCATCACAAGTACCTATAAGGTCATGGTCTTTTCCGAAAGAGGCACCTTCAACATCACCTCTCGGTACACGGACCGCCCAGGAAGCGGACTTGTTACATTTGCGAAGCCCATCCTGACCCTGGAGCCCCCGCAGGTTTTTCTCCGGCATGTCTCAGGGGTGCACAGCACTCTGGGGCTATACGTCACGATGCTCGGATCATCGGGCGGCTGGACAGGGTTCTTAATCACTTCGGCGGTAAGGGGCGGCAATCAGTTGCAGAGCTACCTGGTGGAGTATGTTGCCTGTAAGTATGCAGATGCGCCCAGCGCTGAAATGTATGGGCGAAACATATGGGATGCCAACGGTCGAATTGTTTTTTCCTCCAGTGATCGTGTTGTCAGGTTCAACAAATTTACAAAGAACTGGACGAAATCACAGGGCGTTAACGTAGATGAGTATTTCAGCGGTTTAACGATTGACGCCGATGATTATATTTCTGTCACCAGTTTCGATCGAGGGGTTGAATGGTTTGCTGGTGGCGCTCGCTATGCCGGGGTAACCATTTGGGATTTTAACGCGCCTACGCTAACTATCTTTTGCGACAAGCAAACGGGTGGCGGCTACAGCTATCCGTATGGTACTGACGGGACAAGCTTTTCAATTCCTGTCTGTAAGTTTCCAATTTCCAAGTATTACAACTAGGAGCGATTACATGCCATGGTACAGAACAGGCACGGTCGCGATCACGGCCGGCCAGAACACGGTGTCCGGTACCGGCACTGCCTTCTCGGCAAACGCCCGAGTGGGTGATGCTTTCCAGGGGCCTGACGGCCGCTGGTACGAAGTGACCAACATTGCCAGCGGCACGGTGCTCACCATTCTGCCGGCTTACCTGGGGGCGACTGTCGCGGCCGGCACTTATGGCCTTGCGCCGATGCAGGGGTACGTGAAGGAATCAGCTGATCGGCTGCGCCAGGTCGTCGAGCAGTACGGCGCAACGCTGGTTCTGTTTGGTGGTGCTGCTGATGCGGCGACGCTAAGGGCAAACATTGCTGCCGCGACCCGGGGCCAGAACTCCGACATCACGGCGCTCCTGGGCCTGACCACCGCACTCAGCGTTGCCCAGGGCGGCACCGGCGGCAACACGGCTGCAGCGGGCCGCGCCGGGTTGGGGCTGGGAACGGCCGCCACGGCAAATGCCGTGGGCACGGTTTCCCAGTCGGGCGGGGTATCGACGGGCGCAATCATTGAGCGCGGTTCCAACGCCTCGGGCCGCTACACGAAATTCGCCGACGGCACGATGATCTGTTCGGCAACGCTGAACTTTTCCCAGGCGGTCACCTTCGCCCAGGACGGGCTATTCATCGGGGCTACTCCGACGTTCGGCTTTCCGGCGGCCTTTATTGCACCGCCTCAGTTCACATTCAGCGCACGGGCGCAGACGGTTTCCACCCAGCCCAATGCGGTTACCGCGACAACCTATCAGGGCCTGGTCATGTCCATGACGTCCAGGACCATAACAGCAGACTTTGTAATGACAGCCCAAGGCAGGTGGTACGCATGAGACTCAAACTGATACCGATCAACTCGGACGCCTCTCTGGCCATTCACAAGCTGGGTGACGTGCTGACCATCAATGGCTTGCCGTATGACTTCGGTCCGCTGCCAGATGGCGCCACGCTCCCGGCCGAGGCCATTGGCTGCCCGTGGATCAACCAGCCTGTGGAGCGCATCAACGGTGTGCTGGTCATTCCGATCACCATGCCGCACGGCGCCGAAGCCGGGGAACGATCTCGCTTCCCCGCGGACATCGTCGATGCCCCAGACGGCCCGGTTGCGCTGCCGACTGACCAAGACCCGAAGCCAGCTGAAGGCAAAGCAATTGAGGTAACGGACGAATGATTGATTTCAGTAAGGCCAAAACCGCAGAGCAGAAAGCCAATGAGGCCCGCCAGGCAGAGCGCGACGCGGCGCTGGCGTCCCGGCGTGCGGCCTATACCGCCGAGAGCGATCGCCTGAAGTTCGAGGCTGAGTATGACGCGCTGGCTGCCGGCACTGAGCCCGATTACAGCGCCTGGATCGCCGCGGTCGCCGCCATCAAGGAGCGCTACCCGCTCCCGCAGTAACGGTCAGAACGTCAGCGCACCCGCCATCGAGCGGGTTTATTTTTGCCTGGAGAAAAGCATGCCCTGGAGCAGAGCAGGAACAGTGGCCGTAACGGCTGGCCAGAAGACGGTCACCGGTACCGGCACGGCGTTCACCTTGAATGGCCGGGTCGGTGACGCCTGGGTCGGGCCGGACGGCCGGCAGTACGAGGTCACGAACATCATCAGCCCGACGTCGCTGAGCATCGAGCCCGGGTATCTCGGTTCGACGGTTACCGCAGGCGCCTACGCCCTGGTGCCGATTCAGGGGTGGCCAAAGGCTGCAGCTGATCGGATGCACCAGATCATCGACCAGTGGGGCGTAGCGCTTTCCTCGCTGGGCGCCGTGTCGACAGAGAACGTGGTGCCGGTGACCAAGGGCGGGACGGGCGGAACGACGCAGGCAGCTGCTCGGAATGGCCTCGGCCTGAAGGCAGCGGCGGTGGCGGATATCGTCGGTACCGTCTCGCAGGCCTCGGGCGTGCCCACTGGCGCGATCATCGAGTCAGGCACCAACGCGAACGGCGAGTACGTGAAGTTCGCCAACGGCACCCTCATCTGCGCTGCGGCGGTTGTGCTCGAGTTCAGTGTGGCCCTGACCCTGCTGAAGCTCTGGTCTTTTCCTGCGGCCTTTTCGGCGGCGCCGAAGGTAACCGTCACGCCGATTCAGGGGTTGTCAGCCGATTCGGCCCCGGTGACGTTCGCCGAGTTTGGTTCCGCGATGGCGGCCTCTATCAACACCGTCCAGTGTGTGCCGCGCCTGTGGCGCACCGCCGGCGGCACCAACAGCTTCATCAGTACGTCCGTGGCCACCGTGCACTGCCACGCCATCGGCCGCTGGTTCAACTAGGAGAAACGCATGCCCCCTTTGACCGAGCAGCAGTTGCTGCAGATCCTCCCGAACGCCCGCCCAGTCGCGGGCATTTTTTTGCCTGCGCTGAACCGGGCCATGGCGCGCCACAAGATCGACAGCCCGGTGCGCGTTGCGGCGTTCCTGGCTCAGATCGGGCATGAGTCGGGTCAGCTGCGCAACCTGGTGGAGAACCTGAACTACAGCGCCGAAGCGCTGGTGCGCACCTGGCCCAGCCGGTTCACCGCAGTGTCGGCGGCCGCCTGCGCGCGGCAGCCGGAGAAGATCGCCAACAACGTCTACAGCGGTCGCATGGGCAACACTCGCCCCGGGGACGGCTGGCGGTACCGTGGACGCGGCCTGATCCAGCTCACCGGCCGGTCGAACTATGCCGCCGCCGGCGCCGGCCTGGCCCTGCCGCTGGAGGACAACCCCGAGCTGCTCGAGCAGCCTGAGCACGCCGCCATGTCCGCTGCCTGGTGGTGGTCGACCCACGGCCTGAATGAGCTGGCCGACGCCGGCCGCTTCCAGGACATCGGCAGCGTGATCAACACCGGCAAGCTTGGCCGGGTACCGCACGGCGCCGCTGAGCGAAAGGCCCTGTATGACCGCGCGCTGAAGGTGCTGGCGTGATCAGCTGGCGCACGATAGGTGCAGCGGCATCGCTGGCGCTGGTGCTCTGGGCGTTCTGGGGCACCTACGAGCACGGCCGCTCGACCATGGATGCCGAGTGGCAGGCCAAGAGCGAAAAGCAGGCCAATGAATTCAAGGCTGAACGAGAGGCCGCTGCTGTGGCGGTGATCAACTGGCAGGGCGCAGAGCAGGCCCGGCGCCGAGCCCTTGAAGATCAACTGCAGGCCAACGACAAAACCCACTACCAGGAGCTGACCAATGCCCAAGCAACCCAAGCTCGCCTGCGCGATCGCCTCGCTACTTCTGATCTCCGGCTGTCAGTCCTACTCGCCGCCCCAGCCCAGGGTAGTGGCTGTGGGGTGCCAGCCGTCTCCAGCGCCGGCGGCATGGTTCATGGAGCCCCGCGAGGCGAACTTGACCCTGCGGCTGCTCAACGAATTGTCGCCATCACCGATGCCGGTGACCAAGGATTGATTGCCTTGCGGGCGTGCCAGGCCTACGTCCAAGGCATCGAGCAGTGATCTGGAAAAAACCAAGCCCAGACGGCTGCTTTCGACCCTTTGCGGCCGTTCGTGGATGACCTAAACCGGCCAATACCAGCCAGTCGCATGCTTACATGACCGGCTAGAGCAGAACCTCGCTAGAAAGCGCAGTGGATTCGGATGCTGACGGACAGCAATAAGCATCCGGCTGGGCAAGGTACAGAAGGGCATTTAAGCCGTCGCCTACCCCGTCACCTCAGTAGAGATGGCGCAGGTCATGCTTGACCACCGCATCGACCACCAGGCTGGTGGCCTTGCCCAACAGGCCCGTACCGTTCATGTGCTCGGACAGCATCTTGGAAAAGGCTGGAATCTGCCTTTCGTCCAGGTGTGTTGCGCGATCCCACAAGCCCGCGGCCAGCAGTGCTGGGCAGTGCTGGAAGCGATAGCGCTCGACGTTCACGACGGTAGCGACCCGAGGTGGCTTGCCGTTGATTGCCAGTGGGGCGAGCAAGTTCGAGTCGTTGTTCAACCAGGCGCGCCCGGCCACGGATAAAACCGTGTCGGCGCCGGGCTGAAGGAAGGACAGGCGCAAGGCGCCATCGACGAGAATATTGCTCAGGCTGCAGGCAACCTTGTTGCCCGGGCGTTCCGGTACCAGCAGAGTGTGGCGATCCAGTACCTGTACGAAACCAGCCGGGTCACCTCGTGGCGACATCTCGGTGGCGTCGGCCTGGCGCTGCGTAAGCATCAGCAGGTACGGCGAGGCGGCGATAAAGGCCTGCGCTGGCTCGGACAAGGCCTGCCCTGTGTCAGCTAAAAAGGGCGTGGTGTACTCTCTGGCCCGCCAAAAATCGGCGCGTACCTTGGCTCGCGAACAGTGCAGGAACAGCGCCTCGGCGCGAAACTCCAACAGCTTTCCGGCCCGCAGAGAGCCCCGGCCATTGGCGCGCAGGCTGAACCCCACGCCGGGAAGGATGAAATACAGACTGCAGGCCATCTCCTCTATCGGCTGCTGTGAGATCGCTTTGTCTGCCGGGCAGGGCAGCAGGATGTCCTGGCCCTCGGCCCGTAACACTGGATGGTGGCGCAAATCGAGGTACTCGATATCTAACCGCGGGTCGGCGAAGCCGACGGCGCAAACCGTCGCTTGGCGGATCATCAGCAGGCAGTGCTCATCCAACTTGCGCTGCAGGCGTTTGTGCATCATCGCCGGTGGTGGCGGAATCAGTGCGCGCAAGGCGCTTAACGATTCGATTCTGTGCTCGGGCATAGCAGGTCTTCCTGTGCCATGGTCGTGTCGTCGATGCTAGGCAGTCCGATGACGGCTGGCCATGGCTCTGCGGTTCAACCTGTATGGCTTTTGGTTGCAACCTGCACTTGCATGGCCGACGGCTGGCCGCCGCTCTGCACCGTGCGTTAGAGTCGTTACCCAAGCAACTACCAAGAGCAAGTCCGATGGTCAGAAGTACCACCGTATCGGCCGTCGCAGTGCTGGATCTGCACGACCAGTTGCTGAATCTCGGCGTGGTCACTGCAACCCAGTTGCGGGAGGCCGGGGTGGAGGGTGCCAAACTTCTCGACCAGGGGGCTGCGGCATCGCCGATCCAGGAGCAGCGTGTCGACGAGACCCAGTTACTGGCGCTGTGGCAGTTCGCCGCGAACAACACGCAATTGCCGCATATCGGCCTGCTGATCGGGCAGACCTTCAACCCCGCCACGCATGGCGTGCTGGCTAGTTGGTTGCGCCAATGCAGTCGGGTGAGCGAGGTGCTGGAAGTGTTCCAGCGGCATATCGCGCTGATGAACCCTTCGGAGAGCTGGCAGTACAGTGAAACGGCAGATGCTCTGGTGCTGGAGATCACCTTTGCCCCCGGCAAAACCTACCCGCAGGCCGCCATCGAACGCAGCATGAGTGCAGTGCTGCGCTGGAGCCGGGAGATGACCGGCGTAGAGCTGCGGCCTCTGGCGTGCGAGTTCGCTTTCCCATCCCCGGCCTACCATGCGCACTATGTCGAGCTGTTCGGCAGCGAGCTGCGCTTCGACAGCGAGAGAAACAGCCTCCACCTGCCGCGCGACTTCCTGCAGCATTCCATTCTCGGCGCCAGCGACTACCTGCGACAGATGCTGGAGTCTCGTGCAAGGGCGACACTCGCGCAGCTGCAAGACGCAGATACGCTTGCCGGCACGGTGCGTCGCTTGATTCTCGCAAGCCTGCCAGAAGGCGTGAGCATCAAGCCAACCTGCCAGGCGTTGCACGTCAGTCGCACCACGCTCTACCGACGCTTGAAGGAAGAGGGCACCAGTTTCAGCGCGCTGGTGGCGGAGGTACGTCGCGAGTTGTCTGCGGAGCTGATTCGCCAGGGGCTGCCCGTGGCGACGGTCAGCGAGCGGCTGGGGTTCAGGGATACCAGCACTTTCCACCGTGCCTTCAAGCGCTGGTTCGACCGCCCTCCGGGAGCCTTTCGAGACTAGCAGTGGGCTTGCCGCTTTCGGCGCCAATGGCGCGTTAAGCGAGGCGATTGAATTGCCCCTGAAAAGGTAGGTACCTGCGAACCTCAATGCAGGAGACTGGCCTGCTGCGAATCAGTCCGCTTCCGGCCGATTTCTGCACTTCGCGACCGGCAGCTATGGGTCGAAAGCAGCCGGTCATGACTGACCGCTTTTGGCTGTGGATTCAACCGGTCGATGCAACAGATTGACTAAATCGTTCAGCGGGCGTTTCGTAGTTTAGTGTTTTTCGAGGGCGACTATTTAGCTGCCTTGCTACTTCATTGAGTGTGGCTTGCGAGTGTTCCGCTAGGTCGGTTCCTTTCGGGAAGTACTGCCTTAACAACCCGTTGGTGTTCTCATTCGATCCCCGTTGCCAAGGACGATGAGGATCGCAGAAGTAAACCTTGATGTCGGTAGCCACCGTAAAGCGCTTATGCTCAGCCATCTCTTTGCCGCGATCCCAGGTCAGCGATTTGTAGAGTTCTTGGGGTAAGTTACGGGCGTTTTCGATCAGGGCGCTGATGACCGTCTCGCTATCCTTTCCGTCCAATTTCACCAACATTACGTAGCGGGTATGACGCTCCACAAGAGTGGCAATTTGGCTGTTCCTGCTACCGCACAGCAGGTCACCTTCCCAGTGACCTGGCACCGCCCGATCCTGAGCCGCGGCCGGGCGTTCGCGGATCGATACCGCGTCTGTGATTCGACCGTGATTTTCTTTCTTCTGCGTGTGATGGCGCGAGCGACGCATGGCTCGCGTTCGCCGTAAATGCTCAAGCAACTCCTTCTTCAGAGCCCCGCGAGCCTGTATGAAGAGGGTGCGATAGATCGTCTCGTGTGACACCTGATAGCTCGTATCGTCCGGATAGGTGCGCTTCAGCCAGCCGGCAATTTGTTCCGGTGACCACTGCAATTGAAGCTTGTCTGCAACAATTTGCGCCACCGCTCGGTGCTCAACAAGCTTGCAGATCTTGGGTCGATGGGCGCGATCCCAGGCAGCCTGATCCGCTCGATTAGCCCGGTAGCCTCCTTGGCCACCGTTACGCCTGATCTCACGACTGATCGTAGAGGCTGCTCGTCCTAGCAGCGCGGCTATGGAACGGATCGAGTTACCTGCCACCACTGCACGCGAAATCTCTTCGCGTTCAGCCAACGTCAGCGCCAATCTGGACCTGCGACGTACAGCGGGTCTGATCCCCCCGGTCTCCGCCAAGATGCGCTGTATCGATGAGTGGTTCCGATCAAATAGTTGGGCGATGTGCTGGAGAGAGTCGCCTTTTTGCCAGTGATCCCACATCAGTTTTTTCTGGCTTTCGGTGTAATAGATCCGAGGTCTCTGCTTCATCTGCAACACTCCTTCTGCTTACACAGAATTTAGTTGTGTTGCATCGACCGGTTGAATCCACAGCCGATAGCTGCCGCTCGCGACCGGCTACAGTCGGCCAAAAGCATACACTCACGGGGCAGGCTTCGCGCCCCTCCTACTTCACCGAGAAGTGAATGTTCACATCATTCCGGCCTAACGCTTCGGCTAGCTCCTCGGGGCTATCGACACGACCAATTCGGGTGTAGGAGTAGGTCGACTCGAACGTCCGGTAGAAAATCACCAGCGTATCCGCGCCGTACAGCATCAGATCGCCAGTGCGGATCGTACCGGGCCTTACTGCGCGGGCTGGCAGCCGCTGCGGCAGGCTCGCGTATTTCTCGTCGGCATTGAGTTCGCTCATGTCGAGGGTAAGTGGTAATAGCTGTGTAAGTGCTCGTGAGGTCTCGCTATCGTCCAGGGTGATTGTGAAGCGCTGTTCGCCAACGGTCATCCACATACGATCCTCCTTCAGAGTTGTCTCCGCGAATGCGCAGTCACTCAGCATGAACAGCAGGCATAGCCGGATGCCCGAAAGGCAGAAATGTTGGCTGAGCTTATACATCTTGAAGACTCCCACCTCACCTTGGCTGACCCGGCTGCGCACGCATGGCCAGAACGGTAAGGGCCGCGCCAAGCAACAGAATGGCTGCACTTGCAGTAAAGGTGCTCTGGTAGCCGCTGTGGTCGAACAACCAGCCGCCCAGTGTTGAACCCGATGCAATGGCAAACTGCACCACTGCCACCATAAGCCCTCCACCTGCCTCGGCATTATTGGGCATCGCTTGTGCAATCCAGCTCCACCAGCCAACAGGCGCTGCCGTGGCCATCAGCCCCCACAGGCCCAGTAGTATCACCACCGGAACGACCCAGCTACCGGCAGGGATCAGCGCGAGGGCAATCACAGCCATCAGCACTGGAATGGCAATCAACGTGCGATACAGGTACTTTTTCAGCAGTGAGCCGATCAACAGCGTTCCACCCAAACCGGCTACACCGATAACCAGCAGGATCAATGACAGCGTAGTGGCATCGACCAAGGTCACCGTTTCGAGGAAGGGCCGCAGGTAGGTGAACAGCGCAAACTGCCCCATGAAGAAGGCTCCGCAAGCCGCCATGCCGAACGCTATCGAGCGAGTGCCGAGCAGCCTGAAAACACTGGGGGCGGGACTCTTTCGCTGCTGGGCCTTCATGCTCGGCAGGCTGAGCCACTGCCAGACCAGTGCGACGAGCGCCACCGGCACCAGGCAGAGGAATGCCCCACGCCAACCGATTACCGCGCCCAGGTAGCTGCCCAGCGGCGCCGCGATCACCGTAGCCAGGGCGTTGCCACCGTTGAAGATGGCTAGCGCCTTGGGCACCTGATCATCGGGCACCAGGCGCATGGCCGTGGCCGCCGACATTGACCAGAAACCGCCGATGACCACGCCTAGCAACGCTCGTCCCAGCATGTAGAGGGTGAAGCTCGGCGCGAGCGCTACCACCGCGCCGGAGACCGCCATCAGGCCCGTCAGGATGAGCAGAAGCGTCTTGCGATCCATGCTCCCGGCCAGCCAGGTGATCGACAGGCTGGTCAGCACGGCGAACGCACCGGAGATGGCGATTCCTTGCCCCGCAACGCCTTCGCTGACCTGGAGATCCGTTGCCAGTGGCGTCAGCAGACTGACGGGCATGAACTCCGAGGCGATCAGGGCAAAGACGCAGAGCGTCATCGCCAAGACCCCACCCCAGTGACTGGGGCAGGACAGCGGCTGGTCAGTGGCGAAGGCGCCTGGCTGGGCGGCAAGTTTGCTAGTCATGGTGCCTGCCTCGCGGATCGCTTCAGGCCGTTCTGGAAGAACTGGGTGAGCTTGTCGAAAGGAATCAGATTCACCCGGTCATACAGGTCGACGTGCCCGGCGTTGGGGACGATGTAAAGCTCCTTGGGTTCGCCCGCCAAGCGGAAGGCTTCTTCACTGAACTCGCGCGAGTGAGCGTTTTCGCCAGCGATAAAGAGCATCGGGCGCGGGGAGATCGTCTCGATATCCGCGAACGGATAGAAGTTCATGAACTTAATATTGCTGGTCAGCGTCGGGTGGGTGGTCAGCTCTGGGCTGGAGCCCGCCGGGGTGAACTCGCCTCGCGCAGTGCGATAGAAATCGAAGAACTCACGCTGGATCGGGTGGGTATCGTCTGTCAGCTCATGCACGGTGCCGCTGGTGTACTGCGTCTTGCCGCCAGTGAACTCCACGTAGCGCTGCTCGGCTGCGGCGGCGATTGCCTGCTTACGCTGCTCCAGGGTTTGCGAATGCTTGAGGCCGTTGCGATTGGCGGCACCCATGTCATACATGCTGACCGTTGCAATCGCCTTCATGCGCGGGTCGATCTTGGCCGCGCTGATCACGAAGCTGCCGCTGCCACAGATGCCCAGCACACCGATGCGCTGCCGATCCACGAACGCCTGGGTGCCGAGATAATCGACAGCCGCACCGAAGTCCTCCGCGTACATGTCGGGGAGAACGGCGTTGCGCGGGCGGCCCTCGCTCTCGCCCCAGAATGACAAGTCCAGCGCCAGGGTAACGAAGCCTTGCTCCGCCAGTTTCTGGGCATACAGGTTGGAACTCTGCTCCTTCACCGCGCCCATGGGATGGCCCACGATGATAGCCGGGCTGGGTGCGGACTTACCTAAGCTCTTAGGGGTGAACAGGTTGCCCACCACCCTCATCTGGTACTGGTTGTTGAAGCTGACCTTCTCCATGGTCACCTTGTCGCTCTGGAAGAAATTGTCTGCACCGTTGGACATGTCGGCTCCTAAAGCTGTGAATGAGCTGAGCAGAAGGCCCAGGGCTGCAAGAAGTCTGTTCATGGGGGCGTCCTCTTCACGGGTTGAAGATCAATCGCCGAGCGGGCTCTGGCGATTGCATGGGCCCGCTCGCGGGAAAAGGCGCAAGGGGACAGGAGGCATTGTCGTAAAATAAATAGGCCTTGATTAGCTAATTAATGCTTAAAGCCGCTATAACTTCTGCTACTTAATCAGAGGATGGGCACATGCCTCGGCATAACTTCAACGACCTCCAGGCTTTCGTGACCGTGGCTCGCGAAGGTAGCTTCACGCGTGCAGCAGCGCACCTGGGCGTTACCCAGTCGGCCGTCAGTCAGGTGGTGTCAGGGCTGGAGGCACGGTTACAGATTCGCCTGCTCACACGCACCACCCGCAGTGTTTCGCTGACGGCTGCTGGTGAACGGTTAATGGAAGCTATCGGCTACCGCTTCGATGAAATCGAAGCCGAGCTGGATGCCTTGACCGAGCTGCGCGACAAACCGGCGGGCACGGTACGTATCACCTGTGGTGACAACATCATCAAGACGACCTTGCTGCCCAAGCTGATACCCGTACTGGAGGCCTATCCGGATATCAAGCTCGAATTCGATATCAACTACGGCTTCCGTGACATCGTGGCTGAGCGCTTCGATGCTGGTGTGCGCTTCAGCGGGACGGTTGCTCAGGACATGATCGCTGTACGCATCGGCGGCGATCTGCGCATGGCAGTAGTGGCGGCCCCCAGCTATTTCGCCCAGCACCCCATCCCCACGCACCCCAATGATCTGGCTGCGCATCGCTGCATCGATATCCGTTTTCCAACCTATGGTGGAGTGGATGCCTGGGAGTTCGAGCGCAAAGGCAAAAAGCTGAGGGTGAGGGTCGAAGGGCAACTGGTGTTCAACACCACGACCCATATTGCGGACGCAGCCGTCGGCGGCCTGGGAATCGCCTATCTACCCGAAGACGAGTTCGCCCCCCACCTTGAAGAGGGCCGGTTGATTAGTGTGCTAGAGGACTGGTGCGAGCCGTTTTCCGGCTATCACCTCTACTATCCCAGCCGTAGACAACCATCGCCTGCCTTCGCCCTGGTGCTCGAAGCGTTGCGAGTAACGAGGTAGAGCCAAAATGACGGATTGGCTCCATATCTTTTCCTCGATGTCCGCTTTTGGCCGGAAGGTGACACTGGTGGTCATCGCTGATCTGGTTGATCCGTAGCGAAGCCCGAATGGCCGTTGACCTATACTGCTCTGATCAAATAGCCGGAGCAGCAGCGTGAAGAAGACCCTGGCAGGAATTATCGAGGCTGGTGAGCCACTGATACAACAGGCCATTGATGCGCAGCGTCGCTACCAAGCAGCTGTGGACGCTGGCCAGCCAGGAGAGGAAATCGAGCGCCTGCGGCTGGAGGCTGAGTCGCTGTACCAGGCGGTCACCGAATACCAGCTGCGGTCGCTTGGCGGACCTGCGCGCACGCTGCACTAAGCGCTAACCCTGCGGCGGCATTGCACCCCAGTTGGCAGGGCAGCGTGGGTGATGCAGGAACCATCGAACTCAGTCGAGAAACTGGACAAGCTGTTCTCAATTTACGCAGAGACCTCATCGTCGACAAAGCAGCCTTGAGGGCGGCGCAGACGTATATCAGGGAGTCTGCCAGCGACCCTAGGAGGCTCGGGTTTCGCTTTGTCTTTTTGCGGCCAGCTCTTTTTGACGGTTCCTCTTATCCAATCGGTAACCCCACCAGAGTGTGGCAATACCGAAAACGACCAGCAGTGCTATTTGATATATAGGCACTATTTTCTCCTTAAAAAATTAGACACGCAGAAGGATTTGGCAGCGTCGTACAGAATTTTTCCGAAGCGCTCAAGTGCGTGACGAGTGGGCGGCGATTTGACGGGGGCTATCGAAAAGAACTGCGAGCAGGCCTGTGGTGGCCTGCTGCAATATCGCTCAGGAGTGGCGAGAGTAATAGTGGTTTTCCTGGTTGTTCTTATAGGTTTTTAGGTTACTACTCTCTTTAGGTCGCTGTGTTATTATTCAGATGCGCCTCGGCAGCTCCCGCAGCGCCATCCTTTATAAAGCTCTGACTTCTCAAGGGCTGTAACCAATTCACGACCGCCTATAGTATTTTGGCAGTTGTTATGTTTTTCATTTGGTTTTTTCGTTCCCTCGCATTTTTTTTGCAGGAAGGGGCTTACCACTGCCTGTTGCTTTGACGAAAGCGCTCTAAACCCCTTGTCGACGGCTAGCTGGGCGTAGCTTTGTACGCTTGGCTTTTCACCTTGTAATGCGTTCTGCGCGATAAGGGCCGAGAAAATCTCTCGCTCGATAGTCATTCGTTAATCCTTTATTCAACCAACAAGTTTGCTCGTGCTACTTCTTGTTCTGAGCAATGCGAAAGCATACGTTACCATTGGGTGGGGTTTTAATGAACTGGGTTTCCATCCAGCTATAGAAGGCAAGGCTTCTCATTCTTCGTCAATAAATGTTGTTTTCTTGGTGTTTAGAGTATTTCAAGAGGCCTTTGTTACAATTTATTTCTTGTTCGTTGAAAGGGGGAATTTTAATTTCTGCTTTAATGGGGATAGTGTGGTGAGCGAAATCGCCTGTGTTTCTCGATAGATTTAAGGGTGACGATATTTTTTATGAGCTTCTATTTTTTATAAGAGATGCACTGTGCTAATAGTAAGGGCCGCTATTTTTCTCTTGCGGGCTGTCAACCAAATTCGCACGAAGGAGCTTGGTCTACAGCCCGCTGGTCTACGACACTTCTTGTGGGGGCGGGAATGGCCTTGTCCGAACCGCAGCCCCGTATTTACTGGCGCTTTTCGTAGGAGCGGGCTGCTGATCTTGCTGGATCTGGGCGGCTGTGTTGCGCAGGCTCAACCGGAGGCCCGCTTCGTGCGCGTCGAAGTGCCGGTTCAGGTGCCTTGCCACGCGCCAGATGACGGGGTGCCGACGTGGGCAGTTGCAGGGCTGCGCAAGAACGCCAGAGGAGGGGTGATGCTGATACCAATTTTGATACCAATGGGTGCGCTTGGGTGGGTGCTGATGGGGGATTTCGCCCAATGAAATCAACGCATTGGCACCCGCTAACACCCATGCAGGACTGCATGGTGATGTTAGCGGTGGAGATCAAAGGGCTTACCTATCAATAGCTTATGTGACGTCTTCGCAGCTGCGGACCAATTTCGGACCAATCTGGAGCTTTTCCAGCTCCTGCCAGTCATTGGACGAGTTTATCCAGCGTGCATACGTCGATAAGAGCATCTGCACGCTATGCCCGAGCTGTTGGGCGATAAATGCGGGGTTGAGGCCAGACATTAAGCATATTGTCGCATAGGTGTGACAGCAGTTGTATGGCCGCCGGTAGCCGATCCCCAATTCCTTGAGGATTGGCCGTCATTGGTGGTGCAGATAACCTCATGCCAGTGAAAAATTCGAACTCGTAGAACGCGGCATGAATCGAGCGGCCTGCCTGAAAATCAGGCTTTTAACAAAGCATCCGCGATTGTTCCGGAAAAAGTCGTCTCTACCGGCCCGCAGAGAAAGACTGATCCCACGCCGTCCCATTGAACCGTTACGGCTCCACCGTCACATTCAACTTCAACGCAATTGTCTAACAAGCCACGACGAATGCCGTTCACCGCGGCGCCACAAGCGCAGGAGCCTGAACCCAGCGGGATACCACCCCCGCGTTCCCAAATTCGCAACCGGATGTGCTTTCGGTCAATGACCTGCACGAAATGCACGTTCGTCCTGAGCGCAAACAAGGACGTGGTTTCAATTGTCGGCCCAATCGACGCAACCTCAACGGCTGTCAGATCATCGACAAAATAGGTGCAGTGCGGATTTCCCATGCCACAGGCTGTTGGGCTCCCCGGCAGTGGCAATAGCAAAGTATCCATTTCCATAGCCAGAGGAACATCTGACCAGCCCAAAAGCGGCTTTCCCATGTCTACAGAAACGCCGCCGGTTGAGGTTCGCTTGCACGTTAGCAAGCCACGCTTGGTTCGCAGTATTACTGAAGTCTTTTGGGCGCTACGCATCAACATATCCGCGGCACCGCGCGTTGCGCTGCCACAAACGTCCAGCGGTGAGCCATCCGCATTCCAGAATTTCAAACGCGCATCTGCGTCATCGCAATCGAGCATCACCGCAAGTTGATTGAAGCCGACTCCTCGGTTCCGATCGCCCATTCGCCGAGCCAAATTGCTGGTAACCGGACTGAGTGAATTTCGCGAGTCTACGATGACGAAATCATCACCATTGGCGTGCATTTTATGAAAGCTTAACGGCATAATTTGGCCTGACTTCGAGACGTGTGATGAATTAACGCGTTGAAGCGATCTACCCCTATTTGCATTACTATTGCAAGACTCATTAGGCAGATGCGTTTGGCAGGCAGGATAGGTTGTTATGCACGGTGGTGATGAAGCCAGGCCTTGACCTGAAGATCAAAGGCCGTTGTTTTACCAACGGCCTTTTCCTTCCTGTCAGATTTTCGGTTTTACGTTCTTCGCTTGCTCATCAGACAGTTTCTTGTTTCGATCGGCTTCGGCGTTAGCATCACGCGCAGCCAGCTCGTCAAACATCGATTTGACGTCGATGATGGACACTGTGTAGTGAGGCACCATTTCGTCTGGTTGTTCCGAAGCGCCAACCTGGATGATTTTCCCGCAGGTCGGGCTAAACGATTGCGGCGCCGGAAACGACACACCGGGAATGTTGCTGCTGGCGCTGCGCACGCCCTTGCATGGACCCTCTGAGCTGGGACCAAAGTACTGTTTCCCGTCGCGGTCGTACTGCCAGACAAGGCCGAGCGACATCATCTGGGTAATGTTCGACGGTTTACCGAACTTTTCAGTCAAGGCAGCTTTAAGTGCCTCTGTCTTGATGCGCGACCCGTCTTCGAAGCGTTGAACACGCGCAATGAACCACACTTTCCCGGCATCATTCTGCAGCGCTGCAAACTCGTCAGAAGGCCCCCCCGGATTGCTGAGGCCGGTTCCTTTGAGTCGGTCTGCTGTAACTGCTGTAACGCCGGCTTCCTTGCCGTCACGCAGCATCAATGGCGAAAGCTTGAAGTTTGGATTTGCCTCTGCAATGGCTTCTTTGGCGACAGCCAACGAGGATCCAAGGGCGACGCCGGAAATGTCATCTGCGGCCAGAACAGCCGTGCAGGTTAACGTGGCGAGAAGGGCGACGATGCCCGAACGTTGAAAACGCATGAGAAATAGTCCTTATCAAAAATCAGCATACCTGCAAGGTATGCATGCTGCTCCTGTTGCGCAGTGCGGCGTGGCCGCGCCGAATATTAACATCAACCTGCCGGAACAGTGTCAATGCTGGCGCGCATTCAGGGGGCAAGACAAAGGCTTCGATGCGTATCAGGTGAAGGCGATTCGGGCGAATCGATCTGGTGAGATAAATCCGAAATTCAAAGCACGCCAGGGCGGGGCCAAGAACAGGAATAGAGGCAAGGGCTGAGGCTAGCGTTGCTCACCGCGCACAGTGACCCTGATGCCCGTGGCCACAATCTCGTACTCCGTTTCGGAAATCTGTTTCACCTCACCGCCGAACTGCATCTCGAAATGCTTGCGGCCCTCATGGCGAACCATGCCGTGAGATGAGCGCTCAACGGTCTCGTCCTGATAAATGTTGATCACGTACTGCACGTTGTCGGTGCCGACACCCATGAGCTTGCCAACATATTTATCTGCCATGTTCGAACTCCTTGCGTGAAACCTCAAGGTAGCGGGTACTGGCAGATCTATCCACTGCCTTGCACGGTGCAGATCACTCTGCTGGTGTTTTGTCGCCCGGGCAGTGCTAGGCTTTGGGCGAACCACGCCATCCAGGGAACAGCAAATGAGCTTCGACTGGCACGCAGGGCCGATTACCCGTAGTACGCCGCTGGACAAGCATTATCGCAATACCCAGGAGGTCCGGCGGTTTCTGACTGGCCAGTGCGGGGCGTCATTCAAGTTCGATCGGGCCTTCATGGCCTGGATTAAAACGGCGGATCCTCTGACGATGGGCGACGTGGCGGATGAGTGGACGCGGACTCACCGTTGATCTGATCCTGGCGTTTGCCGATTCGGGCCACGGTATGGACAATGGCGCGGCGCATCAACTGGCACTCATCGTCCGAATCGATATCTGATCCTTCAGTCCAGTCGTCGGGGTTGTTTCCGTAAAGGTCCCTCGGCATCGCGCAGAGAAACGCGCAATCGATATGAATACCCAGTTTCACCGCCAGGCGCAGGGCATCGCCATCATCCACCAGTGGGTTCCACAACACTTGGCGTTGCTCAACGCGCAGCAGAAAACCCTGTTCAGCGACCCTCGGGTGCCCGGCAATGCCTGGCCACGCGTCTGTCCAGCCGATGAGTTCATAGTCGGCAGCCCTGGCCGCCAGTTTCAGTAATTCCCGGTCCGTTGCCACAGTATTCATGCTTGCTGCTCCTTCAGAGCTGCACATGATACCCATGTTGCCCGCGCCCTGTGATTGCCTTTAGGAATCGTCTGATACAGACCTGCCACCGGCCAGGCCAGAATCGGTGCATGACTTTCGATCCCCGCATCCCTCAACTTGTGCGCACGCTCAAAACCCTTGCTGGCATCTTACTGGCGCTAATGGCCAGCGCTTCGGCACGGGCCGAGATTACCTTCGACGGCTTTACCCGGTTCGTTTTCGAGGGCACGCAGAAGCAGTTGCCGCTGATTATCGTCAACCAGGGCAATGAGCCTGCGCTGGTGCAGGTCAAGCTCGGCTGGGGCGACAAGCAGGACAGCCGCGAGTTGCCCATGGCCGTGTCGAAACCCTTGTTGCTGATACCCGCCAACAGCAAGGCATCGACCGACATTCTCTATCAGGGGCAGGGCCTGCCTGAGGACCGCGAGTCGTTCTTGTTGCTGAAGGTGCTGCAAATTCCGAAAAAGACCGCCGACAGCAACGCCATGGCGATTGCCCTGCAGCACAACCTCAAGTTGTTCTACCGGCCGCAATTGCCCGGCTCGGTCAAGCAGGCTGTGGAGCAGTTGCGCTGGTCTGCAAGCGCAGCCGGCAGCTATGCAGCGCGCAACGATTCGCCGTACTACCTGACCCTGACCGAGGTCGGTTTGCTTGATCATTCAGGCGCCGCCTGCGGCAAGGTCATTGATCATCTGATGATTGCGCCGTTTTCAACCTATTCATTGCCCGTGAGTGGCTGCGACCGGCCCGTCGGCCAAGTGGCGTACGCCTTTATCAGCGACGCCGGGCTGGCCCATGTGCGTCGAAGCGAGCTGTAGTTGTGATTAATCCGGAAGGCGTTGCCATGTTTAGCAGACAGTTACTTTTTATTGGCGTTTTGTTTTTTTTGAGCATTCCTGATAGCTATGCATTGAAGTGCCAGAAGAGCGGTTCGGCGCTAATCAATGATACGACCACCATTACCGATACCACCGCCATTCCCAACTCGTTGCCTGCAGGTACGGTGCTCTGGCGACAACCGACGCAACGCATCGATGTCGAGTGCTGGGTGGATATTCAAGGCAGCCCTGGCGAGGACATTTACTTTTACATGAACCCGAACAGGGTGGACCTGGGCAAGGACATCGAAATCGGTGTTACCTATGAAGGCAAGGATTACCTGTATTCATCGCTCAGTGGCGGAAAACTCAAAATCGGCTGGTGGGTCTATGGTTGCCCAGCCAACGATAACTGTGGCTGGGAAAAAGAAAGCAAGTCGATGACCTACTCGTTGTTTTTCGTCAAGAAGTCACCTGCAGGGGATAACAAGGAAGGGCCCATTACCTCGCTTGCCAACTACCGGGCTTTTCAGTTCGATGGAGTAGGCGGTGTGCGGCCCGGCGAGAGCTACAACGTCACCGTCAACGGCCTGAACAAATTCCGCTACCTGCCTTGCGAGTCCTCGATCAATATCCAGCCGAGTGTCATTAACTTCGGCGCGATCCGCACCTCGGGCGCCAAGGTCGGTGCAACGATCAAGGAGGTGCCGTTCACCATCACCGAACAGCGCACCTGCAATGCCGCCTATGGCCTGGGCGGTTATCTGGAGCCGTTGACCGCGACCTTGAACGCGGCGCAGGACACGCTGATTCCGAACGACAACAAATCGGTGGGCATCAGCCTGATCAACGAAGACGATCAACGTGCGTTGTTTTTCAAGAAGGAGTTCTTGCTGACCCCCAAGACCACCTCGACCACCAACTCCCACAACTTACTGGCGCGCCTGAAATGGATGAGCGCGACGCCGACCTTCGGTGAGTTCAACGCCGGCGCGACCCTGGATATTTTCTACAAGTAAGCCGCAGGGCTGTTGTAGACTCGCCGCTTTGCCAGGGAGGCGCAGCGGTGTATCGGTATCTTTACTGGGTTGCATTTGTGCTACTGACCGGCTGCAGCACGCAGGTGGCGCCGGTCATCGACGCGTCGTTGCTGCCGGTATATAGCCCGCAATTGCACACCAATACTTACCAGCGCTGGGGTGAAGAGGGCGTGCAACGCATCAGCC
The DNA here is from genome assembly GCF_024749345.1 of Pseudomonas sp. B21-009. Classification (NCBI taxonomy): domain Bacteria; kingdom Pseudomonadati; phylum Pseudomonadota; class Gammaproteobacteria; order Pseudomonadales; family Pseudomonadaceae; genus Pseudomonas; species Pseudomonas sp. B21-009. Next base: position 2,991,869 of record NZ_CP087199.1, on the reverse strand, counting down.
GCGCCCAGCGCCAGGCGCTGTACGCCATCGCCCGCCAGCCGGCCTGTGACCAGGTCACGTTTCTGGCCCTCACCGAGACCATGAGCCAGCCACCGGCAACCATCGTGACCTTCGTTGAATGCCGCAACCTCTGGCGCTTCTACATCGACCAGGATGCCCGTGTGCTCAGCAGCGAGCACCGGGGCTAGGCCACTCTTTACCTTTATAGGGATATCCCGATGTTCAAGATGAACGCACTGGTGCCGGAACTGATTGTCAGCGACCTGCAGCGCAGCCTTAAGTTTTACTGCGACATTGGCGGTTTTGCGCTGGAGTACCAACGCCCCGAGGACAAGTTCGCCTTCCTGTCGCGGGGCAACAGCCAGATCATGCTCGAGCAGGACTGGCGCAGCGAGTCACCCTGGCGCGTCGGCCCGCTTGAAGCGCCTTTTGGCCGAGGCCTGAACCTGCAAATCCTCTGTGAAGACGCCACTGCACTGGCCGGCGCATTCGAGGCCGCCGGCTACCCGTTGCGGCGTGGGGTGGAGGATCACTGGTACCGCAGTGATGAGCGTGAAGCCGGCCAGCGCAATTTCCTGATTCAGGACCCGGATGGCTACTTGCTGCGGTTTTTCCAGGACCTCGGCTTTCGCCCCTGCCCATAAGGAAACACGCCGATGGACAAGCCCATCAAAGCCTGTGCGGTTCCGGGTAACGCACGCATCCACCTGCAACTGGCCGGCGCCGATTTCGTCGATGCGCAGCGGGCGCAGGTGGCAAACGCCGAGCGCACGGCGCTGGGCCATTTCTTGCGGTTGATGAGCAGCATGCCGGGCTGGATCGACAACCTGATGGTGCTGCGCAATCGCCTGGTTCGGTTGTGCGGCCTGAAAGACCTGGGGCGTTTGTCGAGGGTCGACCTTGAGCGCGACGAGGGGTCTTACCGGGTCGATGAACGCATCGGTATTTTCACCCTGATCAGCAACAACCCCGACGAAGTGCTGCTGGTCGATCGCGACAAGCACCTGGACGTGTACATCTCCCTGCTGCGGCTACCCTTGGGCGCCGACAACCGCCGCGAGATCGTGGTGTCCACCGTGGTGCACACGCACAATCGTCTCGGGCGCTTGTACATGCTGCCGGTCGCGCCGTTTCACCGGTTTATCGCGCCCATTGCCCTCAAGCGCTTGATCCGCGCCAGGTAGAGGCTGGTCTCAGACGAAACCTTGGCCGGCAAACCCGCGTGGCAACCGCTGGCGACCGGGCAGGGCGCTCAGGCGCTCGACCCAGGCACTGCGCCAGTCGCTGGCGGCGTGCTGGGTGCTGGTCCTGCGTGCGCGTCGGGCGGCATTGCGCTGGTCTTTGCGTGCGGTCTTGAACGCATCGGTGTTGCGGCAGCTACGGCATTTGACCCGATTGAGTTCGCTGGTGGCGACCAGGTTTTTACCGTGGTGTCCGCAGGCCAGGTGGCCGGCGGTCTTGAAGTGAGTGACCATGGGGATCCTCCTCGGCACTGTTGCTCAACAACAGGCTCTAAGGGTTGGACCGCTTGGGCAGGGTCAGGTTCGGCGCCGCTAGAGGGTGACGATGGCCAGGGCCAGTTGCATGTCGCTCATCGGCCGTGGGCCGCTGCCGGCCCGGTATTCCTGCACCGCCCGTTCGAAGGCGACGCCACGTATGGCGCCGTCGGAGCCGACGAACGCGGTGGCGTCATCCTTGGCCGACTTGAACAGCGCCGGCGCACCGGTGGTGGTGATAAACGGGCTGGCCACGACGACGCTGACGCCAATTGCCACCACCATGGTGCTGCGTTCGATCGGGTTCTCGATCGGTTCACCGGCCCAGGCCGGCGTTGCCAGCCCCAGCACTACCAGCAGTGCTGCAATCTTGCCCACGTCCATGTTAATGCCGCTCCGTTACTTGAGAGGGGTGTTGCGTGAAACTGTGTGACGGTTGTATGACGGATAGCGGCGCATTTTCGTCACCGCCCAGCACAGCAGCAGGCCGGCGATCAGCAAGGCGCCGGCAAACCACAGGTTGAACAACAGGGCCCGGTGGAATTCTTCTGGCTGCAGGTCGGCGTAGTAGGTGATGTAGCCGGAGCCCGTGCGACCACCTCGGGGCATGCGGACCCAGCCGCGTTCCTGGTCTATCCAGTACGACAGGGTCAGCCATAAGGCGCCGGTCAGCGCGGCGACGGCCAGGGCCAGTACTCCCAGGTCGTTGCTATCCCACGGGCGAGAGTGTTTGCGCATGAGCGTCCTTGCTTGCGGGCCGTCCTCTGACGGCTGGAAAACCGCCAGCATAACAGCTGATGGCTAAAAGCCCGAAGTCTGGTGCTGCACGCTGAACTGCTTGCGAAACCACGCCTGGAGCATGGCCTTTTCGGCATACAGGCGGTCGCTGTCGGCGCGCCAGCCCGGGCGCTGCAGGTAGAACTTGTCGCTCACATGGGCATCGGCCTGGCTGACAACCTGGCCGGGTTGCGACAGGGCATAGTGCAGGTCGATACTGGGCCAGGTGACGTCACGCATGATCCGCACTGAATAGGCATTGGCCCGCCAGGGTTCATACTGGCCCGCCAGGTCGATATCGCGGATGTCGATGCGCAGGCTCTGGCCGGGCGCCAGGTAACGCTGGCCGAGCTTGACCAGGTAGGCGCTCAGCTCCTTCATCACATAGGCATCGGCACCGCGTGGGTAGCCGTTGCTGTCGAGGCTGGCGTCGCGAAAGTGTTCGGGTTTGTCGAAGGTGACTTCGACGTTGGGCGTGGCCGCCGGTTGCGCCAGGCTGTTGCAGGCCAAAAGGCTCAAGGTGGCCAGGGTCAGGGCAGGGCGCATGATTCACCTCCAGGTGCAGCCTTGCGCAGTGTGCTGCACAGGCTTCATTGTACGCCTGTACGGATTGAAAACAGAGGAGTCGGCAGTGCGCAGGATCGAGCGGTTTACAGCCAACAGGCGCGGGCGGGACGTTGCCGTGGGCGATATCCATGGGCATTTTTCACGCCTGCAGGAGCGGCTGGCAGCTATTGGCTTCGATCCGGCGGTAGACCGCCTGTTCAGCGTTGGCGACCTGGTCGACCGCGGCCCTGAGTGCCCGCTGGCCCTGGAGTGGCTGGCCAAGCCGTGGTTTCACGCGGTGCAGGGCAACCATGAAGCCTTGGCGATCACCCACGTTGATGGCGGCACCCTCGACTACAGCCAGTACCGCGCCGCCGGCGGCGGCTGGTTCCTGGCCCTGGACAGCGATGAACAGGCGCGCTTTGCCGAGCGCTTTCGGCGCCTGCCGCTGGCCCTTGAGGTCGAAACCACAGACGGGCTGATCGCCCTGCTGCATGCCGATTGCCCGTTCCGCCATTGGTCGCAATTACGCGAGCTGCTGGTGAGCACGCCACCGAGCGAGGTCCAGGAAGTTTGCCAATGGTCGCGCAAGCGCCTGGCTGCCGGCGATGAGACGCCCGTTGAGGGGCTGCGGGCGTTGGTGGTCGGGCACACCCCGCAGCGTGAGGTGCGGGTGCTGGGTAATATCTGGCATATCGACACCGGCGGCTGGGCCAGCGGCCAGTTCAGCCTGCTCGACCTCGCCAGCCTCACCGTGCTCAACGCCAGGCCAGGTGAATGATCACCCCCAGCGCCAGCAACATCAGCACCACCCCCGACACCCGCTCAAGCCACGGCAGCAGCCGGGCAAAGCGCCGGCGTACCCGCAGGTTGCCAATGGCCGCGGCCACCAGCACATCCCACAGCAACACCGCGCTGAACATCCACAGGCCATACAGCCATTTCCAGCCTGCACTGGCCTGGCTGGCCGCGACCATGCTGGCCAGGCTGACATAGAACAGCGCGTTCTTCGGGTTGAGAATCCCCGAGACAAAGCCCATCACCAGGCCCTGAAACCACGGGTTCTTTAGCAGTACAGGGGCATCGCCCACCTGGGTCAGGGCGCTGGCACCGGCATGGCGCAGGAACAGCACGCCCAGGTACAGCAAATAGGCGCAACCGGCCAACTGGATGATGACAAACAGCGTGCTGTCCGGGCGCAGCGCTGACACTCCGGCAAAGGCCGCGACAATAAACACGCAGTTGGCCACGGCAATGCCCAGGCAGGCGCCGGTTGCCTTGAGCCAGCCGGCGCTCATGGAGGTGCGCGCGACCAGGAAAAAATCCGGGCCGGGTGACAGCAAGGCAAGAAAGTGCGCGGCGGCAATGAGTAAAAACTGTTCCATCGGTTTTGGACTTCTTCAGCAAGAGGGTTGCTGATTGTCCGTAGCGGCTGCAGCGCCTGTATTGAAGAAAATTGCGCGCTCAGCTGCGGTACAGGCCAGGCGTCACCCCGGTATGGGCCTTGAACACCCGCTGGAAGTGGCTCTGGTCGGCAAAACCCAGGCGGTAGGCAATGTCGGCCATGTCCTGGCCCTTGCGCAGCCACTGGCGGGCACGGTTGATGCGCAGGTTCAACTGCCAGGCATGGGGAGTGAGGCCGGTGGCGGCGCGAAACGCCCGGATCAGTTGGTAACGGCCCATGCCGGCGCTGCTCGCCAGTTCGCCCAGCGACAGGTTGCTGGCGTCTTCCTGGGCAAGGCGCTCGAGCAAGGGTTCGAGGCTGCGGTCAAGCGCCTGAGCTGTGGTGGCTGGCGCCTGATCATCATGATCACCGATGAACTCGATCAGCGCGGCCTCTTTCACACCGGCGCAGGCCTCGGAGAACAGCAAGTCGTTGAGCCGGGTAAAGCGCTCATAGGTAGAAGGATTGCGGGTGATCTGCGCAGGCCTTGCCTGAACCTGCGGGGCCAGGGCCGACTCCAGGCGCAGGGCCTGCAGCCAGCCGGCGTCCAGGTGGAGCATCTGGTAGCTCCAGCTCAGCCCGGGTTCAGGGTTGCAGGCATGCACGCAGTGCGCCGGGACGAACACCAGGGTGCCGGGCAACAGGCGCGTTTGCCCTTTGCCTGCGCCGGTGAACACACTGCAGCCCTGATCGACCGCGCCAATCGAGAACGTCGGATGGCTGTGCGCCTTGTAGCAGGCACGGCTGTCGCAGGCGCGGCGGCTCTCGACAAAGGGCAGGGCCGGGTCACGCCAGAACAGGGTAGGGTTTTTGCCGGTTGCCCGCAGCATCACGTTAGCCTCAAAGGGGCGAAGCCTGCAGCTTATCCGCAATCCACCGGCTAAAACAAACGCCCCTCACGTTGCCGGGAGGGGCGTTTGCGCAAGCTCAGGCGAAATTACATGGACTGCAAGGCGATGCTGGCCGATTGCGAGTCTTGCGCACTATCGGCATCCATCCACACCCATTGGCTGCCATCGCCCTGCAGGGTATTGGTGATGCTCTGCAAGCTGGTTGGCAGGATGGTCACGACGCCAGCGGTCTTGGCGGTTGGCCCGATGGAGGTGATCTGGCCCGACAACAAGCCGTTGGAGGTTTCATTGATCACGTAGACGACGGCCTTTTCCTCGCGGAACTGGCAGGAGACGAACTGAGTGATCTTGCTGGCAATCGTCAGGCTCATCCATTTTGACGGTGGCACTGCGTAGTAGCGGCTGTACTTGCTGAACGGGTAGAGCTCGCCATTGGCCTGCAACGCCTGGTTGTTCAAGCCGGCGGTGTTGATCGGCATACTGACGCTACCGAGCCAGATATCCACCTGGGCCAGGCCGCTGTTGGGGGCAATCGACACCGAGACTGTCTGGGTATCCGTACCCGAGACAAACCCTATTGAGGCAAGGCCGGCGTTGGCGGTGGTGCCAGGCACGGTGATCGGGCAAGGCGGCTGGCTGTTGCTCCAGTTCACATTGACCGTGGCGCTGGTCTGGTTCTGCGCCGAGTTGTAGATGAAGATCCCGTACAACTGCCCCGGGCTCAGGGTGGTGCAGGTGGCGGTATCGCCGGCATTGAGGGTAAGACGTTGGCCACCGTTCCAGTTGGTCTGGGTGGCGAGTACACCGATGCTTTCCATGGAAATGTCCTTTTCCTAGCGTTGACAGGGCAGGTGACGGTGCGCTGCGTTCCTGTGTGCAGCCTCCGTGCACCCGGGCACTCATGTGCCAGAGGGAGGTATAGCCAAGCCGAAGGTGAGTACTGATATTGTTTTGCTATCAGTGGTGGCGCGGGTTCAAGCGAATCGCTTTAGCCTCAAGCCAAGTGCTTGTTGCCAAAGGGGCAGGGTGCATTGCCAGGCACACAGTTTTTTCCCTCAGCTGTACCTTGACCCGGCAACTGTGTGCGCGGGAATCTTGTCGCTCCTGTCACCGGAGAGCCCCCATGGACCTGTCCACCCTCGCGCTGTTCATCCCGGCCTGTTTTGCCCTGAACATGGCCCCTGGCCCGAACAACCTGCTGTCACTGAACAACGCCAGCCGTTACGGCCTGCGCATTGCCTGTGTGGCAGGCATCGGCCGGTTGCTGGCCTTTGCCGGGATGATCGTGCTGGCAGCCATGGGCCTGGCAGTGGTGCTGCACACCAGCGAGTACCTGTTCTTGCTGGTCAAGGTGCTGGGCGCAGCCTACCTGTTCTACATCGCCTGGCAGCTGTGGCGCGCGCCAGTGGGCGAGGCGCTGGCGGCTGACAGCCAACGCCGCGGTACCTTGCGCCTGGCGCGCCAGGAGTTCTGGGTGGCGGCGGGCAACCCGAAGGCGATCCTGATCTTCACCGCCTTCCTGCCGCAGTTTGTCAGCGTCGCCGGCCCGGTGCCGGTGGCCGAGCAGTTCGCCTGGCTAGGCGGGTTGTTCCTGCTGCTGGAGTGGCTGGCCATTGCGATTTATGCCTGGCTGGGTGCTTACCTGCAGCGCTGGTTCAGCCAGCCCGGGCCACGCCGGTTGTTCAACCGGGTCAGTGCCACGCTGCTGGGTTGCGCCGGCATCGGCTTGCTGGCAGCGCGGCGTGCCTAGTAGCTGATGCGTATTCCCAGGTTGGCACCGACGCGCTCCTGCTGGCGGCTGTCGAGGTTGCTGGCGTAGTCGATGCCCAGATGCACACTGAACTGCTTATGCAACTGCGCCACCAGTCCGGTGCCGACTTCAAGGGACGTTGAGCGATAATCGGTCCGGACCTGGTCGACACCGGCGAAGACCAGCGAGTCGTGCCCGCCATCGGCGTGCCAGATGTTAGTTTGCAGGTAAGCCTGCAGGGGCGTCGTGCCTGCTCGCAAGTTACCCTCAAGACGCAGCCCCAGGCGGCTGCTCACTTCGGTCCGGGTATCGAAACTGACCGTCGATACACCATCTTGCACCTTGTCCAGGCTGACCTTCTGCACCAGCACTTGTGCCTGGGGCTCCAGGCTCCATTGGCTGGACAAGGCAAACGGCCGGCCCACCTCCAGCGAGCTACCCCAGGCATGGCCGTCGAGGTCGATTTTTTCGCCGTCCTCCGAGCGCGCGCGGCCGTCCAGGTCGGTGTACTGCACGACCATATCGAGGTAACCGTGTTGCGGTCCGATCAGCGTCCAGTACACCCCGGCGCTGTCGCCATCGAGCCTGAGGTCACCGACCGGGCGATCCGCAAATCCCTGCGCATAGCCTTTGACATCACCGTTCAAACGGCTGTGGCCGACATAAACACCAATGTGCTGGCGGTAGTCTGCGGCGCTGGGCGAGGCAAACAGGTCCTGGCCTGCCTTGTAGCCATAAAGATTGCCATCCAGGCTGGGGCTCACCGAGCCGGACCAGCTTTGATGAAAGCTGTAGCCATGGGCTTGCGCCCAACTGGCGGCCAAGGCGCCCTGTTCACTGAGCAGGCGCTGGTCGCCCTGGCGTTGATGGAAAGTACCGAGGTTGAATTGTCCGATCAACGCTGCGGCGCGAGGCGCAGCGGCATACAGTGAGGCCTGCGATCGGTACAGCGGGATGACCTGACCGGGGATCGCCCGGGGCAGTTCGGCGAGTCCCGGGGCCGGTGCGGCCAAGGGCGGCGGGCGGCCGTCAGCAGGCGCGACCAACGCCGAACTCAGGTACCAATTGTTCTCGCTGCCGGGCGTTACCCCTCCTTTGAACAGGCGATAGTCGAAAGCCCCGGCCGACAGGCGCTGGGTCTGGGTAAAGGCGGTATCGGTACTGGTTGCACCATTGGCGGCCTCGACCACCAGGATGCCGTCCTGGCGGGTCAGCCCGCCCGGGCCGTGAAGATTGGTGACCAGCAGGGCGGTATCGCCAGAAATCGCCCCCTGGCTGATAACCAGGCGATCTGAAGGCGAGTCGTCAGCGCCTAGTACGGTGTTCACCGCCAGCCTGCCTTCGTTGCCGAAATAGTTGCCGATGACGGTCAGGCGCCCCAGGCCATCGCCGCTGTTGCGCAAGTCAACCAGGCCGGTGTTGCCCAGGCGCGCGTTCAGGCCGGCAGCAAAGGGCCGGATCACACCGGTGCTTGAGAACAGCGTGCTTTCTCTGCCGATGAATAGATCGCCCGTGCCGGTGGCAACATCGATCGGGCCTCCGCCGTCGCCAAGAACCAAGGTGTCGTTGAGTGTGTAGTGGCTGACGAAGCCAAGGCTGATGCTCTCCCAGTTGGTGTACAACGCTCCGTTTGTGGGAAAGCTGTTCTGGAAATGCAACTCATCGCGTGCAGCGCCGCCATTGAAGGGCACGAACAACTGCTCGGCCCGCAGGTTGACCATCAGCACCTGGTCGGTGGTGTCGCCCATGTCGACGCTGCCGTACAGTTGGCCGCCTTTCCAGTTGAAGTGATCGTTCTCGGGGCCGGTGGAAACGTTGCCGTGAATCTCGCCACCTTCGAAGGAAATCAGGTCGATACCCTTGCCGGTGATCAGGTTGCCGCCGAGCACAGTGCCGCGAAACACCAAAAAATCATGGCCATCACCGGTGATCAGATCGCCGTCGATGGACCCGCTGGTGAGCGCTACATCACCGTTGCCGGGCTGCAACTCTATGCGGCCGATACGCCCGCCCCGCAGGGCAACGCTATTACCGTTGGCAAAAGTGCCGACGATGTGGCCGCCGGTCATGATCAAAAGGTCCCGCCCGTCGCCCTGATCCAGCGACTGTACCGTACCGCCGCTCATGGTCAGGGTATCGGCCTGCGGGGTCTGCACGATGTCGCCGAAGACGTCGCCGTCGACCACGACGCGATCTTCGGCCTCGGCATCCAGGGCAAACGTCATCCAGGGAAGGACTCCCAAGGTCAAGAACAGTGGCACTCGCATCAGACCCGCTCCCTTGGTGACTGGCAACAAAGCGCGTTCAGTAACTCAGGCGCAACCCCAGGTTGGCGCCGACGTGCTCCTGCTGACGACTGTCCAGGTTGGTGGTGTAGTCGATACCCGCATGCACGCTGAGGTTCTTGTTCAGTTGCGCAACCAGGCCGGTGCCGATATTCAGGGAAGTGTAGTTGTAATCGGTCTTGACCTTGTCGACATGATCGTACGTCTGCGTGTCGCGGCCTCCGTTGCCACTCCAGAAATCCGTAGTTACATAAGGCTGCATGTGCACTCCGGTGGATTTGAACTTGCCTTCCAGACGCATGCCCAGGCGCGCACTCACCTCGGTCTGAGCGTCGAAGCTAACGTAGCTGACACTGTCGTTGGCGCTGTCCAACGAGACTTTCTGGGCGATGAGTTGTGCCTGCGGCTCCAGGGTCCAGTACGACCACAGGGCAAATGGGTAGCCGGCCTCCAATGACGCTGTCCAGGCGTGACCGTTGAGGTCGAGCTTGTCGCCGCGATCGGATTTGGCCCGGCCGTCGAGGTCGGAGTACTGCACCACGGCATCGACATACCATTGCTGCGCGCCGATCAGGGTCCAGTAGGCGCCGACGCTGTCGCTGTCGAGTTTCAGGTCGCCGACCTTGTTGTCTTCAAAGCCCAGGGCGAAGCCTTTGACATCGCCGTGCAGGCGGCTGTGCCCGACATACACGCCGACATGCTGGCGCAGGCCGTCATCGTTGAGCCAGGCCCACAGGTCCTGGCCGACCTTGAAACCGTACAGGCTGCCGTCCAGGCTTGGGCTGACAGTACCCGACCAGCTCTGGTGGAAACTGTCGCCATAGGCCTGGCCCCAACTGGCCGATAACGCGCCCTCCTGGTTCAGCAGGCTCTGGTCGCCCTGACGTTGGTGAAAGGTGCCCAGCGCCGAGCGTGCAATCAATGCCGCAGCCCGGGGCGCGGCGGCATAGACGGCAACTTCCGGGCGGTACAGCGGGATGCTCACGCCGGGCGCCGGCGGTGGCGGCAAGTCAGGCTGGCCGGGAGCAGGGCCCGGGGTGGGGGGCGGCACCACCACAACCGGTGTGCCGGGTTCGACTGGAGTACCAGGATCAACCGGTGTTCCAGGATCAACCGGCGTACCAGGGTCCGGGTTACCGGGCTCCGGCAACGGGGTGGGCACCACGACGGTGGAGCGCAGGTACCAGCTGTTCACGCTATCAGCAGTCACCCCGCCTTTGAACAGGCGATAGTCAAACGCCCCGGCCGACAACACCTGGGTCTGGACGAAGGCGGTGTTGCTGCTGGTCGCTCCGTTGATGGCTTCAACTACCTGGATACCATTCTGGCTGGTCACCGCACCGGCGCCGCCGAAGTTGGTGATTTGCAAGTTGGTGCTACCGGAGATCGTCCCCCCGCTGACCACCAGCCGATCAGACGGCGCACCATCGCCGGCCAGTACGCTGTTGAGCTTGAGGGTGCCGCCGTTGCCGGTGTAGTTGCCGTTGATGGTCAACCGCCCTTGGGCATCGCCACCACTGCTCAGGTCGATAATCCCGCTGTTGTTGACCGTCAGCGGCTGGCCGGTGGTAAACGGGCCCACCGTTCCGGAGCGCGAGACCAGAGAGCTGCTGCTGTCGATGTTAAGGCTTGTGGGCGCCGCAACGGCGCTGGCATCGCCCAGGGTCAGGAGGGTGTCGAGCTTGAAAACACTGGCGTTGACCAGGTTGACGGTTTCCCAGTTGATGTAGCGAACGCCCCCTACCGGCTGGCTGTTGTTGAAGGTCAGGGTGTCGATGCCTGCCCCTCCGTTGACGGTGATGTTGAGTACCGAGCTGTCGAGGCCTTCGAGGCTCGCCACATCATCGTCGCCGCCCATGTCGACGCTGCCGCGGATAACACCGCCTTGCCATTTGAGCGAGTCATTGCCGAAACTGGCCAGCAGGTTACCTTGCAGCGTACCCCCGGTAATCACGAAGACATCGGTGCCGCCACTGGTACTGATGTTGCCGCCGATGAACCCGGCGTTGAGGAAGATCTGGTCATTGCCAAAGCCGGTAACCAGGTTGCCGACGATGGTGCCGCCGGACATGCTGAAAATGTTGTTGTCCAGCTTCATGTCGACCCGGCCGATGCTGCCGCCAGAGAAGAATGCGATGTCGCCGTCTTCGAAGGCACCGATGATCTGCCCCAGTGACATGTTGAAGGTATCGCGGCCATCGCCCTGGGCAAGGGATTGCAGGGTGCCGCCGGTCATCAGGAAGTCATCGACCAAGGGTGTCTGCACGACCACACCGAGGGTATCGCCGGGCCCGACCACCAGGTTCTGGGCCAGGGCAGTAAAAGGTAGGGCGCTGAGTACCGCGATAAGCGAAATTCGCATCAGGCAGGCTCCATATCTTCCAGGCATTGGCCCACTGGCTGTCCAGCCCCCCTGTTAGTACCGGACGGGTCTTGCTTTGCAGGTATAGAGCAATCCGCAATATCGGCAACTGACAAAAATGCTAGGTGGCGAATGGCCGCTACCGTCCGCCGGTCGGTAAAAGCGCCAGGTGCTTATAGTGAAAGGGTCTGATTCGCCTGGGAAATATGGCATAGTCTTGGGGCTGGACCGGGCAACACGGAACCGCTGTCCGCCACCTGCCAAGGAGATGTACCGATGCTCTCGACCCTGGAGTTGCGCAACATTATAGAAAGCAGTTTTTTACCCACCCGCTGCCAATGCACCCTGGCTGCCGACCGCTCGCTGACCGTGCGGGTGTTCGACCGCAGCTGTGAGCGGGTCGACTTGCTGGTGACCGGCATCAGTGCCGAGCAACTGACCAGCAGCCGGGCGATTTCCAACCTGATCGTCGGCCTGCGCAATGACCTTGAAGACCAGCGCAGTCAACGCTTGCAACGGCGTCGCGACAGCCTTTAATCGCGGTAGAACACCTGCACCAGGTGATAGCCGAACTTGCTCTTGATCGGGCCGTGCACGGTGCGCAGCGGCTTTTTGAAAATCACCTGGTCGATGGCGCCGACCATCTGCCCCGGGCGCACTTCGCCCAGGTCGCCACCGCGCTTGCCGGACGGGCAGGTGGAGTACTTCTTGGCCAGCACATCGAACGCCTCGCCCTTGGCGATGCGTTGCTTGAGCTGTTCGGCCTCTTCAGCGGTCTTGACCAGAATGTGCCGGGCCTGTGCTTTCATCTGAACCTACCTTCGCAACGGGTAAAAACCGCGCATTATGCCTGATCGCGCAGCGCTTGGCGGTCGCGAAATTGCTCGAGGGCGTCGGTGCCGGCGAAAGGCACCTGTGGGAGCGGGCTCGACCCGCGATCGAGCGCGCAGCGGTCGCAACTCAGGCGACACCTGGTGTGTTGAATGTACTGGCCTCATCGCGGGCCCGCTCCCACAGGGCTGTTATTCAAGCAGCAGCGCTTTATTCCACTGTAGCTTTTTTCACTTTGTTCGAAGCCGACCACACGCGGTAGCGCACTTCAACACCTTCCGGCACATACACCACCACCGGCAGCTTGCTGTTGTAGCGCAGCAGGAAACCGTCGCCAACCACCGGCACGAACGCCTGTTTCTTCTTGCCGTCCGGGCAGGCCATCAGGGTCGAGGCCGGGCCCGAGACTTTTTCCAGGCGGTAGTAGTTGTAGCCCCAGCCTTGCAGGGTTTGTTCTTCGAGGTTGCCGCCCAGGTGCTGGCGGTTGCAGTCGACTTCCAGCTGTTTGCCAGCCAGCACTTCGAGTTTGTAGGCCGACTCGTCAGCCTGTTTTGGCAGGTGGATCACCTGGCGGCTAAAGCCTTTTTCGGCCTCGGGGTAGGGCGCTACATCCTTGAGGCTGGCAGCTTGTACCGAAGTAGCGGCCGCCAGGGTCAGGGTGAACAACGCGGTGAGGGAGCGTGGGCGCATAAGGCCTCCTTGCAGATAAAAAAACACGATGCCGCAGCCAGGGTGCAAGGCTGCCCGTCATTGGGCCAGCCAGCCGCCATCGATGTTCCAGGCAGCGCCACGAACCTGACTGCCAGCCTCGCTACAGAGGAACAATACCAGCTCACCCAGGTGTTCGGGAGTGACAAAGGCCAACGACGGCTGCTTCTCGGCCAGCAAGTCGTGCTGGGCCTCCTGCGGATCGACTCCGCTGGCGGTGCGATCATCGATCTGTTTCTGCACCAGCGGCGTCAGTACCCAGCCGGGGCAAATGGCGTTGCAGGTGATGTTGCTGGTGGCGGTTTCCAGCCCGACCACCTTGGTCAGGCCGACCACCCCGTGCTTGGCGGCGACATAAGCGGCCTTGCCGGTGGAGCCGACCTGGCCGTGCACCGAGGCGATGTTGACGATCCGTCCCCAGTTGCGCGCACGCATGCCCGGCAGCACCAGGCGGGTGCCATGGAACACTGCCGAGAGGTTGACGGCGATGATCGAATCCCAGCGTTCCACCGGGAAGTCTTCGACCGCTGCCACATGCTGGATGCCGGCATTGTTGACGAGGATATCGACGCCGCCGAACTCGCGTTCCGCATAGGCGAACAGGTCTTCGATCTGCGCCACATCGCTAAGGTCGGCCGGGTGGTGGCCGACCCGGGTGCCGTGGCGGGCGACTTCGGCAATCGCCGCGCGGGCATCGCCAAAGCCATTGAGGATCAAATTGGCCCCGGCCTTGGCCAGTACCTGGGCAATGCCCAGGCCGATGCCGCTGGTGGAGCCGGTGACGACTGCTGTCTTGCCATTGAGACTCATGAGGTGCTCCTTAGACGATACCGGTGGCATAGAACGTAGCAATCACCACGAACACTGCCAGGGTCTTGATCAGGGTAATGCCGAAAATATCCTTGTAAGCCTCGCGGTGGGTCAGGCCGGTGACCGCCAGCAGGGTAATTACCGCGCCGTTGTGCGGCAGGGTGTCCATGCCGCCGCTGGCCATGGCCGCGACCCGGTGAAGCACTTCAAGGGGGATGTTGGCCGCATTGGCGGCGGCGATGAAGCTGTCGGACATCGCCGCCAGGGCGATGCTCATACCACCGGACGCGGAGCCGGTGATACCGGCCAGCAAGGTCACGGTAATCGCTTCATTGACCAGCGGATTGGGGATCGCCTTGAGCGCGTCGGCCAGCACCAGAAAGCCCGGCAGCGAGGCAATCACCGCACCAAAGCCATATTCGGACGCGGTGTTCATCGCCGCCAGCAAGGCGCCGCTGACCGCGCTTTTGCTGCCCTCGGCCAGGCGGCTCTTGATCGCGCCAAAGCCTGCCACCAGCACCAGCAGGATGCCCAGCAGCAAGGCCGCTTCCACCGCCCAGATCGCCGTGAGTTTGGCGATGTCGGTTTGCACCGGCGCGCTCATGCCCGCCAGGCTCAAGGTGTGGGTCTTGCCGTACCAGGCCGGAATCCAGTGGGTGAACAGCAGGTTCATCACCCCTACCAGCAGCAGTGGCGACAGTGCCAGCAGCGGGTTGGGCAGCTTGAGGTCGGCGGCGGTTTCCGGCTCGTTGCGCAGCTCGCTGCCGTAGCCTTCACCGGCGCGCTGGGCCTTGTTGCGCTGGCGCTGCAGGTAAAGCATGCCGGTGCAGAACACGAACAGCGTACCGATCAGGCCCAGCCAGGGCGCGGCCCAGGCGGTGGTGTTGAAGAAGGTACTGGGGATGATGTTCTGGATCTGCGGGGTGCCGGGCAGCGCATCCATGGTGAACGAAAACGCGCCCAGGGCAATGGTTGCCGGGATCAGGCGCTTGGGGATGTTGCTCTGGCGGAACATCTCGGCGGCAAACGGGTACACCGCAAACACCACCACAAACAGCGAGACGCCGCCGTAGGTGAGCAGGGCGCAGACCAGCACGATCACCAGCATGGCCTGGCGGGTGCCAAGCAGGCGGATGGCGGCGGCGACGATCGAGCGCGAAAAACCCGACAGCTCGATCAGCTTGCCGAACACCGCACCGAGCAAGAACACCGGAAAGTACAGCTTGATAAAGCCGACCATTTTCTCCATGAACACCCCGGTAAAGGCCGGGGCGACTGCCGAAGGGTCGGTCAACAGCACCGCGCCGAGGGCGGCGATGGGGGCGAAGAGGATAACGCTATAACCACGGTAGGCAGCCAGCATCAGCAGCGCCAGGGCTGCCAGGGCGATGATCACACTCATCGAGTGTCTCCTTGGGTGCATCTTGTTTTTGTTGGTCAGGAGGCGATAGCGGGAATCGTGCCAACTCTTTAAGCTGTTGATTTATATAGATATAGTTTGTTTTTTTGAGATGAAAGTCTCTGAATTGAGATTGAACGGTTCGCGGGGCAAGCCCGCTCCTGCCGTCGGACATCTTCCCGGTGGGAGCGGGCGTGCCCCGCGATAACAATCTCAAAAAAGAAACACATATCTCTTTATTGAGACTTGATCCCCAGCGCCACCAGTTTCTTGTACAGCGTCGAGCGTCCCAACCCCAGTTGCCGCGCCGCTTGCGGTACATTCCCGGCACAGCGCGCCAGGGTGTTTTCGAGTAACTGCCGCTCAAAATCGGCACACGCCTGTTTATAGCTCAACGTGGCGGCTTCAACCGGCAGCGGCGCCAGGTCGCCCAGCGCCGCCTGAACATCGCCCAGCCCCAGGCGCGCTTGATCGGCCAGCAAGGTCGCCCGTTCCAGCACATTGCGCAGCTCGCGGATATTGCCCGGCCAGGCATGCCGGGCCAGCAGCGCCTGGGCCTCACCGTCCAGCTCGTGCTGGCTGCCCAGCTCTTCAAGAATCGCCTCGCTCAACGCTGGCAAATCCTCCAGGCGTTCACGCAGCGGCGGCACCTGGATCGGCAGCACGTTCAAGCGGTAGTACAGGTCGGCACGAAACTCGCCACGGGCCATGGCCGCCTGCAGGTCGGTGGAGGTGGCGGCAATGATCCGCACATCGCTGTGGATCATCTGGTTGGAGCCGACCGGCTCGTATTCCTTCTCTTGCAAGACGCGCAGCAGCTTGCTTTGCAGCGGCAAGGGCATGTCACCGATTTCATCGAGAAACAGCGTGCCACCCTCGGCAATCTGCAGTTTGCCCGGGCGGCCCTTGCGCTCGGCGCCGGTAAAGGCGCCCGGGGCGGTGCCGAAGAACTCGGCTTCGAGCAGCGTCTCCGGGATTGCGGCGCTGTTGATGCTGACAAAGGCCTTGTGCGCCCGCGGCGAAGCGGCATGAATGGCATGGGCCAGTAGCTCTTTGCCGGTGCCGGTTTCGCCCAGCAGCAACACCGGTGAGTCACTGCTGGCGCCACGCCGGGCGCGGCGCTTGACTTCAAGGCTGGCGGCGCTGGTGCCGATGAACTGAGCGAAGCTGTACTTGGCCTGGCGGGCGCGCAGCAACGAACGGGTCGAGGCCAGTTCCTGCTGCATGCTGGCGTAGCGCTTGAGCAGCGGCGAGAGGCTGCGCAGCTCGTCGAACAGGGCAAAACCGATAGCGCCGATCAGCGTGCCGGCGGCGTCGTGCACCGGCAGGCGCATGACCACCAGCGGCTCCTTGGGGGTGTCGAGCATGTCCAGCAGGATCGGCCGGCCATTGCTCAGCACCTCGCGCATCAGGCTGCCGGGAATGATGCTCTCGCACGGCTGGCCGATGGCGCTGCTGGCGTCTTCAAGACCGAAGCGCCGGGCATAGCGCTGGTTCATCCAGACAATGCGCGCATCGCGGTCGACGATGATCGTGCCTTCGCTGGACTGCTCGATGATCTCGAACAGCGAACGAATCGCCAGCAGGCGCACCTGCTGGTAGTCCTTGAGGCTGTCACTGTCCTGCATGGGCCGCTCCGCCGGAGTAAAGGCTGCGATTATGCCCGTGGATCGAAGGCTTCGCGCAAGGCATCGCCAATGAACACCAACAGCGACAATATCAATGCCAGGGCAAAGAACGCGGTAAAGCCCAGCCACGGTGCCTGCAAATGCTGCTTGCCCTGGGTCACCAGCTCGCCCAGCGAAGCGCTGCCGGCGGGCATGCCGAAGCCGAGAAAATCCAGGGCGGTGAGGGTGGTGATGGCGCCGGTGAGAATAAACGGCAGGTAGGTCAGGGTGGCGTTCATGGCGTTGGGCAAAATGTGCCGCAGGATCACCCAACGGTCAGGCAGGCCCAGGGCACGGGCGGCCAGCACGTATTCGAGGTTGCGTCCACGCAGGAACTCGGCGCGCACCACGTCCACCAGCGCCAGCCAGGAAAACAGCGCCATGATCCCCAGCAACCACCAGAAGTTCGGCTCGACAAAGCCGCTGAGGATGATCAGCAGGTACAACACTGGCAGCCCCGACCAGACCTCCAGCAAGCGCTGGCCGATCAGGTCGACCCAACCACCGTGGTAGCCCTGCAAGGCGCCGGCGGCGATGCCGATCAGGGTGCTGATCAGGGTCAGCGCCAGGGCAAACAGAATCGACACCCGAGTGCCATACAGCACCCGCGCCAATACATCACGGGCCTGGTCGTCGGTGCCCAGCCAGTTGACCGCCGACGGCGGGCTGGGGGCGGGCACCAGCAAATCGTAGTTCGGGGTGTCGGCGCTGAACGGTACCGGTGCAAACAGCATCCAGCCGCCCTGGCCCTCGATCAGCTGGCGTACGTACTGGCTGCGGTAGTCCGGCTGGAATGGCAGCTGGCCGCCAAACTGCTGCTCGCTGTAACGTTTGAATGCCGGGTAATACAACTGGCCCTGGTAGCTCAACAGCAATGGCTTGTCGTTGGCCACCAGTTCCGCGCCCAGGCTCACCAGCAGCAACAAGGCAAACAGCCACAGCGAAATCCAGCCACGGCGGTTGCGCCGAAAGCGCTGCAGGCGCCTGCGCGATACCGGCGACAGGCTGAACATCAGTGCGCCCTCGTGGCAAAGTCGATGCGTGGATCGACCAGGGTGTAGCACAGGTCGCCGATCAGGCGCACCAGCAGGCCGAACAGGGTAAAGATGAACAGCGAGCCGAACACCACCGGATAATCCCGCGCCACCGCCGCCTCGTAGCTCATGCGCCCCAGGCCGTCGAGGGAGAAGATCACTTCGATCAGTAGCGAGCCGGCAAAGAACACGCTGATCAACGCCTGGGGAATGCCGGCCACCACCAGCAGGATGGCGTTGCGAAACACATGCCCGTACAGCACCCGCTGCTCGCTCAGGCCCTTGGCCCGGGCGGTGATCACGTACTGGCGCGTGATCTCGTTGAGAAAGGCATTCTTGGTCAGCAGGGTCAGGGTGGCAAAGCCGCCAATTACCAGCGCGCCCACCGGCAGCACCAGGTGCCAGAAGTAATCAGCGATCTTGCCCAACAGGCTGAGCTGGTCGAAGTCTTCCGAGACCAGCCCGCGCACCGGAAACCAGTTCAGCGAGGTGCCGCCGGCAAACAGCACGATCAGCAGCAGGGCGAACAGGAACGAGGGCAGGGCGTAGCCAATGACGATCAGGCTGCTGCTCCAGGCATCGAACGCGGTGCCGTGGCGCACCGCCTTGCGGATCCCCAACGGGATCGACACCAGGTAGGTGATCAGTGTGGCCCAAAAACCCAGCGACAGGGTCACCGGCATCTTCTCAAGGATCAGGTCGGTGACCTTGGCGCCGCGAAAAAAGCTTGAGCCGAAGTCCAGCCGGGCGTACTGGCTGAGCATCAGCCACAGGCGCTCGGGCGCCGACTTGTCGAAACCGTACTGGCGCTTGATGTCTGCCAGCAGCTTGGGGTCCAGGCCACGGCTGGCCCTGGAGCTTGCGTGCAGGGTTTCGCTGCTGGCCCCCGGCGCACCGCCGCCGATCCCCTGCAGGCGCGCTACCGCTTGTTCCACCGGGCCGCCGGGGGCAGCCTGGACGATGACGAAATTGACCAGCAGGATAATAAGCAAGGTCGGGATGATCAGCAGCAGACGGCGCAGGATGTAGCCGATCATGGCCGGCTCCCCAGGCGCTCGGCCATCTGCGCGTTGGTCAGCGGTGTCGGGCTGACTTGCCACCAGCTGTCCAGGCCTTCGTCGTTGCTCGGCTGCACCTTGGGCAGGCCGAAGCGGTTCCACCACACGGTAGATGAGCCGGGTGGGTAATAGTTGGGAATCCAGTAGTAGTTCCAGCTCAGCACACGGTCCAGGGCATGGGCATGGCGCAGCATGTCGGCCTTGGTTTCGGCCTTGACCAGGCCGTCGAGCAAGCGGTCCACGGCCGGGTCCTGGAGCACCATGTAGTTGTTCGAGCCGGGGTCGCTGGCCGCCGCCGAACCAAAATAGTTGTACAGCTCAAGCCCGGGCGACGGCGACACCGGGTAGCCGGTGACGATCAGGTCGTAGTCGCGGGCCATCAGCCGGTTGACGTATTGCGAGGCGTCGATGCGGCGGATCTCCAGGGTGATGCCGATCTGCGCCAGGTTGCGCTTCCACGGCAGCAGCAAGCGTTCGAAACCGGCCTGGCCGTTGAGGAAGGTAAAGCTCAGCGGTTCACCCTGGGCATTGACCAGTTGATCACCGCGCGGCTGCCAGCCTGCCGCTTCGAGCAGTTCGAGGGCTTGTAGCTGCTGGTCACGGATCAGCCCCGAGCCGTCGCTGCGCGGCGCTTCGAACACCTGGCTGAAGACCTCGTCGGGTATCTGCCCGCGCAACGGCTCCAGCAGCTTGAGCTCCTGGGCGTCGGGCAGGTTGCGCGCGGCCAGTTCGGTATTGGCGAAAAAGCTCTGCTGGCGAATGTACAGGTTGCGCATCATCTGCCGGTTGCTCCACTCGAAGTCCCACAGCAGGCCCAGCGCCTGGCGCACCCGGCGGTCCTTGAACACCGGGCGTTGCAGGTTGAAGACAAAGCCCTGGGCGGTTTGCGGGGCGTCCTTGGCCAGGTGCGCGCGCTGCAGGCGGCCATCGTCCAGCGCCGGGCTGGCGTAACCGAGGGTATAGGCGGTGGCAGAGAACTCGCGGTTGTAGTCGAAGCCGCCGCCGCGCAGCACCTGGCGCGCCACTTCGGTGTCGCCAAAGTACTCGATGCGCACCTGGTCGAAGTTGTAACGGCCACGGTTGACCGGCAGGTCGCGCCCCCACCAGCTCTTGTTACGCTCGAAGGTGATACTGCGGCCGTTGTCGACCCGCCCGACGCTGTACGGGCCGCTGCCCAGCGGCGCCTCGAAGCCTGCGCCATTGGCGAAATCGCGGTCTTTCCACCAGTGTTCGGGCAGCACCGGCAGGGTCGCCAGGTCCAGAGGCAAGGTGCGGTTCTGGTTGTTCTTGAAGTAAAAGATGATCTGCCGCGGGTTCTCGACCTTTACCTCAGAGACATCGACGAACTGGGTGCGGTACTTGAGACTACCGGCGCGCATCAAAAGCGCGAAGGTGTAGCGCACATCCTCGGCGCGGATCGGCTGGCCATCGGCAAAGCGCGCACGCGGGTCAAGATAGAAGCGCAGCCACAGCCCCTGCGGATCGCGCTCAAGCTTTTGCGCCACCAGCCCGTACACGGTGTAGGGTTCATCCTGGGAGCGCACCGCCAGCGGCGAATACAGCCAGCCATCGACCTCGGCAACGCCGATGCCCTTGTCGATGTAGGGAATGATGTGGTCGAACTGGCCGATTTCGATGGCCGAGCGGCGCAGGCTGCCGCCTTTGGGCGCATCGGGGTTGGCGTAGCGCAAGTGCTGGAAGCTGGACGGATAGCGCGGTGCTTCGCCGTATACCGTCAGGGCGTGGACCGGCGCTGGCGTGGCAGCGCATGACCAGGCAAGGGCCAGGCCGAAGACGAACAACAAGAAGGGGAAGGGAGCAATTCGCAAGCGCCTGACCACCTGAACCACGACTGTGGCTGAAGCTTAGCAGGTCACTTGCGCGAGCAAACCGGCCCTGGAGGCCGGTTTGCAGAGTAGTGATCAGTCCTGACGGCTGGTCACTTCCAGCAGGTGATAACCGAACTGGGTCTTCACCGGGCCTTGCACGGTGTTGACCGGCGCGCTGAACACCACGGTGTCGAACTCCTTGACCATCTGGCCCGGGCCGAACGAGCCCAGGTCGCCGCCCTGGCGGCTCGATGGGCAGGTGGAGTTGGCTTTGGCGACTTCGGCGAAATCGGCGCCGGCTTCGATCTGGGCTTTGAGTTCGTTGCACTTGTCTTCGGTGGCAACCAGGATGTGACGGGCAGTGGCTTTGGCCATGGGAGTGGCTCCTTGGGGTAAAACGTAAAGCCTAACGTAAATGCGGGTTGGCTGATAGTTGTCGCCGGGCAAGTGGGAGCTGCGCTGCGCGCCCGGCTTGCCCCGTGATACGGCTCACAAGCGCGCAGCCGCCTCACGCAGCAAGCGCTCGGTCGAATCCCAGCCCAGGCAACTGTCGGTGATCGACACGCCGTATTTGAGCGGCTGCGTGCCCAGTGTCTGGCAACCGTCGAACAGGTGGCCCTCGATCATCATGCCGATCAGCGAGGTATCGCCCTGCAGGCGCTGCTCGAGCACCTCGTTGAACACCGCCGGCTGGCGCAGGGGGTCCTTGGCGCTGTTGGCGTGGCTGCAATCGACCATGATCCGTGCCGCGACGCCGGCTTTGGCCAGGCCCTGGCGGGCCAGGGCGATGCTCTGGCGGTCGTAGTTCGGGCCCTTGCTGCCGCCGCGCAGCACCAGGTGGGTATCGGCGTTGCCCAGGGTCTCGACAATCGCCGGGTAGCCTTGCACGTCCATGCCGAAGTGCCGGTGGCCGTGGGCGGCGCTGCGGATCGCGTCGCAGGCAATGCCAACACCGCCGTCGGTGCCGTTCTTGAAGCCTACCGGCAAACCCAGGCCGCTGACCATTTCGCGGTGAATCTGCGACTCGGTGGTGCGCGCGCCAATCGCCGCCCAGCTCAGCAGGTCATCGAAGTAGCCGGCCGCCATCGGTTGCAGCAGCTCGGTGGCCACCGGCAGGCCGCATTCGAGCATGGCCAGCATCAGCCCGCGCGACAGCGCGATGCCGCCGTGCATGTCGTCGCTGCCATCCAGGTGTGGATCGTAGGCCAGGCCTTTCCAGCCGACGGTGGTGCGCGGCTTTTCGACGTAGGCGCGCATCACCAGGAGCATCTTGTCGCTGACCTCCGAGGCCAGGCGGGCCAGGCGTTGGGCGTATTCGCGGGCCGAGCGCGGGTCGTGCAGCGAGCACGGGCCGACGATCAGCAGCAGGCGCTGGTCGTGGCCATCGAGGATGGCGCGTACGGCCTGGCGATGAGCTTCGACCTGGGCGGCGAGGGCGGGGGAAAGCGGCATTTGCTGCTTGAGCAACATCGGGCTCGGCAGGCGTTGGCTGACGGCGCTGTTGGCAGCGCTGGGTTCGGACAGTGGCAGAGCGAGGGTGGACGATTGCATGGTGTGAATTCCCTGGGCGGCTGGCGGGGTCTGGCCCGCGCGCTCGGCCCTATCGAGGTGTTCGACAGTTGGCCGGATTGGCGTCATGTGTATGTGTGCCACCAACAAGTGACCGATCGGAGGCGGCAGGCTGGCCCGAACGGGATTGGCTAAATCGCCAGAAGTTAAAGCTTTGGTAACGGTAAGTGGCGTAGTTCATGTTCTGTTCCTCAATGTAATTCGTTGATTGCCGGGGCCTTGAAACGCAAAACCCCCGGTCGGGGGGCCGACCGGGGGTTGAGTATTCTCGTGTTCGGCGGCCCCTTGAAAGTGGGCGCCGGTGAGGGTATCAGCGGCGCCTGTGGCTAAACCAATACCCAAAATAAAACGCTGCCGGGGAGACAGTCGCGCACTCGGCAGCGGCCACGGGGCGCGACAGGCGACCAGTGCTGCAAGCGTGAGTGAGGGTGGTGTGCGACATGTGACTCTCCAGTTGATGTGCCCGAGCTTACTTCAGGCCTTGCCCAGGTTTCAATGGCTAATTTGCATGATTGTCATGGAGCGTGACTATCGCCGCAGGTAAGCGGTGAAGTCGATGTCGCCGGCACTGAGAATCGCCTGCACGCGGTTGTGCACGTTGAGCTTGCGCAAAATCGCCGAGACGTGAGCCTTGACCGTGGTTTCGGCGATGTCGAGGTTGTAGGCGATCTGCTTGTTCGATTCGCCCTTGGTCATGCGTTCGAGCACCAGCAACTGCTTGCGGGTCAGGGCTTGCAGCAGCTCGGGGGCAAAGCCCTGATGGTCACCCTGGTTGCGCCGGCTGCTGCTCTTTTGCGTGCGGATGATGTCCGGCGGCAAGTAGACATTGCCGTTGAGAATCTGCTCGATGGCCTCGGTCATCTGCGAGCGTGGCGAGGATTTGGTGATAAAGCCGACGGCGCCGTAGGTAATGGCCTGCAGCACGACTTGCTTGTCCTGTTCGGCCGAGACGATCACCACCGGGATGGTCGGCGCCTCGTTGCGCAGGTTGATCAAACCGCCCAGGCCGTGCATACCGGGCATGTTCAGGTCGAGCAGGATCAGGTCGAGGTCGTCATGATCGCCAGTGATCGCCAGGGCGCTGTCGAGGTCGGCGGTTTCCATCACCTCGCTGCCGGGAAAGCCGTCGCTGATGACATTGTGGATGGCCTCGCGAAACAACGGATGGTCGTCGGCGATCAGAATCTTGTACATGGCTTTGCACCTTATTGTTGTGGTTGTGCTGCACCCCTTCATTACAGGCCAGGTGCAACGCTTTGGGAATGCGACCATCGACAAGCAAAACAGTACCAAAGTAGTAGGCGGGCGCCCAGGCGTGCGTTCTAGCATGGGGCAAACCTGCGGGAGCTGCGAAGATGGCGATATTGCTGGTGGATGATCACCCGATGCTGCGCCTGGGCCTGGTCGCGGCGCTGCAACAGGGCCTGGAGGGCATGACGGTGATCGAGGCGGCCAGTGGCGAAGAGGCGCTGGCCAAGGTCGGCGAGCAGTTGCCGGGGCTGGTGATCATGGACGTTGACTTGCCGGGTATCAGCGGCGTGGAAACCACCCGACGCCTGCGCCAGCGCCTGCCGCAACTGCGCGTGCTGTTTTTCAGCGAGCACACCGACCTTGGCCTGGTGCGCCAGGCCATGGCGGCCGGCGCCTGTGGTTACCTGTCCAAGGCGGCGGAGCCTGCCGTGCTGCTTGAAGCGGTGCGCCGGGTGCTTTGCGGGCATGCCTACATCGAACAGGCACTGGCCACCGAGCTTGTCTGTCAGCCAGGCGATACTGGCATTCACGGCCTGACCCAACGTGAAACGGAAATCTTTCTGATGCTGGCCAAGGGCACGCCGACCCGGCTGATCGCCGAGCAGTTGTGCATCAGCAGCAAGACCGTGAGCAACTACCTGACCCTGCTCAAAAGCAAATTGCAGGTGGCCTCCCAGGCGCAGATGGTGCGCCTGGCGATCGAGGCCGGCTTGCTGCGGGTGGTTGCCTAGTCCCAGGTGGTCGGGCAGCCCTGGCAGCCTTGCATGTTGCTGTCCTGGAAGTTGGCGTAATGCTGGCGGCTGCCGCGCAGGTCGGCCTGCTCCAGGTTGCTTTCGCCGAACTTGGCTTCTTGCAGATTGGCATCGGCAAGGTTGGCGCCCTTGAGGTCGGCCTTGCTCAACCAGGTCATTTCCAGGTCGGCGGCCTGCAGTTTGCTGTTGTGCAGTTTGGCCCCGGACAGGCGGGCGAACTCCAGGTAGGCGGCGCTCAAGTCGGCATTTTCGAAGTTGGCGCCCTGGGCGAACATGCCCCAGGCCTGTACCGCAATCAGCCTGGCATCGCGCAGGTCGGCCAGGCGCAGGTTGCTTTGCTGCAGGCTGGCGCGGGTGAGGTTGGCGCCTTGCAGTCGGGCTTTTTCCAGGTTGGCCAGGTCCAGGCGCGCGTGGCGCAAATTCGCCCCGCGCAGGTCGGCACCGGCCAGGTTCATTTTGCGCAGGTCCTGGTTGCTGAGGTCGGCGTTGCGCAGGTTGGCGTTGGGGCACTGGCTCTCCTGGGCGATGGTGCAGCCGTTGATGGTCAATGGCGCGTCGTCGTCGGCGAGGGCGGCGGTGCAGGCGAGGGTGAGCAAGAGCGGGAGGTATTTCATGGGGATCTCCTGGGCTGTGAGATGGCTATCGCCGGCTAAGCCCGCTCCAACACGGAGCGAGCTTGGCCGGCGATGGGCTTAGCGCTGGGCCGTCTTGGTATCCCAGGCCGGGATCTTGAACACCCAGAACGAGCCACCCTGAGCCACTGGCTTGGTCAGCTCGGCCATGTCGCCACCCCACAGCGGCACCGCGCCGCCGTAGCCGACGGTCACGCCGATGTACTGCTCACCATCCTGTTCCCAGGTGATCGGCGGCGAGACGATGCCGCTGCCAGTCTGGAATTTCCACAGTTCCTCGCCGGTCTTGGCGTTGAAGGCCTTGAAGTAGCCATCACCGGTACCGGTGAACACCAGGTTGCCCTTGGTCGCCAGTACCCCGGCCCACAGCGGCAGGCGTTCCTTGTGCTCCCAGACCATCTTGCCGGTGGTCGGGTCCATGGCCCGCAGCGAGCCGACGTGGTCCTCGTACATGCGCTTGATGCGAAAACCCATGCCCAGGTAGGCCGAGCCCTTCTTGTAGTTGACCTCCTCGGTCCAGTACTCCTCTTTCCACTGGTTCGACGGTACATAGAACAGGCCGGTGTCCTGGCTGTAGGCCATGGGGTTCCAGTTCTTGCCACCCAAAAACGGCGGCGAGACTTCCACCGGCTTGCCCTTGGTTTGCCCTGGCTCGGGCTTGGCCGGACGCTGGCCGGGGTTTTCCACCGGGCGGCCGGTCTTGAGGTCGATGTGGCTGGCCCAGGTGATGTTGTCGGCGAACGGGAAGGCGTTCTTGAGTTTGCCGTTGGTGCGGTCGACCACGTAGAAGAAGCCGTTGCGGTCGGCATGGGCGGTGGCCTTGTACTGCTTGCCGTCCTTGTCCTCGTAGTCGAACAGCACCAGTTCGTTGTTGCCGGAGAAGTCCCAGGCATCATTGGGCGTGTGCTGGTAGAACCACTTGACCTCGCCGGTGCTCGGGTCGACGCCGACCTGGCCAGAGGTGTAAAGGCTGTCGAAGTCGTGCGGGTTGCCGTCTTTGGACGTGCGCGCCCAGGTGTTCCAGGGGCCCGGGTTGCCGGCGCCGACAATGATGGTATTGGTCTCGGCATCGAAGCTTGCGCTCTGCCACGGCGCGCCGCCGCCATGGCTCCAGGCTTCGACCTTGCCGGTCTCGGTGTTCGGATCATCTGGCCAGGACGGCGCCTTGACGTCGCCGGTGGGGGTGCTGTCCTTGCCGTTCAGGCGGCCCATATGACCTTCGACGAAGGGCCGCATCCATACCTCGTCACCGGTCTCCGGGTCGCGGGCATACAACTGGCCGACCACGCCGAATTCATCGCCGGAGCTGCCGTGAATCAGCAACACCTTGCCGCTCTTCTGGTCCTTGATCAGGGTCGGGGCGCCGGTCATGGTGTAGCCGGCGCTGTGGTCGCCGAACTTTTTCTTCCACACCACCTTGCCGGTGTCCTTGTTCAGGGCGATGACCTGGGCGTCGAGAGTGCCGAAGTAGATCTTGTCGCCATAGATGGCGGCGCCGCGGTTGACCACGTCGCAGCACGGGCGAATGTTGTCCGGCAGGCGATGGTTGTAGGTCCACAGGCGCTTGCCGGTCTTGGCGTCGAGGGCAAACACCCGCGAGTACGAGCCGGTGACGTAGATCACGCCGTCGTTGACGATGGCCTGGGACTCCTGGCCGCGCTGCTTCTCGTCACCAAAAGAGTACGACCAGGCCGGGGTCAGCTTGAACACGTTGTGGTCGTTGACCTGGGCCAGCGGGCTCCAGCGCTGGGCATTGGTGCCCATGCCGTACTGCAGCACGTTGCCGGTGCTCTTGTGGTCGTCGGCGATGTCTTCCCAGCTCACAGGTTTCGCCAGGGCATGCGGGGCCAGGGCCAGGCTGCCCAGCAGGAGGACGGTATGCACGGCAGCAGTCAGCGGGGAAAGTGCGGCGGGTAACGATCTTATTGTCATGGTTGGAGTTCCCAATGAAGGTTTTGGCCTGCATAGCCTGGAACGCCAAGGGCGCGATCGATACGGAAAATCTCCCGGTCTTTACGGGAAAATTTCCCAGGCCGGGCATGATTTGGCACTGCCCCACAAGCGCTACTACCAAGGGAGGAGGCTGCGGCCACCAAAGCAGCATGGGGCCCTCGCCAGCACGTTTCTAAGATGCCGGCACAACCTTTCAGCCGAGAGGTTTTTGCGTGCAAACAGCAGTCGAGGGCAGAACAATGAAAACAGCAAAAAACGCCTGGTTGAGCCTGATCGTCAGCGCCAGCCTGATGAGCAGCGCCGGGGCTTTTGCCCATGGCAACGTGACGCCGACCGCGGTCAACACCGGCAACCTGGAAAAGCTCGGTGAGCAGTGGCGCGCAGAAAACCCCTACCGCAACAGCAAGGACCACGACGAGGCGGTGTCCATCGGTGCTTCGGCCTACAACCAGAACTGCGCCGCCTGCCACGGCCTTGAAGCCAAGTCCGGTGGCATCGCCCCGGACCTGCGCTTGCTCGACGAAGGCGCTGCCGGTGATGAATGGTTTGTCGAGCGGGTGCGCAATGGCGCGGTACGCGATGGCCGGGTGTACATGCCGAAGATGGCTGACTACCTCAGCCAGGAAGCCTTATGGGCGGTGCGCAGTTACCTCGACAGCGTGCATGTCGAGGAGTGACTGTAGGAGCGGGCTTGACCCGCGATAGCGATTCAACAGTGAAATCGCATCGCGGGGCAAGCCCGCTCCTGCAGTAGGCCGTGTTTACAAGGTGTAGTGCTTCAACTCCCGGGCAATCAGCATGCGCTGGATTTCGCTGGAGCCTTCGTAGATCTGGGTAATGCGCGCATCGCGGTAGTAACGCTCGACCGGGTAATCTTCCAGATAGCCATACCCGCCATGCACCTGGATCGCCTTGGAGCACACCCGCTCGGCCATTTCCGAGGCGAACAGCTTGGCCTGTGAGGCTTCGCTCAGGCATGGCTTGCCGGCGCTGCGCAGGCGTGCGGCGTGGAGAATCAACAGCCGTGCGGCGTTGATCTGCACCTGCATGTCGGCCAGCAGGTTGGCGATGCTCTGGTGCTCGTTGATCGGCTTGCCGAACTGAATACGGTCACGCGAATACACCAGCGCCGCCTCGAATGCCGCGCGGGCAATGCCCAGGGCCTGGGCGGCGATGCCGATACGCCCGCCTTCGAGGTTGGACAGGGCAATGGCCAGGCCCTTGCCGCGCTCGCCGAGCATGTTGGCTGCCGGGATACGGCAGTTGTTGAGGGTTACCGCGCAGGTGTCGGAGGCGCGGATGCCCATCTTGTGCTCGCTGCGATCGACCACGAAGCCTTCGTTGTCGGTGGGCACCAGGAACGCCGAAATACCTTTTTTGCCCAGCTCCGGGTCAGTGACCGCGAAGACAATCGCCAGCCCTGCACGGCGGGCATTGCTGACGAACTGCTTGGCGCCATTGATCACCCAGTGATCGCCCTCAAGCTCGGCGCGGGTGCGCAGGTTGTGGGCCTCGGAGCCCGCTTGCGGCTCGGTCAGGCAGAAGCAGCCGATCACCTGGCCGCTGGCCAGGCGCTCAAGCCAGGTCTGTTGCTGTTCGGCGCTGCCGTAGGCGAGCAGCGGGCCGCAGCCCACCGAATTGTGAATGCTCATCAGCGCACCGGTGGCACCATCGCCGGCGGCGATCTCTTCGACCGCCAGGGCGTAGGCGACATAGTCGGTGTAACTGCCGCCCCATTGCTCGGGCACGACCATGCCCAGCAGGCCCAGCTCGCCCATCTTCTGCACCACGCCATCGTCGATCCAGCCGGCCTTTTCCCAGGCCTGGGCATGGGGGGCGATCTCGCCACGGGCGAAGTCCCGGGCCATGTCGCGGATCATGATCTGTTCTTCAGTCAGTTCCAGGTCTTGCATCTGCGTACTCCAGGCCTCAGAGGCCTTCGAAGAATTGATCCACGCGCTGGCGGTCGAGGCCGGCGAGGGTGGCGGGGTTCCAGCGTGGCTGCTTGTCCTTGTCGATGATCAGCGCGCGTACGCCTTCGATCAGGTCGCCATGCTCGAACCACTGGCGGTCCAGGTGCAGCTCCATCTTGAAGCAGTCTTCAAGACTCAGGTGACGGCCGCGACGAAGCATCTCCAGGGTCACAGCCATGGCCAGCGGCGAGCGGCTGTCGAGCATATCGGCGGTTTTCAGTGCCCATTCATGGCTGTCGGCCACGGTTACGGCGCGCAGTTGCTCGACGATACTGGCAACGTCGGGCAGGGCGAAGAAGTGATCGATGGCCGGGCGCAACCTGGCCAGCGGTGCGTCTTCAAGCACCTGGGTGCCGAGTTTGGCCAGCACCCCTTGCAGGTCCTTGAGCGGGTGTTCGCCAAAGCTCAGGGTGTCGAGGCGCTCATCGAGGCTGGCCAGCTTGCTGCTGTCCAGGTACCAGTCGGCCAGGCCGCAGTACAGCGCATCGGCCGCCTGCACCTGGACGCCGCTGACCCCCAGGTAGATGCCCAGCTCGCCGGGAATGCGCGAGAGGAAATAGCTGCCGCCAACATCCGGGAAATAACCGATGGCGGTTTCCGGCATGGCCAGGCGGCTGCGCTCGGTGACCACCCGCAGGTCGGCGCCCTGGGCCAGGCCCATGCCGCCGCCGAGGGTGAAGCCGTCCATCAGTGCCAGCACCGGCTTGGGGTAATGGTGGATGCACAGGTCGAGGGCGTATTCCTCGACGAAAAAATCCCGGTGCAGGCTGTCACCGGCCTTGTAGCTGTCGTACAGCGAACGGATGTCGCCGCCGGCGCAGAAACCTTTCGGGCCTTCGCCGCGCAGGGTCACGGCATGCACCTTGGAGTCTGCGGCCCAGGCGTCAAGTTGGCGCTGCAGGCGGCGGACCATGTCCAGGGTCAGGGCGTTGAGGCCGGTGGGGCGGTTGAGGGTCAAGTGACCGATATGGTTGCGAACCTCGGCCAGTACATGGACGTCGGTTGGCGCTTGAGCGTGCGCGGTCATCGCTTTCTCCCTGCTTTGTTATTGATTTTCCACGTGTTTTAACACGGTCTGGATAGGCGCTAGAGGATCGAAGGATCGTATCAGTGCAAATTTGCCCAATACAATCCGTAAATCTGCAGGCTCAGTCTGCATTTTTGCATGGGTGGGCGCGCCTAACGCACCGGGTCTTGCCACTTTAGACTTGTGACACTGACGGGCAAGGGATTAGTTCCGCCTGCGGGCAGCCGGGCCGGTTGCGCCAAAGCAGCACGGGAGCGCCGCCAAGGCAGGGTATGGCCGCTTGCCGGGCCTTTCGATAATCGCCTCCGACATCTGTCCCCCCGTTTTGCGGAGAGCGCCATGCACAACAATAACAATGCCAATCGCCGTTTCCTGCCGTTGCTGACCAGCCTTGCCGCCCTGGGCCTGAGCCCGCTGGCCGGCGCCGAGATCATGCTCTACGACAAGGAGCAGACGACCTTTTCCACCGACGGCTACATCAACGCCTTCTACGTCAACAGCGACGTCGACCGCGCCGGGGAGCAATACGACCGTCGACAGTCGCGGGTGAAGATGGGCTTTCTGCCCAATTACCTGGGCTTCAACATGACCCGCCAGGTCGATGACCTCAAGCTCGGCGGCCGGGCCTCGTTCTGGGTGACCATCAACGACAGCGAAACCAACGGTACCGACACCGCCATCGACGTGCGCCAGTTCTACGGCACCGTGGCCAACCCCGAATGGGGCGAGGTGTTGATCGGCAAGGACTTCGGCCTGTTCGCCCGCTCCAACATCCTCCTCGACGAGTTGCTCGCCGGCTACGGCCAGGTCAGCGACACCCTGGGCCTGGTCGATGGCGGCGGGGTGTCGTTTGGCAACATCGGCAGCGGCTACCCGTACCCGTTCCCGACCTCGCAGATCACCTACCGCACGCCGGTGTTGGACGGCTTGCGCATTGCCGTGGGGATCCTCGACCCGGTGGACACCAACGACGACAGCGCGGTGGGCAAGGCCTACCAGGAAAACCCGCGCACCGAGAGCGAGATCACCTACCAGTTCGACCTCGGCGGCGCGCAGATTTATAGCTGGCTCAACGGCACCTACCAGACCTCGGACAACACCGACAGCAGCGTCGATTCGGTGACTTCCAAGGGCCTCGGCTATGGCGTGCAGGCGAAGATCGGCGGGTTGTCGCTGACCGGCTCAGGTTTTACCGCCAAGGGCATCAACCCGTTCTTCACCAACAACGCCGGCGAGGCGACCTTGCGTGAGGTCGACAGCAAGGGTTATCTGCTTCAGGGCTCGTACAAGCTCGGCAAGAACCGTCTGGCGCTGTCGTATGGCAAGACCAGGGATGACGGCAATGGCGCAGTGAACACCGGCGCCGACTATGAAACCCGTGGCATTGCGCTGTTTCATGACATCAACGACAACCTCAAGCTGGTCGCCGAGTACAACCAGTTCGAGATCGACGGCCATGAAGGCGATGCGCAGAATGAAGACACCGATACCTTCGCCGTGGGCGCGGTGCTGACCTGGTAAACGCATTGACCGGTAGGAGCGGGCTCGCCCCGCGATGAGGCTACCCGCTCTACAACCAATGCCACCCATACCCAGTACCCAAGTAGCATTCGGCGCGCTACCGCGCCTGCCTAAACTGCCTGCATCGATCAATGCCCACCCAGGAGGCACCCATGCAGCAGTTCCCGGCCGAGGGCGTGATCAGTGCCGTGTCGCGGGCCAGCGTTGCTGAGCTTGCCGCCCAGGAACTGGCCAGCCAGCTGCTGCACCCGCACCTGGGTTTCGTGTTGTTCTTCTGCTCCGCCGAGTACGACCTGCCGGCCCTGGCCCAGGCCCTGCAACAGAGTTTCGGCGGCATTCGCCTGGCCGGTTGCACCAGTGCCGGCGAACTTACCCCCGACGGTTACGACCGAGGCTGCATCACCGCCCTGGGTTTCGATCACCGGCAGTTTTCCATCGCCGCCGAACTGATCGACGCCATGCCGGCGTTCAGCCTGATCCAGGCCCAGGCCACGGTCGAGCGCCTGGTGGGTGAGTGCCGCGGCAACAGCCTGGCGCCGATCAAGGGCCACAGCTTTGCCCTGACCCTGCTCGACGGCCTGTCCAGCCGTGAAGAAACCGTGCTGGCGGCACTCAGTGCGGCGTTGGGCGATATCCCGCATTTCGGTGGCTCGGCCGGTGACGACAATCATCTGCACCACACCCATGTGTACTTCGACGGCGCCTTTCGCAGTGGCGCTGCGGTGGTGCTGCTGGTCAACACCGGGCTTGAGTTCGAGGTGTTCACCACCCATCACATCGAGCCGCGCAGTGAAAAACTGGTAATCACCCGCGCCGATCGCCAGTTGCGCCGGGTCTACGAGCTCAACGCCGAACCGGCAGCGCTTGAATACGCGCAGTTGATCGGCGTGCCGGTCAGCCAGATCAATCACCGCACCTTCGCCGCCCACCCGCTGGCGGTGCGCATCAACGAGCGTTATTACGTGCGCGCCATCCAGCAGGTGCACGAGGACCTGAGCCTGAGTTTCTACTGCGCGGTGGAGAACGGCATCGTCCTCACCGCCATGCGTCCGGGGCCGCTGTTGCCGAATCTGCAGCACCTGTTTAGCGGCCTGCAACAACGCCTCGGGCCCTTGCTGCTGACCATCGGTTGCGATTGCTTCCTGCGCCGCCTGGAGCTCGAAGGCAGCGACAGCCTGGCCGAGGTCGGCGGTTTTCTGCGCAGTCAGCGGGTGCTGGGTTTCAACTCCTACGGGGAACAGTTCAATGGCATGCACATCAACCAGACCTTCACCGGCGTTGCCATCGGCCGGCCCCGAGGCCAGTGTGAACAGTGACCCGCGCCTGGCCGAGCTGCAACGGGCCAACCACAAGCTGCTGCGCATCAACGCTGCGCTGATCGAGCGCCTGGAGTCGGGGGCGGCGCGCCCGGACGATTCCTATGCGGCGTTCCAGCATTCGGTGGTGCTGGCCGAACAGGTACGCGAGCGCACCGATGCCCTGAACCAGACCCTGGTCGAGCTCAAGGCCAGCAACCACCTGCTCAGCGAGGCCCGGCTGCGCGCGGAAACCGCCCACCAGCACCTGGTCGATGCCATCGAAAGCATCTCCGACGCCTTTGTGCTGTTCGACCCGGACTTGCGCATCGTCCTCTTCAACAGCCGCTTCAAAGCCTTCTGGGCCGGCAGCCGCTTGCGCATCATCAGCGGCATGCGCCTGGCCGAGGTCAAGCGCCTGATGCACAGCAGCGGCCTGTTGCGCGAAGAACTGCGCGGCGGCAGCGATGAACACCTGCTGTATCGTCTGCACAACGGGCGCTGGCTGCAGGTCAGCGAGCGGCCAACCCAGGACGGCGGGCGGGTGATGCTGTTCACCGACATCACCGAGGTCAAGCACAGCGAAACCCGGCGCCGCGAGCAGGCGGTGGCGCAAAAGTCCTACTTGTTGCAACGGGCGGTCGACAACCTGTCCCAGGGCGTGGCCATGGTCAATGCCGACGGCGTGCTGGAACTGTGGAACCGGCGTTTTCTCGAACTCAGCGGCCTGGCGCCGATCGCCGCCCACCGATCCTTTACCGAAGTGATCGCCGACAGCGAACTGGCCTTGCTGACCCCGGCCAGCCGCGACGGTAATGGCCGCTGTGTGCATGAACTGGAACAGCGCCTGTTCGACGGACGCATGCTGGAAATCCGTACCCATCCGTTGCCCACCGGCGGTTTCGTCAACACTTTCACCGACATCACCGAACGCTACCAGCACGCGCAAGCCCTGAGCGAAAGCGAGCGCTGGATTCGGCTGATCACCGACCATGTGCCGGCGCTGATTGCCTACCTCAATGCCGAGCTGGTCTACGAGTTCACCAACAAGGTCTACGAGCAGTGGTACTGCTGGCCGCCGGGGGTGATGCTCGGACAGAACCTGCGCGAGGTGCACAGCCCCGGGCACTACCAGCGCCTGGAGGGTTACATCGAGCGGGCGCTGGCCGGCGAGAGCGTGACGTTCGAATGCGCCGAGACCCACGTCAACGGCCAGGAACGCTACATGCTGCGCTCCTACGTGCCCAACCGCCTGGCCAGTGGCGAGGTGGTTGGGATTTTCGTGCTGATTCGCGACATCACCGAACGCCGGCGCAGTGCCGAGGCCCTGCACCAGGCCTACCAGAACCTCGAAGTGCGGGTACGCGAACGCACCGCCGAACTGAGCAGGGCCAAGCAGCAAGCCGAGCAGGCCAACCTGTCGAAGACCAAGTTCCTCGCCGCCGTCAGCCATGACTTGCTGCAACCCTTGAACGCGGCGCGGCTGTTCACCAGTGCCTTGCTCGAACAGAGCAGCGCTAACCCTGCGCTGGTGCGCAATGTCAGCAACTCGCTGGATGACGTCGAGAACCTGCTCGGCACCCTGGTGGATATCTCCAAGCTCGACGCCGGGGTGATCAAGGCCGACCTTGCCAGCTTCGCCGTCAGCGACCTGCTCGACAACCTCGCCGCCGAATTTGCCCATGCCGCCGCCAGCGCGGGCCTGCGCATGGCCTATGTGCCCTGTGGGCTGAGCGTGCACAGCGATATCCAGTTGCTGGCGCGGATACTGCGCAACCTGCTCAGCAATGCCATCCGCTACACCCCGCGCGGCCGTGTGCTGCTCGGCTGCCGGCGGCGCGCCAAGGCGTTGTCGATCGAGGTCTGGGACACCGGCATCGGCATTGCCCAAGAGCGCCGCGAAGAGGTGTTTGAGGAGTTTCGTCGTGGTGATGCGCAGCGCCCGGACCAGGACCGCGGCCTGGGCCTGGGCTTGGCCATCGTCGACAAGATCGCCGGGATTCTCGGACACCGCCTGCAATTGCGTTCAGTGCCGGGCAAGGGCTCGGTGTTTACCGTCGAAGTACCCTGCAGCCTCCAGGCACCCAGGCGGCTGGCCGAACCCGACCTCAGCGAGCCGCTGCGCGAACGCCTGGAAGGCGCGCGTATCTGGGTGCT
The DNA here is from genome assembly GCF_024749345.1 of Pseudomonas sp. B21-009. Lineage (NCBI taxonomy): Bacteria > Pseudomonadati > Pseudomonadota > Gammaproteobacteria > Pseudomonadales > Pseudomonadaceae > Pseudomonas > Pseudomonas sp. B21-009. The sequence continues at coordinate 2,956,892 of NZ_CP087199.1, read as the reverse complement.
GGATAACGACGCGGCGATCTGCGCTGGCATGCGCACCTTGCTCGAGCAGTGGGGCTGCGAGGTGGTGACGGCCTTGAGTGAGCAGGACCTGGCGCGCCAGGTGGCCTGCAACAGCGCCGAAGCCGACCTGCTGATCGCCGATTACCACCTGGACAACGGCCGCAACGGTGTCGATGCGGTGGCGGCGATCAATGCCCAGCGGCCTGTACCGCTGGCGGCCTTGATGATCACCGCCAACTACAGCAACGAGCTAAAACAACAGGTGCGCGAGCGCGGCCATACGTTGATGCACAAGCCGGTGCGGCCGATGAAGCTCAAGGCCGCCATCAGCCACCTGCTCGGCGCCGAACTCAGCGCGCCACGCGACCACTGACGTAGTGCGCGCTGTCGTTGTAGCCGTGAGTCGAGGCGTGGCCCGGGGTCACCAGCGAATCGATGAAGGCTTCGTCTTCAGCGCTGATCTGCACCGCCAGCGCGCCGCTGTAGGTGTCCCACTGGGCTTCGGTGCGCGGGCCGACGATCGCCGAGCTGACCGCGCGGTTGTTGAGCACCCAGGCGATGGCGAACTCGACCATGCCGATGCCCCTGGGCTGCAGGTAGGCGTGGATCTGCTGGGCGATCTGCAGCGATTCTGGGCGCCATTCGGTTTCCAGGATGCGCTTGTCCTGGCGTCCGGCGCGGCTGTTGGCATCGGGGCTGGCATTGGGCGCGTACTTGCCGCTGAGCACGCCGCGCGCCAGCGGGCTGTAGGGCACGATGCCCAGGCCGTGGTGGGCGGCGGCGCTGAACTGCTCGGGTTCGGCCTGGCGGTTGACGATGTTGTACAGCGGCTGGCTGACCACCGGCTTGGGCACGCCCAGGCGCTCGGCCAGGTTGCACAGCTCGGCGATGCGCCAGCCGCGGAAGTTGGACACACCCCAGTGGCGGATCTTGCCCTGGCGCAGCAGGTCGCCGATGGCGCTGACGGTGACCTCAAGCGGGGTGTTGTGGTCTTCGCGGTGCAGGTAGTAGATGTCCAGGTAATCGGTGCCCAGGCGGGTCAGGCTGGCTTCGATGGCATTGAAGATGTGCTTGCGGTTCAGGCCGCTACGGTTGGGCAGGCCCTCGGCGGGGCCGAAGCCGACCTTGGAGGCGAGGATCCAGTCGTGGCGGTGGCGGGCAATGGCCTCGCCGACGATTTCCTCGCTGCGCCCGGCGTTGTAGACGTCGGCGGTGTCGATGAAATTGATGCCCTGGTCCCAGGCCTTGGCGATGATGCGCAGCGAGTCTTCGGTGCTGGTCGGCTCGCCGAACATCATGCTGCCCAGGGTCAGTGCCGACACCTGCAGGCCGCTTTGGCCCAGTGGACGGTAAATCATGATCGAAAGGCCTTTGGCGATTGGAATTCGATCTGTTTTACACAGTTCCACCTCTGATTTAAAGCATCGCGGGGCACGCCCGCTCCTACATTATGTAGGAGCGGGCTTGCCTCAGTTCGCCGGTTCGGCCGCCGCCCCGGCAGCCCGCACCCGGGAAACCCGCAGCGCCACCAAACTACCAAACACAATCAAGCCCGCCAGCGAATACAGCGCGGCATCGGTCGAGCCGGTCTGGTCCTTGATGAAACCGACCAGGTAGGGGCTGAGAAAGCCGGCCATCTGCCCGACCGAGTTGATGATCGCCAGGCCCGCCACTGCGGTACCGGCGCTGAGCAACGCGGTGGGCATCGGCCAGAACATCGGCAGGCCGGTGAGGGCGCCCATGGTGGCAATGCTCAAACCGATAATCGCAATCACCGGGCTGTGGCCGAAGTTCACCGCGATCAGCAGGCCCAGGGCACCCATCAGCATCGGCACAACAAGATGCCAGCGGCGCTCGTTGCGCAGGTCTGCCGAGCGCCCGACCAGCAGCATGAACACCCCGGCCAGCAGGTAGGGGATGGCGCTCAGCCAACCGATCAGCAGGGCGTCGCTGAAACCCAGGTTCTTGATGATCGACGGCAGCCAGAAGTTGATCGCATAGACCCCGCTCTGGATGCAGAAGTAGACGAAACCGAAGGTCCAGATCAGCGGGTTGGCAAACACCGACAGCAGGCTGTCGCTGCTGGTCACCGGCTTGCTGGCGGCATCGGCCTTGAGGTCGGTTTCGATGATCTGGCGTTCGGCTGGGCTTAGCCATTTGGCCTTGGCGTAACCATCACTGAGCAGGAAGATCGCCAGAAAGCCCAGCAGCACGGTCGGCAGGCCCTGGATCAGGAACATCCACTGCCAGCCGGCCAGGCCATGCTGGCCGGCGGCGAAATGATTGAGAATCCAGCCCGAGAACGGCCCGCCGAGCAAGCCCGACACCGGGATCGCCGACATGAACAGGGCCATGATCCGCCCGCGACGGGTGGCCGGGAACCAGCGCGAAAGGTACAGCACGATGCCGGGGAAGAAGCCCGCTTCGGCGGCGCCGGTGAACAGGCGCAGGACGTAGAACTCCATGGGCGTGGTGACGAACAGCAGGCAGGTCGACAGCGTGCCCCAGGCGATCATCATCAGCGCGATCCAGCGCCGCGGGCCGAAGCGGTTGAGCGCCAGGTTGCTGGGCAGCCCGCACAGCACATAGCCGATGAAGAAAATCCCGGCACCCAGGCCGTAGATGGTTTCGCTGAACTTGAGCGCATCGAGCATCTGCAACTTGGCAAAGCCGACGTTGACCCGGTCCAGGTAGTTGAACAGGTAGCAGATGAAGATGAACGGAATCAGCCGCAAGGTGATGCGCCGATACAGCGCATTGCGGGTGACGTCTTGGCCTTGGTCAGGGGCAGGGCTGTATGACATGATTCTCTCTCTGTTGTTATGTTTATCGCCGCAGCCTGCATCGAGGCGGCTGCTGCGACGAGTCTCGGTGAGCGGACCGTGGCTGTCTTTGTGCTTTTGCACAGCAATTCGTGCGGCCTGCTGTGCCCCGGACCAATCATTGCGACAACAAGGATCCTCCCATGTTCGAACTGGACCATGACCTGGCGCAAGACATCGTCGAGCGGGCGATGGCGATTCTGCCGTGCAACGTCAACGTCATGGACAGCCAGGGCCTGATCCTCGGCAGTGGCGAGCCCGAGCGCATCAACACCCGTCACGAAGGTGCGCAGTTGGTGCTGGCCAATGGTCGAATCGTCGAGCTCGACGTCGAAGCGGCCAAGTGCCTCAAGGGGGTGCAGCCCGGGGTCAACCTGCCGCTGCTGCTCGACGGGCGCTTGATCGGCGTGCTGGGCCTGACCGGTGATCCGCAGCAGTTGCGCACCTATGGCGAGCTGGTACGGATGACCGCCGAAATGCTTTTGGCCCAGCGTCACCTGCAGGTCGAGCAGCAGTGGCGGCGCCAGCGCTGCGACGACCTGCTGGCATTGCTGCTGGGCGGCTCTGGCGATTCGCCGCGGCTGGTCGATGAGGCTCGCCAGCTGGGCCTCAAGCCGCAACTGCCGCGCATTCCCTGCCTGTTTGAGCTGGACGCCGGGCCTGCGGCCGAGGCGTTGGCCAGCTGGTTGATGAGCCGCTACCCGGACAGCTGGTGCGTAAGCCCCGCGCGTCAATCGCTGCTCTGGTGCCGGCCCGCCACCGTGGTGCTGGATGAGCCGAAACTGCTGGAGCGTTTGCAACGCCATGGCTGGCAGGTGCAGCGCCTGGCCGCAGGTTCGCCGGCGCAAAGCCTGGAGCAACTACGCCGGGGTTATCGGCGGGTGCGCGACCTGTTGGCCTATGGCCGCGAAGTGCTGCCGGCCGAGCGCCTGCTGACCTTGAGCCGCTACCGGCTGCCAGCGTTGCTGTGGCGCCATCGCAATGATGACGCCCTCGACGAGCTGCTCGAACCGCTGCAGCGCATTCGTGCCAAGGACAACAGCGGCCAGCTGCTGGCAACCCTGCGCGCCTGGTGTGGCCACGATGGCCAGAGCCAGGCCTGCGCCGATGCCCTGGGCATTCACCGCAACAGCCTGCGCTATCGCCTGGAGCGCATCGCCGAACTGAGCGAAGTCGACCCGTTGCGCCTGGAAGGGATGCTCAGCCTGTACCTGGGCTTGCAGTTGCTGCCAGCCGGCAACTGAGGCAGTTTTGGCCAAGTGCCAAACAAGCGCGGGCGGTTTTTGTGCATCCGACCGACGCACTCTTGCAGCCCAACTGTCAGCATGCAGGCATCTGGATCAGGAGAATCCCCCATGAAAATCGTCATCGCCCCCGACTCGTTCAAGGACAGCCTCAGCGCCGAAGGCGTCGCCGACGCCATTGCTGCCGGTATTGCCCTGGTGTTGCCACAGGCGCAACGGGTCAAGTGCCCGATGGCCGACGGCGGCGAAGGTACCATGGCGGCCATCGTCGCTGCCTGTGCCGGCGAGCTGCGCAGCCTGCGCGTGCGCGGACCGCTGGGTGAGCCGGTCGACGCCGGTTGGGGCTGGCTGGCCGACAGCCACACGGCGATCATCGAAATGGCCACCGCCAGTGGCCTGCAACTGCTCACCCTGGCGCAGCGCGATGCCTGTCGCAGCAGCACCTTTGGCACTGGCCAACTGATTGCTGCGGCGCTGGATGCCGGCGCCCGGCGGATTATCCTGGCCATCGGCGGCAGTGCCACCAATGATGCCGGCAGCGGCATGTTGCGGGCGCTGGGCCTGCAATTGTTCGACGCCGACAATCAGCCGCTGGCTGAAGGCGGCCTGGCCCTGGCCCAGCTTGCCCGCATCGATGCCAGCGCGTTGGACCGGCGTTTGCGCGAGGTGCAGCTGGAAGTTGCCGCGGATGTCGACAACCCGCTGTGCGGCAGCAATGGCGCTTCAGCGATCTTTGGCCCGCAAAAGGGCGCAAGCCCCGAGCAGGTCCGGGCCCTGGACCAGGCCTTGGGACACTTTGCCGACCACTGCGGGCAACTGCTGGGCACTGATGTGCGTGACTTCCCTGGCAGCGGCGCCGCTGGCGGCATGGGCTTTGCCGCCAAGGCCTTCATGCAGGCGGCCTTTCGCCCGGGGATCGAAGTGGTGGCCGAGCTTGCCGGGCTTGAGGCGGCGGTGCAGGGGGCAGACCTGGTGATTACCGGCGAGGGCCGTTTTGATGCGCAGACCCTGCGCGGCAAGACGCCGTTCGGCGTGGCCCGGGTAGCACAGCGCCATGGCGTGCCGGTGGTGGTGATTGCTGGCACCTTGGGCGAGGGTTACCAACAGCTGTATGCCCATGGCATCGACGCCGCGTTTGCCCTGACCAGCGGGCCGATGACCCTCGAGGCGGCCTGTGCCAATGCGCCAGCCTTGCTCCAGGCCCGCGCCGGCGACATCGCCCGCCTGTGGTGCCGCGCCCGGGCGTTGCCCGCCGGCTGACGGGCCGGCGTCATCGCCGCTAGCCCCCCGTCATGTTCATGAAACGCAAAATCTGCACCTCGCCATTGATATCGAAATTATGGCTGTAGGGCTTGAGGGTCATGGCCTGGCGGATGGCCTTGTCCAGGCGTTCGCTGTCACCCGGGTGGGCACGCAGCACCTGCTTGAGATCGGCGGCGTGCTCATTGCCCAGGCACAGCAGCAGACGGCCTTCGACGGTCAGCCGCACGCGGTTGCAGCTGGCGCAAAAGTTGTGGCTGTGCGGCGAGATGAAGCCGATGCGGATATCCGGCGCCTCAGCCAGACGCCAGTAACGCGAGGGGCCCTGGGTTGATTCGGCCGACTCGATCAGGCTGAAGTGCTCGGCGATACGCGCGCGCACTTCGTCACTTGAACAATAGGACTCGCTGCGCTGGTGCTCGCTGATCACCCCCAGGGGCATTTCTTCAATAAAGGAAATATCCAGCTGGCGGTCGATGGCAAAGCGCACCAGATCGACCACTTCATCATCGTTGCGGCCCTTGAGCACCACGCAGTTGAGCTTGGTGCGGCGAAAGCCGGCGGCATGGGCGGCGTCGATGCCGGCAACCACCTGGGCCAGGTCGCCGGTGCGGGTCAAAGCCTTGAAACGCTCGGCATCGAGGCTGTCGAGGCTGATGTTCAGGCGCGAAAGGCCGGCATCGAACAGCGGCTGGGCCAGGCGGGTGAGTTGCGAGCCGTTGCTGGTCATGCACAGTTCGCGCAGGCCGGGCAGGGCGGCGATGCGTGCGCACAGCTCGACGATGCCGGCGCGCACCAGCGGCTCGCCACCGGTCAGGCGGATCTTGCGGGTGCCCATGGCGACGAAACGCTCGGCCAGCTGGTACAGCTCCTCGAGGGTGAGGATGCGCTGGCGCGGCAGGAACTGCATGTCTTCGGCCATGCAATAGACGCAGCGAAAGTCGCAGCGATCGGTGACCGACATGCGCAGGTAATCGATTTTACGACTGTAGCCGTCGACCAGTTGTTTGCCGTTTGCACTCATGCTGAACAGGGCCTCTTATCGCGCGTCTGGGATGCGTTTGCGCACGAGTTCTTTGATGATGGTCGAGGCTATTTAAATCGTCCATGTCGGTCAAATCACTAATAATGACCAACTGATAAGGCTCATCTATCGGTAGCTTGCAGCCCCCGTATTACGTGGGTTTCAGCGGCGTGATAGAGGGTTTTGATCGGTTCGTCATTTGTTTTGATTAGACGCCTGAGTCCACGCTCAATAGCCTGAAAGGGTAGAAAACGAAGTTCGCCATTAATCAACCTGTCAATAACAAGTTGTTAATCGGTGAAACGTTAAAGATGCCCAGCGAGCCAAGCGAGGAAGCCGCGATGAGCCAAGATGAACATATAAAAAACTATGACGCCCCCGCCGCCGGTTGGGGTGCGCTGAAAAGCGTGACCAAGAGCTGGCTGGGCAGCGAAAACGCCTTCAAGAACCTGCGCGTTATGCTCAAGACCAACAAGAACGGCGGTTTCGACTGCCCCGGTTGCGCCTGGGGCGAGTCGCCGGAAAGTGGCATGGTCAAGTTCTGTGAGAACGGCGCCAAGGCGGTCAACTGGGAGTCCACCGGGCGCCTGGTCGATGCGGATTTCTTCGCCCGCTACAGCGTCACCGAGCTAGCCCGCCAGAGCGACTACTGGCTTGAATATCAGGGCCGCCTGACCCATCCGATGCGCTATGACGCCGCCACCGACCACTACGTCGAAACCAGCTGGGAGGACGCCTTTGCGCTGATCGCCCAGCACCTCAACAGCCTCGAATCTCCTGACCAGGCCGAGTTCTACACCTCCGGCCGGGCCAGCAACGAGGCGGCGTTCCTTTACCAGCTGTTCGTGCGCGCCTACGGCACCAACAACTTCCCTGATTGCTCGAACATGTGCCATGAGGCCAGCGGTGTCGGCATGTCGGAAACCCTCGGGGTCGGCAAGGGCACGGTGGTGTTCGACGACCTGGAGCACGCCGACGCAATCTTCGTTATCGGCCAGAACCCCGGCACCAACCACCCGCGCATGCTCGAACCGCTGCGCGAGGCAGTCAAACGCGGGGCCCAGGTGATCTGCCTGAACCCGCTCAAGGAGCGTGGCCTGGAGCGTTTCCAGCACCCGCAGCACCCGTTCGAGATGCTCAGCAACGGCTCCGAGCCGACCAACACCGCGTACTTTCGCCCGGCCCTGGGCGGCGACATGGCGGTGATGCGCGGCATTGCCAAGTTTTTGCTGCAATGGGAACGCGAGGCCCAGGCCAAGGGCGAGCCGGCAGTGTTCGACCACGTCTTTATCGCCGAGCACACCTCGGGGCTCGACGCTTACCTGGCCGAAGTCGATGCCACCCGTTGGGCGCATATTGTCGAGCAGTCGGGCCTGAGCCTGGCCGAGCTTGAGCTGGCTGCCCGCATGTACCGGCGCGCCGAGCGGGTGATCATGTGCTGGGCCATGGGCGTGACCCAGCACCGTCACTCAGTGCCGACCGTGCAGGAAATCATCAACCTGCAGCTGCTGCGCGGCAACGTCGGCAAGCCGGGCGCCGGGCTGTCGCCGGTACGCGGCCACAGTAACGTGCAAGGCGACCGCACCATGGGCATCGACGAGCAGCCACCGGCGCGCCTGCTCGATGCCCTGGAAGCGCGCTTCGCCTTCAAGGCCCCGCGCCTGCACGGGCACAATGCAGTGCTGGCGATCCAGGCCATGGAAGAGCAGCACGCCAAGGTGTTCATCGCCCTGGGCGGCAACTTCGCCCAGGCCACCCCCGATACCCCGCGCACCCACGACGCCTTGCGCAACTGCGCGCTGACCGCGCACATCGCCACCAAGCTCAACCGCTCGCACCTGGTCACCGGCCGTGACGCCCTGATCCTGCCGTGCCTGGGCCGTACCGAAATAGACCTGCAGGCCGAAGGGCCGCAAGGCATCACCGTCGAAGACACCTTCAGCATGGTGCATATCTCCCACGGCCAGCTCAAACCCTGCTCGCCGCTGCTGCGCTCGGAGCCTGCGATCGTCGCCGGCATCGCCAAGGCCACCCTCGGTGACCGGCCGATCGACTGGCAGTGGACGGTTGCCGACTACAGCCGCATTCGCGACCTGATTGCCGACGTTATCCCGGGTTTCGAGGACTTCAATGCGCGCCTGCAGCACCCAGGTGGCTTCCACCTGGGCAACACCGCGGCGCAACGCGATTGGCACACCGAAAGCGGCAAGGCGCAGTTCACTGCCAGCGTGCTGCCGGCGCAGCTGGTCAACGAAGAAGTTCTGGCCCGTGGCGACACCCCGGACCTGATCCTGCAGACCCTGCGCTCCCACGACCAGTACAACACCACCCTGTACGGCCTCGACGATCGCTACCGCGGCGTATTCGGCCTGCGTGAGGTGGTCTTCGCCAACGAGCAGGACATCCGCCGCCTGGGTTTCAAGCCCAACGACAAGGTCGATATGGTCTCGCTGTGGGAAGACGGCCGCGAGCGTCGGGTCAGCGGCTTTACCCTGGTCGCCTACGACATTCCACAAGGCCAGGCCGCGGCCTACTACCCGGAGACCAACCCGCTGGTGCCGCTGGAAAGCTACGGCGAGCGCACCTTCACACCGACCTCGAAATTCATCGCCATCAAGCTCGAGAAAGCCAGCGCCGACAACCTGATTCCATCAGCGCACCTCTGACGCTGCACTCGAGTCGCCGAGGCAATCGCGCCCACCATCGCACTTTTTCCGATTTGTCGGCTCTATTCATGGCCAGGCGGCGCTGACTCCCAGCGTCGCCGCTGATTACCGACCGGTGCCGATGGTTGATCCGTTTCTCGTTTTCCTGCGACACCTGCGCCTGCCGGTGATGGCGGGCGCCTTGCTTGCCAGCCTCAGCGCCTGCAGCCAGCAACAAGGCCGCGACATCGTCAGCCAGTTCAGCCAAGGCCGCCCTCAAGAGCTGTTGCAGACCAGCGTCGACCGCATGGCCACGCTGTCGATGCGCGACAATCTGCGCAGCCTTTACCTGCTGATGAACAAGCTGTACCAGCGCAACCCCAACCAGTGGCGCCAGTCCGGCTATGTCGATGCCAGCACCGCCGAGCGGCAGATCCGCCAGGCCATCGAGCAACGCCAGCCGTTGGCGCAACTGGGCGAGCGCCGCGACCTGGCTGCGCTCAGCTATGCGCTTAGCCCGGAGTTTCGCGGCGATCGGGTCGGCGCCTTCATCTATGCCATTGGCAGCATGCTGGTCACCGCCCATGGCGGGCGCACAGAATTTTTCATGACCGACACCATCGACCCGCAGTTCGTCAGCAATGCCGCGCGCAACATCGAAAAGGCCACCTGGCTGCTCAGCCAGCGCCAGGACGCCAATGGCGTGCTGCTGCTGTTTTCCAATGAAATATCGGAGGAGGGCAGCAACCTGAGCTTTGCCGTGGAGTTCGGCAAGATCGTCGCGCGCCTGGACCTGCTGGCGCAGATGCTCGACGAGCGCTATCGGCGTATTGGCCTTAACTACGCGCAAAGCCTGCTGCTGATGAACTTCCTGCCGGTGCAATAGGCCGGGGAACTCAAGGTACTTACGGCAATCCTAGTTGATGTAGGTACTCTTTATCCGGAGGCATCACCATGCGCCGTTTACTGCTCGTTTCCTCGCTTGTGCTCTGTCTGCCCTTCGGCTCGGCCCTGGCCAAAGTCGACGCCGGTGATGTTGCCACCTCGGCCGGGGTATCCGCTTCGCTGTACTCGACCTTCAAGGACGACAAACGCATCATCCCCGCCCGTGACGACGCCTCGTCGTTCATCGCCAGTGACGGTGCGATCCGCGGCGTGTACCTGGAGTCGATGCTGCAGAGCATCCGCGCGCAGAACCCCGACCTCAAAGCCAGTGATGAAGAACTGGCGCGGGCGATCCTGCTGAAAGATCAATTCGGCGCCGGGCAATAATCACCAGTGCTGCCGGGCGAGTTCGAGCCTGGCTTGAGTGACGCTGGCAAGCCGCGCCTGATCACTGACGGCCATGCCTTCGAGGTAGACGAAGTGCACATTCTGAAGGCCCAACGTGCCGAGCACGTGGCGCAGGTAAGCGCTGAGAAAGTCCGGCTGGCGGGCCCGTGCCCCGCGGTGGTAGCCGCCTGAACTGACGATCAGGTACACCGGCCTGTCTTTGAGCAGGCCGACCTTGCCTTCAGGGCCGGCAATGAAGGTGCGGTGGATGCGCAGCACATGGTCGATCCAGAGCTTGAGCGCTGCCGGCACGGTGAAGTTGTGCATGGGCGTGGCAATCAGCAGCAGGTCACAGCCTTCGAGCTCGCTGATCAGTGCCTCGGAGCTTGCAAATACCGGGTCGTGCGGCGCTACAAAGCCGGTCAGCGCTGTCGCGTAGCCGGCACTCAACGGCGCCAGTGGCGTGGCCGCCAGGTCCCGCAGGGTCACCTTGAGGTGTGGGTACTGGTGGCGGATGCAAGCGACCATTTCGTCGGCCAGGCGCAAGCCGATCGAGGCGCTGCCGCGCATGCTGGCATTGACCAGGAGCAGGTTATCCATGGCGCTGCGCCTCGGCGGCGGGCAGTGCCTGAACAAAATGCATGCCTTTGGCCAAAAGTCCTTCGCGGTAATAGAAGCGCTGGGCCAATGGCATATGCAGCCCGGTATCGAGCACCAGGTAGGCATGGCCGTTGCGCAGGCCATCGGCGCGGGCGGCATCGAGCAACGCAGCGCCGACCCGCAGGCCGCGCATGGCCGGGGACACCACTAGGTCGTCGACGTAGGTAAAGCGTCCATAGAGCAGGTTTTCGCTGCTCCTTACCCCTGCCAGCCCCAGCAGTTGCTTGCCGTAGAAAGCCCCGAGCAAGCGGTAGCCCTGCAGCGCCTGGCGCCTGACTTGCTGCGCGAACGCGTCGGCATCCACCAGGTGCGGCCGAAGTTCGCGCATTAGCTCGAAGGCGTCGCGTTGCTCGGTGCCTTCTTGCAGGTAGCGGATGGTTGCCTGTTCGCCCACGGGTTTCTCCCAGATCAATTTGAGCCGTTACTTTACGGCTGCAACGGACTACCTTATAGGTCCAAAAAATGCACAAATGACTAGGACATGCCAGCCTCCAGCCCACCGACGATGACGCCCCTCTATCGACAGATCTACCTGCGTTTTCGCGACGCCATCAGTACCGGGCGCTTGCAGCCGGGTGAGCGCCTGCCTTCGGTGCGGGCCCTGGCGGCGGAACTCAACCTGGCGCGCGGCACGGTCGAGGCGGCTTACCAGATGCTCGGCGGTGAAGGCTATGTGCAATCCAGGGGCCCGGCAGGCACGGTGGTCGCCCCGTCGCTCAGTACCAGGGCGGTTGATGCCGGTGTGCCGGGGCCAGCGCTGGCCCCGGAGCCGCAGACATCTTTACCAATGCCCTTGCAGATCGGCTTGCCGGCGCTGGACGCCTTTCCGCGCAAGCTGTGGACGCGCCTGGTGGGGCGTACCTTGCGCCAAAGCGGGGTGGAGGGCCTGGCGTACCCGGACCCTCAAGGGCAGCTTGCCCTGCGCCATGCATTGGCGGGTTACCTGGCGGTGTCGCGGGGCATCAGCTGTACTGCGCAACAGGTTTTCATCTGCGCAGGCTACCGTGCCTGTCTCGACCTGATCTGCTCCAGCCTGCTGGAGGACGGTGACCGCTGCTGGTTCGAAGACCCGGGTTACTTCCAGGCCAGGCGTTTTCTTGAGCACGCCCGGGTGCAGTTGGTGCCGGTGCCGGTGGATGGCGACGGCCTCGATGTCGACGCCGCTATCGCTCGGGCTGCTGATGCGCGCTTTGCCCTGGTCACGCCCCATCACCAGAGCCCTCTTGGCGTCACGCTGTCGCTGCCGCGGCGCCAGCGCCTGCTGGACTGGGCCAGTAGCCAGGGCAGCTGGATCATCGAGGACGACTACGACAGCGAGTACCGTTACCGCGGCCGGCCGGTGCCGGCACTCAAGAGCCTCGACAGCGAGGGGCGGGTGCTGTACTGCGCGACCTTCAGCAAAGTACTGGCGCCGGGCATACGCCTGGCCTATCTGGTGGTGCCCCAGGCCCAGGTAGAGCGCTTCGCCAGCGTGGCCCGGGACATGCACAACCACTGCCCGCAGTTGTTGCAGGCGACGGTGAGCGCATTTATCGAAGAAGGCCATTTTGCCCGGCACTTGCGCAAGATGCGCAGCCTCTATGCCCAGCGGCGCCAGCAACTGGTCGAGGCCTTGCAGGCCGAACTCGGTGAGTATCTGCACCTGGACAATCAGGCAGGCGGCATGCACCTGGTGGCAGATGTGCGCGGCGGCTTCGACGATTGTGCGATTGCCCGCCGCGCGCGGGTGCTTGGCCTGGCGATCGAGCCGCTTTCAGGCTGGTACCGACAACCCGGGCAACGGCGCGGGTTGTTGATCGGCTTTACCAATGTCACCAGCCGCGAACAAGCCGTTGCGCTGGCCAGGCAGTTACGCCTGGCGATGGGCCTTTAGCCGTGGCGGCTGTCAGTTGCGGTCCACCCACACCGTCTGCGCATTGCAGAACTCGCGTACGCCGAAGTGCGACAACTCACGGCCAAAGCCGCTCTTCTTGACGCCGCCGAAGGTCACCCGCGGGTCGCTGGCGCAGTAGCCGTTGATGAACACGCCGCCGGTGTCCAGCTCATCGGCCAGTTGCTCGGCCAACGCAGCATTGGCAGTGTAAATAGTCGAGGCCAGGCCGAATTCGCTGTCGTTGGCCAGTTGCAGGGCATGGCGGGCATCGCGGGCGGTGATAATCGAGGCCACCGGGCCGAACAACTCCTGCTTGAACGAAGTCATCTGGTCGGTGACGTCGGCCAGCACGGTGGGCTGGTAGTAGTTGCCGTTGCCTTGCACCTTGCCACCGCCAAGCAGCAGGGTCGCGCCCTCGGCCAGGGTTGCCTGGACTTGCTGGTCGAGCTCATCGCGCAGGTCGAAGCGGGCCATCGGGCCGATGTAGGTCTCGCTGGCATGCGGATCGCCCATGACCAGCGCCTGGGTGGCCTCGACGAATTTGCGGGTGAAGGCCTCGACCACGCCTTGCTCGACGATCAGGCGCTTGGCTGCGGCGCAGACCTGGCCGGTGTTCTGGTAACGGCCGATGACGGCGGCTTTGACCGCTTCATCAAGGTCGGCATCGTTGAGGACAATGAACGGGTCGGAGCCGCCCAGCTCCAGCACGCACTTTTTCAGCGCGGCGCCGGCCTGGGCGCCGATGGCGGTACCGGCGCGTACGCTGCCAGTCAGGGTCACGGCGGCAATGCGCGGGTCGGCGATGGCCTTGGACACGCCCTCTGGGGTGACGTTGATCACCTCGAACACGCCCTCGGGGAAACCTGCGCGCTGGAACGCTTCGAGCAGCAGGTAGGCGCTGCCCATCACGTTCGGCGCGTGCTTGAGTACATAGGTATTGCCGGCCAGCAACGCCGGCACCGCGCCGCGCAGCACCTGCCAGATCGGGAAGTTCCACGGCATCACTGCCAGCAGCGGGCCGAGTGGACGATATTCGATGCGCGCCTGGCCGACGGGCACCGGGGCCGCTTCAGCCTCGAGCATGGCCGGGCCGTTGGCCGCGTACCACTCGCAGAGCTGCGCGCATTTCTCGATTTCACCCCTGGCCTGGGCCACCGGCTTGCCCATTTCGTCGGTGATCATCCGCGCCATGGCCTCGGCGTTGTTGCGCAGGGCGCCGGCCAGGGCCAGCAGCAATGCGGTGCGTGCCGCTACCGGCGTGCGGCGCCAGGCAGCAAAGCCCTGGGCGGCGCGACTCAGGGCGGCGTCGAGGACAGCGTCGCTTTCGTAGGCATAGTGGCCGATCTGCTCGCCATTGGCGGGGTTGATCGACAAGGCGTGGGTGTGCAAGTTGATCGCGGTCATCACGGCGGTCCTGAGGGGAGGGGAACGGTTTCAGACTACTGCGTTGTGCCTTTGCCTTAAACTGAATAATACTGAGCAAAACATTCACGCAGAGAGAATGACTATGGATCTGGTGCAACTGGAGATGTTCAAGGCGGTGGCCGAGCAGGGCAGCATCAGTGCCGCGGCCCAGCACATCCATCGGGTGCCGTCGAACCTGACCACGCGGATCAAGCAGTTGGAACAGGAGCTGGGTGCCGAGCTGTTCATCCGCGAAAAAAGCCGTTTGCGCCTGTCGCCGGCGGGCTGGAATTTTCTCGACTATGCCCGGCGTATTCTCGACCTGGTGGCCGAGGCGCGGCTGACCGTGGCGGGTGACGAGCCGCAAGGCGCCTTCGCCCTCGGCTCGCTGGAAAGCACCGCCGCGGTGCGCATTCCGACGCTGCTGGCGGCTTACAACCAGGCCTATGCCAAGGTCGAACTGGACCTTACCACCGGGCCGTCCGGGGCGATGATCGACGGCGTGCTGGCCGGGCGCCTGAGCGCCGCCTTCGTCGACGGCCCGGTGTTGCACCCGGCGCTCGAGGGGGTGCCGGTGTTCGTCGAAGAGATGGTGCTGATCGCACCGCTCAACCACACGCCGATCACCCGCGCTGGGGAGGTCAACGGCATGACCATCTACGCCTTTCGCGCCAACTGCTCATACCGTCATCACTTCGAGAACTGGTTTGCCCAGGACCAGGCGGTGCCGGGCAAGATCATTGAGATGGAGTCGTACCACGGCATGCTTGCCTGCGTCAGCGCCGGCGCCGGTCTGGCGCTGATGCCGCGCAGCATGCTCGAAAGCATGCCCGGCTGCAGCACGGTCAGTGTCTGGCCGCTGTCCCAGCGCTTTCGCTACCTGCGCACCTGGCTGGTGTGGCGGCGCGGCACGGTATCGCGCAGCTTGAGGACCTTCGTGCAACTGCTGGAAGAGCGTGGCGAGGTACTCAAGGTCGAGGAACCGGTGTGACCTGATGTGCTGGCCTCATCGCTGGCGAGCCAGCGTCTACAGGCCAGCTACACTGTTGCTACTGTCCGATCCCGGAGTCCATCATGAACAGGTTGTCCTCCATTGGCCTGTGCCTGGCGTTATCGACTGTATGTGCGCAGGGCTGGGCCGAAACCGTGGTGCCGCTCAAGGGCCAGAGCGCCCAGCAGGTGCAGGTCGATATCAACGATTGCCATAACGTCGCCGCCAGTTCCGCCAGCAGTGATGCCCATGTCGGTGGGCGGGTGCGCGGAGCTGCCGTGGGTGCGGCCGCCGGCGCCGCGGGCGCCGAGGTACGGGGACGCCAGCATGATGAGGTCTACGACCGTGTCGATGATGACGTCAAACAGCAATACCGGCAGAACCGTGCCGGTGAAACCGCCGCTGCCGGCGCGGTTGTCGGTGGCGCCCGCCAGCGCCAGGAGCGTCGGCAGGACCGGCGCAGCAATGAGGCCAGCAGCGCTTCGGCCTATACCAGCTGCCTGCAGAACAAGGGTTACCAGGTCACGCCATAGCCGCTGCCGATCTGCTAGGCTGCTGGCTTTGACCCGTGTGCAGGCAGCCATGAACAACGATATTCCCGAACCCCAGGCGGTGGGCATTCCGATCACCAGCAGCGCGATTTTCATGGTCGCCACCCTGGCCCCAGGCAGTGAGGCACTGCAAACCGTGCGTGAGTGGTGCGCCGATATCGCCGGCCTGACCCGCTCAGTGGGCAAGCGCGTGCCGGCTGGCAACCTGTCGTGCGTCTGCGGCTTTGCCTCCAGTGCCTGGGACCAGCTGTTCGGCGGGCCACGGCCACAGGCCTTGCACCCGTTCCGCGAGTTTGGCGTCGATGGGCGTCGCGCGCCGGCGACCCCCGGCGATATCCTCTTGCACATCCGCGCCGAGCAGATGGACCTGTGCTTCGAACTGGCCAGCCAACTGATCACGGCCCTGGGCGATGCGGTCAAGGTGGTGGATGAAGTGCAGGGCTTTCGTTACTTCGACATGCGCAGCATCATCGGCTTCGTCGATGGCACCGAGAACCCGGTCGGCCGCCAGGTGCCCAAATTCACCCTGGTCGGCGACGAAGACCCGGCCTTCAGCGGCGGCAGCTACGTGCTGGTGCAAAAATACCTGCACAACATGAGCGCCTGGAACGCGTTGCCGGTCGAGGCGCAGGAACGGGTGATCGGCCGCACCAAGCTGTCGGACATCGAGCTGGGTGACGAAGCCAAACCCAGCAACTCCCACAGCGCACTGACCACCATCACCGACGCGAACGGCGAAGAGCTGAAGATCCTGCGCGACAACATGCCGTTCGGCCGCCCCGGCGCCGGTGAGTTCGGCACTTACTTCATTGGTTATGCGCGCTCGCCGGCGCCGATCGAGCAGATGCTCGAGAACATGTTCGTCGGTCGCCCGGCAGGCAATTACGACCGCTTGCTGGACTTCAGCAACGCGGTCACCGGCGGCCTGTTCTTCGTGCCGTCGGCCGAGCTGCTCGAAGACCTGGCCGAGCGCACCCCGGGCTAGTGCTCATGCCGGTTTCAATTCACTGTCGAGCAGTGATCGAACTTCGGCAAAACACTTCTCGGCGATGGCCGAACGCGGCTCGGTACGCCGCAGCAGCAAGCCGATCGGTGCATGCACGCTGGCAGCACTGATCGGCACGATATGCAGGTGCTCGCTGAGGCCTTCGAGGCCGTAATCGAGCGGCATGATCGCGCAGCACATCCCGGCGCACACGGCCTGGATCAACTGGTAGCTGGAGTCGCTTTCGAGCACCGCATGGGGCTGCAGGCCGCGGCTGCGAAAGCTCAGGTCGACCGACTGGCGATAGTGCATGCCCTTGCTCAACAGCCCCAGCGGCACGGCGCTGACCGCTTCCCAGGGCAGTTCAGCCTGCTCGAACTGAAAATGGCGCACGTCATACAGCAGGCCCATGCGCGTGGTGCCCAGTTCGATCACTTCGAAATAGGCGCTGTTGATCTGGTCCAGATAGCAGATACCCAGGTCCAGCTGGTTACGGCTCAGGCCATCGGTGATCTGTTCGGAGCTCAAGGACGACAGCTGGAACTGCAGCTCCGGATAGCGCTGGGCCAGGGGCTGGAGAAACTGCATGGGGTTGAAGCTCGACAGCGGCACCATGCCCAGGCGCAGGCTGCCGACGATCTGCCCGCGGCAACTGGCGGCTTCAGCCTGCAGGCCGTCATAGGCGGCCAGCAGGGTGCGAGCCCAGGCCAGGATGCGCTCGCCGGCCTCGGTAAAGCCTTCGAAACGCTGGCCACGGGTTACCAGCACCAGGTTCAGTTCGTCCTCAAGGTTACGCAGGCGCATCGACAGGGTCGGCTGGGTGATATGGCACAGCGCGGCGGCCTGGCCGAAGTGGCGGGTCTGGTCCAGGGCGAGCAGAAACTTCAGTTGTTTGATATCCATGGCGCAGCCTGGCAAGTCAGTAGGGCGGGTGGCAAAACGGTAAAGCAATGCCCCCGGGCCGTCCAATGGGCATTAGTGACCGGCTGATAGAGGCGCTTGATCAATAGACGATAGACCACCTCGATAAGCCGGTCGGATCTATCGATTGGACGCTAATGGTGTTTGCCTCTAGCGTTGGCCGCAACTTCCTGACTGCTGCCAAGGGGCTGTGCATGAGTATCAAACTGGATGCGGTGTTCGTGCCGCTGAACATCGCCGTGCTGACTGTCAGCGACACCCGCAGCTTCGACACCGACACCTCCGGCGAGCTGCTGGCCAGCCGCGCGGTGGAGATGGGCCACCGCCTGGTCGAGCGGGTGCTGCTCAAGGATGACCTGTACAAGATTCGCGCCCAGGTCGCCGGCTGGATTGCCGAGGACGACGTGCAGGTGGTGCTGATCACCGGCGGCACCGGCTTTACCGGGCGCGACAGCACCCCGGAAGCTGTGGCCTGCCTGTTCGACAAGCACATCGATGGCTTTGGCGAGTTGTTCCGCGCCTTGTCGATCCTCGATATCGGCACTTCCACCGTGCAGACCCGTGCCCTGGCCGGCCTTGCCAATGGCACCCTGGTCTGCTGCTTGCCGGGCTCCACTGGCGCCTGCCGCACTGCCTGGGAAGGTATCCTCGCCGAGCAACTGGATGCCCGCCATCGTCCGTGCAACTTCGTTGCCCACCTCAAGCCTGGCACACTGTGCAATACGCGAAACTGATACGCCAGGCAGTCCACATAAAAGCAGGGAGCGGGTAGATGAGCGCGATTGTACTTCGCCAGGCCAGGGCCGCCGATGCGCAGGCCATTTTCAACGTGCACAAGGACTCGGTCGAGTCTCAGTGTGGCGAGCATTACAGCGTCGAGCAGATTCAAATGTGGCTCGATGGCCGCTCACCGGCGACTTATCTGCCGGCCATCGAGCAGGGCAACCTGTGGGTCGCGCAAGCCGGGAGCATTCTCGGCTTCGTCGAGATCGACGGCTTTGAACTCAGCAAGCTGTTTGTCTGCGGTGCGGGTGCCGGGCAGGGCATTGGTGGGCGACTGCTGAACCTGGCGATCGAGCGCATCCGCGCGACGAAGGCCAGCAGCGTTTACCTGGAAGCCACGCGCAATGCTCAGGGCTTTTATCAAGCCAACGGCTTTGTGCCTATCGGCAACGGCACCTTCAGCCGCGGCAACAGTCGCGCGGTGATCGAGATCGTCAAGATGCAGCGCCCGCTTCAGGACTGATCCGTCAGTTGCCCCGGGGCGCTGCCGTCGAGCAGCGCCAGCTCGCCAAACGACACCGACGCATCGATATAGCGCAGCGCCGACTTGGCGTCTTTCCAGCCGACATGGCTCATCAACGCCTTGAGCTCCCAGCCATTGCTGGTGGCCCAGGTGGCAAAGCCGCGGCGCAGCGAGTGCCCAGTATATAACGCTGCCGGTACGCCTGCGCGTTCGAGGATGCGCCGCAACAAGCCGATCAGGCTGTTGCTGTTGAGCGGCTGTTCGCCGAGGTTGCCCCAGCGGTCGAGTTTGCGAAACACCGGGCCGCGGGCAATGCCTGCCACTTCAAGCCATTGCAGGTAAGCCTGGACCGGGCACAACACTTTGAGTGCCGGCGTCCGATGGCGCACGCCCAGCGCCTGGCGGTCGCCCTTGCTGCGCGGCAGGTAGATCGACAGGCCGATACCCGCCTGGGCCTGGATATGCTCGACCTGCAGGCGCGCCAGTTCATCGCCGCGAAACCCGCGCCAGAACCCGATCAACAGCAAGGCCTTGTCGCGGCTGGCGCGCAACAGTGCCGGCAAATCGTGCCCGGCGCGGGCCTGGGCGGCTTCTTGCTCAAGTACGCCAACGGCAGTTTGCAGGTGCTGGATCAACAGCGGCGCCGCCTGTTTGGGTTCGGCCGGGTGCAGGGTGCGGATGCCCTTGAGCAACTGGCGCACCATCGGTGCCTTGGTCGGGTCGGGAAAGCCCTGGCTGACATGCCATTGCCCCAGCGCTGCCAGGCGCTGCTTGAGGGTGCTGATCGAGTGGCTGTGCGCATGCTCGGCCAGGTAGCGGACGATGCTGTCGGCGGTGGCCGGCAGAAAGCCTCCCCAGCTCACTTCGAAGTGCTCGACCGCAGCCTGGTAACTGCGTCGGGTGTTATCGCGCACTGCGGCCTGCAGGTAGCGCTCGATCGTGTTCATTGCCGCGTTCCCGCCAGGCGTACCGCTCTGGGCACATTTACCCGCCATTCTAGCGTTTCACATGCGATAAGCCGTGATTATTTTATCTCAGAACTTGATTGTTTGAGCGTGAGGAAGATCAATAGGATAGTATGTAAATACATGGTACGTATCACAGTACGAAATAGTAGGAGCTGGCATGGCCCGTGGCGGTATCAACAAGGCATTAGTGCACAAGGCGCGGCAGGCGCTGCTGGCCCGGGGCGAGCATCCGAGTATCGATGCCGTACGTATCGAGCTGGGTAATACCGGCTCGAAAACCACCATTCATCGTTACCTCAAAGAGCTGGAAAGCCTGCAACCGGCGGCACCCGCCAGCACGGCAAACCTCAGCGATGCGCTGGCGGCAGTGGTCGAGCAACTGGCCGCGCAGCTGCAGGAGGAGGCTGAGGCGCGTATCGACTTTGCCCGTAGTGCCTTTGAACAAGAGCGCCAGACCCTGCTGGCGCAGGTGCAGATCAGCCAGCAGGCGCTGGCCGCCTTGCAACAGCAACATGAGATCCAGACGGCGGCGCTGGCCAGCGAGTCAGAGGCCCTGGCCACCGCCCGCACCAGCTTGCAAAGCGAGCAGACCCGCAACGCCACCCTCAACCAGGCGGTGGGCGAACTGAACCTGCGCCTGGCCGATAAGGACGAGCAGGTCCGCTCGCTGGAAGACAAGCACCAGCATGCCCGCGATGCCCTTGAGCATTACCGCAACGCCAGCCGCGAACAGCGCGACCAGGATCAACGCCGGCACGAGGCGCAGGTACAGTTGCTGCAGGTGGAAGTGCGCCAGTTGCAGCAGAGCCTGATCGTCAAGCAAGACGAACTGACCCGCCTTAACCGCGACAACGAAGGCCTGCTGGTGCAGGTTCGCACCCTCAAAGAAGCCCAGCGCGGCCTCAAGACCCAGGGCGATCGCCAGCAGGCGAAAATTCACGGCCTGGAGGTCAAGCTTGCGCAGCTCAGCGGTTCACGCGATGAGCTGGAGAAGCAGAACCAGGACCTGGCCTTGAGCCTGGCCGAACGGGTGTCGGAATTGCGCCGCCAGCTGCAGCTGATCGGCAAGCAGGAAGCACAGTTGCGCCAGGCCGAGCGTGCCCGCGAACAGCCTCAGGACAACGGCTGAAGTTTCATGCGCATGGCGCAGCGGCCGATCAGTCCCTGCAGTTGTTCGCGGTTCAACTGTTGGTGCAAAGCCTGGCTCAGTTGCTGTTCAGCGAGTGTCTCGAAGCCCAGGCGGGCATAGAAGGGCGCGTTCCAGGGAACGCAGGCAAAGGTGGTCAGGCTCAGGGCTTCGAAGCCGTGTTCGCGGGCCCAGTCAGCGGCGGCGCCGATCAACCGGCGGCCATAGCCCTGACCTTGCGCAGATTGCGCAACCGAGAGTTCATGAATGAACAGGTCGCGGCCTGCGGGTTGCGCGCAGAGGAACCCCTGCGGCACGTCGTCGGCGTCGGCCAGCACCCACTCATGGCCCTGGTCGATGAACTGGCGGTGCTCGTCGCTGCTCATCACCGGCCCCGTGGCAATCCACTCAAGACCTGGCTGATCGGCAAAAAACCGGGCGGCAGAACGTTCGACGGCGGGTAGCAGTTGCGCGTCTTCGACGCGGGCAAGGCGCAGGGTAACTGACATGGCGAAGGCTATTGAAGGTGGCTTTGCAGTGTCGTCAATCGCCGTTTTTTTCGCAACTGCAAGGGCGCTGCAAGCCTTTTGGACTAACGCCAAAAACGTTTAAGTGCGCTTAGGTATTAAGCCTAAAGCCAGAATCGTTTTTTTTCCCAGAACTGCTATTTCTTCAGGCAGCAGTGTGACCCCTTCGGTCATCTATGGGCAAAAGGACTGTCTAGCATGTCGATCCAGGCGCAGGTTTCCCCCCTCAATCAAAATGTCTCGTCCGCCGCTGTCACTGAAATCCCTACCAACGGCATCCTGAAACTTACCGAAAGCAGCGAAATCGCCCTCGACATCGATCCCGAGGCGGTTGCCAGCTATTCGAAAAGCGATGCCGACCTGGTGGTGCAGCTCAAGAACGGCGAGAGCGTCCGTATTGCCAATTTCTATGCCGAAGGCCAGCCACCCAGTGAGCTGTTCCTGGTCCATGAAGGCAAGTTGGTGGCGGTTAGCCTGCCGCCGGTTGCCGCAGAGGGCATCCTGGCGGCCACCTATGTCGCCCAGGAAAGCGCTGCAGGCTTTGACTCGCTGACCGCTGCCGGGGGCGCCGGTGCCGGTGCGACCGCAGGCGGCCTGGGGGTAGGGGGGATGCTGCTGGCGGGCGCGGCGGTGATTGGTGCGGGCGTTGCGGTGTCGAACAGTGGCGGTGGCGGCGGTGGTGGTGGCGGCGGCAGTGAAACCCCACCGGTGGATACCACCGCGCCGGGTGCAGCGTCGGGGTTGCAGGTGGCCACCGACGGCAGTTCGGTGAGCGGCAAGGCCGAGCCGGGCGCTACCGTCGGCATCGACACTAACGGCGACGGCAAGCCTGATGCAACCGTGGTGGTCGGCGCCGATGGCAGCTTCCAGGTACCGTTGAACCCGCCACTGACCAACGGTGAAACGGTGACCGTGGTGGTCACCGACCCGTCCGGCAACAGCAGCCCGCCGACCCAGATCACCGCACCGGACACCACCGCACCGGCGCCGGCAAGCGATCTGCAAGTCTCCCCCGATGGTACCCTGGTCAGTGGCAAGGGCGAGCCGGGAGCCACGGCGGGCATCGACACCGATGGCGACGGCCATCCCGACATCACGGTGATTATCGGCCCTGACGGCAGCTTCCAGGTGCCGCTTAACCCACCGCTGACCAATGGCCAGACGGTGACCGTGGTGATCACCGACCCGTCCGGCAACAGCAGCCCGCCAGCCCAGGCCAGCGCACCGGACACCACCGCCCCGGCGGCGCCCACGGATGTCGAAGTGGCGCCCGACGGCAGCAGCGTCAGCGGCAATGGCGAGCCCGGTGCCAGCGTTGGTGTCGACACCAATGGCGATGGCCAGCCGGATGTCACGGCGGTGATCGGCAGCGATGGCAGCTTCCAGGTGCCGCTTGATCCACCGCTGACCGATGGCCAGACCGTCACCGTGGTGGTCACTGACCCTGCCGGCAACAGCAGCCCGGGCGTCAGCGTACAGGCCCCCGATTACCCGGATGCACCCCAGGTCAATGCCAGCAATGGCAGCGAACTGTCGGGTACTGCCGAGCCCGGCGTAACCCTGGTGATCACCGACGGTAATGGCAACCCGATCGGCCAGACGGTCGCCGACGGCAATGGCAACTGGAGCTTTACGCCAGGCACGGCGCTGGCCGATGGCACCGTGGTCACTGTGGTGGCCCAGGATGCCAGCGGCCACAGCAGCCCGCCGGCGTCGATCACCGTCGACGGCGTGGCGCCGGCTGCGCCGCAGATCAACCCGAGCAACGGTAGCGAGATCAGCGGTAGCGCCGAAGCCGGGGCGACCATCACCCTGACTGACGGCAGCGGCAACCCGATCGGCCAGGCCACTGCCGATGCCAACGGCAATTGGAGTTTCACCCCGGCCACGCCGTTGCCCGATGGCACCGTGGTCAATGCCGTGGCCCAGGATGCCGCCGGCAACATCAGTGGCCCGGCCAGCGCCACCGTCGACGGCGTAGCGCCTGGCGCACCGACGGTCAACCCGAGCAATGGCAGCGAGCTTAGCGGCAGCGCCGAGCCAGGCAGCACGGTGATCATCCGCGACGGTAACGGCAATCCCATCGGCCAGACCAGCGCCGATGGCAGTGGCAACTGGAGCTACACCCCCAGCACGCCAATTGCCGATGGCACCGTGGTCAGTGTGGTCAGCCAGGATGCGGCGGGCAACACCAGCGCGCCGGCAACGGTCAGCGTCGACGCTGTAGCGCCCGCGGCGCCCGTGGTCAACCCGAGCAATGGCGGTGTCATCAGCGGTACTGCCGAACCCGGTTCGACCGTCATCCTGACCGACGGCAGTGGTAACCCGATTGGTCAAACCAGCGCCGACGGCAGCGGCAACTGGAGTTTCACCCCGGGCAGCCCGTTGCCCGACGGCACCGTGGTCAACGTCACCGCCACCGACGCCAGCGGCAACACCAGCGCCCCCGGCGGTACTGTCGTCGATGCCCAGGCACCGGCCGCACCGCAGGTCAATCCGAGCAATGGCGCGGTCATCAGCGGTACTGCCGAAGCCGGTGCCAAGGTCATTCTCAGCGACGGCAGTGGTAACCCCATTGGTGAAACCACTGCCGACGGCAGCGGCAACTGGAGCTTTACTCCGGGCGCCGCGTTGCCCGATGGCAGCGTGATCAATGCCGTGGCCCAGGACGCCGCAGGCAACAGCAGCGGCCCGGCCAGCGTCACTGTCGATGCCGTCGCGCCACTGGCGCCGACCATCAATCCGAGCAATGGCAGCAGCCTCAGTGGCACCGCCGAAGCCAACAGCAAGGTGATCATCAGCGATGGCAACGGCAACCCGATTGCCGAGGTGACCGCCGATGGCAGCGGTAACTGGAGTTACACCCCGGGCACGCCAATCGCCGATGGCACGGTAATCAATGTGCTCGCCCAGGACGCGGCAGGTAACAGTAGCCCGCCGGCGAGCGTAAGCGTCGACAGCTCGGCACCTGCGGCTCCGGTACTCAACCCGAGCAATGGTAGCGTCATCAGCGGCACCGCCGAAGCCGGCGCCACGGTGCTGCTCAAGGATGGCAGCGGCAACCCGATCGGCCAGGTCACGGCCGACGGCAGCGGCAACTGGAGCTTCACCCCGGGCAGCCCGTTGCCCAACGGTACGGTAGTGGTGGCCACGGCCACCGACCCGACCGGCAACACCGGTGCTCCAGCGGCGACCACGGTAGACAGCGTCGCTCCGGGCGCGCCGCTACTCAACCCGAGCAATGGCAGCGTCATCAGTGGTACCGCCGAAGCCGGCGCCACCGTCACCCTGACCGATGGCAGCGGCAACCCGATTGGCCAGGTGACCGCCGACGGCAGCGGCAACTGGAGCTTTACCCCGGGCAGCCCGCTGCCCAACGGCACCGTGGTCAATGCGGTGGCCACCGACCCGGCCGGTAACACCGGCGCACCGGCTTCTGCCGTAGTGGATGCCGTCGCGCCGCCGGCCCCGACGGTCAACCTGAGCAACGGCAACAGCCTGAGCGGCACCGCCGAAGCCAACAGCAAAGTCATTCTCACCGACGGCAGCGGCAACCCGATCGCCGAAGTCTTTGCCGACGGCAGCGGCAACTGGACCTACACCCCGGGTTCGGCGCTGGTCGATGGCACCGTGGTCAACGTTGTCGCCCAGGATGCTGCCGGCAACCTCAGCGCACCGGCCAGCGTCACCGTCGACAGCTCGGCGCCTGCGGCCCCGGTCATCAACCCGAGCAATGGCGCCACCATCAGCGGCACCGCCGAAGCCGGTGCCACGGTTGTCCTCAAGGATGGCAGCGGCAACCCGATTGGCCAGGTGACCGCCGATGGCAGCGGCAACTGGAGCTTCACCCCGGGCAGCCCGCTGGCCAACGGCACCGTGGTGATTGCCACCGCCACCGATCCGACTGGCAACACGGGCCTGCAGGCCGCCATCACCGTGGACAGCGTTGCCCCGGGCGCACCGGTCATCAATCCGAGCAATGGCAGCACCATCAGCGGCACTGCCGAAGCGGGGGCCAGGATCATCATCACCGATGGTGGTGGCAATCCGATCGGCCAGACCACCGCCGACGGTAGCGGCAACTGGACGTTCACGCCTGCTGCGCCATTGGTCAACGGCGTGGTGATCAATGCCGTGGCCCAGGACCCGGCCGGCAATACCAGCGGCCCGGGCACCACCACGGTGGATGCCGTACCGCCGCCAGCGCCGGTGGTCAACCCAAGCAACGGCAATACCCTCAACGGCACCGCCGAGGCCAACAGCACCGTTACCCTGACCGACGCCAGCGGCAACCCGATCGGCCAGACCACCGCCGATGGCAGCGGCAACTGGACGTTCACCCCCGGTGCGCAACTGCCCAACGGCACCGTGGTCAATGTCACCGCCACCGACGCGGCCGGCAACACCGGCGCGCCCGCTAGCACTATCGTGGATACCTCGTTGCCGTCGATCCCGCAGATCGACCCCAGCAACGGTTCGGTCATCAGCGGCAGCGCCGATGCCGGCAACACCCTCATCATCACCGACGGCAACGGCAACCCGATCGGCCAGGTGACGGCCGACGGCAGCGGCAACTGGAGCTTCACCCCCGGTGTGCCGCTGCCGGACGGCACCGTGATCAATGTCGTGGCGCGCAACCCCAGCGGGGTCGACAGTGCGGCGGCGGTTGCCACGATTGATGGCGTTGCGCCCGCGGCGCCGGTGGTCGAGCCGAGCAACGGCGCCGAGATCAGCGGTACTGCCGAAGCCGGCGCGACCATCCTGCTCACCGATGGCGGCGGCAACCCGATTGGCCAGACCAGCGCCGATGGCAGTGGCAACTGGAGCTTCACCCCGGCCAGCCCGTTGCCCAACGGCACGGTGATCAACGCCGTGGCCCAGGATGCTGCCGGCAACAGCAGTGGCCCGGGCAGCACCACGGTGGATGCCGTGGCGCCTGCCGCGCCGGTGATCAACCCGAGCAATGGCGCGGTCATCAGCGGTACCGCCGAGATGGGTGCCAAGGTCATCCTTACCGATGGCAGCGGCAACCCGATTGGCCAGGTAACGGCCGACGGCAGCGGCAACTGGACGTTCACCCCAGGCAGCCCCTTGCCCAATGGCACGGTAATCAATGCCGTGGCCCAGGACGCGGCCGGCAACACCAGCAGCCCGGTCAGCACTACCATTGACGCGGTGGCCCCGGCTGCGCCGGTGATCGACCCGAGTAACGGCGCGGTCATCGTCGGCACTGCTGAAGCCGGTGCCAAGGTTATCCTCACCGACGGCAGCGGCAACCCGATTGGTCAGGTGACGGCCGATGGCAGCGGCAACTGGAGCTACACCCCGGGCTCGCCACTTGCCAACGGCACGGTGGTCAATGCCGTAGCCCAGGACGCTGCCGGCAACACCAGCCTGCAAGGCAGCACCACGGTCGACGCCGTGGCCCCCGGCGCACCGGTCGTCAACCCGAGCAATGGTACAGCGATCAGCGGGACCGCCGAGGCGGGTGCCAAGGTCATCCTTACCGACGGCAGCGGCAGCCCGATTGGTCAAACCACTGCCGATGGCAGTGGTAACTGGAGCTTCACCCCGGCCAGCCCGTTGCCCAATGGCACCGTCGTCAATGCCGTGGCCCAGGACGCTGCCGGCAACAGCAGCGGCCCGGCCAGCACCACGGTGGATGCCGTGGCGCCTGCGGTGCCGGTGGTCAACGTCAGTAACGGCGTGGTCATCAGCGGCAGCGCCGAAATCGGCGCCAAGGTCGTTCTGACCGATGGCAGTGGCAACCCGATTGGTGAAACCACCGCCGATGGCAGCGGTAACTGGAGCTTCGTGCCAGGCACGCCGCTGCCCGATGGCACCGTGGTCAACGCCGTGGCCGAGGACGCCGCAGGCAACAGCAGCGGCCCGGCCAGCACCACGGTGGATGCCGTGGCACCGGCAACACCGGTGATCAATGCCAGCAACGGGGCAGTTGTTGTCGGTACTGCCGAAGCCAATGCCACGGTGATCCTCACCGATGGCAGCGGCAACCCGATCGGTCAGACCAGCGCCGATGGCAGCGGCAACTGGAGCTACACACCGCTGCCGCCGTTGGCCAATGGCACGGTGGTCAACGCCGTCGCCCAGGACGCCGCTGGCAACAACAGCGGCCCGGCCAGTACGGTGGTTGATGCCGTGGCGCCCGGCGCGCCGGTGGTCAATCCGAGCAATGGTACAGCGATCAGCGGCACCGCCGAAGCGGGCGCCAAGGTCATCCTTACCGACGGCAGCGGCAACCCGATTGGTCAAACCACTGCCGATGGCAGTGGTAACTGGAGTTTCACCCCGGCCAGCCCGTTGCCCAATGGCACCGTCGTCAATGCCGTGGCCCAGGACGCTGCCGGCAACAGCAGCGGCCCGGCCAACACCACAGTGGATGCCGTGGCGCCTGCAACACCTGTGATCAACCCGAGCAATGGTGCGGTGATCACCGGCACCGCGGAAATCGGCGCCAAGGTCATTCTTACCGATGGCAGCGGCAATCCGATTGGTCAAACCACCGCTGATGGCAGCGGCAACTGGAGCTTTGTTCCGGGCTCGCCATTGGCCAATGGCACGCTGATCAATGCCGTGGCCCAGGATGCTGCCGGCAACAATAGCGGCCCGGTCAGTACCACGGTTGACGCCGTAGCGCCGGCCGCACCGGTAATCGAGCCGAGCAACGGCGCGATCATTGTCGGTACCGCCGAAGCCGGCGCCAAGGTCATTCTCACCGACGGCAGCGGCAACCCGATCGGTCAAACCACTGCGGATGGCAGCGGCAACTGGAGCTTCACCCCTGGCGTGCCACTTGCCAACGGCACCGTGATCAATGCGCTGGCCCAGGATGCCGCTGGCAACAGCAGCGGGCCGGTCAGCACTACCATTGACGCGGTGGCGCCTGGCGCACCGGTGATCAACCCGAGCAATGGCGCGATCATCAGCGGTACCGCCGAGATCGGTGCCAAGGTCATCCTTACTGACGGCAGCGGCAACCCGATTGGTCAAACCACTGCTGATGGCAGCGGCAACTGGAGCTTCACCCCCGGCGCGCCACTTGCCAACGGCACGGTGGTCAATGCCGTGGCCCAGGACGCCGCCGGCAACAACAGCGGCCCGGCCAGCACCACAGTGGATGCCGTGGCGCCTGCCGCACCGGTGATCAACCCGAGCAACGGCGCAATCATCAGCGGTACTGCCGAAATCGGCGCTAAGGTCACGCTCACCGATGGCAGCGGCAACCCGATTGGCCAGACCACCGCCGATGGCAGCGGCAACTGGAGCTTCACCCCGGCCAGCCCGCTGGCCAACGGCACCGTGGTCAATGCCGTGGCCGAGGACGCCGCCGGAAATGACAGCGGGCCGGCAACCACTACGGTCGACAGCGTGGCACCGGGCGCGCCGGTGCTGAGCATCAGTGCCGACGGCGCGTTGCTCACCGGTACCGCCGAGGCCAACAGCCAGGTGCGCATCGTGGTCAACGGCGACAGCGCCAACCCGATCACGGTCAACGTCGATGGCAGCGGCAACTTCAGCCTGCCGTTCGCGCCGCCGCTGATTACCGGCGAGCTGCTGTCGGCGGTGGCGGTGGATGCGGCCGGCAACGTCAGCGGCCCGGGCAGCGTCGTTGCCCCGGACCTGGCGCCGCCAACCATCAGCGTGCCGGAAGCCGCCGATACCTGGATCAACGCTGCCGAAATCAGCGATGGCATCCAGGTCAACGTCACGGTGCGGCCGACCATGCAGGCCGGCCAGGTGGTCACCGTCAAGTTCGCCGGCCAGAACGGCTACGAGGCCGAGGTCAGCCATACCCTGACCGCCGGTGATATCAGCGCTGGCAGCGTAATCTTGACCCTGACCCCGCCAGGCGGGCAGGGGCCGTTCCCGCAGGGCGCCTCAACCGTCACTGCCGACATCAACGGCGGCGCCGCCTCGACGCCGGCACCGTTCACCATCGACACCGTGCCACCGGCCACCCCGGTGCTGTCGCTGGTCGGCAACCTGCTGACCATCTCTGCCGAACCTGGCACCGAGCTGACCGTCAACCTGACCGTCGGCGGGGTAGTCGCTACGGTAACGGTAACCGCCGACAACAGCGGGCTGGCGTCGCTGAACCTGCTCACTGACCTGGACATCGACTTCAGCTGGGACCAACTGCTCAGTGCCCAAGTCTCGGTGGTCGGCCGCGATCCGGCCGGTAACCCCAGCAACGTCGCCAGCATCGGCATTGGCGCTAGCATCGAGCAGCCGGTGACCATCGGCGGCTTCGGGGTTGATGTCAGCCTCAACCCGCTGAACCCCAGGTTTGGCTTCAGCGGTACCACCGAGGCCGGTTCCAGCCTGGTGATTCGCGTCATCACCCCGGTGCTGAACGTCGAACTGCTGCCAATCAACGCCGATGGCACTGGGCACTTTGCTCTGAACCTGCTGAGCCCGAGCGTCCTCACCCAGCTGGGGCTGAACATTACCGACATCCTCAACCTTGGCTCGCAGATCTCCTTCAACGTTGTCTCAACCGATGGTCAGGGCAACGACAGCGCTGCCTATGGCATCACCCTGGTGCCCAACGGCCTGTCGCTGAACATTGGTCAGATCGACGTCAACGGCACCGTCGGCGACGACGTGATGGCGGGGGCCAACGGCAGCTCCGAGCATATCAATGGTGGGGCCGGCAGCGACCTGATCTTCAACGTCGGCACCGGTGATCATGTGGTGGCGGGTGACGGCAACGACACCATCCAGATCACCGCCACCAACTTTGTCAGCATCGACGGCGGGGCGGGCTTCGATACCCTGTTGTTCGCCAACGGCATCGACCTGGACTACAACGCGGTGGGGGTCGGAACGCTGAGCAATATCGAGCGTATCGACCTGGGCAAGGGCGATTCGGGCAGTGTGCTGACCCTGACCGCAGCGGAAGTCAACGCCATTACCGATGCCAACAACACCCTGCAGATCACCGGTGAAAGCAACGACACCCTGAACGTGGTCGGGGCGGTGAACACCGGGACCAGCCAGGCGATCAACGGCGTCAACTACGACGTCTACACCTTTGGCGCCAACATCTTGCTGGTCGAGGACAATACGGTTCAGGTTGTCGTGTGATGGCAGCGCGCATGCAGTACGCGCGCAAGGGACGGCGGCAAGCGCAAGTGGCCCTGTGGCTGCTGGCGCTGGGCCTGCCGATGGTTGCGCCAGCCATGCCACTGGACCAGGCGGTCCGGGCAGGGCTGGCGATTCACCCTGAGGTGCGCTCGGCGATGGCCGAAGCCGATCGCGCCGGAACAGAAGTGGAGATTGCCAAAGGCGGCTACTACCCGTCGGTGTCGGTGTCTGGCGGGCCGCAGGAGTTCGATTTTGGCGATGTGGTCTACGACCTGACCGCCTCGCAGATGCTCTATGACTGGGGCCGGGTCAACAGCAAGGTCGACAGCGCCAGCGCCACCCAGCGCAAACTGTCGCAGGCACTGTTGGTGGCCCGCGACGATGCCGCGCTGGATATCGTCGAGACCTACCTGGATGTACTGGCGGCCGAGCGCCGGGTCGAGGCGGTGCGCGAGCACCTGCAGCGCCTCGGCGGCATCCGCCAGATGACCGAAGACCGTGGCGGCGACGGCTATGCCGACCGCAGCGAGCTGGACCGCGCCAACCTTGAACTGGCACGGGCCCAGGAGCAACTGGCGCTGGAGAAGGGCAACCTGCAGGATGCCCGCAACCAGTACGCCCTCCTGGTTGGCCAGGAACCCGATGCCCTCAGCGACCCCGAGCCGCCGTCGCTCAAGCGCTACCTGGCCTCAAGCGACCTGACCCGGGTGATCCACGACGCGCCCTTGCAACGCAAGGCGCTGGAAGACGCCAACGTTGCCGAAGCCCAGGTTCGCGAGGCCAAGGCGTCGTTGCTGCCGCAGCTGAATATCGAAGCCACAGCCTTGCGCCGGGAAGTCGGCGGGCATCCGGAAAGCGACTCGGTGGTGGCCCTGCGCTTGCGCATGGACACCTTCCAGGGCCTGTCCAACTTCCGCCGCCCGACCGCCGCGCAGCAACGCCTGGAGTCGGCGCGCTTTACCGCCGATGCCATGCAGCGCGACATCCGCCGCCAATTGCAGACCTTGTTCGACAACAGCGAAACCCTGGGTTGGCGGGAGAAGTCGCTGCAGCAGCAGGTCACCGAGTCGGCGCAGGTCAGCGAGCTGTACCGCGAGCAGTTCGAGGTGGGCCGGCGCGATGTGATCGACCTGCTCAACGTCCAGCGTGAACGCTTCGAGGCCGAGCGGCAACTGATCAACCTGCACATCGAACGCAAACGCATCGAGTACCGGGCGGCCGCACAGGTCGGCTTGTTGGGCCCACTGGTGGAGAATCGCTTGAATGGAAGCTGACAACAGGATTGCCGACAACGTCGTGGTGCTCAACCACGACCCTCTCAACGATCCGCTGCGCGAGGGCTTGCTGTTGCTGTGCCGGCAATTGGGGCGGCCGCTGGGCGATGCCGAGCTGGTCGACGGCTTGCCGTTGGAGCACGGCCGCCTGCCGCTGCGCATGGTCGCCCGGGCGTTGCGCCGCGCCGATATCACCGCGCGGGTCGATCAATTGCCGCTGGCGCAGATGGACAACTACCTGCTGCCCGCGCTGTTGCTGCTTAACGACGGGCGCAGCCTGGTGCTGGTCAAGCTCGACGCTGAGCACGCTCAGGTGCTGGTACCGCAGAGCGATGGCGGCGGCGAGCGTTTGCCCCTGGCTGAACTGGCGGCGCTGTACAGCGGCACGGCGGTGTTCGCCAAGTGCCGGTTTCGCGCCGACGAGCGGGTAGGGGATTACGCCAGGGCGGTGCCCGAGCACTGGTTTTTCGGCCCGCTGAAAAAGCTCTGGCGTTCTTACGCCGAAGTGGCCGCCGCCGCCCTGGTGGCCAACGTCCTGGCGATTGCCTCGGCGCTGTTCGCCATGCAGGTGTATGACCGCGTGGTGCCCAACGCCGCCTTCGACACCCTGTGGATTCTGGCCAGCGGCGTGGCCCTGGCGATTGTCCTCGACGGCGTGCTGCGGATCATGCGCGGGCATTTGCTCAACGTGCTGGGCAAGCGCCTCGACCTGCAGCTCTCCAGCCTGTTGTTCTCGCGGGTGCTGAGCACGCGGATCGCCGCCAAGCCGGCGTCCATGGGCGCCTTCAGCACCCAGGTGCGCGAGTTCGAGTCGGTGCGCGAGTTCTTCACCTCATCCAGCGCCGCGCTGATCAGCGACTTGCCGTTCGTACTGATCTTTTTGTTGATCATTGCCCTGATCGGCGGCCAGGTGGTCTGGGTACCGATCGTCGCCTGTGTGCTGATGGTACTGCCGGGGCTGCTGACCCAGCGCCTGCTGGGTAATCTGTCGCGGCAGAACCTGCGCGAAGGGGCGATGAAAAACGGCGTACTGCTGGAAGCCTTCGAGCACCTGGAAACGGTCAAGGCCACCCGCGCCGAAGGCCGTTGCCTGCAGCAGTGGGAAACCCTGACCGGCGAGCTTTCGAGCACGGCAATGAAAACCCACGCCCTGGCCTCGAGCCTGAGCTACGCCTCGAGCATCGTCCAGCAATTGTGCTATGTCGGCGTGGTGGTGTTCGGTGTCTACCGCATCAGCGAAGGGGCGATGACCGTCGGTGCCCTGGTGGCCTGTTCAATCCTCGCCTCGCGAGCCATTGCGCCGCTGTCCCAGGCGGCTGGCATTCTCGGGCGCTGGCAGCACACCAAGGTGGCCATGGAAGGCCTCGACCAGTTGATGGCCGCCGAGCAGGAGCGGCCCCAGGGCAAGCGCTTCGTGCACAAGCCGCACTTGCACGGGCACTTTCGCCTTGAAGGCGTGCGCCTGAGCCACGGTGACAGCCCGCCGGTGGTGGACATCCAGGCACTGACCATCCAGGCCGGCGAGCGGGTAGCGCTGCTGGGCGGCAACGGCGCCGGCAAGTCGACCCTGCTGCGCCTGCTCAGCGGCTTGCTCGATGCCCAGGCCGGGCGCCTGCTGCTCGATGACGTCGCCCTCAGCCAGATCGACCCGGCCGACCGCCAGCGCGGTATTGGCTACCTGCCCCAGGAGGTGGCGTTGTTCCAGGGCAGCCTGCGCGACAACCTCAACCTCGAAAGCGCCGCCCTGAGCGATGACGAACTGCTGGAAACCCTCGACGGCGTCGGCCTCGGCGCTTTCGTGCGCAGCCATTCGCTGGGCCTGGACATGCCGCTGCAGGGCAACGCCAGTTTGTCTGGCGGCCAGCGCCAGGCCGTGGGCCTGGCCCGGGTACTGCTGCAAGACCCGCCAATACTGCTGCTCGACGAACCCACCGCAGCCTTCGACCAGACCAGCGAAAAACAGGTGATCGACTACCTGCAGCAATGGCTGGGCAAACGTACCCTGATCATCACCACGCACAAAAAAAGCATGCTTGCCCTGGTCGAGCGCGCGGTGGTGCTGCGCCAGGGCCGGGTGATCATGGATGGCCCGCTGGACCAGGTGGTGCAGGGCAGTCAGGTACAGGCCCCACAGGCCGCAGGAGGTGCACATGGACTCTGAGCGCAAGGCGGCGAAACTGCGCCGCGAGCTGGCCGACCCGCTGCTGGCGGTGACCCACCCGGTGTACCGGCCGCTGTTGTGGCTGTTGCTGGCCTGCATCCTCATCGCTATCGCCTGGGCGGCCTGGGCCGAGCTCGACGAGGTCACCCGTGGCGATGGTCGGGTGGTGCCGTACAGCCGCATCCAGAAGATCCAGAGCCTGGAAGGCGGCATCCTCGACCGCCTGCTGGTCAAGGAGGGCGAGCTGGTGGAGGTTGGCCAGCCGCTGGTGCGCCTGGATGAAACGCGTTTTCTGACCAACGTCCAGGAGTCGACCAACCAGGCCGACGGCCTGCGCGCGGCGATTGCCCGCCTGGATGCCGAGGTGCTGGGCAAGGAACGCATTGAGTTTGGCCCCGGGGTCGACCCCGACAGCCCGTTGGCGCGCTCCGAGCGCGAGCTGTTCAAGTCGCGGCGCGGCAAGTTGCTGGAAAACACCCGCTCGATCCAGGCGCAGATCCGCCTGGCCCAGAGCCAGCTCGACCTGGTGCGCCCGCTGGTGGCCAAGCGCGCGGTCAGCCAGATGGAGGCATTGAAACTCAGCCAGGACATCGCCACCCTCAACGGCAAGCTCACCGAGCTGAAGAACACCTACTTCCAGGACGCCTACACCGAACGCTCGCAGCGCAAGGCCGACCTCAGCGCCCTGGAGCCGATCATCCAGCAGCGCCAGGACCAGTTGCGCCGCACCGAGATCCTGTCGCCGGTGCGCGGGCGGGTCAACACCGTGCTGATCAACACCCGCGGCGGGGTGATCCAGCCGGGCGAGGCGATCATGGAGGTGATCCCGGTAGAAGAGCGCCTGCTGGTCGAGGCGCGAATCAAGCCGCGGGACGTGGCCTTCCTGGTGCCGGGCATGCCGGCCAAGGTCAAGATCACCGCCTACGACTTCTCCATCTATGGCGACCTCAAGGGCACCCTGGAGCAGATCAGCGCCGACACCATCGAGGAAGACACCCCGCGCGGCAAAGAGTCGTACTACCAGGTGCTGATCAAAACCGACGGCAGCCAGCTGAAGAAGGGCGATGAGGTGCTGCCGATCATCCCTGGCATGGTTGCCGAGGTGGATATCCTCAGCGGCAAGCGCACAGTGCTCAATTATCTGATCAGGCCGCTGGTCAAAGCGCGCCTGTACTAGCGAGTCCCTGTGGGAACCGGCCTTGCCGGCGAAGGGCTGCAACGCAGCCCTTAGTTTTTTACTCTCCAACAACCACAAAAATCATAATTTCGCCTTTCTTCGCGCTCTCCCAGAATGCGACCTACACCCTCCCACGGCCACCCGCGTGGGACAACTCAGTAGGGCGCAGACATGACAACCAATAAAACCAAGATCGATACGCTCGTAGTGGGCGCCGGGCAAGCCGGCGTGGCCATGAGTGAACACCTGAGCCGCCTGGGCGTGCCGCACCTGGTGCTGGAGCGCAACCGTATCGCCGAAGCCTGGCGCACCGGTCGCTGGGATTCGCTGGTGGCCAATGGGCCGGCCTGGCACGACCGCTTCCCGGGCCTGGAGTTCGACGGCCTCGACCCGGACGCCTTCGCTGGTAAAGACCAGGTGGCCGATTACTTCGAAGCCTACGCGCGCAAATTCAACGCACCGATCCGCACTGGCGTCGAAGTTACCCAGGTACTGCGCAACAGCGATCGTCCGGGGTTCACCGTGCACACCAGCGATGGCGTGATCGAGGCCCAGCAGGTGGTGGTTGCCACCGGCCCGTTCCAGCGCCCGGTGATCCCGCCGATTGCGCCGAAGCAGTCGAACGTATTGCAGATGCACTCGGCCGCCTACCGCAACCCGCAGCAGTTGCCTGAAGGCGCGGTGCTGGTGGTTGGCGCCGGCTCATCGGGGGTGCAGATCGCCGATGAACTGCAGCGTGCCGGCAAGCAGGTGTACCTCTCGGTCGGCGCCCACGACCGGCCGCCACGGGCCTACCGCAACCGTGACTTCTGCTGGTGGCTGGGGGTGCTCGGCGAGTGGGATGCCGAGACCATGCAGCCGGGCAAGGAGCACGTGACCATCGCCGTCAGCGGTGCGCGCGGCGGCCACACCGTGGATTTTCGCCGCCTGGCCCAACAAGGCATGACCCTGGTCGGCCTGACCAAGGGCTTTGATAACGGCGTGGTCAGCTTTGAAGCCAACCTGGCCGAAAACATCGCCCGCGGCGACGAGAACTACCTGGCGCTGCTCGATGCCGCCGACGCCTACATTGCCCGCAATGGCCTGGACCTGCCGCAAGAGCCGCAAGCGCGGGAAATTCTCCCTGACCCGCAGTGCCTGACCCAGCCGTTGCTGGAACTCGACCTGGCCAAGGCCGGGGTCGGCACCATCATCTGGGCCACCGGCTATTCGGTGGACTACAGCTGGCTGCAGGTCGACGCCTTCAAGGACAACGGCAAGCCCCGGCACCAGCGCGGCGTGTCCAGCGAGCCGGGGGTGTACTTCGTCGGCCTGCCTTGGCTGTCGCGGCGCGGCTCGGCGTTTATCTGGGGGGTGTGGCACGACGCCAAGCACATCGCCGATCACATCGCCAAACAGCGCACCTACCTCAATTACCGCGACGCTTCGCAGCGCCAGGCCGAACAGCAAGCGTCCAGCCAACCAGCCAGCCTCATGGGAGCCCGTTGATGCCTACTCATACCCGTATTCGCATGTTCAATACCAAAGACACCTACCCCAACCAGACCCTGGACAACGACCTGTGCCAGGCCGTGCGTGCCGGCAACACCGTGTATGTGCGCGGCCAGGTGGGTACCGACTTCAATGGCCAGCTGGTCGGCCTGGGTGACCCGCGGGCGCAAGCCGAGCAGGCCATGCGCAACGTCAAGCAACTGCTGGAGGAGGCCGGCAGCGACCTCAGCCATATCGTCAAGACCACCACCTACCTGATCGACCCGCGCTATCGCGAGCCGGTGTACCAGGAAGTCGGTAAATGGCTCAAGGGCGTGTTCCCGATCTCCACCGGCCTGGTGGTCAGCGCCCTCGGCCAGCCGCAGTGGCTGATGGAAATCGACGTGATCGCGGTCATCCCCGAATAAGGAGCGTGCCATGACCTTCTCCATCGTTGGCCGCTGCGCCGAAACCGGCCAGCTGGGCATTGCCATCAGCTCTTCAAGCATCGCCGTTGGTGCTCGCTGCCCGTGGCTGCGCTCAGGCGTCGGTGCGGTGTCGAGCCAGAACATCACCTTGCCGGCCCTCGGCCCGCAGATCCTCGATGGCCTGGACGAAGGCCTGGCGCCGCACCAGGCCCTGGACCGCGCCTTGACCCGCAACGGCTACAGCCAGTACCGCCAGGTGGCAGTGGTCGATGCCCAGGGCCGCACCGCGGTGTTCAGCGGCAATCATGCGCTGGGCATCAACCATGCCGTGGCCGGCGAACAATGCGTGGCCGCCGGCAACCTGCTGGCCAACAGCGCGGTGATCGAGCGCATGGTCGAGGCCTTCGAGCGTAGCGAAGGCTGCCTGGCCGCGCGTTTGCTGACCGCCCTTGAGGCCGGCCAGGACGCTGGCGGCGAAGCCGGGGCGGTGCATTCGGCGGCGCTGTCGGTGGTCGGCGAGCTGGTCTGGTCGATCGTTGACCTGCGCGTCGACTGGGCTGAGGACAACCCCATCGGCGAATTGGGCAAGCTCTGGAACGCCTATGAGCCGCAGTTGCAGGACTACCTGACCCGCGCCCTCAACCCGACCCTGGCGCCACGCTACGGAGTGCCGGGCGATGAGTGAGCTGCGCAGCCGTGCATTGTTGGCCAGCCTGATCGGCTTTGCCACGGTCAGCCGCGATTCGAACCTGGCCTTGATCGAGTTCGTCCGCGACTACCTGCACGGCCTGGGTGTGAGCTGCGAGCTGATCTACAACACGCAGCGGACCAAGGCCAACCTGCTGGCCAGCATTGGCCCGGCAGTGGCGGGCGGCGTGGTGCTGTCGGGCCATACCGATGTGGTGCCGGTGGACGGCCAGGCGTGGACCGTCGAGCCGTTCAGCCTCACCGAGCGCGACGGCAAGCTGTACGGCCGCGGCGCCGCCGACATGAAAGGCTACCTGGCTTCGGTACTGGCAGCGGTGCCGCTGTTTCTTAAAAGCCCGCTGCGCCGGCCGGTGCACCTGGCGTTCTCGTATGACGAGGAAGTCGGCTGCCTGGGCGTACGCAGCCTGCTCGAGGTGCTGCCCCAGCGCATCGCGCAACCGGCCTTGTGCCTGATTGGCGAGCCGACCGAGCTCAAACCGGTGCTTGGCCACAAGGGCAAGCTGGCCATGCGTTGCCATGTACACGGCGCGCCGTGCCATTCGGCCTATGCGCCGTATGGCGTCAACGCCATCGAGCAGGCAGCGCGACTGATCGCTCGCCTGGGCGAGATCGGCCAGCGCCTGGCCGCGCCGCAGCATCACGATCAACGCTTTGACCCGGCGTTTTCCACCGTGCAGGTCGGGGTGATCCAGGGCGGTACGGCGCTGAACATCGTCCCAGCCGATTGCCGCTTCGACTTTGAAGTGCGTGCCTTG
This sequence comes from Pseudomonas sp. B21-009, assembly GCF_024749345.1. Lineage (NCBI taxonomy): Bacteria > Pseudomonadati > Pseudomonadota > Gammaproteobacteria > Pseudomonadales > Pseudomonadaceae > Pseudomonas > Pseudomonas sp. B21-009. Next base: position 2,918,292 of record NZ_CP087199.1, on the reverse strand, counting down.
CCGGCGTTCGAACCGCAGGCGGTGGTGGACGAGCTGCACACCTACGCGCAGCACACCCTGCTGCCGGCCATGCAGGCGGTCAAGGCTGACACGGCGATCCGCTTCGAAGCGATCTCGGCCTACCCGGGCCTGGCCACCGCACCTGAGAGCGGCGCAGCGCAACTGGTCGCGCAGCTGTGTGGCAGCGATGCCTTCAGCACCGTGGCCTTTGGCACCGAAGGCGGCCTGTTCGATGAGGCCGGAATCCCGGCGGTGGTGTGCGGGCCGGGCAGCATGGAGCAGGGTCACAAGCCGGATGAATTTGTCAGCGTCGAGCAGATGGCGGCCTGTGACCGCCTGATGGATCGCCTGGCCGAATACCTCTCCAACAACGGATAACAACAAGGAGTCTGCAGTGAACGATTTCAACCAGTGGACCAGCCTGGCGCAACAGCAGCGCCTGATCGACAGCGCATTTATTCAAGGCGAGGCCTGTCAGGCCGCAAGCGGGGCGCGATTCGATGTCATCAACCCGGCCACCGGCAAGCTGCTGGCCCAGGTCGCCGCCTGTGGCCAGGCTGAAGTTGACCAGGCGGTAAGCAGCGCTCGCCAGGCGTTCGAACAAGGCCCCTGGGCGAAGATGGCACCCGGCGCGCGCAAAACCGTGCTGCTGCGCCTGGCGCAGTTGATGCTTGAGCACCGCGCCGAACTGGCCTTGCTCGACTCGCTGAGCATGGGCAAGCCGGTGATGGATGCCTGGAACATCGACGTGCCCGGCGCGGCCCATGTGTTCGCCTGGTACGGCGAAAGCCTCGACAAGCTCTACGACCAGGTGGCGCCGACCGCCAGCAATGCCCTGGCGACCATCACCCGCGTGCCGCTGGGGGTGATCGGGGCGGTGGTGCCGTGGAATTTCCCGCTGGACATGGCCGCCTGGAAACTCGCCCCGGCGTTGGCCGCCGGTAACAGCGTGGTGCTCAAGCCCGCCGAGCAGTCGCCGTTCTCGGCGCTGCGCCTGGCAGAGCTTGCAATTGAAGCGGGCCTGCCCAAGGGCGTGCTCAACGTGGTGCCGGGGCTGGGCGAGCAGGCCGGTCGCGCCCTGGGCCTGCACATGGACGTCGATGCCCTGGTGTTTACCGGCTCCACCGAAGTCGGCAAGTACTTCATGCAATACGCCGCGCAGTCGAACCTCAAGCAGGTGTGGCTGGAATGCGGCGGCAAAAGCCCGAACCTGGTGTTCGCCGATTGCCAGGACCTGGACCTGGCGGCCGAGAAAGCCGCGTTCGGCATCTTCTTCAACCAGGGCGAAGTCTGCTCGGCCAACTCGCGCCTGCTGCTGCAGCGCTCGATCGCCGACGCGTTCATCGAGCGGCTGATCGGCAAGGCGCGCCAGTGGCTGCCGGGCAATCCGCTGAACCCGGCAAGCCGGGCCGGGGCCATTGTCGACAGCCGCCAGGCGCAGCGGATCATGCACTACATCGAGCAGGCCCAGGCTGAAGGCGCGCAACTGGTGTGTGGTGGTCGGCAGCTGAGTTTCGACGGTTCGAGCAACTTCATCGAGCCGACGATTTTCACCGGCGTCACTGCCGACATGACCCTGGCCCGCGAAGAAGTGTTCGGCCCGGTGCTGGCGGTCAGCGTGTTCGATGACGAAGACCAGGCGGTGGCCATGGCCAACGATCACATCTATGGCCTGGCGGCGTCGCTGTGGACCGACGACCTCAACCGCGCCCACCGGGTTGCGCGGCGGCTGAATGCCGGCACCGTGTCGGTCAATACCGTCGATGCCCTGGACGTCTGCGTGCCCTTTGGCGGCGGCAAGCAGTCGGGCTTTGGCCGCGATCTGTCGCTGCATTCGTTCGACAAGTACACGCAGTTGAAAACGACCTGGATTCAGCTGCGCGGCTGATGGCCTGTGGGAGCGGGCTTGACCCGCGATGAGGCCAGCACAGGCAACACCTAATAACAACAATTCGGAGCACCCGATGAACAGCAATGCAAGCGTGCAAACCGGCGCCCTGGCGCCGCCTGCAAGTCGCAAGAAACTCGGCCTTACCGCGCTGCTGGCGGTGGCCATCGGCCTGGTGGTGTCTCAGGGCGTCATGGTGCTGATGCTGCAAGGCGTCGGCATCGCCGGCCTGGGCTTCATCGTGCCGCTGGGCCTGGCTTACCTGCTGGCCCTGAGTTACGCCTGTTCGTTCTCGGAACTGGCGCTGATGATCCCCCGCGCCGGCAGCCTGAGCAGCTACACCGAAGTCGCCATCGGCCAGTTCCCGGCGATCCTCGCGACCTTTTCCGGCTATATCGTGGTGGCGATGTTCGCGCTGTCGGCCGAGCTGTTGCTGATGGAGTTCATCATCGACAAGGTCTACCCACACTCGATGCCACCGCTTACCGTGGCCCTGGGTGTACTGGCGCTGTTCACTGTGCTCAACCTGTTCAACATCGACATCTTCGCCCGCCTGCAAACCGTGCTGGCGGTGGTGATGACCGTGGTGCTGCTGGTGATGGGCCTGAGCGCGATGAACAGCGACATCGTCGCGCCCAACCCGGCGCTGTTCGACAGCGCCCACTGGAACCCGTTGGGCCTGGGGGTGATCGCCCTGACCGCGATGGCGGTGTGGGGCTTTGTCGGCGCCGAGTTCGTCTGCCCGCTGGTAGAAGAAACCCGCCGCCCGGAGCGCAACATCCCGGGCTCGATGATGCTCGGCCTGACCATCATCTTCGTGATCATCTGCCTGTACGGCCTGGGCGCCTTGCTCACCGTGCCGCAGGCGGAGCTGGCCAGCAACGGCCTGCCGCATTACCTGTTCGCCACCACGGTGTTCGGGGAGGCCGGCAAAGTGTTTTTGGTTACCGCCGCGATCACCGCCACCTGCAGCACCCTCAACAGTTCGCTGGCGGCGATCCCGCGCATGCTTTATGGCATGGCCCGCAACGGCCAGGCCTTCGGCGTGTTCAAGCGCCAGGGCAAGCGCACCGGCGCGCCCTGGGTGGCGGTGCTGTTCATTGCCGCGGTCACCGGCCTGCCATTGCTGCTGATGCACGACCATGCCGATGCCATCAATCAGCTGCTGTTGTCGGCCGCCCTGGCCTGGCTGCTGGCCTACATCATCACCCACGTCAACGTCATTGCCCTGCGCCGGCGCTACCCGCAGGTGGCGCGGCCGTTCCGCACGCCGTTCTACCCGCTGCCGCAGCTGTTTGGCATCGCCGGCATGCTGTTTGCGATCTGGAACGTCTCGCCCAGCCCGGACATGACCTTTTCGATTTTTGCCTACGCAGGCCTGGTGCTGCTGATCGTCTCGATCATCGCCGTGCTGTGGATCAAGGGCGTGATGGGCAAGCCACTGTTCAAGCCCGAGCCGCTGGCAAGCGTGCTGGGCACTCAAACCGATAAAGACCCGCAAGGAGATTCGCAATGACCGCTCACGTCAAACCTGCCCGTAGCACCGGCGATTACCAGGCAGCGGATGCCGCGCACCACATTCATGCCTTTCTCGACCAGAAGGCGCTGAACGCTGAAGGCCCGCGGGTGATCGTCCGTGGCGAAGGCCTGGCATTGTGGGACAACGATGGCAAGCGCTACCTGGACGGCATGTCGGGGCTGTGGTGCACCAACCTCGGCTATGGCCGCAAGGACCTGGCCGCAGCCGCCAGCCAGCAGCTGGAGCAACTGCCGTACTACAACATGTTCTTCCACACCACCCACCCGGCGGTGGTCGAGCTCTCGGAGCTGCTGTTCAGCCTGCTGCCGGCGCACTACAGCCACGCGATCTACACCAACTCCGGCTCTGAAGCCAACGAGGTGCTGATCCGTACCGTGCGCCGCTACTGGCAGATCCTCGGCAAGGCGCAGAAGAAGATCATGATCGGCCGCTGGAACGGCTACCACGGCTCGACCCTGGGCGCCACAGCGCTGGGCGGGATGAAGTTCATGCACGACATGGGCGGGGTGATCCCCGATGTTGCGCACATTGACGAGCCGTACTGGTTTGCCCACGAGGGCGACCTGACCCCGGCCGAATTCGGCCTGCGCGCGGCGCGCCAACTGGAAGAGAAGATCCTCGAACTTGGCGCCGACAACGTCGCCGCGTTTGTTGCCGAACCCTTCCAGGGCGCCGGCGGCATGATCTTCCCGCCAGAAAGCTACTGGCCAGAAATTCAGCGCATCTGCCGGCAGTACGACGTGCTGCTGTGCGCCGATGAAGTCATCGGCGGCTTTGGCCGCACCGGCGAGTGGTTCGCCCACCAGCATTTTGGTTTCGAGCCCGACACCCTGTCGATCGCCAAGGGCCTGACCAGCGGCTACATCCCCATGGGCGGCCTGATTCTGTCCAAGCGCATGGCCGAGGTGCTGGTGGAGCAGGGCGGGGTATTCGCCCACGGCCTGACCTATTCCGGTCACCCGGTGGCGGCAGCGGTAGCAATTGCCAACCTCAAGGCGCTGCGCGACGAAGGCATCGTCAGCCGCGTCAAGCACGAGACCGGCCCCTACCTGCAGCGTTGCCTGCGCGAAGTGTTCGGCAACCACCCGCTGATTGGCGAGGTGCAGGGCGCAGGCCTGGTTGCGGCCTTGCAGTTCGCCGAAGACAAGGCCAGCCGCAAGCGCTTTGCCAACGAAAACGACATGGCCTGGCGTTGCCGCACCCTCGGCTTTGAAGAGGGCCTGATCATTCGCTCGACCCTGGGCCGGATGATCATGGCCCCGGCCCTGGTGGCCAGCCACGCCGACATCGATGAACTGGTCGACAAGACCCGTACCGCTGTAGACCGTACCGCCCGCGAATTCGGTCGCCTGTAAACCCAAAAGTGGCCGGCGCGCGCGGGCGTGCCGGCCTATTAGAGGAACCGCTTCATGTCCAGATCCTTGCGTTGCTGTGTTCCCTTTGCCCTGGTTGTGCTGTGCAGCGCGGTGTCGGCTGCGCCGCAGAACCTCACCGTCATCTCCTTTGGCGGCGCCACCAAGCAGGCCCAGAACAAGGCCTACTTCCAACCTTTCAACGCCAGCGGCGCAGGACGCGTGGTTGCCGGCGAGTACAACGGTGAGCTGTCGAAAATCAAGGCCATGGTCGATGTCGGCCATACCAGCTGGGACGTGGTCGAGGTCGAGAGCCCGGAGCTGTTGCGCGGCTGCGACGAAGGCCTGTTCGAGCGCCTCGATCCGGCGCGCTTCGGTGACCCGGCGCAGTTCGTCCCGGGCACCCTCAGCGAATGCGGGGTGGCCACCTACGTCTGGTCGATGGTCATGGCCTACGACAACGGCAAGCTGGCCAAGGCGCCGAGTTCCTGGGCGGACTTCTGGAACGTTGCCGACTTCCCTGGCAAGCGCGGCTTGCGCAAGGGTGCCAAGTACACCCTGGAGATCGCCTTGCTCGCCGACGGGGTCAAGCCCGAGCAGCTGTATGAAGTGCTCGGTACGCCGCAAGGGGTGAGCCGGGCCTTTGCCAAACTGGACCAGATCAAGGGCAATATCCAGTGGTGGGAAGCCGGCGCGCAACCGGCGCAGTGGCTGATTGCCGGTGACGTGGTCATGAGCGCGGCCTACAACGGCCGGATCGCCTCGGCGCAGAAAGAGGGCATGAAGCTCAGTATCGTCTGGCCGCAAAGCCTGTACGACCCGGAATACTGGGCGGTGGTCAAGGGCACGCCGAACAAGGCCCTGGCCGAGGACTTCATTGCCTTTGCCAGCCAGCCACAAACCCAGAAGGTGTTTTCCGAGGAGATACCCTACGGGCCGGTGCACCGCGAGGCGCTGAAGCTGCTGCCGGCGAATGTCCAGCAACAGTTGCCGACCGCCGAGGCCAACCTGGCCGGGGCGCGGGCGGTGGATGCCGGGTTCTGGGTGGACCATGGCGAGGAGCTGGAGCAGCGCTTCAACGCCTGGGCGGCGCGCTGAGGCTGATTGGCAAGGCCAGCTCCTATAGGTCAACCGCTGTGGGAGCGGGCTTGACCCGCGATGCGGTTGAACCCTAAGCCAGCCAGGCCGCAAACTGCTCCTTGCAGTAATCGACAAACAGCTGCGCAGGCTTGGTCAGCTGCGCACGCTTGAGCCAGCCGGCCACCAGCGCGGAGCCGGTGACATCCTCGGCAATCTCCACACAGACCACTTCCTGGCCATCATAGGTGCTGTGGCCATGGGGCTTGGTCACCAGCAGGGCGAAGCCAAAGCCCTGGCCGACCATGCCGCGGACCATCTCGATCGACGGCGAACTGAAGACGATGTTCGGGCTCAGTTGCAGTTCTTCGAAAATACTCACGAAATAAGTGCGGCTGGGCTGCACGTCGAGGAGGATCATCGGCTCCAGGGCCAGGTCCCTGATCGAGACCTGCTTCTGCCCGGCAAAGCGATGGCCCGCCGGCACTAGCGCATAGGGGCGCTGGGGCGCGGTCAGGGCTTCGGTTTCAATGGTGCTGTCCAGGTCATGTTCGTAGAAGATCGCCAGGTCGAAGCGCCCGCCGGTCAGGCCTTGCACCAGTTCCTGCTGCTCGCCGTCCTGCAGGCGGATCTCCACCCCCGGAAAACGCTGGCGAAAGCCTGCGATCAAGCGCGGCAGGTAGAGCGGGGCGACGGTCTCGAAGCAGCCGATGTCGATCTGGCCACAGACCACGTCGTTGTCGGCCAGGGCGTTCTGCTCGAACTCGCGGGCCATACGCAGCAGTTCCTGGGCCTTGCGGTAGAAGCGTGCGCCACCGGGGGTCAGCGACACGCCCTGGGCGTGATGGCGGATGAACAGCTGCACGCCGAAGCTGTCTTCCAGGCCCTTGACCGCCGTGGAAATCGACGGCTGGGCGATGTACAGCTTGCGCGACGCCTCGGCGACGCTGCCGCATTCAACGGTGGTGACGAAATACTTCAGTTGACGCAAGGTATAGGACGCCACAGTGCACCTCTGGCTGATTATTTTGCTACACGATACCCCCAGGACGGCCCGGTGCTGCAGCGGATTTTGCTGGCGATTGAGCATATTTACCCGGGCCTGCCGTTGATCGCCTGGGTGGCACTGCGGACCCGCGCACAGCCTCGAACCTGTACGGCGCGCATTTCTTGCGCCGCTCTTGCGAGGTAACTGCCATGAGCCAGCCACGTCCCGACGATGAACCCCTGTGGAAAGATCCGCTGAACAACCCGCAACGCGAGCACGATCCGCTCAGCGACCCGAATGTCTCTGACCCGCAGCGGCGCGACCTGCCCGAGGACGTCGAGCGGGTGCCCGACGACCAGCCCCTGGACGATCGCCTGCCCGAACCCGACCAGCCGACCCCGCTGTCGGACGAACGCCGCTAATCGGCGCTCAGCTCGTGCACTTGCCAGCGCACCGAGCTGACGCCTTTCTCCAGGCTCACCCGGCTGACCAGGCGTTCCAGCTGGGTGGGCGCATCGGGGCTGCCCATCAGCTCGGCGCGTACTTCCAGCTTGGCCGGGTTGTCCAGGTCTTCACTGTGCAGCGACTGCAGGCGCAGGCCGCCGTTGCCGAAGCTGTGCAGCATCAGGCTGCGCACCTGGATTTCATCTTCGGCGCGGCAGGTGATGCGCACCTCGAAGCGCTGCTCGGCCTCGTTGGCCGGCAGCACGTCCTGATGATTCAGACGCTGGGCGATGTCGCGCAGCAGGATATTGGCGCAGAGCACCACGCAGCTGCCCAGCGCCGCCTCCAGCAACAGCCCCAGGCTGCACAGCACGCCAATGGCGGCGGTGCACCAGAGCGTCGCAGCGGTGTTCAGCCCGCGTACGTTGAGGCCGTCGCGCATGATCACACCACCGCCCAGAAAGCCAATGCCCGAGACCACATAGGCGGCAACCCGTGAAGCGTCGGTGGCGGCCATGCCCGGCACTGCCTGGGTCATCAGCACGAACAGGCAGGCGCCGGTGCTGACCAGGGCATTGGTGCGCAGGCCGGTCAGGCGCTGACGCAGTTGACGTTCGGCGCCAATCAGCGCCCCGAGTACCAGCGCGACGGTGACGCGCAGCAGAAATACTTTCCAATCCATAGCAAACCTCGAATCCACGGCAATACGCCGCGTTGTCATCGCCAGTGGGCGATGTACGTGAACAAAGAGAATGCGCAGGGCCACGGGCCTTCAACACCGGTGAAGGTGCAAGGTGTGCGGGAAGGAGAATGAGGATTTGTCATCCACAAGGGATGCGAATCGCCACTGACCGCCATGTTCGGCGTGCCAGTGACAGGGGGAACCTGCTGAACTAGCGCGCCGTGTGGACCTGTCGCAATCGACTAGGGCTACTGTCCAATGCAGGACTCCTGTGTAGGCATGCAAAAATGCGGGCGAGAAACTAACCCTCGGGCAGCGCAGGGTCAAGGGTAAAAACATGACAATTGTTGCATTGGCAGCGGATCGTTGCAGATATGCAACGCTGTGGGTCATCGTGTTGTCTTTCCCAGGTGCGCTTCAAAAGCTACTGTTCCCTGAAAGGACTTTCGAGAGACCTGTGTGCAACCTTTGATCAATTACTGGCGGCTGGTGCTGCATCCCGGTGCGGATACCCTGCGCTTCGCCTTGCGGACCATCGTTGCCTGCCTGTTGACCCTGTACCTGGCGTTCATCTTCGACCTCGACCAACCGAAGTGGTCGGTGATGGCGGTGTTCATCGTCAGCCAGCCGCTGGGCGGCATGACCCTGCAACGCAGCTTCGCCCAGGTGCTCGGCACCACCCTCGGCGCGGCGGTGGCGGTGCTGATCATGGCGGTATTCGCGCAGGCGCCATTGCCGTTCATTATCACCCTGGCCCTGTGGCTGGCCCTGTGTACCGCCGGCGGCACCTTGCTGCGCTACACCAGCTCGCATGCCTTCGTGCTCAGCGGCTTTACCGCCGTGGTGGTGGCGATGCTGGCGATTCCCGAGCAGGACAACACCCTGATGCTGGCCATTACCCGGGTCACCGAAACCCTGCTGGCGGTGGCCTGCGTGTGTGCGGTGAGCCTGCTCAGTGCACGGCCGCAGGCAGTGGCCACGGGCTATTTTGCCAAGGTCGACAACCTCATCAAGCTGATGGCCAGCCATGCCGCCGCGGCGATTCGCGGTGAAGAGAGCGCGGCCGAGTTCAGCAAGCGGCAGATGCAGATCCTTGGCGAGATCAGCGCCCTGGAAGGCCTGCGCCGCCACCTGTACTTCGACGCCCCGCATTTGCGCGGGGCCAACGGCCTGGTGCAACTGCTCGGCAACCAGTTGGTGCTGCTCAGCTCGCGGCTGACGGTGCTGCGTAACCAGAAGCTGATGATCGCCGAGCGCTGGCAGGGCAGTTACCCGGAGTTCATCAGCCGCTTGCTGGCCGACGAGCTGGCTTTTCTCGACCAGCTGGCGCGGCAGGGCCGGGCCTTGCCAGCCGAGGCACGCGAGCATTTCAGCGCCTTGCAGCGGCGTTTCGACCAGGCCGCGCTACAGGCCGAGCAGCTGCAAAGCGACCTGCCAACGCCGCTTCGCTCATTGGCCTGGGCCTTGCGCTGGGAGCAGGCGCGGCTGCTCGAACAGCTCGGCGAAATGCTCGAACTCAGCGATGCCATCCAGGAAGGCCGTGCCGGCGACTGCCTGTACCGCCAGGGCCGCAGCAATCCCTTGCACCTGGACTGGCGCCTGGCGGCGATGAACGCCAGCCGCGCCTTTATTGCCCTGGTCGCGGCCGGGCTGATCTGGATCGAAACCGCCTGGGACGGCGCCCGCGCCGGGATGATTCTGGTGGGCATCCTCTGCTCGTTGATGGCGACCTTTCCGCGCCCGCTGATGGCGGCGCAGAACTACGCCCGCGGCCTGGGCCTGGCGCTGCTGGTGTCGGCGCTGTACCAGTTCTGGCTGATCCCGCAGGTGGTCGATTTCGAAATGCTCGCGCTGTTGCTGTTGCCCTTGCTCTATGTAGTGGCGGTGGGGCTGTCGGGGCCGATGACCGCCGGCATCGGCATGGGCCTGGGCTTGTCGAGCTTCTTGCTGTTCGGCCCGCAGAACATCGGCGCCTGGCAGAACACGGCGATGCAATGGTTCGAATTCGCCGGTGCCTATGTGTGTGGCGCGGCGTTGTCGCTGATGGTGTATGCGTGGATTTTCCCGTTCAACCCGCAATTGCGCATCGAACGGCTGTTTCGTGAAACCCGCGAACAGGTGTATGCCTTGCTCAAGGGCCCGGCCTCGGACGCGCGCCAGTTCGCTTTTGAGAGCCGCATGCTCGACCGCCTGACCCTGATTATCGGCCTGCTGCCAGCGACCCGTGATGAGCGCTCGCGGGGGCTGTTCGAGGTCAACCTGGCGTGCATGGCCCTGGGCGTGGCCTTGCGCCAGTTGCAGGAGCAGGGCAGGGCCAACCCATTGCTGCCCGAGGCCCTGCGCGCGCAGCTTGAGCAGGTATTGCGCAACACCGGCCGCTATATCGCCGGGCGCACCGCGCTGGTGCTGCCAGACTTGCTGCAGACCCTGCAGGCGTTGGGCGAGCGCCTGGACAACCTGCACGGCGAACAACTGCAGGCGCCGGCCGAGCAGTTGCGTTCGTTGTTTCGCATTCGTGTGGCCTTGCTGGTGATCGCAGGCTTTTTGCGTCACTACAGCCCCTACCTTGAACCCGCTGCCGAAGGAGCCCCGGCCCTTGCCCATTGATTTCGAGATTGGCGGCGTCTACCTGCCGCCGATCGCCCAGGCCCTGCTGCTGGCCATACCGCTGTTGATCGCCGTGCTCTGGCTGCTGCAAAAGCTTGGGGTGATGCAGCGGGTCTGGCATCCGGCATTGTTTGAAGGCGCGCTGTACGCCTGCCTGTGCGCCTTGATCATCCTGTACATGGGGAGCTGAACCTTGAACAAACTTGTGGCCCAGGTTTCGACCCTGGTTGTGGTGGTGCTGGCGCTGCTGCTTGGCTGGTTTGCCTGGGAGCATTACACCCGCGCGCCCTGGACCCGCGATGCGCGGGTGCGCGCCGACGTGGTGACGCTGTCGGCGGATGTCGCCGGGCGCATCGTCAGCCTCAAGGTGGCGGATAACCAGCACGTCGAGCAAGGCCAGTTGCTGCTGCAAATCGACCCCGAGCGCTATGCCCTGGCGGTCGAACATGCGCGCCGCGCCATCGAAGTGGCGCGGGCCAGCGAAGGCCTGGCCCAGGCGGCGATCATCTCAAACCAGGCCTTGCTCAAGCAGCGCCAGAGCGAAGAACAACGGCGCCGCACCCTCAAGCAGGGCTTTGCCATCTCCGGTGAAGAATGGGAGAAATCCAGCACCGACGTGGCCGTGGCCCAGGCCGAACTGATGCGCGGCCAGGCCAACCTGAGCCTGGCCACCGCCAACGTGCAACTGGCCACTGCCGCCTTGACCCAGGCCGAGCTTGACCTGCAACGCACACAGATTGTTGCCCCGGTCAGCGGTTATGTGACCAACCTGCTGACCCGCCAGGGCGACTACGCCACGGCCGGCGGACCTTTACTGGCCCTGGTCGACAGCGGCTCGTTCCATATCAGCGGCTATTTCGAGGAAACCAAGCTGCCGCGCATCCACCCGGGCAGCAAGGTCGACATCGCCCTGATGAGCGGCGAACGCTTCCAGGGCACGGTGCAGAGCATCGCCTACGCCATCACCGACCGCGAAAACGCCCCTGGCAACCGCCTGCTGGCCAACATCAACCCCAGCTACACCTGGGTGAAGCTGGCCCAGCGGGTGCCGGTGCGCATCGACATCGACCCAGGCTTTGCCGGCAAAGCCGACCTGCGGGCCGGTACCACGGCGACGGTGACGGTGCGCGAATAGGGTCGAGGTGGTAGGCTTTGCGGCGTTTCTGCCCAGCCACGCGAAGCTCGACGCATGATCCTCAACCTCGCTGTATTTCTCTGCACCCTGACGGCCATGGAGGGCATCGGCTACCTGGCGCATCGCTACATCATGCACGGCTGGGGCTGGTTCCTGCATCGCTCGCACCATGAGCCGCACCTGGGGGCGCTGGAAACCAACGACGTCTATCTGCTGGCCCTGGCCCTGATCGCCTTGGCCCTGGTGGCCATCGGCCGCGCCGGGCATGCGCCGTTGCAGTGGGTAGGGGCGGGCGTGGCGGCGTTCGGGGTGATCTACGTGTTCGTCCATGACGGCATCGTCCACCGCCACTGGCCGTTTGCGCCACGGCCGCGCAACCGTTACCTCAAGCGCTTGTACCGCGCGCATATGCTCCACCATGCGCTGAAGGGGCGGGATAACAATGTCTCGTTCGGGTTCCTGTATGCACCGCCCATGCACAAGATCAAGCAGCAATTGCGCGCGCGGCGCCGGGGTTGAGCCGCAGGCGCGCAATTTCATACAAGATTGTCCGGTGCCGCATGCGTAAGGTAGTAGTGTTCTGTACATGGAGAAGCGTATGAGCCTGCACATCGAAACCCCGTTGATCGCCTCGCGTCCGTTGAGCCTGGCCAGTGGCCTGGAGGTCTGGCTGAAGCTCGACGCGCTGCAGCCCTCCGGCTCGTTCAAGCTGCGCGGCATCGGCGCTGCCTGTGAAGCCTATGCCCAGCAGGGCAAGCGCCGCTTCGTGTCGTCCTCGGGCGGTAATGCCGGCATCGCCGTGGCCGTGGCCGGGCGCATTCTCGGCCTGGCGGTGACCGTGGTGGTGCCGGAAACCACCACCGAGCGGGCCAAGCAACTGATTCGCCAGGAACAGGCCGAGGTGATCGTGCATGGCAAGGCCTGGCACGAGGCCAATGCCCTGGCGCTGTCGCTGATGGGCGAGGATGACGCCTATATCCACCCCTTCGACGACCCGCTGCTGTGGCAAGGCCACGCGAGCATGATCGACGAAGTCGCCGCTACCCGCTTCAAGCCCGATGCGGTAGTGGTCGCGGTCGGCGGCGGTGGTTTGCTGTCGGGGGTCTGTGAAGGCCTGGCGCGCAACGGCTGGGGCCAGGTGCCGGTATTTGCCGTAGAAACCAGCGGCGCCGCCTCACTGGCCGCGGCCATGGCGCAAAAGCAACTGGTGGCCCTGGACGGGGTCAACACCGTGGCCACCTCACTGGCGGCCAAGCAGGTGTGCCAGCGCGCCTTCGAGTGGAGCCAGGAGCGGCCGGTGGTCAGCCATGTGGTCAGTGACCAGGCGGCGCTGGACGCCTGCGAGCAGTTCCTGCTCGACCAGCGCATCCTGGTCGAGCCCGCCTGCGGTGCAGCCCTGGCCCTGGCGTACGCGCCCACGGCCGAGCTCAAGCAGCACCAGAAGGTGCTGGTGATCGTGTGTGGCGGCGTCACCGCAACCCTCGACCAGATCCGCCAATGGCGCGCGGCCTGCTAGTTGGATAGCGTCGTCCATCAGGCTCCCGGGCATCCAGGCGTACGCCTGATCGATGCCCGTTACCAGCAATTTGCCTTTCCCCGGCATTTTCACCTGGAGTACCACATCGGCCTGATCGTCACCGGCCAGCAGCGCTACGCCGCTGGCGGCACGCGCCAGCTGGCCGGGGCCGGGGACATCCTGCTGATGGCCCCGGAGCACGTGCACGACGGCGCCAGTGCCGATGACCAGGGCTATGGCATCCGTATCCTGACCCTTGATCCTGGCTGGCTGGCCGAGGTCAGCCGTGACCTGAGCGACGGCCGCCAGGGCCTGCCCAACCTCAATGCCTTGCAACTGCGCCACCCGCAGTTGCAGCAGCTGCTTAATGGTTTGCACCAGCAGCACGACCCGCTGGCGTTTGCAAGTCACCTGTGGGAAACCCTGGCGCTGCTGCTCGGGCTGGGTTCCACCCTCAAAGTGAACGAGCACAGCAACGGTTTTGATCCACAGCGTTGGCGGCAGTTGCGTGAATGGCTGGAGTCGCGCCTGGATCAGCCGCCGAGCCTGGAAGAAATGGCTGCATTCGTTGATTTGAGCCCGTGGCAGCTATTGCGCCGCTTTCGCAATCACTGCGGCTTGCCGCCCCAGCAATGGTTGACCCACCTGCGTCTGGAGCGGGCCTTGCCGCGGGTGCTGGCCGGGCAGCCCTTGAGTGAAATTGCCCTGGACCTGGGCTTCTACGACCAGGCCCATTTCAGCCGCCTGTTTCGCCGCACCTACGGCGCGCCACCGCGGGGCCTGAAGGTGCTGAAACGCTAACCCGGGCGGATTCTCAGCGCCTGGGCACATCACCGGCAACCGTGGTCCGGAACATCTCGCGGCGCATGCCATGGTAGTCAGCGATCGGCAGGTGCCAGGTGCTGCGGTTGTCCCAGATCGCCAGGGTTCCCTGACGCCAGCGCATGCGGCAGGTAAAAGCGGGTGCGCTGGCCAGGTTGAACAGGTAGTCGAGCAGCGGCCTGGCTTCTTCGCTGCGCAAACCCTGGATGCCAACGGTGTAGGCAGGGTTGATGAACAGCACCTTCTCGCCGGTTTGCGGATGACGGGTCACCAGCGGGTGGCTGCGCATGTCCTGCGAGGTGTCGCTGCCATAGTGGATGGCCATGTTTTCCAGCAGGGCGTTGTGGTTGGCGCCGACCCCGTAGGCCCGCTCGGGGCTGTGCAGTGCATCGAGAGTGTCCAGCAGCGCCTGCATGCCCGCTGACAGCCATTGATAGGCCAGTGCCAGGTTGGCGTAGCAGGTATCGCCACCGTAAGGCGGGATGTCGTGGCCGTAGAGCAGGGTGTAGGCCGGTGGGCGCTGCTGGAAGGTCCAGTCGCTGTGCCAGGCGCCACCGAACACGAAGGGTGCCTTCTCGTCGGCCTCCTTGACCACGTGCACCACGTGCGGATGGTCGGCCATGGTGGTCACGTAGGGCTCGCGGCCGAATTCGCCGAACTGTCGGGTGACCCGTTCAAGGTCGGCAAGGCGCAGGTTCTGCTCGCGAATGAACAGCACCTTGTGTGCCAGCAGCGCCTGGCGCAGTTCGACCCAGCCTGCGTCCTCCAGGTGGTTCAAGTCGAGGCCCTCGACGTCGGCACCGAGGGCGCCGGTGCTGGGCAAGACGCGCAAGTGGCGGTAATCGGCTGCGCGGTTGTGGTCGGGATGGCAGTAGATGAATTCGCTCATGACGGACACTCGTGTGGGCCTGCTGTCATCGGGATTGCAGTTCATCGCGCACTGCGGCTGCAACCGGGTCGGGGTCATGTCCACGGCTCACCCACCAGCCAAAGCCTGCCGCCGTAAAGAACATGATCAAGCTGTAGATTGCCGCCGGTATGGCCATGGTCGAGTTGTTCAGCAGGGTCGGGCTCAGCGCCAGGGCAATGGCCAGGGTGCCGTTATGGATGCCGATCTCCATGCCGATGGCAATCGCCTGGCGCTTGGGGATTTTCAGCAGCCGTGGCAGCCAGTAGCCGATGCCCAGGCTCAACAGGTTGAACAACAGCGCCGCGCCGCCTACCACCGGGGCATAGTCGACGACGGTCTGCCAGTCCTTGACCATTGCCAGGACAATCGTGAATACCAGAAACAGCGCGGCGATGATCTTCATCGGCCGCTCCATGCGCGCGGCAAAGCCCGGCGCCAGGCGGCGGATCAGCATGCCGATGGCCACCGGCACCAGGACAATGGCAAACACCTGCAGCACCTTGGCAAACTGCAGCGGGATGGCCTGGTCGGCGGCCATGAAGTAGGCCAGCGACAGGTTGACCAGCAGCGGCATGGTCAGGATCGCAATCAGCGAGTTGACCGCCGTCAGGGTCACGTTCAAGGCCACGTCACCATGGGCCAGGTGGCTGAACAGGTTGGCGGTGGTGCCGCCAGGGGATGCGGCCAGCAGCATCAGGCCTACCGCCAAAGCAGGGGCCAGGCCAAAGCCCTTGGCGATCAGAAAGCAAATGAACGGCAGCAGCAGGATCTGGCAGGCCAGGCCGATCAGCACCGGCCGGGGGAACTTCACCACCCGGGCAAAATCGGCCAGGGTCAGGGTCAGCCCCAGGCCGAGCATGATGAAACCCAGGGCGATGGGCAGGAAGGCACTGAGCAAGGGCGATGCAGTCATGGCGCGGACTCACAAGAAGGCGGTGTACGCCAGTGTAGGCAAGGATTTCGATATCCATTACGGATCTTGCGGTTTATGCCCGGCAAACAGTAGCATCGGCGCTTTTGCCCCAGGACCCGATACCCGATGCAGTTTCAGCCAGGCATTCTCGCCGCCCCCGTTCCCGCCCAGGCCCGCCACCTGTTCTTCACCTTGCACTCGCCCGCTGCATTGCCGGGCGTGCTCGATGCGCTGCTGCAGCAGGTTGATGGCAGCCGTGTGGTAGCCGGTTTCGGCGCGCCGCTGGTGCAGGCCCTGGGTGGCAGCATCGACGGCCTGCGCGGGTTTCCGCAGCTGACCGCGGCAGTCGACAACCCCTGCACCCAGCACGACCTGTGGCTGTGGCTGCGCGGTGAAGACCGTGGCGAGCTGTGGCTGCACAGCCAGGCGCTTGAGCAACTGCTGGCCCCGGCCTTGAAACGGGTCGAGGCCACCGATGCCTTCCGCCACAAGAGCGGCCACGACCTGACCGGTTATGAAGACGGCACCGAGAACCCGGTAGAAGACGCCGCCGTCGAAGCGGCGATTGTTGCCAGCGAGGTTCCGGGTTTGAACGGTTCGAGCTTTGCCGCGTTCCAGCTGTGGCGCCATGATCTGAATTGTTTCAAAGCTTTGCCGCAAGCCGAACAGGACGACATCATCGGCCGGCGCAAGGCCGATAACGAAGAACTCAACGACGCGCCGCAGTCGGCCCACGTCAAGCGCACCGCCCAGGAAAGCTTCGCCCCTGAAGCCTTTATCGTCCGTCGCTCGATGCCCTGGGCGGATGAGCGTGGTGCCGGCCTGGCGTTCCTGGCCTTCGGTCACTCGTTTGATGCGTTTGAAGTGCAACTGCGGCGCATGAGCGGCCTGGAAGACGGCGTGGTCGATGCCCTGTACCGCTTCAGCCGGCCGCTGACCGGCGGCTATTACTGGTGCCCGCCGCTGGGCGAGCATGGGTTGGATTTGAGCGCTGTGCTCGGGCGCTGAATCAATCGCGGGTCAAGTCGAGTCGTCGCACCGCCGCTCCCACAGGATTGATGCAGACCTGTAGGAGCGGGCTTGACCCGCGATGAGGCCCGTACAAGTGTAAGAAAATTTTACGGACTTTTTACGAAGGTGCGTCAAGCACAAAGCCATACTGCCGGCGCATTTCTTCGAGACGTCTGACCGTGAGCCAAGCCGCAACTTCCGCAAGCGCCCATTCCCCCGTAAAAACTTCGTCACTGAGCCTGTTGATCGCCGCCGCCGGCGTGGTCTATGGCGATATCGGCACCAGCCCGCTGTACACCTTGAAGGAGGTCTTCGCCGGTCATTACGGCGTGCAGGCCAACCATGACGGTGTGCTCGGCATCCTCTCGCTGGTGTTCTGGTCGCTGATCTGGGTGGTGACCATCAAGTACGTGCTGTTCGTGCTGCGCGCCGACAACCAGGGCGAAGGCGGGATCATGGCCCTGACCGCCCTGGCGCGGCGGGCGGCGGCGCCGTACCCGCGCTTGAGCCGGGTGCTGGTGCTGCTCGGGCTGTTTGGCGCGGCCTTGTTCTACGGCGACAGCATGATCACCCCGGCGATTTCCGTGCTGTCGGCGGTGGAGGGGCTGCAACTGGCCTTTGACGGCATCGACCATTGGGTCGTGCCCTTGGCGGTGGTGGTGCTGGTGGCGCTGTTTCTGATCCAGAAGCATGGCACCGCACGCATCGGGATCATTTTCGGCCCGGTCATGGTGCTGTGGTTCAGCGTGCTTGGCGCGCTGGGCATCTATGGCATCGTCCAGCGCCCGGAAGTGCTGCTGGCGATGAACCCGGCCTGGGCGGTGAACTTCTTTATCGTCCACCCGGGCATGGGCGTGGCGATTCTTGGCGCGGTGGTGCTGGCCCTGACCGGCGCCGAGGCGCTGTATGCCGACATGGGCCATTTCGGCCGCAAGCCGATTGCCCGCGCCTGGATCCTGCTGGTGCTGCCGGGGCTGGTACTCAACTATTTCGGTCAGGGCGCGCTGATCCTCGGCAACCCCGAGGCGGTCCGCAACCCGTTCTACCTGCTGGCCCCGGACTGGGCGCTGCTGCCGATGATCGCCCTGGCCACCCTGGCGACCATCATTGCCTCCCAGGCGGTGATTTCCGGCGCCTTCTCGCTGACGCGCCAGGCGATTCAGTTGGGCTACGTGCCGCGCATGTTCATCCAGCACACCTCAAGCCAGGAGCAGGGTCAGATCTACATCGGCACGGTGAACTGGGCGCTGATGGTCGGCGTGGTGCTGCTGGTGATCGGCTTCGAGTCGTCCGGCGCCCTGGCGGCAGCCTATGGCGTGGCGGTCACTGGCACCATGCTGATCACCACCTTGCTGTCGTCGGCGGTGGTACTGCTGCTGTGGAAGGCTCCGCGCTGGCTGGCGCTGCCGTTGCTGTTGGGCTTCTTGCTGGTCGACAGCCTGTACTTTGCCGCCAACGCGCCGAAGATCTTCCAGGGCGGCGCCTTCCCGGTAATCGCCGGTATCGCCTTGTTCATTCTGATGACCACCTGGAAACGCGGACGCAAGATCATCGTCGAGCGCCTCGACGAATCGGCCTTGCCGCTGCCGCTGTTCATCAGCAGCCTGGCTGCGCAACCGCCGCACCGGGTGCAGGGCACTGCGGTGTTCCTCACCGCCCGCGCCGACGCCGTGCCCCACGCGCTGCTGCATAATCTGCTGCACAACCAGGTGTTGCACGAGCGGGTGGTGCTGCTCACCGTGGTGTCCCAGGACCGGCCGCGGGTGCCGGTGGCCCAGCGTTTTGAAGTACAGGCCTTTGGCGAGGGCTTCTATCGGGTCAACCTCAACTTCGGTTTTATCGAAGAGCCCGACGTACCGGCGGCGCTGCAACTGTGCCCCCTCAAGGAGCTGGACTTCAGCCCGATGGCCACCACCTACTTCCTCAGCCGCGAGACGGTGATCCCGACCAGGCGCATCGGCATGGCGCGTTGGCGCGAGGCGCTGTTCGCGTTCCTGCTGAAGAACGCCAACAGCAACCTCAAGTACTTCAACCTGCCGCTGAACCGGGTGATCGAGCTGGGCACCCAGGTCGAGATGTAGCCCGGGGCCTAGGCGGTGGCCGCTGCGGCCAGCGGCGCCGCCTTGCGCACCAGGCGCTGCAGGCGGCTGGCGATGGCAAAGCCGATCAGCGCCAGCAGCATCATGGCGACGAACACATAGTTGTAGCCTTGCTGGCCGGGGAAGTGGTCAAGGAGCGCGCCGTAGCCGACGTAGGCGAACATCCCCGGCGCATAGCCGATCAGGCAGCCGATGCCGAAGGCGGAACCGGTGATGTGCGGGGCGATCCCGACTTCAGCCATCGGCGCCCAGAACACCCCGCGCATGGAAAACACGATGAAAGCGAACGACAGCGTCGCGGCCATGCCGGCATAGATGAAGCCCGGGCTCTTGGGCACCAGAAGGATGATCGCCATCATCGGCAGCAGCGCCAGGAACGCCCACTTCAGGTAGCGGCTGGGGCTCTTGAAGTGCTTGTCGGCGATAAACCCGCCGGCCGGCCCGCCGAGGATCTTCAGCATGTACTGGTTGATGATGCCGTAGGCGCCGACCAGTGCCACCGGCAGGCCGTAGACTTCCTTCAGGTAGGGGATGAAGTAGGTCAGGCCGCAGTAGACGATGTAGACCATGAACACGTTGAAGCTGACCAGCCAGATCGCCGGCACCTTGATTGCCTCCATAAGGTTGGCCAGCGGGTTCTTGGCGCTGGTCTGGGCCTGGGCCTGATTGCCTTTGAGCAAGAACCAGGTCAGCACCCCGGCGGCGATGTCGATCAGCGCGTAGAACAGGATCGCCGCTTTCAGGCCGTGTTCGCCGCTGCCCAGGGCAACGAACACGCCCAGCGCACTAAACGCTACCAGGGTGTCGACCACCCCGCGGCCGCCTTCGAGCAGGCCAAACATGCGCCCTTGCTCCTGATCGTTGCCCAGGCCGCGAATGGCCTTGAGCAGCGCCGGCCAGTAGATGCAGTCGGCGCACACCGCCAGCAGGCAGAACACCAGCATCAGGCTGCTGAACGGCGGGAAGGTGGCCAGGTACAGGCCCAGGGCGCCGGTACCGATCAGGCCCAGGGGGATCAGCTTGCGGGTATCAAAACGGTCAGCGAGCATGCCGCCGACCACGAACAGGCCAGTGGCGATGATGGCGTTGGCGCTGAGCAGCAAGCCGATCTGGGTGTGCGAGAGGCCCATGAACTCCTGCATGGGTACGTAGAACGCATCCTTGAGGTTGGCCAGTTTGTAGACGGTGCCGCCACCGAGGATCAGTATCAGGAACTTGAACCATTTGGCCTTGTTTTGCGCAGTCATTGTTATTCTCCAGGCGTAGTGGGGTAGGGGCTCAAAGGCTGGCAGGGCTGGCCAGGGTCAACTCGGCGAGGGTGCGCAACTCGGCCAGCAAGGTTTTCACGTAGCTGACCTGGTTGTTGGCCCAGCGCTGTTCGCCGGCCAGCATCTGCTCGAGGGTCAGGCCGGCGGGCAGCGGCGTGTCGCTCATTTCCCGGTAGGCAATGAACGGGTCGGCCGGCTCGTTGCGCTGGCGGAAGGCCGGGGCGAGGTAGTGGTTTTCCTGTTCGAGGATGAAGGCGATCACTTGCGGCTGCTGTTCACCGAGCATCAGCAGCTCGAACAGCATGCGCGCGCCGGGCAGCTCGTCCTCGGCGCTGCCCTGCAGTACCCCGCAGTGGCCAAAACCCTGGTCTTCGGCCACCACCCGCACGCCCTTGAGGTGGCTCTGGCGGATATGCGGGGCGAGGTTGTGCAGGGCCTGCAGCGGTTGCTCGCAGGCATTGATCATGTTGCCGAAGTCGAACAGGGCATTGAGCCGCGGATGATTGACCTGGCGCAGCAACTGGGCGATCTCGTCGCTCTTGAGCTCTTCATGCTGCTCGAAATCAAAATGCAGGTCGTGGGCATCGGCCAGCCGGGCCAGGTACAGCAGGTCGCCACCGATCTGGTCCATGACCTGCGAGAGCAGGCCTTCATAACGCGAGTACACGCGAATATTGCGGCTGCCGATGACCTTGGCCACAGCCACCACCGCATCGACGTCGGCCTTGCGCGTGCTGCTGATTTCCAGGTGCACGTCCAGTTGCAGGTCCCGGGCCTTTTCAGCAAACGCGCACAGTTGCGCCGTGTTCATTTGCCCCAGGCTGTTGTGCTCGCCGTCGAGCATGTGCAGGCTCAGGCCAGCCAGTTCATGGCGGTAGGCGAAGTCGAGCAGGTCAAACGGCGTGACGCGGCCGTGGGTGAGGTTGGTCAGCAGCGGATAGGCGTGGGCAAACAGCCGCGCCTGGTCGAGGCGCTCAAGCAGGCGGCTGGCCAGCTCGCGGGTCAGCAGCGGCGCCTGGGCACCTTGCGCATTGTGGTTCAGTAACGTAGCGAAGCGTTCTTGTAGTGTGTTCATTCGAGTCGTTCCTGGTGCGGGCACCGGTTCTACCGGCGCCGTCTTTATCGCGCCGGCAAGGAACACTCGATAGATCCATTACGGATCATTTGATAAGGCCACTTTCAGACCCGGTGGCCAATCGCCCGCAGCGCCTGGACCAGCGCCTCGACCTTGGCCTCGGCCTGGTCCTGTGGCGTGCCGGCAAAGCCGAGCAACAGTGCCGGCGGCAAGTAGCGGTTCAGGCAGTAGTCGCTCAGGGCGTAGGTGTGCACGCCATGCTCGGCCAGTTGCCGCGCCAGGGCCTGGTCATCGAGCTGCGGCGCAAGCCAGGCGATCAGGTGCATGCCGGCCTCGACCGGGGCCACCTGGAAAAAACCGCCCAGGCGCCGCTGCAGCACCTCGAGCAGGCACTGCTGGCGGGCCTGGTACAGCGCCCGCATGCGGCGGATATGGCCAATGAAGTGGCCTTCGCTCATGAAATCGGCGGTCACCGCCTGCAGCAGGGTCGGCGGGCTGCGGTCGAGCACTGCGCGCAAGGTGCAGAACGGCTCGACCAGGGCCTGGGGCAGAATCACATAGCCCAGGCGCAAGGAGGGGAACAGCACCTTGCTGAAGGTGCCGACATAGATCACCCGTTCGCTCTGGTCCATGGCATACAGCGCCGGCAACTGCCGACCGGCGTAGCGCAGCTCGCTGTCGCAATCATCTTCAATGATCCAGCTGCCGCTGGCAGCCGCCCAGGCAATCAGCGCCAGGCGCCGGTTGTGGCTGAGGGTCATGCCCAGCGGGTGCTGGCGCGACGGGGTGGTGAAGGCCAGGCGCGCTTCGGGGCAATCACGAATACCGTGTTGCACGTCGATACCCTGGTCATCGACGCGCACCGGCACCACCCGGCAGCCGTGGGCCTGAAAGGCGATGCGCGCAGCGATGTGCCCCGGGTCTTCCATCCACAGCGGCTCGTCGGGATTGAGCAACAGCATCGCCAGCAGGTTGAAGGCCTGCTGCGCGCCGGAGACGATCACCACCTGCTGCGCGTCGCAATCGATACCGCGGGCATCGAACACGTACTCGGCAATGGCCTGGCGTAGCGTCTGCAGGCCTTGCAACTCGCCATAACCGAGCAGGGCCTTGCTCGGCTTGTGGCCGTGGCGGTTGAGCAGGCGTTTCCACAATGCCTGGGGAAAGGCCTCGAAAGCGCCATGGCTGGGCAGGAACGAGGTCGGCGCCTGATCACCGCAATGGGCGTAGGACACCCCGCGAAAATGATCGCTGCGCAGCGACAGCATCGTCTGGGTCAGGTCCGACAGTTTGGGCGGCGCAGGTGCTGACGGCTCGGCATCGGTACTGCGCTGCCACTCATCACCGACATAGGTGCCAGCGCCGGTGCGCGAGACCAGGAAACCCTCGGCAATCAGCTGGTCGAAGGCATTGAGCAGGGTGATGCGCGAAACCTGCAATTCCTGGCTCAAGGTGCGCGTCGACGGTAGGCGAATGCCCCCTTGCAGACGGCCGGTGAGGATCTGCTTGCGGATCTGCAGGTACAGCTGGCGATAAAGCGGGGTGGCGCTGTCGCGATCGAGGTCGATACCTGCAAACAGCAAACCGGCGGGGGACTTCATCGAGCTCTCGCAGACACTAGGAAGGGCCTGGACATGCTACGAGAAAGCCCGCCAGGCGGCCAGCCCAGGGCGCTTGTCATCAAATGAAAACAGCTTGTCGTCCGATGCGAAGCACCTGCCTGGCGTAGGGCATAGAGTCCAGTCAACAAGAATTGACGCACGGCGTCAGGATGACTGGAGTGACATGCATGGCCAAAGTCGTACGCTTCTATGAAACCGGTGGCCCCGAGGTCCTGCGCTACGAGGACGCCGAGGTCGGCGAGCCGGGCCCGGGCCAGGTGCGCCTGCGCCAGGTGGCGGTGGGGCTGAACTACGCCGACACCTACTTTCGCAACGGCACCTACCCGATCCCGCTGCCCAGCGGCATGGGCGTCGAGGCCTCGGGGGTGGTACAGGCAGTGGGCGAGGGCGTGACCCAGGTGGCGGTGGGCGACCGGGTGACCTACACCGGTTTTCTCAACACCCTGGGCGCCTATTGCACCGAGCGGCTGATTCCGGCGGCAGCCTTGATCAAGCTACCGGAAACCATCGCCTTCGAAACCGCCGCAGCAATGACCATGCGCGGCCTGACCTCGGCCTACCTGATGCGCCGCCTGTATGACTTCAAGCCGGGTGACAGCGTGCTGCTGCACGCCGCCGCCGGCGGTGTCGGCCTGATTGTCTCGCAGTGGGCGCGCCTGCTCGGGCTGACGGTGATCGGCACGGTGTCCACCGACGCCAAAGCCGAAGTGGCCCGCGCCCATGGCTGCAGCCACTCCATCAACTACAGCCATGAAGACGTCGCCAAGCGCGTGCGCGAGCTGACTGACGGGGTTGGCGTCAACGTGGTGTTCGACAGCGTCGGCAAGAGCACCTTCATGGCCTCGCTCGATTCGCTCAAGCGCCGCGGGCTGATGGTCTGCGTCGGCACCGCCTCGGGCACTGTCCCGCCGTTCGACCCGCAGATCCTGGCGATCAAGGGCTCGCTGCACCTGACCCGCCCGGCCCTGGCCGACTACATCGCCGACCCGGCGGAGAAGGCGGACCTGGCCGGCGAGCTGTTCGAGCATGTCAGCAGCGGGCGGATCAAGATCGAGATCAACCAGCACTACGCATTACAGGATGCGGTTCAGGCCCACCGTGACCTGGAAGCGCGCAAAACCACCGGCTCGTCAATCTTCGTCATCTGAAGAGGGCAACAGCATGCACATCGAACAACTGACCTGCGCCATCGGTGCCGAAATCACCGGGGTCAATCTGGCAGATGCAATTGATGACGACGACCTGTTCGAGCAGCTGCGTGCGCAGTTGCTCAAGCACCGGGTGCTGTTCTTGCGCGATCAGACCTTCAGCCGCGCCGAGCATGTGGCCTTTGCCCAGCGCTTCGGCGAGCTGGAAGACCACCCGGTGGCCGGCAGCGACCCCGAGCACCCGGGCCTGGTGCAGATCTACAAGCGCCCGGACCAGCCGGCCGATCGCTACGAGAACGCCTGGCACTCCGACGCCACCTGGCGCGAGGCGCCGCCCATGGGTTGCGTGCTGCGCTGTGTGGAGTGCCCGCCGGTGGGCGGCGACACCATGTGGGCGAACATGGCGCTGGCCTACCAGAACCTGCCGGATGACGTGAAGGCGCGGATCGAGGGCCTGCGCGCCCGGCACAGCATCGAAGCCAGTTTTGGCGCGGCGATGGCGCTGGAAAAACGCCTGGCGCTCAAGGCGCAGTTCCCCGACGCCGAACACCCGGTGGTGCGCACCCACCCGGACACCGGCGAGCCAGTGTTGTTCGTCAATGCCTTCACCACCCACTTCAGCAACTACCACACCCCGCAGCGAGTGCGTTTTGGCCAGGACGCCAACCCCGGTGCCAGTGACCTGCTGCGCTACCTGATCAGCCAGGCCTACCTGCCCGAGTACCAGGTGCGCTGGCGCTGGAAACCCAACAGCGTGGCGATCTGGGACAACCGCAGCACCCAGCATTACGCGGTGATGGACTACCCAGCGTGCCACCGCAAGATGGAGCGCGCCGGCATCAAGGGCGAGCGCACCTTCTGAAGGCCAGCAACACCCCAGGACAATAACAAGACCGAGGACTACAGCATGCAATTCTTCGACGATTCGTTGCACCCGGAAAACATGGAAAAGGTGGTGATCACCGTGGCCCCCTATGGCCCGGAGTGGATGCCCGAGGACTTTCCCGAAGACATCCCGCTGACCATGGACGAGCAGGTGCAAAAGGCAGTCGACTGCTATGAAGCCGGCGCCACGGTGCTGCACCTGCACGTGCGCGAGCTGGACGGCAAGGGCTCCAAGCGCCTGTCGAAGTTCAACGAACTGATTGCCGGCGTGCGCGAAGCGGTGCCGGAGATGATCATCCAGGTCGGTGGCTCGATCTCGTTCGCCCCGGAAAGCGACGGCGAGGCGGCCAAGTGGTTGTCCGATGACACCCGGCACATGCTCGCCGAGCTTACGCCCAAGCCCGACCAGGTCACCGTGGCGATCAACACCACGCAGATGAACATCATGGAGCTGCTGTACCCGGAGTACCTGGAGGGCACCTCCCTGGCCCATCCGGCGATCCACGCCGCTTACAGCGAAATGACCGTGCCGGCCGGCCCGGCCTGGGTGCGCGAACACCTGCGCCGCCTGCAGGCCAGCAACATCCAGCCGCACTTCCAGTTGACCGGCATGCACGCCCTGGAAACCCTCGAACGCATCGTGCGCAAGGGCGACTACATGGGCCCGCTGAACCTGACCTGGATCGGCATTGGTGGCGGCTTCGACGGCCCCAACCCGTTCAACTTCTTCAACTTCATTCACCGTGCGCCCAACGGCTGCACGCTGACCGCCGAATCGCTGCTGAAAAACGTGCTGCCGTTCAACACCATGGCCCTGGCCATGGGGCTGCACCCGCGTTGCGGCAACGAAGACACCATTATCGACCAGCACGGCAAGCGCTTCGGTTCGGTGCAGCAAATCCAGCAGACCGTACGCGTGGCCCATGAACTGGGCCGTGAGATCGCCAACGGCAAGGAAGCGCGGGCCATCTACCGCATCGGTGAGCAGTACAGCAGCATCGAGCAGACCCTCAAGGCCAACGGCATGGCGCCTAACCGCCAGCCGGGCCAGAAGGGTGTGCCGCAGCGCGCCTGATTGGCCTGGCCCGGCACGTGGTTACGTGCCGGGCCGGCGATCCACAGCGCTGACCGTCGGGCTTTTCAGCTTTTCAATAAAAACAATAAGTAAGTCTCATGCCAGACAACCCCAAGGAGGCAGCATGGCCGCCTATCTCGCCAGCGCCACAGACGATGGCGCCGACACTTCACGAGGCATTTCCCGGCGATATGCCTGGATTGTCTTTGCCCTGACCTTTGGCCTGCTGATTTCCGACTACATGTCGCGGCAGGTACTCAACGCAGTCTTCCCGTTGCTCAAGGCCGAATGGGCCCTGAGCGACAGCCAGCTGGGCCTGCTCAGCGGCATTGTCGCGCTGATGGTCGGGCTGCTGACCTTCCCCTTGTCACTGTTGGCCGACCGCTTCGGGCGCATCCGCAGCCTGGTGCTGATGGCCGTACTCTGGAGCCTGGCCACCCTCGGTTGCGCCCTGGCCGACAACTACCCGCAGATGTTTGCCGCGCGTTTTCTGGTCGGTGTCGGCGAGGCCGCCTATGGCAGCGTCGGCATTGCCGTGGTGGTCGCGGTGTTCCCCCGTGACATGCGCGCGACCCTGGCCGGGGCCTTCATGGCCGGCGGCATGTTCGGCTCGGTGCTGGGCATGGCCCTGGGCGGCTTGATGGCCCAGCACTTTGGCTGGCGCTGGGCGTTCGCCGCGATGGCCCTGTTCGGCCTGTTACTGGCATTGCTGTACCCGCTGATCGTCAAGGAGGCGAAGATCGCTCCGCAGCGGGTCAATGCCGCCTGCAAGGTCGCCCGGCCACTGCACACCCTGTACGGCAGCCGCTCGGTGATCGCCGCTTACGTGGGCAGTGGCCTGCAGCTGTTCGTCGGCGGCACGGTGATTGTCTGGATGCCCAGCTATCTCAATCGCTACTACGCCATGGGCACCGACCAGGCCGGCGTGGTCGCGGCCATCATCGTGCTGTGCAGCGGCATCGGCATGATCCTCTGCGCCATGCTTTGCGATCGGCTTGGTCGGCAGCGCCCGGACCGCAAGATCAGCCTGGCCATCGGCTACTGCCTGGGCAGTTGCCTGTTGCTGTCGCTGGCCTTCGCGCTGCCCTCGGGCACCGCGCAACTGGTGCTGATCTGCCTGGGGATGATGGTTGCCGCCGGCACCAACGGCCCGTCCAGCGCCATGGTCGCCAACCTGACCCATTACTCGGTGCACGGCACCGCCTTTGCCACCCTGACCCTGGCCAACAACCTGCTCGGGCTTGCGACCGGGCCGTTGATTACCGGCCGCGTCTCCGACCTGATCGGCCTGCCGGCCGCCTTCCAATTGGTGCCGCTGATCAGCATCGCGGCGGCGGCAGTGTTTTTTATTGCCAAGCGTCATTACCACCGTGACATGGCCCGCCTGGAGTTGAATCCGTGAAGCACGTTTTGTCGATCGAAGTGTTCTTCGACTTTATCTGCCCCTGGTGCCTGATTGGCCAGGCGCATCTGCAGCGGGCGCTGGAACAACTGCGTCGCGAGCGGCCCGAGGTCGAGGTCAAGCTGCTCTTGCGCGGCGTGCAGTTGCTGCCGCAGATGGCCAGGACCGGCCAGCCGTTCGAGGCCTTTTACCGCAAACGCCTGGGCGGCGATGAGGCGGTACGCCTGCGCCAGGCGCAGGTGCGCAGCGCCGCCAAGGCCGCGGGGGTGGAGATCGATTTCAGCCGCATCAGCCGCATGCCCAACACCGCCGACGCCCATCGCCTGCTGCAGCGCGCGGTGGCACTGGGTTCGCCGCAGCAGGCCGAAGCGCTGCTGGCCAGGCTGTTTGCTGCCTATTTCCAGCAGGGCAAGGATTTGGGCGACCCGGTGACCTTGATGCACATCGCCAGCGCCTGTGGCCTGGAGCCTGGGCGGGTTGCCGATTGCCTGCGCGGTGATGCCAGCCCGTTCATCGGCGCCAATGACCAGGCTGCCGACGGCGTGCCGTGCTTTCGCTTCAACCAGCGCCTGCGGGTCTCGGGGGCACAGCCGGTCGAGGTGTTGCTGCAGGCCATGGCCCAAGCCCTGGAACATGAGGTGGCGGCATGAGCGGGGAGTATCCGGTACCGGCCGACAAAGTCCCACCCCGTGGCGGGCGGGTGTTGCTGGAATGGGCGAACAGGAGCGTGGCGCTGTTCAACGTTGCCGACAGCTTCTACGCCATCGACGACAGTTGCCCGCACCAGGGCGCCTCGTTGTGCGGCGGGCGCCTGGACGGACGGGTGATCCAGTGCTGCGCCCACGGCCTGCGTTTTGATCTGGCCAGCGGTTATCTGCTCAACTCGACGCAGCTCAAGGTTGCCAGCTACCCGGTCGAGCAACGGGATGGGCAGCTGTTCATCGTGCTGGCGAGCAAGGAGGCGGGCCAATGAGCGTGGTCGCAATTGCCGCCGCCAACCACCGCGCCCGGGAACTGGCGCCGGGCTTTATCGTCAGCCTGATTGCCGCGGCGGCGGCGAGTTTTCTCAGTGAGCATTACGATGCCCCGGTGATGCTGTTTGCCTTGTTGCTGGGCATGGCCCTGAACTTTCTGGCCAGCGATGGCCGTTGCAAAGCCGGGATCGAATTCACCGCACGCACGGTATTGCGCCTGGGCGTGGCGCTGCTGGGCATGCGCATTACCCTGGGCCAGATCGCCAGCCTTGGCTGGAGGCCGGTAGCGCTGGTGGTGATTTTGGTGGTGGTGACCATCCTGGTCTCGGTGGTGGCGGCACGGGCCCTGGGCTTTCAGCGCTTGTTCGGCATGCTCACCGGTGGTGCCACGGCGATTTGCGGGGCCTCGGCGGCGCTGGCCCTGGCCGCGGCCTTGCCCCATCACCCGCAAAAAGAGCGCGCCACCCTGTTTACCGTGATTGGCGTGTCGGCGTTGTCGACCCTGGCGATGATCCTTTATCCGATGATTGCCAGCTGGCTGCAGCTGTCGCCGCAACAGGCCGGGGTGTTTCTTGGCGCGACCATTCATGATGTGGCGCAGGTGGTGGGCGCGGGGTACAGCATGTCCACCGAGACCGGCGACATTGCCACGGTGGTCAAGCTGATGCGCGTGGCCATGTTGCTGCCGGTGATTGTCTGCGCGGCGATGATCACCCGCCGCGCCGGCGGTGATGCCGGTGGGCAGCGGCCACCGTTACTGCCGTGGTTTGCGGTGGGTTTTGTCCTGTTGGCGTGCATCAACAGCACCGGCTGGGTATCGGCGGCGGTGCAGGGCGGGGTCAACGACCTGTCGCGCTGGTGCCTGGTGGTGGCGATCAGCGCCCTGGGCATGAAGACTCAGTTAAAGGAGCTGGCGGCGGTGGGCTTCAAGCCGATTGCGTTGATGGTCGGGGAGACGGTGTTCCTGGTGCTGCTGGTAGTGGCATTGATGCACTGGGGGTTGTAGACGGTTGCCCCCAACCGTTCTGCATGCTCCCACAATGTATCTGTGTACGCCGAACCTGTAGGAGCGGGCTAGACCCGCGATCGAGCGCGCAGCGGTCGCAGTCCGGTCAGTGCTGACTGTGCCGGCGCTCATGCTGCGCCCGCCAACTGGCCGGCGGCATGCCGAACTGGGCGATGAACCAGCGGGTAAAGGAGCTGGGCATCGAGTAGCCGAGCATGTCGGCAATGCGCCCCATTGTATAGCTGGGGTTTTCCAGGTAGCGGATCACCAGGTCGCGGCGCACGCCGTTGATCAAATCGCTGAAGGTCACCCCGCATTCCTCCAGGCGCCGCTGCAAGGTGCGCACGTTCATGCCCTGGGTTTGCGCCACCTGCTCGATGGTCGCCCGGCCCATGGGCAATAGCAGGTAGATGGTTTTGCGCATTTCCAGTTCCAGCGACAGCTTGCCACTGGCCTGCAGGGTGTCCAGGTAACGCTGCGCCAGGCGCGCCATGGCCTGGTTGGCCAGCGGGTTGGCGGTGTCGAGGTCGGCGGCCGGGCAGACGATACCGTTGAACTCGCTGCCAAACACCAGCTTGCAGCCAAAAATCCGCCGGTGAATGGCCAGGTCCGCCGGCGCCGCATGGGTGAAGTTGGCGCTGATCGGGTGCCAGTGGGCGCCAAGCAGGGCGGCGCACAGGCGCAACATCACGCCAATCGCCAGCTCTGTGGCCTGGCGCCCGCGCTGGGGCTGATCGGTGACCACTTCTTCCCGAATGATCACGGTCTTGCCGGCTTCTTCGATATGAATGGCCAGGGCGTCGTTGAGCAAATGCCGGTACTGGACGATCACCTGCAGGGCGTCGCGCAGGGTGCGCTGGTGGCTGAGCAGCAGGCTGATCTCGCCAAAATCCGACAACTGGCGCAGCTCGGCCATGCGCAGGCCGAAGGTTTCGCAGCCACTGACCCGCGCCGACTCCTCCAGCAGGGTCACCACGCTGGACACCGCGATACGCTGGTTGGGGTCGTCGAGCAGGCTGGCGCTCAGGCCCACCTGAGCCAGCAGGGCATGCGGGTTGAGCCCCAGGTGCCGGGACACCTCAAGGTAGTTGGTCAGGCTTGCAGCACGTACGAGGGCGGTCATTTTATTGTTTTCCACGCATTCATCAGGCGCCCCGCTTCTATGGCGGGTGATTCGTTATAGCGTGGGTGTCGTCAAATGAGAAGCCGTTTTCGGCGGCTGAAAAAAGCCCGATGACCCGCACCCCCAGGCCACTCGGACATACGCCACAAACCCTGTCATCAAATGAAAAGTCGCTGACGCGCAATGTAAAGCGCCAGCGGGGAGGGCTGATTACTGTGGCTGTGCAAGCGCTCGGGATTACCTTCGAGCGGACTGTCCTGAGCCTAGGTGCCGACGTGGAAAAACTGCATACCACCGCTACTGTCCTGATCGTCCCCGGCCTGCGCGAGCATGTGCCCGAGCATTGGCAGACCCGGCTGGCCGAACGCCTGGCCAAGGTCCATACGCTGGCGCCGCTGCAGGTCGATGGCCTGGACTGCAACGCCCGGGTCGACGCCATCCAGCGTGCGCTTGAACAGATTGAAGGCGAAGTGTTGCTGGTGGCGCACAGCGCCGGGGTGCTGATGGTTGCCCACTGGGCGGCGCGTTACCAGCGGCCGATCAAGGGCGCGCTGCTGGCGGCGCCACCGGACCTTGCGGCCAGCTGGCCGGCGCACTACCCAAGCCCGCAAACCCTGCGCGCCAATGGCTGGAGCCCGCTGCCGATGACGCCGTTGCCGTTCCCGAGCATCGTCGCCGCCAGCAGCGACGACCACCTGGCCAGTCTCGACGCGGTCAGGGCCATGGCCCGCAACTGGGGCAGCCAGTTGCTGGAACTGGGCGCTGTCGGCCACCTCAACCCGGCCGCAGGCTTTGGCCCCTGGCCACGGGCCGAACAACTGGTCCAGGCCCTGGACCTGCAGTAACGCACGGACGCTTGAACCACGCCCGCATTCGACGGGCGGCGATAACAACAATAACAATAAGTGGAGCCATCGCGATGTCCAACCCTCGCATTCACCGTGCTGTGAAGCCACAGCGCTGCCTGCTCGCCTGCGCCATCGGCTTGCTGGCGCTGCCAGGCGCCCAGGCGTTCGAACTCGATACCGGCAGTGAAGACTGGGCCGTGCGCCTGGATAATACGGTCAAGTACAACTACGGCGTACGCACCGAAAGCGCTGACAAGCGCCTGCTGGCAACCCCCAACAACAACGACGGCGACTACAACTTCCGCAAGGCCGGGACCACGGTCACCAACCGTATCGACCTGCTCAGCGAGCTGGACGTGATCTACCAGGGCAACATGGGCTTTCGCGTCAGCGCCGCCAGCTGGTACGACAAGGCCTACGACAACACCGGCTCCAACGCCAACCCGTTCGTCAACGGCAACGGCGGCCAGTCGGGCATCAACCCCAGCCTCAACGGCTTGCCCGGCACCGGCGTGCCGCTGGGCAGCCCGCACCTGAGCAACTATGCCCAGCGCTACTACAGCGGCCCGTCCGGTGAGGTACTGGATGCCTTCGTGTTCATGCGTCGCGAAGTGGGCGAGGCCTCGCAGATCAGCGCCAAGCTCGGCCAGCACAATTTGTTCTGGGGCGAAACCCTGCTCAACCCGGTGCATTCGCTGAGCTACGGCCAGTCTGGCCTGGACCTGGCCAAGCTGGCCGCCTCACCCGGCACCGAAGCCAAGGAGCTGTTCGTGCCGCGCAACCAGCTGTCGGCGGCGTTGCTGGTCAACCCCGAGCTGACCATCGGCGCGCAGTACTTCCTCGACTGGGACGCCGCGCGGCTGCCGGAAGCCGGCACCTACTACGGCGGTTCGGACCTGGTGGGCGAGGGCGCACAGAGCTTTCTGCTCGGCCACACCGGCACGCCCGGGCTGATCCCGGTGCGCGGTGCGCTGACCAACATCCGCCGCGGCCACGACCTGACCCCGGACAAACGCGGCGACTGGGGCGTCATGGCCAAGTGGTCGCCCGAATGGCTGGGCGGCACCCTGGGCGTGTATTACCGCAAGACTTCGGAGATCCTGCCCCAGGCCTGGCTCGACGCCCGCGGCCTGACCGTCGCCAACGGCCCGTTCGGCAGCCCGCCGGGCAGTGCCCAGGGCGCGGTCGGCAACCTCTACAACTCGCTGCAAAGCGCCACCTACCAGTTCGCCTACGCCGACAACATCGACATCTACGGCCTGAGCCTGTCCAAGGATGTCGGCGGTATCAGCGTCGGCAGCGACCTGAACATCCGCCACAACATGCCCCTGGCGAGCATTCCAGCAATCCTCAGTGCGCCGGGCCAGGCCGGCCTGGGTGGCGGCTTCGGCCTGCTGCCGGCGCGTTTGCCCAGCAGTGGCGTGGTCTATGAAGCGCCGTCCGACGGCGACAGCATGAGCGCCACCGGCGACACCCTGCACTGGACCCTCAACGGCCTGATGACCATTGCCGATACGCCGCTGTTCGACTCGGCGACCCTGCTCGGCGAGCTGTTCTACAGCAACCTGCTCAAGCTCGATAACCACAACGCGGCCTTGTACAAGGGTAAAAGCAGCTACCGCGGCATCGACCAGCCAACCCGCGACAACTGGGGCATCGCGGTCAACTTCACCCCGACCTGGTACCAGGTGTTGCCGGGCATGGACCTGAGCATGCCGCTGTCGATCAACGTCGGCCTGGACGGCGTATCGCCGGTGCAGGGCGGCGGCGCCGAGAACACCGGCAACTACGCCGTGGGCCTGAGCGCGGCGATCTACAACCAGTACTTCGTCGACCTCAAGTACGTCGATGGCTTCGGCAAGACCCAGTCCTGCAACAACGGCCAGACCGACGGCAGCACCCCCAACGCCCTGGACGGCGAGCAGGACTACACCTGCTACGGCGGCGGTTACGCCGCGTTCTCTGGCGGCGCCGCCACCACCGAGGACCGTGGCGCGCTGTACCTGACCCTGAAAACCACCTTCTGAGTCACACAGGAAAACAACAACATGAACTACGTGCACACCCTGTTGGCCACGTGCCTGTCGCTGGCTGCCCTGAACCCGGCCCATGCCGCCGTCTCCAACGACCAGGCCGCGCGCCTGGGCACCAGCCTGACGCCGATAGGCGCAGAAAAGGCCGCCAACGCCGACGGCTCGATTCCCGCCTACCAGGGCGGCCTGCTGACCCCGCCAGCGGCATACCAGAGCGGTGCGAGTATGCGCCCGGACCCGTTCGCCGCCGAGCAACCGCTGCTGGTCATCGATGGCAAGAATGCCGAACAGTACAAGGCTCAACTGACCGCCACCACCCAGGAACTGCTCAAGCGCTTCCCCAGTTTTCGCGTCGATGTCTATCCCACTCATCGCACCGTGGCGCTGCCGCAGCCGGTGCTCGACAACACCCTGAAGAACGCCGTAGGTGCGCGCAGCCAGGAGGGCGGTAGCGCGGTCGACAATGTGCTGCCGGGCATTCCCTTCCCGATTCCGCAGAGCGGTGCCGAGGCCATGTGGAACTTCCTGTTGCGCTACCAGGGCGTGAGCATGACCGCCAAGTACGACTCGTGGAACGTCGATGCCGCCGGCAACGCCACCCTGAGCACCACCGGCCAGGCCAACATCAGCTACCCGATCTACGAGGACATGAGCAAGCCGATCGGCGCCAAGGACACCTACTACCAGATGAAACTCACCTACACCGCGCCGGCCCGCCGCGCCGGTGAAGCGATGATGCTGCGCGATGCCGCCAACCCGCTGGTGCAACCACGCAGCGCCTGGCAGTACCTGCCGGGCCAGCGCCGGGTCAAGCTGGCGCCGAACCTGGCCTACGACACGCCCAACCCGGGCACCTCGGGTTCGGGCACCTACGATGACGTGTTCGTCTTCAACGGCGCCCTCGACCGCTACGACTGGACCCTGGTCGGCAAGCAGGAGATGTACGTGCCGTACAACACCTATCGGCTGACCTACAACACCGACGTCAAGCAACTGACCACCGCCAACCACCTCGCGCCGCAATTCGTGCGCTGGGAAAAGCACCGGGTCTGGGTGGTCGAAGGCAAACTCAAGGACGGCGCCCGGCACATCTACCACAAGCGCCGCTTCTACCTCGACGAGGACAGCTGGATCGCCCTGGCCTCAGACCAGTATGACGCCCGTGGCCAGCTGTACCGCGGCAGCTTCGCCTTCCTCAGCCAGAGCTACGACAAACAGACCCCGGATGCCACGCCGTTCATGATCTACGACCTGATCGGCGGCACCTACAACCTCAATGGCGTGGTCGGGGCCTACGGCGGCATTCGCTACATCGAGCCGCTGTCGCGCACCCAGTGGTCGCCCGAGTCCCTGGCCGGGGCCGGCATTCGCTGAGCCTGTCGAGCACGCACCGAGGAGGATCAGGGATGGCTTTTATTAAACGCTGCAGTGTGATGCTGCTGGCCTGGGCCGCGCTGCAGGGCGCGGCCCGGGCCGAGCCTTACGTCGACGTGCTCGACCTGCCGGCGCAGCCCAGCGCCCTGGCCGTCACCAGTGCCTTGCGCGATGTCAGCGTCGCCGGCACGCGCCTGGTGGCGGTGGGGCCACGGGGGCACATCCTCTACTCGGATGACCAGGGCAGCCACTGGCAACAGGCGCAGGTGCCGGTCAGCGCCGACCTCAATGCGGTGAGCTTCGCCACCGCGCAGCTGGGCTGGGCGGTGGGCAACGACGGGGTGATATTGCACAGCCGCGATGGCGGCCAGCGCTGGGAAAAACAGCTGGACGGGCGGGTGCTCGGCGAGCAGGTGCTGGCTTATTACCAGGCACGGGCGCAAGCGGGCGGCGATCAATGGGCACGCTGGGTGGGCGAGGGTGAGCGCCTGGTCGCGGAGGGCGCCGACAAGCCGTTGCTGGATGTCTGGTTCAGCGACCCGCTGCATGGTTTTGCGGTGGGCGTGTTCAACCTGCTGCTGCACACCGTTGACGGCGGCCAGCACTGGACGCCGTGGCTGGAACGCAGCGACAACCCGCAAGGCTTGCACCTGACCGGCCTGGCCAGCGTCGACGGCGCGCTGTACATCAGCGGCGAGCAGGGCCTGCTGCTCAAGCTGAGCGCTGCGGGCGACCATTTCGAGCGCCTGAGCACCCCCTATGCCGGCAGTTATTTTGGCGTCATTGGCAAACCTGGGGCGCTGCTGGCCTACGGGTTGCGCGGCCACGTACTGCGCAGCACCGATGGCGGTGCCGGCTGGCAAGTGATCAAGACCGACCTGAACACCAGCATCACCGCCGCCAGCCTCGACGCCCGCGGGCGGTTCTGGCTGGCCAGCCAGGCCGGCGATCTGCTGGTCAGTAACGATGACGGCGCAAGCTTCAGCCCGCTGGCGCAAACCCAGCGCGCGCCGGTCAGCGGCGCAGCCTTTGATAGCGGCGCCGCGCTGGTGCTGGTCGGTGAGCGCGGCATCCGCACCCTGGCCCCCGACCAACCGCAGCAGCCATAACAAGAGAAAACCCTGATGGCCGACATCCAACAAGACACCTTGCCGGTGATCCGCAACCTCGGCGACTTCGATGCACGCTCCGGCAATCGCCTCGAACGCCTGGTGTTCAACCACCGGCTGGCGTTCATGCTGTGCATGCTGCTGGTTACCCTGGTGCTCGGCAGCATGGCCATGACACGCCTGGAGCTGCGGCCCAGCTTCGAGAAGATGATCCCGCAGAGTCATCCCTACATCCGCAACTACCTGGACAACCGCCAGGCGCTGCGCGGCCTGGGCAATTCCCTGCGGGTGGTGGTAGAGAACACCCGTGGCGATATCTTCGACCCGGCCTACCTGCAGACCCTGCGCCAGATCAACGACGAGCTGTTCCTCAGCCAAGGTGTCGACCGCGCCTGGATGAAGTCGCTGTGGAGCCCGGCGGTGCGCTGGACCGAAGTCACCGAAGAGGGCTTCCAGGGCGGCCCGGTGATGCCCGATGCCTACCAGGGCTCGGCCGCCGATATCCAGCAACTGCGCCAGAACATCGAACGGGCCAATATTGTCGGCAGCCTGGTCGCTCGCGACTTCACCTCAAGCATGCTCATCGTGCCGCTGCTCGACCAGGCCTCGGCGACCGGCGCCGGCATCGACTACCACGGCTTTTCGCAAAAACTTGAGCAGTTGCGCCAGCACTACGAAGCGGGCGGCGTCTACAAACTGCATGTGATCGGCTTTGCCAAGCTGATGGGCGACCTGATCGACGGGCTGCTGCAGGTGATGCTGTTCTTCGCCCTGGCAGTGCTGACCACGCTGCTGATCATCTACCTCTATACCCGCTGCGTGCGCAGCACCTTGCTGGTGGTGCTGTGCTCGTTGACGGCGGTGGTCTGGCAACTGGGGATCGTCGCCTGGCTGGGGTATGCCATCGATCCGTATTCGATCCTGGTGCCGTTTTTGATCTTCGCCATCGGCGTGTCCCATGCGGCGCAGAAGATGAACGGCATCATGCAGGACATCGGCCGCGGCACCCACCGCCAGATCGCTGCGCGCTACACCTTCCGGCGCTTGTTCGTCGCCGGGGTCACCGCCTTACTGGCCGATGCGGTGGGCTTTGCCGTACTGATGCTGATCGACATCCCGGTAATCAAGGACCTGGCGATTACCGCCAGCATTGGCGTGGCGGTGCTGATCTTCACCTCGCTGCTGCTGATGCCGGTGGCGTTGTCGTATGTCGGCGTCGGGCGCAAGGCCGCTGAACGGGCCTTGCGTATCGACCTGCGCGCCGCCGAGCATCGCGGCTTTGGCAAACTCTGGGACCTGCTCGATCGCTTCACCGAACGCAAGTGGGCAACCGGCGCCGTGCTGGTGGCCGCTTTGCTTGGTGCCGGCGGTTTCTGGCTGAGCCTGCAACTGAAAATCGGCGACCTCGACAGCGGCGCACCGGAGCTGCACGCCGACTCGCGCTACAACCGCGACAACGCCTACATCACCGGCCATTACGCGCTGTCCAGCGACACCTTTGCGGTAATGATCAAGACCGCCCCGGAAGGCTGTCTGCGCTACCAGACCCTGGTGCTCGCCGACCGCCTGGCCTGGGCGCTGCAACAGAACCCGCAGGTGCAGACCACCTTGTCGCTGACCAACGCGGTACGCCAGATAACCGCCGGCACCTACGAGGGCAACCCCAAGCTGAGCAGCATCCAGCGCAACCAGGACGTGCTCAACTACGCCGCCCAGCAGGCCTCGGTGAACGCCCCGGAGCTGTTCAACAACGACTGCTCGCTGATGCCGGTGATCGCCTACCTCAAGGACCACAAGGCCGACACCCTCGACCAGGTGGTGGCGATTGCCGAGCGCTTTGCCCAGGCCAACAGCAGCGAGGACCGCCAGTTCCTGCTGGCGGCCGGCAGCGCCGGGATCGAGGCGGCGACCAACATCGTGGTGCGCGAGGCCAACCGCAGCATGCTGTTGCTGGTGTACCTGGCGGTGACGCTGTTCTGCCTGATCACCTTTCGCAGCTGGCGCGCAACCCTGGTGGCGGTACTGCCGCTGATGCTCACCTCGATACTCTGCGAGGCGCTGATGGTGATGATGGGCATCGGCGTCAAGGTCGCCACCTTGCCGGTAATCGCCCTGGGCGTGGGCATTGGCGTCGATTACGCGCTGTACCTGCTCAGCGTGCAGCTGCATTACCAGCGCCAGGGCCTGTCGCTGGCGCAATCCTACAAGAACGCCGTGGCCTTTACCGGGCGGGTGGTCGGCCTGGTCGGCATCACCCTGGCCGCCGGCGTGGTTGGCTGGGCCTGGTCGCCGATCAAGTTCCAGGCCGACATGGGCATCCTGCTGACCTTCATGTTCCTCTGGAACATGCTCGGTGCGCTGGTGCTGATCCCGGCGCTGTCGCACTTCCTCTTGCCCGCCAGCCAGGCGCGGGCGCCTTCACCCAGCCCCGGCAGTGTCGAGGGGCTGAACCTTAACAGCCAAAAAGCCGAGTGTTCATCGCATGTCTGATTACCTACCGCCGTTGCGTGACATGGATTTTCTGTTCAACGAAGTGTTCGACATTCCTGGCCAGTGGGCGCGCATTCCGGCCCTGGCCGAGCAGGTCGATGCCGACACCGCGCGGGCCATCCTCGAGCAGGCCGGCAAGCTCATCGCCCGGCAGGTGGCACCGCTCAACCGCAGTGGCGACGAGCAGGGTTGCCAGTGGCATGAGGGCCGGGTGAGCACCCCGGATGGTTTTGCCCAGGCTTATCGCAACTATGCCGACGACGGCTGGGTCGGCGTTGGCGGGGCTTGTGAATATGGCGGCATGGGCATGCCCAAGGTGATTGCCGCCCAGGTCGAGGAGATGCTCAACGCCGCCAACCTGTCGTTCGCCCTGTACCCGATGCTGACCGCCGGCGCCTGCCTGTCGCTGCTCAACCACGCCAGCGAGGCGCTCAAGGCGCGCTACCTGCCGCCCATGTACGAAGGGCGCTGGTCGGGGTCGATGTGCCTGACCGAACCCCATGCCGGTACCGACCTGGGCCTGATCCGTACCCGAGCCGAACCCCGGGCTGATGGCAGCTACCGGGTCACGGGCACGAAGATCTTCATCACCGGCGGCGAACAGGACCTGACCGAGAACATCATTCACCTGGTGCTGGCCAAACTGCCGGACGCACCGGTTGGCGCCAAGGGCATCTCGCTGTTCCTGGTGCCCAAGCTGCTGGTGGAGGAGGACGGCGCACTGGGCGAGGCCAACGCGGTGAGCTGTGGCTCGATCGAACACAAGATGGGCATCAAGGCCTCGGCCACCTGCGTGATGAACTTCGACGGCGCCGTCGGCTACCTGGTGGGCGAGGCCAACAAGGGCCTGAATGCCATGTTCACCATGATGAACTACGAGCGCCTGGGCGTCGGTATCCAGGGCCTGGCGCTGGGCGAGCGCTCGTACCAGAACGCCGTGGCCTACGCCCTCGAACGCTTGCAAAGCCGCGCTGCCACTGGCCCGGTAAACGCGCAGCAGGCGGCCGACCCGATTATCGAGCACGCCGATGTGCGGCGCATGCTGTTGACCATGAAGGCGTTGAACGAAGGCGGGCGGGCGTTCTCCACCTATGTGGCGCTGCAGCTGGACCTGGCCAAGTACAGCGAAAATGCCGATGAGCGCAGCCAGGCGCAAGCGCGGGTAGCGCTGCTGACGCCGGTGGCCAAGGCGTTCTTGACCGACATGGGCCTGGAAACCACCGTGCACGGCCAGCAGGTGTTCGGCGGCCATGGTTATATTCGCGAATGGGGCCAGGAACAGCTGATTCGCGATTGCCGCATCACCCAGATCTACGAAGGCACCAACGGCATCCAGGCCCTGGACCTGCTCGGGCGCAAGCTGGTCGCCGACGGTGGCCGCAGCTACGCGGCACTGGCCCAGGAGATCAAGGCTTACGCCCAGACTCTGGCGGCCTCACGCGCCGAGTTCAAGACCCCGCTGTTGCTGGCGCTGGCCAATCTCGACGACCTCACCGCCTGGGTGCTCGACCGCGCCCAGGGCAACCCCGAGGAAATCGGCGCGGCGGCGGTGGAGTACCTGCAGGTGTTCGGCTACACCCTGTATGCCTATTTGTGGACGCGCATGGCCGATGTCGCCCTGCAGCACCACGGCGCCTTCTACCAGAGCAAACTGGGCACCGCACGCTTCTATTTCGCCCGCCTGCTGCCGCGCATCGATTCGCTCAGCGCCAGTGTCAAGGCCGGCAGCCACAGCCTGTTCCTGCTCAAGGCCGAGCAACTGTGAAGGACACGCCCATGACCCGCACCCGCATCATCGAACCTGCGCCCGGCGCCTACAGCTACCCGTTGCTGATCAAGCGCCTGCTGTTGTCGGGCGTGCGCTACCAGCCCGGCCAGGAGATCGTCTACGCCGACAAGCTGCGCTACAGCTACAGCACCTTGCTTGAACGCATCCAGCGCCTGGCCAATGTGCTGAGCGCTGCCGGGGTCAAGCCTGGCGACACCGTGGCCTTGCTCG
Organism: Pseudomonas sp. B21-009; assembly: GCF_024749345.1. NCBI lineage: Bacteria > Pseudomonadati > Pseudomonadota > Gammaproteobacteria > Pseudomonadales > Pseudomonadaceae > Pseudomonas > Pseudomonas sp. B21-009. The sequence goes on along the minus strand of NZ_CP087199.1, from coordinate 2,877,877 downwards.
ACTGGGACAGCCACCGCGCGCTGGAGTGCTTTTTTGCCGTGCCGATGCTCGGCGCCGTGCTGCACACCGTCAACGTACGGCTGTCGCCCGAGCTGGTGCGCTACACCATGAACCACGCCGAGGATCACCTGGTGCTGGTGCATGACGACTTCATGCCGCTGATGACCCAGTTGCGCGAGCAATTACCGACGGTCAAGGGTTACCTGCGCCTGAGTGACGGCGCTGAAGTGCACACGGAACTGCCGCTGCTGGGCGAGTACGAAGCGCTGCTGGCCGGTGCCGACAGCCACTTCGACTTTGCCGATTTCGACGAGAACTCGGTGGCCACGCTGTTCTACACCACCGGCACCACCGGCAACCCCAAGGGGGTGTACTTTAGCCATCGGCAACTGGTGCTGCACACCCTCAACGAACTCGGCACCTTCGCCGCCTGCGGCGGTGAGCCGCTGTTGCGTTCGGGCGATGTGTACATGCCGATCACGCCGATGTTCCATGTGCATGCCTGGGGCGTGCCCTACGTGGCCACGGCCCTGGGCATCAAGCAGGTGTACCCCGGCCGCTACGAGCCCAACCAACTGGTGCGGCTGATGCGCGAAGAGCAGGTGAGCTTCTCGCACTGCGTGCCGACCCTGTTGCAGATGATGCTCGATTGCGACGAAGGCCAGCGCACCGACTTTAGCGGCTGGAAGATGCTGCTCGGCGGCAGCGCGCTAACCCAGGGCCTGGCCGCGCGGGCCAGCGCCAGGGGCATTCGCGTGCACTGCGGCTATGGCATGTCCGAGACCTGCCCGCTGCTGTGCGTGACCAGCCTTGGCGCCGCTGACCTGGCGTTGCCGATGCAGGCGCAACTGCCGTTGCGGATCAACGCCGGGGTGCCGATCCCGCTGGTGGACCTGCGCATCGTCGACGAACAGGGCAAAGACGTGGCCCACGACGGCGCAAGCCTCGGTGAAATCGTCGTGCGCGCGCCATGGCTGACCCAGGGTTACCTCAAGGAGCCGGAGCAGGGCGCCGCACTGTGGGCCGGCGGCTGGCTGCACACCGGCGACATGGCCTGCATCGATGAGCGCGGCGCGGTGCAGATTCGCGACCGGATCAAGGACGTGATCAAGACCGGCGGTGAGTGGATCAGCTCGGTGGAGCTGGAAAGCCTGATCAGCCAGCACAGCGGGGTCGATTCGGTGGCGGTGGTGGGGGTGGCGGATGCGCAGTGGGGCGAGCAGCCGCTGGCCCTGGTGGTCTGCGTTGCCGGCGTCGAGCTGGATCAGCCGGCGCTGGCCCGGCACCTGCAGCCATTTGTCGACAGCGGGCGCCTGAACAAATGGGCGATTCCGCGCCTGGTGCGCTTTGTCAGCGAAATTCCCAAGACCAGCGTCGGCAAGATCAACAAGAAGCTGATTCGCCAGAGCCATTGTGGCGTCTGAGTAAAGCAAGTGGGCATTCGACTTGCGCCGCGATGGGCTTGACCGGCCTCATCGCGGGGCAAGCCCGCTGCTACCTGTCAGACTTCAGTGAGGTCCGAGGTGGGCGGGGTGGGGGTGTTGACGCTGTCCAGTTGCTGGTCGGCCAGGTCCTGGGCCAGGGCAACCATGGTCATGGTCGGGTTCCACGAACCACTGGCCGGCCACAGCGCACCGCCGGTGACGTAGACGTTCTCCACGCCATGGGGACGGTAGTCCAGGCCAACCACGCCTTCGTCCTTGTCGCCGATCCACAGGGTCGAGCCCTCGTGCACCAGCCCGGCCACCCGCCGTTCAGGGATGCTTGGCCGTTCGCCGGTCCAGTGGCCCAGGTTCGGGTCACCGTGCCAGTACTCGACCTTGCCTTCGGGGGCGAACACCCGCTCCATCATCTGGAAAGTGCCTTCGTCCATGGTGTCCCAGGTTTGCTGGTCGGTTTTGCTGGCCAGCACCTGCAGGTTGACGTTGGTGGTCGGGTCGGCCTGGTCGTTGAGGTGGAAGTGGTTGTCGGGGTTTCGGAAGTCGATCTCGCCAAGCACGGCGCAAACGAACACCAGATGGTCCTTCGACGATTCCAGTTGCGCCATCGACGCCGTGGCGACCACGTCCGGCATATAACGCGCGGCTTTCTGCGCGTTCTTTGCAGGCTCGCGGTCTGACAGCACCGACAACTGCACGTGGTACTGCATGCCGCTCTGCTTGTTCTTGCCGGCCAGGTAAATGGCCGCGAGCTCAAGCTCGGCCAGCTTGTCGGCGAACGGGTAGTCCTTGCGCGGCACCCGCGCCACCACCGAGGTGATGAAGTGGGCGGTGAAGCGATCGCCGGCACGTTTGATTTGCGGGAACGAGTTCATCAGCAAGGTCGCCGGCGGCAGGGTGCCCATGGCCAGGATCAGCTTGGCGTTGCCGATGTTGATCACCCCGCGCGAGGTTTGTAGCGCCGTGGCCGCGCCGTCCTGCTGGTGGATGCGCTCGACGATGCACTCGGTGATGATCCGCAGCGGGCTGCCAGTACCGGCAGCGGCGCGGTCGGCCTGTTTGCCGGCCAGCTCCATGATTGCCGCCGGGGTCGAGAACTTGGCAAAGTCCACGCCACCGGCGCGATCGGCCGCGGCGGCCAGGGGCGCCGACAACCAGCGGGTGGCCGAGTCGATCTTGCCGATGTTGTGCTCGAGCATGTTTTGCAGCTCAAGCTGCAGGGTGCCGTAGACCGGGCGTTGCTCGGTGACATGGGCGCGCACCTGCGGGTCGAGCTGGGTGTCGATCTTGTCGGCCGGGATGACGTTGAGCAGCTTTTCGGCCGACTCGAAGCGGGCCTCGGCGGCGGCGATAGTCTGCTCGGGCCAGTAGGCCATTTCCTCCTTGGTCGGCCGAGGGCACCAGGCGCTCCACATGATGCTGCGGCCACCGAAGAACGGCACCATGCCGTGCTGCCAGCCGATGTTGCCCGGTGGCTGGCTGGCGGTACGCGCCGAGAGGGTCCAGGGGAAGGTTTCGGAGAAACCGCCAAGGGTTTTCTGGTAAGGGATCGGCAGGTTCTGGAAGTGCTCGGGGAGGAAGAACGGCCCGCGCTCGACCATCAGGATCCGCGCCTTGGGCTGGCTTTCGAGGATGCGTTCGGCGAAGGCCAGGGAACAGAAACCGGTGCCGATGATGATGAAATCGAACTGTTCTTCTTCGCGGACCTGCTTCCAGGCCGACTCGGAGAGAAAGAACACGTGGTCCAGCACCTTCTGGGCGTTGGGTGTTTGCGGACCGGGGGTAGGGTAGCCGTGACCGAAGTTGGTCGAACTGGTGACTGCGCTCATTGTTGCCTCCAATCATTGTTGGCAGAGGGTCTATCGTCCTTGTGCAGCGTGCAGCCGGGTGGCTGCGCTGCTAACGCTAGCAGAGCGAAGTGGCAATTCAAGATCACTTGGTCGGGGGGAATCGCGGGCCTCAGGCAACCCCGGAGTACTTCACCGCAGCCGCCGCCCGCGACGGCACATTGAGGGTGCGCAACAACGACGACACATGAATGCGCACGGTAAACGGCGAGATGTCCAGCGCGCGGGCGATTTCCTTATTGGTCTTGCCCTGGGCGATCAGGCGCAACACCTCTTGCTGGCGTGCGGTCAGGGTTGTGGCGACGGCGCTGCTGTCCAGCGGCAGGAGCCCGGAGGGGGCAAAACGCACCAGCACTTCACCTTCACGGATGGCCAGGATCGCCTGGCCGATCTCGTCCGGGGCGATGTTCTTGCCGATGAAGCCGTCAATGCCGGCGGCCATGACCTCGCCGATCAGTTCCTCGTCATCGACCATCGATACCACGATCAAGGTGGTGCGCCGTAATTGCTGACGCAGCTCGACCAGCTGGCTGATGCAGGTCAGCCCCGGGAAGCGCAAGTCGAGGATCAGGGTGTCCGGTTCCGGGCCGTTGGCGACCAGCTTCAGCACCGTGTCGAAATCACCGGCCTCTTCGCTCCGGGCATCGGGCAGCAGGCGCTGGACCGTACGCAGCATCGCTTCGCGAAACAGCGGATGGTCGTCGGCTATGATGATCCGGCATGCCATGGTGAGTGCCTCCCTGGGCCTGGCGTTCCTTTCGGACGTGCTACTTTACCACCGGGTACGGGCACCGCCCCGGTGTTCATGCTGGATATGACGACTGTCGCACAAGGATGTTCCGATGAAGTTCGAGAAAAACTCCGAGCTCGACCAGGCTAACCTGCGCATCATTGTCGCCTGTATTGCCGTGGTTTATATCAGTGTGCTGGGCTTTCTGCCCGGGCAGCATTTTGAAACCTACCGGCCGATCGTGATCTACATCATCCTGTTCCTGCTGCTGTCGGTGGTTATACGCCAGGTTATCGTGCGCTGGCCGGGGGTGTACCCGGCGCGGCGCATTTTCAGCATGGTCCAGGACTACACCGGTACCTGTTTCGGCCTGGTGGTGGGCGGTGAGGCGGCGTTGCCGCTGTACGCGGTGATGGTCTGGGTCAACCTGGGCAATGGCATGCGCTTCGGCTCGCGCTACCTGGCGATCGCCACCGCCCTGGCGTTGCTGGCGCTGCTGTGCGTCTACCGCCTGACGCCGTACTGGCAGGCGCAACCGTTCATGGTGCTGATGCTGATGATCACCAGCACGGTCATCCCCATGTACGCGCACCTGTTGCTTGAACGTACGCGCAAGGCTTCGGAGGAGGCCACCGCCGCCAACCTGGAAAAATCGCGCTTTCTGGCCCAGGCCAGCCACGACCTGCGCCAGCCCATTCATTCCATCGGCCTGTTCACTGCCTGCCTGCGTGAAGCGCGCCTGGGCGATGAAGAACGCCGGCTGGTCGACAACATCGACCGCTCGTTGCTCAACGTCTCGCAGCTGTTTCGCTCGATCCTCGACCTCTACACCCTCGACAACGGCCGCCTGCAGCCGCGCCTGCAGCCTGTGCAACTGGGCGAGTTTGTTCACGACCTGCTGCGCCAGAACGCCGAGGCGGCGCGCTGGGCAGGCGTCGAGCTGCGCTTGCGGGCCTGCGCGCACTGGGTGCAGATTGACCCGGCGCTGTTGGCGACCATGGTCCAGAACGTGCTGTCCAACTGCTTCAAGTACGCGCCGCAGCGCCCGGTGCTGATCGGCGTGCGCAAGCGTGGCGAGGGCCTGGCCATTGTCATCTACGACCAGGGCAGCGGCATCGAGGCGCAGGAACTGCCGAAGGTTTTCGAAGAGTTCTACCGCGTGCGCCAGTTGCGCGACAAGGACATCGAGGGCGTGGGCCTGGGCCTGTCGATTGTCCGGCGCCTGGGGCAGATGATGGGCATGCAGGTGACGATACGTTCGCGAGTGGGCCATGGCACGGCCGTCAGCCTTGAAGGTTTGCGCGAAATTTCCGCGCCCAAGCGCCAGGCCTACCGTGAAGACCCGAGCCAGGTCGGCCTGCTGACCGGTTTGAAAGTCTGCCTGGTGGAGGATGATCGCAACGTGCTGTTGGCCACCAAGGCCTTGCTCGAGCGCTGGGGCTGTGACGTCCAGGCCGAACTGAGCGGCAAAAACCTCGCCAGCGACTGCGACATCATCGTCGCCGACTATGACCTGGGTAACCACGCCACCGGTATCGAGTGCATTGACCTGTTACGCGCGCAACGGGGCAGGGCGGTGCCGGCGCTGATTCTTACCGGCCACGAAGTGGAGAAGATCCAGGCGGCCCTGCACGACCGCCAGATCGCGATCCTGTCCAAACCGGTGCGCCCGGCCGAGCTACGCGCTACCCTGCGGGCATTGCGCGAAGCCTCGGCAGCGCCGGTTTAGCGCGCAATCAGTAGCGTTGCAGCGGATTTTGCGGGCGGCCACTGTTCTTGTTGTAGCATTGCGCGCCCATGCCCATGCCCATCGAGGCGATACCGACCATGACGCCGCTGGGCAGCTCGCAGTTGTAGTCACCCGATGCGGTGCTGGCGATGTAGTAAGTGGAGCTGTGGTCGCTGCGCACGTTGGAAATCTTCGTCACCGGCTCGCCGATGGTGGTCTGCGCGGTGGACTTGAGACGGTCTTCGTTGGGTTTCATGGTCTGGCAACCGGCGACGGCGACCAGCAGGGCGCTGAGCAGGGTGATCTTGCTGAATGCTGATTTCATGGTGCATCTTCCTTGGTGTTGTTCTGTTTTACCGGCACAACGATCCCGCACGCCGCATAGGCGCGGCGTTGGGGAACACTGGGGGTTGCCGGGGAATATAGCGCCAGGGAGGAGGGGGGTCGATTAGCACAAATGGGCTAATGGCATATTGATATAATTTTTTATCTATCGTTGTGACAAGGATATCCGCATGCCCATTTATCTCGCAGCAGAGCAACAGCTGAACGTAGGACACGCCACCGTCATCGAGGCACCGGCGCAGGAGGGGCCTTTTGTCGTGGTCTTCGAGGACGATGAAAATACCGCCTATTTCTACGCCCTGGACAGCAGTGCCAGTGACAACCCGATCCAGGATGCGCTGCATATCTATAACGTCGAGGATATCTCCGACCGGGAGAAGCCCTCGACAGTGAAGATCGGCTGGTCCATGGACCACAGCAAGGCGGTGCTGCTGATCAATGAGTATCCCCATGCCGTGTTTGATTTTACCGGCAAGCAGGGTTACTGCCATTCCGGCTTTCCGCCGTCTGTGGGGAAGGGCTGGTCGCTGCAGGGGCATGAGTGGCAGGAAGACGTACTCAAGCTGTTTGCCTGAGGCGTGAATATATAACTCAACTAAATAGTTATTTAGTTGAGTTATATTTTAAGGCTATAAAAAAGAGCAGGGCAGTAGCGTACTTCCAGGTTCACCTTTGTTCAATGGCCGCGTGGGGAAACTCCTCGCGCAACGCCTGGCTCAACCATTCGATAAACCATGCGGCATCTTCCGACAGCGGCTGTTGCGGTGTCAGCACTTGATAGCTTTCAAGTGCAACTTGCGCATCGGTACAGCGCACCAGCGAGCCGTCTGCCAGTTCATGTTTGACCAGCACTTCGGTGGCCAGGGCAATCCCGTGCCCACGCCGGGCCAGGTTCAAGGCAATGTCGTTGCTCATGTGCGAGGTATTCGACCTGACCTTGAGCGGTAACTGTTGCGCCGCAAACCAGCTGTTCCACCAGGTGCCGTCGTCGACGTGAATCAGCTCGCAGTTCGGCAAGTCCTGCACCTGCAGGGCTTTATTCGGCAATTTTGCCAGGTACGTCGGCGAACAGACCGGGAAAACCGGCGGTTTGATCATCCTCAGAAGCACCCCTGAATGCTCGCCCGGCAGGCCAAAACCGATACCCAGGTCAGCCTGACGGGCATCCACTGACGTGAACGAGGCATTGGGTTCAATGGCCAGCTTCAGGCCCGGGCGCAGGCTGCGCACTGCACCGACATGCGGCGTCAACCAACGCGAAGCGAACGCCGGCACGCACAGAATACGCAGCCAGCGCTCCTGCTGGCGACTTGCAACCCGCGAGCCGGCATCGGCCAGAATCTTCAGGGCCTGGGTCGCGGCCCGGTGAAACTCAAGCCCGGCCGCGGTCAGAGTAACGCCGCGGGGCGTACGCTCGAGCAGTTGCACGCCCAGCCAGTCCTCAAGGTTTTTCACGTGGCGGCCAATGGCCGGCTGGGTCACGTGCAGCGCCCGCGAAGCGGCTACGTAACTGCCCAGGCGCGCAGCCGCCTCGAAGGCACGAATGGCATTGAGCGGAGGCAGACGGTCGCTGGGCATGGCGTTCACTGTTGTTAGTTTTTGTAATATCGACCCGGACTTTATTGTTCTTTTCCCGCCCCGGCAAGTTGATAAGCTCGAAATCGACTGACGCAATTTCACTGGATGTCGAGGAAGTACCGATGTTACGCAGAACAATAAAAAAACAATCCACCCAGGTTTTTTCGCTGTTGGCATTGAGCATTGCCGCACTGGGCTTGATCCATAGCGGTATCAGCCTGGCTAGCGACCAAGGCGCACACTGTGGCGTTCCAGGGCTCAGCGTTTGCCCGCAACCCTTTGATAAAACGCTGCCCGACCCGCACAACATGCTGACCTGGGACCAGGCCACACGGGTAGTGGGTTTTCGTAATACCTACCGCCTGTACGAAGGCGATGTATTCAGCACCCAGGGCGCCAAACCATCGCCATTAATGCCGGCCAGCAGCCCATTGCCAGCCATTGACTATGCAATGAACGGCAAGCACTTCAGCATCGATAACTACATCGCCAACCAGAGCGTCACCGGCCTGTTGATCCTCAAGGACGGCAAGATTGCCTACGAGTACTACGGCAAGGGCAACAGCGAAAACACCCTGTGGACCTCGCGTTCAGTGGCCAAATCGGTGGTCAGCGTGCTAGTGGGCGTGGCGATAAAAGAAGGCAAGATCAACTCGGTAGACGACAAGATCACCCGGTACATCCCGGAACTCAAAGGCACGGCCTGGCAAGAGGTGACCTTGCACCAATTGCTGCAGCACACCTCGGGCGTGGTCTGGGATGAAAACTACGCGTCAGCAGACTCCGATTTCTCCCACATGACCCAGTGCGAAGCCAAGCCTGCGCCGTACGACTGCGTGCTCAACCTGGTCAAATCGGTGAAACGCAAACCCGGGGTCAAACCGGGCGAAGTCTGGTCCTACAACACCGGCGGCGCGTGGCTGGTGGGCCGCGTGCTGGAAAACGCCACCGGCATGACCCTGGCCAAATACCTCGAAAGCCGCATCTGGAGCCGTTACGGCATGCAACAGGATGGCGTCTGGCATGCCTTGGTCAAAGACAAAGTCGACATGGGCGGCCACGGCTTCAACGCAGCGTTGCGTGACTGGGGCCGCTTTGGCCAGTTCGTGCTCAGCGGCGGTCAGTTGCCGTCCGGCGAGAAGATCCTGCCGGATGACTGGATTGCACGCTCGACACACTGGACCACCGCCAAAGGTTCGGTCACGCCATCGGCACCGAACGGACAGTACGGCTATCAATGGTGGTACTCGGCGCCGGCGCCTGATGCCAATGCCGAACCCAAGAAAACCGCCACCAGCGAACAAACGTTCTGGGCGCTTGGGATTTACGGCCAGACCATTGCAATCAACCCGGCGGAGAAACTGGTGATGGTGCAATGGTCGACGTGGCAGAACGCAGAGACACCGAGTTCGCTGTATGACGAGCAGGCGTTGTTTGTGAATGCGGTGAGTGAAGCGTTGCACGGCAAGTAACGGTGTAAGGCTGAAAACGGGTGGTGCCAGGCTTGAAATCTGTCCTGGCACTGCCCGTGAGCTGCTATAGATGACTACGCATAATGTATATTATGTTAAACGAGGTGCTATGTCACAGATGTTCATAAGCCACCTAAACCACTGATTCGACAAAACCACTTCAACCGTCCTGATGCGTTCACGAATTTAGGAGAATTTCGCCCTTCGCTGCCCTGGAGGCCGCGCCAATCAACGCATCCAGCTCCTCTGTAGACTTTGCACTGGTCGTCGATTTTGCAAAAATTAGGAGACACTGAAAATGGCGCTTAAATGCGCCAGAGCCCTTGAATCTAAAGGCTTTTGGCAGGGTTTTATGGTGCAGATAGGCTGGTACCTAGCTATACCGACCATTGTGCAGAAATTACGATAAGCCTCAGGCGCGACAACTACTTCAGGAAAGCCCTCTAACCCAGAGAATACAAGGCCTCCAGCCATTTTTTTCAGAAATCAGGAGAAACGCCTCCGTTTGCAGAAATGAGGAGAAACGTCGTGTTCCTGATTGGCCACTCTGCCGAGCTCTCACCCGGTACTCGATCTGGACTCCCGGGGCCCGTAAGCCAAGTATTTCGTGGTCTCAGGGCAATTGCTTCGCGTCACGCGAACCCAAAAAGCTTAGCCTCCAGGCTCACCGAAGGCTTGGCAGACGTCCGGAGATACGTAATACGTCTTTGCAGGAATCAGGAGAAACGCTGAACAAGGGCTTGCAGAAATCAGGAGAAACGTCATCGACTGCCACTATTCGCGGTGGCTTGACCCAGTAATAACGGGCTCTGCATCAGCTTGTTTTCACAAATCTGGAGAAAAGTAAGGTTTCCATTAATTAGGAGAAACGTAGAGTTTTTCATTAAATCGGAGAAACGCTCTAAAGGTGGGTGTCATTTCTTCATTTTAATGAGAGAAACACAGATGAGAGCATCGTGTGATTTCACACCGAGTTGACACCGCCAGATCAAACAGTAACAAATTAGCTGCCCAGCCAAGCCACAAATCCAAGGGGCTTTGGATTGCTCGTGAGTGTTCAGGGAAAATGCCGGGCTGGTGGGAAGCGGATGCAGCTGATTGGCCATCTGGCGGCGCCTAGCCCCAGCGGTTCGGCAGAAAATCACCTCAAGCCCAATATCTAAATTAATCGCTAATAATTAAATGAAGTGCAGTTACAATATTAGGTTAATTCGATCACAAGTAGTTGCTTAGTGCTAAATACTACTCTAGTCAAGAGTAATCTGACTGTCGGTGATACTTCGAACTCGCTGTTGCGCAATGCCATGTGTGGGGCTACCATCTGGCATTGTCAATCATTAAGCGTCGGGGAGAGAGGAATCATGAAGCGCCCTCCTCTAACTTCCAGTTACTCCCAATACTGGAAGTCTACGAATAGCGTTAAACCGATCGGTAAGTCTCTAGATGTCTAACCAGCCACGACCGATCTTTGAATCTTATGAGATCTTCATTGATCAGGACTTCAGTCTGTACGAGCCGAGTATGGCGTGCGTCCGGGCATACATTGAGTCCTTTGAACCGTCAGTCGAAGCCCATAAAGGCTATCTGCTTGCCCGGAATTTTCTTCGTGCGTACTCGGATAACAGCCTGACCTTTACGTCGTACCGTACGCATGTAGAGCGGCTGCTCCTATGGGGCATGATCATCAAGCGTAAACCCTTCAATCAGCTCAAGCGCCAAGACGCCGAGGAATACCTTCAGTTCTGCCGGCATCCGCCGGCAGACTGGATCGGGCCCATCGTTCGAGGCCGTTTTGTCACCAGCGACCACTCGGAGTCCACCTGGGGTGAGCCAACGATGCCCAATGAAAAATGGCGTCCTTTCAGCTTGAAGGCCTCCAAAGCCGTGAAACATGAGCATGAAGGTTCTGAAAATGGAGCCCCGCCACAGTACAAGGCGTCTCAAGGCACCATCAACCAGGTGTACTCGATCAGTACACGCTTCTTCGAGTACCTGGTCGAAGATGGGGCCGTGCCTGGTAACCCTTTCCGATTGATCAAGAAAAAAGGTATGAGCGCCGGCACGCCGCAGGATGAAGGGTCTCATAGAGCCCTAACACCTCTGCAATGGGACTATGTTTTGGAGACCGCCGAGCTGATGGCTTCCGCTGAGCCTGCTCGTCACGAGAGGACACTCTTCATTCTCGCCACGCTTTTCGCTATGTACCTACGGGTCTCTGATATCGTTGGCAGATCCAACTGGACGCCAGTCATGGGGGATTTTCGGCAAGACCCTGAGGGTAATTGGTGGTATCACGTGATCGGCAAAGGTAACAAAGCCGGTAAGATTGCCATGCGCGATGAGTACATTGAGCACTATCTCAAGCGCTATCGTCGTTTTCTTGGGCTATCTGAACTGCCACTGTGGGACGAAAGAACACCCTTGCTCACGACCTTGAGTGGTCGTTCCGGGCTCTCTGGGCGGCAGGTGCGCGCCCTCCTCCAGGCTGTGTTCGACAATGCACTTAGCCGGATGCGTCATGAAGGCCGTCAGGCGCACGAGATGAACAGTCTCAAGGCTGCATCTGCACACTGGCTGAGACATACCTCGGCGACGTTCGATGCGCCATTGCGCAGCGCTAAAGATCTTCAGCTTGATCTGCGGCACAGCAATCTCAGCACGACTCAGAACGTCTACTACCACTCGCATGACCAACAACGAGGCAAATCGATCAAGAGTGTGCCGATGCGAGACCGTGGTTAGTACATCCACTATGCCTAGCATGACTTGGTGATCAGACTGTCCAACCAGCCGAAGTCCTTGCGCAGCTGCCGACCGACAAGCAAGTTAAACAGGTTGCCCTGCTCAACCGTATCGCTCTGGCCAACGCTTCAGTGAAATCTTTCCAGACTCTGCCGTCATCGAGACCTGATCGGTGCTTTGTACATGAGTCGACGAAGTCCTTCTGGCATTCTGCCTACCCGGCCTGCGCTACCATAGCCTCAGCGCCTTCAGACCTCGCTCTCTGAGTTTGTAAAGCGGGCCTGCAGGATTGAAACCGTCCGCTGGCCACGCAGCGCACGGAGCTGCTTCTCAAACTCTTTCCTTCATGCGAGGAAGTACAGTATCAGGGCGAAGGGTCGATGTTGCTGGCCATGTTTAAACGCCCTCCAGCGCACTGGATCGACATGGACGTCTGCAATGGGCATAGTTCCCCCTTCTCTACCGGCCATGTCTTTATAGCGAGGAGGCGAAGGTTACCCCCTTACGCCTGGATTTCTGCCTGAATTTTCCGCCAGTGAGAGCGAAGCTGCTGGCGAATGGTTTTTGACTCCATGATCTTTGCGGCGCGATAACCATAAGTGATGAAATTGCGCCGACCCAGATGGGTATAGCCGTTGTAGATCGACTTGAGGAAGAGATCCCGGTCTGACTCGCCGCGCTTTCTGCGCAACACGTTGATTCGATCTCTCGATTTCTTCGCTAATCTGACCTTTACCTTCATCTTTCGGTAGTAGCGCGTCAGTGACGCCGGGCGGATGAAAGTACGCTCGCCGTCAAACATGAAACCGAGGTACTGAATGGCTTTTTTAGCGCTCAATTTCCCCCGGTAATCCCGAGTAAATTGCTGAATATCGGTCTTCTTGTGCTGGATGTCTAAGAGAAGCTTTTTGATCTCCGCTTCGACAAAATCCTTCGCATTGGCCTCCAGGTTGATGGGGCAGATGATCATGATGTCGTCGCAATAACGGTAATAAACGGATTGCGATGCGGATAGAAATGAGATCATTGCTCGATCGAATTCGAGCATATAGAAATTGGAGATGATCGCGCTGATTGGCGACCCTTGCGGAATACCAAACGCATCAGGGTTTGTAGCAACCAGCTTATCGCCGCGTATCAGATTGCGAAAGTCGGCTGCCTCGCACAAGCGACTATCATGAACCGCTGGGTTGTGCACGGAAACGTTGAGTGCCTTGAATGCCTGTTCCCTATCTACCCAAGAATGCTTCGTAATCGCTTTGAATACTGCATAGTGGTCAGCTGGTAACTCAGACAACCCTAGAACGCTTTTCCATGCTTTCTTGACCAGTTTATGGTCTAGCTTGTCGAAGAACTTTTCAATATCAAAGCAAAGGACGCTGCAGTCCTTGCGCGACTTGATTTCTTCAAATGCCGCGCGGGCATGGTGGATATTACTCTTTCCGTCGAGCGATCTAAACGCAAGAACAGAGGCGCCCAAATCGTAGGCTAAAAGCTTCTTTTCGTAAGCTTCATTTAGTACGGACGAGTAGTACGCATAAATATGGGAATCCATATGGGCGGCGTAAGAGATGTGGCGTTCTTTCTTAACGCTCTCGAACTTACTCAAATGGTCGTCATGTTTTGTTTTGACGGTCAGTGCGGTATTGCGAATGAAAGGATAGAATGAGTGAGCACGAACCTTATCGGGATTGCTGACGTAGTCAGTCGCTGTTTTCTCGCCCACTGGTCGGTCGAAGTGAAGATATCGTCTTGCTTTGTACCAGTTGCTGATTAGCATGAATTCTATATATCCATACATTAAGCCAACCGGTGGGGCTAGGATGGCGGCAGTCCACTACTACCCCACCGGCTAATCTTAAATGTTCCGCACACTATCCACTCACGAAGTCAATCAACTGACGCCGACAGACTGCGCAAACTAGGCCGCAACTGCTAGGGATGACGTATAATGTCAGGATCACGATAATTGTTACGCTTGGAGGTGCTCAATGAAGAGTTTCCGCACGGTCGCACTCTGCCTGTGGGTAGCGTTAGCTCCGCACATGATAGGGGTTGACAATCTGTGATTCACCTTGTGATCTAATTACCACAAGCGGGCAGGAATCTATCAGACTGAACCAGGCAAAACAAGCGCTGGGTTTTGCTTGGATGGTCACTCAAAAGATTTCACTTTGAATGGAGAGCCCAGAGAATTTACACTCGACATACTGACGTCAAAAAACTGGCCGTAAGTGAAACGTTACATCAGCATCATTTTTTACTGTCAAAGCTCGCTAAACACTTCAGGGTTACGTTTGACCAACTCTGTCAAGGCATCATTTGTATCCAAACCCTGGCGCACGAGCTCTGCAAATTTGCTGATTGTCCAGTGAGAAATATTGGAGCTCAGGGCAGTTTCCAGTACGGAGGTCGCTAAGTTCTCTATGTCCAATACGGGAGCAGGGTTGCACTGGACAAATTTGGCTCGAACCTGCCTGCCAGTCGTAAGCTCATTGATATCAAAAACACTGATAAACTCCATGCCAAGCGCACCACTAATGTGATGTTCGGGGCGATTCCAGTATTTATCGATGCCGCCCTCCTTATCAGCTTTCTCGATCTGCTTGCGCACCTGATTCGGGATCGTCGCGGCAGCTTTGTTGCGGTTCCAGTACTGACGGTTCGCCAGGCTGGAAGTGTCTTTCACAACCTTCCACATGACGAACCACAGTTGGGCAACGCTGTAGTTTTCAAGACCATGACGGACGGAAGATTCGATCTTCTCAATCTCTTCACGATTAAGATCGAGATTGAAGGTGTGGCAATTATCCACGAGGTAACGAATCACGTCGCCAACCGCATAGTCGAACCAGAGATTCGTTAGCGACTCAGCATCCGTGAATGGCTTTTCTTTGAGGTGGTCGAGCCCCTCGATACCACGCCCCCAAAACTGATCTGGTGGAAGGAAGTATTGGATGCTTTGCCATTGCGCATGCAACTTGCCGTCGTGCAAGTAGTAGGTGCCCTTCCTTGCTTGAGATGGATCATCCAGAATCACACCACTGTTGTAGAGGCGCGTTAGATATGATCCAGCATTCCAGGGAGACAGATCTGCGATTTCTCGTTCGCGGAAGGCCTCAAAGGCCAGGCGAGGCCCCAGTAGCGTATCCATGGCCATCAAAATGAATCGTTGGTCATCCTTGAGACCGTTGTACGAGATCTTGGTGGCGCGAGCGCGTTCGGCGTGTTTAGCCAGCTGCTTTTGCAGTTCGATCTCTTCCAGGTGCTGCGCCTCCTGTTTCTTCTGCCTGATCTCCAACGCGCAGGGTTCACATGGGCCCGATTCCTGGAAAGTTTTTTTTACCTCCGCCCGACTGCCAACTGTGATTGGCCCGCCGCAGTTGCGGCACATCTGATTTTCATCGATCGCTTGGCACAAAGCTCGGACGTATTTGGCAATGGCCCCAGACTGAGTGACCTCTCGGAACGGGACAAGCGTGTTCACCTTCTCTAAGAACACCCCTTCCTCATCCATGGCCCAGTAACGCGTTACCAATGCAACCTCTTCAGGGTCTTGCGTCAAAAACTCCAATCGAACTGCCATCTACAATATCCCTCAGTCGAGCTGCGCATACGTGCGGCACGCGTGTTTGTACAAGTAATGGCGGCAAGGCTAGCCGGTCGACGCCTTATCGCACCTGCAGGTCAGTCTTGCCAGGTCGTACATCTGAACGTCAAAACAGATGTCCCAGCGATTCGAGATTACCCAGGCCACCATCTTGCCACCATATGGATGCCCCCCGATATTCGAGGTGTGCCGTCCGAGGTGTTGAGGCGCTTAATAAGAATGGTCACTTTCTAAGGAGGTCGTTTCAGGTCTTCCGAGAGGATCGATCGCATCCACCTGCGCCCTCGCCCACTCCAGCCACGCCTCGATCTGACGCCCCTCCTCCTCACTACAATTCTTGGCACCAGCAGCCACTGCATCGATGAAGCTCTGAAGACGCACGGCCTTCTCCCATTTCTCCATATTTTCCACCAAACGCAGTTGCAGCGTCCGTTGATGCTCCGCAGCCATGATCGCCTGGCGTCGAATCCTATCTTCCTCATCGCGCTGACGGTGCCACTCCTCCATGCGTGCCCGATATGCCCTCATACGCCCTATCAGCTTGGTGAGGCCGATGCAGAACAGATGAAGTTTGTCTTCAAGCTGGCTGGTTTTTCTGTCAGTCCAGGTTGTCTGCGATCCAACGTCCGGCTTTTCCTGGGCAATCAGGGTCAATTCGCCGGTGGAGTTGTACACGTATACCTCGCGAGGCCCCAGCCAGAGTACCGGCTCCCGAGTTAAACGATGCTTGGGCTTGGGCTCAGGTGGTGGCGGTGGTTTTACTGCTTTGCCTACACGCTCTCGCAGCGTTATGTAGACAGTCTCCCCATCGAATGTGACCGTGGTGCGGCTGTGATCATCCACCGCCCACCTACATCCTTTCTTCTCGGTGTCCTTGATCAGGGTGTCCAGGAGCAGTGCGGAGCGATCGACCAGGTCACGTGAGATCCTGGTGTTCAACACACTCATTCGACGTAGCTCTACCCGCCCCTCAACATCCTTGGCCTCTTTCACAGCCTGTAGCCATTTCCGCACGAGCAGATGAGGTTCGGTCAGCTTGGTAGGCATCGTGAGCTTTGGAGGGGGCTGAGTACCTGTCGACTTGGGCGGCGTCGCAGGAAGCAGCGACCTGTCCAACACACGAAATGTAATCGATTCATCAGGGGGTGGGGGGCGGGCTTCTCAGGACGCTTCCCGACTGGCTTTGCCCAATGGCCCCGGCGAGGGAGTGAAACGCCCGCCTTCTTGCAGGCCTTGCTCAGTGCGACATCGGAAACACCAATCTCCCGCGCCAGCTGCAAAACCGGCGTCGACCAAGCCCGATCAAACAGCTCACGGGCTGTATAGGTGACGTTCTTGTACATGCAGGCTCCTTGAACGACGCATGTGGGATCGGTGACGAGCGAAGTCAGCATCACTGTTGATGCGTCAATGGGTTCCACGGCTTTAGACGCTAAGGCGGCGTCGGTGAGAGCACAGTAGGGGCGCGCTAGTATTCCCTTTGACCAAGTCAAAGACTGCGTCCTTGGTGATGTAAGGCGACAGGTTAGTTAGAGGATTGTCGGTATTACGCTTTGTGTTGGATCACATCGACGATAACAAGAAGGTGCCTGTCGCCCAGATATGGCGTTGGATGTAGTGGTCAACTAATCCCGGACACTGTGTTAAGTTTTTCCTCGGCCACAGCGGGCGCCAGCCCGCTGTTAAATTGATGTGGCCGTTGCCAGTTGTAGCGCTGCATCAAAAACCGGCCGATATCCTGCTGTGCTAGCGAAGCGCTCATGTAGCCCACGGTCGGTACCCATTCCGTTTTCAGGCTGCGAAACAACCGTTCCAACGGTGCATTGTCGTGGCAGTTTCCACGCCGACTCATGCTCTGCTTGAAGCGATAGCGCCACAGTCGCTGACGGAAGCTTCGGCTGCCGTATTGGCTTCCTTGGTCGCTGTGAAACAGCACGCCCTGAGGCCGACCACGCTGCTCATAGGCCATGTCCAAGGCCTTGATGACCAGGTCGGCATCGGGCCTCGATGAAAACGCCCAGCCCACCACGCGGCGGGCGAACAGATCGATCACGGCCGCCACATAGTGCCAGCGACCTTGAGCCCAGACATACGTGATGTCACCGCACCAGACCTCATTCGGTGCCGACACGCTGAACTCTCGATCCAGCACGTTCGGGATATCCGGCCGCTCCACCGTCGCCTTCTTGTAGGCATGTGAGCCGGGTTGCTTGCTGATCAACTTCATCTCGCTCATCAGCTTGCGCACCTTGAAGCGCCCAATCGCTATGCCGTCCTCGCGCATCATCAACATGATGCTTCGGCTGCCCGCTGCGCTGCGGCTTTGGGTAAAAAGTTCGTTGACTCGACTGCGCAAAATCAGCCGATTAACGTCTGGAGATCGGTGCTTGCGACAGTGCGCGTAATAGCAGGATCGGGTGACTTCAAATACCGAGCACAACAGATCAACAGGCTCTTCAGCGCGGAGTTGATCAATTAACGCGAACGCTCGTGTTCCTCGGCCATCAAGAGCGCGGTGGCCTTTTTTAATATACTTTTTTCCCGTTCCAGCCGATTGATCCGAGCTTCCAGCTCCTGGATTTTCTGCTGCTCGGGTGTCAGCGCTTTACTGGACGGAGTCACACCATTTCGCTCCTCCTGAAGCTGGTTAACCCATCGACGCAGGGCCGACTCCACCAGCCCAAGCGAACGGGCTGCTTCGATGTGGCTGTAGCCCTGGTCGAGCACGAGACTGGCAGCTTCGCGTTTGAACTCGGGCGTAAAGGAACGACGTTGCTTGGTCATCGGACACCTCTCTATAGCGAGCATTCTCGCCTAAATGGGTGTCCGGAATCATTAGACCACTACATAAGTGAGCCTCACCTTCAGATTTCGTTAAGAAATACCTTGGATACTCCTCCCCAACCTATACAGGGAGGCAATCTGCCCATGCCCCATTTCGACTGGAACACCCCCCTGCCCCTGCGCTTCGGCCAAGCCGAGACGCCGCAGCTGACATTGACCGGTGCCATGCTAGGCGACAGCCTGCGACCCGCATTCGAAGCGTTTATTCAGCAACGCTTTCGCAAGGCTCACGGCGCCGACATCCGTCATTTCATGCCACAGCTGTTTGGCATGAGCAAAGCCTATGGCGAGTTATGTGCGGTCGCCGGGGTGCGCCTTGCACATCACGAACCACTGTTCCTGGAACGTTACCTGGACGAGCCCATCGATCCGCTGATCAGTGCTACTGCCGGATACTCGGTGGGGCGGGCCAGCATTGTCGAGGTCGGTAACCTGGCTGCCTGCGATACCGGCAGTGCACGACTGAGCATCATCGCCATCACCTGGCTACTGGCCATGGGCGGCCTGGAATGGGTGGCATTTACCGGCAACATCGGTTTGGTCAATAGCTTCCATCGCCTCGGTCTGAAACCGGTGACGTTGTGTGCAGCCGACCCGGGCCGACTGGGTGACGATCGCTACAGTTGGGGCAGCTATTACGAGAGCAAACCCTGGGTACACGTCGGTAACATTCGCGCGGGATTCATCCATTTGCGCAACAGTGGTCTGTTCACTCGGCTGGGTCTGCCGTCATCCATTGAGGGCACTAGCCATGTCGCTTGAGTTACAACGTTTCCAGAAGATCCTGCACAGCCATATGGAGCGCAACCCACACGCGATTGCACTTTGGGATGATCGGGTGAGACTCGATTACGCCACTCTTTACGCCGAAGTGTCGTACCGCCAGCAACGCCTACGCGACGAACACGCTCAGATTATAGCCCTGGCACTGGATAACGGCGTTGAAGCAATACTCTGGGATCTTGCCGCGCTGTTCGAGGGCTTGACTTGCGTAACCTTGCCGCCCTTCTTTAGCCCAACACAGCGCGCCCATTGCCTGGAGCAAAGTCAGGCGGCAAGGGTGATTTCGGAACCGGAGCAGGATGCTGAATTTCTTACCTTGGGCTATGAAAAAAGCGGCGAGTTCTGGCGCCGTACATTCGCCGGCCCGAACCGGATGCCCCCAGGCACGGCCAAACTGACCTTCACCTCCGGTACCACCGGTACCCCTAAAGGCGTGTGCCTGAGTGCGGAAAACCTACTACAAGTAGCAAGAGAGCTGGATCAAGCCAGTAAACCTGCTGACCCGCAGCATCACTTGGCATTGTTGCCACTAGCAATCCTGCTGGAAAACCTCGGTTGCTACGCCGCACTGTACGCTGGCGCAACCTTGAGCTTACCGAGTCAGAAAGCTTTGGGCATTCAAGGCGCCAGCGGCGTCAACTTACCCCGGCTACTCGAGCACCTTACCAAGCGCGCACCCGAGAGTCTGATTTTGGTGCCGCAGTTGCTGCAGATGTTGGTCAGCGCCACTGAGCAGAAAGCCTTCGACCCACAGAAATTGCGCTTTGCTGCTGTAGGAGGAGCGCGCGTCTCTGAGGACTTGTTGCTCCGAGCTGAGCGCGTCGGTCTGCCGGTTTACGAAGGTTACGGATTATCTGAGTGCGCCTCGGTGGTGTGCCTAAATCGTCCCGGTGCCCAGCGATCGGGAAGCGTTGGTAAACCCTTGCCTCACATCCAGGTGAAGTTGGCAGAAGATGGTGAAGTACTGATCAAGGGCTCGGCACTGCTCGGCTATCTGGGCGATGTACCTTACGCCGAGGATTGGTGGCCCAGCGGCGACCTGGGAGAGCTAGATCCGGAAGGCTTCCTTTACCTCAAAGGTCGCAAGAAGCATCAGTTTGTCACCAGTTTCGGACGCAACGTCAACCCGGATTGGGTAGAGGCCGAACTCACCCAACGCCGCCACATTGCCCAAGCCTTTGTGTACGGGGAATCGCTTCCACGCAATCACGCTCTGTTGTGGCCCCATCGTACCGATTGTACTGATGCAGAACTTGCTGGGGCTGTAGCGGAAGCTAACGACGCATTGCCCGACTACGCCCAAGTTCATAGCTGGACGCGCCTGCCCTATCCCTTCACGGCTGCCAACGGCCTGCTGACTGCCAATGGCCGACCGCGCCGCGACGCTGTTGTCGAGACGTTTCACGCGCAACTTACCGAATCTGCCGTATCTGAGGAGTCTGCATCATGAGTTTTTTCGACACGCTTCAAGAAGCTTCACATCAGGAGCGCCACGAATTGTTCAACCTGCCGATAATCCTCGACGCACTTGAAGGTAAGGTCAGCCTTGAGAGCTATCGGGCATTTCTTGCGCAAGCCTACTACCACGTCCGCCACACTGTGCCACTGATGATGGCCTGCGGCGCGCGACTACCAAGCCACCTCGAATGGCTACGTAAAGCGGTATGCGAGTACATCGAAGAAGAATACGGCCATGAACAGTGGGTGCTTAACGATATAGCAGCCTGCGGCGGTGACCGTGACGCCGTGCGTGACGGCCAACCCTCAATGCCGATTGAACTGATGGTCAGCTTTCTGTACGACTTGATTGCCCGAGGCAACCCGGTAGGCCTGTTCGGCATGGTCAATGTGCTGGAAGGCACAAGCATTGCCCTCGCCACCCATGCAGCAGGCAGCATCCGCGAGCATCTGGGTCTTCCAGAAAGCGCCTTCAGCTATCTCAGTTCCCACGGTTCACTGGATATCGAGCATATGCAGACCTACCGCCGGCTGATGAACAGGCTGGAAGACCCCGCAGACCAGGCGGCTGTCATCCATGCGTCAAAAGTGGTGTATCGGCTGTACATCGATATGTTTCGGGGCTTGCCCCGGGCTGCGGAGGTTCATGATGCAGCTGCATGATGCCCGGGTAGTTTTGACTGGCGCCAGCGGTGGGATCGGCCAGGAAATTGCCAGGGATCTGTGCGCCGCCGGCGCCCAGGTGCTGGCGGTAGCTCGACATCAAGAATCCCTGAAGCCGTTGCTTGAGCGCTATCCGCAAAACTTGTTCTGGGTAGCCGCCGACCTCACGCTCCTCAATGATCGTCGCAAAGTACTGGCCGCCGCCGAAGCCACTGATGGCATCAACTTGTTGATCAATGCTGCCGGCGTCAACCACTTCGCCATGCTCGAACAGCTGGATGACAATGAAATCAACGCGATGTTGAGCGTGAACGTCAGCGCCCCAATTTGCCTGACCAAACTGCTTCTACCGTTGCTCAAGCAGGCCGACAGCGCCATGGTGGTCAACGTCGGTTCAACCTATGGCTCGATTGGCTACCCTGGATATGCCAGTTACTGTGCCAGCAAGTTTGCACTTCGCGGCTTTTCCGAAGCCCTGCGCCGGGAGCTTGCCGACACCCGGGTCGGCGTCCTCTATGTCGCACCACGCGCCACCCGTACCTCGATGAACAGCTCTGCCGCCCAAGCACTCAACGATGCACTCAAGGCAAGCGTCGATGATCCACAGGCGGTGGCAGCGGCGGTGATCCACGCCATTGCTGGTGACCGTCGCGATCTCTATCTGGGGTGGCCGGAGCGATTTTTTGTGCGGTTGAACAGCCTGTTGCCCAACTTGGTGGATCGTGGCCTGCGCAAGCAATTGCCGCTGATCCGGCGTCTTAGTCACACCCACGAAAATGAGCACCTCAAACCATGAAAAAGACCGTTGCCTGCCTGCTGCTCGGCATGTTGAGCCAAGGCGTCTGGGCGCTCGACAACGCGGATCAGCAACGCCTTAATGGCATTCAGCAAAGCTGGGCGCACATACAATATGAACTGCCAGAGCAACAGCGCGTAGCGGCGTTCGCGCAATTGGCGGCACAAACATCGTCGTTCACGCGAGATCGCCCAGTGTTAGCCGAAGCGTGGATCTGGTCAGGAATCGTCACCAGCAGTTGGGCGGGTGCTCAAGGCGGGCTGGGCGCCCTAGGCAAGGTCAAAGATGCCAAGGCCGATCTGGAAAAAGCCCTGACTCTAGACGCCGACGCCTTGCAAGGCTCGGCCTATACCAGCCTTGCTGCACTCTACGACAGAGTGCCCGGCTGGCCGATCGGTTTCGGTGATGCTGACAAGGCAGAGCAACTGCTTCAGAAAGCGTTGCAACTCAATCCTGCCGGCATCGATAGCCTATATTTCTGGGGCGATCACCTCTACCGCCAGAAGCGCTACGCTGAAGCGAAGGTTGCCCTGCAAAAAGCACTACAAGCGCCTCCAAGGCAGGGCCGGGAAAGTGCTGACGTTGGACGGCGCAAAGAAATCGCCGCACTACTGGAAGACGTTAACAAGAAACTCGATTGACTGGAGTTTGCGTGCGTTTATTACTGATCGAAGATGATGTCGCCCTGGGCGAGGGTATTCATCAAGCGCTAGGGCGTGAAGGTTACACTGTCGATTGGCTCAAGGATGGGAGTAGTGCTCTGCACGCCATGCTCAGTGAGACCTTCGACTTGGCAGTGCTTGACCTTGGTTTGCCACGTATGGACGGACTAGAAGTACTCAGTCGCCTGCGCTATAGCGGTTCCAACCTGCCGGTGCTGATCCTCACGGCCCGTGATGCAACAGAAGACCGTATCGCAGGGCTGGACGCAGGCGCCGATGACTATTTGATCAAACCGTTCGACCTGGCCGAACTGAAGGCCCGTTTACGTGCTTTGTTACGCCGCAGTGCCGGGCGAGCACAGATGTTGATCGAGCATGCGGGCATCTGTCTGAACCCTGGCACTCAGCAAGTCAGCTACCAGGGCCTGCCTGTAGCCCTGACACCCAAGGAATATCAGTTGCTGCATGAATTGCTGTCACCCCCTGGTCGCGTGATGACCCGAGATCAACTGATGCAATTGTTGTACGGCTGGAACGAAGAAGCCGAAAGCAACACGCTGGAAGTACACATCCATCACCTGCGCAAGAAGTTCTCGACTGATCTGATTCGCACAGTTCGCGGCGTGGGATATCTGGTGGAGGAGCGTCGATGACGTCAATCCGACGTCGCACACTCACCCTGATAATCGGCTTGATGCTCTTGGGGTTTGCGGTGATCAGTGCGCTTAATTTTCACGACAGTAATTACGAAATTACGGAAGTCTACGACGCTCAGCTCGCACAAAACGCACGGCTTCTACAGGGTGTCATGCGCATGCCGCTACAGAGAAAGGAGTACGCCGAGCTCTATCAGGCCTTCAATACAGCATTAGGCGAAGCCGTACCCAGAGTCGACGGACATCCTTATGAAAGCAAAATCGCGTTCCAAGTCTGGAACAGCCAAGGTGAGCTCCTTGTGCATACGGCGAGCGCCCCCTCTTTTCACACCCTGCCTGGCAAGCCCGGTTTCAGCGATTTCGTGGATCTGAACAATCGGAATTGGCGCGCTTTCATGCTGGAAGACAAACGCAACGGTATGCGGATTTGGGTGGGCGAGCGCGATGATGTGCGAGCTGACCTCGTTGAGCGTATTGTGCGCCACACCTTGTGGCCCAACGTTTTGGGCAGCTTGATTCTTGCGGCAATGGTTTGGCTTGCCATTGGATGGGGTCTCAGGCCGCTCGCGAATATGGCTTCTACCCTTCGTGCTAGACACAGCGGGTCACTGGAGCCACTTCAATTGACCCCCCTTCCGAGCGAGCTGGAGCCAATGCAGGCAGCGCTCAACCGTATGCTGGCGCAAATTCAGGAAGTGCTTGGGCGTGAGCGACGTTTCATTGCCGACGCTGCGCATGAAATGCGCACCCCCCTGGCGGTGCTAAAGGTACATGCCCAGAACTTGTTGGAAACACAGAGTGAAGAAAGTCGGCGCGAGTCACTAGAGCATTTGATTGCAGGTGTGGATCGTACCAGTCGATTGGTCAACCAGTTGCTGACGATGGCTCGCATCGAGCCGCAATCAGTATCCACTACGCCATCAACCATTGATCTTGCAGCCACCGTCCGCGACAGCCTGGTTCAATTGACGCCTTGGCTGCTGAGCCAGGGACTTGAACTGGTATTCGATGTCAGCGACGACACCTACAACGTCAGAGTTGATCCGACTGCCATTAATATTGCGTTAAACAATCTGGTAACCAATGCGGCAAATTTTTCTCCGGCACACGGCCTGATCATGGTGCGTCTTGGTAGAAAAGGCGACCACTACGAACTGTCTGTCGAAGACGACGGCCCGGGTATCGATGAGTCCGAGCATGGCCGGCTCCTTGAACGTTTCTATAGTCGAGGTAATGACCAGGGAGCAGGACTGGGGCTCGCTATCGTGAAAACAATTGCAGATCGTATGGGAGGGCAGATAACGCTAGAAAATCGTAGTCAGGGAGGTATGCGTGCAACGTTAGACCTACCCTTCAAGTAATACTCTCGGATTCGCAATCAGTCTCCCATCGGTGGGCCCAGTGCCTGGGCTCCCGTCGGACAAAGCCTTGAAAGTAGCCACCCGTAAATTGGTTGGGAAGACTCATGTTTGACATACATCAAACGGGGGCGCCCCGGCAGGTGTAGATAAGAATGGTGATTTACGAACCTCTCCATCCCGTCGGAGTAAATCCCATGGCACCTGTTCAATCTAACGCGCAAACACCATCTACTCCCGCCTTTCCTCCTGAAAAAGGCGAACACTGGATCGAGCCGCTAAAGGATGGTGGGCACGTCCTCATCAGACCTCTGCGGGCAGAGGATCGCGAGCGAGAAAGGGCCTTCATCATGCGTCTTTCACCAGAGTCGCGACACTTTCGCTTTTTGTGCCAAATCAAAGAGCCAGGAGAAGCCATGCTTGATCAGTTGATGACCGTCGATCAGCGGGAGAAAATGGCATATGTGGCTTTGGCACACGTCAAAGGCGAACTCCTAGAGGTCGGTATCAGTCGTTATGCAGCAGGCGCCCAGCCAGATGAATGTGAGTGCGCGGTTACCGTTGATGATCAATGGAAGCATCGCGGCCTAGGAGCGCTGTTACTTAGCCACCTAATCGATAAGGCTCGGGCGAATGGGTACCAAGAGATGTACTCAATCGACTCGGCGGCCAATACGGCGATGCATGACCTAGCTCGTGATTTCGGCTTTTCGACTGCGCGTGATCCCAGCGATGCCTGCCAGGTTATCCATCGCCTTTCATTGATTTGATGAGCGCTGCGAAGCTGCAGACTGCTCACCTGAAATCACACGGTTCAAACATTGCTGCTCGTCCTCCTCAGTGATGCCTTGGAAATCACTTACTTCAAAGACTGAAGTGTTGAACAGGGCGAGCCGCAATACACCATTTCTGTCCAGAAATACCTCAGACAAACACAAGCAGATGGGCGAAGAAATAGATACCGACCTCCCATCCTCCCCCGGGAACGCAAGCTGATCGTTGAGGTTCGTTTCACAGGCAGCAACGATGGTACGAATTGATCGAGCCGCGTAGTACAACGTTGTGGGATACCCCACCCCTATGGTTATCAGAAAACACAAAACCAAGTTCGATTCCTTAGCGTAGGTCGAAATACGATCAACCTTATGCCGCCACCCTGTAGAACCAGGATTGAAAATAGCTTTACCAACAAGCAGGGTGTAACGATGTTGCACAATGCCCCCAACGCACAGACTGATCGCAACAAAGCCCAGTAAGATCCAGGGCTTGGCCGTAAGCAATTCAATAGCGCCATCGAACCAGCCGGCAATAGATACCAACACTACGAAGCTCACCACTCCAGCAATTATGCCGAAGCTAGCTCGTGGCCTTTTCAACCAGGCTTTAAGCTTCTCTTTACTGGTTGCGTTCATGGTCAATACCCTCACATTAGTCCGTGCCAAAGTAGGCTATACGGTGCTGGGCAACTAAAGCTCTACGGTTTCAAGGTGCTCTGGCACCGAGACCGACCAACCAAGCTCAAGGCTGATTCGGCGCCGCAGCGTATCAGCTGCATGGGGTTCACCATGCACCACAAAGGTATGCCGAGGGGGCCTCTTGAAGCCTCGCAACCACTGCATGATTTCATCAGCATCGGCATGCGCCGACAGACTCTCCATGGCAGAAACCTGAGCGCGTATAGGGACATCCTCACCGTGCATACGGATTGTCCTAACTCCAGCAGTGATGTCCGCTCCGCGAGTACCACCGGCCTGAAACCCAGAAAACAACAACGTATTGCGCGGGTTGGGAGCCAGCGCCTTCAGGTGATGCAGTACCCTACCCCCGGTTGCCATGCCACTGGCTGCGATGATCACCGCAGGGTCGCGAAGCTGGTCAAGGTGTTTTGATTCGTCGACTGTACGAATGATATGGGTGCTACGGCACATCGCTGCGCACTCCTCGGCAGACAGGCGATGCTCTTGGTGAAAGCGCTGATACAGCGCGGTGGTATCTGATGCCATTGGACTATTGAGGTAAACCGGAATGTCTGGGATTCGATGCTCTCTTTTGAGCGCATACAGGTAGTACATCAATAATTGCGCACGCCCAACGGCAAATGACGGAACCAGGGTGATGCCGTGCCTTAGCAGTGTTTGATTAATGACATTGGCGAGATACGTCTCAGGAGCCTCCTTCGGGTGCTGTCGGTCACCATACGTAGATTCGACCAAAAGAATGTCTGCGTTCTCGATCAGCTCCGGGGTTCGCATGATAGGGTCGTTGGGGCGCCCTAGGTCACCAGAAAACACAATGGTTTGGCCTCCTGCATTTATTTCGACAGTCGCGGCACCTAAAATGTGACCTGCAGAACGAAGATAGACCTGCAGACCGTCGACGATTTCAACCGAGTGATGTAGTTCCAGTGGGCGGAGATGTGCAAGTGCTCGCTTCGCCTCCTCTTCCGTGTATAGCGCCTGGGCGGGGTGGTGCTTGGAGTAGCCACGTCGGTTTGCATAGTCGGCTTCCTCTTCCTGTAGGCGACCACTGTCGAGCAACAGGATCCTCACCAGCTCACAAGTGGCCGCAGTCGCATAAATAGGCCCACGAAACCCATTCCGAACCAGAACTGGAAGGTAACCGCTGTGATCGAGGTGCGCATGGGTAAGGACTACCGCATCGATTTCATCCACTGGTATAGGCAAAGATTGCCAGTTGCGTAAGCGCAGCTGCTTGTATCCTTGGAACAGTCCACAATCGACAAGCACCTGCGTCGAGTTGTGCTGGAGTAGATACTTGCTTCCGGTAACCGTACCCGTCGCACCGAGAAATGTGAGCTGCATGATTCTGACCTCGATAGCTGGCTGGAGGGCTCTAGTTGCTGGAATTAACTGCCAGTACGCTGCAATGTGCCGAATTCACTATCCGGTCTGTCGTATCACCGAGCAGTTTGCCCAAGCCTTTAGGTTGCACTATCCCCATAACCACAACATCAACAGCCAAATCGCGCACCAGATCGCTGATAGCGGTCACTGGCGGCCCTTGGACAAAATGTCGACATTCAACAGCAACGCCGTAGAAGTCGGCCAGTTCATCATAAGGTTCGCGTAACACAGCAATTAACTCCTCAACCCAGTCCAAAGCCGCATTCGAATCGGCAACAAAGATTGGTGAAATGTCATAGGCAGAAAGTAGGTGCAACTGAGCATTGCATTGCAGCGCCATGGCCGTGGCTGCGCGGATTATTTTGTGATTGAAGTCGTTTCCTTGCTCCGAATTGGCCGTATCGACGGCTGCGAGGATTACGTTGGGAAGAGGCACATTGCCATGCTGGACAAAATGTACAGGTACCGGACTGGCGCGCATCAGCTCGCTATCGAAAGAGACCCCAAACACCCGCTTGAGCGCTGAAACCTCATCAATGTCCTTGATGACCATGTCGGGACGAAGCGTGTGAATGCAGTCAGCCACGTCCTTGACGGGATCGTCGGTCAATGCTGCCTGGTTGGTAGCGCACGCATCGTCTATATGTATTGCCCCAACCGTTTCCGTCAATCGATCACGGTATCGTGAGAACTGCTCGGCGATTTGCTGTTCAACCTCTACTTCTTCTCGCCAGTTGCTAAGCCCATGAGGTTCAAATAAACCCAAGACATGCAACCCTGCCCCCGTCGTTTTAGCCAACGCTTTGGCGCGTTGTGCCGCTGGCGAGTTCAAATCGGCATCCAGGGCAAGCAGCAACAATTGTTGGTACTGACTCATCGCAAACCTCCAATCATGTCATCGCCTACCGGGAATCGAAGCTCAGGTACTAAATTCTGTGCCTTGACCCCGCTTCAGACTTGATTCAGATCAGAAAGGCTGCGACACGCAACGAACTTGATTCAAGTCAGAACGAGGATGCTGGTGAGCAGTACAACAGTAATCGGCAAGCTCCCTTTGATGACTGTAAGCCCGGAGAGCGCGATGAATAACGATATCGATTTTGGCGATCTGTCCAAGGAACACTGGATAGAGTCGTTGAACGACGGTACTCCTGTACTGATTCGACCACTGCGTGAGCCCGACCGTGAGAGGGATCATGAGTTTGTAGGGCATGTGTCATACGAGTTGAGACGCTTTCGCTTCCTAGCAGGGTTTAGCGGGGAGGCATCATCGTTTTTCGAACGGTTGATGGATGTGGACTACCACCACCGCATGGCTTACGTCGCGTTGATGTATGACGGTGGCCAACTGCGTGAAATCGGCGAAAGCCGCTATGCGGCAGTCCCCGACAGCAAGAACTGCGAGTGTGCGGTTGCCGTGAGCGAGCAATGGCAGCGCAAAGGCTTGGGTAGACTGTTAATGAATCACCTGATCAGCGCCGCACGCAGCAATGGCTATGAGCACATGATTTCACGTGATCTCTCAAACAACTACGGGATGCATCGACTTGCGAAAACACTCGGTTTTTCCTCACGCTACCTGGCTGGAGATGTAACTGAGATCATCCATGAGCTCGACCTACATGGATGATCATTTACCTCCGCGCGGTATTATCCGAGCTCCGAAACCGCGCTGAGGCAGGTTCTTTATCAGACCACCGGAGTTTCCGGGGTGATGACCAGGACACTGCTAGGCATTTTGTAAAGTACCCTTTCAACCGTGCTGCCGATGTACTTGGCTAAACCACGGTGGTGCACCCGCCCCATCACTACGATATCGGTACCTTGGGCTTCGCAGAAGATGCTCAAGACTTTTGCTGGGTCGCCCATGATCATATGGCAACTCTCCGGATCAATGCCGTTGCGCTCAGCCAGCTCGCGAAAGGCATCGCTTTGGGCTTCATGCAAACTTTCGGCAACATTTGAGCCAAACAAAAATGATTTACGCCCGAGGTTCTCCGCATCCGTTTGCATAGAGGTCAGATCATAGGCATACAAGATCTCCACCTGCGCCTTACATTGCATGGCCAATTTCAACGCTTCATTGATGATGCGGTCATTGAACCCTTGGTACTGATCCTCTGGACGCGATAGGTCAACGGCAGCGAGGACTTTGCGAGGCATAGCATGGCTGGCCTTGTCGACAAAATGCAGTGGCTCCGAACACTCCCGTAACAGCCGGATATCAAGTGTCGTGAACATCGCCCGCATCAGGCGCGACTCATGCTCTATGTCCTTGACCACCATTGCAAACGGCTGCTCCCTTAGATGGGTCAGGATTTCATCCAGGACATCGTTCACCCAGACAACCTCTGTGGTTACCGTAAGCCCGTTCCTACGCAGGGGTACGGCTTGGGTTTCAAGCCACTGGCGGTGCTTTTCGACATAGGCCTGGCGCATCGCTGCCAGTGCCTGTTCATTGACCAGCCCTGCGGTGGCAAGCCCCTCAAGGTAATCAAAAGCCACTATATGTAATGCAATGCCTTTGGCTTTTGCCAAAGCAGCAGCACGGTCAAAGGCGTCAGTGCGCTGCATCAAAGGGGGGGCGATGAACAACAAGCGTTGATAGTCGGACATGACACACCTCGCACTAAGCGATGAGTAGGTACGCACCATCCTGCATCCGTCC
This sequence comes from Pseudomonas sp. B21-009, assembly GCF_024749345.1. Classification (NCBI taxonomy): domain Bacteria; kingdom Pseudomonadati; phylum Pseudomonadota; class Gammaproteobacteria; order Pseudomonadales; family Pseudomonadaceae; genus Pseudomonas; species Pseudomonas sp. B21-009. Next base: position 2,847,633 of record NZ_CP087199.1, on the reverse strand, counting down.
AAGGCTGTGTGTTTGACTTGCATCAAAATCGGATGCACACCACCTCAAAAGGACACGGCGATTGGGTGTAGCACACGACCATCGGCGCAGTCCGACGCACGGTAACCTAACTACAAAAAATGGATTTGATTCCTTGATCCCAGTCAATTGATTCGATGATTTTCAGCGCACGCTAAGCAGAAGTGAATGCCACGATCCCAAAGAGGAACCGCTGCCATGGCTACCATGAAAGCTGCAATTTTTGTGGAGAAAAACCGGATAGTACTGGACGAAAAGCCAATTCCGGACATTGGCCCCGCCGATGCGTTGGTGCGGCTCACAACCACGACGATCTGCGGAACCGACATCCACATCCTCCGTGGTGAATACCCTGTCGCCAAAGGGCTGACCATAGGTCATGAACCCGTTGGTATCATTGAAAAGCTCGGCGCCCAGGTTCAAGGCTTTAGCGAAGGACAGCGGGTCATTGCTGGCGCAATAACCCCAAGCGGCCACAGTAATGCGTGCCTGTGTGGATGCTCATCTCAGGATGGGCCGGGCACCCTTCATGGATTCAAAGCTATTGGTGGTTGGAAGTTCGGCAACACGATTGATGGCTGTCAGGCCGAGTATGTTCGGGTGCCTGACGCCATGGCCAACCTTTCACTGATTCCCGATAACCTTAGTGACGAACAAGTTTTGATGTGCCCAGACATCATGTCTACCGGGTTCAGCGGTGCAGAACGGGGTGATGTAAAAATCGGTGATACGGTCGCCGTATTTGCGCTAGGGCCCATTGGTCTTTGCGCGGTGGCCGGTGCCCGCTTGAAAGGTGCAGGCACGATCATCGGTGTCGATACCGTAAATACGCGTATGACCGTTGCCCGTCAGCTAGGTGCTACACACGTAATCGACTTCACACAAGGCAATGTCGTCGAGCAGATCATGGCGATAACTTACGGCCGTGGGGTCGATGTCGCGATTGAAGCACTTGGAACCCAATCGACATTTGAATCAGCGCTGCGGGTGCTACGTCCCGGAGGAACCTTATCCAGCCTTGGCGTTTACTCTTCAGACTTGCGCATTCCACTTGATTCCTTTGCTGCTGGCCTAGGCGACTACAACATCGTGACCACACTGTGCCCAGGTGGCAAAGAGCGTATGCGACGCTTGATGGAAGTCATCGCCAGCGGGCGCATTGATCTGGCGCCACTGGTGACGCACCGGTTCAAGTTGGACGACATTGAAGCCGCCTACGAACTATTTGGACATCAACGGGACGGTGTCATGAAAGTAGCCATTACGCCCTGAATTACACGTGCTTTTAGCAGCTTGAACACCTGATGGCATGGACGCCGTTCCTGATTCGATCGAATGTGGAGCGCGTCAAATGTTCAAATTACTCCTTCTGTCCATCCTGCCGCGACTAGCCCCTGGTGCAATGCTCAACCAGACTAGAAAACGCTTGCTCGGTCTCGTCGGCGGCAAACGGAGCTACCGCGCCCCAGACCTGGAACTCATGTTGCGCCGCGAAGTGGGATTGCCCTACCAACCTGTCCTGTTCGCCAGGAACATCGGGGATCAGTTCATCGTCACCGCGGACTTGCAGTCTGTAGGTATCGACAGCTTGCAGATTGGGATTACAACGCAGCAATTCACCTTAAGCGGTTGGGTGATGCCGGATGCTGCCGACGCCTCGATGACAGCTATCTCATCTGAGTGTGGGTGGTTTAGTTCTTCACGAACCATTCCGCCGTCAATGGATCTTGACCATTTCACTCTCAATTACCATCAGGGTTTGTTGGTATTCAGCGTACCTAGAAAGCACTCACAAAACCGGCGTCCTTTGCATTCCACTGCATCGATTACGGAGTAGCATCAATGAACGTCTACATTGAAAATAATCCACGTCAAAACCGTTGGTGGGTTCACCTAGACGTATGGATGGTGAGTTTTCGCAGTATTGACGAAGCGACAGCATTCGTTGATCGACTTAATACTCGATTGAACGCCCCACACTCCCTGGCGATGATTGCTAGCTATCCTCTGGTACCTGGCAAGCTCATAAATCGCGACCTGCATGACCCTATTGCCCCATCAGGATCTGCTACCCCGGTATCGGAGGTGAGAAATGCATAGCCTCCTGAACGTCGCCGCTGACCTAGAGGAACGTAATCCCATAGGAGTGGTATCACCGATTAATGTAAACCCATACAGGGCGGCTTGCTTGGATTGCAGGGTCGGTTCGTTGTGTCTTCCAACTGGCTTGTGCAAACACGGAAACGACCGTTTCAGTGAGCTGATCAGGCAGCGCATACGGATCAAGAAAGGTTACGGCTTGTATCACGCCAACGACCCGTTGGAATACCTCTATGCAGTACGCCTCGGCAGCTTTAAGACTTGCTTTGCAAATGCGGAAGGACAAGGGCTGGTAACCAACTTCTGGATGCCAGGAGACACAATGGGGTGCGATGCGATCAGCACCAACCGGCATGTATGCAGTGCGTTTGCTCTTGAGGACAGTGAAGTTTGCCTTATTCCTTATCAACGCCTGGAGTCGTTAGCCCATGAGTTCCCGTTCCTACAACAAAGCCTCAATAGGCTGCTCAGCAGTGAAATTGTTCGAGAGCATAAGCGGCTTTTAATGATGTGCAACCTCACCGCAGAAGAACGAATGGCCAGCTTTCTACTAGGCTTGTCCAAACGATACGTAGAACGCGGGTTTTCCGCCCATAGCTTTGTTTTGCGCATGTCGAGAGATGACATTGCGTCCTACCTGGGGTTGAGACTTGAAACCGTCTGTAGATGCATAGCACACCTGCGCCACCTGGACATAGTGCAGTTCAGCGGACGTACAGTGGAAATTTTGAATTTGCCTGGCTTGAAGGCTCTAGAACATGGCTACGGTAAAGGCCCAGCGGCAAATCAGTAAGTCGGGATGTATTTCAGCCCATCCCAAGCAGCCTCGACACTTGCCCTACCCCGCACATCGATGCGGCTGTCATGCTTGAAACCCTGGACATTACCCATCTCGCCGCTGCCTTGGGTATAGGTATGCTCGTAGGCCTGGAGCGTGAACGCAAAAAAGGTACCGGGGAGCATCGTGCATTTGCCGGACTTAGAACCTTTGCCATCACGTCTGTACTGGGTTACGTATGCATGGCCGTCGCGGGTGCGATGTTGGTCGCCATCATGAGTATTGCCCTGGCAATCATCGTTGCAGTCGCCTACTGGAAACACTCTGGCAAGGATCCAGGCATCACCAGTGAAATTGCTCTGCTTTTCGTCTTGCTACTCGGCGCCTTGAGTTATGACCAGCCCGAACTGGCTGTCGCTGTCGGGGTCGTGCTTACGGTTGTTCTCGCATTCAGGCAAGAACTGCATCGATTTGTCCGCAATCAACTGACTGAAAGCGAAGTCCGCGATGGGTTGGTACTGCTGATAGCCGTGTTGGTCATTCTCCCCTTGGCACCCGATCGCTTCGTCGGCCCATTTGGTGCCATCAATCCCCGCACAATCTGTACCCTGACCGTACTGCTGATGGGGGCTGGGGCATTGGGTCATATTGCCTTACGTGTGGTAGGCAAGCGCTATGGCTATACCCTCAGTGCCATCGCATCTGGGTTTGCTTCAGGCTCGGCGACCATCGCCCTGATGGGACATCTGGCCCGAAGTGAACAGTCGTCTGTCAAAGCGTTCAGCGCCGCAGCGATATTCTCTAACCTAGCGACTATCGCGATGTTGGGTCTGGTGCTGGGTACAGTCGATCCGGCTTTTTTGGGGGAATTATGGGCTTCTATTTTGCTGGCTGCGTTCACAACAGTGGCATATGGTTCGCTGCTCCTCGCCCCATGGAACCCTGCGCTTGTGCAGGCCGCAACCCAAGTGGGCGACAGTGCTTTCAATCTCAAGGTCGCCCTCGTTGTGACTGTGGCCGTAACGGGCATCACGTTGCTGTCCTCGGCACTGCTGCATGCCTTTGGACACAATGGTGTACTGATTGCGTCGGTATTTAGCGGCCTGGCTGATGCTCACGCAACGGCAGCATCTATCGCGTCGGTGGTAAAGTCCGGGCAACTATCAATGGCCGACATTGCGGTGCCCGCGCTGACCGCAATGAGCAGCAATACACTTACCAAATGTGTTCTAGCCTGGATCAGCGGGGGCGCAAAATTTGCCGCTTATGTCATAGTCGGTCAGTTGGCGATTATTACTTCGATGTGGGCTGGATTGCTGCTCCAGTAAAGGATCCGCCCCCTTCTCTCAAGGCTGAGACACGATGGCACTCATGGATCTTTAACGAGCACGCCAGCTTTCAAGCAGGCTGAAGAGCGCCATTCCCACCAACATCGCAAGTACGAATACTAGTATTTGCCAGTGGCCACTTAACACCAGGGCGAGTGCAGGCCCCGGGCAGATACCGGCAATACCCCAACCGACACCAAATACCAGGCTGCCCACCACCAACTGCCGATCTAGTGCCCGCATCCGAGGCATTTGCATCGGCAAACCAAGCATCGAGCGTGTTTGTTTGCTGCTCCACTGCATGGGCAAAAGTGCCACCCCGATAGCACCCACCATTACCAACCCGAGTGATGGATCCCAGCTTCCTGCCAGATCCAGAAAGCCGATTACCTTGGCTGGATTAACCATGCCCGCCAACAACAAGCCAAGGCCAAACACCACACCGCAGATAAAAGCCATTACCCATCGCATGCTCATACTCCTGCCAGGTGACGGCTAACGAATACAACTGCAAATCCAGCGCACATAAAGCACAGTGTTGCGACAAGTGAACGAGGCGACAGACGCGCCAGTCCACAGACACCATGCCCACTGGTGCAACCTGCCGCGTAACGTGTTCCCAGGCCAACCAGCAAACCGGCCACAAGCAACCCTACCCAGTCTGTCTGAAACTGTACGACCGGCCGACCCGCAAATAACCACCACACTAGGGGGGCGACCAACACCCCCAGGAGAAACAGTGCTTTCTCGCCTCTGCCCTCGCCCTTCTTTTGCAGCAAACTGCCCAGCAGCCCGCTAATACCGGCAATACGGCCATTCACAAGTGCAAACAGGCTCACGGCAAGCCCGATCAACGCACCGCCGAGCAAGGCCGACCAAGGTGTGAAATTGACCCAGTCGATAGTCATTTCGGCTCCTTCGCACAGAACCATTGATACAAGGTTTTAATCACCGCCAGGGCAGCTGGACTATCGATGCGATAGAAAATCTGCTTACCTTCACGCCTTGTCGCCACCAGATCTTCGCGCCTCAAAACCCCTAATTGCTGAGACAAGGTGGGCTGCTGAATGCCAAGCAGGGACTCCAGCTCACTTACACTGCGCTCACCTTCAGACAACTGGCATAGCAACAGCAGTCGCTCTGGATTTCCCAGGGTTTTAAGCAACTGAGCTGCTGCTTCGGTGTTGCCGCGTAACTGCTGAACATCCATCGCCAGTCCTTCTATGACTGTAATCTCGCTCACATGATACATCTAAATATATTATATAAAATAATCTAATATTATACAAAACCTGCAAGTACCACGACCGATCAGGTTCCGACGATATGCCCCGGCGACGTTGGTGCCGAAGGTCTCAAAGGGCCTGCCCATGCCTTGGAACGCCAAAAGAAATTAGCGCAGCCAACAGCACGAATGCCGAGGAAACCAACCTTCCGAGGCACCGGGTATCGAGCGTGTCCTCGCCGGCTTGAGAGAGTGCATCGGCGATGTCGATCAACTGACAACTGAATCGCCCCGGGCTTTCTAGACACCTTGCAAGCTCTTTGGACTGCCCCCGGAAAGGTGGACATCCCCGGCCTATGCTTTGAGCATAGGAGGAAGTCTATGAGTACCCAGCGATACACCCAGGAATTCAAGGCGGAAGCCGTCAGGCAGGTGGTTGAACGCGGATATTCAGTCGCGGAGATTGCCGCACGCCTCGGCGTCTCGACTCACAGCCTCTACAAATGGGTGAGCGCCGTCACCCCTGATAAATCAGAAAAGCAGGCCAGCGAACTGCTCGAAGCCAAGAGCAAAATCCTGCGGCTGAGGGCCCAGATGCGCCGCATTGAAGAAGAGCGAGATATCCTAAAAAACCGCCTCCCCGGCGCGCCGCGTCCCACTGGACTAGAAACACTACGTACTACATTGGATTCGCTGGACAGTGGTCGCTGGCTTTTGGGAGGCTAAGTCCCCGTCAAAAAACTTGACCCAGGGAAACCTGCGGCAAGCATCGTGTTGCTCGTTTGATGCGCGTCCACAAGATCAAGGCGCTACGCGGATACAAGGCACCCCGCCCGATCGCTGGGCGCCCCTCAATCATCGGCCCCAACCATCTCAACCGAGAGTTCACCGTCGATGCGCCCAATAAAGCCTGGGTGACCGCTGGCAAGGCTGCCTGTACTTGGCTGTGTTAGTGAATCTTTATGCACGCAAGATGGTTGGCTGGTCGATGAAGCCGACTCTAGCCCGCGAGTTGGCCTTGGATGCATTGCTCATGGCCCTCTGGCGACGCAAGCACAAAAGTCGGGTCATCGTTCACTCGGATCAGGGCAGCCAGTACGGCAGTGATGAATGGAAACGATTCTGTGCTCCCAACAACCTAGAACCCAGCATGAGTCGGCGCGGCAACTGTTGGGATAATGCTCTGGCTGAATCCTTTTTCAGCAGCTCAAAGAAAGAGCGCATAAGCAAGCGCATCTATAAAACCCGCGATCTGGCTCGGGCCGATGTGTTCGATTACATCGAAGTGTTTTACAACCGTACTCGCCGTCATAGTGTAGTGGTCTAATGATTCCGGACACCCATTTAGGCGAGAATGCTCGCTATAGAGAGGTGTCCGATGACCAAGCAACGTCGTTCCTTTACGCCCGAGTTCAAACGCGAAGCTGCCAGTCTCGTGCTCGACCAGGGCTACAGCCACATCGAAGCAGCCCGTTCGCTTGGGCTGGTGGAGTCGGCCCTGCGTCGATGGGTTAACCAGCTTCAGGAGGAGCGAAATGGTGTGACTCCGTCCAGTAAAGCGCTGACACCCGAGCAGCAGAAAATCCAGGAGCTGGAAGCTCGGATCAATCGGCTGGAACGGGAAAAAAGTATATTAAAAAAGGCCACCGCGCTCTTGATGGCCGAGGAACACGAGCGTTCGCGTTAATTGATCAACTCCGCGCTGAAGAGCCTGTTGATCTGTTGTGCTCGGTATTTGAAGTCACCCGATCCTGCTATTACGCGCACTGTCGCAAGCACCGATCTCCAGACGTTAATCGGCTGATTTTGCGCAGTCGAGTCAACGAACTTTTTACCCAAAGCCGCAGCGCAGCGGGCAGCCGAAGCATCATGTTGATGATGCGCGAGGACGGCATAGCGATTGGGCGCTTCAAGGTGCGCAAGCTGATGAGCGAGATGAAGTTGATCAGCAAGCAACCCGGCTCACATGCCTACAAGAAGGCGACGGTGGAGCGGCCGGATATCCCGAACGTGCTGGATCGAGAGTTCAGCGTGTCGGCACCGAATGAGGTCTGGTGCGGTGACATCACGTATGTCTGGGCTCAAGGTCGCTGGCACTATGTGGCGGCCGTGATCGATCTGTTCGCCCGCCGCGTGGTGGGCTGGGCGTTTTCATCGAGGCCCGATGCCGACCTGGTCATCAAGGCCTTGGACATGGCCTATGAGCAGCGTGGTCGGCCTCAGGGCGTGCTGTTTCACAGCGACCAAGGAAGCCAATACGGCAGCCGAAGCTTCCGTCAGCGACTGTGGCGCTATCGCTTCAAGCAGAGCATGAGTCGGCGTGGAAACTGCCACGACAATGCACCGTTGGAACGGTTGTTTCGCAGCCTGAAAACGGAATGGGTACCGACCGTGGGCTACATGAGCGCTTCGCTAGCACAGCAGGATATCGGCCGGTTTTTGATGCAGCGCTACAACTGGCAACGGCCACATCAATTTAACAGCGGGCTGGCGCCCGCTGTGGCCGAGGAAAAACTTAACACAGTGTCCGGGATTAGTTGACCACTACATAGTCACTTGGGCGGCGTCAGTCCTGAGGCCTTTGAAAGCGCCTCGTTATGAGACCGGAAAATGTCTATCGTAATGGGGGTAGTCCAGTTTAAGGCAAAGAGGTGTCTACGAAACCCGGGGGGGATTCAGACCGATGGATGGCTTAATAGCAAATCAGGAGCCCTGAGGGCATTTTTTAGTACCCCGGGATTCAGTCCTTGGCACCCTAGATGCACTGCAGTTACGTTAAAAATGGCTTATCTACGGACAGTCCCCAACGCACCCAAGACGTTTGTCAAGAACCATCAGACCCGCTGGGAGCAGGTTCCTGCCCATGACCTCCTACTCGCCTCGCCCTGCAGCCGGGGCCACTCTAACGCCCGCGGCAAAAAGTCGAGAACACTGAGCACGATGCCTCGCGCTCGACGGCCTGGGCCCCGGCGTCGTAGCTGGAGTTCCACCGGCCACATGCGGCACTAATTGACGACGTGTCGGAGTTCACCGACTGAGTGCTGTACCTGGGATGGTGCAGGCTACACAGGCATTGGGATATCAAGCCTCGCCGCACATTGTGGACTGCGCCGTCCTCGACGTACCGGAGAACCAGGTACGCGTGGTCATGGTGCTGACGCGCGCCAAGGCACCGCTGATGCAGTAATTCTCGCAGATACCAGATCAATAGACCGAAGATGAGCGACTCTTTCCCCGCTCACACTACACTCCGACAATCCGCTATGTTCAACGCGCGAGCACTAAACAGTAGAACGGGTTGAAGAACATAGTCAGGCAACAGGCAGCGCAACGTCTAAGGCCCTTGAGCGGTCAGTCAAAGCTCCAAAGCGCCCCTGAGCAATGCATCCAGTTTCAAACTAGCTCCAACGTTTCGCTGATCCAGAAGCGCGATCGGAATGTCGTGCAGAACTGCAATCGAGTCAGGCAACCCGTCCCCAATCAATGCAAGTGGACAGGCAATGTCCATCTGTAAGGAACATAGCTTCTTCGCCAGTGCCGTGTTTACGGGCCCCTGGAGTGCGAGCACAAGTGCTGCAGGCTGGAGGGTCGCGCACAACAATGGCAGTTCCTCGAGCGGCTGCCCACTGCCTAACACCTCGATACGCCACCGCTCACTACTGAGAAGTAAGCCGTTGCTCAGCAAATCCAGCTCAGCGCTTCCTTCAATGCCGGCCAGTAACACACATGGGGCACCGAGTTGATTTAGTTGCAGACGTAGCAATAGGCGAGCTCGCAGAAAAGTATCGAGGAACAGCCATTGGCTACGCTGACCGAAAGCGCTGCCAGACAACAGACTGCGCCAGACCGGCATCAGCACATCGAGCAACACCGTAGCCTTGGGGTACAAGGTGAAAAGCTGACCATGAATGCCCTCGAGCGCCTGCCGGTCGAATGCTTTCGTCGCTCGTAGTACAGCAGCGCGCCAATGCTCAATGGAATCGGTCTGCGGCCCGGGCAGGCGGGCGACTTCGTCGTGCTGGCGTGCGAGCAACTCACCCACCTTGCTGATCGGCAAGCCACTACCGGTCCAGCGCAGTATGTCGCGTATGCGCTGTACATCCTGGGCCGTGTACAGGCGGTGCCCGCCTTCGGTGCGTTGGGGGCGAATCAAACCATGACGACGTTCCCAGGCGCGCAGGGTCACTGGATTTATACCAGTCAAGTTGACGACATCGCGCATGGGCAGCAAATCGGTGGAGGTCGCTTCAGTCATCGCAAGTGATCATCAGGGCGGTTGCACATTCTAAACCCATACCAACCTTCTACGGCGATCGTTCTTCCATCATGATATCGACAACCGCACCTTAGCCTTCCAGCACAAAGGTCTACGCTGCGCATACCGAAAACGCTACTTGAGTGGGTGGGCCACATGATCGACGCAAAACTCTTGCAATTAATGGTCGAGAGCTCCAACGATGGCATCGTCGTCGCCGAGCAGGAAGGCGACGACAGCATCCTGATCTACACCAACCCTGCCTTCGAGCGCCTCACCGGCTACGCCACGGACGACATCCTCTATCAGGATTGCCGCTTCCTCCAGGGCCAGGACCACAACCAACCAGGTATCGCAGCCATCCGCGAGGCAATTCGCGAAGGGCGCCCGTGTTGCCAAGTGCTGCGCAACTATCGCAAGGATGGCAGCCTGTTCTGGAATGAGCTGTCTATCACCCCCGTACACAACGATGCCGATGAACTGACTTACTACATCGGCATCCAGCGTGATGTTACGGCACAGGTCTTCGCCGAAGAGCGGGTCCGCGAACTGGAAGCAGAGATAGTCGATTTGCGTCGACAACTCGCATCAGGCAACGGCTGACCTTGCAACAAATCTATACAGGGCCGTTGACTTGTATAGATTTAGACGTAAGCTCCTCTTATACCTGTACAGAATTTCACTGTTGTACAGGATTTTCGGGAGCCTTGCATGTCCACTTATCTGCAGTATTTCGCGGAGCGCTTCTCCAGCCTTGATGGGCGGAGCCTCGATAGCCTCGAAAAACTGTATAGCGATAACGTAACGTTCCGTGATCCGTTGCATCAGATCGATGGCCTGGCAGCGCTTCGTCGCTACTTCACCGAGCTTTACGCCAACGCACAGGACATTCGTTACGTTATCGCCGGCGCGGACGAAGTTCAGCCGGGCCAGGGCTACCTGCGCTGGACGCTAGAGTTCCGCCACCCCCGACTCGCCAATGGCAGGCTGATCAGTCTGCAGGGCTGCAGTTTTCTCAAGTGGCAAGAGCGTGTTCACTTCCACCAGGACTACTTTGACGCAGGTGCACTGCTTTACGAGCACGTACCAGTCATGGGCGGCGCTATCCGCTTGCTCAAGGGCCGGCTGGTATGAGCCGTTGCTGGCTGACGGGGGCAAGTAGCGGAATCGGCGCTGCCCTTGCCGTCCAATTGCTGGACCAAGGGCACCGGGTTGCCTTGGGTACACGTGATGCCAACCGCTTATTGCACTTGATGCAACGATATCCGGGGCAGGTATTGGCGGCCGTCGGCGATGTCGATTGCGCTGAGCAGGTCTCCAGGATCACCGCACAGATCGAGCACACCTGGGGGGCGCTGGACCTGGTCATCCTCAATGCCGGAACGTGCGAATACCTCGAACCAGGACTCTTCGACCCGGCACTGGTCGAACGTGTGGTGCGCACCAACCTGTTTGGTGTAAGCCACTGTATTGCAGCGGCCCTCCCTTTGCTGCATCGCGGTGAGCGCCCGCACCTGGTCGTAATGGGCAGTGCGGTGACCTGGTTGTCGCTCCCTCGTGCCGGAGCCTATGGCGCCTCCAAGGCGGCCGTGCGCTACCTGGTGGAATCGCTTCGCTTCGACCTGATCAATGAAGGTATTGCCGTAACGCTGGTCAGCCCTGGATTCGTCGATACGCCGTTGACCCGTCGCAACGACTTCCCCATGCCTCAGTTGTGGACCACCGAGCGTGCCGCCGCACATATCACTGCACGCCTGCCGCGACGCCCGCTGGAAATTAACTTCCCCACTGCATTTACGCTGGGCCTGCGCGTGATCGGCGCCCTGCCGGTGCGCTGGCGACTGAAGCTTTGCCAGCGCCTGGTGCGTGCCCCAAAGGACTAAAACTCATGCGTATCGCCATCATCGGCACCGGCATCGCTGGACTAACCTGCAGCTACCTGCTGTCCCGCCGGCACGAGGTGACGGTATTTGAGGCCGCCGATTGGATCGGCGGCCATACCCATACAGTCGATGTGCAATGGCAATGCCAGCGGTACGCGGTGGATACCGGGTTCATCGTGTTCAACGACTGGACCTATCCAAACTTCATCCGCTTGCTCGACCATCTAAAGGTTGCCTCGCAGCCCACGCAGATGAGCTTTTCAGTGCATGACCCACGTAGAGGTTTCGAATACAACGGCCATGGCTTGGACACGTTGTTCGCGCAGCGTCGTAACCTGGTGTCCCCCGGATTCTGGGGCATGCTGAAGGATATCCTGCGTTTTAACCGCGAGGTTCTGGCCGATCTGGACAACCAGCGCATTGATAGTGAAACGACCCTCGGTATCTACCTTAAGACACAGGGCTATGGGCAACGCTTCATCGACCATTACATCGTGCCCATGGGCTCGGCAATCTGGTCTATGTCACTTGCCGACATGCTCGCTTTTCCCTTGCAGTTCTTTGTGCGCTTCTGCCGAAATCACGGCCTGTTATCGGTGAGCCACCGTCCGCAGTGGCGGGTGATCGAGGGCGGCTCACGCAGCTATGTGGCGCCGTTGTGCCGGCCCTTTGCCGAGCGCATCCGCTTGAACTGTCCGGTCAAGCGGGTCGAGCGTGACGAAGGCGGCGTAACCCTCTTCAGCGCGGCGGGCATGGAGCGTTTCGACAGCATTGTGTTTGCCTGCCATAGCGACCAGGCCCTGGCCCTGCTGGGAAGACCCAGCGTGGCCGAACGCTCGGTGTTGAGCGCCATCACCTATGCCAGCAATGACGTAGTGCTTCACACCGACACCCGACTGCTGCCGCGCCGGCGCAAGGCCTGGGCCAGTTGGAACTACCGCCTGGGCGGCGAGGAACAGGCCCCCGCGGCTCTGACCTACAACATGAGCATCCTTCAAGCAATCGAAGCGCCGGTAACGTTCTGCGTGAGCCTCAATCAGACCGCGCTGGTGGATCCCGCGCAGATTCTGGCCCGCTTCAAATACGCCCACCCCCAATACAGCCTCGCAGCATTGATAGCCCAGGCCCGCCACGGCGAACTACAGGGCAGGCAAAACAGTTACTACTGCGGAGCCTACTGGGGCAATGGCTTTCACGAGGACGGGGTGCTCAGCGCACTTAAAGTGGCCGAGCACTTTGGAGAGCGCCTGTGAACAGCAGTTTGTGCCAGGGCTGGGTCAGCCACCGCCGGATGGCCCCGCACCACCATGCATTCCGCTACCGGATCGGCTTGTTCTACCTGGATCTGGATGAGCAGGCCTGGCTAACAGGTCTCTCTCCCTGGCTGGGCCGGTCGCGGTTTGCGCCCCTGAGCTGGCGCGAAACCGATTACCTGCCGGGGCTGACCCGTGATGGAGAATCATTGGCGCAGGCCGCGCGTCTATTAGTGGAGCAAGCCACCGGACAGCGCCCCGAAGGTGCCGTGCAATTGCTCGCCCAACCACGCTGCTGGGGGCTGTCGTTCAACCCTGTGAGCTTCTATTTTTGCCATGACGTTGACGGGCACCTGGCAGCAATCCTGCTGGAGGTGCGTAACACACCTTGGCGCGAACGCTTTCACTACGTGCTGCCGGTACAGGAGGGTCAGGGACGCTCATTCGCCATGGCCAAAGCGTTCCACGTCTCGCCGTTCATGCCGCTGGATATGGATTATCGCCTGCATTTCTTCCTCGATGAGCAACGCGTGCGCATCCATATGGAGAACTGGCGTGCGGGGCACAAAGTGTTCGAGGCCGATCTAGCATTGCAACGCCAGCCGCTCAATCGCGCCACCTTGCATCGGCACATTTTGGCTTTTCCGTGGATGAGCCTACGCACCGTTTCATCCATCTATTGGCAAGCCTTGCGCCTCTTGCTCAAGCGCACCCCCATTCACGACCACACTGCCGGCCAGGGCAACCTAGTGCTCGGTAAACCCTGCAAGGACCCCGATCATGTCCAATCCCACTCTGAGCGTTAGCAAGTCAACAGGCATCACCCCATTCCTGGGCGGCCTCACCCGAAACACCGTGCTCGCTCAGTTACGGCGGTTGAGCCAAGGACATCTACGCGTGCTCAGCAAGGGTCAGCAGTGGAGCTTCGGCGACCCGGCGAGTCAGTTGCAAGCCGAGGTGGAGATCCTCGAAGACGCGACCTGGAACCTGATCGCCGGTAATGGCTCGATTGGTGCTGGGGAAGCGTATATCCACGGCTATTGGCGCAGTCCTGACCTAGCGGCTGTGACCCGTCTGTTCGTTGCCAACCTCGATGTCCTCGACGCCATGGAGGCAGGCCTGTCTCGACTCGGGCGCCCGGTCCTGCGCTTGCTGCACCGGCTCAACCGGAACAGCCGACGAGGCGCTCGACGCAACATTCTCGCCCATTACGACATGGGCAACGCCCTGTTCGAGCGTTTGCTCGACCCGACTATGATGTACTCCGCCGCACAGTTCGACAGTGCCGAACAGACCCTTGAAGCGGCCCAGCTGAACAAGCTGGAACGCATCTGCCAGAAGCTTGAGCTCAAACCCCACGAGCATCTTCTGGAGATTGGCAGCGGCTGGGGCAGCCTGGCCATCCATGCCGCTACCCGCCACGGCTGCCGCGTTACCACCACGACACTCTCCGACGCGCAGTACGCTTATACATGCCAACGTGTGAAGGCGCTGGGCCTGGAGCAACGTATTACGGTGTTGCGCGAGGATTACCGTGATCTGCGCGGACGTTTCGATAAACTGGTATCGATCGAGATGATCGAGGCCGTCGGACACCGCTATCTACCCACCTATTTTCGCCAGTGTGAGTCGTTGCTCAAAGACGATGGCCTGATGCTGTTACAGGCCATCACCATTCGCGACCAGCGCTATGCACTGGCCCGCCGCTCGGTGGACTTCATCCAACGTTACATCTTCCCCGGAGGCGCGCTACCTTCGCTGAGCGTGATGCTCGAAACCGCTAGCCGCCAGACCGCGCTGAACCTGGTACACCTCGAAGACTTCGGTCTGGACTACGCGCGTACCCTACGTCATTGGCATGACAACTTGCGTCAAGCGCGGACGGTGCTGACGGAACTGGGCTACGACGACACCTTCCAGCGCTTGTGGGAGTACTACCTGTGCTACTGCCAAGGCGGCTTTGAAGAGCGCGCGATCGGCGTGGCGCAGTTACTGTGGGCTACGCCGCGGGCTCGCCGGGCGCCATTGCCGGGCACGTAAAATTGGGCCGCGGGTGGATGATCGGCAATGCCCTTTGGCTTCAGGTCGGCTGGTGGGCATGCGTCTTGGGTGCACACGTTCAATGGCTTCTGCTCATTGTGCCGATCGGACTAGCTCTACATCTGCGCCTTTGTCAGGAGCGTAGCGCCGAAGTGCGTGCGCTTTTGCGCGTGGCACTTGCAGGGTGCTTGCTGGACACTCTGTTGGGCTCTGTGGGGGTGTTCAGCTTTGACCAGCGGCCCTTGCCTGTGTGGCTGGCATTACTGTGGCTGGTGTTAGCCAGCGGCTTGCGCCATAGCCTGGCTTGGACAGGACGCCCCTACTGGCGGGCGGCTCTGGTGGGCATGTTCAGTGGCCCGCTGGCATATCTGGCCGGTGCCAGGCTCACAGGTGTTGATCTGCCGATGGGGCACGTCGGCACAGGCCTGCTGCTAGCGCCGATCTGGGCGCTGGTCTTGCCCCTCGCCGTGCGGGTCGCGTCGTGGCGCTGAGCGGCGACAGCGCTCAGAACAGTAGCGAACGTGCTCCCAGCAGCGTGCCCAACGCTTGCGCCAGGTGAACGGCAAGCCACACACGACGCAGAACTTGCTCGGCAACAATCGCTTGTTCATATCGACTCCCCCGCATCCAGGTGTGCCAACAGCCTCTGGCCACGTAGCCACACCGCATCGCGCCGGGTCGACGACATGCCATCCAGACTGCGATAGACCAATGCCAGTCGAGGGTTTTTCGACAGTAACTGGCGATGACGGATGAGGAAATGCCAATAGAGTGCATTAAACGGACAAGCGTCCTCCTCCACGGCGTGTTCGACTTTGTAGCTGCAAGATTTGCAATGGTCGGACATGCGCTGAATATAACGGCCGCTGGCGCAATAGGGCTTCGAGCCAAGGTAACCACCATCTGCATGCATCACCATGCCCAGTGTATTGGGCAGCTCGACCCAGTCGAAGGCATCCATGTACACGGCCAGGTACCATTCGCATATCGCGGGCGGCGCGATGCCGGCCAGTAACGCGAAATTACCGGTGACCATCAGTCGCTGGATATGATGCGCGTAGCCCAACTCCAGGGTCTGATCAATCACCTGGGCCATGCAGCGCATGCGGGTCTGCCCCGTCCAATAAAATTCGGGCAGCGATCGGTCGTTGCCCAAGTAATTCAGCGCCGAGTATTCGGGCATGCGTAGCCAGTAGATACCCCGCACAAACTCACGCCAACCGATCAACTGGCGGATAAAGCCTTCGGCGGCGTTGAGCGGTACCCTCCCCTGGCGCCAGGCTCGGTCGACATCGTCACACAGCCGGCGCACATCCAGCAGGCCGATATTCAGTGCTGCACTGATGCGTGCATGAAAAAGGTATGGTTCGCCCTCAGCCATCGCATCCTGATAGTCACCGAAGGCCGCAAGACTGAACTCAAGAAAGTGCTCCCAGAGCTGCTGTGCTTGGTCATGAGTGACCGGGTAGTCAAAGGTATCGACTGCACCATAATGGTCGGCAAAACGCTCACGTACTAATGTCACCACCGCCGCTGTGATCGCATCATGAGCAAATTGAGCGGGAATTGGCCCGCGCAGACCACGCGGCAGTGGCTTACGGTTGTCGCCATCAAAATTCCAGGCACCTCCGGCAGGGCTTCCTTCAGGTTCCAGCAGCAGGCCACAACGCTTGCGCATTCCCCGATAGAAGTGCTCCATTCGCAAGTGCTTGCGGCCAGCGGACCAACGCGCGAAGGCTTCGCGCGAACATAGAAAGCGGGTGTCACGATGCCACACAAGCGGCAACCCGGCATCACGTAACGCCTGTTCTAGCCGCCACTCGCCACATTCGGTTACATGCACTTCGTCTGCATGCAGTAACGCCTGCCACCGCTGTAGCTCCCCGGCGATACTACCGCTGTTGCCCGGCGTATCCAGTTGCTGGTAGTGCACATTCCAGCCTCGCTCGCGCAGGGCCTGAGCGAAATGGCGCATTGCGCTGAGTATCAGCACAATCTTCTGCGGATGATGCGGCACATAGCGTGCTTCACCCTCGACCTCAGCCATCAGCAGAACGTCGCGTGCCGGGTCCAGGGCGCGCAGCACCGCCAGGTCAAAAGACAGCTGATCGCCCAGCACCAAACCCAGGCGCCTCCCCTGCGCTACCACTGGCTGGTTAGCGTAAACGGCACCCGCAGCGGGGCAACAGGACCGCCGCGCTGGCCGCATATTTCCTCGTGCACCAAATACTGCACCAGCATGCACGGCACTGGAGGCACATCGGCCAGAAATTGCCGCAGCTCGGTGGTCGAGCGCAGGCGCAAAACTTCGCCGTTCGCGTCGCACAAGGAATAGGGCCCGGTGTCGGTCAACACGCGCAACACGTTAAAGCCCCCTTCAAGTAACAGAACTTCAAGCTCATTGATATCGCGAGCGCTCGCCGACTTGATCAGCTGCTTCAGGTTCATGGTGTGCCCTCCGGCAAGCGGCGGAAGAACAAGGTTATCTGCCCAATCTCCACACCGAGTTTGCTCATGCTCGAGCGGTTTAGGAGGGTGTCATCGTCCATCAGGTACATCCAGTCATCCAGGTCCACCTCCCAGTTCCGCCCATCAACAGGCAGGTCCAGACGGTAGCGCCAGCGCAATGTATTACCCGCTACTTCACCGATGGCCTCGCCAATCACGTCACCAGCGGTGCCGCGCCAGCGATTGGGGCCGTCCGGGGTTAGGGTCCAGGTTCTCTGCTGGCGCGTACCGTCGCTGTACAGAAAATGCTCGTCGAGGATCAGTCGTTCGCCCTCGCGGCGGCTGTCGATACGCACATGGAAGCGCTTGACTACCTCCCCCGAGCGCTTTTGGAACATGCCCCAGGCCTGCACCGGCCGCGAGAAAAACTCCACCAGGTTGAGGCGTGGATGCTCCCCAGCGTAGCGCTCAACGCCGACGTTTCCGCAACTACCTAGTAGCAAGCAGCCGATCAACAGAAGCACTTTGTACATATTTCAGTCTCCTCGGTCGCTCCCGGCCAGCCCGAGCAGGCGCTGGCGCAATTGTGGATCACGGGCCCGCGGATCAACCCAAATGGCGAAGAAAGCACGGGCGAAGGCCGGGTCGGTCACTTCAAGGCTGAGTTGGCCATCGACATAGAATCGGCAACCTTGCCCCGGTAGGTACAGACCGGCGATGCGCATGCCCGGGCGCACATCCACAAACGCTTCCTGCATCGCTTTTGACCATCGCTTCACGGTTTCCCTCGCCATTGGACGGTCAGCTAGGCGCTGCATTTCATCAATGCTGGCCTGCACCAACGTTTCCCGGGTCAATGCCCGGTGGTAGATCAGCTCGAGGGCGAACGGCTCATTCCAGCTCCATGCAGCACCGGCGCTCCACAGGCGGGCGGTGTAAAGACGCAGGCCGAACCAGGTGAATTCGCCGCTGCCGACCACGCGCGCCTCTGAAAGCGAAGGCCTCCAGTCTGACAATGCAGGCTGTGTGATCGTCATAAGAAAGGCCAACGCGAATAGGCTGAGTGCTGAGGTTCTGCTTGCCATGTGCGGGACACCGGGAAGAGAAAATACTGTACAAGTATATTTTAATGTACAGTTTTTAGTACAAATATCGAAGGTGATGATCAATTTCGTATGGCCCGGGGGTTAATACTGCGGCAACATCTTGCCGGGAGAGCAATATGACGCTGATCACCAATCTAGCTGTGGCAGCAAACACTCTTGTCTGCGGCGCCAGCGAAGGCATCGGTCTTGCGCTTTGCTCACAATTGCTAGCGCGTGATGACGTTAGGCAGGTGTTTGCTGTCTCGCGTCAGGCTAACCACAGCGCGGGTCTGGAGGCGTTGGCCCGGCAACATGGCCGGCGTTTGATACGCATCAATTGCGACGCCCGCTACGAAAAGTCGCTGGAGAAACTGACTCGTCATATCGGCGCAACTTGCGAGTGTTTGCATCTAGTGATCAGCACACTGGGCGTGCTGCACGACGCTCCAGCACGGGCGGAAAAAAAACTTGCGCAGTTAGACTTAGCAAGCCTGCAGGCCAGTTTCGTCACCAACAGCTTTGCCCCCATCTTACTGCTTAAACACCTCTTCCCGCTGCTGCATCAGCCTACGACCTTCGCCGCGCTTTCGGCGAGAGTCGGCTCAATCAGCGACAACCGTCTGGGTGGCTGGTACAGCTACCGGGCCAGCAAGGCGGCGCTCAACCAACTGTTGCGCACCGCCAGTATCGAACTGAAGCGGCTGAACCCCGCGTCGACGGTGCTGGCGCTACACCCCGGCACGACGGCTACCCGCCTTTCTCAACCGTTCCAGGCCAATGTACCGCCAGACAAACTGTTCGCGCCTGCGTTTGCCGCGCAGTGCATCCTCGAACTAATCGCTCGGCACGGGCCAGCTCACAGCGGCACTTTCTGGGCATGGGACCATCAGCCGGTCGCCTGGTGAACCTCCCTGCCTTTGTCACAGCAGAAAGCGTTGCATGAAACCTACCAGCATCCAGTTTGCCAACAGGGCCTGAAATTAGAGTAGGAACGCGATTTAGGTTGCAGTTATGACTATCAATCTCGCTCTAACGTTTCATCCAGCTTGGACCCGGAGCAGACAACTACAACCAAGCCTGGAGGGACCATCAGATTACTTTCACGGCACGGCCGATGAATTGCACCGGTCCTGTGGGTTTGCCAGTCTTCGATCCAGTGGGACTTTCCAGCGTCAGTTCAAAGAGCTGGTTGGGCTCCAGCGGTGGCAGTTTATCTAGAGGGACAGAAAGTGTTTGTCCAGGTGTGACCAATCCAAGAGATACCGGTCCTTGCCAGCCGTCGGCTTTGGTCCAGAACTCAAGTGCTTTGTCGGCAGGGACTTGCGTGCCCCCCAAAGGTATCAGTTGGATTTCCCGTGGACTGCTCGCCTGAATCACCCAGCCGGGCGTCTGATTTTGTGGCGCCACCAGAACGACCAGGTAGGTGATCGGTTTCATCTGAGCGGTTTGGGTCAGGAGTGCGGTTGCGAGCAACAGCGATGCGACAAGACCTGTCGCCGCCAGCCCACGCCATAGTGCAAGACGGTTCCACCATGAGTTCGGCTGTGCGGCGGCCGTTGCTCGTGGTGCTTGTCGCTCAATGCTGTTCACGCTGCGCTCGATACGCTCCCAGAGGCGTGGCGTAGGCGATTGCGCTTCAACCAGTTCAGTCAA
Organism: Pseudomonas sp. B21-009; assembly: GCF_024749345.1. NCBI lineage: Bacteria > Pseudomonadati > Pseudomonadota > Gammaproteobacteria > Pseudomonadales > Pseudomonadaceae > Pseudomonas > Pseudomonas sp. B21-009. The sequence continues at coordinate 2,827,567 of NZ_CP087199.1, read as the reverse complement.
CGGGTATAAGCGCTGCTCCCAAGCATCTACAGCGGATCGTAGTTCAGTGTCTTGGGCCAGACGCTTTTGTACTTCGATGCGCTGCTCGGCCTGCAGCGTGCCCAGAACATACTCACTGGCCAGCGCGTCGATGTCGTCCGGGCTTTGATCTTGAGGGGTCTCGGTCATCCCATGCACTCCCGCAATGCCACCAGACTGCGTTTGATCCAGGCTTTGACCGTCCCCAGTGGTGTACCCAGTTTCTGTGCGATTTGTGCATGCGAATAGCCGTCGACATACGCATGAAGTATGCAGGTGCGCCGCGCCGGCTCCAGTTGCTCAAGGCAGGTATAAATGCGCCCTGAATGGCCGTGATAATCGAAGGTTTGCGCAGTCTCTAGCGATGCCTCCATGGAGGCTGAAGCGTGCAACGCCGTTTCGCTCTGCTCACTGACCTGTACTTCCCTGGCGCCATTACGCATGAAATTAAGCGCCAGGTGCCGCGTCACGCTGAAAATCCAGCCACGTGCTGAGCCTCTTGCCGGGTTGAAACTGGCGGCACGGGTCCAGATCCTGATAAAGGCATCGTGCACGATGTCTTCGGCCAGAACGTTGTCACGCGCAATGCGCCTGGCGACACCCAAAAGCCGAGGACTTTCCTGCTCATATAAATCCCGTAGTGCCTGCTGGTCGCCTCTGGCGCAGGCAATCAGGCAGGATTCATAGTCAAAACCGGGCTCGGGCAAGGACAATTTTTCCGCCGTCAGCAAGGGGTAGCCCCCAGCCGTATAGCTGGAGTTCGATCAGAGCAGCGTAGACGACTTTGTGCGCTGTCAGGCTGCTCTGAATCGCTGGCTTAATTGGCTGTCCAGAAAATATAGTCAGCCTGATATTTGACCATCTCTTGTTTGCCCTTGTTTGCGGCGGAGCATTCGCTACTGGGGGCTACGCCGCCTTTGACGGCCACCCGCTGGATATAGCTGACACCGTTCATCGCGCCTTTGCCTTCAGCTGGGTTGGCCTTGACCAACTGATAAGGGAGGTCACCGGTGCTTGAAGGGGCAACAGACAGTTGCGTCCCGGTGACTTTGGAGCCGTCTTTGGCTTGCCAGGTGGCAGGCGGTCCAAAGTAGGTGCCGATCTGTTTGCCGCTACGATCATTGAGCACCGCCTTGGGCCCGACAAACACCCATTCGGTCTGGCCGGCGGCGTTGGCTTTGTCGCGGCATTCATAAGTGATTTCGCCCACGCCTACGGCTTCCAGTGCGGTCTTGTGGCCGTCCGGAACCTTGATGCTGTCGGGCAGATTTGCCTGTCCATAGGCCGCGGGGATCATGAGTGACAAACAGGTGACAGCGAGCGTAGTACTGGTCATGCAGAGGAACCGTATGGCGTTCATGTAAGCCTCTCCAGAAGGATAATCAGCTCAGCAGCGCGATGGCTACTACCTGTACTACCCGCTGGAGGTCGATCTGGATGCAGTTACATTAGAAATATCAGTACAACTAACGCCGTAGAGCAAGTCCTTGATCGCTTGCCGGTGTGAGTGTCAGCTCTTGGATTGGGGGCAGCAGATTCTGACCGGATACAGGATCGCGTGGTCTTCACGTTTGCCCTCTCCAGTACCCCAATTTCCCGCTGCTGCAAAGCGGGCTTGAATATCTTGCCCACGGCAGTCAGTGGCAACGCTTCGAGGAATTCAATTCGTTTGGGAACTGCTGCCCGCTCGCTGATGTTGACCCAGGCACCGCCAGCAATCAAAGCGCCGGCTTTAAGCAGGTCCCGCCGGCCACCGGTGAGTAGGTGACGCTAAGGTTGGACAGCACCGAGTCGTAGTGCACCTCGCCGCCCTGCACCGTGGCCGGCTGGGCGGCGGCCGATTCCGACAGCGGAATGAAGTCATCGTACTCGGCGGTGGCGTACTCGTAGCGCACGCCGCCTTCCATCGACCAGTGCTCGTTGAACTTGTGCTGCAACTGGGCAAAGCCACCGACACTGCGCGAGGTCAGGTCGGGCATGTAGGTCAGCTTGCCGATCTTGTCGAACACCCGGCCGCCGCTGGCGTCGTACACCTGCGGGTCGAAGATGTCGATCGGCATGTCGCTGCGCTCCTGGTTGAAGTCGCCGCCCCACAGCAGCTCGGTGGTGCCGGCGCTGCCGATCGGGGTGCGCAGGGTCACGCGGCTGCCGAACACTTCGCTGTTTTGCATCACCTGGTCGACATTGCGCCCGCGGGTGGCCACCGCCCGCGCATCAAACGGCGTGAAGCGGGTGAAGTAGTCGCGGTAGTACAGCTGCGCATTGAGCGTGCCGCCGAGGATGTCGGTGTGCGCGTATTCAAGGTTGAGCAAGGTGTTCTTGATCTGGTTCTGCTCATCCAGCGACAGCCCCGACAGCGGCCTTGCCGGCACCGAATCTGGCGGTAACCGTGCAACCGAGGGGTCGGAGGTGTAGTCGGCGTTCTGCTCGGCGTTGTAGTGGCTGGCCGACAGCTGGATGCGCTGCACCTCGTCGATGCGCAAGCCCAGTTTGCCGCCGATGTTGTAGGTGTTGGAATCGAACAGGTCGCCCTGGCTCGGCTCGGGCGCTATACGGTGGCCTTTGGCGTCATAGGAGGCGCCAATGTGCCGGGCGCCAAAATCCAGGGCGTAATCGACCTGGCCCTGGGCGCCCGACAGGTGATGCTGCAACTGCCCGCCGAGGCCGTCGCTGTCTAGCTGGCTCAGTGGCGATACGGCGCTGAGGGTGGTTTGCGCACGCGGCTCGCCGCCGGCCGGGCGGGTGGTGATGGAGATGATCCCGCCGGTTGCCCCCGCGCCATAAATGGCGCTGCTGCCACGGATCACTTCGATGCGCTCGATCAGCGCCGGGTCGATGTTGGCCAGGTTACGTGAGGAATCGCGGTTGGTGTTCAGCGGTACGCCGTCGACCAGCACCAGCATTGTCCGCCCACGCAGCGTCTGCCCGTAGTCGGTGATGGTGCGGCTGGAGTCCGCCATGCCGGGGATGCTTTTCGCCAGCAGGGTGGCCAGGCCATCAGAGCCCTGGCGCAACTGCTGCAGTTGCTCGCGCTCGATGACATTGACCTGCCGGGCTTGCGGCACCAGGTCGCTGTTCAGGCGCGACGAGCTGATCTCCAGGCTGGCCAGTTCCACTGCAGCCGAATCGCTGGCGGGAGCTTCGTTAACAGCTGAAGTGGCGACCGGCAGCACCAGGTAGGTATGTTCGTCGCGCTCCTGGGCGGTCAGCCCGCTCTTGCCCAGCAGCCGCTGCAGCGCTTGCTGCAAGGTGTAGCGCCCGCGCAGCGCAGGTGCGCTCTTGCCGGCAGTGATGTCGCTGGCAAAGAGGATCTGCGCCGAGGATTGGCGGGCAACGGCGTTCAGGGATGTTTCCAGCGAGCTGGCGGGCACATCGAAATCGACCGGTGCCGATTGCGCCAGCGACCACTGGCTCAGCAGCAGGCCGCTGGCCAGCAAAGACAGGCGCACAGGCGCACGCAGGAAGGGCTGACTCACGTTTTTATTCTCCACAAAGTAGGGTTGCAGAGAGATAGCCGTCAGCACCGCCGCGCAACCCTACCTCTGGCGCAGATTATTTTTTCGTGTCGCGGGATTTAATCAGCACCGCGCCATCAGCCGCGGTCGCAACGCTGACCGGCAGGATCGCCGGCAACAGCGCCAGCAGGCGCTCGACATGCGCGCTGTCGAACACCCCGGATACCGGCAAGCGGGCCATGCCCGGGTCGATCAGCCTGATCGGCTGGCGGTGATAGCGCTGCAGCGTGGCGATGACCTCGGCCAGCGGCGTGCTGGCAAACACCAGGCGGTTGTCCTTCCAGGCCGTGACATCATCGGCGCTGACCTGGGTCACCGGGCCGGCGATGCCATCGCGCACGCGCAGTTGCTGGCCAGGTTCGAGCAACGTCACCGCCTCGGTGGCACGCCCGCGCACCGCGACCTTGCCTTCGGCCACGGTCACCTGCACGTCTTGCCCGTTGCGGTTGACGTTGAAGCGGGTGCCGACCACCCGCACCCCTGCCCCGCCGGCATCGACCAGAAACGGCCGGTAGACCCTCGGCGACACCTGGAACAGCGCCTGGCCCCGTTGCAGCTCGACCTGACGGGTGCGCAGGTGCCAGCTGATGGTCAGCTCGCTGTCGCTGTCGAGCAGCACCTGGCTGCCGTCGGCCAGTTGCAGGGCCTGGCGCTGGCCGACCTGGCTGGCAAGGTGTTGAGTCTGATACGCAGGGTCCAGCCACAGTGCGCCAGCCGCCAGGGCCAGCACAACCAGCCCCAGGGTTTTGCCGGTGGCGCGCTTGCGCTTGGTGGGTGTTGGCGCCGGCAGCGGGAATCGCTGCTTGAGCTCCTCGCGAAAACGCGCAAGGGCTTCGTCTTCTTCGCGGTAGTCCTGGGGCTTGCGGCTCATGGCAGCAGCTCCGAGGCCAGGTGTTTGCGGCACGCGTTCATGCCCAGGCGCAGGTGTTTTTCTACGGTCTTGAGCGAGATGCCCAGGCGTTCGGCCACTTGCGCTTGCGGCAGTTCGTGCAGTTTGTGCATGACGAACACCGCCTGGCAGCGCGCCGGCAAGCTGGCAATCGCATCGGTCAGCAGCGCCAGGGTGCGTTCAGCGTCAAGATGGCGCTCCTGGCTTGGGGCGCCACTGGCGACCTCAGGCAAGGCATCAACGCCGATTATCCAGCCCTGGCGACGGCGTTCGCTACGGTAGCGGCTAACCGCGAGATCGTGGGCGATCTTGCGCAACAACGCCACCGGCGTGCGCACGTCCTGTTTTTCGTCCTTTTCCAGCAACTGCAGGCACAGGTCATGCACCACTTCACGGGCGAACACCCGCTCGCCAAAACGTCGGCGCACATGGTCCACCAGCTCGTCATAATGACGGACCAAGGTTGCCAGGAGTGTGGGTTTGCTGGGCTCGACCTGCACGATGACCTGCGCGAAGGGAATGCCAAGGGAGGCGTGGCCGCGCAGTATAAATGCGAATACTTTACATTTAAAGCAAATACCGCATTCTTGCCTCCAGGCCCTTGACTAGCCCTCCACCCGCGAATGAGCGCTGAAGCAGGTCTCGATCAACTTCCACTGCCCATCGATGCGCCGGTAACGATCCTGGTAAATGCCACCCAGTTGCCGCGTGGCGCCGCTCTCGCCATCCAGGTTGAAGTAGTACAGGGCCCAGCGGCCCTGGGCCTGGTCGTCACCGGTCAGGTGTATTTCCGGGTTGGCGCCGTGATGCAGGTCGATCACCCGCGCGTTGCACGCCAGTTGCTGATAGAGCGCGACGAAACTGTCGCGATCGCGAAACGTCCCCACCGGGCCGTAGTCGATGAGGATCTCGCCTTCGGCAAAGCAGTCGCGGATGACCTCCACCTGCTTGAGGTCGCAGGCGTTGAAATAGCGGTGCTTGAGCTGGCGAATGGCGTCAAGCGCCTCCAGGCGGGCAATGCGGTGTTCCAGGCTCATTCGGCTGACCTCACAAGTGGGTGTGGCTTGAGTCTATCGAGCCGCAGGCGGGTGCTGATCGTCCGTTGGGACTAGCTGTGGCAAAGCGATTGAACGCTAGTCTGTTCGGAGGATTCCATGGTGTCGCGTTGCCCCCAGCATGGCTTTGGGTCGATACCCCGCCCGTTCATTGACCAACTGCGAAGGACCTTGATCGCCATGGAAAAAGTCATCTACCTGCTCTGGCGCGACACCCAGACCCCACGCGAAACCTTTGCCCGGCAACTGCGCTGCGAAGTTGCCGCGCAACTGCAGGCGCTGGGTGCGCAAAGGCTGCAACTCAACCTGGCCGACAGCGACGTCGACGCTGCGGCAGGCTTGCGCCAGGAGAACAACCGGCCGCTGCCGCACGCCTGCCTGTCGCTGTGGCTGGACAGCGCCAACGCCAGTGCCAGGCAGCCGTTCGACCGGCTGATCATGGCCGCAACCGCGCGTATGGCGGCCTATCTGGTGTGCGAGTCCGAGGCCATCGGCAACACACGCTTTGCTTGCGCGCCGGGCGAGCGAACCTACGGTTTTGCGCAAGTAGCCCTGCTGACCCGCCCTCCTCGCCTGACCCCGCAGGCCTGGCTGGACATCTGGCGCAACCACCACACGGCAGTGGCCATCGACACCCAGGACAACTTTCAGTACGTGCAGAACCTGGTGGTGCAGGTGCTGACCCACGGCGCCCCGCCGATCGACGCCATCGTCGAAGAGTGCTTCCCGCCGGCGGCGATGACCGACCCTCAAGCCTTCTTCGACGCGGTCGGCGACGAGGCAAAGTTCCAGCGCAACCTGGCAATCATGATGGACAGCTGCGCGCGCTTTATCGATTTCGACAAGATCGACGTGCTGCCCACCAGTCAATATCGCCTCTAGGGCTGGTCAAACAGGCTGGCCGTGACCTTGAACTGTGCAGGTATCGGTGAGGTCACGGTTTCAAACAGGCGCTGGTAGCCTGTGGCAACGATCAACCAGCGCCCGTCACGCTTGACGTAGTCATCCTGGTACAGCGCCGTGCCGTGCAGCATCCAGTCGCCCTCAAGGTCGATGGCGTGATCTTCCAGGTACCAGCTGCCACGCGCGGTGTCGGCCGAGAGCATTTCGATCTGCGGATGGTGCCCGTGGTGTTTGCACAGGAACGTCGGCCGGTCGAGTATCGCCTTGAGCCCGTCAATAAAGGCTGCCCGGCTGTCGAAGCTGTATTTGCCGCCGTCCAGGGCGGTGGTCAGGTCTTCGGCAAGGCACCCCTCCAGTGCCGCCCAGTCATGGCAATCAACCGCAAGAAAGTAACGGTACTTGAGCTGCTTGATGTGCTCGATCTCGACAAGGTCGTCCAAAGTAAGGGCCATCAGTGGTACTCCTGGGGGTGGGGAGGCATCGGCACAGGATAGGTCGATGCCCACTGACGTCATCGTCCGGCTAGACTACAGGGCTACACGTTTTCGGAAGCCACCATGCTGCAGATCTTTGAACGCCGCCTCGACCCCTTCCCGCCCGACGAAGTACCGCCGCCACCGGTAGGCCTGTTGCGCTTTCTGTGGGCCTGCACCCGTGGTGCGCGCGGCTATGTGCTTGCGCTCGCGCTGCTCAGTGCCAGTGTGTCGATCTACGAAGCCTGGTTGTTCGCCTTTCTCGGCCAGGTGGTCGACCTGCTCTCGACCTGGCAGGCCGGTGGCGCCACCGACGGCGAGGAACGGCGGGTGCTGTGGGGCATCGGTATCGTGCTGTTGACCAGCATCGGCCTGGTGGCGCTGCGCACCATGGTCCAGCACCAGGTACTGGCGATCAACCTGCCGCTGCGCCTGCGCTGGGACTTCCACCGGCTGATGTTGCGCCAGAGCCTGTCGTTCTTTTCCGATGAATTCTCCGGGCGGGTGACCACCAAGGTGATGCAGACCGCCCTCGCCGTGCGCGAGGTGCTGTTCACCCTGATCGAGATCGTCCCCGGCATCGGCGTGTACTTCATCGCCATCATCGCCCTGGCCGGTGGCTTCGCCCTCAAGCTGATGCTGCCTTTTATTGCCTGGGTCGCCTTGTTCGGCCTGGCCATGCTGTACTTCGTGCCGCGCCTGGGCAAGGTCGGGCAGGAGCAGGCCCATGCCCGCTCTTCGATGACCGGGCGTATCTCCGACGCTTACACCAACATCACCACGGTCAAGCTGTTTTCCCACTCCAAGCGTGAAGCGCACTTCGCCCGCGCGGCGATGGAAGATTTCAAGCAGACCGGCTTTCGCCAGATGCGCCTGGTCAGCCAGTTCGAAATCGTCAACCAGGCGCTGGTGGTGGCCTTGATCATCGGCGCCGGCGGCTACGCCCTGTGGTTGTGGCACCAGGGTGACGTCGGCACCGGCGCGGTGGCGGCGATTACCGCCATGGCCCTGCGCATCAACGGCATGTCGCACTGGATCATGTGGCAAATGACCGCGCTGTTCGAGAACATCGGCACCGTGCAGGACGGCATGGCCACCCTCACCCGCGGCCCCAAGGTGCAGGATGCGCCGAACGCCGGCGTGCTGCAGACCCGCGGCGGCGCGGTGAGTTTTGACAATGTCAGCTTCAACTACAACGGCGAGCGCCAGGTGCTCGATGGCCTCAACCTGAACATCCGCGCCGGTGAAAAGGTCGGCCTGGTGGGCCGCTCCGGCGCCGGCAAGTCGACGCTGATCAACCTGCTGTTGCGCTTCTACGACGTCGACAAGGGGGTGATCCGCATCGACGGCCAGAACATCGCCGAGGTCACCCAGGACAGCCTGCGCAGCGCCATCGGCATGGTCACCCAGGATACTTCCCTGCTGCACCGCTCCATCCGCGACAACATCGCCTATGGCCGCCCGGATGCCACTGATGCGCAAATCCGCGCGGCGGCCTACCACGCCCAGGCCGATGGCTTTATCAGCCAGCTGAGCGACAAGCAGGGCCATAGCGGCTACGACACCCTGGTCGGCGAGCGCGGTATCAAGCTCTCGGGCGGCCAGCGCCAACGCATTGCCATCGCCCGGGTGATGCTCAAGAACGCGCCGATCCTGCTGCTCGACGAGGCCACCAGCGCGCTGGATTCGGAAGTGGAAGTGGCGATTCAGGAAAGCCTTGGCGAAATGATGCAAGGCAAGACCGTCATCGCCATCGCCCACCGGCTCTCGACCATCGCCGCCATGGACCGGCTGATCGTCATGGACGAGGGGCGCATCATCGAGCAAGGCACCCACGCCGAACTGCTCGGGCGCAACGGCACCTATGCACGGCTGTGGCAGCACCAGAGTGGCGGCTTTCTGGGTGAGGACCAGGGGCTGGTGCTGGCCGAGGAATAGCTGGCCGAGGAACAGTAGCCGTTGCTAGTGCAGGACTGCATAGATCGACGAAACCACCTGGCGGGTGGCTTCCTCGATCGTGCCTTCATTGCGGCACAGCACCCAGCCGTTATCGGCAACCGCCTGCTCGAACGCCTGGGTACTCGCCACGTGCTCTTCGAGCCTGTGCATCACCGTGCTGTTCAGCCCGCGGTTGCGTGCCGCGGCCCTCGCCCACGACACTTCAGGGTCGGTGACTACCCCGACATGCAGGTCCGGCACCCGCACCTTGCGCTCCAGGTTCAACTGCAGAATCTCGGCGAACGGCACCAAACGGCGAAACGCCGCATCGGACGGGTACCAGCGGTCGATGAGGATGATGCTGTCGGCGGGCTGTTTAGTCAGCACATGCGCGGATATCCAGGTGCGGCTGTCGGCCAGGCGCTCGCACACGGCCAGTTCCAGATCCCGACAGGGATTGCGCACCAGCTGGTTGACCAGGGCCATGGTTGCACCGCGAAAGGGGTCGCTTTTTTTCTCGCACAGGCGGATCACCTTGTGCTTGTCGGCGCGCAAGGCTTTGGTCACGGCCTCCAGGAGCGTGGTCTTGCCGGTGCCCTTGGGGCCATCGAGGGAAACAAACAGCGGACGGTTCATGCTTCAAGCAACAATTGAGGGAGTGATGCGCACTCTACTGGTTTCTGCCGATCATTGGGCTTGCTCCCACAGTAAACAGCGACAAATCGCGACGCTGTAGGTGTTTTCTGTAAGACCGTTCTGAATCATACTTCCGCCGCCGTTGCGCTATTGTGCCGAGCCTTTTATGGCCCTAGGCTGCTGCCGTCGTTGGAAAATCCAATGACCGGATTTAGCAGTCCGAACATGCATCTAGAGTTCAACGGAAACCGCTATATGGCGGCTGTACGTGGGGCACCTTCGGGTGCGCCGGTTTTGCTCTAGGTGCCCGGTCTGCTAACCCGCGTACAGCTGCCACCCTTCGTTTAGCAGCGAAGCGTGGCAGCTCCACCGCACCTCGGAGCACGACATGAAAAAGCCAGTCCCCGATCCCCCCAGCCTCGACCTTTCCACCGCAACCACCGCCAGCACCCCGTTTGGCAACAATCACATGTTCACTGTTCGCGCCGGCATTCCTGCCGAAGAAGCACTGCTGCATGCCTGCCAGTTGCTGGAATGCGCCGAGGCCACGGTCAGCGACGCGCTCGACCACCTGACGCTCAACGACCACTCCCTGGTGTACGGCGCCGGCCAGCACATCGAGACGGCGCGGGCGCTGATTGACGCCGTGCTTGATGGTGGGGGCGTGAACCGGGTCTTTAGCCCCCGCTAGACGGTGGGATCAGGGGCGAGTGGAGCAAGGGCAGCTATTGGCTCAATACCCCAGGAGCCAATCATTGGCTATCATGCCTGCCCGTCAGACAACTGGAAGTCCGATCCTCATGCTCAAGCCCCTGGCCCTGCTGACTCTCGCTGGTGCGTGTGGCAACGCCAGTGCCGCATCCAGCGACCTTGCCGGGGTCTGGCAAGGCACTCTGGGCAAAGCGCCAATCACCGCCTGTTTCAATGCCGCCCCGGAGCGCAACGGTAGCTACTACTACCAGCGCTTTCTCACGCCGATCCCGCTAGCCCAGGAAAACCCCGGCGAACCCTGGGCCGAACACGGCAATACGGGTTTCTGGCACCTGGACGCACCCCAGGGCGATCACCTGAGCGGAACCTGGCGCAAGGCCCCGGGCGCCACGCCGCTACCTCTGGCGCTGACACGCACCAGCGCCGAAGGCTGTGGTGGCGACGCCTTCAACCAGCCGATGGAGGCAGCCCCGCTGCCGGTCAAGGTCGAGAAGAAAACCTTCGGCGAGCACGCCTATCAAGTACGCACCCAAGGCGCCCAGGTCACCTTGAAGCTCAACGGCGACAGCCCGGCCATCCATAAAATCAATCAACACCTGGCCCGCCTGGCCGCAAGCCCCGAGGGCCAGAACACCTTCTTCAGCGAACGCCGCGAGTTCCTCGGCCGCAACGGCTCCGCCGCAACCAGCGAGATCAGCGTCGAACCCACCTATTGGTCATCGCAGTGGATCACCGTCAGGTTCTACCGCTGGAGCGCAGGCTATGGTCGCGGCGGCATCAGTTGGGGCCTGCACAGCTGGAACCTGCAAACCGGCGAAAGCGTCGACCCCTGGACCTGGATCGGTACGCGCTTTGCGTGGGACAGCCCCTACACCGGGCATGTCGAACTGCCGAAAAAATTCGCCAGCTGGTTGCAGACCCAGGCCAGCGCAGACAGCGATTGCCCGGATGTCGCCAGCTACAGCAGCTACGACCTGAGTTTCGACACCCAGGGCCTGCGCCTGGCCAACCAGCCCAGCGGCGATGGCTGTGATGTCGACCTGAGCTTCACCTGGCAACAACTGCAGCCGCTGCTCTCGGCGCAGGGTCGGGCCGCGCTGCCGAGCTTGCAGGTGCCGTGACAGGTTCGCCAAACATAGACAACTCCCCGAGGTAGCCAGTCAATGGACCCGACCGACACCCAGGCCCTGCAGCAACTGCGCAGCGCCATCCCCATCGGCCTGCGCCATGCCCTGGCCTTGCTGGAGCGCTGCGCAGGCGACCCGCAGCAGGCCGCCGAGTGCTACAAGGCCGAGCTGCTGCAGGTGCTGGTGGACAAGTCCGGGCTGCCCGCCGATCAGGCCCGGGCGCACCTGCATGGCGCAGGCTATGACCTGAGCCGCGCCTTGAGCGCCATCGAGCAAATGCGCTACAGCCTTACCGAGCGCATCTTGCGCCAGCATCACCAGGACAAGGGCCGCGCCCTGGACCTGATTGCCCAGGCGCTGGAAACCGCCGAGCAACTGCCGCGCCCGTACTGGCTGGACTTCGCACGGCTGGAGCAACTGCCCCCGGCTACCCGCTGCTTCATGGTGTTGCACGAATGGCTGGCCTTCGAGGACTGGGAAGGCTTTGACTGTGCCCTGCACTTTCATTTGCCGCAGGCCATCGCCCAGCTTCGGCACCTGCAGCGGGATGCGCTGGCCGATACCCTGGACCAGGCCGAGCAACGCCAGCAACAACTGCGGGCAGCCCATGCCGGGGGCGAAAGCGCCGCAGAGCTTGCCGTTCGGGTCAACCAGGATGCGCTGTTCAACACCTGCCAGCAGCGCTTCAGTGAGCAGCGCGCGCACCTCGATGAGTGCCTGTACGCCTGGGTAGAGCGCCATATCGAGCAGTTCCCCGCCTGAAACGGGGCCGTCAGGCTGCAAAAGCCGGTAGACTGCCGCCCCCACCGAACACGGACCTCGGATCAACGCCGCCATGGAACTGCACTTCAGCATCACCGCCGCCCATCTTCACACCTGGATGGCCGAACGGCTCGAGCAGGAATTGCTCAAGCAGGATCAGCAGCAAGCGCGGGCCATGGCCACCTTTGCCCGTTGGCAAAGCCGCCTGGTCGGCCCGCTGATGTTCACCCTGTGCCTGGTCGGCGGCCTGCTGGCGATCTATTTCCCCGAACGACGCTTCACCCCGCAAAAGGTCATCACCCTGGGGCTGTTCGTGCTGCTGTTCATCCCGCTCTGGTGGCGTTTTTCCGGGCGCTGGATCAAGCACCTGCAAGCACGCATCGCCGCCAACCACGCCAAGCCCCGGGCACCGTTGCGCGGGCTCAATCAGCGGCTGATCGAAGCTCGGTTGCGGGCGCCACTGAAATCGATTGAAAGCACCTATTGCCTGCGCTTCGACGAGCAGGGCTTCAGCCTCGACAAAGCCGGTGCCGGCACCAGCAGCCTGGCCTGGGAGCAGATCGCGCAGGTGCTGGAAACACCGTACTGCTACCTCGTGGCCAGCGCGCCGATGGTGAGCCAGGACCAGTCCTTGGTGATTGTCAAAGACAGCGAGCTGATGCCGCCTGAGCAATACCAGCAAGGCTTGCGTGCGTTCCTCGGCCACTGCCCGGTGGCGCCCTCGACAATCGTTGAGGCCACCGGGCACACCGATCAGGGTACGGCCATCACTGATAGCGAGCCGGCCAGCAGGAACATCGGCACGAACGACAGCACCGTGGACACCGCCACGACGAACGCCATCAGCCGATGATCGCCACCATACTGGGTGGCCAGCACATATGAATTGCTCGCACAGGGCGCTACCGAGTACAGCAGCACCAGCGTCGCGACCAAGGGCGGCACGGGCCAGGCGCTGATCAGCGCATAGGCCAGCAGCGGGAACAGCCCCAGGCGGATGCTGGCGGTGAGCAAGCCGGTCTTGCACAAGCGGGCGAACTCGCCGCTGGGTATCTGCAAGGCCGCCCCGACGCAGATCAGGCTCAACGGCAAGGCCGGTGCACCCAGTGCGCTCAGCGGCTGGGCAAGCGCTTGCGGCAGCAGCACGCCGCTCAGGTTGAGGGCAAGCCCCGCGCCACTGGCGAGGATCAGCGGGTTGAGGCAAACCTTCAGGACAATCCCCCACACCGAGCCGTCCCTGCTGCCGAACGCCAGCAATACCACGGTATTGGAAATCGCCACCATGTAGGCAACCACCACGGCTGCCACGCCATAGTCCTCGGGTGTGAGCAACCGCGAGGCCACCGACAGGAAGATGAAACTGTTGAAGCGCACCGAGCCCTGCATGATCGAGGTGAAGGTTGCATGCACCACGCGCAGGTAGCGACAGCCAAGCAGTACGCCCAAGGTAATCACCAGGGTGACCGCACCGAGGATCAGCACCGTCGATTTGGCCGTGCTGCCCATGGTGCCGGCGGTGGCGATGGTATGCACCAGGTACGCCGGAAAGAACAGCCAGTGGGTGAGCTTCTCGGCGCCCTTCCAGAAGCCGCTGTCCAGCCACTCGCCACGCCTGAGCACGACACCGATCAGGATCAATATGAATGACGGCGCAATGGCCGCCAGCGCTGTTGCTGCATGCATGATGCTCAGGTTTCCTTGCAATGATTGATAAAGCCCGGGGCGCTGGCATCGGCCAGCAGCCCGACCGCCACCAGCGCTTCGTTTGCCAGCGCCGGGGCAAAACGCACCCCCGAGCCGGAAGCACCGACCAACGCACAGGCGCCAGGCCCCCCGGGCAGGCACACGACCCTGGGTTCGCCATCGGCGCAGTAGCTGTCAAATGCCGCGCGCGCGCGCAGCGAACGGATGGGTAGGCCGGGCAGCTCTTGTTGGAGAATGCTCTGCGCTTCGCGCGCTTCGTCGGGCAAGGCGTCGACGCGACCGTCAGCGACAGCGCGCCAGTCGGCAGAGGTGATGCTTAACAGCCAGCCATCGCGGCGCTGGTTGGGCATCACAAAGGCCTTGCGCGCTGGCATGTAGATGACCCCTTGCGTTGGGTCCGGTAGCTGTGCAGCTTGCAGGTCGAACGCCACGATCTTCTTGATCAGGCTGCCCGGGATTGCCCCCAGCAACGCGTTGCTGCGGGCACCGCTGGCGAAGATCACGCGCCGCGCCGTCACCGCGCCGGCGCTGGTCTGCAGGCACCAGGCACGGCCATCGCCGTCCAGGCGCTCAACCCGGGCGGCAAGCCGGGTCAGGCGACCCTCGCCAGGTGCCAGGTAAGCGCTCACCAGGCCCGGAACATCGATGACAAAGGCATGCCCGGCCTGGAACAAGGCCGGCTTGGCCGAGGCGCCGCGGTACTGGTGCATGAGCGCTGCCAGGCGGCCTTCGAGTGGCTTGGCGTCGAACAACAGCGGCCTTTGCCCCTCGCTGGCGACAAAGCTGAACGCAACCTTGGCGACCCCCGGCCAGCGCTGGCTCAGTGCCTGGTAATGGGCGAAAGCCAGCTCCGAGCGCCGGCGCCGGCTGCCCGCGCCGCAAAACGGCGTCACCAGGCCCGCCGACAGCGCCGAGGCACTGGCGCGCTGGCCGTCATCGACCAGCATCAGTGACAAACCGGGCAAGCACTGGCGTACCCGGGCCACCAGGGTCGCGCCGACAATGCCGGCGCCGACCACCACCAGGTCAGCCTGCATGGACATTCCACCAAACGGTGCTGATGACCAGCGGTTGCACACCATCATTGTGAATCTGGTGCTGGTGATGCGGCTCGAACAGCAGCACATCGCCCTGCTCGACCCGCAGCTTGCTGCCCTGGTACTCCAGCACCCCGCCGCCGTTGGCGATCATCCAGCATTCGCGTACTGCGTGCTTGTCCGGGCGCGAGGTGCACTGGGGCGCCACGGTAAACAGCCCGCCCCTGAACGGCGTGACCCCTGCGCCCAGGCCGGCGAAGTCCGCCTGGCGCAGCACCACACCCGGTACATGCGACTCGGCGGGCAGTGGCTTGACCTTGGGGTTGGCAGTGCTGTTCATGCTTTTACCTCCCGAATGGAGCGTGACAGTTGCTTGAGGATCGCCTCGCGATCCTGGTCCAGTGCCGGTGCGGCGCGACGCTTGCGTGGGTCAGGCGCGTCAGAAATCTTGATCGGCGAACCCACCAGGCGGTAGCGCCCCACTTGCGGGTCGTCGACGTCGATGAGCATGTTGCGCTCGGCCACCTGCGGATGGGCGACGGCCTGGTCGACGCGGTTGATCGGGCCGGCGGGCAGCCCGGCCGCAGCGAAGTGCTCGGTCCAGGCGCTGACCGGTTTTGCCGCCAGGGCGGCATTGAGCGTCTGTGCCAGCAATGCCTCGTTGTCCTTGCGTGCTTCGGCGCTCGAGAAGCGCGGATCGAGCAGCATGTCCGGGCGCTCAATGGCCTCGCACAGCACGGCAAACAGCTTGTCGTTGCCGGCCGCGATGATCAGCCCGCCATCGAGCGCCTGGTACACGCCAAACGGTGGGGCGATCGCCGGCCGGTAGCTGCCCACCGGCCCGGTCACCTCGCCAGTGGCGAAATAGCGCCCGATGAAGTATTCCATCAGGGCCAGCTGGCAATCGAACATGGCGATATCGACCTTCGCGCCATGCCCGCTGTGCTGGCGCTTGAGCAAGGCCATCAGCAGCCCGCAGGTAAGAAACAGGCCAGCGCTGATATCGCCGATCGACACCCCGACGCGCACCGGGGTGCGTCCTGGTTCACCGGTGACGCTCATGATCCCGCCCATGCCCTGGACGATCATGTCGTAGGCGCGCCGCTGGGATGACGAACCGGTGTGCCCGAACCCCGAGGCGGCGCCGTAGATCAGCCGCGGGTAGCGCGCATGCAGGGTATCCCAGCCATAACCGAGCTTTTCCATGGTGCCTGGGCGAAAGTTTTCGGTCAGCACATCGGCGTGCTCCAGCAGGTCTTCGAAGATCTGCCGGTCTTCGGCCTTCTTCAGGTCCAGGGCGATGCTTTGCTTGCCGCGATTGAGCGACGAGAAATAGGCAGACTTATTGCCAAACCACGGGCCATAGGCGCGGGCGTCGTCGCCCTTGCCCGGCTGCTCGACCTTGATAACCCGCGCCCCATGGTCGGCCAGCAGCATGGTACAGAACGGGCCCGCCAGTACCCGGGTCAGGTCGACGATGAGCAATCCTTCAAGGGCAGGTTTCATGAGCTGGCCTCCAGTTGGCCGTTGGCGACGGCTCGGGTTGCAGCGCGGCGTTGCTGCTTGAACGCCTGCACGCTGACCTCACCCGGCTGCCCTAGCCTGTGCCAGATCGACTGCGCCAGCGTCGGCAGCAACGGACAGGCCAGCACCGCCAGGCCCTTGAGCCACCAGTACCGACTGTTATCGTCAGCGAGCGTGGCGCACAGCGCCTCCCAGCCGGCGATGCTGCGGCTCACCGCCTGCGGATCGAAACTGGCGAAGGTCAGGGCCTGGGCCTGCTCGGCGTAGGCTGCATCGAATGCAGCCATCACCGGCGCATCGACCGCCGCAGCCTTGGCGGCACCGCCGAGTGCCGTGTTCACCCGCTCGATCAGGCCCGCGTAGCGGCCATTGAGGAACTGCTCGAAGTCTTGCCGGGTGAAATCCGTGCGCTGGTGAATCGGGCTGGTGCTGGCCAGGAAGTACCTCAGGGCATCGCAAGGTACCCGCCCTTCGCGGGCCATGTCCTCGACCCACACCGCCCAGCCGAGGCTGGTGGAAAACTTGCGCCCCTCCAGCGTGTAGAAGTGGTTGATGAGAAAGTGCTCGAACGGCTTGGAAAGGCCGTCGGCCATGGCCATCGCCTGGATGCTGACCAGGTGCGAAACACTGTTGTCGATGCCAAAACCATTGACCGTGATGACCGGCGAGTCGCGATCGAACGGGTTTTGCGCAAGGCCCGTCGCCCGGGCAAAGCAGTCGCCGACAAAACGCACCGCGCCAAACAGCAGGCCATGACCAAACAGCGTCCGCGCCTGGCCGTCCAGCTGATAGGGCAAGCCCCATCCGGCATGGTTGGTGACCCGTACCCGGGCTGGCAGCCGGCGTAGATGGCGCCGGGCGATGTCGATGAATGGGTCTGGGGTCTGGGTCGCCTGCAACTGCGCGAGCAGCGCCTGCGGCTCGCGGATCTGGAAGAACAGGTTGTCCAGTGCCCGCCCGGGCACCTCTTCGCCCCAGCGTGCACGTGGCGCGCGCACCTGGTCCGGCTCGAAATGCGCGCCGCAGTCTTCACAGAAGAACCCGGAAATGGCCTGATCGCACTGCGGGCAGTGCCCGGTCAGAAAGCTGCCGCTGACAAACGTCTGCCTGGCGGTGGACCACGGCATCTGTTCTTCGACGCAGCTCACCTGGCCCTGGGCGCTCAAGCGATCGACCAGGTCGACATGCGCGGCCAGGTATTGCTCGCGGTGCTCGGGGTCGAGCGGATCGATAAACAGGTCGACCTGGATGTTCATGTAGGCCAGGTCGTTGATGATCCCTGCGCAGCTTTCCTGGGCCAGCGACGCCGGATCGACCTCCGCCTGCTGGGCGCGCAGCGGAATGTAGGAGTCGAAGGGGTCGCTGGCGCAGACGATGCTGGCCTGGTGGCTTTCCCGGCGCAGGTGGCGCGCCAGTATGTCCAGGTTCAGGTACGGGCCGGCGACGTGGCCCAGGTGCAGCCGGCCGTTCGGCGCCGGCATCGCCGGTACCAGCAGGTATTGTTTTGCCGTGACCTCAGACATGTGACGCCTCCCGTTGCTGAGCAATGTCCACCTTGACTTCGCTGGCCAGTTGCCCGAGCACCGCGTGGATATCGTCCTCCAGGGCGCACTGGGCAATCAGATAGGCAATTTCGTAGGCCTTGAAGCGCTCGGCGGGCAAGGCCATTTGCGCGCCCTCGCCGGCCACCACCTGAAGAAAGCGCATCTCGCTGCGTTTCCACAGGCGTTCGTAGCCTTCGACCCGAGTCACCTGGCCGGTGCGCGGCGGCATGATCACCCGTTGCCCGGCGCGGGTAGCGGCGCTGGCGATGCGATCCACGCAGCCGTCCGGGATCACCCCGCACGCCAGTTGCAGCACGGCCTGATACGGGGAGTAGCCCAGCAGGCTGTTGGGCAGCAGGTGCGAGTTGATGAACTCGCCGCCCAGGCGCCCGCCGATCTCGAGGATCTTCGGCCCTTGGGCGGTGACCATCAGGTCGACATGAAAGCCGCACCAGTCAATGCCGGTGGCCGTGACCGCCGCGCGAACCATGGCGCAAATACGTTCCTGCAGCGCGCCGTCGAGCTGCGAAGGTGTGGTGTTTTCGTACTGGATCGGGATCGAGCGGTCGAATGTCTTGTCGATGATTGCGTTGATCACCACCCGGCCGTCGGCGACCAGCCCCGACACCGAGTGCTCACTGCCGACCAGTTGTTCCTCAAGCAGCGCATGCTCGCCATACAGCGCGTACATCTCGCCTTTGTCCGCAGTGTTGTAGGCACGGAAGGCGCGGTAAACCTGCAGCGCATCGCAGCCTTGGTCGAGCACGAAGATGCCGCGGCTGCCCGAGTTGCCGGCAGGCTTGAGCAAGGCCGGCAGGCCGACGCTTTGCAGGCCGTCAAGGAACGCCTGTTCGTCGCTGACCACGGCGTAACGGGGGTTGGCGTTGGCCACCGCGTCCAGGCAGCGGCGCGTACGCGCCTTGTCACGCACATTGGCGGCGGCCTCGGCCGAGCTCCCCACCAGGCCCAGGCGCTGGCTCAGGCGGCTGGCCAGTTCGACCTCCAGGTCCTTCCAGGCAACGATGCCTGAGAGGGTGATGCGCTGCTCGTCGAGGTAGCCAAGAATCGCCTCCTGGGCGGCGTCATAGTCGCCCAGGCGAGTAACGATCAGCCCCGCGCACCCCATGGACTTGAACACCTCGGGCGTGGGCGTGGCGACCAACACCTTGAAGCCAAGCGCATGGCCCGCGGCGATTTCGGCGATCCTTTCGCCGGCCAGGGCACGGGTGTCGAGGTAGAGGATGTAAGGTGCTTCAGACATGATGTGATCCTTCATTCAGTCAGTTGTTGGTCTTGCATCAGGAACGTCGGCGGCGCCGCTTCTGCGCCCCACTCGACCAGCCCCGGCGGCGTGCCGACGTCGTAGTGCGGCTTGCCAAGCACGGCATTGGCGATCTTGGCGCTGCGCCAGGCGGCCAGGCTCAGGTTCGGGTCGGCGATGCCGCGCAGGTGACGCGCGGCGTTCTGGAAGAACAGCCGTGGGTGGTCGGCCCGCGACCATTTCACCGAATAGTCTGCGCTGAGCTCGGGCAGGCCATTTTTCGTTGCCATCTCGAAACGCAGCGGCTGCAGCGCTGCCGGCATCTGAAACTCGGAACCGGTCGCCAGCAGCACCAGGTCGGCACCCAGGTTGCGCGTGCCGGTGGCATTGCCGATACGCAGCGCCAGCCCGTCGTCGACCGCGCGCAGCAACTCCAGGGTGGACCCGGGCAGCAGCCGGCAGAATTGATTGCGCCCCTCGATATAGGTCACCTCGTAAAGGCGCCGGTAGATGCTTTCGAGCAAGGCCTGGACCACCCCGTCACTGGCCATGTGCTGCTGGGCGAGTGCGTCTTGCCGTTGCTCGGCGGGCAAGCCGAAGAAGTGCTCGCTGTAGCCAGGGACAAACCACTCGTTGACAAAGGGCGAGTCGTCCATCGGCAAAAAGTTGCTGCGCCGGCTGATCCACACCAGCGACGCCGGTGCGCTGGCTTCTGGCAGGTTGAGCATCATCTGCATCAGTTCCGCCCCGCTCTGGCCGCCACCGATGACCACCACGCGCTTGCCGCTCACTTGCGGGGCATTGACCACAAATTGCGAGGAATGCATCACCGCCGGCCCCAGACAGGCTTGCGCACACTTGGGAATGAACGGCCGCTGGCCGGCACCGACCACCAGGTTGGCGGTCCTCGCCGTGCCCTTGGCGTGATTGATCACCCACTCGTTGCCATCCCTGGACACCCGCAGCACCTCGCTGTCAAAGGTCAGGTTGTGCAGCGACCGGCAGACCCAGACCATGTACTGCTCGAACTCCTTGCGGCGCACCGTGGGAAAGCGCGCGTTGAGGAACGAGTAGAACCGCTCGGTGTTCTTCAGGAACGCGATGAACGAATACGGGCTGCAAGGATCGGCCGGGGTTACCAGGTCCTTGAGAAAGCTGGTGGTCAGCGAAGAGTTCACATGCATCATGCCCTCATGCCAGCGAAAGTCGGCACGGCGCTCGAAGAACATGCTCTTGAAGCCTTTGCAAGGCTCCAGCAACGCCGCCAGGCTCAGGTTGGCCGGGCCGATGCCCAGGCCGATGACGTCGAAGCGCTCGCCAGAACGCGACACGCCCTTGGCGCCTACCGACGGGATTTCATAGGTATTCATGGATAACACACTCCCTGCATGCTTCAGGAAACCGCAGCGCGCCCGGGCGGGCTCAGCGCTGGCGTGATTGCATCGGTTGCGAGCCCGTGGTGACACCGGCCTCGGTCGCCAACCTTGCCAGTTGCCGCCCGCACTGCACGGCCGTGGCAATGCCGCTGCCGCAGTACCCACCGCCCCAGGACACCGGGCCGCTGGCCCCCAGGCGCGGCAGGCCGTTGTCGCTAAAGCCGAGGCTGCCCGACCACACCCTGGCAACCGGGATTGCCGCAAGAGACGGGAAATAGCCCGCCAGCCGCGCCTGCAAGGCGGCGACCACGGCCTGGGGGCTGGCATCCAGCGGTACCAGGCCCAGGCGACTGCCGAACAACAAGCGGCCGTGGTGCACGCGAAAGTAATCCTTGTCGGCGGTGGCGGTGCCATAGACCCGGGCACGCCGGGATACCAGCTGCAAATCCCGCGCGCCGAGCACCTGGCTTTCACACAGGTGGGTCTGGAACATCGTCAGCGGTTGCAACGCAGCCTCTGTGCAAAGGCCCCAGGCCTCCTCGCTGGCGATCAGTACCCGCGCCGCGTTGACCCGCGCCGCAGGCAACTGCAGGTTGACCGAGTCTGCCTGCGGGTCGAGCGCAAGCACCGGGCTTGAGTAGTCAATGCGCACGCCAAGGGCCTGGGCGTGATTGCGCATGGCAAGCAGCAGCCCGGCGGGATCAATCAAGGCAAAGTGCTCATTGAGCAGCCCCGCCACCACCCCTTGCGCAGCGGTTTGCGCACTGACCTGACGGGCGTCCAGCCAATGCACACCACCGCCAAACAGCGCGCTCGCCTCGGCGTGACGCTGCTTGAGCGTGCGCGCCGCATCATCCTCCATTGCCAGGGTAATGTGCCCGGGCTGACGCCACTGGCAGTCGTACTCGAAGGTGTCGATCTGGCGCTTGAGTTCGCTGATCGGCTCCAGCACCGCGCGCAGGCGCTGCTGCGCATCGGCGCCTTGGGAGCTTTGCGCGTCGCGATTGGGCAAGGCCGGCGGCATGGCCGCCACCGAGCCGAAGTTGAAGGCGCTGGCGTTGCCCGCCCATTCGCCGCGTTCGAAGACGCGTACGCCAAAGCCCTGGCCAGCCAGCTCGATTGCCGCACTCAAGCCACAGTAGCCGGCGCCGATGATGGCCATTTCGCAGGCCTGCGCCTTCATGCCTCACCCCGTACGAGCGCTTGCGTACCTTGTGGCGCTCCTTGCTCGACGAACCGGCGGTATTGGGCCTCGAAGAAAAACTCCGACTGCCCCTGCGGCGGTTGCAGTTGATCGAGCCAGCAGGCGGTCTCGCTGTACCTGGCCAGGAACGGCTTGCCCAGCCAGCGGGTATCGCGCGCCTGAATGAACTTCAACAGGAAATAGCGCTGCCCTTGCAGGTCGAGGGTTCCGCTGACCTCGACCTTGCCCGGCCCGGCGCTCATCGAGGGGCCCCGCGCGGTTTTCGCCAGGCCCGAGACGGATTCGATGGCCTCGTTGTAAATCGACAGGGCCCGCGCCAGGGGTACCTGGAAGTAGTCCTGCGGGCCGGTATCGCGCTCCACGAACATGTAGTAGGGCACGATGCCCAGGCGCACTTGCTGCTCCCAGTTGCGTTTCCAGGTGCTGGCACTGTCGTTGATGTGCCTGAGTACCGGCCCCTGGGCACGGATCACGATGCCCAGTTGCTGCAGGGCAGCCACTGCCTCCTCGGCGACTGGCGTGGTCAGTTCCCGCCAATGGTTCAAATGGGCCATGAGCGCGACGTTCTTGCCGCTGTCCACCAGGCGGCGCAACAACGCCATCAACTGCGGCGTATCGGTGTCGCTGACGAAACGGTACGGCCAGTAGCTCAGTGCCTTGGTGCCGATCCTGATGGTGGTGACATGGCTCAGCGCCGGTTGCAGAAATGGCTCCAGGTAGCGCGTCAGGTGCGCGGCCGTCATCACCATGGGGTCGCCGCCGGTGAACAGCACGTCGGTCACCTCAGGGTGGCGCGCCAGGTAGCGGTGCAACTGTTCGCCATCGTTTGAAGCAAACTTCAGCGACTTGTCGCCAATGAACTGCGGCCAGCGAAAACAGAAAGTGCAATAGCTGTGACAGGTCTGACCGTGACTGGGAAAGAACAGCACCGTTTGCGCGTACTTGTGCTGCACCCCTTGCAGCAGTTGCCCATCCAGGGAAGGCGCGTTCAACTGCTGATGCGCCGGGTGCGGGTTCATGCCGTCGCGCACGCGCTGGATGAGCGCGTTAAGTTGCTGCTCACCGCCCTCGTTGCGTACGCAATACGCCAATTGTTCGAGGTCTTCGGCATCAAGCATTTGCGCCTGGGGAAAGGTCAGGCGAAAGATCGGATCGTTTGGCACATCCGTCCAGTCGATCAGTTTGTTGACCACGTAATCGTTAACTTTGAACGGCAGTACACGCGCCACCAGGCTGATGGACTCCATCAGGTGGGGCGCATGCCTGACCAGTTGCGGGATCTGCCCGAGACGCTGGTGGCTGAATACACGCATGGGCGGCGACGCCAACTGCGTTCGACGTGTGCTAGTGCTCACGTTATAGGTGTTACTTGCTGAAACTTTCGTAATCAGGTTATCCATAACCACTTCCGACCTCAGATTATTAAATATTGTATTGAGCCAGTTTTCAGACGAAGGAAACCGCCACCGAAACTTCAAGGTCTCGGCGTTTCACACGTTGTTATTCAGATGCATGCAAGGACGTTGATACGCGGCAAGCGCCGCGGTTCAATTACCTGTCGGGCGCAGCGTAGTGACGCTCAAGTTGATCAAACATCGTCTTGTTCACCAGGCGCTGGCGCTCGGCGAACGGCACCACCAGCGACGGGTCTTCGTCCAGGCGGCCGTCGCGCAGCAGCGTAGCCAAGGCCCGCTGCATGCCCAGTGAGGCGCTCTGCAGGCCGGCATTGGCGTAGAGCACGATGCCGTAGCCGAGCTCGGCCAGTTCATCGCGGCTCAAGGTCGGGGTCTTGCCACCGATGACGATGTTGATCAGGTTCGGCGTGCTGAACAGCGCTGGCAGGCGCCTGATGTCCTCGAGGCTTTCGGTGGCCTCGATGAACAGGATATCGGCACCCGCCTGCACATAACGGTGGGCGCGCTCGATGGCCGCCTCCATGCCTTCTACCGCGCAGGCATCGGTGCGGGCGATGATCAGCAGGTTCGGGTCCTGGCGGGCATCGACCGCCGCCTTGAGCTTGCCGACCATCTCGGCGCAACTGATCACTTCCTTGCCATTGAAATGCCCGCACTTCTTCGGCAGCACCTGGTCCTCGAACTGGATCGCGTCTGCCCCGCTGCGCTCCAGCACCCGTACCGAGTGGCGCACGTTCAGGGCATTGCCGAAGCCGGTGTCGGCATCGACGATCAGCGGCAAGTCGGTGGTATCACGAACCCGGGCGGTATGGGCAGCCATCTCGTCCAGCCCGACGAAACCAAGGTCCGGCAGGCCGAGCGCCATGTTGGTCACCCCTGCGCCGCTCAGGTACAAGGCCTGAAAACCGATATCGGCAGCGATCCGTGCGCTCAGGGCATTGAATACACCGGCGACCAGCAGCCCCTGGCGGTCTTCGACCTGGCGACGAAAAGCGGCTCTGCGCTGCAAGCTTGAAAGGCTCATGGAAACTCCTTATGGATTGAACTTGAACAGTTTCTTCGGGGTTTGGCACACCACGTCGTGGCGCTCGAGCGGGTCAGGTACCCAGTCGGCCAGCGCCGACTTCGCCGCGGCGTAATCGACCCATTGGCGGTGCTGGGTATGAGGCCAGTCACTGCCCCAGAGCAGCCGCTCACTGGTAAAGGCCTGCATCAAAAGCCGCGTGGCCCGTCGCCCAAAGGCCCGGCCGCCGGGGTCGGCAGCCGGCTGCGCACAGCGATAGGCAGCCGACAACTTGACCCACAGCCGGGCGCTGTCGCCCTGGCGCAGCAAATACTCAAAGCCCGGGTCGGCCTCGGCCTGGCGTGGGTCCGGGCGGCCAAAGTGGTCGACCACTACCTTGCAGCCGCTGGCCAGCAGTACGCTGAGCAGGCCCGGCAGGTCCTGGGCCTGGCACTGCACCTCGACGTGCCAGTCCAGGGCCTTGATGCGTGCCAGAAAACCTTGCCACAGCAGGCTGCGCAGCGCCGGCAGGGGGACACCGATCAGGTTCAGCCGGACGCCGACCACACCCTGCAGCGCCAGCGCTTGCAACTGTGGCTCGTCGATATCCGGCGCGACCACCACCACGCCACGAAAGCGCGACGGGTAGCGTTCGAGCGCGGCCAGCAGAAAGGTATTGTCGGTGCCAAGAAAACTCGGCTGTACCAGCACGCCATGGGAAATCCGGTTGGCTGCCAGGTGGCGGGCGTAATCATCCACGCAGGCGTTGTAGTCCGGCGTGTGCCGCCGCTCCCGAGCCAGGTGCAAGCCCTGGACGAAAACGTGAGCGTGGCTGTCTATCGCGCTGATCACCGCTGCGCCTTGTGCGCACCAACGATCGGCAAACCCTTCGGCGGTGTGTGCCTGGCTGATCGTCCTTTCGCCATCCTGGGTCATTGCGCTTCCTTGTTATTGCCTGCCAGTCTGCAAGGCTTTATTGGATCCGATCCTTGGTGCCATCCTATGAAAATCTTGGATTGATATCTATTATGTCAACGATCAATATTCATACCGTGGGCTTATGGAAAACCGTCACCTGCGTTACTTCCTGGCAATCGCCGACACCGGCAGCATCACCCGCGCCGCAGAACACCTGGGGATTGCCCAGCCGGCGTTGAGCCAGGCCCTGGTGCGGATGGAAAACGAGCTGGGGGTCAAGCTGTTCGAGCGGTCGCGGCGCGGCGCCGTGCTGACCCCTGCGGCTACCGCGATCATCGATGACATCCGCGTCAGCCTGGCCAGGATTGACGCCGCCACCCAGCGTGCCCGCGCCATCGGCGCCAAACGGGCCGGCCGGCTGATCATCGGCTTCGTCTCCACGGCATTGTTCGGCGCCCTGCCCCGGGCACTGGACCGCATGCAGGCAAACTACCCGGGTGTAGAAGTGGTGCTGCGCGAGATGAGCAACGCCGAGCAGGGCCTGGCCCTGCAACGGGGCGAGATCGATATCGGCCTGCTGCACACGCCGGTGTCGATCCAGGGCAACATGCGCGAAAAGCTCATCAGCCAGGACCCGCTGATTGCCGTGCTACCCAGTGGCTACGCGCTGGGCGAAGACGGCAAGGTGGGCATGGAGCAACTGGCCGCCACCGGGCTGGTATGGTTTCCCGAACAGCAGTTGCCGTTGATTCGCAATGCCATTGTCGGCACCTTTCGCCGCCTCGGGCACCCGATCGAGATTATCCAGGAGGCCAACCGCACCCTGACGGTCGTCGCCTACGTTGCTGCCGGCCGGGGGGTTTCGCTGTTGCCGGCAACGGTGCAGGCCCTGCAATTCGAAGGCATGAAGTACAGCGAGATCCGCGATGGCGCCGACTTGCCGCACTTCGAGCTCAGTGCCATCTGGCCTGCCCAGTCCAAGCCGACCATGGCCGACCGCTTCGCCGAGCTGTTGTTTGCCCGCTAAGCGCTGGCAGGTGAAACCAGGTTCCACCCCCCTTCACTGCGCTTTACGAAGCGTGGCCAGGGCTTTTTCCAGCAGTTTCATGTCCGGCGGATTCTTTTGCCCGCCTTTGGAGCCCAGCCAGCGCTGCACCGGATTGTTGCGGCCATGGGTAAGCAGCTTGCCCTCCCCGCTTATCTCGCTGGCCATGAGCGCGCGTTTGAACAGCTTGCCTTGCGCATCGGTTACCCGACAGGTCAGAAGCTGATGCTTTTCGAGAAAAACCAGCAACGCTGTCAGGCCGGCTTCGACACCATCCCTGAGCTCAGGCTCTTGGCTGTAAGCCTCAAGAATCTGATCGATATCCCATACTGCGTAGTCTTCGCTCATTCAGTCCCTCACCATCGCCTTGAGCAGCGCATCATTCAAATACGCCACGTTTAACCGCGTCCACGGATTCACCCGGGCCTGCTCGGGCGAAAAGATATGCCCGGGGGCAATCATGAAGCCCTTGGGCAATAGCTGGCGGGTCAGCTCTTTGGCATCCTCGACCCCAGGAAACCGCGCCCACAGGTACAGGCTCTGCTCTGGCCGCACGAACACCTCGGCACCGATCTCGTCGAGCATCTGCAGGCCCGCCGTGGTCGCCGCTTTCAGGCGCTCCTGCAGGCGGATCAGGTGGCGCAGAAAATGCCCTTCGGTGAGGATCACGTCAACGGTGCGCTCGCACAGCTCCGAGCTGCTGGTGTGCAGGAGCATCTTCAGGTCGCCCAGCTCGTCGATGACCTCCTTGCTGCCGGCAATGAAGCCGACCCGCAGCGCCGCCGACACCGACTTGGAGAAACTGCCGACGTACAGCGAGCGCTGCAACTGGTCGAGCGCCGAGACCTTGATCGCCGAGGCCGGTTTGAAATCGGCCAGGGCGTCGTCGTCCACCAGGATGAACTGATGTTCTGCGGCCAGTTGCACCAACCGATGGGCCTTGCTTGGGGAAATGTCCGAGCCGGTCGGGTTGTGGCCCACCGACTGAATGAAAAACAGCTTGGGCCTGTGCTCGCGCAGGTGCTGCTCCAGCACCTCGATGTCCGGGCCATCCGCCAACCGCGGCACCGCGAGCATCCGCGCCCCTTGCAGTTGCAGCTTGCCGAATAGCGGGTAATAGCCCGGGTCTTCGACCAGCACGCTGTCGCCCGGGGCGACGAAGCGGCGGATAATCAGGTCCAGGGCATGGTTGGCGCCATGGGTGGTGACGATTTGCCGGGGGCTGGCGCTGATTGCATAACTGGCGAGCTTCTGCACCAGGTGCTGGCGCAGGCTGGCGTTGCCCAGGCGGTTGCCATAGCGGAACAGCGTGGTCACCCCGGTGCGCATGATCTGCCGGGTGAACTTGTCCAGGCGCATGTCCATCAGCCACTCGACCGGCGGGAAGCCCTCGCCCAGCGGTGAGTGGCCGGGCTCGCGGACGAACTGCTGGCGCATCAGCCAGATGGTGTCCATTGCCCGCTCGTAGGGCATCGGTTCTTCGGCTTCGTGGCCGTTGGGTGCGCCTTGCTTGACGAAAAAGCCCTGCCCGTGGCGAGCCTCGACCAGCCCCTGGGCAGCCAGCGCTTCATAGGCGTTGATCACCGTGTTTTTCGAATGGCCGAACAGGCGCATGCACTCGCGCAGCGACGGCAGGCGCTCGCCAACCCGGTAGGTGCCATTGCCGATCTGCCCGGCCAGGGATGCCGCCAGTTGTTCTGCGAGTGTCAGCCGCGCCATCGTCAGGTGTCCTGAATGCCTTTTGTCCACTGAGGGTACAGCTTGGGTACTGTCTGTCCAAACTGTACCTTCTTTAGCACAACAGTTCGGACTAGGGTGGCGCCATCTCACAACAATAACTGCAAGAGAGCCCTCCCCATGAGCATCGACTCCCGCCTGCCCATGTTCCGCGCCATGTCGCCTGCCGAACGCTTGAGCCACTTGCAAGCAGTGCTCGAACTGCCCGAGCAGGACCTCGCCCTGCTTCGCGACGCCGGCGCCCTGGCGCTGGAAATCGCCGACGGCATGATCGAGAACGTCCTCGGCACCTTCGAATTGCCCTACGCCGTGGCCAGCAACTTCCAGATCAACGGCCGCGACGTCATCGTGCCGCTGGTGGTCGAAGAGCCTTCGGTGGTCGCCGCCGCCTCGTTCATGGCCAAGCTGGCCCGCGAGGCCGGTGGCTTCCAGACCTCCAGTTCGCTGCCGCTGATGCGTGCCCAGGTGCAGATCGTCGAGATCGACGACCCCTACAATGCCCGCCTGAGCCTGATGCGCCGCAAGGACGAGATTATCGAGCTGGCCAACCGCAAGGACCAGTTGCTCAACAGCCTCGGCGGTGGCTGCCGCGACATCGAAGTGCACACTTTCGCCCAGAGCCCGCGCGGGCCGATGCTGGTCGCCCACCTGATCGTCGACGTGCGCGACGCCATGGGCGCCAACACCGTCAACACCATGGCCGAGGCGGTGGCGCCGCTGCTGGAGGAAATCACCGGTGGCAAGGTGCGCCTGCGCATCCTTTCCAACCTCGCCGACCTGCGCCTGGCCAGGGCTCAGCTGCGCATCGCTCCCGAGCACCTGGGCACGGGCGCCTACAGCGGTGAAGAGGTCATCGAGGGCATCCTCGATGCGTACAATTTTGCCGTGGTCGATCCCTACCGGGCCGCCACCCACAACAAGGGCATCATGAACGGCATCGACCCGTTGATCGTCGCCACCGGCAACGACTGGCGCGCAGTGGAAGCCGGCGCCCATGCCTATGCCTGCCGCAACGGCCACTACGGCTCGCTGACCACCTGGGAAAAAGACCGCCAGGGCCATCTGGTCGGTACCCTGGAGATGCCGATGCCGGTCGGCCTGGTCGGCGGCGCTACCAAGACCCACCCGCTGGCGCAACTGTCGCTGCGCATCCTCGGGGTGAAAACTGCCCAGGAACTGGCCGAAATCGCCGTCGCCGTGGGCCTGGCGCAAAACCTCGGGGCGCTGCGGGCACTGTCGACCGAAGGCATTCAGCGCGGGCACATGGCCTTGCACGCACGCAACATTGCCCTGGCAGCCGGTGCCCGCGGCGATGAGCTCAACTGGCTGGTCAAGCAGATGGTCGAGGCCCGCGATGTGCGCGCCGACAAGGCGGCAGAACTGCTCAAGCACAAGCGGGCGCAGTAATGGACGCGGTACGGCTGGTCGAAGTCGGCGCCAGGGATGGCCTGCAAAATGAAAAGCTGACGCTGTCGCCGCAGATTCGCGTGCAATTGCTCCAGCGCCTGGCCGACGCCGGGTTGCAAACCCTGGAAGCCGGGGCGTTTGTCTCGCCGCGCTGGGTGCCGCAGATGGCCGGGTCCGATGAGGTGTTCAAGGCGTTGCCTGTGCGCCCGGGGGTAACCTGGACGGCGCTTGTGCCCAACCTCAAAGGGCTGGAGGCGGCAATCGCCGCGGGTTGCCAGGAGGTCGCGGTGTTCGCCGCCGCCTCCGAGGCATTCTCGCAAAAAAACCTCAACTGCTCGATCGAACAAAGCCTGCGCCAGTACCAGCAGGTCATGGTCCGCGCCCGTGACGCCGGCATCCGCGTGCGCGGCTACGTGTCGTGCGTCATGGGTTGCCCGTTCACCGGTGCAGTAAAACCTGAAGCCGTGGCTGCAGTCAGCGCTGCATTGTTCGGCATGGGCTGCTACGAAATCAGTCTCGGCGACACCATCGGCACCGGTACGCCGGCGGCGACCCGGGCACTGCTCGCGGCCTGTCGCCAAGTGGTGCCGGTCAGCGCGCTGGCCGGGCATTTCCACGATACTTACGGTATGGCCATCGCCAATATCCATGCGGCGCTGGAAGCCGATGTACGGGTGTTCGACAGTTCGGTCGCAGGCCTGGGTGGCTGCCCGTATTCGCCCGGCGCCACTGGCAATGTCGCCAGCGAAGAGCTGGTGTACCTGCTCGACGGCCTGGGCGTGAACCATGGCGTCGATCTTGGCGCCCTGATCGATGCCGGTGAGTTCATCAGTGCCGAACTCGGCAGGCCGACCGGCTCCAGGGTCGCCCGTGCCCTGCTCGCCCAACGCCGCCTGTGTGCAATGCAATAAGCGTTATCTCTTCACCTTCATAACAATAAAAGCCCGCAAGGGCAGTGGGAGAATCCCGATGAAAGCCGAACTGTTCGAAGTCTGGGGCGACACCGTCGACGGTCGTCACCTGATCTGTTCCATCGCCATTGGCGCCAGCGTCAGCCTCGGCGCGTTTTTCACCGCCCAGCACCTGCTGAGCGGCTGGGTGGAGTCGCTGCAAATGGCCCGCGCCTACGCCATGCTGGTCGGTATTGTCGGCTGCCTGGCCGGCGGCGCCATCAGCGCAGCGCTGTTCAAGCCCAAGCGCAACGTGGTCGAGCACCTGGCAGACCCGGCCTGGCGGGCGAAAATCCTTGTCGAGCTGCAAAACGAATTCGGCCCGCTCGGCAGCTTGAGCGACCTGCCTGCGGCGACGATTGCCGAACTGCGCGAGATGGACCTGTATGACCTGTTCGCCGACTACGAAAAAGGCCTGCGCTCACCCCCGGACAACCCTGACGTGACACCTGCCGTGGTGGTCCGCGCAGCCAGCGCCGCCGGAGGCCGGTCATGATTGCCCTGTTGATGGATCAGTTTCTGATCGCCCTGGGCATGGGGGTTCTTGGCGCGGTGATCTTTGCCGGTATCGGCCTGATCTCCGGCAGCGATGAAACCACCACCCTCGCGCCGCTGACACTGTTGGTGGTACTGCTGGGTGTACCCGCCCCCGGCGTGCTGACCTTCTTTCTGGCCGGCGCCGTGGCCAAGCACATGACCCATGCGGTGCCGACCGCCTTGCTCGGCATCCCGGGCGACACCATGGCCACGCCGTTGATGCGCGAAGCGAACTTTTTGCGCAATCTGGGGGTTCCGCACATTGCCCTGCGCAAGATGATTTCCGGCGCGGTGATTGCCGCCCTGATCGCCGTGCCCATGGCGGTGTTGTTCGCGGTAATGCTGGCGCCGTTCGGCGACATGATCAAGCATGCCGCGCCGTGGGTATTCCTGCTGGCGGCGGTGGCCATCGCCTGGTTCTCCAAAGGCCGCCTGGCAGCGGTGTTGACCCTGATCCCGTTCGTCATGGTGATTATCGGCCTGCAGACCCTGACCGCGCAGCATGGGGTCAAGCTCAGCGTCAGCTACTTCCTCGGCATTGCCATCGGCCCGTTGATCGCCGCGCTGTTCTCTCTGCTGGCGCCGGCCGAGCGCGCCAGCATGCGTCGCCAGCAACCGCGCACCTTCTCGTTGTCGCCTGACGTCAAAAGCTGGGGCGGTTTCTTTCCCAACCCACTGCGCGTGCTCGACAGCAAGCAGAGCCTGTGGACGGCCGTTACTGCGGTGGTCTCCAGCGCCACCTTCGTGTTCAGCCCGGTGGCCATGACCGTGATTCTCGGCGAGGCGGTCGGTTCGCGGGTCAAGCACGTCTACCATCGCCTGACCACAGTGATCACTGCGCGCAACGGCGTCACCGAGTCCACCTACATCGCCGAAGCGCTGATTCCGCTGATCGCTTTCGGTCTGCCGCTGAGCCCGGTCGCCGCCGGCCCGGCTGCGCCGCTGTTCAATGCACCACCGCGCTTTAGCGTCG
This sequence comes from Pseudomonas sp. B21-009, assembly GCF_024749345.1. Lineage (NCBI taxonomy): Bacteria > Pseudomonadati > Pseudomonadota > Gammaproteobacteria > Pseudomonadales > Pseudomonadaceae > Pseudomonas > Pseudomonas sp. B21-009. Next base: position 2,795,905 of record NZ_CP087199.1, on the reverse strand, counting down.
ATGCCGCCAGCGGCCAGGTCAACAACCTGCACTCGCTGCTCAGCACCTGGGAGTTTCTCGGCTACGGCATGCTGGCGGTGATCGTCGCCATCCTGATCGCCTACCCCTTCACCATGAACTACGCGCACCGGGCAGCCTCCTACGTGTCGCGCAAAATCAGCCATGAAGCGGTGATCGCGACCTTTGTCGGCCTGATCCTGGTGATCGGCATCTGGGAAGGCGGCCTGCTCGGTTTGCTGGTGATCGTCACCATTGGCCTGCTGGGCGGATTTCTCTCGCGCTTTCTGGGCTTCAACATCGGCGTGCAGTTCATGGGCTACTACACCGCCGTGCTCACCGTGCCCGCCCTGGTTGCCCTGATCGGCGCCTGACCCCCACTCCCTCCTGTAACCGCCATTTTTCGCAGCCTTTGCGCTGCGAGGGCTTGCTGCGCTCACTAGAAAGGAAATAACAATAATGAAGATCCTTGCACGCACCAAAACCGCAAACCTTGCGTCACTGTTGATCTGCTCGACAGCCTCGCTTGGCGCCTCGGCAGCCGGCCTGGTCGACGACACCACGGCGTCGCTGAACCTGCGCAACTTCTACCACAACCGCAACTTCGTAAACCCGGCCTACCCCCAGGGCAAGGCCGAGGAATGGACGCAAAGCTTCATCTTCGACCTGCGTTCGGGCTTCACCCAGGGTACGCTAGGCTTTGGCGTCGACCTGCTGGGGCTGTACTCGGTCAAGCTCGATGGCGGTCGCGGCACGGCCGGTACGCAACTGCTGCCAGTGCACGATGACGGCCGCCCGGCCGACGACTTTGGCCGCCTGGGGGTTGCGCTCAAGGCCCGCTATTCGAAGACGGAACTGAAGGTCGGTGAATGGGTTTCGCAGTTGCCGATCTTGCGTTCCGATGATGGCCGCTCACTGCCACAGACTTTTCGCGGCGCCCAGCTGACTTCACGGGAAATCGACAACCTGACCCTCTACACCGGCCAGTTTCGCGGCAACAGCCCGCGCAACGACGCCAGCATGGAGCGCATGTTCATGACCGGCCGGCCCGACGCCACCTCGGACCGTTTCAACTTTGCCGGCGGCGAGTACCTGTTCAACGACAAGGCAACCCAGGTGGGCCTGTGGTATGCCCAGCTCGAGGACATCTACCAGCAGCAGTACTTGAACCTGATTCATAGCCAGGCTGTGGGCAGCTGGAAGCTGGGCGCCAACCTTGGCCTGTTTCTGGGCGATGAAGACGGCGCGGCCAAGGCAGGCCAGCTGGACAACAAAACCGCAACGCTGATGCTGTCTGCGAAAACCGGCGCACACACCTTCTCCCTCGGCCTGCAGCGGGTGTATGGCGAGACCGGCTGGATGCGGGTCAACGGCACCGCCGGCTACCCGCTGGCCAACGACACCTACAACTCAAGCTACGACAATGCCCGCGAGCGCTCCTGGCAGTTGCGCCACGACTATGACTTCGTTGCCCTCGGCGTGCCGGGCCTGACCCTGATGAACCGCTACCTGTCGGGTGATCATGTGCACACCAGCGCCACCAGCAACGGCAAGGAATGGGGCCGCGAGACGGAGCTGGGCTACGTGTTCCAGAGCGGCCCGCTCAAGGACCTGTCGCTGCGCTGGCGCAATTCGACCCTGCGCCGGGACTTCAGCAGCTACGACATCGATGAGAACCGCCTGATCGTCAATTACCCGATCAAGTTTCTTTAATCCCTGGCGCCCTCAACAATCTGCCGCCCCTGCCGATAACCACTGTGTCAGGCCGTATACTCGGCCTGACATCTATTTTCAGGGGCAGACAGGATTCGATATGAACGAGATGGGTATGGCGTTGGCCAACAAGTATTGCCAGGGTGCCGGTCTGGAGATTGGCGCTGCCAGCCATAACGCTTTTTACTTGCCAGACTGCCTCAATCTGGGCCCCTGTGACGGTGAGTCGTTTCTGTACCCGCTGGACTTGCAAGACTTCAACCTCTACAAGAACGAACAGGCCAACTACCAGGTCCCGCCTGCCCGGATCGACGCCCTGGGCGATTTCACCGACATACCGTTCGCCGATCAAACCTTCGACTACCTGATCAGCTCGCACGTCATCGAACACGTGCCCAACCTGTTTGCCGCCTATGTCGAGGCCGCGCGGGTGATCAAGGACGATGGCGTGTTCTTTTGCATCTTCCCGAAAAGGAACGCCGACCCCAATGACCGGGTACGCGCCCTGACCACCCTGGAGTCGATGATCGATGCGTTCGAAAAACGCGTCGACATGAGCGTGATGCCTGAATACAACTGGCGCGGGCACTACCATGTGTTCTCGCTGCAGAGCATGCTGCGGGCGATCAACATGATCAACTCGGTAGGCCTGGGGCACTGGCTGATCGAAACCATCGAAGAGACCGATTCGAAAGTCGGCAATGGCCACACCGTGGTGTTGCGCAAGCAACCCGGGCTGTCGGCCTTGAGCGCCAGCGACGCCAGTCAGTTCAACCAGGAGTTCAACGCACGCTTTCAGGCCCAGGACCTGAACGGTGCGCTGCACCTGGTGAAGGTCGCGCTGTCGTACGATTTCTTCAATGCCCAGAACCTGTACCTGGCCTTCGCCCTCAATTGCCAGCTGGACAATGCCCGCGAGGGCGTGGAGTTCCTGCGTCAGGCACTGATCCTGACCCCGGAGAACGAAGAGTTTCGCAAGCTCTTCGTCCAGGTCACCGGCGGGCCGTTCATCAACCCGGTGCAGTAACAGTCGCAGGGCGGCGTGATCAATCATCGTCCCCTGCACCCTGCCCCTTATTGCGTCACGCCCACCACCCGCTCAGGCGCGGCTTGTGCGTTGCCAATCGGCGCCTTGAGCAACAGGAAATACGCCAGCGCCGAACACAGCGCGACGATCGCACTGATCATGAACGCGGTGTTGAACGAGCCCGAGTACTGGATGCTGAAGCCGGTGACAATCGGCGCGACGGAGCCTGCGATGTAGCCGCCAAAGTTCTGGATCGAGCCGAACGAGGCCACCCGGCGGCTGTCGACGATGGTGTTGACGATCATCCAGGCCGTGGCACTGGCCATGTTGATGCTGAACAGCGCCAGGCACAGCAGGACGATGCACGCGGTCAAGCCGCTGACATACGACAGCGGCAAGGTGAACAGCGCGGCCAGCACCAGGCCGGTGATCACGCTGAACTTGCGACTGGCCAGGATGCTCAGGCCGCGGCGCACCAGCAGGTCGCAGAAGCGCCCGGCGACGATGGTGCCGACAGCGCCGAAACCATAGGCCAGCGACACCACCCAGGCGGTTTTGTACAGGTTCAGGCCATGCTCGCGCTCAAAATAACCGGGCAGCCAGGTCAGGTGCAGCCAGAGCATGTAGATCACCCCCATGAAACCGAGGATCGCGCCCCAGGTACTGCGGTGCCTGAACAGGTCGAGCCAGCCGGCAAAGTACGAAGCCTTGGGCTCTGCCGTTGCCTGTGGCGCCTGGTACTCACCTGGCAACGGCTTGCCTTGCGCGGCTAGTTCGGCCAGGTACTGCGCCTTGCTCTTGAAGAAGCTCAGCCAGCACAGGGCCAGGACGATGCCAAGCACGCCGGTGATAATGAACATGCCGCGCCAGCCGAAGTTGACCATGAACAGCGTCAGCAACGGCGGCGCCAGGCACGGGCCCAGGCAGGTCGAGGACCAGACGATGCCGGTAGGCGTGCCGCGCTCGTTGGCATCGAACCACTCCGACAGCGCCTTGGCCGCCGAGGGGAACATCGGCGCCTCGCCAATCCCCAGCAGCACGCGCAAGCCCATGAAGCCGGCGAAACTGTTGACCATGCCGAACGCCGATTGCGCCACCGACCAGGCCAGCAACGAGGCGCCAAGGGCGATCTTGCTGCCCAGGCGGTCGATGATCAGGCCCATGGGCAACTGGGCGAAGGCATAGGCGATGGAAAACGCCGAGAGCAGGATGCCCATCTGCGACGGGCTGATCATCATGTCCTTCTGGATCGAGGTGTTGGCGATCGACAGCGCGCTACGGTCCAGGTAGTTGACGATGCCGATCAACAGCAGGAAGACAACGGTGATGCGTTGGTACTTCTTCAGTGCGTTCATCTGATGGCCTTTATTATTATTGTTGCAGCGGTTTTATCGCCGGGGCGATCCTTCAGGCGGTCACACACTCATCCCTGGAACGTCTTTCAATCAGCTCTGCCGGGCGCTCACAGCGGCATCGAGCAGGCCGCGCCGGGCAAGGCTGTCGATCAGCGCGCGCACGCCGAAATCCCACTGCGGCGCCAGGTCGCTGGTGGTCACCCGGTTGCACAGGCTGCCCAGCTGCCCGTTGCTGATGGTCACCACATCGCCGGGTTTGTGGGTAAAGCCGTTGCCCGGCTGGTCGCGGTCCTGTTTGGGCGCGAACAGGGTGCCGAGAAACAGCACCAGGCCGTCGGGGTACTGATGGTTTTCGTTCAGGGTCTGCTGCACCAGGTCGAGCGGGTCGCGGCTGATCTGGCGCATCGAGCTGCGGCCCTGGAGCACAAAGCCGTCCAGGCCTTCGACCCGCAAGTCGACCTCGGCGCTGCGCACATCCTCAAGGCTGAAGGTCTCGTCGAACAGCCGCAGCAGCGGCCCCAGTGCGGTCGAGGCGTTGTTGTCCTTGGCCTTGGACAGCAGCAAGGCGCTGCGCCCTTCGAAGTCGCGCAGGTTGACGTCGTTGCCGAGGGTGGCGCCCTGCACCGTGCCGTTGCTCGACACCGCCAGCACCACTTCCGGCTCGGGGTTGTTCCAGCTCGACTTCGGGTGAATGCCGATATCGGCGCCATGGCCGACCGCCGACAACGGCTGGGCCTTGGTGAAGACCTCGGCGTCCGGGCCGATGCCCACTTCCAGGTACTGCGACCACAGCCCCTGCTCTACCAGGACCTTGCGCAAGGCTTCAGCCTGCGCCGAGCCCGGAACGATCTGCGACAGGTCGGCGCCGATGCGGCTGGCTAGCGTCGCCCTGATCGCGTCGGCCTTGGCCGGGTCGCCCTTGGCCTGCTCCTCGACCACCCGCTCCAGCAGGCTGGCGGCGAAGGTCACGCCGGCGGCCTTGACCGCCTGCAGGTCGATCGGCGCCAGCAGCCAGGGCAAGGCCGGATCGCGATGATTCGGGTCGCTGTTGGCCAGCAGCGCCGGCAACTCGATCAGCGCCTCGCCCAACGGCAGCGAACGCAAGTAGGCCACCGGCTCAGCTACTTCGAGCAAGGCCGACACGGTCGCCACATGGGCGCTGATATCGTGCACGGCGCCGGCTTTGACCAGCACCACGGCCGGGCCCTGCTGCGCCAGCCAGACGCGGCCGATCCAGGTACCGGTGTTGAATAGCGCAGCGTCTTTGCTCAGGTGTAGCGGTGTTTGGGTGTTCGCGTGCTCTCTCATGTCAGCGCTCTTGTTGTCGGTTAATGCGAAAGTGTCGGGCACTGCAGTTGCCCGGCGAGCTGGTTGAGGTTATCGATCAGCTGTGGCGACAGGCTCAAGCCTTCGCTCAAGGCCTGCTTGCGCCGTTTCAAGCCCGCTTGCCCAGGCAGGCGCACCGGCCGCTCGGGGTCGAGCGGGCGGCTGGCGAGCAGCAGCTGGCCGAGAAACGAGGTTTCAGCGGTGAAGGCGTCAAGCCCGCCAAAAAAGCGCGGATCGATCACCACGGCGGTTGCCGAGGCGCCCCACTGATCCGGCGCGTCCTTGCGCCCATAGCCCGCCAGCCCCGAGGTCAGTGCCTCGACCAGCAGCGCCAGGGCAAAGCCCTTGTGGCCGAAAGCCTGGCCGCCCAAGGGCAGGATGCTGCCGCTGGGGGTGGTGAAAAAATCTTCCGGGTTGTCGCTCAGACGCCCGTCGTTGCCCAGCAACACCGGGTGCGGCAGTCGCTGCCCGCTGTCGCGGCACTGGCCGACCAGGCCGAGGGTCACGGTCGACATGCTCACATCGAGCAGGATCGGCTCGCCACGGGTCGGAATACCGGCGGCAATCGGGTTGGGCGTGTACACAGGTTCAATACCGCCGTGGGCGCAAACCAGCGCCACCGACGGGTCGCTGGAATACAGCATGGCCACCAGGCCACGCTCGGTGAACGGCTGCAGGTAGGCCGCCAGGCAACCGATGTGCGCCGCCCGGCGCACCACGGCAATGCCAATGCCTTGTGCCGTTGCGCCCTGGGCCGCGCAGTCGAGGGCGCGGCTGACGCAGTACGGGCCGAGCAGATAATGACCGTCGAACAGGCTGGAAATACCGCTGTGCGCAAGCTGTTCGAGCAGCCCTGCCCGGGCCTTGACCTGCCCTGCCTGGATGCCGCCGATATAGCGGCTGACCAGGTTCAGGCCATGGGTGCGATGGCCCAGCAGTTCGCCTTCAAGCAGTACCCGGGTGACCACCCGGGCGACCTCGGCATCGGCACCGGCGGCTTCAAACAATTGCTCGACGAAGGCTGTGAGGCTTTGCACATCAACGCGGCGGGCGTCGCTCATCGCTGTTGCTCCGTGATCAGTTCAGGGCCGCGTTGCTTGGCTTGCCATCGACCAGGCGCTGGATACCCAGCGGGTTGGCATCGCGCAGCGCTTCGGGGAGCAAGGCATCGGGCACGTTCTGGTAGCACACCGGGCGCAGAAAGCGATCGATCGCCAGGGTGCCGACCGAGGTGCCGCGGGCATCGGAGGTCGCTGGGTACGGGCCGCCATGGACCATCGCATCGCAGACCTCGACGCCGGTCGGGTAGCCATTGAGCAGCACCCGCCCGACCTTGACTTCGAGCACCTCGAACAGTTGGCCAAAGTTGGCCAGGTCGTCGCTGTCGGCCAGCAAGGTGGCGGTCAGCTGGCCATGCAGGGCGTTGACCGCGCGCAACAGTTGGGCCTGATCATTGGCCTCGACCACCACCGTGCACGGGCCGAAGACTTCTTCCTGCAGCAGCTCATCCTGCTCCAGCAGCAGGCTGACATCGGCCTTGAACAGCTGCGGCTGCGCCTGCTTGCCGGATTGCGCCAGGCCGCTGAGTTTTTCTATTCCCGGGTGGGCCAGCAGCGCCTGGATACCCTTGCCGTAGCTTGCCAGGGTGCCGGCATTGAGCATGGTCTGCGGCGCCTGTTCGGCCATATGGCCGCGCAGCTGCTCGATAAAGGCACAGAAGGCCGGCGAGCGAATGCCCAGCACCAGGCCCGGGTTGGTGCAGAACTGGCCACAGCCCTGCACCACCGAGGCGCTCAAGTCCTTGGCCAACTGCGCACTGCGGCTGGCCAGGGCGTGTGGCAGCACCAGCACCGGGTTGATGCTCGACATCTCGGCGAATACCGGGATCGGCTGCGCCCGCGCGGCGGCCATGTCGCACAGCGCGCGGCCGCCCTTGAGCGAGCCGGTAAAGCCCACGGCCTGGATGCCCGGGTGCTTGACCAGCGCCTCGCCGACGCCGCCACCAAAGATCATGTTGAACACACCCGCCGGCATGCCGGTGCGCTCGGCAGCGCGCAGCAGCGCCTCGGCAACCCGCTCGGCAGTGGCCATGTGGCCGCTGTGGGCCTTGAACACCACCGGGCAACCGGCAGCCAGGGCGGCGGCGGTATCACCGCCGGCGGTCGAGAACGCCAGGGGGAAGTTGCTGGCACCGAACACCGCCACCGGGCCGACACCAATACGGTACTGGCGCAGGTCCGGGCGCGGCAATGGCGTGCGCGCTGGCAAGGCGCGGTCGATGCGCGCGCCATAAAAATCGCCACGGCGCAGCACCTGGGCAAACAGGCGCATCTGGCCGCTGGTGCGTGCCCGCTCACCGGCAATGCGCGCACTGGGCAGCGCGGTTTCCTGGCAGGTCACGGCGATAAAGTCCTCGCCCAGGCCGTCGAGCTCGTCGGCGATGGCCTCGAGAAACTGCGCCCGGCGCTCGGCCGAGAGTTTGCGATAGGCCGGGAACGCGGCGCTGGCCGCATCCACGGCATTGTCGACTTCGTCCAGGCTGGCCTGGTGAAAGGCGCCCGGCAGGCGCTCGCCGGTGTGGGCATCGACGCTGTAGACCAGGGTGTCGCCCAGGGCACTGCGCTGGCCGCCAATGAAGTTGTATCCGCTAAAGCTCATGTGCATGTCGCCTCGTCAAGAAGGTTGCAGGGCTGTCAATCAGGTCACGGCGCCGATCTGCCAGGGCACGAATTCGTTCTGCCCGTAGCCGTGCTGTTCACTTTTGCTGCGCTCACCGGAAGCGATGCGCAGCATCTGCTCGAAGATGTAGGCGCCGCGTTCTTCGATGCTGGTGCTGCCGTCGGCGATGCCGCCGCAGTTCACATCCATGTCTTCAAGCTGGTGCTCGAACACCCGGTTGTTGGTGGCCAGCTTGATCGACGGCGCCGGCGCGCAGCCGTAGGCCGAGCCGCGGCCGGTGGTAAAGGCAATCAGGTTGGCGCCGCCGGCGACCTGGCCGGTGGCCGAAACCGGGTCGTAGCCCGGGGTGTCCATGAACACCAGGCCTTTGGCGCGCACCGCTTCGGCGTACTGGTAGACGTCCACCAGGTTGCTGGAGCCGGCCTTGGCCACTGCACCGAGGGATTTCTCCAGGATGGTGGTCAGGCCGCCGGCCTTGTTGCCGGCCGAGGGGTTGTTGTTCAGCGCGGCGTTCATGCGCTGGCAGTAGTCTTCCCACCAATGGATGCGGGCGATGAGTTTCTCGCCCACTTCACGGCTGACCGCGCGGCGCGTGAGCAAGTGCTCGGCGCCGTAGATCTCCGGAGTTTCCGAGAGGATTGCGGTGCCGCCGGCTGCCACCAGGCGGTCAACGGCATTACCCAGGGCCGGGTTGGCGGTGATCCCCGAGTAGCCGTCGGAGCCGCCGCATTGCAGGCCGACTACCAGATGGCGGGCGCTGACCGGCTCGCGTTTGACCCGGTTGGCCTCGGCCAGCAGCGCCTTGACCTGCTCGATGCCGGCGGCGATGGTCTTCGAGGTACCGCCAATGCCCTGGATGGTAAAGGCGCGCAACTGATCGCTGGTTTGCAACTGCTGGGTTTGCAGCAGGCTTTCGATCTGGTTGGTCTCGCAGCCCAGGCCGATGATCAGCACGGCGGCAAAGTTGGGGTGGATGGCGTAGCCGCCCAAGGTCCGGCGCAGCAGGCCCAGGGCTTCGCCGCTGGGGTCTACCGCGCAACCGGCGCCGTGGGTCAAAGCGACCACGCCGTCGATGTTCGGGTAGGCGGCGAGCGCCTCGGGGTGGATGTCGCGGCGAAAGTGGTCGGCCACGGCGCGGGCGACGGTGGCCGAGCAGTTCACCGAAGTCAGAATGCCAATGTAGTTGCGGGTCGCGACCCGGCCGTCGGCACGCACGATGCCCTGGAACTGCGCCTCGCTGGCAGGCGTTGGCCTGGCATCGACGCCGAAGGCATAGTCGCGGGCAAAATCGCCCATCTCGACGTTGTGCACGTGCACATGCTCGCCGGCCTCGATCACTTGCGAGGCAAAACCAATGATCTGCCCGTAGCGGCGCAGCGGCTGGCCTTGCTCCACGCGCTCGGTGGCGACTTTATGCCCGGACGGGACCGCCTGGCGCACGGTGATGGCTTCGGCGTCCAGGTGCTGGCCTTCAACCAGGGCCTGGCGGGCAATCAGTACATTGTCCAGGGGGTTCAAGCGGATAACGGCAGGGTCGCCGCTGCGGGTGCTGGCAATTAGTTGCATGGGACCTCTCAGGGCGGATGCGGCCGGCTTCTTGTTATGGCGCCGCCCGTGCTGTGCCGGGCGAATCTGCGATAACTCTAAGGAGCCCGGCGCAACATTCCCAATGAGATGATCCGATCAAGCGATAACCCAGGGTTATCGCAAGCTGTCAGTCAGCCGTTTTTATCAATCGCCAGCACTGCCCTGCTCTGCCCGTCGCTGGCGGGCGAACTCCAGCAACAGCTCGACAAACGCCTGCGCCGAGGCGCTCAAGGGTTCGTCCTTGCGGGTGATCACCCCGTACTCCAGCGGCGCCAGTTGCAACGGCGACTGTAGCTCGCAGAACTGGCCGCTGCTCAACTGCGCAGCGACCATCGAGCGCGGCAACATGGCGATCATCGGCCCGGACTCGAGCAAATGCAGGAACATCGGCATCGAAATGGTATCGACGCTGTCTGCCGGGGTGGCGATGCCGACCGCCCTGAAGGCTTGTTCCAGACGCTCGCGCAACGGTGTGCCGACCGGATACAGCACCCAAGGCCAGTCGCCCAGGGCCGCCAGTGGCGTCTCGCCTTGCAGAATTAGCGGGTGGTGCTTGTTGACCACCAGGCTGAAGGGTTCCGGTTCCAGGGCCTGGAAGTCGAACAGCTGGCTGAAGCGCTCCTCGGTGAAGCGGCCGATCATCAGGTCGAGCTTGTTCTGCTCAAGCATGGCCAGCAGATGGTCGCTGGATTGCTCGACCACTTCGATCGACAGCAGCGGGCTGCGCGCCTTGATCGCGGCAATCGCCTGGGGCAGCACCAGGGGCGTTGCGGCAAAAATCCCGCCGACGCGAATAAAGCCATGGCCGCCCTTGCGCAGGCGGTTGACCTGGTCGACGAACTGCTGCGACTCGGCCAGCGCCCCTTGCGCATAACGCACCACGTACTCACCGAGTTCGGTGGGCGGCATGCTGCGCGGCAGGCGCTCGAACAGGGCAAAGCCGAACTGCTCTTCAAGGTCGCGCAGCATCTTGCTCAAGGCCGGCTGGCTGAGGTTCATGCGCGTGGCGGTGGCGTGCATGTTGCGCGTGCGCGCCAGGGTGTCGATCAGCACCAGGTGTTTGAAGCGGATCCAGTTGCAGAAACTGGCGTGGGTAATGTCTGAAGCCATCAACGAACTGCCTCTTGCCGATGAATACGCGGGGCTACTGCGCCCGCAGGTAGTGCAACAGGGTTTCCAGGGCCACCGAACGCGGCCGCGAACGCAAGGTCAGCAGCCCCAGGTTGACCATCGAGATCGGCAGTTCCACCGGCAGAATGGCAACCATGGCGTAACGGGCATAATGCTCGGCGACGTCGTTGGGCACCACTGCAATCATGTCCGAGGCCTCAAGCATCGCCGTGGTGGCGAGGATCGAGGCGGTCTCGACGATGTCCAGCGACTGCACCATGCCGGCTGCCTGCAGAGCGTTCTCGACCCGCCGGCGCATGGGGCTGCCGATCGGGTGGAGGATCCAGGTCAGCTCGGCGAGGTCGGCCAGTGCAAGGCGTGCGGCGCTGGCCAGTGGATGCCCGGCACGGGCGACCACGCGCATCTGCTCGTCGCTGTCGAACAGTTCGATGTTCAGCTCGTGACTGTCGCTCTGGTCCGGCAGGCGCCCGACCACCAGGTCGAAATCGCCGCGCAGCAGCGACGGCAGCAAGGTGTCGCTGGTACCGACCTCCAGCGAAATACGCACCTTGGGGTGCTCGCGCTTGTAGGCCAGCACCGCCTGGGTCAGCAGCCCCGGCACCGGGCCCATGACACTACCGACCCGCACCAGGCCGGAGGCGCCGCGGGCCAGTTCAGCGATCTGCGCCTGGGCGTGCTCGAATTCGTGCAGGGCGCCCTGGGCGTAGCGGATCATCACCTCGCCATACAGGGTCGGCTGCATGCCCCGGGGCAAACGCTCGAACAGGCGCACGCCGAGGCGCTCTTCCAGTTGCTGCAGCAACAGGCTGGCCGCAGGTTGCGTGGTGTGCATCGCCGCCGCGGCGCGGCGCAAATTGCCGAACTCGCCCAAGGCGTTGAGCAAGGTGATCTGCCGGCTGGAGATCTTCAGCGCCCCCAGGCTGGCAGGGGCCGGTAGCGCGACGTCGGGTTTAGGAGGCATATCAAATCCGGTATCCCTACTTAGGAATTGGCGATTATGCCTGTATCGCTCGACAACCTACAGTCAGGCCTCCCTGTGCCACCCCAGAACAAGAGCCCGCCATGAGCATACGCATTACCCACTTGAGTGTTCGCGACATCCGCTTTCCTACTTCGCTGTCGCTGGACGGCTCCGACGCGATGAACAGCGCCCCGGACTACTCGGCCTCCTATGTCGTGCTGCACACCGATGCCGACAGCCTCGAAGGCCATGGCCTGACCTTCACTATCGGGCGCGGCAACGAGATCTGCGCCGCCGCCGTGCAATCGCTGGCGCCACTGATTGTCGGCCTGACCCTTGAAGACATCACCGCCGACATGGGCGGCTTCTGGCACCGCTTTACCGCAGGCGACAGCCAGTTGCGCTGGCTCGGCCCGGAAAAAGGCGTGATTCACCTGGCCACCGCCGCCATCGTCAATGCGGTCTGGGACCTGTGGGCCAAGCACGAAGGCAAGCCGGTGTGGAAACTGCTCGCCGACATGAGCCCCGAACAGCTGGTGGGCTGCCTGGACTTCAGCTACGTCACCGACGTGCTCACCCCCGAAGAAGCCATCGCCCTGCTGCGCCGTCAGGTGCCAGGCAAGGCCGAGCGCGAGGCGCAGATGCTGCGCGAAGGCTACCCCGGCTACACCACCGCGCCCGGCTGGCTCGGCTACAGCGAAGAGAAAATGCGCCAGCTGACCCGCGAGGCTATCGCTGACGGCTGGACCCACATCAAGCAGAAAATCGGCGCCAACCTTGAAGACGACATGCGCCGCGCCAGCATCCTGCGCGACGAAATGGGCTGGGAGCGCACGCTGATGATGGACGCCAACCAGGTCTGGAGCGTCGATGAGTCGGTGGCCAACATGCGCCGCCTGGCAGTCTTCGAGCCGCTGTGGATCGAAGAGCCAACCAGCCCCGACGATATTCTCGGCCACGCCGCGATCCGCCAGCGCATCGCGCCGATCGGCGTCGCCACTGGCGAGCATTGCCATAACCGGGTGATGTTCAAGCAGATGTTCCAGGCCGGCGCGCTGGATTTCTGCCAGCTCGATGCCGCACGCCTGGGTGGCCTCAACGAGGTGCTGATCGTGCTGCTGATGGCGGCCAAGTACGATGTGCCGGTGTGCCCGCATGGCGGCGGCGTCGGCCTGTGCGAATATGTGCAGAACATCGCCCTGTTCGACTACATCGCCGTCTCGGCCTCGTTGCACAACCGCGTGCTGGAGTACGTCGACCACCTGCACGAACACTTCATCGACCCGGTGGTGATCCGCCGCGGTCGCTACATGCCGCCGCAACGCCCTGGCTACAGCATCGAAATGCACGCGCAAACCCTGGAGCGCTACCAGTATCCCGATGGCGCCGTGTGGCTGGACATCAACCGTGACTGACTGACCTGAGCCTGCGCGCCGCAGCACGTGCGGCGCGCAGTACGTACATTTGAACGGGGAAAAAACAATGACAATCCTCACTAACTCGACAGCGGCCGCCGCGCCTGCCGTCGCCGACGACCAGCGCCTGAACCGTCTGCTGCTGCGCAAGCTGATGCCGCTGCTGATCGTGGTCTATGTGATGAGTTTTCTGGACCGCACCAACATTGCCCTGGCCAAGGCCAGCATGGGCATCGACCTGGGCCTTTCGGCCGCAGCCTATGGCCTGGGTGCCGGGCTGTTCTTCCTGACCTACGCGCTGGCCGAAGTGCCGAGCAACCTGATCATGCACCGGGTCGGCGCGCGTTTCTGGATCACCCGCATCATGATCACCTGGGGCCTGCTGTCGGCGGGCATGGCCTTCGTCCAGGGCGAAACCTCGTTCTACATCATGCGCCTGCTGCTGGGCGTGGCCGAGGCCGGGTTGTTCCCCGGGGTGATGCTCTACCTGACCTACTGGTTCGACCGCGAGCAACGGGCGCGGGCTACCGGCTATTTTCTGCTCGGGGTGTGCCTGGCGAATATTCTCAGCGGTCCGCTGGGCGGCGCCTTGCTCGAACTCGATGGCCTGCTGGGCTGGCACGGCTGGCAGTGGCTGTTCGTCATAGAAGGCCTGCCGGCGGTAGCTCTGGCCTATGTGGTGTGGAAGAAACTGCCGGACGGCCCGGCCTCCGCGCCCTGGCTGTCGGCGGCCGATGCCCGCGACATCGAGCAGCGCCTGAACGCGGAAAAAGCCTTGGCGCCGCAACAGAGCCGGCTCAGCCAGATGTTCGCCGACAAACAGATCTGGCTGGCGATCGCGGTGTACTTCGTGCACCAGATCACCATCTATACAGTGATCTTCTTCCTGCCGGGCATCATTGGCACCTACGCCGCCTTGACCCCGTTGCAGATCGGCCTGCTGACCTCGGTGCCGTGGATTGCCGCCGCCATCGGCGCCGCCACCCTGCCGCGCCTGGCTACCTCACCGGGGCGTTGCCGCACCCTGCTGTTCTTCGGTTTGCTGACCATGGCCGCCGGCTTGCTGCTGGCGTCGTTGTCGAACTCGTTCATCGGCCTGATCGGTTTCTCGCTGACCGCGCTGATGCTGTTCGTGGTGCAGTCGATCATCTTCGTCTTCCCCTCCAGCCGCCTGAGCGGCAGTGCCCTGGCGGCGGGCCTGGCCTTCGTCACCACCTGCGGGTTGCTCGGCGGTTTTGTCGGGCCGTCGGTGATGGGCCTGATCGAACAGACCACCGGCAACACCCGCAACGGCCTGTGGCTGATCGCCGCGCTGCTGGTGCTGGCGGCGCTGATCAGCACGCGCTTGCGCCAGGGTCAGGAGCCCTAGCATAGCCCGAGGTGACTCCGTCCATCGCAAACCGGCCAGGCCTGTCCATTTTTTGACAAGGCTTGGCCTGCGGATTGCAGAGGCTGGCAATCACCGTCGGGCAGTGACGTAATACTGACGCGACGGCCAGCCCCCCAACGCTTATGGACGCCAGCAATCGCCTTGCTCGGTCACCGGAGAAGTCACGTGTCTACCCTCACTGAAATTGCAGCCAACCACGCCAGAATGATCAACGCCGTGGCCGCCGGCACGAGCGAACCGAGCGAGCGCCCGGCGCTGCTGGTGTTGGGCTTGCAGGCCCCCGCCGGCCTTGACGGGGTAGTCCCGGTACCGCTGGAGCTGATGCTTGCAGCCCAGGAACCCAGCCACTTCACTTGCCTGTCATAAAGGCTGGATAGTCGCTGTAGCCCAGCTCATCCCCGCCAAACAAGCGGCTGCCATCGAACTGCGCCATCGGCCAGCCGTTTGCCAGCCGCGCCGGCAAGTCCGGGTTGGCGACAAAGGGCCGGCCGAAGGCAATCAGGTCGACCAGCCCGGCCTCGAGCAAGGCCTGCGCACGATCCTCGTCGTAGCGCCCGGCAACGATGATGGCGCCGGCAAACACCTGGCGCAGTTCATGGCGGAACGGCTCGGGGATCTGCGGGGCATCGTCCCAGTCGGCTTCGGCCAGGTGCAGGTAGGCAATGCCTTGGGCGCCCAGGGCCTTGGCGGCCTGGAGGATGGTCGGGATGACGTCCGCGCAGTCCATGCCGCGGGCGGTGATGTAGGGCGCCAGGCGCACACCGGTGCGCTGTGCACCGATTTCGTCGGCCACCGCCGCGGCCACCTCCAGCAGAAAGCGGGTACGGTTTTCGCGGCTGCCGCCGTAGGCGTCATTGCGCAGGTTGGAGGTGGTGCGCAAGAACTGGTCGATCAGGTAACCGTTGCCCGCGTGAATCTCGACGCCATCAAAACCCGCCTCGCGGGCATGCCGGGCGGCAAGCCGATAATCCTCGATCACCGCTTGAATGTCTGCCTGGCTCAGGGCCCGTGGCGGGCTGACCTCGACCATGCGCCCGACGCCATCATCGCCCACCACCCACACCTGGGCATCGGCACGCAGCGCTGACGGCGCAACCGGCTGGCCATCGGCATGGAAGCTCGCATGGGACATGCGCCCGACATGCCACAACTGCAGGAAAATCCGTCCGCCTTGGCCATGCACGGCGTCGGTCACCTGACGCCAGCCGGCCACCTGCGCGGAGCTGTAGATGCCGGGGGTGAAGCTATAGCCCTTGCCCTGCGGGCTGATCTGCGTGGCTTCACTGATGATCAGGCCGGCACTGGCGCGCTGGGCGTAATAGGCCGCCATGATGGCGTTGGGCACATCACCGGGCTGGCTGCTGCGCGAGCGGGTCATCGGCGCCATGACGATACGGTTGGGCAACTGCAGTGGGCCCAGTTCAAAGGGTGTGAACAACGAAGCTGAAGTAGACATGCGTGTGGCTCTCCTGAAGTCAGACAGGTGCGTGGTCGCACTGCTGGTAGTCGTGGGTAATGCCGAGGTCGTCGCGATCGAGCGGGCAGTCCAGTTCCAGGACCAGGCCGCCGGGCAGGCTGACAAACAGTTGGCAGATGCGTTGCTCCGGTACCAGCGCGACCTGGTAGGCCAGGCCACTGGCGCGGACGCGTTCGAGCACTGCCGACGCCGGCTGCCGGGTACGCAGGGCCAGATGGCTGAGCTCGGTGTGCGGCCCCTGGATCAGATGCACCAGGGCCTGGTCGCCCTGGTACAGCCATTGCCCGGGAAATGGAAACGCCGGCCTCGGCCCGGGCTCGACGCCCAGCAGGGTTTGCAGCGCAGCCTGAAGCTCGCCGTCGGCGGCGCTGGTGAAGGCCAGGTGATCGAACTGCAGGTCAAGGATCATACTGAGCACCTCTGTGTGGGGTGTCAGCATGATGTTTGATTGAAAGTCGCTGATAAACAGGGCTGTACTGCAATGACTTGTTAGCAATTTTTATAGATGAGTTGAAACCCGCCACTAGGTGCCGGCTGAGGCCAGGTGCAATTTGCGGCTGAGTGTCGCAGGCAGGCGTTCAAATGGTGAGGATATGCTCATAAAAATGTCCAAGCGCAATAAATCACCAATAACCTCTACTTTCAGGCGATCAGCAAAGGCTTCTTCACCACTCACTGGCAAAATTAGCAATTATTTCTAGATGTAACAGCGCTAGAATTGGATCCCATCTGCGATTGGCATCGGTTGCTTGCGGGCAACCGGCGCTGCGCAAAACCGTAGGCACAGGAGAACGCCGCCATGATGTTGAAGGATCCTTCTACCAAGTACCGTCACTTCACCACCGTCGACCTGCCGGACCGCCAGTGGCCGAACCGGGTCCAGCAGGTCGCCCCGACCTGGTGCAGTGTGGACATGCGCGACGGTAACCAGGCGCTGATCGAACCGATGAACGCCGAGCGCAAGCGGCGCTTCTTCGACCTGCTGGTCAAGGTCGGCTTCAAGCAGATCGAGGTGGGTTTCCCGGCGGCCTCGCAAACCGACTTCGATTACGTGCGCGAGCTGGTCGAGAGCGGCGCGATCCCTGACGACGTCACCATCCAGGTGATGACCCAGGCCCGCAGCCACCTGATCGAGCGCACCTTCGAAGCCCTCAAGGGCGTGCCCCGGGCGATTGTCCACGTCTACAACGCCACCGCACCGGTGTTTCGCGAGGTGGTGTTCGGGGTCGACCGCGCCGGCTGCATCGAGATCGCCACCCAGGCCACCCGCGAGATCAAGGCCCACATGCAGGCCAACCCGCACACCCAGTGGACCTACCAGTACTCGCCCGAGACCTTCTGCTTTACCGAGCTGGATTTCGCCCTGGAGATCTGCGAGGCGGTGACCGAGGTGTTCCAGCCCTCGCCAAGCAACAAGATGATCCTCAACCTGCCGACCACCGTCGAGGTCTCGACCGCCAACGTCTTCGCCGACCAGATCGAGTGGTTCTGCCGCCACTTGAGCTGCCGCGACAGCGTGGTCATCAGCGTGCACCCGCACAACGACCGCGGTACCGGCGTGTCGACCGCCGAGCAGGCCTGCCTGGCGGGCGCCGAGCGGGTCGAGGGCACCTTGTTCGGCAACGGTGAGCGCACCGGCAACGTCGATATCCTGACCCTGGCGATGAACCTCTACACCAGCGGTATCAGCCCGCAGCTGGACTTCTCGGACATCATCCACGTGCAGCGCGAAGTCGAGTTCTGCAACCAGTTGCCAACCCACCCACGCCACCCGTATGCCGGCGAACTGGTGTTCACGGCGTTTTCCGGCTCGCACCAGGACGCCATCAAGAAAGGCTTCGCCCACCGGCGCAACCACCCCGAGGGCTACTGGCAGATCCCTTACCTGCCGATCGATCCGGCCGACATGGGCCGCAGCTACGAGGCAGTGATCCGGGTCAACAGCCAGTCCGGCAAAGGCGGCGTCGCCTATCTGCTCGAGCAACACGGCATTGTCCTGCCGCGGCGCCTGCAGATGGAGTTCAGTGGCCTGGTGCAACAAGTGGCCGACGAGGCCGGCCAGGAGATCAGCAGCGACATGATCCTGTCGTGTTTCACCGACAACTACCTTGAGCAAGGCAAGCCCTACACCCTGCAGCAACCTCGGCTTGCCAGCGAAGACAGCTGCACCTACCTCGATGCCCAGCTGGACATCGCCGGCGCGCGCCTGGCGCTCAGCGGCGAAGGCAACGGGCCGTTGGCGGCGCTGGTCAATGCCTTCGCCCAGCAGGGCCTGAACTTCGATATCGCCGACTATCACGAGCACGCCATTCGTGACGGTGCCCAGGCCGAAGCCATCGCCTACGTCGAGATCCGCGTCAACAGCCAGCTGCTGTTCGGTGTCGGCAAAGACAACAGCATCCTCCAGGCGTCGCTCAAGGCCGTGGTCGGTGCCGTGTCGCGGGCCACCCGCCAGGGCTTGCTCAAGCCCCTGCACGCCGCCAGCGTTTCTGCCTGAGGAGAAAGGCATGGAACCATTAGCGATGGACTATGAACATGGCGAGGTCGTGGGCAGCCACTGCCATGCCGAGGACCAGTTGATCTACGCCACCAGCGGGGTCATGCGCGTGTGCAGCGACGAAGGTAACTGGGTGATCCCCTGCGGGCACGCCCTCTGGGTGCCGGCAGGGGTCAGCCACGAGGTTCGCATGAGCGGCGAAGTGAGCATGCGCACCTTGTTGCTCAGCGCCCACGTCGACCGCTGTCAGGTGATCGTGGTCTCGGGGCTGCTGCGCGAGCTGATCCTGGCCTCATCACGCATGCAGGAGCAGCGCGACGAGTCGTTGGGCGAGCATGTGCGCGCGCTGATTCACCGCGAGCTGGAGGCGGCTGAACGCATCGAGGCGCATGTGCCGGTGCCGCAGCATCCACGCCTGCGGGCCTGGTGCGAGCGCTTTCTCGAAGACCCCGCGCAAGACCTCACCCTGGAGCAATGCGGCGCGCAGCTGAACATGAGTGCGCGCACCGTGGCGCGATTGTTCCAGCGCGAGGTGGGGATGTCCTACGGTGAATGGCGCACCCGCACGCGCATGATTCTCAGCCAGCAGCGCCTGGCCGGTGGCATGCCGATCCTGCACGTGGCGCTCGAACACGGCTACCAGAGTGCCAGCGCCTTTGCCGCGATGTTCAAGCGCATCCTCGGCTACACCCCACGCGACTGGCAGGTCAGCGCCCTGGAAGGCAGCGCCACGCGCAGCCACTGAGACCCGCAGCGAGGATGGCGGCCACGCCCTCCTCGCTGCCGGGCCAGGTTGTCCCGGTCACGGCCATGGTTGTCCCGCTCGCGGCAGAAGCGCTGCCCTCCCCTCGTTAATCTGGCATCACGACCCTAGATGTGACTTTCGTGATGCGTGCACTTCGATCCCCGCCGTTCCCCGCCAGGCTTCTCGCCGCCACCAGCCTCCTGGCTGTGCTCTGCGCTTGCACCAGCCAATCCGTAACGACCCCGGCGCCATTGGCACTGCAAGCCGATCCACTGGCCAGCCTGCCCGCCGGCGTCAGCCAGCAGGCCTTGCCCGAGCGCTGGTGGGAGCTGTACCAGGACCCGCAGCTCAACACCTGGGTCCAGCAAGCCCTGGCGCATAACCAGGACCTGGCCCAGGCCGAGGCCAACGTGCAGGCCATGCTCGCCGGTATCGGCGAGTACGACGCCAGACGCTGGCCCTCGACCAGCGTCGAGTTCGGTGCCAGCTACGGCAAAAGTGCCGACGACCAGACCCTGGCCCAGGCCACCGACAGCCATGCGCCGTCGCAATGGGAATTCAACCCGGGCATCGAGCTGGCCTATCAGGTCGATGTCTGGGGCCAGGTGCGGGCTGCCATCGAGCGCGCCCGGGCCCAGGCCGACGCCTCCCGCGAGGCCATGGAGCTGGTGCGTTTGCAGGTGGTGACCCAGACCAGCCGCGCTTACATCGACCAGTGCGTTTACGGCGCGCGCCTGCAGGAAACCGAACAATCCCTGCAGACCCTGGAGCGCAGCGTGCAGCTCAGTGACCGCCAGCGCCAGGCCGGGATCGCCACCGAACTCGATGCGGTGCGCCTGCGCGGGCTGCGCGAGCAGGTCCGCGCGCAACTGCCGATGCTTGAAGCGCGGCGGCAAATGGCGCTGTTCGAACTCAGCGTGCTCAGTGGCCAGCCGCCTGCGGCAATCAGCGCCGGTGCCGCCAGCTGCCGAAGCATCCCGACCCTGAAAGCAGCGTTGCCTGGCGGCGATGGCTGGCAACTGCTGGCCCGCCGCCCGGATGTGCGCAAGGCCGAGCGCGACCTGCGCGCCGCCGACCTTGAAGTCGACATCGTCAAGGCCGACCTGTACCCGAAGGTCAGCTTCGGCGCCTCGCTGACGTCCTCGGACCATCACCTGTCCAACCTCGGTGACAGCCAGGCGGTGATGTTCGCCGTCGGCCCGCTGATCAGCTGGGAGTTCCCCAACATCAAGGCCAACCGCGCCCGGGTCAGCAAGGCCCGGGCCCTGCAGCAAGCGCAGATCGCCCATTACCGCGGCGTGGCCCTGGGCGCGCTCAAGGATGTGCGCCAGGCCCTGGCCGGCTACGACGGCGAACGCCAGCGGGCACAGGCCCTGGATGCGGCCCTGGCGCACAGCCAGCGCGGCTTTGCCCTGGCCCAGGACAACTACCGCGCCGGCACCGTCGATGCCCTCGAGGTACTCGACAGCGAGCGCGACCTGATCAGCGTCCGCGCTCGCCACGTCGAGGCCCAGGGGCGCCTGGCGCGGGCACAAATCAATCTGTTCCGGGCCCTGGGCGGCAGCTGGCAAACGCCACCGGCCGCGGCCGCGACCCTGGTGCAGAGCGCACCTACCGACACTGGAATCCAACCATGAATATTGCCGTTGAAAAACCACCGCTGGCTGCCGATGAGCAGCAGCGCAAAGCCCCTTTGCCCACCCTCACCCGGCGGCGCCTGGCGCTGTACGCCACAGGCGGCCTGAGCGTGGTGGCGGTGCTGGTGTTCGGCGGCTACTGGTTTAGCACCGGGCGCTTTCTGGAGACCACCGATGACGCCTACGTGCGCGCCGACTGGGTGGCCTTGAGCCCGCGCGTGGCCGGCTATGTCGCCCAGGTTGAAGTCGATGACGACCAGGCGGTAAAAGCTGGCGACGTGCTGGTACGCCTGCAAAACCGCGACTATCAGGCCCGCCGCGACCAGGCCGAAGCCGGGGTGGCCGAGGCCCAGGCTGCGCTGACCGCCGCCCAGGCCAGCCAGCAGGTGGCAGTGGAGCGCATCAACCAGCAGCAGCAAACCATCCTCCAGGCCGAATCGGCCGTGCACAGCGCCGAGGCCGAGCGGCGCCGCAGCGAACTGGACATGCAGCGCTACCAGGGCCTGGTGCGCGACAACGCCGCCACCGTGCAGCGCCTGGAATCGGCCAACGCCAATGCCATCCAGGCCCGCGCCGCCTTGCAGAGCGCCCAGGCCCGCCAGCGCGAGCAGCAGTCGCAACTGGCAATGGCCAAGGCCCAGGCGCTGCTGGCCGAGGCGCAGATCAAACAACGTTCGGCAGCCCTGGCCAGCGCCAAGGCCCGCCACGCCCTGGCCGACCAGGACAGCCAGGACACGGTGATCCGCGCCCCTATCGATGGCGTGGTCGGCCAGCGCCGGGTGCGCGCCGGGCAATACGTGGTGCCCGGCCAGCCATTGCTGGCGGTGGTGCCGCTGCACCAGACCTACGTGGTCGCCAACTACAAAGAAACCCAGCTGGCCCACATGCGCCCGGGGCAGCCGGTGGAAATCAGCATCGACAGTTTTTCCAGCCAGCACCTGCGCGGCCGGGTGGCCAGCTTCTCGCCGGCTTCGGGCAATGTCTTCGCCCTGCTGCCCTCGGACAACGCCACCGGCAACTTCACCAAGATCGTCCAGCGCTTTCCCGTGCGCATCCTGCTCGACCCGGCCGAGGACGGCGTGCAGGTGCTGCCGGGAATGTCGGTGGTAACCACCGTCGACACCCGTGGGGAGCCTGCCGATGAGCAGTGAACAGCCGGTCTCGTTGCGGGCCTGGGTGGCCGTGATCGGCGGCTTGTTCGGCTGTTTCATGGCCGGCATGAACGTCCACGTCACCAGCGCTGCGCTGCCGGAAATCCGCGGTTCGCTGGGCGCCAGTTTCGAGGAAGGCTCGTGGATCTCCACCGCCTACCTGGTGGCGGAGATCGTCATGATTCCGCTCACGGCCTGGCTGGTCGAAGTGTTCTCCATGCGCCGGGTGATGTGGACCGGCTCGTTCATCTTCCTGCTGGCCTCGATCGCCTGCTCCTGGGCGCCCAACCTCGAGGCGATGATCATTATCCGGGTGATCCAGGGCGCCGCCGGCGCGGTGCTGATCCCGCTGTCGTTCCAGCTGATCATCACCGAACTGCCGGCCAGCAAGATGGCCATGGGCATGGCCCTGTTCAGTCTCGCCAACAGTGTCGCCCAGGCCGCGGGGCCGTCGATTGGCGGCTGGTTGACCGATGCCTATTCCTGGCGCTGGATTTTCTACCTGCAGCTGTTCCCCGGGGTGGCGCTATTGATTGCCATCGCCTGGTCGATCGAGGCCAAGCCGATGAAGCTTGAGTTACTGCGCCGCGGCGACTGGCTGGGGATCTTCGCCATGGTCGTGGGCCTGGGCGGCCTGCAGATCGTGCTCGAGGAAGGTGGGCGCCTGGACTGGTTCGGCTCGGGCTACATCCTCGGCATGTCGGTGGCCGCCGGCATCGCCCTGGTGGTGTTTGTGGTCACCCAGCTGTACGGCAGCCGCGCCTTCATCAACCTGCGCCTGCTCGGGCGCTACAACTTTGGCGTGGCCAGCGTCGCCATGTTCATCTTTGGCGGCGCCACCTTCGGCCTGGTGTTCCTGGTGCCCAACTACCTCTCGCAGTTGCAGGGTTTCAGCGCCCGCGATGTCGGCGTCAGCCTGATCGCCTATGGCCTGGTGCAATTGCTGCTGGCGCCGCTGATGCCGCGGTTGATGGCCTGGACCAGCGCCAAGTTCATGGTTGCCAGCGGCTTTCTGATCATGGCCCTGGGCTGCTGGCTGGGCGCCAGCCTCAACGTCGACAGCGCCGACAACGTCATCATCCCCTCCACCGTGGTTCGCGGCATCGGCCAGCCGTTCATCATGGTGGCGCTGTCGGTGCTGGCGGTGGCGGGCCTGGACAAGCGCGAAGCGGGCTCGGCATCGGCGGTGTTTTCCATGCTGCGCAACCTCGGTGGCGCCATCGGTACCGCCGGGCTGACGCAGATCGTTGCCACCCGTGAGCGCTACCACAGCGAGCGTATTCACGAACATGTCACGGTGTTTTCGCCAGGTTTGCAGGAGCGCCTCAACCAGGCGGTGCACACCTGGCTGCCGCAACAGCAGCAGATACTGGAGGGTCTGGCTGCAACCATACGCCGCGAGGCGTACCTGATGGCCTACAGCGATGCGTTTTATGTCGCCTGCCTGGCCCTGATTGGCTGCGCAGTAGCAGCGCTGGTGCTGCGCACCCAGCGGGCGGCCTGAAGTTTACATGTAATTAATAGTTATAACGGTATTAGCGAACAGGGAGTTCAGTGGTATGGCATGCGCCAAATCTAATTAAATAGCGATAAAAAACGCTATTAACAGCCTCTTGCCGCTTGGCAACTTCAGTAATGAAGTTGCCTTTTTCGCGTACCTGCAAGTTATTAATCCGCCCCTAAATTTTATGTTTGCGAAGTCTTGATTTGTAACTTCTTATGTCTTAGCTTTCCGTTGCCTGGCGCCATAACGGTTCCGGCCACTGCATGACGCAAACGCGCCAACAGGCCAGTTTCTGGCCACCTGTGCGGCTGCCCTAAAAACGATAACGCTGTTTTATATCCCGACAAAAAACCTGATAACCGAGGAAAACATGCACAATCAAAAAGCCGTTCTTGAACACAACAAAACCGAACTTGGCAACCACCCGATCTTCGCTGAAATCGGTTCTTTGCAGGTATTGCGCACGTTCATGGAGACCCATGTTTTTGCGGTCTGGGACTTCATGTCGCTGACCAAGCGCCTGCAGCAGGAACTGACCTGCACCCGCCTGCCGTGGCTACCACCGCTGGACCCCGCCGCCGCCCACCTGATCAACGAAATCGTCCTCGGTGAAGAGTCCGACCAGAACCTGCAAGGCGGCCACTACAGCCACTTCGAACTGTACCTGCACGCCATGCGCGAGATTGGCGCGAGCACCGACCGTATCGAGCATTTTGTCCGTCTGCTGCGCGGCGGCGTCGAGCTTGACGAAGCCCTGCAGCACTGCCATGCCTCGCCGGCAGCGGTGCAGTTTGTCAGCAACACCCTCGACACCGCCATCAACGCCAAGCCTCATGAAGTCGCCGCAGCCTTTCTGCACGGGCGTGAAAGCGTGATCCCACGGATGTTCCAGACCATTCTCGATGACTGGGACATCGGTACCGACCAGGCCCCGACGTTCCGCTACTACCTGCAGCGCCATATCGACGTCGACTCCGACGACCATGGCCCGGCCGCCGAAAAACTGCTCGATCGCCTGGTCCAGGGCGACCCGCAGCGCCAGCAGGAAGTCTACGCCGCCGCCATTGCCGCAGTCGAAAGCCGCCGCGTGCTGTGGGACGAACTGCGCGCCGAAATGGCCGTGCAGATCGCCGAGTGTGTCGCATGAAGTTCGAAGTCATCGAGCACGACCAGGCCACCTGGCAAGCGGTCAGCAGCGAGCGTGGCATCACCCTCACGGTGTTCAAGGACACCCTCGATGCCAACACCCGTACCGGTATCCGCACACGCCTGGTGCGCTTTAACCCCGGCGGCGGCACGCGTGAAATCTATACCCATGATTACCACGAAGAAGTGTATTTGATCGAAGGTGATCAAACCGAACAGGCCGCGCCGGGGCGTGCACAAAAGACCTACGGGCAAGGCAGTTACTTCTTTCGCGCGGCGCACACGGAACATGGTCCGTTTCATTCGGAGCAGGGCTGCCTGTTATTTGAAGTTCATTACTATTGAACGGTGGGCAAGGTTAAATGAACGCACATGAGTATCAGTCTTTCGCCGACTCCTGGGAGCGGCGAGCGACCATTCGCACGCGTCCGCGGCGCACTGTGGAAGATGACGGCAAGTTGATTTACCCGACCAGCCGTCAACCCCTGGTGACCAGCGCCGTCTTTATGGAACAGTGCCCGCACTTGACAGACTTTGCCCTGGTGCAAAGTCTCTACAAGTTCATTAATGACGTGGTGATCTTCGAAACCGAGATTGTCGACAAAACCGCACGCAGCATTGCCAAGGACAGCTTTGCGATCCGCTTTCCGTTTGCCTGCCGCTACGACGCCATGACCGTGGTGGTGGATGAGGACTACCACGCCCTGGTGGCCATGGACTACCTGCAGCAGACCATCGAGCTGACCGGTATCGAGCCCATCGCCCTGCCGCGGGAAATCGAGCTCAGCCGCTCGATCCCCAAAGCCATGGAGATGGCCCCCGAACACCTGAAAGCGGCGGTCGAGCTGATTTGCGTGGCGGTTGCCGAGAACACCCTGACCAATGATGTCGCCGCCTTCGCCCGCGACGACACGGTCAAGGAATCGGTCAAGGGCCTGATGGCTGACCACCTGGCCGACGAAGGCCGGCATTCGAGCTTCTGGGCGCGGCTGACGCGCATCTACTGGAGTGCGGCGCCGGCTGAAGACCGGCAGATCCTCGCTTCGATCATGCCGGTGTTCCTCTGCCACTACCTGACCAACGACATCCAGAAAGCCTTCGACCTGGCGCTGATTGCCCACCTGGACACCAGTGAGCAGGTCAAGGCAGCGCTGCGCCTGGAAGTTGAAGCCATGGACTTCCCGATCACCCCGGGGCATCCCCTGGTGGGCAACATCATGCGGTTTTTCCGCGCCAGCGCAATGCTCGAAGATCCGGCCGTGCAGTCTTCCCTGGCCGCCTACCTGATCTGACATCAAAGGAATCAATGCCGATGAGACGTCTTGAAATTCTGCTGTGCGGGAGCAGCCGCGGGCTGGCCTGCCTGGCGGACGAGTTGCGGCGAATGGGCCATGGTGCCCATTTGCTCGACACGCCGGCCAGTTACGATCACTGGCAACTCCACGCCTCGGACCTGGTCATCGACGACGCGACCCTGGCGCCGTGGCCGGAAACGGGCAACACCTGGCAAGTCTCGTTGCAGGTCAGCGGCAGCGACCTCAGCGACCCGCTGCAAGACCTGCAACTGCACCTGCTGGGCCGCCAGGGCAGCCAGCCCTGGCAATGCCTGGAACGCCAGGATGTACCTGCAGAGGCCTCGGGCAACGGCGCCGACCTGGTGAACAGGGCCGTGCAGGAACTGGTCGAGGCGGCAGCGGCGCATGTCAGCGGCTACTCGCGCCATGACGACTACTTCAGCCAGTACCGCTTCCAGGCCCTGGGCCAGGTGCCCAGCGCCGGGCTGGGCGTGCTCGACACCCTGGCCTTCGCCCACCGTTGCAACCGCACGGCAGCGCCGGCCATTAGCGAGGCGGCCAGCGTGCCGTTCATCCAGCGCCTGGCCGCCAGCCTGCGCCAGCACCATGACGCCCCGGCCTTGCTGGTCGAAGGCCGCAGCGTCAGCTATGGCGAGCTGCATGCCCTGAGCGTGGCGATCCAGGAGCGCCTGGTGCCGCTGCTGGGTGAAGACCGGCAGCAGCCGGTGGTGGCCATCGCCCTGGGCAAGGGCGTGGCCCTCTACGCCTCGATTCTCGCCGTGCTCGGCTGCGGCGCCCTGTACCTGCCGCTGGACCCCAGCCACCCCGCCGAACGCCGGGCGCTGATCGTCGAACATGCCCGGGCGCGGATCGTCATCCACGACGATAACCTGGCCATCCCCGCCGGTTGCATCGGCCTGGATGTCAGCCACCTGAGCGCCGTGCACCAGGGCGCCGATGGCCACCAGGGCATTGCCCTGGCCCAGCATCAGTCGCTGCTGCGCGGCACCTGGGAAGGTGCGCGGCCGTGCGTGGCGATCTACACCTCGGGCACCACCGGAACGCCCAAAGGCGTGCAGTTGACCGTTGCCAACCTCAGCCACTTCTGTGCCTGGTACGCCGAGCATGTCGAGGTCGGGCCCAAGACCCGCGCCTTGCAGTTCTCGACCATCAACTTCGATGCTTCGCTGCTGGACATCTTCCCGACCTTGCTCGAAGGCGGTTGCCTGGTGGTGCCCAACGAGGACCAGCGCCGCGACCCGCTGGCCCTGGCGCAACTGGTGGTCCAGGCCGAAGTCAGCCATGCCTTCCTGCCACCGGCGCTGCTGAGCATCCTGCCGCTGCACAGCCTGCGCGGCATGACCCACCTGATCACCGGCGGCGATGTGTGCGAGCCGCACGTGATCGACGCCCTGGCCGAGCACTGCCACCTGCACAACATCTACGGCCCCACCGAAACCACGGTGCTGGCCACCAGCCGGGTGATGCGCGCCGGCGACTCCAACCGCCTGCTCGGCCTGCCGATCGCCAATACCCGCCTGTACCTGCTCGACGAGCAAGGCCTGCCGGTGTCCGAAGGCCAGAGCGGCGAGATCTACATCGCCGGGCCCGGCGTCGGTGCCGGCTACCTGCACAACCCCGCCGCCAGCGCCGAGCGCTACCTGAACGGCAGCGGCGGCCTGCACGGCGAGCGCCTGTACCGCACCGGCGACCTGGCGCGCTGGGGCCGCGCCGGCGTGGAAATCATCGGCCGCCTGGACAATCAGGTGAAGATCCGCGGCTTTCGGGTCGAGCCCGAAGAGATCGAGCACGTGCTGCGCAGCAGCAACCTGTTCGGCCAGCAGGCCGTGGTGATCGATGAGCAGCGGCGCATCCTGGCGTTCTTCGCCGAACCGCGCAACGGTGATGCGCACAGCGCCACCGAAGCCTTGAAGGCCCATGCCCAGCAGCACTTGCCGGACTACATGCGCCCTGCCCGCTGGCGCCTGCTCGAGACCCTGCCCGCGACCACCAACGGCAAGATCGATCGCAAGGCCCTGCGCCTGATGCCCGACGACAGCCGTCAGCGCCAGGTGCGCGCCCAGCCGCTGAGCGCAGCCACGCAAAGCCTGCTGGCGATCTGGGCCAAGCTGCTGGAAATCGACGCCGACGACATCGGCCTGGACGAGAGCTTCTTCAACCTCGGCGGCCATTCGATCCTGCTCTCGCGCATGCTCATGGACATTCGCGAGACCTTTGCCAAGGGCGTGTCGATCAACCGCTTCATCGAGCAGCCAACCCTGACCAACCTGGCGCGCCTGCTCGAGCAGGACGACGCCGGCGATGCGGTGGTCAGCGCCCGGGCCCTGGCCGACGCCAACCTCAGTGTCGACCTTGAGGTGCTGCCGCTCAGCCGCCAGGGTGACGTGCACAAGGTCATCGTCACCGGCGCCAATGGCTTTCTTGGTGTGCACCTGGTCGAGGCTCTGCTCGAACTGGGCTCCAGCGAAGTCGCCTGCCTGGTACGCGCATCCCCCGGGCAATCGGCGCAGCAGCGTTTTGCCCAGGCCCTGGTCGACAACCGCCTCGAACACCTGGACATGAGCCGTGTGCGGGTGCTGGCCGCCGACATCAGCCAGCCGCTGCTGGGCCTGAGCGCCGAAGCGTACGAACACCTGGACCGCGACTACGGCGCGCTGATCTACAACGCAGCCAACGTCAACCACGTGCTCGACTACGAGTCGCTGATCAAGGACAACGTGGCGCCGCTGCTTGAATGCCTGAAACTGTGCGAGGGGCGCAGCAAGAAGATCTTCAACTTCATCTCCACCCTGTCGGCCTCCAGCAGCATCGATGCCCAGGGCCGGGTGCTGGAAACCCCGCCCGCGGCGACGCCGCCGATCTACATCCGCAATGGCTACAACCTGTCCAAGTGGGTCGGCGAGCGGATTCTCTGGAACGCCTGCGAGCGTGGCGTGCGGGTCAATATCTATCGCCCCGGGAACATTGCCTTCAATACCCGCACCGGCGTCTGCCAACCGCACCAGAACCGCCTGATGCTGATGCTCAAGGGCTCGCTGCAACTGAAGGAAGTGCCGCAACTGTCGCTGAACTTCGACCTGATGCCGGTGGATTTCCTCGCGCGCTTCATCGGTTTTCATGCCAGCCGCCACACCATCAACCGCGCGGTGTTCAACCTGCACAACCCGACGCCGCTGAGCTGGGACAACTACGTCGAGGCGTTCCGCCACATGGGCCACGACTTCCAGCTGGTGCCGGTCAGCCGCTGGCAGCAGCGGCTCTCGACCATCGGCAGCGACAACGCCCTGTTCGGTGTAGTCGGTTTCTACCTCAACGGTTTTGAGGAAGACATCGGCGACATCTCGATGATCGAGCACGGCAATGCCCGCCACGGCATCGACAACATGGGCGAGGAGTACCCCGCCAAAAGCCCGACCCTGCTGCGCCGGGGTTGTGAATTCCTCAAAGAAATCGACTTCATCTAACCCGTCAAAGGAGCTCGACATGTCACATCTGGAACCCGATACCCTGATCAAAAACCCTGTTGGCGAGCCCGTGGTTGCCACGGTGGCCGTCAATGCCGACGCCCGCAGCGTGTGGAACATCGTCGGCAACTTCGCCGGTTTTCCGCTGTTTATCCCGGCGCTGTCGCACATTGAAATGACCGGCAGCGGCGTGCGCTCGGTGCGCAAGAAGCTGTTCAAGGATGGCAACGTGGTGATGGAGCAACTCAATAGCCATGATGACCAGCAGATGGTCATGACCTGGTCGTTGATCTACACCTCGCTGAACATCGGCAACCTCTGGGCGCGCATGGAGGTCAAGGCCCAGGGCGCCAATCAGTCACTGGCCACCTGGACCATCATGGGCGAGCCGCAGACCGGCGGCGCGCAAGACCTGCCGGCGTTCCAGGCGTTCCTGCAGGGCTTTGCCGATGGCGCCATGAACAACGTCAAGCAGATGCTCGCTTAAGCCGCAGCGCAAGCCCGCTCCCACCGCTCGGTAGGCGCGGGCTTTGCCTCGCGGTTCACTACACAACGCACAAGCGCAGCCGGGCAAATGCCCGCCGATGTCCTACCCTCATAAGCTGGGAGATCAATAACCGAACCGGGCATAACCATGCGCAGTGCTTTGCAGATCATCGGCTTCATTGCCCTCACCCTGCTGCTGTCCAGCCCTCCCGGGCAGGCCGCACAACCCCCTGCGCCAGCACCCGCCAGTGCTGCCGCGCCTGTGGTCAAGGTCACCCAGCAAGACCTGCAAGCCCTGCAACTGCGCCTGGACAGCCTCAAGCAGCAGATTTCCCAGGCCAACAACTACAACCAGCTCGAAGGCCCGCAAGACCGCTTGCAGGCGCTGATCGTCGATATCGACCGGCTGAGCGCGGCGCTGTTGCCCGAACAGGCGCAGTTGCGCGCGCAACTGGAAGTGCTCGGCCCGGCGCCGGTCGAAGCCCTGGTGCCCGGCACCTCGGACATCGCCGCGCAACGCACGGCGCTTACCGAGCAAAAAAACAGCCTCGACACCACCCTCAAAGCCCTGGCCGCGCTCAAGGAAAACGCCAGCAACCTGCTGACGCAGATTTCCGCCATTCGCCGCACCATGCTCGAAAGCGAGCTGACCCTGAGCACCCACAGCTTGCTCAACCCGGCATTCTGGTCGCCGGTGCTCACCCCTTCGGCAGACGACCGCCAGCGCTTGCAGGCGTTCTTCGACGAGGTCAGCGATACCGCCAACGCGGTCTGGCAGCCCGGCCAGCGCTTCGCCACCCTGCTGCTGGTGCTGCTTGCCATACTGGCCTGGACCCTCGGCCGCCGGCTGCTGGAGCGCTGGCTGGCCTGGTTATGCATGAACCGCGTGCCTGAAGGCCGCCTGCGCCGCAGCTCGCTGGCTCTGGCCTCGGTAATGGCCACTCTGCTGGCCACCGGGGTAGCCCTGGAGCTGCTGTTTTACGCCTGCACCCACCACCTGCCGTTGCCGTCGATGCTGGCGACGTTTTCTGAAGAGTTCGAAAAACTTGCCTATACCTGCGTGCTGATCACCGGCTTGAGCCGCGCACTGCTGTCGACCTCGCATCCGTCCTGGCGGCTGCCGGACATCGCCGACCCGGTGGCGCTGGCCTTGCAGCCCTTCGCCCGCTGGCTGGCCAGTACCTTGCTGG
The DNA here is from genome assembly GCF_024749345.1 of Pseudomonas sp. B21-009. Taxonomy (NCBI): domain Bacteria; kingdom Pseudomonadati; phylum Pseudomonadota; class Gammaproteobacteria; order Pseudomonadales; family Pseudomonadaceae; genus Pseudomonas; species Pseudomonas sp. B21-009. The sequence goes on along the minus strand of NZ_CP087199.1, from coordinate 2,764,711 downwards.
TATTGGTGGCCCTGGTGCAGATCTCCAACGCCGCCGGCATGAGCAGCCAGCTGGTGATCGCCGGGCGGGGAATCGCCGCGCTGGTGATCAGCGCCCTGATCATCGCCCTGTTGGTGCGCACCAGCCGCGCGCGCCGGGTCATGGCCGCCGCCGGCGATGCACCGGAAGCCGCCTCGACCATGGCTGGGCTGATCTACAGCATCGCCAGCATGGCCATGGTCATCTCGGTGATTGCCCTGCTGACCGGCTACGTGTCGCTGGCGCGCTTTGTGACCTACGAGGTGGTCTGGGTGTTCATCCTGCTGGCCGGCTTCTATGTGCTCATCCAGGTGTTCAAGGACGGCTGCGAATATGTCTTCTCACCGCGTCAGGCCAGCGGCAAGGCGCTCAAGGAACTGCTGGGCATCGGCGACCGGCGCCTGGACCAGATCGAGACCCTGGTCTCCGGCTTCGGCCGTGCCGCGCTGTTGCTGCTGGCGGTAATCACCCTGTTCGTTGGCGGCATCGGCACCACCCTGGGGCAGTTGATCAGCAACATCGTCGCGTTCCTGGGCGGCGCCGGCTTGCGCCAGTTCAACATCATCCCCGGGCACCTGTTCAATGCTGTGCTGGCGCTGGTGCTGGGCATCTACCTGATCCGCACGCTGCGCCGCTGGCTGGACAACGAGTTCCTGCCCAAGACCGACATGGACCCGGGCATGTGCGCCTCGCTCAGCACCCTGTTCGCCAACATCGGCTATGCCCTGGTGATCCTCCTGACCCTGTCGTCGCTAGGGGTAAAGTGGACCAACCTGGCCTGGATCGTCAGTGCGCTGTCGGTGGGTATCGGCTTCGGCCTGCAGGAAATCGTCAAGAACTTCGTCTCCGGGCTGATCCTGCTCACCGAGCGCCCGGTCAAGGTCGGCGACCTGATCAGCATCAGCGGGGTCGAGGGTGATATCCGCCGCATCAATGTGCGCGCCACCGAGATCCAGCTCAGCGACCGCTCGATCGTCATCGTGCCCAACTCGCAATTGATCTCGCAGAACCTGCGCAACGTCACCCTCGGTGGCAGCGCCCAGGGCGTGGCGAGCCTGGAGCTGGTGTTCCCCCTGGACATCGACCCCGAGCAGGTGCAGACCTTGCTTTACGATACCTACTGCGAGCACGAAACCATCCTCGACAAACCGGCGCCGTTCGTGCGCTTCAGCAAGCTCACGGCCGACGGCATCACCCTGACCGTGACCGGTTACGTCAGCAGCCCGCGGATAGTCGGCACCACCAAGAGCGACCTGCTGTTCGAGATCCTCAAGCGCCTGGGTGCGGCGGGTATCGAACTGGCCAAGCCGGCTGCGCCGGCAAGCTGAACATTGCCGGCCATGATCCCTGCTAGCGCGCAAGCTGCAGCCTTGACTGCGAACGGTAGCCCAGCGGGCTGGTGCCCAGTTGCCGCTGAAAACTGCGGCGCATGCGTTCTTCGTTACCGAAACCGGTGGTTTCGGCGATGCGCTTGATCGGTTCCTGGCTGGTTTCGAGCAAGCGGCAGGCGGCTTCAAGCCTCAGGGTTTCGACGGTTTGCGCCGGGGTGCCGCCAGTAGCCGCGGCATAGGCGCGGGCAAAGTGCCGGGGGCTCATGCCGAGTTTTTCGGCCAGGCGTTCAACCCGCAGGTCGCCATTAAGATTTGCCGCGATCCAGGCATGCAGGCGCACCAGGCGCTGGTCACGGTCGCGGTGCAGGGCTTGGCTCTGCGCCTTGAGTGGCGCGCTGAGCTGGGCCTGCTCGGCCGAGCGTTGCAAAAACACTGTGAAGTAACGCGCCAGGGCTAATGCCGCCTGGGCGCCCAGATCCTGTTCGAGCAGGGCCAGGCCCAGGTCGATGCCGGCTGCGCCGCCGCCGCAGGTCCACAGCCGGTCGTCATGCAGGTACAGCGCTTCGCGCTCCACGGTCAGCGCCGGGTAGCCTTGCTGCAGGGCCTCGGCAAACTGCCAGTGGGTGACCACCCGGCGTCCGTCCAGCAGCCCGGCGGCGGCCAGGGCGAAGGCGCCGGTGCCGATCGAACACAGGCGCCGCGCCGTCGGCGCCCGGCGTTGCAGCCAGGCGATTGCCTGCTGGTCACGCTCAAGCTCGGCAACCCCCGGGCCGCCGATGACGATCAGGGTGTCGATTGCAAGCGCGCTGTCGACCTCGGCCAACGAACGGGTCATTACGCCAATCCCGGAGATCGTCTCGATCTCGCCGCCCTGGGCCGACGCCAGTATCACCCGGTAAGGCGGGTTATCGGCCAGTTCGCCGCCGAGCACCCGCGACGCCGCGGCAAATACTTCAAGGGGCCCGGCGGCGTTGAGCAGCAGCGCGCCGGGAAATGCCAGTACCAGCACCGTCCGGGCACTGTGCATGGCAGAAAAGGTGGGGTGTTTGGCATGGTGGCTGGCAGGTTGCGTCGACATACTCAAGGCACACGTGATTCGAGAGCCCAGACGATGCCGAGAAAGTCCTTCACTGCCAAGCACCTTGTGTTGCTGACCAGCCTGCTGGCCACCTTGCAGGTCTGGGCCGCGCCCGCGCCGGAACTTGAAGTCGGCGACCAGAGCGGCCTGACCCAGGCGCTGCTGGAGGCCGCCGGCCAAGACCAGGGGCTTGCCTACCGCCTCGACTGGCACCCGTTCGGCGCCGGCACCGCGCTGATGGAAGCGCTCAATGCCGCTGCCATCGACGTTGGTGTAGTCGGTAACGCGCCACCGGTGTTTGCCCAGGCCGGCGGCTTTGCGGTGCGCGTGGTCGCCGCGGCCGAAGGTGCACAGAACAACAACGCGCTGCTGGTGCAGGCGGACTCGCCGATTCGCCAGGCGGCCGACCTCAAGGGCAAGCGCATCGCCGTGGCCAAAGGCAGCAGCGGCCACTACCTGCTGCTGGCCACCCTCGCCCGCGCCGGGCTGAAACTCAGTGACGTCAACATGGTCTATGCAAGCCCAGTGGATGCGCAGAACGCCTTTGCCAGCGGCAAGCTCGATGCCTGGGCGGTGTGGTACCCCTTTGTCGGCCAGGCCACCGCGCGCGGTGCGCAAAAACTGCTGGACGGCAGCCAGTGGCCGGAAACCGGGCTGAACTTTACCGTGGCAAGCCTCGCCGCCCTCGACGATCCGCACAAAGCCGAGGCGCTGGGTGATTTCGTCCAGCGCCTGGCCCGCGCCCAGGCCTGGGCCACGGCCAACCCCGAAGCCTGGGCGCAACAATTGGCCAGGGTTACCCGCCTGCCCCTGGGGCTGGTGCGCGACATGCTTGCCCAGCAGCACTTGCAGTACGTGGCCCTGGACGCCCGGGTCATCGGCCTGCAGCAGCGCCTGGCCGACAGCTTTGCCCAGGCACGGTTGGTTCCGCGGCCGATCAAGGTCGCCGAGGCCTTCGACGACCGCTACAACCCCCTGCTGCCCTAACCCCCCTGCCCTTGTCGCCATGCCGCAAACGCCGGCAGGGCGGCGTTCATCTGGAGAAATGTGATGCCCACCCTCGATAACACCACCTTGCGCCGCCAGGCCACCGGCCTGCTCGCCGTCGACGCCGAACGTTCGGCCGGCGGCTACACCCTGTTTGCCCCGCAAACCGCCGGCGGCAAGGTGTTTTTGATCGACCTGCACGGCGAAGAAGTGCACCGCTGGCAACTGCCCCAGCGCCCCGGGCGCGACGCGGTGATCCTCGCCAACGGCAACCTTGGCTACAACGGCAATCACCCGGATTCGCCCGAGCTGTTCCCCGGCTGGTCGGTGTGGCACGGCGGCGCCTTCAGCGAGGTAACGCCCGAGGGCGAAGTGCTCTGGCAGCACACCGACCTCGGCCATCATCACGACGCCCAGTGGCTGGCCAACGGCAACCTGCTGTACACCACCGCCGAGCCGTTGCCGCTGGACATCGCCCGCCGCGTGCAAGGCGGTATCCCCGGCAGCGAAGCGCCCGGCGGGGTGATCTACGGTGATGTGGTCAAGGAAGTCGATCGCGCCGGCAACCTGCTCTGGCAATGGCGCAGCTGGGAACACCTGGCCCCGGAAGACTACCCGCTGCACGCCTGTTTCGAGCGCTATCACTGGCCGATGACCAACAGCGTGACGCCGGGGCGCGACGGCAAGGTCATCCTCAGCCTGCGCAGCGTATCCTCAGTAATCGCCGTCGACAAAGCCAGCGACCGCGTACTCTGGCGCCTGGGCCATGACCTGGTGGCGCAGCAGCATTGCCCCAGCGAGCTGGCGGACGGCCGTATCCTGGTGTTCGACAACGGCATCTCGCGCCCGCAGGTGTCGATGCCGCATTCGCGGGTGATCGAGATCGACCCCGTGCGCCAGCGCATCGAATGGCAATATGCCGATACCCCAGGCTACGCCTTCTTCACCCCGTTCATGGGCGGCGCCCAGCGTTTGCACAACGGCAACACGCTGATCACCGAGGCCAACTTCGGCCGCCTGTTCGAGGTCACCCGCGCCGGCGAGGTGGTCTGGGAATACATCAACCCGCACTTTGCCGCCTACCCGGACGCCGCCTCACAGGCTTACCTGCCGGGTGAAAACAATGCGATCTTCCGTGCGCACCGTTACCAGGCGCAGGATATCGCCTGGCTGCAACGCGACTAGGGTTTGTACGAAAAGTCGCCGAGCGGCGATCAGGCAAGGCGAAAACAGGCGAGGAACGGCCGGGGTCGCGCACGACTTTACGAGTTGTAAATGAGCATTCCGAGCCTGTTTTCAACGCAGCATGATCGTCGCGCAGGCACTTTTCGTACAAAGCCTAGCGTTTTAAATTCGCCAGCAGCCGTAGCCACGGCTGCCTCGAACTTATCGCGCAAAACATCATCACCTACAGGGCCGCTACGCCGGATCAGCAAGCACATGCCAGGCCGACGCCAGCCAGCCGCCGGCGCCGATCACCGGGTCCTGGCAAGGTAACGGCACCTGGGCGATGCGCGCCTGGCACGCCTCATGGGTCTTGGCGCTGGGGCGCTGGATATCGTAGCCCTGCTGGCCCAGCGGGTAAGCGCCGACCACCAGAAAGTCCTCGCTGCTGTCGATGCAGCAGTGCCCGGTACCGGCCGGCAGCACCAGCACATCGCCGCGCTTGAGCCCCAGGAGCTGGCCCTGCGCACCGCCGAGCATCACCTGGGCGTGCCCGCAGGCAACGCCCAGGGCTTCGTGGGCGTTGGAGTGATAATGCTGGTAGGCAAAGATGCCCGCACGCCACAAGGGTGGCCATCGATGGGCGCGGAACAAGGCTTCGAAGCCCGCCGCGGCGTCGCTCTGCGGCGCGAGCCGAAGATGATAGAGCAGCACCGGCAAGCGGCTGTTAGGGGTCGCGCCGTCATCCTCGAAATACAACAGCCGGCGATTACCGAGCATGGTTTGCGGGTCGATCTCACTGAGGTGCGGGTTCATCACGGTTGTCCATCTGACCTACGCTGCTGGCACCCTTAGCGCTGATTGTCGCGCTCGTGCTCGCGGGCGATGCGCTCTTCGCGCCGTCGGCGCCGGGCCAACGCCGCGCCCCAGGCCAGTACCCCGACCGAGGCGATCAGCATCGCCGCCAACAGCAAGTAGCCCCAGTGAACTTCCATCATGCTGCGACACCTGGGGCCCGAATCAAGCCCTCACTGATCGATACACCTGGGTCCGCGCGACTTCGACCGGTGAGCCAGTACCTGAAGCTCAAGTATAGTCAATGATGGTAATGAGTTTGATCAGCAACAGATGCAGCGGATAGAACCAGTAGCCCCAGCGCCCGACGCGCCATACCTGACGTTGCAGCTGCAGGCGCAACAGCCCGAGGCCGAGCGGGGCCGACAGCAGTGCGGCGCCCAGGGCCATGAGCGAGATCGCCTGCAGCGGATGGGCGCGCAGCCAGAGGTTGCTCAGGTTGGCCGCCACCGCCAGGCCTGCAGGCAGCAGCCACGCTAGCGGCCCTAGGCGCAGGGCCAGCAGGAATGCCGCCGGCAGCAGCACCCCGGCCAGCCCGTACATCAACCCGTCGGCTGCCAGCGTCGCCACCACAGCTGTTGCCAGGGCAACCCACACACTGCTGCGCCGACGGTGATGGTGCAGGCCCCAGGCAATCAACAGGCCCAGCGCCAGGGTCGGCATGATGTTGAGCGTCGGCGACGGGCCATTGAGCCAGCGATACGGCCACTGCGACAGCACGGCAAAAATCACCAGCCCTTGCAGGTAGCGCGCCGTGCCCGCGGTAAAGGCCTGCCCGGGTGGGGCGCGGGCCACGTTGGCGGCAATCGCCAGGCAAAACCAGGGGAACGCCAGGCGGCCGACGACAAACAGCCAATGCTCGGCCGGCCAGATAAAACGCAGGTGATCGGCGATCATGCTGATGATCGCCAGCCACTTGAGCAGGTCCAGACTGATGTGCCGCTGGGCGCCACGCTGCTCGCTCATGTCCGTCCCGGTCGGAAAAAGGTTAGCGAACAATGCCACAGGCACCTGCAGTTTGTCGGCTGGACTGGAAAAAGGTTGTAAACATGGATTACTGTATATGCATACAGCAACAACGAGTAACCATGATGACCGACTACGAAGAAGACTTCGCCGCACCGGATTCACCGACCCTGGTGGAAATGTGGAAGCATCAGGTGGTCCTGATGACCAACGAAGCCGAGTACCTCAACAGCGAACTGCTCAAGGCCCGGCAGAACATTGCCAAGCTGGTGGCGATCAATGCCGAGCTTGCCGCGCAGTTGCGCGGGGTGCGCAGCAGTTAAACATGGCCCGGCTGATCCTCGCGCCGGCGCTGCTGACGCCCCAGCCACCAGCCGCTGCCTGCCCAGCCCAGGGCAATCCCCGCGCCGATGAGCATCGCCAGCTGCGGATGATCGCCCATCACATCCAGGCCGCGCTTGAGCCAGCCACTCACGGCATCGGCACCGCGATAAACCACGGTGTCGGTAAAGTTCTTGGCCTTGTACTTGTGCCCGGGCTCAACCACGGTGTAGAGCATTTCGCGTCCCGGCCGCACCAGCGCGTACTCGCCCACCCGGCGCACCACCATGACCAGCACGAACACGGCAAACAGCGGCGCCAGGGCCAGCCAGATGAACCCCAGCACCATCACCAGCGGCACCGCCACCAGCAACACCCCGACCCCGAGCTTGCGGGCGACATGCCCGGTGACAAACAGCTGGGTGAGGATCGCCAGGGCCTGCACGGCGCTGTCGATCAGGCCGAACACCTGGGTCTGTTCGGTACGGCTGGTGAAGTGCGCGGCCACCAGCCGCGCCTGCTCGAAATACAAGAAGGTGCTGACGCTGGCCAGCAGCACCACGAACAGCGCTATACCCAGCAGGTAGGGCGAACGCAACACCTCGCTGGCACCGGCAAAGGGGTTGCCGCCCAACGCCTGTGAACGCGGATGCTCGGTTTGCGCCGGCAGCGGGTACAGGTCGCGCCAGTGCTGCAGGTACATGGCCGCCACCACACTGGCGAGCAGGCACACCGTGGCCAGCAGCACCAGCCCGGCATGGCCGATCAGGCCCACCAGCAACGTCCCGAGCAATGGCCCGAGCAAGCCACCGCCGCTCGCCCCCGCCGCCAGCAGGCCGAACAGGCGTTTGGCCTGCTCGCTGGAGAACAGGTCGGCGAGCACGCTCCAGGCCAGGGAGATGGTCAACAGGTTGAACATCGACAACCAGATATAGAACGCCCGCGCGCCCCAGAGGTTATCGGGTTGCACGGCGAACAAGGCCGCAAACAGCAACAGGTTGCTGGCCATGAACGCGTAGGTCCAGGGCAGGATGCGCCGGCGCTGTACTTTCGAGGCCAGCCAGCCGAACAGCGGCAAGGCGATCAGGGTGACGACAAAGGTCCCGGTGAACAGCCACTGCAGGTTGTCCACGCCACCGGCCACGCCCATGGTTTCGCGCACCGGGCGCAGCATGAAGTAACCGGCGAACAGCAAAAAGAACAGCGCCAAACCGGCAACCACCGCCGGCGCCTCGCCAGGCCTGACGTTGAACACGCGGGTGCCCAGGCGTTTCATGGCTTCAGGCGAACTGCTTGATCAGGTCGTGTTGCTGCGCGCTGGTGAGCAGTGGCCCGCTACCGGCCTTGAGCTGGTCAAGCTGGCGGTCTGGGCGGCTGGTGGCCGGGATCACCGTGGTCACCGCCGGGTGGCTGATGGCGAACTTGAGAAACAACTGCGCCCAGCTACCGATCCCCGCCTCGGTCGCCCAGCCGGGCAGCGCCTGGCCCTTGACCTTGGCAAACAGCTGGCCATCGTCGAAGGCGCGGTTGATCAACACCGCCACGCCTTTGTCCTGGGCCAGGGGCAGCACGGTGCGCGCAGCCTTGGGCGAATTGACCGAGTAGTGGATCTGGATGAAGTCCAGGGCTTCACTGCGCAGAATTTGCTCAAGCGCTTCCAGGCCACTGTCAATGTAGTGGGTCACGCCGACATAGCGGGTCAGGCCCTGGGCTTTGAGCTCGCGGGCATAGGGCAACTGGCGTTGCCAGTCGCGCAGGTTGTGAATTTGCAGCAGGTCGACCTTGTCGGTGCGCAGCTTTTGCAGGGTCCCGGCCCACTGCGATTGGGCGTCGGCGCGGCTGTCGGCGGCGATCTTGGTGGCGATAAAGGTTTTGTCCCGCCAGCCGCCCTCCTCCAGCAGCTGGCCAAGGATGGCGTCGGCGCCGCCGTAGTTGGGCGAGGTGTCGATAACCCGGCCGCCACCATTGAAAAACACCTTGAGCACTTGCTTGAGCTGCTGATAATCAGGCGAACCCGCCTCGACCTCGAAACTGCCAGACGTACCGGCACCGATCACTGGCAGCGCCTCACCCGTGGACGGGATCTTGCGGGTGAGCATTGCGCTGCTGGCCTGGGCCAAGGGCAAGCCAGTGAGGGCCAGCCCGGCGGCCAGGGTGGCACTGGCGGCAAGAAAGTGGCGACGGGTGGGCATGGCACACCTCCTGATAAAGCCTGCACTCAAGGGCTAAAAGCTTAGTGCGCGAGAGCGCTTTGCACCGCAGTATTGGTAACTGCATATGTAGTCGCTAGCTGCACTCAATCCCGAGGGCCGTTGTACGCAGGCTCACGTCGGGGCCTTGAGCTCGATCCACACCGGCGCATGATCGCTGGCGTGCGCTTCGTTGCGCACCCAGGCATCGACCCCGGCGTTTTTCAGCTGCGTGGCCAGGGCCGGGTTGAGCAGCAGGTGATCGATACGCAGGCCGGCGTTTTTCTGCCAGTGCTGGCGAAAGTAGTCCCAGAAGGTGTAGACCCGCTCATCCGGGTACAGGTGGCGGATGGCATCGGTCCAGCCCTGGGCCAACAGGCGCTGGTAGCAGTCGCGGCTCTCGGGCTGGAGCAAGGCGTCCTTGAGCCAGGAGCGGGTGTTGTAGATGTCGAAATCGGTGGGCACGACATTGAAGTCGCCGGCCAGCAACACCGGGTGATCGTTGCCGACCAGGGTCTTGGCATGGTCGATCAGCCGCTCGAACCAGGCCAGCTTGTAGGCGAACTTCGGCCCCGGTTGCGGGTTGCCGTTGGGCAGGTACAGGCAGGCGATATGAATGCCCTGTACGGCGGCCTCCAGGTAGCGGCTCTGGCTGTCGTCCTCAAGGCCCGGCAGGCCGCGGCGGATCTCCAGCGGCTGGGCCTCGCGGGCAAGAATCGCCACGCCATTCCACGAGGCCTGGCCGTGGTGCAGCGAGCCATAGCCAAGGGCCTCGAAATCGGCGGCCGGAAACGCAGCATCGGCGGCCTTGAGTTCCTGCAGGCAGACCACATCGGGCTGTTCGCGCTGCAGCCAGTCGAGCAGGTTGGGCAACCGCGCGCGAATGCCGTTGATGTTGAAGGTGGCGATCTTCAAGGGGCTCCTCCTCTGGCTTGCCAGCGATGGGCTGCAGCGCAGCCTTCAAAGCCTCAGACCGCCACCATCAGCGTTTGATCAACGAGATTTTCGTCCCTTCGCTACGCACCCCGGCCTGCAAGCCCCAGGAGCCGGTGACCGAGTTGTACACCTCAGCCTAAGCGCAATGGACCAAGCGCTCTGTTCGCTAGCGTACAGACCCGCCACCGCCACCGCGGCACACTGCAGCTGTCAGCCTCAGCCCATACAAGGACATCATGGACAAGCCCTGGCCCCGTGCCCTGATGCTGCTCAAGCGCCTTTCATGGCGATCCGCACCGCGTACTTTCGGCTACGAGGCGCTGTTGCGCGCGGAGCTGCTGAGCGCCGAACAAATGGCCAGCCATGGCACCCTGCTCGCCCGCCAGCACCGGCTGGACCCGACGCCCCGTGCCGATGGCCTTTTAGCCCGCCTGGCCGACAATGAACGGGTCCTGGCCAGCAGTTGCGCACGCTTCATCGACGCCCAGCCCAGCAGCCGGCGAGTGACCCCCGCCGCCGAATGGCTACTGGACAACTACTACCTGGTCGAAGCCCATATCCGCCTGGCCAAGACCCACTTGCCCAAAGGCTACAGCCGCCAGTTGCCGCGCCTGGGCAACGGCCCGTCGACCGGCTTGCCGAGGGTCTACGACATCGCCCTGGAAACCATCAGCCACGGCGATGGCCGGGTCGATGACGAAAGCCTGGGGCGTTTCGTCGAGGCCTACCAGAGCGTCACCGCGCTGACCCTGGGCGAGCTGTGGGCGATTCCGATCATGCTGCGCCTGGCGCTGATCGAGAACCTGCGGCGCATCGCTGCGCGGGTCATGGCCAGCTGGGCCGACCGCAACCTGGCCAATGACTGGGCCGACCGCCTGAGCGAAACCGCCGAGCGCGACGTCAAGAGCGTGGTGCTGGTGGTCGCTGACATGGCCCGCTCCGAACCGCCGATGACCGCCGCCTTCGTTGCTGAACTCACCCGCCGGCTGCAGGGCCAGAGCGCAACCCTGATCCAGCCGTTGACCTGGATCGAGCAACTGCTGGCCGAATCCGGCCTGACCATCGAGCGCCTGGTGCACCTGGATGCCCAACAGCAGGCCGCCGACCAGGTGTCGATCAGCAATAGCATCGCCAGCCTGCGGCTGCTCTCGACCAGCGACTGGCGGGCCTTCGTCGAGCGCCTGAGCCAGGTCGAACGGCAGTTGCACAACGACCCGGCAGGCACCTACGCGCACATGGACTTCGCCAGCCGCGATCACTACCGCCACGTCATCGAGCGCCTGGCGCGGCATTGCCGGCACAGCGAGGAACAGGTCGCGCAACAGGCCATCGCGCTCGCCCAGCAGCGCGGCCAACCGCCGCCGGCAGCGGACGTCGCCGGGCATGTCGGCTTCTACCTGATCGGCCCGGGCCTTGAGCAACTGGAGCAGCACCTGAATGCCCGCGTGCCGCTGGCCCAGCGCTGGCAACGGCTGTTGCACCACGCGCCGCTGGCATTTTTTTTAACCCCGGTAGCGCTGCTGTCGCTGGGCTTTGCCTGGCCCTTTCTGCTCGACGGCCATCGGGCCGGTTGGCGCGGTTGGGGCCTGGCACTGCTGGCCGTGGCGCTGCTGCTGATGACCAGCCGCCTGGCCATCGGCCTGATCAACTGGCTGGTGACTCTCACTGTTGCGCCGTGCCAGCTGCCGCGCCTGGACTACCGCGAAGGCCTGCCGGCCGAGGCCCGCACCCTGGTGGTGGTGCCGACGCTGATGGCCAGCAGTGCCGATGTCGAGGAACTGGTCGAAGGGCTTGAGGTGCGTTTTCTCGCCAACCGCGACGAGCAGCTGTACTTCGCCCTGCTCACAGACTTCATGGATAGCCCGGTCGAGGTGCAGGAGCAGGACGCCGGCCTGCTGACCGAGGCCAGCGAGCACATTGGCGCTTTGAACCGCAAGTACCCGGCGTTGCATGGCGAGCGGTTTTTGCTGTTGCACCGGCCGCGGCGCTGGAACCCCGCCGAACGCGCCTGGATGGGTTACGAGCGCAAGCGCGGCAAGCTGGCCGAGCTCAATGCGCTGCTGCGCGGGCACGGCGTTGAGCGCTTTGCGCTGATCGTCGGCGATATCGCGGCGTTGCCAGGAGTGCGCTATGTCATCACCCTGGACACCGACACTCAGTTGCCCCGCGATGCTGCCCGCCAGTTCATCGGCGCCATGCAGCACCCGCTCAATCAGCCGCACTTCGACGTCCAGGGGCGGATCCATCGCGGCTACGCCATATTGCAACCGCGGGTCGGCATCAGCCTGCCCAGCGCCGCCCGTTCGCGCTATGCGCGGCTGTTCGGCAGCGATGCCGGGGTCGACCCGTACACCCGCGCGGTGTCCGACGTGTATCAGGACCTGTTCCTGCACGGCTCGTTCATCGGCAAAGGCATTTACGCGGTCGATGCCTTCGAACAGGCACTGGACGGCCGCTTTGCCGAGAACCGCATCCTCAGCCATGACCTGATCGAAGGCTGTTACGCCCATTCCGGGCTACTCAGCGACGTGCAACTGTTCGAGGAATACCCGGCCCGCTACAGCGCCGACGTCAAGCGCCGGCACCGCTGGATTCGCGGCGACTGGCAACTGCTGCCGTGGCTGCTGCCCTGGGCGCCGTGCTGTAGCGGCTTGCAAAGCAACCACCTCAGCGCCCTGGCGCGCTGGAAGCTGTTCGACAACCTGCGCCGCAGCCTGGAGCCGGCGGCGTTCCTCGGTGTGCTGCTGTGCGCCTGGTTGATTGCCCCGCAACCGGGGCTGTGGACCCTGGCCGTGGTCGCCCTGCTGCTGACTCAGCCGCTGCTGGACAGCTTGCTCGCGCTGCTGGGCAAAACCACCGACGTGCCGCTGGCCGAGCACCTGCTGGCGGTGCTGCACGGCGCCGCCCAGCACGGCATACGCGCCACTTTCAACCTGGCCTGGTTGCCGTTCGAGGCCCATTACAGCCTGGATGCGATTGCCCGCACGCTGTGGCGCATGCTGGTGAGCAAACGGCGCTTGTTGCAATGGAGCCCGTCGCGGGAGGTCGAGCGCACCAGCGTCAACAGCCTGGCGGGGCTGTATCGCACCCTGTGGGTCGCGCCGGCACTGGCCCTGGCGCTGATCGCCGTGCTGGCGCCAACGCCGGGCCTGCTCGCCCTCGCCGCACCGTTTTTGCTGCTGTGGCTGGCTGGCCCGGCCCTGGCCTGGTGGGTCAGCCGCGCCGACAGCGGCGCCAGCCAGGCCATCTCGCCCCAAGGCGTGCAGTTTCTGCACTTGCTGGCCCGGCGCAACTGGGCTTTTTTCAACCAGTACGTCAATGCCGAAGATCGCTGGCTGCCACCGGACAACATCCAGCAAGCGCCTTACGCCAACGTCGCCCACCGCACCTCGCCGACCAACATGGGCATGGCCCTGCTTGCGCACCTGGCCGCCCATGACTTCGGCTACCTGGGCAGCGCGCGCCTGCTGCAGCGCCTGGCAGCGATGCTACAGAGCATGCACAGCCTGGAGCGTCACCAGCAGCACTTCTACAACTGGTACGACACCCGCAGCGGCGTGGCGCTGCACCCCCTGTATGTATCGACGGTGGACAGCGGCAACCTCGCCGGCCTGCTGCTGACCTTACGCCCCGGCTTGCTGGCCCTGGGCGATGCGCCGCTGCTCGATGGGCGCCTGCGCCAGGGGCTGCTGGACAGCCTCGATGTGCTGCTGCAAGCCTACAAGGCGGCGGGCATTGCCGATGAGCAATGGCAGGTGCTGCGCGCCGAGCTCGAGATCAACCACGCACCGCAGCAACTGCCGGCGCTGCTGCAACAGTTGCTCGACTGCCCGCTGTCGCCAGCCGAGCCCAGCGGCGATTGCGCCTTCTGGCGCGCTGCGCTGCAGGAGCACTGCCAGGACCTGCTCGATGAATTGCGCGCCTTCGAGCTGCCTGCTGGCGACGACCCGGCAGCGCAGCTACCGCTAAGCTGGCGGCAACTGGCGCAGCTCGACGCCCAGCGCTGGCCGCCAGCCGAACGCGCGCGGGTTAATGCCGTGCGCAACCTCGCTCGCGAGCGTATCGCCAGCGCGGCGCACCTGGCCGAACAGGCTGGCGCCCTGGCCAACATGGATTTCCGTTTTCTCTACGATCTGCAGCGCGACCTTTTCGTGATCGGCTACAACGTCGACGAACAACGCCTGGACAGCGCCTTCTACGACCTGCTGGCCTCGGAAATGCGCCTGACCAACTTCGTCGTCATTGCCCAGGGCCAGGTGCCTCAGGACAGCTGGTTCGCCCTTGGCCGCCTGCTCACCAGCAATGCCGGTGAGCCGGTATTGTTGTCGTGGTCGGGGTCGATGTTCGAGTACCTGATGCCGATGCTGGTGATGCCCTCCTACCCGGGCACGCTGCTGGAGCAGTCCTGCCGCGCGGCGGTCAACCGGCAGATCGCCTACGGCAACCAGCTGGGCATCCCCTGGGGGGTGTCGGAGTCGGCCTACAACAGCCTCGATACCCACTTCAACTACCAGTACCGGGCCTTCGGCGTGCCCGGCCTGGGTCTGAAGCGCGGCTTGGGCGAAGACCGGGTGGTGGCGCCCTATGCCAGTGCCCTGGCGCTGCTGGTGGCGCCCGCGGCGGCCTGCGCCAACCTCCAGCGCCTGGCCGCACAGGGGGTTGCCGGGCGCTTCGGGCTTTATGAGGCGGTGGACTACAGCGAAGCACGGCTGCCGCCCGGGCAGGAGGCGGTGGTGATCAAGTCGTTCATGGCCCACCACCAGGGCATGAGCCTGCTTGCCCTGACCTCATTGCTGCTCGATCGCCCGATGCAGCGGCGTTTCGAGTCCGACCCGCAGTTCCAGGCCAGCGCTCTGCTGCTGCAGGAGCGCGTGCCGAAGACCGCCGCCGCCTACCTGCACGCCGCCCAGGCCCCGGTCAGCGAAGACGCCAGCGCAGGCGAGCAACAGTTGCGGGTGTTCACCGAGCCCAACCGGCGCTGCCCGGCCGTGCAACTGCTGTCCAACGGCCGTTACCACGTGATGGTCAACAACGCTGGCGCCGGTTACAGCCGTTGCAACGACCTGGCCGTGACCCGCTGGCACGAGGATATCGCCAGCGATACTCTCGGCATCTTCTGCTACCTGCGCGATGTTGCCAGCGGTGCGTTCTGGTCCACGGCGCACCAGCCAACCCTGTACCGGCCACAAAGCCAGGAGGCGATCTTCAGTGACGCGCGGGCCGAATTTCGCCTGCGCGAACGCGACATCGATTGCCACACTGAAATCGTCGTCTCCCCCGAGGACGACGTCGAACTGCGCCGCCTGCACCTGACCAACCATGGCCGCCAGCGCCGCCAACTTGAACTGACCAGCTACGCCGAGGTGGTGCTGGCCCCGGCGATCAGCGATGCCCTGCACCCGGCGTTCAGCAAGCTGTTCGTGCAAACCGAGCTGCTGCGCCCGCTGCAGGCCATTGTCTGTAGCCGCCGGCCGCGTTCGCAGCAAGAGCCGGTGCCGTGGCTGTGCCACCTGCTGGCCGCCCATGGCGTGGATATCGAAGCCATCTCATATGAAACCGACCGCGCCCGCTTCATCGGCCGTGGCCGTACCCTCAAGGCCCCGGCGGCGTTGATGCCTGAGGTTGAGCAGTTGTCCGACAGCGCCGGGGCGGTGCTCGATCCGATCGTCGCCATTCGCTGCCGGATCAGCCTCGAGCCCGGGCAGAGCGCGACCATCGACCTGGTCACCGGTATTGCCCCGAGCCGCGAGAACTGCCTGCAGCAGATCCACAAATACCGCGACCGCCACCTGGCAGACCGGGTCTTTGACCTGGCCTGGACCCACAGCCAGGTGCTGCTGCGCCAGCTCAATGCGTCCCTGGCCGATGCGCGGCTGTTCGAGCAGATGGCCGCCTCGGTGATCTATGCCAACCCGTCGCTACGCAGTGAAAGCGCAGTGCTGGCGAGCAACCGGCGCAACCAGTCCGGGCTCTGGGGCCAGGCGATTTCCGGCGACCTGCCGATCGTGCTGGTGCAGATCAGCGACCCGGCCAACATCGAACTGGTGCGCCAGATGGTCCAGGCCCATGCCTACTGGCGGCAGAAAGGCCTGAGCCTGGACCTGGTGATCTGGAACGAAGACCAGGCCGGCTACCGCCAGCAGCTGCAGGAGCTGATCATGGGCCTGGTGACTTCGGGCAGCGAAGCGGCGCTGCTCGACCGGCCCGGCGGGATCTTCGTACGTCCGGCCCAGCAGTTGTCCAGCGAAGACCGCACGCTGATGCTCAGCGTCGCCCGCCTGGTGCTCAGCGACAGCCGTGGCAGCCTCGCCGAACAGGTGCATCAGCGGCGCAGCGAACACGCCTTGGCGCGCTTCGAAGCCAACCCCGGCAGCCCGGCGCAGGCGCCGGTACGGCCGGGGCCTAGCGTGCAGCCAGGGCTGCTGATGGAAAACCCCTACGGCGGTTTCAGCGCCGATGGCAGCGAGTACATCATCAATCACCGCCCCGGCCAGCCGACGCCGGCGCCCTGGGTCAACGTGCTGGCCAACCCGCAGTTCGGCTCGGTGATCAGCGAAAGCGGCGGCGCCTACACCTTTGGCGACAATGCCCATGAGTTTCGCCTGACGCCCTGGCACAACGACCCGGTCAGCGACCCCAGCGGCGAGGCCCTGTACCTACGCGACGAAGACAGCGGCCGCTACTGGTCGCCAACCCCGCAGCCGTGCCCTGGCCAGGGCAGCTACCGCACCCGCCACGGCTTTGGCTACAGCGTCTTCGAGCATGACGAGGACGGCCTGCACAGCGAGCTGTGGGTGTTCGTCGCCCTCGATGCGCCGGTGAAGTTCTCGCGCCTGAAGCTGCGCAACACCTCGGGCCGGCCGCGCCGGTTGTCGGTAACCAGCTATGTGGAATGGGTGCTGGGCGACCTGCGCAGCAAGACGGCCATGCACGTGGTCAGTGAGGCCGACCCGTTCAGTGGCGCGCTGTTTGCGCGCAATGCCTACTCCATCGAGTTTTCCGCGCGGGTGGCGTTCCTCGACAGCGACCTGCCCTACCGCAGCCTCAGTTGCGACCGCCTGGAGTTCATTGGCCGCAACGGCAATCTCGGCGCGCCGGCAGCCATGGGCCGGGCGCGGCTCTCCGGGCGCAGCGGCGGTGGCCTGGACCCTTGCGCAGCGTTGCAGGTGGCCCTGGAGCTGGCCGACGGTGAAAGCCAGGAGGTGGTGTTCCGCCTGGGCGCCGAGCACGACGCCACGGCCGCCACCCGCCGGGTCCAGCAGTACCGCGGGCTGCGCGCGGCGGCGGTCGAACTGGAACGGGTGCGCGCGCACTGGCGCGAGGTACTCGGCGCCATCCGTATCGAAACCCCGGAGCCGGCCCTGAATGTGCTGGTCAATGGCTGGTTGCTGTACCAGGTGATCGCCTGCCGCTTCTGGGCGCGCAGTGGTTTTTACCAGTCCGGTGGCGCCTTTGGTTTCCGCGACCAGTTGCAGGACAGCATGGCGATGATCCACGCCGACCCGGCCGCGGCGCGCCAGCACCTGCTGCTGTGTGCCAGCCATCAATACCGCGAAGGCGACGTCCAGCACTGGTGGCACCCGCCGTTGCAGCGCGGCGTGCGCACCCGCTGCTCCGACGACATGCTCTGGCTGCCTCTGGCCACCAGCCGCTATGTGCAGGTGACCGGCGACCTCGGCGTGCTCGATGAACAGGTCGGCTATATCGAAGGCCGCGCGCTGAACCCTGGCGAGGAGTCCTACTACGACCTGCCGAACCGTTCGGCACTCACCGAGAACCTCTACCAGCATTGCCAGCGGGCGCTGCAACACGGCCTGCAGTGCGGCGTGCATGGCCTGCCGCTGATGGGCAGCGGCGACTGGAACGACGGCATGAACCGCGTCGGCGAACAGGGCCTGGGCGAAAGCGTGTGGCTGGGCTTTTTCGGCGTCGAGGTGCTGCAGCAGTTCGCCCGCACCGCCCAGCGCCAGGGTGACGGCCCGTTCGCCGAGGACTGCAACAGGCGCGCCGCCACCCTGCGTGGCAACCTCGAAGCCCATGGCTGGGACGGCGGTTGGTACCGCCGCGCCTATTTCGATGACGGCCAGGTGCTGGGGTCGGCGAGCAATGAAGAATGCCGTATCGACTCCATCGCCCAGAGCTGGGCAGTGCTCTCGGGCGCCGCCGCCCCTGAACGGGGCCGCCTGGCCATGGAGGCGCTGGACCGTTACCTGGTGCGCCGCGACATCGGTATCGTCAAGCTGCTTGATCCACCCTTTGACCAGGGCAGCCTGGACCCTGGCTACATCAAGGGTTACGTGCCCGGCGTGCGTGAGAACGGCGGCCAGTACAGCCATGCCGCCGTCTGGGCGAGCATGGCCTTTGCCCGCCTGGGCGACGGCGCCAGGGCCTGGGAACTGCTGCGCCTGATCAACCCGTTGCGCCAGGGCAGCGCCGAGCGTATCGACACCTACAAGGTCGAGCCGTACGTGATGGCCGCCGATGTCTATGGCGCGCCGCCCCATGCCGGGCGCGGCGGCTGGAGCTGGTACACCGGCGCCGCCGGCTGGATGTACCGGCTGATCGTCGAGTCACTGCTGGGCTTGCAGCGCAGCGGCGAAACCTTGAGCCTGCAACCGCTGCTGCCGGCCGAATGGCCGGGCTACGTGCTGCACTATCGCTATGGCGCCAGCCGCTACCGCATCGAGGTGCACCATGCGGGCGCGGGCGCGTTGAGCCTGAGCCTGGATGGCCAGCCCCTGGCCGACGGCGTGGTCAGGCTCGTGGATGACGGTCAAACCCACCAGATCAGCGCGCATTGCCTGCCGGCCACTGCCAGCCTCCCCTAGCCCGCGTGGATAGGAGTACCCTGAGGCCAGACAGCTCTCGTCTGCCATCGGTGGCTCCGTATGCCCGCATCACCCAAGCCACAGGTCAGGCCACAGGACAATCACCTGCTGGCGGCCCTGCCGACAACCGCGCTGGAGCGCCTGCTGCCACACCTGGAACTGGTCGCCCTGCCGCTGGGCAAGGTGCTTTATGAGTCTGGCGATGCCTTGCGCCACGTGTACTTCCCGACCAATGCCATCGTCTCGCTGCTGTATGTCATGGAAAACGGCGCCTCGGCGGAGATCTCCGTGGTCGGTAACGAAGGCCTGATCGGCGTTGCCGTATTCATGGGCGGCGAAAGCACCCCGAGCCGCGCCATCGTGCAGAGCGCCGGCCACGCCTACCGCCTGCCCGGCCAGCGCCTGAAAGACGAATTCAACCGCCACGGCGAGCTGCTGGTGCTGATGCTGCGCTACACCCAGGCGCTGATCACGCAGATGGCGCAGACCGCGGTGTGCAATCGTCATCACTCGATTGACCAGCAACTGTGCCGCTGGCTGCTGTTGTCGCTGGATCGGCTCAAAGGCAACCAGCTGACCATGACCCAGGAGCTGATCGCCAACATGCTCGGGGTACGCCGCGAAGGCGTCACCGATGCCGCCGGCAAGCTGCAGCGCCTGGGCGTGATCGAGTACAGCCGCGGGCATATCAAGGTCCTTGATCGGGCGCGCCTGGAGCAGTTGAGCTGCGAGTGCTATGCGGTGGTCAGAAAGGAAACCGAGCGCCTGCTGCCGTATCTACCGACCCGGCCGCAGGCGTGAATCAGGCATGGAGTACATTTGTACTCCACTAGTGGAACGGGAAGATGTAGTTCATCCACGCCGCCATGCGCAGGAGGATCTTGCGCATGGTGGCGATGTGCGGAAAGTGCTTGCTGTACAGCGCCGCCTGGCCATAGGCACCACCGGGCATCTGCGCGCTGTACTGGGCGTACGCCGGGTCGTCGATTTCAATGATGACCGGCACCCGCCCGGGTGGCGGTAAACCGGTGTAGCCGATCAGGGTGCCGGACGGCTGCACCTGGCCCTCGGCGATCACCGCGATGACGTTCTTGACCTTGCCATGAAAGACCTTGCCCGGAATGCCGTCGAAGGCCACTTCCGCCTCATCCCCAGGCACCAGGCGCAGCAGGCTGTTCTGGCGCATCCAGGCAGCAAAGTACTGGCCTTCCTGGGGAATGAACACCATCGATGGGCGCAGCGGCAAGGCGCTCGCGCGCATCCCGGTGCGCAGCGACACATGGGTGACATAACCCTTGCTCGGCGCCCGCACCACGGTGCTGTCGAGTTCGAACTGGGCGTTGTCCAGTTGCGCCTGCAGGTCATCGACCTGGGCGATGGCCGCTTCCTGCTCGCGGCGGGTACCGAAGTTGCGCTTGATCAGTTCGTTGATGCGGTACAGATCGCCCCGCGCCGCAACGATCTGCGCCTTGAGCGAGCGCACCCGGTACTCGAACGGCGCCGGATCGATACGAAACAGCACATCGCCCTTCTCCAGCGGCTGGTTGCCTTTGACCGGCACCTCGATCACCTGGCCGGTAACCGCCGGGATCACCGGCACCGAGACGAAGTAGGAACGCGCCACTTCCGAATACGGATGGTTGTAGTTCATGGTGAAGATCAGCGCGCCGATCATCACGATCCCCCCCAGCACCGCCGTGGGCACTGTCCACTTGTTCAGGGGGATGCGAAACAGCTTGAAGATCGCCACGCAAATGGCCGCGTAAGTGAGGATCAGCAGCAAGTCCATGCTCAGTGCCCTCCGTTGCCATCGTCGTGGCCGGGCGCAGGCTCGGCGGGCGCTACGCCTTCGAGGCGGGCGATGCGTTGCTGCAGCTCGGCGACCTGTTGTTCAAGGCGCACCACGTGGTTTTGCGGCGACTTGCCATCGCGAAAGCCCCAACCGCGATCTTCGCGGTAGAGCATTGCCCAGATCCACAGGAACGGCCACAGCGCGTGCAGGGTGAACAAGCTGACCCAGCCGGTGGCGTGGATCGCATCCTGGTGCGGGTGGTTGCGGTGTACGGCGATTTCATAGGGAATGTCGTGCAAGACGATGATCCCGTAGAACAGCACCAGGCCGACAAAAATCAAAATACCCAACGCGAAGTAATCAAGCATATTCGCTTTCCACCGCAGCCAGGGGGTCCGTGCCAGCAGTGTAGTTCACCTGTAGTGTTTTCAAGGCCGTGTTGACCGTTGGTCGCGCCAGCCGGCGTGGGCAGAGCACGCTGATCTAGGCTCAGTTCATGCTCGACAGGAGGCCGCTCCATGTCATTGGCTGAAGAACAGAAAATCGCCCGCAGAAGAGAAACGCTGCTGTTCCTGTTTCTGATCGTCTGCCTGTTCCCCTTGATGTCGGTCGCCATCGTTGGCGGCTACGGTTTTCTCGTCTGGTTTTTCCAGTTGCTGTATGGCCCTCCCGGCCCTCCCAACGGCTAGCCGAGACTGCCGGAGCCCGCCCATGGACGACGTTCTGCACATTGCCAGCCTGGTGGTACATGCCCGCCCCGAACTGTTCGAGGCGGTGAAGGCCAACCTGCTGCTGCTCGACAACCTCGAACTGCATCAGCACAGCCCCGCCGGCAAGCTGGTGGTGGTGCTCGAAGCCCACCATGAACAGCAGATCCTGCAGCGCATCGAGCAGATCAACAACCTGCCCGGGGTGCTCAATGCCGCGCTGATTTACCACGAACTCCTCGCCCCAGAAGGAGACTCACCATGAGCATGACCCGCCGTGAATTTGCCAAGGCCCAGGCCGCCGCCATTGCCGCCGCCGCGGCGGGCCTGCCGATCTTCACCAGCGCCAGCAACCTGGTGACCGAAGCCGACCTGGTGACCCTGAACTGGAACAAGGCGCCCTGCCGCTTTTGCGGCACCGGTTGCAGCGTCATGGTGGCGACGCGCGACAACCGCGTGGTGGCCACCCACGGCGACGTCAAGGCCGAGGTCAATCGCGGCCTGAACTGCGTCAAAGGCTATTTTCTGTCGAAAATCATGTACGGCAATGACCGCCTGACCCAACCGCTGCTGCGCATGCGCAACGGCCAGTACCACAAGCAGGGCGAATTCCAGCCGATCAGTTGGGAAAAAGCCTTCGACATCATGGCCGAAAAGTACAAGCAAGCGCTGCACGACAAAGGCCCGGAATCGATCGGCATGTTTGGCTCCGGGCAATGGACGGTGTGGGAAGGCTACGCCGCCAACAAACTGATGAAGGCCGGCTTTCGCAGCAACAACATCGACCCCAATGCCCGCCACTGCATGGCTTCGGCGGTGATGGGCTTCATGCGCACCTTCGGCATGGATGAACCCATGGGCTGCTACGACGACATCGAGGCCACCGATGCCTTTGTGCTGTGGGGCTCGAACATGGCCGAAATGCACCCGATCCTCTGGAGCCGGGTCACCGACCGGCGCCTGAGCCAGCCGCAGGTCAAGGTTGCGGTGCTGTCGACCTTCGAACACCGCAGCTTCGACCTGGCCGACATTCCCATGGTGTTCAAGCCGCAAACCGACCTGCTGATCCTCAACTACATCGCCAACCACATCATCGAAAGCGGCGCGGTGAACAAGGATTTCATCAGCAAGCACACACGCTTCGCCCTCGGCGCCGATGACATCGGCTACGGCCTGCGTGCCGACGATCCACGCGAAGCCAAGGCCAGGAACGCCGACAAGGCCAACACCTGGAGCGACATCGATTTCGAGCAGTTCGCCGCCTTTGTGCGGCCCTACACCCTTGAGCGCGCAGCCACCGAATCGGGCGTGCCGCAAGAGCGCCTCAAGGCGCTGGCCGAGCTGTATGCCGACCCCAAGCGCAAGGTGGTGTCGTTCTGGACCATGGGCTTCAACCAGCACACCCGCGGGGTGTGGGCCAACAACCTGATCTACAACATCCACCTGCTCACCGGCAAGATCAGCGAGCCGGGCAACAGCCCCTTCTCGCTCACCGGCCAGCCCTCGGCCTGTGGCACCGCCCGCGAAGTCGGGACCTTCTCGCACCGCTTGCCGGCCGACCTGGTGGTGACCAACCCCAAGCACCGCGCCAGCGCCGAAAAAATCTGGAAGCTGCCCGCCGGCACTATCCAGGAGAAAGTCGGCTTTCATGCCGTGCAACAGAGCCGCATGCTCAAGGACGGGGTGCTCAACGTCTACTGGACCCAGGCCAGCAATAACATGCACGCCGGGCCCAATATCATGCAGGAAGTGCTGCCGGGCTGGCGCAAGCCGGACAATTTCGTGATTGTCTCGGACGTTTACCCCACGGTGTCGGCCCAGGCTGCCGACCTGATCCTGCCCAGCGCCATGTGGGTAGAAAAGGAAGGCGCCTATGGCAATGCCGAGCGCCGCACCCAGTTCTGGCATCAGTTGGTGACCGCCCCGGGCGAAGCACGTTCAGACCTGTGGCAACTGATGGAGTTTTCCAAGCGCTTCACCACCGACGAGGTCTGGCCTGCCGAGTTGCTGGCCAAGGCCCCCGAGTACAAAGGCAAGACCCTGTTCGAAGTGCTGTACAAAAATGGTCAGGTCGACCAGTTCCCGGTCGAGCAGCTGCAAGCCGGTTACCACAACGATGAAGCCAAGGCCTTTGGCTTCTACCCGCAAAAGGGCTTGTTCGAAGAGTACGCACAGTTCGGACGGGGCCATGGTCACGACCTGGCAGCGTTTGATCGCTACCACAGCGAGCGCGGCCTGCGCTGGCCGGTGGTCGACGGCCAGGAAACCCGCTGGCGCTACCGCGAAGGCCTCGACCCGTACGTGGAGAAAGGCAGTGAAGTACAGTTTTACGGTTACCCGGACAAAAAGGCGATCATCTTCGCCTTGCCCTACGAGCCGCCGGCCGAAGCACCGGATGCCGACTACCCGTTCTGGCTGAGTACCGGCCGGGTGCTGGAGCATTGGCACACCGGGAGCATGACCCAGCGCGTTGAAGAGTTGTACAAAGCAGTGCCCGATGCCCTGGTGTACATGCACCCTGACGATGCCAAGGCCCTGAATGCACGGCGCGGCAGCGAAGTGAAACTGATCAGCCGGCGCGGCGAGATTCGCGCGCGCATCGAAACCCGCGGGCGCAACAAGCCACCGCGCGGCCTGGTGTTCGTGCCGTTTTTCGATGCCAACAAGCTGATCAACAAAGTCACCCTGGACGCCACCGACCCGATCTCCAAGCAAACCGATTACAAGAAATGCGCCATACGCATCGAGCTGATCAGCGCGGCCTGAGGAGAACCGTCATGCCCATTCGCAGCCTGCCTTTGCTGCTGTTCGCGGTCATCGGCCTGGTGGTCGCCGCCGAAGTCGATTACTCCCTCGATGCCCCCGGCCCCGATGGCCGGCGCCCGGGCGGCACCCTGACCCAGAGTTTGCCGGCGCCGCCGCTGGCCAACGACGAGAACAAGGACCTCAAGCGCGAACGCAATTACCCCGACCAGCCGCCGACCATCCCCCACACGATTCGCGGCTATCAGGTCGACCTCAACGGCAACAAGTGCCTGTCCTGCCACAGCCGCGCCAACAGTGCGCGCAGCCAGGCGACCATGATCAGCATCACCCACTACATGGACCGCGATGGCCAGGCGTTGGCGGCGGTATCGCCACGGCGCTACTTCTGCACCCAGTGTCATGTGCCGCAAAAAGAGGTGCAGCCACTGGTGGGCAACAGCTTCGAAACCATCGACAAGCTGCTGCAAGACGACGCCAACGCCGCGCAAAAACCCTGAGGAGGCGCCATGCGAGCACTGTTCGGGCTACTCAAGCAATACTGGGGCATTCTCTGGCGGCCCAGTGTCTACTACAGCCTGGGCTTTCTGACCCTCGGCGGGTTCGTCGCCGGGATCATCTTCTGGGGCGGCTTCAACACCGCCCTGGAGGTGACCAACACCGAGAAGTTCTGCACCTCCTGCCATGAGATGCGCGACAACGTCTTTGTCGAACTCAAGGAGACCATTCACTACAGCAACCGCTCCGGGGTACGCGCCAGTTGCCCGGATTGCCATGTACCGCATGAATGGACACACAAGATCGCGCGCAAGATGCAGGCGTCCAAGGAAGTCTGGGGCAAGATTTTCGGCACCATCGACACCCGCGACAAATTCCTCGCGCACCGCCGTGAACTGGCCGAGCACGAATGGGCGCGGCTCAAGGCCAACGACTCGCGCGAATGTCGCAACTGCCACAACTTCGAGTTCATGGATTTCACCCGCCAGAGCAAGCGTGCCGCAGCCATGCACTCGACCTCGCTGGCCAGCGGGCAGGCGACCTGTATCGATTGCCACAAGGGCATCGCCCACAAACTGCCGGACATGCGCGGGGTGCCGGGTTGGTAGCCGCTGCACCGGCCTCATCGCGGGTCAAGTCGAGTCGTCGCACCGCCGCTCCCACAGGTCCGGTGTGTAGGAGCGGGCTTGACCCGCGATGAGGCCGGTGCAGCCAACTCCCGCAGTGGGTAAAAAATCCGAAGCCCCGCGCCAGCGCCGACTATATTGAGCTAGTCCCCGCCCGCAGCCAGAGCGCGCGCCATGCTGGATACCCATCAGTTGATCATCTGCGAACATTGCGACTGCGTGTACCAGAAAGTCAGCCTCGGCAAACATCAGAAGGCCCTGTGTCAGTGCTGCGGCGCCGTGCTGCAACGCTATAACGGCCTGAGCGTGCAGCAACGCCTGGCCCTGAGCGTCACCGCGCTAATCCTCTGGGTGTTCGCCAATTTCTACCCGATCATGAGCATCAGCCTCAAAGGCCTGCACAACAGCGCCACCCTGTGGGACTCGGTGCGGGCCCTGGCCAATGGGCCGATCACCTTTATCGCCCTGGTGGCGGCGATTTCGATCATCATCGCCCCGGTGTTCCAGTTGCTGCTGTTGATCTGGGTGCTCGGCTTTGCCCTGGCCGGCGGCCGCGCCCCGGGCTTCAGCCTGTGCATGCGCTGGCTGGAAACCCTGCGCCCGTGGAGCATGCTCGAAGTCTGCCTGCTCGGCGCCATGGTCGCGGTGTTCAAGCTGGCCGGCATGCTCGATGTGCTGCCGGGCATCGGCCTGCTGGCACTGGCGGCCCTGAGCCTGTTGATTCTGCGCATCGCCGGGCGCGACATCCGCGAGCTCTGGGACCTGCTGCCATGAGCCGCCCACCGCGCGCCGCCGAGCTCAACCTGGTGCTCTGCCATGCCTGCGGCATGGCCTGCGACAACACTCATCAGCCGCACGAATGCGAACGCTGCGGCGCGCCGCTGCATGCGCACAAGCCCGATTCGCTGACCCGCACCTGGGCCTACCTGGTCGCCTCGCTGGTGCTCTATATCCCCGCCAACCTGCTGCCGGTGATGAACACCACGCTGTTCGGCAGCGGCGCCGACAGCACCATCATGAGCGGCGTCATGGAGTTCTGGGAGCATGGCGCCTGGGACATCGCCCTGATCATCTTCATCGCCAGCATCGCTGTGCCGGCGACCAAGTTCGTTGCCCTGGCCCTGCTGCTGATCACCGTGCAGCGGCGCAGCACCTGGGCGCAGACGCAACGGGCGCGCCTGTACCGCTTCGTCGAACTGATCGGCTACTGGTCGATGCTCGATGTGCTGGTGGTCGCCCTGGTGGCGGCGCTGGTCAAGTTCCAGGCCCTGGGCGACATCGAACCGCGCCCGGGCATTCTGTTCTTCGGCATGGTGGTGGTACTGACCATGCTTGCGGCAATGAGCTTCGACCCTAGACTGATCTGGCAGCACGACAAGGAGCAGGCCGATGACTGATACCCGCCAAGACAGCCCCCAACCCGGCCAGCCCGGGGTCAAGACCCGGCGCTTCAGCATCTCGCTGGTGTGGATCGTGCCGCTGGTGGCGGTGCTGGTGGGCTTGTCGCTGGTGGTCCATAACGTCATGCAGCAAGGCCCGACCATCGAGATCACTTTCAAGACCGGCCAGGGCCTGGAGGCCAACAAGACCGCGGTCAAGTACCGCAACGTGGTGATCGGCCAGGTCACCGCAGTGGAGTTGAGCAAGGACCAGAAGAGCGTCACCGCCACGGTCAAGCTGGTCAAGCAGGCCGACAATTTTACCCGCGAGGACTCCAAGTTCTGGGTAGTGCGCGCGCGCATCGGCGCCGGCGGCGTGTCGGGCATCGACACCCTGCTGTCCGGCGACTTCATCGGCGCCGATTCCGGCGAATCTCACACCCGCGCCAAAGCCTTCGTCGGCCTCGAATCGCCGCCGCCGATCACCTACGGCGAGCCCGGCAAGCGCTTTTTCCTGCACGCCAGCGACCTCGGCTCGCTGGGGGTCGGTTCGCCGGTCTACTACCGCAAGATCCCGGTCGGCCAGGTGGTCGCCTATAACCTCGACGAGAACGGCAAAGGGGTGAGTATCGAGGTGTTCATCAACTCGCCCAACGATGCCTTCGTCACCGACAACACGCGCTTCTGGAACGCCAGCGGCGTCGATGTCGAGGTCGGCGCCAACGGCTTTGCCTTTCGTACCGAATCGCTGTCGTCGGTGATTGTCGGCGGCATTGCCTTTCGCGCCCCCGACTACAGCCCCGATGACCAGGTGGCCGCCGAAGACCGCCAGTTCGAGCTGTTCGACGACCGCGCCCGGGCCCTGTCGCCGCCGCATGGCAAGGCGCAGTACCTGAGCCTGCGTTTCGACCAGGCGCTGCGCGGCCTCAAGGTCGGAGCGCCGGTGGAGTTCCTCGGCGTCGAGATCGGCTCGGTGGTGTCGGTCAACCTCGATTTCGACGTCGACAAGCGCACCTTTCCGGTCAATGTCGGCATCGTCATCTACCCGCAACGCCTGGGCCGCGCCCACACCAAGCTGCTCAAGGCGCTGAACCACGACCCCGACGACGAAAAAGCCGCCGCGCAGTTGCTCGGCACCTTCGTCGACAACGGCCTGCGTGCCCAGGCGCGCAGCGGCAACCTGCTCACCGGGCAGTTGTACATCGCCCTGGATTTCGACCCCAAGGCGCCGAAAGTGGTGTTCGACCCGAGCGCCCGACCGATTACCATCCCCACCGTACCGGGTAGCCTGGAGCAACTGCAGGAGCAGTTCCAGGCCATGGTCGAGAAGCTCAACCGCCTGCCGATCGAGCGCATCGCCAACAACCTCGACGCCAACCTGGTGGAACTGCGCAAGGGCCTGCAGCAGTTCAACAGCCGTACCTTGCCGGGCGTCCAGGGCACCTTGCAGGAGGTCAGCAAGACCCTGCAGTCGGCCAACTCGACCCTGGCCGAGGATTCGCCGCAACGCGAGCAACTGACCCAGACCCTCGACGAGCTGGGGCGCATGTCGCGCTCGCTGCGGGAGCTGGCCGACTACCTGGGGCGCAACCCCGAGTCGCTGTTGCGTGGCCGGCCCAAGGACGCACCCGCTGACGCTTTGAAACCTTCGTCGCGCAACTGACCGCAGGAGCACACCCATGGCGCATGCCTTCAAGATTGCCGTGTTGAGCCTGGCCTTGCTGCTGGCCGCTTGCCGCAGCGACCCGATCCACTACCACACGCTGATCCCGCAACAGCCGGCCGCGGCCAGCAGTGCCGATGTGCTACTGGAACAGGTCAGCGTGCCGCCACAGGTCGATCGCCCGCAGGTGGTGATTCGTCAGGGCAACAGCAGCCTGGCGATCCTTGAGACCGAATGGTGGGGCGCAAGCCTCGCCGACGAGCTGCGCAACGCCCTGGTCAACCAGTTCGCCAGCAGCAGCGCCCAGCCACGCCTGGGCCTGCGCGTGGAAGTCCAGCGCTTTGACTCGGTGCCTGGGCAATACGCCCTGTTCGATGCCCGCTGGCGTCTGCGGGCCGCCAACGGCGGCGCGGCGCTCAACTGTCGCAGCGTGATCCAGACGCAGGCAGGCGCCAGCATCGACGCGCTGGTGCTGGCCCACCAGCAGAACCTCAAGCGCTTCACCGAACTGGTCAGCCAGGCGGCCAGCGGCGGCGCCAATCGCTGCCCGGCACTGCGCTAAAGCGCCGATTGCCCGCCCAAGGAGACGCCGATGGCCAACAACCGCCCCCTGCACCTGGGCACCACCCGCGAACTGCTGGATGTGCTGATCCGCGCTGGCCTGATCGCGGTGCTGGTGATGTTCTGCTTCGAGATCTTCCGGCCATTCTTGAGCCTGATGCTCTGGGCGGTGATCCTGGCGATCACCCTCTACCCGCTCAACCAGCGCCTGGGCAGCTGGCTGGGTGGCCGCCCTGGCTGGGCCGCGGTGGTGCTGGTGATT
This sequence comes from Pseudomonas sp. B21-009, assembly GCF_024749345.1. Classification (NCBI taxonomy): domain Bacteria; kingdom Pseudomonadati; phylum Pseudomonadota; class Gammaproteobacteria; order Pseudomonadales; family Pseudomonadaceae; genus Pseudomonas; species Pseudomonas sp. B21-009. The sequence continues at coordinate 2,735,787 of NZ_CP087199.1, read as the reverse complement.
ATCGGCCTGGCCTGCCTGATCGGGCCGTTGAGCCTGCTCGGCACCTCGGTGGCCGACACCGTGCAGCAAGGCATCCACGGCTTCGAGGACCAGCGCATCGAAATCCCGCCGCCGCCGGACAACGTGCGTGACTGGCCGCTGATCGGTGCACCGCTGTACGGTATCTGGGCCCATGCCAGCAGCGACCTGAGCTGGGCGTTGTCGCAGGTGGCCCCGCACCTCAAGGGCGTGAGCAAGACCTTGCTGACGCAACTGGCCGGGATCGGCTCGGGCATCCTGGTGTTCGTGGTTGCCCTGGTGGTCGCCGGGGTGATCATGGCCAAGGGCGACAATGGTCAGCGCACCGCCGAGGCCATTGCCATGCGCATTTCCGGGCCACAGCGCGGCGAGCAACTGGCCGCGCTGTGCACCGCGACCATTCGCGCCGTGGCCCAGGGCGTGGTTGGCATCGCCTTCGTGCAGATGCTGCTGGTGGGCATCGGCCTGGTGGTCATGGGCGTGCCCGCGGCCGGGGTGCTGGCGCTACTGGTGTTGCTGCTGGGCATCACCCAGCTACCGGTGCTGCTGGTGACCTTGCCGGTGGTGATCTACGTGTTTGCCCATGACGGAGTCAGTGCCAGCACGGTGATCTTCGCCATCTGGACCCTGCTCGCCGGGCTGTGCGACAACGTCCTCAAGCCACTGCTGCTGGGCCGCGGGGTTGCCGTGCCGATGCCGGTAGTGCTGATCGGCGCGCTCGGCGGCATGTTGACCAACGGCATCATCGGCCTGTTCATCGGCCCGGTGGTGCTGGCCGTGGGTTACGAGCTGTTCATGAGCTGGGTGGCGCAGCCGCTGGCTGCCGACAGCCCGGCCGAAGAGCCTGCACTGGAGCAGCCGGGCGCTTCGCGCAGCACCATGGACTAGACTTCAAGCACCGGGGGGCTGGCAACACAACGCTACCGGAGGTACCCCCATGAGCCAGTACCAACGCCTGTTCCTGATGGTAGGTTCCGACCTGCGCCACACCCCGGCGCTGGAGCGCGCCGCTGCCCTGGCCCACGCCACCGGCGCCACCTTGCATATCTGCGCCTTTGTCGACGAAATCGATACCCTCGGGCTCATGAGCGGTGACGAACACCGCCTCGATACGCTGATGCAGAACAACCGCCAGTGGCTGGCCGATGAAGCGACCTTGCTGCACGAAAACGGTATTCGCGTCAGTACCGAGGTGATTCTCGCCCGCGACGTGCTGCAAGCGGCCCTGGCGCAAGTGGCCGAAATCACCCCCGACCTGCTGATCAAGGACGTACAGCACGAGCCGCTGCTCAAGCGCCTGGTGGTCGCGCCGCTGGACTGGCAACTGCTGCGCGAATGCCCGTGCCCGGTGCACCTGGTCAGCGAGGTGCACTGCCCGCTGCCGCGCATCGTGATTGCCGCGGTCGACCCGACCCACCCCGAACACCCCCACGACGATCTTAACGAAAGCGTGATCAACGCCGCCGCCGACCTGGCCCGCCAGTGCAACGCCGAGCTGCACCTGTTGCACGTATGCGACAGCGCCCACACCCACATGGCCGACTTCGGCGCCGGCACCGTGACCATGCCGGGCTTTGGCAGTGACGTGCGCAAGTCGATCCACAAGGCTTTCGAGCAAATGGCCGCGCGCCATGGCGTAACGGTTGAGCGCCAGCACTTTTTGTCGGCGCCGATCACCCGCAGCATCGCCGAGTTCATCGCCCACAGCCGCGCCGACGTGCTGGTGATGGGCAACCACCCGCGCAAACTGCTCGAACGCCTGACCGGCAGCACCACCGAGCATGTGCTTGAACAGCGCTTGTGCAATGTGTTGGCGATCAGGGCCGCGGCGTGAGACAGCCTCAGCCTAGGCGCAGCCAGTCGATAAAACGCGCAAACAGTTCGGACTGGGAGTTGATCTCAAGCTTCAGGTAGAGGTTCTTGCGGTGCATGCGCACGGTTTCTGGCGATATGCCCATTTCGCCGGCGGTGGACTTCACCGAGTGGCCGCGCAGGATCATCTGCGCCACTTGCCGTTCGCGCTCGGTTAGCACGTTGCAGCCGAAGCTGTCGAAGGCGGCCTGGACACTGCCCTGGCTGGCCGCTTCACTGCCGGGCTCAAGGCCATGCTGGGCAAAGCGGCGGATCAGTTCGCGGACCATCGGCTCGACCGCCTGCAACACGTGCAGTTGCTCGACGCTCAGGCTGCTGCCGCCACAGCCCTGGAACAGGCTCAGGGAGATCTTGCTGTGCGGGTCGATGTCGACGATGTAGTAGCTGTCTTCGCTGCAGCCGGTGCCCAGGTAGTAGGTCTTGTAGTAGTCGCTGTCGAAGAAGTGGTCCGGGGCGATGTCCTGCAGGTGGTAAAAACCCTGGGCCAGGCCTTTTTCTACCGCCAGGCAGAACGGGTCGAGCAGGTAGCCGGCACTGAAGTAACGGTTGAGGATGGCGTCGCGGTGACGCTCGGGGATGCCCTGCTGGTACAACAGTTGCGGTGGCTGGCCTTGGCGCTCGAGGCTGATCATCATCGACTCGACCGCCACCAGTTGGCTCAGGGCGGCGGCGAGGCTTGCCAGGGCGTCGGCCTCGCCGCTGCGGGCAATGGCATGCTGCAGCGCCGCATGCCATTGCTGCAGGGCTGAGAACGACAGGCAGATCGGGGTGTCGGCAGTGGCTCGGGTCATGCCCGGCAGTCTAACCCGCCGGGGGGCTGCGATGCAGCCCATCGCCGGCAAGGCCGGCTCCCGCAAGGGCTTGTCATGCACCCGCGTACAACCCTTCGCGGCGCAGTTCTTCAGCGGTTTCGATGATGCACTGGCGCAGGGTTTCGACGATCTCGTCGACCTGCGCGCGGGTGATGATCAGCGGCGGCGACATCACGTTCAGGTGCATGATCGGCCGCACCAGCAAGCCTTTGGCCTGGGCCCGGCGGTGGATGCGCTCGCCGATGTTCACCTCATCGGCAAACAGCGCCTTGCTGCGCTTGTCGGCGACGAACTCGACGCAGGCCATCAGCTTCATGCAGCGCACCTCGCCGACCAGCGGCAGCCCGGCCAGGCTCTGCAGGCGCTGCTCCAGGTAGCCGCCGACCTCATCGACATGGGCCAGAAGCTGCTCACGCTCGATGATCTCGATGTTCTTCAGCGCCGCCGTGCAGCACACCGGATGGCCGCTGTAGGTAAAGCCATGGGTGAAGCAGCGGCCCTTGCCCGGCTCGGCAATGACCTTCCAGATGCGCGCCGAGAAGATGCACGCGCCCAGCGGCAGGTACGCCGAAGTCAGGCCCTTGGCGGTGGTGATGATGTCCGGCTGCACGCCGAACAGCGCCTCGCTGGCGAAGAATTTGCCCAGGCGGCCAAATGAGGTCACCACCTCGTCGGCCACGAAGAGGATGTCGTAGGTCTGGCACACCTGCCACATGCGCAGGAAGTAGTCCTTGGGCGGGATAATCACCCCGCCCGAGCCCATGATCGGCTCGGCAAAGAACGCCGCGACGTTGTCGGCGCCGAGCGAGAGGATCTTGTCTTCGAACTCGGCCACCAGAAAGTCGAGAAACTCTGCTTCGTCCATGTCATCCGGCGCCCGGTAGGGGTTGGGGTTGGAGACGTGGTGGATCAGCTCGTTGGCATAGTCGAACTCGGGCACGCGGTCGGCGGCCTTGTTGCCGATCGACATGGTCAGGCAGGTCGAGCCGTGGTAGGCGTTGTAGCGGGCGATCACGTGCTTTTTGTGCGGCTTGCCACGGCAGTTCTGGTAGTACTGGATCAGCCGGTAGGCGGTATCGACCGCGGTCGAACCACCGGTGGTGAGGAACACGTGGTCGAGATCGCCCGGGGCCAGGCTGGCCAGTTTTGCGCAAAGCTCGATGGCGACGTTGTTGGCCATGTCCGAAAACGGGTTGGAATAGGCCAGCTGACGCACCTGGTCGGCGATGGCCAGGGCCATTTCTTCGCGGCCCAGGCCGATGTTGGTGCACCACATGCCGCCGACAGCGTCGAGAAAGCGGTTGCCCTCGGTGTCGTAGATGTAGGCGCCCTCGCCTTCGACAATGTTCAGCGCGCCTTGCTCGGCATGCTCGTCGAACACGTGGTATCCGTGCATGTAGTGGGCTTTGTCGGCGGCCACCAGGGCATCGTTGGCAGCATTTGTTGGCAAGGCTTGGTTTGGCGTGGCCATGGCAGTGTCCTTGGCGAAGGGAAATTGAAATGTCAGCTACCGGTCTTGACCGTGCTCCAGACCCGGGTGATGGCGCGCATGTCCTTGCCGCTCTGGGTTTTCTGCGCGAACAGGCGCTGGCGGGTGGCGGCGTCCGGGTAGATCGCCGGGTCGTCGCGAATCTCGGCCTGCACCAAGGGCGTGGCAGCGGCGTTGCTGTTGGCGTAGTGGATGTAGTTGCTGACCTTGGCGATGTTCTGCGGCTGCAGGAGGAATTCGATGAAACGGTGGGCGTTGGCCGGGTGCGGCGCGTCGCTGGGCAGGTAAAGGTTGTCGAACCAGATCAGCGAGCCTTCCTGCGGGATGAAGAACGACAGCTTGATGTTGTTCTTCGCCTCCTCGGCCCGCGCCTGGGCGGTGGCGTAATCGCCGGACCAGGTCAATGCCAGGCAGGTATCACCGTTGGGCAGGCTGGTCAGGTAGTTGACCGAGTCGAATTTGTTGATGAACGGCCGCACGCCGAGCAGCAACTGCTGGGCCGCCTTGAGGTCATCGGCGCTGGCGCTGTTGGGGTCGCGCCCCAGGTACTTGAGGGCCAGCGGGATGACTTCGCTGGGTGCATCCATCAAGGTCACGCCGCAGTCGGCGAAGCGCGAGACGATCTTCGGGTCGAACAGCATGGCCAGCGAGCCGATGGGCGCATCGGGCATGCGTGCCTTGATCTTGTCGACGTTGTAGGTCACCCCCGAGCTGCCCCAGGTGTAGGGCGCCGAATACGCAAGGCCCGGGTCGTAGCCTTGCAGGGTGCTGAGCACCTGCGGGTCGAGGTTGTTCCAGCTGGGCAGCTGTTTTTTGTCCAGCGGCTGGAACACCCGGGCCTTGATCAGCGGCGGCACCAGGGAGGCGTTGAGCACCACCAGGTCGTAGCCCGAGCGCCCGGTCAGCAGTTTGGTCTGCACCGTTTCGTAGCCGTCGAAGGTGTCGTAGATCACCTTGATGCCGGTGGCGTGTTCAAAGTCGGCGAGGGTCGTTTCGCCGATGTAGTCCGTCCAGTTGTACAGCCTGAGTGTGTTGCCCGCCCCGTCGTCGGCGGCAAGGGCCGCCGCTGCCAGGGGCGCGAGCAACAGACTGGAAATCACCTTCAGTGTCTTTCGCATAGCCACTCCGTCGTGTCACCAGATCTGCTCGGTGTGAGCCGACGGAGTTACTATCGCGGGAGCCGGTAATGGCGACCATACCCCGAATGGGTAGGTGTCGTTTTTATCGCGGGTCAAGCCCGCGGATACAACGCCTCGTCAAACTGCGCCAGGCGCGGAAACACCAGCGGCTGGTCATCGGACAGATGCTCCAGGCGCTGCTGATAGCTGCGCAAAAAGTCCTTGCGCGCCTCGTCGCTGATATACGGCACGTGCCAGGCCACGAACGGCTCCAGCACCTCGAAGCCGACGTAGGCCAGGGTGCCGCGCAGGATCGGTCGCAGCATGTCCTCCAGCGGCCCGTGAATCGCCCCTTCGCCGAACATGTGCTCGCGCCCGCCGAGGGTCACGGTGACCAGCGCCTTCTTGCCCGCCAGCCCGCCCTGGTCATAAAAGCGCTTGCCGCCGTAGCACACCCCGGACACCAGCACGCGGTCGATCCAGCCCTTAAGCATGGCCGGTGCCGAGAACCAGAAGATCGGGAAGTTCAGCACCACAAGGTCCGCCCACAGCAGCTTGTCGAGCTCCTGCTGGATGTCGGCGGCAATCGACTGACTTTTGACTCCCAGGCGCTGCTCCAGGGCATACACCAGGTAATCGGGGTTCTCGCGGCTGACGAAGTCAGCGGCGCTGGCCACCGGGTTCCAGTTCATCGCATACAGGTCGCTGACCTGCACCTGGTGACCCTGGGCGGTGAAGGTTGCAACGGCCTGGTCGCGCAGGGCGGCAGTGAAGGATTGCGGCTCGGGGTGAGCGTGAACGATCAGTACATTCATGAGGGGTCCTTAAACGGTTTGCACAGGGGAAATCAGCGCCCGCTTGGCCAGCAGGCGGTCGAGCCAGTCCGGGTCCATTTCCGGCTCGCTGGAGAACAACAAGCCGGTGTAGTCGCGGTGCGGTGGGGTAAAGATCGCCTCGCGGCTGCCGTGATCGACCACCTGCCCGCGCTGCATCACCAGCACCTCGTCGGCGATGGCGCGCACGGTGGCGACGTCGTGGGTGATGAACAGATAAGCCACGCCCAGTTGCTGCTGGATGCGGGTGAGCAGCTTCAGAACGCCTTCGGCCACCAGTTGATCGAGGGCCGAGGTAACTTCGTCGCAGATGATCAGCTGCGGCTCGGCCGCCAGCGCCCGAGCGATGCAGATGCGCTGCTTCTGCCCGCCGGACAGCTCGCGGGGCTGGCGGTCCATGTAGCGCGCCGGGTCGAGCTCGATCATCTCCAGCAGTTCGGCGACCCGCTGGCGCAGGGCCTGGCCTTTGAGGCCGAGGTAGAAGCTCAGCGGCCGGCCGATGATGTCGACGATGCGCTGGCGCGGGTTGAGGGCGGTGTCGGGGATCTGGTAGATCATCTGCACCCGGCGCAGTTGCTCCTTGCTGCGCTGGCGATAATCGGCCGGCAGCGCTTCACCGTCATACAACACCTGGCCTGAAGTCGGCGGCAACAGGCCGGTGATCAGCCGCGCGGTTGAGCTCTTGCCGCTGCCCGACTCACCGATCACCGCCAGGGTCTGGCCGCGATGGAGCGTGAGCGAGACCTCATGCAGCACCGGCTGGTGGCCGTAACTGGCACTGGCCTTGCGCACCTCCAGCAGCGGCGTCGCCTGCGCCGGGTACGGCTTGGGTTCGGTACGAAAGCTGCGTACCGCCCACAGCGACTTGGTGTAATCCTGCTGAGGGGTGTCGAGCATGGTCCGGGTGTCGGCCTCTTCCACCAGCTTGCCGTGGCGCAGGACCATGATGCGGTCGGCCATCTGCGCCACCACCGCCAGGTCGTGGCTGATGTACAGGGCGGCGCTGTCGTAGGTTTTCAGCGCCTCACGAATCGCCGCCAGCACTTCGATCTGGGTGGTGACGTCCAGCGCCGTGGTCGGTTCGTCGAAGATGATCAAGTCCGGGTGGCAGGCCATGGCCATGGCGGTCATGACCCGTTGCAACTGGCCGCCGGAGACCTGGTGGGGGTAACGCTGGCCGATCTGTTCAGGGTTGGGCAGGCGCAGCACGCGGTACAGCTCGACCGCTTCGGCTTGCGCCTTGGCACGGTCGATACCGCCGTTCTTCACCGCGGTCTCGACATGCTGGTCGATCAGCCGGTGTGCCGGGTTGAACGAGGCCGCCGCGCTTTGCGCAACATAGGCGATACGCAGGCCGCGCAACTTGCGCAGGGCTTCGGGCTTGGCGCCGACCAGCTCCCGGCCGTCGAAGCGCACCGAGCCACCGGTGATGCGGCAACCGTCGCGCACATAGCCCATGGCGGCCAGCCCCAGGGTCGACTTGCCCGCCCCCGATTCACCAATCAGACCCAGTACTTCGCCGCGTTGCAGGCTTAGGTCGATGCCCTTGATCAGTGGGTGCCAGGTGTCCTGGTAATGGCCTTCGATGCGCAGGTCGCGGATGTCCAGCAGCGGCTTGTCAGTTGAATGTACGCTCATGCTCAGCACTCCTTCAGGCCACTGGATTGATGCAGCACCCAGTCCACGACAAAGTTGACGCTGACGGTGATCAGCGCCACCGCCAGGGCCGGCAGCAACGGGCTGATATCGCCGAAAGTAATCAGCACGGCGTTGTCGCGGACCATGCTGCCCCAGTCGGCGGTTGGCGGCTGGATGCCCAGGCCCAGGAACGACAGCGCACTGATGAACAAAAACACAAAGCAAAAGCGCAGGCCGAACTCGGCAATCAGCGGCGCAGCGGCATTGGGCAGCACCTCGCGGCTGACCAGCCACCACAGCCCCTCGCCACGAAGCCGGGCGGCCTCGACGAAGTCCTGGACCACCACGGTCATCGCCACCGCCCGCGACAGGCGAAACACCCGGGTAGCATCGAGCAGCGCGATCACCAGCACCAGCGAGGTGGCATTGGTGCCAACCACGCTGAGGATCAGCAAGGCGAAGATCAGCTGCGGGATGGCCATGAGGATATCCACCAGGCGCGACAGGCCCTGGTCGATCCAGCCGCCCCTGATCGCCGCCACCAGGCCGCAGAAACCGCCGACGGCAAAGGCCAGCAAGGTGGTCAGGAAGGCGATCCCCAGGGTGTTGCGCGCGCCATACACCAGGCGGCTGAACATGTCGCGGCCAAGGTTATCGGTGCCCAGCAGGAACTGCCCGCCCCAGGGTGCGAAGCCCTCGCCAACCACTTCGGTCTCGCCAAACGGCGCCAGCACCGGCGCGAACATCGCCACCAGAATGTAGGCAACAATCACCAACAGGCCGAACTGGGCGCTCAACGGCGCCCGCAACAACGCTTTGATCAGGCTCATGGCTTACCCCTTCGGATGCATCAGGCGTGGGTTGCTGGCAATCGACAGCACGTCGGCCGTGGTATTGAGCAGAATGTAGGTGGCGGCGAAGATCAGGCTGCAGGCCTGCACCACCGGGATGTCGCGCTTGGACACCGAATCGACCAGCAACTGGCCGAGCCCCGGGTAGACGAACACCACCTCGACCACCACCACGCCAACCACCAGGTAGGCCAGGTTCAGCGCCACCACGTTGATGATCGGTGCCAGGGCATTGGGCAAGGCGTGGTGGAAGACGATCCGCGCCTGGCTGATGCCCTTGAGCCGGGCCATCTCGATATACGGGCTGGCCAGCAGGTTGATCAAGGCCGCGCGGGTCATGCGCATCATCTGTGCGATCACCACCAGGCTCAGGGTCAGCACCGGCAGCAGCGAACGCTCCAGCACCTCGGCGAAGGACGCACCCGGGGCCAGGTTGGAGATGCTCGGCAACCAGTTGAGCTTGACCGCGAACACCAGGATCAGGATGTAGGCGACGAAAAACTCCGGGAACGACACCGCACTCAGGGCGCTGGTGTTGAGCAGCCGGTCGAACCAGCTGTTGCGGTACAGCGCCGCGAGCATGCCCAGCAGCAAAGCCACCGGCACCGACACCAGCGCCGCCAGCAAGGCCAGGGTAAAGGTGTTGCCCAGGCGCGTGCCGATCAGCTCGGCAATCGGCCGCTGGTTGGCCAGCGACAGGCCAAGGTCACCGTGCAGCAGTTGCCAGGCCCAGTGGCCGAAGCGGGTCAGCGGCGGCAGGTCCAGGCCCAGTTGGGCGCGAAAGGCAGCGACGGTCTCGGGGGTTGCCGCCTGGCCGAGCATGGCCTGGGCGACGTCGCCCGGGAGCATGCCAACGGCCAGGAAGATGATCACCGACACCGCCAACAGCGCCAGCAGGCCCAGGGCCAGGCGCTGGAGCAGCAGTTTGCAAAGACTATTCACCGTACAGCTCCTCGAACAGGCTCAACGAAAGAAGGTGCAAGCAACGTGTCGGGCTTACGCCTGCCACCAGCGCTCGATCAGCCGCAGGCCGTCTAGCTCGCCGTAAGGCGCGGTCAGCCCACCGTGGGCCACCCGTTTGGAGCGCGCGGCCACGGAGTTTGCGAACAGCGGCACGATCGCCCCGCCCTCGTCGCGGCACAGGGCCTGCATTTCGTTGTACATCTCCTGGCGCAGCGGCGCGTTCATCTCGCCGCGGGCGGCGTTGAGCAACTGGTTGAAGCGGGCGTTGTCCCAGTGCGTCTCGTTCCAGGCCGCGCCCTTGGCGTAGCCGATGCTGAACATGCGGTCGGCGGTCAGGCTGCTGTACCAGAACGAGGTGGTGAACGGCTGCTTCATCCACACATTGGAGAAAAAGCCGTCGGCAGGTTCGCGCACCACGTCGATGTCGATGCCAGCCTGGCGCGCCTGTTCCTTGAACAGCACCGAGGCGTCGACCGCGCCGGTGTAGGCGGCGTCGGAGGCCTGCAGGCGCACCTTGAGCGAATCGACCCCGGCCTGGCGCAGATAGAACCGCGCCTTGTCCGGGTCATAGCCGCGCTGCTCCAGGGCGCTATTGATGAAGCGGCTGCCGGGCTGGATCGGGTGGTCGTTGCCGATCTGGCCGTAGCCGTAGAGCACCGAGGCCAGCAGGGTTTCACGGTTGATCGCATGCTTGAGCGCCAGGCGGATGTTGTTGTCCTGGAACTGCTGGCTGTCGGTGAGCATCGGGAAGGTGTAATGCTGGGCGCCCTTGGTCTCTTCGATGACCAGGTTGGGATTACGCTTGAGCAGAGCGATGGTCTTCAGGTCGACCTTGTTGATCACATCGACTTGCCCTGTGACCAGGGCGTTGACCCGCGCCGCGCCATCGGCGATGGCCAGCAGTTCGGCGCTGGCGAAATGCGCGCGGCCGGCTTTCCAGTAATCCGGGCTGCGTTCAAGGTCCATGCGTACGCCGGGCTCGAAGCCCTTGAGGCGATAGCCACCGGTGCCGACCCCGGCCTGCCAGTCGGCGGCGCCGTCCTTGGCCGGCATGATCACCAGATGATAGTCAGCCACCACGTAGGCGAAGTCGGCATTGCCCGAGTGCAGCTCGAACACCACGGTGTCGGTGCCCTGGGCGCTGACCTTGGCGACATCGCCGAGCACGGTCTTGGCCGCCGAGGTGGACTTGTCGCCCAGGTGGTGCTGGATCGAGGCGACCACGTCGCCGGCATCGAGGGTCTTGCCGTTATGGAAGGTCACGCCCTGGCGCAGGGTGAAGGTCCAGACACGCGCGTCGGGGCTGGACTCCCAGCGCTCGGCAAGCTCGGGAATCGCCGTGCCGTCGACGCTGATTTCGCTCAAGGTGTTGTAGACCGCAGAGAAACCGACAAAGGTGAAGGTGTCGCTCCATGAGCCCGGGTCGCGGGAGTCGGTGGTGCTGCCACCGGCCAGGCCCATGCGCAGTACGCCACCGGCTTTCGGGGTGGCCTCCTCGGCCCGGCCGTGCAGCGGCAAACCCAGGGAAAGCACCCCGGCCACGGCCGCCGCAGCGGCGCTGTACTTGAGAAAATCCCGACGCGGCAGGCCGCTGTCGTGCATCGCTTGAGTAATCTTGTTGTTGTTATCGCTCATGGCATTGCCCCTGTAGAACTGCAGAGAAAAGGATTCAGCCAACCTCGCACGCATCGATGCAAATATTTGTAATTGTCATCGTAACAAATACATTAAACTCAAAAACACGTCGCTGCCAATCCCCTTCCTCTGTAGGAGCGGGCTTGCCCCGCGATAGGTTTTTTTCAGTCACATCGATTCGCGGGGCAAGCCCGCTCCCACAGACAAGGGACTTCGCCAGATGAGCCAGTCGACCCGCCTGATCACCGCCTCGTACATCCTCTCGTTCGTGGCCGCCAATGCGCCGCAAAAGCTGCGCACCGAGACCATCGCCAAGTGGGTCAAGACCCACCCCACGCGGGTGCGCAGCCTGGTCTCGCTGATGGTCAAGGCCAATATCCTCAAGTCCTGGCGTGGCGCCCATGGCGGCCTGACCCTGGCCCGCCCGGCCAGCGAGATCACCCTGCGCGAGGTCTATGACGCGGTGCAGGAGAGCTCGCTGATCGCCGAGAAAATCGACAACCCGTTTTCCGGCATGGAAGATCATTGCAAAGTGTTCGAGGTGTTCACCCGCCTGTTCGCCATGCTCGAAGCCAACATGCGTCTGGACCTGGGGGCCATCACCGCCGACCAGTTGTTCGTCGCCTTCGACAAGCCGCAGGACAACATCGGGCAGGCCTGAGCCTGCCCGACACTTCAGAGCTGAATGGCCTTGGTCTCGACGAACTCGGCCAGGCCCTCCTCGCCCCATTCGCGGCCATTGCCCGAGGTCTTGTAGCCGCCGAACGGCGCCTGGTAGTTGAACGCCGCGCCATTGATAAAGCACTGCCCGGCGCGCAGTTGCCGGCCCAGGTGCAGGGCCCGCTCGCGGTCGGCCGCCCACACTGCGCTGGACAAACCAAAGGGCGAGTCATTGGCGATGGCCAGCGCTTGCGCCTCATCGGCATAGGGGATCAGGCACAGCACCGGGCCGAAGATCTCTTCCTGGGCGATACGCATGCGGTTGTCGACGTCAGCGAACAGCGTTGGCGCCACGTAGAAGCCACGCTCGAAACCTGGCGCCGTGTCGCCGCCACACAACAGCCGTGCGCCCTCTTCCTGGCCGATGCGGATGTAGTCCAGCACGGTGCGCCGCTGCGCTGCCGAAGACATCGGGCCGAGGAAGCTGCCGGGGTCTTGCGGGTCGCCCATGACCAGGCTGCGGGTTTCATCCACGGCGATTGCCAGGGCCTCTTCATAACGGCTGGCCGGCAACAGCATGCGCGCCAGCGCCGTGCAGGTCTGCCCGGAGTTGATCATTACATCCTGCACGCCATAGCGCACCGCGGCTTCCAGGTCGGCGTCGGCGGTGATCAACAACGGCGACTTGCCGCCCAGTTCCAGGCACACGCGCTTGACCGACGGCGCCGCCGCCTGGGCCACGCGCACACCGGCGCCGGTAGAGCCGGTGAACGACACCATGTCGACTTGCGGGTGGCGGGCCAGCGCCTCGCCGACCTTGGCGCCGGGGCCGCTGACCAGGTTGAAGACCCCGGCCGGCAAGCCGATGGCATCGATCATCTCGGCCAGTAAAAACGCATGCAGCGGGGTTTCCTGGCTCGGCTTGAGCACCACCGTGCAACCGGCGGCCAGGGCCGGGGCGAGCTTGCCGATCAACTGGTGCAGCGGGTAGTTCCAGGGGTTGATGAAGGCACACACACCGACAGCCTCGCGCACCACCAGCGAGTTGCCGACCTCGCGCACCTCATCCATCAGCCCGGCCAGTTCGATGTACTGCTCAAGGCCGACAATCGGCCCGTCGACCTGCACCGCCCGGCACCATTGCACCGGCATGCCCAGCTCGCTGGTGATCACGGCGGCCATCTCATCGGCGCGGGCCTTGAGCTGCTCGGCTAGGGCGCGAAGGTAGCCGGCGCGCACGCTGGACGGGGTTTGCGACCAACTGCCAAAGGCATGGCGCGCTGCTGCCACCGCGCGGTTGACGTCGTGCTCGTCGCCCAGCGGCACCCTGCCGGCCACGGCTTCGGTGGCCGGGTTGATCACCTCGGCCAGGCCCTGCCCCGACGGCAGTTGCCAGCTGCCATCGATAAACAGCCGCGAATAGTCACGCATGGGTCTTGCCCTCCATCAGTTCGGCGGCGCAGCGGGCAATACGCTGGCAGGCCTCGCGCAGCGGTTCGGCGCCGAGCACCAGGCCCAGGCGGATATGCCCGGCGGCGCTGGGGCCGAAGGCTTCGCCGGCAAGTACCGAGACGCCATGGTGATCGAGCAGGCGATAGGAGAACGCCTGGGCGCTAAGGCCGGTTTCACGGATATCGACCATCACGAACATGCCGCCATCAGGCTTGAGCGCACGCAAGCCCGGGCAATCGGCCAGGCACTCGCAGACCAGGTCGCGGCGCTGGCGGTAGGCTTCGCGCATGGCCGCAAGCTCCGGCAGTTGTTGCTCCAGAGCCACCACGGCGGCGTCCTGGATGAAGTCCGGCGAGCCGTAGAGCATGCACAGTGCGAGATTTTCCAGGTGCGTGGCCAAAGCCTGCGAGCCGACCACCCAGCCCACCCGCCAGCCAGTCATGGCATGGGACTTGGACAGGCTGTTCAAGGTTGCGGTGCGCTCGGCCATGCCCGGCAGGCTGCCGGGGCTGATGTGCTCACCGTCGTAGAGCAGCTCGCTGTAGACCTCATCGGAAATCAGCCACAGGTCATGGGCAATGCACAACCCGGCCAGCGCCTCCCAGGTGCTGCGCGGCAGGCTGGCGCCAGAGGGGTTGTGCGGGCTGTTGAGGGCCAGGGCGCGGGTCTTGGGGGTGATGCGCGCGGCGACATCTTCAGCCTGGACCCGAAAGCCGTTCTCCGGGCGCACCGGCACCGGGATCACCGTGGCGCCACAGGCGCCGAACACCGCTTCGTAGGTGACGTACATGGGCTCGGCGACGATCACCTCATCACCGGGGTTGAGCAGGCACTGGGCCACGCAGAACAGCGCGCACTGAGCGCCGGCCAGCACGGTTACCTGATCGGCGCCGGTCGGCTGGCCGCTGCGTTGCTGATGGCGGCGGGCAATGGCCTGGCGCAGGGCCAGTTTGCCGCGCACATCGGAGTAATGGGTGTGGCCGCTGCGCAGGCTGTCGATGGCGGCCTCAACGATCGGCGCCGGGGTGTCGAAATCCGGGTCGCCGACCGACAGCAGCAACACGTCCTGGCCTTTTTCCAGCAGCTCAAGGGCGCGGTAGTGAATCTCCCAGGCAGCGGCGCCGTCACCGGCGATACGTTGGGTCAGAGCGGAAAAACGCATGGCAGTCTCCCAAAAATACGGTGTAGGCTCAGCGCGCGCAGGCGTGCTTGAGCTCGATCAGGGTCACGCCATTGCGGGCAAAGCCGCTGCGCAGTTCCCGTTGCAGGTCATCCAGGCTGTGTGGCTGCGCCACGTTGCAGCCAAAGGCCCGGGCCAGGCCGATGAAGTCCGGGTTGCGCGGCAGCACGCCGATTGGCTCGATATCCAGGCCGAGCATGTCGTCGCGAATCTGCCCCAGGGCATCGTTGTTCCACAGCAGGACCACCAGCGGCCGGTCCAGTTCTTCGACCGCAGTGGCCAGTTCCTGGGCGGTGTAGAGGAACCCGCCATCACCGACCAGCACCAGGCCCGGGCGGTCATCCGTGGCGAACATGCCGCCGATACCGGCAGGCAAACCGTAACCGAGGGTGCCGTAGCCGGTGGGGTGTAGCCAGCTACGGGGCGCGCGGCTGGCATAGACATAATTGCCGGTGTAGGCCAGCTGGGTCATGTCGGTGCTGATAAAGGCGTTGGCCGGAAGCGCTGCGGCAACCCGGTCCAGGATTGCCTGGTGGATTGCCTGCAGCGGGCCATGGCTGGCCTTGACCGCCTGGCGCAGGCTGGCGACCGCAGCACTGGCGGCAGCGGAATCGCGCGGTGCTGGCGGCAAACGTTCGAGCAACGCCGCGACGGTCTGCCGGGCATCACCCTGCAAGGCCACCGCACAGGGGTAGAAGTCGTTGAACTTGCGCGGATCGATATCCACCCGCAGCAACTCACCATTGAGTTGCAACCGTTCACGCCAGAAGTCGGTGTCGGCCATTTCGGTGCCGACCGCAAGGATCACATCGGCCTCGGCGATCAGTTGCCAGCCTGGCTCCACGCACAACGCTGAGCCGGCATTGAGCGGCGCATCGGGTGGCAGCAGGCCTTTGCCGGCAACGCTGGTGAACAGCGGCGCGGCCAGGCGCGTGCTCAGTTGTTGCAGCTCCTGGGCCGCGGCCAGGGCACCGCCACCGGCGATGATCATCGGCCGTTTGGCGCCGGCCAATTTGCCTGCGGCCTGATCCAGCGCGCTGCTGGCCGGCACGCCCCGGCCCGGGCGGCGCACCACTTCATTGCTCCAGTCGCGGGCGACCGGTGCGGCCAGCACATCCAGCGGTACCGAAATATGCACCGGGCGCGGGCGTTCGCTGTCGAACACCGCGTAAGCACGGGCGATCAGCTCGGGCAGGTCCTCGGCGCTCAGGGCCACGGCGGAAAACGCTGTGATCGGCGCGGTCATGGCGCGCTGGTCCTGGGTTTCGTGCAGGCAGCCCCAGCCTTTGCCCAGGCTCGCGGTATGGTTGACGCTGGAAATCACCAGCATCGGAATCGAATCGGCGTAGGCCTGGCCGATGGCGGTGGCGGCGTTGGTAACCCCGGGGCCGGTGATGACGAAACACACCCCCGGCTTGCCGCTGACTCGCGCATAACCGTCGGCCATGAAACCCGCGCCCTGCTCATGGCGGGTCAGCACGTGGCGGATACCGCTACCGGGCAGGCCGCGGTAGAGCTCCAGGGTGTGTACCCCGGGAATGCCGAACACGGTATCGACGCCGTAGTTGGCCAACAGGCGCACCAGGGCCTGGCCACCGGTCAATGGGCTGTTGTGCATGTTCATCTCCTTACACCTGGCCGAGGCGAATCAACGCATCGACCGCGGTGGTGCCCTGGGCACCGACCATTAATGGGTTGACATCCAGTTCGAGCAATTGCGCGGCGTTCTCACAGGCGTAGTCGGCCACCGCACGAATCGCCGCCACCAGCGCCTCGAGGTCCGCCGCTTCACGGCCACGAAAGCCCTGGAGCAAGGCGGCGCTGCGCAGGCCGAGCACGGCCCTGCGGATGGCGCCGTCGGTGGTCGGCAGCAGCAGGCTGGTGCTGTCCTTGAGCAACTCGACGAGGATGCCGCCCGCGCCGATCACCAGCGCCAGGCCGAAGTCGTTCTCGCGCTTGATGCCGACGATCAGCTCGGCCAGCGGCGCGCTGGCCATGGGTTCGAGCAGCACCTGGTCGAACACTACACCCGGCGCATAGGCCGCGATCCGCGTACGCATCTGTTCCAGGGCCGCGCCCAGGGCCTGCGGGTCACGCAGGTTGAGAGCAACGGCACCGGCTTCGGTCTTGTGCGGCAGTTGCGCGCTGACCGCTTTGAGCACCAAGGGATAGCCGACCGTTTCAGCATCCTTGAGGGCTTGCTCAGGGCTGCTCAACACGCCCTTGGGCACCGCCAGGCCGAACGCCTGCAAGGCTTGCTTGGACTGCCACTCGGTGAGCATCTCGCCCTCGCCATGCAGTGCCTGCGGGCACAACGGCGCCAATGCCGACTCGCCCAGATCAAGCAGCGCCTGGCGCCTGGCCTGGTACGCGGCAATCCGCCCCCAGGCCGCCAGGCCGTCCTCGACGCCCTGCAGCGCAGCAATGCCATGAGCATGCAGGCGCTCGCGGGCGAAGGCCGGCAGCAGTTCGGGCAAGGCCGAGGTGACAAAGCCGGTCTTGCCGTGACGCTTGAGCGCCGCGCAGTACAGCTCCAGCAGCAGGTCGCACTCCTTGCGCTCGCCGGTGAACTCGGCCGGGTAGTCGAGCACCAGCATGGCCGCATCGGCCTCGGTGCGCAGGGCGCTGTCGAGCATGCGCTCAAGCGCGCAGGCGTCGCCCCAGATCGCCGTGGTGAAGTCCAGCGGGTTGACCAGGTTGGCATAGCTTGGCAACACCTGGGCCAGCTCGCCGACCTGAGCGTCATCGAGTTTCGGCAGGCTCAGCGCGTTGCGTTCGGCATAGTCGGCGATCAGCCCGGCGTCACCACCGGAGCAGGCCAGGGCGATCAGGCTGCCGCCCTTGGGCAACTGACCGCAAGCGGCGGCCTTGAGGGTTTCGACAAAGCTCACCGGGCCGCTGACGCGGATCACCCCCAGGCGCTCGAACAGGCTGTCGTACAAGGCATCGGAGCCGGACAGCGAGCTGGTGTGGCTCAGCGCCAGTTGCGCGCCGATCTGCGACACCCCGGTTTTCAGGGCGATGATCGGGATACCCAGCTGCAGCGCCTTGTGCGCGGCGCGGGCAAAGCCCGGCACGTTCTTCAGGCCTTCCAGGTGCAGGCCGATGGCGGTCACCCGCGGCTCATCGAGCAGCGCGTCCATCAGTTCGGCGATACCGATCTGCGCCTGGTTGCCCACCGAGGCCATGTAGGCCACCGGCAGCGAGCGGTCGCTCATTGACAGGTTGTAGGCAAAGTTGCCGCTCTGGGTCAGCACCGCCACGCCCTTCTCCACCACCTTGCCGCCATGGGCCACCGGCCACAGCGCCGAGCTGTGCAGGTAGTCGAGCAGGCCATAGCAGTTGGGGCCCAGCAGCGCCATGTCGCCGGCGGCCTTGAGCAGTTGCTGTTGCAGGGCCAGGCCTTCGGCGCCGCTTTCGGCAAAGCCCGAGGCGTAGCAAATGGCCCCGCCGGTGCCCTTGGCGGCCAGCTCGGCCACGCAGGTCAGGGTCAGTTCGCGGTTGGTGGCGATGAACACCGCATCCGGCGCACAGGGCAGTTCGGCGACGCTGCGCACGCACGGCACGCCATCGAGGCTGTCGTGCTGCGGGTTGACCAGCCACATCTGCCCTTGGTAGCCGCCTTCGGCGCAGCGTTTGAAGGCCCGGGCCATGCTGCGCCCGCCGACGAAGGCCAGGTGGCGCGGGGCGAGCAGGCGTTTGAGGTTGTCTCGTAACATGAGCAGGCTCCTGGTCAGCGCAGCAGCGGGCGCAGCAGTTCACGGGAAATGATGTGCCGCTGGATCTCCGAGGTGCCCTCCCAGACCCGCTCGATGCGCGCATTGCGCCAGATCCGCTCGACCGGCCCTTCGTCCATCAGGCCCATGCCGCCATAGATCTGCACCGCCTCATCGGCGACCTTGCCGAGCACTTCACTGGCAAACAGCTTGGCCATGCCGGCCTCGCCGTCGGTCATCGTGCCCTGGTCCATCTTCCAGGCGGTGTGCAGGGTCAATAGCTCAGCGGCGCGGATTTGCGTGGCCATGTCGGCGAGCTTGAACGAAATGCCCTGGTAGGTGCCGATCGGCTGGCCGAACTGCTTGCGGTCGGCCGCCCATTGCAGCGACACATCCAGGGCGCGCTGGGCCTGGCCAACACAGTTGGCGGCAACCATCACCCGCCCGGCGGTGAGCCAGGCGTTGGCCACTTCCCAGCCCTTGCCGACTTCACCCAGCACCTTGCTGGCCGGCACCTTGCAGTCATCGAAGAACAGCTCGAAGGTGTGATAGCCGCGATTGCTCACGCATTTAGGCCCGCGGCGGATGGTCATGCCCGGGGTGCCGCGGTCGACCAGGAAGGCCGTCACCGCGTTGCGCGTCTTGCCGTTGTGCTGGTAGGTGTCGGTGACGGCAAAGACAATGGCGAAATCGGCATGCCCGGCATGGCTGATGAAGTGCTTGCTGCCGTTGAGCACAAAGTTGTCGCCCTCGCGCACGGCGCGGGTCTTGATCGCGTTGGCATCGGAGCCGGCGCCAGGCTCGGTCAGGGCAAAGCAGTCGGTCTTCTCGCCCTGGATGCACGGCAGCAGGTAATCGTTGATCTGTTCGTCCTTGCAGGCCATGAGGATCTTCGACGGCCGCGCGACAAACACATGCAGGGCCCACGACACCTTCGACAGCTCGCGTTCGATCAGCGCCTGGGACAGGTAGTCGAGGCCGCCACCGCCGACTTCCTCGGGCATATTGAAGGCATAGAAGCCGGCGGCGATGGCCTTGCCGCGAATCTGCGCGGCAAGCTCTGGCGAGACCTCGTCGGCGCGGTCGACGGCCTCTTCATGGGGCAGTAACTCCTTGGCGACAAAACTGCGTACCGCTTCCACCAACATTTGTTGTTCTTGGGTCAGTTGGAAATTCATGAGTCGATCCTCAAGAAGTGCTTGTAAGTGTTTATTTACCAACGAAATTAGCAGTGCGCTTCTCGACGGCGGCGCGCAACGCTTCGGCGCCATCTGCGCTGCGCCCGCACAGCAGCCCGGCGGCAAGCTCAGCCTGTAACTGCTCGCCCAGGGTGCGCTGGGCGCCGTCGCGGATCAGCCGTTTGGTCTGGGCGAAGGCGAAGGTCGGGCCCTTGGCCAGGCGCCCGGCAAGGTCTGCGCTGACCGCCAGCAACTGCTCATCGGCGCACACCTCGCCGACCAGCCCGGCCGCCAGGGCCCGCTCGGCGCCCCACAGCTCATCGAGAAACAGCAGGCGCTTGGCCTGTTCGCTGCCGATCAGCCGTGGCAGGTGCCAGCTGGCGCCGGCATCCGGGCTGTAGGCCATGCTGGTGTAGCCAGCCTTGAACCGCGCCGAGGCCGCTGCTACGCGCAGGTCGCAGCACAGGGTCAGGTCCATGCCGGCGCCGACGGCGGTGCCGTTGATGGCGGCAATGGTTGGCTTGTCGAGGCTGTGCAGGCGCTGCATCAGGGCATGGGCGGTTTCGGTCCAGCCGTAGCTTTCCAGCGCGCCGCGGGATTCGGCCTCGGCCCATTCGGCAAGGTCCGCGCCGGCGCAGAAGCTGCGACCCGTGCCGGTCAGCACCACCACACGCACGGCCGGGTCGGCGTTATGGGCGTCGAGCAAGGCATGCAGGTTTTTCAGGCTGGGGATGTCCAGCGCGTTGCGCTGGTCGGGGCGGTTGAGGGTGATCCAGGCAATGCCGGCTTCGACCTGGCTGAGCAGCGACGCAGGAGGGGTCATGGGTGGCCTCGAATTATTGTGGTTGGCGTTAGAGGTATGACGTGAGGCCATACTAAACGAGTGTTCAACAAGGAGACAATCGGCTGGATAACTTGCTGTAACAGATGAAGTTACAGAGCTAATTGCTTGTTTTTATGAGATTTAAATACTTACACTGAGAAGTAATGGCCGCGCCTGTTACAACTTTGTACAACCTATCGCGGGGCAAGCCGCTCCTACATTTACAGGTAGGAGCGGCTTGCCCCGCGATGGGTTTACACCGATGGCGCCAACACCGCCTGGCGCTTGCGATGGATGATGAAGTACGCCGCGTAACACACGGCGATGAAACCAAAACCCCAGTACAGCGACGGCCGCTGGGTTTCGTCCAGGGCCAGGAACACGAACAGCGAACTGCACAGGGTGATGCACAGCAGCGGCACCAGCGGGAACAGCGGCGCGCGGTACTTGAGGTCGGCCAGCTTGCCGCCATCGCGCAGGTACGCACGGCGGAACTTGTACTGGGCCAGGGCAATGACGATCCAGGTCACGGTGCCGGACATGCCGCTCACCGCCATCAGCACCATGAACAAGGTGTCGGCGGCAACAAAGCTGGTCATCAGCGACACCAGGGCAAAGCACAGGGTGATGCTCAGGGCCCGCAGCGGCACGCCGCGCTTGCTCAAGGGCGACAGGCTCTTGGGCGCCATGCCGGTCTTGGACATGGCCCAGAGGATGCGCGTGGAGGCATACAGGCCGGAGTTGCCCACCGACAGGATCGCGGTAAGGATGACGAAGTTCATCAGGTCGGCGGCGTAGGGAATGCCGACCATGTCGAACACCTGCACGAACGGGCTTTCCATCAGCCCGGCCTGCTGCCACGGCACGATGGCCGAAAGCACGACGATGGCCAGCACATAGAAGATCAGTACGCGGAACACCACGTTGCGCACCGCCCGCGGGATGCTCTTTTCCGGCTGGTCGGTTTCACCGGCGGCCACGCCCATGATCTCGCAGCCCTGGAAGGCATAGACCACGGTCATCATCACCGCGAACACCGCCGACAGACCGTTGGGGAACATCGAGTCGCCGATCAGGTTGTTCATCATCGGCGCCGGCTCGCCGCTGGTCAGCGGGATCGCGCCGAAGATCACCAGCACGCCGACGATGATAAACCCGAGGATCGCCGCCACCTTGATCCCCGAGAACCAGTACTCGGCTTCGCCAAAGGCGCGGGTGGCCAGGGCATTGAGGCCGAACAGCACCACCACGAACAGCGCCGACCAGTACCAGATCGGCACCTCGGGGAACCAGCGCACCATCAGCATGCCAGCGGCGGTGAACTCAAGGCCGACGGTGGTGGCCCAGCTCATCCAGTACACCCAGCCGATCATGAAGCCGGTGGCCGGGCCGATGAATTTGGTCGCGTGGGTCTGGAACGAGCCGGACACCGGCATCTGCACCGACAGCTCGCCCAGGCAGACCATCACCAGGTACATCAGAAAACCGGCCACCAGGTAGGCGAGGATCGCGCCCATGGGCCCGCCCTGGTTGATGGTCACCCCCGAGCCCATGAACAGCCCGGTACCGATCACCCCGCCCAGCGAGAGCATGAAGATGTGCCGGCTTTTCAGCGCACGGGTCAGGTGGATGCCTTTACGGTCAGTAGAGTCAGTCATGTCGGCACCTCAACAGTGGTTGAAGCGCGGGAGGGACAGGCGATGGTGCGAGGACGGCTGAGCTTTACGGCAGTTCATTATTATTATCTCCAATAAGCTTCGAAGACCGCGTGCAGCGGTTGCCGTCGATTATTGGAAAGCGATGTAAGCTGGCGTTGTACCTGAAGATCGAAGATGTAAAAAGTCGTAAGGTTTTTGTACGTCAGCTCTGGATCAACTGTTTGAGGGTCTGTGCGGCCAGGCGCAACTGCTCGGTCAGGGGTGCTTGCAATGCATTCAGGGCCGCCTGGTGCTTACCCAGCGCTGCTGCCTCGAGCCCGCGCAGTACCGTCGCCAGGCCGCTAAAACCCAGAGAGTCGCTGCTGCCGGCGAGGCGATGGGCCAGGTGTGCGACCTCGGTGCAGTCACCGGCCTTGAGCGCCTCGGCCAGCGCGCCTTGGTGCTGTTCGAGGGCATCGCGCAGCACCGTCAGCAAACCCTGGACTTTCTGTTCGCCGAGCAGGCTGCGATGGGTATCGAGCAGCGCCCAGTCCATGCCCTGCCCGGCCGTCGCCGCCTCGACCACCACCCCCTGTTGCGCCAGCGCTTGGCGCAGGCTGTCGAGCTTCAGCGGCTTGGCGAGGATGCCCTGCATGCCCGCCGCAAGAAATCCGCGCACCAGCGCCGGTTGCACGCTGGCGGTCAGCGCCAGGATCCGGCAAGCGCGGTTCGGCCCGGGAATGCGGCGGATCTGCCGGCACAGCTCGACGCCACTGATACCCGGCAGGTGCACATCGAGCAGGATCAGTTCGAAGCGCCGCTGGGCGCAGAGCTCCAGCGCCTGTTCACCGTCTTCAGCCATCCACAAGCGGTGGCCGTCACGCTGCAGCAGGCCGCGCACCACCTCGCGGTTGAGTTCGACGTCTTCGACCACAAGAATATCCAGGGCCTGCACCGCTGCTGCCGGCAGCAGCGCCGGGGCCTCGGCGGCAGCCGCTTGCAGCTGCAGTTCGAACCAGAAACAACTGCCCTGGCCCTCAACGCTTTCAAGACCGATGCGCCCACCGAGCAGCTCGACCAGGTGCTTGCAGATCGCCAGGCCCAGGCCGGTGCCGCCGTAACGCCGGGCCACGGCGTCGCTGGCCTGGACGAAGCGATCGAAAATCCGCCCCTGCACCGGCGCAGCGATGCCGATGCCGTTGTCGCGCACGCTGACCCGCAACTGTTGGCGGCCTTGCGCCTGGTCCAGCACCTGGACATCGACACTCACCTCGCCGGCCTCGGTGAACTTGATGGCGTTGGCCAGCAAGTTGCTAAGCACCTGACGCAAAAACTGCTCGGCGCCGTGCTGGCGAGGCGCCAACTGGCTATCGATGCGACAGCGCAGCACCGTATCGTTGTTCAGCGCTCGCGGCTCGAGCAGGGTCATGACCTCATCGCATAATTGGCGCAGGGAGAAGTCCACCGGCTCCGGGTGGCTTTCGCCCTCTTCCAGGCGGGCGAAATACAGCACTTCGTTAAGGATGGTCAGCAAACCTTCGCCGGCTTTGTACAGGGCATCCAGGCGCTTGCGGTCACGGGCGTCGAGGTGCGCTTCGCGCAGCAGTTCGGCCATGCCGAGGATGCCGTTGAGCGGGGTGCGCAGTTCATGGCTCATGGTTGCCAGGAAGCGCGACTTGGCCAGGTTCGCCGCCTCGGCCTCCTCCTTGGCATGCATCAGGCTGGCGGTGCGGCGCTCGACCATCTTCTGCAGTTCGTCGCGTTTGTCCTGCAGGGCCAGGCGGTCGATTTCACGGCGATCGATATCGCTGAGAATATTGCGCCGCATGTCGTCCAGGGCGTGGGCCACGGTATCGATTTCGTCTTCGCGGCTGGAGCGGCGCTTGTCCAGGCGCAGCGGCTCCTGCAAATCGCCGGCGCCTATACGGCGGGCAAACTCGGCCATCACCTGCAGGTGGCGGGTGACCAGGCGGTAGAACAACCCCGACAGGGCCACGGCCAGGCCGCAGAGGAACACGCTCATCCACAACAGGCTGGTCAGCCCGGTGGCGAACAGGCGTCGGTGCACCGCGCCCAGGTCGATGCTGACTTCCAGCTCGCCCAAATGGCGTGGCGGCCCTGACGGCGGCTGGTAGTCGAGGGCGAAGCGCTCGATGCGCAGCGGCCCTTGCGGCGTGGCTTCGCCCTGCAGCAAGTCGAAATCAGCGCTGCTCAGGCGCACCCGCGCCACATCGGAGAAGTCCACCAGGCCGCGCAATTGCACGTTCAGTTGCTCCTGGTTGAGATCCCAGAGGCTGCGCTCAAGGCTTGCCAGGTAGCCGGCGCGAATCAGCGCCATGCGCGAATCGATGTCGCGCATCTCGCGGCGGTACTCGAAATACAACTGCACGGTGCTGGCCAGCACGGTAAAGCACAGGCTGAACAACAGGATGAACAGCAGCAGGCGCCGCAGCAGGCCACCGGGTTGCAGGCGCATCAACGGGCGTCCGCCGGCAGGTTGACCATGTCGCGGTAGGTGACTTCGCTTTGTTCCAGCCAGCGCTGGATCTCACCGTTGTCGGTCATGCGCTGCAACTGCTCATCGATTTGCGCCATGTGCTGGCTCAAGGGTGAATGACGCGACACCGCCACCCGCAGGTAGTCGACGCTCAGCGCGGTGGGCAAGGCCTGGATGTCCTGGGCGCCAGGCAGGTGCTCGACGAACAACTGGCCGGTGCGCCGCTCCTGGATGACGAAATCGATGCGCCCGCGAATCAGCTTGCCGAAATTCTGCTGGCTGTCGGAGACCCACTCGATGTTCTGGTGGCGGGCGACGAAGCGGTCGAAGTCAGGGCCGTAGCTTTCGCCGAACAACAGCCCGCCGCGGTAGCTGGCAAGGTCTTCAAGGCGCTCGAATTTCACCGGCCGCTGGCGGTTGAAAAACACCGCCACCTCTTCGCGCAGCACTGGCACCGTGGAAAAACGCATGCCCTGGTCGCGCTGGTCGCTGTTGTAGGCCAACACCACGTCGACCCGGCCTTCGGCGGCATCGAGCAGGCAGCGCTTCCAGTTGCCGAGCACGACGATCTCCACCTCATAGCCCAGGCGCGTGAACAACTGGCGTACCACGGTCGGCGCCAGGCCGCGCACCTGCTTGCCGTCACTCCAGGAGACCGGCGGGTACACCGGGTAGTCGCAATAGCGGATGCGCTCGGCGCCCTGGGCCTGGGCGCCGAGCACCAGCAGGGCCAGCCATAACCACCGCCACATGCGCTCAGGCCGCCACGCTGGCGGTAAACAGGTAACCGGCGCCGTGAATGGTGATGATCAGCTGCGGTTCGGCCGGGTCATCGTGCAGCTTGCGTCGCAAGCGGCCGACCAGCACATCGATGGAGCGGTCGTTGGGCACCCATTCGCGGTTGCGGATCTGGTCCATCAACTGGTCGCGGCTGAGGGTATGGCCGCTGTTGCGCAGGAACACGCTGAGCAGCTGGAACTCGCCATGGGTCAGCAGGGTTTCGCCGCCCTGGGGGTCGATCAGGCGCCGGCGGTCGGTGTCCAGGGCCCAGTCGGCAAACTGCTTGAGCGGATGATTGGCGCCACTGGGCGGCTTGCCGGCCTGGGCATGGCGCACCCGGCGCACCAGGTTCTTGGCCCGCGACACCAGCTCGCGCGGGTTCAGCGGTTTGATCACGTAGTCGTCGGCGCCGCATTCCAGGCCAACGATGCGGTCGATGTCGTCGTTGCGGCCAGTGATGAGGATGATGCCGACTTCCGAGCGCACCCGCAGTTCGCGGGTCAGGGTCAGGCCATCCTTGCCCGGCAGACGGATGTCGAGCATGACCAGGTCGACGGCCTGCTCGCCAAGAAAATGCTCGGCCTGCTCCGCCGTGGCGGCGCAGTGCACGTCGTAGCCTTCCTGGGACAGGTAGGCGTGCAGCAAGTCGCGAATCAGCGGATCGTCATCGACGACCAGTACCCGAGGCGTCATTGCGTGTTGTCTCTTATAAAAATTGTTGTATGACTCACGACAGCAGCGTACCCATTACTGAACGACCGATCAACAGCCCTCGATCAGGGTGAAGCGCCGGCGCCCACCGGCTTGCAAACCATCGACCCAGGCCTCGCAGATCTGCACGCCCTGCTCCGGGGTGAAGGTCCCGGGGTTGAGCCCCGATTCCAGCCACAGGCCGTCGAGCAAGGCGCTCAGGCTGATGGCCGCGAGGTCGGCGTTGAACGCCTGCCAGCCCTCCTCTGTGGCCAGGTCCGCCAGCAGCCGGCCCAGTTCGTTGCGGTACTCGCCGTAGGAATGATCGTGCACCTGGTTGATCGCCTCGGCGGTTTTCACCGCGCCCCAGAACGCCAGCCAGGCATCTAGCAGTTGCGGGTCGAGCAATTCGGCGCAGAATGAGGCGCGAAAGAACGCCGACAGCCGTTCGCGGGCATTGGGTGCGGCCTGGGCCATGGCTTCGCGGATCAGCCCCATGACCCGGCCGGTGACCGCCATGTAGGCCTCGGCGACCAGTTCGTCCTTGCCCGAATAGTGATGGCTGATCAACCCCACCGAGACGCCGGCCTCGGCGGAGATCTTGCGGATCGAGGCGCCCTGGAAGCCGTGGCGTTTCAGGCACACCAGGGTCGCTTCGACCAGGTTGGCCTTGCGCAACTCCGGGACCATACGGCTGTAACGGGCTTCCTGAGACATAGGGTTTCTCGAACAGAGTGAGTTGCAGGAACCCGGTGGGAGCGGGCCTTGCCCCGCGATCGAGCGCGAAGCGGTCGTAAAAGCGGCCAATGCGGTGTGTCTGTTTGCACCGTGTCGACAGGTTTTACTGCTGCTTCGCAGCAGATCGCGGGGCAAGGCCCGCTCCCACAGGATTGCGTATTGAACGACTGTACAACAACTGCTGATCAGTCGCGATAGCCCGGCGCCACCCGATCGAGCAGACGCAGCAATGCCGACCAGGCCAGTTGCATGCCGTCCGGATCGCTCAGCTCACCTTCCTTCAGCGGCCGCGCCGGTTCGTTGAACTGGCGTTCGGTGTGGGCACAGACTTCTTCCGACGGCAGCACCAGCTCGCCGGCAGCCATCGCCGTCAGCTGGATCTCGCAGGCTTTTTCCAGGTAATACATGCGCAGGAACGCCTCGCTGACACTGCGCCCGACGCTGAGCAAGCCATGGTTGCGCAAAATCAGCACCGCCTTGTCACCCAGGTCATCGACCAGGCGCGCTTGCTCGGCCATGTCCAGGGCGATGCCTTCGTAGTCGTGGTAGGCAACCTTGCCGTGGAATTCCATGGAAATCTGGTTGACCGGCAGCAACCCGCACTTGAGCGCCGCCAGCGCGCAGCCGGCCTTGGTATGAGTGTGCAGCACGCACTGGGCGTCTTCGCGGGCACCGTGGATGGCACTGTGAATGACAAAACCGGCCGGGTTCACCGGGTACGGCGAAGCCTCCACCGCCCTGCCCGCCAGGTCGATCTTGACCAGGTTAGAGGCGCTGATTTCATCGAACATCAAACCATAGGGGTTGATCAGAAAATGATGCTCGGGGCCGGGAATGCGCACCGAGATATGGGTGAAGATCAGATCGGTCATGCGAAAGTGCGCGATCAATCGATAGCAGGCGGCCAGTTCCTGGCGCAGGCGGATTTCGGTCTCGGTCATTATTGTTGTCCTCAGGCGAAAAACTGGCCAGACAATAGGGCTGGACACCGTACGATGTCCAGCCACAGGGGTTAGCGACTGGCCCAGGCGTTGAAGCGCTCTTCCAGCTCATCGCCGTGATCGACCCAGAACTCGACGTTCATCGACAGTGCGCCCTCAAGGTTCTGCCTGGACGTCGGCACCCAGCTCGCCAGCTTCGGATCAAGCTCGGCGGCAGCCTGGGTGTTGGTCGGCCCGTAGGGGATTTGCTTGACGTAGCGCACCTGGGTGTCGGGCTGGTTGGCGAAGGCGATCAAGCGCTTGGCCTGGTCGACATGCCTGGAGCCCTTGATGATCGCCCAGTAGTCCATGCCGTACAGGCTGCCCGGCCACACCAGGGCCAGCGGGCTGCCCTCCTGGGCGGCGACGGCGACCCGACCGCTGTAGGTCGAGGTCATGACTACGTCGCCGGCGCTCAGCCACTGCGCCGGTTGCGCGCCGGCTTCCCACCACTGGATATAGGGCTTGAGCTCGCTGAGCTTGTTGAAGGCGCGGTCGACACCCTCGGGGGTGGCCAGGACCTTGTAGACGTCCTCGACCTTGACCCCGTCGGCCATCAGCGCGAACTCCAGGTTGTACACCGCACGCTTGCGCAGGCCGCGCTTGCCGGGGATTTTCTTGACGTCCCAGAAGTCCGCCCACGAGGCCGGCGCCTGGGCCAGCTTGTTGCGGTCGTAGGCAATCGCCACGCTCCACACCAGCACCGCCGAGCCGCACTCCTGGGCGGCGTCGGGTATCAGTTGCTCGGCACGCCCGAGCTGGGTCCAGTCGAGGCGCTCGTACATACCCTCGTCGCAGCCGCGCATCAGGTCCGGGCCTTCGATCTGCACCAGGTCCCAGTCGACGTTGCCGGTATCGACCATGACCTTGATGCGGGCCATTTCGCCGTTGTATTCACTCTGGATCAACGTGCTGCCGTCCTGGGCACTGAAAGGCTTGAAGATCGCCGCATCCTGGGCTTTCTGGCCGGCGCCGCCATAGGCGACCACGACCATGTCCGGTGCTGCCTGGGCGCCGCCGACCGCAAGGGCAAGCAACCAGGGAGAGAGCTTGAGCAGGTTCGATTTCATCAATGCTTCCTCTTGCCGGTACCACGTGATGCGTGGCCCGTTTTCTTGTTGTTGTGAGGTGTGCCCCAGGACCCGGGGTGATTTGCAAACTAGTCAAAGGCCAGTAAAAAAACAAGTTGATTTTTTACTGGCGGTACACTTCTATAGAAAAATAATAACAACACCCCGCTGGAGCCTGACCCGCATGTCGACCTTCGCGCACCTGTTCGAACCGCTGCACATCCGTGGCAAACGCCTGAAGAACCGCATCATGTCCAGCGGCCACGACACCTCGATGCCCACCGACAACCTGGTCAACGAGCGCCTGATTGCCTACCACCAGGCCCGTGCCGCTGGCGGCGTCGGCCTGATCGTGCTGCAGGTGGCCGGGGTGCACGACAGTGCGCGCTACACCTCGCACGTGCTGATGGCCACCGACGATGCCTGCATCGACGGCTACCGCCAACTGGCCGAGACCTGCCATGCCCACGGCACCGTGGTGCTGTCGCAGATCTTCCACCCCGGGCGGGAAATCATGGAGTCCAGCGACGGCTTGCTGGCCGTGGCCTACTCGGCCTCGGCGGTGCCCAACGAGCGTTTTCGGGTGATGCCACGGGCGCTGGACCAGGCCATGATCGACGAGATCATTGCTGGCTATGCCGCTGCTGCCCGGCGCCTGCACCAGGCCGGCATCGATGGCGTCGAGGTGGTGGCCAGCCACGGCTACCTGCCGGCGCAGTTCATCAACCCACGGGTCAACCGCCGCAGCGATGGCTACAACGGTGAGCTGCAGCAACGCCTGCGCTTTGTCCGTGAAGTAATCGCCGCAGTGCGGGCGGCGACGGCAGACGACTTCATCATCGGCCTGCGCATCAGCGCCGATGAGCGCGACGCCGAGGGCCTGACCGAGGATGAATCGCTGGCGGCGGTGAAGCTGCTTCAAGCAGAACTGGACTACGTGCATATCGTCGCCGGCACCTCGGCCTCGCTCGGCGGCGCCGTGCACATCGTCCCGCCAATGGCTATCGAGGCGGCGTACCTGGCGCGCGAGGCCGGGACCTTCAAGGCGCAACTGAGCATTCCGCTGTTCGTCACCGGGCGCATCAACCAGCCCCAGGAAGCCGAGCTGATCCTTGCCCGTGGCCAGGCCGATGTCTGCGGCATGACCCGCGCGCTGATCTGCGACCCGCAAATGCCCAACAAGACCCGCACTGAGCGCGTTGAAGATGTACGCGCCTGCATCGCCTGCAACCAGGCCTGCATCGGCCACTTTCACAAGGGCCTGCCGATCTCGTGCATCCAGCATCCGGAAACCGGGCGCGAGCAGCAGTTCGGCAGCCTGCAGCCGGCAGTTGTGCGCAAGCGCATCATGATCGCCGGTGGCGGCCCGGCCGGCATGAAGGCGGCGGCAGTGGCGGCAGCGCGCGGCCACGACGTGACTTTGTACGAAGCCAGCACACAGCTCGGCGGCCAGGTGCTGCTCGCGCAATTGCTGCCGCGCCGGGCCGAATTCGGCGGCGCCAGCACCAACCTGCAACGGGAGATGCAGCTGGCCGGGGTCAAGGTGGTGCGCAACACGCGCGTGGATCGCGCCCTGGTCGAACGCGAACAGCCCGACCTGGTGATCGTCGCCACCGGCGCCGAACCCTACTGGCCGGCCTTCGAGCGCGGTGGCGAACTGCAGGTGCTCGATGCCTGGCAGATCCTGCGTGGCGAGGCCCGGCCCGGGCGCTCGGTGCTGGTGGTCGATTGGCGCTGCGACTGGATCGGCCCGGGCATCGCCGAGCGCCTGGTGCGTGAAGGCCACCAGGTGCAACTGGCGGTCAATGGTACCCACTGCGGCGAAAGCCTGCCGCTGTACGTGCGCGACCAGATGGCCGGCGAACTGCACAAGCTGGGCATCCCGATCACCCCCTATGCACGCCTGTACGGCTGCGACGACACCACCGTGTACCTGCAACACACCGCCAGCGGCGAGCCGATGATCTTCGAAGACATCGACACCCTGGTGCTGTGCCAGGGCCATCAGCCGGTCGATAGCCTGGCCGCCGAGCTGCACGGCCTGGTCGAGGTAAAACGCATCGGCGACTGCCTGGCCCCGCGCACGGTGGAAGAAGCCGTCTACGACGGTTTGAAGGTCGCCTGGAGCCTGTAAGGCTGTTTATACTCCGGGGCTTTGACAGTGCGGTTCGGAGCACGCCATGAGCAACAGCAGCAAGACGCCGCCCGCCGCCAGCCAGGAAGGCACCAGCACCGCGCATTTTCTCGGCACCCGTATCCGCGGCCTGCGCAAGCGCCGCGGCATGACCCTGGCCGAGCTTGCCGAGCAGAGCGAGCTGACCGCCGGCTACATCAGCCAGCTGGAGCGCAACCTCTCCTACCCGTCGATCCCGGCGCTGTTCAACATCGCCCGCAGCCTGGGCGTGACCATCCAGTGGTTTTTCGCCAGCGAGGCCAGCACCGCTCCGGAGGACAACGGCTACGTGGTGCGCAAGCACAGCCGCCTGAGCGTGCACTACGAAGACGGCATCGTCGACCAGTTACTGACCCCGCAACCCAACCGCCAGCTGGAAATCCTCCACTCGCGCTTCCCGCCGGGCACCTACAGCCAGCAAAGCTACAGCCATGACGGCGAAGAAGCCGGCTACCTGCTGTCCGGCAGTTTCGAGCTGTGGGTTGGCGAGCGCTATTTTCAGCTCGGCGAAGGCGACAGCTTCAGTTTTTCCAGCCAGGAGCCGCACCGTTACGGCAACCCCGGCGAAGTGGATGCGGTGGTGATCTGGGTGATCACCCCGCCGACGTTCTGATACCTACAACAACACAGGCACGCCATGAACGAACTGATCACCCGCGAACTGCACCAGGGCCTGCTGACCCTGACCTTCAACCGCCCGGGCAAGCTCAATGCGCTGAACAACGCCATGTACAGCCAGCTGGGCGAGCTATTGCTGGCGGCCCAGGAGGACGCCCAGGTCGAGGTCATCCTCCTGACCGGCGGCGCGCAGTGCTTCAGCGCCGGCAACGACCTCAAGGACTTCCTCGACAACCCGCCCGGCGACATGGACAGCCCGGTGTTTCGCCTGATGCGCGTAGTGCTGGCGCTGGACAAGCCGCTGATCGCAGCGGTTGCCGGCGCCGCCATCGGCATCGGCGCCACCTTGCTGCTGCACTGCGACCAGATACTGGTCAGCCGGTGCACTAAACTGCGCATGCCGTTCGTGCCGCTGGGGGTGTGCCCGGAGTTTGGCTCCAGCCTGCTATTGCCACGCCTGCTCGGTCATGCCCGGGCCGCGCGATTGTTGCTGTGCAATGAACTGCTCACAGGCGAACAGGCCGTCGAATGGGGCCTGGCCAATGAGCTGCATGAAGATGGCGAACAGTGCCTGGCGGCGGCGCGCAAGCTGGCGGCACGGTTACAGGCCCTGCCCCAGGATGCGCTGCGCATCAGCAAGCGCCTGCTCAAGGATGCCCATCGCCAGGAATTGGAAGCGACGGTTCAACGTGAAGGCTTGCTGTTTATCGAACGGTTGCAAACGCCGGAGGCGAAGGCGGCGTTGCGGGCGTTGGTCAAGGATTGACGCTGGCGGCCTCATCGCGGGTCAAGTCGGGTCGCCGCACCGCCGCTCCCACAGTGGCCAGGATCAATGCAATCCCTGTGGGAGCGGGCTTGACCCGCGATTGAGCACCGAGTTTGAATCAACGCCTCAACTCATAGCGCAACCGCGCATTCGCCCCGCTCGCCGACGCCACCCGCTTGAACCCCAATCCCTCCACCAGGCGCTGGCACGCAACATTGGCCGGCGACGTGGTCAGCCACAACAGCGAGCCTTCGAGCAGTGGCAACAGCGTTTCCAGCGCCTCGGTCATCAAGCCCTGCCGGGCATGGGCCTCGGCGATCCGGTAACCCAGGCCGACCTTGCCCTGGGCATCCGGGCGCACACCGAGGCAACCGATCAGCTCACCACTGGCGAGGAACAGGTAGTAGCGTTTTTCTCCCTGGGGCGCCGCCCAGTTCTGCCGGGCCTGGAGCAGGCTTTGGCGCGCCTGCTCCAGGGTCCAGTCGTCACGGGCCCAGGGCAGAAACTCACGGTGAAAGTCGAAGTTGGCGTTGAGCACCGCCTGCAGTTGCGCAGCGAAGGTCAGTTCCGGGGCGTGGAGTTTCAGCTGTTTGCTGCGCAAGCGGCGGGGCAGGTCCATTGCGGGGTCCAGGGGTGGGAAAGGATTGACCAGTATTGCATAGTCAAAATCATTGCGAGCGCTTTGCGCTCGACACACTCACGGGGTAATCGCCACCTTCATCACCCCGTCCCGCTGATGGGCAAACAACTCATACGCCGCCTCAATGTCATCGAGCTTGAAGTGATGGGTCACCAGCGGCTTGAGGTCCACCTGGCCGCTGCCTACCACTTCCATCAGCCGGCGCATGCGCTCCTTGCCGCCGGGGCACAGGGTGCTGACGATGCGGTAGTCGCCAAGCCCTGCGGCAAAGGCGTCCAGCGGCAAGCGCAAGTCGCTTGAGTACACGCCCAGGCTCGACAAGGTGCCGCCGGGGCGCAGCACCCGCAACGCTGATTCGAAGGTCGATTGCGTGCCCAGCGCCTCGATGGCGACGTCAACCCCACGGCCATCGGTGAGCTGCATGATCTGCTGGACCACATCGCCCTGGTTGAAATCCACTACATGGGTTGCACCGAGCTTGTGCGCCACTGCAATCCGCGCCGCGACGGTATCGACGCCAATGATCGTGGTCGCGCCCTTGAGCCGCGCGCCGGCGACGGCACACAGGCCAATCGGGCCGAGGGCAAAGACCACGACCGTGTCGCCTATCTGCACCTCGCCACGCTCGGCGCCAGAAAATCCGGTAGACATGATGTCCGGGCACATCAGTACCTGCTCGTCGCTCAAGTGATCGGGAATGGCACAGAGGTTGGCAGTGGCATCGGGCACCAGCAGGTACTCGGCCTGGCTGCCGTCGATGCTGTTGCCGAATTTCCAGCCGCCCGCCGCACGAAAGCCGTGGCGGGTATCCGGGCCGTCCTGGGCGCCGCAACCGCACAGGCAGGCAAAGCTGTGGCCGCTTGGGGTGATGGCGCCGGCGATCACCCGCTGGCCTTCGACAAAACCCTGTACCTGGGAGCCGAGCTTTTCGATCACCCCCACCGGCTCGTGGCCGATGGTCAAGCCCTTGGCCACCGGGTACTCACCGCGCAGAATGTGCACGTCGGTGCCGCACAAGGTTGTGGTGGTGATGCGGATCAGCGCATCCAGCGGGCCTACTTCGGGGATCGGCTTTTCGTCCAGCACGATGCGGTTCTTTTCAACGAAAATCGCAGCTTTCATCTTGGCCATGGCGGTGTCCTCGACGGGGCGGTAGTGATTGTCCACCCTGCGCCCGACAGGCCCGGGTGCGCTTGACCGGGGTCAATGAACTGGCGGCCAGGCCAAGAGCTGCTAGCGTTGTTCAGGCGATCAATTCCCCGTCCCGTGCGGTCATTGCCAAGGATACGAACGTCGATGAAACCCACCTTGCGCTCCACCCTGCTCTGCTCTGCCCTTATCGTCCTTGCCGGTTGCTCCAGCAGCCAGGTCGACCCCAGCCAGTACTCCGGGTTTCTCAAGGACTATAGCCGCCTCAAGCCCGCCGAAAGCAGCTCCGGCAAGCCGGTGATGCGCTGGATCGACCCACAAGTGAAGGCCGCGCGCTTTACCCAGGTGTTTATCGAGCCCAGCCAGTTCTACCCCAAGCCC
Source organism: Pseudomonas sp. B21-009 (assembly GCF_024749345.1). Lineage (NCBI taxonomy): Bacteria > Pseudomonadati > Pseudomonadota > Gammaproteobacteria > Pseudomonadales > Pseudomonadaceae > Pseudomonas > Pseudomonas sp. B21-009. The sequence continues at coordinate 2,701,430 of NZ_CP087199.1, read as the reverse complement.
CAGGCTACCGCGGCGATTTCGCCGCAAATCCTCAGCCAGATCACCCAGTACTACAACACCGCGCTCAAGCGTGAACTGGGCGCCGAATTGCCTTTGGCCCAGGGCCCGGGCCCCGGCGTGCTGGTGGTGCGCCCGGCGATCACCGCGGTATCGACCAAGACCGAAGGCCTGAAACCCTACGAAGTGATCCCCATCGCCCTGGTGGCCGCTGCGGTCAATACCGCCGCCGGCGGCCGCGACCAGGAAGTCGACATCGCCACCGAGGCGGCCTTCCTCGACGGCGGCAATAACAAGGTGATTGCCCAGGTGGTGCGCAAAGGCACCGGCGAGGCCCTGGAAAACGACACCTCAAAGCTGGCCCTGGAGAACGTCAAGCCGGTGCTGGACGGTTGGGCCAGTGACCTGCGCAAAAGCTTCGCCAAGCTCAAGAGCGAGTCGCGCTAGCCGCTGACCACGCGCCGAGATCACAGGCTGATCTCGGCGCGCGATCGCCTGGTTGAGCATTCACAACAGCGAGGGTTCCGGGAGCAGATTGCGCTTATGCAAAAAGCTGCAAAACTCCTCACTTTGCAGCTCATGCTGATACTGCTGTTCGATGTCCTGCAACAGCGCATTGGCCTGCTGCAGCAGCGCCGATGAGTCATGAAGGCGGTGCAGATGACGGCCCAGGCATTGCTCGATGGCGTCGAGGATGGGCCGAGGGTCGATACGCTTGAGCTTCTGATCCAGCGACATCAGCTCGCTGTTGCAGAGGTTGCGCTCGATGCGCTCGTGGTCGAGGTTGCCGTCCTCGTCCGTGGCCCCATACATATAGGAATGCTCGTACTCCGGGTTCGACATGATGGATTGGATAATCGCAAACTCCTGGTGCTCGACAAACTCCTGCAGATGAGTGACCAGGTGACGGGCGGCCAGTTGCTGAAGGTCTTGCCCGAATTCCTCGAGTGCTTGCGCATCGAACTTCAACGCCTCGAGGGCTTCGGCCTCCTCCAGCAACTCCAGCACCTTCGGCTTGTGCAAAGAAAGCTGGTCATTGAGCGAGTGGACCAGGCTCCAAAGCCTGAACAGCAGCGCTTCATCCTTCACCTGGGCAAAGTCGTCGGTGCCATACAACTCATCGAACAGTTCCTCGACCAGGGTATGCGGCGCACTGGCCTGGCCTATTTTCGATAGCAGCCGGTACAGCGCAACGCGATCGCGGCATTCAGGCGCCAGGCAAATGTAGCCGCTCAGGCCTTTCAATGCCGCGCGCAGTTGCAGGGCCTGGGCGACATGGCTGGCGGCGGTGTCGATCTTCACCCCCTCGATCAGCGCATCGGCATAGGCCTGGGCAGCGCTGCGCCGACAGATGCGCTGACAGAGCATGCGATCATCCAGCACGCGGTCAAACAAGGCATTGGCGCAGGCATTGCCAGGATCTTCGATGCGCACCAGGGCTTCATGAAAGCGATTGAAGTAGAGCTTGTCTTCGATCCCGTTGAAGTAGGGTTCGGCAGCACCCGAAAGGTTCTGCGAACCAAGAAAGCTCACCCCGCGATAGCTGAGCAGCTTGATGTGGCAAGCGCCATGCACAAACAGCTCGATGCCCGATTGCGGGTCGAAATGCCTGAACAGCTTGCGGATCTGGCCGGCAAGCGCCTCGGAACCGATACTGTCAATGTTCGACAGGCCGATCATCACCCGGCAGGAGCCTTTGGCGCGTCGCAGGAAGGTGTTGTGCAGGTACTTGACCATCGACGCCAGATTGCCTGCCACGCCGTAGGTGATGATCCGCAGATCGTGCAACTCTTTTTCGGCCAGCGCCTGGGCAAAGGCGTGTTCACCATAGTGACGGTGCAGCACCGTGGCGCTGAGCTTGGCGATGGTTTTCATGCAGGTCCCTTGCGACTGAATGCTGGCTATAGGCTATAGCCAGCATATCAGAGGGGGACGTCAGGCAAAGAACGAGAACAGAATCGCCGACAGGGTAATCAGGCCAATCAGCACCACAAACACGTTCGAGGCCTTGCCCGAGTATTTGCGCAGCGCCGGCACCTTGTGGATGGCGTACATCGGCATCAGGAACAGCAGGCAGGCGATGATCGGCCCGCCGAGGTTCTCGATCATGCCGAGGATGCTCGGGTTGAGGGTCGCCACGGCCCAGCAGGTGATGACCATGAACAACGCGGTCATCTGTTCCAGGCGCTTGCTTGAGACCTGTTTGCCACGGCTGCGCAGGCTTTTCACGATCATGCCCTGGAAGCCTTCGCTGGCACCGATGTAGTGGCCGAGGAACGACTTGGTAATTGCCACCAGGGCAATCAGCGGCGCGACAAAGGCGATCACCGGGGTCTGGAAGTGGTTGGCCAGGTACGACAGGATCGAGATGTTTTGCTGTTTGGCAGCGGCCAGGTCCGCCGGGCTCAGGGCCAGCACGCAACTGAAGCAGAAGAACATCACCGTCAGCACCATCATCACATGGGCGCTGGCGAGGATCTTGCCGCTCCTGGCGTCGGCCTGCTCGCCGTAGCGGTGCTTCTGGTCAACGGCAAAGGCGGAGATGATCGGCGAGTGGTTGAACGAGAACACCATCACCGGGATGGCCAGCCACAGGGTCTTGAAGAACAGCTCCAGGGGCATGCCCTCGCTGGCCTGGGCGAAGAAGGCGCCGTTCCAGTTGGGGATCAGGCTCACCGCCAGCAGCAACAGCGCGGCCACGAACGGGTAGACCAGCAGGCTCATGACCTTGACGATAATGCCCTGGCCGCTGCGCACCACGATCATCAGCCCGCAAATCAGCAGCAAGGCCAGCAGCGCCCGCGGCGGCGGGGTCATGTGCAGCTGGTGCTCCATGAAATTGCCCAGGGTGTTGGTCAGGGCGACGCTGTACACCAGCAGGATCGGGAAGATGGCAAAGAAGTACAGCAAGGTGATGAGCTTGCCGGCGCCGACGCCGAAGTGCTCTTCGACCACTTCGGTGATGTCTTCGCTGGCGCCGCGCTTGCCGGAAAGCACGAAGCGGGTCAGGCCGCGGTGGGCGTAGAAGGTCATCGGGAAGGCCAGTACCGCCAGTACCAGCAGCGGCCAGAAGCCCCCTACCCCGGCGTTGATCGGCAGGAACAGGGTGCCGGCGCCGATGGCGGTGCCGTACAGGCCCAGGACCCAGGTGGTGTCGTGACGGCTCCAGGCACGGCTTTGCGCAGGCGCGGCCGAATCCACACGAACGGTCGTGGTGCTATTTACATCAGTCATCGATATTGCCTTGTAGTTGTTTTTGTTGCGTATGAATAACTTTGGAACAGGGGTGCAGCTATCGCGGGTCAAGCCCGCTCCCACATGTAGGAGCGGGCTTGACCCGCGATGGGATCAACACTCGACGAAGGCGACCGCCAGGCCGCCGCGTGACGTCTCCTTGTAGTTGGCATGCATGTCGGCGCCGGTGTCGCGCATGGTGCGGATCACCCGGTCGAGGGAGATGAAGTGCTCGCCATCGCCTCGCAAGGCCATCTGCACGGCGTTGATGGCCTTGACTGCAGCAATCGCGTTGCGCTCGATGCACGGCACCTGGACCAGACCGCCGACCGGGTCGCAGGTCAGCCCGAGGTTGTGCTCAAGGGCGATTTCGGCGGCGTTTTCCACTTGCATGGGCGTTGCCCCCAGCACTTCGGCAAGGCCGGCCGCGGCCATCGCGCAGGCCGAACCGACCTCGCCCTGGCAGCCGACTTCGGCGCCGGAGATCGAGGCGTTCTTTTTGCACAGGATGCCCACCGCAGCGGCGCTGAGGAGGAAGTCGACGACGTCGTTGTCGCAGGCCTCGGGGTTGAATTTCATGTAGTAGTGCAGCACCGCCGGGATGATGCCGGCGGCGCCATTGGTCGGTGCGGTGACCATGCGCCCGCCGGCGGCGTTTTCTTCGTTGACCGCCAGGGCGAACAGGTTGACCCACTCCATGGCGCTCAGGGTCGAACCGATGACGTTGGGCTTGCCCAGCTCCTGCAGGCTGCGGTGCAGCTTGGCGGCGCGGCGCTTGACCTTGAGCCCGCCCGGCAAGATGCCCTCGTTGCGCAGGCCGTTGTCGACGCACTCGCGCATCGCCGCCCAGAGTTTCAGCAGGCCGCTGCGCACCTGGGCTTCCTCGCGCCAGGCCAGCTCGTTGGCCATCATCACCTGGCTGACCCGCAGCTTGTGCTGCTTGCACAGCGCCAGCAACTGGGCGGCGCTGTCGAAGTCATAGGGCAGTTGCACCTGCTCGGCGCTGTTGCCGGCCGTGCCCACTTGCGCGGCCTCGACGATAAAACCGCCACCGACCGAATAGTAGGTTTGCTGCAGCAACGAGCCCGATGCGCTGCTGGCTTCCAGGGTCATGGCGTTGGGGTGATACGGCAGGCTTTCATCGAGCAGCAGCAAGTCGCTGGCGCAGTCGAATGCAATCGCCTGCGTGCCGTCGAGCATCAGTACCTGGCTTTGCTGCAGTTGCGCGATCAGCGGCTCGATGCTTTGCGGGTCGATCTGGTCCGGCCATTCGCCCATCAGCCCGAGCAGGCAGGCGCGGTCGGTGGCGTGGCCGACGCCGGTGGCCGACAACGAGCCGTACAGGCGCACCTCGACCCGGCTAACCTGCTCCAGCAGGCCTTGCTCACGCAGGGCCTGGGCAAAGGTTGCCGCCGCACGCATGGGGCCTACGGTGTGGGAGCTGGAGGGGCCGATGCCAATCTTGAAAAGGTCGAAAACACTGATAGCCATGCTAATGCCTGACCGAGGCAACAATCCATGTCACGCAACGGCACTGTTAAAAAATTGATGGGTGTCGCGAAGTTGCGCGATACTGCCCGGTCACTTGCGTGTTGACCAACGAAACTTTCTAAGCAAGCCTTTAGCAGAGCTAAACGATGAAGCGACAAATGAATGGCCAGATGTACGTCTGGCTGCATGTGTTTGCCTGTGCGGCGCGGCACCTGTCGTTCACCCGCTGCGCCGAAGAACTGCACATCACCCCCGGCGCAGTCAGCCAGCAGATCCGCCAACTGGAAGAGCGCCTGGGCTTTCGCCTGTTCCTGCGCCGCGCCCGCGGCGTCGAGCTGACCGCCGAAGGCCAGCGCCTGGCGCAGACCGTCGGCGAAGCCTATGGCAGCATCGATGCCGAGTTGCGCCGCCTGGACGCTGGCGAAATCCGCGGCACCCTGCGCCTGCGCTCGATCCCGTCGTTTCTGGCCAAGTGGCTGACCCCGCGCCTGCCGCGCCTGCAGCAACGCTACCCGGACATCCAGCTGCGCCTGGTGGCCGAAGACAGCAGCCAGGCCTTGCACGAAGGCGACTTCGACCTGGCCATCGACCTCAACGACGGCAGCTACCCGGGCATGCATTCCACACCGCTGCTCGACGAACAGATCTTCCCGGTCTGCGCCCCTTCCCTGCTGCGCGGCCGCCCGCCGCTGCATGGCCCGGCAGACCTGGCGCATTACCCGCTGCTGCACGACATCACCGCCTGGCGCGGCAGTTCGGAATACGCCGAATGGGAGTTCTACCTCGAGGGCATTGGCGCCAGTGGCCTGGACGTGCGCCGTGGGCACACCTTCAACCGCAACCACCTGACCATCGAGGCGGCGATTGCCGGCATCGGCGTGGCCATTGCTCGGCGAACCCTGCTCAATGACGAGCTGGAGCGCGGCGCGCTGATCGTGCCGTTCGGCCTGCCGATCGCCAACCACAAGCGTTATGTGTTGCTGTACCCGCCCGGTGGCCTGGCGCACCCGGGGGCGCGGGCGGTGCATGACTGGCTGGTGGAAGAAGCCGAAAGCTTTCGCGCGTTGCATGCCCAGGACGCCGGTGCGCTTGCCTTGCGCCGATAGTGCAGCGACGCAAGGCAAGGCCGCTCAGGGCGCTTAGCTTTCGCTGCTGCGGGTCAGTTCGAGGATGAGGCCGTGCTCGGCCGCAGTGCTGACTTCTTTCAACTGCTGCTCAGCGGTGAAGTAGCGCCCTTCCGACAGTGCCAGACGCTGCAGGTGCCCCTGCCCGTCCACGGGTGCATCGGGCAGGATCTGCTGCAGCGCACTGCGCACCTCGGGCGCCAGCGGCCCGTCGAACTCATGCCAGTCGTACAGGCAGCTCAACAGGTAGTCGGCGGCATCGCGCCATTGCTGTTCGAAGGTCGCAAAGCGCTGCCCGTGCAGTTTGCGCAAGTAGCGCTTCCAGCCATGTTGCAGCACCATCCATTGCTGCCTGGCCTCTACCTGGCTGCTCAGGCGCTGGACTTCACGCTCGACATTCTTGATCACACGCGCGTCAACACTGGCCCGGTACGCAAACAGCATGCCGCTGGAGGGCTCGGGAAACTCGAGCTTGTCGGCCAGTTTCTGACGCAACCTCAAGCGAATCTCCACTGGATCGGCCTCCTGCTCCAGGTCCTGGTCAGTGAGGTTGTCCAGCGGGTCGAAGGCAGGAAGCGGCCGGGCAGCGGCGCGAATGCCGGCGCGACGCAAATCACGCGCCAGGCCGATACGCTGGGCCAGGGAATTGACCAGGTCGCGGCGATAGAGCTGCTTGTACAACTCCACCACTGCCGTCGTGCGCTGCAGCGGGTCACGTGCCTGCTGCTCCTTGTGCGAGACCAGTAGCTCGATTTCCAGGGCGCTAAAGCCATCAGCCCCGGCGTCGCCACAGGTTGGTGGATACGCTTGGGCAATGGCTTGCAAATCACTGAACAATTGATCGGAACCTTGCGCTGCACGCAACAGCTTCCAGACCCTGGCTGACATGTTGTTGAAATCGAACCTGGCCTCGCTGGACTCCAACGCCCGGTCGAGCACCAGCAACAGCGGCCGATGGGTGTCATCATCCGGGAACAAGCTGTCCCACAGTTGCTGCTGCTCGGCGCTTGCCTTACGCAACCAGCCGGCGGCCAGGCCGCTGCCACTGCGACTGTATGGCATGCCAAGGCCGCGCAAGTGGCTGACAGCAGCCTCGCTGAGCGGGTTCTGGTTGAGCAGTAGCCAGCGGCTGCGCTGGCCATCGGCACGCAGCGCGGCGCCGAAGGCCGTAGCGCCAAGGTCGGGAAGCTCGGTCAGCTCGTTGCGGCTCAGCTCCACCGTGCGCAAAACGTGCCTGCGCGGCTGCATCAATTCTGATAGCCCTTGCGGCCAGTCTTGGATTTGGCAGCCACGCAGGCTCAGGTGCTGCAGTGCCCTGAGATTACCCAGGCGTGGGGCCCGGCCCAGAGGGTTGTCGGTGAGGTTGAGCGTGCGCAACCGCACCAGGCCGGCAAAAGCAGCCGCCCCGGCCTCGTCCAGCTCGATGGCGTTGCGGCCAAGGTCCAGTTCCTGCAATGGGATGGCCGCCAGGGCCTGCAATTGCCCGGCATCCAGTGTCAGGCCATTGGCCCGCAGGCCCAGGGTGCTCAGGCTGTCGAGCGTGCCCAGGGCATGGATAGCTTCAACCGCCAGGACGGAAATCTGATTAGCCGCAAGGTTGAGCCAGCGCAAAGCCCGCAGGTTTTGCAGTGGTTCGAACATGCGCGCGTTGGCGCTGATCTGGTTGCCTTCCAGATTAAGCACACGCAGTTTGCTTCGGTTGCCAAGGGTCGCGGGAATTTCCGTCAGACGGTTGTGTTCCAGGCTCAACTCCCTGAGTTCGGTAAACGATGAAAGAAAAGACTCCGGCACGGCGCTCAGCTCCATTCGATTGAGGAACAAGCGGGTGACATGACGAAAGCGCACATTGATCGATGGCAATCCGTCAGGCCTCCAGGAAGACAGATCCAGTTCATGTTTATGATCGCCACCCACACGGCGCCAGGCAGCTTTCAACCGGTCACGAAGCATTTCCCGGTCCACGCGCTCGCCACCGCTGGGTCGCTGCGCCACCCAGTTGTCGAGGGTTTGCCCGAGCTGGCGATACTCATCTTCCAGGCCCTGGATCGCAGCACCGAGGTCTTCATTGGCGATTCGCAGCTGATTCTTGATCTCGGTAATTTCATTGGCGCGCAACTCGGGGTACAAGGCGCTCAAACGGCGATATTCGCTGGAACGCAAGGTCCCCACCGCGCCGCCCAGCGGGTAGCCACGGCGCCCGTCGGCCACGCGCAACGGCGATTGCAACCAGGGCCGCGAGGGTTGCTGGCCGATCAGGGTCGAACAGCGGGCGCGATTGCCCAGGGCTTGCTGGGTCAAATGCTGGCGCAGTTGCGCGGGCTCGTAGATCTCTACCCCAAGCGACTGGCGCAGGGTGTCGGGCAGTGCGCGTAACAGCGCAGCAAAAAAGTCATCGCTCAGCCCCAGTTCATTACCGCGGGCATCAAAAACGCGATAGCCACCCTCGTACTTGAGTATCGAGCGCAGCTCTGCCTCGCTGTCACCGACGCTGGCCAGCACCGCGCTAGCCAGCGTCTGTTGGTGTAGCTCAAGGCGAATACCGCTGTTCCAGCCGGGCAAATCGGCGAGCAATTGCAGTGCCAGGCGCTCGCTGTCCAGGGCCATTCTTGCAGGGAACACCAACCCTTCAAGGGCACGATTGAGGCGCAACTGGCGCTGATAGGCCTGGGCTTCTTCGGCCAAGCGCCTAGGTACGCGAGCTTGCTCGCCAGTCAGTTGCCCACGCTCCTGGGCAGTGGCGTGCCGCACAATTTCCTCGGCAAGCGAATCAGGCAGCGAGGCGAAGTCACGCTGCAAGGTCCTGGCGCCCAGGCCGGGGGGGCTTTCGATACTGGCGTACAGACTGTCGAACACCGCGCTGCGCTTGCGCTCTGCCAGATCGGCCAATTGCTCGCGCAAGGCCGGCAAGCGTGCCTGCTCGGGCAAATGCTCACCCAGCAGCTCGCTGCGTTGCGCCTCACTCAAGGCCTGCAACAGCACCTGGGCGAGCTTGCCGCTGCGCACATCGGCGGCCAGCACCTTGAAGGCGTGACCCTGGGGCCAGCGCTCCAGTCCATAGGTCTGCGATTCACCCCACAGCTCCGGCCCCCTGAACACCTGCAATACCCGGTTGGCCGGCCATTTGGGCAACTCGACCAGCAACGCCAACGGATAGGTCATGCCCGCCTCCAGCGCCGCGCCACTGCGGATATCGGCGACCATCCGGGTAATGCGCCGGTCCAGTTGCAGGCGCTGCAAGGTATCGGCCAGCAGCGGTGCAAGCGGCCCCTGCTCGACATGCATGTGGCGCAGCACGTCGTCGTCGACCCCGCTGATGTCGGCAGCCTGTGCCAGGCTGGCATCGTCCAGGCCCTCGGCCAGAACGCCGATGCGCCGCAGCAACTGGCCACGCTCCCAATGCAGCGGCTGTTCACCCTGGAACTGCCAGGCGCCGTTACCGTAGTGTTTGAGCGGCGGCTCGAAGGCGTCGTTGTTGTCCGGGTGCCTGATTCGCCATTGTTGAAGACCGGCATCATAGCGTTGCTGGTACAGCTTGCCATCCAGGCGGATGTACAACTGATCGTTCAGCGCGTACTGCCCCAGGGCATTGGGCGCCAGGCCCTCGGGTAGTTGCACCGGGCTTGCATAACCGCTCAGGTCGGGCTTCCACAGACGCACTTGGCCATTGGCCAATTCGACACGCTCCAGACCATCGACAAACAGCGACGGTTCGGCGGCGCTGCCGGCTACCCCCAGCCCTGCGATCAAACCCAGGTTGACCACCAGCGACTCGACCTGCGCCAGGGCTTCGGCGGTTTCCCCGGCTTCCCAGGCCTCGACGCCATGGAACACATTGCCCATCAGTTGCGCGCCGGTCACCGCCAGCATCAGCGGATTGAGCGCCGGGACTAAAAACGCCGCCGCGTTGAGCACATTCAGGCCGATATCCAGCCAATGCTGCAAACGCGCCAGGCGCGCGGCGCGGTCTTCATCGGCGGTCGGCACCGCCAGTACCCGGGCATTGGCCTTGAGCCTGCGCACCTGCAGGCGCTGCAAGCGGCTCCACAGCTCGCCGTCGAGCGCATGTTCCTCGACCTTCAGGCGCGGGTTGAGGATCGGCTGGCGGATTTTTTCCTCGCCCTCAAAGCGTTCGACGTACAGCGCCTGATTCAAGGCGCGTACAAATGCCGGGCGCTCGGCCTGGGGCACACATTTGAGTATTGCCTGGCGGTAATCGTCAGTTTGCAGGCTGGTAGCCAGGTCGTGGGCAAAGGCGCTGGTCGAGGAATACTCCTTGATCGGGTACAGCGGCGCGCCGGCGATCCAGGCCACACAGCGTTCAGTGACATTGCTCGCCGCCGGATCCGGGCCGATCAACAGCGCTCCGTCCAGCACGCTGCCCAACACGCTGATCTGCCGACAGACCACGGCTTTGCCATCGAGCCGGGGCGCAGCGCCATTGGCCAGCAGCAACAACGCCGCCTGTACTGCGTCGGTGATCTCACCGTAGCTTCGCGCCCGCTGCACTTGCGCGACGAAGTCGGCCCGGGTCGCTGCCGTCATGCTGGCGGCCCTGACGGGGCCCTGCAGCACCTCGGCCAGGTGCTGCTGATACTGCCGACCCAGGTCGAGTTCGCGACACAGGGCGACGAAACGCTCACAGCTCAGGCTCACGGTTTGACCTTGCGCGTCAGCCAGGTAGCTGAAAGGGCCCAGGTCTTCGTTGGCGCTGAAATTCTGCAGCGCCGCCTCAAGCAGGCTGCTGCTGTGGGTCGCGCCCTTGGGCAAGGTACGCCCGCCAAGGGTTTCAAAACCGACCTGGTGCAGTTGCGCCTTGAGCACATCCACTTCCAGCCCATGGGCCTCACGTAATGAACGGGCCAACAGTGGTGCACAGAACTGGCTGATGCCCTTGAGCGCGGCAAGCTGCACTGCCAGCGCCTGGCGTGCAGCCCTCGAAGCCTTGAGCGCAGCCTGTAGCTGCGGCTCTATCGCCGACGGCAGTTGCTGGCTCTGCAGCAGGGTTTGAAAGTCTTTGGCCGCCAGATGGCTGACCCAGGCAGGAATCGCCGCGCCGATCAAGTTGCGGTGGAAAATCAACGCAGGGTTTGGCTTTGCAGGTGTCATTGGAAAAGTTCCTGACAGTGGGGGGCTGTCAGGAGAGCAGCACCGCCGTTGACGGCGGAGCTAGATAAATAGTGCCTTCACCCGCTCAATCCGCCTGGCCCACCGGCATCTGCGCATTCGGCAAGGCCGCCCCCGGGGTCACCACTTCGCTCAGGTCAATATGCTTGAACACCGGCTTGGCCCCCAGCCGCGCATTGAAGCGGGTATTGAAGCTGAACGGGTCGGCGCTCGGCACTACCAGCGAGCGCCCGTACACTGCGGCGATACCGGCCGGGTCGTAGCCGAGCAGCTGCAGCAAGGTGGGGAAGATGTTGTAGTGGCTGGAACGGTCCTTGTTGGTTGCCAGTTGCGCCTGCCAGTCGAGGGTCTGCAGGCCCTGGCCCTGGATCACCACCAATGGCACCAGGCCCTCCTCCTCCACCGGGTTGCTGTCGCAGTGGGTGTTGAGCCCCGGGTTGCCGCGCTCGTGCAGGTCCTGGCCGTGGTCGGAGGTGTAGATGAGCACCGCCTGGCTGAGGTCGGCCTTGGCGAACAGGCGGTTGAAGAACTCGCCGACGTTCCACAGCAGGCTGTTCATGTACGAATTGCGGTACAGCACCCAGTCTTCGGGCTGGCCATTGAATCCGTCGCGCCGGCCGGTGTCGGTAATGTCGGTGTACTGCCCGCGCGGCAAGGCCGGGCGGTAGGTCATGAAGTCGTCGGGGTATTTGTCGTGCACCGGGAAATGCACGCCGACCTTGTTGATCACGATCAGTTGCGCTTTGCCGTCGGCCAGCAGCTCGGTGAGCTTGGCCACAGCGGCCATGTCGCGATCACGCACCGGGGTGCTGTCGAACTGGATGAACTGGTCGATGTCGCGTTTTTCCGCCGCGTTCATCAGGTTCTGCAGGTTGCCGCCGGTGCGCTGGGCGTCGATGTACACGGTGCCCAAGCCGGCAGCCTTGGCGTACTGCCAGATCGACGGCAGGGTCGAGTTGATGCGCAGGTAGTCGTCGCGGGTGCCGCCATAACGCAGGGTGACGTTGGTGTCGGAGCTGCAGTTGGCGATCGAGGCGGCGTAGCCATAATTGAAAATGCTCACCCCGGGCCGGGCCTGGTTGAGCTGGCTGCGCACGCCATGGGCGGTGTTCAGGTCCAGGTAATTGCCCGAGACGCTTTCGTCGATGATCAGCACGATGTCGCGGGCCAGGGCCGGGCCGCTGCGTGCCAGGGTCACCGGCTCACGGGGGCCGACGCTGTCGTGCAGCGACTCGTAGAGCATCAGGTTGGCATAGGCCAGCGGCGTGTACATGATCGGCAGGCCGCGCGCGCCTTCACCGGCGCGCACGAACAGAATCGCCGTGAGCAAGGCAATGCCCAGCAGCGGCGCCGCCCACGGCAGCGCCCCGGGCCCGGGCACAGGGTGGCGTGGCTTGAGCCCCAGGCCCAGCAGCAACAGCAGCGAACTGCCCAGTACCCGGAGGATCACGCTGTGGTACTGCTCGATGGCCTCGCCGATAAAACCACCGGAATACACCATCGAGATAAAACCGCTGTAGGTCAGGTAGTCGGCGGTAATGCGCGTGTAGGCATCGAAGAACACCGCGCTGGCGCTGAACACCAGGGCAAAGCCCCAGCGCAGCCAGGCCTGGCGGATGTTGGCGCACAGCAGCAAGGCCAGCACCAGCAGCACCAGGACGCCGAGGTACAACAGCAACGCCGGGCTCAGGCCGATGGCCTGCAAGCGCTCCAGGTAATAGGGGTAATTGCTCAGCAGGTACAGCGCCAGCAGCAGTTCCTTGACGTATTTGAACATCTTCCCCTCGCCCAATTTTGACCTTGCAAGCACCCGGACATTGACACGTTAGCAGTCGCCACCCAAAGCGCAAACCGGAACAACGTCAGTTTTTTGACCCAACTTGGCGGTGCCAATTCTGACAGTTCAAAAACGCGAAAGCGTTGCATTCGTGAAACATCCACATCCATAAACGCCTTGTTTATCGCGGGCTTCGACCGTTCATCGTTTTGCGATGCGGCAATTGGCCAGTGCTCACCAATGCTAACCCCCGGATTTAGAACGGCTTGATAGCAAAAAGCCCAAATCACAGCGAGTGTAAATCCGACGAAACATGCCATTTGATTGACACAACTTCCCACGGGTGGGCTATACCGAAATCACACCACTGTTTCATCCTCATTACTCCATACGAGGCACGCCGACATGGACGTGAGCGTATTTGGCACCGGCTATGTCGGTCTTGTGCAAGCTGCGGCCCTCGCAGACGTAGGACACCGGGTTTTGTGCGTCGATGTCGATGCGCACAAGATCAGTCAACTGCGTCAGGGCGTACCGCCGATCAGCGAGCCGGGGCTTTCGGCCATGCTCGAAGAAAACATCAAGGAAGGCCGCCTGCTGTTCAGCACCCAGGCCAGTGATGCGGTCAGTCACGCCGAACTGATCTTCATCGCCGTCGGTACGCCGCCGGATGAAGACGGCTCGGCCGACCTCTCCCATGTCCTGGGGGTGACCCGGCAGATCGCCGGGCTGATGGAAGCCGATCGCACCCTGATCATCAAGTCCACCGTCCCGGTCGGCACCGCTGACAAGGTCGCCGCCCTGGCCGGCGAAGAACTGCAGCGCCTGGGCAAGGGCGCGCTCAAGGTGCGGGTGGTGTCCAACCCCGAATTCCTTAAAGAAGGCAGCGCCCTGGCCGACTGCATGCGTCCGGACCGGATCATCGTTGGCACCGCCGATGACCAGGCCCACGACCAGCTCGCCGAGCTCTACGCGCCCTTCTGCCGCAACCATGAAAAGCTCATGTTCATGGACAACCGCAGCGCCGAGCTGACCAAGTACGCGGCCAACGCCATGCTCGCCACGCGCATCAGTTTCATGAACGAGCTGGCCAACCTCACCGAGCACCTGGGCGCCGACATCGAAGCGGTGCGCAAGGGCATCGGCTCCGACCCGCGCATCGGCTACCACTTCATCTACCCCGGCTGCGGCTTTGGCGGCTCGTGCTTTCCCAAGGACCTGCGCGCCCTGCTGCACACCGCCGAACGCAGCGGCATGCCGCTGCGCCTGCTGCAAAGCGTCAGTGAAGTCAACGACAGCCAGCGTCAGATCCTCTTCGCCAAGCTCAAGCAGCGCTTTCCTGGCAGCCTGGCCGGCAAGTCGATTGCGGTCTGGGGCCTGGCCTTCAAGCCCAACACCGACGACATGCGCGAAGCCCCCAGCCGCTACCTGATGGAAGCGCTGTGGGCCGAAGGCGCTACCGTGTGCGCCTTTGACCCCGAGGCGATGTCCGAATGCCGGCGCATCTACGGCTACCGCAAAGACCTGCAGCTGTGCGCCACCCGCGACGACACCCTGGAAGACGCCGACGCCCTGGTGATCTGCACCGAGTGGAAAAACTTTCGCGTGGTCGACTTCGCCCTGCTGGCGAAAAAGCTGCGCAGCCGCCTGATCATTGACGGGCGCAACCTGTACAACCCCGAGCAGGTCGCCACTTTCGGCCTGAGCTACAGTGGCATCGGCCTGCGCCAGGTGCAGCCGGAGGTACCGGCGCCATGAAGATCCTGGTCACCGGCGCCGCCGGTTTCATTGGTGCCCATTGCAGCCTGCGGCTGTTGCGCGACGGCCACCAGGTGATCGGCCTGGACAACTTCAACGACTACTACGACCCGGCGCTCAAGCATGCGCGGGTGCGCTGGGTCGAAGCTGAGGCCAAAGCCTTTACCCTCTACCGCCTCGACCTCAACGATGCCGCCGGCATAGCCGAGCTGTTTGCCAGCGAGCAACCCGAGGTAGTGATTCACCTGGCGGCGCAAGCCGGGGTGCGCTACTCGCTGGAAAACCCGCGGGCCTACATCGACAGCAACCTCAGCGGCTTTCTGAACATTCTCGAAGGCTGCCGCCGCCATCCGGTGCAGCACCTGCTGTATGCCTCGTCGAGCTCAGTGTACGGCGCCAACCAGCACACCCCGTACCGGGTCGAGGATGCCGTCGACCACCCGCTGTCGCTGTACGCGGCGACCAAAAAAGCCAACGAGGCCATGGCCCACAGCTACAGCCACCTGTTCGACATCCCCACCAGCGGCCTGCGCTTTTTTACCGTGTACGGCCCCTGGGGCCGCCCGGACATGTCGCCGATCCAGTTCGCCCGGGCGATTGCCGAAGGCCGGCCGATCCAGCTGTTCAACTACGGCCAGCACCAGCGCGACTTCACCTACATCGATGACATCGTCGAAAGCCTGGTACGCCTGATCCCGCTGGCGCCAACCGCCAACCCGGCCTGGGACCGCGAGCATCCGGACCCGGCCAGCAGCCACGCGCCGTGGCGCCTGTTCAACATCGGCGGCCAGCGCCCGGTGGAACTCACCGACTACGTGGCCTTGCTGGAAAAACACTTGCAACGCAGCGCCAGCATCGAGCTGCTGCCCTTGCAACCGGGTGATGTGCTGGCCACCTGTGCCGATGCCAGCGCCCTGGAACAGGTCACCGGCTTCACCCCCCAGGTTTCGCTGGATGAAGGGCTCGGGCGTTTTATTGCCTGGTTTCATCAGTACTACCCGCAACTTGACCGGGACGCGGTGCGGGTCAACGGGCACTTGCCCGCGCAGCAACGGAGAACGGTATGACAGGACAACCTAAAAGTGCGCAACTGCAGGCACTGTATCAAGACAAGCGCATGGACCCCGCGCACCGCCAGCGCATCGACGCGGCGATTCACATGCAAGGCCGTGGCTGGCTGACCGGCCGTGCCGGCGGGCGCCCCTGGACCCTGTCGCGCACCAACCGGGTGGTCGCCTGCTTTGGTGCCTTGTGCATTCTGGCGATCATTTCGCCACTGCTGCTGGGCCTGGCCGTGCTGGTCAAGTTCAGCAGCCCCGGCCCGGTGTTCTTCGTGCAAAAACGCACCGGTTATCGCGGCCGCGCCTTCGGCATGTACAAGTTCCGCACCATGGTCGCCAACGCCGAGGCCTTGAAGGACTCGGTGCGCCACCTCAACAAGCACGGCGCCGATGCCATCGATTTCAAGATCGACAAAGACCCGCGCGTCACCCCGATCGGCCAGTGGCTGCGGCGCAGCAGCCTGGACGAGTTGCCCAACCTGTTCAACGTGGTGCTCGGTGACATGCGCCTGGTCGGCCCGCGCCCCACCTCGTTCAACGCCTATCGCTACAAAGACAACCACCTCGCCCGCCTGAGCATCTACCCCGGCATGACCGGCCTGTGGCAGATCTCCGGACGCAGCGACATAGACTTCGACCAGCGAGTCGAACTGGACCTGAGCTACATCAACGAACAGAGCTTGATGCTGGATCTGAAGATCCTCTTCAAGACTCCCTTCAAAGTCTTCAGCGGCCACGGAGCAAGTTGAATGGACGGTTCTACTTCAAGAAGTCTGACGATCGCCACCCCGAGCGAAACCAACCTGACCTCCACGGTGCTCGATGAAGACCAGCGCATCCTGCTGCTGACCGCTGCCAACACCGGCAGCGGCACCAGCACCAGCGCCCTGGCCTTTGCCAGCCAGTTGGCGTTGATGAGCGGCGGCCCGGTCTTGCTGGTCGACAGCAGCCCCAGCGGCAACAACCTCAGCCAGCAGTTGAGCCTGCACAAGCTGCGCGGCTTCAACGACCTGATGTTCGACCAGGACACCCCGCCGTTGATGCAGGACTGCATCGTGCGCCTGTCCGACCAGCCGTTCGACGTGCTGCCGGCCGGCACCTACAAGCGCGGCAAGGAGCGCCTGAACCCCGACCTGCTGCGGGTGCTGCTCAAGCACATGGGCGAGCACTACCGCTTCGTGGTGATCGACGGCGAGGCGGTGTACGCCAGCGCCGACAGCCTGATCATCGGCACCCTGGTCGATGGCGTGATTCTCGTCGTGTGCGCCGAGGAAACCCGCTGGGAAGTGGCCCAGGCCGCCGCCCAGCGCCTGACCCAGGCCGGCGCCAGGCTGATCGGCAGCGTCTTCAACCGGCGCAAGTACTACATGCCCAAGTGGCTGTACAACAACCTTTAGGCCAGCAGACCAGGAGCCTCACATGAAATACACGACGTTCGCGCTGTGCCTGCTGACCCTGGCCGGCTGCGCCAATCAGGACACCCGGCAGATGCCGGTACAGATCATGACCGCCAATGCCGCCAACGCCCAGGACGCCGAACTGCCGCGCAGCGAACAGGTGCTGCGCCCGCAGGACGTGCTCGATGTGATCTTCCACATCAGCACCAGCGGCTCGGCGTCGTACCGTATCCAGTCCGGCGACACCGTCGGCCTGGCCTTCCCGGCAGCCAGCTCGCTCAACGGCAACCAGCTGGTGCTGCCCGACGGCACCATCGAACTGCCGCGGGCCAACACCTCGGTCAACGTTGCCGGGCAAACCCCGGACCAAGCCCGGCGCACCATCCAGCAGGCCTACCGCAACAAGCGTCTGTTCCAGCCCGGGCGCGACAACGTCACCGTGCAGGTGATCAGCCCGCTGACCAACGAGCAGAACCTCAAAAGCGCGCTCAACCACCCGGCCACCGGCATGAGCCGCGAAATCACCGTCGGCAGCGACGGCCAGGCGAGCTTCCCGGAAATCGGTTCGGTGCCGCTGCAGGGCATGACTGTCACCCAGCTGCAAACCTACCTGAACAAGCGCTACGCCGACCTGCCGGGGCGCATGACCGTGGACGTGATGCTCAAGTCCACCGCCGTCAACGAGATCTACGTACTGGGTGAAGTCGGCCAGCCCGGCGCCTACCCGATCCGCCGCCCGGTGTCGGTGCTTGAAGCCCTGACCCTGGCGCGTGGCCCGAACGTCAAGGCGCGGCTCGACTCGGTGGTGATCATGCGCCGCAACGGCAACCAGGTGCAGGCCGTGCCCTACAACGTCGACAAGGCCCTGGATGCCAGCGCCGCGCAAGTCGCCTACCTGCAGCCGGACGACATGCTCTACGTGCCCAAGACCAAGCTCGCCAGCGCCGGCGACCTGGCCCGGCAACTGGCTGACGTGGTGCTGTTCCAGGGGGTCGGCTTCAGCTTCGGTTATCGCGTTGACAACAAAGACAGCGACAACAACTAATTCCAGGCGGGTATCCGAGCATGAATACAAAAGAAAACTACCTGCATGAATTCTTCAGGATCTTCTTTGCCAACCGCCAGTTGGTCAAACGGGTGTTCCTGGTCTTCGCAGTGATCGCCTTGCTGTTGCCGCTGGTGCTCAAGCAGAGCTTCGACATTACCGCCGAAGTGATCGTGCAGTCGAAAAAACTGTCCCAGAGCGACACCAACACCACCCTCGCCCAGGAGACCGACAAGTTCATCCCGCCGTCGCTGGCCGACATGGAGACCGAGAGCAATATCCTGCGTTCGCCGACCCTGATCCGCGAAACCATCAGCCAGCTGCGCGCCGAGGGCAAGTACGAGATCCCGCCCAGCTTCATGCAGCGGGTGGTGTTCGGGCCGATCCGCAGCGGCATCATCAACCCGTTGCGCGAGTACGTGGTCAACCCGGTGCGCTCGCTGTTCGGCCTTGAGGTCGACCCGGTGCGCGACACCCAGCTCGACACCCTCACCGACGACGCCATCAAGGACCTCAAGGTCGAAACCCTGCCCGGCTCCAACGTGGTCTCGGTGACGTATAGCTTTCCCGACCCGAAACTGGGCACGCTGTTCGTCAGCCGCCTGCTCGACAACTACCTGCGCAACCGCCAGAACCTGCAGTCCAACGAGCTGCCCGAGCAGTTCTACGAGCAGAAGAAACTGCAGTACCAGGTGCGCATGGATGACCTCGAAGGCAAGCGCCTGGGCATGCTCGAAAGCATCGGCTCCTCGGACCCCAAAGAAGAGATCACCTTCCGCCTCAACGCCATCAACACCGAAGAACAGGCACTGAACCAGTACCGCGACCGCCTGCTGCAAAGCCAGCAGTGGCTGGACTACCTGAAAACCAGCCTGGCCGCGGCCAGCAACGCCAACATGCGCGATTTCGCCTTCCCCTACACCTTCACCACCACGGTCGACAACGTGGCCTTTGAAGACCGCGAAATCAAGCAGCTCGGTGAACAGCTGACCACCCTGGTGCTGACCTACGTCAGCGACCTGGCGGTGTTCCAGCCCGGCAGCGAGCAGATGCTGCTGCAACGAGAACAGATCGCCAAGACCCGCCAGCAGTTCTTGAAGATCGTCGCCAACCGCATCAAGGAGCGCGAGAAGGACCTGGCCGTGGTCCAGGACGTGATCGCCCAGAAGACCGCGCGCATCGCCGACTTCAAAGGCCGCGTGCACCAGTTGCAAGAAACCCAGAGCAAGGCGCGCCAGCTCGACACCGAGATCGACGCCCTGCACAAGGCCTACTTCACCTACACCCAGCGCTACGAAGAATCGCGCGGCGCCGACCTGCTCAACGGCCTGTCCAACGCGCGCATCCTCAGCGCCCCGTACGAGCCTGCGGAGCCGGCGTTTCCCAAGCCGCTGCTGATCGTGCCGTTCGGCATGCTCACCGGCCTGCTGCTGGCGATTGCCCTGGTGTACGTCAAAGAGTTCTTTGACCGGCGCTTCAAGCACCCGGCGCAAATCAGCCATCAACTGGACCTGCCGGTACTGCTGGTGATCAACGACCAGACCCCGGAAACCCCCAACCCTTACAAGGGCTGGTCGCTGCCGCGGCTGGTGCACTGGGTGCGCAATTGAACGCAGCCCTGAACCCGCCACGGCCGATCCTGCACCTGCTCAGCAGTGGCGGCTTCTACGGCGCCGAGCGGATGCTGCTGGACCACTGCCAGGCCACCCCGGGGCAGCACCAGGTGCTGTTTCTCGGGGCCCCGGAGCAACTGGTGGCGCGTTTTCGCGCCGCCGGCGTGGCCTGCCAGACCTGCGACGGAGTCGGCGAACTGCTGGCTGAACTGCGCCGGCGCCACGACCAGCAGCCGCTGATCAACAGCCACAACTTCAAGGGCCTGCTGTTCGGCTGGCTGGGCGCGCAGTTGTGGCGCCTGCCGATGGTCGCCACCCAGCACGGCTTTACCCCCAGCAGCCGCAAGCAGCGCCTGTACACCTGGATCAGCCTGCAGCTGTGCCGCACCGCCACCATCGAGCGGGTGGTCTGCGTGGCCGAGAGCATCAAGCGCATCCATCGCCAGGCCGGGGTCGCCGAGCACAAGCTGCAGGTGATCCCCAACGGCTTGCCCGAGGCCGACGCCCTGCCCGCACGCCACCCTGGCGCTGGCCGCTGGCTGGCCGGCTATGTTGGCCGCTTGAGCTGCGAGAAAGGCCCGGACCTGTTTCTCGATACGCTGATCCCGCTGTGCCAGCGCCACCCGCAGCTCGACGCAGTGATGCTCGGCGACGGCCCCGAGCGCGACGCCCTGCAAGCACGCATCGACGCCGCCGGTTTAAGCCAGCGCATCCGCCTGCCCGGCTTTCAGGCCGACATGCGCCAGTGGATGGCGCGCCTGGATGCCCTGGTGATCAGCTCGCGCACCGAAGGCACGCCAATGATCCTGCTCGAAGCCATGCAGGATGGCGTGCCGGTGGTGGCCTTTGCGGTCGGCGGTATCCCCGATGTGATCGAGCACGGGCGCAGCGGCCTGCTGGCCCGGCCCCTGGCGGTGCAAGAGCTGGCCGCCCAGCTTGAGGCGCTGATGCTCGACCCGGCCCAGGCCGGCGAGCTGATCGCCCAGGCGCGGCGCACCCAACGCGAACGTTATCACCTGCCGACGCTGGCGCAACGCTGGGCCCGGGTTTACCTGGGCGCGGCCACGGAGACCTGCGCATGATCATTCCCCTGTCCCTGATCGGCCTGCTGGCCATCGCCTGCGTGGCATTGCTGGCCAGCCCCTACCCGTTTCTCGCCCCCGGCGCGGTAATCGGCCTGGCCGGCCTGCTGGCGCTGTACAAACGCCCGGTCTGGGGACTGCTGGCAATTATCACCCTGGTGCCGCTGGAAGGCCTGTTCAAGGACAGCGAGCTGACCGCCTCGAAAATGATCGGCGCGGCCCTGGCCCTGGTGCTGGTGCTGCAACTGGCGGTCAAGCAACTGCCCGCCGAGCGTCTGCGCAGCAGCATGTGGCGGCTGTTGCTGGGGTTTATGGCGCTGTACCTGCTGAGTTTCTGGGCCAGCGACAGCAGCGAGATGTCCCTGGGGCACTTTCGCGAGCTGGCCGTGGGCCTGCTGTTGTTCGGCATCACCCTGCTGGTTGGCCGCGACCTCGACCTGCCGATGATGTACCGGCTGGTGACCCTCAGCGTCAGCCTGACCTGCATCATGGCCATGGCCTCGGCCAAGTACCAGGACGAGGGCCGCGCCGCCGGCCTGCTGGAAGACCCCAACGTGTTCGCCATGCTCATCGCCATCGCCGTGCCCATGGCCTTGTGGCTGGTGTTCAACAGCCCGCGGCGGCTGCACAAGCTGTTCTGGATCGCCTGCTGCATCCTGCTGCTGGCGGGCATGACCAAGACCAACTCGCGCTCGGGCCTGGTGGTGCTGTTGATCAGCCTGGGCATCGTGCTGGTGCACTACCGCACCCAGGTCGCCCACCTGCGCCCGCGGCACCTGGGCTTTGCCATGCTTGGCCTGGCCATTCTGCTGCCGACCATGGTGGCGCTGATGCCGGCCAGCTACGTGGCGCGCATCCAGTCGCTGGCGCTGCTCAAGTCCGGGGTCAATGCCTTCCAGGACGATTCCCTGGGCCGGCGCTCGTCGTACATCGTGGTCGGCAGCAAGATGATCCGCGAACACCCGGTGCTCGGCACCGGCCCCGGCACCTTCCCCCTGCACTACGCCACCACCGGCTACGCCAAGGCGTTTTCAGCCAACCGCAAGGTCGGCGACCTGTACCGCCGCGCGCACAACACCTACCTGGAGATCTTCAGCGAGGTCGGCATACCCGCCGGCATCCTCTTTGTCAGCATGGTCTTGCTGGCCCTGTACAACGTCTGGTACGCCCGGCGCCTGTGGCTGCGCCAGGGTGAGCAGGGCCAGGCCGACCTGCTCACCCACCTGTGCATGAGCATGCTCGCCATCAGCCTGTTCCTGATGTTCCTCAGCGCGCCCAACCACAAGTACCTGTGGATCATGCTGGCGCTGTCCAGCGTGCTGCGGCTCAAGGCCGAACAGGCGCAACCGGCGCAGGTGAAGGCATGAAGGTCAGTGTCGTGGTGCCCATGTTCAACGAAGCCCGGCACATCGCCCGGACCCTGCAATCGGCGTTGAACGCCGCCGCCGATGCCGGCCTTGACTGCGAGCTGGTGGTGGTCGACAACGGCTCCAGCGACGACGGCCCGCAGATCGCCCGCAGCCTCGGCGCCCAGGTGCTGAGCCTGCCCGGGCTGACCATCGGCGCCTTGCGCAACCGTGGCGTACAGGCCAGCAGCGGTGAGTGGCTGGCGTTTCTCGATGCCGACATCGAAGTGCCCGAGCACTGGCTGAGCCTGCTGCTCAAGCTGCATGGCGAAGGCCTTGGCGACGTCTTCGCCCTGGACTGCGACACCCCGCGCCAGGCGCCCTGGTTCGCCCGCGCCTGGCAACGCCGGACCCTGCGTGCAGGCTTGCCGGCACTGCACCCGATGCAGTGGCTGCCGACCCCCAACCTGCTGATGCAGCGCCACTGGTTCGATCAGGTGGGCGGCTTCAACGAAACCCTGCGCACCGGCGAAGACAAGGACTTTACCTGGCACCTGAACAAGGCCGGCGCGCGGCTTTTGGCCCTGCGCGAGCCGGTGGTGCTGCACTGGGGTTTTGAGGGCAGCTGGCGCGAGTGGCTGGGCAAGGAGCTGTGGCGCCAGGGCAGCAACCTGCAACTGCTGCGCAGCAACGGCCCGAGCCTGCGCCTGCTGCGCTTTCCGCTGCTGTCGCTGGGCGCCTGGCTGCTGGACTTCATGGCTTTGTCGGCGCTGCTCGACGGTTACCCGCACCTGGCGCTGTTGTTGCTGCTGGTCACCAGCTTGCCCGCGCTGGCCCTGAGCCTGCGCCAGAGCCTGAAACACCGCGACCTGTTGTTCGCCCTGCAGCTTTGGGGCCTGCACTGGATTCGCCTGCACCTGGCCGGCGCGGCCTTCGTGCTCAGCCTGTTCAACTGGAACGCAAGGAGGCCCGCCCGTGGCTGAGTTCATCTTTTGGTTGTGCCTGTTGCTACCGTTCTATGCCTGGCTGGGCTACCCGCTGCTGCTGACCCTGGTGGGGCCGCTGTTCCCCCGTCACCGCCCCGCGCCGCTGGCGCCGCAGCGGGTCAGCGTGGTGGTGGCCGCGCACAACGAAGCGCGCAATATCGACAACAAGCTGCGCAACCTGCTGGCCCAGGATTACCAGGCCCAGAGCCTGCAGATCGTCGTCGCCAGCGATGGCTCCACGGATAGCACCGTGGCCCTGGCGCGCAGCTTTGACGACCCGCGCATCCAGGTCCTCGACCTGCCGCGCATGGGCAAGAACAGCGTGCTCAACGTCGCCGTCACCCAGTGTACGGGCGACATCGTGGTGTTCACCGACGCCGATGTGCACTGGATTGACGGCACCCTCGCCGCCTTGCTGGCACCCTTTGCCGACCCTGAAGTGGGCGGCACGGTGGGCAAGATGATCATCCCCGAGGCCGGCAAGGGCCTGAGCCTGGGCGAAAGCCTGTACCGCCACTACGAAGCCTGGCTGCGCCGGGTGGAGAGCCGCACCGGCTGCACGGTGTCGGCCGATGGCGCCCTGCAGGCACTGCGCCGCGAGCTGTACCAGCCGATTCCGGCGCGGGTCAACGACGACTTCTACATCAACACCTGCGCACCGGTGGCCGGCAAACGGGTGGTCTACGTTGACGAAGCCCAGGTGCTCGACCAGGGCGTGGATGAGGCCGACCGCCAGTTCAGCCGCCGCCAGCGCGTCACCGTCGGCGGCCTGATCAGCCTGGCCGCTCGCCGCGAACTGCTCAACCCGCTGCGCCACGGCCTGTACGCCATTGCCCTGATCAGCCACAAGCTGATCCGCCGCCTGGCGCCGGTGCTGCTGTTGCCCCTGCTGCTGGCCAACCTGTGGTTGCTCGACGGCCACGGCTTTTACCAACTGACCCTGGCCGCGCAACTGCTCGGCTATGCCATCGCCATCGCCGGCCTGCTGGACGTGCGCCAGCGCCTGCCCAAACCGTTTCGCCTGGCCGCCTTCGTGCTGGTGACCCTGGCCGGCATGAGCGTCGGCCTGTGGCAGTTTTTACGCGGGCACAGCTACAACCAATGGAACCCCGACCAGACTCGATGAGCACCTGACATGCCGATAAAAACCAGTATAAAGCGTGCCAGCGGTTGGCTGTACCTCAACTCCCCCAAGGGCCGCAGCCAGTTGCGCGGCGCCGGGGTGATCCTCATGCTGCACCGGGTGCTGGCCGACGACGACAGTGCCGCCCTGCCGCACCGCAATGAACTGTGCGTCGGCCCCCAGGCCTTCGAACGCCTGCTGCGCTGGTTGCAACGCCACTTTGACTGCGTACACTTGATGGACCTGCTCAAGGCTCACGAACACCCGCGCAGCGGCAACCGGCCGAAAGTGGCCCTGACCTTCGACGACGGCTGGCGCGACAACGCCCTCAATGCCTTCCCGCTGCTGCAGCAATACCAGGTGCCGGCGAGCATCTTTTTGTCCACCGACTACATCGGCAGCCGCCAGCGCTTCTGGTGGGAAAGCCTCGGCGAAACCCTGTGGGGCACCCACGGCGAAATCTCCCGCCGGGCGCTGATCGAGCAACTGCGCAAGATCGGCCGGCCGCTGCCGGCGGCCTACTTCATGAGCGACCGTCCGCACGCGCGCAGCCAGGCCCTGGGCAAATACCTGCAAAGCCTGAAAAGCCTCAGCCCGATGGCCCTGCATCACCTCACCGACGCCTGCCCGGCCGAATCCCTGCCCCAGGCCCTGGACTGGAACCAGGTGCGCCACCTGGAAAACTCCGGGCTGATCAGCTTCGGCCCCCACGGCGCCAGCCACGCGCTACTGCCGGGCCTGGACGACCAGCGCCTGGAAGAAGAACTGAGCCGCAGCCACTACGCCCTGCAACAAGGCTGTAAACAGCCGCTGCCGGTGTACTGCTACCCCAACGGCGACCACGACGCGCGGGTGCGCGAGCGCCTGGCCGCGCACCGCTACCCCTTTGCCCTGAGCACCCGCGCCGGGATCTGCCAGGGCCACGACGACCCCTTGGCCCTGCCGCGTATCAGTGTCAGCCAGCGCAGCGCCAGCCGCCCTTCGCTGTTGGCCTGGCGCATCAGCCGCGGAGGCCGCCCATGAGCCGCAGCCACTACGTGCGCCACCTGCTGCTGAGCATGGGCACGCGCCTGGCGATGATCGCCCTGCGGCTGATGCGCAACGTGCTGCTGGCGCGCATCCTGGGCCCCAGCGAGCGCGGCCTGTTCGCCCTGCTCAGCACCCTGCCCGACCTGATCAGCGCCGCCACCAGCGGCGGGCTCAACACCGCCGTCGGTTACCAGGCGGCCAAGCAGCGCAGCATGGGCCTGCTGCTCAGCCAGGTGCTGATCTACGGCTGCCTGGTGGCCGGCGCCTTGACCCTGGTCTGCGTGGCCCTGGCCCGGGAGTTCGGCACAGAACTGGAAGTGACCACCCAGCTGGGCCTGCTGGCCTGGCTGTTGCTGCTGGCGGTGCCGCTGACGGTGCTTAAAAGCGGCCTGCTGACCCTGCACAACGCCACCGGCGGCGTCGGCGCCTTCAACGCCCTGCGCCTGACCGAGTCGCTGGTGCCGCTGCTGCTGTTTGTCGGCCTGTTCTGGATGTGGCAGCACGCGGCCCTGGAAGCGGCGCTGATCAGCTGGCTGCTGGGCCTGAGCCTGGTGGTCATGCTCGGTTTGTACTGGCTCGGCCGGCAGCACTCGATCCGCCTGTGCTGGGACCGCAGCGGCCAGCGCGAGCTGCTCTCCTATAGCGCCAAGAGCCACCCGGACTTATTGTTCCAGCAGGTGATTCTGCGCTCCGACTACCTGTTCATCAGCGCCATGCTCGGCAGCGCCGCGCTGGGCCATTACGCCATGGCCAGCGCCGCCGCCGAACTGCTGCTGATCGTCCCTGAGGCGGTGACCACACCGCTGATGAAACGCCTGCTGCAGCAGGACGCCGGCATGGACAAGCTTACCCCGCTGGCCCTGCGCCTGACCGCCACGGTGATGCTCGGCGCCTGCCTGAGCATGGCGCTGATTGGCGAGTGGCTGATCGTCACCCTGTTCGGCGCCGAATACCAGCCGGCCTATCCGGCGCTGCTGGCCTTGCTGCCGGGGCTGTTCGGCCTGTGCTATGCGAGCATCCTGCGCCTCGACCTGCTGGGCAAGAACCGCCCCGGCACGGTATCGCTGATGATGGGCCTGGGCGCAGCGCTGAACCTGCTGCTCAACGTGCTGTTGATCCCCACCTATGGCATCGTCGGCGCTGCGGCGGCCTCATCCATCGCCTACCTGGCGGTGACCCTGGCGATGCTGCTGTTGTACTGCAAACTCAGCGCCGTGCCGTTCTGGCAAACCCTGCTGGTACTGCCCAGCGACCTCGCGCCGCTTCGGCAGATGCTGCAACGGCGGCCGGCATGAAAGCCCTGGCCCTGGTGGTGAGCGGCGTGCTGGTGAGCGCCACGCTACAGGCTGCGCCCCTGCAATGGGGCGACTTGCGCGATGGCAGCCTGTACCTGCAAGCGAGCAAGGCCGACACCGTCACGGTCAGCTGGCAACCGGCCTGGCAGGCCGAGGCCAACCCCGAGCGCATCTTTTTGCTCGACGGCCAGGGCCACTTGCAGGCCGAGCGCGCGATCGAGGCCAATGAAAGCCGAGGCCGGGTGCAATGGCCTCTGGCGGCGAGCGGCAGCGACTACCAGGTGGAAATCCCCGGCTACAGCTTTCGCCGTTACCGCATCGAGCATGCCGACAGCACCCGGGCGCTGTTCGCCCCGGCCAAGGTGCACTTCAGCGCCGAAGTCGGGCCCAATGTCGAGCTGTACTTCAAAGTGCCCGCGGGCGAGAAAGCCACCCTGGCCGGCAAATATCATGGCGGCGTACGCAGCCTGCAGGTGCAGCGCCTGGGCGACAGCCAGCAACTGAGCCTGGCGCTCAAGCCCTACCCCGCCTATTGGCAGTTCGATCGCCTGGCGCTGCCGCAGTCGAGTAAAGAGCAGACCTTCCGCCTGCAACTGCAAGGCCGTGGCAAGGTGGCGTTCTGGCTCGACGGCAGCGCCAACCTGTTCGCCCAGCAGCCCGGGCAATTACGCCCGCTACACAACAGCGACGGCAAGGTCGCGCTCAGCCTTGGCCACACCGTACTGGGCCGCACCCCGGACCTGGGCGTCAACCTGCCCTATGTACTGCCGCCGCCATCAAGCTACGCCGTGCTCGATGCCCTGCAACCGCAAGCAGCCGGCTACTACAGCTTCGCCGACCTGCTGGCACGCAAGCCTGGCTATGAAACTGCCTTTCGCAGCTTTTATCAGCAACGCTACAACATCAAACAGGACATCACCCTGCTGGCCGGCACCGGCCGCGAATCGGTACTGGCCGCCGACCGCATCCGCAACGACGGCCTCGACGACTGGCTGAACACCACCCGCAAGCTAGGCGGCAACAGCCTGCACTACCTGGCCTTCGCCGACGAACCGAACCTCAACTACAGCGACTACCCCACCTTCAGCCGCTACTTCCAGGCCATGGCCGAGCGCGTGCAACGCAGCCCCGGCGCCCGCGAAGCCGGGGTGCGCATCGCCATGCCGGCAAGCTCGCGACTGGTCAACGGCCCGCTGCACAGCGACAGCGAAAAGCGCATCGGCCTTGACTGGGCACAGCGCCTGCTCAAGGAGCACGGTGCGCAGATCGACGCCCTGGCCTGGCACGAATGGATGGTCCGCGACCTGCTGGCCACCCGCAGCTACCGCGACTCGGTGCGCCAGGCCGCCGGGCTGGTCGGCCTCGATGCCCAGGGGCGGCCGAACAAGGCCCTGCTGCTGGACCAGACCAACCTCTCCAGCGGCTCGAGCCTGAGCCCCTACGACCAGGAAACCCACTTCACCGCCCTGTGGTGGGCCTCGGTGGTGATCAACGCCTCCCAGGACGGCCTGCTCGACATGCTCAACTGGTTCCACGTCGCCGACGAGCCCGAATGGCCCAAGGGCATGGTCCGGGTGCTGGGCGAAAACCGTTTTGAACTCAAGCCCGTGGGCCTGGCCCAGCAGTTCATCCAGCAGCACTGGCTCGACCAGGTGCTGGCCCTGGACAACGACGCCTTCGAAGTCGACGCCCTGGCCATGGCCCGTGGCAAGCAGCGCAGCCTGTTGGGGGTGAACAAGGGCGAGCGCCTGCAACAGGTGACCCTTGCCACCGAACAACGCTGCGCTGCAGGCGCCCTGAGCTTTTTCGGCCCCGACAACAGCACACGCCGCGCGCAGTTTGTCTGCGAGCAAGGCCGTATCCATTTTCAATTGCCAGGGCAAACCTTGTTCGCCCTGACCTGGAGCGCGTCATGAGCGCGCACCTCACCTGCCAGAAACAGGAGGCACCATGAGTGCTTTGAGCAAGATCCAGGATCGCATCCAGCGCAAAGGACTGCGTAATACCCTCAACGCCGGGGTCAAGCGTTACCTGTTCTACCACTGGGAACTGCTGTGGATGGAGCGCGACCTGGTCAGCCCCGTGCCGCCGCACAAACTCAAACCCTACCCGCCGCTGCGGGTCGAGCCGATCACCGTGCACAACGTGCGGGCTTTCGCCAAACACTTTGGCGACCGCATCGAGACCATGCGCGAGCTGGCCGCCGAGGGCCACACCGGGCTGATGTTCCTCGATGACGCGGGTGACGTGGTGGCATTCATCTGGGGCAGCCTGCGCCACTACCACGACCGCCACTTCTACGGCTGCTGGTTCCCGGTCGAGCCCGGGCAGTTCTTTGAATTTGGCGGCGAGCTGGCGCGCAAGTACTGGGGCACCGAGCTTTCGGTCGACCTGCAGCTGGAGCTGTGGAAGGCCATGGCCGCCCAGGGCTGCGACACCGTGGTGGACGTGTGTGAAAGCCACAACATCCCGGCGCTCAAGCTGCACCTGCGCATGGGCTATAAGGAACAAGGACGGGTGATGAATGTGTACTGCCTGTTCGGCCGCTGGAAGTTCTACCGCGAAACCCGCTACAGCGAATCGCGCCTGGAGCCCCTGCGCAAACCTGAAGCAAGCCCCGCCCCGGCCACGGTGACCTGAACCCATGAGCCTTGAACTGCAGTGGTACCCGTCGCTGGCGGCGGCGGACTTCCCCGCCGCCGACTACGAGCAACTGCGCCAGCAACTGGCCGACAGCACGCCGTTCAACCACCTGGGCTGGCTGCTGGCGGCCGAAGCGGCACTGACGGCCGGGCAACAACTGCAGGTGCTGGTGGGCCGCGACCAGGGCCGGTTGTGCCTGTGCCTGCCGCTGGTGCGCGGCACTGAGCGCTTCGGCCCATTGACCGCGCAGGTGGTGCGCCACCTGGGCTACCCGCTCAGCGACCGCATCGCCCTGCTCTGCGACCTGCCGGCCAAAGCGGCCGCGCAGGTGTTACGGGCGATCCGCAAGCAACTGCCCCATGCCCTGCTGCAACTGGACGAAGTGCCCGACGACGCGGCAACCCACAGCCTGCTCAGCCGCTGGGCAAGGCGCAGCTCTACCCATGAGCAGCGCCTGAACTGCCGGGTGCCGGTGCACCGCATCGTGCCCGAAGACCGTCAGGAAATCAGCGGCGACCCGCGCTACAAACTGCGCCGCGCGCGTAAGCGCATTGCCGCCTGCGGCGCCCAGGTACGCCGGGTGATCCCGGATGCAAACACCATTACGCCACTGCTCGATGCCATCAGCGCCGTCGAAGAGCTCAGCTGGAAAGGCGACGACGAGGTCGGCATCTTCTCTGGCCGCCTGCGCCGCCAATGGATGTACCAGGCTTTCACCGCCCTGGCGGCCCAGGGCCTGGTGCGCATGGTGCTGCTGGAGCTCGATGGCCGCTGCATCAGCTACCGCCTGGGGGTGTTCGAGCGCGGCCGGGTGTACGACTACAACCTGGCCTTCGTGCCCGCCTATGCCGAGCTTGGCAGCGGCCGGGTGCTGCTCGAAGAATGGATTCACTGGGGCCTGGACGACGGCTGGGAGTGGGTCGACGCCTCGCGGGTGAGCCTGCACAACTCCAGCCACCAACTGCACGAACGCATGAGCGGCGCCGTTGAACACCAGCGGCAAAGCTTCTACAGCTGGCGCCCCAGCGGCCTGGCCCTGGGCCTGGCCTTGCGCCTGTGGCAACGCTTCAAGCCACAGTTGCAACGCCTGCGCCAAAAAACCTCGGCCACAGCCGCCGAGCCCGACTCGCCACAGGAGAACCCGGATGCCCTCACAGGTCATAGTCAACGCTGACGACTTCGGCCTCAGCGCCCACACCAACGCGGTCATCCTGCATGCCTTCCAGGCCGGGCTGATCAGCTCGGCCACGGCCATGGCCAATATGCCGGCCTTCAGCGCCGCCTGCAGCCTGGCGCAACTGCCGGCCTTGCGCGGGCGCATCGGCCTGCACTTCAACCTCACCTACGGCCGGCCGCTGAGCCAAGCCATTCGCCAGCAGCCACGCTTCTGCGCGCCCAACGGCGAATTCGACCTGCGCCTGAAACAACGCACCCTGCGCCTGAGCCGCGCCGAGCGCGAGGCAGTCGAGCAGGAACTGCAGGCGCAGTGGCAACACTGCCTGAACCAGGGCCTGATGCCCAGCCACCTGGACTCGCACCAGCACGTGCACAACATCTGGCCGATCGGCGTGATTGTCGCCCGCTTTGCGGCACGTGAAGGCGTTGCGGTGCGGCTGGCGCGCAACCTCGGGCACAACATCGGGCCGCTGAAGCGGGTGTTCAAAACGTTGCTTAATCGGCGCTTGAAGCAGTTGGCGGGGGCGACGGCGGATTATGTATGTACGCCGGCGGATTTACGCGCGGGGTTGGCGCCGGCGGATGGGTTGCTGGAGGTGGTGGCGCATCCGAGTGCGTTGGGGGGGCATGATTTTGGGGATGCTTATTTGGGCAGTGGGGAGTCGCTAAAAACACTGCTCGAACAACGCCTGTCTGGAGTGCCGCGTATTAGCTACAACACTGTAGAGGCAGAGCAGCGGAGCCAAGCTATACCCATGCGCTGAATCAAATTAATGACCAGAAACCGGAATACTCGCCGGTTTCTGGTATGTTAGGGGACAGCCTGTGGGCAGTTCTGGTTACGCTACTGTCTACGATTGCCCGAACCACTCATGGCTAGCTTTACCAAAATCAAATTATCAAGTGTAAACCATGTGTTGATAGTTTGGATTATAGAAAACATGCTGAGGCATAGGATTCGCCCCATAGTAGGGTGGAGCGGACGCATAACTGGTAGCCGGTGGCAAGGTATAGTTATACAGAAGTCGTTCGTCATTTATCCCATAGCAATATGCATGTATGTAATGTCCTGATCCCTTCTCGATCGCATTCAGATCGCTCGCAAACATTGAACGGATGTCGGTAACAAATATTTGTCGTTTGTTCAAAGCCTGCTGAACACTAGGCTCTTGATCAAAGGCATCAAGCGCCCCATAATCTCCATTATCGCGATAATAGAAATCAAACTCATTAAGAGCGGGATCTCTTACTGCTGTAGGTCTTCCCGTTGGCGTTACCGCGTCCAGCCAATTATTACCGTCCCGGCGCCCGTGCACACCTGTCAAAATGTGAACATCACTTGTCGAGCCCCTTCGAGCAATTTGTCTCAAAGGAGTCATTACTTGACCGCCTGTGATTGAAGTGTCAGCACCCCAGATATGTCTGACCCCGCCACCGTATGTAGGTGAAGGCATCGATATTTGATGCCAGTGTGTCGATCGCGTACCTCGAGGCATAACAGGGACGTACTGATTTACATTCGAGAAATAATGCGCTCGATATTGCTCTCCGGCCCCCGCTGCAACACGGCCAACGCCCCGAGCGGCTAGTTTCGATGCCCCAAATGCGCCAACGGCAGAAGCGATCCCCAACCCCAAGCCAACGTAGCCCAGCGTTTCAGACAATTTTGGATCACTTTCCTCCAGCGCGGTCGACGCTATCTCAAAAGCCGAGGCAACAAGCGCCAGGCCTGTGACCGATAGCGACACCAGTAGCGAACTTGCCCCTGTAAAAGGTGCTAGCAGTAGCCCGGCGACAGCTAGCCCCAAGCGGAACTCGCGGGTGTACATAAGCGGATACGTTGAAACGTAGGTGTAATGTGCAACTTCCCGGTGGCCACTGGGATCGTGAAAGTTGACCGGGTCTCCAGCGCAATAAGCGTAACTAACTGCACCTACAGGTCCAAATGGATACCAGCTATCGGGAGACTGAAAGGACATGTACTCCGGATTGTAAATCCGTTCACTGCCCAGGTAATAAGTACCGTCCAACAGCTTCGCTTCGCCCTTGAAACCTAACCAACTACTGTTACCACCAATGCCGTACGGAGAATAAGTATGGTAGGTGACTACTTTGGATCGATTGACCGTTGCGAATACAGTGCCAGCCGAGTCCCGCAGCTCGAAGCTGGTCTCCGAGGCATCAGTTTTATCCACGCTGTTTCGGATGCGTGAGTGATGCACATAGCACCCTTTACTATCATTGAGAAGGGTTTGATCGTGTCGCTCCCCCCCCATTATTGATGAACGAGCATAGACGCTTCCGCCACGATAGTGAAATTGCGCCCCATAGGGGACATTATTACCGCCAACCAAGTACATACCCCGTACTCGCCCCAGGTCGTCATACCCCAGCTCCATACCTGTATAATTTATGGCTGTATAATCAACACGCTTGACTTTACCATTAGCGTAATAGCTGACCCCGTTATATATCCAACGTCCTTGAGCGTCACTGGAAATAACATCACTACTATGTTTTTTCAACAGACCCGGTTTATCTGGATCGAATTCACGGTTAATAACCGGACTCCACTGATATGTATCGGTGGCGCTTTTAACTTGTGTAGGTTGGGTTTGCACCACATTACCTAATATATCGTAGGTGAACGTCTGCTCATTCACCGGCGTCGATGAGTATAAAAACGCCTTGTTGGTGCCGTTCCACTTAAGCAACCGCCCCTGGCTGTTGTACTGGTATTGGTCACTGGAGTGTTCCTGGTCATCCAGGCTTAGAACACTTTTAGTCAGACGACCGTCCAGCGCCAGTTCACGTGTCAGCTTATGGGTGGCAAGACCGTCGAGTGAAAAAGTTCGGGAGGTTTCGTTTCCCGTCAGGTCATAGTCGTAAACTGTGGTCATGCTATGACCGCCGAGCAGGTCTTGGACTGTCTCCTGCTGCACGTGACCGTCGTCACGATACGTCAACGTCGTTTTACAAGCAGCGCTAGCCGTCTCCTTCACTCGCCCGAAGGCATCATAGACATAGGAAGTGGTGTAGCCCGCCACGTCAGTAATACTCAGCAACCGGCCGCGATAGCTATAGGTACTTGAGGTCGTTAGCGTATCCGAGCCATTGCCTGTCTGGGTAGCTTGGACCGGGCAGGTCTCAGTGTAGATACAAGCCGTTGAATCTATCTCGGCTTTATAACCCTTGATCGCCCCTGGCTTTTCAAGTTTAGCTGTACTACCCCAGTTAGATGCGCCCTTGAATACAAATGCCTGTTGCGTGCCATTGATAGTACGCGATGTGATCCGCCCCAGCACATCTACCTGCTGTGTGCCTAAGGTGACGCTGGACTCCGTCGCCTCAGTTCCCTCCGTGGCTTCAGTGATGCTAACCAGTTTCGCTTCAGCCGCTGCTGAACTGAGACCGTTGCCCGAGTAACTGTTACGAATAAGCCTACCGTTATCGTTTTGTTTGACGAGCCGGCCGAAGTGGTCGTATTCATACGTAGTTGCAAACGATGTGCCCCCGCTCGTTCCTGTCTTTCCAATAGGCAATCCATCGACACCATAGTCAGTAACGATAGCGCTTAGTTCGGTTTCAACGCCCGCCTTGACGCGATAACTTTTGACTGAAAGGGGTTTGCCGAAACGGTCGAACGCGGTCTGTACCTTTAACCTTCCATTCGCTTTCTCTCCAAGGCCGGACGTTGTGGTCAGGGTTCGCTCGCCGGCCGCAAACGATTGTTCATACGCGAACGTACCGCACGCCATCCGTGTGGTGTGATTGTTGCGCATCCAAGTGACTGTCTGGCTATCAAGCGACACACCCTTGCCATCCTTTAACGCGTAGGTGATTTCGCAGGTGTGTAGCGCGTCCTTATAATTATATAGTGTCTCGAGCGTGCTGATCCTCTTACCGGCACTGTCATAATCATGCTCAATGGTGTGGGATGGGCGACCGCGGGAATCGCACTTCGAACTGCCCATTTCCAGCCAGGTCTCCCCGTCCTTGGCTTCAGCTCGCCGCTGTATCAAGCCCGAAAAACTGGATTCCATCCAGATGGCGGCCTTGGACAGGACATCTTGCGTCACGTAGTTTCTTTTCCCCTTCTCGACTACGTCTACATGGAACAGGGTATCACTGAGAGTCTCTGCGCCGCTCGTGATGGTGGTTCGAGTAACCTTGCCACGGTTGTCATATTCATGCGCAGTGCTCATACCCTCTGTGTCGGTGCTCTGACAAAGCCGCCCACTCAGGCTTGAGCAGGTACGACTGGAGCTCACTTCAAGTGGGTCGGCAGTTTTGACAACGGTCTTCGTTGTAATAGTGTGCTTGGCGCTGTCGCTGCTGAACTCAAAGGTGGTACTGACTGTCGACGCCTCTTTCTTCTTGCCCTTATCATCCAGCCAGTACGTAGTGATCGCCTTGACCTGCCCAAAACCTGCACTGCTTACGACATTATCGTAGGCCAGGGCCTCCACTTGCATGGTGTCCGATTGGTAAGGGGTCTTAAGCTTATAACCAGTACGATTGAACTTACTTTGGGCATCTAGCAGCGTGTTCAGATCGGCCAAAGCCGTTCTAGAGGCATCTCTATCTTCGTCGGAAGCTTTCTTGTCTGCGATTCGGGCATTCAGATTATCAATGTAGGCTTTTGCTGCTGCTTGGGCCACAATCAGTTGTGCAGCAGATACATCAACTTCCTCATACGCCGGCTGGACAACCGTTAGTTTTACCGATGGCACCACAACATGGGTGCGGGAAAGCCCTGGGTGTTTGACGGGTGTGAATTTCTCGTAGCCAAAATAGGTCAATTGCTGGACGTGTTTACTTTCGCCAGACTTACGATAGACAAGTTCAGATTCAACATGAGGCGACACCCCCTCAGCACTGCCAGGATAGTTGATATCAATAGGCAGATTGAAAGATGTTTTGGCATAGTTACTACCCGTAGGTGCAGTACTAACCTTCGTGTGTGTCACCGTGTGCCAGGTCAGGCCGCTGTCGCCAAAAATCAAGAAGCCCCAGCCGATAGGATTAGCGTAATCCGCTAACACTGGCGCCCAGGTGGCAGGCCAGTTCCCCACATTTGCAGTACTTACGCGCTCCGGCGTTAAACTAACGGTGTATTGATCGTAGTCATTAAAATAGGTCCACTCGCTGACCTGATCGCCCTCCTGAAGAAATATCAGGTTGCCTCGTGCATCATACTTCTGCAACGTTGTTTCAGCTTCCGCGGCACCGGCTTTGATGGACGTGGTGACTGTTGCCGTCATGAGTGCCTTATCGATAGCAACTTCCCGCGTCTCGGTGGTTGTCTGTCCATTGGCAATCGAAGTAATGGCTTTGATACCACTAGCATTGAACTCGTAGATCCGCCGCTCAATTTCGTTGGGTTTGGTGTTGCCCAACGTGTACACCACCGTCACTCTATCGCCAGCATAATTATAATTTGCCACCAGTGGTTCATACCCACCACCCGCGGTACCCACCCAATTACTCGCCGGTTTCATGGCGTAGCTTTTTACCTGTTCAAGCTCGTTGTATGCGATCAACTCAGCGTCAATGCGTACCGTCCTGTCGAATGTGTGCAATATATCGTAGTGTGCTTTGGCATCAACACGATTTATTCTTTTATTTAAAGTATCTATCTGATACTCGAGTTCATCCGCATCAATCCCCGCACCCTTGAAGCTGACGATTATTGCGTTTTCTTCATAGGTAATGGACCCAGTGAATTGCTCATCGGTATTGGGAAATACCACCAGGCTCTTTATTCTATGCACTCCGGCTTTGTCGGCAGCCCACGTTGCTACCAACAAGTCCGTTGCCCCCTCCTTAACGCCCACTAGCCTCGGTTGGGATTTCCGATCTTCCCAGGTGAACTCTAGCGAGCGCCCGGAGGGAAAAACCAATGATTTCAGGAACACTTTGGAGTCCGTCCCGGACTCTCCGCCTCCCGAGCACTCAAAGACATGGGCAACACCATTCTTGGCGATTAACGCTACACACCTGTCTTCAGTTTCGTGCGATTTGAATGAACCCTTTTTTGACAGCTCATCACGTTCAGCCTGCGTTAATTTATCAAGTTCCGCCTCAGTTAAGGTATCTTGTTTATCGAGTAGCGCCGCCAAATCCCGTTTGGCTTTGACAAACGCAAGCGCGTCCACTACCAGCCCCGCACCGCGCGCGAGCCCAGTACCATCCATTTCGATATCCAAATCCAGTGGTACTGCACCTGGCAAAGGCACGCCCCTCAACTCAAACTTAAAATGTTGATGAGTGCCTGAAATGTGCCAAGTGCCATGCGGCATGAAGTTTAAAACTGGCTCAATTAAATCACTGGTCAGGCACACATCATACACGGGCTCTCGGCCGTGCATCAAAAGGCTCGCTAACGACAGCCGGAGAGCGCCCTGCCCTGTACGCTCGTCGATATGAATCACTCTATTCATGACACCAGCATAGTTAGCAGACACATTCCCTGGCGACGCGTTTGCAGCAGGTGTGACTATCGACGCGTCATTGTTCAGCTCACTACCATGCAAATGCACTTGCGTTACTTCTTTAACCTTGCCCTGAATGAGCTTATAAATAGACTCCGCCGTATTTCTCGTAGTATCGACAATAATCTTGAATGTATCCGTACCGCCCAACGCGCCCACGCCCACCTGAGCGATCGTTTTGTCAGCACTTATGGACACTGTCCAAACTTCAATACCTGACAATGCAGGAGCTGTTTTACTCTCATCAAACAACCCTGGCACGAGGTGGATATTGGTTGCACTCACATCGCCGCTGCGGACCTCAGCGCGACTCGTTGCCGATCGACTGAGTGTGCTGGCGGGTGGATTTTGTAATTGAAATACTACGGCGCCGGCACAGGAATACCTCAATGTAGAGTCCGCCGGGTCAAGCGACGCCAAATCCCGGCCCACCCGGAGATTGGCAAACCTGCTGTCATAGGCGTTAAACACCATGTCTGGATTGGTTTGCAAGAGGAACAACAGTCGATCATACAAGACCGGATCAAGTTCAGAGCGCAGGTGATCTAAGGCTTCGGAATCTTTGTTGAAATAATCCGCCCACTCGCTATTCCCTTGAATAGGTTTATGCAACTGCTGATCTTCGATAGGGTATCCGTAATGACTTTGAATAAATTGTGCAACTGCCTGATCATCCTGAAAATATCGATCCCCCCCGGTTTCACCTTGCAACCCCGGAAAGTCAGGATAATCACCCCTGGACAGCATGGCGTAGAGGAATTCTGAGCTGTTCAGAAACTCGGGTTGGGCGAGCCGGTAGTCTTTCCGATTGTCGCTATGCACTTCTTTATAGCTGTCGATTGTCCCTCGCATCCAGGCGGAACCCATTGGTCGCTGGTACTCACCAACCGGCTGGTCGTCGTCCAGCATCAATTCACCCTCGCGGTAAACTTCTACCTCTTTTGTACCTGCCAGCCCTTGGATTAGTTGATGGACTAATTTGCCGCTGTTTCGCTCGGTATCGACTACAATTTTATGGAACGTCCAGCCGGCCTCCATTGACTTTGGCTGTACACCGACTCTGGCAGTTTTTTTGTCTGCACTTAACATCACCCACCAGGTATGAACTCCGTCGAGCGCCGGAAACTCGGTATATTCATCAGCTAACCCGGGCACTAGCCACACACAATCGGCCTTTTGTTCCGCACCTTGGTTAGATAACTTGAAAATCGCGTCACCGGCACTACCAAATCCCAATGTTGAATCGGCCGCGTTCAATGCAGCGTAGTGCTGCCCCACCACCAGGTTGGCGAAGCGCTTATCAAATGCCTCCAGTACGCTGCGCGGTTTGCGTCGGAAGTTCTCCAGGCGATTGTTGAACAACGCATCGCTCAGGGGTGAACGGGGCCGCAGTTCGCTGTCTTTTTGTGGGTCAAAACGCGAAATAAGGGCCTGAGGGCCGAACTGGGCATCTTTGTAGGTTTCAATCGAGTAATCGGTTGCGAACGTTTCATTGAAGTAGGCGATCAACGCCGCATCATTACCCAATGGTGGCTCTGCCTGATCCGCTGGAACGGGCTCATTGAAGGTGGCGGGAAGTTCACCGCGCAGGTAGTCCCGCAAGAACAAGTCGAAGTGTCGGGTAAACTCTGGATAAATTAAGGGATGCTGCTGGCCTTGTATATCCGTGACTTGCTTGTGGTCATGAACGGTGCCGCGGACCCAACTGAAGTTACTGGTCTGGGTGCCGGGGATGCTAGGGATCAGGCTATCGTCATCGACAATGTCTTTGCCCCCGGCTGTCACGCTCAATGCCGCTCCGGTGCCACCGAAAATAGTCGCAAACGCACGCAGGAAGTTGTGCAACGTCTTGCCCGTATTCTTACGGGTGTCGACAATAAAGTGGTAACGCACCTTGAACTCACTACCGGCCGCAAAGGTTGTACCAATCTCGACCCGTGACATGTCGCTGGTGAAGGAGGCCAACCACACTTCAACGCCTTCAAGCACTGGCATGTAGGCGCCGCGATAGAACACACCGGGCAACAGCCAGACATCATCGGCTAGGATATCCTGGTTGGTTTCTACAGGATGAAAAATGACTGATGATCCAGAGCACGAGTAACCGAAGCTGGATTCGCGGGGATCAAAGGCACAGTTGAAAGTACTGTTACGCATGTTTTCGAAGCGGTCGTCGTACGCTCTGATCACGGCCTGCGGGTTTTTCTTCAACACTGCCAGGCGCCTGGCCATCTCATTGGTATTGACCATCGGCTGCGGGTAGGTTTGCTGGATTCGGTTGATATCGTTCTTCAAGTAGAAATCGAGGAGCGCGGCGCCGAACAGTGGCTCTGCTGCCTGGGCAGCGTCGAAGTCCTTGAAGTCGCTGGCAAACGTATCATTGAAAAAGCTGACCATCGCTGCCGGAGAACTTAATGTCTCCAGTGGCTCGGGCGTTTCATGTTTACGGTACTGCAAGGCAAACTCATGACTCAACAGACGCTTCAGATAGTCTCCACTATGAAGGAAGTATGGATAGACCAGATCATAGTGAAACCCGTCATCGCCAATGACTTGTTTGTGATCAAACACTGTACCGCGGAGCCAAAGTGTAGAACTACTCATGACCGCTTCCTCACATTCGACACAACTTTATTGATAGTTACGAACTAGTTTGCAGCCACACGCCTGGCTCTGGCTAACCAGACCCAGGACTACCGGCAATTAAACAAGCAATGAACTTTGTTTTTAAGCTTGAGACGCTGGAACCGTCTCAGGTTACTTTGACCCAGGGGCTTTCCGTGGTACCGCCAACACTAATCAGTCCACCTACAATATCCGACAGCGCGACGATCCCTGATAACGACTGGAATTGCCGGTCGCGCCCGGCCATCGCACCGACAATATAGCCGTGGGCAGGATTCAGCCCGATGAATGCAATTGCACACTCGCTACCGGCCGGATCTTTGTAATGAAAGTTTCCCGTTATTTGGTATACGCGGCTGGCCGTTTCTACAGTTCCAAAAAAAGTACCGGCTTCGTCATCAATTGATTCAGATGGAATGATTAATGTTGCGCCAGCAAGATCATCACGATAATGCCCAGCCAACAGGCTGCTAGACGCTAGTTTAATACCTGTACCCGTTCCCTTGCGCGGACCGGTATCAATCGGCGCTCCGGTATCAGGATCAATTTCGGGATCGGTTCCGGTCCCTGTATCGCTGTGTGCGGTGCAGCCCCCTTTGTAAGGTGGTTTCTCACAATTGATAAACCATTTACCAAACCAGAATTCGTTGTAGGTGTGCCCGGACGCGGGGTCTTTAAACCACCCTTCAGGGGTCAACGGTTCAGTTGGCTTGGTTGGGTCCGTTGGTTTGGTCGGGTCGGTCGGGTCGGTGGGCTTGGGCAGCTCGGGTTGGCGGGGGCTGTCAGGAATTACGATCCATTGAAAGAAGGGCATTCTACTAACTCCTAAACCTGTTCGGGAATACAGCAGTTTCCATCGATGTCGCCAAAATAGATTGCCCCCCCTTTCGCCCCTTCGCTACTGACAAAAATGATAGTTTTATCATGCAACCAGATGTAAAGAGGGCCCGGCAGACGGCGCGAAGCAGGGCACTTTTCTACGTCAACGCTGTCGTTGATTGCTCGCCCGAGTAGGCTATAGTTGCGTCGACCACACAAAGCCCTTCCCCGCCTCGCTGCTGTACTGCACAGCTTCAGCAATGGTCGAACTGGCACAAGGCAAATACAGCAACGCATGCACCAGCGGGCGGATCGGGAACAGGCTTTTTCATGGTCAACTCCGAGTGTATTTGGGACCGGAACACTCGGAAACCCGGCAGGGCCGAGGCACTCCCACGAACAGCTGCCATAAAACAGACGGCCACCTCTGGCGACGACGCCAGCCAGCACTGGAAGTCTCGACCCTTCACTGACCAGCGCGGTCAGCAATAACTACCACCCTCCCCCAATCCCGCCATCGTCTCCTGTCGGCCTTCACCCCCACAGGACCACCCCCATGACCCCACCCACCCGCCACATCCCCCACCACAGCATCATCGAGCAAAACCTCCCCACCTGGACCCGACACACCAGCGCCGAGCACTGGCAACGCCTGCGTCACGCCCAGCAACCGCCCCAGGGCCACGCCGGCCTTGAGGCCGACTGGTTCGCCAACGCCGCGCCCGACCTGCGCGAGGCGGTGCTTGTCGCTCAGGCCTGCAGCCGGACTTCTACGGCGGCGCTGGCGGGCAAGCTGCGCGGCTTGCAGAGCCTGACCGGCTTTGCCGAACCGCTGCTGGCCGAGCGCTTGCAGGCGGACTTTGGCCTGCGACTTGAGGTGCGCCAGGTGCAGTGGGTGGACTACGAAGAGGTGCTGTTTTCCCCGCGCCAGCCGCCCAAGGCGGTGGCCAAGGCACCGATCTGCCTGGTGCAGGCGGCGCTGCATAACTTTTATGCCAATCAGGCGTTTTTGTCGCCGAGCCATCTGCGCGACGCTGCGCAAACCCGGCTGGCGATTGCCCCGGCTGCCTTCGCCGCCGCCTGCCGGGCCCTGGACCTGGGCCAGCGCTATCAGGCGCATCTGCTTAGCCAGTACCGTGCGCCCTTCGTCGCCCAGCTGTGGATGACCGCCACCCAGGACCGTTTGCGCGCCGCCGTGCAGTTGGCGCGTTTGCGCCTGGATATTCGCGGCGAAACCCAGGAGCGCTTGCTGGCCCTGCTGGACGGCAGCGCCCAACTGATGCCGGTGCAGCAACCCAGCCTGTTCGCCGTCGCCCTGCGCGAGGTGCTGCTGTTTCACCCGCAAGGCCTGGGTGATGATCAACCCGTAGTGCTGTGGCTACCCGCCGCGCCAGACGGCGAGCTGGTTGAATATGCATCGCTGGCCGAGTGCACGGCGGCCTTGCAAGCGCGCTTGTGCAAGGCTGACTTCCGGCAGTTCTTCGCCCGCTTTGTCAGCACCGCGCAACAGGCGCATTTTTTCAGCGTGCTCAAGCGCAACCTCGATGGCGGCGACGCCAAGGCGGATGAGGACTGGCCCCTGCAAACCGGTGCCGACCTGCACCTGACCACCCGCACGCTGGCGAACCCACACTTTCGCTCGCTGTTCGAGCAGCACCTGCAACAGGCCCTGGACGATGCCCGTTTGCTGGCGGTGCCGAGCGCCGATGCCGATGCCGCGCGGCATGCGCAAATCAAGGCGTTCTGGGAAAGCAGCGCGCTGAATTTTCTCAATGCCGCGGCGTTCTTTGTCCCCGGCCTGGGTGAGGTGATGATGGCCGTGGTCGCCTATCAACTGGTCGAGGAAGTGGTCGAGGGCGTGCAGGCCTGGCAGATCGGCGATATCGATGCGGCCATGGAACATATGGAATCGGTGGCGTTGAACGTGGCCTTTATCGGCGGCCTGGCCGTGGCCGGCAAGGCGGCGGCGCAGTTATCGAAGCTGGCCGAGGTGCGCCTGGCCGATGGCCGGGTGCGTTTGTGGCAGCCAGACTTGGCCCCTTACCGCAGCGCCGTCGAGCTGCCCGCTGACCTGAGTGGCAATGACCTGGGCCAGTACCTGCAAGGCGACAAGACCTACGTGCGGATCGACGGTCACCTGCACGAGCAACGCTTTGACACCGCGCAGGGCCAGTGGCGCCTGGTCCACCCCGATGACCCCGGCGCTTATCAGCCGGAGCTGGTTCACAACGGCCATGGCGCCTGGCGCTCGGTTCACGAACGGCCGCTGAACTGGTCGGCCGGGCAACTGCTGCGCCGCCTCGGGCCGCTCAGCGAGGGCTTGGGCGATGCCGAGCTGCTGGCGGTGCTGGAGCTCAGCGGCACGTCCGAGGCGCAACTGCGCCAGGCGCTGGTGGGCAACGCACCACCGCCGCCGCTGCTCGCCGACACCCTGGCCCGCCTGCAGGCCGCGCGCCGGGCCGGCAGCCGCGCGCGGTTCGCGCAGAGCTACACGGCGCAGCCGCCTGCAGCGGCGAGCAGCGAACTGCCACTGGTTCGCGCCCTGCAAGGCTTGTACAGCCCGGTGCTGGCCAGTGCCGACAGTGATCGCCTGCTGCTGGCCTGTGTGCAGCGCCTGCCCGGTTGGCCTGAAGACCTGTCCCTGGAGCTGCGCGGCGGCGCTGTTGATGGTCCGCTGCTGGAACGGATTGGCCTGCGCTCGGCGCCCCGGTGCACGGTGGTAGTAAAGACCCTGGACGGTTACCAGGCGCCGCCCGAGCCATCGGTCGATGACCTGTTCGAGGCAGCGTTCAACAGCCTGGACAGCGACGCCCGTGAGGCACTGGCCGTGCCCGACAGCACTGCATTAATGACCAAGGTGCGCAGCCTGGCCTTGCAGCACCGCGACCAGCTCAGCCAATGGCTGTGGTCGTACCGGCGCTTTGCCTGGCCTGAAACCGGCGGCTTGCGCGGCGGCAGTGGCCGTGGCTACCCACAGGGCAGCCATGCCCTCGCCTCGCTGGTGGCGCGCTACCGCAGGCTGTATCCGGCACTGACCGACGCCCAGGCGCAAAGGGCGCTGGACAGCTGGGCCGGGGTCAACCTCAATGCCGCCGAGCAGCTCGGCCGCCTGGAGCAACAGTTCACCGGCCTGCAGCGCGACCTGGCGCACTGGTCCGCCGCCAACGAGGCGCGCCAGACCCTGCGCGACGAGCTGCTCAGCGTCTGGCAGCAGGAGCGCTATCGGCAATTGCCCGATGGCTCGCGGGTGTTCCAGCTGAACATGGACGAAACCGGGCTGAACACCGACGACCTGCGCAGTTTCCCGGCCATCCAGGCGTCGTTCGCCCATGTGCGCGAACTGTCGCTGGACGACAACCCGCTGGACGAGCTGCCAAGGGCCTTCAGCCGGCACTTCCCCAACCTGCAGCGCCTGTCATTGAGCAGCACCCAGCTGAGCAGCGTGCCCAGTAGCCTAGGCGCGCAACTGCGGGTCATGGACCTGTCGGACAGTGCCCTGATCTGGACCCCCGACGATCAGGCCGCCCTGCAGCAATACCGCAACCTGGAAGAGTTGCAACTGTCGGCCAACCCCCTGGAGACACCGCCAGACCTCAGCGCCCTGA
Organism: Pseudomonas sp. B21-009; assembly: GCF_024749345.1. Taxonomy (NCBI): domain Bacteria; kingdom Pseudomonadati; phylum Pseudomonadota; class Gammaproteobacteria; order Pseudomonadales; family Pseudomonadaceae; genus Pseudomonas; species Pseudomonas sp. B21-009. The sequence continues at coordinate 2,657,586 of NZ_CP087199.1, read as the reverse complement.
CGCGGCTGCGCATGCTCGACTTGTCGCACACGCAAATCAGCGCGCTGCCACCCGGCCTGCCAGGTTTGCAACAGGCGCAGTTGATCGACCTCAGCGATAACCTGCTGCAGCGCCTGCCGGTCGGTTTCGTGCTGCCCGAGCCCATCGCGCGGGCCCTGCGCCTGGAGAACAACCCCTTCGACGCGGTGACCCTGGAGCGCATCGAGCAGTACTTTACGGCCCACCAGGTCGACCTGATGGTCGCCGACGTCAACTATGACGGCCTGTTGTTCACCGCCACCCCCGAGCAACGGGCACTGTGGCAGCGCCTGCAGGTGCACGCCCCGCGCCCGTTCGTGCGCCACCTGCGCGGGTTGTATGGCCGCCTGGACTACCAGACCGCCCCCCACGCCACCTTGCGGCGCTGGTGGCGGGTAATGGGCTGGCTCGAACACGCCCCGGCCAACCAGACGCTGATGGTGCCTGAGATCGCCCGCAACCTGCTGGTTCTCGAGCCCCAGGCGCAAAGCGCCTTCGCCCTGGCGGCGCCGAACCCGGCCTTACGGGCCGAACGGCTGCTGCGCCAGGTGCTTGAGCGCGTGCGTTTGCAGGCGGTGCAGAGCGCCGCCGAACAAACCAGTACGGCGTTGATTCTGGGTGATGCCGCAGCAGCGGTGAACCGCGAGCCGATTCAGCAAGCGTTTTTCTTTTGGTTCTTGCAACAACTGGGCGAGGACCCGACCCTGGTCATGGCGCCTACGCCCCTGGCTGGCGAGCCGCTGTCCACCGAGTTGATCGAACCCTATCTGCAGCAACAACCGGGCGGCTGGCTGGAACCGTTGCGCGAGCACATTGAACAGCTCAACCCGGGCACCGAGGCGGGCCTGAACGCGATTTTGCAACGCTACCAGGGCACGCGACTTTTCGTTCATGCCGATTGGGCCGCCCTGCTGCGCCAACGCTTTGCCGCGCAGTTCATCGAGCTGGAAAGCCAGTACGCACGCACCCTGGAACTGGCCGAGGGGATGATTGAAGATCCGCAGCACCTGCAGGTCTATCGCCAAGACCTCGAGCAGCAGTTTTTGCAGCGCCTCGATGCCCTGGTGCGGCGCCTGACCCGCAATATCGAGGTCGAACCCCACGAAGAGTAATAATTACCACCCGCTGACAGGCGTTCGGGAGCTTGCTGACGGCTTCATGCCACAGGAGCCTTCCGCATGCCTTCCAGCAACCCGCACCACGCCTTCCTCAGCCAGCAATTGCCCGGCTGGGCCTTGCATGCCAGCCAGGAAAACTGGCAGCACCTGCGCCAGAGCCTGCTTACAACAGGCGCCGACGCGCTACTCAGTCCCCAGGCAAGGCAGTATCAACTGCAGTTACGTCGCTCGCGCAACGCCCTGCACGCCTTGCTCAAGCCTTTGCAAGGCGTCATGGCCTTCACTCAGCCCCTGCTCACCGCACGCCTGAAAGATGCCTTTGGCCTGGAGGTAGATGTCAGCCGTTGCACCCTGACGCCCGTCAGCACGAACATTGGTGGCTTGCTGACGGGGCGGGACGTTACCGGATTGACTGCCAGCCTGCTGCAATACGCGCTGCACAACTTCAGCGGTATTTACTTCGACCCACCCAGCGCCATTCGCGACGCCCAAGGCCAGGCCCTGGCGATCAGTGCCACGGCGTTTGCCGCCGAGTGTCGCAGGCTCGACCTCGGCCGGCGCTATCAGGATCATCTCGACGGGCTGCTGGTGTATGGCGACCAAGCCAGGCAGGTGCGCGACGCCTTCGAGCAGGTACACAAGGACCAACTGCGCCTGGACCTGCACCTTGCCCATGGACAAAAACGCCTGGGTGATAACGGCATGAGCGCCCTCAACGACCTGCTCGCCGGCCGAACAGCCGTGAAAATCGGTAGCCGGCCCGTGCGCTGCTGGTCGCTGAGCCTGTTCGGCATCGATCTGCACGATGCCTGGATGCTAGCCCCCGCCGAATCCGAGGCTGAACGTATCGCTCAGGTGTCGGAGCAACTGTCCACGCCGCTGGCGCTGTTCAACCCGCTGTCGATCTTTTCGCCGCGCCAGAGCGTGCTCGATCGCAACCGGCTGAAGTCTGTCGGCCCGGTGTTACTGTACCTGCCGGGCACCACGCCCGCCGTGCAGCAGTATCCCTCGTTGCAGGCGCTGCACCATGATCTCAAGGGCAAGCTGTGCCAGGCGCAGTTTCGCGCGCTGTTCATGCGCTTCGTACCCCTTGAACAACGCGCGCACTTTGCCAGCGTGCTCAGGCAGAACCTGGCTGCCAAGGCGGCGGCCGATGCCGACTGGCCGCTGCCCGGTTTTGCCAAGCTGCACCTCAAGCGCCAACTGATCGAAGGCGAACTGTTCAATTACCTACAAAGCGCCCAGCTGCGCCGCCTGCGCAACGAAGCCCGGACCCTGGCGGTGCCTACCGCCGATGTCGACGAACAGGCCCGCCAGGCGCTGCTGCAGGGCCTGGAAGACCTGGGGCTGAACTTTCTCAACCTGGCGGCATTCTTTGTCCCGGGCCTGGGCCAGGTGATGATGGGCGTGTTCGCCGCGCAGATGCTGTACAGCGCCTTCGAGGGTGTCGAGGCCTGGCAAGAGGGTGACGTCGACACCGCCCTGGCACACCTGCAGTCAATCGCTCTTAACGTGGCAGTCGCCGGAGGCCTGGCGGCAGCGGGTGGTGTGGCCGGCAAGCTGGTCAATGGCGAGTTGATGGAGTCGTTGATCAGCGTGCAACGTGCCGATGGCAGCCAGCGCCTGTGGCAGCCGACATTGGCCAGCTATCGCAGCGCCATGCAATTGCCTGACGGATTGCAGCCCAACTCCCTGGGCCAGTATGTGCTCGACGGCAGGCACTATATTCGCCTCGACGGCGAAATGTTCGAACAACGCCTGGACACGGCCACCCGGCAATGGCGAATCGTCAACCCCCGCGACCCCGCAGCATTCCAGCCGCCCCTGCTGCACAACAACCGGGGTGCCTGGCGGCACGTGCACGAACGGCCACTGCAATGGTCGCGGGCCACCTTGCTGCGGCGCCTGGGGCACCCGGTCGAGGCCTACAGCGACCAGCAACTGAGCCAGGCGGCGTGGATCAGCGGCGTCAGCGAAGACACCCTGCGCCGTGTGCATGTGCAACACGAGCAGCCCCCTGAGTTGCTCCTCGACTGCCTTGAGCGCTTACAGGCGGCAAACACCAGCGAAGCAGAGGTCGATCGCCTTGGCGACATCAGGTTCGATGACACCTTCGCCGGGCACTACGCCGGCCCACCGGCCGGGGTCAGCACCTTACAACTGGCCTTGCCGCGGGCCCTTGAAGGCCTGTACCAGCCCCGCCTGGCCAACGACGACTGCGAGCGCCTGGTGTTCGCCTGCCTCAAGCGCTTGCCAGGCTGGCCGGACTCACTGCGCCTTGAACTGCGTCGGGGTAATCCGGACGGCCCGCTGATTGCACAGGTCGGCCCCAAGCAGGCCAGCGAGCGCCGGGTGCTGGTCATAGCCGAGCGCTGGGATGGCCACGACTGGCGCGCCTACCGGGCCGGCCTGCCGCTGGCGGAATCAAGTACTAATCGCTACCAGGCGATCCTCGATGCCCTGCCCGACGCCGATCGCCAGCCCCTGGCACTACAGGCCAGCGACGGCGACCAGCTTGGCAGGCGTATCCTGGACCTGACACAGGCCAACCGCGACCAGCTTTCTCAATGGTTGTGGTCCTACGAGCCAGGCTGGTCGGACTCCATCGGTTTGCGCGGCGGGACGCCGATGAGTTACGGGCCAACGTCGCCGAGCACCTCGCTGGTGGCACGCTATCGGGCGCTGTATCCGCGAAGCAGCCTAGCGCAGATACGGGCAGCAATCGATGGCTGGCGCGCCGCCAACGTCGAACCCATCGCCGCGTTGCAACGGCTTGAAATGCAGTTGCAACGCCTGCGCATCGATCTGCAGAGGTGGGCCATCGACAACCCGCGGCGCCAGGAGGCGATACCCAACCTGATCGAAGCCTGGCAGCGCATGCATTTATCACCCACGGCCCAGGGGCAACCGCTGTTTGCCCTGTACCTGGACGAGCTGGACCTGGCTGGCGAAGACCTTGCCGGCCTGGCGCAACTCGAGCCGGGTATCTTCGCTCACGTTCAACTGCTGTCACTCAACTTCAACCCGCTGGGCCAACTGCCCGCAGGGTTCGCCAATCACTTTCCACAGCTGCGCAACCTGTCATTGCGCAGTAGCCTACTCAGCGAAATCCCCCAAGGCCTGGGTGAACAGCTGGTATCGCTCGACCTGGGTGATAACCAGTTGGCCTGGACAGCCAGCAACCAGGCCCGGCTGGCAACCTATCCGCGCCTGCAGCACCTGTTTCTGGAAGGCAACCCGATAACCACCGCTCCTGACTTCAGCGGTCATCTCTATTTGCGTCACCTCTCGCTGACCGGCTGTGGCCTGACGCAACTGCCGCGCGGCCTGGAAAACTTGCAGGCCCCGACTCTGATCGACCTGTCGGATAACCTATTGACGCACCTGCCAGAGCACTTCGACCCACCCCGGGCGGTCGGCCATGCGTTGCAGCTGGAGCGCAACCCTTTTACGCAAGAGACAGCGTTGCAGATCCAACGCTACTTCGCCGATAACCGGGTCGATCTACTGGTGTCTCAAGATGCCTACAGCGATCTGCTTTTTCAGGCGTCGGACGATCAACTGCTACTGTGGGAGCGCCTGCAGGTACCGCAACGCCTGAGTTTCGTCCGGCGCCTGCGCGAGCTCTATGACAGCTTCAGCTACCTGCTGGCGCCGGCCACCACGCGCAGGCGCCTGTGGCGGATTCTGGAGGTGGTCGAAACACAGCCGCCTGTCGATGAGTGGCTCGCCCAGTATGCCGGTGGCGCACGCATTCTACTGTTGGAAGACATGGTCGATGGCGTCCTCGCCCTCAATGGCAACGACCCCCGGCAACTCGGCCGCAACCTGCTGCAGGTCATGCAGCGGCGCACCTGGCGCCAAGCCATCCAGGCGCATGTCGAGCAACAAACACCGCCGGAGGACGCACAATTCGCGCCGCGTGCCCTGCGTCTCGAGGCGCTGTATTACTGGACCTTGCGGCAACTGGCCGAAGACCCGGCGATGATCATTGCGCAAACGCCACTGCCGGCGGAGGCACTGGTGACCGACTCGATCCAGCTGACCTTGCAACAACTGCCCGCCGACTGGGTCGAGCAGTTGCACCAACAATTGCTGACACTCACCCCCGACAGCGACGCCGGAGTCGAGGCGGTGTTGCGCCGTAATGAACAGCACCAGTACCTTAACCGGGACTGGGTTACCTACTTGCGATTGCGCTTTGACGAGCGCTTTGATGAGTTGGACGACGAATTGAATCAACGCTTGCAGGCCGTCCAGCAAGAAATCGCCAACCCCGATGAGCGCTCAGTGACCGAACAACTGGTACGGCAAAACCATCAAGCCGAGGAACACCAGTTGCTCAGGGAATTGACACAGCTCGTTTATCACGAATTGCTCAACGTGGAGTAACTGCCATGCTGGTTGGCCGTACGCGCGGCCAGCCAGCTATCAAACTCGGCCACCGGCATCGGCCGGCCCATCCAGAAGCCCTGGCCCTGATCACACCCGGCATTGCGCAAAAACGCGTACTGCTCGGCGGTTTCGATGCCTTCGGCGGTGATCTTGAAGCCCAGGGCGTGGCCCAGGTCGATGATCGCCCGGGTAATGGCGGCGCCATCATCGTCTTCGGGCAACTCCTTGATGAAAGCGCGGTCGATCTTCAGGTGGTCGATCGGCAGCATCTTCAGGTACGCCAGCGACGAATATCCGGTGCCGAAGTCGTCCACTGCAGTGGTCACGCCCAGTTCCTGCAACTGCGCAAGCACCGCGCAGGCGTGCTGCTGGCTTTCCATCAGCAGGCTTTCGGTGATCTCGACTTCCAGCAGGGTCGGTGCCAGGTCATAACGTTTGAGGCTGCGCCTGAGGCTGGCGACATAGTCGCTGCGCTCGATCTGCAGGGCCGCGACGTTGATTGCCACCGGCCCCGGCAGGCGGTCGGCGGCGCGCCAGGCGGCGATCTGCGCGCAGGCAAGATCCAGCACTTTCTCGCCCAGGGGGATGATCAGCCCGGTGCGCTCGGCCAGCGGGATGAACTGCGCCGGCGACACCAGGCCGTGCTCGGGGTCACGCCAGCGCAGCAGCGCCTCGGCGCCTTCGACGCGGCCGCTGAACAGGTCGATCTTGGGCTGGTACCAGAGCTCGAATTCATTGTGCTTGAGCGCCCGGCGCAGGTTGTGCTCCAGGTCCAGGCGCTGCTGCAGGCGCTGGGTCATTTCCGGCTGGTACAGGCGGTAGGCATTACGCCCGCTCTCCTTGGCCGCGTACATCGCGGTGTCGGCGTGGCGCAGCAGGCGGTCGGCGCTCTGCCCATGTTCCGGGCACCAGGCCAGGCCGATGCTGCCGGTCACCAGCGCGGCGTTGCCCTTGAGGTCAAACGGCAATTGCAGGGTTTGCAGCAGGGCCTGGATACGCTCGATGCAACGGTCATCCGGCCCTTTGAGAACAAAGGCAAATTCGTCGCCACCCAGGCGGCACAGGCAATCCTCAGGCTCGATGATCTGCATGAAGCGCGCCGTGGCCTGCTGCAGCAACAGGTCGCCCATGGCGTGGCCGAGGCTGTCGTTGATCTGCTTGAAGCCGTCGATGTCGAGCACCAGCACAGCCAGGCGCTGGCCCTGGCTGATGGCTTCGAGCAACTGCTGCTGAAAGCGCAGGCGGTTGGGCAGCCCGGTAATGGCATCGAAATGCGCCAGGCGCTCCAGTTGCGCCTGGGACTGCTTGAGTTCCAGGTTGCGCAGGTTGATCAGGTGATTGCTGCGGTTGAGCTGGGCGACGAACACGCTGAACAGCCCGGTGCAGGTCAGGGCAAACAAAAACAGCGGCGAGGCGAACAGGCTCATCGACGGCCAGCCGCCCAGGGGGCTGGCCGCCAGTTGCCAGAGCCCGCCGGGCACATCGACATTGACCGTCACCGGGTGCTGTTCGAACAACTGCGGGTCGCCCCAGATCACCGCGCCCGCCGGGCCCTGGCCGTCGGCGCCGCGCAGGGCCAGCTCGAAGCCCGGGTCCAGATCGAGCCCGGCGGTGCTGAGCAAGCGGTCGATATCGGCAACAATCGAGACATTGCCCCAGTACAGGTTGACGCCCTTGTGGCCCTTGAGGAACACCGGGCGCCGGTAGATCAGCCCGCGCCCGCCCTGCAGCAACTGCACCGGGCCTGCCAGCACCGGGCTGTAGTTGTCGCGGGCACGCTGCAGCAGCGGGTACTGGTCGGGCAGCCGGCGGTAGTCCATGCCCAGCACGCCCTGATTGCCATTGAGCGGGTAGACGTCGGCGATCACATCGTTGGGCGCCAGGGAAACATGGCGGATGTGCGGCACCGAGGCGATGGCCTGGCGGGCCATGTCGTGAAAATGCTCGGGGCTGATTTCGCCATCGGCACTCAGCAGTTGGGCAATGCCCTCGGTCTCGCCGAACGCCGAGCGCAACTGCGCCTCGATGCTGGCGCGCACGCCCGACAGGCGCGCGCTGGCATTGGCGATCACCTCGGCTTCCTGGCGCTGCACGTCCAGGCGCCCGAGCACCACCGACAGGCCGATGCCGATCAGGGCAAAACCTACGGGCAGCAGGCGATTGAGGGTGGTGCGCAGGTTCTTCGACAGGACCGGATTGTCATCAAGGGCGAGGATTCTTGTGCTCATAGGTCCGTAGTTCGCATCGCATTACTGCTTTATCGGCGCCGGCGGCGCATTGTTTAGCCAGGCTGGCTTTTTTTAGCGCGCTGGCGTTATGCTCAAACTGAAACGTTTCACCCATTACAGAAAAAGAGGTGCTGCGCCCATGGACCGTCTGCTCGATTCGCTGTTTCCCACCGCCAACGAGATCCCTGAGGCGTACCGCCTGGGTGAGCCGCTGGTGCAACGCGAGTACCTGGTCAACGGCCAGTTGCAGCAATGGGACGGGCCGCTGGCCACGGTGCGCAGCCCGGTGTGGCTCAAGGAGGGCAATGAAGAACGCCAGGTGATCCTCGGCAACACGCCACTGCTGGACGCCGACACCGCCCTCACCGCCCTGGACGCCGCCGTGCAGGCCTACGACAAGGGCCGCGGCGCCTGGCCCAACATGCGCGTGGCCGAGCGTATCCAGCATGTCGAAACCTTCCTGGCCAAGATGCGCGAACAGCGCGCGGCGGTGGTCAAGCTGCTGATGTGGGAAATCGGCAAGAACCTCAAGGACTCGGAAAAAGAGTTCGACCGCACCTGCGACTACATCGTCGACACCATCGGCGCCCTCAAAGAGCTGGACCGCCGCTCCAGCCGCTTCGAACTGGAGCAGGACACCCTCGGCCAGATCCGCCGCGCGCCGCTGGGCGTGGCTTTGTGCATGGGCCCCTACAACTACCCGCTGAACGAAACCTTCACCACCCTGATCCCGGCGCTGATCATGGGCAACACCGTGGTGTTCAAGCCGGCCAAGTTCGGCGTGCTGTTGATCCGTCCGCTGCTTGAGGCCTTCCGCGACAGTTTCCCGGCCGGGGTCATCAACGTTATCTACGGCCGTGGCCGCGAGACCGTCAGCGCGCTGATGGCCAGCGGCAAGATCGACGTGTTCGCCTTCATCGGCACCAACAAGGCCGCCAGCGACCTGAAAAAACTCCACCCGCGCCCGCATCGGCTGCGCGCAGCCCTGGGCCTGGATGCCAAGAACCCGGGCATCGTGCTGCCCGAGGTTGACCTGGACAACGCGGTGAACGAGGCGGTCACCGGCGCGCTGTCGTTCAACGGCCAGCGCTGCACGGCGCTGAAAATCCTCTTCGTCCATGAAGACGTGGTCGATGAATTCCTCGATAAATTCCAGCGCAAGCTGGCCGCGCTCAAGCCAGGCATGCCCTGGGAGCCGGGCGTGGCCCTGACGCCGCTGCCTGAGGCCGGCAAGATCGATTACCTCAATGGCCTGGTGGCCGATGCCATCGACAAAGGCGCCAGTGTCATCAACGAAGGCGGTGGCGCCAGCCGTGGCTCGTTCTTCTACCCCGCCCTGCTATACCCGGTGAATGCGCAGATGCGCGTGTACCAGGAGGAGCAATTCGGCCCGGTGGTGCCGGTGGTGCCTTATCGCGACCTGCAGACGGTGATCGACTACGTGCTCGATTCCGATTTCGGCCAGCAACTGAGCATCTTTGGTACTGACTCGGCCGAGGTCGGCAGGCTGGTCGATACCTTCGCCAACCAGGTCGGGCGCATCAACCTCAACGCCCAGTGCCAGCGCGGCCCCGACACCTATCCGTTCAACGGGCGCAAGAACTCGGCCGAGGGCACCCTCTCGGTACACGACGCCCTGCGGGTGTTCTCGATCCGTACGCTGGTGGCGACCAAGTTCCAGGACAGCAACAAGCAGTTGATCAGCGACATCATCCGTAACCGCGAGTCGAGCTTCCTGACCACCGATTACATTTTCTGACTGCCGCTCGTCCAGCGCCGCGACTTTTGATTTGCCCAATCGCCGAAACTGTATAAATATACAGTTTCGCGCCATTCACCCTGCGGCGCCTTAAAGGAGGATCAATAAAATGGCAGTCAAACCAATCCCCGAAGGACAGCACAGCATTACCCCCTACCTGGGCATCAAGGATGCCGCCAAGGCCATCGAGTTCTACAAGAAGGCCTTCGGCGCGCTCGAGATGTTCCGCCTCGACGGCCCCGACGGGCGCGTCGGCCATGCCGAGCTGAAAATCGGCGATTCCTCGCTGATGCTTGCCGACCCGTGCGATCAGTCCGGCGGGCTGGTCAGCAGCCAGTCGCTCAATGGCACGGCCGTTGGCCTGCACCTGTATGTCGAGGACGCCGATGCCACCTATGCCCAGGCCCTCGCCGCCGGTGCCAGCCAGGTTACCGAGGTCAAAGACCAGTTCTACGGCGACCGTAGCGGCACCCTGAAAGACCCGTTCGGCAACCTCTGGTTCGTCTCCACCCACAAGGAAGACCTGAGCGTGGAAGAGATCCGCGAGCGCGCCGCCAAGCTGTTTGGCGGCCAGTAGGGCCAGGTTCGGCTGGCGGGCATGTTCGCCAGCCGGGCTTTGCATTAAGGTGGCAGGCACAGGAAGGCAGGCCAGGATTGTCCATGCGAATCATCGAAAAAAACGCCGCGCTGGTGCGCACCCTTACCCCTGCTGAAGACGAGCTGTTGCGTGGGTTTGCCCAGGGCAACCTCGAAGGCCCGCGCTTGCTGCAGGCCAACCAGTTGCTGATCAAGGTGCGCGCTGCCGGCCATTGGCTGGCCTGTGATTGCCAGCCCAAGGCGATGCCGGTGCTCAACGTCAACCTCAACGGCAACACCGGCACCCTGTTCCTCAAGAACAACCCGGGCACCGCCGAGCACGCGCCAGACTGTGCGTTCATCAAGGACGAGCGTGAAAGCGCCAGCCGCGACAGCGACACTGATGAACCACCGGCCGCGTGGCTGGCGCCCGATGCGCCGCTGCGGCTGATTGGCGACTTCAAGCGCGCCAGTGAAGCCAGCAGCGAATCCGCAGGTACTGGCGACAAACGCGAACAGCATCGATTGCTGTCGTTGCTGCTGACCCTGATCGAGGCCAGTGGCCTGAACGTCTACGCCACTCACCTGAAAAAAGACCTCACCGGGCAGTTTGCCGAGTTGCGCGGGGTGGCCAGCCGTTATCCGCTGATCGAACGGGTGCCGGCCAGCAACTACCTGGAAACCCGCCTGGACATGAAGCACATGATGATGCTCAAGGCGCGCTTGCGCGAGTCCACGGCCTTTGGCACCCATCGCCGGCATGGCTTGCTGCTCGACTGCGTCAGCCAGATCAAGGCGCGCAAGGTGTTCAACGAGCGCAGCGAGGACGGCTTCGACTTTCAGGGCCATCACCTGCTCTGGGGCGGCAGCAAGACCCCGGGGCCGTTGCTGGCCCTGGCGATCTACTCGCCGGCCAGTGCAGGCAGTCATTTCTATGAGCTGATCCATGTCGCCAGCGTGCCGGTGCTGTCGCGCGGGCAGCTGTTTGCGGTGTACCGCGATGAAGAGCGCGAGCCGCTGAAAATGCTCATCTCGCTGATCGACTGGATGGCCAGCAAGGGCGTCAAGGTGATCATGCGCCGGCCGGTGCTCGGTGGCCAGGGCATGGACGCGCTGGTGCTCAGCTCCGACCAGGATCGGGTGCTGTCGGTGTCGCTGACCGAGCAACCACTGGGGCCGGAGCCGGAGGGCGAGGCCTTCAAGCGCTATGCCGACTTCAAGAGCCTGGACACCTTTCGCAAGTACGTGGCAGGTTTTTTCATGCGCGGGCGCGAGTAGCGCCGTTGGTCGCGTGCGTCGCACCTTCCCTTCGCGGCTGGGCCTAACCTCTGGCACCTGCCCTGAAAAGGAGTTTGACCATGACCCGTAGCGCCCTCGCTGCCTTATTGTTTGCCGCATTGCTCGGCACCCAGGCGGTTGCCGCCGGCACCGGCCCGACCAACCCCAACCCGGACACCACCCCGACCACACCGTTGCCAGGCATCAACACCGGCACCGACCCCATCGGCACCCCACTGCACAAAGGCACCGACCCGCGCACCCAGGGCAATGACGCCGGGCGCCAGGGTGGTAGCGAGACCGATGGCAGCCGGCGCGAGCCGAAGAAAGACGGCAGCGGCTCGGAGAATGGTGGTGCAAGTGAAGGCGGCGCTGGCGGTTATTAGGCCGCTGCGCGGCCATCGCCGGCAACGCCGGCTCCCACAGGGTTGTGCATGCTTCAGACACATCAGGTTTAACTGTCCTGATATCCGAAAGCAATGATCGGGCTAGCCTGAAAGTTCATCTTCAGGAGACCCCACATGGACAGTCCAGCCTCCCATCGCCTCAGACGTGGGCGAGTATCGACACCTGGCGGTTTGTACGTGCTGACCAGCATCACTGAAAACCGCCAACCGGTTTTCACTGATTTTCACCTGGCTCGGCTGATGGTTGAACAGCTGCAATATGCACAGCATCAAGCCCTGGCGAAATCCTTGGCCTGGGTGATCATGCCCGATCATCTGCACTGGTTGATCGAGCTGCAGCAGGGAACCCTTGCATCCTTGGTACGGCGGGTCAAATCTCGCAGTACCTGCCTGATCAACAAGACCAGCCGGCGCACGGGGCGCTTGTGGCAACAAGGTTTCCATGACCGGGCGTTGCGCCGGGAAGAAGATATTCAGGCGGTGGCGCGCTATATCGTTGCCAATCCTCTGAGGGCGGGGTTGGTGTCTCGCATAGGTGACTACCCGCATTGGGATGCCATCTGGCTCTAGACCTCTGGGGGAATCGGAGCATGCACAACCCTGTGGGAGCCGGCGTTGCCGGCGAAGGGCTGCGCAGCAGCCCCAAGGCTACCACTGGCGCTTGTCCGGCCGGGTCAGGCCGAGCTTTTCGATCCGGTAGCGCAACATGTCCCGGCTCAGGCCCAGCAGCCGCGCCGATTTGGTGACGTTCCAGTCGGTGCGGTCGAGCATCTTGCGCACCATGTCGCGCTCCACTTCCGGCAAGCTCGCCGAGGCCATGGCCTCAGCATTGCCGAACGCTTCATGCACGGCAGGCGCCGGCATTTCCAGCGGCTCGTCGACCAGGCTCATGCACACGTTGAGCTGGTGCGGGGCGATCAGGTCCTGGGGCGCCAGCAATACCGTCTGTTCAAGCATGTTGCGCAACTCGCGCACGTTGCCCGGCCAGCTGTAGTTGAGCATCAACTCCTCGGCCTCGTCGCAAAAGCGCAGGTTGGGCTTGCCATAGCGTTTGCCATGCAGGGCAAGAAAATGCCGGGCCAGCAGCAGGATGTCTTCACCCCGGGCATACAGCCTGGGCACCTTGATCGAGATAATGCGCAGGCGGAAGAACAGGTCACGGCGAAACTTGCCCTGCTGGACCATCTGCTCCAGGTTGCAGTTGGTGGCGCTGATGATGCGCAAGTCGACCTTGCGCTCCTTCACCGCGCCAATCCGGCGAATGGTGCGGTCTTCCAGTAGCTTGAGCAACTTGGCCTGCAGCAGCAGGTCCATTTCGCCAATCTCGTCGAGGAACAAGGTGCCGCCGTCGGCCGCCTCGACCAGGCCCACCCGGCGATCCTTGGCATCGGTAAACGCGCCCTTCTCATGGCCGAACAGTTCAGCCTCCAGCAGGTTGGCCGGGATCGATGCGCAGTTGAACTCGATAAACGGCCCCTTGCTGCGCACTCCGTCAAAATGCAGGGCGCGGGCTACCAGCTCCTTGCCGGTACCGGTTTCGCCTTCTACCAGCACCGGCGGCAGGTCGCCGCTGGCCATGCGCCGCTCGGCATCGAGCAGTTGGCGGATGGTGTGCTTGAGGCCGAGCATGGCCGGTGATTCGCCTATCAGCGCCTGGCCACCTGATTTTTGCGCCTCGCGTTCCTGGTAGAACGACAGGGTGCGCTCCATGCGCTCGGTAGCCAGGGCCTTCTCCAGCATCAGTTTGAGCTCGGCCAGCACCACCGGTTTGGTCAGGTAGTGGAAGGCGCCCTCCTTCATCGCCAGCACGGCGTCTTCGACGTTGCCGTAGCCGGTCATCATGATCACCTTGAGCTCCGGCGCGCGCTGGGCCAGGGCCTTGAGCAGCTCGTGGCCGTTCATGCCCGGCAGCGAGTTGTCGGTCAGCACCGCATCGGGCTGACAGCGCGGCAGCTGCTCCAGGGCCTCTTCGGCGCTGTGACAAACCGTGACCTCAAAGCCTTTGCGCTCAAGGTAGGTCTGGATGTTCTCGGCGAGGATTTGATCGTCCTCAACCACCAGGATGCTCTGCTCCATGGTCCCCTCCCGCTGCAATATTGAAGATCAGGCACACGCGGGTTCCTTCCTCTTCGCGGCTGGCCAGGCTCACCGAGCCACCAAAACGTTCCATGATCCGCTTGACCAGTACCAGGCCGACCCCGAGGCCGCCCTGTTTGGTCGTAAAAAACGGCTTGAAGACCATCCGCTCCTGCTGCTGGGTCATGCCCTTGCCGGTGTCGCTCAAGGTCAGTTGCAGCTGTTTGCCGTCTTCCAGCGCCTGCACCACCACGCTCAGGCGCCCGCCGCTGGGCATGGCTTCAAGGGCATTGGCGAACAGACTGTTGAGAATCTGCGTCAGCAGCACCGGCTGGCTGATCACCCAGGCCGTTTCGGGCGTGTCGATTTGCACCTGGACCTTGTGCCGCTCCAGTTGCTGGGCAAAGGCATGGCGGGTGTCGTCGATCGCCGCCACCAGCTCGACCGCTTCGGCATCGTCGTTGACCGGGCGCAGCGACACCAGCAAGTCGCGCACCCAGCGCGACATGCGGTCGACCTGGCTGATGATGTCGCCAATGTTCTTCTGCGCCGGGGCACTGGCGATGTCCTGGGCAAGTTCGGCGCTGGAGCGGATATTGGCCAGCGGGTTGCGCAGGCTGTGGGCCACCGCCGAGGACATTTCGCCAAGGGCGACGAAGGTTTCGCTGGCCACCAGCTGGGTTTGCTGGGTCTGCAGCATGCTCGCGGCGCGGCGCACGATCCAGAACAGGCCGAAGTAGATCAGCGCCCCGCCGACCAGGGTCGAGGCCCAGATCAGCACATACCCGCGCTGGATGCGCCGCACCAGGTCCTGGGGTTCCTTGTACACCTCGACCATCGACAGCACCTTTTGCCCGTCGCTGTCGAACATCGGGATGTAGTTCTCGATGAACAGGTACTGCGGCGCGCGCTGGAACTTTTGTTCATCGCGGTCTTCATTGGCCTTGTGGTAGCTGGCCGAGACCGGCACTTTCGAGGCGAACGATTCATCCAGGTCGTCGTCGCCGACGATTTTCTCCCCGATCAGCTGCGGGTTGGTCGACCAGACGATGGTCCGGTCCAGGGCATAGACGTTGGCCAGCAAGGTGTCGGGCAGGTGTTCGACATGGTCTAGAAACTCCACCCGGGTGGACTCGGCCAGGGTCGGGCTGACCCCCGGGTGGTGCTGGTCCAGGCGCGGGTCGAGCAGCTCGCCCATGGTGGTGCCCGGCGGAATGCGCGAATGGCGCACTTCAGCCTGGGCCATGGCCTGGATGAACTGGGCGGTGAGCATGGCATCGCGCTCGACGCTGTCGGTGACCACGAAGCGGGTCGAGACATAGCCCAGCCCGCCTGCCACCGAAGCGATGATCAACAGGCTGACCAACGAGAACCAGCGCAACAGGTTGAACTGGCGCAAGGGTCGGTCGGCTGCCTGGCTGTCGAGGCCCTCATCGGCCAGTTTTCCGTTGAGCATCTGCATCGGGTCTGGTCCTGCCGTGGATGCTTCTTTTCTTAGAACTTATAGCCCAGCGTGCACACCGGCGTGGCACATCAAAACTAATGGCCACGGCGCCAGTGATAGTATTTTGCCTTTATGGCTGTTGGCGTTCGGCCTCCTGCTCGAGAAAGGCCAGCAAGGCTTGGCATTCGGCCCAACACAGGCTCAGATTTCGTTATTTATCAATAGTTTATTAGTTTTATCTAATGCAATTTAAGAAGATTATTGTTTGAACAACATCCCAGTCTTGGGTATTTTCCCTGTGTGAGCCGGTAAAGTCGGTTCCACCAGCATCCAATCAAAATAATAATATGTTTAAATTCAGATACTTATGATGATTAATTAAAGCTCTCTATCCGATAGTTCTTCACCACCCTGAACGTCAGCAACACACACGTACCCTGCCCCTCCTCGCTACTGAGCTTCACCGTTCCGCCAAAGCGCTCCATGATCCGCCGCACCAGCACCAGGCCAACCCCCAGTCCGCCTTGCTTGGTGCTGAAGAACGGCTTGAAGGCCATGCGTTGCTGCTCCTCGGTCATGCCCTTGCCGCTGTCGCACAACTGCAGGGTCAGGCCCTGGCGCGTTTGCCGGCGCCGCTCGACACGCAGTTCACCGCCTTCGGGCATGGCCTCCAGGGCGTTGGCGATCAGGCTGTTGAAGATCTGCCCGAGCAGTACCGGCTGGCACAACACCAGGGCCTGGGGCAACTCGCCCATCTGCAGGCGCACGCCCTGGCGCAGCAGTTGCGGGGCAAAGCCTTGCAGGCTGTCCTGCAGCACCCGCAGCAGGTCTACCGGCTCCGGGGTATCGTTCAAGGGCCGCAGCGACTGCAACAGCTCGCGCACCCAGTGGGACATGCGGTCGACCTGGCTGATGATGTCGCCGATGTTCTTCTGCGCCGGCCCCTCTTCGATCTCCTGGGCCAGTTCGGCGCTGGAGCGAATGCTCGCCAGGGGGTTGCGCAGGCTGTGGGCTACCGCCGACGACATCTCGCCCAGGGCCACATAGGTTTCGTTGTTGATCAGGCGCTTTTGCTGCACCGCTAACTGCCGGGCGGCGCGGCGCATGATGCCGTACAGGCCGATGTACACAAGCCCCGCGCCGATCGCCGTGGCCAGCCAGATCAGCAACAGGCCGCGTTCGATACGCAAAATCAGGTCGCGGGGCTCCTTGTAGATCTCGACCATGGCGGTGACGTTGCCGCCCTCGGCATCGAACAGCGGGATGTAGTTCTCGATGAACAACTGCTCGGGCGGGGTAATGAACTTCTGCTCGCTGCGCCCCTGGTCGACGTCGTGGTAGCTGGCCGAGACGCGCATCTTCTGGTCGAAGGCATGGTCAAGGTCGTCATCGGCGTCGATCATCTTGCCCACCAGCGCCGGGTTGCTCGACCAGATGACCATGCGGTCCGGGGCGTAGATATTGGCCAGCAACACGTCGGGCAGGTGGGCGATATGGTCGAGGAACTCGCCCCGGGCACTGCGCCGGGCCTCGGGGTCGACATCCGGGAAGGCCTGGTCCAGGCGCGGGTCGAGCAATTCGCCCATGGTCCGCACGTTGGGGATCGACACGTGGCGCACTTCGGCCAGGGCGATGGCCTGGATGAACTGGGCGGTGAGCAAGGCGTCGCGCTCGACGCTTTCGTTGATCACGAAGCGGCTGGAGATCAAGCCCAGGCCCACGGCCACTGAAAAGATGATCGCCAGGCTGACGAAGGCGTACCAGCGCAGCAGGTTGAACGGCTTGCGCGCGGCGGCCGGGGCCGGGCTTGCGAGCTGCAGGGACGACGAATCGAGGCGTGGCTGGCTGCTCATCACTGACTCCCGAATGAACGCTCCTTAGGTTATAGCCCAGCCCGCGCAATTCCCCCGCCCGCTTGCCCCACTTGCCCCCAACCCTGGGGCCAGCGACCCGAGTCGAGTGGCTCTGCCGACACCCTGTAACCGCACGCCAGGCCTTGCGCAGCAAGGCCTGCAGGGTCTTGAGAATAAATTGGTACGGATGTTGCCGATGCCTGTGCAGACGACCCAAGTCCATGGGCCCGATTGCAAGAGGGAAGACTCATGCACCGTCCAACGCCCCACCCACTGGCTCTGCTGATCCTGGCGAGCATTATCCAGGCACCGGCCCAGGCCGCCCTGTTCGAAGTAGACCCCGGCCCTTACCTGCCCGCTACCGGCGGCTTTGCTGCCTGGTACCAGGACACCCATGGCCGGGTGCTCGACCTGTGCCTGTCCAAGGCGGTCAGTTCGCGGGTGCCCGGCGCACCCGGGGCGCCGTCATACATGTGCGTGCTCAACCCCGCCCCCGGGGTGTTCGACGACACCCGGCCGATCAGCTTCCCGAGCAACTACCCCGACGAAACCTTCTGGTTCACCGCCGATGCCGCCATCACCGACGCCGCCAGCGGCATCGACCTGACCTACGGCACCGCCATCGAGGCCGCCTTCGCTGCCGAAGACGTGGTCGACGGTGACCAGGTCAGCTTTGCCCGGGTGCGTATCCGCGTCGACGTGCCCACGCCAGGCACCTACATCGTCACCCACCCCTACGGCGTCGAAGTGTTCGATGTACCGGCGGCCGGGCGGCGGGCAATCAACATGACCCGCGACATCGGCATCGGCGCGCCGAAAACCTACACCGGCGCGCTCAAGGGCGATGTCGGCCCGTTCCTGCGCGGTGCTGGTGGCCCCTACAGCGAAACCAACCCGGCCACTGGCGCCAGCGAACGCTTCATCGGCGACCCGAACCTGCAGGAAGCGGTGACCGGCAGCCCGTTCAACACCAACTTCGTGCGCATCGAGGGCCCCAACGGCCTGGATTTGCGTACCGAACTGTTCTCGGTCTCGGGCAAGCTCTCCACCGTCGCCCGCCCGACCCCGGTGATCGCCCAGCGCAGCACCTATTCGCGGCACAGCGAAAACGGCGACCTGCGCGCCCAGCAGGACCTGTTCGTACAGGCCCCGCCGCCACCGGCGACCGCCACCCTGGTCAGCCAGCCCCCCAACCTCAACCTCAGCGAGGCCAACACCACTGGCGCCTGGTACGCCCAGTCGGTGCTCAACCCGTCGCTGCCGCTGAACCTGCAGGTGACCGCCGACAACAGCCTGGCGATCCCCACCAGTACCCCGACCACCCTGACCCTGGCGCTGACCGACCTGGTGGTGATCGAGCGCGCCGAGTACAGCCTGGCCTCCGGGCAACTGTCCCTGGTCGCCAGCACCAGCGACGAAACCAGCCCGCCAGTGCTCAGCGCCCGCACCGGCAACGGCGCCACGATCGGCACCCTGAGCGGCAATGGCGCGGTCAAGACCCTCACCACCGGCCTGTCGCCGATTCCGCCCGCCAAGGTCACGGTGACCAGCACCAACGGCGGTAGCGACAGCGAAGAAGTGGTGCTCGTGCCATGAACACTCTTACGCCACGTCCCGTAGCAGGAGGCAGCATGAACAACTGGCCACGCCTGGCGCTCTGCGCAGCCGGGCTTTCCCTCTCGCTGGCCGGCACTGCCTGGGCCGGCCTCAAGGCGGTCGATCCCGGCCCCTACACCCTGGCCACCGGGCGTTACCCGATGTGGTACCAGGACCACGGCAACCTGTCGCTGGAGCTGTGCCAGTCGCGGGCGGCAAGCTCGCGGGTAGCGGTTTCGGTGCCGCCGGCCTACATGTGTACCTTGCTGCCGGAGCCTGGGGTGTACGACGACGCCCTGCCGCTGGTGTTCCCCGATAACTGGCCGCCGGAGATGTTCTGGTTTCTGGCCGAGACCGAAATCCCTGAAGTGGGCAACAGCGGTTACGAGCTGGAAGTCTATGTCGCCGGCATTGAGGCGGCGTTTGCCGCCGAAAACCCGGTGGACGGCGACCAGCAAAGCTTCGCCCGTATCCGTATCCGCGCCTCGGTGCCGCGCACCGGCACTTACGTGATCACCCACCCGTACGGGGTCGAGACGGTCAACGTCACCACCGCCGGGCGCCGCGCCATCAACATTACCCGCGACATCGGCATCGGCGCCCCGGGCAACTTCAGCGGCGTGCTCAACGGCGCGATCGGGCCGTTCCTGCGCGGCGTCGGCGGCCCCTACACCGAGATCAACCCGGACACCGGCGCCAGCGAAACCTACGTAGGCGACCCGAACATCACCGAAGCGGTCACCGGCAGCCCCAACAACACCAACTTCGTGCGCATCCAGGGCCCGGCCGGGACCATCCAGACCAACCTGTTCACGGTCTCCGGCAAGGTCCTCGACCCACGCAAGCAAACCCCTGCCGAACTGCAGCGGGCCAGCTACCGGCGCACCTCGGACGGCACCCGCGTCGAGGTGTTCGCCAAGGCGCCGAACAACGCCACGCTGTGCATGCGCGAGACCCTTGCGCTGGTGCCGGGCACCCCGCCCTCGCCCTGCCAGTTCAACCTGCTGGCCGACAACAATGGCCTGTTCTTCGCCCAGCACCTGAGCAGCGCCGCACCGCCGCCAGTCATCGTCGTCACCGCCAGCGACCCGACCGGCGCCACCCGCCCCACCGCGCTGTCGAGCAAGCTCAGCGACGTAGTCAAGGTCACCACCGCCCGCTATGACTGGGCCAACAAGCGCCTGCGCATCGAGGCCAGCTCCAGTGATGAAGTGCAGGTGCCCGACCTGGTCGCCCAGGGTTACGGGCGGTTGTCGAAGTCCGGCACCCTGCAGACCCTGACGGTCAACGAGCTGAGCCAGCCGCCTGCGATCGTGACGGTGAAATCCGCCGCCGGCGGCAGCGACAGCGAGCCGGTGGTGGTCATCGGCAATGCCCCGGTCGACGCCGCCAACCAGCCGCCAGTGGCCCAGGCCGACGTCGGCAGCACCCGCGTTGGCGTGCCGCTGAGCCTGAACTTGCTGGCCAACGACAGCGACCCTGACGAAAACGTGCCGCTGAGCATCAGCGACCTCACCCAGCCGGCCACCGGCCAGGGCACGGTGGTGCTCAACGGCACCACGGCCGTCACCTACACCCCACCGGCAGTGGTCAATGCGCCGCTGGTGGCCACCTTCACTTACCGTGCCCAGGACAGCAAAGGGCTGAAATCACCCGTCACTAACGTCACTGTCAATGTCGCCGCCAACCAGCCGCCGCTGGCTGTCAACGACACCGCCAGCACCCTCGGCGTGGCCTTGCCGATCAACGTGCTGGGCAACGACAGCGACCCGGATGGCAACGTACCACTGACGGTCGCCAGCGTTACCCAGCCGGCGCTGGGCCGCGGCACGGTCAGCACCGACGACAACCAGGTCACCTACACCCCGCCGGCAGTGATCCTGGCCGCGTTCAGCACCACCTTCACCTACATCGCCCGCGACAGCGCAGGTGCCCTGTCGGCACCGGCCACGGTCACGGTGCAGGTGTCGCCACGGCCACCGGCAGAGAACTTCACCGTCACCGCCGCAACGGTCACGGCGCGAGCTGGCGGTCGCTTTACCTGGGATATCTCCGGCACCACCTCGGCGATCCTGCTCAACGCCGTCACCGTGCAGGTCAGCACCCCGACCGGCCTGGTCAGCCTGGGCACCACCCCGGTACCGCTGACCGGACGCTGGCGGCTGAGCGTCACCAACAGCGTCGCGCCGAGCACACCGGCACCGACGGCAACCGTCACCACCAGCCTGGGCACCGTGCGCACTGTGCCGGTCACCGTGCAGTAACCACAGGAGAACGACCATGGCGCGCCTGACCACCTTGCTGCTGTGCCTGAGCCTGAGCGCTCAGGGCGCCCTGGCCGACGACCTGATGGACAACGCTGACCTGGCCATGGGCAGCGACCTGGGCGAGCTGTCGATGCAGCCACTGGCGCCTTCAAGTGGCCAGCAGGCACTGGTCGAGCAGAACGGCCAGAGCAACCGCGCAGCGATTGGCCAGGACGGCCAGGCGCTGCTCGGGCGCATCGTCCAGCAAGGTGGCGCGCAGGAGGCGTACATCCTGCAACAAGGCAACGACCTGATGGCCTCGATCAGCCAGCAGGGCTATGGCAACAGCGCCTCGATCAGCCAGAGCGGCAGCAACAACCGCGCGCAGATCGAGCAATACGGCAACAGCAACAGCGCCAGCATCGAGCAGGCCGGCAGCGGGCTTTCCAGCTCGGTGATCCAGGCCGGCAACGGTCAGCGCGTGCAGGTCAACCAATACCGTTAAACCTGGAGGCACCACCATGTTCAAGCTCGCTCCCTTAAGCGCCGCCATTGTCCTGGCCGTGGCCGGCCAGGCCATGGCCGACGACAGCCTGTCGACCCAGAACCAGTTCGGCACCGAGAACATCGCCGAGGTCAAGCAGACCGCTGCGCCGCTCAGTACCACTACCCAGAACCAGTTGGGCCTGGGCAACAACCACGCCGCCAAGCAGGACGGCGGCAACAGCCAGATCCAGCAAAGCGGCGCCGGCGACTACAACGCCGGCTACGCCGAGCAGTTGTACGAGTTCGGCAGCCAGATCAACCAGCAAAACGCCGGGGCCCTGAACAACACCCACGCCAGCCAGTCGCTGGGGGTCGAGAACAGCGCCCAGCAGACCCAGCAAGGCACCGGCAACTTCTCGTTCATCTACCAGGACACCCAGGCCGGCAGCCAGGGCACCACCTTGCAATTCGGCGATAACAACCGCGCCTTTGTCGAGCAGCAGTACGGAGGCGGCGGCAACAATGCCCTGAGCATCCAGGCCGGTAGCGGCAACTACAGCGCCGCCGAGCACCTGAACTACAACAATGGCCAGATCGGCATCTACCAGGCCGGCGATGACAACTGGGCCTATGGCGATCAGCGCGAAGGCCAGGATGGCAGCGTCACCATCAGCCAGACCGGCAGCGCCAACTCCAGCGAAGTCTGGCAAGACACCCAACTGGGCAGCCAGGCCACGGTGACCCAGTACGGGCAAACCAACGAAAGCGTGCTCGACCAGAGCTTCGGCGAGGGCAATGTGGCCAGCATCACCCAGGCCGGCAGCCTCAACGCCAGCTATGCCGACCAGTTCGGATCGCAGCAGTCGACCACCACGGTGTTCCAGAACGGCCAGGGCAACGTCCACTACACCTACCAGAATGGCGACAACCACGTGCTCACGGTGAGCTCCACCGGCACCGGCAACAAGATCCTCGCCAGCAACTGGAAGGGCGACAAGTTCGGCGGCCAGTTCGGCAGCGCCCAGCGCGCCGAGGTCAACCAGAACGGCAGCGGCAACAGTGCCAACTTCACCCAGGACGGCAGCACCCAGCTCGCCCGCCTGAACCAGAACGGCAGCGGCAACAGCGCCGAACTTGCCCAGGTCGACAACAACAACGAGCTGTATTTTGAACAGAACGGCAGCGACAACCTGCTGATCGCCGACCAGCGCGGCACCGCCAACTACGCCACCGGCGTCAGCAGCGGCGCCGGCAACAGCGTCAAGGTCGAGCAATCGGGCAGCGGCAACCAGAGCTACACCTGGCAGCTGTACGGCGACAACAACCAGGCAAGCATCAAGCAGACCGACGGCGTCAACGTCGCCTACGTGACCCAGGGCGGCTCGGCCAACCAGGCGATGGTCGACCAGAGTGGCGCGAACATGGCCGCGACCATCCAGCAGTTTGGTGCGGGTAACCAGGCGACGGTGTTGCAGCAGTAATTAATTCGGGGCCGCTTCGCGCCCCATCGCCGGCAATCTGATTCTCCCCCCTTGACCGTGACTCGCCGACAGGCTGGTCACGGTTCTTTTTTTGCCCTTATAATGCGAACAATTCGCAACTGCATCTTTCATGTTTCAGGATCCCCGGGTGCCCCCTACCTCCCCCGCTCCCCAGCAACAGCTCCATGGCCTCTATCGCGATCACCACGGCTGGCTGCAGGCCTGGCTGCGCAAGCGCCTGGGCGACCGTGAGCGCGCTGCCGACATCGCCCACGACACCTTCCTGCGCCTGCTGGTCAGCGGCCGTTTGCCCGGCCACGACGAGGGCCGCAGCTACCTGGTGCAACTGGCGCGCAACCTGGTCATCGACCAGTGGCGCCGGCAACACATCGAGCAGGCGTACCTGGCCAGCATCGCCCACCTGGGCGAACCGCAAACGCCGTCGCTGGAGACCCGCGCGATGATCCTGCAAACCCTGCAACAGATCGACCAGATGCTCGACAGCATGCCGGCCAAGGTGCGCAGCGCCTTTTTGCTGTCGCGCTTCGAAGGCCTGGGCTATGCCGAGATCGCCGAGCGCCTGGGGGTCACCGTAAGCTCGGTGCAAAAGTACATGATCCGCGCCATCCAGGCCTGCTACCAGGTGCTCTACAGCGAATGAGCGCGGCAAACGATGCACCGATCGACGCGGCGATTGTCGAGCAGGCCAGCCACTGGCTGATGCTGCACTGGGACGGCCCGCTGGATGCCGGGCAACGCCTGGCGTTTGCCGATTGGCAAGCGGCCGATGCCGAGCACCGGCGCGCCTGGCAACGCCTGCAAACCCTGCAGCAGACCCTCGCCGCCGTGCCCGCGCAAACCGCCCGCAGCGTGCTCGAAGAGCGCCAGAGCCGGCGTTCGCTGCTGCGCCAACTGTGCGTCGTGCTACTGCTGGGCGGCAGCGCTTACCTGGGGCAGCGCCATCTGCCCTGGCGCGAGGCAATGGCCGACCAGCGCAGCGCCCCCGGCGAAGTGCGCCGCCTGCAACTGGCCGATGGCAGCCAGTTGCTGCTCAACAGCCGCAGCAGCGTCAACATCCAGTTCAGCGCACAAGAGCGGCGCATCCACCTGCTCGAAGGCGAGCTGCTGCTGACCAGCGGCAAAGACCCAAGGCCGCTCAAGGTCCAGACCCTGGCCGGCGAAGTACAGGCCCTCGGTACCCGCTTTGCCGTGCGCGAGCTGCGGGGTGGCAGCCGCGTCGAGCTGTTCGAAGGCGCCTTGATGATTCAACCCGGAGCGGGCACCGAGCAGTTGCTCACGGCCGGCCACGGCCTGTGGTTCAACCGCCAGGGCTGCGGACCACAGCATCCGGCCGATAGCAACAGCATTGCCTGGGAGCACGGCCGGCTGATTGCCGAGCGCCAGCCGCTGGGGCGCTTTCTCGAGGAACTGGGCCGCCATCGGCGCGGGGTCATCCGCTGCGAGCCGGCCATCGCCGAACTGCCAATCACCGGCGTATTTGCCCTCGCCGACAGCGAGCGCACCCTCGCCGCCATGCAAGACAGCCTGCCGATCCGGGTGCACTACCTGAGCCGCTACTGGGTGACCGTCACTGCGCGTTGACCGCCCGTGCTTGCACTTTCGCAAAAATAACTGCGCAAGCCGTTGTCGGTTTGCGCCGCTCGTTCGGGTTAGTCATCAAAGCTAACCAATACGCATTCTCAAAGGAGTCTTCGGGATGCCGAACCTGCCGCCCCCCTGCCCGTCCCCCCTGAGCTTGGCAATCCGCAGCGGATTGCTCGCCGGCCTGCTCGGCAGCGCCTGCTGCAGCCTGGCCATGCCCGCCCAGGCCGAAGCTGCCCGCCAGGAACAACGCTTGTACCAGATTCCCGCTGGCACCCTCGACCAGGCCCTGACCCAGTTCGCCGCCAGTGCCGGCCTGCTGCTGTCGGTGGATGCGCGCCTGACCGCCGGCAAGCCGTCGCTGGGCCTGCAGGGCCATTACGCGCCGGCCCAGGCCTTGAGCAAACTGCTGGCCGGTAGCGGCCTGAGCGCCTACTTCAGTGACGACGGCCGGGTGCTGATCGAAAAGTCCGCGCACGCCAGTGATGCCCTGGAGCTCGGCGCCACCCGGGTCAAGGGCCAGGCCGAGGACGACGGGCTCAAGGACTACGGCGTGCCGCGCTCGGTGGAAACCCGCAATCTGGAGCAACTGGAGCGTTTTCGCGGTCGCTCCAATGCCGACCTGCTCGCCGGCATCGCTGGCGTGCAGACCTCCGACGGGCGCAACGGCGGCGGCATCGAAGTCAACATCCGCGGCATCCAGGGCCAGGGCCGGGTGCCGATCAAGGTCGATGGCAGCCAGCAGTCGCTGGATGTTTACCGCGGCTACGCCGGCACTGCACAGCGCGCCTACATCGACCCGGACCTGATCAGCAGCGTCACCGTCAACAAGGGCCCGAGCCTGGACGCCGGTGCTTCCGGCGCCATCGGCGGCTCGGTCGAGATGCAGACGCTGACCGTCGATGACATCCTCAAGCCCGGCGAGACCACCGGCTGGCGCCTGCGCGGCTCGCTGGCGGACAACAGCAGCGCCGACGTCCCCAGCGACTATCGGGTGCGCCCACGCACCGAGCGCAACGACCTGCTGCACGCGCACGACTGGTCGCGCAGCCTGGCCTTCGCCCACAAGGACGAAGCCTTCGATGTGGTCGCCGCCTACGCCGAGCGACGTAACAACAACTACTTTGCCGGCAAGCACGGTTATTCGCGCTACGACACCTCGGTAATCAGTGGCGGCGCCCTGGTCGATGCCAACACCGTGGCACGCAACTACTGGCCCGGCGAAGAGGTGCTCAACTCCAGCACCCACAACAAATCCTTCATGCTCAAGGGCACCCTGTACCGCGACAACGGCCTGGAGCTGGGCCTGGGCTACCGCTACATGGATTCGAGCTTTGGCGAAATCATGCCCTCGCAGATTGGCCGCTCAGGCCCGTCGATGACCCAGCCACTGGGCGACTTCAAAAAAGACATCGACCGCTACGACGAAGCCTTCTGGATGAGCGCCGCCCCCGAGTATTACCAGCAATGCTCGGCCATCGCGGCCCCGGTGCCGGACGGCGACAATATGTGGGACAGCACCGGCTGCTTTGTGCGCGAGACCCTCGACCCGGTCTACGACTACAGCGGCGCCAACCAGATGATCCAGTTCAAGCCCGGCAACATGAAGCTGCACACCCTCACCAGCGAGTTCAAATGGCGCCCCGAGGACGACAGCCTGGCCCGCTACATCGACCTCAACGGCCATGCCTGGGCAACCTTCGGGCGCAGCATCATGTACAACAACGTCGGCTTTACCGCGCCGCAACGCGGCCAGGGCTATCAGGACGAGCAAAGCGAGCACTACCGCCAATCGCTCAAGTCCGACCTGAGCAACCTCAAGGTCGGCACTGACATCAGCAACACCAGCCGCCTGCTGACCGGCAGCGGCGACTACGCCCTGACCTATGGCGCCTCGTACCAGTACGAAACCATCGACCCGAGCCGCAAGCCGTGGCAGGACGACCTGGAAAACAACCGCATCGAACGCAATGGCTATCGCCACGAATACAGCCTCAGCACCGCCCTGGAATACAAACCGGTCCCGCAGCTGACGTTCACCGCTGGCGGGCGCTACAGCGGTTACCGCATCTATGACCGCAACCGCCAGGCGCTGTATGCCGCGCCGGCCGGGGCCGGCCCCGACGAGCCATGGTGGAACGCCGAATTTGCCGGCTTCGCCGACAATGCCGAACTGTCTGGCCACGGCTTCGCCCCGGCCTACAGCGTCAGCTATGCCTTTACCCCCAATGTCATGGCTTACGCCCTGTACAACCAGGGCATGCGCATGCCGTCGCTGTTCGAGACCACTCTGGGCAGTTGGTCGGCAGAACCGAACTACGACTTGCGCCCGGAGCGGATGAAAACCTTCGAGGTCGGCGCATCGTTCAAGGGCAGCAACCTGCTGCTGAACAACGACCAGGCCGGGTTCAAGCTGGCCTACTTTCACAACACCATCGATGACATGGTCACCCGCAACTACCGTTACAACCCCAAGGGCCGCCCCGGTTTCAACGGCGAGTTGAAGATCCGCAACGTCGACAGCTTCACCACCCAGGGCATCGAGCTGCAAAGCCACTACGACAGCGCCTGGTGGTTCGCCGACGCCTCGTACGTCTACAACATCAAGGCCGAAACCTGCGACCGCGCCTTTGCCCAGGCCCTGCGCGACGGCGGCAAGAGCGAAACGCCGGACTGCACCACCGGCGGTTTCCAGGGTTCCTACACCAACACCCAGAACCCGCCGCGCTACAGCGTCAACCTGGTGCTGGGGGCCAAGGCCTTCGAGCAGAAACTGGCCAGTGGCATACGCATGCGCTACACCAGCGGGCCGATGTACGTGCTGGACAAAAGCTGGCACGTAGGCACCACCACCCCACAGCAGCACTACCTGGAAGCGCGCATCTATGATTTTTTTGCCGACTACCAGGTCAGCGATGAACTCAAGGTCAGTTTCAATGTTTACAACTTTACCGACCAGTACTACCTCGACCCCATGTCGCAAAGCATGATGCCAGCACCCGGCCGCACCTCAAGCCTGGCAGCATCCCTACAGTTCTAAAGGCCTTTTGCCATTAATCTGTCGGAATCGCCGTAGCAGGGTTTTACCGCCCTGCTTCGTTAATATTTTATTTTTCTCCTTAAGGGTTTACACGCGAATGGTAATTCTTATCATTCTCGACTTACCGAACGGCCCGGCCCTTCCGTCCAGGCCGTTCACCCTTTGTTTCAGGAGAGATCTGACATGGTGTCGCGCTTCAACCTCAGCCGCTTGAGCATTGCCTTGCTGGCCACCCTGGGTTCCACGGCACTGGCCGCAGCGCCCTTGGAGCTGCAACCGGATGACGTCCAGGTGCAGCCCACCGACCTGCCAGTGGACGGCAGCCGCCAGGCGATCGAGCTGGAGAACACCCGGGTGCTGGGCACCGCCGAAGAGGAGCTCAAGCAAGCGCCAGGCGTGTCGATCATCACCGCTGAAGACATCAAGAAGCGTCCGCCGGTCAACGATCTTTCCGACATCATCCGCCGCGAGCCGGGGGTCAACCTCACCGGCAACAGCAGCAGCGGCGCGCGTGGCAACAACCGCCAGATCGACCTGCGCGGCATGGGCCCGGAAAACACCCTGATCCTCATCGATGGCAAGCCGTCGACCTCGCGCAACGCCGTGCGCTACGGCTGGAGCGGCGACCGCGACACCCGCGGCGAAACCAACTGGGTGCCGGCCGAAGAAGTCGAACGCATCGAGATCCTCCGTGGCCCTGCCGCCGCGCGCTACGGCTCGGGTGCCATGGGCGGTGTGGTCAACATCATCACCAAACGCCCGACCCAGGACCTGCGCGGCTCGATGACCCTCTACACCATGCTCCCCGAGGACGACTCCGAAGGTACCGGCAAGCGGGTCAACTTCAGCCTCAGCGGGCCGCTCACCGACAGCCTGATCTTTCGCGTGTACGGCAACCTGAACAAGACCGACGCCGACGACATGAAGATCAACTCGGCGCACCAGGCCTATGAAGAATCGCTGATGGCCGGCCGCGAAGGTGTGCGCAACAAGGACATCAACGGCCTGCTGAGCTGGAAGATCGACCCGGCCAACACCGTCGACCTGGAGTCCAGCTACAGCCGCCAGGGCAACATCTTTGCCGGCGACACCATGCTCAACGCCGGCGGCGAGTTCGTCGAGAGCCAGGTGGGCAAGGAAACCAACGTCATGCAGCGCTCAAGCTTTGCCCTGACCCACCGTGGCGACTACGACTGGGGCACCTCCACCGCCTCGCTGTCCTACGACCTGACCCGCAACGAGCGTCTCAACGAAGGCCTGGCCGGCTGGGGCGAAGGCGCGCCATCGGGCGGTGCCGGGCGCTTCGAGTCGCGCCTGCGCAACACCCGCGCCACCGGCGAGATCAACCTGCCGCTGAGCATGGGCCTGGAGCAGGTGCTGACCCTGGGCGGCGAGTACCTCTACGAGTCGCTCAACGACCCAGGTTCGCTGCGCCCGCAAAGCTATGACCCGGGTGCCGAGCTGCCGGGCTTTGACCGCACCCAGACCAAATCCACCGCGCGCAGCTTTGCCCTGTACGCCGAGGACAACATCGAAGTCGGTGAAAACACCATCGTCACCCCCGGCCTGCGCCTGGACCACCACGAAGACTACGGCGACAACTGGAGCCCGAGCCTGAACGCCTCGCACCAGATCACCGAGGCCCTGAGCATCAAGGGCGGCATCGCCCGCGCCTACAAGACCCCCAACCTGTACCAGGCCAACCCCAACTACCTGCTGTACAGCCGCGGTACGGGCTGCAACTCCGGTGAAGTCAACAACGGCGGCTGCTACCTGCTGGGCAACGCCAACCTCGACCCGGAAACCAGCGTCAACAAGGAACTGGGCCTGGCCTACGACAAAGGCACCTGGCGCACCAGCGCCACCTACTTCCGTAACGACTACAAGAACAAGATCGAAGCCGGCAACCAGACCTTGTTCCGCCTGCCCAACGGCCGGCGCATCCTGCGCTGGGAAAACACCGGCAAAGCCGTGGTGCAAGGGGTCGAGGGCAACCTGTTCGTCGAGCTGACCCCGGCGCTGGACTGGAACACCAATTTCACCTACATGATCGAGTCCAAGGACAAGAAAACCGGCGAGCCGCTGAGCATCATCCCCGAGTACACGGTCAACTCGACCCTGGACTGGAATGTCACCGACAAGCTGTCGTTCCAGCTCAACGGCACCTACTACGGCAAGCAGGAAGCGCCAACCTACAACGCCCGGGCCAATGAAACCCTGGACAAGAAGGTGCAGAAGGACGTCGATCCCTATGGCATTGTCGGCATCAGCAGCGGTTACGAGTTCACCAAGAACCTGAGCATGCGCGTGGGCGTCAACAACCTGTTCGACAAGCGCCTGTACCGCGAGGGCAACTCCGATGAAGCCGGGGCACTGACCTATAACGAAGCGGGCCGTTCGTACTTCGCCTCGTTTACCACGTCGTTCTGATGGAGTGAGTGGGGGGTGGAAGCTGGCCTCGCAGGTCTCAGGCCGAGTCATTCACCCCGACAAGCCACAACTCAAGTGCGTAGGAATTTTCTACAATTCCTACCACAATTTTCAACGCCTCTATACTTCCCATACTCTTGCAACCTGATTCGACGTATCGTTGGCGACTCGCCGGCTCCGGCCCGATTCGTCTTCCTGAATGATTCAGGAAACGGCCTACCCTCTTCGTCAAGGAGTTGCGCCAATGCCTACGGTACTGATCGTCGATGATCACCCCACGATTCGCCTTGCGGTGCGCATGCTGCTCGAGCGCGAACGCTACGAAGTGGTCGGCGAAACCGGCGACGGCGTGGCTGCCGTGCAGATGGCCCGCGAACTGCGCCCCGATGTGGTCATCCTTGATATCGGCCTGCCCGGGCTCGATGGCCTGAGCGTGATCAAGCGCCTGCACCTGCTGGAAAAAACCCCGAAAATCATGGTCCTCACCGGGCAACCGGCCAGTTTGTTCGCCCGTCGCTGCCTGGATGCCGGCAGCTCCGCCTTCGTGCACAAAGACGAGGACCTGGAAGCGCTGGTATTCGCCTTGAAAGCCATGGTCAAAGGCTACTCGACCTTCCCCGACATGTCGGCCAACCGTGGCCCGCTGGGTTCTGAAGAAGAACGCCTGGGCAGCCTGTCGCACCGCGAGATGGAAGTGCTGCGCATGCTCGCGGCCGGGCTGTCGAACAACGAGATCGGCGAACGTATGCTGCTGAGCCCGAAAACCATCAGCACCTACAAAAGCCGGATCATGGAGAAACTTCAGGTAGGATCTTTCGTCGAGTTAATGGCTCTGGCCACTCGTAACCAGGTGATCTGAGCCCGTCATGAACATCCGCCCTGCTCTGCTGGCCCTGGTGCTGGGCTGCCTGCCGCTGTTGCTGCTCGACAGCAGCCTGGCCGATGAGCCCGGCGAGCTGCGCACACTGCTGGCGCGTTCGGTGGTCGGCGGCGAAGGCGTGGCCCTGTCAGCAGATGACCGGCGCTGGCTGAAGGAAAAAGCCGTGCTGCGCCTGGGGACCTCGCGCCCGGACTACCCGCCTTTTGATATCAACGTCAGCCAGAACGAATACGAAGGCCTGACCGCCGACTACGCCGGGCTGATCAGCGAGCTGCTGGGCATCCGCGTAGAGGTTCGCCGCTACAACAGCCGTCAACAGGCAATCACTGCCCTGCACACCGGGGCCATCGACCTGCTCGGCAGTTCCAATGGCTTTGAAGCCGCCGATGCGCAACTGGTGCTCAGCCAACCCTATGCCGACGACCTGCCGGTGATCGTCACGCCCCAGGGCAAAACCCGCGCCGTCGATGACGAGCTGGACGGGCTGCGCCTGGCCATGGTCGATCACTACCTGCCGGACGAAGAGGTCCAGCACCTGTTTCCCAAGGCCCGCCTGCAGCTGTACTCCTCGACCATGGCCGGCTTGTCGGCAGTGTCACTGGGCCAGGCCGATGCCTTTCTCGGCGATGCCATCAGCAGTGACTACCTGATCGGCAAGAGCTTTCAGGAAAGTGTGCAGATCTCGCACTTCGTCAGGCACGAGCGCGAAACCTTCGCCTTTGCCCTGGCCCTGGGCAACGACCGATTGCTGCGCTTGCTCAACCAGTCGCTGGCCGTCACCAGTGAAACCGAGCGTCTGAACATCCTGCGCCGCTGGAGCAGTGGCAGCACCAGCATGCTGCTCAACCGCGGGGCCCTGCCGCTAAATCCTCAGGAGCAAGCGTGGATCGAGCAGCATCCGGTGGCCAGGGTAGTGTTCAACAAGTACTACGCACCGTTGACCTTTTATGACGACCAACAGCAACTGCGCGGCATCAGCGCCGACGTGCTGGAACAAATCAGCTTGCGTACTGGCCTTAAGTTCGAGTTCATCGAAGCCGATCCTGGTGCCGCAACCATCGCCTTGCTTGAACAGGGAGATGCCGACATTGCCAGTACCCTGGTCCCCAGCAAACAGCGCGAGGCCCGCCTGCGCTTTACCCGGCCATACATGCTCAGCCCGCGGGTACTGGTCACTCGCGCCGAACCTGACGCCGTGCAAGGTATCGAACAACTGAACGGCAAGCGCCTGGCGATCATCCGCGACTACCCGTTAAAGCCACTGTTGCAGGCGAATTTCCCCGGAGTCCGGCTGGTCGAGGTCGATAACCCCCTGTCATTGATGGAGCATGTCGCCCAGGGCCAGGCCGATGCCGCCATCAGCTCGCAGGTCAATGCCGCCTACTTCATCAGCCGACTGTTCAAGGATCGCTTGCGCATTGCCTCATTGTTCGGCGACCAACCGGTGATCGGTGCCTTCTCCACCACACACTCTGCGAGCGTGCTGCATGCAATTCTCGACAAGGCGCTGCTGAGTATCGAGCCGGACGAGCTGGCGCAACTGACCAACCGCTGGCGCACCAACGCGCTGATCAGCGATAGCCCCTGGTACAACTACCGCTCGCTGATCTTGCAGATACTTATCGTCGCCGGCTTGCTGATCGCCTGTGTGGTGTTCTGGAACCGCTACCTGCGCAACCTGATCCGCCAGCGCAGCGAAGCCCAGCAGGCATTGCAACATGAGCTGGGCTTCAGCAAACGCCTGCTCGAAGAGCTGCGCCTGGCCAAGGACCAGGCCGACGATGCCAGCCGCGCCAAAAGCACCTTTCTGGCGACCATGAGCCATGAAATCCGCACGCCGATGAACGCGGTGATCGGCCTGCTCGAGCTTGCGGTCAAGGACGCCGAACAGGGCCGCGCCGACCGTGCGTCGCTGCAGGTCGCCTTCGACTCGGCCAATGGCCTGCTGGCGCTGATCGGCGACATTCTCGACATCGCCCGCATCGAGTCCGGGCACATGCAACTGAACGCCGAAGCGACCGACCTGACTACCCTGGTCGCCGCCACCGTGCGCGTGTTCGAGGGCAATGCGCGGCTCAAGGGCCTGGCCTTGGTCACCGACCTGCAGCCCCTCGACGAAGGCCTCATGGTCGACCCGCTGCGGCTCAAGCAAGTGCTGTCGAACCTGCTGGGCAATGCCCTGAAGTTCACCGAGCAGGGCCAGGTGCAAGTCACCCTGCGCTACGGCCCGGCGCAACCCGGGCAACTGCGCCGGGTGCTGCTGAGCGTGCAAGACAGCGGCATCGGCATCAGCGCTGCAGACCAGGCGCGCTTGTTCCACAACTTCGCCCAGGTGGGCGAGCAACCCGCGCGCCAGGGCACCGGCCTGGGCCTGGTGATCAGCCGCACCCTGTGCGAGCTGATGGGCGGCCGCCTGAGCCTGAGCAGCAGCCCGGGCCGCGGCACCCGCGTCGATATCGAATTGCAACTGGCGCTGGCGACGGTGGTGCACGCCCCGGTGGCGCCGATCGAGCAAGCGCCAGCCACGCAGGCCTTGAACATCCTGGTGGTGGACGACTACCCGGCCAACCTGATGCTGCTTGAGCGCCAGTTGAGCGTGCTCGGCCATCAGGTCAGCCAGGCCGGCGATGGCCAGGCGGCGCTGGGGTTGTGGCTGCAGGGGCAGTTCGAGGTAGTCATCACTGATTGCCATATGCCCGGCATGGACGGCCATCAACTGGCACGGCGCCTGCGCAATGAGGAGCAGCAACAGCAACGCCAGCCCTGCCTGATCCTCGGCCTGACCGCCAACGCCCAGGCCGAAGAGCGCGAGCGTTGCCTGGCCAGCGGCATGAACGATTGCCTGTTCAAGCCGATCGGTCTCAATGAACTGCGCCGTCACCTGACCGGCATCGACAGCCCGGCTGCGCCGGTAGTGGCAAGCGATAACCTTGAAGCACATGCCAGCGGCTTCGAGGTCGACAACCTCAGGTACCTGACCCTGGGCGACCCGCAACTGGTCGAACGCCTGCTACGGGAACTGGCCCAGAGCAACGGCGACGACCTCAAGGCCCTGCGCGCCCTCGGCCCGACGCCCACCCGCGATGCCTTGCGCAGCCTGGCTCACCGGATCAAGGGCGGCGCCAAGATGCTCAAGGCCCGGGGCGTGGTGCAGCGCTGCGAAGCGCTTGAGCAAGCCTGTGTCGGCGACGCCGGTATCGAGCACCTGCAGGCCCTGGCCAGGGCCCTGGAACTGAGCCTGCAGACCCTCGAGACCGAGCTCAATCAGCGCGTCAGTGCAACTGCAAGGTCGAGTTGATCTGGCTGATCGCATCGACCACATGCTGCGAGCCCTGCTGGATTTCCAGAATCACCTCACCGGCTTCGTTGGCCAGCTCCACGCCAAGGCCCGTGCGGCTCAGGCTCGACTGCATGCTGGCCACGGCAGTCAACGACAGGTCGTGGTTCTGGCGCACCACTTCGACGATCTCCAGGGTCGCCTTGCTGGTGCGCGCCGCCAGGTTACGCACCTCATCGGCGACCACCGCAAAACCGCGGCCGTGCTCGCCGGCGCGGGCCGCTTCGATGGCCGCGTTGAGGGCCAGCAGGTTGGTCTGGTCGGCGATGCTGCGGATGGTCTGGACGATCTGCCCGATCAGTTCCGACTGTTTGCTCACCGCATCGATACTGCGCGCGGCGGCGTTGAGGTCCTGGGAGATTTCCTCGATCACCTGCACGGTTTGCTGCACCACCTGCGAGCCTTTGCGCGCGCAGGCGTCGTTCTGCACCGAAGTGGCATGGGCCGACTCGGCGGCGGTCTGCTGGGTGCTGACCTGGCGGGTGATGTCGCTGGCGAACTTGACCACCTTGTACAGGCGCCCGCGGGTGTCGAAGATCGGGTTGTAGGAGGCTTCGAGGTAAACCATCTGCCCGAGCTTGTTGACCCGCTCGAATCGGTGGGAATGGTACTCGCCACGGTTGAGCGAGGCCCAGAAGGCCTTGTAGGCCGCCGACTCGCTTTCGCTTTTGTGGCAGAACAGGCTGTGGTGCTTGCCCACCACCTCGTCGAGGCGGTAGTGCATGGTATTGAGGAAGTTCTGGTTGGCGTCGATGACCTTGCCATCCGGGGTGAACTCGATCATTGCCATCGAGCGGCTGATGGCGTTGATCAGGCTCTCGGTCTCGTGCTCGTGCTGCACCCGCTGAGTGATATCGGAAGCGACCTTGATGACGCTGGTGACCTGCTGCTGGGCGCCAAGCACCGGCATGTAGCTGGCTTCGAGCCAGACTTCGCGGCCGCGCTTGTCGATCCGGGCGAAGGTGCCGCTGCGCGGCTCGCCACGGTTCAGGTCACGCCACAGCTGGCGGTATTCCTCGCTTTTGCCGAAGGCTTCGTCGCAGAACAGGCGGTGATGCTTGCCACGGATCTCCTCAACGCCGTAGCCCATGGTCTTGCAGAAGTTTTCGTTGGCGTCGAGGATGATCCCGTCGGGGCTGAACTCGATCATCGCCATCGAGCGGCTGACCGCCGCCAACTTGGCAGTCATCTGGCCCAGGGCCTGGGTGCAACGCTCGATTTCAGCCAGATCGGACTTACGATGCAAATCAAACATTTTGTAACACTCCATGCTCGGGATTTGCTGAGCATAGATGGCGATTGGCACCGTGCAAGCACTCTGACATCACCTTGCAGCGCCCGCCGACTGGCGGTTTCAGCTGCTTTCGCGAACCATCAGTTCGAAGCCCAGATCCTGGCACTGCAACTGACTGCGCTTGCCATCAAGCAGGCCCAACAGCGCCTGCGCGGCGCAACGGCCAATGGCCGCGCGCGGGGTGCGGATCGAGGTCAGGCGCGGAACCATGTGCGCCGAAGCCGGCAGGTCGTTGAAACCGACCATGGCCACCTGCTGCGGCACCTTGATGCCCTGGCGCAAGGCTTCAAGAATCGCCCCCTGGGCCAGGTCGTCGTTACAGAAGAAAATGCCATCGACATCGGCATGGCGCTGCAGCAGCTGGGCAAACAGCTCGCCGCCCAGGCCGATCGATGAGGGTTGTGGTGCCAGCAGCTCGCGGCCGTGGGCATCCAGGCCGGCTTCGGCCAGGGCCAGGCGAAAGCCTTCGGCGCGCTGCATCACCCGTGGGTCAAGTTGCGCGGCAATAAAGCCCGGGCGCTTGCAACCGCGCTCGAGCAGATGGCGCGCCGCCGCCCTTCCCGCTTCCTGTTGGGAAAACCCTACCGACATGGCCTGGCCTTCGCCGCCCAGCTCCATCATGTGTACGCACGGTACGCCGCTGGCGGCGAGCATCTGCTTGGCGGCGTCGCTGCGGTCAAAACCGGTGAGCAGGATGCCGCGCGGCTGATAAGCCAGGTAGTTGCGGATCAGGTTCTCTTCTTCGGCGATATCGTAGTGATAGTTGCCGATCAGCACTTCAAGACCGCGAGGGCGCATGACCTCGTGAATGGCTTCGAGGGTGTCGATGAACAGGTGGTTGGACAGCGACGGGATCAACACCACGATTGACTGGCTCTGCTTGGAGGCCAATGCCCGCGCAGCCGGGTTGGCTACATAGCCGAGGCTGGCGGCGGCGACCTGGACCTTTTCCACAAGCGCGGGGGCAACCGTGCTGACCCCGCGCAGTGCCCGCGAAGCGGTGATCGGGGAAACCCCGGAAAGCCTGGCAACTTCCGCCAGGGTGGGACGACCGGTAGTACGAGAGCCAATGCGGGTCATGAGGGGTTTTATTTTCGACTTGCAAAGAATGGGGAACGGGCACTAAGGTAGCGCTGTCTCAGACCACAGGCAATGCAAAACTGCATGAGGCCAGGAATGAGCATCCAGACTGCTTTTACAAAATCAATAACATCTGGGTGGGAAGCGCCCGAGACGTTAGCCGTCTCGCTTCAAGATAGCGCTATCTTACCCTGCAGGAGGTACCGATGAACCCACCCCTCTCCGCGATTGTGGTCATGGGCGTCGCTGGCTGTGGCAAGAGCTACGTCGGTGCCGCCATTGCAGGCCTGAGCGGCGGTCGCCTGATCGAAGGCGACGACTTCCACCCCGCTGCCAATATCAAAAAAATGAGTGCCGGCATTCCCCTGGACGACGACGACCGTGCCGGTTGGCTGATTCGCCTGGGCGAGGAACTGCAAGCGTGCCTGAAGGCCGGCGAGCGTCCGATCCTCACCTGCTCGGCGCTGAAGAAGCGCTACCGCGATGCCCTGCGCCATGCCGTGCCGGACCTTGGCTTTGTGTTTCTCGATCTCACCCCCGCTGAAGCCAGCCGCCGCGTGCTCGCCCGCCCCGGCCACTTTATGCCCGCCAGCCTGATCGACAGCCAGTTCGCCGCCCTCGAACGGCCCAACAGCGAGCCGCTGACCCTGGCGCTGGACGCCACCCTGGCGGTGGACAAGCTGGCCATCGAGGTAGACCAGTGGCTAAAGCCCTGCGGTGAACCGCTGCTGGCGCGAACGGCCTGACCCTGGCTGTTTTTTCGGCTCACCCAAGATAGCGCTGTCTCGACCCGTAAACACTGTAATAGTTCCGCCCACAACAATGACAATACGAGGCACTGAACCATGTTTGGTTTGGCAACTGATACCTACCTGCTGCTCGATGCGGTGGTCACCATCATCGGCCTGGTGCTGCTGATCACTCACTTCAAGGTCCACCCCTTTGTCGCCCTGACCCTGGCGGCCGGTTTTCTCGGCCTGACCTCGGGCATGCCGGTGGCCAAGGTGATGAAATCATTCCAGGACGGCTTCGGTGGCGTGCTGGGTTTTGTCGGCATCGTCCTGGCCCTGGGCACCATGCTCGGCAAGCTGATGGCCGACTCCGGCGGCGCCGACCAGATCGCCCAGACACTGATCCGCGCCTTCGGCAAGCAGAAGGTGCACTGGGCGATGATGTTCGCCGCTTTCCTGGTGGGCATTCCGCTGTTCTTCGAGATCGGCTTCGTGCTGTTGATCCCGCTGGTGTTCATCGTCGCCCGGCGCTCCGGGGTGTCGTTGATCAAGATCGGCATTCCGCTGCTGGCCGGCTTGTCGGTGGTCCACGGCCTGGTGCCGCCGCACCCGGGGCCGCTGCTGGCGATCGGCATCTTCAATGCCGACATCGGCAAAACCATTTTCTACGGGCTGATCGTCGCCCTGCCCACGGCGATCATTGCCGGTCCCCTGTACGGCAACTTCATCTCCAAATACATCCCGGGCAACCCCAACAAGGAGCTGATGGAGCAGATCGCCCGCGAGTCCGACCAGCAGAACCTGCCCAGCTTCAGCATCACCCTGATCACCGTGCTGCTGCCGGTGTTCCTGATGCTGCTGAAAACCTTCGCCGACGTGGTGCTGCCGGCCGAGCACATCGTGCGCCAATGGATGGACCTGATCGGCCACCCGATCAGCGCCCTGCTTGCCGCCTTGCTGCTGGCGTTCTACACCTTTGGCGCGGCGCGCGGGTTCTCCCGCCAGCAGATCATGAAGCTGCTTGACCAGAGCCTGGCGCCGACGGCGGCGATCATCCTGATCGTCGGTGCCGGCGGTGGCTTCAAGCAGATGCTGGTCGATACCGGGGTGGGTAATGTGATCGGGCAGATGGCCGTGCAGGCACAGATTTCGCCGATCATGCTGGCCTGGCTGGTGGCGGCGGTGATTCGTATCGCCACCGGTTCCGCAACGGTGGCGACCATTACCGGCGCCGGGATCGTTGCGCCAGTGATCGGCATGATGCCGGGGGTCAACCGTGAACTGCTGGTACTGGCGACCGGCGCCGGCTCGTTGATTCTGTCGCACGTCAACGATGCCGGCTTCTGGCTGGTGAAACAGTACTTCAACATGACCGTGGCCGAGACCTTCAAGACCTGGAGCATGATGGAGACCATCCTCTCGGTGGTCGGCATCATCTTTATCATGCTGCTGTCGCTGGTGGTTTGAGGGCCTCATCGCGGGGCAAGCCCGCTCCTGCACTGTAGGAGCGGGCTCGCCCCGCGATGCTGTTAAAAGGCTGCTTTAAAGATCGCCTCGATCTCTGCCTGGCTGGCCACCCGCGGGTTGGTCAGGCCGCAGGCATCCTTCAGGGCATTGGCCGCCAGGGTCGGAATATCGGCCTCCTTGGCCCCCAGCACCGCCAGCCCCGGCGCAATTTCAATGGCCCGCGACAGCTGCTCGATCGCCGCCAGGGCGGCATCGCTGCCCTGCTCGGCACTCATGGCGCTGACATCCACGCCCATGGCCTTGGCCACATCGCGCAGGCGCGCGGCGCTGACGCTGGCGTTGAAGCGCTGCACATGGGGCAGCAGCACCGCGTTGCACACGCCATGGGGCAAGTCATAAAAACCACCGAGCTGGTGGGCCATGGCATGCACGTAACCCAGCGAGGCGTTGTTGAACGCCATGCCGGCGAGGAACTGGGCGTAGGCCATGTTTTCCCGGGCCTTGAGGTCGCTGCCGTCGGCCACGGCCTGGCGCAGGTTGTCGCTGATCAGCTCGATGGCCTTGATCGCGCAGGCGTCGGTGATCGGCGTGGCGGCAGTGGAAACGTAGGCCTCGATGGCGTGGGTCAGGGCATCCATGCCGGTGGCCGCGGTCAAGCCCTTGGGCATGCCGACCATCAGCGCCGGGTCGTTGACCGACAGCAGCGGCGTGACGTTGCGGTCGACAATGGCCATTTTCACGTGGCGCGCTTCGTCGGTGATGATGCAGAAGCGGGTCATCTCACTGGCGGTGCCGGCGGTGGTGTTGATGGCAATCAGCGGCAGTTGCGGCTTGGCCGACTGGTCCAGCCCTTCGTAATCACGGATATGCCCGCCGTTGGTGGCGCACAGGGCAATGCCCTTGGCGCAGTCATGGGGCGAGCCGCCGCCCAGGGAAATCACGCAGTCGCAGCG
Source organism: Pseudomonas sp. B21-009 (assembly GCF_024749345.1). Taxonomy (NCBI): domain Bacteria; kingdom Pseudomonadati; phylum Pseudomonadota; class Gammaproteobacteria; order Pseudomonadales; family Pseudomonadaceae; genus Pseudomonas; species Pseudomonas sp. B21-009. The sequence continues at coordinate 2,617,811 of NZ_CP087199.1, read as the reverse complement.
TTCACGCTGCAACAGCGCCAGTCCCTGCTCGACGTTGGCAATGCTCGGGTTGGGCTTGGCGCCATCGAAGATCGCCGAGTCGATGTCGCGCATCGCCAGCATTTCGGCAATGCGCTCGGCAATCCCGGCCTTGGCCAGGCCCGCGTCGGTGACGATCAGGGCCTTGCGCAGGCCGTATCCGGCAATGGCAGCCATCGCCTCTTCGAGGCAATCGATGCCCATGATGTTGACGGCGGGGATGAAAAACGTGCTGCTCATGGCGAAATCCTCATGCAATGTTCCTTTGCCATGAGGATCCGCCTGTCTGCCCTGCCCCGTGTTGATCTGAGTCAGCCGAGGAACAGCCGGTAGGCCGGGTTGTCGCTTTCGTCCCAGTAGCGGTAGCCCATGGCGTCCAGCGCTGCGGGCAGGCCGGGCTGTTCGTCCTGGGGCACTTCCAGGGCGGCAAACACCCGTGCTTCGGCGGCGCCGTGGTTGCGGTAGTGGAACAGGCTGATGTTCCAGCGCTTGCCCAGGCGCTCGAGAAAGCCCAGCAAGGCCCCCGGACGCTCGGGGAATTCAAAGCGCAGCACGCGCTCGTCCGCCCCAGGCCCGGCATGCCCGCCCACAGTGTGGCGAACGTGGGCCTTGGCCAGTTCGTTGTCGGTCAGGTCGAGCACGCTGTAACCCTGTTCGCGCAGGCTGGCCAGCAACTGGTCGCGCGGGTCGGTCTGCGGATGGGTCTGCACGCCAACGAACAGTCGCGCCTCCTTGCCGGGGTAGTAGCGGTAGTTGAACTCGGTGATCTGGCGCTTGCCCAGGGCCTGGCAAAAGGCGCGGAAACTGCCCGGCTGCTCGGGGATGGTCACGGCGATGATCGCTTCGCGCTGCTCGCCCAGTTCGGCGCGCTCGGCAACATGGCGCAGGCGGTCGAAATTGACGTTGGCACCGGAGTCGATCGCCACCAGGGTCTGACCCTGGGCGCCTTCGCGGGCCACGTACTTCTTGATCCCGGCCACAGCCAGGGCGCCGGAAGGTTCGGTGATCGAGCGGGTGTCGTCGTAGATGTCCTTGATCGCCGCGCACAGCTCGTCGCTGCTGACGGTGATGACCTCATCGACATAGTGGCGGCACAACTCGAAGCAATGGGCGCCGATCTGCGCCACCGCCACGCCTTCGGCAAAGCTGCCGACCTGGGCCAGCACCACCCGCTCGCCGGCGGCCATGGCCGCTTGCAGGCAGTTCGAGTCCTGCGGCTCGACGCCGATCACCTTGACCTCGGGGCGCAGGTACTTGACATAGGCGGCGATGCCGGCGATCAGGCCGCCGCCACCGACCGGAACGAAGATCGCATCCAGCGCGCCGGGTTGCTGACGGAGGATCTCCATGGCCACCGTGCCTTGGCCGGCGATCACGTCGGGGTCGTCGAACGGCGGCACGAAGGTCGCGCCTTCGCTATCGGCCAATTTCAGCGCATGGGCCAGGGCGTGGGGGAAGCTTTCGCCGTGCAGCACCACCTGGCCGCCGCGCGAACGCACGCCTTCGACCTTGAGCTCCGGGGTGGTGGTCGGCATCACGATAGTGGCGCGCATGCCCAGTTCGCGGGCGGCCAACGCCACGCCCTGGGCGTGGTTGCCGGCGGACGCGGTGATCACCCCGCGCTGGCGCTGGGCCGGGCTCAGGCGGCTGAGACGGGTGTAGGCGCCGCGGATCTTGAAGGAAAAGGTCGGCTGCAGGTCTTCGCGCTTGAGCAACACCTGGTTGCCAAGGCTGCGCGACAGCGCCGGCGCCGCTTGCAGGGGCGTTTCGATCGCCAGGTCGTACACCGGCGCCGCAAGAATGCGCCGCACGTAGTCAGACAGCAGGTTCAGCGGCGCGGCAGGTGTGCGGGGGCTAACGGCAAGGCTGGTCATCGGTGACTCCTGGTTTTTTTAAAGTGCCCAGGAGAGAGAGAAAGAACCCGCCTCCAGGGCGGGTTCGGTGCAAGTGCCAGCTAGCCCGCCAAAACGATAATGGCGGTAATAATGCTGTGCTGAGGCGACTGCAGGAATGTGTTCATGCCAGCGAAACTAGCGCAGCCACCCAGGCAAAGTCAAGCAGGCTCGCGGGCAGAATCGGGCACATCGAACACCCGGTCGAAGGCCCACTGGAACACGAAGGCATAGACAAAGAAGAATGCGAACAGCGCAAGGTTGGTCAGCAGAGCCTGCCACAGGCTGATCTGCAGCCAGCCGGCGACCACCGGCAAGAGGATCAGCACCAGCCCGCCTTCAAAGCCCAGGGCGTGGAGAAACCGCCGCCACAGGGTGCGCTGGCGCTGGGCCTGGCGGGCTTCCCAGTGCTCGAACGCCCAGTTGTAGAACATGTTCCAGGCCAGGGCCACCGCCGACAGAATCAGCGACAGCACCGTGGAGTGGGCCATACCGGCATCGAAGGCCCAGGACAGCGCCGGCGCCACGCACAGCACGGCGATGGTTTCGTAGAGAATGGCCTGGACGACCTTGCGCGACTTGCCTTGCATATCTGCCTCCCTGAACGTCAATGAAGCCCCACCCTAGCGGCGTTGAGGCGATGCTTCAATTGAGCTAAATTGAGCCTCCCTCAATTGGCTTGAGCACTGTGTTCGGCAAACTGCCCCTGACTGCCCTGCGCACCTTCGAATCGGCGGCCCGCCTGGGCGGCTTCAAGGCTGCCAGCGACGAACTGGCAGTCACGCCTGCGGCGGTTTCGCACCAGATCAAACGCCTGGAATCGCAGCTGGGCCTGCTGCTGTTCGAGCGCAGCCGCCAGGGTGTCAGGCTCAGCGACGCCGGCGAGCGCCTGTACCTGCAGGTGCACCAGGGCCTGGCCAACCTGCAGCAAAGTCTTGACGACCTGCAACCGCCCTGTGATCGCCAGCAACTGACCCTGACCACCACCGCGGCCTTCGCCAGTGCATGGCTGATCCCGCGGCTGGGCGATTTCCATCGCCGCCATGCCGACATCCAGGTGCGGGTGCTGACCGGCAACGAGGTGGTCGACCTGCAGCGCGAGCACCGTTTCGACCTGGCCTTGCGTGCCGAATTCAATCCTGATCCGGCGTTGCAGCGGTTGCCATTGCTGGCCGAGCATTTCTCGGTATACACCCTGCCCGGTTGGCAGCCGCCGCCTGCCAATCTGCCGCTGTCGATGCTTGAAGTGCCGTGGGCTTCGGTCAGTGGCGTGGTCATCGACTGGGCCCGCTGGTGCGCCCTGGCCGGGTGTGAAGACTGGCTGCAACGGGCGCGTTTTCATCACTATGACGATGAGCACCATGCCCTGCAGGCGGCCGCTGCCGGCTATGGGCTGGTGCTGGCCAGCAACGTGCTGGTGGCCGACAGTGTGCGCCAGGGTGTGCTGCAGCCGTGGCACCCTGAGGTGCGCTTGCCGGCCGCGCAGTACAGCGCCGTGTGGTTGCCGGGGCGCGAGCGCGAACCTGCGCTGCGGGCGTTTCTCGACTGGCTGGCACTCTCCCTGGGGCCTTGAGCAATCGCTGACCCGCCCATTGGACAACCCCGCCTTCTACTGCTTGTATCTAAACCTTACAAGAGCGGCAGAACGTACAACTTCTCAGAAAAGGACGGACGAGGAGCGGGACAATGGCGTACACAGTCATGATGGTGTTTGGCACACGCCCGGAAGCGATCAAAATGGCCCCGCTGGCCCAGGTGTTGCGCCAGTGGCCGGATATCGAGCTGAACATCTGCTCCACCGGCCAGCACCGGGAAATGCTCCAGCAAGTGCTGCACGATTTTGGCCTGAGCGTCGATGAAGACCTCAAGGTGATGACCCAGAACCAGACCCTCAACGGCCTGTCCCAGCAATTGCTCAAACAGCTCGACGACACCTACGCACGCATCCAGCCCGACATCGTCCTGGTGCACGGCGACACCACCACCAGTTTCATCGCCGCGCTGGCGGCGTTCAACCGGCAGATCCCCATCGGCCACGTCGAGGCAGGGCTGCGCACCGGCAACCTCAAGGCGCCGTGGCCCGAGGAAGCCAACCGGCGCCTGACCGGGGTGATCGCCGACCTGCATTTCCCGCCCACCACCAAGGCCCGCGACAACCTGCTACGCGAAGGCGTGGTGCTCGAGCACATCGAAGTCACCGGCAACACCGTGATCGACGCGCTGCTGTGGATGCGCGAGCACCTGAACAAGAGCCAGTGGAAACCTGCGCCCGAGTCGCCGCTGGCGCAACTGCGCGACGACCAGCGCCTGGTACTGATTACCGGCCATCGCCGGGAAAACTTCGGCCAGGGTTTCGAACGCATCTGCCTGGCCCTGGCCGAACTTGCCTTGCGTTACCCGCACGTGCAGTTCGTGTACCCGGTGCACCTCAACCCGCAGGTGCAAAAAGCCGTGTACGCGCTGCTCTCGCATCAGCCGAACATCCTCCTGGTGGCGCCCCAGGACTATCAGCATTTCGTCTGGCTGATGGACCGCGCCTACCTGATCCTCACCGATTCGGGCGGCGTCCAGGAAGAAGCGCCGGCACTCGGCAAGCCCCTGCTGGTGCTGCGCAAGGTCACCGAGCGGCCGTCAGTGCTCGAAGGCGGCACGGTGATGCTGGTGGGCACCCAGACCGAACGCATCGTCAAGGAAACCAGCCGCCTGCTCGATGACAGCGAGGCCTACCAACGCATGAGCCGGGTGTTCAGCCCTTACGGCGACGGCCATGCCAGCGAACGCATCGCCGAACGCCTGAGCCGCTGGCTCGAGGAAAACGCCGCTGAGCGAGACGAGGCATGAGCCTGGCCTGGGTCGATTTCTTCACCTATGTATTGTTCGGCCTCAAGCTGCTGGCCATCGTCCTTGCCAGTTTGATGTTCCTGCTCGGCCTGGATGACCTGTTCATCGACATCGTCTATTGGGGCCGCAAGCTGATTCGCCGCTTTCGCATCTACGACAAGTACGAGAAGGCCGACGAAAAACGCCTGTTCGAAGTGCCGGAAAAACCCCTGGCAATCATGGTCCCGGCCTGGAACGAGGTCGGTGTGGTCGGCGAGATGGCGCGCCTGGCAGCCTCGACCATCGACTACGAAAACTACCAGATCTTCGTCGGCACCTACCCCAACGACCCGCAGACCCAGGCCGACGTCGACGCCGTGTGCCTGCACTACCCCAACGTGCACAAGGTGGTGTGCGCGCGGCCCGGGCCGACCAGCAAGGCCGACTGCCTGAACAACATCATCGATGCGATCCTGCGTTTTGAGCAGGACGCGCGCATCGAGTTCGCCGGCTTCATCCTGCACGACGCCGAAGACGTCATCTCGCCCATGGAGCTGCGGCTGTACAACTACCTGCTGCCGAACAAGGACATGATCCAGATCCCGGTCTACCCCTTCGCCCCCGAGTGGCGCGGTTTTACTGCCGGGCACTACGTCGACGAGTTCGCCGAAAACCACGGCAAGGACGTGATCGTGCGCGAAGCGTTGACCGGCCAGGTGCCCAGCGCCGGGGTCGGCACCTGCTTCAGCCGCAAGGCGATCAGCGCCCTGCTCGAAGACGGCGACGGCATTGCCTTCGACGTGCAGAGCCTGACCGAAGACTACGACATCGGTTTTCGCCTCAAGCAAAAGGGCATGAAGTGTATCTTCGCCCGCTACTCGATGAGCGACCCGCAACTGGCCCTCAAGCGCGACTGGCGCTGGGGCATGAGCCGAGAGTTCGCCCAGGTCATCTGCGTGCGCGAGCACTTCCCGCGCGACTGGCAGCATGCGATCCGGCAAAAGTCGCGGTGGATTGTCGGCATTGTCTTCCAGGGCACCAGCAACCTGGGCTGGAGCCGCACCGGCGCGCTCAACTATTTTCTCTGGCGCGACCGCCGCGGCTTGTTCGCCTACCTGCTGAGCTTTCTGGTCAACCTGCTGTTCCTGGTGCTGATCGCCATGTGGCTGGTGACGATGCTGGCGCCCAACGCCTGGCGCTTCCAGTCGATTCTCAGCGACAGCCCGCTGCTGATGACCCTGCTCTGGCTCAACGGCCTGTTGTTGATCAACCGCCTGTTCCAGCGTGGCTTTTTCGTCACCCGTTACTACGGCATCTTCGAGGGGCTGCTGTCGGCGCCGCGGATGATGTGGAGCAACTTCGTCAACTTCTTCGCCAACCTGCGGGCGCTGCGCCAGGTCATGGAAATGGGCGACTCGCGCCGGGTGGCGTGGGACAAGACCACCCACGAGTTCCCGGCCCTCGGCGCGCCGGCACGCACGCCTCTGGGTCAGCGCCTGGTGGCCAAGGGGCTGATCAGCGAGGCGCAACTGCAAGCGCTGATCACCAGCGAGCAACTGGTGCAAACCCTGGCCGAACAACTGGATTTACCCTGGGCGCCATTAAATCCATTCAAACTTGAGCGCAAATTGATTACCCTGCTGCCCCGCCGCCTGGCAGTGCACTACGGGGTGCTGCCGGTAGCGCAAGACGGCGATACATTGATCCTGGCCAGCGAAGGCCCGGTCAGCCAGGTGTCCCTCGGGGTCATCAGCCGTCAACTCAAACGCCCGGTGCAATATCGCCTGGCGCCCCAGGGCCGGGTCACCCTCGGCCTGCGTTACCACTACCCCAGCCCCTGGCAGAAGGAGGAGACCCGGCACATGCTCGCGGTTCTCGAAAAGCATCAGGACGATGCCGCGTTGCTTGAGCGGGTCAGTCACCACCAAATCATGCTCGGCACCCTGTTGCAGGTGCGCGGCATGGTCCCCCCCACGTTGTTCAACCAGGCCTTGATCGATTTCAACCCGGAGCACATGTCCCTGGGCGAGCACCTGATTGCCCGCGGCATCATCAGCGAAGCGGTACTGCAAGACGCCCTCGCCGAGCAGCTCGAAGAACAGCAAGCCGCTTATGACCTGACCCGGGAGGTGGCATGAGTGTGCGCCCGCCGCTGACGCTGGCCAGTTTGTTGTTGTCGTTCTACACCGTGCACGGCCTGGCCGCGCCGCTTAGCGACTTCGAACGCTTTCGCAGCTACCCCTTCCTTGAACGCAGCTACCGCGAGGCCAAGGCCGACAACTGGAAAGAAGTCGAACGCCTGACCCGCCACCTGCTCGAGCGGGTACCCAACAACAGCGAAGCCCGCGCCTTGCTGATCCAGGCCCTGGCCCATCAGCGCCGCTACCGCGAAGCCGAGCAACTGGCCGAAGCCGCCAGCAGCAGCGACGCCGACGCCCTGCTGGAGCTGCGCCTGACCTGGATCGAGCAGGACCCACCCGCCGCAAGCCGGGTCGAGGGCTGGATCGCCACCAGCAGCCTCAACCAGCGTATCCGCCTGTGGCAGGCCTACAGCCTGAGCCTGGCCAAGTTCGGTGGCGCGGCCAAGGCCCTGGAGTGGCTCAACCACCTGCCGGCCCATGGCGACGACAACATCCTGCGCCTGGCCCGGGCCAACTGGGCCGAGCAATTGCGCAACTGGAGCCAGACCATCGCCGCCCTGGCGCCGCTGGCCGAGCGCGGCGAGCTGCCGGCGCAAGACTGGCAACGCCTGGCCAACGCCTACGTACAGCGCCTGGACGAGGCGCCACTGCAACAACTGCTCAAGCAGGCGCCCACCCCCGAGATCGCCCGCCAGACCCGCCTGGCCATGGCCAACCGGGCAATTGCCATGGGCCACACCGAGCTGGCCCAGCGCTGGCTGCAGTCGCTGCCCGAGCAAGACCTGCACGACCCGGCCAATCGCCGGCAGCTGTGGGAACTGGCGCGCCAGGGCGATGATGCCGCGCTGGTACGGCGGCTCAGCAACGAGCTGAACCGGCCATGCCTGGAAACCACCGAATGGCTGTCGCGCCACGATCCGCAGGCCGCCCGCGAGCAGCTCAAAGGCTGCCGCGCCGATGACAACCCCAAAGCCTGGCTGGTACTCAACCAGCGCCTGCAGGGCCCGGGTGGCGAGGCGCGTTCCGCACAGATGTGGGAGCGCCTGTACCGCCAGAGCGGCGACCTGCAGGCCCTCGAACAAGCGAGCTTCCTGCAGCTCAAGGAGGGCCGCAAGGAGCATGTGCGCCAACTGCTCGAACAGGCCTACGACCGCCGCCAGGGCCGCTTGCCACAACCCTTGCTGCAGCGCCTGGCCGGGCTTTACAGTGCCGACGATGCGCCGCTCGACAACCGGCGAATGGCCGCCTTGATCCCGCGGGTCGATGCCGCCAACCGCGCCCTGCTGCTCGCCCGCCTGGCCGAGCGCGGGCAGTGCGACACGGTCCGCCAGGCGATCCCCGCCACACCCAGCGAAGTCGGCCAGTTGCGTGCCCTGGGCCGCTGCGCCATGCCCGAGCGCCCTGGCGAAGCGGTGGTCTATTACCAGGCCGCCGCAGACCTGGGCGATACCGGCAGCCGCCTGCCGCTGGCCTACGCCCTGGAAGCCGCCGGCGATTCCTACGCGGCGCAACCGCTGTGGAAAGCCCTGGCCGACAGCGAGTGGACCGCCAACGCCCGGCTTACCGCCGCGCGCAGTGCGCTGAACGCCGACAATCCTCACCTGGCATACACCTATTGGAAACAGGCAACGCCGGTAACGGCCGATGACTGGGCGCTGGGCGCGGCCATCGCCCAGCGCGACTACCAGGTCCACGACGCCATGGACTACCAGCGCCAGGCCCTCGCGCAGCAACCGCGCCCCGACCATTACTATGGCGCTGCGGTGACCGCCGCGCAGAACGGCGACCTGGCGCAGAGCACCGCCTGGCTTGCCGAGGCCGTGCGCCTGGCGCCAGAGCAGCCGCGCTACAGCGCCGACTACGGCATGCGCCTGGCGGGCTCGGAACAACAAGTAACCCGCGCCCGCTCGATCCCCTACCTTGAGCGCGCCGCCAAGGCCTTCCCCGAGGATTACCGGATCGGCGAAACCCTGGCCTGGCGCTACGACGAAGTCGAGAACAGCGCGGCGGCCCGTAAAGAGCTGCGCCGGGTGCTGGACGTCGAACACGACCTGGTCGATGGCGACGACCAGTTCGGCAGCCTGGACGCACGCAAGTACCGCCAGCGCCGCGCCCACGAGGCGCTGTCGCGGCGCGACAGCTTCACCCTGGCCAGCACCTGGTCACCGGCCGGCGTCTCGACCAACGACAACTTTCGCGATGACCGCCAGGACCGCCGTGCCAGCTCGCAGAACGTGCAGCTGGCGATGTGGGACCACGCCCTCGGTGAAGAGCCGAGCCGCAACGGCAGCACCTTCTCGGTCTACGGCCGGGTGCTGTTCGGCGGCAGCGGGCGCAACGACTATGCGCAGAGCATGGGCACCGGCGTCGGCCTGCGCTACAAGCCGTTGGGCACCAGCAACCTGAACCTGTACACCGAGTTGTACCACCAGCGCCAGATCGACGACGCCCATTACGGCGGCCTGAGCCTTGGCCAGTTGCTCAGCCCGAGCAAGGTCGGCGACAACTATGGCGACCTGCGCGGCCATGCCGAGTCGAGCAACGACCTGCTGCTGCGCGCCACCGCCTCGTACCTCGACCAGGGCAAATGGCGCAACGACTGGCGGGTCGATGAGGACGAGTGGGACGAGCGTTTCCTCTACCTCGATGGCGCCTGGTGGACCCGCGCCGGCGACCATCAATGGCTGTCGCGCTACCAGCGCGGGCACACCTGGAAGCTGCCCAGTGCCTCGCCACAAACCCTGATGCCGTATGGTTTTCTCGAGTTCTCAAGCCAGGACCCGAGCAACGACTGGCGCCAGGACCTGCGCACCGGCCTGGGCCTGCGCTGGCAATGGTGGTTCGACGACGACCGCTACAACGCCTATCGCGGTTCGCTGAAAGTACGCGCCGAATACCAGCAGTCGCTGGGCGGCAATCTTTATGAACACGCCAACGGCGTGTTGCTGGGTGCGGAGTTGACCTTTTGATGCGCCGCTTGATCGCTGTGATGCTGTTCGTCCTGAGCCTGCAGGCAACTGCCGACGAGCGCCTGTTCTACCAACCGCTGAACCGCGACGCGCAGTTGAGCGAGGCGCAGTGGCGCGCGCTGTGGCAAGCCACTGCGGCCCAGGGTGGCAAAACCCTGATCGTGCAGTGGAGCGCCTATGGCGACAGCGACTTCGGCGGTGCCGGGGGCTGGCTGGCCAACAGCCTGCGCCTGGCCCACGAACAAGGTCTGCAGCTGGTGCTGGGGCTGTACATGGACGCCGCCTATTACCAGCGCATCGACGAACTCGATGGCGCCGGCCTGGCCGCTTATTGGCGCGCGCAACTGGGCAATTCCCTGGCCCAGCAGCGCAAGATCCGCCAGGACTGGCAGTTGCCGGTGGCCGGCTGGTACCTGCCGATGGAGCTGGACGACCTGCACTTTCACAGTGCCGACCGCCGCCAGGCGCTGTACACCCAGCTACAGGCCTTCAATCGCCGCCTGGATGCGCCGCTGCACATCAGCGCTTTCAGCGCCGCGCGCCTGAGCCCGCAAGTCAATGCTCGCTGGCTCGAGCAGCTGGCCAGCCTCAAGCTGCAGGTCTGGTGGCAGGACGGCGCCGGCACCGGGCGCCTGGCGCCGCTGGTGCGCCAGCACTACGAGGATGCCCTGCCCTGCAGCATCGGCATCGTCAACGAAGCCTTTCGCCAGACCAGCGCCGCCGGCCAGCCCTTCACTGCCGTGGCAGCGCCACCGCTGCTGCGCAGCGACTGCCATCCGCGGGCAGTGTTCTCGTTGCGCTACCGGCCCTGGACCCAGGGGGTACTGCCCTTGGCCGGGCACTGAAACCGTCTTCTTTGAGCATTCAGGGCTGCCATGTACAAGACCATCGAACAGCAAGTGCGCAGGAACGTCGCACCGCCGCAACTGCGCGAAGAATTCCGCCAGCACGACTTCGAAAGCCTGAAGTCGTTCAGCTTGCTGGTGTTCGTGCTGAGCCTGGGGATCTGGATTCTGTTCGACCTGATCGTCAGCTACCAGGGCAATCAGGGCCTGACCTGGCTGTCGGCGCTGTTCATCGCGGTGATGGGCATGCTCACCATCATCCTCGGCTTCGTCCGCAAGGCGGCGCATTTCGATGTGCTCAACCTGGTGTTCATCGCCGTGATCACCCTGGCGGTGCGCCTGGTGATCGACGGCCTGCCGCAAGCGCTGCGCCCGGCCTGGATGGTGCTCGGCGCCTCGAGTGTGCTGTACAGCGTGTCGGTGCTGCCGGTGCGGCGCTGGTCGTTCCTGGCGACGATGCTGGTGACCTGGGTCAACCTCAACCCGTTCCAGGTCCCGGACATGCACCTGTTCGAGCTACGCGGCAGCATGTTCGTCTGCTATGCGGTGTTTCTCAACGGCCTGACCCTGTACAGCTACCTGAAGATGCGCCGGGCCAAGCTGTACAACTTCTACATGGCCAAGTTGCTGCTCGAGCAAGCCTACGTCGATGCCCTGACCGAGATCCCCAACCGCCGTTCGTTCATGGCCAAGGCCGAAAAACACCTGCAGCAGGACGCGGCCGCCACGCGCTACCTGGCGATGATCGACATCGACAACTTCAAGAAGGTCAACGACCAGTTCGGCCACGACATCGGCGACGTGGTGCTCAAGCGCATCGCCGCCGACATCAAGGCCTCGATGAGCGAATTCGAGTACGCACGGCTGGGCGGTGAAGAGTTCGTGATCTACGTCTGGGGGCTCAACCAGGCCGACGCCGAACGGCGCATCGACGCCCTGTGTCGGCGGGTCCGTGACGAAGTCGCCGAGCATCCGGTGACCATCAGTATCGGCCTGGCGCAAATCCTCGCCGAAGACACCCTGAGCAACGCCCTGGTCAAGGCCGACCAGGCGTTGTACGAGGCCAAGCGCAGTGGCAAGGACCGCTACGTGCTGTGGCGCGAGCCTCTCGGGTTGTAAGCCTTCAGCCCTTCGCGGCGGCCGCCAATGGCGCCGCGCCTTCGCCGAGATGCTCCCGCCACCCCTGCCGAGCCGCCTGGCAGCGAGTGCAAGCCTGCGGCCAACCGCGACCATCCTGCCGGTAAAGGCCGCAATCGTGCCGTCACAGCGGCTGTAGTAGTGCTCTGCCGGTCATCGCCAAGCCCCCTTGCGCTGCCTCTCAAAGCCCCCGTCCGCGTGCACTTGCAGATCATTTGCGCCGCTCTACGCTGCAATTTCGCGCAAACCCGGACAGAGGAACACTCGAATGGATTCGAACATCACCAGCGAAACCGGCCACCCCTTGACCGCAGGCCAACTGTGCATGTGGTTCAACGCCCAGCTTGCCCCACCCCAGACCAACATGAACCTGGCGGAGTCCGTCGACATATTTGGCGCGGTGGACGTCGAGCGCTTCATGACCGCCCTGCGCCGAGTGGCTGATGAGGCCGAAGCGGTGCGGCTGAACTTCGTTGACAGCGCCGAAGGCCCGCGGCAACTGCTGGCCCCGCGATTCAGGGGGGAACTGCCGTTTCTCGACTTCAGCACGGCGGATGATCCACGGGCCAGTGCCGATGCCTGGATGCATGACGACATCCAGCGCCGCGTCGACCTGGGCTGCGACCCGCTGTGGATGTCGGCGCTGCTCAAGCTGGGCCCGGCGCATTTTGTCTGGTACCAGCGCCCGCACCACATCATCCTCGACGGCTTTGGCGCCGGGTTGCTGGTGCGGCGCCTGGCCGACACCTACCAGGCCCTCGGCGAAGGCCAGCCGGTGTCCGCCGCCAGCGCCTTGCTGCCGATCAGCGAACTGGCCGAACAAGACAGCGAGTATCGCCAGTCGGAGCGCTTTCAGCGTGACCGCGAGTACTGGATGCAGCGCTTCGCCGACCTGCCGGCACCGATGAGCCTGGCGCGCCAGCGCACCCTCAACCACGACGGCCTGCTGCGCCGCACCGCCCACCTGCCCGCGGCCAGGGTCGACGCCCTGCGCCAGCGCGCCAGCGAACTGGGCAGCACCTTGCCACAGATCCTCACCGCCGCCACCGCCGCCTACCTCTATCGGGCCACCGGCAACCAGGACATGGTCATCGGTGTGCCGCTCAGCGCCCGGCGCAACGCGCGCATGCGCCAGGTGCCGGGCATGGTCGCCAACGCCATGCCGATGCGCCTGAGCATGCGCCCGGACATGAGCCTGGCCGAGCTGGTCCAGGAGGTATCGCGGCAAATGCGCCAGTTGCTGCGCCACCAGTCATACCGCTACGAGCACCTGCGCAACGACCTGGGCCTGCACGGGGCTCATCAGCAGCTGTTCACCACCCTGGTCAATATCGAGCCCTTCGACTACGCCATTGCCTTCGACGGCCACCCTACCCGCGCACGCAACCTGTCCAACGGCACCACCGACGATTTGGGCATCTTCTTCTATGAGCGCGGCCTGGGCCAGGACCTGCAGTTCGATTTCGACGCCAACCCCGGGCTGTACAGCGCCCAGGCACTGGCCGAACACCAGCAGCGCCTGCTCAAGGTGTTCGACGCGCTGATCGAACAGCCCCAACAGATGGTTGCCCGCATCGAACTGCTGAGCGACGAACAGCACCAGCAGTTGCACGCCTGGAACCGCACCGCGGTGGACTACTCGCCGTGGCAGCCGGTCAACCAACTGATCGAACAGCAGGCCCGGCGCACACCCGATGCCTGCGCGCTGCTGTTCGCCAACCAGCAGCTCAGCTACGGGCGCCTGAACCAGCAGGCCAATCGCCTGGCCAATCGTCTGCAACAGCACGGCATCGGCGCCGACAGCCTGGTCGCCATCGCCATGCCGCGCTCGCTGGAACTGGTGATCGGCCTGCTGGCCATCCTCAAGGCCGGCGCCGCTTATGTGCCGCTGGACCTGGAGCTGCCGCGCGAGCGACTGCGCTTCATGATCGAGGACAGCGCAGTCCAGTTGTTGCTGACAGCGCAGGCGTACAGCGGCCTTGGCGCCAATCTTGCCCCTGAACTGATGCTCGATGACCTGCTGGACGATGAGCACGGCAACGACGATACCCCCCTCAGCCACGTGCAAGGCAGCAACCTCGCCTACCTGATCTACACCTCCGGCTCCACCGGCCAGCCCAAGGGTGCCGGCAACAGCCATGAGGCCTTGTACAACCGGTTGATGTGGATGCAGGCGGCCTACCCGTTGACGAGCGCCGACACTGTGCTGCAGAAGACCCCTTGTGGCTTTGACGTGTCGGTCTGGGAGTTCTTCTGGCCGTTGATGAGCGGTGCCCGCCTGGCCATCGCCGAGCCCGGGGCCCACCGCGACCCGCAACAGTTGCTGGCGCTGATCGAGCGCTACCAGGTCACCACCCTGCACTTCGTGCCGTCGATGCTGCAGGTGTTTGTGCCCGAGCTCCAACCCGGCCAGGGCCAAAGCCTGCGGCACATCATCTGCAGCGGCGAAGCGCTGCCCGCCGAGCTGCAGCACCAGGTGCTGCAGGCGCTGCCCAATACCGCCCTGCACAACCTCTATGGCCCCACCGAAGCGGCCATCGATGTCAGTCACTGGACTTGTCGCGACGATGGTAGCCACAGCGTGCCGATCGGCCAACCGATCGCCAACCTGCAGGCCTATGTACTCGACAGCAGCCTGCACCAGCAGGCAATCGGCAGCCCTGGTGAGCTGTACCTGGGCGGCATCGGCCTGGCCCGGGGTTATCACCGCCGCCCGGGGCTGACCGCCGAGCGCTTTGTCGCCAACCCGTTCGGGCCGCCCGGCAGCCGCCTGTACCGTACCGGCGACCTGGCACTATGGCGCGCCGACGGCCAGCTTGAATACCTCGGGCGGGTTGATCAGCAGGTCAAGCTGCGCGGCCTGCGCATCGAGCTCGGCGAGATCGAGCACCTGCTGGCCAGCCATCCGCAAATTGCCCGCTGTACGGTGCAGGTGCGCGAAGACTGCCCCGGCCAGCAACAACTGGTGGCCTACCTGGTGCTGGCCGGTGAACAGGCGCTGGACCTGGGCCAGCTTGGCTATTACCTGGGCGAGCGCCTGCCCGAGTACATGGTGCCCAAGGTATTTGTGGTGCTGGCGCAACTGCCGTGCACCGCCAATGGCAAGCTCGACCGCCGGGCGCTGCCGGTGCCGGCGCAGCACCTGCAGGCACAACGCCCCGCCGAGCCTGCGCAAGGCCCGCTCGAACAGGCGTTGGTGCAGATCTGGAGTGAACTGCTGCAGCGCCAGGGTATCGACCGCAACAGCCACTTCTTCGAACTGGGCGGCCATTCGATCCTGGCAGTGCAAGTCGCCGCACGCTTGCGCCAGCAACTGGGCATAGAAGTGATGCCCACCGATCTGTTCACCCGCCCGGTGCTGCACCAGTTTGCCGAGCAGCTCCAGCGCAGCGCGGACCTGGCCCGCCCTGGCGACCCGTTTACGGTGCTGCTGGAGCTGCGCAGCGAGGGCAGCCAGGCGCCGCTGTTCTGCCTGCCGCCGGGCGGCGGCCTGGGCTGGCCTTACGCGGCGCTCAGTGGTTACCTGCCCGACCGCCCGCTGTATGCCCTGCAGGCTCGCGGCCTGCGCAACCCGGGGCTGCGCCCGGAGAGCGTCGAAGCCTGCGCCAGCGACTACCTGGCGCAGATCCGCAAGGTCCAGCCGGTTGGCCCGTACCACTTGCTCGGCTGGTCATTCGGCTGCCATGTCGCCCACGCCGTGGCGACCTTGCTGCAGCGCGAGGGCGAGTCAGTGGCACTGCTGGCGCTGCTCGACGGCTACCCGCTGCAACCTCACAGCCAGGTCCCGCAACTGAGCGACCAACAACTGCTGGCCCTGCTGATCGGCACCCTGACCAACAGCCCGGCAGACTTCAGCCAGCCCTTGCAACCGATCGCCGAGCAGCGCCGTTACCTGGCCGAAGTGCTCAACCTGGAAGGCGCGATCGTCCAGGCCTTCTGCGATGAAGTACGCCAGACCGTGCCGTTGATGGAGCGTTTCAAACCGCAGGTGTTTGCCGGCGAGGTGTTGTTCCTGCGCGCTACCGAAGGGCTGCGTGACGCCCTGTGGCAAGACCCCGAGCACTGGCGCGCCCACGTCGATGGCCGGTTGCAGGTCCACGATATTGCCTGCATGCACGAAAACATGCTGCGTGCCGACGCCGTGGCGCAGATCGCACCGCTGCTGGCCAGGGCCCTGCAGGCCAGCGAAAGCGCCCGCCGTGCCCAGGAGGTGAACCCATGAGCAGCCCATTCGACAACCCGCAAGGGCAATTCCAGGTGCTGCGCAATCACTTGCACCAGCACAGCCTGTGGCCGGCCTACCTGGCCTGCCCGCCCGGCTGGCAGGCGGTGTTCGGCCCGCAGCGCAAAGCGCTGTGCCTGGACTACGTCGAGCAGCACTGGCGCGACTTGCGCCCGCGCCGCTAGCCGCGCGGCAGCCTGATCTTGAACTGCGCACCGCCCAGCGCCGACTGCCCGACCGTCAGGGTGCCGCCCTGGCCTTCGATGGCCCGGCGGCTGATCGCCAGGCCCAGGCCAAAGCCGCCGGTGGTACGGTCGCGGCTGCGGTCCAGGCGGTAGAACGGCTGGAAGATCAGCTCGCGCTGGTCGTGGGGGATGCCGATGCCGTTGTCCTCCACGGTCAGCAGGCAATGGCCCTGGGGGTCGAGGCTCAGGCGCAGGAGGATCTGCCCGTCGCAGTAGCGCATGGCGTTGCGTACCAGGTTCTGCAAGGCACGGGCGGTCAGTCGTGGGTCGAGGATGAAGCGCGGCAGGTTGTCGTCGGCGCGCACCTGCCATTCGATGCCACGGCCATCGAGCTCTTCGGCAAAGCTGCCGAGGATGCTGTCGACCAACTCCAGCAGCGACACCTCGACCCGCTCGCGGGCCTGGTCGGCGTTCTGCAGACGGCTGTAGGACAACAGCTCGAGCACCAGTTCATCCAGCTCGCGCACATGCCCGACCAGTTCCAGCAGGCGCTTGCGGCAGTTGGGCGGGACTTCGTCAAACAGCAGCACCAGGCCAAAATCCAGGCGCGTCAGCGGCGTGCGCAGCTCATGGGACACGGCATTGAGCAGTTCGCGCTGCTGGGTCAGCAGGCGTTCGACGTCCTGGGCCATGGTGTCGAACACCTGGGCCAGTTCGCCGATGTTCGAGCGCGGCGGAATATGCGTGCGCTGCGACAGCTCGCCCTGGCCAAGGCGCCGGGCGGTTTCCTTGAGCCGTTCAAGGTCGCGCCAGTGCGGCCAGACCCAGAACAGCAGGCAGCCGAGCAAGGCGGCGCCGATCAGCACGGTCACCACCCAGGACAGCAGGCTGATGTCCAGGGGGTCGGGCGGATTGCTCAGTTCCACCAGCCAGGTGTCGTCCAGTGGTGCCAGGGCGGTCTCGTAGTAGCCCCAGTCGCCCAGGCGCACCACGTTCAGGCCGGCCTTGAGGCGGTCGCGCTCCGCATAGCTGAGGCCAATCTGGTCCTGACGGCGCAGTTGGATTTCCAGCGGGGCGAAATCCGCCGCCAGTTCCTTGGCCTTGGCCGGCCATTCAGTGCTCGGCACCTGCTCAAACTGCTTGACGATCAAGCGTTGCACGCCACGGGCCTGGTCAAGGTTGTAGGCAATGAAACGCTGGTGAAAGGCGCCGACGATGGCATCGGGAATCAAAAAGATCGCCCCGGCATAGGCGACGATGGTGATCAGGTACAGACGGATAAGGATTTTCAGCATGAGCCGCTAGAACTCCCACTCGACCCGGCTGAACAGATACCCCTTGCCCCACACGGTCTTGATCTTGCGCGCCTCGCCGGCGCTGTCGTCGAACTTGCGCCGCAGCTTGGAAATCGCCACGTCCACCGAGCGGTCGGTGCCGTTGAACTCGATGCCGCGCAGTTGCTGGAGGATGCGGTCGCGGCTGAGCACCACGCCAGCATTGCGCGCCAGCACCACCAGCAGATTGAATTCGCCGCTGGACAGCTCCACCGGCTGCTCGCGCCAGAACACATTGCGCTCGGCCAGATCGATGCGCAGGCCGCCGACCACGATCAGGTCGCTCTCAAGGCGTGGCTCGTTGATGCTGCTGCGGCGCAGCAAGGTGCGAATCCGCGCCAGCAGCACCCGTGGCTCGCACGGTTTGGTCACGTAGTCGTCGGCGCCCATTTCCAGGCCCAGCACCTGGTCGTGGCTATCGTCGCGGGCGGTCAGCATGAGGATCGGCAGGGCCTGGGACTCGGCGCGCAACAGCCGGCACACTTGCAGGCCGTCGAGGCCCGGCAGCATCAGGTCGAGGATCACCAGGTCCGGTTTGTTGCGCCGCGCCTCGGCCAGCACGTGATCGCCACGAGCAATCACGCTGACGCTGAAGTCGTTGCGCTGCAGGTAGCTGGCGATCAGTTCGGACAGGGCGCAGTCGTCTTCGACCAGGAGAATATTGGGCATGGGCAGTTTGACAGGCTGGGAAAGTCAGGCAGGATATAAGAGCTCACGCGCTCGCAGGATAAAGCTTCACACTTTTTTACACATGGCCTACACAGCTTAACTGTTGCCCGTCGGTCGCCTGCCTTAGCATTGCCGGGTCATTTTCGGAAGATCCGCATGTCCAGTTCAAGTCCCGCCCGTCTGCGCGCCCTGGCGCCGCTGTTGTTGATCACTTTCGCCCTGAGCGCCTGCGACGACAAATCGCCTGCCGAAGAAAAGGCCCCGCCCAGCGCAGTGCGGGTCGAGACCGTGCAGGTGCAGCCGCTGGCGATCACCACCGAGCTCAATGGCCGCATCCTCGCCCCGCGCACTGCCGAAGTGCGCGCGCGGGTGGCCGGCGTGGTGCTCAAGCGCGTGTACCGCGAAGGCAGCGACGTCAAACAGGGCGATGTGCTGTTTCGCATCGACCCGGCGCCGTTCCAGGCCGATTTCGACAGTGCCCGCGCCGCCCTGGCCCGCGCCGAGGCCACGCGCTACCAGGCGCGCCTGCAGGATCAGCGTTACCGCGAACTGATCGCCATCAATGCCATCAGCCGCCAGCAGCACGACGATGCCCGCGCCGCCTTCCTGCAGGCCGATGCCGACGTCGCCGCGGCCAAGGCGGCGCTTGAGCGAGCCAGGCTCAACCTCGGTTACGCCACCGTCACCGCGCCGATTTCCGGACGCATCGGCCGCGCCCTGGTGACCGAAGGGGCATTGGTCGGGCAGAACGAAACCACACCGCTGGCGACCATCCAGCAGCTCGACCCGATCCATGCCGACGTCACCCAGTCGACCCGCGAACTCAATGTCCTGCGCCGCGCCCTGCGTGCCGGCGAACTGCAGCAGGTGGGCCAGGACCAGGCCAGCGCGACGCTGATCCAGGACGACGGCACGCCCTACCCGCTGCCGGGCAAACTGCTGTTCTCGGACATCAGCGTCGACCCGAGCACCGGCCAGATCACCCTGCGCAGCGAGTTCCCCAACCCCGACCTCGACCTGCTGCCGGGCAGCTTCATCCGCGTGCGCCTGGAGCAGGCGGTCAAGCAGCAAGGCATCAGCGTGCCGCAGCGGGCCATCCTGCGCGACAGCGCCGGCAAGCCGAAGGTCATGCTGGTCGATGGCGAACAGCGCGTCAGCGAACGCCCGGTGGTGCTGGGCAGTGTGCAGAACGACCGCTGGATCGTCAGCGAAGGCCTGGCCCCCGGTGACCGGGTGGTGGTCGAAGGCCTGCAGCACATCAGCCCCGGCGACCAGGTAGAGGTCGACAACGCGGGCAAGGACGCCCTCCCCATCGTTCAGTCCAACGGCCAGTGAGGGCCTGATTCATGCCGCAGTTTTTCATTGACCGCCCGGTGTTCGCCTGGGTGGT
Source organism: Pseudomonas sp. B21-009 (assembly GCF_024749345.1). Lineage (NCBI taxonomy): Bacteria > Pseudomonadati > Pseudomonadota > Gammaproteobacteria > Pseudomonadales > Pseudomonadaceae > Pseudomonas > Pseudomonas sp. B21-009. The sequence continues at coordinate 2,598,189 of NZ_CP087199.1, read as the reverse complement.
CGCCTTGTTCATCCTGCTTGCCGGCGCCCTGGCCATCCCGCAATTGCCGGTGGCCCAGTACCCCGACGTGGCGCCGCCGCAGGTGGAAATCTACGCCGTGTACCCGGGTGCCTCGGCGCAGACCATCGACGACAGCGTGGTCAGCCTGATCGAGGAAGAGCTCAACGGTGCCGACAACCTGCTCTATTTCAGCTCGCAAAGCAGCCTGGGCAGCGCCACCATCACTGCCACCTTCGAACCGGGCACCAACCCGGACCTGGCTCAGGTCGATGTGCAGAACCGCCTTAAAGTGGTCGAGTCGCGCTTGCCGCGCCCGGTCACCCAGCAAGGCCTGCAAGTCGAGAAAGTCTCCACCGGCTTCCTGCTGATGGTGACCCTCACGGCCATGGACGGCAGCCTTGACGAAGTCACCCTGAGCGATTTTCTCGCCCGCAACGTGATGAACGAGATCCGCCGCCTCAAGGGTGTCGGCAAGGCCCAGCTGTATGGTTCGGAGCGGGCCATGCGCATCTGGATCGACCCGGCCAGGCTGATCGGCTTCAACCTCACCCCCGATGACGTCAACGAGGCCATTGCCGCGCAAAACGCCCAGGTGGCGCCGGGCAGCATCGGCGACCTGCCGGGGACCGGCACCCAGGAAATCACCGCCAACGTGGTGATCAAGGGCCAGCTCAGCACGGTCCAGGAGTTCCAGGACATCGTCCTGCGCGCCAACCCCGATGGTTCGACCGTGACCATTGGCGATGTCGCCCGGGTCGAGATCGGCAGCCAGGAGTACCAGTACGGCACCCGCCTCAACGGCAAGCCGACCAGTGCCTTCAGCGTGCAGCTGTCGCCCGGCGCCAACGCCATGGAAACCGCGACCCTGGTGCAAGCCAAGCTCAGCGAGCTGTCGCGCTACCTGCCGCCGGGGGCCAAGTTCGACATCCCCTACGACACCTCGCCGTTCGTCAAGGTCTCGATCCAGCAGGTGATCACCACCCTGCTCGAAGCCATGGCCCTGGTGTTCGCGGTGATGTTCCTGTTCCTGCAGAACATCCGCTACACGCTGATCCCGACCCTGGTGGTGCCGGTGGCGCTGATGGGCACCTTTGCGGTGATGCTGTCGCTGGGCTTCTCGGTCAACGTCCTGACCCTGTTCGGCATGGTTTTGGCCATCGGTATCCTGGTGGACGACGCCATCGTCGTGGTCGAGAACGTCGAGCGGATCATGAGCGAGGAAGGCCTGGCGCCGCGCGAGGCGACCAAAAAGGCCATGAGCCAGATCAGCGGCGCCATCGTCGGCATCACCCTGGTACTGGTGGCGGTATTCCTGCCGATGGCCTTCATGAAAGGCTCAGTGGGGGTCATCTATCAGCAGTTCTCGGTGTCGATGGCAGTGTCGATCCTGTTCTCGGCGTTCCTCGCCCTGAGCCTGACCCCGGCCCTGTGCGCGACCTTGCTCAAGCCGATTGCCAAGGGTTCGCACCACGAAAAAACCGGCTTCTTCGGCTGGTTCAACCGCCGCTTCGAGAGCATGACCAACGGCTACCAGCGCTGGGTGATCCAGGCCCTCAAGCGCAGCGGTCGCTACCTGCTGGTCTACGCGGTGCTGGTGGCCGGGCTGGTGTACGGCTTCAGCCAGTTGCCCTCCTCGTTCCTGCCCACCGAAGACCAGGGCTACACCATCACCGACATCCAGCTGCCGCCGGGGGCCAGCCGCGCCCGCACCGAACAGGTGGCGGCGCAAATCGAGGCGCACAACGCCACCGAACCTGGCGTGGGCAACAGCACGCTGATTCTCGGTTTCAGCTTCTCTGGCAACGGCCAGAACGCGGCGCTGGCATTCACTACCCTCAAGGACTGGTCCGAACGCGGCAGCGACGACAGCGCGCAATCGATCGCCGACCGCGCCAACGCCGCCTTCAGCCAGCTCAAGGACGCCATCGCCTATTCGGTGCTGCCACCGCCGGTGGACGGCCTGGGCACTTCCAGCGGTTTCGAGTTCCGCCTGCAGGACCGCGGCGGCCTCGGCCATGCCGGGCTGATGGCGGCGCGTGACCAGTTGCTCGCCGCCGCCGAGAAGAGCCCGGTGCTGGTCAACGTGCGCGAAAGCGCCCTGGCCGAAAGCCCGCAGGTGCAGCTGGAAGTCGACCGCAAGCAGGCCAACGCCCTGGGTGTGTCGTTTGCCGATATCGGCAACGTGCTCAACACTGCGGTGGGTTCCAACTACGTCAACGACTTCCCCAACCAGGGGCGCATGCAGCGCGTGGTGGTGCAGGCCGAAGGCGACCAGCGCAGCCAGGTCGATGACCTGCTGAAAATTCACGTGCGCAACAGCAGCGGAAAGATGGTGCCCCTGTCGGCGTTCGTCCAGGCCAAGTGGATCACCGGCCCCGTGCAGCTGACCCGCTACAACGGCTACCCGGCGATTGCCGTGTCGGGCGAGCCGGCACCGGGCTATAGCTCCGGCGAGGCGATGAACGAGATCCAGCGCCTGGTCGACCAACTGCCCTTGGGCATGGGCCTGGAATGGACCGGGCTGTCGCTGCAGGAGCGCTTGTCCGGCTCCCAGGCGCCGATCCTCATGGCCTTGTCGCTGCTGGTGGTGTTCCTGTGCCTGGCGGCCTTGTACGAGAGCTGGTCGATCCCGACCTCGGTGCTGCTGGTGGTACCGCTGGGAGTGCTCGGCGCGGTGCTTGCGGTGAGCTTGCGCGGCATGCCCAACGATGTGTTCTTCAAGGTCGGCCTGATCACCCTGATCGGCCTGTCGGCGAAGAACGCCATCCTCATCATCGAGTTCGCCAAGAGCCTGGTCGATGAAGGCCACGACCTGGTCGATGCCACCGTGCAGGCGGCGCGCCTGCGCCTGCGGCCGATCGTCATGACCTCGCTGGCATTCATCCTCGGCGTGGTGCCCCTGGCAATTGCCAGCGGCGCAAGCTCCGCCAGCCAGCAGGCGATCGGTACCGGGGTGATCGGCGGCATGCTCAGCGCCACCCTGGCGGTGGTGTTCGTGCCGGTGTTCTTTGTTGTGGTGATGCGCCTGACCGGCAAACGCCGGGCCAAGGCTCAAGCCCCTGCGCCAGAAGCCAGCGACAGCTGATCTGGACAGACCGCGGCGTGCATGGGAAGGTGAGCGGCTGATACTGCCAGGAACCCTGACCATGCCCGCCGCCCCGCCTCCCTGCTCCATCCTCATTCTTGCCGGTGGCCGTGGCCAGCGCATGGGCGGCCAGGACAAAGGCCTGCTCGACTGGCAGGGCCAGCCGCTGATCGCCCACATCCACGCCGTGGTGCGGCCGCTGACCGACGACCTGATCATCTCCTGCAACCGCAACCAGGACCGCTACCGGGCCTATGCCGATCAACTGGTCGGCGACGCCGAGGCGGACTTCCCCGGGCCGCTGGCCGGAGTACTGGCCGGGCTTGCAGTGGCGCGCCACGACTGGATACTGGTGCTGGCCTGCGATGCGCCACTGATTGACCAGGCACTGATCCTTGAGCTGATGAACCTGGCCAATGACCAGCAGCAACCGGCGATGATTCGCCAGGGTGGTTACTGGCAGCCGATGTTCAGCCTGATCCCCTGCGCCTTGCGCAGCGACTTGCAGCACGCCTGGGACGCCGGCGACCGGGGGGTACAGCGAACCTTGCGCCAGCACCCGCTACGGGCGCTGGAGTGCGCCGAGGGAGACCCGCGCCTGAGCAATTTCAATACCCCGGATTTTTTGCGCGGCTGATCGCGGGGTAAACTCAGTAGTCCTGCCCCGCCACCACCGTCGCCTGTTTACCCGGCTGTACGACGCGCTGGAATGCCGCTTTTACTTGCGCAGGCGTCACCGCCTCAAGCTGCTCGCGCCAGGTCACCAGGGTGTCGTCCGGCAGCTGGTTCAAGGCGACCTGCGCCACGTGCTCAAGCAGGCGCTGGCGGCTGGTACCGTCAAAATGGGCAAGCAAACGCGCCTTGGCCTCGTCCAGCTCCTCCGGGCTCGGGCCTTCGCTGACAAAGCGTGCCAACGCTTGATGAACCGCCTGCTCGGCCTGCTGCTGGTACCCGGCGCTCACTTCCACAGAGATCACAAACGCCCCGGCTTGCTGGCCCATGGCGAAATAGCTGGCCGATTGCCAACTGACATCACCGCCAAGCGCCTGGCCGATGGCCCGATTGAGCCGCGTCGGCCAGTGCTCGCCACCGAGAATGTCGCTGCCCAGCAGCAACGGGAAAAAGTCCGGGTCGCTGCGCGGCACCGCCGGCTGGCCGATCTGTATCCAGATCGTGCCTTGCTGTGGCTCGATCTGCTGGTGGCTGGCCTGGCTCAGGGCCTGCACCTTGGGCAGCGCCGGCAATGCCGTGCACTGACCGCTCGGCAAGCGCCCCAGTACCGCGCTGGCCACGGCATCGGCCTGGGCCCGGTCAAGCTTGCCGACCAGGCTGACCGTGGCCCGGCACGGCAGCATCATTGCCGTGTAATGGCTGCGCAGATCTTCCATGCGGGTACGTTCGAGCATGGCCGGGGTCAGGGCATAGCCGAACGGCAGCGCGTATTCGTACAGGTCGATCTGCTTGTTGCGCTGCAGCCCCGGGCGGGTCAGCTCGCGGGCATAAGGGTGGTCGCCGTACAGCGCCTGGGCAAAGCGATGCCCTACCCCGGGAAAACGCTTGGTGGTTTCACCGTTGACCTGGCGAATGTAATAGGGCTTGGCGCGAAACCAGATACTGCCGGCAAAGGCCGGCTCGGCAATCTGCCGGCCGAGCAAGGCGCTGGCCTCGGCCTGGCGCTGGGGGTTGTTATCGGTAATGGTCAGGATGTAGCTGAAACGGTCGGCATCGACCTGGGTATTGAGTTGGCTGTCCAGGCGCATCCAGTCCATGCGCAGCGCGTTGCCGTTCAGTTCCGGGGCGTCGCCCTGGGCGTGCACACCTTCCACCGCGAGGACCGCGCCAAGCACCGCCAGGCCCGGTTGGTCCTGTGGGTCGCGGCGGCTGCCGGCATCGAAGTCGACCTGAATCTGCAGGTCGCTGGCCTGGCTTTGCGCCAACAGGTAGACCCGCGCGCCACTGGGCTGGGTCCAGTGTTCAATGGCCAGGCTGTCGGCGGCCACGGCCGGGGCAATTGCGCTCAATCCCAACGCGCAGGTGAAGAGTCGTTCCATCAGGGTCATAGCAATTTCTCAAAGGACCAGGGCGCGGACGCTACGCACTTGGCAGGCGCAGATCAAGCCCGGGCACCGGCTGACACTGGCGCCGGCAGGCTTTATGCTAAGCCGCCACCTTTTCAGGGTGAAAAAACTGGTTCTTCATGGAGGTTGGGTTGGGATGTTGCGGCTACGGCTGCGGGCTTATCCATTTGATGTGGCGCGGCTGCCGGCCCCACACTGAATGGATAAACTCACAGCCTCAACATCCCGACCCTCAATTCCGTGAAGAGCCATAAAAAATGCCAGCCCTGAGTGCCCGCGAGGTTTGCCAGCAACTGCGTGACGCCGCCCTCGGCGTTCGACCGTTGCGCCGTGTCGGGGTTGAGATCGACATCGATGGCTGGCGCCTGCACCTGGATTTCGACGGCAGCCACTTGCACCATTGCCTCGCCTGCCGCAGCAGCGATGGCCGTGTAGGCACGCTGGACAGCTGGCAATGGGGCACAGATCCGGTGAGCTTGCTCAGCACCTGGGAGCTGGCGCAGGTCGAGCGGTTGCTGCGACTACAAACAGCAAATTCAACACGGTGTTGATATTTAAAATTTACGTTGATAGCCTACCTTCACCGTCCAACGCCCACGAAGGCTGCGATGAAGGTTTGCCCAGCAAAAAACCACGAACAGCAACTTATCCTCGGCGTACTGCACAGCACCCTGAAAATGCTCAGCCAGGTCGTCGGTAACCATACCGAGGTTGTCCTGCACGACCTGCTTAACCCTGAGCGCTCGATCCTCGCCATCGCCAACGGCCATGTCACCGGGCGCCGCGTCGGTGATTCGCTGCTCGGCAGCCCGCGTCATGATCTGGGCTTTGCCGCGGTGCGCCGGGCCATGGACGATCGCAGCAACTGCGAGCCGATCGTGGTCGACAACTACGCCACCCTCGCCCCCGACGGCCGCACCTTGCGCAGCGCTACCGTGGTCTATCGCGACAGCAGCGGGCAGCCGTTTGCCAGCCTGTGCGTGAATGCCGATCTGAGCGCCGTCGAAGCTGCGCACCAGTTGCTCGGCGGGCTGCTGGGCCTGACCAGTGCGGCCGCGCCGGTGGCGGACGAGACCAGGGACCTGCAACAGCTGATGGCCGAGATCATTCACGACGCCTGCCCCGGCGGTGTGCTCGGCATGAAGACGGCGCAAAAGCGTGAAGCGGTGCGGCTGATGCAGGAACGCGGCCTGTTTCTGGTCAAGGGCGGCATCGAAAAGGCCGCGGCATCGCTCGGCGTGACCCGCTACACCATCTACAACTATCTGGAGCAGCTCCGGGCAACAGACAACGGACAGCAATGACCCATGCAAGTTGAAATATTCCAGGTAGACGCGTTCTCAGCCACGGCGTTTGGCGGCAATCCGGCGGCGGTGTGCCCGCTTGAAGCCTGGCTGGCAGACGCGACGCTGCAGCAGATTGCCGCCGAAAACAACCTCTCGGAAACCGCGTTCGTGGTCACCAATGGCGAGCTGTTCGAGCTGCGCTGGTTTACCCCGACGGTAGAAGTCGACCTGTGCGGCCACGCCACCCTCGCGGCGGCCTGGGTGCTGTTCGAGCAATTGGGCGAACAACGCGACACCCTGCGCTTTGCCACCCGCAGCGGCGAGTTGCGCGTTCGGCGTGACGGCGCTCGTCTGGCCATGGACTTCCCGGCCCGCCAGCCACAGGCGCCGGCCGTGCCCGAGGGTTTGTTGCAGGCCCTGGGGCTTGAGCGGATCGAGGCGCTGTACCGCACCGATGACTACCTGGTGGTGGTCGACGACCCGGCGCTGGTCGCAGCGCTTGCCCCCGACTTCGCCGCCCTGGCCGCCTTTGACGTGCGCGGCATCGCCGTCACCGCCCCGGGCCGCGAGGTTGACTTCGTCTCGCGCTGGTTCGGCCCGCGGGTAGGCGTCAATGAAGACCCGGTCACCGGCTCTGCCCATACCTCGCTGGCGCCCTACTGGGCCGCGCGCCTGGGCAAGCGCAGCCTCAGCGCCGAGCAAGGCGGCCTGCGCAAAGGCCAGTTGCATTGCCAAGTGCTCGACAACGGCCGGGTGATCATCAGTGGCCAGGCGGCGCTGTACCTGCGCGGCACGATTTTTATCTGAACAGGCTCAAGCACTGCCCGCCCAGGCCACAGGCGATCACCACCAGCCAGGGCGGCAGCTTGAAGGCCATTAGTGCGACCAGCACCAGCAACGCCAGGACAACATCCAGCGGCTGGCCAATGGCGCTGGTCCACAGCGGCTGATACAACGCCGCCAGCAACAGCCCCACCACCGCCGCATTGACGCCCAGCATCGCCGCCTGCAGGCGCGGGTTGCGGCGCAGGCGTTCCCAGAACGGCAACGCCGCGAACACCAGCAAGAACGCCGGGGCGAAGATCGCCAGCAGGCACAGCACCGCCCCCAGCCAGCCGGACTGCGGCCCGTGCATCGAGGCGCCAAGAAAGGCGGCAAAGGTGAACAAGGGGCCGGGCACTGCCTGGGCAGCGCCGTAACCTGCCACAAACGTCTCGTTGCCGACCCAGCCGGTGGGCACCACTTCAGCCTGCAGCAGTGGCAACATCACGTGTCCGCCACCGAACACCAGCGCACCGGTGCGGTAGAAGGCATCGATCATGCTCAAGGTCGGATCGGGCCAAAGCCCGGCCAGCAGCGGCAAACCGAGCAACAGGGCGAAGAACAGCAGCCACCACCAGCCGCCAGCGCGCTGGCTGACCCCGATCGGCAAAGGCTCGTGGACAACGCTGTCGCCCGGTTTCAGCAGCATCAACCCCGCGCCAGCCGCTGCAACCATCACCGCCACCTGCGCCCCGGCACCGGGCAGCAACAGCACCAGGCCGGCAGATGCCAGCATCAGCACAATCCGCGGCGCATCCGGGCACAACGTGCGGGCCATGCCCCACACCGCCTGGGCGACAATCGCAACCGCCACCACCTTAAGACCATGGAGAATGCCAGCCGGCACCGCCTCGGCATAACCGCCCAGCCCCAGGGCCAGCAGGGTCAGGGCCAGCGCCGAAGGCAGGGTGAATCCCAGCCAGGCCGCCAGCGCCCCGGCGTAACCTGCGCGCGACAGGCCCAGGGCGATGCCGACCTGGCTGCTGGCAGGGCCCGGCAGAAACTGGCAAAGCGTCACCAGGTCGGCATAGCTGCGCTCGCTCAGCCAGCGCCGACGGCTGACAAACTCCTGGCGAAAAAAGCCAAGGTGGGCGACGGGGCCACCGAACGACGTCAGGCCCAGGCGCAGGAAGATCAGGAAAACCTGCCATGGCGTGTGATCGTTGGCGTGGGGCATACAACGCTCGTTCTACCGGACTGCGCCCATCTTGCCAGCGATGGGCTTTGTGCAGCCAGAAAATTACCAGCGCTGCGCACTCGATCGCGGGGCAAGTCGAGTCGTCGCACCGCCGCTCCCACAGGTTCGGCGCTGCCTTCAGCATTGGATTGATGCCGGCTCAGAACGCCTTGCTGGCACTCACCACCACAGTCGCCGAGCACAGGTCGTCATAGCCATACCAATTGCTGCACTCGCTTTTGGACAGGTCGGTGTCGATGTAACTCAAGCCCCAGGTCACGCCGACAAACTCGCGACTCAGCTTTGCCTCCCACTCATAGTATGCATTGCGGTCATCGCCACTGGCCGACCAGAACGCCGGGTCCTTGACATCGTTGCGCCCTGCCCGCAGTTCCAGGCCGACCTCGGCCGGCAAGGCGAAGCTGTAGGCAACATAGCTGTACAGGGTGTCCTGGTCCTTGCCAAAGGCGTTGGGCGCATCGCTTGAGTAATAGGCGCCCAGCTTGAGCCCATAGAGGTCAAGGATGGCGTAGACCTCGCTCATGTTGAACTGGCCTTCCTTGGGGTAGCTGTATTTGAGGTAGCCAATATCCAGGCTGATGGCATCGCTGGCCTGCCAGTACCAGCCGGCGTAGTACTCGATTTCCTGGCGGGTCTTGTAGTCGAAGCCGTAATCCACCGTCGAAGTCCAGGCGCCCAGGTACAGGCCGCTGCTGTGCATCAGCGTGGCGCCGGCCTGCAGCGCCGGATCACCGAGGCTTTGCGAGATGCCCCGGGAGCGGTAGTCGCTGGTCGCGGCCAGGCTCATGTCGAGGCTGAAGGAATCGTTGAGTGTCAATGCCTGGGCCGTCAGCGGCGCCAGGCAGGCGAAAGCAATGAGCAAGCGTGTGTTCATACCAGACCCTTGTTGTTATGCGTGTGCGGGTAACGGCGCTGTCAGGACTCGCTGGCGTACACCTGCTTGCCGGCGAAGTAGGTCTTGAGCACCCTGGTGTCGAACAGCTCCTGGGCGCTGACCTTGAACACATCGCGATCGAGCACGATCAGGTCGGCCTGCTTGCCGGGCGCCAGCGAGCCGATCTGCCGTTCCAGGCGCAGGGCCTTGGCGGCGTTGAGGGTGTAGGCCTGGAACATGACCTGGCGGTCGACGCTTTCCTTGGCATTGAGCACCCCCAGCGGGCCCTTGCGGGTCATGGCCTGGGCAATGGCATTCCACGGGTTGGGGCTGGACACCGGCCAGTCGCTGGCGCCGGCGATCAGCGCGCCGGCCTGTTGCAGCGAGTGCGCCGGGTATTGATAGGCGTAGCCCTGGGCACTGACGTAGGGTTTGACCAGCTCGACGGTGTAGTTTTCAGCGGTCGCCCAGAGCATCTGCATGGAGGCGATCACCCCCAGTTGCTTGAAGCGCGCAAAGTCCTTGGGGTCGACCATCTGCAGATGGCTGATGCTGTGCGCCAGCGGCTTGCCTTGCAGCGTGCGTGCATAGGCCACGCCATTGAGCGATTCGCGCACCGCCCGGTCACCGACCGCATGCATGTGCACAATCCAGTCGCGCTGCTCGGCCGCGGCCACCAGCTCGCCGAAATGCTGCGGCTCGATCAACAACTGGCCGTTCTTGTGGCTGTTGCTGTACGGGGTGATGACCGCCGCCGACTGCCCGGGGTACTCGAGCACGCCATCGACAAACACCTTGATGCCCGGGAAACTCAGGTTGGGCACCCCCTCGAACTGCTTCACGACCTGGGCCAGCACCTCAAGGTCGGCCGGCCGGCTCTTGGGGTTGGTGATCATCAGCGCCGCGACATGGGCATTGAGCTCACCGCGCTCGGCCAGCGCCCGGTACAACGGCAGCACGCCAACGGTTTGCGCCGTGGCCTTGAAATCGAACAGCGAATCGCCGCTGCCGGCATTGGCTGCGGCATCCATCCAGGCGGTGACGCCATACTGGTTGTTGACCCTGACCGCCTCGCGTGCGGCCTTGAGCATCACCTCCTGGCTGGCTGCGGGGATCTGGCTGCGGACCTGGTCCCAGCGCGCTTCGGCGAAGTAGCCGTTGGGGCTGAAGTCGGCCTCGTGGCCGACATAGCTGCGGTCTTGCTCGGACAGGCTTTTGACCCACGCCGCGTCGATCTGCATACGCTTGAGCATGGCCTGGTTGGCCCAGCCGGTATGGCCGTCGATGCCACTGAGCACCAGCGGCTGAGTGGCCCAGCGGCCCTGGTTGAACAACTGGCCAAGTTCGCGACTGTTGTCCCAGTAGGCCGAACTCGCCCCGGCGACACTGATCACATCGCCAGCCTTGCCACGGCCTTGTTCGACCTCGGCAAGGATCCACTGCTCAAGCGCGGGCAGCGGCTTGACCTCATCCTGCAGGTTGGCGCCGAGGCTGTCGTAGGCCGCCACCACCGGGTGGCTGTGGCTGTCGATCATGCCGGGCATCAGCACCTTGCCGGCCAGGTCGATGCGTTGCGTGTGGGCGTCGGCCAGGGCCTGGATCTGCGTATCGCTACCCACTTGCAGGACCTTGCCATCCTTGACCGCAACCGCTTGCATCAGGCCCTGGCCGGGTTCGCCGGTGTAGACCTTGCCGTTGAACAGCACCAGGTCGGCGGCGGCCAGGGCCGGCAGCGAAGCACAGGCCAGGGCAGTGGCCAACAGCGTGGGGATCAATCGTTGCATTGCAGCGCTCTCTTGTTGTTATAGGGCTGGTGACACCCTATAGCGCGCAGCGCGGCAATGGACCTCTGCAAATGAGGAGGGTCAGGCGGTTTTTTCCGCCACCGGCATCGACAGGCGCAACGCCGCACCCAGCTCCACCTTGCTCTTGACCCCCAGTTGCACGTAGCAATTGCGCAGGTAGGTGCGCACCGTCGCCGGGCTCAAGGACAGCATCCGGGCGATTTCCTTGTAGGAGTGCCCGGCGGCAAACAGCATGGCTGCGGTGCGCTCGCGAGGCGCCAGCAGCACCCCTGGCGCGGGTGCTTCCAGCGACACAATCACATGCTTGCCATTGGCGCTGAGGGTCAGGCTGCTGCGCCCGAGGCGCATCACGCACGGCGCCCTGGCCAGTTGCGCGCACACCTGGGGCGGCAGCAACGAGCCGCTCCAGCCCGGCAGCGCCTGCTCGATTGCCGCGCACACCCGCGCGCCCACATACAGCAAGCTGCCATCGAGACGGGCAATGGCGAAATCGGCAGCCGCGTTGCCGGTATCGAGACGGATCATGTCCTGCACCTGGAAGCGCCACAGTTGCAGCAGCTGCTCGCAGAAGGCGGCGAACAAGCCGTCTTCGCTTTCGCAAAAGGCAGCGTCGTGCTCGCCGCGGTACAGGCAAACGTAAAAGTTCAGGCCGCTTTGCGGCAGCTCGAAGGTAATGCACATCAGGTGATAGAGGTCGTAGCGGCGGGCGAAGACATTGACCGCCTCGTTGGGGTCGGTGAACTCGCTGTCGCGCACCACCTGCCCTGGCCGCGCTAGGGTGGTGTGGGCGAAACAGTCGATGCCGGCAACCTCGCTCCATTCGCGGGCAAAGGCCGGCGGCAAGTCGATGCGCCCGTGCATCCAGCTTTGCGGCGCAGCGGTTGCGCCAACCCCAGACATCTCGCCCCACCAGGCCGAGGCAAACGGCACTATTGCGCGAAACGCCTGCAGGCCCTCGGCGATGAAGTGCGAGCCGCCACCCTCGCGGGCCAAGCTCGCCAGTTGCAGGACACAACGATTGAACGCCTTGAACTGGGTACTGCTGAGCATTGGCCACCCCTGTTTGCTGCCGAACGGTGGCGCCGACAGTGACACAGGGGTGCAAGAGCGTCCAGCCTGCGCCGCTATGACTAAACGGTCGTCGGCAAAGCCGATTGCAGTTGCCGCTCCACCCACCAGGACAGCGGCAGGGTCAGCAGCAGCAGTGCCGCCAGGCTGATCACCGCCGTGGTGATGCCGGCGCTATCGCCAACAGCGCCAAACACCACCGGTGCCAGGGCGCCGCCGCCGATGGTGCCGGTGTAGAACAGGGCAAAGGCCTGGTCGCGCCTGCCCGCCCCCGCCAGCTCCGGCACCACGCCGTAGAGCACCGACGAGGTGCCATTGAGCACCAGGCCCAACAGCGGCAACAGCACCAGCATCGGCGTCAGCGGCAGGTACAGCATCGACACGATCAGCAGCGCAGTGAGCGACTCGGTGCACCACACGGTTTTTCATCATGCCGATACGTGCGCCCAGGTAGCCGCACAGCAGCTTGCCGAAGGCGCCGCCGACGAACAGCAGCATCAGCGCCAGGCCGATACCGGCGGAGCCTGCGCCCTTGGCTTGCAGCAGAAACGGCAGAAAGGTGAGAAAGCCCATGCGTACCGCACTGTCGAGGGTGCCGGTGAGCAGCAAGGCGGCCAGGCCGCTGGCGGAGTCGCTGCCAACAGCAATCACTGCTTTGCGCACGCCCGGCGCCGCCGACGGCTGCGGCGCGATCAGCCACCAGAGCAGCGCAGCGGCCGCAAGGCCAAGGATGCCCAGCACGGTGACGCTGGTTTGCCAGCTGGTCACCACCAGCAACAGGCCGACTCCGGCGGGCACCAGCATCTTGCCGATATCACCGGCAAAGTTGTAGTGCGCCAGCGCCTCCTTGACCTCGCCGCCGGCCTCATGACTATCGCTGACCAACGACGATGCCAGCGGGTGCTGGGTACTGGCACCGAGGCCGCCCAGCAACAAGGCGAACAGCAGCATACCCAGGCCCCCGGCCTGGCCAGCCACCAGGTAGGCCAGCCCGGCCAGGGCGGTACCGCCGACCAGCAGACGCTCACGGCCCCAGCGTTTTGCCGCGCGGCTGGCCAGCAATTGCAGGCCAGCCATCATCCCGGCGTAGGCGCCACGCAGCAGGCCGACCTGGGCGAAGCTCAGGGCAAACTGCGCCTGCCACAGCGGCAGCAAGACGTAGATGACATCGGTGAGGCCGTCGTGCACGGCGTGGGCCATGCTGGCGGCAATCAGTGAACGACGGCGGGTGTTCATGCATAAAGGCTCGGGCGGGAAGACCAGAGCCTTTATAGATCACGGTTTTTGCGTATGACCAATACCGTTTTTCAGACCGATCGATACCGCTTCAGTACACCGCCCCCACCGGATAGACAAAGGCATTGACGTCATAGAACGGCGTACGTTGGTAGAACCAGTGCAAGCGTGCGCTGGGGCTGGCGGCGAAGGCCTTGTCACCCTTGAGCTTGCTGTCGAACTCGGCCTTGAGCTCGGGGCTTTCGGCGAGCATCTTGCGCGCCATCGGCTCCATCACGTATTCCTCAGGTTCTTCCGCCGCCACCAGGGTCGCATTGAAAAAGCCCCAGGCCCAGAAACGAGTCGGGGCTTTCGGGGTACAGCAGGTTGACCGCCAGCACGCCCAGCGGCTGGTCGGTATCGATCACCACCGAGCCGGCCGGGAAGGTCTGCAAGCGCTCCAGCGGCTTGGCCACGCCACTGACCAGCAAGCGCCCTTCGTAGCCCGGGATCTGGTTGACCTGGGTGCGATCGGGCTCGAAGCCCCCCGCCACTTTTACCTGGTCCATGCGATACAGGGTGACGGCAATCGGCGTCGGCTTGTCGAGGGTGGTCATGTGGATGCCATGGGCCTTGAGCCGGGCAATCACCTCGCGCCACTGGCCCGGCACCACATACTGTTTAGGCCGTTTGACCACCAGGTCGGGCTCGGTGTTGCCCGTCACCGCCACGCTGAGCTTCTTCGGCGTGTTGCTCCAGACGAGGGTCCTGGCACCGGTGATCGGCGACTGCTCATAGCGATAGTCACCGACAGTAAAGGCGGTGCTCTGGGCCTTGCCCGGTTTCCAGGTGAGGGTCACCTGCTCCTGGGCTTCGAGGCGTTCGCGGTCCTGGCGGATGGCTTCGCCAAGCGACGTGGCCTGGTCGCCAATCACCTGGAACATGCTCTTGAGCATCACGTAGTTGCCCAGCACCTGGGTTTGATACGGGTGCAAGGCGTGCTGCTCGATGAGGATCGACGGCACGTTGCGGATGTCGCCGTACTGGTTGGAAAAGCGCGCGTAGTCGGTGCGGTACGGGTAGTAACCCTGGGTCGGGTCCTGGTTGCTGTTGAGGCTGATGCATTCATGCACCACATGGCCGTCGGCCTCCAGCGCCTGGTACACCGGTGCGCGCATGACCTTGTCGATCCAGGCGCTGCTGGCCGGCGACCAGCCGTTGCCGTTGTGGCAATAGGAGCTGTCGTAGGGGTACATGGCGCCGTCGGTGGAATGGGTGTCGGCAAAAAAGCTCAGCTGGTAGGTGTTGAACACCCAGGCGACGTTGCGGATCTCGGCGCTGTCGAGCTTGGTGAAATCGCGGTTGAGGTTGTAGTTCAGGCCGTTGACCCGCCAGCCGGTTTCATCCGGGCCGTTCTGGTTGATGCGCCCGTAGGCGCTGCGGCGCAGGTCGCCGTCGACATTGACGGTAGGGATGAAAAGGATGTTGACCTTCTCCAGTAACGCAGCCAGCGGTTTATCGCCAGTGGTCATGTCGCGCAGGAGCATGAACATCGCGTCCTTGCCATTGGCTTCGCCGGGGTGAATCTGGGCTTCGACGAAAATCGTCGGCTTGCCCGACTCGTTGAGCCCGGCCGGCGACTTGTCGACCTCAAGGGAAGCGATGGCCATCAATATCGGGTGGCCTTCGGCGCTTTTCTCCGGCAGGTCGTTGAGCACGATGCTGCCCCCGGAGGCGGCGGCCAGGCGGGTCATGTAGGCACGAGTTTCGTCATAGTTGCTGGTCTGGCGAAATTCGCTCGCCTCGGCCTGGGTGATCAGCGGGTTGTCCGGCCTGGCCAGGTAACGGGTGCTGGCCAGGGTCTGGGCAAACATCGGTGGCAGGATGCGCTGCTTGGCAGCCGGGGAATACAGGCTATCGTCGATATACGACGGCGCGCTGGGCAACGCCGCCGGGGCTTGCACGGCAGCGCCCAGCAACAGCGCGACAACGAGGGGCTGCAAAAGCGGGTGTTTCATGATCGATCCCTGTCATGAGAGGCAGGTGCCCACCTTAAACCACAATGTGTAAGCAGACGAGAGCCAGGCCGGGTCACAGATACGGCTGTTCTTCCCCCGGGCTGCGCTGGAAATGGCGCTTGTACTCGCGGCTGAACTGCGAGGTGCTCTGGTAGCCCACCCGGTGCGCCGCCTGGGCCACGCCCATGCCCTCACCGATCAGCATCTGCTGGGCCTTGAGCAAGCGCAGGCGCTTGAGGTACTGCATCGGCGACAGCAAGGTGCTGCGCTTGAAGTGCTCGTGAAAGGTCGAGGCGCTCATGTTCGCGCACGCCGCCAGCGCTTCGACGCTCAGCGGTTCGGCATAGTGCTCGCGCAAGTAGCTGAGCGCCGCCGCGATGCGGGCAAAGTGGCCCTGCTGCTCGACCAGTGCCCGCAACACCCCGGCCTGCGGCCCGCGCAAGGCCACATACAGCACCTCCCGCACCCGCGCCTGGCCCATTACCTGGCAGTCCAGCGGGTCGAGCAGGCAGCGCAGCAAACGCTCGACGCTGTCGCGCATGGCCTCATCCAGCGCCGCCGAGGTCATCGACTCCGGGGTTTGCGCCGTGATCGCCCGGTCTGGCGCCAGGCCCATGCTCTGCACCAGCTCCCCGAGCACGCCGCGGTCGATGGCCACCGACACCCCCAGCAGCGGCTCCTGCTCGGTGGCAAAGGTCTCACACATGAACGGCACCGACAGCGCCTGCACCAGGTAATGCCCGGCGCCGTATTCCAGGGTACGCGGCCCAAGGCGCGCCAGCTTGCTGCCCTGGGCGAGGATCATCAGGCTCGGTTCGTAAATCTGCGGGCTGCTGGCCACGTAGTGACTGGCCGACAGCACCTGCACCTGGGCAAGTGGCGTGTCGACAAAACCCGGGCGCAGCGCCAGGGAGCGGATCAGGGTACAGAGGGTGGCGTTGGCATCGGAGTGGCGAGTGAGCTGCATGAAAAACCGCACGGAGGATTGGACACTGACATGATCGCAGCTTCGCGGCCAGGCGCCAGCACCCGGCGACCAAGTACGGAGTTTTAGGCATGACTGGCGGAGGAATGACGATAGGCGAGCCGACGCTGGATGCGCAGAATGCGCAGCCTTCACCGATCACCGTTTATTGAGGCCCTATGTACACAGCCATCGGTTACGCCGCCCAGTCCGCCACCACGCCCCTGGCGCCCATGACCTTCCAGCGCCGCAGCCCGCGCGCCGACGATGTGGCGATCGAGATCCTCTACTGTGGCGTGTGCCACTCCGACATCCACCAGGCCCGCAACGAGTGGGGCATCGCCGTGTATCCGCTGATGCCCGGCCACGAGATCGTCGGCAAGGTCACCGCCGTCGGCGCCAAGGTCAGCCGCTATCAGGTCGGTGACCTGGTGGGCGTGGGCTGCATGGTCGACTCCTGCCGCCACTGCGAAGCCTGCCAGGCGGACCTGGAGCAATACTGCCTGCAAGGCCCGACCATGACCTACGCCACCCCCGACCGGGTCGACGGCAGCAACACCATGGGCGGTTACTCCAGCAGCATCGTCGTCAGCGAGCACTTTGTCGTGCGCATTCCACAAGGCCTGGACTTGCCCAGCGCGGCGCCGATCCTCTGCGCCGGCATCACCACCTACTCACCGCTCAAGCATTACGGGGTCAAGCCCGGTGACCGCGTGGGCATTCTCGGCATGGGCGGACTGGGCCATATGGGCATCAAGTTCGCCAAGGCCATGGGCGCCGAAGTCACCCTCTTCACCCGCTCGCCGGCCAAGGCCGAAGAAGCCCGGCGCCAGGGGGCCGATCACGTGATCGTGTCCACCGATGAAGCGCAGATGCGCGCCGCGGCCGAGCGGTTCGATTTTCTTCTCGACACCATCCCGGTCCAGCACGACCTCAACCCCTACCTGCAGACCTTGAAGTTCGACGGCGTACACATTCTCGTCGGCCTGATCGAGCCGGTCGACCCGGCGCTGCACGCCGCCAACCTGGTAATGAAGCGCCGGGTGCTGGCCGGCTCGCTGATCGGCGGCATCGCCGAAACCCAGGAAGTGCTGGAGTTCTGCGCCGAGCACGGCATCAGTTGCGACATCGAGATGCTCGATATCGGTAACATCAACGAAGCCTTCAGCCGCATGATCGCCGGCGATGTGAAGTACCGCTTCGTCATCGACATGGCCACGCTCAAGGCCTGAGCCTGTCAGGCAAACACCTGGCTGTATTCATGGGCACGGTGCAGGGAAATCCCCTTGGCCTGCTCCACGGCCAGCGGGTGGCTGCTGGCGGCCAGAGTCACACTGGGGCGCGAGGTCGGGCCGCTCAACTGCAGCAGGCCTTCAAGCCCCAGGGTTTCTGCCAGGGTCGGAATACTGTTGGCCAGGCGCACGGTAAAAGGCGGCTCGGCGGCCTGGCGCTCATCGCGCCAGAGCTCACAGACGCGCTCGAAATCCGCCGGCTGCAGTTCGACCCAGATACCGATGCAATAGCTGTCGTTGAGTTGCGCCACGGCCAGCGGCAGCAGCGCCCGCAAAAAAAACCGCTCGCCGGCGATCACGCACCAGTCGTTGCTTTCCCTGACCTTGCTCTGGCGTTCCTCGGCGGCCAGCGCAAACAGCGCATCCGGGCGCCGAAACGCAAGTTCGCCCAGTTCATCGCCGTGGTCGTTACCGCACTGACTGCACATCATCAAAGCTGCCTCCTGCACTGGATTGATTGGTTAAGGGGCGCGACTCTAGCAGGCTCGCCGGGCAAAGTTGAGCTGCGGCTGATTGCCCCACCGGGTCTGGCAGCCGTTGTACTGGTCTAGGGTTAAGGGTTCAGCCGTTGCACCCCACCTGAGCAGGACGTTCAGGTGCTGACTGAAAGGAACCCCTCATGGACGAGATCCCCCTGCTGCGCAAATGCCTCGGCTTGCTCTATAGCCTGGTCTGTTACCTGTTCTCCATGCTGGTGCTGGCGTACTTCGTGGGCTTTATTGGCCCCCCGGAAGTTCCCAAGGACATCAACTCCGGCCCGCCGACCGCCTGGTACTTCGCGGTGCCGATCAATGTGCTGCTGATCAGCCTGTTCGCCCTGCAGCACAGCGGCATGGCGCGCAAGGGCTTCAAGCAGTTCTGGCTGCAATGGGTACCGGCGCCCATCGAGCGGGCCACCTATGTGCTGTTCAGCAGCCTGGCGCTGAGCCTGCTGTTCCTGCTCTGGCAACCGATTCCCCTGACCCTGTGGGATGTCCAGGCGCAACCGGCCCGCGGGCTGATCGAGGCGCTCTACTGGCTGGGCTGGATCATCCTGGTGCTGGCCACCCTCCTGCTCAGCCACTTCGAACTGTTCGGCCTCAAGCAGGCGTTCGACGCCTTTCGCCCACACCCCGGCGAAGCCAGCGCCTTCAAGACCCCCTGGCTGTACCGGCTGGTGCGCCACCCGTTGTACCTGGGCTTTGTCATGAGTTTCTGGGCGACGCCGCACATGACGGTTGGCCACTTGCTGTTTGCCGGGGTGAGTACCTTGTACATCCTGATGGGCACGCTGCTGGAGGAGAAGGACCTGGTGCAGTTGTTTGGCGAGCAGTATCGGCAGTATCAGCGCAAGGTCGGGATGTTGTTGCCTTTTGTGGGGCGCAGATAGATTGATCGCGGGGCAAGTCGAGGCGTCGCACCGCCGCTCCCACAGGATTGCGCGGCCCCGCGATGCTTTTGGCTACACCGACACTTTCAACATCCCCCGCTCGACAATGAAATCAATCACCCGCTGCAACCCCTGCCCGGTCTTGAGGTTAGTGAAGGCCCAGGGTCTTTCCGGACGCATGCGCCAGGTGTCCTTTTCCATCACCTCCAGCGAAGCGCCGACATAAGGCGCCAGGTCGATCTTGTTGATCACCAGGAAATCCGACTTGGTGATCCCCGGCCCGCCCTTGCGCGGGATCTTCTCGCCTTCGGCAACATCGATCACGTACACAGTGAGGTCGGCCAGCTCCGGGCTGAAGGTGGCGCTGAGGTTGTCGCCGCCGCTCTCGACGAAGATCACTTCGAGGTTGCCGAATTTGCGCGCCAGCTCTTCCACCGCCGCCAGGTTCATCGAGGCATCTTCGCGGATCGCGGTGTGCGGGCAGCCGCCGGTTTCCACTCCGACGATGCGCTCGGGGGCCAGGGCGCCGGCCTCGGTGAGGATGCGCTGGTCTTCCTTGGTGTAGATGTCGTTGGTTACCACGGCGATTTCATAGTGGTCGCGCATGGCCTTGCACAGCGCTTCAAGCAGCGCGGTCTTGCCGGAACCGACCGGGCCGCCGACACCAACGCGCAGGGGTTGCTGATAACTTTGCATGGGGCTTTCCTCAGGAGCGGAACAATCGGGTGTATTGGGTTTCGTGGCGCGCCGAGGCAATCGCCAGCAGCGGCAGGCCGCCGCCAAGCTGGTCATCGTCCAGGGCCAGAGCAGTTACCAGCACAGCGGGCAAGGTTTCGCTCAGGTCACGCAACAGGGTCTGCGCTGCTTGCTGGCCGAACGGCACCAGCTTGACCCCGGCCATCACCGCGCCTTCGAGCCAGGCATAGCCGTGCGCGAGGGCCAGGTCAGCCAAGGGGATATCCCAGTGCACGCCCAGCCAGGCCATGCCGCCGAGTTGGCTGAGCTCAAGCGAACTGCGCCATTGGGGTGCCTGGCCCAGTTGCCAGCCGTCGAGCAAACGGGTCAGGGCCATGCCGCGCTGGCGTTCTTCCAGGCGCAGTTCGGCGGTTTCGCGGTTGGCCAGCAAAAACCGGCTCCAGCGCGCGAAGGCTTCGGCGTCATCCGCCAGGCAAGCCTGGTACAAGCGCGCCAGCAGCGGCCAGTCGAGGTGGCACAGGGTGTCTTCGATCTGCTGGCGTTGCCAGGCGCGAAAACCATCGGCGCCCTGCACCCAGCCGGCCTCCACCGCCCACTCCAGGCCTTGCGAGTAGGTAAAGCCGCCTACCGGCAGGCTGGGGCTGGCCAGCTGCAACAGGCGCAGCAGCTTCAGGTTGCTGCTCATCAGCCGGCCAGCACCAGCGCGGCACCGGCCAGCAGGCCGCCACCGAAGACTTTCTGCAGGCCGGTGTGCCGACGCAGCAGGCAACCCCCGGCAAAGCCTGCCAGCAACAGCAGGCCACTGACCGTGACGAAACCTGCGCTGAACACCCAGAACGCACCCGGGCTGGCTTCAACGCCGTGGGCCCAGCCGTGGAACAGGGCAAACAGCGGCATGGCCAGGGCCAGCAGCACCTGGCGGCTGGGCAGCAGCAGCGCGGCAGCGGCCACCAGCAGCGAGCCGATGATCATCTGCTCCATGCCGATCACACCGCCGAACACATGGCCCATCAGCGCCCCGCCGAACATCGCCCCGAGGGTCAGCAACGGCAGCGCCAGGGTACGCCCGGTCAGCGCCGCGAGCACCCCGGTGCCAAGCAGCATGAGCAAGTGATCGAGGCCGGTCAGCGGGTGCAGCAAACCATCCTGCAGCGGATTGGCATCATGGCCGGGGTGGGCAAAGGCCGGAAGCGCAACCAGCAGCAACGCGAGGGTGACGAGTTTTTTCATGGGACAATCTCCTTATCGACAATCAGTGGTGAGCGACGCGAACGAACAGGTGGTCACTGTGGGCATGGCTGTGCGGGGCACTCTGGTAGGCCCCGGCTTCAGGCTCGAACGGTGCTTGCTCGACCGTTACGTCAAGGCCCAGGCCACGGACCATTTCATCCAGCACATGGTCGTGCTGATAGCGCAGCAGGCCGGCCTCGATCTGCAGCGGCACATGGCGGTTGCCCAGGTGATAGGCGGCGCGGGTCAGCAACAGCGGATCGGCGCAGCGCACGCTGGACACCTGCTCGGCCGCCGCCAGCACGCGAATCACCTCGCCGCCCTGCGCTTGGCCAAGCAGCTCGCCACCGCGCAGCAACTGCCCGCGTTCGAGCATCAGGCCGGCCTCGCGGCCATCGTCGAGGGTGACGCGCACGCGGCTCTTGATCCGCGTATCGACAGTGAGGGTGACGGTGCCGCTTACCGTGGCGGCGTCGCTCAGGCGACGGGTCAACAGGATCATCTTCGCTCCTTAAAACAGAAAATAACGCTGGGCCATCGGCAACACCGTGGCCGGTTCGCACACCAGCAGTTCACCGTCGGCGCGCACCTCGTAGGTTTGCGAGTCGACCTCGATCATCGGCAACAGGCCGTTATGGACCATGTCGCCCTTGCGCACTGTGCGACAGCCCCGGGCCTCGCCGATCAGGCTGTGCAGCCCCAGTTGCCGGTGCACGCCACGCGCGATCGCCGCCTGCGACAGGAAGGTCATGCGCGTGGCGTGGCGCGCGGCACCGAGGGCGCCGAACATCGGCCGGTAGTGCACCGGTTGCGGGGTCGGGATCGAGCCGTTGATATCGCCCATCGGCGCCATGGCGATCATCCCGCCCTTGATCACCAGCGCAGGCTTGACGCCGAAGAACGCCGGCGCCCAGAGCACCAGGTCGGCGAGTTTGCCGGCCTCCACCGAGCCCACTTCGTGGGCGATGCCATGGGTCAGCGCCGGGTTGATGGTGTACTTGGCGATGTAGCGCTTGACCCGGAAGTTGTCGCTGCGCGCGGTATCCGGCGCCAAGGGGCCACGGCGTAGTTTCATCTGGTGCGCCACTTGCCAGGTGCGCAGCACCACTTCGCCGACCCGGCCCATGGCCTGGGAGTCGGACGAAGTCATCGAGAACGCGCCCAGGTCGTGGAGGATGTCTTCGGCGGCAATCGTCTCGCGGCGGATACGCGACTCGGCAAAGGCCACGTCCTCGGCAATGCTCGGGTCCAGGTGGTGGCAGACCATGAGCATGTCCAGGTGCTCGTCGACGGTGTTCTGGGTGTAGGGCAAGGTCGGGTTGGTCGAGGACGGCAGCACATTGGCAAAGGCCGCGGCGCGGATGATGTCCGGCGCATGGCCACCGCCGGCGCCTTCGGTGTGGAAGGTATGGATGGTGCGATCGCCGATGGCCGCCAGGGTGTCCTCGATACAGCCCGACTCGTTGAGGGTGTCGGTATGGATCGCCACCTGCACGTCGTGCTCTTGCGCCACGCCCAGGCAGCAGTCGATGGCCGCCGGGGTCGAACCCCAGTCTTCGTGCAGCTTGAGGCCCACGGCGCCGGCTTCGATCTGCTCGCGCAAGGCTTCGGGCCGCGAGGCGTTGCCTTTGCCCAGCAGGCCGATATTGATCGGCAGCTGGTCGGCGGCCTGGAGCATGCGCGCCAGGTACCAGGGCCCGGAGGTGCAGGTGGTGGCATTGGTGCCGGTAGCAGGCCCGGTGCCGCCGCCAATGAAAGTGGTAATGCCCGAGGTCAGCGCCTCTTCGACCTGCTGCGGGCAGATGAAGTGGATGTGCGAGTCGATGCCGCCGGCGGTGACGATCTTGCCTTCGGCGGCGATCACTTCGGTGCCCGGCCCGACGGGCAAGGTCACCCCCGGTTGCACATCGGGGTTGCCGGCCTTGCCGACACCGACGATGCGCCCGTCCTTGATGCCGATGTCGGCCTTGACGATGCCCCAGTGGTCGATGATCAGCGCGTTGGTCAGCACCAGGTCCAGCGCCTGCGCGGCAAGCATCTGGCCCTGGCCCATGCCGTCGCGGATGACCTTGCCGCCGCCGAACTTGACCTCCTCGCCATAGATCGTGAAGTCCTTCTCGACCTCGACCCACAGCTCGGTGTCGGCCAGGCGTACGCGATCGCCCACCGTCGGGCCGAACATGTCGGCATAGGCCCTGCGCGATATGCGGCTCATGCCTGATTCTCCAGCTTGCCCATGACCTTGCCCTGAAAGCCGTAGACCTCGCGCTTGCCGCGGTACGGTACCAGCGGGACGGTCCGCGCCTGGCCCGGTTCGAAACGCACGGCGGTGCCAGCGGCGATGTCCAGGCGGTAACCTCGGGTCGGCTCGCGCTCGAACACCAGGGCGTTGTTGACCTCGAAAAAGTGATAGTGCGAGCCGACCTGCACCGGCCGGTCGCCGTGGTTGGCGACGGTGACGCTGATCACCTCAAGGCCGGCGTTGAGTTCGATGTCGCCGTCGGCAACCTGTATTTCTCCGGGAATCATCCTGTGCTCCTAGACAATCGGGTCATGGACGGTGACCAGCTTGGTGCCGTCGGGAAAGGTCGCTTCCACCTGCACATCGGCGATCATCTCGCTGACCCCGGCCATCACCTGGTCACGGCGCAGCACCTCGCGGCCGAGGTTCATCAGCTCGGCAACGGTGCGCCCGTCGCGGGCGCCTTCCATCACCGTGGCGCTGATCAAGGCCACCGCCTCCGGGTAGTTGAGCTGCAGGCCACGGGCCAGGCGCCGTTCGGCCAGCAGCGCGGCGGTGAACAGCAGCAGTTTGTCTTTCTCTCGCGGGGTCAGCTCCATGGCGTTCTCTCAGGTGGCCCAGATCCGCGGCGGGCATGGCGCCAGGCCGACCACGACGGGTCGCAAGGCGTGCCAGAGCCGCTGCAGGGTAAGTTGCAGGCGTTGGTTGTCGTGATCGAGCAGGCGTACCACCAGCAACTGGCCAAGCAGGGTCGCGCCGGCCGGGGCGCCCAGGTCTTCGAGCAAGGCGCGGCTCTGTTCAAGCAGTTCGCTGCTGGCCGGATAGGCGCAAAAGGTTGCTTGCAGCGGCAAGCCGGCGACTTTGTCGAGCTGCCCGCCGTCGATGCGCAGGCGCTCGTGCAGGCCCGGGTCGTCGGCCAGCTCGATGTGCAGGCGACTGTCGACGGCGCCGTGACTGAAGGTCTCGGCCATCACCGGGCGGCCCAGGCACAGGGTTTCCCAGGCCAGCAGGCGCGCGCCAGGCGCCAGGGTAAAGCGGTTTTCCAGGCGCACGCGGGCGCCGGCAAAACAGATGTTGCCCTGGGGCAGCCATTCGAGCGTGCTGTTTTCGGCCAGGTAAAAATGCTGCTGGAGGATCGAGGTCGGGCCGCCGCTGCGGTAGAACTTGGTCGCTCCGGGCATGGTCAGCAGCGCATGGCTGCCGGGTTCCAGGTGCACATCGAGCAGCAGTTTGTCGCCGCCGACCACGCCACCCGGCGGATGCAGCACGTAGACGTGGCACGGTGCGCCTTCGGGATAGAACGGCCGCTGCACCAAAAGAGGACCGAAATGGCGCCGCGCACCAATACAGGTCTTGCTCTCGCCCCGAACGAAACGCAGCCGCAGCTCGGCGCGCCAGCCGGCATCTGCGGTGTCCAGGTCGGGGGTTGCGGGGAGCGACATGCCTCAGGTTCCAGTAAACGCTGCCCCAACTCGGCGACAGACGCATTTGCAAGAAACAACCTACGCGCTCAAGCGAATCCAGCGACTTGCAGGTTTGACCAATCGATCAGTAATCGATAGCTGAGGCAAAGCACATAGCGGGCCAAGATGGCGCGCTGGAGGGGTTTGTTTAAACAGCCGGCATGCACCGGTTTAGCGCTGTGTGCTTGCCGCGCGTTTAAACCCGGGCATCAGACCATGCCTACAACAGCGGCTACTCCTGACGCAGCCGCTTGCGATGCGACGTGGTGCGCTCGTAGAACCAGAGGATGTAATCCTGCTGGCACCTCGTCGCCCGGCAGCGGCACAGCACTGGATAAGCGCAAAAACCGCCCCATACTGATAGCACTACGCCTCTAGCGGACCGAGGGCTGGACCATGAGCCGAAACGTTGGTTTGATTGCCGTCGGGGTGGATCACACTGGCATTCTGGATTCGTTGAAAGGCGCGGCCAGCGGGGCACTGCAATTTGCCCGCTGGCTCGAGGAGCAACAGCAGTTCGGCATCAGCCCGAGCATCAGCGTACTGACCGATCAGAATGACCAGGTGGTCGAAGCCAAGGCGATCCAGACCGCCGCCCGCGACTTGCTCGCGGTCGGCGGGCTCGACCTGCTGATCCTGTATTTCTCCGGGCATGGCATTGTCAAGAACGGCGCCGATGAACAAGTCTTGCTGTCGAACGTCAAGGACTACCCCGACGAAGCCATCAACATTGCTGCAACGGCGCTCAACGCCCGCCATATTGGCGTACCCCATGTCGTGATCATCTCCGACGCCTGTCGCAATGCGGTCGACCCCTTTGGCTCATTGGGCCAGGTCAGTGGCAGGCCGGCGGTGAAACGCGGTGCGGTGGTCGGCATCAAGCCCGGCAAGGTCGATATCTTCTACGCCACCGAACCGTCACAAACCGCCAAGGAGTACAAAGGCGAAGGATTCTTTACCAAGGTCCTGCTCGAAGCGCTGCAAAGCCCACCAACAGAAATTTGCGAGACCTGGCCGAGCTCCAGCGTGCCGATCATTCCCACCTGGCTTCTGGAAGACTACCTGTACAACCAGGTGCCGACCCGCGCCCAGCAGCAAACACCGCGCTTCGAGCAAACGCCGGACATCATTGTCCAGGCGCGCCAACCGCTGTTCCTCGGCTATGCCAGCCCGCCGCTAGTCTTTGCCAGCCCTCCCCCGCTGCCTGGCCCCGGGCCGCTGGACTACGGCCTGCCCGCTGAAGCCGGAGCACCCTACTTTGAGCAAATCCAGATCTTGCCGCTTCCCGAGCTGTTTCCAGCAAACCTCAGGGTCACCAGCCGAAACCAGGCGATACAACAGGTGGCCAGCAGCTTTCTCAAGGAACCCGAGGCGTACATCAGCACCACATTGCTTGAACAAGCCGGCCTCGACGAAGCCTACCGGCGCAACCTGCAGCGCTACACAGCACTCCCCCAGAGCCCGGCCGAAAGCGGATTGCGCATCATCGGCAGCCAGGCCATCAGCGTCCTGGTGGCCCCCGGCCAAGCGGCGCCCGATGTGCAAACCGATGACCAGCAGAGCATCATCAGCCTGGCGCCGTCTGCTCAGGCGCAGTCAGTCATCGTCACGTTCAGCGACGACACCCTGATCATCTTACCGGTCATGCCCGGCTACATAGGCACAGTCCACGTAGACGAAGGCCTGGTGCAGTCGGTTTCGTTCGAGATGGGTAGGACCCTGGCCCAGACCTTTGCGCAAACTCCGAGCAGGCGCCTGCACCTGCACCACTTGCAAGCACTTGCCGCAGCCTTCGCCAGCAGCGCCAAACTGCGCACCCTGGCCGCGACCCAGGCATCGAGCTTCGCCGATGTCCTGCGCCAGGAAAAGCGCCTGGACCCGACCTTGGGCATCTACGCCGCCTACGCCTATCTGCTGGCCGCTAACGACCAAGGCGTGCGTTCGGTGCTGAGCTACTTCCTTGATTACCAGGCATCGTCCCAACCGCCTTTGCCCGTACCGTTCGATGTGGCTTTGCTCGCCGGCGCCCTGGCACCCGGCAAGCGCAAGGCACGGCCGCTGATCGCACCGTTCTGCCCGATGATGAGCCTGGGCTGGACAGTGCTGGCAGCCCATGGCAAGAGCCAGAAGCTCCACCCTGCAATCCTCGAAGCCGGTAAATACCGGCTCAATACTGAATGGTCGACCTTTCGCCGCCGCGATACCCAACCGCTTATCGAAGCTTTTCTACAAGGAGAGTTGTCATGAAAGTCGTGTTCATCCATGGCCGGTCGCAACAAGGCAAAAACCCGCTCACCCTGCAAAACACCTGGACCAATGCCTTGATCAAAGGTTTTGAAGGCATCGGTTCGCCCTACCCTGGCGTGGTCGATGTGGCCTTCCCTTACTACGGTGATCTGTTGTTCGACGAAACCTACCGCAGAGCGCAGAAAGACTTTCAGGTACTCACCGACAAAGGCGCCGACGCCGCGGCCCCGGGTGGCGAGGAAGAAGAGTTCATGCGCCAGGTCATTTACGACATCGCCAAGCAGCAAGGTATCAGCAAGGAACAGATCAACGCCGAGGCCAATGGCGAGATGCTTGAGAAAGGTGTTCAGAACTGGCGCGGCGTGCTGGCAGCCCTGCGCCTGCTCGATCAGTTGCCCGGTGTCGGCGCGACTTCGGTCGAGCTGTTCACCCGCGATGTGTGGTACTACCTGACCAAAAAAACCATCCGTGACGCGGTCAACACATTGGTCGATGCCCAGCTTCCAGAAAACGATCCGTGCATCGTGGTAGCTCACTCTCTGGGCACCATCATTGCCTATAACCTGCTGATGAACCGGCCTGCACGCAGCAACATCAAGGGCCTGGTGACCCTCGGCTCGCCCCTGGGCATTGAAGCCATCCTGAGCCGGCTGCCCTCCAACGGTTCGCCGCGCAAGGCCCCGGATGGCGTACCCAGCTGGGTCAACATTCGTGACAAACGCGATGTGGTGGCGCTCTACGAAATTCCCGCCGCGCGCTTCAGTGGAGCACCTGCGGTGCAAAACCACAGCAACGCCAGCAACGGCAGCGATAACCGCCACGGCATCGTCGAGTACCTCAACGACACCATCGTAGCGGGCGTATTACGGCCTTTGCTGGCATAAGCAGGTTCAAACACTCAGACTCGTGCACTGGCTGCAGCAATCAACTGCATGCAAGCCGATTGCTGGACCCTGGTTGAAAAAATACCCTTGAACGCACCTTAACTGTGTCTCAGGACTCTCAACCATGGTCATGCACATCCGCCTCCAGCAGACGGGCGCACCAAGTGTTCTGCACCTCGAACAAACCAGCGCGCAAGCCCCCGGCCCCGGCGAGGTCTGGCTTGAACAGGCGGCGATCGGCGTCAACCCGCTGGACGTCAGCCAGCGCAAGGGCGATGTGCCCATCGCCCTGCCCTGCGGGCTGGGCCTTGAGGGCGCCGGAACGGTAGCGGCAATCGGCGCCGGCGTCAGCGGCTTGGCTGTCGGCGAGCGCGTCGGCTACGCCACCGGCCCCTTGGGCGCCTATGCCAGCGCCCGGCTGTACCCCGCCGAGCGGCTGGTGAAACTGCCCGATGATCTTGGCCTGGAGCAGGCCGCCGCCGTGCTGTTCAAGGGCATCACCGCCCATTACCTGCTTCACAGCACCTACCCGGTCGGGCCCGGCACGCGGCTGATGATCTACGGCGCCGCCGGGGCCCTGGGGCAGTTGCTGGTGCCTTGGGCCAAGCACCTGGGCGCATTTGTGATTGGCGTGGTCTCCAAGCCGGAAAGTGTCGCCCGCGCCCGTGCCGCCGGCTGTGATCAGGTGCTGGTGTTCGACGCCGCGACCCTCGCTGCGCAGGTGCTGGATATCACTCAAGGGCGCAAACTCGACGTGGTCTACGACCCGATTGGCCGGCTGTCGTTCGAGGCCTCGCTGGACAGCCTGCGCCCGCGCGGCTTGCTGGTGTCCTGCGGCATGGCCTCGGGAGCGCCGCCAGCCATCGAGCTGAGCACCCTCAACGCCAAGGGCTCGTTGTTCATCACCCGGCCCTCGCTGGCGGCGCACACGGCAAGCGCTGGCGAGTACCAGCAGCGCGCCGGGGAGGTGCTGGCAGCGCTGGCGGCAGGTATCATTCGCGCGCAGATCTGGCAGCGCTATGCCCTGGCCGACGCCGCACTGGCCCATGACGACCTGCAACAAGGACGCTCACAGGGCGCAATCATCCTCACGCCCTGACCTACCGAGGTAACCGCGATGGACCCGTTCGACAGTCGCCAGGCCGATGAGCTTGCCACCCTCCTGGCGCTGTTCGAGCACGGCTCGTTTGCCGCTGCCGGGCGCACGCTGCAGCGCCACCCGTCGGTGCTGTCCAAGCGCCTCGGGGCCCTGGAACAGCGCTTAGGCATTCGCCTGGTCGAGCGCACCACCCGCCAGTTGCGCTTCACCGACGAAGGCGCACGCCTGGTCGAGCGCCTGCGCCAGGCCGCCAGCCTGATCAGCGAGGCCGAGCGCGAAGCCGCCGAAGGTGCGACCCAGGTTCGCGGGCGCCTGCGCATCGCCCTGCCCTCGTCCATGGGCCGGCTGTGGCTGAGCCCGATGCTTGCCGAGTTTGCCCTGGCGTTTCCCCAGGTGCAGCTTGAGACCGAATACGCCGAACGTTTTGTCGATATCGTCGCCGAAGGCTTCGATGCGGCGATCCGCATTGGCGAGCTGGCCGACAGCCGCCTGGTGGCGCGCAAGCTCTGTGAGCACCGGCGTATCCTCTGCGCAGCGCCAGCCTACCTGCAACAGCACGGCCAGCCGCAAACCCCGGCCGACCTCGCCGGGCATAACTGCCTGGGTTTTACCGGCCTGCGTTCGTACCCGGAGTGGCGCCTGGCCGGTCTGGGCCAGCAACACACGGTTAAAGTGCGCGGCTCGCTGGTCAGCAACGACAACGAAGCGCTGCTGACCGCCGCCCGGGCCGGGGTTGGCATCCTTGCCGGCGGCGACTGGCTGATGCAGCACGACCTCGACAGCGGCCGCCTGCTGCGGGTGCTGCCCGACTGGCAGCTGGATGCCGACGCCGGCATTTACCTGGTGCGCCCCGGCGCCCGCTACAACAGCGCCGCGACCCTCGCCTTCAAGCAGTGGATCGAGGCGCGCTTTGCCCACGGCGCGCCCTGGCGCAGCCGCTAGACCGCCGCCAGGCGTGGCGTATGGGCCAGCAGGCTCTGGGTGTAGCGGTCTGCCGGCCTGTCCAGCACCTGATCCACCGGGCCCTGCTCAACGATGCGCCCCTGCTGGATCACCACCACCCGATCGGCAATCGCCCGCACCACCCCCAGGTCGTGGGTGACGAACACCAGGGTCATGCCTTCGCCTTGCAGTTGCTTGAGCAACGCCAGGATCGCCGCCTGCACCGAAACGTCCAGCGCCGAGGTCACTTCATCGCAGATCAGCACACTCGGTTCGCACACTAGCGCGCGGGCAATCGCCACCCGCTGGCGCTCGCCACCGGAGAGGTGATGGGGGTACTTGTCAGCCACCGAGGCGGGTAAGGCCACCCGCTGCAGCGCCGCCTCGATACGCGCCCGGCAGGCCTGGCCCTTGAGTTTGAAGAAGTGCTCCAGCGGAGCCTGCAGGCACTGGGCCACGGTCTGCCGGGGGTTCAGGGCGCGGTACGGGTTCTGAAAAACATACTGGATGCGATGTCGGCTGGCGCTGGGCCGCTGCCGGGCCAGCAGGCTCAACGGCTGGCCGTCGAAACGCAGCTCACCGCTGGCGTTGTCGCCAAGGCCTGCCAGGGTGCGGGCCAGGCTGGTCTTGCCCGAGCCAGACTCGCCGACCACCGCCAGGCATTCGCCTGCCTGCACGTCGAGGGCCAGGTCGAACAGCACCTGGCGGTCGTAGCTGAGGTTCAGATTGCTGATCGCCAGCAGCGGTGCCTGATCGGCGCGAATCGCCCGAACCTGTAGCGCCGCGATCGGTGCTGGTGCCTCAAGCTGCGGATGCAGGCAAGCGACCTGTTGCTGCGCCTCGAGGGTTTGCAAGCCCGGCTCGGCCTGTTCACAGGCAGCCGTTCGCCGTGGGCAGCGCGGCGCAAACGCGCAGCCATGGGCACGCTGGCCCGGCGCCGGGGCATGGCCGGGAATTGCTTGCAGCGGGTGCTGGCGGGCAACGTCTGGAATCGCCGCCAGCAAGCCCAGGGTGTAAGGGTGGCTGGGGCGGGCGAACAGCCGTTCGCGGCTGGCGACTTCGACGATGCGCCCGGCGTACATGACCATCACCCGGTCGACCAGGTCCTTGATCACCGCCAGGTCGTGGGACACGTACACCGCCGCCACACCCTGCTCCTTGCACAGCCGGCGCAGGGTTTGCAGGATGTGCGCCTGGGTGCTGACGTCCAGCGCCGTGGTCGGCTCGTCGAGGACGATCAGCCGTGGACGCAACACGAAGGCCAGGGCGAGCATCACCCGCTGTTGCTGGCCGCCAGACAACTGATGAGGGAAGCGCCGCAGGAACTCGGCGTCGCCCGGCAGGCCGACGTCTATCAGGGTCTGCTGCAGGCGCTGTTGCTGCGCCTCCTTTGCCAATTGCGGTTCGTGGGCGTGCAGGGTTTCCAGCAACAAGCGGCCGATGCGCAGCGCCGGGTTGAGGGCCTGCGCCGGGTCCTGGGCGACGTAGCCGATCAGCCCGCCACGGGCCTGGCGCAGGGCTTCGCCGCGCAGCTCAAGGAGGCTGACGTCGGCGACCGCGATCTGCCCGGTGGCAATCCGTGCACCGCGCCGGGCGTGGGCCAGCAAGGCGGTGGCCAGGGTGGTCTTGCCCGAGCCGGACTCACCGACCAGGCCGAGGATTTCACCGGGGGCCAGGCTGAAGTTGATGTGGTCGATGATGTCGGCGCTTGTGTTGAGTTCAACCCGCAGGTTTTGCACCCGCAAGGCCGGCTTTTCGCGGGTCAAGCCCGCTCGTGCCACTGTGGGAGCGGGCATGACCGGCGATGGCGCATAGGAATTCATCGGCGCTCTCCCGCGCTGTGCCGGGCAATGCCTTCGGCGAAGATGTTGGTGCCGTAGGCGAACACCCCGATCAGCAGCGCCGGGGCCAATACCGCCCAGGGCTGAACCAGCAGGCCAGCCTGGTTTTCATTGATCATCAGGCCCCAGTCGGCCGCCGGCGGCGCCACGCCGTACCCCAGGTAACTGAGGCCCGAGAGCATGCCGATGCCCCAGGTGAGCATGTTGCCAAAGTGCACCAGCAACGGCGTGAGCACGTTGGGCAGGATCTCGCGCACAAGGATGCGCGTGCGCGAAAAGCCCATCATCTGCGCCGCCTCGACGAACTCCTGGCTGGCCACCGCTACCGCACTACCCCGGGCCAGGCGGATCACCCCGGGGGTAAAGGCAATGGCCACGGTGAGCACGATCAGCCACGGCGCGCGGCCGAGCATCGAGACGATCAACAGCACCAGGATCAGGTCGGGGAACGCCAGCCAGACATCCGCAAGCCAGGTGATCGCCTGGTCCAGGCGCTGGCGCGACAGACCGGCCAGCAGACCCAGTACGGTGCCGACGACCAAAGCAATCGCCGCTGCCGCCAGCGACATCCACAAAATCGACAGACCGCCGTTGAGCAACCGCGACAGCACGTCATGGCCAAGAAAATCATGGCCCAGCGGCGCATCCGTTGCCGGCGTGCCGTACACCCCGCCGACCATGTCGGTGGGCGCATGGGGCGCCAGCCACGGCCCGAACAGCGCCAGGAGGACAATGGCCAGGGTCACCAGGGCGCCGCGGCGAATCTGCGGCTCACGCCACCAGCGTGAATTGAACATGGGCGATTCCTCTCAAGGGGCTTTGGCTGCCGGGCGCCGCCACCAACTCTGGATACCACGGCGGTTGCGCTGGATCAGGGTGGCACGGCGGGCGGTGCGCAGTTTTGGGGTCAGCAGCACGGTGAGCAGGTCGGCCACCAGGTTGATCAGCACCACCCCGAGGGTGATCACCAGCACCACGCCCTGCACCAGCGGCAGGTCGCGCATCTGGATCGCGCTGTTGAGCTGGGTGCCGATGCCCGGGTAGCTGAAGATCACCTCGGCGAGCAAGGCGCCGCCGATCAAGGTGCGCAGGGTCAGGGCCACGCCCTGGATCGCCGGCACCAGGGCATTGGGCAAGGTGTGGCGCCAGACGATGCGCCATTCGGCGATGCCGCGCAGGCGCGCCGCGCTGACGTAGTCTGACTCCAGCGCTTCGATCATCGAGGCGCGGACCATGCGCGCCAGGTACGGCAGCGACGACAGGCTCAACGCGAAGATCGGCAGCAGCAGGTACTCAAGCTGCTGCCACAGGGCCTTGTCCGGGTCGAGGATCGACACCGCCGGCAGCAGGTTGACCTGGGGCATGGAGAACAGCAGCACCAGACCGATGGCCAGCAAGAACCCCGGCGTGGCTTTAAGGAAGATCAGCGCCGACAGGCCAAAACGGTCCAGGCGGCTGTCGCGGCGCAAAGCCAGGCTGACGCCGATGCCCAGGGCCAGCGGCACCACCAGCACCAGCACGCCGGCCAGCAGCGCCAGGGTATTGCCGAAGCGGCTGAAAATGATCGAGGCCACCGGCTGGCTGGAGTCCAGCGAGATGCCCAGGTCACCGCGCATCACCTGGCCAAGCCAGCTGAAATACTGCACCAGGATCGGCCGGTTCAGGCCCAGTTGCTCGCGCAGGGTCAGCACGCTTTGCAGCGGCGCCTCGGGGCCGAGGATGACCCGCGCCGGGTCCGACGGCAATGCCTGGGTGGCGATGAACACCACCAGGCTGATAACCCAGGCGGTAAGCAGGCCGTAGCCCAGGCGGCCGATGAACCAGGGCAGCCAGGCAGGCAGTCGGGAAGTTCGTGCGCACGGTTCAGGCATGGTTCAACCACAGGCTGTCAAAGCGCCAGGAGGCGAAGGTGGTCTGTTCGCCGTGCAAGCCGCCGACCTTGCTGGAGGCGGCATCGAGCACGTCGGTAAAGCCCCAGATCAGCAAGCCGCCGCGTTGGTGCTGGATGCTCTGGGCCTCGTGCACCAGTTGCTTGCGCCGCTCAAGGTCGGGCTGGCCGAGGGCCTGGGTGAACAGCTCGGAGAAACGCCCATCGCGAAAATTGCTGCGGTTGTAGATCGCCAGCGGCGCGTCGTTGTGCAGGCCGGTGGCCAGGAAGCCACGGGCAGGCGTGGAGCCTGGCGACATCAGCCACTGCTCTTTCTGCGGGCCGTTGAACACCGAGCTGTCCACGGGTGTGACCTTGACCTGGACCCCGGCCTTCTTCGCCTGTTGAGCGAACACCAGCGCGGCGTTGACTTCGTTGGCGGTGGTGGTCAGCTCGACGCGCAGGTCGGTGGCACCGGCCTGGCGCAGCAGCGAGCGGGCCTGGTCGAGGTCATAGCCGCGCTGGGCGATGGCGTGGTTATAGGTCGGGTCTTGCGGCGAATACAGGTCGTTGGCGATGCGCCCGAAACCATTCAGACCACGGCCGATCAACTCCTGCCGATCGGCCAGCAGGCGAAAGGCCTGACGCACCCGCTCGTCCTGGAACGGCGCCTTGGCGGTGTTGAGGTTGAAGCCGCTGAACGAGGTGGTGGGCGAGACCACCAGTTGCAAGCGTGGGTCGGCCTTGATCAGGGCGCTGTCCTCGGCCTGCACACCGCTGGCGACGTCGATCTGCCCGGCGCGCAGGGCGGCGACCCGCGACACCTGGTCCTTGAATTCGATGATCTCCAGCTCGTCAGCGTAGGGCTGGTTGGGTTTGTAGTAATTCTCGAAGCGGGTGAACAGCGCGCGCTGGCCTGGCACGAAGCTTTTCAGCCGGTACGGCCCCGCCCCCACCGGGTTGCTTAGCGGATCGTAATCGGTCGGCACGATAGCGCCGAAGGCAATCAGGGTTTCGTCCAGCGGGAAGAAGCTGCGGCCCTGCTTGAAGCGGATCTCGATGGTACGCTCATCGAGCTTGCGCAAGGCCTGGCGGTCGATGGCACCGACCAGCCCGGCAAACGGCGAGGCCAGTTTCGGGTCGGTCAGGCGCAGGATCGAAAACAGCATGTCGTCGGCAGTGATGCTCTTGCCATGGTGGAACTCCAGGCCCGGCTTGATGCGGATGGTCCAGGCGCTGGCATCGGCGTTGGGCTCGGCGAACTCGGCCAGGCCCAGGCGCGTGCTGACGTCGTCGTTCCACTCCCAGAACTTGCTGTACAACGCCCAGCCGCGAATGATCCCGCCGCCAGACGGCTTGTGGGCATCAAGATTGCCGGCCTGGTCGCCGTCGATGATGCCAACCCGCAAGCGCCCGCCACGCACCGGCTGGGTGGGCCGGCTGATGGCGCCGACCACCGCCGGCTCGCCGGCGCCGCAACCTGTGAGCAAACTGGAGCCGAGCAACAGGCCGCCACCGACGGCCAGGCTGTTGCCGAGAAACACCCGGCGGGAAAATTCGTTTGGCATGGGCAACTCCTTAAGCCGGTTCGGCAACCGTGCGCGCACTCAGGTGCGCAATGTCGAAACCGTGGTCCAGGTCGAGCAAGGGGAACAGCAGGTCGGCGACCCGGTGGGCTTCATCAATCAGCGGGAAGCCCGAGAGGATGAACGCCGAGGTGCCCTGGGCCTCGTACTCGCGAATCCGTTCGGCCACCTGCTCGGCGCTGCCGACCAGGTAGGTACCGGCCGCCGGGCCGAGAATGTTGAAACCGAACAGGCTCGGGCCGGTCCAGACGTTGGGATAGATCTCAAGCTCCCGCGCGGTGGGCAGGCGGCCGTCGCGAATGCTCTGCACATTGCGCTGGATCTGCGGGTTGTCACTGCTGAAGGTCTCCAGGCTCTGCCCTGGCGGCAACTGGCGTTCGATGGCGGCGCGGGCGGTGGCCAGCGAGGTCTGCTGCAGCAGTTTTTCGGCGTGGGCCCAGGCCTCTTCCTCGGTTTCGCGCACGATGATCTGCAGGCGCGTGCCAAAGCTCAGTTCGCGGCCGATCTTCGCCGCCTCTGCCGCTACCCGGCGGAACTTGTCGCCAAGCTTTGGCGGGGTGTCGGCAAAACTCAAGTAAACGTCCAGCAGTTGCACCGAATGAGCCACGCCCGGGCCCGAGGTGCCGGCGCCCCACAGCGGTACGCTGGCGCGTTTTGGCGGGTGCCAGCCGCCCAGCGGGTGACGTGCCGCCGCAGCCGGGCGCGGCGCCAGCTTGACGTACTGACCGTCAAAGCCTGCGGTTTCGCCGGTATAAATACTCTGGAACGCGCGCCAGTATTCCAGGCTGAACTGGTAGCGCTCGTCGTGCGGGTAATGCACGCCGAGGGTGGCCAGGCCGGCGTCGCTGCCGTTGACCACGTTGAACAACAGGCGGCCGTTGGAGAACTCGTCAAAAGTCAGCGCCCACTTGGCCAGCACCGCCGGCGACAGCTCGCCCGGATGCTGGGCCACCAGAAAACGCAGGCGCTCGGTGGCGTCGATCAGCGCGGCGGCCACTGCCAGGCTTTCGTTGGGGCTTGAACCCAGCAGCGAGCCGTAGTAACCCAGGCGATCGCTGGCCACCGCCAGTTGCTTGAGGTGGGCGAAATCGGTTTTCCAGCGCCCCTGGGCTTCCCACGGATAGGGGCCATCGGGGCTGGTCAGGTACCAGAGAATTTTCACTGCCATGGTCTTTCCTCAGGCGCGAATGCGGTCGGTGGCGGGAATCAGGCCCAGCTCGCTGGCCTTGTCGATCAGCCTGCTCATCTTCCATTGCTGGGTGAGCACGCCCGGGCCGAAGGGCCGCGAGCCGCCGATGGCTTCGGCCAGCAGTTGCAGTTGCGCGCCCTCCTCCAGCAGCACGATGAACTCGGCAGTGGCGCGCAGACCCTGCTGGCCCCACACCGTGGCGCCACCGTTGGCTTCAAGGATGGCCGGGGTGAAGGGGTTCTCGGCCAGGCGTTCGAGGATGAAATCGACCTCGTCCTGGCGCCGGTCGATGTAGGTCGGCAGCTCGCGGGCCAGCTGGAAGCGCTGCACCGGCACGTAGTTGAACGGCAAGGTGCGCTGGGTCTGGGCCCAGGCGCCGAGGTACGGCGAGTGCACATGCGACACCGTGGTGATCTGCGCCTGCTCGCGGAACAGTTTGGCGTAACGGCCCAGGCCACCCTTGCCCTGGCCATGCACCAGGTTGCCGGCCAGGTCGCTGACCGTGGCCTGCAGCGGTTTGCGGTACTCCCACGGCCCCGGGTAGTTGACCGACACCAGCAGCTCGCGCCCCGGTACCCGTTCGATAAAGCCGACGGTGCCGTTGGCGGTGATGGTGTTGGTTTCGCGGAACACGGTGAAGGCCTGCCCGGCCTCGTCGAGCACCTGCTCGATGAAGGTTTGCAGCTCGGCGTCGATCAGGTGCTCGGTGGTCAGTACGGTCATGGCAATGCTCCTTTAAGCGCGGGCGCGGCGTTCAGCCAGCAGTTGCTGGGCGGCTTGCAGTGGACGCGGGTCGACCCAGTCGGCCAGGGCAAAATCGGCTTCGAGAAAGCCGTGCAGGTTGAGGAAGGTTTTCTGGATGTCGAGGTACGCCAGGCGTTCGGCCGAAAGGTCCGGGGCCAGGGTGGTATGAAAGTCGCCGCGGTAGGCTTGATCGACGCCTTCGGCACCGGCGCGGGTTTCGTCCTGGAGGATGCGCAGCAGGCCGTCGCGGTTGTCGCGGGCCCAGTCGGCGGCGCGCAGGGTCTGGGCAAGAAAGCGCACCACCAGCTCGAAGTGATCGTCGAGCAGGCTCTGGTGCACGGTGATCGGCCGTGGCGTGCCGTTGTTGATGCGCAAGCGTGGGTCTGTGATCTGGTCCAGGTCAATGCCCACCACCAGGCCCAGGCGCCGGGCGGCATCGGCGGCGGCAGCGCCCTTGACGTAGACCGCATCGACCTCGCCGCGCACCAGGTAATCCAGGCCCGACCACAGGCGTTGCAGGCCCTGCTGCGGGGTCGGTGCATCGTCCTGGGACTGCAGCGCCACCTCCACCAGCTGGACATCATCGAAGCTCAGCCCGGCCAGGCTCAGCGCGCCCTTGTAGCCGTGCAGGCTCATGGCCCGGGCGATGCTGCCGGGGCGGTTGGCGCCCCAGGCCGGTAGCGCCAGGCGCTTGCCCTTGAGGTCGGCGGCGCTGCGAATGCCCGAATCCGGGCGCACCAGGATGGTCTGCCATTCCTCGATCCAGGTCAGGCCGATCAGCCGGCTCGGTGCACCGGCGGCGCGGGCGGCCAACGCCGGCACGTTACCGCCCTCGCGAAACAGCCCGGGCAGTTGGTGATCGTAGTGGTGATGCCCCAGTTGCCGGGCTTCCTGCAGGGTTTCTACCGGCAGGCCGTCGGCGGCGAATTCTTCGGTGAGCCAGCCCAGGGTGTAGGCGATGCCGGAAGCGGTCGGCACCGGGCAGCGGGTGAACCAGAGTTGCTCAAGCGTGGTTGCGCTGAGCAGTGGCAAGGTGGCGGCGATTGTCATGGGCATGCTCCATCAAGCGGATCGAATCGGCCAGGTGGCCTTTGCCTGAGCTATTGCAGCGCCCGTGCCAACTCGGCAAAGCCCTGATTTCATTGGGCTTTGCCCCTTGCCGCAAGGCGCGACTGCTGATCTGCCAGCAGTCGGGCCGCAAGCCTGCTGCTGCCAGAGCAACAATCACCGGCTTACTGCTTCCCCAGCAACACCCGGCACCGGCAAAACCGCCGCAAGCCCTGCCCCACGGGGCTTTGCCGCCACTGGCACAGAACCTGCTCAAGGCCCTGGGTACCTGTTCATTCAAGGAAGCCCTATCGTGAGTACCCTGCCCCGTCGCCTGCACAGCCCCGCCCAGGCCATCGCCGCGGCCCATGAAATTGCCGAGCAAATCGCCGCCCTCGCCGCCGACCCGTTGCTCAACCGCGAACTGCCCCGGCGCCAGGCGCAGTTGCTGTCCGACAGCGGCATCACCGCCATCGGCGTACCGACAGCGCTCGGCGGCCTGGGCGCGTCGGTCGAGACCATCGTCGAGACCGTGCGGATCATCTCCCGCGCCGACGGCGGCGTCGGCCAGTTGCTGCAGATTCACAACGTGATGCTGCGCGGCGTGCTCAGCGGCTACCCGGATGCCGTGCGCGACCGGCTGATCGCCGATGTACTGGCCGGCAAGCGCCTGGGCAATGCCCTGGCCGAGGTCGGCGGCAAGAACAAGTTCGCCCTCAAGACCCGGGTCGAGCGCCGCGCCGATGGCAAGCTGATCCTCAACGGCAGCAAGTTCTACTCCACCGGCGCCTACTTGGCCGAGTGGATCTCGCTGACCGCCGCCAGCGATGACGGCGGCGCCGGCGTGCTGCTGCAGCGCGACACGCCCGGCCTGACCCTGGTCGATGACTGGGACGCCTTCGGCCAGAACAACTCGGTCAGCGGCACGGTAATCTTCGACAACATCGAGCTGGACGAGCGCTACGTGCTGCGCCGCCAGGGCCCGATGAAGCGCACCGGCCTGACCTTCCCGCAGATCCTTCACGCCGCCATCGACACCGGTATCGCCGCCGGCGCCCTGCAGGCCGGCATCGACTACCTCAACCAGCACGCCCGGCCGTGGGTCGAGAGCGAGGTGGAACGGGCCAGCGACGAGCCGCACATCATTCGCCAGATCGGCGAGTACGCGGTGGCCCTGCGCGCCGCCGAATCACTGCTGCGCGACGCCGCGCGAACCTTCGACGCCCACGAGCAGGACCCGGACAACAAGGCCCTGCAAGACGAGCTGATCCTTTCGGTGGCCAGCGCCCGCGCCCATTCCGATGGCGCTGCGCTGAAGATCTCCAGCGACATCTTCTCGCTGCTCGGCGCCAGCTCATCCTTGAGCAAGTGGAACCTCGACCGTTTCTGGCGCAACGCCCGGGTGCACACCACCCACGACCCGATCCGCTGGCGCCTGCACCACGTCGGCAACTACTACCTCAACGGCATCGACCCCGGCGAATACACCGCCATCCTCAATGCCAAGCAAAAGGCCGGCGCCAGCCGCTGAGCACACACTTTCCTCCTGCCGCGAGTCCTTCATGAGCCCTCGACACCCGCTGCTGCGCAGCCTGGCGATCTACGGTGAAATGCCCTGGCGTTTCGCCCTGGTCGCCGGGCTGTTCGTTTCCATCAACCTTGGCCTGGTCTGGCAGCAATGGCTGATCGGCCACGCCCTCA
Organism: Pseudomonas sp. B21-009; assembly: GCF_024749345.1. Taxonomy (NCBI): domain Bacteria; kingdom Pseudomonadati; phylum Pseudomonadota; class Gammaproteobacteria; order Pseudomonadales; family Pseudomonadaceae; genus Pseudomonas; species Pseudomonas sp. B21-009. The sequence continues at coordinate 2,558,337 of NZ_CP087199.1, read as the reverse complement.
ACGAGGTCAGCGCCGGCAAGGCGGTGCAGAGCCTGGCCGATGGCAGCCTCGACGGTCAGCGCGCCTGGGGCTGGTTCTGGCTGATCCTCGGCGTGGCCCTGGGCCGCGCGCTGTTGCAGTACGCCGCCGCCATCGGCTCGCTGATCCTTGGCCAGGCGCTGCTCACACGCCTGCGCGAGCGCCTGCTGGAGCAGGTGCTGCGCCTGCACCTGGGTTATCACTGGCAGCACGGCATGGGCGAGATGGTCACCCGCACCACCCGCGATGCCGACAAAGTCCGCGATGCACTGGTGAGCTTCTGGCGCCAGCTGGTCGAAACGCCGCTGGTGATACTCGCCACCGTCGGCCTGCTGGCCTGGTACCACCCGTGGCTGGCGTTCGGGCCGCTGCTGCTGACGGTGATCGGCGTGTGGATATTCGTAGTCCAGACCGAGCGCCTGGTCAGCCTCGACCGCGCGGTCGGCGCCGCCTACGACCGGGTCAATCAGGACCTCGCTGAAGGCATTGGCGCGGTGCGGGTGATCAAGTCGTTCGGCCTGCAGGCCCAGCGCATCGACGGCTTCGAGCGTCAGGTCCTGCAGTTCAGCAGCCTGGCACGCCAGGCCCTGGCCTACGCCAGTTCGCGGATTCCACTGCCGCAGGCGGTGGTGGCGCTGGGGCATGTGTGGATACTGGTGGTGGGCGCGCAATTGGTCGCCGCCGGCCGGATCGGCATTGGCGAACTGGTGACATCACTGCTGATCGCCACCACCCTGGTGTTTCGCATCGAAGGCATCGGCCGGGTGATGCAGACCTTCGCCGACGCCCGCGCCTCGGCCGGGCGGATCTGGCAGTTGCTGGATGCGCCGGCGGCGATTGTCGGCGGCAGTCAGCGCCTGCCCGAGGGGCCGCTGGGGCTGAGACTTGAAGACGTCAGTGTCGCCGCCCCTGGCGGTGGCCAGGCGATCCTGCGTCACTGCTCGTTCGAACTGGCCCCCGGTGAAACCGTCGCCCTGGTCGGCGCTACCGGCACCGGCAAGAGCCTGCTGGCCAGCCTGTTGCCACGCCTGAGCGATGTTGCCCAGGGCCGTGTGCTGCTCGGCAACGCACAATCCGGCTGGCAGGACATTCGCGACCTGGAGCTGCGCGACCTGCGCCGGCGCGTGCATGTGCTGCCCCAGGAGAGTTTTCTGTTTGCCGATAGCCTGGCCGCCAACCTGCGCCTGAGTGCGCCCGACGCCAGCGACCCGCAACTGCTCCAGGCCCTGCACCAGGCTGCTGCCGACGACATCCTTGAACGCCTGCCCGCAGGCCTCGACAGCCCGCTCGGCGATCGCGGCGTGACCCTCTCCGGCGGCCAGCGCCAGCGCTTGTGCCTGGCCCGCGCCTTGCTCGCGGCGCCGGCCATTCTCTGCCTGGACGATGCCACCAGCGCCCTGGATGCGCTGAGCGAGGGCCGGGTGCTGGACAACCTGCGCCAGCAGGCAAGCGCCACCACCCTGCTGCTGATCGCCAGCAAAGTTTCCACCGTGCAACGCGCCGACCGCGTGCTGCTGCTCGACCACGGCGCCATCGCCGACAGCGGCACCCACGCGCAACTGCTGCAGCGCAACCCGACCTACCGTGACCTGCTGGGGATCGACCATGGCTAAGCCACTGCCGGGCAACGCCCTGAGCGATATCGAAATCGAAGAGCTACTGGCAAAAAAAGCCCTCGACCGCAGCATGTTCCAGCGCCTGCTGCCGTTGTTGCGGCCGGTGCGCAAACAGATCGCCTGGGTCATCGGCCTGGAGCTGCTGCTGGTGTTTACCGTGTTCCTGCGACCCTGGTTCGTTCGTGAACTGCTCGACCGCGGTCTGATCCACGACGGCAATCGCTGGCTGCTCGAGCAACCGCTGGTGCTGTGGCTGGGGCTGGGCCTGGCGGCCAGTTGGCTGGGGCGCTTTGTGCTGGCCGGGGTATCGCAGTATATCGCCGGCAGCGCGGCGATCCAGGTGCTCAACCAATTGCGGGTGCGGGTGTTTGCCCACGTCCAGGCCTTGAGCGTCGGTTACTTCGACCGCACCCGCGCCGGGCGTATCATTTCCCGCGCCGACCGCGATGTCGATGCCCTGGAGCCGCTGCTGATCCAGGGCCCGCCGGAACTGCTCGGCGCCCTGCTGCGCTGCAGCCTGGCGGCGGTGATGCTGTGGCTGATCGAGCCGCTGTTCTTCTTCAGCCTGATCGGCAGCGTGCCGCTGCTGCTGGCGGCGACCTGGGCGTTCAAGCGCATCGCCCAGCGCAACTGGGCCAAGGTCGCCGAACAGCGCAGCCGCTTCACCGCGCACCTGGTCGAGAGCGTCAGCGGCGTGCGCCTGCTACAGCAGACCGGCCAGCAGGCGCCGAACCTTAAGCGTTACAAACAACTGCTGCACGACTTCAACGAAGCGCTGATCATCGGCAGCCTGCGCTCGGGCTGGTTCGCGCCCTTTACCGCGCTGCTCAGCGCCGCCGGCATGGCGGTGCTGGTGCTGGTCGGCGGCTACAGCCTGGCCAAGGGCACGGTCACGGTCGGCCAGGTCGGCGAAAGCCTGTTCTACGTGATGCTGTTCCTGGGCCCCTTGCAAGAACTGACCGACCTGTTCGAACGCTATGCCACCGGTTCCGCCTCGGCCCAGCGGATCTACCTGTTGCTCGACACCGCGCCGCAGATTGTCGACCCGGTTGCCCCGGTGGACTTGCCCGCGGCACGCGGCGAGGTGCATTTTCAGCAGGTGCGCTTTGCCTATTTGCCGCAACCCACCCGGCCGGTGATCGACGGCCTCGACCTGCGCATCAATGCCGGTGAGGTGCTGGCGATTGTCGGCCCGTCCGGGCATGGCAAGAGCACCCTGGTGCAGTTGCTCACACGCTTCTACGAAGTTGATCACGGCGCGGTGACCCTCGATGGCGTCGATATTCGCCAGCTCAGCCAGCAACAGTTGCGCCGCCATGTTGGCGTGGTGCTGCAGGACAACGTGCTGTTCAACGGTAGCATCCTCGACAACCTGCGCCTGGCCGCGCCGCATGCCGATGACGACACGCTGATTGACGCGGTGCGCGAGTTGGGGGCAGACGAGGTGCTGGAGCGCCTGGCGCATCGCTATGACACCCAGGTCGGGCCGCTGGGCAGCCACCTCAGCCAGGGCCAGCGCCAGCTGGTGTGCCTGGTGCGCGCCTACCTGGCGGACCCGGCGGTGCTGGTGCTCGACGAGGCCACCTCGGCGGTCGATGTGCACACCGAGCGGCGCATCCAGCGGGCGCTTCGGCGCCTGTGCGAGGGGCGCACGGCGATCATCATCGCCCACCGCCTGGCGACCATTCGCGATGCCGACCGCATCGTGCTGATTCGCGAGGGCAAGCTGGTCGAGCAAGGGCCGCATCAGCAGTTGCTGGCCAAGGGTGGCGATTATGCGGCGTTGTATCGGCGGTATCAGCAGGGTGCTGAACTGCAAGCTAGTTGAGGGCCTTTTCGCGGGGCAAGCCCGCTCCCACAACTTGTGGGAGCGGGCTTGCCAGCAATGCTGTGGTGCTGCAACCGCCGCAGCCACTGCTGACCGGTTGCTGCCCTGGCAACACCCCTGCCGCCAACCCCCAATGATTACGGGCCCGCGCGGCGTGGCATGGGCGTTGCACCGCTGTCTCTACCTTCATCGAGGAACAGCCATGAGCACCGAATTCTTCTGGCGTCTGCCCCTGGGCACCGACGGCCCGCAACTGAGCACCGACAAGCACAACCGCGGCAGTTTCAGCCGCAGCCCAGGGCATATCGCTCCCGGCCTGTTGCAGGACGGCAGCGCCGATGGTTTCACCTACATCGACTACATCGCCCAGGTGGCCAAGGCCGCAGAACTTGCAGGCTTTGAAGGCGCGCTGCTGCCCACCGGCCCCGAGCCGTGGATCGCCGCCGCGGCCCTGGCCCGGGAAACCCGCCGTTTGCGCTTTCTGATCGCCTTCCAGGCCACCTGGACCCTGCCCGCCTACGCCGCCCAGCAGGCGGCAATCCTCCAGCACCTGAGCCACGGGCGCCTGGACTGGAACATCATCACCGGCGGCAACCCGGCCAGCCAGCGCGCCCAGGGCGACTTTCTCGACCACGACCAGCGCTACAAGCGTACCGGCGAGTTCCTCGACATCATCCAGGGTTTGTGGAGCAACGAGCGCTTCTCTTACGACGGCGACATCTACCGCCTGGAAAACGGCGCACTGCCGCCGCACCTGGGTAACGAACGCAAGCCGGGGGTGTACTTCTCCGGCTTCTCCGAGCCGGCGCTGGAAGTCGCCGCCCGCCACGCCGACGTGTACCTGAACTGGGCCGAGCCAGTTGAGCAGCTCAAGCCGCACATCGAGCGGGTACGCGAGCTTGCCGACAAGCAAGGGCGCACGGTGCGCTTCGGCCTGCGCGTCGACCTGTTCGCGCGTGAAACCGAAGAAGCCGCCTGGCGCGACCTGCGCCGCCAGTTCGACAAGCTCGACGGCAAGCCCAGCGCCGTCTCCAAGGCCTTCACCAGCGCCAGCGACTCGGTGGGTGGCGCGCGACAAACCGCCTATCACCAGAACATCCAGCGCTTCGACGACCTGATCATCGGCGCCAACCTCTGGGCCGGTTTTGCCAAGGCCAAGCCTGGGCCGACCGTGGGCCTGGTGGGCAGCCACGAGAACATCGCCGAACGCCTGGCCGAATACCGCGACGCCGGTTTCTCGACCTTTATCCTGGCCGGCAATCCGCACCTGGAAGAAGCCTTGCGCATCGGCCAGGAGGTGCTGCCGCTGGTGCGCCAGGCGCCGCTGGCCAGCCTGCCACTGACTGCCAGCGCCTGACCGGAGCCCGACATGAGCACACCCCTCGATACCCTCTGGTACACCCGCTGCCCGGTGCCCACGGGCCTGGGCATTGCCGTTCAGCAAGGCTGGCTGCAGGACAGCCTGCACACGCTTGGCACCCAGGTGCAGTCGATTCGCGAGGCCGACGATGCTGCGGTGCGCGAGTCGCACTTCGATCACAGCCTGCGCCATTCAGTGCGTCATGGCGGCAGCATTCCAGCAATCTGGGCCCGCGCCCAGGGCCGCGAGACGCGCCTGATCGGGCTGTCCTGGGCCGATGAGGCGCAGTTGATCCTGACCCGCGCCGACAGCGCCATTCACAGCATCAGGCAACTGGCCGGCAAGCGCTTCGGCCTGCCCGACCGCGCCCGCGCGCAAATCGACTTCACCCGCGCCCAGGCCCTGCGCGGGCTGGAGAACGCGCTGAAACTCGAGGGCTTGCAGGTCGGCGACTTGCAGTTGGTCAACTACCGCTACGACAGCGGTTTCAGTGACAGCCCGCTGCGCGTTGTTGCCGGCAGCAGCGTGGCCAGCAGTGACGAGGCGCGCAACCTGGAGCTGATCGGCCTGCTGCGCGGCGAAGTCGATGCGATCTTTCTCAAGGGCGCCAGCGCCGTGCAGCAGGCCCATGATTTCGGTCTGCGCACATTACTGGACATCGGCGCCCACCCCGACCCGCTGATGCGCAGCAACAACGGCACGCCGCGCACCCTGACGGTCGACCAGGCACTGCTCGACCAGTACCTGCCGGTGGCCACCCAGGTGCTCGACAGCGTCCTGCGCGCCGAAGCCTGGGCCCATCAGCACCCAGAGCAGACCCGCCGCTACCTGGCGCTGGAAACCAACAGCAGCGAGTACTGGGTCAGCCGCGCCTACGGCGAAGACGCGCACCTGCGCTTGCGCACCGCCCTCGACGAACAGGCCATCGCCGCCCTGCAAGACTTCGTGACCTTCCTGCAGCGCTGGCGCTTTATCCGCACGGCGTTCGATGTACGCCAATGGATCGACCGCCGCCCCATGGACGGGCTGCATACCGCACTGGCCGGCTAACCGGCCACCTGACAAGGACTAGAACCGACAATGAGCACACCCCTCGATACCCTCTGGTACACCCACAGCCCGGTGCCCACCGGCCTTGGCATCGCCGTGCAAAGCGGGCGCCTGGCCGAAGCCTTCCAGCCGCTGGGCACCTCGATCCAGTCGCTGCGCGAATCGAGCGAGCGCGAAGTGCGCGAAGCCCATTACGACCATCACCTGCGCAACTCGGTGCGCCACGGCGGCAACATCCCGGCGATCTGGGCCTACGCCAGCGGCGTGCAGACCCGCGTGCTGGGCCTGAGCTGGGCCGATGAAGTGCAGTTGATCCTGACCACCGAAGACAGCGGCGTACGCACCGTGCGCGACCTCAAGAACCGCCGCTTCGGCCTGCCGAAATGGGCCAACGTGCAGATCGACTTCACCCGCGCCCAGGCCCTGCGCGGGCTGGAGAACGCGCTGAAGCTCGAAGGCCTGAACGTCGCCGATGTCGAGCTGGTCGACTACCCCTACGGCGGCACCCACAGCGATGAACAGGTCACTCATGTGCATGGCGCGGCGGTGACCCTCGGCGTCAACCGCGTCAGCCGCCGCAACAACGAGCTGATCGGCCTGCTGCGCGGCGATATCGACGCGATCTTTTTAAAGGGCGCCACGGCCCTGCAACTGGCCCACGAATTCGGCCTGCGGGTAGTGATCGACACCGGCTCCCACCCCGATCCGCTGATTCGCGCCAACAACGGCACGCCGCGGACCCTGACCGTGGACATCAACCTGCTGGAGCAGCACTTCGGTGCCTGCAAGCGCATCGTTGATGTGCTGCTGCGTACCGAGCAGTGGGCCTGGGCCAATGCCGATGAAACCCGGCGCTATCTTGCCCGCGAGCTGAACACCAGCGAGTACTGGGTGGCAGCGGCCTATGGCGAGGACGCCCACCGGCGCTTGCGCACCACCCTCGATGGCCGCTCGATCGAGGCGTTGCAGGACTTCACCGATTTTCTCCATCGCTGGGACTTTATACCGCGGCGTTTCGATGTGCGTGAGTGGATTGATTTCAGTGTGCTGGAGGCGGTGATCGGCTCTACTTCGCGGGTCGCTACCTGAGGGTTTTTGGGGCTGCTTTGCAGCCCATCGCTGGCAAGCCAGCTCCCACAGGGTTCGCGATTGCTGCTGGAGCAGCAGGCATTCCACACCGCCCTGCTGAATAGCTAACAGTCACCGCTAAAAAAACCCAATAAAACCCTTTAAATACAACATGTTATAAACATGGCACAAACCCTGCTCTATCCCCTTCAACTGCACATCCGGGGAGACCAGCAGCATGCACACACTTAACCCAATCGCCAAAGGCATCGGCCTGAGCATCCTGCTGGCCAGCCAGTCGGAGCTGCTCAGGGCCGAAGACAACACCAGCACTACACCGGCGCTGAAAACCGTTACGGTCACCGCCCAGCACCGCGAAGAAACCCTGCAGGAAGTGCCGGTGGCGGTCACCGCAGTGCAAGGCAGCAGCATCACCGCCGACGGCGTGCGCGCCATGGGCGATATCACCACCTTCATCCCCAACGCCTCGGCGAAGAACCCCGACGGCGATGGTCGCCCGCGCTGGTACATTCGCGGCCTGGGCACCGGCGACACCGGCGCCGCCACCGTCTACCCGGTGGGCATCTACGCCGACGACGTCTACCTCAATGCGCCGGTGGCCGGCGGCGGCCCGTTGTTCGACCTTGAGCGCATCGAGATCCTGCGCGGCCCGCAAGGCACCCTGTATGGCAAGAACACCACCGCAGGCGCGGTGAACATCATCTCCAAGAAGCCGGGCTTCGACACCGACGGCTTCGGCACCCTCGGCTTTGGCAGCAAGAACGAGCGAATCCTCAGTGGCGCCATCGGCGGCGCCCTGGTCGATGAGCGTCTGGCAGCAAGGGTGTCGCTGTACTCCGAAGAGCGCGATGGCTTCACCCACAACCTGAGCAACGACCAGACCTACGGCGACGTCAACAAGAAGGCCGTGCGTGTGCAGTTCCTGGCCAGGCTCAACCCTGACCTTCAAGCACTGTGGAAGGTCCACGGCCGCCAGTTCAAGGGCGATGGCAGCAGCGGTTCGCTGACGCTGGGGCGCTACTACAACGTCGGCTACCAGCGCCCGGAAGGCCGGCGCATCGAGCTCAATGTCGATGAAGATGCCAAGCTCGATCACAACGGCACCTCGCTGACCCTGAACTGGGACATCGGCGACTACAAGCTGACCTCGATCACCGCCTACGACTACATCCGCAACCAGCAACTCAGCGACGCCGACTACACCCCCTATGAAGTCAACGGCGCCGCCGACAGCGACAACCGTTACGACCAGTACTCCCAGGAATTTCGCCTGGCCTCGCCGCAACAGGAAACCCTGCGCTGGATGCTCGGCGCCCACTACTTCCACGAAACCCTCGACAGCAGCGCCTTGCGCACCGTCACCCCGGGGCCTACGCCCAACGGCAGCGGCTCCAACCAGACCGGCGGCACGGTGGATTTTCGTGACCTGAGCTACACCCACAAAACCGACAGCTACGCGCTGTTCGGCAACCTCGCCTACGACCTGAGCGACAACCTGACCGTTACCGGTGGCCTGCGCTGGACCACCGAGAAAAAGGACATCGACCTTGACCTGGTGCAATTGACCCGCGCCACTGCCAACGGCCCGCTGATCCCGCTGACCGCCAGCGGCAGCAACGGCTCCCAGGAAGAGGCCAAGCGCTGGGACGCCTGGACTTACGACCTGACCCCCGAGTACCGCATCAACGACAACCTGCGGGTGTTCTTCCGTTATGCCCATGGTTTTCGGTCCGGCGGTTTCAACACCGGTCTATCCACCAGCCTTGCGCAGTTGACCACGGTCGATCCAGAAGAGCTGGACGCCTACGAGCTGGGCCTGAAGTCTGAATGGCTCGACCACCGCCTGACAGTCAACGCCAACCTGTTCTACTACGACTACCAGGACATCCAGGTCAACCTGCTGACGGTCAACAACGGCATCCTCACCACCGCGCTGACCAACGGCGCCAAGGGCAAGGTCAAGGGCGCCGAGCTTGAGCTCGAAGGCCAGCCGACCGACAACCTGCACCTGCGCGCGGCGCTGTCGTTCCTCGACACCGAGTACACCGACTTCAAGAACACCAACCCCACCACCGGCGCGGTGACCGCCGACTACAGCGGCAACAGCTTCGTGCGCTCGCCGCGTTACGTGGTGTCGCTGGGCGGCGACTACACCATCCCGCTGGAAGTCGGCGGCAAGCTGGTGGCCGGTGCCGATGTCAGCTTCCGTGACCGCGAGTACTTTCTGGCCGACCGCCAGAGCAGCGCCGACCAGCCGCTCAACCAGGCGCACTACACCCTGGCCAACAGCCGCCTGACCTGGTTCAGCCCGGATGAAAAGCTCAGCGTCACCGGTTTCGTCAATAACCTCACCGACCGCCGCTACCAGGTTCACGGCCGCCCCAACGGCACCGCCGGCCAGTACGTGATCACCTATGGCGACCCGCGCACCGTGGGCCTGAGTGTCACCAGCCGGTTCTGATCGCTGCATCCTTTCTGCCTTACAGGAGTCTGTTCCCATGTTCCGACCTACCCCCTTGGCTGGCGCCATCGCGCTGGTCATCGGCGGCTTCGGCGCGCCCGGCGTTTACGCCCAGGCGCCGGGCGCCAGCGACAGCAAGCTCGACACCGTGGTGGTGGTCGGCACCCGCCGCAGTGATATCACCGCCCTGCAGAGCGCCGCCCCGGTGGATGTGCTCAGCGCCGAGCAGTTGCAGGAAACCGGCGCCCAGGATTTGTCCGGGGCGCTCACCGCGCTGTCGCCGTCGTTCAGCTTCCCGCAGTCGCCGCAAGGCGCCTTTGCCGGCTCCATCGCCCAGGGCGCCTCGTTGCGCGGCCTGGCCTCCGACCAGGTTTTGGTACTGGTCAACGGCAAGCGCCGCCACAGCAGCGCCAACGTCACCCGCCAGGGCCTGGCCAACGGCCGCGGCGCGGCGGCGGTGGACTTGAGCCTGATCCCGTTGAGCGCCATCTCACGGGTGGAGATCCTGCGTGACGGCGCCGCCGCCCAGTACGGCTCGGATGCCATCGCCGGGGTGATCAACATCGTGCTCAAAGAGAACGACGCCGGTGGCAACCTCGGCTATCGCTTCGGCGGCTACGCCAAGGGCGACGGCCTGCAGCGCAAGCTCAGCGGCTGGAAAGGCCTGGCGCTGCCCAACGATGGCTTTCTCAACCTGAGTTTCGATGCCGGCAGCCAGGACCCGGCCAGCGACACCCGCGCGGACAACCGGATCTTTTACCCAGGCTCGACCAACATCAACAGCGAGCGCGAACAGAACAACCGCTACCGCACCTGGAACTGGGGCTCGGGCAATGTCTCGGACCAGTACAACCTGGTGGCCAACAGCGAGCTGGGCATCGGCGACGGCCTGAGCGCCTACGGCTTTGCCACCTACGCGCACAAGAACACCGACGCCGAAGGCTTCTTCGACCCGCCCACCACCCTGCGCAACAACTACGCCAGCGTGGCCCTGCAGCGCTATCCGGACGGGCGCCTGCCGATCACCCGCTACAACCTCGAAGACTACGCCGTGACGGGTGGCCTGCGTTACGAAGACGAACACCTGGGCAAGTTCGACCTGGCCGCCAACTACGGCAACGACACGCTCAAGTCCACCGATCGCAATGCCATCAACCCCAGCTGGGGCAACGCCAGCCCGGATAAAATCTACACCGGCGAGCGCGAGAACGAGCAGACCAACCTGACCCTGGACTGGGTCCGCGACTTCCCCACCGACCTGCTGGCCAGGCCGCTGACCCTGTCGGCGGGCCTGGCCTGGCGCAAGGAGCACTACAGCCTGAGTGCCGGCGAAGCGGCCGGCTGGCAGAACGGGCCGCTGTTCAACACCCTCGACCCGCTCACTGGCCGGCGCATTCCCGGTTACTACGCCGGCATCACCCAGGTCGATGCCGCCTCGCTTGAGCGCAAGGTGCTCGGTGCCTATGTCGATGTCGAAGGGCAGATCACCGACACGTTCCAGGCCGGGGTGGCAGTGCGTTCCGAGCACTATTCGGACTTTGGCGACACCACCAACGGCAAGCTGTCGCTGCGCTACGACTTCACCCCGCAGATTGCCGCGCGCGGCAGCATCAGCTCCGGCTACCGCGCGCCGTCGCTGGTGCAGAGCGGCCTTTCGTCGTTCAGTGTGCAGGTAGTCGAGCAGCCTTCGGGCAGCGGCAACTGGGTCGAGGTGCAGCAGCGCACCCTGCGCGCCGACAGCCCGGAGGCGGCCCTACTGGGTGGCCGGGCGTTGAAGCCGGAGGAGTCCACCAACCTGTCGCTGGGGCTGGTCTGGCGGCCACTGAGCAATGCCTCAGTGACCCTCGACGCTTACCGCATCGATATCGACAACCGCATCACCCTCTCCGACCAGCTGCCGGGCAACGTGGTCGGGCCGATCTTTGCCGGCACGCCCTACGCCAACATCCAGAGCGCGGCGTTCTACACCAACATCGCCGACACCCGCACCGACGGCGTCGAGCTGGCCGGACAGTACCAGTGGGACTTGCAGCAGTTTGGCCGGCTCAACCTCAACGCAGGCTTTGCCAAGACCCGCACGCGGATCACCGAGCTGCGCGATGTCGGCGGCATCAGCGGTGAGCAGATCGTCGGCCGCGCCACCCAGGGCCTGATCGAACACGGCACGCCGGAAGACAAACTGACCTTGAGCGCCAACTGGCTGTACGAGAACTGGGGCGTGACCCTGACCCAGCGCCGCTATGGCGAGTGGCAGAGCCTGAACAGCAGCAACCCGGACCTGGACCAGACCTTCAGCGCGCAGTGGATCACCGACCTGGACCTGAGCTACAGCTTCGACCAGGGGCTGAAATTATCGGTGGGCGCGATCAACCTGTTCGACAGCCATCCGGACAAGCTCGATGGGCCACAGTTGTATGGGGTGCCGAAGTATTCGATTACCTCGCCGGAGGGGGCGCAGGGGGCGTTTTACTATGCGAGTGTCAGTTATGACTTTTGAGGCTTGAAAACCATCGCGGGTCAAGCCCGCTCCCACAAGAAGCGTGCTTGACCCGTGATCAGACTTTAGTAGTAAGCGTTTTCTTTCTGACTGTGGTCAGTCACATCACGCACACCCTTGAGCTCGGGAATGCGCTCGAGCAAGGTCCGCTCGATGCCTTCCTTCAAGGTCACGTCGGCCTGGCCGCAGCCCTGGCAACCACCACCGAACTGCAGCACGGCGATGCCGTCCTCGACCACTTCGATCAGGCTGACCTGGCCGCCGTGGCTGGCCAGCCCCGGGTTGATCTCGGTTTGCAGGTAGTAGTTGATGCGCTCGTTGACCGGGCTGTCTTCGTTGACCATCGGCACCTTGGCGTTCGGCGCCTTGATGGTCAGCTGGCCGCCCATGCGGTCGGTAGCGTAGTCGACCACGGCATCCTCAAGAAACGGAATGCTGACCGCGTCAAGGTAGGCAGTGAAGGTCTTCAGACCTACCGCCTCGTCTTCCGGCTTCTCCTCGCCCGGCTTGCAGTAGGCAATGCAGGTTTCAGCGTAGGTGGTGCCCGGTTGGGTAATGAAAATGCGAATGCCAATACCCGGGGTGTTCTGCTTTTCCAGCAGATCGGCCAGGTAATCATGCGCGGCGTCGGTAATAGTTATGGCGCTCATGGAAGTTCCTCACAGACTTGTCGGCAGTTTACGCCAACCTGGCCGCCGAACAAAGTCCTAGTAATTCTGTCAGGAAAGGGTTACCGCCACCGGCGTGCCGCGCCGGGCCTCGAACCAGGCGCTCATGCGCCGGTACAAACGCTTTTCCAGCAGCAGATAACTGGCCCACGACAGCCCGGCGATCAACGGTACGCACAGGGCAAATACCGCATACGGGCTGAGGTTCAGGCGCTCGCTTGCAAACCAGCCGGCATACAGCACCAGCACGTGGATCAGGTACACCGAGTACGAGCAATCGCCCAGCGCCTTGAGCAGGCGGTTGCCCTTGAAGTACGGTTCCAGGGCAATGCAGGCGAAAACAATCAACGCGCTCGGCACGCCCCAGTGCAGCAAGCGCATCGAGGCATCCAGGTGATAGATCGCCAGCCCCGCCGCTGCCAGGATCGCCAGCGGCAGCCACAGGCCCTGGGCGATCCAGCCGCGCCGGTAGAGCACGCCGATGCCGATACCGAGCAAAAATTCATAGACGATATTGTTGCGGTAAAAGTGATTGAGCAGCCCGGCGCGGGTTAGCACCTCGCTGACCAGCAGCAATGCTAACGCCACCAGCAATAGCCGGTGTTGCTGGCGGACCACGAACACCAGCGAGAACAGCAGGTAGAAGAACATCTCGTAGTTCAGGGTCCAGCCGACATTGAGGGTCGGGTACTGGCCGTAACCGCCGGGGTTCTCGGCCGGAATGAACAGCAACGACAGCAGAAAATGCTCAAGGTCGATGGCCTGGTGCGGCATCCACTGGCTGGCGGCGACCAGCAGCAAGGCCATCAGTGCGGTGTAGAACCAGTAGGCCGGCACGATGCGCAGCGCCCGGTTGAGCAGAAAGCGCCGGGCCGGCATGGCCTTGTCGCGGGTCGAGAGGTAGATCACCAGACCGCTGATGACGAAGAACACATCCACGCCCACGGCGCCGCGGTCAGTCAAGAACTGTCCAATCGGGCCACTGGCATGGAAGTCGAAGAAAATCTGCATGAAGTGATGGCAAACCACCACCCAGGCGGCAAGCGCCCTTAAAGCCTGAAGCGAATACAGCATCCGGTTACCTGCGTCTCAAGTCCCACTCAAGCCCCGGCCGGAACCGGGGCCGCATGAGAGCTCGGACCACAGGTTGCCGGGAAAGGTCAGGCGACCTTCCCGGCGGTCATGTCTACAGGTTCTCGTAGCGGTTCATGTCGAGCACCCCCGACTCCACCGCGTCGGTCTCCTTGATGTAGCTGTCGAGGTCATGGAAGTACTGCCAGAACTGCGGATGGCTGCGGCGCACACCCCAGCGCATGACGATGCGCTCGAACCTGGCGGTGTCGTCGCGAGCCGCTTCCAGGTCTTCGACGAACTCCGGCACATCGCTGGCCGGAACGTTGAACATGAAGTTGGGGTAGCTGCTGAGCACGCCCGGCACCAGGGTCAGGGTGTCCAGGCCCGGCTGGTAGCGGTAGGCCTCGCCGAGCATGAAGGCGACGTTGCTGTGCGCGCGGTTGCGCAACAGGCTGTAGACCTGGCGCTGGCCGCCCTGCCCTTCGATGCGCAGCATGGTCGCTTCAGGCAACTGATTGATCACCTTAAGGCCCGCCGCCGGGCGCGAGACCAGGCGGCTCAGCGACTGCTCGACATCACGGAACTCCTCGCTCATTTGCGGCCGCGAGCAATAGGCGCCCTGGCAGCGGTTGATCGGGTCGGGCGCGGCGTTGAGGCTGCCGGTGCGCTGGATCAGCTTGAGACCGAAGTCACGCTTGGGGTCGCGCTTGTCGAGTTTCAGTGCGCTCGGGGTGTCGGTGTCGATGTCCTCGTAGTCCATCCACATCTTCACCTTGCCGCCGTTCTGGTACCAGTCGCTGAGGATCGCGCCACGGGCATCGGCCGGCATCAGGCGCAGGAAGTTGACCTCAGCGCCATTGCGGATCAGGTCGAAGTACAGCCGCGTCTGCGCCTGGTGCGAGACGTTGCCATAGACATCGAAGTTGACCGCCAGCTGGTAGTAGGTGCGTTCGAACAGCGGGTAGTCGAACAGCCAGATGGTTTTTGGCACGTCGCCGATCAGGCCCTTGCTCACCGAGGCGCTGTCAAAGTGACGGAAGATGGTCAGCAGCGCGTTGTCGTTGCCGGCCCAGAGGGTCGACCAGCTCGGCGGCGGCACTTCGGCATAGGCCTCGCGGCGCAGCTTTTCGTACTCGTTGCGCTTGTCGCGGTAGGCATGCCAGAGGGTCAGGATGCTGCCGACGTCGTCGATCTGCCCGGGCATCGCCAGCAGCGGCGTGGCCTGGCCACGGTACTCGGCATCGGTCAGGTAACGGTCGTGGGCCGGCTCCTGGAACAGCGTCCAGAAGTTGTCGCGGATCACGTCGGTGGCAATCTGGCCTCGGCACACCGGGCCGCGGATGAAGGTGCGCACGAAGTACTCGGCGTTATCCAGCATGAACTGGTAACGGGCCACCGCCGGGATCGCTTCGAAGGTCTCGAACGGGTTGGCGCGGTGACGCGGGCCGTAGCCAGGCAGCGCATTGGCGTGCCAGTCGCCGCTGTAGAACAGCTGCTTGACGCGCTTGAGCTTCTGCGGGCCCATCGGGTAGGTAATGTGGGTTTTATGCACAATCACGCCCTGCACCGGCATCAGCCGGTAATAGAAGTCGGTGCCCGGTGGGTCGTTGGGCCGGCGCGTGGCGATCAGGTCGATCGGCTGGCCGCTTGGCGTGCGCGAACGTACCCACTGGAAGAAATGCCCCTGCTCGCCGCCAACAAAGTGGATGTGGGCAAGGAACAGGTGCTCGTACAGCCAGCGCCCGACCAGCGCTTCGGTCGAACCGGGGCGGTTGAGCAACGCTTCCCAGTCGGCAATTTGCGCGGCCTCCCTGGCGCTCGGCTGGATCGGCTCGTGCTCCACCGGCGCACCGGCCGCCAGCCAGCGCTGCAGGGTCTGGTACTGGGCATCGGTGAGGCCGGTAACTGCCAGCGGCATGCCCTCTTTCGGGTGCGCGCCGGCATAGGCGTCGAACTCACCGGGCAATGGGCACATGTTGTTGCGGTTCAGGCCCAGGACAATCTCCTCGGGCAACTTGGCGTTGGGCGTCAGCGGGGTCTTGTGCCCAAGCTCGAGCATGCGCGCCATCAGCGCGGCCTGGCTGCCCTGGTTGTCGAGCACCGAGTAAAAGCCATTGCGCTGCCAGCCTTCGGTGCTGGTGGCATCGTAGAACAAGCGCGTCGGCGCGACCGCCTTGCTGCGCTCGCCCTGGTACACGGGCACCTTGGAGGCACCGCGCGAGGCGCCCTCGGCACTGCCCAGGTTGAGCTGGCAGGCCGCGTCGTTGCAGGCGTGGCAGGCCACGCATTTCTCGGTGAAGATCGGTTGGATGTCCCGGGTATACGAAATAGCCGAGCTTGATTGAGGGGCTTGCCCCAACGCCACGCCGCTGATGAACAGAGCGAAAGCGCCGGCAAGAAAGCGATGCACCATGTGCCGAATGTCCTGGGTATTGATAGCTTCACGATTCTACCGGTGCTGGCGGCGTGCCAACATGAATGAAATTCATGTAAATCTTCAACACGTCTAAAAACCGCGCAGCTTTGTTATTATTCCGCAACTTTTGTTTTTGCCCGACCAGGTAGTCCTATGTCTGACCGCAGCGCTCGTTTCCAAGCACTTCAGCAAGCACTCAAAGAGCGCATCCTGATTCTCGATGGCGGCATGGGTACTATGATCCAAAGCTACCGCCTCGAGGAACACGACTATCGTGGCACGCGCTTCGCCGATTGGCCAAGCGATGTCAAAGGCAACAACGACCTGTTGCTGCTGTCGCGCCCCGACGTCATCGCCGCCATCGAGAAGGCCTACCTGGACGCCGGCGCCGACATTCTCGAAACCAACACCTTCAACGCCACGCAGATTTCCCAGGCCGACTACGGCATGGAGTCGCTGGCCTATGAGCTTAACCTCGAAGGCGCACGCATCGCCCGCCAGGTCGCTGATGCCAAGACCCTCGAAACCCCGGACAAACCGCGCTTCGTTGCCGGCGTGCTCGGCCCCACCAGCCGCACCTGCTCGATTTCCCCCGACGTCAACGACCCGGGCTATCGCAACGTCACCTTCGACCTGCTGGTAGAAAACTACCTTGAGGCGACCCGTGGCCTGATCGCAGGCGGCGCCGACCTGATCCTGATCGAGACCATCTTCGACACCCTCAACGCCAAGGCGGCGATCTTCGCCGTGCAGCAGGTGTTCGAGGAAGACGGCGTCCAATTGCCGATCATGATCTCCGGGACCATCACCGACGCTTCCGGCCGCACCCTGTCGGGGCAGACCACCGAAGCGTTCTGGAACTCGGTGCGCCATGCCAACCCGATCTCGGTGGGCCTGAACTGCGCCCTCGGTGCCAAGGACCTGCGCCCCTACCTCGAAGAGCTGTCGAGCAAAGCCGGCACCCATGTCTCGGCGCACCCCAACGCCGGCCTGCCGAACGCCTTCGGTGAGTACGACGAAACCCCGGCCGAAATGGCCGTGGTGGTCGAAGAGTTCGCCGCCAGCGGCTTCTTGAACATCATCGGCGGCTGCTGCGGTACCACCCCGGGGCATATCCAGGCGATTGCCGAGGCGGTCGCCAAGTACCCGCCACGGGCCATTCCCGACATCCCCAAGGCCTGCCGGCTGTCGGGCCTTGAGCCGTTCACCATCGACCGCAACTCGTTGTTCGTCAATGTCGGTGAGCGCACCAACATCACCGGTTCCGCCAAGTTCGCCCGCCTGATCCGCGAAGAGAACTACACCGAAGCGCTGGAAGTCGCCCTGCAGCAGGTCGAGGCCGGCGCCCAGGTGATCGACATCAACATGGACGAAGGGATGCTCGACTCCCAGGCGGCCATGGTCAAGTTCCTCAACCTGATCGCCGGTGAGCCGGACATTTCCCGCGTACCGATCATGATCGACTCCTCCAAGTGGGAAGTGATCGAAGCCGGCCTCAAGTGCATCCAGGGCAAGGGCATCGTCAACTCGATCTCGATGAAGGAAGGCGTCGAGGCCTTCAAGCATCACGCCAAGCTGTGCAAGCGCTACGGCGCCGCCGTGGTGGTGATGGCCTTCGACGAGGTCGGCCAGGCCGACACCGCCGCGCGCAAGCGCGAGATCTGCCAGCGCAGCTACGACATCCTGGTCAATGAAGTGGGCTTTCCGGCCGAAGACATCATCTTCGACCCGAACATCTTCGCCGTTGCCACCGGCATCGAGGAGCACAACAACTACGCCGTCGACTTCATCGAAGCCTGCGCCTATATCCGCGACCACCTGCCCTACGCCCTGAGCTCGGGCGGTGTTTCCAACGTGTCGTTCTCGTTCCGTGGCAACAACCCGGTGCGCGAGGCGATCCACTCGGTGTTCCTCTACCACGCGATCCAGAACGGCCTGACCATGGGTATCGTCAACGCCGGCCAGCTGGAGATCTACGACGAGATCCCGCCGGCGCTGCGCGAGCGGGTCGAAGACGTGGTGCTCAACCGCACCCCGGAAGGCACCGACGCCCTGCTGGCGATCGCCGACGACTACAAGGGCGGCGGCGCGGTCAAGGAAGTCGAGAACGAGGAATGGCGCTCGCTGCCGGTTGGCAAGCGCCTGGAACATGCGCTGGTCAAGGGCATCACCGCCTTTATCGTGGAAGACACCGAAGAGTGCCGCCAGCAATGCGCGCGCCCGATCGAGGTGATCGAAGGCCCGCTGATGAGCGGCATGAACGTGGTCGGCGACCTGTTCGGCGCCGGCAAGATGTTCCTGCCCCAGGTGGTCAAGTCGGCGCGGGTAATGAAGCAGGCGGTAGCGCACCTGATTCCCTTCATTGAACTGGAAAAAGGCGACAAGCCCGAAGCCAAGGGCAAGATCCTCATGGCCACGGTCAAGGGCGACGTGCACGACATCGGCAAGAACATCGTCGGCGTGGTGCTCGGTTGCAACGGCTATGACATCGTCGACCTCGGCGTCATGGTCCCGGCCGAGAAGATCCTGCAGACCGCCCGCGAGCAAAAATGCGACATCATCGGCCTGTCCGGCTTGATCACCCCGTCGCTGGACGAGATGGTCCATGTTGCCCGCGAAATGCAGCGCCAGGACTTCCACCTGCCGCTGATGATCGGCGGCGCGACCACCTCGAAGGCCCACACGGCGGTGAAGATCGAGCCCAAGTACAGCAACGACGCGGTGATCTACGTCACCGACGCCTCACGCGCGGTGGGCGTCGCCACCCAGTTGCTGTCTAAGGAACTCAAGCCCGGCTTTGTCGAGAGGACCCGCCTGGACTACATCGAAGTGCGCGAGCGCACCGCCAACCGCAGCGCCCGCACCGAGCGCCTGAGCTACGAGCAGTCGATCGCCGCCAAGCCCAAGTATGACTGGGCCGGTTACCAGCCGGTGGTGCCGAGCTTCACCGGCGTCAAGGTACTGGAGAACATCGACCTCAAGGTACTGGCCGAGTACATCGACTGGACGCCGTTCTTCATCTCCTGGGACCTGGCCGGCAAGTACCCGCGCATCCTCACCGACGAAGTGGTCGGCGAAGCCGCGACCGCGCTGTTCAAGGATGCCCAGGAAATGCTCGCCAAGCTGATCGACGAAAAGCTGATCAGCGCCCGCGCGGTGTTCGGTTTCTGGCCGGCCAACCAGGTCAACCATGACGACATCGAAGTCTATGGCGCCGATGGTCAGCCACTGGCGCAGCTGCACCACCTGCGCCAGCAGACCATCAAGCCGGACAACAAGCCGAACTTCTCCCTGGCCGACTTCGTCGCACCTAAAGACACCGGCATCACCGATTACGTCGGCGGTTTCATCACCACCGCCGGCATCGGCGCCGAGGAAGTGGCCAAGGCGTACCAGGACAAGGGCGACGACTACAACTCGATCATGGTCAAGGCCCTCGCCGACCGCCTGGCCGAAGCCTGCGCCGAGTGGCTGCACGAACAGGTGCGCAAAGACTACTGGGGTTACGCCAAGGACGAGCACCTGGACAACGAGGCGCTGATCAAGGAGCAGTACTCGGGTATCCGCCCTGCCCCGGGCTACCCGGCCTGCCCGGACCACACCGAGAAGGAAACCCTGTTCCGCCTGCTCGACGGCACCGCCATCGGCGAAACCGGGCCCAGCGGCGTGTTCCTCACCGAGCACTTCGCCATGTTCCCGGCGGCGGCGGTCAGCGGCTGGTATTTCGCCCACCCGCAGGCGCAGTACTTTGCCGTCGGCAAGGTCGACAAGGACCAGGTGCAGAGCTACACCGCGCGCAAAGGCCAGGAGCTGAGCGTGAGCGAGCGCTGGCTGGCGCCTAACCTTGGTTATGACAACTGAAGCTGCAAGCTTCAAGCTACAAGCTGCAAGAAGGCGCATCAGCCTCTTGTAGCTTGAGGCTCATAGCTTGCAGCTTCCGTCTACACTGAGAGGGGATGCCTTTTAACCAGGAGCCCCTCATGGACGAACCCGCCCAAGGCAAACCCCCGACCTTCTGGCAGATGCTGCAAAGCATCCTGGCAGCGGCCTTCGGGGTGCAAAGCGGCAAGAACCGCGCCCGCGACTTCAACCACGGCAAGGCCAGCCACTTCATTGCGCTGGGCACCGTGTTCACTTTGCTGTTCATTCTGGTGTTGATCGGGCTGGTGCAACTGGCCATGCACCTGACCGCCCGCTGAAATGCAGTCCGCCCGCAGATGTCCATTCTGCGGGCGGTTCACTGTTACCCATCGGGTGATGTCACTGGTGGCTGACCCAGTACACGGCGGTCACTACCACGAGGATGATCAGACAGAGTATCGCCCAGGCATCGACACTGCTGTCAGGCTTACCCGCTTTGGTCGAATTTCCCATTGCATCGCCTCTTGTAGTGTTTATGGGAATGCATGTCACCCGTAGCAGTTAAGTTCAGCAATGGCCATTGCTCAAGCAGGGGTATTTCAATATTCGACCGGGGCGTTGAGAAACGGGTAGCGGTAATCCGGCGCATGGCCCTGAGCGCTGAAACGGTTGAAATCCAGGCCGTAGTCGGCTTGATCCTGCAGGTTCAGCCAGCGCCGGGCCCGTTGCGGGTCGATCATCTGCAGCACCGGCACCTGGTAATCGCGCCGGCCATCTCGGTCGATTGGCAGTTTCAGCGCATCATCGTGCAGTAACACCATGGCCCAGCCGCCGAGGGAAAAGTGTCCGCCCATGAGCACGCTCAGGCGCCCGTCGATGCGCGCCTGCAACGCCGCCGGCGAGCTGTTGACGGCGCTCAGCAGCACATCCTTGCCCGGCACGCGCCCAGCTTCCTCCAGCGCCTGCATGGCGCCAAAGGCCATTTCGTCGTTGGCCGACCACACCAGCTCGACCTTCGGGTAGCGCTGTAACAGCTGGCGGGCCTGTTCGTAGGCACGCTCGCGGCCCCAGCCGCCATACACCACCTGGCGCAGGCGTACCTCGGGGTGCTCGGCCAGGGCGCGGCGCATGCCCTGCTCGCGCAACTGCGAGGCCGGGGTGGTCTTGAGCCCGGAAAACGCCAGCAGCTCCAGCGGCCGGGTCACCCCCGGGCGGGCACGCAGGGCAATCAGGGTTTTGAGCATCTGGTAGCCGGCCTGCTCGTCATTGCCGACCAGGGTGGCGAGCAAGGGCGGGTATTTGTCCGGGTGGCTGGCAATCAGCTCGACCTGATTCGGTGTCAGGCCGTTATTGACCAGGAACAGCTTTACCCCGCTGTCGCGGGACAGGCGGATGATCTCCGGAGCAATGTACTGCTCGTTCACCAGCACCAGGTAATCGGGACGCTGGCGGCCTTCGAGCACTTCACGGGCCTGGGTCAGCGCCAGCTCCGGCCGGCGCTCGCTGTACTGGATACGCAACTGCAGGCCAAGATCGTCGGCGGCAGCCTGCATGAAACGCGAATAACTGACCCAAAAAGTCTCGTTGGAATAGCCCGGATTGAGAAACACCACTGAAGCCGCCTGCGCGCCGGCCACCAGTGGCAGGCTCAGGCAAAGGCTTTGGCACAAGGCCTTGAGCATGCGTTGACGCTCCCGCTATTCAAACCGCCAATTATAACCGTCCGTAGTGGCACATTGGACAAATGCCAGTCAGTCTCACTTAGTCCAAATGGTTCTTTTCATATGCAAAAACTTCACTTTTGCGCATAAACGCAAACTGCTATCTTTCCTCGGCTCCGCATCGGAGTGCGCGGCCGTGCGCGCGATTAGCTGCAAGCAGCTTGAGAACAGGACCCCTATGTACGTATACGACGAGTACGATCAGCGGATCATCGAGGACCGCGTCAAGCAGTTCCGGGATCAGACCAGCCGCTACCTGGCCGGTGAACTGAGCGAAGAAGAGTTCCGCCCCCTGCGCCTGCAAAATGGCCTCTATATCCAACGTTTTGCCCCGATGTTGCGGGTCGCCGTGCCTTATGGCCAGCTGACCTCGCGCCAGACACGGATGCTGGCGAAGATCGCGCGCGACTACGACAAGGGCTACGCCCACATCAGCACCCGGCAGAACGTGCAGTACAACTGGCCAGCCCTGGAAGACATCCCCGAGATTCTGGCCGAGCTTGCCACCGTGCAGATGCACGCGATCCAGACCAGCGGCAACTGCCTGCGCAACGTCACCACCGACCAGTTCGCCGGTGTCGCTGCCGATGAAGTGATCGACCCGCGCCCCTGGTGCGAGATCGTCCGCCAGTGGACCACCTTCCACCCAGAATTCGCCTACCTGCCGCGCAAGTTCAAGATCGCCATCAACGGCTCGAGCAGCGACCGCGCGGCCATCGAAGTGCACGATATCGGCCTGGAGCCTGTGTACAACGCAGCCGGCGAGCTGGGCTTTCGCGTACTGGTCGGTGGCGGCCTGGGCCGTACCCCGGTGGTCGGCGCCTTCATCAACGAGTTCCTGCCCTGGCAGGACCTGCTCAGTTACCTGGACGCGATCCTGCGGGTGTACAACCGCTACGGCCGTCGCGACAACAAGTACAAGGCGCGGATCAAGATCCTGGTCAAGGCGCTCACCCCTGAAGTGTTCGCCGAGAAGGTCGAGGCCGAAATGGCCCACCTGCGCGGCGGCAGCACCACCCTGACAGAAGCCGAAGTGCACCGCGTGGCCAAGCACTTTGTCGACCCGGACTACAAGGCGCTGGACAACCTCGACTTCAGCGAGCTCGAACAGCAGCACCCGGGCTTTGCCCGCTGGCGCGCGCGCAACGTGCTGGCGCACAAGCGCCCTGGCTACGTCGCCGTGACCCTGTCGCTCAAGCCTACCGGCGTCGCCCCCGGCGACCTCACCGACAAGCAACTGGATAGCGTGGCCGACCTGGCCGAGCGCTACAGCTTCGGCCAGCTGCGCACCTCCCACGAGCAGAACATCATTCTTGCCGACGTCGAGCAGAGCCAGTTGCATGCCCTGTGGCTGGAGCTGCGCGAAAACGGCTTGGCCACGCCGAACATCGGCCTGCTAACCGACATCATCTGCTGCCCGGGCGGTGACTTCTGCTCGCTGGCCAACGCCAAGTCGATCCCGATCGCCGAGTCCATCCAGCGCCGTTTCGACGACCTCGACTACCTGTTCGACATCGGCGAACTGGACCTGAACATCTCCGGCTGCATGAACGCCTGTGGTCACCACCACGTCGGCCATATCGGCATCCTCGGGGTGGACAAGAAAGGCGAAGAGTTCTACCAGGTCTCCCTGGGTGGCAGCGCCAGCCGCGACGCCAGCCTGGGCAAGATCCTCGGCCCTTCCTTTGCCCAGGACGACATGCCGGATGTGATCGAGAAGCTGATCGACGTCTACGTTGAAAAACGCACCGAAGACGAGCGCTTCATCGACACCTACCAACGTATTGGCATCGACCCATTCAAGGAACGCGTCTATGCAGCGAATCATTAAGAACAACCAGATCGTCGACGAAACCTGGCACCTGCTGCCCAAGGATTTCAACATCGACGAAGTGACCAACTGCGACGACTACATCGTGCCGCTGCAGCTGTGGCGTGAACACGGCCATATGCTCAAGGCCCGCGACGGCGGCCTGGGCGTCTGGCTGGACGCCGACGAAGAAGCCGAAGAAATCGGCGAAGTGGCCAACCAGTTCCAGGTCATTGCCCTGAACTTCCCGGCCTTCACCGACGGGCGCAACTACTCCAACGCGCGCCTGCTGCGTGACCGCTACAAGTTCACCGGCGAGCTGCGCGCCATTGGCGACGTGCTGCGCGACCAGTTGTTCTACATGAAGCGTTGCGGCTTCGATGCTTTTGCCCTGCGTGCCGACAAGGACCCGGTCGAAGCGCTGAAGAGCCTGCAGGACTTCTCGGTGACCTACCAGGCCGCCACTGACGAACCGCAACCGCTGTTCCGTCGTCGCTGAATGTAAAAAGGCGCCCGTGCCTGGCTTGGCACGGGCGCCAGGGTTACAGATGAGTAACCTGGTCCGGCACGCTGTTCCAGATATCCGTGGTCAGCGTCTCGATCAAGCGTTGCTCGTCCTCCTTGCGCCTCTTGCCAATGGTTTCCGAGCGTGAGCGGTAAGCCTGATCGCTCATCGACAGCTTGTCGGCGTCCAGCGCTTCCAGCCGGGCAAAGTAAGGCTTGTTGACCTCTTCGAAACGCATTGCGTAACGCGCCCTGAGAAACTCGATCCAGAAGTCCCGCCCCGCAATACCAGACTTCAAGGATTCCGGCGTCTCTCCCGCCAGCACCTCGGTAGCAGCGCTGTCCAGTTGCGCGGCGGTGACATTGGCCATGCGTTCGAACAGCATGCTTTGCGGCTGCCCCGGCAGTTCCAGGCGCTCGGCCAGGCCGATGCGATACGCCAGGCGCACCTCCACATCGTCAACCCGAAGCCCTGCCGTGCGCCGCTCGGCGATATCACCCAAGGCAATCCGCTCCACTGCATCCAGGCGGCTCAAGCCACGGGCCAGGTCGATCAGCGCGTACTCGGCGCCGACCACTGTCCCGGCGCGCTTGGCTTGCTCCACCAGCACCAGCACCTCCAACTGGCTGAACACCAGAATGATGCCATCGCCGCAGGTATTCACGTGATTGGCAAACTCGAACAACGCGGTACGCACATCCTCATAGTCGTTGGCGGCAGCGAGCATGTTCCATACCCGTGCGCGCAGCCCGGGGTAGTCGCGGCGAAAATCGGCGGTATTGCGCAAATCGTTGAGCAGGCGAAAGAACTCGCCACTTTGCGGAATTTCAGCCAGCGCGCTCCAATACCCATTGATCTGCACTACCCTGGCCGCATCGGCGCCAGTCAGCCAGTGCGCTGCCGGTGAGGCCGGCGCTTGCAGGTGCGGACCACGCAGGTCCGGCGCCACCTGGAAATTCACACCGGTGCGCTGGCGGTAGCTCTCGAGCCGGTCAAGGCTAAAGGCATCCAGGGGATTGCCATGCAGGCTGGTAACACCGTTAAGCC
This sequence comes from Pseudomonas sp. B21-009, assembly GCF_024749345.1. Taxonomy (NCBI): domain Bacteria; kingdom Pseudomonadati; phylum Pseudomonadota; class Gammaproteobacteria; order Pseudomonadales; family Pseudomonadaceae; genus Pseudomonas; species Pseudomonas sp. B21-009. Next base: position 2,533,316 of record NZ_CP087199.1, on the reverse strand, counting down.
TCACGATTTGTGGCGTGGTCTGCAGTACCGCGTCGGGTATATGGCGAATCCGGTTGAGGCGCAAATCCAGCACTACCAGCCGCTCAAGCTCGAACACCCCCTCAGGCCAGGTGCTGATCTGGGTGCCTCGCAAAGACAGGTTGAGCAACTGCGGCATTGCTCCGACTGCAGGTGGCTGGCCCAGCGGATTGTCATCCAGATGCAGCAGTTTCAGTTGCGTGAGCCGTCCCAGCACCGCCTGGGTCGAATCAGTCATCTCCAGGTTGTTATGGCGTACCTGTAGCCGAGTCAGGCCCTGCAGCTCGCCGATTGCATCATCAAGCCCGGTCAGGCGATTGCCGTTGAGATCAAGCCAGCTCAGCCTGCTGAAAACCTGCAGAAAGCTAGCCGGCACTGCTTGCAGGCCCATTCCCGAGAGGGACAGGTCGCCGATGTGACTGAAATCTGCCGTCAACGCTGGCAGCGCTCCCAGGCGCATATTGCCCAGATCCAGACGGTAGCCGATAAAGCGTCCGTCACCGGCGTTGACACGGGCAGTTTCCCGGCGCCAGGCCTTTTTGATTTGTTCAGCTACCCGAATCAGCCCCGGCGAGTTTGCCGGGGCTACCATCGCACCAAACCCTAAATCCTGCTCCTGGCCGGCCCATTGCTTCAACGTTTCACTCAACTGCCGGTACTCTTGCCGACGTTGCTCCAGCGCCTGGGCCTGCTCAACCTCGGTCGCGCCCAGTTCCTGAAGCAAACGCTGCGCCTCTTGCGGCTCCAGAATCGGATACAGGCTGCGGACCTGGCTCAACAGGCTGTTGTCGAATCGATTGCCCACCGCCCCGCGGCCACTGAGCGGGTAGCCCAGGCGTCCATCGGCCAGGCTCAGCGGCGAGCGCAACCAGGGGCGTACCGGCTGCTGGCCGAGCAAGCGTGAAGCGCGAAGCCGGTCTGTCGAGGCCAACGCCGCCAGCGTCGCCTGTAAGCGATCCCGCTCGCCAATCTGTAGCCCCAGTGACTGGCGTTCACTGTCCGGCAGGGCCCGCAACAACGCCCCAGCCATGTCGTCGTTGACGGTCAGTTCGTTGCCGTGCGCATCGAAGGCGCTGTAACGCTGGTCTTTGCACAGCAGGGTCTTGAGTTCGCCGCTCGGCTCGCCAACCGACGCCAGTAGCTCGCCATCAAACGTTTCGGCACGCACTTGCAGGTGAACCCGGGCAGTCCAGCCCGGCAATTGATCGAGCAGCCGCAGCATCAGCAGGTCACTGTCCAGGCTGGCCAAACGCGGTTGGTAGATCCCTTCGAACGCACGGTTCAAGCGCACCTGCCGCTGGTACAACCGGGCCTCCTCGGCCAGGCGCAGGGGCACCCGCGCGGCGGCTTGCTGCAGCGTGCCCAGTTCGCCCGGGGTGGCATGGTTGAGCAGTTCTTCAGCGGCCTGCAGGGGCAGCAAGGGAAAGTCCCGCTGCAGCAGACGCACCTCTGCCTGCGCCTGCTGGACAGGCGTCGCATAGATGCTTTCGAATATCGCCGCACGCCTGAGCTGCGCCCGCGCTGCCAATGCGTTACGCAGTGCCTGAAGGCGATCTGTTGGTTGCACGTCGGCACCCAGCAGACGCTTGATAGCCTGTTCATCGAAGCGCTGCAGTATGGCTTCGGGCAACTGGTTGGCGTAGAGCTCACTCATCAACACCTTGAACGTTGCCCTATCAGGCCAGCGGGCCAGGCCGTATACCGTCGAGTCGCCCCATAACTCGGGGCCGCGAAACACTTCGATCGGCAGGTTCAGCCAGTTGGGCAGTTCGGTGGCCAGTACCACGGCAAAATCCCGGCCCACGCCGCCCGGCGAGCCGCTGCGCAGGTTGCCGATCCAGGTTTCGAGCTGGCGGTCCAGGCGTAAACGCTGCAAGGTATCGGCCAGCACCGGTGGCAGTGGTTGCTGCGTGGCGTAAATGGCGCGCAAGACATCATCGCTGACCCCGCTGATATCGGCCGCCTGCAGCCGCTCGGCGTCGCTGAGCCCCTCAGCGGCATGCCCCAGTCGCTGCAACAACTGCAGGCGGCTCCAGCCCAGTGGCTGCTCGCCGATCACCCGCCAGTTGCCCTGGCCATTGTGTTCAAGCATAGGCCGGTATGCCGATGGGTCTGCCGGATGGAGGATGCTCCACTGCCCGTTTTCGCTTGTGGCCACGGCGAAAGTGTCGTCGCCCAGGCGGATGTAGCGCTTGCCCTCGACCAAGTAGTGACCGTTGCTGTCGGGCTCGATCCCTTGCAGGTCGATGTCCTGGGTGTAGTCACCCAGCGCAGGCTGCCACAAGCGCAATTGACCATCGGGCAGCCTGACCTTGACCAGGCCATTGATCGCTTCGCTGGCCGCAACCGGCTCGAGGGTCCTGCCGGCAAGGCCCAGCCCGGCGATGAAGGCAACATTGAGGCCGACCGATTCAAGGTGCGTCCAGGCCTCGGCCAGCTCGCCAGCCTCCCAGGCGTGAGCACCCTCTACCACCTCGCCGATCAGTTGCGCCGCCGCCACGGCGGCCATCACCGCCCCGAGCGAGGGGACGAAAAACGCTGCGGCATTGAGCAGGTTGAAACCGATCGACTCCCAATAAGCCAGGCGCTCACGCCAGGCCTGGTCATCGGCGTCGGCGCTGGGCACGGCCAGGGCCCGTGCCTCATCCTTTATCTTCTGCAGGTGACGGTCCTGCAGGTAGCCAAACAACTCCTGGTCGATGAAGGTCTCGCGCACATGCAGGTTGGCGTCCGGGTTCGGCCGCCGCCAGTGCAGGCCGTCGCCATCATTGACCAGGTGATACAGCGCCTCCTCCAGCCGTTTCAATACATGTTGCTGCGATTGGTGAGCAACGTAGCCGCGTAACAGCGACTGGTACGCGGGTTTGCGCAGCAGGACCTTCAGATCGTCGCTGGCAGCCTTGACCGACGGGTACTCTTTGAGCGCCGCACCCGGCGCCCCAGGCAGGTAGAGGATCACCGGCTCGACGCGATTGTCGTTGCGCTCAGGCCCGATCACCAGCACATCGGGCAGCGGCGCTTCGAACATGCTCAGTTGGCTGCAACGCACGGGCTTGCCATTCCAGCGCGGCGCCCGTACGCCACTCAACAGATCGAGCAAGGCCTGACGTCCCCGCTCGCTGATCTGTTTTTTCATGAAGGCGACCTGCAGGTTCACCCTTAACTGATCCTTGTACAGCTCGATTGCCAGGCTACGACGCAGGGCGCTGCTGGCCGGTGTCTCGAACACTTCGCTCAGGTGCCGCTGGTATTGCCCGCCCAGGTCCAGGTCATGGCACACGCGGGCAAACGCCTGGGGTTCGATATCGAGCTTTTGCGTGTAGCGATAGCGAAAACGCGGGTAGCCCTGCTCGGTCCCCGGTATCAGTTCAAGAAAGAAAGCGTCCTTGGGCGCCAGCGCAGTGCCGGCTTCAAACTCGCTGTCGGCGGCAAAGTTCTGCAATGCCGCCTGCATCAGGCTCTGGCGGCGCGGGACAGTCCTGAGCATTGACCCCAGCAGCACCGATTCACGCTCGATGCGCACGAACTCATCGAAGTCGACATCAGGCTCGGCCCCAAGGTCGGCTTTGAGCCGGGCACTGAGCAAGGGCTCGCAAAATGCGCCGATGCCTTTGAGGTCTTTCAGCTCACGGGCCAGGCGCTGGCCGGAGCGGCGGCTGCGCTGCTGGTAATCGACCAGTAGCGTTTGTTCCGCTGTGCTGGCAGTCGCAAACCAGTCTTGCTGCTCGCGGCCATGCTGCTGCGCCAGCAACTGCGCGCCCATGCGCTCGAAGTCTTCGGGCCGGGCATGGCGAAGCCAGGCCGGCAGGCGTTGCGAAATGAACGGGCCATGCAGGCCGGGAACGGATAGTGAAGAGGGGGTGGTCATGGCAAGTCTCCTGTTGGCTTGAATGCCTAGGAGACCTGCCGCAAGCACCGCCAGGGTGCTAATTAATGCTTGGGTGTTGCAGGGCTAGCCGGTTACCACAGCCGGCCACTCAGACGGCTCCAGAGCTTGACCGCCAGGTGTTCGAGCGAACCGCTGGCTGCCAGGCCCACACGTTCCTGCAGGCTTTTGCGCTCGGCAAAGTGCAGATGATACAGGTTGGCCTCGCGGGCGCGCTGGCTCAGGTACTCGTCGCTGGTCATCAACTGGTCGACCAGTTGCTTGTTCAGCGCGGCAACGCCGAGCCAGACCTCACCGGTGGCAACATCATCGATGTGCAACTGCGGGCGGTAGCGCGAGACGAAGTCCTTGAACAACTGGTGGGTGATGTCCAGGTCTTCCTGGAACTTCTCCCGGCCTTTTTCGGTGTTCTCGCCGAACACGGTCACGGTGCGTTTGTATTCACCGGCGGTGAACACTTCGAAGTCGACGTCGTGTTTTTTCAGCAGGCGGTTGACGTTGGGCAACTGCGCCACCACGCCGATCGAACCAAGGATGGCAAAGGGTGCGCTGACGATCTTGTCGCCGATGCAGGCCATCATGTAGCCACCGCTGGCGGCGACCTTGTCGATGCACACGGTCAATGGCACGCCAGCCTGGCGAATACGCGCCAGTTGCGAGGCCGCCAGGCCATAGCTATGGACCATCCCACCGCCGCTTTCAAGGCGCAGCACCACCTCGTCCTGGGCCGTGGCCAGGCTCAGCACCGCGCTGATTTCATGGCGCAGGCTCTCGGTGGCCGAGGCCTTGATGTCGCCGTCGAAGTCGAGGACGAACACCCGGCTTTTTTCTTCGGGCTTTTTCTTCAGTTGTTTTTCGGCCTTGGCCTGCTGCTTGCGCAAGGCTTTTAACTGGGCCTTGTCCAGCAAGCTGCTTTCCAGGCGCTCACGCAAGTCTTTATAGAACTCATTGAGCTTGTTGACCTGCAACTGGCCGCCGCCCTTGCGCCGGCCCTTGCCGCGCAAACCGGCAATTGCCGAGAGGACAATCAGAATCGCGATCACCAGGGTCGCGGTCTTGGCGAGAAAGCTTGCGTACTCTGCAAGAAACTCCACAGTAACTCCTTAACATGCCTGCGCCCGTGCGGCGCGAACCGATAGTCAAGCATACCGAGGCCGCCCTGCCCCTGCCAGCGCAGGAAATCTTCGGCAATGCAGTTCAAACGCTCTTTTCAAACGCTTGTATGTTTTTTCGTTGACAGCCTGACAGCGGCAACCTAACCTCGGCTCATCCTTAGCGCAGGCGGACGACGTGGGCAGTATCTACCTGATTCGACATGGCCAGGCTTCATTTGGTGCAGACGACTACGACGTCCTCTCGCCCGTTGGCATGCGCCAGAGCGAGGCCCTGGGCGAGCACCTGGCGCAACTGGGCTTGCGCCTGGACCGCTGCCTGGCCGGCGACCTGCGCCGCCAGCAGGACACCGCGCGCCTGGCCATGGCCGTGATGCACAACGCCGGTTGCGAAGTGCCCACGCTGGAGACCGACAATGCCTTCAACGAATTCGATGTCGACGGCGTGATCCGCGGCCTGCTGCCTGGCCTGTTGCCGGACGAGCCCGAAGCCTTGCACGTGCTGCGCAACGGCACTCAGAACCGCAGCGAGTTCCAGCGCCTGTTCGCCTTGCTGGTGCAGCGCTGGCACGGCGGCGAACATGCCTGCGAAGGCGCCGAGAGCTGGCAAGGCTTTGTCCAGCGGGTCGATGGCGGCCTGCAGCGGGTGCTGCAACAGGCTGGTAACGGCGACAACATTGCCATTTTCACCTCGGGCGGCACCATTGCCGCCCTGCTCCACCTGGTAACCCGTATCACTGCCGGCCAGGCTTTCGAGCTGAACTGGCAGATCATCAACACCTCGCTCAGCCAACTGAAGTTTCGCGGCCGCGAGGTGGCCCTGGCTTCCTTCAACAGCCAGGCCCATGTGCAGCTGTTGAAGGCGCCGGAGCTCATCACCTACCGATGAACCCCGGCTCGTTGTGACCTCACCCGTCACGCAAATCACTTAATAAGGAACACACCATGAGCGATGTAGCAAAAGCCGTCGAAGCGATGAAAGCCAAGTTCAACCCAGCCGCCGCCGCTGGCCTGGACCTGGTATTCGGTTTCAACATCACTGATGAAGACAAGCACTACGCCCTCATCGTCAAGGATGGCACCTGCGAAATCCAGGAAGGCGAAAACGCCGACGCCAACTGCACCCTGGTGCTGGACAGCGACACCCTCAAGGGAATCGTCAGCGGCGACACCGACGGCATGCAGGCCTTCATGGGCGGCAAGCTGCGCGTTGAAGGCGACATGATGCTGTCGATGAAACTGAGCGAGCTGTTCCCGGCCTGATCGGCTGGCAGCGATAAAAAAACCGAAGCCTGGGCTTCGGTTTTTTTGTGCTGGCTCAACCCGCGTCACGTCCAATTTCTTCTTTCGTCAGCACCCCTGGAAGCTCGTTTTCCCTCGCTTCCCGGGCATCCTGCAGTTTCCTGTAGGCCTGAATCCATGTGGCTTCATCGTAGGCTAGCTGCGCCAGCTCGCTGGGTGCCAGCGCAAATGCCGAGGCCAGCTGTTCAGCCGTCTCCCCCGCTACCACAGGAAGCGGCGTCGTCAGGTCTGCTTGCGTTCCTCGTAGCCGTTGCAAGTCTTCCATGAAACCGATCGCAGGATCGAAGATGCTGGCCAATTGAGCCTGTAGCGCGTCGTAGCGCGCACGATATTTGCGCCTGAGGTAATCCTGCCAATAGATTTCCTGGGTCATCCATTCAGGCAGCAGAGCCGCCTGATCCTGGCGGATGATACGCGCAGCCTCAGCCAGCATATCGCTGGTGACCCAGAACACCGTATGGCCATGGATCATTTCTGTCGGTTGATGACGTAAGCCCAAGCGTTCAGCCAGATGAATCCGGTAATACAGCTCCACTTCGATCGCATCGATAAAGTGCACGAACTGCGGATCGGCCTGCCAGCCGCGGATCTGCTCCGCCACATAGGTGCGCAGGCGTTGCAGGCACCAGCGGCTGATGCCCAGGGCCAGCAACTGTCGACTTGCCTGGCCACCCTGACCGAGTGCCTGATCGGCCTCTCGCAGCCCCTGCAGGTCACTGAATACCACGATATCGCGGTCCTCGCAGGTATCGGCGTCAACGGCCTGGGCGAACAGTTGCCTGCCCAGTTGTTCAGGGTCCGCTGCAGCCGCCTCGATCAATTGCACAGCCTGAGGCTCGGTTACTTGCCCGTTGGTCAGCAACCGGGCCAGCAAACGCCTGAACGAGCGTGACTCAGGCAGGCGAAACAGCTCCAGCGCGGTGTGCTCCTGCTCTTCAGTCAGCTGCTGATAGGCGCTCAGGTCGGTGTCCCCTCCGTCATCCAGCACCTCCTCGGTACCCACATCCGCCCCGGGCTCGGCCTGAACCTGCATGCGCTCCCGAATCAAGCGGGTAGTCAGCGCCTCGCTCATGCCCTGGTAGCCAAACGACAGGCCCGGCATTCGTCCGGCGCCAGCAGGCACTTCGATAATGGCATTGCCTTCGAGGCGAACTTCAACGTTCGCGGTGGTCTCAAGCCCCAGCGGCCAGCCAGTGATGTGCGCGTCCGGCAACGCCAAGAGGCGCAGCCGCGGCATCTGGCGGATGTCCGGAGTGCGCATCAACGGGTTATGGCCCATGGACAACTCACGCAAGTTGGTTATGCCCGCCAGCTCACTGACATCGGCTTCGCTCAGGGTGATGTTGTTGCGGGTCAGGTACAGCCGGCGCAGGTTCGGCATCCCGGCCAATTCGGCAAACGCGCCTGGGCCGAAGCTGGCTTGGTTCTCCATTAGCGACAAGAAACGCAAGCTGGATAGCTGCCGCAAAGGCGCCAGTTGTTCGGCCGTGACAGTGACCGGCGAGGGCGACACGCCCCGAAGATCCAGCGACCACAAACGCCGAAGTCCGCCCAAGCGTGCCAGGTGGGCCAACCCTGTTCGGCTATAAGTGAGATCCAGCACCCGCAACTCACTCAGTTGGCCAATGTTCTGCGGGATCTGCGTGATCGGCGTGTGTCGTACGCTCAAGCGGCGCAGGTTGGGGAAGGCGCGCAAGAATTCTGCTGGCAACTCACTGATGGCCGTCATGCTGCTCAACTCCAACTCGAGAATCTGGTCGATGGGGCTCGCAAGAGGCGGCAGCGCATCCACCCCAGGGGAGTTGAGTGTCAGTAGGTAGCCAGGCGCCCCATCCAGTTGATACTCGCTGACCTCAAGTGGCGCCCTGCTGCGAAGTTGCCAGACATCCAGCAACTGCATCGCCAGTTGCCTGCGCCGTTCGCGGACAGTGGTTGTATCCCCCTGCTCGACCCAGGCTGACAAGCCTTGGCGTTCGCTTTCAAGCTCCTGCTCCAGGTCACCAATCACACTCTCCAGCGCTTCGCCTTGCAAGCCAACATTGCGAAAAAAATCGCGCAACTGTTCATCGGTATAGTCGGGAAACAGGTTGCGCAAACGCTGCTCGTAAGTACGTGGCAACAAGCGCCCGATCGTACCACCCAAGGGGTAGCCACGGCGCCCCGCCCCGACCGACAGTGGCGGCCTGAAGCGCCCCTGCTCCACCGCCATGCCCAACGCCAGCCGCGCCTTGGCAGGTTGACGCGCTGCCTGCGCCAGCAGGGCGCGGCGCAGTGCGGTGCTGTCACCGATGTTCAAGCCAAGCGCCACGCGCTCGCTGTCGGGCAAAGCCTGCAGCAGGCTGGTGAAGAAGCCGTGATCCGCTGTCTCAAGCCCGCTCAACTCGGCGTCATTTTCGTCGAAAGCGCGCCAGCCCCGGGCACTTTTAACCAGGGTTTTTCGCGACGTCGCGCCCGCGCTGCCAATGCTGTCGAGCTCAGTGCCGGACACACTGTCGCGGCGCACGCTCAAATGAACCGAGTCGCTCCAGCCGGACAATTCCGGCAACAAATGCAGGGCCAGCCGGTAGCTGTCGTCATTGGCCAGGTAGCTGATTTCGAGGCCTTCGCAAGCGCGTGACAGGCGTACTTGGCGCGACGCCTCGCGGGCCCGTTTGGCAAGCGTCAGCGGCACCCGCCCGGAAGCCTGCCAGCGGCTGCGCTCAACTTCGCTGGCAGCCTTGGCCAAGGCTTCGGCGAGCGGCCGCGACAGCCCCTGGAAATCCCGCTGCAACGCCATTTGCAGGGGGTCGAGCGGTTCACTCATATTCAGGTACAGGCTGTCGAAAATCCGTGACCTGGATGCCTGCATCTGCTCAGCTAGTTGCTGGCCGATCTCGGTTTCAAGGTCACGGGCCACGTGGTCATTACCAAACCAACGGCTGCGTTCGGCCACGCTCAAACCCTCTAACACGCTGCGAATCAGGCGTCCTGCGGCCAGGTCACTGCGCGAAAGCCTGATGGCGGCCACCTCAGGCTGCGCACGACCATACACCATCGGTTGCCCCCACAGTTCGGCACTGTCATACAGCTCGACGGCTTTGCCTTGCGGCCAGCGCGGTAACTCCGGCAGCAGCGATACCGGGTAGTTGAAGCCTGATTGCAACCCCTGCCCCGTCTTTACATTGTCGATCTGTGCCGCGATCAGGCGATCGATTTCAAACCGCCGCCTGACGTCGAGCAAGGCTGCCGGGGCGGGTTGGTCGTCACTGTAGACCGCACGCAGCTCAGCATCGCTGACGCCGCTGATGTCGGCCATGCGCTCAAGCGCCGCGTCTGCCCAACCTTCGAAGGCGTGCCCGAGCCTGCGCACCAGGGTCGGGCGTGGCCAACTGTCGACGCGCTCAAGCGCATGATGCCAGGCACCCTCACCGTTATGCTCAAGTACAGGCCGGTAAGCCTGAGGGTCGTCGGGGTGCTCGACACGCCATTTGCCCAGGTGCGAATCCTGGGTGATTTCCAATGGCTTGCCCTCGATGCGGATGTAGCGTTTGCCAGCGACCCGGTAAATGCCTTGCGCATCGGCAAAGTGGCCCTCCAGCAGTGCTGCGCTTTGCTGGTAAGGGGCAAGATCCGGTCGCCACAGGCGGACCTCATCCCCTGGTAGCTCGACCACTTCCAGCGCATCGATCGCCAGCGGCTGGCTCAACGCTGCACCCGCGGCGCCCGCGACCACACCCAGCCCGGCAGTAATAGCCAGGTTGATACCGAAGGACTGCAAATAGCTGATGGCCTGTTGCTGGTCATTGGCCTCCCAGGCTTGCAGGCCGTTGAACAGGTCGCCCAGCAGCTGCGCACCGAGGGCCACCATCATCACCTCGCCCAGGCCCGGTACGAAGAACGCTGCTACGTTGAGCATGCTAAAGCCCAAGTCCAGGTAATGATTCAACTCCTGCAGCCAGGCGTCGCGATCGACATCAGCGGTCGGCACCGCCAGGGTCCTGGCGTCGTCCCAGGCCCTGGTCAACATCGCGCTGTGCAGGTAGTCGAAGCACTCGCCGCGTATTTCCTGAAGCCTGGGTGGTTGCGCGTGCCAGTTGCCGCTTTGCTTGAACTGAGCGAACACGCGCGATTGCCCGCGACGGGCGAGGAAGCGACTGAAAAAACCCTGGAACTGCGGGTCTTGCAGGCGCGCCTTGAGGCTGCGGTAAAAATCGGCGTAGGAGTCGTATTCCTGCACAGGCTTGGCATCGCCCGGCATTACCACCACCACTGGCACCGGTAGCGCCTGGCTGGCAGGGTCGGGGCCGAGCAACAAAAAGCCGCCGCCCAGGGTGCTACCGAAGAGGTTGAGCAGGTAGCAACGCGAACCGTCGAACGCGCTGTTGCCACGTTCATACACCTTGTCGACTCTCAAGGTCTGTGTCGCCGGGGCACTTGCCGACTGCCTGAGCATCTGCTTGAGCATGCGGTAAGCCGGCTCGCTGATGTGGCCGGCGATACGCGCCGCGTGCACGTTGCTTTCGCAGCGGTCCCTGGCTGCCGATACCAGCGTGCGGCGCACGGCATCGCGACTGTGGGCGGCATCGAGAATCGACTTGAGATGGTCCTGGTACTGTTGGCCGATATCCAGTTCCCGGCACAGCTTTGCAAACTGCAGAGGGCTGATGGGCAGCTTGCTGGCATAACGGATGGATTGATGGGCGCGCCGCTCAGGGTCCACTGTCGAAGGGAAAGGTTGCAGGGCACCGACCGCCGTCACCGCACTGTAGGTATCGGTGCGAAAGATCTCTGCGTCGCTTGCAGTAAAATTCTGCAAGGCCGCCTGCAACAACGGTTGGCGTGATATCAACACCGAGGCCAGGCGATCTTCGCGCAACGAAGCATCATCGCGCATGTGCACCAGCTCATTGGCCGTTACGCTGATATCCAGCGCCAAGCGCTTGTTTAATTCAGCGCGCAACAGCGGCTCGGCAAACTCGCTGATACCCTTGATTTGCCTCAGAACCCGGGCGGCCGCAGCGCTGGAAGCCTGGGTACGCCTCAGGCTGTCGTTCAATGCCTGGCGCAGTTGCGCGTCAGTATCTGCGGCACTCTTCGCGGGAGGCAGTTGACGTTGATGCAGCTCTTTGATGGCATGGGTGCTGGCATGGCTCAGCCAGGTGGGGATCTGCTGGTTGAAATAACGCTCGTGGCTCTTGAAAGGCGTCAGGGTGTCGGCGGTCATTGTCGCTGCCTCATGGATGGCGGAAGGCAGCAGTCAATCAAAGGCACGCAGGGAGCGGGGTGTAGTTATATATGCGCAGCCGATCAAACCTGCTGATTGTGCTGCAACACGCTCACCTATAACGCCCGGGTGTGCTTGTGAGCGTGCGCGGCAGGAATTAGATTGGCCAATAATCTCTGGCTTTTAACATAAGGGAAACGCATGACGCTCACCGACCAGTCCACCCAGGTCCGCCCCGGCGAAGAACTTGATGCCGCAGTGATCGACCCTTATCTGAAAGCGCATATCCAGGGCCTGGCCGGTGCGCCGACCATCAGCCAGTTCCCCGGCGGCGCCTCGAACCTGACCTACCTGGTGCAATACCCCGGGCGCGAGTTTGTGCTGCGCCGCCCGCCTTTTGGTCACAAGGCCAAATCTGCCCATGACATGGGCCGCGAGTTCCGCATCCTCAACCAGCTCAACAGCGGCTTCCCCTATTGCCCCAAGGCCTACGTGCATTGCACCGACGAGTCGCTGATCGGCGGCGAGTTCTATGTCATGGACCGGGTCAAGGGCATCATCTTGCGCTCGGACCTGCCGCCGGAGCTGGGCCTGGATGCCCAACGTACCGAGGTCCTGTGCAAGAGCTTCATCGAGCGCATGGTCGAGCTGCACCAGGTCGACTACAACGCCTGCGGCCTGGGCGACCTGGGCAAGCCCGAAGGCTACGTGCAACGCCAGATCGAGGGCTGGGCCAGCCGCTACGAAAAAGCCCTGACCGCCGATGCGCCACGCTGGGAAAAGGTCATCGCCTGGCTGCGCGAGAAAATGCCGGCCGATCACCCCAAGCCTGCCATCGTGCACAACGACTACCGCTTCGACAACGTCATCCTCGATGCCGACAACCCCATGCGCATCATCGGCGTGCTCGACTGGGAAATGACCACCATTGGCGACCCGCTGATGGACCTGGGCAACACCCTGGCCTACTGGATTCAAGCCGACGACCCGGCACCGGTGCAACTGATGCGCCGCCAGCCAAGCAACGCCCCGGGCATGCTGAGCCGCCAGCAGTTTGTCGACTACTACGGCGAACGCGCCGGGATCAAAATCGACAACTACGACTTCTACTACACCTACGGCCTGTTCCGCCTGGCCGGCATCGTTCAGCAGATCTACTACCGGTTCTTCCACGGCCAGACCCAGGACAAGCGCTTCGCCCAGTTCATTCACATGAACACGCTGCTGGAGCACATGAGCCTGCAGGTCATCGGCAAGTCCCCACTCTGACGACTCCAACAAGGAAAAGACCATGTCCAAGACCCAACTGTTCGACCTCGACGGCAAAGTCGCCTTCGTCTCCGGCGCCAGCCGCGGCATCGGCGAAGCCATCGCCCACCTGCTGGCCCAGCAAGGCGCCCATGTGATCGTTTCGAGCCGCAAGCTCGAGGGTTGCCAGCAGGTCGCCGAGGCGATCATCGCCGCCGGCGGCAAGGCCACCGCGGTTGCCTGCCACATCGGCGAGATGGAGCAGATCAGCCAGGTCTTCGCCGGCATTCGCGAACAGTTCGGGCGCCTGGACATCCTGGTCAACAACGCCGCCACCAACCCGCAGTTCTGCAACGTGCTGGACACTGACCTTGGCGCCTTCCAGAAGACCGTCGACGTCAACATCCGCGGTTACTTCTTCATGTCGGTGGAAGCCGGCAAGCTGATGCGCGACAACGGTGGCGGCAGCATCATCAACGTCGCCTCGATCAACGGCGTGTCGCCGGGGATCTTCCAGGGCATCTACTCGGTGACCAAGGCGGCGGTGATCAACATGACCAAGGTCTTCGCCAAGGAATGCGCGCCGTTCGGTATCCGCTGCAACGCCCTGCTGCCGGGCCTGACCGATACCAAATTCGCCTCGGCGCTGGTCAAGAACGATGCGATCCTCAACACCGCCCTGCAGCAGATCCCGCTCAAGCGCGTGGCCGACCCGAAAGAGATGGCCGGCGCGGTGCTGTACCTGGCCAGCGACGCGTCGAGCTACACCACCGGCGTGGCGTTGAATGTCGACGGTGGCTTTTTGTCCTGATGAAAGCATCGCGGGGCAGGCCCGCCCCTACAGTAGGAGCGGGCTAGCCCCGCGATGAGGCCCTGACAGACAGCCCCGATCTCCATTACCATATCGACCCTTCGGCGCAGCCCTTCTGCGCCCAGTCGATTAAGCCCACGCCATGCCTTTCGAACTCAGCGTAGACCCCACCACCCTGGCGATTCTTGCCGCCGTCGCTTTCGTTGCCGGTTTCATCGATGCCATTGCCGGCGGTGGCGGCCTGCTCACCACCCCGGCGCTGCTCACCGCCGGCATGCCACCGCACCTGGTGCTGGGCACCAACAAGCTCAGCTCGACCTTCGGCTCGGCCACCGCCGGCTTCACCTACTACCGGCGCAAGCTGTTCCACCCGGCGCAGTGGCGTCATGCCCTGGTCGGTACTTTTATCGGTGCCCTGATCGGCGCGGTGGTGGCCCACTACCTGCCGGCCGAATGGCTGAACAAGATGCTGCCGGTGATCGTCTTTCTCTGTGGCGTTTACCTGCTGTTCGGCGGCACGCCCAAGGCGCCGCTGGATGCCGATGCGCCGGTGAAAAAGAAGTGGCAGATCCCCCAAGGCTTCACCCTGGGCTTCTACGACGGCGTGGCCGGCCCAGGCACCGGCGCGTTCTGGACCGTCAGCACGCTGCTGCTTTACCCCATCGACCTGGTCAAGGCCAGCGGCGTGGCGCGCAGCATGAACTTCGTCAGTAACGCCGCAGCGCTGTCGGTGTTTATCTTCTCCGGCCAGGTCGACTGGCTGGTGGGCCTGTCGATGGGCTCGGCACTGATGGTCGGCGCGTTCTTCGGCGCGCGCACCGCCATCAGCGGCGGCAGCAAGTTCATCCGCCCGGTGTTCATCACCGTGGTGCTGGCGCTGACCGTGCGCCTAGCGTGGCAGCACTGGTTCGGCCAGGCCTAGACGGCGAGCCACATACAGGTCGATCAGATAGCGCGCAATCGAACGCCCCGCCGGCAACGGCGGTAGCGCATCGACGCGAAACCACTGGGCGTCCTCGATCTCGTCCGGTTGCATGACGATCTCGCCGCCGGCGTACTCGGCATGAAAACCGAGCATCATCGAATGCGGGAACGGCCAGCACTGGCTGCCGACGTACTGGATGTTCTGCACCTCGATCGCCACCTCTTCGCGCACTTCGCGCACCAGGCAGTCTTCGGCCGATTCGCCAGGCTCGGCGAAGCCTGCCAGGGTGCTGTACACGCCGCTGACAAAGCGCGGTGAACGGGCCAGGAGGATTTCGTCGCCACGGCTGATCAGCACGATCATGCTCGGCGAGATGCGCGGGTAGCTGCGTAAATCACACGGCGCGCAGTACATCGCCCGCTCCCAGTGGATTTGCTCCATGGCCTGGCCGCAGCTGCCACAGAAGCGGTGCTCGCGGGCCCAGGTGCCGATCTGCGCGGCATAGCCAAGAATCTTGTAGGTCTCGAAGTCGCCTTCGAGCATGAACTGACGCAAGCCGCGCCAGCTACAGCCGGCTACCACCTGCGGGCTGCGCAATTCCAGAAGGAACACCGGCTGGCCATCGAAATGGCCGATACCGTGTTCGCAAAGTACATCCAGCGCCTGGCGCTTGAGCCAGTCGCGCGGGAACAGCGCGCCGTTGTCATCGACCAGAAAACCCTCGCGGCTGCGGGCAACCGCCCAGCCGCCGGTGAGGTTTGTGTCCAGTACTGCGGTGGTCCAACGCGCTGACATGTGCCGGTTCCTTGCGGGGTTCGCCGCCGGGGGTCAGTCGGCGAACTCGGGTTTCTGTTTGCTCATGTGGGCGGCAACCGCCACCCGCAGATCGGTGGATTGCAGCATGGCGGCGTTCCAGGTGGCGATGTACTCCAGGCCATCGTCGATGCGGTGATCGCGCATGTAGCTGATCATGTGCTTGGTGCCGGCCACGGCAATGGGAGATTTTCCCGCAATTTCGGCGGCAATGGCAAAGACTCCGTCAAGCAGTGCCTCATGGCTGTCAAACACACGGTTGACCAGGCCGATGCGCTGGGCTTCGTCGGCGGCGACATTGCGCCCGGTGTAGGCCAGTTCGCGCATGATGCCGTCGCCGATGATCCGTGGCAGGCGCTGCAGGGTGCCAACGTCGGCGGCCATGCCCATGTCGACTTCCTTGATCGAGAACTGCGCGTCGCTGCTGCAGTAACGCATGTCGCAGGCCGAGACCAGGTCGATGGCGCCGCCGATGCAGTAACCCTGGATCGCCGCCAGCACCGGCTTGCGGCAGTTGTCCACGGCATTGAACGAGGCCTGCATGCGCAGGATGGTGCGGCGCAGCAGGCGCGCGTTGCGGCCGACGTCCTTGCCCAGTTCGTTAGCCACCGAGGCCAGCAGCATCAGGTCGATGCCGGAAGAAAAATGCTTGCCGGCACCGCTGATGACCACCGCGCGCACTTCGTCGGTTTCATCGATCCAGCGGAAGATCTCGACGATTTCGCTCCAGAACGCCGCGTTCATGGCGTTGTACTTTTCCGGGCGGTTGATCTGCACGTGGGCGATGCGGTTGTTCAGTTCGACCTTGAACGCTTGGTAGTCAGTCACGGTGCTCTCCTTGAAGGCGGCGAGGTTGATCGCAGGACTATAACAAGGTGCCCGTCGGCGCCAAGGCCGCGCTTGTGCCAAAACCGGGACTTTTACCTTGATCTCCGTTCGCACATGCGGCACTTTGCCCAGCTGTTGAATCATAAGGATACATTTTCATGTCCCGCTCCCTGGCCGGCGCCCTGGCCCACAATTTTCTTGGCCAGTCGCCGCGCTGGTACAAGGCTACCTTGTGCCTGTTCCTGCTGCTCAATCCCCTGCTGCTGTTCACCCTCGGCCCGGTGGTGGCCGGCTGGGTGCTGGTGATCGAGTTCATCTTCACCCTCGGCATGGCGCTCAAGTGCTACCCGCTGATGCCCGGCGGCCTGCTGATGGTCGAAGCCCTGCTGCTGGGCATGACCACGCCGCAAGCGCTGTATGAAGAGCTGCAGCACAACTTTCCGGTGATCCTGCTGCTGATGTTCATGGTCGCCGGTATCTACTTCATGAAGGACCTGCTGCTGTTCGTGTTTTCGCGGATTCTTCTCGGCGTGCGCTCCAAGGCCCTGCTGGCCTTGCTGTTCTGTTTTCTCTCGGCCTTTCTTTCGGCGTTTCTCGATGCGCTGACGGTGACGGCGGTGATCATCAGCGCGGCGGTCGGCTTTTACTCGGTGTATCACCGCGTCGCTTCCGGCGCCAACCCACGGGAAGACTCGGACCTGGACAGCGACCAGCACGTCGCCCACCTGCACCGCGAAGACCTGCAGCAATTTCGCGCATTCTTGCGCAGCCTGCTGATGCACGGCGCCGTCGGTACCGCCCTGGGCGGCGTGTGCACCCTGGTCGGCGAGCCGCAGAACCTGCTGATCGGCCACGAAATGGGCTGGCACTTCGCCGAGTTCTTCCTCAAGGTGGCGCCGGTGTCGCTGCCGGTGCTGGTGGCAGGCCTGGTGACCTGCGTGCTGCTGGAGAAACTGCGCTGGTTCGGCTACGGCACCCTGCTGCCGGACAACGTGCGCCAGGTGCTGGCCGCCTATGCCGCCGAAGACGACGCTCAGCGCACCACCCAGCAACGTGCCGCACTGGTGGTGCAAGGCCTGGCAGCGCTGATCCTGATCATCGGCCTGGGCCTGCATGTGGCCGAAGTCGGCCTGATCGGCCTGCTGGTGATCGTGCTGATTACCGCCTTTACCGGCATCACCGACGAACACCGCCTGGGCCGCGCGTTCCAGGACGCCATGCCGTTCACCTCATTGTTGGTGGTGTTCTTTGCCGTGGTCGCGGTGATCCACCAGCAGCAGCTGTTTACCCCGCTGATCCAGTGGGTACTGGCGCTGCCGGCCGATCAGCAGCCGGGCATGCTGTTTATCGCCAACGGCCTGTTGTCGGCGATCAGCGACAACGTGTTCGTCGCCACTATCTATATCACCGAGGTCAAGCAGGCGTTTGTCAACGGCGGCATGAGCCGTGAACACTTCGAGACCCTGGCGGTGGCGATCAACACCGGCACCAACCTGCCGAGCGTGGCCACGCCCAACGGCCAGGCGGCATTCCTGTTCCTGCTGACCTCGGCGATTGCGCCTCTGATTCGCCTGTCGTATGGGCGCATGGTGTGGATGGCGCTGCCCTATACCGTGGTCATGGGCGGCCTTGGGTGGTGGGCGGTGACCTACTGGTTGTAACGCTGACTGCACGGGCCTGTGGGAGCAACTGTCTTAAGCAGCTTGCAAGTATTGGGGCAGCCAGGCTGTGTTTGAGCTGATCCATTTGATGGTGAGGGGCTGCCGGCGCCTTCCGCCCTTACGGCGGGTCACTTTTGCTTGGCGGCAAAAGTAACCAAAAACGCCCTGTCCCTTCATCGGCCCTGCGCTGCGCTCCGGGTTCCCTCCTTCCACCCTTGCTCCCGTGGGGGCGCGCCGAAGGGCCGTCCCTGGCCCTGCGGCGCTCGCCGGCCATCCATGGCCGTCGCCCCACTACGCAAGGGTTCCACTCGGCCTTCTGCAAGGGACGATCGGTGGCGCCTGCAATTACGTACATCTAGAAGCAGAGTGCTTTTTTGCTTTTGCTTCTCGTGCATCGCCGGTCCATTCGCCGACAAGGCGCAAAGGTGAAGTGTGAGCAGCATCGCCAATGGATCAGCTCGCGCCTCTAAAGGCCTACGCTACCTGTGGGAGCGGCGGTGCGGCGACCCGATTTGACCCGCGATGCCTTTAACCACATTGCGCCCGGTCGCGCACCGGGCACTGGGCGCGGTGCAGGTTCAGCGCGGTGTTGATGATGCCGATATGGCTGAAAGCCTGGGGGAAATTGCCGAGCATGCGCCGGCCCAGCGGGTCGTACTGCTCGGCCAGCAGGCCGACGTCGTTGCACAGGGCCGCAAGACGTTCGAACAAGGTCCTGGCCTCCTCCTCCCGCCCCAGCAGCACATAGACATCCGCCAGCCAGAACGAGCAGACCAGGAAGGTCCCCTCACCCGGCGTCAGCCCATCGCAACCGCTGTCGCTGTCATAGCGCAGCAACAGGCCATTGCGTAGCAGACGCTGCTCGATGCGCGCAAGGGTGGCGAGAAAGCGCGGATCATCCGCCGGCAGGAAGCCGGTCAGGGCAATCTGCAGCAGGCTGGCATCCATTTCGGTCGAACCATAAGCCTGGACGAAACAGCCCAGCTGCCCATCGAAGCCCTGTTCACACACCTGCCGGTGAATCCTGGCCGCCACCTGACGGTAATGCCCGGCGCGCGCCTGACCTTCTTCGGTGGTATCGCTCAAGCCGGCAGCGCGGTCGAAGGCCACCCAGGCCATGACTTTGGAATGGGTGAAGTGCTGCTGCCCGCCACGCACCTCCCAGATGCCCTCGTCCGGCTGCTGCCAGGTTTTTTCCAGGTACGGCATGATCAACCGGGCAATCGCCGCGCTGCGCGGGTGGCGCGGCAGGCCACCACGAATTGCCTGGCTCATGGCATCGGCGACCTCGCCATAAATATCCAGTTGGTGCTGCAACGCTGCGGCATTACCGATACGCACCGGTTGCGCACCTTCATAACCGGCCAGCCACGGCACTTCATACTCCGCCAGCCGCCGCTCGCCGGCCAGGCCGTACATGATCTGCATCTGCTCGGGGTTGCCGGCCACCGAGCGCAGCAGCCATTCGCGCCAGGCCTGGGCCTCTTCGAAGTAACCAAGGTTCATGAACGCCAGCAAGGTCATGGTCGCATCACGCAGCCAGCAATAGCGGTAGTCCCAGTTGCGCTCACAGCCCAGGCGCTCGGGCAACGAGGTGGTCACCGCCGCGACAATGCCGCCGGTGGGCGCGTAGGTCATGGCCTTGAGGGTAAGCAGTGAACGCTTGACCAGCGCCGTCCAGGGGCCGACGTCCGGGCAGCGCGACGAAAACTGCTGCCACTGCTCCCGGGTCCGTTGCAAAGCTTGCTCGGCATCGAACGCTGCAGGCAATGGCAGGTGTGACGCCTGGTGGCTCAGGCTGAAGGCCAGGCGCTGGCCGGCCTTGACGGTAAAGCGGCTGCCGGTGTGGTGATCCAGGGCCTGGGTGGCGGCGCCGCTGCGCAGTATCAGCCGGTCGGGGCCAACCACCGCCGAGAGCACCAGCGGCTCGGCCTTTTCGACCCAAGGCACACTGTTGCCATAGTCAAAGCGCATCACCAGGTCCATCTCGAACGGCACTTCGCCTTCCAGGCCCTCGACAATGCGCAGCACGCTGTTGTGTTCAGCCAGGGGCATGCAGTCGATCAGGCGCGCACGGCCGCTGGCGGTGGTGAAGGTGGTGTGCAGGATCAGGGTGCCGTCCAGGTATTCACGGCTGACCTGCACCAAAGGCTCGCTCGGCGCCAGGCGCCAGCGGCCGTTTTCTTCATTGCCGAGCAAGGCGGCAAACACCGCCGGGGAGTCGAACCTGGGCAGGCTCAGCCAGTCCAGGGAGCCGTCGCGGCCTACCAGCGCGGCGCTGCGACAGTTACCCAGCAGGGCGTAGTCTTCGATCAAACCCGGCATTCATCCCCCTTGTGCGTGAACCCTCAACCAATCGGGTGCCAGACCCGCCGATCGCGGGTCAGCAGTTCGTCCGCCGCAGTCGGGCCGTTGTCACCGGCGGCATAGGGCTGCACCTCGCCGCCCTCCTGCCAGGCATCGAGGAACGGCTGCACCGCGCGCCAGCCGTTCTCGATGTTGTCGGCGCGCTGGAACAAGGTCTGGTCGCCGGTCAGGCAGTCGTAGATCAGCGTCTCGTAGCCGGTGGACGGCTGCATCTTGAAAAAGTCCTTGTAGGCAAAACCCAGCTCGACGTTCTCCATGGCCAGGGCCGGGCCCGGTCGCTTGGCTTGCAGGTCGAACCACATGCCTTCGTTGGGCTGGATCTGGATCTTCAGATAGTTGGGCTTGAGCCGCTCGACTTCGGTATCGCGAAACTGGGCATAGGGCGCTGGCTTGAAGCAGATGGCAATCTCGGTGTCGCGCACGCTCATGCGCTTACCGGTACGCAGGTAGAACGGCACGCCGACCCAGCGCCAATTGTCGATCATTACCTTGAGGGCGACGAAGGTTTCGGTGTTGCTGTCGGGCGCGACCCGAGGTTCTTCGCGGTAACCGGGGACCTTCTTGCGCCCTTGTTTGCCAGCGCTGTACTGGCCGCGTACCGAGTTTTTCAGGGCCATGTTCTTCGACCAGGGCCGGATCGCGCCGATGACCTTGGCCTTCTCGCTACGCACCGCATCGGCGCCAAAGGCCGCCGGCGGCTCCATGGCGACCATCGCCAGCAACTGGAACAGGTGGTTGGGGACCATGTCGCGCAAGGCGCCGGTACTGTCGTAGAAGGCGCCGCGGCTTTCGACGCCGACGGTTTCGGCAGCGGTGATCTGCACGTGATCGATGTAGTGGTTGTTCCAGAACGCTTCGAACAGGCCGTTGGAAAAACGGCTGACGAGGATGTTCTGCACCGTCTCTTTGCCCAGGTAATGGTCGATGCGGTAGATCTGCTTTTCGCTCATGACCTTGAGCAGGCAGGCATTGAGCGCTTCGGCGCTGGCCAGGTCCGAGCCGAAGGGTTTTTCCACCACCACCCGGCGAAAGCCGGCGCTTTCGTCGAGCAGGCCAGCGGCGCCCAGGCGCTGCACCACTTCGCTGAAAAAGCGCGGTGAGGTGGCCAGGTAGAACACCGCGTTGGCGCTGGGGTTGCTGCGGATGCGTTCGGCGATGGCCTGGTAGGTGGCCTCGTCGAGAAAATCGCCGGTGAGGTAGCCGATGCGTTTGGCCAGGCGCGCCCAGAGTTTGTCATCCAGGCACTTGCTGGCGCCTTCGCTGGCCCTGTCGCGTTCGCGCATGAAGGCTTGCAGGCGCGCGGCGAATTCGTTGTCGGTGGCGGCGTTGTGGTCGACGCCAACGATGCGCAAGCCCTTGTCGAGCAGGCCATCACGGCTCAAGTTGTACAACGCCGGCATCAACAGGCGCTTGACCAGGTCGCCGTTGGCACCAAACAGGAACAGGTTGCAAGGCGGGGCCGCTTCGATTTGTGTTTTGCTCATTCGGCTTTCTTCTCGACGTGGCCACCAAAGCCAAAACGCATGGCCGACAGCATGCGGTCGGCGTAGGTGCCCTGCTGCTGGCGCGAACGGAAGCGGGCGAACAGCGCACTGGACAGCACCGGCACCGGCACCGCCTGTTCCACCGCCGCATCGATGGTCCAGCGCCCTTCGCCGCTGTCGGCCACCGAGCCGCTGTAGCCGCCCAGTTGCGGGTCGGCCACCAGGGCGTCGGCGGTAAGATCCAGCAGCCAGGAGGTGACCACACTGCCACGGCGCCACACTTCGGCGATTTCCGCCAGGTTCAGGTCAAAGCGCTGCTCGGCCGGCACGGCATCGCTGCCCTTGCTCTTGAGCAGGTCGAACCCTTCGGCATAGGCCTGCATCAGGCCGTATTCGATGCCGTTGTGGATCATCTTCACATAGTGCCCGGCACCTGCGGGCCCGGCATGAATGTAACCCTGCTCGGCACGCCCGGCCGGGCCCTGGCGGCCGCGGGTGCGGGGGATCTCGCCAACCCCGGGGGCGAGGGTGGCGAACAGCGGGTCGAGGCGGTCGACCACCGCCTGCTCGCCACCGATCATCATGCAGTAGCCGCGCTCCAGGCCCCAGACGCCGCCCGAGGTGCCGACATCGATATAGTGCAGGTTGCGCTTGCCCAGCTCGGCGGCGCGGCGCATGTCGTCCTTGTAGAAGGTATTGCCGCCGTCGATGATCACGTCGTCGGCGTCGAGCAGGTCAGCAAGCTGGGCGATGGTCTGCTCGGTCGGCTCACCGGCCGGAAGCATCACCCACACCGCCCGGGGTTTCTCCAGCTTGCCTACCAGCGCGCCAAGGTCATGGGCGCCGTTGGCGCCTTCCTTGACCAGGGTTTCCACTGCCTGACGATCGCGGTCATGCACCACCATGCGGTGCCCGCCACGCATCAAGCGCCGTGCAATATTGCCGCCCATGCGGCCCAGCCCCACGATTCCCAATTGCATGTGCGATGCTCCCCTGGAATGAAAAATAGCGCCTCAGGCCTTCAAGGTTAGTCCAGCCCTCGCGTGCTTGGTTCAGCGACGAACGGCAAGACAGCCAGAAACAAAAAAGTTCCCAAGGCCTGCAAAAGAATTCAGAATCGCCGCCGATCCAGCAGCTACGCTGTTAGAAAAACGAACCACCCTATGCGAGGTGTGCAATGGGAACCCTTCTGCCAAAAATGCCTGCCCAGACCCTCTACGTGACGGTACACCGCGACGAGCTGCGTCGCCTTAAAGAAGAGCGCGAGCAGTTGCAACAACAGGTCGCCCAACTCAGTCTGCTTCTGCAGCAAGCCCAGGACGGCCAGTTGCCAGCGCGCAGCTGAGCGTCCCCGCGGTTGGTTGTGCACCTGATGCTTTCTGCCCTGCTTGACGGCATTTCTCCCGCCTAAGCCGTCTGAAACGTTGTGCCACAACCTGCAGCCGCGCTGCTGCAGGTTCCTACGAGCAAAAGTGACCAGCGGGTCACATTCTTCACGAATTCTCTCCTACACTCGGTATTCGGCCAGACATCGCCCGGAAAACTCGACTGAAAATAGTCGAAACTTCTGCAATCGCGGTAGGTCAGGAACTAAGTAGGCCATCGATTCCGCTTCAACGGACGCGGCCCACCCACCCCATATCGTCACCACGCCGTCGGCAGGACGCCGGCTTGCGTAGCGCTTGTGCGCTTGGCTGCGGGGCATGGAAGGCAAGGCAATACCACTCACAGAGAACAGTATCGGTAGACAAACAACAACGGGCGCCCACGCCCGCACAACATAGGGACGGAGAGAAGTATGATCAGTGCCGCTGTCGAACCTCATGTAGAGCAATTCACCCCGGATTCGCGTGAACCGCTTGCAGCGGATTTCACGCCGACAGCCAAGGCACTGGGTGCTGACCCCAGACATTCTTCACATAAACGCAAAGTGTTGTTCGTCACCTCGGAAATCGCCGACCTGGTCAAGACCGGCGGCCTGGGCGATGTCTCGGCGGCGCTGCCACGGGCCATGCGTCACCTGCACGATGTGCGGGTGCTGATCCCCGGTTACCCGCAGGTGCTGGAAAGCGACAACCCGATCCACCTGGTCGGCGAGCTGGGCGGCCACGCGGCCTTGCCGCCCTGCAAGATCGGGCGCATGGACCTGGCCGATGGCCTGGTCATCTATGTGTTGATCTGTCCCGAGCTGTACCAGCGCGAGGGCACGCCCTACGGTGCCAACAACGGTCGCGACTGGCCCGACAATCACATCCGCTTTGCCCGCCTGGGCCTGGCCGCGGCAGAAATCGCCGCCGGTGAAGGCATGGTCCACTGGAAGCCCGACCTGGTCCACGCCCACGACTGGCCGGCCGGCCTGGCCCCGGCCTACATGCACTGGCGCGGCCTGCAGACGCCGACCCTGTTCACCATCCACAATCTGGCCTACCAGGGCGTGGTCAGCCGTGCCTGCTGCCCGGAACTGGCGATCCCCGACCATGCCCTGCAACAGGAAGGCATGGAGTTTTACGGCAAGCTGTCGTTCCTCAAGGCCGGCCTTGCCTACTCCAGCCACATCACCACGGTCAGCGCCACCTATGCCCGGGAAATCACTACGCCCTCGTTCGGTTGCGGGCTGGATGGCTTTCTCGCCAGCAAGGCCCAGCAAGGCCTGCTCAGCGGTATTCCCAACGGCATCGACGAGAGCTGGGACTCGGCCAGCGACCCGCACCTGGATCACCCCTTCAGCCTCAACGACTGGCACGGCAAGGCCGCCAACAGCCGCCAGGTGCGTGAGCTGTTCGGCCTGCAACCTTCGAACGGGCCACTGTTCGCAGTGGTTTCGCGCCTGGTCTACCAGAAAGGCCTGGACCTGACCCTGGGGGTGGCCGAATACATCGTCCGCCAGGGTGGCCAGATCGCGATCATCGGCCGTGGCGAACCGGAAGAAGAACAGGCCATGCGCGAACTTGCCCTGCGCCATCCCGGGCAGATCGGCGTGCGCATCGGCTTCAACGAAACCGATGCCCGGCGCATGTTCGCCGGCAGCGACTTCCTGCTCATGCCGTCGCGCTACGAGCCCTGCGGCCTGAGCCAGATGTACGCCCAGCGCTTTGGCTCGCTGCCGGTGGCGCGCAACACCGGGGGCCTGGCCGACACCATCGAGAATGGCGTCACCGGTTTTCTGTTCGATGAATCGACCGTCGACAGCTACCGCGAAGCACTGGGCCGGGCGTTCTACGTGTACAGCAAGAAGAACCTGCTCAATGCCATGCGCTGCCTGGCCATGACCCAACCGTTCAACTGGTGCCAGGCCGTCGAGCCTTATGCCCGTCTTTATCAGGAGCTGGTCGAAAGCGCCCGAGCAACCCCACGCTGAAGCGGAGATGGCAGGTATGCCCTTGAGGTCACAGGAACACGCGACCCACGGGGCCGTGATGCTGGACAGCAACAGCGCCCGGTTTGCCCTGTGGGCACCGGACGCACAGCAGGTGGAGGTTGAATTCGACGCCGGTGCGCGCCAGCCCTTGCAGGCCCAGGCCGACGGTTGGTTCGTCGGCCAGCTGCCGTGCAAGGCCGGTGACCGCTACCGCTACCGGATCGACGCCACGCTCACGGTGGCCGACCCGGCGTCGCGCTACCAACCCGACGGCGTGCACGGCCCCAGCCAGTTGCTGAACCCCGCAGCCTACCGCTGGCAGTACCCCGACTGGCGCGGGCGCCCCTGGCCTGAGGCGGTCATCTACGAGCTGCATGTCGGCCTGTGCGGCGGCTATGCCGGGGTGATCGAGCGCTTGCCGGCCCTGGCCGAGCTGGGCATTACCGCCATCGAGCTGATGCCGCTCGGGCAATTCCCCGGCGAGCGTAACTGGGGCTACGACGGCGTCCTGCCGTTCGCTGCACAGCACAGCTATGGCAGCCCCGAGCAACTGCGCGAACTGATCGACCAGGCCCACGGCCATGGCCTGATGGTGCTGATGGATGTGGTCTACAACCACTTCGGCCCGGACGGCAATTACCTCGGCCAGTACGCCAGTGGCTTTTTTCGCCAGGATCGCCATACCCCGTGGGGCGCGGCGATTGATTTTCGCCGCCGCCAGGTGCGCGACTTTTTTATCGAGAACGCCCTGATGTGGCTGCAGGAGTACCGCGTCGACGGTCTGCGCCTGGACGCCGTGCACGCCATCGACGACCCGGATTTTCTTGCCGAACTGGCGCGCCGGGTGCGCAGCGAGATCACCCCGGGGCGTCAGGTATGGCTGACCCTTGAGAACGAACACAACCAGGCGCACCTGCTTGAACAGGGCTTCGATGCGCAGTGGAACGACGACGGTCACAACGCCCTGCACGTGCTGCTCACCGGCGAGCAGGAGGCGTACTACGCCGACTACAGCGAGTCGACCATCGAAAAACTCGCGCGCTGCCTGAGCCAGGGCTTCGTCTTCCAGGGCCAGCCCGACCGCAACGGCCATCCCCGCGGCGAGCCCAGCGGGCATTTGCCCCCCACGGCCTTCGTGCTGTTCCTGCAGAACCACGACCAGATCGGCAACCGCGCGTTCGGCGAGCGCCTTAACCAACTGTGCCCGCCCCAGGCCTTGCGCGCAGCCACCACCCTATTGCTGCTGGCGCCGATGATTCCGCTGCTGTTCATGGGCGATGAATGGGGCTGCGAGCAACCTTTTGTGTTTTTCACCGATCACCACGATGAACTGGCCGATGCCGTACGCGAAGGCCGGCGCGCCGAGTTTGCCGGTTTTGCCGACTTCGCCGATACCGTCACCCGCTCGCGGATTCCCGACCCCAATGCCCTCGATACCTTCGACGCTTCGCGGCCGCGGCCAACACACTCAAACCAACAGCCATGGTTGCAGTTGTACCGGCAATTACTGGCCCTGCGCGCCCGCCACATCGTCCCCAACCTGCCCGGCATCCATGCCCTCGGCGCCCGGGTGCTGGGGCCGCAGGCCTTGACGGTGCGCTGGCAGCTCGAACGCGGCGGCGAGCTGCGTATTGACCTCAACCTTGGCCCTACCGCGCAAGTGGCCGACCTGCCGGCCAGCGCTGCACGCCTGTTCAGCTGTAGCGAAAGCTGCATCGGCAACACGCAATTGCCGCCCTACACCACCCTGGTCAGCCTGCTGCCGACCACCCCAGCGGAGCCTGCCCATGACTGACCCACGCTTGCAGCAACTGGCCGAACTGGCGGGCCTGGCGGTGGACTGGATCGACGCCAACGGCCGCGCCCAGCGGGTCAGTGACCCGGCGCTGCAGCGGGTGCTGGCCGGCCTAGGCCACCCGGCCGACAGCGTTGAGGCGATCGAAGCCAGTATCCAGGCGCTGCTGCGCGCCCACGATGCCCGCCACCTGCCGCCGCTGTTGACGGTTGACCACGGCCTCCCCCTGCAGCTGTCCGGCTATTTTCCGCCAGCGATGGACTGCCAGGTGCTGCTTGAAGATGGCAGCGAACAACCGTTGCAACTGGATGATCAGGCCAGGCTCCCCGCCGGGTTGCCGATCGGCTATCACCAGGTGCAGATCGACCAGCAACAGTTCACCCTGGCCGTGGCGCCAGCCCGCTGCTACAGCATTGCCGATGCGCTGGGCACGCCGACGCCTCGCAGCTGGGGACTGAGCGCCCAGTTGTACAGCCTGCGCCGCCCCGACGATGGCGGCTATGGTGATTGCCTGGCCCTCGAGGCGCTGGTGCGCAGCGCCGCCGAACGCGGCGCCGATGCCCTGGCGATCAGCCCTCTGCACGCCAT
Organism: Pseudomonas sp. B21-009; assembly: GCF_024749345.1. Lineage (NCBI taxonomy): Bacteria > Pseudomonadati > Pseudomonadota > Gammaproteobacteria > Pseudomonadales > Pseudomonadaceae > Pseudomonas > Pseudomonas sp. B21-009. The sequence continues at coordinate 2,505,917 of NZ_CP087199.1, read as the reverse complement.
GTTCGCCAGCGACAGCCAGCGCTACAGCCCCTACTCGCCCTCCAGCCGGCTGTTTCTCAACAGCCTGTATGCAAGCCCGGCGGCGCTGCTCGGGGACCGTGCGGTGCGCATGGCCATTGAAGCCTGCCAGTTGCACGGGCCGCTGGAGCAGCTTGAACACCTGCCGCTGATCGACTGGCCGCAGGCCGCATCGTTTCGCCAGCGTTTGCTGCGTGCGCTGTACCGCGACTTTATCGCCACCGAGCACCCGTTGTTCGCCGACTTCGACAGCTATCGCCAGCACGCCGGCCCCGCCCTGGAACGCCACTGCCGCTTCGAGGTACTGCTGGAGCACGCGCTCAAGCGCGACATCGGCCAGGACTGGCGCGACTGGCCCGCTGCCTGGCACGACCCGCACAGCCCCGAGGTGAGTGCCTTCGCCCGCCAGCACAGCGAGGAGGTGGCGTTTCACGCCTTCTGCCAGTGGTTGATCGAACGCAGCCTGCAACGTGCCCAGGATGCGGCGCGCAGCCATGGCATGGGCATCGGCCTGATTGCCGACCTGGCGGTGGGTGCCGACGGCGCCGGCAGCCAGGCCTGGAGCCGCCAGGACGAGCTGCTGGCCGGCCTCAATGTCGGCGCGCCGCCGGATATTCTCAACCGCGCCGGGCAGAACTGGGGCATCTGCGCCTTCTCGCCCGAAGGCCTGCGACGCAACGGCTACCGGGCGTTCATCGAGATGCTGCGGGCCAACTTTGCCCATGCCGGGGGCCTGCGCATCGACCATGTCATGGGTTTGCAACGGCTGTGGCTGATCCCCCAGGGCGCCACCCCGGCCGAAGGAGCCTACCTGCACTACCCGCTCGATGATCTGCTGCGCCTGCTCAGCCTTGAGTCAGTGCGCCACCAGGCCATCGTGCTGGGTGAAGACCTCGGCACCGTGCCCGAGGGGCTGCGCGAAAAGCTCGCCGCGCGGGCCATCCTCGGCATGCGCGTACTGCTGTTCGAGCAAGACCCGCCCGGCCATTTCAAGCCCATCCTCGACTGGCCCGACAACGCCCTGGCCACCACCAGCACCCATGACCTGCCGCCACTGGCCGGCTGGCTGCAGGCCCGCGATATCGACTGGAACCAGCGCCTGAGCCTGATCGACGGCATCACCGAGCGGCACTGGCGCGACAGCCGCCAACACGAGCGCCAGGGCCTGCGGCGCACTCTTGAGCAGAACTACGGCCAGGCCCTGGCCGAGAGCGACGCGCTGATCGATGCCAGCATCCGCTACCTTGGCCATACCCGCGCGCCGCTGGTGCTGGTACCGCTGGAAGATCTGCTGGGTGTCGATGAGCAACCCAACCTGCCCGGCACCCTCGACAGCCACCCCAACTGGCGCCGGCGCTTTGCCCTGGCGGCCAGCGCGCTGCTTGACGACGCGGATGCGGCGCGGCGCCTGGAGCTGCTGGCGCAGGCCCGCGAACAAGCCTGGGAGCGTGACCGATGAAAGCCCTGACCGCGACCCTGCGCCTGCAGTTTCATGCCGACTTCGGCCTCGACCAGGCGGCGGCGCTGGTGCCCTACTTCGCCCGCTTAGGCATCAGCCACCTGTACGCCTCGCCGCTGCTGCGCGCGCGCCCCGGCTCGCGCCATGGCTACGATGTGGTCGACCCCGGGCAGGTCAGCCCGCATCTGGGCGGCGAAGCTGCACTGGAGCGCCTGGTGGCAGCGCTGCGCCTGCACGGTATGGGCCTGATCCTCGACATGGTTTCCAACCATATGGCGGTCGGCAGCGACAACCCCTGGTGGCAGGACCTGCTGGCCTGGGGCCGGCGCAGCCGCTATGCCGAGTTCTTCGACATCCAGTGGCACTCGCCCGACCCGCTGCTTGAAGGTCAGTTGCTGCTGCCGTTTCTGGCCGGTGACTACGGCGCGATGCTGCAAGGCGGCGACATCCCGCTGCGCTTCGACGCTGCAACCGGCCAGTTGCATATCCAGCACCACGAGCACCGCTTTCCGATCTGCCCGGCCGACTATGGCCTGGTGCTCGCCGAAGGTGGCGCAGCCCTGCAGACACTGGCCAGCCGCTTCAATGCCTTGCGCAGCGCTGACGATGCGCCGGCGCAGGCCAGGCCGCTGCTGGCCGAACTGGCGGCGCTGGCCCGCCAACAGCCCCTGGACGATGTGCTCGGCGCCTACGACAGCCGCAGCCCCGAAGGTTTCACGCGCCTGCACGCCCTGCTCGAACGTCAGTCCTACCGCCTGGCCAGCTGGCGCACCGCTGGCGACGATATCAACTGGCGGCGCTTTTTCGACGTCAACGAGCTGGGCGGCCTGCGGGTCGAACGCGCGGCGGTGTTCGAGGCCACCCACAGCAAGGTCTTCGAGCTGATCGGCCGCGGCCTGGTCGACGGCCTGCGCATCGACCACATCGACGGCCTGGCCGATCCGCGCGGCTACTGCCGCAAGCTGCGCCGGCGGGTCGACGGGCTCTTGGCCCAGCGCCCACTGGAGGCAGCGCTGGAGCACTTTCCGATCTATGTCGAGAAGATCCTCGGCGCCGACGAGCAGCTGCACCGCGACTGGCAGGTCGACGGCAGCACCGGCTACGAGTTCATGAACCAGGTCTCGCTGCTGCAGCATGATCCAGACGGCGAAGCAGAGTTGGCGGCGCTATGGAGCGCGCTAAGCGAACGCCCGGACTTCAGCGAGGAAGTGCGCCTGGCCCGCCAGCAAATCCTCAATGGCAGCCTGGCCGGCGATTTCGAGTCGGTGGCCCAGGCGCTGTTGCAAGTGGCCCGCGACGACCTGATGAGCCGCGACCTGACCTTGGGCGCCATTCGCCGGGCGTTGCAGGCGCTGATCGAGCACTACCCGGTGTACCGCACCTACATCAATGCCTGCGGGCGCCCGGCAGAAGATGAAGCGTACTTCCAGCAAGCCATGCGCGGTGCCCGCCAGTGCCTGAGCGAGGCTGACTGGCCGGTGCTCGACTACCTGCAGCGCTGGCTCGGCGGCGAGCCCTGGCGGCGCTTGCCGCCGGGCCGGCCGCGCAAGCACCTGCGCCACGCCTGCGTGCGTTTTCAGCAACTGACCTCGCCCACCGCCGCCAAGGCCGTGGAAGACACGGCCTTCTACCGCTCGGCACTGTTGCTGTCGCGTAACGACGTAGGTTTTGATGCCGAACGTTTCAGCGCCCCGGTCGAGGACTTTCACCAACATTGCCTCACGCGCCTTGAGCAGTTCCCGGACAACCTGCTGGCCACCGCCACCCACGACCACAAGCGCGGCGAAGACAGCCGTGCGCGCCTGGCAGTGCTCAGCGAACGCAGCAGCTGGTTTGCCAGCCGGGTCGAACACTGGCGCGAGCTGGCCAGCCCCTTGCGCAGCACCCTGGCCGACGGCGAAGCGCCAGGTGCAGGCGATGAGCTGCTGCTGTACCAGACCCTGCTCGGCAGCTGGCCACTGGACCTTGATGAGAACAATCCGTTGGCGCTTGAGGCCTATGCCGAGCGCCTGCGCCAATGGCAGCGCAAAGCCCTGCGTGAAGCCAAGTTGCGCAGCAGCTGGAGCGCCCCGAACGAGGCCTATGAACAGGCCTGCCTGGATTTCATCGACACCCTGCTGCTGGAGCGCGCCAGCCAGCAGTTGCGTCATTCCCTGGCCGAGGCGGCGCAGGCCATCGCCTGCCCGGGCGCCCTCAACAGCCTGGTGCAGTGCCTGCTGCGCATGACCGTGCCCGGGGTGCCCGATCTGTACCAGGGCAACGAGTTCTGGGACTTCAGCCTGGTCGACCCGGACAACCGCCGCGCGGTGGACTTTGCCGGTCGGCGCCAGGCCCTGGCGGATGGCACCACAACGGCGCAGTTGCTCCAGGACTGGCGCAGCGGCCGGGTCAAACAGGCGCTGATCAACCAGGTGCTGGAGTGGCGCCAGCAGTCCCCGCAGCTGTTCCTGCGCGGTCAGTACCTGCCGATCGAAGTGCGCGGCAGACACGCCGGGCGGGTCCTGGCGTTTGCCCGGGTGAGCGCTGAACAGCGCGCCGTGGTGGTGGTGCCGCGGCTGGCCTGCAGCTTGCTTGGCCAATCACCGCTACCGCTGATCCCGGCGCAGAACTGGGACGATACCCGGCTGGTTTTGCCGTTTGCCTTGTCGCCTGGCAATTGCTCGGGACTTTTTGCCACAGGCGCAGTCACAGCCTCAAAGGAGCTGTGGCTGAGCACTGCACTCAAGGAGTTTCCGGTCAATCTGTTCGTTGAACATCGTTAAGTCCTCAGGAGCGTAGAGATGAGTGTCGAAGAAAAACGTATCCGTGAATTCGCCTATCAGATCTGGGAGTCGGAAGGTAAGCCCGAAGGCCAGGAAGAGCGGCACTGGGCGATGGCGCGCAAGCTTGCCGAGGCCGAAGCGCTGGCGCCCAAGGTAACGCCGCGCAAACCGGCCAAGGCGCCGCCGGCCAGTAACGCCAAGGCCAAGCCGGCAAGCACTGCGCCAGCGCCGAAAAAGCCCAGGGCAAGCAAAAAGCCACCGACTGCATGAACCTGATCGCCGGGCAAGCCCGCTCCTGCACAGCCTGTGGGAGCGGCGGTGCGACGCCTCGACTTGCCCCGCGATATCCCCTGTGACAACCCCCGGTCTGATCAAGGATTTCCATGAGCAAGCCAAAGCCTACCGCCGAAGTTCACCTCGAACCCTCGCGCATCCGCGAGGGCCTGCCCTTCCCGCTGGGTGCCAGCTGGGATGGGCTGGGGGTCAATTTTGCCCTGTTCTCGGCCAACGCCACCAAGGTTGAACTGTGCCTGTTCGATGCCAGCGGCGAGGTCGAGCTCGAACGCATCGAGCTGCCGGAGTACACCGACGAGATCTTCCACGGCTACCTGCCCGATGCCCATCCCGGGCAGATCTACGGCTACCGCGTACACGGCCCGTACGATCCGGAAAACGGCCACCGCTTCAACCCCAACAAACTGCTGATCGACCCCTACGCCAAGCAACTGGTCGGCAGCCTGAAATGGTCCGAGGCGCTGTTCGGTTACACCATCGGCCACCCCGACGGCGACCTTAGCTTTGATGAGCGCGACAGTGCGCCGTTCGTGCCCAAGTGCAAGGTCATCGACCCGGCCTACACCTGGGGGCGCGACCAGCGCGTGGGCATTCCCTGGGAGCGCACCATCCTCTATGAGGCCCACGTGCGCGGTATCAGCATGCGCCACCCGGCGGTGCCAGAGGCCAATCGCGGCACCTTTGCCGGGCTGATGTGCGACGAACTGCTGGGGCATATCAAGCAGCTTGGGGTGAGCTCGATCGAGTTGCTGCCGATCCATGCCTTCGTCAACGACCAGCATCTGCTGCAAAAGGGCCTGAACAACTATTGGGGCTACAACAGCATCGCCTTTTTTGCCCCGCACCCGCGCTACCTGGCCAACGGCAAGATCGCCGAGTTCAAGGAGATGGTCGCGCACCTGCATGACGCCGGTCTGGAGGTGATTCTCGACGTGGTCTACAACCACACCGCCGAAGGCAACGAGCTGGGCCCGACCCTGTCGATGCGCGGCATCGACAATTGCTCCTACTACCGGCTGATGCCCGATGACAAGCGCTTCTATATCAACGATTCGGGCACCGGCAACACCCTCGACCTGAGCCACCCCTGCGTCTTGCAACTGGTCACCGACTCGTTGCGCTACTGGGCCGGCGAGATGCACGTCGACGGTTTTCGCTTCGACCTGGCGACCATTCTCGGCCGCTACCACGAGGGCTTCGACGAGCGTCACAGCTTTCTCGTTGCCTGCCGCCAGGACCCGCTGCTCAGCCAGGTCAAGCTGATTGCCGAGCCCTGGGACTGCGGCCCCGGTGGCTACCAGGTGGGCAATTTCGCCCCCGGCTGGGCGGAATGGAACGACCGTTTTCGCGATACCGTGCGGGCTTTCTGGAAAGGCGACGAAGGCCAGCTGGCCGACTTTGCCGCGCGCATGACCGCCTCCGGCGAGCTGTTCAACCGCCGCGGGCGCAGGCCCTACGCCTCGGTCAACTTCATCACCGCCCATGACGGCTTCACCCTGCGCGACCTGGTGTCGTACAACGACAAGCACAACGAGGACAACGACGAAGGCAACCAGGACGGCAGCAACAACAACCTGTCATGGAACCACGGCGTCGAAGGCCCTACCGACGACCCCGCGATCAAGGCCCTGCGCCTGCGCCAGATGCGCAATTTCTTCGCCACCCTGCTGCTGGCCCAGGGTACGCCGATGATCGTCGCCGGCGACGAGTTCAGCCGCACCCAGCACGGCAACAACAATGCCTACTGCCAGGACAGCGAGATCGGCTGGATCAACTGGGAGCTGGACGAGGATGGCGCGGCGCTGCTCAAGTTCGTCAAGCGCCTGACCAAGCTGCGCCTGGCCTACCCGGTGCTACGCCGTTCGCGTTTTCTGGTCGGTGACTACAATGAGGCGATCGGGGTCAAGGACGTCACCTGGCTGGCGCCGGACGCCAGCGAGATGAGCGTCGAGCAATGGCAGGACGCCCACGGGCGCTGCCTGGGCATGCTGATGGATGGCCGCGCCCAGGTCAGCGGTATTCTGCGCCCCGGCGCCGATGCCACCTTGCTGCTGATCGTCAACGCCCACCACGATACCGTGGCCTTTACCTTGCCCGAGGTGCCGGAAGGCGAATACTGGAACTGCCTGATCGACACCGACCGGCCGCAACTGCGCAAAGGCGAGCATCATGACTTTGGCAGCGAGTTCCAGGTCAGTGGCCGCTCGTTGCTGTTGCTGGAGCTGTTCCGTGACGATGATGTCTGAAAACCAGACGGCCGCGGTCAAGCGCCTGCGGGTGCTGACCGTCAATACCCACAAGGGCTTTACCGCCTTCAACCGGCGCTTCATCCTCCCCGAACTGCGTGAAGCGGTGCGCAGCACCCGCGCTGATATCGTCTTTCTCCAGGAGGTGCTCGGCTCCCACGACCGCCATGCCGCCCGTTACGCCGGCTGGCCGCAAACCTCGCAGTACGAGTTTCTCGCCGACAGCATGTGGAGCGATTTCGCCTACGGGCGCAATGCCGTGTACCCGGACGGCCATCACGGCAACGCGCTGTTGTCCAAGTACCCGATCATCGAACACCGCAACCTGGATGTCTCGATCACCGGCCCCGAGCGCCGCGGCCTTCTGCACTGCGTGCTGGATGTGCCCGGGCAGCGCGAGGTGCATGCCATTTGCGTGCACCTGTCACTGCTCGAAAGCCACCGGCAACAGCAGCTGCAACTGCTGCGCAAGCTGCTCGACTCGCTGCCTGGCGATGCCCCGGTGATCATCGCCGGCGACTTCAACGACTGGAAACTGCGCGGCAACCGCACCCTCAACCTGCACCGCGACCTGCACGAAGCCTTCGAGCGCCATCACGGCCTGCTTGCCCGCACCTATCCGGCGCGCTTGCCGCTGCTGCGCCTGGACCGCATCTACCTGCGCAACGCCCACAGCCATGCCCCGCAAATTCTCGGCAACAAACCCTGGAGCCACCTCTCCGATCACCTGCCATTGGCCGTGGAAGTGCAGCTTTAGCAATCATTCGGCATAGCCGCACCGCTGGAAAGAGCGGTTGCGGCTATAGGAAGTAAATTTTTGTTTAATTTCAGCTAATTGCCACTACCAATAGCTTGACAACGGTTATTTCACGCTTTCTTGACGCCCGCCCCGTCCTCTCCTTAGCTACAAGTAATGCAGCAACTGCAGATTCCATTCCGAGCCTCTAGCGCGCGCTTTTCAGCGCGCGACAGGGACCGGTTTGCTGGTTTGGGTCGCCCTCTGGTTTTGCTTTACAGCCCGTGACATCAGGCCAGAACCCTGGCTTATAAAAACAGAGGAGAACCGCCATGAAAAAAACTCCGAATCCTGCGGGCTTTGAGTATGTTTTCTATGCGGTTTCCACGTCGCTGCTACTGGCAACCCCGTTGGAAACCCATGCATTGGGCCTGGAGGATAACGACCCGTTCAACAACCTGGTGCAGGCCCAACCTGTACTTTCGCTCAACCCGGTCAGCGCCAGCGGCCTGGGCCTGAGCACCCTCGGTGCGTTTTCCGAACGCCTGGCCGAACGCCATGCGCCAGCACCGAACGACAGCATCGCCAGCCAGTGGGCGCAGTTTTTCCCGACTGCAGTGCGCACCTCAAGCCCAGAGGCCGACAACCTCGCCACGCCAAACCAGAGCCTGCAAATCAGCCCCGATCTGTTCGTTCGTGAAACCGGCGGCGGCAATACTCACCGCGCCGGTTTCTTTGTCGGCCACAGCAACCTGCAAAGCGGTTTCGACGGCCTGCGCAAACCCCAGGTCGGCAACAAAGAGAGCGTGCTCAACCTCGACGGGCAAAGCCTGGGTGTGTACTGGAGCATGACCCACGACCAGGGCTGGCACCTGGATGCGGTGGCCATGGGCACGCGCTTTGATATCAATGGCCGCAGCGAGAGCGGCCAGCGCCTGGATGGCAACGGCCACGCCCTGACCCTCTCGGTCGAGGGCGGCTACCCGATCAGCCTGGGCAACAACTGGACCCTGGAACCGCAAGCGCAGTTGATCAACCAGCAGTACTTTCCCGGCAGCCAGACCCAGACCGACACCCAGCAAGCCTTTGACCAGCAGCCCAACTGGACCGGCCGGGTCGGTGCCAAATTGTCGGCGCGCTACAACGTGCGCGGCATGCCGATCGAGCCGTTCGTGCGCACCAACGTCTGGTACGACTTCTCCAATGCCGACACCGTGAGCCTGGACAAGGTCGACAAGATCAGCAGCGGGCGCAACTCCGCCACCGTCGAACTGGGCTTGGGCCTGGTGGCGCGGGTCACGCCGAAAGTGGCGCTGTTTGTCAGCGCCGACTACAGCAGTGATGTCGATGACAATGACCTCAACGGCCTGATCGGCAACCTGGGGGTCAGGGTGCGCTGGTGATGCGAGCGCTGGCCATCACTGCGGCCGCAGGATCAACACCCCCAGCGGCGGCAGGTTGAGCCGCAACGACAGCGGCTGGCCATGGCTGGGCTGGGCCTGGCTGGCCACCTCGCCAAGGTTGCCGTAGTTGGAGCCGGCATAGCCCTCGGCATCGCTGTTGAACACCTCGGCCCAGCGCTCGCCAAACGGCACGCCGATGCGATAGCCCTCGCGCGGCACCGGGGTGAAGTTGGCCACCACCAGCAACGGCTCGCCGTTCACGCTCCAGCGCAGCCAGGCATACACACTGTTGTGCGCGTCATCGCCGATCAACCATTGAAAGCCTTGCGGCACGCAGTCCTGTTCGTGCAGCGCACGCTCGTCGCGGTACAAACGGTTGAGGTCGCTGACCAGCCGTTGCACACCCAGATGCTCGGGGTACTTGAGCAGGTACCAGTCCAGTTCGCTGTCGTGGTTCCACTCGCGCCACTGGCCGAACTCACAGCCCATGAACAACAGTTTTTTGCCCGGATGGGTCCACATGAAGGTCAGGTAGGCGCGCAGGTTGGCGAATTTCTGCCAGCGGTCGCCGGGCATCTTGTCGATCAGCGAATGTTTGCCGTGCACCACCTCGTCGTGGGAGATCGGCAGGATGAAATGCTCGGAGTAGGCATAAATCAGGCCGAAGCTCATTTCGTTGTGGTGATAGGTGCGGTGGATCGGGTCGTTCTGGATGTAATGCAGGGTGTCGTGCATCCAGCCCATGTTCCACTTGTAGGCAAAGCCCAGGCCGCCCTGCTGGGTCGGCTGGCTGACGCCTGGCCAGGCCGTGGACTCTTCGGCAATCACCAGGGCGCCGGGGGCCTCCAGGGCCACCACGTCGTTGAGGTGACGCAAAAAGTCGATGGCTTCGAGGTTCTCGCGCCCGCCATGGCGATTCGGCACCCACTCGCCGGCCTTGCGCGAGTAGTCGCGGTAGAGCATCGAGGCCACGGCATCGACGCGCAGGCCGTCGATATGAAAATGCTTGAGCCAGTGCAGCGCCGAGGCCAGCATGAAGCCGTGCACTTCGGTGCGCCCAAGGTTGTAGATCAGCGTGTCCCAGTCCTGGTGGAAGCCCTCCAGCGGGTTGTCGTACTCGTACAGCGCGGTGCCGTCGAAGCGCGCCAGGCCGTGGGTGTCGGTGGGGAAATGCGCCGGCACCCAGTCGAGGATCACGCCGATCTGCGCCTGGTGGCAGGCGTCGATAAAGGCGGCAAAGTCTTCGGCACTGCCGTAGCGCGCGGTCGGCGCGTACATCGACAGTGGCTGGTAACCCCAGGAGCCGCCAAACGGATGCTCCATGATCGGCATCAGCTCGATATGGGTAAAGCCCAGCTGCTGGATATAGGGCACCAGGCGCTCGGCCAGCTCGCGCCAGTTGTAAAAGCGCGCCACTTCGCCATTGTCGTCCAGCTCACATTGCCAGGAGCCGGCGTGCAGTTCGTAGATTGACAGCGGCGCGCTGCTGGCCTGGCGTTCACCACGCAGCTGCATCCAGTCCTGGTCTTGCCACTCATGGGCCAGGGGGCCGGCGACCCTTGAGGCGGTGCTCGGCGGTAATTCGGTGGCGCGGGCCAGCGGGTCGGCCTTGAGCGGCAGGATGCCGTCGCGCCCGAGCACTTCGTATTTGTACGCTTCGCCGGCCCGCAGGCGCGGCACAAACAGTTCCCAGACCCCGGACGGATGGCGCAGGCGCATGGGGTGACGGCGGCCGTCCCAGTTGTTGAAATCACCAACCACCGAGACCCGCCGGGCGTTCGGTGCCCACACCGAAAAGCGCACGCCATCGACGCCTTCGACATTCAGCGGTTGCGCGCCCATCGCCGCCGCAAGATCACGGTGGTTGCCCTCGGCAAACAGGTACAGGTCCATGTCGCCGAGCAACGGCCCAAAGCTGTAGGGGTCTTCGGTAATCTGCTCGCCGCCGGCCCAGTTGATCTGCAACAGGTACGGCTGCGATTCGCGCAGATGAGTGATGAACAACCCCGGTACCGGCCCCTGCTCCAGCTCTGCCAGCACGCGACTGTCGTCACGGGCCAGCACCCGTACGTTCAGAGCGTTGGGCAGGTAGGCGCGGACAAACTGGCCACCAGCACCATCCGGGTGCGGACCGAGCACCGCGAACGGGTCGGTATGTTCGGCTCTTACCAGGGCATCGATATCGCGCTGCCCCAGTCCTCCTTCCTCGCGCTTGCGTTGCGTCATTTACTGCTCTCCCCAGGTACTGATCAGACCATGCAGGCCATGCAAAGGCACGGCCAGCCAATGCGGACGGTTCTCGGCTTCGTAGAGGATTTCGTAGGCGACTTTTTCGAGGCTGAACAACGCCAGCGCCGCCTGCTCGCCGTCAGCCTGCTGCCAGGCATGGGGCATGGCCGCGGTGGCCAGCCCATAGGCCTCGACAAAAGCATGCCGGGCCTGGTGCAGGTAACGGCGGGCGACGCGCTGACGCGCCTGACGGGCAGCCTCGCAAAGGTCGACAGCAGAAGCACTGCGCAGCACCATCGCTGCAGCATAGTCGAAGGAACGCAGTACGCCGCTGACATCCTTGTACGGGCTGTGCCTGGCTCGCCGCTCATCCAGCGGTCGCGCCGGTTCGCCTTCGAAATCGATCAGGTAGGCATCGCCCTGCACCACCAGCACCTGGCCCAGGTGCAAGTCGCCATGTACACGCATTAACAGCCCGCCGACCGCCTGTTTGCTCAGTTCGGCTATGTGCTTGAGCAGGCTCTTGCGTTGCTGTTGCAGGTCGTCGACCAGGGCCTGGCTGGCGCTGTCGAGGCTGGCGCGATGTGCTTGCAGCAGGTCCAGGGCGCGGCTCAGCTGGGCGCTGATGTGCGTGTTCCAGGCCTGGCTGTCGCGGCTGCTGCTGGCCCGCGGCTGGAACGCCGGATCGGCGCTGGGCGCCGCCAGCAGCAGGTGCATCTCGCCCAGGCGCTGGCCGAGCAAGGCGGCAAAATCGGCAAGGTCCTGCAGGGCATCGGTGTGCACGTCCCGATCGTTGCTCGAAGGCTCCATCTCGTCGCGGATGGCCCGCTCGAGGTTGTTCTGGGTCCAATCCCAGGCGTCGCCCTGGTTGCTCAGGTAGCCCTGGGCGATCATCAGCAGGTGCGGTTGCGCCTTAGCGTCGACGCGGCTGACCCAGGCCAGCAGCGGCGAGATATTGGCAAAGCCTGCGGCCGTCAGGTAGGCGCTCATCTCCAGCTCAGGGTGCACCCCGGGGTTGACCCGGCGGATCAGCTTGAGCACCAGGCTGCCACCGACCACCACCGAACTGTTGGACTGCTCGGCGCTCAGGTAGCGCACTTGCGCGTCGTCGCCCAGGTTCAATACCGCCAGTTGTTCTGTGGCGGTAAAACGCAGCTCGCCCTCGCTGCACGGCAAGCGCAAGCCGTCCTTGCAGCCGGTCAGCACCGCGCGCACGAAGCTCTCAAGCACGAAGCCATCGGTGATCAGCCCCACCTGGCGGCCGCGGCGCACCCGCGCCAGGGCCAGTTGCTGCGGCGCCGGGCTGTTGATGTTTTCTTCGCCGATCAGGCCGAACGGCAGTTGATAGCGGCTGCTCTGGCCGCCGCCCTGCACGTCGATCTCGCTGAGCAGCACCGGGCTGGTGGCGTCGCCAAAACGCACGCCGTAGGCGATCTGCACCTGTTCGATGCGGCTTTCCTTGCCGGCAAACCAGCGGCGCTTGGGCAGGTACTGGGGCAGGATGCTGTCTTGCAAAGTGGCCCGCGACGGCGCTTCAAGCAGCTCTTCCATGCGCTTTTTCAGCACCAGGGTGGTGAACTCCGGCAGGCTCTGGGCCGGTTCCATGTGCCAGCTGGGCATCTGGTCCTTGTCAGCGAGCAGGAACCAGTAAAAGCCGTAAGGCGGCAAGGTCAGCAGAAACGGCAACTGGCCGATCGGCGGGAAGGCACTGCCGCCGAGCATCTCCACCGGCACCTTGTCGGCGTACTGCTGCAGCTCAAGCTCAGCCGCCTGTGCGGCGCGCGAGACGTTGGCCACGCAGAGGATGATCTCGGTCTTGCCGTCGCTGCCGGTGTACTCGCGGATGTAGGCGAGAATCCGCCGGTTGCTCGGCGTGAGCATCTTCAGTGCGCCGCGGCCGAAGGCTTTTTGCTGCTTGCGCACCGCCAGCAGGCGGCGGTTCCAGTTCAATAGCGAATGCGGGTCGTGGGCTTGGGCCTCGACGTTGACCGACTGGAAGCCGTACAGCGGGTCCATGATCGGCGGCAGCACCAGGCGCGCCGGGTCGGCGCGCGAAAACCCGCCATTGCGGTCGATCGACCACTGCATCGGCGTGCGCACGCCATCGCGGTCACCCAGGTAGATGTTGTCGCCCATGCCGATTTCGTCGCCGTAGTACAGGGTCGGCGTGCCGGGCATCGACAGCAGCAGGCTGCACAAAAGCTCGACCCGGCGCCGGTCGCGCTGCAGCAACGGCGCCAGGCGCCGGCGAATGCCGAGGTTGATCCGCGCTCGGCGATCCTCGGCGTAGTAGTTCCACAAGTAGTCGCGCTCGCGGTCGGTGACCATCTCCAGGGTCAGCTCATCGTGGTTGCGCAAGAAGATCGCCCATTGGCAGTTGGCCGGGATCTCCGGGGTCTGACGCAGGATGTCGGTGATCGGAAAGCGGTCTTCCTGGGCCACGGCCATGTACATGCGCGGCATCAGCGGGAAGTGAAAAGCCATGTGGCATTCATCGCCCTGCCCTTCGCCAAAGTACAACTGGGTGTCTTCCGGCCACTGGTTGGCCTCGGCCAAGAGCATGCGGTCGGGGTAGTTGGCATCGATCTCGGCGCGGATCTTTTTCAGCACCTGGTGGGTTTCGGGCAGGTTCTCGTTGTTGGTGCCGTCGCGCTCGATCAGGTAAGGGATGGCGTCCAGGCGCAGGCCGTCGACGCCCAGGTCGAGCCAGTAGCGCATGACCCCGAGCACCGCCTTGAGCACCTGCGGGTTGTCGAAATTGAGGTCCGGCTGGTGCGAGTAGAAGCGGTGCCAGAAGTATTGTCCGGCCACCGGGTCCCAGGTCCAGTTGGATTTCTCGGTGTCGAGGAAGATGATCCGCGTGCCGTCGTACTTCTGGTCGCTGTCGGACCACACGTAAAAGTCCCGGGCCTTGCTCCCCGGCTTGGCGCGCCGGGCTTTCTGGAACCACGGATGCTGGTCGGAGGTGTGGTTGATGACAAGTTCGGTTATCACCCGCAGGCCGCGCTTGTGCGCCTCGGCAATGAAGTGCTTGACGTCAGCCAGGGTGCCGTAGTCGGGATGCACTGCCTTGTACTCGGCGATGTCGTAGCCATCATCGCGCCGTGGCGAAGGGTAGAACGGCAGCAGCCACAGGGTGTTGACCCCAAGCTCGGCGATGTAGTCGAGCTTGGCGATCAGGCCGGGGAAGTCACCGATGCCATCGTTATTGGAATCAAAGAAGGATTTGACGTGTACCTGGTAGATGATCGCGTCCTTGTACCACAACGGATCATCGATAAAGGCGGCTGGGCGGGCGCGCTTGGCCATGCTCGACTCCTTTCTAGTGGGCTTTTTCGATACGCCAGACAGCGAACGGCAGGTGCCAGGGCTCGATGCGCATCCATTGGGTCTTGCCATGCCAGGTCCAGCGATGGCCACTCATCAGGTCTTCGCCGAAGGTGTCGGCATGGTCGTCCAGGCCCAGCTCCCACAACGGCAGCTCGAAGTGCGCCTCCTGGGCGTTGTGCGGGTCGAGGCTGACGGCGATGAGGATGAAGTTGTCGCGCTCGGCAGTGCGTTTGCCGAAGTACAGGATGTTGTCGTTCCAGGCGTTATAGAAGGCCACGCCCAGGTGGGTGTGCAAGGCCGGATTCTGCCGGCGGATGCGGTTGAGCTGGGCGATTTCGGCGATGATGTTGCCTGGCTGGCTGAAGTCGCGCGGGCGGATCTGGTACTTCTCCGAATCCAGGTATTCCTCCTTGCCTGGCACCGGCGTCGCCTCGCACAGCTCGAACCCTGAGTACATGCCCCACAGGCCCGAGCCCATGGCCGCCAGCGCGGCGCGAATAAGGAAGCCGGCACGCCCCGATTCATGCAGAAAGTACGGGTTGATGTCCGGGGTATTGACGAAGAAGTTCGGCCGGTAGCAGTAGCACCACGGCGGCTGGTTGAGCTCCTCGAAGTAGCTTTGCAGCTCGGCCTTGGTGTTGCGCCAGGTGAAGTAGCTGTAGCTCTGGGAGTAACCGACCTTGCCCAGGCGCGCCATCATCGCAGGCTTGGTGAAGGCCTCGGCGAGGAAGATAACGTCCGGGTACTGGCTGCGCACATTGGCGATCAGCCAATGCCAGAACGGCAAGGGCTTGGTGTGCGGGTTGTCGACGCGAAAGGTCTTGACCCCCTCCTTGACCCAGCCCACCACCACATCGCGCAGCGCCAGCCACAGGGCCGGTACCGAATCGGCGGCATAGAAGTCGACGTTGACGATGTCCTGGTACTTTTTCGGTGGGTTCTCGGCGTAGCGGATGCTGCCGTCCGGGCGCCAGGAGAACCAGCCCGGGTGCTCCTTGAGCCAGGGGTGGTCCTGGGAACACTGGATGGCAAAATCCAGGGCGATTTCCAGGCCATGCCCGGCGGCGGCGGCCACCAGCCGGCGAAAATCCTCGCGGCTGCCCAGTTGTGGGTGAATCGCCTCGTGCCCGCCCTCGGCGCCGCCAATCGCATAAGGGCTGCCGGGGTCACCGGGCTCGGCCTGCAAGGCATTGTTGCGGCCCTTGCGGTGGCGCACACCGATCGGGTGGATGGGCGGGAAGTACAGCACGTCAAAGCCCATGTCGCGGATCATCGGCAAGCGTTGGTGCACGTCATTGAAGGTACCGTGCCGTTCGGGGTCGTCGGTGACCGAGCGCGGAAACAGCTCGTACCAACTGGCGAACCGGGCCTGGATGCGTTCGACATCCAGCGGGTATTCAGGGCTGCGGCTGAGGTAGGTACGGTGCTCGGCCTCGGCCATCAGAACGGCGGTGTCCGGGTGCAGCAGCAAGGCCACCTGCTCGTCGACGGGCAAACCGGGCAGGTGCTGGTACAGGGCCTGCAGCTGGTCACGCAGGGGGCCGTTGCTGCGACCAATATTGTGCTCGATCTGCAGCAGCCCTTCCTGCAACTCCAGCGGCACCGCGACGCCTGCGTTGAATTTCTTCTCCAGGTCGTGGCAATAGGTGGCGAACGGGTCGATCCAGGCCTCGATGCTGAACAGGTGGCGGCCCTGCTCGCTGACGGTGAATTCGGCCTGCCACAGGTCATTGCCGGCAAACTGCATCGGCACGCAGTGCCAGCGCCGGCTGTGGGCCTGGCGCCAGTTGAGCATCACTGCCAGGGCGTCATGACCGTCGGCGTAAACCTTGCTGCTGACCTGCACCGGCTCAGCGACCACCGCCTTGACCGCAAACAGCCCGCCATCAAGCACCGGCACGGTGTTCTCGATCACGATCCGCGGTTCGAGCAAGGCCTGGGACAGGCTCAGGGCCTGGTCCGGGTGGTCGCTAGCCGCAGTCATACGGTCGGTTTCGAAGGGCTCATCGCGGGTCATCGAACGTTGCTCCGTTATGAAGTGGCGGTAAAGGTTCAGAGCGGGGGCGCGGCCCGGGGTTCAAAAAAAATGAGCGATTGGCCGGGCCCGGGGTCGAAACCCTGAGCATGCCATCCACAACCCCGTTGCGAGGTCAGGCCATGAACATTCCCATCCCGGCTGAAACGCCCGATCCGAATATCGACGACCCGACACTGCCACCGCCGGTGCCAGAGCAGGACCCTGATGAGGTGCCGGTGCAACCGACGGTGCCGCCCACCGTGGGCGACCCGCCGAGTAACGAGCCGCCGGTGAAAGCGTAGAGGATTATTGGCAGTCAGCACCGGCCTCATCGCTGGCAAGGCCAGCTCCCACAGGTCTAGTGTGGGAGCCGGCCTTGCCGGCGATGCAGGCGCCGCCGAATCAGCGTTTGATCAGCTCTTCAATGCTGATCTCGCGCATCCTGAACTTCTGCACCTTGCCGGTCACCGTCATCGGAAACTCATCGACAAAGCGGAAGTAGCGCGGGGCCTTGAAGTGGGCAATGCGGCTCTTGCACCACTGTTGCAGTTCGATCTCGCTGGCGCTGTGGCCGGGGTGAAACTTGATCCAGGCGACGATCTCTTCGCCATAACGCTCATCGGGTATGCCGATCACCTGCACATCCGCCACCGCCGGGTGGGTAAAGAAGAACTCTTCCAGCTCGCGCGGATAGATGTTCTCACCGCCGCGAATGATCATGTCCTTGTTGCGCCCGGCGATGCACACATAGCCGGCCTCGTTCATGCTCGCGAGGTCACCGGTGTGCATCCAGCCGGCCGGATCGATGGCTTCGCTGGTGGCCGCCGGGTTACCCCAGTAACCGAGCATCACGCTGTAACCGCGGGTGCACAGCTCGCCGATCTGCCCGCGCGGCACAATGCAGCCCTGCTCATCGATGATCTTGCTTTCCAGCTGCGGCTGGGTCCGCCCTACCGTGGTCACGCGAAGTTCAAGGTCGTCATCGGCGCCGGTCTGCAACGACACCGGGCTGGTTTCGGTCATGCCGTAGGCGATCTGCACCTCGCCCATGTGCATCTCGCCGATCACCCGGCGCATCACCTCGATCGGGCAGGTGGCGCCGGCCATGATCC
The DNA here is from genome assembly GCF_024749345.1 of Pseudomonas sp. B21-009. Taxonomy (NCBI): domain Bacteria; kingdom Pseudomonadati; phylum Pseudomonadota; class Gammaproteobacteria; order Pseudomonadales; family Pseudomonadaceae; genus Pseudomonas; species Pseudomonas sp. B21-009. The sequence goes on along the minus strand of NZ_CP087199.1, from coordinate 2,488,311 downwards.
CGGTGCGCAGGGTCGACAGGTCCATCTCGCTACGTTGCGGGTGATCGAGCATGGCGATGAACATGGTCGGCACGCCATACAGGGCGGTGGCCTGCTCTTGTGCGACACAGCTTAACGTCAGCAGCGGGTCAAAGGCGTCGTTGGGGTAGATCATGGTGCTGCCATGGGTGACACAGCCGAGGTTGCCCATGACCATGCCGAAGCAGTGGTACAGCGGCACCGGGATCACCATGCGGTCGTGCTCGCTCAGGCCCAGGCTCTCGCCGACCATGTAGCCGTTGTTGAGGATGTTGTAGTGGCTGAGGGTCGCGCCCTTGGGGAAGCCGGTGGTGCCGGAGGTGTACTGGATGTTCACTGGTTGGTCGAACTGCAGGCTGTGCTGACGGGCCTGGAAGTCGGCCGGGTCGGTTTCGCTGGCCAGCCAGGCCAGGCGCTCCCAGGGCAGAAAGCCTGCTGGCGGCTGGGCATCAAGGCTGATCAACCCGCGCAGCTCCGGCAGGCGTTCGCTGCGTAGCTGCCCTGGCGCTTGCTGGGCGAGGTTGGGCAGCAGCTCGCCAAGCATGGCGTGATAATCGCAAGTCTTGAAGGCACCGGCGCTGATCAGCCACTGGCAGCCCGACTGCTTGAGCACGTATTCAAGCTCGCTGGTGCGATACGCCGGGTTGATGTTGACCAGGATCACGCCGATCTTGGCGCTGGCGAACTGGGCAATGCACCACTGCGCGCAATTGGGTGCCCAGATGCCTAAGCGATCGCCGGTTTTCAGCCCCAGCGCCATCAGCGCGCGGGCATGCAGGTCGACGCTGGCGGCCAGCGTCTGCCAGGTGTAACGCTGCTGCTGATGTCGCACCACCAGCGCTTCGCGCTGGGCAAAGCGGGCGACCGTCTGGTCGAATGCCTGGCCGATGGTCATGGCCAGCAACGGCTTGTCCTGACGGCCCTGGGTATAGCTCGGTTGATTCATGGCGGTCCCTTTTTGTGGTTGTTCTGGGAGCTGATTCAAGCGCGACTTACTCTGGCGCATATTTACGTTAACGTAAAGGTCATGGCGAGATTGACAGCTAACGATGGCAGGTTTACGTTAACGTAAAGGTTACTGACAATCAGGGTTTGTGTTGTGAGGCTATCGCGGGGCAAGCCCGCTCCCACAAAGAACTGTAGGAGCGGGCATAACCTGCGATGAGGCCAGCACAAGCACCCTTAATCCAAGAACAATCAACAATAGGTGCCCGCATGCGTTATCCGACCCTGAACTTCGCCCTGGGCGAAACCATCGACATGCTTCGCGACCAGGTGCAGTCCTTCGTCGCCGCAGAGCTGGCGCCGCGCGCCGCGCAGATCGACCAGGACAACCTGTTCCCCGCCGACATGTGGCGCAAGTTCGGTGACATGGGCCTGCTGGGCATCACCGTCAGTGAAGAATACGGCGGCGCCGGCCTGGGCTACCTGGCCCACGTGGTGGCCATGGAAGAAATCAGCCGCGGCTCGGCCTCGGTCGCCCTCTCCTACGGCGCCCATTCCAACCTCTGCGTCAACCAGATCAACCGCAACGGCAACGCCGAGCAGAAAGCCAAGTACCTGCCCAAGCTGATCAGCGGCGAGCACATCGGCGCCCTGGCCATGAGCGAGCCGAATGCCGGTTCCGACGTGGTATCGATGAAACTGCGCGCCGAACAGCGCGGCGACCACTTCGTCCTCAACGGCAGCAAGACCTGGATCACCAACGGCCCGGACGCCAACACCTACGTGATCTACGCCAAGACCGACCTCGACAAAGGCGCCCACGGCATCACCGCCTTTATTGTCGAACGCGACTGGAAAGGCTTCAGCCGCAGCAACAAGTTCGACAAGCTGGGCATGCGCGGCTCGAACACCTGCGAGCTGTTCTTCGACAACGTCGAAGTACCCAAAGAGAACATCCTCGGCGTGCTCAACGGCGGCGTCAAAGTACTGATGAGCGGCCTGGACTACGAGCGTGTGGTGCTCTCCGGCGGCCCGACCGGGATCATGCAGGCCTGCATGGACCTGGTGGTGCCCTACATCCACGACCGCAAGCAGTTCGGCCAGAGCATCGGCGAGTTCCAGCTGATCCAGGGCAAAATCGCCGACATGTACACCCAGCTCAACGCCAGCCGCGCCTACCTGTACGCCGTGGCCCAGGCCTGCGACCGCGCCGAAACCACGCGCAAGGACGCCGCCGGGGTCATCCTCTACACCGCCGAGCGCGCCACCCAGATGGCCCTTGAGGCGATCCAGATTCTGGGAGGCAACGGCTACATCAACGAATTCCCGGCCGGCCGCCTGCTGCGCGATGCCAAGCTCTACGAGATCGGCGCCGGCACCAGTGAGATCCGCCGGATGCTGATCGGCCGAGAACTCTTCCAAGAGACGCGCTGAAGCGCTTAGCAGCAAGCTACAAGCGGCAAGTCGATGCAGCCCGCTCAGTGCGGACGGCTCGCGACTGCCGCCATAACACAGATCAGTCTTGCAGCTTGAAGCTTGTCGCTTGATTCTGCGTGAGGAACCACAATGATCATCAAGTCTCACATCAATCCGAAGTCAGCAGAGTTCGCGCAGAGCTACGCCGCCATGGCGAACCAGGTCGACGCCTTGCGCAGCCTGATCGCCCAGGTGCACCAGGGCGGTGGGCCCAAGGCCCAGGAGCGGCACACCTCGCGGGGCAAACTGCTGCCACGCGAACGTATCGACCGCCTGCTCGACGCAGGTTCGCCGTTCCTTGAAATCGGCCAGCTGGCCGCCCATGAGGTGTACGGCGAAGACGTCCCGGCCGCAGGCGTGATCGCCGGCATTGGCCGGGTTGAAGGCGTCGAATGCATGATCGTCGCCAACGACGCCACGGTCAAAGGCGGCTCCTACTACCCGCTAACGGTGAAAAAACACCTGCGCGCCCAGGCCATCGCCCTGCAGAACCGCCTGCCGTGCCTGTACCTGGTGGACTCCGGTGGCGCCAACCTGCCGCGCCAGGATGAAGTGTTCCCCGACCGCGAGCACTTCGGGCGGATCTTCTTCAACCAGGCCAACATGAGCGCCCTCGGCATTCCCCAGATCGCCGTGGTCATGGGCTCGTGCACCGCCGGCGGCGCCTATGTGCCGGCCATGGCCGACGAAGCGATCATGGTCCGCCAGCAGGCGACGATCTTTCTTGCCGGCCCCCCGCTGGTCAAGGCTGCCACCGGCGAAGTGGTCAGCGCCGAAGACCTCGGCGGCGCCGACGTACACTGCAAAACCAGCGGCGTCGCCGACCACTATGCCGACAACGACGAACACGCCCTGGCCATCGCCCGGCGCTGCGTGGCCAACCTCAACTGGCACAAGCTCGGCGAGTTGCAGCAGCGCGCGCCGGTGGCGCCGCTGTACAGCAGTGAAGAGCTGTACGGCGTGGTGCCGGCCGATGCCAAGCAGCCGTTCGATGTGCGCGAGGTAATTGCGCGGCTGGTCGACGGCTCGGTATTCGATGAGTTCAAGGCGTTGTTCGGCACCACTCTGGTGTGCGGCTTTGCCCACCTGCACGGGTATCCGGTAGCGATCCTGGCCAACAACGGCATCCTCTTCGCCGAAGCCGCGCAAAAAGGCGCGCACTTCATCGAACTGGCCTGCCAGCGCGGCATCCCGCTGCTGTTCTTGCAGAACATTACCGGCTTCATGGTCGGCCAGAAGTACGAGGCCGGTGGCATCGCCAAGCATGGCGCCAAGCTGGTCACCGCGGTGGCCTGCGCCCAGGTGCCGAAGTTCACCGTGATCATCGGCGGCAGCTTTGGCGCCGGCAACTACGGCATGTGCGGCCGCGCCTACGACCCGCGTTTCTTGTGGATGTGGCCAAACGCACGGATCGGCGTGATGGGCGCCGAACAGGCCGCCGGCGTGCTCGCCCAGGTCAAGCGCGAGCAGAGCGAGCGCAGCGGCCAGGCCTTCAGCGCCGAAGACGAAGCGCGTCTGAAGCAGCCGATCCTCGACCAGTACGAGCACCAGGGCCACCCTTACTACTCCAGCGCCCGGCTGTGGGACGACGGCGTCATCGACCCGGCGCAAACCCGCGAGATCCTTGGCCTGGCGTTGTCCGCGGCCCTCAACGCACCGATCGAACAGAGCCGTTTCGGCATTTTCCGGATGTGACCATGAGCGACTTCACTACCCTTGAACTGATCAAGGACCCCCGTGGTTTCGCCACCCTGTGGCTGAGCCGGGAAGACAAGAACAACGCCTTCAACGCACAGATGATCCGCGAGCTGATCATCGCCATCGACCATATCGGCGCCGACAGCAGCCTGCGTTTCGTGCTGCTGCGCGGCCGTGGCCGGCACTTCAGCGCCGGTGCCGACCTGGCCTGGATGCAGCAGTCGGCGCAACTGGACTACAACACCAACCTTGACGACGCCCGCGAGCTGGCCGAGCTAATGTACAACCTGGCGCGGCTCAAGGTGCCGACCCTGGCGGTGGTGCAAGGCGCAGCCTTTGGTGGCGCCCTGGGCCTGATCAGCTGCTGCGACATGGCCATTGGCGCCAGTGACGCGCAGTTGTGCCTGTCGGAAGTGCGCATCGGCTTGGCGCCAGCTGTGATCAGCCCGTTCGTGGTCCAGGCCATGGGCGAGCGCGCCGCGCGCCGCTACGCCCTCACCGCCGAACGCTTCAGCGGTGAGCGCGCCCGTGAGCTGGGCCTGCTGGCCGAAGCCTACCCGGCCGCCGAGCTGGAACAGCAGGTCGACAACTGGATCGACAACCTGCTGCTCAACAGCCCGCAGGCCATGCGTGCCAGCAAGGAGCTGCTGCGTGAAGTCGGCCCCGGCGAGCTGACCCCGGCCATCCGCCGCTACTGCGAAAACGCCATCGCCCGCATTCGCGTCAGCCCTGAAGGCCAGGAAGGCCTGCGCGCCTTCCTGGAAAAACGCAGCCCGGCCTGGCAGGGCCAACCGTCGCACAAGGAGCCGCGCCCATGAGCCGCACCCCGTTGACCACCCTGCTGGTCGCCAACCGCGGCGAGATCGCCTGCCGGGTGATGCGCACCGCCAAGGCCCTGGGCCTGACCACTGTGGCCGTGCACAGCGCCATCGACCGTGAAGCGCGGCACAGCCGCGAAGCTGACATTCGCGTCGACCTCGGCGGCGCCAAGGCCGCTGACAGCTACCTGGACATCGACAAGCTGCTGGCCGCGGCCAAAGCCAGCGGCGCCCAGGCGATCCACCCCGGCTACGGCTTTTTGTCCGAGAACGCAGGCTTTGCCCGTGCCATCGAGCAGGCCGGGCTGATTTTCCTCGGCCCACCGGCCAGCGCCATCGATGCCATGGGCAGCAAGTCGGCGGCCAAGGCCCTGATGGAACAGGCCGGCGTGCCGCTGGTGCCGGGTTATCACGGCGAAGCCCAGGACCTGGAAACCTTCCGCGCCGCCGCCGAGAAAATCGGCTACCCGGTGCTGCTCAAGGCTACCGCTGGTGGCGGCGGCAAAGGCATGAAGGTGGTCGAGCACGAAAGCCAGCTCGGCGAAGCCCTGGCCTCGGCCCAGCGTGAAGCGCAGTCGTCGTTCGGCGATGCGCGCATGCTGGTGGAAAAATACGTGCTCAAGCCGCGCCACGTAGAGATCCAGGTGTTCGCCGACCAGCACGGCAACTGCCTGTACCTCAACGAGCGCGACTGCTCGATCCAGCGCCGGCACCAGAAGGTCGTCGAAGAAGCCCCTGCCCCGGGCCTGAGCAGCGCCCAGCGCCAGGCCATGGGCGAAGCGGCGGTCAAGGCCGCCCAGGCCATCGGCTATGTCGGTGCCGGTACTGTGGAGTTTCTGCTCGATGCCCGCGGCGAGTTCTTCTTCATGGAGATGAACACCCGCCTGCAGGTCGAACACCCGGTCACCGAAGCGATCACCGGCCTGGACCTGGTCGCCTGGCAGATCCGCGTCGCCTGTGGCGAGCCATTGCCAATCACCCAGGCGCAGGTGCCGCTCAACGGCCATGCCATCGAAGTGCGCCTGTATGCCGAAGACCCGGCCAATGACTTTCTCCCGGCCACCGGCCACCTGGCGCTGTACCGCGAGTCGGCGCCGGGCGAAGGCCGACGGGTGGACAGCGGCGTCAGCGAAGGCGACGACGTCTCGCCGTTCTATGACCCGATGCTCGGCAAACTGATCGCCTGGGGCGAAACCCGCGAGCAGGCGCGCTTGCGCTTGCTGGCGATGCTCGACGAGTTTGCCATCGGCGGGCTGAAAACCAATATCGCCTTTCTGCGGCGCATCCTCGCCCACCCGGCATTTGCCGAGGCCGAGCTGGATACCGGGTTCATCCCGCGTTATCAGGAACAATTGCTACCGGCACCGCAAGCCTTGCCGGCGGCGTTCTGGCAGGCGGCGGCCGAAGCCTTCATCCAGAGCCAGCCGCTGCGACCGCGTGACGATGACCGTCACTCGCCGTGGGCCGCCAACAACGGCTTTCGTGCCGGCGTGCCGGCGCAGGTCAGCCTGCACCTGACCTGCAACGGTGAAGCTCGGGTCATCAACCTGACTCAGACGGATGCATCGAAGCTGACCCTGGACGGCGAGCAGCTACTGATCGACGAAGACGGCCTGCGCCGCCGGCACCTGGCAATCCGCCGTGGCCAGACCCTGTACCTGCAATGGGACGGCGAGCTGCACAGCGTCAACCGCTACGACCCGATTGCCGAGGCCGATGCCAGCCACAGCCATCAGGGCGGCCTTGGCGCGCCAATGAACGGCAGCATCGTACGGGTGCTGGTGGAGGTTGGCCAGGCGGTGGAAGCTGGCACGCAGCTGGTGGTGCTGGAAGCCATGAAGATGGAACACAGCATCCGCGCGCCCCATGCCGGGACGGTCAAGGCGCTGTTCTGCCAGGAAGGCGAGATGGTCAGTGAAGGGGCTGTGCTGGTGGAGCTGGACGAGGCTTGAGCGCCTCATCGCGGGGCGGCGACCTGCCCCGCGATGAGATTCAGCTCAAAACTTGACCAATGCCTGCACCACCACCCCCAGCAACTCACACTGCTCGCTGCACAAGGCCTTGGGATAGGTCGGGTTGAGCGGGCGCAAGTAGCGCTGGCCGCCCTCCTCGCTCAACTGGCGAAAACTCGTCGCCGTGCTGCCTGGCGAACGCGCGATCACCAGTTTGCCGGGTTCGGCCGCAAGCCCGGTATCGACCAGGATCAGCATGCCCTCCGGCACGCTCAAGCCCAACGGCGCGGTCATCGCGTCGCCTTCGACCCTGAGCCAGAACGCCCGCCCCTGCGCTTTATAGTCGGTTGACTGCAACGGCGTGTCATCGGCCACCTCAACCGGGTCAAGATTGCCCCAGGCCAGAATCGGGTAGCGAAAATACAGTTCGTGCTGTAGGCCATCGGCGCCAGCCAGAGTAGTCGGGTTGCCCGATACCGTGTAGGAACCGTTGCTTTCCGACACCTGATTGGGGAAAACCATCTGCAGCGGCGGCAGCCCCACTTCCACCAGAATCTGGTTGAGCACCCGCAGTTTCGGCTCGCGCTCCTCGCGCAGCCAGTGGCCCACGGCGCCCTGGGTGACTCCGATGCGTTCGGCGAGATTTTCCTGCGTGACTTTCAGTTCACGCATCCTGGCTTTAACCAGGTCAGTCCATTTATCCATCGCTGGCACGATACGGACTGCCTTCTGGCGCTCAATACACATATTGTAGTATTTAAACAATAGTCATAACTACAGAGCGTATTAATATCTGCCAACACCTTTCATCGCTTACCCAAACAGCAGGCAGACGCATGAAACCGATATCCCCTGAAACGGACCTCAGCCTTGATTCCGAAGCATTAAGTAACAGTGATGCCGCCCGGCGCGCGCTGGATTACTACCTCAACCCGGCACCGGTGACCTTTGGCCCCGACGAGCCGCTGCTGGTCGCCCGTGAGGGCCTCAGCAGCGCCCAGGCCACCGCCCATGCCAGCAATATATTGCGCTGCGCTGCCGCCACCGCCTACGAATCGGCTGACGGCATGCAAGGCGTACCGCGCGACCTGGCGCTGGCGTCGATGCACATGATCAACATGGCCAGGGCCATGCTCGAGCGCACGGCAGCCAATCAGGAGCATTCCTGAGCCTGTTGCAGAACGTTACGTGGGAGTCGACCGAAGGCGGGTGCTGGTGTCCGCCGGTCAGGAGGGAGCGCACTGCGTAAAAGTTTTTACGCAATGACAGAAAATTCATTTGACTTGCAAATGATAACGATTATTATTGCTCACAACTGGTCGCGAGACTGGTTGGATAAACTGAAAGCCCTTAGGTCGGACTCTCAGATTATCTCCTCATCAGGCTAATCACGGTTTTTGACCCGGCTTTTTGCCGGGTCTTTTTTTTGGTCTTCAGGCTAATGAAGATGGGTGTTGCTTGAATGGCCGCGATGATAGCAAATGAATGTCGCACAGTGAATGGTTGTAACAGCGCTTTGCGGAATTAGCACTTGAGAATCAATCTCGTTATGAATAAGCTGTTGCAGCGTCAAGGAAGACGCCCCCACTCCACCGACCAGCAAGGAGCTTGTACATGACCCGTCTGTTGCTGCCCCTTGAACACAATCCCCTTTCCCACCATCTGGCGGACGATGCCCTGCTGCAGCGCCTGAAAAAGCTGCCGCGCCGCGTTCAGCAGGTATTTCTCCTCAGCCGCCTCGATCAACTGTCGTTCGCCAGCATTGCCGAGCGCCTCGACCTGCCGGCCATCACTGTCGAGCGCCACATGAACCAGGCGCTGCAGATTGCCCGCGAAGAGCGCGACGCCCTGGCGAGCATCGCCGGCCAGTGGTACGTACGCCTGCAAAGCCCGAACGTGACGGCCAGCGAACGCATCGATTTTCGCCGCTGGCTAGACAGCGCCCCGGCACACCGCGAGGCGTTCCACGCCACCGAGCTGCGCTGGCGCTCGCTGCTGGCTCCGGCGCGCCAACTGGGCGAGGACGGCTGGTACCGGCAACCACGCGCCGCGCTGTCGCTGGGCGGTTGCTCGGTGGCCATCGGCCTGGGCCTGGCGGCATTGGCAGCGATCGGTTTCTGGTCCTGAGCCAGGCGTGTAGAGTAGTTGCCACAACAACTCTACATGGAGCCTGGTGATGACCGTGACGCTGTCCCCCCTGCACATCGACTGCGATTTCGATTCCGGCAACATCCTCGTCAAGGATGCCAGTGACCCTGCACGGGTGCGCCTGGAGATCCGCCCCGACACCCGCAGCGAGCACTTCCAGTGGTTCCACTTCAAGGCTGCGGGGCTGACCCCGGGCCAGACCCATGGTTTTGTCCTGGAAAACGCCGGTGCCTCGTCCTACCACGAGGCCTGGAGCGGTTACCAGGCCGTGGCCTCCTACGACCAGCAACAGTGGTTCCGGGTGCCCACCACTTTCGACGGCAAGGCCCTCGAATTCAGCCTCAAGGCCGAACAGCCCCAGGCCTGGTTTGCCTATTTCGAGCCCTACCCGCGCGCGCGCCACAATCAGTTGATTGAACGCGCCACCAGCCTGCCTGGCGTTGAACTGCTGGCCACCGGCCGCAGCGTCGAAGGCCGTGACATCCGGTTGCTGCGCGCCGGCGACGGCGCCGCAACCAAGCGCAAACTGTGGATCATCGCCCAGCAGCACCCGGGTGAGCACATGGCCGAGTGGTTCATGGAAGGGGTGATCGACCGCCTGCAAGACAATGACCCGACGATTCGGGCCTTGCTGCAGGAAGCCGACCTGTACCTGATCGCGAACATGAACCCCGACGGCGCCATCCACGGCCACCTGCGCACCAACGCCAAGGGCCAGGACCTGAACCGCGCCTGGCAGGATGCGAGCATCGACAAGAGCCCGGAGGTATTCTTCGCCCAGCAGCAGATGAAGCTGCACGGCGTCGACCTGTTCCTCGACGTGCACGGCGACGAAGAAATCCCCCACGTGTTCACCGCCGGCTGCGAAGGCAACCCCGGCTACAACGCGCGTATCGCTGCCCTGGAAACCACCTTCCGCGACAGCCTGTGCAAGCGCACCGTGGACTTCCAGCAGGTCCATGGCTACCCGCGCTCCGCCCCTGGCCAGGCCAATATGACCCTGGCCTGCAACAGCGTCGGCCAGGCCCATGACTGCCTGTCGCTGACCCTTGAGATGCCGTTCAAAGACCACGACGACGCGCCCAACGCCGAAACCGGCTGGAACGGCCAACGCAGCAAGGACCTGGCCAGCGCCGTGCTCGACGTGTTCGCGAAGATGGCCGCTACCCTGCGCTAAACCTGCTGGCGAGCAGGATCAACCGCCCTGGCAGGCAAAGCAAAGACCTGCCGGGGCCTTCGAACCCTAAATGGCGGCCACCAACGCCTCCTTTAGGGAACCTGCGCCATGACCACCCGCCTCCCCCATTTGCTCAAGGGCACCAGCCTCAGCCTGCTGCTGGCCCTGCCCCCGGTTCAGGCACTTGAGCTGTATGCCGATGACGACCCCCACCTGAACGCCAACTTCCTCGCCGTGTACGGCCTGTTCAACAGCCGCAAGAATTACGACGACACCCCAGGCGGCTCGTCCTGGCGCGAAGGCTTTATCAAATATGGCTTGAGCGCCGACCAGCGCCTGGGCGAACTGGGCACGGTTTATGGCACCGCCAACCTGGTCAGCTCGGCGACCTGGGGCGACGGCGATGCTGCCGGCATCAGCGATGGCAGCGAACGCACGACTAAATTCGACGAAGCCTTCGCCGGCTGGCGCTCGGGCAAACTGATCCCGGCACTGGGCGAGGATGGCCTGGACCTGTCGTTCGGTCGCCAGGTCATCACCCTCGGCGATGGCTTCATCATCAACGACGACGGCCTGAACTTCGGCAAGGGCCCGGCCGACGGCGAGCTCAATCGCGGCGGCGCCTATTACCTGGCCGCCCGCCATGCTTTCGACAAGACCGCAGTACTGCGCCTGGGCGCCAAGGATGGCCTGCATGGCAGCCTGTTGTGGATGAAGTCGGACAACCGCGCCCAGGCCAACAGCGAACTGGCCGCCGGCACCCTGGCCTACAGCGCTGCCCCCGGCACCCTGGAACTGACTTACATTCGCGGCCTGAATGTCGATGATCGCTATGCCAGCGAGTTCCAGAAACAACGTGAAGGCATGGACATCTACAGCCTGCGCGGCGCCGGTGATGCTGGGGTCGAGAACGCGCATTTCGCCTTCGAATATGCCTGGCAAAACAAGCACGCAGGGCCGGAGAAAGCCTGGTACGCCGAAGCCGGCTACACCTTTGCCGAGGTGCCCTGGCGCCCGGACCTGACCTACCGCTACAGCCGCTATTCCGAAGGCTGGGACTCGATGTTCAACGGCATGAACCGCGGTTACGGCACCTGGTTCCAGGGCGAGGTCACGGGCAACTATTCAGGCCCGTTCAACAGCAACAACGACGTGCACTTTGTCGGCCTCAAGGCCACCCCGGTCGAGGCCCTGACCCTGGGCGTGCTGCTGTTCAACTACAAGACCCTGCACGAGCGCGGCACGCTGAACCTCGACGGCCGCGAGCTGGACCTGTACGCCGAATGGGCGGTCAGCGAGCACCTGATCATCAGCCCGCTGCTGGGCCTGTACCAGCCGCGCAAGAGCAGCGATGACGGCGGCAACCAGGTTGGCGGCAATGGCACCAACGTCTACAGCCAGTTGACCATTGCCGTGCCGTTTTAAGCGGTGCCGTGGGCCTTGTGCTTGAGCTTTTCGGTGTCGACCCGGACGAACACCGAGTCGGCGCTGACGGTCAGCACGTCGTCGGCCCAGACTTCGCAGATCACCCGGCTCTTGCGCCCCACTTCACCCTCGACCCGGGCCTTGAGCAGCAGCTCGACGCCCATCGGCGTGGGTTTCAGGTAGGTCAGGTTGAGCTGGCCGGTGACGCAGTCGATACGCGGCAGGCTGCCCGGCTCGCGGCCTTCGGCGCGGTAGTGGTAGGCCATGGCGGTCCAGTTCGAATGGCAGTCGACCAGCATCGCCAGCAAACCGCCATAGACCAGCCCCGGCCAGCCGAGGAAGGTGCTGTCGGGCGAGTGCCGGCACAGCAGGTGGATACCGTCGGCGTCCCAGTGGCTTTTCAGGTGCAGGCCGCTGGGGTGGGAACAGCCACAGCCGTAGCAGACGCCTTCGGGGGCGGCCAGTTCCTGCAGGGATAAGGCTTGGGTACTCATAGGCTTCCTGATTGTCTGTTTTTTAAAGGGAAAGCAACGCCGATAGTAACGCCGGACAACGAAAAAGCCCATGAACCGGTCATGGGCTTTTGCCGTGCCAAGCGCCGCGCTAGAGGCCTTTGGCCGATACCGACGGGCTGCCGGCCGGCTCGCTGGCCGGTGTTTTACGGCGGGTCAGCGAGATCAGCAGGATGGCCAGGGTCACCCCCGCGGTCATCAGGGTTTCATAGCGGTAGGCCGGGCTGATCAGCATGTAGCCGAGCACCAGGGTAATCAGGCCGATGACCAGCCAGGTCAGCCACGGGAACAGCCACATCTTGAACGCAAGCTCAGTGCCCTGGCGATCGGTGATGGCGCGCATGCGCAGTTGCGACACAGCAATCACCAGGTACACCAGCAAGGCGATGGCGCCGGTGGTCGAGAGCAAAAAGCCGAAGACCTTGCCGGGGAACACGTAGTTGACCAGGCAACCGGCAAAGCCTGCGAAGGTCGAGAGAATCACCGCCACGGTCGGCACGCCATTGCCGGAGATACGCTTGGTCATCTTCAGCGCCTCGCCCCGCGAGCCCAGCGAGTAGAGCATGCGCGAGGCGGTATAAAGCCCCGAGTTCATACAACTGGTCACCGCCACCAGCACCACCAGGTCGACCATCAGCTTGGCGCCCGGCACGTTGAGCACTTCCAGCACGCGCTGGAATGAGCCAACGGCCTTGAGGCCCGGGTCGTTCCAGGCTACCAGCGAAACGATGAAGAAGATCGAGACGATGTAGAAGATCGCGATGCGGTACACCACCAGGTTGGTGGCCCTGCGGATCTTGTCCTTGGGGTTGGACGTTTCGTCGGCGGCGATGGTGACGATCTCGGCGCCGAAGAACGAGAAAATGGTCACCAGCACGCCGCCGAGCACCGCGCCAAAACCGTTGGGCATGAAGCCGCCAGTGGCCCACAGTTGCTGCACGCCGGAGACTTCGGCCAGTGGCCAGAAGCCGAACACCGCCAGGGTGCAGACGCCAATAAAGGCAAGAATGGCAATGACCTTGATCAGCGCGAACCAGTACTCGAACTCGCCGAAGTTCTTCACGCTGATCAGGTTGGTGCCCGACAGCACGATCATGATCAGAAAGGCGAACAGCCACGACGGCACGCCGGGGAAGTAGGCATGCAGGATATCGGCACCGGCAATCGCCTCGACCGGAATGATCAGCACCCAGAACCACCAGTACAGCCAGCCGATGGTAAACCCGGCCCAGGGCCCGATGGCCTGGCTGGCGTAGGTGGAGAACGAGCCGCTGTTGGGGTTGGCGATGGCCATCTCCCCGAGCATGCGCATCACCAATAGCACCAGCAGGCCGGTCATGGTGTAGGAAATCAGAATGGCCGGCCCGGCGGTGGCGATGGCCGTTGACGAGCCAATGAACAGCCCGGCGCCGATGATCCCGGCAATGGAGATCATCGACACCTGGCGCGAGGTCAGACCGTGTTGCAGCGAACGCTGTTTCTTTTGTTGTAGCGATGCCATGGGTAACCCTCTACTGCTTGTTCTTGTACGGTGGTGTACTTATCGCGGGTCAGTCGAAGACAATCCCCTGCGCCAACGGCAGCTCGCGGGAATAGTTCACGGTATTGGTCTGCCGGCGCATGTAGGCCTTCCACGAATCCGAGCCCGACTCACGGCCACCGCCGGTTTCCTTCTCACCGCCAAAGGCGCCGCCAATCTCCGCACCGCTGGTGCCGATGTTGACGTTGGCAATCCCGCAGTCACTGCCCGCGGCGCTCTGGAAGCGCTCGGCTTCGCGCAGGTCGGTGGTGAAGATGCACGACGACAAGCCTTGCGGCACTTCGTTGTTCAGGCGCAGGGCTTCTTCGAACTCGTCGTACGCCAGCACGTAGAGGATCGGTGCAAAGGTTTCATGACGAACCACGGCGCTCTGGCCAGGCATCTCGACGATCGCCGGGGCCACGTAGTAGGCATTCGGGTACTGGTCCTGAATCTGCCGCTCGCCGCCAAACACCTGGCCGCCTTCATCGCGGGCGCGCGCCAAAGCGTCCTGCATGCCTTCGAACGAAGCCTTGTCGATCAGCGGGCCGACCAGGTTGTCCTTGCGCGGGTCGCCGATACGAACCTTGGCGTAGGCGGCTTTGACCCGAGCAACCACTTCGTCCTTGATCGAGCGATGGACGATCAGCCGGCGCAAGGTGGTGCAGCGCTGGCCAGCAGTACCGACGGCGCTGAAGAGGATGCCGCGTACGGCCAGATCCAGGTCGGCACTCGGTGCAAGAATCATCGCGTTGTTGCCACCGAGTTCGAGGATGCTGCGGCCGAAACGTGCAGCCACCCGCGGGCCGACTTCACGGCCCATGCGGGTGCTGCCGGTGGCGCTGACCAGCGGCACGCGCGGATCGTCGACCAGCGCTTCGCCGGCCTCACGATCACCGATGATCAACTGGCTCAGGCCTTCTGGCGCATCACCAAAGACTTTCAGGGCTTTTTCGAACAGCGCCTGGCAGGCCAGCGCGGTCAGCGGGGTTTTCTCCGACGGCTTCCAGACCACGGCGTTGCCGCACACCAATGCCAGGGTGGTGTTCCAGGCCCAGACCGCGACGGGGAAGTTGAAGGCGCTGATCACTCCAACCACGCCCAACGGGTGCCAGGTTTCACGCATATGGTGGCCCGGGCGCTCGGAGGCGATAGTCAGGCCATAGAGCTGACGCGACAGGCCGACGGCGAAGTCGCAGATGTCGATCATTTCCTGCACTTCGCCCAGGCCTTCCTGGGTGATCTTGCCGGCTTCGATCGACACCAGCTCGCCGAGTGCAGCCTTGTGCTCACGCAGCACTTCGCCGAACAGCCGCACCAGTTCGCCACGCCGTGGCGCCGGCACATCACGCCAGCGCAAGAAGGCCCCATGGGCGGCGTCGATACGACGGGTTACCGCCGCTTTGTCTTCCAGGGTAAGCGCTGCGATCTGGCTGCCGTCGATGGGCGTAAAAACAGCATGAGTGCCGCCGTTATATAAACTTTCAGGCACGCCCAAACGGGTAAGTAGTTCAGCAACCATCTTATTATTCTCCTACAGCGGATACGGGTTGAAATCGTTGATGCAGGTCAGTATTAATCTATAGGGCCGCTGCTCACAAACGACCTTTTAGAAGCACATGATTCCGTAACGGAATGACCTCATCTCTTTTTCGCCAGGTTGACCCCGCCCATGTCCAAACGCCTGATGCCCTCCACCACCGCCCTGCAGTGCTTCGAAGCCGCCGCCCGGCACCTGAGTTTTACCCGTGCAGCCCAAGAGCTGCACCTGACCCAGAGCGCGGTGAGCAAGCAGGTCGCGCAGCTTGAAGAGATGCTCTCGCACCCGCTGTTCCAGCGCATCCGCCGGCGCCTGCACCTGACCCCGGCCGGCGCCCTGTACCTGGCCGAGGTGAACAAGATCCTGGTGCAACTGGACATGTCCAGCCGCTACATCCTCAGTTATGGCGGTGAGACCGAAGTGCTGCGCATCGCCACCCAGCCGACCTTCGGCGAGCGTTGGCTGGTGCCCAACCTCAAGGGCTTCGGCGAGCGCCATCTGCGTATTCACCTGGACATCCGCAACGAACTGGAGCCCTTCGACCTGGTTCAGGCCAAGGCCGACATCGCCTTCTTTTTCGGCCAGGGCACCTGGCCCGGGGCAACCTGCATCGAGCTGTTCAAGGAGCAGGTGGTGCCGGTGTGCGCCCCGGACCTGCTGGCCCGGCAGCACTTCGACAGTGCCGAATCACTCACCGAACACCGCCTGCTGCAGTGCACCTCGCGGCCCGAGGCCTGGCATGAGTGGTTTCTCGGCCAGGGCCTGCACAGCCAGAACAGCTACCACGGCCCACGCTTCGACACCTTCTACATGTGCATCCGCGCCGCCCAGGCCGGCTGCGGCATCGCCCTTGTCCCGCGTTATCTGGTGGCCGAGGAGCTGGCCGAAGGCAAATTGGCGATCCCCTGGAACCACCCGAAAACCAGCGAGGGCTCGCATTTTATCGCCCACGCCGAGCATGCCGCCGAGGTGCCCAAGGTCCGCGCCTTTGTCGAGTGGATCGTTGAGCGCGTAGGCAGTGGCGGGCAAGTTCCGGAATTGAAGGAATGACTGCAATCCTTTATTTCGTTTGCACTGAATATCCACGGCTCGCTTAGATAATAAAAAACTGCAGCGAGGCCGCGGGCAAATGAGTCACGAAACTATCAGCCAGTCTATTTCCGTCGTTCACCCTATTACACTGTCACACGGTAAAAACGCGGAAGTCTGGGACACCGACGGCAAACGCTATATTGATTTTGTTGGCGGTATTGGCGTGTTGAACCTGGGCCACTGCCACCCGCGAATTGTTGCCGCCATCCAGACGCAGGCCACGCGCCTGACCCACTACGCCTTCAACGCCGCCGGGCATGAGCCCTACATCGAGCTGATGCACCGGCTGGCGCAGTTCGTGCCAGTGTCTTACCCGCTCAGTGGCATGCTCACCAACAGCGGTGCGGAAGCTGCAGAAAACGCCCTGAAGATCGCTCGCGGTGCCACCGGCAAGACCGCGATCATCGCCTTTGACGGCGGCTTTCATGGCCGCACCCTGGCGACCCTCAACCTCAACGGCAAGGTCGCGCCCTACAAGCAGCGCGTCGGCGTGCTGCCGGGGCCGGTGTATCACCTGCCCTTCCCCAGCCAGGACAGCGGGGTGAGCACCGAGCAGGCGCTCGAGGCCATGCAGCGCCTGTTCAGCGTCGAGATCGACGTCAATGACGTGGCCGCCTTCATCTTTGAACCGGTGCAGGGCGAGGCCGGCTTCCTGGCCATGGAACCTGCGTTCGCCCAGGCCTTGCGCAGCTTCTGCGACCAGCACGGGATCCTGCTCATCATCGATGAAATCCAGTCGGGTTTTGGCCGCACCGGCCAGCGCTTCGCCTTCCCGCGCCTGGGCATCGAGCCGGACCTGCTGTTGCTGGCCAAGAGTATTGCCGGCGGCATGCCGCTGGGCGCGGTGGTCGGGCGCAAGGCGCTGGTCGACAACCTGCCCAAAGGCGGCCTGGGCGGTACCTACTCCGGCAACCCAATAGCCTGCGCCGCCGCGCTGGCCACCCTGGATGAAATGAGCGATGCCAACCTGGCAACCTGGGGCGAGCAGCAGGAAGCGGCGCTGCTCAGGCGCTTCAAACGCTGGCAGGCCAACAAACTTTCACCTTACCTGGGCCGCCTGACCGGCACCGGCGCCATGCGTGGCATCGAGCTGGTCAACGCCAATGGCAGTCCGGCCACGGCGCAGCTGGCACACCTGCTGGCAGCGGCCAGAAGCGCCGGCCTGCTGCTGATGCCCAGCGGCAAGGCGCGGCACATCATCCGCTTGCTGGCACCGCTGACCATCGAGCCTGAGGTGCTGGAAGAAGGCCTTGATATCCTCGAACGCTGCCTTGGCGAGCTGGCTTAACCCTGCAGCGGCCCGGGCCACTGCTCAACGCCTGCAAGGTAATGACGCGCCTTGAAGCCCCCGGCTTTCAGGGCCGTCACCGCATCGCGGGAAAACACGCACCAGGGCCCACGGCAATAGGCGACCACTTCCTGGCTGGCCGGCAGTTCTCCCAGGCGCTGCTGCAATTCGCTGAATGGAATATTGATCGCCCCCGGCAAATGCCCCTGGGCAAATTCCTCGGCCGGGCGCACATCGAGCAGGGTCACGCTGTGCTCCTGCAAACGCTCAAGCAGCTCTTCCCTGCTGATCCCTTCCAGCTGTTCAGGCGCACTCAGGCTATCGCTCATCAGCTCGCGGATCGCCGCGCGGTTGAACGCGGCCAATTGCCCGAGCGCCGCCAGCACCTCGGTGATCGGCCCGGCGCTGAGCCGGTAGAGCACGCGCTTGCCATCACGGCGGGTCTGCACGAAGCCGGCGCGACGCAAGTGCTGCAGGTGCTGGGAGGCGTTGGCCACCGACAGCTGGCACTGCTGGGCCAGTTGCTCGACGGCCAGCTCACCGCCCGCCATCTGTTCGAGCAGATTCAGGCGGTGGGCGTGGCCAAGGGTCCGCGCCAGCTCGGCAATCTGCTGGTGTGGTTGGGTTTTCATATCAGTCATTGACAGCAAGGTAGCATTGGCCAATCATTCAATCAATCTATTGAATGTTATTAAAAGGAGTACGCCATGCTTGAAGGATTGACCCTTGCGATACTGATTGGCGTAACGGCCACCGCCATTGCCGATCTCTGGTCGCTGTTCCAGCTGCGCGTGCTGGGCATGGCCGGGCCGAACTGGGGCTTGGTCGGCCGCTGGATTGGCCATATGCCGCGCGGGCAGTTCGCCCATCAGAGCATCGCCAAGGCGCCTGCGCTGGCCAACGAACGGCTGATCGGCTGGAGTGCGCATTACCTAATCGGGGTGATGTTCGCCGCTTTGCTGCTCGCCCTTTGCGGGCTGGAGTGGGCGCAACAGCCACGGTTTATGCCAGCATTTGTGCTTGGCCTGGCGACCGTGGCGGCACCCTACCTGATCATGCAGCCCGGCATGGGCGCCGGTGTCCTTGCCTCGAAAACCCCCAAGCCGAATGTGGCGCGGGCACGCAGCCTGCTGGCCCATGGGGTGTTTGGCGTGGCCTTGTACCTGGCCGGGTTGTTCTGGGCCGGGCTGTTGTAGCCCAACTGATTACAGGCCCAGTTCTTGCGGAGTAAGCATGTCGCATTCAAAGGCGATCCAGCCGCCTTCCAGCTCGGCATGGCCGTTAACGATCGGGCCGTAGTAGCTCAGGCCGTTATCGAGGGTCACGCAGATGTGCGTCGCCTTGTCCGGAGCGGCCAGGGCACCGACAAAGTGGACCTTCTTCAGCGTCTCGGTAACGGCTTCAAGACCCACCCGAATTGCAACGTTTTCCACCGCTTCAACGTCTGCATGCAGGTCGTCGCTGACGGTTACGGTGGCTGTGTAGTTGTACATGGTCGAACTCCAACGACAATTCTATCGGCGTCTGCTGACGCTCACGGGCGCATAGGGTAATGGAGCGGCCCGGAAAAAGCCCGCGCCTATCGACGAGGCGACGCACGAAGGTACCCTCGGCCCGCCCCGGCTGGTATTGTGCCCCCCCGGTAAAACCTGTCAGAGGAATGACATTGAGTGCTGAACAGAACCTGACCTCGGACATGTTCGAGGTCGACAAGCGCCTGGGGCTCAAGCCCGTGGTGGATTTCAACAACTACCTGCAAAAAGCCTTCGGCGACGGGCCTTGCACCTGTATCCGCTGCCGCACCAGCGGCGGTGACGAAACGGGCTACGAGTACCAGCACACCTTCGTGCTCGACGGCCAGACGCTCAACCGGCGATTTGCCAACACCGCGGGCAGCGATGTGCTCAATGCACTGAAGAAGGCCTGGCTTTCGTACACCAAGGCCGACCTGCCGGCGCTGGGTGCGCTGGACCTGAGCGCAGTGAAAGGTTTTGTTGAACCGCAGTTGCACAAGCGCCTGCTGCCGCTGTTCCTGGCCAGCGGCCTGGTGCGTGAAATCGACGGGCAGTGGATGCTGCAGGTGCAAGCCGGCGATTGAGTGCTTGGGGCTGCTTGCGCAGCCCATCGCCGGCAAGGCCGACTCCCACAGTTTTGAGCCTGCATAGTGCCTGTGGGAGTTGGCCTGCCCCGCGATGCCCCTCAGCCACCCACCGCCAGCGCAAACGGCCCCTGCGCCAGTTGCTCACGCAAGAACGCCACGCAACTGCGGACCTTCGCCGAGCTACCCGAACGCGCCGCCGTCACCGCCCAGACATCCGCCGGCTGGTGATAGGCCGGCAACACCCTGACCAGCGACCCCTCCTGCAAGCTGGCGGCCACGTCCCAGTACGAAGCCATGATGATGCCGTGCCCGTCCATCGCCCATTGGCGGACGATATCGCTGTGGTTGGCGGCCATGGGCCCGGTGACCTTGACCGTTTCCGGCCCGCCCGGGCCGACCAGTCGCCACACGCCAAAGCGGTCGTCGCGGCTGCGAAACAGCAGGCAATCGTGCTGGGCCAGTTCCGCCGGTACCCGCACCGGCCCGCGCCGCGCCAGGTAATCCGGCGATGCCGCCAGCACCCGCTTGTTCTCGGCAATGCGGTGAGCGATCAGGTGTTTCTCCTGCACCTCGCCGACGCGGATGTCGATGTCGAAGTTCTCGCCAATCAGGTCGACCCGGCGGTCGAGCAGTTCCAGCCAGATATCCAGGGTCGGGTGACGCTTGCGCAACAGCGACAAGATCGGCGCGATGTGCTCGCGGCCCAGGCGCAGGCTGGTGCTGATACGCAGGGTGCCGCGCGGCTCGCTGTGGGCAGCGGACAACGACTCGAGCATCGACTCGACGTTCTCGAGAATCTTCTGCGCCCAGATGAACGCCGCCTCGCCGTCGCTGGTGATATTCACCCGCCGCGTGGTGCGGTTGAACAGCTTGACCCCCAGCAAGGTCTCGAGGGTGGCAATGCGCTTGCTGACATGCGCCGGCGACAGGCCGATCTCGGTGGCGGCGGCGATGAAGCTTGAGCGGCGCGCCACTTCGCAGAACAACTGCAGGTCGCGCAGCAGCGGTTCATTATTCGCTAATAGCGCATTCTGATTCTTCATCTGGCCCGATTATCTCCTGGGAGTTTTTTATTAGCCTCTCACAAAACCGCTGCCGCGGTCCGCATAACAATAACGAGAGCGCCATGAACAAACTTCGCATTGCCGTTGCCGGTGCCGGCCTGATTGGCCGCAGGCATATCGAACTGATCCAGGCCAGCGCCGAGTGCGAACTGGCCGCCCTGATCGACCCGGCCCCGGCCGCCGCCGAGCTGGCAGCCAGCCACGGCGTTGCCCTCTACCCTTCACTTGAGCAACTGTTTGCCGAGCAGCGCCCGGATGGGGTGATCCTCGCTACGCCCAATCACCTGCATGTCGAAGGCGCCCTGGCCTGCGTCGACCACGGCGTTGCCGCGCTGATCGAAAAACCCGTGGCCCACACCCTGGAGGAAGGCAAGCGCCTGCTGGCGATCGCCGAGCAAACGGGTGCGCGGCTGCTGGTCGGCCATCACCGTGCCCACAGCGCGATCCTCGCCAAGGCCCGCGAGGTAATCGCCGAAGGCTTGCTCGGCAACCTGGTAGCGGTGATGGGCAGCGCGCTGTTCTACAAGCCCGACGACTATTTCGACGCCGCGCCCTGGCGCCGGCAGCTCGGCGGCGGGCCGGTGCTGATCAACATGATCCACGAGATCGGCAACCTGCGTTCGCTGTGCGGCGAGATCGTCGCCGTGCAGGCCCAGGCTTCCAGCGCCACCCGTGGCTTTGCCGTGGAAGACAGCGTCGCCATCAGCCTGCGCTTTGCCAACGGCGCCCTCGGCACCTTCATGCTCTGCGACACCGCCGCCTGCGCCCGCAGCTGGGAGCAGACCGCGCGGGAGAACCCCGATTACCCCAGCTACGCCGACGAAGACTGCTACGTGATCTGCGGCACCCAGGGCACGCTGTCGATCCCCACCATGCGCCTGAAGTACTACGAGCAATCTGCCGAGCGATCATGGTGGAAACCCTTCAGCACCGCCGTGGCGCCGCTGCAAAGCGCCGACCCGCTAGCCCGCCAGCTGGCGCATTTCTGCCAGGTGGTGCGTGGCGAACAAGCGCCGCTGGTGAGCGTGCGCGACGGCCTGCGCAACCTGCAGATCGTCGAAGCCATCAGCAGCGCCGCACGCAGCGGGCAGATCGTCGACACCGACAGCCTCTGAAGCCTTTTATCCAGTCCTACCGCTCCATAACAACAACAAACGGAGACAGACAGATGGCCAACCATCCCCAAGGGCTGCATGCAGCCCGGCAAACCAAGAAAGCCACGGCCAGCGGCTGGGTCGGCTCGGCGCTCGAGTACTACGACTTCTTCATTTATGCCCAGGCTGCGGCGCTGATTTTCCCGCAGATCTTCTTCCCTTCCAGCGACCCGAAACTGGCCATCGTCGCCTCCCTGGCCACCTACGGCGTCGGCTACCTGGCGCGCCCGGTCGGCGCCTTCGTGCTCGGCCACTGGGGCGATACCCGCGGGCGCAAGCATGTGTTGCTGCTGTGCATGCTGCTGATGGGCCTGGCCACCTTTGCCGTCGGCCTGCTGCCGACCTACAGCCAGATCGGCTACTGGGCGCCGGTGCTGCTGGTGGTGCTGCGCCTGGTCCAGGGCTTTGCTGTGGCCGGGGAAATCGCCGGTGCCAGCTCGATGATCCTCGAACATGCGCCGCCCGGTCGTCGTGGCTTTTACGCAAGCTTCACCCTGCAGGGCGTGCAGGCCGGCCAGGTGCTGGCGGCGGCAATCTTCCTGCCGCTGGCCTATTTCATGCCCGAAGAGGCCTTCAACAGCTGGGGCTGGCGCATCCCCTTCCTGCTCAGTGCCGCCGTGCTGCTGGCAGCATTCATCATCCGCCGCGAGGTCGAGGAGCCGGCGGCGTTCACCCAGAAAGTCGCCAAGGTGGTGCGCCAGCGCTCGCCCATCGGTGAAGCCTTCAAGCACAGCTGGCGCGGCATGCTGGTAGTACTCGGGGTGTCGCTGATGAACGTGATCCCGGTGGTGACCACCGTGTTCGGCGCCGCCTATGCGGTACAGCCGGCCTACGGCGTGGGTTTTGACAAGAGCGTGTACCTGTGGATCCCGGTGGTCGGCAACATCGTCGCAGTGCTGGTGATCCCCTTTGTCGGCAACCTCTCCGACCGCATCGGCCGCCGCCCGCTGATCATCGGCAGCGCCATCGGCTGCGGGTTGATGTCGTTCCTTTACCTCTATGCCATCAGCCTGCACAACCTGCCGCTGGCGTTTGCCGCCTCGCTGCTGATGTGGGGGATGATCTACCAGGGCTACAACGCCATCTTCCCAAGCTTCTTCCCCGAGCAGTTCCAGACCCATTACCGGGTCTCGGCCATGGCCGTGGCGCAGAACATCGGCTACATGATCACCGCCCTGCTGCCGGCGCTGTTCACCGCCGTGGCGCCGCCGGGCTCCGACAACGTGCCGCTGCTGATCGGCGCCATCACCTGCCTGGTCACCGCGCTGTCGGCCATCGCCGCCTGGAGCGCCCCGGAAACCTACCGCACGCCCATCGACCAACTCGGCAAGGCCGACGCGGTGAGCCTGGACAAACCCACCTACGACGCCCTGCGCGCCAACGCCCTGACTGGAAACCAGCCATGAATACCCTGCTCGTGCTCAACGGCCCCAACCTGAACATGCTCGGCCTGCGCCAACCCGAAGTCTACGGCCGCGAAACCCTGGCCGATGTCGAAAACCTCTGCCAGCAGGCCGCCCGGCGCCTGGAACTGAAGCTTGAGTTCCAGCAGACCAACCACGAAGGCCAACTGATCGACTGGATTCACCAGGCCCGTGGCCGGGTCGGCGCAATCGTCATCAACCCCGGCGCCTGGACCCACACCTCGGTGGCAATTCACGACGCTTTGATTGCCGCCGAGGTACCGGTGATCGAGGTGCATATCTCCAACGTCCACCGCCGCGAAGCCTTCCGCCACCACTCCTATGTATCGCTGGTGGCCAAGGCGGTGCTGGCCGGTTTCGGCACTCACGGCTACGTGCTGGCGATCGAACATTTTGCCCGCGAACTCAAGCACGCCAACGGAGGCGCCCAATGAAAACCATGGCCAACCCACAACAACGACTGCGCCTGGGCTTTGTCGGCGGCGGCCTGGAGTCGTCGATCGGTTCGACTCACCGCTATGCAGCGTCTCTGGACGGCCATTACCAGCTGGTCGCCGGGGTCTTCGCCCGCGACCCCGAGCGCAACCTGGCCGCGGCCCAGGCCTATGGCGTGGCGCCAGAGCGCGCCTATGCCGATTTTGAAGCCATGGCCAGGGCCGAAGCCGCCCGCGCAGACGGCATCCAGGTGGTGGCGATCATGGCGCCCAATGCCGTGCACGTACCGGCGAGCCTTGCGTTTCTCAAGCACGGTATCGATGTCATCTGCGACAAGCCGCTGGCGGCGAACCTTGCCCAGGCCAATGCCCTGCTCGATCAGGTTCGCCAAGGCCCGGCCCTGCACCTGCTGACCCACAACTACAGCGGCTACCCGTTGATTCGCGAAGCCCGCGAACTGATCGCTCAGGGTGCGATCGGCGAGGTGCGCCTGGTGCAGGTCGAGCACGCCAGCGCCTTCGGCACCCACCCGCTGGAGCAGCAAGGGGTCAAGGCCCTGGCCTGGCGCACCGACCCCGATCAGGCCGGCGCTTCGTCGGTACTGGCCGATGTCGGCGTGCATGCCCACCAACTGCTGCGCTTTGTAACAGGCCAGGAGGTCAGCCAGGTCTCGGCCGAGCTCAGCACCCTGGTGCCGGGCCGCGCCTCGGACGACAACGCCCACGTCAAACTGCGCCTGAGCGGCGGCGGCCGAGGCCTGCTATGGGCAAGCTTCGTCGCTGCCGGCCAGCGCCATGGCTTGCAGATCCGGATCTTTGGCTCGAGCGGCTCGCTGTACTGGCACCAGGAACAACCCGAGCGCCTCGAACTGCGCCACCAGGACCAGCCGCACCAGGTGCTGCGCCGGGGTGAAAGCTGGCTCAGCGATGCCGCCAGGCAAGCCACGCGAATCAAGGCCGGCCAGCCCGAAGGCCTGCTCGAAGCCTTCGCCAACATCTACAGCGACGCCGCCGAACTGATCAGGGCCCGCCGCGAACAGCGCGCCCCGGCGCCCTTGGCGCGCCTGTGCCCGACCGCTGAAGACGGCCTGCGCGGCATGGCGTTTATCGAGGCGTGTGTGCAGTCGGATCGCCAGGAGGGGCGCTGGATCGAAGTCAGCTGAGTGCACACTCGCGCAACCACTCAATCATCACCCGCAAACGCAGCGGTAACCTTTCCCGCGGCGGATGCACCAGGTAGTAACCCTGCCCCGCCGTCTGGCCGAAGCCCCCCAGGGGCAGGATCAACGCGCCCTGGTCAAGCAAGGGTTGCACCAGGCGCTGGCGACCGATGGCTACGCCAGCATGCTGGCTGGCGGCGGCGCTGCACAGGTCGGAGCGGTCGAAGGTCAGGTGGCGGGCGGGCAGGTGCTGTTGTACGCCCTGCTCGCCGGCCCAGCGTTGCCACTCGGCGTCGAAGGCGGCATGTTCCCAGGCCAGGGCATCGTGCAGCAAGGTGCACTGGGCCAGGCGGCCGGGGTGGTCGATCAGGCCGTGGCGCTCGGCATACTGCGGGCTGCACACCGGGGCGACGTGCTCGTCCATCAACAACTGGCTGGCCAGCCCGGGAAACTCGCCATGGCCATACAACAAGGCCAGGTCCACCGGGCGGGTGCGAAAATCCACCGGGTCGTTGCCGGTGCGGATGTCCAGGCTGACCTGCCGATAGCGCTGCTGGAAATCCGCCAGGCGCGGCACCAGCCAGTGCTGGGCCAGCGACGGCCGTACATACAGGCTCAGGGCACCGCTGACTTCTTCAGTCGACGGTTGCAGGGCTTCTTGCAGTTGCGCTTCCAAACCTTGCAGCACTTGATAGAGGCGCTCGCCTTCAGCGGTCAGGCGAATGCGCCGGGTCAGGCGTTCGAACAGGCGCAACGCCAGGGCTTGCTCCAGGCGGGCGATGCGATGGCTGACGGCGCTGGCAGTCAGGCACAGCTCTTGCGCGGCCTGACTGAAACTCAGGTGCCGGGCAACCGCGACAAAGGTGTGCAGGTTGGCGAACTGGGCACAGCTCTTGCGGCTGCCAAGGCGATCGGGCAGGTTGAGCATGATCAGTTACCGGCAAGTTCTGCGCGGCCCCTGGCCAGGTAGCGGTCCATCTCCTCGCGCGGCACCATGCTGCCGCCGGTGCCCCACACCAGGTGGGTGGCGCGGGCCATGCGCGCCTCACTCAAGCCCAGGCGCTGACGGTAGCCCTGCTGCTCCTGCAGCACAGTGCACATACCCGCCACCCCGGCCAGCGCCGACGGCTCAAGTTCGATGCCTTCACACGCCTGCATCTGCGCCAGCTGGCGGTACAGGGTAGCGTCGCTGACGGTGTAGTAGCCGTCGACCAGGCGCTGCAACGAACGGCCGACAAAGCCCGAGGGCCGGCCCACCGCCAGGCCGTCGGCGGCGGTCTGGTTGTCGATGCCGAAGTCGTACACCGACACCGCGTCGTGCAGGCCGGTGTATACGCCTAGGAACATGCACGGCGAGTGGGTCGGCTCGGCGAACAGGCAATGTACTGCGTCGCCAAAGATCTGCTTGAGGCCGAAGGCCACGCCACCAGGGCCTCCGCCGACGCCGCAAGGCAGGTAGACGAACAGCGGGTGCTCGGCATCCACCACGATGCCCTGTTCCGCCAACTGGCGCTGCAGGCGCTCGGCGGCCACGGCGTAACCGAGGAACAGGTTCAGCGAATTTTCATCATCGACGAAGTGACAGTGCGCATCGCCCTCGGCCTCCTTGCGCCCCTGCTCCACCGCCACGCTGTAGTCGGCGCTGTACTCGCGCACCTCGACGCCGCAGGCGCGCAGACGCTCCTTTTTCCACTGGCGGGCATCGGCAGACATATGCACGGTGGCCTTGAAACCCAGGCGCGCGCTGATGATGCCGATCGACAAGCCCAGGTTGCCGGTGGAGCCGACCGCCACGCTGTACTGGCCAAAGAACGTCCGGGCGGCATCGCTGTCGAGCCTGGCGTAGCTGTCGCCCGGTTGCAGCAGGCCGCCTTTGAGGGCCAGGTCTTCGGCATGCTTGAGCACTTCATAGATGCCGCCGCGGGCCTTGATCGAACCGGAAATCGGCAGCAGGTTGTCGGCCTTGAGCCACAGCGCGCCGTTCACTGGCAGTTGCTGCTCGGCGCACAGCACCGCCTGCAACGCGTGCAGCGCCACCAAAGGCGATTCAATGATGCCGGCGCTGGCCGAGGTTTCGGGGAACGCCGAGGCGATGAACGGGGCAAAGCGTTCGAGCCGCGCGCTGGCCTCACGGATATCCGCGGCCGTCAGCGCCACGTCACCCAGGGCTTCGGCGCACGGCGCCAGGGCCGGGTTGAACCAGCAGGTCGGGCGCAGCGCCACAAGACCTGCGATCAGCGGATGACTTTGGCACCAGGCAGTAACGGATTTTTCCAGCGGCATCGGGCAGCTCCATGAGGCGAATGCAACGATTAAGCGACAGCCCCGGGCGCATTACAACCGATGCCTGCTCAGCCCATGGATGAACCTGCTTCAGCCATGGCCCGCCGTGCAAGGCGCTGCACTTCTGCTACCTTGGGAATACCCTCTTCTTGTGCATCACACACAGGTGACCCCTCATGGCGCGCACCACCCCTATCGAGCTGTACCGCAACATCGGCATCGTCGCCCATGTTGACGCCGGCAAGACCACCACCACCGAACGCATCCTGTTCTACACCGGGGTCAACCACAAGATGGGCGAGGTGCACGACGGCGCCGCGACCATGGACTGGATGGCCCAGGAGCAAGAGCGCGGCATCACCATCACTTCGGCGGCGACCACGGCGTTCTGGCAGGGCTCGACCAAGCAGTTCCCCGACAAGTACCGCTTCAACATCATCGACACCCCCGGCCACGTCGATTTCACCATCGAGGTCGAGCGCTCGCTGCGCGTGCTCGACGGCGCGGTGGTGGTGTTCAGCGGCGCCGACGGCGTCGAGCCGCAATCGGAAACAGTCTGGCGCCAGGCCAACAAGTACCATGTGCCGCGCCTGGCCTACGTCAACAAAATGGACCGCCAGGGCGCGGACTTTCTGCGCGTGGTCAAGCAGATCGACCAGCGCCTGGGCCACCACCCGGTGCCGATCCAGCTGTCGATCGGCGCCGAGGAACATTTCGCCGGGCAGATTGACCTGGTGAAGATGAAGGCCATCTACTGGAACGACGACGACCAGGGCACCAGCTACCGCGAAGAAGAGATTCCCGCCGACATGCTCGCGCTTGCCAACGAATGGCGCGCGCACATGGTCGAGGCCGCCGCCGAGGCCAACGACGAGTTTATGGAGCTGTACCTCAACGGCCAGGAGCTGAGCAACGAGCAGATCAAGGCCGGCCTGCGCCAGCGCACCCTGGCCAACCAGATCGTCCCGGCGATCTGCGGCTCGTCGTTCAAGAACAAGGGCGTGCCGCTGATGCTCGACGCGGTCATCGACTACCTGCCGGCGCCCTCGGAAATCCCGGCGATCAACGGCACCGACCCCGACCACGAAGACAAGCACCTGGAGCGTCACGCCGACGACAACGAACCGTTCTCGGCGCTGGCGTTCAAGATCGCCACCGACCCCTTCGTTGGCACCCTGACCTTCGCCCGGGTCTACTCCGGCGTGCTCAGCTCCGGCAATGCCGTGCTCAATTCGGTCAAGGGCAAGAAGGAGCGGATCGGCCGCATGGTGCAGATGCACGCCAACCAGCGCGCCGAGATCAAGGACGTGTGCGCCGGCGACATCGCCGCGCTGATCGGCATGAAGGACGTCACCACCGGCGACACCCTCTGTGACATCAACCAGCCGATCATCCTCGAACGCATGGACTTCCCCGACCCGGTGATCTCGGTGGCGGTCGAGCCGAAAACCAAGGCCGACCAGGAGAAAATGGGTATCGCCCTGAGCAAGCTGGCCCAGGAAGACCCGTCGTTTCGCGTGCGCACCGACGAAGAGACGGCGCAGACGATCATCTCCGGCATGGGCGAGTTGCACCTGGACATCATCGTCGACCGCATGCGCCGCGAGTTCGGCGTCGAGGCCAATATCGGCAAGCCGCAGGTGGCCTACCGCGAGAAGATCCGCAACACCTGCGAGATAGAAGGCAAGTTCGTTCGCCAGTCCGGCGGTCGCGGCCAGTACGGCCACTGCTGGATCCGCTTCGCCCCGGGCGATGAAGGCAAAGAGGGCCTGGAGTTCGTCAACGAAGTGGTCGGCGGCGTGGTGCCGCGTGAATACATCCCGGCGATCCAGAAAGGCATCGAAGAACAAATGCAAAACGGCGTGTTGGCCGGTTATCCGCTGATCGGCCTCAAGGCCACGGTGTTCGACGGCTCGTACCACGACGTCGACTCCAACGAGATGGCCTTCAAGGTCGCCGCCTCCATGGCCACCAAACAGCTGAAGGATAAAGGCGGTGCAGTACTGCTGGAGCCGGTGATGAAAGTCGAAGTGGTGACCCCCGAAGAGTACCAGGGCGACATCATGGGCGACCTCAGCCGGCGCCGCGGGATGATCCAGGAAGGCGGCGAGACCCCGGCGGGCAAGGTAGTGCGTGCGGAAGTGCCGCTGGGCGAGATGTTCGGCTACTCCACGCAGATGCGCTCGATGACCCAAGGCCGCGCCAGCTACACCATGGAGTTCACCAAGTACGCCGAGGCGCCGGCGAGCATCAGTGAGGCGATCATCAAGAAACAAGGCTGATACACCGACCGCTCGCACCCTGTGGCAGCCGGCCTTGCCGGCGATGGGGTGCGCAGCGGCCCCACCTCGAACAAAAGCCGATTGAACTCCCACCCCTGCCGCCCTATCCCAAT
Source organism: Pseudomonas sp. B21-009 (assembly GCF_024749345.1). Taxonomy (NCBI): domain Bacteria; kingdom Pseudomonadati; phylum Pseudomonadota; class Gammaproteobacteria; order Pseudomonadales; family Pseudomonadaceae; genus Pseudomonas; species Pseudomonas sp. B21-009. Next base: position 2,458,688 of record NZ_CP087199.1, on the reverse strand, counting down.
GCTTAGGACCCGCCCAAAAGCCGCAGGACACCGCCATGGCCAAGCCGTTGCAGGAGTACGCGCGCAAGCGCAATTTCGACGCTACCCCGGAGCCCGCAGGCCATCAGCGCAGCGGCAAAAAAACCGCCCACGCCCTGCAGTACTGCATCCAGAAACACGACGCCAGCCACCTGCACTATGACTTTCGTCTGGAGCTGGACGGCACCCTGAAAAGCTGGGCCATCCCCAAGGGCCCGTCGCTGGACCCCAAGGTCCGGCGCCTGGCCGTGCACGTCGAAGACCACCCGCTGGACTACGCCAGTTTCGAAGGCACCATCCCCGAAGGCCATTACGGTGCCGGTGATGTGATCGTCTGGGACCGTGGGGTATGGATTCCCGAAGAAGATCCACACAAGGCCTATGCCAAGGGCAAGCTGCGCTTTCGCCTGCAGGGCGAGAAACTCTCGGGCATCTGGAACCTGTTTCGCACTCACCTGGCCGGCAAGAAGGAGCAGTGGCTGCTGATCAAGTCCGACGATGCCCAGGCGCGCCCGCAGGCCGACTACGACATTCTCGAAGCCGAGCCAGACAGCGTGGTCAGCGAACGCACGCTGCCCACGCGCACACCCAAGGCAGACGGCAACAGCGAACTCGGCGGCGCGAAAAAAGCTGCCCTGCCCGCCTCGCTCAAGCCGCAACTGGCCACCCTGGTAGAGACGCCGCCCGAAGGCGACTGGCGCTACGAAGTCAAATTCGACGGCTACCGCATCCTCGCCCGCATCGAAGGTGACGAGGTGCGCCTGTTCACCCGCAACGGCCATGACTGGACCGCCAGGCTGCCCCGGCAAGCCAAGGCCCTGGCCAGGCTCGGCCTGCACTCGGCCTGGCTCGATGGCGAGATGGTGGTGGCCAATGAGCACGGCGTCGCGGATTTCCAGGCCCTGCAGAATGCCTTCGACCAGCAACGCGACGAGCAGATCCTCTATTACCTGTTCGATGTGCCCTACCTCAACGGCATGGACCTGCGCCAGTGCCCGCTGGAGCAACGGCGTGCGGCGTTGGCAAAGGTGCTGGAAAAGGCCGATGAAAAGCGCCTGCGCTTTTCCGCCGACTTTGACCAGAGCGTCGAATCGCTGCTCGACAGCGCCTGCAAAATGCAGATGGAAGGCCTGATCGGCAAACGCCTGGGCAGCAGCTACCTGAACCGGCGCAGCAGCGACTGGATCAAGCTCAAGTGCAAGCAGCGCCAGGAGTTCGTCATCGTCGGCTTTACCGAGCCCAAGGGCTCGCGCGAGGCCTTCGGCGCGCTGTTGCTGGCCCTGCATGATGACCGCGGCGAGCTGCGCTATGCCGGCAAGGTCGGCAGCGGGTTCAACAGCGCGACCCTGGCCCATATTCACCAGCGCCTCAAACCCCTCGAAGTGGCCAGGCCGCAGTTTGCCAAGCCGCCCAGCGGCGCCGAGGCCAGGGGGGTGCACTGGCTCAAGCCAAGGCTGCTGGCCGAGGTCGCCTATGCGCAGATGACCCGCGACGGCGTGGTCCGCCATTCGGTGTTCCATGGCCTGCGCGACGACAAACCGGCCAAGGCCATTGGCCTGGAGCAACCCGTGAAAACCCCGGCAAGCAAAACGTCCAACCTGCACCTGACCCACCCCGACCGCGTCATCGACGCCAGCACCGGCATCAGCAAGCGCCAGGTCGCCGAGTACTACGCCCAGGTCGCCGAGTGGATCCTGCCGCACCTCAAGCGCCGCCCGGTGGCGCTGGTGCGCGCACCCGATGGCCTGGCCGGCGAGCTGTTCTTCCAGAAGAACGCCGCGCAATTGAACATCCCGGGCCTTGAGAGCCACGCCAAGGCCGAAGCCGGCCAGGCGCTGATGATCATCGACCAGGCCCGGACCCTGCTCGGCGCCGTGCAGATGAACACCCTCGAGCTGCACACCTGGAACGCCACCGCCAAGGATTTCGACAGGCCCGACCGCCTGATCCTCGACCTCGACCCGGACCCGGCGCTGCCGTGGAAGGCCATGCTCGAAGCCACCCAGCTGACCCTGGCGCTGCTCGACGAACTGGGCCTGCAGTCATTCCTCAAGACCAGCGGCGGCAAGGGCATGCACATTGTCGTGCCGCTGACCCGGCGCGCCGGCTGGGACGAGGTCAAAGGCTTCAGCCACGCTATGGTCCAGCACCTGGCCGGGCTGTTCCCCGAGCGCCTGTCGGCGGTGTCCGGGCCGAAGAACCGGGTCGGACGGATCTTCATCGACTACCTGCGCAACGGTAAAGGCGCGACCACGGTTTGTGCCTATTCGATCCGCGCCCGCGAAGGGCTGCCGGTGTCGGTGCCGATTCGCCGTGAAGAGCTGACCGAGCTTAAAGGCGCGAACCAGTGGAACCTGCTCAACCTCGGCGAACGCCTGGCCGCAGGCGATGACCCTTGGGCCGGGTATGGCCAGGTACGCCAGTCGATCAGCAAGGAACTGCGCCGGCGCATGGGGGTTGAGTCATGAACCACCTGGAGCTGTTACAGACCTTCGCCCGTCGCCCGCAGGCGCTGACCCTCGACCGCCAGTTGCAACGCTGCCTGGAACAATGCCGGGAGACCGGTCTCGACCAACTGCCGCTACCCGGTCATGGCCGCACCCTGCAGCGCTGGCAGGTACTGGCCGAGGTCGCCGGGGCTGATCTGGCCCTGGCCAAGCTGTTCGAGGGCCATACCGACGCCCTGGCGATCATCCATGAGTGCGCCGCCAACCATCTGGACCCGGCGGGCAGTTGGGGGGTATGGGCAGCCGAGCCGCCGAATGCGCGGGTGCGTATCGTCCGTCGCAGCGGCAACGACGTGCACCTGCAAGGCCGTAAGGCCTGGTGCTCCGGCGCCCTGCAGATCGACCGGGCGCTGCTCACCGCCTGGGACGAACAAGACCGTCCGCAACTGGTGGCGGTGGCCTTGAACCAACCGGCGCTGCGCATCTTCAATGACGGCTGGCAGGCGGTCGGCATGGCCATTACCGCCAGCGTCGATGTCGAGTTCAACGACTGCCCGGCGCACCTGGTCGGCAGTAGCGGCCAGTACCTGTCGCGACCGGGCTTCTGGCACGGTGGCGCTGGCATCGCCGCCTGCTGGTACGGCGCGGCGCAAACCCTGGGCGAGTTTTTGCTCGAACACTGCCGCAGCCATGAAGACGCCCACGCCCAGGCGCATCTGGGCGCAGTCGACGCGGCGCTTGCCGGAGCCCGGGCGGCCCTGCACGAAACCGCGGCGTGGATCGACGGCCATCCAGGCAGCGATGCCGAACTGAGCGTCCGGCGCCTGCGCGCGCAGGTCGAGAGCGCCGCACTCTGTGTGCTCGATCACGTCGGCCGGGCCCTGGGCGCGACGCCGTTCTGTCGCGACAGCCAGTTCGCCCGGCTCAGCGCCGACCTGCCGGTGTTCCTGCGCCAGAGCCATGCCGAGCGCGACCTGGCCGAGCTGGGCCGGCAAGTGCGTGCAACCCCCGAGGGAGGCTGGCGGCTATGACCCTGCAACCACCGCAAAACCCGATCCAGGCGCCGGGCACACCGCTGGCGCACTGGCAAGCGTCGGCGATCCTGCAGTCGGTGCCGGCAATTACCCATGACCAGTTAGTGCCTGTTGGCAGGCGCCTGGTGGTGGTCGCCCCGCACCCGGACGACGAAGTGCTCGGCTGCGGCGGGGTGCTGGCTGGCATGCGTGGCCGTGAACACGAGTTGCTGCTGGTCTCGGTCAGCGACGGTGAGGCCAGCCATCCCGATTCGCGCCACTGGACCAGCGAACGCCTGCGCCAGCAACGCCCACGGGAAAGCGCCGATGCCCTGCGCCGTCTCGGGCTGGACCTGAGCCGCCTGAGCTGGCTGCGCCTGGGCCTGGCCGACAGCGCCGTGGCCAACCATGAACGCTGGCTGGCCGAACGCCTGGTGCAGCTCCTGCGCACCAGCGACCGGGTGCTGACCACCTGGCGCCTGGACGGCCACTGCGACCATGAAGCGGTGGGCCGCGCTTGCGCCCGTGCCTGCGACACCGTCGGTGCGCGCCTGATCGAAGTGCCGATCTGGGCCTGGCACTGGGCCCGCCCCAGCGACCCGCGGCTGCCCTGGCAGCGCGCCCACAAGCTGTTTCTCGACCGCGCGGTGCTAGCCCTCAAGCAACAGGCCATCGCCGCCCATACCAGCCAGTTGCAGGCCGACGAGCAGACCCCGCCGGTGCTTGACCGCGAGGCCCTGGCCCGCCTGCAGCAACCCTTCGAACTGGTGTTCACATGAGCGTCTCGGCCAGCTACTTCGAGCACCTGTTCGCGCACAGCGACGACCCCTGGGCGTTTCGCACCCGCTGGTACGAAAAACGCAAGCGCGAGCTGCTGCTGGCCAGCCTGCCGCGCCAGTACTACGGCCGCGTATTCGAGCCGGCCTGCGCCAATGGCGAGCTCAGCGCCGCCCTCGCCGAGCGCTGCGAAAGCCTTTTGTGCCAGGACCTCAACGCCACCGCCGTGCAACTGGCCGCTGAACGCCTGCGGCCATGGCCCAACGCCGAGGTCATGCAAGGCTGCCTGCCTGGCGACTGGCCGGCCGGCGACTTCGAGCTGATCGTGCTCAGCGAGATCGGCTACTACCTGGACCCCGGCCAGTGGCTGGAAGTACTGGAGCGCGCCACGGCCAGCCTGACCTCTGACGGCGCCCTGCTGCTGTGCCACTGGTTGCACCCGATCGACGGCTGCCCGCAAACCGGCCACCAGGTCCATGAACTGCTGGCCGAGCGCTTGCCGTTGTACCGCAGCCTGCACCACGAAGAGGCCGACTTTGTTCTTGAATACTGGTGCGTCCAGCCTTATGCCATCGACCTTGACGAGCCCTGCCTATGATTGCCGTGATTGTCCCCGCGCATAACGAAGAACAACTGCTCGGCCGCTGCCTGCGCGCCCTTGGCCGTGCCGCGCGTACGGTGTCGGCGCTGGGTGAAGAGGTGCAGATTGTGGTGGTTTTGGACAGCTGCTGCGATGCCAGCGAGGCCGTCGCCCGCGCCCATGGCGTGGAGCTGCTCAAGGTCCAGGCGCGCAATGTCGGCCAGGCGCGCCGCGCCGGTGCGGCGTTGATGCTCGAGCGTGGCGCACGCTGGCTGGCCTTCACCGATGCCGACAGCTGCGTCCCGGCCGACTGGCTGTTGTGCCAGTTGGCCTTTGCCGCCGATGCGGTGTGCGGCACGGTGCATGTCGACACCTGGCAAGCCCACCAGGATGCGGCGCTGCGCGAACGCTACCTGGCCCATTACCAGGCCCGCGAAGGCCACCGGCACATACACGGCGCCAACCTCGGCATCTGCGCCCGCGCCTATGAAAAGGTCGGGGGGTTCCAGCCATTGCCGCTGCACGAGGATGTACAACTGGTCAACGACCTGCAGCAAAGCGGCGCACATATCGTCTGGACCGCGCGCAACAGCGTGTCGACCAGCAGCCGCAAGGACTGCCGGGTGCGCGGCGGCTTCGGGGATTTTCTCAACAACCTGAATGATCCGGCCCGGGCGTAGCCAGCCAGGCCTTGATGAAGTCGATCCAGGCGCGGACCTTGCGCGGTACGTGGCGGCTGGACGGATACAGGGCATACACGCTTTGCGGCGCAAAACCATAGCCCGGCAGCCCATCGAGCAACTGCCCGCTGGCCAGCTCATCGGCCACCAGCCAGTCCGGCAACAGCGCCACGCCTGCGCCCTGCACGGCAAAGGCACGCAGGATCGAGGCATTGTCGGCGATCAGCAATGGCGTGCCCTGAGGGGCATACTCCGAACTGCGCGCCTTGCTGTCGACCAGCGCCCAGCGGTTGTTCTGCTCGAAACGGCTGTGCACCAGTTGCGGCAGCTGAGCCAGGCGCGCGGGTGAGTTGATCAACTGCTCGCCGTGGGCAGCCAGCAGGCCGGGCGCCAGCACCAGGCGCACCTGGTAGCTCGCCAGGCATACGCCACGGTAATCGCAGTCGTGTGCCTGGCCCAGGCGGATGGCGACATCAAAGCGCTCGCGCACCAGGTCGACCTGAGCGGTGTGGGTTTCCAGACGCACGCTCAGCTGCGGGTGCAAGCGGCAGAACGCCTGCAACGCCGGAGCGAGCACCTTCAGCCCGTATTCAACCGTGGTAGTAATCCGCAAGCTGCCCTGCAGGCCGGCGTGCTCGGCGCGCGCTTCGTCGATGGCGATGCGGGCATCTTCGACCAACAACAGGCAACGCTGGTAAAAGCGCTCGCCGGCATCGGTCAAGGCGATGCGGCGGGTGGTGCGGGTCAGCAGGGTGACGCCCAATTCAGCTTCCAGTTGCTTGATGCTGAAGCTGACCGCAGCGCGGGTTTGCTGCAAGCGCTCGGCGGCGCCGGTGAAGGAGCCGGCCTGGACCACGGCGCAAAACAGTTCGAAACGGTCGAGGCTGACCATGCGGTGCAATCGCCATTGTCAAAATAATTCGACCAATCTGCCGGGTTTACGCACCTTATTCAAGCGTTAACAAGCTTCTAGACTGCGCCTTTCTCCGGCCCATCGAAGTACTCATGCCCTATCGCACGAAAGTCACCCTGGTCTACCTGCTGGGTTTCACCCTCGACCTGCTCAACATGTTCGCCCTCAACGCCGCTTATCCGGCCCTGGGCCAGGAACTGCACGCTTCGGTGGCGCAACTGAGCTGGAGCAGCAACCTGTACATGCTTGGCCTGACCCTGGTGATCCCGCTGGGCACCTGGCTGGCCACGCGGCTGGGTGAACGGCAAACGCTAATGCTGTCGCTGGCGCTGTTCGGCCTGGGCTCGGCGCTGGCAGGCAGCGCCGGTTCGATCGACAGCCTGCTGGTCTGGCGCCTGCTGCAAGGCCTGGGTGGCGGCCTGCTGATTCCGGTGGGCCAGGCCATGGCTTATCGCCTGTATGCGCCCGAGCAGCGCCACCACCTGACCTCACTGGTGATGATGGTCGCCTTGCTGGTCCCGGCGTTGTCGCCGGCACTGGGCGGGGTGGTAGTCGATCAGGGCTCGTGGCGCTGGATCTTCTTCGCCATGCTGCCGCTGAGCCTGATCACCCTTGCCCTGGTGCTGGCCTGGCTGCCGGCAAACCCGCCGTTGCCTGCGCCGCAGCCAATGCTGGAGTTGCGCCTGCTCGGCCAACCGCTGCTGCGCACGGCGATGCTTATCTACCTGTGCGTGCCAAGCGTGTTCATCGGTGCCAACCTGGTGGCCGCCCTGTACCTGCAGCAGCGCCTTGGGCTCAGCGCCACGGCCACCGGCGCCCTGATGCTGCCCTGGTCAGTGGGCGCCCTGGCGGCGATCGCCTGGGGGCGCTGGCGCTTCAACCTGAGCGGCCCCAAGCGCCTGCTGATTGCCGGGATGCTGATTCAGGGCGCCGCGCTGGTATGGCTGGCCCTGCCCTCGGTTGCCGGGCACCAGGCCTGGCTGGCGCTGATCTTCGCCCTGCTCGGCATGGGCAGCAGCCTGTGCAGCAGCAGCGCGCAAAGCCTGGCGTTCCTGGCCATTGCGCCTGCGCAAATGGGCCAGGCCAGCGCCTTGTGGAACCTCAACCGCCAGCTGAGCTTCTGCCTCGGCGTCGCCGTGCTCGGCGCCGTGCTTAACCGGTTGCTGCCCGATGACCAGGCGTTCCGGCACACCTTCATCCTCGCCGCGCTGCTGACCCTGATTCCGCTACCGCTGGTGCTGAAACTGCCCGGGGCTCGCGGCCTGGGGCTTACTACCACTCCTACTTGAGATGTGCCCATGACCCATCCCGCTTTCAAGGAAGTTCTCGACGCCCACGTAGCCATCGAACAATGGCTGTCCGGCGCAGCCCACGCCACAGAGCTGGACGCCTTGATGGCGCGCTTCAGCGCGCAGTTCTCGATGATCAACCTGCCCGGCCAAATCGTCGATTATCAGGGCTTGCAGCAACTGTTCGCCCACGCCCACGGCCAGCGCGCCGGGCTGCAAATCAGCATCGATGAGCTGCAAGTGATTGGCGAAGGGCCAAGCCTTTGCGTGGTCAGTTATCGCGAATGGCAGGTCGATAACGCCGGCAATCGCTCGGTGCGCCGCTCGACCGCGGTGTTCGAGCGCCACGATGGCGCCCTGCGCTGGCGCCATCTGCATGAAACCACCGTGGCCGGCTGATCAGGCCTTCTTGCGCGGCTTGCTGCCGGCAGGCTTTTTCGCCGCTGGCGCGGCTTTCTTCGCCGCCGGTTTGCGCCCGCCCAGGCTGCGTTTGAGCAGCTCGGTAAGGTCGATGATATCGGCGCTTTTCTGTTCACCTTCGCCTTCCAGCGGCTCGACCGTAGCGATCTTGCCCTGGCTGGCCTTCTCTTCGACCAGGCTCATGATGGTGTCCTTGAAGTCGTTGCGGTAGTCCTCCGGCGTCCAGTGCCCGCTCATGTCCTCGACCAGGCGCCTGGCCATTTGCAGCTCACGCTTGTCGATGCTCGAATCGCGCACGCTGGCGTCCAGTTCCAGGCTGTCGAGGCCGCGCACTTCCTCGGGCCAGCGCAGGGTGATCATCACCATCGCGTCCTCCAGCGGGCGCAGCAGCGCCAGGTGCTGCTGGGTGTGCAGCACCACCTTGGCCAGGGCCACCTTGCCGGTGCTCTCGAGGGTTTCGCGCAGCAAGGCATAAACCTTGCCGCCACGCCGGTCGGGGCTCAGGTAATACGGGGTGTCGAACTGCTGCAGGGGGATTTCGTCGCTGTCGACGAACGAGAAGATATCGATGGTCTGGGTCGCCTCGGGGCGGGCCTTGCGGATCTCCTCCTCGCTGATCACCACGTACTGGCCTTTCTGGTATTGCACGCCCTTGACGATGTGCTCGCGGGCGATCTCCTTGCCGGTGACTTTGTTCACCCGCTTGTAGCCCACCGGTTCCATGCTGCGCTCATCGAGCCAGTCGAAATCGACCCGGTCGCTGCTGATCGCAGTACTCAACGACACCGGGATATGCACCAGGCCGAAGCTGATGGCACCTTTCCAGATAGCTCTGGCCATGACGTTCTCCCAGGGGTATTTGAAGGGCCCTTTGTCAGTCTGACTGCGCCGGTCGGTGAAGGTTTGCTGCAACTGCGCCGATCCGCTGCTGCGCAGCATTGAAGCTGAACTCTGGCGCCGGCAGCCTTTCGTAAAACTAACAGCCGTCCGTTTGTTCACACCCACGGAGATACCGCTCATGAGCCCGTTCCTGCGCCCCACCCGCCTCGCCCTGGGGCTTTGCGCCCTGCTCAGCATCGGCGCCCAGGCCGCCAGCAACAATGCCTTTGTCGACGAAGCCATCAGTGCTGGCATGGCGGAAATTCAGACCAGCCAGCTGGCCCTGGAAAAAACCCGCTCGCCCGAGGTAAAGGCGTTTGCCCAGCAGATGATCAAGGATCACACTAAAGCCAATCAGCACCTGCTTGAGCTGGCCAGACAACATGACTTCAGCGTCCCGGACGACGCTGCCCTGACCAGCAAGGCGCGCAAGATGATGCTGCAGGTGCAGGACGGCGCGTCGTTCGATGCGGCCTATGCCATCCATCAGGTCGACGCCCATGAACAGGCGGTGCGCCTGTTCGACGAAGAGAGCCGGTCGACCTCCGACCCGGACGACCTGCGCACCTTTGCCAAGATCACGTTGCCGACCCTCAAGCATCACCTGCAAATGGCCAAGCAACTGCAAAACGCGCACCGCAAGAACTGAAGGAGGGCCCTGGAATGAGAAAGGTCAGCCCGGCCAGCCCGACCAGCCTGCAGATCGACTTTGTCCAGGACACGCTGTTCGGCCCGGTGGCCCACAGCGCCGAATGTGAAGTGCAACTGGCGCCATTGAACATCAATGGCCTGCCGGGCCTGCGCCTGCAGGTACGCGCGCCGGTACCGGCCAAGCTTGAGCGTTCGCACAGCGTGGCGTTTGTCTGGGAGGGCCGTACTTATCGCGGGATCGTCCAGTATCACCGGCGCTGTGATGACGGTGGCTTGCAGTTGCAGCTGGAGCTGCAGTAACCCGGCTCCCACAACAGCGGTGTATACACCGGATCTTGGGCTGGGTGGTTCAAATAAATGAAACCCCGTCGCCGGCCAGACCTCCATAGAACAGGGAGCGGTGTTTTAAACCCTGTTTACCCGGAGGTCACCATGAGTACCCATCTGGTTCAACTCTTCACCCACCCCGCTGACGCCTGGATGGAAATCCGCCAGGAAGAAGAACTGCACCCGCGCCATTACCTGCCGCACCTGCTGCTGATGGCGCTGATTCCCGCCTTGTGCCTGTTCATCGGCACCACCAGTATCGGCTGGAGCCTGGCCGGCACCGAGCGGGTGCGCCTGAGCGTGGCCAGCGCCGCTGAACTGGGTGTGCTGCTGTACGCCTGTTGTGTGCTCGGGGTGATGATCATGGGCGGGTTCATTCGCTGGATGTCGCGCACCTTTGATGCCCGCCCCAGCCTCAACCAGTGCATCGGCTTTGCCGCCTACACCGCCACGCCGTACTTCATCGCCGGTGTCGCCGGGCTCTACCCCGGGCGCTGGCTGGCGTTGATCGTGCTGGGTGCGGCGTCGGCCTATGCGACGTTCCTGCTGTACGTCGGCCTGCCGACCTTCCTGCGCCTGCGCAAGGAAGACGGCCTGCTGTATTCGACCAGTGTCTGGGCGGTGGGGCTGCTGGTGCTGGTGACCATCCTGGTATCGATGATCCTGTTCTGGTTCAACGTCCTCAGCCCTGAATACCTGCGCCCGGCCAGCCTCGGCTGACTGGACGCAGTCGGCGTGGTTCAGGCAAGCGCCTGGGGCTTGAACGGAATCTGGCTACGCCCCAGGCGCTGCTCTTCGCGCACTTGGGCCACCAGGGCGGCAAGTTCGTGGCAGGTAGTCAGGCTATGCACCTTGATGCCGGTGACGGTCAGGCAGTCGCCCAGGCTATCGCCCTGCCCCATCTGGATGGTCAGGTGCTCGCCATCGGAGCACGACACCACACTGTGTTCAGGCAGCAATGCCTGTTCGATCATATGGCACAACTCAAGCGTGGAAACTCCAATCAGTGACATGCTGCGATCCTCGTGTCGGAGGGCCCGACTATTTAGTTAGTACTGCGTCGGCCCTCGATGCCAATTGAAATTGCTGATGCCGCGCCGTTCCCCCATGCAGGGCAGCAATGGTCTTTCGGAAGAGCCACCCGTGGCTCGCCAAGTTCAAAGCATTCGCGGCTATCGGGGATGAACGGCGGCCCCGGACCGTTCGTCCCGCAGCGGCGAAATATTTCAAACTTTGCCTGCGCCGACCGCCTCCCAACCTGTGTAAGGCAAACGCCTTGCGAACATTCACAAGAGGAAGAGAATCATGGCTAGCAAAGACACTTCGAATCCCGGGAATTTCGCGAACGACCGGCAAAAAGCGTCTGAAGCCGGGAAAAAGGGTGGCCAGGCTTCCGGTGGCAATCAAAAGCCAAGTGACCAGAGCCGCAAGCCCGACATGGGCAAAGACCAGACCCGCAAACCAAGTGGTGGCGGCCGTAGCTAAAGGACGAAAGGCCGGCGCACGCCACGTGCGTCGGTCCCGAGGCACTGCCATGAGCCAACAGGTGATCCACTTTCATTGCCAGATCGATCAGGACACCACCGAGCGTTTTCGCGACCGCTGCCTGCAGGCCGTCGACGATGGCGCCACCTCCTTGCTGCTGTTTTTGTCGACCACCGGTGGCAGCACCAACTTCGGTTTCTCGCTGTACAGCTTTCTCAAGTCCTTGCCGGTGCCGTTGTGCGCAGTCAACGCCGGCAACATCGAATCGATGGGCATCATCATGTACCTGGCCGCTGGCGAGCGTGTCGCCGCGCCGCATTCGCGTTTTCTCATCCACCCCATGACCTGGCACTTCAGCCAGAGCGCGGTGGACCATTCGCGCCTGCGTGAATACCTGTCGAGCCTGAACAACGACCTGGAGCGCTACGTACGCATTTTCGAGCTGGAGACTGCCCAGGCCGAGCGCAAACTGGACATCTTCCATTGCCTGTCGACCGAAGAAAAGGTCATCCCCGCCTACGATTCGCTGGCCTGCGGCATCGCCCATCGCCTGGAGCAGGTGGTGTTCGAAAAGGATGCCCGGCACCTGACGATCAGCGGCGCCCACTGAAGAGCTGAAATCCGATGGAATTTTTCTGCAAGCGCAGCACTCACTAGAGGCATTGAAGGGATTTTCTTGGTCACTGCTCTGTAAGGATCATTCCAGACCCATGAACAACGCAAAACTGTTCGTCATCGACTACCAGCTTCACGGCGATCACAAGTCCTTCATCATCCGCGCCGAGACGATGGACAACGCTGAAGCCTGGCACTGGGCAAGTTGCGATGCCGGTATCGGTCGCATAGGCCGGTACGGCCGCGAAAAAGTCAAAAAAGTCAGCAAGCCACTGGCCGAACGCTACGGCATTACCGATGTGACCTGGCGCCAGTCCAGCTGAGTCAGCTCAACGACGCCCACAGGTGCTGGGCGGCATAGGCGCGCCACGGGCTCCAGGCCGGTGCGCGCTGGGCCAGTTGCGCCTCGGGGCCTTCAAGCAGGCGCAGGGCCTTGACCAGCGCCACGTCGCCCAGCGGCAAGGCATCGGCCGCGCCCATCTGGCGCAAGGCCAGGTAGTGCGCGCTCCACGGGCCGATACCGCGCAGCCGGCACAGGCGCTGGACCCAGGCCTCCAGGTCGCGCTCAGGGCGCAGCAGTTGCGGGTCGTGCAGCAGCGCCCGGGCCAGGGTCGAGAGTGTCGCGGCCCGCAAGCGCGGCATGCCCAGGCCACTGAGGTCGACGTCAGCAACAGCCTCTGCGCGGGGGAACACATGGGTCAGGCCGGGTACACGCTGAAGCTGCGCGGCCAGCGGCTCGCCGTACCCCGCCACCAGGCGCCCGGCCAGGGTAATCGCCCCGGCGACGCTGATCTGCTGGCCCAGCACTGTACGCATGGCCTGCTCGAACCCATCCCAGCCCCGAGGCACGCGCAGGCCCGGGCGCAGTTCGATCAATTGCGCCATCAACGGGTCGCGGCGCAGCAGTGCTTCGATCTTCAGCGGCTCGGCATCCAGGTCAAATACTCGCCGGACCCTGGCCAGCAACCCCGGCAACGCACCGGCAGAGCTAGCGATCACAGTGACTTTCAGCCGGTGCCCACGCGCCTTCGCGACCTGGACGATGCCCTGGCCACGAGCGAGATCAAAACTGCGGGTATAGACCCCCGCTACGACCGTCTCTACCCCGCTAATCGCCCGCGCAGCAAGAAACCCCAGCAGCGACGGCCAGTGCAAGGGTGGCTGGTAAGCCAGCCAGAAGCTGATGGCGCTGGCGGGCCGAATGCTGCGGCGATGGCCTGACAGGCTGGAAGTGGAATTCATGCGCCGATCATCACCTGGGAAACGGCAACGACGCCAGGGATTTCGACGACTGTCAGACGACGACGGCCGGGCCACACCAGCGCCCGGCCGTCGATCATTGAACGGCGTTACTTGCCGTTGGTGAGGGTGTTGTAGCTGGTCATCAGGTTGCGGTAGTCGGGGATGTGGTTGGCGAACAAGGTGCCCAGGCCTTCGATATCGTTGCGCCAGTCGCGGTGCAGCTCGCAGGCCAGGCCGAACCAGGTCATCAGCTGGGCGCCGGCTTGCGACATGCGGTTCCAGGCCGAGTCACGGGTCAGCTCGTTGAAGGTGCCCGAAGCATCGGTAACCACGAACACCTCAAAACCTTCTTCCAGGGCCGACAGCGCCGGGAAAGCCACGCACACCTCGGTCACCACACCGGCAATGATCAGCTGCTTCTTGCCGGTGGCCTTGACCGCCTTGACGAAGTCTTCGTTGTCCCAGGCGTTGATCTGCCCCGGGCGGGCAATGTACGGCGCCTCGGGGAACTGCGCCTTGAGCTCGGGCACCAGCGGGCCGTTGGGGCCGGTTTCGAAGCTGGTGGTGAGGATGGTCGGCAGCTTGAAATACTTGGCCAGGTCGCCGACGGCCAGCACGTTGTTCTTGAAACGGTCCGGGTCGATGTCTCGCACCAGCGACAGCAGGCCGGTCTGGTGGTCGACCAACAGGACGGCAGCGTTGTTCTTGTCCAGGCGGACGTAGGGCTTGGTCATGGTCTTACTCCTTGCGTTGAGACGCCGGTGCCAGGCACCGGACATGAGGGATCAGCGTTGCGAATCGAGCAGTTCATTGTCGCGGGCTACCTGTTGCGCCTTGAGGTAGCTTTCAATCAGCAGCTGGTAATGCGGGAACACCGAGCTGTAGGCCTCGGCCCATTGCTGGGCGTCTTCGCGGTTCCAGCTGCGCTGGACCTCCGAGCACACCGCAGCGGTGTCCATCGGCACCACACCGGCCTGCATTACCCGCGCCAAGGTGATTTCCTCAGCCATCTTCGAGTAGGTACCGCTGGCGTCGATCACGGCAAACACCTGGTAGCCTGCAGCAACTGCGCTGATGCTCGGGAAGGCCATGCACACACTGGTGATGGTGCCGGCGATGATCAGTTGCTGCTTGCCGGTAGCCTTGACTGCCTCGACGAACTCGGGATTGTCCCAGGCGTTGATTTCACCTTTACGGGCGATATAGCGGGCATGCGGCGCGGCTTGGTGAATTTCCGGAATCAGCGGGCCATTGGGGCCTTGTGGCACCGAAGCGGTAGTGATCACCGGGATCTTCGCCAGGCTGGCAATCTTGGCCAGGGTGATGGCGTTGGCCCGCAGCTCGGTCATGGGCATGTCCTTGACCGTCTGGAACAGGCCGCTCTGGTGGTCGATCAGCAGCATCGCGACATTTTCAGGGTCTATGCGCGGCACCTGGCCGTTGAAGTTGGCAACGTTGGCAAAGGTACTCATGGCGTATTCTCCTTCAGGGGTTATGAGACTAGTTGTGGTGGCGCGGACCGGCCTGCCCGCTCATCTGGCCGAAGCGCCCGGCGCGAAAATCGTCAAAGGCCTCGGCGATTTCGGCCTCGCTGTTCATCACGAACGGGCCGTAGCCAACGATCGGCTCATCCAGCGGCTCGCCACTGAGCAGCAACACCGACACATCGCTTTGCGCTTCAAGCAGCAGCTCGTCACCGGCGCGGTCAAACAGCACCAGTTGCGCGGCGCCAACCTGGCGCTCGCCGTTGACCAGCAACTGGCCGCGCAACACCACCAGCGCGGTGCTGCGCCCGGCGGCGCTGGGCAGGCGCACGGGTGCGCCGGCCTTGAGCTGCAGGTCCCAGACATCCATGGCCGAGAAAGTCTGCGCCGGGCCCTGATGGCCGCGAAACGCGCCGGCAATCACCCGCAAGGTGCCGGCGCCGTTGCCCAGTGGCACCAGCGGGATGTCGTTGCTGAGCAGGGTCTGGTAACCGGCCGGCGCCGATTTGTCCCTGGCTGGCAGGTTGACCCACAGCTGGACCATTTCCAGGGTGCCGCCCTTGGCAGCGAACGCCGGCGAGTGGAACTCTTCATGGAGAATGCCGCCGGCGGCGGTCATCCACTGCACATCGCCCGGGCCGATCAGGCCGCCGGCGCCAGTGGAGTCGCGGTGCTCCAGTTCGCCCTGGTAGACGATGGTCACGGTTTCGAAACCGCGATGGGGATGCTGGCCGACGCCGCGACGCGCCGTGGTCGGGGTGAAGTCGTGGGGGCCGGCATAGTCCAGCAGCAGGAACGGGCTGATGTGCTGGGCCAGGTTGTCGTAGGTAAACAGGCTACGAACCGGGAAGCCATCACCTACCCAGTGGGGGTTCGGGCTGCTGTAGACGCCTTGGATCTTTTTCATCAAATGCCTCCTCTCGTGCATGGCTATAACCATACGAGCGCAACGACATCGGCGGTAGATCGGTTAAACTGCCTTCAGCGTTCCATATGGAGAACACTGGTGGAAGACCTCAACGACCTTTACTACTTTGCCCAGGTTGTCGATCACGGCGGCTTTGCCCCGGCCGGCCGCGCCCTGGACATGCCCAAGTCCAAGCTCAGCCGGCGTATTGCCGGGCTGGAAGAACGCCTGGGGGTGCGCCTGATCCAGCGTTCGACCCGGCATTTTTCGGTGACTGAAATCGGCCAGGCTTACTACCGCCACTGTGTGGCCATGCTGGTGGAGGCCGAAGGCGCCGCCGAATTGATCGAGCGCAACCGCGCCGAGCCCCAGGGCATCGTGCGCCTGAGTTGCCCGACGGCGTTGCTGGATTTCTGGGTGGGGGCCATGCTTACCCGCTTCATGGTCCAGTGCCCGCTGGTGCAGCTGCATATCGAAAGCACCAACCGCCAGGTCGACCTGATCCAGGAAGGCATCGACATTGCCTTGCGCGTGCGCGTCCCGCCTTTGGAAAGCAGCGATCTGGTGATGAAGGTACTGGCGCGCAGCACCCAGTACCTGGTGGCGGCGCCCGCCTTGCTCGAACGCCTGCCCCCGCGCCCGGTGCCCGCCGACCTGAGCGCCCTGCCGAGCCTGCACTGGGGCTACCCGCAGCGCGATTACCACTGGCACCTGCTCGGTCCCGACGGCGTCCGCGCCAGCCTGCGGCACAGCCCGCGGCTGGTCACCGACGACCTGGTGGTACTGCGCCAGGCGGCGGTGGCGGGTGTCGGCGTGGTGCACTTGCCGCTGGTGGTGATCCGCGAAGAACTCGACGCCGGCCGCCTGCTGCAAGCCACGCCGAACTGGGCACCGGAGTGCGGCGTGGTGCACGCGGTGTTCGCCTCGCGGCGCGGCTTGCTGCCGTCGGTGCGCAGCCTGCTGGACTTTCTCGCGGCGGAGTTCGAGGCCAGTGATATCGCCTGAGTGGCGTGGCAAGTCATCAAAACAGTAACGCGTGGTGGATCGGATGGGCTGGATACTGATGACGTATCCAACGCTCCAGTTCAAGCGAAAAAACCTCACCTAATTCACGCAACTGAAGATAAAGCGACGATTGCTGGCAATTGCTGCGATTGACCTGGTCGAGTAACTGGCGGTTACGTGCGCTGGAGATAGTCGACAAGAAGTGTTGGTAATGGTTGAGAAGAAACACCGTAGAGGGGTTGTCCTGCCCAATGCTTTGCAGGCGCTGCAATGGCGTCAAGTGGAGCAGGTGCTCTATCCGGGCCACCTTTTCTTGCGAGGGTAAATGGCTGGTTTGGGCGACGAGGACAACACCACCAATAAAAAGCAATTTACGCGAAAAATGCAATTTTATGTTGCGTAAGCCCCACGGTTTGCCGAGCACGGTAACCTGATGTTCGAAGTTGGCCATCAGGGTTCGATAGTAACGGACGATATCATTGAGCAAGTAGCGGGCCAGACCATTAGCACTGTCGCCAGGTTTTATATAATGACGCAACAGCTGTTGTCGACACTGGTGAAAAAACAGTTCGCCACACAGCGGACGTCCTTCCAGTAACAGCAGCATTCTGCGGGTCAGGGCAGTGTAACTATCCTGCTTGCCATTGGCCTCCAGGCTGATTTGATCATAACTGCACACTGCAGCCTGGCTGTATTTTTCCGGGTCGTTTTCACTCGCTGCGGTATACGGCGTTACTTCCCTCTGCAGCCGTTGGAGCAAGCCGTTGAGTTTTGCCTCGTCGGTATCACCCTCATGCAACAGGAAAAAGTCCAGGTCCGAGACGTCTGACAATTCGCCGCGCCCAAATGAACCCACGGCAACGATACTCAGGGAGGCATGAGGCACTGCCGCTTCCATGTGCCTTCGAATCCTTTGAATGACCGTCTGCGAGTATTGGTAGCGTTTAGTTAGAAAAGGATGGTGAGGAAAGATGGCCGGGAACATGACAACTACTCTGCGAAAGAACAATGGACTCAGAGTATTCAAGTCCACAAAAAACTTCAGAGTGCAATATCAAGAATTTGTGACATCCAAGGATATTGTTTCCATGCTCCCCTTATTTTGCCATCCCCGTCCCCGCTCACGCCCCTTGCTCATGTCGCCTGCCAGCCGCCCCGGAAAATCCGATCCTCCAGCTTGCGTCGAAAAATGGACAAAACCCAATTCAGCCCAGCAAGAACGCCGCGACCCGCTCGCTACACGCCGCCGGTTCTTCCTGCATGAAGCAGTGCCCGCCCGCCACCTGAGTTGCACTGACCTGGCGATTACCCTGGGCCCAGCGCTGCACCGACTGCGGCACGAAGGGATAGGTGGTTTGGCCATACAGCACCAGGCTCGGGGTACTGACCTGAGCCAGCGACGCCCACATGCGCCGGGGGAAGGAGCTGAAGATTTCCACTTCACGGCTAGGGCGGCACTTGAGCACCACGCCTTCGCCGCAATCGCCAATGGCGTGTTCGATATAGGACTGCAACGCCGGCTCGCTCCAGCCCTTGAAGATCCCCCGCCCTTCCAGCGATGCCCGCGCCGCCGTGCGGTCAGGCCAGTGGCTGCGACGGGTGGCAGCCTTGCGCGCCAGGGCATGGCGACGGTGCAGGCCGACCAGCGCCGCCGCGCCCATGATGCCCATCATCGCTTGGGTGAACAGCACCGGGTCGAGCAGCACCGCGCGCTGGAACAGCTGCGGCTGCTGCGCCAGCATCAGGCCGGTGAGCACCCCGCCAAAACTGTGGCCGACGGCAAAGCGTGGTACATCGCCGTACTCGCCACGGCCGGCCTCGAAGGCTTCGATGGCAAGTTCGGCCGTGCGGTTCCAGCCGGCGAACGGGCCGCCATGGTCGCTGTCGCCATGGCCCTGGACATCGCACAGCCACAGGTCGAACTGCTCGGCCAGGCGCGCCAGCAACGGCTGGTACGCCAGGCAGCAAAAGCCGTTGCCGTGCAAAAAATGCAGCAGCGGCTTGCCACTGGCTGGGGAGCGCCAGCCGCGCAGGGTGAAGCCAGCACTTGTGTCATGGGACCAGGGAATCAACTGCATGTGCCAGCGCACTCACGTCAGGAAAAACCCGATTCTACAAACAGCAGGGGGTACAGGGATATCACCAGCAGCGCCGCCATCAGCAGATTGAACAGCATCAGCCAGCGCGGGTTCTGCAACACCGTGCGCAAGGCGCTGCCGAACATCACCCAGACGCAGACACTGGGCAGGTTGACCAGAGCGAACACCGCGGCAATGACGATGACGTTGGTGACGTAGCCCTGGGCCGGGGTGTAGGTGGTGATCGCGCCCACGGCCATCACCCAGGCTTTCGGGTTGACCCACTGAAAGGCTGCCGCGCCCCAGAAGCCCAGGGGCTTGCGGCTCGACGAGTCGCTGACCGACAGCGGCCCGGAGGTAGCGATCTTGTAGGCCAGGTACAACAGGTAGGCGGCGCCCACGTAGCGCAGCACGGTGTAGATCGGCGGGTAGGCTTTGAACACCTCGCCCAGGCCAAAACCCACCGCCAATACCATGACCATGAAGCCGACACTGATGCCCAGCGCGTGAGGAATCGAACGGCGCACGCCGAAGTTCACCCCGGAGGCCAGCAACATGGTGTTGTTGGGCCCCGGGGTGATCGAGGAGACAAAGGCGAACAGCACGAAGGCAGTGATCAGGTCCAGTGAGCCGAGCATGGCAGGCATCCAGTATTTTTATTGGGCTGCCCTGACACTAACGGAGTCCTGATCCGCCTCGACCATACAGTTAGTGAAAATAATGCCACTACACTTGACTGTCCTGCTCGGCCAGCGCTTCGACGACGAACTCCAGGCGGTCCTGGCCGAAGAACATCTGCTCGCCGACAAAGCAGCTTGGCGCACCGAACACGCCACGGCGCACCGCTTCCTCGGTAGCGTCCTTGAGTGCGGCCTTGACCTCGGGCTCGGCGCTCCAGGCCTGGTATTGCTCGGGGTCGAAACCGGCCTCCTGCAGCACTGTCGCCAGCACCTGCAGGTCAGCAAGATTGCGCTGGCGTACCCACAGGGCCGTGAACATCGCGTTCAGGTAGGCCTCGAAACGCTCTGGCTGGTAGCGCTGCACAGCCACCGTGCCGCGCATCAGGCCCAGGGTGTTGATCGGGAAACCCGGCGGCAAGGCCAGGGTCACGCCGTAGCGTTTGGCGTAGCGCTGAAAATCAACGAACACATGCCGGGCCTTGGCCGGCACCATCGCCGGCGAGGCGTTGCCGGTGGCCTGGAATACCCCGCCCAGCAACATCGGCCGGTACACCAGATGCGCATCGTGCCCGGCGCAGAGTTTCGGCAACTGGGTCCAGGCCAGGTAGCTGGCCGGGCTGCCCAGGTCAAAGAAGAATTCTACGGTTTTGCTCATCTGCAGCAGGTCCTTTTTTGTTGTTGCGCAGGCTGTTGTCAAAGGCTTACCAGCGCTCCATCCACGGCCGCAGGTCAAGCTCGAAGGTCCAGGCGTCGCGCGGCTGGCTGTGCAGAAACCAGTAGCTGTCGGCGATATGTTGCGGGTCGAGAATGCCGTCCTGGTCCTTGAGCGCATAGCGCTCGGGGAAGCTGTCGCGGATGAACGCGGTATCGATGGCACCGTCCACCACCACATGGGCGACATGAATATTGCGCGGCCCAAGTTCGCGGGCCATGCTCTGGGCCAGGGCGCGAATGCCGTGCTTGGCGCCGGCAAACGCGGCAAATCCGGCTGCGCCGCGCAAGCCTGCAGTGGCACCGGTAAACAGGATAGTCCCACGCTCGCGGGTCACCATGCGCCGCGCCACCGCCTGGCCGCTGAGAAAGCCTGCGAAACAGGCCATTTCCCAGATCTTGAAGTACTTGCGCGCGGTCTCTTCGAGAATGCTGCAGGGCACGTTGGCGCCGATGTTGAAGACAAAGGCTTCGATCGGACCGACGCTGCTTTCGATCTCTTCGACCAGCGCCGCCACCTCCTCTTCCTTGCGCGCATCCGAGGCAAAACCGTAGGCCTCGCCACCGGCGGCGCGGATCTCGTCCACCAGCGGCTGCAGCTTGTCGGCGCTGCGCCGGGTCACGCAGGCGACATAACCCTCGCGGGCAAAACGCCGGGCAATCGCGCCGCCGGTTGCATCACCGGCCCCTACCACCAGTACCACCTTCTTGCCTTGGGTCATGTCTCGCCTCCATTGGTAAACGATCATTTAGTAAACGAACGCTATGCTATGATTCAGGCTTCGTCAAGCCAGCCCTGTGGAGCCTACCGGCGTGCGTTATTCCACCACTCACAAAGAACAAACCCGGCAGAAACTGCTGCAAAGCAGCGGCGCCCTGGCCAAGCGCGGCGGCTTTGCAGCCACTGGCGTGGCCGGGCTGATGAAGGCCATCGGCCTGACCGGCGGCGCCTTCTACAACCACTTCCCGTCCAAGGACGAGCTGTTCACCGAGGTGGTGCGCCGCGAGCTGTCGCACAGCCCCATCGCCCAGCAGCCGATGAACCGCGCGCGGCTCGAGCGCTGCCTGGAGCAGTACCTGAGCATGGCCCACCTGCACAATGTCGAAGGCGGCTGCGCGATCCCGACCCTGGGCGCGGAAATCGCCCGCGCCGAGCAGCCGGTGCGCGCGGAAGCCGAACACTGGCTGTGCCAGCTCCAGCAAGCCTGGGCGCAAACCCTCGAAGACCCGGCCCTGGCCTGGGCGCTGATCAGCCAGTGCGTGGGCGCGCTGGTGCTTGCGCGCATGCTCGCCAGCGAGCCGATTCAGGAAGAGGTGCTCAAGGCCTCCCGCGATTTCATTGCCGGGGCCCTGCATGAAGCGCCTTGAGTCGTTGCTGCTGAGCCTTGCCCTGAGCGCCCCGCTCACCGCCCTCGCCGCCTGCCCGGCCGGCCAGTACGAAATCTGCCTGGGCAGTTGCATCTGTTCGCCCATCGACCCCGGCCAGGCCGGCACCGTGCTCGACGACCTCGGCCGGGTGGCCAGCAGTTCCCTGGCCCTGGCCTTGCAGCAGGCGCGCAACACCGCTGCGGCCGGCACGCTGCTGCCGATCCCCCTGCACATCCGCGCCCAGCTCGAACCGTTCTATGACTTCCAGGTGCTCGACGCGGCGCGCTACAAGGTCGGCGACCAACAAGCCCTGGACAGCGCCAACGCCCTGCTGCAGAACCCCGACGTCAACGCCGTGACCCTGATCGACATCATCGTTTTTCGCAACCAGGCCGACGCCGAAAACAACGTCGCCCTCTGGGCCCACGAACTGCACCACGTGCAGCAGTACCAGCAATGGGGCGTGGAAGAGTTCGCCCGGCGCTACTCGCGCGACTTCGACGCCGTCGAAGCGCCGGCCTACGAGATCCAGGCAAAGGTCAGCAAGGCCCTGCGCGAGCGGGCCTCGGGCCAGGCGCGCTGATCAGGCCAGGGCGGCGTGCAAAGCGCACAACGCCGGTTTGATCATCGCCTGCAGGCGCGCCGGGGCAATGCCGTCGCGGGCCTGGATGGCAATACCGTGCAGCAAGGTGGCAAACAGGTCGCCCAGCGCCTGCGGGTCGGCCTCGGCCTTGAGTTCGCCACGGCCATGGGCCTGTTGCAGCAGGTCGATGATCGACTGGGTACGCTGGCGGCGCAGCTCGCTCATCCAGTCCAGTACGCCGCTGATATCCGGGCCGCCGCTGGCGGTCGATGACACCGCCAGGCAACCGCGCGGGCCGTCCGCTGCGGTGTAGGTGGCAATGGCCTCGAGGAGGATCTGCTCCACGGCCTGGCCCACCGCCAGCTCACGGTTGATGACCCGCTCGGCAAAGCCGCCCTGCTCGGCCAGGTACAGCGCCACCACCTCGCGAAACAGCTGCTCCTTGCTGCCGAAGGCGGCGTAGATGCGCGCCGAGGCAATGCCCAGGGCACTGACCAGCAAGGCCATTGACGTGCCTTCGTAACCGTATTGCCAGAAGGTCGCCAGGGCCTTGTGCAGGGCCTGGTCGCGATCGAATTCCCGGGGACGTCCGGCCATGGGTTGTGTGTCCATCAAATCAGATGGGGCGGATTTTACCCTGCAAGACAGTTGACGCAAGCGCGTTGTCGCCCTATTGTTTGTCGATCGACAAATAATAGGAAGTCATCATGCGTACCCTCAAAGGTCCTAGCCTGCACCTGGCCCAGTTCAGTGCCGAACAAGCCCCTTTCAACAGCCTGCCCGAGATCGCCCGCTGGGCTGCCGGCCATGGTTTCAAGGCCTTGCAGGTGCCGGCCTGGGACCGGCGTCTGTTCGACCTGGAACTGGCCGCACACAGCCAGACTTATTGTGATGAGCTGCGCGGCATGCTTGCCGAACACGGCCTTGAGGTCAGCGAGCTGAGCACCCATCTGCTCGGCCAGTTGGTAGCGGTTCACCCGGCCTACGACGCCCTGTGCGACAACTTCGCCCCGCCCGCGCTGCACGGCAAACCCCAGGCGCGCACCGCCTGGGCGCTGGAACAACTGCAGCTGGCAATCAAGGCCTCGCAACGCCTGGGCCTGACCGACATGGGGACTTTCTCAGGCTCACTGGCCTGGCCTTACCTGTTCCCGTTTCCGCAGCGCCCGGCGGGCCTGATCGAGGCGGCCTTCGAAGAGCTGGCGCGGCGCTGGCGGCCCATCCTCGATGCCTGCGAAGACCACGGCATCAACCTCTGCTATGAGATTCACCCCAGCGAAGACCTGCACGACGGCAGCAGCTTCGAGCGCTTCCTCGACCTGGTGGATAACCACCCGCGCTGCAACCTGCTGTTCGACCCCAGCCACTTCGTCCTGCAGCAACTGAACTACCTCGACTACCTGGACATTTACCACACGCGCATCCGCATGTTTCACGTCAAGGATGCCGAGTTCAACCCAACCGGTCGCCAGGGCATCTACGGCGGTTACTGCGACTGGACCGAGCGCGCCGGGCGCTTCCGATCCCTGGGCGACGGCCAGGTCGATTTCAAGGCGATCTTCTCCAAGCTTGCGCAATACGACTTCCCCGGCTGGGCCACCCTGGAATGGGAATGCTGCCTCAAGGACCAGGAAGACGGCGCCCGCGAAGGCGCGGCGTTCATCCGTGAGCACATCATCCAGGTCACCACTCGCACCTTCGACGACTTCGCCGGCGCGCCGGTCGACCCGCAACAGATCCGGACCCTGCTGGGCCTGGCTTGAATCCCCCTCTTTCACCTGGAGTGCAACCGATGTCCATCACCCCCGAAGCCGACTTTGAACACCGCTACCTGATCCTCGAACCCGGCCGCCGCCTGCATTGCGTGCAACTGGGCAGCGGCCAGCCGGTGCTGCTGATCCCCGGCTGGCCGCAGACCTGGTACGCCTGGCGGCATGTCATGCGCGCCCTGGCTCGCCAGGGTTACCAGGCGATTGCCGTCGACCTGCCGGGCACCGGGCTGTCCGACCCGGCCAGCGAAGGCCATGACACCGGCACCATCGCCGCCCTGCTGCACCGCGCCATGGGCCAGCTCGGCCATCAGCGCTACCGGCTGGCCGGGCATGATGTGGGCATGTGGGTCGGCTACGCGCTGGCCAGCGATTACCCCGAGGCGGTCAGCCAGCTAGTGCTCAGCGAAGCGGTGATCCCGGGCCTGGCCGAAGCGCCGCCGATCTTCGTCAGCGCCGAGCAGAACATCTTTATCTGGCACTTTCTCTTCAACCAGTTGCAGGATCTGCCCGAAGCCCTGATCACCGGCCGCGAGGACCGCTACCTGACCTTTATGTACGAGCGTTGGGCGCACCATGTCGACCGCGTGGCCGTCGACACTTACATCAGGGCCTACAGCAAGCCCGGCGGCTTGAGCGGCGGCCTGGCCTACTACCGTTCGATCAGCCAGACCATCGCCCAGAACCGCCAGCGCGCCGGCAAGCGCCTGGGCATGCCAGTGCTGGCCATCGGCGCCGAGCATGCTACCGGCGAGGTGCCGTTGCAGACCCTGCAGGCCCATGCCGACAACCTGCGCGGCAGCGTCATCGCCGACTGTGGGCACTTTGTCATGGAAGAGGCGGACGAAGCGTTCAGCGCCCAACTGCTGGCGTTCTTCGAAGCGAACTAGACTTAAAGGTTGACCCCGCAACACATTGGCCCGAGGTTGCCGGCTCGCCGGCAGCCCCGTTGACGTTGGACTTCTTGCAGGAGAACACGCAATGGACGAAGCCAGACTCAATGACTTCATGGGCAAGCTGGTCACCGACATGGGTGCCGCGGCCATGCTTGCCAACCTGATCCTCGGCGATGAACTCGGTTTATACCGGGCCATGGCCAACAGCCAATTCATCTCCCCCGAACAACTGGCCGACAAGACCGGCTGCAATGCCCGCCTGCTGCGCGAATGGCTGAGCGCCCAGGCCGCGTCCGGCTATATGGAGCACAGCGACGGACGCTTTCGCCTGCCCGAAGAACAGGCCATGGCCCTGGCCATCGAAGACTCGCCGGTGTATGTCGCCGGCGGCGCCTCGGTGATCGCCGCGCTGTTCCACGACAAGGACAAACTGGTCGCCGCCATGCGCGGCGATGGCGCCCTGGCCTGGGGCGATCACCATCCGTGCATGTTCAGCGGCACCGAACGTTTCTTCCGCCCCGGCTACCGTGCCCACCTGGTGGCCGAATGGCTGCCGAGCCTGAGCGGGGTGGTCGACAAACTGCAGGCCGGGGCCAAGGTCGCCGATATCGGCTGCGGTCACGGCGCCTCGACGGTGATCATGGCCCAGGCCTTCCCGGCCTCGCGCTTCAGCGGCTTTGACTACCACGGCCCGTCGATCGCTATCGCCAGCCAACGCGCCGCCGAAGGCGGTGTGGCCGAGCGCACGCAGTTCGTCCAGGCCAGCGCCAAGAACTTCCCCGGCACCGATTACGACCTGATCTGCTATTTCGACTGCCTGCACGACATGGGCGACCCGGTCGGCGCCGCCCGGCATGCCTATGAGTCGCTCAAAGCCGATGGCACGGTGCTGCTGGTCGAGCCCTATGCCAACGACACCCTGGATGAAAACAGCACCCCGGTCGGGCGCTTGTTCTACGCCGCTTCGACCTTTATCTGCACGCCGAACTCGTTGTCGCAGGAAGTTGGCCTGGGGCTCGGCGCCCAGGCGGGCGAGGCGCGGCTGCGTGCAGTGTTCGAGGAAGCCGGGTTCAAGCACTTTCGCCGGGCGACCGAGACGCCGTTCAATTTGATCCTTGAAGCGCGCAAGTAAGCGCTGATACCTGGTCGGGCCAGCCTCCACCCAACCTGGGGGGCTGGCCTCATCGCCGCCAAGGTCGCGCTGGATTACCTGCGCTTGAAACACAACGACAGCAGCAACCTGCGCGACATCGCCGCGCCCTTTGCCCTCAAAGAGCCCCGCATAGGCCGCTGAGCATGCCAGCGGGCAGGTCTGGCGCCATGCATGGAGAGTTTCGTATACCATATCCATAAATAACTTCGGACGACGCCACCGTGACCGTACCCCGCCTCAACGCCCCGGACCTGGGCAACACGCCCTCGACTTCGGAAATCATCACCCGTCACCTGCGCGATGCGATCATTGCCGGGCACTTCGCCGAAGACGAACCAATCCGCCAGGACGATATCGCCCGCCAGTTCAACGTCAGCAAGATCCCGGTGCGTGAAGCGCTCAAGCGCCTGGAAGCCGAAGGCCTGGTGATGTTCCAGCGCAATCGCGGGGCGATGGTTACGCGCATGTCCGAACCAGAGCTGGCGCAGATGTTCGAAGTGCGCATGCTACTCGAAGACAAGGCCCTGCGCCTGGCCATCCCGAACATGACCGAGAAAACCTTCGCCCGCGCCGAGCGCATCTGCCAGGAGTTCGTCGGCGAGAACGACGTCGGCCGCTGGGCCGAACTCAACTGGGAACTGCACGCCTGCCTGTATGAACCGGCGCAGCGGCCGTTCCTGGTCAACATGATCCGCTCGGTGAACGACAAGCTGGAGCGCTACCTGCGCATGCAGATGAGCCTCTCGGCAGGCAAGGAGCGCGCCGACCACGAACACCGCGACATCCTCGACGCCTGCCGGGCCAAGGATGTCGAGCTGGCAGTGAGGCTGCTCGACGAACACATCGCCGGCGTCTGCAAGACCCTGTTCGAGCACCTGCCGCCGAGCAAGTGACAGAAACCTGTGGGTTGCGCCACTGTGCCGATTTCGTCATCGGCGCGACATAAAGGCATCAAGCCTGCGCGCCGCATGACACGCCACTCTGTCCTTCACTTCCCTGAACGGACGCGGCCTCCATGAAACGCATTACCGTGATCGACTCCCACACCGGCGGCGAACCGACCCGCCTGGTCATCGACGGCTTCCCCGAGCTGGGCACCGCCAGCATGGCCGAGCGCCGCCAGCACCTTGCCGAGGCGCACGATCAATGGCGCAGCGCCTGCATGCTGGAGCCGCGCGGCAGCGATGTGCTGGTCGGCGCGCTGCTGTGCGAGCCGGTGGACCCCAGCGCCTGCGCCGGGGTGATCTTCTTCAACAACACCGGCTACCTGGGCATGTGCGGCCACGGCACCATCGGCCTGGTGGTGTCGCTGGCGCACCTGGGCAGGATCGGCCCGGGCGTGCACCGCATCGAAACCCCGGTCGGCACCGTGCAGGCGACCCTGCACGAGGACCGCTCGGTCAGCGTGCGCAACGTGCCGGCCTACCGCTACCGCAAGGACCTGGCGCTGGAGGTGCCCGGCATCGGCAAGGTAGTGGGCGATGTGGCCTGGGGCGGCAACTGGTTCTTTTTGATCGCCGACCACGGCCTGGAGGTCGCCGGGGACAACATCGAGGCGCTGACGGCCTATACCTACGCCGTGCAACAGGCCCTGGAAGAGCAAGGCATTCGCGGTGAAGACGGCGGCCTGATTGACCATATCGAGCTGTTCGCCGACGACCCCGACGCCGACAGCCGCAACTTCGTGCTGTGCCCCGGCAAAGCCTACGACCGCTCGCCCTGCGGCACCGGCACCAGCGCCAAGCTCGCCTGCCTGGCTGGCGACGGCAAACTGCAACCCGGGCAGACCTGGCGCCAGGCCAGCGTGATCGGCAGCACCTTCGAGGGCTCGTTCGAGGCCGACGGCCCACGCATCATCCCGACCATTCGCGGCCGCGCGCACATTAGCGCCGAAGCCACGCTGATCATCGAGGAGGATGACCCGTTCGCCTGGGGCATTTGCCCGTGAGCCGTGGTGCCGTGGCCGATGTCATCGTCATCGGCGCCGGAATCATCGGCGCCGCCTGCGCGCAGGCGCTGGCCGCGCGCGGGCTGCAAGTGCTGGTACTCGATGCCGGGCTGCACGGCGCCACGGCCGCCGGCATGGGCCATTTGCTGGTGCTCGACGACAATCCCGCGGAGCTTGCGCTCAGCCAGTATTCGCTACAACGCTGGCGCGAACTGGCCCCGCAACTCCCCGAGACCTGCGCCTATCGCAGCAACGGCACCCTGTGGCTGGCGGCCAACACCGAAGAAATGGCCGTGGCCGAACACAAATTCAACCTCCTGCAAGCACAAGGGGTAGCCTGCGAATTGGTCGCCGGGCACGCCCTGCGCCAGCGCGAACCGGCGCTGCGCGAGGGGCTCGAAGGCGGTCTGCTGATCAACGGCGACGGTATTCTCTATGCCCCGGCCACTGCCGGCTGGATGCTGCAAACAGCAGGGATCGAACAGCGTCGGGCGCGGGTCAGCGCAGTAGAGGGCAACCGTGTGCGCCTCGACAGCGGCCAGTGGCTGAGTGCCGAGGCCGTGGTGCTGGCTAACGGCATCCAGGCCACGCAGCTGTGCCCGGAGCTGCCGATCGAGCCGAAGAAAGGCCACCTGCTGATCACCGATCGCTACCCCGGCACCGTCACCCATACCCTGGTGGAACTGGGCTACGTGACCAGCGCCCACAACGCCAGCGGGCCGTCGACTGCCTGCAATATCCAGCCTCGGCCGACCGGCCAGCTGTTCATCGGTGCCTCGCGCCAGTTCGGCACCACTGACCCGGCCGTGGAAGGCTGGATGCTGGCGCGCATGCTCAAGCGCGCAACCGAGTACATGCCGGACCTGGCAAATCTGAACGGCATCCGCGCCTGGACCGGCTTTCGCGCCGCCAGCCCCGACGGCCTGCCGCTGGTGGGCCGCCATCCGCAGCAGGATGGCCTGTGGCTGGCGGTCGGTCATGAAGGGCTGGGCGTGACCACGGCGCCGGCGACCGCCGACCTCTTGAGCGCGCATCTGTTTGACCAAACGCCGCCGCTGGCGGCCAGCCCTTACCTGCCAGATCGCTTTCTCGGAGCCCTCGCCCATGCCTGACCTGACCCTCGATGGCCGCCCGCTACGCGTGGCCGACGGCACCAGCGTCGCTGCTGCTCTGGCCCTGGGCGGCGATGGCTGCTCGCGCACTTCGGTCAGCGGCCAGCGCCGCGCCCCGCTGTGCGGCATGGGCATTTGCCAGGAGTGCCGGGTGACCATCGACGGCCGCCGGCGCCTGGCCTGCCAGACCCTGTGCCGTGACGGCATGCAGGTGGAGACCCGCGCATGAACGAACACACCAACCTGCTGATCATTGGCGCCGGCCCCGCCGGGCTGGCTGCGGCACTGGCCGCCGCGCCGCGGGCCGCGCGCATCGTGCTGCTCGACGACAACCCGCTGCCGGGCGGGCAGATCTGGCGCGACGGGCCACAGGCCAAGCTGCCCAAGCAGGCACGCCGGCTGCGCGAGCAGGTGCTGGCCTGTGCCAATGTGCACTGGCACAGCGGCACGCGGGTGATCGCCAACGCCGGCCCCAACAGCCTGCTGGTGGAGAACGCCGAGCGCGGCTGGCAAATCCACTACGAGCGCTTGATCCTCTGTACCGGCGCCCGTGAACTGCTGCTGCCCTTCCCTGGCTGGACGCTGCCTGGGGTGACCGGTGCCGGTGGCTTGCAGGCGCTGATCAAGGGCGGGATGCCGGTGCGCGACGAGCGTATCGTCATCGCCGGCAGCGGCCCCTTGCTGCTGGCCAGCGCCGCCACCGCCAAGGCCAATGGCGCGCGGGTACTGCGCATCGCCGAGCAGGCCTCGCTTGCGGCCGTCAGCGGCTTTGCCGCACAGTTGCCGCGCTGGCCGCACAAGCTGCTGCAATCGTTTAGCCTGTTCGACCGCCAGTACCGTAGCGCCAGCCATGTGCTGGCCGCGCTGGGCACCGACCGGCTCGAAGGCGTACGCCTGCACCAGCACGGCCAGGTGGTTGAAATTGCCTGCGATCGGCTGGCTTGCGGCTTCGGCCTGATCCCCAACATCCAGTTGGGCCAGGCCCTGGGCTGCGCCGTGGAGCAACAGGCGCTTGCCGTCGATGCCTGGCAGGCGACTTCGCAACCCGGCGTTTACGCGGCAGGCGAATGCACAGGTTTCGGTGGCAGCGAGCGCGCTCTGGTTGAAGGCGCTATTGCCGGTCTTAGCGCCACCGGCAATCGCCAGGCGGCGCAGCGGCTGTGGCGCCGCCGGGCGCGCTGGCACGCCTTTGCCCGCGCATTGAACACGGCCTTCGCCCTCGACCCCGCACTGAAGTCGCTGGCAACCGCCGACACCCTGGTGTGCCGCTGCGAAGACGTGCCCTATGCCGCCCTCGCCGGGCACAGCGACTGGCGCCAGGCCAAGCTGGCCAGCCGTTGCGGCATGGGCGCCTGCCAGGGCCGGGTGTGCGGTGCGGCCACCGCCCACCTGTTCGGCTGGCAACCCTCGGCGCCGCGCCCGCCATTCAGCCCGGCGCGCATCGACACCCTGCTGCACCTTGAGAGCGACACTTGAGGTAAACACCGGGGGCGCTCTATGATCCCGACGGTCGCCCCCGGAACGTCAGCGCCATGCACGCCACGCTCAACCACTTCGCGCCCTGCGACCTGCCGACCCTGCTCAGCAGCCTGCAGCCGATTGCACCGCTGCTCGACACCCTCAACGACGTGGTGTTCTTCATCAAGGATTGCGAGGCGCGCTACGCCTTCGTCAACCAGACCCTGGCCCGGCGCTGCGGGCGCAAGCACCGCGAAGACTTGCTTGGGCTTACCGCCGAGCATGTGTTCCCCGCCCGCTTCGGCCCGCTCTATACCGAGCAGGACCGCCGCGTGCTCAGCAGTGGCCGGGAACTGGCCGACCAGCTTGAGCTGCACCTTTACTTCGGCAACCAGCCGATCTGGTGCCTGACCCACAAACGGCCACTCAAGGACGCCGAGGGCACTATCGTCGGCCTCGCCGGCATTTCCCGCGACCTGCAACTGCCCCAGTCCAACCACCCGGCGTTCCACAAGCTCGCTGCCGTCGATGCACATATCCGCGCCCACTTCACCCGCCCCATCAGCCTTGCAGAGCTGACCGCCATCGCCGGGCTGTCGGTGGCGCAGCTGGAGCGCCACTGCAAGCGCATCTTCCAGCTCACGCCGCGACAGATGATTCACAAGGCGCGCCTCGAAGAAGCCTCGCGCCTGCTGCAGGAGCTCGACCTGCCGATCACCGAGATCGCCCTGCGCTGCGGTTACACCGATCACAGCGCCTTCAGCCGGCAGTTTCGCGCCCTCACCGGGCTTTCACCGAGCCAGTACCGCGACAGCCAGCGCTAAGTGTTCCTTTATCGGGCGCTGCGCACAGGCAGTGCTCCGATATGTAACACCTGCCCCGCTCCCCTGCTGCAGCACCCCAACTGCCCTTGTTTGCTTCGAGCGCCCTAGCCCACGGGCCGAAAGATTATTCCTACATCGGCGACAAAACAGGCACGGCCATTGCACTAGAAAATATCGTATACGAAATTACCAATACGATATTTAACAGCACGCTCCCAACCCGAGGCCTCTATGAAAAACCGCACATTTGCCGTAGCCCTCAGCGCTGTTCTCAGTACCACCTTTATCGCCAACGCCCAGGCTGACAAGCTCGATGACATCATCGGCTCCGGCAAGCTGCGCTGCGCCGTGACCCTGGACTTCCCACCGATGGGTTTTCGCGATGAGGGCAATAAGCCCGCCGGCTTCGACGTCGACTACTGCAGCGACCTGGCCAAGGTGCTCGGGGTTGAGCCGGAAGTGGTCGAAACGCCCTTTCCCGACCGCATTCCGGCGCTGGTTTCGGGCCGTGCCGACGTGATCGTCGCGTCCACCTCCGACACCCTCGAACGGGCCAAGACCGTCGGCCTGACCGTGCCCTACTTTGCCTTCCAGATGGTCGTGCTGACCCGCGACAACACCGGCATCAACAGCTTCGACGACCTCAAGGGCAAGGCGCTGGGCAACACCAGCGGCACCTATGAAGCCATTGCCCTGGAAAAAGACGTAAAGAGTTGGGGCAGCGGCACCTTCCGGGCCTACCAGTCGCAGAACGACACCCTGCTGGCGGTCGCCCAGGGGCACATCGACGCCACCGTGGTCACCAACACCGTCGCCGCCGCCACCCTCAAGTCCGGCAAGTACAAGAACCTCAAGGTCGCCGGCAATGCCCCTTACGTGATCGATTACGTGTCGCTGGGCGCCAAGCGCAACGAGTATGGCCTGCTGCGCTACCTCGACCTGTTCGTCAACCAGCAGGTGCGCACCGGGCGCTACAAGGAGCTGTTCACCAAGTGGGTCGGCACCGAAATCGCCCCGACCGACCTGACCGTGCCACAGGTCTACTACTGAGGTGGGCAGCATGACCAGCACACCGATCCCCCAGGCCGGGCGCAGCCTGGTCGCGGGCGCGGCCCAGGGCCCCTTGCTGTTCGCCGATACCGGGCTGAGCTTCTGGGGCGGGGTCGACGCCGCCAGCGGCGAAGTCATCGACCGTCATCATCCACTGAGTGGCCAGTGCATCGCCGGGCGTGTGCTGGCGATCCCCAGCGGGCGCGGCTCGTGCACCGGCAGCAGCGTGATGATGGAGCTGATCAGCAACGGCCACGCACCGGCGGCACTGGTGCTGGCCGAGGCCGACGAGATCCTGACCCTCGGCGTGCTGGTTGCGCAGACCCTGTTCCAGCGCTCCCTGCCGGTGCTGTGCATCGGCAAGCAGGCCTTCGCCAGTTTGCCCGGTGCAGGCTGGGCAAGGGTCGAAGGCGATTGCCTGAGCCTGTATCCCCAGGCCCCGGCCGATCACTGGCAGGCCGCGCCGTATGACCACAGCGCCGAGTCTTTCAGCACCCGCTTGAAGCTGCAATCCCAGGACCAGGCGCTGCTCGACGGCACGCACGGCAAGGCGGCGCAAATGGCGATGCAGATCGTTTTGCGCATGGCCGAGCTGCAAGGCGCCGAGCAGTTGCTGGACGTCACCCAGGCGCACATCGACGGCTGCATCTACACCGGCCCCGCCAGCCTCGGCTTTGCCGAACAGCTGGTGCGCTGGGGCGCAAAGGTGCGGGTGCCGACCACCCTCAATGCCATCTCGGTCGATCAGCGCCGCTGGCGCGAGCTGGGCATCGACCCGGCGCTGGGCGAGCCGGCCAGCGCCCTGGGCGATGCTTACATGGCCATGGGTGCGCAGATGAGCTTCACCTGCGCGCCGTACCTGCTCGACAGCGCGCCGAGTCAGGGCGAACAGATCGTCTGGGCCGAATCCAACGCCGTGGTCTACGCCAACAGCGTGCTCGGCGCGCGCACCCTCAAGTACCCCGACTACCTGGATATCTGCATCGCCCTGACCGGCCGCGCGCCGCGCATCGGCTGTCACCTGGACAGCCAGCGCAAGGCGCAGTTGTTGGTGCAGGTGCCGGCGCTGGCGGCACTGGATGACAGCTTCTACCCGCTGCTCGGCTACCATATCGGCGCCCTGGCAGGCTCGCGAATTCCGCTGATTTACGGGCTGGAACAGGCGCAGCCGAGCCTGGACGACCTCAAGGCGTTCGGCGCCGCCTTTGCCACCACCTCGGCGGCGCCGCTGTTTCATATCGCCGGGGTCACCCCCGAAGCGCTGGAGCCGGCGCAGGTCCTCGAACCTGGCGCCAACCTGCCCAGCGAGCGCATCCAACTGGCGGACCTGCTGCACAGCTGGCACGCGCTCAACAGTGCCCGCGAGTCGCAGGTGGATGTGGTGTCGCTGGGCAACCCGCATTTTTCCTTCAGCGAGTTCGCCGCGCTTGCACAGCTGTGCCAGGGCCGGCACAAACACCCGGAGGTGGTCGTGGCCATCACCTGCGGTCGCACAGTGCTCGAACAGGCCCGCGCCGCCGGGTACATCGCCGAGCTTGAGCGCTTCGGCGTGACCCTGGTGACCGACACCTGCTGGTGCATGCTGGGTGAGCCGGTGATCCCGCCAACGGCGCGTACGCTGATGACCAACTCGGGCAAATATGCCCACTACGGGCCGGGCCTGGCCGGCCGCCCGGTGCATTTCGCCAGCCTCGCCGAGTGCGTCGCGTCGGCCTGCAGCGGCCAGGCCAGCGGTCGCTTGCCGGCCTGGTTGCAAGGGGCCCAGAGCCAGGAGGGCCGCGCGCATGTTTGACTTTGACTACACCTTCCAGTGGCGCTCGGCGTTGCGCGCGCTGCCCGACATGCTCGCCGGCGCCTGGGTGACCTTCGAGACCGCCGCCCTGTCGATGATCTTCGGGGTGCTGATCGCCCTGGCCCTGACCGTCATGCGCGAAGGCAAGCAACCGCTGCTGCGCGGTTTTGCCAACGGCTGGGTGTCGATTGCGCGCAACACGCCGTCGCTGTTCCAGATCTACATCCTGTACTTCGGCCTCGGCTCGCTGGGCCTGCACGTCAGCTCGTGGATCGCCCTGCTGGCGGGCATCACCTTCAACAACGCGGGGTACCTGGCGGAGAACTTTCGCGGCGGCCTCAAGGCCGTGCCGACCACGCAAGTGCGTGCGGCGCGTTCGCTGGGCATGAGCGCTTTCCAGACCTACCGGATGATCGTCATCCCGCAGCTGCTGCGGGTGGTGTTCTACCCGCTGACCAACCAGATGGTCTGGGCGGTGCTGATGACCTCGCTGGGGGTGATCGTCGGCCTGAACAACGACCTCACCGGCGTGACCCAGGACTACAACGTCAAGACCTTCCGCACCTTCGAATACTTCGCCCTGGCGGCGGCGCTGTACTACCTGATTGCCAAGGCGATCGTCGCGCTGGCCCGGCTGATGGCCTGGCGGCTGTTCCGTTACTGAGGAGCTCGGCATGTTTTCCACCGGTTTTACCTGGAACGACTTTGTGTTCCTGCTCGACGGCGCGCGCATCACCTTGCAGCTGACCTTCTGGGCGATTTTGCTGGGGACCTTTGCCGGCTTGCTGTTCGGCCTGGCCCGGGCCCTGTGGCCACGGCTGAGCCTGCCACTGGCGTGGGTGCTGGATGTGTTTCGCAGCGTGCCGCTGCTGATCCAGTTCGTGCTGTTCAACTCGTTCAAGAGCATCGTCGGCCTCGACATCAGCGCCTTCAGCGTCGGCTGCATCGTGCTCGGCGTCTACACCGCCGCGTACTTCACCGAGATCGTCCGCGGCGGCGTGCTGGCGGTGTCGCTGAGCGTGCGTCGGGCCAGCCGCTCACTGGGCATGAGCTACCTGCAGGACCTGCGCTGGATCGTCTTGCCAATGGCCACCCGGGTGGCGTTTCCCGGCTGGCTGAACCTGGTCCTGGGGGTGATGAAAGACACGGCGCTGGTGATGTGGATCGGCATCGTCGAATTGCTGCGCGCTTCGCAAACCATCGTTACGCGGATTCAGGAACCCCTGCTGGTGCTGTGCATCGCAGGCCTCATCTACTACGTCATGAGCCTGGTGGTTGCCCGCCTGGGCGCCCGTCTGGAAAGAAGGTGGCAGGAAAATGATTGAGATCGAGAACGTACACAAATCCTTCGGCGACCTGGAAGTGGTCAAGGGCGTAAGCCTGACCGTGAACAAGGGCGAAGTGGTATCGATCATCGGCGGCTCGGGCTCGGGCAAGTCGACCTTGCTGATGTGCATCAACGGCCTGGAGCCGATCCAGAAAGGCAACATCCGCGTCGACGGCGTCGAGGTCCACCACCGCGCCACCGACCTCAACCGCCTGCGCCAGAAGATCGGCATCGTCTTCCAGCAGTGGAACGCCTTCCCGCACCTGACCGTGCTGGAAAACGTCATGCTCGCGCCGCGCAAAGTGCTTGGCAAAGACAAGCACGACGCCGAGGCGCTGGCCGTCAAGCAGCTGACCCACGTCGGCCTGGGCGACAAGCTCAAGACCTTCCCCGGCAAGCTCTCGGGCGGCCAGCAGCAACGCATGGCGATTGCCCGGGCGCTGGCGATGTCGCCGGACTACATGCTGTTCGACGAGGCCACCTCGGCACTCGACCCGCAACTGGTCGGCGAGGTGCTCGACACCATGCGCATGCTCGCCGAGGACGGCATGACCATGGTGCTGGTGACCCACGAGATCCGTTTTGCCCGCGATGTGTCGGACCGCGTGGCGTTCTTCCGTAACGGCCTGGTGCACGAGATCGGCTCGCCCGACCAGGTGATCGGCAATCCGTTACAGCCGGAGACGGCGGCGTTCTTGAAGTCAGTGAAATAGAAGCATCGCGGCTCAAGCCCGCTCCCACACCACTATCCCTGTGGGAGCGGGCTTGCCCCGCGATGAGGCCCTCCCTAACAACACAAGGAGTCCTGCGAATGCGCTCATCGAAAATCATCCACATCGTCAACTGCCACGCCGAAGGTGAAGTCGGCGACGTCATCGTCGGCGGCGTCGCCCCGCCTCCCGGCGCCACGGTCTGGGAGCAGTCGCGCTGGATCGCCCGCGACCAGACCCTGCGCAACTTCGTCCTCAACGAGCCACGCGGCGGCGTGTTCCGCCACGTCAACCTGCTGGTGCCGCCCAAGGACCCGCGGGCGCAAATGGCCTGGATCATCATGGAGCCGGCCGACACTCCGCCGATGTCCGGCTCCAACTCGCTGTGCGTGTCGACCGTGCTGCTCGACAGCGGCATCCTGCCGATGACCGAGCCCGAGACGCACCTGGTGCTCGAAGCCCCGGGCGGCCTGATCGAAGCGGTCGCCCAATGCCGGGACGGCAAGGTCGAACGGGTGGAAGTGAAGAACGTGCCGTCCTTTGCCGACCGCCTCGACGCCTGGATCGAGGTCGAAGGTCTGGGCTCGCTGCAGGTCGACACGGCCTACGGCGGCGACAGCTTCGTGATTGCCGATGCCCGGCAACTGGGCTTTGCCATCCGCCCGGACGAAGCCAAAGATATCGTCGAGGTCGGCCTGAAGATCACCCGGGCCGCCAACCAGCAACTGGGTTTCAGCCACCCGCTGAATCCGGACTGGGCGCACATTTCCTTCTGCCAGATCGCCGCGCCCATCGAGTATGAGGACGGTGTTGCCAGCGGCGCCAACGCGGTGGTGATCCGCCCCGGCAAGATCGATCGCTCGCCTTGCGGCACCGGCTGTTCAGCGCGCATGGCGGTGTTGCAGGCCAAAGGCCTGATGAAAGTCGGCGAGCGGTTCATTGGCCGCTCGATCATCGGCTCGCGCTTCGACTGCCGCATCGAATCACTGACCGAAATCGCCGGGCGCCCGGCCATCTACCCGTGCATTTCCGGCCGCGCCTGGATCACCGGCACCCATCAATTGCTGCTCGACCCCAGCGACCCCTGGCCACAAGGCTACCGGTTGTCGGACACCTGGCCCGGCGCCTGAACGCTAAGCCGTTGATTTGCAAACGCCCTTGAAAACCGATCGGTAAACGAAGTGAAAAAACACTGGTCCACGCCAAGCACTTCAAATATCGCATACGAAATACAATAAACAACCGGAGAACACCATGAGCAAGTACGTAAACTGGAGCGGCGTCTTCCCTGCGGTCACCACTCAATTCAACGATGACTTCTCGATCAACCTGGAAAAGACCCACGAGGTCATTTCCAACGTGATCCGCGACGGCGTCTCGGGCCTGGTGGTGTGTGGTTCGGTGGGCGAGAACACCTCGCTGAGCGCCGAAGAGAAAATCGCCGTCACCGAAGTCGCCGTCGATGCCTCGCGCGGCCGGGTTCCGGTGATCTGCGGCGTGGCCGAGTTCACCAGCGTGCAGGCCGCCAAGGTGGCCAATGCGGTGCGCCAGGTCGGCGTCGACGGGGTGATGCTGATGCCGGCGCTGGTCTATGGCTCCAAGCCGTTCGAGACCGCCGAGCACTACCGTTACGTGGCCAAGCACACCGACGTGCCGCTGATGGTCTACAACAACCCGCCGATCTACAAAAACGACGTCACCCCGGACATCCTGATTTCCCTGGCCGACTGCGACAACGTGGTGTGCTTCAAGGACTCCTCCGGCGACACCCGCCGCTTCATCGACGTGCGCAATGAAGTGGGCGACCGCTTCGTGCTGTTCGCCGGCCTCGACGACGTGGTCCTGGAAAGCATCGCGGTCGGCGCCCAGGGCTGGGTCTCGGGCATGTCCAACGTGTTCCCCAAAGAGGGCGAGACGATCTTCCGCCTGGCCAAGGCCGGGCGCTTCGCCGAGGCCATGCCGATCTACGAATGGCTGATGCCGATCCTGCACCTGGATGCCCGCGCCGACCTTGTGCAGTGCATCAAGCTGTGCGAAGCCATCGCCGGTCGCGGCAGCGCCCTGACCCGTCCGCCGCGCCTGGCCCTGCCGGAAAGCGATCGGGTCTATGTCGAGCAGATCATGGCCAAGGCCCTGGCCAACCGTCCGCAGCTGCCGGACGTCGGCCTCTGAGTGATTGCCGGGCCGGCTCCGCCCACGGAGACCGGCCTGCCTGTTTTGCGCCCATACAGGAAACGCCAGCATGTCCAGTCACCCCTCCAGCGCAACCAGCCCTTCGGGCTTGAAACGGGTCGTCGCCGCGGCCATGGCCGGCACCGTCGCCGAATGGTATGAATTCTTCCTTTACGGCACCGCCTCGGCACTGGTCTTCGGCCAGTTGTTCTTCCGCCAGACCGACAGCCCCGTCGACGGCATCATCGCCGCCTTCGCCCTCTATGCCGTAGGCTTTCTCGCTCGCCCCCTGGGCGGTTTGGTATTCGGTCACTACGGTGACAAATTCGGCCGCAAGCGCTTGCTGCAACTGAGCCTGGTGGTAGTCGGCATCACCACCTTCCTGATGGGTTGCCTGCCGGGCTTCGACACTATCGGCTATGCCGCGCCGATGTTGCTGGTGCTGCTGCGGCTGATCCAGGGTTTTGCCTTCGGCGGCGAATGGGGTGGCGCGATTTTGCTGGTGTCCGAGCACTGCCCGGACAACCGTCGCGGCTTCTGGGCCAGTTGGCCGCAAGCCGGGGTGCCGGCCGGTAATCTAGTGGCGACGGTGGCCTTGCTGCTGTTGTCGAGCAACCTCTCGGAAGAACAGTTCCTGGCCTGGGGCTGGCGCGTGGCGTTCTGGTTCTCGGCGGTGGTGGTACTGATCGGTTACTGGATCCGCACCAGCGTCGACGACGCACCAATCTTCAAAGAGGCCCAGGCGCGCCAGGCACAGAAAGCCGAGCAGCAACTGGGCGTGGTCGAGGTGTTGCGCCATCACTGGCGCGCGGTGCTGGTAGGCATCGGCGCCCGCTTTGCCGAGAACATCCTCTACTACACCGTGGTGACCTTCTCGATCACCTACCTCAAGCTTGTAGTGCACAAGGACACCTCGCAGATCCTCTTGCTGATGTTCGGCGCGCACCTGCTGCATTTTTTCATGATCCCGCTGATGGGCTACCTGTCCGACCTGGTCGGGCGCAAGCCGGTGTACCTGACCGGCGCGGTGCTCACCGCCTTCTGGGGCTTCGTCGGCTTCCCGCTGATGGACACCGGCAACAACTGGCTGATCATGGCCGCAATTACCCTGGGCCTGGCCATCGAGTCGATGACCTACGCGCCCTACTCGGCGCTGATGGCCGAGCTGTTCCCCACCCATGTGCGCTACACCGCGCTGTCGCTGTGCTACCAGGTGGCGCCGATTTTCGCCGGATCCCTGGCGCCGCTGATCGCCATCAGTTTGCTCAATGAGTTCCACAGCTCGACGCCGATTGCCTGGTACCTGGTTGGCGCTGCGCTGATCTCGATTGTCGCTGTTGGCCTGACCCGCGAGACCCGCGGCAAGTCGCTGCACCAGGTAGACGCCGAAGCTGCCGCACGCATCGCCGCCGGGCAAGCGGCGCCAGTTCGCCCGGGCAGTTCGCTGGCCTGACCCCACCTTTTTTTCAGGAGTAATCCATGGCGGATATCATCGGCCACAACTACATTGGCGGCGCGCGCAGCGCCGCTGGCAGCCTCACCCTGCAGAGCCATGACGCAACCAGCGGCGAGGCCCTGCCCTATCGGTTCCACCAGGCCACCGGCGCAGAAGTGCATGCCGCTGCCCAGGCGGCGGCCGAGGCCTACCCGGTGTTTCGCAGTTTGTCGCCGGAGCGACGGGCGCAGTTTCTTGAGGCCATTGCCGCGCAACTGGAGGCCCTGGGGGATGATTTCATCACCCTGGTGACCGGCGAAACCGCGCTACCCGCCGCGCGGATCCTCGGCGAGCGCGGGCGCACTTGCGGGCAGATGCGCCTGTTCGCCCAGGTGCTGCGCCGCGGTGACTTTCTCGGCGCACGCATCGACCGCGACCAGCCCGATCGCCAACCGCTACCCCGCGCCGACCTGCGCCAGTACCGCCTGGGCGTCGGCCCGGTCGCGGTGTTTGGCGCCAGCAACTTCCCCCTGGCTTTCTCCACCGCCGGCGGCGACACCGCCGCGGCCCTGGCCGCCGGCTGCCCGGTGGTGTTCAAGGCCCACAGCGGCCACATGGCCACCGCTGAGCGGGTGGCCGATGCGATCATCCGTGCGGCCGAACAGACCGGCATGCCCAAGGGCGTGTTCAACATGATCTACGGCGCCGGCGTCGGCGAAGCGCTGGTCAAGCATCCGGCGATCCAGGCGGTGGGTTTTACCGGCTCACTCAAGGGCGGCCGTGCGCTGTGCGACATGGCGGCGGCACGGGCACAACCGATCCCGGTGTTCGCCGAAATGAGCAGCATCAACCCGGTGCTGGTACTGCCCCAGGCCCTGAACCTGCACAGCGAGCAGATCGCCCGCGAACTAGCGGCCTCGGTGGTGCTCGGCTGCGGGCAGTTCTGTACCAACCCGGGGCTGGTGATCGGCCTGCGCTCGCCGGCATTCAGTGCATTTACCGAACAACTGGCCGCGCAACTGGCCGCGCAACCGGCACAGACCATGCTCAACGCCGGCACCCTCGCCAGCTACCGCAAGGGCGTCGAGGCGCTGCTCGCTCACCCTGGCATCAGCCACCTGGCCGGGCAGCCGCAACAGGGCAAGCAGGCGCAGGCGCAGCTGTTCAAGGCCGATGTCAGCCTGTTGCTCGAAGGCGATGCGCTGTTGCAGGAAGAGGTGTTCGGGCCGGCCACGGTGCTGGTCGAGGTGGCCGACAGCACGCAGTTGCAGCAAGCATTGCACGGCCTGCACGGTCAGCTCACCGCTACCCTGATCGCCGAAGCTGAAGATCTGCAAAGCCACGCTGAACTGCTACCGCTGCTGGAGCAGAAGGTCGGCCGGGTACTGTTCAACGGCTACCCGACCGGCGTCGAAGTCTGTGATGCAATGGTGCACGGCGGCCCCTACCCGGCCACCTCCGATGCCCGCGGGACGTCGGTGGGCAGCCTGGCCATCGAGCGCTTCCTGCGCCCGGTGTGCTACCAGAACTGCCCGGATGCGCTGCTACCGCCCGCGTTGCAGAACGCCAACCCGCTGGGCATCGCACGCCTGGTCGACGGCCAGAGCAGCCGCACCGCCCTGTAAGGGCGGGTTTCAGACCAGCAGCGCCCTGAGATCGTTGTACAGGGCCTGCGGGATTTCCACCCCTTCCACCAGGCTGCGCGCCCGTGCTGTATAGCGGCGCGCAGACGGCAGCCGCGCGCCCTGCCCCTCGATGCTCTCGAATACCACCTCGGCCCGTGCCAGGTGCTGATCGGCGGCGTCACCCAAAAACCTGCGCGGGTCCAGGGCAATCAGCAACTCACCATGATAAGGCGAGGATTTGCTGCCGTCGGCATGGGCCAGTGATTCGGCACTGGTCAGGTCGCCGATCAACGGCCCGGCGATCAGTTCGACCATCGCTGCCAGCGCCGAGCCCTTGTGCCCGCCGAAAGTGAGCATGGCGCCACGGTCCAGCACCACGTTGGGGTCGGTGCTGGGCTGACCGTGCTCATCCACGCCCCAGCCTTCGGGAATCGCCTTGCCGGCACGCCGATGCAGCTCGATGTCGCCACGGGCAATGGCGCTGGTAGCGAAGTCAAAGACATACGGATGCGTGCCCGCCCTCGGCCAGCCGAAGGCGATGGGGTTGGTGCCGAACACCGGCCGATGGCCACCGGCAGGCGCCACCCAGGCATGGCTGGGGGTGAATGCCAGGGCCACCAGGCCGGCCTCGGCCAACTGCTCGATCTCGACCCACAAGGCCGAAAAGTGCACACAGCGGTTGATCGCCAGGGCGGCGATGCCGTTGCGTTGGGCCTTGGCTTGCAACAACGGCAAGCCGGCCTGGAATGCCAGCTGAGAGAAGCCGCCGCCGGCATCCACGCGCACGATCGACGGCGCCTGGTCGATGACTTCGGGGCGGGCATCGGCAACCACTTTGCCGGCCTTGAGCGAGCCGACGCAGCCCAGCACCCGGTACAGGCCATGGGAGGCGCAGCCATCGCGCTCGCCGGCGACGATGGTATCGCTCACCGCCCGGGCATGGTCGGCGTCAAAGCCGTTGTGCAAAAGGATCGAAAAGGCCAGCGAATGGGCTTCGGACAGGGTCAGGCGGATCATGGTCATCTCCTTGGGCTGACTGTCCAGCCTGCCTCAAGCCCGCTGCGCCGACTTGATCGCTTTAGCCCCCGGTGATGACGATCTCGGCATAGCGGGGAAGGCTGCAAGGGCCGCCAGTGCCCGCTGGATATACTGCTGATACCGCTCAGGGTCGCTGACCTCGACAGGGGCAATCCAGCAGGCCTTCAATGCATGCTCCCGCCCCAGGTAGATTTGTATTACGGCATACCCTATAGCTTACTCCTCAGCCTCGGGAAAGTTGCGGCAGCTTTTGCGCTCGGCCAGTTCCTGGTCGGTAGGTCGCTGCTCGACGAACACGGCGCGGCCATCCTTGTAGATCTCCAGATACCCCCATTCCAGATCCTGCTCCCGCTGACCAGGCTTGGGCGGATTGCGCCACCAGGGCTCGCGACTGATCAATTGCATGGCAATGGCTCCCGCTGAAACACACTACTTCACTATAGACACTGGACCACGAGCGCTCTGGCTCGGCCATCGGCGCCCGCACACCGATGCCGGGTGATAGCCGGTAGCTTGCAGACTCTTGTCAAAGCGCCGCTGGAATGGCCGGTGTTCCCGACACCGGGCTGGCGCATTGAAACCATCACGGGGCAAGCCCGCTCCTACCTGGTCTGTAGGAGCGGGCTTGCCCCGCGATAAGGCCGGTCAGGCTGGCGCCGAGGTGCGAATCAGGTGATCGAAGGCCGCCAACGAAGCCTTGGCGCCCTCGCCCACGGCAATCACGATCTGCTTGTATGGCACGGTGGTCACGTCACCGGCGGCGAACACGCCCGGCAGGTTGGTCTGGCCGCGGGCATCGACGATGATCTCGCCGCGCGGGGTCAGCTCGACCGTGCCTTTGAGCCAGTCGGTGTTGGGCAGCAGGCCGATCTGCACGAAGATCCCTTCCAGCGCCAGGTCATGCAGCTCATCGCTGTTGCGGTCCTTGTAGCGCAGGCCGTTGACCTTCTCGCCATCACCAAGCACCTCGGTGGTCAGCGCACTGGTGATCACCTTGACGTTCGGCAAGCTGTGCAGCTTGCGCTGCAGCACGGCGTCGGCACGCAACTGGCTGTCGAACTCGATCAGGGTCACCTGGGCAACGATACCGGCCAGGTCGATAGCCGCTTCCACACCCGAGTTGCCGCCACCGATCACCGCCACGCGCTTGCCCTTGAACAGCGGGCCATCGCAGTGCGGGCAGTAGGCAACGCCGCGGCTGCGGTATTGCTGCTCGCCGGGTACGTTCATTTCGCGCCAGCGTGCACCGGTGGCGAGGATCACAGTCTTGGCCTTGAGCGAGGCACCACTGGCCAGGCGCACTTCGTGCAGGCCGCCGTCGGTGGCCGGAATCAAGGCTTCACCGCGCTGCAGGTTGATGATATCGACGTCGTACTGCTTGACGTGTTCTTCCAGGGCCATGGCCAGCTTCGGTCCTTCGGTTTCCTGCACCGAGATGAAGTTCTCGATGGCCATGGTGTCG
The DNA here is from genome assembly GCF_024749345.1 of Pseudomonas sp. B21-009. NCBI lineage: Bacteria > Pseudomonadati > Pseudomonadota > Gammaproteobacteria > Pseudomonadales > Pseudomonadaceae > Pseudomonas > Pseudomonas sp. B21-009. Next base: position 2,414,765 of record NZ_CP087199.1, on the reverse strand, counting down.
AGTACCTGGCCGCCGAAGCGCTCGGCGGCAACGCCGGTGCGAATGCCTTTGCGCGCGGCATAGATCGCCGCGGCGGCGCCCGCCGGGCCGCCACCGACCACCAGCACGTCAAAGGCATCCTTGGCGTTGATCTTCTCGGCCTGACGCTCGCCGGCGCTGGTGTCGAGCTTGGCGAGGATTTCTTCCAGGCCCATGCGGCCCTGGCCAAACACTTCGCCGTTGAGGTAGACGCTGGGCACGGCCATGACCTTGCGGCGCTCGACTTCGGCCTGGAACAGCGCACCGTCGATGGCGACGTGGCGAATGTTGGGGTTGAGCACCGCCATCAGGTTCAGCGCCTGGACCACGTCCGGGCAGTTCTGGCACGACAGCGAGAAGTAGGTTTCAAAGTTGAACTCACCCTTGAGCGCGCTGATCTGCTCGATCACCTCCAGGCTGGCCTTGGACGGATGACCGCCGACCTGCAGCAGGGCGAGCACAAGCGAGGTGAACTCGTGGCCCATGGGGATGCCGGCAAAGCGCAGGCTGATGTCAGCGCCAGGGCGATTGAGCGAGAACGACGGGCGACGGGCGTCGCTGCCATCTTCACGCAGGGTAATCAGGTTCGACAGGCCGGCGATTTCCACCAGCAGGTCGCGCAGTTCGCGGGACTTCGCGCCGTCATCGAGGGAAGCAACGATCTCGATCGGCTGAGTGACCCGTTCCAGGTAGGCTTTCAACTGAGTTTTAAGCGTGGCGTCCAACATACGGGCGATTCCTTTTTCAAACGGTAGAAATAACAACGCCCGGGCGAAAGCGCCCGGGCGTTTTGCGGGGCGGTGACAACGTCAGGTGCGGTAGACCACCGCCCTCGGCTGGCTCACGGTCTTAGATCTTGCCGACCAGGTCCAGCGATGGCGCCAGGGTAGCTTCGCCTTCTTTCCACTTGGCCGGGCAGACTTCGCCTGGGTGGGCGGCAACGTACTGGGCAGCCTTGACCTTGCGCAGCAGCTCGCTGGCGTCACGGCCGACACCACCGTCGTTGAGTTCGACGATCTTGATCTGGCCTTCTGGGTTGATCACGAAGGTGCCACGGTCAGCGATGCCGGCTTCTTCGATCAGCACGTCGAAGTTGCGCGAGATGACGTGGGTCGGGTCACCGATCAGCGGGTACTGGATCTTGCCGATGGTGTCCGAAGTGTCGTGCCAGGCTTTGTGGGTGAAGTGGGTATCGGTGGACACGCCGTAGATTTCCACGCCCAGGTCTTTGAACTGCGCGTAGTTGTCGGCCAGGTCGCCCAGCTCGGTCGGGCAGACGAAGGTGAAGTCGGCCGGGTAGAAGAACACCACCGACCATTTGCCTTTCAGATCGGCATCCGAGACTTCGACAAACTTGCCCTGGTGGTAAGCGGTAGCTTTGAACGGTTTGACCTGGCTGTTGATGATAGGCATGAGTGACGCTCCTTCAGGGGGTTGAAAAAACTGATGGGAGAATCGTAGCCAATGCATTGGATTAATGCTCATTGGCAAAGCTCATGTTGTTGATTGGTTTTGGCTATAAGGCGGGGCTATTAATAGAGGGTTTGAAGCTATCGCGGGGCAAGCCCGCTCCTACCGGCCAGTAGGAGCGGGCTTGCCCCGCGATTGGAGTACGCCGTTTAACGCGATGGCGTACGCAAGGTGACGAACTCTTCCGCCGCCGTAGGATGCACGCCAATGGTCTCGTCGAACTGCTGCTTGGTCGCCCCGGCCTTGAGGGCAATGCCCAGGCCCTGGATGATTTCGCCGGCGTCCGGGCCGACCATATGGCAACCCAGCACGCGGTCGGTGTCGGCATCGACCACCAGCTTCATCAGGGTCTTTTCCTGCACCTCGGTGAGGGTCAGCTTCATCGGCCGGAAGCGGCTTTCGAAGATCTGCACCTTGTGGCCCTGCTCCAGCGCCTGTTCTTCAGTCAGGCCAACGGTACCGATCGGTGGCTGGCTGAACACGGCGGTAGGGATGTTCTGGTAATCCACCGGGCGGTACTGTTCGGGCTTGAACAGGCGCCGGGCCACAGCCATGCCTTCGGCCAGGGCCACCGGGGTCAGTTGCACACGGCCGATCACATCGCCAATCGCCAGGATCGACGGCGCGGTGGTCTGGTACAGGTCGTCGACGCGGATAAAACCACGCGGGTCGAGTTCGACGCCGGTGTTTTCCAGGCCCAGGTTGTCGAGCATCGGTCGCCGGCCAGTGGCATAGAATACGCAGTCGGCCACCAGTTCGCGACCATCCTTGAGGGTAGCCTTGAGGCTGCCGTCGTCCTGGCGCTCGATACGCTGGATATCGCTGTTGAACTGCAGGTCCATACCGCGTTTTTCCAGCTCCTCCTTGAGGTGCTCGCGCACACTGCCATCAAAGCCGCGCAGGAACAGATCGCCACGGTACAGCAGCGAGGTTTTTGCCCCCAGGCCCTGGAAGATCCCGGCAAATTCCACGGCGATGTAACCGCCGCCAACCACCAGCACGCGCTTGGGCAGGTCTTTGAGGTAGAACGCCTCGTTGGAGCTGATCGCCAGCTCCTTGCCCGGAATATCCGGGATCTGCGGCCAGCCGCCAGTGGCAATGAGGATGTGCTCGGCGCTGTAGCGCTGGCCATCGACTTCCACCTCATGGGCACCCGTCAGTTTGGCGTGGCCTTCCAGCAAGGTCACGCCGCTGTTGACCAGCAGGTTGCGGTAGATACCGTTGAGCCGCTCGATTTCGCGGTTCTTGTTGGCGATCAACTGGCCCCAGTCGAACTGGGCATCTTCCAGCGACCAGCCAAAGCCTGCGGCTTGCTCGAAGTCATCGGCAAAATGCGCGCCGTAGACCAGCAGCTTTTTCGGCACGCAGCCGACGTTGACACAGGTACCACCCAGGTAGCGGCTTTCGGCAACCGCCACTTTTGCACCGAAGCCTGCGGCAAAGCGCGCAGCGCGCACACCGCCAGACCCGGCACCAATCACGAACAGATCAAAATCGTAGGTCATCTCGAGGGTCTCAAGCTGCAAGTATCAAGCTACAAGCTACAAGAAAAAGCCACCCGAAGGTGGCTTTATCAAACCGCTAGCTACCAGGCTCAGTACGCTTTGCCGGTTTTGTAGAAGTTCTCGAAGCAGAAGTTGGTCGCTTCGATGTAGCCTTCGGCACCACCGCAGTCGAAACGCTTGCCCTTGAACTTGTAGGCAATAACGCAGCCGTCCTGGGCCTGCTTCATCAGGGCGTCGGTGATCTGGATTTCACCGCCTTTGCCCGGCTCGGTTTCTTCGATCAGTTTGAAGATGTCCGGGGTCATGATGTAGCGGCCGATGATCGCCAGGTTCGACGGAGCATCTTCAGGCTTTGGCTTCTCGACCATGTTGCGCACGCGGTACAGGTCGTCACCGATCAGGTCGCCGGCGATCACACCGTATTTGCTGGTTTCCTGCGGGTCGACTTCCATGATGGCAACGATGGTGCAGCGGTACTGTTTGTACAGCTTGACCATCTGCTTGAGCACGCTGTCGCCTTCGAGGTTGACGCACAGGTCGTCCGCCAGTACCACGGCGAACGGTTCGTCGCCGATCAGCGGGCGGCCGGTGAGGATCGCGTGGCCCAGGCCTTTCATTTCGGTCTGGCGGGTGTACGAGAACGAACACTCGTCGAGCAGACGACGGATGCCGACCAGGTATTTTTCCTTGTCGGTGCCCTTGATCTGGTTTTCCAGCTCATAGCTGATGTCGAAGTGGTCTTCCAGGGCGCGCTTGCCACGACCGGTGACGATGGCAATTTCGTTCAATCCAGCTTCCAGCGCTTCTTCAACGCCGTACTGGATCAGTGGCTTGTTCACCACCGGCAGCATTTCCTTGGGCATGGCTTTGGTAGCGGGCAGGAAGCGAGTGCCGTAACCGGCTGCCGGGAACAAGCATTTCTTGATCATATACGTCCTTAACAAGGGCTTTGCGTACGAAATTCGGCGCAGTCTAATCAGGCGGCGGTCACCTTACAATGCCCCACCACGCTGGCCGATGCCATCATAGATGAAATCCCGGGGGGGATAGTTCCCCGGGAGCATAAATAATGCGCCGGTAGCTGACCACCGGCAGTTAAACAGCCGATGCCTACATGCCCTGCCCGACCAGCACCCCGTCGACCTTCTGGCCATAGAGGTTGACGCCGTCATTGGCGTGGAACTTCAGCCGGGTCTTCTCGATCGAGCCGTCGACCAGGCGCGGGTCCTGCGGCCGTTCGTGGCGGTTGATGTAAGCGGCCACGTCCCAGGCCTGCTGGTCGCTCAGGCTGCCGGGCTTGCCCAAGGGCATATTGTGCTTGATGAAGGACGCGGCGGTATTGATCCGGTGCATGCCGGCGCCCCAGTTGTAGGAGTCCTTGCCCCACAACGGCGGCATCACGTAGTTGCCGGCTACCTTCTGCCCTTCGCCACTGGCGCCGTGGCAAATGGAGCACTGGGCCTGGTACACCTGTTCCCCGCGTTTGAAGTCGTAACCTTGCGCCGATTGCGCCACCTCCGGGTAGCCGCGGCCAGCACTCTCGACGCCAATCGGCGCCTTGCTCGCCAGCCAGTAGGCATAGACCGACAAGGCTGTCATCTGCGGGCTGTCGGCCGCCGGTGGCTTGCCGTTCATGCTGAACTGAAAGCAGCCCTGGATGCGCTCGGCGAAGGTGTTGACCTTGTCGTTTTTCTTGCGATAGGCCGGGTACATGGGATACGCGCCCCACAGCGGCGCCGAGTTGCCCAGGCGGCCCTGGTCGAGGTGACAGTTGCTGCAGTTAAGGCCGTTGCCGACGTTGTCAGGCATCAGCCGACGTGTGTCGACAAACAAGGCGTAGCCATCGCGGACCATCTTGCCGTAGGCGTTGTCGGGCAGTTCGCTTTCTGCCGGCGGGGTAAAGCCAGGCGCGGCAGCCGGCGGGGTCTTGAGTTGCGACTGGTCTTCCATGGCAATCGGCGCTGCATGGACACTGCCAAAGGCCAGGGTCAGGGCAGCGAGAATCATCGGCTTCATGGCTTGACCTCCGGGCTGACAGGGTTGGCGAAGTAGTTGGCCACGGCCTTTATTTCGTCATCGGTCATGGCCTTGGCCACCCCGACCATCAACTGGTTGGGGTCGTTGATGCGGCTGCCGTCGCGCCAGGCGTTGAGCTGGGCAACCAGATAGGTGGCCGGTTGATGGGCCAGTGGCGGAAAATGCTCACCAACACCGGCGCCACCAGGGCCGTGGCACTGCACACAGCCGGGGATCTTGCGGTTCCAGTCGCCGTACAGCGCCAGTTTCTGCACCGGGTCGGCAGCCATCTGCTGGCGGTGGATATCGCTGGCAGGCTCGCTGGGAATGGCCGCCAGGGTGGTGGTCACCGCCTGGATTTCCTCGGCGCTGAGGGCCTTGGCCAGCGGCTCCATGATCGGGTGCTTGCGGCTGCCGTTCTGAAAGTCGTGCAGTTGCTTGCTCAGGTACGCCGCAGGCAGGCCGGCCAGGCGCGGAAAGCCGGCAGGCGCAATGCCCTTGGCGTCGGCGCCATGGCAACCCAGGCAGGCCATGGCGGCCGGGTTCTGGCCACCCTGGGTGAAGATTTTCTGGCCATCGACGGCATGTGCGGCAGGCAATGAAAACAGCAGCAGGCTGCTGATCAGGATGCGATCCAGTGGGATCATCACGGACTCCATTTTCTTGTTATAAGCTTAGGCTTAATAAGTATAAGCCTATGAATAGTAGGCCTATACGCCGCAAGCTACAACGCAGAAAGATGGCTAGATGCCAGCTGAATCGATTAGCCGAAAAAGGATTTAGCCCGAGATACAGCGCGTTGCTGCCGTTTTCACATCACCCAGGCGCAGCGGGAAGTTGTTCAGGCGCTCATACAGCTTGATGCTGCTGCCGCTACCGCGCTTGTCGATATCCACCAGCGCCGCCGGGCCGCCGCCGACCTTTTGCGGCACCACCAGGCGCAGACCGTCGTGGCGTTCTTCCACGGTCAGTTGCCCGCGCGACTCGGACAATTGCTGCTGCACGCAGTCCGCGTATTCCTGGGGTTTCTTGCCAGAAATCACATTGAGGGTTTCCGGGCTGTGCTCCAGCTCCGACACACTCACACAGCCACCCAGCGTTACTGCCAACGCTGCTACGACCCACTTCATCAAGCACACCTCCACCACGGAAAAAGAATAAGACCTCGCGCAGACCATTTTGCTCCCTTGATTGGCAGTTTTATCCTGGGCCTGGCACGAAGGCCGACAGTGTAACCGACATCATGGTATCGTTTTGATTTGCTGACAGATCCAATGCGGAGTGCAACATGAAATTCGTACACCAGCGCGAGCACCTCAACGAGGATGACATCGTGGTCATTCATTGCTCCCAGCGCTGCAATATCCGCCTGATGAACGACGCCAACTTCCGCAGCTTCAAGAACGGCGGCCGTCACACCTACCACGGCGGCGCCTTTGTCGACTTCCCGGCGAAGATCACCGTGCCCAGCACCGGCTTCTGGAACATCACCATCGACACCGTCGGCCCGCGCGCCCTGTCGGCAGTGACCAAGCCAACCTTTACCCATACCATCAAGTTCATTCGCCGTTCGTCGTCGAAGCTGAGATAAGCCCATGAGCCAGACCACCAAGTTCGTGATCAAGTACAAGATCGATGGCGAGCAACGATTCGACTTCGCCCAGATGATCAGCGATGCGCCCGAGCACGTGCAGGCAGCGCTGCAACAATTGCACGGCGAAGACGCCAAGAAAATCACTGATATCAAGGTGAGCAAAGCGCTGTAACACCCTCCTCAGCACAAGGAACCCCAGGCATGCGCCAATGGCCGGACACCCGTCTCCTCGATCTGCTCGGCATCGAGCTGCCGATCCTTCAGGCGCCAATGGCCGGCTCCACCGGCTCGGCCATGGCCATTGCCGTAAGCAACGCCGGCGGCCTGGGTTCGCTGCCATGTGCCACCTTGAGCCTGGATCAGATCCGCGCCGAGCTGCAGGCCTTCAGCGAGGCCAGCAACGGCCCGCTCAACCTCAACTTCTTCTGCCACCAGCCGCCGCAGCCGGACCCTGAGCGCGATGCGGCCTGGAAGCAGGCGCTCAAGCCGTATTACCTGGAGCTGGGCGCCGACTTCGATGCGCCCACACCGGTGTCCAACCGCGCGCCCTTCGACGACGCCAGCTGCCAGCTGGTCGAGCACTTCAAGCCGGCCGTGGTCAGCTTCCACTTCGGCCTGCCCGAAGCCAGCCTGCTCAAGCGGGTCAAGGCCACGGGGGCCAAGGTACTGTCCAGCGCCACCACCGTGGATGAAGCGTTGTGGCTGAAAGATCACGGCTGCGACGCGATCATCGCCATGGGCTATGAAGCCGGTGGCCACCGCGGGATGTTCCTCAGCAGCAACCTCACTACCCAGGTCGGCACCCTGGCGCTGGTGCCGCAGATTGTCGATGCTGTGAAGGTGCCGGTGATTGCCGCGGGCGGCATTGGCGACCACCGCGGCATCGTCGCCGCCCTGGCCCTGGGCGCTTCGGCGGTGCAACTGGGCACCGCTTACCTGTTCTGCCCCGAGGCCAAGGTCTCGGCGGCTCATCGCCAGGCGCTGCACAGCGCCAAGGAAAGCGACACGGCGTTGACCAACCTGTTCACCGGGCGACCGGCGCGTGGTATCAACACGCGCATCATGCGCGAGCTGGGGCCGATGAGCGAGCTGGCACCGCGCTTTCCCCTGGCCGGCGGTGCGCTGATGCCGCTGCGGGCCATCAGCGAGCCAAAGGGCAACAGCGATTTCAGCAACCTCTGGGCAGGCCAGGCGCTGCGTCTGGGCCAGGCTCTGGCGGCCGGTGAACTGACCCGCACACTGGCACAAAACGCCCTCGCCCAGCTCAAACGCTGAAGCAGTACTTCCCGTTGGTCGGGTATTCGCTATATATTCACCTATATAACGAATACCCCCTCAGCCTGTGGAGCTGTTTTTCATGAGTAAGTGCGCACCTCGTTTTGCCCTGGCCGCCCTGGCCACCTTCATGACCTTCAACAGCGCCTGGGCCGATGAGGTACAGGTAGCCGTCGCCGCCAACTTCACCGCGCCGATCCAGGCGATTGCCAAGGACTTCGAGAAGGACACCGGCCACAAGCTGGTGGCCGCCTACGGCGCCACCGGCCAGTTCTACGCGCAGATCAAGAACGGCGCACCGTTCGAAGTGTTCCTTGCCGCCGACGACAGCACCCCGGAAAAGCTCGAGAACGAAGGCGACACCGTCAAGGGCTCACGCTTCACCTACGCCATTGGCACCCTGGCACTGTGGTCGGCCAAGGACGGCTATGTCGATGGCAAGGGTGATGTGCTGAAAAAGAATGAGTTCAAGCACCTGTCGATCGCCAACCCGAAAGCTGCGCCCTACGGCCTGGCCGCTACCCAGGTACTGAGCAAGCTGCAGCTGACCGAAGCGACCAAGGGCAAGATCGTCGAAGGCCAGAACATTACCCAGGCGTACCAGTTCGTCTCCACCGGCAATGCCGAACTGGGCTTTGTCGCCCTGTCGCAGATCTACAAGGACGGCAAGGTCAGCAGCGGCTCGGCCTGGATCGTGCCGTCCAACCTGCACGAGCCGATCAAGCAGGACGCGGTGATTCTCAACAAAGGCAAGGACAACGCCGCGGCCAAAGCCCTGGTTGAATACCTCAAGGGCCCGAAAGCCGCAGCCGTGATCAAATCCTACGGTTACGAAATCTGATGCCACTGGATTCCAGCGACCTCGGCGCCATCTGGCTGACCTTCAAACTGGCCAGCCTGACCACGCTGATATTGTTGCTGATTGGTACCCCCATCGCCTGGTGGCTGGCGCGCACGCGCTCATGGCTGCGCGGGCCGGTGGGCGCGGTGGTGGCCCTGCCGCTGGTGCTGCCACCGACGGTGATCGGCTTTTACCTGTTGCTGGCTTTGGGGCCCAACGGCTGGATCGGCCAGACCACCCAGGCGCTGGGGCTGGGCACCGTGGTGTTCAGCTTCAGCGGCCTGGTGATCGGTTCGGTGGTGTATTCGATGCCCTTCGTCGTACAGCCGCTGCAAAACGCCTTCAGCGCCATCGGTGAACGCCCGCTGGAAGTGGCCGCGACCCTGCGTGCCAGCCCCTGGGACACCTTCGTCCATGTGGTATTGCCCCTGGCCCGGCCAGGCTTTATCACTGCCAGCATCCTCGGCTTTGCCCATACCGTCGGTGAGTTCGGCGTGGTGCTGATGATCGGCGGCAATATTCCCGACAAGACCCGGGTGGTCTCGGTGCAGATCTTCGACCACGTCGAAGCCATGGAGTACCTGCAGGCCCACTGGCTGGCCGGGGCCATGCTGGTATTCTCTTTCCTCGTGCTGCTGGCGCTGTACTCCAGCCGCCGGGGCAAATCGGCCTGGAGCTGAGCATGGCGGCGATGATTCACGCCCGATTGAAACTGGACCGCGGCGACTTCAGCCTGGATGTCGACCTGCAACTGCCCGGGCGCGGCATCAGTGCGCTGTTCGGCCATTCAGGCTCCGGCAAGACCACCTGCCTGCGCTGCCTGGCCGGGCTGGAACGGGCCCCCGAAGCCTACATCGAGGTCAATGGCGAGATCTGGCAGGACTCGCGCCGCGAACATTTCATTGCCCCGCACCAGCGCCCGATCGGCTATGTATTCCAGGAGGCCAGCCTGTTCGCGCACCTGTCGGTGCGCGCCAACCTGACCTTCGGCTACAAGCGCATCCCCACCCAGCAGCGCAAGGTCAGCCTCGAGCAGGCCTGCGAACTGCTCGGCATCGAGCACCTGCTACAGCGCAAGCCAGCCACCCTGTCCGGCGGCGAAGCCCAGCGCGTGGGCATTGCCCGGGCGCTGCTGAGCAGCCCGCAACTGCTGTTGATGGACGAGCCGCTGGCAGCCCTCGACGGCCCGCGCAAGCGCGAGATCCTGCCCTACCTCGAGCGCCTGCACAGCGAGCTGGAGATTCCGCTGGTCTACGTCAGCCACGCCCAGGATGAAGTGGCACGGCTGGCCGATCACCTGGTGCTGCTTGAGCAGGGCAAGGTCCAGGCCAGCGGGCCGATTGCCGCCACCCTCGCGCGCCTCGACCTGCCGCTGGCCCAGGGCGACGACGCCGGGGTGATCATCGAAGGCCAGGTCAGCGCCTACAGCAGCGACTATCAGTTGCTCAGCCTGCAACTGCCGCACAGCCACCTGCAATTGCGCGTGGCCCACGAACCGCTGGCCGTGGGCATGCCGCTGCGCTTGAAGGTGCAGGCGCGGGACGTCAGCCTGAGCCTTGGCGCCGACCAGCAATCGAGCATCCTCAATCGCCTGCCGGTGACCGTCAGCGGCCATCGCCCGGCCGACAACAGTGCCCACGTGCTGGTCAGCCTGGACGCCGCCGGCACCACCTTGCTGGCGCGCATCACCCGCTACTCCGCCGACCAGCTGCAGCTGCACGCCGGCCAGTCGCTGTGGGCACAGATAAAGTCGGTGGCACTGTTGGGTTGAGCGTGCGGTCCATAGTACAAACCCCGCAACCGGACCTGCGCCATGCCCGACACCGCCCTGCCCGCCGCCTTGCATTATGTCGATGACAGCCAGCCAGGCCTGCGGCGCAAAAGCCTGCGCGGCAAGTTCGCCTACTTCGATGGGCAAGGCGGGCGGGTCAAAGACCCGGCCACCCTCGCGCGGATCAAGGCCCTGGTGATCCCCCCGGCCTACACCGATGTGTGGATCTGCGCCGACCCGCAAGGCCACCTGCAGGCTACCGGCCGTGATGCCCGCGGGCGCAAGCAGTACCGCTACCATGCCGACTGGCGCAGTTACCGCGACAGCCACAAGTACGCGCGCATGCTGGACTTTGCCAGCCTGCTGCCCAAGCTGCGCCGGCAACTGGACAGCCACCTGGCGCGGCCGGGGCTTGATCGGCAAAAGGTCATGGCCCTGGTGGTGAGCCTGCTCGACAGCACCTTGATCCGCATCGGCAACCGCCAGTACGCCCGCGACAACAAGTCTTACGGGCTGACCACCCTGCGCACCCGTCACGTCAAGGTCGACGGTAGCGCCATCCGCTTTCAGTTTCGCGGCAAGAGCGGTATCGAGCATCAGGTGACGGTGAAGAACCGGCGCCTGGCCAACCTGATCAAACGCTGCATGGACCTGCCCGGCCAGGACCTGTTCCAGTACCAGGATGACCAGGGCCAGCGCCACAGCGTCGGTTCGGCCGACGTCAACGCCTACCTGCAGGAGCTGACCGGCAGCGACTTCACCGCCAAGGATTACCGCACCTGGGCCGGCAGCGCCCTGGCCCTGAGCCTGTTGCGCCAGCTTGAATGGCAACCGGAGCAGGAGGCCAAACGTCAGATCGTCGAGACCGTCAGGCAGGTCGCCAGCCGCCTGGGCAACACCCCGGCGGTGTGCCGGCGCTGCTACATCCACCCGGCGCTGTTCGAGCATTTCACCCTCGGCGAGCTGGCCAAGCTGCCACGGGCGCGCACGCGCAAGGGGCTGGAGGCCGAGGAAGTGGCCCTGGCGCTGTTTCTGCAAAACCTGGCGGCCCCTTGAAAAGCCATTCAGCGAAACCCACCTTGGGTATCATGCAGAGAAATTTCCCATATTCCTTCAACCCCCCTATGCTTGCGGGTACGGGCAGCACTCGCTGCTTCGGAGTGCTCATCCAGCCAATCGGCACCTGCGACTAAAGACTCACTACAGAATCTGTGTTCGGGGGAATTAATATCCGCCGAAAGCGTCTTTAATGAAGGGAAAGAGGGATGCACCCCTGTGTGATCCCGGCTTCTGCGGGCCGCGCCCGCAAGGCAACTTACGTTACCAAGGAGATATACATGCTGATACTCACCCGCAAGGTTGGCGAAAGCATCGTCATCAACGATGACATCAAAGTCACCATTCTGGGCGTCAAAGGGATGCAAGTGAGGATCGGCATCGATGCACCGAAAGATGTTCAGGTGCACCGCGAAGAGATTTTCAAACGCATTCAGGCCGGTAGCCCGGCACCGGAAAAAGGAGGCGACGAGCACTAAGCAGCCCCCAACCGACTCAAGCCGCACGGATGCGCTTGATCCTGACACTGGCAACCCGCCCGGTTGCAGTCACAGGCCTCAAGGCGCCTCGGGCGTATCGACCAGTTCCTTCACTTTGGCAATCAGTTGCTCGATGTCGAAGGGTTTGTCGAACACGGCGGCGAACAGCCCGGGATTGTCCCGCCCCTTGTGAGCCTGCGCCCCGCTCATCAGTATGATCGGCAAGCCTTGCAAGAGTGGCTCTGCACGAATACTGACGGCCAACGCCTCGCCATCCATCACCGGCATCATGTAATCGGTGATCACCAACTCCACCCGCTTGCCTTTCAATACGTCCAGGGCCTTCTGCCCATTGCCGGCCAGCTCCACGTCGAAACCTTCGTCTTCCAGGGCCCAGCCGAGGATATTGGCGATCAGGTACTCGTCGTCGACGACCAGAATGGTGCTCATGCCGTTGCCACCCCCGGCCTCATGATCCAGGCACCTGCGAAGGCGTGCCGGACATCACCCCCGTGGCCTGGGTAAAGGCTTTTTGCAGGTCGATACCATGGTCGCTGATGATCAGCTCCAGCAGGGCCGGGTCGTAATAGCTGTCGCGCACCTTGAGGATCGACAGCAAGCGCTTGAGCTCCGAGTCCATCTCGACAAAGCGCATCAACAGCAGGTTGTCGACAATGCTCGAAAGGTCCGGTGCCGGCGCGTTGATTTCCGAGCCGAAGATATCGCGCATCTCCCAAGTGGCCAGGACGCTGACGTCACGGGCCCGCAGCTCGCCGGTCAGGGCGCGGAAGAATTCATTCAGGCGCGTCGGGTTGCTGGCCAGGCGGGTGAACGCGCCGAGGCTGTCGATCAGCACGCGCTTGATGCTGCGCTGCTCGACCAGGCGCAACAAACGCATACCGACATCATCAAGCACACCTTCGGTGGTCGGTTGCCAGGCAATGTGCAAGGCCTCGGCGCGCTCCATGGCGGCGAAGTCGTAGCCCAGGGCGCCAGCCTTGAGACGCAGGCGCTGCGGGGTTTCATAAAAGCCGAAATGCAGGCCGGGTTCTGCCGCTGTTGCCGCACCGAGAAAGCTCACGCCCAGTGAAGTCTTGCCGATGCCAGAGGGGCCCATCACCAGGGTCACCGAGGCGGCCGGCAGGCCGCCTCCGAGCATGCGGTCGAACACCGGCACGCCGCTGGGAATACGCATCAGTTCGCCCATGCCGTGCCCACTGGGGTGGCTGTACAGTGATTCCAGGCGCGGGTACACCTGCAGGCCGTGTTCGGTGATTTCGCATTCGTGAATACCCGACAGCGCGCCGCTGCCGCGGGTCTTGCGCAGCTGGATCCGGCGCACCGAGCGGCTGCCCAGCAGCTCGTCACCCAGCTCGATGACGCCATCGACCATGGTGTGTTCGGGGCTGCCGTCCTCCAGCCGCGAGCTGGTCAAGAACAGTACGGTGCAACCGGCGAAGGCGGCATGACCATGCAGCTCGGCGATAAATTTCTTGGTGTCCAGCGGCGTTTCCGCGCGCGATCGGGCATTGAGCAGGCCGTCGACGATCAGCAGGCTGGCCTGGTGGCGGCTGATTTCGCCGCGCAGCAGTTTTACCACTTCATCCAGGCCCTCTTGCTCGAGGGTGTCGAAGGCACTGACGAACTGCAGCTGCGCGCCGATTTTGCCGGGGTCGAAAAAGCTCAAGGTCGACAGGTACTGGAACAAACGCTCGTGGGATTCGCTCAGTAGCGTCGCCACCAGCACGCGCCCACCCTGGCTGACGTGATTGAAGGCCAGCTGGTTGGCGAGGATGGTCTTGCCCGAGCCAGGCCGGCCCTGGACGATGTAGGAAGCACCGACCACCAGCCCACCCTTGAGCAGATCGTCGAGACCGGGAATACCGGTGGCCAGGCGTTTGAGTTGTTCCACGATGCTATGCACCTCCGCGTTCAGGGTCGGGGTTGGCGGTGTAGACCGGCAGGTAGACACTCATGCAGGTGCCCTTGCCCGCTTCACTGCTGACGCTGACCGTGCCGTTGCTCTGCTTGGCAAAACCATAGACCTGGCTCAGGCCCAGGCCGGTGCCCTTGCCGAAACTCTTGGTGGTGAAAAAAGGCTCGAAGATGCGCGGCAGTATCTTGCTGTCGATACCCCGGCCGGTGTCGCTGACACTGATGCAGACAAAGCGCCCGAGCAAGCCGTCGGGACGCCCCTGCAGCTCGCAGTTGCGCGCCTGCATGGTGATCGTCCCCTCGCCGTCGATGGCATCGCGGGCATTGAAGATCAGGTTGAGCAAGACCATCTGCAACTGCCCGGCGTCGACTTCGACATCCCACAGTTCGTCGGCCAGCAGCACCTGCAACTCCACCGAGACAGGCAAGGTCTGGCCAAGCAGCAGGCGTGTCGACTCGACCAGATCCGGTACCTTGATGCGGCCGAACTTCAGCGCCTTGTGACGGGCGAAACTGAGCAGCTGCTGGGTCATCTGGCTGCCACGCTCGCCAGCGTCGAGGATGTGCTCGAGCAAACGCCGGGTGCGCTGCGGGTCGCGGCTGTTGAGGGCCAGGCGCGCCGAGCCGATGATGATGGTCAAAAGGTTGTTGAAGTCGTGGGCCATGCCCCCGGTCAGCTGGCCGAGGGCTTCGAGCTTTTGCGACTGGAACAGCTGGGCTCGGACCTCATCGAGTTGCAGCGCCGCGTCACGGCGGTCGGTGATGTCGCGGGTGATCTTCGCCAGCCCGACCACCTCGCCGTCCGGCGACTTGATCACATCCAGCGCCACCAGCGCCCAGAACAGCGTGCCATCCTTGCGCTGGCGCCAGCCTTCATCCTGGGCGCCACCGGTGCTCAAAGCCCGTTCAAGCAGCCGGGCCGGCTTGCCGTCGGCACAATCTTCGGGGGTGAAGAACATCGAGAAATGCTTGCCGATGACTTCTTCGGCGCGGTAGCCCTTGATCCGCTGGGCGCCTGCGTTCCAGGACACCACATGGCCTTCGAGGTCGAGCATGTAGATGGCGTAGTCAACCACGGTTTGCACCAGTTGCTCGAAGCGACTGGCGTGCATCACATGAAGTTCGGAGTCGGATGAGACCATGGCTGCCCCACGAAGCCGTAGATGGCTTGTCTGGATATGACAGCATACGCTGCAAGCGATTCCCTGCGCTGGTCTAAAACTTAGTCGGAATCTTGCGCCACTGCCAACCGCCGACGCGGCAACGCCAGCTGGCCCAGGTAGGCACAGGTCGCCAGTACACCGATACCGGCAGTCAGCGCCAACCAGCGCTGGCTGACATCAAGGCTGCTGTCGGCGCTGGTCATCAGCAGCAATACCCCCGCCCCCAGCAGGCTCAGGAACAAAAACGCGGCAGCCAGCCAGACCTTGGCGAACAGCACGCGCCAGTACCATTTGACGCGCGGTTTGCCGGTGACGGTTTCAGCTGCGGCGTGCTTGGCCACGTTCCCTTGCCTCTATTGGATCCAACATGAAACCCACAGTGGCGCAATGACAGCAAGGAGTCAATTGCTCTATAGTCGCCCCGCACTTAAGACCTGCCACCTACCTCGAGGGAACGACGCGTGGCCGCAGACTTACGAATGAAAGCCATACACGACGATTTGCAAGCGACCGCCGCCGATCTTGAGCGGGTCTCACGCGACCTGCGCGGGCATGTGTTGTACCTGCAGCATTCCGTCCACCAGGCCGATGCCGTTGAAGTGCTGGGCAGGATTGCCGGCCTGAAGACTTCGGTGGATGACTTGCGCGGCGTCGCCGATAGCATCCACTACTGATCGCGCAGGCTGCGCGGCGTCTGCCCGAGGGTGCGGCGGAACATGCTGGAAAACGCCGCCGGGCTGTCGTAGCCAAGGTCCAGGGCAATTCGCGTGATCGCTTCGCCCTGGGCCAGCCGCGCCAGGGCCAGCAGCACACAGGCACGCTGGCGCCACTGGCTGAAGCTCATCCCGGTTTCGGCGCGAAACCAGCGCCCGAAAGTGCGCAGGCTGACATGCAGTTCACCCGCCCAATGCGCGGGTGACTGGTGCACATCAGGCGTGCGCAAAAAAGCCTGGCAACGCATGAGCAGCGCCGGGTCACGCGGCAGCGGTATGTGGAACGGCAGGCTGGCCGCGGCCCGCAGTTCATGCAGCAGCAGGTTGACCAGCGCCCCGTCCCTGCCCTGCTGGTCGTACTCCAGGTCCATCTCCACCGCCGCCAGCAACAACTGGCGCATCAGCGCTGAAACCTCCAGCACCTGGCACTCGCCCGTCAACATCAGCGCATCGGCTTCGATGTACAGGCTGCGGGTACTGACGCCGAGCATCAGCACTTCATGATCCACCCCGGGGCAATCCACACCGCCCGTTGCGGCGGCACGACCCAGTCGCCGGCCGGCGTGCGCACCTGCATCACGCCGGTGGCACCATAGAGCAGTTGCGCGCGACGATGGCGATGGCGCGCCAGCAGGAAGCCGTCGGGATAATCTGTGCCAATGGCAACCACGGCGCGGGGCGTAGCATCGAGCAGATTGATCGAGACATTGTACATGGGGCAAGTCCGTGGCCGATTGGCGATCATTATTGACCGTTTTGCTCAAGCCGGCCAAATCACTGCTGGCTAACCTGTCGCTCCTGACCCGCAAAAGGACGACCTTCCATGCTTCTTGTACTCCTGGCCCTGTTCGGTTGCCTGAGCGGCATCACCACGGTGCTGTTCGGCTTTGGCGGCGGCTTCGTCGTCGTGCCGCTGTTGTATCACCTGCTGCGCATGAACACGGCCACCACCGGCTCGGCCATGCAGATTGCCGTGGCTACCTCCACCTGTGTGATGATTGTCAGCGCCGCACTGGCCACCCTCAAGCATTGGCGTGCTGGCAACCTCAACCGTGAATTCCTGTGGCCATTGGCAGCGTACATCGCCCTCGGCGCGGTGATCGGCGCCGCCCTGGTGGGCGCCCTGGCCAGTGAATGGCTGCGCTGGGCGTTCATCCTCTACCTGGCATTTACCCTGCTCGACTGCCTGCTGCGCGAAGGCTTTGTCCACGGCCAGGCTTCAGCGCGCCCGCTCGGGCCCGTGAGAACCGCCACTTGCGGTGTGCTGATCGGCGGCATTGCCAGCGTGCTGGGGGTGGGCGGCAGCGTCATGAGCGTGCCGTTGCTGCGCCGCCGCGGGCTGGGCATGACCCAGGCCACCGCCATGGCCAGCCCGCTGACCTTGCCGGTAGCGCTGGCGGCGACGGCGACCTACCTGATCACCGCCAGTAGCGATTTCGGAGCGCGGTTTGTCGGTTATGTCGATCTGTCGGCGTTTGCCCTGCTGGCCTTCGGCGCCTGGCTCGGCACCCGGCTGGCGGCGCGCTGGATCGGCAGAATCGATGATCGCAAGCATGCGCAGGTCTATCTCGGGCTACTCGCCCTGGTGCTGTTGAGCATGCTCTGGAGTTAGCCTGGGGCGCCGTCCAGAGCCTTGCACGCGGTTGACTCGAATATAACGATGGGTTATAAAGCTCGCTTGATTGAGGGATCAAATGCATTTCCCTCGAGCCAGTGCGAGTGTGGTGGAATTGGTATACACAGCAGACTTAAAATCTGCCGGCGTGAGCCTTGCGGGTTCGAGTCCCGCCACTCGCACCATCTTCTGAAAAGGCGCCTTAGGGCGCCTTTTTGCTGCCTGAAATTTACCCAGGGCTGCCCTTATGCCTTTTTTGTGCACGCCGGGCCGCAAAACCTTCCGGCAACTGCTAAGGTAAAATTGCCCAACAACAAAGGAAGGCCGCCATGCGCTACACCCTCTTCGACAACCAGCGCGACGTTATCATCCTGCTGGCGCGGATTCTGCTGATGATCCTCTTCGTCATGTCCGGCTGGAGCAAGCTCACCGGCTTCGAGGGCACGGTCGGCTACCTGGCATCGCTCGGCGCGCCAGCGCCTACAGTGGCAGCCGCGGTGGCGGTGATCATGGAGTTCTTCGTCGCCATCATCCTCATCCTCGGTTTCTACACCCGCCCGCTGGCGTTCCTGTTTGCCCTGTTCGTGATCGGCACGGCACTGATCGGCCATCCGTTCTGGACCATGGTCGAGCCGGCCAAAGCAGCCAACACCGTGCAGTTCTTCAAGAACATGAGCATTGTCGGTGGCTTGCTGTTGCTCTCGGTCACCGGTGCCGGACGCTTCTCGCTGGACGGCCGCTAAACACGCCCTGCTTCCAGGTGCCGGCGGCTGCGCTGGTGCCTAGAGGTCGTCAAGGGTGTCGACGCCCTCGTCCCAGAATCCTTCGTCATCGCCTGCACACTCGCGGGCATCCTCGTCATCGTCATCCTGCGGATCGAACAGCGGATTGACCTCGTCCTGCGGCTCGTACTCGTCCTCGGCAAACTCATGGTCAAGCAGGTGATCATGTTCGGGCTCGTGAATGTCCAGATCGTCGTCGTTCATCTCGGGGTCCTGTAGCATCGGGAACGTGGGGCGCCTGTATAAGCCGAGCTCGCCACGGCGTCAATATCAGCCCGTGCTGACAACCCGTGCTGAAAAGGGAAGCGTATTGCCAAGGAGCGACAGTGAAGTACCTGCTGATAGTCATCGCCAGCTATGGCGCAACATTCTTCGTGGTCGGCTCGGTCATCGAGGCCCGGCTGCATGACCTGGCTGAAAACCTGCGCTACCGCGAACGGGCGCCGACCAAGGCGCAGTACCTGCGCGAGGTGCGCGCCAGCGTGCAACGTTCGAAATTTGAGGCCAGTGCCTGGCTGGGCACCTTGCTGGCCCTGCTGCTGTCGCTGGCGGCCTGGTGGTTGAGCTGAGCGTCGGCGCCGCAAGCGTGCCTGGCAATTGCGTCTATCCTCCAGCGATAGGCCCCTCACGGAGCAACGCGCCATGTGCGGCAGGCTTTCTCAATACCGTGGCATTCACGACTTCGTCGACGCCCTGAGCATGCCAGGCGCCCTGGTCAACAACGTCGGCGATCAGGCACTGGGGCACTACAATGTGGCGCCGAGCACCCGCGTGGCGCTGTTGCACCTGCAGGCCGGTACCCTCCAGGCCGACTTGTTGCCCTGGGGCTGGCGCCCGCACTGGGCCAGGGACCGCGCAGCGCCGATCAATGCGCGCGTGGAGAAAGTCGCCCACGGCGCGTTCTTTCGCGCCATCTGGCCACAGCGGGCCATCGTGCCGATCGACAACTGGTTCGAATGGGTTGACCAAGGCGCAGCGAAAAAACAGCCTTACTTGATTCGCCGCAGCGATGGCCGCCCTGCCCTGTGCGCGGCCATCGGCCAGTTCAGTGGCGAGCATACGGGGTTCGTGATCCTCACCGCAGACAGTGAAGGTGGCCTGCTCGACGTGCATGACCGCCGGCCGATCGTGCTGGCGCCGGCTGTCGCCCGGCAATGGCTGGACCCGGCCACCGCAGGCGAGCACGCCGAGCAGATGGCCTTGAACCTGGGCGAGCCGGCGGCGCGGTTCGAGTGGTACCCGGTCAGCGCGGCGGTCGGCAATGTGCGCAATCAGGGCGCCGAGTTGATCGATCGCAACCCGGCGTAAGCATTCATGGAAGGCAGTTCGTGAAGCTCGATGACTTCGGCGGCAATCGCCCGACAGCGTTTTACCCCCCAGACCATGGCCCGGGTCAGCGTAACTTCGTCGAGTCGGTCGTGATACTCCTCGACGACCGGTAAGCCGGCACTGGTATAAACCCCGAGAAACAACTGCGTACAACCACTGCGCGAAAGCCGCGCCTTGACATCAAGGGTAATTCCGGACTCCAGCGATTCTTCATGCTCCTGGCTGTGCAGTTGGCAGTCTGCCCAAGCCCAGTAGTGCGCGCCTCTGTACCTCATTATTATTTTCCTTGGTGAGTCGGCAGCACACGAAAGATATATAAAAAAAGTATGAAACAGAAGAACTCAATTGGCTGTTAAACAGGGTGCAATAGCGCCAGTGGCTATAAAGCATCCGGCGCACGCTTCACGTCAGCGAGACATACCAGGCGCCAAAAGCAAGCAGCCCTACCGCCTGCAAAATCAACAGCGTACCGGCCCCTGCAGGCTTGCCGGCGAGATACCAGTAAGTGCCGACCAGCGCCAGGCACAGGCCGTTGGTGACGCCCAGGGTAAACACTGCCAGCGCACTACTAAGGCCGGGGAACTGGCCGCCGGGGTTGGCCAGCAAGAACACGAAAATAGCGCCGCCAATTAGCGCGACAACAATCGCCGCCCCGGCAAAAAAGCGCTGTGGCAAGAAAGGGTCGTCCATGATCAGTCCGTGGTTGAGATAAGCCGAGCATCATACCCGTTGGCGAAACCGCAGTTAATGAGCAGTTGGGCAATCCGGTTGAATCCCTGGCGCCAGGCCGAGTCACTACTAACGCAAGGCCCCTTTTCAACCATCCGCTTTGCCGAGGATCCACCATGAATGCCATCGACCTGCTTAAAGCTGACCACAAGACCGTCAAGGCCCTTTTAACGCAACTGAGCGAGTCCACCGAGCGCGGGATTAAAAAACGTTCGGAACTGCTGGCCAAACTGGAGATGGAAGTGGCCGTGCATACCCGGCTTGAAGAGGAGATCCTCTACCCTGCCTACAAGAAAGCCGGGGCCAAGGAACAGGTGATCATGTACCACGAGGCCAAGGAAGAACACCGCACCGTCGACTCGTTGGTGCTGCCCGACCTGAAAGTCACCGACCCGGGTACACCCGAGTTTTCCGGGCGGGTGAAAGTGCTCAAAGAGTTGCTCGAGCACCACATCGAGGAAGAAGAAACCGAGATGTTCCCGCAAGCCAAGAAGCTGCTTGGCAAGGACGTGCTCGAGGCCATGGGCGAGCAGATGGAAATGATGAAAGCCCAATACCGCAAGGACATGGCCAAGCAGGCGGCGTGAGGTTTATGTTGGTGGGTTAGTCACCAGGCTGCAGTGATCAGTCGTGGGCTAACGGTGCTGGCCGCTCACTCAAACCATCGATCAGGCACCAGCCATTGCGGCCTTTATCCTTGGCCTGGTATAGCGCCGAGTCGGCGGCGCCCATCAGGGTGTCGGCAGCTACCGGTTCCTTGACCGGGTAACCCAGGGCAATCCCGGCACTTGCCGTGACCCGCCCCGCCGGGCTTTGCACATGCTCGATCGCCAGCGAGCGGATGGCCTGGAGAATGTCTTCGACAATCCTGCTGGCCCCGGCAGCATCGGTGTTGGGCAGCAGCAGGGTGAACTCCTCGCCGCCGTAGCGCACGGCCAGATCACCCGGTCGCTTGAGGCTGCTTTGTATTGCCGCGCCCACCGCACGCAGGCAATCGTCACCGGCAGGATGGCCATAGTTGTCGTTGAAGCGCTTGAAGTAATCCAGGTCCATCATTACCAACGCCAACGGGTAGCGTTGGCGCTTGGCGCGGCGAATTTCTTCTGCCAGGGCCGTATCAAGGCGGCGTCGATTACCCAGCCCCGTGAGGCTGTCGCTCAAGGCCAGGTCGCGGACTGTTTGATGCGCACGGCGCAGCGCGGCCTCCATCACCATGCGCTCGCGCAATTGGCGCAGCACCAACGCGCCAAAGCCGCCCAACCCGACCAGCAGCAACAGCAGCACGACGGCGGTCTTGATCAGGTCCTCTCGCCAAGGGTCAATGATCGATGCCCTCGACAGCCCGGCCTCCACCACCAGCGGGTAGGCGTCCAGGGCCTTGTAGGCATACAGGCGTTGAGTGCCATCGACTACGGCCGTGGTTTCGACGACGCCTTCGGGGGCCTGCGGCAGGTAGTCCTGGAAGATCTCGCTATCGGCCAGGCTGCCGCCGATTACCCGCTCGACAAACGGCCGGCGAACCAGGATGGTGCCGTCGCGCTTGGCCAGTACCAAGGCGCCACGGTCATCGATCTTGAACGCGCCATAGAACTCGACGAAATAATCAACCCTGACAGTCCCCAGCAGCACGCCGAAGAACGAGCCGTCGGGGTTGTTCAGGCGTCTGGAAATAGGAATGATCAGATCACCGGTCGAGCGGCTTTTGACCACCGCGCCGATGTAGACGCCGCGGTCGGTATGGGTGCGGTGATAGTCGAAGTAATCGCGATCGGCGTTATTGGCATTGGTCGGTGTATCGCTCTTGTCGGTGACGATCCAGCGCCCGTCCGCGCCATACACGAACAACCCGTGCAACTGTGGCATCAACAAGGCTTGCTGCTTGAGCAGCCGGTGCAGCCGCGGGATGTTCATTCGGGTAAAACCGTCACCTTCAAGCCGCTCACCGAGCATCGCGGTAACCACATCGACCTGGCGGATCGCGTCTTCGGCATGCTGGGCGGTGGCGCTGGCAAGGTTGGTGACCGAATCATGGGCGCTGGCGAAAGCGTGCCGGTAGTCGCGCCAGATCCGCCAGCCCTCGATGGCGACGAACAGCAGCACGACCACCAGCATGAAGCTCAGGATCAAACGGAACAGCGGCGCTGAACGCCCTTCACGTGGCGAGAACGACTCGGCGGCTTCTTGCCCGTTCAGGTCATCGGATGGGTGCATACAGGTCCCTGCTCCATGAAACTCCCACCCCAGTGATAAACCACCTCCAGACCGACTGTTAATGCTTGCCGTTTAACATAGACCACCCAGGCCCGCGCACCTAGCGCCGCTGTGCAAAAAAGCGAATGAACATTCGAGGAAATCGGCCGCTTGCATGACCGTGGTGACCCGGCACTGCGGCACTAGCCGCAGAATGCCCCGTAGATCCGCTGCTGCTCGTTGACTTCAAGGTTCAGGCGGTCGGGAACGTAGCTCAGGTCGCGCCCAGGCGTCGACAACACGCGCACCGAACTCACCCCCGAAAGCACCTTGGCGACCAGCAGTACCTCCTTGCCCACTTCCTGGCCAAAGAGGATCTGCAGCGGCTCTGACGAGCACTCCTGAAGGTCGCTGGTATAGGCACTGGAATCGTCGTTGAGGGTATCGGCGAGCTCGACTGCAACGACGCGAAACACCAGCCAGCCGACCAGCACCAGGGCGAGCCCGAGGATAAGGGTGGGGAGTGCGTCAAGCACGCTGCGTGCTGCACTGTTGTCCATAAAAGAGCGCCTTGAAAGTCAGCTCAGACCGATCAGGCGAGCGCGAGTTCCCTGACCGCCATTCAAGCGCGAATGCGCTTGAAATACACCAGTTCCGGATCGTGCTCGTCGAGGTTCTCGATGACACCGCTGGGCACGAAGCCGGCCTTGAGAATGAGCCGGCGCGAAGCCAGGTTGGATTGATTGGTCGAGACAAACAGCTTTGCCGTAGTACAGGCGGCTTCGGCGGCGGCCAGGAGTCGGGAGGCGACACCCTGGCGTTGATGACCTGGCGCCACGACCACCAGGCTGACAAAGCCGTGGTCGAAGAAGTGATAGGTAAGTACCACGTAGCCGATCACCGCGCCCGCGCGCAACGCCACCCAACACTGCTGCTTGTCGACGGACTCTTCAAGGAAGTACTGACGCTCCGGGTGGCTGCTGGCGTAGGCATCGAACGCGAGCATTGCGCACACATCTTCAAACGTAGCCGGGCGAATCAACGGCGTATCCTGCATTGTGTCCATGGGGCCTCCTGCCTGATGTTTGCGCTGCTCAGCGTTGGCCCAGCAATGCCGCGTTGGCCTGGCGCACCATCGCCACCCACTCCCCCGGGCTGACCCGGCCGGACTGTTCGAGCTGCTGCGCGGCCATCAACGCCCGGTCGTATTCAGCTTCCTGCAACCTGCCTTCCCCCAGGAAGCGGGCTCGCCATTCCACAATCGCCGCCATCCCTTTGTTCGTCTCCATCCCCGCCCCCAAGTGCACTATAAACAGGTGTGCGACCGGGTCGCCACCTGAGCGGCGGCGAGATTACAGGAGAACAGTAGGTTTGAGAATGCTTCGTAATACCGTTTGTCGTCAATTTGCGCCGCGATTGTGGGTCGTCGCAAAAAAACACCGGAACACAACCCGAGCAATCTATTCAGTATTTGATAAGTGCGAGCATTGCGATGTTGCGTGGGCGCGTGACACCCGAATAGCCTCGGTCCAGCCCCACCCCAGGCAACGGGAAGTTGTTGATCGCATCGGCGCCGCCGATGGTGACGGTCGCGTAGTCGTTGACCTCGTAGGGGTCGACGCCCATTGCCACTTGCGAAGCCGCACCGGTTTTCAGTGAGGTGCAGGCACTCCAGACGCCATTGGCCTTGTTGTACTCGGTGGTGTCGTAGGTCTGCAGGGTGCCCTTCTGGCGCGAGCCGAACACGCGACCGGTGTCCACCCCCCTGCCGCCGTCAAAGCCGCGGATGAACTCGCCGCGCAGGTCAGGCAGCGTGAAGGTAGAGGTGCCATCGCCCTCCCCGTAGGTCGTGCCGATTGCGGCAAAGAGCGCCGCATAGGTGCAACGCGATACCGCTGCGCCATCGGCCTTGAGCCAACCGGCAGGAACGGCATTGGCCGCAGAATATTTAACATCACCCGGCGCAGCCCCCGAAGCGATGGAGATCTGCCCCAGGGTTACCGCGTGATGGCTACGGGTTGCGTTGGCGACCTGTTGCGCGCCGCCGTCACAGCTGAGCAATACCCAGCACAACGCGCCGCCGTTGAGCAAAGGACCAATATGCGAAACCAGCGTGACGTTGCCGCCAGCAACGATCTCGTCACCCTGCAACAGGTGCCCGCCCAGGCCGTAGATCGGTGCTGCCGCCAGCCCGTCAGGGGCATAGGTGGCATCCGCCGGGTTGGTCATGTTGGCGCGAAAATACTGGACCACACCGTTGGTAGTGGGCAACGCGGCAAAAGGAAGAGAATTTGCAGCGGTGTAGATAATTGTCATCTGACATTCCTTGTTAGCTGACATGGAAAATGAATACGCATCG
The DNA here is from genome assembly GCF_024749345.1 of Pseudomonas sp. B21-009. Lineage (NCBI taxonomy): Bacteria > Pseudomonadati > Pseudomonadota > Gammaproteobacteria > Pseudomonadales > Pseudomonadaceae > Pseudomonas > Pseudomonas sp. B21-009. Next base: position 2,389,925 of record NZ_CP087199.1, on the reverse strand, counting down.
GCCGTGGTTCGCCCTACCCGGGGCACGTTCGGCTGCGTGAAAATACTGTATATCCATACAGCATTATTGACAAGAAAATTTTTCATCATGCGTGCCGAGCCTGGGCACGCTTACGCGGTTCTCACTGTTGTCCCAGGGAGAAAATGACACTCGCGTTACGCCTGGCTGGCGCCTCTACGCTGGCGTAACATTTCCAACAGCCCATTGACCGACGGTCAGTCGATTAACTATGGTTTGCTTTCCCCGTTTATTTCCCGACGGTTCTGGAGACCTCAAGCATGCATCGCTACAAGCGCCCCGCCGTGCTCGCCGCCGCTTACCTGGGCACTTTTCTCGCCTCGCTGGACATCAGCATCGTCAACCTCGCCCTGCCCTCGCTGCAAAACGCCCTGGCCACCGATCTTGGCGGCTTGCAATGGGTGGTCAGCATCTACGCCGTCGCGCTCTCTGCGTTCATGCTGTCGGCAGGCCCAGTGGCAGACCGTTACGGCCACAAACGCGCCTGGCTGACAGGTGTTGCACTGTTTACTGCAGGCTCCGCGCTGTGTGCCCTGGCCGAGGCGCTGCCGATGTTGCTGTTCGGGCGGGCAGTCCAAGGTATCGCTGGCGCCTTGCTGATTCCCGGAGCCATGCCGCTGATCACCCAGGCCTTCCCCGAGCCCAGGGCCCGCGCCCACGCCATCGGTGGCTGGTCGGCCTTCAGTGCCCTGGCCCTGGTGCTCGGCCCTTTGCTTGGCGGTGTACTGCTGCAGCACTTCGGCTGGCAAAGCATCTTCCTGATCAACCTGCCGCTGGGCGGCCTGGCCCTGTTACTCGGCGCCTGGGGCATCAGCGAGCGAGCCCACCCGCAACAGGCCGCACTTGACCCCTGGGGCCAGTTGCTCAGCGTGTGCTGCCTGGGCGCGTTGAGCTACGGCCTGATCCGCGCCGGCGAATCGGGTTTTGCCGCACCGGCACCGAGCATTGCCATAGGCCTGGCGCTGATCGCGCTGCTGGCCTTGATCGCCGTGGAAAAGCGCGTAGCGCGGCCGTTGGTTCCCCTGGACCTGTTTCGTGACCGACGCTTTGCCGTCAGCAACCTGGCGTCCTGGGTGCTGGGCTTTTCCAGCTACAGCAGCCTGTTTTTCTTCTCACTGTTCCTGCAACAGGCGCAAGCCCTGAGCGCCACCGAAAGCGGTTTGCGGATGATGCCGACGTTCATCGCCAGCGGTGCGTTATCGTTGATGTTCGGTCGGTTGCAACGGCATTTCGCCCTGGAACACTTGCTGGCCTTGGGGTTACGGGCTGATCGGCATGGCGATGACCGCCATGGCGCTACTCAGTGCCAACACGCCCTATTGGCCATTGTTACTGTGCTTTGTGACCCTCGGCCTGGGCATGGGCCTGGCCGTACCCGCCACCGGCCTGGTAGTGATGAACGCGGTTCCCGCCAGCCGCGCCGGTATTGCTTCGGCAACCATGAACGCCCTGCGCCAGACGGGCATGAGCCTGGGCATCGCCCTGCTTGGCAGCCTGATGAGCTTGCGCGCCAGTGCCGAACTGACGCGTTTGCTGACGGTTGCAGGCGTCGACGATGCGGCGGCCCTGGCGCAACAAGCGGTTGCCGAGCACCCATTGAGCAGCGCCACGCCGTTGTTCGCCCAGGCCTACGCCACGGCGATGGCCGCAGGCTTCAACCTGGCAATGCTGGCTGCCGGGCTGTGCAGCCTGGGATGCGCCGTGTTGCTGCAGCGGCAATTGCCGGTGCCCAGCGCGTCGGCGACCAACGAGAGTGCACAGGGTTAGGCGTTGCCGGCAGCGCCGAGCATGGCCAGGCAGGCATCGGCAACCGATTTGGCGAACGCCGTGCAGTCGTCGAGACGCTCGACGATGGCGTCGTCGCTGACCCCATGCACCGCGGCGTAGATCATCAAGGCGCTGATGCGCGGCTGCGGCAAGGCCCAGGCACCGGCGGCGCGCCCGCCTTCGAGAATGCCCTGCAACTGGTCGAGAATGTCGTTCCTGGCCTTGTTACTGCGGTCATGGTGGTGATGGTTGGTGTAGACGATATCGTGTATCGCGAAGGTTTTCAGGTAAGTAGCGATATTGGCATGCACCCAGGCGCGCAGGCGGCCGGTCCAGTCATCAGCGGCGCACTGCTCCACCGCCTGTTCGAGTTGCTCGAGAAAGGCCTGGGTGTAGCGCTCGCCGAGGGCTACCAGCATGTCCTGCTTGGATGGGAAATAATGATAGAAGGTGCCCTTGGCCACCTGTGCCTGCTCGACGATGTCACTGATGGTCGTAGCTTCCACGCCTTTGGCCAGAAACAAACATTGCGCCGCCGCCATCAATTCCTCCAGACGTACCTCGGCCGGCTTGGTTCGTGGCGTATTGGCCGCTTTACTACGCGGTGTGCTCCGTGGGCGTCGCTGAGTCATCAGGGGTTCCGGCAGATGAAAAAAACGCTGCAGTTTATGCGAATGCCGATAGCACTGACCAATAGCGGCCTCTGATGTCGGTTCGCAGGTAGCGCAAGTGAGCTCATCGTTGATCCATTTTATAGGTAAGCCACCAGGCTGCTGAAGCGAATTGTCCGGCGCCGGCCCCAGCCCCTGCTGATTAGCAGCTAAGCTTTTCGCGATTGCGCTTGATGTTCCTGCTACCCGCCGATGAGTGCCAACCGCACAAGGTCAACCGCCATGAATCAACACAGGCGCAGCTTCTCCCTGCAATGGATGGTGGCGCTGGCCATCATGCTGGGCCTGCTGCTGCTGGGCACAGGGCTCGCCTGGCAGGGTAATCGGGCAATCCAAAAGGCGCTGGTGGCAGCCGCAGGCGATTCCGCCCTGCAGCTTGGCAAGACCATCGACGAACGGGCGCGGCGCCTGCTCGATCCGGCGCAAAGCAGCATCCGGCTGCTGGCGTTCAACCCTGGCGCAGGCACTCTGGCCGAGCGCCTGGAGCAGGTCCCGCAACTGATCGAGAGCCTGAACGCCAACAAGATGCTCAGCGCCGCCTACATCGGCTATTCCAGCGGCGAATTTCTCCTCGTTCGCCGGCTACGCGACCCGCAGCTCATGCAGCACTTCGGCGCACCGGCCGGCAGCCGCTTCCTGGTGCAGAGCATCAGCAAGGGCGACGACGGCGCGCTGCAAGGCGAATGGCGCTTCTACGACCGGCAACTGACCCTGCTGCAAACACAAGCCAAGCCGGACTATCACTACGACCCCCGCCCGCGCCCCTGGTTCGTCGAGGCCTTCGGGCAATCCAGCACCGTGTTGACCCGCCCCTATGTGTTCTTCACCACTCGCGAGGTCGGCATCACCCTGGCCCAGCGCAGCATCGATGGCGCCGCGGTGATCGGCATGGACGTCTCGGTCGATGACCTGGCCAGCGAGAGCCGCGACCTGCGCATGACCGCCGGCACCGAGACGGTGGTTATCGACCAGCAGGGCAACGTGGTGGCGTACCCGGACCTGCAGCGGGTGATTGTGCAAGAAGGTGACGCGGTGCGCCTGTCACACGTTGCCGAGCTGGGGGTGCCCAGCCTCGAGCACCTTTATGCCAGCCCGACCCTGGGCCCTGGGCCGCAACCGTTCCAGGCACAAGGCAAGACCTGGTACGGCATGCGCATACCGCTGACGACCCTGGCCGGGCAAGACCTGCAGGTGCTGCTCGCGGTACCTGGCAACGAACTGCTTGCCGACGCGCGCAAGGTGCTCTGGGAGCAGGTGCTGTGGACGGCGGTGCTGATGGTCGTGTTGCTGTTCCTGGGGGGCGTGCTTGGCCAGCGCATTGGCCACTCGCTGCGGCTGCTGGCCGAGCAAGTACGGGGCCTGGCCGGTTTTGATTTCAGCCGCGAGGTGGGGGTGCAATCGCGGGTGTCCGAGGTGCGGGAATTGAGTCAGGTGCTGAGCCAGATGTCCGCAACCATCCTCAACTTCCAGGCCATCACCCTCACCCTCAGCCGCGAAACCCAGCTGGAGCGCATGCTCGACGGCGTGCTCAGCCATCTGGTGGACGCCGCCAGGGCAAGCGCTGGCGCGGTGTACCTGTTCGACGCCGAGCGTGGCCTGCTGCGCCTGGCTGCCGCTTGCCGAGGCAGCGGTTACCCTGCGCAACTTGCGGTCGACGAAAACCAGCATGAGGATCTGCCAAGCACTGTGACACGCGCCCTGAAGCTGGGCCGACGCAGCCATGCGGTGGTGCTCCGGGACCGCAGCCAGGCGCTGCTCGGCATTTTGCTGTTGCAACTGCAAGATGAGCCGGCGGGCGATGAGGTCGGCCAACCGTTCCGGCGTTTTGTCGAGGAATTGTCCGGCGCGGCCGCCGTGGCCATCGAAACCCGCCAGTTGGTCGAGGCCCAGCAACAGTTGCTGGATGCCATGATCAAGCTGCTGGCCGATGCCATCGACGCCAAGAGTCCTTACACCGGCGGCCATTGCGAACGGGTACCGCAACTGGCGCAAATGCTGCTCGACCAGGTTGCGCTGGCTGACAGCGGCCCCTACGCCGAGTTCAGCATGACCGAGGCCGAGCGCTATGAGTTTCGCGTCGCCGCCTGGCTTCACGATTGCGGCAAGATCACCAGCCCCGAGCATGTGGTCGACAAGGCGACCAAGCTGGAGGCCCTGTACAACCGAATCCACGAGGTACGCATGCGCTTCGAGGTGCTCTGGCGCGATGCCGAGCTTGCCTACTGGCAAGGGCTGGCCAACGGTGAGCCGCAGCAGCGGCTGCAAGCAACCCTGGCGCACTGCCAGGCGCAATTACAGGAAGACTTCGCCTTCGTCGCCAGGGCCAATGCCGGTGGCGAGTTCATGGAAGAAGCCGACATCGAGCGACTGCAGCAAATTGGCCAGCGCCGCTGGTGGCGGCATTTCGACAACCGCCTGGGCATTTCCCGCGAGGAAGATGAACGCTTCAAGGATGTGCCGCCGGCGCAACTGCCGGTGGACGAGCCGCTACTGGCCGACCGTCCCGAGCACCGGGTGCCCTGGGGCGCGCGCAAGCCGCCGGTGCTCAAGGACGACCCGCGCAACCATTGGGGCTTCGACATGCGCCTGCCGGCCAACGCCAGCAACCTGGGCGAGTTGTACAACCTGTCGATCCGGCGTGGCACGCTGAACGAAGAGGAGCGCTTCAAGATCAACGAGCACATCGTGCAGACCATCGTCATGCTCAACGCCCTGCCGTTCCCGCGCCACCTCAAGCGCGTGCCGGTCATCGCCGGCAACCACCACGAGAAAATGGACGGCAGTGGTTATCCGCGTCGGCTGGGCAAGGATCAGTTGGGCATTGCCGAGCGGGTGATGGCGATCGCCGACATCTTCGAAGCGCTCACCGCCGCAGACCGACCGTACAAGACGCCCAAGACCCTGTCCGAGTCCGTGAAAATCCTGGTATTCATGGCCCGCGACAAGCACATCGATGGCGACCTGTTGCGGCTGTTCCTCAGCAGCGGGGTCTATCGCCAGTATGCCGAGCGGTTCTTGCAGCCCGAGCAGATCGACAAGGTGGATGTCGAGCACTGGCTGCGGCAGATATAGCGGCGAACAACGCTGCACGCCAGCGCAGGCCGCCATGCGCTGGACAGTCGCTATGTCGATTTCAAGTACCGATAAAGTGTCTGACGGCTGATATCAAAATCACGCGCCAATTTGGATTTACTTTCTCCTGCACCGGCGCGGTCAATTAAACTTACAACCTGATTGTCAGACAGTTTCTTCTTGCGCCCACTGTAAGATCCACGATTTTTGGCAGCGGCAATACCGGCTGCCTGTTTTTCCCTGGCCACAACGCGTTCAAACTCTGCAAGTGCCTCCATTACCGAAATAATAGGCCGTACAACCTCCAGATCGTCATGCCGGAACACCAGGCTTTCGTTCAAAAACTCCAGCGTCACCTGCTTTTCAACCAACTGTCGAATCAGCGTGCACAGCTGCTCTGTACTGGAGCTGAGCGATGCCATGCTGTCCACTACCACAGTATCCCCGCCCTGTATGTAGCGAAACAGCTTTTCAAGGCCTGCACGATTGGCGGCATTGTCCGTAGGTTCATCGCAAAACACGGCGTCAAATACATCATGGCTGGTTCTTTTCTCTACACGGCCCTCGGCGTCTTGTAGAGAGAGCCGGAGATATTTGATGCGGTGCAATCTCATGGTGCCTCCTTGGCATTAGCTGTACGCCGTACTCAAAACTTATACAAACTGTAACTAAATCATCAAATCCTTACACAAACGCCTGTCACACTTAGCCCACCCAAAATACACAGTTGCAAAGACTTAAACTTACCTTATCATTTTGAAGCTTGAAATGATCCTAACAAGTTTTTGCCACACCGTCGATTTCGCAGTTCTTGAATGAGCCGCGTCCATTCACGCGGCGAGTGCGAATGCGCCTGTTTTAGCGTGCACACGCAATTCCCCGACGTAAACAGAGGATACAGGGATGAATGCCTTGGAAAACACCATCGAAACTGACCAGTCAATTACCGACCAGGAAAAAATTGAACATGTAACCCGGCGCATTACCGAGCATGGTAATTACCTGCGCCAGCGTTATCCGATCTTGCAGTATCAAAGTGCCTTGGGCGCGGGTGTCATGGTATTTTCCCTGGTGGGAATGGTGGTTACCGGCGGGCTCTACCTGAAGGGTTTTATCCCGGCATGGACGTGTATTTTAATCAACGCGCTGTTGACGTCGTTCATACACGAAATTGAACATGATCTTATTCATCGCCTTTATTTCAGAAAGCAGCCGCTGGCCCATAATGCCATGATGTTCATGTGCTGGCTGGCCCGGCCAGGAATGCCCAGCCCGTGGCTAAGGCGCAGCCTGCATTTTCACCATCACAAGGAGTCCGGCACGGATTCGGATGTCGAAGCATGGATCACCACCAGTGGCAACCCGTGGGGCGTATTGCGGCTGTTGAAACTGATGGATGGATTTATATTTGGATTTTTAAATGCGATCTTCGCACCGGGATGGCGGCAAAAGGTAAGGTTGTTAGGCAAAATCATTCGCCTCAATACACCGTTCGGGCTTTTGTACTGGGGCTGCTGGTACGTATTTCTCGGCTATCACCTGTATGGGTGGCTGGGGTCAATCATCGGCGCCGAAGTTCACCGCTCTGCGGCAACCCTGGCACTGATGGATGTCGTTAATAGCGTCGTGGTTATCCTTATCGCGCCGAACCTGATACGGCAGTTTTGCCTGTTCTTTATAAGTTCAAACATGCACTATTATGGCGATGTCGCTCCGCGCAATGCGCTGCAACAAACCCAGGTAATGAACCCGTGGTGGCTGTGGCCGTTTCAGTTGTTCTGCTTCAACTTCGGCAGCACCCACAGCATTCACCATTTCGTGGTAAGAGACCCATTTTATCTTCGCCAGATGACCGCGCCGTATGCGCATAAAGTCATGGCCGAGGCGGGTGTGCGCTTCAATGACTTCGGCACTTACAAACGAGCCAACCGTTTTTCCATGAACCACGCTCAAACTCGCTCGCGGGGTTGATGGCGGCGGCCGACGCTGCGCCATCAATGTTTTGGCCCTCGGTAATGGTGTTCAGCTACAAGGAGTGTGAAATATGAAAGCGCAAGGGATGTGTGCGAGCCAGTTCGACGCGGTCCGGCAGGCCTTCGAGGACATGTTTGATGATCCGCAGGAGCGCGGTGCCGGGCTCTGCGTCCAGATTGACGGAGAGATGGTTGTCGACCTGTGGGCCGGCGTGGCGGACCAGGAAGGCACCAGGCCCTGGACCCGCGACACGCTGGCCAACACCTTCTGCGTGGTGAAACCCTATGTCGCGGTGGCGGTACTGATGCTGGTTGAACAGGGCAAGCTGGAGCTCGATGCGCCGATTGCCCGTTACTGGCCTGAGTTCGCCCAGAATGGCAAGGCAAAGGTCACCTTGCGCCAGGTGATGAGCCACACCGCAGGCCTGCCGGCGCTACGCGCCCCCGACCATAACGCCATGATGTATGACTGGGAGCATATGGTCCGGGTTCTGGCCGCCGAGCCGCTTTGGTGGGAAGCGGGAACCGACCTGGGCTACGGCACCACCACCTTTGGCTGGATTCTCGGCGAGTTGATTCGGCGGGTGGACGGACGAGACCCCTGCGACTTTATCCACGCAGAGATTCTGCAGCCCCATGGCCTGGACGTTCACCTTGGCGTCGACGAAAAACACTTTCACCGTATCGCCCGTTTCGACAGCGCCAGGGGGCGGGTCGGTGACCCTTACTCGCAAGGCTTGCGCGCCGTGCTGAAAAACCAGCCAACGCACATCGCGACCTTCGCCTTCACCAACCCCGGCATGGTGCCTAAACGCACCAGCGACCCGCGCTGGTGGGCCTATCGGCAACCGGGTGTGTGCGGGCATGGCACCGCGCACGGCCTGGCCGGTTTCTACAGCGCACTATTGGCAGGCAATTTCATCGGGCGCGAACTGCTCAATGAGTTCAGGCGAGAACACAGTCATGGCATGGATCGGGTCTGGATGCGGCCAATGCGTTACGGACTGGGCTGCATGCTTGAGCAGCAACGCGACCCGACGGCCTCCCACGCCATAGGCCCGCAGACTTTTGGCCATATCGGGCTTGGCGGCCCGATAAGTTTCGCCGATCCCGAACGGCAAGTGAGCTTTGGTTTTGTCACCACCACCTCGGGCAGTCATACGATGATCGATCCGCGCCCTAGCCGGCTCTCATCACTCGTCTATGCGGCGCTTTGATTCAGGGATTGCCTGGGGGTAGGATGGCCGCCCTGACAAGGAGATCAAGATTGCAGCCATCCGATAAGCAATGCCCCTTCTGCGCCGAAACCATCAAGGCGCAAGCGCTACGCTGCAGGCATTGCCATGCCGACCTGAGCAAGAAAACCATAGGCGTGTTTGCCAAGACAGGCATGACGGTTGTTGTCCTTGGCATTGTTTTGCTTGGGTTCGGCGCATTTGTCGCAAGCTCACCTCAAAGCAAGGAACAGTCCGAAGCGCAAGCTGCAATTGACCTCTGCCGCGAACGCGAAGCGTCCTACACGGGGCCTGCCAATGGGCGCAGCATAATCAGCGCTGCCTGCCAGAAGATCGAGGATGAACTGCGGGGTAAATTCGGGCACGCACCGTAAGCCACTGCATTGCTCTTTAGAAGAGCTGGAGCGAGACGGCATTATCGGCTCGCTTGTGCCATGACACTCCTGGCAGAGGCCGGGGCCGTCAAGCGCTCTTGCGGCGCTGGACACGCCGGTGCACAGCAAAAGCGATGTTCGGCAACATCATGATTGTGAACATGCCCCAAAATCCGACCTTGCCGGCGCCATGTAGGTAGCCACCCAGCGCGATGAAAGCCACTGTAAGCAAGAATTGAAGCGATACGAATTTCTCTAGACCTCTCATCCTGACTCCTTTTCTGCGCGCAAAGAAAAACCCCGCAGACGTTAATCTGCGGGGCTTTCAATAATGGAGGCCGAGGTCGGAATCGAACCGGCGTAGACGGATTTGCAATCCGGAGCATAACCACTTTGCTACTCGGCCTCAAATGCCCGAGACCCTGAAACTGCGATCTCAAACATGTACAACTCTTTAAGGAAACAACTTGCTAAAACTGCTATCTCCTTGAAAACGCTAGGCTTTTTTCGTGCCTCGTTTTCGATGGACGCAATTATGTACTCATTCCCCTGCTCTGGCAACCCCTTGAATTCAAAAAGTTTTATTTTTTTCTTCGAGGGGCTTCGGGCGCCCTGCAGTGCGGGCTTTGCGCGCAAGTAACAGGGTGACAGCACAGGCGCCAAAGCGCGTTACTATACAGGCTCTACACACCATCCGCTGCCCAGATTGCTGCTTATGATGCAAACCGAACTGGACCTGTTCAACCCCGCCAGCCCCGCCGAGCCGCAATGGATCGGCAAGCAGGCCGTGGTGTTGCCCGGCTTTGCCCTGGCCTGGGTCGAGGCGCTGCTGCCTGAGTTGCGCAAGGTCATCGCCTGCGCGCCGTTTCGGCACATGGTCACCCCCGGTGGCCTGAACATGGCGGTAGGTTTGACCAACTGCGGGGCGCTGGGCTGGGTCAGTGATCGCCGCGGTTATCGCTACAGCCCGGTCGACCCACTCAGCCAGCAGCCCTGGCCAGCGCTGCCAGCGGCGTTGAGCGAGCTGGCAGCCCTCGCCGCTGCAGCCGCAGGCTTTGCCGATTTTCAGCCCGATGCCTGCCTGGTCAACTGCTACCAGCCGGGCAACCGCCTGAGCCTGCACCAGGACCGCGATGAACGCGATTACAGCCAGCCGATTGTTTCGGTGTCGCTGGGTTTGCCGGCGGTGTTCCAGTTCGGCGGCCACAGCCGCAGCGAAGCCACGCAGCGCATCGGCTTGCGCCATGGCGATGTGATGGTCTGGGGCGGCGCAGACCGCCTGCGCTTTCATGGCGTGCTGCCGCTCAAACCGGGCAGTCACCCTGTGCTGGGCAGCCGGCGGATCAACCTGACCTTGCGCAAGGCAGGCTAGGCAGCTCGAAGTTGCGTAGCAAGCCCGCGCCTGCAGGCCTTGACCGTCGCTCCCTGGCCGCTCCATGCTCTAGCCCCCTTCCCCGACTTTCAAGGAACGATTGCATGAAGCTGGAAACCCTGGCCATCCACGCGGGCTTCAGCCCCGACCCGAGCACCAAGGCGGTCGCGGTACCGATCTACCAGACCACCTCTTTTGCCTTCGACGACACCCAGCACGGTGCCGACCTGTTTGACCTGAAAGTCGCCGGCAACATCTATAGCCGGATCATGAACCCCACCAACGACGTGCTTGAACAGCGCATGGCGGCGCTGGAAGGCGGCGTCGGTGCGCTGGCCGTGGCCTCGGGCATGGCCGCGATCACCTACGCGATCCAGACCGTGGCCGAAGCCGGTGACAACATCGTCTCGGTGGCCAAGCTCTACGGCGGCACCTACAACCTGCTGGCCCATACCCTGCCGCGCTTCGGCATCCAGACCCGTTTTGCCGCCCACGACGACATCGCCGCCCTCGAAGCGCTGATCGACAGCCGCACCAAGGCAGTGTTCTGCGAGTCGATCGGCAACCCGGCCGGCAATATCGTCGACCTCCAGGCCCTGGCCGATGCCGCCCACCGCCATGGCGTACCGCTGATCGTCGACAACACCGTGGCCACGCCGATCCTCTGCCGGCCGTTCGAGCACGGCGCCGATATCGTCGTCCACTCGCTGACCAAGTACATCGGCGGCCACGGCACCAGCATCGGTGGCATCGTCATCGACTCGGGCAAGTTTCCCTGGGCCGACAACAAAGAGCGCTTCGCCCTGCTCAACACCCCCGACCCGTCCTACCACGGCGTGACCTACACCGAAGCCTTTGGCCCTGCGGCCTTTATCGGCCGCTGCCGGGTGGTGCCGCTGCGCAACACCGGCGCGGCGCTGTCGCCATTCAACGCTTTCCTCATTCTGCAAGGCCTGGAAACCCTGGCCCTGCGCATGGAGCGGCACACCGAGAACGCGCTTAAGGTCGCCCACTATCTGCAAGGCCATGAGCAGGTCGCCTGGGTGAAATACGCCGGTCTGCCTGATCACCCTGAACATGGACTGGCCCAGCGCTACACCGAAGGCAAGCCGGCTTCGATCCTGTCGTTCGGGATCAAGGGCGGCCAGGAGGCCGGTGCGCGCTTTATCGATGCGCTGCAGCTGGTGGTGCGCCTGGTCAATATCGGCGATGCCAAATCCCTGGCCTGCCACCCGGCCTCCACCACCCATCGCCAGCTCAACGATGAAGAACTCGAACGCGCCGGCGTGCCGCGGGACATGGTGCGCCTGTCGATCGGCATCGAACACAGCGATGACATCATTGCCGACCTGAGCCAGGCGCTGGAGGCCAGCCGCGGCTGATGCTGTCCGACCACATCAGCGCGGCCTGACTGCGCAGGATCGCTTGAGACTAGCGGGCGCAGCGGTGACTCAAGCGATCACCACCTGCGCCGCACTCAGGCTATCTGCCGACACCCCGACCAGGGTCACGCTATCGCTACCGAAGCTCAGCACCGCATCACTGCCCACCTGGCTCAGGTGCTGGCGAATGTCCGGTTGCGCCGTGCCACCTTCGACGCCGATGAACACCAGTCGATCATCGGCGTCGAAGCCCTGTACCTGATCCTGGCCGAAGTGGCCGCTGAACAGGAAGGTGTCGCTGCCACCGCCCGATACCAGCACGTCGTTGCCGGCGCCACCGACCAACACGTCGTTGCCACGGCCACCTTGCAGATGGTCGTTGCCGTCCAGGCCAAACAGCCATTGGCCTTGCGCGCCCGCCTTGAGGCTGTCATTGCCTGGCGTACCGTTCTGGCTGGCGGCGTAGGCGTGAACCTTGCCGCTGCTGAGCAGCCCCGCCGGGTCGATCTGGTGGCTGACTTGCTTGCTGAAGAACAGCAGGCTCGATTCCTTGCTGACCAGGGTTTCGACCTGCTTGACCAGGCTGATGCCGCCGCTGCTGTCACGCAGGTACAGGGTGCCGTTGCCATCACGGGCGACATCAAATTTGTCCAGCGCCTGGCCGAGCTTCAAGGTGTCGTGGCCGGCGCCGCCGTCGATCAGGTTGTAGCCGCCATCGTCACGGAAAGTGTCGTTGCCGGCGCGCCCTTCCAGGTAATCATTGCCGCGCCCGCCATGAATCAGGTCGCCGGCGTCGGAGCCGATGATAAAGGTGCTGCCCTTGTGCGCTTCGGCGTTGCGGTTCAGGTCCTCGACCCAGGTCGAGCCACGGCGAACGTCGGACAGGTTGCTGACGACAATGGTCGAGTCCTTGGCCGTCCATTCATAGAATGCCGAGTCCAGCACCCGCCCCAGGCCGTCGCCGTAGGCGCTCGGCAAGTGCGAGAGCCAGGTGGCGATGTTGCCGATCGAGTACGGCAGCAGGTTCCAGGCATCGGAGGCATAGTGGTCGTTGAAGTTGACGATGTTGTCGGTGCTCGAAGGCTTGGCCGCATCATGCACACCGAAGGTTGCCCAGTCGGCTTTCGAGCCATTGAGCGCGCGGAACACCGGGTCGTTCTCGTAGCCGATGTTCAGCACCTTGCTGCTGTCGCTGGCCTGGGTGGGTGAGGCAAAGGCAACGTAGCGGGCGTCTTGATAGAAGCCGCCCCAGGTGTCGTTGCTAAGCTCGGCCAGGCTGTTGACACCAAGGCCACCGAGGCTGTGACCGCTGACGGTGATGTCGCTGCCGCTCAGGCCGTTGGCCTGGGCGAACCGGGCGACATCATCGAACAGCCGGCCGAAGGCATTGGCGGCGTAGTTCTTGGCAAAGTCAGCCGGGCCGAAGGCCGCCATCAGGTCGTGGATGGCATCGCTGATGGTGTCGCCGATCAGGTTTTCCCGCGGCCCGCTGGTGCCGCGAAAGGCGATGCCCAGGCCGCTTAACTGGCCGGCGGCGTCGTACTTGCCAAGTATCTCGACCTGGGCACTGGTGTAACCGCGGGTTTCACCATGGAAGGTGCCACGAAAATCCGTAGTGCCCTGGTAACCCAGCTGGCTGGCGCTGATCGGCGTCCAGCCGGCGGCCTTGACCGCAGCCAGGGCCTGGGCTTCGGCGTCGGGGTTCCAGGGGATGCCAGGGATCGCGCCCTGGCTGTCGGTGCCGCCGATCAGGGCCTTGATCAAGGTGGCCGGTAAACCGAGGCCAAAACCGTGCTGCTGGTAGCCAACGGCAAAGCCGTTGTCGATGCCGTGGTAGGCATACAGAGTCAGCGCCATGGCGTCGCTGTAGAGGGCTTTGGAAGCGGCGCTGTCGAGGTGATGGTAATCGAAAACAGGCATGGCTATACATCCTTGTGCAGGTGGCAGGTAACCCTGGCGACATCGTCCGTTGACACACCCGTGGGCAAACCCAAACGCTGCCACAGGGGCAATTGGCCCGTCCATGGCAACATCGATGGCAAGCTGGCCAAAAGCGCGGGGGATTCTTCGTCAGCACCGGCAACATCAAGCTGTATATCCATACAGATAAAACTTGCCACGCCCCTCAATCCTGCGCATCCTATGGCCCTCACCCACCATAGATCGAACGGCATGCGCCTGTTTCTCTGCGAAAAGCCTTCCCAGGCCAAAGACATCGCCAAGGTTCTCGGCGCCAACCGCCGTGGCGACGGCTGCTGGGTCGGCACCGAGGTTACCGTCACCTGGTGCATCGGCCACTTGCTCGAGACCGCTCCACCCGACAGCTACGACGCGCGTTACAAGCGCTGGGTACTGGCCGACCTGCCGATCGTGCCCGAAAAGTGGAAAATGCTGGTCAAGCCCAAGACCGCCAGCCAGTTCAAGGCGGTCAAGCGCCTGCTCGGCGAGGCCCGCGAGCTGGTGATCGCCACCGACGCCGACCGCGAAGGCGAGATGATCGCCCGCGAGCTGGTCGAGCATTGCCGCTACCGCGGGCCGATCAACCGCCTGTGGCTGTCGGCACTGGACGACGCCTCCATCCGCAAGGCCCTGGCGGCGCTCAAGCCCGGTAGCGAAACCTTCAGCCTCTACCATTCGGCCCTGGGCCGCTCGCGGGCCGACTGGCTGATCGGCATGAACATGAGCCGGCTGTTCACCCTGCTCGGTCGCCAGTCCGGCTATCAGGGCGTACTGCCGGTGGGCCGGGTGCAAACGCCGACCTTGCGCCTGGTGGTCGACCGCGACCGCAGCATCGCTGACTTCGTGCCGGTGGCCTACTGGGCCATCGACGTGCAGCTGCAAAGCGCCGGCGAGCCATTCACCGCGCAGTGGCGCGCCGCCGAAGATGCCTGTGACGACCAGGGCCGCTGCCTGAACCAGGCCCTGGCCCGGCAGGCCGCCGCCGCCATCGGCGCGGCCAGCAGTGCGCGGGTGGTCAAAGTGGCCACCGAGCGCGTGCGCGAAGCCGCACCGCTGCCCTTCGACCTGGGTACCTTGCAGGAGCTGTGCTCGAAGAAGTTCGGCCTCGGCGCCCAGGAAACCCTCGACATCGCCCAGGCCCTGTACGAGACCCACAAGCTGATCACCTACCCGCGCAGCGACTGCGGCTACCTGCCGTTAAGCCAGCACAGCGAGGCGCCGGCCATTCTCGCCGCCTTGCAGCGCGCCGACGCGAGCCTTGCGCCGTTGCAGCCGCACCTGCAGGCCCAGCGCCGTTCACGGGCCTGGAACGATGCCAAGGTCAGTGCCCACCACGGCATCATCCCCACCGCCGCCGCCAGCGACCCGTCGCGCCTGCCGAGCAAACACAAGGCGGTCTATACCCTGATCCGCGCCCGCTACCTGGCGCAGTTTTTGCCCAACCACGAATACGACCGTACCCAGGCCGAGTTCGATTGCGCAGGCCAGGCGTTGCGCGCGGTGGGCAAGCAGATTGTCGAGCCGGGCTGGCGCCGCGCCCTACCCGAGGCCCTGACCCCGGCCAAAGGCCGTGAGGCGCCGGTGGCCCAGGTACTGCCGCTACTGCGCGAAGGCCAGGACTGCACGGTGGCCGCGGTCACCCTCAAGGACCTCTGGACCCAGCCGCCCAAGCCGTTCACCGAGGGCGACCTGATCAAGGCCATGAAGAACGTCGCCAAGCTGGTGGACGACCCGCGCCTCAAGCAAAAGCTCAAGGACACCACCGGCATCGGCACCGAGGCCACCCGTGCCGGAATCATCCAGGGCCTGCTCGATCGCGGTTACCTGGTCAAGAACGGCAAGGCCCTGAGCGCTACCCCGGCAGCCTTCAGCCTGATCGATGCGGTGCCGCGGGCAATTGCCGACCCAGGCACCACGGCGATCTGGGAGCAGGCGCTGGACATGGTGCAAAGCGGCGAAATGAGCCTTGAAGAGTTCGTCGCCAAGCAATCAGCGTGGATGAGCAAGCAGGTGGAGCGTTGTGCCGGCCTGCGCCTGACCATCAGCGGCCCGGCGACCCCGGCCGGACGCGGTGGCACGCCGTGGAAGAAAAAGCGCAAGAGCAGCGCTGCGGCAGGCAAGCGAACGCGCAAGCCGAAGGCAAAAGCGCAGTGAGATTGCTGGCCTCATCGCTGGCAAGGCCAGCTCCCACAGGGCCGGCGTCTACTTCGCCATTGTGGGAGCCGGCCTCGCCGGCGAAGAGGCCCTCACGGTCGACACCCCTACCCCTGCTTGACCGCCTGCAAGGTATAACTCAACGGCAAGCGCCAGCGATCCTTGTCCAGCGACCACTCGCCGCCTTCGTCCTTGCTCATCTGCCCTGGCAGCGCCTCCCAGGGAATGCTGTCATGTTCTTCCAGTGCGGTAATCTGCAGCCCATGCTTGAGCAAGGCGCTGATGATCTCGCCCAGGCCATGGTTCCATTCGTGGGTTACCGTCTGCTCCAGCACCCCGTCGGTCTCGACATAGGTCTCGCCACTGTCCCACACCGTCGGCGCCTCGCGCTCGAAGTACGGGTACTCGATGACCAGCTTGTCCTGATGGTCCTCGTTCACCGCCAGCAGCATCGGATGGCCCTCGCGCAGAAACAGTCGGCCACCAGGCTTGAGCAAAGCCGCCACGGTACGCGCCCAGCGCTCGATGCTCGGCAGCCAGATCAACGCGCCGATACCGGTGTATACCAGGTCGAAGGCCGCGGCTGGCAGCACCTGGTCGGCGGCATAGACATCCGCCTCGACATAGTCGATCCGCGCTGCACAACGCTGCGCCAGGGCCCGCGCCTGGGCCAAGGACTGTGCAGAAAAGTCCAGCCCGCTGACCTCGGCGCCCAAGCGCGACAACGACAAGGTGTCGGTACCGATATGGCATTGCAGGTGCACCGCGCGCTGGCCGCGAATATCGCCCAGGCGCGGCAGGTCGAAACGCACCACTTCGGACAGGTGCGAGGGGTCGGCGACGAATGTTTCCACTTCGTAGTCGCCGGAGGCGGCATGCAGCGGCGCACGCTCATCCCAGTTGCGACGGTTGAGTTCGATCGGGTCGGTCATCTTGGCGCTCCTTTGCAGTCGCAACCTTAGCGGCGTACCCAAGGCCTGGGCAAGTGCTGTATAAACCGCCCACACCCTCCTCAATCAAGGATGCATTGTTGCCAGCGCCCATGCCCGCGCCGTGGCGGCGGGTGCGGTGGCGCTGAAGGCCCCCGAGGCCAAACCCTGGGGGCAAACCCTGTCGTATGTGCGCTGCCCCGATGGCACCCTGGTGGAGCTGTGCACGCCAGTTGGCATCTGATCGCAGGCGTTACAGCGCCAGGCTCAGGCTGACCATCAAATTGCGCGGCTCCCCCGGCATGTTCCACGCCGCGTTGTAGCCTCGCTCGTAGTACTTGCGGTCGAACAGGTTGTTGAGGTTCAGGCCCACCGTGGCCTGTTCGCTGACCTTGTAATGGGCCAGCAGGTCGACCGTGCTGTAGCTGGGCAAACGAAAGCTGCTGCCGGCCTGGCCGGAACGCTCACCGACGTAGTTGGCTGCAGCGCCAATGTCCGAGCCAAGCAATGGTCCGCTCTGAAACTCATACACCGCCATCAGGCTGCCGCTATGTTGCGGGATGCCCAGCAAGTCGCTGCCCTTGGGCAAGGCGGCATCGCCCTTGGTCACTTCGGCATCGATATAGGCATAGGCGCCGATCACCCGCAGCGCTTCGCTCAACTGGCCGCTGAACTGCAGGTCGAGCCCCTGGCTGCGCGCCTTGCCGGCGGCGATGCTGTCGCCGAAGGCATCGGTGGTGATGACGTTTTTCTTGTCGATCTGGAACAGCGCAATGGTCGCCCCCAGGCGGCTGTCGAACAGGTCCAGCTTGAGCCCGGTTTCATAGCCCAGGCCCTTTTCCGGTTTGTAGATCTGGCCCTGGGTGCCGATGCTGTTGGGCTTGAACGAGGTCGAGGCATTGGCGAATACCCCGACTTCAGGCGTGAGCTGATACAGCAGACCCACGCGCGGGGTGGCGACGTCCTTTTCCTGAGTGTTGCTGACGCGCGTGGAGCGGTTCTGCGCGGTTTGTTCGATATGCTCCAGGCGCACGCCCACCAGAGCGCGCAAGCGCTCGGTAAAGGCGATCTGGTCCTGCAGGTTGAGCGCGTAGCTCTCGGTGCGCTCGAAAAAATCATTAGGGTTGATCAGCGCCGGTTTCGCCTGGCCATACACCGGGTTGTAGATGTCCAGGCCATAGCCGAGCGAAGTGGCGCTTTGCGGGTACTTCTGGCTGTTGCGGTAGTTTTCGTACTCAAGGCCCAGCAGGCTCTGGTGCTCCCAACCGGCGAACTGGAACTGGCCATGCAGTTCGGCCTGGGTGATGTTGTCGTTCCACTCGAAATCGCGCTCGCGGTAGAAGCGGCTGATGCTGGTGCCGACCACTCGCGACGGTTCCGAGCTGTTGCCCTTGAGCCGGCCCTGGGTGTAGTGGTTGGCCAGGCGCAGCTTCCAACTGTCGTTGAGGTGGTGCTCCAGGGTCAGGTCGAGGGTCTGGTTGTCATTGCGGATGCGCCCGTCGTTGGGCTCGCCGAGAAAGGTCGAACGGCTGACCGAGCCCAGTTCGTTGTTGACCGCCGGGATGCCGCGGTCGAACACCGACTCGGTACGCGAGAACTCGGTGTCGATCGACAGCAGGGTCTCGGGGCTCAACTGCCAGCTCAGCGACGGGCTGACGATTCGCCGCTCACTGCCAACGTAATCGCGAAAGCTGCCGTTGTCCTCAACCGCCATATTGACCCGCGACAACACCCGGCCGTCTTCGCTGAGCGGCGTGTTGACGTCCAGGCTGCTGCGGTAACGGTCCCAACTGCCGGCGCTGGCCTTGAACCGAGTGAAGGCTTCGGCTTGCGGACGCTTGGTGACGATGTTTACCAACCCGCCGGGGTCGCCGCGCCCGTACAGACTGGCGGCCGGGCCCTTGAGCACTTCGATGCGCTCGATGTTGGAGGTGTCGGGGGCACTGTAGCTGCCGCGGTTGACGGCAAAGCCGTTCTTGTACAGCTCGCCGGTGGTGAAGCCACGCACGCTGTAGTTGAGGAAGGTCAGGCCGCCGAAGTTGTTCTGCCGGCTGACCCCGCCGGCAAAATCCAGGGCGCGGTCGATGCGCGTGCTGTTGAGGTCCTCGAGCACCTGGCTGGGCACCACGGCGATACTTTGCGGGGTGTCGCGGATGTCAGTGTCGGTCTTGGTCGCGGTGCCCGAACGAGTTGCACGATAGCCCTGCACCGGGCCGCTCGCGCTTTCTTCATAGTGGCGTTCGTTGACGTTGAGGGCGTCGAGCAACACGGTATCGGCAGCGGCAGCTGGCAAAGCGAGCAGCGAGGCGGACAGGCCGAGGGATAACCTTCCTACGGGGTAGTTCATGAGGGCTCCTTAAAATTATGTAATAACATAACAATTTAAGAAGAAAGATAAAAGCAGCACAGCGCAAGCCCCTGTAGGAGCGGGCTTGCCCCGCGATCACCCCTCAACAGCTGCGGATCACCGCCTGTAGCACGGTCTTGAAGGTGGCGATCTGTTCTTCGCTGAATTGCCCGAACACCTTGTCCTGCTGCTCGCGGGCGATGCTCCACAGGCCTTCGGTCTGGTCGATACCGGCAATGGTCAGGCGCACATGCCCGGCCGCTTCGCTGTCGCACACCAGGCCCTTGCGCTTGAGGTTGGCCACTGCCTCGTCGATTTCCCGCGCCGGCATCGCCACTTCGCGCTGCAGGTCGGCAAGGTTCAGCCCGGCGTCGTTTTCCAGCACCATGAGCATCCGCGCCTCGCTGGTACGCAGGCCGCTGGACAATTGCCGTGGCTGATAGCTGCCCTGGTAGGCGCGCAGGGCCTGGGTCATCAGGTAGTACAGGTTATGGCTCAGGCGCCCCTGGAAGTGGCTGCTCGGTGGCTGACCTTCTTCGCGGCGGGTCATGCGCGTGTGTGGCAGCACCATGGAATAGGCGCCCTGGTGATACAGCAACGGCGAGCGGCCGCAGTCATCGAAGGCCACCACCTTGCCGAGCATGATCCAGTGATCGCCACCGTCGAGTAGCTGCTGGGTTTCGCACTGAAAGCACGCCGAGCAATCGGCGAGGATCGGCGCCCCGCCCTCACCTGCCTGGTAGCTGATACCGGCAAAACGGTCATCCTTGGGCTTGGCGAAGTTGTTGGACAGGTCGATCTGGTCGGCGGCGAGGATGTTCACGGCAAAATGGCTGGCTGCCTCGAACACCGCCAGGCTGCTCGAGCGTTTGTCCAGGCTCCAGAGAATCAGCGGCGGGTCGAGGGATACCGAGTTGAAGCTGTTGGCAGTGACGCCGACCAGGTTGCCCTGGGGATCGGCGGCGGTGACCACGGTGACGCCGGTGGCGAAGTTGCCCAGGGCACGGCGAAAGGCGCGGCTGTCGAAGGCCGATGCGGTTGCGGTAGACATGCAAGACTCCCCGGCTGCCGTGCGCGGCAGCCGTCATTGTTGTTATTGGCGAGGCCTATCAGACCATGCTTGGATCGGGCTCCAGGCCCATCAGCTCGCGGCCGAGAATCTGCGCGCAAACGTCGTAGTCGGTGTAGGCATGGGCGCCGGTCATGTGCGCATCGCGCCACAACCGCTGCATCTCGTTGCTGTCGAACCAGGCAGTGCCGCCAGCGGCTTCGAATAGACGATCGACCGCCTGGATGCACATTTTCACCGCGTAGCCCTGGTTGGTGCGCCAGAACGCCAGGGTCTCGCGCGTCGGGTACTGGTGACGTTCGCTGTGCTCGGCGTGTTCCTGCCAGGTTTTTTCCAGAAATGCGCGAGCGGCGGCAACCTGATGGGTGGACTCGGCCAGGCGCATCAGCGCGGGTGTGGCGGCGCCGACATTGACCCCGGTATAGGCACGCACACGGTTCTTGGTCTTTTCGCGGAAGGCTTCGAGCATGCGCTCGGCAATACCGAGGCTGACGGTCGAGAAGCCGCTGGCGAAATATGGCCGGTACGGCGAGTAGAACACCTTGCTGTCCGGATACAGGCCAAAGCCTGCCGACTTGCCTTCCATCATGTCCTTGGCTTTCTGGATGCGGTGCTCGGGGACGAACACCTTGTCGATCACCAGGGTCTTGGTGCCGCTACCCCTCATGCCGGCGGCGAACCAGTCGTCGCGAATCTCGTAGTCGCTGCGCGGCAGCACGGCAAAGCAGTAGTCCTGGGTGCCTTCGGCATTGGCCCGACGGCAGCCGACAATCGCCCACTCGGCATGATCGCTGCCGCTGCTCCAGCCCATCTCGCCGCTGAACAGCAAGCCGCCCTCGACCTCCTCGACCTTGCCGAACGGGGCGATACTGCTGCTGGCGGTGGCGTCGGGGTTGTCGCCCCAGATCTCCTCCTGCAGCTTGGCCGGGAACATCGCCAACTGATGGCTGTGGGTGCACAGCAGGCTCATGGCCCAGGCGGTGCTGGCGCAAGCGCCGGCAAGCAAGGCGATGCAGTCGGCAAATTGCGGCAGGGAGATTTCCAGGCCACCGTAGGGCTTGGGCAAAAAGGCACGGTGCAGGCCAATGCTTTTCAGCAGGGCGATGTTTTCGGCCGGGACTTTGCGGTCCTGCTCGGCACGGGCGGCGTTGGCGGCGATGGCAGGCAAAATCGAACGAAGGTCTTCGAGCAGCGGGTTTGGCTTTTTCATGAGGGGCCCTGCTTATTATTGGATGTCCGCCAGGGCCTGCGAAGTGGCAGGTGGCGGCGGATGCAGGGGCCAGTATGGGAGGCTTGGCTCAGGGGGAAAATGCAACTTCCATAGGCAAGATTGTACTTTTCATAGGATGTTAAAAGCATCGCGGGTCAAGCCCGCTCCCACAGCGAACACCATCAATTCTGTGGGAGCGGGCTTGCCCCGCGATAAATTCACCCCGCCACGACGTTCTGCAAATTGCGCCAAAGCTCAGCCACATGCTCACGCTCGGTCGGCAACGCCCCCACCGACACCCGCACCATCCAGCGGCCATGCAAGGTCGCCGGAGTGACGTAGGCTACCCCCGAGGCATTGAGCTGATCCGCCCAGCGCCGGGTATGTGCATCCAGCGCCTCACCCTGCAGGCCCTCACCTCGATGGCGAATGCACAAGGTCTGCAGCTGTACCGGCGCCAGCAACTCCCAGCCCTCGGCCCCGCGCACCTGCTCGGCCAGCCACTGGGCGTTGTCCAGGTCGCGGCGCAAGCGCTGTTGCAGGTTCTCGATGCCCTCGCTGCGCAGCATGAACCACAGCTTCAGGGCACGGAACCGCCGCCCCAGCGGGATACCCCAGTCGCGCAGGTTCTTGACCTTGCTGTCGACCGCCGACTGCAGGTAGCTGGGGTTGGTGCTCATGACCCGGATCAGGTGCTGCGGATCACGCACGAAGTACAGCGAGCAATCGAAAGCCACACCGAGCCATTTGTGCGCATTGACCACAATCGAGTCGGCCTGCTCGATGCCGTCCCACATCCAGCGGCATTCCGGCAGGATCATCGCCGAACCCGCCATGGCCGAGTCCACGTGCAGCCACAAGCCGTGCTCGCGGGCGATCTGGCCGATCGGTTGCAGCGGGTCGAGGGCGGTGGTTGCCGTGGTGCCGGTGGTAGCCACCACCGCGCAGGGTTGCAGGCCGTCGGCCAGGTCCTGTTCGATGGCTGCGGCCAGCGCTTGCGGGCGCATGGCGAAGTCGTCGTCGGTGTCGATGTAGCGGATGTTGTCCTTGCCAAAGCCTGCCAGCAGCGCGGCCTTGTCTACCGAGCTGTGGGCCTGGGCGCTGGTGTAGATCATCAGCGGCTTGCCCTGCCCCTGCAGGCCGCCCTTGGCCAGGGCGTAGTCGCTGCTGCGCTCGCGGGCGCTGATCAAGGCGACCAGGGTGCTGGTGGACGCGGTGTCCTGGATCACCCCGCTCCACTGCGCCGACAAACCGACCATCTGCCGCAGCCAGTCCACGGTGGTTTCTTCCAGCTCGCTCAGGGCCGGGCTCGATTGCCACGACAGGCCGAGCACGCCAAGGCCGGTGCTGAGAAAATCGCCAAGCACCGACGACAAGGTGCCGTTGGAGGGGAAGTAGCCGAAAAAGTCCGGGTGCTGCCAGTGCGACAGGCCGGGCATCAGCAACTGGTCTACGTCCTTGAGAATGTTCTCGAACGGCTCGCCCTGAACCGGTGCCGAGCCGGGCAAGGCCGCCTTGAGGTAACCGGGCTCGACCTGGGCCATCACCGGCAGTTCGCCGACACCCTGGCGGTAGTCGGCGATCAGGTCGATCAGTTGGTGGCCATGTTTGCGAAATTCTTCCGGGCTCATGCAGCGGCTCCTGTTATTGGCGGTAAGTGGGCCTGAGTCTAGGCCCTGGCTGACCGCCAAAAAACGCCGCCCGGCGCATAGCTGCTATGGCGAATGCGCATGGCCGCCGTGCACGCCGAACTGCGACTGCTGCCACTGCTCGAACACCAGGTTGCGCAACCAGCGGTGCTCGGCCGAGCCGTGCAGGCGCTGGTGCCAGACCACCCAGTAGCGCTGGCTGTGCTCGACAAACGCCAGCGGCCGCCAGGTCAGTGGATGCAGGCGGCTGAGCTGGCGGGCAATGTGCTCGGGCACGGTGACCAGCGCCTGGCTGCTGCCGACCACCTGCACCGCCGCCGAGTAGAACGGCACCTGCAGGCTGATGCGCCGGCTCAGGCCTTGCTCGCGCAGGTGGCGGTCGATAAAGCTGTCCTTGTCGCCACCGCCGGAAATACGCACATGGTTCCAGGCCCGGTAATCGTCCTGGCTCAGTTCGGTTTTTGCCGCCAACGGGTGCTCGCGATGCATCAGGCACACCGCGCGGTCTTCACCGAGCATGCGCCCATGCAGGTTGGCCGGAGCATCGTCGAACAGCGTGGTGGCCAGGTCGACTTCGCCGCTGGCGAGCAGTTCATACTGCCCCGGTTGCCAGGTGCGGTACTCGATCGACACCCCCGGCGCTTCGCGCTCCAGGGTGCTGACCAGCAGCGGCAGCATGTGCTCGGCGATGTAGTCCGAGGCCGCCAGGCAAAAACGCCGCTCGCAGCGCTTGGGCTCGAAGGCCTGCGGTTGACGCAAGGCCTCGAGCTCGGCCAGCACCTGGCCCAGCGGCAGCAGCAGGCTTTCGCCGCGTTCACTCAAGACATAGCCGCGGCCCTGGCGCACCAGCAGCGGGTCGTCAAAGGCTTCGCGCATATGTGCCAGCTGGCGGCTGAGCACCGACTGGCTGCTGCCCAGGCGCTCGGCGGCATGGCTGAGGTTCTTCAGCTGCAGCATGCTCTGCAACGCGCGCAGGTGGGCGATGCTCAGGGAGGCGAAAATCGGATTCAAGGGGCGCTCCTGCACAGGCGGATGCCGCAGCCTAAGGCCAAACCTTGCAGATTACAAAGCGCCTGGCAGGCCGGTGCATGGCCGGCGGCAGGCTCAGTCAAGCCACTGCCGGGGCGCTGCGCTAGGGTCGGGGCTTTGCTTTCCCTTGAGGTTCGTCCCATGAGCAACATCAGCCTTTTGCCCCAGGTGCGCGTTTTTTTGCAACGCGAGCACAGCAGCTTTATCGACGGTCGCCAGCAGCCACAGGCCGATGCCCGCTACCTGGAGGTGATCGACCCGGCCAGTGACCAGGTCATCAGCCGCGTGGCCGAAGCCAGCGCGCAGACCATCGACGATGCCGTCGCCTCCTCGCGCCGTGGCTTTGCGCAATGGTCACAAACCGCCCCCGCCGTGCGTGCCAGCGTGCTGCTCAAGCTTGCCGACCTGATCGAGCAACACCGCGAAGAACTGGCACAGCTGGAGACTTGCCAGTCGGGCAAGCTGATCACCCTTTCGCGCAATTTCGAGGTCGATCAGGCCGCGCATTTCTTGCGCTACTACGCCGGCTGGGCGACCAAGCTCAGCGGCCAGACCCTCACCTCGTCGCTGCCCTCGTTCAACGGCGAGCGCTACACCGCCTTTACCCTGCGCGAGCCAGTCGGCGTGGTGGTGGGCATCGTGCCGTGGAACTTCTCGACCATGATCGCCTTGTGGAAGCTCGGTTCGGCACTGGTGACCGGTTGCAGCATCATCATCAAGCCCAGCGAATTCACCCCCCTGACCATCCTGCGCATTGCCGAACTTGCCATCGACGCCGGCCTGCCCGCCGGGGCACTGAACGTGGTGACCGGCGCCGGCCTGGCCGGCAAGGCGCTGATCGAGCACCCGGGTACCGACAAGGTCTCGTTCACCGGCTCCGTGCCCACTGGCCTGGCCGTCGGCCAGAGCGCCATGGCCGCCAACCTGACCCGCGCCACCCTGGAGCTGGGCGGCAAGAATGCGGCCGGGTTCCTGCGCGACGTACCACTGCACACGGCGGTGGACGGCATCATCGAAGCGGGCTTTTTGCACGCCGGGCAGATCTGCGCGGCAGCCGAGCGCTTTTATCTGCATCGCTCGCAGATCGAGGCGGTGACCGGGGCCTTGAGCGAGCGCCTGGCACAGCTGAAGATCGGCTCACCGCTGGATGAAACCAGCGAATTCGGCCCGGTCAGCAACAAGCAACACCAGGCCAGGCTCGGCGCGCTGTTTGCCAAGGCGCGCAGCGAGGGCAGCCAGATCATCCATGGCGGGCGTTTGCTCGAAGGCCCGGGCTGCTACGTCGAGCCGACGGTGATCCTGGCCGGCTCGGTGGACGACAGCCTGCTCAACGAGGAGACCTTCGGGCCGGTGGCGACCTTCTTGCCGTATGACGATGAAGAGCAACTGATCGCGCTGATGAACGCCAGCCCCTATGGCCTCAGCGCCAGCCTGTGGACCAACGACTTGAGCAAGGCCTTGCGCCTGGTGCCGCAGGTGCAGGCCGGTACGGTGTGGGTGAACATGCATACCCTGCTCGACCCGGCCGTGCCGTTTGGCGGGGTAAAGGCTTCAGGCATAGGCCGTGAATTTGGCGGGGCGTTTATCGAGGATTACACCGAGCTGAAGTCGGTGATGATTCGCTACTGACACTGCCCGCGATGGGCTGCACCGCAGCCCATTACTTCTGAATTCCATGAAGTAATTTTTTGATACCAACGATTCCCCTCACCCACCGTCTGTCGGACCATCGGCCAGTTACCCCATAAAAACAACACGAGGTACTGCCGTGGACAACGCCAACAAGGCGGGGGCTGCACGCCCGCGCATCGAGGTTCGCTCAATCGACTATGTGCCGCGCAGCGAGCGCCACGGCAAGGTCTGGCACCAGGCGCCGTTCTGGTTCACCGGCAACTTCGTGCTCACCACCATGGTCACCGGTTTCACCGGCCCGGCCCTGGGCCTCGGGGCGCTGTACTCGATCCTGGCGATCGTGCTCGGGGTGTGCTTTGGCACCTTCTTCATGGCCTTTCACGCCAACCAGGGCCCACGCATGGGCTTGCCGCAGATGATCCAGTCGCGCGCCCAGTTCGGCCTCAAGGGCGCCATCGTGCCGTTTGCCGCCGTGGTCTTCGTCTACATCGGTTTCAACGTCTTCAACGTGATCCTCGCCACCGATGCGATCAACACCGTGCTGCCCGGCCAACGCACGCCCTGGTACCTGGGCCTGATCGTCATCGCCGTGCTGCTGGCGGTGGTCGGCCACGACTTGCTGCATACCGTGCAGCGCTGGCTGACCTACGTGATGATCCTGGTGTTCGGCGTGCTCACCGTCAGCGCCCTGCTGACCCTGCAGGCCGACGCCGCCCTGCAGGATCCGCAGTTCTCGTGGGGCGCATTCCTGGTGCAACTGTCGGCGGCCGCCGGTTACCAGATCAGCTATTCGGTGTACGTCTCCGACTACTCGCGCTACCTGCCCCACGACACGCCGACGGCGAAAGTGGTGTTGTGGACCTACCTGGGCGCGGCCGGCTCGGCCCTGTGGCTGATGTCCCTCGGTGCCTTTCTCGCCTCGGCCTTGCCAGCGCCTGACGCCATCGCCAGTGTGCGCGAAGTGGGCAACCAGTTCCTGCCGGGCCTGGGCACCTTCACTGTACTGATCTCGGTACCGGCGCTGGTGGGCATCATGGCGGTCAACTGCTACGGCGCCATGCTCACCAGCATCAGCGCCATCGACTGCTTCAAGCAGGTCACGCCGTCGCTGAAGATCCGCGTGGCCGGCATCAGCGTGATTGCCACCATCGTCTTTATCGTCGCCCTGGCCATCCCCGAGAGCTACCTGGGCAGCTTCAACACCTTCGTGCTGCTGATGCTGTACTTCCTGGTGCCGTGGACCGCGGTCAACCTGGTGGACTTCTACTGCGTGCGCAAGGGCCACTACGTGATCAGCGAAATCTTCAACCCCGACGGCATCTACGGTGCCTGGGGCAAGCCCGGGCTGATCGCCTACGGCCTGGGTTTGCTGGCGATGGTGCCGTTCATGGCCTTGAGCTTTTACACCGGCCCCGCAGCCGCCGCGCTGGGTGGTGCCGACATTGCTTTTGTCATTGGTCTGCTGGTCACCGGCAGTCTCTACGCCCTGCTCTGCCGCTCGCTCGACCTGCCTGGCGAACAACGCCTGGCGGCGGCCAGCGAGCGCCAGCTTGAGGAAACCCTCGCATGAGTCCAACCCTGATCCAGGTCGCCTGCTGCCAACTGGCGCCGCAGGTCGGCGAACTTAAATACAACCGCGAGCGCGCCCTACAGGCTGTCCGCAGCGCCGCCGGACAAGGCGCCCAGGTGGTGGTGCTACCGGAGCTGGTGCAAAGCGGCTATGTGTTCGCCGACCGCAACGAAGCCCTGAGCCTGGCCGAAACCCCCAACGGCGAAACCCTGCGCCAGTGGGCAGCGCTGGCGGCGGAGCTGGACATCGTCATCGTCGGCGGCTTTTGCGAGCGCACCGAGCGCGACGAGTTGTACAACAGCGCCGCCCTGGTCGATGCCGACGGCGTGCGCGCGGTGTACCGCAAGGCGCATTTGTGGAACGACGAAAAGCGCATCTTCAGCGCCGGTGGGCAACCGCCGCCGGTGATCGATACGCGCTTCGGACGCATTGCGGTGATGATCTGCTACGACCTGGAATTTCCCGAGTGGGTGCGCTTGCCGGCGCTGGCCGGGGCCGAACTGCTGTGCGCGCCGGTGAACTGGCCGGACGGCCCGCGACCGCTCGGCGAGCGGCCCGCGGAAGTGGTACGGGTGCAGGCCAATGCTTCGGTCAACCGCTTGTACATCGCCGCCTGTGACCGCAACGGCCATGAGCGCGAAGTGGATTGGGTCGGTGGCTCGGTGATTGTCGATGCCAACGGCTACCCGTTGGCCGGGCCGCTGCATGAAGCGCCGGCCGGCACGCAAATCATCCACGCCCGCCTCGACCTGGGCGAGGCGCGGGACAAGCGCATCAGTGCCTTGAACGATGTGCACCGGGATCGCCAGCCGGTGCTGTACGACTGATTTTTCGGGCGGCTGTGCAGCCACGCCCCAAACCCGTGCAAAGCCACTAGAATAAGCCACCGCAAACACCAGGCTGCCCCATGGATATCGAGCTCGCCCGCACCTTTCTGGAAATCGTCCGCACCGGCAGCCTGGTGTCCGCCGCCGAGCGCCTGCACGTCACCCAGACGGCCATCACCGCCCGGGTGCAAAAGCTCGAACAGCAACTCGCCTGCCAGCTGTTCATCCGCAGCCGCAGCGGCGCCAGCCTCACCGCCGACGGCGAGGCCTTCGTGGTGTATGCCAACCAGCTGGTGCAAACCTGGGAGGCCGCACGCCGCGACCTGCCGTTGCCCGAAGGCTGCCACCAGGTGCTGCACATCGGCGGCGAAGTCAGCCTCGGCAACCCCATGGTGCTTGGCTGGGTCAGCGCCCTGCACCGGGAAATGCCCGGCCACGCCATTCGCAGCGAAGTCAGCGACGGCGAGTCGTTGCTGCACAAAGTGGAAATGGGCGTGCTCGATGCCGTGCTGGTCTACCAGCCCACCTACGGCCCGGGCCTGCAGGTGGAGCAACTGATGGAAGAAAAGCTCATCCGCATCCGCCGCAAGGACAAACCCGAGCCTTACGTGTACATCGACTGGGGCCAGGCCTTTCGCCGCCGTCACGACGCCGCCCTGCCCGAATGCGCGCGCCCGGCGCTGAGCTTCAACCTCGGGCCGCTGGCGCTGCAGTACATCCTTGAACACGGCGGCAGCGGTTACTTCCGTACCCGCGTGGTGCAGGCCTACCTGGACAGCGGCGTATTCGAACGCGTGCCGCAAGCGCCCGAGTTCACCTACCCCACCTACCTGGTGTATGCCCGCGAGCGCGACAGCGAGGCGCTGCAACAGGCGTTCAGGGTACTGCGCGAAGTGGTCGCCGGTGAGAGCGACTGGTCACAGCGCTGGGATCCGGTGATCTGAATCCTGGATGAACGCACGCTCTACCTGTGGGGCGGATCGAATGTGTATCCAAGCGCTTTAAAGTAGCTGTCGAGCCCTGAGCGCACTACATCTTTTTCCCCTGTATCAACATCGATATCGTTATCGCGTAGAAACTTCTCGGCGTCAGCCTGGCTGGTCGCTGGCGCTGGCTCCAACGTAGACTCCCGATAGCACTCACTGCGCCGCTCATAAAGGGTGGTGAACTCAGAACCTGTCATGTCCAGTCTCCTGCTATATGCATCTTCGGAATGTAATTTGCAGCGACCTCACTGTATGCCTGTGGGAACGCCTGGACTACTGACAAAAATGTCAGGTACCCATAGCCTCGGTCCCACCTCCCGATGCACTGCGTCACTCTGGTTAGCATCTCCCTCCGATATTTCTGACAGACAAAGGCGAAGGACTCCGTAGGACCTCTCTTGATTGCAGCTCATCCCTTGAGGCGTGAGCTAGCACCTGCCTAGATTTCCCGGGGCTGCCCGCATGGCATCCCGTCATCTGCCGGTCTAGTCAAGAGAGCCCCCCATGCCCCGCCAAAGCGACCTGCGCTTCACCTTCGAGCCCCTGCAGGGCGACGCCTTCGAGGTGGTCGAGTTCCACCTCGAGGAAGGCCTGTCCCAGCCCTTTCGCCTGAGCCTGGAACTGGCCAGCCACGACCCGGCCGTCGACTTCAACCGCGTGCTAGACCTGGCCGCGCTGTTCACCCTGTGGCGGGGCGACACCCCGGTGCGCTACGTACACGGCCTGGTCAGCCTGTTCAGCCAGGGCGACACCGGCTTTCGCCGCACCCGCTACCGCGCCGTGCTCGAACCCAGCCTGGCACGCGCCGGCCTGCGCTCGAACTGGCGCATGTTCCAGGGCCAGAGCGTGCCCGAGATCATCCTCGCGGTGCTCGAGGCCCAGCGCCTGAGCGAGGTCAAAACCTACCTGTGCTTCGACCATCCGCCGCGCGAGTACTGCGTCCAGGCCGGCGAAAGTGACCTCGACTTCATCGCCCGCCTGGCCGCCGAAGAAGGCCTGCTGTACAGCTTCGAGCACCGTGCCGACGGCCATACCCTGTGGCTCACCGACCGCGTCGGCGGCCTGGGCACCATCGGCACCCACGAGCACTGCCCGGTGCTCTACCAGCCGCTGGCCGGCGGCGACAGCGCCGAGCCGGCCCTGCAGCGCTTTCACTACACCGAACAGGTGCGCAGCGCGCGCCAGGTGCAGCGCGACTACACCTTCACCCACCCCTATTACAACCTGCAGCACAACGCCGTCGGCGCCAGCGACCTCGACCATCAGCACAGCGACTACGAACGCTACGACTACCCCGGCCGCTACAAGCGCGACGCCAGCGGCAAGCCCTTCACCAAAACCCGCCTGACCGCCCTGCGCAGCGACGCCCGCCTGGCCCATATGGAAGGCGATGACGCGCGCCTGCAGCCGGGCCTGGCCTTCGACCTCAACGACCACCCGCGCGAAGACTTCAACGACCGCTGGCGCACCATCGCCATCGAGCACCACGGCACGCAGCACAGCAGCCTGCTCGAAGAGGCCTTCGGCAGCGACAGCGGCACCGCCTACCGGCTCAGCGCCAGCGCCATCCGCTGGGACGCCGACTGGAAAGCGCCGCTACGGCCCAAGCCGCGCATCGACGGCCCGCAGATCGCCAGCGTGGTCGGCCCGCCGGGCGAAGAGATCTACTGCGACGAATGGGGCCGGGTCAAAGTCAGCTTCCCCTGGGACCGCGACAGCCACCAGGACGACCACAGCTCCT
Source organism: Pseudomonas sp. B21-009 (assembly GCF_024749345.1). Classification (NCBI taxonomy): domain Bacteria; kingdom Pseudomonadati; phylum Pseudomonadota; class Gammaproteobacteria; order Pseudomonadales; family Pseudomonadaceae; genus Pseudomonas; species Pseudomonas sp. B21-009. Next base: position 2,358,959 of record NZ_CP087199.1, on the reverse strand, counting down.
GCTGGATCCGCGTCGCCCAGGGCTGGGCCGGCGCCACCTGGGGCGCCATGGCCATCCCCCGGGTCGGCCAGGAACTGATCATCAGCTACCTGGACGGCGACCCCGACCAGCCCATCGCCACCGGCCGCGCCTACCGCGAAACCAACCTGCCGCCGTATCAACTGCCCAAGCACAAAACGCGCATGACCATCAAAAGCCGCAGCCACAAGGGCCAGGGCTTCAACGAGCTGCGCTTTGAGGATGAGCTGGGGCAGGAAGAGGTGTTCATCCATGCCCAGAAGGACAAGAACGTTCATATCAAACACAACAATGGGGTGTTTGTTGGCAATGATCGCAGTGAGACGGTGGGCAACGATGAAACCCTCTCCATCGGTCACAACCAGTCCCAGGACATAGGCCTGAACCGCTCGCTGAACATTGGCCAGAACCATGAGATCAGCATCGGCAATGACCGCTGGGAGCGCGTCGGCAATGACCGTTTTGACGCCACCACTGCCAACCATCGCACCGAAGTCGGCGGCCACAGCGAGCACCTCACCCACGGCCAGCATCACCTGAGCGCCGGCCAGGGCATGCAGCGCACCACCACAACCTACCAGCTGCAAGCCAGCGAGCGCCTGGTCATTCAGGGCCCTGGCGGCAGCCTGACGATCGATGCCCAGGGCATTCACCTCAATGGCCTGGCCATTACCCTACAGGGGCCGGTGCAAATGACCGCGCCGGGCAGCGCACAGCCCTTTTCCCTGCAGCTCTCGCCCGAGGCAGGGCAAGCCTGTGTGGAGAAAAACCGATGACGCCGGCGCTTGTGCAGAAGTTCGTTGATGAGATCTACACGCCCGAAGCAACGCTGTACCTGCTGCTCGACCCATTGGCTGACTGTGCCTCGGACGATCCCCTGCATATCGAGGCGCTGCGCCAGACACTGGGCGACGACGCCCTCACCCGCGTGTGGCGTCCGGACCTTGAGCACACGCCGCACGCCTGCCCGGTGCTGGTAACCCTGGCGAGCCCCGGCGCCCGGCCTTCGGAGCGTCTGCTGTCGCTCTCGGCGCAGCGTGTAAACGAGGACGCCAGGCGCTCCCGACGCTACGTCTGCGGCTGGCTCAGCAGCAGCGTCACCACCGCTGCATTCAGTGCGCACCTGATCGCCCTAGGGCATCTGCCCATGGCACAGGGCACACAGTTCTTTCCGGTGTATGAACCGTTGCGCCTGGAATTGCTGGCCGGCACGTTGAAGCAGGCGGAACAGGGATTCTGGTGGCCGATTCAACACTGGCTGTTTCCCATGTCCAGCGGTGCCAGCAGCGTCATCAGTAGCCATCCGCACGCGAGTGTCGTACCTCGTCCACTCGCTGGCGAGGTGCAGCAGGAGGTGGTGCTGGTGTCAACCTTACTTGCCACCTGGCGACGCGCCCTCAGCCTGCCGCTGACGTTCGCGCCGGCGCGCTGGACAGGTGCAACAACACTGCCGCCCCATGCCGCTGCCAAGGCCCACTACCAGATTCACCAGGCCCGTCAATTGGGCCTGAAAAGCCATCACGACATCATCACCCTGGCCATGCACTGCCTGTTGCTGGATCTGCGGCTGCATGAGCACGCCCGCGTCCGTGCACTGATCGACCAGGCGGCTCGAGGAACAGCATCGCTCAGTACCCTGCTCGCCCCTTGCAACGACAACAGCTGGCAACGGATTGTCACCGACCTGAGCCATGCAGGAGCATACCCTTGAGCCTGACTTCGCAACTCGCCATCGCCACCACCGAATGCCTGGTCAACAACGACCAATGCACAGTCTGCCAGCGTCAGGGCCTGCCCATCCTGCCGCTGCGCAAGGCCGTGGTGCCGCGCCTGGCCCATGAATCCCCCCTGCCTGACGACAATACCCGCATGGGTTGGCGCACCCTGCGGGCAGGTTACCTATACGTGCTGCTCGACCGCCAGGTCTGGCAGGCCTATCAGGTCACGCCCGACGGTTACCTGCGTCAGTTCAACCCCTACCAGCCTGCGGCCACCAACGAGACACCGTTGGCCGATAGCTGCATCGCGGCCGGGCATGACTGCCCAGCGGCGTTGCTGAACATCGACACGCAAAAATACACCATGGCGTGGCTGGCCTTTGCCAGCGACCCGTGGCCCGCCAGCGTCCTCGCCGCCTACAAGAGCGGGCGTTTTCCCGAGCGTTTTCTAGCGCTTGACCTGGGCACAGCACGCAACGATCCGGCAAGCGTCGGCTGGGCCATGACGGCCGAAAACCTGCAGGTGGACAACAAAGTCTACGAGTACCGACAGCAGCCCAGTCCAAGCTTTGATAGCGTGCATGGTTTTTACACTCGAGCCGGGCGCCTGACCGCGTTGCGAGGCTACCTGCGCAACGCCATCGCCCATCATGATCTGCCACACGGCGTGCTGGCCCTGGAACTGGACGACAGCATCGGCCTGGTGCAGGAACTCAACAGGATTCGCAACGGCTGGATTGGACACCGTCAACAGTGGATGAACACCCCGGACCGGGCCTATCAACAGCAGACCTCGCAACTGCTGCTGGCGATCCGCGCCATGCATCGCGACTGGGCAGAGCAGCAAACGCCAGCCACCCCCGACCCGCTCACCGGCGATGGCCCACCGGTGTTTGCCGATCCGCAACGGGTGCGCGAAAGGCTGGTCAACGAGCGCGCCCTCGAGCACACCAGACGATTGGAAGAGCGTTACAACGAGCAGCAACGTGCTGAGTTCCAGCAGCGCTATGACCAGCAGTTGGCAAGCTTCCAGCGCATCATCGACGGTGCCGGCCGAGCCTACGCCGGGGCCTGCCGCACGCCGGCCTTTTTATGCTGCGAACAGCACGATTACGACGGTGACGATTTTGCCTCGGGCCAGGCCTACAGTCAGACCATGGCGCTGTGCCTGAGTGGCGGGATCAGCGAGGCCCCGGTAACAGCCAGTGCTGACGCCGACTCGGGGCCTACGGCGATGCTCTGGGACACCTGGCTGCGCAACCCGCAGAGCCCCATCTACCGCGCGCTGCTGCGGCGTGACAGGCAACTGCTGGCCGAGCTGCTGCCGAGTTTCAAGGCCAGCACTGATACCGACTGGAACGACAGCGAAAAACTCTACGCTGCACTGAGCAAGATACTGGCCAGCGACGAGTCGATGCAGTTGCTGCGCACGTCTGTGCAAGACGCCATGGCCCAACTGCTGGGCGCCCTCAATGCCGCCAGCGCACGCCTGCAGCCTGCGCTCGGGCCAGGTGTCGAGCGAGCTGTGTCCCGGCTCAACAGCGCCATTCAACTGCTGCATAACGGCATTCACCTGACCGAGCTCAAGGTGCAGATGAAGCTCAGCGAGTACTACGCCCTGCAGTGTGAACACCTGCGTGAACTGCAACGCAAGGCAGCCGATACCAGCGACCGCGCCATCAACAACCTCAAAGACAAGTTGGGAGAAGTGGACCACGAAGCCCGCCAGGTTCGCACAGCGGTCCGCCCCATCATCCTCAACGGGCTGCTGAGCATGGCGGTACTGGACCCCAGGATTGCAGCGCTGACGGTGACCATTAGCATCTGGGTAAACGCCAAGGCCAGCGAGATTGCGCAACTACAGGCCTCGCTGATGCGCACTGCCAACCTCGGTGCAGAACAACTGGGCAAAGGCGCCCACGCCGCCCTTGGCAGCATCGCCGCGGGCATCGGTACCCTCGACCCCCACGCGCGAAAACTGCTCCAGGGTCTGCAAATTCCTGCGCACCAAACCGCCACCTGGGTACGTACGGGCTTCACGGGTTTGCGTGGCGCGGCTGGCAGCGGCGAGCTTCTGCTGGCATTGGGTGGCCTTTACCTGCTTGGCGATGCGATGAAAAAGAATCTTGAGGAAGTCGACCGGGTGATTGGCGAGAAGTCCATGGAAGCCAGGTTGGCGCTGTATGGAAGCAGCCTGGGGGTGCTGGGGGGTGGGATCGAGGTGGTAGGGATTGCGTTGGGGAAAGGAGCGGAGCAGGTTCAGAAGATGAACGTGCTGCCCACACGCGGCATGGCAGCAACTAACGCAACTGCACGAATGGGCAACATGCTTTTGAAATCGGGGGCAACTATGGGTGCGATTGCAGGATTTTATGATGCTGCGCAAGCGGGTGTTGCTGTTAGACGCGCTTGGAATCGTGGTGATAGTTCTGCTGCAAGGTTTTACACCGCCTCGTCTTTATTCTCGCTTTTTGGAGGGGGCTTTGGCATAGCAGCTGGTTTGTCAGGATCCTTAGTGCTGTTAGGCCCCCTTGGATTAGCCGTACTTCTAGGCTTGGCAGGATATGCGTTTTATAAATCAGCCGAGAGACAAGAGTCGACACCACTAGACCTTTGGGCAAAACGCTGTTTTTTTGGGAATCACGATGAAAGCCCGCCAATTCACTGGAACAAGCCAGAACATGCAGCTATTGCCATCTCCGAGTTAAATGCAGCAACCCTGGGGGTTGAAGCCAAGGTCAACTTTCAACTACTGCTCAACGGCGGTAGTTCTCCTAGAGTTGGCTACGGCATTGCAAGTGGTGGTACTCCATCAGCACAGAAAATACTGAAATACCGTCTACGCCTGCCGCACTACGATGCGAGTCGTTCAGCTTACTATTGGAAATTGACCATTAGCCGTAGAGGAGAGAAATCATCCAGCAATTATAGAAATGGTGAAACTCTAGTTGAAGGCAGTCTGAGCCCCTTGCCTATAGAGGCGAATGAACCGACGACCGCACCGGGCTTTTCGAAAAACACCGTCCCTACCGAAAACATCAACACACCCTCCACATCCATAACAACTGTACCGTCCACGAATAAAAACACGATACAGATCAAAGAAATCAGCGGCTTCATTGATCTATCAAAACATACAGACGGCCACAATATAGAAACGGCTACCCTGACATTAACTTACTGGCCAGACCGATACACCCCTGAAGCGTATGCTCAATTGAACTTATCTGATAGGCCTTGAAGCGAAGCTAGCAACTCTACCCCTACGCCCATAAAACCACCACGGAAATGCAATGAACTCAGCCAAACCTTTATTAGAAAACCCTGCACCTCACTGGAAGTATGATCTTCCCGTTCCCAACGATCCGCCATCACGGGCGCCCTCTGCCCAAACACTAACAAACCCGCCCAATCATGTTAACGACGTATATCTTGAGCTACCACGCTCGTCTTTTAAGACTCGTGGATTTTGCGTGTGGGCCGCAATAGCTCTTTTTATTTTGGCGATAACCTCCTTTTTCTTTCAAATAAGTATCATTACAAACCTGCGGAGTTTTCATTCATTGGCAGCGTTTTTTTTTGGACTTACAGCATCTATAGTAAGCTTCTGGGGAGGCGTTTATTACTGGCGTATGGACGTCGAGGCCCCTCGGGACGAACCCATTCGCTTCAACCGCCTGCGCAGAAAAGTCTATGTCTACCGTTTTCATCAAGACGGACTTCGCCCTTTCAGCCGCGTGGCTTGGGGGGTACGCACCGAAGTTTACAACTGGGAAGACCTTCGCGCTGAAGTCAGCAGTGTGTACGGTCCGATGGGTACAGGCGGTCTGATTGAAACTGTCTCCCTGGCAGTAGTTGAGCCGGGCACCAACAAGGTGATCGACCGTTTTCATTTTGCACATGAGAGCGATGAAGGCGAGATGTATTGGGCCATGGCGCAACTATTCATGCAGCAAGGTCCGCAGGCATTACCCCACTTCCCTCGCCCACCCCGGGACTGGAGTAACGAGTCCGTGACCTTCAATCTCGCCCGACGCCTGGCGCCCAAGGTGAAGTGGCCAGAAGACATGGACCTTGAGTCAAGGTCGGCGCCGTGAGACTTCCTAAATCGCCATTACTGAACAAGCCTGCACCTCACTGGAAGTATGACCTTCCCGCACCTAACGACTTGCCTACAGAAGTACCGCCCCCCTGGGTGCTGCCAAATCCCCCAAACCATGTTGACGATACATACTTGGAACTCTCTCAATCGACCTTCAGGGTACGCGGCATTTGCGTATGGATTGCGATAATGTTCTTTATAACCTCTACAACCTACCTGAGCTTTATTACTATAGTTACGCTCAAACACGCACCTCTTCACAACATTCAACTACTTCTAATTGAGCCATTGATAGTTACAATAGGTTATTGGGGAGGACTATATTACTGGCGAATGGAAGTAGAAGCCCCTCGAGACGAGCCAATCCGCTTCAACCGTCTCCGCCGCAAAGTCTACGTCTATCGCTTCCATCATAATGGACGCCGCCCTTTCAGCCGCACAGCCTGGGGTGTACGCGCCGAAGTTTATGACTGGGATGACCTGCGCGCCGAAGGCTGCAGCGTGTATGGACCGATGGGCGCTGGAGGCCTGATTGAAACCATTTCCTTGGCAGTGGTCGAACCGGGCACCAACAAGGTCATCGATCGCTTCCATTTCGCCCACGGCATCCAGCAGGGTGAAATGTACTGGGCCCTGGCTCAGTTGTTCATGCAGCAGGGACCGCAGGCGCTCCCTGCCTTCCCTCGCCCGCCCCGGGACTGGAACAACGAAAAGGTCACCTTCAATCTCGCCCGCCGCCTCGCGCCCAAGGTGAAATGGCCTGAAGACATAGACCTGGAATCGAGGACAGCGCCTTGAAGCCAACGGCAGGCCCCCGCTGATAAGCGACGCACTATCCGGGCGCGCGGTCCTTGCCGAGCAACCCAACCTCACTCAACAACTGCCGCTTGAGCCCGGCAATCAGATCGGTCTGGGTAATCACCCCCACCAGCGCTTCGCCGTCCATTACCGGCAAGCAATGCAGCCCCTGCTCGCTGAGCAACGGAATCAGCGCCACCGCCGGCTCGTCGCTGCGCACGGTAATCACCGGCCGGCTCATGATCTGCTCCAGCAGCACCTTGGGCCGGCGCCCGAGCAATGCGCGCCAGCTGAACCGCCCCTGGGCCATGGCCGGGCCGATCAGGTCGGTGAGGCTGACTATCCCCACCAGGCGCCGGGCGTCATCGAGTACCGGCAAGGTGTGCAGATGGTGGCTCGACAGCAACTGCCAGGCCTGTTGCAAGGTGGTTTGCGGGGTCGCCAGTTGCACGTCCCGGGACATCACCGAGGCGGCGGTAATGCCGCCCAGGCTGCGTTTGAGCGCGTGTTGCTCGGTGGCCATGATGATGCGTTCGAGTTCGTCGCGGGTGACGTCGACGAACTCGCCGAGCTCTTCCAGCGCCTGATCGAGGTCTTCACCACTGACGCCGACCCGTTCACCTGGCAGCACGTCGGCAGTGTGGTGCAGGTCTTTGCGCGCTGCGGCGGTCTTCGGGTAGCGCACGCCGGTCAGGCGGTTGTAGATCACCGCCACGGCCACCAGCACCAGGGCATTGAGCATGATCGGTTCGAACACCTGGTCGCCCATCGCCGCCAGCGACGAGTCGGCCAGCACCACGCTCACCGCCACGCCGCCACCCGGCGGGTGCAGGCAGCGCAGCAGGCACATGAGCAAAATCGCCACGCCCAGGGCCAACGCCGCGACCCACAAGGCCGAACCAAAGCAGTGATGCAGCACCAGGCCCACCGCGGTGGCGCTAGCATAGCTGCCAATAAACGGCCAGGGCTGCGCCAGCGCCCCGGAGTGCACGGCAAACAGTAGCACCGCCGAGGCCGCCAGCGGCCCGAGCAGGTGCAGCGCCACTGTCGGGCCAAAGGCCAGGCTGCAGGCCAGGCCTGCGAGAAACAGACCGAGCAGTGCGCCGACGCCTGCGCGTAGCCATTCTTTTGGGGGGATGTTCAGAGGGGCCGGCAGCAGCCGGTTGAAGCCGTTGTTCAGAGCGCGCAGAGACATGGGTAGATCGGGCACCTGGGCAGTAAAAAAAGCCCGGCCAAATTGGCTGGGCTGAGTATTGCGAGGGGGCAATACCAATGGGCTCCGTCCGTGGAGATGGAATTTTTGGGTGTTGCGTGGGCGGGGATTTTGCCGGGATCGGGCTGGCGGGTGGTAATTCAAAAAACTGAGGGGTGAGTGCAGTTTTTTTGAGGGATGGCACGAGTCGGCGGCAAGGCCGCCGACTTCGCCAGGCAATCAATGCATGAACAGGGCGATCAGGATGATCACCGGAATCGGTACACCCAGCATGAACAACAGTAGTGAACGCATGGTAGTTCTCCTCAGTTCAACGGACTTGGGCACTGACGTAGTCATCGACCAGCACCACGGCATCGCGACGACGGCCGCCGTAAGTGGCGGCGAGGCTGGCGAAGAACGCCCCGCACAGCAAGGCAATGAACATCCACAATGCCGACAGCGCAGCCGCCTTGCTGGCGGCATCAGCCGCTTCACGGGCAGCCTTTTTGGCGTCGTCCACTGCCTGGCGCGCCTGGGCGAAGACCTGGTCGACACGCTGCTCGGCCTGGGCCGGCGCAAGGTTGGTGCGCTGGCTGACCAGTTGCGCCAGGTACTGGCGGTCTTCGCCGCTCAGTTGCCCGCCGTTGCTCAACGCGCGCGCCATGATCCGGGTCACCGCTACTTGTGCAGCATCTTCGTTGACCGCCACCGTGCCATCGCCACGGAACAGGGTATCGACGAAATAACCATAGGGGTCGCTACCCTGGGAACCGCTGGCAGCCGTCGCTGCCGCAGTAACGCCACCTGCAGCACCGGCGGCGACCTGAGCCCCCGCCTGCACGCCGCCAGCGACGATACTGCTGACCGAACCGACCACCAGCGTTGCCGTGACCAGCGTGGCAACGGCCCAGGCCAGAAAGCCGTGGGCGGTATCGCGAAAGTACACCTCATCGCCATGCACGCTCGCCCATTTGACCCGCAGACGGCCCGCCAGGTACCCCCCCAGGCCGGAGGCAATAATCTGCGTCAGCGCCAGCCAGACAATCGTCGAGATACCCAGGCCCTTGGCGCTCATGCCGTCGCCAACCCACGGCGAAACTGCCGAGAAGCCCAGCCCGATACCGAGCAAAACCAGTATCAACGACAACGCCGCGGCGCCCGCCGCGCCGGCAAATATAGCCGCCCATGACACGCCGGAGCGGCTTTGCGCTTCGACGATGGAGGTGGAGTGGGTTTCTGATGTTGTAATCATTGTTGTAGAGCTCCCGTGAGGAACATCGAATGTTCACTACAACGGGTGCACGCCCTGTGCCAAACCGGTTGAAAGGGCAATGGCTATAAATTCAATAGGTTGCAGCACGTTGCGAACATGCCCATCATGCAAAGTGCATGATCAGGCCAGCGCCAGCGGGTGTTCTGCACACCAGGGCAATCGCCAGGGGCCGGTCTTGTCCGCAATTTTTCGACCCAGAGCCCGCGATGACTAATGAAGCGTTGATAATCGATTTGTTTGAAGCCGCTGACGCCTTGGCCAATGGCGACAACAGGGCAATGCAGCGCCTGCTTGCACCGATCAAGAACCGCGAATCCTATAACGGCACTCCTGTTCTGTTCTATGTGGCTGAAAACATTCAGGCGCTGGAATTTCTTGCGGCCAATGGCGTTGATTTTCTGCAAAAAAACAGCCTTGGCGGCAATAACCTGCTGCACCGGGTGTCATTGGACAGTGATGACCCTGTGTTCGAATGGGTGCTGGCCTGGTACAGCAGCAACAACAGTGTCGATGCAGCGAGCGACGATGGCTTCACCGTACTCTCGACGCTGCTCAAGTTCGGTCGGGCGGACCGCGCCAAGCGCTTGATCGAGTGTGGTGCAAGCCTTTCATCGGTCGCCAACAACGGCCTCACCCCGGCCCGGCAAACGGTCATTTGCATGGAGCAAGAGCACGATGCGCTTGAGGGTCTGGCGCTACTCCTGTCCCACGGATTAACCCTCGGCACTGCAGAGTTGGAGCACATGGCGCACATGGCGCGCGCTATCAACCGGCACCGGCTTGCCAAGTGGATTGAAGACGATCTGATTCCCTCTGCGCCGGCCAATTAGTCTGCCGATAGCTGCAAAACCCCTACCGGTACGCTTTCACTGCCTCGACAAAACCTGCACAATCGCCGGCTTTTTTTCCGACAAGGCAGTCCCTCATGCAACGGATCGTAATTCTGGGCAACGCCGGCAGCGGCAAGTCCACCCTCGCCCGCGCCCTGGGCAAGCAACTGGGCCTGGCGGTGGTGCACCTGGACAGGTTGTTCTGGGAGCCCGGCTGGGTCGAGCCGGATGCCGAGCAGTTCCGCTCGCGCGTGCGCGAGGCAGTGTCGCAGGACGCCTGGGTGTGTGAAGGCAACTATGCGCGGCGCACCTTCGACCTGCGCCTGCCGCAGGCTGACCTGGTGATCTGGCTGGATACGCCGCGCCTGACCTGCTTGATGCGGGTGATCAAGCGCAGCGTGCTGAACCGCCCGCGCCCTGACCTCGCCGACGGCTGCAGCGAAAAGCTGGACCGGGCGTTTCTGACCTTCCTGAAATTCGTCTGGACCTTCGATCGCGGTTATCGCCCGGGGATTGAAAGGGTACGTGAAGCCATCGGGCCGCAGGTACCGGTGGTGCATTTGTGCGGTAGCCGGCAAATTGCGGCGTTTGTCGAAGGCTTCAATCACGTTCCAGCCTGATCTCCTATGCTCATGGTTCGCCCACACTAAAGAGGAGCAGCGAACATGGCATTCGTGACCACTAACGATGGCGTTGAGATCTTCTACAAAGACTGGGGCCCGCGTGACGCCGAGGTAATTTTCTTTCACCACGGCTGGCCGCTCTGCAGCGACGACTGGGATACGCAGATGTTGTTCTTCCTGGCCCAGGGTTATCGGGTCGTCGCCCACGACCGCCGTGGCCATGGGCGCTCCAGCCAGGTCTGGGATGGCCACGACATGGACCATTACGCCGATGACGTGGCGGCGCTGGTCAAGCACCTGGGTGTTCAAAAGGCCGTGCATGTCGGGCATTCGACCGGCGGTGGCGAAGTCATCCATTACATCGCCCGCCATGGCCAGGAGCGGGTGGCCAAGGCCGCCCTTCTCGCCGCGGTTGCGCCGCTGATGGTACAGACCGCCAGCAACCCCGGCGGCCTGCCAAAATCAGTATTCGACGACCTGCAGGCGCAACTGGCGGCCAACCGCGCCCAGTTCTACCACGACATCCCTTCCGGGCCGTTTTACGGCTACAACCGTCCGGGCGCTAAGCCGTCGCAAGGGGTGATCCTCAACTGGTGGCGCCAGGGCATGATGGGCAGCGCCAAGGCCCACTACGACGGTATCGTCGCCTTCTCGCAGACCGATTTCACCGAGGACCTGAAGAAGGTCACGGTACCGGTGCTGGTGATGCACGGCGATGATGACCAGATCGTGCCCTACGACAACTCCGGGCCGCTGTCGGCGAAACTGCTCGGCAACGGCACGCTAAAAACCTACAAGGGGTTCCCTCACGGCATGCCTACCACCCATGCCGACATCATCAATGCCGACCTGCTGGCCTTTATCCGCAGTTGATCGCGGCTCAATGCCGTTCTATCAGCTCTGGCAGAAGCGTATCCGGTTGCCAAACGGGTCGTAGACTTCCAGCACTTTACCCCAGCCCTGCTCGACGATATCCGGGCGTCCATAGCCATAACGCTTGGCCTGCAGTTCGTCGCGCAGTTGCTCGATGTTGTGCGTGGGCACGAAGATCGTCGCCCCCGGGCTGGCATCGCCATGATGTTCGGACAGGTGCAGTTGCAGGCCGTCACGGCTGATGCCCAGGTACAGCGGCAGGTCAGCTTCGAAACGGTGCTCGAACTCAACGCTGAAACCGAGGAAATCCAGGTAGAACTCGCGGGCCTTGGCTTCGTCAAAGCTGCGCAGGATGGGAATGGGCTTGTCGAAGCGGATCGCCATCTGCTTGGCTTGCTCGGTTGAAATCATCGTTTTTCTCCTGAAGCCGAGGCCGTGTGGGCGCGAGCGGCGGGCAGCATTAACCTGGGGGCGATAGTACACAGATGATCGAAGCGCTGTCGATTTTGCCAGCGCCGGTTCGACTAGTGTCAGGCAGTTCCGCCTGCAGCCCCATCAGGAGCCACTCATGCGCAAACTCATCGTTGCCGCCTTCACCAGCCTCGACGGCGTAATCCAGGCCCCGGGCGGGCCGCAAGAAGACACCAGCGGCGGTTTTGGCTACGGCGGCTGGGTCGTGCCATTTGCCGACCAGGCCTTCGGCGAGGCCATGCAGACGCTGTTCTCGCAGCCGTTCGAACTGCTGCTGGGGCGGCGCACCTACGACATTTTTGCCGGCTATTGGCCGCACCAGACCGACTCTGCGGATCAGTTCATCGCCGACCTGTTCAACCGTGTGCCCAAGCATGTCGCCACCCACCACCCCGAGACCCTCGACTGGCATAACAGCCATGCCCTGGTGGGTGAGCTAGCCGGGGCTATTCGTACCCTCAAACAGCAGGACGGCGACACCTTGTTGACCCAGGGCAGCGGCGAACTGGTGCGTCAATTGCTGGCGGCGGGCCTGGTGGATGAACTGCGGCTGTTGATTCACCCGATCATCCTCGGCCGTGGCAAGCGCCTGTTCGATGACCAGGCGCAAGCGGCGTCCTTTACTTTGGCCGATTCGAGCAGCACGCCAGGTGGAGTGCTGATTGCCCGCTATGTGCTTGACGGGGAGGTGCGCACCGGCTCATTTGCCTAGACTGCAGCTGTGCATGCTGGCCTTGCCAGCGCTGGTAATGTTGAATGGAGAGCGCAATGCCTGCCCCCGAAAACGAGCTGTTGCAAAGCTGGCAAGACAACGCCCAAGCGTGGATTGAAGCCGTTCGCAGCGGCGCCATCGAAAGCCGCCAGCAAGTCACCGACCAGGCGATTCTGCTGGCGGTGCTCGGCCGCCAGCCCGAACGCGTGCTCGACCTGGGCTGTGGCGAAGGCTGGCTGTTGCGCGCACTGGCCAAGCGTGGCATCGACGCGGTGGGGGTGGACGGCGATCCGACCCTGGTCGACGCGGCGCGGGCAGCGGGGACGGCCCAGGTGTATCTGGCCAGCTATGAAGCGCTGGCAGACGCACAGGTTGATATCGGCCGCGACTACTCGCTGGTCTGCGCCAACTTCGCCCTGTTGCACCAGGACATCATCCCCCTGCTCGGCGCCATGAACGCCCTGCTCGCCGCTGGCGGCGCCCTGGTGATCCAGACCCTGCACCCGTGGGCGGCAGCGGCCGGCAACTATCAGGACGGTTGGCGGCAAGAAACCTTTGCCAGCTTTGCCGGCCAGTGGCAGCCCATGCCCTGGTACCTGCGCACTTTGTCCAGCTGGTTCACTGCACTGGACCTGGCGGGTTTCAAGCTGGTCGCCGTGCAGGAGCCGCAGCATCCGCAAAGCCCGCTGCCGCAATCATTGTTGTTGATAGCCGAGCCTAAAGATTGAAGCGCATCCCTCCCACCTGAAAGGACCCATACGCCATGAGCGAACAAACAAAAGTAAAAGGACCCGCGTCGTACTTCCCCTCCATCGAGAAGACTTACGGCCAGCCCGTCAACCACTGGCTAGAGCTGATCGGCACGGTCAGCGGCAAGAAGCACATGGAGATCGTCAGCTGGCTCAAGGCCGAGCATGGCTTGGGCCATGGCCATGCCAATGCACTGGTGGCGTATTTTTTGGCGAGCGCTAAAAACAGCTGAGGATAGAACCCGCCCCATGCTGGTCATCGAACAGTTGCACAAGTCGTTCAGCACTGCCCAAGGCCTGCTGCCGGTATTGCAGGGCGTCGACTTGCGCCTGGGCCAGGGCAGCAGCCTGGCATTGATGGGTGAGTCCGGCAGCGGCAAAAGCACCTTGCTGCACCTGGTCGCCGGTCTCGATCGCGCCGATAGTGGGCGCATCCTGATCGATGGCCAGGCGCTGGACGCCCGTTCGGAATCAGCCCTGGCGCGCTGGCGCCGGCAAGGCATCGGCCTGGTGTTCCAGCAGTACAACCTGATCAGCAGCCTCGATGTGGCGGCCAATCTTGCCTTTCAGGCCAGGCTGGCGGCGCGGTTTGACCGCCAATGGCTGGACTACCTGGCTGCCCGCCTGGGTCTGGCCAGCCTGTTGCAGCGCTACCCGGAGCAACTCTCCGGCGGCCAGCAGCAGCGGGTCGCCATCGGTCGGGCGCTGGCCGCCCGCCCGGCACTGGTGCTGGCTGATGAGCCCACCGGCAGCCTCGACGAGCGCAGCAGTGATGAAGTGCTGGCGTTGATGCTGCAACTGGTCGCCGAAGCTGGAAGCAGCCTGCTGATGGTGACCCACAGCCCGCGTCTGGCAGCGCGCCTTGAGCAGCGCTGCGTGCTGCACGCCGGGCGTGTGCAGGTCGAGGCGCATTGATGGGCCCGCTGCTGATTGCCCTGCAGGCGCTGCTGAGCCACTGGCGGCGCCACCGTTTGCAGTTCTTCAGCATCTTTACCGGGTTGTGGCTGGCCACTGCGCTATGGACCGGGGTGCAGGCGCTCAACAGCCAGGCGCGGGCCGACTACGCCCGCGCCAGCGCAGTGCTGACCGGGCCCACCCAGGCGCAGCTGATAGCCGGCAACGGTGAGCGTTTCGAGCAAGCGCTGTACCTGCAACTGCGCAGGCTCGGCTGGCAGGTGTCGCCGTTGCTCGAAGGTCGCTTGCGCTTTGCCGGGGAGCAAGCGCTGACGGTACGGCTGATCGGTATCGAGCCGCTGAGCCTGCCCACGACAATGACCGTCGCCGGCACGCCGTTGCAAGGCTTCGATGTGCAGGCATTCATTAGCGACCCCGGGCAAGCCTGGATCGGCCCCGATACCCTGCGGCAACTGCCTCTGAATGCCAGCGGGCAAGCAACCACCAGCGACGGCCAGTTACTGCCACCGTTTGTTGTGCAGCCGCAGCTGGCACCAGGGGTGATCGTGGTGGATATCGGCCATGCGCAAACCTTGCTGCAAGCCCCCGGGCAGCTGTCGCGACTGCTTTTGAATGATAACGCCAGGCCCTTGCCCGCAGACATCGCCGCGCGCCTGACCCTGCAAGCGCCCAGCGACGACGGCGACCTGCAGCGCCTGACCGACAGCTTTCACCTCAACCTCACGGCGCTGGGCCTGCTGGCGTTCGTCGTCGGCCTGTTCATCGCCCACGCCGCCATCGGCCTGGCCCTGGAACAGCGCCGCGGGCTGATTCGCAACCTGCGTGCCTGTGGCATCAGCCTGAACACCCTGTTGCTCGGCCTGAGCCTGGAACTGGGAGTTTTCGCCGTACTCGGCGGCCTGGCCGGGGCCGCCAGCGGCTATGGGCTGGCCGCGCTGTTGCTGCCCGATATCGCCGCCAGTTTGCGCGGCCTGTACGGCGCCCAGGTGGCCGGGCAACTGAGCCTGCCAGCCGGGTGGTGGCTGGCGGGCATCGCCGTGAGCGTGCTCGGTGCCTTGCTGGCCGGAGCCGGCAGCGTGTTGCGCGCCGCCCGTTTGCCGCTGCTGGCCCTGGCCCAGCCGCAGGCCTGGCGCATGGCCCAGGGGCCGTGGCTGCGCCGTCAGGCAGCGGTCGCCGGGCTGTTGCTGGTGGTCGCGCTCGCTTGCTGGCAATGGGGCAACAGCTTGGCCAGTGCCTTGATCCTGCTGGCAGCGCTGTTGCTGGCGGCGGCCTTGTTGCTGCCCGCCCTGCTCGACGGCGCGCTGGCCTGGCTGGCACGCGGGTGTCGCGGGGCGCTGGCCGAGTGGTTTGTCGCCGACAGCCGTCAGCAGCTTCCGGCACTGAGCCTGGCGCTGATGGCGCTGCTGCTGGCATTGGCCGCCAGCGTCGGCGTCGGCAGCATGACCGAGGGCTTTCGCAAGACCTTCAGCGGCTGGCTCGACCAGCGCCTCTCTGCCGACTTGTACCTCACACCGCAGGACACGACTCAGGCCCTGCAACTCACTGACTGGCTCGCCGAGCAACCGGCAATCACCACGTTGCTGCCCAGTTGGCGTGCCGAAATACGCGTGCAGCAGTGGCCGGTGCAGGTCCAGGGCATCATCGATCACCCCGCCTACCCCGCGCGCTGGCCATTGCTGGAGCAAAGCCCGCAGGCCTGGGCGCAACTGGCCAGCGGCAACGCGCTGATGCTCAGCGAGCAACTGGCCCGGCGCCTGGGCGTGCAGCTGGGCGACAACCTGCAACTGGCCAATCAAGCCATGGCTGTGGTGGGCATCTATGCCGACTATGGCAACCCCAAGGGCCACCTGCTGGTCAATGCCGACTGGCTGCGTGGGCACCTGCCGCAGGCGACGCTGAGCACCATCAGCCTCAATCTTGCGCCCGAGCGCATCGCCACGTTCAAAGACGAATTGCAACAACGCTTCGCCCTGGACGACAGCCGCGTGGTCGAGCAAGCCAGCTTGAAACGCTGGTCCACTGAAATCTTCAACCGCACTTTCGCCGCCACCACCGCCCTCAATAGCCTGACCCTGGGGGTGGCGGGCATCGCCCTGTTCATCAGCTTGCTGACCTTGAGCCAGAGCCGCTTGGGCCAGTTGGCGCCGCTGTGGGCCCTGGGTGTGCGGCGCACGCAGCTGGTAGGGTTGTCGCTGGGGCAAACCCTGATGCTGAGCAGTCTGACGGTGCTGCTGGCGATCCCTCTCGGGCTGTTGCTGGCCTGGTGCCTGGTGGCGGTGGTGAATGTTCAGGCTTTCGGCTGGCGCCTGCCGCTGCATGTGTTTGCCGCGCAACTGCTACAGCTGGCGCTGCTGGGCCTGTTGACCAGCCTGCTGGCCAGCGCCTGGCCCTTGTGGCAACTGGCGCGGAGCCAGCCCAGCGAGCTGTTGAGGCAATTTGCCGATGAAGCCTGACCTTTGCCTGATGATCGGCCTGTTGCTGCTGGGCGGCTGCGACCAACCCACACCTGCTGCCAAAGGCTTTGCCGGGTTGGGCCAGGACGCTGCGGCCTTCACCCCGGTAACCCGCGATCATCCGCTGCTGTTCCCCCTCGATCACGGGCCGCACACCGGCTTTCGCATCGAATGGTGGTACGTCACCGCCAACCTCAAGGACGCTCAGGGCCGCGACTGGGGCGCGCAGTGGACGCTGTTCCGCTCGGCCCTGCGCCCAGGCACCGAAACCACCGGCTGGAACAGCCCCAACCTGTGGATGGGCCACGCCGCGCTCACCGGCCCCGGCGGCCATCAATACGCCGAAACCCTGGCGCGCGGCGGCATCGGTCAGGCGGGCGTGGAGCCCCAGCCGTTTCGCGCCTGGATCAACGATTGGTCGCTACAAGGCAGCGACGACATCGGGCGCCTGCAAATGAGCGCCAATGGCAAGGGTTTCAGCTACACCCTCAAGCTGGTCAGCAACGGCCCGCTGGTGCTGCACGGCGCTCGAGGCTACAGCGAAAAATCCGGCAAGGGCCAGGCCTCGTACTACTACAGCCAGCCGTTCTACCAGGTCAGCGGCGAGGTCGAACGCAACGGCCAGCGCGTGGCGGTGACCGGCAACGCCTGGCTCGACCGCGAATGGAGCAGCCAACCCCTGGCGGCCGGGCAATCGGGCTGGGACTGGTTCTCCCTGCACCTGGACAGCGGCGCCAAACTGATGCTGTTTCGCGTGCGCGAAGCCCAGGGCGCGCCCTACCGCGCAGGCACCTGGATCAACGCCGAGGGCAACGCCCAGGCCCTGCAAGGTGCGCAGATCCAGCTGCAGGAACTGGCCTGGAGCAAGCAGGAAAACGGCCACAAGCTGCCAACCCGCTGGCGTGTGCAGGTGCCGGCGCACGGGGTGGATGTCCAGGTCAATGCACTGGAGCCCAAAGCGTGGATGTCGACGCGTTTTCCGTACTGGGAAGGGCCAGTGCGCTTTAATGGCAGTGTGAGCGGCAAGGGCTATCTGGAGATGACCGGATACTGATGCTGCAGGAGCGGGCTCGCGCCAATCCTGTGGGAGCGGGCTTGACCCGCGATTGAGCGCGAAGCGGTCGCAGTCCGGTCAGCACCTGATGTGCTGGCTGTAACGGCCTCATCGCTGGCAAAGCCAGCTCCCACAGAGATCCTGCAAGCACCCACTTCTGTGGGAGCCGGACTTGCCGGCGATCGAGCGCGAAGCGGTCGTAATTCGGCCAGCACCTGAAGTGCTGGCTGTACCGGTCTAATCGTACGCCCGCCAATCCGAATCCGCTGTCACTGTAGGATCTTTCCGATTCCATTCAGCGGTGCGCTAGATCGCGAGCGGCGGTGCTAGGTTCCGGCCTTCATTGCCCAAGGAACCTGCGCATGACAAGGATGCCACCCTCAACACCTTCCCCAGCTCACTCGATAATGTCTTCCTCAGAATTGCTGCAGCCCAGCGTCTACGTCGTACCGCGCAGCGTGACGGGCAGTCAGGTAGTGGCTTTGGGAAGCATGATTGGCAACACATCTGGTCATCTTGCTGAAGAACTATTCTACAACTGGACAGGCTTATGAGTATTGACCCTCGTTCCTGGCCTCTGGGATTACAGATGGTGCTGATCCTTGGCCCGTGGATCATCATGCTGACTGGGGTCTTGATAAGCGCGTGCATCGCAAATGGCCGAGATTTTGCGAGGTCGCTTTCAGCGCTGCAAAGCAGCACTTGGCTTGAGCAGCAGATTCGCGTTTGGGGGACATCAAGCCTAATGGCGCGTTGGGTGCTTGTCGGAGTGATCAGTGGCTTACTGGCCTACCCACAAAAACATATACGCCAAGGCCAGCTCGACGCAGTGCAAGTGCGCAACTTCCCCCGGCGGCTCCGACGTCGCTTGCTCGTTTCCGGCAGACTGATCTTTATTGGGTTCGCGTTAATGATCATGAGTCTCGGGTTGTACAAAATCTGCGAACCCTAGCCCGTGAGAGCCACGAACACACAACAGGAGACGCATCATGGACCACTTCACCGGCGGTTGCCTGTGCGCCAACGTGCGATTTGCAGCCTCGGGACGCCCCTACCGGGTCGGCCTGTGTCACTGCCTGGACTGTCGCAAGCATCACGGCGCGCTGTTTCACGCTTCGGCGATTTTCCCCGCAGAGGCAGTCAGCATCGAAGGCGAAACCCGTGACTACGCCGGGCGCTATTTTTGCCCACGTTGCGGCTCGTCGGTGTTCGCCCGCTCAGGCGATGAAGTCGAGATCAACCTCGGCGCGCTGGATGCCCCCAACCTGTTCACGCCCACCTACGAAAGCTGGACCACCCGCCGCGAATCCTGGCTGCCACCCTTCCCGCTCAGCCACCACTACGAAAAAGATCGCGACCCGTCGGGGCGCTTCGAGGACTAGACGGCCAGCTGTCGCTGCATCCCCTGCGACATCAGGCTGGACCCTTCGCGCAATGGCTGCGGGGCGCCGACCGGCTGAAAGCCATGGGCCTGGTACAAGCGCATCGCAGGGCTGTCGGCGAGGGTCACGCCCAGGCCCACCCGGCGCACGGCCACGCTGGCAGCCCAGCCCAGCGCCGCCTTGAGCAAGGCACTGCCGGCGCCCAGGCCACGCGCGGCCGGGTCGACCCACATCTGGTAGATATCGGCCACACCCGGCTCGGCCGCGGACAATTTGCACCAGACCATCCCGCACAGGGCGTCGCCGTTAACAGCGAAAAACGCCCGGTCGTTGCCGCTGGCATGGGCCGCCGCTATCCGCGTGGCCCAGTTTTCATCGCTGCGTTGCGACTCGGCGGCGAAGGTGCTGCCAAAGGCATCCGGCGAATCCTGCAATGCCTGCAGGCGCAGGTCGCGGTAGGTGGGCCATTCATGGGGTAAAACAGGGCGGACGGCGATCACAAGGCTTCCTTGGCTGATTGATCCTGAACAGCTGCCAGACTACCACCAAGATGCGATCATGTCGCCCTTCATCGACACCGCAGGATCGACCACGATGTTTTCAGCAAGATGGACCTGGCTGGCCCTTGGCCTGTTACCCGCCCTGACCCAGGCCGCCACCCCGGAGCCGGTGCCACTGACCCGGGTATTCCAGGACTGGCGGCTGGCCTGCGACAACACCCGTCGCTGCACGGCGGTGTCGGGCAGCACCGACAACCCCGGGATGGGCCTGTACATCGCTCGCGAAGCCGGCGCCAAGGGCAGCACCCGAGTCAGTGTGATCGGCTACGACGACGTCGGCCTGCGCTATGAGTTTCACCTCGACGGCCGCCCCACCGCCCCCTGGCAGTACGGCTCGAGCGACCGTGAGTACTACTACCTTGAGGGCGATGCCGCCGTCGAAAAACTGCGCGAGCTGCGCAACAGCGACACCCTGAGCTCCAACAGCAACTTTGGCGAGCGCCGGGTATCGCTGCAGGGCTTGAGCGCCGCCCTGTTGCTGATGGATTCGGTGCAAGGGCGCATCGGCCACCCCAGCGCCTTCGTGCGCCCGGGCTACCAGGCGGACAGCCGCGTGCCGCCGGCCCCGGCGATTCCCAAACTGCCGCGCTTTACCCTGGCCCCGGCCTTGAGCGACGCCGAGCAACAGGCCATCGGCGACTACCTGATTGCCCTGACCAAGGACGAACTGAGCGCCGCGCCCCATCAGAACTGGCAGGCCCAGGCCGAGGTCTACCCCCTGGACCCGGCCCACGCCCTGGTGCGCCTGCGTTACGGCTGCGCCGAGGACGGCTGCAACCACAGCCTCTACCGCGTCTCGCGCACCGCGCCGTACCAGGCGACACCGCTGGAACTCAAGGCGGCGCCCGAGACTCACTTCTCCCCTGACCTGTATGGGCAGATCAGCTTCAACCCGGTCAGCGGCCAGTTGAAGATTTTCCGCGAGATGGGCAAGGACTGCGGTGATAGCTCGACCTGGCAATACGACGGTGCGGCCATGCAGCTCAAGGACCGGCGGACCATGTGGCGCTGCGACAGCATCAACGAGGAGTACTGGCCGGTGACCTGGCGTGCCAAGGGCTGACTCAGGCGCCGAGGTCGTCCCAGTACGGCGGCGTGCCGATGGCGTCAAGAAAGTAGTCCCACACCCGCCGCACCTTCTGCGAGCGCAGGCGGTTTTGCGCTGACAACAGGTGGATCTGGCTCGGCGTCGCCTCCACGGCGCCTTGCCAGTCGGGCAGCAGTTGCACCAGGGCCTTGCTGGTAAAGCTGTGCTTGCTGAACAGCCAGGTCGGAAAAAACACGATGCCGCGCCCGGCCAGGGCCGCTTCCACCAGCACCTGGGCATTGTTGCTGCGCAGCGGCCCGTGCACGTCGACCACCTCGACGCTGTCGCTGCCCGGTCGGCGCAAGTACCAGCGCTGCGCGCCGCCGGTGCCTTTGTAGACCAGGCAGCTATGCTGGCGCAGGTCCTGCGCGCAGGTCGGCTGGCCATGTTTTTCAAGGTAGCTGGGGCTGGCACACAGTACATAACGCTGGGTGCAGATCTGCCGGCCGATCAGCCCCGAATCCTGCAGATGGCCGACGCGAAAGGTGATGTCGGCGCCCTCCTGCACCGGGTCGATGTAGGCATCGGTGGCGGTCAGCTCCACGGTCAGTTCCGGGTATTGCTCATGCAAGCCATTGAGCAGGCGCACGAGATGCAGATGGGCAAAAGCCACCGGCGCGTTGATCCGCACCAGGCCGCGAATGTCGCCGGGCTTGCCGCTGATCGACTCGTCGGCAGCATCCAGCAGCTCCAGCACTTCGCGAATCTGCAGGTAATAGCGCTCACCGGCTTCGGTCAGCTTCACCGCGCGGGTGTTGCGGTACAGCAACTGCTGCCCGACCTCGCGCTCCAGCGCCGCGATAAAACGCGACACCGACGAGGCCGGCACCTGAAAATGCCGGGCGGTGGCAGAGAAACTACCGGTCACCGCGACCATGGCGAAGAAGCGGTGGGCCTTGAGGTGCATGGGCGGCTCCTGAACGGGAAATCCGTCCAGTATAGGTGCTCATATTGCTGTTACAGCAATAGTGTTTTGCCTTTAGCCTTGATTGTGGCTGTTTTCGCAAGCCCCTAGCATGGCGCCATTCCACCCAGAGGCCCCACGCATGAAAGACCTGTTTGCCCCTTATGACCTCGGCCCACTGCAGTTGAGCAACCGTTTCGTCATGGCGCCGATGACCCGTTCACGCGCTCCGCAAGACATCGCCACCGAACAGATCGCCCTGCATTACACCCAGCGCGGCACCGCCGGCCTGATCGTTTCCGAAGGCACGCCGATCTCCCGCGAAGGCCAGGGCTACCTGTTCAATCCGGGCATTTTCAGCGAGCAGCAGATCCACGGCTGGAAGCTGGTGACCGACTCGGTGCACAGCGTCGGCGGCAAGATCTTCGCCCAGCTGTGGCATGTTGGCCGCGTCTCGCACACCTCGATCCAGCGCGATGGCCTAGCCCCGGTCAGCGCCACCGGCAAGGTCGCCCAGGGCGCGATTGCCTTCGGCTACACCGACAGCGGCGAGCCGGGTTTTCTCCCGACCTCGACGCCGCGCCCGCTGAACACCGAAGAAGTCGGCCGGGTCGTCGAAGACTTCGCCCAGGCCGCGGCCAACGCCATTGCCGCAGGCTTTGACGGCGTCGAAATCCACGGCGCCAACGGCTACCTGATCGAGCAGTTCCTCAACCCGCTGGTCAACGACCGCAGCGACCGTTACGCCGCCGACACCCTGGAAAACCGCCTGCGCTTTGTCTTTGAAGTGGTCGATGCGGTGGTCAACCGCATCGGCGCCGACAAGGTCGGCATCCGTATCTCGCCTTACGGCCAGCTGTTCGACATGCCGATCTACGCGCAAATCGACGAGACCTACTCGGCCCTCTGCGCCGGCATGGGCGCGCGCGGTATCGCCTATGTGCATGTGATGGACCAGACCCACTTCTTCCTCGCCAGCGCAGGCGCCGTGGCCCAGGAACAGGCCCTGCGCAAGCTGCTGGCCCATTGCAAGGCGCAACTGCGCCAGACTGCGCTGATCTTGGCCGGCGACATGACCCTGGAGCGTGCCCAGGACCTGGTTGACGCCGGCCTGATCGACCTGGCAGGTTTTGGCCAGCCGTTCATCGCCAACCCCGATCTGGTCGCCCGGCTGAAAAACGGCTGGCCGTTGACCACCCCGGACCGCGACACCTACTACGGCGGCGGCGCCAAGGGCTACCTGGACTACGCCCCGTACGCACCGGCCTGAAGCGCGAGCAGGCCTGCCGTGGCCAGGCGTGGCATTATTTGCGCATACCGCTGTCCCCTTTTGTTCGCTCGCTTGTCATCAAGGGCATGTGAATCGAAAAGAGAGCGCAACAATGCCCGTACTGACACGCCACCGAACGCGCCTGGCGTCTTCGTTTTCGTCCCCTACCCTGTGCCTGGTGCTGGGCCTGGCGTCGTTGGCGCCGCCAGCGGCGCTGGCCGACGGAGCCAGCCGCAGCTACCAGGTACCGGCTGGCGAACTGGGCACCGCGCTGACCCGCTTTGCCGCCCAGGCCGGGGTCAGCCTGTCGGTCGACCCGGGCCTGGTCAATGGTCGGCGCAGTGCCGGCCTGAGCGGCAGCTTCAGCGTCGATGAAGGCTTTGCCCGGCTGCTGCAGGGCTCGGGCCTGCAACTGCAGCCGGTGACAGCGGGCGCCTACACCCTGGTGCCTACACCGCAAAGCGGCGACGCCGTGGAGATCGCCCCGACCAGCATCCTCGGCGCCCACAGCGGCGGCGATGACGACGGCCAGCGCTATGCCGGCGGCCAGGTTGCGCGCCGGGGCTCGCAAGGCCTGCTGGGCTCGCGGGACTTCATGGAAACGCCGTTCAGCATGACCACCTATACCAGCGAGGCGATCAAGGGCCAGCAGGCGCGCACCCTTGGCGACCTGATCGCCAGCGACCCGTCGGTGCGCGCCACCAACCCCGCCGGCGGGCGCTTCGAGCAATTCACCATTCGCGGCTTCAGCCTGTTCAATAGCGATGTTGCCTACAACGGCCTGTACGGCATCCTGCCGACTTACTCCATCGACATGGAAATGGCCGACCGCGTCGACATCATCAAGGGCCCCAGCCAGCTGATCAACGGCATCTCGCCACGCGGCAGCGTCGGCGGTGGCATCAACGTGGTGCCCAAGCGCGCCAGCGACACGCCGATCACCGAGTTCACCGGCAACTACGCGTCCGACAGCCAGGTGGGCGGTGCGGTCGACATCGGCCGGCGCTTTGGCGAGGACGGCAAGTTCGGCCTGCGCTTGAATGGCGTCAAGCAAGCCGGCGACACCGAATGGGACCAGCAGAGCGTCGACCGCGAAATGGCCGTGCTCGGCCTGGACTTTCGCGGCGAGCGCCTGCGCCTGTCGAGCGATGTCGGCCATACCGAGCGCAACACCGATGCGCCCCAGGAGCGAGTCATCGTTGGCGCCAACGCCAAGGTGCCGGACGCCGGCGACGTGCGCCGCAACTACGCCCAGGCCTGGAGCAAGGCGCGCACCAACGACACCTTCGGCACAGTCAACGCCGAGTTCGACCTCAATGACTCGCTGATGGCCTACGGCGCCGTCGGCGCGCGCAAGAGCAACCACGACTTCCTCCGCCACAACGTACCGGTGTCCAACGATGCCGGCGACTTCAGCGTCCAGCCGCGCGACTTCACCCGCGACGAGAACGTGCGTACCGCCACCGCCGGCCTGCGCAGCTGGTTCGCAACCGGCCCGGTGAGCCACGAGTTCAACCTGGCGGCCAACTACTTCTACATGGACTTCGAGAACGGCGGCGGGCGCTATGCCGCCGGCCCCAGCAACCTTTACAACCCGCGCCCGACCCCGACGCCCGGCACCCTGCTGCGCTCGGACCCCAAGGTCTACACCGAGAACCGCTTCAGCGGCGTGGCGTTGTCCGACACCCTGGGCTTTTTTGACCAGCGCCTGTTGCTGACCCTCGGCGCGCGCTGGCAGCGGGTCCAGGTCGATGACTGGAGCGATGGCATCAAGGGCGACACCGCCTACGACGAAGAGAAGCTCTCGCCCTCGGGCGGCATCCTGTTCAAGCTCAGCGACCAGCTGTCGCTGTATGCCAACTACATGGAAGGCCTGAGCCAGGGCAAGATCGCCCCGTCGACCTCGATCAACGAAGACCAGATCTTCGCGCCGTTCATTAGCCGCCAGGTAGAAGTCGGCGCCAAGTACGACCTGGGCAACTTCGCCCTGACCGCCAGCGCCTTTCGCATCAAGCAGCCGGCCTACGAGACCAACGCCACTACCCGGGTGTTCGGGCCCAATGGCAAGCGTGAGAACAAGGGCATTGAACTCAATGTGTTCGGCGAGCCGCTCAAGGGCTTTCGCCTGCTCGGTGGGGTGATGTACATCGACAGCGAACTGACCGACACCGTCGGCGCCAGCTTCGACGGCAACCGCGCCCCGGCAACGCCGGAGTACAACCTCAGCCTGGGCGCCGAGTATGACGTGCCTGCCCTCGCCGGCCTGACCCTGACGGCCCGGGGCATCCACTCAAGCTCGCAGTACCTGGACCAGGCCAACAGCAAGCAGATCGACGGCTGGGAGCGTTACGACCTGGGGGCGCGCTATGCCTTCAAGGTCGATGACAAGGCCATCACCCTGCGCGCCAGTGTCGAGAATGTGCTGGATGAGCACTACTGGGCTTCGGCGGGCGCCTCCGATGACAGCGAAGCGGGGTTGACCTTGTCGACGCCGCGGACCTACCTGGTGTCAGCGACCTTGGGTTTCTGAGGGCACAGCGGTTAGCTGCAATAGGATCCCTGTGGGAGCTGGCTTGCCAGCGATGAGGCCAGTCCAGTCAATACATCAAGTGCTGACCGGACTACGACCGCTGCGCGCTCGATCGCTGGCAAGCCAGCTCCCACAGTTCAACCCCTGACCGCCGCCTCAATCGCCGCAATATCAATCTTGCGCATCCCCATCATCGCCTCGAAAGCGCGCTTGGCCGCAGCACGGTCTGGGCTGGTCACCGCCTCGACCAGCACCCGTGGCGAGATCTGCCACGACAGCCCCCACTTGTCCTTGCACCAGCCGCAGGCGCTTTCCTGGCCGCCATTGCCGACAATGGCATTCCACAAGCGATCGGTTTCGGCCTGGTCTTCTGTCGCGACCTGGAACGAGAACGCCTCGTTATGCTGGAACATCGGCCCGCCGTTCAACCCCACGCAGGGGATGCCCAACACGGTAAACTCCACGGTCAGCACATCCCCCTCCTTGCCTGAGGGAAAGTCGCCCGGCGCCCGATGCACTGCACCGACCTTGCTGTCGGGGAAGGTTTGCGCGTAAAAGGTCGCAGCCTCCAGCGCGGTGCCGTCATACCAGAGGCAGATGGTTGTTTTATTGCTCATCCTGGTTCTCCACGGTTGGTGAATGGCAGGTTGATTCTAGTCATGACGACAGCGCACATACGTGAAGATTTATACAGCATGACCAGAATCAGCATTGCCTGCGCCTCCCCCACCCGTGACCTGGAAATCGCCGTGTTTTTGCATCAACGGCTGAACATGTCGATCAGCGGCGCCCGCAAGCTGTTGGCCCTCGGCGCGCAGGGCTTTTTCTATAGTGCTGACCTTTACGGCAATGACCATCTGCAGCGCGACAGCGACATTCGCGACATCCTGGCCTTCTTCCAGCAAAAACAGCTGGCGCTGCTGTTGGTGGAAACCGACGAAGGCCAGGCGCTGCCTGTAGAGGATCTTGAGCAATATTCAATACCCGAAGAGTACCTGCTGAACGCGCTGGATGCCTGCCGAGGGCATTACCACTAGCGGCTTCATGCACCGGCAAACTCACAACGCACCATTCAACTGCCCCAGGTCCGCCGCCAGTTGCAACCTGGCGGTGTACCAGTTGACCAGCGATTCCACGCGCCGCTGCTCGGCAAGCGCCAGCTCGTTCTGCGCCCTGAGCAGTTCGATGATGCTGCCCACCCCGGCCTTGTAGCGCCCCAATGCCACTTGATGGGATTGCCCGGCGCTGGCGACGAAGCTGCGGCTGATGGCCAGGGCGCGGGTGCGCGCATCCAGGGCCTGGCGGCTTTTCCAGACGTTGAGGGCCACGCTGCGTTCGGCCTGCTCCAGGGCCTGCTCGCGGGCGCCGGCTTCATAATCGGCGGCGCGGGCACGCCGACGGCTGAGGAAGCCGTCGAAGATCGGCACGGTAATCTGCACGCCCACGCTCCAGGTCTCGATCTGCTGGCGTGTCGACACCTGGTCGATCGGCGTGTCTTCTTGCTGGTAGCTGCTGAAAAGCGACACCTTGGGCCGCCCCTCGGCACGCGCTTCATCCGCCCTGGCGCGGGTGGCGAACCAATCGGCGCGGGCCTTTTCGATGGCCGGGTGCCGGGCCCGGGCTTGCTCCATCAAGGCATCGACACTGGCCATGAACTCATCCTCCTGCCCCGCCGGCTCGTTCAAGGCGGTGAGTGTCAGCGGCGCCGAGGGTGACAGCCCGAGGGCACTGGCCAGGGCGCCCTGGGCCGTCGCGTAGTCACCTTCAGCCAGCACCCGTTCAAGCTGCGCCTGGTCGTGAGTCGTCTGGGCCTGCAGACGGTCGCTCTGCTCGCCGGCCCCGGCCTGGTACTTGGCGGTGGCCGCCTTGAGGCTGCTGGCCGCCAGGGACTCGGCGCTGCGCTTGGCCGCGAGCAAGGCGGCGTTGGCCTGGACCTGGTAGAAGGCCTTGCTGGTGGCGAGCACCGTGGCCTGGATTTTTTCCACCCGACTGCTGCTGGCCGCGTTCAACAGCTGGCGGGCGCCCTCGACTTTCGCCGCGCGCAGGCCAAAATCATAGAGCACCCAGTTGAGGTTCAGGCCATAGCTGTTGGTGCGGGTGTTGAGGGTCGAGTCAGCCTCGGGAAAGTTGTCAAAGCGCGTCTTGCGGCTCGCCCGCCCGCTGCTGGCCTGGGCTTGCACAGTCGGCCAGTAGGCCGAGTACTCGGCATCCAGGCTGGCCTGGCTGCTCAGTTGTGACAGCCAGGCTTCGCGCACTTGCGGATCGGCGCACAGGGCGATGGCCACGGCACTGGACAACACCAGTGGCTGTGCAGGGCTTAACCTGCCTGGGCAGGCCTCGAGGGCTTCGGCGGCCATGCCCGGCAGCACCGTCCAGGCCAGCAGCAAGGCGGCCAGACACAGCCTGGTCAGGTGACGGTTCATGACGAAGACGCCGTACCACAGGCACGTTCATCTGGCTCGGCTGGCGCTTGCTCATCGGCCTCGATCAGCGGCCCGTCATACACCACCCGGCCGTTGTCCAGCGCCAGCACCCGGCGCGCCGAGCGAATGGTATCGGGGCGATGGGCAACAATGATGCGGGTGATGTTCAGCGCCTGCAGCGCCTGGTTGACCGCCGCCTCGCGGTCGATGTCGAGGTGGCTGGTGGCTTCGTCGAGAAACAGCAGCTTGGGCCGCCGGTACAGCGCCCGGGCCAGCAGGATGCGTTGCTTCTGCCCACCCGACAGCACCGTGCCCATGTCGCCCACCAGGGTGTTGTAGGCCATGGGCATTTGCGCGATGTCGTCATGCACCGCCGCCATGCGCGCGCACTGCTCGACCCAGCGCGGGTTGGCCTCGGCGCAGAAAAAACTGATGTTGTCAGCAATCGAGCCGGCGAACAGCACATCATCCTGCAGCACCGTGGCGCTGATCCGCCGCAACCGCTCCAGGTTATGGCTGTCGATGGCCACACCGTCGAGCAACACGCTGCCGCTGCTGGGGCTGAGAATGCCGAGCATGACATTGAGCAAGGTGCTCTTGCCGCCTCCCGAGGGGCCGACGATCGCCAGCGAATCGCCGGCTTCGATGCGCACCGACACGTCATCGAGCACATAGGGCTCGTGCTCGGAATAGCGAAACTTGAGCTGGCGCACTTCCAGGCTCGGCACGCTGTCGACGGCGTCGTTGTCGTCAGGTTTCTCAGGCGCTCTGGGTTCGGGCACCTGCAGCAGGATATCGGCCAGGCGCTCGCCATGCAGGCGCAGCATCAGCACATCGACCAGCTTGTCGATCAGCCCGGCTACACGGCTGTTGAACTGCTCCTTGTAGGCGTTGAAGGCAATCAGCATGCCGGCGCTGAACTGGCCATCGAGCACCAGCCTGGCACCGAGCCAGATCACCAGCACGGTCACCAGACCGAACAGCAGGCCATTGAAGGCGCGGTAAGCCAGCGCGAGCTTTTGCGGCCGCAAGCCGGCGTTGATTTCTTCGACCAGCAGGCTGCCCCAGGCGCTGGCGCGTTGCTCCTGATGGCCGAACAACTTGATGGTGCGCACCCCGCGCACGCTTTCCAGAAAGTAACTCTGCTGGCGGGCGGCATACACCAGCTCCTCTTCGCTGGCGCGGCGCAGCGGGCCGAACCAGGCCCAGCGGGCCAGGGCATAGATGACCATGGCCAGCAGCGCGATCAGTGCCAGCGGCGGGCTGTAAGCGAACATCAGGCCCAGGGTTACCAGGGTCATCAGGCCATCGAGCAAGGCTTCGACAAACGAGGTGGTCAGGGTGTGCTGTATCGACTTCAACGAGCCAAAACGCGAGACGATATCGCCCAGGTGGCGGCGCTCGAAAAACGCCACCGGCAAACGCACAAGATGGCTGAAGACGTTAATCTGCCATTGCGCGCTGAGCAGGGTGCCCAGGTACATCAACGCCCAGGAGCGCCCCAGCGCCAGGGTTTGCTGCATCACCAGCAGCAGACCGAAACCTATGGCCAGCACCGCCAGCAGGTCGAGATCGGCGCTGACCAGCACCTTGTCGATCACCGTTTGCAAAAAAAAACGGGCTGAGCACCATGCACAGCTCCAGCGCCGCCGCCAGCAACAGCACATGGCTGAGCACCCCGCCAAAGCCCTGTACCCGGCCCAGCAACTGGCGCAGGCGCAGCGGCGGATTGGCCGCGCCCTGCTGGAAATCGCTCTGTGGCCACAGCTCCAGGGCCACGCCGGTGAAGGCTGCCGAGACTTCTTCGAACGACAGCTTGCACACCCCGCGCCCCGGATCGTGCAGGGTTACCCCGCGCGGCCCGACCTCCTTGAGCACCACGAAATGGTTGAAATTCCAGTGCAGCACACAGGGCAAGCGCAGTTGCCCGAGTGCTTGCAGTTCCAGGCGCAATGGCCGGCTGGCCAGGCCTAACTGGCTGGCCATGGCCATCAGCTGCTTGAGGGTCGCGCCCTTCATCGACGGCGACAGCTTCTGGCGCAGCGAGAACAGGTCGTGACGCTGGCCGTGAAAGCCGGCGATCATCGCCAGGCAGGCCTGGCCGCACTCGGCGGCTTCGGCCTGGAGCACCATGGGCAACTTGCGGCCGATGCCGAAAGCCAGCGGTTGGCGAATGTTCAAAGGCGTTTCCCTATGCCGCGCAGGGGTTCGAGCAGCCACTCGTAGAGGGGCATGTTCTCCTGCAGGATGTCGGCGTCCAGTTGCATGCCCGAACGCAAGCGCTCGTTCAGCCCGCGTCCGCGCATGGCTTGTTGTTCAAGGGTGACCCTGACCCGGTACATCGGGCCTTGCTCGCGCTGCTGCTCGGAGACGCCGCCCACGCTCATGATTTCGTCGGCTGGCAGCGCGCTGCGCGACACCGACGCTACCGTGCCGCGGGCCAGGCCGAAGTGCTGGTAGGGATAAGCCTGGTAGCGCAACAGCACGGCATCGCCGCTGCGCACAAAACCGGCCGAACGGCTGGGCAAATAGAGTTCGGCGTACAGCTGGGCATCGCTGGGCACGATGCTCAACAGCGGCCGGTTACTGTCGGCGCGGGTGCCGTTGACCACGCCCACCGCCGTCACCTCGCCACTGGCCGGGGCGGTAATCACCACCTGGCGTTTGACTTCGCTTTCCAGCAGGTTGCCCTGGCTTTGCGACAAGCGCCGCTCAAGCTCGGCCAGTTGCTTGCCCTGGTTGAACGGCAACTCGGCAAGCTCGGCGCGCAAGGTGGCGATATCGTTGCGCAGCGACAGCAACGAACGGCTCAGTTCTTCGCTGCGCAGGCGCACTTCGAGCACGGCGTCCTGCTTTTCCTGCAACTGGTCGCGCGACACGTAGTCCTGGCGCTGCAGGTCGGCATAACGCGCGGCAATGCCTTGGGCCAACCCCAGGCGCTGGCGGCTGATGTCCATTTGCGTGAGGATTTTCTGCTGCTCGCTTTCCAGCACCGCCAGGCGCCGGCGCTTGCCCTCAAGCTCCTGCAGGTGCAGCGCACGGGTGCTGGCAATCTCCTCAGTGAGGCTGTCGTTACGTCGCTTGATCAAGCGGCTGATAGCCACGTGCGCGCCACCGGCCTCGGCATACAGGTCGCTGCCCAGGGCCATCAGTGTCGACCCGGCCTCAACACTCTGCCCTTCGACCGCAGCCAGGCCTTGCACCACCCCTGCCTGTGGCGCAAACACCTTGATCAGCCCGCCCTCGGGCACCAGTACGCCGCTCACGGTGGCGCGGCGGGTGTAGGTGGCGCAGGTCAGGAACACGATCAACACCAGGCTGAACAGCAGCGCAGCCAGCGCCGCCCAGCGCAGGGGCACGGGCGACACCAGCAGTACGCTGCCCAACTCCTTGTCACGCCGTGCGTGCACGGCTTCGCTCCTGAATAACATGCCAATCCATGACCCGGCGGATAACGTTAATAACATGAACAGACTGATCGCCTGAGCCTGTTGCAGCATAACGGCGAGTTAATCGACAGGCACTAGCACACTTGTACTATTGCACTTAAAGCGCTGGCATTACTAACTTGGCCGGGGATCGAAACAGCCTGCCACTGTTATTGGAACTGTGATCGATCTCACACTTTTATAGTGCAACACCTTGCGCCCAGGCCCTCTCCTGGGGGGATCAACCTAGGACGAACCCACTGTAGCAAACGAGGTATAGATAACATGACCCATGCACAAAACATCGACATGACCAGCGCGCAACCCTCTGCCCTGCGGGTGCTCGACGATCAGGAAGTGGATCAGGTAAGCGGCGGGTTTTCCGTCAGCGCCGGCTCCTGGACACTGACCGGTGGCTCTTATAACTTCGGCGCGGGTGCCGGCTACCGCTTTGACTTGTACAGAGGCGGTGCGCACCAGGGCAGTTACACCCTGTGCAAGTAAACTCGGCGGATAGATGAGTTGGAAGTAAGCGAAGGGCCGCCATGGCCCTTCGTTCTATATATAGAGATGATAGTTAATTGCCATCAGCGACCTTGCGTTCAATCTCGGCAATCTTGCGGCTAAGTTCTTCGGCGGCCTCAGCCTGAGTACGGTGATTGGCCGGAGTGATCGGCCGATTGGCAAGGTCTTCATCTTCAGCAGGCTTGTCCGTCTCGTTGGCGGGCGCCTCGCGCTCGTTGCTGGTCATTGCAGTTACCTCCCGTGTCATACCCGTTGGATAGCACAGCAGCCTTGGAGTTCTGATCGGCAACGGCTTGAAGTTGGCCCGGCTTCTGCGATGATGCCCGGCCAGGACGGACGTTCGCTTACCCTGCAGGATTGAAACACCATGGTTGACCCAAGATGGAACTGGCTGTGCTTGATGCTCCTGCCGGCCCTGGCCCTGGCCGCGCCGGAACCGGAGCCGGTGCTCAAGCAGTTCAAGCAATGGGTCGTGGGCTGCGACAACACCCTGCGCTGTACCGCCGTGTCGAGCAGCGTCGATCAAGGCGTGGGCCTTGAGCTGGTGCGCGAAGCCGGGGCCCAGGGGACTACCACCCTGACCCTGTTCAGCGACGCCGGAGTCGAGCTCGGCGCCCGGCTGCTGCTCGACGGCGGCCCGCTGCCAGCGGGGTTTCGGCCAGGCTCGCAGGGGCAGATGCGTTATCACGCCAAAGGTGACGTCGCGTTGCGCTTGTTGCGCCAACTGCGCAACGGCCAGACCCTGACCCTGGACACCAGCAACGGCCAGCACCCGGTATCGCTGCAGGGCCTGAGTGCCTCCTTGCTGTTCATCGACTCGGTGCAAGGACGCATCGATCACCCCAGCGCCTTTGTAAACCCCGGCACACGCCCCGACAGCCAGCTGCCGCCAGCACCGCCGACGCCCACCCTCGCCCCCTTCACTCCGGCGCCAGGGGTGAGCGATGCCGAGCAGAAGGCCATCGCCGACGCCGTCATTGCCATCACCCGCCATGAATGGAGCGAACCCGAGTACGACAACTGGCAAGCCGAAGCCGAGGTCTCGCCGCTGGACGCGACCCATGTGCTGGTAGGCCTTCGCTACGGCTGTGGGAGCCAAGGCTGCATGTACAGTTATTACCGCGCCTTGCGCAGCGCGCCCTATCAACCCACCTCGCTGCACATCGAGGTCCCCAGGCATGATGTGCTGGGCGGCGAGATGTATGGCTTTTTCAAGTTCGACCCGGCCCGCGGCGAGCTCAACCAGTTGCAGCCGGGCGGGCGCTACTGCGGCGCCAATGCAACCTGGCGCTATGACGGCGCGGTGATGCAGCTCAAGGCATTCAGCCGCATGAGCTGGTGCGACAGCGTCGATACTGCCCATTGGCCGCAGATCTGGCGTACCCGAGGCTAGCGCCAGGCATACAGCTTGGCGCAGGCATTCGCTACACTGCGCGCTTTGCCTCAAGAGCCTACGCGCATGGATGCCCTCGCCCGTTTTGCCCTCAAGCCGCTTGCTGCGAGCCTGGCTGTGCTCACCCTGGCCGCTTGCAGCCACTTTCAAGCCGACCCGCCAGGTGCCGGCCAGTTGCCCGAGTACCAGAGTCCGGCCCCCGACTGGCGCGTGCTGAACCTGGACGAGGATCAGGACTGGCTGCTGATCGACCTTAACAGCCTGCAGCATGAAGGCGACATTACCTACGCCTGGACCGGCATCCAGCGCCACCGCTATCCGATGCAATACGGCCACGCGGTGATGGCCCTGCACAGCCGCGAGCGCCTGGCGTTCTATTGCCAGCGCCAGCTCATCAGCCGGCAAAGCCAGGTGTTCCTCGACAACGACAATCGCCTAGACCGCACCAGGCTTCAGTGGCAGCCCTTCAGCGCGTTCTATCGGCAGGCCCCTTTGTACTATCAGCAGTTGTTCGACGTCGCCTGCCAAGCACCGGCCGAGCTTGCCAAGCTTGCCCCGCTCAAAGCCCGTACACCGTTGCCGCCGCCGTTTTTGCCGCCCAGGGCCAGGCCTGAAGTGCTTGCCGCCATCGCCGCCCTCGACCTGCCGACACCACGCCTGAGCCTGCACCGGCTGGATTATCGCTACGACGCCAACCTCAACGACGGCGACAATGCCGTCAACAGGCCGCGCCAGGTATTCCTCAGCACCGACAGCCGCTCCGGCCAAGTGTTGCTACAGGCTGTGGACCCGACCATAGCGCAGCAGCTGCAACTGAGCTTTCGCGGCCTGTTCGATCTGGCCGCACGCGGCATCGACATCATGACCGGGC
Source organism: Pseudomonas sp. B21-009 (assembly GCF_024749345.1). NCBI lineage: Bacteria > Pseudomonadati > Pseudomonadota > Gammaproteobacteria > Pseudomonadales > Pseudomonadaceae > Pseudomonas > Pseudomonas sp. B21-009. The sequence continues at coordinate 2,324,802 of NZ_CP087199.1, read as the reverse complement.
AGGAGCAGGACGCCAGCGACAGCTTGACCGCGCTGTCATTCAGCGGCGACTGGCAAACCCTGCCCGCCCATGCGCAGCTGAGCTACACCAGCAGCCACACCGGGCAAACTGCGAGCATTACCCGCACCACCCATTGCCAGGTCGGCAAGGCGCAAGCGGCCAGCGCCCTGCACCCGGCCCTGCAAGGCAGCGCCAAGCCGTTGACCTGCACCTGGCAGAGCCCGCGCGGCAACCGTTGGCGCGAAGGCTACAGCTACCTGGTCGACTACGGCGTGTTCGTCCGCACCCGCGAAGACAACCCGCTGGGCACCTGGCGCTGGAAAATCGAGTCGCTGCAGTGAATCAATGCAGGACCGTGGCGAAGCTTGCGTCCATGCGCTCGCGGTCGTAGTCCAGCAGCCACCCCTGGTGCTGGCGGTACAGCTGCGACAACAGCGCATGGTTGGGGCCGACCACGTCCATGCCGCGATCGTCATAGGGCCAGACCATCAGCCGCTGGTTGAGGTTGAACAGGTAGACGCCACAGCACAGGCTCGGGCGAATGACCCCGGCGCTACCGGACAGCGCACACCAGAGCAGCGGTTGCAGCATCGACAGCGGCACTTTAAAGGCCAGGTGCAACCAGTACTCGGGCCGGTGCTCGTCGAACCAGTCGTCCGGGTCCAGCCGTTCGCTCCACAGCGAGCGCTGGGCGGGGATGCGAATGCCGGCCGCTTGCAGGCCACGCAACAGCTCGCGCCGGGCAAAACCGTTGCCGTCGGTATGGGTGCGCAGGCACACCACCAGCGCTTGCTCACCGGCAAACAGGTCGCGGCACACTGCGGTGGCCTTGCTGACCGCCAGCAGGAAGCGTTCGATGTCGCTGCCACCTTCGGCCAGTTCGAAACGCAGGCCGTGCGGGTAGTTATAGAAAAGCGGCCTGGCGAAGGCCAGGCCGCTGAAAATGTGCTGGATTTGCAATTGTAAATTCACGATACCTTCCTGGCTGTCGGCCCCACACAGCTGGGGCCAGAGTCCATTGCGGCCGGCACCTTGAAAGTGCCGGCCGCGGTGTTTCACTCAGTGCGGCGCGCGCGGGATGGTCTTGAGCAGGTCTTCAGGGCTGATATGCCCGACCACCTGCTGCACGCTGCCCGGTTGCGGCAGGCCAAGGATGTGGCCTTTCATCTTGCCGATGACGTGCATCTCGCACGGCTTGCAGTCGAACTTCAGGGTCAGTACTTCATCGCCGTGAATCAGCTGCATCGGCGCCACCTTGGTGCGCACGCCGGTCACGCCCTTGGCCTGCTTGGGGCACAGGTTGAAGGAGAAACGCAGGCAGTGCTTGGTGATCATCACCGGCACTTCGCCCGCCTCTTCGTGGGCCTCGTAGGCGGCGTCGATCAGCTTGACCCCATGACGGTGATAGAAGTCGCGGGCCTTCTGGTTGTAGACGTTGGCCAAAAACGACAGGTGCGACTCCGGGTACACCGGCGGCGGGTTGGTCTCGGCCTTGCGGCCACCGCGCGGGTGGGCCTGGATGCGCGCGGCGGTCAGCGCTTCGATGACCTCGCGGCGCAGGGCCTTGAGCTGCGAGTTGGGGATAAAGTACGCCTGCGGCGCATCGAGCTGAACGTCGGTGGCGTGGTACTCGGTGGTGCCCAGCTGGCCGAGCAGGTCGCGCAGTTGCTCCAGCGCCTGCTCCGGCTTGTTGGCCAGGCCGAACGGACCGTCCAAGCTGACGCTGGCACTGATGCCCTCCTCGCTGGTGGCGGTCAGGGCCAGGCGCAGTTCGTCAAGCTTGGCCACCCAGGCCAGGCCGATACGGCGCTCGGCCGAGGTCTTTTGCAAAGCCTGCTGCCAGTTGTGGTCGAGGTTGCGGCTCAGCGGGTGGTTGGGCCGCAGCTGGTGCATGCCCTTGGGCATCTCGTTGGGCTCGACGCGGTAGCGGTAGCGCTTTTCGCCGTCTTCATCGAACTCGCCTTTCGGCTCGGCGATGTTGGCGCGAAAGCCCACCACTTCGCGCTTGACCAGCACGTTGAGGCCGTCGCCGTTGGACAGCGGCTCGTGGGTGACCACCTGCAGGTCGCGCTTGCCGACTTTCTCGACCACACCCACCGGCAGGCCGGTGAAGGTCGGCGAGTCGAAGGCGCCGATGTCGATCTTGCGCTCGCTGACGAAGTAGTCGGTGCTGCCGCGGTGGAAGGTTTTGTCCGGGTCGGGCAGGAAGAAGTGCGCGGTACGGCCGCTGGAGGCGCGGGCCAGGTCCGGGCGGTCTTCGAGCACGGCGTCCAGGCGCTGGCGGTAGTAGGCGGTGATGTTCTTCACATAGCCCATGTCCTTGTAGCGCCCTTCGATCTTGAACGAGCGCACGCCGGCCTCGACCAGGGCGCGGATGTTGGCGCTCTGGTTGTTGTCCTTCATCGACAGCAGGTGCTTCTCGTAGGCGATCACCCCGCCCTTTTCGTCCTTGAGGGTGTACGGCAGGCGGCAGGCCTGGGAGCAGTCGCCACGGTTGGCGCTGCGCCCGGTCTGGGCGTGGGAGATGTTGCACTGGCCGGAGAAGGCCACGCACAGCGCACCGTGGATGAAGAACTCGATCGCCGCGTCGGTCTCGTCGGCGATGGCGCGGATTTCCTGCAGGTTCAGCTCGCGGGCCAGCACCAGCTGGGAGAAGCCGGCCTGGTCGAGGAACTTGGCCCGGGCCAGGGTGCGGATGTCGGTCTGGGTACTGGCGTGCAGCTCGATCGGCGGGATGTCCAGCTCCATCACCCCCAGGTCCTGGACGATCAGCGCGTCGACGCCGGCATCGTACAGTTCGTGGATCAGCTTGCGCGCCGGCTCCAGCTCGTTGTCGTGGAGGATGGTGTTGATGGTGGTGAACACCCGCGCGTGGTAGCGGCGGGCAAATTCCACCAGCTGGGCGATTTCACTGACTTCGTTGCAGGCATTGTGGCGCGCACCGAAGCTCGGGCCGCCGAGGTACACAGCGTCGGCGCCATGCAGAATGGCCTCGCGGGCGATGGCGACATCGCGGGCGGGGCTGAGCAATTCCAGGTGATGCTTGGGCAGGGACATGTTTTTTTAGTCAGGCTGTCACGGTCGAGGCGCGCATTGTAGCGGCGAAACGCCCGATCGGCACCCGTAGCCTGCCCGGTGGTGCGCCCGATCGCGGGTCAAGTCGAGGCGTCGCACCGCCGCTCCCACAGGTTCGGCGTTGCGATGAGGCCAGCCCAGCCACCGCAACAACTCAGGCCTTGGCCGCCATCGCAGTCACTTCCACACGCATGCCTTCCACCGCCAGCGACGCCACGCCCACTGCGGCACGCACCGGCCAGGGCTTGGCGAAGAAGCGCTGGTAGACCTCGTTGAACGCCGCCCGCTCGGCCATGTCGGTGAGGTAGATGGTCAGGTGCAACACCCGGTCCATGGAGCTGCCAGCACGCTCCAGAGCGACTTTCAGCGCTTGCAGGGTACATTCGCTCTGGGCGGTGATATCGCCCAGTTCCAGGCTGCCGTCGGCACGGGTGGGGATCTGGGTCGAAACCAGGATGCCGCCGAAACCGGCGACGTCGGAAGAGATCGACTCGGCGTCCGGGTCGGGGATGAAGCTGATGTCTTGGTTAGCCATGGGTATCTCGTGTCTGGGGAATAAAAAAGGGCGGTTACCCGCCCCTTCTGCTTACTTGCCGCCGGCCAGCGCTGGCGTGCGCGGTGGCACCAGGCGCCTGGAGCCGGTCGACTCGAAGGCAGCCGCCAGGCGCAGCAATGACGAATCGTCGTAGGCGCGACCGGCAAAGGTCAAGCCCACCGGCATGCCGATATCGGCCATCACGCCCATCGGCACGGTCACCGTCGGCACGCCCAGGTGACGGATCGCCAGGTTGCCGTTGGCCACCCACACGCCGTTGCTCCAGGCAATGTCGGCCGACGCCGGGTCGACATCGGCATTGGCCGGGCCGACGTCAGCGACGGTCGGGAAGATCACCACGTCGAGCTTGAGCGCATCCATCCAGTCTTCGAGGTCGATGCGCCGGGTCTGTTCCAGGCCGCGCAGGCCGTCCGGCACGGTGCTGATCTGGTCCCACGGGGTGATGCCGCGCTCGGCCATGCGCACGTATTCGTCCATGCCCGCGGCCAGGTCGCCTTCGCGGTTGGGCAGCGTACCCGGATCATGCGGGAAAATCTTCGGCCCGTCGACGTCGACCAGACGGTTGAGCTTGGGGTCGCCGTTGGCCTGGAGGAAATCATCGAAGGCCCAGGCGGTCAGGTCCCACAGTTCGTGGTGAAGAAACTCCTTGGACACCAGGCCGCGATTGAACACGGTCGGCGCACCCGGGCGATCACCTTCGCAGTTGGACACCAGGGGGAAATCGACTTCGATGACTTCGCCACCGGCCGCTTCCAGGGCCTTGCGCGCCTGCTCCCAGAGGGCGATCACCGATGGCCGGGTGTTGATCCGCTGGCCGGTCGGGCCACCGATGCCCGGGGCTTCGCTGGTGCCGGCTTCAGGGTCGGCATTGATGTACATGCGCGGCACGCCGAAACGCTTGCCCTTGAGCGCTGCGGCATCGGCTGCAAGCTCGTGGTAGGAGGCCGGGCGCACCGAATCGACGCTGGGGATTGGTACCCAGGGCTGCAGGCGCCACAGGTCGCCGCGTTTGTCCGGGTCTTGGGCGACGACGATGTCGAGCACTTCGAGCAGGTCGGCCATGGTCCGGGCAAAGGGCACCACCACGTCCATGGTCGGCGTCAGCGGCCAGTTACCACGCACCGAGATCACCCCACGCGAGGGCGTGTAGGCGCACAGGCCGTTGTTCGAGGCCGGGCCGCGGCCACTGGACCAGGTTTCTTCGGCCAGGCCGAAGGCGGCGAAGCTGGCCGCCGTGGCAGTACCGGCGCCGTTGGACGAGCCGGAGGCAAACGGTGCGGTCAGGTAGTCGGCGTTGTACGGGCTTTCGGCGCGGCCATAAACGCCGCGCTGCATGCCGCCATTGGCCATCGGCGGCATGTTGGTCTTGCCCAGGCAGATGGCGCCGGCAGCGCGCAGGCGCTCGATGGTGAAGGCGTCGCGATAGGCCACCAGGTCAGCGAAGGCCGGGCTGCCGGAGGCGGCGGTCAGGCCCTTGACCAGGTAGCTGTCCTTGGCGGTGTAGGGGATGCCGTCGAGCGGGCCGAGGGTCTGGCCCTGGGCGCGGCGTTCGTCTGAAGCCTGCGCTTCGTTCAGGGCTTCGGGGTTGCGCACCACTACAGCATTGAGCTTGGTGGCAGTGTCCGCGCCATCGTAGGCGTCGATGCGCGCCAGGTAGGCCTTGACCAGCTCCACCGCGGTGGTCTGGCCAGACTCGAGCGCAGCGCGCAGCTGGGCAATGGAAACCTCTGTGACTTCGATCATGCTGCTACCGCCGAGGGTTGATGGCTGACTGGGTTAAGGCTTGCACCACACGGGGTCTGGAGCACGGGGATTTCACGGCTTTGAAGATGGGTTCGCATAGTTGTTCTCATTGCACGGCATGACGCTGCAGGGTCTGGACGTTTAACCTGAGCGTGCTATTTAGCACCAAAACAACCAGCAGCGGAACGGGGAGGCAGCGGGCAGCGGTACATTCGAGTGTTTGCGGGCGTGCAAATGCTTGCTGGCGTCAACGGTTGACGCCAGCGTAGTGAGCGATTACCGCCCCATCAGGACCTGGTTTCGAACACAAACGGAAGCTCGACCCGGGCCAGTGTCGTGCGGTGCTCCGAGTACTGCTGGCCGAGCTGAATCAGTTGCAGCCCTGGCACTGATTCCGGATTGATGCCATAGCGCACGGCCACCAGGTCCGCTTGCAGCCATGTGGTTGTCTTGGCCTCCACATCCAGCACCTGCACGCAATGTCCCAGCGAAGTAGCAGTGTAATTGCAGGCCCTGTGCCTGAAACGGATATCCAGGCCCATACGCCCGCTCCAGCTTGCCGGTTTCTGGCGTACGCAGGCCCAGAACAGGTGCATCAAGAATCGGTTCAACAGGTAGCTCTTGCCAAAGTGCGCTTCCATCACCACGAGGGTGACGCAGCCACGCCCGCGACGGATCAACAACCATATCTGGCGTACCATCTGCCGGCACTTCGCCAATTTTCGGGCAATGCGTATGCAGGCCCGGTCCAGTTGCTGATAGTCGTGCTGCGACCTGCTGGTCCAGGTCGCCAATTGCCTGGCCTGGCGGTCGAGGCTGAGCAGCTCGTCCATTTTGCCGCGTAACGCACGCTTTACCGCTGGCTTGGCCTCAAGCTCACGTAGCAGTTCCAGTGGATGGGCACGTCCGGTCAGTGCCCGCAACACATCCTGCAAAGCACCATCGCCACCACCGAATACGGCCGTGCTGGCGTCGCGTGAAGCGCCGTCCAGCAGTTGGTCAGCCCCCCAGAATGGCGGGCAAAGGGGATTTGCGCCGCCATAAGCCCTGCCACGGGCGTCAGTCTTGACCAACTGCAGGTCTTCCTTGCCCATGCCGGCGGCCAGCAGTATGTACTGTGGTGTGACTGTCATGGCTCTGGTTGGCGAATCTGACCATACCTTCACCTTGCGCAAATCAATGCGATGCGCCGGGGGCAGCCTGTTGCCCCCAAGCAAAGCCCCGTGGCGGGCTGTTTCGGCGGCTACGAATGCCTCAATTTCATCCTTTATCCACTGCCTGGCGACACGCCTGCCTATCATCAAAGTGGCCGGAACTTCACTCAGGCGCTGCTGGAGCGACTCGCTCAGCAAGGTCGCCAACTGGTCCGCAGAGCACGGTTGGTCGGCCTTCCAGGTCAGCGGCGAACGCGCCGACGCAGCCCATCCGGTGCGTTTGTGCGCAGGGTAGGACTGATCATTGAAGAACGGGCTGGGCCACTCGTACATGAACGGACCGACATGACGCGAATGAAGCCCCTTGAACAGCGAGAATGGCTCGCCGCTCGCCTCTAGCACGACGACCTTGGCGATGCCCAGTTCACAGGCTGTCAAGGCGGCCGACATCCCCGCCACACCAGCACCGATGATGACCAGTTCCTTAAGCTCAGGGTCGGCGTGCAGCAGATCCCGAACCAGCAGTTGTGCACGGACGATCTGGTCACGAATGCTCACATGGTGCATGCCACTGGAAAGGTCGAAGACATTGGGCGCGACCTTGAGCGACAGCAGCGAGAGACTGTCAACGACCTTGATGGAGGGACTGGCCATTAGTCGAGCTCCACGAAGAGGTTTTCCAGCACAGCATTGAAGTCTGCAGCGGGTAGTGCGAACAACACCGGGTGCCCCAGTACCTCCTTGATTCCACCGCCCCCGCCCCCACCATCGCCACCGCGAGGCTGGCCGGGACCGTCCGTCCCTCTGCCACCTTCATTGCCACCACCACCGCCTGGCGTCCAGTCCAGGCTGTTTGTCCAGCGCTCTGCACCATCGACCGGGCAATCACCGCGGTCTTCACGGACCAGACCGAGATCCGTCAATTGCCTGATTATGGACTCCACTTCATCCTCAAGCAGCGCGAGGTGGCGGTAAAAGTCGTAATACCAGCGTCGCTGTTCAGGGAGGTGCGAAACGACTTCTGCGGTTGTCAGCCTTTCGCCGCGCATCAGCGCTTCACGCATTACACGCAATACCTCAATGACGAGCGTATCTCTACGGCTTCCTGCCATGCTGTCCTCTCTGACGCCATAGGGGATTGATCGAACGCTGCCTTGCGTATTTAGGCTTTGTTCTTCTTCATCTACAGATCGGGCAGATGCTACTGTTTTGCCATTATTGCTGTCGAGCCTTGTCCATCTACTTGGGGTGCCAGCCTTGGCGGGGTGAGCGTAGCGGTATTCAGGTTCTGCTTTACCCCTCCCACCACCACGAGCATCATGCGCACTTCGCGTTCACGGAGGATTTCGCACATGTTCAGGGCACTTTTCGACACGCTGTTCAAGCGCACGCCTACCGAGGAAGGCTTTGCCCGTACCTTCATCAAGGCCGCGCGCGCCGGCGGTTATGCCGAGCCACTGGACTATCAGGCCGACGACTTTCGCCTGCGCTACGGCGCCGGCAGTTACTTCAACCTGCACAACGCCTACCGTGACTACCTGAACGCCGACAAGGGCCGCAAAACCGAGGTACTCAACAGCTACCTGCGCGGCCTGATCGACAGCCGCAACAGCACCGCGGTGCAGCCCCTGGAGCAGGTTAGGCCGCTGCTGCGGCCGGTGATCCGCAACCTGGCCATGCTCGAAGAGATCCGCCTGCATCAGGTCCGTCATCAAGGCTGGGACTCGCCCTGCCCCATGGCCTGGCAGCCGTTCTGCGAAGACTGCGTGACCTTGCTGGCCATCGACTACCCCGACACCACCTCGACCCAGACTGCCGGCCCGCCACAGGACTGGGGCATCAGCCTGGAGCAGGCGCTGGCGGTTGCCCTGGACAACCTGCGCGACGCCAGCCCCGATGCCTTCGAGGCGATCCTCCCCGGTTTGTACCAGGGTGCCTGGAAGGACGGCTACGACACCAGCCGCGTGCTGCTGCCCGACGTGCTGCAGCGCTTGGCGCTCAAGGGCCAGCCGGTGTTCATGATGCCCAGCCGCGATGTGCTGATGGTCACCGGCGACAAGGACGCCGACAATCTGCGGCAGATGGTCGAGCTGAGCTTCCACGCGCTGGAGCACGGGCGCGCGCAGTCGAGCCAGATCTATACCTATCACGACCGCCGCATCGTGCCCTTCCAGGTGCAGGACGCGCACCTGCAAGCGCGCCTGGGCGACCTGCAGCGGCTGCTGCGCCACGGCATCTATAGCACGCAAAAAGAGTTTCTCGACAAGATCCACGAAGCCCATCCCGAGGACATCTTCGTCGCCACCCACAGGCTTTACAGCGACGCCGAAAACGGCAATAGCAGCTTTTCGATCGCGGCCTGGACCGAGGGCGTGTTCACCTCGTTGCCGCAAACCGACCGGGTGATCCTGGTCCAGCCCCAGGCAGACGGCTCGGCCCAGACCCAGGTGGTGGCCTGGCACGAGGTTGAAACACTGCTGGGCGGGCTGCTGAGCAAAGACGGCGAGCTCTACCCGCCACGCTTTCGCACCCTCGGTTTTCCCAGTGCCGAGCAGTTGCAGCAGCTGACGCCCATGGGGTGAGGCCCAACTTGAAGCAACGGGCTGGATTTACACTGCACAAAGCCTCATCCTCCCCGCCTTTTGCCCGCGCCTGAGCGGCCAAGGAGATCCCCATGCATGACCTGCCACTGGCTGCCGCCGACTTCGCGTTCCTCGACGCCACTTTACAGCAGTACGGCGATGACCACTCGGTGCTCAACGCCTCGGAGCTCGACGGCTACTTCACTGCGCTGGTGTCGAGCCCGGTGCAGGTGGACATCAGCGAGTGGTTCCCGGCGATCTGGGGCGGGCAGATGCCGGAATGGCAAAACGCTGCTGACTGCCAGCGCTTCGTCGAGCTGTGTGCCCGTCACCTGAACAGCCTGGCCACCCTACTGGTTGAAGCGCCGCAGGCATTTGCCCCGCGCCTTGAGCAGACCGAACACCAGGGCCAGCCGCTGCCATCAGCGGAGGAATGGTGCTTTGGTTATTTGCGCGGTATCGCCATTGCCAACTGGCCGGTGCTGCCTGAAGCGCAAATGCAGGCCTTGCAGGTGATTACCGGCTGGGCCGAGCAGGATGAATTCGAGCTGCCGGCGAACCTGGACGTTGCCTTGCATCGTCAGCGGGTGGTGGCGATTGCCCCGGCGGCGCGGGCGCTGCATGACTACTGGCTGGCGCAGCGCTGATTGGCTCTTTGGTGCCTGCATTACCACCGCTGCGCGCTCGATCGCGGGTCAGTTCCGCTCCCTGTGGGAGCGGAACTGACCCGCGATGAGGCTTACTTGAGATCGAACCGGTCCAGGTTCATCACTTTCGTCCAGGCCGCGACGAAGTCCTTGATGAATTGCTCCTTGGCGTCGCGACTGGCATAGAACTCCGCCAGCGCCCGCAGTTGCGAGTTGGAACCAAACACCAGGTCGACCCGGGTGCCGGTCCATTTCACCGCGCCGGTCTTGCGGTCACGCCCTTCGAACGTTTCGTTGGCCGCCGACACCGGCTTCCACTCCACGCCCATGTCCAGCAGGTTGACGAAAAAGTCGTTGCTCAGTGTACCCGGCTGCTGAGTGAAGACGCCGTGCTTGCTTTGCCCGGCATTGACCCCCAGCACCCGCAGGCCGCCCACCAGCACGGTCATTTCCGGCGCGCTCAAGGTCAGCAGTTGCGCTTTGTCGATCAGCAAGGCCTCGGCCGGCACCCGGTAGCTGTTCTTCAGGTAGTTGCGAAAACCATCGGCATTGGGCTCAAGAAAACCGAACGACTCGACGTCGGTCTGCTCCTGCGAGGCATCCATGCGCCCCGGGGCAAACGCCACGCGGATGTCGACCCCGGCGTTTTTTGCCGCCTGCTCGACCGCGGCGCTGCCTGCCAGCACGATCAGGTCGGCCAGGGAGATTTTCTTGCCACCGGCCTGGGCACTGTTGAAGTCGTTCTGGATGCCTTCCAGCACGCTCAGCACCTTGGCCAGCTGCTCAGGCTGGTTGGCCTGCCAGAACTTCTGCGGCGCCAGGCGCAGACGCCCGCCATTGGCCCCGCCGCGCTTGTCCGAGCCGCGGAAGGTCGAGGCCGCCGCCCAGGCCGTGGACACCCGTTCGGCCACCGACAGCCCCGACGCCAACAGCCTGGCCTTCAGTGCGGTCACGTCGCTGTCATCGACCAGGGCATGGTCGAGCTCAGGGATGGGGTCTTGCCAGAGCAGCTCTTCGCCGGGCATTTCCGGGCCCAGGTAACGCGACAGCGGGCCCATGTCGCGGTGGATCAGCTTGAACCAGGCACGGGCAAAGGCATCGCTCAATTGCTCGGGATTGGCCAGAAAGCGCCGCGAGATCGGCTCGTAGATCGGGTCGAAGCGCAGCGACAGGTCGGTGGTGAGCATGGTCGGGTTGCGCCGTTTGTTCGGGTCGTGGGCATCGGGGATGATCCCTGCGCCAGCGCCGTTTTTTGGCGTCCACTGGTTGGCCCCGGCCGGGCTCTTGGTCAGTTCCCACTCGAAGCCGAAGAGGTTTTCCAGGTAGTTGTTGCTCCAGCGCGTTGGCGTGGTGGTCCAGGTCACTTCCAGGCCGCTGGTGATGGTGTCGGCGCCCTTGCCCGTGCCAAAGCTGTTGCGCCAGCCCAGGCCCTGTTCTTCAAGACCGGCGGCTTCCGGTTCCGGGCCGACGTTATCGGCAGGGCCGGCGCCGTGGGTTTTACCGAAGGCATGGCCGCCGGCGATCAGGGCCACGGTTTCTTCATCGTTCATGGCCATGCGTGCAAAGGTTTCGCGGATGTCCTTGGCGGCGGCGACCGGGTCGGGGTTGCCTTCCGGGCCTTCCGGGTTGACGTAGATCAGGCCCATTTGCACCGCGGCCAGGGGGTTTTCCAGGTTGCGGCCCTGGTCGGTGCGGCTTTCTTCGTTGCCGTGCTGCTCGGGCTCGGCCACCAGGGTGCCCTCACCAGGCTCCTGCATCGGCTGCGGGCCCTTGCCGTAGCGGGTATCGCCACCCAGCCACTTGTTTTCCGAGCCCCAGTAGACGTCTTCATCCGGCTCCCAGACATCCGCGCGGCCGCCAGAAAAACCAAAAGTCTTGAAGCCCATGGATTCCAGGGCAACGTTGCCGGTGAGCACGATCAGGTCGGCCCAGGAGATGCTCCGGCCATACTTCTGCTTGATCGGCCACAGCAGGCGCCGGGCCTTGTCCAGGCTGACGTTGTCAGGCCAGCTGTTGAGCGGCGCGAAGCGTTGTTGTCCGGAGCCTGCGCCGCCACGGCCATCACCAGTGCGGTAGGTGCCGGCGCTGTGCCAGGCCATGCGGATGAACAGCGGCCCGTAATGACCGAAATCCGCTGGCCACCAGTCCTGGGAATCGGTCATCAGCGCATGCAGGTCTTGTTTCAGGGCTTGAAAGTCCAGGCTCTTGAAGGCCTCGGCATAGTTGAAGCCATCGCCTTGGGGATCGGACTGCGGCGAGTGCTGGTGGAGGATCTTCAGGTTCAGTTGGTTCGGCCACCAGTCGCGGTTCGTCGTACCACCGCCAGCGGCATGACTGAACGGGCATTTCGATTCAGTAGACATGGGTGAGCTACCTTTATATCCAGCGTTTTAGTTATCTCCACATCAGGTCCGGCCGGCACCTGCCAGCGCATCATCAAGGCTAGTCCCGGCCCCGGCAGTCAGCAAATAGACGCAGTATTGCCCGCCGATAGCCATAATCTCTTATACCAACCCCAGGGAAGGAGCAGATCGTAGCGATAGCCGCCTCCCCTGAGGTCATGACCATGAACAGCCGTCCGCGTCGCACCGCCTACCACGAAGCCGGCCATGCCCTGGCCTTCTGGTGGAACGGCCTGGCGATCAGGCGGGTAACCGTGCGCACCCGGGCAGAAGCGCTGATCGGGCCGATGGTGGATTTGCGCGGCAACCTGCAGGCGGTCAAGGGCCTGGTCGAGGCGGACTACCTGGTGCCCCTGCCCGCCTTCGAGCCGCCAGGCATCGCCGAACACCTGCCGTCGATGATCGAGCTGATCGAACGCGACCTGCTCAACTGCTTCGCCGGCCCCGTGGCCGAGGCAATCTACCGTCACAGCGCCGATGATCGCTTTCTCACCACCAGTGGCGCCGGCGACCAGCGCCGGGCCCATGAACTGATCGCCCTGCTGCCGGCGCGCCAGGTTGCGCAGGCCGAGCCCCTGGCCCTGGTTCGCTGTCACAGCCTGCTACGCGCTTACTGGCCGGTGCTGCGGGTGCTCGCCGAACGGCTGCGCGAGCAAGGCGTACTGGACGGCGAAACACTGATCGAGCTGCTGTGCCAGTTGACCGGCGAGACCCCGCAACGGCTCGGCAATCCGCTGGCAAGCCTGGACAGGCGCTGGCAACAACGGTCGGTGTGAGCTTCAGCCCGAGGGCGGCGCAGATGCAGGCGATCGTGCCAGCTCAGTGCAAGGCCCGGGTCACGAGGAAGTTCACCAACTCCGGCTCGTCGTCCAGCTCGATCGAGCGTACCGGCCGCGGCAGCTTGTCGAGCACCGCGCGCCAGAAGGCATGGGCGGTTTCGTCCTGGTCGTAGTAACGCACCAGCCACTGGTTCTGCCCGCTCGCCAGCACCTGGCTGGCCAGGGCGCTGGCGATGCCCTTGCGCCGGTAGCGCTTGAGGATGAACAGGTCGGCCAGCTCCAGGGCGTCGAGGTCCGGCAGCTCGCTGCGTTCGATCAGCAGGAAGCCGGCGATGTAGCCGTCGACCAGAATCAGGTTGGCGCTCCACTGCGGCTCTTGCCAGTAGCGTTGCAGGTGCTCGTCATGCACATAGAAGCGGCCATCGACCTCGACGTCTTCCTGTTCCCAGTCCGACGACTCGTAGGCGTAAAACTGGTAGAGGTTGCGGATCAGCTCGATCTGCTCGGGGCCGGTTTGCAGGAGCTCGACAGTAAGGTCGCTCATGGCTGGACCTCATACAGCGGAAGAATCGACGGCATTGGTATCTCGATAAGTGAACGAACAGCGCGTTTTGCGGGCGCTATTGTTTACAAAAGCCGGGGCCAATGCCATCGCTAAAACATGTCACCCGGCAGCTAGCGCGGCGACCGCGTCGATTTCGATCATCATGCCGTCGAGCGCCAGGCGCGGCACCGGGATCAGCGTGCAGGTCGGGGTCATGTTGCTGCCCCAGGCCCGCTGGGCCTCGCTGCCCCAGATTCGCAGCCTGGCCTCGTCGTGATCGACGATCAGCAGGGTCAGCTTGAACACATCGGCCAGGCTTGCGCCTCTGGATGCCAAGGCGATCTGCAGATTGCCCAGGGCCTGGCGTGCCTGCTCGGCAAAGTCACTCGACAAGCGGCCTTCAAGGTCCTCACCACCCTGCCCGGCGATGTACAGCAGCCGGGCATTGGCGGCGACTTCGGCAACGTGAGAGTAGGCGTTGGCGCTGGGATCGTAGAGGCCTTCGGGGTTGGACAGGTGGAAAGCTGCGGTCATGGTGCTGCTCCGAATGATGGGAGCGGCGAGTATCAAACCTCGACTTAAGTAGAGGTCAAGCCTGATGTTGCCAGCGCTGCGCAGAGGGCAATGATGACTGGCGTGTTAATCTGGCCCCTCGCACGGATTCGACCAGAGAGCAGACATGCCAATCGACCTACCTGACACCCTACGCCCACTGTTCATTGCCGCCGGATGGCCGGCCAACAACCCGCTACCGGCCAGTGTGCCGGCGAACCATCCGGCGGCCACGCTGCTGCTGAGCCTCAACGGCCTGTGCGTCGGCCACTGTGGCGCCGGTGAAGAATGCGCTGCCGGCGACATCGAGTTCAGGGCCAAGCCCGCCCTGCACGACGACAAAGTCATCGTGAGGATGCAACACAAGCTCAACACCACCCTGGTGTGCATCGGCGATGTCCACCACGGCCATGGCGCGCTGTTTGTCGACAGCCAGGGCGCCTGCTATCTCATGAGCCAGGTTCACGATGCCTTCTGGCTGCTGGGCAGCAGCTTCGTCGTTGCTGCAGAAAGCCTGCTGCTGGGCCGTCAGCCACAAGCGCAACTGTTGTGAAATTCAGGCGCAAATAAGGCAAATTGCTGGCCCCCTGCTAGCCGCTTCGTTGGCAAACTCGCTTTCTTTTCAGCAAGTTAGGTAGGTGCTATGCGGGCTTATGGATTAACCTTGGCAGCGTTTTTTCTGCTCGCCCTCCCGCTCGGTGCCCAGGCCAAGGCCCTGGGCAACAATGACCGCTACATGTGCAGTTGGGGTTCGCAGATTGCCGCCGGCGCGCAGCAGTCGAAGCTGTCAGGGGTGACCCTGTACGCCGCGCGCAAGCGCCTGCAGGTGCGTAAGTTCAACAAGCCGTGGATGCGCATGACCGCCATGGGCATCACCGAACAGACCTACAACAGCCAGTCACGTCTCAAGCCCGCAGCCATCAAGCAGACCTACTACGAGCAATGCGTCAGCCATGCGCTGGCGCGGCGCTGAACACCCCGGCCGACTCAAGGGTTTCAATCAGCCGCTCGGGCCACACTATGTCGGTGGTTTGCCGCAGTTCCTCGGCCGACCACCAGCGATGATCGGCCATCACCTCGACCTCCGAAGCCGTCCAGCCCTGGCGGCACAGCTGCTGGTTTTGCGCCTGGATCAGGTAGTACTGCTCGACCGACGTTACCCACTCGCCGCTGGGTAGTTGCATGGTAAAGCGCCGCTCGCTCAAGTGCGCGCCCACCGCGTCGACCTCGATGCCGGTTTCTTCGCGCAGCTCGCGAATGGCAGCCTGTTCAAAGGTTTCGCCCTCCTCCACGCCGCCTCCTGGCGTTGCCCAGTAATCGTCACCGGCCAGCGCGCCGTTGCGATGGACGAAGCGAAACAGCAACACGCTGCGGGAGGGGCTGATGACTAACAGCCGGGCTGATTTACGTTCACGCATCTAGGTATTCCTTTCTTCAGACCTGGCATTTTTACCAGTTGTGCGATTGCCGGCACAGGCCTGCTTTCTTCAGGCAACAGCAATTTCCATGCAAAGCTGCAAGACTCGAGGGTTGGCGCAATGAGCAACAGACAGAACGGTACGGTGAAATGGTTCAATGATGAGAAAGGCTTCGGCTTCATTACCCCAGACGGCGGTGGCGATGATTTGTTCGTGCACTTCAAGGCCATCGAAAGTGACGGGTTCAAATCACTGAGAGAAGGGCAAAAAGTCTCCTTTGTCGCCGAAAAAGGGCAGAAAGGTTTGCAGGCCGCCCAAGTTCGACCGGAGTGAAAACCAGGTAATTCCTTGCTGTTTAACGCACCAGGAGAAACGCTCATGGGCAGAATTCATCGTCCCCCTGCTGGCTCGACCGAAAGTGAACTGAGCGTTTCCATCCCTACCTTCCGCGAGGACGATGTCTTTTTTCAGATCGGGTCCGCAATGCCTGACGGGCTGATTCTGCGCGAGGGCCAGGTGGTGAGTTACGAGCTGGTGCAAGGGCCACAAGGTCAATGGTTCGCTGCCGATATCCAGATCATCGAAGAGCCGCCGCTAAACTAGGCTCAATAGCCCGTGTATGATCCCTGGCAAATTCGCCCGCCAAGGATTTCGGGATGACCAGCGACTTTCACGGCAGCTGCCTGTGCGGCGCCGTCAGTTATCACATCAACACCCCGCTGAAAGCCGTCACCCACTGTCATTGCAGCCAGTGCCGCAAAGCCCATGGCGCAGCCTTCGCCACGTACGCCAGCGTGCCGGCTGCGGCCCTGAGCTGCAGCGATCCGCAGGGCATGTTGCAGGTGTTCAAATCATCACCCACGGTCAGCCGCAGCTTTTGTTCAGGCTGCGGCGCGAGCCTGTTCTGGGCCAATGCCAGTGGCGAGTATCCGGACTGGATCAGCGTTGCGCTGGGCACCCTGGATACGCCGTTCGAGCCTGCCCGGCAAAAACATGTGCATGTACAGTCCAAGGCCTGCTGGCTGGTGATTGGCGATACCTGGCCGCAACACCAATAAACTGAAATAACTTCAACGCAAGGACGCCCCCATGTATCGCTTGATTTATGCCGGTTTCAGCGTGCTGCTGGCGCTGGCTACCCCGGCCCAGGCAAGCAGCCTGTGCCCCGGCGCCAACACCGAAGTGCAGATGCTTGAATGCATGCAGCGCTTGCTGAAAAAATCCGATCGGCAATTGAATCAGCTCTACCAGGAGCTGGTTACACGTTTCAAGGACGAGGGCGCGTCACCCGGGCGCCCGACCCAGGACGTGGCGCTGAAAAAAGCCCAGCGCACCTGGATTGCCTTTCGTGATGCCAGCTGTGAACTGGAGACGTATGAGTCGGTTGGCGGCAGCGGCTACGCCACCATCCATACCCATTGCCTGTTGAAGCAGACGCAAGCCAGAGTTCAGTACCTGAAGCGGATTAGCGGCATGCCTTGAAGGGTCAGACCGGTGCGCTGGCGTGCTCTGCGTGGACGGCGGCCTGCACCGCCGGCCTGGCCGCTACACGCTCGACATAACCCGCCAGCGCTGGCCATTGCGCTATATCGATGGCAAACACCGGCAACCAGCCCAGCACAGTGAACAGATAGGCATCGGCGATACTGAAAGCTCCCTGCAGGTAGTCATTGCTACCGAGCAGTTCGTTCAAATAACCCAGGCGCTTGAACAGCTTGTCGCCAAAGATCACCCTGGCCGCCTCCGGCAGCTCGGCATTGAACAGCGGTGCGCTGCCGGCATGAATTTCGGCGCTGATGAAATTGAGCAGCTCCTGCAGCCGCGAGCGCTCCCAGCTGCCGTTGGCCGGCGCCAATCCGGCCTCGGGCCTGAGGTCGGCCAGGTACTGGAGAATGGCCGGCCCTTCAGTCAGTACCTCACCATTGTCAAGCAGCAGCGCGGCCACGTAACCCTTGGGGTTGATACTGCGAAAATCACGGCCATCGGCGCAGCGTTTGCTCTGGTTATTGACCCGTACCAGCTCGAATGGCAGGCCCAGTTCGCGCAGGATGATATGCGGCGCCAGCGAGCAGGCATTGGGGGCGAAATAGAGTTTCATCGGGCGTCTCCTGACAGGATCAAGAGGCGCAGGATCAACAAACGCCAGCGCCAGGTAAACTTAGAATTTCACCACCTTATCATTAGCTGCGCTTATGTCAGGCGGTGTGGTCCGCTACATCAAGCCCAACTTCGCCCATAGCCTTGTGCACATGCTTGAGCAGCGCCTGGGCCGCAGGCGACGGCGGGTTTGCCGACGCACTGACCAAGCCGAAACGCCGGTAGATCGGCGGATGCAGGTCATACACCCGCATCGCACGCGGGTCCTTTGGCAACGTCGAGGCCGGCACGATCGACACGCCCATGCCCTCGCCCACCAGGGCAAACGCGGTGCGCCAGTCGCGCACCGTCAGGCGCACGTTGCTCAGGTGCAGCCCTGCCTGTTGCACCAGGCTCTGGCCATGCACATGACAGCCACCAGTGGCGACAATGAACGGCTCATCGACCAGCTCTGCCAACTCCACCGGGCTCAGGCTACCGCGCCTGGCCAAGGGGTGATCGAGCGGTATTGCCGCCACCCAGCGGTCACGCCCAAGCATCACCGGATCTCGGCTCGGCAGCGGGTTCATCACCACGCCCAGGTCGGTAGCCCCCGAAGCCAGCCAGCTTTCGACCTCCTCGTCGGTGCCCTCCAGGCAGATCACCTCGATACCCGGGTGCAGGCGCTTGAAAGCCTGCAACAGCGGTGGCAACAGCGAGGCGAACAACGACGGGAAGGTCGCCAGACGCACACGCCCAAGGTGGCAACCGCGGCTGGCGTCGACCAGGTGCTGGATCGACTCCAGCTCGGCGACCATGCGCCGGGCACGCACCAGCACCTGCTCGCCCAGCGCCGTCACGCAAGTGTGCGTGCGCTCGCGCACGAACACCTTTACCCCCAGCGCCGCCTCCATCTGGCTGATCGCCTGGCTGGCGCCAGACTGGGTGATGCCGAAGGCCTCGGCAGCGCGCGAGACATTGCCGGCATCGGCCACGGCGACCAGCAGCTTCCAGTGCATCAGGTTCATCATGATCGTGCTGTTCCCTGCATGGCCTTACATCGACATCGATCTTAGCGCCGTTGGTCAAGCGCACAAAGCCCGTCAACAGTGGCATTAATGCCCGCTGATTCACACCTGATATTCAAGCCGATCCGCCTCCACCGGCGTCGGCACTTCCCAGCGAAAGTACATGCGCTCGATGTCCTTGTTGCGCAGCGTGGTGTCGCGACGGGCGTTGCGGCGCATCAGCTCGCGCTCGCTCTGCTCCAGGTACACCAGGCGCACGTCGGCGTCATAGCTGTAGAGCAGGTCGAGGGTCTTCTTGCGCATCTGTTGCGACAAGTGCGTGCTGTTCCACACGAAGGGCTCACGGCGCCGTAGCAAGGTCTTGGCCTTGTCGATCGCGTACTGCGCCACCGGGCCTTTGTCACCATGGCTCAGGCCCAGCTCCTGGCGGGCATCGTCGAACGACACCACGGCCAGATCCGCTGCGTGCTGGTTGACCCAGGTGTCCTTGCCGCTGGCCGGCAGCCCCGCCAGCATGATCACCTGCGAGCCCTGAACCTCGCGGTACAGGCTGTACTGCGGCAGCACCGAGGCACCGCGAAAGTAGCAGCGCCGGGTGTAATCGTCGGCAAAGGCCTTGGGTCGATCCAGGCAGCCTTCGTCTTCGGCCAGCAGGCGAAATACTTCGATGTCATCGAGCAGCCCCTGCTTGCCGGCAAAGCCGCGGCCCTGCATGTCGGCGTTGGCCACGGCGCAGAGCATCCACACCGGCAACTCCCACGACAGGCGATGAAGGATCTGCTCGGCCGAACGCCCGCTCTTGTCCCCGGCCAGGGCAAAGAACGGCAACTGGTGCACGCTGATGATCCGGCAGATGCTTTCGCGCAGCTCAAACGGCGCCCCGGCCTGCCACAACAGGATGCGCGCATCTACCGCGCCGCGGCGCGAATGCCCGGGCTGGCCGATCTTGCCGGTGACTTCATCGATCACCGTGCACGACGGCTTGGCGATGTCGTGCAGCACTGCGGCGTAAAACAGCACGAATTGCTGCTCTGGGGTGGCGCGCTGGTAGGCAGGGTCGGCGAGCAAGGCATCGACCACCATCATGGTGTGGGTCCAGACGTCGCCTTCCTGGTGGTAGACCGGGTCTTGCGGGGTTGCCGCCAAGGCGCGCAGAGACGGGATCGCCTCGAGCAGTGCCGGGTAGTCGACCGCGCGACCGGGGCCGGGCATCAGCGCTCGCAATGTGTTCATGTCCATATCATTCAACTCCTTGTTCGGCGGCCTGCAGGCTGGCCCAGGTGACCTGGGGCTCGGGCGCATACAGGTCGACACCGGCGGCCAGCAGGTTGGGGATGTAGGGCTGGCGCAGGTGGTGCTCATCGGCTTCGAGGATGGCCTGGACAAAGTCGTGGCGCACCCATTTGATCCGCCCGGTGGTGTGCTCGGCGGTTTCGATTTTCAGGTACAGGCCCTCCATCAGGTCAGAGCGGTCGCCCTGGTTCCAGGCCTTGGCAAAGTCCAGTTGCTGACGGGCGATGACCTCGGCAAACGCGTCTTTCCAGCGTTTCGACTTGGCCTGGGAATGGCCGACCAGGGCAAGCAGGTCCTTCAGCCGAGGCGGCGCGATGCCTTCGAACAGCACCGGTACCGACAACACCGGGCCGCCTGCAAGCAACTGCTGGCGCCGTGCGGTGGAGAGGAACACCTGCGCCTTGCGGTCCCAGATATCGAACTCGAAGAACAGGTGCGGGAGCTGGTCGTAGAACACGCTGTGGCGCTTGCTCATCACCTCGCCGAACAGCACGTAGCGGTCTTCCAGGTGCTCGAGCAGCCAGTGTTCATGGCAGGCCGCCCATTGCTTGAACTGGTTGAACTGGCGCTCGCGGCTACCGCCGGCCAGGTAATGGCCACGGGACTGCAGCAACAGCTCGCCGGCGGCAGAAAAACTGATCGCGGCATTGGCGCCGTCGAGCTTTTCCTCGACCACCAGGTACTGGCCCTTCAGTTCGCTGTAAGGCAGTTGGTCATGGTCACTATCGCCCGATTGCAGGCGAGAACTTTGCAGGTGTGGGGTGCGCGGGTACTTGAACAGGTCGAGCTGCGCGAGCTCGCGGATATCGAGTGTCATGGGTCTTCTCCAAAAGGGCGAAAACCGACGACAGCGGGCAGGTGAAAGTGCGTGCGCAGGCAGGCACCAACAGGCTTAAACGTCCGTCGTCGGCATCAGGCGTGTTGGTTGGCGTGGGGCACTGGCTTCACCTAAATAATGAGGGGTGGTGGATCTGAGGGGGCGGATTGGAAACGAGATGGGGGTGGGCTGTCAAGCGCTGTGTTGTCTGGGATGGCCTCATCGCGGGTCAAGTCGGGTCGCCGCACCGCCGCTCCTACAGGTACTGCGCCCATCCTGTGGGAGCGGGTCTTGCCCGCGATCGAGCGCGCAGCGGTCGTAATCCAGTCAACACTTCATGTGCTGACTGCATTGGCCTCATCGCTGGCAAGCCCCACAAATGTATCGGTGAAAACCTCAGGCAGATTGGCGCTGCGCGTCGTTGAGCGCTCCCCCCTTCGCGCTGTTACGCTCATGCCCCTGGCGCAAGCGCAGCGCCGCCAAGGCCGCCACCACCAGCACCACGGCAATGAACTTCAACCCGTTCACGGCATTGCCGGTGCTTTGCTCGATCATGCCCATCAGCGACGGCCCGAAGAAGCCGCCAAGCAAGCCGCAGGAGTTGACGAAGCCCAGACCACCCGCCAGCGCCGCACCTTTGAGGCGCGAGGCCGGATACAGGAAGATGATCGACTGGACCACAAAGAACATCAGCGCCGACAAGCAAAAGCCCAAGAGGCTGAGCACCGGCCCCGCCTGGGAGGCGATGGCCAGGCCCAGGGCCATGGTCAGCAAACCGCTGACCAGGATCCGTCGCGCCCGCTGCGCCGTGCTGGCAAACCGCGGCAGGACGATCGCCCCGGCCGCTGCCGCCAGCCACGGCAACGAGGTGAGAAAACCGATCTGCAGCACGCTCAGGTCGCCGTACTTGCCGATAATCCCCGGCAGGAAAAAGATCACGGTGTAGATGGTGATCTGGTGGCAGAAATAGACAAAGATCGCCAACAGGATCTGCGGCGTCAGGCACTGCTTGAGCGAGTGCCCGCTGTGGCCGGCGCCCTCCTCGGCCTCGCTGGCCAGTTGGCGTTCGATCTGCTCGGCTTCAGCGCTACTCAGCCACGGCGCCTTGCTCGGCCGGTCGGGCAGCTTCTTCCACACCACGTAGGCGAAGAACACCGCCGGCAAGCCTTCGAGCATGAACATCCACTGCCAGCCATGCCAGCCCATCAGGCCGTCCATCTGCATCAACGCCGCGCCCAACGGCCCGCCGATGATGTTGGCAAAACACACCCCGAGCAGGAAGTAGCCGGTAGCGCGGGCGCGCTGTTCGCGGCCGAACCAGTAGGTCAGGTAGAGCATCACCCCGGGGAACAAGCCGGCCTCGGCGATGCCCAGCAACAGGCGCAGCACGTAGAACGAAGTCTCGCCCTGGACGAAGGCCATGGCGGCGGAAATCAGGCCCCAGGTCACCATGATCCGGGCAATCCAGAAGCGTGCGCCGACCCTGTGCATGATCAGGTTGCTGGGCACTTCCGACAACGCATAGGTAAGGAAAAACAACCCGGCGCCCAATCCGTAGGCGGCCGCGGAAATGCCCAGGTCGACATCCAGTTGATGCTTGGCCAGGGCGATGTTGGTGCGGTCGAGAAAGCTCAGCACATAGGCGGCGATCAGCAACGGCATGAGTTTGACGAACAGCAACCGGTTGAGGGTTGCAGGATCACGGGGCACAGTCAGTTCTTCGGGCGATCTTGTAATTGTCATGGCACGAATCTCTAGTGTGACGACAGCGATGGGAACATCCCCGGCCAGGCTCGGCCGGGGCATGCAGGCAAGCTAGAAATCGACTGCGTAGCGGCCTTTGAGGCTGAGCATTTCCCGCGCCTCGTCGGGGCTGGCGACACGCCCGCCGAGGGCTTCGATCACCGTGCGGATGCGCTTGACCTGCTCGGCATTGGACGCCGCCAGCTTGCCCGGGCCGTCCCACAGCGAGTCCTCAAGGCCCACGCGCACGTTGCTGCCCATGGCCAGGCCCATGGTGCCCAGAGGGATCTGGTTGCGCCCGGCGCCGAGGATCGACCACTCATAGTTGTCGCCAAACAGGCGGTCGGCAGTGCGGCGCATGTGCGCCAGGTCTTCGGGGTGGCCACCGATGCCGCCGCGCAGGCCGAACACCGACTGGATGAACAACGGCGCCTTGAGCAGCCCGCGCTGGAGGAAATGCGCGGCGGTGTACAGGTGACCGATGTCGTAGCACTCGATTTCGAAGCGTGTGCGGTTCTCGGCGCAAGCGTTGAGGATGTAGGTGATGTCGCGGAAGGTGTTGCGAAAGATGCGGTCGTCGCTCTCTTCCAGGTACGGCCGCTCCCAGTCGTGCTTGAACTCGGTGAAGCGCTCGAGCATTTCGTACAGGCCGAAATTCATCGAGCCCATGTTCAGCGAGGCCAGCTCCGGCTTGAGTTGGGCCACCGGCTGCAGGCGCTCTTCGACACCCATGGTCGGCGCGCCGCCGGTGGTGATGTTGATCACCACATCGCTCTGCGCCTTGATCTGCGGCAGGAACTGGCGAAACAGCTCGACGTCCTGGCTGGGCTTGCCGTCGAACGGATCACGGGCGTGCAGGTGAACGATTGAAGCACCCGCCTCGGCGGCACCGATGGCGGCGTCGGCGATTTGTTGCGGGGTGATCGGCAGGTGCGGCGACATCGACGGCGTATGGATGGCACCGGTGACGGCGCAGGTGATGATGACCGGGCGTTTCTTGGACATGCGTGTTCTCCGTTTTTATTCTTGGCGAGAAAGCAGTGCGGTAAAAGCGCAGGTACAGCTCAGAGGTATTCGACGTTGCCATCGACGCTGATGGCTTGCCCGGTGATGTTGCGGGCAGCTGGCGAGCAGAGGAACAAGGCGGTGGCGGCGACGTCTTCGGCAGTGACCATGCGCTTGAGGGAAATCTTCTTCAGGTACTCCTCGCGCATCAGCGCCTCGGATACCCCCACTTGCGCGGCACGGGCGCGAATCACCCCGTCCATGCGCGGCCCTTCGACGATGCCGGGCAGCAAGGCATTGACGCGGATATCGCTGTCGCCAAGCTCCGAAGCCAGGGATTTCATCAGGCCGACGATGGCCCATTTGGTCGCCGCATACGGCGTGCGCCAGGCGTAACCGAGGCGCCCGGCCACCGATGCGATGTGCAGCAGGTGGGCGTTGGGCGAGTCCTTGAGCAGCGGCACTGCGTGGTGGGCGAAGCGGTATTGCGCGGTCAGGTTGATGTCGATGGTGCGCTGCCAGTCGTCGTCGCTGATGGCGTCGATACCGGCGGTAGGCCCGGCGATGCCAGCGTTGTTGACCAGCACATCGAGGCCGCCGAACTGCTCGCGCTGAACCTTGAACAGCGCCTCTATCTGCGCCGCATCGCCGACGTCGGCGCGGGTGGCGACGCTGCCTGGGTAGCGGTCGCGAAACGCCGCCAGGGCCGCCTCGCTGACATCACAGACATGCACCCTGGCCCCGGCTTCGCTATAGGCCGCCGCCAGCACTTCACCGATACCGGCGGCGCCGCCGGAAATCAACACCCGCAGGCCCGGATACGGCGTCAGACGCTTGAGAACGCTCATGCTTTTTTCACTCCAGAAACAGACCGCGCACGGTCGTTGTTGACCAGCAGGCGCGCCAGGGAGTCGGCGGCCTGCATGATGTCGTCGGTCACCGCCGCCCGCGCCGCCGCCGCATCGCGGTCGGCCAGGGCGGCGACGATGCGGTCGTGGGCTTGCATCGAGCGCTGCAGGTGGGCTTTGTCCGGGGCGACCAGGGCAAAACACGGGCCCATGTGCAGCCAGAAATTCTCCACCGCGGCGACGGTCAGTTCAGCCTGGGCCACGGCATAAATGCGCCGGTGAAAGGCAAAGTTGCCCCACAGGTAAGCCGGCACGTCGACCTTGTCGGCGGCGGCCTGCATCTGCACGCAGAGCTCGGTGATTTCAGCCAGGTCGGCATCGCCCAGATGGGCCACGGCCTTCTCGGCCAGCAAGCCTTCGAGGGCCACCCGCGCATCGCGGATTTCGCGCAGGCGTTCAGTGGTCATCACCCGTACCCGCAGGCGCGAGGTTTCAGTGACTTCAAAGGCATTTTCGGCGCTCAGGCGCTGAAGTGCTTCACGCACCGGCATGGGGCTGGAACCCAGCGCTTCGGCCAGGCCACGGATGGTCAGCTTCTGCCCGGGCTGAAAACGCCCGCTCATCAGCGCTTCGCGGATCTGCCGGTAGACCTGGTCTTGCAGGGTATCGCGGGACACCTGGCGCAGGGCCGGCAACAGGACGGGACGGTCGGTCATGGAAAAAAGCCTATGTTGTCGTTCTTGTGATGCGAATATGTGATCACAAATCAAATATGTCAAATGATATTCAGCGACAACGACGAAGCGCCCTGACCGTTAGGGGCAGGGAATCTGTCAGGCTCGGGTATTGATTATCGTGGTGTCGGCGGCGTCGCCAGGTCGCTCAGCCAGCGCTGCTGCAACCGACCGTCAGCCCGCATCTGCTCCAGCGCCTGTTGCCAACGCTGCACGCGCTGGCGAGTGTTGCTTGCAGGCAGGCGGCGATCAGCTTCAGGTGTCAACCAGCGCAGGGTGATCGCGAATTGATAGCGACCAGTTACAACGTACGCTTGACAGAGCTGACCGCCTCCAAAAGCGCCGCGCCCACAACGCCTTCGTTGAAAGCCGGCGTGGGTACGGCGTGGGTACGGCACTTACTCTTCTTCGTACACCTTGCATTCAAGCTTGATGTCTTCAGATTGTTTTTCCTTGTTGGATGGATCCGCCCGCGATTGCTTCTCGGCATCCTGGACACTGGATGCTTTATAAGAGTCGTATCCAAAATCCTTTTTCTGGTTGTCCTCCATCTTGCTGTATTCACAAATGTACTTTTCAGTCTCGGCCCAGCCTGCCAGCGGCGACGCCATCAAGATCAACCCGCAGACCAACACCGCTTTTCTGGATGTATTCATCAGCTTGTGCTCCTGCACAAATTCGATTTACAAGGTGGTTGTTGCCCGGTGCCTGAAACCCTCGCTGACTGCCTGCAACCAAACACCTCGGCCCCGTTGATGCTATCGATCGAGAACAACAGCGTCACCTGACATAAATGCCAGGTACCCCGCGCGCAAAGAGGGGTGCAAACGGCGGCGAGTACTGCTATTGCGCCATGAATTTCAATGACCTATAACGCGCTCCATGACGATGACCCGCTCCTCCCCCTCCATCACCTCGCGGACCTTGGCGTAGCCGAGCCGGGCATAAAACCCCTCTGCAGTGATTGATGACGGCACCCGCAGCACCATCTGCCCCGCTTGCCGGGCCAGGTTTTCAAGCGCCTGCATCAGCGCGCGACCCACGCCGGTGCCCTGCACCCCTGGCACCACAAACACACTGCGCAGCACATTGCCTTGCAAGCTGGCAGTGGCAACCAACTGCTGGTCGAGCAGCGCCACCAGCACCTGGCGCTGCTCAAGCAAGGCCAGTATTCGCTCTGCAGTAAAGCTCTGCTCGACCTGGGCGATCAGCGCCGCCGAATAATCGGCGGCGTTGGTCTGCTGCAAGGACTGGATGATCACCGCGCTGATGGCGCTGGCGTCGGCGGGCGTGGCGGGGCGAATGTGCAGGGGCATCGGCTCGTTCCGTGAGTCAGGGTCGGGACGCCAGTGTGCCGTGTGTCAAAGCCGGCTAACAGCCTTGAGCCTCTGTTGAAGTGCTGCGAACCTTGCCAGGCAACGCCAGGGCGATCAGCACACCCAATAGCGCGATCCCGCCGCTGACCAGTACTGCACGCTGCAAGCCCAGCGCGTAGCCTTGCTGCCAGGCTGCGCCGCTCAAGCCGTCGAGCCCCTGGTTGGCCAACCCCACCAGCAGCGCCAGGCCCAACGCCCCGCCAATCTGCTGGACGGTAGACGCCATCCCTGACGCCACGCCCTGCTCGGCCGCCGCAACCCCCTGCCCGGCGCACACCCACATGGCCGTCCAGGTCATGCCCTGGCCGATGCTGAGCAAGGTAATCGGCGCCAGCAGGCGGGCAAAAGCGCCATCCCCGGGCAACATCCAGCCGAGCCAGAGGATACCCAGGCCGCCGGCCAGCAAGCCGATAATCAAGGTGCTGCGCAAACCCAGGCGGGCCAGCGCCCGTTCGGCAATGCCGATGCCCAGGGTGCACACCAGGGTCGCCGGCAAAAACGCCAGGCCGCTGGCAAGCACGCTGTAGCCGTAGACCTGCTGGAAGTACAAGGCCAGGAAGTAGTACTGCACGCTGAAGCTGGCCATGAACACTGCGGTCAGGCCCATGGCCGCGCGCAGGCCCGGGGTGCGCAGCAGGCGCAGCGGCATCAACGGGTCGCGGCTGCGGGTTTCGATCACCACAAACACCGCCAGGCAGATGAGTGCGGCCGCCAGCACGGTCCAGAACAGCGGCCGTTGCCAGCCCCAGCTCGGCCCTTCGATCAGCGCCAGCACCAGCAGGCTGCCGCCGAGGGTGATGGTCAGGGCACCGGCCAGATCAAACGAGCGCCCCTGGGCCCGTGGCGGGTCGATCGGAATCCAGTAGCCGGCGGCCCAGGCGCAAGCCCCCGCCAGCGGCACGTTGACCAGAAATACCGCCTGCCAGCCCAGCCACTGGGTGAGGATGCCGCCGAGCAAGGCGCCGAGGGCCAGGCCCGCGGCCGAGGCGGCGCTCCAGATCGCCAGGGCGCGAGTGCGCGGCGCACCTTCGGCGTACTGGCTGTTGATCAGCGCCAGGGTCGCGGGGAACAGCAAGGCACCCGCCAACCCCTGCAGCGCCCGCGCCAGCACCAGGATCTCGGCCTGATGGGTCAGACCGCCGGCCAGCGAGGCGATGGCGAACACGCCCTGGCCAAGCCGATACAGGCGCCTGCGGCCGAGCAGGTCGGCGGCGCGTCCGCCAAGCAGCAGGCAGCCGCCAAAGGCCACGCCGAAGGCGCTGATGATCCATTGCAACTGGCGCGGGCCGATGGCCAGGTGCTCGCCAATGGTCGGCAAGGCGACGAAAACGATGGTGTAGTCCAGGGCAATGATCAGTTGGGCGCACGCCAGCAACAGCAGCATCAATGCAGGGTGGCGCGGGGTGGGAGTCGACATGCGGGGCATCCTTGGCAAGAAGGCGCCAGTGTCTTTCATGCGCCAGGCATGATAAATACGCTGCCAGTTCTTTCAGTAATGACTTTAATCATGGATCTGAACACCGTTGCCCTGCTGCTCAAGGTCGCCGAGCTGCGCAGTTTTACCGCCGCAGCCGCCAGCACCGGCTTGACCCAGTCAGGCTTGTCGCGGGCAATCCGCCGTCTGGAAGAGCAACTGGGGGTCAAGCTGCTGCACCGCAACACCCGCAGCGTCAGCCTGAGCGCCGACGGCCTGCTACTGCGCGAGCGTTGCGCCCCCTTGCTGGCCGGCTTCGAGGAAGCCGAGCAACTGCTGCTCGACCGCCGCTGCGAACCCAGCGGCACCCTGCGCCTGAGCCTGCCCTCGGCCTTTGGCCGGATCGTCATCCTGCCGCTGCTGGGCGAACTGACCCAACGCCATCCCCAACTGGTGGTGGATGCGACCATGACCGATCGCCTGGTCGACCTCGCCGAAGAAGGCTTCGACGCCGCAGTGCGCATCGGCCCGCTCAGCGATGTGCGCCTGGTGGCCCGGCCGCTGGCGCCGATGCACTGGGTGACCGTCGCCTCCCCCGCCTACCTGGCCCGCCACGGCATGCCGCAGACCCTCGAAGACCTGGCCCGGCACAACTGCCTGATGGTGCATAACCCCTACCTCGGGCGCCGCGTCGACTGGCAGTTCGTCCAGGACGGCAAGCGGGTCGACGTGCAGGTCAGCGGGCAGCTGCTGTTCGATGTCGGCGACCCGCTGATCGATGCCGCGCTGCAGGGTTTCGGCATTGTCCAGGTGATGGATTTCGTCGCCCGCCAGGCTCTGGCCGACGGGCGTCTGGTGCCGGTGCTTGAGCCGTTTTCCGGGCGCTGGCGTGAACTGGCATTGGTCTACCCGCCGTCGCGCCAGCACTCGCCACGCCTGAAGGTGTTCAGCGACCTGCTGCAGGAGTGCTGGCCGCGCGCCTGGAGCTGACGATTGCCTTTTGCCGGGCGCCGGGCCTATAGTCGCAGCCGGCGTCAACCACGCCACCCGTCCGCGGAAAGGGCTGCGCCCAGGCTGTAC
The DNA here is from genome assembly GCF_024749345.1 of Pseudomonas sp. B21-009. Lineage (NCBI taxonomy): Bacteria > Pseudomonadati > Pseudomonadota > Gammaproteobacteria > Pseudomonadales > Pseudomonadaceae > Pseudomonas > Pseudomonas sp. B21-009. Next base: position 2,295,936 of record NZ_CP087199.1, on the reverse strand, counting down.
ACCCCACATTTTTGTCTACGACTCCCGGCCTGACAGCGGACAAGGCTCGCACAAGGAGTTCGTATGCCTGCTCGACTGTCGTCGCCGTCCCATGACGGGCGCATCAATCTTGAACAACAACGCAAACGCGCCAAGGAGCTGCTGCAGCGCCTGCGCAGCGGTACCGCGCCCGAGCAATTGGCGCTACTCGGCCCGGCCTCACCGCGCCTGGCCGATGCCCAGTGGCTGATTGCCCGCGACCTGGGCTTTGCCAGCTGGCCCAAGCTCAAGGCGCATATCGACGCTATCGACTTTGCCGCCCGCCACCCGCAATTTACTGCCGATGACGAAGCCGCCACCCAGCATTGGCGCTGCGGCAACGACATCAGCCACAGCCTGCGCCTGGCCGGCTTTACCGGCGACTTTCAGATGCTCAGCGACCCGCTGGTGATGGGCCCGGTGCGTGACGTGCCGACAGTGCCTTACCGCGCCCTGCGCAGCGACTACATCAGCCAGGCCTATGGCCTGGAGCTCGCCGAAGTACAGCACAAGATGGACACCGAATACGCCGACCTGGCCCGCCTCGACGGCTGCCCCAGCGCGGTGCTCTGGTGCGAGGCGGATGCCTATGACCAGCTGTTTTTGATCCGCGTGCTGGCCGGCTTGGCCAAGCCGCCGCAGCGCCTGGAGCTGATCGAGATTGACAGAATGCCCGGGGTCGAGCGGTTTATCGGCATCGGCCAGTTAGCCCCGGACGTATTGGCCTGGTTGTGGCCGCAGCGCCGGGCAGTGGATGGGCCCATGCTGCAACTGGCGCGCGAGGCCTGGGCGGCGTATTGCGCCCCCTCGCCACTGGCCTGGGCGCAGTTGGCCCATCGCCAGGACTTGGCCCTGCCCTTGCTCGCCCCGGCGCTGCTACGCCAGTTGCAGGAGCTGCCGGGCGTGGACGACGGCCTGTCGCTGAGCGAACGCCTGGCGCTGCAGATCATCAACGAGTTCGGCGAGGTGCCGTTCGGCCGGGTGTTTGCCGAACTGATGGGCAAGCGCGAGCCACTGCCTTACCTGGGCGACATGATGTTCCATGCCCTGCTGCGCCCGCTGATCGATTCGCCGACGCCGCTGCTCATCCAGGCGCAGGCTGAGCTGGACTGGCCGCGCCGGCCCCTGAGCCTCACCCCGCTGGGCGAGCAGGTGCTGGCGGGCCAGGCCAACTGGCTTGAGCAGCAGGCCCCCGAGCGCTGGGTCGGTGGTGTGCGCCTGCTGCCCGGGCAAGGGCATTGGGCGCTGGGCAGCGACCTCTGGCCGGTGTGGCGCGGGTAAATCCATTGCTCCCGAGCGCCGGCAGACGAGCGTGATCCTGGCTGATCCGGTAAAGTATGCGCCGCTCGAGAGATGGATCCCGGGCCAATTGTCATGGAGTTATGCAGTGAAAAACCTGAGCAAAGTTGTCGCCTGCGGCCTGTTCGTCCTGGCCCTGGCAGGTTGCACCGGCACCCCGATGAAAACCCAGCACTACAACGCCGACCAGTACACCGTGATCGGCCACAGCGAAGCCAGCGCCACCGGTCTGCTGGTACTGGGCGTCATTCCAGTGCGTCAGAACAGCCGCTTCGTGCGCGCCCAGAATGCCGCGATCAAGGCCAAGGGCGGCGACGCGATGATCAACACCCAGGTCCAGGAAAACTGGTTCTGGGCCTGGGTACTGACCGGCTACACCACCCGTGTCTCGGGTGATGTGGTCAAGCTGCACAACGTTCAATAGGCCCCGCAGCCACCGGTGTAGGAGCGTGCCTGAACCACGACCGCTTCGCGCTCGATCGCGGGGCAAGCCCGCTCCCACAGGATTGGCGCAAGACCCGGCACCGCTGCGCCCAGTTCCGGGTGGCGCGCTCAGATAGCGTATGATCGCCTCTCCTCCCGCAAAGACCCTCACCGCCATGCCACTGAGCAAACGCGAACAGGCGCAGCTTGACCGCCGTCTGGTCGCCACCCTGACCGAAGCCTGCGAGACCGCCAAGGCCGAAATCGTCGGTTTTGCCTGGCTCACCCACCTGGTCGATTACACACGCTTCCCTTCCAGTTTGCAGGTGATCTGGGTTTTCGAAACCCGGGCTGCCAAGGAACACGCCCTGGCCAGCGGACAAGGTAAGCGAATGATCGAGCTGACGGCCTTGGCTTTGCAAGAAGCCGACGTCGAATTGCATCCGCTCGCACCTCACGTGCAGTTCGACATCGAACAGCGCGGCTGACACATGGCCAAGGACATCGAAACCCCCTGCATCGCCGTGTGCCAGTTGAGCGGCGACCTGTGCCTGAGCTGCGGCCGCAGCAAGGACGACATCCGCAAATGGAAGCGCATGAAACGCCCGGAAAAAATGGCTGCCGTGCAGCGCGCCAAGCAGCGGATGAAAAGCCTGAAAAAAGCCAAAGGCTAGCGTTTCAGCCAGCTGCATCCTGAATCAGGAAATCAATAAAGGCCCGCACCCGCAGCGGCACATGCCGGGCATGGGGATAGAGCAAAATGAACGGCCGTGAGGTGCCGCCATAGGGTGCGAGTACTTCTTGCAACTGGCCGCTGTCGAGTTCCTGCTGCACGGTAAAGCGATACGCCTGCATCAGCCCCGCACCGCTTTTGACCAGTGTGGCGGTGGCCAGGAAGTCTTCCAGGCAGGTGACGCTGCCAGTCACCTCCAGCTCCACGCGCTTGCCCTCAAGCATGAACGACCAGGGCACCTTGCGCCCGCTGCTGGGCAGTTCGAACTGGATGCACTCGTGAGTGGCCAGCTCGTGCGGCGTCTGCGGTGTGCCCGCTGCGCGCAGATACTCAGGCGTTGCCACAATCACCAACTCGGCGTCTTCCAGACGCCGGGCGATCAGCCGCGAATCGGCAGGCTCGCGGCCACGAATGGCCAGGTCGTAGCCTTCGTCGGCAAAGTCGATGTTGCGATTGCTGACGTGAAGGTCGATCTGCACCTGCGGATACAGCTGGCGAAACCTGGCGAGTCTTGGTAGCAAACGATAGTGCGCATAGGGTGTCGGTACGCTGATGCGCAGCAGCCCCGACGGCACGGCCTGGCCGCCGCTAAGCGCACGTTCGGCATCCATCAGCTGGCTCAGGGCCTGACGGCATTGCTCATGGTAATTGCGCCCGCCTTCAGTCAGGCGCATCTGCCTGGTGGTGCGCACGAACAGGCGCACCCCCAGGCGCTCTTCCAGGCGCGCCACCGAACGGCTGACCGCTGCCGGCGTGACCCCGGCCAGGGTCGCCGCGCCGGTGAAACTGCTGGTTTCGGCAGCCAGGCAAAATAGCTCGATACTGCCCAGTTGAAGGTCATCGAAATGGCGGGTCATGGCGGCTCAATTGATTACACAAAGTATCAATTCAAATTCCATGCGCAGCATTTTTCAATAGTCGCTTGCAAATTAAAGTCTGCCTCACCTACCCGGCGACCCCGCCGGGCCCACTGGAGACCGACCATGCACACCGCCAAGACTGTCATCGTAACCGGCGCCTCGAGCGGCCTGGGTTTTGCCATCGCCAAGGCTTACCTTGAGCGCGGCGACAATGTCGTCGCCAATGCCCGCACCCTCGCCCGCCTGCAGGAGGCCGCCACCAAGCTCGGCAACCCGCCCAACCTGCTGCTGGTCGAGGGCGATATCGCCCTGCCGCACACGGCGCGCACACTGTTCGAGCAGGCCATCGACGCGTTCGGCAAGGTCGATATTCTGGTCAACAACGCCGGGATCTTCATCGCCAAGCCGGTCAGCGACTACACCCAGGCCGAGGTCGAAGCCATCGTCGACACCAACCTCAAGGGCTTCTTTTACCCGGCCCAGGCAGCGGCCCGGCACATGGCCGGCAACGGCGCCGGGCATATCATCAACATCAGCGCCTCGATTGCCCTGCAACCGAACATCAAAGTACCGGCGCTGCTGCCGGTGCTGATCAAGGGCGGCATCAACCAGGCAGTCCGCGCCCTGGCCCTGGAGCTGGCGCCGTCACAGGTGCAGGTCAACGCCGTGGCCCCGGGGATCATCGATACCCCGCTGCATGGCGATGACCCGCAGACCCGCGAAGCCCTCAAGGCCCTCGCCCCCACCGGGCAGGTCGGTTCGCCCAAGGATGTGGTCGATGCGGTGCTATACCTGACGGACTCGACATTTGTCACCGGTACGGTGATGGCCGTCGACGGTGGTTCGGCGACGGGAACCTGGTAAACACACAGAGGGAAAGAACATGCCGTATGTCCATATTCGCGTGACCGACGAAGGCGTCACCCGCGAACAGAAGCAGCAGTTGATCGAACAGACCACCGCGATGCTCGAGCGGGTGCTGAACAAGCCACCGTCGTCGACCTTCGTCGTGATCGAAGAAGTGAACACCGACAACTGGGGTGTGGGTGGCGAGACGGTGACGACGCTGCGCCAGCGAGAGAAAACAAAGTAGGCATCTGTCGCGACGCCTCGACTTGACCCGCGATGGCGTCAACACGATTTGACCTCTTGCAATAACCCCTGCACCACCGCCAACATCCCCTGCTGCGCCATCGCCAATTGCCGGTCGGCACTGCTCCCCTGAGCAACAATCACCTGCGCCCGGGCAAAGCTGCGATCACCGTCAACCCCCTGCAGCGCATCGGCAAACACCGCTTGCGCCCGCGCCAGCCACTGCCCGGCGCTACCCTGCCCTTCATCCTCCAGGCAAATGAACTGCCCATGGCGGCCATGGCGCATGGCCCGCCAGTAGTTCTCCCGGGCAAGCCAGTGGGCCTCGCGGCTCAGGTGCACGGTGGTACGTGGTTGCGCCAGATAATGCTCGACCATGCAGCGGAAAAACCCGGCTATGCACAGCGCATCTTCAAGGTTCGGGCAAGCATCAGCGATGCGCAGCTCCACCGTCGGAAAGCGCCGCGACGGGCGGATCGCCCACCAGCCGTCATCACCCTCGCGCAACGAACCGGTGCGTCGCAACAAGGCCAGGTAGCGCTGGTATCCCTGCCAGTCGCTCAAGCGTTCCGGCAGGCCCATGTGCGGCCATTCCCCGCAGGCTACCTGGCGATAGCTCATGTAGCCGGTCACCTGGCCTTCCCAGAACGGCGATGAAGTACTGAGCAGCAACAGCAGCGGCAACCAGGGTAGCAACTGGTTGATCAGCTGGATGCGGTCGTGCCCGGGCGGCACCCCGACGTGCACATGCAGGCCGCACAACAGGCTGCGCCGGGCCACCTGCTGGTAGTCGGCGAACAACTGGCGAAAGTGTTCGTCGTCAGCAGGCTGCTGCTTGCGCCAGCCGCCCAGGGGATGACTGCCGGCGCTCAATAGGCCGATGCCCTCCTCGGCCAGTACCTGTGCCAGTTGCGTGCGACTGCCGGCGAGAAACTCCCGGGCCTGGGCCAGGCTGCTGAACACTGACGATGCCACCTCGATCTGGCCCTTGAACATCTCCTGGGCAAAGTGTGCGCCAAGCACCTGGCGGCACAGGTCGATCTGCGCCGCCGACGGCGCGGCGAGCATGCGCCCGCTGGCCAGCTCGACCAGCAGGTATTCTTCCTCGATGCCAAAGCCGCAGGGGCTGTTCATCGGCGGGTGACGCTCAAGGCCACTGCGCCGATGCGTTCGACCTGCTGGTAACCGGGCTCGAGCAGTTGTTCGCCGAACACGTCGGGGTCCAGTTCATGGTAGTGCCAGGCCCAGTCGGCGGACGCCAAAGGCGCTTGCAAGGCTGTCAGGAACGGGTCGCGACCATCAACCATGGCCACCCCGGTGTACAGCAGCAAGGTGCCGCCCGGCGCCAGGCGTGGCAGTGCTTGTTCAACGATCCGCAACGACAGCCCGGCGCCCAGGGCGCCGCCACCATGCCGGTAGGCGCGCTCACTGGCGTCGAGCATGTACGGCGGGTTGGCGACAATCAGGTCGAAGCTGCCGCTAATGCCCTGGAGCACATCGCTGTGCTCGACCGAGACGTTGGCCAGCTCCGCCAGGGCGACGTTGATAGCGGTCAGGCGCAGGGCCTGCGGGTTGATGTCCACGGCGCTGACCTGCGCATGCCGGCGGGCACGGGCGATCAGCACCGCGCCGACCCCGGCACCGCAACCGATATCCACGGCGTGGTTGATGCTGGCGAAACTCTGCTGCAGGTGGGCTTCGATCAACTGGGCAAAGCGATAGCTGTCCGGGCCGAAGAACACCGCGTCCGTGCTGTCGGTGGGAAAACCGGAATGAACGAACAGCAGATCATGCAGGCTCGACCAGCGTACCCGGCTGCGCAGCAGCTGTTCATGCTCGTCGAGGATCTGCGCCCGTTGCAGCTGCGCCAGCTCGTCCGCTGACAGCAGCGCGGGCGCAAAGGGCCGGTTCCAGCCGAAAATATCGCGCAGGGTATGAGACTGTTCTGCACCCTCACGCTGGTTATTGCGCCACTGGGTCAAGGGCGTGACGCTGGTAAAGCGATAGCCATCAGCCAACAGCCGCCGCCCCAGTTGCAGCAAGGCCTGATCGGCCTGGCGTTGCGCCTCGGTCAATTGCATGGTCAGCCTCCGTTACTGATTGAGCCCAGTCATCTGCGCGTATTTGCGCGTCGCCGCCAGGCCCTGGGGCAAGGCGTGACGAGCCCCGGCCATTTCGCTGATCAGGTAGGCGATCCGCGCCTGCGGCGGCAGGTCATGGAGCTCGCGCTCAAGCGCGCTCACCAGCGCCTCGTCGTGCATAGACACCTCGGCCTTGGCCGGCCCGTGACGAGGGCGGCGCGGCTGCCAGCTGAGCGCGATCCAGTCATGCAGCAGCTGCTTTTCATAGGGGCTGAAGACGCCGAACATCGCTGCTGCCGGGCCGTCGATCAGTTGCCAGAAACGGCTGTCGGCCGGGTCCTGGCCGCGTTTGATCCAGCCCTTTTCCTGCAGGGCGGCGAGAAACCCCGCAATGCTGCCGGGCTCGGCCAGCCACTGGTTGACCGTGCGTCCTTCGATACGGCAGTAATCGGAATGCATGTGCTGGCCAAAACTGCGCTTGCGCTCGAAGGCGACCACCAGCTCGGCTTCGAGGTCAAACTCGGCAATGATCGTCGCTGAGCCCGGGCCCAGGTCGTTGAGCCGATAGCCTCGCGCCACCCGCCGATAGAACTCGCTGGCACCCTGCGCCGGCCACAGTTGCATCAGTGCCTGCACCGCCTTGCAGGCGTGGCCGCTGCTGGCGTTGTCGATGCTCACGTGCAGGCGAAAGTACTGCGGGTCGATGCCCAGTTCGTCCAGCTCGTAAGCGCTGATCAGCAAATGCAGGGGCAGTTGCTCATAGCCCAGGTTGTAGCCGATCACTTCGGGCAGGAACGCCTCGGTGTTGAAGCCCAGCGCCAGTTGCAGCGCACCTTGCAGGTAGCGGTCGTCGCCCAGCGGCAGCTGCTCATGGCAGCCCAGTTCGCTGAGCAGGCGCCGGTAGATCAGCACATGGTTGCAGGCTGGGTCGCCATCACCGAGCTCTTCCAGGTAGATGCGGATCAGGCCGTGGTAGCGCGGGTCGGCCCAGTGCCTGAGCATGCCGAACAGCCAGGCACCATCCACCGCCTTGGTCGGGGCGACGTGCTGGAGAAAATACAGCGCATGGGCGCGGTTGCTGAAGTAACGCCGGGCAGCGCCGGCTTTGCGCTCGGCCAGGTACTGGGCGTATTGCCCGGCCACGGCAGCAGCACGTTCGGCAGTCCATTGGCCAAGTTCGACGGGGTTGGCCGGCAGTTCATCAGGCAAGGCCTCTGCCTGGTGCAGTTGCTCGCCGAGCCAGGCGGCGCTGTCGCTCAGCTCGCCCTGCAACAGGGCGTGATAACGCGCTGCATGGCCTGCTCGGCTATCGATGACATGCGGGTCAAGCACGGGTGCGGCGGTCATCACGGTCATGGCGGCAGCCTTCGGCAGTCGGGCGAGAAGTGCCCTCTATGCAAGGGAGCGGTGCGCCGCAACTGAAGTTCAGATCATCTGCGCGGCAAAGGGACGGATGGCAGGCCGGCGCGGTAGAATCGCGCCATTGCCGTTTTTGCCTGGAGTCACCCCTGCCGATGCCCGCCCTCCACCACTTCGTCGCGCCGCCCGCCGAGCCGATCAAAAGCCAGATCCTGCAGATGGTGGTCGACTACCTGACCGACATCAGCAGCGTCGCCCTGGCGCCGAGCAATCCGCTGTACAGCCTGTACCAGTACGGCATCGGCTTCGAAGTGCACCTGTATCTGCAGGCCATGGACGGCTCGCGCGGCATCCCGGTCGAACTGATCGTGGCCCTGGACCTCGACGACCCGGAGCAGGTGGTGGGCTTTTTGCTGTACCTGCCGCTCAAGGATGACCCTCAGGCCTGTTCTGTGGCCTACCTGGCCGTACACGCCAGCCACCGCCGCCAGGGGATTGCCCGGGCCATGCTCGCGCAGATGACCGCGCGCTACCCGCAGGCCGAGCTCGGCTGCGTCGCCAGCAAGGTGCCGGTGTTCGAGGGCCTGGGCTTTCAGGTCACCGGCGCGCGCGGCCCACAGGTGTTGATGAACACCCACGCCGAGCCCAGCGCCGGCATGGCGGCGGTGCTCGACGTAGCGCCGATCTACCGCACCCTGGAGGTGCAGCAGATCCACAGCTACCTGCTCAAGCAACACGGCAAGCGGGCGATGGTCGATGCCGAGAAACAGCGCGACCGCCACCTCGACCAGCTCAGCCGCAAAGCCCGGGCCCTGGCCCTCGAGCGCTTGGGTCAAGGGCCGTGGCTGGACGGCGGGCGCGGGCTGCGGCTGGTCTAGTTTTTCACCGCCTGGCTCATCAGCACCTGCAGCACCAAGGCGGTGCCCTGCTCCACCTCGCCCTGGCGGCAGGCGATGCCCAGGTGCCGCCACACGCCCGGGCGCAACGGGCGCATGCAGATCCGCGGGTCATGCTCCGGCGCTGCCGATTCATGGGGCAGCAAGGTCGCGCCATAGCCCGCCGCCACCAGGCTTTTTACCGCGTCGTTGTAATTGAGCTGGATACGCGCTGGCGGCTGCAGGCCGGCGCTGGCAAACCATTCGCTGGTCACCCGCGACAGCTGGGTGCTGCTGTCGTTGAGAATCAGCGCCCGGCTGGCCAGCCACGCCGGGCTGATCCGCGCCGGCGGCGACCAGCTGGCGGGAATGAACGCCATGATCGGGTCGCGCCGCCACGGGCGAATCTGCAGGCCCTTGATCGCCGCCTGCGGCAGCGCCACCAGGCCGATGTCGAGGCTGCCGTCGTGCAGGCGCGCCAGCGACTCGCTGGAGGTCAGCACCTGCACCTGCACATCGATGCCAGGGTGCTGCACGCCGAGGATATCCAGCGCCTGCGGCAGCAAATGGGCGATGGCACCGGTGGAAGCGCCCAGGCGCACCCGCCCGGCCAGGCCCTGGACCTGGCGCTGCACATCATCGAGCGCCTGCTCGGCATCGGCCAGCAAGCGCCGGGCGCGTTCGAGCAGGGTTTCACCGATGGCCGTGGGGCGGATCTGCCCGCGCTTGCGCGACAGCAGCGGCGCACCAATGCGCGTCTCGAGGTCGGCGACGTGCAGGCTGACCGTCGGCGGTGCCAGGTTGAGCGCCCGCGCCGCCTGGGCAAAGGAGCCGAGGTCGGCGATCACCACCAGGGTACGCAGCCGGTCGAGGCTGATCTCGCGCATGGGCTTATCGTTCAGAAAAAATGAAGTTGAGCATCATGATATTCAAATTTTCTTTCGTCCAGCCGCAGGTGAAGATGGCTGCACATTTGTCACCTATGTACGAGAGCCCCCATGCACCAGCCCCTGGTTTTTATCGACGGCGACCAAGGCACCACCGGCCTGCAGATCCACGCCCGCCTCAACGCTCGCAACGACCTGCGCCTGCTGACCCTGCCGGCGGGCGAGCGCAAGAACCTGCACCTGCGCGCCGAAGCCATCAACAGCGCCGACGTGGCGATCCTGTGCCTGCCCGATGACGCCGCCCGTGAAGCGGTGGCGGCCATCGTCAACCCGCAGGTGCGGGTGATCGACGCCAGCTCCGCGCACCGCACCACCCCGGGTTGGGTGTATGGCTTGCCGGAGCTGGATGAAGAGCAGGCCGAGCGCATTGCCCAGGCCAAGCGGGTCAGCAATCCAGGCTGCTACCCGACTGGCGCCATTGCCTTGTTGCGGCCATTGATTGGCGCAGGCCTGGTGCCAGCGGACTATCCGCTGACGGTGAACGCGGTATCGGGCTATTCCGGTGGCGGCCGGGCGGCGGTCGAACGTCATGAAGGGCCCGATGCACACACAGCCCAGGGCGTGCTGGTGTATGGCCTGCACCTGGACCACAAGCATGTGCCGGAGATCCAGCAGCATGCCGGTTTGTCGCAGCGGCCGGTGTTTGTGCCCAGCTATGGCAGCTACCGCCAGGGCATCGTCCTGACCATCGCCCTGCAGACCCGGTTGCTGCCGGCAGGCGTGAGCGCCGCGCGGTTGCAGGCGTGCCTGGCCGAGCATTACCACGGCGCCCGGTATGTACAGGTGGCGCCGCTGCAGTTGGGCGCCTCGGCAGTACACCTGGACCCGCAAGCAGTCAACGACAGCAACGACCTGCGCCTGGCGGTGTTTGCCAATGAAGAGCACGGCCAGGTATTGCTGACGGCGGTGTTCGACAACCTCGGCAAAGGTGCGTCGGGGGCAGCGGTGCAGAACCTGGAGCTGATGCTGGCGGCCATGGGTTGAGGGCCCAATCGCGGGGCAAGCCCGCTCCCACAGGGAGGTCCATGTGGGAGCGGCGGTGCGGCGACCCGACTTGCCCCGCGATAGCTTCACACCACCCGCAACACCTGCAACGGCACCCACCCCGATTCGCTCCCCTTGTTGCACCACACCCATCCGTTCAACTGCCGCCCACCCACCAGGCAATCGCCCACGTCCACATTCAGTTCCCGGGCGCAATAATCCTCCAGGGCGACACCCTGATCATCGCCCAGCCGCTCGATCACCTGCCCCGGCACCCAGCCGGCCTGCTGCCCGGGTGTACTGCACAAGTACCACTCATCCCAGCCTTCCTCGCCGTCATAGCGCTCGCCGATGTGCAGTGTCGCGCCCCTGGCAAAAGTGATGGGCTCGGGGTACTCACTGCGGTGCGCTTCAATCACCATGAACATCACCAGATTTCACCTCCATTTGAAAAACCACGGCACTGGCGCCATGCTCGGCGGTCTGCCACTTATGCGGATCGCTCAGCAGGGAAGAATATCGTCATGTGTGCAAAACCAGTAGTCAGTGCCAACCCCGCCGGTTGTGTGCGGGTGCGCGGCGCCCGTGAGCACAACCTGAAGAATGTCGACGTCGACATTCCCCGCGATGCGCTGGTGGTGTTCACCGGGGTGTCGGGCTCGGGCAAGTCGTCGCTGGCGTTCTCCACCTTGTATGCCGAAGCCCAGCGCCGCTATTTCGAATCGGTGGCGCCCTACGCGCGGCGCTTGATCGATCAGGTCGGGGTGCCGGCAGTGGATTCCATCGAAGGCCTGCCGCCGGCGGTGGCCCTGCAGCAGCAACGCGGCACGCCCAGCGCGCGCTCGTCGGTCGGCAGCGTCACCACCCTGTCGAGCCTGATCCGTATGCTCTACTCGCGCGCCGGCAGCTACCCGGCCGAGCAGCCGATGCTGTTCGCCGAAGACTTCTCGGCCAATACCCCGCAAGGCGCCTGCGCCGAATGCCATGGCCTGGGCCGGGTGTTCGATGTCAGCGAGGCGTCGATGGTGCCCGACCCGTCGCTGAGCATCCGCGAACGGGCGGTGGCGTCCTGGCCCATGGCCTGGCAGGGGCAGAACCTGCGCGATATCCTCGTGACCCTCGGCTATGACGTCGACATCCCCTGGCGCGACCTGCCCCAGGCGCAGCGCGACTGGATTCTCTTCACCGAAGAAACCCCGACGGTGCCGGTGTACGCCGGCCTGACCCCGGCGCAAACCCGCCAGGCGCTCAAGCGCAAACTCGAACCCAGCTACCAGGGCACCTTCAGCGGTGCCCGGCGCTACGTGCTGCACACCTTCACCCATTCGCAAAGCGCGCTCATGCGCAAGCGCGTGTCCGCCTTCATGCGCGCCAGCCCCTGCCCGGCCTGCGCCGGCAAGCGTCTGAAAGCCGAGGCGCTGACGGTGACCTTTGCCGGCAAGGACATCACTGAGCTGTCGCGCCTGCCACTGCTTGACCTGGCCGAACTGCTCAAGACCGTCGCCAATACCGATTACCTCAAGCAGCCTGAAGAAGCCGGCGCTGTGCTGAGCCACGCGCAAACCCGCCAGGCCCGCGAGCAACGCGCCGCCCGCGGCGAGAACCCCCATGAAGGCGGTGCGGATGTGCGCCACACGCCCAACCTGTCGGTGGAAAAACGCCTGGCCGCGCAGCGCATCGCCGCCGAGTTGCTGGAGCGCATCAGCACCCTGATCGACCTGGGCCTGGGTTACCTGGACCTGGAACGCAGCACACCGACCTTGTCGTCGGGCGAGCTGCAACGCCTGCGCCTGGCCACCCAGCTCAACTCGCAGCTGTTCGGGGTGATCTACGTGCTCGACGAGCCCTCGGCCGGGCTGCATCCGGCTGATAGCGAAGCGCTGTTCACGGCCTTGCAGCGGCTCAAGCAGGCGGGCAACTCGGTGTATGTGGTCGAGCATGACCTGGACACCATGCGCCGCGCCGACTGGCTGGTGGACGTCGGCCCGGACGCCGGCGAGCACGGCGGCCAGGTGCTGTACAGCGGCCCGCCGGCAGGCCTGGCCAAGGTCGAGGCCTCGCGCACCCGCACTTACCTGTTCAACGAAAATCCCCCCCAGGTTCGCCCGCCGCGCACGCCCCAGGCATGGCTGCAACTTGAAGGCGTCACCCGCAACAACCTCGAGCAACTGGCGGTGGCCTTCCCGCTCGGCTGCTTCAGCGCGGTCACCGGGATTTCCGGCTCGGGCAAATCGAGCCTGGTCAGCCAGGCGCTGCTCGACCTGCTCGGCGAGCACCTGGGCCAGGCCCGCAGCCAGGAGGACGTCGCAGAACAGAGCCTGGAAGACCAACCCGAACAAACCAGCGACGGCTGGATCAGCGCCGGCCTTGAGCATATCCGCCGCCTGGTGCAGGTGGACCAGAAGCCCATCGGCCGTACGCCGCGCTCGAACCTGGCGACCTATACCGGCCTGTTCGATCACGTGCGCAAGCTGTTTGCGGCAACGCCCGATGCGCAGGCGCAAGGTTTCGATGCCGGGCAGTTCTCGTTCAACGTCGCCAAGGGCCGCTGCGAGACCTGCGAAGGCGAAGGCTTTGTCAGCGTCGAGCTATTGTTCATGCCCAGTGTCTATGCGCCCTGCCCGACCTGCCATGGCGACCGCTACAACCCCCAGACCCTGGCCATCACCTGGCAAGACTTGAACATCGCCCAGGTACTGCAACTGACCGTCGACCAGGCCAGCCAGCGCTTTGCCGAACAGCCAGCGATCAGCCGCGCCCTGCGGGTGCTGCAGGACATCGGCCTGGGTTATTTGCGCCTGGGCCAGCCGGCCACCGAGCTGTCGGGCGGCGAAGCCCAGCGCATCAAGCTGGCCACCGAGCTGCAACGCCTGGCCCGCGGCGTCACCCTCTACGTGCTGGACGAACCCACCACCGGCCTGCACCCGCAGGACATCGACCGCTTGCTGGTGCAACTGCAGCGCCTGGTCGAGGCCGGGCACACGGTGATCGTGGTCGAGCACGACATGCGCGTGGTGGCCCAGAGCGACTGGGTGATCGATATCGGCCCCGGGGCCGGTAGCGCCGGCGGCAAGGTGGTGGTCAGCGGGCCGCCAGCGCAGGTGGCGGCGTGCAAGGACAGCCACACGGCGGAATTCCTCGCCAGGGCGCTGGCTTGCGATCGGCAAATTACGTAGCATCCTGCGCTTTTTGCCCCGGCAGCACCCCGCTGCCGGGCCGCTCTTCAGGTAGGTCATGAGAACAACCTCGCTACGCGCCGATGTCCTGGCAGGACTCACCACAGCCTTCGCCCTGGTGCCCGAGTGCATCGCCTTCGCCCTGGTGGCGCACCTCAACCCGTTGATGGGCCTGTATGGCGCCTTCATCATCTGCACCCTGACCGCCCTGCTCGGCGGGCGCCCGGGGATGATTTCCGGCGCGGCCGGGTCCATGGCCGTGGTCATCGTCGCCCTGGTGGTCACCCACGGCGTGCAGTACCTGCTGGCGACGGTGCTGCTCGGCGGGCTGATCATGATCGCCTTCGGCCTGCTGCGCCTGGGCAAGCTGGTGCGCATGGTGCCGTATTCGGTGATGCTCGGCTTCGTCAACGGCCTGGCGATCATCATTGCCCTGGCCCAGCTTGAGCACTTCAAGGCCGATGGTGCCTGGCTCAGCGGTGCACCGCTGTACCTGATGCTGGGGCTGGTGGCGCTGACCATGGCGATTGTCTACCTGTTGCCGCGCCTGACCCGCAGCGTGCCGCCGGCGTTGATCGCCATTCTCGGCGTCGGTGCCGGCGTCTACCTGCTCGACCTGCCGACCCGCACCCTCGGCGATCTTGCCCACATCGCCGGCGGCCTGCCGGCCTGGCGCTGGCCGCAGGTGCCGTGGAACCTCGAAACCCTGCAGGTCATCGCCCCCTACGCGCTGCTCATGGCCCTGGTCGGCCTGCTGGAAACCCTGCTGACCCTGAACCTCACCGATAAAATCACCGAGACCCGCGGCCACCCCGACCGCGAATGCGTAGCCCTGGGCGTGGCCAACATGACCAGCGGGCTGTTCGGCGGCATGGGCGGTTGCGCGATGATCGGCCAGACCGCCATCAACCTGAGTTCCGGCGGCCGCGGGCGGCTGTCGGGAGTGGTTGCCGGGGTGATGATCCTGATGTTCGTGCTGTTCCTCTCGCCGCTGATCGAGCGCATTCCGCTGGCAGCGCTGGTCGGGGTGATGTTCGTGGTGGCCCAGCAGACCTTTTCGTGGGCGTCGTTGCGGGTGCTGCACAAGGTGCCGGTCAACGATGTGCTGGCGATCATCGCCGTGACCCTGGTCACGGTGTTTACCGACCTTGCCACTGCGGTGCTGTGCGGCATCGTCATCGCCGCGCTCAATTTTGCCTGGCAACAGGCCCGTGAGCTGTATGCCGACAGCCACGACGAAAGCGACGGCAGCAAGCTGTACAAGGTCCACGGCACCCTGTTCTTCGCCTCGACCACGCCGTTCCTCAACCAGTTCGACCCGGCCAATGACCCGGCCCAGGTGACCCTCGACTGCCGTCACCTGAACGTTGTCGACTACTCGGCGATCGCCGCGCTCAAGACCCTGCGCGAGCGCTATGGCAACAACGGCAAGCACCTGCGCGTGGTGCACCTGTCCGAACGCTGCAAGCAATTGCTCAAGCGCGCCGGGCTTGAGCACTAGGGCGGTTTACGGCGCGCCGAACATCGCTGTCCAGTAGATCCCGGCGTCGCTTTTGGGGTCGACCGCGTAAGCTGCGCCCAGCTCGCTGAACTGCGGGCTCATCAGGTTGGCGCAGTGGCCGGGGCTGGCCAGCCAGCCATCGACCACCTTGCGCGGGGTGTCCTGGCCGGCGGCGATGTTCTCGCCGACCTGCTGGCCGGCATACCCGGCAAGCTCGGCGCGATCTCCCGGAGTGCGACCGTCGCGGTCCTTGTGATCGAAGAAGTTGTTGTTGGCCATGGCCCGCGTGTGGCTTTCGGCGGCGCCGGCCAGGGTAGTGTTCCAGGCCAGCGCCGTGGTCGCATTGAACGCTTGGCCGCCGCACTGGCGGGCCTGGCTACGCGCTGTGTTGATCATCTCCAGGACCTTCTGCCCTTCGGCCTGCCAGTCGCCCAGGCGCCCGGCCAGCAGCGGCCGCGCCAGCACGATGCGCCAGTCGCGGCCCTCGCGGCTGACGCCGACATCAACGAACTGCGGGTCGAGTACCACCTGGCAGAAGCTTTCGCGCACCGCCTGCATCGCCGCCTGCGCATCGCGCGGCCCGGACAGGCTGATGGCCTGGACGTTGACCATCGGGTAGCTGTTTTGCGCCAACGCCTCGCGCAGGTCGCCCATGCGGTTGGCCGGCAGCATCAGGCGCGGGTCGCTGGCCAGCGGCGGCAGCTCCATCGACCCCTGGCCTGCGCAACGCTGGGCCTGGCTGCGGTAGGCGTTGATCGACTCGATCAGCTGCGACTCGTCGCTGGCCTGGGCGGTCACGCTAAACGCCAGGCCCAGCGACAACAACGCCAGCGATGCAACAGGTGAAGTGACGCGCATGGAAATCTCCCTTGAACGGACTGTGTAGATGATGCCCGAAGTTGCCCGTCGTCTGACAGCGGGAATGTTTTGAGTTCCTTGCGGTCGATCCTGTAACGGGAAGTTCCACTCCCAGGCCAATCAAAGGTTCGAGCATGCGCCTGCTAACAATTGCAACTTGCCTGGTACTGACGTTTTCCAGCGCCCTGACATTGGCGGCCGACTCCAAGGCCCAGGTGGCCGAAGAAAAAGCCCAAGTGCTGGAGCAAAAAGCTGCCAGCAACCCCGATGCCCCACCCGCGCCCAAATCCCAAGCCATCACCAAGACCGAAGTCCAGGCCGTCGACCCGGCTGGTGCAGCCGCGCTGGATGATGCCATCACCTGCCTGGCGCGCAGCATCTACTGGGAGTCCAAGGGCGGCGAATCAGCCGACATGGAGGCGGTGGCCAATGTGGTGATGAACCGGGTTGGCCACGCGGGCTTTCCCGATTCGGTCTGCGGCGTGGTCAAGCAGGGCTCGGAGACCGGCGCCTGCCAGTTCTCCTGGTGGTGCGATGGCCGCTCGGACGCTGTTCAGGAAGAGGTGCGCTACACCCTGGCCAAGGAAATAGCGCGCAAGGCGCTTAACAAACAACTGCCGGATCGCACCGGTGGCGCCCTGTACTTTCACGACCGCCATGTGCGCCCCGACTGGTCGAAGACCTTTGCCCGAACAGCCGAGACCAGCGAGTTTCTGTTCTACAAGCCGCGCAACGGCGAGTCGCACTAGCTCAATAGAAGTCGTAGTAGATCGTCCACTCGCCGCTGTCGCGGTGCTTGAAGAACATCAGGCTGCCGCTGTCGATCACGTTGAGGTTGATCTTGGCATCGGATGAGACCTGGAAGACGAACTCAAAGCCGTCGCCCGGGTCTACGCCCGACTGACAGAACGACGGATAGCCGCCAATCTTGTGCTCGTAGGCGTGGGTGATGACCTCGTAGTAGCACTCGATGTCCCCTGCCTGTTCGAGCTTGACGATCTCGGTGACCAATTCATCCGGCACACCGCCGCCGTCCCACAGCGGATAGTCCTCGGCGAGTTTTTCAGCGCGCAGCGGGAAGGCCTTGAGAAAGGAGTTGGCGACCGGCAGGTCCTTGCGCACCAGCTCGTCGTCGGCGCGGTATTCGCGGATCAGCCAGTTGTTGCCCATGGGCTCGAATTCATCCGGGAACGGGTAACCGACGAACAGGGTGAGAACGCGGATGTCCTTGAGCAGCGGGCTGCTGAACGGCAGGCTCGGCAGGTGGAACTGGGCCACGGGCAACAGGGGCTCGCCAGCGGCGTTGGTCGGTACGCCTTCGTCGGGGCCGTAGAGGAACACCCGGCCGAGCCAGCTTTCTTCATCGCTGTTGGTCGGGCGAAAGCCGCCGGCGAAAAAGCGCATGGCGGGTTTGGCCAGGCGTTGTTTGATTGCTTCAATGTCCATATTTTCTTCCTTGTCGCGATGCAATTTAACTGCGCAGCACCATCGCCTTGATGGTTTCGAACAATTCGCGCTGCGCCTGCTCGGCGCTAATTTCAGCATTCGCCGCCGCATGCGACAACGCCTCCGCCGCGCCGATCATCGCCCGCAATCCGGCCACGGCAATCGCGCCGCTGGCACTGAACGGCGCCAGCAGCGCCCGGCATTTTTCCATGAACACTGCCTCGTACTCGCGCTTGATCTGTTCAAGCTCTGGCGAGCTGGCCAGCGCAGCAATCACTCCGGGTATCTCGCGGCCCTGGGTCAACACGCAGTCGACGTAGCAATTGGCAAGCACTGCAGCGCTGCTCTCAAGCGTCGGCTCGCAGGCGGCCAGGGCGGCGTCCATCACCGCAGTCTGGCGCTCGTCGTAACACTGGTACAACGCCGCCAGCAAGCCTGAGCGGGTACCAAAATGGTCATACACCACCGGCTTTGTAACCCCGGCCAATTCCGCCAGTCGGCCCAGAGTCAGCGCCTCGGTACCCTCTTCGCGGACCAGGCGCCAGGCCACCTCCAGCAGTTGTTGCTGACGGTCTTCGCGCGACAGACGCCGACGTGGTTGCGGATCGCTTGACATGCTTACCTACCAAAAGCAACTTACCAAAGGTAACTTGTACTCAGCTTACAAGCCTTATCCTTTCCCCGCAATCCGCAGGAGCCCTTGCCATGCACGCGCTTGTTGTTGTCGCCCATCATGACCCGCAGTCACTCACCCACAGCCTGGCCGCCAAGGTGGTCGAAGGCCTGGCACAAAACGGCCATAGCGCCGAGCTCGCCGACCTGTTCGCCGAAGGTTTCAACCCGGTGTTCGCCGCCGCCGACCACGCGGTTCACCAACGCACTGCAGCGCCTGGCGCCGATGTGCTGGCCGAGCAGGCGCGCATCGACCGCAGCGATGCGCTGGTGCTGGTGTTTCCGGTGTATTGGTGGTCAATGCCGGCGCTGCTCAAAGGCTGGATCGACCGGGTATTCAGCAATGGCTGGGCGTTCGACTTCAGCACCGAAGCACCGATGGTAAAAATGCTGGGCCGCTTGAACGTGCACCTGGTGGGCGTTGGCGGCGCCGATGCGGCAACCTTCAGCAAGCATGGCTACGGGCAGGCGATGAAGACCCAGATCGACCACGGCATCTTCGATTATTGCGGCGCCCGCGTGGTGAGCTCGACCCTGCTGCTGGAATCGGAAAGCGCCGACCCCGGCGCCCACCTGCAGCGCATGTTCGAGCACGGCCGCAGATTGTTCGCCGAGGTCGCCGAACCCGCCTGAAGCGCCTTACTTGCTGTCGCGGCGCTCGTTGATCCACTTCACCACCTGGGTGGAAAACTCCGCCGGTGCCTTGCGCCCCAGGCGCCGCGACAGGTCGAGGATAGTCTGCTGGGCCAGGGCTTCTTCCATGCGTTTTTGTGCGGTGAGCATCACCGCGTGAATGGCGCAGGTGCCATCGATGGCCCAGGCCGGCGGCGCGCCGTCGAACAGCGTGCAGCGGTCACGCACGTCGCGACAATCAAAGATCGCCTTGTGCCCGTCGATGGCCGTGACGATATCCAGCACGGTGATTTCATCCGCCGGCCGGGCCAGCCGGAAGCCACCCCGCACACCCTCGGTGGCCACCACCAGCCTGGCCTTGGCCAGCTTGGTAAAGACCTTGGCCAGGTATTCATGGGGCACCCCCTGCAGCTCGGCCAGGTCACGCACACTGGCTTCCCGGCTTTCGCCCAGGTCGTCGACCAGAAACAGCAGGCAGTGCAAGCCGTACTCGACGCCGGCGCTATACAGGGACATGACCATCTCCGACTTGATTTGTCGCCAATACTAGCAGTTCATCCTGACCACCAGCAAATCCAAGGCTTAACGCATAGGCGTTAAGAAAATGCTTGCGTCATTTAACTACGACCAATACAGTCGTAGTTATCCGGTGCGGGCAACAACACCCTGCGTCCGGCAAACAACAGCCCTTTTTTCTCGGAGCAGAACATGAAACAGCACATCCTGATCATCGGCGCCGGCTTCGGCGGTATGTGGAGCGCCCTCAGCGCCAGCCGCCTGCTGGACCAGCACGGGCGCAACGATGTCACTGTCAGCGTGCTCGCACCGCAAGCCGAACTGCGCATCCGCCCGCGCTTCTACGAAACCGCTGTGCAGCAGTTGAAAGCGCCGCTGGCCGAGCTGTTTGCCGCGGTGGGGGTGAACTTCATCCAGGGCGCTGTGGACCAGATCGATGTGGCCGAAAAGCGCGTCGGCTACCGCGACGGCCAGGGCCGCCCGCAGGTGCTGGGCTACGATCGGTTGGTCATGGCCAGCGGTAGCGGTGTGGTCCGCCCAGCGCTGGCCGGGCTTGAGCAGTACGCCTTCGACGTCGACCAGATCGAATCGGCCAGCCGCCTGGAGCAGCACATCGAAGCCCTGGCCCTGCGGCCTGCATCAAAGGCGCGCAATACCGTGGTAGTGGCCGGCGGCGGCTTCACCGGCATCGAGACCGCCACCGAAATGCCCGCCCGCCTGCGTGCGGTGCTCGGCGAAGATGCCCAGGTGCAGGTGATCATCGTCGATCGCGGCAACAAGATCGGCGCTGCCCTGGGCGAAGGCATCAGCCCGGCAATCATCGAAGCCTGCACGGCGCTGGGGGTGGAGTGGCGCCTGAATGCCTCGGTGGCTGGCGTCGATGCCGATGGCGTGACCCTCGCCGATGGCCAGCGCATCGAGGCCGCCACCGTGGTCTGGACCGTCGGCGTGCGCGCCAGCGCCCTCACCGCACAAGTCCCGGGGCAACGCGATGGCCATGGCCGCCTGCATGTCGATGACAACCTCAAGGTCATTGGCCAAGAGCATGTATTCGCCACCGGTGACGTCGCCTACGCCGCCACCGACGACCTGGGCAACCACGCCTTGATGACCTGCCAGCACGCCATCGCCCTGGGCCGCCACTCGGGCAACAACGTCGCCGCCGACCTGCTTGGCGTCGAGCCGACGCCATACCGCCAGCCCAAGTACGTCACCTGCCTGGACCTGGGGGCCTGGGGCGCGGTGTACACCGAGGGCTGGGAGCGTGAGGTGAAGCTGATCAAGGACGAAGCCAAAGCCCTCAAGCAGCAGATCAACTCGGTGTGGATCTACCCGCCGGCGGCCGATCGGGCGGTTGCTCTGGCGGCGGCCGATCCGCTGATTCCGGTTGTGGCCTGAACGGCTCAGGCGTGTGACAGCAACGGGAACATCAGCCGGGCGTCTTCGATGAATTGGCCGGCCTGGCCGAGCACGAACAGGCTGTCATCCGACACCAGCGGCTGCGCCTCGAAGCCGCTGCTATCCAGCGGCGCAAACCCCAGCACCACCCGGGTGGTCTGGGGTGTGCTCAGTTCTGCAATCAGTGCCTGCAGGTCGAGCGCACGCCTTGCGAACACCTCATAGAGCGTCATCACCCCGTCGACGATTTCCATCACCACATAGGCCTGCAGCGCTGGCGAGTAGTGAACGCAGTCTTTGAAAAACGACGTGCAATAGAACATCGTCTGGTCAGGGTTGCTGCGCATCGCCAGGCGTGCAACGGGCACGGCACTGTCAACCGCGCTGATGAAGCGCTGGCGCTCGAGCAGGTCGTCCATGTCGACCCGGTTGAAGCTGCAAGGCCTGTCCGCTGGGGTTAGCGCCGCGCTGTATTCATGTTCGAGCACCCGCGCAAAACCGAATTTCGGGTAGTAATCCAGCACCGTGTCGTTGGCAAACAGGTAGATCAGTTCGCACTGGCCCTGCCATCTGTCCAGCACCCGCTCCAGCAACACGCGGCTCAGGCCCTGGCCGCGATACTCCGGTGCGACCATCACCGTGCCCAACTGGATGCCACGCCTGGCTTCGCCGAGCACATCAAACTGCATCAGGTTGACCGAGATGTTGGCCACGATGCGCCCGTCATGGGCCAACGCCCACGGCTGGTAGCCTTCGCCCCAATAGCCGTCCTGGTACCACTGTTCGAAATCAAATTCGAAGGTCTGGTGGGTCAAGGCGTTGAAGCTGGCGCGCAGCCGGGTATCGTCCTTGAAGTTTTCCAGCAGGCTGAACTGCTGGCCTGCGATCGACAGGTCCATGCGCATTTCTCTTGGTTTTTGTCTGGCCGCCACCCTATTACTGCGGCCACGAACAATCTGTAGGTAAATTTTAAAGCGGGCCGGACGCGGGTGATTGCACCTTGCCTCTCCGCACAGGTAAGATTGAGAACGATTCACACTCACACCTTCGGGAACGCCAACCGGTGCCAACCTCTTCCACCCGCAAGCTGGGCTTTTTTTTCAGCGACCATCACCGGTGGCTCCTGCAGCATATCCATAAGCGCCTGCGCAACCGCGCCGACGCCGAAGACACCGCCGCCGAGACCTTCTGCCAGATGCTCGCCGCCCAGGTCGACCCGGCCAGCATCCAGCAGCCGCGCGCCTACCTGTCGACCATCGCCCGCCGGCTGATCTTCGACCGCCATCGTCGGCGCCAGCTGGAGCTGGCCTACCTGGAACGCTTGTCGGCGCTGCCCGAGCCCCTGGCGCCCTCCCCCGAAGAGCAACTGCTGCTGATCGAGGCGCTGGTGAGCATCGACCAGGTGCTCGACGGCCTGCCGATGATCGTCAAGGCCACCTTCCTCTACAGCCAGCTCGACGGCATGAGCTACGTCGATATCGCGCGCAAGCTCGACATCTCCGAGCGCACGGTCAGCCGCTACATGAAGCAGGCCCTGAGCCAGTGCTACCTCAGCGAGCTGGCGCCATGAGCCAGCGCCGCCTCGAGCCCAGCGCCGAAGCCGCTATCGACTGGATGGTGCGCCTGAGTTCGGGCAACACCGACGCCCAGGTGCACAGCGAGTTCAGCCAGTGGCTGGGCAGCGACCCGGCCCACGCCCAGGCCTGGGCGCGCTTGCAGGAGCGTCTGGGTGGCGCCTGCCAGACCGTGCGCAACTTCGAGCGGCGTGCCCCAGGCCAGGCCGGTGAGGCGCGCCAATTGCTGCTGCAAACCAACGGCTCGCGGCGCGAGCTGCTGCGTGCCTTCGTCGGTATCGGTGTGCTCGGCGGCGGCCTGTGGCTGGGCGCGCGCAGCGAGGTCGGCCAAGAGCTGCTGGCCGATTTGCGCACCGCCAAGGGCGAGCGCCGCGACTTTACCCTCGCCGATGGCAGCCGCCTGAGCCTGAATGCCGGCAGCGCCGTCGACTTGCAGTTCGATGGCCAGCAGCGCTTGGTAATATTGCGCCGTGGCGAGCTGATCATCCAGGTCGCCGCCGACCCGCTACGGCCGTTACGGGTGCGCAGCGCTCAGGGCGAAATGCGCGCCCTGGGCACGCGCTTTCTGGTCAGCCAGCAAGCCCAGGCCACGCGCCTGGTGGTGCTTGAGCACTCAGTGCGCGCGCGGCTGTTCAACGGCAGCGAGCTGGACGTGCAGGAAGGCCAGGCCGCGCTGCTCGGTGGCGAACGCATCGAAGCCCTGGGCAACGGCGAGCGCCAGCGCGCCGACTGGCTCAGTGGGCGCCTGAACGTGCTGGATGACTCCCTCGAGTCGGTGGTCGAGGCGCTGCGCCCTTACTACCGCGGCTTTGTCCGGGTCGAACCCGAGGTGCGCGGGCTGCGCGTGCAAGGGGTGTTCCCGCTGGACGAACCGCAACGGGCCTTCGCCGCACTGGCTGAAACCCTGCCGCTCACGGTCGATCACTACAGCCCGTGGCTGACGTTGATTGGGGCGAAAACCCCGGCGCAAAAATAATTTATGCAAATCACTCGTATTTGTGTCCGGTTTTCATTTCTCATTGCACCTATCTCCTGACACGCCAACATAATCAGGAGAATTCCGTGCTCAACCCTTGGTCCCACGCCCTTCCTGTCGCCGTGGCCCTGGCCACGCTGGCCAGCGCCGCCCAGGCCCAGGAACAGGCCCTGAGCTTCAACCTGCCCGCCGCCGCCCTGGCCAGCACCGTCAATGCCATCGCCAGCCAGAGCGGGCGCATCGTGTCCCTGGACCCGGCGCTGGTACAAGGCAAGCAGGCACCGGCGATCGTCGGCCGGATGAGCGCCGTGCAGGCCATGCAAAAGGCCCTGGCCGGCAGCGGCCTGCAGTTGCTGGTCACCGAACAGGGCAACTTCAGCGTGCTGCCGAGCATCGACGCCGGCAACGCCCTGGAGCTGGGTGCGACCAATATCAACGGTATCGGCAGCGGTCTGGACCCAGCCACCACCGAGGGCACCGGCTCCTATGCGGCGCGGGCCACGACCATTGGCAAGGGCAGCCATACCCTGCGGGAAATCCCTCAGTCGGTCACGGTCATGACCCGCCAGCAGATGGACGACCAGAACATCGTCGACCTCAAGGACGCGGTCAACCAGACCACCGGCCTGGTCGGCCTGCAAGGCGTGGGCCCGGGCCTGATCATTACCTCGCGCGGTTTTCAGATCGACGACTGGCAATACGACGGCGTGGCGATCCCGCGCAACAACTATTCGCTGGGCAACTGGGCGACCCAGGACCTGATCTTCTTCGACCGCATGGAAGTGCTGCGCGGCTCCTCCGGCCTGTTGCAAGGCACCGGCAGCCCGGGCGGCGCCGTCAACCTGGTGCGCAAGCGCGGCCAGGCTGCGCCCACCGTGACCGTCACCGGCAAGGCCGGCAGCTGGGACCACTACGGCCTGCAACTGGACGCCGGCGGCCCGTTGAACGATGCCGGCACCGTGCGCGGGCGCTTCGTTGCCGACGAGGACCAGAGCGATTCGTTCGTCGACTACGAATGGAGCAAGACCCACTCGCTGTACGGCGCGCTGGACTTTGACCTGAACGAGGCCACCACCCTGGGCCTGGCGATCAGCCAGTCCAATGCCGAGTCGCGGCCGATGCTGCGCGGCCTGCCGCGCTATGTCGATGGCAGCGGTCTGGATGTATCGCGCTCGACCTTCACCGGCTCGCGCTGGAACCACCTGGAGATCGACGTCACCACCCTGTACGCCGACCTCGAGCACCGCTTCAACGACGACTGGAAATTCCACGTTGGCGCCATTCGCATGAGCGAGACCAACAAGTCGACCCACCAGCGGGTACAAAGCACCGGCGACGGCATCAACCTTGACGGCAGCGGCCTCACCTATGCCGACTGGATCACCGATTTCGACTCCACCAAGATCGGTGTCGACATGAACCTGGTGGGCAAGTTCGACGCCTTCAACTTCGAGCAGGAACTGACCCTGGGCGGCAACTACTCGAAACTGACCACCGATGACCGCTTTGCCCGCGCCTTCAATCCCACCAGCGACAGCATCTTCGGTATCGACCATCATCGCCCGGAAATCAGCACCGAAAGCCTGCTGGCACAACGCACCGGGCGGGGCCTGACCGGCGCCTACGACATTCGCCAGAAAGGCCTGTATGGCGCCTGGCGGGTCAAGCTGGCAGAGCCGTTGACCCTGGTACTCGGTTCGCGGGTCAGCTGGTTCGACTACCGCTATGATGCGAGCGACTACTTTGGCGGCACCGGTGTCGTCTCTGTCAACCCGACCAGCACCATGACCGAAAGCGGCGAGGTTACCCCGTACGCCGGCATCATCTACGACCTGAGCCGCGAATGGTCGCTGTATGCCAGCTACACCGACGTCTTCGTACCCCAGACCGAACGTGCAGTCGGCGGCGCGGCGCTCAAGCCGATCATTGGCAGCAACTATGAAATGGGCATCAAGGGCGAACTGCTCGATGGCCGCGTCAACACCTCGCTGGCGGTGTTCCGCTACGACCAGGAAAACCGCGCGATCACCGACGTTGCCTCAGGCTTTGCCTGCGATGACTGGTATTGCTCCACCGCCGCCGGCAAGGTGCGCAGCCAGGGTATCGAAGCCGAAGTCAGCGGCGAAGTGCTCAGCGGCCTGCAGCTGTTTGCCGGCTACACCTACAACACCACCACCTACCTCGACGACCCGGACAACAAGGGCAAGGTGTTCAGCACCTGGACGCCCAAGCACATGTTGCGCATGTGGGGTAACTACCAGCTGCCGGGTGACTGGAGCAAGGCCAGCGCCGGTCTGGGCTTTACCGCGCAAACCCATACGCTGGGCTACGAGCACACCTACGACGTGCCCGGCTACGCCGTGTGGAACGCGCGTCTGGCGTACCAGCTGACGCCGGAAGTGGGCCTGGCGCTGAACGCCAACAACCTGTTCGACAAGCACTACTACATCGCTGCCTACAACCAGCTCAACGGCAACAACAACTTCGGCGACCCGCGCAACTTCACCTTCAGCGTGAAGTACACGCCGCAGTTCTAGGTTGTCAGTGCTGGCCCTATCGCGGGTCAAGCCCGCTCCTACAGGTTTGAGGTGATCTGTGTGGGAGCGGGCATCAATCAGGCAACAGCGCTACAACGGCCACTGCGCCAGCGGCCAGTACTGCCCCTTGCGCGATTCGAACAAGCTGAAGTGCCGCGCGTGCAGGATAAATTCTGCCGGCACCAGCGCTTCGGGCTCACTGCCACGGTAGTCGCGGGCCAGTGTCAGGTGCGGGCGGTAGTCCCGTGGGTCCTCGGTAAAACCCAGCGCCAGCATCGCCTGCTGCAGGGCATACGCCAGCTGGCGCAACGCCGCCGGCGTCTGGCTGGGCACCAGCACCAGCGCCTTGGCCGGGCGCCACACCTGCAAACGGTCGAGCACCACTGTCAGGGGTTCGCCGGCCACCTTCACGCCCGCTGCGCCGGCCAGAATCGCCGGTAACTGCGCAGTGCCCGCCGCACCGACGAACATCAACGTCAGGTGAAAGTTCGCCGACGGCACCGGTCGTGCGCTTTTCAGTTCCAGCTCGCTGCGCCAGCGGGCAATCGCCCGGCGCTGTTGCGGTGCGCAATCGAGGGCAAAAAACAGCCGCTTGAACGGCTCACCGGTATCGCCATTGCCTGGGTCCATGCCTCGTCATCCTGTGCGTTTTGGGACTGTTGAGACTCTACCGCCAGTTACGCCATGGCGGCGAGGACTGGAATTCTCACGAACTTATCTGCGCTAGCCACCCGCTGAATCGTTCACGCAAACACTTGCACCTAGCACTATGGTCGGACACATAACCGGTAACAATTACTACAAACCGTGATCACGATTGTTTATGCTGGCCGGCTTATGCCATGGCGCATCGCCACATCGACAAGTATCCGCCCATGAAAATCTTCTTCGTTTTACTGTTTGTTTTCTCGATTGCCTACGTTCATTTCAGAGGCAAAGTCAGGCACAAAGTCACCCGCCAGCTGGGTGATCACTCAAGCTTCCTGGCCCCGGTCAACGTCTTTCTGTACCTGTTCTCCAAGCTGCCGGCCAAACCGTACCTGCCGGTCGAGTCGTTCCCCGAGCTCAAGCCGTTGCAGGACAACTGGCAGGAAATTCGCGCCGAAGCCCAGCAACTGCTGCACGTCGGCGAAATCAAGAGTTCGCAGAACTACGACGACGTCGGCTTCAACTCGTTCTTCAAAAGCGGCTGGAAGCGCTTTTACCTGAAGTGGTACGGCGAGAGCCACCCTTCGGCAATGAAGCTGTGCCCGCGCACCACCGAGCTGCTGCAGGGCATCGGCACGGTCAAGGCGGCGATGTTCGCCACCCTGCCGCCGGGCTCCAAGCTGGTGCGCCACCGCGACCCCTATGCCGGCTCGTACCGCTACCACCTGGGCCTGGATACACCCAATGACGACGGCTGCTACATCTGCGTCGACGGCCAGAACTACGCCTGGCGCGATGGTGAAGGGGTGATTTTCGACGAGACCTACATCCACTACGCCTCGAACCAGACCGAGCACAACCGCATCATCCTCTTCTGTGACGTCGAGCGCCCGCTCAAGTACCGCTGGGCCACGGCGTTCAACCGCTGGTTCAGCAAGAACGTGATGGCAGCTGCGGCGGCGCCGAACGATGCCGGCGACAAAACCGGCGGCATCAACCGCCTGTTCACCCGCATCTACAAGATCCGCGAACGCGGCAAGGCCCTGAAAAAACGCAACCGCACCCGCTACTACCTGGAGAAATGGGCAGTGGTGGCGGCCTTGGTGCTGGTGTTCATCTACATCTGATTCAGACCGCTGTCGCTGGCAAGCCAGCTCCTTGTAGGAGCGGGCTTGCCCCGCGATGGCACCCCTGCCAAAGTCCTGCCTTTCCCCGACCATCGACCAACGGCGCCCCGCCGGCAAAAAAACTAGCTTCACTGTTCTAGTTGCCAACCACACCAAGGTGAAGACAATGAGCATGATGGACTGGGATGCCTACCGTAAGCAGTTGATGGCCGGCATCGGCGATCTCAAGCAACTCTCTCCCGACACGGTCAACGGCTACATGACCGCCAGCGGCGCCGGGGCCAAGACCAACCACCTGGATGCCAAGACCCGCGAGCTGATCTCGCTGGCCGTGGCGGTCACCACCCGCTGCGACGGCTGCATCGCCGTGCATTCGGCCCAGGCGGTCAAGCACGGCGCGAGCCGCGAGGAAATCGCCGAAGCCCTGGGCGTGGCCGTGGCCATGAACGCCGGGGCGGCGCTGGTGTACTCGGCGCGGGCACTGGATGCCGTGGGCAAGGCCGGGCAGTAAGGCCGACCCTGAGTGCGCGGCCTGCGCCGCGCCTCACCCACTTCCTGGCGTTTTCGCATAAGCTAGCGGGCGAACCGTTTCCAGGACACCCCATGATCCACATCCGCCCCATGACCGCCGCTGACTTCGAGCTCTTCTGGCCGACCTTCCAGGCCATTGTCAGCGCCCGCGAAACCTACGCCTTCGACCCGGCCATGAGCCAGGAGCAAGCCCGCCAGCTGTGGCTCGACGCACCGCTGCAGACCCTGGTGGCCGAAGAAGATGGCGTGCTGCTCGGTTCCTACTTTCTCAAGGCCAATGCCGCCGGCCCCGGCAACCATGTCAGCAATTGCGGCTACATGGTCTGCGACGCCGCCCGTGGCCGCGGCGTGGCGCGCTTGATGTGCGAACACTCGCAGCGCCTGGCGCGGCAACTGGGTTTCCTGGCCATGCAGTTCAACTCGGTGGTGTCCAGCAACGAGGTGGCGGTGGCCTTGTGGCAGAAGCTCGGCTTTGCCATCGTCGGGCGCTTGCCCAACGCCTACCGGCATGCGCGCCTGGGGCTGGTGGACAGCCTGGTGATGTACAAGTGGCTTGAGGAGCCGAAGCAGCCCATGCTGATCGGGCGCAAGAACATCGAGGCGGTGGTGTCGCGCAAGCGCGGGCGTTGAATCGATAGTGGCGATACTCTGGCGAACTGATCTGCTCATTTGCCCAAGCCGTTGACTGCAAAGGTTTTCGGTGTTCAGATGCGCGCCAGTTTCAGGTGTCCTGCGCCGCCGTGCGCAGGGTGAAACGGGAAGCCGGTGCGTCATGCAAATGACTAGTCCGGCGCTGCCCCCGCAACGGTAAGCGAGCGAAGCCTTCGAAACACCACTGTGCCTTGGCATGGGAAGGTGAAGGCCTTCATGACCCTCGCAAGCCCGGAGACCGGCCTGAAGCTTCTGTTTGGCAACCCCGCGGTGGGCGGGCGCAGGCCGGTTGGCGTCCGCCTGCGCGTGCGCCATGCCTCCATGCGTTGTTCCCTCCGGGATTCATTCTTCCTGTTGACTGTGGAACGACATGTCCCGTACTTCCAAGCTTCACACCCTGGCGGCCAATGCCCTGGCCCCCTGCCTGGCCTTCTCTGCGCCAGCTTTCGCCGATGACCCCAGCCCCTCTGCCCTGGCCCTGCCCTCGACGGCCATCACCAGCAGCAGCGACAACCAATCCGTCAGCCTGGCCACCCCGCTGCCCGCCGGCTCGCGCCTGAACCTCAGCGCCATGGACACCCCGGCCAGCACCAGCAGCCTGGGCAGCGAAGCCATCGACGGGCGCAACAACCTCACCGTGCAGGATGCCGTGACCCGCTCGCCGGGCATCACCTCGGTGGCCACCCCGGGCAACGGCAACACGGCGCTGTCGGCCCGTGGCTTCAGTGGCCACGGTTCGGTGATGACCCTGTTCGACGGCGCGCGGATGTACACCGGCGCCGGCACCCAGAGCTTTCCGGTCGACCCGTGGATGATCGAGCGCATCGACGTGATCCGCGGCCCGGCCTCGGTGCTGTACGGCGAAGGCGCCACGGGTGCGGTGATCAACGTGATCCCGAAAAAACCCTTTGCCGGCGAGATCCGCAACCACCTGCGCCTGGGCTACGGCTCGTACGACCGCCAGCAACTGGGCCTGGACAGCGGCGGTTCGCTGAGCGAGCGGCTGAGCTACCGGATGACCCTCAACCGCCAGCAAAGCAACGGCTGGATCGACCGTGGCGACTCGAAGAACCTGGCCATGAGCGCCGCCCTGCGCTTCGATGCCAGCGACGACCTGAGCTTCACCCTGGCCCACGAGCGCGGCGACGCCGAACCGATGAACTACTTCGGCACGCCGCTGATCGACGGCCACTACCGCGACAGCCTGAGCAAGAAGAACTACAACCTCAAGGATTCGGCCCAGCACTACCACGACGAGTGGACGCGCTTTAACACCGACTGGAGCATCAGCGACTCGATCAGCGCCAACAACCAGCTGTACTACCTCAAAAGCCGCCGGCACTGGCGCAACGCCGAGGACTACAGCTGGAACAGCGGCGTTGGCCAGCTTGAGCGCGGCAGCTACCTGGAGATCAAGCACGACCAGGAACAGCTCGGCGATCGCCAGAGCTTCACTTTCGACCACTCGCTGTTTGGCCTGGCCAGCAAGACCGTGGTCGGCGCCGAGTACAACCGCATTCGTTTCGGCATCGACAGCAACTCACCGTACAACGACATCGGCGGCGATTTCATCGACCCGTGGCAGCCGGCGCCGGGCTACTTCCACAGCGCCAGCCCGACCCGCGCGCAAACCGACAGCACCACCCGCACCTTCGCCGTGTTCGCCGAGAACCGCACCCAGTTGTCGGAGCGCTGGTCGCTGGTCACCGGCATTCGTCGCGACCAGAACCACATTGACCGCAACAACCTGGTCAACGACACCCGCAGCGACCGCAGCCTCAATGGTGGTAACTGGCGCGCCGGCCTGGTGTTCGCGGTGAATGAGCAACTGAGCCTGTACGGCCAGTACTCCACCAGCGAGGATGGCGTCAGCGACCTGGTGACCCTGAGCCCGACCCAGCAGCAGTTCGACCTGACCGAAGCCAAGCAGACCGAGTTCGGCCTCAAGCAGCTGTTCTGGGATGGCCGAGGCGAGTGGACCCTGGCGGCCTATCACATCGTCAAGAAGAAGCTGCTGGTCGACAACCCCGACACCCACCAGAAAGAACAGGCCGGCCAGCAGACCTCCGATGGCCTGGAAGCGACCCTGGAACTGGCCCTGGCCAACCAGTGGCATGTTTCGGCCAACGCCTCGGTGGTACGCGCCAAATACGACGACTTCGACCAGGTAGTGAACGGCCAGAGCGTTTCCCGCGCCGGCAACCGCCCAAGCAACGTGCCACGGCGCACCGCCAACCTGTGGGTCAGCAAGGGCTTTGGCGACGACGTCGATGCCGGCCTGGGCCTGCGTTATGTCGATGAGCGCTATGCCAACACCGCCAACTCCCAGAGCGTGCCGGGCTTTACCGTGGTCGATGCCAACCTGGGCTGGCAGGTGCTGCCGGATGTGCGCCTGGGCTTGCAGTTGAATAACCTGCTGGACCGGCGTTATGCGGCCACCGCGCATAGCGGCGAGCAGTGGTTGATGGGGCAGCCGCGGTCGTATTTTGCGACGCTGGACTACACGTTCTGAAGTGAACCGGGGCTGCTGTGCAGCCCATCGCCGGCAAGGCCGGCTCCCACAATGGGCCTGTGTACACCGGACCTGTGGGAGCTGGCCTTGCCAGCGATGAGGCAGGCCCTGTCAACCTAGCTCAGGCAAGCTATAGCGCTCGGCAAAGTACTGGCGAAAAAACTCCACCGCCACCCGCACCTTGGCCGAGCTGGCCAAGGGCGAGGTGTACACCGCCCAGATGTCCGCCGGCTGGTGATACTCCGCCAGCACCTGCACCAGGCGCCCGTCGGCCAGGCTGTCGTGCACATCCCACCACGAGCGCAGCAAAATCCCGCGGCCATCCAGGCACCACTGGTGCGCCACTTCGCCGTGATTGCTCGACAGGCTGCCGGTCACCCGCACGCTCTCCTCGCCATTGGGCCCTTGCAGCTGCCAGACACCAAACGGGTGGTCGCGCTCTTTGATTACCAGGCAATCATGGCTGGCCAGCTCGGCCAGCACCCCGGGCGTGCCGCGCCGGGCCAGGTAGGCCGGCGAGGCACAGAGCACCCGGCGGTTTCGGGCCAGCGGCTTGGCAATCAGGTTGGGGGCGATGGCATTGCCGACGCGGATGTCCAGGTCGACGCCCTCTTCGATCAGGTCCACCAGGCGGTCATGCACGTCCAGGCGTACATCCAGGCGCGGGTAGCGCTCGGCCAGTTCCGACAGCGCCGGGGCGACGAAACGCCGGCCCAGGCCCAGGCTGCTGGCAATCCGCAGCTGGCCCACCGGCTCGCGGTGCTGGGCGCTGATGTCGTCGCCCATGCGCTGCACCGCATCGAAAATCTGCTGCGCCCACTGGTACACCCGCTCGCCCTCCTCGCTCACTGTCACCCGCCGGGTGGTGCGGTGCAGCAGGCGCACTTCAAGGGTTTGCTCAAGCACGCGGATGCGCTTGCTGATGAACGCGGCCGACATGCCGAGCTCTTCGGCCACCGCCGCGAAGCTGGCACGCTTGGCCACCTGAAGGAAGATATTGAGGTCGTCGAGGCTGGGAAGATTATTCACGATGCGTGCACTAAGAATCCATGAATCACGAGATTATCTCTGAATCCTGCCCTTATAGCATGAGCGCACCTGTTCCCTAGACAACGAGTGCGCCCCTCATGAGCAAGACTTTCAGAATCGCCGCAATTCCCGGTGACGGCATCGGCAACGAAGTCCTCCCCGAAGGCATCCGCGTGGTCGAAGCCGCCGCGCGCAAGCATGGCCTGGACATCAGCTTCGAGTTCTTCGAATGGGCCAGCTGCGACTACTACCTGGCCCACGGCAAGATGATGCCGGACGACTGGTTCGAGCAGCTCAAGGATTTCGACGCCCTGTATTTCGGTGCAGTGGGCTGGCCCGACAAAGTCCCGGACCACATCTCGCTGTGGGGCTCGCTGCTGAAGTTTCGCCGCGACTTCGACCAGTACGTGAACATCCGCCCGGTGCGCCTGTTCCCTGGCGTGCCCTGCCCGCTGGCTGGCCGTGAGCCGGGCGATATCGATTTCGTGGTGATCCGCGAGAACACCGAAGGCGAATACTCGTCCCTGGGCGGGCGCATGTTCGAAGGCACTGACAACGAGTTCGTGCTGCAGGAGTCGGTGTTCACCCGCCGTGGTGTCGACCGTATCCTCAAGTACGCCTTCGAGGTGGCACAAACCCGCGAGCGCAAGCACGTGACCTCGGCGACCAAGTCCAACGGCATGGCCGTGAGCATGCCCTACTGGGACGAGCGCACCGCAGCCATGGCTGCCAATTATCCGGACATCACCTGGGACAAGCAGCACATTGATATCCTCTGCGCCCGCTTCGTGCTGCAGCCGGATCGCTTCGACGTGGTGGTGGCCTCGAACCTGTTCGGCGACATCCTCTCCGACCTCGGCCCGGCCTGCGCCGGCACCATCGGCATCGCGCCATCGGCCAACCTCAACCCCGAGCGCAAATTCCCGTCGCTGTTCGAGCCGGTGCACGGTTCGGCCCCGGA
Source organism: Pseudomonas sp. B21-009 (assembly GCF_024749345.1). NCBI lineage: Bacteria > Pseudomonadati > Pseudomonadota > Gammaproteobacteria > Pseudomonadales > Pseudomonadaceae > Pseudomonas > Pseudomonas sp. B21-009. The sequence continues at coordinate 2,262,519 of NZ_CP087199.1, read as the reverse complement.
CATCTACGGCAAGAACATCGCCAACCCGATCGCGATGATCTGGTCGGGCGCGCTGATGCTCGAGTTCCTTGGCAACGACGGCGCCAACCCGCGCTACCGCGCCGCCCACGACGACATCCTCAAGGCCATCGAGCAGGTCATTGCCGCCGGCGACACCACCCGCGACATGGGCGGGCAGAAGTCGACCCAGCAAGTCGGCGAAGCCATCAGCGCGCTGATCGAAGGTTGAGGACCAGGGGCCGATTGTCAGAATTGTCTGACAAAACGGCCCCTTGGCTCTTGCGGGTGAAGCGGATTATCTGCAGAATCTGTTAACCAAAAGATTCACGTTAACCATTAGTTAACATAGAAGCAGGGAGTGCTGCCGCAACACCCCCGGATTGCCTGCCGGGTATAGCTAAGAACGCCAACGTCCAGGAGACGATGATGTCGCACAAAAATAAAAAGATAGATGTGTTCCTGATTACCGTGAGTTTGATTGCCGTGCTGCTCACTGTCATCGGCCTTGCAGCCTTCCCGGGCGAAGCCGAGCACGCGGCCAACCAGTTGTTCGAACTGTCGACCCGGACCTTCGGCACCAGTGTTCAGGTGCTGGTGTTCGGCAGCTCGCTGGCGGTGCTGTACCTGGCCTTCAGCAAGTACGGCAACATCCGTCTGGGCAGTGGCAAACCCGAGTACGCCACCGCCACCTGGGTGTTCATGTTCATCTGCGCCGGCATGGGTTCCTCGACCCTGTACTGGGGCGTGATGGAATGGGCCTACTACTACCAGACCCCGGGCCTGAACATCGCCGCCGCTACCCCCAAGGCGCTCGAGTACAGCATCAGCTACTCGTTCTTCCACTGGGGCGTCAGCGCCTGGTCGATCTATGCCCTGGCCTCGCTGGCCATGGCCTATCACTTTCATGTACGCAAGAAGAGCGGCCTGAACCTGGCCTCGATCGTTGAAGCGGTGACCGGCTTCAAGGCCACCGGCCCGGTCGGGCGCAGCGTCGACCTGATCTTTTTGCTGACCATGATGGGCGCGCTGACCGTGTCGCTGGCGCTCACTGCCTCGACCCTGACCCGCGGCCTGCATGACCTGGCTGGCACCCCGGACACCTTCACCGTGCAACTGCTGGTGATCGGTGCGGTGGCGGTGATGTTCTCGCTCAGCTCCTACATCGGTATCGATGGCGGCCTGCAGCGCCTGAGCAAGATGGTCTGTATCGGCGCCCTGGTGTTTGCCCTGGTGGTGCTGCTGGTCGGCCCGACCCAGTTCACCATCAACAACACCGCCAACTCGATTGGCCTGATGATCCAGAACTACGTGCACATGAGCCTGTTCACCGACCCGGCCGGCGATGGTGCCTTTACCCGCAACTGGACGGTGTTCTACTGGCTCTGGTGGGTGTCCTACGCGCCGGGCGTGGCCATGTTCGTGACCCGCGTATCGCGCGGCCGGCAGATCAAGGAAGTGGTCATGGCCCTGCTGCTCGGTGGCAGCTTCGGTTGCTGGTTCTTCTTCGGCGCGCTGGAAAGCTACAGCATGCACCAGTTCATCACCGGCGCCGTCGACGTACCGAAGATGCTCAGCGAACAAGGCGGCGAATCGGCGGTCACCCACCTGCTGCTGGCCTTGCCGTGGGGCCAGGTGTTCCTCGGCGTGTACCTGTTCATCATGGCGATCTTCTGCGCCTCGCACATGGACGCCGCCGCCTATGCCGTGGCCGCCACCAGCACCCGCAACCTGCGCGAAGGCGACGACCCGACGCCGACCCACCGCCTGTTCTGGTGCGTGGTGCTGACCCTGGTGCCGCTGGCCATGCTGTTCGCCAAGGCCTCGTTGTCGACCATGAAAACCGCCGTGGTGCTCACCGCCATCCCGTTCATGGTGATCCTGCTGGTGAAGATCTACGGCTTCTTCAAATGGATGATCGAAGACTACGGCCAGGTCCCGGCCTACCGCATCGAGGAAGAAGCGGCGCGCATGGCCGGTGAAGAACCGGCGCAAAAAGCCCCGCGCAGCGCCGCCGCAGTGCACTGATCACACACCTGTGGGAGCGGGCCCGCTCCCACAACAGCAGTAAATTTTTTTGCCTGATTTGTTAACTGATAGATACGCGTTAACCAATAACTAAAAACCGTGCTTGTGAGACCCCGATCATGAATGACTTCAAACGCCTGCCCGCCGATTTTTGCGCCAACGCCGAAGAGGCGTTCACCATCCCTGCGAGCTTCTACACCCAGGCCGCGGTGTTCGAGCACGAGAAAGAAAACATCTTCGCCCGCAGCTGGATCTGCGTCGGCCACCGCAGTGAAGTGGCCGAGAACAACGCCTACATCACCCGTGAAGTGATCGGCGAAAGCATCATCGTCGTGCGCGGTCGCGACAGCATCCTGCGCGCCTTCTACAACGTCTGCCCGCACCGTGGCCACCAGTTGCTCAGCGGCAGCGGCAAGGCCAAGAACGTCATCACCTGCCCGTACCACGCCTGGACCTTCAAGCTCGACGGCGACCTGGCCCACGCCCGCAACTGCGACAACGTGGTCAACTTCGACAAAGAGAACTCGACCCTGGTGCAGCTACGCGTCGAAGAATACGCAGGCTTCATCTTCATCAACATGGACATGCAAGCGGGTTCGGTCGAAGACCAGTTGCCCGGCCTGCAAGCGCGCATGCGTGAAGCCTGCGGCGTGATCGACGACCTGCACCTGGCCGCGCGCTTTGTCAGCGACACCCCGGCCAACTGGAAGTCGATCGTCGACAACTACCTCGAGTGCTACCACTGCGCCCCCGCCCACCCAGGCTTCTCCGATTCGGTCGACGTCGGCCAGTACAGCCACAGTATGCATGGCAACTGGACCCTGCAGTACGGCCTGGCGAAACCTTCGGAGCAGTCGTTCAAGTTCGACGAAAGCGTCAAGGACCCCTCCTTCGCAGGTTTCTGGGCCTGGCCGTGCACCATGTTCAACGTACCGCCGGGAGCCAACTTCATGACCGTGATCTACGAGTTTCCGGTCGATGCCGAAACCACCCTGCAGCACTACGACATCTATTTCCTCAACAAGGACATCAGCGAAGAGCAGCAAAAGCTCATCGACTGGTACCGCGAAGTGTTCCGCCCCGAAGACCTGCGCCTGGTCGAGAGCGTGCAGAAAGGCCTCAAGTCGCGCGGTTACCGTGGCCAGGGCCGGATCATGGCCGACCGCGAGCGCAGCGGCATGAGCGAGCACGGCATTGCTCACTTCCACAACCTGATCGCCGTCGCCCACCTCAACGACTGATACCGCCCGCCGCAGGCCTGACCGCCTGCGGCGCGCTTCGGAGTGCCTTGCGTGAAACTCAATGACAACAAGCTGTTCCGCCAGCAGGCCTACATTGCCGGGCGCTGGTGCGACGCCGATGACCGGCGCAGCCTGCCAGTAACCGACCCGGCCACCGGCGAGCTGCTCGGCAGCGTGCCGCTGATGGCCGGCAACGAAGCGCTGCGCGCCATCGAAGCCGCCGAGGCGGCCCTGGCCGACTGGCGCGGGCGCACCGCCAAGGAACGCGCCCAGGTGCTGCGTCGCTGGTTCGAACTGCTGCTCGAGCACGAACAGGACCTCGCCCGGCTGATGACCTTCGAACAGGGCAAGCCGCTGCACGAAGCCCTGGGTGAAATCCGCTACGCCGCCTCCTTCGTCGAATGGTTCGCCGAAGAAGGCAAGCGCGTCTATGGCGACGTGATCCCCAGCCCGTCCAACGACAAACGCCTGCTGGTGATCAAGCAAGGCATCGGCGTGTGCACCGCCATCACCCCGTGGAACTTCCCGGCGGCGATGATCACCCGCAAGGTCGCCCCGGCCCTGGCCGCTGGCTGCACCATGGTGGTCAAGCCGGCCAACGAAACACCGTTCTGCGCCCTGGCCCTGGCCGAGCTTGCCGAGCGCGCCGGGGTGCCGGCCGGGGTGTTCAGCGTGGTCACCGGCGATGCCCCGGCGATTGGCGCGCAGTTCACCGGCCACCCGAGCGTGCGCAAGCTGAGCTTTACCGGCTCGACGCCTATCGGCCGCCTGCTGATGGGCCAGTGCGCCGAGACCATCAAGAAAGTCAGCCTGGAACTGGGCGGCAACGCGCCGTTCATTGTCTTCGCCGATGCCGACATCGACGCGGCGGTCGAAGGCGCCATCGTCGCCAAGTACCGCAACGCCGGGCAGACCTGCGTGTGCGTCAACCGCTTCTACGTGCACGACAGTGTGTATGAGCAGTTTGCCCAGCGCTTCGTCGAACGCGTACGCGCCCTGGAAGTCGGCCATGGCAGCGCCGCCGGCAGCCAGATCGGCCCGCTGATCAGCGACAAGGCGGTGGCCAAGGTGCGCAGCCTGATCGACGACGCGCTCGGCAAAGGCGCCGAGCTGGTGCTCGGCGGCAAGGCCCATGCCCTGGGCGGCAACTTCTTCGAACCCACCGTGCTGGCCAATATTGGCCCGGGCATGGAGCTGCTCGAAGAAGAAATCTTCGGCCCGGTGGCGGCGCTGGTGCGCTTTAGCAGCGACGAGCAGGTCATTGCCCTGGCCAACGCCACCCAGTACGGCCTCGCCGCCTACTTCTACAGCCGCGATATCGCCCGGGTGTTCAAGGTCGCCGAGCAGCTGGAGTACGGCATGGTCGGGGTCAACACCGGGCTGATCTCCAACGAGGTCGCGCCGTTCGGTGGCATCAAGCAATCGGGCCTGGGCCGTGAAGGCTCCAAGTACGGCATCGAGGATTATCTGGAAATCAAATACCTGTGCCTGGCGGTCTGAGCACAGGTTCCGACACGCGGCAGGGCCTGCCGCGTGCTGTTGCAGTCGAGGTGAAACATGGCCAACAAGTATGAAATGTTCAGCGTGCAGGTAACCGAAGTCGAACAGGCAACGCCGCTGATCAAGCGCTTCACCCTGGCCCGCGAAGACGGCGCGCCGATGCCCGCCTTCACCGGCGGCAGCCATGTCATCGTGCAGATGCAGGGCGCCGATGGCAGCCAGTTCAGCAACGCCTATTCGCTGATGAGCGATCCGCGCGACACCCGCAGCTACCAGATCGGCGTGCGCCTTGAAGAGCAGTCCAAGGGCGGTTCGGCGTTCATGCACCAGCAGGTGCAGGTTGGCAGCCGCCTGACCATCTCCTCGCCGAACAACCTGTTCGCCCTCGACCCCAGCGCCGGGCGCCATGTGCTGATTGCCGGCGGCATCGGTATCACGCCGTTCCTGGCCCAGTTGCACGAGCTGGAAGGTGGCGCCACTGATTACGAGCTGCACTACGCCTTCCGCGCCCCGGAGCACGGTGCGTTCCAGCAGCAACTGGAAAGCGGCCCGCATGCCGGCAACACCCGTTTCTACATCGACAGCCTCGAGCGCAAGCTCGACCTCGCCGCGCTGTGCGCCGGCCTGGCTGACGATGCCCACCTGTATGTGTGCGGGCCCAAGCCGCTGATCGATGCAGTGATCGCCACCGCCGCCAAGGCCGGCATCGGCGAGCAGCGCGTGCACTGGGAGCAGTTTGCCGCCGCCCCGGTCACCGGCGCCGCCTTCACCGTGGTGCTGGCCCGTTCCGGCACCGAGCTGCAGGTCGAGGAAGGCATGACCATCCTCCAGGCCATCGAGAAGTCCAAGGCCGCCAAGGTCGAATGCCTGTGCCGCGAAGGCGTGTGCGGCACCTGCGAGACGGCGATCCTTGAAGGCGAGGCCGAGCACTTTGACCAATACCTGAGCGATGACGAAAAAGCCGCGCAGCAGAGCATGATGCTCTGTGTCTCGCGGGCCCGCTCGGCACGCTTGGTGCTGGATCTGTAGGCATCAAGCTTCAAGCCTCAAGCCTCAAGCTGCAAGACAGGTACGCTCAGGCTCCTCTTGCAGCTCGAAGCTTGAAGCTTGAAGCTGCCCCACAGGTATACTGGCAGGCTCTTGGCCCCCGATCAGGACACCCTGCCGATGATGGAAAACAGTTTCGCCTTTCGCCTCAAGGAACTGCTCGAGCATCACAAGCTGACGTTGCAAGCCGTCGGCACGGCCCTGGGGATCTCGCGCACGGCGGTACACAAATGGACCCGTGGCGGCGAAATCGACTACGACAACCTGCGCAAGCTGGCCGATTTTCTCAAGGTTAACTGGATCTGGCTGCGCTACGGCGAAGAAGCCCTGCAGAACATCCAGCAGCCGCAGGTGGTCGAGCTGCCGATGACCGACCTGCGCCGGCGCTACACCGCCCAGATCATGGAAAGCGAAACGCGCATGAAGCTGGCCCAGGAAGGTGCGCGCATCGTCACCTGGGAATGGAACCTGATCAGCGACGAAGTTACCTACTCGCCCAACGTCGAGCAGGTCTATGGCTGGCCGGTGCATCGCAACGAAGACTTCTGGGCCCACCTGCCGGCCGAAGACGTCGAGCACATGCAGGCCATGTACGCCCAGGCGGTGGCCGACGGCAGTGGCTGCGAATGCGATTTTCGCATCACCCGCCCCGACGGCGAGGTGCGCTGGATTGCTTCCCGGGCCACGGTGCTGCGCGACAGTGCCGGGCGTTCGGTGAAGATGGTCGGCATCAGCATGGACAACACCGAGCGCAAGGTCGCCGAAGAAGAACTGCGCAACAGTGAAGAGCGCTTCCGGGCGATCTTTGAACTGGCCTGGGGCGCCCTCGCCTACATCGACCCCGACGGCAGCTGGCAGCGGGTCAACAACAGCCTCTGCGAGCTGCTCGGCTACCGCGCCGAAGAACTCTACGGCATGACCTTCCAGCAGATCACCCACCCCGATGACCTGGCCGCCAACCTGCAGTTGCTGCAGGCCATGCTCGCGGGCCAGAGCGAGCGCTACGAGGTGGAAAAACGCGTGCGCCGCAAAAACGGCGAGTACCTCTGGGTGCGCGCGCGCACCTCGCTGCAGCGCCGCCGGGATGGTGCGCCGGAGCACCTGATCAGCGTGTTCGAGGACATCAGCGCCGAGCGCTGCGAGCACGAGCGCCTGCAGGCGCATATCGCCGGGCTCGAAGCACGGCTGACAGAAAAACCCTAAGCCCACTCATCGCTTATCGGGAGCGCCAAGGATGCTGCCAGGTTCCACCTCCACTTCTGCCCGGGTCGCGCGCCTGCGCGGCAGGGTCGGCTTGTATTTTGTCGCCGCGCTGTCGGTGCTGGCCGGCATGACCGACGCCATCGGCTTCATCGCCACCGGCGATTTCGTCTCGTTCATGAGCGGCAACACCACGCGCCTGGCGGTATCGCTGGGTGCCGGTGAGCTGGCGCCGATCCTGCGCATTGGCGCGGTGCTGCTGGCCTTTGTCGTCGGCAATGCCCTGGGCGTGGTGATCGCGCGCCTGAGCGGCCGCCGCCCGTGCCCGCTGCTGCTGATCATCGCCGCGCTGCTGGGGTTGGCGGCGTTGCTGCCGAGCACCCTGCAACTGCCGGCACTGGTCTCGGCCGTCACCGCCATGGGCATGATCAACGCGGTGGTTGAAGAGGTGAACGGCCTGCCGATCGGCCTCACCTATGTCACCGGCGCGCTCTCGCGCTTTGGCCGGGGCCTGGGCCGGGCGCTGCTGGGCGAGCGCCGGCAAGGCTGGCGGGTGCAGTTGATTCCGTGGACCGGGATGTTCGTCGGCGCCGTGCTCGGGGTGCTGCTGGAGCAGGCCTTCGATCTGGCCGCACTGCTGTTCAGCGCCCTGCTGGCCGCCGCGCTGGGCGTGATCTCGCTGAAGATCCCGCGGCGCTGGCAGCTCAGGTACATGCCGCGCTAGGCCGCTTTACAGGCAGGTGGCCAGGGCCGCCATGCGCCGCAGGGCGACGTTGTCGTTGTGCTTGGCGTAGTAACTGACCGCAGTGCTGGCGCCCTGGGCCTTGATGTCGGCAAAGGACTCCGCCTCACGGGTGTAGACGGTGAAGCCGCCTTGCTTGCCAGGCTCGAGGTAGCCGCTGGCATCGACCCCGAAGACGTCCTCGTCCTGCCAGCCGAACTGGATGCACTGGGCAACCACATCCGCCGCCTTGGTCGAGGTGAAGGCCTTGGTCGGCGCCTGGCCGCGCGCCGCCTCCATGGCCGAAGACGCACACCCGGCCAACAACGCTGCAGCGACCATCGCCATTACTACCCGCATGACTCATCCTCGTCAGAAAAAAGACGTGACTGTAGCATTGCCCGGGCGTCAAAGAGACAACCCGCGTGCATAAAGCCGCGGTTTCATCTGCCAAGGAAGCGCACCATCAGAACCCTCGCCTGCCTGCTGCTCAGCAGCACCCTCGCCCTCTCTGCCTGCGGCTCGATCATGGGCCGGGGCTCGGGCTACTACTCCGAGCGCCCCTCCGATGGCGCCTTCATGGGCAGCCGCTCGAATGTGGCGATGCTGTTCGCCCCGACCTACCTGCAGTACTGCTGGCCAACCCTGGTCTGCCCGGCGGCCTTTATCGTCTCGCTGCCGGTGGACGTGACCCTGGACGTGGTGCTGCTGCCCTACGACATCGCCCGGCGTTGAGGCCGGGCAAATTCACAGGGTGGCGACAATAAAGGTGCGCTTGAACGGGAACAGCGTGCGGCCGTCGTCCTCCTGCGGGTAATGCGCGTGCAACAGCTTCAGGTACTTGTCGAGAAAGGCCTGGCGTTCGACCTCGTCCAGGGCAGTGAGCACCGGGCGCAGGGCCGAGACCTTGACCCAGTCGAAGATCGGCGAATTGCCCTCGACCACCTGCAGGTGCTCGGTCTCCCAGATGTCCAGCTCGCGAGTCAGCGGCGCCAGCAAGCGATAGTAGCTGTCCAGCGTCAGCACATTGCGCGCGGCCATGAACTTGCGCAGCTCCAGAGTCCCTAACGGCCGGCCACTGGGCCCGGGCTCGCTGAGGGCGCGCAGCATCAACTGGTACCAGGGCGCATCGCGCCAGTTGGGCATGTGCGCCGCCAGGCAGCCGCCCGCCTGCAACTGCCCGAGCAAGCGCGGCAACAGGCTTTCGTGGTCTTCGATAAAGTGCAGCACGGCGGCGGCAAACAGCAGGTTGGCCGGTTTTTGCGCCTGCCACTGGCTGACATCGACATGCAGCCAGTTGACGCTGATCGGCAGTGCCAGCGCCTCCTGGAGCATCTCGACCGAACAGTCGACGCCGAACAGCTCGGCCCGTGGCCAGCGCTCGGCGAGCAGGCGCGTGGCGATGCCGGTGCCGCAGCCCAGGTCATAGATGCATTCGGGTGAGTCCAGGTGCAGGTGGTCGAGCAATTCCAGCACCGGGCGTTCGCGCAGGTGGGCAAACTGCAGGTAGCTTTTGGGGTCCCAGGCACTGTTGGCGCCGGGTGCGGTGGTGCGTTTACGCGGTTCGAGCATGACGGTGGTCCTCTAGCTCCGTGCGATCAATCCTGTCGTCCAATGACATTCAATACTCTGAGTACCAGGGCAAGCCCTCGACGGGTGTGCGGGTCTCGTAGCAGCAACAGCAGGCCATACAGGCTGGGGGTGGGTTGGTTGCGGGTTTGCGCCGAGGCCATGCGCAAGGCATTGCCCAGGTTCCAGCTCAGGGCCGTGGCCTCCTCGAACAGCCCCGAGAGTTTCTCGACCATGGCCGCATCGAGCAGGTCGACAAGGTCGGCGCTCAGTGACAGCAGGTCGACGACGTTGTCCAGGCGGCCGCTGTCGAGCAGCGGCTGGAGTTTGCGCAGCAGGGCGTCCAGGCCCGGGTTGGCGCTCACTACGGCGGGTGAATCGATAGCATCCATGACACTCGGCTCCTCCCGTTATCGGGTCAAAGCATTCCACGGGCTACGGCCCAGTACAGGCCGCGGTTGAATCCATTGCGCAGCAGGCTGCCAAGCTTGGTCGGCGGCGTCGGCAGCACGTCGTGAAGGTAGTCGTAGCACAGCGGCATGCCCATCCCCAGGCCCATCTGCGCCGCAGCCTGGACCTTGCCGTCGTACACCGCGCAGGTGCTGCCCAGGCGGATTTCGCCGGCGATGTTGTTGGCGATTACCGGTGCCTGGTTATGGCAGGCGCCGCCGGCCTTGCTGATCGGCAGGTCGACGCTGTCGCCGATCACATACACGCCGTCCAGGCCATAGACCTGCAGGGTTTCGTGGTTGGTCGGCAGCCAGCCTTCGTTGTTCGGCGCGCGCGAGGCGCCGCTGTGCAACACGGCATCCACCGCGCGGATTGGCGGCGTGGCCATGAGAATGTCGAACGGCTGCGCGTCGCCCTCTTCGGAGTAGGCAATGCGCTGTGCGGGATCGACCTTGCTGAGGGTGAAGCCGCGCTGGAAGCGGATGTTCTTCTGCTCGAAAATGCCCGGCAGGATCTCGCCGGTGGGCCGCTGCAAGAACAGGCAATTGCGCAGCAGCTGCGCGGTGCTCGGGTAGGTGTAGATGATCTCGACCTTGTCGCGCACCCCGCGCTGGCGCAGGTAGTCGTCGAGCATCAGGGTGGTTTCCACCGGAGCGATGCCGCATTGGTGCGGCACGTTGGGGGTTTGCGGAAACGACACGGTGATGAAAATCCGCCCCTTCTCGATGCTCGCCAGGCGCCGCGCCAGTTGCCGCGCCGGCTCGTACTGGTAGAAGTGGTCACCGGCCTCCTGCAGGCCCTCGATACGCTCCGGGGCGGGCACGCAGCCGGTGGCGATCACCAGAAAGTCATAGCCGTAGCGCTTGCCTGAGCGGGTGTGCAGGGTCTGCCTGGCGAAATCGAAGTGGGTGACTTCCTGCACCTGGAAGTCGATTTCCGGGCGCAGCAACGAGCGCTGCGGGCGCTTGAGCTCGTTCTCGAAGAACTGGTTGAAGGCCACGTACATGAACGCGGGCTTGTAGTAATGGTCGGGGGAATTGGACAGCAGGGTCACGCGCACCTGCTCACTGAGCACTTCCGGGTAGAGCTTGCTTACCAGTTGATTGGCCAGCATCGTACCGCCGACGCCGCCACCCACAATGACAATATGCCTGGCCATTGAGTCGCATCCCTGCTGTGGATCCAATCCACATGGTTAAAGCACCGGCGACAATAAGCAAATACTCCTTGGCTATAAGTGTTAATCCATTGGCGCAAGAATTGTGAGCGCATCAGGGGGTTGCTGCCAATCCAGGCCGTGCGTTAAAGCGCCAGGAATGCGACCATCGCCCCACCTCGCAAGGATCAGCGCCATCACCATGCACGTCTCCCGCACCACCCTGATCATCCGCCGCATCGGCGCCTGGCTGCTCGATACCCTGCTCGCCCTTGGCGCCTGGTTTGTGCTGGCCGTGCTCGGCTATGGCCGTGGCGAAGACGGCATGCTGCTGATGCAGCTGCTGTACTTCCCGGTATTTGAATACCTGATGCGCGGGCGAACCCCGGGCAAGCTGCTGCTGGGGCTGATGGTGATCAACCGCGCCGGCCAGCCGCCGAACCTGTTGCAGGCGCTGGTGCGCGGCATCACCCGGCCGTTCGAGGCCGCCTTTGGCCTGATCGTCATCTGGCTGTGCGCCGAGTCGCGCCATTGCCAGCGGCCCGGCGACTGGCTGGCGCGCACCTATGTGATCGACAGCCGCGACCTCAGGGTGCTGCGCCAGCAGGCAGGCACCGGCTAACTTACAAAGCCTCGTCGGCGTCCTCGTCTGCTTCGACTTCACGCTTGATGGCCATGCCGTTCATCAGCCCTATCACCCCCGCCACGTACAGCCCGGCCAGGCACATGATCACCGAGGGCTCGACGCCGAAGATCATCTGCGAGATACCCGCTATCGCCAACACCAGCAGGCCGCCGAAGACGTTGGTGTCGATGTTGTGGTGATTGAGCAAAAACGTGCCCAGCAACGCCAGGGCCACCAGGCTGAAGCAGATGGCGATGTAGGAGTAGGCCTTGAAATCCCAGATCAGAAAGACATTGATCGTCGAGGTGTAGTGGATGATGTAGCCGATCAGCGTGATGCAGCCAATGAAACCGAGGGCCACGGCGGTGCCCTTCCAGTTGCTGGTGTTGTGGTCCAAAACGTTCTTCCTTGAATGGGCAAAAATCGCCGGCCACTCTACCACCGATCCGCGGCAATGCCCCGCACGCTGCAGCACATCAACGAACTGGCGCTGATTTTCTGCCAGACTTGCAGCCTTCAGGTATCAGGATGACTGCATGAACCACGATCTGCTCTGGGTACTCGGCCTGCTGTTCAGCGCCGTGGCCCTGTTCATCGCCAACCGGCCACGCATGGACGTGGTCGCCCTGCTGGTGATCGTCGCCCTGCCGCTGCTGGGGATCATCAGCGTGCAGGAGGCCCTGGCCGGTTTCAGCGACCCCAACGTGGTGCTGATCGCCGCCCTGTTCGTGATCGGCGAAGGCCTGGTGCGCACCGGCATCGCCTACCGCATCGGCGAGTGGATGGCCGACCGCGCCGGCAACAGCGAAGCGCGGCTGATTGTCTTGCTGATGGTCTGCGTCGCCGGCCTGGGCTCGGTGATGAGCTCCACCGGGGTGGTGGCGATCTTCATTCCGGTGGTGTTGAGCATTGCCGCGCGCATGCAGGTCTCGCCCAGCCGGCTGATGATGCCGCTGGCCTTCGCCGGCTTGATCAGTGGCATGCTCAGCCTGGTGGCAACCCCGCCCAACGTGGTGGTGCACAGTGAGCTGGTGCGCCACGGCGAAAGCGGTTTCAGCTTCTTCAGCTTTACCCCGTTCGGCCTGGTGGTGCTGTTGCTGGGGGTTGGCTACATGCTCCTGACCCGCCACTGGCTGGGCGGTGAAGTGCGCAAGGACGGCAGCGCGCAAACCCGCCGCACCCTGCTCGACCTGATCATCGACTACAAGCTCGCCGGCCGCGAACGGCGCCTGCGCGTGCGCCCCGGTTCGCCCTTGATCGGCCACAGCCTGAGCGAACTGAAACTGCGCACCGAACACGGCGCCAGCGTGGTCGGCATCGAGCGCCAGCACAAGTTCACCACCCGCGTGCTCAGCCCCGATTCGAGCACCACGGTGCACGAAGGCGACGTGTTGCTGCTCGACCTGTTCGCGCCCAAGGACGACCTGCGCCGCCTGTGCCAGAGCATGCAGCTGGAACCGCTGCACTTCAAGGCTGCCTACTTCATCGACCAGTCCCAGGAAGTGGGCATGGCCGAAGTGGCGGTGCCGCCAGGCTCGCAATTGATCGGCAAGAGCCTGCTGGAGCTGACCTTCCGCAGCCGCTGGGGCCTCAACGTGGTCGGCCTGCGCCGCGACCAGAACGCCATCGAAGATCAACTGGTGGAAGAAAAACTCAAGCTTGGCGATACCCTGCTGGTGATTGGCACCTGGAAAGCCATTCGCCAGTTGCAGACCCAGCCGCGGGACTTCCTGGTACTGAGCCTGCCAGCGGAAATCGACAACGTCGCCCCGGCCGGCAACCGCGCGCCCTATGCGCTGATCAGCCTGGCGGTGATGGTCGGGCTGATGGTCAGCGGCGTGGTGCCCAACGTGATTGCCGCGCTGATCGGCTGCCTGCTGATGGGCGCCGGGCGTTGCATCGACATGAACAGCGCCTACCGCGCCATCCACTGGCAGAGCCTGGTGCTGATCGTCGGCATGCTGCCGTTCGCCCTGGCCCTGCAGAAAACCGGCGGCATCGCCCTGGCCGTGCACGGCCTGGTGCAGATGCTCGGCAGCGCCGGGCCCTATGTGATCCTCGCCAGCCTGTTCGCCATCACCGCGATCATCGGCCTGTTCATCTCCAACACCGCCACCGCGGTACTGATGGCGCCGGTGGCGGTGACCACCGCCGAGCAACTGGGCGCCTCGCCCTACCCCTTTGCGATGATCGTCGCCCTGGCCGCCTCGGCGGCGTTCATGACCCCGGTATCGTCGCCGGTCAACACCCTGGTGCTCGGCCCCGGCCAGTATCGCTTCGGCGATTTCGTCAAGGTCGGGGTGCCGTTCACCCTGCTGGTGATGGTGGTCAGCGTGATCATGGTGCCTTGGCTGTTTGCCCTGTGACGGCGCCGCGCTTCTGCGCCTGGAGGGTTTCGGCGGCCTGGCGCCAGTCCCGCGCCCAGCCATCAAGGACCACCTTGAGGTTGTCGGCGGTCATCACCTGATCGTCGTTCTCCAGCGGCAGGCCGGTGCCCTTGCGCACCACTTCGGCAACCACCGCACGGCTGCCGCCGTCGAGGAACGCCGCCTCGGTGGCGATCACGCTGTCCAGGTCGCGAATACCGACGGCGCTGCTGACCCCGGCGGCGACCAGGGTCACCGGCAGGTATTCATAGTAGTGCAGCGCCTGGGTATGGGCGCCCACCGAGGTGATCGCCGGGCGGATGATCAAGGTGTGCGGACCGGGCTCCGAGACCAGCTTCAGGACCTTGCCCAGCTCGCGCTTGAGCGCCGCGTCGTAATAGCCGGTGACCGCCGTCAGGGTGGTCGCGGGGATGCGTTGGCTGGCTTCAGGCTTGGGGTAGAACTGGCTCGGGGCAATGTACACCTGGCTGTAGCGCTCCATGCGCAGCTTGGGGCTGACCCAGCGCAGCACGGCGTCGCCGGAAGCGGTCTTGTGTTCGCTCAGCTGGTCGTAGTTGCGCAAAAAGCCCGAGTACTCCTTGGGGCTGACCTTGTTCTGGCTGCAACCGGCCAGCAGCAGCGAGGCGCTCAACAGCGGTACGATCAATTGTTTGCGCATGTTCAGCCTCCGAAGCCATCGTTGGCCGGGCGCGGCGTGCTGCTAGAACGGTCCACGTGCAGCTCGCCGTGGCTCATGATCCAGTGCACCAGTTCGACCAGGGGGATCTTGTAGCTGTACTCCATCCACTGGTTGCTGGTCGGGCTGTAGCGCTCGAAGTAGTGGCTGAGGAGCATGTGCCTACCATCGCTGGACAAGCCCAGGCGCGAGTCCTGGTAGCTGAGCAGCGCGTTGCGCCACATGTCCTGGGTGCGCAGGTCGAGGGTCAGCGACTGGTTGCTGTCAAAGTCTTGGGTCGGGTGGGTGGCCGGCATGGAATACTCCCTTGAGTGAACTGGCCACAGCCTGCCCCAGGGCTTTTGCTGGCTGATGTCCGCTTTGTGTCGGCCTTGCAGGAATGTTACGAGATTGAAATAAATGACCGGCAACGCAGAATGGTTTTAGATACGCACTTTTCACGGCCCGTGGACCACAACGTGAGCAGACTGCTGATCGTCGATGACGACCTGGAAATTTGTGCCCTGCTGAAGAAGTTCTTTGTCCGCCACGGCTATGACGTCGACCTGGCCGGCAACGGCGAGGCCATGTGGGCGGCGATCGAACAGCAGCGCCCGGACATCATCATCCTCGACCTGATGCTGCCCGGCGAAGGCGGCCTGAGCCTGTGCCAGAAACTGCGCGCCAACACCGGCATCCCGATCATCATGCTGACCGCCATGGACGAGCTCAGTGACCGCATCGTCGGCCTGGAGCTGGGCGCCGACGACTACCTGGGCAAGCCCTTCGACGCCCGCGAACTGCTCGCCCGCCTGCGCGCGGTGCAGCGCCGGGCCGGTGAGCAACTGCGCCCGACAAACGAGGAAAGCCGCCCGCTGATTCATTTCGACCACTGGCAACTGGACGTCACCCGCCGCGAGCTGCGCACCCCCGACGGGGTGATGGTGCCGCTGTCGGCCGGTGAGTTCGACCTGTTGCTAGTGTTCCTCGAACACCCGCAGCGCATCCTCACTCGCGAGCAGTTGATCGATCTGGCCCGCGGCCAGGGCCACGAGGCGTTCGACCGCAGCATCGACGTGCAGGTCAGCCGCCTGCGGCGCAAGATCGAACCCGACAGCAAGCGCCCGGAGCTGATCCGCACCGTGCGCAATGGCGGTTACCTGTTCAGCGCCAAGGTCAGCCGCTCGTGATCCGCCTCGACCTGCGCCGCGACAGCATCAGCCGGCGCATCGCCCTGACCATCATCGCGGCGATGCTGACCTCGGTGGCGCTCAATGTGCTGTTCGTGCAAATGGCCGGGGTCTGGGCGCGCCCGCCGTTGACCCAGACCGGCCTGCTGGAACAGATCGCCGTCACCACCCGCACCCTCGAAGCGGCGCCACCGGAACTGCGCGCGACCCTGGCCAACGCCGCCAGCAACCCGCTGCTCGAGGTGCAGTGGAGCCGCCAGCGCGCCGACCTGCAACTGCCCGGGCCGGGCGCACGGATTACCCTCGAAGAAGCCCCGCCGCTGCAGCGCCTGCTGGCCGACAGCCCACGCCAGCTTGAGGGTTTCCAGCCCAGTGACTGGCCGGCGGACAGCGCCGACGCCCATTACAAACTGGTCATGCAGATCAGCGATGGCAGCTGGCTGGCCTTCACCCCACCCTATCGCAGCTGGGGCCTGAGCTCGGCCATGCGCTTTACCATCATCGGCGTGCTGGCCCTGGTTGCCGCGCTGCTGGTGGCCTGGGTCGGCACCCGCCAGCTGGCCGGCCCGCTGCAGCGCTTCGCCCGGGCGGCGCGGCGCTTTGGCAGCGATTTTCGCGCACCGCCCATCCGCCTCGAAGGCCCGCATGAATGGCGCCAGGCGATCACTGCCTTCAACACCATGCAGGCGCAGATCCAGCACTTCGTCGCCGAGCGTACGCAGATGCTCGCCGCCATCTCCCACGACTTGCGCGCGCCCTTGACGCGCATGCGCCTGCGCGGCGAGTTCATCGACGACCCCGAGCAACAGCGCAAGCTGTTTCGTGACGTCGATGAAATGCAGAGCATGATCAATGCCGCGCTGGGGTTTTTCCGCGACGAAACCCGGCTGGAAGAAACCACCCCGTTCGACCTCGCCGAATTGCTGCAAACCCTGATCGACGACTACCGCGACCAGCAGATCGACATCGCCTTTGAAGGCCCGGCCAACCTGGTGTTCCATGGCCGGCCGCTGGGTTTGAAGCGCGCCGTGACCAACCTGGTGGAAAATGCCCTGAAGTACGCCCGCGAGCCCGAAGTGCAGTTGAGCCGCGGCGCCCAGGCCGTCGTCATCGAAATCCGCGACCGCGGCCCGGGCATTGCCGAGGCCTCGCTGGAACAGGTGTTCATGCCGTTCTTTCGCCTCGAGTCCTCGCGCAACCGTGATACCGGTGGGGTTGGCCTGGGGCTGTCGTCGGCGCGCTCGGCAGTGCGTGAACAAGGCGGCGAACTGCTCCTGAGCAACCGCCAGGGCGGTGGCTTGGTGGCGCGTATCGAGTTGCCACGATGAGAAAATGGCGCCTGCCCCGGCTGCAATGGCGTCACCTGGCTCTTGCTCTGTACCTGCTGAGCCTGGTGCTCCCGGCGGTGCACAGCGAGGAGCACAACTGGCTGCGCGAGGAGTACAGCCACACCATCAATTCCGGCTTCATTGCTTGCATCCTGGGCTTGCCGGCGATGCTGTTCGGCTACTTCGCCTGGCTGGCGAACCCCTTGTTCCTGGCGGCCTACCGCACCCGCAGCGACAGGCGCCGGTTGATCTATGCCGTGCTGGCGTTGCTGGCCGGGTTGTCGCTGCAGTGGCAACGGGTGAGCCTGTATGACGAGGACGGTCAGTTCACCGTTACCGGGTACACCTATGGGTATTACGTCTGGTTGCTGTCCTTTGTATGGTTGGGTGTTTGCGGCGCCAGGCGAGCAGGCGCCAGGTGATGTGCTAACAGCCTGATCAAGACAGTTGCTCCCACAATAGATCTGCATACACCGGACCTGTAGGAGCGGGCCTTGCCCCGCGATCGAGCGCGAAGCGGTCGCAATCCAGGCGCTAGCTGATGTGCTGACTGCACCGGCCTCATCGCGGGTCAAGCCCGCTCCCACAATAGATCTGCATACACCGGACCTGTAGGACGCTGGCAAAGCCCCACAGTGGAGCTGTGTCCGCTGGACCAGTGGCTGCCAAGACAGAGGCAGGTTGCCCGTCTCAGCGTTGCAGCGACTCCAAGGTCAAGCCAGCCAGGTAGGCCACCTTCGGGTCAGCATCATTGAGGCATTCCTGCAGCGCGATCAGGGCCGCTTTCAGCTTGCGCTTGCCCAGTCGACGGTTGTCGAGCACACAGGCGGCATGGCGACGAATGGCGACATGCTCGCCCCCCAGGCCGCGCAGCGCTTCGTCGATATCGCTGTTGCTGATGGTGCAGTAGCTGGAGCCCGGCTTGATCACCTCCTCGGCGTCCGCTGCGCACTGCGGGTAACGCTGCAGCAGGGTTTCCAGCGGCCGGTAGTCAAGTACCGGCGCCTGCGCGCCCTGATCCCGAAAGGCCCGAAGATTGGCGCAGCAACCCGCCACCGCCAAGCTCGCCAGCGCTGCGTCATCAGCCTGCGCCAGCAACCAGTCGAAATCGCCCAGGTAACCCAGCGCGTTGGCGCTCCACCTGCGCGTGCTCGGCTCTGTGCCGCTGGCCACTTGCAAGCGCAGCGCCGCGATTGCCGCCGGGTCGGCGACCCCGGCAAGGCCCAGGAGCATCGCCGCCCGCCAGCGCTCCGGGCCCTTGTGCAGCATCTGCACCAGCGCCGCCGTGGCACTGGCACCCCGGGCAATCAGCCAGCGGCAGGCCTCTTCAGCGTCAATCGGCATAGGACGGACAAGGCAGCGCAGGTAGTAACTCACCTGCTCTTGCTCTGTCAGCGCGGCAACCCGACGACGCTCCTGGCCGGTGGCGTCCTGTTCGGGGAAGTGCAGCAGAAACTGGCGCGGCGTCAGGCTTTTGGCCGCAAGCTGCGGCCCACCGCATTCATCATGGAAGAACACGATGAAGTCCTTGGCCAGCCGTGGGTCTTTAGCGTAAATGCGGTTAAGCGCCTTGGCAGCGCGCGCCACGGTCTGCACAAACCGCTGCTCGGCCGCCGTCCAGGCATCCGGCCCGGCGCGATTGGCGTAGGCTTGCATCGGCGCTTCGAGGGCACTCAGGGTGGGGTTGGCGTAATCGTCCAGCATCCAGTCCCAGCGCCAGTCCGCCGGGTTCCACTGCACGCCCCAGAAGCCCTCCTGCTTGCGCCGCGGATGATCCTCCTCCAGCGCCGCCAGGCTGTTGGCGGCAAACGACGGCAGGTCGATGACCCGCTCCTCTTCGCGGTAGCTGGCATGGAAGGCGGCGCCATACAGCGGCCCGACACCTTCAGCGAGCAGCGCCTCCAGGGTGGCCCGGGCCGACTCGACCAGGCTGTTTTCCAGGGCTTTCCAGTCCATGCTTCAGCGCACCACTTGCCGCGGGCGTTGCGGGCGCAAAAAATAGCCCATGAAGAACGCGATCATCACCAGCATCGCGCCCAGGTCGGTATTGCCGCCAGGCCCGACGAACTGGAACAACCCGGTACCCATGACAATCCCGGAGGTAACACACAGGACAAACCACACAGCTTTCTTGAGAAACTTCACGATCGATCGACATCCCTGCCAGAAAAAACAAAAGCCCGACCGAGGTCAGGCTTGAAGGCGGCCAACTTGGCGCAGATGCGGGCGTCTGTCAACTGCGCGGTTGCTAACCGCCATCGGTGTCAATGTCGGCGTCCTTGCGCGGTTTGTCTTCGGGCTTGGACTTGAAGTCCGGGCTGTAGTCGTTGTCCCGGGCGGCCTGGTCGGGCCGGGGCTGGTTAGGCGCCTTGGCCGGCCCGGTCGGGTCGACCTGCGGATCATCGAGGTCCGGCGAGTCAGGATCGAAGCCCAGTTCATCGGGTTTAGTGGCGTGTTCAGACGAATGCGGGCCGCTGTCGCTGTGCTTGTTCATGTAGTCCTCCTGATCGCGCCTCCAGAAACCAGAGGCATGCTATTGAGAGGCCGGCGCGAACCAATCGTGCGATCGGATCTGATCAGTGGCCCGCGTCACGCGGGAAGGTTACGGTAAAGGTGGTGCCCGCCTTCTTCGATGAATTCACCACCACCTCGCCACCATGGGCGTGGACGATCTCGCGCACGATAAACAAACCAAGGCCGACGCTGCGCAGTTCGGCGTTGTCGTGGCTGCCGCGGATCATCGGCTCAAACAGGTTTTCCAGCAGCTCCGGCGGGATCGGCGTACCTCGGTTGTGCACCGCCAGCACCACCCGCTCGTCCTCGAACCGCGAACTGACGATGACCTCGCTGCCGGTCGCACCATAGGCCATGGCGTTGGCCACCAGGTTGCCGACCAGTTGGTAGAGCCGGTCGCTGTCGGCGATGAACTCGCCGTCGCCCACCACCTGATGAACCAGGCGATGGTCGGGAAACACCAGGCGCAGCTCTTCAAGGCATTGGCCAATCAGTTCGTGCAGGCGCACCGGCTGCACACTCACGGCAATGCCGCGCCCGACCTGCACCAGGGTGAAATCGAGCAAGTCGGCCACCAGGCGCTGCGCGCGATCGGCCGAATGGGTGATATGGCCCAGCACCTGGGTCTGCTTGGCATCCAGCAGGCCGCGGCCGAGCAGGTCGGCGGCCATCTTGATCGCCGCCAGGGGGTTGCGCAGGTCGTGGCTGACGATGCCGACCATCTGTTCGGCAAACAGCGCACGGTTTTCGGTGGCGGCATGCATGACCCGCAACTTGCCCTGGGCGATGTCCAGCGCCCGGCGGGTTTTCAGGTGCTTGGCCAGGTGCTGCTCGGCGAGCATCCGCGCGTTGAGCAGCGCCCGCTCGTAGCGCGGGCGGCCTTCGGCCTTGAACAGCGCCAGTTCATGAAAAACCCCACTGTCGTGCTCGCAACTGATGGCGCTGAGCATCATCGGCAAGGTGTAGCCGTCATGGTGCAGCAGGTCGAACTTGACATCGACCACCAAACCCTGGATTTGCAGCAGCGGCAACCAATAGGCCTGGTGGAACGTACGCGCATCCAGGCTCATCAGGCTTTGAATGGGGCGGCCCAGCAGTTCGTCGCGGCGATAGCCGATCCAGCGACAGAAGGTCAGGTTGACCCGCTCGATCTCGCCATTTTCGGCGGTCAACAGCAAACCGCAATCAGCATCGTCGAAGAGGATCTGCGACGCGGGAAGCGGCTGGTTCTCTGCAGGCATGGCGGCACCGACCCGGAGCGGGATGTGGCAGGCAAGACAGACAAATCGAAAAAATTATAGACCCTGCCCGGCCTTAACGACGGCTTAACCACCGCAGATTTATCCTCCAATTCCTCCCTTCAGAACGTTTGGCCCACCTCGGTGGGCCTTTTTTGTTGCGGCAAATTACAACGCTCATGGGAAACAAAATCCCGAAAACACAGTCTGAGTTTGTACCTTCCCTACCGCCCTGCGGATCAAGGACCCTCAGTGCTGAAACAGCTGACGCAAATCGCCGTGATCACCAGCGTACTGGCCGCCTCCGGCTGCTATTACCACGATTACGACCGCGACGATTACCGCCGTGGCGACCGTGACCATCGCTACTCCCGCGACTGGGACGACCGCGACGATCACGACCATCGCAACTACAAGCGCTACCGCGATGACGACCGCTACCGCAACTACGACCATGACCGGCGTCGCGACCGTGACGACGATGATGACGACTGATCTGCCTGCTGTTCCCATAACCCCCGTATTTCCTGAGGCTAACAACATGCGTATCTCATTACCTGCATTGACGCTGGGTATCCTGCTCTCCCAGGGCGCCATGGCTGCCGGCGACGGCACCGCCGCCATTGGTGGTGGCCTGGGCGGGGCGTTGGGTAACGTGGTCGGCCAGCAGATCGGCGGCAGCACCGGCGCGGCCATTGGCGCCGGCGTCGGTGGCGCCGCCGGTAGCGCGGTCGGCGCACGCAAGGGCAACCGCACCGAAGCGGCGATCGGCGGCGGCCTGGGTTCGGCTGGTGGCTCGGTGATCGGCAACCAGGTGGGCGGGCGCACCGGCTCGACCATCGGCGCCGGCCTCGGTGGCGCGGCCGGCGGCGCCCTGGGCAACAACATCGCCGACGATAACCGTCACGATTCCAGCGGGCATAAACACAAGCACAAGCGTAAGCACAAACACCGCTGAGTAAGAAAGGCCCGCACAATGCGGGCCTTTTTCATAAGTGGACCAGGCCATTCACTCCAACATCGCCCGAGGCCAGCCCAGAATCTGCTTCTGCCGCGGCTTGGCGTAGGTGCGCACCTTCGAGGTACTCAGTTTCAGGCGCACCAGCGACTCTGCCAGCGCCACCGCCGCCGTCACCCCATCGACCACCGGCACCCCGGTACGCGCCTGGATCCGCTCCTCCAGCCCGACCATGCCGCCACAACCCAGGCAAATCACCTCGGCCTTGTCGACCTTCACCGCCTCTTCGGCCTCACGCACCACCGACTCGATGGCCCGCTGCGGATCTTCTTCAAGCTCCAGCACCGCCAGGCCACTGGCGCGCACCGAGGCGCAGCGGCTGTCCAGCCCGGCCAGCTTCAGGCGGTCTTCGATCAGCGGCACGGTACGGTCCAGGGTGGTCACCACCGAATAACGATGGCCTAGCAGCATCGCCACGCTGGCCGCCGCCTCGGTGATGTCCACCACCGGTACATTGAGCAGCTCCTGCAGGCCTTCGCGGCCATGTTCGCCGTAACCGGCCTGGATCACCGCATCGAACGGCTGGTCGTAGCTGAGCACCCGCTCCATCACGGCCACCGCCGCCAGGTAACTTTCAAAATTACCCTCCACCGATTCGGCGCCAAAGCGCGGGGTCAGGCCGACGATCTCGGTGCCCGGCGAGGCCACGCTGCGCGCCTGGCGGGCGATGGCGTCGGTGATCGACTGCGTGGTGTTGACGTTTACGACCAGAATTCTCATTGCGGTATTCCTTGTGCAGAACTCAGTGCTGGGCGCTGTCGACGGCAAAGTGCTCGCCGGAACAGTCCACGTAATGTTTGTTGCGATCAGAGATCAGGTAGTACACGCCGCCGGCAATGGCGGCGCCGAAGAACCAGGAGAACGGCGTCAGGGCGCTGAAGGCCGGTACCAGCGACAGCACCACAGCGGCAATGGCCGAGGGCACCAGGGCGGCGACTGCCTTGTAGTTGACCCCGCGGGTGTAGTGATAGGTGCCGCTGGCCGCTTCGCTGTAGAGGTCGGGCACGTGCACCTGGGCTTTGCGGATCAGCCAGTAGTCAACCATGATGATCCCGTACAGCGGCCCCAGCAGCGCGCCCAGGCCGGAAAGGAAGTAGACGATCACCAGTGGGCTGTTGTAGAGGTTCCAGGGCAGGATCAGCACCGCCAGGGTGGCGCTGATCAAGCCTGCGCGGCGAAAGTTCAGGCGGCGTGGCGCCAGGCTCGAGAGCACGAAGGCCGGGGCGACGAAGTTGGCCATGATGTTCACCGCCACGGTGACGATCAGGAACGCCAGGCAACCGAGCACCAGGAAGACCTTGTCGGGGATCGCCGCGACAATCTGGGTCGGGCTGTCGATCACCCGGCCATCGATGCTGAACTGCGCTCCGGCCAGCACAAAGCTGATCACCGCGAACACCAGGATGTTCACCGGCAGGCCCCAGAAGTTGCCGACGCGGATGGTCTTGCGGCACGGCGCGGAACGGGCGAAGTCGCAGAAATTGAGGATCAGCGTGCCGTAAATCGCCAGCCACAGCGCGCCACCGGCAAACACCTGGGTCCACATCGTCCAGCCGGTCAGCGGCTCGCCGACCGACCAGGCCAGGTTGCCGTCGACCCGCAGGTACATCCAGATCGCCAGGATCAGCACGGTGGAAAGAATCACCGGCCCGGCGAAGGACTCGTACTTGCGCACCATCTCCATGCCGAAGGTAAGGATCACCAGCTGCACCAGCCAGATGGCGATAAAACTCGCCCAGCCAAGGCTCGACAGGCCGAGGATCGCGTCCTGATCGAAGCGTGCGAGGTCCGGCGACACCGCCACCAGCAGCACCCGCAGCACCACCGAGGCCAGGTAGGTCTGGATGCCGAACCAGGCGATGGCGATCACCGCGCGGATGATCGCCGGCAACTGCGCGCCATAAATGCCGAAACTCATGCGGCTGATCACCGGGAACGGCACCCCGGTTTTCTGCCCCATGTAGCCCGAAAGGTTCATGAAGAAGTACACCAGCACGGCGCCGATGCTCAGCGCCGCAAGCATCTGCCAACCGGACAATCCGAGGGCAAACAGGCCCATGGCGAAGGAATAGTTGGCGATGTTGTGCACATCGTTGGTCCACAAGGCAAAGATGCTGTAGCCGCCCCAGCGCCGGCCTTCGGCCTTGGTTGGCGCGAGGTCGGCATTGTGCAGCCTGGGGCTCAGCGCCCCCGGCTCGAGCGGCGCGGCCTGCGGCGGCAGGTAGGCAGTTTGCAGCGGGTTGGAAGTATCCAGTTGCATGTTCCCCGGGCTCCTTCTGCAGCCCCTGAGTCAGGGTGTTGCAGCGAATTATTGTTGGATTTGAAGAGTGGGACCGCAGTGTTGGCGCTGCCCTGCGCCGATGCATACAAAGATTGCATACAATTTTTGTCTAACGATTTTCGACGAACAATATGTGTGCCAGATGGGTGGCGAAGTGGTTGAACGTGCATCCTGTAAACACATTTAAATTATTGATTTTTATAGAATTAATTTTTCAACTGAACACTCGAAAAGCGAATAAACCTGATCAAGTGGTCAATCGCCTACAGCGTTACGGTGAGAAAACCAGTAACGCTACGGCTAGTTTTTGTATCCATAAATTTGCTACTCAAGTACACACTTGTGTATTCATGAGCTGTCGCAGGTCAAGCCCGCTCCTACAGCTCGATGCGATTTCTGTAGGCGCGGGCTTGACCCGCGATGAGGTCATCAGTGGTGCACAGCAGCCCTCATTTACGGCATGCTTATAAGGTCAAGGCATATCGGAGCTGGTAATGACGGAAAAACACCCCGCATCGACGGTAGAGCGCGTCTACCAAGGGGTTCACGAGGCCATCAGAAAACGCACCCTGCGCCCCGGCATGAAGCTGGGCGAGTCGTCGTTGGCCGAGCTGTTCAAGGTCAGCCGCACCTCGGTGCGCGCCGCCCTCAAGCAACTGGAAGCCGACGGCCTGGTGTCCACCGAGCTGAACAAGGGCGCGTGGGTCTCGCTGCCCAGCGACGATGACATCCGCTCGGTGTTCGAAACCCGCCGGCTGATCGAAATCGGCATCGTCACCGAGCTGTGCCGCCGCGCAGATCCGGCCATCCTCGCCCCGCTGCACCAGCACGTGGCCGCCGAAGAAGCCGCTGCCGACGCCGGCGACCATGGCCGCTATGTCCACCTGCTGGGCGAATTCCACCTGCGCCTGGCCGAGGTACTCGACAACCCGGTACTGCTCGACTGGTTCCGCAAGCTGATCGAGCGCGGCTCGCTGTACGCCTCGACCCTGGATGACGAGCGCCACGAAGCCTGTCGCGGCAACGAGCACCTGCGCCTGCTGGGCTTTATCGAAGCCGGTGACCAGGCCGCCGCCATCGAGCTGGTCTGCACTCACCTGCGCGGTATCGAAGAGGCGATTCTCAAGGCCACGCAAACGCTCAAGGCCGACTATCACCCGCTCAAGCACCTGCTGGGCTGAGCCCGCCCCAAGCCCGGGGTTCGCATTCAGAAAACCACTGCAACCGATTCCAATATTTAATTTGTGGATAGGTGCGGTCTTTCTATAGGGTGTGAATCAGTAGCAGGCAAAGGGCTGGAAAATGATCGATCGTGTATTCGTCAACGCTGTTGCTGCCGATGGCAGCCCGCTCAACCTTGCGGTTGCCGACGGGCGCATTGTCAGCCTGGGCAGCGAACGTGCGCCCAGCGCAGGTGCCGAGGTCGTCGACCTGGCCGGCCACCTGGTGCTGCCCGGCCTGATCGACGGCCACATTCACCTGGACAAGAGTTTTGTCGGCGATCGCTGGCACCCGCATCAAGCGGTGGGCAGCCTGCGTGAGCGCCTGGCCATCGAAAAACGCGAACTGGCCGCTGCCCCACCGATGCTCGAACGTGCCGAGGCGCTGATTCGCCAGGCAGTAGCGTTCGGCACCGTGGCCATGCGCAGCCATGTCGACGTCGACGCCACCACCGGCCTGCGCAACCTGCAGGCGGTGCTGGAGGCGCGGGAGAAATGGCGTGGCATCGTCGATATCGAACTGGTGGCCTTCCCTCAAGCCGGGGTGATGTCCTGCCCTGGCACTGCGCAGGTACTGGAAGCGGCAATTCGTGAAGGCGCCGACGTGATCGGCGGCATCGACCCGACCACCCTCGACGGCGACGCCGACGGTCAGCTCGATGTGGTCTTCGGCATTGCCGAGCGCCATGCGGTGAAGATCGACATCCACCTGCACGAGCCCGGCCTGCAAGGCATCGAACAACTGCAACGGATCGCCGCCCGCACCCGCGCCGCTGGCCTCAATGGCCGCGTTGCGGTCAGCCACGCCTATGCCCTGGGCCAGGTCGACGACGACGTCGTGGCGCGTACCGCTACCACCCTCGCCGAGGCCGGGGTAGCGATCATGACCAACGCTCCGGGCGATCATGGCTTCCCGCCGATCTTGCGCCTGCGCGCCGCCGGGGTGAACGTGTTCGCCGGCAACGACAATATCCGCGATGCCTGGTGGCCCTACGGCAACGCCGACATGCTCCAGCGCGCCATGCTGATCGGCTACCGCTCGGGCTTCTACAGTGATGAAGATTTGAACGTAGCGCTGGCCCTGGCCACCACCGCCGGTGCGGCAGTGCTGGGCAAAAGCGACTACGGTCTGAAGGTCGGCAATGAAGCGACTTTTATCGTGCTCAAGGCCGACAACGGCGCCGCTGCGGTCGCCGCCGCACCTGCCGAGCGCCGCCTGGTGCGCCGCGGCCAGTTGGTGCCGGCAGCGCCGGCCCTGCAGTTCGAGGTCCGCGCCCGCTAACAAACAGGTTTCTGCCGGCTTGCGCCGCAGAGAAAGACAATCGCCCACGGGCGATGCAACACAAAACCCCAGAACAACAACGACAGAAGGTGTTCCATGTCGAAGTCCAATTACTACGCTCCCCACGGCGGCCATCCGGCGCAGACCGAACTGCTGACCGACCGTGCCATGTTCACCGAGGCCTACGCGGTCATCCCCAAAGGCGTGATGCGTGACATCGTCACCAGCCACCTGCCGTTCTGGGACAAGATGCGCATGTGGGTCATCGCCCGCCCGCTGACCGGCTTCTCCGAGACCTTCTCGCAGTACATCGTCGAAGTGGCGCCAGAAGGCGGCAGCGAGCGCCCTGAGCTGGACAAGAACGCCGAAGCGGTATTGTTCGTGGTCGAAGGTGAAATCGACATCACCCTGCAAGGCAAGCCGTACACCCTCAAGGAAGGCGGCTACGCTTTCATTCCACCGGCCGCCGAGTGGAGCCTGCGCAACAACAGTGGCAAGAACGTCACCTTCCACTGGATCCGCAAGCACTACCAGGTGGTTGAAGGCCTGGCCCTGCCGGAAGCGTTCGTCACCAACGAAAAAGACATCGAGCCGATCCCGATGCCGGGTACCGACGGCGCCTGGGTCACCACCCGCTTCGTCGACATGGCCGACATGCGTCACGACATGCACGTCAACATTGTCACCTTCCAGCCGGGCGGCGTGATTCCGTTCGCTGAAACCCACGTCATGGAGCACGGCCTGTACGTGCTCGAAGGTAAAGCCGTTTACCGCCTGAACCAGGACTGGGTCGAAGTCGAGGCCGGTGACTTCATGTGGCTGCGCGCCTTCTGCCCGCAAGCTTGCTACTCCGGCGGCCCGGGCCCGTTCCGCTACCTGCTGTACAAGGATGTAAACCGTCACATGAACCTGGTGCTCAATCCGCAGCGCTAAGTTTCACGGTTGCATTGAAAGTCCCGCAGGCCTCACGGCTTGCGGGATTTTTTGTTTCAGGGCCGGGTCAATCAGCTGGCCGGCTTCCAGGCGCCCTGCTCTGCCGCGTCGCGGAATTTGGCCCGGTTGGCCGGGGTGTCGGCCGGTTCCGACTCGCCGAAAATAGCCTTGAGCCAATGGCCGTCAGTGGGGTTGGGGAAGATGATGTACTGGCCGCCAAACTTGCTGCGGCTGGCGTCCACCAGCTGCGCACGCTGCTCGACCTTGTCGACGTAGAAGCTGCGCTCGAAGTCGTTGAGGTTATCACCGAGCATTAGCAGCACGTTGTACTGCTCGGCGATCTTGTGCTGGGCCGGCTCCTTGTTCGAGCTTTCACGCAGGATGGTCACGTGGGCTTCGTCGGCATACGGCACCTTGAGCGCGCGCAGGTTGTTGAGCGCGTACTCGTAGGTCTTGTCGCCCTGGTCGCGGCTGGAGACGTAGAAGATCTCCACGCCGCGCGACTTGGCATACTCAAGAAACTCCAGCGCCCCCGGGGTCAGGGTCGGGCCATTGGCGGCGACCCAGCGGTCCCACACCGCGTCATCGAAGAACTCCTTGTCCTGGCCGATCAGAAAGCCCCAGTAGGTGTTGCTGCTGAGGATGGTGTCGTCGATATCGCTGATGATCGCAGGCTTCTTGTCGCCCGGCTTCTGCTGGGCCAGGGCCTGGTCCAGGCGCGCCTTGGCGACGTTGAAACCCTGGTAGTACAGGGCGCGGAACTCGGCCGCGGTCTGGCGCCAGGCCACTGCATCGACCAGCAGGTTGGAGCGTACGGTGGTTTCGGGGGTGGTGGCTTGCGCGTGAACCAGAGGGGTGGCCAGCAACAGCAAGGCCAGAGAGATCGCGTTCTTGAGCTGAGGCATTCGGGGCGTTCCTTGTGATCTCCCGCTCTTGGGCGGCGGGAGTCGGCTACTCATACCGCACGCAGGCAGGCGCCACAATCGCCGCGACGCGCAGGCGCAACAATGTGGCGCACCCGCGCATCTTGGCCGGTTTCAGGCCGCCACCACAGGCTCAACCCTGGGGGCTGAACAGCACCCGCTTGAAGGCTTCGGCGGCCAGGTGCACCTGCACCGACCAGTCGTCTGCGGCGTCGCTGCCAGCGTCATCGGAAATGTACTTAAGGCACAGGAAGGGAATGTCTTCGTTGCGGGCGATCAGCGCCAGCACGTAGGCCTCCATGTCGACGATGTCGTACGGGGCAGCGCCGTGACTGATTTCAAAGCTGTCACCGCTGCCGCAAATGCCCAGCGGCAAGCCCGCAACGCGCTGGCCATGCTCAAGCAGCACCGGGATGTCGGAGAGCGGCGTCTCGTAGCGGGCAAAACCCAGCGGCGTGACGTCCATGTCGCGCTGCACGAAGCCCGTGCAGCACACCAGCGCGCCCTTGCCATGGCCGGCGCTGCCGGCCGAACCGAGGTTGACGATCAGTTTGGGCTTGCGTTGCTGGATGGCCTTGGTCAGGGCAATGGCGGCGTTGACCTTGCCGATGCCGGTGAACAGCGTGTTCATCTCGGTAAACAGCTCGCCGGCCTCCGCCTCGAGGGCGAAGACGAACAGGGTGTCGGCCAGGGAAATATCGGGAAATTGCTGGGTCAGCATCATGGAGCGAAGATTCCGAATGGGCTGCAGATCGGCCATCAGCATAGCCCAAGGCGCAGTTCAAGGCAGCCGGATGCTGACAATGCAACACCGGCTCGGCTAGCATGCCGCTGAAAACCGGCGCTGGCCGGTTGGCCACACGGCCATGAGCGGAGAGCGATACCCTTGCTGCTGAGCATCCCGACCCTGTTGCTGGTGGCCATTTTCATCTTTGCCCTGATGGGCCTGCTGACCCTGCACGCCTGGAGCCGCGGCGTGCGCGAGCGAACCCTCGGCTACCTGGGCAGCATGCTGTTGCTCGCCGCTGGCGGTACGGCGCTGATCAGCCTGCGCGGCAACGCCCCGGACTTCATCGCCCTGGTGCTGGGCAACATGGTGCTGCTGCTCAGCGCCGCGTTGAACTGGGCCAGCATGCGCGCGTTCAGCGGACGCCCGGCGCACCTGCCGGGGATTTTCGCTGGCGCCCTGTTCTGGTTTACCTGGTCGCTGACGCCAGGCTTTACCGATGACCTGGGCCTGCGCGTGACGGTCTATTCCATGCTCACTGCCTGCTACGGCTGCCTGGCGGTGCTTGAGCTATGGCGCGACCGCAAGCGCCTGGAAGTCGCCTACCTGCCAACCCTGCTCCTGCTGCTGGGCCACAGCGGCTTCTACTGCGTGCGCAGCTTCGCCGACCATGGCGTATCGCTGGAACAGGCGATCGCCAGCGACGGCCACGGCACCGGGTTTTTCTCGTTCATGCTGTTCGAGTCGATGCTCTACGCCATCGGCATCGCCTACGTGACCCTGGCCATGGTCCGCGAACGCACCGAGCTCAAGTTCAAGGCTGCCGCCTACACCGACCCGCTGACCGACATCGGCAACCGCCGCGCCTTCATGTCGCGCGGTGCCGAACTGCTGGCCGACTGCGCCCGGCGTGGCGAGCCGGTGAGCCTGCTGCTGTGCGACCTCGATCATTTCAAGCGCCTCAATGATGTCTACGGCCACCAGACCGGCGACCAGGCGCTGATCGCCTTCAGCCAGGTGACCCGCCTGAGCGTGCGCGAGGAAGATGTCTTCGCCCGTATCGGCGGCGAAGAGTTCGCCTGCCTGCTGGCCAACACCGACGAGCACTCGGCGCTGCGCGTGGCCCGGCGCATCTGCAGCAGCTTTTATGAATTGCCGCTGCTTGAGCCCGGGCTGCTCAGCGTCAGCATCGGCATCGTCGGCGCCAGCCGCCCGGGCGAGCACGACCTGTCGCGCCTGCTGTCGATGGCCGACAACGCCCTGTACGCGGCCAAGCGCCAGGGCCGCAACCGCGTCCAGCTGTACCGCCCTGCCGCGCAGCCTGCCGATACGCTGTGAGCGCGGCGAAACCGCCCTACTCGCTGGCCAGGGTGCGCGCCAGTTCCGCGGCCAGTTCCTTGACCATGGCATCGGCGGTCGGCCGATGAATGATCGCCACTTCCATGGCATCGATCGACGGCAAGCCGTGTTCCGAAGTCAGCTTTAAATGCTCGGCGGTAACCGCCCGCAGCGGCAGCAGGCTGATGCCCATGCCGTTGGCCACCGCCGCCTGCAGGCCGCTGAGGCTGGAGCTGGTGAAACTGATGCGCCAACGGCGGCCCATGCGCTCGATGGCGCCGATCATGTCGTCGCGGTACAGGCCGCGCGGCGGAAAGGTCACCAGCGGCACCGGGTCCTGGTCGAAGGCCGGGTTCTTGGCGCTGTCGATCCATTGCAGCTTCTCGGGCCAGCAGGCCACCGCCTCACGGCTGTTGCGCCGCTGCTTGAGCAAAATCAGGTCGAGCTCGCCGTTGTCATAGCTGGCGCTGAGGTCGCGGCACAGGCCGCTGGTGACCTCCAGCTTGACCTGCGGATGCTTGCGGTTGAAGGTCGAGAGCAAATGGGTGGTGCGCCCGGCGGCAAAGTCTTCCGGCACGCCCAGGCGCACGGTCACCGCCACCGTGGCGCCCGACATCGCCTCAAGCATCTCGTCGTTGTAGGCGAGCATCTGCCGGGCGTAACCGAGCAGCGTCTGCCCGGCGTCGGTGGCCAGCACGTCGCGGTTGCCGCGCTCGAGCAGCTTGTGCCCGACCATCTCCTCCAGCCGCCTGACCTTCTGGCTGACCGTCGACTGGGTTGAATGCAGGCGCGCCGCCGCCGTGGTGAAGCTGCCGCAGTCGCTGACCATCACCACCGCGCGCAACAGGTCAAGATCAAACAGCGGCCTATTCGATTTTTCACTGACAGACATGCTTTTATTTAACTTCTAAATAAGGAGCCCGACTTTTAACATGGCCCGACCCTGCGAGCAATCGCCCACCAGGAGGTACTGCCATGCTCCTTGAGCGCCTGTCCACCCACCTTGCAATGGTGTTTGCCATGCTCACATCGCTGACTGCCAGTGCCGACGGCGGCACCCTCGAAAACCAACTGCGCAGCGCCGCCGAAAACGGCCAGGCCGCCCAGGTACGCAACCTGCTCGACCAGGGCGCTGTGCTGGAAGCCCGCGACAAAATGGGCCGCACACCACTGCTGCTGGCCACCCACAACAACCAGATCGACGCCGCCAAAGTGCTGATCGACGCCGGCGCCGACGTCAACGCCAAGGACTCGATCGAAGACAGCCCCTACCTGTACGCCGGCGCCCGTGGCCACAACGACATTCTCAAACTGACCCTGGCCCACGGCGCCGACCTGAAAAGCACCAACCGCTACGGCGGCACCGCACTGATACCGGCAGCCGAACGCGGCCACGTCGAAACAGTGCGTCTGCTGATCGCCGCAGGCGTTGCCGTCGACCACGTCAACAAACTGCACTGGACCGCCCTGCTCGAAGCCATCATCCTCGGCGACGGCGGCCAGCGGCATGTCGAGATCGTGCGTGAGCTGATCAAGGCCGGCGCCGATGTAAACCTTGCCGACGGCAAAGGCGTAACCCCGCTGCAACATGCGCGGCAGCGGGGCTACAAAGAAATGCAGACTCTATTGGAACAAGCCGGCGCCCGCGCTTAACTGCTCTCCAGCAAGCGATCGAGCAACCACAACCCCGCCGGCCCCGGCGGGGTCAGCTTCGACCAGGCCACATCCACTGCAATCGGCCGCGGCCAGCCGCGCAGCTTGAGCTCGGTGAGCTGCCCATGGCCGTACTGACGGACCAGGCCGTGGGGCAACTCGGCCCAGCCAAAGCCCTCCTCGGTCATCTCCAGCAGCATCAGATAATCCGGCGCCGACCACACCCGCCCCTGGGGTTTGTTGACACTGTCGGTGTAGGTATTCAAATACAACTGCCGATGCCCGGCCAGGTGCGCCTGGGTCGGCTGCGCAAGCTGCGCCAAGGGGTGGCTGCTGGCGACGAAAATGCCCATCTGCGCCTGCGCCGCCAAGCGCGTCGCGGCCACATCCGCCGGGTAGCCGGGTTGCGCCGCGAGCATGCCCAGATGTGCGCGGCCGCTCTGCAGCAGGTTCAGCACGTCGCCCGCCTCGGCGATCATGCATTCCAGCTCGATGTCCTGATAGCGCTGCTCGAACAGCTGCATCACCCGGTTGTCCGGGTTGAGCTGATGCATATCGGAAAACACAATGGTCAGCCGCGGCTCGACCTTGTCCGCCAGGCGAATGCTCAACTGGTCGAGGCGCTCGCTGGCGGCGAGGATCTCCTGCACATGGCCGAGCACCTTGCGCCCAGCTTCGGTGAGCAGCGGTTGCCGGGCCTGGCGGTCGAACAGGGTAACGCCAAGGTCAGCTTCGAGGTTGGCGATGGCGGCGCTGACGGTGGATTGGCTTTTGCGCAGCTTGCGCGCGGCGGCGGAGAACGAGCCGAGGGCGGCGGCTTCGACGAAAGCTTGCAGGGCTTCTGGGGAGTAGCGCATTGGAGGTATCGTTTTTTTCGATGCTGGTAGCCGCAGTGTAGCGGCAAAAGCGATCTCAATGCCGCGCAGCCGCCGTTAACTTAGGGTAAACAGGTCGCCTTCCACACTGCGGTCACCGTGTTTACGACGCTGCGCTGCGGCGTCGTAGACGATCAGCAAAAGCTCGCTCTGCTTCTCAGCCGACTGGAACAAACACATACCCTCGGCATGGTCGTCGCCGTTGCCGAACGGTACCTCCAGCACCCTCTGCAATTGATCGGCAAACACCACCTGCTCTTCATCGGCCGCAAAGCCGCCGCGCCACCGGAACACCGTGACCGGGCCATCCAGGTCCATGGACGGCCCTGCCAGAATCAGCAGCTCGTCGCCGCGGCTGCACAGGTCGCGCACCCCCAGGCCGTTGAGCGCGAAGAAGTGCTTGCGATAGCGGCGCCCGTCCGGGCCGATCTTCTTCAGCACCAGGGTGTCGGTGGAGTCGCCATCGGCTTCAGGCTCGATCTCCAGCAGCACGCTCCAGCCGCGCAGCACCGGCCCCCGCAGCCCCAACAGCAGGCGCGAGCCGATGACGGCCAAGCCCTCGATATCGAAACCGTTGTCTTTGCCCGGGATGCGCAAAAAGTCGCGTAGCTGATCGTCCCTTGCAATTTCCGCCGTGAGGTCGTTGCCGAGCGCATTGCCATGCAACTGCGCCGCCGTACGTCCATCGCCATCCAGCTTGTCGGCAAGCACATAACTGTCGTTCTGCTGCACCACCGGGAGGCGCGCCAACAGAAAGCGATTGCCATCCGCCTCTACCGTCGACAGGCGCTTGATGTTCTTCTGCGCAGATTTGTCGGCGTCCGCCTTCTTGCGCTTGAGGCTATGGGAGCCGACGACCCAGAGATAACCCGCGTCAGTGGCATAGGCCAGGCCCTCGATATCGATCTCGGCATCTGCATCGGGTATGGGCAGGCGCAGATACTTCATCAGTGGGAAGCAGTGGTGCTCATCGCACGTCACCGCCCCACCGGGTACTGCGGGCTGGATGGTCAGGCGTTCGAGGCTGGTGGTTTCGTCGTTGGCCAGCCACAGCGTGTTGCCGATCTGCAGGGCAACTGAAAGGCCATCGCGCAATGAGGCAGATGCTGGATTAAAGCGCAGCATCAGGGTGTTGGCTGGCTTGTTCATGGGGGCTCGCCTGGGTTGATGCGAAGGTGTGTGAAGGCTAGTGGCTGTTGGGTAGGAATCAAGGTTGTTGGCAATCGGCCAGAAGCAGACGCTCGTCGTCTCCCTTTTCGACGGAGCGCCGGTGCGCTCATGAACAGCGGTGCCAGGGATGGACGGTAAGGCACAGGACGCCTGCAGGGTGGACCGTCCGAGTGTTGAGTATTCGCTGAGCAAGCTGAAAGGTTTCGCCCTGTGAGCGTCGTGAATGTGTCATGAAATGAAAAGTAAATGACGTCCAATGAAAAGCTGACCACCTGACAATCCCTTAGAAACAACTCGCTCCCCGCACTCACTTTCCAGCGATGGCCTTGAATGGCGGGAGCCAATCGCAAAAAAACTCATAAGAAGAATCCAGAAATGATCAGGAACCTTAGTATCGCTTGGCGTGCATCCATTGGTTTCAGCCTGGTTGTCATACTGACTGCAGGATTGGGGATATTTGCGCTTTCCAGGTTGGACGACATGCGTGAAAGCACCCGACAGATAAGTGACGATTGGTTACCCGGGTTGATGGCCTTGAGTCACGGCGCGCAAAACGTGCAACGTATCCGAGCCCTGACCCTGCGCGTAATGATCAGTCGCGATCCGCAGGCACTGGAGCAGAACTACAAGAAGATGGAATTGCTCAAGGCCGAATCACGCAAGGAAATGGAGCAGTACGAAAAGACCATTCTCGTCGATGAAGACCGGGTATTGTTCGATCGTTTCAGGACCGCTGAAGCGGCCTACATGGCTCTGCAGGCCAAGGTCATCGACCTATCACGCAAGGATCGGCTAGACGAAGCCCGAAACCTTATCAATGGTGAAATGAATCCGCGTGCGGATGAGCTGAGCAAGACGCTTGCCGACCTGATCGGGTTCAATAACCGTGGCGCCAATGGTGCTGCCGCCAACAGCGTCGATGTGTTCAAAAGTGCTCGCACTGGCGTTATCGGGGTGCTTTTGCTCGTCGCGCTGGCATCCTGCATCATCGCCGTCGGCCTGATTCGCAGCATCGTCCTGCCGCTGCGCCAATCAGTCCGCCTGGCCGAGACGGTGGCAAACGGCAATCTCACCACCAGCATGGTGGTGGACGGTAGTGATGAGCCTGCACGGTTGATGGGGGCATTGGCACTCATGCAACACAATCTGCGCGACACCATCATGGCGATCTCCGAGTCCTCCAATCAGTTGGCGTCCGCTGCCGAAGAGTTGAGCGCCGTGACCGAAGATGCCAGCCGTGGATTGCACCAGCAAAATGGCGAGATCGAGCAGGCGGCCACGGCGATCAACGAAATGACCAGTGCAGCCGAAGACGTGGCTCGCAACGCCTCCTCCACGGCAGATGCCACACGGGCCTCGGACCTGACCGCGCAACATGGCCGACAGCAGGTATTGCGCACCGTTGACGCGATCGGTGAACTGGCAAGCGGCGTGACGGCGACCGCGGGTGAAGTGGAAAACCTGGCAGGTCGAGTCCGAGACATCAGTCAGGTGGTCGATGTCATTCGCACAGTGGCCGAGCAAACCAATCTGCTGGCGCTGAACGCGGCCATCGAAGCGGCCCGTGCCGGTGAAGCCGGTCGTGGCTTCGCCGTGGTCGCCGACGAAGTGCGCAGCCTAGCACACCGGACCCAACGTTCGACCCAGGAAATCGAGCAACTGGTCATAGCCATCGAACAGGGCACTGTACAGGCGGTCAACGCGATGCAGGGAAGTAACACCCACGCGCACGACACCCTCGAAGTGGCCCAGGCAGCGGGACAAGCCCTGGATCAGATTGCCTCCTCATTCGCGCAGATCAACGAACGCAACCTTGTGATTGCCAGTGCAGCCGAGCAGCAAGCGCAAGTCGCCCGGGAAGTGGATGGCAACCTGGTCAATATCCGCCAACTGGCTTCGCAGTCCGCCGCCGGTGCAACACAGACCAGCGCTGCCAGCCAGGAGCTTTCCCGATTGGCGGTTTCACTCAATGGCCTGGTGTCCAGATTTGTGGTTTAACCCAAGCCGACCGCGATCGTGATTTTCCCGGTATCGGCAGATTCGAGCCGATCCCAAGTCGCAACCGATTGGTCCTTCTCTCTTAAAATCAGCCGCAATAGTGGCAAGGTGTACGGTGGCCATTGATTGGTCTGTTTTGTCCAATTATTGCGCGTCGCCACCGTCCATTCTGAGGCATTTTCCGACCCGAAACCGACTTGATCAATCGGCGCTTTTTTCTGCCGGTTGTCTCTTGTTATGGCGGCTGTGCGTGCCGGCGTCTCGTCCGAAGACGCGCTGATCCACACCTCCATCCTGCTCAAAAGTGCCTACCAGACCAACGCTCACGCCTGTGAACGGGTCGATGCCGAGGTGCGCGGGTTGCTTTGGGCCACCGATGCGGCCCGCTTATCCCGTGCAGTAGCGTTGCCTTCCCTACTCCTTTGACCCAAATCAAGCCGCCGGGCCTGGTTCGCGAGACGATGGCTGCAAGCAAGGAATGGATCGACGCCGGCCTCGGCCATCGATCCCTGTGCGCGGCATTGCATAAGGAGCCCCCATGAGCCCGCTGAACCACGTTCTGGTCGCCACCGACCTGTCTTCTTCCGCCCGCAACGCGGCAGAGCGCGCTGCACTGCTGTGCAAGGCGCAGCCTGCGGCGCTGGACCTGCTGTATGTGGCCAACCCTGCACCCTACGAGCGTTTGAAGCAGGTGCTGGTGCCCGATGAAGATTTACTGAACCGGGTGCTGGAAACCGCCGGCGAAAATGTTCACGCCCTGGCCACGATGCTGTTCGAGCGCTATGAGATCAGCGCGGGCGTGCAGGTGGCGCCCGGCTCGGTGGTGACTGAAATCACCCGGGTGGTGCAGGACAAACGCAGCAACTTGCTGGTGTGTGGGGCCAAGGGCCAGAGCCTGGCCCGGCGCCTGCTGGGCTCGACCGTGCAGCGCATGCTCAACCGCATGCTCTGCCCGATGCTGGTGGTCAAGCAGGCGCCGCGCGACGCTTACCGCAGCGTGCTGGTGCCGGTGGATTTTTCACCCTCGTCGCTGCGCGCCATCGAACGTGCGAAAAAGCTGGCACCGCAGGCCGAGATTATTCTGTTGCATGTGTACGAAGCGCCCTTTGAAGGCAGCATGCGCTTTGCCCACATCGACCAGGACACCCTCACCCACTACCGCAACGTCATCAAGAAAGATGCCGTGGAGCAACTGGCGGCCTTGAGCGAAGCTGCAGGGGTCGGCGATGCCCGGCAGGTCGTGGTGCACGGCGACCCGGCCTGGCGGATTGTCGAGAAAGAGCAGGAGCTGGACTGCGATCTGATCGTGATCGGCAAGCAGGGCGACAGCGCGCTGGAAGAGCTGTTGATCGGCAGCGTTACCAAGCATGTGCTGAATGAATCGCAGTGTGATGTGTTGGTGTCGTTGTAGGTTGCAGGCCGGCATGCACCGACCCGGTGGGAGTCGGTCGCGATCCAGCCACATCTGATGTGCTGACTGCGCCGGCCTCATCGCGGGTCAAGCCCGCTCCCACAATGTGCACCTGCATTCAACGGCCCGGTGGGAGCTGGCCTTGCCGGCGATCGAGCGCGAAGCGGTCGTGATCCAGGCGCCACCTGATGTGCTGGCTGTACTGGCCTCATCGCGGGTCGCCACCCGCTTGCTGCTCATGCCTTCGATAGCCCGTCAGCGACACTCCGGTTTGGCGCTTGAAGTAGCGGCACAGGTAGGACGCGTCAGCAAAGTTGAGCTTGTCTGCGATCTGCCCGATCGCAAGGTCGGTGTATGAAAGCAGCGCCTTGATCTCCAGGGTCACTTGCCGGTCGATCAGGCCTTTGGGGCTGTCGTTGAAAAACGCCCTGGTGAGTTGTGACAGGTAGAACGGCGTGATGCTGAGCGCGTCGGCATAGAACTTCACGTCGCGGTGGCGCAGGCAGTTTTTGCCGATCAGTTCCCAGAAGCGCCAACTGAGCATCTCCTTGCGGCTGAATTCCCTGCGGCCTTTTTCCAGGCTGGGCAGTTGTTCGGCAATCTTCAAAAAGAAGGTCTGCAACTGGTTGCGCAACATGATGTGCCGGTAGCCGGGACAGCTGTGGGCAATATCGCGCATGTGCATCAGCCAGCCGTCCAGCAGCGGCCGCTCTGCCCTGGCCGGTATGCAGTGGGGATGGTCATGCAGAAACACGAACAAGGGGTTGGGCAGCGGGTAGGCAACCTCCGCGGCAAAGCCTTTGGGCATCAGGCAGTAAAACATCCTGAAACCGCGTGAGCGACGCTTGAGCAGGGCAATGCTGTCTTCGGCCAGCACCAGCACATCGCCGCGCCGGACCGCATGCTCGTTGAAGTTGAGAGTGAAGCAGGCACGTCCCGACAGGCACACCAGCAGCACCATGTAGGCATGCCCGAAAGCAAGCGGCAGCCCTACCCCATCGGCCAACGTGGTGTCACCCAGGCGGAGCAAGTCGTCAGGCGCATAAAGTTTGGGAATGTGCTGCATAGTGGCCCACGTCAACCCGGTACAAGAGGCCTGAGCCTATCACGCCAGGCCATGGAGTTTCGAAAAGTACCGAAAATGCCAAGGTACTGCTGTTTGCCGATCAGCCGCTTGCCACTACCGTGTCTCACCTGAATCAAGCCAACCCGAGAACCGCACATGAGACTGGAAACACCACGGCTGCTGCTGCGCCCCTGGCACGCCGACGATGCCGCCGACTTGTACGAATACGCCAGCGACGAGCGCGTCGGCCCCATCGCCGGCTGGCCCCCGCACACCAGTGTCGAGCACAGCGCCGAGATCATTCGCAGCGTGTTCAATCACCCCGAGGTGTATGCGCTGCAACTCAAGGACAACCAGCGGGCGGTGGGTTGCGTCGGCATTCTCATCGGCGCCAACAGCAACTTCGAGATCAGTGAGCAGGAAGGCGAAATCGCCTACTGGATCGGGGTGCCGTACTGGGGCCAGGGCCTGGTTCCGGAGGCGGTGCGCGAAGTGATGCGCCACGGCTTCGAAACCCTCAAGCTCAAGGCATTGTGGTGCGGCTACTTTGCCAACAACAGCCAGTCGTACACCGCTCAGTCGAAATGCGGCTTTCGCCATCACCACACTGAAGAGAACAAATACAACCCGTTCCTGCAGGACTATCGGACCGAACACATCAGCTGCATCACTTACCCGCAGTGGTTGCAACAGCACCAACCGGCAGGCCGCTGAAAACCGCGGCGCTTCCCTGCGGCCGCTGTCTCTCTTACAATCGCGACAAATTCCTATTCGCATTGGTTGTCGTTGAGAGAGCGGGATGTCCACACCAGGCTGTGATACAGAGCGCCATGAACACCTGCAGACCCTTTACCAGGATTACAACGGCTGGCTGCGTGGCTGGCTGCGCAAGCGTCTGAACAACTCGGCCGATGCGGCAGACCTGGCCCAGGACACCTTCGTGCGCGTCCTGCTGGCGCGCACATCCGGCACCTTGCTCGAGCCTCGGCGCTACCTGGCGACCATTGCCCGTGGCCTGGTGATTGACCTCTACCGGCGCCGCAGCCTCGAACAAGCCTACCTTGAAGCCCTGGCGCTGCGCCCCGAGGTGCACGCGCCATCGGCCGAGGCGCGGGCGTTGATCTTCGACAGCCTGATGGCCATCGACCGCATGCTCGACGGGCTCGGTGCGCGCACCCGGCAGATCTTCCTCGCCGTGCAACTGGACGGGCTCACCTACGAGAAAACCGCCGAACGGCTCGGGGTCTCGGTGACGACGGTACGCAAGCATCTGGCCAGTGCACTGATGCACTGCCTGCTGCTGGATGAAGCATGAACAGCATTCTCGCCCAGGCGGTGGACTGGTATGTGCGCCTGCACGAGAGCACCGTCAGCGAAGCGACCCGCAGCCAATGGCAGGCCTGGCTGGCCGCCGACCCGCAACACGCCGCGGCCTGGAAGCGTATCGAACAGCTGCAGCAACGCCTGACCCAGGCGCCGAGCGCCCTCGCCTCCAGCACCCTCGAACGGGCCCGCCAAGGGCGACGGGCGACGCTGAAAACCTTCGCCCTGTTGCTCGGTGCCGGTGTGCTCGGCTGGCAGGGTTACCAGGCTTCGCCCTGGCGCGCGGACTACGCCACGCGGTTGGGGCAACGGCGTAGCCTGAGCCTCGCCGATGGCAGCCGGCTGGTGCTCGACACCGATACCCGGGTCGATGTGCGCTTCGATCAGCAGCAACGGTTGATCATCCTGCGCCAGGGCGAAATCCTCGTCGAAACCGCCAAGGACGCCCGCCCCCTGAGCGTGCAGAGTGACCAAGGCCTCATCCTCGCCCTGGGTACGCGCTTTACCGTGCGCCAAGGCGATGGCGTCACCCGGGTGAGCGTCGAGGCGCACGCCGTCGAGGTGCGTCCGCGCCTTGCAACGGCGCAAGCCGTGCGCGTTGATGCCGGGCACACATTGAGCTTCGCCGCCGACCGAAATGGCCCCATACAGCGCGCGCCGGCACAGGCCTCGGCCTGGACCCGCGGTCTGCTGGTAGCGATCGACTGGCGACTGCAGGACCTGCTCGCCGAGCTCTCGCGCTATCGCCATGGCTACCTGGGCTGCGGCGCCGATGTGGCCGATTTGCGCCTTTCCGGCACCTTTTTGCTGGATGACAGCGAGGCGGTGCTGGCCAACCTTGAGGCCTCCCTGCCAGTGCAACTGCGCCGGGTAACGCGCTACTGGGTGCGGGTGGAAAGCCGCACGGCCTGAGGGTGAAAAATATTTTCAACGTTTGGGTAACAGATTTTCATTCCTGTTTCGGCTCTTCCTGCACGTGCGCATCAGACGCAGCCCTGCCAACCCGAACAGGAACCTTTGCATGTCCTTCCAACCGTC
The DNA here is from genome assembly GCF_024749345.1 of Pseudomonas sp. B21-009. Taxonomy (NCBI): domain Bacteria; kingdom Pseudomonadati; phylum Pseudomonadota; class Gammaproteobacteria; order Pseudomonadales; family Pseudomonadaceae; genus Pseudomonas; species Pseudomonas sp. B21-009. The sequence continues at coordinate 2,221,417 of NZ_CP087199.1, read as the reverse complement.
TTTTCTCGGCCGCAGCATCCACCGCGCGGCGCTTGCCCTGGGCTTGTCCAGCTCGCTGCTGGCGCTGACGCCGGCCTGGGCCAAAGCGCAGGCCTACGACATCCCCGCCGGCAGCCTGTCGCTGGCGCTGAGCCAGTTCGCCGCAGCCAACGGTGTGATGATTACCTTCAGTTCCGAAGACACGGCCGGGCTGTCATCGCCGGGTTTGCAGGGCGATTTTGAACTGGACCAGGGCTTTGCCAGGCTGCTGCAAGGCAGTGGCTTGCGCGTGGTGCAGGCCGGCGACAAGCGCTACGTGCTGGCCAAGGCTGACAGCAGCGCAGCCGTGGAACTCGGCGCCACCAGCATCAACGCCGCCGGCCTGGGCGCCACCACTGAAGGCAGCGGCTCTTACACCACCGGCATCACCAGTACCGCCACCAAACTGCCGCTGTCGCTACGTGAAACACCGCAGTCGATCAGCGTGGTCACCCGTCAGCGCATGGACGATCAGGGCCTCAACGATCTCACCGAAGTACTCAAGCAAACCCCAGGCCTGTCGGTGCAGAGCCTGGGCAGCGAGCGCTTCAACATCTACGCGCGTGGCTACAGCGTCGACAATTACCAGTTCGACGGCATTCCCACCACACTCGACATTGTCAGCCAGGTCTCGGCGCAAAGCCTTGCCGACATGGCGATCTACGACCGCGTCGAAGTGCTGCGTGGCGCCACCGGCCTGATGACCGGTGCCGGCGACCCATCGGCGACCATCAACATGGTGCGCAAGCGCCCCACCGCCGACTTCAAGGGCCACTTCACGGCAGGCCTGGGCTCGTGGGACAAGTACCGCACCGAGCTCGACCTGTCCGGCCCGCTGACCCCGACCGGCAACCTGCGCGGGCGCATGGTCGCGGCCTATCAGCAGAACAACAGCTACGTCGACCACTACTCCCAGGAAAAGCAGATTTTCTACGGGATTGTTGAAGCGGACCTGAGCGACAGCACCCTGCTCACGGTCGGCGCCGACTACCAGAAGAACAACCCGCAAGGTTCGTCCTCGGTGGCCTTCCCGCTGTTCTACAGCAACGGCCAGCAAACCGATTTTTCGCGCTCGACCAACAGCGCCGCGCGCTGGAGCAGCAACCCCCAGGATGTCCTCAACACCTTCGCCAGCCTCGAACACAAGCTGGGTTACGACTGGAGCCTGAAGGTGGCCGTCAACCAGATGTACATCAACCGCGATGACTACAAGCTGGCCACCGCCAGTTGGGGCTTCCCCGACATCAACACCGGCGCCGGGGTGCGCCTGTACGGTGGCGCCGGCAGTACCTGGCAGAAGCAAACCGGCGTCGATGTTCAGGCCCAGGGGCCTTTCCAGTTGTTCGGCCGCCAGCATGAGCTGATCGTCGGCTACAACTTCTCCCGCTACGAAAACCGCCACTCGCCCCTGCGCGGCACCGCCATCGAAGGCACCTCGGTCAATTTCTACGACTGGGACAACTACACCAAACAGCCGAACACCAGCAACGGCAAGCTGTATGACGGCGACACCAGCATCTACCAGAACGGCAGCTACATCGCCACGCGCCTGCGCCCGACCGACGCGCTGTCGATCATCCTTGGCGCCCGCGCCAGCGACTACAAGTACAACTACGACATGGAATACGTGCTGACCCCCAACAGCAACCGCAACACCCAGTACCGCGAGAGCGGCGTGGTCACGCCCTACGCCGGTGTGGTCTACGACCTCAACGACATTCACTCGGTGTATGCCAGCTACACCAGCATCTACAAGCCACAAAGCGTGCGCGACGCCAGCGGGGCGACCCTCGAGCCGCGCGAAGGCGACAACTATGAAATCGGCCTGAAGAGCGAGTTCTTCGGCGGTCGCCTGAACACCAGCATCGCGGCGTATGAAATCAAGCAGGACAACCTGGCGGTGATCGACCCGGGCCAAGTCATCCCCGGCACCACCTCGGCGGCCTACAAGGCCGTCAGCGGCGCCACCACCCGCGGCTTCGAGATCGAAGCCAACGGCGAGCTGCTGCCGGACTGGAACCTCGCCGCCAGCTACAACCACAGCCTCACCGAAGACGCCGACGACCAGCGCATCAACACTGAAGCGCCGGCGAACATGCTCAAGCTGTGGAGCACCTACCGCCTGCCCGGCGACTTCAACCGCCTGACCGTCGGTGGCGGCGCCAACTGGCAGAGTGGCACTCACATCACCGTGACCCCGAGCACCGCGATGGGCACGGTCAAGGCCAGGCAACAGCAGTTCACCGTGGTCAACCTGATGGCCCGCTACCAACTGACCGATCAGCTAGCCGCCACCCTCAACGTCAACAACCTGTTCGACAAGAAGTACATCAGCGCCCTGGACACCACCTTCTTCAGCGGCTACTACGGTGAACCGCGCAATGTGATGCTCTCTACCAAGTACAGCTTCTGAAATCGAGGTGCTTACAACGCCATTCGGTACTCGATAACCCCAGGCTTTTCGGCAATCCAGTCATAGAGCCGTTGGGCGGTGTGATTGGACTCCTGGGTGTGCCAGTACAGCCGGTCGCAGTGGTGCTCCCGCGCCTGCCCTTGCACGTACTCGATCAGCTGCTTGCCGAGCAGCTGGCCGCGCACGCCGGGGCAGACGTACAGGTCTTCGAGGTAGCAGAAGTCGTTACGGCCCCAGGTCGAGCGATGGAAGACGAAATGGACGAAGCCGAGGACCTGTTCGCCGTCAGCGGCCACCGCGCAATGCACGGGTTCGCGGCTGTCGAAGAAGCGCGCCCAGGTGGTCTGGGTGGTCGGCATGCCGATGTCGACCTTGTAGAACGCCTGATACTGGGCCCAGTGCGCGCACCATTGCTTGAAGTCGTTTTGCGTGACGGGGCGAATCGATACAACGGGATGTGCTGCGGTCATGGTCAATCCTTAGTGACGGTAGAAACTGCAGCGATTTATAGCGCGACAATGGCTTGGTTAAACCATCCAGTTTTTCCTTGCCAAGCAGACCACTTGCCACCAAGAAGTGCTGCCAAGCCTGCTTTGAGCCTGTGGGAGCGGGCTAGACCCGCGATCGAGCGCTAAGCGCTCGCCATCCGGGCACCGGCTGATGTACCGGCTGGCTGCACACGGTTGCGGCGGTTGCCATCCGGGCCTATGTTCCATGCGAGGCTTTACCTGCGCTGCGAGGTGACCCCATGGCGAACGACTCCCGCCCGGCCGTGCTCGAACTGATCGGCAATACGCCGCTGGTGCGTGTCAGCCGCTTCGATACCGGCCTGTGCACGCTGTTTCTCAAGCTCGAATCACAGAACCCCGGCGGCTCGATCAAAGACCGTATCGGCCTGGCGATGATCGACGCCGCCGAGCGCGATGGCCGCCTGCGCCCCGGCGGTACCATCGTCGAGGCCACCGCCGGCAACACCGGCCTGGGCCTGGCCCTGGTCGGCCGCGCCAAGGGCTACCGGGTGGTGCTGGTGGTGCCCGACAAGATGTCTACCGAGAAGGTCCTGCACCTCAAGGCCATGGGCGCCGAGGTGCACATCACCCGCTCCGACGTCGGCAAGGGCCATCCCGACTATTACCAGGATGTCGCCGCGCGGCTGGCGCAGGAAATTCCCGATGCGTTCTTCGCCGACCAGTTCAACAACCCGGCCAACCCGCTGGCCCATGAGTGCAGCACCGCGCCGGAGATCTGGGCGCAAACCCAGCATGATGTCGATGCCATCGTCGTCGGCGTTGGCTCGGCCGGCACCCTGACCGGGCTGACCCGCTTCTTTCGCCGCCTGCAGCCGAACCTGGCGATGATACTGGCCGACCCGGTCGGTTCGGTGGTCGCCGAATACAGCCGCAGCGCCACTCTCGGCACTCCCGGTTCCTGGGCGGTCGAGGGCATCGGCGAGGACTTCATCCCGTCGATTGCCGACCTTTCCAGCGTGCGCCAGGCCTACTCCATCAGCGATGAAGAAAGCTTCGATCACGCCCGCCAACTGCTGCGCGCCGAAGGCATTCTCGGCGGCTCTTCAACCGGCACCTTGCTGGCGGCAGCGCTGCGCTACTGCCGCGAGCAAACCGAACCGAAGCGGGTGGTCAGTTTTGTTTGCGACACCGGCACCCGCTACCTGTCCAAGGTCTACAACGACCAGTGGATGACCGACCAGGGCCTGCTGGCGCGCAAGCGCTATGGCGACTTGCGCGACCTGATCGCGCGGCGTTTCGAGGATGGCCGGGTGATCAGCGTCGGCCCCGACGACACCCTGCTCACCGCCTTCCAGCGCATGCGCTTGGCCGATGTCTCGCAACTGCCGGTGCTGGTCAACGGCCAGAAGCTGGTCGGGGTGATCGATGAGTCCGACATCCTGCTCGGCGTGCACCAGGACGCTTCGCACTTTCACTTGAGCGTGGCCAGCGCGATGACCGCCAAGCTCAAGCTGGAAACCCTGGCCCCCAGCGCCAGCCTGGCGCAGCTGCAGGCCGAGCTCGACCGTGGGCTGGTGGCGATCATTGAAGACGCTGCCGGCTTTTACGGCGTGATTACCCGTGTCGATTTGCTCAATCACCTACGCAGGTCCTTACCATGAGCCAGCACGATGAAAGCGGCGCGCCACGCGCCTTCGCCACCCGCGTGATCCATGCCGGGCAGGCACCAGACCCGTCCACCGGGGCATTGATGCCGCCGATCTACGCCAACTCCACCTACTTGCAGCAAAGCCCCGGGGTGCACAAGGGCCTGGACTACGGCCGCTCGCACAACCCCACGCGCTGGGCGCTGGAACGCTGCGTGGCGGACCTTGAGGGCGGCACCCAGGCGTTCGCCTTCGCCTCCGGGCTGGCGGCGATCGCCAACGTGCTCGAGCTGCTCGATGCCGGCGCCCACGTGGTCTCGGGCAATGACCTGTACGGCGGTACTTTCCGCCTGTTCGAGCGGGTGCGCCGGCGCAGCGCCGGGCACCGCTTCAGCTTCGTCGACCTGGCCGACCTTTCGGCATTCGAAGCGGCGCTTGAGGCCGACACGCGGATGGTCTGGGTCGAGACCCCGAGCAACCCCTTGCTGCGCCTGACCGACCTTGCCGCGGTCGCGCGTATCTGCCGCCAGCGCGGCATCATCTGCGTGGCCGACAACACCTTCGCCAGCCCGTGGGTGCAGCGCCCGCTGGAGCTGGGCTTCGATATCGTCCTGCACTCGACCACCAAGTACCTCAACGGCCACTCCGACGTGATCGGCGGCATCGCCGTGGTCGGCAACAACCCGCAGCTGGCCGAGCGCCTGGGCTTTTTGCAGAACTCGGTGGGCGCCATTGCCGGGCCGTTCGACGCCTTCCTCACCCTGCGCGGGGTGAAGACCCTGGCGCTGCGCATGGAGCGCCACTGCAGCAATGCCCTGGAGCTTGCGCAATGGCTTGAGCGTCAGCCGCAGGTGGCGCGGGTCTACTACCCGGGCCTGGCCTCGCACCCGCAGCACGCGCTGGCGCGCCAGCAGATGCGTGGCTTTGGCGGGATGATCTCCCTTGACCTGAACAGCGACCTGGCCGGCGCCAAGCGCTTTCTTGAAGCGGTGCAGATCTTCGCCCTGGCCGAGAGCCTGGGCGGGGTCGAAAGCCTGATCGAACACCCGGCGATCATGACCCACGCCAGCATCCCGGCAGAGAACCGCGCGCAACTGGGCATCGGCGATGCCCTGGTGCGCTTGTCGGTGGGGGTCGAGGATGTCGACGACCTGCGCGCTGACCTGGCCCAGGCGCTGGCGCAGGTTTGAACGGTCGGGGTGCTGGTGGCTGGGTGAGCGGGCTTAGTTCACCATCACCTCGTCCAGTGCCTGCTCGAGGGTGTTGACCGTGCGCTCGATATTGTGCAGCTTTTCGAGCCCGAACAGGCCGATGCGGAAGGTCTGAAAGTCGGCCGGCTCGTCGCATTGCAGCGGCACGCCGGCGGCGATCTGCAGGCCCTGGTCGGCAAATTTCTTGCCGTTCTTGATATCGCCATCATCGGTGTAGCTCACCACCACGCCAGGGGCCTGAAAGCCGGCGGCGGCCACGCTTTTGATGCCTTTGCCGGTCAACATTGCGCGCACCCGATCGCCCAGAGCCTGTTGCTCGCCGCGCAGCTTGTCGAACCCGTAGGCTTGCATCTCTTTCATCACCTCGTTGAATCGCGCAAGGGAATCGCTGGGCATGGTCGCATGGTAGGCATGTCCGCCCTGCTCGTAAGCCTGCATGATCTGCAGCCACTTTTTCAGGTCGCAGGCAAAGCTGCTACTTTGCGTCTGCTCGATGCGCTCGAGGGCCAAGGCGCTGAACATCACCAGGGCGCAGCAAGGGGAAGCGCTCCAGCCTTTTTGCGGTGCGCTGATCAGCAGGTCGACTGCGCATTTGTGCATATCCACCCAAATGGTGCCTGAGGCGATGCAGTCCAGCACGAACAGGCCACCCACCGCATGCACGGCATCACCAACGGCCCGCAGGTAATCGTCGGGCAGGATAATCCCTGAGGAGGTTTCAACGTGAGGGGCGAAGACCACCTGCGGCTTGTGCGTCGCAATGGCTGCCAGCACTTCGTCCAGAGCGGGTGGCGCGTAGGCCGCCTGGCGACCCGGGTCGAGCGGCCGGGCTTTGAGCACCGTGGTGGCCGCCGGGATGTTGCCCATCTCAAGGATCTGGCTCCAGCGAAAACTGAACCAGCCGTTGCGTATCACCAGGCATTGCTGGGCGCTGGCAAATTGTCGCGCAACCGCTTCCATGCCGAACGTGCCGCTGCCCGGGACCACCGCAACAGCCTGGGCGTTGTAGACCTGTTTAAGGGTCGTGGAGATGTTGTTCATCACGCCTTGAAATGACTGCGACATGTGGTTGAGCGAGCGGTCGGTGTAGACCACCGAGTACTCGACCAGCCCCTCAGGATCAATACTGGGATATAGCTTTGACATGGAGTGACTCCTTTGGCAGAGATATCAGTGGTATTACTCGGGAATGCCGGTCAACGTATGCACTACCCGCATTGCACAAGGCGGTCGAGCCCCTTGCGGGTCGATCTGTTCGCATTTCTTCAGCAGCGGATAGGCATCGGCAAACTTCATGGCCGCCACTTGTTCAGCGTGCTGCTGCGAAACAAAGCAGTGCTCGAACCGGAAGGCGGCATACACCTCGGGTAGCAGTGCCGGATAATCGTAAACCTCGTCGACGATACTCTTTAGCATCTTTGACATCTGCCCGTCGGCCGCGGGGGAAATCCTCGCGAGCAGATCATCCTTGGCGACGCCCGCTTGCCTGGCCGCAATGACTTCCTTCGACGCACCGATGGATGCCTGCATTCCCTGCGGAAACGGACAATCAGACGCCGCCAATGCCGAGGCCGACGCCATGCAACTCAGTAAAGTGAAAACAGCAGCCATCCTTGTCATGGAACTTCCTTATGTGTAGCAAGCATTGTTGAAATAAGCTGCGGATTCTAACCGATACCAGATGATGCGCTCCATTGACCTGGTACGCTGCGGGGTTTGGCTGTGTATAGCGACGGTCGAAGTCAGGCTGTCGCTACCGCCACGCCGTGGCGCGCTGGCATGGTGAATCGCAGACGGAGGTCAATTACATGAAAATTTCGAAGGCATGCCTGGAGTCTGTTATTCACGCACTGGAGGCGAGTCTGCTTGAACGCAAGACCCGCCTTGATCGCGACATGCTGACCCGCCTGCTGGCTCAGGACTTCGTCGAGTTTGGCGCGCAGGGTATCGCCTGGAACCGGTCACAAACCATCGACGCTTTGCTGGTGCAGGATTTTGTCCAGCGTCAGATCACCGATTTTCAGATTCGTATCCTCTCCGAAAAGGTGGTGCTGGCCACCTATCGGTGCACGGTCGATAGCCCGAACGGCACCCGTGATTCTTTGAGAAGCTCCATCTGGCGTCGGCTGGGAGACGATTGGCAGATGGCATTCCACCAAGGTACGAGAAGGGCAGCAGAAATTTGATCAGCTATTGGGGCCATGCTTGGGTGAGTGGCCGCTTTGGGTTGTGGATTCAACCGGTCGATGCAACACAACTAAATTCTGTGTAAGCAGAAGGAGTGTTGCAGATGAAGCAGAGACCTCGGATCTATTACACCGAAAGCCAGAAAAAACTGATGTGGGATCACTGGCAAAAAGGCGACTCTCTCCAGCACATCGCCCAACTATTTGATCGGAACCACTCATCGATACAGCGCATCTTGGCGGAGACCGGGGGGATCAGACCCGCTGTACGTCGCAGGTCCAGATTGGCGCTGACGTTGGCTGAACGCGAAGAGATTTCGCGTGCAGTGGTGGCAGGTAACTCGATCCGTTCCATAGCCGCGCTGCTAGGACGAGCAGCCTCTACGATCAGTCGTGAGATCAGGCGTAACGGTGGCCAAGGAGGCTACCGGGCTAATCGAGCGGATCAGGCTGCCTGGGATCGCGCCCATCGACCCAAGATCTGCAAGCTTGTTGAGCACCGAGCGGTGGCGCAAATTGTTGCAGACAAGCTTCAATTGCAGTGGTCACCGGAACAAATTGCCGGCTGGCTGAAGCGCACCTATCCGGACGATACGAGCTATCAGGTGTCACACGAGACGATCTATCGCACCCTCTTCATACAGGCTCGCGGGGCTCTGAAGAAGGAGTTGCTTGAGCATTTACGGCGAACGCGAGCCATGCGTCGCTCGCGCCATCACACGCAGAAGAAAGAAAATCACGGTCGAATCACAGACGCGGTATCGATCCGCGAACGCCCGGCCGCGGCTCAGGATCGGGCGGTGCCAGGTCACTGGGAAGGTGACCTGCTGTGCGGTAGCAGGAACAGCCAAATTGCCACTCTTGTGGAGCGTCATACCCGCTACGTAATGTTGGTGAAATTGGACGGAAAGGATAGCGAGACGGTCATCAGCGCCCTGATCGAAAACGCCCGTAACTTACCCCAAGAACTCTACAAATCGCTGACCTGGGATCGCGGCAAAGAGATGGCTGAGCATAAGCGCTTTACGGTGGCTACCGACATCAAGGTTTACTTCTGCGATCCTCATCGTCCTTGGCAACGGGGATCGAATGAGAACACCAACGGGTTGTTAAGGCAGTACTTCCCGAAAGGAACCGACCTAGCGGAACACTCGCAAGCCACACTCAATGAAGTAGCAAGGCAGCTAAATAGTCGCCCTCGAAAAACACTAAACTACGAAACGCCCGCTGAACGATTTAGTCAATCTGTTGCATCGACCGGTTGAATCCACAGTCGATAGCGGTCAGTGGCGATCGGCCGTTTTCGACCCAAAGCGGCCGGTCGGAGAAGGCAGCAACCCGCCAAAACCGGACATTTAGTCTCACGTCTCAATCATTCATAATGCTGCTCCGGAAAGTGCGAAAGTTAATGAATTCATGTTTGATCAATACTTGAAACGATGGGAACTGACCATCGACGGTGATGCTTTCGCCTCGCTGAATGGACATCTACTGCCCGTTCGCCACCACGGCCTACCAGCCATGCTCAAAATTTCGCAAGAGCTGGAAGAGCGGGCAGGCAATCTGCTCATGGCTTGGTGGGACGGTGAAGGAGCAGCTCCAGTGCTGGCACATGACGGTGAGGCCTTACTCATGGAGCGTGCGAACGGCTCGGTCTCCCTGGCGCACATGGTGAGCTGCGGCCAGGACGACGAGGCTACTCGTATTATCTGTGCGGTGGTCCGCCGCCTCCACATACCAAGTACAAAACCGCTGCCTGCTTTGGTCCCCCTGGTTAACCGGTTCGAAGCCTTATGGAGCGCAGCGGCAACGCACAGAGGAGTCTTTGAACACTGTGCAGAAACCGCCCGCCAACTTTTAGGTGCACCTCGCGAAGTCACGGTACTGCATGGCGACATCCATCACGGAAATGTCTTGGACTTTGGCGCCAAGGGATGGCTCGCTATCGATCCTAAGGGACTGTACGGTGAGCGCGGCTTCGATTACGCGAATATTTTCTGCAATCCGGATAGCAAAAGCGCTTTGGCTCCAGGGTGTTTCGAGCGCCGTATAGGGGTCGTGGCACACGCCTCCGAAATTGATCGCCACAGGTTGTTGCAGTGGGTGCTCGCATGGGCGGGGTTGTCAGCAGCCTGGATGCTCGAGGACGACATTGAGCCGGATGCCCCCCTTGAGGTGGCGAAGCTTGCAGCGTTGGCGCTCGGTTTGTGAGTTGGCCAGTGGCTAAGGTCCATGTGATGGATTGGACGCACTAAGCACAAACCGCACTAAAACACTGGCTTGTAGACTCAGCTCAATTTCCTCGTACCATTTCTGTACCACCACACCCTTCGCAAGTGACGTTCCGCAATGTAGAAAGTCCGTCTACTTTCGGGGCAGCTAACGGCCCAAAGCGGTCAGTTGTCAGCTCCGATAACTGCCTCAAGTAGCTGGCCTTCGAAGTATTCCGTATCATCGCGGGGCTCTGTATCCAACCGCCGCCTAGCCTCAGCCAACATTTGAGGAACTGCGATTCGCTGATTCAGAAAAGTAGCGACCATGAGATCTGAAAGCTCTTTAAAGGGCGTGTCCCAGGCATCTCGACAGCGTTGTAGTAACGTTGTCGGCGCCTCTCCTTTCCAAGGGCCAATGATGCTGGTTAGTGTCGTCGGTTGGGCCATTGGCATCTGTTCGTGCTGGTTGGGAAAAGGGATCTTACCGACAGTTCTAACGCAGTGCGAAGGGCAGCTTCGGGTCGAAAGCGGCCCTCGCGAACGGCAGCATTGGCTAAAAGCCGCCCCTGACGAAGCACAGCGATCCGTTGCGACTGAGCGTGATGTTCTTCCAAGCGGCTGCTACAGCCGCTTGAAAGTCGGTTTATTGACCGGTGCTCACGATCGTGGGCGGCAAGGCGGCCTTCATCGCAAGACCTGGCCGTTGAAGTGGCAGCCGATGTGATACACACAAAGCCCTCTGCAACGTCCGGCTCGCAACTAATTCTCGTAGCGTAGGGTGATGGCAACGTTGCGGGGTTCGCCGTAATAATTTCCGGTGTCTTGACTAAAAATCGCGGTGTAGTACTTCTCGTCGAAAACATTGTTGAGGTTCAATTGAACGCTCAGGTTCTGGTCGATTCGCAAGTTAGCGTTCAGGTCGACAAGGTTGTAGGCACTCTGCGAAATCTCGTTCAGGTACAGCTTGCTCTGATGGTACACGCTGGTCCCCACTCGCCATTGATCCAACTTTCCCGGCAGCTGATAGGTGGTGGCGGCCTTGAACAGTCGCTGTGGCGAATTTTCTGTGCCATAAGCGTCACCCTTTTTGGTACCAGCGACGTATTTTGGATGACTGTAGGTGTAGCCCATCAAGGCATTCCAGCCGGGCATCAACTCGCCTGAAACCTCTGCCTCGAACCCGCGGTTTCGCACTTTCGCACCCTCGGTGTAGCACCGCGAATCACGCGTTGGCCCGCAGACACGTCCAGCATCGGGAACGACCTGCGCAAGGCCTGACTGATCCACCTGGAAGAGCGCCAGGGCGGTATTCAACCTGCCATCGAACAGCTCGTTTTTCACGCCGACTTCGTAGTTACTGCCCGTCGTGGGTTCCAGCAATGTGTTGTCGACGCTGTAGTTGCCCTGCATCTTATAGATCTCGGTATAGCTGGCGTACACCGAGGTGTTGTCATTGACGTCGTAGACGATGCCGCCGTAAGGGATGACCTTGCGATTTTCCTTGAAGCGGTCCGTCTCCCAGGGGCCTTGGGTGTCGTAATCGACCCAGCTCAAACGGCTGCCGAGAATGACGTGCAGATCATCGAGCGGATTGAGGCGGGTGGCGGCATATATGCCCTTGTCCTTACGCACATGTCGGCTGGGCGTCAGGCTGCCGACTATGTGCGGTTCAGGGAACTGCGAGGTGTCGAAGTCCAGAATGTCGACGATAGGGTTCACGCTTGATGAGCCTGTCACGTACTGCAGCCTGTCGCGCCTCATGTTGGTCCCTATCACCACCTCATGCTTGCCCCCCAGCAGGGTGAATGCGCCGTTAAGCGCCGCGTCGAGATTGATCTGTTCGTCATCGTAACGGGCGCTGTTCGGCCAGTACTGCATCGTCGAATCGGAGTCTTTGCTGTGATACCCAACCTGAGCGAGAAAATCTGCATTGGACCAGATCAGATTGGTGGCGACGGTGAGGTTCCAGTCCTCATTGAAGCTGTGCTTGATATCGGCAAAAACGTTGCGGTTGATCTTGTCCAGGTGGGCCCACTTACCGGCGAACGACTTCGAACGCGAGAAGTTGTAAGAACTGCCATCCAGGTGGGTGGGCAAACCACCCCAGTCGTAGCCGCCGTTGTTGTCCTGCTGGAAAGATGCCCCCACCGCGATCGTGGTCGAATCACTCAAGTCGGCTTCGCCAATGGCGTAGAACAGCTGATTGTCCTTGTCAGCGTAGTCCTGGTAGCTATTTCGACTGTTGTACATCAGGACCGTACGGCCACGCAGGGTGCCCTCTGCGTTCAGGGGGCCGCCAACATCGAGTTGCGTGCGGTAGTTGTCCCACGAGCCAGCACCGAGCTCCGCCTTGAGTTGGTATTCACGCGTCGGTCGCTTGCGCACCATATTTATCGCCGCAGACGGATTACCTGCCCCTTGCATCAGGCCTGTCGCACCTCGGACAATTTCCACCCGGTCATACATGGCCATGTTGTTCACTGACATGACGTCCATCGAGAAACTTTCCGTGACGCTGCTCGGCAGGCCATCGAACTGCAAGTCGTCGACCTGGAACCCTCGCGAGTAGTAAAGCGGACGCTCTGTGCCGAACCCTTTAACCGTGCTGATGCCTGTCGCTGCCCTTGCAACGTCTTCCAACGACTGCATGTTCTGGTCATCCATCTGTTGCCGAGTGACCACACTGATGGACTGAGGCGTTTCACGCGGCGAAAGCCCCAACCTTGTCGCCGTGTTGGTAAGGCCAGTGGTATAGGCGCCGGTCCCCTCAGTTGTCGAGGCCAGCCTGAGTGCATTCACATCGGTAACGCCCAGCTCCAGCACTGCCGAATCAGTCGATAGCTTGCGCAAGGTCAGCGTCTTGTCATTGACGAACTCATAACCGAAACCACTGCCGCTGAGCAGATGATCGAGCGCCTCATTGACCTTGTAGGGCCCGCTCAACCCAGCGCTGTTCATTCCACTTACCTCGTCGGAATTGAAAATGATGCGCAGGCCGGCTTGATCGGCGAATCGGGTTAGTGCGCTGTCCAGTGGCTGGGCAGCGATATTGAAGAGCTGAGTGACAGCGAAGGCTTCGGAGCCCCTGGCATGAGCATCGACCGGTGCCAGCAGTCCGAGCAAGGCAGCCAGTGCCATTGCCTGGCGCAACGAATGCGCACGGGTACGTAAGGAGACATGAAACATGAAAGCAACCTTTCCCTAGAGTTGGCTGCGCGACTTTAATGTGAATGATTCGCGCTTCGTATCTACGACGAAACGACGTAGAGGACCTTGCCAAAGAATTTTCATTTTTTTGCAAGGTGCTCTCCGGGAAGGGATGCTGGCCCTGTATCAGCGCTTGGGCCGCACCAGCGTGAGTAACGGCAACCGAGTGATGCGAAGTGGCTGCGTTTGCTCAAGCGCATTGAGCGCAGCGTGTGGATCCTCCACTTCGAATGTGCCGCTGATACGCCGTGCCGCCAGCGTTTCATCCGTCAGGTAGAGGACGCCTGGGATGTACCGGTCGAGTTCGGCGAGCACCTCACCCAGCGGCCGCGCATTGAAAATCAATTTGCCTCGCTGCCAGGTGGCGACATCCTGCACATCGACTTCCACCGCCATCTGCGGCGCCAGACCCTGGCGATAGGCCGTGGATTGCCCTGCGGGCAGACGCAGGGTCTCCCCGCCCGAACTGAGCTGGACTATCCCTTCGCTCACCTGGACGGTGACCTTGTCGCCGCGCTGATCCACATCGAAACGTGTGCCGATTGCCTGTACATCACCTTGAGCGGCGTGAACGATGAAAGGCCGTGATGAATCCTTGGCAACTTCGAAGAGCGCTTCCCCTTGATACAGCGTGATGCCGCGTTGGTTATGGCTGTAATTCACCGACAGCACGGTGTCACCATTCATCCACAGCCGACTGCCGTCTTCAAGGCGCAATTCCCGTCGCTCGCCAGGGTCTGTCACATGATCGGCATAGAGCGCTGACCAGGGGCGTTGTAGCGCTGCACTGAACACCACTAATGCAACACAAGCTGCCATGCCGGCTGCCCATAAGGCGCGTGCAGGTTTACGACGCTTCTCGGGGGGCGGAGCAACGAATTGTCGGGCTTTTTGTGTCAGGGGGAACGCGCCCCACAATGCCTCGGCCCTGCTTGCGGCGTGAGCATGGAACGCAGAGCGCTGGCACCAGTTGTCATAGGCCAGGTGATCGGCTGTAGTAGCCCGACCTGAGTGCAGATGCACCAGCATCTCGATGGCCTGGTCTTCCAGATCGGAAGGATCAACACTGTCGGTCATGGGTTCTTCAAGCTTGGAAGTGTGAAGAGGCGTCAGAGTCTGGGGGGGCACGTTCGTATAAGGCAAGCGGTTCATCTCCACTGCGTCCGGCTCAGCGAGTCGCGACAATGACGTACAGCTTGAACAATGTACTTCCCCACGGTGCTTTCGGAAACGCCGAGTCTTATGGCGATCTGCGCATGGGTCAGCCCCTCGAGACGGTTGAGCAGTAGCGCCAACCTTGCGTTGGTTGGCAACTTGTCCATGGCGATATCGAGCTGTGCCAAAGCCTCATCTGTGATCAGAGCAGTCTCTGGTGAAGGGCGTGGATCGCATACCTCCAGGGCCTGTGATTCATCGGCATGCAAGGCATTGAGTCGCCCCTCCCGACGCATACGATCAATGGCCAGGTTGCCAGCTATGCGGAACAGAAACGCGCGAGGCTCCTGTATCGGTTCGCCCGCCGGCAGGTTAACCAAACGCAGATAGGTATCCTGGGCCACATCGGCAGCTTGCTCAACGTTACCCAACCGCCGAGCCAGGAACGCCAACAGTTCTGCGTAGTGCTCATGGAAGTTGGTTAGCAGATCAGAGGTGCCAATGCGTGACATGCTCAGCCCTATTTCGGTGAACCGGCCCCGCCGGAGAGCGGCGAATACTACATTAACTGAGAAGCATTATTAAATGGATTAAGAGCAGCGGCCCCGTTTTGCAGCGGAGTTCCGCGCAGACACGTCGGTGATTGAAGCCGACAGTCAAACCCAGCCTTAAGGCAATGACGTCAATTTGATATCATGGCTGTCAGTCGAAGCAAGGAACTGCCCCATGATCTCACGCGCAAAAAAAATCCTCTGCCTGCCTGGCATTCTGCTGCTGGCGGCGGTTTCCTCCCAGGCTGTCGCTGGGCACTTCGTCATTGACATGCAAACCGATGAAGGTCGCAAGCTGGCGAAAACCATCGGCACCGATAAGTACCGCTACGCCTTGTTCAACGAGTTCAGCAAGGACGCGCCGTACAGTGCGATTGCGCTGAGCAACTCGGAGGGTTTCAAGGACGGCGTTGTCGTTTACAACGCCGTCATCAATGCCACGGAACAGGGCGCAAAAATGATCTTCACGCAGTTTGTCGACTGCGGGAAGCTGCAGACCAATGAGGGCTTTATTGAAGTCAACGATCAGCCGATCAAGGTGCTGCATGAGTGCCGCGAGGAAAAACCAGGCACCAAGGTGTCGATCTTCCTGCCGGTCTCCGATGCCGCGCAGCACTATATCTACAACGCCTTCGCCAAGGATGTCCCGGTGAAGGTCAGGATGGATAAACACCCCGTCGTTTTTCCAACCGACGGTTTCCTTGAGGCCTGGAGCGTGAGAAACAAGAAGGCGCTTTGAACTCAAGCCCTGCTCACTGTTGCTCAAACTCATAGCCCAAACTGTGCCCATGGCTGACCCACTCCACCACGCCCCGGCGGTTGAGCTTCAAGTCGTCCTTGCCACTGCCCTCGCACACCGGTGAATGCTCGCCATAGGCGTGAACATTCACCTGTTCATACAAGGCGCCGTACTTGACCAGGTAATAGGCGATCATCGCGGCACGCGCCTGGGCCAGGACGATGTTCTGCTCGGGCGAGCCGATGTCATCGGTATGGCCCTCGACAAAGACTTCGGCCTCGGGATGGCTCACCAGGTAGTTGGCCACATAGGCAAGCCTGGCCTGATAAGGCGGCTCGATCGCCGAGCTGTCGGTGTCGAAATACACCACCAGGCCGCCGGCCACATCGGGCTCATCCGACAGCGCTTGCAGGGCGCGCTGGTTGTTGGCATCGGCCTCGGCCGCCGAGACGAACAGCGAGCGTTCGCTGGTGCTTGCAGGGTTGCTGCAGCCTGTCGTCGTCAATACCAACAGCACGGGCAGGAAGCAGCGCAGATAACGGTTCATAGGCCCCTCTTCTCGTCTACAGGATCGCAACTAGCCCGCGCACAACAGGCACACGCCCAGCCATTGGTACACCTTGAGCAACAGGTAGTCCCAGGCCCGGCTGAACCAGCCGCCCTCTTCCACGCTTTCCATCACCACCAGCGGCTTGCTGGCGACGTGTTTTGAGCCCACCTGGAAGTTGACCACGCCTACCACCTGGCCCGCCTGCAACGGCGCGTGAAGTTCGGCGGTGTCGACGATGGCGCTGGCCTGCACCTCGGCCGAGTGCCCGTAGGGCACGCTGATGGTCGCTTGCGCGCCGGCATTGAGCTTGACGTTGCGGGTCTGGCCAAACCACACCCGCTTGCTCATGAACACTTCGTCGGCCTGGATCGGCGTCACCGTCTCGAATGCGCGAAAGCCCCACTTGAGCAGTTTTTCCGACTCCTGAAAGCGCAGCCGATCGGACTTGGCGCCCATCACCACGGCAATCAGCCGGCGCCCGTCACGTTGCGCCGAGGTGACCAGGCTGTAGCCGCCTGCGCTGGAGTTGCCGGTCTTTAAACCGTCGACATCCAGGCTGGTACTCCACAACAGGCGGTTGCGGTTGTATTGTTGAACGTTGTTGAAGGCGAAGGCCTTTTGTTTGTACAAGGCGTACTCCGCCGGCAACTCGGCAATCAGCGCACGGCTGAGTATCGCCATGTCGCGGGCACTGCTGTATTGCCCTTCGGCGGCCAGGCCATGGACGGTCTTGAACTGGGTATTGGTCAGGCCAAGTTTGCCGGCCTGTTCATTCATCAGGTCGACAAAGGCATGTTCGCTGCCGGCAATGTAAGTGGCCAGGGCAATGCAGGCGTCATTACCAGACTGCACCACAACCCCGGTATTGAGGTCTTGTACCGAGACCCGGTCGCCGGGTTTGAGAAACATCAACGAAGAGCCCTGCAAGTGCGGATTGCCTGCGGCCCAGGCATCGTGCTCGATGGTCACCCGGTCACTGGCGCTGAGTGCGCCGGACTGCAGAGCCTCGCCGATCACATAACTGCTCATGATCTTCACCAGGCTGGCAGGATCGATGCGCGCATCGGCATTGCCCTGGGCCAGGACTTCGCCACTTTCATAGTCCATCAACATCCACGATTCGGCAGCGACGCCCGGTGCCGCGACAAGGTCTGCAGCACTTACAGTAAAAGACCCACTGGCCACTAACCACGGTGCAAGTAATACACACAACAACCCCTTAACTACTGCTGAACCTTTCATACGCTCCCAAACTCGACTGCCCAACTCATCAGCCACTGCACATACGCTGATGAAGTATTTGTCCGCGGATTGTGCGTACGCCTATACTATAAATCAACCAACTATCAAGATATCTGATATGCATAGCATTGATATCGACTCTGTCGACTTGAACTTACTGCGAGTGTTTGTCGCCCTGATCGAAGAAGGCGGTGCCAGCCGCGCTGCGCTGCGCCTGGGGGTGACCCAGCCTGCGGTCAGTGCGGCCCTTGCGCGGCTGCGGGAAATTTACGCCGACCCGTTGTTCGAACGCACCGGCCGTGGCCTGCGCCCGACCCTGCGCGCCAACGAGCTGGCACCGCTGATTGGCGAGGCCCTCAATCGCTGCCGCCAAGCCTTTGCGTTGTCGGTCGCGGGTAAAGACATCAAGGGCCGGACCATCACCATCGGCCTCTCCGACGACAGCGAAATCGCCCTGGGGCAAAGCCTGGTGGCGCTGATCGATGAACAACTGCACGGCCTGCGCATTCTGTTCCGCCAGACCCACAGCGGCCTGGTGCAGGACATGCTCATGCATCATCAGATCGATATCGCCGTGTCTGCCGGCGGGCTGTCGTCGCCGCTGATTGCCCGCCACCGCCTGGGCCGTGGCAACTACCTGTGCATCGCCGACGCTCACAACAGCATCCCCAGCAGCGCCGAGGACTACGCCCAGCGGCCGCACCTGCTGGTGTCGTCGGGCGGTTTCGTCGGCATCGTCGACGAGGGGCTGAATGCGGCCGGCTACAAGCGCAGCATCCGCGCCTCGACCTCGCACTTTGCCGCAGTGCCGTTTCTGCTGGTGGGCTCGAAGCTGATCACCACGGTGCCCACCCACGCCGCCCGGGCCATGGAACGGGTCAGCACCCTGCAGACCTTTCCTTGCCCGGTGCCGCTGCCCTCCTACGACCTGGAAATCGGCACGCGGGTGGGCAGCAAGCACGACAGCACGCTGCAAACGGTCAAGTCGCTGATCATTCAACTGGTGGACAACACCTTCTGCCTGTCCTGAGGGCGGGCATCGAGCGCCAGTTGCACGCACGCGCGGGCCAGTACCGTGGTCGGGTCGACCACCGCCACCCGGTGCCGGCCCAGGCCCATGGCCGGCGCCGGGCTGAGCACCAGCGGCAGCTCAGTGCAGCCCAGAATCAACACCCCGGCACCCAGCTCGCACAGGTGCTCGGCGACCACCAGCAACTGCTCCTTGCAGATGCCCTCGGTAAACCCGGCCTTGATCCCGCGCGCGCCGTAAATGGCTTCCATCACCAGTGCCTGGTACTCGTGCCCCGGGGTGAGCAACTGCAAGCCGGCCGCCCGCGCAGCCTCATGATAGACAGCGCTTTGCAACGTGCCCGAGGTGGCCAGCAAGCCCACTGGCGTGCTCGATCCATGCTGCTCGACGATGCAGGCGATGGTCTCGTCGAGCATGTTGACGATCGGCACCTCAAGGTGCGGCTGGATACGCGCTACGAACGCATGAGCGGTGTTGCACGGGATGGCGATGGCATCGGCACCGGCGTCCGCCAGGCGCTGGCAGGTGGCGTAGAGGGCAATGGTCGGATCGGTTTCAGCCCCGAGCAGGTTCGCGGTGCGGTCGGGAATCTGCGGGTTGTGCTCGACCACCATTTTGATGTGGTCCTGATCCTTGCCGGCGGGCGTGTTGGCCACGACCTTATCCATGAAGTCCACCGTTGCCGCCGGCCCCACGCCGCCGACGACGCCGAGCTTGAACGGCGCCTCGGCGCGCCGGTAGTGCTCGCTGGCGGCGTAGTCGGCATAGATCGCATTGCTGTCGAGCATGGCGATGCCGCTACGCTGCAAGGCCGCGCAGACCAGGGCCAGTTCGGTCATGCCCGGTACGATGGCGGCCGCGCCCTGCGCCTGCAGCGCGTCAGCCAGGCGCTGTACGGCCTCGAGCGGCGCGCCGTCGAGTCCGCCGTGCTTGATGCCAGCGTCGCCGTACACCGCCGCCATCAAGGCGGCCTGCTCGGCCGCCGGCGGGTAGCTGAGGCGGTAGTCGCCGCCCAGGTAGCGCTCGAACAGCCCGGACCCGCGAACCACATCCGAGGCCAGCACGCCGAGCACCGTCCCCGGCGCATACCGGCCGGCAATGTGCTGCTTGAGCGCCGCCATCATGTCGAGAATACGCAGGCTCAGTTGCTCCTGGATCTCGCCAAGGAAGGTATGGCTGGCGAAGCACGGCAGCATCACCGTCTCGATACCGCGGGCCTCGAACGCCTTGCACAGTTCATAGACATAGAACTTGCGCGAGGCGATGCTGGCCCCGGCGTAAAGGGGCAACGCGGCGTCGCTGAAAGCCTGCTGCTCCAGCAGCAGGTGGCAGTTGAACTGCTCGGCCAGCACGTGGCGCGAGCGGGTCAGCTTGTAGAACAGGTCTGCCCCGGCCAGCGCCCCCAAGCCGCCGATCACGCCGATTTTGCGTACCGCGACAGCTTCATCCGATTGCACTTTTGTCTTCATTGCCTTGACCTGTTGGTGGCTTGCGTCGGGTTCACAGTGATTCGCAGACTTCACCCTGCACCGCCAGCGTTGGGCTCTCTTTGATAAGCCGGGCCGGCAGCGCCAGGATCAGCGCGCCAGCGCCGACCACCAGCAAGCCGGCGAACAGGTACAGGCCGATATCCAGGCTGCCGGTGCTGGCCTTGACCAGCCCCAGCACCGTTGGGCTGGTGAAGCCGCCAAACAGCGCCAGGGAGTTGATCAGGGCAATGCCGCCGGCAGCTGATTCACTGCCCAGGTAACGGGTGGGGATGGTCCAGAACAACGGCATCGAGGCATACAGCCCGACCGCCGCCACGCTCAGGGTCACCAGGCCCAGCACCAGGTTGCCCGGCACCAGTGTGCAGGCGATCAACGCGCAGGCGGCCACCAGCATGCAACTTGCCAGGTGCCAGCGGCGCTCGCCGACGGCATCGGAATGCCTGCCGATGACGATCATGCCGACGGCGCTGGCGATGTAGGGCACCGCCGTCAGCAGGCCAATATGGAAAGGGTCGTCGACGCCGTAGCTTTTGATCATCCCCGGCAGCCAGAAACCGAGAATGTAGAGCCCGGCCATTACCGAGAAATACACCAGCGCCAGGGCATAGATGCGCGGGTCGCGCACCACCACACCGAGTGCGTGGCTTGTGCTGCCGGTGGGCGTGCCAACCTCTGCGGCGATGCGCTGGCGCTCTTCGCGGCTCAGCCATGTTGCCTGCTCGGGCCGGTCGATCAGCAGGAAGCCGGCCAGAATACCGAGGATGACCGCCGGCGCCCCTTCGAGCAGGAACATCCACTGCCAGCCGTGCAAATCATGCACGCCTTCCATGGCGCGAATGATCCAGCCCGACAGCGGCCCGCCGAGAATGCCGGCGATGGCAATGGCCGACATGAACACGGCGATCACGCTGCCGCGCATGCGCACCGGAAACCAGTAGGTCAGGTAAAGGATGATGCCCGGGAAGAACCCGGCTTCGAACACCCCGAGGAAAAACCGCGCCAGGTAGAACTGCAAAGGCGTCTGCACGAACATCATGCAAGACGACACCAGCCCCCAGGAAATCATGATGCGCATGATGGTCTTGCGCGCACCGATGCGGGTCAGCAGCAGGTTGCTGGGCACTTCAAACAGCACATAACCGAGGAAAAACACCCCGGCGCCGAGCCCGTAGACCGCATCGCTGAAGTTCAGGTCCTGTTGCATGCGCAACGCGGCGAAACCGATATTGACCCGGTCCAGGTAAGAAACGATGTAGCTGACAAACAGCAGCGGCAATATCTTCCAGGCGATCTTGCGGTACAGCAGGTGCGAACCAGTATTCATTTCTGACAAGCCTCTAGTATTTTTGTTATTGGTGCAGGGCAACGCAAAGCGCAGAAACTTCAAAGCAACGATCAACCGCAGAGCGTGTCGGAATCGACAGGCACCTGGCCTCAGGACGAAGCCAGGTGTGCAGCAACATCAGGGCAACCGGCGCACGCGCGCCCTGCCCACTTCGGGTTATTGCTGGAACTTCACCGAGCTTTTCGCCCGTTCATCAACCAGCAAGGTGAAGACATCCGGGCGCGAATAGTGGCCGACCACATCAAAGTCATACCGCGCTTTGACCAGCTCGGCCGAATCGATCTGCGCCACGAGCAAACCGGGGCCGTGCTTCAATGGCCCGGCAATCACCTCGCCCATGGGGCCGATGATCACGCTGTTGCCCTGCATCAGCGGTCGGTCGTCATCCCAGTGCGGCAGGCTGGTACCCAGGTCGCGTGGCGACGGCTGGTACTGGCAGGCGCTGACCAGAAAACAGCGCCCTTCGTGGGCGATATGGCGCATGGAGATTTGCCAGTTGTCGCGCTCGTCCACCGTCGGTGCACACCACACCTCGATGCCTTTGGCGTACATCGCCGTGCGCAGCAGCGGCATGTGGTTTTCCCAGCAGATTGCCGCGCCGATCTTGCCCACCGGGGTATCGATCACCGGCAAGGTCGAGCCGTCGCCCTGGCCCCAGATCAGCCGTTCGCTGCCGGTCGGCATGAGTTTGCGGTGGTTGGCCACCAGGCCCTGCTCCGGCGAGAAGAACAGCGCCGAACAGAACAACGAGCTGCCACTGCGCTCGATGACACCGACCACCAGGTGCGCGCCGGTACGTTGCGCCAGGCCTGCGAGCTCGGCGGTTTCGGCGCCCGGTACATCGATGGCATTGGCGAAATAGCGCTCAAAGGCCTCGCGGCCTTCCGGCAGGCGATAGCCCATGTAGGTGCCGAAGATTTCGCCTTTCGGGTAGCCGCCCAACAGGGCTTCGGGCATGACCACCAGCTGGGCGCCAGCGGCCTTTATTTCAGCCTCGTAGGCAAGAATCGCCTCCAGGGTTGGTTGTTTGCCGTCGGGGTGCGAACCCAGTTGCAGTGCTGCCACAGTAGAGAGGGTCATGGGTCGTTATTCTTGGGTGATGGATGGTGTGTGCATGCTCCTCCGGCGCTTGATATCGAGCAATCCGCCAAAACTTAAATCTGATATGAGTAATTTTGATATCGCTGCCGCACTGGCGGGCCCAGGCCCGCCAGTGGCACATAACGCGACTTTCCAGTGCGCTAAAAGGTCCAGCGCGCGCCCTGCAGGATCCGACTGGATACCAGGCTGGCCTTCATTTTCTCGTCCTGCCTGCCCCTGTCGAGGTAGCGATAGCCCTGGACCTGCGCATGCGTACTGTCATCGCCGGACACCAATGCGCTAACACCAGAGCGCACGCTATCGTCCACATTGCGTTCCTTCTGTTCGGCACTTATCAGGCGAACCACAGCGTAGTAACCCTCTGCGTCTGCAGATGCAGCACAGGCCAGCGATGTATAGGTTGTAGAAACGGCAACCAGCAACGCCGCCGCAGTGTTCAATAGGTGCATTGTTTTTATCTCGTTTGCTTTGAATGATCAGGCGCTTGGTTCAGGGGCATACCCAACGCCTGTGCGATCCCTTCGCCATACGCCGGGTCGGCCTTGAAGAAGTGTTGTAGCTGATGACGGACAACTTCCACGCTGACCCCGGCCATTGAACCGGCAATGTTGTTGAGCAACAGGGTTCGCTGCTGATCACTCATCAAGCGAAACAGAGCGCCGGCATGGCTGTAGTAGTCAGTGTCGGTGCGGTGGTCATAGCGATCGGCGGCGCCCTCAAGGGCCAGAACCGGTTCAGCATGCTGCCGGGCCTGTTTCGGCGCCTCGGCATTGCTGTTCGGCTCATAGTTCGGCGCCGCACCACCGTTGCTGCCAAAGGCCATGGCGCCATCACGCTGGTGGTGGTTAACCGGGCAGCGTGGGGCGTTGACCGGTAACTGCTGGTGATTGGTGCCGACCCGATAACGCTGGGCGTCGGCATAAGCAAACACGCGTCCCTGCAGCATGCGGTCTGGCGACAGGCCAACGCCTGGCACCAGGTTGCTCGGTGCGAACGCCGCCTGTTCGACTTCGGCAAAGTAGTTCAGCGGGTTGCGGTTCAACTCCAGTTCGCCAACCTTGATCAGCGGGAACGCTTTCTGCGACCAGGTCAGAGTGACGTCGAACGGGTTCTGCTCATGACACGCGGCCTGGGCTTCGCTCATGACCTGGATAAACACGTTCCAGCGCGGAAAATTACCGCGCTCGATCGCGTTGAACAGGTCACGCTGGGCGTAGTCCGGGTCGGTACCGGCCAGGCGGGCAGCCGCCTCCGGCGTCAGGTTGCGGATGCCTTGCTGGGTCTTGAAATGCCACTTCACCCAGTGCCGCTCGCCCTTGGCGTTGATCAGGCTGTAGGTGTGGCTGCCAAATCCGTGCATATGCCGGTAGCCATCCGGAATCCCGCGATCAGAGAACAGGATGGTGATCTGGTGCAGCGCCTCGGGGGTGTACGACCAGAAGTCCCACATCGCCTGGGCGCTCTTCAGGTTGCTTTGCGCCAGGCGCTTTTGGGAGTGGATGAAGTCGGGAAACTTCAGCGGATCACGAATGAAGAATACCGGCGTGTTGTTGCCGACGATGTCCCAGTTACCTTCCTCGGTATAGAACTTCACGGCAAAACCACGCGGGTCACGTTCGGTATCCGCCGAACCGCGTTCGCCGCCGACAGTCGAGAAACGCAGGAACACAGGGGTCTGCTTGCCCACCGACTCGAACAACCTGGCGCGGGTGAAATCGCTGATGTCGCGGGTCACGGTAAAGCTGCCGTAGGCACCGGAACCTTTAGCGTGTACCCGGCGCTCCGGAATGTTCTCGCGATTGAAGTGGGCGAGCTTCTCGATCAGCTGAAAATCATCGAGCAGCAGCGGGCCACGCGGGCCGGCAGAACGCGAGTTCTGATTGTCGGCTACGGGCGCGCCACTGGCGGTGGTCAGCACTTTGTTGGGGCTCATGCTTGATTCCCTCTGTCAGTCCAGGCGTTAGCTGCGGCCTTCGACCGCCGATGCACCATTGGAAATAATCACCTCGACACGACGGTTGAGCTGGCGCGATTGCGCTGAGGTTTGATCCGCTACCGGGTATTCCTTGCCGTAGCCCTGGGTAACCATGCGGCTCATGTCGACACCCAGGCGCTCCAGGGCAAAGGCCACACTTTGCGCGCGACGCTCGGACAGACGCTGGTTGAAGGCATCGCCGCCGACGTTGTCGGTGAAGCCTTCAATGCGCACTTTGCGCTCGGGGTTGTTGATCAGAAAATCGGCCAGTCGCTGTACATCGCGCTGAGTGCCCGGCTTGAGGTCGGCCTTGCCGGTATCGAACAGCACATCACCGAAAGTAACCACGTCACCGCGGGGGGTCTGCTTGGCTTTCATCGCCTGCAAGGCTTTGAGCTGCTGGGTACGCACATCCAGCTGCACCTGGGTGCGCTGCACATCGATGGTGCTCAGACCGGCTTCAGCCTTGCGTCCGAGAATCGTCTGCTCGGCCAGGGCGATTTTCTGCTTGGCCAGGTAAGCGTACTGGTCGATGCCCGGGGCACGGCGATCCGCAATGGACAGCTGGTTGGCCTTGCTCAGCGCGACGGAGGCATCCTGGGTCTCCAGGGCAGCGAGCGTACTCGCTTCAGGTTTGCTTTGAAGGTCCGAGTAGAGCTTGCGCGCCTCGAGCAGTTGCGGGTTTTCGGGGGTTGCCGCACAACCGGTCAATGCCAGGGCGACGACACAAGCAGCAGGAAACAAGATACGCATGAAATTATCCTCAGTTGGCAACAGGGGTGGCAGGCATCAAACCAGCATCAGGTGCCTGCAGCATTTCTTGCTTGAGGACTTGAATACCGTTTTGCGCCGCTTTCAGTTCGTTCTGCAATTTCGCGGTACGGGCCATGCGCTCGGCCAGGGCCGAGTCGGCCTGGATCTGCTCGGCAAGCTCCTTGGCCTGGACGAAGTTTTTCTCACCCAGCGCCTGGTCCATCAGGGCGCTCTTGTCCTGTGCAGTTTTCATCTGCAGCGGGGCGTACTGGGTGGCGCCCGCCGATACCGCCCGGTTCAGGGCATTTCTGGCCAGGGAGACCTGCTCACTGGGTACGGGCATGCTGCTGCAGGCGCTGAGAAATACCGCTGCGCTGAGCAGCGAGGACCAAAATACGACTCGCCGGGTTGTCTGTTTAATACTCATTGGGTTCTCCAGTTGTGCTTGTCCAAGTAGTGCTCGACGCCTTCTTCACTCAGGTGAGAGGCAAAAGAAATCCACACGCGCATCGCCCACTGGCAATGCACATCTGCTTACTGACGGTTCATCGGGTACCTCGTGTGCTGGGTGGGTTAAGCTCGAAAGTTCACCTGCAACCTCGCCGGTGATTTCTGGCGGGCCAACGGCGGTGGATCGATAACACTCATCAGCGCGCCCAGGGCGCAGGTGTCTGGCGGCTTGAGCAGAAAGGCCCGCACGACCTGCGCCGGGCATGCCCTGACACGCTCGGGCGATTGATCCTGGTCGCCGTAGAACAGCGTGTGCAGAATCTGCGGCCGTGACCGGCAGAACTCACTCAACTCGACGCCCTGCGGCACAGCCAGGGCCTTGTTGACGATGAGCAGGTCAAAGGGCGCCTGGGGGCTGCTGGTCAGCGATGCCAGTTCGTCAAAGGTGCGAACCGGCGCGATTCGGTAGTAACCGAGAGCGTTCAGCTGCTTCTCAATACGCAACAGCTGCGCGTGACGCTCATCGGCAATCAGGATTCGCAGAGCCTTGTTGATCATGCGCGCTGGCTCCGTTGTTCGGCTCGCCCGAGCCAGCGCACCAGCTCTTCGCCACTCATGGGCCTGGCGTACCAGTAGCCCTGCCCTTGGGTGCAGCCCATGTCGAGCAAACGCTGGCGCTGTTCATCGGTCTCGATGCCCTCGACAACCACCGTCATCCCCAGCGCGCCACCGAGCGCCAGGGTGCTGTTGACCACCGCATGGCAACGCGGCTCATGCATGAGTGCGCGAACAAACTCGGCGTCCAGTTTGATTTCGTTGAAGGGCAACTGGAGCAAACGCTGGAGCGAGGAAAAGCCAGTGCCAAAATCGTCGATCGACAACTGGCAACCCATCATGCGCAAGCGAAACAGGCACTCAAGGCTGGCTTCCGGCGCTTGTAGCAGGCCACTTTCGGTCAGTTCGAAGGTCAGTTCCGAACCCCGTGCTGCATACTCACGCAGCAAGTTGCGGATCTGCGCCGCGAGGGTGCCGTTGGACAACTGAGCGGCTTGCAGATTGAAGGCGAAATTGAGCTGATGCCCACAGGCACGCAGGTGTTGTTGCAGTGCCAGGCCCTGGTGCAACTGCTGGCGTAGAAGCTCATCGAGCAAGCCGTGACGTTCCAGAACGGGCAGGAAGCACGCAGGCGACAACATTTTGCCGGCCCCATGGCGCCAGCGGGCCAGTACTTCAACCCCGGTGGCTTGCCCGGTTTGCAGGTTGAACTTTGGCTGAAAGAACGCACACAGCTCGTGGGACGCGAGGGCCTGACGCACCTGCGCTTCACTAGGAACGAACTCGAGCTGCTCGGGCAGCATTCCAGTACGCGGCACAGCGCAATGCTTTTTTAGCATGCACTCCAGGGTTTCATAGTGCAGCGGCTTGCCGATATCGCCGAGCAGTTCCAGGTTCAACAAGGAAATGATCTGGCGAACCGTACGGCGCAGATCCGCAGACAGCGAACTGCTGATAATCACCGAACCCACCAGCCCTGAATGACCAACGGCCTGCATGAAGGCCAGGCCATCCATGCCCTCCATCTGCAAATCGCACAGGGCGACATCGACCGGGCCGACATCCTTCAGTACTGCCAGCGCCTCTGCCCCGTCGGCCGCCTCGAACACCTCGGTACAGCCCATCTGCTGCAGCATGCTGACAGCAATAGCGCGCTGAAACGAATGATCTTCAAGGACAATGACACGCAAAGGAGAAGTAAGCATTGGACCCTACCCACGAGAAGTGCTGGACCTCATCTTCTGTCATCAACCGGACAAACAACCGATGTAACGGCCTTAGTTACTGTAGGAAATTTCTCAGGCAGAAATTTTTCGATCTACGCGCCGGCCAGAACTGCCAGGCAAAAAAAAGCCCAGCAGCGGCTGGGCAAAGGAGGGAGCAATCATTACCACAGATAGCGATAGCCGAGCGTCACGCCCCATGGCTGTTCAATGTCATTGCCTTTGGCAAACTCGGTGTCCAGCGACACTTTGCTCCGGTCGCTGACCTGCAAGATCCCGCCAACCCCCAGCTCGACGCGATCGCCCGGCAGCTGCGACTTGAGCCTGTAACCATTGACCGTGACATGGCTGTCACCGGCATGCTCGGCGATGTAGGAGGCTTTGACGTAGGGCTGCGCCTGCATGCCATTGCCCAGCGCCAGGCTACGGCCGAACAACGTACTAACCCGGCTTTGCAGCGAGTCCATGGCCGCTGAGTCAACGTGCAAGCCATTGCTGGCGGTATAGCGGGCGCCGGTGGTACGGGTGGCGCTGAGTTCGACCTGGGGTTCGACGAACCAGCCATCCTTGAGCAGGATGTGCTTGCCCACCTCGACGTCGACACCATAGCCGTGGCTGTCATAAGACCCCTTCACGGCAGTGCCCAGGTTGGTCGGCAGCTTGAGGTCGTTATCGAAATGGCTGTACTTGATGACGCTGTCGACATACAGGCCATTGTCATTCAGGTAGGTGGCGTAAGCGCCCAGCATCCGGCTGTCGATCTGCCCGGATGCACCTTCACCGAAGTTCAGGTCCGACTTGGCCGTGCCCAGCATGCCACCGACATAGAGTGTGCCGCTGGCCAGCCCGATGGCCTTGTCGGCACCGATCTCGACCCCGCTGTTGTTCTGGCTGAAGGCCCGGCTGGAATGCTCGGCAATGGTGTAGCGGCTGCCGATGGCGCGGGTCCACACACCACCTTCGTCCTTGCCCAGGCGCAGCTCACCCAGGCGCTTGACCAGTGTGTTCATCTGCGCGTTCCACAAAGTTGCCGCGCCAGCCTGGGAAGCAATCGCCGCATTGGCGCCTGCCGACAGGTGCTCGGGGCCCGGGTTTACTGGAACCACAGGGTCGAGCGGATTGACCGGATCAACGGGGTCAAGCGGATCGACCGGGTCTACCGGATCCACTGGGTCTACCGGATCAACTGGCGGCACCCCGGCAGTGTTGGCCAGGTACCAGTCGTCTGCCCGCTGCTCAAGGGTGTAACGGAAGGCGCCAGCATCCACATGCCCGCCATAGAGGCTGAAGCGCCCCGCTCCACCGTTGCCATCCACCACCATCAGCTTGCCGTTGGCGGCGGTGGGCTCATGGCCGGAGTCCTCGACTACCAGGGTATGCTCGCCTTCGATCACGCCCCCGACCTTGATCAGGTCGCCGCGCTCATTGGCCAGGTCGCTGTTCATCACGAAGGTACCGTTACCGCTGAGGTCGCCGTCAATCGTCAATACGCTGGCCGCAGGATTACTGAAACGGACCTGCCCCTGATCAAGGTTCAACTGCCCCACCTGCGAGCTGCCGGTCATGTTCCAGGCGCTTTGCTCGAGTGTCAGCACATTCAAACCATGGACTGTGCCGGTCAGGCGGGTGCCCTCGGCCAGAAGTAACTGCGCGTTGTGTGCGTTGGCCTGGACTGTGCCGCTCAGGGTCGACTGGCGGGCCTTGATCAGCACGTCTTCACTGTCGACCAGGCGGCCGTCGGCGAGGGTTCGTTGCTCCACCGACAACAGGATATCGGCGCTCAGGGTCGAGCCGCTCAGGTCAATCTGCGCACTGCCGCCCTGAACGCTGATGGCGCGGCCGTTGGCAACGTCCAGGCTGGAGTTGTTGATCTCAAAGTTGTTGCTCACCCCGGCAGTGGCCAACGACTGCACACCCATACTGTTGACCCCGTCGGCGCTGACCGCGACGTTATCCAGGCGCAAGGTGCCGCCATTGCTGGCTTGCACAGCTCTGGCAGCATCGCCGGTCAGGCTCACCGTCGAGTTGCTCGCTTCGATAAGCGAACCGGAATAAGCCGCCAGGCCAATGGTGGTCTGCTCGCTACTGAGTTCGACGCTGTCCAGGTGGATTTGCGAACGATCGGCAGCAAACGCGCCAACACTGTTCGCGCCGACCTTCAACAACAGGCCTTGCCCATCGATTGTCGACGCGTTACCGGCATACAGCGCATAGGCCAGGCTGCCCGAGGTCTGTATCTGCCCACCATCGAGGCTGGCTTTGCCGCCTCGCTGGGTGAAGACGCCAATGGCGTTGTCGCCCTGGGTCTGGATACTAAGATTGCTCGCCAACAGTTGGCTGTCAGCATCCGGCACCCAGACGCCGTAGGCATTCGCGCCGCTGGTGAGAATCCTGCTGTTATCCAGGGTCGCCGTGGCGTTGCGATTGACATTGACCCCGATGGCACTGTCGCCGTGGGTATGGACTTGCGTGTTCTCAAGCGTGGCGAGCGCGCGCTGACGGCTGTTTGCCCCCAGCAGATAGAGACCATGTGCACCGTCGCCGGCCGTCTGCAGCACACTTTCGCGCATAGTGATCACGCTGTCATCGAGCAGATTGACCGCCGAAGAAAACTGGCCGGTGGTGGCAAGCGTTGACGTATCGACCTGAACCTGCGCACTGCGTTGCAGGTTCAAGGCGAAGGCGTTGTTGCCCTGGGTGGTGAGGCTGGAACCTCTGACACGCAACCCTGTGCCTGTTCCCGTCACCGCCACGCCATGGCTGAATTGCCCATCGGTGGTGACAGCACTGTCATTGATCAGTACCTCAAGGTTGTTTCCGGCGAGGCTGATACCGGGGCGGTTGTCCCCTGTGCTGTTGACCACCTCACCATCGAAAACCAGATCAGCATTCAACGTGGGCTGGGCCGCTAACGCCGTACTTTCGCCAAGCGCAAATAGAACCAGGCTGGCGGATAAAGAAAGTACAAAACCAGGTGCATACAACATCGGGAGCCCTTCCATAATTATTCGAGCGCAAGCCACGCAACTCTCCAATAAGTGAAAGAACAGCCGTATAGGGCGCTTCCCATCACCATGTAGGGAATTTCCCACGATCAGCGAAAATACAAACACCTCTGTCTAAACACCCAATCGCTTCCTGAGAAATTTCCTACAGACACTTGCGATCTTCCTTGGTCCGCGTCTCCACACACCCGCCTAAATTAGCGCCTGCTTCCTCGCTTCTGGCTGGCAAGCAGATCATTTGGCCTGAGTGCTCGAAACATTGCGTTTGCAACTCGCGCCAGCGTGAAAGCAATTTAAATCGTATTAGGACTAAGTAGATGAAAAAGATTATCAGCGTGGGTTTGCTGTCTGCCGCAATGCTGTCGTCACTGAATGCCCACGCAGCAAAGGCTGAGTTGAAACTCATTGGTACGATCACGCCAGCGGCGTGCGTTCCAAACTTCGCCGGCGGTTCGATCATTGACTACGGTAATATTCCGGCAGGCACTCTGAACGCTACTGCTCAGACGAACCTTCCTATCAAATCAACCACTATCAACATCACCTGCGACGCACCTACGACGTTCTACCTTAAACCGGCGGACGAACGTGCCGGGACCGTAGCCGCTGGCGTAATGCCCCCAAACGCCGGTGCGACCACGGTGTACGGACTGGGGGCTGCCCCTAATGCTGCGAACATTGGCTCCTATATCGTAAGCATCACTGGTGGTCTCGCAGACACAGGTACCACTTCGCGTACTCATAGCCTGGACGGTGGAGCTACTTGGGCCTTATGGGGCGGCCAATTCAGAAACAACGGTACCCAACTTATTAGTTTTACCAACGGCAGCAACGCAAACCCTGCGCCTCACACCTCAATCACCGCGGATATCACCGTAGTTGCTTCACTGGCTCCTGCCAACAGCCTGCCGCTGGCAAACGAAATCGCCCTTGATGGTCTTACCACCGTTGAAGTTGTTTATCCATAACAGGCGAGTGCAATAGCGCCGCGTAGAGCCGGCCCCAACCACTGGGGCCGGTTCAGCTGCCGTCATGGTTTAGAAATCGACGAAACAACCTCATTTGAAAAACATCAACCTTATCGTCAAGGCGAGAAATAACACTTTCATTTCAAGCACGGAACTATTTACATGCTTCTTATCACCCATCATTTTCGATTAATTACTGCGACACTTATTTCCTGCGCCTTTACACTTTTAACCGCCCCTGCCACCCATGCTGCCGGAATGATTCCGGAAACGACAGTTATCATCCTGGATGAGGGCGTTGGCGAGAAAACCATTAACATCAAAAACTCCGACCCCTCACCTGCACTTCTCTATAGCACCATCGAAAACCTCGAAGATGACCAGGAAAACCTGATTGTCATTACCCCTCCCGTAGCACGCGTGGAGCCGGGAGAAACCCAGGCCGTGCGCTTTCTGCTCAACTCGCCAACACCGCTCAAGGTCCAGCGTCTGCGCAGGGTTACCTTTGAAGGAATCCCGCCCAAAGACAACTCGACAGGTGCCAGGATCGGCATGAATGTGCGACAGAACCTGCCGGTGATCATCAACCCCAAAGGGCTGGAAAAAGAGCCTGAGCCCTGGACCCGTCTGAAGTGGTCCGTTCACGGCAAAAACCTGACCGTCGAGAACCCCAGCCCCTATGTAGTAAGGCTCGGCCAAGCGGTCACTGTACTGCCCTCGAACACCATTGCCAGCCTGCCAAAACTGTATGTGCTGCCCAATGAAAAGATTACGGTCGCCCTGCCTGAGGAAGTAAAGGCTGGCGCGACGGCGATCAAGATCCAGCCAGCGACCGTGTATGGGTTTTCGGTAGACAGTTACGAAGCGCCACTTACTAACTAAGCCGCCGAGCTGCACTTCTCGACTTAGCACGCATCGTTACCCGCTTTGCCGCTGACGATATGCATGGATACTCAGACTATGACCACGCCTTCAATTCGCAACTTCCATGCATATGGAGTTTATTCTGTTCGTACCCTTTCAATCCTGATAAGTGTCGTTGCCATGGCACCCGTGCGCGCCGAAACCGCAGGTGCCGACTATACAGTGGCGGCGCAGGCGAACACGCCCGCCACTGTGACCTTTGATCTGGATATGCTCAAGGGCCGAGGTATTGATCCAAGCCTGGCAGCCTACTTTGCCGATGCGCCGCGCTTTCGCGAAGGCCGGCAAGCAGTGACGCTGTTTGTCAACGGCGAACGTAAAGGTCAGGCACACGCTGCATTTGATTCACAAGGCCAATTGATTTTCGATAAAGACCTGCTCGACAAAGCCCAGCTTAAACTTCCCGCCGCCGCATTTCGTCACAAGAACGCTTCAAGAAATACGCCAACCTACGATTTTATCAAATCATTCCCCAACACCCTGGTGCAATTGCAGCCCGGCAAAGAAGAAGTTCACCTGATTGTTCCAACCGATGCCTTGAAATCACCGGAACAGGCGGTTGATCACTACGACAGTGGCGGCACCGCGGCCTTGCTCAACTATAACGTGATTGGCGTCAACAGTGAGTTCTCCAGCGGCTCCAGCGAGTTTCGCTCGGTGGATACCGTGGCCGGTTTGAATGTTGGCGACTGGATAGTGCGCAGCCGGCAGACCTACACCTCGCAAAACAACAGCAGCCGCGCCGAGCACCTTTATGCGTATGGGCAAAAAACGTTTTCCGAGATCAGCTCGATTGTCCAGGGTGGCCAGATCAACATCAGCAACTCCATTTTTGCCGGTGACTCGATTACCGGCGTCCAGATTGTTCCGGAAACAGGACTGCGCCCAGCGTCCCAAGGCAGTGGGGCAACGGTGGAAGGCATCGCCTACTCCACGGCACGGGTAGAAGTACGCCAGAACAACGCGCTGATCCATACCTCCGTTGTGCCTGCCGGGCCCTTCAGCCTGAGCAATCTGCAATTGCTCAGCAGTAACAGCGACCTCGACGTGACCGTGATTGAGGCCGACGGCTCCAGGCAGGCGTTTTCGATTCCTGCGGCAAGCCTTGGCGGCGGCATGTTGGGGTCTACCCCCGGGTTTTCCTTTGCGGCGGGCCAATATCGCCCCTATGGCGAGGTCGACAGCAAAAAGCCGACGCTGGTAACAGGGACCGGTACCTGGCAACTGAATGGCAAGACCAACCTCACGGCGGGTTTGATGGGGGCTACGGCCTATCAGGCCGCTGGCTGGGCAGCGGACCATGTCTTGACCCCCGCCACCACCCTGGGTCTACGGCAGTTGATCTCGACGGCCTCTGAAGAAAATGCCAGTGGCACCCAATTGAGTGCGTCGCTCAACACGCTGGTCAACGACAGACTGTCGCTGAACTTCAGCGCTACGCAAAACACCGAAGGCTACCGTGACCTGGTGGATACAACCTATATCGACGACGACAACTCCTGGCTCAACGGACGGTACCGCAACCAATACACCGCCGGCATGGGCTGGACCCATAAAACCCTGGGTGGGTTTCGCCTCTCGCATGCCTATTCGACACTGTTCGACGACACGACTACGCAGCGCCTGCTTGGCGCCTGGTCGAAAAACTTCAAGCGCGCCAATGTGTCTTTGAACGTGCAAAAGAGCATGGGCGACAGAGGCCCTTATGACACTGGCGACGCCGTCTACCTGTCGGTGAGTGTGCCGATCGGAACGCGGACAGTGCGCACCTATGTGAACGCCGACAGCAACACCACCCGCACCGGCGCCACCTACAACGAACAAGTGAACGACAGTTTCGGTTATCGATTGCAAGCCGAGCGAGACCTCTCGGACCGGGAAACCGATATCTCTGTAATGACCAACATTCTTCCTCGTTACGCACAAGCAACGCTGGGCTATTCGCGCAACGGCAAAGACACGACGACTTACAACGCCAGCCTCAGCGGCGGGGTGGTAGCGCATCAGGACGGCGTTACCTTCACGCCTTATGCCGTGGACGATACCTTCAGCATCCTTTCGGTAGGGGATATCTCCGGCGTCAAGATCGCCACGCCACAAGGCCCGGTGTGGACAGACTACTCGGGTAAAGCAATCGCGCCGAGCCTGCAGGCCTACAGCAACAACCGCCTGGAAATTGCCCCTAGCAGCTTGCCGCGCAATGTCGACATCGTGAACGCTTTCAAAGAAGTCCAAGTCGCTCGCGGCTCGGTAAAACGGGTGGATTTCGGCGTTGTCTCCAGCCGCCGGGTAATGATGACCGCCAAAGACATCAACGGCCAGCCGCTGGATAAAGGCTTGATGGTACTGGACGGCAACAAACAATACCTCTCCACCGTCGCGGGCAATGGCCAGATCTTTCTGTCGAACATAGAGCCCGGAACCCCGCTGACCGTCTACCTGGCCAACGGCAAAAGCTGCTCATTGAACTACACGCTTGCGGACAAAGCAGAGGCATCTGCCTATTTCGAAACTGTCGACGCCCTTTGCAAGCCACTTTAACGGTAATGGATATGGTCAATTTCTTGAGAACGCCCGACGCCCGGGCACACTTAGTACTGCGCAAGCTTCCCGCTGCGTTGTGTTTTTTCACCACACTGGGCTATGGCGCTTACGCCATGGCAGGCGCTGACACCGATTGCGTGATCCAGCTCAGCCAGCCGCTCATTGACTATGGCCAGGTCAATCGCACGCAACTATTCCCAGGCGGGGTTGCGGTTCGCGATGCGCTGTTGGGTAAAAGTACCCTCAGCCTGTCCGCCGTCTGTGACAGCAAAACCACTATGGCACTGCAGTTCAGGGGCGAACCTGCCGGCAGCGATAGCTATCGCTTCGCTCGTACGGGTGCCTTTACTTTGAAAGTGTTGAGTGCTCAGCTCGATGGCAAGTCTGTTCGTATGCGTCCCGCCCAAAGCGTGGCTGCAAGCGCGAACGGACAGATGATACGCCCGGGAGAAAGCCTTGCACCCTACGATGGAGTGCAGGCCCTGGCAGGCGAGCGGCTGAGTATGTTGATCGAAGTGCAAACCCGCATCGACTCAGCGGCCGCCAGCGTTCGCAATGATGAGGTGTGGGCCGGTAACGGCCAGTTCGAACTGCAAACCTTCTGAACACAAAGAGCCCCAAGTGCCGACCCGATGAAAGACTTCAGGCAGACACTTGGGGCGCAGTGCTCATCGCGTTGCAAATGACTCGGTATAGTTTTCCAACGCTTGCGCCAGCTCCATCATCTCTTCCCGCAGCACCGCCCCCGCCCGTCTCACCTGTTCATCACCTTTCGCTGCACAGGCAGCCTCCAGTTGCTCGCAGGCCTGGATCAGGCGTCGAGCCTTGACGATGCGCGCGCCGCCCTTGACCTTGTGGGCCAGGTCCAGCAGTTCCTGGCAATCCTGCGCGAAGCAGCCCTCGGCCAGACGCGCCATGTCTTGCTGGTTACTCATCGCCAGATCATTGAGCAGCTCACGCAGGGTTGCCTGATCGCCCCGTACGAGTTTTTCCAGGGCGCTAAAGTCGATGTCGTCGGCCTCTAGCGCAGTCGGCTGATCGCCTGGCTCCAGCGGGGCGATCGACTCGAAGCGGTCCAGACGCTGCTTGAGCAGCTCCAGGCTGATCGGCTTGAACAGGCAGTCATCCATGCCCGCCTCCAGGCAACGGAGCTTTTCATCCGGTTGCGCATTGGCGGTAAAGCCGATGATCAGGCAATGCGCGAGCCCGCGTTCGGCTTCCTCGGCGCGGATTGCCCGGGCCAGGGCATAGCCGTTCATGATCGGCATGTTGCAGTCGGTGATGACCACATCGAAGCGCTGCTGGCGCCAGGCCCGCAGCCCGTGGGCACCGTCTTGCACCGCGACCATCTCGTGGCCCAGGTAGCCCAGCTGTTTGGACAGCAACAGGCGATTGGCCGGGTAGTCGTCGACCACCAGGATCTTCAGTTGCCGCTGTGGCGCCTCGTCATCTGCGACAGGCTCTTCAGGGGGCAGGGGTTCGAGGATAGGCACCTGCAGCAATACGTCGATCTGTGTGCCCTGCCCCAGCACACTGTGCAGGTGCAACTGGCCGCCCATCATCTCGCACAGGGTGCGGCTGATGACCAGCCCCAGGCCCGAGCCGCTGCGCGCGGACTGGTTGTTGTTACTGGCCTGGGTGAAAGGGTTGAACAGGTTCTGCTGGTCCTCGGCAGAAATACCCTGGCCGCTGTCTTCCACGCGCACGCGTATCGACAGCGGCTCGCCGGGGCTGTTGTCCAGCACCTCGAGCAGCAGACGCACCTCGCCTTCGGCGGTGAATTTGATGGCGTTGCTGACCAGGTTGGAAATGATCTGCTTGAACCGCAGCGGGTCGATCGACACGTCACAATCGGCACGGGCATCGAGCGCCAGTTCCAGCTTCAGGTGCTTCTGCTGCGCCAGGCCTTCGAAGATCCGCGCCACCGACTGGGTCAGCTCGGTGAGATTGGCCCGACCGGGGCTCAGCGAGAGCTTGCCGGACTCGATCCTGGCAATGTCGAGGATGTCGCCGATCAAGTCGAGCAAACCGTGGGCGGCCCCCGACGCGACCTCGATGGCAAAGCGATCGAGCACACCCTGGTCGGATTTTTTCAAGGCCAGCTCCAGCATGCCGATCACCGCATTCAACGGCGTACGGATTTCATGGCTCATGGTGGCCAGGAAGGTGGTCTTGGCCCGGTTGGCTTCCTGGACCATTCCCAGCAGTTGCTCGCGCTCACTGATGTCGATCCAGCCGCCGATCATGCCGGTGATGGCCCCGTCACTGTCCTTGTAGGGCAGCATCCAGTGATAGATCGTCAGGCGCCGCCCATCCGGCAGCAGCAGCACGCGATCCTGTGCCTTGGCCACATCGTCACGCAGCACTTGCAGGTACTCGGCATGGTAGGCAGCGGCCTCGGCGCAGTCGACGAACAGCTCCTCAGTGATGCGCTTGCCCTGCACTTGCTCTTTACCCAGGCCCAGCACTTCAAGATAGCTGACGTTGCAGGTCACCAGGCGCCCCTCAAGGTCACGCACGTAGATCGGGTGCGGCGTTCCGTCGATCAGTACCCGCATGAACTCCAGCTGGTTGCTCAGTGCCCGCTCGGCCATTTCGCGCCGGTGAATCAGGCGGCGCAGGTAGGCGATCCAGAGGACCGCCACCAGCAACAGCACACCGGCGATAAAGAACCCCTGGATGATCGCGCTGCGATTGCGCAGCCAGAAGTTGTCGTCGATCACCACTTCGCTGCGCCAGCGGCTGGTGATCTCGGCCATTTCTTCCGGCGAAATGCTCAGCAGCGCCTTTTCCAGAATGGCGTACAGCTCGAGGTCGCCGCGATTAGTGACGAAGGCAAACCTGGCGGGTTCGATGCCCACGGTGCTACTGACCTGCAAACGGTCGCGATACTGGCGCGAGATCATGTAGCGGGCGCTCAGTAACGAGTTGGCGCCGGCATCGACCTCGCCCTTGGCGACCATCGACATGACCTGCGCGGCGTTGTCGGCATAGACGATCTGAATACCCGGGAAATTGCTGATGATGTAGTCGGTGAGGAACACGCCACGAATGATCGCCAGGCGTTTGCCTTCCATCTCATCCAGGGTCGCCGGGCTCCCGGGATCGCCGCGGTTGATCATCACATAGGGTGTCGACAGGTACGGCCGGGTGAAGCGCATCTGCCCTTCACGCTCGAAACTTGGGGTCAGGGCCGCCAGCAGGTCGACCTTGCCGGTATGCAGGTTGTCGATCTGCCGGGCCATCGAGGTGCCACGCACCACGTCGAATTTCAGACCGGTACGCAGGCTGACCTTGGCCAGTACGTCGGCACTGACACCGCGCAGAGCGCCGTGTTTGTCGAAGAACGACAGCGGCAAGAAATTTTCCATCGCCGCCACGGTCACCCGCGGGTGTTTTTCCAGCCAGCGTTGTTCCTTGGGCGTCAGGTTCAGGCGATTTTGCCCCGCAATGTTCATCTGCGATGAGCCCCAGCGGCGCAGGATCGCCATGCGCTCGCCGATCGGAATCGCCGCGATCGCCGTATTGATGATGTCCAGCAGGCGGGTGTTGCCAGCAGCCAGGGCAAAGGCAAAGCGGCTGCCTTCAAGCCGGGAAAAATCCGTGAGCTGGACGTTGTTGAGGTAGTTCATGCTGATCAGGTAGTTGGCGCTGATCGCATCGCCCAGGTAAGCGTCGGCCTTGCCAAAGGCCACTGCGCCAATGGCACTTAGCGTCGAAGGATAAAGCTGCAGTTGCGCATCGGGATAGGCACGTTTGACCTCCTGCGGCGGCAGGTAGTGGTACAGCATGGAAATTTTTTTCCCGGCCATGTCCCCCGCAAACCCTGAGTCACCCTCACTGCGGGTGACGATGATGGGTTGATCCTGCGCATAAGCGGCCGTCATCAGCAACTCGGGGTCCGCCGCTTCAAAGCCGTTGGCGGTGGCCAGCAGGTCGATTTCCCCCGTCTTCAACGCGCCGACGACGTCCGCCCGGGATTTGAAGCGCCGCACCTGCACCTGGACATGCAGCAGTTGCGCCAGCAGGTCCATGTAGTCGGCGGTCAACCCTTCGTACTCGCGCCCGTTGCCCGTCACGTCGAATGGCGGGTAATCCGGTGCTGAAACCCCGAGGTAGAGCGTGCCTTTTTTGCGCAACCAGCTCCAGTCCGACTCACTGAGGCCGACCTGGTGCTCGCCCAGCCGGGAGCGCCCGAACAGCTGCAGGGTGTCTTCTGCTGGCTCGTCGCCGGCAAAGGCCGTCACCCCTTCAACTACCATCAACAGGCCCGTCAACAGTGCCAGGCACACGCGCAATGAGTACTTCATCAGATCAGGTTGTTACGTTTGGCCAGCTCCGACAGGTGCACCAGGGAACTGAGGTTGAGCTTCTCGATCACTCGGGCTTTATAGGTGCTGATGGTCTTGTTGCTGAGCAGCATGTCTTCACCGATCTGCTTGTTGCTCAAGCCTTTGGCCAACTGCTGCAGGATCGACAGCTCGCGGTCGGAGAGGCTCTGGATCAACGCCTGCTCCGAGGCATCGACGTCTTCACGGCGCACCGAGTTCAGGGTCAGGTCAGGGAAGAAGGTATAGCCCGACTTGATGGCATTAATGGCGTTCACCAGTTCATCCAGGTCATCGGCCTTCGACACATAGCCGGCTGCCCCGGCGCGCATGCAGCGCATGGAGAAAAACGTCGGCGACAACGAGGTCAGGACCAGCACTTTGACCGGCAACTTGAACGCCGAGATTCTGTTCAGGGCGTCCAGGCCATCAACACCGGGCATGGCGATATCCAGCATGACCAGGTCCGGCTGATGCTCACGCACCAACTGCACTGCCGATGCGCCATTGTCGGCCTCCGCCACCACTTCGTATTGTTCCTGCTTCAGAATCATTCTTACGGTCGAACGAATGAATGGGTGATCGTCAACAATCACGGCTTTCAACATAGGTCCCTCTGGAATACTGGAAATTAAACTAACGAAAAAGCGGCAGAAGAAGATCGCGAGCTGAGGCGATAAACACAGTGTGTCGGTCTACAGCTTTTAGCATAAGTGCGTTGCGCACGCCTTTAATTCAGTGCTGTTGGCGCAGGCTAGAGGTCGTCCTGTGCAGCAGTGAATGGCGCGGGCAGCCACGCTAGCAATTCATGCGACGACATTGGCTGGGCATGGTAAAAGCCTTGCCCTAGTTCACAGCCCATCTCGATCAGTGCGCGACATTCATGCTGATTACTTACCCCTTCAATGACCAGCGCCATGTTCAATGCGCGGGCCAACGCCACGGTGCTGGCAATCACCGCTTTACTGCGCGGCGCCTGGATACTGCAGACAAACTCACCGTCCAGCTTGATCTCGGTGAACGGCAACTGACAGAGCAACTTCAACGACGAGTAACTGACCGCAAAATCATCAATTGACAGGCCACAGCCCATGACCCGCAAACGCAACAGGTTCTCCTGGGTCCTGGGCGGCATCTCGAGCAAGCCGCTCTCCGCCAGTTCGAAAGTCAGGTCTGCAGCCGCCACCCCGTGGCGGCGCAACGCTTGGCGAACATGGTCGATAAGACTCGAGTCGAGCAATTGCGAAGCATGCAGGTTGAAGGACATTTCCAACGGCCGCCCCTCCCGCTGCAACATGCCCAACAGGCTTAGGCCCTGCTCCAGCAACTGTTTGCACATTTCGTCGATCAGGTCGTAAGCCAGTACCGCCGCGAGAAAATCCCGGGGTAGCAGCGATCCCTTCGCAGGGTGTTGCCAACGTGCCAACACTTCTGCCCCGGCCACCTGGCCAGTGACCAGGTGGAACTTGGGCTGAAAGAAAGCCCGGAACTCGCCCAGGGCCAGCCCGCGACGGATGTCTTCTTCATTGGGCAAGGTGCTGCTGGGCAGCGGCGCAACGCTCGTGGCCGGTTGCTGGCGCTTGTAGCCTTGCAGAATCTGTTGCAGCGCTTTGGCCTGGATCGGCGTACTCAGTGTGCCCAGCAGTTCAAGCCCGGAAAACCTAGTCATCTGCTCGATTGCCCGGCGCAACTGCGGTTGAAAATCACAATAGAGAATCACCGCCCGGACCAACGCGAGCTGGCTTGCGCAGTTGAGGAAATCAAGGCAGTCCATCCCTTTGTGGGCAAGATCGCACAGGGCTACGTCCACTGCGCCCTGTCTGTGCATCAAGGCCAGTGCCTGCTCGCCACTGCTGGCCTGGACGATATCGCCGACACCCAGTTGCTGTAGCGCAGAAACAACCGCGCTGCGCTGAACGGAATGTTTCTCTAAAACCAGAATACGCAGTGAGGTCATCGTTCGTCTGCCACTACCATGGAGCCAGGAGCCAGCATTTTGTAGGCAGACAGCCGAATGCTGAGCAAGGAAGTTCTCAGGTATTTGTAGGAATTTTCTCAAGCGATCGATGGATCAGAATTGGCTACGGCGGGTTTACGCACTTGAACTCCATCGCTTTTTACGATGGAACCTATTTTTCAAATAAGCAAAAAACCGATGAGAATGGCCTCACCGAAACACACCTTCAGGTGACGTCATGAAACTGCAAGCCACCCACAAATCCTTTGCTGAACGCATCGTCCACGCCGTCGGCTTCGAACTGATCGCCGTGCTGATCTGCGCGCCGATCGGCGCCTGGCTGCTGAACCGCTCGATGCTGGAAATGGGTGCGCTGGCGGTGATGCTGTCGACCGTGGCGATGATCTGGAACATGCTCTACAACGCGGCGTTCGACCGCCTCTGGCCGGTCAGCCGGGTCGCGCGTACGGTCAAGGTCCGTGCCCTTCACGCCGGCGGCTTTGAAACTGGCTTTGTGCTGATCGGCGTGCCGATCGCAGCGCTGATGCTCGACGTGTCGCTGGTGCAGGCGTTCTTGCTGGAGATCGGTTTCTTCGCCTTCATGCTGCCCTACACCATGGCCTACAACTGGGCCTACGACCTGCTGCGCCAGCGCCTGCTGAGCGCACCGGCAAGCCTAGTGCGGGTGCAATAATCGCGTGAGTAACGCCGGGCCCCTCTTTAGCATCGAGCTAAATAGTGGCATTCTGCACCCCATGGATATCTACGCGATTCGCAAGCACAACCTGCTGCAGTTGCTCGGCACCCAACGCAAGGCCAGCTGTGCCGAGCGCTGGGGCATGAGCCCGGCGCACCTGAGCCAGATCCTGTCGCTGCGCACAGAAAAAAACCTCGGCGATGAAGTGGCCCGGCGCATCGAGCAGGCCGAGCGCCTGCCTGCCGGCTGGATGGATGTGCTACAGGGCGAGGCTGGTGTACCGGCCAGCGGCGAGTTCGTCAGCATCGCCCACTTCGACATCCGCGGCTCGATGGGCAACGGCAACACGCCGCCGGCCCATGTCGAAGTAATCCGCGACCTGACCGTGCACCTGGACTGGCTGCGCGACCAGGGCATCAGTTTTTCTGCCGCGCACAACCTGGCAATCATCAGCGGCGATGGCGACAGCATGGCCGGCACCTTCAACGACGGCGACCCGCTGCTGGTCGACCGTGGCATTCACGAGGTGCGCAGCGATGCCATCTATGTGTTCAGCCTCGACGGCGACTTGTTCGTCAAACGCCTGCAACGCCTGACCGATGGCGCCTTGCGGATGATTGCCGACAATCCGCTGTACCCGCCGGTATTGATCGAAGGCGCGGCGCTGGAAAAACTGCACATTCATGGCCGGGTGCTACTAGTTTGGAACGCGCGAAGAGTATGATGGCAAAACAACCGACCGCCCTGGTCGGTTAATGGACACTAGACAACAGCAGTAGGATGTAGCGATTCCAGCAACGGATTGCTCGACCGAATCCGTGTGACTGAGATCGAATCATGAGCGGTAATCTGTGGGTGTGGGAAGAAGAAGAGCTGCTGGCAATGCGCAGGGCATTTGCCGCACTCAAGGCCGGGCAACCCCAGGCAGAGCGGGTGTCGCAGCGGCGCATGGCCGCCGAGATGGGCGTCAGCGTCACCACCCTGAATGCCTATATGACCGGCAAGCGGGCGCTGGACGTCAAGTTCGCGCTGATGTTCGAACGCCTCACCGGCATCCCCACGCGCAGCTACAGCCCGCGCCTGGCTGACGAGATCGCAAGCCACCGGCACCATCACAAACCTGCGGTCTAGAGCCTGCGCGCCATTGAACGTTGAGCCTCGCTTGGCCTCGTGAAATTTATCTGGTAGTTTTTCATGAAAAAATACCAATAAAAATTCATGAGGTCCGTCGTGTTCAAGCAATCCGCCCAGCATGTCGCCAGCTATTACGCCCAGACCTACCCCACCGCCATCCCTCTGCGCCCTACCCTGCAGGAACGCCTGGACACCGAGGTGCTGATCATTGGCGCCGGCTTCAGCGGCCTGCACACCGCCCTGCGCCTGGCGCTGGCCGGCAAGCGGGTGACCCTGGTGGAAGCCAGCCGGGTGGCCTGGGCGGCGTCCGGGCGCAATGGCGGGCAGGCGTTGCTGGGGTGGTCGTGCGACATGGCGCCGCTGGAAAAGGCCCTTGGCCAGGAACGCGCACGGCG
Source organism: Pseudomonas sp. B21-009 (assembly GCF_024749345.1). NCBI lineage: Bacteria > Pseudomonadati > Pseudomonadota > Gammaproteobacteria > Pseudomonadales > Pseudomonadaceae > Pseudomonas > Pseudomonas sp. B21-009. The sequence continues at coordinate 2,177,942 of NZ_CP087199.1, read as the reverse complement.
CCTGTGGGACAGCATGCGCTGGGCCGCCAGCGAGCTGCGTGAATTGCCCGAGCGCCACGGTTTTACCGTCGATTACCAGCGTGGCAGCCTGTGGGCGGCAGTGCTACCGCGACGGGTGGCCATGCTCCACGAAGCCAGGCACGAAGCCGAAACTAAATGGGGCTATGACCAGTTGCGGGTGATCGAGCGCGACGAATTGCCCGAATGGATCGGCAGCCCGCGCTACCAGGCCGCGCTGTACGATGCCGAAGGCGCCCACCTCAACCCGCTGAAACTGGCCCAGGGCTTGGCCAACGCCCTCGAAGCGGCCGGCGGGCGGATCTTCGAGCAAAGCCGGGTGCTCAGCTACCGCGATACCCCGGCAGGCTTTGTCGCCCGCACTGAAAAAGGCGAAATCCGCAGCGACGTGCTGGTGCTGGCCTGCAACGCCTACATCGACCAGCTTGACCGACCACTGTCGCAGCGCCTGCTGCCGGTGGGCTCCTATCAGGTGGCCACCGCGCCCCTGGACCCGGCCCTGGCCCGTTCGCTGCTGCCGCGCAACAGCTGCGTGATCGACAACCAGTTCGTCCCCGACTACTTCCGCCTGACCCCGGACCAGCGCCTGCTGTTCGGCGGCGGCTGTACCTACCTGGGCGGTATCCCCAAGGACGTTGCCGCCGCCACCCGCCCGGTGCTGGAACGGGCCTTCCCGCAGCTACAGGGCGTGGCGATCGACTACGCCTGGGGCGGGCATATCGATTGCAGCCTGCGCCGCACCCCGGACATCGGCCGTCAGGGCCAGCGCTACTGGCTGCAGGGCTTCTCCGGGCATGGCGTGCTGCCGACCCTGGCCGGCGCCCGCGCGGTGAGTGATGCGATCCTTGGCAACCACGATTTGCTGGCGTTGTACCAGGCCATCGACAACGGCCGTTTCCCCGGTGGCGACCTGCTCGCCGCGCCGCTGGAAGCTGCCGGCAAAGCCTGGTACCGCCTGCGCGACACTATTTGAGAGAGCCCCTTTATGGACATGCAGGAAGAAATCGAAAGCCTGGCGATCCTCATCCGCGACCTGCGCAAGCACCGCAACCTGACCCTCGGCGAACTGGCCGAACGCATCGACCGCTCGGTGGGCTTTCTGTCCCAGGTCGAGCGCGGCCTGTCGCGCCCGACCGTGGCCGACCTCACCGCCATCAGCGAAACCCTGTGCGTGCCGACCACCTACTTCTACAACCTGAGCAAGCCTCGGCAAGTCGACTGGGTCACCCGCCCCGGCGAACGGCGCACCCTGTACTACGCCGCCGGGGTCACCGACGTGCTGGTCTCGCCCAAGCTCAACGGCGGTTTCTCGATGCTCGAAAGCCACCTGGCGCCCGGCGCCAGCAGCGGTGACGGGCACCTGGACGACAGCTCCGAGCAAGGCGGGTTTGTCCTCGAAGGCGAGTTGAGCCTGTGGCTCGATGACGCCCCGGAGCCGGTCACCCTGCAGGCCAACGACAGCTTCCAGCTGCCGGCGCACAGCCAGTTCCGCTACGCCAACCTGACCGAACACAGTACCCGGGTGCTCTGGGTATTCCGTTGAAACCAAGCGCAGGATCGCACGTGATGACAACAATAAAAGACTGCCCTGATCTGCTTAGTGAAGTACGCGCATTTCGCGCCGAGCATCCTCAGGTGCGTTATGTCGACCTGATCAGCCTGGACATCCCCGGGCACTTTTATGGCAAGCGCTACCCGATCGACATGCTCGAAAAAGTCGCCGCCGGCAGCGCCCTGAAACTGCCGCAGAACTGCGTGCTGCTGGGTGTTCAGGGCGGCCTGCACCCGATCGGCGACTACTGCTTCAACGACGGCGACCCGGACGCGCCACGGCGGCTGATCCCCGGCACCCTCAAGCCGGTGCGCTGGGAGAACCAGCCGCTGGGGCAGATGCTGATCAGCTCTGATGGCACCACCGCGCCCATTGAGTTCGAGCCCCGAGAAGTGCTAGCGCGGGTGCTGCAACGCCTGGAACGGCGCGGCATTCGCCCGGTGGTGGCCTTTGAGCTTGAGTTCTATCTGTTCGACCGCGCGCTCAAAGACGGCCTGCCGCAGTTCCCCCGCGACCCGTTCAGCGGCGATGCCGATGACCAGCCGAACATGCACATCGAGCGCCTGTCGCGCTACTCCGACGTGCTGCGGGACATGGTCGAGGCCGCCAACGAGCAAGGCGTGGACGCCAACGTCATTACCGCAGAACTGGGCCCTGGGCAGTTCGAGATCAACTTCGGCCACTGCGACGACGGCCTGCGCGCCGCCGACTGGGCCGCCCTGTTCGCCCGCAGCACCCGTGGCGTGGCGCTCAAGCACGGCATGCGCGCCAGCTTCATGAGCAAGCCCTACCTCGACGCGCCGGGCAGCGGCATGCACGTGCATGTCAGCCTCTACGACCAGCAGGGCAACAACCTGCTGGCTGCCGACAACCAGCGCCCGCTGCGCCATGCCGTGGCTGGCTGCCTGGAACTGCTGCCGCAGTGCATGCCGATCTTTGCCGCCAACCACAACGCGATGCGCCGCTACGGCGCCATGGTCAACGCCGCGAGCCGCGCCAGCTGGGGCTTTGAAGACCGCGACGCGTGCATCCGCATCCCCGAATCGGACCCACGCAACCTGCGCATCGAACACCGTCTGGCCGGCGCCGACGCCAACCCATACCTGGTGCTGGCAGCGATTTTAAGTGGCATGGAACACGGTTTGGAGGTCGGCAAAGAGCCGATTGCGCCGCTCAACGAAGACCGCAGCAGCGGCATCGACTTTCCCAAGGACATGCTCGCGGCGGTGGCGGCCATGCGTCATCACCCGGTGGTCAATGAGCGGTTGGGCAGTGAGTTCGTCATGGTCTATTGCGAGAACAAGAGGCAGGACCACCTGGCGTTCATGCATGAAGTAAATGCGCGGGAGTATCGCTGGTTTCTTTAACGACTGAGGGCAAAACCCTTGCTGGCTGTACCGGCCTCATCGCTGGCAAGCCAGCTCCCACAGGGTGCGGTGTATACAGATCCATTGTGGGAGCCGGACTTGCCGGCGATCGAGCGCGAAGCGGTCGTAATTTATTTAGCCATTGACGCCACTTTAGCTTGCAGCTAAATATTAGCTCAAGCCCACATCCATTTCAGAGAGGGCCCACACCGAAAACCGAAGGAGAAACCCATGAGCGTCAACATTGACCGCCTAACAATCACCACCCCGGTACCCAAGTCCACCAGCGACCCCACGGCCCTGGAACTGACTGGCGCCCAGGCCCTGGCGCAACTGCCGAAAATCATCGCCAGGCTCGACGACGGCTCCGTCCGCTTCACCGCCCCAACCAAGGGCGCCTCAAGCAAAAGCACCCACCGCACCCGCTGCGAATGGAAAGAACCGACCTACTGGTCGCTCGCCAGCGCCAGCAAACACCACAACCACCAGAGCATGACCCTGAGCAAGGTCAACGCGGCGCAGAAGGTGGTGATCTCGCAACTGCACGTCAAAGACGACGACAGCCCGGTGGTCAAGGTGTTCTGGAACAAGGGCAAGCTCACTTACGGCTTTCGCCGAAGCTACAACCAGAGCGCCCCGGCCAGCGTCACCCTGCTGGCCAATGTGCCGCTGGGCACCGCGTTCGAGATCATTCTCGATGTCACCGCCAAGGGCGTGGTGACCCTCGCTGCCACCTGCAAGGGCAGCACCGCCAGCAGCGGACCATTGCAGATGGATGCCAGCTGGAACAGCCGCACCTTCAACTTCCACGGCGGCGTCTACAACCAGGTTGATTACAGTGACGACACGCCGGCCAGCGACGGCTCGGCCTGCATCATCAGCGCGCTGGCGCTGGGTCACCATTAAGCCCTGAACCCTCTGCCAGGCACTGCTCAAGCCACTGGCAAAAGCTCACAGTCAAGGCCTCCCCTTCACTGTTACGGTGCACCAGCCACGCCCACTTGGGCCCGCGCACAGTCTGCTCGGTCAGCGCTACCAGGTTGCCTTGCGCACGCGCCTGCCCGGCCAGCAAGCCACTCACCAGGGCAATGCCCAAGCCCTGGCTGGCAGCGTCAAGCAACTGCCCGGGGTCGGAAAAATTCAGGCCCTGCAGCTTCTGCCCCACAGCCTCGCCACCCTGGGTGTGCCAGTAGCTCCAGTCCATTTCCCGCTCGCCATGCAGGGTGGTCCGCTGCGCCACGTCGAGCTCCAGCAGGCGCGGGTGACAGGCCGGGTACAGCCGATCCTGAAGCAGCACGCGAAAGCTGCAATCGGCCTGGGCGCTGATGTCGTCGCGCACGGCAATGTCGATGGTCTGGGTGGTCATGTCGGGGATTTCATCGCTGGTGAAGAGCCACAGGTCCACCTCCGGGTGCAGCCGATGAAAGTCGCCCAGGTGCGGCACCAGCCAGTGCCGGGCGAATGCCGGCGTGGTGTTGACCACCAGTTGGTTGGGCTTGCGGTACTGCTCCAGGCGACGGATGCCAACGGTCAGTTGCTGCAGCATCACCTGGGTGGTGCTGAGCAGGTCGTGGCCGGCATCGGTAAGCGACACGCTGCGCCCTTCGCGAAAGAACAGCGGTTGCTCCAGGTAGTTTTCCAGGCTGCGGATCTGCTGGCTGATCGCCGATTGGGTCAGGTGCAGCTCTTCGGCAGCCTTGTGAAAACTGCCCAGGCGCGCCGCCGCTTCAAAACCGCGCAGCGTGTTCAGAGGTGGCCAGTGTTTCAGCATGATTGATAAGCCCAGCTAATCATATATCGGCAAAATCCATCGTTTGTTCAGGTGCAGACCCCAGTTATAGCATGGACACCCCGGCAACCTTGCTGAAAACAATTACTTAACTGAAGGGTATTGCAATGCACAACGACAGCGCCAACAACAACGGCTGGTTCATGCCCGCCGAATGGGCTCGCCACGCTGCCACCTGGATGGTCTGGCCGCACAACCAGGCCCTGTGGGAGTCGACCTGGGGCGTCACCCTGGCGGCTGTGCATGTGGATTTCGCCCGGGTCGCCAACGCCATCGCCCGCTTCGAGCCGGTGAAAATGGTCGTCGACCCCAGCGCCGTCAGCCAGGCCCGGGCGCTGTGCGGGGCCAACATCGAGCTGATCGAAATCGCCGTCAACGACAGCTGGTGCCGCGACTCCGGCCCAAGCTTCATCTGCCACCCGCAGCAAGGCCTGGCCGGGGTCAGCTGGCGCTTCAATGCCTGGGGCGGCAAGTCGGCCCACGACCTCGATGAAGGCCTGGCCCGGCGCGTGCTCAATGGCCTGGGCCTGCCATGCTTCGGCAGTTTTCTGGCCAACGAAGGCGGCGCCATTCATGTCGATGGCGACGGCACGCTGATCACCACCGAATCGGTCCTGCTCAACCCCAACCGCAACCCGGGCCTGGGCAAGCAGGACATGGAAGAAATCTTCGTCCGCCTGCTAGGGGTGAACAAGGTCATCTGGCTGCCGGGCGACCCGGACTACGTCACTGGCGACATGACCGATGGCCACGTCGACGGCGTCTGCGCGTTCGCCCGGCCGGGCGTGCTGCTGGTCGATGCCACCGAAGATCAAACCTCGGTCTACGCCCAGGTGGCGAAGGAGAACCGCCGCGCCCTGGAACTGGCGACCGACGCCCGTGGCCGCAGTTTCGAGCTGATCGACCTGTACGAAGCTTCCGCTGCGGTCGACACCGATGCCGAAGTGTTCTGCGCCTCCTACACCAACTTCTACCTGTGCAACGACGCGGTGATCATGCCCGCCTACGGTATCGACGCCGACCAGCAGGCCGCCGCCACCCTGCAGCAGGCCTTCCCCGGCCGCAGCGTGGTACCGGTGCAAATCAACCAGCTGGCCCATGGCGGTGGCGGCGTGCATTGCATCACCCAGCAGCAACCGGCCTGGCCCCTGAAAGGAGCCAAGCCATGAGCGCGCTGAGCGTCGCCAGCCTGCAGTTGGCCTGCAGCTGGAACCTTGAAGACAACCTCGATAACGCCGAGCGGCTGGTGCGCGAGGCGGCGGCGGCCGGGGCCAGGCTGATCCTGCTGCCCGAGCTGTTCGCCACGCCCTACTTCTGCATCGAGCAATGCCACGAGCACCTGGCCCTGGCGCAACCTTATGAAAACAGCCCGCTGTTGCAGCGCTTTGCCGCCCTGGCGGCGGAACTGAACGTGGTATTGCCGCTGAGCTGGTTCGAGCAGGCCGGCAATGCCTACTTCAATTCGCTGACCGTCGCCGATGCCGACGGGCGCTTGCTCGGCGTCTACCGCAAGACCCACATCCCCAACGCCATCGGCTACCAGGAAAAGGAATACTTCAGCCCCGGCGATACCGGTTTCAAGGTCTGGGACACCGCCGTCGGGCGCCTGGGCGTGGGCATCTGCTGGGACCAGTGGTTCCCCGAGACCGCCCGCTGCCTGGCCTTGCAAGGTGCAGAAATCCTCTTGTTTCCCACCGCCATCGGCTCCGAGCCCGGCGCTGCGGCGCTGGATTCGCGCGACCATTGGCAACTGACCCAGCGCGGCCACGCCGCCGCCAACATCCTCCCGGTGATCACCGCCAACCGCACCGGCGTTGAAGTGGCGCGCAGCGATGCCGAGCTGCACATGCGCTTTTATGGATCGTCGTTCATCACCGACCACAAGGGCCGCCTGCTGGCCGAAGCCGATCGCGACAGCCCTTGCATGCTGCTGGCCGAGCTGGACCTGGCGCACATGCGCGAAGAGCGCCTGACCTGGAGCATCTACCGCGACCGCCGCCCGGAAATGTACGCCACCCTGTTGAGCCTGGACGGCCGTCACCCACACAGCACCTGGAGGCATGGCGCATGAACAGCCTGAAAACCCTGATCGCCCTTTCCCTGGCCCTGGGCTGCAGCCTGGCCAACGCCGAAGACAAAGTGCTGCGCCTGTACAACTGGGCCGATTACTTTGCCGAAGACACCCTCAAGGATTTCACCGCCCAGACCGGCATCAAGGTCATTTATGACGTCATGGACAGCAGCGAAACCCTGGAGGCCAAGCTGCTCTCGGGCAACAGCGGCTACGACCTGATTTTCCCCGGCGACACCGTGGCCGAACGCCTGGCCCGCGCCGGCGCCCTGCAAAAGCTCGACCCGGCCAAACTCGAACACCTGGCAGACATCGAGCCCGGCCTGCAGCGCCTGCACCAGCGCTACCCCAACTCGCGCGAGAGCACCGTGCCCTACACCTGGGGCAGCATCGGCCTGACCTACAACCGCGCGGCCATCGAGCAGCGCATCGCCAATGCCCCGGTCAACAGCCTCGACCTGCTGTTCAAGCCAGAAAACGCCGCGCTGCTGGCCGACTGCGGCATCTCGATGATCGACTCGCCCGACGAAGTGCTGGCGGTGGTGCTGCACTACCTGGGCAAGGACCCGCGCAGCGGCAAGGCCGATGATTTGCTCGCCGCCCGGCAGATGCTCGGGGCAATCAAACCGTACATCCGCAAGTTCCAGTCGCAGCCGGTGACCCAGCTGGTCAATGGTGACACCTGCATTTCCCTCGGTTACAGCGGCGACATGATCCAGGCCCAGCGCACCGCCGATGCCGCCGGTAAAAAGGTCGAGTTCCGCTACCACATCCCGGTGGAAGGCACGACCATCTGGATGGACAGCATGGCCATTCCCGCCGATGCCGCCCACCCGGAATACGCCTACGCTTTTATCAACTTCGTCATGCAGCCGCAGCAGATGGCCGCCATCAGTTCGTTCACCGGCTACCCCACCTCCAGCGCCAAGGCACGGCCGCTGGTCGAGCCGCAGATGCGTGACAACCCGGACATTTACGTCAGCGACGAAACCTACGCGCGGCTGATCCCGGGCAAGGACATTACCCAGAAAGACATGCGCGCGCGCATGCGTACCTGGACCACCCTCAAGACCTCCTCGGCCCATTGAGCCGTCACTACGAGAGCCACACCGATGACACCCCGTCGTACCTTTCTCAAGCATCTGTCAGTCGCCGCCGGCATTGCCGGCCTGGGCCTGGGCCCGTTGCGCCTGGCCATGGCCGCTGACCAGCGCTGGTTCATGCCCGAAGAAGACCAGGCCCAGCGGCGGATCTTCCTGGCGTTTGCCGCCGCCGAAAATGTCTGGGAAGACCAGGCGGACGCGGTCAACAGCTGCATCGCACAACTGGCCCGGACCATCGCCCGCTACCAGCCGGTCAGCGTACTCTGCCGCCCCGAAGACCTGGCCGATGCGCGCGAGCAATGTGGCAGCGACAACATCGAGTTCCTGCCCATGGCGCTGGACGACATCTGGATCCGCGATTACGGCGGCTGCTTCGTCATCGACGACGACGGCAACAGCGCGCTGATGGACTTCAACTTCAACGGCTGGGGCAACAAGCAACGCCACCGCAACGACAGCCGCGTGGCGGCAACGCTGAGCGAAACCCTGAACGTGCCCTACCTGCAAAGCGAGCTGACCGGCGAAGGCGGCGGCATCGAAGTGGACGGCCACGGCACGGCGATCATCACCGAAAGCTGCTGGGTCAATGCCAACCGCAACCCCGACTGGAGCCGCAGCGATGTCGAGGCCGAGCTTAAAGCCAACCTTGGCCTGCGCAAGATCATCTGGCTGCCGGGCATCAAGGGCCAGGACATCACCGATGCCCACGTTGACTTCTACGCGCGCTTCGTCGAGCCGGGGGTGGTGATCGCCAACCTCGACAACGACCCGGACTCCTACGATTACCGGGTCACCCGCAAGCACCTGGAAATTCTCAAGCAGGCCACCGACGCCGACGGCCGCCGCTTGACCGTGCACCTGCTGCCGCCACCGGGCAAATTGCGCAGCAACCGCTTTACCCGCGACAACCCGGAGTTTGCCGCCGGTTACATCAACTACCTGCCGATCAATGGCGCGGTGATTGCCCCGCAGTTTGGCGACCCGAAAGCTGACCAATACTGCAAGCAGTTGCTGGCCAAGTTGTACCCGGGGCGGACCATCGAGCAGGTCAACATCGACCCGATTGCCGCGGGCGGCGGCGGAATTCATTGCGTCAGCAAGAACAGGCCGGCGACTGATTAGCCCCGAGCAAACGCCTTAGCTTAATCGGCGATAAGAAACACCGTTATAAACGCCAAGTTCCAATCTGATTAATTATCATCAGACCTGACCTTTACAAACCAATAAAAAGCGCTATTGTTCTCTTCGCCAGGGACTGGCAATTTGATGTCATTGAGCCTTGGCATTAAACCCCACGACAAGGATGAGCAAAAATGGGCAGAAGCAATAGTGTCAACAAACTGTTGGAAGAAGAGAAAAAGAACCGTGAACGGCTTGAGCAGATTTCCAGGGACTTGATCACCCAACAGAAAAATGCTGAATCCGAATTACAGGCAGACCAGATTCAATTTTATACAAACAGCCAACGCACCTGGAAGTATTCTTCCTACGTCACCGGGGCGAATTCAGATTTCCAGCTTTCAGACACCTGGAGCCTTGAGAACCTGAAGAAAATAATCGATCAGATCACCAATGCAGTCGTCGGCACGGTCACCGGTACCATCACCGGTCTGCCGGAAGGTACCACGGCCTCGCCTGATGCAACCAAAACCAACGCCAGCGGTGGTTTGACCGAAGACACTCGGCTAATGATCGCCGCCAACTGCCTTAACCTGCTGTCGGGCCTGATCAACTCGTTCGGCCACTCAAGCAAGATTCAGGTGAGCACTGCAAAAAGTAGCGTGCCGCTCGGCCAAGGCTTGAGAATTTTTGCATCGGTTGCCTGCAATGTGTCTCAGGAGCGAAGTTTCTTCAATAACAAAATCATGAGCTGCTACCGCTATTGCTACAACGTCAACTATTCACTCGACGAGTTCTCCGAGCAAGCCGAAAGAACATTGGTTGCACAGTACGAGTTGACCCTCAACGCACTGAACACCGCGGCAAAACTCAACTATGACAACTTCGTTTCAAAACAGATCGATATTCGCCAATACATGGAGACCGCCGACTACATTGAAGAAAAAACCGTGCAAGTCGTTGCCAAGATCGAAGCATTAAAACGTAAAGATGGTGACCTTGCCGGTATTTCCACGCTGTACCAAAAACAACTGGCATTCCTTCAAGGTTGCAAGGTCGAGTTTGGCTTTGACAGCAAGGTTTCGACACATATTCAAGGGCAGGTGGATAAATTCTCCGGTGATTCGAAAGTTGCACTAGGCAAACGTTAATCCACGCAGTATTTGCCCTGCCGGCGCAATGCCGGCAGGGCAAAGCGGTGCCCGATACCATGATCGGGCAGTTGCTTGCAGGCCTGTTTGACAACCTCTCATACCAGGCCCGAACATGAGCCCCTCGAGCACACCAGGAGGTTCATCGCATGAGCAAGGCACCCTATGTCCCGCCTCGGGTCTGGCAGCATGACGCACCGTCGGGCGGCGAGTTCGCCAACATCAACCGCCCGGTGGCCGGCCCGACCCACGACAAGGCCCTGCCGCTGGGCAAGCAGCCGCTGCAACTGTACTCCCTGGCCACGCCCAATGGCGTCAAGGTCACCATCCTCCTCGAAGAGCTGCTGGCCCTCGGGCATGCCGGCGCCGAGTACGACGCCTGGCTGATTCGCATCAGCGAGGGCGAGCAGTTCTCCAGCGGTTTCGTCGAGGTCAACCCCAACTCGAAGATCCCCGCCCTGCTCGACCACAGCGTGCAACCGCCGGTGCGGGTGTTCGAGTCGGGTTCGATCCTGCTCTACCTTGCAGAAAAATTCGCCGAGTTCCTGCCCCGCGACCCAGCGGGTCGAACCGAAACCCTCAACTGGCTGTTCTGGCAGATGGGCGCAGCGCCCTACCTGGGTGGCGGCTTCGGCCACTTCTATGCCTACGCGCCAGAAAAATTCGAATACCCGATCAACCGCTTCAGCATGGAAACCAAGCGCCAACTGGATGTGCTCGACCAGCGCCTGGCGCAAAGCCAATACCTGGCCGGCGACAGCTACACCATCGCCGATATCGCCGTCTGGTCCTGGTACGGCCAACTGGCGCTGGGCAGGCTATATTCGGCGGGCGAGTTTCTCAGCGTGCAGGACTACACCCACGTGCAGCGCTGGGCGCAAGCCATTGCCGAGCGCCCGGCGGTAGTCCGCGGCCTGCGGGTCAACCGCACCTGGGGCGATGAAGCCAGCCAGGTGCCCGAGCGGCATTCGGCGCAGGACCTGGACTGAGGCAACAGTATTCGACGTCAAACGCGAGTACTGTGCGACAAACACTGGCAGGGATAGCCATTGTGCTCCACTGTCAGGTCAAGCAAGCGCCGCTTACTACACGAATCAAGAGTTGATCAAATCCAGGATGGAGCACTACAAATCACTGTTACAGGCGCTGTTCTTCTTCGCGCTGACCTTCGGCCTTGGCTATCTGTCGATACGCCGCATGCGCAAGCTGCGCGAGGCCGTCGACAGCGAATTCGAAGCGGCGCTGCGCCGCCTGCACATCGATCACCACGAAGTGCTGCTCGACCGCACCCAGCGCCAGTATCACCCGGAGATGACCCAGGTGCACCGGATACTGCGCGATGACCAAGGCCAGCACTACCTGTACGTGCACATCAGCGGCTCGCCCGGGGTCCTCCAGCCTCTGAGCCGCGAGCGGGCGCTGCTGGCCCTGGGCAACAAGGCCTAGGGCATCAGCCTGGCGACGCTCGGCACCGGGATGTAACACGGCTGGAAGCTGGGCTGGCAGTAATAGGCCATGGTCACCGGCGCCGGCAGCGGGCGGGTCAGCAAGGCGCTATAGACAGCGCCAAAGGCGCAGACGGTCAAGGCAAGGCAAATTGTTCTTGTTGTTTTCATGGCCATTCCACCACAGGTGAGGAAAAGACGTTGTGCGCTCAAGACTAGAAACTGCTGCGACAACCTGCGTCGTCCAAACGGACTAGGCCGCCGCCATTCAGCCCAGCGCCCGGCGCAGGTCGGCCGCGGCCCCGGCCAGGGCCAGAGCGGCGCCCTCGACAAACGCGCTCATGCTGATAAAGCCATGCACCATGCCCTCGCAACGCTCCAGGCGGGTGGCCACACCTGCTTGTTGCAAACGTTGGGCAAAGGCTTCGCCTTCGTCGCGCAATGGGTCGTACTCGGCGGTGATCAGGGTGGTGGCGGGTAAACCCTCCAGTGACTCGGCGAGCAGCGGCGAGGCCAGTGGCTCCTCGACCTGCTCGGGCTGTTGCAGGTAGCTGCGCCAGAACCAGGCCATCATCGCCCGCGACAACAGATAGCCTTCGCCATACGCCTGGTACGACGGGGTGTCGCAGCGGCCATCGGTGACCGGGTAGAACAGGCACTGGTAGCGAATCTGCGGGCCCTGGCGCTCTGCGGCCAGGCGGCTGACGGCGATCGCCAGGTTGGCCCCGGCGCTGTCGCCGGCCACGGCCAGGCGGCTGCCGTCGACGCCCAGGCTGGCGGCATGTTCGACCAGCCAGCAGGTGGCGGCATAGCAATCGAGCGGCGCCGCCGGAAAGCGCGCCTCCGGTGCCAGCCGGTAGGCGACCGACACCACCACCGCGCCGGTGGCGCTGGCCAGTGCCCGGCACAGATGGTCATGGGTATCGAGGGTGCCGATGACAAAGCCGCCACCGTGGAAGAACACCAGCAGCGCCAGGTTGTCTTGCGCCAGCGGCCGGTACAGGCGGGCATCCAGCTCGCCAGCGGCGCCCGCCACGCGCAGCTCACGCACTTCGGCCATCTGCGCGCCAGGGATCGGCGGCAACAGGTGGTCGGCATATTGCCGATACTGCACGGCATCGAGCCGGTGGTAGTCGGGCTCCCCCTGGGCGCTGAACTGTTCGAGCACGGCGGCGATCTGTTTATCGAGCGGCATGGGCGTCTCCTTCGGCGATCATCTGGAACTGCGGGTTGGTTTCTTCAAGGATGCTGCGCAGGCGCAGCTCCAGGGCGGGCTTGAAGTCTTTGTGCGGGAAGATCCAGAAGCGCCGCTCGGCCAGCGCGGCGAATACCTGGGCGGCCAGCTCGCGGGGCGTCATGCCCTGGCGAATGTGCTCGTCGAGCACGGCGCTGAAGGTGGCGTCGGCCTGCTCGCGGGCCTGGTTGGAGGCCATGATGTCACTGGCCACCGGCCCCGGGCAGAGCACCGCCACCGAGACCTGCGCGCCGAGCATGTCCAGCTCGTATTTGAGGGTTTCGGATAACGCCACCACCGCCTGCTTGGTGACGTTGTAGGGCGCCATCAACGGGCTGCTGAGCAAGCCGGCGAGCGACGCGGTGTTGATCACCTGGGCCGGGTGGCCCTGCTCGAGCATCAGCGGCACAAAGCTGCGGATGCCATTGATCACCCCTTGCAGGTTGATGGCGAGCATGCGCTGCCACTGCTCGTGGCTGATCTGCCAGCTGTAGCCGGTCTGCATCACCCCGGCATTGTTGAACAGCAGGTCGACCCGCTGAAAATGCGCCAGGGCGACATCGCGCAGGCGCTCGACCTGGGCCACATCGCTGACGTCGGTCAGCTGGGCAATGGCCTGCACGCCCTGGCCTTGCAGTTGCGCGCTCAGCGCCTGCAAACCCGGGCCATCGACATCGGCCAGTACCAGCTGCATGCCCAGCCCTGCCGCATGCTCGGCCAGGCCCCGGCCGATCCCGCTGGCGGCGCCGGTAATCACCGCCACCCGCCCCTGCTCATTGCTCATTGCGTTCTCCTGCTGCTGGCTTGATTGCGCCAGTAGAGCCGTCAGCCCACGGCCGGCCATCGTCCGTTCAGACGATGCCTGCTGGTACAGGGGCGGCAGAATCACTCGCACAGCACACCCCGTGATACCCCGGAGAACAATAAGATGAGCACCCTGCACCGCATTGAAGCCAAGCTGCTGGAAGACCGTTACGCCCGTGGTTGGCACTGCCTGGGCCTGGCCGCGCACTACCGCGACGGCAAGGCCCACCGCCTGGACGTGTTTGGCACCCGCCTGGTGGCGTTCCAGGGTGAAGACGGCCAGCTGAACATTCTCGACGGCTTTTGCCCGCACATGGGCGCCGACCTGAGCACCGGCTGCATCGAAGGCAACTCGATCCGCTGCCCGTTCCACAGCTGGCGCTGGGGCGCCGATGGCGTGTGCGACGACATTCCCTACGCCAAGCGCATTCCACCGCGGGCCAAGGTCAAGCGCTGGCCGATCATGGAAGAAAACCAGCTGCTGTTCGTCTGGAACGACCCGCAAGGCAACCCGCCGATTGCCGAGCAGGTGATCCCGCGCATCGACGCCTGCTTCAGTGACCAGTGGGCCGCCTGGGAAGTGGCCGAACTGCAGATCGACACCAACTGCCGCGAGCTGATAGACAACGTCGCCGACATGGCCCACTTCGGCACCGTGCATGGCGCGCCGGTGGCCGAGTTCAGCAACGTCTTCGCAGGCCACCTGGCCACCCAGGTCATGCGTGCGCGCAGCGAACGGCTGTCTGGCGACAGCGAGCTGAGCACGGTGGCCACCTACTTCGGCCCGGCCTACCAGATCACCGAAATGACCGGGGCGATGAACGGCCAGCCGATCCATTCGATCCTGCTCAACTGCCATGTGCCGATCGACCTCAACAGCTTCACCCTGCGCTACGGCGTGCTGGTGAAAAAGATCCCCGGCCTGAGCGAGGAGCAGAACCAGGCCATGGCCAAGGCCTACGTGCAGCAGGCCCAGGCGGCTTTCTACGAAGACGTGGCGATCTGGCACAGCAAGACCCGGGTCGACAATCCGCTGCTGTGCGACGGCGACGGCCCGGTGTACCAGCTGCGGCGCTGGTATGAGCAGTTCTATACCGACGTCGACCTGCTGCCTGCCGAAACCGCCGACAGCAAGCGTTTCGTGGTGCTTGACGGCGAGCGCGCCTGAGCCTTGCCGAGCGCTTTGGACAGGCGTGCGCTACGCCTGTCCGGATGCGTGTACGGAGCGTTGCGTGCACGCGTTAACGCCGACTATTCTCTGCCATCGCCAACGCTAATAATAAAAAATGGTAGTTCCCTATGCAGCCGTGCCTCACCCTCGAGTCATTCAGCGACTTGCTCGGTCACCTCTATCAAGGGCCGATGGAGAACATTCCCTGGGTCACCTTCCTCAACCAGCTCAACCTGCAGCTACAGAGCAAATACGTCACGTTCATTCTGCGCCCGCCCAGCGCCCACGTTGACGGCCTGATGGTCAACACCACCGGCAGTTCGAGCGAAACCACCGCCTCGTACAACAAGCACTTCTTCGCCCTCGACCCGTTCGTCGACCTGCCCAACCGCGAAGTGGTGACCCTCGCCAGCTACGTCTCCAACGACGAGCTGTTGCAATCGGAGTTCTACAAGAACTTCCTTGAACCCGTGGACGTGTTCCATATCCTCGGGGCCGACATCAATACCGGCGACGGCGCCCAATGCCGCATCCGCATCAGCCGCGGGCGCGATGAGCAGGCCTTCGGCGACCAGGAAAAAACCCTGCTGGCGCGCTTCATCCCGCACCTGGAGCGCTCGATCAAACTGCACATGCAGCTCAACCGCATCGAGACCGAACGCAACCTCTACGCCGGCGCCGTCGACCAGCTGGCGGTGGGCACCATCATCCTCGACGAAACCGGCAAGGTGCTGCAGACCAACCAGGTTGCCGAGCGGCTGATCCAGGAAAAGGACGGCATCAAGCTGGTCAACGACGGCCTGCAGGTCGGCACCGCGCGCGACACCCAGGAGTTCCGCCGCCTGGTCAAGCAATCGCTGCTGTCGCAAAAAAGCAGCAACCCCTCGGTGGTCGAGGCCATGCGCGTGCAACGCCCGTCCGGGCGCGCCGACCTTGGCATCATCGTGCGCTCGGTGCCGCTGTCGACCTGGAGCGAAGGCAAGCAATGCCCGACCGTGGTGATCTTCATCAGCGACCCCGAGCAGCAATCCTCGGCGCCGCAGGAGATCGTCCGAGCGCTGTTCGATTTCACCCCGGCCGAAACCCAGTTGGCGATGCTGCTGGCCAACGGCCTGACCCTGGACGAAGCCTCGGAGGAACTGGGCATCAGCCGCAACACTTCGCGGGCGCACCTGCGTTCGACCTTTTCCAAGACCGGCGTGACCCGCCAGACCATGCTCGTGCGCTTGATCTTGCGCAGCGTGGCGACCCTCGGCTGAAGCACCCGCCCTCGTCCGCTTGGACGATGGCGGGTTGCCGGGTACGGCGCACAGTGCAGGTATCCACCCGCCGCCAGGGGCCTGCACATGCGCAACTGTCCGACCATCCTCAAGACCGAACTGCTGGCCCAAAGCAGCCATTTCCAGATCGAAGCCCTGCACCTGCAGTTCAGCAACGGCCAGCGGCGCATCTACGAACGCTTGCGCGGCACCGGCTACCGCTCGGTGATGCTGGTGGCGATGCCCGACCCCGAGCACGTGCTGCTGGTGCGCGAGTACGCGGTGGGCGTAGAGGGCACCATCCTCGGCCTGCCCAAGGGCGGTGCCGAGGCGCATGAAAGCTACCTGCAGGCGGCCCAGCGTGAGCTGTGCGAAGAAGTCGGCCTGCGGGCGGCGCGGCTGACCGAGCTGGGCGAACTGACCTTGGCGCCCGGGCATTTGTGTCATCGTTATCGGGTGGTGCTGGCCCAGGACCTGAGCCCCTGTGCTCTGCAAGGTGACGAGCCGGAGCCGCTGGAATGCATCAAGGTGCCGCTGGCGCAGATCCCGGCACGGGTGGCCAGTGGCGAGTTGCATGAGGCCCGGGCCATTGCCGCGTTGTTCATGGCCATGGGAGCCTGTGGGAGCGGCGGTGCGGCGACCCGACTTGACCCGCGATGAGGCCGGTGCAGCCTGCGCAACAAGGCGTTATCTGAATTACGACCGCTGCGCGCTCGATCGCGGGTCAAGTCGAGTCGTCGCACCGCCGCTCCCACAGGAGTGCGCAGGACCCGCGATGAGGACTGCACCTCAGGTCGGCATCACCCCTCGCGCCCGCGACATTGTCAGGGCCAGGTCTTCGATCATGTCTTCCTGACCGCCCACCGTGCCGCGCCGCCCCAGCTCCACCAGCAGGTCGCGGGCAGCAATGCCGTACTTGAGCTCGGCACGCTTGGCAAACAGCAGGAACGAGCTGTACACCCCGGCATAGCCCAGGGTCAGGGCATCGCGGTCGAGGCGGATCGGTTGGTCCATCATCGGCACCACCAGGTCCTCGGCGACGTCCATGATCCGGTACAGGTCAACACCACTGTTCACGCCCATGCGCTCCAGCACGGCGACGAACACTTCCAGCGGCGTGTTGCCCGCCCCCGCCCCCAACCCGGCCACCGAGCCATCGATGCGCACGGCGCCAGCCTCGATGGCCGCCAGCGAGTTGGCAATCGCCATGCCCAGGTTGTGATGGCCATGAAAACCGACTTCGGTGCCGGCGCTTAAACCTGCCCGCAGTACGCCAATCTTCTCGCTGACTTCAGTCGGCAGCATGTAGCCCGCCGAATCGGTGCAGTAGATGCAGTTGGCGCCGTAGCTTTCCATCAGCCGCGCCTGTTCCAGCAGCTTTTGCGCGCTGACCCTGTGCGCCATCATCAGAAAACCGACGGTATCCAGGCCCATCTTCGCCGCCATGCCGATGTGCTGGCCGGAAACATCCGCCTCGGTGCAGTGGGTCGCCACGCGGATGGTCGAGACACCATGCTCATGGGCCATTTTCAGGTGATCGAGGGTGCCAATCCCCGGCAGCAGCAAGGCCGATACCTTGGCCTGCTTGAGGGTGGGAATTACCGCGGCGAAGTATTCCTCATCGCTGTGGGCGGCAAAGCCGTAGTTCAGCGAGGCGCCACCCAGGCCATCGCCATGG
This sequence comes from Pseudomonas sp. B21-009, assembly GCF_024749345.1. NCBI lineage: Bacteria > Pseudomonadati > Pseudomonadota > Gammaproteobacteria > Pseudomonadales > Pseudomonadaceae > Pseudomonas > Pseudomonas sp. B21-009. The sequence goes on along the minus strand of NZ_CP087199.1, from coordinate 2,160,181 downwards.
GTGATTTCAATCAGCGGCACGCCGGCGGCATCCAGGCCGCTGGCCACCGCGATCATCTGTTCCAGGCTGATCTGGTGACGCTTGGCGTGCATCCCGTCGCGCAGGCTCATGTCGTGCAGACGGACGCTTTTACCTTGCAGATTCATGGCAGTTCTCCACTCAACGGACGGGCAGTTGCAGGGTGCCCTTGTGGGCTTCTTCGGCAAACATCTCGGCGGTGCGCAAACCGGCAGCGGTCATGATGTCGAGGTTGCCGGCAGACTTGGGCAGGAAGTCGCCGAGGCCTTCGACCTCGATGAAGATCGACACCTTGCGTCCATCGAAAATCGGCCCGTTGATCAGGGTGTAGCCGGGCACGTAGCGCTGCACCTCCTTGACCATGCTCAACACCGAGGCGCGAATGGCCTCGCGGTCGGGCTCTTCGTCGGTCAGGCAGTGGATGGTGTCGCGCATCATTAGCGGCGGTTCGGCCGGGTTGATGACGATGATCGCCTTGCCGCGCCGGGCACCGCCGACCTGCTCGACGGCACCGGCAGTGGTGCGGGTGAATTCGTCGATGTTCTGCCGGGTACCCGGGCCCACCGAGCCGGACGACACCGTGGCGACGATTTCGCCATAGGCCACCGACTGGATGCGCGACACCGCCGCGACCATGGGGATGGTCGCCTGGCCGCCGCAGGTGACCATGTTGACGTTCATCGCCAGGCTCGCCGCGTGCTGCTTGAGGTTGACCGGCGGCACGCAGAACGGGCCGATGGCCGCCGGCGTGAGGTCGACCATGATCACCCCCAACTCGTTGAGCTTGCGGCTGTTATGCGCATGCACATAGGCCGAGGTGGCATCGAAGGCGATGCGGATATCGTCGTCGAGGACATGTGGCAATAATCCGTCCAGGCCGTCGGCGGTGGTCTTCACCCCCAGCTCACGAGCGCGCTTGAGGCCTTCGGACTGCGGGTCGACGCCGACCATCCACACCGGCTCGATCCACTCGGAGCGGCACATTTTCATCAGCAAGTCGGTGCCGATGTTGCCCGGCCCGATAATCGCCGCTTTCAGTTTTTTGCTCATTCGCTTGAACCTCGCACGTCACGCACAGAACGACACCCGGGCGCTGCCCAGGCCGTCGATGGTCAGGGCAAACTGGTCGCCGGCCCGTGCAGGCTCCAGCGGCACCAGCGAGCCGGAAAGGATGATTTCCCCGGCCTTGAACGGGATGCCGAAGGCGCCCAGGGTGTTGGCCAGCCAGGCCACCGCGGTCAGCGGGTTGCCTTGCACCGCCGAGCCGAGGCCTTGGCTGATCAGCTCGCCGTTCTTGAACACCTGCATGCGCAGGTTCGGCAGGTCGAGCCGGCGCGGATCGACCTGGCTGTCGCCGAGCACGAACACCCCGCAGGAAGCGTTGTCGGCGACGGTGTCCTGGATGCGGATGCGCCAGTCCTGGATGCGCGAATCGACAATCTCGAAACACGGCATCACGTACTCGGTGGCGGCCAGCACATCGGCCTCGGTGACGCCGGGGCCGACCAGGTCATGCTTGAGCTTGAAGGCGATCTCGCCTTCGGCGCGCGGCTGGATCAGGCGGTTGGCGCCGAGGGAAATCTGCGCGCCATCGGCAAAGGCCATCTGCTCGGTGATAAAACCGAAATCCGGCTGGTGCACATTAAGCATGCGCTGCACCGCCGCCGAGGTGACGCCGATCTTCTTGCCGACGATGCGGTCACCCGCCGCCACCCGCCGCTCGATGCTGTAGAGCGAGATATGGTAGGCATCCTCGATGCTGATGGTCTCCCAGCGCTCGCTCAACGGCGCCAGGGTGCTGGCGCTGCACAGGGCCTGGTACAGCTCTTCGCCATACTGGCGACGCAATTGCTCGCTCATGCCCGCGCCTCCCCAAGAAACGCCAGGCATTCACGGTTGAACAGCTCGCGGTGCTCGACCATCACCCAGTGCCCGCATTCGCTGAGCAGCACAAAGCGGATCCGCCGGCAGGCTGCAAGCAGGGTCTGCGCCCCGGAGGCCGGGCAGAACTTGTCGTTGATACCCCAAAAACCAAGAATCGGGCATTGCAGTTCAGGCAAGCGTGAGGTCAGGTTCGGCACCTGCATGCTGGTCAGCACGCAGGCCGGTTGCTGGCCCACCACCGCCACGCGCTCGGCCACGGTTTCATCGCTGATCAGCGCCGGGTCGAACAACTGCAGGCTGAGCAGGCGGCGCATGCCGGCGGCATCGTTGAGCTCGCCGTTGGCAAAGGCGGCGCCCATCTTCTGGATGCCTTCCATTTGCAGGTAGTACTGCTCCTTGTCCATCAGCCCGCCAGGGGCCATGAGCACCAGGCGGCTGACCCGCCGCGGCTGGTCCAGCGCCAGCTTGATGGCAATGGCGCCACCCAGGGAATTGCCGACCAGCACGCAGCGCTGGATATCCAGGGCATCGAGCAGGCCGCTGAGGGCGCTGACGAAAAAGTCCAGGCTGTAGACCGTTTGCGGCTTGCTCGAAGCGCCGTAACCGGGCAGGTCGGGGACGATCACCCGGTAGCCGGCCGCGGCGAATGCCGGGTAGTTCTGTTTGAAGTTGCTGTGCCCGCTGGCACCCGGGCCGCTGCCGTGGATGAACACCACCGCCTCGCCCGTGCCAACGTCCTGGTAATGCAGCTGCAGACCATCGGCCAGCGTTACCACGTGCCCTTGCGCGGATGCGCCCATGAGCTGTCCTCCCGGCTTGTTGTTGTACCGAGATTATTCAGAGCGGCCAGGGCGCCAACATCGTCCGTCAGGACTACTAGTCCCTTCGGACGTTGGCCCCTGCCCGTGCGCTGCCTAGCATCGAGCTCATTACAGTGGCGAACACGAGGCAGGCATGCACGACCCAATGGATTTTCGCGGCAAGGTGGTACTGGTGACCGGTGGTGGCAAGGGTGTGGGCCGCGGCATCAGCCGGCGCTTTCTTGAATGCGGCGCCGAGGTGGTGATCTGCGGGCGCCAGGCGCCTGCGACACTGCCGGCCAGTGGCGGGCGCGAGGCGCTGTTCCTGGCCTGCGATGTGCGTGACATCGAGCAGGTCCAGCAGATGATGACGGCTATAGTCGAGCGCTTCGGGCGCCTCGATGTACTGGTCAACAACGCCGGCGGCGCGCCCTATGCCGAAGCCGCCAGCGCTTCGCCGCGCTTCAGCGAATCGATCATCCGCCTCAACCTGCTGGCGCCGCTGAACCTCAGCCAGCTGGCCAACCGCATCATGCAGGCCCAGGCCGAGGGCGGCAGCATCATCAACATCTGCAGCGTCAGCGCCACCCGCCCTTCCCCCGGCACCGCCGCCTACGGCGCGGCCAAGGCCGGCTTGCTCAACCTGAGCCGCTCGCTGGCGGTGGAGTGGGCACCCAAGGTGCGGGTCAACGCTGTCACCGCCGGGCTGATCCTCACCGAGCAGGCGGCCCTGCACTATGGCGATGAAAGCGACCTGGCCGAGGTGGCCGCGACCATCCCCCTGCAACGCCTGGCCAACCCCGAAGACATTGGCGACAGTTGCCTGTACCTGGCCTCATCGCTGGCCCGTTATGTCAGTGGCGCCGACATTGCCGTGCATGGCGGTGGCGAGCGCCCGGCGTTCCTCGACGCGGCAAAATCGCCGTAAGCGCTCCCCCTGCGCAAGGCCACACCCTGGCGGGTGTGAGCCTTGCTTGCGCGCTATTGCGGCTCGCGCACGCTGAGGTTGACCTCGCTCCAGTAGGCTTGCATGGTCTGGATCCGGCCGTGCTCATCAAAACGGTTCATGCTCAAGCCACCTCGAACAATGCAGCGGCACCCATGCCGCCGCCAATACACATGCTCACCACCACGTAACGTACGCCGCGGCGCTTGCCCTCGATCAAGGCGTGGCCAACCATGCGCGCCCCCGACATGCCGAACGGGTGACCGATGGCAATCGCCCCGCCATTGACGTTCAGGCGCTGGTTGTCGATGCCTAAGGTATCGCGGCAGTACAGGACCTGGCTGGCGAAGGCTTCGTTGAGTTCCCACAGGCCGATGTCCTCGACTTTCAGGCCGTGGCGCTTGAGCAGTTTGGGAATCGCGTAGACCGGGCCGATACCCATCTCGTCGGCATTGCAACCGGCCACCGCCAGGCCGCGATAGATGCCCAGCGGCGCCAGGCCGCGCTGCTCGGCCAGCTTGGCGTTCATCAATACCGAGGCCGAAGCGCCGTCAGACAGCTGCGAGGCGTTGCCGGCGGTAATGAAGCGCCCGGCCTCGGTCCACTGCCCGCCCTGCCATACAGGCTCCAGTGCAGCGAGGCTGGCCAGGCTGGTGTCGGCACGATTGCATTCGTCGTGCAGCAAGGTCACGGTCTCGTAACGGGTCTCGCCGCTGGCCTTGTCGATGATCGCCTTGCGCGTGCTCAGCGGCGCCAGCTCCAGGTCGAACAGGCCCGCGGCTTGCGCCTGGGCAGTGCGCAACTGGCTTTGCAGGGCATAGGCATCCTGCTCGTGGCGCGTCACACCATAGCGCTGGGCGACGATCTCGCCGGTTTCGATCATCGGGATATAGGCCTGCGGGTCGCGCTCAAGCACGGCGCCGGACTGGTTGCGGTAGAGGTTCTTGTGCTTGTTCTGCACCAGCGAGATCGACTCCAGGCCGCCGGCGACGGCGATGTCGATTTCGTTGCAGATAATGCCCTTGGCCGCCAGGGCAATGCTCATCAGCCCCGAGGCGCATTGGCGCTCCACGGCCATTCCGGCTACCGACGGCGGCAGGCCGCCGGCAATCGCACACAAGCGCCCGAGGTTGTAGGCCTGGGTGCCCTGCTGGGCGGCGGCGCCGATGATCACATCGTCGACCTGCCCGGCCTCGATCCCCGCGCGCCGCACGGCCTCGCGCACCACATGGCCGCCGAGGGCCGGCGCTTCGGTGTCGTTGAAGGCACCGCGAAAAGCCTTGCCGATCGGCGTGCGCGCGGTTGAAACGATAACGGCTTCATTCATGTTCACATGCTCCGATGCCTGGACTCAGGCGGGGTAATAACGGCTGATGGTGTCGACCACGCAACCCGGGCGCTGCTGGCCCTCGATCTCGACGCTGACGCGGATCAGCGCCTGCACGCCGCCTTTGACCTGCTCGGCGCTGATCAGCTGGGCGTTGCCGCGCACCCGCGAACCCACCGGCACCACGCTGGGAAACCGCACGCGCTCGCAGCCGTAGTTGACGCCCATGGCGATGCCGCGCACCTCGACGATCTGCGGCAGGAACAGGTTGACCAGCGCCAGGCTCAGGTAACCGTGGGCGATGCAGGCCCCAAACGGGCCGCTGGCGGCGCGTTGCGGGTCGACATGAATCCACTGGTGATCACCACTGGCCTCGGCGAACAGGTCGATGCGTGCCTGGTCAATGAGCAGCCAGTCGCTGACCCCCAGGACTTCACCGACGGCGTCTTGCAGCGCGTGCGGGGTTTCGAATAGGCGCGTCATGCTCAGGCCCTCTGGCTGGAAACCGACAGCACTTCGCCGGTCATGTACGAGCTGTAGTCGCTGGCCAGGAACATCATCACGTTGGCCACCTCCCAGACTTCGGCGGCGCGGCCGAAGGCTTCGTTGGCCGCCAGTTGCTCGAGCACTGCCTGGGGCGCCGAGCGGGCGAGAAAATCATGCAGGGCAATGCTCGGGCTGACCGCATTGATGCGGATGCCGTGACTGGCCGCCTCGACCGCCGCGCAACGGGTCAGGGCCATGACCCCGGCCTTGGCTGCGGCGTAGTGCGACTGCTCCTTCTGGGCCCGCCAGCCAAGCACCGAGGCGTTGTTGACGATCACCCCGGCGCGCCGGGCCATCATCTTGGGCAGCATGGCGCGAGTCATACGCATGGTGCCGGTGAGGGTAACGTCGAGGACCCGCTGCCATTCTTCGTCGGGCATTTCCACCAGCGCCCGCGAGCCACCGAGGCCGGCGTTGTTGATCAGCACGTCGACGCCGTGCAGGTCGCGCTCGGCGCAGCTCACCAGGTGCTGCACCTGGGCTTCGTCGGTGACGTTGCAGAGCACGCCGAAGACCTCGGCAAGCCCGGTGGCCTGGCGAATCTTTGCCACGGCTTCAAACAGCCGGCCTTCGTGGATATCACTGATCATCAGGGCCCGGCAGCCCTCTTCGGCGGCGCGCAAGGCAGCGGAAAAACCGATCCCGGAACCTGCCGCCGCAGTGATCAGCACGGACTTGCCGCGCAACAGGCCGTGGCCCGCTACATAGTTTGGGGTGGACATCGACTAACTCCTTGGGTCAGGGACGCAGGCGCGGTTCTTTGGGCATGCCCAGGGCGCGCTCGGCGATGATGTTGCGCTGGATCTCGTTGCTGCCGCCGTACAGGGTGTCGGCGCGGCTGAACAGGTACAGCGATTGCAGCCGGGTCAGCTGGTAGGGCGCGGCCTCGAGCAGTTCGGCCTCGGGCCCGAGCACGTCCATGGCCAGCTTGCCGAGGTTGGCGTGCCAGCTGGACCAGAACAGCTTGTAGATGGTCGCCTCCTTGCGCAGCGCGCCGTCCTGGGCGCCGGAAAGCATGCGCAGCGAGTTGAAGCGCATGATCCGCAAGCCGCACCAGGCTTCGGCCAGGCGCTGGCGCAGCAGCGGGTCGCGGGCTGCGCCGTTGGCCTTGGCGATGGCGATGATCTCGTTCAGTTCATTGGCAAACTGCATCTGCTGGCCGAGGGTCGAAACCCCGCGCTCAAAGCCGAGCAAGGCCATGGCGATCTTCCAGCCATCGCCCGGCTCGCCGATGAGGTTGGCGGCGTCGGTGCGGGCGTTGTCGAAGAACACTTCGTTGAATTCCGAAGTGCCGGTCATCTGCTCGATCGGCCGCACGCTGATGCCGGCCTGGGCCATCGGCACCAGCAGGAACGACAGGCCGCGATGGCCGACGCTGCCAGGCTCGGTACGGGCGATCACAAAGCACCAGTCCGACTCATGGGCCAGCGAAGTCCAGACCTTCTGGCCGTTGATCACCCAGCTGCCGCCCTCAAGGCTGGCGCGGGTCTTGACGTTGGCAAGGTCAGAGCCTGCGCCCGGTTCCGAGTAGCCCTGGCACCAGAACTGCGTGCCGCTGACGATAGCGGGCAGCAGGCGGCGCTTTTGCTCGTCGTTGCCGAAGGCGGCGATGGTCGGCCCGGCCAGGCCTTCGCCGATATGGCCCATGCGCCCGGGGCCGCCAGCACGGGCGTATTCTTCGTGGAAGATCACCTGCTGGCTGATTGACAGGCCCCGGCCACCATGCTCCGGCGCCCAGCCGACGCAAGTCCAGCGGCCCTCGGCCAGCTTGCGCTCCCAGGCTTTGCGCTGCTGCGGGAACATGTGCTCATCACCCGGGCCGCCGCGAAAACGCAGGGGCTCGAACTCGCCGCAGAGGTTGGCGGCCAGCCAGCCGGCGACCTCCTGGCGAAACTGCTCGTCCTGTTCACTGAAACTGAGCTTCATGGCTGCTCTCCGATGATCAGCGTGGCGATCTGCTGCAGATGCCAGGCCGGCGCGCCGAGGTAGCTCTCGCTGGCGCGGGCACGCTTGAAATACAGGTGCGGGTCGTATTCCCAGGTAAAGCCGACGCCGCCATGCAGCTGGATCGACTCCGCCGCACAGTGAAAATAGCTGTGCGAGCACTGCGCCTTGGCCAGGGCGGCGGCCAGCGGCAGCTCAGCGGCCACCTGCGGGTCGCCGTCGGGATCGAGCACTTCCTGGGCGACACAGGCGGCGTAGTAACTGGCCGAGCGCGCGCATTCGACCTGCAGCATCATGTCGGCGGCGCGGTGCTTGAGCGCCTGGAAGCTGGCGATCGGGCGGCCGAACTGCTGGCGCTCCTGCATGTAGGCAACGCTCAGGTCGAGCACCTGCTGGGCGCCGCCGACCTGCTCGGCGGCAAGCCCGATGCAGGCCAGTTGCAGCACCTTGTGCAAGGTCGGCCAGGCGTTGCCGACCTCGCCCAGCAGCGCCTCGGGGCCCAGGTACACGCGGTTGAACTCAAGGCGCGCCAGGCGTCGGGTCTGGTCCATGGTCGGCAGCCACTGGCGCTCGATACCGTCACGGTCGGCCTCGACGGCGAACAGGCTGATGCCAGATTCACCGCTGCTGCCGGGCGTGCGCGCGGCGACGATCAACAGCCCGGCACTGTCGCCGTCGATCACCTGGCCGAACAGGCCATCGACGACAAAGCCCTGGCCTTCGGCGCTGGCGCTGGCCTGGATATCCTCCGCAGCCCAGCCACTGCCGCGGGTGAAGGCCAGGGTGGCGGTAAGACGGCCCTCGGCGATGGGCGCAAGCCAGGTGTTTTTCTGCGCCTGGTTGCCGGCCAGCAGCAAAGCGGGTGTGGCCAGGCAGGCGGTGGCGAAAAACGGCGAACAGAACAGCCGCCGGCCCATCTGTTCGAGCAGGATGTTCAGCTCGACAAAGCCCAGGCCCAGGCCGCCGTAGGCTTCGGGGATGTGGATCGCCGGCCAGTACATCTCGGTGCACAGGCGCTGCCAGAGTGCCGGGTCATAGCCTTTGTCGCTGACCATGGCCGCGCGCACGGCGGCGCAATGGGAGACATCGGCGAGAAAGCCCTCGGCCGAAGTACGGATCATTTCCTGCTCGTCGCTGAATGCAAATTCCATCGCGGCGCCTTTTTGCTCGTCTGGCGGAAGTACCGGCGAGTGTGGCCAGATGTGCGGGCGACAGAATCGTTTGCCTCGCCTAGTCCGGATGGCCGATGCGCCTGGGGTGCGGCCGATCGCGGGTCAAGTCGGGTCGCCGCACCGCCGCTCCCACAGGATTGGCAGTGCCTTCAAGACGGGTAACGCAAAAAAGCCGCGCCACCCTCACGGATGGCGCGGCCCGCCTAAGCGGCGCACAACCTCAATCAACTGCCATAGACTTTCTGCGCCGGCAGCGCCTCGGCCAGCAGTTGCTGCACTGCCGCACCCACCTCAGCCAGCGCCCAGCGGCCCTGGTTGTCCACCTGGGGCCCGCGCCGCCAGCCGTCGGCAATCGACAACTTGCCGCCCTCGACTTCGAACATCTGCCCGGTCACCGCCTGGGACGCCGCCGACCCCAACCACACCACCAGCGGCGCGACGTTCTCCGGAGCAAAGTAGTCAAAGCCCTGCTCCGGGCGCTTCATCACCTCGGCAAACACCGCTTCGGTCATGCCGGTACGCGCCGCCGGGGCCAGGGCGTTGGCGGTAATGCCGTAGCGACCAAGCTCCGCCGCCTGCACCAGGGTCAGCGAGGCGATCCCGCCCTTGGCCGCGGCATAGTTGGCCTGGCCAATCGAGCCCTGCAAACCGGCGCCGGAGCTGGTGTTGATGATCCGCGCAGTGAGCCTGGCGCCGCCCTTGGCCTGCTCGCGCCAATAGCGCACGGCATGGCTGGCCAGGCAGAAGTGACCCTTGAGGTGCACGGCCATCACCGCATCCCAGTCGGCCTCGGTGAGGCTGGCGAACATGCGGTCGCGGCAGATGCCGGCGTTGTTGACCAGCACATCCAGGCCGCCAAAAGTCTCGATGGCCTGGCGCACGATCAGCCCGGCGTCGTCATAGCGGGTGATGTCGTCGCTGTTGGCCACGGCCACGCCGCCTGCCGCCTGGATCTGTTCGACCACGGCCTGGGCCGCATCGCGGTTGATGTCGTTGACCAGCACTTTCGCGCCTTCGCTGGCAAAAGCCTGGGCATAGGCGCGGCCGAGCCCGCCGCCGGCGCCGGTGATGATCACTACGCGGTTCTCGCAGCTGTGCATTGTCGCTCTCCCCTGTGTGGTTGCGGGCGCTTAAAGGCGCTCGATAATGGTCACGTTGGCCTGGCCGCCGCCTTCGCACATGGTCTGCAGGCCATAGCGCCCGCCACTGCGCTCCAGCTCATGGAGCAGGCTGCACATCAGCCGCGTGCCGGTGGCGCCCAGCGGGTGGCCAAGGGCGATGGCGCCGCCGTTGACGTTGGTCTGCGCATGGGGGTAGCCGGTCTCCTTGAGCCAGGCCATGGCCACCGAAGCAAAAGCTTCGTTGATTTCCACCCGGTCGATGTCGGCCAGGGTCATGCCGGCACGCTTGAGCGCATGGGCAGTGGCCGGGATCGGTGCGGTGAGCATCCATACCGGGTCGTCGCCGCGCACGCTGAGGTGATGGATGCGCGCCCGCGGCGTCAGGCCGTAGCGCTTCAAGGCCGCCTCCGAGACGATCAGCAGCGCACTGGCGGCGTCGCAGGTCTGGCTCGACACCGCCGCCGTGACCCGCTCGCAGCCAAACAGGTATTCCAGCTCGGCCATTTTCGCCAGGCTGGTGTGGCGCGGGGTTTCGTCGTGCTCGACCCCTGCCAGCGGCACGATCTCGCGCTCGAAGTACCCCTGCTCGATGGCATGCAGGGCCCGCCGATGGGACTCCAGCGCATAGGCTTCCAGCTCGGCGCGGCTCAGCCGCCAGTGTTCGGCAATCATCTGCGCCGCGCGAAACTGGGTCGGTGGCTGCGCGCCGTAACGCCGTACCCAGCCTGTCGAGCCGCTGAACGGGTCGCTAAAGCCAAGGGGTTCGGCAGCGGTCATGGCCGAGGAAATCGGGATCTGGGTCATGGTTTGCACGCCACCGGCGATCACCACGTCCTGGGTGCCGCTCATCACCGCCTGCGCGGCAAAGTGCACGGCCTGCTGGGACGAGCCGCACTGGCGGTCGATGGTGGTGCCGGGCACCACTTGCGAAAGGCCCGCCGCCAGCCAGCTGGTACGGGCGATGTCGCCGGCCAGCGGGCCGATGGTGTCGACGCAGCCGAAGATCACGTCGTCGTAGTCGTCTTCGGGAATGCCGTTGCGCTCGACCAGCGCGCGCAGCACATGGGCGCCCAGGTCGGCGGCGTGGATCTGGCTCAGGCCGCCCTTGCGCCGCCCGGAGGGGGTGCGCAGGGCGTCGACGATATAGGCTTCAGGCATGCTCTACCTCAACAGGAAACAGGATCAGAAGGTGCTGCCGGCGCCAATCGCCAGGCCGCTTTCGAACAGCGCGGTACGCACCCGCGCCTTGTGCAGGCCGCGGTCGCCCCAGCATTTGTCCAGGGCCCAGGCACGCTTCATGAACAGCTGCAGGTCGACCTCCCAGGTGTAACCCATGGCGCCATGCACCTGAATGGCGTTCTTCGCCGCCAGCGCCGCTGCTTCGGCGCAGGCAAGCTTGGCGTGCGACACTTGCACGGCCTGGCCCGGCAGGTTGTGGGCGACGGCATGGGCGGCGCGGTACAGCGGGCCCTTGGCGAATTCGATGTGCACCGCGACGTTGGCCATCAGGTGCTTGACCGCCTGGAACGAGCCCACCGGCTTGCCGAACTGCTTGCGCTCGAAGCTGTAGTCCACCGCCAGATCAACCATGCGCTTGGCCAGCCCCAGCAGTTGCGCAGCATTGCCCAGGGCGCCGCGGTTGAAGGCATCAGCCCAGAGCTGCCGCCCTGGCTCAGCGCTGGCAACGCAAGTAGACGCACTCGGCGTCCACTGCACCTGGAACAACTGGCGGCTGGGGTCGACCGACACATTGCGGGTCAGGCTGACTGCGCTGCGCTCCACGGCATGCACCTCGTCGCCATGGGCCAGCAACAGCAGCCCGGCCACATGCGCATCGCTGACCAGCGGGTTGCCCGGCTCGGCCACCGCCAGGCGCGCCTGGCCCTCGGCAACCTGCGCCAGCCAATGCTGGCGGCGCGGCGCGTCGACACCCGCGAGCAGCGGCACGCCCACCAGCATGGTCTCGACCAGCGGTTCGGGCAGCCCGGCGTAACCGCACTCCTGGGCCAGGAGGATGAAATCCAGCTCGTTCATGCCCATGCCACCGCAGGTTTGCGGCACGGTGATGGCGCTCAGGCCCAGGTCTACCAGTTGCCCCCACAGCGCATCACAGCGCCCGCTATCGCTTTGGCACAGTTCACGCAGGCGTTCCGGGGGCACTTCGTTGAGCAAAAAACTGCGCACGTTGTCCTGGAACAGCAATTGATCGCTGCTGAAACTAAAGTCCATGGTCTGCTCCTCAGGCGCGGGGCATGCCGAGCATGCGCTCGGCGATGATGTTGCGCTGGATCTCGTTGGTGCCGGCATAGATCGGCCCGGCCTGGGCAAACAGGAAGCCATCCAGCCACTGGCCGACATCGCCGGCGGCGGGTGCCTCGGGCAGCAGTTCGGCGCGCAGGCCAAGGATGCTCAGGGCGGTTTCGTGCATGCGCTGGTCGAGCTCCGACCAGAAGATCTTGTTGGTCGAGGATTCCGGGCCGATCTTGCCGCCCTTGCCCAGTTTCGAGGCGCTCATGTAGGTCGCCAGGGTGTAGGCCTCGGCGTCCAGCCAGGCGCGCATCACCGCCTCGGCAATCGCCGGGTCGCGGTCGGCAGCTTCACGGTTGTCCAGGTACAACTGCACCAGGCGCCGGGCGGTTTCCTGGAAGCGCGCGGGCGAGCGCAGCATCAATCCGCGCTCGAAACCTGCGGTGGACATCGCCACGTGCCAGCCCATGCCCTCGCCGCCCAGGGCGTTCTCTACCGGCACCTTGACGTCGTCGAAGAAGATCTCGGCAAAGCCCGGCAAGCCATTGAGCTGTGCAATTGGCCGTACGCTGATGCCGGGGCTGTCGAGCGGCAACAGGATGAAGGTCAGGCCGTGGTGGCGCTGGGAATCGGGGTCGGTGCGAAAGATGCCGAACAGCCAGTCGGCCCAGACCGCGCGGGTCGACCAGGTTTTCTGGCCGTTGATCACATAGTGGTCGCCAACCCGCTCGGCGCGGGAGCGGATCGCCGCCATGTCGGAACCTGCGCCCGGCTCCGACCAGCCCTGGGCCCAGATGTCCTGGCCGGTGGCCATGCGCGGCAGAAAGCGCGCTTTCTGCGCTTCGCTGCCGTATTCCATCAGGGTCGGGCCGAGCAGAAAGATGCCGTTCTGGTTGACCCGTGCCGGCGCCCCGGCGCGGTAGTACTCTTCTTCGAAAATCAGCCATTCGATCAGGTCGCAACCGCGCCCGCCGAGTTCGGTCGGCCAGGTGACCATGCCCCAGCGGCCTTCATTGAGGCGGGCCTCCCAGGCCCGGTGCTGGGCAAAACCGAGTTCGGTGTCGAACGATTGCAACGCTTGCGCCGGTACGTTGGCCGCGAGCCAGGCCCGGGCCTCGGCACGCAAGGCCTGTTGCGCCGGTGTGTAAGTCAGGTCCATCGCAGTACCTTCAGCCGTTGAAGTGGGCATCGCGCTTCTCGACGAACGAGTCACGCGCTTCCTGGGAATCCTGGGTGCGGTAGGCTTCGAGGGTGAAGCCCTGCTCCCAGCGGTATTTGTCTTCGAGATTGCCGTCCTCGATGCCGTTAAGCGCCTCCTTGGCCAGGGCGATCATCGCCGGGCTCTTGGCGGCAATGCTGCGGGCGATCTGCAGCGCGGTGTCGCGCAACGCCTCACGCTTGACCACCCGCTCGACGGCGCCCAGGCGGTAGGCTTCGGCGGCGTCGATCATCTCGCCGGTGAAGTACATGTGACGGACCTTCTGCACCGGGAACAGGCGCTGCAGATGGGCACCGCCGCCCATGGCACCGCGGTCCACCTCGGGCACGCCAAAGCGCGCGCAGTCGGCGGCGACAACGATGTCGGCGGCGCCGCAGATACCGATGCCGCCACCAAGGACAAAGCCGTGCACGGCAACGATCACCGGTTTCGGGTTGCGGTGGATGGCCTTGAAGCTGTCGTAGTTGCCCTTGTTGACCGCGACGATCAGGTTGCCGTCGGCGGCCAGTTCCTTGATATCGACCCCGGCGCAAAAACCACGGCCTTCGGCGCGGATGACGATCACCCGCACCTGTGCATCGCTGCCCAGCGCTTCAATGGCGCTGGCGATTGCCGCCCAGCCCTGGCAGTCGAAAGCATTCACCGGTGGCCGGTCGAAGACCAGCTCGGCAATGCCGTTGTCAATACTGACGCTAAATGTGCTCATGCCCTTCCCCTTCATGAAATACGGCGGCTCAGTTCGCCCAGGCGCGCTTGCGCGTCACCGACGATCTGCGCGATCAGTTCGGCGCAGCTGGGCAGGCTGTGAATGTTCGCTGCCACTTGCCCGGCCGGCAGTACGCCCTCGGCGGGCAGGCCGTCGACCATGGCCTTCTGGATCACCATCGGCGCGTTGGCGGCCATCAATGCCTGCGCCGCGCTCAGCTCGCCGCTGCCGCGCATCTTCAGCGCGCTGGCGAGCAACTGCGCCAGGCTGGTGCCGCTATGGCGGCGGTAGGCCAGGCCACTTTTGAGCGCCAGTAACCAGCGCTTGAGGCCACCGCTGGCTTCCAGCGCATCGAGCAGTTCGTTGCGGATCATTCGTTGCGGCATGCCGTCGATGGCGCGGCTGACGATTACCGCCGCCGGGTCGTTGACTGCCAGGTAGCGGGCCAGGGTCGCACTCGGCACCGGGCTTTCGGCGCTCATCAAAAAGCGTGTGCCCATGGCAATGCCGGCGGCGCCATAGGCCAGGGCGGCGACCAGGCCCTGACCGTCCTTGAAGCCGCCAGCGGCGACCACCGGTACCTTGAGCGCCTCGACCACCTGGCCGAGCAACAGCGAAGTCGGCACCGAGCCGGTATGGCCGCCGCCCTCGCCGCCCTGGATGGTCACCGCGTCGGCGCCCATTTCCACCGCCTTTTGCGCATGCTTGAGGGCGCCAACGGTAGGGATGCAGACCACGCCGGCATCTTTCAGCCGGGCGATCATCTGCTTGCCCGGCGAACGGCTGTAGCTGACCGCCTTGACCTTGTGCCGAAGCACCAGCTCGACGATGTCGGCGGCATTGGCCTGGTACATGTGAAAATTGACCCCGAACGGCTGGTCGCTAAGGCGCCGGGTTTCGACGATCGCCGCCTCCATGCGCGCCGGCTCGATGGTCGCGCCGGCAAGAAAACCGAAGCCGCCGGCGTTACCGGTGGCCGCCACCAGGCGCGGTTCGGCGACCCAGCCCATGGCGGTCTGGATGATCGGGTAGCGACAGCCCAACAGTTCGGTGAGCGGTGTTTGCAGGCAGACCGTCATGCTCAGGCCCCCTCCGGCTTGCGCTGGGCACTGGCCATGGCGCGGGCGTCGTAACCGCCCAGGCGGTCGCCGGACACCAGCTCGTTGTGGGCGTGGGCGAAGTGATGCAGGCCGAAGACCATGTCCATGGTCGCGCGCTTGCCCATCAAATCCTCGGCGTTGTTCACAGCCTGCTTGCTCAGCTGCAGGCCCAGGCGCGGCATTTGCGCGATGCGCTCGGCGATGGCCAGGGTTTCCGGCTCCAGGGCCTCGCGCGCCACCACGCGGTTGACCATGCCCATCTGGTAGGCCCGCGGCGCCGGCATCGGCGTGCCCATGAACAGGAATTCCTTGGCGATCCGCGGGTTGAGCTCATGCACGTGGGCAAAGTATTCGACCCCGGGGATGCCCATGCGCACCACCGGATCAGTGAAGTAGGCATCCTCGCTGGCGACGATCAGGTCACAGACCCAGGCCAGCATCAGGCCGCCGGCAATGCACGCGCCCTGGACCATGGCGATGGTCGGCTTGGGCATCTCGCGCCAGCGCCGGCACATGCCCAGGTACACCTCCTGCTCGCGGGCATAGAGAAACTCGCCGCCCGGTTTGTCGACGTGGTCGTACCACAGGCTGACGCGCTCGAAGCTCTGGTTGACGTCGCGCTCCGGGGTGCCGATGTCGTGACCGGCGGAAAAATGCCGGCCGGCCCCGCACAGCACGATGACCTTGACCGCGTCGTCGGCGCAGGCCCGGCGAAACGCCGCGTCCAGCGCGTAGGTCATGCGCGAGTTCTGCGCATTGTGGTATTGCGGGCGGTTCATGGTGACCATGGCCACCGCGCCACGGACCTCGTACAGCACCACCTCGGCCTGGTTGTTATTGTTCTGTTCGCTCATCGATTGCTACTCCGGCAAGGCGTACTGCCCGGGCCTGGCTCAACGCAGGTTGCGCTGGCCGGCGGGGTTGTCTTTCAACTGGCTGGCCCGCAGGTTGTGCGGGTCGAGGCGCCTGATCAGCTGCAACTGCGCCTCGCTGGGCGCGGCAGTAACCGGGCAATCGGCGTCCACCTGCAAGGCGAAGCCGGTGTTGTCCTGCACCTCATCGACACTCACCCCCGGGTGCAGCGAGCGGATCCGCACCTGGTGCTGCGGGCCGTGGAAATCGAGCACGCACAGGTCAGTGACGATCAGGCGGATATCCACCTCATCCAGCGCCCAGCCTCGGGCCAGGCGCGCGGGGTTGTAGCCGATCGAGGAGACCATATCGACCTCGCCTTCGACGAACACCCGGCGGTTGTGGCTGGGCACGAAGAATGAGTTGGCATGGCTGATCGAGTTGCCCGGCAGGCCGCGCACCCCGAGCATCTGCGCCTTGGGCCGGGCGTAGTCGCCGATGCACGAGAGGTTGGCCTGGCCGAAGCGGTCGATCTGGATCGGGCCGACCAGGGCATGGCGCTTGCCGCCCCAGACGTTGTCGAAAATCCGTGCAAAACCCATCCAGCTGTCGCGCTTGGGTTGATAGCCGTTGCGTGCGCCGAGAGGCACAGGTTCCGCGACCATGTAGGCTTCGGAATCGGTCATCAGCAACTGCGGGTTGCTGGTCAGCATGCTCAGGGAGGCGGCCAGGCGCGGGATCACCCCGATGCCGGTGGCCAGGACTTCACCGTCGTCGCGCCAGGCCTCGGAGGCGGCGCAGATCATCAGTTCGGCGAGGCTGTACGTCGTAGCTGGCGTGGTCATAGAAAACTCGCTTAGAAAACCGGCAGGGGAAGCTGGCGGATGGCGCCCAGGCCACCGACCTGTTCCAGGTACTGCTCGTGGGAGCAGGCGACAAATTGCTCGACATAGGCCTGCCAGCCCTCCTCGGCCTGGGCCGAGGCGCTGTAGGCCTTCAAATGCGGCACATCGAAACCGTACAGCGGCGCGCATGACGAGGGGTGCGCACCGCCCGGCACATGGGCCACGGCGGTGGTCAGGTTGCGCTCCCAAAACACCTGGTGCGCGCGCTCCGGCGCACTGTGGAAGTAGTCGCTGTCGACCAGCTGATCGCAGGTCACGTAGCTGTGGCGGGCGGCGCGCACGAACAGGTCGTCCATGTAGTGGTCGGGGCCGCTGATCTGGCAGACCCCGCGGGCATCGGCACGGTCGACGTGGATCAGCGCCGCGTCGAGGTCAAGCGCCGGCATCGCCACCCAGTCCTTGCCGTCGGCATAGGGCGAGGCCACCAGTTTGATTTGCGGGTTGTGGCGCAGCACATCGGTGCCCAGGCCGACCGCCGTGGGAATGAACGGCACGCCCATGGCCGCCGCGCGCAGGCCAAGCAGGAGCATGCCTTCGTCGATCTCCATGACCTCGATGGCGGCGTCCTGGCGGGCCTTGCGAAAGTACGGCTCGAGCGGAATGAAATCCAGCGAGACGAAGGCGAATACCAGCTTCTTCACCTTGCCCGCGGCGCAAAGCATGCCGACATCGGCACCGCCGTAGGCGACCACGGTCAGGTCCTTGAGGTCGGAACGCAGGATCTCGCGGATCAGCGCCATAGGCTTGCGCCGCGGGCCCCAGCCCCCGATGCCGAGGGTCATGCCGTCGCGCAGCTGGCCGACCATCTGCGCCGTGGTCAATTGTTTGTCCATCATCGTTGTCCTCATGGGCGGCCGACACTGAAGTCGTGGCCCCAGTGGCTGACCACCGTGCTTTCGAAGGGGGTGTGCTGGTTCCAGTCGACCACCAGGCCGTCACAGCCGTACTCCAGGTCAAAGCCTGAAGGGGTTTTCATGTAGAACGAGACCATCTGGTCGTTGGTGTGCTGGCCGAGGGTGGCCGAGAGCTTGACGCCGTGGGCGTGCATGCGGTCCAGGGCGCGGCCGACCTCGTCGAGGCCGTCGACCTCGACCATCATGTGCACACAGCCATGGGGCACCGGGCATTCGAAGATCGCCAGGGAGTGGTGACGGCCATTGTTGCAGTGCAGAAAATGAATGCGCTTTTCCGCCTCGCCCGGGTCAGGGGTGAAGCGCACTTTCATCAGGTCCGAAAGGCCAAAGCCCATGACCCGCTGATAAAAATCGCGGCAGCGCTCAAAGGTTGGCGCCGGCAGCACCACGTGGCCCATGCCCAGCTCATGGGTGACAAAGCCCTTGACTGCCACCGGCGAGACAAAGCGGGCGAAATCCTGGCGCGGGCCCCAGAACAGTTCGTGGCGGTTGCCGTCCGGGTCGCAGAACTGCGCCACCGCCTGGACCTTGCGCAGCTCGGCCTGGGCGGCATTGCCGCGCTCGACGGCGATATCGGCGTGCTGCAGCTCGGCGATTGCCTGCTCGAAGGCGGCCTCGCCGGCCAGCTCCCAGCCACAGGCGCCGAAGCTGTCCTGGTCGCTGTGCAGCACCAGGAGGCGGTACGGGCGATCGTCCATTTTCAGGTACAGCCGGGCGCTGTCAGCGCCCTCGCCGGCCACCATCATGCCCAGCACCTGGGTTGCGTAATGACGCCATTGCGCCAGGTCGGTGGACAGCAGGGTGACGTAACCCAGGCCGCGGATATCCATGCTTGTTGTCCTCGCGTTGATCGACGTGTTGAGCGCCATTCAAGCCCGCTGCACAAGGCCGGGCATCGTCTGTTGGGACTAGCGCTATCGGGTGAATTTCGCGGGTCTGTGGGAGCAGGCTTGACCCGCGATGCTTTCACCTCACTGCTTGCGAAAATGCGGAATCACCTTCTCGCCGATGTTGCGCAGGGTCTCCAGCTGCGCCCACTGCGGCACCGTGCCCATCTGGCAGATGAACAGGATCTCGTCGGCGCCGGCATCGATCAGGCGTTGCACGTAACCGATGCAGTCCTCGACCGTGCCGTAGGCATGGTTGGGGTTCATCATCGCCATGGTCGGGTCGGAGAAGTCGACGCTGACTTCCTCGGAGGCAAAGCGCGACTTGATCACTGCCTGGCCGTTGCCGTCGACGTAGGTGTCGTCTTTCCACTTCTCCGGGTCCGGCCGCTCGCCGCCGCCGTACCAGTAGCCCAGCGACTCCATGAAGTAGCGCTGGCCACGGATGCCGATGCGCCGCGCCAGTTCGTTGTCGTCGAGGACGATGGCCGGGCACAGCGCGGCGATGTGGCGGTTGGGGCGAAAGCCGACCTGCTGCTTGGCGTCACGGTTGTCCCAGGCCTGGTGATACACCTCGACCTTCTTGGCGATTTCCTCCGGGCCGCCGAAACCCAGCACCAACGCGCCCATGCCACGGCCGCCGGCGTTCTTCAGCGATTCGGTGTTGGTGCAGGCCAGGTACATCGGCGGGTGCGGGTCCTGGTACGGCTTGGGGTGGATCGGCCGCTTGGGGATCTGCACAAAGTCGCCGTGGTGCTCGATCTCGTCCTGGACGAAGATTTTCGGGATCAGGTACATGGCTTCATCGATCTGCGGCTGCAGGGTCGCCAGGTCGTAGCCGAAGGTACCGGCCTCCTGCTGGGTACCGCCCTTGCCCACGCCGAAATGCACCCGGCCCTTGGACAGCAGGTCGAGGGTAGCGATGCGCTCGGCAACCTTGACCGGGTGGTTCATCGCCGGCGGCAGGCACACCACGCCATGGCCGATGCCGATGCGCTCGGTCTTGCCGGCGACAAAGGCGAGCATGGTTTCTGGCGCCGACATGTGCGAGTAGTTGCTCAGGGCGGTGTGTTCCACGCACCAGAAGGTGTCGAAACCGAGCTGGTCGGCCAGCACTGCCTGCTCGACGGTGTCATCGAAGATCTTGCGGTCGCCTTCGCGGCTGGAGTCCACCGTCTGTGCTTCGTAAATCAATGAGAATTTCATGCTTGATCCTTGTTCTTGTTAACGGCTCGGTCGGCGCCAGGGACCCGCGCCTTGCCACCATGCTCGGGGATCGCCGCGCCGCTCGAATCCCGCAAACGGACTAGCCGGTTTCTGTGATCTGGCGATTCAGAGGAAGAAGTCGCTGCTGTCCTGGCCCATGCTCACGCCGCCCAGGTTCCAGGCGTACTTGGCCGGGTTGTTGGCAACGTGGGCGCGGCCGGTATGAATGTCGCGAAAGGCGCGGTTGATGGCGTGGCTGCGGAAAATCGTCGAGGCGCCGCTGTTGAACATCAGCTCGGCCACCGCCTTGGCGCACTTGTCGGCGACCAGCGCCGAGTCGTAGCGCATCTTCACCCGCGTCTGCATGGCCAGGGCGTCGCCGGCCTCGGCGGCCTTGAGCATGAAATCGAAGTTGCGCAGCAGCACCGTGCGGCACTCGTCGACGCAGACCATGGCATTGGCCAGGGCGGTTTGCGCCGCCGGGTCCTGGAGCATCTTGCGCCCGTCATTGACCCCGACCCGGCTGCGGTTGTGCTCGACGAACAGATCGATCGCGCCCTGCAGGGCGCCAATGGCCGACGACGACACCGCGCGCACGAAGATCTGCCCGAACGGCAGGCGGAACAGCGGCGCGCTGTTGACCGCGTTGCCCGGGCTGTACTGCATGAAACCGTCAGCAGCGCGGTGGGTGCGGTACTCCGGGACGAAGGCATCGCTCACCTGGATGTCGTGGGAGCCGGTCGCCTCCAGGCCCATGACATTCCAGTTGTCGATGATCTGGTAGTCGCTGCGCGGCACCAGGAAGGTCCGGTAGTCCGGCGCCCCGCCCGCCTCTTGCGGCGGCACCAGGGCGCCAAGGAAGGCCCACTGGCAATGCTTGCTGCCCGACGAAAAGCCCCAGCGGCCGCTGAGCTTGAAGCCACCCTCGACCCGCTCGACCTTGCCCACCGGCATATAGGACGACGAAATCAGCACGCTGGAATCCTCGCCCCAGACATCCTCGGCGGCGCGGTCGTCGAACAGCGCCAGTTGCCAGTTGTGAATGGCCACCACCCCCAGCACCCAGGCCGAGGACATGCAGCCTTCGGCGAGGGTCATCTGCACCTCGAAAAAGTCCCGCGGCTGCAGCTCGTAGCCTTGCCAGCGCGCCGGCTGAAGGATGCGGAAAAACCCGGCGTCGTGGAAATCGCGCAGGGTTTCTTCCGGTAGCTGGCCACGTTGCGCGGCATGGGCGGCACGTTCACGCAGGATCGGCACCAGCTCGCGGGCGCGCTGGGCCAGACGCTGGCGTATCAGGTCGTGATTGAGCATGTTGTTGTTCTCCTCTGATCACCCCGTCCGCCGGGGCGCGCGTGCAGCAGAGGCGCAACCGGCCTCTGCCCCGGCATTCAAGCAAGGCGCCCGACGGCCAACATCCCTCAAACGGACCATGCCGCGACGGCGTGGCTCGACTAGTCCCCTCGGACGATGTTGGGCCTTGCACCGATTGCAAGAATTCATCGCACTCCAAGCCAACCAGAGGCCGTGCGATGAACAACAACAATCTCAAAGCCGACATGCTCCAGGCCATGCGCCGCCTGGCCAAGTCCGTGACCATCATCAGTACCAGCAACGGCACCCAGCGCTTCGCCATGGCCGCCACTGCGGTCGACTCGCTGAGCACCGAGCCGCCGTCGCTGCTGATCTGCGTCAACACCAGCGCCTCACCGCATGCCGCCCTGGCGGACGGCGCCGACTTCTGCGTGAACATCCTCGGCGTCGAGCAACAAGACCTGGCGCACCTGTGCAGCGGCGCGATCAAGGGCGAGGCACGCTTCGAGCGCGGCGACTGGCAGACCAGCGAAGAAGGCATTCCGTTTCTGGCCGACGCGCAGTCATCGATTCTTTGCCGCCAGGACGGGCGCATGACCTATGGCACCCACACCATTTTCATTGGCCGCATCCTGCGCATCCGCACCAGCGCCAGCATCACCCCGCTGGTGTACCTGGACGGCAGCTACACCACCACTGCAGCGCCTGCGCGCATGATCGCGGCAGCGGGCTGAGGCCGGGCCATGAACAGCCTGAGCGCATTGGCGCCGCTGCGGGTGG
Source organism: Pseudomonas sp. B21-009 (assembly GCF_024749345.1). Lineage (NCBI taxonomy): Bacteria > Pseudomonadati > Pseudomonadota > Gammaproteobacteria > Pseudomonadales > Pseudomonadaceae > Pseudomonas > Pseudomonas sp. B21-009. The sequence continues at coordinate 2,138,296 of NZ_CP087199.1, read as the reverse complement.
AGCATGCGGGAGAGCTGCACTGGCACGCCGCGGCCGAGCTGCTGGTGGTCGGCTTTGGCGGCGCCGGGGTCTGCGCCGCCATCGAGGCCGCCAGCAGCGGCCTCAGTGTGCTGGCCCTGGACCGCTTCGCCGGTGGCGGCGCCACGGCGCTCAGCGGTGGCGTGGTCTATGCCGGTGGCGGCACGCCCTACCAGCAGCGCGCCGGCTACCCGGACAACAGCGAGGCGATGTTCAACTATTTGCGCCAGGAAGTCGGCGAGGCGGTATCGGCCGACACCCTGCGCGACTTCTGCCAGCGCAGTGTCGAGCAACTGGCCTGGCTGGAGCGCCACGGCGTGGCCTTCGAAGCCAGCGTGCCGCCACAGAAAACCTCCTACCCCAGCGACCGTTACTACCTCTACTACTCGGGCAACGAAGCGGTGCCGGCCTACGCCGCGCAAGCCACACCCGCCCCTCGCGGGCACCGCGCCAAAGGCCCGGGCATGTCCGGTGCCAGCCTGTTTGCGCCGCTGCGCGCCAGCGCGCTGAAGCTCGGCGTGCGCCTGCGCAGCCAGTGTGAAGTGCGCCAGCTGGTGGTCGACAACCACGACCGGGTGCTCGGTGTGGTGGCCTGGCAACTGCCTGCCGATAGCCGCGCCGCCCGCCGCCATGCACGTCTGGCGCGCTGGGTCAGCGTCCTGCAGATGTACGTCCCGGCGCTGGCCGAGGTGCTGCGCAAGCGCCTGCGGCAGATCGAGCAGCGCCATGCCGTGCGCACCCTGATTCGCGCCGAAAAAGGCCTGCTGCTCAGCTGTGGCGGTTTTATCTTCAACCGCGAGCTGGTGGCCCGGCACGCGCCGCAGTACCTGGCCGGCCTGCCGCTGGGCAGCAGCGCCTGCGATGGCAGCGGCTTGCTCCTGGGCCAGAGCGCAGGCGCCAGCCTGGCGCGGATGGACAAGATCAGCGCCTGGCGCTTTATCAACCCGCCGCTGGCCTGGGCCCGCGGCATGATCGTCAACGGCCTGGGCCTGCGCTACTGCAATGAAGAGGTGTACGGCGCCACCCTCGGCCACGCCATGGTTGAAGAACAGCGCGGCAAGGCCATCCTGATTCTCAACCGCGCCCTGGTGCGCCAGGCGCTCAAGCAGGTCGGCCCGGGCAAGGTGTGGAACTTCCAGCGTTTGCCGGTGCTGCTCAACCTGCTGTTCAACGCCAAACGCGGCAACAGCCTGGAACAGCTGGCCGAACGCTGCGCCTTGCCCGCCGGCAACCTGCGCCAGAGCGTGGCGCAGTACAGCAGCGCGGCCCGAGGGGACATCGCCGACCCGCTGGGCAAGTCGGCGGCGATGCTCTGCCCGCTGGACAGCGGCCCCTGGTATGCCCTCGACCTGTCCTATGACAGCCGCCTGTTCCCCTGCCCGGCCCTGACCCTGGGCGGCCTGCGCGTCGACGAGCGCAGCGGCGCGGTGCTCGACCTGCACGGCGCGCCGATCGCCGGGCTGTACAGCGCCGGGCGCAATGCCGTGGGCGTGGCCTCCAACCTGTATGTCTCCGGCCTGTCCCTGGCCGACTGCATTTACTCCGGGCGGCGCGCTGCGGCGCATATCGCCGCGCACGCCGCCCGCAACCCCGCACCATCAGGAGAACAACCATGCAACGTGTAGAAGGCAAAGTCTGCATCGTCACCGGCGCCGCCAGCGGTATCGGCCGCGAGGACGCCCTGCTGCTGGCCAGCCAGGGCGCCCGGGTGGTGCTTACCGACCTCAATGAACAGGCCGGTCGCGAAGTCGCCGCGCAGATCGGCAGCAAGGCGCTGTTCATCCGCCACGACATCGCCAGTGAAAGCGACTGGCAGCAGGTGGTCAAGACCACCCTGGAGCACTTCGGGCGCCTCGATGTGCTGGTCAACAACGCCGCCATCCTGGTGGCCGGCACCATCGAGGACACCTCGCTGGAAACCTGGCAGAAGGTCCAGAAGATCAACGGCGACGGTTACTTTCTCGGCTGCAAATATGCCATTGAAGCCATGAAGGACAGCGGCGGTGGCTCGATCGTCAATATGTCCTCGGTGGCCGCCCTGGGCGCCATGCCGATGTTCTGCGCCTATTCGGCCTCCAAGGGCGCGGTGGCGGCGATGACCCGCTCCATCGCCCTGCACTGCAAGCAGCAGGGGTATCGCATCCGCTGCAACAGCGTGCACCCGGACGGCGTCAACACGCCGATGACCCAGGCCCTGGCCGGTGGCCAGCCGATCGACCAGGCGCTGCTCGACCAGGACCCGATGAACCGCATGTGCGCGCCGCGCGATATCGCCAACGTGGTGCTGTTTCTGGCCAGCGACGAATCGAACTTCGTCAACGGCGCCGAACTGCGGGTGGACAACGCGCAATTGATCAGCGGCATTTGAGGCGAAGATGAACATGGGCATGCAAGCGCTTGGGCAGGACTCGCTGGTGTCGGCCAGCGGCAGCTATCGGCTGCAGGTTTGCGCGGTGATCGACGAAACCGCCGATGCGCGCTCGCTGGTCCTGGAGGTGCCGGCGCAACTGCGCGAGCGCTTTCGCTACAAGCCGGGGCAGTTCCTGAGCTTTCGCGTGCCCTGTGCCGGCAAACTGCTGACCCGCTGCTACTCCATGGCCAGCTCGCCGCTGTGCGATGCCCGGCCCAAGGTGACCATCAAGCGGGTTGCCGACGGGCGGGTATCGAACTGGATGAACCAGCAGGTGCAGGTCGGTGACTGGCTCGAAGTGCTGCCGCCGGCCGGGCATTTCTGCCTGGATGAGCACCAGGCCACTGATCCTTCGCGGCCACTGGTGCTGTTTGCCGGGGGCTCGGGCATCACCCCGGTGATCTCGATCCTCAAGTCGGTGCTGCACAGCGGCGCTCGATCCGTCAGGCTGGTGTATGCCAACCGCGACGAAGCCTCGGTGATCTTTCGCGACGAACTGCGCCAGCTGAGCCAGGATCACCCGCAGCGCCTGCAGGTGATCCACCTGCTCGATTCACTGCAGGGCTTTTTGCGCGACGCCCAGGTCCAGCAACTGGTCGGCGAAATGCGCGGCGGCGACTACTTCATCTGTGGCCCGGGGCCGTTCATGGACACCGTCGAGCGCAGCCTGCTGGCCCTGGGCGAAGCTGCCGCGTGCATCCATGTCGAGCGCTTCGTCTCGCCGCCCGACCCGGATCAACTCGCCGCGCAAGAGGCCGTTGCCCGCGCCGTCAGCAGCGACTCGGCCTGTGAGCTGCTGCTGGTCGAGCTCGACGGCGAGCAACACGAAATCCGTTGCAAGCCTGGCGATACCCTGTTGCAAAGCTGCCGGGCGGCGGGCCTGGACGTGCCCTCTTCGTGCGAAGAAGGCTTTTGCGGGGCCTGCATGTGTACGGTGCTCGAGGGTGAAACGCATCTTTCGCGCAACGATGTGCTCAGCGCCCGCGAGCTGGAGGAAGGCTGGACCCTGGCCTGCCAGAGCCGGCCACTGGGCGCGCGGGTGCGCTTGCGCTTCCCCGGCTGAGGGCCGGTGCCCGCTAGTCTCATCGGACGATCACTGCGGCCCCGACTGCGGTTAGACTCGGCGCCAGCAGCCCCACAACAATAAGACAGAGGTTCAGTTATGGCTCGTTTGCACAACAAGGTCGCCGTGGTTACCGGCGGCGCATCGGGTATCGGCCTGGCGTGCGTGCGTCGCTTCATTGCCGAGGGCGCCGAGGTCGTCGGCCTGGACATTGGCGAGGCGCCGGCGGACTTCCCCGGCCTGTTCATGAGCCTGGATGTGCGCGATGAAACCCGCGTGCAGCAGGTGATGAGCGAAGTCATCAGCCGCTTCGGGCGTATTGATGTGCTGGTCAATGCCGCCGGCGTCGCCGACCAGGGCAGCGTGACCCAGACCAGCACCGCCAACTGGCAGCGGGTGCTGGACATCAACCTCACCGGCAGCATGCTCACCAGCAAGCACGTGCTGGCGCAGATGGAGGCCCAGCGCAGCGGCTCGATCATCAACATCGGTTCGATCTTCGGCCTGCAGGGCTGCGACGGCAACGTTGCCTATAACGTCTCCAAGGGCGGCATCAACCAGCTGACCCGCTCGATGGCCATCGACTACGGCTACGCCAACATCCGCGTCAACGGCCTGTGCCCGGGCCTGATCGAAACGCCGATGACCAGCATGGTCCGCGAACAGCAGGCATTCCACGCCTTCTTCGCTTCGCAGCACATGCTCAACCGTTCCGGGCAGCCGGACGAAGTGGCCAACGTCGCGCTGTTTCTTGCCTCTGACGAAGCGTCGTTCGTCAGCGGCCAGATGATTGCCGTGGACGGCGGTTTCTCCGCTGGCCGCCGCTTCGCCCCGCCTAGCGCCTGACCCGCGGTGCCGGGCAGCCTGCCCGGCGCTTTCCCTGCTCATTCATCCTCAGCCTGAGGAGGCATCATGCTGCCTGTCGAAAACGCTCAGACCATCGCCCAACTGTTCGCCCGCGCCGCCCGGGACTACGGCGACAGCCCGGCCATCGAAGACGGCGGGCAGCGCATCAGCTACCGCCAGCTCGAGCTGTTGCGCCAGCAGGCCGCCCGCGCCCTGCTCGCCCTGGACGTGCAAGTGGCCGACCGGGTGGCAGTGTGGGCGCCCAACCTGTGGGAATGGATCGTTGCCGCCGGCGCCCTGCAGAGCATCGGCGCCACCCTGGTGCCGTTGAACACACGGATGAAAAGCAGCGAGGCCGGGCACATCCTGCGCGAGAGCGGCACCTGCGTGCTGTTTTGCATCAGCCGCTTTCTGGATAACGACTACCCGGCCATGCTCGCCGAGCAAACCCTGCCGGCCCTGCGCCAGGTGATCAGCCTGCGCCCGGCAGAGCCGCGCCACGGCGGCCTGGCCTGGGAGGCGTTCATGGCCCTCGCTGAGCAGGTGCCGCAGGCGCTGTTGCAGGCCCGCGAGCAGCAGGTCGGGCCGCAGACCCTGTCCGACCTGTTGTTTACCTCCGGTACCTCCGGCAAGCCCAAGGGCGTGATGACCGCCCACGGCCAGAATCTGCAGGTGGTGCGCGACTGGAGCGAGATCGTCGGCCTGCGCCGGGGCGATCGCTACCTGATCGTCAACCCGTTCTTCCATTCCTTTGGCTACAAGGCCGGCTGGCTGGCAGCGCTGATGCGCGGCTGTACCATCCTCCCGCAGCAGGTGTTCGAGGTGCAGGCGCTGCTCGACTGCGTGCAGCGCCAGCGCATCAACATCCTGCCCGGGCCGCCGACCCTGTATCAGTCGCTGCTGGCCCACCCGCAACGCCAGAACTACGACCTGAGCTCCTTGCGCGTCGCCGTCACTGGCGCCGCCGCGATCCCGGTGGAGATGATCGGGCGCATGCGCGAGGAGCTGGGCTTTGCCACCATCGTCACCGCCTACGGCCTGACCGAAGCCTGCGGCTTTGCCAGCATCTGCCGCCCCGGCGACAACGCCGAGCGGGTCGCCAGCACCAGCGGCCGGGCCATGCCAGGGGTTCAGATCCGCTGCGTCAACAGCAGCGGCGCCAGGGTGCCGGCCAACGTGCCTGGCGAGGTGTTGATCCGCGGCTACAACCTGATGCACGGCTACCTCAACGACCCGCAGGCAAGCCTCGAAGCGGTGGATGCCGAGGGCTGGCTGCACACCGGCGACATTGGCGTGCTGGATGAACAGGGTTACCTGCGCATCACCGACCGGCTCAAGGACATGTTCATCACCGGTGGCTTCAACGTTTACCCGGCGGAGATCGAACAGACCTTGCTGCAGTACCCCGGGGTGGCCCAGGCCGCCGTGATTGGGATTGCCGATGAACGCCTGGGGGAAGTGGCCATGGCCTTCTTGCTGGCGGTGCCTGGACAGGTGATTGACGTAGCGCAGTTCAATACCTGGTGCCGCGAGCAGATGGCCAACTACAAAGTGCCGCGGCGGGTGCAAGTGGTCGAGGCCTTGCCGCTCAATGCCACGGGCAAGGTGGCCAAGCAGGTATTGCGCGGCTGGGTGTGAGGGCTGCTGTGCAGCCCATCGCCGGCAAGGCCGGCGATTGAGCCCGAAGGGGTCGTAATCCGCCGCTCAGATCACCCGCGCCGGATGTTGCTGGCGCGGGTCGCCGAGCAAGCCGCGATGGGAAGGCGGCTGGCGCCCGCCCGCTTCGCTGATGCCATACCCAGCGGCTATCTCGGCAGTGATCAGGGTTTGCCCGGAATAGCGCATCAACTGCGGGTCATTGAGCAGCGCATGAATCACCCGCCCATTGAACTGCGGGGTCTCGGCATCGGCAAGAAACGCCTTGTACTGCTCGCCATGCTGCTCGCCGGCAATCCGCGTGCGCTCGGTCAGTTGCGGGCCTAACCATAGCGACACGGCGGCGACGCCCTGGCCTTCGAAATCGATGGCCATGTCGGCGGCCAGCTTGTCGCAGCCGGCCTTCTGCGCGCCATAAGCCGGCCCATGCATGTAGCAGCCAGCGCCAAACGATGAGGTGAAACACACCAGCCCCTGGCGGCTGCGCAGCAACAGCGGCGCGCCATGGTAGCTGGCGACATAGGCTGAACGCAGGCCGACGTCGAGGATACCCGCCAGCGCCAGCGGTTTGCTCCAGAACGGCCCCGGCTCGATCAACTGGTCATGGATGAACGCCGCGTTGTTGACCAGCAGATCCAGGTGCCCGCATTCGCGCTCCACCCGGGCGAACAGCGCCTGCACCTGGGCATCGTCGGCGTGATCGCAGGTCACCGCGATACCTTGCCCGCCCACCGCGCTGATGGCCTCGGCGGTGGCCTGCAGGTCGCCGTCCAGGGCATGCCCGTACAAATGTGAACCGCCCTGCCCGCGGGCCCGGCCGGTAACGTAAACGGTCATGCCGGCCGCGCCGAGGGCCAGGGCGATACCCTGGCCGACACCGCGGCTGGCGCCGGTGACCACGGCAACCTGCCTGTGTTGTGTACTCATGGGGTGCATCCTCAAGAAACCAGCGCCGCCTGGGCCTGGTGATTACTGGCTAACGCGCCGATATGGTTGGCGGCCAGGTAGCCGAAGGTCATGGCCGGGCCGAGGGTCGACCCCGCCCCCGGATAGGTACGGCCCATCATCGATGCGGCGCTGTTGCCAATGGCATACAGGCCGAGGATCGGCTGGCCGTCCTCGTGCAGCACCCGCGCATGCACATCGGTGAGCAAGCCGCCCTTGGTGCCGATATCGCCGGCATCGACCCGCACCGCATAGAACGGTGCCTGCAGCAACGGCGCCAGGCACGGGTTGGGCTGCACACCGGGGTCGCCGTAATAGCGGTCGAACAACGACTCGCCCTTGGCAAAATCCTCGTCGCGACCCAGGCTGGCCATGGCATTGAAGCGTTGCACGGTACGCGCCAGCCCTGCGGCATCGACCCCGATGCTGGTCGCCAGGGCTTCAAGACTGTTGGCCTTGTGGAAGTAGTCGCGCAGGTGCCGGGGTAACTGCCAGTCGCGCTGGGCATAGCCCGGCAACAGCGCGCCACAGGGGTATTTACGCCGGAAGCTGGCGTCGAAGACCATCCAGCACGGCACGCTGCTGGCGCCTTCGCGGTTGTTGGCGTACATGGCGTAGACGATGTCGGTGTACGGCGCCGCTTCGTTGACGAAGCGCTGGCCCGCGGCATTGACCAGCACGCAGCCGGGCAAGGTGCGTTCGACAAACAGCGCGCGCTGCTTCTCTTCGCCCTGCACATGGGTGGTCGGCGCCCACCAGCTGTGCTCCATCAGCGCGGTGCGCGCGCCCACGGCCTGGCCGGCGCGAATGCCGTCGCCGGTGTTGTGCGGCGGCGTCGCGCTCCAGCGCGCTTGCGAGGGCTGCGGGTGATACTGGTCGCGCATCGCCTGGTTACGCTCGAAGCCGCCGGCAGCGATGACCACCCCGTGACGCGCCTTGATCCGCAGCAGCTTGCCGTCGCGGCGCACCTGGGCGCCGCCGATGCGCCCGTCGACGATCAGCAGTTGCTCCAGCGCGCAGTCGAGCCACAGCGGTACCTCACGGTCGAGCAACGAGCAGCGCAAGGCGCCGACCAGGGCGTTGCCAAGGGTCAGGAAGCGATCACGTTTCGACAGCTTGCGGCCCGTGCGGTCGCGCCAGTAGCGCCACATCACCCGCAAGGTCAGGCGCAGCCAGCCGTTGCCGCGACACAGCAGCACCTGAGCTTCTTTCATGGTCATGGCCATGCGACCCATCATCAGCGTGCCCGGTGACGGCGCGCGCATCTTCAGGAACTCGTCGCCCAGTTGCGCCGCGTCGAACGGCAAGGGGTCCATGGAGCGGTAGCCAGGCTTGCCGCCCGGTACTTCGGGGTAGTAGTCGGCATAGTGCGGCTGCGCCTCGAAGCGCACCCGCGAGTGTTGTTCGAGGTATTCGAGCATGCGCCGGCCCTGCTCGACGTAGGTTTCGATGCGCCCGTCGTCGATCTCGCCCTGGGTGACGGCCTCGAGGTAAGCGATAGCTTCCTCGGCCGAGTCGTGCCCGCCCAGGGCCCTGATGCGCGGGTTGTTGGGGATCCACACACCACCGCCGGACACCGCCGAGGTACCGCCGTATTCGCTACTTTTTTCGATCACCAGGGCCTTGAGCCCCAGGTCATGGGCGCGCAGGGCGGCGGTCATGCCGCCGGCCCCCGAACCGATCACCAGCACGTCGCAACAGTGGTCCCAGTCGATCCCGGCTTCGTTCATGTGCTCACCTTGTAAAGGGCAATGGACAACAGGCCGCGCCGGCGGTCGGCCGGGGGCATTGGTCATTGATTGTTCGATGCCCGGCACGGGCCAACATCGTCCGATGGGACTAGCGCCAGCGTCCGGCGCACGTGGCGGCATCGCTTAGTCCGCTTGGACGATGTTGCGCCGCCAAGGGGATTCCATAGTCGCCTCCAGCTTCACCTCCCACCTTGAATACAGCGGTCGGGCAGGTCTGACCGCGGCATGAGGACGACATGATAAAAACAACAATCGCCCCACCTTCACTCAATACCTGCGTGCGCCTGGGGATGCTGATGCTGGCCGGCGGCCTGGGCACCCCGGCCAGCGCCCTGACCTTTCAGGCCAACGATGACCTGAGCATCGACTGGGACACCACCCTCACCTACAGCCTGGCCTGGCGTACCGAGGGCCGCGACCACAAGCTGGTGGCCAACGCCGACGGCAACGATGGCGACAACGCCTTCGACCGCGGCAGCCTGATCAACAACCGCGTTGGCTTTCTCACCGAGGCCAACCTCAAGTGGCAGGACAACTACGGCCTGTTCGTGCGCGCTGCCGGCTTCTACGACAACGTCTACGACCAGGGCAACGACAACAACAGCGGTGCCTCCAACTGCCTGGCCAGCGGCAACTGCCGGCGCGCCGACCGCTTCTCCCAGGACACCATCGACCAGCACCGCGACGACCTGCGCCTGCTCGACGCCTATGCCTACGGCAGCTGGGACGTTAGCGGCCACAACCTCAACCTGCGGGTCGGCGATCAGGTGGTGAGCTGGGGTGAAAGCCTGTTCTACCCGGGCATCTCTGCGGCCCAGAGCCCGGTCGATGCGACCAAGGCCACCACCCCCGGGGTCGAGGTCAAGGAAGTGCTGCTGCCGGTCGGCCAGGTGTTCGGCCAGTTCAGCCTGACCGAGGCCCTGGAGCTGCAAGCCTACTACCAGTACAAGTGGGAGAAGACCGACCTGTTCGGGGTCGGCAGCTATTTTTCCAGCACCGACCTGATCGACCGCGGCGGTTTCAGCGACGCCTCAGGCTTCGTTACCCGCCTCAAGGACGACGAGCCCAGTGACAGCGGCCAGTACGGCGTGGCCCTGCGCTACACCGCCGAGTCGCTGAACAACACCGAGTTCGGCCTCTACTACTCGCGCTACCACGACAAGAACCCGTCGCTGGACTTCCAGACCGACCTGGGCCACTACCGCGTGCGCTACTTCGACAACATCGACCAGTACGGCGCAAGCTTCGGTACCGTGCTCGGCGACACCAGCATCGCCGGTGAGGTCAGCTACCGCGACGGCGCGCCGGTGATGGTCGACAACGGTTTCTCAAGCCCGGTGCGGGCGCAGACCCTGCAGGCCCAGGTGTCGATGATCCACGTGGTCGGCCCGACCGCCTTTGCCGACAACACCACCCTGGTCGGCGAGCTGGTCTACAACACCGTGCTCGACAACGACGCCTCGACCCCGCTGACCCTGGCCCCCGGCCTGACCCTGCCGGGCACCGACAGCCTGGTGCTGGACCGCGACGCCTGGGGCTACACGGTACAGGCGACCTTCGACTACAACGACGTGTTCAGCGGCTGGGACATGTCGGTACCGGTCACCTACAGCAGCGCCGCCCAGCACGACAGCGCCCTGACCGGCTCGATCAATGCCGGGCAAGGCGATGAGCGCGCAAGCATCGGCACCACCTGGCGCTACCTCGGCAACTTCACCGTCGAAGCGCTCTACAACGCCTACCTGGGTAACGCCAACAACTCGCCCCTGGCCGACCGCGACAACGTCGCCCTCAACTTCAAGTACCGCTTCTGAAGCCCCTGATGGAGGAGCACCGCATGTCTACTCTCACGCATCCCTGGTTGCGCACCACCCTGGCGGCCGCCCTGCTCGGCGCAAGCCTGGCCCACGCCAATATCAGCAATAACGATGCCGCGCGCCTGGGCCAGGACCTGACCCCGGTCGGCGCCGAGCGCGCCGGCAACGCCGATGGCAGTATTCCGGCCTGGACCGGCAAATGGCGCGGGCTGCCGCCGCATCTGAAATTCGCCGGCCCAGGCACGCCCTACCCCGACCCATACGCCGACGAAAAACCGCTGTTCACCATCACCGCGCAGAACGTCGAGCAATACGCCGCCAACCTCACCGACGGCCAGAAGGCGCTGTTCAAGCGCTACCCCAACTCGTTCAAGATCCCGGTCTACCCCAGCCATCGGGACTTCAGGGTCGACCAGGCCAGCGAAGATGCGCTCAAGCGCAACGCACTGAACGCCACGCTCAGCGCCGACGGCAACGATGCCCTCAACGCCTTCGGCGCCTCGCCGTTCCCGATCCCGAAGAACGGCAACGAGCTGATCCTCAACCACAACATGCAGGCACGGGCGGTCACCGAAGAGGCCAACTACCAGCAGGTGGTGGTGTATGCCGACAACAACAAGGCCCTGGAGAAGGTCAACTACAAGATCTACTCGCTGTGGTCCGACCCCAAGCAGAGCGCGCAAAGCGTCAACGGCGTGTTCACCGACTTTTTGCTCACCACCCTTGAGCCGGTGCGCAAGAAAGGCGAGATCATCGTCGGCCACGAATTCATCAACGCCGCCGCCCAGCCGCGCCAGGCCTGGCAATACACCCCGGGCCAGCGCCGGGTACGCCGGGCGCCGACCGTGGGCTACGATTCGCCCACCGGCGCTGGCGGCTTTCGCGTCTACGATGAAGACCGCCTGTTCAACGGTGCCACCGACCGCTACGACTGGAGCATCGTCGGCAAAAAAGAAATCTACATCCCCTACAACAACTACAAGATCGACAGCCCCGAGGTGAACACCGCGCAGATCCTCTCTACCAGCGGCCACATCAACCCGGAGCTGATGCGCTATGAAAAACACCGGGTGTGGGTGCTGCAGGCAACCCTCAAGCCATCTGCCCGGCACATCTATGCCAAGCGCCTGATCTACATCGATGAAGACAGCTGGGCGGCTACCCTGGCCGACAACTTCGACGCCCGTGGCCAGCTGTGGCGCACCAACATGCAGACCTCGGTGTATGCCTATGAGATCCAGCGCTTCCACGCGCGCCTGGGGATCTATCACGACCTGATCGCCGGCTCCTACCTGGTCGATCGCCTGCTCGACGAGCAAAAGCCGGCCAAGCTCAACGCCAGCAACTTTGCCGCCGACGAGTTCACCCCCGGCAACCTGCGCAAGCTCGGTACCCGCTGAGCCCCAGGCACGCCGCCTTGCTCCCGAGCGCTGCGCTCGGGAGCAGGCGTTTTCGCCGCTGGCGAAGTACAATGGCCGCCGTACTGCCCGCGCATCCCCGCGCGCGGCCCCGCCTTTGAACGATCAATGGATGATCCTGGTGAAACCCCTCAAGAACCGTTTCCTCGCCATCGCCATGCAGGTGGAGCTCAACCTCAGCATCTGGACCGGCGGCCTCTACATGATCTGGGTGCTGTTCGACCGTGATGCGACGCGATACTTCGAGACCTACGCAGTGTTTGCCATCGTCAGCCTCTGCCTGTTCTTCTTCACCGCGCTGTTCGTGCGCTGCCCGGAATGCAACACCTCCATGCACCACCTGTACAAGCCGGGTGAAGGGCTGTTGATGCACCGCGGCTTCCTGCCCCATGAGGTCTTCACCCAGAAGCTGATCGAGTGCCCCAAGTGCAACCAGGTGGTGAAGTTTCGCGATTAGCGCAGGCTGATAACGATTTTGCGCGCAAGCATGCCCACCAACATACCGGCGAGGGTCAGCAGCACATCGGCGCTGAACTTTGCCGAGTAGTCAGGCGCATAAATACGGTCATGGCTGTAGAAGGTCGGGCCGGTGTTGAACAGCGCGTGGTAGCCATTGGGAAAGAACGCCACCGCGCACAGCACCACGATCAAGCCCAGGGTCCAGGCGCCGGTGCCGTCGTAGGACTGGCTACGAAACCAGAGCAGAATCCAGGTGAGCACAGCGGCGAGCAGCGGCGTCCAGAACTGCGAAGTGAGGGCGTTGTAGAATTCAATCGGGAAGTACATGGCGTTGCTGAGTCCTTTCAATGACACGGTGGGTAAAGCGCGGCGAATTCTATCACGGCAGTCTGGTTTACTCAGTGCTCTCAACTAAACCAGAAAAATGAAACCACTCCCGCTATCAGGCACACCCACACTATCGACGTCACCCTGGACGCAGCTTCGCTGCGACGACTTAGTTGTTGATCCAGAACTGCCCGGTTCGATTTTCTCTCTCCTTTCTCCCCGAGCTGAAGGTAATCACTCAGCGCATAAATGATCCTGGAGAAATTTTTATGGTGCCGATGATTGCCAGGAAGGTTCGCCCCGACCTTCAAGGACGACTCGATTCTTACAACGCAAACTCCCGGCTCCAGATCATCAACTACGATGGTCACCCGTTCGCCCCAGGAAAACGCCGACATGCCCGCCGACACATCGATTCTGCCGATGAACATGTCGACGTGCGTGGCTTGCAGCCCCAGGTTCGGCAGGACTTCGCCTAGCGCTTCGAGCACGACTTCTTTGGGAAACGGAAATTTTTGCTCGGTGGCCTGTGATCCACTGCCCATACGATTGCTCCCGTGCGCCAATCATTTGTGGCTCTGCGTGATACAGGAGGTTAGATCATCGAGCATCGACCTGCGGTGCAAAACTGACCTTTTGCAGTCGGTCCAGCCCTACCCCGTAGTAGAACGAAAACGGCCGCCCGGCCTGATACGCGTAGTCGCCACACATCTCGCGCAGGCCCTGGCGCCCGGCGTCGGCCATATCAAAGGGCTGGTAGGGGTGCTCGCCGAGTGATCCGAACTCAATGGTCAGCCAGGTCGAGCGAAACTTGCCGTAGGACATCTGGCTTCCCATGCTGACCTTCAGCCCTCCCGCCTCGAGGCGCTCGCGCAAGTCACGGTCGTCAAAGTACAGGCTGGCAGGCACGCGCAGGGTCATCTTGTCGTGGGTGAGAATGTCCATGCCGCCTTCCAGTTGCGCGCTATCGGCCTTGAAGCCGGTAATGACGAACGGCAAGGCGCTCTGCACGAAACTGTCGAGCTGGCAGCTCACCTCGGCGTTGACCGTGCGGCTACCGGCAAAGGCATGGCGCCGCTCGCTGTCGCTGATGCGGGTATCGAGGCTCGTTTCGTAGGGCAAGTCGAACCACAGCGGTATGACCTTGCGCCCCATCGCGACGACGTTGGCAGGCGCCGGGCCGATTTCCCTCCCCGCGGCATTCAGGCGCTTGGCCTGACTGTAGTCCAGCTGCAATTGCACGCTGGAGACCACCGCCTTGCGCGCCTGCAGGATGGTATCGAACTGGCCGGCCAGGGCCTGGCGTTGCGCGGCGCTCAGGGCAGGCTCAGGGCCGCGCAGCACAAGGGTGTCGCTGTGCTGGGGATCGAGTTCGATCTGCAGCCGTTGCGTATCGATGTGCTGGGTGGCCAACAGCTGCTCGACGGCCTGGCGGTAAACCTCGTGCACTTGCCCGGCGTCACCGCGAGGATGGGCACCGCCCTGGAACTGCAACTGTGCCAGCACCACCCTGGGCTCCTTGAACAAGGCCACAGCGAGCAGTGCACACAACCCGATACCCGCACCCACCATCAGCTTCCCTGCCGCACTTCGACTCATTACAAGCCTGCTCCTTGACCAAGACATCCGCAGTACACCTGCGGGCGCGGATGATAACCGCCATTAGCGCTTATTGCTTGTGCGGCAAACGCCATTGTTACTGTTTCACCAATAAAGCTTCTCAGCCCCGGGCGTTTATCCGCAAACACCCTCGGCCTAAACTGAAATCAGTTTCCAGGCCAAGCCCCTGCCCCGCTTCCCAGCTGACCAGCGCTGCCCATCAGGCGTTGATGCTGCCAACTTAATTCCCCCTGAGCCTTGCGCACTGCGTGCGTGCAATGCCTATGACTAACGGAACGTATAAACAATGACGGATGACCCTCGAACGCAAACCCGGAAGTTTGCCACGACCGCGAGCGTGCTGTTTTCCCTGCTGGTTCTAGTGATATCGCTGGCGTTGCTATATGGCGGCTTCAAGCTGGTGATGCTGGGGGGATCGACTTATTACTTGATCGCCGGTATTGCCTATTTACTGCTGGCGGCACTGTTTTTCTGGCGCAAACGCAGTGGCATTACCCTTTCCGTGGTTATCGCCCTTGCAACCTGTGCCTGGGCATTTTACGAAGTGGGCCAGTTTAGTTACTGGCAACTGCTGCCGCGCCTGGTGGTTCCGGCGATTATCCTGACCCTGAGCCTGTGGGTCGGTGCCGCGTTCCCAGGTACTGCAACGAACACCCGGCGCCTGGCCAACGGCGGCGGTTTTGTCGTGTTTGCGGCGCTGATCGCAACCTTCGTGGCTGCGTTCTATCCGCACGGTGCGATCTCTAACCCGGTCGCCAGCACCAGCACGCCCGCGCCCAAAGCGCCCGCCTCCGCACCTGAAAACTGGGAGTTCTTTGGCCGCAGTGCATCCGGCACGCGCTTTGCGCCGTTCAGCCAGATCACCGCAGACAACGTCAAGGACCTGCAAGTGGCGTGGATCTACCGCACCGGCCGCAGGACTACCGGCAATGGCGCCGGTGTCGACGAAAACACCCCGCTGCAGATCGGCAACGTGCTGTATTCGTGCACCCCGGAAAACCTGATCACCGCCCTCGACGGCGACAGCGGCAAGCCGATCTGGAAATTCGACCCGCACGCCAGCAGTGCCGAGCACGTCACCTGCCGCGGCGTGGGCTATTACGACATCGACAAGGACGACAGCCTGAGCACTGAGGTCAAAGCCTCCTACAACGATCAGCAACAATGCCGTCAGCGCATTCTGGTGTCGTCTGTCGATGCGCGCTTGTTTGCCCTCGATGCGCACACCGGCAGCCTGTGCCCGAACTTTGGCGACAACGGCTTCGTCGACCTGAAAAAAGGCATGGGCCCGACCGAGAACAGCAAGCGCTATCACCCCACCTCCCTGCCGGTGGTCATGGGCCACCTCACTGTGGTCGGTGGCTGGGTCCGCGACATCGTCGGCAAAGAGCCTTCGGGTGCGGTGCGGGCCTTTGACGTACTCACCGGTGCGCTGGTGTGGGCCTGGGATATCGGCGCGCCTGAGGATGCGGATACCACCGCCGCCGATCACGCCTTCACGCTGGAAACCCCCAACGTCTGGACCGTTCCGACTTTCGACAAGGAACTGAACCTGGTCTACCTGCCAACCGGCAACGGCCCGCCCGACTATTGGGGTGGCGACCGCAACCAGGCCAAGGAAAAGTATGGCTCGGCCGTGGTTGCCGTCGATGCCTCGACCGGCAAAGCGAAATGGGTTTACCAGACCGTTCACCACGACGTGTGGGACTACGACCTGCCATCGCAGCCGGTGCTGTACGACATCAAGAATGCCCAGGGCGAAAAAACCCCGGTGCTGATCCAGACCAGTAAAACCGGCAACATCTTCGTACTGGACCGCCGCACCGGCCAGCCGGTTACCGAAGTGCAGGAGCGCCCAGTGCCGACTGCACCGGCTGCAGAAGGCGAACACCTGGCGCCCACCCAACCGCACTCGGTGGGCATGCCGGTGATTGGTGCCGAGCCACTGACTGAAAAGTCCATGTGGGGCGTGAGCACCTTCGACCAACTGTATTGCCGCATCATGTTCAAGGACTCCGTCTACGTCGGCCCCTTTACCCCGCCAACCGAAAAACCCTACATCGAATGGCCGGGCCTGTTGGGCGGCATGAACTGGGGTGGTATTTCCATCGACGAAAACACCGGCATGATGTTCGTCAACGACATGCGCGTGCCGCTGCGTATGGCCCTGGTTACCAAGGAAAACACCAAGAAGTTTAAAGTCTCGACCGATGAAGTGCCTGGCTTCATGGGCACCATTCGCCCACAAGTTGCCGGCATCTATGGCGGGGTGAAAATCGATATTCTGCAATCCCCCCTGGGCGTACCGTGCAACAGCCCGCCGTTCGGCAGCATGAGCGCCATCGACCTGAATACCCAGAAACTGGTCTGGCAAGTGCCGCTGGGCACTGTCCAGGACACCGGCCCACTGGGAATCAAAACCCACCTGCCGATCCCGCTGGGCATGCCGACCCTTGGCGGCCCGACCTCAACGGCGTCCGGCCTGGTGTTCTTTGCCGGCACCCAGGATTACTACCTGCGCGCGCTCGATTCGGCCACCGGTAAAGAAGTGTGGAAAGCCCGCCTGCCGGTCGGTGCTGTAGCAGCGCCGTTGATCTACCAGTCGCCGGCTACCGGCCGGCAATATGTGGTGATCTCGGCGGGCGGCATGAGCCATTCGCCGGATGTGGGCGACTACATCATTGCTTATGCGTTGCCGGAGGGAACGGGGAAGCAATAAGTTGCTTAGCGCCACGTAAAAATAATCCCCGGTATTCGGGGATTGTTTTTTTGAGGGGTTCATTTGAGCGGCTGTTTGAACCGCCCCGCTGCAGATCACGCAAACTCCCAATCCCGCTCCAGATACTCAACCTCGGCAGGTAACAGCTCACGCAACAGCGCCAGGCACTGTTCGAACATCGCTATGTCGGGCAGGCGCAGTTCGAAGCCGATGGACAGGTTACTGATATGCGGGACCAGGATCCGGCGCTTGCGGTCGATGGTCAGGTAGCGATACTGCTCCCACCCGGGGCCATGTTCATGTTTCGCACAGGCTTCGGGCGAAGGCGGCACCATCTCGCGAGTGAACAGGATATAAGCGATAAACAGCGGCGTCAGCAACAACCACCAGGTGCCGGTCGCCACGGCCAGCCAGAGCATCAGCAGCGCCTCGATTACCACAACCACGACGATGGTGATCCTGGCGGCGCGATCGGAGCGCACGTACTTGCTGATGGTTATGCCGTCGCGGGTGAGCTGGAATGAAAGGTGGGTTCTGACCGTTAATAACAGCAGCATCAGGACGTACATCACCGCGCATAGCCCGTAGACCCACTTGTCGGCGCCCAGCCAACTGAACATACCGGCCGCCCCGAGCACTGCGATGGTCATCGCCAGGATGCCATTGCGCAGGTCCCTGGGCGCAATCAAGCGCGCCTTGATCGACCAGTTCATCAATGTATCGGGCGGGTTTGCTGCAGGGCGTTCAGCGGGGTCGGTCGGTTGTGGGTTTTGCACGGATATCCTTATCTTCGAATGCTGTCGCGGCTCACTCAAGCCCGTCGACGTCTCGAATAGAATTCGATCGCAACCAGTACGATGCCGGGTATTAGCAAGCCCAGACCGGTGTAAGCAAATGCAGGTTGCCCGGATAGCCCCACGGCAATGAAACCCGAGCCCATGGCAATCAGTGGCGCACCGGCCAGGATGAAAGGCTTTTTGCTTGGGTTGCTCATGTCAAACCTCCTTGTTTTATGGCTGCATGGCAGTCAGCCATGATGCACCATCTTAAACCAGATTGCCGTTATGCTGCGCAACAGGACAAGCAACACTCACGTTGAAAAGACAGGTCGTCAATGAAGCACATCAAGCTGATTCGCCACGGCGAAAGCGCTGCCAACGCAGGCCAAGCCAGTCGCGATCATGCGAGCATTGCCCTTACTCAAAAGGGAATCGAACAAGCGCAGCGGGTGGCCCATTCGTTCACCCAGGCGCCGCAATTAATTGTTGCCTCGCCATTCTTTCGAGCCCAGGCAACCGCCAGGGCAACGGCCACCGCCTTCCCTGCCGTGCCGTTCGAAACCTGGGCTGTGCAAGAGTTCACCTACCTTGAACCTGCGCGCTGTACCGACACGACAGTGGCCCAACGTCGCAACTGGGTTGAAGCGTACTGGGCCAGATCAGACCCGGCATTCAGGGATGGTGCCGGAGCAGAGTCGTTTCTGGACTTCGTGGCTCGGGCGAAGGCATTCCTGGAACAACTTGCCGCACATCCTGCCCAGGACATTGCAGTGTTCTCCCATGGGCAGTTCATCAATGCCGTTGCCTGGTTACTTGAATACACGCCAGAGACAATTGATGGCCAGGCAATGACGCAATGGCGGGCGTATGAAATTGCCAACCACGTGCCCAATTGCTGTGGCTACGCGTTGTGCTGGCATTCGGACGATGCGAAGTTTCAGGCACAGGTCTGTGCATCGACCCAAGCCAAGTTGCGGTGTTTCTATACCTGACCATTCCCCAAGCTACCCAGAAAAGGATTTCGCAAATGCCGTTTTCACCGACCGAACGCGCTGCACTGCTCACCCTCAAGGGCGTCGGCCCAACCGTCATTACCCGGCTCGAACAGATGGGGATTGAATCGCTGGCAGAACTGGGCAAGGCGGATGTCAGTGACATACTGGCTCAGGCCTCAGCGGCACTGGGCTCGACCTGCTGGAAGAACAGCCCGCAAGCGCGAGCAGCGATTACTGCTGCGGTTGAGCTTGCGAAAGGGGCTGCTAGTTTCAAGCCCGCCGGCTAGATTGGTTGGCCTGCGCGAGTGCAAACCCGCGCATCAAACATTGCGGAAAAGGCAAAGCATGGACCTGCAATTCAAGCGACTCAGTGAAATCAGCAGTGCCGACATCATTGAGCTCAACAACAACTCGCGGGTCTTGCGCCACATGCCTTTGGGCCGCCCCGACTTTGACGAAGCCAAATGCGCAGCGTGGGTCGCCGAGAAAGAGTCGCAGTGGCTGCTCAATGGCTATGGCCCGTGGGCTTTCTTGGTGGATCAGAAGTTTGCCGGCTGGGGTGGGCTGCAGTTAACAGAAGGTGATGCCGACCTGGCGCTTGTTTTACATCCGGACTATTGGGGCTGTGGCAAAGCGATTTTTGCTGAGATCGTTCGGCGAGCCTTTGAGGAGATGGGGCTGGAATCAGTTACCGTTTTGCTTGCGCCTAGCAGAACGCGGGTCAAGGGGATGCTTCGGTTAGGGTTTCAGCCGGATGGGGAAGTTTGTTTGGATGGCGTGCGCTTTGTTAGCTATCGGCTTCGGGCATCTGCTGGTGATTGAGGCTGGTGGCTGAAACGGCGGAGATTCTGATGGTATATTGTTATTGGCTCTGCGTACCGCCGCGCAGGGCTGCCAATTGCTACTGGATTTCATGCGCGATACTCAAATACGAGCGGAGCAACGATCATGGAATACGACGACAAACTGATTGAAGATGCCGTGCTTGCCCTGTTGGTAGCCTTTAGTTCCGACGATGGCAATGCCTGGAAAGGGTTCGATTTCGAGATCATGAATCGACTGCATGAGCAGGGCTTCATTAATGATCCGATAAACAAGAGAAAATCTATCTGGTTGACGGCGGAGGGGCTGGAGCGAGGTCGGCGGATAGCTGACCGGTTATTTGGCGTGAAAGCTCAAGCAGTGCATGCAACCAACGCTGATATCTGAGTGGATGCACGCGTGGATGAGTCGACACGCCCCCTGGCACAACGCCTGGTGCTCTGCGATCGAGCAAAAGGCTTCGCCCTCCACTACAGTTCGCTGTCGGCTTCTCGCAAATGCGAGCGCTTGAATACAACTACGGTAACTGCGGAGGGAATAGAGCCTCGCCGCTAATTCAACAGATCGCGCAGGTACTCCTGAAAACTGGCGGCAACTACATGAGCCTGCCCATCGAGCGGATCAATTTCAACTACCTGCCAGGCGTTGTCGGTATCGAAGCCTGCGCAGTAGCCCTGCATGTCATCACCGAACAACAGAATTCCCTCCAGCGCGGTGGCACTGTCAGCATCGTAAATTTCATTCGGCGCTAGCAAACCGTCATACAGAATGAACAGCGGCTGCTCCGCACCTACTGCTCCGCTTCCGAATTCCTTCAGGAAGGCGCTGTAATCCTCGGGAAGAGACGGATAGCATTCGCTCAGGTGTGCAAGCATCGCCGAGGTTACAGGCTGGAGTTTGCTTAGCATGCTCCCGTGCGGGGAATTGTTTTTTAAGTCCTGGAACATCCACTCATCGCCTGGCAAAAATACGAATTCAGCCCATCCTAGCGAGTCCGGGGTGATGCTGCGAGGCAAATCGTTCCCTTCTAGCGATGATCGGCCAGTTGCCTTCAGTGGTAGCGTTAGGCGATTCACGCCGCTTTCAAGAAAAGACTTGGAACTGTTCAGCGATCGCTCCGCCCGGACGAGACAAGCGTTGAATGCTGGGTCAATTCAACTACCTCACAGGCGATAATCTTGCACAGGCCTTGCTGTTGATCAACGCAGTGTTTCAGCAGTGGCCCACACAGTATCCACAGCAGACATTGATCGCAGTAGCGTCGACCGACGAATCGGGCGCAGCCGTTAAGTTTTACTTATCAAGAACAGAACAATCGTGGCTGGCTGGTGACATCGAAGGCTTTATTCAGCCCGTTCTGGTGACAGACTCGAGGCAGCTGCCATTTCAATAAGCGCACGATACAAGGTGCGCCGCGCCTGATTCTCCCGCGCGGCCCGCCAGCGCCTTATCATTTTTGGTTGGTAGGGGGCATAAAGGCACCCACGAAGAAAACGCTCGCAGGCCCGATAAGCCAACTGACGGTGGTTCCTGGACTGACAATTGGCACAGCGATAGTGACTGTAATCAGAGCTATGCCCATCCATAGCCGCCTACGCGGTGTGAGCCACTCTCGAAGCTGCTGCAGCCTTTGGCGCATGACCGCTCTCCCGCCTATTGGAAGCGAAGCATATCACCCACTTCAACGAAGCGCGCCACCCCGGCTAGGTTGGTCTAAATGAAGCGGACATGATTTCGGAGAAGGGGCGCGCACGCAGAAGGCAAAATAGTGAACGTCTTCGAAGCGATTCCAAGCCGAATTGGAAGCGATATTCCCAATCGTGTTCCCAAAGCCCTGTTTTTCGCCCCCCAGAAACGCAAAAAGCCCTGAATAATCAGAGCTTTAGAAGTGGCGGAAGCGTAGAGATTCGAACTCTAGGATAGTTGCCCATCGACGGTTTTCAAGACCGTTGCCTTAAACCACTCGGCCACGCTTCCTCGTATTGCGGGCGCCATAATACCGAAATGAAACAAGCTGTCAAACTCTCTATGTGGCTGCTTTGCGCGGCTCTGTTATGATCTTTGCATCTGAACGTTTCAAACCCACAGGAGTGTCGCCATGCGCGAACAGGATTACGCCGTCAATCACGGCCAGCAGGTCGAGCAGCAGGAGGTCAGCCGCGTCCTGCGTAACACATACGGGTTGCTGGCTATCACCCTCGCCTTCAGTGGCATCATGGCCTACGTGGCGCAGCAGATGCGCGTTGGCTACCCGAACATTTTCGTGGTGCTGATCGGCTTCTATGGCCTGTTCTTCCTCACCAACAAGCTGCGTGATTCGGTCTGGGGCCTGGTGTCTACCTTCGCCCTCACCGGTTTCATGGGCTTTTTGCTCGGCCCTATCCTCAACCGTTACCTGGGTATGGCCGGTGGCGCCGAGGTGGTCAGCTCGGCATTTGCCATGACCGCCCTGGTGTTCGGTGGTCTGTCGGCCTATGTGCTGATCTCCCGCAAGGACATGAGCTTCCTCAGCGGCTTCATCACTGCAGGCTTCTTCGTGCTGCTGGGCGCCGTGGTTGCCAGCTTCTTCTTCCAGATCAGCGGCCTGCAACTGGCGATCAGCGCCGGTTTCGTGCTGTTCTCGTCGGTGTGCATCCTGTTCCAGACCAGCGCGATCATCCACGGTGGCGAGCGTAACTACATCATGGCGACCATCAGCCTGTATGTATCGATCTACAACCTGTTCGTCAGCCTGCTGCAGCTATTCGGCCTGATGGGTCGTGATGACTGATTGATTGCTGGTGTGATGTGTTGAGAGAAAGCCCGCTTCGGCGGGCTTTTTTGTGGGTGGAATTTGGCATGGCTTTGCCTTGCATCGCTGGCAAAGCCAGCACCCACAGGGATAGAGCACTACCGTAAACGAGTGCGGCCCCGTAGAATGCGCTCCTTTTTTCTTCCGGGGCAGCACTCCCATGAGTTCAATCGAGCAAGGACCCGGCGCACCCGCGCAGGCCAATGAACTGGTCCTCGGCCTTGAAGACCGGCCGCGGCCGCTGATTGCGATGCTGGCGGCATTGCAGCATCTGCTGGCGATCATTGTGCCGATCGTCACCCCTGGCCTGCTGATCTGCCAGGCGCTGGGGGTTTCGGCCCGTGATACCAACCTGATTGTGTCGATGTCGCTGGTGATCTCGGGGATCGCTACCTTCGTGCAGTGCCGCCGCTTCGGGCCGTTCGGCGCCGGGCTGTTGATTGTGCAGGGCACCAGTTTCAACTTTGTCGGGCCGTTGATCGCCGGTGGCGCGTTGATGGTCAAGCAAGGCACGCCGGTTGAAGGTGTGATGGCGGCGATTTTTGGTGTGGTGATCGCCGGTTCGTTCGTGGAGATGGGCATTTCGCGCATTCTGCCGTTCGTCAAACGCCTGATCACTCCGCTGGTGACCGGGATCGTCGTGCTGATGATCGGCCTGACCCTGATCAAGGTCGGCCTGATCAGCATGGGTGGCGGCTTTGCGGCGATGAGCAACGGTACCTTTGCCAATGGCGAGAACCTGTTGCTGTCGGGTGTGGTGCTGGCGATCATCGTCATTCTCAACCGTATTCCGGTGGTGTGGATGCGCAGCTGCGCCATCGTTATCGCCCTGGCCGTGGGCTATGCCCTGGCCGGCTACCTGGGCCGCCTGAATTTCACCGGCATGCACGAAGCCGCGCTGTTCCAGGTGCCGGTACCCCTGCATTTCGGCCTGGGCTTCTCCTGGGCGTTGTTTATTCCGATGCTGGTGATTTACCTGGTTACATCGCTGGAAGCCATTGGTGATGTGACCGCAACCAGCAAAGTTTCGCGCCAGCCAGTGGAAGGCCCGCTGTGGATGCAGCGGATCAAGGGCGGCGTGCTGGTCAACGGCGCCAACTCGCTGCTGGCCGGGGTGTTCAATACTTTCCCGAGCTCGATCTTTGCCCAGAATAATGGCGTGATTCAGCTGACCGGCATTGCCAGCCGTCATATCGGTGTATGGATTGCGGCGATGCTGGTGATTCTTGGCCTGTTCCCGAGCGTGGCCGGGGTGATCCAGGCGGTGCCGGAGCCGGTGCTCGGGGGTGCGGCGATGGTGATGTTCGGCGCGGTGGCGGCTTCGGGGATCAATATCCTTGCCAGCATCAGCCTGGATCGTCGCGCGCTGCTGATCATTGCCGTGTCGCTGGCGCTGGGCCTGGGCGTGGCGCAGGTGCCGGAGTTCCTCGCGCACATGCCGTCGGCGCTGCGTAATGTGCTGGAGTCGGGGGTGGCCACCGGGGGGATTTGCGCCCTGGTGCTGAACTGGTTCTTGCCGGAGCATAAAGACAAGGCCTGAAGTTGAGGTTGCCGCCCATCGTGGGTCAAGCCCGCTCCAACAGGAGCGGGCTTTTTGCTTTATCATTCCCGCAGATTTGCTGAAAGAGCCTTCCATGAAGTTCGCCATTGCGGTTTTTTCTCCGGCCCATGCGCCCTCCTCGCGCCGCGCCCTGCGTTTTGCCCAGGCGGCGGTTGCCGGCGGGCATGAGATTGTCCGGCTGTTTTTCTATCAAGACGGTGTGCACAGCGCCTCGGGCAATGTCGTGGCGCCCCAGGATGAACTGGACCTTGCCGCCGAATGGCGCGCGTTCGTCAGCGCGCAGCAGCTCGATGCCGTGGTGTGTATCGCCGCCGCCCTGCGCCGTGGCGTGCTCAACGCCGAGGAAGCCCAGCGCTACCAGCGCCCGGCGGTCAACCTACCGGCGCCGTGGGAGTTGTCGGGGCTGGGCCAGTTGCATGAAGCGGCGCAAGGCGCCGATCGGCTGATGTGCTTTGGAGGCGACTGAAATGGCCAAGTCCTTGCTGATTATCAGCCGCCAGGCACCCTGGGCCGGGCCGTCCGCCCGCGAGGCGCTGGATATCGCCCTGGCCGGCGGTGCCTTCGATTTGCCGCTGGGCATGCTGTTTCTCGATGATGGCGTGTTCCAGCTCGCCTCCGGCCAGCAACCGGCCCAGCTGCAGCAGAAGAACCTGGCGGCCAACCTGCAGGCCCTGCCGATGTTTGGCGTCGAGGAACTGTTTGCCGCCGCTAGCTGCCTGCAAGAGCGTGGCCTTGCTGCCGATGCCCTGAGCCTGCCAGTGCAGGTGCTGGATGACGCCGCGCTTGCGGCGTTGATCGACCGTTTCGACCAGGTGGTGACCCTCTGATGAGCACCTTGCACGTGATTTCCCACTCGCCATTTGGCGATAACCGCCTGAGCAGCTGCCTGCGCCTGCTCGGCAGCGCCGACGGCCTGTTGCTGTGCAGTGATGCGGTGTATGCCCTGCAGCCCGGCAGCGAACCGCTGCGCAGCCTGCAGGCCAGCCAGCTGGACGGGCGCCTGTTCGCCCTGGACGAAGACCTGCAGGCCCGCGCCATCGTCCTCAGTGAGCTGGGCAAGGCCATCGACTACCCGGCATTCGTCGAGCTGTCGCTGCACTATGACAAGGTCAACAGCTGGCTATGAGTACCCTGACTGTCGGCGAGCGCAGCATCGCCCTGGATAAAGACGGCTACCTGCTCGAGCTGGGTGATTGGTCCGAAGAGGTCGCCAGCGCCCTCGCCGCTCATGAAGAGCTTGAGCTGACCGCCGAACACTGGGAGGTGCTGAACCTGTTGCGCGACTTCTACCGGGAGTTCGAGCTGTCGCCGGCCACCCGCCCGCTGATCAAGTACACCGCGCTCAAGCTGGGCGCGGACAAAGGCAACAGCCTGCACCTGAACCGCCTGTTCAAGGGCACCCCCGCCAAACTCGCCGCGAAACTTGCGGGCCTGCCGAAGCCGACCAATTGCATATGACCGAACACAGCCCGTTGATCACCGAAACCCCGGCCGAGCACCCGTTTGCCCAGTTCGTGCGCATTCTTGGCAAGGGCAAGCGCGGCGCCCGTGGCCTGAGCCGCGAGGAAGCCCGCGAAGCCATGGGCATGCTGCTCGATGGCAAGGTCGAGGAAACCCAGCTCGGCGCCTTTCTGATGCTGCTGCGCCACAAGGAAGAAAGCCCCGAAGAGCTGGCTGGCTTCACTGAGGCCCTGCGCCAGCGCCTGCAAGCGCCGCCGATTGAGGTTGATCTCGACTGGCCAAGCTACGCCGGCAAAAAACGCCACCTGCCCTGGTACCTGCTGGCTGCCAAGTGCCTGGCGGCCAATGGCGTGCGCATCCTCCTGCACGGCGGCGGCGCGCACACCGCCGGGCGGCTGTACACCGAGCAAGTGCTGGCGCTGCTGCAGATTCCGCTGTGCCGGGACTGGAATGCAGTGTCTGAAGCGCTGGACAGCCACAAGCTTGCGTTCATCCCGCTGCAAGACTGGGCCCCGCGCCTGCAACGGATGATTGACCTGCGCAACACCCTGGGCCTGCGTTCGCCGATTCACTCCCTGGCCCGGGTGCTCAACCCGTTGAACGCCCGCTGCGGCCTGCAGAGCATCTTCCACCCCGGCTACCAGGCGGTGCACCGCGAAGCCAGCCGCCTGCTCGGCGATACGGCAATCGTGGTCAAGGGTGATGGCGGCGAGATCGAGATCAACCCGGACACCAGCAGCCACCTGTATGGCACCGCCAATGGCATCGACTGGGATGAAGAATGGCCGGCCCTGGCCGCCCAGCGTCATGTCAAACCGGCGAGCCTGGAGCCCGAGCAGTTGCTGGCCGTGTGGCGCGGTGATGAGCAGAACAGCTACGGCGAACTGGCCGTGGTCGCAACCATGGCCCTGGCCTTGCGCGGCCTGGGTCATTGCCGCGAGGAAGCCTTCGCCCAGGCCCAACGCTATTGGGATCAGCGCAACTGATCGACTGAGCCGATCAAACAGGCCCGGACTTTGCGCTATTCGTTCGAACCCAGCTCCGTACACTGGGTTCTATATCAGAACGAATCGCCAAGGAGCTCAGCATGGGCCTGTTGATCGACGGACGCTGGCACGACCAGTGGTATGAAAGCAGCAAAGACGGCGCCTTCCAGCGCGAAAGCGCGCAGCGGCGCAACGCCCTGCCCGGCGCCGAAGCCGGCCGTTATCACCTGTACGTGTCGCTGGCCTGCCCCTGGGCCCACCGCACCCTGATCTTTCGCAAGCTTAAGGGCCTTGAGAGCCTGATCGATGTGTCGGTGGTCAGTTGGCTGATGGCCGAGCATGGCTGGACCTTCGACCAGAACAAGGGCTCGACCGGTGACAAGCTTGAGCACCTGGACTTCCTGCACCAGCGCTACACCCGCGACGACCCTCACTACAGCGGCCGGGTCACGGTGCCGGTGCTGTGGGACAAACACGAGCAGCGCATCGTCAACAACGAATCGGCAGAGATCATCCGCATCTTCAACTCGGCGTTCGACGAGCTGACTGGCAATCGCCTGGACCTGTATCCCGAACCCTTGCGCGAGCAGATCGACGCACTCAACGAACGGATCTACCCAGCGGTCAACAATGGCGTGTACCGGGCGGGCTTTGCCACGTCGCAGGCGGCCTACGAGCAGGCCTTTGACGAGGTGTTTGCCGAGCTGGATCATCTGGAGCGGTTGCTGGGCACCCAGCGCTATCTGGCCGGGGAATACCTGACCGAGGCCGACTGGCGGCTGTTCACCACGCTGATTCGCTTTGACGCGGTGTACCACGGACACTTCAAGTGCAACCTGCGGCGCATTGCCGATTACCCGAACCTGTCGAACTGGCTACGGGAGCTGTACCAGTGGCCGGGGATCGCCGAGACGGTGAATTTCGAGCATATCCAGAAGCATTACTACATGAGCCACAAGACCATCAATCCGAACGGGATTGTGCCCAAGGGGCCGTTGCAGGATTTTGAGCTGGGGCATGACCGGGAGCGGCTGGTGGGGCGAGGGATTTGGCGCAAGGCTGGGGAATAGGGGTGGACTCATCGCGGGTCAAGTCGAGGCGTCGCACCGCCGCTCCCACAAAACCTGTGGGAGCGGCGGTGCGGCGATCCGACTTGACCCGCGATGCGGCTAAGGCTGGGCGCCTTCGAACCAGGCCAGTTTCTCGCGCAGCTGTACGACTTCGCCGACGATCACCAGGGTCGGTGCATGCACTTCATGCTCGGCCACAAGCTTGGGCAAGTCGGCCAGGGTGCCGGTGAACACCCGCTGGTTCGGCGTGGTGCCCTGCTGCACCAGGGCCGCCGGGGTATCGGCCGCCCGCCCGTGACGAATCAACTCGGCACAGATGGTCGGCAGGCCCACCAGGCCCATGTAGAACACCAAGGTCTGCGCCGGTGCCACCAGGTCATTCCAGGGCAGGTCGCTGGTACCGTCCTTGAGGTGACCGGTGACGAAACGCACCGACTGCGCATAGTCGCGGTGGGTCAGCGGGATGCCGGCATAGGCAGAGCAACCGCTGGCCGCGGTAATCCCCGGCACCACCTGGAACGGAATGCCCTGGGCCGCCAGCTCCTCGATCTCTTCGCCGCCACGGCCGAAGATGAACGGATCGCCGCCCTTCAGACGCAGCACCCGCTTGCCCTGACGCGCCAGGTCGACCAGTTGCTGGTTGATCTGGGCTTGCGGCACGGCGTGGTCGGCGCGGCGCTTGCCGACGTAGATGCGCTCGGCATCACGGCGGCACAGCTCGATGATCGCCGGGGCGACCAGGCGATCGTAGAGCACCACGTCGGCTTGCTGCATCAGGCGCAAGGCGCGGAAGGTCAGCAGGTCCGGGTCACCGGGGCCAGCGCCGACCAGGTACACCTCGCCCGGCGCCTGGTAAGTGGCACCGTCGATCTTGGCTTGCAGCAGGCGCTCGGCTTCAGCGCCCTGCCCGGCCAGTTGCCGCTCGGCGATCGGGCCCTGGAAGACATCTTCCCAGAAACCGCGACGCTGATTGACGTCCGGGTACAGCGCCTTGACCTTGTGCCGAAAGCGCGCGCCAAGGCCGGCCAGCTCGCCATAGGCGGCGGGAATCCAGGTTTCCAGCTTGGCCCGGATCAGCCGCGCCAGCACCGGCGCATCGCCGCCGCTGGACACCGCAACCACCAATGGCGAGCGGTCGACAATGGCCGGGAAGATCACCGAACACAGCGCCGGCGCATCGACCACGTTGACCGGTACGCAGCGCTGCTGGGCATCGGCCGAGACCTGGGCGTTGAGCGCCTGGTCGTCGGTGGCGGCAATGATCAGCTGGCAACCCTCGAGGTCGCCAGGCTGGTACCCACGGCTGAGGATTTCACCACCGCTGTGCCGGGCAAGCTCGGCCAGTTGCGCTTCGATCTCGGGCGCCACGACCCGCAGCACAGCCCCGGCGTCGGCCAGCAGACGCGATTTGCGCAGGGCAATCTCGCCTGCGCCGACGATCAGCACACGGCTGCCGCGCAGTTTGTGGAACAGCGGCAGGAATTCCATTTAACCGATGACCTCCAGGCCACCCATGTACGGCTTGAGCACTTCTGGCACGCGGATCGAACCGTCGGCCTGCTGGTAGTTCTCCAGCACCGCCACCAGGGTCCGGCCAACTGCCAGGCCCGAACCGTTGAGGGTGTGCACCAGTTCCGGCTTGCCGGTTTCCGGGTTGCGCCAGCGCGCCTGCATGCGCCGGGCCTGGAAATCGCCACAGTTGGAGCACGAGGAGATTTCGCGGTACTTGTCCTGGCTTGGCACCCAGACTTCCAGGTCGTAGGTTTTCACCGCGCTGAAGCCCATGTCGCCGGTGCACAGCGCCAGTACCCGGTACGGCAGCTCCAAGGCCTGCAGCACGCGCTCGGCGTTGGCGGTCAGGCCTTCGAGGGCTTCCATGGATTTGCCCGGCTCGACGATCTGTACCATTTCGACCTTGTCGAACTGGTGCTGGCGGATCATACCGCGGGTGTCGCGGCCCGAAGCACCGGCTTCGCTACGGAAGCACGGGGTGTGGGCGACGAACTTGATCGGCAGTTGCTTGGCGTCGAGGATCTCGCCGGCCACGATGTTGGTCAGCGACACTTCGGCAGTCGGGATCAGGTAGAAGTCGGCTTCGCCGTCGCGGCTGATCTTGAACAGGTCTTCCTCGAACTTGGGCAACTGGCCGGTGCCTTGCAGCGCCGGGGCCTGGACCAGGTACGGGGTGTAGGCTTCTTCGTAGCCGTGCTCGCTGGTGTGCAGGTTGATCATGAACTGCGCCAGGGCGCGGTGCAGGCGCGCGATCGGGCCGCGCAGCAGGGCAAAACGGGCGCCCGACAGCTTGGCCGCGGTTTCGAAGTCCAGGCCGCCGGTCAGCTCGCCGAGCGCCACGTGGTCCTTGATCTCGAAGTCGAAGGCGCGCGGGGTGCCCCAACGACGCACTTCGACGTTGTGGTCTTCATCGGCGCCGACCGGCACGCTGTCATCCGGCAGGTTGGGAATACCCAGCAGGATGCCATCCAGTTCGGCCTGGATGCCGTCCAGCTCGACCTTGCCGCTGGCAAGTTCACCCGCCATGCGCTCGACGTCCGCCATCAGCGGGGCGATGTCTTCGCCCTTGGCCTTGGCCTGGCCGATGGATTTGGAACGGGCGTTACGCTCGGCTTGCAGTTGTTCGGTACGGGTCTGCACCACCTTGCGGCGTTCTTCCAGGGCCTCGATGCGCGCGACATCCAGGCTGAAGCCACGGGAGGCCAGGCGGTCCGCCACTTCCTGAAGTTGGCCGCGTAACAGTTTGGAATCGAGCATATCGTTCTCTCGTTGGTTCAGAATTTGGTCAAAGACAGGCCGGCCCAGGTAGCGAGCAGCCCGCCCAATACGCTGGCTCCGGCATACCCGAAGGCCAGCGGCGCCTGCCCGCTTTCGAGCAGGCGCACGGTGTCCAGTGAAAAGGATGAAAAGGTTGTCAGACCGCCGAGAAAGCCGACGATCAGGCCCGCGCGCAGCTCGACCGGCACAAGCGGGCGATGCAAAAACAGCCCGTAGAGCAAGCCGATCAGCAGGCAGCCGAGCAGATTGACCGCCAGCGTACCGAGATAGACGTGGCGTGGCCAGTGTGCGTTGACCCAATTGGCCGTCGCAAAGCGCAGCAAGGTACCGGCGATGCCGCCGGCGCTGACCGCGGCGATCAGCGCAATCATGGTTTTCTCCGCTGCCGCGGGCTGTTGCGGTCGAGTTCGGCCAGGTGCCTGAGCTTCTCGCCGATCTTCAGTTCCAGGCCGCGCGGCACCGGTTGGTAATAGTGGCGCGGCGCGAGGTTGTCGGGGAAGTAGTCCTCACCGGCAGCGTAGGCATCCGGCTCGTCGTGGGCGTAGCGGTATTCATCGCCATAGCCCAGTTGCTTCATCAGTTTTGTGGGCGCGTTGCGCAGGTGCAGCGGCACTTCCAGCGAGCCGTGCTCGCTGGCTTCGCGCAGGGCGGTCTTGAAGCCCATGTACACCGCGTTGCTCTTCGGTGCGCAGGCAAGGTAGGTAATGGCCTGGGCCACCGCCAGCTCGCCTTCGGGGCTGCCCAGGCGCTCCTGCACGTCCCAGGCCGCCAGGCACAGGCTCAGGGCGCGGGGGTCGGCGTTGCCGATGTCTTCGCTGGCCATGCGCACCACGCGGCGGGCGATGTACAGCGGGTCGCAGCCGCCATCGAGCATGCGCGCGAACCAGTACAGGGCGCCGTCGGGGTTGGAGCCGCGCACTGATTTGTGCAGCGCCGAGATCTGGTCATAGAAGGCTTCGCCGCCCTTGTCGAAACGCCGGCGGCTGTCGCCGAGCAGGCTCTGCAGCAGCTCGACGCCGATTTCGCCGCCGTCTTCGGCCAGGTCCGAGGCGTTTTCAAGAAAGTTGAGCATGCGCCGGCCATCGCCATCGGCGGCGGCCATGAGCATCTGGAAGGCTTCGTCGCCGACCCGCAACTGGCGCTTGCCCAGGCCTCGCTCTTCATTCAGGGCGCGGTTGACCAGCTTGCGCAGCGCCGCTTCATCGAGGCTTTTGAGCACATATACCCGCGCCCGCGACAGCAGCGCGTTGTTGAGCTCGAACGAGGGGTTCTCGGTGGTGGCGCCGATGAAGATCAGCGTGCCGTCTTCCACATAGGGCAGAAAGGCATCTTGCTGGGACTTGTTGAAGCGGTGCACTTCGTCGACGAACAGAATCGTCCGGCGCCCGTACTGCCCCGCCTGCTGCTTGGCGATGTCCACCGCGTGGCGGATTTCCTTGACCCCGGCCAACACCGCCGAAACGGTCTCGAAGTGGGCGTCGCAGAACTGCGCCAGCAGCCGCGCCAGGGTAGTCTTGCCGACCCCGGGCGGGCCCCAGAAGATCATCGAGTGCAGCGCGCCCGCTTCCAGTGCCTCGCGCAGCGGCTTGCCGCGGGCCAGCAGGTGCTCCTGGCCAACGTACTCGTCCAGGTTGGCCGGGCGCAGGCGCGCGGCCAGGGGCTGGGCTACGGGGTCGCTACGAAACAGGTCCATGAACGGCGGCTTGACCTCTTACTCTTTGATCACATCAGCGCCCTTGGGCACGTCGAACTTGAACTTGCTGGCCGGGATCTGCTCGTTGGCCTTCACCCCGGTGAACAGGATGTTGGTGCGCTGGCCGACGCTGTCGATCAGTTGCATGTCATTGACCAGGCCACGACGGAACGACAGACGCAGCGAGTCGAACAGGGTGTCCTTGGTTTTCGGCTTGAGTACGAAATCCATGACCTCGCCCTGCTCCTTGGAGGTGATGTCGAAGCTCTGGCTGATCTTCGAGACGTCACCGGACAGCAGCAGTGCCGGGGTTTCGGTCAAACGCTGGTCAAGTTTCTTGATGGTAGCCTGTTCCAGATCAGGGTCCCACAATGTGACGTTCTTGCCGTCCGAGACTACCACCTGCTCCTGTGGCGCGTCGGTGTGCCAGTAGAACAGGCCCGGGCGCTGCACGGCCATCTGCCCGGTGGTTTCCTGCAGCTGGGTGCCGGTGCCATCGAGGGTCAGCTGGGAGAAATTGGCGCTAATGGTTTTGGACTTGTCCAGCAACTGGGTCAGGCGCGCCGCATCGGCCTCGGCGGCAATTGCCGAAGCGCTGGACAGGGCCATAGCGGAAACCAACAGCATGCGAATCAGGCGCATGGAAATCCTCGTTGCAGTATGAAGGGGCCGACGGCCGTCACTGGCCGCCAGCAGGTTGGATCATCAGTCGCGGGACGGCCCGGGGGCAATCACTTCGCGCGAACCGTTGGTGTTCATGGCGGTGACCACCCCGGCCATTTCCATCGCCTCGATCATCCGCGCGGCGCGGTTGTAGCCGATCTTCAGCTTGCGCTGTACGGCGGAGATGGAGGCCCGGCGGCTTTCCAGCACGAACTGCACGGCTTCATCGTACAGCGCGTCGGTTTCGGCATCGTCGCCGTCACCACCGCCACTGCCGCCGTCGAAGCCGCTGCCGGCCTCTTCGACGCCGCTGAGGATGTCGTCGTTGTAGTCCGGGGCGCCTCGCA
The DNA here is from genome assembly GCF_024749345.1 of Pseudomonas sp. B21-009. Taxonomy (NCBI): domain Bacteria; kingdom Pseudomonadati; phylum Pseudomonadota; class Gammaproteobacteria; order Pseudomonadales; family Pseudomonadaceae; genus Pseudomonas; species Pseudomonas sp. B21-009. The sequence goes on along the minus strand of NZ_CP087199.1, from coordinate 2,105,289 downwards.
GCTTCCAGGCCTCGACCACGCGATGCACCTCGTCATCGGAGACGAAGGCGCCATGCACACGAATCGGCAGGCTGGTGCCCGGCGGCATGTAGAGCATGTCACCGTGGCCCAGCAACTGCTCGGCGCCGCCCTGGTCGATGATGGTCCGCGAGTCGATCTTGCTCGATACCTGGAAGGCCATCCGCGTCGGGATGTTGGCCTTGATCAGGCCGGTAATCACGTCCACCGATGGCCGCTGGGTGGCGAGAATCAGGTGGATACCGGCGGCACGGGCCTTCTGGGCGATACGCGCGATCAGCTCTTCAACCTTCTTGCCGACGATCATCATCATGTCGGCAAACTCGTCGACCACTACAACGATGGTCGGCAGGGTTTTCAGCAGCGGCGGCACGTCGTCCATGCTTTCGCGCTTGAACATCGGGTCGTAGATCGGCTCGCCGGCCTCTTCGGCATCCTTGACCTTGCGGTTGAAGCCGGCCAGGTTACGCACACCCATGGCCGCCATCAGCTTGTAGCGCCGTTCCATCTCGGCGACGCTCCAGCGCAGGGCGTTGGCGGCGTCCTTCATGTCGGTGACCACCGGGCAGAGCAGGTGCGGAATGCCTTCGTAGATCGACAGCTCGAGCATTTTCGGGTCGATCATGATCAGTTTGGCGTCTTCCGGGCCCGACTTGAACAGGATCGACAGGATCATGGCGTTGACGCCCACCGACTTACCGGAACCGGTGGTACCGGCCACCAGCAGGTGCGGCATCTTGGCAAGGTCGGTGATCACCGGCTTGCCGCCGATGTCGTGGCCCAGGGCCATGGTCACCGGCGACTTGGCTTCGTCGTATTGGGGCGACGACAGCACTTCGGAGAAGCGTACGATCTGCCGGTCTTCGTTGGGAATCTCGATACCGACGGTGGTCTTGCCAGGGATCACTTCAACCACGCGCACACTGGTCACGGCCAGGGAACGGGCCAGGTCCTTGGCCAGGTTGGCGATGCGGCTGACCTTGACGCCAGCGGCCGGCTGGATTTCGTACCGGGTAATCACCGGGCCTGGGTGGATCGAGTCTACCGAGACTTCGACGCCGAATTCCTTGAGCTTGATTTCCAGCAGGTGGCCAACCCCGGCCAGGGACTCTGGCGAGTAGTTGACCTGCTTCTTCTCGGCAGGATCGAGGATCGAGATCGGCGGCAAGGTGCCTTCGATGGCGCTGTCGACAAACAGCGGCGCCTGTTTTTCTTTCTGCACGCGCTTGCTCGGCTCCGGCGCCTTGGCCGGGGCCGGCATGATCACCGGCGCCGGTTGCTGCACGCGCTCGGCCACATGCTTGCTCAGGGCCTGGTCGCGCTCGATGATGCGCTCCTTGGCCTTGGCCTGCTCGCGGCGGTCAGGGGCTACCGGGGCGACCACATCGTGGACCTGGTCGTCGACCTCACGCAGCTGCGCCACCAGGCGCTTGCGCTCGTTGCGCGCTTCCCACCAGCGGTTGGCGGCGCCCTGGAACAGCTCGAACAGGTCGAGGGTGATCTTGCCGGTGATGTCCATGACCTTGAACCACGACAGGTCGGTGAACACGGTCAGGCCGAACAGGAACAAGGCAATGAACATCAGCGTGCTGCCCTGCACGTTCAGGGCGTTCTTGGCCAGGTCGCCAAGGCTTTCGCCCAGCGCGCCACCGGCCGATGCCGGCAGGCTGGCGGCGGAATGGAAATGAATATGCGCCAGCGCCGCACCCGAAAGCACCAGGAACACCAAGCCGATCAGGCGCCAGGAGAACAGCCAGCCGCTCCACTGCCACGGCTGGTGGCGTTCGCGGAAGATCTGCCAGGTCTTGATCGCCAGCAGCAAGGGGAAGATGTAGGCGAAATAGCCCAGGACCATGAACAGGATATCGGCGAAGTAGGCACCGGCACGGCCGGCGGCGTTCTGCACCTGCTCGACGTTGCTGGTGTGGCTGAAGCCCGGGTCGGCCTGGTCGTAGGTCAGCAAGGCCATCCACAGGTACAGGCACAGCGCGCCCACGGCGATCAGCGCACCTTCCTTGAGCCGATAGTGCAGCTGCTGGCGCCAGAGCGGCACGGGCAAGGGACTGGGTGTTGCGGTGGATTTCTTCAAAACGCGTCTATTCCTGCGCTCATTGCGCGTCCAACAGTGATTGACCCAACAGAACAGTCAACAAACCACTACTTTTAACATTACTGCCCGCCTACCGCCATGGCGGCACGCCAGAACACGCGTAAACGGGGGCCAATTTCCTATACAGCAATTTGAGCACGCATTTTCTTTTGTGACAAAGGCTTATGCGGTGTTTTTGTGCAAGTGTGACAACAAAGGCCCAAGCAAGTTGCCAGACGGCACCACCGCTGCAGGAGCAGACTTGTCCCGCGAGGCTTTTTCAGGCCATGCTGGGCGCCCTCCCCTCCTCCATCATTGGACCACGATGCTGACCTGGCTGAGCCGCGACACCCTGACCTTCCCGCCGCTGGACAAAGCCCTGCGCGACCCTAACGGCCTGCTCGCCGCCGGCGGCGACCTCAGCGCCGAGCGCCTGGTGCAGGCCTATCGCCATGGTTGCTTCCCCTGGTACCAGGACGGCCAGCCGATCCTCTGGTGGTCGCCCGACCCGCGCACCGTGCTGTTCCCCGACGAGCTGCACGTGTCGCGCTCGCTGCGCAAGTTCATCCGCCAGGGCCACTACCAGGTCAGCTTCGACCAGGACTTTGCCGCGGTAATCGACGCCTGCGCTGCACCGCGCGCCTACGCCGACGGCACCTGGATCACCGACAGCATGCAGGCGGCCTACCTGCAGTTGCACCGGCAGGGCTTTGCCCATTCGGTCGAGGTGCGCCGCGATGGCGAGCTGGTGGGCGGCCTGTACGGCCTGGCCATGGGCCGGCTGTTTTTCGGCGAATCGATGTTCAGCCGCGCCGACAACGCCTCCAAAGTCGGCTTCGTGGCGCTGGTCGAGCACCTGCAACAGGCAGGATTCGTCCTGATCGACTGTCAGATGCCTACCGACCACCTGCACAGCCTCGGCGCCCGCGCCATCGCCCGGGCCACGTTTGCCGACTACCTGCAGCGCTATCTCGACCAGCCCAACAGCGCCAGCTGGGTTTGCTAGGCGAGTTTTTCCAGCTGGCTTACACTTAAAACAAAAGCACCTCCCGAGGGGTTGATCATGACAGAGCTGGCGCGGTTGAAGTTTTATGCCACTCAACCCCATTCCTGCAGCTACCTGCCAGACGAGCAAGCCACCACGCTGTTCCTCGACCCGAGCCAGCCGATGGATGTCAACGTCTACGCAGACCTGTCGGAAATGGGCTTCCGGCGCAGCGGCGACCACCTGTATCGCCCGCACTGCCAGAACTGCAACGCCTGCGTGCCGGCGCGGATCCCGGCTGCGCGCTTTTTGCCCAACCGCCAGCAAAAACGCATCCTCAAGCGCAACGCCGACATCACCGTGACGCCCGCCCGTCCGGCGTTCAAGGAGGAATACTTCGAGCTGTACCGGCGCTACATCGAGCAACGCCACGCCGATGGCGACATGTACCCGCCAAGCCGCGACCAGTTTTCCACCTTCCTGGTCCGCGATCTGCCGTTTTCACGCTTTTACGAGTTTCGCCTGGACGGCCGCCTGCTGGCCGTGGCGGTCACCGACCTGCTGCCCAACGGCCTGTCGGCGGTATACACCTTCTACGAGCCGGACGAAGAGCGGCGCAGCCTGGGGCGCTTTGCCATCCTCTGGCAGATCACCGAAGCCCTGCGCCTGGGCCTGGACGCGGTCTACCTCGGTTACTGGATCAAAAACTGCAAAAAGATGAACTACAAGACCCAGTACCGCCCCATCGAGCTGCTGATCAATCAACGTTGGGTGACGCTGAACTGAAATCATTGGCTTGAAGGCCATTTTTCGGGCACAATGCACGCCACTTTTTTTGCCTGGCGCAGCTGTGCACCGGGCCATTAACTGGACACCGAGGGCTTTACTGCATGTCGAAAGAAGACAGCTTCGAAATGGAAGGCACTGTCGTCGACACCCTGCCCAACACCATGTTCCGTGTGGAGTTGGAAAATGGGCACGTCGTTACCGCGCACATCTCCGGAAAGATGCGCAAGAACTACATTCGTATTCTGACCGGTGACAAGGTCCGCGTCGAACTGACGCCTTACGACCTGAGCAAGGGGCGCATCACCTACCGCGCCCGCTAAGCGACACCAACGAAAACGCCCGGCTAAATGCCGGGCGTTTTTGTTGGCCTTTGAAAAGCATCGCGGGGCAAGCCCGCGATCAGCCGTTACGCCATCTCAGCCGTGGTCTCGAAGTCGAACACCAGTTCGCCATCGCGGATGTCGATGTGCACCACACCGCCATGCTCGGCCAGTTCGCCAAACAGGATCTCTTCGGCCAGCGGCCGTTTGATCTTGTCCTGGATCAGCCGCGCCATTGGCCGCGCGCCCATCTGCGCATCGTAGCCACCGGCCGCCAGCCAGCCGCGCGCCGCATCGCTCACCTCGAGCAACACGCGCTTGTCTTCCAGTTGCGCCTGTAGCTCGATGAGGAACTTGTCCACCACGCTCTTGATCGTCTCATGGCTGAGGCGGCCAAACTGGATGATGGTGTCCAGGCGATTGCGGAACTCCGGCGTGAAGCTCTTCTTGATCACTTCCATGGCGTCGGATGAGTGATCTTGATGAGTGAAGCCGATCGAGGCTCGCGCAGCAGTTTCAGCACCGGCGTTGGTGGTCATGATGACGATGACGTTACGGAAGTCCGCCTTGCGCCCGTTGTTGTCGGTCAGGGTACCGTGGTCCATCACCTGCAGCAGCAGGTTGAAGACTTCCGGGTGGGCCTTCTCGATCTCATCGAGCAGCAGCACGCAGTGCGGCTGCTTGGTGATGGCTTCGGTGAGCAGGCCGCCCTGGTCGAAACCGACGTAGCCCGGAGGCGCACCGATCAGACGCGAGACGGTATGACGCTCCATGTACTCGGACATGTCAAAGCGTACCAGCTCGACACCCAGGGCCTTGGCCAACTGGCGCGCCGCTTCGGTTTTACCGACACCGGTAGGGCCGGCAAACAGGAACGAACCGACCGGCTTGTCTGGCGCCTTGAGACCGGCGCGTGACAGCTTGATGGCGGTGGCCAGCGAATCGATCGCCGCATCCTGGCCAAACACGGTCAGCTTGAGGTCGCGCTCCAGGTTACGCAGCAGCTCCTTGTCGGAACTGGTGACGTGTTTTGGCGGAATCCGCGCAATCTTGGCGACGATGTCTTCGACTTGCGGCACGTCGATACGCTTGACGCGCATCTCCACCGGCTGCAGGCGCTGGTAGGCGCCGGCCTCGTCGATCACATCGATGGCCTTGTCGGGCATGTGCCGGTCGTTGATGTAGCGCGCTGCAAGCTCGGCAGCGGCGCGCAGGGCCTCATCGCTGTACTCGATGTTGTGGTGGCTCTCGAACCGCCCCTTGAGCCCACGCAGGATGCCCACGGTGTCTTCCACCGATGGCTCGCTCACATCAACCTTCTGGAAGCGCCGCGCCAGGGCCCGGTCTTTTTCGAAGATGCCGCGAAATTCCTGGAAGGTGGTCGAGCCGATGCAACGGATATCACCCGAAGACAGCAGCGGCTTGAGCAGGTTGGAGGCGTCCATTACCCCACCGGAGGCCGCACCGGCACCGATGATGGTGTGGATCTCGTCGATGAACAGGATCGCCTGCGGGCGTTTGCGCAGCTCATTGAGCAGCGCCTTGAAGCGCTTCTCGAAGTCGCCACGGTACTTGGTCCCGGCCAGCAACGCGCCCAGGTCCAGCGAGTAGACCACGCTTTGTGCCAGCAGGTCCGGCACCTGGCCGTCGACGATGCGCTTGGCCAGGCCTTCGGCGATGGCGGTTTTACCGACACCGGCCTCGCCAACCAGCAGCGGGTTGTTCTTGCGCCGACGGGCGAGGATCTGCGCGACGCGCTCGACTTCAAGCTCACGGCCGACCAGCGGGTCGATGCGCCCTTGGCGGGCCTGTTCGTTGAGGTTGCTGGCATAGGCATCCAGGGGATTGCCCGACGATGAAGTTTCGCCGCCGTCCTCGTCCTGCATTTCTTGTTCGCCCTCGGAGTGTTCACCATGGCCCGGCACCTTGGAGATGCCGTGGGCGATGTAGTTGACCACGTCGATACGGGCCACGCTCTGCTGTTTAAGCAGGAACACGGCCTGGCTTTCCTGTTCGCTGAAAATCGCCACCAGCACGTTGGCACCGGTGACTTCACGCTTGCCCGAGCTCTGGACATGGAAGACTGCGCGCTGCAATACACGCTGGAAGCCCAGGGTTGGTTGGGTCTCGCGATCCTCGTCGTGCACGGGGATCAACGGCGTGGTGGAGTCGATGAACTCCTGCAGGTCGTGTTTGAGTTTGTCGAGGTTTGCGCCGCAGGCGCGCAGAACGGTCGCGGCGGCCTCATTATCCAATAGTGCCAGCAGCAGGTGCTCGACGGTCATGAACTCATGACGTTTCGAGCGTGCCTCCTTGAAGGCCAGATTGAGGGTGACTTCGAGCTCGCGGTTTAACATAGCTTCACCTCATACCCAAGTGGCCGGCGATTAACCGTCCTTCTCGATTTCACAGAGTAGCGGATGCTGGCTTTCCCTTGCGTATTGGTTGACCTGCATGGCCTTGGTCTCGGCGATGTCACGGGTAAACAATCCGCACACTGCCCGTCCTTCTGTGTGGACGGCCAGCATGACCTTGGTCGCCAGCTCGCGATTCAGGTTAAAAAACACCTCGAGCACTTCGACGACGAAATCCATCGGTGTGTAGTCATCGTTAAACAAAACCACCTTGTACATGGGTGGCGCCTGCAGGGCCGGTTTGGCCTCCTGTACCGCCAGGCCAGAACCATCGTCCTCATGCGATTGCGGGCGATCCTGATTGAATGTTAGTCGAATCTGGCTATGTGCATGCATGGAAAGAATTTCATCATTTCGACAGGTTGGTTTATGGGTTGACCGCACAGGCGACGCGGGACAGCCGTCACCTCACCTTGACTATCGGCAAAACGGTGTTACAACCAATAAGAACCCACCGTGGTCGATAAAGATCCGCGCAGTCAACCAGAATTTTCGCAGGTTCATATGCGGATGGAGTGGATGATACTCCAGTGATGGAGTCCTTTGCAGAGGGATATGAGGATGGCAAGCGGTAAAGTCAAGTGGTTCAACAACGCCAAGGGCTATGGCTTCATCAATGAAGACGGAAAAACAGAGGATCTGTTCGCACACTACTCGGCTATTCAGATGGAAGGTTATAAAACCCTGAAAGCCGGACAATCCGTCAGCTTCGAGATCACCCAGGGCCCCAAAGGCTTGCATGCGGTCAAAATCGAGAGTGCGACCGCACCAACCACTGCCTCCCCCACCCCCAGCCCGCAAACGACTGAAGCCTGAGCCGGCGATCAGACAAAAGAAAACCGGCCAGCCCGCAAGGACTGGCCGGTTTTCTCGTGCCGCTTACATGTGCTTGATCAAGGCCTCACCAAAACCGGAGCTGCTGACCAGGGTCGCGCCGTCCATCAGGCGCTCGAAGTCATAGGTCACGGTCTTGGCGGCGATGGCGCCGTTGGTACCCTTGATGATCAGGTCGGCCGCCTCGGTCCAGCCCAGGTGGCGCAGCATCATCTCGGCCGAGAGAATCACCGAACCAGGGTTGACCTGGTCCTTGCCGGCGTATTTCGGCGCAGTGCCGTGGGTAGCCTCGAACATCGCCACGGTGTCGGACAGGTTGGCGCCCGGAGCGATACCGATGCCGCCGACTTCCGCCGCCAGGGCGTCGGACAGGTAGTCACCGTTGAGGTTGAGGGTGGCGATCACGTCGTATTCGGCCGGGCGCAGCAGGATCTGCTGGAGCATGGCGTCGGCGATGGCGTCCTTGACGATGACTTCACGGCCGGTTTTCGGGTTTTTGAACTTCATCCACGGGCCGCCATCGAGCAGCTCGGCGCCGAATTCGTTCTTGGCCACTTCGTAGCCCCAGTCCTTGAAGGCTCCTTCGGTGAACTTCATGATGTTGCCCTTGTGCACAATGGTCAGCGACTTGCGGTCGTTGTCCACCACGTACTGCAGGGCTTTGCGCACCAGGCGCTGGGTGCCTTCTTTAGAGACCGGCTTGATGCCGATGCCGCAATCCTGGTCGAAACGGATCTTGGTGACGCCCATTTCTTCTTTGAGGAACTTGATGACCTTGGTCGCCTCGGGCGAACCGGCCTTCCATTCGATACCGGCATAGATGTCTTCGGAGTTCTCGCGAAAGATCACCATGTCGACGTCGCCCGGCTTTTTCACCGGGCTGGGCACGCCCTGGAACCACACCACCGGGCGCAGGCAGACATACAGGTCCAGTTGCTGGCGCAGGGCCACGTTGAGGGAGCGGATACCGCCACCGACCGGGGTGGTCAGCGGGCCCTTGATGGAGACGACGTAGTCCTTGACCGCATCGAGGGTTTCCTGGGGCAGCCAGGTGTCCTGGTCGTATACCTGGGTGGCTTTTTCACCGGCGTAGACTTCCATCCAGGAAATCTTGCGCTTGCCCCCATAGGCTTTCTCTACAGCAGCATCAACCACTTTGATCATGACGGGGCTTACATCTACGCCAATGCCGTCGCCTTCGATGAACGGGATGATCGGATTATCAGGAACATTGAGAGAATGGTCCGCATTGACGGTGATTTTGTCGCCGACTGCCGGAACCTTGATTTTCTGGTATCCCATGCTGCACTCCGTTTTTTTTGGTGTGGTTCGTCATCTGGATCCCCTGAGCGTACCCCAGTTGAACGGCAACGGGAACCTCGTGCGCAAATGCCCTGCGATGGGGCAGCAACGCCTACATCTTTGGTCTAAAAAAGCCCCTGCGACGGGTTGATCTTGATCAATACGACCAAGGCTTTGGTATACTCGCCCGGTGACCAAAGGGTCACTGGGGGCGAACCGTCTGAAACGAGACCCGCGGCCCCGACAAGACTGGGCTGTTACCGCAGTTCAGCCGTTTGACACTCGACTGATGCAATCCACCATCACCGCCCAGAATCTTCGACCTTCTGCTCATGGATGTGTCTGAGCGAAGCGCCTACCCTGCGCACCTCGAGATTCTGCGCACGCTCAGCAAAACAGAGAGTTAACCCGAATATGCCCACCCGATCCAAGATCATCTACACCTTCACCGACGAAGCCCCCGCCCTCGCCACCTATTCACTGCTCCCCGTCATCGAAGCCTTCACCGCTTCTGCCGACATCGCCGTAGAAACCCGGGACATCTCTCTGGCCGGCCGCATCCTTTCTGCCTTCCCTGAACAGCTCGGCGCCGACAAGCAAGTGGCCGACCACCTGGCAGAACTGGGCCAACTGGCAACCACGCCAGAAGCCAACATCATCAAGCTGCCGAACATCAGCGCCTCGGTTCCGCAACTGAAGGCCGCGATCAAGGAACTGCAAGCCAAGGGCTTCAACATTCCTGATTACCCTGAAGCCGCCGCCAGCGATGCCGAGAAAGAAGCCAAGGCTCGCTACGACCGCATCAAGGGCAGTGCCGTCAACCCGGTCCTGCGTGAAGGCAACTCCGACCGCCGCGCACCGCTGTCGGTCAAGAACTACGCACGCAAGCACCCACACAAGATGGGCGCCTGGGCAGCCGACTCCAAGTCCCACGTGGCGCACATGAGCCAGGGCGACTTCTATGGCAGCGAGAAAGCCGCGCTGATCGAAGCCGATGACAGCCTGCGCATCGAACTGCTGGACAAGAATGGCAACACCACCGTTCTGAAAGAAAAAACTGCGGTCAAGGCCGGCGAAATCGTCGACTGCGCGGTCATGAGCACCAAGGCGCTGCGTAAATTCATCGCCGCCGAGATCGAAGACGCCAAAGCCAAGGGCGTCCTGCTGTCGGTCCACCTGAAAGCGACCATGATGAAGGTCTCCGACCCGATCATGTTCGGCCAGATCGTTGCCGAGTACTACCAGGACGCGCTGAACAAGCACGCCGACGTACTGGCGCAGATCGGCTTCAACCTGAACAACGGTATCGGCGACCTGTACGCCCGTATCAAGGCCCTGCCAGCCGAGCAGCAGGCGCAGATCGAAGCTGACGTCAAAGCCGTCTACGACGTTCGCCCCGCCCTGGCCATGGTCAACTCCGACAAGGGCATCACCAACCTGCACGTGCCGAGCGACGTTATCGTCGACGCCTCGATGCCGGCGATGATCCGTGACTCGGGCAAGATGTGGAACACCGAAGGCCAGTTGCAAGACACCAAGGCGGTGATTCCGGACCGTTGCTACGCCACCATCTACCAGGCCGCTATCGAAGACTGCAAGCAACACGGCGCCTTCGATCCGACCACCATGGGCAGCGTGCCGAACGTTGGCCTGATGGCGCAAAAAGCCGAAGAGTACGGCTCCCACGACAAGACCTTCCAGGCCAAGGCCGACGGCGTGATCCGCGTGGTTGACGGCAAGGGCAACCTGCTGCTGTCCCAGGACGTCGAAGCCGGCGACATCTTCCGCATGTGCCAGACCAAAGACGCACCGATCCAGGACTGGGTCAAGCTGGCCGTCAACCGTGCCCGCGCCAGCAACACCCCGGCGCTGTTCTGGCTTGACCCGCAGCGTGCCCACGACGGCGTGCTGATCGAGAAGGTCCAGCAGTACCTGAAAGACCACGACACCGCTGGCCTGGACATCCGCGTCCTGTCGCCTGTCGAGGCCATGAAGGTTTCCCTGCAGCGCATCCGTGCTGGCCAGGACACCATCTCGGTCACCGGCAACGTGCTGCGCGACTACCTGACCGACCTGTTCCCGATCATGGAGCTGGGCACCAGCGCCAAGATGCTGTCGATCGTACCGCTGATGAACAACGGCGGCCTGTTCGAAACCGGCGCCGGCGGTTCGGCTCCCAAGCACGTACAGCAACTGGTTGAAGAAAACTTCCTGCGCTGGGATTCGCTGGGTGAGTTCCTGGCCCTGGCCGCCTCCCTGGAGCACCTGGGCAACGCCTACGCCAACCCGAAAGCCAAGGTACTGGCGGCGACCCTGGACCAGGCCACCGGCCAGTTCCTGGACACCAACAAGTCCCCGGCGCGCAAGGTTGGTGGTATCGACAACCGCGGCAGCCACTTCTACCTGACCCTGTACTGGGCCCAGGCCCTGGCCGCCCAGAGCGACGACGCCGCCCTGCAAGCGCGCTTCGCCCCACTGGCAAAAGCCCTGGCCGAGAACGAAGCGACCATCGTCGCCGAGCTCAACGCCGTTCAGGGCAAGCCGGCTGACATCGGTGGTTACTACTACCCGGATGCCGAGCTGACCAGCAAGGTGATGCGCCCGAGCCAGACCTTCAACAGCGCGATTGCCGCGCTGTAAGCTTGAAGGAATGAAAAAACCCCGGCCACGCACCGGGGTTTTTTAGCTTTAAGTATCAAGCTACAAGCTACAAGAAAGAGCCTTGCGCGCTCGGCTTTTACTTGTAGCTTGCAGCTTGAAACTTCCAACTTAGGGAGAGAATCGACCGTGCGCCCCCACATCACCGTCGCCACCATTATCGAAGACCAGGGCCGCTTCCTCATGGTCGAGGAATTCAAGGCCGGCAAGCACGTCTTCAACCAACCCGCCGGCCACCTGGAGGCCAACGAGAGTCTGCTCGACGCCGCCCGCCGTGAAACCCTCGAAGAAACCGCCTGGGAGGTCGAGCTGACCGGCGTGGTCGGCATCTACCTGTACACCGCCCCCAGCAACGGCGTGACCTACCAGCGCATCTGCTTCGCCGCCCGGGCGCTCAAGCACCACCCCGAGCGGGCCCTGGACAGCGACATCGTGCGCGCAGTGTGGCTGAGCCGCGAGGAGCTGCTGGCCGACCCCGAGCGCTGGCGCAGCGAACTGGTGCCCCGTTGCATCGACGATTACCTGGCCGGCCCGCTGCACAGCCTGGCGTTGATTCGCGACTGACAGCAACGATGCCTTGAAGGCCGCAGCCTGATAGAATCGTTGTCTTTTTCCAGATACACAGCCGGTACCTATGACCAGTCCAGCACTTTACGAACCCGAAAAGACACGCGTTATCGTCGGCATGTCCGGCGGCGTGGACTCTTCCGTCTCCGCCCTCCTGCTGATGGAGCAGGGCTACCAGGTGGAAGGCCTGTTCATGAAGAACTGGGAAGAGGACGACGGCACCGAATACTGCACCGCCCGCGAAGACCTGGCCGATGCCCAGGCCGTGTGCGACCGCATCGGCATCAAGCTGCATACCGCCAACTTCGCCGCCGAATACTGGGATAACGTCTTCGAGCACTTTCTGGCCGAATACAAGGCCGGACGCACGCCAAACCCGGACATCCTCTGCAACCGCGAAATCAAGTTCAAGGCCTTCCTCGACTACGCGCTGATGCTCGGTGCCGACCTGATCGCCACCGGTCACTACGTGCGCCGCCGCGACACCGATGGCCGTACCGAACTGCTCAAGGGCCTGGACCCGAACAAGGACCAGAGCTACTTCCTGCACGCCGTCGGCGGCAAGGAAATCGCCCGCACGCTGTTCCCGGTCGGCGAGCTGGAAAAACCCGAAGTGCGTGCCATCGCCGAGAAACACGGCCTGGCCACGGCCAAGAAGAAAGACTCCACCGGCATCTGCTTTATTGGTGAGCGGCGCTTCAGCGACTTCCTCAAGCAGTACCTGCCCGCGCAGCCGGGCGAGATCCAGACCACCGACGGCGAAGTCATCGGTCGTCACCATGGCCTGATGTACCACACCATTGGTCAGCGCCAGGGCCTGGGCATCGGCGGCCTGAAAGACGCCGGCGACGAGCCGTGGTACGTACTGGAAAAAGACCTGACCCGCAACGTGCTGGTGGTCGGCCAGGGCAACGAACACCCCTGGCTGTTCTCCCGCGCCCTGCTCGCTTCAGAAATTTTCTGGGTCAACCCGATTGACCTTTCCAGCCCACGGCGCCTGACCGCCAAGGTGCGCTACCGCCAGAGCGACCAGCACTGCACCCTGGAGCAAACCCCGGGCGGCTACCGCGCGGTGTTCGACGAGCCGCAGCGGGCCGTGACCCCAGGCCAGTCGGTGGTGTTCTATGACGGCGAAATCTGCCTCGGCGGCGGCGTGATCGAAACCGCCGAGCCGTGGAGCGCGCGCGCATGAATGCCATGCAAGAGCAGTTGATCGCCCTGGGCGGCGTGTTCCAGGCTGCGGTGCTGGTCGACCGTATCGCCCGCACCGGCCAGGCCAGCGAGGCCAACCTTGGCTGCATGCTCGGCAGCCTGCTGGTACGCGACCCCAAGGACACCCTGGAGGTGTTCGGCGGTGACGACCTGAACCTGCGCGACGGCTACCGCGCCCTGGCCAGCGCCCTGGAGCGCGACCCCGGCAGCCTGCAGCGCGAGCCGCTGCGCTATGCCCTGTCGATGCTGGGCCTTGAGCGCCAGCTGGCCAAGCGCGGCGACATGCTTGACGTGATTGGCAACCGCCTGCCGCAAATCCAGTCCCAGGCCGAGCATTTCGGCCTGGTGCATGAAAATGTCATCGCTTCCAGCGGCGCCCTGTACCAGGACACCCTGAGCACCCTGCGCCAGCGCATCCAAGTGCACGGCGACATGCGCCACCTGCAGCAGCCCAGCAACGCCTCGAAGATTCGCGCCCTGCTGCTTGCCGGCATCCGCGCCGCGCGCCTGTGGCGGCAGCTCGGCGGGCATCGCTGGCAGCTGGTGATCAGCCGGCGCAAACTGCTCAAAGAGCTGTATCCGATGTTGCGTGGCTGATAAAGCCATCGCGGGTCAAGCCCGCTCCCACAGTTGAACGAAGGTTGCTGTGGGAGCGGGCTTGACCCGCGAAAAAGCCAAAGAATTACCGGCAGACCATTTGTCAGCCACCCGACCCGGGCGCGTTTTTCATGTATGATATGCGCCCTTTTCAAAGCCTGACTGTCCGAGAACACCCCATGCAGCTTTCCTCGCTCACTGCGGTTTCCCCTGTTGACGGCCGCTACGCCGGCAAAACCCAGGCCCTGCGCCCTATTTTCAGCGAATACGGCCTGATCCGTTTCCGCGCCCTGGTCGAGGTTCGCTGGCTCCAGCGCCTGGCCGCCCACCCGCAAATCGCCGAGGTTCCGGCTTTTTCCGCCGAAGCCAACGCCCTGCTCAACGGCCTGGCCGATGAGTTCGCCCTCGAGCACGCCGAGCGCGTCAAAGAGATCGAGCGCACCACTAACCACGACGTCAAGGCCATCGAGTACCTGCTCAAGGAGCAGGCTGCCAAGCTGCCGGAGCTGGCCAAGGTCAGTGAATTCATCCACTTCGCCTGCACCAGCGAGGACATCAACAACCTGTCCCACGCCCTGATGCTGCGCGAAGGCCGCGACAGCGTGCTGCTGCCGCTGATGCGCCAGATCGCCCAGGCCATCCGCGAGCTGGCCCACCGCTTCGCCGACGTGCCGATGCTGTCGCGCACCCACGGCCAACCGGCTTCGCCGACCACCCTGGGTAAAGAGCTGGCCAACGTCGTCTACCGCCTGGAGCGCCAGATCGCTCAGGTTGCCGCCGTGCCGTTGCTGGGCAAGATCAACGGCGCCGTGGGCAACTACAACGCCCACCTGTCGGCCTACCCGCAAATCGACTGGGAAGCCAACGCCCGCGCTTTCATCGAAGACGAGCTGGGCCTGGTGTTCAACCCCTACACCACGCAGATCGAGCCGCACGACTACATCGCCGAGCTGTTCGACGCGATCGCCCGCTTCAACACCATCCTGATCGACTTCGACCGCGACGTCTGGGGCTACATCTCCCTGGGCTACTTCAAGCAGCGCACCATCGCTGGCGAAATCGGCTCCTCGACCATGCCGCACAAGGTCAACCCGATCGACTTCGAAAACTCCGAAGGCAACCTGGGTATCGCCAACGCCCTGTTCCAGCACCTGGCCAGCAAGCTGCCGGTGTCGCGCTGGCAGCGTGACCTGACCGACTCCACCGTGCTGCGCAACCTGGGCGTCGGTTTCGCCCACAGCGTGATCGCCTACGAGGCCAGCCTCAAAGGCATCAGCAAGCTGGAAATCAACCAAGCGCGTATCGCCGAAGACCTCGACGCCTGCTGGGAAGTGCTCGCCGAGCCGATCCAGACCGTCATGCGCCGCTACAACATCGAGAACCCCTACGAGAAGCTCAAGGAGCTGACCCGTGGCAAAGGCATCAGCCCCGAAGCGCTGCTGACCTTCATCGATGGCCTGGACATGCCTGCAGAGGCTCGCAGCGAGCTGAAGAAGCTGACGCCAGCCTCCTACATCGGTAATGCCGCGGCTCAAGCCAAACGCGTCTGATCTGCGCCCTGCGCGTAAACGCCCGGCTCAGCCGGGCGTTTTTATTACCGAAAGAAAATTACTTTTTTTCAATAGGTTACACATGAATCCTGATACTCCTCTGCAGCTTCTGGGCGGCCTCACTGCCCGCGAATTCATGCGCGACTACTGGCAGAAGAAACCCCTGCTGGTGCGCCAGGCCTTCCCGGACTTCGAAAGCCCGATCGATGCCGACGAACTGGCCGGCCTGGCCCTGGAAGAAGAAGTCGAATCGCGCCTGGTCATCGAACATGGCGAGCGCCCTTGGGAGCTGCGCCGCGGCCCGTTCGAAGAAGACGCCTTCAGCACCCTGCCCGAGCGCGACTGGACCCTGCTGGTGCAAGCGGTCGATCAGTTCGTGCCGGAAGTCGGCGAGCTGCTCGAGCACTTTCGCTTCCTGCCAAGCTGGCGCATCGACGATGTGATGATCAGCTACGCCGCGCCCGGCGGCAGCGTCGGCCCGCACTTCGACAACTACGACGTGTTCCTGCTGCAAGGCCAGGGCAAGCGCAACTGGAAGATCGGCCAGATGTGCGACAGCGACAGCCCGCTGCTGGAGCACGCCGACCTGCGCATCCTGGCTGAATTCGAACAGAGCGAGGAGTGGTCCCTGGAGCCCGGCGACATGCTCTACCTGCCGCCGCGCCTGGCCCACTACGGCATTGCCGAAGATGACTGCCTGACTTACTCGGTAGGCTTCCGCGCCCCGGGCGCCGCTGAAGTGCTGACCCACTTCACCGACTTCCTCAGCCAGTTCCTGCCTGACGAAGAGCGCTACACCGACGCCGATGCCGAGCCGGTCAGCGACCCGCACCAGATCCAGCACGATGCCCTCGACCGCCTGAAGAAGCTGCTCACCGAACACATGGGTGACGAGCGCCTGCTGCTGACCTGGTTCGGCCAGTTCATGACCGAGCCGCGTTATCCGGAGCTGGTCAGCGGCGAGCCGCTGGACGAAGCCGACCTGATCGAGAGCCTGGCCGAAGGCGCGATCCTGATCCGTAACCCGAGCGCGCGCCTGGCCTGGTCGGAAGTCGATGACAACCTGCTGCTGTTCGCCAGCGGCCAGAGCCGCCTGCTGCCGGGCGAGCTGCGCGAGCTGCTGAAGCTGATCTGCGCCGCCGACGCGTTGCACATTGAAAACCTTGAGCAGTGGCTTGAAAACGATCAAGGCATTACCTTGATCTGCGAACTGGTCAAACAAGGAAGCCTGGGGTTCGCCAATGAATAAGATTCGCGTCCGTCTCGCCGACTGGCAAAAAGACAACGCTGACATCCGCCGTATTCGTGAAGCCGTGTTCATCGCCGAACAGAACGTGCCGCCGGAGCTGGAGTGGGATGCCGACGACAACACCGCCGTGCATTTCCTCGCCATGGAAGGTGACTACGCCATCGGCACCGCGCGCCTGCTGCCTGACGGCCAGATCGGCCGGGTTTCGGTGCTCAAGGACTGGCGCGGGCTGAAGGTCGGTGACGCGCTGATGCAGGCGGTCATCGTCGAAGCACAGAACCGCGACCTCAAACAGCAGATGCTCAGCGCCCAGGTGCATGCCACGCCGTTCTACGAGCGCCTTGGCTTCAAGGTGGTCAGCGAAGAGTTCCTCGAGGCGGGCATTCCGCACGTGGACATGGTGCGCGAGTCGCGCGAGCTGGCCTAAAAGCATCGCGGGTCAAGCCCGCTCCCACAGTGGGAGCGGGCTTGACCCGCGATGAGGGCGGCAAAACCCCAACAAATTTGCCATCATGTCCGTTCCACCCGCGGAGATCATGGACATGCCGCTACGCCCCCTTCTCGCCTCCCTGCTTCTGTCGTTCAGCCTGAGTGCGCTGGCCGCCACCGAAGTCCTGCCGCTGAGTCACCGCACCAGCGCTGAAATCCTCCCCACCGCGCAAGCCTTCATCGGCAAGGACGGCAGCGTCAGCGCCTTTGAAAACAAACTGATCGTCAACGCCGAACCCGAACGCATCGACGACCTGCGCACCCTGCTGCAGCAACTGGACACCGCGCCGCGCAGGCTTCTGATCAGCGTCGACAACAACGACAGCAACTTCCAGGACAACCGCGGCAATGCCCGGGTCATCCGCTACGGCACCGCCAACCGCGAAGGCGGCCTGCAACAGGTGCAAGCCAGCGAAGGCAGCCCGGCGCTGATCCAGGTCGGCCAGAGCATCCCGATCACCAGCACCAGTACCGATGGCTACGGCCGGGTGCAGAGCGACACCGAATACCGCAACGTCACCCAGGGCTTCTACGTCACCGCCAGCGTTACTGGCGACACCGTGCACCTGAACATCAGTACCAACAATGACCGGATGAGCCAGGAACGTCCTGATGTAGTGAAGGTGCAAAGTACCGACACAAAAGTCAGCGGCAAGCTCGGTGAGTGGATCACCTTGGCCGGGGTCAACCAGCAGAGTCAGTCCGAACGCAGTGCTTCAGCGCTCAGTTACAGCACCCAGCGCGGTGAAAACATGACATTGCGGGTAAAAGTCGACGCTTTGGACTGAACCCAGACAAATCAAGGCCTCGACCAAAGGCCTCGAAACTGACTGAGGAGTCGCATTAGACGAAAGATGTAGTGGTGATAAAAAACCACTACAAAACATTTGACGACCCCGAACCGCCGAGGCATGATGGCCCCGCTCCCGCTAATCAGAGGCCCTGGCAAGGGCTTTCGAGCCGCGCTCTAACCTACCCGCCTGAGCCGACTCGTGTCTGTACCGCCCACAAGGCAGTTTGACGAGATTGCGACTGGAACGAAGTTGTCCCGAGGGACGGAAGCGCATCAAAAGGTACCCGGCAGCACTGTTCACTGCAGTTCGGCAACCACGAGCCACCCTGCAGCGAAAACCTCGCCCACCTGCTCACTTCCCCCTTCGAGCCCCATCGTTCGACCGTCGCATATTTCGCCCATACTGACCTTTGCCAGGCTTCTGATCTGCGCAGTAGAGAGCGAGAATTTTTACCCAAGACCGATGCGACGAGGTTTATTTCCATGGCACTGACACGCGAACAGCAAATTGCAGCCCTCGAAAAAGACTGGGCCGAGAACCCGCGCTGGAAAGGCGTGACCCGTACCTACACCGCCGCTGATGTCGTTCGTCTGCGTGGCTCGATCCAGCCTGAGCACACCCTGGCCCGTCTGGGTGCCGAGAAGCTGTGGAAGCTGGTCACCCAGGGCGCACACCCGTCCTTCCGTCCAGAAAAAGATTTCGTCAACTGCATGGGCGCCCTGACCGGCGGCCAGGCTGTACAACAGGTCAAAGCCGGTATCCAGGCCATCTACCTGTCCGGCTGGCAAGTGGCTGCCGACAACAACTCGGCCGAATCCATGTACCCGGACCAGTCGCTGTACCCGGTGGACTCGGTGCCAACCGTGGTCAAGCGCATCAACAACTCGTTCCGTCGCGCTGACCAGATCCAGTGGAAAGCCGGCAAGAACCCGGGCGACGAAGGCTACATCGACTACTTCGCGCCGATCGTGGCTGACGCCGAAGCCGGTTTCGGTGGCGTACTGAACGCCTACGAGCTGATGAAGAACATGATCGAAGCAGGCGCCGCCGGCGTGCACTTCGAAGACCAGCTGGCCTCGGTGAAAAAATGCGGCCACATGGGCGGCAAGGTACTGGTTCCTACCCAGGAAGCCGTACAGAAGCTGAGCGCTGCCCGTCTGGCGGCCGACGTTGCCGGCGTACCGACCATCATCCTGGCCCGTACCGACGCCAACGCCGCTGACCTCTTGACCAGCGACTGCGACCCGTACGACCAGCCATTCGTGGTTGGCGAGCGCACCCAGGAAGGCTTCTACAAGGTTCGCGCCGGCCTCGACCAAGCCATCGCCCGCGGCCTGGCCTACGCGCCATACGCCGACCTGATCTGGTGTGAAACCGCCAAGCCGGACCTGGACGAAGCCCGTCGCTTCGCCGAAGCGATCAAGAAGGAATACCCGGACCAGATCCTGTCGTACAACTGCTCGCCTTCCTTCAACTGGAAGAAGAACCTGGACGACGCCACCATCGCCAAGTTCCAGCGCGAACTGTCGGCCATGGGCTACAAGCACCAGTTCATCACCCTGGCCGGTATCCACAACATGTGGCACGGCATGTTCAACCTGGCGCACGACTACGCCCGCAACGACATGACCGCCTACGTCAAGCTGCAAGAGCAAGAGTTCGCTGACGCCTCGAAAGGCTACACCTTCGTCGCCCACCAGCAGGAAGTCGGCACCGGCTACTTCGACGACATGACCACCGTGATCCAGGGTGGCAAGTCTTCGGTAACCGCACTGACCGGTTCGACTGAAGAAGAGCAGTTCCACTGATCGCTGATCGGTTGCTGACATTCGGGTAACACGCAAGACCCGGGGCCTGTGATGGGGCCCCGGGTTTTGTTTTTGTGGGAGCGGGCTATGCTAGGTGCACAACAACACCAAGGATCGGCCATGTCCCGCCCTGTTACCCTGCTCTGCCTGGCCCTGCTGGGCGCAGCCCTCTATATATATGCACTGGCCAGCGCCAATGCACTGCTGGGGCTGGCGGTCAAGCCGATCCCGGTGCTGGCGCTGATCTACTGGCTCAGCACTGCAGAACCCACCCCCTACCGGCGCTGGATCATCATCGGCCTGGGCTTTTCCTTGCTCGGCGACATCCTCCTGGCCGTGCCGGGCGACCTGTTCGTGTTTGGCCTGGCGGCCTTTCTCTGCGCGCACCTGGCCTACCTGCGCGGCTACCTGGGCGAGAACCGCCAGCTGGCGCCCGTGGCCCTGCTCGGCTCGGCGATTGTCGGCGCGCTACTGCTGGGGCTGCTGATCAGCTCCGGCCTGGGTGAACTGCTGATTCCGGTCACCGTGTACGCCCTGGCCATCAGCGCCATGCTCTGGCGCGCCCTGGCCTGTGGCGGCCTGGCAGCGCTGGGCGCGGTGTCTTTCGTGTTTTCCGACAGCCTGATCGGCATCGACCGCTTCGTCAGCCCGTTCGGCGCCGCCCAGTACCTGATCATCATTGCCTACTGGCTGGGGCAATGGGCGATTGCCGCCTCGGCCTACACCAGGCAATCGGCAAAAGCCTTGACCCAGAGCGCGGCGGGGCAAGAAAAAACAGGTTAAAACACAGGGTGTGGAAACTTGCGGGTGACGACCATGTTGCACAACTTTGTAGTTGACTCGAACAGTAGGACTAATCGCACCGCTTCAAATGATATTAATTATCATTACGAAGTTGCTGGTTCATTACGTTTTACAAGAAACATAATTAACAGAACCCGGGGCAATGCCCGGCCTGCGTGGCCTGCAGCCTGTTACGAAAGATTTTTGTTCTTAATCTTACGAATAAATTTGCTGCAGAAATTTTACTTGCACCGGGTTTACCCATAAAATCAGCGCGATAGATTCCGCTGCGACATATCGTCACTGCTCTACTTCTTTTCAAGCCGCAGAGACTGGTCTCTGTATAAGGATTTTCAGCATGCCCGATTCGACAGGACTCATCGCCCACAACTGGGGCTTTGCCATTTTCCTTTTGGGTGTCGTAGGCCTGTGTGCCTTCATGCTCGGTCTGTCCGCCCTGCTCGGCAGCAAGGCCTGGGGCCGCAGCAAGAACGAACCCTTCGAGTCCGGCATGCTGCCCACTGGCGGCGCCCGCTTGCGCCTGTCAGCCAAATTCTATCTGGTCGCGATGCTGTTCGTGATCTTCGATATCGAAGCCCTCTTTCTCTTTGCATGGTCTGTGTCCGTCCGCGAAAGCGGCTGGACCGGATTCGTCGAAGCACTCGTTTTCATAGCAATTCTGTTGGCAGGTCTTGTCTACCTATGGCGCGTCGGGGCACTTGATTGGGCTCCCGAAGGTCGTCGCAAGCGGCAAGCGAAGCTGAAACAATGAGGCTTTGGCAATGCAATACAATCTCACCAGAATCGACCCGGATGCTCCCAACGAGCAATATCCAATCGGAGAGCGGGAAACCGTCTCCGATTCGCTGCTAGAGGACCAGGTCCACAAGAACATCTTCATGGGCAAACTTGAAGATGTGCTCAGTGGCGCCGTCAACTGGGGGCGTAAGAACTCCCTGTGGCCGTACAACTTCGGCCTCTCCTGCTGCTACGTGGAAATGACCACGGCCTTCACGGCGCCCCACGACATCGCCCGCTTCGGCGCCGAAGTCATCCGGGCATCGCCGCGTCAGGCCGACTTCATGGTCATCGCCGGCACCTGCTTCATCAAGATGGCGCCGATCATCCAGCGCCTGTACGAGCAGATGCTCGAACCCAAGTGGGTCATCTCCATGGGTTCGTGCGCCAACTCCGGTGGCATGTACGACATTTACTCGGTCGTTCAGGGGGTCGACAAGTTCCTCCCCGTGGATGTCTACGTGCCTGGCTGCCCGCCTCGCCCTGAAGCCTTCCTGCAAGGCCTGATGCTGTTGCAGGAGTCGATTGGCCAGGAGCGTCGTCCTCTTTCCTGGGTTGTCGGTGATCAAGGCATTTACCGTGCCGAGATGCCGTCGCAGAAAGAGCAACGCCGTGAACAGCGCATCCAGGTCACCAACCTGCGCAGCCCCGACGAAGTCTGATCCAGCGACCTGTTGCCTGCGCATGCGCGACAGGCAGCCTGGCTTCATTCTCTACGTTGACCGAAAGCGACCGAGACCATGACAGCGGACACCGCTATTTATATCCCGCCTTACAAGGCTGACGACCAGGATGTGGTCGTCGAACTGAACAACAAATTCGGCCCCGAAGCGTTCGTCGCCCAGGAAACCCGCACCGGCATGCCGGTGCTTTGGGTTACCCGCGAAAAACTCAAGGACGTGCTGAGTTTCCTGCGCCACGTCGCCAAGCCGTACAGCATGCTCTACGACCTGCACGGCGTCGACGAGCGCCTGCGCACCCAGCGCCGCGGCCTGCCGGGCGCCGACTTCAGTGTGTTCTACCACCTGCTGTCGGTGGAGCGGAACAGCGACGTGATGATCAAGGTGGCCTTGAGCGAAGGCGACCTGAACCTGCCCACCGTCACCGGTATCTGGCCCAACGCCAACTGGTACGAGCGTGAAGTCTGGGACATGTTCGGCATCGACTTTGCCGGCCACCCGCACCTGACCCGGATCATGATGCCGCCGACCTGGGAAGGTCACCCGCTGCGCAAGGACTACCCTGCGCGCGCCACCGAGTTCGATCCGTACAGCCTGACCCTGGCCAAGCAGCAGCTCGAGGAAGAAGCCGCGCGCTTCAACCCTGAGGCCTGGGGCATGAAGCGTTCCGGCGCCAACGAGGACTACATGTTCCTCAACCTCGGCCCGAACCACCCTTCGGCCCACGGTGCCTTCCGTATCGTCCTGCAGCTGGACGGCGAAGAGATCGTCGACTGCGTCCCGGACATCGGCTACCACCACCGTGGCGCCGAGAAGATGGCCGAGCGCCAGTCCTGGCACAGCTTCATCCCCTACACCGACCGTATCGACTACCTCGGCGGGGTGATGAACAACCTGCCGTACGTGCTGGCGGTAGAGAAGCTGGCCGGTATCCAGGTGCCGCAGAAGGTCGACGTGATCCGCATCATGCTCGCCGAGTTCTTCCGCATCACCAGCCACCTGCTGTTCCTGGGTACCTACATCCAGGACGTCGGCGCCATGACCCCGGTGTTCTTCACCTTCACCGACCGTCAGCGCGCCTACACCGTGATCGAAGCCATCACCGGCTTCCGTCTGCACCCGGCCTGGTACCGCATCGGCGGCGTTGCCCACGACCTGCCGCGCGGCTGGGAAAAACTGGTGAAAGACTTCGTCGACTGGCTGCCGAAGCGCCTCGACGAATACACCAAGGCCGCCCTGCAGAACAGCATCCTCAAGGGCCGGACCATCGGCGTTGCCCAGTACAACACCAAAGAGGCCCTGGAATGGGGCGTCACCGGTGCCGGCCTGCGCTCCACCGGTCTGGACTTCGACCTGCGCAAGGCCCGCCCTTACTCCGGCTATGAGAACTTCGAGTTCGAAGTGCCGCTGGCCCACAACGGCGATGCCTACGATCGCTGCATGGTCCGTGTCGAGGAGATGCGCCAGAGTATCCGCATCATCGACCAGTGCCTGCGCAACATGCCGGAAGGCCCGTACAAGGCGGATCACCCGCTGACCACGCCGCCGCCGAAAGAGCGCACCCTGCAGCACATCGAAACCCTGATCACTCACTTCCTGCAGGTTTCGTGGGGCCCGGTGATGCCGGCCAACGAGTCCTTCCAGATGATCGAGGCGACCAAGGGCATCAACAGTTACTACCTGACGAGCGACGGCGGCACCATGAGCTACCGCACCCGGATCCGTACCCCGAGCTACCCGCACCTGCAGCAGATCCCTTCGGTGATCCGCGGCAGCATGGTCGCGGACCTCATTGCGTACCTGGGCAGTATCGACTTCGTTATGGCTGACGTGGACCGCTAAGCATGAACAGCACGCTTATCCAAACCGACCGTTTCGCCCTGAGCGAAACCGAGCGCTCGGCCATCGAGCACGAGATGCATCACTACGAGGACCCGCGCGCGGCGTCCATCGAAGCCCTGAAGATCGTCCAGAAGGAACGCGGCTGGGTGCCGGACGGCGCCATCTACGCCATCGGCGAAGTGCTCGGCATTCCTGCCAGCGACGTCGAAGGTGTGGCCACTTTCTATAGCCAGATCTTCCGTCAACCGGTTGGCCGGCACATCATCCGCGTCTGCGACAGCATGGTCTGCTACATCGGCGGTCACGAGTCGGTGGTCAGCCAGATCCAGAGCGAGCTGGGCATTGGCCTCGGCCAGACCACCGCAGACGGGCGCTTCACCCTGCTGCCGGTATGCTGCCTGGGTAACTGTGACAAGGCCCCGGCGCTGATGATCGACGACGACACCTTTGGCGACGTGCAGCCTGCTGGCGTCTCCAAACTGCTGGAGGGTTACGTATGACCATCACTTCCTTCGGCCCGGCCAACCGCATTGCGCGTTCGGCTGAAACCCATCCGCTGACCTGGCGCCTGCGTGACGACGGCGAGCCGCTGTGGCTCGACGAGTACCAGGCCAAGGACGGCTACGCCGCCGCCCGCAAGGCCCTGGCGCAAATGTCCCAGGACGATATCGTCCAGACCGTAAAAGATTCCGGCCTCAAGGGCCGTGGCGGTGCGGGCTTCCCCACCGGCGTCAAATGGGGCCTGATGCCCAAAGACGAATCCATGAACATCCGCTACCTGCTGTGCAACGCGGACGAAATGGAGCCCAACACCTGGAAAGACCGCATGCTGATGGAGCAACAGCCCCATCTGCTGATCGAAGGCATGCTGATCAGCGCCCGCGCGCTGAAAGCCTACCGCGGCTACATCTTCCTGCGTGGCGAATACACCACCGCAGCGCGCAACCTCACCCGTGCGGTCGAGGAAGCCAAGGCTGCCGGCC
This sequence comes from Pseudomonas sp. B21-009, assembly GCF_024749345.1. Classification (NCBI taxonomy): domain Bacteria; kingdom Pseudomonadati; phylum Pseudomonadota; class Gammaproteobacteria; order Pseudomonadales; family Pseudomonadaceae; genus Pseudomonas; species Pseudomonas sp. B21-009. Next base: position 2,080,528 of record NZ_CP087199.1, on the reverse strand, counting down.
TTTTGGGCAAGAACATCCTCGGCAGCGGCTTCGACTTCGAGCTGTTCGTCCACACCGGTGCCGGGCGCTACATCTGCGGTGAAGAAACCGCTCTGATCAACTCCCTCGAAGGCCGCCGCGCCAACCCGCGCTCCAAGCCGCCCTTCCCTGCCGCCGTTGGCGTGTGGGGCAAGCCGACCTGCGTGAACAACGTCGAGACCCTGTGCAACGTGCCGGCCATCGTCGGTAACGGCATCGACTGGTACAAGTCGCTGGCCCGCGAAGGCAGCGAAGACCACGGCACCAAGCTGATGGGCTTCTCCGGCAAGGTCAAGAACCCAGGCCTGTGGGAGCTGCCGTTCGGCGTCCCGGCCCGCGAGCTGTTCGAAGACTACGCCGGCGGCATGCGCGATGGCTTCAAGCTCAAGTGCTGGCAGCCAGGCGGCGCCGGTACCGGTTTCCTGCTGCCCGAGCACCTGGACGCGCAAATGTACGCCGGTGGCATCGCCAAGGTCGGCACCCGCATGGGTACCGGCCTGGCCATGGCCGTGGACGACAGCGTCAACATGGTCTCGCTGCTGCGCAACATGGAAGAGTTCTTCGCCCGTGAATCCTGTGGCTTCTGCACCCCGTGCCGCGACGGCCTGCCATGGAGCGTCAAGCTCCTGCGCGCCCTCGAGAAAGGCCAGGGCCAGCAGGGCGACATCGAGACCCTGCTGGGTCTGGTCGGTTTCCTCGGCCCAGGCAAGACCTTCTGTGCCCACGCACCGGGCGCCGTTGAGCCGCTGGGTAGCGCGATCAAGTACTTCCGCCCTGAGTTCGAGGCTGGCATTGCCGCCCAGGCACCGGCTGCTGCCGCTGCCGGCCTGCGCCCGGACCTGGCGAAGCCGATCGTCGTCGGCGCATAACGAATAACAACGCGGGCGGTCCGTGCCGCCCGCTGCCTGCCCAGCTCGCCCGGGGATACCTGTCGCGGGCTGCAGGCACACAGATTTCCATTAGCCACGCCCGCAGACGCGGGCCAACGAAGAACTTTGAACCATGGCCACTATCCACGTAGACGGCAAAGAGCTCGAAGTCAACGGCGCAGACAACCTGTTACAGGCGTGTCTGTCGCTCGGCCTCGACATCCCCTATTTCTGCTGGCACCCGGCGCTCGGTAGCGTCGGTGCCTGCCGCCAGTGCGCGGTCAAGCAGTACACCGACGAGAACGACACCCGTGGTCGCATCGTCATGTCCTGCATGACCCCTGCCACCGATGGCAGCTGGATTTCCATCGAAGACGAAGAAGCCAAGGTATTCCGTGCCAGCGTCGTCGAATGGCTGATGACCAACCACCCGCACGACTGCCCGGTCTGTGAGGAAGGCGGTCACTGCCACCTGCAAGACATGACGGTAATGACCGGCCACAACGAGCGCCGCTACCGTTTCACCAAGCGTACCCACCAGAACCAGGAGCTCGGCCCGTTCATCGCCCACGAGATGAACCGCTGCATCGCCTGCTACCGTTGCGTGCGTTACTACAAGGACTACGCCGGCGGTACCGACCTGGGCGTATTCGGTGCCCACGACAACGTCTACTTCGGTCGCGTTGAAGATGGCACCCTCGAGAGCGAGTTCTCCGGCAACCTCACCGAGGTCTGCCCGACCGGTGTGTTCACCGACAAGACCCACTCCGAGCGCTACAACCGCAAATGGGACATGCAGTTCGCCCCGAGCATCTGCCATGGCTGCTCCAGCGGTTGCAACATCAGCCCGGGTGAGCGCTACGGCGAACTGCGCCGGATCGAAAACCGCTTCAACGGTTCGGTCAACCAGTACTTCCTCTGCGACCGTGGCCGTTTCGGCTATGGCTACGTCAACCGTGAAGACCGTCCACGTCAGCCACTGCTGGCCGACGGCACCAAGCTGAGCCTGGATGCCGCTCTGGACAAGGCCGCGGACATGCTGCGCGGGCGCAATATCGTCGGTATCGGTTCGCCGCGTGCCAGCCTTGAAAGCAACTACGGCCTGCGTGAGCTGGTCGGCGCCGAGCACTTCTACTCGGGTATGGAAGCCGCTGAGCTGGCCCGCGTACGCCTGGCCCTGCAAGTGCTCAACGACAGCCCGCTGCCAGTGCCGACCCTGCGCGACATGGAAGACCATGACGCGGTGTTCGTCCTCGGCGAAGACCTGACCCAGACCGCTGCCCGCGTGGCCCTGGCCCTGCGCCAGTCGGTCAAGGGCAAGGCCGAAGCCATGGCCGATGCCATGCGCGTTCAGCCGTGGCTCGATGCCGCGGTGAAGAACATCGGCCAGCACGCCATGTACCCGCTGTTTATCGCAAGCCTGGCCGAAACCAAGCTCGATGACGTCGCCGAAGAGTGCGTACACGCCGCGCCGGACGACCTCGCCCGCATCGGTTTCGCCGTGGCTCACGCCATCGACCCGAGCGCGCCTGCCGTTGACGGCCTGGACGCCGAAGCCCTGGCCCTGGCCAAGCGCATCGCCGACGCCCTGGTGGCCGCCAACCGTCCGCTGGTGGTTGCCGGTACCTCGCTGGCCTCCAACGCCCTGATCGAAGCTGCCGCCAACATCGCCAAGGCCCTCAAGCTGCGCGAGAAGAACGGTTCGCTGAGCCTGGTGGTGCCCGAGGCCAACAGCCTGGGCCTGGCCATGCTCGGTGGCGAGTCGATCGATGCCGCGCTGGATGCGGTGATCGAAGGCAAGGCCGACGCCATTGTCGTGCTCGAAAACGACCTGTTCAGCCGCGTTGCCGCGGCCAAGGTCGACGCCGCCCTGGCCGCCGCCAAGGTGGTCATCGTTGCCGATCACCAGAAGACCGCCACCACCGACCGCGCCCACCTGGTGCTGCCGGCGGCGACCTTCGCCGAAGGCGATGGTACCCTGGTCAGCCAGGAAGGCCGCGCCCAGCGCTTCTTCCAGGTGTTCGACCCAACCTACCTGGACAGCAGCATCCTGGTTCACGAAGGCTGGCGCTGGATGCACGCCCTGCGTGCCACCCTGCTCAACAAGCCGGTCGACTGGACCCAGCTGGACCACGTCACCAGCGCCTGCGCCGCGGTCGCGCCGCAACTGTCCGGCATCGTCAACGCCGCACCGTCCGCGTCGTTCCGCATCAAGGGCATGAAGCTTGCGCGTGAGCCGCTGCGCTACTCCGGCCGTACCGCCATGCGCGCCAACATCAGCGTGCACGAGCCGCGTACCCCGCAAGACAAGGACACCGCGTTCGCCTTCTCCATGGAAGGTTACTCGGGTTCGGCCGAACCGCGCTCGCAAGTGCCGTTCGCCTGGTCGCCGGGCTGGAACTCGCCGCAAGCCTGGAACAAGTTCCAGGACGAGGTCGGTGGTCACCTGCGCGCAGGCGACCCGGGCACCCGCCTGATCGAAACCCAGGGCGACAAGCTCAACTGGTTCGCCAGCGTTCCGGCAGCTTTCGCTCCGGCCCGTGGCACCTGGCAAGCGGTGCCGTTCTACCACCTGTTCGGCAGCGAAGAGAACTCCTCGCGCGCCGCCCCGGTGCAAGAGCGCATCCCAGAAGCCTACGTGGCCCTGGCCAAGTCCGAAGCCGACCGCCTGGGTGTCAACGACGGCGCCCTGCTCAGCCTCAACGTCGCCGGCGTTGCCCTGCGTCTGCCGCTGCGCATCAATGAAGAACTGGGCGCAGGCCTGGTTGCCCTGCCGAAAGGCCTGGCCGGCATTCCGCCAGCCATCTTCGGTGCATCCGTCGAAGGCCTGCAGGAGGCAGCACAATGACCTGGTTCACCCCTGAAGTGATCGATGTGATCATCACCGTCATCAAGGCCATCGTGGTCTTGCTGGCCGTGGTGGTCTGCGGTGCGCTGCTCAGCTTCGTCGAGCGGCGCCTGCTGGGCTGGTGGCAGGACCGCTACGGTCCGAACCGCGTCGGCCCGTTCGGCATGTTCCAGATCGCTGCCGACATGCTCAAGATGTTCTTCAAGGAAGACTGGAACCCGCCCTTCGTCGACAAGGTGATCTTCACCCTGGCGCCGGTGGTGGCCATGAGCGCCTTGCTGATCGCCTTCGCGATCATCCCGATCACCCCGACCTGGGGTGTTGCGGACCTGAACATCGGCCTGCTGTTCTTCTTCGCCATGGCCGGCCTTTCGGTATACGCGGTACTGTTCGCCGGCTGGTCGTCGAACAACAAGTACGCCCTGCTTGGCAGCCTGCGGGCCTCGGCCCAGACCGTGTCGTACGAAGTGTTCATGGGCCTGGCGCTGATGGGCATCGTTGCCCAGGTCGGCTCGTTCAACATGCGCGATATCGTTGACTACCAGGCCCAGAACCTGTGGTTCATCATTCCGCAGTTCTTCGGCTTCTGCACCTTCTTCATCGCTGGCGTCGCCGTGACTCACCGTCACCCGTTCGACCAGCCGGAAGCGGAACAGGAACTGGCCGACGGTTACCACATTGAATATGCCGGCATGAAATGGGGCATGTTCTTCGTCGGTGAGTACATCGGCATCATCCTGATCTCGGCGCTGCTGGTAACCCTGTTCTTCGGTGGCTGGCACGGACCGTTCGGCATCCTGCCGCAACTGTCGTTCGTCTGGTTCGCCCTGAAGACCGCGTTCTTCATCATGCTGTTCATCCTGCTGCGCGCCTCTATTCCGCGCCCGCGCTATGACCAGGTGATGGACTTCAGCTGGAAGTTCTGCCTGCCGCTGACCCTGATCAATTTGCTGGTGACCGCTGCGCTCGTGTTGCTCAACACGCCAGCTGTTGCGGCCCAGTGAGGATTTGACCCATGTTCAAATATATTGGCGACATCGTTAAGGGCACTGGCACCCAGCTGCGCAGCCTGGTGATGGTGTTCTCTCACGGTTTTCGCAAACGTGACACCCTGCAGTACCCCGAAGAGCCGGTCTACCTGCCGCCACGCTACCGTGGCCGCATCGTCCTGACCCGCGACCCGGATGGCGAAGAGCGCTGTGTAGCGTGCAACCTGTGTGCCGTGGCTTGCCCGGTCGGTTGCATCTCGCTGCAGAAAGCCGAAACAGAAGACGGTCGTTGGTACCCGGAGTTCTTCCGCATCAACTTCTCCCGTTGCATTTTCTGCGGCCTCTGCGAGGAAGCCTGCCCGACCACCGCGATCCAGCTCACCCCGGATTTCGAGATGGCCGAGTTCAAACGTCAGGACCTGGTGTACGAGAAAGAAGATCTGCTGATCTCCGGCCCCGGCAAGAACCCTGACTACAACTTCTACCGTGTTGCAGGTATGGCTGTTGCCGGCAAGCCGAAAGGCGCCGCGCAGAACGAAGCCGAGCCGATCAACGTGAAGAGCTTGCTCCCTTAAGGAAGAAAGATGGAATTCGCTTTCTATTTCGCATCCGGTGTCGCTGTGGTGTCCACCCTTCGGGTGATCACCAACACCAACCCCGTGCACGCCCTGCTCTACCTGATCATTTCGCTGATCTCCGTGGCGATGACCTTCTTCGCCCTCGGCGCTCCGTTCGCCGGTGTCCTGGAAGTGATCGCCTACGCTGGCGCCATCATGGTGCTGTTCGTCTTCGTGGTGATGATGCTCAACCTCGGGCCGGCTTCGGTCGCCCAGGAACGCGGCTGGCTCAAGCCGGGCATCTGGCTCGGCCCGGTGGTGCTTGGCGCACTGCTGCTGGTCGAGCTGCTGTACGTGCTGTTCGCCAGCGAAAGCGGCGCCGGCATCGGCCACACCACGGTTGACGCCAAGGCCGTCGGCATCAGCCTGTTCGGCCCTTACCTGCTGGTGGTGGAACTGGCCTCGATGCTGCTGCTCGCCGCAGCGGTGACGGCTTTCCACCTCGGCCGCAACGAGGCGAAGGAGTAATCACATGCCAGCAATTCCTCTCGAACATGGCCTGGCCGTCGCCGGCATCCTGTTCTGCCTCGGCCTAGTCGGCCTGATGGTGCGCCGCAATATTCTTTTCGTGTTGATGAGCCTGGAAATCATGATGAACGCCTCGGCACTGGCTTTCATCGTCGCCGGCAGCCGCTGGGCGCAACCGGATGGACAGATCATGTTCATCCTGGTGATCAGCCTGGCAGCGGCCGAGGCCAGTATCGGCCTGGCGATCCTGTTGCAGCTGTATCGCCGCTTCCACACTCTCGATATCGATGCTGCCAGTGAGATGCGCGGATGAACCTTCTCTTTCTGACGTTCGTATTCCCCCTGATCGGCTTCCTGCTGCTGTCGTTCTCGCGCGGCCGCTGGTCCGAGAACCTGTCGGCGCTGGTTGGCGTCGGTTCGGTGGGCCTCTCGGCCATCGTCGCCGCCTACGTGATCTGGCAGTTCAATGTCGCCCCGCCTGCAGGCGGCGCGTACAGCCAGCTGCTCTGGCAGTGGATGTCGGTGGACGGCTTTGCGCCGAACTTCACCCTGTACCTGGACGGCCTGTCGGTGACCATGCTTGGCGTGGTGGTCGGCGTCGGCTTCCTGATCCACCTGTTCGCCTCCTGGTACATGCGCGGTGAAGCCGGTTACTCGCGCTTCTTCGCCTACACCAACCTGTTCATTGCCAGCATGCTGTTCCTGATCCTGGGCGACAACCTGCTGTTCATCTACTTCGGTTGGGAAGGCGTGGGCCTGTGTTCGTACCTGTTGATCGGTTTCTACTACAGCAACCGCAACAACGGTAACGCCGCACTCAAAGCCTTCATCGTCACCCGAATCGGCGACGTGTTCATGGCCATCGGCCTGTTCATCCTGTTCCAGCAACTGGGCACCCTGAACGTTCAGGAACTGCTGGTGCTGGCCCCGCAGAAATTCCAGGCGGGTGATTTCTGGATGGTCCTGGCAACCCTGATGCTGCTCGGTGGCGCGGTCGGTAAATCGGCCCAGCTGCCGCTGCAGACCTGGCTTGCCGACGCGATGGCCGGCCCTACCCCGGTTTCGGCACTGATCCACGCGGCAACCATGGTGACCGCGGGCGTTTACCTGATTGCCCGTACCCACGGCCTGTTCGCCCTGGCCCCTGACGTGCTGCACCTGGTCGGTGTGGTCGGCGGCGTGACCCTGGTGCTGGCCGGCTTTGCCGCCCTGGTGCAGACCGACATCAAGCGCATCCTCGCCTACTCGACCATGAGCCAGATCGGCTACATGTTCCTGGCCCTGGGCGTTGGTGCCTGGGAAGGCGCGATCTTCCACCTGATGACCCATGCCTTCTTCAAGGCCCTGCTGTTCCTTGCTTCCGGTGCGGTGATCGTTGCCTGCCACCACGAGCAGAACATCTTCAAGATGGGCGGCCTGTGGAAGAAACTGCCACTGGCCTACGCCAGCTTCATCGTCGGTGGTGCCGCCCTGGCTGCCCTGCCGCTGCTGACCGCCGGCTTCTACTCGAAAGACGAGATCCTCTGGGAAGCCTTCGCCAGCGGCAACAACGGTCTGCTGTACGCCGGCCTGGTCGGTGCCTTCATGACCTCGCTGTACACCTTCCGCCTGATCTTCATCGCCTTCCACGGCGAAGCCAAGACCGAAGCTCACGCCGGCCACGGGATTTCCCACTGGCTGCCGCTGGGCGTGCTGATCGTGCTGTCGACCTTCGTCGGTGCCTGGATTCATCCACCGCTGGCGGGCGTGCTGCCGCAGAGCGTCGGCCATGCCGGCGGCGAAGCCAAGCACAGCCTGGAAATCGCCTCGGGCGCCATCGCCATCGCCGGTATCCTGCTGGCGGCGATGCTGTTCCTGGGCAAGCGTCGCCTGGTTACCGCGATTGCCAACAGCGGCATCGGTCGTGTGCTGTCGGCCTGGTGGTTCGCCGCCTGGGGCTTCGACTGGATCTACGACAAGCTGTTCGTCAAACCTTACCTGCTGATCAGCCACATCCTGCGCAAGGATCCGGTTGACCGCAGCATTGGCCTGATTCCGCGTATGGCGAAGGGCGGTCATGCCGCCATGAGCAAAACCGAAACCGGTCAGCTGCGCTGGTACACCGCTTCGATCGCCGTAGGTGCCGTGCTTGTCCTCGGTGCCGTTGTTATGGCTGCGGTCTGATATGAACCTTGCGACTTTGCGAAAGGAATTGAGCCCGTCATGATTTTGCCTTGGCTGATCCTGATCCCCTTCATCGGCGGCCTGCTGTGCTGGCTGGGTGAGCGCTTCGGCGCCACCCTGCCGCGCTGGATTGCGCTGCTGACCATGTCCCTGCTGCTTGGTATCGGCCTCTGGCTGTGGGCCAACGGGGACTACACCCTGGCCCCTGCACCGGGCGCCGCGCCCGAGTGGGCGTTCGAATTCAAAGTGCTGTGGATCGAACGCTTCGGCATCAGCCTGCACCTGGCCCTCGATGGCCTGTCGCTGCTGATGATCCTGCTCACCGGCCTGCTCGGTGTGCTCTCGGTACTGTGCTCGTGGAAAGAGATCACTCGCCACGTCGGCTTCTTCCACCTCAACCTGATGTGGATCCTGGGCGGCGTGGTCGGTGTGTTCCTGGCCCTGGACCTGTTCCTGTTCTTCTTCTTCTGGGAAATGATGCTGGTGCCGATGTATTTCCTCATCGCGCTCTGGGGTCACAGCTCCTCGGATGGCAAGAAGACCCGGATCTACGCCGCCACCAAGTTCTTCATCTTCACCCAGGCCAGCGGCCTGATCATGCTGGTGGCGATCCTTGGTCTGGTACTGGTCAACTACAGCAACACCGGTGTGATCACCTTCGATTACACCCAGTTGCTCAAGGCCGACCTACCGGCGGGCACCGAGTACCTGCTGATGCTCGGCTTCTTCATCGCCTTCGCGGTCAAGCTGCCGGTTGTGCCGTTCCACTCCTGGCTGCCTGACGCTCACGCCCAGGCACCGACCGCAGGTTCCGTCGACCTCGCCGGTATCTTGCTGAAGACTGCGGCCTACGGCCTGCTGCGTTTCGCCCTGCCGCTGTTCCCGAACGCTTCGGCCGAGTTTGCGCCGATTGCCATGACCCTGGGTCTGATCGGGATTTTCTATGGTGCCTTCCTGGCTTTCGCCCAGACCGACATCAAGCGCCTGATCGCCTTCTCCAGCGTTTCGCACATGGGCTTCGTGCTGATCGGTATCTACTCCGGCAGCCAGCAGGCCCTGCAAGGCGCGGTGATCCAGATGCTGGCTCACGGCCTGTCGGCAGCGGCACTGTTTATTCTCAGTGGCCAGCTGTACGAGCGCCTGCATACCCGTGACATGCGTCAGATGGGCGGCCTGTGGCACCGCATTGCCTACCTGCCGGCCATCAGCCTGTTCTTCGCCGCCGCCTCCCTGGGCCTGCCAGGCACCGGTAACTTCGTTGGCGAATTCCTGATCCTGATCGGCAGCTTCGTCGCTTCGCCGTGGGTCACCGTGATCGCTACTTCCGGCCTGGTGTTCGGTTCGGTGTACTCGCTGATCATGATTCACCGCGCCTACTTCGGCCCGGCCAAATCCGATGAAGTCCTGGCTGGCATGGACACCCGCGAACTGATCATGGTGCTGGGCCTGGCTGGCCTGCTGATCCTGCTGGGCGTCTACCCACAGCCGTTCCTGGACACTTCTGCCGCCACCATGAGTGGTGTACAGCAGTGGCTGGGTTCCGCTTTCACTCAACTCGCTTCGGCCCGGTAAGAGCGCTATGGACCTGACGATTCAACACTTTATCGCGCTTGCGCCGCTGCTGATCACCACCATCACCACGGTCGTGGTGATGCTGGCGATCGCCTGGCGGCGCAACCACTCGCAAACCTTCCTGCTGTCGACCGTGGGCCTGAACCTGGCCCTGCTGTCGATCATCCCGGCGCTGAAGGTTGCGCCCCTGGCGGTCACCCCGCTGCTGACCATCGACAACTTCGCCTGCCTGTACATGGCGCTGATCCTGGTTGCCACCCTGGCTTGCGTCACCCTCGCCCACGCCTACCTGGGTGATGGCGGCAAAGGCTACCCGGGCAACCGCGAAGAGCTGTACCTGCTGATCCTGATGTCCGCCCTGGGCGGTCTGGTACTGGTCAGCGCGCAGCACCTGGCTGGCCTGTTCATCGGCCTTGAGCTGCTCTCGGTACCGGTCTATGGCCTGGTCGCCTATGCCTTCTTCAACAAGCGTTCGCTGGAAGCCGGCATCAAGTACATGGTGCTCTCGGCCGCAGGTTCCGCCTTCTTGCTGTTCGGCATGGCGCTGTTGTATGCCGACGCTGGCAGCCTGAGCTTCGACGGCATTGGCAAGGCCCTGGCGGCCACCAGCATGCCAAGCATGATCGCCCAGCTGGGCCTGGGCATGATGCTGGTCGGCCTGGCGTTCAAACTGTCGCTGGTGCCGTTCCACCTGTGGACCCCGGACGTCTACGAAGGTGCTCCGGCACCGGTCGCCGCCTTCCTGGCCACCGCCAGCAAGGTCGCGGTGTTCGCCGTCGTCGTACGCCTGTTCATGATCTCCCCTGCGGCCAGCAGCGGCGTGCTAACCACCGTGCTGTCGGTGATCGCCGTGGCCTCGATCCTGATCGGTAACCTGCTGGCGCTGACCCAGAGCAACCTCAAGCGCCTGCTCGGTTACTCCTCGATCGCCCACTTCGGTTACCTGCTGATCGCCCTGGTGGCGAGCAAGGGCCTGGCGGTCGAAGCCATCGGCGTGTACCTGGTCACCTACGTGATCACCAGCCTCGGTGCCTTCGGCGTCATCACCCTGATGTCCTCGCCATACAACGGCCGTGACGCCGACGCCCTGTACGAGTACCGCGGCCTGTTCTGGCGCCGTCCGTACCTGACCGCGGTGCTGACCGTGATGATGCTGTCGCTGGCCGGTATCCCGCTGACCGCAGGCTTCATCGGCAAGTTCTACATCATCGCTACCGGCGTCGAGTCGCAGCTGTGGTGGCTGGTCGGTGCCCTGGTGATCGGTAGTGCCATCGGCGTGTTCTACTACCTGCGCGTGATGGTCACCCTGTACCTGATCGAGCCAAACCTGCGTCGTCACGACGCCCCGCTGAACTGGGAACAGCGCACCGGCGGCGTGATGCTGCTGGCCATCGCCATCCTCGCCTTCGTCCTGGGCGTGTACCCGCAGCCGTTGCTGGACATGGTCCAGCATGCAGGCCTGCAACTGATCGGTTGATCGATCAGGCACTGATAAACACCCCGCTTCGGCGGGGTGTTTTGTTTTCAGGCCGAAACCCTCATCGCGGGGCAAGTCGGGTCGCCGCACCGCCGCTCCCACTGGATGGGCTGCCCCGCGATGATGCCACTGCCTATCGGTGACTGTGCTTCGTCTGATAGTTGCGACGTCAGATACCCGCTCTCAGTCCTGGAACCCCATCGATGCACCCCACCCTACCCCGCTCCTCCCTCGCCTTGCTGATCTCCTGTGCCGCGTCGGTGCAGGCCAGCGATAGCATCGAACTCGGCCAGGTGCTGATCCAGGAACAGGAGCAGAGCGAGTTGCAAGATGCTCGCGAACGCCTGCAGCAGGTGCCCGGCGCCAGCAACCTAATCGACATGCAACGGGTGGAGCAAGGCCGGGTCGCCAGCAACCAGGATGTGCTCGCCTACCAGCCCGGGGTGTTCGCCCAGTCGGCTGGCAACGACGGCATCAAGCTGTCGATCCGGGGTTCGGGTATCAACCGCGCCCCCGGCGCTCACGGCTCGGGTGTGTACACGATGTTCGACGGCCTGCCGCTGAGCGGCCCGGGTGGCACGCCCTATGAACTGTTCGAACCACTGTGGCTGAGCCGCGCCGAAGTGCTGCGCGGTGCCAACGGCTTCGACCGCGGCGCGTTGGCGCTGGGCGGCGCTATCGACTACATCACCCACACCGGCCGCGACGCCGCACCGCTGCAACTGCGCTACGAGCTCGGCAGTCGCGGCTATGCCAAACGCCAGATCAGCTCCGGCCAGGTCCTGGGCGACCTGGACTACTACGTGGCGCTGACCGACTCGGAATACGACGGCTACCAGCGGCACAGCAGCGGCAGCAGCAAGGGCATCGCCGCCAATGTCGGCTACCGCTTCAATCCGAACCTGGAGACCCGCTTCTACCTGCGCTATCGAGAGACCGAGAATGACCTGGCCGGGCGCTTGACCCAGGAGCAGATCAAGCATGATCCGCGCGGGGCCAACCCGGCCTACCTGAGCCGCGACGACAGCCGTCCGCAGCCAGGCAGCACCTGGCTGGGCAACAAGACCACCTTCTATCTCGATGACGATTCGCAGCTCGAAGCAGGCCTGGTCTATCACGATTATCCGATGGACCTGCGCGAAGGTCCGATGCGCCTGAAGGTCGCCTACACCGACGTCAGCGGCACCCTGAATTATCAGCGCCGCCACACGCTGTTCGGCCACGAAAGTAAAACCACCGTCGGCTGGCGCACCACCAAGCACTTGCCCAACAGCGGCGCTTCGCAATACTCGCGGGTCAATGGCGTATTCGGGGCGAAAACCCGGGACTTCACCTACCAGGGCTCGGACACTGTCCTGCATGTCGGCAACGAACTGGAACTGATCCCCGACCTGTGGCTGACCAGTGGCCTGGCGGCGATCTATACCCGCCGCGAGAGCGCGGTGACCTACCCCGACAATGGCGGCAAGGTCAGCCAGAGCGATTGGGACTACGCCCCGCGCCTGGGCCTGCGCTACGACATCAGCCCGCAGTTGCAGGTCTATGGCAACCTCAGCCGTTCGGTGGAGCCGCCGCACCCGTGGTCGCTGATCTGGAGCTCGACCAGCAACACGCAACCGATTGAAATGCACAACCAGACCGCCACTACCCTGGAGCTGGGGGCCCGCGGCGAGTCGGCCATCGGCCGTTGGGACCTGGCCTGGTATTACTCGGACGTACGCCATGAGCTGCTGGCGGTGGAGATCGTGCCAGGCCAGCCCGCCAAGGAGTTCAACGCCAGCCCGACCGTGCACCAGGGCATCGAGGCCGGCCTTGACAGCCTGCTGTGGCAGCGTGCCGGGGTCGGCACGCTGAGCCTGCGCCAGGCCTACACCTTCAGCGACTTCCACTACCGCGACGACGATACCTTCGGCGACAACCGCCTGCCGGGCATCCCCATGCACTACTACCAGGCCGAATTACGCTTCGACCTGCCCAGCGGCCTGTTTGCAGGGATCAACACGCAGATGGCCTCCAAGGTCCAGGTCGACTACGCCAACAGCTACCCGACCGACGCCTATGCCATTCTCGGCGCCACCCTGGGCTACAACTCGCCGAAACAGGACTGGCAAGCCTGGCTCGACCTGCGCAACCTGACCAACAAACGCTATGCCGCCACCGTCACCCCCGGCTACAACGACAACGGTACCGACATTGCCCGCTCGACCCCGGGCGAAGGCTTCGGGGTCTATACCGGGGTGTCCTACAGCTTCCGTTAACTGGGCAATTGCACCTGCGGTTTGGTCGAGACGAAGATCGCCCAGCTGGACATGAACAGCGCGGCGATCAGCGGGCCGATGACAAAACCGTTGAGGCCGAACACTGCCAGGCCACCAAGGGTCGAGACCAGGATCAGGTAATCGGGCATCTTGGTGTCCTTGCCCACCAGGATCGGGCGCAGCACGTTGTCCACCAGGCCGATGACGAACACGCCGAAGGCGGCCAGCACCGCGCCTTGCCAGAAGGCGCCGGTGGCGACGAAGTACACCGCCACCGGCGCCCAGACGATCCCTGCACCCACTGCCGGCAACAGTGACAGAAAAGCCATCAGCACGCCCCAGACCAAGGCGCTGGGGATGTCGAGAATCCAGAAGATGATCCCGCCCAGGGCGCCCTGGGTCACCGCCACCAGCAGGTTGCCCTTGACCGTGGCGCGTACCACGCGGTTGAACTTCAGTTGCAGGCGGCGCTTTTGCTGTTCGGCCAGCGGCACCGCGGTGCGGATCTTGCGCACCAGCTCGGCGCCGTCACGCAGGAAGAAATACAGCAGGTAAAGCATGATGCCGAAGCTCACCAGGAAATCGAAGGTGCCCTGGCCGAAGCTGAAGGCCTGGGTGGCGAAGAACTGGCTGCCTTGCATGGCACCCTTGGTGATCTTGTCGCGCAAGCCGGCCAGGTCGCCCATGCCCATGCGCTCGAGGAAATTCTGCACAAAGGCCGGGAGGATGTTCTTGAAGCGCTCGAGGTAGCCGGCCAGGTCCAGCTCGCCGCTTTCAATGTTCTTGTACAGCGCCGCGCCCTCCTGCACCAGCAGGGTACTGATGATGATCACCGGCAAAATTGCGATGACCAGGCAGATGAACAGGGTCAACCCGGCGGCCAGGTTGCGCCGCCAGCCCAGGCGCGCCAGCAGGCGGCGTTGCAGCGGGGCGAAGACGATACCGAGGATCACCGCCCAGAACACCGCGCCATAGAACGGCAGGAGAATCCAGATGAAGGCGATGGTTACCAACACCAGCAGTGCCAGTAACGCCTTGTGTTGCATGACGGTTTCGTTCATGTGCGCTCCTTGTGCGTTCTTTTCATTAGTGCGCCGGGCATTGCCAAAAGTGCCGTTGATGCAGATCAATAAACACTAGCTGCAGCCGGCGTAGCATCCGCGCCTTTTGCCGCGACCCGATCATGACCCTTCTCGCCAAACCCGAACTGCTCGCCCCCGCCGGCTCGCTGAAGAACATGCGTTACGCCTTCGCCTACGGCGCCGATGCCGTGTATGCCGGGCAGCCGCGCTACAGCCTGCGCGTGCGCAACAACGAATTCGACCACGCCAACCTGGCACTCGGCATCAAGGAAGCCCAGGCCCAGGGCAAGCGCTTCTACGTGGTGGTCAACATTGCCCCGCACAACGCCAAGCTCAAGACCTTCCTCAAGGACCTGGCGCCAGTGATCGAAATGGCCCCGGATGCACTGATCATGTCCGACCCGGGGCTGATCATGCTGGTGCGCCAGCACTTCCCGCAGATGCCGATTCACCTCTCGGTACAGGCCAACACGGTGAACTGGGCCAGCGTCGAGTTCTGGCGCAGCCAGGGTCTGACCCGGGTAATCCTGTCGCGCGAGCTGTCGCTGGAAGAGATCGAGGAGATTCGCCAGCAGGTGCCGCAGATGGAGCTGGAAGTGTTCGTCCACGGCGCGCTGTGCATGGCCTACTCCGGTCGCTGCCTGCTGTCGGGTTATCTGAACCGCCGCGATGCCAACCAGGGCAGTTGCACCAACGCCTGCCGCTGGCAATACACAGCCACCGCGGCCAGCGAGAATGTCACCGGTGAAATCGTTCGCGAAGTGCAGCCGACCCTGGGCCTCGGCACGCCGACCGAGCAGGTGTTCGTGCTGCAGGAAAGCAACCGCCCGGGCGAAGACATGCCGGCGTTCGAAGACGAGCACGGCACCTACATCATGAACGCCAAGGACCTGCGCGCGGTGCAACATGTCGAGCGGCTGACGCGCATGGGCGTGCATTCGCTGAAGATCGAGGGCCGGACCAAGTCGCACTTCTACTGCGCGCGCACTGCCCAGGTGTACCGCCAGGCCATCGATGACGCGGCAGCCGGGCGTGAGTTCGATCGCAACCTGATGCTCAACCTCGAGTCACTGGCCCAGCGCGGCTATACCGAAGGTTTCCTGCGCCGGCACGTGCATGACGAATATCAGAACTACCAGCGCGGCAACTCGGTGTCCGAACGCCAGCAGTTTGTCGGCGAACTGAGCGGCGAGCGGGTCAATGGCCTGGCTGAAGTGCGGGTGAAGAACCGTTTTGCTGTGGGTGATCACCTGGAACTGATGACACCCAAGGGCAACTACCACTTCGACTTGCATCAGTTGCGCAATCGCCAGGGTGACGAAATCGAGGTAGCACCGGGGGATGGACACACGGTGTATTTACCGATCCCCGAGCAGGTAGACCTGGCCTTCGGTTTGCTGCTCAGGGATCTGGTTGACTGAATCAAGGCGCGGACGTGGCCACCGTCGCGCTTTCAACCTCGCGAATCACTTGCAAGCGGTACTGCGGATCGGCCTTGATCTGCGCCTCGGTGAACGGAATCACCTGCCACTGCTTGGCCGAGAACGCGCGGGTCTGGTCGCTGGCATGGGCCGAACCCGCTTCGCTGGACTCGGAGAACGCCAGCATCCCCAGCGCATGCGGGCCCTGGTCATCGAAGGTCACCAGCTGCAGGTAGCTGGTACCGCTGACTACCAGGCGCTTGTCGGCGGCGACCGGTACGCTCTGGATTGCGTTGTACACGCCAAGGCTTGCCGGCCCACCGTGGATCGGTGTGCCGTCGGCAGCCTGCTGGATCTGCCCCCAGCGCGCGTCCTCGGCGAAACCGGCCTTGCTTACCTGCGCAACTGAAGCCAGGGCTGCCTCACGCAAGGCACTGGCCACCTCGGCGCGATCAACGGCCAGCCCGCGCGGCGTGTGTTGCGGATCGGCGGCGTCGAAACCAACACGCCAGATGTCCTTGCGCCCCTGCAAGGCCTGCAAGATGTTCTGGAAATGCACCAGGCCAAGGCCACTGTCGAGGTTGGCGCGCAGGTCCCAGGCCTTGAGGCTGGTACACAGCGCGCCGAGCTGGGCATCTGCCGCTTGCGCGGCGCACCAGTTGAGCAGGTCGGGCATGACCAGCTCGGCGACATACACCTGGTTGTCCATGACCATCTGCTGCAGATCCGCCGGGCTGATCTTGCCCTTCTCGCTCAGGCTCGCCAGGCGCTGCAGGGCAAAGCGGCTGCGCGGGCCCAAGGGTTGGTCTTCGCGGCTGACCAGCGGCGAATAGCCCTGCAACGGTGTGGCCGGGTTGACCATCCAGGCCGAGTCGTTGGAATGCTGGACGAAGTCCTTGCGGCTCAGGCTCGGCAGCAGTTGCGCGGGGAAGATGCCTGCCTGGGCGGCCCGCGGGTCGACCTTCCAGTTGCAGGCACTGCGCGAACCGTCGAGCACGATCATCTCCTGCCCGGCGGCCGGGTCGCTGCAGCTGGCCAGCAAGGCGGCATCGACGTACGGCACCACCGACTGATTCAAGTACAGCGCCTGACCCTTGGCGTCCACCGCCAGGGTATTGACCCAGGGAATGCCCTGCAGGCGCTGCACCGAAGCTTGCAGGCTTTTCAGGCTGTCGGCGCGGTTCATCGCATCCCACTGCGCCAGCACCCGGGTGTTTTCGAGGTTGGCATCACGCAGGCTGAAGGCGTACTGCTTGTTCCAGTCCAGGCGCCCCGGCCATTGCACGATCGGGCCGAATACCGAGCTGTAGACCTCACGGGTCAGCGGCTTGAGCTGGCCGTCCGCGCCCTTGACCGTCACGTTCAGGCGCTGCTGGGTCAAGGCCTGCGACTTGCCGTCGAGCAGGTAGCGGGTCGGGTCCTTGGGGTCGAGCTCCAGCCGGTACAGGGTGAAGTGCTTGGAGGTGTCGACCGTGTGGGTCCAGGCCAGGTGCTGGTTGAAACCGATATTGATCAGCGGCAAGCCCGGCAGGGCCGCGCCCATGGCATCGAGCTGGCCCGGCAGAGTCAGCTGCATCTGATAAAAGCGCATGCCGCCGGCCCAGGGAAAGTGCGGGTTGGCCAGGAGTATGCCGCGACCGTTGAACGAGCGCTCGGCACCGATGGCCACGGCATTGCTGCCGCGCTCGACAGCAAACTGCTCCTGGCGCAACTGGGCAACGCGCAGGTCGGGGCGCAACTGGGCGACGACATTCGGCGGTGTGGCCCCGGCCAGTGCTTCGGCGAACTGGCCGACACCGCCTTCGACCAGCAAGCGGCGAGTCAGCTTGACCAGGTCGAGGGTGGTGATCGGCCGTAGCCATTCGGCCTGCAGGCACTGCACGCCCTGCCCCTGGGCCTTGAACTCGGCCAGCGCGCGGTTGTAGCCCTTGGCATAGCCTTCGAGCCGTGCACGCATGGCCGGCGGTTGTGCCTGCCAGAAGCCGAACACCGCCGTTGGTGTATTCAGCCAATTGAAAAACAGGTCGCTGGGCAGGTTTTCGCGCTGCTCGAAGGTGCGCTGTTCTGGCCCGAAGTAACGCGAACGCTCGCCATTGACGGTGACCACCTCGTTAGCCAGCAGGCACAGGTTGTCTTGTGCATAGGCATAGCCGATACCGTACCCCAAGCCCTGCTCGTCCCTGGCCAGGATGTGCGGCACGCCGTAACTGCTGCGGCGGATTTCAGCGCTGGCATCACCCGGCGCCACACGCGCCTGGACGGACAGGCTCAGGCCGGCAAGCAGCCCGGCCATACAAAGGGTCGCTAAGGGAAAGGGCTTGATCACGCGCACTCCAGCTCAATCAGGGGAAAGGTCGTCCTGACTGAACGAAATACGCCAAATAAATTTACCGGTTTGCGCCGCTCAATACGTCTTTAGAGGGTGAGGCTGAAGATTTTTTTCATCAGGTACTGCAGTTTTGCCGCGCTCATTCGTCTTATAGGTGTAGGCAAACACTTTTGCTTACCTGGACAGGCCAAGAAATGGAGCATTCACATGTACAACCAGCCACAGCCAGCGCTAACCGCTGGCCCTGGACGCACAAAGAGCCAACCGGTGACTGCAAGAACCGAAGCCGGCGAGCACGAGCGCCCTGGCAATGAACACATCCGCGAGCTGCTCAAGGCCTTTGGCCTGCGTACCAGCCTGATCCGCCTGAAGGTCATCGATGCCCTGCACATGGCCGATCGCGATGGCCGCAGTATCGGCGTGCGCGGGGTCCACAGCCAGCTCGAACAGCTGGATATTCCGCTGTCGTTCCTCAGCGTTCGCGAAGTGCTCAAGCGTTTGTGCGCCGAAGGCGTGATCAGCCTGGGCAACGACAAGTGCTACAGCCTCAACCCCCAGGCCCGCGCGGTACTGGAGCAAGCCACCTGCCGTTGAGCGACCGGCCGGCGCGCAGCCGGCCGCGCTTACCGCCTCAGGGCTTGACCTTACGGCGCATGATGCCGTTGACCACCACCACAACCACCGCCACGGCAATGGCGATGTACTGGAACACTTGCTCGCTGATGGTGCCCTGCTTTTGCAGGTAGGACAGTCCGAGCATGATCCCCAGCACCAGCAGGGAGATCAGGATGGAGTATTTCAGGCGTTGACCTTGAGTCATGGGTAGTTCCTTGCGACATCGGCGAAAAGCCCCGAAGCGGGCCGAGCGCATGATACAACGTCACCCGCAGGCAGCGGACTATTTCCCGCTTCTGCCCGCCCCGCAGCATTGCCAACATGGCTTCCCGGACGACTGCCCAGACCAACGCAAGGATCACCATGTCGATGCGAACCCTGCTGCTCAGCCTGGCGCTGCTCGGCCCCCTCAATGCCCATGCCCTGCCCACCGAATCCCAACCTCAGGCTTTGCTGCTGGAACTGGCTGCACAATTGGCGCACAGCGCCGGCAGTAGCCAGTGGCAACAACTCTGGCAACGCAGCCGACAGGCCGGGCATCTGCACAGCAACCCGCACACCGAGCATTTCGATGTGCCCCAGGCACAAATTCCGGCACTGGTAGCCAGCACCCTGGCCAGCGCCGATCAGGCACGACCGTTGAAGCAGACGCAGGTGCGCTATCGCCGCGACTTTCACCCCAGGGTCATCGGCAAGGCTGGCACGCAGGCGTTGACCGCCCTGTGCGTGTGGGTCGACTGGCGCAGTTTCCCCGAACAGGGCGTCAGCCATCCAACCCCCTACCTGGGCCAGGTCAGCCTGTTGCTGGCACGCCCTTGCGAGTAAGCATGGGTGGCTCAACCTGGGAAGGTCACCATCGCCATGGCACCCGGTAATCAAGGCGTTGCGCTTACGTCGCAATTCATTTCCCACCCATCGGCATGGTTCGTCCTACAGAAAGCGTACATAAAGCCCTCCCTTGCCGCCCCACTTGCTGCCTAGCCCGCCTTCAGCCCAGTAGCCGAGAATCCAGCTCAAGCCACGACAGACAGATGCGATTTGTCGCATTGACGCTGCCTGCAATGGCCCTAGCTGCCTGGCACGGATCATCAAGGTGCCGAACTATCGCCTACAAGGAAGTCACCATGGAACTGAGCGACCTGAACCGTATCGATATCGAACAACTGCCCCACTCGCTGCAGATGCTGATCGAATGCCTGGGCATCGAGAATGCCTACAACCTGACCTGCGCCTTTGGCGGGCGCCCCAAGTACATTCCCAAGCACCGCGAACGCACCGCACTGGCGGAAATTCTCCCGGCGCCGGCGCTGGATGCGCTGATCAAGCGCTTCGCCGGCATGGCCCTGGAGATCCCCAAGGTTGACCATTTTCTGCGCCAGCTGCGCAACCAGCAAATCCAGCAGGAAAGCGCCGACGGTCTGTCACGCAGCATGCTCGCCAACAAGTACGGCTTGAGCCTGCGCCAGATCGGCAATATCCGTCGCCAGGAACCCTGCCCGCGCTAAGCGTCATCGACTTGAGCCGATAACTCCGGCATTCAAGGCAACCCCGCACAATGATGTGCAGTCAAGACAAGGAAATCTCTAATGGCAACAATCGACAATGGCCTGATCGGCTCGGTAATGAACGCCTTGCCACTGGACCGGATGATCTCAGGACCTCTGCAGGCGATGATCCAGGCACAGATTTCGGCAAGCAAGTCGTACGCCGACTTTCTTATGGGCGTGTGCATCCAGAATGGCAAAGCCGTCGCCATTCAATTCGACTACGACGAAACCATCACCGATGAACAAGGGGTGTACAAGGGAACTGTCTCGAAGAAGATGCAGATCCCGCTGCTGGCAGCGGTCACTCACCCCAACATCGTCATCGAAGAAGGCAACATCGAATTCGAACTGACCATCAGCCAGCAAGCCGAAAGCACCGAAGAGAGCGGCAAAGAGGCAAGTTTCGGCGCGTCGCTGGGCTGGGGCAAATTCAGGCTCAATGTCAAAGGCCAGGTCAGCCACAAATCCACTCAAACGCGCAAAACCGATACCCGTGCACGTTACGCCTTCAACACCAAGGTACGCCGCCAGGACCCACCCGAGGCGCTGATGCGGGTCATCGACTTTCTCACCGACGCTGCGACCAAGCCTGTGGTCATGGCCGATGCCACCGCGCAAAACCTCGATGCGATGCCGGTTTCGGCACTGCCGATGCCTGACGAACAGGAAAGCCGCAAAGAAACAGCCATCTGATCGTGCAGCATAAATAAAAACCCAGGCCTCTCATGCTCGAGAGGCCTGCTGACGAGCACAAGGAGTGGGAACGATTGGACCAAACCTCGGCAGTGAACGCCCCCATTACCGCCAGCGACCTCTGTGATATTACCCGCGGCCTGCAGGAAGCCGCTGCGGCCACAAACCACCTGATTGCCCAGCAGTACATCAAGCTGTTCGACCAGTTTTTCGACTACGACGCCGAGACGCTTGGCGCGCCGATGAAAGCCAAGATGGTCGAAGTGGCAATGGATGACCAGCACACCATGCAGATCCCGCTGATCGCGCTGGTGTCGCCGCGCGGGCTGGCACTGGAGCGCATGCAGGTCGACCTGTCGGTACGGATTCAAAACACCGAGACCACCGATGCCAGTGAAAACCTGCAGCGCGAACGCTTCTATGTGACGGTCGGCAGCCAGGGCAAACGCAACGGCGATGCCGCACGCGACCCCGATGAAGTACAGATCCGCATGCAGTTCCAGGCCTGTGAGCCACCGGAAGCGTTGAACCGGCTGATCGAGGAGTACACCAGCCTGATCACTCCGCAGCGGGTGTCCACACCGGCCCAACCCACGATCGACAGCAACGAGTTCATCGCAGCGGCGACCGTGCGCTGATCATTGGCGCCTCTAGAAATCACGTTTGTAAAAAATATCCAGGGAACTGGCCAGGCCACTGGCCGCCTCCAGGTAAACCTTCTTGCTGAGCTTGTAGCGCAAGGCGATGGTGTTGGCCGGCTCGAACACACCCACCCCGTAACGCAGGCTCAAGCGCTCGGTCAGGTTACCGCTGGCGACCACCGCCGTGTTGTTACCGCTACCCTGGGTGTCGAGCTGGAAGTCATCGATGCCCAGGCTCGAGGCCAGGCTGCCGGTGATCCCGGCACTGCCCGCCAGGCCCAGGCCGAGCGCCGCTTCGGCGAGCATGTTGTTATCTTCGCCAGTGGTGCCCAGCGGCCGGCCGAGCACCAGGTAGGACAAGGCCTGCTCCTGGCTCATGGCCGGCTCCGAGAACACCTGGGTGGTGGGCTGCTCGGCGCTGCCGCTCAAGCGGATGCCGGCAATCACGTCATCGGTCTTGCGAATTGCCTCGATGTCCAGGTACGGCTGATCGATAGGGCCGGCAAACAGCAAGCGCGCACGGCGGATGGTCAGGCGCTGGCCATAGGCACGGTAGCGACCATCGGCCAGGCTCAGTTCACCGCGGGTATCGAGGTTGTCGCCGATATGCACGTGCCCGAGCAGGTTGGCGGTAAGGCCAAAGCCGCTGAACGAGAGCTTGTCCTGGCCCACCTGCACGTCGATATCCATGGCCATGGCCATCGGTGCTTTGCCCTCCTCGGTCTGGTGACCGAGGATCACCGTGTCATCGGAGACCTTGACCGTCGACGGCGGCAGTTCACGCACGGTGATCTTGCCCTTGGGCACCAGCACCTTGCCAGTCACCGCAAGCTTGTCGTCAATCAGGCTGATTTTCAGGTCCGGGGCCACTTCGAGGGCCGCATAGGGTTCGACGTTGACCGGCAGGCGCTGGCCCTGCAGCGCCAGGTTTACAGCCAGGGCCTGGCCCCAGCCGATCTGCCCGTTCAGGCTGCCCTGGCCGCTTTCGCCGCTTTTCCAGCTGCCGTTGAGCTGGACCTGTTCGCCGGCGATCAACGCTTGCAGTTGCAGGTCCTGAAGGCTGATCGGCAGCTCGGCACCGCTGATTTCGCCATGTACAAGGTTCAGGCTGCCATTGACCTGAGGCGCCAGCAAAGTGCCAGACAGGCGCCCGCTGCCATTGAGCTGGCCATTCAAACGCTCGACCATCGGCGCAAACGGACGGCCGATGGCCAGGTCCAGGCCGCTGAGGCGGAAGTCACCGCTCAACGGTTTGTTCTTTGCCAACGGGTCAAGCCGGGTATTGACCGCCAGCTCGCCGAGCTTGTCACCGTGAAAGTCCAGGCGGGTATCGATGCGCCGCGGGCCCAGGGTGCTTTGCAGGCGCAGGGTCTGGTAGGGGAAGTCCAGCCATTGGTCCTTTTCACGCACGCGCAAGGTGCCGCCGCTGGCATCGATGAGGATGGTGCCCTTGGGCCCGCTGGCCGGCACATCGAGGTTGATGTCGGCATTGAGCAGGCCCTGCCAGGCAAAATCCTTGGGCAGCCACTGCGCCAGGCTCTGCAGCGGGAACTGCTTGAGGTGATAGCGCAGGCGTGGCTCGGGCGCCAGGCGCTGGTCTTCGCCGCACAGGCTGGCCTGGCCGGAACGCCAGCAATGGGCGCCGAACTCCACCTGGCCGCTGGCCAGGCGCTGCAGTTTTGCCGGCGCCTGCAGGCGCCAGTCCTGGCCACCGGCCTGGATTTCGCCGCTTGCCAGGCGCCCGCGCCAGTTGCCCTTGTCCAGTTGCCCATCCAGGCCCAGGTCAAGCTTGAGCTGCGGCCCGTCCAGGGCCAGTTGCAGCTTTTGCTGACGAACATCACCGCTGCCCTTGGCCGTGAGCATCCCCAGGCTGGTATCGCCCAGGCGAATACTGCCGGCCTCAAGGTCGATGAGTGCACGTTGGGCGTTGTCCAGGCGTGCATCCAGGCTCAGGCGCTGCACGCGATTGTCAGCCTGGGCCAGTTGCTGGCCCTGCAGAACGAAGCTGCCTTGGGGGGCCTGCAAGGTACCGGCAACCTCCAGGCGGCCCTTGACCTGGCCTTGCAGCTGCGGCCAGAGCTGGCCCAGGCGTGGCAGGTTGATATCGATCTGACCGGCCAGACGCTGTTGCAGGCTGCCACTGCCATTGATGTGGTTGTCGCCCAGGCGGATGTCCAGGGTGCCCAGGGTCCATTGCTGCCCTGCCCCTTGCGCCAGCGCTTTGAGCACAGCGGGCTGGCCACGCAGTCGACCCTTGAGGTCAAGCTCGGCATCCAGACGCAACTCGCCGTTTTTCATCTCGCCCTTGCTGCGCAAGGGGCCAGCCAGGGTGCCGGGCAACTCGGCCAGCCAGTACGCCGGGTTCAGCGCCGACAGCTCCAGCGCGGCATCCCAGGCCACGCCATCGGCAAACTGCACGCCGACACTGCCGGTGGCCTTGCCTTGGCCCGCGCTCAGCTGAAGCTGCGCCAGGCTGACTTGCTTGAGGTCGCCCTTGAACGGGCTACTGAGGCTGAAGGTGCCTGCCGGGCCGTCCAGGTCGCCGTTGAATTCGCCCTGGTAGTTGCCATCGCGGTATTGCACCTGGCCGGTGAAGCGGCGCAGGGAAACCTCCGGTGCCGGGTTCATGGGATACAGGCGCAGCCAGGGAAAATCCAGCCAGTCGATGCTGGCGTCTGCGCTCAGGCCTTGCTGCCAGTCGGCCTTGGCCTTGAGCTTGAGCGCCTGCTCGGCGCTGGCACTGAGGTCCAGGGCGCTGACTTCTGCACCCTTGGCATCAACCCGGCCTTGCAGCTTGAGCGCCACCGGGCCCTGTTCGGCAGGCAGGCTGGCTGAACCGAGCAGTTGATAGCCGTTTTGCAGGTTGCCCTTGGCGCTCAGTTGCAACTGGTTCAGTTGCAAGGTGTCGGGCAGCGCGGCCGAAGGTTTGAACGCCTCGCTGCTGATCTGCAGTTGCGCTGGCAGATTCTGCGCCAGTGCCTGCAGCTCGCCGCTCAGGCGCGCTTGCAGATAACCGCTGCTGTCAGCCGTGAGCTTGAGGGTTTTCTGCAGGTCGCCGTCGACCTGCAACGCCAGTTGCCAGGGTTGCCCGTCGACACTGGGCAACTGCAGTTGCCCCTGGGCCTGCAACGGCCAATCGGCTTCGGGCTTGAGCAGGCCCTGCAGGTTCAGCTTGAGATCATCGCGTTGCAGTTGCAGGCTGTCGATCTGTAGCCCGCCGGTGGTCCAGTGCGCGGCCAGTTGCAACTGGCTGAGCTGTTCGTTGCCATCCAGGCGTAGCTGGCCGATGCGCACACTGCCAAGCTCAATGGCCAGCGGCAGCTTGAGTTGCGGCAGTTGCAACGGCCCGCTGTCGGGCTTCGGCTCGCCGGGAGTAAAGGCCAGGTTGACCTGATCGGTTTCCAGCCGCTCGATGCACAGGGTCATACGCAGCAGGCAGGCCGGCGACCAGGCCAATGCCGGCGCGACCAGCTCGACGCGATCGCCGCCTTGTTCCCACAGCAAGCGCTCGGCCTGCCACTGCCCGGCCAGGCGGCCCTGAAAGTTATCCAGTTGCAGCCCCGGCACCAGCCCCAGTGCCCAGCGGCTGCCGGCCTGAGTACCGAGCACCAGGCCGACACCCAGCACCAGCAACAGCAGCAAGGCCAGCAGGCCAAGAACGATGAATTTGATAACCCGACTCACAGTTCCGGCCCCATGGAGAAGTGCAAACGCAAACCGCCGTCGTCGTCCAGCGCGCGGGCCAGATCCAGACGCAGCGGCCCGACCGGAGACACCCAGCGCACACCGATACCGACACCGGTCTTGAGACTGGGAAGCTCCAGATTGTTGAATGAGTTGCCCTGGTCGACGAAGGTCGCCACCCGCCATTTCTCGGCAACCGAATACTGGTACTCGGCGCTGGCGGCCACCAGGTAACGGCCGCCGATGCGATCGCCATCGGAGTTCTTTGGCGACAGGGTCTGATAATCGTAGCCCCGCACGCTCTGGTCACCACCGGCGAAGAAGCGCAGCGACGGCGGAACGGAATTCTTGTAGCTGTTGGTGGCGCTACCGCCGAACTGCACACGGCCGAGGAAGCGATGGTTCTGGCCGAGGGTGGTCAGGCCCTTGAGCAACACATTGGCGTGCAGCAGGTTGGTGTCGGACACCAGCCCCTCCTTGGCTGCCTGTACATCGAACTGCAAGCGGTACCCGTTGTGCGGGTCGATACGGTTGTCACTGCGCAGGTAGGAATAGCTGATGCCGGGCATCAGCAGGTTGCTCAGGCCCGAGTCGTCACCGAGCTTGTACTCTTCGCGCTGGTACTTGAGCGAAATGACCCGCTGCCAGCCGCTGGGCAGTTTGCTGTGCCATTCCGGGCCGACCGTGAGCAGCTTGCTCACGGTGTCGGTGCCGGCGATTTCTTCATTCTGGTAGCCGCCGGCAAAACGCAGTTTGTCGGTCAGCGGCGGGTCGAGCGGAATGTCGTACCACAGGCCGACGTTCTGCCGCGGCGCCGACAGCTCGGTCTCCCAGCCATAACTATGGCCTTGCGGGTTGACCCAGTGGCGGGTCCAGTTGGCCTTGCCGCGCGGCCCGACGTCGGTCGAAAAACCCAGGCCCAGGCCCATGGTCCGTGGCTTGCGGGTGTCGAGTTGGACAGCCACCGGGATGCTCTGCTCGACCGCGGCAGTGGGCGCGGCATCGACCCGTACGCCTTCGAAGTAGCCGCTCGATTGCAGGGCGTTGTTGAGCTCGGCGATCAGCTCGGAATCGTAGGGGGTGTCGGCCTTGAACGGCACCATGCGTTGCAGCAGGTCTTCATCGAGCGGTGTATCGCCGGCGAAGCTGACCTTGCCCAGGCGGTAGCGCGGGCCGCTGGCGTAGATCAGCTCGATGTCGGCGACACCGGCCTGGGGATCGACCGCCAGGCGCTGGCGAACGAAATGGCCGCTGAAAAAGCCATAGCGCGAGGCCTGGTTCTGGATCAGGCGCTTGGCGTCTTCGTAATGGCCATGGTTGAGCACCGCGCCTGAGCGCAGCGCCTTGCTGTCGGGAATGCGAAAGGCCTTGAGCTCGCTGGCCGGGCCGTCGATACGGATGGTCACATCACGCAAGTGCACCGGCTCGCCGGGATCGATGCTCAACACCAGTTGCGGGCCCTTGTCGGCCTTGGCCGCTGGCTTGACCTCGCTATCGATCTGCGCCTGGTAATAGCCCAGGGCCTGGGAGGCCTTGCGCGCCTGCTCGACTGCGCCGCGGCTGAAGCGCAGCAGCGCCTCTTCATCGCGTTTACCAAGGCTGCCGATATAGCCTTCGACATTGGCCTTGAGTTCGTTATTGGCAGGTTTGACCCGGACCACCAGCTCGCTTTGCGCATACGCGCCGATGCTGGCAACCCATAGAATCAAACCGCAGGTGAATCGTCCTGAATACGTCATAGGCGCGGATGCTACCAGAGCTTGGCGGCAGCATGGAGCCCGAGGTTTTCCTCGCTGTTACGCAATTCAGGCCGAAGCCTGTTGCGACGACTGCGGATTGGGGTGAAAGAACACGTGTTCGTGGACCGGTCCTACAGCGATCTCACCAATTTCCTGATAGCCCTGTCGATGATAGAACGCCAGGTAGTGCTCGTTGCCGGTGTCCAGCACCACCCCCTCGGAATGCTCATCCACGGCACACCAATCGTGCACAGCCTGTAACAATTGTTCGCCGTAGTGCTTGCCCTGAAACTGCGGATGGATCCCCAACAGTGGCAACACATGCACCGCATCACTGGGCAGACAGGCCATCAGTGCGGCCTGGTAGTCCAAATAGCGGCGGGTGCAGCGAAAGCCGGTGCTGAGCACCATGCGCATGCGCCAGGCCCAGCTTTCGGTGATGCCCAGGCGTCGCTGCGGCGGGGCGATCAGGGCGATGCCGACCAGCCGGTCTTCGACCAGCAGGCCGATGGCGGGCAGGTCCTGGAGAAAATGCTGGTTGACCAGCTCGCGCACCGTGGCGCGTATGCGCTGGTCGAACCCCGGACGCCGGGCCTCGAACAGAAAGGCAAAGGTCGGTTCGTGGCGATAGGCGTGATACAGCAGGGAGCGCGCCTCGCGGCTGTAGCCGCCATCGAGCAGACGGACTTCAGCCGGTGCGGCAGTCGATTCGGGCATGCTGGCAAACCTCCGGAAATGGGCATTCATTGCCTTTGAGGTGTTCGCGGTGCCAACGTTCACCTCGTGGCACAGGTTAGCAACCTATCGAGTGGCTCGCCACGCTGGCCGGCGCCGCCGATGTCGGCTAGCATCCTGGGTTTTACCAGGATTGTGCTGCCCATGAAGATCGTCTCGTTCAACATCAATGGCCTGCGCGCCCGGCCCCACCAGTTGGCGGCGTTGATCGAAAAGCACCAGCCCGACGTCATCGGCCTGCAGGAAACCAAGGTCAGCGACGAGCAGTTCCCGCTCGCCGACGTCCAGGCCCTGGGTTATCACGTGCACTTTCATGGCCAGAAGGGCCACTACGGCGTCGCCCTGCTCTCGCGCCAGGCGCCACTGAGCCTGCACAAGGGCTTCAGCAGCGATGAAGAAGACGCCCAACGGCGCTTCATCTGGGGCACCTTCGCCGATACCGATGGCACGCCGATCACCATCATGAACGGCTACTTCCCACAGGGCGAAAGCCGCGACCACCCGACCAAGTTCCCGGCCAAGCAGCGTTTCTACAGCGATCTGCAGGCACTGCTGGAAACCCAGTTCCAGAACGACCAGCCGTTGCTGGTAATGGGTGATGTAAACATTTCGCCAGAAGACTGCGACATCGGCATCGGCGCCGACAACGCCAAGCGCTGGCTGAAGACCGGCAAATGCAGCTTCCTGCCGGAAGAGCGCGAGTGGATGGCACGCCTGAAAAACTGGGGCCTGGTCGACAGCTTCCGTCACCTGCACCCGGAAGTCGCCGACCGTTTCAGCTGGTTCGACTACCGCAGCCGCGGCTTTGAAGACGAACCCAAGCGCGGCCTGCGCATCGACCTGATCATGGCCTCCCAGGCGCTGCTGCCGCGGATCAAGGACGCCGGCGTCGACTATGACCTGCGCGCCATGGAAAAGCCTTCGGACCATGCGCCGATCTGGCTTGAATTGAACTGATAAACGCTCCCACAGGCTTTGTAGGAGCGGGCTTGCCCCGCGATGCGATCTGGCAGACAGCATACTATCGCGGGGCAAGCCCGCTCCTGCCACAGCCTGTCATCCCCCGGTCACATGTCTGTCTTAATCTCCCGGCACACCCTTTGCCCATGAGTGCCAGACGGCATGTTGCGCCACCTCTCCCTGCTTGTGCTTTGCCTGCTCCCGCTGATTGGCGCCGCTGACCCGCAGGCGCAATTGCGTATTCAGGGTTCCAACACCATCGGCGCCGCGCTGGCACCGGCGCTGGTCTCAGGTTTGCTCGCGCAGCAAGGCGCCAGCGCCATCAGCATCGTCAGCAGCGACGCCGCCAACGAGCTTCAGGTCCGTGCCCTGGACAGCAACGGCCAGGCCTTGCGCATCGACGTCGCCGCCCACGGTTCCAGTACTGGCTTCACTGCACTCAAATCCGGCCAAGCGGAGCTGGCGGCTTCCTCACGTCCGATCAAGCCAGCCGAACTGAACGAGCTGCAAGCGCTGGGCGACCTTAATAGTGCCGCCGCCGAGCAGATCATTGCCCTGGACGGCGTCGCGGTGATCGTCCACCCCGACAACCCGCTGCCGCAATTGACCACCACCCAGCTGGCGCAGATCTTCTGCGGGCAGATCGACCGCTGGGAGCAACTGGGCATCGGCAGCGGCCCGATCAACCTGTACGCCCGCGATGACCGCTCCGGCACCTTCGAGACCTTCAAAGCGCTGGTCCTCGACCCGGCACGGCAAGCCCTGGCCGACCACACCAAACGTTTCGAATCGGCGGAGCAACTGGCCAGCCAGGTGCTCGGCGATCGCCAGGCCATCGGCTTCAGCAGCCTGGCCACGGTGCACGGCGCCAAGGTCGTGGCGATTGCCGACGGTGAGTCCCGGGCCATGCTGCCGACAGCGGCGCTGGTGGCCAGCGAAGACTATCCGCTGTCGCGCCGGTTGTTCTTTTACTTGCCCCCCGGCCAGGCCAACCCCCTGGCCCGCGCCTTGGTCGAGTTCGCCCAA
Source organism: Pseudomonas sp. B21-009 (assembly GCF_024749345.1). Lineage (NCBI taxonomy): Bacteria > Pseudomonadati > Pseudomonadota > Gammaproteobacteria > Pseudomonadales > Pseudomonadaceae > Pseudomonas > Pseudomonas sp. B21-009. The sequence goes on along the minus strand of NZ_CP087199.1, from coordinate 2,050,777 downwards.
AGCCCCCAGGGCCAGGCCATCGTCACCGGCAGCGGCTTCGTCGGCCAGCAGGTGCAGAGCATCAAGGTTCAGCCCCGTACCGACATGCCGCGCCGCTACCTGGGCCTTGCCAATGATGCCCGGCGCCTGTCGGTCAACTTTCGCTTCCAGGAGGGTAACGCCAGCCTCGACAACAAGGCCCTGCGCGATGTGCAGCGGGTAGTCCAGTACCTGCAGGCGCAGCACAAGCTGAGTAACAGGGTGGTGCTGGTGGGCTTTGGTGATGCCAAGGATGACCCGCAGCGCGCCGCCCTGCTCTCGCGGCTGCGGGCCATGGCAGTGCGCCGGGAACTGGCTCGTAGTGGTGTCGAGTTGCGCGAAATAATCGGCCTGGGTGACGAACTGCCAGTGGCGGCGAACACCGCCGAACAAGGGCGGATCCGCAATCGGCGGGTCGAGGTGTGGGTCTACTGAGCCACTGCCTGCCAGGCGGGGCAATCAATTGTTACAGCCTCGATTGGGCGCCCTGGTTCTCCGGGTCTAGGCTTGTCCTTAGTGACGCCGGGCCCCTCTGACGGCTGCCAAGCCGCCATGTCGGAGTCACTGTTGCTCAGCAACGTCGACATTAAGGAGGGGCTCATGGCAGCTCTACAGGTATTTCTCGACAACGACTTCCTCGGCACCAGCCTGTGGTTCTGGCTGGCCTTTCTCGGCATCGTCCTGACCCTGCTGGTACTGGACCTGGGCGTGCTGCACCGCAAGCTGCACGAAATCGAAATGCGCGAGAGCCTGCTGCTGTATGGCGGCTATTTCAGCGTCGGAGTGCTATTCGGCGTGTGGGTGTGGTTCGAGCTGGGCGCGCAGAAGGCCCTGGAGTTCTACACCGGCTTTCTCATCGAGCAGTCGTTGTCGATGGACAACGTGTTCGTCATGGCGATGATCTTCAGCTTCTTCGCCATCCCTCGCCGCTATCAGCACCGGGTGCTGTTCTGGGGGATTCTCGGCGTGGTGGTGCTGCGGGCGATCATGATCGGCCTGGGCAGTGCGCTGGTGCAGGAGTTCGAGTGGATCCTCTACGTGTTCGGCGCCTTCCTGCTGTTCACCGGGGTAAAGATGCTGTTCTCCAGCGAAGATTCCCACCCGGACCTGGCCAACAACCCGGTGCTGAAGTTCGTCCGGCGTCATATGCGGGTAACCGACGAGATCCACGGCCCGCGCTTTTTCGTGCACATCACCCCGCCCGGGCAGAGCAAGGCACTGCGCTATGCCACGCCGTTGTTCCTGGCCCTGGTGCTGATCGAGCTGGCCGACCTGGTGTTCGCCGTCGACAGCGTGCCGGCAATCTTTGCCATCACCCAGGATCCGTTCATTGTCTACACCTCGAACATCTTCGCGATTCTCGGGTTAAGGGCGCTGTACTTTGCCCTGGCGGCGCTGATGCACCGCTTCATCTACCTCAAGTACGCGCTGGCGCTGGTGCTGGTGTTCATTGGCGGCAAGATCTTCTACCACGGCCTGATTGGCGCCGTGCCGCCGATGCTGTCACTGGCGGTGACCATTGCCCTGCTCAGCGGTGGCGTGCTGGTTTCACTGTTCTCGACCCGTGCACAGGGCAAGCCCGCCGCCGACAAGGAGGCGGACTTGCACGGCAAGCATCAATGACTGCTACGGAGCATTTCCTTGGGCACGTACTTGCCGATCTCGTACTTGCCGATCGCCGCGCGGTGCACTTCGTCCGGGCCGTCGGCCAGGCGCAGGGTGCGCTGCATGGCGTACATGTAGGCCAGCGGGAAGTCGCCCGAGACACCGGCGCCGCCGTGGATCTGGATCGCCCGGTCGATAACCTTCAGCGCCACGTTCGGCGCCACCACCTTGATCTGGGCGATTTCGCTGCGAGCGACCTTGTTACCGACGGTGTCCATCATGTAGGCAGCCTTGAGGGTCAGCAGCCGGGCCATGTCGATTTCCATCCGCGAATCGGCAATCTTGTCGACGTTGCCCCCCAGGCGCGCCAGAGGCCGGCCGAAGGCGGTACGTTCCACCGAGCGCTTGCACATCAGCTCAAGGGCCCGCTCGGCCATGCCGATCGAACGCATGCAGTGGTGGATGCGCCCCGGGCCCAGGCGCCCCTGGGCGATCTCGAAACCGCGGCCCTCGCCGAGCAGCACGTTCTCGTAAGGCACGCGCACGTTCTCGAACAGCACTTCGGCGTGGCCATGGGGCGCGTCGTCGTAGCCGAACACCGGCAGCGGCCGGACGATCTTTACCCCGGGGGTATCGGTAGGCACGAGGATCATCGAGTGCTGCTGGTGCCGCGGGCCTTCCGGGTTGCTCAGGCCCATGAAGATCATGATCTTGCAGCGCGGGTCGCAGGCGCCGGAGGTCCACCACTTGCGGCCGTTGATCACCCACTCGTCACCGTCACGCACGGCGCGGGCGGCCATGTTGGTGGCGTCGGACGAGGCCACGTCCGGCTCGGTCATGGCGAATGCCGAGCGGATGTCACCGCGCAGCAACGGTTCGAGCCACTGGCGCTTCTGCTCTTCGTTGGCGTAGCGCACCAGCACTTCCATGTTGCCGGTGTCCGGCGCCGAGCAGTTGAACGGCTCGGGGCCGAGCAACGAGCGGCCCATGATCTCGGCCAGGGGGGCATATTCGAGGTTGGTCAGGCCCGCGCCCAGCTCCGACTCCGGCAAAAACAGGTTCCACAAACCCTCGGCCTTGGCCTTGGCCTTGAGCTCTTCCATGATCGCGGTCGGCTGCCAGCGATCGCCTTCGGCAACCTGGCGCTCGAACACCGCTTCGGCGGGATAGACATAGGCATCCATGAACGCCGTGACACGTTCACGCAGCGCCTGGACCTTGGGTGAATAGGCGAAATCCATGGGCAGTACCTTCAGTGGAAAAGGGATCTGTTATCGATCCTAGATCAGCCGGTAAAATCCACCTAGTCTATTCTCGGCGTGTATAAACATTCATAACCGATATATGATCCACGGATAACACCAACAAGAGCAGCGCCCATGAACCTGAGCAAGGTCGACCTGAATCTGTTCATCGTCTTCGATGCCATCTACACCGAAGCCAACCTGACCCGGGCCGGGCAGATCGTCGGCATTACCCAGCCGGCAGTGTCCAACGCCCTGGCGCGCCTGCGCGAAACCTTCAACGACCCGCTGTTCGTGCGCACCGCCCAGGGCATGGTGCCCACGCCTATGGCGCAGAACATCATCGGCCCGGTGCGCAATGCCCTGTCGCTGCTGCGCGTGTCGGTGCAAGAGAGCCGCATCTTCAACCCGCTGCAGGCCAACAAGACCTTTCGCATCAGCATGACCGACCTCACCGAGGCGGTGATCCTGCCGCTGCTGTTCCAGCGCCTGCGGCGCTTGGCCCCGGCGGTGGTGATTGAAAGCTTCTTGTGCAAGCGCCGGGAAACCACCAAGGAACTGGCCGCCGGGCGCCTGGACTTTGCCGTCGATGCGCCGCTCAACACCGACCCGCAAGTGCGCCACGTCAAGCTGATGCAAGACCGCTATGTGTGCGCCATGCGCCAGGGCCACCCGCTGTTCAAGGACAAGCTCAGCCTCGACGACTACCTGGGCATGACCCACATCCATATCTCCAGCCGCCGCAATGGCCTGGGCTATGTCGACCTGGCCCTGGGCAAGATGGGCGTGCAGCGCAAGATCGCCCTGCGCTCCCAGCATTACCTGATGGCCTCGCAAGTACTGCAGCAGACCGACATGGTCATGACCGTGCCGGAGCGCTTCGCCCGCCGCCACCAGCTCAACCATGTCAGCCTGCCGGTGGACGTGCCGCCGCTGGAAACCCACCTGTACTGGCACGAAAGCACCGACCAGGACCCGGCCAACCGCTGGATGCGCGAACAGATCATCGAGCTGTGTCAGGGTGTGGTGGCGCAGGATGAGCGGGCGGCCATGGCTGAGGTGTAGGGAGCTATGGCGGGGCAAGCCCCAGCAATCCTTGCTTGACGTATACGTCAACCTGCAATTAGCTTAGCTCCATGCCCTTTTCCCGAGCCAAGCAATGAGCAGCCAGACCTACAGCATCTCCGACCTGTCCCGCGAGCTGGACATCACCACCCGGGCCATTCGCTTCTATGAAGAACAGGGCCTGCTCAGCCCGGAGCGTCGCGGCCTGGAGCGGGTCTATTCGGCTCGCGACAAGGTCAGCCTGAAGCTGATCCTGCGCGGCAAGCGCATTGGTTTTTCCCTGGCCGAGTGCCGTGAACTGATCGAGCTGTATGACCCGTCCAGCGGCAACCTCAAGCAACTGCACAGCATGCTGGCGAAGATCGCCGAACGCCGCGCCCAGCTTGAACAGCAACTGCTCGACATCCAGCAGATGCAACTGGAGCTGGACACTGCCGAAGAGCGCTGCGAGCAAGCCCTGGCCGCGACCTTGAACAACCAGAAAAACAGCCATTGAGCCCTGAGGAACCCTGCCCATGTCATTGCCTGAAAAAGTCCGCCTGGTCGAAGTCGGCCCGCGCGACGGCCTGCAAAACGAAGCCCAGCCCATCAGCGTGGCCGACAAGGTTCGCCTGGTCGATGACCTGAGTGCAGCAGGCCTTTCTTATATAGAAGTGGGCAGCTTCGTTTCCCCCAAGTGGGTACCGCAGATGGCCGGCTCCGCCGAGGTGTTTGCCAATATCCAGCAGCGCAACGGGGTGACCTACGCCGCGCTGGCGCCGAACCTGCGCGGTTTCGAAGATGCCCTGGCGGCCGGGGTCAAGGAAGTGGCCGTCTTTGCCGCCGCCTCCGAGGCGTTCTCCCAGCGCAACATCAACTGCTCGATCAGCGACAGCCTGCAGCGCTTCGTGCCGATCATCGAAGCGGCGCGTCAGCACGGGGTGCGGGTGCGCGGTTATGTCTCGTGCGTGCTGGGTTGCCCCTATGAAGGCAAGGTCAGCGCCGAGCAGGTGGCCCCGGTGGCCCGCGAGCTGTTCGACATGGGCTGCTATGAAGTGTCGCTGGGCGACACCATCGGCACCGGCACCCCCGGGGCAACCCGGCGCCTGTTCGAAGTGGTCGGCGCCCAGGTGCCACGCGCCCAGCTGGCCGGACACTTTCATGACACCTACGGCCAGGCCCTGGCCAACGTCTATGCCAGCCTGCTTGAAGGCATCAGTGTGTTCGACAGCTCTGTTGCGGGCCTCGGCGGCTGCCCCTATGCCAAAGGCGCCAGCGGTAACGTTGCCAGCGAAGACGTGCTGTACATGCTCCAGGGCCTCGGTATCGACACCGGTATCGACCTGCAGCGCTTGATTGCCGCGGGCTTGCGTATCAGTGAAGTACTGGGCCGCGCCAGCGGCTCGCGGGTGGCTCGCGCCCGTCAGGCACAGTAATCACAAGCGGTAACAGGCTGATCTGCGTGCGGGTGTTACCGCCCCCGCACTTTTCAGGGAAATTCCGGGTAACACGGAAACAAATCGACAGAATTTCCCGAGGAGATTTTTCCGTAAAATCTTCAAGCCATTGATTTTATTGGGTTTTAAAAAGTTGGCACGGCACCTGCTATATCTCAGGTACAAGAACAATAAAAAGTGCGACACACCCAATAAAAATAAGACGAAACGACTCTGACATAACAAGAACAACACGACAGAGGCGCAGCTAACAGATTTTTTTGGAGAGGATGTGCTTTCCAGGGGCTTGCCCCGCAACCGGACACAGAACAATAAAACTACCCCAAGGTAGCGCAGGTCACGGTTGGATCAGCAATGATGAAGGTAGATCAGCGCTCAAAAAAATACGTTTGCTCTTGATCCCGGATGGGGATCACCAAAGATACAGAGGCAACGGTCGCCAAAAACAACAACAGGCCGCCCTCCAATAACAAAAAAAGAGCACGCAACAATCTTTGAGGGGAGCCTAGGCTCCCCTCAGTGCTTCCTGCCCTCCTCGTTTTCGTCCTCGTCGTCCTTCTCGAAGCGATTGACCACCAGCGGCATCACCCCCAATACCAGCAACGCCAGCACCGTGCTGACCACCGCCGTGGCCTCCCGGCCCATGCCCGCCGCCACACCGATCGCCGCGGTCATCCACAAGCCCGCAGCCGTGGTCAGGCCCTTGACGTGCCCGGCATCCTGGTCGTGGCCCTTGAGAATGGTGCCGGCACCCAAAAAGCCGATACCGGCGACGATGCCCTGCACCACCCGGCTCAGCGCTGCATCGTCGGCCCCGGCCATGCGCGGCACCAGCACGAACAGCGCCGCGCCGAGGGCCACCAGCATATGGGTGCGCACCCCGGCGGCCTTGCCCTTGAGTTCACGCTCAAAACCGAGAATGGCGCCCAGCAGCGCCGCCATGACCAGGCGCACGGTCACCTGGGTAAGCTGCTTGGCATCGGTGATGTCGGCAAATTCCGCCACCAAGGTGATCCAGACTTGATGCCACCAGGCGTCCATGGGCTGTGTCCATGCAATAGGGATTAATCGATGGACAACGCCACTGGCGGCAAGTGCGCTGCCGACCGCTGATCGGTTGCTGCCAGCATCCCCTGCACCCGTGCGGTCCCACACATAGGACCCGAGTAAAGAGGACACAGCCATGCCTATTGAAATCGACACCACTAACCAGCGCTGCACCCTGATCAGCGATGACATGCACATCCAGGGCGAGGCCACGCAGGTGCGAATCGTCACCGACGAGGCCTTGCGCATGTCGGTTGCCGAGCTCGAAGGCAAGCGCGTGCCAATCACCGAACAGGAAGCCGATGCCCTCACTGTAGCGGGTGCGGTGGATGGTCGCAGGCACCTCAAGGAGACCGAGCAAGGCTCGATAATCTGAGGCCTGCGGAGTTTCCAAGGTAAATCTGATACGGTTTTTATCCAGATACCTGAGCCTGTTATGCAAACAGATGGGGCGCCATAGTGCTCTGGCCTGATCGAGGCCTGATGAGCGACGAACCATGAGCGATAGAATCCCCGTCCAGATCGTTGAAATTGCTGAGCCTTCCACCTTCAAGAAGAAGCCTGCCAGCAGTGACCGACAGATCCACACCCGTAGTTTCACCGGCTTGTTTCGTAACCTGCGCCTGGCTGGCGCGGGTTTTCTGTTTTTGCTGTTCTTTGGCACCGTCTGGCTGAACTGGGGCGGTCGTCAGGCCGTGCTTTGGGACCTGGCCGACAGCAAGTTCCATATCTTCGGCGCCACCTTCTGGCCGCAGGACTTCATCCTGCTCTCGGCGTTGTTGATCATCTGCGCCTTCGGCCTGTTTGCCATCACCGTGCTCGCCGGCCGGGTCTGGTGCGGTTACACCTGCCCGCAAAGTTCCTGGACCTGGATTTTCATGTGGTGCGAGAAGGTCACCGAAGGTGAGCGCAACCAGCGCATCAAGCTCGATGCCGCGCCCTGGAGCCTGAACAAACTGGCCCGGCGTTCGGCCAAGCACACCCTGTGGCTGGCCATCAGCCTGCTGACCGGGCTGACCTTCGTCGGCTACTTCACGCCGATCCGGCCGCTGGCCGAAGAACTGTTCACCCTGCAACTGGGCGGTGTCAGTCTGTTCTGGATTCTGTTCTTCACCGGCGCCACCTACATCAACGCCGGCTGGCTGCGTGAAGCGGTGTGCATGCACATGTGCCCGTACGCCCGGTTCCAGAGCGTGATGTTCGACAAGGACACCCTGACCGTCGCCTACGACCCGGCCCGTGGTGAATCCCGCGGCCCGCGCAAGAAGGAAGTCGACCACAAGGCCAAGGGCCTGGGCGACTGCATCGACTGCCATATGTGCGTGCAGGTGTGCCCGACCGGCATCGACATCCGCGACGGCCTGCAAATGGAGTGCATCGGCTGCGCCGCCTGTATCGACGCCTGTGACTCGATCATGGACAAAATGGGCTACGCCCGCGGCCTGGTCGGCTACAAGTCCGAACACACCCTGCAAGGCGGCACCACCAACTGGCTGCGCCCGCGCCTGCTCGGCTACGTCACCGCCCTGGTGGTGATGATCGGCGCCCTGGTGATCGCCCTGCAGCAGCGGCCGATGGTGTCGATGGACGTGATCAAGGACCGTGGCCTGTTCCGTGAGAACAACGCCGGGCAGATCGAGAACATCTACACCCTCAAGGTCATCAACAAGACCCAGCAATCCCAGCACTACCGCCTGCGCCTGCTCGATGCCGAAGGCTTCGAACTGCACGGCAGGACCGAATTCAGCCTGGCGGCCGGGGAAATGAGCGACTTGCCGGTGTCGGTAGCGATGTTGGCCGATCGCCCGCAAAGCAGCTCCCAGGAGATCAGCTTCGAACTGATCGATACGGACGAACCCGGTGTGCGCAGCGTCGCCCACAGCCGTTTTGTTGCGCCTTTGAACCGCTGATCCCATACACTGCCCGAGCATCCGAAACCTTTCGAGCCATGATGAAACGCTACGAGAAATTCGCCGACGACATTGCCGAACTGATCCGCTCCGGGGTCCTCGGCCCCGGCCAGCGCGTGCCGTCGGTGCGTTATGCCAGCCAGACCCACGGCGTCAGCCCGTCCACGGTGTTCCAGGCCTACTACCTGCTGGAGCGCCGCGGGCTGATCCGCGCCCGGCCGCGCTCGGGGTACTTCGTCAACGCCCACGCGCCGCGCCAGTTCAGCGAGCCGCAGATCATCGAGCAAGCCAGCGAGTCCACCGAGGTGGATGTCAGCGAGCTGGTGTTCTCGATCCTCGACTCGATCAAGGACCCGCAAACCGTGGCCTTCGGCTCGGCTTTTCCCAGCCCTCATCTGTTCCCGCTGCCGCGCCTGGCCCGCTCCATGGCCAGCGCCAGCCGCGAGATGGACCCGCGCATGGTGGTCACCGACCTGTCGCCGGGCAACCCGCAGCTACGCCGGCAAATTGCCCTGCGCTACATGGTCGGCGGCCTGATGCTGCCCATGGAGGAGCTGCTGATCACCAACGGCGCGCTGGAGGCCCTGAACCTGTGCCTGCAGGCGGTGACCGAGCCCGGCGACCTGGTGGCGATCGAGGCGCCGGCGTTCTATGCCTGCCTGCAGATCCTCGAGCGGCTCAAGCTCAAGGCGGTGGAAATCCCCGTGCACCCGCGCGAAGGCATTGACCTCGGGGTGCTGGCGCAAACCCTGGCCAAGCACCCGGTCAAGGCCGTGTGGTGCATGACCAACTTCCAGAACCCGGTGGGCGCGAGCATGCCGGAAGAGAAGAAGCAGCAGCTTGTGGAGCTCTTGCGCGAACATCAAGTGCCGCTGATCGAGGACGACGTCTATGCCGAGCTGTATTACGCCCAGCAGGCGCCGAAACCGGCCAAGGCCTTCGACACCGACGGCCTGGTGATGCACTGCGGCTCGTTCGCCAAGAGCCTGGCCCCCGGCTACCGCATCGGCTGGGTGGCGGCCGGGCGTTACGCGCAGAAGATCGAACGGCTGAAACTGATGACCTCGCTGTGCGCCTCGATGCCGGCCCAGGCGGCGATTGCCGACTACCTGCAGCACGGCGGCTACGACCGGCACCTGCGCCGGCTGCGCTATGCCCTGGAAGAGCAACAGGCGGCGATGCTCGCGGCCATTGCCCGGTATTTTCCGGCGCAGACCCGGGTCAGCCATCCGGCCGGTGGCTACTTCCTGTGGCTGGAGCTGCCTGAACAGATGGACTCGCTCAAGCTGTTCCAGATGGCGTTGGCGCAAGGCATCAGCATCGCCCCCGGGCCGATCTTTTCGCCGACCCGGCGCTTTCGCAACTGCATCCGCCTCAACTACGGCAGCCCCTGGACCGAGCAGTCGGAAAAGGCCATGGAAACCCTGGGCAAGATCGTCCGCTCGTTCTGATCGGCGGTTGTACTTCGAGCGCGCTTGCGGCACCCTGCGCGCTCGAATTTCCCAGGGATGGATGGCATGCACAAGCGACAGCACTTTCTTACGCCGCAGCGTTACGAGCGCTTCCTCGAACACGACGAAGAGAGCCGTGCATTCCTGCGCGACAATCGCCTGCAAGCCGACTCCGACGAGCAAGAGGCAGTGTTCAGCGGCAAGAGCCTCAAGGGCCTGGCGCTGGACAAACTGCTGATCAGCTATACCGCCGGCGTTGACATCGAGGCCCTGCCCGCCTTGCTCGAAGCGCTGGTCGCCGAGTACGAGCAACTGCAACGCAAGATGGCCGTGTACACCGAGCAAGCCAACGTCGCTCCGCTGAATCTGGGCGATAGTGAAGAACACCACGAATGCATGCAGGTCATCAGCCTGTGCATTCTGCTCGGTCGCCAGGACCTGCTCGAACGCTTCGTCACGCTGATGGACAACGGCGGCTATGCCGAAGAAGACACCCTCTATGAAGACCTGCTGAACCGGGTCCTGCCCGACCGCTACGACGTCGATGCGTGGTACCAGGACTACGCCACGCCGTTGGTGCAAACCATCTATGCCACCAGCCCCGAGCAAGCGGCCAGCCGCCTGCAGGGCTACTGCGAGCAGTGGTACGAGCACTTTGAGCACGCCAGCTGGTACGACACCCATGGCGACGATATCAGCGGTTACGTCGGCTACTGGTCATTCGAGGCCGCGGCAGTGGCCCTGCTCTACGGTATCGATACCCGCGAACTGCTGCACGTGATCTTCCCCCATGAGCTGCTCGCGCACGCGCGCAGCCTGCCCGCCTACCAGGGCATCCGCTGGGAGTGCCTGGGCGACGCTGAAGACGATCAGGAGGAGGACGAAGAAGAGCTGACCGACGAAGACGACGAAGACGACGAAGACGACAGCGACGAAGACTTCGCCTACGACATCAAGGCCGCCGGCGTCACCTTGTCCGACGCCATCGATGCCGGCAGCATCCCGCACCTGGCCCAGGCCCTGAGTGCCTACGACACCGTCGAAGCAATCCTGGCCCTGAACCTGGCGGCCGACCAGCAGGAAGAAGACGAGGCCTTCTTCGACCTCGCCCTGGCCCTGCTCGGCTGGGTCCCAGGCCCTGGCCACGGGCTCAAACGGGTATTGCGCCTGGTCAATCGCGACCCGCAAAAGCATGCCGAGCAGCTTTATGACCTGCTGCGCCACGTACTGCTCAACTGCAAACTGAAGACCAGCCCGGATGCCCTGCTCGAAGAGAGCCTGGACGCCGAGTTGCTACGCAGCGAGCTTGCGCAAATCATCGCTGCGGTCAGCGCCAGTGCGACCTTCCTGGCCCTCGACGCGCAGCGCCAGGCCCTGGTGCTGAGCGACCTGGAACAGGCTGGTGAACACCTTGACGACCTGATCGAACGCATCGACGAACGCCTGATGCCCTGGCTTGCCGTGCAGCGCAACAGCTCGGCGCAAGCCTCGGGCAGCAGCACCCGCGTGCCGGCACAAACCAGTAAACCGCAGTCGCGGCGTGTCGATAACCTGCGCGAGCACGGAACGTTCAGTACCCATCCAGCGGCCAGTGATGGCGGCAAACTCAGTCGCGAGCAAATCAACCCGGTAGCCACCAGCAACTGGCTGGAGCTGAGCCTGGACGACGGCAAGCTCGGCGGTGTACCCGGCGCGGCCTACAAGGTGATCTTCGCCGACGGCAGCATTGCCGAAGGCTTTTTGAACAACCTCGGTCATACTCGCCTGGAGGGCGTACCTTTCGGCCCGGCCAAGGTGTATTACGGTGAAGACCCGCGCCCCTACCCGCGCCAGCCGATCAAGGCCCTGGCCAGCAGCGCGGCGCTGATCGACCGCGACCTGCGCAGCCTGGGCTTCATCCCGGCGAAACTCGACCGCGACGACCTGTACGCCGAAACCACCGGGCGCATTGCCCCCTACTGCGAACTCAACGCCCTCTGGTGGGAATGGGCCAGCGCGCGCTATCACGGCCACTGAAGCGCTTGACCTGGGGCCGCGCAGTTGTTGAGTGCTGCGCGGGACGCTACATTTGCCACTATCCCCAGGCCGGAACACGCGCATGCCGTCGAGCGAACTGCAGTCCCTGCGCCAGCAACTTGAGCAGTTGCAGCAGCAGAACAATCTGCTCACAGCCCAGCTCGCCGAGCGCAGCCGCGCCGGGCCTGCACCTGACCAGCAGGCCCTGGCCGATACCCAGCAGCGTTATCGCTTTCTGTTCGAGGCCATGGACGAAGGCTTTTGCATCATCGAGTTCTTCGACGGCCCCCACGGCCCGCTCAGCGACTACGTTCATGTCGAAGCCAACGCTGCCTACGCCAAGCATGCCGGTATCGACAATGTGGTCGGGCAGAAGCTGCGAGAGATGGTGCCCGATGAGGCCGATGGATGGATTGCCCGCTATGGACCGGTGCTGCACAGCGGCAATCCGATCCGCTTCGAGCAGGAGCTGGTAGCCACCGGCCGCCACCTGGACATCTGCGCCTTTCGCCTGGAGCCGGCCAGCCGCAAGCAGGTCGCCGTACTGTTCCAGGATGTCACCGCGCGCAAACGTGCCGAATCCGAACTCAAGCGCCTCAACCAGGAACTTGAACAGCGGGTGGCCCAGGCGCTGGCAGAGCGCAAGATTCTCACCGATGTGGTCGAGGCGACCCTGGCGCAAATCCAGGTGGTCGATCTGCACATGCGCTGGCTGGCTATCAACCGCGCCGCGCGTGACGAATTCCAGCGAATTTTCGAGCAAGTACCCAGCGTCGGCGACAGCCTGCCGACGCTCATGGCCAGCCGTGCCGAAGACTGCGCCCAGGGCCTGCAACTATGGTCCCGCGCACTCAAGGGTGAGGCATTCGTCGAGATTGCCGAGTTTGGCGAGGGCGAGCAGCATCGCCACTACGAACTGCGGTTCAGCCCGCTGCATGACAGCAATGGGCAACTGATCGGCGCTTACCTGTTCGCCTACGACATCAGCGAGCGGGTCCGCGAGCAAAAACGCCTGCGCAAGACTGAAGAAGCCCTGCGCCAGGCGCAGAAAATGGAAGCGGTCGGCCAGCTCACCGGCGGCATCGCCCATGACTTCAACAACCTGCTGACCGGCATCAGCGGCTCGCTCGAACTGTCGCGCAACCTGCTCGGGCGCGGGCGCCATGAACAGATCGCCCCCTACCTGCGCACCGCCCAGGATGTGTGCAACCGCGCCGCATCCCTGGTTCACCGGCTGCTGGCCTTTTCCCGGCGCCAGACCCTGGAACCGCGCACCATCGACGTCAATCGCCTGGTCGGCGGCATGCTTGAGCTGATCCGCCGCAGCGTCGGCCCGCACATCGACATCGAGGTGTTTACCTCCAGCGCATCCTGCCGAGCCAACATCGACGCCTCGCAACTGGAAAACGCCCTGCTCAACCTGTGCATCAACGCCCGCGACGCCATGCCGGGCGGGGGCAGGATCAGCATCGAAACCCGTCATCTGCCAGCCGATGAGCAAGTCGCCGCGCACCTGGACCTCAAGCCCGGTGACTACCTGGCCTTAAGCGTCAGCGATAACGGCAGCGGCATGTCACCGCAGGTGCTGGCGCGCGCCTTCGATCCGTTCTTCACCACCAAGCCGGTGGGCCAGGGGACGGGCCTGGGGCTGTCGATGGTCTATGGTTTCGTCCGTCAGTCCGGTGGCCAGGTGCGGGTGTATTCGGAACCTGGCCAGGGCACCAGCGTGCACCTGTACCTGCCGCGCCTGGACAGCGCCAGCCTGCCGCTTAGCGAAGCGAAACCAACGGCCCGCCCGCAACGTGAACTGCGCGACATGACGGTGATGCTGGTCGATGACGAAGCAACCATTCGCATGCTGGTCGGCGAAGTACTCGAGGAACTGGGCTGCGCCAGAATAGAATTCGCCAACGGCCACAGCGCCCTGGCGGCCCTGAAAAAGGGTGCGGGCGTCGACCTGTTGATCAGCGATGTCGGCCTGCCCGGCGGCATGAACGGCCAGCAACTGGTGGCCGCCGCCCGCCAATTGCGGCCCGGATTGAAGGTGCTGTTCATCACCGGCTACGCCGAGCAGGCGGTGCTCGGCAGCGGCGTGTTCGAGCCCACTACCCGGGTGCTGACCAAGCCGTTCAGCCTCGACACCCTGGCCCAGCGTATCGAGGAAATGATCGGCTGATCAGCGCCCGCCACCAAGGTCCAGAAAGCTGCCGGTGGAATACGAGGCCTGGTCTGACAGCAGCCAGAGGATCGCCTCGGCGACTTCCTCGGCCTGCCCGCCGCGGCCCATGGGGATGCCTGGTTCCAGCTTGCTGACCCGCTGCGGGTCGCCGCTGAGGGCGTGGAAGTCGGTAAAGATGTAACCCGGGCGCACGGCATTGACCCGTACCCCTTCGCCGGCCACTTCCTTGGCCAGGCCGACGGTGAAGGTATCCAGCGCGCCCTTGGAGGCGGCATAGTCGACGTATTCGTTAGGCGAGCCCAGGCGCGCGGCCACCGACGAGACGTTGACGATGCTGCCGCCCTGCCCGCCATGGCGGGTCGACATGCGCTGCAGCGCGTGCTTGGCGCACAGCATCGGCCCGACCACGTTGGTCTTCATCAGCTTGAGCAGGCGAAACTCCGACACCTCTTCGACCCGACTCTGGTGGCCGATGGTGCCGGCGTTGTTGACCAGCGCAGTGACCGGGCCCAGCTCGGCATCGACGCGCTGGAACAGCTGGGCGATCTCGTCCTCGACACTGACGTCGGCCTTCACCGCAATGGCCTCGGCACCCAGTTCACGGACCTCGGCCAGCACCCGCTGGGCGGCTTCGTCGTCACGCAGGTAATTGATGCAGATACGGTAACCGGCGCGCGCGGCCAGGCGTGCGGTGGCAGCGCCAATGCCGCGGCTGGCGCCGGTGATCACGATAACCTTGTCCATGGATACTCCTTGCCCCCAATGGCGTTGACCCCTCAAGGCTAACGCAGTCAGGGGCCGGGCACAAAGCCGCTTCAGGCAGCCGGTGGCGGTACCGGTGCCTTGACTTCGGCCTTGCGCAGCGGGTACAGGTGCTGGCGCACGATACCTTCAGGCAGGTCCTTGCCGAACACGCCGTATCGCGCCGGCCATTCCTTGGGCGGCAGCTTGAAGGTGCCGAACAGCATGTCCACCAGCGGCGTATGGATCGCGTAGTTCTTGTAGATGTAATCCTTGTGCCGGGCGTGGTGCCAGTGGTGATAGCGCGGCAGCACCAGCAGGTAGTTGAGCCAGCCGCCGTCGATACGCACGTTGGCATGGGCCAGCACCGCCTGCACACCGACCAGGATCACGTAAGCGTTCATCGCCTGGGGCGAAAAGCCCAGCAGGATCAGCGGCGCCAACACCCCGGTGCGGGTCAGAAGGATCTCGCAGAAATGAATGCGCGAACCGGCCAGCCAGTCCATGTGCGTGCTCGAATGATGCACGGCATGAAAGCGCCACATCCACGGCACCACGTGATACAAGCGGTGCAGCCAGTACTGGCCGAGGTCGGCGACGAACACCGCGAGCAAGAACTGCACCACGATCGGCAGGCTTTGCACCTTGGCCTGCAAGGTATCGGACAGCACCCAGCCGGCCAGCCAGCTGGACGAGGCGGTGACAAAGATGAGGATGAACTGCACCAGCATATGGCTGACGAAGAAGTAGCTGAGGTCGGTGCGCCAGTGCGGGCGCAGGATGTTTTGCTGCGGGTCCTTGGCGTAGAGTTTTTCCAGCGGGATGAAGATCACCGCCGATACCAGCAGAGCGAGCACAAACCAGTCCAGGCCCAGCGAGTATGGGGTCTGGCCGATGGTTTCGGTCTGGATGTTGGTGCCGCCGAGAAACATCGCCAGGCCTGCCGCACTGATGCCGGTAAAGCCCAGGCGCTTGCGCTTGTTGAGGAGAATGTTCAGGGTGCCCAGGGCGAAGGCCAGGATCAATCCGATCAGCAGCGCGGTACGGGCAAAGTGCACGCTGTAGACCTTGCGAAACTCGGCAAAGGTCAGCCACTGCGGAAACAGGAAGCACAGCACCGCCAGCAGGCTGAGCAGCCCCAGGGCGGCCGAGAGGTAACCGCTGATACGCCCCTGGCCGAGCTTGAACGGGTCGTGGCCGTGGCGTTTGAAATAGGCCTTGATTGCCTGCATGAATCGCTGATCCTTCATAGTGGTGGGCTCCGTGCGGCGCGGAGTATACCGACCTGCGACCACAAGTGAACGCGTACCTGCCGGGCCAGCTGACAAATCTGTAATGCACTGCTCAGTTTGCTGACAGTCAGCACTGGCTAAGGTCGTGCCATCCCCGCCCCTGGAATGGCAGCCATGCTTCGACACCCGACCCGCCGCACCTTCGTCAAGGGCTTCGCCGCCGGTAGCGCCCTGGCCGGCCTCGGCCTCTGGCGCTTGCCGGCATTTGCCGCGCCCCCTGTGTTTGCCAATGAGCTGAGCGGCGAGCACTTCGAGCTGTTCATCGGCCAGACCCCGGTCAACGTTACCGGCCGCCCGCGCACGGCGC
This sequence comes from Pseudomonas sp. B21-009, assembly GCF_024749345.1. Lineage (NCBI taxonomy): Bacteria > Pseudomonadati > Pseudomonadota > Gammaproteobacteria > Pseudomonadales > Pseudomonadaceae > Pseudomonas > Pseudomonas sp. B21-009. The sequence continues at coordinate 2,034,466 of NZ_CP087199.1, read as the reverse complement.
TGACCATCAACAACAGCCTGCCCGGCCCGACCCTGCGCTGGCGTCAGGGCGATACCGTGACCCTGCGGGTGCGCAACCGCCTGGGCGAGCCGACCTCGCTGCACTGGCACGGGATCATCCTCCCGGCCAACATGGATGGTGTGCCGGGCCTGAGCTTTGCCGGCATCGAGCCCGGTGGCGAGTACCTTTACCGCTTCACCCTGCAGCAGAGCGGCACCTACTGGTACCACAGCCATTCCGGCCTGCAGGAACAGGCCGGGGTCTACGGCGCGATCGTCATCGACCCCAAAGAACCCGAAGGCCATCGCTACCAGCGCGACTACGTGCTGCTGCTCAGCGACTGGAGCGACCAGGCCCCCGAGGCGCTGATGGCGACCCTGAAAAAGCAGTCCGACGCCTTTAACTACCACAAGCGCACCGTTGGCGACTTCATCGACGATGTCGCCAGAGATGGCTGGCAGCAAACCGTCGCCGAACGCAAGGCCTGGGCAGCCATGCGCATGAGCCCCACCGACCTTGCCGACATCAGCGCCGCTACCTACACCTACCTGCTCAACGGCCAGCCGCCGGATGGCAACTTCACCTGCCTGTTCCAGCCCGGCGACACTGTGCGCCTGCGCCTGATCAACGGCTCGGCGATGAGCTATTTCGACTTTCGCATTCCGGGCCTTAAGCTGACGGTGATCGCCGCCGATGGCCAGCCGGTGGAGCCAGTCGAGGTCGATGAACTGCGCATCGCCGTGGCCGAAACCTATGACGTGCTGGTGCGGGTCGGCGACCTGCCCGCCTATACCCTGTACGCGCAGAGCATGGACCGCAGCGGCTACGCCCGCGGTACCCTGGCGCGCAGCAACGGGCTGAGCGCCGAGGTGCCAGAGCCGGACCCACGTCCCATCCTGACCATGGCCGATATGGGCCACGGCGCCATGGCCGGGATGGGCGCCATGGACCACAGCCAGATGGCCGGCATGGACCATTCGAAAATGACCGGCATGCAGCAACACCCAGCCAGCGAAAGCGGCAACCCGCTGGTGGACATGCAGACCATGAACCCCAGGCCCAACCTCGCCGACCCAGGGATTGGCCTGCGCAACAACGGCCGCCGGGTGCTGACCTACGCCGACCTGAAAAGCACCTTCGCCGACCCCGATGGCCGCGAGCCGTCCCGGGAAATCGAACTGCACCTGACCGGACACATGGAGCACTTCGCCTGGTCGTTCAACGGCATCAAGTTCTCCGACGCCGAGCCGCTGCGCCTGACCTACGGCGAGCGCCTGCGCATCACCCTGGTCAACGACACGATGATGGCCCACCCGATCCACCTGCATGGCCTGTGGAGTGACCTGGAAGACGAACACGGGCGCTTCCAGGTGCGCAAGCACACCGTCGACATCCCGCCGGGCAGCCGCCGTAGCTACCGGGTCAGCGCCGACGCCCTGGGCCGCTGGGCCTATCACTGCCACCTGCTCTACCACATGGAGATGGGCATGTTCCGCGAGGTACGCGTCGATGAATAAGCCCATTGTTCGGCCGCTGTTCGGCGGCTTCGCCCTGCTCGCCCTGCTGGCCAGTGAAGAGGCCCGTGCCGAGGCCATGGATCACGCCGCCATGGGCCACGGTGCCATGCCCCAGCAAGGCATGAACCACAGCATGGCATCCGATTCGCCGCGCACGCCGTTACGGCCGATCACCGACGCCGACCGCCAGGCGGCCTTCCCGCCCCTGCCCGGTCATCAGGTCCACGACCAGCAGACCAACTGGGCCGTGACGGTCGAGCAGCTGGAGTACCAGAACTTCGACAACAGCAGCGCCCTGAAGTGGGACGCCAACGCCTGGATCGGCGGCGATGTCGACCGCCTGTGGCTGCGCAGCGAAGGCGAACGCGAACAGGGCGTGACCCACAAGGCCGAACTGCAGGCGCTCTGGGGCCATGCCATCAGCCCCTGGTGGGAGCTGGTCGGTGGCCTGCGCCAGGACTTCAAGCCGGCCACTGGCCAGACCTGGGCCGCCTTCGGCATCCAGGGCACGCCGCTGTACGGGCTGGAGCTGCAAGCCACCCTGTATGCCGGCGAACGTCAGCAAACCGCGCTGCGCCTGGAGAGCAGTTACGCTATCCTGCTGAGCAATCGCTGGATCCTCGAACCGTCGCTGGAGGCCAATTTCTATGGCCGCAACGACGCCACCCGGGACCAGGGCAGTGGCCTTGCCGACAGCGAGATTGGCCTGCGCCTGCGCTACGAAATCACCCGTGGCTTTGCCCCGTACCTGGGCATCAGCGTCAACCGGGCCTACGGCAACAACGCCGAGCAAATCCGTGATGAGCACGGCGATATCGGCCAGACCCGCCTGGTCGCCGGAGTTCGCCTGCGTTTCTAGAAGTGGAGAAGTACATGCTGAGCAAGAAAATCGTCGCCTTCGGCCTGCTGGCCCTGAGCACCCTGGCCCAGGCCGGGCCGACCATCGATGTCTACCGTGACCCCAACTGCGGCTGCTGCAAGGACTGGATCAAGCACCTGCACGACAACGGCTACACGGTCAACGACCATGTCGAGCCGAACATGAGCGCGCTCAAGCAGCGCCTGGGCGTCGAGCCGCGCCTGGCCTCGTGCCATACCGGGGTGATCGACGGCAAGTTCGTCGAAGGCCATGTGCCGGCCGAGCAGATCAAGCTGCTGAGCAAGCGTCCCGACCTCAAGGGTCTGGCCGTACCGGGCATGCCCATGGGCTCGCCGGGCATGGAAATGGGCGACCACAAGGACGCCTACCAGGTCATCGGCCTGACCCTTGAGGGCAAGGACGAAGTGGTCGCCAACTACTGATCAGGCCTTGATGCTCAGCTATTGGGCACTGTTTCTCAGCGCCTTCGGCGCAGCCACCTTGCTGCCGCTGCAATCGGAAGCGGTGCTGGTCGGCCTGCTGCTGCGCGAACCTGAGGCGCTGATCAGCCTGTTGCTGATCGCCACCGCCGGCAACGTGCTCGGTTCGATCGTCAACTGGCTGCTGGGCCGCGGCATCGAGCACCTGCGCGACAAGCGCTGGTTCCCGTTCAAGCCCGCACAACTGGCAAAGGCCCAGCAGCGCTACCAGCGTTATGGCCAGTGGTCGCTGCTGCTGAGCTGGATGCCGGTGATCGGCGATCCGTTGACGCTGATTGCCGGGATCATGCGCGAGCCGTTCTGGCGCTTTTTAGTGCTGGTCACCCTCGCCAAAGCCGGGCGTTACCTGGTGCTGGCGCTGCTGACGCTGGGCTGGATGCAGCACTAGCGCCCCCAGATCTGCGCCTCGGTCCAGCCCAGTTCGGCAAAGTCCTGGGCGCGCAGGTGCGCTTCATCCTCACAAAAGAATTCATCCAGTTGCGGCGGGCGCACCGAGGTGTCGCTGAGCATCGCGTGCACCTGGCCACGGTGGTGGATCTGGTGCTCGAACAGGTGCGAGAGCAGGCGCAGGCGTTGTTCGCGCTGCACCCAGTCGGGGCGCACGATGTTCACATAGCGCTGCAACTGGTCGTCACGTAACTGGCTGCAGTAAGCGATCAGGCGGTGATCGGCCTGCAACTGTTCGGCGTGCAGTTCCAGGCAGGTGGCAAAAGGCTCCTCGGGCTGGAAAAAACGCTCGCTGTCCGGGTCTGGCGCTTCGCCGCGCTGCTCACACTCAAGGGCCTGCAGGTAGAACCAGTCGACGGTGAGGATGTGGTTGAGGGTCGCCTTGATCGACGGGAAAAAGCTCGCCCGCGGGGCGACGAACTCATCCTGGCTCAGTTGCCTGCAGGCCTTGTACACCCGGTGGTTGGCCCAGCCGTTCTGGTAGGCCATGGTCAGCAGGTGGCGCGAAAGAGGCTCGGCCATGATCGATTCCTCAGCAGAAGCGTTGCAGTTGCATCTCCCGCAAGCGGCTGAGCGTACGCCGGAACGGGAACTCCAGATACCCTTCAGTGTAGAGCGCTTCCAGGGCGACCTCGGCTTCCAGGTACAGGGCGATCCGCCGGTCGTAGCATTCATCGACCAGGGCGATGAAGCGCCGCACGCTGTCGTCATGCACCGACAGTTGCGGTAGCTCGCGGTCGCCGGCGACCACCCGCCGGGCGCCGTCCTCGGTGCCGCGGGCGATCTTCGCCGGGCGCTGGCGGGCGCCGAGCGCCGGTACCTCGCCGAGCAGAATGGCCTGGAAGCTGTCGCACAGGGCCATGAAATCCATGGCGGCGAAGGGTTGCTCACAGAGGTCGGCGTAGCGGCACCAGAGCACCGTCTCGCAGCGTTGCACCACGCTGAGCTGGCGTGAGCCGATCAGCAAGGGTTGTTCAGTCGCCGCTTGCTCATCGCGCAGTTGCTCGAAGACCTGCGCCAGGGCTGCGGGCTGGCCTTTCTCGGTAATCCAGTAACGCTGTATCCGCGCGCCCGGATGCAGGCGATGGTCTTGCTCACCCGCCACTGCCACCACCTGCATATGCTGCTCGATGGCGGCAATCGCCGGCAGGAAGCGCTCGCGGTTGAAACCGTCGCTGTAGAGCTGCCCGGGCGGCTGGTTGGAGGTGGCCACGATCACCACCCCGGCCTCGAACAGCACCTGGAACAACCCGCCGAGAATGATCGCATCGCCGATGTCGTTGACGAACAACTCGTCAAAGCACAGCACGCGGATTTCTTCGGCCAGGGACAAGGCCAGGGCCTGCAAGGGCTCGGCGGTGCCATTGAGCTGGAACAGGCGCTGATGCACCCAGCGCATGAAGTGATGAAAATGCTGGCGCCGGGCCGGAACCTGCAGGCAGGCGTGGAACTGATCCATGAGCCAGGTCTTGCCGCGCCCAACCGGCCCCCAGAGGTACACGCCCTGCGGGGTTTCGCCGCGTTGCAGGGCCTCGAAGCAGGTTTGCAGGGCGGTGGCGGCCTGCAACTGGGCCGGATCGCTGACAAACCCCTGGCTGGCAATGGCCTGCTGGTAGCGGGTCAGCGGGGACTGTTCGGTGAAGCAGGACATGCGCGGCGTCCGTCGCAAAAGGGGGCATTCTGCGGCGGGGGGCATCGCGGGGCAAGTGCTACCACCATTGGTAGGAGCGGGCTTGCCCCGCGATGAGGCCAGTTCAGTCAGCACATCGGATGTTGTCTGAGATACCACCGCTGCGCGCTTGATCGCGGGGCAAGGCCCGCTCCCACAAGGTCTCTACAGATCCAGCCCGACTTTGAGCAGCGCCCCATCCGTCTCATCGGTAAGCAGGTACAGATACCCGTCCGGCCCTACCCGCACGTCGCGAATCCGCGCCTTGAGCTCGCCGAGCAGGCGCTCTTCATGCACCACCTTGTCGCCCTTGAGCTCCAGGCGAATCAGTTCCTGCGCCGCCAGGGCGCCGATGAACAGGCTGTGATCCCAGGGTTTGAAGCGCGGGTTGTCGTAGAACGCCATGCCGCTGATGGCCGGGGACTTCTCCCAGACATGGTGCGGGTCGAGCATGCCCTCGACATGCTCGCCCTTGGCCTCCGGGATCGGCATCAGCGAATAGTTGATGCCGTGGGTAGCGATCGGCCACCCATAGTTCTTGCCGGGCTTGGGGATGTTGATCTCATCGCCACCACGGGGCCCATGCTCGTTGGTCCACAACTCGCCGGTCCAGGGGTTGAGCGCCGCGCCCTGTTGGTTGCGGTGGCCAAACGACCAGATTTCCGGGCGCACGTTGGCCTGGCCGACGAACGGGTTGTCCTTGGGCACCGTGCCATCCGGGAGGATGCGCACCACCTTGCCCTGCAGCTTGTCGAGGTCCTGGGCGGTCGGGCGCTGGTTGTTCTCGCCCAGGGCGATGAACAGGTAGCCGTCGCGGTCAAACACCAGGCGCGAGCCAAAATGGTTGCCGCTGGAGAGCTTGGGCTGCTGGCGGAAGATCACATTGAAGTCTTCAAGCTTGGCGCTGTCGGCCGACAAGCGCCCGCGGCCCACCGCGGTACCGGCCGTGCCGCCCTCCCCACCACCTTCGGCATACGACAGGTAGACCATCCGGTCCTGCTTGAAGGTCGGTGACAACACCACGTCGAGCAAACCGCCCTGGCCCTTGGCCCAGACTTCGGGGACGCCGCCCAGCGGCGGCCCGACCTTGCCTTCGGGGCTGACAATGCGCAGGTTGCCGGCGCGCTCGGTCACCAGGATGCCCTGGCCGTCCGGCAAGAACGCCAGGGCCCAGGGATTGCGCAGGCCTTCGGCGAGGGTGCTGACCTTGACGCTGCCCTCCTCGCTCTTGAAGTCGCGCTCGGGCGCGGCATGGGCCAGCAGCGGCAGCAGCGCCGCGGTCATCAGAGTGGGTAGCCAGGTGCGTGGGGACATCAGCGATTCCTTCCAGGGAGGGCCTGTTATTCAGGGTGCGGGCGCACGCGGCGGCCGGCTGGGTTCCAGGCGCGGGGTGGTCTGTTCGCGGCGGATGTTTTCGCCATTGCCGATACCACGGTTCTCGAGGGACGGCGGGCGCGGGTTGGGCTGGGTCGACGGGCCGCGCACCGGCGGCGTGGCCGGCACGCTGCCCTGGCGGCTGTTGGGGTTGGCGCGCATGATCGGGCTGTTGTAGGGGTTATTGTTGCTGGCCGCCAGCTGCAACGGCGCGGCAACAGGCGCCGCCTGCAGCGGCGAGCTCAAGAACAGGGCCATGGCCAGGCCCGTCAGTGATCGGTTCACGGTATTCACCTCCGGCAACACGCGGCGCCGAAAACCTGCGCGCCCAAGCGTTGGATAGCCTAAGGCGCGACAGGTTCGCCGGGAAACCTCGATTTGCCCCGCAGGTGATTCATTTTGTTACCGGATCAGCCATCGACCTTATGCTTCGCGGCGTACAGGCAAAGCATTTCCATGGCCAGGGTGGCCCCGGCCAGGGCGGTGATATCGGCATGGTCATAGGCCGGAGCGACTTCCACCAGGTCCATGCCCACCAGGTTGATGCCGCGCAGCCCACCGAGGATTTCCAGCGCCTGCACCGTGGTCAGGCCGCCACACACCGGGGTGCCGGTGCCGGGCGCGTAGGCCGGGTCCAGGCAGTCGATGTCGAAAGTCAGGTACACCGGTTGCTCGCCAACCCGCTGGCGAATCGCTTCGATGATTGCCTGGGTACCACGTTGATGCACCTGGCGGGCATCGAGCACGGCAAAGCCCTGGGTATCGTCATTGGTGGTGCGCAGGCCGATCTGCACCGAGCGCGCCGGGTCTACCAGGCCTTCGCGGGCCGCGTGCCAGAACATGGTGCCGTGATCGACACGCTGGCCCTCCTCGTCCGGCCAGGTGTCGCTGTGGGCATCAAAATGAATCAGCGCCAGCGGACCGTGTTTGCGTGCATGGGCCTTGAGCAGCGGGTAGCTGATGAAGTGGTCGCCGCCCAGGGTGAGCATGGCGCAGCCGGCTTCGAGAATTTGCTCGGCATGGGCCTGGATGCTCTCGGGCACGGTGTGCGGGCTGCCGTAGTCGAAGTTGCAGTCGCCGTAGTCGATTACCGCCAGGTGCTCGAAGGGGTCGAACTCCCACGGCCAGTGCCGGGCCCAGGCCTGCTGCACCGAGGCGGCACGAATCGCCCGCGGGCCGAAGCGCGCACCCGGGCGGTTACTGGTGGCGGTGTCGAACGGCACGCCGCTGACCACCACATCAACGCCGCGCAAATCGCGGCTGTAGCGCCGGCGCGAAAAACTGGTGATACCGGCAAAGGTGTTTTCGGCGATGGTGCCGTAGAGGCTTTCGCGGGTAATGGCCTGGTCGTTGTCGGGGGCGAGGTCCATGGTCGGGCTCCTGGTTTGTTGTTATTGGCGGCTACGGAAGGTGGTCCACAGGCGGGTGCGCTGGCGCATGTCGGCGAGGCTCATGCTGCGGTCGGCAAACAGCCGCGCGCGTATTTCGGCCGAGGGGTAGATGTCCGGGTCGCCGCGCACCGCTTCATCCACCAGAGGCGTGGCGGCCTGGTTGGCATTGGCGAAGAACAGCGTGTTGGTCAGTGGCGCCACCGAATCGGGGCGCAGCATGAAGGCGATGAAGGCGCGGGCCGCTTCTGGGTGCGGCGCGTCCTTGGGCATGACCAGGTTGTCCTGCCAGATCAGCGTGCCTTCGCGGGGGATGCGGTAGATCACCTGGTACGGCTTGCCGGCCTTGTGCGCCTGGTCGGCGGCCATGGCTGCATCACCGTTGTAGGTCAGCGCCAGGCACACGCTGCCGTTGGCCAGGTCGTTGATCTGCCGGCCGTTGGCGACGTAGCTGATCGACGGCTGCAGTTGCTTGAGCAGCGCCTGGGCGGCCGCCAGGTCGTCCTTGTCACGGCTATAGGGATCCTTGCCAAGGTAATGCAGGGCGACGCCGATCACCTCCTGGGGCGAGTCGGACATGGCAATCCCGCAATCCTTGAGCTTGCTGGCGTACTCGGGCTTGAACAACAGGTCGAGGCTGTCCAGCGGCACATCACCCAGGCGTTGGCGCACCGCCTCAAGGTTCATGCCAAGGCCCAGGGTGCCCCAGGTGTAGGGCACGGCGTACTGGTTGCCAGGGTCGACCTCGGCCAGCTTGGCCAGCAGGTCCGGATCGAGGTTGGCGTAGCCGGGCATGGCCTGGGCGTGCAGCGGCTGCAAGGCACCTGCGGTCAAGGCCCGGGCCAAAAGGCTCGAAGATGGCACCACCACGTCATAGCCACTGCCGCCGGTGAGCAACTTGGTTTCCAGCACTTCGGTGGTGTCGAAGGTGTCGTAGCGCACCTTGTAGCCGGTTTCTTGCTCGAAGCGCTGCAAGGTCTCGGGCGCGACGTAGTCGGCCCAGCTGTACAGGTTGAGGACTTTTTCCTCGGCCTGCACCGGCAAGGCCAGGGCCAGGGACAACAACCACAGGGATGTACGCATGTCGGGCACCTTTGTCAGTGGATGCCGCCAGCATGCCTGCCGGGTTACATTACTAAAATGGCAAGTCAGTTAACCTGACATTCATATGGAGCAATGTTTGATGCTGGGACAACTGCACGACCTCGACCTGCACCTGCTGCGGCTGTTCGTCACTGTAGTCGAGGCCGGCGGCTTCAGCGCCGCCCAGGGCGTGCTGGGTTTGAGCCAGCCGAGCATCAGCCAGCAGATGGCGCGCCTGGAAACCCGCCTGGGCTATCGCCTGTGCCGCCGCGGCAAGGGCGGCTTTGGCCTGACCGCAAAGGGTGAAGTGCTGCTCAAGGCCACCCGCGAACTGCTGGTGCAGATCGAGGCGTTTCGGCATCAGGCCAACGGCGTCGCCGGACGCTTGCTCGGCGAGGTGCGCATCGGCATTTCCGAAGCCCAGGAAAGTACCGTGACCTTGCGCCTGGCGCGGGCCATCGAGCGTTTTCGCCAGCGTGACGAGGCGGTGCGCCTGGAGTTGGTCAGCGCCATGCCAGCCGACCTTGAGCGCCAGCTGTTGCAGCAGCGTCTGGACCTGGCCATCGGCTATTTTTCCGGCAAGCAGGCAGCGTTCGATTACACGCCGTTGTTCGAAGAAAACCAGCGCCTGTACTGCGCCAGCCATCATCCGCTGGCCGGGCAAACCGAGGTCAGCCTGGCGGCCTTGCAACAGGCCGACCAGGTCGAACACCCCTACCGCTTCCAGAGCCGCCAGGAACCCTTTGACGGCACCAGCGGCGCGGCCCGTTCCGAGCAGGTCGAAGGCGCGCTGGCCTTCATCCTCTCCGGCCGGCACATCGGTTATCTGCCCTGCCACTACGCCGAGCCCTGGGTCGCGCGCGGCCTGTTGCAGGCTCTGGACCCGGCGCTGGATTTTGCCGTGCCGTTCGTGCTGGTGCGCCACCGCGCCCAGGTGGCCAGTGATGCCGAGCAGGCCTTCGCAGCCGACCTGCTGGCCGCCTTCGCCTGACTCAGTAGGCCAGCGACCAGGTCAGGGTGTAGGTGCGGCCACGGCCCTGGTAGTCATAGAGGTAGGCCGGGCCATAGGTCGGCGAGTAGAACAGCGTCGCGCGCTGGCCCCAGACGGTGCTGTACTGCTTGTCGAGCAGGTTCTGGATACCGGCGCTGAAGGTGCCGAAACCGGTGTCCTGGCTACCCAGCAGGTCGAAGGTGGTGTAGCCGCTGATCGTGTGATCGGCATCGTCCTTGAGGGTGAAGGCGTGGTTGGCCTGCAAACGGGCGCTGCGGCCATCGCCCTTCCAGCCGACGAAAGCGGTGGACTTGGACAGCGACGCATAGCGGGCATCGCGCTTGATCCAGTCGCCGTCTTTGTCTTGCTCTTGCGAGCGCACCAGGTGCAGGGTGCTACCGGCTTCCCAGCCGCTTTCGAAGTGACGGGTCAACGCGCCTTCAAAGCCGAAATCGCGGCTTTTCTGCTCTTCGACATTGATGGTCAAAGTGGCCATGTCGGTGGTGATGATCTTGTCCGACCAGATGTAGTACACCGCCGCCTGGGCGTCCCAGTCCAGGTCGGCATAGCGCCAGCCCAGCTCCACCTGGCGGCTCTTGATCCCGGCCAGCGGGTTGTCCTCGACGCTCAGGCCCGGCTTGCCGTAGTACTTGGCCGGGTCCGGCAGGTCGAAGCCTTCGCCGTAGTTGCTCCAGACCTGGTGACCGTTCTTGAAGTCGTAGATGGCGCCGAAGTTGAACAGGTTGACCTGGTAGTCGTTGTTGCCGCCGGGCACGTTCTTGAAGTCGCCGACATCGACGTCCATCTGCTGGCGCCGGGCGCCACCGGAAAAGGTCAGGTTATCGGTGGCCTTCCAGTCCAGCTGGGCGTAGGCCGAGATGCCGTCGACCCGGTAGCTGGGGTAGCGTGCTGCCTTGCTGGCTTCATCCAGGTCCAGGCCACCGCTTTCGGACGACGTCAGGGCATTGAAGGTGGTCTGGTCGGCGTTGAAACGCTCGCGGTCCAGGTCCACGCCGTAGGTCAGCTTGAGGCTGTCCCACTGCTTGGCGAACAGCGCCTTGAGGCTGCTGACTTCGAAGTTCTGCTGCGAGGCGGCAAAGTACACGCCTTTGGAGCCCGCCGGTTTGCCGGTGTTGTAGTACGGGAACGGGTAGAAGTTGTCGTCTTCCTTGCGGTACGAGGCCTGCAGGTAGAAGTCCTGGCCGAGCACATCGCTGTGGTGGTAGTTGGCGTTGAGCAGCAGGCGCTTGGTGCGCGGCTCAAGATCGGTGGAGTAGCCGCCGCGCAGCTCGGCGTCTTCCAGATCCGACGGGCCGTTGTAGTTCAGGTTGGGAAAGTAGATACCGGTGCTGCCGTGGTTGCCCGAGTCGTAGTACTGGGCCAGCAGGTCGAGGCTCTGCTCGTCGTTGAACTTCAGGCCCAGGCTGCCAAGCACGTCGATGGTGCGGTTGTACTGCAGGTCGGTCTGCGTGTTGTCGATGAAGATCTGCTCGCCGGCGCCGTCGTAGAAGGCTTCGTTCTGCTCGGCAGACACACCCAGGCGCGCATTGATGCGCTCGTTGCCGCCGCTGATCGACTGGGCGATGCGGGTCGACAGGTCGTCGCTGTTGTTGAAGCCGCTGCTGGCACCCAGCTGGGTTTCAAAGCGCGCCGGGCCTGCTTCGCCCCTCTTGGTGACGATATTGATGATGCCGCCGGTGGCGCCGCCGCCGTAGATGGCACTGGCGCCGGAGAGCACTTCGACGCGCTCGACGTTGAACGGCGAGATGCTGTCAAACTGGCGCGACAAACCCCGCGAGCTGTTCTGGCTGACGCCGTCGATCATCACCAGGACATTGCGCCCGCGCATGTTCTGCCCGTAGTTGGTACGCCCTTCCGGCGCCAGGTCCAGACCCGGGACCAGCTTGCCGATAGCTTCCTTGAGGCTGACGCCGCTGTCGATCTGCTCACGCAGTTGCTGCTGGTCGACCACCCAGACAGTACCGGGGATTTCGCTGATCGAAGTGCTGGTACGCGAGGCGACGCTGACTTCGATGGGCTTGAGGCTGACGCTTTGCGCCGCCACGCTCTTGCGCAGGATCACCGTATTCTGCGCGCTGAACTGCCAGCTCATGCCGCTGCCGGCCAGCAGGCTCTGCAAGGCCTGGGCAATGCTGTAGCGGCCCTGGAGCGCCGGGCTTTGCCGGCCCGCCACATCCTGGCTGGTGAACAGCAGGTGCAGGCCGGCCTGGTCGGCGAAGGCGGTCAGTGCCTGGTCGAGGTTCTGCGCAGGCAAGTCCAGGGATACTTCACGCTCCTGCTGGGTGCTGGCGGCTTTTACCGGGTCGGCGGCGTGCACCTGCAGAGTGCCGAGCAACGCGGCGACGGCGGTCGAGGCTAGCAGGACGTGTTTGAAATAACCGGTGGAACGGGCGATTGGCTTGAGCGGACCCTTCACTGTTTTCTTCCAGGCAAATGGTTGTAAATGAGAATGGATTGCTGATCAGTCTCACTACGACGATTGGGCGAAGAAGAACTTGCAATGGGAATTCGAAAATATTTTTCAGTACTGCGGGTCAGTACACCACAGCCAGCCACGGCAAGTAGGTAACCTTCAGCGCATAGCGCTGTTCAAGGGTGCGCAACAAGCCTTCAGGGTCGTTCAGGTCAAACACCCCGCTGACCTGCAGCGCCGCCAGTTGCTGATCCGACAGCACGATGCGCCCGTGCTGATAACGCTCAAGTTCGGCCAGCACTTCGCGCAGCGGCTTGCCGTTGAAGATCAGCTTGCCGCGCTGCCAGGCGGTTTGCGCGCGGGCGTCGGGCGAGGTTTCCAGCACCTGCCCGCCTACCTGCGCCTGGCCCTGGGCTACCACCACGCGATTGCGCACGCCATCACGGCGCACGCTGAACACCGCAGCGCTGCCCTGCACCGGCTCGGCGCCGGCATCGACCACGAACGGCCGCGGGTCGGCAGCAGGCTCGAACAAGGCCTCGCCGGCCTTGAGCAGCACGCGGCGCTCACCACTGCTGAATTCCACCGACAGCGCACTGCCACTGTTGAGGGTGACCTGCGAGCCATCGGCAAGGGTGATGCGCTGCTGCTGGCCCACCCCGGTGTGGTAGTCGGCAAGCAGGGCCGGCGCCTGCTGCACACCGCCATAGCCGACCAGCGCCAACACCAGCGAGGCGGCCACGGCCGAGCCCCAGCGCCGCCAACGTGGCGCCGGCGCGGCTACTTCTGCCGCCGCCCGGGTCTGCCCCAGGTCTGCCCACAGTGCCTCGGCTTCACCCGCAGCCTCGGCATGCGCCGGGCTCAGCGCACACCAGCGCTGGTAGCGTTGGCGGTCAGCGGCGCTGGCGTTGCCCGAATGCAGCAGCACCTGCCAGTCGAGGGCATCATCGGACAAATCGCTGATCGGTTGCGGCGCAGGCATGGCGTAGGCGTCAGTCATGGTTGTGTTTGAGCCAGTCGCGGCAATGGCGCAGGGCCTGGCCGATGTATTTTGCCACCATGCTCTCGGAAACGCCCAGCCGTTGTGCAATCTGCGCCTGGGTCAGGCCTTCGACGCGGTTGAGCAGCAAGGCCTGACGGGCGTTGGCCGACAGTTGCAGCAAGGCTTCATCGAGCAGCTCCAGGCGCTCACTGGCGAGCAACGCCGCTTCCGGTGCCGGCGCCGGGCATGGCACCTGACGCGCCGCTTCGCTGTCGTCGAGGCTGCTGCTCATGCGTTGTTCGCGGCGCAAGGTATCGATGGCCAGGTTGCCGGCCACGCGAAAGATGAAGCTGCGTGCATGCAGCACCGGCAGGTCCTGCTGCTCGATCTTCACCAGTTTCAGGTAGGTTTCCTGGGCGACGTCGGCGGCCCGCTGGCGGTCGCTCATGCGCCGGGTCAGGAACTGCAGCAGGTCATCGTAATGTTCCTGGAAGCTTGCAAGCAGCCCGGACACGGGAGACGTCAACATGAAGGATTCGATGGCCAGTGGGAAGAATTAGCGGACGTTAATGAGAACAAGTATCTTTCATAACGTACAGCACTTTCAACGCCGCTGTGCATTTGCCACACTCGGGGCTGTTTTCCTGCGCTGGAGCTATGCCGTGACCCGATACTTACGCCTGTGCCTGGCCCTGCTGTTGATCGGCGGTTTGAACGCCTGCGCCCTGTTGCAGCCCCGCGACCCGGTGAACATCAGCGTGATCGGCATCGAGCCCCTGCCCGGCCAGGACCTGGAACTGCGCATGGCGGTGAAGATCCGTGTGCAGAACCCCAACGAAACCGCAATCGACTACAACGGCATCGCCCTCAACCTTGAGGTCAATGGCCAGCCGCTGGCGGCCGGTGTCAGCGATCGCAGTGGCAGCATCGGGCGTTTCAGCGAGCAGGTACTGGTAGTGCCGGTGAGCATCACCGCGTTCTCGGTACTGCGCCAGGCCGTGGGCCTGAGCCAGGTGCGCAGCCTCGATGGCCTGCCGTACACGGTGCGCGGCAAACTGGCCGGTGGCGCCTTCGGGACCCGGCGCTTCAGTGACAGCGGCCGGCTCAACCTGCCACAGCCAGCCAACGCCACCTGGTGATGGCGTGATGGGCCCGGGGGCTTACTTGGCTGCGGCCATCAGCTTGTTGACTTCACTGCGGACCATGTTGGCGTACTCGGGCGGCGACATGCCGTCCAGCTCTGCCCGCACCCATTCGGCCCACTTGCCCTTGCGCCGCGGCTTTTCGGCGATGATTCGCGCCGCATCGGCCTTGGCCTTGCCCAGGTTGGTCTGCCAGAGCTCGAACAGGCGTGCTTTCTCGTCCTCGATCTGCGCCCGTTCGGCGAAGCTCTTGTTGGCCAGATTGAAACTCATGAGGGGTGTCCTGCCGCTAGAAAATAGGCGCTATCTTACACTGTAGCCGCCGATGCCCGGCAAACCGCTGCAACTTTCAGCGCCCGCCGGCATCCACTGTTCAATGCCCATCAACTGACGAGGAAGCACCCATGGCCAGGAAAACCACCGTGCAAAGCGATGCCGAGCAAATCAAGGACCAGGCGTTCAGTGAGCTGCAGGCGTTGATCGAGGAGTCGGAAAAACTGCTCAGCGAAAGCGCCGCGCTGGTTGGCGAAGAAGCCGAAACCCTGCGCGCCCAGGTCGGACTGAAACTGAAACAGGCCCGCGACGCGGTCACTGGCGTGCGCAGCAAGGCGCAGCCGGTGGTCGAGGCCACCCAGGACTACATCGGCGGCCATCCGTGGCAGACGGTGGCGATTTCGGCAGGCTTTGGCCTGGTGGTCGGTTTGCTGCTGGGGCGCAGGCCATAAACGCATCGCAGGTCCTGCTCGCTCCTGTAAGAGCAGGCAGGACCTGCGATGAACTCAACGCAAACTCAACGGCTGCACCAGCCCACAGGCAATTGCCATGCCCACCAGCGCCGGCAAATGCTCGGCCTGCATGCGCTTCATGACCCGCGAGCGATAGAGGTCGACGGTCTTCACGCTGACCTGCAACTGCTCGGCAATTTCCCGATTGGTAAAACCCCGCACCAACGGCAGGAACACATCGCGCTCACGGGGCGTGAGGCTGTCGATGCGCGCCTGCACCGCTTCCAGCGGCCCGGCATGACGCGCCTGGCCAAGGGCGGCCTGAACGCTGTCGAGCAGTAGCTGGTCGTTGTAGGGTTTCTCGATGAAATCGCAGGCCCCGGCCTTGAAGGCGCGCACCACGATCGGCACATCGGCATGGCCGCTGACGAAGATTACCGGCAAATCGATGCCGCGGGCGCGCAGCGCTTCCTGCACGCTCAATCCGCCCATGCCCGGCATGCGCACATCCAGTAGCACGCACGCCGGCCGATGGCTGTCGCAAGCGTCAAGAAAGGCCTGGCCACTGGTGAACGGCAGCGCCTGCAAGCCCACCGACTCGAGCAACCACAGGGTCGAATCGAGCATGCCCTGGTCATCGTCGACCACATACACCCGCGGTTCCTGCATATCACTCCCCACTGTTGGCCACCGGCGCCAGCCGGCAGCACAAGATCAATCCGCCCGCCTCACCAGGCTGGGCCTGCAAGGTGCCACCAAAGCCTTCGATGATACTGCGGCTCATGCTCAAGCCCAGCCCCAGGCCGTCCGCCTTGCTGGTGTTGAACGGCGTGAAGATACCGTCCAGGCGCTCGGCCGCCACCCCCGGGCCCTGGTCGCTGACGCGGATCGCCAGCCAACCGGCCTCAAGCTTGGCGCTGAGCAGGATACCCGAGGCCCGGCCGTTGTGCTGTTCGCGATTGGCATCGATGGCGTTGCGCAACAGGTTGAGCAGCACCTGCTCGAGCAGCACCCGGTCGGCGTACACCGCGGGCAGCCCGGCGACCACGCGCTGCTCGATGCTCACCTGGTCGCGGCTGGCTTCCCAGTCGCACAGGCGCACCGCTTCGGCCACGACATCGGCAATCGCCAGGGCCTGCAAGCGCCGCGGTTCCTTGCGCAGGAAGGCGCGCAAGCGCTTGATCACCTCGGCGGCATGGGTCGCCTGTTCGTTGATGCGCTGCAAGCCCTGGGCGACCCGTTGCGCCGCCTGCGGGTCGCGTTCAACAGCTTGCAGGTAGCGCAGGCTGGCGCTGGCGTAATTGACCACCGCCGCCAGCGGCTGGTTGATTTCATGGGCAATTCCCGAGGCCAGCTCACCGAGGGTGATCAACCGGGCGCTGTGGGCCAGTTCGTCCTGATGGCGGCGCTGCTGGTTTTCGCGCAGTTCGCGCTCGGTCATGTCGCGGGCCACCAGCGAGTAGTAGCGCTCGCCACCGGCAGCGCGATGGGCCAGCAGCACCAGCGATACCGGGAACGCCGCGCCGCCCTGATGCGGCACCAGCCGCGCCTCGGCCTGCCACACGCCCTGCTGCTCGGCGCGCTGCCAGCCTTCGCTGCGCAGGCGTTGCTGCAGCGCTGGGTCGAGCAAGGCCTGCAAGCCGGGCAGCGGCTCGACTCCCTGCAGCCCCAGGGCCCGGCGCGCCGAACGGTTGAGGTAGCTGAGGCGGCCGTCGCGGTCGCTGAACAGCACCAGGTCAGTGTTGGCTTCGACCACTTCGGCCAGGCGCCGGCGGTTTTCCTGGGCCTCGATGCGCACGCTGATATCGCGCGAGACGCTGACAATTTCCACCACCGCGCCAGTGTAGGTTTCGCGGATGGCGCGGCTGGCGATCTCGAACCACAGGTAACGGCCATCACGGTGGCGCACCCGCCAGGTCATGGTCTGGTAGCCGTCCTGCTCCAGCGCCTGGGACGCCTGCAACAGCGCTTGCCGGCGATCCTGCGGGTGAAACAGCGACTGCACCGGCACCCCGCGCAGCTCCTCTGGCCAGTAACCGAGCAGGCGCAAGGCGGCAGGCGAAGCATCGATAAAGCGGCCATCGGGCGTGTGCCGGGAAATCAGGTCGGTGGTGTTCTCGGTGATCAACCGGTACAGGCGCCGGGCCTGGCTGGCGTCGCGCTCGCCCTGGCGCTCCGGGGTGGCGTCGCGGCAACGCGCCAGCACTTGCTGGCCGGCGTCATCGGGGATGAAGGTCCAGAGCAGAATCTGCCCGGCCACCTGCGCCTCGACCTCGCTGATCGCCCGCCCCTGCTCCAGGCAAGCGCGTACCAGGGCCCGGTAGTTGCTCGGTAGCCAGCGCTCGACGTCACGCTCGGGGCCCATCAAGGCCTGCAAGGCTGGATTGCTGGTCAGCAGACGAGCCTCGGCATCCAGCAACAGGCTCGGTTGCGGGTCCTTGGCCAGCAGCAGGGAAAACGAAGTATCCAAAAACGGTGCCTCTGGGTTTTTATAGTATTTATACCATATTGCTATAGTCTATCTTCCAGTTACCATAGCCATTCGCGTAAAACTTGCGACAGCGGAAGGGCCTGCCCTTCACGACACCTGAACAGAGCTAACAATCAGCCATCGGGGGTTTCAGTTCGCCAATGGGCGGCTGCCTCCTGCACAGGACGACCTCATGTCGATTTTCTCCCAGGGCCTGGCGCCCGCCCCTGTCAATCATGTTGCCTTGAGCCCCTTGAGTTTCATCGAGCGTACCGCCGCCGTCTATGGCCAGTACCCGGCAGTGATTCATGGCGCGATCCGCCGTAACTGGCAACAGACCTATGAACGTTCGCGCCGCCTGGCCAGCGCCCTGGCCGGGCGCGGTATCGGCCAGGGCGATACGGTGGCGGTGATGCTGCCGAACATTCCGGCCATGCTTGAAGCGCACTTTGGCGTGCCGATGATCGGCGCCGTGCTCAACGCCCTCAACGTGCGCCTGGATGCCGAAGCGATTGCCTTCATGCTCGAGCACGGCGAAGCCAAGGTGCTGATCACTGACCGCGAGTTTCACAAGGTCATCGAAGCGGCCCTGGCGCTGATGAAATACCCGCCGCTGGTGATCGATGTCGATGACCCGGAATACGGCGAAGGCCAGGCGGTCAGCGACCTCGACTACGAGGCGTTTCTGGCTGAAGGCGACCCCGAGTTCGCCTGGCACTGGCCCGAGGACGAATGGCAGGCGATCTCGCTGAACTACACCTCCGGTACCACCGGCAATCCCAAGGGCGTGGTCTACCACCACCGAGGCGCTTACCTCAATGCCCTGGGCAACCAAATGACCTGGGCCATGGGCAACCATCCGGTGTACCTGTGGACGTTGCCGATGTTCCATTGCAACGGCTGGTGCTACCCCTGGACCGTCACCGCCCTGGCCGGCACTCATGTGTTCCTGCGCCGGGTCGACCCGCAGAAGATTCTTACCCTGATCCGCGAGCACCAGGTCAGCCACCTGTGCGGCGCGCCGATCGTGCTCAATGCGCTGATCAACATGCCCGAGTCGGCCAAGGCAGCGATCGATCACCCGGTCAATGCCATGGTTGCCGGTGCGGCGCCACCGGCCAAGGTCATTGGTGCGGTGGAAGAAATGGGCATCAAGGTCACCCACGTCTATGGCCTGACCGAAGTCTATGGCCCGGTGACCGTCTGCGCCTGGCACGCCGAGTGGGATGAACAACCGCTGGCTGAACGGGCGCGGATCAAATCGCGCCAGGGCGTGCGTTACCCGACCCTCGAAGGCCTGATGGTCGCCGACCCGCAAACCCTGGAGCCGGTGCAACGCGACGGCAACACCCTGGGCGAGATCTTCATGCGCGGCAACACGGTAATGAAGGGCTACCTGAAAAACCCCGAAGCCACCAGCGAGGCCTTCCGGGGTGGCTGGTTCCACACCGGCGACCTGGCCGTTTGGCATGCCGACGGCTATGTCGAGATCAAGGACCGGCTCAAGGACATCATCATTTCCGGTGGCGAGAACATCTCTACCATTGAAGTCGAAGACACCCTGTACAAGCACCCGGCGGTCCTCGAAGCCGCCGTGGTCGCCCGCCCGGATGAAAAGTGGGGTGAAACCCCTTGCGCCTACATCACCCTCAAGGCCGGCTGCGAGGCCACCCGCGAAGCCGAGATCATCGCATTTTGCCGCGAGCACCTGGCCGGCTTCAAGCTACCGAAGACCGTGGTATTCAGCGAGTTGCCGAAGACCTCCACCGGCAAGATCCAGAAGTACCTGTTGCGCGACTGGGCCAAGGCGCTCTGACCCCCTTTGACAGCGAGAACTGCCATGCCTGAATTCAATGCTCCCCTGCGCGACATGCGCTTTGTCCTTCATGAAGTGTTCCATGGCCCGGCGCTCTGGGCGCGCCTGCCGACCCTGGCCGAGCGGGTCGATGCCGACACCGCCGATGCCATCCTCGAAGAGGCGGCAAAAATCACCAGCCAGCTGATTGCCCCGCTCAACCGCAGCGGCGATGAACAGGGCGTGGCCTTCGAGGCCGGTGGCGTGCGCACCCCGGACGGCTTTCGCCAGGCCTGGCAAACCTACCGCGACGGTGGCTGGGTGGGCCTGGCCGGTAATCCTGAGTTTGGCGGCCTGGGCATGCCGAAGATGCTCGCGGTGCAGTTCGAAGAAATGCTCTATGCCGCCAACTGCAGCTTCAGCCTGTACTCGGCCCTGAGCGCCGGCTGCTGCCTGGCGATCGACGCTCACGCCAGTGAAGCACTCAAGGCCAGTTACCTGCCGGCGCTGTACAGCGGCCAATGGGCCGGCACCATGTGCCTGACCGAGCCCCATGCCGGCACTGACCTGGGGATCATTCGCAGCAAGGCCGAGCCCCAGGCCGATGGCAGCTACAAGGTCAGCGGCACCAAAATTTTCATCACCGGCGGCGACCAGGACCTGACCGAGAACATCATCCACCTGGTGCTGGCCAAGCTGCCGGATGCGCCGGCCGGGCCCAAGGGCATCTCGCTGTTCCTGGTGCCCAAGCGCCTGGTCAATGCCGACGGCAGCCTGGGCGCCAGCAACGCGGTGAGCTGCGGTTCGCTCGAGCACAAAATGGGCATCAAGGCCTCGGCCACTTGCGTGATGAACTTCGACGGCGCCAGCGGCTACCTGATCGGTGAACCCAATCGCGGCCTGGCGGCGATGTTCACGATGATGAATTACGAGCGCCTGTCGATTGGCATCCAGGGCATTGGCTGCGCCGAGGCCTCGTACCAGAACGCCGCCCGCTATGCCTGTGAGCGCCTGCAAAGCCGCGCGGCCAGCGGCGCCCAGAACAAGCAGCAGATTGCCGACCCGATCATCGTCCACCCGGATGTGCGACGCATGTTGCTGACCATGCGCGCCCTCACCGAAGGCGGGCGCGCCTTCGCCACCTATGTCGGCCAGCAACTGGATATCGCCAAGTACGCCGAAGACGCCGATGAACGCAACGCGGCGCAACGCCAGGTGGCCTTGCTGACGCCGGTGGCCAAGGCCTTTTTCACCGACAACGGCCTGGAAAGCTGCGTGCTCGGCCAGCAGGTGTTCGGCGGCCACGGCTACATTCGCGAATGGGGCCAGGAGCAGCTGGTGCGGGATGTGCGCATCGCGCAGATCTACGAAGGCACCAACGGTATCCAGGCCCTGGACCTGCTCGGGCGCAAGGTGGTGGCCGATGGCGGCCAGGCGCTGGCGGCCTTTGCCGCGCAGATTCGCCAGTTCAGCGAAACTGAGCCGCCGTTCCGCCAGCCGCTGCTCAAGGCCCTGGGCGAGCTCGAAGACCTCAGCCAGTGGCTGTGCGAGCAAGCGCGCCACGACCCGAATGCCATCGGCGCGGCCTCTGTGGAGTACCTGCAACTGTTCGGCTACGTTGCCTACGCCTACATGTGGTCACGCATGGCAGCGGTCGCCCGCGATTCGCTGGTGCAGGACCCGGCGTTCTACGGTGCCAAGCTGGCCAGCGCCGGGTTCTACTTCGAACGACTGCTGCCACGCACCCTGTCTCTGCACGCGAGCATTCGCGCCGGCAGTGCTTCATTGTTCGAGCTGGATGCCGCGCAGTTCTGAAAACAACCTGCGCCGCTGCTCGGTGGCGCAGGCCTACCTTTCGTCTGTGATTTTGTAGGTAATCATTGTCAGATCCGCGGTTTTACGGGGTTTTGACGGTAAAAAATCTTACAACTGATAGTCATTCGCCATTATCTCGGTTCTCGCCCGCCTACCCTGCAAGGTAGAATGGACAAAACCGGGAGTTTCAATGAACCACACCAGTCTCAGCGACGCCGAACACGATGCCATCACCGATGCCGCCGCACAGTGGTGCCTGCGCCTGCAAGCTGAAGACTGTACCGCCGCCGAGCGACGCGCGTTCGAGCAATGGCTGAAAGCCCACCCGCTGCACCTGCAGGAATACCAGGCGATGGTCGAGATCTGGCAAACCGCCGATCACTTGCCACGCAGTTTCCCGGACAACGTCGTAGCGCTGCCTCGACCGCAGCGCAGCCAATGGCAACGGTTGGCCAGCGCCGCAGCCATCGCCCTGGTCGCCCTGCCAGCCGGCGCCTGGATCGGATGGGAACAAGGCTGGCTGCCCAATAGCTACCAGTCGTTGGAGACCGGCGAGCGGGTCAATCGCGTAGTGCTCAGTGATGGCAGTGAAGTCGAACTCAACCTCAATACCGAACTGCGCTTCACCAACTACAAGGATGAGCGCCGGGTAACCCTGGTCAGGGGCGAGGCGTTCTTCAAGGTCCGTCACGACAGCCAGCACCCGTTCGTGGTGCACGCGGCCAATGGCTGGACGCGGGTCACCGGCACCCAGTTCAACGTGTGGAAGTATGATGACCAGGTCAAAGTCACCCTGGTCGAAGGCTCGGTGCTGGTCAGCAGTGACGGCAACGCCAGCGACAGCAGCTATCGCCTTGGCCCGGGCATGCAGGCCAGCTACAAGGCCGGCGACTATGAGCCACGTCTGGACCAGACCGCCAACCAGGACAACAGCCTGGCCTGGCGTACGGGCAAGCTGATCCTCGACAACCAGAGCCTGGCCCAGGCCCTGCCGATGATCAACCGTTACCTGGAAAAACCGCTGCTGCTGGCCGATACCGGTACCGGCAGCATCCGCATCAGCGGCATCTACAACACCAGCGAGATCAAGCGCCTGGTCAGCACCCTGCCCAAGGTGCTGCCGGTGTACCTGACCCAGAACAAGAACGGCAACATGGTGCTCAACCGCATCTCGCCGCCGCCCGCCAAAGGCTGAGCCTTGCGCTCAGCCCTCGCCCTGCCCTAGAGCATCATCGCCGCCAGCCAACCGAACGCCAGCAACGGCAGGTTGTAGTGGATGAAAGTCGGTACCACAGTGTCCCAGATATGATGATGCTGGCCGTCGACGTTCAGCCCCGAGGTCGGCCCCAGGGTCGAGTCCGAGGCAGGTGATCCGGCATCGCCCAGAGCACCGGCGGTACCGACGATGCACACGGTGGCCACAGGATCAAAGCCCAGCTGTACGCACAGCGGCACGAAGATCGCTGCCAGGATCGGCACGGTGGAGAACGACGAGCCGATGCCCATGGTCACCAGCAGGCCCACCAGCAGCATCAGCAGTGCGCCGACGCCCTTGCTGTGGTTGATCCAGGACGCCGAAGTCTCGACCAGGGTCTTGACCTCACCGGTGGCTTTCATCACCTCGGCAAAGCCCGAGGCGGCAATCATGATGAAGCCGATCATGGCCATCATCTTCATGCCTTCGGTAAACAGGTCGTCGGTGTCTTTCCAGCGCACGATGCCCGACACCGAGAAGATCAGAAAACCGGCCATGGCACCGATAATCATCGAGTCCAGCCACAGCTGGATGATGAACGCTGCAGCAATGGCAACGCCCGCTACCAGCAGGGTCAGCGGGTTGTAGCTGACCGCCACCTGCTCGACCTGTTCGATTTTCTCCAGGTTGTACACACGCTTTTTGCGGTAGCTGATGAACACCGCCACCAGCAAGCCGAAGAGCATGCCCGCAGCCGGGATGGCCATGGCATGGGTAACGTTGACGCCGCTGACATCCACACCGCTGCGGCTGACGTTGGCCAGAAGGATTTCATTGAGGAAGATATTGCCGAAACCCACTGGCAGGAACATGTACGGGGTGATCAGGCCGAAGGTCATCACACAGGCCACCAGGCGCCGGTCGATCTGCAGCTTGGTCAGCACGTACAGCAGGGGCGGCACCAGCAACGGAATGAAGGCAATGTGGATGGGCAGGATGTTCTGCGAGGAAATCGCCACCACCAGCAGCAGGCCGATCAGTAACCACTTGACCTTGCCGCCTTCGCCATGGCCTTGGCGATCGACCATGGCCAGGGCGCGGTCGGCCAGGGCGTGGGCCATGCCCGACTTGGCGATGGCCACGGCGAAGGCTCCAAGCAAGGCGTACGACAACGCCACCGTAGCACCGCCACCCAGCCCGCCATTGAACGCCTTGAGCGTGCCTTCGATGCCCAGGCCACCCACCAGGCCACCGGCCAGGGCGCCGATGATCAGGGCAATCACCACATGCACACGGGACAGGCTCAATATCAGCATGATGCCGACCGCGGCAATTACTGCATTCATTCTGTAACCTCTAGAAACCAGACAAAAAGCGACCGATCCGGCGACAGACTGCCCGTGAGCAGTGGCCGAACGACAGGTATTTTTATGGGAGGGCGCACACTTTGAAGCAGCCCCCCGCACTTGTCAAAAAAAGGCCTTGGCGACCTGCGACAACGTGTCGCTTGAATAGACGAAAACGACGCATTTCAATTGAACGTTTGAATAAAGAAAACGGCATCGCGGCCGACATAGTCGGCAGCCTCAATCTTTCAGGATCAAAGGACTTCGCCATGTCGTTCAGACAACTTTCCATTCAGTGGAAGATCACCCTGCTGGCCGGCCTGTGCCTGGCCGGCATCGTCACCCTGCTGGTGGGACTCTCGCTGTATCGCATGGAGCACAGCACGCAACTGGTCAAGGCCAGCAGCATGCAGATGCTCACCGAAGCGGCCCAGGGGCGCATTGAATCCCAGGGTGAAGTCCAGGCACTGAACATCCGTCGCCAGTTCATGGACGCCTACCAGTACGGCGCCGGCTTCTCGCGCCAGGTGCTGTTTTTGCGCGAGCAGGCCGAAAAACGCTTCCTCGATGCCTTCGACCTGCGCGAAGACATGACCCGCCAGGTGCGCGCGGCCCTGCAGGCCAACCCCGAGCTGCTCGGCCTGTCGCTGGTGTTCGAGCCCAACGCGCTGGACAACAAGGACGCGTTGTTCGTCGACCAGAAAGACCTGGGCAGCAACGAGAAAGGCCGCTTCGCCCTGTACTGGTCGCAACCGACCCCGGGCCAGCTGACCTCGATGGCGCTGCCCGAACGCGACATGAATGACACCAGCATCGGCCCCAGCGGCGAGCCGGCCAACACCTGGTCGGTGTGCCCGCGCACCACCGGCAAGGTCTGTGTGATCGAGCCCTACTTCTATGAGATCAACGGCCAGCAGGTGCTGATGACCAGCATCGTGTTCCCGCTGAAGGCGGCCGACAAAGTCATCGCCACCCTGTCCATCGACATCAATCTCAACAGCCTGCAGGCCATGAGCCAACAGGCCAGCCGCAACCTGTACCAGGGCCAGACCCAGGTCGGCATCCTCAGCCCCGTGGGCCTGCTGGCCGGCTACAGCCCGGACGCCAGCAAGCTGGCCCAGCGCTTTGACCAGGTCGACAGCGAAAAAGGCGCCGAACTGATCCGCCTGCTCGGCGACAGCACGCCGCTGCACAGCATCCACCATAACCAGCGCCTGAAAGTGCTGGCCTCGTTTGCGCCAATACCTGGCGGCAAGCCCTGGGGCGTGCTACTCGACGTGCCGGAAAGCGCCCTGACCGGCCCGGCCGAAGCCCTCAAGCAAGAGCTCGACCAGCGCAACACCAGCGGCACCCTGATGGAATTGGGCCTGGGCCTGCTGGCGGCCATCGTCGGCTTGTTGCTGATCTGGTTGATGGCGCGCACCGTGACCCGGCCGATCCTTGGCGTGGCGGCGATGCTCAAGGACATCGCCAGCGGCGAAGGCGACCTGACCCGGCGCCTGACTTACGACAAGCGCGACGAACTGGGCGAACTGGCCGGCTGGTTCAACCGTTTTCTCGACAAGCTGCAACCGACCATTGCCGAGGTCAAGCGCTCGGTCCAGGCCGCCCGCGATACCGCCGACCAGTCTTCGGCCATCGCCACCCAGACCAGCGCCGGCATGGAGCAGCAGTATCGCCAGGTCGACCAGGTGGCCACCGCTTCCCATGAGATGAGCGCCACCGCCCAGGACGTCGCCCGCAGCGCTGCGCAAGCCGCCCAGGCCGCCCGCGACGCCGACCAGGCGACCCGCCAGGGCCTGGCGGTGATCGACCGTACCACCAGCAGCATCGACACCCTGGCTGCCGACATGAGCACCGCCATGAGCCAGGTCGAAGGCCTGGCCGAGAACAGCGAGAAGATCGGTTCGGTGCTGGAAGTGATTCGCTCGATCGCCGAGCAGACCAACCTGCTGGCCCTCAACGCCGCCATCGAGGCCGCGCGTGCCGGTGAAGCCGGCCGTGGTTTTGCCGTGGTTGCCGACGAGGTGCGCAACCTGGCGCGCCGGACCCAGGAGTCGGTAGAAGAAACCCGCCAGGTCATCGAACAGCTGCAAGCCGGTACCCGCGACGTGGTCGGCGCCATGGACAGCAGCCATCGCCAGGCCCAGGGCAGCGTCGAACAGGTCGGCCAGGCAGTCACCGCCCTGCAGCAGATCGGCAATGCGGTCACGGTGATCAGCGACATGAACCTGCAGATCGCCAGCGCCGCCGAAGAACAGAGCGCGGTGGCCGAAGAAATCAACAGCAACGTGGCGACCATTCGTGATGTCACCGAATCGCTGTCGGAACAGGCCAACGAAGCGGCGCGGGTCAGCCAGTCGCTCAACAGCCTGGCCAACCAGCAGCAGGGGCTGATGGATCAGTTCCGGGTGTGAAAACTTCACGGGGCAAGCCTGCTCCTATTCATCTGTAGGAGTAGGCTTGCCCCGCGATCGGTCTACTACACTTGCCGGACTCCCTACCCTGCGAGCGAGGCACAATGAAGCCGATCACTACCCTGCTGGCCAGCGCTCTCCTTGCGCTGGCCCTGATACCCTCCAGCCACGCCGCCGACAACTCCACGCCTATCCACTTCGCTGATATCACCTGGGAAAGCGGCAGCCTCACCACCGAAATCCTGCGGCTGATTGTCGAGAAAGGCTACGGCTACCCCACCGACACCCTGCCCGGCAGCACCGTGAGCATGGAGGTGGCGCTGGCGCGCAACGACATCCAGGTCATCGGTGAAGAATGGGCCGGCCGCAGCCCGGCCTGGATCAAGGCCGAGCAGGCCGGCCAGGTGTTCAGCATCGGCGATACGGTGAAGAACGCCGATGAGGGCTGGTATGTGCCGGCCTACGTGATCAAGAACCGGGCACCAAAGCTGCGCTCGGTGACCGACCTCAAGCAGTACAAGGCAGTGTTCAAGGACCCTGAGTCCGCGGACAAGGGCCGCTTCCTCAACAGCCCCAGCGGCTGGACCTCCGAGACCGTCAACAGCCAGAAACTCAAGGCCTACGGGCTGGACCAGGACTACGTGAACTTTCGCAGTGGCTCGGGCGCGGCGCTCGATGCTGAAATCACCTCGGCGATCCGCCGCGGCAAGCCTGTGTTGTTCTACTACTGGAGCCCTACCCCGCTGATGGGCCGCTACGATCTGGTGCGCCTGGAAGAACCCGCCTTCGATGCCCAAGCCTGGACGACCCTGACCGATGCCAGCAACCCCAACCCACAAGGCACGCGCTCACTGCCGGCAAAATTGTCGATTGGTGTTTCGGCGCCATTCAAAAAGGACTATCCCGAACTGGTCGAGTTCTTCGCCAAGGTCGACCTGCCCATCGATACCCTGAACAAGACCCTGGCGCAGATGAGCGAAAAGCGCGAGTCACCCAAGGATGCCGCGCTCAGGTTCATGCGCGATAACTCGCAGATCTGGAAAGCCTGGCTACCCGACGAAGTGGCGAGTAAGGTCGAGGCAAGCCTGTGAGTGGAGGCTTTCCTGAAGCGCTGCACTACTCCTTTGCCGATGCCGTTAACCGTTTTGTCGATTGGTTGGTGCTGGCTTACGGCGACCAGCTGCGCAACGTTTCCGATGGCTTGCTGCAGGTGCTGGTCGGCCTCGAGAACCTGCTGCGCCTGGCGCCCTGGTGGCTGTTGCTGGTGATTGTCGCGCTGATGACCTGGCACGCCAGCCGCAGCATCACCCGCGCCCTGGTGCTCAGCGGCCTGTTGTTTCTGATCGGCGTGGTCGGCCTGTGGGACAAGCTCCTGCAGACCTGCGCACTGGTGCTGGTGAGCACCGGCCTGTGCGTGTTGATCGGCATCCCGGTCGGCATCCTCCTGGCCAGCCGACCGTTGGCGCGCAAGCTGCTGATGCCGGTGCTCGATGTCATGCAAACGCTGCCCAGCTTCGTCTACCTGATCCCGGTGCTGATGCTGTTCGGCCTGGGCAAGGTACCGGCGATCTTCGCCACCTTGATCTACGCCCTGCCGCCGTTGATCCGCCTGACCGAACTGGGCCTGAGCCAGATCGACCCGAGCCTGACCCAGGCGGCCCACGGCCTGGGCGCCAGTCGCTGGCAGCGGCTGCGGCGGGTGCAACTGCCGCTGGCGCTGCCGAGCATCATGGCCGGGCTCAACCAGTCGGTGATGATGGCGCTGTCGATGGTGGTGGTCGCCTCGATGATTGGCGCGCGCGGCTTGGGCGAGGATGTGCTGGCAGGAATTCAGACGCTCAATGTCGGCAAGGGTGTGGAGGCCGGGTTGGCGATTGTGGCGCTGGCGATGGTGATCGACCGGATCAGTCAGGCGTACGGGCAACCGCGGCGGGGCTAGCGATGCTATCTGACCCTGCGCGGCAGCTCGATGCTGACCCGCAAGCCACCCAGCGGACTCTCAAGCAGACGCATCTGCCCGCCCCAGGCTTCGACGATATCGCGCACGATGCCCAGGCCCAGGCCGTGGCCATCGACCTGCTCGTCAAGCCGGGTACCGCGCTCAAGCACTTGTTCACGAGCCGCCTGCGGAATGCCGGGGCCGTCATCATCGATCCACAGGCAATAGCGTTGCGGCTGTTCTTCGATGCTCAACTGCACCTCGCTGTCGGCCCATTTGCAGGCATTGTCCAGCAGGTTACCCAGCAGTTCGAGCAGGTCTTCGCGGTCCCAGGGCAGGAGCAAACCGGGCGGCACCTGCTTGCTCAACTCCAGGCCTTCGCCATGGATCATGCCCAGGGTCGACAGCAGCCCGGGCAGCTCGGCATCGCAATCAAACTGCGCGCCCGGCAACGCATCGCCAGCCAGCCGCGCGCGATTGAGCTCACGGCTCAGGCGCTGCTGGATCTGCTCGAGCTGGTCGCGCAACTGGGCACGGACTTGCGGCAGGTCTTTGAGGCGTTCGCTGGAGGCCAGGCTGAGCAGCACCGCCAACGGTGTCTTCAGCGCATGCCCAAGGTTGCCCAGGGCATTGCGTGAACGACGCAGGCTGTCTTCGGTGTGGGCCAGCAGGTGGTTGATCTGTGCGACCAGGGGCTCAAGCTCGGTAGGCACCTGGGTATCGAGCTGCGAACGCTGGCCTTGCTGCAGCTGGGCGATCTGTTCGCGGGCTCGCTCCAGCGGCCGCAACGAGCGGGTCACGGTGATGCGTTGCAGTACCAGGATCAACAACAGTGCGACCAGGCCCAGCCCCAGGCCAATCTGCTGCATGCGCCTGAAGCCATCGCGCACCGGGGTATAGTCCTGGGCCACACTGATGGAAATCGCCTGGCCCAGGCGCCGGTAATCGGCACGCAGCACCAGCAGTTGCTGGCCTTCCGGCCCCAGCTCCAGGCCGGCGTGCAGCCCCGGGGTTTGCGGCGCCGGCATGTCCATGTCCCACAACGAACGCGAGCGCCAGTTACCGCCGTCAAAATCGATGCGAAAGTAATAGCCGGAAAACGGCCGCTTATAGGCCGAGGAAATCCGCCGTTCATCCAGTTCAAGGCCGGTCTGGCCGCGTACCAGGGCCACCAGCAGGTTTTCGCTCTCCTTGCGCAGACCGGTCTCCAGGTAGCGCTGCAGGCCAGCCTCGAACAGCCACAGGCTGATCTGCGCCAGGGCCAGCCCGACCAGCACCAGTACCGCAATCAGGCCAAGGCTCAGGCGTGCCTGAATCGACTTCACTCGCAGCTCCCGGCATAGCGATAACCCTGGCCACGGCGGGTTTCGATCACGCTACGGCCGAGCTTGCGGCGCAGGTGATTGACGTGCACTTCGAGAACGTTGGAATCGCGCTCGGTCTCACCGTCGTAGAGGTGTTCGGCGAGGTGGCTTTTCGACAGGATCTGTTGCGGGTGCAACATGAAGTAGCGCAACAGGCGAAACTCGGCAGCGGTGAGCTGGATGTCGACGCCGGCGCGGGTGACGCACTGGCGGCCTTCGTCCAGCTGCAGGCCGGCGGCTTCAAGGGTCGGCTGGTTGGCCAGGCCGCGGGCACGGCGTAGCAGCGACTGGATGCGCAGCTGCAGCTCTTCTGGATGAAACGGCTTGCTCAGGTAATCATCGGCACCGGCCTTGAGCCCCTCGATACGCTCGGCCCACGAGCCGCGCGCGGTGAGGATCAGCACCGGTGTCACCAGCCCCGATGCCCGCCACTGGGCCAGCACCTCAAGCCCCGGCAAGCCAGGCAAGCCGAGGTCGAGAATAATCAGGTCATAGGGTTCGCTGCTGCCCTGGTAGACCGCATCCCTGCCGTCGGCCAGCCAGTCGAGCGCATAGCCCTGGCGTTGCAGGCTATGGGTCAGTTCATCCGCCAGCGGCACGTTGTCCTCGACCAGTAACAGGCGCATCAGTCATCTTCCTCGTCTTTGAGCAGCGCTCCATTGGTAGCGTCGAGCTTGATCTCGCGTACCACGCCTTCAGGGGTCAGCAATTCGACCTCGTACTCATACCTGTCGTGTTTCTCTTCCAGCTCCGCCTCCAGCAGTTTCGCCCCGGGGTAACGCCCCAGGGCGGACTGCAGCAGTTGCTCAAGCGGCAGGATCACGCCCTGCTGACGCAATTGCAGGGCTTCATCCTGATCGAGGTCGCGGGCCGAAGCCAGCGAGCAGAGGGCCAACAGCGCGATGAGAAGTGTCTGTGCTGTTCGCGATCGAACGGTCATTAGTTATCCCGGGCATCCTTGAGGATTTCACCGGTCTTGGCATCCATGTCGACATCCCACTCGACATTCTGAGCGTCACGCAGTTCGACCTTGTAGATGTAGCGGCCGTACTCGTCTTCCAGCTCGGAATCGGTGACGGTTGCGCCTGGGTGCTTGGCTACTGCGGCGGCCTTGAGTTCGTCCAGAGACTTGATGGTCTTGGCGTTGACCAGTTTTACGACCTCGTCAGGCTGTACATCTTTAGCCATTGCAACGTTGGCGCTCAGGGCAAGGGCAGCAGTGGCGAACAGGGCAGTCAAAGTTTTCATGGTGTCTCTCCGTTGAGATCAAAAATGTTTCTACGGGGCCTAGAGTACCCAACCGAACTTAATTGAAGCTGAAAACAACTGGCGACATGATAGCGCAGCCCTGCCCCACTTCCGGAGCGCTGTTCTTTATAATTACCGGCTCAAGACAGCGAGGCCCGTATGAGTGCAATCCATATCAAGTACCCGGCGCTGACGCTCAAGGCCGGCAATCGCGCCTTGCAGCGCATCCGCGAGCGTGGATTACAGGCTGCCGATGTGGGTGTGCTGCCGGGTGCAGCTGGGGGGCCCAAGGCCCTCGGCATACAAGGCCTGGACCTGGCGTTGTTCGGCCATTGGTTGCCCAGCGCACCTCGTGAGCGGGCGTTGATCGGCGCATCCATCGGCTCCTGGCGCTTTGCCAGCGCCTGCTTGCCCAACCCCGCCCAGGCCCTGCAGCGCCTGGGCCAGCTGTACACCGAACAGGACTTTGCCAAGGGCGTGACCCAGGCCGAAGTCAGCCGCAGCTGCGAGCGCATGCTCGATGAACTGCTCGAAAACCGCGACGCACAGATACTCGCAAGCCCGGGCTACCGCCTTAACATCATGGTGGTCAAAAGCCATGGCCTGCTTGCTGACGATCACCGCGCGCGCCTGGGCATGGGCTTGTCATCGGTCATCGCTGACAACCTGATTGGCCGTGCACGCCTGTCGCGGCACTTCGAGCGAATCATCTTGCACGACGCCCGCAGCGCTCCGCCATTGCAGCCACTGACGGACTTCCCCTCGCGCTGCCTGCCACTGGATGTTGCCAATTTGCGCCATGGCCTGCTGGCCTCGGGGTCGATCCCGATGGTCATGCAAGGCGTACGTGATATTCCGGGTGTCGGTCAGGGGACCTATCGAGATGGTGGCTTGCTGGACTATCACCTCGACTTGCCCTACTCCGGCGACGACCTGGTGCTCTATCCGCACTTCACCGACAAGGTCATCCCCGGCTGGTTCGACAAGGCCCTGCCGTGGCGCCGTGGGGATACCCAGCGCTTGCGCAATGTGCTGCTGCTAGCGCCTTCGCCGCAGTACCTGGCCAGCCTGCCCTACGGCAAGCTGCCGGATCGTAGCGATTTCAAGCGCTTCATGGGCGATGCGGGCAGCCGTCAGCGTTATTGGCACAAGGCAATGGCTGAAAGCCAGCGACTGGGCGACGAGCTGCTCGAACTGATAGAAACCGGCAAGCTGCACGCGCATCTGCAACCACTGAAGTAACCATGCTGGTAAACTGGCAGCCAGCATTGGTTTACAGAGTCAAGATATCGTGGAAATTTTCAAAGAGTTTACGTTCGAATCGGCCCACCGCCTGCCCCACGTGCCTGAAGGGCACAAGTGCGGTCGCCTGCATGGCCATTCGTTCAAGGTTGCCCTGCACCTGACCGGCCCGCTCGATCCACATACCGGCTGGATCCGCGACTTCTCCGAGATCAAGGCGATCTTCAAGCCGCTGTACGAACAACTGGACCATAACTACCTGAACGACATTCCTGGCCTGGAGAATCCGACCAGCGAAGTGATCGCCAAGTGGATCTGGGACCAGGTCAAGCCGCTGCTGCCAGAGCTGTCCAAGGTGCGCATTCACGAGACCTGCACCAGTGGTTGCGAGTACTACGGCGACTGAGTCGGCGAAGGAAGCGAACAAACCACCCTGCGGGGTGGTTTTTTTTGGCAGGCATTTTATCCAGCTGGGCGCTGAAAAGACAAAACCCCTACCTGCATATGCAGATAGGGGTTTCGGAATTTAATCTTGACGATGACCTACTCTCACATGGGGAAACCCCACACTACCATCGGCGATGCATCGTTTCACTGCTGAGTTCGGGATGGGATCAGGTGGTTCCAATGCTCTATGGTCGTCAAGAAATTCTGTTGCCAGAAGGTCTTGTTTAAGACACTCCAGCGAATCGGGTATGTGATGTTTGTGAGTTACAAATCTTCGGCTGTGCAGTCTTCACAACACCGCAATCTGGCTTTCGCTCAAATTGCTTGGGTGTTATATGGTCAAGCCTCACGGGCAATTAGTATTGGTTAGCTCAACGCCTCACAGCGCTTACACACCCAACCTATCAACGTCGTAGTCTTCGACGGCCCTTCAGGGAGCTCAAGGCTCCAGTGAGATCTCATCTTGAGGCAAGTTTCCCGCTTAGATGCTTTCAGCGGTTATCTCTTCCGAACATAGCTACCCGGCAATGCCACTGGCGTGACAACCGGAACACCAGAGGTTCGTCCACTCCGGTCCTCTCGTACTAGGAGCAGCCCCTCTCAAATCTCAAACGTCCACGGCAGATAGGGACCGAACTGTCTCACGACGTTCTAAACCCAGCTCGCGTACCACTTTAAATGGCGAACAGCCATACCCTTGGGACCGGCTTCAGCCCCAGGATGTGATGAGCCGACATCGAGGTGCCAAACACCGCCGTCGATATGAACTCTTGGGCGGTATCAGCCTGTTATCCCCGGAGTACCTTTTATCCGTTGAGCGATGGCCCTTCCATACAGAACCACCGGATCACTAAGACCTACTTTCGTACCTGCTCGACGTGTCTGTCTCGCAGTCAAGCGCGCTTTTGCCTTTATACTCTACGACCGATTTCCGACCGGTCTGAGCGCACCTTCGTACTCCTCCGTTACTCTTTAGGAGGAGACCGCCCCAGTCAAACTACCCACCATACACTGTCCTCGATCCGGATAACGGACCTGAGTTAGAACCTCAAAGTTGCCAGGGTGGTATTTCAAGGATGGCTCCACGCGAACTGGCGTCCACGCTTCAAAGCCTCCCACCTATCCTACACAAGCAAATTCAAAGTCCAGTGCAAAGCTATAGTAAAGGTTCACGGGGTCTTTCCGTCTAGCCGCGGATACACTGCATCTTCACAGCGATTTCAATTTCACTGAGTCTCGGGTGGAGACAGCGCCGCCATCGTTACGCCATTCGTGCAGGTCGGAACTTACCCGACAAGGAATTTCGCTACCTTAGGACCGTTATAGTTACGGCCGCCGTTTACCGGGGCTTCGATCAAGAGCTTCGCGTTAGCTAACCCCATCAATTAACCTTCCGGCACCGGGCAGGCGTCACACCCTATACGTCCACTTTCGTGTTTGCAGAGTGCTGTGTTTTTAATAAACAGTCGCAGCGGCCTGGTATCTTCGACCGGCATGGGCTTACGGAGCAAGTCCTTCACCCTCACCGGCGCACCTTCTCCCGAAGTTACGGTGCCATTTTGCCTAGTTCCTTCACCCGAGTTCTCTCAAGCGCCTTGGTATTCTCTACCCAACCACCTGTGTCGGTTTGGGGTACGGTTCCTGGTTATCTGAAGCTTAGAAGCTTTTCTTGGAAGCATGGCATCAACCACTTCGTCGCCTAATGGCAACTCGTCATCAGCTCTCGGCCTTAAGATCCCGGATTTACCTAAGATCTCAGCCTACCACCTTAAACTTGGACTACCAACGCCAAGCTGGCCTAGCCTTCTCCGTCCCTCCATCGCAATAACCAGAAGTACAGGAATATTAACCTGTTTTCCATCGACTACGCTTTTCAGCCTCGCCTTAGGGACCGACTAACCCTGCGTCGATTAACGTTGCGCAGGAAACCTTGGTCTTTCGGCGTGGGAGTTTTTCACTCCCATTGTCGTTACTCATGTCAGCATTCGCACTTCTGATACCTCCAGCAAGCTTCTCAACTCACCTTCACAGGCTTACAGAACGCTCCTCTACCGCATCACCTAAGTGATACCCGTAGCTTCGGTGTATGGTTTGAGCCCCGTTACATCTTCCGCGCAGGCCGACTCGACTAGTGAGCTATTACGCTTTCTTTAAAGGGTGGCTGCTTCTAAGCCAACCTCCTAGCTGTCTAAGCCTTCCCACATCGTTTCCCACTTAACCATAACTTTGGGACCTTAGCTGACGGTCTGGGTTGTTTCCCTTTTCACGACGGACGTTAGCACCCGCCGTGTGTCTCCCATGCTCGGCACTTGTAGGTATTCGGAGTTTGCATCGGTTTGGTAAGTCGGGATGACCCCCTAGCCGAAACAGTGCTCTACCCCCTACAGTGATACATGAGGCGCTACCTAAATAGCTTTCGAGGAGAACCAGCTATCTCCGAGCTTGATTAGCCTTTCACTCCGATCCACAGGTCATCCGCTAACTTTTCAACGGTAGTCGGTTCGGTCCTCCAGTCAGTGTTACCTAACCTTCAACCTGCCCATGGATAGATCGCCCGGTTTCGGGTCTATACCCAGCGACTAAACGCCCTATTAAGACTCGCTTTCGCTACGCCTCCCCTATTCGGTTAAGCTCGCCACTGAATATAAGTCGCTGACCCATTATACAAAAGGTACGCAGTCACCTAACAAAGTAGGCTCCCACTGCTTGTACGCATACGGTTTCAGGATCTATTTCACTCCCCTCTCCGGGGTTCTTTTCGCCTTTCCCTCACGGTACTGGTTCACTATCGGTCAGTCAGTAGTATTTAGCCTTGGAGGATGGTCCCCCCATATTCAGACAAAGTTTCTCGTGCTCCGTCCTACTCGATTTCATGACTAAGAGATTTTCGCGTACAGGGCTATCACCCACTATGGCCGCACTTTCCAGAGCGTTCCGCTAATCTCAAAGCCACTTAAGGGCTAGTCCCCGTTCGCTCGCCACTACTAAGGGAATCTCGGTTGATTTCTTTTCCTCAGGGTACTTAGATGTTTCAGTTCCCCTGGTTCGCCTCTTGCACCTATGTATTCAGTACAAGATACTCAGCTTATGCTGAGTGGGTTCCCCCATTCAGAGATCTCCGGATCAAAGTCTGTTTGCCGACTCCCCGAAGCTTATCGCAGGCTACCACGTCTTTCATCGCCTCTGACTGCCAAGGCATCCACCGTATGCGCTTCTTCACTTGACCATATAACCCCAAGCAATCTGGTTATACTGTGAAGACAACATTCGCCGAAAACTTGTAATTACTCACAAATTTTACCTTAGCCTGAACACACACCAGTGAAAGTGCTGTCCAGTCTATCTTTCTATCACATACCCAAATTTTTAAAGAACGATTCTGAAAAAGTTCAGAAATCAATATTCGAGGCGAATATTCATTTCTAAGCTTTGACGTAAGGGTGGTGGAGCCAAGCGGGATCGAACCGCTGACCTCCTGCGTGCAAGGCAGGCGCTCTCCCAGCTGAGCTATGGCCCCGTATGCTACAGCTGCACCACAGTAATTGGTGGGTCTGGGCAGATTCGAACTGCCGACCTCACCCTTATCAGGGGTGCGCTCTAACCAACTGAGCTACAGACCCAATCGTCTTCTTCAATGAATCAAGCAATTCGTGTGGGAGCTCATAAGACAGCTGATGTCTGTCGATTAAGGAGGTGATCCAGCCGCAGGTTCCCCTACGGCTACCTTGTTACGACTTCACCCCAGTCATGAATCACACCGTGGTAACCGTCCTCCCGAAGGTTAGACTAGCTACTTCTGGTGCAACCCACTCCCATGGTGTGACGGGCGGTGTGTACAAGGCCCGGGAACGTATTCACCGCGACATTCTGATTCGCGATTACTAGCGATTCCGACTTCACGCAGTCGAGTTGCAGACTGCGATCCGGACTACGATCGGTTTTGTGAGATTAGCTCCACCTCGCGGCTTGGCAACCCTCTGTACCGACCATTGTAGCACGTGTGTAGCCCAGGCCGTAAGGGCCATGATGACTTGACGTCATCCCCACCTTCCTCCGGTTTGTCACCGGCAGTCTCCTTAGAGTGCCCACCATAACGTGCTGGTAACTAAGGACAAGGGTTGCGCTCGTTACGGGACTTAACCCAACATCTCACGACACGAGCTGACGACAGCCATGCAGCACCTGTGTCAGAGTTCCCGAAGGCACCAATCCATCTCTGGAAAGTTCTCTGCATGTCAAGGCCTGGTAAGGTTCTTCGCGTTGCTTCGAATTAAACCACATGCTCCACCGCTTGTGCGGGCCCCCGTCAATTCATTTGAGTTTTAACCTTGCGGCCGTACTCCCCAGGCGGTCAACTTAATGCGTTAGCTGCGCCACTAAAATCTCAAGGATTCCAACGGCTAGTTGACATCGTTTACGGCGTGGACTACCAGGGTATCTAATCCTGTTTGCTCCCCACGCTTTCGCACCTCAGTGTCAGTATGAGCCCAGGTGGTCGCCTTCGCCACTGGTGTTCCTTCCTATATCTACGCATTTCACCGCTACACAGGAAATTCCACCACCCTCTGCCCTACTCTAGCTCGCCAGTTTTGGATGCAGTTCCCAGGTTGAGCCCGGGGATTTCACATCCAACTTAACGAACCACCTACGCGCGCTTTACGCCCAGTAATTCCGATTAACGCTTGCACCCTCTGTATTACCGCGGCTGCTGGCACAGAGTTAGCCGGTGCTTATTCTGTCGGTAACGTCAAAATACTCACGTATTAGGTAAGTACCCTTCCTCCCAACTTAAAGTGCTTTACAATCCGAAGACCTTCTTCACACACGCGGCATGGCTGGATCAGGCTTTCGCCCATTGTCCAATATTCCCCACTGCTGCCTCCCGTAGGAGTCTGGACCGTGTCTCAGTTCCAGTGTGACTGATCATCCTCTCAGACCAGTTACGGATCGTCGCCTTGGTGAGCCATTACCTCACCAACTAGCTAATCCGACCTAGGCTCATCTGATAGCGCAAGGCCCGAAGGTCCCCTGCTTTCTCCCGTAGGACGTATGCGGTATTAGCGTTCCTTTCGAAACGTTGTCCCCCACTACCAGGCAGATTCCTAGGTATTACTCACCCGTCCGCCGCTGAATCGAAGAGCAAGCTCCTCTCATCCGCTCGACTTGCATGTGTTAGGCCTGCCGCCAGCGTTCAATCTGAGCCATGATCAAACTCTTCAGTTCAATACTGCTTGGGTTTTGAGAAAACCCTAAACTTGGCTCAGCAACCTCAAATGACTTACTTTCAAATCTTTCGATTTTCGTGTAGCCACTTGTGATGCTGATAATCTTTTTGACTATCAGTCTGAGCTCACAAGCACCCACACGAATTGCTTGATTCAGTTGTTAAAGAGCGGTTGGTTAAGAGGTTTTCGCCTCAACCGAGGCGCGCATTCTACGCTTTCCTCAGAGCCCGTCAAGCGTTTATTTTGAAGTTTTTCGTTTCACTTCAAACACTTGACTCACTGCGATCTCTCGTCAACGGGAGGCGAATTCTACAGCGTTTCAAACCGCTGTCAACTGCCTTTTTCACCGCTGCCGATCTTTCGATCGAAGCCCTTCCGGATCACCCTGGAACCGCTAACCCTTTGAAATTCAAGGAGTTTTCAGTTCCGACTGCGCCGGAAGTGGGGCGAATTATAGAGAGATTAAATCGGACGTCAAGGGTTAATTCAGAAAACCCCGAACAAAAGAATAATGAGCAGTATATTGCTCATTTTTGGGCCTTTGCGCATCATAGTCTGCCCGCGCTAGTACCTATATAAGGAATGCCTTCCCGCAATGAATAGCCAACCCCGCAGCCTGGCCGCCACTCTCTTCCCTATTGGCTTGCTGCTGATCGCCATGGCCTCGATCCAGTCCGGGGCCTCGCTGGCCAAGAGCATGTTCCCGGTAGTGGGCGCACAAGGCACCACCACCCTGCGCCTGATCTTTGCCAGCATCATCATGTTGTTGCTGCTGCGCCCCTGGCGCGCCAGGCTCAGTGCCAGCACCCTGCGAACCGTGATCATCTACGGTATGGCCCTGGGCGGGATGAATTTCCTCTTCTATATGTCGCTGCGCACCGTGCCACTGGGCATTGCCGTCGCCTTGGAGTTTACCGGCCCGCTAGCCGTCGCCCTGTACGCGTCGCGACGGGTCGTGGATTTTCTCTGGATCGGCCTGGCGGTAATTGGTTTGCTGCTGTTGATTCCGATCGGCCAGACCAGCGCCGGCATCGATCTGGTTGGCGCAGGCTACGCTCTCGGCGCCGGCGTGTGCTGGGCGCTGTACATTCTATATGGGCAAAAGGCCGGTGCCGAGAACGGCATCCAGACCGCCGCCCTGGGCGTGATGATTGCCGCGCTGTTCGTCGCCCCCATCGGCATTGCTCATGCCGGTAGCGCGCTGCTCACCCCATCACTGCTGCCTATCGCCCTGGGCGTTGCGATACTCTCCACAGCCCTGCCCTACAGCCTGGAGATGGTCGCCCTGACGCGCATGCCTGCCCGGACGTTCGGCACCTTGATGAGCATCGAACCCGCGTTCGGCGCACTGTCAGGCTTGCTGTTCCTGGGTGAAGTGCTGACCGTAGCGCAATGGCTGGCTATCGCTGCAATTATTACGGCCTCTGTCGGCGCCACTCTGTCACTGCGCAAGGAGCGCCCGGCGCTGGTTGCCGCCGACTGATTTGAGAAATATTTGCATTTAAATAGACGCTGGTCATTGTGCCGGACTTCCACCATCTTTAAGCTGTCATATAACGTCAACCTTAAAGATATCTAATTGACAAGACAGGGACGCGAAGAGGCATCAGGGACGAAGCACGGGAAATTAGACACGGGCGGTAGACCCGGTACGCATTAAGGACAGGAATGAAACGAATTTTGCTCATCCTAGCCATTTTGGCCATCGCGGGGTGTGCGGCGACGGCGAGCACCGAAGTCAAACGAGGCAAGAAAGGCCTGCACATCAACTGCTCTGGCCTGTCTTCATCTTGGGACAAATGCTACGCCAAGGCCGAAGCCTCCTGCGGCAGCAAAGGCTATAAAGTCATTGCCCGTTCAGGTGACGGCGATGCCGAGCCCGGTGACTATCCTTTTGGCCTCAACCCTGCTGGCTACACCAGCCGCAGCATGATCGTCATCTGCAAGTAAGCTGATCAAAAAACAAGGGCAGCCCACAGGCTGCCCTTGCTGTCACTGCCGTCTAGATATCAGATCGATTCCGTACGAACCTGCAACCAACGCAACGCAGGCCCCTCCAACAATGGCGAAAGGCGCTTGCGTACCTCTGCGTGATAGCCATTGAGCCAGTCACGCTCCTCACTACTCAATCGCTGCGTCAGCAGGCAGCGGGTATCGATCGGACACAGCGTCAGGGTTTCAAACTCGAGAAAGTCGCCAAACGCGCTTTTGCCCACCTCACGGTTGAACACCAGGTTCTCGATACGCACGCCCCACTCGCCGGGACGATAGGTACCGGGCTCGATCGAGGTGATCATTCCCGCCTGCATGGCGGTCTGTGGCGCGGCGGCGGCCTGATAGGCAATCACCTGCGGCCCTTCATGCACATTCATGAAATAGCCGACACCATGCCCTGTGCCATGACCGTAGTCGACCTGCTCAGCCCAGATGGGCGCACGGGCTATGGCATCGAGCAGTGGCGACAGGATGCCGCGAGGGAAACGCGCGCGGGACAATGCAATGACACCTTTGAGTACCCGGGTGCAGTCCTGTTTTTGTTCAACAGAGGGGTTGCCTATCGGCACCATCCGGGTGATGTCGGTAGTCCCGCCCAGGTACTGTCCGCCGGAATCGATCAGCAACAGACCATCGCCTTCAATGCGCGCGTGGGATTCGTCGGTTGCCCGGTAATGCGGCATGGCGCCATTGGCATTGAAGGCGGCGATGGTCGAGAAGCTCAGCGAGACGAACCCCGGGCGACGTGCACGCGAAGCACTGAGCTGTTCATCCACGCTTAGCTCGGTGATCGGCTCGCCGCGCCCCTGGGCCGCCTCGAACCAGGCGAAGAATTCGCACAGCGCCGCGCCATCTTGCTCCATGGCCTTGCGGATATGTGCAAGGTCGGCTGCGCTTTTCTGCGACTTGGCCAGCGTGGTCGGGTTCAACCCTTCTACCAGGCGAACGCCATTGGCGGCATTGGCCAACAGGCCACTGGTAACTCGCGCCGGGTCGATCAGCAGGCTGGCGCCAGCGGGAATCGCGGCCAGTGCCGAGGCAACCTCGGCATAGTCGCGCAAACTGATGCCGTCGACTTCCAGCACATGACGCAAATGTTCGTCGACCTTGTTCAGGGCGACGAACAGGGTGGCCTGACCTTGGCTGATCAAGGCAAAGGAGACGAACACCGGATTGTAGGAAACGTCACTGCCGCGCAGGTTGAACAGCCAGGCGATGTCGTCCAGAGTGGCGATGAAGTGCCAGTCGGCGCCGCGCTCGCCCATGGCCTGACGCAGATTGGCCAGCTTTTCGGCACGACTGACCGTGGCTTCGGGTGGCAGGTGCTGGTACACCGGGTTTTCCGGCAGCGCCGGGCGGTCAGCCCAGATTTGCCCGAGCAGATCCTTGTCACTTAGCAAACGCACGTTGCGCGCCTTGAGCCGCTCGCCCAGCTGGCGTGCAGATGCCAGGGCCATGACCGCGCCGTCAACCGCAACCACGCCGCCTTCAGGTGCCTGCTCGGCCAGCCAGTCCAGCGGACCGGGCTTGCCTGGCTGCAGCTTGACCAGCTCAATGGTAGTGCCCGCCAGCTCCTTTTCCGCCTGTTCCCAATAGCGGCTGTCCGCCCACAGGCCGGCGAAGTCGGCGCTGACGATCAAGGTGCCGACCGAGCCCTGGAACCCTGACAACCATTGCCTGGCCTGCCAATAACCGGGCAGGTATTCGGAAAGGTGCGGGTCGGCCGACGGCACCAACAGGGCATCGACGCCTTCGCGCTGCATCACTTCACGAATACGTTCCAGGCGCGTATTCACCGCTTCCTGCGTTGAAGACTGAGTGTTCATGCTGACTCCTGCTACCACGGCATCCATTGTTATAGGCGCTGATAATGGAACAGGCTTCAGCCCTGGGCAACCGCCCAGATGGGTTGTGATTGTAACGAGGCCTTGATCGCCCCGATTGCCTGGTCGATATCCTCTGCCCGGGTGTAGCGGCCCAGGCTCAGGCGAAGGGTCTGGCGCGCGTCCTGCGGCTCGAGCCCCAGCGCAAGGAGTACGTGGGACGCTGCATTGCTCGCCGAATTGCAGGCTGAGGTCGAAGAAAATGCCAAGGTCTGGGCCAACGTCGAAAAATCGGGAACGTCAGCGCCGAAGGTAAGACTCAGGGTATGCGCGATGCGTTGCCCGGCACTGCCGTTGAGCCTCACCCCGGGTACGCTCAGCAACTGATCGAGCAAGCGCTGCTGCAGATGAGCGATGCGCCGGGTTTCGTCTTCAAGCAGCGCCAGGGCCACGGCAAACGCCTCGCCCATGCCGACGATCTGGTGCGTTGCCAGCGTCCCGGAGCGCAGCCCGCCTTCGTGCCCGCCGCCGTGGATCTGTGCTTGTAGCAAGGGCCTGGCGCGCTCTCCTACATACAAGGCGCCGATGCCTTTGGGCCCATAGACCTTGTGCGCGGAAAAGGACATCAGATCGACCGGCCAGCGGGCCAGGTCGATCGGCAGCTTGCCCGCCCCTTGCGCCGCATCCACATGCAGCAAGGCGCCATGCTGGCGCACCACCTCGGCCAGCGCCGGGATATCGTTGACGGTGCCCAGTTCGTTGTTCACCAGCATCAGTGAAACCAGGAAGGTATCTTCGCGCAGGGCTGCGCGCAGCGCTTCGGTCGTGATCAAACCCTGGGCGTCGGGCGCGAGCAAGGTCAGCTCGAATCCGTTTTGCTCAAGCTGGCGAACGGTATCGAGCACCGCCTTGTGTTCGATCTGGCTGGTAATGATGTGACCACCCTGGCGCCCCTGGGCGAGGCCCTTGAGCGCCAGGTTGTTCGATTCGGTCGCCCCCGAGGTCCAGACGATCTGCGGGGCCTGCGCACCCACCAGCCCGGCAACCTGGGCACGGGCATTCTCCACGGCCGTGCGCGCGTTCTGCCCGTAGCAATGGGAGCTGGAGGCCGGATTGCCAAAATTGCCCGAGGCGCCCAGACAGCTGACCATGGCCTGGATGACTCGCTCGTCGACCGGTGTCGTGGCGGCGTAGTCGAAATACAGCGGAAGATCGTTCATGACAGCAGGCTCTCTGGTTGTCGTCGCCGTGCAAAGCAGACGTTGCCTAAATCCATGTAGGGAAAGTGCAACGCCATAGTGCATTAGCCACTAATAGAACTATAAATTATTAATTTTTATATTTATATAACCTAAAAACCATCCTTCAGTCACTCGCCCTGAACTTCTGCCCCTAA
This sequence comes from Pseudomonas sp. B21-009, assembly GCF_024749345.1. Taxonomy (NCBI): domain Bacteria; kingdom Pseudomonadati; phylum Pseudomonadota; class Gammaproteobacteria; order Pseudomonadales; family Pseudomonadaceae; genus Pseudomonas; species Pseudomonas sp. B21-009. The sequence continues at coordinate 1,991,638 of NZ_CP087199.1, read as the reverse complement.
AGGACTTCACATTCAGTACAGCCCGGCAAGGGAGGACCTGCCCATGCTCCGATCAACAGACCGCAAGCAAGGCGTGGTGCTGCTGGATACCCGTCAAAGTACACCCGAACACGAACACAGCGTGCACCTCAAGCTCGCCGAACGGCTGGCGCAGTTGTTCGACACCGAGGTGGTCAGCCCTGCCCAGCCGCCGACGGCAAACCAGAACTTCTACTACCTGCCCACTGAAACCTTGATCGGTGCCGAACGCTATCGGGCAATGGGCATTGGCGCGCCGACCGATCTGTTTGGCGGCCTGGTCAGCCAGCCGTTTATGGCCACCAAGGCAATTTCCCACCCGCTTGCGGCCGATGCGCGTTTTCCGCTGGGCTGGAGCAATGATTTCGCCCGCCTGGCCCAGGATGCACTGCTTCGTGGCTACAGCGTCTTTAGCCTCGACGATGCCCTGCGCGCCGCACAATTGCTATTGCGCGAGGGGCCCCTGCGCCTCAAGCCGGTGCGCGCCACCGCAGGCCGCGGGCAATGCGTGATCGACAACATGAAAGGCCTGGAGCAGGCACTGGGCGCAATGGATGAGCAGGAAATAACCCTCTGGGGCCTGACCCTGGAAGAGAACCTCAGCCAGGTGCAGACCTTCAGCGTCGGCCAGGCCCTGGTCGCGGGCATCCTCTGCAGCTACTACGGCACTCAGCAATTGACCCGCGACCATGAGGGCGAGGAGATCTACGGCGGTTCCGACCTGGTGCTGGTGCGCGGTGACTACGACGACCTGCTGCAACTGCAACTGGAAGATCACTTGCGCCTGGCCATTACCCAGGCCAGGACCTACGAACAGGCCGCGCTGCAAAGCTTCCCTGGGTTTATTGCCTCACGGCGCAACTATGACGTGGCACGCGGCCTTAACAGCCAGGGCAAGCTGCGCAGCGGCGTACTCGAACAATCCTGGCGCATCGGTGGCGCCAGTAGTGCCGAGGTGTTGGCGTTGCAGGCGTTTGCCGCTGACCCGGCGCTGATGCGCGTGCGCGCCTCCACCCATGAAGTCTTCGACGCGCCAGAGTTGCCCGCCGATGCGACGATTTTCTATCAGGGGGACGACAGTGAACTCGGACGACTCTGCAAATACGCACGGATCCGCGACTATGACCATCCATAGCGAAGCGATCGAGATCCCGGTCGATGGCGAGAGCATCGCCGGAACCATCGTCAGCCCCAGTGCCAAGGTGCCCGCCATCCTCTTTGTGCACGGCTGGGGTGGCAGCCAGCAACGCGACCTGGCCAGGGCCAAGCAGATCACCGGCCTTGGCTGCGTGTGCATGACCTTCGACCTGCGTGGCCACGAGAAGACCGAAAGCCAGCGCCTGAGCGTTACCCGCGAGCAGAACCTCGCCGACCTGGTTGGCGCCTACGATCGGCTGGTCAGTCATCCGGCAGTCGACAGCAGCGCCATCGCCCTGATCGGCAGCAGCTACGGCGGCTACCTGGCGACCTTGCTGACAGCCTTGCGCCCGGTCAAATGGCTGGCATTAAGGGTGCCGGCGCTGTACTGGGATGAGGAATGGGAGCTGCCCAAACAAGCCCTCGACCGCCAGCGTCTGAGCGACTACCGCCAGCGCCCGCTCGCGCCGGCAGACAACCGTGCTCTGGGCGCCTGCGCCGAGTTTGCCGGCGATGTGCTGCTGGTGGAGTCGGAACAGGACGACTTCGTGCCACACAGCACCTTGATGAGTTACCGCTCAGCCTTCGTCAGTGCCCATTCGCTGACCCACCGGATCGTCGACGGCGCCGACCACGCGCTGTCCAGCGACCGCAGCCAGAAGGCCTACAGCTCTATTCTCAGTGCCTGGATCAGCGAAATGGTCATTGGCGCGCGACTTGACCGCTACCCGCATCATTCACCCTGGTACTCCTGAGCCCATAGGCAGTTGGCAGTGCAGCCCGTGCTCGGCTGTACGCGCCAGGCTGCTGAGGGTCTGGAAGGCATTGAAGTTGACGCTTCTGGCCTGGTGCTGGCGAATCAGTTGCAGGAACGGCTCCTGCTCGAAACTGCTGACAGCAGCCTCCCAGGCAGTACGCGACCGCCACTGCAGGTATTGCAATACCCGGCTGCCATCATCGCTGGCCTGGATACTGGCAGCGACCAGACCGTTGTGCTGCACGGCAAGGTACTCACTGCGCAGCACCAGCGCCTGGGCAAGCGCGTGTTGACGATCCGGCGCCACCTCGAACTCGATCATCTGGGTAAAACACAGGCTGTTGTCTGAAACCAGCATGAAGCTACTCCCTCTGCCTTTGCACTTGCGGTGCGATGGCAGGCAGGGTAAAACCTCGAGTTAACTAGAGGTCAAGAGAAATCCTGTCATGCCCGATACCGCCCAGAGCGCCCTCAGCGTCGGCCAACTGTCGGCGCGCAGCGGCGTGGCCGTCACCGCCCTGCATTTCTACGAAAGCAAAGGCCTGATCTACAGCACCCGCAGCGCCGGCAACCAGCGCCGCTACCCGCGCGAAACCCTGCGCCGGGTGGCGGTAATCAAGATGGCGCAACGCCTGGGTATTCCCTTGGCCACCATTCATGCCGCGTTGCAAACGCTGCCGGTGGGCCGTGCACCGAGCGTGAAGGACTGGCAACGGCTATCAGAGCAATGGCGCCAGGACCTGACCCGGCGCATCGACAAGCTGATTGTGCTGCGCGACCAACTCGACGGCTGCATCGGCTGCGGCTGCATGTCGCTGCAAAGCTGCCCGCTGCGCAACTGTGACGACCAGCTCGGCGAACAGGGCCCCGGGGCGCAACTGCTGGAGCCTGGCGCCGAACACGACGACTAACGGCCCGTGCCGGCCAGAAGCTGCGCCAGCGCCTTGGCCTGCAAGGCCACGTCGGTCACCGATGTACTCTCCCACCACAGCCCGCGCAGCGGCGGGCCCATGGCAAACAGCTGCGAACTGTAGCGGCCCTCGCCATCCTGCACCGCGCCCTGGGCGTTTGCGGCGATGCCCAGGGCCAGCGGCCCCGGCTGGATCAGCCGGCGTCGCAGCAAATTCTGCGGCAAGGGCCGGGCCACCCTGCGCCAGTCGTACTCAATACCGGTGGAATTGATCAGGGCGTCGGCGCTGATCCGCTCGACCTGCGTTTGCCCGCGAAAGCGCAGCTTGACCACCGGCAGGCGGTCGGCGCCGGTTTCGACCCCTTGCAACGACGCCGCATGAATCCGCAATCGCCCTGCTTCGATCAACTGCGCCAGCAATGCCGCTCCCGGCGGTGGCGATCGATGATGATGGCTCTCCCACCAGGGCCGCACATGGCGCACGAACTGGCGCTTGTGACGCTCGCTGGCCTGGCTCCAGAGCCTGCCGATATGCACGCGCACGGTGTCCAGGGGCGCCTGCCAGTCGATGCCCTGCTGCTGGGCCAGGCGGCACTGATTGCGCAAGGCCCGCAGCAGTTGCAATGGACTGCGCAGTGACAGGTCCGCAGCGAGAAAATCTTCCCATGCCGGCGGTTGACGACGTACATGAGGTAGCAGGCCGTGGCGGGAAAATACCTCGATCGGGCCGCGATGGCCGGCTGCCTGCAGCGACACCACGGCGTCGACCATGGTCAACCCGGAACCGATAATGACCACCCGGCCGTCCGGGTTGATCGACCGCATGGCCTGGATATCCCAGGGGTCCACACAGGCGCTGTTGAAAGCATTGTCGCCGCGCTGGGGAGTACGCGCGGCGGCAAACATGCCGGTGGCCAGGACGGCCCGGCTGGCGCGCAAGGTCCGACCGTCGGCCAGGCTTACGCTGAGCCCCAGTTCATCCACCGCCAGGTCCAGCGCCTCGGCCTGAACATGCTCAAGCCACGAGCCCTGCTGCGCACCCACCGCCTGCGCCTCGGCCAGGCGCTGACGGACATACACGCCAAACAGCCCGCGAGGCGCAAACAGCTCCGTCACCGGTACCCCTTGCGCGGCCGACTCTGGCCAGCCTCCGGCAGCAATGTGCTGGTCCAGCCACTGGCTCAGGTCATCGGCGTTGTCCGGGTCGACACTCATGCGCGCGGCATTGCCGTTGAGGGTGTGCCCCAGGTGCGTGGCGCTGTAGGCTTCGCCGCGCCCCAGTTCATCGCGTGGCTCGACGACCAGTACACGGCGCTGGCCAGCTTGGCGCAGCAACTGCGCCGCGAGCAGCGCTGCGCTCAAGCCACCGCCAATGATCAGCACATCAGCCGCAGGGTTGTTGGGGTGTTCAGGGGCGCTCATGGCGTTCTCCGTCTTGTTTGCAACGGATAATAGGCAACAAAACGCCAGGTGCGCAGCCCGGCCTGTACCAAAGTAGGATCAAGCCACCACAGCGGTGAGTCGGCGCCGGTAGTCGCTGGGGGCAAGGCCGGTGACCTTGAAGAACACTTTGCGAAACGCGCCCGGGTCCTGATAGCCGACACCCCAGGCGATCTGGTCGATTGAGCGGTTGGTGAACTCAAGCATGCGGCAAGCCCGCCCGACCCTGACCTGCTGGCAGTACTCGGTGGGTTTAAGGCCCGTGGCGCTGCGAAAGCGGCGCAGGAAAGTGCGCTGCTCAAGGCCGGCACACGCGGCCATGGCCGCCAGCGACACCTCACGCGCGCCACTGCCCTGCAACCAGTGCTGGACCTTGAGCACCGCCTCATCGCCGTGGTCCAGCCGAGGGCTGAAGACGCTGCCGGGGTGCTGCCCGCCGCTGACCCGTTCGACCGCCAGGAACCGCGCAGTCTCCGCCGCCAGGGTTTCGCCCAGGAAACGCTCGACCAGTTTCAGGCCCAGATCGGTCCAGGCCATCAACCCGGCCGAGGTGATGATGTCGCCGTCATCGAGCAGCGGCAGGTTGGCTTCGACCTGCACCTGCGCAAAGCGCTCGGCCAGTGATTGCGCGAAATTCCAGTGGGTGGTCGCCGGGCGCCCGTCAAGCAGGCCGCTGGCGGCGATGAAGAACACCCCGACGCAAACCGACACCAGCAATGCGCCGTCCGCATGCCATTGACGCAGGCTGGCACAGTAACGATCGAGCAGTTCGGGCGAGGGCGCCTGGGTCAGGCTCGGCGGGATGATCATGGCCCGCAGCGGGTGCAGGCTGCCTGGGTGCGTGTCGAAGGTTACCTGCAGTTGCTGATCAGGCCTCTCGCTCCAATGGCTGACGCGCAATGCGGGCCGCTCCAGCGCCCCCAACTCCAGGCGCAGGCGGTTGGCCACGGCAAACAGATCGGTCAGGCCATGCACGGCGGCCAGTTGCGCGCCGGGATAAACCAGCACGCCAATTTCCAGAGTGTCCTGCGCCGCTGCCATTGTCAGTTTTTCCCGCCAATTTGTCGTTCGCGCCAATCCGCAAGCGCATCGTCCAAGCCTATAACTATCACCACGCCACAACCACTCCCCAACACGAGGCTTTTGACATGAGCAAGCAGGCACTGATCGTCATCGATATCCAGAACGATTACTTCCCCGGCGGCAAATGGACTCTGGATGGTGCCGATGCGGCAGCCGACAACGCCGCCAGCATCCTTGAGGCCGCCCGCGCCCGTGGCGACCTGGTGGTGCATGTACGCCACGAGTTCGAGTCCGAAGACGCGCCGTTCTTCACCCCGGGCTCGCAAGGTGCGCAGATTCACCCCAAGGCCGCCAACCGCGCAGGCGAGCCGGTGCTGCTCAAGCACAAGGTCAATTCGTTCCTGGGTACCGGGCTCAAGCAGTTGCTGGATGAGCAGAACGTCAGCGAACTCACGGTGATCGGCAGCATGAGCCACATGTGCATCGATGCCGTCTGCCGCGCGGCGGCCGATTACGGCTATGGCGTCACCGTGGTTCACGATGCCTGCGCGACCCGCGCCCTGGAGTTCAACGGTATCACCGTGCCGGCGGCGCAGGTGCATGCAGCCTTTATGGCATCGCTGGCCTTCGCCTACGCCCAGGTGATTTCCACCGAACACTACCTGACCGACACCAAGCGCTGAGTGCCGTGACCCGCCGCGTGCTCAGATCACCACATTGCGCACGAAGCGGGTCGCCACCTCGCCGTCATTGCGATAGGCATAGCGGCGATTGCTGGCAAAGGTGAAGAACTCGCCAGCATTGAGCCGCTGTTGCTGCCCTTCGACCTCCAGGGTCAGGCAGCCTTCGAACACAAACAACTGCTCGCTCCAGCCATCGGCATCGGGCTCGCAGGGGTAGACCTCACCGGGTTCCAGGCGCCACTCCCAGAGTTCGACCTCCCGGGTGGCGGCGGAGCTTGCCAGCAGCACGGCCTTGCTGCCGGGATGCACACCGGCCCAGGCCAGTTCGTTGATGCGGCTCGGGTCGCGGTTATCCGGCGCCTTGATCAAGTCACTGAAGGCAACTTGCAGGGCTTCGGCGATCAGATCCAGAGTAGTCAGACTGACATTCTTTTCGCCGGCCTCGATGGCCACCAGCATGCGCCGGCTGACCCCGGACTTTTGCGCCAGGGCACTCTGGCTCAACTGGGCAGCATGGCGCAGGCGACGAATGTTCTGGCTCACATGCTGAAGCACCGAGGCGCGTTGAGGGGAATCTTTGTGCACTATATTGCTCATCAATAGGGGTTGCGCAGTATACTGCCCACTTTCGCCGCAATTGTGCGTCGCCCCTCTTCCGTGTGCAAGGCCATGACCCCAACGAACCCCGCTGAACGCCCTTCCGTTTCCTTCCGGCTGAGCAAGGCCGAACTGGTGCTGGTGTTTATCACCATGCTCTGGGGCGGCACCTTTTTGCTGGTGCATAACGTGATGACGGTCAGCGGGCCGATGTTCTTCGTCGGTTTGCGCTTTGCCGCCGCAGCTTTGTTCGTCGGCCTGGTCACAGCCCGCTCGCTGCCCGGCCTGACCGCTACCGAACTCAAGGCCGGGGTGTTGATCGGTGTATCGATCATGCTTGGCTACGGCCTGCAGACCGTTGGCCTGCAAACCATCAGCAGCAGCCAGTCGGCATTCATCACCGCCCTGTACGTACCCTTCGTGCCCTTGCTGCAATGGCTGGTGCTGGGCCGCCGCCCGGGCCTGATGCCCAGCCTGGGGATTGGCCTGGCGTTTGCCGGCCTGATGCTGCTGGCAGGCCCCGGTGGTGGTTCGCTGCAGTTCAGCCCGGGGGAAATCGCCACCCTGGTCAGCGCCGTAGCCATTGCCGCAGAAATCATCCTGATCAGCCGCTACGCCGGCCAGGTGGATGTTCGCCGGGTAACCGTCGTGCAACTGGCCACCGCCTCGGCGCTGTCGTTCATGATGGTGGTACCGACCCAGGAGCGCCTGCCGGACTTCTCCTGGCTGTTGCTGCTCAGCGCCGTGGGCCTGGGGGCGATGAGCGCGGTGATCCAGGTGGCGATGAACTGGGCACAGAAATCGGTCTCGCCAACCCGTGCCACGCTGATTTATGCCGGTGAACCGGTGTGGGCCGGCATCGTCGGGCGCATTGCCGGCGAGCGCCTGCCAGGCGTGGCCCTGCTTGGCGGTTTGCTGATCGTCGTCGCCGTGGTGGTCAGCGAGCTGAAGTTTCGCCGCCGTAACCAAGAGCAGACGGCTCTCGAGACCCACGCCGAAGAACGCGAGCCGGGTCTGTGATCGACAAATGCAGGCTATCCTTTGAAAAAAACTGTTATAAAAAAAAGGATTGATACAGCGCTCTTGTAGGATTCTGCGACAGCTTGCGGGTTGGTGATCGACCAGTCGCCACGTATGATCCCTTACAAACTCCTGCAGATTAGAAATCTATGTCCTTGATAGTGCTACTGCTTCTGCCGTTCGTCGGCAGCTGCCTGGCGGCTGTCTTGCCGCACAACGCACGCAACAGCGAATCGCTGCTGGCCGGACTGGTCGCCCTGGTGGGCACTGTCCAGGTCGCTTTGATGTACCCGCAGATCGCCCATGGCGGCGTGATCCGTGAAGAATTCCTGTGGCTGCCGAGCCTGGGCCTGAACCTGGTCCTGCGCATGGACGGCTTCGCCTGGCTGTTCTCCTTGCTGGTGCTGGGCATCGGTACCCTGGTGTCGCTGTACGCGCGCTACTACATGTCGCCGCAAGACCCGGTACCGCGCTTCTTTGCCTTTTTCCTGGCGTTCATGGGTGCCATGCTCGGCCTGGTGATTTCCGGCAACCTGATCCAGATTGTATTCTTCTGGGAACTGACCAGCCTGTTCTCGTTCCTGTTGATCGGATACTGGCACCATCGCGCCGACGCCCGCCGCGGTGCCTACATGGCCCTGATGGTCACCGGCGCGGGTGGCCTATGCCTGCTGGCGGGGGTACTGCTGCTCGGCCATGTGGTCGGCAGCTACGACCTGGACAAGGTCCTCGCTGCCGGTGAGCAGATTCGCAACCATGCCCTGTATCCCGTCCTGTTACCCCTGATCCTGCTCGGCGCGTTGAGCAAAAGCGCGCAATTCCCCTTCCACTTCTGGCTGCCCCATGCCATGGCGGCGCCCACCCCGGTCTCGGCCTACCTGCACTCGGCGACCATGGTCAAGGCCGGGGTATTCCTGCTGGCGCGGCTGTGGCCGGCGCTCTCCGGCACCGAGGAATGGTTCTGGATCGTCAGCGGCGCCGGCGCCGCCACCCTGGTGCTCGGCGCCTTTGCGGCGATGTTCCAGAACGACCTCAAGGGCCTGCTGGCCTATTCGACCATCAGCCACCTGGGCCTGATCACCCTGCTGCTGGGCCTGAACAGCCCGCTGGCAGCGGTCGCCGCGGTGTTTCACATCCTCAACCATGCCACCTTCAAGGCCTCGCTGTTCATGGCCGCAGGGATCATCGACCACGAAAGCGGCACCCGCGACATCCGCCGCCTCAGCGGTCTGTTCCGGCTCATTCCGTTCACCGCAACCCTGGCCATGGTCGCCAGCGCCGCGATGGCCGGGGTGCCGTTGATGAACGGCTTCCTGTCCAAAGAGATGTTCTTCGCCGAAACCGTATTCATCAGCTCCACCGCCTGGGTCGAAGCGGCCTTGCCGGTCATCGCCACCCTCGCCGGTACCTTCAGCGTTGCCTATGCCTTGCGCTTTACCGTCGACGTGTTCTTCGGCCCGCCGGCCACCGACCTGCCGCACACGCCCCACGAGCCGCCGCGCTGGATGCGCGCGCCGGTCGAATTGCTGGTGATGACCTGCCTGGTGGTCGGCATCTTCCCGGCGCAATCGGTCGGCCCGCTGCTGGCCGCTGCCGCATTGCCGGTGGTGGGCGGCACCCTGCCCGAGTACAGCCTGGCGATCTGGCACGGCTGGAACGCGCCGCTGATCATGAGCCTGATCGCCATGAGCGGCGGCATCATCCTTTACCTGCTGCTGCGCAACCAGCTCAAGCTCGGGCGTTTCCCGTCACCGCCGCTGATCGAGCGCTTCAACGGCAAGCGCCTGTTCGAACACGGCCAGGTGCTGATCATGCGCACCGCCCGGCGTTTCGAACGGGTGTTCACCACCCGGCGCCTGCAAAAGCAGCTGTTCATGCTGGTGCTGATCGCCCTGCTGGCCGGCCTGCTGCCGATGCTGCACAGCGGCCTGAGCTGGGGTGACCGGCCGAAGATCCCGGGCTCGGGTGTGTTCGTCATGCTCTGGCTGATCGCCATTGCCTGCGCCCTGGGCGCTGCCTGGCAGGCCAAGTACCACCGTCTGGCGGCGCTGACCATGGTCAGTGTCTGCGGCCTGATGACCTGCATTACCTTCGTCTGGTTCTCGGCCCCGGACCTGGCCCTGACCCAACTGGTGGTCGAGGTGGTCACCACGGTGCTGATCCTGCTCGGCCTGCGCTGGCTGCCACGGCGGATAGAAGGCGTCTCGCCGCTGCCGGGCACCCAGGAGCGCGCACGCCTGCGCCGCCTGCGCGACCTGCTGCTGGCGGTCGGCGTCGGTGGCGGCATGGCGCTGCTGTCCTATGCCATGCTGACCCGCCCGACCCCCAACGACATCTCCTCGTTCTACCTGAGCCGGGCCTTGCCCGAAGGTGGCGGCAGCAACGTGGTCAACGTCATGCTGGTGGACTTCCGCGGCTTCGATACCCTCGGCGAGATCACCGTGCTGGTGGCCGTGGCCCTGGCGGTGTTCGCCCTGCTGCGACGCTTCCGCCCGCCCAAGGAGAGCATGCAGTTGCCGGCGCAGCAGCGCCTGCTGGCCCCGGACGTGGTCACCGACCTGGTCAACCCGCGCCACGCGGCCGACACCGCGCTGGGTTTCATGATGGTGCCGGCGGCGCTGGTGCGCCTGCTGCTGCCAATCGCCCTGGTGGTGTCGATGTACCTGTTCATGCGCGGCCACAACCAGCCAGGCGGCGGTTTCGTCGCCGGCCTGGTAATGTCGGTGGCGTTCATCCTCCAGTACATGGTGGCCGGCACCCAGTGGGTCGAGGCGCAGATGAGCCTGCGACCGCTGCGCTGGATGGGCACCGGGCTGCTCTGCGCGACCCTCACCGGGGTTGGCGCGATGCTGCTCGGCTACCCGTTCCTGACCACCCATACCGCGCACCTGCATTTGCCATTGCTGGGTGACACCCACCTGGCCAGTGCGCTGTTCTTCGATATCGGCGTGTTCACCGTGGTGGTCGGTTCGACCCTGCTGATCCTCACCGCGCTGGCTCACCAGTCGGTGCGTGGTCATCGCCCGGGCAGCCAACAGAAACCCACTCAAGCAGGAGCCGCCTGATGGAAGAAGTCATTGCAATCGCCATTGGCGTGCTCGCCGCCTCCGGGGTCTGGCTGATCCTGCGGCCACGGACCTTCCAGGTGGTAATGGGCCTGTGCCTGCTGTCGTACGGGGTCAACCTGTTCATCTTCAGCATGGGCAGCCTGTTCATCGGCAAGGAGCCGATCATCAAGGACGGCGTGCCCCAGGATCTGCTCAACTACACCGACCCGCTGCCCCAGGCCCTGGTGCTCACCGCGATCGTCATCAGCTTCGCCATGACCGCACTGTTCCTGGTGGTGCTGCTGGCTTCGCGCGGCCTGACCGGGACCGACCATGTCGATGGCCGGGAGCCTAACGAATGAGTGCGATGAACCAACTGATCGTCGCACCCATCCTGCTGCCGTTGCTGACCGCAGCGCTGATGCTGCTGCTCGGGGAAAAACGCCGACCGCTCAAGGCGCGCATCAACCTGATCTCCAGCCTGCTCGGCCTGGGTATCGCCATCACCCTGTTGCTATGGGTGCAAGGTCAGGGCCAGGCCAGCTCGATTGGCGTCTACTTGCCCGGCAACTGGCCGGCGCCGTTCGGCATCGTGCTGGTGGTCGACCGTCTATCGGCCCTGATGCTGGTACTCACCGGCATCGTCGGGGTCAGCGCCCTGGTGTTCGCCATGGCCCGCTGGGACCGCGCCGGCGCCAGCTTCCACGCGCTGTTCCAGATCCAGCTGATGGGCCTGTATGGCGCCTTCCTGACCGCCGACCTGTTCAACCTGTTCGTGTTCTTTGAAGTGTTGCTGGCGGCCTCCTACGGCCTGATGCTGCATGGTTCGGGGCGCGCGCGGGTCAAGGCCGGCCTGCACTACATCGCCATCAACCTGCTGGCCTCGTCACTGTTTTTGATCGGTGCGGCGATGCTCTACGGCGTCACCGGCACCCTGAACATGGCCGACCTGGCCCTGAAAATCCCGCTGGTACCAGAGGCCGATCGCGGCCTGCTACACGCCGGCGCGGCGATTCTGGCCACGGCGTTCCTGGCCAAGGCCGGGATCTGGCCACTGAACTTCTGGCTGGTGCCGGCATATTCGTCGGCCAGCGCACCGGTGGCCGCGCTGTTCGCGATCATGACCAAGGTCGGCTTCTATACCGTACTGCGCCTGTGGACCTTGCTGTTTTCCGGACAGGCCGGTGCTTCGGCGTTCTTTGGTGGCGACTGGCTGATCTACGGCGGCCTCGCCACCCTGGGCTGCGCGGCGGTGTCGATACTGGCCGCGCAGCGCCTGGAGCGCATGGCCAGCCTGAGCATCCTGGTCTCGGCCGGCACCTTGCTGGCGGCCATCGGCTTCGGCCAGGCAACCCTGACCGCCGCCGCGCTGTTCTACCTGGTCAGCTCGACCCTGGCGCTGTGCGCGCTGTTTTTGCTGGCTGAGCTGATCGAGCGCTCGCGCTCGGCCAACGAGATTCCCCTGGATGATGAAGGCGACGGCCTGCCCTCGCCCGTCGAGTCGCTGCACCCACCCAAAGGCATCAACCTCGATGACGAACAGAAGGCGGTGATCGGCCAGGTGATCCCCTGGACCATGGCCTTCCTCGGCTTGAGCTTTATCGCCTGCGCCCTGCTGATCATCGGCATGCCGCCGCTGTCGGGCTTTATCGGCAAGCTCAGCCTGATCAGCGCACTGTTCAACCCGCAAGGGCTGGGTGTGGCGCCGGAGCAGCCGTTGAGCGTCGCCGGCTGGATATTGGTGGCGTTGCTGGTGCTCTCCGGCATGGCTTCGCTGATCGCCATGACCCGCGTCGGCATCCAGCGCTTCTGGACCCCGCAGGAGCGCCCTTCGCCGCTGCTGCGCCGCTTTGAGTGCATCCCCATCGTGGTGCTGCTGGGCTTGTGCGTGCTGCTCAGCCTGCGCGCCGAGCCGTTGCTGCGTTATACCCAGGACACCGCCGCCAGCCTGCAGGACCCAGAGCAATACGTCAGCGCCGTGCTCGGCACCCGACCGATTCCGGGGCCGACCAGCCTGGCCGCCAGCACCGAGGTGCAGCCATGAAGCGCCTGTTCCCTGCCCCGCTGCTGTCGCTGTCGCTGTGCCTGCTGTGGCTGCTGCTGAACCTCTCGGTAAGCCCGGGCAACTTGCTGCTGGGCGCCCTGCTCGGCGTTGTTGCGCCGCTACTGATGGCGCCGCTGCGCCCGCTGCAGGTACGCATTCGCCGCCCGGGCACCATCGTGCGCCTGATCCTGCGGGTCGGCGTCGATGTGCTGGTGTCCAACCTGCAGGTCGCCCGCGGCGTGTGGTCGGCCAAGCGCCGTCCGCCGCGCTCGCGCTTCGTGCACATTCCCCTGGAACTGCGTGACGCCCACGGCCTGGCCGCTTTGTCGATGATCACCACGGTGGTCCCAGGGACCATCTGGTCGGAGCTGGCACTGGATCGCAGCGTGCTTTTGCTGCATGTGTTCGATCTGGATGACGAGGCGCAGTTCATCGAGCACTTCAAGCACACCTATGAACGCCCGCTGATGGAGATCTTCGAATGACTGGCCTGCTTGCCAATGCCATTCTCGCCAGCCTGTTCATCTTCGCCCTGGCCATGGCCCTGACCCTGTGGCGGCTGTTTCGCGGCCCTTCGGCCCAGGATCGGGTACTGGCGCTGGACTACCTGTACATCCTGGCCATGCTGATGATGCTGGTGCTGGGTATCCGCTACGCCAGCGACACCTATTTCGAAGGGGCACTGCTGATCGCGCTGTTCGGCTTTGTCGGCTCCTTCGCCCTGGCCAAATTCCTTCTGCGTGGCGAGGTGATCGAATGATCAATGCCAATGAACTGCCGTTGTGGGTCGAGGTGCTGGTGGCCGTGCTGCTGCTGCTCAGCAGCCTGTTCGCCCTGAGCGGTGCGGTCGGCCTGATTCGCCTGAAGGACTTCTTCCAGCGCATGCACCCACCAGCACTGGCCTCGACCCTGGGCGCCTGGTGCGTGGCCCTGGCCTCGATCCTGTACTTCTCGATGCTCAAGGAGTCACCGGTGCTGCATGCCTGGCTGATTCCGGTCCTGCTGTCGATCACCGTGCCGGTCACCACCCTGCTGCTGGCGCGCGCTGCATTGTTTCGCAAGCGCATGGCCGGGCATGATGTACCTGAAGAAGTCAGCAGTGGCCGCGACCGCGGCAACTGAACTCAGCCGCTGAGCTGCTGCAGCTCGCGGCGGACCATGGCGGCGTACTCGGGCGGGCTCAACTGGTAGAGCTGAGTGGCGACCCAGGCAAACCAGGCGCCTTGCAACTGCGGGCGCTGCGACAGCCACTGTTCGGCCAGGGCACGGGCCTGGGCCTGGTGCCGGGCATGAAAGTCGGCGCGGCTGGTGCGCTCGGCGGATGCGCTCACTCGCTGGCCTTGAAAGTGGTCAGCTCACCCTTCTGCCATTTGGCAACCTTGCGGGTCACGGCCTTGAGGGTCTTGCTCAAGCCTTCCTGCAACTGCTCGTGGGCGGCGAACACCAACACCACGCCCTGGCCTTCCTTGAAGACAATACCTTCGCCTTCAGGCACCGAGACAAAGGCATAGTCACCCAGGCCATACACCGTCAGTTTGATTTCGCGAAAACGGATTTCCAGCTTGCCACCTTCGCGGCTGGGCAACACTGCGGCGCGAAAATGATCGCCAACCTTGAGCTCCAGACGCTGCTTGTCATCCACCACCAATGCGGTTTCAGTATCGATCTCGGCCATGTACAGACCTTCCGCGTTTTGTTCGGTGACGTAAACAAAACGCGATTGAAACTGTTTGACCAGTTTCGCCCTGAGGTCGCCCAGAACAAACAGGGCATGTGTATCAAGATTGCTGACTGCCAAAGAAGAATTCCTCAAAAACCGATTACACGCCGCTCCCCCCGCAGGCCGTGAGGCAGCCGCAAGGCAACGGTACTTCAATTCGAAGTCTGAAAGACTAGTGGATTTGTGCATGAAAAGTCTGTGCAGACTGGCAAAGCAACCCGCAGGAATGTTTACCCATTACTGCAAGCTTTAGTCAGTTTGCAGATTTTCAGCAGATTTCCTTAAACGGAGACGCTTTTTCTGACAGCACTACCGCAACAAAAGTGCGATAGATGAGAGCAAGCCCTTCAGCAGGACGGGCTCCTGGAAATCATCCACAGAACACAGGGAAGCGAATATGCACGAAAACACCGAATTCCGTCGAGAGCCTAAAGGCGTTTCCTACAGAGAATATGCTGTTCACTCACACAACAGCACCCCGCGCTTCGTGGTAGTACCGGCCGGCATCGGCTTCTTTCACATCACCGAACAGGCCACCGGACGCGTCAGGGGCTTTCGCCGCGAGCATACCGAAGCCTGTGCCCTGGCCCGTCACCTGGAAAACTGACCGGCGCCTGGCTCAACCGGCCTGACGCGCAACGGCGGGCCGGTCATCCCCGTGCAACTGCTGCAGCCAGGCCGCCTGGCATTCCTGGGCTTCATTGCGGCTGGCGAAAGCCGTGCCTCGTCGTTCACCGTTGACCAGCACCACCCAGCACACGCGCTTGCCCAGCGCCTGTAGCGACGCAGGTACGCCGCTGCCAATCATCACTGCAACATCGACTTGGCTATTCATCATTCCCTCCGGAATTTATTAGCAACCTAACGATATGCGTATGATAAGACCTGGGCGCTCAGGGAAAAAGCTATCCCCGGCATAGCTGTTTTACATTGCAGGTAACAAAACCGCTCAACCCTGCTGCGGCCGGTAGCCCAGACGCAAGCCTCCCCAATGCCTGCCCTGCACCAGGATCGGTACCGACAGGTCGTGCATCAGTTCACCGGTATCGCGGGTATAGGTTTGCAACAACACCGGCTGTTGATGGCTGCCGCAGCGAATGCCGGTACGGTCGTCGAACTTGCGCTTGCTGCGATTGTGCGCGGTATCCAGGGCCGGGTCGCCGGTCAACGGCTGATTGAAGGCAGTGTTGTGGGTGGGCACATAGCCCTGCTGGGTACAGGCGATAGCAAACACCAGGCCCTCATGCAGCTTGAGCAACGGCTCCTGGATTGCCGGCAGGACCTGGTCGGTATAGTGATCAAAGCGGGTGCGAAAACGGGCCGGCGACGTGCCGGGGATTTGCTGGTAGTGGCGGTCGAACAAGTCCTCGAGACTGATGCGCCCTTGGGCAATATCGTTCTCGAACTGTTCGCCAATTCGCTGCGCGCCTTGGCGGGCGAGGTCGTAAACACGCTGGTGATAGTCATCCAGCCCCACTTCGGCAAGACGCTCGCTGATGCTTTCAGCCTGCCCTTCCAGCTGCACTGCGGCCTGGGCCAGGCGCTGGGTTTGCTGGTCGCTGACCTGCAGGTCGCTGCGCATGCGCTCCACGGCCTCGAACAAGCTGTCCAGTTGCAGGCGGTTGGTCTCGGTGCCCTCGGCGATCTCGCCGATCTGCTGCTCGACCCCGGCAGCCAGCCCGGCAATGCTGTCCAGTTGCTCGCCGGTGTGTTCGACCTGGTCGACCCCGCTGTGCAGGTCATCGGACAGTTCGCGAATCTGCTCGACCACCTGCGCCGTACGCTGCTGGATATCGGCGACCATCTGCCCGACCTCTTCGGTAGCGCTGGCGGTTCGCCCGGCCAGACCGCGGACCTCGTCGGCGACCACGGCAAAGCCACGCCCATGGTCACCCGCCCGGGCGGCTTCGATGGCAGCGTTGAGGGCCAGCAGGTTGGTCTGGCTGGCGATGGTCTGGATGACCAGGGTAACCCGGGCAATGTCCTCGCTGCGCTGGTGCAGCGCCTCGATCAGTTCACGGCTGGCGGTAGCCCGCTCGCTCAGGTGATGCATGCGCTGGATCGACTCGGCCAGCACCGTGCGCCCGGCGGCGCTGCTTTCATGAGCACTGCGGGCAGCGACCAGGGCCTGTTGGCTCAACTGCGAGGTGGCCTTCTCGGTGCCGATCATCACTTCGGCGCTGCTGACAATCTGCGCAGCGGCATCCAGTTGCGATTGCAGCTTGCCGGCCAACTGTTGCACCGAGAACGCCACTCCGGCCGCCGACAGTGCATTGTCGCTGGTGGTTCGGGCCAGATCGCGGGTCAGCTCGGCCAGCGGCTCGCGGGTTTGCTGCACGACAATCGTCGCCTTGCGCAAGCGCGGTAGCCACAGCGCCAGCAAGGCCAGCGGCAGGCCGATATAGAACGAAAGCCCGGCAAACGCCATAGCTGCCAGCAACCCTGCCAGCACCAGGCTTTGCAAAACCGTATCTGACCACGGCGCAACGGCGAACGGCGCAGCTTGCCCTTCAACCACGGCGCCAGGCAGAGATCCTTCTCGCATCATGTTTTGGCTCCATCGCAGCACGTCTTGTTGTGCGGCCATTAAACGCCACTATTAGGCCATTAGCCATGCTTCCTTGGGTGTAAGACCGGTGCCCTTGATACAGGGCAAGAAAAGCAAAACCCCCGAAGATCGCTCTGCGGGGGTTTGCGGTGACACCTGCGCGGGTCAGGCCTGGCGCTGGTGCTTGTCGATCTGCTCGTGACGCTCTTGAGCTTCGATGCAGTACTTGGTGGTCGGGCTGATCAGCAGACGCTTGAGGCCGATCGGCTCGCCGCTGTCGTCGCACCAGCCGAAGCTCTCGTCAGCAATGCGGCCCAGGGCCATTTCCAGCTGCGGCAGCAGGCGCTGGTCACGGTCGATGGTATTGACCAACCAGTGGCGCTCTTCTTCGACCGAGGCGGCATCGGCAGGATCGGCAGGCGTGTCCAGGCTTTCGATGGTTACACGGCTTTGCTCGATGCGCTCATGGATTTCGACCTTCATCTGCTGCAGCAGCGAGGTGAAGAAAGCCAGTTGCTCAGCGTTCATGTAGTCATCGGCCGGCATGGCCAGCAACTTTTCCTTTGTCATTGATTTCTCTATAAAAAATACGTGCATTAAGGCGAATCGGGTGCTCCTGGCGAACAGCTCGCCAGCAGCGGAATTCTTCAAGCACCATCCGGCACTCAATTTACAGGGGGCGGCAGTCTAAGGCCGAGATTCACACTGGGCAACAGAAATGACGGTGCAAATGACCGAAAAGGCCCTGCAGGCCCTCCCCCGGCGCTGGTTTATAACAAAAAAACCGCGGCGCAGGCGCTTTCCCGGGGACAAACGGTCATTCTCCGACAAAAACCTTGTAACAAAGATCCCCTCAACCGAGCAACTGGCTCAACACCGCGCGCAACTTGCCAGGCTTCACCGGCTTGTTCAGCAAGGGTGCGCCCAGGCGCTGCATGGCCCGGCGGCTCTGGTCGCTGCGGTCAGCGGTGATCATCACGGCAAAGATGCTGCAGGCGAAATGGCGACGCAAATCGCGCACCACCTCGCAACCGGTTACGCCGTGGTCCAGATGGAAATCTGCCAGGATCAGCTCCGGCGCCCGGCCGTCGAGCACCACCAGGGCGCTGGCATAGTCGCTGGCGGTAAGCACCTCGCAGCCCCATTGCTGCAGCAGCGCAGCCATGCTTTGCTGGATGCTCAGTTCATTGTCCAGAACCAAAAGCCGGCGCCCTGGCAATGGGTCGCCAACACTGGGCAGCACCAGCGTCGATGGCGGCAACTCACTGGGCTGCTCACTCGACAATGGCACATCGATGCTGAACACCGAGCCGCGTCCCGGCCATGAGCGGACCTGCACCGGGTAATCAAGAATGCGCGCGATCCGCTCGACAATCGCCAGCCCCAGCCCGACGCCTTTGCGATCAGCGGCGCGGCCAACATCCAGTTGGTTGAATTCAAGAAAGATCGACTGCAATCGATCGGCGGCAATGCCACGGCCGCTGTCCCAGACTTCCAGGCGCAGGTACTCGCCCCGGCGCCGCGCGCCGAGCAGGATGCTTCCGTGCTCGGTGTAGCGGCAGGCATTGCTGAGGAAGTTGCGCAGGATCCGTGTGAGCAGGCGCAGGTCGGTGCGTACCGCCAGGCGCGCGCTGCGCAGGCGCAGGCTGAGCCCGGCGGCTTCGGCCACGGGCTGGAACTCCGAGGCCAGCGGCGCCAGCACTTCATCCAGGCGGTACAGGTCGAGGTCGGGCTTGATCGCCGCCTGGTCCAGCCGCGAGATATCCAGCAGGTCGGTGAGCAGGTCCTCCGCGCCTTCCAGGGCCTGGTGGGCACGCTCGACCAGTTGCTGTTCACTCTTCGCTAGCGATCGCTCGCGCAAGGTCGAGATCAGCAGCCGGGCGGCATTGAGCGGTTGCAGCAGGTCGTGGCTGGCCGCCGCCAGGTACTTGTCCTTGCTGCGATTGGCCGCCTGAGCGGCGTCGCGCGCCTCGATCAGCTCATTGGTGCGCTCGGCGACCCGCTGCTCGAGCTGGTCGTTAAGTTGCTGCAGGCGCGCCTGGGCCTGCTTGCGTTCGGTGATGTCGGCGACAAAGCCTTCGACCACGCCCTCTTCGTCGGGCCGCAGCAGCAGGTTCATCAGCACGTCGATATGGCTGCCATCTCGCCGGCGTAGCTGGGTCTCATAGCCGATCAGCGCCTGCTCGCGCTGCAGTACCTGGGCGATGGCCAGCAGTTCATCCTGGCCGCCGGCGAACAGATGGCTGGCCAGGTCGTTGCGCGACAGCACCAGGGCCTGGGCGTCGACATACCCGAGCATGCGCGCCAGCGCCGGGTTGGCGGCGCGCATGCCATCTTCGAGGCTGGCCTGAAAGATACCGTGCACGGCGTGCTCGAACAGCCACTTGTAGCGATTGCGCTCGGCTTCCAGCTCTTCCAGGCGCACCGCCAGTTCCGGGTAATGACTCTTGCGTACGGTGTGGTTGCTCAGCCCCAGCAAACCGGCCAGGGCATCGCCCGCCGGTTCAGAGGGCCTCGCCATACACCACCTCGACGTCGCGCTGGCTGGAGCTGCGCGGGTTGGTGAGGATGCACGGGTCATCCATGGCGTGCTGGGACAGGAATGGAATATCACTGAGGCCAACGCCATGCAGGCCGAGGGTTTCATGAAAGCCCACGGCGCGCTTGAGGGCGATCAGGTGCTCGACCAGACGCTGGCTGATCTGCTTGTGGCTCAGGCCCCGGCAATCGATGCCCAGGGTTTGCGCAATCACCTTGAACCGCTCTGGCGCGGCGCTGTAGTTGAACGCCACCACATGCTCGACCAGCACCGCATTGCACAGCCCATGGGGCAAGTCGAGAAAGCCACCCAGGCTGTGGGACATGGCATGCACGGCGCCGAGAATCGCGTTAGAGAACGCCAGCCCCGCCTGCATGCTGCCGAGCATGATCTTCTCGCGCAGGGCGATGTCGTCGGGGTTGGCGATCATCTGCACCAGGTTGCCGTCGATCAGGCGCATGGCCTCCAGCGCATGGGGGTCGGTCAGCGGCCCGTGGCCGGTCGAGACGAACGCCTCGATGGCATGCACCAGGGCATCGATGCCGGTACAGGCGGAGAGGAACGGGTCCATGCTCAGGGTGGTCTCAGGATCGATCAACGACACATCCGGCACCACCGCTTTGCTGACGATGGAAAACTTCATGCGTTCCTGCTGGTTGGAGATGATCACGAACTGGGAAACGTCGGCGGAGGTACCGGCGGTGGTCGGGATCAGGATCAGCGGCGGGCTTGGCACGCGAATGGTGTCGACCCCTTCGAACTCGAGAATGTGCCGGCCATGGGCAACCACGATGCCGATGCCCTTGGCGCAATCCATCGGGCTGCCGCCACCGACGGCGACGATCACGTCGCACTGTTCGCTGCGGTAACGCTCGGCGCCGGCCATTACCTCTTCAACCCGCGGGTTGGGGGATACCTCGGTGTACAGGCAGTAATCGATGCCCAGGCCCTGCAGGCTGGCTTCGATATCGCCGACCCAGCCGGCGGCGATCACGCCAGGGTCACTGACCAGCAGGACCTTGCGCGCGCCGAAGGTCTTGGCGTAGTTGGCGACATGATGCCGGCAACCGGCGCCGAAGATGATTTCCGGGGAGACGAACTTGCGCAACTGGCTCAGCTTCGGGCTCATGGGACGCCTCTGTTCTTGTTGTAATAGCGCCAGCCTAAAGCATCCCGCATCGATTGCAATCAGACCATCGGCGGGCAGAAACAGGAGCGCCGACCGCTGCAAGCAGCGACCGGCGCAAGAGGGATCAGCGATTGGCGAAGTACATGGTCACTTCAAAACCGATACGCAGATCAGTGAACGCAGGCTTTTTCCACATAGTTCCATCCTCTTCTGGCACCACAGGATTGCGGTGCACCTATTAATACACCCTTGCCGGTGCGGGTCGAATGCTACTTTGGAAGCGTTTCTTTCAGCCTATCCGGGCCCTCAGAAGAACCCCAGCGGGTTGACGTCGTAACTGACCAGCAGGTTTTTGGTCTGCTGGTAGTGATCGAGCATCATCTTGTGGGTCTCGCGGCCGACCCCGGATTTCTTGTAGCCACCGAACGCGGCGTGGGCCGGGTACAGGTGGTAGCAGTTGGTCCACACACGCCCGGCCTTGATGCCCCGGCCCATGCGGTAGGCGCGGTTGATGTCGCGGGTCCAGACCCCGGCGCCCAGGCCGAACTCGGTGTCGTTGGCAATTGCCAATGCCTCGGCTTCGTCCTTGAAGGTGGTCACGCCGACCACCGGGCCGAAGATTTCTTCCTGGAACACGCGCATCTGGTTGTGGCCTTTAAGCAAGGTCGGCTGGATGTAATAGCCGCTGGCAAGGTCGCCACCCAGGCGCTCACAGTCACCGCCGGTCAGCACCTGGGCGCCCTCTTCGCGGGCGATCTGCAGGTAGGAGAGAATCTTCTCGTATTGCTGCTCGGATGCCTGGGCGCCGACCATGGTCTCGGTGTCCAGCGGGTTGCCGCGCTTGATCTGGCTGATCTTTTTCAGAACCTGGGCCATGAACGGCTCGTAGATCGACTCCTGGATCAACGCCCGCGACGGGCAGGTGCACACTTCGCCCTGGTTGAAGAACGCCAGCACCAGGCCTTCGGCGGCTTTCTCGATGAAGGCCGGCTCGGCCTGCATGATGTCTTCGAAGAAGATGTTCGGCGACTTGCCGCCCAGCTCGACGGTCGACGGAATGATGTTCTCGGCAGCGCACTTCATAATGTGCGAACCGACCGGGGTGGAGCCGGTGAAGGCGATCTTGGCAATGCGTTTGCTGGTGGCCAGGGCTTCACCGGCTTCGCGACCCAAGCCATGAACGATGTTAAGTACGCCTGCCGGCAGCAGGTCACCGACCAGTTCGGCAAACACGGTAATCGACAGCGGCGTCTGCTCGGCCGGCTTGAGCACCACGCAGTTGCCGGCAGCCAAAGCCGGGGCGATTTTCCAGGCGGCCATCAGCAGCGGGAAGTTCCATGGAATGATCTGCCCGACGACCCCGAGCGGCTCATGAAAATGGTAGGCCGCGGTGTGCTCGTTGATCTCGGCGGCACTGCCTTCCTGGGCGCGGATGCAGCCGGCGAAGTAACGGAAGTGGTCGGCGGCCAGTGGCACGTCGGCATTCAGGGTTTCGCGGATGGCCTTGCCGTTGTCCCAGGTTTCACTCAGGGCCAGCACTTCGAGGTGCTGCTCGATGCGATCGGCGATTTTCAACAGGATGCGCGAACGTTCCTGCACCGAGGTGCGGCCCCAGGCAGCGGCGGCGCCATGGGCGGCGTCCAGCGCCAGGTCGATGTCGGCCGCGCCCGAGCGCGGGAACTCTGCAATCGTCTGGCCATTGACCGGCGAACCGTTGCTGAAGTACTGGCCGGTCAGCGGCGCGACGAATTCGCCGCCGATGTAGTTACCGTAAACGGCCTTGAAGCTGATCAGGGCATCAGCGGTGCCAGGGGCTGCGTAGATCATCGGGACCTCATGTGCGGTGCGGGCCTGTCGGCATGACAGGCAGCTGGCTCGATGGTAAGCAGGCGCACGGCAGGCGCGAATCGGCCCTTGGCAGGTACCGTCTCGTTAATTGGTAGTAACGCCTGGGTGCTACCCGAATACCGCCCGCTCATGCGTGTGCGCACGTCATATGGAGCCTCCCTTTTTTGGAAGCCTCGCCAGATGACCGCCTCGTCCCCCCATCAGTCCATCGCCGAACAGGCCACCTTGAGCTGCGCGGTAGCCAAGCGTTTCGTCAAGCGCCCCGCCCTGCTCGAAGTCGCCGGGCAGCTCCTGCTTGAGCATTGGGACCAGCGGGGGCTGTCACTGCAGCACAACCCGCTGACACTTTATCTGATCAGCCAGCACGGCGCGCAGGTGCATATCCGCCAGTTGCCGCAAGTGCTGATCGAGCGCTATTGCCTGGGCAGTACCTTGAACCTGGACAGCAACGAAGATTGTCTGAGCCGGTATCCTCAACAAGGCCACGACGCACTGCTCGATGTCGACCTGCACGCCCTAGAGCTGCTGATCAACGAGTGTGGCCCGTTGATCCTTGAAGCCTTCCTGCAGGCGCTGGTCGAGTTCTGGAGCCAGAGTGACGAGCGCGGTGAAACACCCTGGGGCTGGTATGCCGGCTACCTGCAAAGGCTGATGAAAGACGCTATCGAGATAGCCCTGAGCGCCGGCACGCTGAGCGCCGACCAAGCGGCGAGCGCCGGGGTCGTTACCGCGTTTCCAACTGCGCAGCAACGCAGCAGCTACGCCAACCTGCAGGGCTACAGCGTCCAGCAACTGACAGTCGACCTGACCTCGGCCCAGGTCATTGATGCCGACCTGTCCAGCGCTTTACTGATCGAGGATTTCCCCGACCCACCAAAGCCTCAAGTGACGGTCCTGTTTACCCTGGTAGGTGCGCTGGCGCCCTTCAAGTCCCCCCAGGGCTTGCTCGACATGCTCGCCAGAAGCTGGCCACGATCGTTGCTTAGCGCAGCGCCACCCACGCAATTCACCCCGACAAGCACCTCGGCGTTCGAAGTTCAGGCAGGCGGATTTCTCAAGCAACAATTGCGCTTGATCGAAATCATCGCCCTGGCTTCAAAAACCCATGAGCAAGCGCAAGCACTCAATGCCACCCTTGATCGCTCCACCTCGATGCTGGACCTGTGTACGGCCGAAGAACTGGAACGCCAGAACAAGATCGCGCTCCTGTTGCCGGCCTGGCTGCTCGACAGTGAACTGGCCATTCGCTACAGCACCTTGTTGATCGATCAGGCCCAATCACACAAAACTGCTGGCGGCAAAACCTGGCGCGATGATATCGATACCGCCGAAGCATTCGCCTGCAAGGTCCTGGACGCGAGGATCGCGCAGGATCACCCCGGCGCAGGCTTTAACGCCGAGGACGTGTTGATCAGCAATCGCCAGGTCATCGCCAGCGCCATCCCCGGGCAGGGCAGCCTGATCACCGATGGCGCCATCAAGGTTGTCAGCTTTTCCCTTGCACAGCTGGCCATCGACAACCTCGGCGTGTTGGCAGCAGGCACCGTGCGCGTGCACCTGGTCAACGGTGCCCGACTGCCGGAGTGGATGAACGAGCACTATGTTCGATCCCTGGTACGTGAACTGGATATGGGTGCGATGTATCCGCAGACCTTGCAACAGCAGCTTCTGGATGAACCTGCGCAGTTTCAAACCAGGCAAACGCTGTTCTGCACACAGCTAAAAACCCAGCTACCGCTGCTGGCGCTGGAGCTGCATCTGCGTGACAAGCGTCTGAGCCTGACCGCGTGCCAGGCGGTGGATGCGCTGTTTGGCCTGACAGAGCCAGGCATATGGGTGCTGCGTCCGCTGGCCCTGTTGCGCTCAACCGGTGCCACGGGCGATACATTGCTCAATGCCTGGCTAATCGAAACGAGTGACGTCAGGCAGGGCCCCTGCGTGCTCTATCGGCCATTGCATAGCGAACCGTTGCTGGAGTTTCACGACCGGATTGCTCTGTTCGATGCCTTCGCCAGCAGCGGCCCATTGCAGGATGACCTGCTCGAGCGCCTGCCCGAACATACGCGCCCGATCTATGCCAATGGCGGCCTGCGTGAACCGCATATCCACCGCTTTGTTCCCGGCGCCGAGTTCGAACGGCTGCAGACACCGGCACCTGCCCGTCTGGATATGGCCCTGGCCAAAGGCGCAGTACACCAGCTGATCTACCAGGCCAGCGCCCGGGAGCTGGTCGAACGGGCCAGGCGCCACTCGACCAGCAGCGCACAGTCGCGCTGGGACGCCTGGAAGCAACTGGGATGGTTGATGTTCAACACCTTACTGCCCTTGTTCGAGGGTGGCGTCGCCAAGGTTGCCTGGATGATCCAGGTCATCGACAGTGCCAAGCGCCTGCTCGAGAGCGATGAAAAGGCCAGCCCCGGCCAGCATCGCCAAGCGTTCGCCGACTTGCTGGTCAACATCGCCATGGTCCTTTTCGTGCACGCCACCCGCCGCCTGGGCATCAAACCCGAGACGCCGGCGCAGCCTGGCGATGGGCCAGAGCCGGTCAGAGTTCCCAGCACCCAGGTACTGCCGGCGCCACAGGCCGAACTGAACTTCAGTTGGGCACGTCCCGACCACCAGCTGACGACGCAACAAAAACTCCGGCTTGAGCGCCTGGCCAGCCCGCTGGCACCCTCCATGCTCGGTAGCCCCATTGCCAACGGCGCACTGCAGGGCCTTTACCTGCACAACGAGCAACTGTACTTCGCCCAGGGTACTCACGCCTACCCCGTGCAATACGATGCCGGCGTCAAGCAGCCTCGCATCGTTAGCGGACCATGGCTGAGAAGAGACGAAGCCCGGCGCTGGACGCTCGATCTGCGTTTGCGCCTGCGCGGTGGCCAGCCGCTGCGCAATCGCCTCACGTCTGCCGACCTGCAGCAGGCGATCGACAACCTGGATGAGACATTACGCACCCAGCAAAGCGCCGCCCTGGCCAGCCAACAGCGGCTGCACAATTTTGCCCGGCAGATCAGCGACGACACTGACCCGCGCATCCTGCAAGGCTACCTGGACAAGATGGAAGCGCTGTCACAGGACTTTGAACAACACCTGCGGACACTGCACGAGCGCAATGAAAAGCGCCCGCTCAATCAATACAAAACCCTGCGGGCAAAAGCCCTGTTTGAACGGGCGCGTTGCGAACTGTCCGTGATTGCGACCCTGGGCAAACTGTACAAACCGTTGCGCCAGCGCTTTGTCCAGACGGTGAAAGACGCCGAAGGCAGCTTGCCTGATGCAGGTACGCACGAACATTCATTGCAAACCAGCCTGCTTGATCAGGTTGATCCCTTGATCGGCAAGTTGATCGACCATCACCAAACCCTTACCGCCACCCGCGAACATCTGCACAAGCTGTCCAGCATTCGCCAACCCACAATCCAGATGATGGAACTAAGCCTCGACGAACCGGCCATCCGCCCCGCATCGCGGCTGTACTGGTACACCCTGCGCAGCGAAGTGCTGAGTAATCGCTTGCGGCTGGTGGAGACAGACGAAGACTCCAGCGAAAGCGATAACTGGCTCGAGCACAGTTGGCGCAATATCGAGCAGGGCATGCTGCAACGCATGAACTTGCTGGCACTGAGCCGCGAGGAGATAGAAGTTCATGCCCGGGTGCTGGACAACATCCAGCGCCACTTCGATACCGCGCTGCGCCAGCTGGGTAACCTGAAGAGGTTGCTGCCCGGGCAGCAAGCCGCCAATAGCCTGGTGTCCAGGCTCGAAACCGACATGGCACTGATGCTCAAGGAAACCCGCGCCGACCTTGCCGAATACCCGCAGCCACTGCTTGAGCGCAGCAGCCTGCGTCAATTGCACCGGCAAGTGCCGGGGCTGATCGAAACCCGCGATGAAGGCGTGCTGCTGGGGCAACAGCGGCGCAACAGTGAAGGTATCGTCGACATTCACAACCCGCAGGATGACAGCGTCCGCGCGTCCTACCGAGAAGATCCGCAGACAGGTAGCTGGGAGCCCTTGGCTGTCGAACAAGCGCTACTGCCGCAGGTCGCAGACGCCGAGCTGAGCGCTTTGCTGAGGGAAGGCATGCGCCTTGCGGCACTCGCCAGGCAAGACATCCAGCGCCTCAAGCGCCAGGGTAAAAGCACCTACCTGCCGGTCGAGATTGAGGAGATCGCCGAACGCCGACAACGGTCACTGCTCGCTCAGCGTCAAGCCATCGAACGCGCCCTGACCCAAAGCAACCAGACCGATCAGGCCGCCGACAACACCGATGCGGCCTTGCAGATCAAGTTGCTGGATGACGTCGCCAATGAACTGTTGCAGACCGGCGCGCAACTGAGGACAGAGGCGGCCCTGGCGCAAGCGCCGAGCATGCGCGAACTGGAGTACCTGCTGGGCAAGGGCCAGGTGAAACTCAAGCGCCTGGTCAGGCGCAAGCCGCTGGCCAGCACCCGGGACTGGGCTCAGGATTACCTGGATGAATACGTGGTGCTGCACGCCAACAAGCCCTTGTGGTATGCGCACTTTCACTACGCGGCCGAAAACACCGCAATCGACGACTTCAAGGCCGCACACCTGAAGCTTGCCAGTCAGCGCTATGACCGCGGGCAGTTCGTCGAAAGCAACAAGCTGGTGCACCGCGGGCCGATAAGCCTGGCGGCGGCCCGGCAATGGTTCTTCAAGGAGTGATGCAGTAAAAAACGGGCGCTGGCAACAGCGCCCGATCAATCTCAGCGATCCTTGAACTGCGCCTCACGTTTGGCGATGAACGCCGCCATGCCTTCCTTCTGGTCTTCGGTGGCGAAGGCTGCATGGAATACCCGGCGCTCGAAGCGCACGCCCTCGGCCAGGTTGACCTCGAACGCGCGGTTAACGCTTTCCTTGACCATCATGGTCATCGGGATCGACTTGCTGGCGATGGTCGCCGCCACCTTCAGCGCTTCTTCCAGCAGCTCGGCTTGCGGCACCACACGCGCCACCAGTCCGGCACGCTCGGCTTCCTCGGCGCCCATCAGGCGGCCGCTCAGGCACAGCTCCATGGCCTTGGCCTTGCCCACGGCGCGGGTC
The DNA here is from genome assembly GCF_024749345.1 of Pseudomonas sp. B21-009. Lineage (NCBI taxonomy): Bacteria > Pseudomonadati > Pseudomonadota > Gammaproteobacteria > Pseudomonadales > Pseudomonadaceae > Pseudomonas > Pseudomonas sp. B21-009. The sequence continues at coordinate 1,964,108 of NZ_CP087199.1, read as the reverse complement.
AGGCGCTGGGTACCGCCCATGCCCGGCAGCACACCGAGATTGATTTCCGGCTGGCCGAACTTGGCGTTGTCGGCGGCGAGGATGAAGTCGCACATCATCGCCAGCTCGCAGCCGCCGCCCAGGGCAAAACCCGACACCGCGGCAATGATCGGCTTGCGCCGGTTGGCAATGCGGTCTGCGTCGCTGAACAGGTCATCGACGTAGATCTGCGGGTAGCGCAGGTCGGCCATTTCCTTGATGTCGGCGCCAGCGGCGAAGGCCTTGGCGGAGCCTGTCAGCACCACGCAACCGATGTTCGGGTCGGCTTCGAGCTGGTCCAGGGCCTGGTTGATCTCGCCGACGATCTGCGCGTTCAGGGCATTGAGCGCCTGCGGTCGGTTGAGGGTGATCAGGCCGACCTTGCCGTGGATGTCCAACAGAATGGTTTCAAATGACATGCAAGCTGCTCCCTTCAAAGATTGCGCGCAATGACCATGCGCTGAATATCGCTGGTGCCTTCGTAGATCTGGCAGACCCGCACATCGCGGTAGATGCGCTCCAGCGGAAAGTCGCTCAGATAGCCATAACCGCCAAGGGTCTGCAAGGCATCCGAACAGACCTTTTCGGCCATTTCCGAGGCGAAAAGCTTGGCCATCGACGCTTCGACCAGCGCCGGACGCCCGGCATCGCGCAGCGCCGCGGCATGCAGCACCATCTGCCGGGCCACGGCAACGCGGGTGGCCATGTCGGCCAGGCGAAAAGCCACGGCCTGGTGTTCGATCAATGGCTTGCCGAAGCTTTCGCGCTCGCGCGCATAGTCACGTGCTACCTCGAAGGCGGCGCGGGCCATGCCCACCGACTGCGAGGCAATGCCGATACGCCCGCCTTCAAGGTTGGCCAGGGCGATCTTGTAGCCTTCGCCCTCCTCGCCGAGGCGGTTGGCCACCGGCACGCGCAGATTTTCAAAGACGATCTGGCAGGTGTCGGAGGCGTGCTGGCCGAGTTTGTCCTCGACCCGTGCCACCTGGTAACCCGGCGAGTCGGTGGGCACGATGAAGGCACTGATGCCGCGCTTGCCGGCCTCGGGGTCGGTTACCGCAAACACTATCACCACCCCGGCGTTCTGCCCGGAGGTGATGAACTGCTTGCAGCCGTTGAGCACGTAGTGATCGCCATCGCGGCGGGCGCGGGTCTTCAGGCTGCTGGCATCGGAGCCGGCTTGCGGCTCGGTCAGGGCGAAGGCGCCAAGCATGGCGCCGCTGGCCAGCGGGGTGAGGAACTGCTGCTTCTGCTGCTCGCTGCCGAACTTGAGAATCGGCACGCAACCCACCGAGTTGTGCACGCTCATGATCGTCGAGCAGGCGCCATCGCCTGCGGCGATTTCTTCCAGGGCCATGGCGTAGGCGACATAGCCGGTATCGCTGCCGCCCCACTGCTCCGGCACCAGCATGCCGAACAGGCCCAGTTCGGCCATCTCCTGGATGGCTTCTTTGGGGAAGCGGTGTTCGCGGTCCCACTGCTCGGCAAACGGGCGCAGGCGCTCCTGGGCGAACTGACGCACCGCGTCGCTGATTTGCTGTTGTTCGTCATTGATTAGCATGGTGCACCTCAGTACAGACACTCGACGGCCATGGCCGTGGCTTCACCGCCGCCGATGCAGATGGCGGCAATGCCGCGATGCAGGCCTTTCTGGCGCAGGGCCGCCAGCAAGGTGACCAGGATGCGCGCGCCGGAAGCACCGATCGGGTGGCCCAGGGCGCAGGCGCCGCCATGCACGTTGACCTTGTCGTGGGGCAGGTCCAGGTGCTTCATCGCCGCCAGGGTGACCACGGCAAAGGCTTCGTTGATTTCGAACAGATCGACCTCGGCCAGGTTCCAGCCGGTGCGTTTGATCAGTTTGTCGATAGCGCCGATCGGGGCGCTGGGGAACAGCGCCGGGGTGTCGGCGAACGCCGCGTGGCCATGGATCACCGCCAGCGGTTTCAAGCCTTGCTTCTCGGCCTGGGAGCGGCGCATCAGCACCAGCGCCGCCGCGCCATCGGAGATGGAGCTGGAGTTGGCCGCGGTCACCGTGCCACCTTCGCGAAAGGCCGGCTTGAGCTGCGGGATCTTGTCCAGACGGGCCTTGGGCGGCTGCTCGTCGTCGCTGATCAGGCGCTGGGTCTTGCCCTCGGTGACTTCGACCGGGACGATTTCGCTGGCAAAGCTGCCGTCCTTGATCGCCTGCTGGGCACGGGTCAACGAGGCGATTGCGAAATCGTCCTGCTGCTGGCGGGTAAAGCCATTGCTTTCGGCGCAGTCCTCGGCAAAGGTGCCCATCAGCCGGCCCTTGTCGTAGGCGTCTTCCAGACCGTCGAAGAACATGTGGTCGATGATCTTGCCATGGCCCATGCGATAACCGCTGCGGGCTTTGTCCAGCAGGTAAGGGGCGTTGGACATGCTCTCCATGCCGCCGGCCACCACCACCTCGGCACTGCCGGTCAGCAGCAGGTCGTGGGCCATGATCGCCGCCTGCATGCCCGAGCCGCACATCTTGTTGAGGGTGGTGCAGGTGGTGCCCTTGTTCAGGCCGGCGCCCAACGCCGCCTGGCGCGCCGGGGCTTGGCCCAGGCCTGCCGGCAGCACGCAGCCGAACAGCACTTGTTCGACGCTGTCGGGGGCAACACCTGCGCGCTCGACGGCGGCGCGAATGGCGGCAGCGCCCAGTTGCGGTGCGGTGAGGCTTTTCAGCTCGCCCTGCAGGCCGCCCATGGGCGTGCGCACGGCGCTGACGATTACGATCGGATCATTGGCGAGAGTCATGTTTGAGTGCTCCTGAAATTACTTGGCGGCCATGCGCAAGGCGCCGTCGAGACGGATCACCTCACCGTTGAGCATGCTGTTTTCAATGATGTGGCGGGCCAGCGCGGCGTACTCCTGCGGGCGCCCCAGGCGTGGCGGGAACGGCACGCCGGCGGCCAGCGAGTCGCGTACTTCCTGGGTCATGCCGGCCATCATCGGGGTTTCGAAAATGCCCGGGGCGATGGTCATCACGCGGATGCCGAAGCGCGCCAGCTCACGGGCCGCCGGCAAGGTCAGGCTGGCAATCGCGCCCTTGGAGGCGGCATAGGCGGCCTGGCCGATCTGGCCGTCATAGGCGGCAATCGAGGCGGTGTTGATGATCACCCCGCGTTCACCGTCAGCGCCCGCCTCGCCTTCGGCCATGGCCGCAGCGGCCAGGCGCAGCAGGTTGAAGCTACCGATCAGGTTGACGTTGATCACCCGGCTGAAGCTTTCCAGGCCATGCGGGCCGTTCTTGCCCAGGACCTTCTCGGCGCCGACGATACCGGCGCAGTTGATCAGCCCGTGGATATTGCCGAAGGCGGCAACCGCCGCATCGATCGCGGCCTGGGCGGCGGCTTCCTGGCTGATGTCGGCCACCGCGAAGTGCGCCCTGGTGCCCAGCTCGCGGGCTTTGGCGGCGACCGCTTCGGCATTGAGGTCGACCAGCATGACCTGGGCACCGGCCTCGATGAGCATCTGCGCGGTGGCAGCGCCTAGCCCGGAAGCGGCGCCGCTGACGATGAAGTTGTTATTGGCAATCTGCATGATGTTGGTTCCTCAGGCGCTGGCGGTCGACGCCAGCGCGGCCTGTTGTTTGGCTATTTCCTGATTGCGCAGGATGAAACGTTGCAGCTTGCCGCTCGGCGTCTTGGGCAGCTCGCTGACAAATTCGATTTCCCGTGGGTAGGCGTGGGCATACAGGCGCTGACGCACGTGCTGCTTGAGGGCCTCGGCCAGTGCTTCGCTCGGCTCTTGGCCTTTGGCCAGCACCACGAATGCCTTGATCAGCTCGGTCCGCTCCGGGTCCGGTTTGCCCACCACCGCGGCTTCGATCACCGCCGGGTGTTCGATCAGCGCGCTCTCGACATCGAACGGGCCGACCCGGTAGCCGGAGGTGGTGATCACGTCATCGCTGCGGCCGACAAAGCTGATGCTGCCGTCGTCGTTGAGCTCGACGGTGTCGCCGCTCAGGTAGTACTTGCCGACGAACGCCTTGGTCGGCAAACCCTGGTAGCCGGCAAACCAGCACAGCGGCGACTGCTCGCGGTCGACAGCGAGAATGCCCGGCTGCCCCGGCGGCAGTTCGTTGTGTTGTTCATCGAGCACGACGATGCGGTGACCGGGGATGGCGAAGCCGGCAGAGCCCAGGTGTACCGGGTGCTGCAGCCCATGGTGGTTGCACAGGACCATGCCCAGTTCGGTCTGCCCGTAATGGTCGTGAATGGTCACGCCCAGCTCGTCGGCAAACCAGCGGATCACCTGCGGGTTAAGTGGCTCGCCGGCGCTGCTGAGCACCCGCAGGCGGCCCTTGATCGGCGCGCTGAACTCGCTACCAGCGGCGATCAGCAGGCGGTAGGCCGTCGGCGAGCCGGCCAGGTTGCTGATGGCGTACTTGTTGATGACCCGGCAGGTGCTCTCGACGCTGAACGGCCCATCGAAAAACGTGGTGGCATGGCCCAGGGCAAGCGGACCGGTCACGGCGTAATAAAGCCCGTAGGCCCAGCCCGGATCGGCGAGGTTCCAGAAGCTGTCTTCAGGGCGCAGGTCGATGGCATCGCGCATGTAGCCCTGGAAGGCGACGATGGCCCGCAGCGGCACTTCCAGCGGCTTGGCCGGGCCGGTAGTGCCGGAGGTGAACATCAGCAGGAACGGTGCCTCGGCCCCCAGCAGCACCGGCTCGCAGTGATCACTGGCCAGCGCCAGTGCGCTGTGAAAGTCGATATCGCCGGAGCCTGGCGCAGCGCCCACGCAGATGACCGTCGGGCAGCCATGCACGTCGTCGAGCTTGCTGCGATTATGCGGTTCAGTGACGACTACCTTGGCTGCGGACTGCTCCAGCCGGTGCTCGATGGCCTTGGGCCCGAATGCGGTAAACAGCGGCTGGTACACCGCACCCAGGCGCCAGGTGGCCAGCACGGTGATCAGCAATTCGGCCGTACGCGGCATCAACCCGGCAACCCGGTCGCCGACGCCCACACCCTGGGCCCTGAGCACATTGGCCAGGCGCGCGGCAGAATGTTGCAGTTGCTCGAAGCTGTAGCGCGCGCTGCTGCCGTCGCGGCCTTCCCAGTTCAGGGCAATACGATTGCCGCCGACATGCCGGTCGCAGCACTCGACGCAGGCATTGAGTGCCTCAAGGTTGCCTTGCAGGGCAGCCGCAGCGGTGTGCAGGTAGTCGAACCCTTGCGCCGCGGCGCGGTAATCACGCATCGCCAGACTCCTCGTTTGTTATTGTTGGAATAAAACGATTGGTCTGAAGATAGTCGCGCCAGAGCTGGCGCGGGACAATGGCCAAAGCTGTCAAAGTGGATGACTGGTTTGGCCGCTGGCCCTGACGCGACCACTAACTCTCGGCTTTTGTGACAAGCAAGGGCTTGGTCAGCGCCACAATCAACACCCGTACCTTCTCGGCGCGCTCGACCGCCAGCACATCCACTGCTGCCTCACCGTCCCCCGCCATGTCGGTCAGTTCCTGCAGCCGATCGACGAAGGGCTCTTCAACCTCCGCGAACGATTGCGGATAAGTGTCACGCAGGTAATTGACCCAGAAATCCCGGGAAGCGATGAAGTCCAGCAGTTCATCTCCGGCTTCAGCTGTGAGTACTGTCCTGGCCGCGTCGTCGAGTTGACGCGAGGTTACCCCCGCCACCCCGCCAAACTGCATGTAACGTGGCTGGCCGGGCAGGTCCAGGGTCTCGGCCAGACCAACCCGATAGGCCAGGCTGACCTCCACCTCGTCGACGCCCAGGCCGCTGGCCTGACGCGCATGGATATCCTCCCGGGCAACCTGCTCGACACGCTCAAGGCGAAACAAGCGCCTGGCCACCCCAAGCAAGCGGCTGGCCTGGTTTTCCGAGCCAGGCTGCTGCTCGGCTTGCCACAAGAAGTAACCCACTTCGAGGTTACTGAAGCAATCCGAAACGCTGTCGACGCAGGTCCTCGGTGCCGAGGCCAGCTTGAACAGGGTCGAACGCAGTGTCTGGCTGTCTACCGCCTCTTCGACAAGGGCCCAGACCCGCCGGCTCAGGTCCTCGCGGTTCATCCGGTAGTCTGCAGTGCCGGTCAGCTCGCCGAGCAGACGCAGAAAACCTGCGCTGTCCTCTGACCATGCGAGATCATCCCATTGCCCTGCACGCACTTCGTACACCCGCTCATCCAGGGTGGCCAGCCAAAACGCACGAGCATCGACCGGCAGCTCGTGCTCATCCTCTTCTGGCAACTGCATGCCATCGAGCTCGGCAAGGCGTTGCCAGGTCGCCTGCGCCAGGGGATTGCCCTGCAAGTAGATGGCGTCACGGATCACCCCAGGGGTATGGAAAAAGCGCTCGGGCAAGGTGGCGATCAGATTGTTGCGCAAGTCGGCCTGCTCCAGGAACGGTCGGCTGAGCAACCCGCGCGGCAAGGCTTGCATGCCGGTGTTGCGCAAGCTCAGTTCGCGCAAACGGTGCAAGGGCCGCAGGTTGAGGTTGCGCCGCAGCGGGTTGTTGTCCAGCACCAGCATGCGCAGTTGGTTCAACCGGGCCAGTGCATCGACATCCATGGCCTGCAGGGCGATGTGGTTATGTTCCAGCCTGAGGGTGCGCAACGCCGACATGTGCTCAAGACCGGACGGCAACTGGTCAAAAAAGTTGTTGCTCAGGTTCAGCCAGCGAGTGTTCGAAAACGCCCGGAAAAACGACGCAGGCAACCTGCGCATACGCATGCCGACCATGACCACATCGACCACATGAGCAAAGCTGATCTCGCCTGGCAGATTGGGAAAGGTCGGGATATGCCGGCCAACAATGCTCAGGCGATAACCCTGGAGAATCCCGTTCGCGTCAATGATCGGCTCGCTTTGACGACGCCAGCAGTGGCGCAGCGCTTCGGCCACGCGATTGCGTGGCGACAACAGCACCGTAGCGCTACCACTGGCTTGCGCAGGCGCTGCGGCCTCCCAGGTACTCAGCGTCTGATCGAGCACCTGATACTCCTGCTCGAGCCGCTGCAACGCCAGTAGCACTGAAGAGCCACTTTCGCGCAGACGGGCGATAAAGGCTTCGCGCTGCTCGGCATCAAGGCCGGGAAACAAGGCACACAAGCGGTTGCTGATGCTTTGCGCCACCGCCTGCGCAGCCCCTCGGCCACTCAGCAGGTACCCTACGCGGCCATCTGCCAGGCGATGTCCCGGGTTGAACCAGCGCCGGACCGGCGCCAGGCCCAGAACCCCTTCCAGTTCGCTGGTAGCGACCGGCAGCTGGGCAATCAGGTCCGCGCGCATTTGCTCAAGCGCATGCGGCCCCTGCCATCCCAGGCCTTCACGCTGGGCATCATTCAACGAAGCGGCAATCACCTGTAGCAATCCCCCGCTCAGCTCGACGTCCTCAGCGCCATCTGGCTGATCGCCGTAGAGCTGGTAAACGCCTTGCTGGTGGACGATGACCCTATGCAGCCCAGGGCTGTCTTCGGGCTTCAGCCGGTCGAGCAAACGGCTGTAGGGAAAGCGGTCATGCAACGTCAGGTTCACCTCTTGCGGCCACCCTGGCAAACGCCGGAGTGCATAGAACACCAGGTGAGCGCTGTCCAGCGAACCGCCGTAGCCAAGGTATAGACCTTCACGGGCGCGAGTCAGTTGTGCCACCCGAGCCAGCATCCGCGCCTGTTCCGCCAGCCCAAGGGGTACGCGCGCCTGGGCTGCCAGCAGTGCGCGCGCTTCATCGCTGGCCTGTGCAAGCAAGGCCAGGCCATAGGCGTCGGGTAAGGTGGGGAAGTCCCGCTGGAGCGTTGCCAGCAGCGGGTCGTCAGGCAAGTACCGTGTAGAAAGCGACACGCCGTGCTGGTGCTGGGCGAAGCGCTCAAGGGTGTCGCGCAGGCCTATCGGCATCCGGCGGTTTTCCACCAGTAACCCGCGCAGTTCATCTTCATCGATAGCCGCCACCTGCAACAGCGCACGCACCTCGCTCACGCTCATCAGCCCGGCAGCGGGCCACAGGCGTTCGAGCAGATGCGACTGGCCCTGCCAGGCCAGCGGCCACTCATCACGCAAGCGCCAGGCGCGTTCGCCATTGAACTCTACGACCGGCCCATACGCGTCGGCACGTTGCTGATGAACCAGGCGCCACGAACCTTGCTGCGGGAGCTGACGAACTTCGTAGACTTCGCCGCGTAGCGGCAGGTAACTGCGCCCGTCGGCCAGGTGCAGGCCACTATCGGTCAAGCGCGAGCCGGCGGGAATGCGCCCCAGCTGGTAAAGGCGCAGATCCCGGCGCCATAAGCGCGGCTGATTGCTTTCGAGGGTGACCGGTAACAGTGACTGGACAAAATCACTGCGCTTGAACGCTCTGCCGACACTATGGATACCCGCCCCCAGCGCTACCGTCACCGCCACAGTCTGGGCAACACCGAGCAGATGCTCGAGTGCTTCGCCGCGATGCCCGCGCAGCCAGTCTTCGGCCCCTTCGAACACCTCGCTCAAGGTCTGCAGTGCAAGATGCCCGAGCAACAACCCACCCACAGCGGGAACGAACAGGCCGACCAGGTTGAGTGCCGTCCAACCGGCCGCAGCCAGATCAGAACGCCACGCTCGGGTCGCCGCACTGTCGACATCGGCGGTCGGCACCGCCAGTACCCGGGCATCGGCTTTGATCCGTGCCAGCTGCAATTGACAGACACCGGTGAACAGATCACCACGCAGGAGCGTGCCCGCCAAGTCCAGGTCAACGCTTGAGTCGGTGAGTCTGGTTGCCAGCAACAGGGCAAAACCGGCACGTTGCTGCAAACCGATCAGCGCACTGAAGTAAGCGCGATACGACTCGGCCCCCTTGAGCGACTCAGCCAGTGCCACGTTGAAGGCAAACCAGGAGCGGTAACTGCGCAAAGGCTGCTGCCGGTCGGTCGGAAAATACACCAACAACCCGCGAATCAGGCTGGCCTCGGTCCAGCGCAGCGCCCCTTGCGGCGGGTCGCCGCGCACTTCGAAAACCACCGCACCGCTGACCTGGCAGTTCAGCGCACTCAGTTGATAAATACGTACTTCCAACCCGCCATGGCTGACCTGGGATGCGCCCGAGACGACTTGCTCGAGCATCTGGTAGGCCAGCGCATCGATCTGCCCGCGCAAATGAGCGAGGCGCGCAGCCACTTGCAGGGCCAGGCGCTTTTCCTCGGCCAGGTCCTGCTCAGCCGGCGCGAAGACATCCTCCAGATGCTGCTGGAAACGCCTGCCCACATCCAGCTCACGGCAGACGCTGGCCACTTTTTCGGGCGCATCGAGCAAAACTGTCTCGAGTTCGCCCGCAGTGACGATCGCTGTCCCGGCATAGTAGCTGCTGGCGGATGTCTGGCGAGCGCCAAAACCTTGCAGCAGGCGTTGCATCAAGGGCTGGGTGAGCAGAATCGTATCATCACTAGGCAGCCCGATACCCTGGCTAGGCTTGAAGTCGCGCAGTACTTCACGCCACTGGTCGCTATCGAGATTGCCCTGGTAGTTGAGCTTGTCGTGCAGTGCGTCTGCCAGCAACGGGTGGGCAAAAGCATCAATCGCCTGGAGTTCATCGAGGGTTGCGTGGACGGCTTGCTGGCTGTGCCGAAGCCTTGCGAAATCATCGCGCAAATCATTGATCTGCTCGACGGAGGCGGTTCTAAGCCAGTCAGGCAGGATATGACCGATGAATTCATCGGTCACCCCGGGCTGGGTGATCGCAGCCGGTGTGGCTGGAGATCGGGCGGCAGGGTTAGGCACGTTCAAGGTCCTGGGGGAATGGCAATCCTCCAGCCTAGAAACGCTTAACCATCACTGGCAGCGAGAGGCGTTTCACCCTGGCCGATCAATGCCCGATAGTGGCCCGGATTGCAGCCATACCACTTGCGAAAGGCCTTGTAGAACGAGCTGCTGTCAGCAAACCCCAGGCGCTCGGCGATTTCGGCGAAGCTTATCTGTTCCTGGGCCAGCCAGGCGATTGCCAGCTCCTTGCGTACACTGTCCTTGAGGCCCTGGTAGGTGGCGCCCTCCTCGGCCAGGCGTCGACGCAGGGTCGAGGCCGATATGCACAGTTGCTGGGCCTGGGCCTCGGTTTCCGGCCAATCACCGGCGGGAAGCTGGCGCAGCGATTCCTTGATCCGCCGCGCCAGGCTCGACGGATCGCGGTACTTGACCAGAATATTGGCCGGCGCCTCGGCCAGAAAGCGCTGCAACTCTTCAGGCGTGCGCTTGAGCGGCAGGTCCAGGCAATCGGCGGCAAAGATCATCCGCGTGCGTGGCCGGTCAAACTGCAGGTTCTCCGAGAACATCACCCGGTAATCGTCGCAAAACGGCGGCTCGGCACAACGCAGCTCAATGGCCAGGATCGGGATGCGCCGCCCGGCCAGCCAGCAGGCGACGCCATGCACAATCATCCAGAAGGTGAAGTAGGTGAAGGCCCGGCGCGGCTCATCCCGGGGCTCGCCGATGACGATCTCCGCCAGGCTTTGCTGGCGCACCAGCGCCGGCTGCAGGTGCTCGAGCATCAGCCCGAGAAACGCCAGGGCGCTTTCAAGCCCGGCGCCCAACGTCGGCTGGGCCATGGACGAGCGGCACACAAAGGCCAGGCTGCCCGTGCGCAGGCCACGCGGGTCCATGCAGAAGAACTCATCGTGGCAACGACGAGCCAGCAGCCGCCAGAGCTGCGCGTAGGCCCCGGCGGGCACCCGCGCATCGGCCTGCTGCAACTGTTCGGGGTCGATCCCCACACGACTGAGCAGGGCCTGGCTCGCGGCGCCCGGGGCGCAGCTTTGCAGCAGCGCCTCGCGCACCAGTTGCATGGAGATGGTGTCTTTCTCCGCCATCAGCAGTCGTTCGCCTTGCCTGTAGTGTTTGCCCGCCATCTTAGGGGCCCGCCGGGAAAAAACCAGCCCCGCCTCATACCGCCGACGCCAGGCTGAGAAACGCCTGGATCAGGCGCAGTTCGCGGCGTCGCTCCAGGCAGCCGATCATGTGCTGGTTGATCAGCCCCGCTGCGCCGATGGGCCGCGCCACCACCCGCGGGTCATGGCTGATCTCCACCGACGAGACGATACCGATGCCCAGCTCGGCCGCCACCGCTTCAGTCACCGCCTCGCGGCTGTCGAGCTCCAGCAGCACGCGCGGCTGCACCTGGGCATCGCGGCAGGCCTGATCGAAGGTGCGGCGGGTAATCGAACTGGGTTCGCGCAGTACCATGATCTGCCGGTCCAGCTCGCCAAGGGGCAATTCCTCGGCGCTGGCCGCCCAGGCATGCCCGGCCGGCAGCAAGGCGCAGATCCGTGAATCGCCCAGGCTTTGCAGGTGCAGGCCCTTGCGCGACTCGACCTCGGTCATCACCGCGACATCGGCATGCTCGCTGAGCAGCGCCGCCAGGGTTTCCTGGGCGTTGCCCAGACGCAGGTTGACGGTGATCCCCGGATACCGCGCGCGCAGTTGCGCCAGCATCGGCATGACCCGGTGCGGGCCGTCGGCGGCCACTTCCAGGCGCCCGGTGAGCAACTGGCGGTTGGCCTCAAGCATCGCCTGGGCTTCTTCGGCAAGGCCAAACATCGCGCGGGTGATCGCCGCCAGGCGAATGCCCTCCTCGGTCAGCTCGACACGTCGCGCCGTGCGGCGCAGCAAGGTGATCTGGTAGTGCTCCTCAAGCGCCTTGACATGCCCGGTCACCGCCGGCTGGCTGATGAACAGACGGGCGGCGGCGCGGGTAAAACTGCCCTCACGGGCCACGGCATCGAAGGCGCGGAGCTGGAACAGGTTCATATCTATCGGCCTGACTTATGACTGGCATAACAACAAACAATTTGATTGATAAGGCACGGAATTGCAACGTAGGCCCCGTAGATTCAGCCCACCGCTTGCGAGGACTACCGGAATGAGTAACGCCCCTATCCTGCTGACCCCTGGCCCCCTGACCACCTCGGCCCGTACCCGCCAAGCGATGATGGTCGACTGGGGCTCATGGGACCGCGATTTCAACCAGCTCACCGCCAGCCTCTGCGAGCAACTGCTGGCCATCGTCAACGGTGCCGACAGCCACCATTGCGTGCCCCTGCAAGGCAGCGGCACCTTTGCCGTGGAAGCGGCCATCGGCACCCTGGTGCCCCGCGACGGCAAGGTCCTGGTACTGATCAACGGCGCCTACGGCCAGCGCCTGGCAAAAATCTGCAAGGTGCTGGGCCGCGCCTGCAGCACCTTCGAAACCGCCGAAGACCAGCCGACCACTGCCGCTGACGTCGACCGTCTGCTGAGCGCCGACAGCAGCATTACCCACGTGGCACTGATTCACTGCGAAACCAGCACCGGCATTCTCAACCCGCTGGCAGAGATTGCCGCAGTTATCGCCGGCCACGGCAAACGCCTGATCATCGATGCTATGAGCTCGTTCGGCGCCTTGCCGATCGATGCCCGCCAGGTACCATTCGATGCCCTCATCGCCGCCTCCGGTAAATGCCTGGAAGGCGTGCCTGGCATGGGCTTCGTCTTTGCCAACAAACAGTCGCTGGCCGCCGCCGAAGGCAACTCGCCGTCGCTGGCCATGGACCTGCATGACCAGCACGTCTACATGGCCAAGACCGGCCAGTGGCGCTTCACCCCGCCAACTCATGTGGTAGCGGCGCTGCACGAGGCCTTGCTGCAGTACAACGAACAAGGCGGCCTGCCCGCCCGCCACCAGCGCTATGCCAGTAACTGCAAGACCCTGCTCGACGGCATGGCCGCCATTGGCTTGCGCAGCTTCCTGCCCGCCGAGATTCAGGCGCCGATCATCGTCACCTTCCATGCCCCGAACGATCCGCGCTACCAGTTCAAGGACTTCTACGAGCGGGTCAAGGCCAAGGGTTTCATCCTCTACCCGGGCAAGTTGACCCAGGTCGAAACCTTCCGCGTCGGCTGCATCGGCTGCGTCGGCCCGGACGGCATGCAGGCCGCGGTCGATGCCGTGGCTCAGGTGCTGCGGGAAATGGAAGTGCTGGACATCTGATACCCCGAAGCCTTTTTACCCGATCAGCGCAACCACCCGCTCAAGGAACCCTGAACATGAACTACAACAACCCGACGCAATTGCAAGCCGCGATCCTCGACTGGGCCGGCACCGTGGTCGATTTTGGCTCCTTTGCCCCAACCCAGATCTTTGTCGAGGCCTTCGCCGAGTTCGACGTCGAAGTGTCTATCGAGGAAGCCCGCGGGCCGATGGGCATGGGCAAGTGGGACCATATCCGCACCCTGTGTGACCAGCCGCTGATCGCCGAGCGTTACCGCAAGGTGTTCGGCCGCACGCCGACCGACGCGGACGTCACCGCCATCTATGAGCGCTTCATGCCACTGCAGATCGAGAAGATCGCCGTGCACTCGGCGCTGATCCCCGGCGCCCTCGACACCCTCACCGGGCTGCGCCAAGACGGTCTGAAGATCGGCTCGTGCTCGGGCTATCCGAAAGTGGTGATGGACAAGGTGGTGGCACTGGCCGCGCAGAACGGCTACGTCGCCGATCACGTGGTGGCCACCGACGAAACCCCGAACGGCCGCCCCTGGCCGGCCCAGGCCCTGGCCAACGTGATTGCCCTGGGCATCGATGATGTCGCTGCCTGCGTCAAGGTCGACGACACCGTGCCAGGCATCCTCGAAGGCCGGCGCGCCGGCATGTGGACGGTAGCGCTGGTGTGCTCGGGCAACGCCCTGGGCCTGACCTACGAAGGCTACCGCGCCCTGGCCTCGGACACCCTCGACAGCGAGCGCAAGCGCATTCATGCGTTGTTCGCAGGCTCGCGCCCGCACTACCTGATCGACACCATCAACGAACTGCCAGAGGTGATCGCTGATATCAACAAGCGCCTGGCTCGTGGGGAAATGCCGCAGGCCGTGTAAGCACGTTGCACAGCTGATTGACCCAGCAATCTAAACAGGCAGGACAAGTTACCCAACTTGACCTGCCTGTTTGCTCATGCCGCCCCGGGCAAGTGACAAAAGGTGTTAGATATAGTCGTTATTGCCGCAAATTCACGATCTTTTCACCGACTTTCCCAACCAACATTCAAACTTTTTCCCTTGAGCTTTCCACCGTACGCTCAGTGCCTACACCTCAAGGAAGAAGGTTTTAATTCATGTCTGTTGACCTCAGCTCCCCTACCCGACCAACCGATATCACACCCATCTCAAGCAAGCTACCCGCGTGGCTGATCAGCGCCCCTGCCGCCACTCATGCTGCGCTACGCAAGATCGACGTGCAGACATTGCCCTGGCTGGCTGATGCACGGCATACCGATGCGCAGACACTGGAACAGCTGCAAAGGGTGTATATCCGCCATCGCCGCCACGAGCAGCGGGTCCACGAGATACTTGCCGCACTTCCGGCCATCGAGTCCTATGCCGAACCCTTGTTGAAAGCCAAGCTGCTGGAGCGATTCGGCCTGGATGTCGATGTGCACAACAGTTATCTGTTCCACGCCCGGCGCGTGGTCAGCGACGGCTCTTTCCTGACGTTGTCGCAGGATCCAGCGGTCAAGGCTGGTGTCGCGATCAAAGCCGCCACCCAATCGCTGCTGGCCTGTGCGCTACAGAACTTCGAAGCCTGGGAAGCCGTGCCGGGCGCCATGACTGACGATCGCGGGCGGACATCGATCGCCTCGCGCATTTATTACTCCGACCCGGCACTCAACCGGCCCGGGCGCCACCCCGACGAGTCGCCGCTGAATATCGTTCCCGAGCAGTTTGCTGCCCTGTGCCGCGAACTTGACCTGGGCGGTACCTACCAACAGTTGATACACCGCGTACTCAACCCGGAGTCCGCTGCTGGTGATGCTGCCGACGCCGCCAGCGCCAACCTGCGCGCCGACTTCAAACAGCTCGAGCAATCGACGTTCCTCCTGCACACGCACATTGCGCGGTTGAAAAAAGCCATCAGCCCGCAGATGCATGGCGTATTGCTGGATATCGCTCGAAACAAACCGGCAACCCTGGACGGGGTAACGATAACCCGTAACTTTCTCAAACTCTGGGATGTCGAACTCAGCGCCATCGTTGTCTTCGGTAAAGACCGCAGTGCCAGCCAGCACAGCGAAAAGGTCGTGGTCTACATTCCCGATGACCCCTACGACCCGCTCAGGGAGTACCCCTCGCTTGCGCACTTTTTCGCGTCCCTGCGTGACAGCTTTCTGAAGCCGGACTACCAGCAGTTCTTTGCCCGATTTGTACCTGCACGCCAGCGCGCGCGGTTGTTTGCTCGCCTGCACCAGGCTTTCTATCCCAAGGTCTGGAACAGTGCCGCGGGCTACTACGAAGAAAAACTCGACCGCAACGCCAGCCTGCACCTGCGCGAAGGTACCTTTTTCGGCAACCTGCTCAACGCGCTGTACCAGCAAAAAATCACCCAGCTCAAGGACGATGCCCTGTTTCACGGCGTGCCCACGGCCGCCGAGGACCACAAGTCGCTGCAAGACAAGCTGCTGTACTTTGTCCAGACGACGCTCAACGTGCTCAATATCGCCGCGTTCGTGGTGCCGGTGCTCGGCGAGGTGATGCTGGCCGTCACCGCCGTACAACTGTGCAACGAAGTCTATGAAGGCATCGAGAGCCTGGCCAAGGGCGAGAGCCAGCAAGCCTGGGGCTACCTGATGGATGTGGTCGAAAACCTGGCGATGATCGCCGCCCTGGGAGGCCTCTCGGCGGCAGGGGGCGGCGCTGCGGTACAAGCCCCTGAGCTGGTCAGGCAGATGCAGAGCGTGAAACTGCCCGATGGCAGTACGCGCCTGTGGAAACCCGACCTGCAGCCATTCGCCCAAGACGTCAGGCTACCCGCCGAGTTGCAACCCAATGCCTCCGGGCTCTACGACTACCAGGGCCGACAATGGCTGGTGCTCGAAGGCCGCACCTACGCGGTCAAGCCGCCCGCTGCCAGCGCGCCCTACCGGCTGGAACATCCGTGGCGCATGGGCGCCTACGAGCCGCCTTTGCGCCATAACCAGGCAGGCGCCTGGCTGCAGGTTACCGACCAGCCGCTTGAGTGGGAAGGCATCCGCCTGTTCCGACGGCTCGGACATGCCGGCGCAGAGTTCTCCGATGAAGTCGCCAGCACCATCATGCGCGTCAGCGAAACCCATCAGGCACAACTACGTCACGCATTGAGCGAAGGCCTGCACCCGCCCGCCCTGTTCAGCGACACGCTACACCGCTTCCGTCTGGAACATGAGCTTGACCGCTTCACCCAGCTACTGGAGGCAGGAGATCCGCACGCCGGCCCGGCCCTGCAACTGCAACTACTGGCCGAGGCGCCCGGCTGGCCGAACGGCCAAGCGCTGACCGTGCTCGATGAGCAGGGTAAGGTGCTTGCGCAGTACCACAGCCAAAGTGGCAATGCGCTGCCCCGCCCCCTGCAGGTGCGGCTCGGTGATGATGACGTTCTCGAAGCACTGATGCGGCAAATGACCAAGGTAGAGCTCGAAGGACTGCTGCAACACCCGCTGGGTTCAGGCGAGCCCAACTTCACCACAGCGAAACGCCAGTTACAGCAACAACTGGCGACCCAGGCAAAAACCCACAAAACCCGACTGTTCAATGAACGCTACCAGGCACTGCAAAAAACCGACGCCGGCCCGGTGCTGCAGGTCCAGAAAACCTTCAGCGGCCTGCCCACGGTGGTGGTCGAGGAACTGCTGCGCCACGCCAGCCCGGCAGAACTTGAACAATTGCGTGTCAATGCGCGCATTCCCGTACGAATTGGCGAAGAAGCCCGTGCCTACCAGCATAAGCTGCGTCTGAATCGTGCGTATGAAGGGCTGTATCTGGACGCTGGCAGCAGTTCTGACAGCGAGCGGCTGGCGCTGCATACCCTAGGCACTCTGCACGGCTGGTCCACCGACGTACGCCTGGAGGTCCGCGAGGGTTCAATCCAGGGGGCGCTACTCGACAGCATCGGCAGCAGCGAAGCGCCCATTCGCAAGGTCCTGGTCAGCGATGGCACCACCTACCGCACTTACGATGCCGACGGACGCCAATTGCATGGCCGTGACAACCTTTATGCCGCAGTCCTGCACGCGCTGCCGGACGCCCAACGCAGTGCCCTGGGCTTTGCCGAGGTCAGCCAGCACGCAGCGCTCAAACAGGCCGTACAGTCGCAACCGCTACTGGCCCGGCACAGCTTGAGAGCCGTGCTGAAGATGCAAGCGCTCAAGCCCGGCGCCCGCTCCCCCATGCGCCTGGCCGATGGCAGGCTTGGTTTCCCGTTGAGCGGACGCGGCAGGCTGGCGGGCTTCATCCTTGAAGAGACGCTGCTGGACAAGATCCGTCTGCTTGAATTCGAGCACGCCTTTCCCGAGCAGATCCTGCAGATGTTCTACGACGCGCAGTGGACCCGTGCCGACATCGACCAGCGCCTGGACCAACTGCTTGAAGAGCAACAGAGCCTGCGCAATCACCTTTCCAACTGGACCGATGCCGCCAGTTCAATGCCGCCCTTGAGCGCTGCGCGCATGAACAGCCGTACACGCATCGCCGAGGCCTTGTGGCGTCACTGGCGCGCCAACAACCTGTCCGAGCTGAGTCAAGCCACCACCCCGTTGCAACTGGCAGACGTCTACCTGATCGACTTTCCAGCGCAATTGCCGGACTTTATCCAGCAGCGCGTGCGGGCCCTGGAATTGTGGAACGTGAACCACGACGAAGCGCTACCCAATCCGTTCATCAACTTGGACAACGAGCGTATCGGCCTGGGCCGGTTCTTCGAGCGCTTTCCCCAGGTGAGGTCTTTGGTCTATGGCCAGAGTATTGGCCAACCCAGCTATTCCTTTATCGGCCAGACGGTGCTGGAACATTACCCACAACTGCGCGAACTGAGCCTGATCGATACCCGCCTGTACATCGGCCAGGCCGAAATCAACCTCTACCGGGGTTTCAGCCAGCTGCAACGCCTGGACCTGAGCGGCAACACCCTCAACATACTCGGTAACATCGACCTCAGCGGCTTGAACCTGCAGTACCTGGGGCTGAACCGCACCAGCCTTCGCGGCTGGCCACAGTGGCTCGACAGCGCCAACCTGAATGCAATTGCCGAAGTCTCCCTGGCCGACAACCAGATCACCACGGTACCCCCCGCCGTGCTGGAAAACCCCGTCGGTAGCGGGCATCACACCCGGGTTTCATTACTGAACAACGAGCTTTCGCGGAGCACCCTGATCCACATGCGCCTGAGTGAAGGTGAAGGCAGGCGTTTCAGCTTTGAACTGACCATTGCAGAGAACCTTCGCACCTACCTGGATGGCATAACCCAGGAGCGTGCCCGGCTGGATGAGTTCTTTGTGCAGTGGGCCGAAGCGTCCCACTCAGGCGCACCGCTAGGCGATGAACAGATTGCCTCCAGGCGCCGCCTGGGCCGTTTGGTGCACGATTTGTGGAGCCACGAACCAACACTTGGCCACGTTGGCACCTTGCGTCTCGAGGCAATCGCCTTGAACGACTTCCCCAGGCGATTGCCGCCGTTTTTCTATAATCGCCTACGCAGGCTGCACCTTCTGCGCGTGGGCACCAACGCCAGTGAATTGCATCGGTTTCTCAGTGACTTTCCCTACCTCGACAGTTTGCACATCGAGGGGCATGTCACCCCGCTGGGCAGCTTGAATACAGTTTTGCCGGAACTGCGGATGCTGGAACACCTGAGCCTGATCGACCTGGGCTTGAATATCGATCAGTCGGCGCTGGCAACGCTGCGACGCGTGCCAAAGCTGACTGAGCTGCAACTTGACGCAAATGTTATCGGCGAGATTACCGATGCCTCTGAATTGAGCAACATCGAGCAGTTGAGCCTCAACAATGTCGGCCTGCAAACCTGGCCGCAATGGCTGGACACACTGCTGCCCGGTCCGATTCAACGCCTGTCGCTGGTTGCCAACCAGTTGCGCGAATTGCCCGAGCGAATTCTCGCTAACCCACGCACTGAAGAACATCACACTGAAATTTCCCTGACCGGCAACCCGTTGAGCCACGAGAGCATGCGTCGCGCACACTTGTCCGAAGGTTTCAATCGCGCCTACGACTTCTATATGGACTTGCCGCCCGATATCCGTGCCCTGGAGCGTGAACCACACTATTCAAGCGAGTCTTCCCCCTCTTCCCCTGAAGAAGCCGAATCCGGTGCGGATGTCTGGCTAAGCGGTGCCGAGGACCGCAGTGCGATACGCAGAGGTATCTGGCAACAGATCGAAGACGGCGCAGACGCCAGCGACCTGCTGGGGGTCATCAGCCATCTGGAACACAGCGCCGACTATCGCGATGCTAGTAGCCGCAATGGCCTTACCGAACGGGTTTGGGGCGTGCTCGAGGTAGCCGCCAATGACACAGAGCTGCGCCTGGTCCTCAACGGCATGGGTGCCGAACCCTTGCAGCAGATCAGGCAGCGCGACACCTGCCCTGACGGCATACGCCTGGCCTTCAACCAGATGGAAATCCAGGTATTCATTCGTCAATCGCTGCAGGGCGTTGCCGCCGAACAGCGGGGCAATTCCCTGTACGCCCTCACCCGCCGTCTGTACCGGCTGGAGGCGCTGGACAACGCTGCCCGCGAACAGGCCGGTAGCCGCGACGAAGCCGAAGTGCGCCTGGCCTATCGCCTGCAATGGGCCCGTGAGCTGGACCTGCCGGTGCCGCCGAGCAACATGTTGTACCGAACGGCCGCCAACATTCGCCCCGGGGAACTGGATGCGGCCTTGAGCCAGGTGCGCCAGGGCGAAGGCGGCCAGGCTTTCCTCGACTTCGCCAGGGGGCGGGACTTCTGGGTGGATTACCTGCGCGAGAGCCACGCCGATCGTTTCATGGCGCTCAAGTCTGCCTACGAGGCCGAGGTACTGGAGCTGTACGACCTCTATCCGGATGACAACCCCGACCAGATTGCCGCACGCATCACCGCGTTGGAGCAACAGTTCAAGCGCAACGAAAGCAACCTGATCGAGGCGCTGACCAACCTGGCAGGGCAACAGCAACGTTGAACCTGCCTTTGCACCGGCCAGCCTTGAGTAAGGTGGCCGGTGCAATGCCTCAGTTCTGGTGCCGCGCGACCCACACGGCGAACTTGTCGATAAAGGTCTGCAGGAACGGCCGGGTCTTCTCCGACAGCTTGCCGTTGTCGTCAAACAGCGTCCCTGCCCCACCAATGTAGGCTTCGGGCTGCTGCATGCACGGCACATCAAGGAACACCAGCGACTGGCGCAGGTGGTGGTTGGCACCAAAGCCGCCCACCGCCCCCGGCGACACACTGATCACCGCCCCGGGCTTGCCACTCCAGGCGCTCTGGCCATAGGGCCGCGAGCCCACATCGATGGCATTCTTCAACACTCCCGGCACCGAGCGGTTGTACTCGGGGGTGACAAACAGCAGCGCATCACTGCCGCGAATCTGCTCGCGAAACGTTTTGTAGGCCTGCGGCGGATTGACGTCGATATCCTCGTTGTACAAGGCCAGCTCGCCAATTTCGACGATGTGCAGCTTGAGGCTGGATGGCGCAAGCTCGGCCAGCGCGCGGGCGACTTTGCGGTTGAGGGATTCCTTGCGCAAGCTGCCGACGACGACGGCGACTGAATACACCTGGCTCATGGCAAATTCCTGATGTGATGAACAAAGGGAGTTGTAGGTATAGATGATCCGGCACGGCCCTGAAGTTTTTTTCCATACAGGCAAAACTTACCAGGCAAAACAGTGGTCTATGCCTGACAGATACTTATTTCTTCAGAGGTTGTACGGTAAATGACAGCAGTACTGGTCGGACAGTTTCATGCACGGGACGCCGAGGGCCGCATCTATCCCGTTCATGAGTTCCAGGAAGCCACCCTGCAGGCCGACGGAAGCGCCGCATCCCTGCCCATTACCACCTACAAGCTGGCAATCGGTGACCGGGTCAACCACCTGGGTGAAGACCGTTTTGAGCTGGTCCAGAGTGGCGTGGAAATCATCCGCATTCCTTGAGCCCGCTCAGGCCTTGATGCAATCGACGGTATAGACCCGTCCCTGCGCTGTGGTTTCATGCTGCAACCCATGGACATCGGCGACAAAACCGGGAAAGCCGCTGTCGAAGGCAGCAGCAAAGGCCAGGTAGTCAATGATCGAACGGGTCGCCTCGGTAAAGCGCTCCCCCGGCATGATCAACGGAATGCCCGGCGGATAGGGCACCAGCATCACCGCAGCGATGCGCCCGAGTAACTGCTCGATCGGCACCGCCTCGACCTCCCCGCGCACCATCCGGTCATAGGCATCGGCAGGTTTCATCACCACTTCCGGCAAACGCGTGAACAGGCGCTTGAGTTGCTTGGCCGTGGCATTGCTGCGGTAGCAGGCGTGCAACTGGTCACACAGGTCGCGCAGGCCCAGGCCCTGGTAACGCACTGGATCGAGCTGGGCGACGCAGGGCAGGCATTCGAGCAGGCGGGTGTTGGCATCGTAGTTGCGCTTGAACTCAAGCAACTCGGTCAGCAGCGTGCTCCATTTACCCTTGGTGATGCCCATCGAGAACAACACCAGGAAGGTGTAGAGCCCGGTCTTTTCCACCACCAAGCCGCGCTCCCAGAGAAACTTGCTGACCACCGCGGCCGGAATGCCGTGCTCACTCAAGGCGCCGCCGGCACTGAGCCCGGGCATCACCAGGGTGACCTTGATCGGGTCGAGCAGCACGTAATCGTCACTGACATCAGCGAAACCGTGCCAGTCGGCCTGGGGCTGCAACAGCCAGTCTTCGGTGGCGAGCCGCCGTGCACCGTCCGCCAGCGGCGGCTGCCAGATGCTGAACCACCAGTCATCAGCGGCCATGTGCTCACGCAGGTTGGCCATGGCCCGGCGAAAGCTCAGCGCCTCATCGAACATTTCCTGCAGCAAGGAGCGCCCGGCCGGGCCTTCCATCATCGCCGAAGAGACATCCAGCGAGGCGAGGATGCTGTACTGCGGCGAGGTGGAAATATGCATCATGAAGGCTTCGTTGAAGCGGTCGCGGTCCAGCTGGCGGGCGCCGCCGTCCTGCACATGGATCATCGACGCCTGGCTGAAGGCAGCCAGCAGCTTGTGGGTCGAGTGAGTGCTGAACACCAGCGGGCTGTCGGCACTGCGCGAAGTGCCCATGGCGTAACGCCCGCGGAAGAACTCATGAAACGCCGCGTAGGCATACCAGGCCTCATCAAAATGCAACACCTCGACACTGTTGCCCAGTTCCTGCTTGATCAGCTCGGCGTTGTAGCACAAGCCGTCATAGGTGGAGTTGGTCACCACCGCCAGCTTGACCCTGGGCGGACGGCCACGGGCCAGGGGGTTGGCGCTGATCTTGGCGGCAATCGAGGCCTGGCTGAATTCGCTCAGCGGGATCGGCCCGATGATCCCCAGCTCGTTGCGCTCCGGGCACAGGTACAAAGGGATGGCCCCGGTCATGATGATCGCGTGGACCACCGATTTGTGGCAGTTGCGGTCGACCAGCACCAGGTCATCTCGACCGACCATCGAGTGCCAGACAATCTTGTTGGCGGTGGAAGTGCCATTGATCACAAAAAAGGTATGGTCGGCACCGAAATTCTTTGCCGCCCGCGCCTCGGCGGCCGCCAGCGGCCCGGTGTGATCGAGCAGCGAGCCCAGCTCAGGGACCGACACCGACAGGTCCGAACGCAGGGTGTTCTCGCCGAAGAACTGGTGAAAGGCCTGGCCGACCGGGCTTTTGCGATAGGCCACGCCACCGCCATGGCCGGGGGTGTGCCATGAGTAGTTCGATTGCGCGGTGTGCTGCACCAGCGCCTTGAAAAAGGGCGGCAGCAAGCCATCCAGATAACTGTGCGCGGCCCGCGCCACCTGGCGGGCGAGAAACGGCACGGTGTCTTCGAACAGGTAGAGAATGCCGCGCAGCTGGTTCAGCTCGCTCATGACATCGGCAGGGGCATTCTCCAGGGTCACCTGCTCGCCCAGGGCGAAGATCGGCAGGTGCGGTGCACGCACCCGGGCCAGGCGAATCAGTTCGACCATGTTCTGTAAAAGGTGAGTGTTTTCGCCAGCGCCTTCGGCAGCAATCAGCATGCACGCCAGGCCGTGATGGGTGGCGGCGACCAAGCGGCCTTCGGCGTAATCGACGGCCGGCAGGATGGTGAAGCCGTCCTGGGCCAGCTCCTGGGCAATTGCGCGAACACGCTCGCCAGCGACCGTATCGGCCTTGATGTCGCGATGCACGATGAGGACGGGGAACTTGAGGTCCTTGTACATGGGCGGGCGCTTCCTCCGGGTGACAGCTCTGTCACCTCAGGGTAGAAGGTCGCCAGCGCCCCTGCGCGGCAAATTGCCTCAGTTTGCTTCGGACAACTGCTGCCACAGCGCCGGGCCACCGGCGGACTTGGCGATGGCTTCCAGACGCGCCATGTGCAGCTCGAGCTCCTGCTCGCTGGCGCGAATGATCCGCCCCGGCTGGCGACTGGCAGGCAGGCGGCGAATTTCGCTGCCGCGGTTGTCGTCGCCCTCCTCTTCGCCATCGGCACCGTGGCCGGCCAGCGACAGGCTGGTCTGGCCACCGGTCATGCTCAGGTAGACGTCGGCCAGCAGCTCGGAGTCGAGCAGTGCGCCGTGCAGCTCACGGCCGGAGTTGTCGACACCATAGCGTTTGCACAACGCATCGAGGCTGTTGCGCTGCCCCGGATGACGCGAGCGGGCCATCATCAGGGTGTCGAGAATGGTGCAGTGCTGGGAGATGTCGGCGCGATCGTGCTGACCGAGCAAAGCGAATTCGTTGTTGATGAAGCCAACGTCGAACGCCGCGTTGTGGATGATCAGCTGGGCGCCCTGAATGAACTCGAAGAATTCATCGGCGACTTCAGCAAAGCGCGGTTTGTCGAGCAGGAAGGAGTCGGTGATGCCGTGGACGCCAATGGCGCCCTCGTCACTCTCGCGGTCCGGCTGCAGGTAGACGTGGAAATGGCGCCCGGTCAGGCGCCGGCCCATCAGCTCGACACAACCGATCTCGATGACCCGGTGGCCGTCAGTCACCGGCATACCGGTGGTTTCGGTGTCGAGGACGACCGACCTGTTGTTCTGAATCTCCACGCCGATGGTCTCCTGCCGCGTACAGTCTGGTGAAAAGCCGGCCATTCTACCTCAGCTCAAGGGCGAGTGGCGGCCGGTGTAGTCAACGCAGACCACGGACCTCGTCAACACCGCGGTTAGCCAGTTGATCGGCACGCTCGTTGCCATGATGGCCAATATGCCCGCGGACCCATTTCCAGGTCACTTTGTGCCGGCCCACCTGTTCATCGAGCAACTGCCAGAGGTCGGCGTTCTTTACCGGTTCTTTGGCGGCGGTTTTCCAGCCGCGTTTTTTCCAGTTGACCATCCACTCGGTGATGCCTTTCATCACGTACTGGGAGTCGGTGACCAGCAGCACTTCGCACTCGCGCTTGAGCGCTTCCAGGCCCTTGATCGCCGCCATCAGTTCCATGCGGTTGTTGGTGGTCTCGCGTTCGCCGCCCCACAGCTCCTTTTCGACGCCCTTGCACACCATCAGCACACCCCAGCCGCCCGGGCCGGGGTTGCCCTTGCAGGCACCATCGGTGAAGATTTCGACGCTATCGCTCATTTACAGCCTTTTTCATCAATGATTTGGCCCCGCGCCCAGGGGGCCCGGAACTCAGGGTTCGGAATGGCGCCGGTTGACCTTGGCCATCGGCAGCGGCAGCAGTTTGCCCATCGGCTCGCGGCGCTCCAGGCGCAGGGGCCGCAGGCCGACCACCATCTTGCGCGCCACCAGCAGGTAGACACCGCCACCAGCACTCTGCCAGCCACCGGCGATCCGCTCCCAGCCGGCCAGGCGCTGTTGCCAGGCGGGGGATGCGAGCGGCGGACGATAGCACCCGAAGCGGCGTTTCTCCAGCGCGAAACCCAGCAGGTTGAGCCAGTCGCCAACCCGCGACGGGGAAATGCAGCGCGCCTTGCGCAAGGCATCATGGGCGAACACCCGGCGTACGCCCCAACTGCTCCAGGGGTTGATGCCGACGATCAGCAAATGACCACCCGGGCGCACACTGCTGGCGGCCTCGCGCAGCAGGCCATGGGGCGACAGGCTGAAGTCCAGGCCATGTTGCAGCACCACGACGTCGGCGGCATGTTCGCTCAGTGGCCAGGCCTGTTCTTCACAGACGATCTCGACCCCGGGCAGCGGCGCGCCGAGGCGCACGTTACGCTGCACCTGCGGGGCCTTGGGCGGTGCTTCGGCGCAGGGGCCGTAATGCACCAGGTAACCGCCGAAGTAACGCCCCAGTTCCTCTTCGAGCAGGCGTTGCTCTTCTTTGAGCATCATTTGCCCCAACGGGCCGGCGAACCAGTCGCGGGCCAGGCTGATCAGCTCCAGCCACTGCGGATCGGCCTGGGCGAAGGCTTGATCGGTCATTGCAGTCTCCCTTGAAGGTTCTCGACAGCGCGCATAGCTACTAAGATGCACCCATGTCCACCGTTTGGCGAATCGCACCATGATACAGATCGATGCCCTGCCCGCTTTCAACGATAACTACATCTGGTTGTTGCAAGATGCTGCCAACCAGCGTTGCGCGGTGGTCGATCCAGGCGATGCCGCGCCGGTCCTGGCCTGGCTTGAGCGCCATCCCGGCTGGCAACTGAGCGACATCCTCATTACCCATCACCACCACGATCATGTCGGTGGCGTCGAGCAGCTCAAGTCGCACACCGGCGCGACCGTCTACGGCCCGGCCCACGAGCGCATCCCTGGCCGTGACCAGGCCCTGGAGGAAAACGCCAGCGTGCGCGTTCTGGGCCTGGATTTCCAGGTTATCGCGGTGCCTGGACACACCCTGGGACACATTGCCTATTATTGCCCGCAAACAACCACCCCGGTGCTGTTCTGCGGCGACACCCTGTTCGCCGCCGGTTGCGGGCGCCTGTTCGAGGGCACGCCGGAGCAGATGCACCACTCCCTGCAGCGCCTGGCCGCGCTGCCCGCCGCCACCCTGGTGTATTGCACCCACGAATACACCCTGAGCAACCTGCGCTTCGCCCAGGCGGTGGAGCCTGAAAACCCGCACATTGCCCAACGCTTCGCCGACGTTACCCAGCTTAGGGCACAAGATCGCATCACGTTGCCATCAACCCTGGCCCTGGAAAAGCTCACCAACCCCTTTCTGCGGACCACCGAAACATCCGTTAAAGAAAAACTAGACGAACGGAATGGCAAGATATACCCCACGCCAAGTGCTGTTTTTGCTGGGTTGCGTGCTTGGAAAGATACGTTCTAAACAGCCGCTGCTGGTGACGGAAAGTTCTGAAAGGTTGACCGTTGGGGGGCCGCTTTCTAGAATCCCCCGACATTTTTGCCCGGAACTTCGTCCCAGCCAATGTCGTCCACTAGCCGCAGAACCTTCAATTCCGTCGCCCTG
This sequence comes from Pseudomonas sp. B21-009, assembly GCF_024749345.1. Taxonomy (NCBI): domain Bacteria; kingdom Pseudomonadati; phylum Pseudomonadota; class Gammaproteobacteria; order Pseudomonadales; family Pseudomonadaceae; genus Pseudomonas; species Pseudomonas sp. B21-009. Next base: position 1,937,732 of record NZ_CP087199.1, on the reverse strand, counting down.
ACGCGCCTGGCCCAAGCCAGTGCGCTGGCCCTGGCCGCCACCCTCGTGGGCTGCCAGAGCACCCGTCAAGTCGACGAATCCGACAGCGTTCGCGCGCACAACTACCAGGCCCGGGCCAAGCAGAAGCCGTTGGTCGTACCGGTCAAGCCGGTCGTCGAGCAGGCCCCCCAGGACGTCTGGGAGCGCATGCGCCAGGGCTTCGTACTGCAGGACGGAGTTGCGGTCAACCCGCGCATCGAACAGCAACGCCTGTGGTTCGCCAGTAATCCTTCGTTCCTCGAAACCGCCGGCGACCGTGGCAGCCTGTACATCCACTACATCGTCGAACGCCTCGAAGAGCGCAACATGCCGCTGGAGCTGGCGCTGCTGCCGGCAATCGAGAGTGCCTACAACCCCATGGCCTACTCCCGGGCCCATGCGGTGGGGCTGTGGCAGTTCATTCCGTCCACCGGGCGTTACTTCAACCTGCGCCAGACCCGCTTCTACGATGGCCGTCGCGATATCACCGCCTCGACCAACGCCGCGCTGGACTACCTGACCCGCCTGCACGACATGTTCAACGGCGACTGGCTGCTGGCCCTGGCCGCCTACAACGCCGGTGAAGGCACGGTCAGCCGCGCCATCGAGCGCAACGAGAAGCTCGGCCTGCCAACCGACTACTGGAACCTGCCGCTGCCGCAGGAAACCCGCGACTACGTGCCCAAGCTGCTGGCCCTGTCGCAGGTGGTGATGACGCCGCAAGCCTATGGCGTCAACCTCAACCCGATTGCCAACGAGCCCTACTTCGAAGCCGTGGCGATCAAGGACCGCCTCGACCTGTCACGGGTCGCAGCCCTGGCCGAGATCGACGAAGACGAACTGTTCCAGCTCAACCCGGCCTTCAAGAAGCGCATGACCGTCGACGGCCCGCAGCAACTGCTGGTGCCGACCGCCAAGGCGCAACTGCTGACCGCTTCGCTGTCGAACATGAAGCCTGAAGAGCTGCTGACCCTGCAGCCGAAAAAGGCCGTGTTCGAAGCTGCCATGGCCGAAGCGGCGCCGCGCACCACCACAACCCGTAACAGCCGTTACCGGGTCAAGCGTGGCGACAACCTGGCCAGCATCGCCAAGGCCAACAAGGTCAGCGTCAAGGACTTGCAGCGCTGGAACAAGCTTTCCGGCAAGAACCTCAAGGCCGGCCAGACCCTGGTGATGCAGAACGCCCAGCCGGTTGGCGCCAAGAACCAGAAGAAATCCACCCAGTACAAGGTGCGCAAAGGCGACTCGCTGTACCTGGTGGCCAAGCGCTTCAACGTCGAGATGCAGCATCTCAAGCGCTGGAACCCACGCAGCGGCCACGCCCTCAAGCCAGGCCAGACCCTGACCGTCTACCTCAACCATTGAGGTTCGTGCTCCGGTCACTGACCGGAGCCACCTGCCCCGCCCCACGCGGCACTCTTTTTCCAGTCGATACAAGCTGTTACTGTAGCTGGAATAAAGCCCAAGCCGCCTGGATCGGATCTCGACTTGATACGTCCCCTCCTGTTGCTGTCACTCAGCCTGGCCTTGAGCTTTCCCGCGGGCGCAACAATCAGCGAAAGCCACGGTTACGCCCAGTTCGGCACGCTCAAGTATCCAGCCAAATTCACCCACTTCGACTGGGTCAATCCGCAAGCGCCCAAGGGCGGCACCTTGCGCGCCATGGCATTTGGCACCTTCGACACCCTCAACCCCTACACCTTCAAGGGCTCAAGCCCGGTCACCACGCCGAACTTCTTGCAGTACGGGGTGAGCGAGCTGAACGAAACCCTGATGGTCGGCACCGGCCAGTACGACCCCTCCGGTGATGAGCCCACTTCAAGCTATGGCCTGATCGCAGGCTCGGTCGAGTACAGCGAAGACCGCAGCTGGGTGGTGTTCAACCTGCGCCCCGAAGCGCGCTTTCACGATGGCAAGCCGATTACCGCCAGCGACGTGGCGTTCTCCTATCGCACCCTGCTCAAGGAAGGCCATCCGATCTACCGGACCAACCTGCAGGAAGTCAAACGCGTCGATATCCTCAACCCGCGACGCATCCGCTTTGTCTTCAAGCGCGCCGGCAACCCGCTGCTGATCCTGCGCCTGGGCGAGATGCCGGTGCTGCCGGCACACTACTGGAAAGGCCGCGACTTCAAGGCCACCACCTTCGAGCCGCCTTTGGGCAGTGGCCCCTACCGCATCACCCAGGTGCAGCCCGGGCGACGCCTGGTGTTCGAGCGGGTGAAGAACTACTGGGGCAAGGACCTGGCGGTGAACCGCGGCAAGTACAACGTCGACCGCGTCGAGTACGAGTTCTATCGCGACAGCGCAGTGGCCTTCGAAGCCTTCAAGGCTGGTGAGTTCGACATCTACATCGAGCACCAGGCGAAGAACTGGGCCAACGGCTACAACTTCCCGGCGGTGCGCCGCGGCGATGTGATCAAGGCACAGATCCCGCACAAGATCCCGACCCAGACCCAGGGCCTGTTCATGAACAGTCGCCGGGCGACCTTCAGCGATGCGCGGGTTCGCCAGGCACTGGGGCTGATGCTCGACTTCGAGTGGACCAACCGCGCCCTGTTCAGCAGCGCCTACCAGCGCGCCACCAGTTACTACCCCAACAGCGAATTCGCCGCCAGCGGCCTGCCGGTGGGCAAGGAGTGGCTGCTGCTGGCGCCCTACCGCAAACAACTGCCTGCGGCGCTGTTCACCGAGCCCTATTCGGTGAGCCACACCGACGGCCGAGGGATCAACCGCCAGACCTTGCGCCAGGCCCTCGAGCTGCTCGGCCAGGCCGGCTGGAAGCTCAATGGCCAACGCCTGCTCAACAGCGCCGGGCAACCCTTGAAGCTGGAACTGTTGCTGGTCAATCCGAACCTTGAACGGATCCTGCAACCTTATGTCGAAAATCTCGCCAGCATTGGCATCGAAGCACGCTTGCGCACGGTAGACCGGGCCCAGTACAAACAACGCCTGGACCAGTTCGACTTCGACATGATTCTGATGACCCTGAACCAGACCCTGAGCCCGGGCCTTGAACAATGGCTGTACTTTCACTCAAGCCAGGCCTCGACCAAGGGCAGCAAGAACTATGCTGGCGTGAAAGACCCGGTGGTCGATCACCTGCTCGACACCCTGCTGGCCGCCCAGAGCCGTGAAGACCAAGTGGCCGCCGCCCGCGCCCTGGACCGGGTGCTGCTGTGGCAGTACTACATGATTCCCAACTGGTATCTCGACAACCACCGCCTGGCCTACCGCAATCGCTTTGCCTTTGTGGCCACGCCGCCCTATACCCTGGGGCTCAACAGCTGGTGGATCAAGCCTTCGGAGAAAGCCCAATGATGCCAATGTCCCGCCTGCGCCTGAAGGCCTGCGCACTGCTGCTGGCCTGCCTCGGTGGCCAGGCACTGGCTGCACCGCAACACGCCGTGACCCTTTACGATGAAGCGCCGAAATACCCGGCAGGCTTCAAGCACTTTGACTACGTCAACCCCGACGCACCCAAGGGCGGCACCTTCCGCCAGGCCGGCTTCGGCGGCTTCGACAGCCTCAACCCGTTCATCAACAAGGGTGTTTCCGCCGATGACATCGGCCTGATCTACGACACTCTGATGACCCAAAGCCTGGATGAGCCCTTCACCGAGTACGGCCTGGTCGCCGGCAAGATCGAGAAAGCTCCGGACAACAGCTGGGTACGCTTCTACCTGCGCCCCGAAGCACGTTTTCATGACGGCCAGCCGATGCAGGCTGAAGACGTGGTGTTCACCTTCAACACCCTGATCAAGCACGGCGCACCGCTGTACCGCGGTTACTACGCCGACGTCGCCGAAGTGATCGCCGAAGATCCGCAGCGGGTATTGTTCAAGTTCAAGCACAGCAACAACCGCGAGCTGCCGCTGATCCTCGGCCAGTTGCCGGTATTGCCCAAGCACTTCTGGGAAAACCGTGAGTTCACCAAGGGCAACCTCGAAGTTCCCCTGGGCAGCGGCCCGTACAAGGTCGCCGAGGTCAAGCCGGGGCGTTCGATTCGCTACGAGCGGGTCAAGGACTACTGGGGCAAGGACCTGGCGGTCAATCGCGGCTTTTACAACTTCGACGAGATGACCACCGACTATTACCGCGACAGCGCCGTCACCCTCGAAGCGCTCAAGGCCGGCCAGTTCGACTACCGCCTGGAAACCGCCGCCAAGAGCTGGGCCACCGCCTACGACGTGCCAGCCGTACGGCAGAAACGCCTGATCCTCGAAGAGCTGCCCAACGGTAACCCGACCGGCATGCAGGGCTTCGTCTACAACATCCGCCGCCCGCTGTTCCAGGATGTGCGGGTACGTGAAGCGCTGAGCCTGTTGCTGGACTTCGAATGGACCAACAAGCAGCTGTTCAACGGTGCCTACACCCGCACCCGCAGCTACTTCGAGAACTCCGACATGGCCGCCACCGGCCTGCCCGACGCCGCCGAACTGAAAATTCTCGAACCGCTGCGCGGCAAGATCCCCGACCAGGTGTTCACCCAGCCCTTCGCCAACCCGGTCACCGATGGCAGCGGCATGATCCGCGAACAGCAGCGCAAAGCCTACAAGCTGCTGCAGGACGCAGGCTGGCGCATCGTCGACGACAAGATGGTCGACGCTCAGGGCAAGCCAGTGTCGATCGAGTTTCTCCTGGCCCAGACCGAGTTCGAACGCATCCTGCTGCCGTTCAAGCGCAACCTCGCCGACCTGGGCATCGACCTGGTGATTCGCCGGGTCGATGTTTCGCAGTACATCAACCGCCTGCGCTCACGGGACTTCGACATGATCGTCGGCGGCTACCCGCAGTCCAACTCGCCGGGCAACGAGCAACGCGAGTTCTGGCAGAGCGCCGCCGCCGACAACCCCGGCAGCCGCAATTTCATCGGCCTGAAGGACCCGGCCATCGACACCCTGGTCGAGCAGTTGATCAACGCCGATTCGCGACAAAGCCTGATCGAGCATTCGCGCGCCCTCGACCGGGTGCTGCAATGGGGCTTCTACGTGATCCCCAACTGGCACATCAAGACCTGGCGCGTGGCCTACTGGAACCACATCGGCCACCCCAAGGTGTCGCCCAAATACGACATCGGCATCAACACCTGGTGGATCAAGCCGGATGTCGAGCCGGTGGTGCCGCTGAACCCGGCGCCCGAGGCGCAAGCGGCCGAAGGGGCGAAATAGCATGCTGGCCTATATCTTTCGCCGTTTGCTGCTGATCATCCCGACCCTGCTGGGCATCCTGATCATCAACTTCATCATCATCCAGGCCGCCCCAGGCGGCCCGGTCGAGCAGATGATCGCCAAGCTTGAAGGCTTCGAGGGCGCCACCAGCCGGATTGCCGGAGGGGGTGCCGAAGTCTCGGTGGCCGGCTCCAACTACCGCGGCGCCCAGGGCCTGGACCCGGCCCTGATCAAGGAAATCGAGCAGATGTACGGCTTCGACAAATCGGCGCCGGAACGCTTGTGGATCATGATCAAGAACTACGCCCACCTGGATTTTGGCGACAGCTTCTTCCGTGATGCCAAGGTCATCGACCTGATCGTCGAGAAGATGCCGGTGTCGATCTCCCTGGGGCTGTGGAGCACGCTGATCATGTACCTGGTGTCGATCCCCCTGGGCATCGCCAAGGCCACCCGTCACGGCAGCCACTTCGACGTCTGGACCAGCTCGGCGATCATCATCGGCTACGCCATTCCGGCGTTCCTGTTCGCCATCTTGCTGATCGTGCTGTTTGCTGGCGGCAGCTACCTGGACTGGTTCCCGCTGCGCGGCCTGACTTCGAACAATTTCGACGAGCTGAGCACCGCCGGCAAGCTGCTCGATTACTTCTGGCACCTGGTGCTGCCGGTCACCGCCCTGGTGATCGGCAACTTCGCGACCATGACCCTGCTGACCAAGAACAGCTTCCTCGACGAGATCAACAAGCAGTACGTGGTCACCGCCAAGGCCAAGGGCCTGAGCCCTAACCGCGTGCTCTACGGCCATGTGTTTCGCAACGCCATGCTGCTGGTGATCGCCGGTTTCCCGTCGGCGTTCATCGGTATCTTCTTCACCGGCTCCCTGCTGATCGAGGTGATCTTCTCCCTCGATGGCCTGGGCCTGATGAGTTTCGAGGCGGCGATCAACCGCGACTACCCGGTGGTCTTCGGCACCCTGTTCATCTTCACCCTGCTCGGGCTAGTGGTGAAGCTGATTGGCGACCTGACCTACACCCTGGTCGACCCACGTATCGACTTCGACAGCCGGGAGCACTGAGATGAACCTGTCACCTCTGAATCGCCGGCGCTTCGAGCGCTTCAAGGCCAACCGCCGCGGCTGGTGGTCGCTGTGGCTGTTCCTGATCCTGTTCGGCCTGAGCCTGGGCGCCGAGCTGATCGCCAATGACAAGCCACTGGCCGTGCGCTACGACGGCCAATGGTATTTCCCGGCGCTCAAGCGCTATCCGGAAACCACCTTCGGCGGCGAGTTCCCGCTGGAAGCCAACTACAAGAGCCCGTACATCCGCGAACTGCTCGCCGCCAAGGACAGCTTCGTGCTGTGGGCGCCGATCCCGTTCAGCTACCAGAGCATCAACTACGACCTCAAGGTCCCGGCCCCCGCCCCGCCGTCGGCGCAGAACTGGCTGGGCACCGACGACCAGGGCCGCGACGTGCTGGCGCGGGTCATCTATGGTTTCCGTATCTCGGTGCTGTTTGCCCTGACCCTGACCATCCTCAGCTCGATCATCGGCGTGATCGCCGGTGCCCTGCAGGGTTTTTACGGCGGCTGGGTGGACCTGGCCGGGCAACGCTTCCTGGAAATCTGGTCGGGGCTGCCGGTGCTGTACCTGCTGATCATCCTCGCAAGCTTCGTGCAACCGAACTTCTGGTGGCTGCTGGGGATCATGCTGCTGTTCTCGTGGATGAGCCTGGTGGATGTGGTGCGCGCCGAGTTCCTGCGCGGGCGCAACCTTGAGTACGTGCGCGCGGCACGGGCGCTGGGCATGCAGAACGGCGCGATCATGTACCGGCATATCCTGCCCAACGCGATGATTTCGACCATGACCTTCATGCCGTTCATTCTCACCGGCGCCATCGGCACCCTGACCGCCCTGGACTTCCTCGGCTTCGGCCTGCCGCCCGGCGCGCCGTCGCTGGGCGAACTGGTGGCCCAGGGCAAGTCCAATCTGCAAGCGCCCTGGCTGGGCATGAGCGCGTTTGCCGTGCTGGCCTTGATGCTCAGCCTGCTGGTGTTCATCGGCGAGTCCGCCCGCGATGCCTTCGACCCGAGGAAATGAGATGAGCAAGCAAACCTTGATCGAAGTCCGTGACCTGGCCGTCGAGTTCGTCACCGGCGATCAATCCCAGCGGGTGGTCGAAGGTGTCAGCTTCGACATCCGCCGCGGCGAAACCCTGGCCCTGGTCGGTGAAAGCGGTTCGGGCAAGTCGGTGACGGCGCACTCGATCCTGCGCCTGCTGCCCTACCCGCTGGCCCGCCACCCGAGCGGCAGCATCCTGTTCGAAGGGCAAGACCTGCTGACCCTCGACGAGAAAAAGATGCGGCGCATACGCGGCAACCGCGTGGCGATGATCTTCCAGGAGCCGATGACCTCACTCAACCCGCTGCACAACATCGAAAAGCAGATCAACGAGATCCTCCTGCTGCACAAGGGCCTGCGCGGCAAGGCGGCCACCGAGCGCACCCTGGAGCTGCTGGCGATGGTCGGCATACCCGAGCCGCACAAACGCCTCAAAGCGCTGCCACACGAGCTCTCAGGCGGCCAGAGGCAGCGTGTGATGATTGCCATGGCCCTGGCCAACGAGCCTGACCTGCTGATCGCCGACGAACCGACCACGGCGCTGGACGTCACCGTGCAGTTGAAGATCCTCGAGTTGCTCAAGTCCCTGCAGGCACGCCTGGGCATGGCGCTGCTGCTGATCAGCCACGACCTCAACCTGGTCAAGCGCATTGCCCACCGGGTCTGCGTGATGCAAAAGGGCCAGATCGTCGAGCAAGCCGACTGTGATGCACTGTTCCGCCACCCCAAGCATCCCTACACGCAGATGCTCCTCGGTGCCGAGCCCAGCGGTGGCCCGGCTGGCAACCCGCCCGGCGCGCCGATGCTGCAGGTCGAGAACCTGCGCGTGTGGTTCCCGATCAAGAAGGGTCTGTTGCGACGCACCGTCGATTACGTCAAGGCGGTGGACGGCATCAACTTCGACCTGCCCCAGGGCCAGACCCTGGGCATTGTCGGCGAAAGCGGTTCGGGCAAGTCGACCCTGGGGCTGGCGATCCTGCGCCTGCTGGGCAGCCAGGGCAGCATCCGCTTTCAGGGCACGAGCCTTGAGCACCTGACCCAGCAGCAGGTGCGCCCGCTGCGCCGGCAGATGCAGGTGGTTTTCCAGGACCCGTTCGGCAGCCTCAGCCCGCGCATGTGCGTCAGCGACATCGTCGGTGAAGGCCTGCGCATCCACCGCATGGGCAGCGCCGCCGAGCAGGAGCAGGCAATCATTGCCGCCCTGCAAGAGGTCGGCCTTGATCCGCAGGCGCGGCACCGTTACCCGCACGAGTTCTCTGGCGGCCAACGCCAGCGCATCGCCATTGCCCGGGCACTGGTGCTCAAACCGGCGCTTATCCTGCTCGATGAGCCGACCTCGGCCCTGGACCGCACCGTGCAGCGCCAGGTGGTCGAGCTGTTGCGCTCATTGCAGAGCAAGTACAACCTCACCTACCTGTTCATCAGCCACGACCTGGCGGTGGTCAAGGCGCTCAGCCACCAGTTGATGGTGGTCAAGCAAGGCCAGGTGGTGGAGCAAGGGGTGGCGGCGGACATCTTTGCCGACCCGCAGCATGCGTATACCCGGCAGTTGCTGGAGGCGGCGTTTCTGGTGCCAGCTGCCGCTCAGTAGCCTCTTCGCGGGGCAAGCCCGCTCCTACAAACCGGCGGGAGCGGCGGTGCGGCGACCCGACTTGCCCCGCGATGAAAACAGAAAAGGCCGCATAAGCGGCCTTTTCTGTTTCAAGCATCCAGCACTCAGTAGCGAGTGATATCCGCTTTGGCTTCCAGCTGCTTGCGGTATGCCGCGAAGTCCTGCTGGCCGGCGCGCGAAGCGAGGAAGCGGCGGTAGCTCGCTTTCTCTTCTTCAGTGGCCGCTGTGCCTTCGTTGACGCCGTTCAGACGCAGTACCACCAGGCTACCATCGTTAAGGGCGACGCTGGCGTACACCGGCTTGTCCTTGGCTTCAGGCTTGCTCATACGGAACAGTGCCTGCAGCTCGACCGGGTCGATACCGTCCTGGCTACGCGATACCGCCTCCTGAACCTTCCAGGCCTGACCGTCCTGGCTGGCCGCCAAGGCAATCTTGCCATCGCGCAGACCGGCGATCAGGGCATCGGCCTTGGTCTTCAGGGCAGCAGTCGCCTGCTCTTTGGCCAGGTGCTTGCGGATGCTCTCGGAGACCACTTCAAGGCCCAGTTGCTCAGGCTTGCGGTGTTCCTTGACGCGCAGCACCACGATGGTTTCCGGATCCAGCTCGATCGCCGTGCTGTTGGAGCCTTCTTCCAGCACTTCAGTGCTGAATGCCGCCTGGATCACCGCGCGGTTGGCAGTGATGCCTTCGCCGCCTTCACGACCGAACGCTGGCGAGGTATGCACCTTCAGGCCCAGTTCCTGCGCCGGCTGGGCCAGGTCGGAGGCTTCGAAGGCCGAGTCTTCGAGCTGCTTGGTCACTTCGACAAAGCGCTGTTCGACCTGCTGGGTTTTCAGCTCACGAGTCAGCTTGTCTTTCAGGCTGTCGAAGCTTGGCACTTCAGGCGCCTGCACATCGAGCAGCTTGATCAGGTGGAAACCGTATTCGGTACGCACCGGGCCCGAGACCTGGTCCTTGTTCAGCGCATACAGCGCGTCTTCGAAGGCCGGATCATAAACGCCCTGGCCGGCATAACCGAGGTCACCGCCATTGCTGGCCGAGCCCGGGTCCTGGGAGAACTCCTTGGCCAGGGTGGCAAAGTCTTCGCCCTTGGCCAGGCGCGCCTGGATTTCTTCGATCTTGGCCTTGGCCTGCCCCTCGTTCACCTTGTCATTGATTTCAACAAGAATGTGCGCGGCATGCCGCTGCTCGGCCAGGTTGGCGATTTCTTTCTCGTACAGCGCCTTGAGCTCGTCCTGGTTGACTTCAACCTGGTCGAAGAACGCGGATTTCTTCAGCTCGATGTAGTCGATGACGACCTGGTCGGGGCTCATGAACTCCTTGGCGTGTTCGTCGTAGTGCGCCTTGATCTGCTCGTCGGTAACCTTGACCGCGGCCGGATCGGCCTTGAAGGTCAGCGAAGCGAAATCACGGGTCTGTTTTTCCAGACGGGCAAAAGCGTCGACCTGGTCGTCGGTAACAAAACCGCTGCCGGCAAGGCCGGTGCGCAGTTGGCCGATGAGCATTTCCTGAGCCAGCATTTCGCGGAACTGCAGACGGCCGTAGCCCATCTGGCGAATGACCTGATCGAAGCGCTCGGGGCTGAACTTGCCGTCCACCTGGAACTCAGGGGTTTGCAGGATCAGTTGGTCGAGGGCAGCTTCGGAGAAAGCGAACTTGGCGTCTTCGGCGCCTTGAAGCAGCAACTTGCGATCGATCAAGCCCTTGAGCGCGGCTTCACGCAGCATTTGCTCGTTGAGCATGGCCGGATCGAAATCCTTGCCCAGCTGTTGCATCAGCTGTCGACGTTGCATGTCGACGGCCTGGCTCAGCTCGTTCTGGCTGATCTTGTCGCCATTGACCTTGGCAGCGTCCTGGCTGTGGGTGGTGGCCTGGAAGATGGCATCGAAGCCGGTCAGTGCCATCAAGGCTACGATGACACCGATGATGGTCTTGGCAATCCAACCTTGTGAATTGTCCCTGATATTCTGCAGCATGCGTCCCCCAGAAACGGTTGTACTGAATGAACCAACCGTGGAGCGTGGGTAGAGTCCTGATAGAAGAAAGGCGCATCCGAGGATGCGCCTTCTCGTAACTGGCCGAGCGCCGGGAACCTGGTATCAGGCCTCCCGGCGCTCGGCAGCCGGACCAGGCGTGAGCCCGGCTCGGTTAGGCGTGAGCCTGAAGGAAGCGACTTAGTTGACGGCTTCTTTCAGAGCCTTGCCAGCCTTGAAGCCAGGCTTCTTGGCGGCAGGGATTTCCAGAGTCTTGCCGGTTTGCGGGTTGCGGCCGGTGCGAGCTGGACGGTCGGTGACCGAGAAGGTACCGAAACCTACCAGTACCACGGAGTCACCTGCCTTCAGGGCGCCGGTGACGGATTCGATTACTGCGTCCAGCGCTTTGCCAGCGGCAGCTTTCGAAATATCAGCAGATGCGGCGATAGCGTCAATCAGTTCCGACTTGTTCACTCTAAGTCCCCTTATATCTCTATTGAGTTTGTTTCTAAGTATGTAATGAAAAGCTAAACGAGCGCTGGGTGGCCTGTTGACACTTAAGTGCCGCTTTATAACAAGGGCCTGAAAATACTGTCAAGAAAGCCCCCCAGCCAAATACGTACTAATGTGTGCTGATTCTTTCCTTGGAATCGCTGTCGCGCTTTTCATCCTTGGCGACAATCTCCGGAGCCACATCGGGCAAGGGCTCCGGGGCGTATTGCAGCGCAATTTGGAGGACTTCGTCAATCCATTTGACCGGTTTAATCTGCAGATCCTGCTTTATATTCTCAGGAATTTCCTTCAGATCACGCACATTCTCTTCCGGAATGATCACCGTCTTGATTCCACCCCGGTGCGCGGCCAGCAGTTTTTCCTTCAAACCACCGATTGCCAGCACCTGACCACGCAAGGTGATCTCGCCGGTCATGGCCACATCGGCACGCACCGGGATCTGGGTCAGGGCCGAAACCAGGGCGGTGCACATGCCGATACCGGCACTTGGACCATCCTTGGGCGTGGCGCCTTCGGGCATGTGGATGTGGGTATCGCGCTTCTCGTGGAAGTCGGCAGGAATCCCCAGGCTGCGGGCGCGGCTGCGCACCACGGTTTGCGCGGCAGTGATGGACTCGACCATGACGTCACCGAGCGAGCCGGTCTTGATCAGCTGACCCTTGCCCGGAATCACTGCAGCTTCGATGGTCAGCAGTTCGCCGCCCACCTGGGTCCAGGCAAGGCCGGTGACCTGGCCAACCTGATCCTGCTGCTCGGCCAGGCCGTAGCGGTACTTGCGCACGCCCAGGTAGTGCTCGAGCTGCTCGCCAGTAACCTTCACCGCCACCTGCTTGAGGCCGGCGTGCTCCTTGACCACCTTGCGGCAGATTTTCGCGATCTGGCGCTCCAGGCCCCGCACGCCGGCTTCGCGGGTGTAGTAGCGGATGATGTCGCGGATCGCCGAGACGTCGATCTCCAGCTCGCCCTTTTTCAGGCCGTTGGCCTTGATCTGCTTGGGCGACAGGTACTTGACCGCGATGTTGATCTTCTCGTCCTCGGTATAACCCGGCAGGCGGATGACTTCCATCCGGTCCAGCAAGGCTGGCGGGATGTTCATCGAGTTCGAGGTGCAGAGGAACATCACGTCCGAGAGGTCGTAGTCGACTTCCAGGTAGTGATCGTTGAAGTTATGGTTCTGCTCGGGGTCGAGCACTTCCAGCAACGCCGAGGCCGGATCGCCGCGCATGTCGCTGCCCATCTTGTCGATTTCGTCGAGCAGGAACAGCGGGTTGCGTACGCCAACCTTGGTCATTTTCTGAATCAGACGACCGGGCATCGAACCGATATAGGTACGGCGGTGACCGCGAATCTCGGCCTCGTCGCGCACGCCACCGAGGGCCATGCGTACGAACTTGCGGTTGGTGGCACTGGCGATCGACTCGGCCAGCGAGGTTTTACCCACGCCAGGCGGCCCGACCAGGCACAGTACCGGACCACGGATCTTTTTCACCCGTTTTTGCACTGCGAGGTACTCAAGGATGCGCTCCTTGACCTCCTCCAGGCCGTAATGGTCGGCGTCGAGAATTTCCTCGGCCTTGGCCAGGTCCAGACGCACCTTGCTCTGCGCCTTCCACGGCACCTGCACCAGCCAGTCGAGGTACGAGCGCACCACGGTGGCTTCGGCCGACATCGGCGACATCTGCTTGAGCTTGTTCAGCTCGGCCTGGGCCTTGGCGTAGGCGTCCTTCGGCAGGCCGGCAGCGTCGAGACGCTTTTTCAGCTCCTCGACTTCGTTGTGACCTTCTTCGCTGTCGCCGAGCTCTTTCTGAATGGCCTTCATCTGCTCATTCAGGTAGTACTCGCGCTGGCTGCGCTCCATCTGTTTCTTGACCCGGCCACGGATACGCTTCTCGACCTGCAGCAGGTCGATTTCGGCATCCAGCAGCGCCAGCACGTGTTCGACACGGGCCGACAGGTCGAGGATCTCGAGGATTTCCTGCTTCTGCTCGATCTTCAGCGCCATGTGCGCTGCCATGGTGTCGACCAGGCGCCCGGGCTCATCGATGCTGTTGAGCGACGACAGGACTTCAGCCGGGACTTTCTTGCCCAGCTGAACATATTGTTCAAATTGTGACAGCAAGCTGCGGACGAAGACTTCAGACTCGCGCTCGGCAGCCTGGGATTCGTCGATCAGCGAAACTTCGGCACGAATGTGGCCGTCGACTTCGTTGAAACGCTCGACCGCACCGCGCTGTTCGCCTTCGACCAGCACCTTGACGGTGCCATCGGGCAGTTTCAGCAGTTGCAGGACGGTGGCAATGGTACCGACGCGGTACAGGGCGTCTTCGCCTGGATCGTCGTCAGCGGGGTTCTTCTGGGCCAGCAGGAGAATCTGCTTCTCGCCCGTCATCGCGGCCTCAAGGGCCTCGATGGACTTCTCGCGCCCCACGAACAGTGGGATGACCATGTGCGGATAGACGACGACATCGCGCAATGGCAAGAGAGGCAAGTCGAGGGTGGTCTTCATGATTTCGCCTCTACAGCGGCCTTATGGCCGGAAACCGATGGATTTTGAGCGTGGAGTTAATGTGGGGGCAGGCCCGCAAAAAAACAAGCTCTGCGACAGGAAAAGCAAAGGGGCCCGAAGGCCCCTTGCTTGAATCGAGCCGCGTGGCGACTCAGACGTCGGGTGCAGCCTTGGCTTGCGGCTCGCTGTTCTCGTAGATCAACAGCGGCTGCGAAGAACCATCGATGACGCTCTCGTCGATCACCACCTTGCTGACATCCTTCTGCGAAGGAATCTCGTACATGGTGTCGAGCAGGATGCCTTCGAGGATCGAACGCAGGCCACGGGCCCCGGTCTTGCGCTCCAGGGCCTTGCGGGCCACGGATTTGAGCGCATCACTGCGGAACTCCAGGTCCACGCCTTCCATTTCGAACAGCTTGGCATACTGCTTGGTCAGGGCGTTCTTCGGCTCGGTCAGAATCTGCATCAAGGCAGCTTCGTCGAGCTCGTCGAGGGTCGCCAGAACCGGCAGACGACCGACGAACTCCGGGATCAGACCGAACTTGACCAGATCGTCAGGCTCGACTTCACGCAGCGACTCGCCAACCTTCTTGCCTTCCTGCTTGCTGCGTACTTCGGCACCAAAGCCGATGCCGCCGCGGGTGGAACGCGCCTGGATGACCTTTTCGAGGCCCGAGAACGCACCGCCACAGATAAACAGGATGTTACGCGTATCGACCTGCAGGAATTCCTGCTGCGGGTGCTTGCGGCCACCTTGCGGCGGTACCGAAGCGACCGTGCCTTCGATCAGCTTGAGCAGCGCCTGCTGCACGCCCTCGCCCGAAACGTCGCGGGTGATGGACGGGTTGTCCGACTTGCGCGAGATCTTGTCGATTTCGTCGATGTAGACAATGCCCATCTGGGCCTTTTCCACGTCGTAGTCGCACTTCTGCAGCAGTTTTTGAATGATGTTCTCGACGTCCTCACCCACGTAACCGGCTTCGGTCAGGGTGGTGGCATCGGCGATGGTGAACGGTACATTCAACAGACGCGCGAGGGTTTCGGCGAGCAGGGTCTTACCCGAGCCCGTCGGACCGATCAGCAGGATGTTACTCTTGCCGAGCTCGACGTCGTCGTTCTTCTTGTCGCGTTGATTCAGGCGTTTGTAGTGGTTGTACACCGCTACCGCCAGTACCTTTTTCGCACGTTCCTGACCAATGACGTACTGGTCCAGGATGGTGCTGATTTCTTTCGGCGAAGGCAGTTTATGCGCGCTGCTCTCGGCCTGGGCTTCCTGCACCTCCTCACGGATGATGTCGTTGCACAGGTCGACGCACTCGTCGCAGATAAATACCGAGGGGCCGGCAATCAACTTGCGCACTTCGTGCTGGCTTTTGCCGCAGAAGGAGCAATAGAGCAATTTGCCGTTGTCCTCGCCGTTACGGGTGTCAGTCATTCGATCGATCCAATCCGGTAGGCTTGCAACACAAGATGAAGGCAATTGCGGGCTTTTTCAAGTCCGCAGGTAGGCGCAATGCGCGCCCGCCTGCTCTGGCACCCGGATTCAGGAGGCCAGTTGCCGCTTGTCGTAGACCGAGTCGATCAGGCCGTATTCGGCTGCGCGCTCGGCGCTCATGAAATTGTCGCGCTCAGTATCGCGCTTGATGGTCTCCAGGTCCTGACCTGTGTGGTAGGCCAGCAGCTCGTTCAGACGCGACTTGATGGAGAGGATTTCCTTGGCGTGGATCTCGATATCCGTGGCCTGGCCCTGGAAACCGCCCAGTGGCTGGTGAATCATCACCCGCGAGTTCGGCAGGCAGTGACGCTTGCCCTTGGCACCTGCGGCCAGCAGGAAGGCGCCCATGCTGCAGGCCTGGCCGATGCAGATGGTCGAGACGTCCGGCTTGATGAACTGCATGGTGTCGTAGATCGACATGCCGGCAGTCACCGAACCGCCCGGCGAGTTGATGTAGAGATGGATATCCTTGTCCGGGTTTTCCGCTTCAAGGAACAGCATCTGCGCCGCTACCAGGTTGGCCATGTAGTCCTCTACCGGGCCGACCAGGAAGATCACCCGCTCCTTCAGAAGGCGCGAGTAGATGTCATAGGCGCGTTCGCCACGAGCGGATTGCTCGATAACCATCGGGACCAGGCCGCCTGCGGCCTGGATGTCAGAGCTCTGCTGATAATAAGAATTGCGGGACATGTCCTGCACTCACTCCCAAATAGTCATGTCTTGAATACGCACAAGCCAGCTCGAAGGCTGGCTTGTGGTGTTTTCCTACGAAGCTGGCGTATTACTCAGCGGCGGCAGGTGCCTGGGCTGGTTTTACGGCTTCTTCGTACGAGACCGATTTGTCGGTCACAGTCGCTTTCTGCAGAACAGTATCCACAACTTGTTCTTCCAGCACAACCGAACGAACTTCGTTCAGTTGCTGGTCGTTCTTGTAGTACCAAGCGACGACCTGCTCAGGCTCTTGGTAAGCCGAAGCCATTTCCTGGATCATTTCGCGAACGCGGTCTTCGTCCGGCTTCAGTTCGTTCTGCTTGACCACTTCGGCGACGATCAGGCCCAGCACGACGCGGCGCTTGGCTTGCTCTTCGAACAGCTCGGCCGGCAGTTGCTCAGGCTTGATGTTGCCACCGAACTGCTGAACGGCTTGAACGCGCAGGCGGTTCACTTCGTTTTCCAGCAGGGCTTTCGGGACTTCGATCGGGTTGGCAGCCAGCAGGCCGTCCATTACCTGGTTCTTGACCTTGGTCTTGATCGCCTGACGCAGTTCACGCTCCATGTTCTTGCGAACTTCGGTGCGGAAACCTTCCAGGGTTGCTTCCTTGATACCGAACTGGGCGAAGAACTCTTCGGTCAGCTCAGGCAGCTTTGGCTCGGCAACACTGTTGACGGTAACGGTGAACTCGGCAGCTTTGCCAGCCAGGTCCAGGTTCTGATAGTCCTCGGGGAAGGTCAGGTTCAGAACGCGCTCTTCACCGGCCTTGGCGCCGACCAGGCCTTCTTCGAAGCCCGGGATCATGCGGCCGGAACCCAGTACCAGCTGGGTGCCCTTGGCCGAACCGCCAGCGAACACTTCATCGTCGACCTTGCCGACGAAATCGATGTTCAACTGGTCTTCGTTCTGGGCAGCGCGGTCAGCGGCTTCGAAACGCACGTTTTGCTTGCGCAGCACTTCGAGCATGTTGTCCAGGTCGGCGTCAGCCACTTCGGCGCTCAGGCGCTCGACGGCGATCGAGTCGAAACCGGCAACGGTGAACTCAGGGAATACTTCGAAAATGGCGACGTATTCGAGATCTTTGCCCTTTTCGAACGATTTTGGCTCGACGGCAGGGGCGCCAGCCGGGTTCAGCTTCTGCTCGACCACGGCTTCGTAGAAGGAAGCCTGGACCAGGTCGCCGAAGGCTTCCTGACGGGCGGCGTCTTCGTAGCGCTGACGGATCACGCTCATCGGCACTTTGCCAGGACGGAAGCCTGGGACCTTGGCGCGACGGGCAGTCTGTTGCAGACGCTTGTTGACTTCGGTCTCGACGCGCTCGGCCGGAACGGCGATGGTCATGCGGCGCTCGAGAGCAGAAGTATTTTCAACAGAA
Organism: Pseudomonas sp. B21-009; assembly: GCF_024749345.1. NCBI lineage: Bacteria > Pseudomonadati > Pseudomonadota > Gammaproteobacteria > Pseudomonadales > Pseudomonadaceae > Pseudomonas > Pseudomonas sp. B21-009. Next base: position 1,920,240 of record NZ_CP087199.1, on the reverse strand, counting down.
ACTTGCATGGATATTCCTCGTTGCACAGACGTTAGCCGGCGATACCCGACTCCAGAATCAAGGGCAAGCATTCTAGTGGCTCAAAGACCAGAAGTCACCCCGTTCAGGACGACGAGAAAGTACGCCGGTCCATTTAATTCAAAGACCCCGGCAAAAACCTTGCCCAAGGCCGCTCAACACACGCAGCCCCTGGCCTGGACGCCACAGCTGAAGCCATGATGATCCAGCCCCTGGGCTGCATAAAATCTTGTCAAAACACTACAAATCCCAGTTGCAGCGTTACGAATCCTGTTCGATTTCGTTGAACTCGCAATACTCTTCCCACGCCATCCCCAGCGCCTCGGCAACCTCGCGATGCACCTCAAGGCGCAGGGCCGCAAGCTCCTCGTCGGACTCGGCAATCAGTTGCAAGGTCAGCTCCCAGGGTTCGACCCCCTGCTCCTGCGCGGCATCCTCGAAGGCCCAGAGGACCTGCTGAGCCTGCTCGTGCTCGCTGAGCCCGGCAATTTCCTCACGCATCTGCGGGTTGGCGTCCAGATAGCGCTGCAAGGCTACAGCCTGACGTTCTGGTGAAATCATGGTGTTTTTCCTTTTCGCAACCGGACCCCCGACTGCTGTTTCAACCGGCTGAAATTTATCAGCTTTTCGTCGATTGTCACCAGGCCGTCAAAACATGCATGAATAATCCACCCCGATTGTCGGAAATTTCATGAACAATGGGGGGTGGGCCGTTGTCTAGGAATAGCTTGCCCACTAAGCTAGCAACGTGCCACATCGTTAATACGATTCATTATCGCTTGGCACCTCCTGCAAAATCACAGCGCCAATGCAAGGAAGTACCCGTGCTGATCAAACTCATCTCTGGCTGTTGCCTGGCACTTTGCTGTTCCCTCGTCAGCGCTACAGTGCTGCAAACCTCCTTCGATCAAGACGCCCGCTACTCGATCGTGAGCGTGTCGGGTGATCCCTCCCAGCGCACTGTAATCACCCAGCGTGTCGGCATCAGCGGGACCAGCTACAGTGCCCGCCAGTTCGATTGCAGCGCACGCACAGTACGCTTCATGGGCTCGGGAGCTTCGCTGGAGGACCTTCAGGACGCCGAGGCCGACAACGAGCTCACTCCGATCTTCAAAGGCTCACTGTCCAGAGCCATCAGCCAGGTAGTCTGCGACGAAAGCGTGCAAGCAGGCACTGCGGCAGCTGGGCCGCTCGGCAAATCCGCTCACGGCCAGCCGGTGACCAGCATTTCTCAATAACAATGATTATCAATTGATAATCATTCTCGCTATAATGGGCGTCCGTTCCGCTTTACGCCGGCCACGCACCCGATGGACACCCGCCCCGCTACACCTGCACTGAATACGTGCCTGAGCACCCTGTACAACGACCATCACAATTGGCTGCACCGATGGCTACGCAACCGTATCGGCTGCCCGGAGCATGCCGCCGACATTGCCCACGATACCTTCCTGAGCATCCTCGGCTCCAAAGACCTGTTCAGGATCCGCGAACCCCGCTCGTTTCTCTCGACCGTGGCGCGGCGACTGATGGCCAATGTCTATCGCCGCCGCCTGGTCGAGCAGGCGTACCTGGAAACACTGGCCAGCCTGCCTGAAGCAGTTGAACCGTCACCCGAAGTCCGCGTGCTGGCACTTGAAGCCCTGACCCTGCTCGATCGCATGCTCGACGCCCTGCCGGCCAAGGTCCGCGAAGCCTTCTTACTGTCGCACCTGCAGGGCCTGAAGATCGCCGAAATCGCCGAACGCCTGCAGGTCAGCAGCCGCTCGGTAAAGCTGTACCTGGTGCGGGCCAACCAGCATTGCTTTTTTGCTGACCAGCCATGACCCCCTCCCCCTTTAACCCGCGTACTACTCGCGAAGCCGCACAGTGGCTCACCGAAACCATGGAAGGCGCACTCAGCCCCGAGCAGCAGCGGGCGCTTGAGCAGTGGCGCGCCGCCCATCCGGACAACGAACGTGCCTGGCTGCACATCGAGGCCCTGCGTCGACGCATGGCCGGGCTGGAGCCACATGCCGGCTACCAGAGCCTTTCCCGGGGCAGCCAGGGCCGCAGTCGCCGGCAAGCGCTCAAGGCACTGGCGGTGCTCGGCCTGTTCGGCTGCGCCGGGCAACTGGCCTATCGCAACGTCTGGCAGCCGGGCCCGGAACTGACCTACCGCAATGGTGCCAGCGCCCCACAACACATCGAGCTGGAAGACGGCAGCCAATTGACCCTCGACGCAAGTACCGAAATCGCCGTGCTGTTCGACAGCCGCCAGCGGCGCGTGCAACTGCTCGCCGGGCGCCTGTTGATCCGCAGTGGCCACCCTTCGAACGCCGATCAACGCCCGTTAAGCGTTTACACCGTACATGGCCAGGTACGGGCATTAGGGACGCGTTTTAGTGTCGAGCTGCAAGAGCCAGCCACGCAGGTCGAGCTGTTCGACGGTGCAGTCGAGGTGCAGGCGCGGCAATCACCCGCCAACCCCCTGCGCCTGGCTCCCGGGCAGCGCGCGCGCTTCACCCCGACCCGCATCGAACCGGCCACCGGCACCTCGGCCGAGCCGGCCTGGAGCAAGGGCTTGCTGGTGGCCGACAACATGCGCCTGGATGCCTTTGTCGAGCAACTCAGCCGCTACCGGCCTGGCCTGTTGCGCTGCAGCGACGAGATCGCTGCGTTGCGTATCTCCGGCGTTTATCCGCTGGCCGACACCGATGCGGTGCTCGACGCCCTGCCCCTGTCATTGTCCGTGCAGGTGCTGCGGCGCTCACGCTACTGGGTTACGTTGAGTCAGCGCTAGACGCCACTTACGGCGCCAGCTCAATGCTCACCTGGTGGTGTTTACCCGCCGTTACCCGTACCTGCGCACCAAACATCTGGGCAATGCGCTGCTCGCTGAGCACCTGGGCCGGCGCGCCGCTGGCGCAAAGCCGGCCGCCTTCGAGCAGCCAAAGGCGGTCGCAGTAGCGCGCAGCCAGGTTCAGGTCGTGTAACACACAGACCACGGCAATACGCGGCGAACGGGTCAGCGTGCGCAACACCCGCATGAGGTTCTGCTGCTGGCCGATATCCAGGGCGCTGGTGGGTTCGTCCAGCAACAGCAGGCAGCCGCGACCATCGTCCCAGGCGTCAGTCAGCGGGCTGATTGCCAATTGGTTCATGGCCCGGGCAATGGTTACCCGCTGCAGCTCGCCGCCAGACAGCGACAACACTCCCCGGCCAAGCAAGTGACGGACATCCAGCGCATCGATAATGCCCGGGCACGGCTCGCCAGGGTGCTGCTGACCGAGACGAATGAATTCTTCGACCCGCCAATCGAAAGCACTGTCCATCTGCTGCGTCACCAGCGCGCGCCGGCGCGCCAGTTGCCCGGGCAAATAAGCGGGCAACGCTCGACCGAGCAACTCGACCTGCCCGCCCGCCGGTTGCAGGTAACCGGATATCAACGACAACAGCGTGCTTTTGCCCGCGCCATTGGGGCCGATCAACCCAAGAAGCTCACCTGCCCTTATCTGTTCGCTGAACGGCGCCAGGGCAAACGGCTGCTCCAGGCTGACATTGATCAGTTCAAGCATGTCAAAACTCCCGCACCTTGCGACCGAGTAACAACCAGAGAAAGTACGGCCCACCAATAATGCTGGTGACCAGGCCGACGGGAATTTCTGCCGGGCTGGTAAGACTGCGTGCCAGGGTATCGGCGACCAGCAACAGGATCGCGCCGCAGAGCATCGACGCAGGAATCAGCAAACGGTGGCCGGGGCCGAAATACAGGCGCAGGCAATGCGGCACCAGCAGGCCGATAAACCCGATGATGCCGCTCAGCGCCACGCACAGCCCCACACCCAGCGACGAAGCCAGCACCACACGGTTTTTCAACCGGTCGCCATCCAGCCCGGCGGCGTGCGCAGACACCTCGCCCAGCTGAAACAAGTCCAGATCGCCCGCGCAGCGCGCCAGCGCCCACAAGCTCAGGGGCAAGACCAGGGCGGCCACCGATACGCTCGACCACTCGGCGCTGCTCAGGCTACCCATGCCCCACAAGCTCAGCTGGCGCAACTGCTCTTCGCTGGCGACAAAGGTGAGGATGCCGCCCAGGGCACCGGTCAGGGTGTTGATGACCAAGCCGGCCAGCAACAAGGTGATGGTCGACTCGCGCCCTTTGTAGCCGCGGCCAATACGAAAAATCACCAGGGTCACCAGCAACGCGCCAATAAAGCCTGCGAAAAACTGCCCATAAAGCTCCAGCCCGGCAAAGCGGCCGTTGAACAGTACGACCCAGATCGACACCGCCAGCCCGGCGCCGCTGGCCTGGCCGAGCAGGGTCGGGTCGGCCAGCGGGTTGCGAAACAGGCCTTGCATCGCCGTGCCGCCCACCGCCAGGGTCGAGCCCACCAGCACTGCCAGCAGCAGACGCGGCAGGCGCACTTCGCTCCAGACCTGCCACTCCAGGGCGGTGGGCAGATCACCGAACACAATCCGTGGCGACAAGCCGATACTACCGACCAGCGAACACACCACCAGCAGGGCGCACAGCCCTGCCAGCATCAGCATCAGTATCGGCAGCGAGACGCTGCTTGCGCGCCTCATGGAAACAGCGCTCCTGCGTCCTGGCGTAGCTGCAGCATGGCCTGCACCGTGCGCGGCCCGAGGTTGAGCAGCGCCTGGTCATCGACCTGCACCAAGCGCCGATGCTGTCCGGCCGGGGTATGGGCCAGGCCGCCCAGTTTCCACAGGTTGTCTTCACCCCCAAGTGCCGCCAGCCCGGCGCGGCTGACGATGACGAAATCCGGCGCCAGCGACACCATGGCTTCAGCCGCCACTTGCTTGTAGGCATTGAAGGTCGCGCAGTTTTCGATCCCCGCCTGCGCCAGTGCCGCCTGAGCTTCGGTGCCTTGCCCCATGATCAGCGGCGTCATGCCGGCATGATTGAAAATGAACAGCGCCTTCGCTCCTTTGAGCGCCGGCGTCTTGGCCAACTGCCCAGCCAACTGTCGCTGCTCATCAAGCAACGGTTGCGCCTGCGCCTGTAGGTTCATGGCCGCCGCCACCTGCTCGATCTTTGCCGGGATATCGCCGACACCCTTGCCGCGGGCAATGCTCAGCACTTCAAGCCCCAGGCCGCTCAACTGGCGCAGCACGATAGCCGGACGGGCAGCATCGCTGATCAGCAGCCGTTGCGGCTTGAGCGCCAGCACCCCTTCTGCCGAGAGCTGGCGCATGTACCCCACCGACGGCAGGTTGGCGATGGCCTGCGCAAAGCGACTGGAATCATCGCGCCCGACCAGGCGCGAAGTACCGCCCAGGCGCTCGACAATTTCCGCCAGGTCGTTGCCGATCACCAGCGTATCGGCGGTTTCGGCCTGCACGGTCATGACCGCACAGGCCGCCAGCACGCCAAGCAGCAAAGCCTTCATCGCGCCGCCTCCAGGGCATCCAGCCACTCACGCCAGGCCGGTTGTTCAGGCTGCCCCGCCGGACGACGAGCAAAGACCTGGACAATCAGACGCTGCTCGGCATCAAAAAACTCGAGGCTGGTGACGCCGCCGACCTGGTTCGGTTTGTAAACCCGCCAGATCTGCGCATCCGGCGCATCGGCGATCCTGAAGCAGGTAGCCGCCGCCTGGTCACTGGCGGGCATGTCAAACAGCAGCTCGGCGCCCGACTCGCTCACACCCGTCAGCCGGCCGGTAAAGATCTGCACGCTACCGGCGCTGTAGACGAACAGCATCAGCTCCAGCGCGCTGGCGGCCAGCTCACGGAACATCGCCACCGGGCTGGTCTGCGAAAGTTGCCGGGCAAAATCCGGGGCGACCAGGGCGTTACCTTCGTAACGGGTCAGGCCGTGGCGCTTGAGCAGGGCAAAGTGCTCATGGACATTGGCCATCGCCGCCCATTCCTCAACAAGGCCGGGCACCTGCAGATCACGCTTGCTGAACGAAGGCGGCTCGCTGAAAACTGCCGGCTTGTCGATGCACTGCTCATACAGTCCTGCCCAGCCGGCCATCGACGACTGCTCGGTCGAGGCCAGGCGCAGCAGCACTTTGCCGTGGCGATCGAAGACACTCAGGCGGTAGCCACCGGCATCATGAGCCATGCCGATCCAGTACCAGGCACGCAGATTCAAGCGCAGGTCCAGGCCGTCCTCGCCAATCACCAACCCCGCTTCGCTGATATCGTCGGATTGCGGATAACGCCCCAGTTGTTCGATCACGGCATGGTTAGCCGGCGTACACGTGCGCACCAGGTCCAGGCTATGCAGCTGTGCGGCTACCTCCACAGCGGGCAGGTCCAGGCACAGCGGGTTTAATCCGCTTTCAGTCAGTTCAGTCATGGCTAATTCCTTGTAATGAAGGCTTCAATGGGCGGGCTGGTCGCAACCACCCGCGTCGGTAACCAGGGCGGCGCCCTCGGCATCCGCGCTCGGCAACATCCAGACGTAGTCGGCGTCGCTGGCGCTCAGGCGATGATCCTGCTCAGCGATCACCAGTACTTTCAGCCCCGGGTCACTCGCCCCTTGCCCCAGGTATTGCGGGGCGCCCAGGCTTTTGAGCGTGTGCAGCACACCCGCCAATAGCAGTCGCGGCGCCTGGGCGTTATCGAGCACCTGCGCCATGCGCTGATCGCGGGCGTGCTGGATCGCCAGCATTGCATTCATGCGCGCGGCATCGATCTGCCCGCAGTGCATCTGCTTGATCTGCTGGCGTTGGCGGGCGGCGATGGCGGGCGACGGGAACAGACCGTCGGGGTTGGCTGGCGCTGTTGCCATCAGACGCTTGCGCTCGGCGCCCGCCAGGTTGCCGGCCAGCAGTGCCGCTGGCGCTGGCATCAGCGCTGCCATCAGCGTGCCGTATTGCTCCCAGCTCCAGCGCGGGTCCCAATGGATGATCTGTTGCAGGCGCTGGCTACGCACCTGGTTGCCCTGGCCCAGCCAGGCCTGGACTTCGGCGACCGGGCGCTGCTGGTCGCTGTCGAGCATTTCCAGGACCACCGCCCCCTGGGGCCGGCGCTTGGCCAGGTGGGTCGCCAGCCATTGCTCGATCAGATGATGGGCGAAGTTGTCGTGCACTTCGCCGACCATCACCGTGTGCGCTGGCGCCAGCTCATCAAGCAGTTGCGTCGGCGAAACCTGCTTGCCACTGCCCAACTCGATGATCGCGCCCCATTCGGGAATACGGCTTTCGACCCGGGTGTAGGCGCTGTCGGCCACCGGCGCATTGACGCTGGCGCAACCGACGAGCAGCGCCAGCCCTGCCCCTATAAAAGAAGACTTGAACATGAAGGGTCCTGTCAGTATTCGAGGGTGAAGCCGAACGAGGTGGTGCGGCCACGGCCGTTGCCCTGGTCCATCACCGCCGACATCAGGTAGTCCACCGAGGCGCTGTTGTTGTAGACCTTGTTGCCGACGTTCTCGACGTTGAAGAACAGGCTCAGGTTGTCCTGCACCCGGTAGCTGCCGTACAGGTCCCAGATCACCCCGGTGGAGTTGGATTTTTTCGTCTCGTACCAGTCCCAGCTGGTTTCCGACGGGCCGGCGTACTCGCCACGGGCGCCCAGCACCAGGCGTTCGTCAAACCAGCGGGTGCCAAGGTCGAGGGTCCAGAAACGGTCCGGCTGACTGTTGATGTCTTCCAGCTCGATGCCGGAGGTGGTCGGCGACTTGGTCGTGGCCTTGGTCCACGACAGATTGGCGTAGAAGAAGCCGGCGTCGTAGCGCCCTTCCAGCTCATAGCCGCTCATGCGCACTTCTTCCGGCCAGTTGACCCAGTTCATCTTCGCCGACTCTTCGCCGTCGTCATCAAGGATGTCGAACGACTGCGGGGTGATGTAGCCATCGATCTTGCTGATAAAGCGGTTGATCTTCAGTTGCCCGTAGTCGTCGTTGCTGAACAGCCCGGCGCGGCTGAAATTGACCCCGAACTCGTAGTTGGTCGAACGTTCCTGACGCAGGAACGGGTTGGCGCCAACACCATCGGCGTCGCTGGCATCGGCCTCGAGCGGCACTTTTTCGAAGAACATTTCCTGCACCCGCGGCGCCCGCGAGGTGCGCGACCAGCTGCTGTAGAGCTGCATCCAGTCATAAGGCTTGACTGCAAAGCCCACCCGCGGGTTGAAGCTGTGTTCACGCCGGGTGATATCCACGTCACCGCCATCGATGCCGCGGCACTGGCCAATGATCGAGCACTTGGGCACATGGCCGCTGACCTTGTAGCCGTCATAGTGGCCGGCCAGGGTCAGGGCATAGATGTCGTAGTTGAATTCCAGGGTGCTGAACAGGCTATGGGTAGCCTGCTTGCCTTCGGGGTTGGCGCCGCGTTTCTCCGGGGTCTGGGCAACGAAGTCGTCGGTGTAGTAACGCGCGCCATTGCTCCAACTCGCCTCCACCGGCCCAAGATTGAAACGACTGACGTTGGTCAGGTCAAAGCCGTGGGCGTCGTCGCGGGTTTTGCGGCCAATGTAGTGGGACTCTTCTACCGGCGGGTACTCAAGCTCGGTCTTGTTCTGGTAGGCATTGACCGTGAGGTTCACCCATTCGCTGTAGGGCGTGTAGGCGTACTTGGCGCGATAGGTCTCGTTGTCCAGTTGCCAGGGGTAGTTGTGATAGAACTCGTTGCGGTACTTCACCCCGCTCAGGTCAAGGCGGTGCATGTCGTTGGGCTGCAGGCGCAGCTTGAGCAAGCCGGAGCGTGGGTTCTGCTTGGTGGTGTCGTATTCGTTGGACTGGCCGTTGGTGGTCTTGTACTCGCCGGTCTGGGTGCTGCTCACCGCGGCGACCAGACCGTAGACACCCTCGACATCTTCCGGACGGGTGCGGGCACCGGCGGCAAACATGCGGGTGTTGCCGTAGCCGTTGTTACCGGTGCGATAAGTCGTGCGCAGGCCTACACGGTGGTCTGGTTTGACAATGTCATCGATATCGAAGGTACGAAAGTTCGCCGAGCCGCCCAGGGTGTTGGCACCTTCGGCGCCGTCCACCGAACCACGCTGTACATCGACCCCGGCCAGCAGGTTGGCGTCGACAAAGGCCATCGGCCCACCCGAGCCGTGGCCGGCATTATTGCGAAAGGTCTGGGTGACGCCATCGATCATGGTGTTGACCCGGCCCAGGCCGGCCAGGCCACGAATGTTTACCGACACCCCCGGCTGGCTGCGCGAGTGCAAGGTGTAAGTACCGGGTATCGAGCGCACCACACTGTTGAGGTCCTGGCGCTCGGCATGCACTTCCCGGCTGCTCTGGATTGCCCCGGGCCGCTCGGCCAGGGCGCCGACCATGGTCGGCCCGACTTCAAGCGCGCTGTCGCTGCGTTCGTGCATGCGCAGCACGTAGGTATGATCCTTGAGCCGCTCAACCCACAGGCCAGTGCCCATCAGCAGCAGGTCGAAAGCCTCCTTGAGGGTGTACTCGCCGCTCAGGCCCTGGGTGCTGCGGTTCTCGCTGAGTTGCGGATCGAAGGTGAGGATCACCCCAGTAGCGGTGGCCAACTGGTTCAAGGCCGGCGCCAACTGCCCTGGCGCAATTTCATAATGCTTGCGCAGCGGCGCCTGCTGGGTCGCGCCTCTTTCAGCGGCATTGGCCAACGACCAGGCGCTGCTGCCGCCCGCCAAAGCCAGTGCGGTCAGCGCACTGCAGGCAATCTTGCGTGCAGCGTTTTTGTTGTTTGGCTGCAGCCGCTGAACGGCGGCCGGCTGTGTGCTCTTCACGAGGCGCTCCCTTGCAGATTGAAATGATCTTGTAGGAGAGGTCACGCGAGGGAAGCAAAAAGGGAAATGAAAATCAGTTCCATCTGAAACTATTTTCTATTTGACCGGAAACCAGCAGGCAGGAGTCAAATCCCGGAAACGAAAAAAGCCGCACAAGGCGGCTTTTTCGAGGCTTTCTCGCGCTTCAGTGAAGGGCGGTGAAAGCTTGGATGGTGCGGACGAAGAGACTCGAACTCTTACAGCTTGCGCCGCTGGAACCTAAATCCAGTGTGTCTACCAATTTCACCACGTCCGCATGAAGCGTTTAAAACAAAGGCGCCGGATTTTCATCGGGCGCCTTTGGGAATATGGGGTGGACGATGGGAATCGAACCCACGACCACAGGAATCACAATCCTGCGCTCTACCAACTGAGCTACGTCCACCATATTGCATGTGCCGCTTTGCACCTGTCAAAGCTGCTTTTGAAACATTCACGCGCTTCAGCGAAGGGCGGTGAAACGTTGGATGGTGCGGACGAAGAGACTCGAACTCTTACAGCTTGCGCCGCTGGAACCTAAATCCAGTGTGTCTACCAATTTCACCACGTCCGCATGACGCTTTTAAAGCAAAGGCGCCAGACTTTCATCAGGCGCCTTTTGGAATATGGGGTGGACGATGGGAATCGAACCCACGACCACAGGAATCACAATCCTGCGCTCTACCAACTGAGCTACGTCCACCATATTGCAGTTACCGCTTTACTTGTGCCAAAGCTGCCGATTGGCGCACCCGGCAGGACTCGAACCTGCGACCATCCGCTTAGAAGGCGGATGCTCTATCCAGCTGAGCTACGGGCGCATATTTAATCTGCTTTCTGTGACGATTACAAATTAACTTTTAGCCGTACCGAACAAGCTAAAAAATCTGCTCATTCTGCCTGACCTTGCTAACCAGTGCTAGGCTCTGCCCGACAAGTGCGACGAATCTTATAGACGAGTGGAAAAGTCGTCAACAGTTTTCTAAAAAAAATTCATTTTATTTAAGGGCTTAGGGCAATTGCCGGACCAAGCGCCTTTGCCCTCGGGCCCCTTCATGCGAGAATGCGCGCTCTTTTTATTCCCTCTCGATGGTTAATCACGCGTCATGACTGCACACCTTATCGACGGCAAGGCGATCGCCGCCAGCCTGCGCCAGCAGATCGCCCAACGTGTCGTGGAGCGTCGCCAGCAAGGCCTGCGTACGCCTGGCCTGGCGGTGATCCTGGTCGGCACCGACCCCGCTTCTCAAGTCTATGTCTCGCACAAGCGCAAGGATTGCGAAGAGGTCGGCTTCAACTCCCAGGCCTTCGACCTGCCCAGCGATACCACGCAGCAAGCCCTGACCGAGCTGATCGATCGCCTCAATGACGACCCGAAAATCGATGGCATCCTCCTGCAACTGCCATTGCCGGCGCACCTGGATGCCTCGCTGCTGCTCGAGCGCATTCGCCCCGACAAGGACGTCGATGGTTTCCATCCGTATAACGTCGGCCGCCTGGCCCAGCGTATCCCGCTGCTGCGCCCGTGCACGCCAAAAGGCATCATGGCCCTGCTCGAAAGCACCGGCCAGGACCTGTACGGCATGAACGCGGTGGTCGTTGGCGCCTCCAACATCGTTGGCCGGCCGATGGCCATGGAACTGCTGCTGGCCGGTTGCACCGTGACCGTCACCCACCGCTTCACCAAGGATCTGGCCGGCCACGTCGGCCGCGCCGACCTGGTGGTAGTGGCTGCTGGCAAGCCGGGCCTGGTCAAGGGTGAGTGGATCAAGGAAGGCGCGATCGTCATCGACGTCGGCATCAACCGCCAGGAAGATGGCAAGCTGGTGGGCGATGTGGTCTACGAGACCGCCCTGCCCCGCGCCGGCTGGATCACCCCGGTACCGGGTGGCGTCGGGCCGATGACCCGCGCCTGCCTGCTGGAAAACACCCTGTATGCGGCCGAAGAGCTGCATAAGTAAGTGCTGATGGCGGGATAAAAAACGGCACCTGTGAAGGTGCCGTTTTTTTGTGCCTGTGTGGTTACTTGCGCGCAGCCTCCCAGGATTTGAGCAGCTCGCTGTAGCTCACGGTCTCGCCCTGGGGCTTCTCGTTGGCCAGTTTCGGCTTCGGCGCACCGGGCTGATCAAACCAGTACTGGGCATCTTTCTCGGGATTGAGCTTCGGCGCACAGGTGGCCTGGGCCTTGGAACGCTCCAGACGAGCAAGGATCGCGTCCTGATCCTTGGCCAGGCCGTCGAGCGCCTGTTGCGGGGTTTTCTCGCCACTGGCCGCCTCGGCAATGTGGCTCCACCACAGCTGAGCCAGGCGCGGGTAATCCGGCACGTTGGTGCCGGTCGGGGTCCATTGCACCCGCGCCGGGCTGCGGTAGAACTCCACCAGGCCGCCGAGCTTGGGCGCAAGGTCAGTCATGGCCTGGGAATTGATATCAGACTCGCGGATCGGCGTCAGGCCGACGATGGTCTTTTTCAGCGAGACGGTCTTGGAGGTGACGAACTGGGCGTACAGCCAGGCCGCCAGGCGTTGCTTCTCCGGGGTCGACTTGAGGAAGGTCCAGGAGCCGGCGTCCTGATAACCCAGCTTCATGCCCTCCTCCCAATATGGCCCTTTGGGCGACGGCGCCATGCGCCACTTCGGCGTGCCGTCGGCGTTCATCACCGGCAGGCCCGGCTTGGTCATGTCGGCGGTAAAGGCTGTGTACCAGAAGATCTGCTGGGCGATATTGCCCTGGGACGGTACCGGCCCGGACTCGGAGAAGGTCATGCCCTGGGCCTCGGGCGGTGCATAGGCGCGCATCCAGTCGACATATTTTTGCGTGGCATACACCGCCGCCGGGCCGTTGGTATCGCCGCCACGGGTGACACTAGAGCCGACCGGGTGGCAGTCCTCGACGCGAATCCCCCATTCGTCCACCGGCAGGCCATTGGGCAAGCCCTTGTCGCCGCCGCCGGCCATGGAGAACCAGGCGTCGGTGAAGCGCCAGCCCAGTGACGGGTCTTTCTTGCCGTAGTCCATGTGCCCGTAGACACGCTTGCCGTCGATTTCCTTGACGTCCTCGCTGAAAAACTTGGCGATGTCTTCATAGGCCGACCAGTTCACCGGCACGCCCAGTTCGTAGCCGTACTTTTCCTTGAACTTGGCCTTGAGGTCGGGGCGGTCGAACCAGTCGGCGCGGAACCAGTAGAGGTTGGCGAACTGCTGGTCGGGCAGTTGGTAGACCTTGCCGTCCGGCGCGGTGGTGAAGGAGATGCCGATAAAGTCCTTGAGGTCCAGGGTTGGCGAGGTGTAGTCCTTGCCTTCATTGGCCATCAGGTCAGTGATCGACTCAGTCTTGCCGTAGCGGAAATGGGTACCGATCAAGTCGGAATCATTGACCCAGCCGTCGTAGATGTTCTTGTCCGACTGCATCTGCGTCTGCAGTTTTTCTACCACGTCACCTTCTTGCAGCAGGTCGTGGGTCAGCTTGATCCCGGTGATCTCGCTGAAGGCCTTGGCCAGCACCTTGGACTCGTATTCATGGGTGGCGATGGTTTCCGACACCACGTTGATCTTCATCCCGCGAAACGGCTCGGAAGCCTTGATGAACCACTTCAACTCTTCGAGCTGCTGCTCGGGAGTCAGGGTCGAAGGCTTGAACTCGCTGCCGATCCATTTTTTCGCGGCATCTTCGTAGGCATCGCCCCAGGCGCTGGCGTGAAAGCTGCCCAGCACCAGCAGGGCTGCCAGGGTCAAATGTCGCCGGTTCTTGTTGTTGTCGAACATTGTGATCTCCCGATTGAGTATTTTCACCCAGGCGCGCCGATTGCCCTCGGCTACCCCCAGCGCATCACCACCAACAGCCAGGCCAGGGACAGCAGCGAGGCCACCCACAGGTTCCAGTCGCTGAGCCCGATTACCAGCAAATGCAAGTAAGCGCTGCCCAGCAAAGCAATGAACAGCCGGTCGCCACGGGTGGTGGCAATCGGCAGAAAGCCGCGACGCTCGACGCATGGCCGGCGCAGCTCGTACACCGTCATGCCCAGCAGCAACAGGCCGATCGCGGCGAAGAAGATCGCCGTCGGCAGGGTCCAGGCCATCCAGTCCATAGCGCGCTCCTCAGACCCGGCCCAGGGCAAAGCCCTTGGCCACATGGTTGCGGACAAACCAGATCACCAGCATGCCCGGCAGAATGGTCAATACCCCGGCGGCGGCCAGCACGCCCCAGTCGATCCCCGAGGCCGACACCGTGCGGGTCATTACCGCGGCAATCGGCTTGGCGTTCACCGAGGTCAGGGTGCGCGCCAGCAGCAATTCGACCCAGGAAAACATGAAGCAGAAAAACGCCGTGACGCCGATGCCGGAGCCAATCAGCGGGACGAAGATCTTCACGAAGAACCGCGGGAAGCTATAGCCATCGATGTAGGCGGTTTCGTCAATCTCCTTGGGCACCCCGGACATGAAGCCCTCAAGGATCCACACCGCCAACGGCACGTTGAACAGACAGTGGGCCAGGGCCACGGCAATGTGCGTATCGAACAGGCCAATGGAGGAATACAGCTGGAAGAATGGCAGCAGGAACACCGCCGGCGGTGCCATGCGGTTGGTCAGCAGCCAGAAGAACAGGTGCTTGTCGCCCAGAAACCGGTAGCGCGAAAAGGCATAGGCGGCCGGCAAGGCCACGCTCAGCGAGATCACTGTGTTCAGGCACACGTAGTACAGCGAGTTGATGTAGCCGCTGTACCAACTGGGGTCGGTGAAGATCACCCGGTAGTTGTCGAAGGTGAAGTTCTGCGGCCACAGGGTCAGGCCGCCGAGGATCTCGGTGTTGCTCTTGAACGACATGTTCAGCAGCCAGTAGATCGGCACCAGCAGGAACAGAATGTACAGCAGCAGCGCCAGCGTCTTGCGCAGGTTCATGGGCGGCCCCTACTGTTTGTCGGCGTGGGTCATGGCGGTATAGAACAGCCACGACACCAGCAGGATGATCAGGAAGTACACCAGCGAGAACGCCGCCGCCGGACCCAGGTCGAACTGCCCCACGGCCATCTGCGTCAGGGTCTGGCTGAGGAAAGTGGTGGCATTGCCAGGCCCGCCACCGGTGAGCACGAACGGCTCGGTGTAGATCATGAAGCTGTCCATGAAGCGCAGCATCACCGCGATCAACAGCACGTTCTTCATCTTCGGCAACTGGATATGCCGGAACACTGCCCAGGCCGAAGCGCGGTCGATGCGCGCCGCCTGGTAATAGACATCGGGGATTGCGCGCAAGCCGGAGTAACACAGCAGCGCAACCAGCGAAGTCCAGTGCCAGACATCCATCACCAGCACTGTGACCCAGGCGTCCATGGTGTTGGCGGCGTAGTTGTAGCTAATGCCCAGCTGGTTGAGCGAAGCGCCCAGCAGGCCAATGTCGGCGCGGCCGAAAATCTGCCAGATGGTGCCGACCACGTTCCACGGGATCAGCAGCGGAATGGCCATGACGATCAGGCACAGCGACGACCAACGGCCCTTGGTCGGCATGGTCAGGGCGATGGCGATGCCCAGGGGGATTTCGATCAGCAGCACGCAGGCCGAATAGATGAACTGGCGCAACAGCGAGTCGTGCAGGCGCGGATCCTGCAGCACCTGGCGGTACCAGTCGGCGCCGACGAAGTAGCGACTGGACTGGTCGAAAATGTCCTGCACCGAGTAGTTGACCACGGTCATCATCGGCACCACAGCGCTGAACGCCACCAGCAGGAACACCGGCAGCACCAGCCACCAGGCCTTGTTGTTGGGCACTTTGTTCATGGCCGGGCCTCCAGCAGTACGTCATCGGCATAGAGCATCAGCCACTGCGCCGGAAAACTGATCCAGGCCTGGCCCTCGGGCAGCGTGCGGTCCTCGCCCAGGCGCACTTTGAGCGGCACGCCTTGCAGGTCGAGGCTGAGAATCTTGTAGGTACCCAGGTCTTCGACATCCACCACCCGGGCGCTGAAGCCTTCGTCGAACGGGGTGTCCCAGACCTGGACGAATTCCGGGCGGATGCCCACTTGCAGGCGCACGGCACTGGTCGCAGCCAGGCGCGCCTGCAACTCCAGCGGCAACGCCAGGTGAATGCCGGCGAAGCCGACGCCACCAGGCTGCACCTGCACCGGGATCAGGTTCATCCCCGGGCTGCCGATGAAATAGCCGACGAAGGTATGGCGCGGACGCTCGAACAACTCGCGCGGGGTGCCGAACTGGACGATCTGGCCGCCATACATCACCGCGATCTTGTCGGCGAAGGTCGAGGCTTCGAGCTGATCGTGGGTGACGTAGATCATGGTGATATTGAACTGCTCGTGGATCTGCTTGAGCTTGCGCCGCAGCTTCCACTTAAGGTGCGGGTCGATCACCGTCAGCGGCTCGTCAAAGAGGATCGCCGAGACGTCGTCGCGCACCAGCCCACGGCCCATGGAGACCTTCTGCTTTTCATCGGCGCTAAGGTTGCGGGCTTTTTTCTTCAGCAGGTTGCCGAGATCGAGCACCTCGGCGATCTCGGCCACCTTGCTGGCAATGCGCGCTTCATCCAGGCCCTGGTTGCGCAGCGGGAAGGCCAGATTGTCGAACACTGTCATGGTGTCGTAGACCACCGGAAACTGAAACACCTGGGCGATGTTGCGCGCCTGTGGCGACAGTTCGTTGACCACCTTGCCATCGAACAGTACCTGGCCGTGGGACGGGCTGAGCAACCCGGAAATGATATTGAGCAAGGTCGACTTGCCGCACCCCGATGGGCCGAGCAAGGCGTAGGCGCCGCCCTGCTCCCAGACATGTTCAAGCTCACGCAAGGCATAGTCGTCCGCACCCTGGGGGGCACGGCTGTAGCTATGGGCCAGCTGCTGCAGACGAATCTCGGCCATCAGACGACCCTCGTTTCACGCAAGCCCGGGGCCTGCACCAGTTGCCCGGCGGGGTCGAAGACGAACAGCTTGTGGGTGGGGATGAACACCCGGATCGGCGCATCGACGTGGTACTCGTGCACCCCTGGCAAGTGCAGGACCAGGCGAAAGTGCTCGTTGCGCACATGCAGGAAGGTTTCCGAGCCGCTGATTTCGGCCAGCTCCACCAGCACCGCCAGCTCCAGGTCATCGTCGTTGGACGGCACCAGGCTGATATGGCTCGGGCGCACGCCAAAGCGGTAGTCGCCATCGCCGATGCGGCGCAGGTCGGCGTTCATGGCGAAATGCACAGCACCGGCAAAACTCACTTCGTTGCCGTTGATACGCCCGGGCATCAGGTTGATCGGCGGTTCGGAAAACAGCTCGGCGGCCAGCACCGTGCGCGGCTGGTGGTAAACCTGAGCAGTGGGCCCGCTCTGGACGATGCGCCCTTCATGGAGGATGGTGGTGGTGCCGCCCAGGGCCAGGGCCTCGTTGGGTTCGGTGGTGGCGTACACGGCAATGCAGTGGCGCGCGGCGAACAGCTCGCGCATCTCCTGGCGCAGCTCTTCGCGCAGCTTGTAGTCAAGGTTCACCAGCGGCTCGTCGAAGAGGATCAGTTCGGCATCCTTGACCAGTGCCCGGGCCATGGCCGTGCGTTGCTGCTGGCCACCGGAAAGCTCCAGCGGCAAGCGCTGCAGATACGGTTCGATACGCAGCATCTGCGCGGTCTGCTGGACCTTCTCGCGGATCAGCGCTTCGGCCATGCGCGCCTGGCGCAAGGGCGAGGCGATGTTCTCGAACACGCTCAGGGTCGGGTAATTGATGAACTGCTGATAGACCATCGACACGTTGCGCTGGCGCACCGGCCGGCCGGTGACATCCTCGCCATTCATCAGCACCCGGCCGCGGTCTGGCCGATCAAGCCCGGCCATCAGGCGCATAAGGCTGGTCTTGCCGGCCAGGGTGCGGCCGAGCAGCACATTGAACGAGCCGGGTTCGAAGCGCAGGCAGGCATCGTCGATGCACAGCTGGTTATCCACGGTACGGCTGACATGCTCAAGGGTGAGCGACATGGCGCGGCCTTCTTGTTGTTAGCGGACAGGCGCCTGCTATAGAGCGAGATTCATGCCAGCGCTGGCCAAGCCATTGTCGGCAAAGGACTTTCAGTAGATTGTGGCTTTGCCAAGGTTCACTCCTGAACACAAATGAACAACCTTCACTGCACGGTTGAACAGCCGCGGCATTGACAATGAACAGGACTGAACAACACTGGATCACACAAAAACAACAACACTGCCGCCGGCAGAGGACGGGCCCATGGCCGCATCCACCAGCGCCCATGCGCAACTGATCCAGGCGTCCTGGCAGCGCTGCCGCGCCTACGGCCTGGACCACCAGTCGCAACCGCAGTTCGGCGACGCATCTACTGTGCAGGTCAGCGAGCTGCTCGAACGCCAGCACTCGCTGCTGGGCACCACTCGCGACGAGGTGCTGCCGCAGTACGCGCACCTGCTGGGTAACTCCAGCTACCTGATCATGCTCAGCGACGATCACGGCCAGTTGCTCGATGCCTGGGGCACCCGGCGCTTTATCGACCCGCGCCAGCGCCACGGCTTTGTCGCCGGTGCCTGCTGGCGCGAGCAAGGGGTGGGCACCAACGCCATCGGCACAGCCCTGGCCACCGGCGAGGCGGTGCATGTCAGCCAGGACGAACACTTCCTCAAGCTCAACCGCTTCATGGCCAGCGCCGCCGCGCCGCTGTTCGATGCCGAGCGCCAGCTGATCGGCGTGCTCGATGCGTCCAGCGACAGCTACCTGCCGACGGCGCAAACTCAGGGCCTGGTACGGATGATGAGCCAGAGCCTGGAGAACCGCCTGATCCTGGCGCGTTTTGCCGGGCACTACCAACAGCTGAGCTTCAACACCGGGGCCAACAACCTCGACAGCCAATGGGCCGGGCTGCTGGTGTTCGATGTCCAGGGCCGGGTGCTGGCGGCCAACCGTCGGGCCGACAGTCTGCTTGGGCAGAACCCACTGCAACTGAACCTGGAGCAGTTGTTCCGCACGCCGCTGGCGCAACTGTTGGCCCACCGGGCTGACCAGCCATTTGCGCTGCAGGTGGCCGGGCGCAACCGCTTCCACTGCTTGCTGCATGCCCCCACAGCATCACCCACAGCAGCGCTCAACCGCCCGCAACCAAGCTGCGATCCGCGTATCGACAAGGCCCTGCGCCAGGCCGGGTTGCTGCTGGAAAAAGACATCCCGCTGTTGATCGAGGGCGAAACCGGCGCCGGCAAGGAGGTCTTTGTCACCGCCCTGCACCGCGCCAGTAGCCGCGCCACGCAGCCATTGATTGCGGTGAACTGCGCGGCAATTCCGGCCGAGCTGGTCGAGTCGGAGCTGTTCGGCTACGAGAAAGGCGCGTTCACCGGCGCCCACCACAAGGGCAACATCGGCCTGATCCGCAAGGCCGACCATGGCATTTTGTTTCTCGACGAAATCGGCGACATGCCGCTGCCCACCCAGGCACGCCTGCTGCGCTTTCTGCAAACCCGCAGCATCCAGCCACTGGGCAGCGGCGAACCGACGCCGGTGGATATCCGCGTGGTCTCGGCGACCAACCACAACCTCGCCGAACAGGTGCGCCTGGGTCATTTTCGCCAGGACCTGTACTACCGCATCGCCGGCCTGAGCCTGATGCTGCCACCGCTGCGCGAACGCAGCGACCGCCTGGCCCTGATCGAACAGCTCCACCAGCAGTACCGCGAACCGGGGGCACCGACGCAATTGCCCGGCAAAGTGCTGGAACTGCTGCTTCAGCATCCCTGGCCGGGCAACCTGCGACAACTGGCCAGCGTGCTGCAGGTGGCCCTGGCGTTGGCCGGCGAACGGCCGATTGCCGTGGAGCACCTGCCCGACAGTTTCTTTGCCGACCTGCCTGAGGCCAAGCCCGCCGCGCCAGTGCTGGCCACGCCGGCAAACACTGACGATCTCGGCCAGCGCCTGCGTGCCCTCAATGGCAATATCTCGGCCCTGGCCCGGGCCCTCGGCATCAGCCGCACCACCCTGTACAAGCGCCTGCACACCCAGGGCCATGCCGGCGCAGTTGACGAACGCCTGGGCTGATGGTCAGATGCCTGCCAGTTTCAGGTGCCTGCCGCCGCCGTGCGTCAGGTGAAACGGGAAGCCGGTGCGTCGTTATCGACCAGTCCGGCGCTGCCCCCGCAACGGTAAGCGAGTGAAGCATTCAACACGCCACTGTGCCCACAGGCACGGGAAGGCGAATGACTTTACGCCTCGCAAGCCCGGAGACCGGCCTGAAGCCCCACGACTGCATGCAGTCAATTAGGCAAACCTGCGGAGGGCGGGCACGAGCCGGCTGCCTGGCGCGTGTTGGCCGGGGCCCTCCTGTGCGCTTCGCGAATATTTTTCGAGAAGTCCATGACAGCAACAACCCCCAAGCGTCGCCGCGGCCGCCTCGCCGAAGAGCAAATCCAGAGCAAGCCGGAGTGGTCGCAGATCCCCGAGCATACCCGCCATGTGATGCTCTGCACCGGCCCGCGCTGCGTACAACGCGGTGCCCTGCCACTGTGGAAAGTCCTGCGCCGCGAGCTGCTGGTGGCCAACCGCATCGAAACCACTGACGGCGTGCTGCTGACCCGCAGCCATTGCCAGTTCCCGTGCAACCTCGGCCCGGTGCTGACGGTATATCCGGACCGCTGCTGGTACCGGGTAGCCAACGCCGAAGACGCTCAGCGCCTGGTGCGTGTGCACCTGATCGACGGCCAACCGGTGCCCGAGTTGCTGCTCAACGGCCAGGGCTCATGAGGGGGTTGGGCGCCAGCGTGCTGGCCCTGTTGAGCAGCAGCGCCATGGCCCTGGACTATCAGAACTGCGGACACACCTGGCAACTGCCACAGGAGCGCCCGCAACGCATCCTGGCCCTCAACCAGCACGCCGCCGACCTGTTGCTGGCCCTGGGCGCCGGCCCGGCGCTGGCCGCCGTCAGCTATATAGATGATGACGCCCAGGCGTTGACCAGCGGACGCTATCGCGGCGTCCCCCTGCTGTCGCGTCGCTACCCGGCAACCGAGGTGGTCTATGCCCAAGGTTACGACCTGCTGGTCGGCGGCTTTGCCAGCGCCTTTCGTGACCGCGACGGGGTCGCGCCGCGCACCACCCTGCAGGCCAACGGCATCGCCAGCTACCTGCTGGAAAACGCCTGCGCGCCAGCGCCGGAAAACGGCTTTGCCGCCATTGAACAAGACCTGCGCAGCCTTGGCCACCTGTTGCAGCGCGAGGCCCGGGCCAGCCAGTTGATCACCCGCCAGCGCCAGGACCTGGCCACCGCCAAAACCATCGCCGGGCACAGCCCGCCGCTGTCGGTGTTCTACCTCGACAGCGAGGTCAACGGCCTGCAAAGCGAAGGCAAGCGCGGTTTCATCACCCAGTTGATCGACGCAGCAGGCGGGCGCAACCTGTACGCCGAGGTGGAGCTGAACCGGGTTACGGTCGATGCCGAGCGCCTGCTGCGCGCCGATCCTGACGTGATCATCCTTGCCGATGCGGTGTGGTCACCGGCCGCCGGCAAGCGCGCCTACCTGCGCCAGCACCCGGCGCTTTCGCACCTGCGCGCGGTGCGCGACGACCGCCTGATCGACCTGCCCTTCAGCCATATCGTGCCCGGCGAACACAGCGCCCGTACCGCCCTGACCCTGGCGCGCCAACTGCTCGCCTTGAAGCAACAGCGGCCTTGACCCGTCGCAGCAGAATCCGCTGCCAAACCCACTATTTCAGCTTTACCGGCTGAGCACCCAATGCGCTTCAGCCGGGATTTATCCTTGATCACGTCGACAATAAGCACACAGCCAACCCCGGATGCGTGCCTCGATGCAAACAACAAATACAGTCTTGATGATCCGCCCGGCGCGGTTCGCCTTCAACCCGGACACCGCCCTCAACAACCGTTTCCAGCAAGCCCTGCTCGACCCGCAGCAGGCACAGCAGAAAGCGCTGGAAGAGTTCGATGGCTACGTCGATACCCTGCGCCAGCACGGTGTCGAAGTGCTGGTGGTGCAGGACACCCCGGCGCCGCACACCCCTGATTCGATCTTCCCCAACAACTGGTGGAGCAGCCACGCCGACGGCAGCCTGGTGCTCTACCCGATGGAGGGCCAGAACCGCCGCCTGGAGCGCAGCAAGGGCGTGCTCAAAGTGCTTGAAGAGCGCTTCGCCGTCCGTCAGACCATCGATCTGAGCCCCTTGGAACAGCAGAGTATGTATCTGGAAGGGACCGGCAGCATGGTCCTCGATCGCGAACACCGGATCAGCTACGCCTGCCACTCCGGGCGCACCCACACCCAGGCCCTGCGCCTGTTCGCCGAACAGCTCGATTATCGCCTGTGCCTGTTCCACGCCGTCGACCGCCACCAGGCACCGATCTATCACAGCAACGTGATGATGAGCGTCGGCCGCGGGCTCTCGGTGGTCTGCCTGCAGGCGCTGCCCGAGGCCGATGAGCGTCGCGCCCTGGAGCATTCGCTGCGCGACACCGGCAAGGACATCCTGGCCCTGGACTTCGACCAGCTCGAAGGTTTTGCCGGCAACATGCTCGAAGTCCACGACAAGCAAGGCCAGCCACTGCTGGTGATGTCGCGCAGCGCCTGGCGCTCGCTCAACCCAGAACAACGCCGGCAGGTCGAGCAGCACAGCCACCCGGTGGTGGTGAACATCGACCATATCGAGCGCATCGGCGGCGGCAGCGCGCGCTGCATGCTCGCCGAAGTGCACCTGCCTGTCCGTCACTGATTACAACAAAGGAGTTCACCATGACCCGCTATATCGACGTTACCGACCTCAGCCGCCTGGTGGCACGCAAAGGCCTGAGCACCTGCATCAGCGAGATGGCCGAGTACATCCGTGAGGACTACCTGCGCTGGCACGACTTCGAAAAATGCGCGCGCCTGGCCAACCACTCGGCCGACGGGGTGATCGAGCTGATGCCGGTGTCCGATGCCAACCTGTACGCCTTCAAGTACGTCAACGGCCACCCGAAAAACACCCAGCGCGGCATGCTCACAGTGATGGCCTTCGGCGCCCTGGGCGACGTTGATAGCGGCGCGCCGGTGCTGCTTAGCGAGATGACCCTGACCACCGCCATCCGCACCGCCGCCACCTCGGCCCTGGCCGCGCGCTACCTGGCGCGCAAAAACAGCCGCAGCATGGCGCTGATCGGCAACGGCTCACAGAGCGAGTTCCAGGCCCTGGCCTTCCATGCCCTGCTGGGCATCGAGGACATCCGCCTGTATGACCTGGACCCTGCGGCCAGCGCCAAGCTGGTGGCCAACCTCGCCGCCTTCCCGGCCATCAAGGTCAGCGTTGCCGGCTCTGTCGCCGACGCGGTGCGCGGCGCCGATATTGTCACCACGGTGACTGCCGACAAGGCCTACGCGACCATCCTCACTCCGGACATGATCGAGCCTGGCATGCACCTGAATGCCGTCGGCGGCGACTGCCCGGGCAAGACCGAACTGCACCGCGAGATCGTCGAGCGCGCCCGGGTGATCGTCGAGTACGAACCGCAAAGCCGCATCGAAGGCGAAATCCAGCAAATGCCTGCCGACTCGCCCACCACCGAATTCTGGCAAGTGGTCAACGGCCAGGCCGCCGGGCGCGAAAACGCCGAGCAAGTGACCCTGTTCGATTCGGTCGGCTTTGCTCTAGAGGACTATTCGGCCCTGCGCTATGTGCTGGACGTCGCCAAGGCCCTGGACATCGGCAGCGAGATTGCCCTGGTGCCGGAGCTCAAGGACCCGAAAGACCTGTTCGCGCTGCTGCGCGCCCCGGTTGCAGACCTGCAGAAAAAACGCGCCTGAGGCCGACCGATTCTGCCGCGCCGCGGTGCGGCAGATCGGAAACCGCTGCACACGAAGCTCAAACAGGAGGTGCTCCAGCCGATTCGGCTGCCATTCACGCGTTAACAGCAAAATCCGGCAGCCGACGCCGGCGCAAACGACACAAAAAAAACGTCGTCATCGCGCATTCTGAGCCCGACCAGAGAGTCACTAAAAGACCAGAAGCGCACCACTGCCCTACATCAACTATAAAACTCAGGGATACTCATATGACTTCGCTGCGAAAGCTCCTCAGCGTGCTGCTCCTGCCACTGTGCGCAAGTGCGGTGCAGGCCAAGGAA
Source organism: Pseudomonas sp. B21-009 (assembly GCF_024749345.1). Taxonomy (NCBI): domain Bacteria; kingdom Pseudomonadati; phylum Pseudomonadota; class Gammaproteobacteria; order Pseudomonadales; family Pseudomonadaceae; genus Pseudomonas; species Pseudomonas sp. B21-009. The sequence goes on along the minus strand of NZ_CP087199.1, from coordinate 1,896,444 downwards.
TGGACCGAGATCCGTTTCGGCGTCTACCCCGAATACCCCCCTTTTGAATCGGTTGCTGCCGATGGCAGCCTGCAAGGCTTCGACATCGAGCTGGGCAACGCCATCTGCGCCAAGCTGCAGGTCAAATGCACCTGGGTGCATAACGAGTTCGACGGCATGATCCCGGCCCTGCGGGCACGCAAGTTCGACGCGATCATGTCGTCGATGGCGGTGACCCCGGCGCGACAGAAACAGATCGATTTCAGCGCCAAACTGTTCCTCAGCCCGACCTCGGTTATCGTGCGCAAGAGCGCCGACTTCGGTGATACCCCGGAATCGCTCAAAGGCAAGCAGGTCGGCGTGCTGCAAGGCTCGCTGCAGGAAGCCTACGCCCGCGCCAAACTGGCGCCGCTGGGGGCCCAGGTCAAGGCTTATCAGGCCCAGGACCAGAACTACGCCGACCTGCTCAACGGCCGTCTCGACGCCACCTTGACCGACAAGCTCGAAGCCCAGCTCAACTTCCTTTCCAAACCCGAAGGCGCCGACTTCAAGAGCGGCCCGGCGATCAAGGACCCGACCCTGCCCCTGGACATCGCCATGGGCCTGCGCAAGAACGACAGCGAGCTCAAGGCCCTGCTCGACAAAGGCATTGCCGCGGTGCACGCCGACGGCACCTTCGCCGAAATCCAGAAAAAATACGTCGGCGACCTGGATATCTACAACGAGTAAGCCGTGCCGGCGTGATCAGTTCGCCCTGAGCTGATCGCGCCCGCATTTGCCCTGCGTCCTACCGAGATTTTTCCCGTGAACGACTTCCTTCACTCCCATGGCTGGCAGGCCTTGAGCCTGCAGGGCTTCGGCCCGCTGTTGCTGCAAGGGACCTGGATGACCCTGAAACTGGCGCTGTTGTCGCTGGCCCTGAGCCTGGCACTGGGCCTGTTCGGTGCCAGCGCCAAGCTCTCGCGGCTGAAACTGCTGCGGGTACCGGCCACCCTGTACACCACGCTGATTCGCAGTGTGCCGGACCTGGTGCTGATCCTGCTGATTTTCTACACCTTGCAATTGTGGCTCAACGACCTGACCGAGCTGCTCGGCTGGGACTACTTCGAGATCGACCCGTTCACCGCCGGGGTCATCACCCTGGGCTTTATCTACGGCGCCTACTTCACCGAGAACTTTCGCGGGGCGATCCTCAGCGTCCCGGCCGGGCAACTGGAAGCCGCCACGGCCTACGGCCTTAGCCGCGCGCAACGCTTTCGCCTGGTGCTGTTCCCGCAACTGATGCGCTTCGCCCTGCCCGGTCTTGGCAACAACTGGCTGGTGCTGCTCAAGTCCACTGCGCTGGTGTCGATCATCGGCCTGGCCGACCTGGTCAAGGCCGCACAAAACGCCGGCAAGACCACCAACAACACCCTGTACTTCCTGATCATCGCCGGGCTTGTGTACCTGCTGATCACCACCCTCTCCAACCGTCTGTTCAAGCACCTGGAGCGGCGTTACAACACCGGTATCAAGGGGCTGGCACGATGATCGAACTCTTTGAGCAATACGGCCAGGCCTACCTCTACAGTGACGGCGCCGGGCTTTCCGGGTTGGCCATGACCCTGTGGCTGTTCGTCATCACCATGGTCCTGGGCTTTTTCCTGTCGCTGCCGCTGGCCCTGGCGCGGGTCTCGCGCAGCCTGTGGCTGCGCTGGCCGGTGGAGTTCTACACCTTCGTGTTCCGCGGCACGCCGCTGTATATCCAGCTGTTGATCTGCTACACCGGCCTGTACGGGCTGGAGGTGGTGCGCGATCACGCCCTGCTCGACCAGTTCTTTCGCAATGCGCTGAACTGCACCCTGCTGGCTTTCGTGCTCAACACCTGCGCCTACACCGTGGAGATTTTCGCCGGGGCGATTCGCAATATCCCCCATGGCGAGATCGAAGCGGCCCAGGCCTACGGCCTGCACGGCTGCAAGCTGAACCTGTTCGTGGTGCTGCCGGCGGCTCTGCGCCGCTCATTACCGGCTTACAGCAACGAGCTGATCCTGATGCTGCACGCTACCTCGCTGGCTTTTACCGCCACCATCGCCGACATCCTCAAAGTCGCCCGCGATGCCAATGCCGCCACCTTCCTGACCTTCCAGGCCTTCGGAACCGCGGCACTGCTGTACATGTTGCTGTCCTTCGCGCTGGTCGGGCTGTTTCGCCTGGCCGAGCGGCGCTGGATGGGTTTTCTTGTTCCTGCCCGAGGCTAACTCATGACCACTACCGCACACGCCTTGTCGACCGGCGAACACACTCACAGCACACGTCCAAGCCCGCGCATTGCCAACGTCGCCGCCGACGCCACGGTAAAACTGAGCGTTGCCGACCTGCACAAACGCTACGGCGATCATGAAGTGCTCAAGGGTGTCTCGCTGCAGGCGCGCAAAGGCGACGTGATCAGCCTGATCGGTGCCAGCGGCTCAGGCAAGAGCACCATGCTGCGCTGCATCAACTTCCTTGAGCAACCCGATGCCGGGGTCATCACCCTCGATCAGCAGACCATCGAAATGCGCCAGGGCCGCGCCGGCAGCCGGGCGCCGCACCCAGCGCAGTTGCAGAACCTGCGCACGCGCCTGGCCATGGTGTTCCAGCACTTCAACCTGTGGAGCCACATGACGGTGCTTGAGAACATCTGCATGGCGCCGCGGCGGGTGCTCGGGGTCAGCAGCCAGGAAGCTGCAGCGCGGGCACGCAAGTACCTGGACAAGGTCGGCCTGCCGGCCCGCGCCGCTGACCAGTACCCGGCGTTTCTTTCCGGTGGCCAGCAACAGCGGGTGGCGATTGCCCGGGCCCTGGCCATGGAGCCGGAAATCATCCTCTTCGATGAACCGACCTCGGCCCTCGACCCGGAACTGGTCGGTGAAGTGCTGAAAGTCATACAGACGCTGGCCGAGGAAGGCCGTACCATGCTCATGGTCACCCACGAGATGGGCTTTGCCCGCCAAGTGTCGAGCCAGGTGCTGTTTCTGCATCAGGGCCGGGTCGAGGAACAAGGAAGCGCCGAGATACTTGACCAGCCGCAGAGCGAACGCCTGCAGCAATTTCTTTCCAACCGTTTGAAGTGAAGCCGAACCTGCATGGATACCAAGGTCAACAGCCCACAGACCACGCCGCCCCTGGACCGGATCGACGAAGCGATCATCGATGTGTTGCGCCACAACGGGCGCATCACCTATGAAAAGCTCTCATCGCTGGTGCACCTCACCCCTCGCCCGTGCCTGGAACGGGTGCGCAAGCTGGAACGGCGCGGAGTGATTCGCGGCTATGGCGCGATCATCGATGTGCAGATGGTTTCGCCGGGGCTGTCGCTGCTGGTGCTGGTGGCCCTCTCCAACCAGAGCGGGCGCGCCGCGCAAAAGGCCTTCGAGGCCTGCGTACGCGCCTGCCCGCAGGTGTTCGACTGCCAGCTGATCAGTGGCCACTTCGACTACAGCTTGCGCATGCGCTGCCGTGACATGGAGCACTACCGGGTGCTGACCGAAACCTGGATGAACAACGACGAGTTGCACATCGACAAGCTGGTCGCCCACCCGGAGCTGGCGGTGGTGAAGAACACCGCCCCCCAGCTCTAGGCCATTAACTCAGGTACGCGGCGGCGCCACCGGCCCGCTGCGCGACCAATCGAGCAACAGGCTGTAGGCCACCGCCAGCAAGGTCGGGCCGATGAACAGGCCGATAAAGCCGAAGGCCAGCAAGCCGCCAAACACCCCGAGCAAGACGATCACCAGCGGCAGGTTACCGCCACGGCTGATCAGGTAGGGTTTGAGCACGTTGTCGACGCCGCTGATGATGAAGGTACCCCAGAGGCCGAGGAACACCGCCATGCCGTACTCGCCCTGCCAGGCCAGCCAGGCGGTAGCCGGCACCCAGGCCAGCGGTGGGCCCATGGGAATCAGGCTGAGCATGAAGGTGACGATCCCCAGCACCAGCGCCCCTGGCACACCGGCAATCAGGAAGCCGATCAGCGCCAGTACCGCTTGCGCCGCAGCGGTGCCGATCACGCCGTTGACCACCCGTTGCACGGTACCTGCCACCAGTTCGAGGTAGTACTCGGCGCGCTCGCCGATCAGGCGATCCAGCAGGCGCAGGACAAACGCCGCCAGGCGCGGCCCGTCACGGTAGAAGAAGAACACGAAGACCAGGCTCAGGGTCAGCTCGAGAATGCCGCTGCCGATCTGCGCGCTGCGCGCCAGCAGCCAGTTGCCGACCTGGCCCAGGTACGGCTTGATGGTGACCAGCAACGCCGCGCCTTGCTGGTCAATGGTGTTCCACATGCCCACCAGGCGCTCGCCGACAAAAGGCACGCTGCCCAGCCAGCCCGGCGCATCGGGCAGGCCATCGACCTGCACGTCGCGCACGAAGGCGGTGGCATCGCGAATATGGTCGGCCAGGTTGAAGCCCAGCCACACCAGCGGCAACGCCACCAGCAATATCCACAAGGTGGTCAACAACCCTGCGGCGAGGGTTTCGCGACCGCCGAGCAGGCGCGTCAACAGACGCATCAGCGGCCAGCTGGCGTAGGCCAGGATGGCCCCCCAGAGCAGCGCCGAAATGAACGGTGCCATCACCCAGAGGCCTGCGCCAAGCAGCGCCAGCAGGATGATCTGCACCAGCAGGCGGTCATTATTGGGCATCATGTTTCTCGATCAACGAATCAGTTCGACGTGGAAACCATCAGTCTCGGCGTTACCCACTTCCAGTCGCGCTGGACGCACCCCGGCCTTTACCAGTTGCTCACGCCAGTCTTGCGCCTTGGCCCCGCTCAGGCTCACGCGCAAGGTGGTGTTGTTGTTCAGGCTGCGCCCGATCAGGTTGACCCAGGCCGCAGGCGGCTCGCCGTTCAAGTCAGGGTAGTCGAGCTTGCCGGTGTCGAGCAGTTCGCGCATCAAGGTGGCTGGCGTGGGCAACAACTCGCCCAGGGGCGCATCGGCGACGAACTCTTCGACGTGCAGGTAAGCACGCTTGTTGCCACGGGTGATGCTGTACAGGGCGACCAGGGTGTTGCTCTGCTCGGCGGAGCGGCGCAGCAGAATGAACGCCTGTTGCTCGTCGGCACCCGACAACGTGCGGTTCTTGAACACCTCGTTGGCCCACAGGCTGTTCTCGCCACAATCACGCGCCTGGCACCAGAACAACGGATAACCGCCATCGTTCTGCAGGGCTTCGCGGGCGGCGGTGAAGGCTTCGTTGGCACTGCGCTCGCGGGGCAGCTCATAGGTGGTGGAGCTGACCTGGCCGCGGCTTTCGATCTTGCCCTCGACCCGCAGCTGATTGCTGATCTTGCGCAGGCCGCCCAAGGGGTAGATGCGCTCCTGCGGTACCGCCGCGCGCTGATCGACCACCTTGGCGTCCAGCGGAACCGGCAGGCCGTCGGCCAGCAACGGCAGGCTGGCGAGAACGCCGAGCCCGGCCATGGCCGCCCGGGTAAGCAATTTGAGCCTCATAGGCTCGTCACCGAGCGCGGGGCGTCAAGGTGGTCAAATGATGTGGCGTTGTCTTGCTCGTTCATGGTTGTCTCCCTGTTCAACCCGCCAAGCCTCGACAGTTGCCGGTCACAAGTCAAGAAATGCCAAAGAAGCGATTGAAACAGTCTGCAACAAGGGTTGCGCCGGCCTCGTCATTCAGGTGCAGATGATGACCGCCCGGCAGTTGTTCTCGCTCAAAGGGTAGCTGCTCGAGCAACTCGCTGTGGCGCGCCAGCATGCCTTCGGCGGCCACCACCAGTTTCGCCGGGCAGGCGATGCGCTGCACGAAGCTCATGGCCTGGGCCTGGTTCAGTCGCGTGGGCGATGGCAGGGTCAGGCGGCTGTCGCTGCGCCAAGTGTAGCCACCGGGTACCGGCATCAGCCCACGCTGGGCAAGTAGCTCGGCCGCCTCGCGGCTGACCGCCACCAGGCCCTTCATGCGTGCCTCGATGGCCTGCTCGAGGGTCGAGTGCACGGCCTTGCGCTTGCTGTCCAGGCGCAGTTGCGCCTGCAGGGCCATGCCCATGCGTTCGGCGGCATCCTGCGGGCCGCTGGTGGGCGGGATGACCCCGTCGATCAAGGCCAGGCGGGTGATGCGTTCGGGCAAGGCGCCGGCCAGCAGCACCGAAATGATCGCCCCCAGCGAGTGCCCGAGCAGGGCAAAGCGCTCCCAGCCCATCTGCTCGGCCACCCGCAGTACATCGTGGGCGTAGTCGGCCAGGGCGTAGCCGGCGCCGGCCGGGCGATGCTCGGAATGGCCATGGCCGGCCAGGTCCAGGGCGAGGATGCGCAGGCCCTTGAGCCGGGGCGCCAGGCGGGCAAAGCTGTTGGCGTTGTCCAGCCAGCCGTGCAGGGCAATCACCGGCAAGCCGTCGGCCGGGCCGAACAGGTGCGCGGCCAGCTCGATATGGCCCAGGTTCAGGCGTACTTCTTCCATTTCAGTGCTCATGTCGGGGTGTCCTGCCAGCGCTCGAACAGGCCCTTGATCAGGCTGGCGGTATCGCTCGGGTGCTCCAGCGGAAACATATGACCGCCCGGCAGGCTGTGGTATTCGCCCCTGGGCATGCCACGCACGGCCAGGGCGTGATGGCGCTTGACCACCCGGCTGTGGCTGCCACGGACCATGGCCAGGGGCAGCTGCAGCTGTTTGGCCGGGCTCGGGCTGGTGTGCGGCAGGCTGCGGTAGATGCTGATCTCGGTAGCCGGGTCAAAGCGTAGGCGCAAGCCGTCTGCGCCGGGCTGCAAGCCATGCTCAAGGTAGGCGTCCAGGCATTCGGGATCGAAATGGCGGAACAGCGTTTTGCCAGCGAAATAGGCCCGTGCGCTGTCACGGTCGGCAAAGGCTTCGCGGCGGCCCAGGGTGCGCCCGGCCGGGGTGATGCGATCGATGAAGCCCATGCGCTTGGCGGCCTGGATCAGCCACTGGTCGACCCGGGTCAACACCGGCGAATCGAGCATCACCACGCCGCGGTAGTACTGCGGGCAGCGCAGCGCCGCATGCAGGTGCAACACACCCCCCAAAGAATGCCCGACGCCCCAGACCGGGCCCGGCTGTTGCTCCAGGTGATGGATCAGCTCGTCGACCAGGTTCTGCCAGTTGTCGTTGACCGGAAAGCGCGGATCGTGGGCATGCTGGGCCAGGTGGCTGACCTGATAGTCCGGCGCCAGCGCCGCGAACAGCTTGCCGTAGGTGGCCGAGGGAAAGCCATTGGCATGGGCGAAGAAGATCTGCTGCGACATGGCCGCCAATCCAGAAGGAAGTGATGGCTCATTGTCGGCAACCGTACCCGTGGCGGCAATGTCCGGAAAAGCCATCGGCGACGGCAATCAGGTCAATACTCGCCGAAACTGGCCATCGAGCGGCGCAGGCAGGCCTGCATATAGGCCAGTTGCTGCTCGAGGGCTTCGCGGGCGCGGCGCTTGTCTTCGACATCGAGCTCGAGCCGGCGCAGGGCCAGGCAACTGGTCTGCAGCAGGTGTGACATGCGAATGCTGGCCTGGCGCAGTTGCTCCAGCTCGTACTGGCCTTCGAACTTGCGCAGCAGGTAGTCGAGCTTGGCGTCGGCGCTGTCCTGCAACATGCGGTACTCGGCAAAGTCCAGCGCCTGGTGCTTTTGCACCTTGTCGAGCGCCGGCTGCACGTCGGCCGAGTACACCAGATCCAGATGTCTACTGCTCATAGTCCAATTCCCTGGGACACCCTGCCCCGCAACTTGATTGCACGCTAACAAGGTGTACCGGGCAGGACAACTGGTAAAAATGCTAGGTCGATCAGCGGATTTATGGATGATTCAGGCCACGCAAGGTCATCAGCCCCGCCAGCGGCCACTCACCCTCGAGTTCGGCCAGGCTGGCGGTGCTCATCGGCGCCGGAGGTTGGCGGCTGCCATGCGCCAGCAGGCTGACCAGGTTGCCCACCAGCGGCTGGTGACTGACCAGCAACACTTCGTTCACGCCCAGGCTCTCCAGCTCGCTGATTACCGCGTGCGGGTCACTGTCGGGGGTCAGCCACGGCACGGTCTGCACCGGTTTGCCGAAGCCGAGGGCTTCGTGGACCAGCGCCGCAGTCTGCTGGGCGCGCACATAGGGGCTGGCGAGAATCACCTGCAGCGGCTGCCCGAGCAACTGCGCCGCGCTGCGCAGCACCTGCTCGCGGCCATGGGCGGTGAGCCGGCGCTCGGCATCGGTGTTGGCCCGCTGCTCGGCCTCGCCGTGACGCAGCACCCACAGTTTCACAGCTTTGGCTCTTCGTCGCGCACCGGGTGCGCTGCCGGCGGCACGCTGTGGGCAGCCTCGCCTTCGGGCGCACGCGGGGTTGGCCAGTCGGCGAAAGGCCAGGGCTTCTGGTCACTGTGGAAGCTGCCGAAGCGGCCGATCTGGGCCAGGAACTGGCTGAGGCTGTCGCCGAAATTCATCAGGCTGGCACTCGGTGCGCCGTAGATCAGCCGGTAGATCAGTTGCACCAGCACCAGGCCACCGAGCAGCAGCTCGGCCAGTTGCCAGACCACCAGGAACACCAGCATCCACAGCACGCGCAAGATGATCGACTCGCGCTGGGTCTGGTTTGAAGAATCGTTCATGTCCTGCTCCTGCTTAGTTGAAACCGCTGGTGGAGATAAAGTCGACATCGGTTTTCGGCTCGCCGCGCATCAGCAGCTCGATCACCTGGGTCAGGGTCCGGCCTTCGAACAGGATCGCATGCAAGCCGGCGACCAGGGGCATGTACACCTGGACCTCCTGGGCTTTGACCTTGAGCACCTTGAGGGTGTTCACCCCTTCGGCCACTTCGCCCAGGCGGCTGACCGCCTCGTCCAGGCTCAGGCCCTGGCCCAGGGCGTGGCCAACCTGGTAGTTGCGGCTCTTGGGCGAGGAGCAGGTGACGATCAGGTCACCGACCCCGGCCAGGCCCAGGAAGGTCATCGGGTTGGCGCCCTGGCTGACGGCAAAGCGGGTCATCTCGGCCAGGGCGCGGGTAATCAGCATGCTCTTGGTGTTCTCGCCCATACCCAAGGCCACGGCCATCCCGGCAATGATTGCGTAGACGTTCTTCAACGCCCCGCCCAGCTCGACACCAAAGCGGTCGCCGCTGGCATAAACACGGAAGGTGCGTCCGTGCAGCACAGCCTGGACCTGCTGGCAGAGGGCCTCGTCTTCACTGGCGACCACGGTGGCGGTCAGCGCGTGCTCGGCCACTTCGCGGGCCAGGTTCGGCCCGGACAGCACGCCGATGCGCGCCTGGGGGGCGATTTCTTCGAGGATCTGGCTCATCAGCTTGAAGCTTTGCGCCTCGATGCCCTTGGTCAGGCTGACCAGCATCTTGCCGCCCAGCAACTGGGCGTGGGGCGCCAGCACGCTGCGCAGGGCGCTGGAAGGCAAGGCGACGAAGATCAGCTCGCAGGCCTGCAGGGTCGCCAGCAGATCATTGACCGGCTCGACCCCGGCATGCAACTTGATGCCCTTGAGGTAGCGCGGGTTCTCGCGGTTGCTGCGCATGGCCTCGGCCTGCTCGGGGTCGCGCATCCATTGGCGCACCCGAACACCGTTTTCTGCCAGCAGATTCGCCACGGCGGTGCCGAAACTCCCGCCTCCCAGAACTGCAACAGGCTGCTGTTCAGTCATATCCAATCCGTTAAAACCAATTTAAGTGGCGACCTGCGCATTATACGGAGCGCCGGTGCCAGAGCCAGTGGCAGATGACCGAATCGCCGTTGGGAACCGTCGCGCCATGACTGGAAAATGCCCACCACTCGGTTAACATGCCCGACTTGAACCTGTTACCAAGGCCGCACTGTGTCTTTTGGCCCGACCTGCAAACGCCCTTTATTACTGCTGACTGCCCTGCTCAGCGGCCCCAGTGTGGCTGACGACCTGTTCGTCGACAGCCAGGCTTTGCCGCAAGTGCTCACCGCCACCCGCCTCAAGCAATCGCCAGCGGCGGTGCCGGGCAGCATGACCGTGCTCGACAACGAGCTGATCCGCGCCAGCGGCGCCCGCGACATACCCGAACTGCTGCGCCTGGTGCCGGGGATGATGATCGGCTACGGCGCCGGCAACCAGCCGACGGTCAACTACCACGGCAGCAACGTCAACGATGCCCGGCGCATGCAGGTGCTGATCGACGGCCGCTCGGTGTACCGCGCAGGCCTGGCCACGGTGGACTGGAGCGATATCCCGCTGGCCATGGAAGACATCGAGCGCATCGAGGTGTTCCGCGGCCCCAACACCGTCAGTTACGGCGCCAATGCGCTGATGGCGGTGGTCAATATCCTTACCCGCAGCCCGGCCGACAGCCACGGCACGCGCTTGAAAGTCACCCGTGGCCAGCGCGGCATCAATGACTGGTACGCAAGCCAGGGCCTGGGCTGGGACGGTGGCGACCTGCGTCTGTCATTGTCGGGCATGCAGGACGACGGCTTCGACGAGAACCACCTGGGCCAGGACTACCGCGACAGCCGCCGCCTGAACCGCCTGAACCTCAGCGCCAGCCACACCCTGGCCAGCAACCAGAGCCTGGAGTGGCAGTTCGCGGCCAAAGAAGGCAGTGACCAGCGTCCTTATACCTATAAACCGGTGTTTCCCTACGTTACTGCCGCCGGCAACAACGCCGACCTCAACGCCAAGGACTACGCCGGCTCGCTGCGCTGGAACATCGACTTCAACCCGAACCATAGCCTGTACATCCAGGGCTCGGCCCAGCACTGGGAACGTGAACAGGTGTGGCGCGCCTGCGATGCGGCGCTGTCGTTCAGCCCGCAACTGACCGAGCTCTGGCGCCTGAACCCGAACTACGCCGAGCAGGTGGCGCGTAACATCACCTCACCCCTGCCCGCCGGCAGCAGCGAGGAGACCGCGCTGGCAACGCAAGTCCAGCAGCAATGGCGCAACGGCGGCGCGCAGCAGGTGTGCGGCGACATCGACCAGAGCACCCGGGAAACCCGCTACGACCTTGAAGTGCAGGACACCCTGAGCCTGTCCGACAGCCTGCGCCTGGTCAGTGGCGCCAATTACCGCTACGACCGCGCCGACTCGCAGACTTACTTCAATGGCAGCCTCGACGACAGCACCTGGCGCCTGTTCGGCCACCTGGAATGGCGTGCCGACGAGCACTGGATCCTCCAGGGCGGGGCCATGTACGAAGATGCCCGACTGTCCGGCAGCTCGCTGACCCCGCGGGTGGCGGTCAACTACCTGATCACCCCGCGCCATGGCCTGCGCGCGGTGTACTCGGAGGCGGTGCGCTCGCCGGACATGTTCGAGAACAACGTCAACTGGAGCTACCGGGTCAATAACCTGGAACCTGGCGCTTTCGGCCAGCGCGACGCCGATTACTTCGTCAAGACCCGCGGCCCGGGCGATCTCGAGCAAGAGCGCATGCGCTCGCGGGAACTGGGCTATAACGGTTACTTCGCCGATGCCGACCTGAGCGTCGACCTCAAGCTGTTCTACGACGAAATCACCGGCATGATCAGCGAACCGCTGCGCAACAACCAGTACATTGCCAGCAACAGCAACAAGGCCCGCTTCAGCGGCAGCGAAGCGCAGCTGGACTGGCGTCTGAGCCCGGCCGATCGCCTGCGCCTGACCTACGCCTACGTCGATGCCTGGGCCAGCAACCCGGCCGACCGGCGCCTGAGCGCCCACAACAGCGGTTCGGCCGGCTGGCTGCGGAACTGGGGCGGCGGCTGGTCCAGTGCGCTGTTCTACTACGGCGACGATGCCCTCAACCAGTACCGCTTCGAACGCGTCGACTTACGCGTGGCCAAGCACCTGCGCTGGAATCGTACCAGCCTGGAACTGGCCGGCATGCTCCAGCAGCGCCTGGATGACGAGCCGACGACCATCTACGACAACCGCTATGACAGCCGTCACGTGCTGTCTTTCAGTGCGGAGCTGGCGTTCTGATGCGCCGCCTGCGGCGCTGGCTGCTGCTGGTCTGCCTATGGCCCCTGGGCAGCCTGTCGGCCAGTGAGATCCTGCTCACTGCCAGCCAGGACAACCCCGGCGTGCGCAGCTTCGTCGACGCCTTGCGCGAGCGCCGCCCGGCTGACCAGGTGCGCTTCGTGCCGGTGGCCGAGCTGCCACGACCGAGCCAGATTAAAGCCGCCACCCGCTTGATCCTGCTCGATGGCGCCAGCCTCGAATGGCGCCTGAGCGAAAGCGCCGGTCCACCGGCGCTGGCCTTGCGCGTCAGCCGCGTCCAGGCCCAACAGCGTCTGGGCAGCCTGCGCCCGCCTTACCTGAGCCTGCTATGGAGCGACCCGCCGCTGGCCCGCCAGCTGCGCCTGACCCGCTACCTGTTGCCGCAGGCCAAGCGCGTGGGCGTGCTGTATGCCGAGCACAGCCAGTTTCTGCTCGACGAGTTGCGCAAGGCGGCCAGCCCGTTGGGCCTGGAGATCATCGCCGAAGCCTGGCCAGACCTGCGCGACAGCCGCCCACTGCAAAGTCTTCTGCAAAACAGCGATGTACTGCTGGGCGTCGACGATCCACAGTTGTACAACTCGAAAACGGCGAAAAACGTTCTGCTCAGCAGCTATGGCCGGCAAATGGCGCTGATCGGGCCTAATGCCGGCTTCGTCAAGGCCGGCGCCCTGGCCAGTACCCTGAGCGATCAGGACGACTGGCTGGCGGTGCTCGAGCGGCTGCTCAACCAGCCCCCCAATCGCTGGCCACGCACGCTCTACCCGGATCACTTCAACGTGCTCGGCAACCAGCAGGTGGCCCGCGCCCTGGGCATCGAAGCGATTGACCCGTCCGCCGCCGCCCTGGCCCTGGCCGAAGGAGAAAGCACACCATGAGACGGCGCCTGAGCTGGGACATCCACACCCGCACGCAGATCATCAGCCTCGGCCCGGCCCTGTTGCTGACCCTGCTGCTGATCAGCTTCTTTACCTTCGTGCGTATCCAGGATTTGCGCCAGGAGCTCAACCACACCGGTCAGTTGATCGCCAACCAGTTGGCCCCGGCCTCCGAATACGGGGTAATCGCCGGTAATAACGAAGTGCTCGAAAGCCTCATGCGCGCGACCTTGAGCATCCCCCACGTGCGCTTTCTCGAGGTCCAGGACAGCAGCAACCATATCCTCGTGTATGTCGAGCAGCCGGACGAAAGCAACAACCGCGCACAGCAAGTCGAAGTGTTCCAGGCCCCCATTCGCCTGCAGCAGATCCGCCTGGACAACGACTTTTTGCACAGCAACGCACCGGCCAGGAGCATCGGTGACGACTATCTGGGCCGGGTAATCGTCGGCATGTCGGACGATGCCTTCAGCGAGCGCCAGCAGGAAATCGTGGTCAAGGCCGGGATCCTCGCGCTGTTTGCCCTGCTGTTCACCTTTATCCTCGCCCGGCGCCTGGCCCTGAGCCTGGCCAAGCCGATCAGCGACATGGGCCATGCGGTCAAGGCCATCCAGCAAGGGCAGTTCAATGCGCCGCTGCCGGTGGTCGACGACAGCGAACTGGGCCATCTGGCGCGGCACATCAACAACCTTGCCAGCGCCCTGGGCACGGCCAGCCATGAACAACAGCAAGCCATGTCGCAGCTGATCCAGGCCCGCGAAGAAGCCGAACAGGCGAACAAGGCCAAATCCGACTTCCTGGCGATGATGAGCCACGAACTGCGCACGCCCATGAACGGCGTCATGGGCATGCTGCAACTTCTGGAAACAACCCCGCTCAACGAGGAGCAGGCCGAATACACCGCGGTGGCCAGCGAGTCGACCGGGCACCTGCTCAAGGTCATCAACGATATCCTCGATTTCTCGCGCATCGAGCGCACCAACCTCGAGCTTGAGCATATCGACTTCAACCTCGGCGAGCTGATCGGCAGCAGCGTGCAATCGTTCCAGCACCTGGCCCAGCAGCGCCAGCTGGAACTGCAACTGCGCCTGCCGCCGGGCATGGAACAACTGCAAGTGGTGGGCGACCCGACGCGCATCCGCCAGGTGCTGCTCAACCTGATCGGCAACGCCCTAAAGTTCACCGAGCGCGGCAGCGTGCACATCGAACCGCGCTGGCAGGTGCTCGACCGCCAGCTGATCTGGTTCACCTGCGCGGTGCGCGACACCGGCATCGGCATCGACAGCACCCGCCTGGAGATGATGTTCGTTGCCTTCCAGCAAGCCGACAGCTCGATCTCACGCCGTTATGGCGGCACCGGCCTGGGCCTGTCGATCGCCCGCACCCTGACCGAGCGGATGGGCGGAACCCTGCGCGGCGAAAGCCGTGAAGGCCTGGGCTCGACCTTTACCCTGGAAATGCCCCTGGCCCTGTCGACCGCGCAAACGCCGCGCCTGCCCAGTGGCCTGACCCGCCCCGAAGACGACGGCCAGGGCCGACGGATCCTGCTGGTCGAGGACAATCCGGTGAACCAGACGGTGATCGAAGCGATGCTGCGCAGCCTGGGCTTTGAAGTCTGCGTTGCAGTTGATGGCGCCCAAGCCGTGGCCCAGGCCGGACGTCAGCGCTTTGCCGCCGCACTGATGGATTGCCGCCTGCCGATCATCGATGGCTACGAGGCCACCCGGCGCATTCGCCTGCTGCCACAGGCGGCGGCCATGCCGATCATCGCCCTGACCGCCAATGCCTTGCAGGGCGATCGCGAGCGTTGCCTGAACGCCGGCATGAACGACTACCTGGCCAAGCCGTTCAAACGCACTGATCTGCAGCAAATTCTGCAACGCTGGCTGCCCGGTCAGACAGCTGTGACTGGCGATAAATGCTAAATTGCGGCAGTCTAAGAGACTGGACAAGCGCCGCGAAGGGCTTGAAAATAAAATTTCAGTGCACAAGTGTACTTCTTTGCCCCGTGCGCTGTGACTTTCACTACAACGCAATAGTCTATGTGTAGGCTGCCGGCTCAAACGCTAGCGTTTTGGGACGGCCGGGAAGATTTGCCCCCTGCCGCACGGGGACTATTGAGGAGCTCGCATGACCAAACAAAACGCCTTTACTCGGGAAGACCTGCTGCGCTGCAGTCGCGGTGAGCTGTTCGGCCCAGGTAACGCGCAACTGCCCGCCCCGAACATGCTGATGGTTGATCGCATCACCCATATCAGCGCCGAGGGTGGCAAGTACGGCAAAGGTGAATTGGTCGCCGAGCTGGATATCACCCCGGACCTGTGGTTCTTCGCCTGCCACTTCGAAGGTGATCCGGTGATGCCGGGCTGCCTGGGCCTGGATGCCATGTGGCAGCTGGTCGGTTTCTACCTCGGCTGGCAAGGTTTGCCGGGCCGTGGCCGCGCCCTGGGTTCGGGCGAAGTGAAATTCTTTGGCCAGGTCCTGCCGACCGCCAAGAAAGTCACCTACAACATTCATATCAAGCGCGTCCTCAAAGGCAAGCTGAACATGGCCATCGCCGATGGTTCGGTCAGCGTCGACGGTCGCGAGATCTACACCGCCGAAGGCCTCCGGGTCGGCGTCTTCACCTCCACTGACAACTTCTAAGGGTTATCCGCATGCGCCGCGTCGTTATCACTGGTCTGGGCATCGTTTCGTGCCTGGGCAATGACAAAGAGACCGTCTCCGCCAACCTGCGTGCAAGCCGCCCTGGCATCCGATTCAACCCGGAATATGCCGAAATGGGTCTGCGTAGCCAGGTTTCCGGCTCCATCGACCTCAACCTCGAAGAACTGATCGACCGTAAAATCTACCGCTTCGTTGGTCACGCCGCTGCCTATGCCTACCTGGCAATGGCCGACGCGATCAAGGACTCGGGCCTGAACGAAGAGCAGGTTTCCAACCCGCGTACCGGCCTGATCGCAGGCTCCGGCGGCGCCTCGACCCTGAACCAGATGGAAGCGCTGGACATCCTGCGCGAGAAAGGCGTCAAGCGCGTTGGCCCGTACCGCGTCACCCGGACCATGAGCAGCACCGTATCGGCGTGCCTGGCCACCCCGTTCAAGATCAAGGGCCTGAACTACTCCATCGCCTCGGCCTGCGCCACCAGTGCTCACTGCATCGGTACCGCGATGGAACAGATCCAGATGGGCAAGCAGGACATCGTCTTCGCCGGTGGCGGTGAAGAAGAGCACTGGAGCCAGTCGTTCCTGTTCGACGCCATGGGCGCCCTGTCCAGCAAGCGCAACGACACCCCGGAAAAAGCCTCCCGCGCCTACGACGCTGACCGTGACGGTTTCGTCATCGCCGGCGGTGGCGGCATGGTCGTGGTTGAAGAGCTGGAACACGCCCTGGCCCGTGGCGCCAAGATCTACGCCGAAATCGTCGGCTACGGCGCGACGTCCGATGGCTACGACATGGTCGCGCCAAGCGGCGAAGGCGCCATCCGCTGCATGCAGATGGCCATGTCCACCGTCGACACCCCGATCGACTACCTGAACACCCACGGTACCTCGACCCCGGTGGGCGACGTTGCCGAGATGAAGGGCGTTCGCGAAGTGTTCGGCGACAAGGCTCCGGCCATCAGCTCGACCAAGAGCCTGTCCGGTCACTCCCTGGGCGCCGCCGGCGTTCACGAAGCGATCTACTGCATGCTGATGATGGAGGGCAACTTCATTGCCGGTTCCGCCAACATCGACGAGCTGGACCCGGAAGTGGCCGACCTGCCGGTGCTGACCAAGACCCAGGAAAACGCCAAGATCGATACCGTGATGAGCAACAGCTTTGGTTTCGGCGGCACCAACGCTACCCTGGTACTCAAGCGCTGGGCTGGCAAGTAAGGGCTGGCCCCTTGCACTCAAAACGCCCCGACTCGTCGGGGCGTTTTTGTTTGTGCCTTACACCGAAAAGCGCCCCACCAGCCCATTGAGCTCAATCGCCAGCTGTGACAACGCCTGGCTCGCCGCATTGGTCTGATTCGCCCCCGCCGACGTCTGCATCGCCAGGTCGCGAATATTGGTCAGGTTGCGATCCACCTCCCGCGCCACCTGCGCCTGCTGCTCCGAGGCACTGGCGATCACCAGGTTGCGCTCGTTGATCAGGCTGATGGCCGCGGCAATCTCCTCCAGCGCCGCCCCGGCGGCATGTGCGCCTTCCAGGGTGCCGCGCGCCCGCTCGTTGGTCTGCTGCATACCCTCGACCGCACGATTGGTGCCCTGCTGGATGCCGTCGATCATCTGCTCGATTTCCCGGGTCGACTGCTGGGTGCGATGGGCCAGTGCCCGTACCTCGTCAGCCACCACGGCAAAACCGCGCCCGGCATCACCGGCGCGCGCCGCCTCAATCGCCGCGTTCAGGGCCAGCAGGTTGGTTTGCTCGGCAATCGCGCCGATCACATCCAGCACCTTGGTAATGCCATGCACCTGTTGCGCCAGTTGCCCGACCTCTTCGGCGTTGGCGGTGACGCCAGCGGCCAGGTCTTCGATCGAGGTCACGGTCAGGCGCACCTGCTCGCGCCCTTGGCGGGCGATGCGGTCGGACTCGCGCGAGGCTTCGGAGGTGGCCACGGCATTGCTCGCCACCTCCTCCACTGCAGTGGTCATCTGGTTGACGGCGGTGGCCGCCTGTTCGATTTCCTGGCTTTGCTGCATCAACCCGCGGGTGGCATCTTCGGTTACCGCGCTGAGCTCTTCGGAGGCCGAGGCCAACTGGCTGGAAGAATCGGAGATGCGCCCGATGGTATCGCGCAGGCTTTGCTGCATCTGCTTCAAGGCCGCCAGCAAGCGCGCCGGCTCATCCTTGCCCTGCACCGAGATCTGCGGGGTCAGGTCACCGGTGGCGACCACTTCGGCGACCTGCAGCGACTGCGCCAGTGGCCGGACGATGCTGCGGGTCAGAGTCAGGGCCAGGACCACGGTGAGCACTACGGCGGCGATCAGCAAGCCGATCACCCAGATCCGCGCCTGCGTGTAGACGACTTCGGCAAGGTCGGTGGCGCTGTTGGCATGCTGATTATTGAGCGCGATCAGCTCGTTGAGGCTGGCGGTCATCTGGTCGGCGAGCTGGTTCATCTCGCCATTGACCATGGCCACCGCCTCTTCCACCCGGTGCTCGGTAGACAACTGCACCACCTGGGCCTGCAGCTTGAGGTAGCGCCGCTCCAGGTCCAGGTAGCGGTCGAACAGGGTCTGTTCTTCAGGCAGGACGATCAGCGCCTGGTACTTCTGCTGGGCCTTGTCCAGACCGGACTTGATCTCTTCGATGCGCGACTTGTTCTGCTCCAGCGCCGCCGCATCGCGATTGACCAAAAGGCGCAGGGTCAAGGCGCGGATGCGCAACATGTCCTGGGTCATCTGCCCGACCGAGATCACGCTGGGCAACCAGTTGCTGTCGACCTGCTCGGACTGCTGGCGCATGCTGGTCATCTGCATCAAGGCAAACGCACCCAAGGCAAACACCAGCGCCGCCACCAGGCCGAAGCCCAGGCCGGCCCTGGGCGCGATATTCATGCTTCTCAAGCTCATCTTCTGGCTCCCTCCAAAAGCGCTGCTCAATAGGGCAGCAGTCCTTGCTTCTAGACGGTATCGGCCTGTGGAAAATTTGCGTAAGACGAAAACGTGATATCAAAAGGCCTTATGATCGCGACGCCAGGGTCGCCCTGCCTCAGCGCACGGTAAAGCGTTGCTCGGCCAGCAGGCGATCGCCCTGAAAGACCATGAAATGCCATTGCCCCGGCACCACTTCGTGGTTCTCGGTGAACTCGTAGGCCATGACATCCTGGACCGCACCGGGCACCAGCTTTTGTACCACTTCGAACTTGTCGTGGCGCTTGCCGTCGGGTGTGCGCACGCCAGGGGTGAGGTACAGCAGGGTCAGCGGCGTGTCCTCGGCGACCTTGCCTTCCAGGCGGTAGCGCATACCGAACTTGCTACCCAGGCGCGCCGGGATTTCATCGGTAGGCTGGATGGTCTGGTTGCTCTGGCTCAGCACCCGTTCACCGGGCTGGAAGTTCTGGTGGCGGGTTTCGAACAGGCCGTACTCGACCGGGCCTTCGACGCGAACCTCGGCAGCGGCCAGGCCACTGACCAGCAACAGCCCGCACAGGGCGCTGAAACGACGTGGAAACATAGTGCACTCCATCAGGTTGATGGCGGCAGGCTATGACGCGGGCATGACAAGCTGATGACAGTGCTGTCACTTGCGTGCCTTGGGCAGCACCGCGAGGAAGTTGTCGCGGGCGACCTTTTGCGCCACCTCGGCAGGCAAGGCATCGAGAAACGGATCGAAACCATGCAACTGTTCGCCCAGGCTGTTGAAGCGCCCGACCACGTCGGAGCCAAGCATGAAGCGCTCAGGGAAGCGCTTGACCAGCGCCAGCCACTCAGCCCTGGGCTTGCCCTTCTCATCCAGCAGATAAGGCTGCAGCACGCTCCAGGACAGGTCTATGTACAGGTTCGGGTAATCCTCGAGCATCCGTGTCAGGGTCGGCAGCAGAAAATCCAGCTGCGTCTGGTGCCGATGAATCTCCATACTGGTGCCGGCATGGGCCCAGATGAAGCGGGTGTGCGGGTGATTGCGCAACGGTTCTTCGATTTCCGCCAGGTACAGCGGGTTGCGTTCGCGCTTGGAGGTGATGTTGGAATGGATCAGCACCGGCAGGTCCTGCTCGGCGGCCAGGTGATAGATGCGGGTCATGGCCTCGTTGTTGGCCCTGGGCGTGTCGCCGCTGGTCAACGCGGTCAGGTCGTCGTGGCGGGTGAACACTTCGCCGATCCCCTGCCACAGGCCCGGGTGCAGCGCTAGCATGCGTTCGATGTGGGCCACGGCGTTCTTGTCTACCGGGTTGAAGCCGGTGAGAAACGGATGAAAGCGCTGGCGCTGCTCAGGCGAAAGCTTCTCCAGCGCCGCAGCAACGTAGATGTCGGTGGCGCTGTACCAATAGGCATCGGCATCGTCGCCCGCGTAGTAACGCGGGCGCTTGGGCTCGTCTTCGTGCCACTTCTTGGCCACCGGGATGCCGGAAATCATCGACTGGTCGATGCGCGCCTGGTCCATGGCCTTGAGCAGGGCGTCCATGCCGGCGGTTTCCTGGAAAAAATCGACGTAATGCAGGTGCGCATCACTGTAGTGATACTCACGCGCCTGCGCCGCCTGCAGCGACAACCCCAGCAACAGCGCCCAGCCCAGACACCTGGCAATCATTTCGCATTCCTTCTGGCCGATTCAGACAGGGTAGACCGGAGCGAACACACGCCAGTTCAGCAGGTTATGCTACAAGAACTTTCCCTGCTGGCCTGGAGCACACCGTGAGCCTTCCCCTGGTCATCCGCCCTCGCGCCGAATCGGTCGAAGGCCAACCCATCCTGCGCCCCCTGCCCTCGGCCCAGTGCCGCAGCGTCGGGCCGTTCGTGTTCTTCGACCACATGCTCGAAACCGACTACCCGGCCGGGCGCGGCATGAACATCCGCCAGCACCCGCATATCGGCCTGTCGACCCTCACCTACCTGTTCGAGGGCGCAATCCAGCACAAGGACAGCCTGGGCTCGGATCAACGGGTCAAGGCCGGTGAAGTCAGCTGGATGACTGCCGGCAGCGCCATCGCCCATGTCGAGCGCACGCCGGCCGAACTGCTGCCTGGCAGCTCGCGATTGCACGGTTTGCAGGTGTGGCTGGCATCGCCCAAAGCGCATGAGCAAGGCCCGGGGCACTACAGCCATCATCCGGCGGCGAGCCTGCCGGTCAGTGACAGCCTGGGGGTGCGCATTCGCATGATTGCCGGCAGCGGCTTTTGCCTGCAATCGCCGGTGCCGGTGTTGTCACCGACCCTGTATGCGCTGGTGCAGATGCAGGCGGCCACTACCCTGACGGTGCCCACCGAGCATGCCGAGCGTGCGCTGTATGTACTGGATGGCGAAGTCAGCCTCAACGATGTGGCGATCGAGCCGTGCAGCCTGGTGATCTTGCCGCACGGTGAAGAGATGAGCCTGTATGCCGACAGCGAAAGCCAGTTGGTGCTGTTTGGCGGGGCGCCGCTGGACGGGCCGCGGCGGATGAACTGGAATTTTGTTGCCAGCGATCCGGCGCTGATCGAGCAGGCGCGGGCACGCTGGGCGGCCGGGGAGTGGCCGACGGTGCCGGGGGAAACTGAAAGGATCGATCTGCCTTGAGGTTATCGCGAGCGCTACGCGGTCGATCGCCGGCAAGGCTGGCGCCCACAAGGTCAAGTGTGGGAGCCAGCCTTGCCCCTTCACTCAGCGCTGGAACACTTCATCGAGCAAATTGAACATTGCCCGGAACGCGCGCTTGGATGTGCGGGCGTCGTACTTCATCTTGCCGGGAATGTTCGCCGCGGTATCGGTGAACGAATGCACCGCGCCGCCATAGCTGATCAGTTGCCAATCGACCTTGGCCGCATCCATCTCGACTTCGAAGGCCGGCAACTGCTCTTTGGGCACGAACGGGTCGGCGGCGCCATGCAGCACCAGCATCGAAACCTTGACCTTGCCTTCTACCGCCGGCAGCGGCGTATCGAGGGTGCCGTGGAACGACACCGCAGCCAGCAGGCGGGCATCTTCGCGGGCCAGCTCCAGGGCGCAGCAACCGCCGAAGCAGAAGCCGAAGGTGGCCAGCTTGCCAGGCTCCAGTACCGCCTTCGATTGCCCCAGCAACTGGTCCAGCGCCGCCTTCAGGCGCTTGCGCAGCTCGACGCGGTCGTTCTTCAGCGGCATCATCGCCGCCCCTGCTTCATCCATGTTCGACGGTCGCAGGGTCTGGCCGTAGATGTCGGCCAGCAACACCACATAGCCCTGAGCGGCGACTTCGCGGGCGATACGCTCGGCGCCCTCGCCCACTCCCATCCAGTTTGGTGCCATCAAAAGCCCAGGCTGCTCGCGGGCGCCCTGGGTAAAGAACAAGCGGCTCTCATAGGCTTTGCCGGCAACATGATAGACCAGCGATTCGACGGTAACCTTGCTCATGCACTCCTCCTTGCACAATGAAAAAAGCCCGCCGAAGCGGGCTTTCCTGCAACTACTTAAGCCGACAATTCGACCAGCAGCTTGTTCAGGCGACGAACGTACGCCGCCGGGTCCTTGAGGCTATCGCCCGCCGCCAGCGCGGCCTGATCGAAGAGGATGTGCGAGAAGTCGGCGAAACGGTCTTCGCTCTGCTCGTTGTCCAGCTTCTCGATCAGCGGGTGGCCCGGGTTGAATTCGAAGATCGGCTTGGAGTCCGGCACCTTCTGCCCGCTGGCTTCGAGGATCTGGCGCATCTGCAGGCCCAGGTCCTGTTCACCGATGGCCAGGATCGCCGGCGAATCGGTCAGGCGGTGCGACACGCGCACTTCGCTGACGCTCTCGCCCAGCGCCGCCTTGAGGCGCTCGACCAGGCCTTCTTTCTCCTTGGCGACTTCTTCCTGGGCTTTCTTGTCCTCTTCAGAGTCCAGCTTGCCCAGGTCCAGGTCACCGCGGGCGACGTCGACGAAGCTCTTGCCGTCGAATTCGCTCAGGTAGCTCATCAGCCACTCGTCGATACGGTCGGTCAGCAGCAGCACTTCGATGCCTTTCTTGCGGAAGACTTCCAGGTGCGGGCTGTTCTTGACCTGCGCGTAGGATTCGCCGGTGAGGAAGTAGATCTTGTCCTGACCTTCCTTGGCGCGGGCCAGGTAGTCGGCCAGGGCAACGCTCTGCTCGCCGCTTTCGTCATGGGTGGAGGCGAAACGCAGCAGGCCGGCGATCTTTTCCTTGTTGGCGAAGTCTTCAGCCGGGCCTTCTTTCATCACCTGGCCAAAGTTCTTCCAGAAGCCCTTGTACTGCTCAGGCTCGTTCTTGGCCAGCTTCTCGAGCATGTCCAGCACGCGCTTGGTCAGCGCCGACTTCATCGAATCGATGATCGGGTCTTTCTGCAGGATTTCGCGCGAAACGTTCAGCGACAGGTCGTTGGAATCGACCACGCCCTTGATGAAACGCAGGTACAGCGGCAGGAAGGATTCTGCCTGGTCCATGATGAATACACGCTGCACGTACAGCTTCAGGCCGCGTGGCGCTTCACGCTGGTACAGGTCGAACGGCGCGCGGGCCGGTACGTAGAGCAGCGAGTTGTACTCAAGCTTGCCTTCGACCTTGTTGTGGCTCCAGGCCAGCGGGTTCTCGAAATCGTGACCGATGTGCTTGTAGAACTCCTGGTATTCCTCGTCCTTGATCTCGGTACGCGGACGGGTCCACAGGGCGCTGGCGCGGTTGACGGTTTCCCATTCTTCGGCCGGCTTTTCTTCACCTTCGCCAGCTTCGACCTGTTTTGGCAGCTCGATCGGCAAGGCGATGTGGTCGGAGTACTTCTTGACGATGTTGCGCAGGCGCCAGCCGTCGGCGAACTCTTCTTCACCTTTTTTCAGGTGCAGGACGATGCGCGTACCGCGCTCGGCCTTGTCGACAGTGGCAACTTCAAAGTCACCCTCGCCCTTGGACGACCAGTGCACGCCCTCGGCAGCTGGCAGGCCGGCGCGGCGGCTGAATACGTCGACCTTGTCGGCGACGATAAAGGCCGAATAGAAGCCCACGCCGAACTGACCGATCAGGTGCGAGTCCTTCTTCTGGTCGCCGGTGAGGTTTTTCATGAAGTCGGCGGTGCCGGACTTGGCGATGGTGCCCAGGTGCGCGATGACCTCTTCGCGGCTCATGCCGATGCCGTTGTCTTCGAGGGTGACGGTGTTGGCGTCCTTGTCGAAGCTCAGGCGGATTTTAAGCTCGGCGCCGCCTTCGAGCAGCTCTGGCTTGGCCAGGGCTTCAAAGCGCAGTTTATCGACGGCGTCGGAGGCGTTGGAAATCAGTTCGCGAAGGAAGATTTCCTTGTTCGAATACAGGGAATGGATCATGAGGTGCAGCAGTTGCTTCACCTCGGTCTGGAAGCCCAGGGTTTCTTTTTGAGTTTCCACACTCATGGTCTTCAACACTCCGATCTGATGGCAGTTGTCGTTGGGCAGGCCGGCGGCCTGCTTTCACGGCGGGATGCACAACAGATGGGGGTGGCTGGGGCTATTTCAAGGGCGAAGTCATTTCTTCGATCTTGAAATGCGCGCGCGCCGTGGCAATCGGTTCGTCCGCGTCGCCCTGCCAGGCGGTTATGGCCACGTTGGTTACCCGCCGGCCCTGGCGCCATAGCTGGCAGCGGGCGTAGGTGTCGCGGTAGTGGCCGGCGCGCAGGTAGTCGATGGAAAAGTCGATGATCTTCGGGATCGCCGCGCTTTCGCTGAAAATCAGCAGGTACAGCGCCGCCGACAGCTCCATGAAGCCTGCGATCACCCCGCCGTGGATCGCCGGCAGCAACGGATTGCCAATGTTGTCCTGGCTGGCCGGCAGGCAAAACAACAGGTCATCGCCCTGGCGGCTGCACTGGATACCAATCAATCCGGCATAAGGGATCAACTGCAGCAGCGGCTCATAATTACCTTCGGCATGGGCCTGGCGCAGTTGCTGGTGTACCTCTGGCGGAATCATTGGCCGCTCCCCTTGAGCTTGCTGGCGAAATTCAGGCCGCCCTTGATGCCCTTGCCCAGGCGCATGAAAGTGCCAACCACCTGGGCGATCAGCTGCTGCGGGTCGTCCTGGTAGGCCAGCCCACGGGTGAAGATCACATCGCGAGAAACGCGGTAGCAGTAGGCATGGCCGAAGATGTCCTTGCCGGCCTCGGCCGGCTGCATGTAGTCGATGCGCAGGTCTAGCGTCGGGCATACCTCGAACTCAGGCAGCGCACAAAGGGTAGCCATGCCGCAGGTGGTGTCCATCAGGGTGGTCACCGCCCCGCCGTGCACGGCGCCGGTCTGTGGGTTGCCGACGATCTTCGTCGAGTACGGCAACACCAGGGTCATGCCCTGGGCATCAGCGTGATGCACGCGCATCTGCAGCACCTGGCAATGTCGCAATGCCGAGAGAAAACGTTCGGCCATTGCCAGCAAAGAAGTGTCGGTCATTTGAAAAACTCCCGGGCCATTGAGAACATGCACACAGTCTGGCAAATGTCCATATAGAACCATTTGTTATATATCTGTATTGTGCGCGGAACTTCTACCGGTTACTTGAGCTCGAAGGAACAAGTAACTTATTCCACAAGGAGAAACACCCCATGCGTAAACCTTTTGCTTTTGCCGTTATGCTCGCCGCTGCTCTGGGCCTGGCCGCTTGCGATAAAGCCAGCGAGAACAAAGCCCAAGATGCTCAACAACACGCCGAGCAAGCCCAAGAGAAGATGGGTGAAGCTCAGGATAAAGTGAACGAGGCCGCGAAAGAAAACGCCGAAGCCGCCAAAGATCAGGCCGAAGCGCAACAGAAAGCCGCTGAAGAAGCTGCAAAAGAAGCTGCACCTGCTGCTCCAGCTACTCCTGCCGAGCCTGCCAAGTAAGCAAGCCCGCCGGAATAAAAAAACCCGACGCTGTCGGGTTTTTTTATACCTGTTGCAATAGGGTTAAACGATTCAGTCAATAACCTTCAGGCGAGGTTCTCTTTGCCGGGTTCCGCCACCGGCGCTTCGGTCGGGGTATAGACCATCACATCGAGCACATCGGAGTGGAATTCACGGCGATACAGCACCAGTACTACCCCGGTACTCATCAACATAAACAACCAGGGGCTGATAAACCAGCAGAGCATGGCCATGCCGAAGTAATAGGAACGCAGGCCAAAGTTGAACTGGTTGGCGGCCAGGGAAATAACCTTGGCCGCTCTAAGGGCAAAGGCCTTGCGCTCAAGTTCGCTGACCTGACGCTCGCCGATCATCGGCGCCGAACCCACCAATACGGCGGCGAAGTTGTATTGACGCATGCACCAGCTGAAAGTGAAGAAGGCGTACACAAATACCATCGCCAGGCACAGCAACTTGATTTCCGACATGCCCTGGGACGCCTGCTGCACCAGCGGCAGGTCTGCCAGCAACGATACCGCACGGTCTGATGCGCCGAGCACGGTGAGAATACCGGCCAGGATGATCAAGGTGCTGGAGGCAAAGAACGAGGCGTTGCGCTCCAGGTTACCGATCACGCTGGCATCGGCAATGCGGTTGTCACGCAGCAGCATGCGGCGCATCCAGTCTTCGCGGTACAGGTGCAGCACGCTGGCCAGGCAAGCGGTATCGCGGCCCTTCCAGGTGGCATAACGGGTGTATCCACCCCAGCAGACAACGAACCAGCAGGCGGCCAGCAAGTGGATCAGATTGCTTTGAATGAAGCTCATGCAAGGTCCTGATTGAAGTTTCGAGCACAATAAAGCCCATTGACCGGCTTTCGACGCTTTAGCGCAGAAAAAGACACGTCTGCCGTGCAGAAACGAAAAAGCCCCGCGTCCTTGCGGACACGGGGCTCGGAATTTGCCGTGACGGTCACCCTGTTGGCTTGTGGCCGGTGTCCGTCATAGGGCCAATTCTCAGGCCAGCACTTCGCGTGGCTTGCCAAGCATGCGGTCACACACCACCGCAACGCCCAGGGCCACTACCGACGGCACCAGCCAGGCCAGGCCCTGCTCGCTCAGCGGCAGGTGGGCGAGGATTTCCGGCAGTTCGCTGGCCAGGGCGGTGCCCTTGATGGCATCGATCATGCCGAACAGCAGCGAAACCAGCATCACCGGCGCGAGGATGCGTACCTCGGAATTCCACAGTTCTTTGCAGAAGCTCAGGCCTACGACCACGATGCACGGCGGGTAGATAGCCGTCAGCACCGGAATCGAGAACATGATCAGCTTGGTCAGGCCGAGGTTGGAGATCAGCAGCGAGAAGCCGGCAAGGATCACCACCAGGGTGCGGTACGACAGCGGCAGTACCTGGCTGAAATACTCGGCACAGGCGCAGGTCAGGCCAACGGCGGTCACCAGACAGGCCAGGGCGATCAGCACGGCCAGGAAGCCGCTGCCCAGCGAGCCGAAGGTGTGCTGTACATAGGCATGCAGTACCGCTGCACCGTTGCTGGCACCGGCGGCGATTTCATGGCTGCCGGCACCCAGGCGGAACAGGCTGATGTACACCAGGGCCAGGCCGACCCCGGCGATCAGGCCGGCAATGATCGCATAGCGGGTGATCAGCCGCGGCGATTCGACACCGCGCGAACGGATGGCGTTGACGATGACGATACCGAACACCAGGGCGCCGAGGGTATCCATGGTCAGGTAACCATTGATGAAGCCCTGGGAGAACGGTGCGGCAACGTAGGCCGGCTGCGCCTCACCGATACCACCGGCGGGCAGCATGAACGCGGCGATGCCGAGTGCGGCCAGGGCGATGATCTTCAGCGGCGCAAGGAAGCGTCCGACGGTGTCGAGCAACTTGCCCGGGTACATGGACACCGCCAGCACCACCAGGAAGTACACCAGGCTGTAGATAAACAGGGCCAGCGGGCTTTCACCGGTCAGCGGCGCAACACCCACCTCGAAGGATACGGTGGCGGTACGCGGAGTGGCGAACAGCGGGCCTACCGACAGGTAGCACACCGCCGCCAGCAGGCCGCCGGCGACCTTGCCGATCGGGCTGCTCAGGGCATCCATGCCGCCGCCGACCTTGGCCAGGGCGACAACAGTGATAACCGGCAGGCCCACAGCAGTGATCAGGAAACCCAGCGCCGCCATCCACACGTGTGGACCGGATTGCAGACCGACGATAGGTGGGAAAATGATATTGCCCGCGCCGACGAACAAAGCGAACGTCATAAAACCAAGTGCCAGGATGTCCTGGCCTTTTAAAACTTTCATTAAGGAAATACCACACTGCTGAAATCGGGATTTAGAGAGGGATTTCCCCTTGGGTGAGGGAAATGCTGCCTGGCTGGATGAGCCAGACCCGTTTAGCGTGTCGTTCCCTTTTGGGGAGCGGGCACAAAATGAGTGCATAGGTTAACGAATTTGTCACAGAAACGCACTGCTGCAGGGCTGCTTGTCCGATGTGTGAATATGCGTGTCGCTTGCGCGACAGCCTCAAGCGGCAAGTTACAAGCCGCAAGCTTGCCGCAATACCCTCATGCAGCTTGAAGCTTGCTCCTTGCCGCTGCTGCCCGGTAAACAAAAAAGCCGCTTGCACGACAGCCTCAAGCAGCAAGTTACAAGCCGCAAGCTTGCCGCAATACCCTCTTGCAGCTTGAAGCTTGCCCCTTGCCGCTGCTGCCCGGTAAACAAAAAAAGCCGCTTGCACGACAGCCTCAAGCAGCAAGTTACAAGCCGCAAGCTTGCCGCAATACCCTCTTGCAGCTTGAAGCTTGCCCCTTGCCGCTGCTGTCCGGTAAACAAAAAAGGCCACCCGAAGGTGGCCTTTCTTGTTTACCGGGCAGTGCTTACTTCTTCACTTCCCAGCCAGTCAGCTCGGCCAGGGCCTTGCCGATGTCTGCCAGCGAACGCACGGTTTTTACACCAGCGTCCTGCAGCGCAGCGAATTTCTCGTCCGCAGTGCCTTTGCCGCCGGAGATGATGGCGCCAGCGTGGCCCATACGCTTGCCCGCAGGAGCGGTAACACCAGCGATGTAGGAAACCACAGGCTTGGTGACGTTGGCCTTGATGTAGGCAGCTGCTTCTTCTTCAGCCGAACCGCCGATCTCGCCGATCATGACGATCGCTTCGGTCTTCGGGTCTTCCTGGAACAGCTTCAGGATGTCGATGAAGTTGGAGCCCGGGATCGGGTCGCCACCGATACCGACGCAGGTGGACTGACCGAAACCGGCGTCAGTGGTCTGCTTGACCGCTTCGTAGGTCAGGGTGCCGGAACGCGAAACGATACCGACCTTGCCTGGCAAGTGGATGTGACCTGGCATGATGCCGATCTTGCACTCGCCCGGAGTGATGACGCCTGGGCAGTTAGGGCCGATCAGGGTAACACCCAGCTCGTCGCACTTGACCTTGGCATCGAGCATGTCCAGGGTAGGAATGCCTTCGGTGATGCAGACGATCAGCTTGATGCCGCCGAAGGCAGCTTCCAGGATCGAGTCCTTGCAGAAAGGAGCTGGAACGTAGATGACCGACGCATCAGCGCCGGTAGCTTCTACTGCTTCTTTCACAGTGTTGAACACTGGCAGGCCCAGGTGGGTGGAGCCACCCTTGCCTGGCGTCACGCCGCCGACCATCTTGGTGCCGTAGGCGATGGCTTGCTCGGAGTGGAAAGTACCTTGCGAGCCGGTGAAGCCCTGGCAGATGACTTTGGTGTCTTTATTGATCAGGACGCTCATTACTTGCCCTCCGCAGCTTTGACAACTTGTTGAGCAGCGTCGGTCAGGCTGGTTGCCGCAATGATGTTCAAACCGCTTTCTGCCAGTACTTTAGCACCCAGTTCAGCGTTGTTGCCTTCCAGGCGAACAACAACCGGTACCTTGACGCCGACTTCTTTCACAGCACCGATGATGCCTTCGGCAATCATGTCGCAACGAACGATGCCGCCGAAGATGTTGACCAGAACGGCCGCGACATTGCTGTCGGACAGAATGATCTTGAAGGCTTCGGTAACGCGCTCTTTGGTAGCACCACCACCTACGTCGAGGAAGTTGGCTGGCTTGCCGCCGTGCAGGTTGACGATGTCCATGGTACCCATGGCCAGGCCGGCACCGTTGACCATGCAGCCGATGTTGCCTTCCAGGGCCACGTAGTTCAGCTCGAAGCTGGCAGCGTGGGCTTCACGAGGATCGTCTTGCGACGGGTCGTGGAAGGTTTTCAGCTTAGGCTGACGGTACATGGCGTTAGCGTCGATGTTGATCTTGGCATCGAGGCAGTGCAGGTCGCCGTCGGCCTTGATGACCAGCGGGTTTACTTCCAGCAGGGCCAGGTCGTGTTCTTTGAACAGCTTGGCCAGGCCTACGAAAATCTTGGCGAACTGAGCAACTTGCTTGCCTTCCAGACCCAGCTGGAACGCCAGTTCACGACCCTGGAATGGCTGAGCGCCAACCAGTGGATCGATAGTAGCCTTGATGATCTTCTCAGGAGTCTCGTGAGCGACTTTCTCGATGTCCACGCCACCTTCGGTGGAAGCCATGAACACGATACGGCGGCTCGAACGGTCGACTACAGCGCCCAGGTACAGCTCTTTGGCGATGTCAGTGCAGGATTCGACCAGGATCTTGGTCACTGGCTGACCGTTGGCGTCGGTCTGGTAGGTTACCAGACGCTTGCCCAACCATTGCGCAGCGAACGCCTTGGCGTCTTCCTTGCTGCGAACCAGCTTGACGCCGCCCGCTTTACCGCGACCACCGGCGTGGACCTGGGCTTTGACAACCCACTCGGTGCCACCGATCTTGTCGCAGGCTTCTGCGGCAGCTTCAGGGGTGTCGACTGCGAAACCCTTGGAAACTGGCAGGCCGTATTCAGCGAACAGCTGCTTACCCTGATACTCGTGAAGATTCATGCTTTTTACCGTCTTCGTTAGGTACTGCGCTTCGGCGCTGCGCTCCATGGGAGTGCCGCGCCACCTGTGACCACTTGCCCCCGGTATGCTCCGGGAGTTCGAGTCCGGCGGACTTTCCGCGGTGAGTCATGCACGCAAGACTCACGACGGGCCACCCGCCGTGGTTTCTTATTGTTTAACGCTTCTTACGGTTGGCAACGTGAATGGCACCGCCATTCACAGCCAGCGCGGCTTCATGCAGCGCTTCGGACAGGGTCGGATGGGAGAAAACCATCATGCCCAGGTCTTCGGCGCTGGTGCCGAATTCCATTGCGATTGCACCCTGCTGCACCAGTTCGGCAGCCGATGGGCCAATCACGTGTACACCCAGGACGCGGTCGGTCTTGGCATCGGCGATGACCTTGACGAAACCACCGGTGTCGTTGGCAGCCATCGCACGGCCGCTGGCCGCGAACGGGAAGGTGCCCACGTTAACCTCAACGCCTTCGGCCTTCAAGGTCTGTTCGGTTTTACCGACCC
This sequence comes from Pseudomonas sp. B21-009, assembly GCF_024749345.1. NCBI lineage: Bacteria > Pseudomonadati > Pseudomonadota > Gammaproteobacteria > Pseudomonadales > Pseudomonadaceae > Pseudomonas > Pseudomonas sp. B21-009. The sequence goes on along the minus strand of NZ_CP087199.1, from coordinate 1,865,768 downwards.
ATGCGATTTCCGGGTGGGTGTAGATAACCGACGGGATCAGGTCGTAGTTCATCTGGGCTTTGTGGCCCTTGATGCGCTCGACGACCATGATGCCCTCTTCCGAGGCCTTGTGCGCCAGCATCATGCCACGAACCACGTCACCGATGGCGTAAACGCCCGGTACGCTGGTCGCGCAGTGATCGTCGACGAAGATGAAACCACGCTCGTCGATGGTCACGCCGCTGTCGGCAGCCAGCAGATCGGTGGTCACCGGACGACGGCCGACCGCAACGATCAGCTTGTCGAAGGTGATCTTCTGCTCGCCGTTGGCGTCGGTGTAGGTCACTTCGACTTCAGCGCCGTTGACTTTCGAGCCGGTCACGCGAGCGCCCAGCTTGATGTCCAGGCCTTGCTTGGTCAGGGTTTTCAGCGCTTCCTTGGAGACAGCGGCGTCAGCGGCCATCAGGAAGGTGTCCAGGGCTTCGAGGACGGTGACTTCTGCGCCCAGGCGAGCCCAGACCGAACCCAGCTCCAGGCCGATCACGCCAGCACCGATCACGCCCAGGCGCTTAGGTACGGTTTGGAATTCCAGGGCGCCGGTGGAATCGACGATGACGTTCTGGTCGACCGGAGCCGGTGGAATGTCGATCGGACGCGAACCGGAAGCCAGGATGACGTTCTCGGCTTCGATGATTTCGGTGGTGCCGTCAGCCTTGGTGACTTCGACTTTCTTGCCAGCCAGCAGTTTACCGTGGCCCTGGATCGAGGTGACGCCGTTGGCCTTGAACAGGGTGGCAACACCGCCGGTCAGGTTTTTGACGATGCCAGCCTTGCGGCCAACCATCGCGGCGACGTCCATCTTCACTTCGCCAGTGGAGATACCGTGGACGTTGAAGCTCTCTTTGGCTTCCTTGTACTTCCAGGAGCTGTCCAGCAGCGCCTTGGAAGGAATGCAACCCACGTTCAGGCAGGTACCGCCGAGGGCCAGCTTGCCTTCGCCGTCAGTGTACTTCTCGATACAGGCAGTGCTCAGACCGAGTTGCGCAGCCTTGATGGCAGCTACGTAGCCGCCAGGACCTGCGCCAATCACTACCACATCAAATTTTTGCGACATTCAGAAAATCCTCTTTAAAGCTGCAAGCGATAAGCTGCAAGCCACAAGCTCAAGCGCAAACCGTTCAGGCTTGCCGCTTGAAGCTTGCAGCTTGCAGCTGCTCAATCAGATATCCAGCAGCAGACGAGCCGGGTCTTCCAGCAGGTTCTTGATGGTCACCAGGAAGGTCACGGCTTCTTTACCGTCGATCAGACGGTGGTCGTAGGACAGTGCCAGGTACATCATCGGGCGGATCACGACCTGACCGTTAACAGCCATAGGACGCTGGATGATGTTGTGCATGCCCAGGATCGCAGCCTGCGGCGGGTTGACGATCGGGGTCGACATCATCGAACCAAAGGTACCACCGTTGGTGATGGTGAAGGTACCGCCGGTCATTTCGTCGATCGACAGTTTGCCGTCACGGGCTTTCTTGCCGAAGGTGGCGATGCCGTTCTCGATTTCAGCCAGGCTCATCTGCTCGGCGTTACGCAGTACCGGTACCACCAGGCCGCGGTCGCTGGAAACGGCAACGCCGATGTCCGCATAACCGTGGTAGACGATGTCGGAACCGTCGATCGAGGCGTTGACGGCCGGGAAGCGTTTCAGCGCTTCGGTGGCAGCCTTGACGAAGAACGACATGAAGCCCAGGCGTACGCCGTTGTGAGTCTTCTCGAACAGGTCCTTGTACTTCGAACGCAGGGCCATGACTTCGGTCATGTCGACTTCGTTGAAGGTGGTCAGCATGGCCATGTTCGACTGAGCTTCGACCAGGCGCTTGGCAACGGTTGCACGTACGCGAGTCATCGGTACACGCTTCTCGGTGCGATCGCCAGTGGCGACGACCGGGGCAGCGGCAGCAGCGGCTGGCTTGGTGGCAGGTGCGGCAGCCGGAGCGGATTTCTTCGCTTCGATGGCAGCAACCACGTCTTCCTTGGTGATGCGACCGTCTTTGCCGGTGCCCTTGATGCTGTTCAGGGCGATGCCGTTTTCTTCGGCCAGCTTGCGGGCAGCCGGAGCGCCGATGGCGTCTTCGTCGCCAGCAGCAGCGGCAGCAGGAGCAGCGGCGGCAGGCGCGGCAGCAGCGGCAGGCGCCGCGGCAGCAACACCACCTGCTTCGATCGAACCCAGGACTTCGTCGGACAGGACGGTCTCGCCCTCGCCCTTGACGATAGCGCCCAGCACGCCGTCAGCGGTAGCCAGTACTTCCAGGACAACCTTGTCGGTTTCGATGTCGACGATCAGCTCGTCACGCTTGACCGCTTCGCCCGGTTGCTTGTGCCAGGTGGCAACGGTGCCATCGGCAACCGATTCCGGGAAAGTAGGGGCTTTGATCTCGATAGCCATTATCAGTGGTTCCTTAAATTCGGTTTCTGGTGCGCGATGGCATTAAACGGTGAAGGCATCTTGCAGCAGTTTTTCCTGCTGCTCGGCGTGCATCGAAGCGTAACCACAAGCAGGTGCTGCCGAGGCATCACGACCGGCGTACTCGAGGACCAGGTCCTTGTTGTGACGGGTCAGAATGCGACGCATGTGGTGTTGGCTGCTGTACCAGGCACCCTGGTTCATTGGCTCTTCCTGGCACCACACCACATCTTTGAGATTGGTGTACGGCGCGAGGATTTCGACCAGGTCGTCTTCAGGGAACGGATACAGCTGCTCGATACGCACGATGGCGATATCTTCGCGGCCTTCGGCACGGCGTTTTTCCAGCAGATCGTAGTAGACCTTGCCGCTGCACAGGACCAGGCGCGTGACGTTCTTCGGATCGAGGGTATCGATTTCCGGGATCACGGTCTGGAACGAGCCTTCGGCCAGTTCTTCCAGGGTCGAGATGGCCAGCTTGTGGCGCAGCAGCGACTTAGGTGTCAGCACGATCAGCGGCTTGCGCAGCGGACGGATGACCTGACGACGCAGCAGGTGGTAGATCTGAGCCGGCGTGGTCGGTACGCAAACCTGGACGTTGTGCTCGGCGCACAGCTGCAGGTAACGCTCCAGACGTGCCGAGGAGTGCTCAGGCCCCTGCCCTTCATAACCGTGTGGCAGCAGCATGGTCAGACCGCACAGACGGCCCCACTTGTGCTCGCCGCTGGTGATGAACTGGTCGACAACCACCTGGGCACCGTTGGCGAAGTCGCCGAACTGGGCTTCCCAGATCACCAGCGCGTTCGGCGTGGTGGTGGAGTAGCCGTATTCGAAGGCCAGTACCGCTTCTTCCGAGAGGAAGGAGTCGTACAGGTCGAACTTAGGCTGACCGGCGTACAGGTTCTGCAGTGGCAGGTAGGTGCTGGCGTCTTTCTGGTTGTGCAGTACCGCGTGGCGGTGCGAGAAAGTGCCGCGACCGATATCCTGACCCGTCATGCGGATCGGATGACCTTCAAACAGCAAGGTCGCGTAGGCCATGGTTTCGGCGTAGCCCCAGTTGATCGGCAAGCCACCGGCCTGCATCTTCTGGCGATCTTCGTAGATCTTCGAAACCTGACGCTGAACCACGAAACCTTCCGGCAGCTCCAGCAGCTTGGCCGACAGTTCCTGCAGGGTCTTCAGATCGAAGCGGGTGTCGTGACGCGCGGTCCAGGTGTGACCCAGGTACGGACGCCAGTCGACGAACAGCTCTTTGTTCGGCTCTTTAACCAGGCTTTTTACTACGTGCAGGCCGTTATCCAGCGCGTTGCGGTACTCGTCGACCTTGGCCTGGACGCGCTCGGCGTCAAGACGGCCCGACTGGGTCAGGGCTTCGGCGTAGAGTTCGCGGGTGGTGCGCTGCTTGGCGATCTGCTGGTACATCAGCGGCTGGGTGCCGTTCGGCTCGTCGGCCTCGTTGTGGCCGCGACGACGGTAGCAGACCAGGTCGATGACCACGTCACGCTTGAACTGCATGCGGTAATCGACCGCCAGCTGGGTCACGAACAGCACCGCTTCCGGATCATCACCGTTGACGTGCAGGATCGGCGCCTGAATCATCTTGGCGACGTCGGTGGCGTACTCGGTGGAACGCGAGTCCAGCGGGTTGCTGATGGTGAAACCAACCTGGTTGTTGATCACGATGTGCACGGTACCGCCGGTCTTGAAACCGCGGGTCTGCGACATCTGGAAGGTTTCCATGACCACGCCTTGACCGGCGAATGCCGCGTCACCGTGGATGGAAATCGGCAGTACCTTGTCGCCAACGGTGTCGTTGCGACGGTCCTGACGGGCACGTACCGAACCTTCAACCACTGGCGAGACGATCTCCAGGTGCGAAGGGTTGAACGCCATGGCCAGGTGAACTTCGCCACCGGCGGTCATCACGTTGGACGAGAAGCCCTGGTGGTATTTGACGTCACCGGAGCCCAGCTCGACCTTCTTCTTGCCTTCGAACTCGTCGAACAGGTCGCGCGGGTTCTTGCCGAAGGTGTTGACCAGGACGTTCAGACGGCCACGGTGAGCCATGCCGATGACAACTTCCTTGGTGCCGTAGGAACCGGAGCGTTGAATCAGCTCGTCCAGCATCGGAATCAGGCTTTCGCCGCCTTCCAGGCCGAAACGCTTGGTGCCCGGGTATTTGGTACCCAGGTATTTTTCCAGACCCTCGGCGGCGGTGACGCGCTCGAGCAGGTGGCTCTGAATATCCGCGGAGAAGACTGGACGCCCACGCACGCTCTCCAGACGCTGCTGGAACCAGCTGCGCTGCTCGGAGTCGACGATGTGGGTGAATTCGGCGCCAATGGTGCGGCAATATGTCTGCTGCAAAGCGTCGAAGATTTCGCGTAGGCTCGCTTCCTCTTTGCCGATGAACAGGTCGCCGGCACGGAAGGTCGTATCAAGATCGGCATTGGTCAAGCCGTAATGATTGATCGACAGGTCTACTGGCGCAGGGCGCTGCCACAACCCCAGGGGGTCGAGCTTAGCGGCTTGGTGGCCGCGCATACGGTAGGCCTGGATCAGTCGCAGAACTTCAACCTGCTTCTTCTCGTGTTCACTGCTCACGCTCCCGGCGGAAACCGGTTGGGCGCGGCGCTGGTTCTTTGCCAGCAGTACGAAATGGTCGCGGATTGTAGAGTGCGATACATCGGTAGCGGTGCTGCCTTCGGCGGGCAACTTCTGGAAGTAAGTGCGCCACTCTTCTGGCACAGCGTTAGGGTCGTGCAGGTAAAGCTCGTAGAGCTCTTCCACATATGCAGCGTTACCACCTGAAAGGTGGGCGCTATCCCACATGCGCTGCATCACGCTTTCTTGCATGCTTGGTCACCCTCGGTTAGGGGACGGATCGGCAAGAGCCACAGCACGCCTGGAAAAGTCCTAATGCAGCGACCCAACCAAGCCACCAAGGATCCTACAGATTTTCCGGGTACCAGCCCGGAAGCCCCTGCTGGTCTCATATCTTCATAGGTAAAAGCTTGGGCTTTGTGGGCCCTAGCTCGGGTTTCACCTTGGTGCGGGCAAGGGCCCGCACCTTGGCGTACTACGGGTACAACACTTTTAAAATCAGGTACCGCTTTGCAGCAGCATGTTACGTACGTGACCGATGGCCTTGGTCGGGTTCAGACCTTTAGGGCAAACGTTTACGCAGTTCATGATGCCGCGGCAACGGAACACGCTGAACGGGTCATCCAGCGAAGCCAGACGCTCCTGGGTCTTGGTGTCACGGCTGTCGGCCAGGAAACGATAGGCCTGCAGCAGTGCAGCTGGACCGAGGAACTTGTCCGGGTTCCACCAGAACGACGGGCAGGAAGTCGAGCAGCAAGCGCACAGAATGCACTCGTACAGGCCGTCCAGCTTTTCGCGTTCTTCCGGCGACTGCAGACGCTCGATGGCCGGAGCCGGCGTATCGTTCTGCAGGAATGGCTTCACCTTCTCGTACTGTTTGTAGAAGATGCTCATATCGACGACCAGGTCACGAATGACCGGCAATCCAGGCAACGGGCGAACGATCAGCTTGTTGCGCTTGACCACGGCCGACAGCGGCGTGATGCAGGCCAGGCCGTTCTTGCCGTTGATGTTCATGCCATCGGAACCGCAAACACCTTCACGGCAGGAACGACGATACGAGAAACCTTCGTCCTGTTCCTTGATCAGTGCCAAGACATCGAGAACCATCAGGTCCTTGCCGCCGGTATCGACCTGGAACACCTGCATCTTGGGTGCCGAGTCGGTATCGGGGTTGTAACGATAAACTTCGACTTGCAACATTGTGGCCACCCTTAGTAAGTCCGGACTTTAGGCTCGAACGCCGGAACGGTTTTCGGCGCGAAGTTGACGGCGCGCTTGGCGACGCGCTTCTCACCCGGGAAGTACAGGGTGTGGCACAGCCAGTTTTCGTCGTCACGGTCTTCGAAGTCTTCACGGGCGTGAGCGCCGCGGGACTCTTTACGGACTTCTGCAGCGATGGCAGTGGCTTCAGCGACTTCCAGCAGGTTCTGCAGCTCCAGCGCTTCGATACGCGCGGTGTTGAAGGCCTGGGACTTGTCGTTGATCTTGACGTTGGCGATACGCTCGCGCAGGCCAGCCAGTTGCTCGATACCCTTCTGCATGTATTCGCCGGTACGGAATACACCGAAGTAGTTCTGCATGCAGCTTTGCAGTTCGCGACGCAGGGTAGCCACGTCTTCGCCGGTGTTGCGCTCGTTGAGCTTGTTCAGACGGCTCAGGGCAACATCGATGTCGGTGTCGCTGGCGTCGAGGTATTCGATACCGTCGCTCAGTGCTTTTTCCAGGTGCAGGCCGGCGGCGCGACCGAAGACCACCAGGTCGAGCAGCGAGTTGCCGCCCAGGCGGTTGGCACCGTGAACCGATACGCACGCCACTTCACCGACCGCGAACAGGCCCGGGATGATGTGGTCGACGCCATCGGCGTCCTGGGTCATGGCCTGGCCATGGATGTTGGTGGCAACGCCGCCCATCATGTAGTGGCAGGTTGGCACAACAGGAACCGGCGCGACCACAGGGTCAACGTGAGCGAAGGTCTTGGACAGCTCGCAGATGCCTGGCAGGCGGCTGTGCAGTACTTCTTCACCCAGGTGGTCAAGCTTGAGCATCACGTGGTCGCCGTTAGGGCCACAGCCGTTGCCGGCGATGATCTCTTTAACCATGGAACGGGCCACAACGTCACGACCGGCGAGGTCTTTGGCGTTAGGCGCATAACGTTCCATGAAACGCTCGCCATGCTTGTTGATCAGGTAACCGCCTTCACCGCGGCAACCTTCGGTGACCAGTACACCAGCGCCGGCGATGCCGGTCGGGTGGAACTGCCACATCTCGATGTCCTGCACCGGAACGCCTGCACGCAGAGCCATGCCGATACCGTCACCGGTATTGATCAGGGCGTTGGTGGTGGAGGAGTAGATACGGCCTGCACCGCCGGTGGCCAGAACGGTGGCCTTGGCTTTGATGTACAGGGTTTCGCCGGTTTCGATGCAGATGGCGATCACACCGACGAACGCACCTTCCTGGTTCTTCACCAGGTCAACGGCGTAGTACTCGTTGAGGAAGGTGGTGCCTGCTTTCAGGTTGCCCTGGTACAGGGTGTGCAGCAGCGCGTGACCGGTACGGTCGGAAGCGGCGCAGGTACGGGCGGCCTGGCCACCTTTACCGAAGTCCTTGGACTGACCGCCGAACGGGCGCTGGTAGATACGGCCTTGCTCGGTACGCGAGAACGGCAGACCCATGTGGTCCAGCTCGAACACGGCAGCAGGACCTTCCTGACACATGTATTCGATAGCGTCCTGGTCACCGATATAGTCGGAACCCTTGACGGTATCGTACATGTGCCAGCGCCAGTCATCGTTCGGGTCGGCCGAAGCGATGGCGCAGGTGATGCCACCCTGGGCCGATACAGTGTGCGAACGGGTCGGGAAGACCTTGGTGATCACGGCAGTCTTGTGACCGCCCTGAGCCAGCTGCAGCGCTGCGCGCATGCCGGCACCGCCGCCACCAATGATGATGGCGTCGAATGAAATCGTAGGAATGTTAGCCATGAATCAGATACCCCAGAGAATCTGCACACCCCAGACGAAGTACGCGAACATCGCGACACCACATACCGCCTGGAACAGGAAACGTACGGCAGTCGCCGACTTGCCCAGCGCCATCGGCGTCAGGTAGTCGGTGGCAATGGTCCACATGCCGACCCAGGCGTGAGCGCCCAGGGCCACAAGGGCCAGCAGACTGAAAATACGCATCGCGTTGTTGGAGAACAGAGCGTGCCACTGGGCAAACTCGATGCCCGGGTGCGCGACCAGGTATCCGATCAGGAAAATGAAATAAGCCGCGAGAACGACCGCAGAAACGCGCTGCGCCATCCAGTCATAGAGGCCCGAACGCGAGAGGTTCGTGACGTTGGTTACCATATCCAAACTCCTGCCAGCACAATCACCACCACGGAAACGGCGATGATAATTTTCGAGCCCAGTCGGCCGCCTTCCAGCGTTTCACCGATGCCCATGTCCATGATCAAGTGGCGCACACCGGCTACCAAGTGATACAGCAAGGCGGACAGGAGGCCCCATGCCACGAACTTGGCCAGCGGACTGGTCAAGCATGCCTTCACCTCGGCGAAACCTTCCTCCGAACCCAGGGATTTGCCCAATGCATAAAGCATGAAGCCAAGGCCGAGGAAGAGGATGATGCCGGAAACACGGTGAAGAAATGACGTAACGCCGGTAATGGGGAGTTTGATGGTCCTTAGGTCTAGGTTTACAGGTCGTTGGCTTTTCACGGCTTTTTTCACACTGAAGAGCCCCTAGCAAGCAGGGCAAAGTTGTTGGTAAGTGTACTGGTCAGGTACCCACCACCCAGGGAGTGACGACCCCAGCAACACGGGCTTGCAAGCCCCTGGCGGTCGGGGGCCGATTATAGACAGTTAGGCTACTAATGACAACGCAGACACCTAGCCCAAATAGCGCATTGCCTTTAGCGAACAAAAGGCGTAAACGGGCGGTAATTTCGAGGAAAAACAGCGCCCAAAGCCCTTTACAACCGTGCTTTAGGCAAATTGACATTCGAATTTATCTCACTATAGTGGTGCGGGCCCTGCGTGGGGGGTCTGTCTGATGATTTCAAGCATTAATAGGAGGCCACATGGCTGACAAAAAAGCGCAGTTGGTCATCGAGGGCGCAGCCCCCGTCGAGCTGCCCATTTTAACCGGCACCGTTGGTCCCGATGTTATCGACGTTAGAGGGTTGGGGGCCACGGGTCACTTCACTTTCGACCCTGGTTTCATGGCGACCGCATCCTGCGAGTCGAAGATCACTTATATCGACGGCGACAAGGGTATCCTGCTGCACCGCGGCTATCCGATCGAGCAACTGGCCGAAAAATCCGACTACCTCGAGACTTGCTACCTGCTGCTCAACGGCGAACTGCCGAATGCCGAGCAGAAGGCTCAGTTCGTCAGCACCGTGAAGAACCACACCATGGTTCACGAGCAGTTGAAGTCCTTCTTCAACGGCTTCCGCCGCGACGCCCACCCGATGGCCGTCATGTGCGGCGTGGTTGGCGCCCTGTCGGCGTTCTACCATGACTCGCTGGACATCAATAACCCGCAGCACCGCGAAATCTCCGCGGTCCGCCTGGTCGCCAAGATGCCGACCCTGGCAGCGATGGTGTACAAGTACTCCATGGGCCAGCCCATGATGTATCCGCGCAATGACCTGTCGTACGCGGAAAACTTCCTGCACATGATGTTCAACACCCCGTGCGAGATCAAACCGATCAGCCCGGTACTGGCCAAGGCAATGGACCGGATCTTCATCCTCCACGCCGACCACGAGCAGAACGCATCGACCTCCACCGTCCGTCTGGCCGGCTCTTCGGGTGCCAACCCGTTCGCCTGTATCGCTGCCGGCATCGCTGCACTGTGGGGCCCTGCCCACGGCGGCGCCAACGAAGCGGTACTGACCATGCTCGATGAAATCGGCGATGTTTCGAACATCGACAAATTCATCGCCAAGGCCAAGGACAAGAACGATCCGTTCAAGCTGATGGGCTTCGGTCACCGCGTTTACAAAAACCGCGACCCGCGCGCCACCGTGATGAAACAGACCTGCGACGAAGTCCTGCGCGAGCTGGGCATCAAGAACGACCCGCAGCTGGAACTGGCCATGCGCCTGGAAGAGATCGCCCTCACCGATCCTTACTTCATCGAGCGCTCGCTGTACCCGAACGTCGACTTCTACTCGGGGATCATCCTCAAGGCGATCGGCATTCCAACCAGCATGTTCACCGTGATCTTCGCCCTGGCGCGGACCGTCGGCTGGATTTCGCACTGGAAAGAAATGCTCTCCAGCCCTTACAAGATCGGCCGCCCTCGCCAGCTGTACACCGGCTACGAGTCGCGCGACATCGTCAAACTGGAAGACCGCAAGTAAGCCTTTGGGCCGAACACGAAAAAAGGCTGCCCTCGGGCAGCCTTTTTTATTGCGCTCTCATCGCGGGCTGCGGTTCTGTGGGAGCGGGCTTGCCCCGCGACTGCCCAACAGTTGCCTCAAGCCCGCCAACTGATGCAACTGTACTTACGGCTTCTCGGCCCGCTCTTTCAACGCCTTCAAGGTATTGAACGGCGCATCGACCACAAACTTGTTCGCCACCATCGACGGCACGCTGCCGCCCGGCTCGGTGTGCACCTGGTAAGTCACTTCGGTGCCGCCGTCTTTTGGCTGCAGCTTCCAGAACCCATCAACCTTGGCCACCCGCACGAAGCCCTTCTCTTCCGGCAGGTACGTGGGCACGCCTTGAAGCTTGCGGATCAGGCTGCCATCAGCCGCTACGGTAGTGGTGACATGCATGACCGAATCACGCGCAGTGACCGGCCACGGGGTATTGAACTGAGTGTAGGTCCAGCTCTGATCACCTTCGGTTTTCAGCAGCTTTTGCGTCTTGCACTCATGAATCCAGGCGCAGGCCCCGACAACGTCTTCCTGCAGGGCCCTGACCCTGGCCAGTGGCGCCTTGATAAAGGTAACGCCGCGATAGGCCTTGTAGTCGGAACCGGCAACCTCACTGAGATCGATCTTGATTCCGTCTTCGTTCTTGGCCTGCTTCCAGTCCTCGGCATGCGCCAGGGGCACCAGCGCCGCTCCCAGACCCAACACCAGTGCCATGTGCTTAAACGATCCCATGCTTTTGTTCCTTATTGTCGAAGATCCGCGTTTCAAGCTGCCGTCATTTGCTCCAGCCACCCCAGGATCCTGATCGCCTCGTCGCGGTCGTTGCCGCAGATATCGGCCTCTGCCTTGAAACCACCGCACACCGACGGACGCTCTGGCTTGCCGAACAAGCCACAGAGATTGGCAACCGACAGGTGCAGGCAGCGCTCACCGGCAGGCTTGCCCTTGGGCATCCCCGGTATCGGCGAGCTGATGGAGGGCGCAATGCAGCAGGCGCCACAACCTTCACGGCAATTCATGACAACAGAATCCTCGGAGTAACAAATGATGAATGAACCCGGATAGTAACCGCTTAAACAGGCGTTTGAAATTGCTCGCAGGATGAAATATCAACCTGAAAGGGGTGACTGGACAGTCAGTTTCGCCCTACTGCTTGAACTCGAACTCGATCGCCGCGCCTTCGACATCCTTGCGACTGTCGTTACGCAGTTGCAGCTGCATTTCGTTGCTGATCAGCCGGCCATTGAGCTGAAACGGGCTGTCGGAAGGCGGTTTCTCACCAAACAGGTAGGGCAGCAATGGCTTAGGCAAAGGTGCCTGCTCCTGGGTATCGGGCTTGAGCTCCTTGACCATGCCCGAGGGCAGGCTCAGGTCGAGCTTGGTCTTGGTCTTGGGCAGTGGCGCGGGCGCCGCCTTGGCATTTTTGCGTGCGCTGCGCTGGGTGGCTTTGGTGCTTGCCTTTTTACGCACCGGCGGCGCTTTTGCCTGCTTTGGCTTGGCTGCAGGCTTGGCGCTTTTGCTAGTGGAAGTTTTGCCGGCCGGTGCGGTTTCGGCCACTGCTGCCCAGGTGCAAGCCAAGCCACCGAGCAAACACAGGGACAGCCCGATACAACGCAACGCTTTCATAGGCACCGACGATTATCCCTAAAAATGCTTATGCTCCCCGTTCCTGACACGACTGGCAAGTCTAGAAAAAAGCGCCCGAGGCCGATTCCTGGCACAACTGGCTGGCGAGCATGCCCAGGGTCATCACCGCCCGCTCCGCCTCACGATTCCACGGGATGCCGCAGTTCAGACGAATGCAGTGGTTGAATTGCTCGGTGTTACTGAAGATCAACCCTGGGGCGATACTGATGCCCTGCTGCAGCGCACGCACGTGCAATTCCTGGGTATTGACCCGGCCCGGCAGGCTCACCCAGAGAATGAAACCGCCGGTGGGCCGGGTCATCTGCGTACCTTCCGGGAAATGCTGTTGCACCGCCAGCTGGTAGGCGCTGAGATTTTTCCGATATTCCTGGCGGATGAAACGCAGATGCCGGTCGTAACCACCGTTCTCCAGGTAGGAAGCCACCCCCATCTGCGTCACGCTGCAGGCCGAGTGGGTGGTAAAGGTCTGCAAGCGCTGGATTTCCGCCTGGTACTTGCCGGCAACCATCCAGCCGATACGCACACCGGGCGACAAGGTCTTGGAAAAGCTTGAGCAATAGATCACCCGCCCGAGCCGGTCGAAGGCCTTGAGCGCCTTGGTCTTGCCCTGCTCGAACATCAGCTCGCCATAGATATCGTCTTCGATGATCTGGATGTCGAAATCCGACGCCAGGCGCAACAGCTGCTTCTGGCGATCTTCCGGAATGGTGCCGCCCAGCGGATTGCTCAGGCGCGCGGTCAACACCAGGGCCTTGATCGACCACTGGTTGGCCGCCAGCTGTAACGCCTCAAGACTGATGCCGGTGGATGGATCGCTGGGGATCTCGATGACTTTCAGGCCAAGCAGGTCGGCCAGTTGCAGCAAACCGTAGTAGGTCGGTGATTCGGCGGCGATCAGGTCGCCCGGCCGGGTCAGCACCCGCAACGACATCTGCAGGGCATCGACGCAGCCATGGGTGACTACCACTTCGCTGGGGTCGACCACCACGCCGGCATCGCGCATGCGAATGGCGATCTGCCGGCGCAACGGCTCGAAACCCGGGCTGAACATGTAGCTGAACGCCCGCGGGCTATGAAAGCGGGTGACCTTGGCCAATTGCTGGTGCAACGCGCGCACCGGCAAATAGTCGACATGCGGCACCGCCGCGCCAAAGGGAAACACCCCGTCGCGCCGGGCTTCGGTCAATACCTGCTGGATGATACTGCTGCGCGTGACCAGCCCCGGGCGCTCGACCCGGGCGATATCCGGCGTCTGTGCGGTCAACGCAGGGGTCTGGTGCACGTAATAGCCGGACTGCGGCCGCGCGCGAATCAAGCCCTGGTCTTCGAGATTGGCATAGGCCTGCAGCACCGTGGCATGGCTGACATTGAGCTGCGAGCTCATCTTGCGCACCGACGGCACCCGCTCACCTGGCTGGTACACACCGCGGCGAATATCTTCGGCCAGTTGCTGGGCGATGCGCTGGTAGAGCAACAGGTTGGTCATGATCAGTTCTCGACACGCAGGCAATGTAGTTGTTTTTGTACGGCTGTTTTCGGCCAAGAATACCGGAACAGTTGCGAAGTGTACTGGGACAGATTGCAGAATAGTCGACAATACAGTTGTGTGACAGAGGGGGCGATTATCATTTTCTGCGAGCTTATCCATTCGCTGGGGCGCGGCTGCTGGCCCCTTCCGCCCTTACGGCGGGTCCCTTTTGTTCTTGGCAAAAGGAACCAAAACCGCTCGCTCCAGCATACGGCCCTACGCTCCGCTCCGGGTTCCCTCGCTACGGTGCCTTCCAGGGGCATCGCGGCCTACGACTTGCTCCGCCAAGTCTACGTCTCAAGACTTCGGCCTAGGCCGAAGGGTGCTGCGCACCCGCCCCCCCTCCAGACACCTACGCTCAGCCTCTTGAAGTCGCGAAGTTACGGGCGGCACCTGCACTGGCGTATCTGCGAAAGCAGATGTCGGCGCAGCCAGGCTTACGCAGGGGCGGGACAAGCCCGCTGATAAAACGAGCACCAACTTGTTTGGTCTTGATCTTGATGTTCATGCACGTACTTCCAGGCGCCGCGAAAAGCGACTTCAGGAGGCCGAGCGTAGGTGCCTGTAGGGGCGGTGCGCAGCACCTTCGGCGTCAGCCGAAGACGCGAGACGTAGACTTGGCGTAGCAAGTCGTAGGCCGCGATGCCCCGGAAGGTGCCGTAGCGAGGGGACCCGAAGCGCAGCGTAGGGCCGTATGCAGGAGCAAGCGGTTTTGCCTACTTCTTCCCAAGAGAAAAGTAGGCCGCCGTAAAGGCGGAAGGGGCCGGCAGCCGCACCGCACCGAATGGATAAGCCCGCAGCTTCAAAAACCCAACCCAAGCCCCTGCAGAGTCATAAAAAACCCGGAGAGGAACACTCACCGGGTTTCTTCATCCATTACTCAGCGCGCCGCGCCAAGCTTGCCCTTGTCGTCGGAAAAGACGATCTCGACCCGACGGTTCTGCGCCCTGCCCCGCTCCGAGGCATTGGCCTCGACCGGATACTGGTCGCCATAGCCCTCGACCTCGATGCGCTTTTCATCGACACCCAGGTCGATCAGCATATCGGCTACCGCCTGAGCCCGATCCCGGGACAATTTGAGGTTATCCTCAGGCGCGCCCGTGCTGTCGGTATAACCCTCGATACGGATAATGCGCTTGGGGTTGAGCTGGAGGAACTGCACCAGCTTGAGCACCGTGCGGCTGGCCGAGTTTTTAAGCTCCGCATGCCCGGTGTCGAACAGCACGTCGCCCAGGGTCATCACCAAGCCACGGTCGCTCTGCTCGGTGGCCAGGCTGACGATCTGCGCTTCCAGCCATTTGCCCTGCTGCTGCACGCTGGCAAGCTTGGCCTCACGCAACGCCAGCTGCAGGCGCTGACGCTCAAGCTCAAGCTTGGCCAGGCGTTCCTGGTTGAGCACCAGATTGCTGTGCTCGCGGGCAATATCGCTGTAGCGCTGGCTCAGGTAGGCGTAATGGCGCACATCGGCGCCGGTCCCCAGATAACTGGACAGGCGCTCGGCACGGGCCAGCGATTCACCGGCACGAATCACGTCACGCGGCGCGCTGCGCAAAACGTTGGAATCGTCCTTGACCGTCTGGAACTTGGCCGTGGCCTCGTCCAGCGCCGTCTCGCTGCGCTGGCTGGCGCAGCCCTGCAGGCCGACCACACCGACCAACAACAGTGCTGCCAATGGTTTGATCGAACTCACCGCTGCTCCCCCAACTGTTTACGCAGGCGATTGACCCGCGATTGCAGCAAGTCCAGCTGCTCCTTGCTCTTGACCGTCAGCACCCGCGCCTCGGCCAGGCGCGCGTCCAGCTCGGCCTGCTCGGCGCGCATGCGCGCGTCACGGTAGGATTCGCTGGTCATGTTGACTCGGGCCCGAGCCAGTTTTTCTTCGGCCTGCTTCAGCTCTGCCACTTCGTCGGTGGCACCCACCGCCTTGGCCTGCTCCAGTGCCTGCTCGGACAGGCGCAACTGTTCATTCGGGGCCGGGTCATTGGCACATCCGGCCAGGGCCAGCAGTGCCAGAGCGGCGAATAATGGATGAGTTCTCACGCAATCTTCCTACTGTTTAGGGGCATCCAGCGGCGCCTGCATCTGCGCTTTCCAGCGTTCGACATTACGTTGCAGCACCGCCTGGGACACGCCGGAGGCCGGCAATTCTGTCAGCTTTTTTGCCAGTTGTCCGCGCAACCAGGCGTCATTGCATGCCGAATTATGCGACAGCGCCAGGTACAGGCCCGGGCGATCCAGAGGCAAACCGCGGGCAATCAGCTCGTTGTTCATGCCCAGGGCCTGAACCATCGCCATCCCGGCGTAGCGCCCGGCCAGCACATAGTCGACCTGACCGAGCAGCAACTTCTGGAAGGCCTGGGTCAGATTCTGCGAAGGTGCCAGCTGCAACTGGCTCTTGGCGTAGGCAGCAAATTCCGGGGTCA
Organism: Pseudomonas sp. B21-009; assembly: GCF_024749345.1. Classification (NCBI taxonomy): domain Bacteria; kingdom Pseudomonadati; phylum Pseudomonadota; class Gammaproteobacteria; order Pseudomonadales; family Pseudomonadaceae; genus Pseudomonas; species Pseudomonas sp. B21-009. The sequence continues at coordinate 1,849,732 of NZ_CP087199.1, read as the reverse complement.
TGCGCGCTTTTTCCGAGACGCTGCCGCGATGCTCGTGCAAATCGGCCAGGGTGTTATAGACCAGCGGCGAATCGTGGCGAGTCCACACCACGTATTCGTTGCTCAGCAGCGAGGGATGGACGAAGTCGACCGTAGTCAGCTCGGCCACCGCGAAGGGTGAATCGATCAGCAAGTCGACGCGACCGCTGCGCACCTCTTCCAGGGCCTGGCTGCGGCTGCCGCTGTCGAGGACTTCAACCTTCAGGCCCAGCTCGCTGGCTACCTGCCTGAACAGGTCGACGTTGGCGCCCATCAGGTGCCTGGGATCTTGCGGATCGCGCCACGAGTACGGCGGCGCATCGGGGCTGCCGGTGGCCACCAGCCGCTCGCACTTGCCCACCGCCCACGCTTGCAACGGCATCAGCACCGCAGCGAACATCAGCGCCGTGTTTATCCGGCCACGCCATCCCATGCAACCACTCCCCAACTTTCTAGCCAGAATGAAAAAGCCCGATCTGCCGGGCTGTGCAAGGCAGGCCTGCACAGCCCGAACGGACCGGGCTCTTTTATAAGTGAAGCGACTGGATTAAACCAGCTTCTCCAGCTCAGGGATGGCTTCGAACAGGTCAGCCACCAGGCCGTAGTCGGCCACCTGGAAGATCGGCGCTTCTTCGTCCTTGTTGATCGCAACGATCACTTTGGAGTCTTTCATGCCGGCCAGGTGCTGGATCGCGCCGGAAATACCGACGGCGATGTACAGCTGTGGTGCAACGATCTTGCCGGTCTGACCGACCTGCATGTCGTTGGGTACGAAACCTGCGTCGACCGCAGCGCGCGAAGCACCTACGGCAGCGCCGAGCTTGTCGGCCAGGGCGTACAGGTGCTTGAAGTTATCACCGTTCTGCATGCCGCGACCGCCGGAAACGACGATCTTGGCAGCGGTCAGCTCAGGGCGGTCGGACTTGGCCAGCTCTTCGCCAACGAAGGCCGATTTGCCTGCGTCGTGGGCAGCAGCGACAGCTTCAACGGCAGCCGAACCACCTTCGGCGGCAACGGCGTCAAAGCCGGTGGCACGGACGGTGATGACTTTGACGGCAGCGTTCGATTGCACGGTGGCAATGGCGTTACCGGCGTAGATCGGACGCTTGAAGGTGTCAGCCGATTCAACCGAGATGATCTCGGAAATCTGGTCGACGTCCAGCAGCGCGGCAACGCGCGGCAGGATGTTCTTGCCGTTGGAGGTGGCAGGAGCCAGCACGTGGCTGTAGCCCTTGCCCAGCTCGGCTACCAGCGGCGCGACGTTTTCTGGCAGCTGGTGAGCGTAGGCGGCGTTGTCGGCAACCAGGACCTTGGCAACGCCAGCGATCTTGGCCGCGGCTTCAGCGACGCCACCGACGTTCTGGCCTGCGACCAGCACATGGATGTCGCCACCGATCTTGGCGGCAGCAGCAACAGTGTTCAGGGTGGCCGGGGCAACGGCACCGTTTTCGTGTTCAGCGATAACCAGGATAGTCATTTAGATTACCTTCGCCTCGTTCTTCAGTTTCTCGACCAGTTCAGCAACCGACTTGACCTTGATACCGGCGCTGCGGGCAGCCGGCGCTTCGACTTTCAGGGTCTTGTTGGTAGAGGCGGTGGAAACGCCCAGCGCGTCTGGAGTAACGGTCTCCAGCGGCTTCTTCTTGGCCTTCATGATGTTCGGCAGCGACGCGTAGCGCGGCTCGTTCAGGCGCAGGTCGGTGGTGACGATGGCTGGCAGGTTCAGCGCAACGGTCTGCAGGCCGCCGTCGATTTCACGGGTAACGTTGACCTTGTCGCCAGCAACCTCGACCTTGGAGGCGAAGGTGCCCTGGGCGTAACCGCTCAGTGCAGCCAGCATCTGGCCGGTCTGGTTGTTGTCGCTGTCGATGGCTTGCTTGCCAAGGATCACCAGCTGCGGTTGTTCTTTGTCGACCACTGCCTTGAGCAGCTTGGCCACAGCCAGCGAAGTCAGCTCTTCAGCCGATTCGACCAGGATGGCGCGGTCGGCACCCAGTGCCAGGGCAGTACGCAGTTGCTCCTGGGCAGTGGCCGGGCCGACGGTAACGACGACGATCTCGCTCGCAACGCCCTTCTCTTTCAGGCGCACGGCTTCTTCTACGGCAATTTCGCAGAAGGGGTTCATGGACATCTTGACGTTAGCAAGGTCGACGCCGGAGTTGTCCGCCTTGACGCGAACCTTGACGTTATAGTCGACCACTCGTTTGACAGCTACAAGAACCTTCATGGATTCCTCGTTACTCTCCGGTGAAAAGAATGTCGCCTGGGGCAAACCCGGCGATTGCGCGTGGGTACAAGGGCACCTCTAAAAACGATCACAGGTGGACGAATTTAACCCTGACCCAGCAGTCTCGTTTCGGCCTGTCAGTTGCAAAACCCGTGGGTCATTATTTGTCGTGGCGTGTAAACTCCACTACAAAGCGGGTTGTGGCGTAACTGCCCTGCTTTTCGCCTGGTTTTTAGGGGTGCTCCTGCATCCTGCGGTCAGCCTACGGCGAGCGCAAAACCGCTCGTATCTTGACCGTAACGCCCAATCCGGTCAATACGGCAAACCGGTCAGCTTCAAGCCGCGCTTCTTTGATTTTACTGGCCTGCGGCAAATTCAAACAAACGTTTGTATTGGACCCCGCGAGTGGTGTAGATATAATGCGCGGCCAAGAGAAAGCGGTGTAGTCCGTCATCGCTCGAGCTACAGCCCGAGCGTCTGAAAAATGACCGCCTGACACCCGCCAACAAAGAAAAACCGATGAGCCTTGAGTAGGAGAGAACCTGTGGAACGCGAATACATGGAATTCGACGTGGTCATTGTCGGCGCTGGCCCGGCTGGCCTGTCCGCCGCCTGCCGACTGAAGCAGAAGGCCGCCGAAGCCGGTAACGAAATCAGCGTCTGCGTGGTCGAGAAAGGCTCGGAAGTCGGCGCCCACATCCTCTCCGGTGCGGTGTTCGAACCTCGCGCCCTGAACGAACTGTTCCCGGACTGGAAAGAGCTCGGCGCCCCGCTCAACACCGAAGTCAAACGCGACGACATCTATGTGCTCAAGGATGCTGGCAGCTCGATCAAGGTCCCTGACCTGTTCGTGCCCAAGACCATGCACAACGAAGGCAACTACATCATCTCTCTGGGTAACCTGTGCCGCTGGCTGGCCCAGCAGGCGGAGAACCTGGGCGTCGAGATCTACCCGGGCTTCGCCGCCCAGGAAGCCCTGTTCGACGAAAACGGCGTGGTCCGCGGGATTATCACCGGCGACCTCGGCGTCGACCGTGAAGGCAACCCGAAAGAAGGCCTGTATACCCCAGGCATGGAGCTGCGCGGCAAGTACACGCTGTTCGCCGAAGGTTGCCGTGGCCACATCGGCAAACAGCTGATCAAGCGTTTCAACCTCGACAGCGAGTCCGACGTCCAGCATTACGGCATCGGCTTGAAAGAAATCTGGGAAATCGATCCGGCCAAGCACGAACAAGGCCTGGTCGTGCACACCGCAGGCTGGCCGCTGGATGTCATGGCCAAGGAAAACACCGGTGGATCGTTCCTCTATCACCTGGAAAACAACCAGGTAGTCGTAGGTTTGATCGTCGACCTGTCCTACTCCAACGCCTACCTGTCGCCGTTTGACGAATTCCAGCGCCTGAAACACCACCCGGTGATCAGCCAGTACCTCGAAGGCGGCAAGCGCATCAGCTACGGCGCCCGCGCCCTGGCCAAAGGTGGCTTGAACTCGCTGCCGAAAATGGTCTTCGCCGGCGGCGCCCTGATCGGTTGCGATCTGGGCACCATGAACGTGGCCAAAATCAAGGGCAGCCACACTGCCATGAAATCCGGCATGCTCGCCGCCGACGCGGTGGCCGAAGCCCTGCTGGCAGGTGGTGAAGGCGGCGATCAACTCAACAGCTACGTTACAGCGTTCAAAGCCAGCTGGCTGTATGACGAGCTGTTCTCCAGCCGTAACTTCGGCCCGGCCATGCACAAGTTCGGCCCGATGCTCGGTGCGGCGTTCAACTACCTCGACCAGAACTGGTTCGGTGGCAAGCTGCCGTTCACCCTGCACGACACCAAGCCGGACTACGCCTGCCTGAAGCTGGCTGCCGACTCGAAAAAAATCGACTATCCAAAACCGGATGGCAAGCTGAGCTTCGACAAGCTGAGCTCGGTGTTCCTCTCCAGCACCAACCATGAAGAAGAGCAGCCGTGCCACCTGAAACTGGCTGACGCGAGCATCCCGATCGGCACCAACCTGCCGCTGTACGACGAGCCTGCCCAGCGCTACTGCCCGGCTGGCGTGTACGAAGTAGTCAGCCAGGAAGACGGCAGCAAGCGCTTCCAGATCAACGCCCAGAACTGCGTGCACTGCAAGACCTGTGACATCAAGGACCCTTCGCAGAACATTACCTGGGTCACCCCGGAAGGCGCCGGCGGCCCGACTTACCCGAACATGTAAGTCAGCCGGCCTAAAAAAACCCCCTCGCCGTTGTGGCCAGGGGGCTTTTTTATCGCTTGTGTCAGGCCGTTCTGACTTCTTCGAACAACTCAGGGTGGCGATCAAGTAGCTTGAGCAATTTGACCAGGGCCAAGGGAGGCTTGGTCTTGCCGTTTTCGTAACGGGAGAATGCATTGACCCCGCCGCCGAATATTTCCGCTGCTTCACGCTGGTCAAGTGCCAGCTTCTTGCGTACGGCAGCAATAAATTGCGGGTCGACAGCCGCAGCATTGACCTGCCGATTGAAAGCGAGCATCGCCGCACTGACACGCCGCGACTCTGTATCACTGAGCACCCTCTCAGCGCAGGCAGGGCAGTAATCCCCGGCAACATCAGTCACCCTGGTTGTCTCACCTTTGTAGGTGTACGGCAGATCGCGCCTGGCACTGACCAGCTCAGCCGCGCCACAGGCTGGACATTTCATTTTCACAACTCCTTGAAGGACACGATGAGCACATCATCGATGACCGTCAGTTTCAGGTAGACCCGCCAGCGCCCTGACCGTCGAAAGCCTGCAATGAGGCGTGCCTTTCTCCATGAGCAAATTAACCTAATAGGTTCAATTTGGCAAATAGGTTAATCCATTTGCCCCGCTCTGGAGTCTGCCCGATCAGCGCCCAGGCAGCAGGGAACCATTGTCACAGCAGATGAACTCAGCAGCGCACCGCCTCATCTTCGAAGGGCACCGCTTCGCGTGCGCCAAAGTACAGTGCCGTAAGCAAGCCAACCACACCCATGACCAGGCAGAAGCCCACGCACACCCATGGGCTCCACGGCATCAGGGCGATCAGCAGCAATGGCGTGGTGCTCGCCCACAGGGCGTAGGCAATGTTGTAGGTAAAGGAAATGCCCGAGACGCGAATCTGCGCCGGGAACAAGCCGACCATCACCGATGGCACCACCCCCACCACGCCACAAGACAGGCCAGCAATGGCATAGGCCAGCCCGGTCCAGCCCCAGCCAGCCACCAGGCTGGCGTAAAGGCCGGCGATGCCCAAGGGCAGCAGCAGGCTGTAGATCATCAAGGCCCGCCAAGCGCCGATACGGTCCACCAGCAAGCCGGCCAGCACACAACCGATATTGAGAAAAACAATGCCCATGCTGCTCAAGGCGAAGGTGTGCCCGGCACTCATGCCGAAGCGCTGCTGCATCACCGTCGGGGTGATCACCACCAGCACCACCACCGCCGAGGTCAGCACGCAGGTGAGCAGCGCTGCCGGTATCAGCGCCCGGCGATGCTCACGCAACACGGTGCGCAAGGGGAAAGCCGGCGGCTGCTCACGGCGCTCGCGCAAGGCCAGGAACACCGGTGTCTCGCTCAACCAGCGGCGCAGCCAGACGCCGATCACGCCGAATACGCCGCCGAGCAGGAACGGGTAGCGCCAGGCGTAATCAAGGATTTCCTGGGGGCTGAACAGCTGCGCCAGGGCCGTGGCGGTCAGGGCGCCGAGCAGGTAACCGAAGGTCAGCCCTGCCTGCAAAAAACCCAGGGCGTAGCCGCGGCGCCCGGGCGGGGCGTGCTCGGCGACGAAGGTCCAGGCGCTCGGCACCTCGCCCCCTACCGCGGCACCCTGAAGGATGCGCAAGGCCAGGAGGATCAGCGGCGCTGCGTAGCCAATATCGGCGTAGGTGGGCATCACCCCGATCAGCAGGCACGGCAAGGCCATCATCAGGATGCTCAGGCTGAACACCCGTTTGCGCCCCAGGTGGTCGGCAAAATGGGCCATCAGGATGCCGCCCAGCGGCCGCGCCAGATAACCGGTTACAAAAATCCCGAAGCTCTGCAGCAAACGCAGCCATTCGGGCATCTGCGGTGGGAAGAACAACTGGCTAAGGGTCAGGGCGAAGAACACGAATATGATGAAGTCGTAGATCTCCAGCGCCCCGCCCAGGGCCGCCAGGCTCAGGGTCTTGTGGTCGCTGCGCGATAGCTGCAGCGGGCGCGCAGGGTCAGTGGCCGTCATAGGGGTATCCGCAAGTGATCGAGTGCCGGTACGACAGGCGCACCAAGGCAAACGCAAGAGGATAGCAAAAGCTACCCGGCCACACCCAGCGCGGCTTCAGGACTGGCGGCAAAACGCGGTTTGGGCCAGGTCCATTCGCCGTGGGTTGTACGCCGGCCTGGCGGTGCACTCGGGGATGCCCGGCAAATGGCCGATCACCTGCGGCGAGTCAATGATATGCATGAAGGACTGGATGGTCTCGTTGTCCGGAACCTTGGACAGGCTGACATTCACCGCGCGGCGCTGGTTGTCGGGAATCGAGGGGATCTTCAAGTGTTGCGATTCGTACAGCAAGGCGTGCTGGATCAGCGGATTGACCCGGCAGAACCGTTCCAGATCAACGCCGGCATGACTGGCCAGGTCGATGTTGCCCAGCAGCAGGTTGAACGGTTGCAGTGCACTCTGCACCAGGCGTTGCAGATCCTCGAAGCTCTCGACCGGGGCTATGCGGTAATAGCCCATGCCATTGAGCATCCGTTCCAGTTGCAGCAACTGCATCGGGTGTTCGTCGGCAATCAGGATCCGCAGCGATTTGTTCGGCATCGTCATGACCAAGGCAGAGAGCGTTAGAGACGTTCCTTGACCATACTGCGCCAGATCATCAATTGCAGGCTATTGGCGGGCACTTCGCCAGAGAGAGGGTCTTTACTGATAGTTGTCGGGAAATCGCCATAAATCAAGCAAGGCCATGACGGAATTTTCACATTTTTTCGACGTTGGCCGGTTACTGCGATTCCCACTGACGCATGCGCAGCCGGCAGTGTTTCATGGCGTTAACAATATGTTTCTCCACCACACTGCGCGAGATGCCCAGGCGCTCGGCGATCTGCGGGTGAGAAAGGCCGTCGAGCTTGCGCAGCAGAAAACTCTCGCGACAAGGCTGACTGAGCTCGGCCAGCGCGCGCTGCATCAGGTCCAGGCGCTGATTGAGGTCCATGCTTTGGGATGGCGCGGGGGTAAAGAAACGCTCATCGCTGTCGAGCACTTCAAGCGGCTCGGACTGGCGCAGCAAACCACGTCGATGCCCATCGATCACAAGATTCAGAGCGGTGCGATAGAGAAACGCCCGGGGATGCTCGATATCGTCTTCACCGCTGCGCTCGAGCACGCGGATATAGGCATCGTGGGCAACGTCTTCAGCCGCCTGCCGGTTACCCAGGCGGGCACAGAGAAAACTCACCAGTTCGCGATAGTAGTTTTCCAACACAACACCTGGCCGCGACATCTGCGGGGGTTCCCTGACTCGTGGTTGAGCGGATCTGAATGATGGCAGTATGCAATAATACAAATTATAATTATTCTCAGCAAGATCAGACCTTGATCCCGGTAAATTCCACGGCCCCCACCTCGTTTACCTGGGAGCCTCCCGTGTCTGCCGTGCCGCTTCGGCAGTGAGATGTCACGGGCCATTCCATCCGGCTGGAACCCTGCATGAAACGCTCATCGAATACTCGTCGCCTGCTGTTGTGCAGTCTCGGCCTGCTCAGCCTGGGCGCCCTGCTCGCCTGGAAAACCCTGCCCGCCGGTGGCGACCCGTTGAGCACCGTTACCGTGACCCGTACCGACATCGAAAGCAGCGTCACGGCCCTGGGTACCTTGCAGCCGCGGCGTTATGTGGACGTGGGTGCCCAGGCCTCCGGGCAGATCCGCAAACTGCACGTCGAGGTGGGAGATCAGGTCAAGCAAGGTCAGTTGCTGGTTGAGATCGACCCCTCCACGCAGCAGGCAAAGCTTGATGCCGGGCGTTTCTCGATCGACAACCTCAAGGCCCAGCTGGATGAACAGAAGGCTCAGTACCAACTGGCCGAGCAACAGTTCAAGCGCCAGCGCAACCTGGCCGCCGGCGGCGCCACCCGCGAGGAAGACGTGCAAAGCGCCCAGGCCCAGTTGAAGGTCACCCAGGCGCGCATCGACATGTACCGCGCACAGATTCGCCAGGCCCAGGCGAGCCTGCGCAGCGACGAGGCTGAGCTGGGTTACACGCGCATTTATGCACCGATGGCCGGCACCGTGGTCGCCGTCGATGCCCGCGAAGGCCAGACCCTTAACGCCCAACAGCAAACCCCGCTGATCCTGCGCATCGCCAAGTTGTCGCCAATGACCGTCTGGGCCCAGGTGTCCGAGGCCGATATCGGCCATGTCAAACCGGGCATGAGCGCCTATTTCACCACCCTGGCCGGCGGCAAGCGGCGCTGGACCAGCAGTGTGCGGCAAATTCTGCCGGTGCCGCCCAAACCCCTCGATCAATCCAGCCAGGGCGGTGGCAGCCCGGCCAGCGCCAGTGGTAGCGGCGCCAGCAGCAAAGTGGTGCTCTATACCGTACTGCTGGATGTCGATAACCCGGACAACGCCCTGATGGCAGAGATGACCACCCAGGTGTTCTTCGTTGCCGGGCGTGCCAGCAAGGTGCTCACCGTACCGGTGGCAGCCCTGGATGATCATGCCGACGGCAATGACCTGCGCATTGCCCAGGTGCTCGACAGCAAGGGCAAGGTCAACCAGCGCCAGGTCCGCACCGGCCTCAGCGACCGCTTGCGGGTGCAGGTGCTCGACGGCCTTGCCGAGGGCGAGCGCCTGCTGATCGGCGCACCTGCCGCAAGCGGGGGTTGAATGTCCACGCCCCTGATCGAACTGCGCGACATCCGCAAATCCTATGGCGGCGTCGATACGCCCAAGGTCGAGGTGGTCCGCGGCATCAGCCTGGCCATCCATCCCGGCGAGTTCGTCGCCATTGTCGGCGCTTCCGGCTCCGGCAAGTCGACGCTGATGAACATCCTCGGCTGCCTTGATCGTCCGACCTCAGGCAACTACTACTTCGCCGGCAAGGACGTCGCCGACCTCGACAGCGATGAGCTGGCCTGGTTGCGCCGTGAAGCCTTCGGCTTCGTGTTCCAGGGCTATCACCTGATCGCCTCGGGTTCGGCCCAGGAAAACGTCGAGATGCCGGCCATCTATGCCGGCACCCCCGCCGCCGAACGCCATGCCCGCGCCGCCGCCTTGCTCGAACGCCTGGGCCTTGCCAGCCGCACCGGCAACCGCCCGCACCAGTTGTCTGGCGGCCAGCAACAGCGGGTGTCGATCGCCCGCGCCTTGATGAACGGCGGACACATCATCCTCGCCGACGAACCGACCGGGGCACTGGACAGCCAGAGCGGCGCCGAAGTCATGGCCCTGCTCGACGAACTGGCCAGCCAGGGCCACGTGGTGATCCTGATTACCCACGACCGCGAAGTCGCGGCGCGGGCCAAGCGGGTCATCGAGATTCGTGACGGCCTGGTGCTCAGTGATTCGGCAGAGCAATCTGCTGCTCCCGCCGCCAGCGCTCCCGGCCTGCAAGCCGAAGACCTGCGCCAGCGCCTGAACCTCGGCGCCACCGCCAGCGGCGCCTGGAAAGGCGAGCTGGTCGAAGCCCTGCAGGCGGCCTGGCGGATCATGTGGATCAACCGCTTCCGTACTGCCCTGACCCTGCTCGGGATCGTCATCGGCGTGGCCTCGGTAGTGGTCATGCTGGCCGTCGGCGAAGGCAGCAAGCGCCAGGTCATGGCGCAGATGGCAGCCTTCGGCTCGAACATCCTGTACCTGAGCGGCAGCGCCCCGACACTGCGTGAACCGGCCGGGGTCATCACCCTCGACGATGTCGCCGCGGTATCCAGCCTGCCGCAGGTGAAGATGATCATGCCGGTGATCGGCAACTCGCTGATGGTGCGCTACGGCAACAATAACCAGCAGTTCTATGTGGGCGGCAACAACACCTACTTCAGCGAAATCTTCAATTGGCCGGTGGTCGAAGGCAGCTTCTTCACCGAGGCCGATGAACAGAGCGCGGCAGCCGTGGCGGTCATCGGCCAGAAGGTGCGGGAGAAACTATTTGGAGCCGGTAACGACCCCATCGGCCAGTACATCCTGGTCGAAAACGTGCCCTTCCAGGTGCTCGGCATTCTCGCCGGCAAAGGCGCAAGCTCGGGCGACCAGGACAGCGACGAGCGCATCGTGGTGCCCTACTCGGCCGCCGCCATCCGCCTGTTCGGCAGCCGCAACCCGGAGTACGTGACCATCGCCGCCGCCGACTCACGGCGCGTGGCCGACACGGAAGCGGCCATCGACCACCTGATGCGCAAGCTTCACAACGGCAAGCACGACTATGAACTGACCAACGACGCGGCGCTGATCCAGGCCGAAGCGCGCACCCAGAATACCCTGTCGCTGATGCTCGGCTCGATCGCCGCGATCTCGCTGCTGGTCGGCGGTATCGGGGTGATGAACATCATGCTGATGACGGTGCGCGAGCGCACCCGCGAGATCGGCATCCGCATGGCCACTGGCGCCCGCCAGCGCGACATCCTGCGCCAGTTTCTCAGCGAAGCGGTGCTGCTGTCGATGGTCGGCGGGGTCACCGGCATTGCCCTGGCCCTGTTGATTGGCGGCGTGTTGCTGCTGGCCGATATTGCCGTGGCCTTCTCCTTGCCTGCCGTGCTTGGCGCCTTTGCCTGTGCGGTGGTCACCGGCGTGGTGTTCGGCTTCATGCCCGCGCGCAAAGCCGCCCGCCTCGACCCGGTCAAAGCCCTTACCAGCGAATAATCCATGAACTTGCCCAGCCGTCTCAGTGTCCTGTCGATCAGTTTGGTGCTTGCCGCCTGTACCTCAACCACCCCTGCACCTTCGAGTGGCCTGCAGGCGCCAGCGCAGTGGCAGGGCCAGGCAGCCAGCACCCCGCTGCCCCACGAGAACTGGTGGCAGCAGTTCTCCAGCCCCGCGCTCGATCAACTGATCGAACACGCCCGGCGCAACAGCTTCGATCTGGCCGCTGCCGCCGCGCGTATTCGCCAGGCTCAGGCCTCGGCGGTCATTGCCGGCGCGCCGTTGCTGCCTGAACTCAAGTTCGGCCTGGATGCCAGACGCCAACGCCTGCTACATGGCAACGGCTTCGACCAACTCGATGCCAGCAGCCGCGAACGCACCAGCACCTCGTTCGGCACCCGCTTGAGCGCCAGCTACGAAGTGGATTTCTGGGGCGGTAAAACGGCCGCACGCGACAGCGCCCTGTTCAACCTCGATGCCAGCCGCTTCGATCGCCAGACCGTCGAGCTGACCTTGCTCAGCGGCGTTGCCAACAGCTACCTGCAGAGCCTGGCCCTGCGTGAGCAGGTGCGTATTGCCCGCCTCAACCTGAGCAATGCCGAGGATGTCCTGCGCCTGGTCGAAACCCGCTATCAGTCTGGCTCGGCCACCGCCCTGGAGCTCGCCCAGCAACGCAGCCTGGTCGCCGGCCAGCAACGCCAGGTGCCGTTGTTCGAGCAGCAGTTGCAAGAGGCGCGCATCACCCTGGCAACCTTGCTCGGCGAGCCGGTGCAGGCGCTGCCGGCCCTTGACGAGTCGATCACCGGCCTGAACTGGCCGCAGATCGGCAGCGGCGTGCCCAGCGAGCTGCTCAGCCGCCGTCCCGACATTGCCACCGCCGAAGCCAGCCTGGCCGCCGCCCAGGCAGACGTGCAAATTGCCCGCGCAGCAATGCTGCCGAGCCTGACCCTGGGCGCCGACCTGGGCTCGGGTGCCGACACCTTTGCCCAGGTGCTGCGCAGCCCCTACTACACCCTGAGTGCCGGGCTGGCTGCGCCGATCTTCAACAACGGCCGCCTGCGCGCCGAGCGCGACAAGGCCCGCGCCAAGCAGGACGAACTACTGGAGAATTATCGCAGCAGCATCATCAACGGCTTTGCCGATGTCGAGAAGGCGCTCAATGGCATCAGCGGAGTAGACCAGCAGCGCCAGTCGCAGGATGAGGAAGTGCAGCAGGCGCAGATCGCTTTCACCCTCTCCGAGCGCCGCTACCAGGCCGGAGCCGAAACCCTGCTGACCGTACTGGAAACCCAGCGCACCCTGTACCAGGCGCAAGACCAGCAGGTGCAACTGCGCCTGGCCCGCCTGCAAGGCAGCGTGGCGCTGTACAAGGCATTGGGCGGCGGATGGCAGGTGGTTCGCTAAATCATTGACCTGCCTGCACAAAACCTGTGGGGGCCGGCCTTGCCGGCGATGGCCTGCACAGCAGGCCCAATACAGCCCATCAGCTCACAATCCCGCGCAACGACAAATGCCGCGCATACCAGGGCCGCTGCGGCACCCGGCGCACCAGGTCGCCGATCTTGTCGTCTTCACCAAAGGTAATGCGTAGAGCCAGCTTCATGATCTCGACATCCATTTCCACCGATTTGCCCGGGAACATCCCCGGCGTGGTGCTGCAGCCATGGGTCACCGGCCCCAGCCACGGGTCGTCGACCTCGACCCAGCGCCCCGGGGCGAACCACTGCACGCCATTGACCTCAAGACGCCGAACCTGCCCCGGGTTGTAGCGCTCATGGGCGCGGTACCAATCCTCGATGCGATCATCGATCCAGCCATGGAACCCCCAGAACACCGGGTTGACATGGGACGAGAACGGATCGCCGAGAAAGTCGTTTTCCGCCTCGTACCAGCGCCCGGCAAAATCAGCCGGGTCCCGGGCAAACGGCACTGGCGCACCGTTGACCGGATCACGTGGCACCGAGGCCCAGCACATGTGCAGCCAATCGTGCAGGTTCATTTCCAGCTCCGAACCGAACGCACCGAGGGTCAGCTTTGACAGGTACAGCGGGTCCTGGTACTGCGATTCCCAGACCTGGAAATTACTGCAGAAGGTCTCGCCGGCCTTGATCGCCGAGACCCATACGCCATAAGCCTCGTCGCCCGGTGCCCGCCAACCGGGCGGTACACAGTAACCGTCATGGTTGTCGTAATAGCGGGCAAAACCCTGGCGGTCGTGTTCGACGCTGGGTTGCGGCAAGGGGAAATGCGGCCATGACGGCAGGTCCTGCATCGACCGCGCCGTACCGAGCATATGCCGGTGCATGAACAGAAAATCCACCCCCGAACCATTGCGATGCTTGCGCGGGCCGCGGGCATCACGCTCCTTGTCACGCGGGCCGGGCTGCCAGCCCAGGCCACGCAAGGCACCGTGTTTCTCTTCAGACAGCCGATGCCATTTGTCACGGGTCGCGTGCCAGAGCTGATGGAACAAGCGGTGCTCGGCGCTGATCAGCCAGGCTTGCAACTGCGGTGTATAGGGCAGCCGCTCACGGGCTTCAGGAAACAGGCGCTTGACGGCAACGAAGTGACTGTCGGCCAAGGGCAAGACCATCGAGCGATCCAGCGGTTGCAAGCGGCCACTGAGGGTGCCGCTACCGGCATTGGCGAAGCTGCCCCAGACTTCATCCAGGCTCGCGGTACATTCATAACCCGGCCCGCCCTGGGTGCTCATCAGCCGCCAGCGCACCGTGGCGGTGGACGCCCCGACCAAGTCGCCAAGCACTCGGTAGGCGGCCGGGGCGTCGCTGCGCAGAACCCGTTCGGTATCGACAAAACCACGCAGGCCACGGCCTTTGGCGGCGACGTCGAGGTACATCTGCAAGCCTTCCACAGGCAGCCCGGCGAGCTCGCCATCGGCACCGCTCAAACGCAAATCCCAGACGCCGCGCAATTGATCGGCCAGGTGCTGGCCAGCGGCATCCGCAAGCTCAACGCTGGCCTCGCCGGGGGTGACGATGTCGTCCTGTGGATCGTGGGTCAGTTGCTTGTGCGCGTAATAGGCGGCTGGCACGGTCGCGCCCGCCACCGCCAGGCCCGCTATGAATCCTCGTCGCGAAATCGTCATCGTCCTACCCGTATCAGCCATGAAGCAGGCTTTATCCAAGCTAGGACGTTTCCTGGAGGGGGAAATTTAACCACTGCCGCCCTGTGCTAATTCGATCGGCGGCTATTTCGTTTTCAAGGAACCTCCCTTGGAAAAGGTACCGCCCATGTCAGCCTCCACCTCCCTGACCAACGCCCTGGGCAACGGTCTGCGCAAGCTGGTCGGCAAACCTGCCAGAACCAGTGCCTACGGAGTGTTCGATGTGCAGCTCAAAGCCATCATTGCCCTCAGCCCGTCCCTCAGCCGCTTCGTGTTCAGCGGTGAGGATGTCGGGCAGATGCGTACCCTGGCTGCCGACCAGCGCATCAAGATCTTCTTTCCCTCTGCCGATGGCCAATACCCGAACCTGCCCAAGCAAGGTTCCTGGCAGCAAGCGCGTCGCGGCCTGAGCGCCGAGCAGAGCCCGCCGATGCGTACCTACACCATCCGCGACCTGCGCCGCGAGGCACTGGAAGTGGATGTCGACTTCGTCCTGCACGGCGTCAACGGCCCGGCATCGACCTGGGCGACCCAGGCACGCATCGGCGATCGCCTGCAGATGGTCGCCCCGAACCTGGCCTTCGACGCCGACCCCGGCGGCTACGAATGGCGCCCCCCGAAGAACCTGCGCAACCTGCTGCTGATCGGCGATGAAACCGCCCTGCCGGCAATAGCCGGCATCCTCGAGCAGATGGCCGCAGACCTGCCCGAAGTCCCGGTACAGGCGTTCATCGAAGTCCCCTGCGAAGCCGATTGCCTCGACCTGACCTGCAGCCGCGCCACCGAACTGAACTGGCTGCCGCGCGAAGTGCTGCACTGCACCCACGGCGAAGCGATGATCCATGCCATCCGCGAGCTGGCGCGCCTGCCGGCAGCCGCAGCGCGTACAGGTGCGAAGGTCGCCCTGGAGGAGGTCGATATCGACCGGCAGATCCTCTGGGAACTGGCTCAACCCGGCAACGGCGACTTCTATGCCTGGATCGCCGGCGAGTCGGCAGCGGTGATGAATATCCGTCGCTACCTGATCACCGAGCACGGGCTGGATCGCAGCGCCCTGACCCTGATGGGTTACTGGCGCGCGGGGCGTAGTTTCGACTGAAGCAAAAAAAAGCCCGGTGCAGTGCACCGGGCTTGTGCATGCCAAGGCTGCCTACAGTCTGGCCACCGCCGCAGCAACCGCCCGAGCAAAGCGCGCCGCCACCTCATCAACCTGCTCGGCAGTAATGATCAGCGGTGGCAGGAAACGCACCACGGCGCCCTGACGCCCGCCCAGTTCCAGAATCAGCCCACGCTTTAGGCATTCGCGCTGCACCAGCGGTGCCAGACGCGGGCAGACCGGCGGATGCCCCTGGGCATCGAGCTGCCCTTGCGGATCAACCAGCTCGACCCCCAGCATCAGGCCACGGCCACGAATATCCCCCAACTGCGCGAAGTCCGCCTGCAAGCGGCGCAGATGGCCGGCCAGGCGTTCGCCCATGGCCTGGGCATGGCTGCACAGGTCGTGTGACTTGAGGTAGTTGATCACCGCCGAGCCTGCGGCCATGGCCATCTGGTTGCCACGGAAAGTACCGGCGTGCGCCCCCGGCTGCCAGGTGTCCAGCCACTGGCGATAGACCACCACCGCCAACGGCAGGCTGCCGCCAATGGCCTTGGACAGCACCACCACATCCGGAGTGATGCCTGCATGCTCGAAGGCAAACATTTTGCCGGTGCGGGCAAAGCCACTCTGGATCTCGTCGACGATCAGCGCCACACCGGCCTTCTCGGTAATGCGCCGCACACCGCGCAGCCATTCGATGTCCGCCGGGATCACCCCGCCTTCACCCTGGACCACTTCGACGATCACCGCCGCCGGCAGTTGCACGCCGCTCTCCGGGTCGCTGAGCAGGTTTTCCAGGTAGTGCAGGTTGACCTTCACGCCCTCTTCGCCGCCCAGCCCGAAAGGGCAGCGATAGTCATAAGGGTACGGCAGGAACTGCACGCCATTGGCCAGCAAGGCGGCCAGCGGCTTCTTCGGCCCCAGGCTGCCCATCAGGCTCAGGGCGCCCTGGGACATGCCGTGGTAGCCGCCCTGGAACGACAGCACGGTGTTACGCCCGGTAGCGGTGCGCACCAGTTTCAACGCCGCTTCCACCGCGTCGGTGCCGGTCGGCCCGCAAAACTGGATCTTCGCTTCGCCGCGCAGTTGCTCGGGCAGCAGGCTGAACAGGTCCTGGACGAACTGGTCCTTGACCGGCGTGGTCAGGTCCAGGGTGTGCAGCGGCAGTTCATCGGCCAGCACCTGCTGGATCGCTTCGATCACCAGCGGATGGTTATGCCCCAGCGCCAGGGTCCCGGCGCCGGCCAGACAGTCGATGAACTGACGCCCTTCTACGTCTTCGACATAGATGCCACGGGCGCGCTTGAGCGCCAGCGGAATGCGCCGCGGGTAACTGCGTGCATTGGATTCCTGCAGGCTCTGGCGGGCCAGCAACGGCGACTCATTGAATGCATAAAGTGTTTCAGCAGCGTCTGCGGTGGAAGACACCGGCAGCGCCTGGGCAAGGCTGATAGCGACTGACATCTGGGAAACCCTCGCAAGCAAGCGGATGTGCCCGTCACGCGCCTGTTGCCAGAGGAGTGCGGGTTGTTATCGCTTGAAAAACGCTTCAGCGCCCTGCGGATTTAGCCGATGCCCATCAACGCTGCGGATTTTTTCAACTGCCGCTTTGCACTTACCGGTTACGACGGGTTTGCACGCAACGGAATGTGCAACAACACCCGCAAGCCATCGCTGCGGCTGTCAAAGCGCAAGCTGCCGGCACAGCGCTGGACGATCGCCTGGACAATCGCCAGGCCCAACCCGCATCCGCCGCTCTGGCTATGGCGCCAGAAGCGCTCGGTCAGGTGCTCGATGTCCTGTTCGGGAATACCGGGGCCGTGATCGCGCACCAAAAATGCCACCCGGTCCTGTTCCATCTGCACTGCCAGCTCCACCGGTTCGCTGCCGCGGGTATGACGCAGGGCGTTGTCGAGCAGGTTGCGCAGGGCCGTGACCGCCAGTGGCGTGGGCATCCCGAGGTAGAGCTGGGCGGCGCCGGGCGCCAACTGCAGATCGATGCGCCCGGCGTTGTCGACCCCGGTGTCCAGGATTGCCTGGCGGGCGATCTGCTCGGCGTTGCACTGCAGGCCGTCTTCAAACGACAGTCGGCCTTCCACCCGGGCCAGCAGCAACAGTTGTTCAAGAGTCCGGTGCAGACGATCGGCACCCTGCTCGGCGTGTTCAAGGGCCTGCTCGCGCACCTCGCCATCGGTCATCCGTGCCACCTGCAGGTGGGTTTTGATCGCGGTCAGCGGGCTGCGCAGCTCATGGGCGGCATCATCGGTCAGGCGCCGTTCGCGCTCGATGGTCTGGCCAATGCGCAAAAACAGCTGGTTCTGGGTTTCCAGCAAAGGTTGCAGCTCACTGGGCAGGCCGCGCACCTGCAAGGGCTCAAGGGAGTCCGGGCTGCGCCGGCGCAAGGCATCGCGCATCCGGTTGAGCGGCGCCAGCCCCTTGCCAACACCCATCCACAGCAAGCCGAGGCTGCCGAGCAAGGCCATCAGCACCGGTGCCGAGGCCGCCAGCAGGATCGAACGGTTGAGGGCCTCGCGCTCCTGATGGCGGTCGGCGGTGGTAATACGCACATCGCCATGGGCATAGGTGAAACTGCGCCAGCGTGCGCCGTCGATGGTCTGGTCGCGAAACCCGCTGCGCTGGTCGTCGAGGGGCTGCTCATTATTGTGGCTGCGGGCAAGAATCTCGCCGCGCAGCGAGCTGACCTGGCAGGCCATGCCGTCGACGCTCAACTGGTCGGCGCTCAGGCGCGTGCCCTCGCCCTTGCTCGACAGCGGTTGCGGCAACTGGTCGACCAGGCCGGCAACCATGCGTGCCGATGCCACCAGGCGCTGGTCGAGGGAGAACATCATCTGCATGCGCAGGTCGCGCAGCATCCACGCCGCGGCCAGCACCCAGATGACGATGAAGGCGGTGCCCAGGATCAGGGTCAGGCGCAAACGCAAGGTCATGCTTGCGGCTCCTCCGGCAGTTGCGCCGGGCCCAGGCGATAACCCAGGCCGCGCACGGTTTCGACGATACCGTTGCCCAGTTTGCGCCGCAGGTGGTGGATATGCACGTTCAGGGCGTTGCTCTCGACCTCGTCGCCAAAGCCATAGACGCTGTCCTTGAGCTGTTCGCTGGAGAGCACCCGGCCACGGTTGTGCAGCAACGCCTGCAACAGCGCCTGCTCGCGCCGCGACAGGTCGACCGGGCGGCCACCCAGGCAGGTTTCGCGGCTGCTGGGGTCGTAGCTTAGCGGGCCATGCTCGATGATGTTCACCGCTCGCCCGGCGGCGCGGCGCAGCAAGGTGTGCAGACGTGCGGCCAGTTCACGCAGGTCGAACGGCTTGAGCAGGTAATCGTCGCCACCGGCCTGCAGGCCCTCGACCCGGTCAGTGACCGCATCGCGGGCGGTGAGGATCAGCACCGGCAACTCATGGCCCTGCTGGCGCAGGCGCTGCAGCAGCTTGAGGCCGTCTTCGTCGGGCAGGCCGAGGTCGAGCACCATGACGTCGAACGCCGCGGCCTGGAGCATGGCCTGGGCCGCGCCGGCGCTGGCCACCCGGTCGACGGTCATGCCCTGGGCGCCTAGGCCGGCGCTGATGCCGCTGGCGATCAGGTCATCATCCTCGCAGAGCAGTACGTGCATGGTCGGGTCTCGGTCATGAAAGGCCTTATTCAAGCCCAGGCGGATTAACCCAGGATTATGCCGCGCCAGGCCACAGCCGTCGCGGCCTTGGCGACAGCCGTCAGCCAACGGGTTAACTTTCGGTTAATCGGACTGGGCGAAGCTTGGCCCTTCATCGCATTGCCAAGGCGTCGACATGCGCGTTTTTCTGTTTGCCCTGATGTTCCTGCTAAGCGGCCTGAGCCAGGCCAACCCGTTTGCCCAGAGCGATTTTTTGCCGGTCAACAAGGCCTTCGTGTTCAGCAGCGAACGCCTGGAGTCGGGGCAAATGCGCCTGCACTGGCAGATCACCGATGGTTACTACCTGTACCAGAAACGCCTGAAATTCGACGGCCTGGCCCCCGAGCAGCAACCGCAACTGCCACCCGCCCTGCCCCACAGCGATGAGTACTTTGGTGAAACCCAGGTCTACCGTGGCGAGCTGGAGCTGATCCTGCCCGCCAGCGCCAGCGGCGAACTGCGCATGGGCTGGCAGGGCTGCGCCGACGCCGGGCTGTGCTACCCGCCACAAACCAGTGTGGTCAGCCTGGGTGGTACAAGCGCCGCCGCGCAGGCCAGCGACCAGGCCCTGGCCGGCGGCCTGCAACAGTCGACCCTGGCCTGGAACCTGCTGGCCTTCCTCGGCCTGGGCCTGCTGCTGGCCTTCACCCCGTGCTCGTTGCCGATGCTGCCGATTCTTGCAGGTCTGGTACTGGGCAGTGGTGCCAGTGCCCGCCGCGGCTGGTTGCTGGCCAGCGTCTATGTGCTGAGCATGGCCCTGGTCTACGCCGCCCTGGGCGTGGTTGCCGCATTGCTGGGCGCAAGCTTTCAGGCCTGGCTGCAGCAACCCTGGCTGCTGGGCACCCTGGCCGGGCTGTTCGTGCTACTGGCCCTGCCGATGTTCGGCGCCTTCGAGCTGCAGCTACCTGTATGGATCCGCGACCGCCTGGAGCGTGCCGGGAATGGCACCCGCGGCGGCAACCTGTACGGCGCGGCCTTGCTCGGGGCCTTGTCGGGCCTGCTGATGGGCCCGTGCATGACCGCACCGCTGGCCGGCGCCCTGCTGTACATCGCCCAGAGCGGCAATGCCGTGCATGGCGGCCTGGTACTGTTCACCCTCGGCCTGGGCATGGGCCTGCCGTTGCTGTTGCTGGTCACCCTCGGCAACCGCTACCTGCCGCGCCCGGGCGCCTGGATGAACCGGGTCAAGGGCCTGTTCGGCTTCGTCTTCCTGGCCATGGCCCTGTATACCCTGCGTGCGGTGCTGGAGCCTTCGCTGTGGCTGGGCCTGGCCGGTGCCTGGCTAATCGCCCTGGCCTGGGCTGCGTGGCCGGCCTTGCAAGCTATGCGGGCGCTTCGGGCACTGTCGCTGCTGCTGGGCTTGTGGGGCAGCCTGTTGGTCGTCGGCGCGGCAGCCGGTGGCAACGACCCCTGGCAGCCGCTGCAACCGTTCACCGCCGCCAGCGCGCCAATGGGCCTTGCCGTGCCGCATGATGCCTTCACCACCGTCAGCCAGCCGGCCGAACTGCAGCGCGAGCTGGAGGCGGCCAAGGCCCAGGGCCAGTGGGTGATGCTCGACTACTATGCTGACTGGTGCGTGTCGTGCAAGGTCATGGAGAAACAGGTGTTCGCCCGCGCCGACGTACTGGCGGCGCTTGGCGGCGTGCGCCTGCTGCGCCTGGATGTGACCGCCGACGCACCGTCCAGTCGCGAGTTGCTGCAGCGCTACCAGGTCCCGGGCCCGCCCAGCCTGATCTGGATCGGCCCGGAGGGCAACGAGCGCCGGGCCCGGCGCATCACCGGTGAAATCGATGCGGCGAACTTCCTCCAACACTGGGCCGCTACCCGGAGCCAAGGATGATGCTGACCGTCGCACTCGGGCCACTGACCATGGCCCTGAACCACCTGCTGCTGATCTGCGCCCTGGCCCTGGCCAGCCTTGTTGGCTGGCGCGTCGCCAAGCGCGGCGGCGACAACCCCGAGTCGGTGCTGTTCGGCCTGTTCCTGCTCGGCCTGCTCAGTGCACGCCTGGGCTTTGTCATCCAGTACTGGGCGATGTACCGCGAAGACCTGCTGCAGGTCATCGACCTGCGCGATGGCGGCTTTCTGCTCTGGCCAGGCCTGCTGGCGGTAGCCATCGGCGCCTTCTGCCTCGGCTATCGCCGCCCGGCCCTGCGCCGGCCGCTGGGCTGGGGCCTGCTCAGCGGTGGCCTGTTCTGGCTGCTCGGCAGCCTGGCCAGCCACCTGTATGACCAGGGCACTCAACTGCCGGAAATGAGCTTGCGCAAGGCCAGTGGCCAGTCCGTCGAGCTCACCGACTACCGCGGCAAGCCACTGGTGATCAACCTCTGGGCTACCTGGTGCCCGCCGTGCCGGCGCGAGATGCCGGTGCTGCAACAGGCCCAGGGTGATTACCCGGACATCACCTTCCTGTTCGTCAACCAGGGCGAGGCGCCGCAGACCGTGGTCACCTTCCTCGCCACCACCGGCCTTAATCTGTCCCACGTGCTGTTCGACAGCGGCGGCCAGCTGGCGCAGAAGGTCGGCTCCATGGCCTTGCCCACCACCTTGTTCTATAACGCCGAGGGTCGCCTGGTCGGCAGCCATCTTGGCGAGCTGTCGCGGGCCAGCCTCAGCCATGCCCTGCAATCTTTCGAGCACGCGCCCGCGCCTGCCGCCCCATCCCCCACAAGGAACGTCGCATGCGATCTCTGCTGAAACTGCCCCTCACCCTGGCCGTGGGCCTGATGACCAGCCAGCTGGCGCTGGCTGAAACACTCCCCAAGGCCATCCAGCAACTGGAGGCCAAAGGCGCAAAAATCAAAGGCAGCTTCGACGCCCCCGATGGCCTGCGTGGCTACGCGGCCGAATACCAGAACCGCGGCCTGGCGCTGTACCTGACCGCCGATGGCAAGCATGTGCTGGTGGGCAGCCTGTTCGACGAGCAAGGCAAGGACCTGAGCCAGGCGCCGCTGGAAAAACTGGTGTACGCCCCCATGGCCAAGGAGGTCTGGGCAAAGATGGAAAAAACCGCCTGGATCGCCGACGGCAAGGCCGATGCACCACGCATCGTCTACCTGTTCAGCGACCCCAATTGCCCGTACTGCAACATGTTCTGGCAGCAGGCGCGGCCCTGGGTCGAATCGGGCAAGGTGCAGTTGCGGCACATCATGGTCGGTATCATCCGCGAAGACAGCCCGGGCAAATCGGCCGCCCTGCTGGCCAGCAAGGACCCGGCCAAGGCCCTGGCACAACATGAAAAGGCCGGCAAGGCCAGTACCCTCAAGGCCCTGGACAAGGTTCCCGAAGCGGTACAAGCCAAGCTCGACGCCAACCTCGCGGTCATGGAAGAACTCGGTTTGTCAGCGACCCCGGCGATCTTCTACCTCGACGACCAGCAGCAACTGCAAACCCAACAGGGCGCACCGCGACCGGAGCTGCTGGGCAAGATCCTCGGCAAGCGTTGAGCACGCGATTGATGTAACAACAGGGCGGTCACGGCGTCTTGAGGATACCTGCCTCATCCCACCACAGGACCTCGCCATGACCCGCCCTGCCTACCTTGACCGCTTCATCCGCTCCTCCCTGGACATCCAGCTGCTGCGCTGGAGCCTGATCCTGATTTTCTTCGGCTTTGGCTATGCCAAGTGGTTCGATTACGAAGCCCAGGCCCTGATCCCGGTGATCGACAACAGCCCGTTGCTGTCCTGGCTGCACCTGGCCTTTGGCATCCACGGCGCCAGCTATGCGCTGGGCGTGGCGGAATGGGCGATTGGCGCGGCGTTGCTGGCCGGCATCTGGCAACCACGGCTGGCGGTGATCGGCGCCCTGGGCTCGGTGCTCACCTACGCCACCACCCTGACCCTGATCGTTACCACTCCGGGCGGCTGGGAGAACAGTGCTGGCGGGTTCCCGGCCATGGGCGGGGCGACGTCCTTCCTGATCAAGGACGCCGTGCTGCTGGCCGCTTCAGTCGCCTTGCTCAAGCACGACCTGCAGCGCAACAGCCCCACCCCGGCCTGAAGCCCTACAGCGCTTCGAGTTCAGCCATCAGGTCACTGAGACGGTCGACCTTGTCATCGCTCAGCTCACTGGCCTTCAGGCTGTCGACATAGGTCGCCAGCTCCTCGACCGTGCTGCACTCGAACATCGCCCGCAGCGGCACGTTCAGTTGCAGCACCTTTTGCACCCGCGAGGCGATCTGGGTGGCCAGCAGCGAATGCCCGCCCAACTCGAAGAAGTTGTCGCGCACCCCGACCCGCTCGGCCTTGAGCACCTCGGCCCAGATCCCGGCCAGGGTGCTCTCCAGTTCGCTGCGCGGCGCCAGGTAGGCCTGGCTGTGCTGGGCGCCGATGTCGATGGCCGGCAAGGCCTTGCGGTCGAGCTTGCCGTTGGCATTGAGCGGCAGTTGCTGGAGCCAGGCCCAGTGCAGCGGCACCATGTACTCCGGCAAGTCGGCACGCAGGCGCTGCTTGACTTGCTCCAGCAGCACGCTGGTATCGGCACCCGCAGTGCTGGCCACCAGATAGCCGACCAGGTGCTTGCCATTGACCCCGTCCTGCACACCGACCGCCGCATCGCGAATCTCGCTTTGCTCATGCAGGCGCGCTTCGATCTCGCCCAGCTCGATGCGGTAGCCGCGGATCTTCACCTGATGGTCGATACGGCCGACGTATTCGAGCACGCCGTCAGGCCGCCGGCGCGCCAGGTCACCGCTGCGATACAGGCGCTCGCCCGGTGCGCCGAACGGGTGCGGGATGAACGCTTGCGCAGTGCGCAGCGGGTCGCCAACATAACCACGGCCGACACCGGTACCGGCCACACACAACTCACCGACGGCGCCCAGCGGCACCAGTTGCTGATCGTCGCCTATCAGGTACAGGCGGTTGTTGTCGGTCGGCGTACCGATTGGCAGGTAACTGCCACGGGTCGAGGCAGCATCGACGCGGAAGAACGCCACGTCATCGGAACACTCGGCCGGGCCATAGGCATTGACCAGGCCGATGTGCGGGTAGCGCTGCAGCCACTGCCAAGCCAGCTCCGGCGGCATCGCCTCACCGGTCGGCAGCATCCAGCGCAAGCCATCGAGCTGTTGCTGCTCGCAGGCGAGCATGCCCTGGATCAGCGACGGCACGCTTTCCAGTACGGTAATGCCGGTAGCCTGCACGTGTTCCAGCAACCCTTGCGGGTCGTGGGCAATGGCGTTCGGCACGATGGCTACCTGGGCCCCGAACAGCGGTGCGGCGAGGAACTGCCAGACCGAGATATCGAAACTTTGCGAGGCGGTCTGGGCAATCACATCCTGCTCGTCCAGTTGCAGGTACGGCACCTTGCTCAACTGGTTGTTGAGCATGCCGCGCTGCTCGACCATCACCCCCTTGGGCAGGCCGGTGGAGCCTGAGGTATAGATCACATAGGCAAGGTTGTCCGGCCCGCTGTAGATACCTGGATTAGCCTCCGGCCCGGCGGCTGCCTGGACCTGCTCCCAGACCAGCAACTTCGGCCGCCCGGCACAGCTGAGCTCATCAAGCAGAGCACGGCCCTGCTCGGCACAGGCAGCGCTGCACACCAGCACCGGGGTACGACTGAGTTCGATGATCCGCTGCAGGCGTGCACCCGGCAGGCCAGGGTCCAGCGGCAGGTAACCGGCGCCGGCCTTGAAGCTGCCGACGATCATGCCCAGCAGCGGCAGGTCGCGTTCAGCCAGCAGCGCCACTGGCTGGTCGATTGCCACGCCGGCGGCCACCAGTGCATGGCCCAGGCGGTTGGCCTGGCGGTTGAGCTCGAGGTAACTCAGCGAGTGTTCCAGGCAGCGCGCGGCAGTGCGTTGCGGATGCGCGGCGACCCGCGCCTCAAACAGTTCGACGTAGCTTTGCTCAAGGCTGTAGGCCTGCTCGCTGCGGTTGCAGTCGTCGAGCAAGAAGCTGCGCTCGGCTTCACCGAGTAATGGCAACTCGCTGACCTCGCCCTGGAAGCCGTCGGCCAGGGCCAGCAGCAGGCGCTTGAATTCGGCCAGCAAGCGCTCGACCGTGGCAGTGTCGAAGTAGCGCTGGTCGAACGACAAATGCAGGCCGAGGTCATCGCCCGGGTAGCAGACCGCGGTCAACGGGAAGTTGGTGTGGGTGCGCCCGGAATCGGAACTGGCGTTGAGGCTTTGCGCGCGATCGAGTACGGCAACCTCCACCGGCGCGTTCTCGAACACGAACAGGCTGTCAAACAGCGGCTGGCCCTTGGGCAGTTCGCTGCATTCCTGGATGCTCACCAGCGGCAGGTACTCGTACTCGCGCAGTTCCATGTTGCGTTCCAGCAGGTCTTGCAACCACTGGCGCACGCTGCAGCGCTCGCCCGCGGCCGGCAGTTTTACCCGCAGGGCGATACTGTTGATGAACAGCCCGACCGTACGCTGCATCTGCGGCATGCTCACCGGCCGACCCGCCACGGTGACGCCGAAA
Source organism: Pseudomonas sp. B21-009 (assembly GCF_024749345.1). NCBI lineage: Bacteria > Pseudomonadati > Pseudomonadota > Gammaproteobacteria > Pseudomonadales > Pseudomonadaceae > Pseudomonas > Pseudomonas sp. B21-009. The sequence goes on along the minus strand of NZ_CP087199.1, from coordinate 1,824,337 downwards.
ACCACGTCGCGCTCGCCGCTGTAGCGGCTCAGCACCAGCGCCCAGGCGGCTTGGGCAAAGGTGTTGATGGTCAGCTGATGAGCCTGGGCCAGCTCGCGCAAGCGGGCGCCATCGGTGGCATCGAGGCGCGTGTAGCAATCGCCGACGACCATTCCGGCATTTTCCACCGCATGGTCACGCAGCAATGGCCGGTCGCTGGGCACTGCGGTGCTGCGCTCGAAACCTTCGAGGTTGTTGCGCCACCACTGGCGCGCCTCGTCCAGGTCCTGGTGCTGCAGCCAGCTGATGTAGTCGCGGTAGCGCGGCGGCACCGGCAGTTGCGCCTGACGGCCCTCGCCCAGGGCCAGGTAGATCTCGAAGAAGTCATTCATCAGCAGCGAACGGCACCAGGCATCGATGAGGATGTGGTGGTTGCTCATCATGAACCAGTAGCGGTCCTCGCCCACCCGCACCAGGCGCAGGTGGAACGGCGCCTGCTGAAGCAGGTCGAAACCGGCCTCGCGCTCGTGCTTGTGCAATGCCTGCAGGCGCGCTTCCTGTTCAGCTTCAGGGATCCCCGACCAGTCTTGATAGTCGACCGCCGTCGCCCCCGGTTTGTGAATGATCTGTAGCATGGCCTCGCCGGCGTTCCAGCAGAACGAGGCGCGCAAGGCTTCGTGACGGCCAACCACCGCTTGCCAGGCCTGGGCAAAGCGCTGCGGGTCCAGCGCGCTGTTGATCCGGTAGCGGTCCTGCATGTAGTAGATGCCGGTGCCCGGCTCCAACAGAGTATGCAGCAGCAGGCCCTCCTGCATCGGCGTCAGCGGATAGACGTCGTCGATTTGTGCAGCGGCGACCGGCAAGGCATCGATCTGCTCCTGGCTCAATTGCGCCAGCGGGAAGTCCGATGGCGTGAAGCTGCCAGTGCCCGGCGCCAGGCAATGCTCGATCAGGGCAATCAGTTCGAGCCGGTAGGCTTCGACCAGGGTTTCGATGGTTTCCTGGTCATAGCGCTCACGGCTGAAGGTCCAGCGCAACTGCAACTCACCACCGTACACCTGGCCATCGACGCTCAGCCAGTTGGGCAGCGGCGCCTCCAGCGCATGGGCAAGCCCGACGCTTTCATCCACCGGCTGGTACAGCGCGCCGGCCTGGAACTGCTGGTCGAACTGGCCCAGGTAGTTGAAGGTGATCCGCGCCTGGGGCAACGCGGCCATGGCTTCGCGCACCGGCGCATCGGCCAGGTAGCGCAGCACACCGTAGCCCAGGCCCTTGTGCGGCACCGTGCGCAATTGCTCCTTGATGGCCTTGATCGAAGCGCCCTGCCCAGCCGCCTCTTCGACGTTATGCGGGCTCAGGCTCAGCGGATAGGCACTGGTGAACCAGCCGACGCTGCGGGTCAGGTCCATGTCTTCGAACAGGTTCTCCCGACCGTGGCCTTCCAGTTGCACCAACACCGAGCTGTCGCCGCTCCAGCGGCACAGCACGCGAGCCAGGGCGGTCAGCAGCAGGTCGTTGACCTGGGTGTGATAAGCAGCGGGCGCTTCCTGCAGCAATTGCCGGGTATGGGTCGCGTCCAACTGTACGCTGAGGGTCTGCGCCTGCTGGTGCAGGTTCGCCCCCTGCGGGTGATCGCAGGGCAGTTCGCGGCTGGCGTGGCTCAGTTGCGCTTGCCACCAGCGTTGCTCGTCACGCAGCGAGTCGCTGCCGGCATAAGCCAGCAGGCGCGCCGCCCAGTCGCTCATGGCGCGGGTCTTGGCCGCCAGCGGCTGACCGCGGTACAGCGCTTGCAGGTCTTCCAGCAACACCCGCCACGACACACCATCGACCACCAGGTGATGGATCGCCAGCAACAGGCGCTGGCGGCCCTCGCCGTCTTCGACCAGCAAGGCGCGCAGCAGCGGCCCGTCTGCCAGGTCGAGGCTGCGCTGGACATCGCTGTACAGCGCCTGGCAGTCGCCCAGGTCGGCTACCGAGGCCTGCCAGAGCAACTCGCGCTGGTCGGCCTGGGCGTACTCGCCGTGCCACTGGCCGCCTGCCAGGGTGAAGCGCAGGCGCAAGGCATCATGCTGCTGCAGCAACTGCTGCAAGGCCTGCTCCAGGGGCTTGCCGTGCACACGCTCGGCGGGTGCCAGCAATACCGCCTGGTTCCAGTGCTGAGGGTGCGGCACATCGCTGTCGAAGAACCAGTGCTGGATCGGCGTCAACGCCGCGCGGCCGCTCAGCGGGCCCTGATCGATCTGGCTGGTTTCGCTGCGGCTGACCACGGTCGCCAGGGTCTGGATGGTCTGGTGCTGGAACAGATCGCGCGGGGTGAAATGCAGCCCCGCCTGACGCCCACGGCTGACCACCTGGATCGACAGGATCGAGTCACCGCCCAGTTCGAAGAAGTTGTCCTGCAGGCCGACCTGCTGAACGTTCAGTACCTCGCGCCAGATCGTCGCCAGTTGCTGTTCCAGCTCGCTGCGCGGCGCTTCATAACGTTGGCGGCCCTGCTCCAGGTCCGGCGCCGGCAAGGCGCGGCGGTCGAGCTTGCCATTGCCCATCAGCGGCAGCTGTTCAAGCAGTACCAGGTGAGTCGGCACCATATAGTCCGGCAGCTGCAGGCGCAGCTGCGCCTTCAGTGCATCACGCAGCGCGGCCTGTTCGGTGGCATCCGCCAGGGCCTGGTCGCAGACAAGATAACCCGCCAGTTGTTTGCCCCCGGGCATGTCCAGGGCCAGCACCACGGCTTCGCGCACCGCCGGGTGTTCGAGCAGGCGGATTTCGATCTCGCCCAGCTCGATACGAAAGCCGCGAATCTTCACCTGATGGTCGATTCGACCGACATACTCCACCAGCCCGTCAGCACCCTGGCGCACCAGGTCGCCGGTGCGGTACAGGCGCCCGCCATTGGTGCTGAACGGATCGGCAACAAAACGCTCGGCGCTCAAGCCCGGGCGCTCGTGGTAACCCTGGGCCAGGCCCGCGCCACCGACGTACAGCTCGCCAATGCCGCCTTGCGGCAACAGGGCCAGGTCGGCATCGAGGATGTACGCGGTGCGCGCACCGACCACGCTGCCGATCGGCACGCTAGCGGCGCCGGCTTCCAGTTGCGCGGGGGCCAGGCACGCCAGAGGCATGACCACGGTTTCGGTCGGGCCATAGGCGTTGAAAAACTGCTGCGGGGTAAAGGCCTGGCGAATGCGCTGCAGGTGCTCGCCGGTCAGTGCTTCACCGCCGGTGATCACCAGGCGCACTGGCAGCGCTTCGTTGCGGCTTGCCAGCCATTGCGCCAGCTGGCTGCCGTAACTTGGGGTAAAGCCAATGATCGATACCTGCTGCTCGCGGATCAGCTTACAGATTTCTTCCGCGCCCCACTGCCCCTGGGCACGCAGCACTACCCGCGCGCCACAGAGCAGCGGCACCAGCAGGCGCTCACTGGCCGCGTCGAAATTGATCGAATAAAAATGCAGCTCACAGTCGTCGCTGCACATGCCGAAGCGCTCGATCACCGCCTGGCAGTGCATGGCGATTTCACCATGGCTGACCACCACGCCTTTGGGCTTGCCGGTGGAGCCGGAGGTGTAGATCAGGTAGGCCTGATGGGCCGGCAGGGTCAGCGACGGCAAGGCTTCGCGGCTATACGCGGCGAGGCCGTCACGGTCGTCTTCCAGGCACCAGCGGCCGACCTTGGCCGGCAACTCGCCAAGGGCTTCGAACAGTGCCCGCTGGCCCAGCAACAGGGCGATGCCGCTGTCCTCGATCATGTAGTGCAGGCGCTCCAGCGGGTACTCAGGGTCGAGCGGCACATAGGCGCCGCCGGCCTTGAGGATCGCCAGCAAGCCCACCACCAGTTCCAGCGAACGCTCCAGGGCCAGGCCGACACGCACCTGCGGGCCGACGCCGCGCTCGCGCAGCACACGGGCCAACTGGTTAGCGCGAGCATCGAGCTCGGCATAGCTCAGGTGCTGACCGGCAAAGGTCAGGGCCAGGGCCTCGGGCTGGCGCGCAGCTTGTTCGCTGAACAGCTGCTCAAGGGTCTGATCCAGCGCCAGGCTGTTGTCACCCTTGAGCGAGTCGCACAACGCCTGTTGCTCGACCGCCGCCAGCAACGGCAACTCGCCCAGGCGCTGCTCGGGATCACCCAGCAGCGCCACCAGCAGGTTCTGCCAGTGGCCGGCCATTTGTGCGATGCGTGGTTCGTCGAACAGGTCGCGGCTGTAAGTCAGGCAGCAACCCAGACGGCGGTCGAGGTCGGTGACTTCCAGGTTGAGGTCGAACTTGGTCGCACGGGCGTCGTTGACCAGGTACTCGACCTGCATGCCGGCAAGCTCGCGGCTTTGCTGGAACTCCCAGCGCTGGACGTTGCACATCACCTGGAACAGCGGGTTGTAGGCACTGCTGCGGGGCGGCTGCAGGGCCTCGACCAATTGATCGAAAGGCAGGTCCTGATGGGATTGGCCATCGATCACGGTCTGGCGTACCTGCTCGATCAGTTCGCTAACGCGCATCTGCCCGTCGAGCTGGCAACGCAGCACCTGGGTGTTGAGAAAGGCGCCGATCAGGCCTTCGCTTTCCGGACGAATGCGGTTGGCCACCGGCGCGCCGATGCGCAGGTCGCGCTGGCCGCTGTAGCGGTACAGCAGCGCCGCCAGGGTGGCGGTCATGGTCATGAACAGGGTCAGACCGCGCTCGGCATTGAAGGCACGCACCCGCGCCGCCAGCTCCGGGCTCAGGTCGAAACGATAGAGCTCGCCACGGTGGCTTTGCACCGCCGGACGCGGGCGGTCGGCAGGCAGTTCCAGCACCGGGTGCTCATCGCCCAGCTTGGCCTGCCAGTAGTCGAGCTGGCGCTGACGCTCGCCGCTCTCCAGCCACTGGCGCTGCCATGCGCTGTAGTCCAGGTACTGCACCGGCAAGGGCTGCAGCGGCGATTCGCGCTCGTCGACAAAGGCCTCGTACAGCTCGCCCAGCTCCCGGGCAAAGATGTCCATGGCCCAGCCTTCGGTGACGATGTGGTGCAACGTCAGGACGAAATAATGCTCACGCTCGCCGGCCTTGACCAGGCATGCGCGCAGCAGCGGCCCGCGCTCCAGGTCAAACGGCTGGTGCGCCTGCTCATCGGCAAAGGCCTGCAGGCGTTGCTGGCGGTCCACCACGCCATAACTGGAAAAATCCAGCCAGCTCATCTGCAGGTTGCTGTCTTCGGCCACGCACTGGTACGGCACGCCGTCGATGCTCGGGAAGGTGGTGCGCAGGGTTTCGTGGCGCACGATCAGCGCCTGCAACGCCTGCTCGAAGCGGCTGACATCCAGCACCCCGCTCAGGCGCGCCATGCCGCCGACGTTATAGGCCGGGCTGTCGGGTTCCATCTGCCAGAGGAACCACATACGCTGCTGGGAGTAGGACAGCGGCACCGCCTGGCGACGGTCGATGCGCTGGATTTCGCCCTGCAGGTTGCGCGCGCCACTGTGCTGGATCGCCTCAACCGCAGCGGCAAAGGCCCCCAGTTCGCTGGCCTCGAACAGCGTGCGCAGCGGCAACTCGACGTTGCAGGCCTGGCGGGTACGGGAAATGATCTGGGTGGCCAGCAACGAGTGGCCACCGAGGGCGAAGAAGTCATCCTGCAGGCCAACCCGCGGGATGCCCAGCACCTCGCGCCAGATCGCGGCGATCTGCTGCTGCAGGGCACTGCCCGGCTCGATGTGTTCACGCGATTGCCATTGCGGCTCGGGCAAGGCCTTGCGCTCGATCTTGCCGCTCGGGCCCAGCGGCATCTGCGCCAGGTGAACCAGTTGCGCCGGGACCATATAGGCAGGCAATTGCTCGGCCAGGGCGGCCAGCATCTGCCCGCTCGCGTCGATACCGCTGTAGTAGCCGACCAGTTGCGGGCCGGCAGGGGTGTCGCGAATCATCACCAGCGCCTGCTCGACGCCGGGCTGCTTAAGCAGGCAAGCCTCGACCTCTTCGGGCTCGACCCGAAAACCGCGCAGCTTGACCTGCTGATCAAGGCGGCCCAGGTACTCCAGCGCCCCCAGGTCAGCCAGCCAGCGCGCCCGGTCACCACTGCGGTACAGGCGCTGGCCGTCGCCATCGGGCTGCGGCACGAAACGTTCGGCGGTCAGTCCCGCGCGCCCCAGGTAACCCCGGGCCAGACCGACGCCGCCCAGGTACAGTTCACCCGGCACGCCGGGCGAGGTAAGTTCGAGTTCATCGTCGAGCACCCTACACAGTACGTTAGCCAGCGGCCGGCCGATCGGCGAACGCGTACCGTCGGCAGCGCTGCACGGCCAGTGGGTAACGTTGATGGCGGTTTCGGTGGGGCCGTAACGGTTGTGCAGGGCCACCTGCGGCAATACCTGCAGCACCCGCTCACGCAGGCTGGCCGACAGCGCCTCACCGCCAGAGAACAACCGGCGCAGGCTGCTGCACTGTGCCGCCAACGGCTCCTGGACAAACACCTGGAGCAAGGCCGGGACGAAGTGCAAGGTGGTCACGCCATGCTCGCGCACCAGCTCGGCGATACGCTGCGGGTCACGGTGCTCGCCGGGGCCGGCCAGCACCAGTTGGCAACCGTTGACCAGCGGCCAGAAGCATTCCCACACCGACACGTCGAAACTGCTCGGCGCCTTCTGCATCAGCACGTCGCTGTCATTGAGTTGATAGCTGTCCTGCATCCACTGCAGGCGCTCAGCAAGTGCCGCGTGGGTATTGCCGACGCCCTTGGGCTGCCCGGTGGAGCCGGAGGTGTAGATCACATAGGCAAGGTTGTCGCCGTGCAGGTGCAGGCCCGGTGGCTGGCACGGCCAGCTGTCGAGCTTGAGGCGGTCCATGGCGATGGCGCTGACGTCTGCAGGCAGGCTCAGGCGCTCGAGCACGTCGCTGTGGCTCAGCAGCAGGCTGGCACCACTGTCGGCGAGCATGTAGGCCAGGCGCTCTGCAGGGTAATCGACATCCAGCGGCACATAGGCGCCCCCGGCCTTGAGGATGGCCAGCAGGCCGATCAGCAGTTGCGGCGAACGCTCGGCGGCGATAGCCACGCACACATCCGGGCCAACGCCCTTGTCGCGCAGGTAATGGGCCAGGCGGTTGGCCTGCTGATGCAAGCTGGCGTAATCGAGGCTGCCGCCTTGCCACACCAGGGCGGTGCGTTCCGGAGCCTGGCGGGCTTGTTCGTTGAGCTGCTCGACCAGCCATTGCTGCGCCGGTGCCGCCGGCGCCTGGCCCCAGGCGAGCAATTGCGCACGGCCATCGGCGTCCAGCAGTTGCAGCGCACCGATGGCGACCTGCGGTTGCGCGCAGACTTGCTCCAGCAAGCCGACCAGTTGGGCGCTGATGCGCGCCACGGTCGCGGCATCGAACAGATCGTCGGCATAGTCGAACGACAGGCTCAGGCGGCCCTGATGGTCTTCTTCACTGTGCAGTTGCAGGTCGAACTTGGCCTCGCGGCTGTGCCACGGCAGCTCATCGGCCAGCAGCCCGGGAAGCCGACGCAGGGCGCCGAGGTCACGCTGCTGGTGGTTGAACATGACCTGGAACAGGCCCTGCTCGCGCGCTTGCGGGAAGGCTTCGAGCAGTTGCTCGAACGGCAGGTCCTGATGCGCCTGGGCCTCCAGGCTGCGCTCGCGCACCTGGGCCAACAGCTGGTTGAACGGCAGGCGTGAGTCAAGCTCGGCGCGCAGCACCTGGGTGTTGATGAAAAAGCCCACCAGGCCCTGGGTTTCCAGGCGCGGGCGGTTGGCGTTGGGCACCCCGACACGGATGTCGGTCTGCCCGCTGTAGCGGTGCAGCAGGCTCTGAAAGCCGGCCAGCAACACCATGAACAGCGTTGCGTCATGATCACGGGCCAGGCTGCGCAAGGCTTCGGCCAGGGTCGGCTGCAGGCGCACGCTCAGGCGCACGGCGACGTTGCTTTGGCGGTTGGCGCGCGGGTGGTCGGTGGCCAGGTCCAGCACCGCGTGCTGCTCACCAAGCCGTTCCTTCCAGTACGCCAGTTGCCGGGCACTTTCACCCTCGGCAAGCCACTGGCGCTGCCAACTGCCGTAGTCGGCGTAGCCCAGGCTCAAGGCCGGCAGCCGGGCCTGCTGGCCCTGGCAATGGGCGGCGTACAGGCGCGAGAACTCATCAATGAGGATATTCATCGACCAACCATCGGCGATGATGTGGTGCAGGGTCACCCACAGCTGATGGTCTTCGCTGTCCAGCCGCACCAGGGTCACGCGCAGCAGCGGGCCCTGTTGCAGGTTGAAGGGCTGCATGGCTTCGGCTTCGCGCTGCGCCAATACGTCCTGGCTGCTGGCGGCAGACAGGTCCAGGCGCTGCAGGTTAAACACCTGGCTCGGCAGGATGCGCTGCAAGGCCTGGCCGTCTTCCTCAGCAAACACCGTGCGCAAGGCTTCGTGCCGCGCGACCAGGGCCTGGAAGCTGGCCTGCAGCGCCGCTTCGTCCAGCTCGCCGCGCAGGCGCAGGGCGCCGGGAATGTTGTACGCCGCACTGTGCGGCTGCAGTTGCCAGGTCAGCCACAGGCGGTTTTGTGCCAGTGACTGCGGCAGCGCCTGGGCGCGGTCGAGACGGCTGATGGCGCCACGGGCGACACCGCCGTCGTGTTGCAACGCCTCCACTGCCGCGCTGAAGCCGGCCAGGGTCGGCGCCTCGAACAGCACCCGCACACCCAGTTCAATGCCCAACTCATCGGCCAGGTGCGCGCAGGCCTGGGTGGCGGCGATGGAGTTGCCGCCAAGCAGGAAGAAGTGATCGTCTGCGGCGATCTGCTCAAGGCCCAGCAATTGGCCCCACAGGCGGGCAACCCGGGCTTGCATACTGGTCGCCGCAACCGCCTGATCAGCCACCGCTGCTGCTTGCGGGTCGGGGAAACGCGCGTAGCAATCGAGACTGCCATCGTCCATACGCAAGCGGCAGGCCGAGCGCTGCAGCTTGCCGCTGGAGGTCTTCGGCAAGGCGCCAGGGTTGAGCAGCAGGACCACCGCCGGCGCCTGCTGGCAGGCATCGGCGATCACCTGGCGTAGGGTCTTGATCAGGCTCGCAGGGGTGATGATTTTCTGTACGTTGCGGCTGACCTCGACGGCCACGCCGATGCCCTCCTCGCCGCAGTCATCGACCGCGAACACCGCCACCCGGCCTTTGCGCAGCACCTCGACTTCACGCTCCAGGGTCTTTTCCAGGTCCTGCGGGTAGAGGTTGTGGCCGCGTACGATCAGCAAGTCCTTGAGCCGACCGGTGACGAACAGCTCGCCATCGCGCAAGAAGCCCAGGTCACCGGTGCGCAACCAGGTCCGCCCGCCCTGCTCGACAAAGGTGCGCGCCGAGGCTTCGGGGTTGCGCCAGTAGCCCTTGGCGATGCTCGGGCCAGTGGCCCAGATTTCACCGACTTGGTTGTCGGCCAGCGGTGCCAGCGCGTGTGGCTCGACGATCTGCACCGCATGCAGCGGCTGGCTGCGCCCGCAACTCATCTGCACCGTGCCCCGGCCCGCTTCGGCGCTGTTGCGCGCCAGCGCCTGGCTGTCAAGCTCCAGTGCGCCAATACCTTGGCCGCGGGTGCTGCCGCTGACGAACAGCGTGGCTTCGGCCAGGCCGTAGCTGGCAAAAAAATTCTCCGGCACAAAGCCGCAAGCGGCGAACTTGTCGGCGAAGGCCTGCAGGCTGTCCTGGCGGATCGGCTCGGAGCCGGAATAGGCCACCCGCCATTTACTCAGGTCGAGGCTGGCCATTGCCGCGGCGCTGACCCGTTCGCTGCACAAGCGATAGGCAAAGTCCGGCCCGCCGCTGATGGTGCCGCCATGGTCGCTGATCGCCTGCAGCCAGCGCTGCGGCCGGGCAAGAAAATACGCCGGGGCCATCAACACGCAGGGCACGCCACTGAAGATCGGTTGCAGCAGGCCGCCGATCAGGCCCATGTCGTGGTACAGCGGCAGCCAGCTGACGATCACGTCATCAGGGTTCACATCGATGCCGAAGCCCTCGCGGATCAGCACTTCGTTGGCTACCAGGTTGCCATGGCTGACCTGCACGCCCTTGGGCAATGCGGTGGAGCCGGAGGTGTACTGCAAAAAGGCGATGTCGTCGCCCTTCAGGGGCGGCGCCTGCCAGCCTGCGGCCAGTTCAGCGGCCAGGCTGTCGACTGCCAGCAGTTGTGGCGCGCCGGGCCCGGCCAACACTTCGAGAGCCTGCAGGCTGTCGTGCAGGGCGCTGGTGGTCAGCAGCAGGCGCGGCTCGGCATCGTCGATGATCGACAGCAGGCGCTCCTGGTGGTGACGGCGCGATGACTCTGGCGGATAGGCCGGTACGGCGATCACCCCGGCATACAGGCAAGCAAAGAACGCTGCGACGTAATCCGGGCCACTGGGGAACAGCAGGATGGCGCGGTCCCCCACCTCGGTGCGTGCCTGCAAAGCCGCGGCGATGGTCCGCGCCCGCTGATCGAGGTCGTGATAGGAAAGCACGGCTTGATCACGCGGGTCTTCGGCCAGAAAGCGCAAGGCAACCCGGTCGGGTGTGCGCGCAGCACGTTGAACCAGCGCCTGGACCAGCGTAACCGGGAGTTCGAAGGCGTCCGTCATGAGGGGTTCCTGCCAGAGTCTGTACGTGAAATCAGGTCTCGGCCAGCGCAGGGCGGGCACACTGGCACCGCGTTGCGCCTTGCCGGAGCCGAGGATGTACAGAGAGGAACGGATGGCCGGAGGAAATAATTAAGACGTGCGCAGCCGGTCGGGCCGGGTGAAAAAATCTGGAGTTTGAAGCCGGTCACAAAGTAAAAGCTTAGAACCAAAAAGCATAGAGACTTATTAACTTTCGCATTTGACAATAATTATCATTACGAATAGTTTGTCGCACGTCGTAGGAAGCCTCCGAAACTGGAGCGCTCCACTTCCCTCTTAGAGATAAGGTGATTTCCATGGCGGAACAACTATCCACAAGTAAGTGCGATTCACCGTTACTCCAGGCGTTTGTCGACAACCGCAGCATCCTCGTGAAGATTGCCGCGCGCATTACCGGCTGTCGCTCCCGGGCCGAAGACGTGGTCCAGGATGCCTTCTTCCGGCTCAGCGCAGCGCCGCAGATCACCTCCTCGTTCAAGGCCCAGCTCAGCTACCTGTTCCAGATCGTGCGCAACCTGGCCATCGACCACTACCGCAAGCAGGCCATGGAGCTCAAATACTCCGGCAGCGAAGAGGAAGGCCTGAACGTCGTTATCCAGGGGGCTTCGCCAGAAGCCACGCATATCAACTTCGCCACCCTGGAACACATTGCCGAGGCGCTCAACGACCTGCCCCAGCGCACCCGCTACGCCTTCGAAATGTACCGCCTGCACGGCGTGCCACAAAAAGACATCGCCAAGGAACTGGGCGTCTCGCCGACCTTGGTCAACTTCATGATTCGCGATGCCCTGGTACATTGTCGGAAAGTCTCAAGCCAGAGGGCTTGAGAGCGACAAGCTGCAAGCTTCAAGCGGCAAGTGGGTGGTAATGCCGCTTGCCGCGCTTGAGGGTCAAAGCAACCTGCAACCTTCGAAGAACCGCTCCCGCCCCAGAATCATCAATGCCGCACGCTTGTGCGGAAAGTCGAACTCCTTCTCGCAATGAAAACACTGCTCGTGCATGTAGCCGATCATCTTGCCGTTGTCGGCACGTGGCTCGGCCACGACTCGCTGGGTGCGCGGATCGTCCAGGAACAGGTAGTGGACCAGCGCTGACAACCAGCTGGCGACCTTGTGCGGGCCACGATGCTGCTCTTCTCCCACCAGCATGTGGATGCCGCGATCGTAGTCGTCCACCGCATAGAATGGCGCGATGCGGTCTTCCTTGGCCCAGTAGGCTTCGAAGTAGGCGAACGGCTGGTCGTCTAAGCTACCGATCAGGGTCAGGCTGTGCGGATCGGCTTCGAGCTTGCTCAGGTAGTCACGGTGCTGTTCGAGGCTGCCGCCCTCCTGCCAGAAATTGAGCACCCGCGGGTTGTTCTGCCAGCGGTTGAAACGCTCCAGGTCCTGATCGATTTCCAGGGTACGTAACGAGATCCAGGCGCCGAGCCGGGCATCGAAGCGCCGATACACTTCGCCACGCGGTTTTGGTGCGCGGCGGGGATGGCGCTTGCCGTCACTGAGCTGCATCTGCTGCGGGTACACGCCTGCGAAGGGCTGGCCGAGCCAGGGTTGTGGCAATTGCCAGAACAGGCTGCGTTCGCACAGGTACTGGCCTGGGCTCGGTGTGCTGACCAGCAAGCCGCTGTTCAGGGCGTCCTGCGGCGCTTCATGCAGCTGCCAGGTCAGGCGCTGACAACCAGGGTCGCGTGCAAACAACCAGTAACAGACAGCCCACAGGGCTTGCTGCGCGCGGTCGCGCGCGTAGTCTTCAAGCTGCACCTGCAAGGTCTCGCCCCGCTGCAGGCGCACCCGCACCAACGGGCTGCCTTCAAGCACCAGGCTCAGGTGGCAATCACCTTCATCGGCGCTGAGGCTGCGCCAGCGCGGCAAGGACAAAGTCGGCGAAGCGGAATCGAATGGCATGATCGTGGCTCACGGAAGGAATGATCGGCTCACCCTTGTGAACGTAGCCTGTGCAGGCAAATTTAGTCGCCTTTGGGCGTGCTGACGCTGATGCGATAGGGCTGGAAGATTTTCAGCATCGCGCCGTTGTCGCGCAGCGACTGCAACAACCTGGCAAACGCCGGCGCGCTGATCGGCGCACCCGGACGCAGCAGTGCGTAGTGATGGTAGACCTGGTCGACCCGGTCGGAGGCCAATAGCTGGTCGGCGCTTTGCGGGTTACGTACGAGAAAATCGCTCAGGTAAGAACGGGTCACCAGGGCGATATCGGCGCGGCCACGCTGAACCATCAGCAGGTTGCTGTCATGGGAATAGGTCAGGGTCGCGTTGTAGGTGTCGGCCAGGTACTTGGGGTCGGGATTGAAACTGGCGAAGGCGTAGTGATAGCCGCTGTACAACGCCAGGCGCTTGCCCTTGAGGTCGTTGAAGTAGTGCTGATCGCGGCCGGACTGGCGATGGGTGACGAAGACTTCGGCGTCTTCCAGGCCCATGTCGACACTTTCATGGGGGATCTGCTGCCAGCCCCATTCGGGGTTCTCGAAGATCGCCATGTCGGTGCGCCCCTGCTGGAAGTCGCCAAAACGACGCGGGATCGAGGTCGGCACAAGGACGAAGCGATAACGTTGCTGGGTGTTGTTGAGCGCCTCGATCAATTGCGGCAACAGGCCGGTATCGGCGCCCTGCTCGGGCCGTACGGTATAGGGTGGAAAATGCGCTGCGCCGACCTTGACCTCGATTTCCTCTGCTGCCCAGGCTGAGGGCGACAGCCAGGTCGCGGCAAGCATGAACAGCAAGGGCACGGCCTGTGGCATGGGCGTCGAACTCAAAGCAACACACTCTTTGCGGATTTGAACCGGAATCCGCCTAAGCTAGGCGTTTTCCGGGCGTTGCACAACTGTCGGTTATGCCAAGCGCAGCAGGCAAAACGCCAGGGGATACCCGCCGCGCCCGAGTTTGGCTACGCTCTATCGAGTCTTGTATGGGAGCCTACTATGGGCCATTGGCTGGTGATCGACCTTGAAGCAACCACAGACGATGGCGGCTGGCCGGTCACGGATATGGAAATCATCGAAATCGGCGCGACCCTGGTGGATCGCCAGGGCCGTGAAGTCGGGCATTTCCAGCGTTTCGTGCGCCCGCGCCGGCGTCCGCAACTGACGCCGTTCTGCCGTGAACTGACGCACATCAGCCAGGCCAACGTCGACACTGCGGCCACCTTCACCGAGGTCTGGGCGCAGTTCGAGCGCTGGCTCGGCCATCATGCCAAGCACCTGCAAGGCTGGGTCAGCTGGGGCGACTACGACCGCAAGCAACTGCTGCAGGAGTGGCAGCAGTACCAGCTCGCCAGCCTGCTGCAGACCCTGCCGCACATCAACCTCAAGCAACGCTTCGCCAAGGCCCGCCAGTTGCAGCGCCCGCTGGGCCTCAATGGCGCGTTGCAACTGGCCGGCCTGCAGTTCAGCGGACAGCAGCACCGCGCCCTGGAAGACGCGCGCAACACTGCCCGCCTGCTGCCCCTGACCCTGCCGGCCAATGGCACCTGAAAGCGGATGACGACGCTGCGGGCCTTGGGCATACTGGCCTGCCTTTTTAGCCCCTGTTCAGGAGTCGCCCATGTTTAAAGTCAACGAGTACTTTGATGGCACGGTCAAGTCGATCGCCTTCGGCACCGCTGAAGGTCCGGCCACGGTTGGCGTAATGGCCCCGGGCGAATACGAGTTCGGCACTGCCCAGCGCGAAATCATGCACGTGGTCTCGGGCGCGTTGACGGTCAAACTGCCAGACAGCGACAACTGGGAAACTTTCAGCGCCGGCAGCCAGTTCAATGTCCCGGCCAACAGCAAGTTCCAGCTCAAGGTAGCGGTTGATACGGCTTACCTGTGCGAGTATCGCGGTTAAGCCGCTGTAGGAGCGGGCTTGCCCCGCGATCAGCGAGTGGCCACACCGCCGTAATCGCGGACAAGCCCGCTCCTACCATCAGTGCAAAAAACCTGTGATCCTCTGCGCCGCCGTCGCCAGATGATCGGCATGGCTGAACCCCGAAGCCTTCAGCGGCTTCAGGTCATGATCCCCCGCCTGCAGCCAGCACAGCTCGATCGCTGACGACAGCGCATAACCTTCTACCGTCTGCCGGTTGCCCAGGGCATCGCGCTCGCCCTGAACAATCAGGGTCGGTGTCTGCAATCCGGCCAAATGCGCCACCCGTGGTTTTTCCGGCTTGCCCGCGGCATAGAACGGATAGCCCAGGCACACCAGCGCATCAGCCCCCAACTCATCGGCCACGAGACTGGCCATGCGCCCGCCCATGGACTTGCCACCGATCGCCAGCGTCCCAGTGACCAATGGTCGCACCTGGCTGTACACCTCACGCCAGCATTCGAGCAGTTTGGCCTGGGGATTTGGCGGCCTTTTGCCACCATCGATGCGTCGCTGGGCCATGTAGGGGAACTCGAAGCGCAGCACCCCCAGGCCTTGCTCCGCCAGCCTTTGCGCGATTTCCTCCATGAACACGCTGTCCATCGGCGCACCCGCGCCATGGGCCAGGATCAGGCACCCCAAATGCTGGCCATCCCCCTGATTTTGCGGGGCATTCCACAGCCAGCCGCGGCTTTTGACCAGCCGCGCCCATTGATCCCCGTCAATACCGGCCAGTTGCCCATTACTCATGCTTGCCTCGCTGTTTAGTCTGCCTATAACCGTGGATGGGAACCCATACATGAACACAACCAGCAGTACCGCCTACAACTACAAGGTGGTCCGCCAATTCGCCATTATGACGGTGGTGTGGGGAATCGTCGGGATGGGGCTCGGCGTTTTTCTCGCCGCGCAACTCGTCTGGCCTTCGCTCAACTTCGACCTCCCCTGGACCAGCTTCGGCCGCCTGCGACCCTTGCACACCAACGCGGTGATCTTCGCCTTCGGTGGTTGCGCACTGTTCGCCGCTTCCTACTACTCGGTCCAGCGTACCTGCCAGACCACCCTGTTCTCGCCACGCCTGGCGGCTTTCACCTTCTGGGCCTGGCAATTGGTGATCCTGCTGGCTGCCATCAGCCTGCCGCTGGGTTATACCAGCTCCAAGGAGTACGCCGAACTGGAATGGCCGATCGACATCCTGATTACCATTGTCTGGGTGGCCTACGCCGTGGTGTTCTTCGGCACCCTGATGAAGCGCACCACCAAGCACATTTATGTGGGTAACTGGTTCTTCGGTGCGTTCATCATCACCGTGGCAATTCTGCACATCGTCAACAACCTGGAAATTCCGGTCAGCCTGACCAAGTCCTACTCGCTGTACGGTGGCGCCACCGACGCCATGGTCCAGTGGTGGTACGGCCACAACGCCGTAGGCTTCTTCCTGACCGCAGGCTTCCTGGGCATGATGTATTACTTCGTGCCGAAACAGGCCGAGCGTCCGGTGTATTCCTATCGCCTGTCGATCGTGCACTTCTGGGCGCTGATCACCCTGTACATCTGGGCCGGCCCACACCACCTGCACTACACCGCCCTGCCCGACTGGGCGCAGTCGCTGGGCATGATCATGTCGCTGATCCTCCTGGCGCCAAGCTGGGGCGGCATGATCAACGGCATGATGACCCTCTCGGGTGCCTGGCATAAGCTGCGCAGCGACCCGATCCTGCGTTTCCTCGTGGTATCGCTGGCGTTCTACGGCATGTCGACCTTCGAAGGCCCGATGATGGCGATCAAGACCGTCAACGCCCTGTCGCACTACACCGACTGGACCATCGGCCACGTACACGCCGGCGCCCTTGGCTGGGTTGCGATGATCTCGATCGGCGCCCTGTACCACATGATCCCGAAAGTGTTTGGCCGCGAGCAGATGTACAGCCTTGGCCTGATCAACGCGCACTTCTGGCTGGCGACCATCGGCACCGTGCTCTACATCGCCTCGATGTGGGTCAACGGCATCGCCCAGGGCCTGATGTGGCGCGCAGTCAACGAAGACGGCACGCTGACCTACTCCTTCGTCGAAACCCTGGTGGCCAGCCACCCAGGCTTCATCGTGCGCTTCGTCGGCGGGGCGATCTTCCTCACCGGCATGTTGCTGATGGCCTACAACACCTGGCGCACCGTACGTGCCCCGGTGGCCGCGACCGCCCCTGCCGCTGCGCAGCTGGCCTGAGGAGACCCTGATGAAACACGAAGTAATCGAGAAGAACGTCTTCCTGCTGGTGCTGTTGATGGTGTTTGCCGTCAGCATCGGCGGCCTGACCCAGATCGTTCCGCTGTTCTTCCAGGACGTCACCAACAAGCCGGTGGAAGGCATGAAGCCCTACACCGCGCTGCAACTGGAAGGCCGCGACATCTACATCCGTGAAGGCTGCGTGCAGTGCCACTCGCAGATGATCCGTCCGTTCCGCGCCGAAACCGAACGCTACGGCCACTACTCGGTCGCCGGTGAAAGCGTCTGGGACCACCCGTTCCTCTGGGGTTCCAAGCGCACCGGCCCGGACCTGGCCCGCGTCGGTGGCCGCTACTCCGACGACTGGCACCGTGCGCACCTGTACAACCCGCGCAACGTCGTGCCCGAGTCGAAGATGCCGGCCTACCCATGGCTGGTCGCCAACCCGGTCGACAGCAGCCACACCGAGACCAAGTTGAGCACCATGCGCACCCTCGGCGTGCCGTACACCGATGCCGACATCAGCGGCGCGGTGGAATCGCTCAAGGGCAAGACCGAAATGGACGCGCTGGTTGCCTACCTGCAGGTGCTCGGCACCGCGATCAAGAACAAGAGGTAAGGGCCATGGACTTCACACTGGATATCGGCCAATTGCGCGGCCTGGGCACCCTGCTGGTGGCCATCGCCTTCATTGGCCTGTCGCTGTGGGTGTTCAACGGCCGGCGTGACCGTGAATTCGCCGAAGCCAGCCTGCTGCCGTTTGCCGACGACCGCCTGGCACCTGCCGCCAACGAACCCGAACCGAGGAGTAACGGGCAATGACCACCTTCTGGAGTACGTACATCTGCGTACTGACCATCGGTAGCCTGATCGGCCTGACCTGGCTGCTGCTGGGCACCCGCAAGGGCGAAACCAAAGGCACCACCGACCAGACCATGGGCCACAGCTTCGACGGCATCGAGGAGTACGACAACCCGCTGCCCAAGTGGTGGTTCTGGCTGTTCGTCGCCACCCTGGTGTTTTCGGTCGGCTACCTGATCCTCTATCCAGGCCTGGGCAACTGGAAAGGCATCCTGCCGGGCTATGAGGACGGCTGGACGCAGACCAACGAATGGCAAAAGGAAATGAACAAGGCCGACGCCAAGTTCGGACCGATCTTCGCCAAGTTCGCCGCCATGCCGGTGGAAGAAGTGGCCAAGGATCCGCAGGCGCTGAAAATGGGCGGCCGTCTGTTCGCCTCCAACTGCGCTGTTTGCCACGGTTCCGACGCCAAGGGTGCCTACGGCTTCCCTAACCTCACCGACAAGGACTGGCGCTGGGGTGGCGAGCCGGAAACCATCAAGGCCTCCATCATGGGCGGCCGTCACGGGGTAATGCCGGCCTGGGCCGACGTGATTGGCGAACAAGGCGTTGCCGACGTTGCCGCCTTCGTGCTGACCAACCTCGATGGCCGCAGCCTGCCGCAGGAAGCCAAGGCGGATCCGGCCAACGGCGAGAAGCTGTTTGCCGCCAACTGCGTGGCCTGCCACGGCCCTGAAGGCAAAGGCACCCCGGCCATGGGCGCACCGGACCTGACCCACCCGACCGCGTTCATCTACGGCTCAAGCTTCGCCCAACTGCAGCAGACCATCCGCTACGGCCGCCAGGGCCAGATGCCTGCCCAGGAAGCGATCCAGGGCAACGACAAGGTCCACTTGCTGGCCGCCTATGTCTACAGCCTGTCCCAGGAGCAACCTGCACAAAGCGAAAGCCTCTCTGCCAAGTAAAACGATTGAGTAACTGAGCCTTGACTCAAACCGCCGCATCGGCACCCGATGCGGCGGTTCCCTTCGCCCCTTGCGACCAAGTGTCGCACCCCGCCCTGCCCCCGCCTTGCACCCCCCTCGATCACAACTAAGCTTGTTGCCACAGCGACTGAAACAGCCGGTGTGTTTGCACCTTTTTGGGGCATTTTTCGCCAGCGGTTCTGCGCAAAGGCTGATGGGGCCGACTCAAGCGCCGATCGGCGAGTGATGAACGGTACTGCGCACGCGCTCATCGAAAGCCTTTGCCATAGACGAAAAATCAAATTTTGGTACACATATCAGATAATTAATTGTGTACAATTTGCCCACCACAAAGGCTCGAAACCGCCGTGGAACAGGCTTTGGCAAGGATCGGCGCGGGCGCCATCGCGTTGCAATAACCACACGGTTTATACATACTTGCGCCGATTTTTACCCTATAAAAACACCCAAACCGTGGAACCTTAGAATGAGCACAGCAATCAGTCCGACTGCTTATAACTATAAGGTCGTCCGCCAGTTCGCCATCATGACGGTGGTCTGGGGGATCCTTGGCATGGGGCTTGGTGTCTTCATCGCCTCGCAACTGGTCTGGCCCCAGCTGAACCTGGACCTGCCGTGGACGAGCTTCGGACGCCTTCGCCCATTGCACACCAACCTGGTGATCTTCGCCTTCGGTGGTTGTGCACTGTTTGCCACTTCCTACTATGTCGTGCAGCGAACCTGCCAGACGCGACTGATTTCCGACAGCCTCGCGGCCTTCACCTTCTGGGGTTGGCAAGCGGTCATCGTCGGTGCGCTCATTACCTTGCCGCTGGGCTACACCACGACCAAGGAATACGCCGAGCTGGAATGGCCGATCGCCATTTTGCTGGCCATTGTCTGGGTCACCTACGGCGTGGTGTTCTTCGGCACCATCGTCAAGCGCAAGACCAAGCACATCTATGTCGGTAACTGGTTCTACGGCGCCTTCATCGTGGTTACCGCGATGCTGCACATCGTCAACCACGCCTCGTTGCCGGTCAGCCTGTTCAAGTCCTACTCGGCGTATTCGGGTGCCACCGATGCGATGATCCAGTGGTGGTACGGCCACAACGCCGTAGGTTTCTTCCTGACCACGGGCTTTCTCGGCATGATGTACTACTTCGTGCCGAAACAGGCCGAGCGCCCGATCTACTCCTATCGCCTGTCGATCGTGCACTTCTGGGCGCTGATCACCCTGTACATCTGGGCAGGTCCCCACCACCTGCACTACACCGCCCTGCCGGACTGGGCGCAGTCGCTGGGCATGGCCATGTCGATCATCCTCCTGGCGCCAAGCTGGGGCGGCATGATCAACGGCATGATGACCCTCTCGGGCGCCTGGCATAAGCTGCGTACCGACCCGATCCTGCGCTTCCTCGTGGTTTCGCTGGCGTTCTACGGCATGTCGACCTTCGAAGGTCCGATGATGGCGATCAAGACCGTCAACTCGCTGTCGCACTACACCGACTGGACCGTTGGCCACGTACACGCCGGCGCCCTCGGCTGGGTCGCGATGATCTCGATCGGCGCCCTGTACCACATGATTCCGAAGGTCTACGGCCGCGAGCAGATGCACAGCACCGGCCTGATCAATGCGCACTTCTGGCTGGCGACCATCGGTACCGTACTGTACATCTCCTCGATGTGGGTCAACGGCATCACCCAGGGCCTGATGTGGCGTGCAATCAACGATGACGGCACCCTCACCTACTCCTTCGTCGAAGCCCTGCAGGCCAGCCATCCGGGCTTTATCGTCCGTGCCCTGGGCGGTGCGTTCTTCGCCTCAGGCATGCTGCTGATGGCGTATAACGTTTTCCGTACCGTGCGCGCCTCGAAGCCGGCCGAAGCTGAAGCCGCCGCTCAGATCGCTGTAGTTGGAGCTCACTGATGAAGCATGAAGTAGTCGAGAAGAATATCGGCCTGCTGGCCTTCTTCATGGTCATCGCCGTGAGCATCGGCGGCCTGACCCAGATCGTCCCGCTGTTCTTCCAGGACGTCACCAACAAGCCGGTCGAGGGTATGAAGCCGCGTACCGCGCTTGAGCTCGAAGGCCGCGACATCTATATCCGCGAAGGCTGCGTGCAGTGCCACTCGCAGATGATCCGGCCGTTCCGTGCCGAAACCGAACGCTATGGCCACTACTCGGTCGCCGGTGAAAGCGTCTGGGACCACCCATTCCTCTGGGGTTCCAAGCGTACCGGCCCGGACCTGGCCCGCGTCGGCGGTCGTTACTCCGACGACTGGCACCGTGCTCACCTGTACAACCCGCGCAACGTCGTGCCCGAGTCGAAGATGCCGGCCTACCCATGGTTGGTGGAGAACAAGCTCGATGGCAAGGACACGGTGAAGAAGATGGAAGTCCTGCGCACCCTCGGCACGCCGTACACCGATGAAGACATCGCCGGTGCCCGCGACGCGGTCAAGGGCAAGACCGAAATGGACGCCCTGGTTGCCTACCTGCAAGGCCTGGGCACCATCATCAAAAGCAAACGGTGACATTGATGGATATCGGGATGATTCGTGGCCTGGGCACCGTCGTGGTGATGGTGGCCTTTATCGGCCTGGCGTTGTGGGTGTTCAGTTCTCGGCGCAAGTCCGAGTTCGACGAAGCGACCATGCTGCCCTTCGCGGATGATCCCGAAGCCAGCAAGCACGTCGAGCAAGCGCAAGCGAAAGCGTCTAGGAGTAACAACGAATGACTACCTTCTGGAGTCTGTACGTCACCGTTTTGAGTCTGGGCACCATCTTCGCCCTGACCTGGCTGCTGCTGTCCACCCGCAAGGGCCAGCGCAGCGAAACCACTGAAGAAACCGTGGGCCACGCCTACGACGGCATCGAGGAGTACGACAACCCGCTGCCAAAATGGTGGTTCATGCTGTTCGTCGGCACCATCGTTTTCGCCCTCGGCTACTTGGTGCTGTACCCGGGCCTGGGTAACTGGAAAGGCATCCTGCCGGGCTACCAGTACCTGGACAACGACAAGAAAACCGAGTTTGCCAACGGCCAGGCCGGCTGGACCGGCGTGCACGAGTGGGAAAAGGAAATGGCCCGCTCGGACGCCAAGTTCGGGCCGATCTTCGCCAAATTCGCGTCGATGCCTATTGAAGAAGTGGCCAAGGACCCACAAGCGCTGAAGATGGGCGGGCGCCTGTTCGCCTCCAACTGCGCGGTGTGCCATGGCTCCGACGCCAAGGGCTCCTACGGCTTCCCCAACCTCACCGACAACGACTGGCGTTGGGGCGGCGAACCGGAAACCATCAAGGCCACCATCATGGGCGGTCGTCACGGGGTGATGCCGGCCTGGGCCGAAGTCATCGGCGAACAAGGTGTTGCCGACGTTGCTGCCTACGTGCTGACCAACCTCGATGGCCGCACCCTGCCCAAGGATGCCAAGGCGGATCCGGCCAACGGCCAGAAGCTGTTTGCCGCCAACTGCGTGGCCTGCCACGGCCCTGAAGGCAAGGGCACCCCGGCCATGGGCGCGCCCAACCTGACCCACCCGACCGCGTTCATCTACGGTTCGAGCTTCGCCCAACTGCAGCAGACCATCCGTTACGGCCGCCAGGGCCAGATGCCTGCCCAGGAAGCAATCCAGGGCAACGACAAGGTCCACCTGCTGGCCGCCTATGTCTACAGCCTGTCGCACCAGCCTGAGAAAACCGCTGAAGCGCAGTAATTCGCCCAGCTGGCAAAAGCCCCGTCAGTGAAACTGCCGGGGCTTTTTTATAGACCCTGCCCCGACCCATGACCTGTGTCAATTGACACAGGCCAATACACTATTAACCGCGATTCCCCAACGCGGCCAAAGGTCGCACCCCTCCCCCCTGGCGGCAGGACAGGCGTATCATGCGCCCTAGAGCAGCAAGCTTTCGACTGCGGCCGGCAGGTACTGGCCGCGGCACTTCTCCACTGCCGTGGGACTCAATGATGAGCAAGCAGATTCCGGTACATGACGTCACCCCGCCTGCCAGTAAAGACACCAGCAGCGTCGATCTCTACGCCTCCCGAGAAAAAATCTACACCCGCGCTTTCACCGGCGTGTTCCGCAACTTGCGCATGGTCGGCGGCGCCGTCCTGTTCCTGCTGTACTTTGGTACGGTATGGCTGAACTGGGGTGGCCACCAGGCCGTCTGGTGGAACCTGCCGGAGCGCAAGTTCTACATTTTCGGCACCACCATCTGGCCTCAGGACTTCATCCTGCTCTCGGGCCTGCTGATCGTCGCCGCCTTCGGCCTGTTCTTCATCACCGTTTACGCCGGCCGCGTCTGGTGCGGCTACACCTGCCCGCAAAGCGTGTGGACCTGGATCTTCATGTGGTGCGAGAAAGTCACCGAAGGTGACCGCAACCAGCGCATGAAGCTCGACAAGGCGCCAATGAGCGGCAACAAATTCCTGCGCAAGCTGGCCAAGCACAGCCTGTGGCTGAGCATCGGCTTTGTCACCGGCATGACTTTCGTCGGCTACTTCTCGCCGATCCGCGAGCTGGTGATTGAGTTCTTTACCGGCCAGGCCGACGGCTGGGCCTATTTCTGGGTCGGCTTCTTCACCCTGGCCACCTACGGCAACGCCGGCTGGCTGCGCGAGCAAGTGTGCGTGTACATGTGCCCGTATGCACGCTTCCAGAGCGTGATGTTCGACAAAGACACCCTGATCGTTTCCTACGACCCGCGCCGCGGCGAAACCCGTGGCCCGCGTAAAAAAGACCTGGACTACAAGGCCAAGGGCCTGGGCGACTGCATCGACTGCACCATGTGTGTACAGGTGTGCCCGACCGGCATCGACATCCGTGACGGCCTGCAGATCGAGTGCATCGGCTGCGCCGCCTGCATCGACGCCTGCGACACCATCATGGACAAGATGAACTACCCCAAAGGCCTGATCAGCTACACCACCGAGCACAACCTGTCGGGGCAAAAGACCCACATGGTGCGCCCGCGCCTGATCGGTTATGCCGTGGTGCTGTTGACCATGATCGGCCTGCTCACTACCGCGTTCGTCATGCGTCCGCTGGTCGGTTTCGACGTCAGCAAGGACCGCGTGCTGTACCGCGAGAACGCCCAGGGGCGGATCGAGAACGTCTACAGCCTGAAGGTCATGAACAAGGACCAGCGCGACCACGTCTACGTGCTCGAAGCCGGCGGCCTGCCTGACCTCAAGCTTGAGGGCGCACGGGAAATCCGCGTCGCGGCCGGCGATATCGTCAGCCTGCCGGTACAACTGTCGATGGCGCCGGAGCAACTGCCGTCGACCACCAACGAAGTCATCTTCACCCTCAAGGACGCTGACGACAGCGCCACCCAGGTTGAAGCCAAGAGCCGCTTCATCGGCCCGCAAATTCGATAAGAGACTGAGCCCATGCCTTCTGCAACTGCCGCAAGCCCCTGGTACAAGCACCTCTGGCCGTGGATCATCATCGGTGTATTGGCCACCTCGGTGACCCTCAGCCTGACCATGGTGACCATCGCGGTGAACAACCCGGACAACCTGGTCAACGACAACTACTACGAGGCCGGCAAAGGCATCAACCGCTCGCTGGACCGCGAGCTGCTGGCCCAGACCCTCAACCTCAAGGCCAGCGTGCACCTGGACGCGCTGACCGGTGAAGTCGACCTGCGCCTGACCGGCAACAGCCAGCCGCAAACCCTGGAGCTGAACCTCATTTCGCCGACCCAGCCGGAGAAGGACCGCAAGATCATGCTGACCCGCAGCGACAGCGAAGCCGGCCGCTACCTCGGCCAGCTTGGCGACAAGGTCGAGGGCCGGCGTTTCGTCGAGCTGCTGGGCAGCCAGGACGCGCATGTCTGGCGCCTGTTCGAGGAAGAAGAAGTCGCTCACGACAAGACCCTGGTACTCGGTGACGAGGCGCTGCAAGGGGCTGAACACCTCGAGAAATGAGTCGTTGCTTATCGCGGGTCAAACCCGCTCCCACAGGTGCAATGAATCCCTGTGGGAGCGGGCTTGACCCGCGATAAGCCCAACACCACACCTTGCGACTGATACCATGACCAGCCCCACGCCCTGCTACCACTGCGCCCTGCCCGTGCCCGCCGGCAGCCACTTCACCGCCGTGGTGCTTGGCCAGCCGCGGGCGTTTTGCTGTCCGGGCTGCCAGGCGGTGGCCGAAGCCATCGTCGCCGGCAACCTGGAAAGCTATTACCAGCACCGCAGTGAAGCCAGCGCCAACCCCGATGCCCTGCCCCAGCAACTGGTCGACGAACTGGCCCTGTACGACCGCGCCGATGTGCAAAAGCCCTTCGTGCGCCACAGCGGCGAGCTGGCCGAAACCACCCTGCTGATCGAAGGCATCAGTTGCGCCGCTTGCGGCTGGCTGATCGAAAAGCACCTGCGCAACCTGCCGGCGGTGGCCGAGGCGCGTTTGAACCTGTCCAACCACCGCCTGCAGGTGAGCTGGGCCGACAGTGCGTTGCCGCTGTCCAAGCTGCTCGCCGAGCTGCGCCACATCGGCTACGCCGCCCACCCCTACCAGGCCGACCGCGCCGCCGAACAACTGGCCAGCGAGAACCGCACCGCCCTGCGCCAACTGGGCGTGGCCGGGCTGCTGTGGTTCCAGGCGATGATGGCAACCATGGCCACCTGGCCGGAGTTCAACATCGACCTGAGCCCGGAACTGCACACCATCCTGCGCTGGGTGGCGATGTTCCTAACCACGCCGATCGTATTCTACAGCTGCGCACCGTTCTTTCGCGGCGCCGCCCGCGACCTGCGTACCCGCCACCTGACCATGGACGTCTCGGTATCGCTGGCCATCGGCCTGGCCTACGGTGCCGGGATCTGGACCGCAATCACCGGCAGCGGCGAGCTGTACTTCGACGCCGTGGGCATGTTCGCCCTGTTCCTGCTTGCCGGACGCTACCTTGAGCGCCGCGCCCGCGAGCGCACTGCCGCCGCTACCGCGCAACTGGTCAACCTGCTGCCGGCCTCGTGCCTGCGCCTGGGCGCGGCCGGGCAGAGCGAGCGGATCCTGCTCAGCGAACTGCGCCTCAAAGACTGCGTGTTGATCCAGCCAGGCCACGTGATCCCCGCCGACGGGCGCATCGTCAGTGGCCAGTCGAGCATCGACGAGTCGCTGCTTACCGGCGAGTACCTGCCGCAACCACGCAGCGCTGGCGACGCAGTCACCGCCGGCACCCTCAACGTCGAGAGCGCGCTGACCGTCGAGGTCCAGGCTCTGGGCCAGGACACTCGCCTGTCGGCGATCGTGCGCCTGCTGGAGCGGGCACAGTCGGAAAAACCGCGCCTGGCGGAAATCGCCGACCGCGCCTCGCAGTGGTTCTTGTTGTTTACCCTGATCGCCTCCGCCGCCATCGGCCTGCTGTGGTGGCAGATCGACCCGTCGCGGGCGTTCTGGATCGTCCTGGCCATGCTGGTCGCTACCTGCCCCTGCGCCCTGTCGCTGGCCACCCCGACCGCGCTGACTGCCGCCACCGGCACCCTGCACAAGCTCGGCCTGCTGCTGACCCGCGGCCACGTGCTGGAAGGCCTGAACCAGATCGACACGGTAATCTTCGACAAGACCGGCACCCTCACCGAAGGCCGCCTGACCTTGCGCGCAATCCGCCCCTTGCGCGACACCGACGCCGATCGTTGCCTGATGCTCGCCGCCGCCCTCGAAAACCGCTCCGAGCACCCCATCGCCCGCGCCTTTGGCCGCGCCAGCCAGGCTGCCGACGAAGTTCAGGCAATGCCCGGGCTGGGTCTTGAAGGCAAGGTAGGCGAGCACGTGCTGCGCATCGGCGAAGCCGGCTTTGTCTGCGCCCTCAGCGGCGCCCCCACACCGGCGATGCCAGACGAAGCCGGGCAATGGCTGTTGCTCGGTGACCAGCAAGGCCCGCTGGCCTGGTTCGTCCTCGACGACCGCCTGCGCAGCGATGCCGCCGACCTGCTGGCGGCCTGCCGCGCCCGTGGCTGGCAGACCCTGCTGCTGTCTGGCGACAGCTCGCCGATGGTCCACAGCGTGGCCGCCGAACTGCAGATCGACCAGGCCATTGGCAGCCTGCGCCCGGACGACAAGCTGGAGCAGCTCAAGGCCCTGCAGCAGCAAGGGCGCAAGGTATTGATGCTCGGCGACGGGGTCAACGATGTGCCAATCCTGGCGGCGGCCGACATCAGCATCGCCATGGGCTCGGCCACCGACCTGGCCAAGACCAGCGCCGACGCGGTGCTGCTGTCCAACCGCCTGGACGCCCTGGTCCAGGCCTTCAGCCTGGCCCGGCGCACCCGGCGGATCATTATCGAGAACCTGCTGTGGGCCTCGGCGTATAATGGCGTCATGCTGCCGTTTGCCGCACTGGGCTGGATCACGCCAATCTGGGCGGCGGTCGGCATGTCGGTCAGTTCGCTGATCGTGGTCCTCAATGCCCTGCGCCTGACCCGCGTCAGCGGCCTGCCGGCCAGCCATGCGCCAGCCACTGCCACGCATCCCGCGACGGCCTGACCAGGAGCCCCCATGCCCGCGCTTTACATCATGATCCCGGCGGCCCTGCTGATCGTCGCCATCGCCATCTACATCTTCTTCTGGGCGGTGGACAGCGGCCAGTACGACGACCTCGACGGCCCGGCCCACAGCATCCTCTTCGACGACCAGGACCCGCAGCACCAGGCAGCCATGGACGAGGCCGACGGCAAGAAACCCGACGACGGTACCCCGCCCCGTGACTGAACTTCTGCCCCTGCTCAGCTCGGCGTTGATTCTCGGCCTGCTCGGTGGTGGCCATTGCCTGGGCATGTGCGGCGGCCTGATGGGCGCGCTGACCCTGGCCATTCCCAAGGAGCAACGCAGCCGCCGCTTTCGCCTGTTGCTGGCCTACAACCTGGGGCGCATCCTCAGTTATGCCCTGGCCGGCCTGCTGCTCGGCCTGGCCGGCTGGGCGGTGGCCAACAGCCCGGTGGCGACCGCCATGCGCGTACTGGCGGCGCTGTTGCTGATCAGCATGGGCCTGTACCTGGCCGGCTGGTGGAGCGGCCTGACCCGTATCGAGGGCCTGGGCCGGGGCCTGTGGCGGTATATACAGCCGCTGGCCAACCGCCTGCTGCCGGTCTCCAGCCTGCCGCGCGCCCTGCTGCTGGGCGCCCTGTGGGGCTGGCTGCCGTGCGGGCTGGTGTATAGCACCCTGCTCTGGGCCGCGAGCCAGGGCAATGCCGCCGACAGCGCGCTGTTGATGCTGGCCTTCGGCCTGGGCACCTGGCCGGTACTGCTGGCCACCGGCCTTGCCGCCGAACGCACCAGCGCCCTGCTGCGCCAGCGGGGCGTGCGTATCGCCGGCGGCGTGCTGGTGATGCTGTTTGGCCTGTGGACCCTGCCAGGGCCACACCAGCACTGGCTGATGGGCCACTGAAGCGGCGTTGATACAAATCAACACGGGTTTGCCCGGCACTCCCTAGACTCCGGACACTGCTGCTCTTTCTGGGGACTGCCCGCATGCTCGACGTTCTTCGTTGGGACTCCGACCTGATTCGCCGCTACGACCTGGCCGGCCCACGCTACACCTCCTACCCGACCGCGGTGCAACTGCACAGCGAAGTCGGCTCCTTCGACCTGCTGCACGCCCTGCGTGACAGCCGTCGTGCCGTTCGCCCACTGTCGATCTATGTGCACGTGCCGTTCTGCGCCAACATCTGCTACTACTGCGCCTGCAACAAGGTCATCACCAAGGACCGTGGCCGCGCCGCGCCCTACCTGCAGCGCCTGGAGCAGGAAATCCAGCTGATCGCCTGCCACCTGGACCCCAAGCAGACCGTCGAGCAGTTGCACTTTGGCGGCGGCACCCCGACCTTCCTCAGCCACGTCGAGCTGCGCCAGCTGATGGCCCACCTGCGCCAGCATTTCAACCTGCTGGATGACGACTCCGGCGACTACGGCATTGAAATCGACCCGCGCGAGGCCGACTGGTCGACCATGGGCCTGCTCCGTGAGCTCGGCTTCAACCGCGTCAGCCTCGGCGTGCAGGACCTCGACCCGGTTGTGCAGCGGGCGATCAACCGCCTGCAGAGCCTGGAGCAGACCCGGGCGATCATCGAAGCAGCGCGCACCCTGCAATTTCGCTCGATCAACCTCGACCTGATCTACGGCCTGCCCAAGCAGACCCCGGAAGGTTTTGCCCGCACCGTCGAAGAAGTGATCAAGCTGCAGCCCGATCGCCTCTCGGTGTTCAACTATGCGCACCTGCCGGAACGCTTCATGCCCCAGCGGCGCATCGACAGCAACGAGTTGCCGGCCCCGGCGGCAAAACTGGAAATGCTCCACAACACCATCGAGCAACTGACCGCCGCTGGTTACGTGTACATCGGCATGGACCACTTCGCCCTGCCCGATGACGAGCTGGCGATTGCCCAGGAAGAGTCGACCCTGCAGCGCAACTTCCAGGGCTACACCACCCACGGGCATTGCGACCTGATTGGCCTGGGGGTCTCGGCCATCAGCCAGATCGGCGACCTCTATTGCCAGAACAGCAGCGACCTCAACACCTACCAGGACACCTTGTCCACCGCTCAACTGGCGACCAGCCGCGGCTTGATCTGCAGCGAGGATGACCGCCTGCGCCGGGCGGTGATCCAGCAATTGATCTGCCATTTCGAACTGGACTTCGCAACCATCGAGCGGGATTTCACCATTGACTTTCGCGGCTATTTCAACGACCAGTGGCCCGCCCTGCAGGCCATGCACAAGGATGGCCTGATCGAACTAGGCAACGACAGCATCAAGGTGCTGCCCGCCGGACGACTGCTGGTGCGATCGGTGTGCATGGTCTTCGATGCCTACCTGGACCTGCACAACCGCCAACGTTTCTCCCGGGTTATCTGAGGTTTTTTGTCGCAGTCTTGTCCCGCCTGGCCTCGGCACAATTGTCCAAGCTGGCCGAAACACCCTAGCCTGGGTTACCCTTACGGCTTATGTGTGCTTTCCCACAAGGATTGAAGAAATGTCCGAGCCAGTTAAACTGCGCCCCCATAACCAGGCCCATTGCAAGGATTGCAGCCTGGCGCCTCTGTGCCTGCCCTTGTCATTGAACTTGGAAGACATGGATGCACTGGATGAAATCGTCAAACGCGGGCGTCCGCTGAAAAAAGGCGAGTTTCTGTTCCGCCAGGGCGACAATTTTGGCTCGGTCTATGCGGTGCGCTCCGGCGCCCTGAAAACCTTCAGCCTGAGCGACAGCGGCGAAGAGCAGATCACCGGCTTCCACCTGCCCAGCGAACTGGTCGGCCTGTCCGGCATGGACACCGAAGCCTACCCGGTGTCGGCACAGGCCCAGGAAACCACCTCGGTGTGCGAGATTCCTTTCGAGCGCCTGGATGAGCTGTCGGTGCAACTGCCACAGCTGCGTCGCCAGCTGATGCGGGTGATGAGCCGGGAAATCCGCGACGACCAGCAAATGATGCTGCTGCTGTCGAAAAAGACCGCTGACGAGCGCATCGCCACCTTCCTGGTCAACCTTTCGGCGCGCTTCCGCGCCCGTGGTTACTCGGCCAACCAGTTCCGCCTGAGCATGTCACGCAACGAAATCGGCAATTACCTGGGCCTGGCGGTCGAGACCGTCTCACGGGTGTTCACGCGCTTTCAGCAGAACGGCCTGATCCAGGCCGAGGGCAAGGAAATCCATATCCTTGACCCGATTCAGCTGTGCGCCCTGGCCGGTGGTTCGCTGGAAAGCTGACCCCGCGGATAACAGGTATACTGGCGGGCATTCGTTTCTCAGGATACCCGCCCATGCCCAGCGCCACTTTCGACCTCAAAGCCCTGATCCGCCCCGTACCGGACTTCCCCAAGCCGGGCGTGATCTTTCGCGACATCACCCCGCTGTTCCAGTCGCCGCGGGGCCTGCGCCATGTCGCCGATGCCTTTATCGAACGCTATGTTGAAACCGAGTTCAGCCATATCGGCGCGATGGATGCGCGCGGCTTTCTGATCGGCTCGATCATCGCCCACCAGTTGAACAAACCCCTGATCCTGTTTCGCAAGCAAGGCAAGCTGCCGGCCGACGTGCTCGCCGAGGGCTACCAGACCGAGTACGGCGAAGCCTTCCTCGAAGTGCACGCCGACAGCCTCTGCGAAGGCGACTCGGTACTGATTTTTGATGACCTGATCGCCACCGGCGGCACCCTGCTGGCCGCCACCAAACTGGTACGGCGCATGGGCGCGCAGGTATATGAGGCGGCGGCGATCATCGATCTGCCGGAGCTGGGCGGCTCGCAGCGCCTGAACGACGTGGGTGTGCCGACCTTCTGCCTGACCGAGTTCTCGCTGAGCGAGTATTGACAGCATCGCGGGGCAAGCCCGCTCCCACAGGCTAAGGTTCTGTGGGAGCGGGCTTGCCCCGCGATTAAAGACCCAGGGTTACAGCGAGATCGGTTTGCGCCCGGCGAACGAATGCGCCAGGGTGCCGCCGTCGACCAGTTCCAGCTCACCGCCCAATGGCACACCGTGGGCGATGCGAGACGCGACCAGACCTTTGTCGGCCAGCAACTGGGCGATGTAATGGGCGGTCGCTTCACCTTCCACCGTCGGGTTGGTGGCCAGGATTACTTCGGTGAAGCTGCCCTGCTCCTCGATCCGCGCCATCAGTTGCGGAATGCCGATGGCTTCCGGGCCCAGGCCATCAAGCGGCGACAAGTGCCCTTTGAGCACGAAGTAACGGCCGCGATAGCCGGTCTGCTCGACGGCATAGACATCCATCGGTCCTTCTACCACGCACAGCAGCGTGTCGTCCCGGCGCGTGTCGGAACACTGCGGGCACAGCTCCTGCTCGGTCAGGGTCCGGCACTGGCGGCAATGCCCCACCCCTTCCATGGCCTGGTTCAAGGCCTGGGCCAGCCGGGTACCGCCACTGCGATCGCGCTCAAGTAGCTGCAAGGCCATGCGCTGGGCGGTTTTCTGTCCGACGCCAGGCAAGATGCGCAACGCGTCGATCAGCTGTCGGATAAGTGGACTGAAACTCATGGGAAAAGGCCTTGATACAAGTGAAGGCGGTTTATACCTGCCCGACTGGGCAACGTCAAATCTTACAGACATTAAGACTAGCCGCGTAAGAAGCTAATGTTTCTTTCAAGCTAACAGTAATATTGCCTACATCACATAAAGCATACCACCCCCTTTCTAACACTTCCTGCCTCACTCCTTTCTATAAACACCCAATCTTACAATACCCGGCTAAGTTCCCTCCGCCATCACCACCCTTCTTCCTACATCCAGCCAAACAAATAATCCGCATAATTTCCTGGCGCTCAAAAGCAAGTAAATATGTCTATGCAACACCTCATTTTACTTATCAACGCGCAATCTTAATTAATCCAGTTGGAAAAAAAATGAACACA
Source organism: Pseudomonas sp. B21-009 (assembly GCF_024749345.1). NCBI lineage: Bacteria > Pseudomonadati > Pseudomonadota > Gammaproteobacteria > Pseudomonadales > Pseudomonadaceae > Pseudomonas > Pseudomonas sp. B21-009. The sequence goes on along the minus strand of NZ_CP087199.1, from coordinate 1,792,536 downwards.
CGCATTTTCGCTCTTGCCCTGTCCTTACCTCTGTTGGCTGGCGTCACCCTCAATGCCCAGGCAACTGATGGCCTGATCGATTTCACCGGCAGCATCTCGGGCACCACTTGCACCATCAACGGCGGCCCTGGCGGCCAGAACTTCACTGTTGCCATGAGCCCGGCGCATACCACCGAATTCACTACTGTCGGCAGTATCGCCCAACCTCGCCCCTTCGAGATCTCCCTGACCAACTGTGTCGCTGGCACCAGCGGCCAAGTGGACATCGAGTTCCTGGGCGGCGCCAATGTGCAGAACGGCCGACTGAACATGGATGCCGGTCCTACCAGCGCAACTGGCGTGCAGTACCAACTGCTCAACCAGGCGGGCATTCCGATCATTATCGGCGGGGTAAGCGGTGGCCAAAACACTGTCCCCGTAGAACTGGTAGATGGCGCTGCGACCCTGCGCTACACCAGCCAGTACTACGCTTCCGCCGCAGCGGTCACCCCGGGTGCCGCCAACTCCCGCGTTCAGTACGTGATCAATCTGCCGTAATGAACCAGCAGGCGCGCCTTGCGCGTCTGCTACCCCCAATCAGGTCGGATATCGCTTTCATGACTCGCTTTTCTTCCTTCCTGCTGGCTGCCCTCGCGCTACTGGCGGCCAGCGCACCCGCGCATGCCAGCGTTGTAATTACCGGCACCCGTATCATCTTTGCGGCACAAGAGCGCGAGGCTACCGTCAACCTCCTCAACAATGGCAAAGACCCCAGCCTGGTTCAGGTCTGGGTAGACGATGGCGATTCCCGAGCAGCACCCGAGACTCTACAGGTCCCCTTTACCGTAACGCCGGCGCTGGCCCGCATCGAACCTGCTCAAGGGCAGAGTATTCGCCTGTTGCACACCGGCAGCCCGATGGCCAGTGATCGAGAGTCAATCTTCTGGTTCAACATGTTAGAAGTCCCCCCAAAAGCCAAAGACAGCAACGTCCTGCAACTGGCCTTTCGTACCCGCATCAAGCTGCTGTACCGCCCACAAGGCCTGCCAGGCAAGCCCGAGGACGCACCCGCCCTGGTAACCTGGCACCGAGCGCCTGGCCAGGACGGCAAGCCGCACACGCTGGTTGGCCGCAACCCAACGGCCTACTTTGTCAATCTCGGGGAAATAAAAGTCGAATTCAACGGCCAGTCGACGTCCTTGGGCACCGGCTATATTGCACCTTATTCGCTGGCACACTTCAGCCCTTCGGCACCTATTAATCCAAGCGCAACCATCAACTTTACCAGCATTAATGATTATGGCGCAGGCCATAACAATAGCGCGCCCCTAAGTGCAGTGACGGCTACTACACCCAGCCCATAGCCTTACTCCTTATCTGACACTCCGGGCGGTCTCGAAGTTTTCGTGCGTGCCCAGGTTTACTATTGGCACTTCTGAAAATGACGATAATGTTATTGCACTTTCGCTCGCATCGAAAAAGCTCAGCTTCGTTAGTAAGCCGATTACCCGTTGGCCTGGCCAGCCTGTTGCTTTGGCAAGTACCGGTCATGGCCGACACACCTTCGTCCGCACTTGTCGAGTTTGAACCGGCGTTTCTGGGCAACGGTAGTACCTCCCCCGTGGACCTCTCGCGCTATCAGCGACGCAACATCACAAGCCCCGGAACCTACAGCGTGGATGTGCTGGTCAACGATAACTGGCACGGGCGCATGAACCTCAGCTTCAAGGCCTGGCCCGGTAAAGAAGAAGCCCTGGCCTGTTTCGACAACGCTTTGCTGGAGCGTCTGGGCCTGGATATCAGCAAGTTCAGCCCGCAGGCGCAACAGCAGCTGCTTGCCGTCGATACCTGCATCCCCCTGGACGGCGCACTTGACGATGCCAGCAGCCGTCTGGATTTTGCCAGCCAACGCCTGTACCTGTCGGTACCGCAAATCGCGGTCAAGCGCAGTGCGCGTGAAACAGTCGACCCGGCGCAATGGGATGAGGGCATAACGGCGGGTTTTCTCAATTACAACCTCAACAACTACAGCACCCGGCACCGCAATCAGGATAATTCGCGCCAGACCTACCTGGGCTTGGGCGCCGGGCTCAACATCGGGCCATGGCGCCTGCGTCATGACGGTTCACTGAACTGGAGCGACCAGGGCCAGCAGCGCTATCAGAGCATTGCCAGCTATGCCCAACGCGATATCACGCCCTGGCGCTCGCAACTGACCCTGGGCGAAAGCTACACCTCGGGCGAGCTGTTCGACTCATTGAGTTTCACCGGCATACGCCTGGCCAGCGACAATCGTATGCTCCCCGCCTCGCAGCGCGGCTATGCCCCCGTAGTCCGCGGGATTGCCAGCAGTAATGCCCGGGTGGTGGTCCGCCAACGCGGCGTGACCCTGCATGAAACCACTGTGGCGCCAGGCGCCTTCGAAATCGATGATTTGTATGCAACCGGCTACGGTGGCGATCTGGAGGTCACGGTAACCGAGGCCGACGGCCGCGAACATAGCTTCTCCGTGCCGTACGCTGCTGTTCCGTTATCCTTGCGCGCCGGTGCCAGTCGCTTCAGTGCAACCCTGGGCACCCTGCGCAATCAGGCACTGGACAGTGACCCGGTATTTGTCGAAGGCACCTGGCAATATGGCCTGAACAACCTGGTCAGCACCTACAGCGGCATGACCCTGGCATCAGGGTATGGCTCGGCCTTGTTCGGTGGCAGCCTGAACACCGAGCTTGGTGCGTTCGGCGCCGACCTCACCCAGGCCCGCACCCATCTGCCCGGGCTCGGCAGCCAGCAAGGCCAGAGCCTGCGCCTGAGCTACGCCAAGACCCTGAGTGAAACCGACACACAAATCGCTCTGGCGACCTATCGCTACTCGACCCGCGGCTTTTATGGCCTGGAAGACGCCCAGTTGAGCCGCCAGTTCCTGCGCGATGCAGGCGATCAGCGCCACCAGCGTCATCGCAACCGCACGACCCTGTCGCTGGCGCAACCGCTGGCCGAGCACTATGGACAGTTGCACTTGAGTGCCTCGGCATCCAGCTATTGGGACCATGCCGGCAGCGACGTCAACTATTCGATCGGCTACAGCAATCACTACAAGACGCTGGGCTATACCCTCAGCAGCACCAGGGAACGTGACCGCTTCGGGCGCGCCGACAACACCTATTCCCTGAGCTTGTCCCTGCCCCTGGGCGGCGAACGCGCGCGTAGCCTCAGCAGCAGTATTTCCAGGGACGGCAGAGGCAACAGCCGGGCCCAGGCCACGCTCACCGGCGCCCTCAGTGCCGATCAGCAGGTCAACTATGGCATCACCGCCAGCCAGGATCGCTCCGATGGCCTGAACAACCATACGCTGAGCAGCAATGTACTGTACCGCGGCTCTGCCGCCGAACTCAGTGCATCGATCAGTCAGGGCCGGCGTACCTCACAAGCCTCGCTCGGCCTGCGCGGCGCCATTGTCGCCCACGCCGATGGCATGACCTTGTCGCAACCCTTGAGTGAGACCTTCGGGTTGATTCAGGCCAAAGATGCCGATGGCGCTCGGGTGATTTCGGCTTCCGCGCTGAAAGTCGACAGCAGCGGCTACGCGGTCGTCCCGAACCTTACGCCTTACCAACGCAATACGGTTGCCATTGACCCCAAGGGCTTGTCGACCGATGTCGAGCTGCAATCGAGCAGCCAGCAGACCGTGCCGCGCGCCGGCGCCATTGCGTTGCTGGTGTTCCAGACCCGCTCCGGACGTTCGGCCGTCATCCATGCCCGCCAGGCCGATGGCCAGCCGCTGCCGTTTGGCGCCGCAGTACTGGATAGCCAAGGTAACGAGCTGGGCGCGGTGGGCCAGGGTAGCCAATTGTTTGTCCGCGGCCTGCAGGATGCAGGTGAGTTGATCGTGCGCTGGGACAGCGGCCTGGCAGGCAACTGCCGAATTACCTATGCCCTGCCCGCCGCCACGAAAAAAGCCGCGAACGCTGCACCACAGAACATTCACTCCGTTTGCCTCGCACCCCCAGCCCACCCTTGACCCGCCGAGACCTGCCCATGTTTTGTTCTCTACCCGCGCGCCTCGCCGGCGCTACAGGATTGTTGCTGCTGGCCCACAGCGGTATCAGCGCCGCCAGCTGTGTACATATCGGCTCAACACCATCTCAGGCGTTTATCACCATAGACTCGAGATTGATGGTGTCTGCCGCAGACCCGGTCGGCACGGTGATTTATGACAGCAACACCCGGTTCGCGACACGCATGGCCTACCGTTGCTCAGCCGCCCATGGGCAGCGCGCCGGCTTTACCCAGGGCTTCACTCACATCGGTGAGGGCATTCATCAAACCAACCTGGAGGGTATCGGTATCAAGATCACCGGTTCCGAAACCGGCGCCAGTCGTTTTTTCAGCTGGCCGGTTCCTACCATCCCACATTCGGCCGGCACTACCGACGTAACGCCTTGGTACAGACTGCAGTTGATCAAGACCGGACCGGTAACCAGTGGGGTGCTGTTTTTCCCCCAGACAATCATTAGCCACACCTTTGAGCCGCATCATATCCCGGCCAATACCGCCAGGCTGACGATGGTGCAAACCCGAGTAGAGGTTGTTTCGGCCGATCCCACCTGCGCCGTCGACCCCGGTTCGAAAACCATCCCCGTTAACCTGCGGGATCATCCAGCAGGGTTCTTCGACGCTGTTGGCAAGGTTACCGCACCCCAGCCACTTGAAATCCGCCTCAACTGTGCCGGCGGCAGTAGCGGCAGCCGCCTCAACGTCAGCTATACCGTCAGCGACGCCAGCAACCCGGGCAACCAGACCTCCATCATCAGCCTGGCCAGTCACGCTACTGCACGTGGCATCGGCATTCGCTTGTTGCGTAGCGACAACACCCCGATCGTGCTGGGCACCCGGCAACCGGGCGGTACGGTCGGAGCAGGCCCGATAACGCATCGCATACCCCTGCTCGCGCAGTATGTGCAAACCGCATCCCGGGTAACCCCAGGCTCCGCGCCAGGCCGGGCGACATTTCTGATGAGTTATGACTGAGCAGAAAAAAGCCAGGCAATAGCCTGGCTTTTATTTACGCTGCGACCGCCTCAGAACGGCATCTTGAAGCCCGGCGGCAACTGCATGCCGGCGGTCATGCCGCCCATTTTTTCCTGGCTGTTGGCTTCGACCTTGCGCACCGCGTCGTTGACGGCGGCGGCGATCAGGTCTTCGAGCACTTCCTTGTCTTCCTGCATCAGGCTGTCGTCCAGGCTGATGCGCTTGACGTCGTGACGACCGGTCATCACCACGCTGACCAGGCCGGCACCGGATTGGCCAGTCACTTCGGCGTTGGCCAGTTCTTCCTGCATCTTGGCCATTTTTTCCTGCATCTGCTGGGCCTGCTTCATCAGGCCGGCCATGCCACCTTTCATCATGGGGTTCACCTCAACTATTAGCTTACGGGGTGCGGCGAGGATCGGGCCCGGGCCGCTGCTGTTTTTCCGTTACTCGCCCTGGGCAACCGGGGCGTCGACAGGTTCAATCGTATCGTGGCGGACCATGGCGCCGAACTGCTGGATCATCTGCTGGATCAGGGGATCATCCTCGATCGAGGCCTCGGCCAGGCCCTGGCGCTCGGCGCGTTTGCGGGCTGCGGCCTGGGCGGGGGTTTCCTGCTCCGGGCGAATCAGCTCGATGGTCAATTTGAGCGTACGGCCCAGGTGCTGGTTCAACGCATCGTTCAGGCGCCGCTGTTGCGTGCTGTTAAACAGGGCGCTGTGGGCCGGGTCCAGGTGCAGCAGCCAGTCGTCGCCTTCGGCGCTGATCAGCGTACAGTTGGCGGCGATATTGCCGGTCATCCCGGAAATCGGCAACTGCGGGAACAATTCCAGCCATTTCAGCGCCAGCCCCGTGGCCGGTTGCGCGGCCGGCAAGGGCTCGGCCGGTGGCGCGTCGACTTCGTGGGCATGCTCGATGGCCAGCTCGTCCAGATAACTGTAGCTGGCCGGGTCCATTTCCGGCTCGTAATAATCTTCGTCCAGCGGCGGTTCGTCGTCGCGGTCCATGCCGGCCGGGCTGTAGCCGATACCGTCGTCGGGCGTCGGCATATCCACTGCGGTTGCCTGCTGAACCGGCGCCGGCGGCGCTTCAACGACAAGCGGTTCAGGCTCGACCTCGACCTCGACCTCGACCTCGACCTCGACCTCGACCTCGACGGCGACAGGATCGTTCCAGGGCAGATCGACCACCGGCTCAGGCGCAGAGACCCCGACAGGGGTGGGCTCTGGCTCTGCAACGGGTTCCGGTTCCGGTTCAGCAACCACAGGCACCGGTGCAACCGCCATGGCTGGCGCAGCCTGGGGGGCTACTGCCACCGCGTTTGCAGAATCAGCTGTGGCCTGGCTGATCCCCACCGGCTTTAGCACCGGTCTCGGTGCATCGTCGCTGTCGGCGGGGCGGAACGCCAGCATGCGCAGCAGGACCATTTCAAAGCCGCCACGCGGATCTGGTGCCAATGGCAGGTCGCGACGGCCGATCAGGCCCATCTGGTAATAAAACTGCACATCTTCGGCCGGCAATGCCTGGGCCAAAGCCAGCACCCGGTCACGATCGCCCTGGCCGTTGTCAACTGCCTCAGGCAGCGCCTGGGCAATGGCCACGCGGTGCAGCACATTGAGCATTTCGGCGAGCACGCCGTTCCAGTCCGGCCCCTGCTCGGCCAAATGACGAACGGCTTCGAGCAAGGCCCGGGCGTCACCTTCGAGCAACGCCTGCAGTACGCCATACACCTGGCCATGATCCAGAGTGCCGAGCATCGCCCGCACATCTGCGGCCAACACCTTGCCTTCACCGAAGGCGATGGCCTGGTCGGTCAGGCTCATGGCGTCGCGCATCGAGCCGTCCGCGGCGCGGCCGAGCAGCCACAGGGCGTCGTCTTCGAAGGGGACGTTTTCGGCCCCGAGCACATGGCTCAGGTGCTCGACGACCCGTTCGGGGGTCATGTTCTTCAGCGAGAACTGCAGGCAGCGCGAGAGGATGGTCGCCGGCAGTTTCTGCGGGTCGGTGGTGGCGAGGATGAACTTGACGTAGGGCGGCGGCTCTTCCAGCGTCTTCAGCAAGGCGTTGAACGAGTGGCTGGAGAGCATGTGCACTTCGTCGATCAGGTAGACCTTGAAGCGCCCGCGGCTCGGTGCGTACTGCACGTTGTCGAGCAGCTCGCGGGTGTCTTCGACCTTGGTGCGGCTGGCGGCGTCGATTTCGATCAGGTCGACAAAGCGCCCCTCGTCAATCTCCCGGCACACCGAGCAGGTACCGCAAGGCGTCGAGGTGATGCCGGTTTCGCAGTTAAGGCACTTGGCGATGATCCGCGCAATGGTGGTCTTGCCCACACCGCGGGTACCGGTGAACAGGTAGGCATGGTGCAGGCGCTGGTTGTCCAGCGCGTTGATCAAGGCCTTGAGCACATGGGTCTGGCCGACCATTTCGCGGAACGAGCGCGGACGCCATTTACGTGCAAGAACCTGATAACTCATCGAAAACCGTCGCGACTGCAAGCTGAAGACCGCTAATCGTAGCGGAGCGGGGGCAAAATTGCACCCTGCCGATCTCGGCTAAGCTGTCAGGCGGGCCGGCATCAGGGAGGATGCAGCATGTGGCGAATCGTGGGTGCACTGCTGCTGATCAGTTCTGCCAGCTTCGCGCAGCAACCGGTGCTGCGCTTTTCGGTGGCCGAGAGCTGGACCATGCCGCTGATTCGGGTGGAGCAGGAGCAGCCGGTCGAAGGTATTTTGCATGACCTGATGCTCGCTGTTGCCCGCGAGGTCGGGCATCACCCCGAATTTCACGTCCTCCCGCGCCTGCGCCTGCAGCAAGCCATGGACAACGGCGATGTCGATGTGCGCTGTTATGTTGCCCAGTCCTGGCTGAACACTACCTCGGATGCCTATTTGTGGAGCCTGCCGCTGTTTCAGCAACGCGACTGGCTGGTCGGTCAACCCGACCAGACACCGCCGCTGACGCCCACGCAATTGGCGCCCCAGGCCATTGGCACCGTGCTCGGCTACACCTACTCGACCATCGAACCGCTGTTTGCCAGCGGCCATTTGCATCGCGAGGACAGCCGCAATCAACTGTTGGTGCTGAACAAGTTGCACGCCCGCCGTTACCACTATGCCATCAGCAACCAGCTGTCGCTTGACTGGTTCAACCGGCAACTCCCTTCTGAGCAGCAACTGCGCCCGCTGACTGTGGTCGAGGAGCAGACCCTGGCCTGCCTGGTGCGTAACGATCCGGCCTTGCCGGTCCAAGGCATCCTGCAGGCCTTGCTGCGATTAAAAGCGTCCGGGGAGATTGAACGAATGATCGAGCGCTATACACACATCCGTGGACAACCGCCCCAATCAAGCTCCCCGCCGCCCTCATGACCGATCAGCCACCGGGGGCAGCCGGTATGCCCAGCGCTTCGCGGGTCAACCGCAGCAACAGCGCGGCCTCATCCATCGCCTGTTGCAACTGCCGGCCGCGTTCAAGCTGCAAACGTTCGGCCTCGGGCAGGCTGGCCTCGCGTAACCGTTGCGCAGCGCTGAGCTGATTGAAGCGGGTATCCAGTTCAAGCCACGCCGAGGCATGCCGCTGATGCAGGTACTCGACCCAGTTCGGTTGCCTGGTCATGAAGCGCGGCAAGCGCGCCTGTACCTGCGCCCCTTGCACATGGGCCAGCGCCGCGTCGAGCTGCGCGGTTGAAAGGGCAAGATCGGTGAGGATCAGATCCCGGGCATCGCCCGGCAACGCAAGCCGCCCGTACAGCTCTTGTTGGTAAAGCAACTGCAACTCGTCTCTGCGCGCAAACAGTTCGGGCTCCAGCAGCACCTGATCGATCACAAAGCGCCGCAACTCCTCACGATTGAAGGAGGCCCGGGCGAAATCCAGCAGTTGTCGCGGCCCGTGCTCCTGCAAGGCATCCAGCAAGGCGCGATGCCCTTGAACCCTGCTTTCCAGATTCTCAAACGCCAGCAACGGATGACCTATGCTCTGTTGCGGATCACCGGCAAAGCGCAACAGGTCTTCGGCCATCGGCCCTTCGACGGCGTAATGCAAGATCCCCGCGACCCGTGTGCGCATCGACTCTGACTGCTCCTGCGCTTCGACGGTCTGGGCCAAGCGCTCCAGGACTGTCATCAAATTGCCGGCCTGGGGCTCGTTGCGCAGTCGCTGCCAATACTCGACAAGCTGGCGGTTGGCAGACGCCGGAGCAGTCCAGAATTGTTGTGCGGCATCACCGCCCGGCAACCGCACAGGCGTCGGCGGCGCCTGTAGCCGACGTAGCCGTCGATACTGCTCGTCGGTCAATGCATTACCTTCCAGCTCGATCATGCGCAAAAAACTGCGTGGTTCTTCAAGGAAGTGTTCGGGCAACTGGCTGATCTGGTTGTCGCTCAGGTCGACCCACTCCAGCCTTGAGCGATCGTGCAGGCTTTCCGGCACGCGGGTGATCTCGGTATTGTTCAAGGTCAGGATACGTAGCTGGGGCAGCCTGCTCACATCGGGCGGGATGCCCAGAGGGTTGCCCTCCAGGTGGAGGCTGTCCAGATTCAAAAGATCACCTATTCGCGCGGCATCGCGGGCATCAAGCACAATCCGGTTGTTGCTCATGCGCAGGTTTTGCAGGCTCAGGCGATTTTCGATTGCGGGCGGAATCAGGGCCAGCTCATTACCGGAAAGATCCAGATAACGAAGACGGCCAAAGTGGGCGAGAAACTCCGCCGGCACGGTCGCCAGGTTCATGCCTGCCATGTCCAGCTCCAGCACATGATGCAGGTCCACCGCCTGCAACTCGGGCAATTCGCCAACCATCAGGCCTCCCAGATCCAGGCGATAACCCAGGGTTCGCCCTAATGGCGTGCGTATGCTCAGCGACTGGTGACGCCAGGCCTGGACCAGGCGCTCGCTGAATTGCTGGCGACCGAGCGCCTGCTCACTGTCCACTGAAGCACCTTGCCAGCGCCGCAGCCCGGATTGCAGCCCTTGCAACTCTTCGCGACGGCGCTGCAACAGCGCGCGGGCCTCGGCGGGTCGAGCACGATAGGGCTCAAGGTAAGCGGCGATCTCTTCAGCTGAATAGTCAGGGTAAAGCTCAAGGATTTCTTCTTCAATGGAACGGGGTGACACCGGGAGCCGTGCCCCGCCCCCACTCAGGGCATAGCCCAGGCGACCATCGGCAAAACGCTGAAGCGGCGTCCACCACCGCTCATGTACGCCCCCCAATACGCGTCCAACCATGGCCCGCTGTGCACCGGCCTGTACGCCAAGCTGACGGCGCAAGGCCGGCAGATCTTCTGCAACGTCCAGCCCGGCCAGTTCCCACGCCAGCTCAAGCAGGTCGCGAGGCGCAGCTTCAGGCCGTTGACCGTCGATGTACAGGTCGCCTCGGCGGATCAGGGTCGGGCCGTGCACCGCAGGACCTACCCCTTCGATACCGAGTTCCAGCGCCGCAGGCCAGCGCGGGTCCTGCATCAGCATATGCAGCAGCAGCTTGTCACAATCAGTGTTGGCCATTTGCGGCCAGAAAAACCCCTCCAGCGCATGCGCCAGCCGTGTCTCACTCAAAGCTTGCCGCGCCTGCCTGGCCAGCCGCAGGGGCACACGACGGCTGTCAGCCATGCGCAAGCGCTCAGCGCTGGTGGCACTGGCTTCGATTTCCTCGACCATGGCCGGCTCCAGGCCAGGGAAATCACGCGCCACCAGCGACGATGCAGGTGGCCGCTCGGCGGCCAGGCAGTGCTCGAAAAATCGCCGCCAGTTCGCCTTGAGCCACTCCTGCACTTGCCCTTGCGGCACCGGCTCATCCGCCGAAGAAGGCATCAGTTGCAACGCGCGCATCAACAAACTTTCATCGGCTACGGCTGCCGGGTTTTGCAACTGCTGGCTAAAACGCTGCAGGCGCCGCTGCAGCCGCGCCCGCTCGCAGGCGTCCACAAGAGCCCCGCCGGGTGGAAGCCGATGCAGATGCAATTGACGCAACTGTGCTTCATCGGCACCACTGACGGCGAGTACCGAAGTTACCTCCTCATCGCCGAGATCTTCAACACTGGGGCCCAGGCGACGAAACAGGTACTGACTGCCTTGCCAGCGGTGTGGACTGTCAAAGCGGCTGCGCCAGGCGCCCTTGCCATTGTGCTCCAGCACCGGCGCCCAAGCGCCACTGCGCACGGGATGGCGAATGCGCCAGCTCCCCGTCTCGGCGTCTTGCTCGACGCGATAGAAACTGTCCTCGATGCGCACAACCTGTTGTTCACCGATCTGGTAAATACCTTGCTCGGACGCCGTCCCGGCAATCGTCGAGTCCAGGTCAAGGGCATAGGGCTTAAGGTCAGGCAAGCAAAGACGTAGCGCGCCATTGTCCTTTCTCACCAGGGCCAGCGCCTTGAACAGCGCCGAGTTGCGTACCAGCGTTGCCGCCGTGCCGACAACGACTGCTCCGGCCGCCAGCCCGGCCACTTCGCCAACAACATGGGTAAGGCAATTGAACGCCTCATGACGATCACCTTCGGCCCAATCATCCAGCCCGGTAAACACCTCTTTCATCAATTGACTGGCCACCACCCCGAACAGCACCTCACCTAAACCTGGCACCACAAAGGCCGCCAGACCCAGCACATCCAGGCCAATTTCCAACGCCTTGTCCAGCGCGGCCTGGCGTTCGCTGGCATCCAGCGTTGCGGTGGGCACCGCGATGAAACGGGCATCATCCTGAAGCTGCTCCAGGCACTGATTGAACAAGTCCTCGAACAGCGGCTCCGGCCGCAGGATGGCATCCAGCGCCAAGGACGGACTGGACAGCGCCACTCGCTGGCCATTGCGCTGTTCAAACAGCCGGTTTTGCAGCTGCGTATGAAGCTCCGGCCATTGACGACGCAATGCCAAACGCATAAAGAACTGCCGGTAGCTGTCCCGGGAGAGCTTGCCGGCCAGGTCCTGCTCGAACTCATCCCAACCGGCGTACTCCTTGAGGGGTGAAAACGGGTCCTGGGGGATGTGCACCAGCAAGCGGACCCAGGACCGCTGAATCGCGGCCAGATGCCCCAGCGGCTGAAAACTGAACTCGAAGACACTGACCCCACGCAGTTCGATCCCCGCCAGCTTCAGCCGTTTGAGCCGTAGCGGCACGCCCTGCTCCTGGATCCCGGTCTTGAGCTCACTGATTTCAAGCACTTGCTTGTACATTGCCGCGCTGATTGCCCCGCGCATCAGCGCCACATGAGCATCGACCTGCAAGGCGTAACGGTCACACTCGCGGAACAGCTCACGGGTCGACTGGGGAATACCGACAACGCCATCGGGATCGAACACCGAGTCAATGTGTTTTTGATACTGCCCACCCAGATCCAGTTCGCGGCAGAACCTGACGAAATCCAGAACACTGACGCCCTGCACTCGCCTACCGGCATGCCGAAAGGATGACATCCTGACCAGGGCGCTATCACTCTGCTGCTCAGCGGCAGTGAAATTGTGCAAGGCCGCTTGCAGCAATCCCTGCTCGGTGTAATTTCGTTGCCAGAGCCATTTAAGACCGGGGGCTTGCCAGCCACCCATGAGCCGATTGACGCGAATCAAACGATCGCCAGTAGGTTTGAGTCTTGAACCGAAGCGTCGACGCAACGCCTCGTCGAATCGCGCCTGGGCAAACACCTGAACCGACTGCAGTGGCGCCAGCAAGCGGGCCCGCGCCGCCCGACTGGCCTCGCAGGCACGCATGCTGACACTCAGCTTTGCCAACAGTGCTGGCGGAGCAGAACGCAACCAGGCAGGTAGCTGCTGGCGAAGGAATTCGAGATTGAGACTGGCGGCGGAAAAATCCGCAGGTGATGTGGCCGCTGATGGTACTTGCTCGGGGGCTGACATGAAGATTCTCCCTGTAGGTCCAAAACCACAGACACTACGGGGCTGTCGAGCAGCCACGGCACTACAGGGTTATCGCACACACGCGCGAAAACCGGCAACGTAGGTTGTTGGACCAGCGTTTTGGAAAAATCTTCGAGAAGAGATGATGCAGAGCGCCAACAGGCAAGATGGGTGGCGACCCCACCAGCCACACCCCGGCACACAATGTTCCCGCTGTGGCTGCTTCCTTCCGGATCTGACCAGGTTCACGGGTAATCGTTGCGGGGGGACCGATGGGGTCACCATAACGCATGCTCATCTGGCGACGAGCCGCGCCATTGTACCGGCATCAACTCAAGATACAACCACTAAATTTAAAAAAACCATCACCACTCAATGACTTGGCATTGCTTCACGGGAGCGCAGCACCCGCTTGGTCGGCTATCGGTGACGTTGGCTGGGTGACCCGCAGGTGGATAAAGTGCAGCTTGGCAACCACCGGCTTACCCAGCACGAACGGATAGAGATCCACCTGGCCCATGCTGCGCGACAGCTCATTGAGCATTGCTGACAGCTCGACCCAGGCATTGATAAAGGCGAGAAACTCCTTTGCCCCGGGGTCGTCCGGGCGATAGAGGTCCTCACGCGTGAACGGCGGGAAGTCCAGCTCCAGGCTGCTGGCATTCATGCCCAGTGCCAGCGCGGTGTCGAGCGCATCGGTCATGTGCAGGTAGTGCGCCCAGGTTTCAGCCCAGTCTTCCCAGGGGTGCATGGTCGCATAGGCACTGACGTGAGCAGCCGCCCAATCACTTGGCGCCCCTTGCTGATAGTGACGTTCCAGCGCCTCGCTGTAGCTTTCGCGCTCGTCACCGAACAGGTCACGAAAGCCGTCGAGCCAATGGCTGTCGGCAATCAGACGATCCCAATAGTAGTGACCGACTTCATGACGCAGGTGGCCCAGCAGGGTGCGATAGGGTTCGTGCAGTTGCACGCGCACCCGCTCGCGCCAGTCATCATCGGCCTCGCGCACGTCGAGAGTAATCAGGCCATTGGCATGGCCGGTGATGGGCGCGTTGCCCTCAAGATCGACGCCGATGAAATCAAAGGCCAGGCCCGGGCCGTCCTGCGCGCTTTTCGGCTCCACCGGCAAGCCCAGGTGCAACAGCTGCGCGGTCAGCCGGCGCTTGGCGGTTTCCAGCTTGCGCCAGCGCGGGTGATTTTCAGCAATGCCAAGGTCGGGGATGGTGCGGTTCAGGCGACAGGCCAGGCACAGGTTGTCGGGCTCATGCTCGGCCAGCAGCCAGTTGCAGGCCGCCGGGGTGTCAAGGTTGGCACAGCGACGCAGCGACCCGGCTTCAGGCTCGCCATCGAGCAGCCAGAGCCCCTCTGCAGGGCCGGGCGACAGGCTGGCGACACGGTTACTGAGCGGCCAGTAGCCCAGTGCCGACTGACAGGCCAGGCACTGGCTGTTGCGAAAGAACACCGACTGCCCACACCGGCATTGCCAGACCCGATCCGGACGTTGTTGCTGGCTGACGAAGGGCGCCGCGATCCTGGCGCCCAGCTGTTCGAAAAAACGGTACATGGCGATCCCTCCTGGCTGCCTGCCAAGACTAGACCATGGCGAACGCCACCAGTGCCGCCTTTAGACCTCGATACCCTGCCCGGCCAGGAAGCTGACAAAAGCATCTTCATCCAGCACCTTCAGGCCCAGCTCATTGGCCTTGGCCAGCTTCGAGCCGGCGCCGGGGCCGGCGACCACGCAGTGGGTCTTGGCCGAGACCGAGCCCGCAACCTTGGCCCCCAGGCTTTCCAGCTTGTCCTTGGCCACGTCGCGGCTCATGCGCTCCAGCGAGCCGGTCAGCACCCAGGTCTGGCCGGCCAGAGGCAAGCCTTCGGCGACTTTCTTCTCGCTCGACCAGTGCATGCCGAAGTCGCGAAGTTGCGCTTCGATAGCCAGGGCCAGGGCGGCATTCTCAGGCACCTGGAAGAACGCGCGCACCGCTTCGGCCGGCTTGGCCGCCAGGGCCTGGCGCAGGTCGATGCCATCGGCGGCGATGATCTTCTCCAGGCTGTCGAGCTTGGCCACCAGCTTCTCGGCACCGGTGGGCCCGACCGAGGGAATATCCAGTTTGGCAATCAGCCCGGCCAAGGTGGTACTCGCAGCGAATTCGGCGCCCAGCTCGCCTTCATCCTGCAATTGCAGGCCGCGCTCAAGCAACTGGGCGATCACTGTGCGATTGTGCTGGTCTTCGAAAAAGCTGTGGATCTCGTGGGCGACTTCCAGGCCGATATCCGGCAGGTAGGTCAGCACTTGCGGCAACGCCGCCATGACCCGCTGCAACGAACCCAGCGAGCGCGCCAGGACCTTGGCGGTCTCCTCGCCCACGTCCGGGATGCCCAGTGCATAGATGAAACGCGCGAGGCCCGGCTGCTTGCTCGCCTCGATCGCCGCCAGCAAGTTCTTGCTCGACAGTTCGGCAAAGCCCTCGAGGTCGACAATCTGCTCGAACGTCAGCTGGTAGAGGTCGGCTGGCGAACGGATCAGGCCTTCATCCACCAGTTGCTCGACGCTCTTCTCGCCCAGGCCTTCGATGTCCATGGCCCGCCGCGATACATAGTGGATGATCGCCTGCTTGAGCTGCGCAGCGCAGGCCAGGCGGCCGACGCAACGGTACACGGCGCCCTCGCTGACGGTCTCCTTGCCCTTGCTGCGCTTGACCAGCTGGGTGCGCTCGACTTGCGAGCCGCACACCGGGCACGCGGTAGGAATGTGCACCGGACGGGCGTCTTCAGGGCGACGCTCGGTGACCACCTGCATGACCTGCGGAATCACATCGCCGGCGCGGCGGATGATCACCGTGTCGCCGATCATCAACCCCAGGCGCGCCACTTCGTCCATGTTGTGCAAGGTGGCATTGGACACCGTCACACCCGCCACCTTGACCGGCTTGAGCCGGGCCACGGGGGTTACCGCGCCAGTACGGCCGACCTGGAACTCGACATCCAGCACTTCGGTCAGCTCTTCCATGGCCGGGAACTTGTGGGCAATCGCCCAGCGTGGTTCACGGGCACGGAAGCCCAGCTCGCGCTGGGAAGCCAGGCTGTTGACCTTGAACACCACGCCGTCGATCTCGTAAGGCAGCTCGTTGCGCCGGGCGCCGATATCGCGGTAGTACTCCAGACACTCGGCAACGCCAGCGGCATGGCGCAGCTCGCGACTGATCGGCATGCCCCAGGCCTTTAGCTGCTCCAGGGTGCCGATATGGGTGTCGGCAATCGGCGCCGAGACCTGGCCGACGCCGTAGCAGCAGAACTCCAGCGGGCGGCTGGCGGTGATTTTCGAATCAAGCTGGCGCAGGCTGCCGGCGGCAGCGTTGCGCGGGTTGGCGAAGGTCTTGCCGCCGGCGTCGATCTGCGCCTGGTTCAAGCGCTCGAAACCGGCCTTGGACATGAACACCTCGCCGCGCACTTCCAGCACCGCCGGCCAGCCCTCACCCTGCAGCTTGAGCGGAATGTTGCGCACGGTGCGCACGTTAACGCTGATGTCTTCGCCGGTGGTGCCATCGCCACGGGTGGCGCCCTGCACCAGTTGCCCGTCGCGGTACAGCAGGCTGACCGCCAGGCCGTCGAGCTTGGGTTCGCAGCTGTAATCGACGGCGGCGCCATCACCCAGCAGGTCACCGGCCGGCAGGTCCAGGCCCTCGACCACGCGGCGGTCGAATTCGCGCAGGTCGGTTTCTTCAAAGGCGTTGCCCAGGCTGAGCATCGGCACTTCGTGACGCACCTGGCTGAACGCCGAAAGCGCCGAGCCACCGACACGCTGAGTCGGCGAGTCAGCGGTCACCAGCGCCGGGTGTTCGGCTTCCAGGGCCTTGAGTTCATTGAACAGGCGATCGTATTCGGCGTCTGGCACGCTCGGCTCATCGAGCACATAGTAGCGATAGTTGTGCTGGTCGAGCTCGGCGCGCAGTTCAAGGATTCGGGATTCGGCGGTCATGGTGTGTCGTCTCTTGCAAAGCAAAAGAGCAGCCTTGGCTGCTCTTGCGTGTTTCTTATCGCGGGGCAAGCCCGCTCCTACTAGCGCTTCTGGGTCAGCGCGCGGCGCTCGAACTCGACAATGCGCTGGCGGTAGTGCTCGATGGTCTGCGCGGTCATCACGCTGCGCTGGTCATCCTTGAGCTCGCCATTGAGTTCGTGGGCCAGCTTGCGCGCTGCCGCCACCATCACGTCGAAGGCCTGCTTGGGGTGACGCGGGCCTGGCAGGCCGAGGAAGAAGCTCACCGCGCGAGTGCTGAAGTGATCGATGTCGTCGAGGTCGAACACACCGGGCTTGACCGCGTTGGCCATCGAGAAGAGCACTTCGCCATTACCGGCCATGCTTTCGTGACGGTGGAAGATATCCATTTCACCAAAGCGCAGACCGCTTTCAAGAATGTTCTGCAGCAATGCCGGGCCCTTGAAGCCGCCTTCATCGCGGGAAATCACACTGATCACCAGTACCTCTTCAACCGGCGGCAGGTCTTTGTCCGGCGCGGAACCGTAGCCGCTGGTTTTCGGGCTTTCATCCGGGAAGTCGTCGTCGGCATTGCCAAACAGGTCCGGCTCACGCGGTTCGGCGGCCAGATTCAGGTCGCCCTGCTGAGGCTCGCTGCCGCGCTTGTTGCGCTTGCTCTTGCCGACCTTGGGTTCACGCTCACGCTCACGCCCGGCACTCATCGACGGCAGATCGTGCTCGTCCAGCGCTGGCTCTTTGTGGTTGTCGAGCACGCGCGGCTGACCGATCACTTCAGGGGAGCTGTCATCGTCCGGCAGGTTGGAAAAGCTGCGGTCCAGACGGAATTTCAACTTGCCCTTGCCGCCGCGCATGCGGCGCCAGCCGTCAAAAAGAATACCGGCAATGACAATAATGCCGATGACGATCAGCCACTCGCGCAGACCGATTTCCATGTAATCCCGTGCCTCTGTAAAAAATGCTGAAAAATAAAGGGTTTAAACCCCTTTAAAACGTGGCGCCAACTCTATGTTCTGACAGGCGTTTTACCCACGCAAAAAAATAAGTGACATTAAGCTAGCACGACCAAAGATAACTTTACACCGTCTGTCGCAACTGACAGGGCCATTTACCGCAGGTTCACGCGTTATTGCTTCAAATCAGGCGTCGACCATGGCCATCGCCTCCTCCACATCCACCGCCACCAGCCGTGAACACCCCGGTTCATGCATGGTCACGCCCATCAGTTGATCAGCCATCTCCATGGCAATCTTGTTGTGGGTGATGTAAATGAACTGCACCGTCTGGCTCATCTCTTTCACCAGCCGGGCGTAACGCCCGACGTTGGCATCGTCCAGTGGCGCATCGACTTCATCGAGCATGCAGAACGGTGCCGGGTTCAACTTGAAAATGGCAAATACCAGGGCCAGGGCGGTCAGCGCTTTCTCACCGCCCGAGAGCAGGTGGATGGTGCTGTTCTTCTTGCCCGGTGGCCGCGCCATGATCGTCACCCCTGTATCGAGTAGATCTTCGCCCGTCAGTTCCAAGTAAGCGCTGCCGCCACCGAAAACTTTTGGGAAAAGTGCCTGTAATCCGGCATTTATCTGATCAAAGGTATCTTTGAAGCGGTTGCGGGTTTCCTTGTCGATCTTGCGAATGACGTTCTCGAGGGTGTCCAGGGCTTCGACCAGATCGGCGTCCTGGGCATCCAGGTAGCGCTTGCGTTCGGACTGCTGCTGGTACTCGTCGATGGCCGCCAGGTTGATCGCACCCAGGCGCTGGATACGCGCATCGATGCGTTCGAGCTCCTGTTCGGCTTCCTGCTCGCTGGCCTGCTCGCCCAGGGTCGCCAGCACCCCTTCGAGGTCGTAACCGTCGGCGAGCAGTTGCTCCTGCAAGGTCTTGCGCCGCACGCTCAGCCCTTGCCACTCCAGGCGGTGCTGCTCGAGCTGGCCACGCAGCAACTGCGATTGCTGTTCGGCCTGGGTGCGGCGTTTTTCGGCATCACGCAGCTCGCGGTCGGCTTCGTCCATGTGCAGGCGCGCCTGACGCATCTCGTCGTCGACGCTCATGCGTTTTTCCAGCAGCTCTTCAAGCTTGAGGCGCAGCTCTTCGAGCGGTGCCTCGCCCTCCTCCAGGTTCAGGATCAGCTGTTCGCGTTTTTCGCTCAGGCGCTCGGACTGCAGCTCCAGCCGCTCCAGGGCCTGGCGGGTGGAATCGTGCTGGGCGCGCAGCGACCCCAGGCGCACGGCCAGCTGGTGGCCGTGGTCCTTGTGCTGGCGGGCTTCCTGGCGCACCCGGTCGAGGCGCTCGCGCAGGCTGTCGCGTTGGGCCAGCAACAGTTCACGCTGTTCGGTGTCCTGGGCCATCAGGTCGAGGGCTTCCTGCAGCTGCAGGCGCGACTCACCGAGGTTTTCGTGCTCGATGCTGCGTTGTTCAAGCAGCTCGGCAAGCTCTTCTTCCAGGCGCCGGCGGCGCAGGCTCAACTGCTCGGCGCGGGCCTTGCCGGCCGAGAGCCTGGCGTTGAGTTCGCTTTGCTGGCGCGCTTGGTCCTGGGCGCTGCGACGCAACTGCTCGCGGCGCTCTTCCAGTTCTTGCTGCTGCTCGCGCAGTTCCTGCAATCTGGTTTCCAGTAGCTCCAGCGCCGCTTCATGCTCTTGCAGCTCTTGGCCCAGGCGCTCCAGCTCCTGGCCACGGGCGAGTACGCCACCCTGGGCGTCGCTGGCGCGGCTGACACGCAAAAAGTGCCGGCCAACCCAGTAGCCGTCACGGCTGATCAGGCTTTGCCCGTCTGCCAGCTGAGCGCGCAAGGCCAGGGCCTGATCGAGGCTCTCCACCGGTTTGACCTGGCCGAGCCAGGGCGCCAGGTCGATGCGCCCCTCGACCTTGTCGAGCAGGCTGCCGGGAATACGCACGCCTTCGCCACGGCTGGCGAGCAGGCGCAACTCGCCCTGATCGAAGGCACTGAGGTCCAGGCCATTGAAGTCTTCGACCACTACCGCCTGCAGGTCGGCGCCGAGCACGGTTTCTACCGCAAGCTCCCAACCCGGCTCGACGCGCAGGCCTTCAGCCAGGCGCGGACGCTGCTCCAGGCCCTGCTCGCGCAGCCATTGCGCGGTGCCGGTGCCGGGGTCGAGCGCCGCCTGCTGCAGGGCTTCGAGCGAAGCCAGGCGGCCGCCCAGGCGCTGCAATTCGCCCTGGGCTTGCTGCTGGGCCTGCACCGCCTGCTGCAGTTGTTCGCGCAGGGTTTCTAGCTGCTCGACGACCTGCAGCTCTTCGAGCTGTAGTTCTTCGAGCAGCAATTCACTGCTGGCCACCTGCTCGCCCAGTTCGAGGATTGCCGCGTCTTCCGGGTCGGCGCTGAGCTGATCGCGCTCTTCGCCAAGCTTGCGCTGGCGCTCGGCCAAGCGCTCGAGGCTGGTTTCCAGCTGCTGGATGCGCGCCTGCTGCACTTCGGCCTGGCGCCGCGGTTCGGCCGAGCGGGTGTTGAAGCTGTCCCACTGCTCCTGCCAGCCGTGCATGGTGGTTTCGGCGTCTTCCAGGGTGGCGGCGGCCTCTTCGGCGGCGGCCAGGGTCAGCTCCTGCTCGGGTTCGAGCATCTGCAGCTCTTCGCCCAGGGTGGCGAGCAGGGTGCGGTCATGGCCCAGGTGCGACTCGGTTTCGAGGCGCGCGCGCTCGGCTTCCTTGAAGTCATCCTGCAACTGGCGCAAGCGCTGCTGGCCGTGCTGGATGCTCTGCTCGACCCGGGCGATATCGCCGCCAACCGAATAGAAACGCCCCTGCACCAGGTTGAAACGCTCGGACAGCTCGTGATGGCCATCACGCAGGCGCTCGATGCTGGCATCGGCATTGCGCTGCTCGGCCACCAGCGCTTCAAAGGCCACTTCCTGATCGCCAATCACCGCTTCGCGCTGGCCGACCTGATCGTTCAGGGCCTGCCAGCGCAGGGCTGCCAGTTGCGCCTTGAGCTGGCGTTCCTCGGCCTTGTATTCCTTGTACTTTTCGGCCGCCTGGGCCTGGCGATGCAGACGTTCGAGCTGGCGCTCAAGCTCTTCGCGCAGGTCGGTCAGGCGTTCGAGGTTCTCGTGGGTACGGCGGATGCGGTTCTCGGTCTCGCGCCGGCGCTCCTTGTACTTGGAGATGCCCGCCGCTTCTTCGATGAAATTGCGCAGGTCCTCGGGCTTGGCTTCGATCAGCTTGGAGATCATCCCCTGCTCGATGATCGAATAGCTGCGCGGGCCCAGGCCGGTGCCGAGGAAGATATCGGTAATGTCCCGGCGCCGGCATTTGGCGCCATTGAGGTAGTAGGTGTTCTGCCCGTCGCGGGTCACCTTGCGGCGAATGGAGATTTCCGCATACGCCGCGTACTCACCGACCAGGGTGCTGTCGGAGTTGTCGAAGACCAGTTCGATACTGGCCTGGCTCACTGGCTTGCGGCTGGTCGAGCCATTGAAGATGACGTCGGTCATCGACTCGCCGCGCAGGTTTTTCGCCGAGCTTTCGCCCATCACCCAGCGCACCGCGTCGATGATGTTGGACTTGCCGCAGCCATTGGGCCCGACCACCGCCGCCATGTTGCTGGGGAAGTTGACCGTGGTCGGGTCGACGAACGACTTGAACCCGGCCAGGCGAATGCACTTTAAGCGCATGCTCAGGCAGTCGCCAGCGCCGCCAGCACCAGCTCGCAGCTGCGCTGGCAGTACTCGGCCAATACCGTGCGGATACGCACCTGGTCTCGGGCCACCACGGCTTCGAGCAGGTTGGCGAACAACACCAGGAAGTCGTTCATGTTGGCCTTGCGCTGGTCCAGCGCCAGGTAATAGGTACGACTCATGGCCGGCTGCAGGTTCTCGACGGTTTCCTGCAGGTACGGATTGTTGGCAAACGGATAGGCGGCGCGCATCACCGCGAAGCTTTCATCGACGAAGGCGCGGATGTCCTGGCGCTCGAACGCGCCGGTCAGGCGCTGCTGGATCTTGAGGAACGGATGCAAATCGCCATCGTTGCGCCAGTTAAGGGCCACGGCGTTGCCGAGCAGGTTGTACAGCTCGCCCATCAGCGTGCACAGGCTGCGCACATTGTGCTCATTGAGCTCGGTCACATGGGCGCCACGGCGCGGCAGGATGGTCACCAGGTGGCGGCGTTCGAGGATCAACAGCGCCTCGCGCACCGAGCCACGGCTGACATTCAATGCCTGGGTGACCTTCTGCTCCTGGATCCGCTCGGCGGGCTTGAGCTCGCCGCGGATGATCCGCTCGGCCAGATAATGGGCAATTTGCTCGGAGAGGCTGTCCGGCGCCTTGAACGTCATGGTTTTCCTTCAAAATCATTGAACTGTGCACAAGCGCCGAATTGTAGCGCACTTGCCCCCGCGCCGCGCAGTGGCCATGCAGCAGAAGTTGGCACGATTGGCGCAAAAGATTCGGATCACGCAGGGCCAACTATGCTCATAACAGAGCACCTGTGAAAGGGCGGAAGCGCCACGAGAAATTTCCTGACCCAAAGGTCAGAAAATTGTTGACCTGAAAATCAAGTCTGCTTACAGTCCGCTCAACAACAATAAGTCGCTTGTGAGGCCTTCCCGTGATCCAGTTTCTACTTAACCAGGAGCTGCGCAGTGAGCATGCCCTGGACCCCAACCTGACCGTGCTCGAGTATCTTCGTGAACACCTGGGCAAGTCCGGTACCAAGGAAGGCTGCGCCAGCGGCGATTGTGGCGCCTGCACCGTAGTGGTCGGCGAGCTGGCCGAGGGCGAGGACGGCGGCGAGCACATTCGCTACCGCAGCCTCAACTCGTGCCTGACTTTTGTCTCCTCGCTGCACGGCAAACAGCTGATCAGCGTCGAAGGGCTCAAGCACCAGGGCAAGCTGCACAGCGTGCAACAGGCCATGGCCGATTGCCACGGCTCGCAATGCGGCTTCTGTACTCCGGGCTTTGTCATGTCGTTGTTCGCCCTGCAAAAGAACAGCGACGCACCCGATCTGCACAAGGCCCAGGAAGCCCTGGCCGGCAACCTCTGCCGCTGCACCGGCTACCGGCCGATCCTCGCCGCCGCCGAGCAGTCGTGCTGCCAGGCCCAGCCGGATCAGTTCGACAGCGGCCAAGCGCAGACCATCGCCCGCCTCAAAGCCATCGCCCCAAGCGAAACCGGCGAGCTCAACAGCGGCGACAAGCGCTGCCTGGTGCCGCTGACCGTGGCCGACCTGGCCGAGCTGTACGGTTCGCACCCCGAAGCCCGCTTGCTGGCCGGCGGCACCGACCTGGCGCTGGAAGTCACCCAGTTCCACAAAACCCTGCCGGTGATGATCTATGTCGGCAACGTCGCCGAACTCAAGCGCATCGACACTCAAGCCGAACACCTGGAAATCGGCGCGGCCACGCCATTGACCGACTGCTACGACGCCCTGAGCCGCGAATACCCGGATTTTGGCGAACTGCTGCACCGCTTCGCCTCGCTGCAGATCCGCAACCAGGGCACCCTGGGCGGCAACATCGGCAACGCCTCGCCGATCGGCGACTCGCCGCCCCTGCTGATTGCCCTGGATGCGCAGATCGTCCTGCGCAAAGGTGACAACACCCGCACCCTGGCCCTGGAAGACTACTTCATCGACTACCGGATCACCGCGCGTCAGGAAAGCGAGTTCATCGAGAAGATCATCGTGCCACGGTCCCGCGCCGACTGGGCGTTCCGCGCCTACAAGGTGTCCAAGCGCCTGGACGATGACATCTCGGCAGTCTGCGCGGCATTCAACCTGCGTATCGAGAACGGTGTTGTCGGCGCAGCGCGCATCGCCTTCGGCGGCATGGCGGCGATTCCCAAGCGCGCCCGCGCCTGCGAAGCGGCGCTGGTCGGCAAGGCCTGGAACCAGGCCAGCGTCGAGCGCGCCTGCCAGGCCCTGGCCGAAGACTTCACGCCGCTCTCGGATTTCCGGGCGAGCAAGGAATACCGCCTGCTCAGCGCGCAGAACCTGCTGCGCAAGTACTTCATCGAACTGCAAACGCCGCACATCGAAACTCGGGTGACCGCTTATGTCTAACCATCACGTCGCCAAAAGCCAGGCCGAAATGGCAGAACTGTTCAGCCAGGACCTGACCACCGGGGTCGGCCGCAGCCTCAAGCACGACAGTGCCGACAAACATGTGTCGGGCGAAGCGGTGTATATCGATGACCGTCTGGAATTTCCCAACCAGTTGCATGTGTATGCGCGCCTGTCCGACCGCGCCCACGCCCGAGTGCTGAGCATCGACACCAGCCCCTGCTACGCCTTCGAGGGCGTGCGCATCGCCATCACCCATGAAGATGTGCCGGGCCTCAAGGACATCGGCCCGCTGCTGCCCGGCGACCCGCTGCTGGCGATCGACACCGTCGAGTTCGTCGGCCAGCCAGTGGTTGCCGTCGCTGCCCGTGACCTGGATACCGCGCGCCGCGCAGCGATGGCCGCGATCATCGAGTACGAAGACCTGGAGCCGGTGCTGGACGTGGTCGAGGCGCTGCGCAAGAAGCACTTCGTGCTCGACAGCCACACCCACCAGCGCGGCGATTCGGTCAGCGCCCTGGCCAGCGCCCCGCACCGCCTGCAGGGCAGCCTGCACATCGGCGGCCAGGAGCACTTCTACCTGGAAACCCAGATCTCTTCGGTGATGCCCACCGAAGACGGCGGGATGATCGTCTACTGCTCGACCCAGAACCCCACCGAAGTGCAAAAGCTGGTGGCCGAAGTGCTCGACGTGCCGATGAACAACATCGTCGTCGACATGCGCCGCATGGGCGGCGGTTTCGGCGGCAAGGAAACCCAGGCGGCAAGCCCCGCCTGCCTGTGCGCGGTGATTGCCCACCTCACCGGCCAGCCGACCAAGATGCGCCTGCCGCGGGTCGAGGACATGCTGATGACCGGCAAGCGCCACCCGTTCTATATCGAGTACGACGTCGGCTTCGATGACAACGGCCGCCTGCATGGCATCAATTTCGACCTGGCCGGCAACTGCGGTTGCTCGCCGGACCTCTCGGCCTCGATCGTCGACCGTGCGATGTTCCACGCCGACAACGCCTATTACCTCGGCGATGCCACCATCCACGGCCACCGTTGCAAGACCAACACCGCCTCCAACACTGCCTACCGTGGCTTCGGCGGCCCGCAAGGCATGGTCGCCATCGAGGAGGTGATGGACCATATCGCCCGCCACCTGGCCCTCGACCCGCTGGCGGTGCGCAAGGCCAACTACTACGGCAAGACCGAGCGCAACGTCACCCACTACTACCAGACCGTCGAGCACAACATGCTCGAAGAGATCACTGCCGAGCTCGAAGCCAGCAGTGACTACGCCGAGCGCCGCGAATCGATCCGCCGCTTCAACGCCAACAGCCCGATCCTGAAAAAAGGCCTGGCGCTGACCCCGGTAAAATTCGGCATCTCGTTCACCGCCAGCTTCCTCAACCAGGCCGGCGCCCTGGTGCATATTTACACCGATGGCAGCATTCACCTGAACCACGGTGGCACCGAGATGGGCCAGGGCCTGAACACCAAGGTCGCGCAGGTGGTAGCCGAAGTGTTCCAGGTGGATTTCCAGCGTATCCAGATCACCGCGACCAACACCGACAAGGTGCCCAACACCTCGCCGACCGCGGCTTCCAGCGGCGCCGACCTGAACGGCAAGGCGGCGCAGAATGCCGCCGAGATCCTCAAGCAGCGCCTGACCGAATTTGCCGCACGCCAGTACAAGGTCAGTGAAGAGGACGTCGAATTCCGTAACGGCCATGTGCGCGTGCGCGATGAAATCCTCAGTTTCGAAGCGCTGGTACAACAGGCCTATTTCGCCCAGGTGTCGCTGTCGAGCACCGGTTTCTACAAGACCCCGAAGATCTATTACGACCGCAGCCAGGCCCGCGGCCGGCCGTTCTACTACTTCGCCTTCGGCGCAGCCTGCGCCGAGGTGATCGTCGACACCCTGACCGGCGAGTACAAGATGCTGCGCACCGACATCCTGCACGACGTCGGCGCCTCGCTGAACCCGGCCATCGACATCGGCCAGGTCGAGGGTGGTTTCATCCAGGGCATGGGCTGGCTGACCACCGAAGAGCTGGTGTGGAACGCCAAGGGCAAGCTGATGACCAACGGCCCGGCCAGCTACAAGATCCCGGCGGTAGCGGATATGCCGGTGGATTTGCGGGTGAAACTGGTGGAAAACCGCAAGAACCCGGAAGACACGGTGTTCCATTCCAAGGCCGTGGGCGAGCCGCCGTTCATGCTCGGCATTGCCGCCTGGTGCGCGATCAAGGACGCCGTGGCCAGCCTTGGCGATTACCGCGTGCATCCGCTGATCGATGCGCCAGCGACGCCGGAGCGGGTGCTCTGGGGCTGCGAGCAGATGCGCAAGGCGCTGGCGGCGCAGCAGCCTGCTGCCGAGGTTGAGACAGTCGCTCCGTAGGGCGCCAATCGCGGGTCAAGCCCGCTCCCACAGTGGACTACTGTGGGAGCGGGCTTGACCCGCGATGAGGCCAGAACAGGCACCACATAGGTAACTGAACATGCACACCTGGATCAACGCCCTGTCCGACCTGCAGTCCCGCGGCGAGCCCTGCGTACTGGTGACGATCATCGAAGAGCGCGGCTCGACGCCGCGCAACGCCGGCTCGAAGATGGTCGTCAGCGCCGAGCAGTTGTTTGACACCATCGGCGGTGGCCACCTGGAATACAAGGCCATGCATATCGCCCGGCAAATGCTCGCCGAGCGCCGCGAAGCGCCGCACCTGGAGCGCTTCAGCCTCGGTGCCAGCCTCGGCCAGTGCTGCGGCGGTGCCACCGTGCTGCTGTTTGAGCCGATGGGCCAGGTTCAGGCGCAGATTGCCGTCTTCGGCGCAGGCCATGTCGGCCGCGCTCTGGTACCCTTGCTCGCCGCCCTGCCCTGTAAGGTGCGCTGGATCGATTCGCGCGAGCAGGAATTCCCCGAGAGCATTCCCGCCGGGGTCAGCAAGATCGTCAGTGAAGAGCCGGTGGATGAAGTCGATGAGCTGCCCGCTGGCAGCTACTGCATCGTCATGACCCATAACCATCAACTGGATCTGGAACTGACCGCGGCGATCCTCAAGCGCAATGATTTCACCTGGTTCGGCCTGATCGGCTCAAAGACCAAACGCGTCAAGTTCGAGCATCGCCTGCGCGAGCGCGGCTTTGCCGAGGAGCGCCTGCAGCGCATGCGTTGCCCGATGGGCATCGCCGAGGTCAAGGGCAAGCTGCCGATCGAGATTGCCGTGTCGATTGCCGCAGAAATCATTGCCACCTACAACGCAAGCTTTGGCCAGCACAACAACGCTGCCAACGCCGGCCCCATTGCCCAATTGCTGCCGCCATCACGGCGCAGCCAAGCCATATGACGAGAGCCCTATGAGCGCAACCCGCAAAGCCTACCGTGCCGCCATCCTGCACAGCATCGCCGACCCTGCTGAAGTAGGCGTCGAAGCCTCCTATCAGTATTTCGAAGACGGCCTGCTGGTGATCGACAACGGCAAGATCAGCGCTGTCAGCCATGCCCGCGACCTGCTGCCGAGCCTGGCCGCCGACATCGAGGTCGAGCACCATCAGGACGCCTTGATCACCCCGGGCTTTATCGACACCCATATCCATTTCCCGCAGACCGGCATGATCGGTTCCTACGGCGAGCAGCTGCTGGATTGGCTCAACACCTACACCTTCCCCTGCGAAAAGCAGTTCGCCGAAAAGGCGCATGCCGACAAAGTCGCGAAAATCTTCGTCGAGGAACTGCTGCGCAACGGCACCACCACCGCCCTGGTGTTCGGCAGCGTGCACCCGGAATCGGTCAATGCCTTCTTCGAAGAAGCCGAGCGCCTGGACCTGCGGATGATCGCCGGCAAGGTGATGATGGACCGCAACGCCCCGGACTACCTGACTGACACCGCCGAATCCGGATATGTAGAAAGCAAGGCGCTGATCGAGCGCTGGCATGGCAAGGGCCGCCTGCACTACGCAGTGACCCCGCGTTTTGCGCCGACCAGCACCCCGGAGCAACTGGCCCTGGCCGGCCAGCTGCTGGGCGAATACCCCGACCTGTACATGCACACCCACCTGAGCGAGAACCTCAAGGAGATCGACTGGGTCAAGGCGCTGTTCCCGGAGCGCAAGGGCTACCTCGACGTCTACGATCACTACAAGCTGCTCGGCCAGCGCTCGGTGTTCGCCCACGGCGTACACCTGTGCGACGACGAATGTCAGCGCCTGGCCGAAACCGGCTCGGCCGTGGCCTTCTGCCCGACTTCCAACCTGTTCCTCGGCAGCGGCCTGTTCAACCTGCCGCAGGCCGAGAAGTTCAAGGTCAAGGTCGGCCTGGGCACCGACGTCGGCGCCGGCACCAGCTTCTCGCTGCTCAATACCCTGAACGAAGCCTACAAGGTCATGCAGTTGCAGGGCGCGCGCCTGAGCCCGTTCAAGTCACTGTACCTGGCAACCCTGGGCGGCGCCCGGGCGCTGAGCCTGGATGACCGTATCGGCAGCCTGCAGCCGGGCAACGATGCCGACTTCGTGGTCCTCGACTACAAGGCCACGGCGTTGATGGACTACCGCATCCAGCAGTCCAACAGCATCGACGAGACGCTGTTCGTGCTGATGACCCTGGGCGATGACCGCACCGTCAAGCAGACCTTCGCTGCCGGGCGCTGCGTGCATCAGCGCTAAGGCTCGCGGAACAGCCCCTTGTACAGCGCGCCGCCGATCACCGCCCCGATCAGCGGCGCGACCCAGAACAGCCACAGCTGCTGCAACGCCCAGCCACCGACGAAAATCGCCGGGCCGGTGCTGCGCGCCGGGTTCACCGAGGTATTGGTGACCGGTATCGAGATCAGGTGGATCAAGGTCAGCGCAAGGCCGATGGCAATCGGCGCAAAGCCTGCCGGGGCACGGCTGTCGGTGGCGCCCATGATGATCAGGATGAACATCGCGGTCATCACCACTTCACTGGCAAAGCCTGCCGCCAATGAGTAGCCGCCGGGGGAATGCTCGGCATAGCCGTTGGACGCCAGCCCCGCCGACAACTCGAAACCGGCCTTGCCGCTGGCAATGAAGTAGATCACCGCCGCACCGAGAATTGCCCCGATCACCTGGGCGATGACGTAGGGCAGCAGGTCTTTGAGTGGAAACCGCCCACCCACCACCAGCCCGACCGACACTGCGGGGTTGAGGTGGCATCCGGAAATATGGCCAATGGCGAAAGCCATGGTCAGCACGGTCAGGCCGAAGGCCATGGCCACTCCGACCAGGCCGATACCAATGGGGAACGAGGCGGCGATCACCGCACTGCCGCAGCCACCCACCACCAGCCAGAATGTCCCGATCAGTTCAGCACCCATGCGTTTGCTCAGGGGCATCGACATATACCAGTCCTCAAGTAGTTGAAGTTCTACGCAAAGCGCGCAAGCCCAACTGCTTGATGAAGGTTTGCGGTGGATCAGGTGAGAATCTAGCAGAGGCTGGATAACCTGCCAGTGGCCTGAAACGCATCGCGGGGCAAGCCCGCTCCCACAGGAGCTCTGTGGGAGCGGCGGTGCGACGATTCGACTTGCCCCGCGATTTGATGTTACTGGCCTTCAACCCTTGAGCGGTGCAACCCCACCCCGCTTCTTGGTTTGCAGCAGGTGCGAGAACACCGCGTGCAGGTCATCCGAAGCGCTGTCTTCGTCGAGGTTGAGCTTGCTGTCGATGTGGTCCATGTGGTGCATCATCAGGCTCACCGCCTGGTTGACGTCACGGGCCTCGATGGCGTCGATCAGTTGCATGTGCTCGTCGTAGGAGCAGTGCGAGCGGTTGCCGCTTTCGTACTGGGCGATGATCAGCGAGGTTTGCGACACCAGGCTGCGCTGGAAGCTGATCAACGGGGCGTTGCCCGCCGCTTCCGCCAGTTTCAGGTGGAACTCGCCAGACAGGCGAATGCCGGCACCGCGATCGCCACGGGAGAAGCTGTCGCGCTCTTCGCGGACCATCTGGCGCAGTTCGTTGAGTTGCTCGGCGGTGGCGTGCTCGACCGCAAGCTCGGTGATCGCGCGCTCTACCATGCGCCGCGAGAAGAACACTTGGCGGGCCTCTTCGACCGTCGGGCTGGCCACTACCGCGCCGCGGTTGGGCCGCAGCAGCACCACGCTTTCGTGGGCCAGGCGCGACAGCGCACGACGGATGATGGTGCGGCTGACGCCGAAGATCTCGCCCAGGGCTTCCTCGCTCAACTTGGTACCCGGCGCCAGACGCTGCTCGAGGATGGCCTCGAAAATGTGCGCGTAGACGATATCGTCCTGGGTTCCGCTACGACCGGCCTTGCCGGTACGCACTGGTTTCTTGAGAGGTTGCAGCTGTTCGTTCATGGGCACTCGAGCACGGAGATCCGCCAGTCGGACCCTGACTGTAATACCAGCCAGAGGGGCGATGGCAAGTCCTGGTAAGAAAATTAAACGATTAAGGTATTGGCACATTGTACACAGCCGCAGGGATTTCTGCAGGTGCCGATGGCCTTTATAGCTACGCCTGCAAATTATCTGGCCACAACAACGAAAACATTATTTGCATTCTTTGTATACAAACGCATAATCCATCCGTGCAACTTCCTGACCCAGAAGTCAACAAACGGTCCGGTGGCCTGCCATCCCATCCGCCTCACAGAGCCCCCCAGTGCGTGCGCAGGACTGGCTCTGGAAAACAAGAAAAGACTTGAGGAGTACACGCTGTGGAAAGCCGCAAATCCGACGCCCCTACGCTGGATCTTGCCCCACCGCTCGAAACGAGCTGGCTGGAGCGGATTTTCAAACTCAAGCTACATGGCACCACCGTCAAAACCGAGATGATCGCCGGGTTGACCACCTTCATCACCATGGCCTACATCATTTTCGTCAACCCCAACATCATGGCCGATGCCGGCATCGATCACGGTGCGGCGTTTGTCGCCACCTGCATCGCTGCCGCCCTCGGCTGCCTGTTGATGGGCCTGTACGCCAACTGGCCGGTCGGCCTGGCACCGGGCATGGGCCTGAACGCCTTCTTTACCTACACCGTGGTCGGGACCATGGGCTACACCTGGGAAGCCGCGCTGGGCGCGGTATTTGTCTCCGGGGTGCTGTTCATGCTGCTGACTTTGTCGCGGGTGCGCGAATGGCTGCTCAACAGCATTCCGGTCAGCCTGCGCCATGCCATGGGTGCCGGCGTCGGATTGTTCCTCGGACTGATCGGTCTTAAAACCGCAGGGATTGTCGTCGACAGCCCGGCGACCCTGATCAAGCTCGGCTCGCTGCACGAGCCCGGCCCGCTGCTGGCAGCCATCTGCTTTCTGATGATCGCGGTGCTCAGCTACCACCGGGTGTTCGGCGCGATCCTGATCAGCATCATCAGCGTCACCCTCGCCGGCTGGGGCCTGGGCCTGGTCGAGTACGGCGGCTTGTTCTCGCTGCCGCCGAGCCTGGCCCCGACCTGGATGGCCATGGATGTTGCCGGGGTGTTCAACGTCAGCATGATCGCGGTAGTGTTTGCCTTCCTCTTCGTGCACATGTTCGACACCGCCGGCACCCTGATGGGCGTGGCCCAGCGGGCCGGCCTGGTAAATGCCGACGGGCGCATCGAGAACCTGTCACGGGCGCTTAAAGCAGACAGCGCCTCGAGCGTGTTCGGGGCGGTGGTTGGTGTACCGCCGGTGACCAGCTACGTAGAAAGTGCGGCAGGTGTCGCCGCCGGCGGCCGTACCGGGCTGACCGCGGTGGTAGTCGGCCTGTTCTTTATCGCCGCAATGTTCTTCGCCCCGCTGGCCGGGATGATTCCTGCCTACGCCACGGCTGGCGCGCTGATCTATGTGGCGATGCTGATGATGGGCAGCATGGCCCACATCAACTGGGATGAAGCCACTGACAGCATCCCGGCGATCGTCACTGCGATCATGATGCCGCTGACCTTCTCGGTCGCCGACGGCATCGCCCTGGGCTTTATCACCTATGTGGTGCTCAAGGCCGGGACCGGACGCTACAAGGAGATCTCGGCCAGCCTGTGGGTACTGACGGCGATCTTCATTGCCAAGTTCGTGTTCCTCTAACACGGCACACTGCGACAACAGGGCCTCACCTTCGGGTGGGGCTTTTTGTTGTGTGTGAGGGACCTATCGCGGGTCAAGCCCGCTCCTACACCTGTGGGAGCGGGCTTGACCCGCGATGAGGCCGCAGAAAAATCACAGGCAAAAAAAAGCCCGCAGTGTGAGCGGGCAAGGGACCTACGAAGATTCTTCTAGCGACCAACTAGCTTCCACGATAGGTCGAGTAACTGTAAGGCGAGATCAACAGCGGCACGTGGTAGTGATCCTGTTCGGCGCTGATGCCGAAACGCAGTACCACCACGTCAAGAAAAGCAGGCTCGGGCAGTTGTACGCCGCGGGCACGGTAGTAGTCGCCGGCGCTGAACTGCAGCTGGTAAACGCCGCTGCGGTAATCATCGCCTTGCAGCAGCGGTGCGTCGCAACGGCCATCGCTGTTGGTCAGGGTAGTGTTCACCAGTTCCAACTGCTGGCCTTCGACCCGGTAGAGCTCGACCTTGATCGAGCTGCCAGGGCAGCCATGAGCGGCATCCAGTACATGCGTGGTCAAACGTCCCATTGCTTGCTCGCCTCTGTTCTATCTGTGGGCAAAAAATACCCGCACGCCAGCGTCAGGAAGCCCGACAACGTGCGGCTGTCGGATTATTAAGACATTTTTCTATAAAATTGTACACAATAATTCGGTATTCTTTCCTGGCACGCCGCTCATCCCCTGTAAATAGGCCATCAGTCGCAAAACCACGCCAATAGCCGACGCATCCGTCATTAGCTGACCGATCAGGCAGGTTTCTTGCAGGGCTCCTTATAGAGGTGGGAGTGGCCAAAAAGGCAAAGAAAAGCGAAAAAACAGGCTTACAAATCGCAAACAAAGTTGTATACAATCATTCCATCGTCGTGGCCGATACCCTACCCGGGTGCCCACGCCCTCCGTATTCACGTACAAGAAGGAAGACTGCAGTGAGCGCTGATTATCCTCGCGACCTGATCGGTTACGGCAACACCCCACCTCATCCGCGCTGGCCGGGGAATGCCCGCATTGCTTTGTCTTTCGTGCTCAACTACGAAGAAGGTGGCGAGCGCAACATCCTTCACGGTGACAAAGAGTCCGAAGCCTTCCTCTCGGAAATGGTCGCCGCCCAGCCGCTGCAGGGCGCGCGCAACATGAGCATGGAATCGCTGTACGAGTACGGCAGCCGTGCCGGCGTCTGGCGCCTGCTCAAGCTGTTCAAGGACACCGGCGTACCGCTGACCATCTTCGCCGTGGCCATGGCCGCCCAGCGCCATCCGGACGTGATCCGCGCCATGGTCGAAGCCGGCCACGAGATCTGCAGCCACGGCTACCGCTGGATCGACTACCAGAACATGGACGAGGCCCAGGAACGCGAGCACATGCTCGAAGCCATCCGCATCCTCACCGAACTCACTGGTGAACGGCCGCTGGGCTGGTACACCGGCCGTACCGGGCCGAACACCCGGCGCCTGGTGATGGAGGAAGGCGGCTTCCTCTACGACAGCGACACCTACGACGACGACCTGCCTTACTGGGAACGCAACAACCCCACCGACAAGCCGCACCTGGTGATCCCCTACACCCTGGACACCAATGACATGCGCTTCACCCAGGTACAGGGTTTCAATTGCGGCGAGCAGTTCTTCCAGTACCTCAAGGACGCCTTCGATGTGCTCTACGAAGAAGGCGCCGAGGCGCCGAAAATGCTCTCGATCGGCCTGCACTGCCGCCTGATCGGTCGCCCGGCGCGCCTGGCTGCGCTCAAGCGCTTCGTCGAGTACGCCAAGAGCCATGACCAGGTCTGGTTCGCCCGGCGCGTGGACATCGCCCGTCACTGGCATGCCACCCACCCTTTCCAAGCCGAGAACGCCTAATGACCGCATTCAAGACCCTGAAGCCTTCGACCCTGGACCGCACAGCGTTTGTCGAAGCCTTCGCCGACATCTACGAACACTCGCCATGGGTTGCCGAAAAGGCCTACGACCTCGGCCAGTTGCACGAAGCCGACCAGATCGAAGCCCTGCACCAGCGCATGAGCGACATCCTCCTGAGCGCCGACCACGCCGCCCAGCTGGCGCTGATCAATGCTCACCCGGACCTCGCCGGCAAGGCCGCGATCCAGGGTGAGCTGACCGAATCGAGCACCAATGAACAGGCCGGCGCCGGTATTCACCAGTGCACCGCCGAAGAGTTCGAGCGTTTCACCGAACTCAACGATGCCTACAAAGAAAAGTTCAAGTTCCCGTTCATCATGGCGGTCAAAGGCAGCAACCGGCACCAGATCCTCGCCGCCTTTGAAAAGCGCATCCACAACTCGGTCGAGGCCGAGTTCAAGGAAGCGCTGGCGCAGATCAACCTGATTGCCCTGTTCCGCCTGCTGCAGCTTTAAGGGCGTCGACCGCCGGGCTGGCCCGAGTGCGCGACGCGAGCGTACCCAGGGCCTGACCGGCGCCACAACGGCACCCTCCACAACACAGAATAAAGAGAATCCGCATGCGCACTTTAGTGATTGAGCCCCTGAGCAAAGAAGCCTTCGCCCCTTTCGGTGACGTGATCGAAACCGACGGCAGCGACCACTTCATGATCAACAACGGCTCGACCATGCGCTTCCATCGTCTGGCCACGGTCGAAACCGCACAACCCGACGACAAGGCGATCATCAGCATCTTCCGCGCCGATGCGCAGGACATGCCCCTGACCGTACGCATGCTGGAGCGCCATCCGCAGGGCAGCCAGGCTTTCATTCCGCTGCTCGGCAACCCCTTTCTGATCGTGGTCGCGCCCGTTGGCGATGCACCTGTATCAGGCCTGGTCCGTGCCTTCATCAGTAATGGAAGGCAGGGCATCAATTACCATCGCGGCGTCTGGCACCACCCGGTGCTGACGATCGAAAAGCGGGATGACTTCCTGGTGGTTGATCGCAGTGGCACTGGCAACAACTGCGATGAGCATTTTTTCAATGAGGATGAGCAATTGATCCTCGCCCCCCACCAATAAGAGAAGACCTGAGCGCCCGGCTACAGGGTGCCAGGGTAGAGGTAAAGACTGTGGAAGCACATCTGTTGGAATGGCTGAACCTGAGCGTGCGTTGGGTTCACATGATCACTGGCGTGGCATGGATTGGCGCGTCGTTCTACTTTGTCTGGCTGGAAAACAACCTCAACCGGGCCAACCCGCGCGACGGTCTGTCCGGCGATCTCTGGGCGATTCACGGTGGCGGGATCTACCACCTGGAGAAGTACAAGCTGGCTCCGCCAAAAATGCCGGAGAACCTGCACTGGTTCAAATGGGAAGCCTACTTCACCTGGATGTCGGGTATCGCCCTGCTGTGCCTGGTGTTCTACTGGAACCCGACCCTCTACCTGCTGGCCCCTGGCAGCACCCTGAGCGGTGGTGAAGGGATTGCCATCGGTGTCGGTTCGCTGATCGCCGGCTGGTTCATCTACGACTTCCTCTGCGACTCGCCACTGGGCAAGCGCCCTGGCCTGCTCGGCCTGGTCCTGTTCGTGCTGGTCATTGCCGCCTGCTACGGCTTCAGCCAGGTGTTCAGCGGCCGCGGCGCGTACCTGCACACCGGCGCGATCATCGGCACCATCATGGTCGGCAACGTGTTCCGCATCATCATGCCGGCCCAGCGTCAGCTGGTGGCCGCCATCGAAGCCAACCAGACCCCCGACCCGCTGCTGCCGGCCAAGGGCCTGCTGCGTTCGCGACACAACAACTACTTCACCCTGCCGGTGCTGTTCATCATGATCAGCAACCACTTCCCGAGCACCTATGGCAGCCAGTACAACTGGTTGATCCTGGGCGGTATCGCGGTGGCTGCGGTGTTGGTGCGTCACTACTTCAACACCCGTCATGACAGCAACAAGTACGCCTGGACCCTGCCGGTCGGCGCCCTGGCGATGATCTGCCTGGCTTACGTTACCGGCCCTGCGCCGATGCCGACTGCGCCACAGCAGGCCGCCGCCAAGGTTGAGTACCAGCCGCTGCCGGAAACCGCCCTGGGTGGCAAGACCGCTGCCGAGAAAGCCGCCGAACAAGCTGCCGCCCCTGCCCAGCCAGCCGCCCCTGCTGCTGCCCCGGCCGAGGCCACCGCCAAGCTCGACGATGCCGGTTTCGACAAGATCCACAGCGTCATACAGGAACGCTGCGCGGTGTGCCATTCGGCCAAGCCGACCAGCCCGCTGTTCAGCGCCGCCCCTGCCGGGGTGATGCTCGATACCCCGCAGCAGATCCAGCAACAGGCCGCGCGCATCCAGGCGCAAGCGGTAGCCACGCAGATCATGCCCCTGGGCAACATCACGCAGATGACCCAACAGGAACGTGAACTGATTGGCGCCTGGGTCGCCAAGGGAGCACCGACCAACTAAGGCAGCCGCAAGCTGCCAGCTGTAAGCGGCAAGCAAAAAAAAGCTGCAAGCCAAGCGCGACCTCCTGCTTCTTCTTGAAGCTTGGCGCTTGAAGCTTGCAGCTCCAAGAATAAAAACAAAACCGAGGTGTTGCATGTCCGAGTCACGCAAGGCGTACATCCCTGTTGCGCCCCCACGACAGCTACTGCCCCTGTTCCAACTGTTCCTGGTGGGTCTGCAGCATGTGTTGCTGATGTACGGAGGCGCGATTGCCGTGCCGCTGATCATCGGTCAAGCCGCCGGACTTTCTCGTGAAGAAGTCGCTTTCCTGATCAATGCCGACCTGCTGGTCGCTGGTGTCGCCACCATCGTCCAGTCGTTCGGCATTGGTGCTGTCGGCATCCGCATGCCGGTGATGATGGGCGCAAGCTTTGCCGCGGTCGGCAGCATGGTGGCCATGGCCGGCATGCCCGGCGTCGGCCTGCAGGGGATTTTCGGCGCGACCATCGCTGCCGGCTTCTTCGGCATGATCATCGCGCCGTTCATGTCCAAGGTGGTGCGCTTCTTCCCGCCCCTGGTGACCGGCACGGTCATCACCTCGATCGGCCTGTCGCTGTTCCCGGTTGCCGTCAACTGGGCCGGCGGCGGCGCCGATGCCGCACCCTTCGGCTCCCCCGTGTACCTGATCGTCGCCGGCCTGGTGCTGGCCACCATCCTGCTGATCAACCGCTTCATGCGTGGCTTCTGGGTCAATGTCTCGGTGCTGATCGGCATGGGCCTGGGCTACATCATTGCCGGCTCCATCGGCATGGTCGACCTCACCGGCCTGAGCGAAGCGCCCTGGGTCCAGGTCGTCACCCCGCTGCACTTCGGCATGCCGACCTTCAGCCTGGCGCCGATCCTGTCGATGTGCTTGGTGGTGGTGATCATCTTTGTCGAGTCCACCGGCATGTTCCTCGCCCTGGGCAAGGTCACCGACCGTGAAGTCACCCCGGGCATGCTGCGCCGCGGCCTGATGTGCGATGCCGGCGCATCGTTCGTGGCCGGCTTTTTCAACACCTTCACCCACTCCTCGTTCGCCCAGAACATCGGCCTGGTGCAGATGACCGGCGTGCGTTGCCGCTACGTTACGGTAGTTGCCGGAGGTTTTCTGATCCTGCTCAGCCTGCTGCCAAAAGCGGCGTTCCTGATTGCCTCGATTCCGCCAGCAGTACTTGGCGGCGCCTCGATTGCCATGTTCGGCATGGTCGCCGCCACCGGCATCAAGATCCTCCAGGAAGCCGACATCGCCGACCGTCGTAACCAGTTGCTGGTGGCCGTCAGCGTCGGCATGGGCCTGATCCCGGTGGTGCGCCCCGAATTCTTTGCACAGATGCCGCAGTGGATGGAACCGATCACCCATAGCGGCATTGCCATGGCCACCGTCAGCGCGTTGATCCTCAACCTGCTGTTCAACATCCTCGGTGGCGCCGAGCGCGCCGCCCACAACGATACCGCCCACCAGCACTGAGCCTTTGGGCGGCGCTTGCCGCCCGGCGTCACCCGAGCAACATGCAAGGCCGTCGACCCGTGGGAGCGGGTCGGCCGGGGCGCTTCGCGCCAAAAAACCGAAAACCAACAATAACAAAGCCGGGAATCACAACATGAAAGGCATCACCACTTCCCTCCTGCTGGGTAGCACTCTGCTGGCCACCTTGCCAGCCGCCGCAGGGGACTTGCTGCTCTGGCACACCAACAGCCTCACCTACCTCTACGGCAAGGACTTTCAGGTCAACCCGGCGATCCAGCAGACGCTGACCTTCGAACATGCCAACAAGTGGAAGTACGGCGACACTTTCCTGTTCATCGACAAGATCTTCTACAACGGCGGTACCGACCGCAACAAAGGCAGCAACACCTACTACGGTGAGTTCAGCCCGCGGCTGTCGCTGGGCAAGATCTTCGATCGCAAATTCGAGTTCGGTCCGATCAAGGACGTCCTGATCGCCATGACCTACGAGTCGGGCGAAGGCGACAACGAGGCCTACCTGATCGGCCCCGGCTTTGACCTGGCGATTCCCGGCTTCAACTACTTCACCCTCAACATCATGCAGCGCAATACCGAAGGCAGCCGCCCCGGTGATCGCGTCTGGCAGATTACCCCAACCTTTTCCTACACCATCCCTGTGGGCAAGTCCGACGTGCTGATCGATGGCTACATGGACTGGGTGGTTGATAACGACCAGAGCCGGCGCGGCACCTACCACGCCAACCTGCAGTTCAACCCGCAGGTCAAATATGACCTGGGCAAGGCCCTGAACCTGGGCGCCAAGCAGTTGTACGTGGGTATCGAATACAGCTACTGGAAAGACAAATACGGTATCGAGAACAGTGGGAAGCTCGACACCAACCAGAGCGTTACCAGCGCCCTGGTTAAGGTTCACTTCTAAAAGCTGACCAAACGCACAGTTTTTGCCACACCTGCTCCAGGACGGAGCACTTGAGGACCGGCGCGCAAGCCAGTAATCTGCGCGCCCCCTCGCTCAGGGCAGGACGGATCCTGTCTGCGTTTGCTGACCGCTCAGTCAATGAATTCGGGCGGTTGGCAAGCGTCACGCCATCCAGCAATACCCTTTTCATCTGTTCAGTCTGACGTCGAGCAGGATTGTTGAGCCAGCCCCAAAAAGTTGGCCCAGCTCTTGCCAAACAGCTGTGGCCAATCGAAAAAAACTGACTCAGAAGACAAGTAATTACCCAAAAGGTGCCACACCAGAGCACCGACACAGAATCAATCAAGGGAGCAACTACGCGATGCGTATTACCAACAGCCTGATCCTCGCCAGCGGCCTGCTGGCGGCCAGCACCGGTGCCAGCGCCGGTGACCTGCTGCAATGGCAGAACAACAGCCTGACCTACCTGTGGGGCAAGAACTTCGCCGTCAACCCGTCGATCCAGCAGACCGTGACCTTCGAGCACGCCGATGCCTGGAAGTACGGCGACAACTTCATCTTCGTCGACAAGATCTTCTACAACGGCGACAAGGACTTCAACAACGGCCCCAACACCTACTACGGCGAGATCAGCCCGCGCCTGTCGTTCGGCAAGATCTTCGACCAGAAGCTGGCCTTCGGCCCGGTCAAGGACGTGCTGCTGGCCATGACCTACGAGTTTGGCGAAGGTGACACCGAGTCCTACCTGATCGGCCCGGGTTTCGACCTGGACATCCCGGGCTTTGATTACTTCCAGCTGAACTTCTACCAGCGCCACACCGAAGGCAGCCGCGCCGGTGACAACGTCTGGCAGATCACCCCGGTATGGTCCTACACCATTCCTGTGGGCAAGTCCGACATCCTCATCGATGGTTTCATGGACTGGGTCGTCGACAACGATGCCACCAGCCGCCGTGGCACCTACCACGCCAACCTGCACTTCAACCCGCAGGTCAAATACGACTTGGGCAAGGCGCTGAACTGGGGCGAGAAGCAGTTGTATGTCGGTTTCGAATACGACTACTGGAAGAACAAATACGGCATCAAGGACAGCGATGCCTTTGATACCGATCAGAACACGGCCAGCTTCCTGGTCAAAGCGCACTTCTGATTTGCACGAATACAAAGTTGCGCCCTGCATGGGCGCAACTTTTATAAGCAAGTCAAGTTTCGGAAATCTCTTACATCAACTAAGGCATTTTCCTATAAACGAATTCAACCGATACTCGCGCGCCGCAGATTCAGACGCAGATACAAACCAGCAGCCGCAAGCCCCGGTGCAATAACCCCAAAAACCAACAGACTGAATAACACCGCCCGGTGATCGATCAGGCGCAGTACATCTGCCAACAGGATTCCCAGGCAGACCAGCACGCCCAGCCCAGCCACGCCCAGGCAACTGCCCGGCACAGTAGCAAAGCGACGCCTGCGCGCGCAAAGCAAAACCATGACGCACAGGCTGGTCCAGGCCAATGCAGTGGCCATGTACAAGCCCAGGTGAAAGACATCGTAGGTCAATGTTCTGAAGGGCATTCATGAGCTCCTTATTTAGTTATCAGGGGCGATTATCATTAGCGCCTCGTGCGCATCCTTGCGGCATGAAAGAACCATCACTATAAACCACAGACAAACTTCTTCACTGCATTTATTTGACAATTTTTTCTCATTTCAAGCGTTAGTTTGCCGCCCCACTTCCCCTGCAATAACAAGGCAAACGCCATGCACGCTACACGCTCAGCGCCGGTGCGCTATCTACTGCTATTAACGTCGTTGTGGTTGGTTATTTTCTTACTGACAAGAAGCGCCCTGTACTTCACTCACCTGAGTGAAGCCGGGGGGCATTTTTTCTCGATCTTTACCACCGGCCTGGTCTATGACCTGGGCTTTCTGATTTATGCCGCCCTGCCCCTGGCCGTCTACCTGCTGCTGTGCCCGGCGCCGCTATGGCGGTTGCGGGCGCATCGCGGGTTGCTGCGAGTGGTGATGTTCGCCAGCGTATTCATCATGTTGTTCGTCGCCGTTGCCGAATGGCTGTTCTGGGACGAGTTCGGCGTGCGCTTCAACTTTATCGCCGTGGACTACCTGGTGTACTCCGATGAGGTACTGAACAACATCCTCGAGTCCTACCCCATCGGCCTGATTCTCAGCGTACTGGCACTGGTCGCGCTGGTAGTGACCCTGGCAATTGCCAAACCGTTGCGCCAGGCCCTGGATGCACCTTTGCCCAGTTGGCGTAAACGCCTTGCCAACCTTGCTGGCCTGGCACTGCTGGTTGGCTGTTGCGCGCTGTTGATCAACCAGGACATGCCTCGCGGCCAGGGTGGCAATGCTTACGCCCGCGAACTGGCAAGCAACGGGCCTTACCAGTTCTTTGCCGCGTTTCGCAACAACGAACTGGACTATTCACAGTTCTACGGCAGCCTCAGCGAAAGCGAATCCACCCAGTTGATCCGCGCCGAACTGCAAGAACCCAATGCACGCTTCGTCGATCAGGAACCCATGGGCATTCGCCGGGAAATTACTGCCTCGGGCAGCCCGCGCACGCCGAATATCGTCCTGGTTACCATCGAGAGCCTGAGCGCCAAGTACCTGGGCAGCAACGGCGATACCCGCAACCTTACCCCCAACCTCGACGCACTGCGCAAGCAGAGCCTGTACTTCAACAACTTCTATGCCACCGGCACGCGCACCGACCGCGGCCTGGAGGCGATCACTCTGTCGATGCCGCCAACGCCCGGGCGTTCGATCGTCAAGCGCATCGGCCGTGAAAGCGGCTTCGCCAGCCTTGGCCAGCAACTGGCCGAAGTCGGCTATGACAGCGTGTTCGTCTACGGCGGGCGCGGCTATTTCGACAACATGAACGCGTTTTTCAGCGGCAACGGCTACCGGGT
The DNA here is from genome assembly GCF_024749345.1 of Pseudomonas sp. B21-009. Classification (NCBI taxonomy): domain Bacteria; kingdom Pseudomonadati; phylum Pseudomonadota; class Gammaproteobacteria; order Pseudomonadales; family Pseudomonadaceae; genus Pseudomonas; species Pseudomonas sp. B21-009. Next base: position 1,750,926 of record NZ_CP087199.1, on the reverse strand, counting down.
CGTCGACCAGAGCAGCGTTGCCGAAGCCGACATCAGCTTCAAGAATGCCTGGGGCATGTCCGATGAAGACCTGTACACCCAAGCGCTAAAACTGGCGGACGCCGACCACGACAACCAGGTGCCGTTCTTCCTGCAACTGATGACCACCTCCAACCATCGTCCTTACACTTACCCCGATGGCCGTATCGATATTCCATCAGGCAATGGCCGCGACGGCGCGGTGAAGTACACCGACCATGCCATCGGGCGCTTTTTGCGACAGGCCCGCAGCAAACCCTGGTTCGACAACACCCTGTTCATCTTTGTCGCCGATCACACGGCGGGGAGCGCCGGCAAGGAGGACCTGCCGGTCAGCAACTATCAGATCCCGCTGTTCATCTACGCCCCGAAGCTGATCGAAGCGCGCGAGGAGTCAAAACTGGCCAGCCAGATCGACCTCGCACCGACCCTGCTGGGCCTGTTGAACATGAGCTACACCTCGACCTTCTTCGGTCGCGACCTGATGCTCGATGACCGCCTGCCACCGCGGGTGCTGATCGGCAACTACCAGCACCTGGGCCTGTTCAATGGCCAGGACCTGGCCATCCTCAGCCCGCGTGACGGCTTGCGCCGCCACAACCAGGCGCTGGGTGAAAGCCAGGAAGTGAACAGCAGCACCAGTGACCCGTTGATCCAGCGCGCAATCGCCTACTACCAGGTCGCCAGCTACGGTTTCACCCACCACCTGCTCGACTGGCTGCCCGCAGCCAACGAGCGCACAGCACTGAAGAACTGATCGAACCTCGCGGCATCAGGCTCTGGCAGCACGCCAGAGCTTGCCGATGACCGCCACCACCGCCAGTACCGCGGCACCGGCAACGATACCGACGCCGGCGTTGAGCAAGGCGCCGGTCAAGGCGCCGCCGCGGCCTGCGCTGAAGGCTTCAATGGCATGGTGCAGCGGCGCCACGCCGTGCACCAGAATCCCGCCACCGACCAGAAACATCGCCGCCGTGCCGATCACCGACAGGCTTTTCATCATGTACGGCGCCGCGCGCAGGATGCCGTTGCCGATCGCCTTGGCGGCGCTGGAAGCCTTCTGGGTCAGCCACAGGCCCAGGTCATCGAGCTTGACGATGCCGGCCACCAGGCCATAAACACCGATGGTCATGACAATGGCGATGCCCGAGAGCACGATGATCTGCTGGGTCAGCGGCGCATGGGCGACCGCGCCCAGGGTGATGGCGATGATCTCGGCCGAAAGGATGAAGTCGGTGCGCACCGCGCCCTTGATCTTGCCTTGCTCGAAGGCCACAAGGTCGACTGCTGGGTCCGCCACCGCCTCGGTCAGCGCCGCATGCTCGGCCTGGTCTTGCTCCTTGCTGTGGAGGAACTTGTGCGCGAGCTTTTCGAAGCCTTCAAAGCACAGGAACGCACCGCCGACCATCAGCAGCGGCGTCACCGCCCAGGGGATGAAGGCGCTGATCAACAGCGCCGCCGGCACCAGGATCAGTTTGTTGAGGAACGACCCCTTGGCCACCGCCCAGACCACCGGGATTTCCCGCTCGGCGCGCACGCCGGTAACCTGCTGGGCATTGAGCGCCAGGTCGTCGCCCAGCACCCCTGCGGTCTTTTTTGCCGCGACCTTGGTCATTACCGAGACATCGTCGAGTACCGTGGCGATATCGTCGATCAATACCAGAAGACTGCTTCCTGCCATGTTTGCCTGATTCCAGCGGGTTGAGAGGGCCACAGTCTAGCTCAAAGTCGCCACCTTGAGCCGCTTGCGAACCCGGTGCTACCATGCGCAACCGCCCTCCCAGGCCCGGGTGCCGCCAGCGGCCAGACACGAGGAACAGCGTCAACCATGAGCAGCATTCGCGAGCGCAACAAAGAACTGATCCTGCGCGCGGCCAGTGAAGAGTTTGCCGACAAGGGCTTCGCTGCCACCAAGACCAGCGACATCGCGGCCAAGGCCGGCCTGCCCAAGCCCAACGTCTATTACTACTTCAAGTCCAAGGAAAACCTCTACCGCGAGGTCCTGGAAAGCATCATCGAACCGATCATGCAGGCGTCGACACCGTTCAATGCCGACGGCGATCCCAAAGAAGTGCTGAGCGCCTACATCCGCTCCAAGGTGCGCATCTCCCGCGACCTGCCGTTCGCCTCCAAGGTGTTCGCCAGCGAGATCATGCACGGCGCGCCGCACCTGAGCCCGAGCCAGGTCGAGCAGCTCAACGACCAGGCCCGGCACAACATCGAGTGCATCCAGGCGTGGATCGACCGCGGCCAGATCGCCCCACTCGACCCGCACCACCTGATGTTCAGCATCTGGGCCGCGACCCAGACCTACGCCGACTTCGACTGGCAGATCTCGGTGGTCACCGGCAAGGCCAAGCTCGATGACAGCGATTATGAAGCGGCGGCGCAGACCATCATTCGTTTGGTGCTCAAGGGCTGTGAGCCGGACGCTTGATCGGTAGTGCATCCATCGCGGGTCAAGTCGAGTCGTCGCACCGCCGCTCCCACAGGGTCAGGAGATTGTGGGAGCGGCGGTGCGACGACTCGACTTGACCCGCGATACATTTTAAGCCGCTACACCGGCATCCGCCGTCAACCCCGCCTCCTCGATCGCACTGATCGCGCACTGCTCGTCGATATCCGACGTATCGCCACTGATACCGATCGCTCCCAGCACCACGCCTTGCTGATTACGAATCAGCACCCCACCCGGCGCCGGCACCACCGGGCTTTGACCCAGGCCATTGAGCGCGGCGAAGAACGCCGGGCGCTGTTGCGCGTCCAGCGCCAGCAGGCGCGAGCCCTTGCCCAGGGCAATTGCGCCCCAGGCCTTGCCCATCGCCACTTGCGGGCGCAGCAGGCTGGCGCCGTCTTCACGCTGCAGGGCCAGCAGGTGACCGCCGCTGTCCAGCACCGCCACGGTCAGCGGCGCGGAGGAGATCTTGCGCCCGGCCACCAGCGCAGCGTTCACCAGGCTGACAGCGACTTTCAGGGTCAAAGCGTTCATGGAAAGGTCCTCTTGTTGTTAGAAGCCCGAGGGCAGGTGTAAAAATCAATAGAACAAATAGAACACAATGGCGAATATTTTTGTATACAATAATTTCGACGCGATGAACCAATTCTGACGAAACGCCATTTTTAAAGGCTTCCCGACGAAAGCGCCGATCGCCGATGAAAATGGATTGACCAGAGTCGCCTGGCGTGAATACACTCTGGTGAAAAGCCATTTGTATACAATTACAAAATAAAAGAGGCACAAAACCATGAGCAAAATGAGAGCAATTGATGCAGCCGTTCTGGTGATGCGCCGCGAAGGTGTGGAAACCGCGTTTGGCATTCCGGGTGCAGCCATCAACCCCCTGTACTCGGCCCTGAAGAAAGTCGGCGGTATCGATCACGTCCTCGCTCGTCACGTTGAAGGCGCCTCGCACATGGCCGAGGGTTACACCCGCACCAAGGCCGGCAACATCGGCGTGTGCATCGGCACCTCCGGCCCTGCCGGCACCGACATGGTCACCGGCCTGTACAGTGCCTCGGCCGACTCCATCCCGATCCTGTGCATCACCGGCCAAGCGCCGCGTGCCCGCATGCACAAGGAAGATTTCCAGGCCGTCGACATCACCAGCATCGTCAAGCCGGTGACCAAGTGGGCGACCACCGTTCTGGAACCCGGCCAGGTGCCGTATGCGTTCCAGAAAGCCTTCTATGAAATGCGCTCCGGCCGCCCAGGCCCGGTGCTGATCGACCTGCCGTTCGACGTGCAGATGGCCGAGATCGAATTCGACATCGATGCCTACCAGCCGCTGCCGGTGCAAAAGCCTGCGGCCAACCGTGTTCAGGTCGAGAAAGCCCTGGCCATGCTCGACACTGCCGAGCGTCCATTGCTGGTTGCCGGTGGCGGCATCATCAACGCCGATGCCTGCGACAAGCTGGTGGAATTCGCTGAGCTGACCGGTATCCCGGTGATCCCGACCCTGATGGGCTGGGGCATCATCCCTGACGATCACCCGCTGATGGTCGGCATGGTCGGCCTGCAGACCTCGCACCGCTACGGCAACGCCACTATGCTCAAGTCCGACGTGGTGCTGGGTATCGGCAACCGTTGGGCCAACCGTCACACCGGCTCCGTTGACGTCTACACCGAAGGCCGCCGCTTCATTCACGTCGACATCGAGCCGACCCAGATTGGCCGCGTGTTCACCCCGGACCTGGGTATCGTTTCCGACGCTGGCGCCGCCTTGGACGTGTTCCTGGAAGTGGCCCGCGAGTGGAAAGCCGCCGGCAAGCTCAAGGACCGCAGCGCCTGGCTCGAAGACTGCCAGCAGCGCAAGTCGAGCCTGCAGCGCAAGACCCACTTCGACAACGTGCCGGTCAAGCCGCAGCGCGTTTACCAGGAAATGAACCAGGTGTTCGGCAAGGACACCTGCTACGTCAGCACCATCGGTCTGTCGCAGATCGCCGGCGCGCAGTTCCTCCACGTCTACAAGCCACGCCACTGGATCAACTGCGGCCAGGCCGGCCCGCTGGGCTGGACCATTCCTGCGGCGCTGGGCGTGGTCAAGGCCGACCCGACTCGCAAGGTCGTGGCACTGTCGGGCGACTATGACTTCCAGTTCATGATCGAAGAGCTGGCAGTGGGCGCGCAGTTCAACCTGCCCTACGTCCACGTGCTGGTGAACAACTCCTACCTGGGCCTGATCCGCCAGGCCCAGCGCGGCTTCGAGATGGATTACTGTGTGCAGCTGGCGTTCGAGAACGTCAACGCGCCGGAACTCAACGGTTATGGCGTCGATCACGTCGCCGTGGTCGAAGGCCTGGGCTGCAAGGCCCTGCGCGTGACCGAGCCTGGCGAGATCGCCCCGGCCCTGCTCAAGGCGCAAAAGCTGGCTGAAGAGTTCCGGGTACCGGTGGTGGTCGAGGTTATTCTCGAGCGCGTGACCAACATTTCCATGGGCACCGAAATCAACGCGGTCAACGAATTCGAAGACCTGGCCCTGGTCGGCAACGACGCGCCAACCGCGATTTCCCTGCTCGACTGATCGCTGCGAAGGCCCTGCTGCCGGGTGCACAGGGCCCCTTTTTGCAAGGAGACAACCATGCCACGTTTCGCCGCCAACCTGTCCATGCTGTTCACCGAGCAGGACTTCCTCGCCCGTTTCAAGGCTGCTGCCGACGCCGGCTTCAGCGGTGTCGAGTACCTGTTCCCGTACGACTTCAGCTCGGCTGAAATCAAGCAGCAGCTCGATGCCCACGGCCTGACCCAGGTGCTGTTCAACCTGCCGGCCGGCGACTGGGCCAAGGGTGATCGCGGCATCGCCTGCGACCCGGCCCGTGTCGAGGAATTCCGCGCCGGTGTCGATCTGGCCATCGCCTACGCCCAGGTGCTGGGCAACACCCAGGTCAACTGCCTGGCCGGCATCCGTCCACAAGGCCCGGACTGCGCCACGGTGCGCAAGACCTTCGTCGACAACCTCAAGTTTGCCGCCGACAAGCTGCAGGCCGCCGGGATCAAGCTGGTCATGGAAATGATCAACACCCGCGACATCCCGGGCTTCTACCTGAACACCACCAAACAGGCGCTAGAGATCCAGGCCGAGGTGGCGAGCAGCAACCTGTACCTGCAATACGACATCTACCACATGCAGATCATGGAGGGCGATCTTGCCCGTACCGTGCAGAGCAACCTGGCCAAGATCAACCACATCCAGCTGGCCGACAACCCCGGCCGCAACGAGCCGGGTACTGGCGAGATCAACTATCGCTTCCTCTTCGAACACCTGGACCGTATCGGCTACCAGGGCTGGGTGGGCTGTGAATACAAGCCGCTGACCACTACCGAAGCGGGCCTTGGCTGGCTGAAGACCCATAACGCGATCTGACCTGCATCCAACAATTACAAGAGGCATTTCTCATGGCTAAAATCGGATTTATCGGCACCGGCATCATGGGCCGCCCAATGGCGCAGAACCTGCAAAAAGCCGGTCACAGCCTGTTCCTCTCGACCCACCACGACGCCGCGCCTGCCGACCTGGTCGCCGCCGGCGCCGTAGCCCTGGCCAACCCGAAAGAAGTGGCCCAGGAAGCTGAATTCATCATCGTCATGGTCCCCGATACCCCGCAGGTTGAAGCGGTGCTGTTCGGCGACAACGGCGTGGCCCAGGGCGTCGGCCCGAACAAGGTGGTGATCGACATGAGCTCGATCTCGCCAACCGCCACCAAAGCCTTCGCCGAGAAGATCAAGGCCACCGGCGCCACCTACCTCGACGCGCCGGTGTCCGGCGGTGAAGTCGGTGCCAAGGCCGCGACCCTGAGCATCATGGTCGGCGGCTGCCCGAACGCCTTCGAACGCGCCCTGCCGCTGTTCCAGGTCATGGGCAAGAACATCACCCGCGTCGGCGGCAGCGGCGATGGCCAGACCGCCAAGGTCGCCAATCAGATCATCGTCGCCCTGAACATCCAGGCGGTGGCCGAAGCGCTGCTGTTCGCCGCCAAGAACGGCGCCGATCCTGCCAAGGTGCGTGAAGCACTGATGGGCGGCTTCGCTTCGTCGAAAATCCTCGAAGTGCATGGCGAGCGCATGATCAAGGGCACCTTCGACCCGGGCTTCCGTATCAGCCTGCACCAGAAAGACCTGAACCTGGCCCTGCAAGGTGCCAAGGAACTGAACATCAACCTGCCCAACACCGCCAACGCCCAGCAAGTGTTCAGCACCTGCGCGGCCATCGGCGGCGCCAACTGGGACCACTCGGCGCTGATCAAGGGCCTGGAACACATGGCCAACTTCTCGATCCGCGGTGAAGAGTAAGAGGCCAGCTGCAAGCTTCAAGCTGCAAGTAAAAGCAGGCCGCGCATCGATCCGCTTTCTCTTGCGGCTTGGGGCTTGAAGCTTGCCGCTTTCAGCGCCCCTGGGTCGGCCTGCACGGAGGCAGAACCAGGGGCGTTTTCGATTTTGAAAAACAATAAGATTGGAGCCTGCCATGTCGGTCGATCCGCAACACTTTCTGCGCGAGCTGTTCGCCACGGCCATCGATGCCGCGCATCCCCGCCAGGTCCTTGAAGCCCACCTGCCCAGCGACCGCAGCGGTCGCGTCATCGTCATCGGCGCCGGCAAGGCTGCCGCGGCCATGGCTGAAGTCGTCGAGCGCGCCTGGAAGGGCCCGGTTTCCGGCCTGGTGGTTACCCGCTACGGCCATGGCGCCAGCTGCTCGAAAATCGAAGTGGTCGAAGCCGCCCACCCGGTCCCGGATGCCGCCGGCCTGGCCGTGGCCAAGCGGGTACTGGAAATGGTCAGCAACCTCACGGCTGACGACCGGGTGATTTTCCTGCTCTCCGGCGGTGGTTCGGCGCTGCTGGCGCTGCCTGCCGAAGGCCTGACCCTGGCCGACAAGCAACAGATCAACAAGGCCCTGCTCAAATCCGGCGCCACCATCGGCGAGATGAACTGCGTGCGCAAGCACCTCTCGGCGATCAAGGGCGGGCGCCTGGCCAAGGCTTGCTGGCCGGCCACCGTCTATACCTATGCGATTTCCGATGTACCCGGGGATCTGGCCACGGTCATTGCCTCCGGCCCCACCGTGGCCGACCCGAGCACCTCGGCCGAAGCCCTGGCGATCCTCAAGCGCTACAACATCGAAGCGCCTGCTGCGGTCACCGCCTGGCTCAACAACCCGGCCTCCGAGACCGTCAAGGCCGACGACCCGGCCCTGGCCCGCAGCCACTTCCAGCTGATCGCCCGGCCCCAGCAGTCGCTGGAAGCGGCAGCGGTCAAAGCCCGCCAGGCCGGCTTCAGCCCGCTGATCCTTGGCGACCTCGAAGGCGAGTCGCGCGAGGTGGCCAAGGTCCATGCCGGCATCGCCCGGCAGATCGTCCAGCACGGCCAGCCGCTGTCGCCACCCTGCGTGATCCTCTCCGGTGGCGAAACCACCGTGACCGTGCGCGGCAATGGCCGTGGCGGGCGCAACGCCGAGTTTTTGCTGAGCCTGACCGAAAGCCTCAAGGGCCTGCGCGGGGTCTATGCCCTGGCCGGTGACACCGACGGCATCGACGGCTCCGAAGACAACGCCGGCGCACTGATGACCCCGGACAGCTACGCCCGCGCCGCGGCCCTGGGCCTGTCGGCCAGTGACGAGCTGGACAACAACAACGGCTACGGCTACTTCGCCGCGCTCGATGACTTGATCGTTACCGAGCCGACGCGGACCAACGTCAACGATTTTCGCGCCATCCTGATTCTCGAGAGTGCCTGACATGACGCCTGATAAAAAAGTCAAAATCCTTGCCACCCTCGGTCCTGCGATCAAGGGCATCGATGACATCCGCCAACTGGTCGAGGCCGGGGTGAACATCTTTCGCCTGAACTTCAGCCACGGCGAGCACGAAGACCACGCCCTGCGCTACCAGTGGATCCGCGAGGTGGAGAGCCAGCTCAACTACCCGCTGGGCATCCTCATGGACCTGCAGGGGCCTAAACTGCGCGTCGGCCGTTTTGCCGAGGGCAAGGTCCAGCTGCAACGCGGCCAGGCCCTGCGCCTGGACCTGGACAGCACCCCGGGTACGCTTGAGCGGGTCAACCTGCCGCACCCGGAAATCATCGCTGCGCTGGAGCCGGGCATGGACCTGCTGCTCGACGACGGCAAGCTGCGCCTGCGGGTGACCGCCAAGCACAGCGACGCGATCGAGACCGAAGTGCTCAACGGCGGCGAGCTGTCCGACCGCAAGGGCGTCAACGTGCCGCAAGCGGTACTCGACCTCAGCCCGCTGACCGCCAAGGACCGCCGCGACCTGAGCTTCGGCCTGGAGCTGGGCGTGGACTGGGTGGCACTGTCGTTCGTGCAGCGCCCGGAAGACATCGTCGAAGCGCGCCAGCTGATCGGTGACCGTGCCTACCTGATGGCCAAGATCGAGAAGCCCTCGGCGGTGACCCAACTGCGCGCCATTGCCGAGCTCAGCGACGCGATCATGGTTGCCCGTGGCGACCTGGGCGTGGAAGTGCCGGCTGAAAGCGTGCCGCAGATCCAGAAGAGCATCATCAACACCTGCCGCGAACTGGGTAAACCGGTGGTGGTGGCCACACAGATGCTCGAATCGATGCGCTTCTCCCCGGCCCCGACCCGCGCCGAAGTCACCGACGTCGCCAACGCCGTGGCCGAAGGCGCCGATGCGGTGATGCTCTCGGCCGAGACCGCTTCGGGCGACTACCCGCTGGAAGCGGTGCAGATGATGAGCAAGATCATCCGCCAGGTGGAGAACGGCCCGGACTACCAGGCGCAACTCGACGTCGGCCGGCCGAAAGCCGAGGCCACCGTGTCGGATGCCATCAGCTGCGCGATCCGCCGCATCAGCGGCATCCTGCCGGTGGCGGTGCTGGTCAACTACAGCGAATCGGGGGCTTCGACCCTGCGCGCTGCGCGCGAGCGGCCACGGGCGCCGATCCTCAACCTGACGCCCAACCTGTCCACCGCCCGGCGCCTGAGCGTGGCCTGGGGTGTGCATTCGGTGGTCAACGATCGCCTGCGCCAGGTCGACGAGATCTGCTCCACCGCCCTGGAGATCGCCCAGGCCCAGGGCATGGCCAGCCGCGGCGACACGCTGTTGATCACTGCCGGTGTGCCTTTTGGCAAGCCGGGGTCGACTAACACGCTGCGGATCGAGACCTTGATCTGAGGTAGACCGCTCCCACAGGTTTGTGGGAGCGGGCTTGACCCGCGATGAATGCAACACAAACCCCAGGTGGGACAACCCGGCCCAAAGAGGCTCCCCACTCCACATCAACCCAGACTGCCCCCATGTACACCAAGAATTTCGTCAACCCGTGCCCCGACTGGGCCACGGCCTTGCTCAACGGCTTCAGCCAGGTACTGCTGCAGCGCAATCCGCTGTGTGGCCTGTGCTGCCTGCTGGCTATCACCCTGACCGCGCCCGACCTGGTCGGCGGCGCGCTGCTCGGGGCCCTCGCCGGGCTGCTGACTGCCCAGCGCCGTGGCTACAACCGCACTGACCGCCAGGCCGGCCTGTACAGCTACAACGGCGTGCTGATTGGTCTGCTGATCAGCTATGCCCTGCCCTGGTCGGCGATTCTGCCGCCACTGATCATCGCCGCTGGCGGCCTGAGCAGCATGCTCGTGCACCAGTGGCTCAAGCGCGGCCCCAGGCAACTGCTGCCCGCCTACACCGCGCCATTCGTATTGCTTGGCTGGATGGCGCTGGCCATGGCCGAACCCGCCAGCGCCACCAGCACCAGTGTCGAGGCCAACCCGCTGTTCGCCCTGGCCCGCGGCCTTGGGCAGATCTTCTTGCTCGACCAGCCGCTGGCCGGCGTGCTGATCGCCCTCGGCCTGCTGATCTCCAATCGCTACGCCGCCGTCTGGGCCCTGCTCGGCTCGGCCATCGGCGGCAGCGTGGCGTTGCTCGGTGGCGAGGCCACGGCGGCCTACAACGGCCTGTTCGGTTTCAATGCCGCCCTCGCCGCCCTGGCCTTCAGCCAGGAACGCCAGCGGCCCTGGCTGCCGCTGCTGGCCATCGTCCTGGCAATTGCCCTGCAACCGGCGGTGAGCCTGCTGCCGGTCGCCGGCCTGACCGCGCCGTTCATTCTCGCCTGCTGGCTGCTGCATGCCGGTGGCCGCCTGCTACGCCTGCCGCTATCCCACAGCCGGCGTCGCTTGCACAGCTGAGGTGCAGCCCCTAGGCTCTGCCCATCTGCCTTTGGAACGAGCCTATGGACACCCCTTCGAGCTGGCGCGAGCGGCTCTACGTCATCGTCTTTCAAACCGACACCACGGCCGGCCGGCGCTTCGACAAGATCCTCCTGCTGATCATTCTCGCCAGCCTGGTAACGGTGATCCTCGACAGCATCGACGAGGTGCACCAGGGTTATGCCGGGTTGCTGGCGGCCGTCGAGTGGGGCTTTACCGCGATCTTTCTGGTCGAGTACCTGATCCGCTTGTATTGCTCGCCCAAGCCCTTGCGCTACGCCTTCAGTTTTTATGGCCTGGTCGACCTGCTGGCGATCGTCCCGGGGATCATCGCCCTGTACTACAGCGACGCCCAATACCTGCTGATCATCCGCGTCGTACGTATGCTGCGGATCTTTCGCGTGCTCAAGCTCAGCCCCTACCTCAAGCAGGCCCATTACCTGCTCGCGGCGCTGCGCGGCAGCAAGCAGAAGATCATCGTGTTCCTGCTCAGCGTCTCGACCCTGGTCACCGTGTTCGGCACCCTGATGTATGTGGTCGAAGGTCCCGAGCATGGCTTTACCAGCATCCCCAAGGGCATCTACTGGGCGATCGTCACCCTGACCACGGTCGGCTTTGGCGACATCGTGCCCAAAACCCCGCTGGGCCAGGTGTTGTCGTCGATGGTGATGATCACCGGTTACTCGATCATCGCCGTGCCCACCGGGATTTTCACCGCCGAGCTTGCCAACGCCATGCGCGGCGAACAGCTGCAGCACGACTGCCCGGTGTGCCGGAAAAACAGCCATGAACACGGCGCGGCGTTCTGCTCGCGCTGCGGCAATGCGCTGTTCAAAAAAATGGAATAAGCAAAGCACTTTTTAATCTTTTAGCGCCTAAAGCCCAACCGTTATAGTCGCTGGCATAATGCCTTTAACGCTAACTCGAACAAGGAATGCGCAGTGAAAAAACTCTTCAGTGCCTCGCTTCTGGCCGCAAGCCTCGCCTTCGGCTCCGTGGCCCAGGCCGCTCCGGCGCCGCTGCTGAACGTCTCGTACGACGTGATGCGCGACTTCTACAAGGATTACAACGCCGCGTTCCAGAAGCACTGGGAAGCCGAGCACAAAGAGAAGATCACCGTGCAGATGTCGTTCGGTGGCTCGAGCAAGCAGGCCCGTTCGGTAATCGACGGCCTGCCGGCTGACGTCATCACCATGAACATGGCCACCGACATCAATGCCCTGGCCGACAACGGCAAGCTGGTGCCGGACAACTGGGTCACGCGCCTGCCGAACAACAGCGCGCCGTTCACCTCGGCCACTGTGTTCATCGTGCGCAAGGGCAACCCCAAGGCCCTGAAAGACTGGCCCGACCTGCTCAAAGACGGCGTCCAGGTCATTGTGCCAAACCCGAAAACCTCCGGTAACGGCCGCTACACCTACCTCTCGGCCTGGGGCTATGTGCTGAAAAACGGCGGTGACGAGAACAAGGCCAAGGACTTTGTCGGCAAGCTGTTCAAGCAGGCGCCGGTGCTCGATACCGGTGGCCGCGCCGCCACCACCACCTTCATGACCAACCAGATCGGCGACGTGCTGGTGACCTTCGAGAACGAAGCCGAAATGATCGCCCGCGAGTTCGGTCGTGACCAGTTTGAAGTCATCTACCCAAGCGTCTCCGCCGAAGCCGAGCCACCGGTGAGTGTGGTCGACAAGGTGGTCGAGAAGAAAGGCAGCCGCGCCACCGCCGAGGCATACCTGAAATACCTGTGGTCGCCTGAGGCCCAGGAAATCGCCGCCAACAACTACCTGCGTCCGCGTGATCCAGCGGTGCTGGCCAAGTACACCGACCGCTTCCCGAAAGTCGACTTCCTCTCGGTCGAGAAGACCTTCGGTGACTGGCGCACCGTGCAGAAAACCCACTTCAACGATGGCGGGATTTTCGACCAGATCTACACCGGGCAGTAATGGCCTCATCGCGGGTCAGTCGAGGTGACGCCTCTACTTGACCCGCGATTGCTTCACCCCCTATCGAACTTACCCTCCCATTTGCTGATCAGTTCATTGACTACCCTTTCCGTCATCCACGGCTCAAGGAGTGCCCAGTGACCCGATCTTTACTCACCTTGCTGTTCAGTTGCCTGTTGAGCAGCCAGCTGTTCGCCGCCGAACCTTCGCCCGCCGCACCAACACCTGAACCTGAACCCGTGGTCCAGGGCGGCCTGCTCGGCGCCATTGCCGATGGTCTGGACGATGTCAGCCAGGAACTGGATATCGACAGCCACCTATTCGACAGCTGGCGCCTGCGCGCCGACCGCGCCGCCAATGAAGTCGATCAACTGGTCAACCGCCACGCCGGTCGCGATGGCCTCGACCTGCTCGGCGATTTCGCCCTGCTGAGCATCACCTGGCTGGTCGCCTTCGCGGTGCTCACCAACCTCGGCCGCCTGCTGGCCCATCGCAGCAACAACAGCCGCCCGCTGCGCCAACGCCCGCGCCTGCAGAAACTGCTCGGCTACCTGCTGCCCTATACCCTGCCGGCCCTGGCCAGCCTGCCGACCACGCTGTACGTCAGCCACTATCTGGAGCCGTCGGTAGGCCGCGCCCTGGGCCTGAGCCTGGCCTATGCCACCAGCAGCGGTATCTTCTCGACCTCGATCATCCTGTGCCTGATCACCCTGTTCGACACCGGCCACAAGCGCGCGGCGGTGCGCATCATTCGCCAGCTGGCGCCTCGGCCGCTGTTCATGATCGGCTTTCTGGCGGCCTGGAGCGATGCCCTGACCAGCCCGCAGATCGCCCGCCAACTGGGCGGCAACATCACCAGCAGCGTGGCGGTAATCACCGGCCTGCTGGCGACCCTGGCGTTCGCCGTCCTGGTGATTCGCCTGCGCCGCCCGGTGGCGCACCTGATCCGCAACCGCGCGCTCAAGGAGCGCTTGCAGCACCGCGCCGTGCAGGAAACCCTGCGGATCTTTTCCTGGCTCTGGTACCTGCCGATCCTGATGATGATCCTGGTCTCGGCCATCACCCTGATCGGCGCCGGCGAAGAGAGCCAGAAGGCCCTGCAAAACGCCCTGCTGACCACCATTTTGCTGATTGCCACGCTGTTTCTCAGCACCACCTTGCAGCACCTGTTCAAGGCCCACGACATCGAACCCGGGCAACGCCTGCGTCCGTACAAGGAACTGCTGCGCAACCTTGCCCACGCGCTGCTGCGCATCGCCATGGCAGTGGCCTTCATCGAGCTGCTGGGGCGCATCTGGGGCTTTTCGGTGCTCGACTTTGCCCTGCGCAACAGCCTGGGCCGGGCGATCAGTGATTCACTGAGCAGCATCGGCCTGATCCTGCTGGTCACCTGGTTGTTGTGGGTGGTGATCGACACGGCGATCCAGGAAGCCCTCAAGCCCACGGTCGGGCGGCGCTCGTCGCGCCAGCCGAGCACCCGGGTGCGGACCATCCTGCCGATGCTGCGCAATGCCATCAAGATCATCCTGGTGGTGATCTGCACCATCACCACCATGGCCAACCTGGGCATCAACGTCGCGCCCTTGCTGGCCGGCGCCGGGGTGGTCGGCCTGGCGATCGGTTTCGGCTCCCAGCAACTGGTGCAGGACGTGATCACCGGGCTGTTCATCCTCATCGAAGACACCATCGCCATCGGCGACTGGGTGGTGCTCGATTCCGGGCATGCCGGCACGGTCGAGAGCCTGACCATCCGCACCTTGCGCCTGCGTGATGGCAAGGGCTTCGTGCACTCGGTACCGTTCGGCCAGATCAAGGCGGTCACCAACCAGTCACGGCAGTTCGCCTATGCGTTCTTCTCGGTGCAGTTCAGCTACCAGACCGACGTCGACAGCGCGCTTAAACTGATCCGCGAAGTCGGCCAGTCGATCAGCGAAGACCCGCTGCTGCGCCATAGCCTGCAGGGGCCGCTGCAGGTGTTCGGGGTCGACAGCATGAACCTCAACGGCATCACTTTGACCGCGCAGTTTCGCACCAGCTCCGGCGGGCAATATGCGGTCAATCGCGCCTTCAACGAACGGCTGAAAAAGCGCGTCGACCAGACCGACGACGTGAGCTTTGCGCAATACAATCCGCCACCGCAAAAAGTCGCTGAAGAACCGGCCTGATTGCTTTAACCCCAGCGGCCATCGGTGCTAAAGTCGCGGCCATGAACCGCGCCCCCGCCGACCGCCCGCTGATTGCCTGGACCTTGTACTTCTGTGTCCTGTTCAATCTGTTCGCCTGCGGTATCGGTCACGGGCAGATGATGGGCCTGCAACTCAACGGTATCGGCGGCGCCTATTGCTCGGCCATGGGCAGCGCCGGGCCGACGCTGAAAAGCGATTTCGGCGATCAGACGGTGGCCGGCTGGGACAGCATGCAGACCTGCCCGGTGTGCGCTGCCGCCGTGGTCTGCCTGGGCCTGGTGCTGGTCATCGGCTGGCTGCTGGCGGTTACCCGGGTACGTCGCTATCACCGTGAACTGCGCAGCAAGGCGCCGCCGCGATATTGCTGGCCGGCCGCCAACCCCCGCGCCTCCCCGCTTCTGGCTTGAACCTCCTGGCAGCCGCTTGGGCTGCCCGAAACCGGCCGTTTTTTGCTGTGCCTGCCTGACAGGTGCAGGCGGCCGCTGGCTCAAATTCCAGAGTGTGATTCATGCCCTACTCCTATCGCCTTTACGGTTGCGCGGCGCTGCTGTGCGCGTTGCCCTTCCACGCTGTGGCCGAGGCGCCGCTGACCCTGCCCGACCTGCGTATCAACAGCCGCGCCGACGCCGAAGACGGCGTGCTGCTCGACACCCCGTCGCAAACCGCTTCGCGCCTTGGCCTCACCCCGCGGGAAACCCCGGCCTCGGTGAGCATCGTCAACCGCCAGCAGATCGAGCAACGCGGCGCGCAGACCACCCAGGACGCGCTTAACGGCGTGCCCGGCATGACCGCCGCCTCACCACCGGGTTCGGCAGGCTCGGTGGCTTACCGGGGGTTTTCCGGGGGGCAGATCACCCAGCTGTTCAACGGCATCAGCGTGCAGTACGACTCGGTTGCCGCGCGCCCGGTCGACAGCTGGATCTATGACCGCGTCGAAGCCGTCGGCGGGCCGTCGAGCTTCCTGTTTGGCGCTGGCGCCGTCGGCGGCTCGATCAACTACATCAGCAAACTGGCCAGCCGCGACGAGAACTTCAACGAAGGCAGAATCAAGTACGGCTCCTACGACAGCAGCGAGACCTCGTTCGGCTTCAACCATGCGCTCAACGACGGCGATGGCATCCGCAACTACGCACGCCTGGATTTCAGCCACAGCAAGAGCAACGGCTATGTCGATCGCGAAGAGCGCGATGCCTGGACCGTGGCGTTCTCGCTGCTCACCGACATCAACGACCAGCTGTCCCACACCCTGGCCGTGGAGTACCAGAACGAAACGGTCGACAGCCCCTATTGGGGCAGCCCGGTGCTCAACCCGCTGGGCGGCGAAATGAAGGTCGACGAGAGCCGCCGCTTCGAAAACTACAACGTCGAGGACGGCCGCTACGAGCAGCGCGTGCGCTGGCTGCGCTCAATCACCGAGTACCGCTTCAACGACAACACCTCGCTGCGCAACACCCTCTACCACTACAACACCGAGCGTGATTTTCGTAACCTCGAAACCTACGCCTACAACGCCGACAACAGCCGGGTCAACCGCTCCAACGCGCTGCTGCAACGCCATGACCAGGAGCTCAACGGCAACCGCTTCGAATTGCTGCACGAGGGCCAGTTGTTCGGCCTCAACAGCCAGTGGTCGGCGGGCCTGGACTACAGCCACAACGTGCAGATGACCTACCCGCGCTCGATCACCGGTATTTTCGACAGTGTCGATCCGGCCAGCTTCGAACCCGGGCATTTCTATGACCTGAAGGGCATGGTCCCGGGCTTTCAGAAGAACCGCGAGAACACCGTCGACACCTGGGCGGCGTTCGTCGAGAACCGCCTGCAACTGACCGAGCGCCTGTCGCTGCTCACCGGTTTGCGCTATGACCATATCGACCTCGATGTGCACAACTACCGCACGGTCGATGCCAACAACCCGCTGGACTTCAAGCGCAGCTACGAGCCCACCACCGGGCGCATCGGCCTGGTCTACGAGCTGACCCCGGCGGCCAACGTCTATGTGCAGTACAGCACCGCCGCCGACCCGCCCTCGGGCATGCTCAGCACAGCCAGTTTTGCCACCGTACGCGACTTCGACCTGAGCACCGGCAAGCAGCTGGAAGTGGGCAGCAAGTTCAGCTTCCTCGATGGCCGCGGCGCCGCCACCGTTGCCGCCTACCAGATCGAGCGCAAGAACCTCGCCACCGCCGATGCCGCCAACCCCAGCGTCACCCAGCCGGTGGGCAAGCAGACCTCGCGCGGGGTAGAAGTGGCCGCCTCGCTGCACGTCACACCGAAACTGTTGGCCGAGGGCAACTTTGCCTACGTCGACGCCCAGTACGACGAGTTCAACGAGAACGTCGGCGGTCGCTCGATCTCGCGCAAAGGCAATACCCCGACCAACATCCCCGAGCGGGTCGCCAACCTTTGGCTGACCTACGATATCGACCCGAGCTGGCAAATCGGTGCCGACAGCCGCTACGTGTCTTCGGTGTATGCCGACGCGGCCAACACCCGCTACGCGCCGGCCTACACGATCTTCGGTGCCTTCGTCGGTTTCAAGGTTGATGACGACACGCGCATCACGGCCCGGGTGCGTAACCTGACCGACGAGGTGTATGCCCGCTGGACCTCCTCGAGCATGCTCTACCTCGGTGCCCCGCGCACCCTGGAGCTGGCCGTGCAGACGCGCTTCTAGGACGCCGCCGATGAAACGTTACCTGTACCTGTGGCACCGCTGGCTGGGCATCGGCTTATGCCTGTTCATGGCCCTGTGGTTCTTCTCGGGAATGGTCATGCTGTATGTCGGCTACCCCAAGCTGACCCCGCGCGAGCACTTCGCTCACCTGCCGCAGTTGCGCGTTCAAGATTGCTGCGTCGACCTCGGCACTGCCCTGCGCAGTGCCGATGCCGAGCGCACCCCGGCCAGCATCCGCCTGAGCACGGTGGCCGGCACGCCGCGCTACCTGTTCAGCTATCCAGGCCGGGCCAGCGTGGCGGTGGACGCCCGCACTGGCCAGCGCCTGCAGGCGATCGATCGCGAACAGGCCCTGGCCAGTGCGCATCAATACGACCCGCAGGCAACAGCCCGTTATGCCGGCGCGGTGAGCGAAGATCTGTGGAGCCACTCGCGCGCCCTCGACGCCGAGCGCCCGCTGCAGCGGGTGCAGCTCGACGATGGCGCACGCACCCTGCTATACATCTCCGGCCATACCGGCGAAGTGGTGCGCGATGCCAGCGCCCTGGAGCGCGGCTGGAACCTGGTCGGCGCCTGGCTGCACTGGCTGTATCCGTTGCGCGGCATTGGCGTCGACGGCCTGTGGAGCAACCTGGTGATCAGCCTGTCGCTGGCCGGCACCCTGATGGCGTTGCTTGGCGCGGTGATCGGGATCCTGCGCTGGCGCCTGCGCAAGCCTTACCGCAGTGGCTCGCGCTCGCCCTACCGGGGCATTGCCCGCTGGCACCATATCGGCGGCTTGCTGTTTGGCGTGCTGGCGATTACCTGGATCTTCAGTGGCTTGATGTCGATGAACCCGTGGCGGCTGTTCAGCAGTTCAGTGCCGCTGAACGTTGCGGCCTATCAAGGCGGGCCATTGACTGCGGCGGCTTTTCCGCTGTCGGCCTCTGAGGCGCTGGCGCGGTTCGACCAGCAAGGTTTCAAGGCCCGTGAGCTGGAATGGCGCTTGATTGCGGGTGCGGGGTACCTGGTCGGTCATGATGGCGCCGGGCGCACGCGGGTGCTGTCGATTGCCGACGGCCAGGTGCTCGAACGCCTGCCGCGGGAGGTGCTGGAGCGCGCCGCACAAGCGATCCTGCCCCAGGGCCAGATGCACAGCGAGCAACTTGAAGCCTACGACTTCTACTACTACGCCCGGGCCGAGCAAAGCATGCTCGGCCACCTGGAAAAGCGTTTGCCAGTGTTGCGCGTACGCTTTGCAGACCCGCAACAGACCTGGCTGCACCTGGACCTGTACACCGGCGAAGTGCTGGGTGTACTGGACCAGCCACGGCGCGTGTCGCGCTGGTTGTTCTCGTTGCTGCACAGCTGGGACTGGCTACCGCTGTTGCAACGGCGGCCATTGTGGGATGCCTGGATGATCGCCTTCAGCCTGGGCGGGCTGGTGCTGAGTGTCAGCGGTGTGGTGCTGGGCTGGCGGCGCTTAGCCAAGTAGGAGCGGGCTTGCCCCGCGATAGCATTCTGTCCGCCACATCGCATCGCGGGGCAAGCCCGCTCCTACACAAGGGCCCTGAACACCAGCGCCTTCAAGCCACCCGCCGGATCGCTATCGGGAAACTCCGGCGGGTTGGCCAGACGTTCGACGAAGGCCAGCTCCGGTGCTTGCTCAGCCATGCCTTCGATGAGAAAGTCCGGGCCAACGGCCGGGTCGTTGACGCAGGCCAGCACCGTGCCGCCGGCGTTCAACAACTCCGGCAGGCGCCGCAGGATCTTGCGGTAGTCCTGGGTCAGGACAAAGCTGCCCTTCTGGAAGCTTGGCGGGTCGATGATGATCAAGTCATAGGGCCCGGACTTGCGCACCTTGCCCCACGACTTGAACAGCTCATGGCCAAGAAAACTCACCTTGCCCAGGTCATGGCCGTTGAGCCGATGGTTATCGCGCCCGCGGCTCAATGCCGAGCGCGCCATGTCCAGGTTGACCACCTGCTCGGCGCCGCCGGCAATCGCCGCCAGCGAAAAACCGCAGGTGTAGGCGAACAGGTTGAGCACGCGCTTGCCCGCCGCCTGCTCGCGCACCCAGCGCCGACCATAGCGCATGTCGAGGAACAGACCGGTGTTCTGCTTGAGGCCCAGGTCCAGCTGATAGCGCAACCCGTCCTCATCGATCAACCAGTGCTCGCTGGGGGTACCCAGCAGCCACTGCCCGGGGCTGTCCGGCAGGTAACGGTGCTGGAGCAAAATGGCCTGGCCGCACCAGCCTGGCGCCTGGGCAAGCGTCAGGAGCATCTGCTCCAGGGCCGGCAACTGGCCCTCGGGCGGCTGGCGAAACAGCGACACCAGCAACACCCCCTGCAGCCAGTCCACGGTGATCTGCTCAAGCCCCGGCCAGCAGCGCCCGCGGCCATGGAACAGGCGCCGGGTTTCGCTCGGCGCCGGGTCGAGGGCGGCGAGCAGGTGCTGCTGGAGGGTGTCGATCACAGAGGTCATGGGCAGATTCAATCGGGTAAAGCCGCCTATTCTACCTTGCCCCGCCGGTGACAACAGGCCGTTCGGCCATTGATGAACACGATGGGTGAATGTGACCGGTTTTTGTCGCTTTTTTTAACCGACGCCGTTGCCGATAGTGCCTGCACCTTCACTAACGGAATCTTGCCATGCCTGCCCTGAAAATCGAGTTCTTCCACGACGTCGTTTGCGCCTGGTGCTTTGTCCTGGCCCCGCGCCTCAAGCAGTTGCAAGCTGAGTTCGAGCTGGATATCCAGCACCGCAGCTTCATCCTGCAAAGCAGCCGCGAGGCGATGATCCAGCGCTTCGGCTCGATGCCCCAGGCCAAGGAAACCATCCTCGATCACTGGCAGGCCTGCGCCCGCGCCGAGGACGAAAAGCGCATCAATATCCCGGGCATGCGCGAGCAAAGCTTCGAATACCCCAACGGCCTGCTCGCCGCCACTGCCTGCCAGGCGGCCCACGCACTGGCTGGCAATGCCGGTCACGAACTGATGTTCGACCGCCTGCAGTGGGCGCACATGGTCAAGAACCGCAATATCGGTGACAAGGCCACTGTACTGGCCATCGCTGCAGAGGCCGGCTTCGAGCCGCAAGCGTTTGCCCACAGCCTCGAACACGACGCCCCTGCCTTGCTGGAGCGCGACCTGCAGCAAGGCCGTGAACTGAACCTGCGTTCGGTGCCTTCGCTGGTGATCGCCGGGCGCTTTCGCTTGTCTGAATGCATGACCCTGGAGCAGTTGCGCCAGGTCTTCAGCGATATTCGCGCCAACCTGGACAACAGCGAGGGCTAGGCGAGCGCACGGCTGTTGCACTGCTGGCAGTGTTCACCAATCAGCTGCACCAGCAACTGCACCTCGGGACTGTGCCGCAGTGCTTCGGGGTAACCGATGTACAAGGGCACGTCCCGCTGGCGCTGATGCTGCAACGCCAGCCGATGCAAGCGCCCGGCAGCCAGCGCATCAATGATCGCGTGCTCGGGCAGCCAGGCAAACCCCATGCCGCGCTCGACCAGGGTGCAGGCCGCCGCCAGGCTGCTGACCGTCCAGCGCTGGGAGGTGCCAAGCCAGCCGCTGTTCTGCGGATAACGGGTGCCCGAGTCGCGAATCACCACCTGCCGATGCGCATGCAAATCCGCCAGGCCCAGCTCGCCCCGGCTGGCGGCCAGCGGGTGATCGGCGCCGACCACGCAAACCAGCCTGACGTTCAGCAGCAACTCGTGCACATAACCGGCAGGAAGGCTGCTGGCGATCGCCAGCTCGACCTTGCCTTCTTCCAACAGTTCGCGCGCACCGGACAGCGCGGTTTCGTACAGGCGAATCCGGTAGTTTTCGAAGGTCGCCGAAAACCCCTGCAACCCTGCTTGCAGCAGCTCCAGCGGGAACAATACATCGACCGCCAGCGCCAGCTCGCTGAGCAACCCCGGCTGATACTGATTGGCCAATTGTTCAAGCTTTTGCGCCGCGCCGAGCAAATGCTTGGCCTGGGGCAGCAACGCCTGGCCCAAGGAAGTCAACACCGCCTTGCGACCTTCAATGATGAACAACTCCTGGCCAAGCAGCGCCTCCATGCGATTGACCGAATGGCTGACCGCCGACTGGGACTTGAACAAATGCTCGGCAGCTTGCAGATAGCCGCCGCACTCGACCGTGGCGACAAACGCGCGCCACTGCTCGAGACTGATTCTGGAAAACATGCCTACCTCCCTGTCTGCGTTTCAGCGTTGCGCGGCGCCCCGCAACGGGGCCAAGCACAAGCATCTACACTAGCATTCCACCCCTGTGCTGGAGAACGATCATGAGCGACACTCCGTCCATAGTCCTGGTCCATGGTTTCTGGGGCGGCGCCGCCCACTGGAGCCGGGTCATCCTCGAACTGTCACGCCTGGGCCACCGCAACCTGCATGCGGTGGAGATGCCCTTGACCTCGCTTGCCGATGACGCTGAACGCACGCGCAAAATGGTCGCCTCGATACCCGGCAAGGTGCTGCTGGTCGGGCATTCCTACGGCGGTGCGGTGATTACCCAGATGGGCAACCAGGCCAATGTCGCCGGCCTTGTGTACATCGCCGCCTTCGCCCCCGACAGCGGCGAAAGCCCCGGCGCCATCACCGCCAAGAACCCGCCGCAAGCGGCAGCCAACCTGCAACCGGATGGCGATGGCTACCTGTGGATCAAACCCGACAAACTGCACGAAAGCTTTTGCCAGGACCTGAGTAAGGATGAAGGGTTGGTGATGAGCGTGACCCAGAAGGCGCCACTGGCCAGCACCTTCGGTGACACCATCGGTGAGCCCGCATGGAAGCACAAACCCAGCTGGTACCAGCTCTCGACCCAGGACCGGATGATCCACCCGGACAACCAGAAACTCATGGCAGAACGCCTGCAGCCCAAGGAGCTGCTGACCCTGGAGGCCAGCCATGCCTCGCTGGTGTCCAGGGCCGCCGAAGTGGCCGCCCTGATCGATCGCGCAGCCGTCAGTCTGGCTTGACCGCCGGGGCCTTGAGCGCAGGCTTGAACCACCAGCCTTGCTGCATGCCGGCCGCGGCCAGCAGGATCGCGGCCACACCCAGCCATTGCAGCGGCGCCAGGCGATGGCCAAAGGCGAACCAGTCGACGAAAATCGCTGCGATCGGGTAGATGAACGACAGCGCCCCGGTCAAGGCGGTCGGCAGCTTCTGGATCGCGCCGTACAGCAGCACATACATCACCCCGGTGTGGACGATGCCCAGGGTCACCAGGCTGGCCAGCGCACCGACGTCGCCCGGCAGGCCACTGGTATTGGCCCAGGGCGCCAGCAGGAGGATGCCGGTGCACACCTGGATCAGCGCGATCAGGTGCGGCGGCGTGCCGCTCAGGCGCTTGATGATCAGCGCCGCCACGGCGTACAGAAACGCCGCGCCCAGGGCCAGGGCGATGCCCAGCAGGTAGTCGTTGCCAGTGCCATCCTGGCTGCCATGGGCACTGACGATCGCCAGCATGCCGGCAAAGGAGACCGCTAGCCAGAACAGCTTGGGCGCGGTGATTTTCTCACCGAGAAACAGCGCCGCCAGGCCCACCAGCATGAACGGCTGGACGTTGTATACCGCAGTGCCGATTGCAATCGAGGCGCGTGAGTAGGAGGCAAACAGCAGCACCCAGTTGCCGACGATGGCCACGCCGCTGAGTACCGCCAGGGCGAAGGTGGCCAGGGTCAGGATACCGGGCTTGAGAAAGCCCATGGCCAGGCAGATCAGCAGCAAGGTGCCAGCACCGAACACACAGCGCCAGAACACCACATCCAGTACCGGTTGCCCGGACACCAGCACGAACCAGCCAATGGTCCCGGATATCAACATCGCGGCGACCATCTCGAACGACCCACGGCGGATTGAACTGTCCATCACTCACCTCCTTGACGATGGGCAAATTATGGCAAGGGCAGCGGCGACCGTTCCAGTGGATAAAACAGGCTAGACTGACCTTGTACCTTTACTATCAAGGCAGTTTTCGCATTTTGCCTAACGAGGCCTGTATGACCGACGATATCGACCAACTGTTGATCAAGGCACTGATGGAAGACTCGCGGCGCTCGCTCAAGGCCCTGGCGCAGCTCAGCGGGCTGTCAGCACCGAGCGTCAGCGAACGCCTGCGCCGCCTTGAAGAGCGTGGCGTGCTCAAGGGCTACACGGTAGAGATCGACCCGCGCTGCTTCGGCTACCAGCTACAGGCCATCGTCCGCGTGCGGCCGCTGCCCGGGCAACTGCAGGAAGTGGAGCGGCAGATCATGGCCATCCCCGAGTTCACCGAGTGCGACAAGGTCACCGGCGATGACTGCTTTATCGCACGCTTGCACGTGCGCTCGATGGAAGAGCTCGATACCGTGCTGGACAAGCTCAACAGCCACGCCGAGACCAACACCGCGATCGTCAAGAAGACCCCGGTAAAACGGCGCTTGCCGCCGATGGCCTGATAACAGCGCAGAAACTACTGCACCGGCTCGCTCGACGGCCTGGCAATCAGGCCCTTCAGTTCACTGGTCATCGCAAACTCCAGATTCAGGCCATTGGGCGGGATCGGCTGCTGGAACCAGCGGTTGTAGATCGACTCGATGCGCCCGCTGCGATAGACATCCGCCAACGCTTCATTGACCAGCGCCAGCAAGCCGTCATCGCCCTTGCGCACCATGCAACTGTAGATCTCCTTCGATTGCGCCTCGCCCACCACCACCCAGTCGTGCGGATTGCGCGCCTTGGCCCGCTCGCCGTACAGCAGCGCATCATCCATGTAGAACGCCGCCGCGCGCCCGGACTGCAGCATCATGAACGCCTCGCCGTGGTCCTTGGCACTGATCACCGAAGCCCCCAACTGGTGCTCCAGGTTGTAGTTCTTCAGGTACTTCTCGTTGGTGGTGCCGGCGGTGCTGACCACATTCTTGCCCTTGAGGTCATCCAGGCCCTGGATGCCGCTGTCTTTTTTGGTCAGCAACTGGCCTTTGACGAAAATAAAGCCATAGGAGAAATCCACCTGCTTCTGCCGCTCGGCGGTGACCCCGGTGGTGCCGCACTCCAGATCGACCGTGCCGTTCTGCACCAGCGGGATGCGCGTCTGCGAAGTCACCAGGTTGTAGCGCACCTTGAGCGGCGGCACCGCCAGCTTGGCCTGCAGGTGCTTGACGATCTCAGCCGCAAGATCGACCGAATAGCCCATGGGCTTGCCGCTGTGGTCGCCCACATAAGAAAACGGAATGGACGAGTCGCGATAGCCGAGGGTGATGCTGCCGGATTCGGCGATCTTCTTCAGGCTGCCGCTGAGCGTCGGCGTTTGCGCCAGCAGCGGCTGGGCAAAACACAATGACAGGGCAAGCAGAGCAGGACGGTGCAAACGGGGAATCGACATCGGGACACTCCTTGCGGTTGTTGTTCTTGTTCGGTTCAGGCCGCCCGTGGGGTCAGGCCGTGCAGGTCGATTGACGGCGCGCGACCCGCGATCAGTTCGGCCAACAGCTGGCCACTGGCGCAGGCCAGGGTGAAACCCAGGGCGCCGTGGCCAAGATTGAGCCACAGGTTGCGGTACGCCGTGGCCCCGAGCAACGGTACGCCGCTGGGGGTGGCCGGGCGCATGCCGGCCCATTCGCGGGCCTGGGCGTAGTCGGCGGCATCGGGCAAGGTCGCCCCGGCCAACTGGCGCATGCTGGCCAGCCGTGCCGGATCGAGCGATTCATCAAAGCCGACGATGTCGACCATGGCGGCGACGCGCAGTTGGTCTTCGAGGCGGGCATAGACGATTTTGCGATCGTAGTCGGTGATGCTTACCTGCGGTGCCCGCTGCCCGGCCTTGATCGGTGCGGTCAGGCTGTAGCCCTTGAGCGGATAGATCGGCAACTGCAGCCCCGGCAGGCCGAGGCTGGCACTGCGGTGCCCGGCGCACAGCACCAGGCGCTCCACCGGCACGACCTGCTCGCCCAGCTCCAGCGCCTGCACTACCCCACCACTGTGGCGGATGCGCGTCACTGCCTGCCCGAGCATCAGGCGGCATTGCCCCGACGCCTGCAGGCGCTCGACCAGCGCCAGGCAGAAACGATGACAATCGGCGACCTCTTCATCCGCGGTGAACACCCCGCCAATGAACGGCGCATCGGCCAGGGCCGGTTCCAGCGCGCGGATCTCCTGCGCATCCAGCACCTGCTGGCCCTGCGGGTCGAGCAGGTGCTGGCGGGCATGGGCAAAGGTTGCGCGATTACGAAAGGTCACCAGCTTGCCATTGCGCCGCCAGGCAAAGCCGTCCAGGCCATCGTCCTCGCGCCATTGCTTGAGCGTACCCTGGCTGTGCAAGGCCAGGCGTAGCAGGTGTGCGGCATTGGTGCGATTGACCGAACTGCGACACGCCGCCATGAACGCGCCCATCCAGCGCCACTGCGCCAGGTCCAGGCGCGGGCGTAACTTGAGCGGTGACTCGCTGCGCAGCAGCCAGCCCAGCGCCTGCAACGGCACCCCGGCATCGGCCAGCGGCGCGACATAGCGATAGGACAACTGCCCGCCATTGGCAAAGCTGGTGCCGCCCGCCAGGCTCTCGCGTGCCTCGACCAGATCGACGGCAAAGCCTTCGCGCACCAGCGCGTAGGCCGTTGCCAGACCAATCACGCCGCCGCCGATCACCGTTACCCGCTGTGCCATGTGCTTTCATCCGCCAATCTGAAGGCCTTCAGACTAGGCCCGGTGACAGCCTGACGATAATGAATAAAAATGGGCAGACCATAAACAAAGGTTATGGGCTACCCCATGCGCTTGCGTCATATCGAAGTGTTCCAGGCCATCCGCCAGACCGGCTCCATCAGCGGCGCCGCGCAGTTGCTGCACGTCACCCAGCCGGCGGTGTCGAAAATACTCCAACACGCCGAAGCGCAGCTGGGTTTCCCGCTGTTCCTGCGGGTGCGCGGCAAGTTGCAGATCACCCCCGAGGCCCTGGCCCTGGAACGCGAAGTCGACAAGGTCAGCGACAGCGTTGAAGGGGTGCGGCGCCTGGCCGCCAGCCTGCGCCGGCAACCGGGCATGCGCCTGCGCATCGGGGCGACGCCGGCGCTGGCCCTGGCGTTGTTTGCGCCGGTGATCCGCCAATGGGCCGAGCGCCACCCGCAGTCCGAATGCGAACTGTCGAGCCTGCACAGCCGCGAGCTGGTGCAGCAGTTGCTGATGCGCGAAATCGATGTCGCCCTGACCTTGCGCCACCCCGAACACCCCGGCCTGAATGTCCAGCCCCTGGCCCACGGCAAGCTGGTGGCACTGGCCCCCAAAGGCTACTGGAGCGCAGACAGCCAGGGCTTGGCGCTGGCAGTTGAAGAACTGGCCGATGCGCCCTTGATCGGCCTGAGCAGCAGCGACCCGCTGGCCGCCCAGGTCGGCCAGTACCTGAAGAACCTTGAGCCGGCGCCGCGCACCAGCATCCGGGTGCAGACCTACTCCCTGGCCCGGGCCATGGTCGAATCCGGAGCCGGGCTGGCCTTGATCGATCCGTTCACCGCCCAAGGGTCGGCGCAAACGCTGGTGCGGCCGTTGGACCCGGCCTTGCCGATTACCCTGTACGCCCTGACCCGCGCCAACGAAAGCCAGCCGCACACGCTCGACGACCTCTTGCAACTGTTCAGCGAACGGGCCGAAGAACAGATCGCCCACGTCAGCCGCGCGTCTCGCCTTGAAAAGCGCTGACAAGCAGCCCATCCTTGCGCCCCCACCTTTGCAAGGATCGCAGCATGGTTCGACTTTTCATTGCGTTTGCCGCGCTGTTCGCCAGTGCCACCGTCCTGGCCGTGCCGCCCGTGCACGTCTATCGCGGCACCCAGGGCGACACCGCCATTGAAGTCGCCCTGACCTACGACGCCCAGCACAAGACCCTCGAGGGTTACTGGCTTGATGAACAGCGCCAGTGGCTGATCCCCCTTGAGCGCACGCCCCATGACTATCGCTTGCCGCTGTTGATCAACATCTTCAACAACCCGGAGCTGCCGTCCGCTGCGCTGCTGATTCAGCCGTTTGCCTTCAGCCACGACCGCGAGCTGACCGGTACCCGGGTTGATCTGCGCAACCGCGAACGACAGGCGCTGGCGCTCAAGCGCGTGACCCGCTTCAGCGACCGTCAGGATTCGTCCTGGCAGGGCGAACTGCTGCAACTGCCGCTGGACGGCCGCCGGCTATTTCGCGTGCATGCACACAAGGCCGCCGGCGAGTATGTCGGCACCATCGATCGCATCACTGTCCTCGATCGCACCAGCGGCCAGCCGGTGCAGGTCATCGATAACCTGACGCTGTTTTTCCAGGGCACTGCGAGCCTGAGTTTTGCCGACTTCAACGCTGATGGGGTGACCGATTTCAAGGCCATTCCGGTCGGGCAACTGGCCAGCGGCGGTGCTGCAGGGCAAGACCCGCAGTACTACGTACATCAAGCCGACAGCAATCGCTATGAGCTCAAGACCGAGCAACAAGCCAGGGAGCGCAACCAATGAACACCTTGGGCAAATGCCTGCTGGGCGCCGGGTTGCTCGGCCTGAGCCTGGGCGCCCAGGCTTACCAGTCTGTTTATCAAGGCACCCTGGGCAAGCAGGCGATCACCCTGGTGATCGAGAAAACCAATGACTACAAGCACGGTTTCTACTTTTACGACCGCTACCGCACGCCGATCCGCCTCAAGCGCTCGGTCAACGCCGGTCGCCAGTTGTTCATGGACGAACTGGACAGCGCCGGTCTGCCCAACGCTCGGCTGAAGTTCTACAACCCCGATGACAACGCCGCCGCCAAGCCGATACTCGGCACCTGGACGGCCTACGCCAATGCCCGGCAGCTTCCCCTGGAGTTGCGCCTGGTAGCGGACTTCGGTCATCAACAGGTCTGGCCTGCCGGCACTGCGTCACTGCCCCAGGCGGCCTCTACCGAGCGTTTCTATTTCCAGATTCCGCTGGCCGATGACCACGACCGGGTGAAGACCATCGAGGTCATCGACAAGGCCAGCGGCAAGCGCGTGCAAACCCTTGACGTAGGCCTGCCCGGTTGCTACAGCCAGGGTATCGACAGCGTCAAGGTGCGTCTTGAAGGCGGCAGTACCCAGGTGCTGCTAGAAGCCAACAGCTATTGCCTGGGCAAGGTGTTTGAATGGCGCGAGGCCAAGGGGCAGTTCGAAGCGCTGAACTGAGCATCAGCTCGGGCAGCTGTGCTCGCCGTTGTTCAGGCCCTGCTTGTAGTTGCGGCTGAGCAGGCTGGCCTTGCCGTCGTGCCAGGTCAGGGTCAGTACGTACATCGAGTCGAAGTCCTCGCCGTCCCAGTCGTCGGTGATCACCCGTTTTTCACCGAGGGCCTTGCCGGCCACGGTGTTGATCAGTTCCGGCAGGTAGCCGTGGGACCAGGCGGTATAGACGGTGGCGTTGCGGTACTTGTCCTGCAGCAGTTCGTCGGCCAGATCGCCGGTATCGTTGGCGCCGAAGTCGATGTTCACCGGCAGGCCGAGCTTGATGGCACTGGGGCTGATGGTCATCAGCGGGCGGATATAGCTGTAGGCGTCGTCGTTGCTGCCCTCTTCGACGTGCCGGGACGGGTTGGCCGCGAACACATAGTCAGCCTTGCCGAACTTCTCCGGCAGCAGGGTGGCCAGGTCCAGGGCGCGGTTCAGGCCCTGGCAGTTGAGCTGCCCCAGGCCCTCGCCGGGCTTTTCGGCATGACGCAGGAACACCAGGGTCTGCACACCGTCCACAGGTGCTGCGCGGCTTTCCAGCGCCTCGACGGCCAGCAGGCCGACACCGGCAAGCAGGGCAAGGGACAACGCAGCGTGACGGTGACGCTTGAACAGGGAGGGCAACTTCATAGGGCTCTTCACAGCAAAAAGGGTTGAGGCTGACCCGCCTGTGCCACCCCGCGGCCGAAGCCGCGGGGGGATCCCTGTCTGATGCTCCATCCGTGGAATCGGGCATGCTTCAGAGTGCAAGAATGCCATTTGGTTCGATCCCTGAGCGCTCGGCCCTGAGCCAGAGCTACTGTAGCGCCTTGATGTTGCTGAATTAAGACCGACGGCGCTCAATCGTCGCGGGTAAGGACTTCGAGCAGCTCGATCTCGAAGGTCAGGTCGGAGTTGGGCGGGATCTTGCCCATGCTGCGCTCGCCATAGCCCAGGTGCGCCGGCACCAGCAGTTTGCGTTTGCCGCCGACCTGCATGCCCATCAGGCCCTGGTCCCAACCCTTGATCACCCGGCCGGTGCCGATCACGCACTGGAACGGCTTGCCACGGCTGTGGGAGGAATCGAACTCCGTGCCGTCGGCGAGCCAGCCAGTGTACTGGGTGGTGATCAGCGCGCCCTTGACCACGGCCTTGCCGTCGCCTGGCTGGATATCGATGATTTGCAGTTCGCTGCTCATGCTTGACCTCGTTGAAGCGGGATATGCCTTTGGTGGCCAGCGTTTTCGCAGGGTTGGCGAGGTTTTGCAAGGCCAGCGATCAAGCCTGGGCAGTCACCACCACCCTGCCCGGCTCGTGCTGGCGCATCGACCAGCAGACGCCGCCGATCACCAGGACAATCGCCAGGCCCTCCAGCAGGCTCGGGCCGCTCTGACGCCAGATGAAGGCGTAGAGCAAAGCGAACAGGGTCTCGAAGACGATCAACTGGCCGCTCAACGTCACTGGCATGCGCTTGGACGCGGCATTCCACAGCAGCGCCGCCAGCCACGAGCCGAACACCGCGCAACCCAGGCTGTACAGCCAGAACAGCGTCCAGCGCTCAGGCGCCGCCTCGACCTGCAACTGCGCCGGCTGCCACAGCGCCAGCAGCGCCACCAGCACCAGGCTCAACACGCCGGTCATCACCCCGTTGAGCACCGACCATTGATGGCTGTCGAAATGCCCGCACTGCTTGAGGTAACGGCTGTTGTGCACCGCGTACCAGGTCCAGCAAACCAGCGCGCCGAGGGCATAAAGCACCCCGGCCAGTTTGTCGGCCACCGCTCCCGGCTCGAGGGCAAAGGTCTGCAGGTTGATGCACAGCATGCCGGCCAAGATCAGGCCCAGCGGCAGCAACAACTGACGCAGCGCCACCCCGCCGCTGTCGTGACGGCCATACAGGGTGATGGTCAGCGGCAATACGCCGACAATCAACGACGCCGGCGCTACACCCAGGCGCTGGATCGCCGCCACCAGGCAGATGAAGTACAGCAGGTTGCCGATCAGCGCCAGGCGCCCGATCATCCACAGGTCGCCCAGGGTCAGGCGTCCGAGGGCCTTGCGCATGGGAATCGCCAGCACCAGGGTCACCAGGCCGAACAGCACGAAACGCGCGCAGCTGAGCAGCACCGGGCTGAACTCCGGCAACAGCTGCGGCACCATCAATACCAGCCCCCACATCGCACCGGCTACCCCGGCATACGCCACACCCCGTTTCACGTGCCTGCTCCTGATCTAAGAAGAGCGCAGGCTAACGCCTGGACAGCGCCTGGACAAAAGATCATTCGGCATGCAGGCATTCCCTGCAGGAATACCTTTCACGCTGAAAGCATCGACCTTATGATTCAGACATTCCCCAGACCGGACCGTCACATGAGCCGCTTCAGCCGTCACCTGCCACCCCTGGACACCCTGATCGCGTTCGAGGCAGTGGTGCGTACCGGCAGCTTTACCCGCGCGGCCAGCGAGCTGTACCTGACCCAGAGCGCGGTGAGCAAACAGATCAAGCTGCTGGAAGAACACCTCGGCGCGCTGCTGTTCGAGCGCCGCGCCCGGGGCATCGCATTGACGGCGGCCGGCGACGGCTTCAATGCCATCGTCGAGCCCATGCTGGAAAGCCTGCTGGCCAATGTGCTGCGTCTTAAAAGCGGCCACGGCAGCCGCAACGTCAGCGTCATCTGCACCCATGCGGTGGCCCAGTACTGGTTGTTTCCGCGCCTGCTGCGCTTCAACGAACAGCACCCGGAGCTGACGGTGAACATTCATGCCAGCAACGAAATCAGCGAAAGCGATATTGGCAATTACGACTTCGGCATTCTCTATGGCCATGGCCACTGGAGCTCGCTCAAGGCCAGCAAGTTGTTCGATGAGGCCATCTACCCGATCGCCAGCGTCAAACGTGCCCTGCCCGCTGTGCAGTCACTGAGTGAGTTGCAAGCCTTGCCGTTGATCCAGCTGGATGCCTCGGCCTGGAACTGCCTGGACTGGCAGGACTGGTTCGGCCATCAGGGCTTGCGTTACCAGGCGCCGGCCAATGCGGTGACCTTCAACCAGGTCAATCTGGTGTTCGATGCGGTGATGCAGGGGATGGGCGTGGGCCTTGGCTGGGAGTTCATGGCCCGCGAGCGGATCGACAACGGCCTGATCCGCCAGGTCTCGGAGTTTGTCGTGCACACCGGGCAAGCCGACTACCTGGTGCACGACAAACAGGCCCTGCGCTCGCCGGCGGCGCAGGTGTTCGAGGACTGGTTGCTGGCGCTTAGCTGAACATGGCTTCGACTTCGGCTGCGGTCATCGTCGGCGTGCCTCGGGCCAGGCAGTAGTACTCAGGTTTCTTGTCGATATACACCTGCAGATCGAACACCCAGTCGGTGTCACCCTCCAGTACACCCACCGACACCGCGTCGAAATTGCCGGATTTCAGCCGGTACAACAGGTGCGTACCGCAATTGCCGCAGAAACCGCGCTGGGCCCAGTCGGAGGAGTCATGGAACACTGGCTGGCCGCTGGTGAATTTCACCGGCTCGACACAGTGCACCGAAAAAAACGGCCCGCCGCCCCACTGCCGGCACATGCCGCAATGGCAGGCGTTGACGCTGGCTTTCTCAAGGCTGACGCTGAGTTTGACGGCGCCGCACAGGCAGCTACCGTGTTTTTCCAGGGACATGATCAAGGCTCCTTGCTGGGAGAAGAGCCGGCAAGTCTAGCAGCTGTCAGGCCGTGACCGGGGTCAGCACCGGCTCGCCGGCAAAAAACGCCTGCAGGTTGCGTAGCACCAGTTGCACGGTGTCGCGCGCCGCTTCCGGCGACTGACCGGCGACGTGCGGGGTCAGCACTACCGTGGGCAGGGCCTTCAAGGAATCAGGCACTGCCGGTTCGTCATCGAATACATCCAGCCCGGCACCGGCGATCACGCCGTTTTCCAAGGCATCGACCAGGTCCGCCGTGCTGACGACGCTGGCCCGGGCGATGTTGACCAGAAAGCCCTCTGCCCCCAGCGCTTCAAGCACCGGCTTGTCGATCAACTGGCGAGTAGCGGCGCCGCCCGGGGTGGCGACAATCAGAAAGTCCGATTCCCGAGCCAAGGCCAGGGGGCTGTCGCAATAGTGATAAGCGACGTCGCTACGCGGCGTGCGGTTGTGGTAATTCACCGGCATGTCGAAGCCCTGCGCCGCCCGCTTGGCGATCGCCAGGCCGACCGCGCCGAGGCCGAGAATGCCCAGGCGCTTGCCGCTGACCGACGGGCTGATCACCCGGTTCCACTCGCCACGGCGGGTCGAGGCATCGGCGCGGGGAATATCGCGCACCACCGCCAGCAGCAAGGCCATGGCATGGTCGGCGACCGCCGTGGCATTGGCGCCAGCACCGTTGGTCACGGTAATACCCCGGGCAGCAGCGGCCGCAAGGTCGACCTGCTCGTAACCGGCACCGATCACACAGATGATTTTCAAGGCGGGCAACGCGGCCATTTCATCGGCGTACAGGCCCAGCGGACCCCGGGTCAGCACTGCATCAATCTGGCTGCCATGGCGGGCAATGGCCTCGGCGCGCAAGGCCGGGGTCTGCGCGCGGATCAGGCGAAAGCCGTTGTGTTCCAACAGGGGAAGGTAGTCGTCGACCGTTTCTACCAGCACCAGTACCGTCTGTGTCATGCCTTGCTCCCGGGCTATTGGCGAGGGGGCATTATGCGCAGCTCAGGTTACTGGGCGAAAGCCCGGCCCAGACCGCCCGGCACGCCACTGCTGTCGGTTTCCTGCCAGGGGCCGTTGAGGTTGGTCGACCAGCTCCAGCCGTTGTTCCAGCGGTAGTAGGTGCGCTGGCGATAGAAGGTGTTGGTCTTGCCGTCGAGCACATACACGCCCAGGCGCGGGTCCCAGTGGCTGGCGCCACCGGGCGGAGGCGCAAAGCTCGGTGAGGTACGCTGCACTGGCTTGGGCACCGGGGTCACGGCCGGCTTGCTTGGCACCGCGCCCGGCTTGGGCGCAGGCTTGCTGCCCGGGCCCGGTGGCAGGGTTTCGACTGGCGGCGCGGTGGGTTCGGAGGGCTGGTGAACGGTACATGCACTCAAGCCCACAACCAGGGAAAGAAGGGTCAGGCGTGCGATGCTGTTCATAGTCGGTCTCTTACTGGTCCGGGCTGTCGATGGTCAGGTGCTGCGCAGCGGTCGTGCTGCTGGCCAGCGGAGCACCCTTGCCAACCCATTCGCCCTGGGTCGGCTGGCCAGCGCGAGAGATGCGCGCAACCAGTTGGACTTCAGGGAAGCTCGACAGTTTCATGTTCGGCATCATCGCGTCGCTGTCGCTCAGCTCGACCTCGATCGGCAGCTGCGCCACGGTTACCCGCTTGGCCGCCAGCGGCATCGGCGGGCCGGAACTTGCACGGGCAAAGATGAATACAGTGTCATCGGCCTTGACCTTGTCCTTGAGCGCCGCCGCAAGCTCGACCCGAACCTTCAGGCGTGCCGTGCCCTGCTCGGCAACTGCCGGTGCGGCCTTGCCCTCGCCGGCCTTGAGCTTGTCGCTGGCGCGCTCGATACCGCCCTGCAGCGCTGCCCGCGAGGCGTCGCCCTCGGGCAGTTGCGCCAGCAGGCGGTTCCAGTAATCGATGGCTTGCTGGTAATGCTCGGCCTCGAACGCAGCGATGCCCAGCAGGCCAAGGCTGGTGACTTCGTTGGGGTCGGCCTTGAGCGCTTCGTCGGTGAGGGCCTGCAATTGCCCGCTCCATTGCTTGTTGTTGGCAAAGTACAGCGCCTGCGCCCACTGCCCGAGCAGCTCCGGCTGGCGCCCGGCAACCGCGGCGGCACGCTCGAAGACCTTGGCGGCGTCGGCCGGACGCTCCTGGGCCATGTAGGCACGGCCAAGGAAGTACAAGCCTTCGGCCGAATCCGGCTGGGCCTTGACGGCCAGCTCCAGGCGGCGGGTCATTTCTTCCATGGACTGCGGCGCCTTGGCGAACTGCTGGGTCAGCTCGACCTGCTCGCTGGCACCAAAGTGCAGGTACAGGCCCAGGCCCATCAGCGGCACCAGCACCGCCGCCAGCAGCGGCAAGGGTTTGCCCAGGCGGCCCAGGCGCTGCGGTTCAGCGCCCTCGGTGTCGGCCAGCAGCTCGCGCGCGGCCTCGTCGCGGCCCTTGCCGAACTGCTCGGCATCGAGCACCCCGGCGGCCTGCTGGCTTGCCAGTTCGGCGACGCGCTCCTGATACAGGGCGACGTTGAGGGCGGTACGGTCTTCTTCCTGTTGCGCACGACGGCCGCGCAACACCGGGATCAGCAAAAAGCTCAGGGCCACCAGCAACAGCAGGCCTGCAGCAAGCCAGAAATCAGTCATGGGTCTGTTCTTTGTCCAGCAATTTGGCGAGGCGCTCACGCTCCTCGGACGAAAGGTCGGCGTTGCCTGCTGCCGCCTGGCCACGGCGCTTGCGCACGATCAGCGCGAGCACGGTGAAGCCGCCCAGCAGCAACACGCCAGGGCCAAACCAGAGCAGCCAGGTGCGGGCGCTCAGGGCCGGTTTGTAGCGGACGAAATCACCGTAGCGATCGACCATGAAGTCGATGATCTGCTGATTGCTCTGGCCCTCGCCGAGCATGCGGAAGATCTCCCGGCGCAGGTCGGCGGCAATCGGTGCGTTGGAGTCGGCGATGTCCTGGTTCTGGCACTTGGGGCAGCGCAGTTCCTTGGTCAGCTCGTGATAACGCGCGCGTTCCGCCTCATCGGCAAACTGGTAGGTATCGATCGCCGCCTGGGTTACCCCGGCCAGGCTCAGGCCGAGGACGGCGGCCGCCAGCCAGCGCTTCATGGCTTGGCCTCATCGACCAGGCTCTGGTACTGCGGCGCCAGTTGCTCGCGCCAAACGGTCGCGTCAACCACCCCGACGTGCTTGTAGCGGATGACGCCCTTGGCATCGATCAGGAAGGTTTCCGGCGCGCCATAAACACCCAGGTCCAGGCCCAGGCTGCCCTGCTCGTCACGGATGTCGAGCTGGTAGGGGTTGTGGAACTCGGCCAGCCACTTCAGTGCGGCGGCGTTGTCGTCCTTGTAGTTGACGCCGTGGATCACCACGCCCTGCTCGGCCAGCTTGTTCAGGTACGGGTGCTCGACCTTGCACGACGGGCACCAGGTGGCCCAGACGTTGACCAGCGCCGGCTTGCCGAGCAGGTCGGCCTCGGTCAGCGGCTTGCCGTCGACCGATTGCAGGGCAAAGGCCGGGAACGGCTTGCCGATCATCGCCGAGGGCAGTTCGCTCGGGTCGAGGAACAGCCCGCGGTAGAGAAACACCGCCACCAGCAGAAACACCGCCAGCGGCAGCACCATGATCCAACGCTTCATGCAGTAGCTCCAGACATGCCCAGTGCCTCACGCACACGGGTTTTGACCTTGACGCGATAGCGACCATCCAGTGCCGCCAGCAAACCGCCCAGGCCGGTCAGCAGGCCGCCCAGCCAGATCCAGCGCACAAACGGCTTGACGTGCACCCGCACCGCCCAGGCGCCGTTATCCAGCGGCTCGCCGAGGGCGACGTAGAGATCACGGGTGAAACCGGCATCGATGCCGGCTTCGGTCATCATCGACTGCTGCACGGTGTACAGGCGTTTTTCCGGGTGCAGCACGCTGATCTCACGACCGTTTTCGACCACCCGCACGGTGCCCTTGTCGGAGGTGAAGTTCGGCCCCTCAAAATGCTTGGCGCCCTCGAAGATGAACTGGTAACCGGCCAGCTCCACCGACTCGCCCGGCGCCAGGCGCAGGTCGCGTTCGGCGCTGTTGTTGCTCGACAGCACCACGCCCAGGGCGCACACCGCCAGGCCCAGGTGGGCGACGTGCATGCCCCAGTAGCTGCGATTGAGGCCGCGCAGGCCTTTGAACAAGCCTTTGTGGCGGGTCTTGTCGAGGATGTCGCGGGCCCCGGCCAGGACAATCCACGCAGCCAGGGCAAAGGTGGTCAGCACCTGCCAGTCAAAGTCATCCACCAGCAGGCCGCCGATCGGCGCCAGCACGGCGCTGGCGATCAGCACCGGGGTGAGCATGCCCAGCAGCCATTTGCTCGGGGTGTCTTTCCAGCGCACCAGCACGCCCACCGCCATGACCACCATCAACAGCGCCATCAACGGGATGAACAGCGCATCGAAGTACGGCGGGCCGACCGACAGCTTGGCCCCGGTCAGGGCATCGAGAATCAGCGGGTAAAGGGTGCCGAGCAGGATCATCGACGCCGCCACCACCAGAATCAGGTTATTGGCCAGCAGCAGGGTTTCCCGCGACCACAGGGCAAAGCCGACCTGGCTCTTGACCACTGGCGCGCGCAGGGCGAACAGGGTCAGCGAACCGCCGACCACGAACAGCAGGAAGATCAGGATGAAGATGCCGCGCTCAGGGTCGGAGGCGAAGGCATGCACCGAGGTCAGTACCCCGGAACGCACCAGGAAGGTACCCAGCAGGCTCAGGGAGAACGCGGCAATGGCCAACAGCACCGTCCAGCTCTTGAACACGCCGCGCTTCTCGGTGACCGCCAGCGAGTGAATCAGCGCGGTGCCGACCAGCCAGGGCATGAACGAGGCGTTCTCGACCGGGTCCCAGAACCACCAGCCGCCCCAGCCCAGCTCGTAATAGGCCCACCAGGAACCGAGGGTGATGCCGATACCGAGGAAGGCCCAGGCGACGATGGTCCACGGCCGCGACCAGCGCGCCCAGGCGGCGTCCAGGCGCCCGCCAAGCAAGGCGGCGATGGCGAAGGCGAAGGCCACCGAGAAGCCCACGTAGCCCATGTACAGCATCGGCGGGTGAACGATCAGGCCGATGTCCTGCAGCAGCGGGTTGAGGTCGGCGCCGTCACTCGGCATCTGCGGCAGCAGGCGCTTGAACGGGTTGGAGGTGATGATCAGGAACGACAGGAAGCCGACGCTGATCATGCCCATCACCGCCAGTACCCGCGCCAGCATCACCTGCGGCAATTGCCGGGAGAAGATCGACACGGCAAAGGTCCAGCCGCCGAGGATCATCGCCCACAGCAGCAGCGAGCCCTCGTGGGCGCCCCACACGGCGCTGAACTTGAAGTACCAGGGCAAGGCGCTGTTGGAGTTGTTGGCCACATAGGCGACCGAGAAGTTGTCGGTCATGAAGGCGTGGGTCAGGCAGGCGAAGGCGAACGCCAGAAAGGCGAACTGGCCCCAGGCGGCCGGGCGCGCCAGGCTCATCCACAGGCTGTCGCCGCGCCAGGCGCCGAGCAGCGGGATGGTGGCCTGGACACAGGCGAAGCAGATCGCCAGGATCATCGCCAACTGGCCCAGTTCAGGAATGATCAGTGCCGCATTCATGGCTTGGCTCCGGCATCGGTGGCGACCTGGCCGCTTTCCTTGAGGGCCTTGGTGACCTCTGGCGGCATGTATTTCTCGTCGTGTTTGGCCAGCACTTCATCGGCCACTACCACGCCTTCGGCGTTGAGCTTGCCTAGGGCGACGATGCCCTGCCCTTCGCGGAACAGGTCGGGGAGGATGCCGCGGTAGGTGATTGGCACCGATTTGTTGAAGTCGGTGACCACGAAGCGCACGTCCAGCGAGTCGCCGGAGCGTTGCAGCGAGCCTTTCTCGACCATGCCGCCAGCGCGGATGCGGGTGTCCAGCGGCGCTTCGCCGTTGGCGATCTGGGTCGGGGTGTAGAACAGGTTGATGTTCTGTTGCAGGGCACTCAGGGCCAGGCCCACGGCAATGCCAATCCCGGCCAGCAGGCCGAGGATGATGAACAGACGCTTTTTACGCTGCGGATTCACGGCTTGTTCTCCCGGCGCAGACGGCGCGCCTGTTCTTGCAAATAACGGCGCTTGGCGCGCACCGGCGCGGCGACGTTGAGGGCCAGCACCAGCAGGCAGATGCCGTAGGCCGACCAGACGTACAGGCCGTGATGGCCCATGGCGAGAAAATCACTGAAGGAGGCAAAGCTCATCGCGCCATCTCCCGACCCAGGCTGTTCAATACCTCCTCCTTGACCCAGCTGGCGCGCGCCTCGCGCTTGAGTACTTCAAGGCGCATGCGCAACAACAGCACGGCGCCGAAGAAGCAGTAGAAACCCAGCACCGTCAGCAGCAGCGGCAGCCACATCTCGGCGGGCATCGCCGGCTTTTCGGTGAGGGTGAAGGTGGCGCCCTGGTGCAGGGTGTTCCACCACTCCACCGAGTACTTGATGATCGGGATGTTGATCACCCCGACGATGGCCAGCACCGCGCAGGCCTTGGCCGCGCTCTCACGATTGCTGATGGCATGGCTCAGGGCAATGAGACCGAAGTACAGAAAAAGCAGGATCAGCATCGACGTCAGTCGCGCATCCCAGACCCACCAACTGCCCCAGGTCGGCTTGCCCCAGATGGCGCCGGTGACCAGCGCCACGGCGGTCATCCAGGCGCCGATGGGCGCCGCGCATTGCAGGGCGACGTCGGCGATCTTCATCTTCCACACCAGGCCCACCACCCCGGCCACCGCCAGCATCACGTAGCAGGACTGGGCAAGCATCGCCGCCGGCACGTGGATGTAGATGATCCGGAAGCTGTTACCTTGCTGGTAATCCTGGGGCGCGAAGGCCAGGCCCCAGACAACGCCGATGCCGATCAGCAGGATGGCGGCAATCGCCAGCCACGGCAGCATCCGCCCGCTGATGGAATAGAACCATTTGGGTGAACCCAGTTTGTGAAACCACGTCCAGCTGATTGCGCTGCTTTTCATCACGGTACATCCAGGGTCTTTGCTGGGCTGGGCCCAGACCTCATTATTCGCCGACGCTGATCTTCAGGCCAGCCGCTATTGCAAAGGGTGCCAGAGTTACTGCCAGGGCGGTCAGGCTGCCAAGCCAGAGCAGATAACCGGTCGCCGGCATAGCTTGCAGTGCCGCCTGCAAGGCGCCACTGCCCAGGATCAATACCGGGATATATAACGGCAAAATAAGTAGCGCCAGCAGCAGGCCGCCACGTTTCAAGCCGACTGTCAGGGCCGCACCCACGGCGCCCAACAGGCTCAGTACCGGGGTACCGAGCAAGAGCGATGCCAGCAGTACCGGCAGGCACGCCGCAGGCAAACCTAGCATCAGTGCCAGCAAGGGTGCCAACAATACCAGTGCCAGGCCGGAAAAGGCCCAGTGTGCCAGCACTTTCGCCAGCACCAGAAGAGGCAGGGGGTGCGACGAAAGGACCCACTGTTCGAGCGAGCCATCCTCGAAATCACTGCGGAAAAGCCCGTCCAGCGAGAGCAGAACCGATAAAAGCGCTGCCACCCAGACCAGCCCCGGAGACAAGGTTTGCAACAATTGAGTCTCGGGTCCGACCGCCAACGGGAACAGCGCAACGACGATCGCGAAGAACACCAGCGGGTTGGCAAGCTCGGCGGGACGTCGGCACAACAGGCGCGCTTCACGGCGCAACAACAGCACAAAGACACTCATGCGGCCCACTGCCCCAGGTTCAGTTCACGGTAACCGGACGGCTTGCGCTCCAGCGTGTGGTGGGTGGTCAGCACGACCATGCCGCCCTGCTCGCAATGGGCGGCCAGGTGCGCTTCGAGCTGGGCCACGCCCTGTTTGTCGAGGGCAGTGAACGGTTCGTCGAGAATCCACAGCGGCGGGCTGTCCAGGTACAGCCGGGCCAGGGCCACGCGGCGTTGCTGGCCGGCCGACAGGGTGTGGCAGGGGACGTCTTCGAAGCCGCGCAGGCCGACCGCTTCAAGGGCCGTGCGGATCGCCGCCGGCGCTGCCGGGCGATGCAGGGCGCAGAGCCAGGCGAGGTTCTCTTCGGGGCTGAGGACATCCTTGATGCCGGCGGCGTGGCCGATCCACAGGAGGATCCGCGCCAGTTCGTTGCGCTGTTCGGCCAACGGCTTGCCGCTGACTAGAATCTGCCCGGCGGTCGGGCTCATGAGCCCGGCCATCAGGCGCAACAGGCTGGTCTTGCCACTGCCGTTGGGGCCGCTGATCTGCAGCATGTCGCCTGCGCCCAGGTGCAATTCGAGGTTTTCGAAGAGCATTCGCCAGTCGCGCTCGCAGGCCAGGCCCACGGCTTGGAGATGAGGGGTCACGGTTTCGCCTTATGCTTGGGATGCCTGTCTCAAGTCGGTCCCGGCCTTGCCGTTATACTGGCAACGACGATGTGGCCCGGCCGCGCTGATCGCCAAAGATCGGGCGGCATTATACATGTGATGTCCTACTGCAAAGAGGGCTATTTCAACAGGTTGCGAGCGGATGACAGGCGAAATCAACAACCTCGGCACACAGATTCCGGCCAGCCCGCAGCTACGCTCGGCGATGACCGGCGAACTGCTGCGCCTGCTGCAACCGCAGCAGGCCCTGCTGGCCCCGGGCGAAACCGCCAAGGCCGAGGTCTTGGCCCTGCGCCAGGTCGGCCAGGACTTCCAGATGCTGCTCAAGCTGACCCAGGACAACGGCAAGCAAACCAATGTCCAGGCCAGCAGCACCCTGCCCCTGGCCCAGGGCAGCCAGCTGGCGGTCACCCAGAGCAGCAATGCCAACCTGAGCATTACAGTGCAGCAAGCCATCGCCAGCAGCGTCGCCACCCTGACCCGCATCGACACCCGCGAGCTGCCGGTGGGCACCCTGCTGCAAGGCAAGGTCGTTACCAGCCAGGCATTGCCGGCAAACGCCGGCCAATTGGCGCAGTTTCGCTCGCTGGTCACTTTGCTCGGCGGCCCGCAGGCCGGCGCCACCCTGGCCATCGACAGCCCGCGTCCGCTAACGGTGGGCAGCTTGCTCAGTGCCCGGGTGCAGGGCGATCAGTCGCTGAGCTTCGTGCCGCTCAGCGGCCGCCAGGAACAACTGGCAATCAGCCAGCAATTGAGCAGCCAGCAGAGCCGCCAAGCCTCACTGCAGGGTTTGCTCAGCGCCCTGCAGCAGGTGCGCAGCGATAACAATCAGCCCGCCGAGGTACGCGTCAACGTCGACAAGTTGCTGGCCAGCCTGCCGGATGTGCGTCAGCTCAGCGACCCTAAAGGCCTGGCCCAGGCCCTGAGCAACAGCGGCGTGTTTCTTGAGGCCAAGCTGCTGGCCGGGCTGCCCGCGACACTCGCACCTGACCTCAAGGCGCAGGTGACGCGCCTGGTGGCGCAACTGCTGCCGGGGCTGCCGGGCAACGCCACCTTCAACCCCGCCGCGGCCGCCAGTACCCTGGCCCAGGTCATGCCCGGCATGGTCCGCAGCGCCCTGGGCATGCTCGGCCAGGTCAGCCCGCGGCCACAGCCCGGCGGCTTCCCCCTGCCCTCACGGTCATTGCCAAGCCAGGATGGGGAAGGCGACCTCGAGCACCTGTTGCGCCTGGCCGCCTCAGCCATCTCGCGCCTGCAAAGCCATCAGTTGGCAAGCCTTGAGCAGACCGGCACCACCGCCGATGGCAACCTGCAAACCACCTGGCAACTGGAAATCCCCCTGCGCAACGGTCAGGACTTCATGCCGCTGCAAATGAAGCTGCAGCGCGAAGAAACCCCGGAGCAGCAAAGCGACCCGGAACGTGAGCGTCGCGATCCTCTGGAAATGCTCTGGCGCATTGAGCTGGCCTTCGATCTCGATCCACTGGGGCCACTGCAGGTGCAGGCGCAAATCACCCAGGGCAGCCTGTCGAGCCAGCTATGGGCCGAACGGCCGAGCACTGCGCAATTGATCGAAAGCCAGCTTGGCAACTTGCGCGAACGCTTGCTGGCCCGTGGCCTGAACGTTACCGAACTGCACTGCCATCACGGCACACCGCCCCAGGGGCCGCGTACGCACCTGGAACAACGATGGGTGGATGAACAGGCATGAGCGACAAGAACCCACGCCAGGCCATCGCCCTGACTTACGACGGTCAGCAGGCCCCGACCCTCAGCGCCAAGGGCGACGACGAGCTGGCCGAGGCAATCCTGAAGATTGCCCGCGAGCATGAAGTGCCGATCTACGAGAACGCCGAACTGGTGCGCCTGTTGGCGCGCATGGAATTGGGCGATCAGATCCCCGAGGCCCTGTACCTGACCATCGCCGAAATCATCGCCTTTGCCTGGCAGCTCAAGGGCAAGGTGCCGGTGGGGTTTGTCGACGAGGGGCCGCAGGAGCGCGATATCACCCCTACCGACCTGAGATTGCCGGGTACCTGAAAGCATCGCGGGGCAAGCCCGCTCCCACACAAGGTGTAGGAGCGGGCTTGCCCCGCGATTGATTCACTGCAACCCTCAGCTGCGGTGCAACTTGCTCATCAACTCCGCCTCAGCCTGGGTCAAACCACAGGACTGGGTCAGCTCATCGACGCTGGCACCCATGCCCACCAGCCGCGCCGCTTGCGCAAACGACAGGCTGTTGGGGTCACGCTGCTCCAGTTGCAGGAGCTTGTCCGGCAAGGGCGCAACCACCGCGCGCAGCTCGTGCAGGGCTTCGCCCATACGCACGCTGCCGTTCTGGTAGTCGTCCAGGCTTTTGGCCAGGTCCTTGATGCGCTGGTCACGCACGGCATCGCCCTGGGCCTGTTGCGCGGCCAGCTCGCGCTGGCGCTTGCTGTAGTTCAGGAAGAACCACAGGCTGACCGCCCAGAGCAGCGCCAGAAATATGACTGCAACCTCGAGGATCAACTCAGATGTTCTCCAGCTCGGACCACTCTTCCTCGGTCATCATCTTGTCCAGCTCGACCAGAATCAGCAGTTCGTTGTTCTTGTTGCACACGCCCTGGATGAACTTGGCCGATTCTTCGTTGCCGACATTCGGCGCGGTCTCGATTTCCGACTGACGCAGGTAAACCACTTCGGCAACGCTGTCGACCAGGATGCCGACCACTTGCTTGTCGGCTTCGATGATGACGATACGGGTGTTGTCGGTGATCTCGCTGGACAGCAGGCCGAAGCGCTGGCGGGTGTCGATCACGGTGACCACGTTACCGCGCAGGTTGATGATGCCCAGCACGTAGCTCGGGGCACCCGGGACCGGGGCGATCTCGGTGTAGCGCAGGACTTCCTGCACCTGCATCACATTGATGCCGTAGGACTCGTTGTCCAGTTTGAAGGTCACCCACTGCAGGATCGGATCTTCGGAACCTTGTGCAGACGATTTTTTCATTCCCCTATCCCTCAAATTCCGCCATCGGCGGTGTGCTCAGTGCGGTCGCGGCAGATGCGGCCGATTATTTATGGGTGGTGTGCAGTTGCTTGACTGCGCCGCTGGCGATCAACTCGGCCAGCTCGGCGACGTCGAGCAACGCGCACATGTGTTCAATCACGGTGCCGGCCAGCCATGGCCGCTGGCCACGCTGGCTGCGCCACTTGATCTCGTTGGGGTCCAGGCGCAGCGAACGGCTGACCTGATGCACCGCCAGGCCCCATTCGTAACCCTGGACCGAAATCACGTACTGTAGGCCCTGGCGAAAGTCGTCCCGGTAACGGTCGGGCATGACCCAGCGGGCGGTATCCAATACCTTGAGGTTACCGCTCTGGCTCGGCAGGATGCCAAGGAACCAGTCAGGCTGGCCGAACAGCGGTGTCAGTTCATGGCCGGCCAGCGAGTAGATCGAGCCCAGGCACACCAGCGGTACTGCCAGAGTCAGGCCGGCAACATCGAACAGCAGGCATTCGAACGGCTCGGCAGCCCAGGCCGGACGGCCATCGATGGTGGCCGGCGGTACCGGTTGATTGGGCGCCGGCGGCAGGTGCACGTCGACCAATGGCTCGACCGGTGCAACCTGGGCAACCTGGGCAACCTCAGGCACTTCGACCACAGGCTCCAGCACCGGCTCGACAACCGCTGGCAAGGTCAGCGGCAATACCGGCCGAGGCGGTTCGGCAAACGGCAGTGGCTCGGGTTTTACCACGGCCTGGGCCGCCACCTGGGCATCGCGGGCCTGCTCTTCGCGCACAGCCGCCTGGAATTCGTCGGGCTCAACCGAAACCGGCAGCACCTCGTCAAGTTCTTCGGTGGCCTCCTGCAGCAAGCCATCGAGGTAGCTCTGCAAGGCCATCTGCGGCCGGCTGGCAAGCTGTTGAGGGCGATTCATCAGGCCACCTGCAAGGCAAGGTTCTGCGTCAGCAGGTGCTTGAGCAAGGCGCGGTAAGCCACCACGCCGCGGCTTTTGCCGTCGAACTGCGAGGGTGTCAGCCCAGCCCGGCTGGCGTCACGCAGGCGCGTGTCGACCGGGATGTAGCCTTGCCAGATATGCTCGGGGTAAGCGTCGCGCAGCACCCGCAAGGTACCCATCGAGGCCTGGGTCCGGCG
Source organism: Pseudomonas sp. B21-009 (assembly GCF_024749345.1). Lineage (NCBI taxonomy): Bacteria > Pseudomonadati > Pseudomonadota > Gammaproteobacteria > Pseudomonadales > Pseudomonadaceae > Pseudomonas > Pseudomonas sp. B21-009. The sequence continues at coordinate 1,706,065 of NZ_CP087199.1, read as the reverse complement.
GTCGAACAGGGTCGGCACGATGTGGTAAGGCAAGGCCTGCTTGCGCGAGCGGTTGACCATCGCCAGGGTGCTGACCATGCGCTCCAGGCCCTTGACCGCCAGGTACTCGGTTTGCACCGGGATCACCAACTGCTGGCTGGCCGCCAGGGCGTTGACCATCAGCACGCCGAGCAACGGCGGGCTGTCGATGATGGCGTAGTCGAAATCCTGCCAAAGCTGCGCCAGAGACTTGGCGATCACCAGGCCCAGGCCACTCTGGCCCGGCGACTGGCGCTCAAGCACGGCCAGGGCTGTGCTCGAGGGCAGCAGCGAGATTTTCTCGTCGCTGGTGGGCAACAGCAATTGCCCGGGCAAGCCCTCGGGCACCGTGCCCTTGTGCAGGAACAGGTCGTAGCAACTGTGCTCCAGCGCATCGGGGTTGTGCCCGAAGTAGCTGGTCATCGACCCGTGCGGGTCGAGGTCGACGACAACCACGCGCTTGCCCGCCTCGGCCAGCAGGCCGGCCAGGGCGATGGACGTGGTGGTCTTGCCGACTCCACCTTTTTGATTGGCTACTGCCCAGACTCTCATTGCGTTGCTTCCTCCCGGTACGGCAGCCTGCCCTGCCGGGATCGGTTATAGGGTCGGTGACGGGGAATTGACGCGATTGTCGCCCACCGTCGGTGCTACCGCTGGCGGTGCAGTTTGTGTGCCAGCCCGCTTCATCGCCGCGTCCGGGGTGGCATTGGCGCTGCCAGTGCCAGTCAGGCTGCGGCGTACTTCGAGGTTGCGCGAGATCACCAGCACCACCCGTCGGTTGCGCGCCCGGCCTTCGGCGCTGTCGTTGGCGGCGATCGGCTGGAACTCGCCATAGCCGACCGATGCCATGCGCGCCGGGTTCACCCCTTCCATCGCCAGCAGGCGGACGATACTCGCCGCCCGTGCCGATGACAGCTCCCAGTTGGTCGGGTACTGCGCGGTGCGAATCGGCAGGTCGTCGGTAAAGCCTTCGACGTGCACCGGGTTGGCGAACGGCTTGAGGATCTTCGCCACCTTCTCGATGATGTTGAACGCGACGTCGCTTGGCATGGCGTCGCCGCTGCCGAACAGCAGCGAGGAATTGAGTTCGATCTCGACCCACAGCTCGTTGCCGCGCACGGTCATCTGGTCGGACTTGATCAGGTCGCCGAAGGCGTCGCGCACGTCATCGGTGATGGTCTTGAGCGGGTCGCTACTGGTTTGCGCCAGGCCCGCATCGACCTGCTCGCTGTCCTTGATCAACGGCTCGGCCGGCTTGACGCTGAGCGGGCGCTCGTCGCCAATGGGGATCGGCTTCATGCTCCGCTCGGGGTCGTTGAACACGCCGATCAGCGCCTGGGAAATGACCTTGTACTTGCCCTCGTTGATCGACGAGATCGAATACATGACCACGAAGAAGGCAAACAGCAAGGTGATGAAGTCGGCGTAGGACACCAGCCAGCGTTCGTGGTTTTCATGCTCTTCGGGTTGTCGACGGCGCGCCATGTGTTACTCCATGAAGCCCTGAAGCTTCAGCTCGATCGAGCGCGGGTTTTCGCCTTCGGCGATCGACAGCAAGCCTTCCAGAAGCATTTCCCGGTAGCGCGACTGACGCAGGGCCAGGGCCTTGAGCTTGTTGGCGATCGGCAGCAGGATCAGGTTGGCACTGGCAACACCGTAAATGGTGGCGACGAAGGCCACGGCAATGCCGTTGCCCAACTGCGACGGGTCAGCAAGATTGCCCATGACGTGAATCAGGCCCATCACCGCACCGATGATACCGATGGTCGGCGCATAGCCGCCCATGCTCTCGAACACCTTGGCGGCCTGCACGTCGCGGCTTTCCTGGGTGTAGAAATCCACCTCGAGAATGCTGCGAATGGCTTCCGGCTCGGCGCCGTCGACCAGCAACTGCAGACCTTTGCGTGCGTACGGGTCCGGCTCGGCATCGGCGACGCCTTCCAGGCCCAGCAGGCCTTCCTTGCGTGCGGTCAGCGACCAGTTGACGACCCGGTCGATACCGCCAGCCAGGTCGACCCGTGGCGGGAACAGGATCCAGCGCACGATCTGCAGCGCGCGCTTGAAGGCGCTCATCGGCGATTGCAGCAAGGCCGCCGCCAGGGTGCCGCCGAGCACGATCAAGGCCGCCGGGCCATTGAGCAGTGCCGACAGGTGGCCGCCTTCGAGGTAGTTGCCGCCCACAATGGCGACAAAGGCCAGGATGATCCCGATAAGGCTCAAGACATCCATCAGACGCAGGCCTCGACCAGGTGCTTGCCGATCTCGTCCAGGCCATACACGGCGTCTGCCAGGTTGGCTTTGACGATGGCCATGGGCATGCCGTAGATCACGCAGCTGGCTTCATCCTGGGCCCACACGGTGCTGCCGCCCTGCTTGAGCAGGCGCGCACCTTCACGGCCGTCGGCGCCCATGCCGGTGAGCACCACCGACAGCACCTTGTCGCCATAGGACTTGGCCGCCGAACCAAAGGTGATGTCCACGCACGGTTTGTAATTCAGGCGCTCGTCGCCCGGCAGGATCTTCACCGTGCCGCGGCCGTCGACCATCATCTGCTTGCCGCCAGGGGCCAGCAGGGCCAGGCCCGGGCGTAGCATGTCGCCGTCCTCGGCCTCCTTGACGCTGATCTTGCACAGCTTGTCGAGGCGCTCGGCAAACGCCTTGGTAAAAGCCGCCGGCATGTGCTGGATCAGCACGATCGGCGCCGGGAAGTTGGCCGGCAACTGGGTCAGAACCCGCTGCAGGGCAACCGGGCCGCCGGTGGAAGTACCGATGGCAACCAGCTTGTAGGGTTTGCGCTTGGGTGCCGGCGAAGCACTCGATGCTGGCGCAGCCGCTGCGCGCACAGGTGCTGCGGCGCGTGGTGCAGGCGTGCTGCCCAGGCTGCTGACGGCAGGTTGCGCGGCTGGCTGCGGCGCGGGCGCCGGGCTTGCGTAGGCACTGAAACGACGGTTGCTGCGGGAAATGGTATGAACCTTTTCACACAGCAGTTGCTTGACCTTCTCGGGGTTGCGCGAGATGTCTTCGAAGTTCTTCGGCAGGTAGTCGACCGCACCGGCATCCAGCGCATCGAGGGTGACGCGGGCGCCTTCGTGGGTCAGCGAGGAGAACATCAGCACCGGGGTCGGGCAACGCTGCATGATGTGACGCACGGCGGTGATGCCATCCATCATGGGCATTTCGTAGTCCATGGTGATGACATCGGGCTTGAGCGACAGCGCCTGGTCGATCGCTTCCTTGCCATTGGTCGCGGTACCGACGACCTGGATAGTCGGGTCCGCTGAAAGAATTTCCGAGACGCGGCGGCGGAAGAAACCGGAATCATCCACCACCAGGACCTTGACTGCCATAAACACTCCATTAGGGGGCGCGGCATGTGAGCCGCGCCACCAGAATCAAATACGCCGGGCGGCGTAACGCTTGAGCATGCTCGGTACGTCGAGGATCAGCGCAATGCGCCCGTCACCGGTAATGGTGGCGCCCGACATGCCCGGGGTGCCCTGGAGCATCTTGCCCAGCGGCTTGATGACCACTTCTTCCTGGCCCACCAGTTGATCGACGACGAAGCCGATCCGCTGGGTACCCACCGAAAGGATCACCACATGGCCCTCGCGCTGCTCTTCATGAGCGGCCGAGCTGACCAGCCAGCGCTTGAGGTAGAACAGCGGCAAGGCCTTGTCACGCACGATCACCACTTCCTGGCCGTCGACCACGTTGGTGCGCGACAGGTCGAGGTGGAAGATCTCGTTGACGTTGACCAGCGGGAAGGCGAACGCCTGGTTGCCGAGCATGACCATCAGCGTCGGCATGATCGCCAGGGTCAGCGGCACCTTGATGACGATCTTCGAGCCCAGGCCCTTGGTCGAGTAGATGTTGATCGAGCCGTTGAGCTGGGAAATCTTGGTTTTCACCACGTCCATGCCCACGCCACGCCCGGACACGTCGGAAATCTCGGTCTTGGTCGAGAAGCCCGGGGCGAAGATCAGGTTGTAGCACTCGGTCTCGCTCAGGCGATCGGCGGCGTCCTTGTCCATCACTCCGCGCTTGACCGCAATGGCCCGCAGCACGTCGGCGTCCATGCCCTTGCCGTCATCGGAGATCGACAGCAGGATGTGGTCGCCTTCCTGTTCGGCCGAGAGCACTACCTTGCCGCCGCGGGACTTGCCCGAGGCTTCGCGCTCTTCCGGGGTTTCGACGCCATGGTCGACGGCGTTGCGCACCAAGTGCACCAGCGGGTCGGCCAGGGCCTCGACGAGGTTCTTGTCGAGGTCGGTCTCTTCGCCGACCAGCTCCAGGTTGATTTCTTTCTTCAACTGCCGGGCCAGGTCGCGAACCAGGCGCGGGAAGCGTCCGAAGACCTTCTTGATCGGCTGCATGCGGGTTTTCATCACCGCGGTCTGCAGGTCGGCGGTCACCACGTCGAGGTTCGACACGGCCTTGGACATGGCCTCGTCGCCACTGTTCAGGCCCAGGCGCACCAGGCGGTTACGCACCAGCACCAGCTCGCCGACCATGTTCATGATCTCGTCGAGCCGCGCGGTGTCTACCCGTACGGTGGTTTCGGTTTCGCTGGCAGGGTGCTTTTCGGCAGCCGGAGCGGCCTGGCGTGCAGGTGCAGGCGCCGCAGCCGCTGCTTTGGCCGCAGGGGCTGGCGCAGCAGCTGGCTTGGCGGCAGGTGCTGGCGCAGGCTTGGCCGCTGCTTTCGCAGGTGCTGCGCTGGCAGCTGGTGCAGCCGTGGCTACTGCGTCCGGCGCAAACTTGCCCTTGCCGTGCAGTTCGTCGAGCAGCGCTTCGAACTCGTGCTCGGAGATGTGATCGCCAGCCGCGGCAGGCGCGCAGGCTTCCACAGGCGCGGCAGCAGCGCCCGGCAGTGCATCGACGGCAAAAGTACCCTTGCCGTGCAACTGGTCGAGCAGCGCTTCGAATTCATCGTCGGTGATGTCGCCACTGACATCGCCAGCGGCAGCTGCAGCAGCCGGTGCTTCAGCCGCGCCGCCGAGGTTGTCGGCGGCGAACTGGCCCTTGCCGTGCAACTGGTCAAGCAGCGACTCGAACTCGGCGTCGGTGATTTCGTCACCGGCAGGCTCGGCGTCCTGGGCTTGTGCCTCGGCCTTGACTGCATTGAGCGAGTCGAGCAGTTGTTCGAATTCGGTGTCGGTGATGTCCGCCTCGGCCTCGGCCGCCGGCGCTTCAAGCACCTCGGGCTCAGCGGCAGGGGCTGGTGCTTCGTCTTCCCCGGCAGGCTCGGCCAGGCGCGACAGCGCCGCCAGCAGCTCTGGGGTCGCCGGGGTGATGTCGCTGCGCTCGCGAACCTGGCCGAACATGCTGTTGACCGTGTCCAGGGCTTCCAGGACCACGTCCATCAGTTCGGAGTCGACGCGTCGGGCACCCTTGCGCAGGATGTCGAACACGTTTTCGGCGATATGGCAGCACTCCACCAGCTCGTTGAGCTGGAGGAAGCCGGCGCCCCCTTTTACAGTGTGAAAACCGCGAAAGATCGCATTGAGCAGGTCGGCATCATCCGGTCGGCTTTCCAGCTCGACCAATTGCTCGGACAGTTGCTCAAGAATTTCGCCGGCTTCTACCAGGAAATCCTGAAGGATTTCTTCATCGGCGCCGAAGCTCATTAAACGTGCTCCCTAAAAACCCAGACTGGACAGCAGATCGTCGACATCGTCCTGACCGGACACAACGTCTTCACGCTTATCGGCATGAATCTGCGGACCTTCACCCCGAGTCGGATGTTTTTCTTGATCTTTTTCAGCGCGCAGCTGCTGGTGGTCATGTTCGATACCGGCAAAACGGTCAACTTGACTTGCCATCAGCACGAGCTTGAGCAGATTGCTTTCTACTTCGGTGACCAGCGCCGTGACGCGTTTGATCACCTGGCCGGTCAGGTCTTGGTAGTCCTGAGCCAGAAGAATGTCATTGAGGTGGCTGGCGACCTTGCGGTTGCCCTCCTCGCTGCGCGTCAGGAAACTGTCGACACGCTTGGCCAGCTCACGGAACTCCGGTGCCGCCACTTCGCGGCGCATGAAGCGCTGCCAGTCGACACTCAGCGCCTTGGCCTCGTCGCTCAGTTCGTTGAGTACCGGCGTGCTGGCTTCGACCAGGTCCATGGTGCGGTTGGCCGCGCCCTCGGTCAGCTTGACCACGTAGGACAGGCGTTCGGTCGCATCGGTGATCTGCGACACTTCCTCGGCTTGCGGCATGTGCGGGTCGATCTGGAAACTGACGATCGCGCTGTGCAGCTCGCGGGTGAGTTTGCCGACTTCCTGATACAGGCCAAGGTCACGGGTCTGGTTCAGCTGATGGATCAGTTGCACCGCGTCGCCGAACTTGCCTCGTTCAAGGCTGTCGACCAGTTCCCGGGCGTGTTTCTTGAGTGTCGACTCAAACTCGCCCAAGGATGATTGTGTTTGCTCCATAGCGCCCCCGTGGCGTACCTCAGCTATTGACGCGCTCGAAGATCTTTTCGATCTTTTCTTTCAGCACCTGGGCAGTGAACGGCTTGACCACGTAGCCGTTGACCCCGGCCTGGGCGGCTTCGATGATCTGCTCGCGCTTGGCTTCGGCAGTCACCATCAGCACCGGCAGGTGCTTGAGGCGCTCATCGGCACGCACTTTGCGCAGCAGGTCGATACCGGACATGCCAGGCATGTTCCAGTCGGTCACCAGAAAGTCGAAATGACCGCTTTCGAGCATCGGCAGTGCGGTGTTGCCGTCGTCGGCTTCCTGGGTGTTGGTAAAGCCCAGATCACGCAACAGGTTCTTGATGATCCGCCGCATCGTCGAAAAGTCGTCCACGATGAGGATTTTCATGTCTTTGTTCAATTAGACCTCCAAGCAGTCTTTAACGCGTTCAGCGCGGAACGCGCATTCAATCAATTCGGCACTACGTTTCACGACTGCATCGAACCTGCGTTCAACGCGCCCGCCATTCCCCCAGGCGACCACGCAAACGTGCCGCGCACTGGCTGTGCAACTGGCTGACACGCGACTCGCTCACCCCCAGGACCTCACCGATCTCCTTGAGGTTGAGCTCTTCGTCGTAGTACAGCGCCAGGACCAGACGCTCGCGTTCCGGCAGGTTGGCGATGGCATCGGCCAGGGCTGCCTGAAAACGCTCGTCTTCCAGATCGCGCGAAGGCTCGAGCTGGGCACTGGCACCGTCCTCGTGCAGGCCTTCATGTTCGCCGTCCTGCAACAGGTCGTCGAAACTGAACAGGCGGCTGCCCAGGGTGTCATTCAAAATCCCGTAATAATCATCGAGACTCAATTGAAGTTCGGCAGCAACCTCGTGATCTTTAGCGTCACGGCCGGTTTTTGCTTCAATTGCACGAATCGCGTCACTGACCATGCGGGTATTGCGGTGTACCGAACGCGGCGCCCAGTCGCCCTTGCGCACTTCATCGAGCATGGCGCCACGGATGCGGATGCCGGCGTAGGTCTCGAAACTGGCCCCCTTGCTGGCGTCATACTTGTTGGCGACTTCGAGCAGGCCGATCATCCCGGCCTGGATCAGGTCCTCCACCTGCACACTGGCCGGCAGACGTGCCAGCAAGTGGTAGGCGATGCGCTTGACCAGCGGCGCGTAACGCTCGATCAGTTCGTACTGGGCGTCACGCGAAGCCTTGCTGTACATCCGATAACCACTGGCGTTCATAGCACCGGACCCGCACTCGTCGGTTGCACCAGGCGCTCGACGAAGAACTCCAGGTGCCCCCGTGGGTTGGCAGGCAGCGGCCAGCTATCGACCTTCTGGGCAATGGCCTTGAATGCCAGCGCGCACTTGGAACGCGGGAAGGCTTCATAGACCGCTCGCTGCTTCTGCACCGCCTTGCGCACACATTCGTCGTAAGGCACCGCACCGACGTATTGTAGGGCGACATCGAGGAAGCGATCAGTGACCTTGGTCAACTTGGCGAACAGGTTGCGCCCTTCCTGAGGGCTCTGGGCCATGTTGGCGAGGACGCGGAAGCGGTTCATGCCGTAATCGCGGTTGAGCAGCTTGATCAGCGCGTAGGCGTCAGTGATCGAAGTGGGCTCGTCGCACACCACCAGCAGCACTTCCTGGGCGGCGCGGACAAAACTGACTACCGAGTCACCGATACCTGCAGCGGTGTCGATCACCAGCACGTCGAGGTTGTCGCCGATCTCGCTGAAGGCCTGGATCAGGCCGGCGTGCTGGGCCGGGGCCAGGTGCACCATGCTCTGCGTGCCCGAGGCCGCCGGCACGATGCGCACACCGCCGGGGCCTTGCAGCAGCACGTCGCGCAGTTCGCAACGGCCTTCAATGACATCGGCCAGGGTGCGCTTGGGCGTCAGGCCCAGCAGCACATCAACGTTGGCCAGGCCCAGGTCGGCGTCCAGCAGCATGACCCGACGGCCAAGCTCAGCCAGCGCCAATGACAGGTTCACTGACACGTTAGTCTTGCCAACGCCACCTTTGCCGCCGGTCACGGCGATCACCTGTACGGGATGCATGCTACCCATGTTTGTTCTTTACCTTGTCTTACTTAGACCGAGGCCACATGACTGGGCTGCGCTTTCAACACCTGAAAAATGCCTGGCAGACCATTGATGTAGGTACTTTGCAACGTATTCATATTCCCCTCAGCCCACGCGTTTGCCGGAGCTGTGGTAGAGATCAGCGAACATGTCGGCCATGGCCTCTTCGCTGGGCTCGTCCTGCATCTGCACGCTCACTGCGCGGCTGACCAACTGGTGCCGGCGCGGCAGGTGCAGGTCGTCAGGAATGCGCGGGCCATCGGTAAGATAGGCCACCGGCAGTTCGTGACTGATTGCCAGGCTCAATACTTCGCCGAGGCTGGCGGTTTCATCTAGCTTGGTCAGGATGCAACCGGCCAGGCCGCAGCGCTTGTAGCTGTGGTAGGCGGCGGTCAGCACCTGTTTCTGGCTGGTGGTTGCCAGTACCAGGTAATTCTTGGCCTGAATCCCGCGCCCGGCAAGGGTTTCCAGCTGCATGCGCAGCGCCGGGTCGCTGGCTTGCAGGCCGGCGGTATCGATCAGTACCACGCGCTTGCGCAGCAGCGGGTCGAGGGCCTGGGCCAACGACTGGCCCGGGTCGACGTGAGTAACCGAAACGTTGAGGATCCGCCCCAGGGTCTTGAGCTGCTCCTGGGCGCCGATACGGAAGCTGTCCATGCTCACCAGGGCCAGGTTCTGCGCGCCGTACTTGAGCACGTAGCGCGCGGCGAGCTTGGCCAGGGTGGTGGTCTTGCCCATGCCGGCCGGACCGACCATGGCAATGACACCGCCTTCTTCGATCGGTTCGATTTCCGGCACCTGGATCATCCGCGCCAGGTGCGCCAGGAGCATGCGCCAGGCGTGACGCGGCTCTTCGATTTCGGTGGTCAGCTCGAGCAGTTCGCGGGCAATCGGCCCGGACAGGCCAATGCGCTGCAGACGGCGCCAGAGGTTGGCCTGCTGCGGCTTGTTGCCCTGCAACTGGCTCCAGGCCAGCGAGCCGAGCTGTACTTCAAGCAGTTCGCGCAGGCCCGACAGCTCCGAGCGCATCGAGTCGAACAGGCGCGGGTCGATGGGTGCCGCAGCCGGTGCAGCAGGCACGACCGGCGCTTCGACCTGCGGGTCGACCAGCGGCTCGGAAGCGGTCAGCGGCAAGCCGGCAAACAGCTGGCGATTGCCATCTTCACTCTCGCTACGGCTGCTCAGCTCGGCCTGGGCGGTGACGATGCGCGACTGGGTCTTGCGCAGCTCGTCTTCGAGCTCGACATTCGGCACCCGTGGCGCCAGGGCGGACAGCTTGTAGTCCAGCGCAGCCGTCAGCTCGACACCGCCAGCAATCCGTCGGTTGCCAATGATGGCGGCATCGGCCCCCAGCTCATCGCGAACCAGCTTCATGGCCTGACGCATATCGGCGGCGAAAAAACGCTTAACTTGCATAACCCACTACCTCAGCCGTTCGGGCCCACTGTGGCGACGATGGTAACTTGCTTGTTGTCAGGTATTTCCTGATACGCCAAAACATGCAAATTCGGTACAGCCAGGCGACCGAAGCGCGACAGCATGGCTCGTACCGGTCCTGCGACCAGGAGGATCGCCGGCTGCCCTTGCATCTCCTGACGCTGGGCGGCTTCGATCAACGAACGCTGAAGCTTTTCGGCCATGCTCGGCTCCAGAAGAACACCGTCTTCCTGGCCTTGCCCAGCCCTTTGCAAACTATTGAGCAAAATCTGTTCCAATCTTGGCTCAAGGGTGATCACAGGCAGCTCGGACTCAACGCCGACAATGCTTTGCACGATAGCGCGACACAATCCGACGCGCACCACCGCCACCAGTGCGGCGGTATCTTGACTCTTGCCCGGGTTGTTGGCGATGGCTTCGGCAATGCTGCGAATGTCACGCACCGGAACCTGCTCGGCGAGCAATGCCTGCAGCACTTTGAGCAGGCCCGACAAGGAAATGACGCCCGGCACCAGCTCTTCGGCAAGTTTGGGCGAAGCCTTGGCCAGCACCTGCAGCAGTTGCTGCACTTCTTCGTGGCCGATCAGCTCATGGCAGTGCTTGTGCAGAATCTGGTTGAGGTGGGTGGCGACCACCGTACTGGCGTCCACCACCGTGTAGCCCAGCGACTGCGCCTGGCTGCGCTGGTTGACGTCGATCCAAACCGCTTCCAGGCCAAAGGCCGGATCGCGGGCGGCAATACCATTGAGGGTACCGAACACCTGCCCGGGGTTGATCGCAAGCTCGCGGTCCGGGTAGATCTCGGCCTCGGCCAGGATCACCCCCATCAAGGTCAGGCGGTAGGCACTGGGCGCCAGGTCGAGGTTGTCGCGAATGTGCACCGTGGGCATAAGAAAACCCAGGTCCTGGGACAGCTTCTTGCGCACGCCCTTGATCCGCGCCAGCAACTGGCCGCCCTGGTTGCGGTCCACCAGCGGAATCAGCCGGTAGCCGACCTCAAGGCCGATCATGTCGATCGGGGTGACGTCATCCCAGCCCAGCTCCTTGGTTTCCATCGCGCGCTGTGGCGATGGCAGCAGGTCCTGCTGGCGCTGCACTTCTTCCAGGGCCTTGAGCTTGGCCTGGTTCTGCTTGCGCCACACCAGATAGGCACCGCCGGCGGCCAGCAGGCCGAGGCTCAGGAAGGCGATGTGCGGCATGCCCGGCACCAGGCCCATGACGATCATCAGGCCAGCCGACACCGCCAGGGCCTTGGGTGAATCGAACATCTGCCGGTTGATCTGCTTGCCCATGTCCTCGGAGCCCGAGGCGCGGGTGACCATGATCGCCGCCGCGGTGGACAGCAACAGCGAGGGCAACTGCGCCACCAAACCGTCACCGATGGTCAACAGTGCATAGACCTTGCCGGCGTCGGCAAAGGTCATGTTGTGCTGGAACATACCGACGGCCATGCCGCCGATCAGGTTGATGAACAGGATCAACAGGCCGGCGATGGCGTCACCGCGAACAAACTTGCTGGCACCGTCCATCGAACCATAGAACTCGGCCTCGCCGGCCACTTCGGCGCGCCGCGCCTTGGCCTGGGCCTGGTCGATCAGACCGGCGTTGAGGTCGGCGTCGATGGCCATCTGCTTGCCGGGCATGGCGTCGAGGGTAAAGCGCGCGCTCACCTCGGAAATACGCCCGGCACCTTTGGTGACCACCACGAAGTTGATGATCATCAGGATCGCGAAGACGACGATACCGACCACGTAGTTACCGCCGATCACCACCTCGCCGAAGGCCTGGATCACCTTACCGGCGGCCTCGTGGCCGTCATGGCCGTGGAGCATCACCACCCGCGTGGACGCCACGTTGAGCGCCAGGCGCAACAGCGTCGCCACCAGCAGGATGGTCGGGAACGCGGCGAAGTCCAGCGGGCGCAGGGCGTAGACGCAGACCAGCAGGACCACGATCGACAAGGCGATGTTGAAGGTGAAGAACACGTCGAGCAAAAACGGCGGGATCGGCAACATCATCATTGCCAGCATCACCAGCAGCAACAGCGGCACACCCAGGTTACCCCGGCCTAGACCGACCAGGTTGCTACGGGCACTGTTGATTAACTGAGAGCGATCCACCGGTATTCCTCGTTAGCTCAAGCAAAACTTTGACGCGTTTGAGGCGCGCAGCGCTGCCTTTGCAAGAAGCTTTCCAACTTTGCCAAACGAGGTGGTTTGAGTGGCTCGGGGCTGCTGCGCAGGCAGCGCCGATCAGGAATCGCGACGCAAATCCGGCGGGATCGGCAGATCCTTGAGCGGCTCCGGCGGCTTGCCCTTGCCGGCGCGATACTGGCGGATCTGGTAGACGTAGGCCAGCACCTGGGCCACTGCCAGGTACAAACCGGCGGGAATCTCTTCTTCAAGCTCGGTGGAGTAGTAGATCGAACGCGCCAGCGCCGGCGATTCGAGCACCTGGATCTTGTGCTCGTTGGCGATCTCGCGAATTTTCAGGGCGATGAAGTCGGCACCCTTGGCCAGCAGCAGCGGCGCCGCGCCCTTCTCCGGGTCGTACTTGAGCGCCACGGCATAGTGGGTCGGGTTGGTGATGATCACGTCCGCCTCAGGAATCGCCGCCATCATCCGCCGCTGCGAAGCCTCGCGCTGCAGTTGGCGAATGCGTTGCTTGACCTCGGGCTTGCCTTCGGAGTCCTTGTACTCGTCGCGCACCTCTTGCTTGGTCATTAGCAGCTTCTTGTGCGCCTGCCAGAGCTGGATCGGCACGTCCACCGCGGCAATGATCAACAGCCCCGCTGCCATCCACAGCGCACTCCAGCCAACCACCTGGACGCTATGGATGATCGCCTGTTCCAGCGGCTCGTTGGCAATCGCCAGCAGGTCATCGCGATCAGCCGACAACACCGTCAGGGCGACGATCAGAATCATGAAGAACTTGGCCAGCGCCTTGAGCAGCTCGGACAAGGCGTTGACCGAGAACATCCGCTTGATCCCCGATAGCGGGTTCATGCGGCTGAACTTCGGTGCCAGGGAGCTGCTGGAAAACAGGAACCCCCCCAGCGACACCGGGCCGATGATTGCCGCAATCAGCAGCACCAGCAATACCGGCTGAGTCGCGAGCAAGGCCATCTTGCCGGAAGCCATGAGGAAAATGCCCATGGACCGCTCATCGATGAGCACCTCGCGGGACAAGCTGAAATTGATGCGCATCAGCTCCATCAGGGTTTGCGCCAGGCCACCGCCAAACGCCAGCAGCGCTCCAGCGCCCGCCAGGGTCACCGCGACCGTGTTGAGCTCCTTGGAACGGGCAATCTCGCCCTTCTCGCGCGCGTCCTTCTTGCGCTTGTCGGTGGGGTCTTCTGTTTTGTCCTGACCGCTTTCGCTTTCTGCCATGCTCAGCGCGCCCGTGCCAGTTCACGCAGCCACTGCAAGGCTTCGGAAGCCAGTGACTGATAGTGAGGAAGAATATCGGCCAGGGTGATCCAGAAGATCACCATCCCCAGCACCAGGGTCAGCGGAAAGCCGATGGAAAAGATGTTCAACTGCGGCGCCGCCCGGGTCATCACGCCAAAGGCAATGTTGACCACCAGCAACGCGGTCACCGCCGGCAATACCAACAGCATGGCTGCACCCAGCACCCAACCCAGGCGCCCGGCCAGGTCCCAGAAATGATTGACCAGCACACCGCCGCCCACCGGCAAGGTGGTAAAGCTCTCGGTCAGCACCTCGAAGACCACCAGATGGCCGTTGATGGCAAGGAACAGCAAGGTCACCAGCATGGTCAGGAACTGGCTGACCACCGCCACGTTGACACCGTTGGCCGGATCGACCATGGAGGCGAAGGCCATGCCCATCTGGATTGCGACGATCTGCCCGGCGATCACGAAAATCTGGAAGAACAGCTGCAGCGCCATACCAAACACGGCGCCAATGATGATCTGCTCGGCCACCAGCAACATTGCCCTGAGATCCAGCGATTCGACCACCGGCATCGGCGGCAGGCCGGGAACGATGACTACGGTGATTGCCAGAGCGAAATACATGCGGATACGTGTCGGCACCAGGGTGGTACCGAAAATAGGCATGGTCATCAGCACCGCCGTGACGCGAATCAACGGCAGAATGAAACTGGCCACCCAGGCGCCGATCTGCGCGTCGGTCAGCTCAAGCATCGCCGGGTCAACCGATCAGCTGCGGAATGCTGCCGTACAACGACAGAATGTATTCCATGAATTTCTGCACCAGCCACGGGCCAACCACGATCAGCGTCACCAACATCACCAGCAGGCGCGGCAGGAAGCTCAGGGTCTGTTCGTTGATCTGCGTGGCAGCCTGGAACATCGCCACCACCAGGCCCACCAGCAGGCTTGGCACCACCAGGATGGCAACCATCAAGGTGGTCAGCCACAACGCATCGCGAAACAGGTCGACAGCCACTTCAGGGGTCATGGACTTCTTCTCCTCGCGGCGTCAGACGCCGCCGAAACTGCCGGCCAGGGTACCCATGATCAGCGCCCAGCCATCGACCAGGACGAACAGCATGATCTTGAACGGCAACGAGATGATCAGCGGCGACAACATCATCATACCCATGGCCATCAGCACACTGGCGACCACCAGGTCGATGATCAGGAACGGGATGAAGATCATGAAGCCGATCTGGAACGCGGTCTTGAGCTCCGAGGTGACGAATGCCGGCACCAGGATGGTCAATGGCGCCTGATCGGGGCTGGCGATGTCGGTGCGCTTGGACAGGCGCATGAACAGGTCCAGATCGCTCTCGCGGGTCTGCGCCAGCATGAAGTTCTTCAGCGGTGCCTGGGCCTTGCTGATCGCATCCTGGGCGCTGAGTTTCTCTGCCAGGTACGGCTGCACGGCCTCCTGGTTGATGCGGTCGAACACCGGCGCCATGATGAACAGGGTCAGGAACAGTGCCATGCCGTTGAGGATCTGGTTTGACGGCGTCTGTTGCAGGCCCAGGGCCTGGCGCAGAATGGAAAAGACGATGATGATGCGGGTAAAGCTGGTCATCAGCACGACGAACGCCGGGATGAAACTCAGCGCGGTCATGATCAGCAGGATCTGCAGGCTGACCGAATACTCCTGCTGGCCGTCAGCCCCGCTGGACAGGGTGATCGCCGGGATCGACAGTGGATCAGCCGCCAGGGCCAGCGGCGCCGCCAGCATCAGCAGCAGCGTCAACATCATGCGCAACGCGCCCATCACGACCTTCCCTTCTGATCCTTGCCCATCAGCTCCATCAGCCGCTGGGCGAATTCTGGTGTTGCCTGGCGCGCACTGGCGGGCACTTCAACCGGCTCGGCCATGACATGCAAGGCCTCGATGGTGCCTGGCGAATGGCCGATGAGGATCTGCTCCTTGCCGACCTGGATCAGCAACAGCCGATCACGCGGCCCCAGCGAACGGCTACCGAGGATCTCGATCACCTGGCCACTGCCGGGCGCGGCGTTCTGCACCCGGCGCAGCAGCCAGGCGAGGACGAAGATCAACCCCAGCACCAGCAGCAGCCCCAGCACCAGCTGGGTCAACTGCCCTGCCGCGCTGCCACTGCTTGCCGGTACCACTACCGCAGCCGCCGGCTGCGTGGTAGCCAGGGCGACATCCACGTACAGGCCGCAGGCCAGGCCCAGGCCGTTGCGCAGGAGCTTGCTCACTCAGCGCAGCTTCTTGATGCGTTCGCTCGGGCTGATCACGTCCGTCAGGCGGATGCCGAACTTTTCGTTGACCACCACCACTTCGCCGTGCGCAATCAGAGTGCCGTTGACCAGCACGTCCAGCGGCTCGCCGGCCAGGCGGTCGAGCTCGATCACCGAACCCTGGTTGAGTTGCAGCAGGTTGCGGATGTTGATCTCGGTACTGCCGACCTCCATGGAAATGCTCACCGGAATATCCAGGATCACATCCAGGTTCGGACCATCGAGGGTGACCTGTTCGTTGCTGCGCGGCGAACTGCCGAACTCTTCCATGGCCAGGCGGCTGGACGCCGGTGCGCTGGCGGCGCTATCGGCAGCGAGCAAGGCGTCGATGTCGGACTGGCCGGCATCGCCGGTTTCTTCCAGGGCCGCAGCCCATTCATCGGCCAGGGCCTGGTCCTCCGGGGAGGTGATGTCGTTTTCGTTAGCCATTTTGTCCTCGACGGGCAATCAATTCGGAGTTGGAACCGCGAGCGCCTCAGCGGCGCTCGATCGGATCGATAATCTGCAGGGCCAGGGTGCCCTTGTGCGAACCCAGCTTGGCCTTGAACGACGGCACGCCGTTGGCCCGCAGGATCAGTTCGTCCGGCAGCTCGACCGGAATCACGTCGCCCGGCTGCATGTGCAGGATGTCGCGCAGCTTCAGCTGGCGACGGGCAACCGTGGCGCTGAGCGGCACGCTGACGTCCAGCACGTCTTCGCGCAGGGCCTTGATCCAGCGCTCGTCCTGGTCGTCCAGATCGGACTGGAAACCGGCATCGAGCATCTCGCGCACCGGCTCGATCATCGAGTACGGCATGGTCACGTGCAGGTCGCCGCCACCGCCATCGAGCTCGATGTGAAAGGTCGAAACCACCACCGCCTCGCTCGGCCCGACGATGTTGGCCATGGCCGGGTTGACCTCGGAGTTGATGTACTCGAAGTTGACCGGCATGATCGCCTGCCAGGCCTCCTTGAGGTCAACGAAGGCCTGGTCGAGGACCATGCGCACCACGCGCAACTCGGTCGGGGTGAACTCGCGACCTTCGATCTTGGCGTGACGACCGTCGCCACCAAAGAAGTTATCCACCAGCTTGAACACCAGCTTGGCGTCGAGGATGAACAGCGAGGTACCGCGCAACGGCTTGATCTTCACCAGGTTGAGGCTGGTGGGCACGTACAGCGAATGCACGTACTCGCCGAACTTCATCACCTGCACGCCGCCGACCGCCACGTCCGCAGAGCGGCGCAGCAGGTTGAACATACTGATGCGGGTATAGCGGGCAAACCGCTCGTTGATCATTTCCAGGGTCGGCATGCGACCGCGGACGATCCGATCCTGGCTGGTCAGGTCATAACTTTTGACACTGCCGGGCTCGGCATTGCTTTCGGTTTGCACCAGACCATCGTCGACGCCATGCAGCAAAGCATCGATTTCATCCTGGGACAGCAGGTCCTGCACGGCCATCTGGGGCTCCTACTGCAATACGAAATTGGTGAACAGCAACTGGTCGATGACCGGCTTGCCGACTTCCTTCTGCGCCACTTCCTGGACACTGGCAGTGGCCTTCTGGCGCAGCATTTCCTGGCCGACCGGGCTGGACAGGGTGTCGAAGCCCTGGCCCGAGAACATCATGACCAGGTTGTTGCGAATCACCGGCATATGCACCTTGAGGGCATCCAGCGCTGCCTGGTCACGCCCCTGCATGGTGATGCTCACCTGCATATAGCGCTGGCGGCCGTTCTGGTTGAAGTTGACCACGAAGGCCGGTGCCAGCGGCTCGTAGATCGCTGCCGGCTTGAGGTTGGCCAGGGCCGGATCGACCGCAGGCTTATCCTCGGACTTGTGCAGGAAGAACCAGGTGGCGCCGACCGACAGGCCGATGGCAAGCAGCAATGCCAGCACCAACAGCAGGATCAGCTTGAGTTTGCCTGTAGCGGCGGGGTCTTTCTCTGCTTCGCTCTTCGCCATGCCAATAATCCGTCATTCATCGGAGATTTCAGTCACATGGCGAGGGTTGAGCAAGTGTTATGCCAACCTGGAAAAGCAAGGTCGGCCAGTACAAAGAGCACAGCCAATCAGGCGTAGTAATCCACCGCGCTGGAACCCACAACCGACTGCTGCTCGACCGGCATTGCACCTGGAGCGATTTCAGCGGACTCAGCGGATTCACCAGCTTCATTACGCCGTGCGGCCACGCCACTGAGTTTCGGCGTGTCCTGGGCGCCCTGCTGCTGGCCACCACGGGACTGGTCAGCGACGTTGACGTCCGGCTGGCCGAGCCCCTGCTGGGCAAACATTTCCTTGAGCCGGTGCACCTGGTTTTCCAGCGCCTCGCGCACCCCGGCGTGACCACTGACAAAGGTCACCTGGGCCTGCTGTTCCGGCGCCAGGTTGACGCGGATGTCCAGGCGCCCGAGCTCGGCCGGCTCAAGCTTGATATCGGCCGATTTCAGGTTCTGGCTGGACAGGTACATGACCCGGTTGACCAGGCCTTCGGTCCAGCCGCCCTGGTTCATCGCCAACGGCTGCTGCAGCGGCGTGGCTACCGGCACGGCATTGGCGGTCTTGGCCGTGGCGGCCAGGGTCAGGTTGCTCAGGCGCTCGGCAAAGTTGTCGACGCGCGTATCGCTGAAGGCGCTCTTGAGGTCCTTGAGGCCATCATCGAGCAGGCCACTGAAGGCTTTTTCACCCGGCTCGCCTGATTCGGCATCGGCACCTGGCTTGTCCAGCAGGGCCGCCAGTGTATTGACGGCAGGCTGCGCCGTCGGCGCTTCAGGCTGGGCATTGCCGGCCTTGCCAGCGGCATGGGCAGAGGTAGTGCCCTGGGCCTGGGCACTTTGCTCAAGGGCCAGGCGCAAGGCTGGCAGGTCAGACAGCGGATCGGCCTCAGGATCGAATTCCGGCGCTTCGGCTACCGGCTGGGCTGGCGCCGCAGCCACCTGCAATTGTGCTGCCGCCTGAAGCACCGGCGCCACGGTTTCAGCCTGGGCCTGGATCAATTGCGCGCCGGGCTGGGCGTCGGTCACTTGACCCGCCACCAGGCTGGGGTCAAGCAGGGTGGGATCAGACACCAGCGCCGGATCGACCTCGGTGCTGTCCTGCTCCTCAGGCAAACTATTGCCGCTGTCGGCAACCTTCGACGAATCAGCGGCCGTTTTATTGCCGCTGCCCGGGGCGGTGACGACCTTCTCAGGCACAGGCGCGTCCTTGGTGCCTGCAGTCGTCTCGCGAGACTGCTTGGCATACACATCGGAAAAGCCAGGCGCCTTGTCGTTAGAGGCCTGCAGCGATTTATCCGGCGCACCGGCAGTGGCGCGCGACGGCTTCGCCACGGCACTGGCTTGCAACAGGGGGTTGGAGGCGACAGGCATGCAGGAGTCTCCGCTACAGAAGTCGTAATCGTGAATTAGCGAAGACTACGCAAAACTCGCGCCAGGTTTGCCCTCGCGCTCAACCAATCGATACTCGCTGGCGTTCGTCGTGGTAAAGGTCACGAACGGCCGCATACTCGCGATCGATCTGGTTGATCAGGTCTTCGATGCCTTGCAGCGGGCCGTGATTGACGCGGTCTTCGAGCTGCCTGCACAACTCGGCCAACGCTACCGCCCCCATATTGCTGCTACTGCCCTTGAAACTGTGCGCGGCATGCGCCAGCTCGTCGGCGTTCTTCGCCTCATGCAATTGACTGAGGCGTTTTTCGGAATCTTCAAGAAAGGTTTCCAGCAAGTACAGGTAGCCATCTTCCATGACCTCCTGCAAGTCGCTGAGCACCTTGCGATCGATGTGAATGTCGGACACTTGCTCACTCCTTGATCAAGTTGGATTATGCCAGAGCCTCCCAGGCGAACTCCACGCATGCGCGGCGCCCCTCGTCGGCCCATTCGGCACGCCGGCTCAACCGGCGTATGAGGGTCAGACCGCGTCCGCACAACCCTTGTTCGGACACAGGCCTGGCCAGCACTTTACTCACATTGAAGCCCTTGCCGCTATCTTCGACTTCAATCTTCAGACGCCCGCCTTGGCGATCCGGCTCGACCCGAAGGGAGACGCGGATGAAGCCCTCGTTCAACGCCTGCAGGCGCTCGTCGCGCATCTGATAGTAGGCGGCAAAGCCCTGCGCATCGCGCTTTAGCGCCGAGTCCAGCCCCAGCACGCCGTGTTCCAGGGCATTGGAATACAGCTCGGTGAGGACACTGTGCAACGCCCCGCTCTGAGCCCGCAAACCGTGTATTTCCTGCAACAGCTGTAGCAAATAAGGTAATGGATTGAAACGTTTTAGCGTGTCGGCGCGAAACTCGAACTGCAGCGACCAGTCCAGCGGACTGGACTGCCCACTGTCAGAATAGATCACCGGCAGCGGCGACAACAGTTGCGGTTCGACCACCTCGATATCCAGCAGGCTGACATCATCGCGCGAGCGACCACGAAACGCTTCCAGCGCCTTCAGCACCTCCCCGAACAACAGTGCCGGCTGTCGATTGGCACTCAGCACCCGACGCAGGCGCTCGACACCGAACAGCTGGTCATTGTCATCACTGGTATCGACCACGCCGTCAGACAACAGAAACAGGCGCTCGCCCAGGGCCAACGGCAGCACCTGGGTGGCGTCATCAAAGCGCTCCGGCGCCAGGATACCCAAGGGCAAATGACGCGACACCAACGCCACAGGCTCACCCCCACCGGCGGGCAACAGATAGCCGTCGGGCATGCCGCCATTCCAGACCTCGACCACCCGCCGCTGGAAACTCAGGTTGAGCAACAATGCACAACAGAACATGTCCACCGGTAGGATGCGCTTGAGCTTGGCGTTCATCTCGCGCAGGGTTTCGGCCAGGCCGTAACCCTTGGCTGTCATGCCATAGAACACCTCGGCCAGGGGCATCGCCCCCACCGCCGCCGGCAGGCCGTGGCCGGTGAAGTCGCCGAGCAGCACATGCATGTCACCTGCCGGCGTGAAGGCGGCCAACAGCAAGTCGCCATTGAACAGGGCATAAGGTGACTGCAGGTAACGGATGTTCGGCGCACTCAGGCAACCGGCATGGGCCACCTGGTCGAACACCGCCTTGGCGACCCGCTGCTCGTTGAGCAGATGAGTGTGATGGCGGGCAAGCTGGTCACGCTGCTCCAGCACCGTGGCCTGCAGCCGGCGCATACGCTCCATCGCCTTGATTTTGGCGGCCAGGATCACCGGGCTGTAGGGTTTTGCCAGAAAATCGTCGCCACCTGCCTCCAGGCAACGGACCAGCGCCTGTTCTTCGCTAAGCGAAGTGAGAAAGATGATCGGCACCAGCGCTTCACCGGCCAGCGCCTTGATCTGGCGCGCCGCCTCGAAACCATCCATGACCGGCATCAGCGCATCGAGCAGGACCATGTGCGGGCGCTGCGCGGCGAACAGCGCCAGCGCCTGCTCGCCATTTTCGGCGGTGAGCACCTGATGCCCCTGCTTGCGCACAAGGGTGGCCAGCAACAAACGATCAGCAGCACCATCCTCGGCGATCAGGATGGTGAGCGCCTCGAAAACATGGGCTGGCTGGTTCAACTGATGTCGAACAGCTTGTCGAAGTTGGAAATGGCGAGGATCTTTCGCACATCGGAGCTGGTGTTGACCACACGGATTTCCGAGTCGTCGCCGCCGACGTGGTCACGCAGCAGCAACAGCATGCCCAGGGCCGAACTGTCCAGATAGGTGGCCTCCTTGAGGTCGACAACCACGGAGTCCGGCATGTTCTGCTTGAGCTCGTAAGCCTGGCGAAATTCCAGGTGCTTGCCAAAGTCAAAACGCCCCCTGACCTTGATCGTCAGTTTTTTCCCATCCGGGGATACTTCAGATACAACTGCCATGTCGATGATTCCTTCCATTGCGACGATTGCAGACATCTAGAAGGTTTAGCAGCCCCACCCCCCGGCAGCAAGCACTGCCGACCAAAGCACGCTTCAGTAGCGATCGTGGCGCGGCAGGCGCTGGGACAGTTCATCGAGCAGTTTTTGTTCGCGCTTGTCTTCCACCATGCGCGCCTCGTCGATGTAGCGCTGCACCAGCTTGCGCAAGCCCTCGACCCGGGCATAGGCCTGCTGCCAGGTGCCGCGGGCGTTCTTCAGATTGTTCTGGTGCCAGGCCAGGCTTTGGCGCTGCTGAGTCATGGCAGTTTCCAGCTGGCCGAGAAAGCTCTGGTAGTTGACCAGCCAGCTACCGGACACGCCCTGCCCACCGCGGTTGATCCACTGCAACTGGTAGTCTTCGCGAAAACGGTCAAGTTCGCTGAGCTTGGCCTGGGCCATGTTCACTTGCTGCTGGAATTGCCCCAGGCGCTGGGCGGCCTGGCGCTCGGCGTTTTCCGCCATCTCCACCACCGGCGCCAGACGCGCGGCACGGCTTGGCTGGGCCATGGCCTATCAGCCGCCTGCCGCAGGCAAGGGGGCAAACACGCCAGCCAGGTGCTCGCGGCTTTGCTGCATGCCGACGTTGTCGTTCAGGCCCTGGCGCAGGAAGTGCACCAGGCGCGGCTGCAGGGTAATGGCAAGGTCGGTCTCGGCGTCTCCACCGGCGACATAAGCGCCGACGCTGATCAGGTCGCGGCTTTGCGACAGGCGCGACCACAGCTGTTTGAACTGCTGCGCTTCGGTCATCTGCTCGGGGCTGACTACCTGCGGCATGACCCGGCTGATCGAAGCTTCGATATCGATGGCCGGGTAATGCCCCTCCTCGGCCAGGCGCCGGGACAGCACGATGTGGCCGTCGAGCACGCCCCGCGCCGAGTCGGCAATCGGATCCTGCTGATCGTCGCCCTCGGACAATACGGTATAGAACGCGGTGATCGAGCCACCACCGGCCTCGCCGTTACCGGCGCGCTCCACCAGCTTGGGCAGCTTGGCGAACACCGACGGTGGATAGCCCTTGGTCGCTGGCGGCTCACCAATAGCCAAGGCAATTTCCCGCTGGGCCTGGGCGAAACGGGTCAGCGAATCCATCAGCAACAGGACGTTCTTGCCCTTGTCGCGAAAGTACTCGGCAATGCGCGTGCAGTACATGGCCGCGCGCAAGCGCATCAGCGGCGCATCGTCGGCGGGCGAGGCCACCACCACCGAGCGCTTGAGGCCTTCTTCGCCAAGAATATGCTCGATGAACTCCTTGACCTCGCGGCCGCGCTCACCGATCAAGCCGACGACGATGATGTCCGCCTCGGTAAAGCGGGTCATCATGCCCAGCAGCACACTCTTGCCCACGCCGGTACCGGCGAACAGGCCCAGGCGCTGACCGCGGCCAACCGTCAACAAACCGTTGATGCTGCGGATGCCGACGTCCAGCGGCTGGCTGATCGGATCGCGGTTGAGCGGGTTGATGGTCGGGCCGTCCATGGGCACCCAGTCTTCGGCTTTCATCCCGCCCTTGCCGTCCAGGGCACGACCGGCGCCGTCAAGCACCCGGCCAAGCATGCTCATGCCCATGGGCAGGCGTCCACTGTCAGCCAATGGCACCACGCGCGCCCCAGGGGCGATGCCGGCAACGCTGCCGACCGGCATGAGGAACACCTTGCCGCCGGCAAAACCCATGACCTCGGCCTCGACCCGCACCGGGTGATAGCTGTCGTCATTGATCACCACGCAGCGGCTACCAACCGCCGCGCGCAGGCCTTCGGCCTCGAGGGTCAGGCCGACCATGCGTAGCAGGCGGCCCTCGACCACCGGCTGAGACGGCAAATTGACGGCGTCGGCATACGCCCCCAGGCGCTTGCCGAAACTGGTTCGTTCAAGGCGCATCAGGGGCATCCAGCTCAACCTGCACATCCGCCGCTGCCGGGTGCAGGCTTTGGTCATGGAGCTGATCGAACAATTGCGCCATGGCCTTTTCGATTCGGGTTTCCATGCTGGCATCGATACGGCTGTGATCAGTCTCGATGCGACAGCCTCCTGGCAGCAGGGCTTCGTCTTCGAGCAGCTTCCAGCGCTCCTCGTGACGCTCGCGCAGGGCTTTGACCTGCTCGAAGTCCTGCGGATTGATATGGATGCGGATGTTCTCGGCACCCATCGGCAGCAACTTCAGGGCTTCACGCAGTACCTGGCCGATCTGGCTGGAATCGCTGCGCAGCTCGCGACCGATGACCTCGCGGGCGATGTGCCCGACCAAATGGACCACGGCCTTTTCGATCTGGCTGTCTTGTTCGGCGATGGGTTCGAGCAGGTGGGTCATCACCTGTTCGAGGCTGGCCAGCTTGGCGCTCAGGGCCTCTTCGGCTTCCTGGCGAACCTTGAGCTGAGTGCTGTGAAAACCCTCGCGCTCGCCGGTGGCAAAGCCTTCGTTGTAGGCTTCCTGGCGAATGCTTTCAAGCTCTTCGAGGGTCAGTGGCTGGACTTCTTCCAGCGGCACTTCTTCGATTTCGTCCTGAACCGCTTCGGGCTCCGGTTCAGGCTCAGGCTCTGGTTCCGGGTCGAAACTGGGCAGCGCCCAGCGGTCGAAGCCCTCGACGTCGTTAGCGCGAATCAGTTCACTCAGGTGCTCGTTGGTTGACATGATTGCACGCACTCGTAAAGCATCGCGGGTCAAGCCCGCTCCCACAGGAGCGCTGTGGGAGCGGGCTTGACCCGCGATAAGGTCTTAGATCATCTCTTCGCCGCCCTTGCCACCGAGCACGATTTCTCCGGCTTCGGCCATACGGCGGGCGATGGTGAGGATTTCCTTTTGCGCCGTCTCGACGTCGCTGACGCGCACCGGGCCCTTGGCCTCGAGGTCGTCGCGCAGCAGCTCGGAGGCACGTTTGGACATGTTCTTGAAGATCTTCTCCTTGACCTTCTCGTCGGCGCCCTTGAGCGACACCACCAGCACGTCGGAAGACACTTCGCGCAGCAGCGCCTGGATACCGCGGTCGTCGACATCGGCCAGGTTGTTGAAGACGAACATCAAGTCTTCGATCTGCTCGGAGAGGTCGCCGTCGATGTCGCGGATCGCGTCCATCAGCTGGCCTTCGACGGAGCTGTCGAGGAAGTTCATGATGTCCGCGGCACGCTTGATACCACCCAGGGTGGTGCGCGCGGCATTGGAGTTGCCCGAGAACTGCTTCTCGAGGATCTGGTTCAGCTCCTTGAGCGCCGCCGGCTGGACGGTATTGAGCGACGAGACGCGCAGGATGATGTCCAGACGCACCTTGTGGTCGAAGTTGCCCAGCACTTCACCGGCCTGGTCCGGGTCCAGGTAAGCCACGACGATGGCCTGGATCTGCGGGTGCTCGTAGCGAATGACATCGGCAACCGCGCGCGGCTCCATCCACTTGAGGCTGTCCAGGCCGCTGGTGTTGCCACCGAGCAGGATGCGGTCGATCAGGCCGTTGGCCTTGTCCTCGCCCAGGGCCTGGGTGAGCATCTTGCGGATATAGCCGTCGGAACCGACGCCAAGGCTGGTCTGGTCGCCGACGATCTCGACAAACTCGCTCATCACCTGCTCGACCTGCTCGCGATGGACGTTGCCCATCTGCGCCATGGCCACGCCGACCCGCTGCACTTCCTTGGGGCCCATGTGCCGCAGCACCTGCGCGGCATCGGTTTCACCCAGCGACAGCAGCAGGATCGCTGCCTTGTCGACACGGGTCAGTTTGGCGGTAAGGGCTCGGTTATCACTCATCGGCGTTGATCCACTCTTTCACGACCTGGGCCACGCGACCCGGGTCTTCGGCCACCAGGCTCTTGATTGCGTTGAGCTGTGCGTCATAACCCTCGCTCGGGCTTGGCAGCAGAATGCTTTGCGGACCACCCAGGCTGACGCGGTCGTTGGCCAGCTCGCCATCCAGACCGAGCATGCCGCCCAGCTCCATGTCGCCATCGGCACCGGCGCCTTGCTTGCCATTGCCGGTGATGTTGTTAAGTACCGGACGCAGCACGCCGAACACCAGGACGAGGATGAACAGTACGCCCATGACCTGCTTGATGATGTCCCAGAACCACGGCTGCGAATAGAACGGAATCTCGGCAATTACCTCGCCACGGTCGGCGGCGAACGGCACGTTGATCACGCTGACACTGTCGCCACGGCTGGCATCGAAGCCCACCGCGTCCTGCACCAGGCGGGTAAAGCGCGCCAGGTCTTCGGCAGCCCACGGGGTGCGCGCGGCATCGCCGGTGGCCGGGTCGACCTTGAGCTGGTCATCGACCACTACCGCCACCGACAGGCGGGTCAGGCGACCCTGCTGCTGGCGGGTGTGGCTGATGGAACGGTCAAGCTCGAAGTTCTTGGTCGACTGCTGACGCTTGTCGGCCGGGTACGGTGCAAGCATCGGCTGGCCGGTGGCCGGGTCCATGATCTGCTGGCCGTTGGCATCGAGCAGCGGCTGGCCAGGCTGGATGGCGCTGGCGGCGGTTTGCGTGCCACCGGTGGTTTGCGGCGCCGAGGCCGGGCCAGGTGGCTGGTTGCTCAGCGCACCAGGCACGCCCTGCGGGCCCATGCTGCTGGAGCGCTGTTCGTTGACCGACTGCTCGCTGCGCAGCGCCGGCTGGTCAGGGTTGAACTGCTCGGAGGTGGATTCGACCGCGCTGAAGTCAACGTCCGCCGATACTTCGGCCTTGTAGCGGTCGTTGCCCAGCACCGGCTGGAGAATATTGTGCACACGCTGGGTGAGCAGGCCTTCCATGCGGCGACTGTAGTCGAACTGCTTGCCGGCCATGGTCAGCTCGGAATTCTCGACCTGGTCGGAGAGCAGGTTGCCCTTCTGGTCGACCACGGTGACCTGGGACTTGTTCAGTTCCGGCACGCTGGTCGCCACCAGGTTGACGATGGCCATCACCTGACCGGCTTCCAGGGCGCGGCCCGGGTACAGCTCGACCAGTACCGAAGCACTTGGCTTGCGCTCGTCACGGACGAACACCGAACTCTTCGGGATCGCCAGGTGCACGCGTGCACCCTTGACGTTGTTGAGGCTGGAGATGGTCCGCGCCAGTTCGCCTTCGAGGCCACGACGGTAACGGGTGGCCTCCATGAACTGGCTGGTGCCCAGGCCCTGCTCCTTGTCGAGGATCTCGAAACCGACATTGCCATCGCTCGGCGCCACGCCGGCGGCTGCCAGCTTCAGGCGGGCACGGGAAATATCGTCGGCCTTGACCAGCAAGGCGCCGGAATTGGGTTCGACGTTGTAGGGGATATCGGCAGCGGCCAGGGTCTCCATGACCTGCTTGGTGTCCATGCCGGCCAGGCTGCCGTACAGCGGCCGGTAGTCCGGTTGCTGCGACCACAGCACCACGGCAAAGCCGATCGCCACGCTGGCGGCCAGACCGACCAGCAGGCCGACCTGACGCAGCATGGGCATCTGCGAGATGTTTTCCAGGAACGACATGCCGAACAACGGCGGCTTGGGCGCTGCTGCGCTGCTTTTCGCGGGCACGTTATCGACGACTGCTTCGGCCATGACTCAATCTCGCCCTTATACCGGCATCTGCATGATGTCTTGATAGGCCTGCACCAGCTTGTTACGCACCTGGGTCAAGGCCTGGAACGACACAGTGGCTTTTTGCGAAGCGATCATCACGTCGGTCAGGTCAACCCCGCTCTTGCCGATCTCGAAGGCGCTGGCCAGCTGCGAGGAAGCCTGCTGGGTGTCGTTGACCTTGTTGACGGCCTGGCCGAGCATGTCGGCAAAACTGCTGGAGCCGACCTCAGGCGCAGCGGCAGCCTTCGGCATCGACATGGCGTCCATTTGCATGGCCCGCATGTCCAACATCAATCGATTAAATTCAACACCTTGGCTCATGGACTTCTCTCTCCGACGGCCCGCATTTTTTTGACACTCACGCAGCGGATAGGCAGGACATAGCAACAAGAGTGCCAGCTCTGCCCGCGGCCCGAACAAAAACTCTAATTCATTAATGGCTCAGCTGGCGTACAGGCTGGCCTCGACATCCATGCCGGCATCACGCATCTGCGCCAGCTTGTAGCGCAGGGTGCGCGGGCTGATGCCCAGGCGCTCGGCAGCCTCCTTGCGACGGCCGCGCTCGGCGCGCAAGGTGTCGATGATCATCTGGAACTCATGGCGACGCATGTCATCACCCAGACCGCCCGCCGCCTCGGTTTCAATATTCGGCACGACTGCGGCGACCGGCGCTGCAGCGAACATCGGCAGGACCCCGGCGAGACAGAAATCCGCCGCTTCGATCACCCCACCCTGCTGCAGGATCAAGGCACGCTGAATGGCGTTGTCCAGTTCGCGTACGTTGCCCGGCCAGGCATAACCTTGCAGACACGCCTGAGCATCAGGCGAGAGTCGAACCGGGGCATGCTTCATTTTATTGACGTGGCGCGCCAGCAATCGCTCGGCCAGCGGCAGAATATCGGCGCTACGTTCGCGCAGCGGCTTCCACGCCAGCGGGAACACCGACAGGCGATAGAACAAGTCTTCACGAAAACGCCCCGCCGCCACCTCGCCGGCCAGGTCACGGTTGGTGGTGGCGACCACGCGAATATCCAGGGCAATCGGCTTGCGCCCGCCAACCCGCTCCACCTCACGCTCCTGCAACACCCGCAGCAGCTTGGCCTGCAAGCCCAGGGGCATTTCGGAAATCTCGTCGAGCAGCAAGGTGCCGCCATCGGCCTGTTCAAATTTGCCGGCCTGGGCGGCGATGGCGCCGGTGAACGAGCCTTTCTCATGACCGAACAGGGTGGCTTCGAGCATGTTGTCGGGGATCGCCGCACAGTTGATCGCCACGAACGGCTGCTCGGCGCGCAGGGACTGCTGATGTATGTAGCGCGCCAGCACTTCTTTGCCGGTACCGGACTCGCCCGAGATCAGCACAGTCGAATCGCTGCGCGCAACCCGCGCCGCCAGCTCCAGCAACTGCGCACTGGCAGGCTCGCGCGCCACCGGTCCATCGCCTTCGCCCGCCGCAGCCACTCCCAGAGCGTGGCGTGCCACCAGCTCAAGCAATGCCTTGGGCTCAAATGGCTTGACCAGGTAATCGGCCGCGCCCTGGCGCATGGCCTCGACCGCGCGCTCGACGGCGGCATGCGCGGTCATCAGCAACACCGGCAACTGCGGCTGGCGCGCGCGCAGCAGGGCCAGTAACTGATGGCCGTCCATGCCGGGCATGTTCACGTCACTGACCACCAGGCTGAACGCCTCGCCAGCGACCACTTCCAGTGCTTCTTCGGCCGAACCTACGGCCTGGTAGGCAAAGCCGCCCAGCTCCAGGGTATCGGCCAGTGCCTGCCTCAGGGCGCGGTCATCTTCGACCAGCAGCACCTTGATTGCTTTCATTACTCTGCCTCCACCGACTGCGCGCCGATCAGCGGCAGGCTGATCCGGGCGCAGGTGCCGCGACCGGGTCGCGAACGTAATTGCAAACTGCCCTGGTGGGCCCTTGCCACCGCCTTGACTACCGCCAGACCGAGCCCGGTGCCGGTAGCCTTGGTGGTCAGGAACGGCTCGCCCAGGCGCGCCAGCAAGGCACTGTCGATACCGGCGCCGGCATCACTGATACACAGGTGCAAGACCTGCTCGCGCCGGTATAGGTGAACCTTGAGCCGCGCAGGCTCGCCACTGGCCTGCAGGGCGTTTTCGATCAGGTTGAGCATGGCGCCGACCAGGGTGTCGCGGTTGCACAGCAACTCGCCCAGGTGACTGTCGCACTGCCAGCGCACCGCATGACCCTGAACATGGGTCTGCGCTGCCTGCTGCAGGGCCTGGAACAATGCCTTGGGGGTCAGCCGATCGGTCAGCGGCAACTCGCCGCGGGCGAACACCAGCATGTCGCGCACCTGGTGCTCGAGCTCGTGCAGGCGTTCCTTGAGGTTGCCGGCAAAGCGTTGCTGGGTTTCCACCGGCAAGTTCTGCTCGGCCAGGTGGCTGGCGTAGAGCATGGCCGCCGACAAAGGCGTGCGGATCTGGTGGGCCAGCGACGCAACCATGCGCCCCAGCGACGACAAGCGCTGGTGGCGGGCCAGCTGGTCCTGCAGGTGACGGGTTTCGGTCAGGTCATTGAGCAGTACCAACTGCCCGGGCTCGGCATCCAGCGAGCGGGTGGCAATCGACAGGCGCCGGCCATCACGCAGCGACACTTCATGACCGTCATCCTCGCGTGGAGCAAAGCTGCGAGCGATCACTTCACGCCACAACTCACCCACCAGCGGTTCGCCCAACAGGTCGCTGGCGGCGGGGTTGGCCTCACGCACCCGGCCCAGGCCATCGATAACGATCACCCCGCCCGGCAGCAGGGCCAGCAGGTTCTGCAGGCGGTTGGCCAGGCGCTCCTTCTCGGCAAGCTCGGCCATGCGCTGGGCGCTGACCACCGCCAGCTCGCCCTTGAGCTCGGTAACCCGGGCTTCGAGCAGGCTATAGGACTCACTAAGCTGGCTGGAAACCTGGTCGAACATGGCAAAGGCCTGCTCAAGACCAAGGCGGCTTTCCTGTTCGGCGGCGTTCGGCCCCTTCGGTTCAGGGACACAGGAGATGGTGGCGACCTGGGGCATCATGCTCTCTCGCGTGGCTGACCGTCATAAAACGGTGTGTTGCCAGCGATATAGCAATAGCCG
This sequence comes from Pseudomonas sp. B21-009, assembly GCF_024749345.1. Taxonomy (NCBI): domain Bacteria; kingdom Pseudomonadati; phylum Pseudomonadota; class Gammaproteobacteria; order Pseudomonadales; family Pseudomonadaceae; genus Pseudomonas; species Pseudomonas sp. B21-009. The sequence continues at coordinate 1,675,906 of NZ_CP087199.1, read as the reverse complement.
TGCCGGATAGTTTGGGGGCGCTTGCCAGGAAGGCCGTGCGATGGCTGCAAGAGCCGATGGGACGGGCGTTACAGCCCTTTGAAAGATAGGGTTATTAGCCATGATGAGCGCATTGCGCGACTCACCATGGCCACCCAGGCGTCAATCCTCCGCCTGTTCATCCCCTTCGCGGCGGCTCATGCCGTACTTGCGCATCTTCTCCACCAGGGTGGTGCGACGAATGCGCAGGCGCTCGGCAGCGCGGGCGACGATACCGTTGGCATCATCCAGCGCCTGCTGGATCAGACCCTGCTCCAGGCCACCGAGGTAGTCCTTGAGGTCCAGGCCTTCAGGCGGCAGCATCGCGTGGCTGGCGAAGTTCGGCGTATGGCCGTTGATGGCCACGCGCTCTTCGAGGTCCGAGCGCAGGCTGTCGACCAGTTGCTCGTCTTCGTCGTCGACGTAGCGGAATTTCTTCGGCAGCTCCGACACGCCGATCACCCCGTACGGGTGCATGATCGCCATGCGCTCGACCAGGTTGGCCAGCTCGCGGACGTTGCCCGGCCAGCCGTGCCGGCACAGCGACATGATCGCGGCCGAGTTGAAGCGGATCGAACCGCGCTTCTCGTGCTCCATGCGCGAGATCAGCTCGTTCATCAGCAGCGGGATGTCCTCGACGCGCTCGCGCAGCGGGGCCATCTCGATAGGGAAGACGTTGAGGCGGTAGTACAGGTCTTCGCGAAAGGTCCCCACCTCGATCATGCTTTCGAGGTTCTTGTGGGTCGCGGCGATGATGCGTACATCGATGCTCTGGGTCTTGTTGCTACCCACGCGTTCGAAGGTGCGCTCCTGCAGCACGCGCAGCAGCTTGACCTGCATCGGCAACGGCATGTCGCCGATCTCGTCGAGGAACAGGGTGCCGCCGTTGGCCAGCTCGAAACGCCCGGCACGGCTGGTAATCGCCCCGGTAAAGGCACCCTTCTCGTGGCCGAACAGTTCGCTTTCCAGCAGCTCGGCCGGAATCGCCCCGCAGTTGACCGGCACGAACGGCGCTTCGCGGCGCTTGGAGTGGTAGTGCAGGTTACGCGCAACCACCTCCTTGCCGGTGCCCGACTCACCGAGGATCAGCACGCTGGCGTCGGTATCGGCCACTTGCTGCATCATCTGGCGCACGTGCTGGATCGCCCGGCTGGTGCCGACCAGGCTGCGGAACAGATTGGGTTCGCGCTGGCGGCCGCGCTCGCGGGCCTGGTCGTACATCTCGCGATAGACCTGGGCACGGTGCAGCGAATCGAGCAATTTGCTGTAGCTCGGCGGCATTTCGAGGTTGGAGAGTACGCGACGGCGCAGGTCGTCCGGCAGCTCGGCAGAAGAAATTTCGCCCAGAAGCAGAACCGGAAGGAACTCATCCCATCCAGCCACTGTCTTAAGCAAGCCCATCAGACTTGCCGGAGCATTCACGGTCCCGATCAGGACACAGAGCACTTCACGACTGGATGACAACGACTCGACAACCTGCTGCCAGTCATGGCTCGAGCAGGGCAGATTTTCTTCGCCAAGAAAATTCAACACTACCGCCAGATCACGGCGGCGAGCGCTATCGTCATCGATCAGGAGAATTTTGGTTTCACGCCACATGCAATAACAACTTCCCTAGTCATCTCGGCGCCCTTGTAAGGGCAAGCTCGACATCATTCCGACTGAACGGTCAGTGTTCGGACGTCTGAAATTAGAAAACAGCCACTAGTTAAGTCAAAAAACCGTACATAGTCAAATTTATGGCGCACTGCTTTTTGTTTTGCCCAGTTTCAGCTGAACAAATGGTATACCTTTGCCGCGTTTTTGGCTTGTCGGATCTGCGTCATCTCATCGACTATTGATTGACGCTCCCCACTTGCAACTTCAATTAATTCCTTGTAGACGCCCAGCAACTCCTCGAGCTTGCTGCGCAGCGTCAGCTCATCCACCGACGCTTCGGCCAGCACATCGTCCACGCACAGACGGCAACTGACGTCGAGCTCGCTGATCGCCTCCCAGTCACGACTGGCCAGGGCACCCAGCAATGCCTCGCGGGTTTGTTCGATACGTTCGAGCACGACACTCATTGCAATCTCCTAGGCGTCGGCGAGTTGATCGCCGATCGCGTCCCAGCCTTCCTTGACGGTAATCAGCAGGCGCGCCACTTCGTTGAGGATTTCCGGATCGTTCTGCACGTTCGCCTCGACCAGGCGCTTGCTCATGTACGAATACAGGTTATCCAGGTCGGTCAGCGAATCGGCGTGGTTTTCCAGGTCCAGGCCTTCACGCAAACCGCCGACAATACCGATTGCCTTGCCGATCAGGATGCCGCGCTGGGCCACGTCGTTACGCGCCATGGCACCCTTGGCCTGGGCAATGCGATCGAGTCCACCCTGCATCAACATTTGCACCAGACGATGCGGGCTGGCCACGGAGGTCTGGGCCACGCCGTTGACTTTCTGGTACTGCCGAAGGGCCAACATCGGATTCATGTTCTACCTCGTCACCGCAAAAAAGGTTTCATATACCGCTTGTATCGCCTGCGCGTCAAAAAACTTTAGCGCGTACGGCAAAAAGCCCGGAGTCCCCCTAGGGGTACTGCCGGGCTTCTGGCACAACGCCGAATCAGGAGTTTTTCTGCTGCGCCTCGATCGAGGCGAACATCGAGGCGATGTTCTTGCGCTGGGCTTCGAGCTTGCCGACCAGGGTATCCATGGCCACGTAGCGCTTGGTCAGGGATTCGGTCAGCGAAGTGATGCGCCGGTCCAGGGCCAGCTGCTGATTGTCGAGGTCCTTTTGCAGCTTGTCCAGGCCAGCCTTGCGGGTGTCGAGGATGCCACCTGTCTGCAGGTACGGCTCGACCGCCTTGGTCATGTGCGCGAACACGCCGTCAGTGCCAGTGAACAGCTCCTGCACGTCCGGGCCGAGCTTCTTGTCCTTCATCGCGGCATCGTACTTGGTGGAGTTGAACTCCAGGGTACCGTCCTTTGCCGTGTTGATGCCCAGCTGGCTGAGGGTGGTCAGACGACCACTGCCCGACTCGGTCGCCAGTTGCTTGCGCAAGTCCGACAGCATCGAGCGCGTGGTCGGATCGTTGGTCAGCGGCCCGAGCACAGTCTTGCCATCAGCGTCCTTGGACACCGCCGTCAGGCTGTTGGCCGCCTTGACCAGGGTGTTGTAGGCATCGACAAAGTTCTGCACCGAGGCCTTCAGGCCGGCAGTGTTTTCACCGACCGTTACCTTGATAGGCTTGTCTGCGGCAGTAACCTGCAGCAGCTCCAGGCTCATGCCACTGATTGCGCCGTCGACGGTATTGGACTTGCTGGTAACCTTCAGGCCGTCGATGCTCAGCTCGGCGTCCTGGGCGAGGCCGTCGATGTAGCCGGCCCCATCACCGTTCATTTTGGTAGTACCGTTGATCTTCAGCTCGGCGATACCGTCGACCGAAATATCGGTACCTTTACCGGTCTTGGTCGAGCTGAAGACCAGGCGCGAGCCGTCCTTGCCATTGACGATGTTGGCAGTGATGCCCTGCTCGGCAAGCGATGAGTTGATCGAGTCGCGAACCGATTGCAAGGTCGCACCCGCCCCCACCTTCACAGTGTGGACCACACCATCCTGGGTAATGGTCAGGTCGCCTTCAGGGATCGAAGTGCTGGCCCCGCCGGCAAAGTTCTGGCTGGCCACCTTGGACGCGGTCGCCAGCTTGTCGACCAGAACGGTGTAGGTACCGGGCACCGCCTTGTTGTTCGACGTGGCCTTGACCGTGGTGTCACTGCTGGAGGTCGCGGTGTAGGCACTGAAGGCTGGCGCCTTCGGATCGTTGAGCTTTTTCATCGCTTCCTGGTAAACAGAAAGCGCACTCTTGAGCGACGCTACCCCGGAAAGCATGGCCGTGTTGTTGGCGGTCTGGCGCTTGATCTGGTTCGCCTTGGGACCGGTGTCCGCCTTGACAAGCACATCAACGATCTTGTTGATGTCTACGCCGGAACCCAGACCGACACTCGGTAAAATTGTACTCGCCATTGCTACTCCCTCATGGTTGCGCGCCGCCCTAGCCTTGCCAGACTAGCGAACTTGCCGCTCAGCCGCCAGCATCAGGCCTTGGCGTTGAACAGCAGGCTGTTTACATCGCTCAGACTGTGAGCGATCTTCAACGCCTCTTCCGAAGGAAGTTGGCGGATCAGCTCTCCGGTCTCGCTGGCGATGACTTTTACTACAATTCGGCCGGATTCTTCATCCGTGGAAAATTCAAGGTTGCGACGCGATGACGCAAGGAACTTCTCGATGTCCTTGACCGCGCTCTTGACCTTCTCAGCTTCGGACAGCCCCTTGTCGGTAGCCTCCTTGACTGGCGTGATGGCTTCAACTGCCGCTACGGGCTTGGCCGCAGGACGTTCGGTGGTCGGCTCGACCGGCTTTACCGTCGGGTAAGACAGGTTCAGCTTGACGCTCATATCCATGTCACCACCTCTCAATGCAAAAGGCGGAGGAGTGCCATAGATGCACTCCCCCGCCGACAACTACCGAGTGATTAGCCCAGCAGCTTCAGTACAGCCGACGGCAGTTGGTTGGCCTGGGCCAGAACCGAAGTCGAAGCTTGTTGCAGAGTTTGCTGCTTGGTCATCTGAGCAGTTTCAGCGGCGAAGTCGGTATCTTGTACGCGACCACGAGCAGCTTCAGCGTTCTCGTTGATGTTTTGCAGGTTGTTGATGGTGCTGGTCATACGGTTCTGCACCGCACCCAGGTCAGCACGAGCGGTACCGATCTTCGCCAGAGCGGAGTCGATCGCGCCCATGGCAGCCGAGAAGTTGGTCTGGGCAGTGGTGCTGTCGCTACCGGCGATGGTGATGGCGCTGGTGATACCCAGGTCGCTGGCCAGGAACTTGGCGCTCAGGTCGATGCTGATCTGGTTTTCGCCGCCAGTGTTGGAACCAACCTGGAAGGTCATGGTGCTAGCCGAACCGTCCAGCAGGTTTTTGCCGTTCAGCTGGGTGGACTGGGCGATACGAGTCAGCTCCGCAGACATCTGCTTGAACTCGTTGTCCAGCGAGGTACGGTTAGTCGAATCGTTCGAGTCGTTTCGCGATTGCAGAGCCAGTTCACGCATACGCTGCAGGATGTTGACCTGCTCTTGCATCGCGCCTTCAGCGGTCTGGGCGATCGAGATACCGTCGTTGGCGTTTTTGATTGCCATGGTCTGACCGCGGATCTGCGAGGTCATACGGGTAGAGATCTGCAGGCCGGCGGCGTCGTCTTTGGCGCTGTTGATTTTCAGGCCGGAGGACAGACGGCTCATCGAGGTGCTCAGAGCGTCGGAAGCGCGGTTCAGGTTCTTCTGAACGCCCAGGGAGGTAGTGTTGGTGTTAACGGTTAATGCCATGACGAATTCCTCGTGTTTGGGATACTGCGGCTTCCGGCCCTGGCATCCGCCGGGTGTGGCCTAGAGAACCTTCGTAATAGTTATCGTCGTCTGGCGCGGTTGCTTTAGGGGTTTTTGCAAATTTTTTAATGGCACCCTGCCACCCCAATGAAATCAAGGGTTTGACGCCAAAAAAACACTTACCCATAAATGCTGGAGATAAAAAAAAGCGCCACCGGGCAACCGGCAGCGCTCTATTTTCAGGCTGGCGCAGAAATCAGTCGTTGCGCTCGATAATCGCCGAGCCCCACGAAAGACCTACACCGAAACCGCTCAAGGCAACGCGCTGGTGGCGCGAACCGAGCACGTGCTTCTCAAGCAGCAAGGGAATGCTCGACGACACGGTGTTACCCGTCTCGACCATGTCCTTGACGAATTTGTCCGGGTCATCTTCGAAGCGCCGGGCGACGGCGTCGACAATCGCCGCACTGCCCTGGTGGATACAGAACAGGTCGATGTCAGCCGGTGCCAACTGGCTTTCGCCCAACAGCTCATGCAGGTGCGCCGGCACCTTGAGCAAGGCAAAGTTGAACACCTGGCGACCGTTCATGAAGAACACCCCGTCACTGACTTTCAGGTGCGCAGCGCCGCCGCCGTCAGTACCGAACTTGGCCTTGCCCAATTGCCATTGGGCGCCCTCGCCCATCCAGGTGACGGTCGCAGCATCACCGAACAGCATGGTGGTGTTGCGGTCTTCAGGGTCGACGATCTTCGAGTAAGGGTCAGCGGTGATCAGCAGACCGTTTTTCAGCCCCGCCGCCTCCATGAAGCCTTTCATGGCATACAAGCCGTAGACATAGCCCGAGCAGCCCAGGGAAATATCGAAGGCCGCCACGTGGGTCGGCAGGCCCAGTTTGTCCTGGACGATGGCTGCAGTGTGCGGCAAACCTTCTTCGTCGCCGTTCTGGGTAACGACAATCAGGGCGTCGATGGACTCAGGCACCAGGCTCGGATTGGCAGCGAACAGGGCCTTTACCGCCTCCACACACAGGTCGGAGGTTTCCTGGCCTGCGTCTTTGCGCGGCAGGAAGGTCGAACCGATCTTGCCGAGAATGAATTCCTGGTCCTTGGCGAATTTCGCACCCTGGGCGTAGTTGTCCACACCCTCGACAGGTACGTAACTCGCAATGCTTTTGATGCCAATCATTGTGGCTTCCCGATAGATATGCGGATTTTCACGGGCACTGGAACCTGGTAACCAAGGGCTTGCGAGCCTGCGCGCACCCCGCCCGCCAGTACCGCCCGACGACTCAATAGATTAAAGATGCCCGTTTCGACTGCCAAGTCACTGTTGCACAAAGATTACCCATCACAAATGTCAGCCATTGGCACTTTGTGACTATCAAAGATTGCTAGTTTGGCGGGTATCGACGCTGCGAAAGGCACCCCGGGAGGCTGGCGACACGGGACGAGCACGCCATCCACCGGGCTGCCGATCGACTCGGGCAACGCGGTGGACGCGGGGTCAGCTGGGGATCAGGCGGGCAACCAGGCGCTGCGCCAACGCTGCAGATGATCCTCGTCGAGCATCCAGCACCGATGAACGGCATCCCTGAGCTCATCACCGCGGCGCTGGGCAGCATCAAGATTGACCAGGTGCAGGCCAATAGCCTCGATCCAGTGCTCGTAGCTGTTGTGCACACGGGACACGGGCAAGTCGTCCTGCTCCTGGCCGATGTCGCTACAGATCACCGGCACGGCGCATGCGCCGAACTCCAGTTGACGCTGGTTACCTCTGCAAACATTGAACAGGGTCTGCTGCAGCGGCACCAGAGCGAGGTCCAGGTTCAAGCCTGCCAGCTTTTGTGGGTACTGCTGAACTTCGACACCCTCGTGGTACTCGTGTACATAGGGCCGCAGGCTATTGGGGCAGAAGCCGAAGAAAACCCACTCGACATCCGCAGCCAAGGCCTTGATAACGGGCGCGATAACCTCCAGGTCACTTGCCTGCTCGCTGCTGCCAACCCACCCCAGGCGAGGCCGGCCAGCCGTTCGGCGCTGCCCCTTTATATGGCGCCAGGCGTCGATCGACAAGCGCGTCTCGACCACCCGGATATCGCCATGCAGGCCGGCAAACGCCTGTGCCAGCGCCGCCGTCGGCACCACCAGGCGGTCGACGCACCCCAGGGCTTGCTGCAGGCTGTGGAACACATCCTCGCCCAGGCCCTCACGGCGGGCACTGCCCACCGGCAGATCCGGCAGGTAGTCGCTCAGCTCCAGAACCGTAAAGGCACGCGAGAACGCCTGAATCCGCCGCATGACTTCAAGGCGCGGTGCATCCAGCCCACCCTGGAACACCACTACATCCGCTGCCAGGCGCTCCAGCTCGACCAGGGGCGTCAACCCCGGCGACACCCGGCCATCGATGTAACCGGCAGCCTTCAAGCCATTGAATGGACGCACTACCCGCGAATAGCCCAGTTCACCCTGATCAAGCGGATGGACCACCAGCACCGGCATCTCTCGCTGCCCCTGTGGCGGCTGCCAGGTCGACTGCAGGCTGGCGACCTTGAAGCCACCGGCATGGGCCAGCGACAGATGGCGGTTGTAGGCCGGATCATGGGCCAGCACCGGCAACCAGCGCGCATACAGGGCGTCCTCTTCTTCCACACTGGCATCGGCCATTGCCGGCCTGTCGATCAACAGTTGTGCATGAGGCGTCCAGACGTTGAGGTAACCGGCCTGGCGCAGGCGCAAGCACAGATCGACGTCCATCCAGCGCGCCAGTGCAGGCGCCTCGTCAAACCCGCCGGCCTCGACAAACAGGTCGCGGCGTACCATCAGGCATTCACCGCTGAGCGCCGAGTAATTCTGATCGACCGTGAGCCGCTGCATGTAGCCGGAGTCGCTGTGAGCGTAGCCGGCAAATACCCGTCCCACCGGCCCGCGCAAGCCCAGAACCAGCCCAGCGTGGTGAATCCTGCCGTTCATCGACAGCAGCTTGGCGCCCACGGCTGCGACCTCCGGACGCTGGGCGTGATTGAGCAACTGCTGCAACCAGCCCTTGGCAATCGGCGCCGCTGTCGCATCCAGCCACAGCAGGTACTCACCGCGTGCCAGTCGCCCTGCGTCATTGCGCAACAGTGCCGGGCACTGGCCCTGGGCAAAAGACAGCACCCGCAACTGATCGCCACCGATTTGCTCGATCCCCTGCAACCATTGGCGCACTTGCGGTTCGTCACTTCCCGGATCGAGCAACAGGACCTCGTAGCAGGGGTAGTCGGTGTGCTGCAACAGCGCCTCAATGCAGCGCTGGAACTGTTCGAGGGCACCATCGAGCAAAATCACAATGCTCACCATGGGCTGATCGGCATGCCCATAGTCCAGTCGATAGTGGCCAGGCAGGTGCGAATCGACGTGCGCCTGAGCATAGCCCCGGGCCTTGAGATGACGCCCTACCACCTCCCGCTCGCTGGCACAGTCAGCGAAGCGCAACGCTTCGCTGACCAACAGCGGCTCACTGATATGCTCGATACCACTCAAGCCGCGCTGCTCGACCAGGCGCAGCTGGTACTCCAGCTCGAACGCCTGGCCACAGCCGGTATCGAAGCCGCCTTGCGCCAGGAACTCGCTACTTCGCAACAGCCAGTGCGGCGAGACACTGGCCGGCAGGCTCAAAAGCAGATCAAGGTTCAGGTCTGGCCGAAGCGAAATACCCAACGAGCCGTTGCCCATGCGCATGGCTTCGTCAGCGTAGGCGGCAACACAGGCATCGGCTGCATTGGCAAGCTCCAGGGCCACCAGCAACAAACCGCCAGGGGTGAACTCGACCCCCGCCTCGACCACCATGAACCAGTCGCAGCCGCTGTCGGCCACGACCCGGTTGATGACCTCGCTACGCTGCGCTGCCTGGCACGGCCGGTGGTGCACCGATAAACCCGGCACGTCTGACGCTGGCGACGCAGCCCCGAGGGTCACCACCTGCAGGTGGCGATAAAGGCACTGATCGGGAGCAAGGCTCTCAAGGGTACGCATCAACGCCTGATCAGCGTCGTCACTATCCAGCACCAGCACGCCCAGCATCGGCGCGCGGCCGCTGGCCAGGCGCTGCATCAATGCCGCGCGTTGCGGTTCTTCGGGGCAGCGCTGCTCGAGCCAGGCCAGCATGCCTTGCTTGTCCGCCAGTGCCTGCTGTTGCGCTGCCGCCTGGGTTTTTTCAATGAAGACATCCAGCTGCTGCCAGAACGGCTCGGTGACCGCGACGTAACGCTGCAAGGCCCCCTGCACCCCGGCACGGGCAACCTCCAGCGCATCGGTTTCATCCGACAAGGCAAAACCTTGCCTGCCGAAGAAGATACCGTCGAGAAACACCTGATCGACGCTGTGCCCGGCCATGAAGATCACCGGGCAACCGCATAGCACAGCAATGGCACAGGTCATCGACCATTCATAGCTGTATAGCACTTCGGCACTGCGCAGGACCTTGGCCAGTTCAACCAGCGACAGCGGGTTGGCAACACTGAGCAGGCGAATGCCTGCCGGCAGCGAGGCATAGTCCACCTGATCCAGAGGATGCCGGTTCTGATACAGGTAATGCCCCTGGCGAGGCACGCTAGGATCAGGTGCATTGAACAGCGAGATATCGATAATCGGGAAGCACAGCAGGTCGGCGACACTGACCCCCTTCTTGGCGGCGATCCGCGCATCGTAATAGAACAGCAGATCGTCCGGCTCTTCCTCCATCGCCCTGCCCGTCAGGAAGCCCTCGACGTTCAACAGGTAGCGTGCGACTACTTTGCCGCTGAGCGGGTTGCCGCTGGTGACTTCCGGATAGACCGTAATGGGCACCTTGCCGCTGGCGATATGGCGATCGGCGGTCGCCTGGTCGAGCAGTGGCGTTTTCAGCTCGGGGTTGACCACCTTGCCGCCGCAAATATAGGCCTCGCGGCCGCTCAGGTTCAACGCGTGGCACAGGTAATGAAGCGTGCAGACTCCTGAAGACGTCTCCCGGTAATCCGGCGCCGCAATATAGTAGGGATGCGCCGGCTTGGTATAGATCAGCTGCAAGCGAGCCATCGCCTGCTCAAGCCTATACCCATCAACGCCCAGGGTATTCGACATCTTCAAACTCCAGAATTGGTTGGAAACCCGACAGCCAAGGACAGGTTGCCCAGGCAACGGCGGTGACCTGCAAGGCGAACTGTCAATAATCTGCCATCGACCCCCTGCCAGTGCAGGAGCACAAGGCTGTAGACACGGGGGCTTAGCGAATCGCAGGCATGAAAAAGCCGGGCATTGCGCCCGGCTTTGCATATTTCGCGCCAGAGGCCTGTTAAGGCAACCACTCCAGCACGCCGTTGCCACCGGCCACTACTACACGCGAAACGTCAACGCCATGCTCGACATCGACTACAACACGGGTGCTGAAGGCTGCCGGCCAGCGCTGGACCAGCGCTTCACACTGTTCCCGCGCAGGCAATGGCACGGCGATGTTAAGCACTTGCGCCTGGGGTACGCAGATCGCCAGCAAACCGGCTTGTGCAGCCTTCAGGCACAGGTCGACATCGGTACCACCCGCAAGCTGTTCATCCAGCCCGGCACACTGCTCGAACAACGCCTTGCCCACCATCAGGCAGTCGGCCGACACCGCCTGGCAACCTCTTACCGCTTCCAGCCCGGGCAATGTCACTCGCACACGCGAAGCACCCTGCCGGGCATTGCGTACCAGGCCACTGCCGAGCAGCTCGTAACCGGCATGACTGATGACGCCATCGCGATCGAACATCTGGCAACCGACAACTCCCACTTCAGGGCGCTGAGCCTGGTTGAGCAGAGACTCGATCCAGGCCGGTGACACTACCTCGCTGCGGCTCGACATCAGCACCAGGTACTGCCCCTGGGCCTGGGCCGCAGCCTGGTTGACCATCTGTGCCCGCACCGACGACTCACAGGCAAACAAGCGCACCCGCGATCCCAGCCCCTGCACCGTGGCAAGGCCTGCGGCTACCGCCTCGGCATTGGCCGCCTCGCAGGTGACGATCACCTCGTAACGGGCATAGCGAGTACGCTGGACCACGCTTGCCAGGCTTACTTTGAGCTGCTCGAGATCGGAATCGGCAACCAGCACAATGCTCACTTGCGGGGTCTGCGGATGACGGAAGTCAACCTGGAAGGTACCGTCGGTACTTTCGTTGACCTGGCCACGGTAACCCAGCACGTTCAAATGACGCTTGAGGGTGGTCAGGGCTTGACCAGCCATCGACTCCGGCGCTTGCTGGCCGATCACCAGGTACTCGTCCAGGTGGGCCATGCCGCTGATACCGCTGGCTTCGACCAGACGCAGGAGCAGATCGAATTCCAGCGCTTGCGCACAGTCTTCGCTGTAACCGCCCAGGTCGACAACGGCCTGGCGACGCACCAGCCAATGCCGGGCCATCAGGTCAGGACGACTGCGCAGCAGGTCCAGGTCGCAACCAGGACGTACGACACTGAGCAGGCGCCCGTCGCTGTCGCGCTGAACTTCGTTGGCGCAGATCGCATGGCACGCCTGGGCGCCAGGCAGCTCGACCTGCAAACGCAACAAGCCGCCGGTAGCCAGTACATCGCCCGCCTGCAACATCAACAGCCATTCGCTGGAAAGCTGGCGTACCACCTGGTTCAGGTGCGCAACCATGTTGGCCGGCGTAACCTTGATAAAGTGCAGGGCATCCCGGGACGTGGTGATGGCCGGCAGTTCGCCGGCCTTGAGCACGACAATCTTGAAGTTGCGCAAACCGCTGGCGACCAGGCTGTCGAAGGTATCCTGCAAACCTGCGTTATCGTCCGCAAGATCGATCACCACAAAGGCTGTCTGCGGCGCCGGGGTTTTCCCCAGGTGGGCAAAAATGCGCTCGCGGGCGGCGCTGTCCGGGGTGGCCGCAGCGATTGCCGCCAGCACCTTGCCCGAAGGCGTGCTCGCCAGCTGCGTCTGCACAGCGGTAGCCGGCAGCAATTGGAGCTGCTCCAGCCAGGTGCCAAGGTCGCGGCGCAGCCCCTGGTCCTGCTCGCCCAGGCCTGCCAGCAGGCGCTGGCAAACCTGCGGGTTGAACACACCCAGTGCAAAGGCCTGCCAGTAGCGGGCCATGAGGCTCTCGGCGGTATCGTTGGGATGCTCGGCAAGCAATGCTTGCTGCCGTACCCAGGTACCTTCCAGCGCCCGGCTGTGAAGCTGTCCGGCGGGCCAGGCATGGACCATGAACTCGCTCGAGCGCAACTGACCGAACACGCTGCCGTTGTAGTACGGCATATCGACAAACTGGGTTGGCTCGAACGTCACTTGTGGTTCGGACGACAGGCTGTCCCAGCGCGAAGTGAACAGCAATGGCGCCTCACAGCGCGAGTGGGTATTGCGCACGAAGGCATTGAGGACTTCGAAGCCCCTGGCACTGGCAAATACCGCTGCCTGCTCGCCATCCCAGTGCTGGAGCTGGCGCACAGCCTGGCTCAGCAACTCTTCGCGAGCCTGCTCGGAAAGACTCCAGGGACGGAATTCGACCATCGCACTGGTGTGCGCCAGCAGCCGCGATGCGCCCTGGGCCAGCAGCCCATAGGAAACCGCCACACACCAGCTATCGAACGACAGGTTCGCCGGCACGCTGCGCACCGCGGTTTTCAACACCTCGGTCCTGATCACTGCCCGCCACGCCTGCAAACCGTACTCGGCATGCACGGCAATACGCCCCAGGGCGTTGCTGGCATGCAACTGAGCCTTGGGCGCAGAGCCGATCTTGTAGTAGTCCACGTCGCCATTACCAGGCTGGTAACCCAGCGAGTAACCTTGAGCCATTACGTAATCGGCGTCGCCTTGCAAGGCTTCCACCGCCGCAGCGATGCCATCGGTCAGGAGGAAATCACACTCCAGGGTCAGCACCGCAAACGCGGTATCGACCTGCTCCAGGGTCTGCAGCACCTGCTCGGACCAGTCACCGACCGACGTTTGCGACGCCGGCGCTGCGAGTGTCTGCAGGTGTGCAAAGCGCGCCTGGTAATAGTGAGCGGCGCGCCCTGAATAGCCAGGCTCGTCCTGACCCAGCAAGACGACGGTGACGTCATCGAGCAGCGCTGCACAACCGATTGCTTGTTCGCCCATAGTGCACCTAGTTCTCATGTTATCTGTCATGGCCAGCATCAAGGCCGGCCACTGTCGTTAATCGGCCAACCAGGCGTTAGCCCAGTGCTGAAGCTTGTCGGGTGTCAGCATGAAGTCGCGCAGCACCACTTCGCGCAGGGCATCGCCCTGGCGATAACTGGCCTGGGGATCGTCCAGATGCATGCGGATCGCTTCCAGCCAGGCCTGCGTCGAGTTGCCTGCCACCCGCGTGCATGGCAGGTAGCCCTGATAAGCCTTGGTATCGGAACACACCACGGGGAAGCCGCAGGCGCCATACTCGAGCAAGCGCAGGTTGCTCTTGCAGTCGTTGAACAGGTTGGTTTCCAGCGGTGCCAGCGCCAGATCCAGGTTCAGGCTCGCCAGCTTCTGCGGATAGAGCGACATGGCAATGCCGGTGTGGTACTCCTTGACGTAGGGCCTGAGCACCTCCGGGCACATACCAAAGAACACCCAGTCGACCTCGTCGGCAAGCTCCCGGACCACCTCGGCCAGCAGCTCCAGGTCACCTTGATGGCTGGTGCCCCCAGCCCAGCCGACACGCGGCTTGAGGGTAGTTTGTCGATGGCTCTTGAGGTCGCTCCACATGTGCATCGCCAGCATGTTCGGCACCACCCGGATATCATGGTGCATGCTCGACAGCGCATCAGCCAGCGGCTGGGTCGACACCACCACACGGTCGCACAGGGAAATGCCGCGGCTCACCAGTTCGCGCATGTTCTGCGGCATGTTGCGGCTGTGCGCATTCTTTTTCGGCACGTCGATGATGTAGTCGTCGATCTCGTAGATTCGCCGCGCACTGGAAAAGGTTTTGACCCGCTCGATATCCCGAATGGTACTGGCCATGTAACGGCACTGCAGGATGATCGAGTCCGGCTTGCAACGCTCCATTTCGATAGTGTTGGGCGTGGCGTAATCCAGCTGACCCTGGATCCAGCCGGCCCGCTCCAGCTCGGTAAATGGCTGCACCACCCGGTAATGCCCAACCGCCGTGGTGTTGACCGGCAACGCCAGCACATAGGGCAATGGCCGGCTGATGAACGGGTCCCAACCACTACGCAAACCCGGTTCCAGATTGTAGCTGGACAGCTTCAGGCTAAGGTTGCGGTTGTAGGCCGGATCGTTGGCCACCAGGGGCAGCCAGCGCTGGTAGAAGGCGCGTTGGTCCCGTTCTATCGCCTTGGTGTCGACAACCTGCTCGACTGGCAGGCGCGCCACCATCGAAAACGGTGTCCAGACCACCAGGTAACCCTGCTCACGCGCACGCAGGCAGAAATCGGCGTCGAGCAACTCAACGCTGAATGCCTGGACATCCAGACCACCCAGCGCATCGAACAGGTCGCGCCGCACCAGCAGGCAATGGGCGCTGACAGCGCTGAGGTTCTGTACCGCAAGCAAGCGGTTCATGTAACCACCGGCATCGACCGGCTGACCGTAGAACGGGCTTCCCGCCAGGCCATGCACACCCAGCAGCAGCCCGGCATTGACCACCATGCCGGCGCTGCTACACATCTTCGGACCGACAATGCCGACTTCCGGACGCTGGCCCTGGCGCATCAATTCGCTCAGCCACTGGCCATCGAACATCAGGCAGCCAGGGTCGACCAGCAACAGATAGCTGCCTCGCGCCTGCTCGGCGGCCTGGTTGATCAGTTGCTGCCCGGCGCTGTCCTCGGACTGGACAATGTGCAACTGATCGCTGCCCAGTTGCCGCATCGCAGCAAGCCAGGACTGCAGATCCTGAGGCTCGTCACCCTTGGTGGCGATCAGTACTTCATAGTTGCGGTAGGCGGTGTGTTCGAAAATCGATTCGACACAGCGCCGAAGCGCCTGCAGGTCTTGCCCGGCCACGATGATGATCGACACCGCGGGCGTATCAGCGTGCTGGTACAGCACTCGGGTCAACATGCTGTTTTCGGCCGATACCAGCTCGGCCTCGATACCCAGGCGCTGCAGGTGCGCCTGCAATACGCGTGGTGCCTGGGCCAGGCAGGCCGGCTCGGACTGCCAGCTGGAATAGCTGTACTGACTTTGCACCAGCAGTTCGGCGACGTGCTCGACCACCTGCAAACCATGGCTTTCAACCATCCGCCAGAGCAGATCTTGCGGCGCCAGGACGTCATAATCAGCCGTGAAGCCGCCCAGCTCCAACAGCCGGGTCCGCTCGAAGGCCAGCATTCGTCCGACGTAGGGGAAGCTGCGCATCAGATCGAGGTTGAAGTCGGGTTTGAAGATCGGCTGGCCAACCTGCAGGTTATCGTCACTGCCCTCATCGGTGTACAGGCACAACCGGTCCGTGTGCAAGGCCAGGCGCTCGGCCATGATCACCAGGGCATGAGGATGCAGGCGATCACCGGCGCGTAGCAGCAACACCCAGTCTGCCGATTCGGCCCTGGCGATCCGCGCATTGAGCTGTTCAAAACCATTGCCACGCAAAGCGCTGTACTCGACACCCGCATCACTCGCAGGCGGCTCTTGAGTGCCAAGCACCCAGACCTGATGCGGCGCATAAGACTGGGCGGCCAGGCTGTCGAGTGTCGACTTCAACGGCATCGCCTCGCCCCGTGGATCGAACACCACAGCAACGATGCGCGGTTGTCGTGGCCATTGCTCGATCCGTTTGGGCAGCAGGCTGATCTGCGCGGGCGACAAAGTGCGGCACTCAAGCCACTCGGCATAGAGCTCGGCAAAGCTCAGGCTGTGGGTACCGACTTGCTGCTGATAGTGGCCCATCTGCCCGGCGTACAACCGGGTCAGTTCATATTCGTCCCACTCCAGCGTCTCGCCTGGGCGAAAATCCTCAAGCGCCACGTAGCGAATCCAGCCGGTGGCCGGCGGCGCTTCGCCGGTGTTGGCGGCGAGCATCTGCTGCAACCATTCGCTCTCGGTCTTGTGTGCAAGGGTGATGCCGGCCTGATGGCTCAGACGTCCGGCATGGACCCGCTCGATACTGAGCATGTTAGACAGGTAGGCCAGGTGCCCACGGCGCAACAGGCACATGTACAGCGCCATGTCCAGGCGCGCAACGAACCCTGCGCCCTGCTGCACCAACTGCGGTAGGTACTGCTCTACCGCAGCCCGGCGCATGAGCATGTGACTGATGCCGCCAAACAGGTTGGGAACCTTGCTGGTGACCGCATCGAGCATGTCACCGCCGTTGAGGATCGCGCTGCAAGGGGCAATCACGCAGTTGGCCGGCCGCGGCGGCAACAGCGTCTCGTCCGCCGCGCAGATCAGCCGGTGGTTGACCACCATGTTGACCTCGGGGCAATCGGCCATGATCCGCGCCTGTTGCTCGATGCAGTTTTCGATCAACCAGTCGTCGTCACAAAGAAACTTGATGAACTCGCCCCGGGAGTGCTCCAGGCATTGCAGCAGGTTACCGGCAAAGCCCAGGGTCGCGGGGTTGCGCGAATAGCGCAGTTCGCAGCTTGCCTGCGCAACCCTCTCATCGAAAATGGCCTTGATCTCGTCCCCCTGACTGTCGTCGCAAACGATGACCTCGAGGTTGGTGTAGCTCTGGGAGATGGCACTGAGCAGCGCGCGACTGAAGAACTCGGGGTTGAAGGCAGGAATGGCGATGCTGACGAGGGGTTGTTCGATCATAGTGGTAGGCCTGGAGAGGGTTCCGGGTGATGCCGGCAGGGGGCATCACCCGGTGATGTTGCGCAAAGATGTATCAGAGCCGGTTGAACAGGCTCAGCGAGGAGATCTTGGTGAACGCCAATTGCGACGCCTGCAGCATTGTCTGCTGCAGGTTCAGGCGGATCAGCACATCGGCCGGATCGGCGTCGCGGATCGAACTCTGGGTCTTGGTATTGGCCATCTTCAGGCTTTCGTTGGTATCGGCCTGGACGTCCAGGGCGGCACCCCGGGCACCGATCGAGCTGATCGCCTCGGCAACCTTGTTGGCGCCGCTTTCCAGGTTACCGATGGCCGACTGCAAAGCCCCCTGGTATTTCTGCCGCGCCGCCAGGTTGTTGTCGACCGGCAATTCAAGCGCCTTGCGAAACTCCGAGATGGTGTCGAGGATATTCTGGGTCTGATGGGTATCGACCTTGACCGAGAACTGGTCGCCGCTAGCCGGCACTGCCGAGAAGTCGAAGTCGACACCGGCAATATTGGCCTTGGTCGCCGGGGTACCGGTCAGGTTGCCAGTGGCCACCGGGCGCGCATCCGGCCCCATTGGCTGGGCATACACTTCATAGGCCGAGGCACTGGTGAACTTGATGATCGCGCCACCGCCAGGAAAGGCATTGTGGTACGCCGTCTGGTCGGTAATCTTGGCTCCGGTGATCTGCGATGACGAGGTATTGCCGGCGCTGCGCGAGCCACTGACTTCGTCGGGTTTGGAGCTTAGCGAGAAGCTGTGACCGGCGATGACCGCGTCCGGGTTGGCCTTGTCGGCATCCGTCAGGTTGATGTCCAGGCGCATCTCGACACCACGGAAGGTGATGTTGGCCGGCTTTTTCGGGTCGAAGGCGCCTTCACCGGTGGCTTCCAGGGTCACGTCGTTGTTGGCTGCGTCAGTGATCTTGAACTGCGTGCTGCTGGTGAAGGTGATGGTGTACGGCTCGCCACCACGGAAACGATCGTTGTACTGGGTGCTGCCCGAGACCTGGCCATTGGACAGACTGACACGGCCGTCATCCACGGCCGGCGAGGTCAGCTTGGTCTGGCTGCGGCTGGTGTTCAGCGCCTGTTCGAACACACTGTAGCCACTCTCGTTGGTAGCCATGGTGAGCATGTCACCGACCTGCAGGCTCAGGGTGCTCTGGTCGCCCTGGTAGGTGTAGGTACCATCGGCATTACGCACGTAGGGCGGGGTGTCGCCACGGGAGCCGGAGAACAGGTATTTGCCGTTCTCGTCACGGCTGTTCATCAGGCTGTAGAGCTGCTCTTCGAGCTGGGTCAGTTCCTGGGCATCGGCCTTGCGGTCGGCGTCGGTGTAGCCACCGCTGCCGGCGCTGATGGCCAGTTCCTTGACCCGCGCCAGGATGTTGGTAATGCCGTTGAGGGTCGACTCGGAGGTGCCCAGGCTGTTGCGCACGTTGGTGATGTTGCCATCGTACTGGTCGATCAGGTTGCTCTGCTGTTGCAGTTGCAGCAGGCGCGCAGCCCCTACCGGATCATCGGCAGCGGTACGCACACGAATGTTGTCGCTGGCCTGCTGGCCGGTCTTGACCACGTTGGAAAAGTTGCGCTGATAGTTCGCGGAGCTGGTTTCGTAAAACTGGGAAGTAGAAATACGCACGGTCTACCACTCCTTAAAGGGCGTTGATCAGCGTGGAGAAAATTTCCTGCGCCGCTTTAATGATTTGCGACGAGGCCGTGTAGTACTGCTGGTACTTGATCAGGTTGCCGGCTTCTTCGTCGAGCTGTACGCCCGACAGCGAATCGCGCGCGCCCCGGGCCGACTCATGCAGGGCGCCGGTAGAGTCGACGTCCATCTGCGCCTGGGCGGTCTTGCCGCCGACGTTTTCCACCAGCTTGCCATAGGCGTCGGTGAGGCTGATGCCCTTGCCGTTGGCGCCGACTTCAACCGTACCTTTGGTCTGCAGGTCGATCAGCGCCTGGCCGTTGCGGTTGTTGTCCGAACCCGAGCCGGTCATGCCGATGGTGTAGTTGTCACCCTGCTTGGGTGCACCCGAGACGCTCATCTCGAAGGTGAAGGACTTCTGGTTGCCGCTGGCATCCTTGATCGGCGCGCCGGTGGAATCGACCATCGGCACCGAGAACTGCAGTTTGTTTTCCTGACCGGGAATAATGGTGCCGCTACCCAGGGTACCGCCCTTGGCATCGAGCAGCTTGTAGGTCTGCGGGTTGGCCTTTTCGTCACCGAACACCAGCTTGACCGGGGTCGAGTACTTCAGGCCATTCTGCAGATCCAGGCGCTGGGCCGGGTCGTAGATGTCCAGGGTCGAGGTCAGGTTGGGCTGTCCGATGATCCCGGTGCCCTGGTTGCCGGCACCACTGGTAGACGTCAGCGGCGATGCCAGCGCCAGGCGCTTGGGGTCGGTAAGGACGGTGTCCAGGTTGGTCGCGGCATTACGTGTCGGGGTGATCTTGAAGGTGTCACCGGCCTGCAGCGCGCCGCCATTGAGGTTGAGGCTGAAACCGTCGATGACCGGTGCCGGATCGTCATTGAGATCATAGGAACCGACCACGCTGCCCTCCGGCAGCTTCTTGACGCTGTAACCCGTGGCGCTGGTGAAGGTCACCTGATAGTCGCTGGTGCTCAGCTTGCCGGTGTCCTTGATGGTCACATCGAGGTTGCCGGAGCCTGCGCTGTTGCCCGCCTGGGCAATGCTGCGCTGGCTGATCAGTTCGGGGCTGTTGATGTTGTTGAACAGGGCCGCGCCGAACTCGCCGTTCTTGTCGATACCCTGGGCCAGCTGGCTGTTGATCCGGTCGGCCATGACCAGGGCCACGCGCCCCAGCTCGTTCAGCGACGGGTCGAGCACTTCGCTGCGATAGCGCAGCAGGCCGCCGATCTCGCCACCGCGAAGGCTCGAGGTAACGTCCATGGTGGTGCTGCCACGGTTGAGCTGCACGACAAATCGGGTCGGGTCGGTCTTGCTCGGCGCGGTCTCGAGGTTGTTGGTGGTTTTACCCAACACCAGCGGCTGGCCGTTTTCCAGGTAGATATCGAGGTTGCCTTCGCGCTCGACCACCTGGGTACCGACCAGCTCGGAGAGCTGACGTACCGCCTCGTTGCGTTGATCGAGCAGGTCGTTGGGGGTGCCCTGCACCACCGCCACCTTGGAGATCTGATCGTTGTACTGGGCAATGGTTGCCGTCAGCTTGTTGACCTGGTCGGCCATCGAAGCGAGGTTGCCATTGATGTTGCTGTTCTGCTCGTTGAGCTGGCTGGCGATGGTGTTGAAGCGCTTGCTCAGCGATTGCGCGCTGGTCAGCAGCAGCTGACGCGAGGCATCTTCATTGGGCTTGGCAGCAGCGCTCTGCAAGGCACTGAAGAAGCTCTTCAAGGCACCCGTGATTCCCGTGTCGGCGCCCGACAGCATCTGGTCGATCGGCCCGACCTGCTTCAGGTACGAGGCGGCATCGCTGCTCAGCGAGGTGGTGGTACGCAACTGGTTTTCAAGGTAGGCGTTGTACACCCGACGCACATCGGAGAGGGTCGTGCCGGTGCCGATGAACACACCGCCAACCTGCTGCGCGCCGTTGGACCGCTGCACATTCTGCTGGCGCGAATAACCGGCAACATCGGCATTGGCAATGTTGTTACCCGTGGTGTGCAGGCCCGCCTGGTTGGCGTTGAGCCCCGACATCCCGATGTTGATCAAACTCGCCATGGTTCAAACCTTATAGTTTCGTTGTAGTGCCAATCGCTGCGTAGCTTTCGTACGATTTCATCTGTTTGGCGATCTGCGAAATCTTGCTCGCGTAATCCGGGTCGGTTGCATATCCGGCTTTCTGCAGCTCGCGTACAAACTGTTCCGGTTTATCGGCAGCCTTGACCGCTTCTTTATAGCGCGCGTTGTTCTGTAGCAGGCTGACCAGGTCGTGGAAGCTGTCCTGGTAGGAATCGTAGGAACGGAACGCCGCTGTCTCCTTGACGAACTGACCGTCACGAAACTCGCTGGTGATCGCCCGCGCCTGGCCGCCCTGCCAGTTGCCGGTAGCCTTGATGCCAAACAGGTTGTGACTGCTGCTGCCATCGGCCTGGCGCATGACCGATTTGCCCCAACCGGTTTCCAGCGCCGCCTGGGCCACCAGGTAGCGTGGATCGATACCGATGCGCTTGGCAGCCTGCTCGGCCATTGGCAGCATGGTGGCAACGAATTCATCCGACGAGCCGAATGCGCGCTTGGCCGGCGCCAGCGGCGGCTGGGCCACGGCGCGGCCATAAATGCGCATCGAACCCGGCGCGGCAAAGCTCTGTGCCGACTGCCAGTCACCCTTGACCACGGCATCGGTCATGGCCGTGGTGCGTTGCGGCAAGGCTGCGGTGTTGGTGGTGGCAGCGACGGCACCGGCGGACGGCACGATGCCGGCCAGCAGGCGATCGGTGAGTTTGCCCGGCAGCGCCAGGCGCCGCGAGTTGAGCGCCGCCATGTCGTTGCGGGTGACGGCGGTTTCTTCGCTGCGCGCAGGCTCGGCGACCTTGCTTGCCCACAACGGCCGCTGCTGGATATCCACGCGCGGGAACGGGCTGTTGTTGCTCGCAGCGCTGGCCTTCTGCTTGGACAGCTGGCGCATCAGCACTTCCTGCAGGCCGATACCGCCGCCCTCGCGGGACATGCTCACCGCCAGCTGCTGGTCGTACATCTGCTGGTACTGCTTGGTGGTCTCGGTGTTGAGCGGGTTGTCCTTGGCCAGTACATCGCTGGCCGAGCGCATCGACTTGAGCATCTCGTTGAGAAACAGCGACTCGAATTCCTGGGCCACCTTGCGCAGGTTGGCATCGCTGTCGCGATCACCGACCTTCAGCGAGTTCAGGCGATTGAGGTCGGTGTAGGCACCACTGTCGGCGGCATTGAAAGCACTTTTAGGCATATCCATGGCCAGCCCCCTCAGATCACGATCAGGTCGGCTTGCAGGGCGCCGGCCTGTTTCAGGGCTTCGAGGATCGCCATCAGGTCGCCGGGCGCGGCGCCCACCTGGTTCACCGCACGGACGATTTCATCCAGGGTGGTACCGGGGCCGAACTTGAACATCGGCTTGGCTTCCTGCTCGGCATTGACCCGTGAGCGCGGCACCACGGCAGTCTCGCCATTGGAGAACGGCCCCGGCTGGCTGACGATCGGGTCTTCGGTAATGGTCACGGTCAGGCTGCCGTGGGTGACCGCCGCCGGCGACACCTTGACGTTCTGGCCAATGACGATGGTACCGGTACGCGAATTGATGATGACCTTGGCCACAGCCTGGCCCGGATCGATCTCAAGGTTCTCGAGAATCGACAGGTAGTCGACCCGCTGGCTTGGATCGAGCGGCGCGGTAACCCGTACCGAACCACCGTCCAGGGCCTGGGCCACACCCGGGCCGAGCAGCTCGTTGACCTTGTCGACGATGCGCTTGGCGGTGGTGAAGTCCGGGCGATTAAGGTTCAGGGTCAGGCTGTTGCCCTGGTTGAAACCACTGGGCACGGCGCGCTCGACCGAAGCACCACCGGGGATGCGACCGGCCGACGGCACGTTGACGGTAATCTTCGAGCCGTCGCGGCCTTCGGCATCGAAACCGCCGACCACCAGGTTGCCCTGGGCAATGGCGTAGACGTTGCCATCGATACCCTTGAGCGGAGTCATCAGCAGGCTGCCGCCGCGCAGGCTCTTGGAGTTGCCGATCGAGGAGACGGTGATATCCACCACCTGCCCCGGCTTGGCGAACGCCGGCAGGTCGGCATGCACCGACACCGCGGCAACGTTTTTCAGCTGCACGTTGCCCGAGCCTGGCGGCACCTTGATGCCGAACTGCGAGAGCATGTTGTTGAAGGTCTGCAGGGTGAACGGCGTCTGGGTGGTCTGGTCACCCGTGCCGTTGAGCCCCACCACCAGGCCGTAGCCGATCAGCTGGTTGGTGCGCACGCCGGAAATGCTGGCGATGTCCTTCAGACGCTCGGCCTGCACGGCGAACGCTGTAGACAGCAGAATCGTAGCGGCAATCAGCTGCTTGAAGTTGAACATGGTCATCCGAACCTAGAAAGGCCAAAGCGGGCTGATGAAGAACCGGTCAAACCAACCAGGCTGGCTGGCGTCGGCAAACGAGCCGGTACCCGAATAGGTGATGCGCGCATCGGCAACACGGGTAGAAGGCACGGTGTTGTCGGTGGCGATGTCATCGGCACGGATCATCCCGGCGATACGTACCAGCTCATCACCGGTGTTGAGGGTCAGCCACTTCTCGCCGCGCACGGCAATGATGCCGTTGGGCAACACGTCGGCCACGGTGACAGTGATCGAGCCGGTCAGGGTATTGCCCTGAGCCGCCTTGCTGTCGCCCTTGGTTGCACGGTCGCCGCTGTAGCCGGCACTGAGGCTCAGATCGCCATCACCAAATGGATTATTGGTGGTCAAACCACCGCCAAACAACGAGGTCAGGCCGATATCGGCCTTGCTGTTCTTGGCAATCTGCGAGTTGGCGTTCTTGCTCGCCTGGGTGCGCTCGTTGAGGGTAATGGTGATGATGTCACCCACCCTGAAAGCCTTGCGGTCGCTGTACAGGTTCTGGTCGAAACCGGCCTGGTAGATCGAGCCGTTGTTGGCCGCCGCCGGCAATGGCGTGCGCGGCAATACCGGCGCGTAGTAAGGATCGTTGGGCTTGGGCGTCGGCGCGACGCAGCCGGCCAGCAAGGCGATCCCACTCAGGGCAAGCACGGATAACAAACGACTCATGACTCTGACCTCACGGTGTAACAGGCGCCGTTCAAGCGACCTCGAAGACTTCACTTACAGGTTCTGGGTAACGTACGAGAGCATCTGGTCGGCGGTGGAAATGACCTTGGAGTTCATTTCGTAGGCCCGCTGGGTGGTGATCATGTTGACCAGCTCTTCAACGGTGCTGACGTTGGAGTTTTCCAGGGTTTGCTGCTGCATCACGCCAAAACCGTTGAGGCCCGGGGTACCGATCTGCGGCGCGCCGCTGGCGGCGGTTTCCAGGAACAGGTTGCCGCCCATGGCCTGCAGGCCGGCCGGGTTGATGAAGTCGGCGGTCTGGATGTTGCCGATGATCTGCGCCGCCGGGTTGCCAGCAGTGGTGATCGACACGGTGCCATCCTGGCCAACGGTGAAGGTCT
The DNA here is from genome assembly GCF_024749345.1 of Pseudomonas sp. B21-009. Classification (NCBI taxonomy): domain Bacteria; kingdom Pseudomonadati; phylum Pseudomonadota; class Gammaproteobacteria; order Pseudomonadales; family Pseudomonadaceae; genus Pseudomonas; species Pseudomonas sp. B21-009. The sequence goes on along the minus strand of NZ_CP087199.1, from coordinate 1,651,645 downwards.
GCGCCTCTGGCGGCACGACAATCGCAGGCTCCAGGGCAAAGCCGTTGGCGGTGACGATCTGGCCGTCGGAGTTCAGGTGGAAGGTACCGTCGCGGGTGTACGAAACCGTGCCGTCCGGCTGCAGGATCTGGAAGAAGCCACGACCGTTTACCGCCATGTCCAGCGGGTTCTCGGTGGTCTGCAGGCTGCCGGTGCTGAAGTTTTTCTGAGTGCCGACAATGCGCACACCGGTACCCACTTGCAGACCCGACGGCAGCTCGCTGTCCTGGGTCGACTGGGCGCCTGGCTGACGCTTGATCTGGTAGAGCAGGTCCTGAAACTCGGCGCGATCACGTTTGAAGCCGGTGGTCGAGACGTTGGCCAGGTTGTTGGAAATGGTCGTCAGGTTGGTGTCCTGGGCGGACAAACCGGTTTTACTGACCCAAAGAGCCGGAAGCATGCTGTTCTCCTCGCGCGCCTGTTTTACGGCGCTACGTCTGTGTAATTAGCCGATCTGCAAAACCCGAGCCATGGCTTCGTCGCCTTCCTTGGCCGTGGTCATCATCTTGATGTGCAGTTCGAATTGACGGGACAGCGCCAGCACCGAGGTCATTTCCTCGACCGCATTGACGTTGCTTGACTCCAGGAAACCGGAAACCACCTGGACGTTGGCGTCGGCAGGCGCGGGCTGGCCGCTCTTGGTGTGGATCATGCCGTCCAGGCCCTTGGTCATGGTCTTGAGGTCCGGATTGACCAGCTTGATGCGGTCGACCTCGGCCATGACCCGCGGGCCTTCGCCCATGGCGCGGATGCTGATGGTGCCATCCTGGCCGATCTCGACCTTCTGCTCTGGCGGCACGGCAATCGGCCCGCCATTGCCCATCACCGGCATGCCGTTGCCGGCGCGCAGCACACCCAGGCCGTCGATGTTGAGGCTGGCGGTGCGCACATAGGCTTCACTGCCATCCGGGGCCTGCACGGCGATGAAGCCGTCGCCGCCGATGGCGATGTCCAGGTCACGGCCGGTCTCTTGCATCGAGCCCGGGCTGAAATCGGTGGCCGGGCGCTCGGTCATGGCGTAGGCCCGCGCCGGAAAGCTGTCACCAAACACCGGCATCGAACGCGCCTGCTCCAGGTCGCGCTGAAAACCGCTGGTAGAAATGTTCGCCAGGTTGTTGGCATGGGCCTTTTGCGCCAGCGCATTCTGGCTGGCGCCGGTCATGGCCACGTATAGCATCTTGTCCACAGTCATCCTCCGCTGCGCTGGCGAACACTTGCCGTCCGCCGCTGCTCTGCAGTGCCTGTAGCAAGTTTCAAACCAACTTTTGCAAAAGACCCAAAAGCCCAATAGAACAAGGGTTTCAGCGCTGCGCGAAGACTCGCATGGAGAAAGCGCCGTCGAAATTACGGCGCCGGTTTGCCGCTAGCGGCAAGCTTAGTACTCGCGGCAGGCCGCGTTATTGAAAGGACCGGCAAAACGCTTCCAGCCCTCGCCCGGGGAAAACTGCGCGCACACCAGGCGCCCGGTGACCTGGCTTTCCCAGCGATACCAGGGCGCGGCATCGGCCCAGACCTGGCTCATCAACAGCACGGCAAACAGCGCCAGCAGCCATCGCTGCAACATGATCGATACCCCCGAAATACAAGACCCCTTCCGAGAAAGGGGTCTGTTTATACCAACTACCTTACACCCGCATCAGGCCATCTGGATGATGGTCTGCATGATGGTGCTCTGGGTCGAGATGGTCTTGGCGTTAGCCTGGTAGTTGCTCTGCGCCTTGATCAGCTCGACCAGCTCGTTGGTCAGGTTGACGTTGGACGCCTCCAGCGAGTTGGAAGCGATGGCGCCCAGGGTACCGGTTTTCGGTGCATCGATACCCGGGATACCCGAGGAGTAGGTTTCGGTCCAGCGAGTACCACCCATAGGCTGCAGGCCTTGCTCGTTGGCGAAACTGGCAATCGCGACCTGGCCGATGGCGCGCGACTGCTGGTTGCTGAAGCTTGCGAACATCACGCCGCTGGAGTCGATGCTCAGGCTCGACAGGATACCGGTAGCGTAACCGTCCTGGCTTTGCGACAGGCGCGTGGTCGGGGTGTTGTACGAGGTGGTGTCGGTCATGTCGATGGCGATACCGCCAGCATTGGCAGCCGAACCGTTGGAACCCCAGACCGGTGGCTTGGCACTGGCGTTGGTCACCTCGGCAGGAATCCAGCCGGTCAGCTTGAAGACCTTGTTGACCACTTCGTAGCCCGAGCCCGCAGCGCCGGCAGTCATGCTCTTGACGCTACCGTCGGAGTTGAACACGATGGTGCCTTCCAGCGCCTTTGGCGGCTCTTCGGCAGGGTTCAGCGGGTTGCGGCCATCGATCAGGGTGTACGACTTCCAGGTATTGGTCCCGGTCTTGACGTAGTACTGATCCATGACGTGCTCGTTACCCTGGCTGTCGTAGATCTTGGTGGCGAAGGTCTTGTTCCAGCTGTTTTCGTCGGTCGGGCTGAAGGTGGTGGTCGCCGGAATGACCTTGTCCGACGAGTTCAGGTTCAGGCCCTGATCGATCGCGGTGGTGCTCTTTGGCGCCAGCGCCGAGGTGTCGATCTTAAGGTCGGTCAGCACGCCATTGATGATCTTGCCGTTTTCATCAACGCCGTAGCCGCGCAGGCGCAGGCCGTCAGCAGTGACGACATAGTTGTCCTTGTTGGTCTGGAAGGCACCGGCACGGGTGTAGCTGAGCGCACCGTTGTCGCTCAGCACGAAGAAGCCCTGACCCTGGATACCCATGTCCAGCACGTTGCCGGTGTTGGTGATATCGCCATTGGTGAACTGCTGCGATACCGCGGCCAGGCGCACACCGTTACCGATGTTGTTGGTACCGACGCCGAGCTTGTTGGCCGAGTAGACGTCGGCGAATTCTGCGCGCGACGATTTGAAACCGGTGGTGGCGACGTTGGCGATGTTGTTGCCGGTCACGTCCAGTTGCTTGTTGGCTGCATAGAGACCGCTAAGGCCGATATTGAATGACATCTTTCACTCCTTGTGCCGCGTTAGCCGGCTCTATATACCGATGGTTTGGACTTTGGACAGGGCAATACTGCCCAGGCCGGCGAGATTGAGCATCATCTCGCCGCCAGTCTGACTGATGGTGACGCTGCTGACGGTGGCCGGCAGCATGGTGTACATGTCCAGCTGCTTGCCTTCGACGGTGGTCTTGGCGGCAAAGGTGTAGGTACCCGGGTCGACTTTCTCGCCCTTGTCGTTGGTACCGTCCCAGACGAAAGCGGCATTGCCAGCCTTCTGCGCCCCCATGTCGATGGTCTTGACCAGCTTGCCATCCTTGTCGGTAATGGTGACGGTGGCATTGCTGAGCGCCTGCGGGACCACCACCGAACCGTTGAAGCTCTTGGTGGTGTCGACCACGGCCTTGTCGGTCTGGGCGATCACCGAGCGACCGACCAGCGACGAGGCCTGCAGTGCCTGCGAGGACTTGTAGTTGCCGGAAATCGCGGTCACCGACTCGTTCAGCGAGGTGATGCCTTCCAGGCTGCTGAACTGCGCCAGCTGGGCCACGAATTCGCTGTTGTCCTGCGGATCGAGCGGGTTCTGGTGCTGCATCTGGGTCACCAGCAACTGCAGGAACGCGTCCTTGCCCAGTGCCTGCTTGTTGGCGCCGGTCTTGCTGTTGGTGGCCGAGGCGATACCGGCGGCGCTGTTGGCGCTGGTTTCGCTGTTTTTCTTGCCCGACGCCTTGATGACGTCGTTCAGGCTTACGCCGGCTGTTGGGTCATTAACACTTGCCATTGGCTTAGTCCTTTATCACTGACCCAGGGTCAGGACCTTCTGCATCATGGATTTGGCCGTGTTCATCAGCTCGGCGTTGGTCTGGAACGAGCGGCTGGCGGAGATCATGTCAGCCATCTCTTCCACCACGTTGACGTTCGGGTAGTAGACGTAGCCGTCCTTGTTCGCCGCCGGATGGTTCGGCTCGTAGCGCGCCTCAAGGTTGCTCTGGTCCTCGACCACGCCGAGCACCTGCACGCCCTGGCCGGCAGCGTCCTGGTCCTGAAACAGCGACTGGCTGACGCCGGCCTGGGCCTGCTGGAAGGTGGTGGCGAATACCGGGTGACGGGCGCGGTAGGTCTGGTCGATGCTCGACGAGACGGTCTCGGCGTTGGCGATGTTCGAAGCGACGGTATTCAGACGCGTGGTCTGGGCGCTCATGCCGCTACCGGCAATGTTGAAGACACTGGCGAGGGACATGACTTACTCTCCGCGCAGGGCCGATACCAGCCCTTTGAATTTACTGTTGAGCAGCGTGAAGCTGGCCTGGAAACCCACGGCGTTTTCCGCATAGCTCGATTGCTCGAGCTGGGCATCGACGGTGTTCTGGTCGATCGACGGCTGCATCGGCGTGCGGTACTGCAAGGTCTCGTCGCCCATGCTCAGGCCTTCGGCCTCGATGTGCCGGGCGTTGGTACGATCCAGTGCGAAATGGCCCTTGCTGGTCTGCTCGGCCTGCGCCGCCAGCACCGAAGCGAAGTCCATGTCGCGCGCCTTGTAGTTTGGCGTGTCGGCGTTGGCGATGTTGTTGGCCAGCACCTCGGCACGCTGGGCGCGAAAGCCCAATGCCTTTTCGTGGATGCCGAGCGCTTTGTCGAAGCTGATGCTCATGTCGTGGAAACCTTCGAAGGTTTTTCGTTGACTGTGTCAGAGCAAGAGCCATGCCAAAAAACAAAACCCCGTAAATACGGGGCTTTGAGGAGTTTGCCGCCAGCGGCAATGCCAGAAAAGTGGCAAAAGAGCGGCAAGCGGCAAGCTTCAAGCGGCAAGAAAAAGCCAGGCGGCGCGCGAGCGGCTCTCTTTCTTGCCGCTTGAAGCTTGCCGCTAAAGCCTACTTGGCCTGGTAGATGATCCCCGGGCTGCACTGGACCATCTGGTAGTGATCCGGCAAACCGTTGAGCGCTTCAGAAGCACCCAGGAACAGGTAGCCTCCCGGCTTGAGCGTGCCGTGAATGCGCAGCAGGATGTCCTTCTTGACCTGGGCCGAGAAGTAGATCAGCACGTTGCGACAGAACACGATGTCGAACTTGCCCAGGCTCGCATAACTGTCCAGCAGGTTGAACGAGCGGAACTCGACACGGCTGCGGATCGGCGCCTTGACCGCCCAGCGCCCCGGCCCCTTGACGTCGAAGTAGCGCTGCAGGCGCTCCTGGGACAGGCCGCGGGCAATCGCCAGGCTGTCGTACTCACCGGTCTTGCAATTGGTCAGCATCGAGCCGGAGAGGTCGGTGGCGACGATCTGCGCACCCATCTTCAACTGGCCGATGTTGCTGCGCTCGAACTCGTCGATGGCCATGGAGATCGAGTACGGCTCCTGACCCGACGAACAGGCAGCCGACCAGATGCGCAGGCGCTGGCCGGGGTTGGCCTTGATCTGCTCGGGCAAAACCTTGTTCTTCAGCACTTCGAACGGATAGGTGTCGCGAAACCAGAGGGTTTCGTTGGTGGTCATGGCATCGACCACCTGCTCGCGCAAACCGCTGCGCGGCTGGCTCTGGATACGCTGCACCAGTTCGCCCAGGGACTTGATGCCCTGCTGTTCCATCAGCTTGTTGAGACGGCTGGAGACCAGGTATTGCTTATTTTCGCCCAGCAGGATGCCACAGGCTTTTTCCAGGAAGACCCGGAACTGTTCGAAATCCAAATTACCCGTAGACAATGATGCCGCCTCTTAAATCGTATGTACCGCCAGGGGCAAAGGCCCCCGGCCGTTAGTGCGTGGCCTTGATCCGATCAACAACGCGCTGGGCGAGGTCGTCCGGGCGGAATTTGGCCAGGAAGTCATCAGCACCGACCTTCTTGACCATCGCCTGGTTGAACACCCCGGAAAGCGAAGTATGCAGGATGATGTGCAACTTTTGCATGCGCGGGTCGCTGCGAATCTCGGCGGTCAGGGTGTAGCCGTCCATCTCCGGCATCTCGATGTCGGAGATCATCATCAGGAATTCTTCCTCCGGCCGCTTGCCCTCGTCGACCAGCTTGCGCAGGTAGTCGAGCGCCTGGCGACCGTCGTTGAGCGCCACCACTTCGACGCCAACGGTCTGCAGGCAACGGCTGACCTGCTTGCGTGCCACCGACGAGTCATCGACCGTCAGCACTCGCAGCATCACTGCCTTGTCCTGCACTTCGGCATCGACCACGCCGGCGGAGATCGCCTCGGAGGTCGGCGCCACTTCGGCGAGGATCTTCTCCACGTCGATGATCTCGACCATCTTGTTGTCAACCCGGGTCACCGCCGTCAGGTAGTGATCGCGCCCAGTGCCCTTGGGTGGTGGATGGATCTCCTCCCAGTTCATGTTGACGATGCGCTCCACCGAATGCACCAGAAACCCCTGGGTCTTGGTGTTGTACTCGGTGATGATGACGAAACTCTTGCTGGTTTCTTCACTCAGACCGGGCATCCCGGTCGCCATCGCCAGATCGAGGATCGGGATGGTTGCCCCACGAATATTCGCGACACCGCGCACGACGGGGCTGGATTTGGGCATAACGGTCAGGTTCGGACACTGCAGCACTTCCCTTACCTTGAACACGTTGATGCCGTAGAGCTGCTCGCCATTGAGACGGAACAACAGCAGCTCCAGGCGGTTTTGCCCTACCAGTTGCGTGCGCTGGTTCACCGAATCCATTACACCAGCCATGCCAGACTCCTTCACCAAACGCTTCGAGCTTCGTACCCAGTCGGCACGCGCTTTGCTTTTTTTAATCGTATGAACATGAAAACGACATTTTTCCGACGCCTGACCCGCCACCTGCCCGGCTTCCTTGCTGCGCTGTGCCTCGCGGCCCCTGGCGTTCGAACTCTGGCTGACGCTTTCACCTTGCCTGAACAGCTTATCGGTGTCACCCAAGGGTTTCTTGAATTCACCGTAGAAGACTACCTGGCCACCAGCCAGACCGAAGGGCGCTACGAGATCCAGGTCAACAACCTCGACCCGCGCCTGCGCATGCCACTGTGCGACCAGCAACTGGGCGCTTCGCTGGAGAGCCCGGCGCAGCCGCTGGGCCGCGTGACCGTGCGGGTTCGTTGCGACGGCAGCTCACCATGGACGGTGTTTGTGCCCGCCCAGGTACGTCTTTTTCGCAACGTGGTGACCGTGGTCCGTCCGCTCAAGCGCGACAGCGTCGTCGGCGAACAGGACGTCGCCCTGCGCGAACGCGACGTAGGCATGCTCAACCAGGGTTTTCTCGCCAGCCTCGACCAGGCGGTGGGGCTCAAGGTTATCCGACCAACGGTCATGGATCAGGTCCTCACCCCCCAGCACCTGGAGCAGGCCGAAGTGGTGCGCAAAGGCGACCAGGTGGTGATCACCGCTCGCAGCGGCAGCCTGGCTGTGCGCATGCCAGGCGAAGCGCTGAGCAAGGGCGGCCTGAGCGAACAGATCCGCGTGCGCAACCTCAACTCCAAGCGGGTGGTCAAGGCCAGGGTGACCGGGCCGGGTCAGGTGGAAGTGGCCATGTAGAGCGCTGAATCAATATCAATGCTGGCGATCAGGAACTGCTTTTCCTAAACTGTGTCCATTGGATGCCCCGAACCGGCCGCGCACGCCTTTGAGCATTTGCGCCTAAAGTTTCTTTCGGGTTGGCCGAAAACAAGGCAAGCGTCCAAACACCCAGAGGTTTTCTGATCATGGTCATCGACTTCAGTCGTTTGAATAACTCCCCGTCGGTTGCCGGCGGCGTGCGCACTGGCAGCAGCCAGGAAAGCACCGCCAGCGCAGCTTCGGCCAAGGCCGGCAGCGTTGCTGAGAGCAGCGCCAGCGGGGAAACCGTACACCTCAGCCACGAGGCCCAGCAGTTGCAAAAGGTCAGCGACAAGCTGCGCGACCAGCCGATTGTCAACAGCGCCCGGGTGGCCGAGTTGAAACAGGCTATCGCCGACGGCAGCTACCAGGTCGACAGCAACCGCGTCGCCAGCAAACTGCTTAATTTCGAAGCCCAGCGCTAGCCCCTGGCGCGCTGACTTCAGGACGCTTGAACCAAAGAGCCAGCCATGCACGACACTACTCTGCTGCAACTGATCGAAAACGATATTGCTCCAGCGCAAGAACTGCTCGAATTGCTGCAGACCGAGAACGTTGCCCTGCACGGCCGCGACATGCCGCTGCTGGAAAACATCCTGGCGCGCAAGCAGTCGCTGGTGATCCTGCTCGATCAGCATGGCCGCCAGCGCAGTGAACTGCTTGCCGGCCTGGGCCTGTCCCAGGACCGCGAAGGTGTCGCCCAACTGGCCTGCAACTCCTCTTTCGGTGACCTGCTGCTGCAACAACTGGATGTGCTTGGCCAACTGCTGGCTGACTGCCAGGCGGTCAACGAGCGCAACGGCCGCTCTATCCAGATCCAGCAGAGCACTACCGCCAACCAGATCAGAATCCTCATGGGCGGCGAAGCACCGTCGCTCTATGACAGCCGCGGGGCCACCTCCCCCCTCGCCAAGCCGCGGGCGTTGAGCCAGGCTTGATTCCCTGTATCAAGGCACGGAACATACTGGCAAAATGCCGTAACTTGCGTGTGACGTTTTTGCCTGGAGAATGATTAACCGTGTTCAATGAAGCAGAAGCTCCGCAGCCTCCGAAGGTGCTCACTACTCCTTTGGAAATTGCCGCCAACTTGCGGTCGCTGCAAGAGAGCCATGACCCGCTGATCATCACTTTCCACGAACGCAGCCAGCGTTTTCAAAGCTATGTGGTCGAGGTCGACCGCGAAGGCAATCGCCTGGCCCTTGATGAAATGATCCCTCGTGACGGCGAACGCTATCTGCAGAATGGCGAACCATTTCGCGTTGAAGGCTTTCATGATGGCGTGCGTATCGCCTGGGAATGCAACACACCGTTGAGCATTGTCGAGGAAGATGGCCATCGCTGCTACCGCGGCACCCTGCCTACCGAAGTCGCCTACCACCAGCGCCGCAATGCCTTTCGTGCAGCGCTGAAGCTGACCCAGCTGGTGGACGTCGTGCTTGACGGCGAAAAACTCAAGGGCAACGGCGCGCTGCGCGGCAAGTTGCTGGATATTTCCGCAACCGGCTGCAAGCTGCGCTTTGAAGGCAATGTCGAAGAGCGCCTGCAATTGGGCCAGGTTTACGAGAAGTTCGCCAGCGGTGCACCGCTGGGTTTGTCCCAGGTCGAGGTCGAGTTGCGTCATCTGCATTTCGAAGAGCGCATCAACGCCACCTTCGCCGGCGTGCGCTTTCACAACCTCAACGGGCAGATGCAGCGCAAGGTGGAAACCTTCGTTTACCAGCTGCAGCGTGAAGCACGGCGCTTCGATAAAGACGACTACTGAGTCGACCCCATCGCGGGGCCCGCTCCCACGGGCCCCGCGATGGCATCACACCTGTGTCGGCTTGACCTCTTCAGCCACAACCTCAGCGTCATCCCCCTCCTGTGCCTCGGTATCTTCAGCCGCCACCGGCGTCTGCATCTGATCCTGCACCACCTGCTCGTCAACCCGTGGGTCCAGCGCTGCCGACAACGGTGAACCTGCCGCCGGCATGGCCACGTGATGCAGCGGCGCATCGTCGACCTGGTGCAAACCGGTCACCGCTTTCGGGCGGATCCGCCAGACCAGCACCAGGGCAAAGAACACAAAGAAGGCATAGAGCATCTGGTTGCCCAGCACCTTCATCAACACCCCGGCCACCAGCGGCCCGATACTCGCGCCCACGCCATAGGTCACCAGCAGCATCGCCGTCAGCGACACCCGCCGCTCGCTCTCGACGTGGTCGTTGGAAAACGCCACCGCCAGCGGATACAGGCAGAACTGCAGCAGCGACACGGCAAAGCCTGCGACAAACAATACCTCCAGCGGCACTGATGGCATGATCGCCAGCGGCAGCGCAACAATCGCCAGGCCCACGGCAACGCTACGAATCAGCAAGGCCCGGTCATAGCGATCGGACAACCAGCCCAGCGGCCACTGCACCAGCAGACCGGCGAAGATGCAGCAGCCCATGAACAGACCGACCTGCTCGGTGCTCAGCCCCTGCTTGGACGCATACAGCGGCGCCAGGCCGTAGAAGGAACCAACGATCAGGCCGGCCCCCAGCACGGTACTCAGCGACTGCGGCACCCGCTTGATAAAGAAGCGCGGCTCCATCGGTGCCGGCCGCAATGGCGCCGGGTGAATCCGTCGTGTGAGTGCCACCGGCACCAGGCACAGGGCAAAGCACATGGCGACCAGCATCAGCAGTTCAAGGCCCAGCTGCGGATGCGCCACCAGGATCAACTGGCCGAGCACCAGGCCCAGGTACGAGGCAATCATGTAGCCACTGAACACCGCGCCTCGCTGCTTGGCGTCGGCCTGCTCGTTGAGCCAGCTTTCGATGACCATGTACTGGCACATCATCCCCAGGCCGACGATAACCCGCAGCAGCACCCAGGCCGGCAACCAGCTGACCAGGCCATGGCCGAGCACCGCCGCGCCGACAATGCCGGCGCAGGTAGCATAGGCACGGATATGCCCGACCCGGGCAATCAGCCGGTGGCCGATCTTGCCGCCCAGGGCCAGGCCAAAATAGTTGGCGGCCATCAGCGCACCGACCCAGAGGCTGTCGACATGATCGGCAGCCAGGCGCAAGGCCAGGTAGGTACTCAACAAGCCGGAGCCGATCAACATCATCAGCGCAGCGAAATACAGCGCGCGAAAAGACTTCCAGATCTGTCGCATCAGCGTCCCGAACGGCTCCTTGAGCTGGTGGAAAAACTGCTTGAAAGCATAAGTGAAAATAACCGCCTTGCAGTTGATGCAGATAAAAAAACAGGTGCCAGGGTGTTTACCAACACCGCTGCCACCTGCCTTGAAACTGAGCGATTGCCCCGGCAAAAACGCCTCGCCGGTTATGCCTGCGCGGCCAGCACGCGGCGCTCCCACGGGGTGATCTCATCGAAGAAGCTGGTCAGCTCCAGGGTCTTGGTGGCAATGTAGCCTTCGATGAACTCCTTGCCGAACAGTTCCCGCGCAAGTTCGCTACGCTTCAGACGCTCCAGGGCCGCATGCAAGGTACATGGCAGGCTCAAATGATCCGGCACCTCGAATTCGCCCTGGATCGCCGGCGTCGGTTCGAGCTGCTGCTCGATGCCATAAAGCCCCGCGGCGAGACTGGCGGCAATTGCCAGGTAAGGGTTGGTATCGGCGCCTGGCAAGCGGTTTTCGACCCGCCGCGCCACTGGCGAGCTGGCCGGAATGCGCAGGCCGGCGGCGCGGTTGTCTTCGGACCAGCAAGCATTGTTCGGTGATGCATAGGGGTGGCAAAGGCGCTGGTAGGAGTTCACGTTCGGCGCGAACAAGGCGGTGAAGTCGGCCATGCACGCCTGCTGGCCGCCAATGAAGTGATAGAACGCCGGGGTCGGCTTGCCATCGGCATCGCTGAAGACATTGCCCCCGTCCTCCACCGCCACCACGCTCTGGTGAATGTGCATGGAACTGCCCGGCGTATGCGCCAGTGGCTTGGCCATGCACACCACGGTCAGGCCATGCTTGAGCGCGACTTCCTTGAGCAGGTGCTTGAACAACAGGGTCTGGTCGGCCAGCAACAGCGGATCGCCGTGCAGCAGGTTGATCTCGAACTGGCTGACGCCCATTTCGTGCATGAAGGTATCGCGCGGCAGGCCCAGTGCCGCCATGCAGCGATAGACCTCGCTGAAGAACGGGCGCAGGCCGTTGTTGGAACTGACACTGAACGCCGAATGACCTTCTTCGCGACGACCATCCTTGCCCAGCGGCGGCAAAAACGGCTGGTCGGGATCGCTGTTGGGGGCGAAGACAAAAAACTCGAGTTCCGTCGCCACAACCGGCGCCAGGCCACGAGCGGCGTAACGGGCAATCACCGCCTTGAGCAGGCCACGACTGGAGAGCCCGAAGCTTTCACCGCTAAGCTCGACCGCATCGCAAATCGCCAGGGCCCGTGGCTCGTCGCTCCAGGGCAGGCGATAGATATGCTGCGGGTCGGCGACCAGCGCCAGGTCGCCGTCGTCGCTGCCATAGAAACGCGCCGCCGGGTATCCGCCCATGATGCATTGCAGCAGCACACCGCGGGCCATCTGCAGGCGCCGGCCTTCAACAAAGCCTTCAGCGGTCATCACCTTGCCGCGCGGTACACCATTGAGATCCGGGGTAATGCACTCGATCTCATCAATGCCCGTCAATCGCTCGGCGAGAGAGTTTTGGCCATTGGTCGTCATGACTCTATCCTTGTTGTTTTCGCATGCCGGGAACGGCGACGGCTACAACATAGGCACCGGCCGTTCGAAATTTCAAGCGCCAAACGGACGATGTGATCGTAATTATCTACACGGCTTAACCTGGCAGGGTCAGGCCATTGGCTGGCAGCGGCAGCGCGGTTTTGTAGCGCACCTGCTTCAAGGCAAAACTCGAACGGATGTTGGCCACCCCCGGCAGGCGGGTCAGGTAGTCGAGAAAACGCTCCAGGGCCTGGATGCTGGGCAACAGCACGCGCAGCAGGTAATCCGGGTCACCGGTCATCAGGTAGCACTCCATGACCTCCGGGCGCTCGGCGATTTCTTCTTCGAAGCGATGCAGCGATTGCTCGACCTGTTTCTCCAGGCTGACATGGATGAACACGTTGACATCCAGGCCCAGCACCTCCGGCGCCAGCAAGGTCACCTGCTGGCGAATCACCCCAAGTTCCTCCATGGCCTTGACCCGGTTGAAGCAGGGGGTTGGCGAGAGATTCACCGAGCGCGCCAGCTCGGCGTTGGTGATACGGGCATTTTCCTGGAGGCTGTTGAGAATGCCGATATCCGTACGATCCAGTTTGCGCATGAGAGAAAATCACCTGTTTTTTGTCTTTATAAGGAATGTTTATCCGCTAGCCGAGGCAAAGGCAACGAAGTTGAGAAAAATATTCTTCAGGCGCCGGAATATCATGTAGGACAAGACTGACTCCCTGGTCACAAGCCGGGTGTCAGCAGCGACCGCTTCAAAGCTCAACAAAAACACAAGACAGAGCGAGCGTAAAAAAGCATGAACGAGTACGCCCCCCTGCGTTTGCATGTGCCCGAGCCTACAGGCCGGCCAGGCTGCCAGACTGATTTCTCCTACCTGCGTCTGACCGATGCCGGTCAGGTTCGTAAACCTCCCGTCGATGTAGAAGCCGCCGATACCGCGGACATCTCCTCTAGCCTGATCCGGGTGCTGGATGACAAGGGCAATGCCCTGGGCCCCTGGGCCGAGGACGTCAGCCCCGAAGTCCTGCGCCAGGGCATGCGCACCATGCTCAAGACCCGGCTGTTCGACAGCCGCATGGTGGTTGCCCAGCGGCAGAAGAAGATGTCGTTCTACATGCAGAGCCTGGGTGAAGAAGCCATCGGCAGCGGCCAGGCCATGGCCCTGAACCGCAGCGACATGTGCTTTCCCACCTACCGCCAGCAAAGCATCCTCATGGCCCGCGACGTGTCGCTGGTAGAGATGATCTGCCAGCTGCTGTCCAACGAGCGCGATCCGCTCAAGGGGCGCCAGTTGCCGATCATGTACTCGGTGCGCGAAGCCGGCTTCTTCACCATCAGCGGCAACCTGGCGACCCAGTTCGTCCAGGCGGTCGGCTGGGCCATGGCTTCGGCCATCAAGGGCGATACCAAGATCGCCTCGGCCTGGATCGGTGACGGCGCCACCGCCGAATCTGATTTCCACACCGCCCTGACCTTCGCCCACGTCTACCGCGCGCCGGTGATCCTCAACGTGGTCAACAACCAGTGGGCGATCTCGACCTTCCAGGCCATTGCCGGCGGTGAGTCGACCACCTTCGCCGGGCGTGGCGTAGGTTGTGGCATTGCCTCCTTGCGTGTCGACGGCAACGACTTCATCGCTGTCTACGCCGCTTCACGCTGGGCCGCCGAACGCGCCCGCCGCGGCCTGGGTCCGACGCTGATCGAATGGGTCACCTACCGCGCCGGCCCGCACTCGACCTCGGACGATCCGTCCAAGTACCGCCCGGCCGACGACTGGAGTCACTTCCCCCTGGGCGACCCGATCGCCCGCCTCAAACAGCACCTGATCGCCATCGGTCACTGGTCCGAGGAAGAGCACCAGGCGGTCAGCGCCGAGCTCGAAGCCGAGATCATCAAGGCGCAGAAAGAAGCCGAACAGTACGGCACCCTGGCCGGTGGCCAGATGCCAAGCCCGGCCTCGATGTTCGAGGATGTCTACAAGGAGATGCCGGAGCACCTGCGCCGGCAGCGCCAGGAACTGGGGATCTGACATGAACGATCACAACACTTCAATCCAGTTGGAAACCGCCATGGCGACCACCACCATGACCATGATCCAGGCCCTGCGCTCGGCCATGGACATCATGCTAGAGCGCGATGAAGACGTAGTCGTCTATGGCCAGGACGTCGGCTACTTCGGTGGCGTGTTCCGTTGCACCGAAGGCCTGCAGACCAAGTACGGCAAGTCGCGGGTGTTCGATGCACCGATCTCCGAAAGCGGCATCGTCGGCACCGCCGTGGGCATGGGTGCCTACGGCCTGCGCCCGGTGGTGGAAATCCAGTTCGCCGACTACTTCTACCCGGCCTCCGACCAGATCGTTTCGGAAATGGCCCGCCTGCGCTATCGCTCGGCCGGCGAGTTCGTCGCCCCGCTGACCCTGCGCATGCCTTGCGGTGGTGGTATCTACGGCGGCCAGACGCACAGCCAGAGCCCCGAGGCGATGTTCACCCAGGTCTGCGGCCTGCGCACCGTGATGCCGTCCAACCCCTATGACGCCAAGGGCCTGCTGATCGCCTCGATCGAGAACGACGACCCGGTGATTTTCCTCGAGCCCAAGCGCCTGTACAACGGCCCGTTCGACGGCCACCACGACCGCCCGGTAACGCCATGGTCGAAACACCCGGCCAGCGCCGTGCCGGATGGCTACTACACCGTACCGCTGGACAAGGCGGCGATCACCCGCCCGGGCAAGGACGTCACCGTGCTGACCTACGGCACCACCGTCTATGTCTCGCAGGTGGCCGCTGAAGAAACCGGCGTCGACGCCGAAGTCATCGACCTGCGCAGCCTGTGGCCGCTGGACCTGGAAACCATCGTCGCCTCGGTGAAAAAGACCGGCCGCTGTGTGGTGGTGCATGAAGCCACGCGCACCTGCGGTTTTGGCGCCGAGCTGATCGCGCTGGTCCAGGAACACTGCTTCCATCACCTCGAAGCCCCGATCGAACGCGTCACCGGCTGGGATACCCCCTACCCGCACGCGCAGGAGTGGGCGTATTTCCCCGGCCCTTCGCGAGTGGGCGCGGCATTGAAACGGGTCATGGAGGTCTGAATGGGCACGCACGTCATCAAGATGCCGGATATCGGTGAAGGCATCGCACAAGTTGAACTGGTGGAATGGTTCGTTAAAGTTGGCGACACCGTCACAGAAGATCAGGTCGTGGCCGATGTCATGACCGACAAGGCCACCGTCGAAATCCCTTCGCCGGTCAGCGGCAAGGTCCTGGCCCTGGGCGGCCAGCCCGGTGAAGTCATGGCGGTCGGCAGCGAGCTGATCCGCATCGAAGTCGAAGGCGCCGGCAACCACCAGGAAGGCACCAGCCAACCTGCTGCAGCTGCAGCAGCACCGGTGGGAGCGGGCTTGCCCCGCGAAGCGGCTCCAGCGGTTCCTGCCAAGGCCGCGGAAGCTGCCCCCAAACCGGCTGCCCCCGCAGCCTCGGCCCACCAGCCCGCCGCCATCGTCCCGCGCCAAGCCCACGACCGCCCACTGGCCTCGCCTGCCGTGCGCAAGCGCGCGCTGGACGCCGGTATCGAGCTGCGTTATGTACACGGCAGCGGCCCCGCCGGGCGCATCCTGCACGAGGACCTCGACGCCTTCCTGGCGCAACCGGCCACCAACACCCAAAGTGCCCCTGGCGGTTATGCCAAACGCAGCGACAGCGAGCAGATCCCGGTGATCGGCCTGCGCCGCAAGATCGCCCAACGCATGCAGGATGCCAAGCGCCGTGTCGCCCACTTCAGCTACGTCGAAGAAATCGACGTCACCGCCCTTGAGGAGCTGCGCCTGCACTTGAACAAAAAGTGGGGTGACAGCCGTGGCAAGCTGACCCTGCTGCCATTCCTGGTGCGCGCCATGGTCGTTGCCCTGCGCGAGTTCCCGCAGATCAACGCCACCTACGACGATGAAGGCCAGGTCATCACCCGCCACGGCGCAGTGCATGTCGGCATCGCCACCCAGGGCGACAACGGCCTGATGGTGCCGGTGCTGCGCCACGCCGAAGCCGGGAGCCTGTGGAGCAACGCCGGCGAGATCGTGCGCCTGGCCAATGCCGCCCGCGGCAACAAGGCCAGCCGTGAAGAACTGTCAGGCTCGACCATCACCCTGACCAGCCTCGGCGCCCTTGGCGGCATCGTCTCGACGCCGGTGGTCAACACCCCGGAAGTGGCGATTGTCGGGGTCAACCGTATGGTTGAACGGCCGATGGTCATCAATGGCCAGATCGTCATTCGCAAGATGATGAACCTCTCCAGCTCGTTCGATCACCGGGTGGTCGACGGCATGGACGCGGCACTCTTCATCCAGGCCATCCGCGGCCTGCTCGAACAACCTGCCAGCCTGTTTGTGGAGTGACCATGCAACAGACGCTCAACACTACCCTGCTGATCATCGGCGGCGGCCCCGGCGGCTACGTCGCCGCCATTCGCGCCGGCCAGCTGGGCATTCCCACGGTACTGGTCGAAGGCCAGGCCCTGGGTGGCACCTGCCTGAACATCGGCTGCATTCCGTCCAAGGCGCTGATTCACGTCGCCGAGCAGTTCCACCAGACCCAGCAGCACAGCCAGCAGTCGAACCTGGGCATCAAGGTCTCGCCACCGAGCCTGGACATCACCCAGAGCGTGGCCTGGAAAGACGCCATCGTCGATCGCCTGACCAGCGGCGTCGCCACCCTGCTGAAAAAGCACGGGGTCAAGGTGATCCATGGCTGGGCAAAAATTCTCGACGGCAAGCACGTCGAGGTCGACGGCCAGCGCATCCAGTGCGAACACCTGTTGCTGGCCACCGGTTCCAGCAGCGTTGAACTGCCGATGCTGCCATTGGGCGGCCCGATCATCTCCTCCACTGAAGCTCTGGCCCCGAAAACCCTGCCCAAGCACCTGACCGTGGTCGGCGGTGGTTACATCGGCCTGGAGCTGGGCATCGCCTACCGCAAGCTCGGCGTCGAGGTCAGCGTGGTCGAAGCCCGCGAGCGCATCCTGCCGACCTACGACAGCGAACTGACCGCGCCGGTGGCCGAGTCGATCAAGAAGCTGGGGATCAAGCTCTACCTCAAGCACAGCGTCGAAGGCTTCGATGCCGGCCACCAGGCCTTGCAGGTGCGCACGCCCGAAGGCGAACTGCTGCAACTGAGCACCGACCAGGTGCTGGTCGCGGTCGGCCGCAAGCCACGTACCCAGGGCTTCAACCTGGAAAGCCTGGCGCTGAAGATGAACGGCTCGGCGGTGGCCATCGACGAGCAATGCCAGACCAGCATGCTCAACGTCTGGGCCATCGGCGATATCAGCGGTGAACCGATGCTCGCCCACCGGGCCATGGCCCAGGGTGAGATGGTTGCCGAACTCATTGCCGGCAAATCGCGGCGCTTCGAGCCGGCCGCGATTGCCGCGGTGTGCTTCACCGACCCGGAACTGGTGGTCGTCGGCAAGACCCCGGAACAGGTGGAGCAGGAGGGCCTGGACTGCATCGTTACGCAGTTCCCGTTCGCCGCCAACGGCCGGGCCATGACCCTGGAATCGAAAAGCGGCTTCGTGCGCGTGGTCGCCCGTCGTGACAACCACCTGATCCTTGGCTGGCAAGCGGTTGGCGTGGGCGTCTCGGAACTGTCCACAGCCTTTGCCCAGTCACTGGAGATGGGCGCTTGCCTGGAAGATGTGGCCGGTACCATCCACGCTCACCCGACCCTGGGTGAGGCGGTGCAGGAAGCGGCGCTACGCGCCCTGGGTCACGCCCTGCATCTGTAGACACTGAAGCGGCTGAGGCCGATTTGACCCGCTGCCCCGTGCAGCGGGTCCTTTTTCATTCACCGATCTCATCCTTGCCGGCCGCCTTGGCCCGGTACAGCGCCTGGTCCGCGCGGCCCAGCAATTGCGCTTGCCCTTCACCCTCCAGCCATTCGACCACGCCATAACTCATGGTCAGCAATCGCTCGCCCACCGGCGGCGCCTGCTCCAGCGCCTGGCGAATCTGCCGCGCCAGTTGCAATGCCTCTTCGCGCTGGGTGCCCGGCAGCACTGCCACGAACTCATCACCGCCCCAGCGTGCCAGCAAGTCACCGGCACGCAGGCAAACCTTGATCCGCTCAACCGATGCGATCAGCGCCTGGTCACCCTGGGCATGGCCATACTGATCGTTGATCGGCTTGAAGTCGTCGATATCCATGACAATCAGCGCCAGCGGCTGGCGAAACCGCCGTGCCCGCTCGCACTCTTGCTGCAGGACCTTTTCCAGGCGGTAACGGTTGGCCACCAAGGTCAGCGCATCGCGTTCGGCCAGGTCGCGGTTCTCGTCGAGCTGGCGCTGCAGTTGCTGGTTGACCCACGACAGCTCGCGGGTGCGCTCGGCGATCTGCGCTTCCAGCGACAGGTTTTCCAGCTGCAGTTGCTCGACCAGGCGCTTGCCATCGTCGATATTGCGATGAGCGCCGAGCATCCGCGCCACCGAACCATCCGGGTTGCGCTCAATGATGTGACCGCTGTCCTCGATCCACAGGAAGTTGCCGTCCTGGCAACGGCAACGGTACTCGATGCGGTACTGGTCGGAGCGGTCACTGATGTAGTCCTCGAAATGGCTCATCACCCGCGGGTAGTCCTCGGGGTGGATCACGCCTTCCCAGGTCAGTACGGTGTTGTCCAGCGAGTGGCTGGGGTAGCCGAGCATCCGGTACCAGCCGGGGTTGCGGTAGACGTAGCCGGTATTGGCATTCCAGTCCCAGATACCGTCGCTGATCAGGTCCAGCAGGGTGTGCAACTGTTCTTCCCTGAAGTCGCCCAGCGGGGCCTTCAATGGTGGTGTGTCTGACGTTTGAGTCATGGACGATCTCCCTTGTCCAGGCAACTACGCCCCAGCCGGATGTTAGTGCTGCCGGTTTGAAATGACTTGCCGCTGACGGCAAGGGTTTACCTCTTCGGGGCAAAGCATGCGCCGATTCACCAGCCGCCGTACAGCGCCACCCCCTGAATATACTAGCGCGTAAGCCTGTCAGCAGAGCTGGCACAAGACTTGCCATCGATCGAAGGTCAACTTGCATCCATCAAGGAGAGTGATCAGGTGAGTAGCATCAATGCCCTCGGCGTCCACACGCCAGTCATCAACCCAACCCGTGGCGTGGCCGAAGCCGCCGCCGAACAGGCCCAGTTCCGCCCGCCGGTGCCAACCAGCAGTGCCAACCGCCAGCAGCAAAGCCAGGCCAACACCTCCCAGCAAAGTGCCGAAGACGCCCGCGAGGAAGCCTTCGCCAAGCTCAAGGTGCAACTGCAGAACCCCGACGTGGACATGCGCGAGCAAGCCACAATCAGCGCCAGCGAAACCGGCAAGAGCGCTGCCCAGCAATTTCGCGAGTACATGGCCCTGAGCCCGGCAGAGAAGATCAAGCTCAAGCTGCTCAATGAGCTGGGCATCAGCCAGGAAGAGTTCGAAGCCCTGCCGCCGGCGGAAAAGGACAAGATCGAGCGCAAGATTGCCGAGCAGATGAAAAAGCAGACCGAGCTTGAGTCGCTGGCCAGCCTGAACTCCGAACTGCAAGGCCCGGCGATGTCAGCCAAGCTGGTGGCCAACCTGACCGCCACCCAGGGCGGCAGCGATGACGCAAAGGATCAGGACCTGGCGTCAGCCTCGGCCCTGACCCAATCGGCGAAGGCCTGAACCTCGGGGCGCTGCAAGGCGTCCTGACGGCACACCAGGTAGTAGGCAAAACGCGCTGGCCAGGGTTTGTCGAGGGCCAGTTGCAGCTTGCCGCTGGCCAGGTCTTCAGCCGCGTGGGTGTCCTGCACCAGGGCGATGCCCTGGCCTGCAGCCGCGGCACGCAATAACAGCAGGTCATCCTCGAAACTCGCACCGCGTGCTGCCCGCGGGTCCTCGGCAACGCCATGGGCCTGCAGCCAGAGCATCCAGTCGGCGCGATCGGCATCGTGCAACAACGGGTACTTCAGGCAATCGGCGGGCCGTTTCACGGCCGGCCCTTGGGCCAGCAACTGCGGGCTGGCCACCGGCAGCAAAACCGGCGCCATCAGGCGCACGGACTCCAGCCCCGGATACTGCCCCAGGCCATGGCGCAGGGCGACGTCAATGCGCTCGCGGTGAAAATCCACCAGCTTGGCCGAGGCCTCGACGCGCACTTCGATCTGCGGGTGCAAGGCGTTGAAGCGCCCTAAACGCGGCACCAGCCAGGAGGCGGCAAACGACGGTACGGTGCTGATGGTCAGAGCCTTGCCCGGCGCCAGTTGCTCCAGCAACGCCAGCGACGCCTCGATCTGATCGAATCCCTTGAGCAGCCCCGGGTACACCCGCGCACCGGCTTCGCTAAGGTGCACGCCATGGCGACCGCGCACGAACAGCACCACGCCCATGCGCTCCTCGAGCAGGCGCACCTGCTGGCTGACCGCCCCAGGCGTAACCCCCATGTGCGCCGCGGCGGCCTTGAGGCTGCCCAGCCGGGCCGCTTCAGTGAAGGCCCGCAATGCCAACAACGGTAGAACTGCGCCCATTTTCACCCTCTCCATGGTTTAGAAAAACTATCGCCAAAGCGCAGGATTGATCGTTTTTCAAGCAGCCCAGGCGCGCCTAGCATAGCCCGTCTCTGATCACTCCTGAAGAGAAAGCCCATGCCGCTAATTCTGTATAGCGATAGCTCACCTAATGGCTTCAAGATCACCATCGCCCTCGAAGAGCTGGGGCTGCCCTACACCCTCAAGCATGTACAGATAGACCATGGCGAGCATCGCCTGCCTGAGTTTCTCGCACTCAACCCTCATGGCCGCATTCCGGTGCTGGTTGATCCCGAGCGCGATGTCACTCTGTTTGAGTCAGCGTCGATCCTTTTGTACCTGGCCGACAAGAGCGCACGCCTGCTGCCCGATTCCCCCCGTGAACGCTGGGCGGCCATCACCTGGTTGCAGTTTCACGCGGCGAGCATGGGGCCGATTCTCGGCCAGCGCGTGCATTTCGAACGGTTCGCCGAACAGCCCTGCCCCGAAGCCATCGCCCGCTACCGGCGCCTGAGCGAAGAGGTGTTCAGCACCCTCGACCAGCGCCTGACCGGCCGGCCCTGGCTGGCGGGCAGCAGTTACTCGATCGCCGACATTGCCACCTTCGGCTGGACCCATATCGCCCGGATCATCGACTTTGATTTCAGCCACTACCGACACCTGAGCGCCTGGCATGAACGCGTCAGTCAACGCCCTGCCGTGCAGCGCGGCATCCGCCTGCCCACCCCCGCGACCGGCCCCTGAAGGACTAAAAGGAATTAACCGATGAACCCAACCCTGAACGGCGCCAGCGCCCACGCCTTCGCCCACCACCCTGGCTATCGACGCATGTTCGCCGCCGACCGCCTGACCCTGGGGATCTTCCTGCCGCTGCGCTTCTATCGCGGCGACATGGCCGTGCTCACTGGCCAGGCCGCGCTGGTCAGCGACATCGACCGCCTGGGCTTCGCCGGCGTCTGGGTGCGCGATGTGCCGCTGTACGATCGGCACTTCGGCGATGCCGGCCAGCTGTTCGACCCCTTTGCCTACTTGAGCTACCTGGCCGCGCACACCCGGCGCATCGCCCTGGCCACGGGCAGCGCGATCTTCGCCTTGCGCCACCCGATCGACCTGGCCAAGGCCGCCTGCACCATCGACCAGCTGTCAGGCGGGCGCCTGGTGATGGGCATCGCTTCCGGGGATCGGCCGGTGGAGTTTCCCGCCTACGGTCTGGATCATGCCGAGCGCGGCGAACGCTTTGCCGAGGCCGTGAACTATTTCCGCCAACTGCTGCACAAGGGCGACCACCCGATTGAATCAACCCTCGGCCAAATGAGCGGCGCGCAACTGCTGCCCAAGCCCGTTGGCAGCGCCATCCCGCTGCTGGTCACCGGCAGCTCGCGCCAATCCATGCAGTGGCTGGGCGAACAGGCCGATGGCTGGCTGACCTTTCCTGATGCGACTGAAAACATCCTCGGCCCCCGGCGCCTGGCCGAGAAAATCCGCGCCTGGCGCGACTGCATTCCCGGCGGCGGCTTTCGCCCGCACGTGACCAACGAGTGGATCGATCTGGACGCCAACCCCGATTTTCCGCGCACGGCGCTGCAGGGCGGCTACGTGCTGAGGACCGGGCGCAAGGGGCTGATTGATCTGCTCGGGGAATGGCAGGATGCGGGGGTCAATCATGCGGCACTGGGCATTCAGTTTTGCCAGCGCCCGGCGGCGGAGGTGATTCAGGAGCTGGCAGAAGAAGTGCTGCCGTCATTTGCATCCCATGAAGGACCGTTGCCGTTGCGCCAGGATTGGTAGATCCCAGGCCGCAGCTGTTGCTGCGGCCTGACACCAGGCATCATCGAGTGTTGCCAATCACCGCACTCATGTATTGATTCAAATCGCGAAAATCCTGAACTCGCCAAGCGTACGGCGCCACCTTCACACCATTTTCTCGTAACGTCCTGGGGATCAAGTCGCCGTTGGGGCGAAGTATTACCGATGAGACGATAACGCCCGGGTAGTCTTTCAAGCGTTTCTTGAAGGCCGAGGTGGTCAGATCAGGGGTGGGCGGGTTGCTTTTATTCGCCAAGGGTCCGGTCCCCTTGATGTCTGCCCCATGGCACATGGCGCATCGTTGCAAAAAGAGCTGTTTGCCATTGGCATTATCCGCCAAGGACGCGGATGCCTGAATCAACGATAGAATCCCGAGCGCAGCGATGATTAGTCTTTTCATTTTCAGGGGCTTTCATCCGCACTTGGGAGCCAGTGAGCCGGGAGTGGGCCGATATCGAGAGCATCAGCGGCAGCGAGTTCATGGCCACTCAGGCGCCCCAGTCACAGACCGTCTTCCGCATTCGCATCCGGTACCGAGACGACCTGGTGTCGAGCTGGCGCATATGGGAAGGGGCGAAAGTGTACGAGATCACCGCCGTGCTGCCGGATGCTCGCCGCCGGCGGATCGAGCTGATGTGCAAGACCGGGAAGGCGTGAGACAGACCAAATCGCCCGACTCGGACTTGATGACCCGTTTGGAGTGTCCTCAGATTTGAGGACACCCTCTCCACTCCAAACTAATGATTGTTAGCAGGTCAATGCTCATCTTGACTGGCTGTAGTGCTATGCACATCGATTTGGAGATGACGCCGCCCTTCAGCAAGCAGAGCAAGATCTTTTTCCAGCTTTTCTAGATGGCGCGACATTTTTACGACAGGGTCTTCGCCTATACGGACAATGCCTTCAAAATCCGCAAAATTCAGCGTATAGCTATTAGTTTGGCGCTCTGGCGCAGCAGAGCTTTTCAGCCAAGAGATCTCAACAAAGAAGGACTTGTTCTCCAATGATTTGTAGTCAGCGACATAGCTGCTTAAGCCTTGCCCTGGCTTCAACACGCTCACATTTTGGAACGGGATCGTTCTGTCGGCATCTCTCGCCTCTCCATTTGGCAAGGGAGGCGAAAAGGATACCTTTATATCGTATGCAGGGGCGTTACCAGTGTTATCCACACTGAGGTCAAAATGACGTGTCGACCACCGGTTCGAGTTAAGCGTTGCGACAACATGAGGCTGATTAGACGCCTCTGCCATCCTGGTAGTTTCACGCGCAAGCGTTCGCGTAACTCGCCACAAGAAAAAGGTTGCAACCGCAGTTACCAAAGTGCCCAGAAGCCCCCCAAACCCTACGATCTGAGGCTGCCAAAACGCCCAATCCATTTGAAGCTCCTTGAGAAAAAGCCTATTACTCCCGCCGCAGTTAACAGAAATTCGGCGTTTCAGGTGCTGGTACTTTGCTGGTACTGCTAGGGGCGTCAACCCAGGCGAAGAAGGATATGCCCAGTAAAATATGGTGTCCCAGGGCAGGTTCGAACTGCCAACCTTCCCCTTAGGAGGGGGATGCTCTATCCAATTGAGCTACTGAGACACAGAACCGGCAACGGGCGTCGCGCGGCAAGGACGGCGTGCATGTTAACCAGCAGGCCGGCATTTGTCATGTCATCCGTGGGGCTTTTTGCCTGTGGGTTTTTCGACGGATCGTGCAATCTGCAATGAGGCAGTCAGCCATCATTGCAGATTGCACGCAAAAGCGCACAAAAAACCAGCTTAAGCCTCTGATTTTAAAGGGTAAATCACGATAAAGAGGCTGGCATGCAGTGTGCATTGTCTAGTTCATGACACGTGGCTCGGGGCCCCGCCCCGCCTTTGCGGAGTATGTCCATGAACAGC
Source organism: Pseudomonas sp. B21-009 (assembly GCF_024749345.1). Lineage (NCBI taxonomy): Bacteria > Pseudomonadati > Pseudomonadota > Gammaproteobacteria > Pseudomonadales > Pseudomonadaceae > Pseudomonas > Pseudomonas sp. B21-009. The sequence goes on along the minus strand of NZ_CP087199.1, from coordinate 1,627,213 downwards.
ACCCTGCTTCTGCTCAATGCCCTGGCCCTGGCCGCCCTGGTTGGCCTGGTCGTGCAACCCGACAGCATCGCCACTGCGGCACAAGCCCATGCGGCACCGGCGATGAAAGCGCAACTGGCCGTGTTCGGCGCACAGGCTGCGCAAATGCAAAGCGCACCGCTTGCAAGCAGCGAACGGCTGGCGTTCTAGGCTTCAACCCAGGCCAGGCACACCCTGTTCGCGCAACAGCCCAAGCAAGCGCTGCACCGCCTCGTCCAGCGAGCTGGAGTTGTCCAGCACTTGCACCTCGCCTTCTTCTACCCTCACCTGCTGCGCCCGCGCCAGGCGCTGTTCGATGTCTTGCGCAGTTTCCCGGCCGCGATCCAGCAGGCGCTGGCGCAGTACGTGATGGTCGACCCGCAGCAGCACCGGCAACAGGTCGGGATAGCGTTCACGCGCCTGCTGCAGATGCGCGCGCGAGCCATTGACCAAAACCGCGTGCCCTGCAGCCAGCCAGGCATCGATTTGCACCGGTATGCCATAGGCCAGGCCATTGGCCTGCCACTGCAGGGCAAAGGCGCCCTCGGCGCTCAGGCGCTGGAACTCTTCGAGGGAAACACCGACGGCGTCTTCACCCTTGGCCTCGGCCGAGCGGGTGATCACCCGCCGGGCGATGTGCACGTTCAGGCGCTGCAATTGAGCGCGTGCTGCATCGATAAGGGAATCTTTTCCGGCCCCCGAGGGTCCCATCAGGTACACCAGGCGACCCGGGTTCGCTGTACGCCGCGTCGCGCTTGCGTCATGCTGCATAGCCACTATGCTCAATGGTAGGAAAGCACGCGCATTCTAGACGCTTTCCATGGCCTTTTCTGCCTGATGCATGGCGTTGTCGACGAAGGTCTGCAGGCGCGGAAAAAGAGAAAATGAAAACTTTTCAAACCAGTACTCATTTCTGATAATTGGTACTGGCAAAACGCCTTTATCCGGTTCAATATTTGTCACAGAATTGACGCCAAGGAACCGGCGATAATGAGGCATGATTCACGCCTCATTCACAATTCAGGTTGAACATTTTGACGCCGGGATGGTCGTAGTGACATCGTGCGGCCAATTTCGAGAACCGCTTCCCCTGAACTAAACCGGTCAATTATATGCGCCCAATGAAACAGGCTATTTACTCAAGCCGCACCGCTGACAAATTCGTCGTCCGCCTCCCCGACGGAATGCGTGAGCGCATTGCCGAGGTAGCGCGCAACCATCACCGCAGCATGAACTCGGAAATCATCGCTCGCCTGGAGCAGAGCCTTATTCAGGAAGGTGCGCTGGGTGAAGAACTGAGCATGCGTCTGGACAGCCCGGAACTGTCCCTGCACGAACGCGAACTGCTGCAACGTTTCCGCCAGCTTTCCCATCGCCAGCAAAACGCGCTGGTGTCGTTGATTGCCCATGACGCCGAGATGGCAGCTGACGCTTCCTGATTGCGTGGCTCAATCACTCAAGGCCAATGCCCGTGCATTGGCCTTTTTTATTGCCTAGCTCAATCCCGCCTGCTGCGCGACAACAACCACAGCAGATAGAAACCACCGAGCAAACCCGTGGTCAGGCCAATGGGCAGGTTGAGATTGAAGGCCAGGCGCTGACTGATCAGGTCGGCCACCAGCAACAACACCGCGCCCATCAACGCGCCAGACAACAGCGGCACTTCTGGTGCAGCGGTCAGACGCCTGGCCAGTTGCGGGGCAGCCAGGGCGACAAAGGCGATGGGGCCCGCTGCCGCCGTGGCAATCGCGGTCAAGCCCACAGCCGCCAATACCATGATCAGCCGCGTACGCTGCGGGGCAATGCCGAGCTGACTGGCGCTGTCATCGCCCATTTCCAACAGGTCGATGTGTCGCGCATGGCCAATCACCACGGGCACGATGGCGATGAAACCCAGTGCTGCTGGCAGCACGTGAGACCAGGTCCGGGTGTTGAGCGAGCCGGCCAGCCAGATTTGCGCCGACATCGCCCGGTCAAGGTCGCCCATCACCAGCAGTACGGTGTTGAGCCCCGAGAGCATCGCCCCCACGCCAATCCCCACCAGCACCAGGCGATAGCCACCAGTGCTGCGCCCGCGCATCGACAGCACGAACACCAGCAAGGCCGTGCCCACCCCCGCCAGCACCGCCGCCAGCGAGGTACCCAGGGGGCCGGCATCAAACAGGATGATCTGCACGATGGCACCGCTGGCAGCGCCGGTGGTAAAGCCGATGATATCCGGTGAGCCGAGGGCGTTGCGCGAGATCGACTGGAAAATTGAACCGGCCATGCCCAGCGCGCCGCCGACCAGCAGCGCCGTCAGTACCCGCGGCAAGCGAACCCGTTGAACGATCCGCTCGGCGGTCGGGTTGCCACCACCTGCGAACAGGCTGTCAAACACCTGACCTGGTGTCAGCGACAACGAACCTACGCCCAGCAACATGATCGCCAGCCCTGCTGCCAGTAGCGCCAACAGCGCACACACCACCGCAACCCGAGGCCGCCAACGCAACGAGTAATTGCCCAGGCGCAGCACCGCACCCGTCATGACCGACTCATCCGGAACCTGCGCACGATGACGATGAAGAACGGCCCGCCGATCAACAGGGCAATGATCCCGGCCGCGACTTCCGCTGGCGCCGCCACGACCCTACCGATCACATCGGCGCCCAGCAGCAGGATCGCCGCCAACAACCCGGCATACGGCAGGATCCAGCGGTAATCAGGCCCCACCAGCCGCCGGGCCAGGTGCGGCGCGAGCAGGCCGACGAAACCAATCGGCCCGGCCGCCGCTGTTGCTGCCCCGGCCAGCAACATCACCGCCAGGCACGCGAGCAGCCAAGTGGCGCGAAGATTGACGCCCAGCGCCCGGCCAAGATCCGCGCCCAGGGCCATGGCATTGAGGTTGCCGACCATGGCGATGGCCAGCGCCAGCCCGACTGCAACGACCACCGCCAGCACGCCAAGGGTCTGCAAGCCGCTGCCTTCGACCGAGCCTGCCGACCATTTGCGAAAACTGTCGAATACCTCAAGGGGAGCATTGAGCAGGATGATGCCAGTGATCGACACCAGCATCACCGACAAGCCTGCCCCAGCCAGCACCAGGCGCACCGGATTGGTCCCGGTTTCGTGGGCCTGGCCCAGGACGAACACGGCAACCCCGGCCAGCCCGGCGCCGGCAAAGGCAAAGCCGACATACTCGACAATGCTCACCAGCTTGAACAGGGTGACAGCGATGATCACTGCCAGCGCCGCGCCGGCGTTGATGCCCAGCAGCCCGGGTTCGGCCAGCGGGTTACGCGTCAGCGCCTGCATCAGCGCCCCGGCCACGCCCAGGGCCAGGCCTGCGAGAATCGCCACCAGAGTGCGCGGAACACGCAGTTCGCGAATCACCAGATGCTGATTGTTCTGTGGGTCATACGCCCAGAAGGCATCGGCGATTTCGCCAAGAGCGATGCTGCGCGAACCGATCAGCAAACTACAGGCGGCGACCAGCGCAAGCACGCCCAGGCCGCACAGCAGCCCCGATGAGCGCATGCGCCGTTGGCGATTGAAAACCATGGCGGGCAACACGGCAGTCGCCATGACTCAGCGCAGGTGCCGGGCGACGGTATCGATCATCTGCCGGCCAGAGTAGTAATCGATACGAAACGAAGTCGGGCCCAGCGCGTAGACCTTTTTCTGCACCACCGCCGGCAGGTTGGCCAGCAGCGGGTCGGCAACAAACGCCTGTACATCGGCATCGGTGCCACCCAGCAGGAACACGCTTTCACCGGTGATCGCAGCCGAAAGGTTTTCGCGGGAGATAAACTCGAAGTCGACGGCGCGAGTGACCTCACCGCTCATGGCCGGCGGCAGGCTCGCGACCTTGATCCCCAGCGCGGTGAACAAGCGGGCCTGCGGGCTGGAAGCACGGCCAACAGAATAACTGCCACCAATGTTGTAGCCGACGATACTCACCCCGCCCACCGGCGCTTTGATCGTGGCAGCGGCGCGTGCGGTGTAGTCGTCAAAATCCTTGATCGCCGCCGCTGCCTGCGCCTGCAGCCCCGCCGCCTGACCAAGGCGGGTAGCGATCTGTTGCCAGCTCTGGTTCGAATAATTGACCACGACGGTGGCGATACCCTGGGCCTCAAGCTCGGCCTGGTGCTGGACGACGCTATCGGCGCCAGTGGCAACCAGTACCAGCAGGTCGGGATTGACGCCGATCACCGACTCGATATCGAACACCAGGTTGGGGTACAACACCTCGACTTTGCGCTGATCCGCAACCGCCGCCCACTGGCTGAAAAAGCCCTTGCTGTCGGTCATCCGGCTCGGCGTGGTGGCCGCGCTGGCAACCAGTGGCGCCTCCATGGCCAGCAAGATGCCGGTGACACTCGGCGAAGTCGAAGCAATGCGCAGCGGTTTGGCGGGCTCGCTGGCGGCACTTGCCGGGCTCGGCCCAACGGCGCTGCAGGCAAGCAGGATCAGCGCCGCAACAGCAAGCATTGGCGCGAAGGTGAGCTTTTTCATCGGCAATCGGTCTTTTGCTACAAGGGCGGCAGGAAGGGTTCGAGAACAGGCACAAGCTCGTCTAAACGTGGATGCGATGCAATCGCATTCCATATTGCAGAATTAATTCTGCACATGCAATACTCGCCGCCGAGCTGCCAGCAAGGAAAGGCTACCCATGACGCATCGCCTGCATGCTGACGCCGTGACGCTGCGTTACGATCAGCGCACCATCTCCAGCGACCTCTCCATCGCCATTCCCGACGGCTCTTTCACGGTGATCGTCGGGCCCAATGCCTGCGGAAAATCCACTCTGCTTCGAGCCTTGTCGCGGCTGCTGGCCCCAGCCCATGGTCGTGTGGTGCTCGACGGCAAAAGCATCACCGCGCTTGCGGCCAAAGAGGTTGCCCGGCGCCTCGGCCTGCTGCCGCAAAGCGCCACGGCCCCGGAAGGCATCACGGTCGCCGACCTGGTGGCTCGCGGGCGCTTCCCCCATCAGTCGTTCTTGCGCCAATGGTCGCCAGCCGATGAGCAGGCGGTCAACGCCGCCATGGCCGCCACCCAGGTCAGCGCGCTGGCCGAGCGGGCGCTGGACGAGCTGTCCGGTGGCCAGCGCCAGCGGGTCTGGATTGCCATGGTGCTGGCGCAGGAAACACCGATCCTGCTGCTCGATGAACCGACCACCTTTCTCGACATCGCCCACCAGATCGAATTGCTCGAACTGCTCAGCGATCTCAATCGCCAGGGCCGAACCATCGTGGCGGTGCTGCACGATCTTAACCAGGCCTGCCGCTATGCCACGCACCTGATCGCCATGCGCGATGGCGCGGTGCTGGCCGAGGGCGCGCCCGGGGCGATTTTCACCGAGGCGCTGGTGCAAGAGGTATTCGGCCTGCCGGCGGTGATCATTGCTGACCCCGTCAGCGGCACGCCGCTGGTGGTGCCCAAGGGCCGCCAGGCTCAACCGCGCTGATCGAAAATCCGCCCGCCGGTGGCCTGGTTGACCAGGCCGGCTTCGCGGTGCAGGGCGTCGCGATCCTCTGCTGACTTGAGCTGGCCAAGGTCAGTGACCGTGGTCATTACGCAGGCGATTTCCTGCTGCGCATCGAACACCGGCGCCGCCTGGCCGGTGACGTTCGAGAGCAGATGGCTGGTCAGCTCGGCCCAGCGGCCATTACGCACCTGATCGAGCAGCGCCTTGTTAGGCGGCGTGCCACGAAAATGCGCGGGCTGCTGCTTGCGCGCGGCATCGATCACAGCTTTGGGCAGGAAGGCCTGGAACACCAGGCCGCACGCGGTGTTGTCGATCGGCAGGATGTCGCCCAGGGCCAGCGGGTTGATCGAGAAGTAGGCGCTGCGGTACCAGCGCACCAGGGTCGGGCCGCGGTCGGTCCAGATCGCCACCCCGCCGCTGGCGGCATGCTGTTGGGCCAGGGTCTTCATGTGCTGGGCGGCAATATCCACCGCATCGACGCGCTTCAAGGCGCTGATGCCGATGTTCAGCGCTGCCGGCCCCAGGTCGTAGAGGCCGCTGGCCGGGTCCTGCTTGGCCAGGCCTTCCTTGACCAGGCTCTGCAGGTATCGATGGGCGGTCGAGCCACCGGTCGCGGTGCGCCTGGCAACCTCCCCCAGCGCCAACTCACTCTCGGCATTGGCCAGTACCTGGAGAAAACGCACCGCAATCGACACCGACTGAATAGTGCCGGAGCGCTTTTCCGGGGCTGCTTGCGCCTCTTCGTCCAGGGCGGTCATCTCGTTGCTCAATTCTTCGCTCTCCTCGCCGGCGCGCACGGTCGCGCTTGTTGGCGGCCATGATACCGATTCCCTGAACCCGCACCTATTGCCATTTTGTGGAATGAATTCTTTATTGAGGAACGCAATAGCACCGTGCTACCCTCGAACAGGAAAGAGGATCATTCTCATTTGGGGGCATCTTGAAGGCACATCCACATCGCACACTGCGCCAAGGCTTTAGTGTGTTCACACTCTCGACATTGCTGGCTTCGCCCTACGCATTCGGGCAACCCGAGGTTAATGGCGGCAAGCCAGGCATTGTTTTCGAGCCGATCATCGTCACCGGTGAAAAGCTCGAACGCGAACTCAAGGACACCGCCTCCTCCGTGTCGATCAAGACCGCCAAGGAGATCGACAAGGAAAAGACCGGCAGCGCCTCGGTGGCCGAAGTACTCAATGATGTGCCCAACGTGATCTACACCGACTCGGTCGGCGCGCCGATCATCCGCGGCCAGGACACCCAGGGCCCGAACAACGGCCAGAATGTGTTCTGGGGCGGCACCGTGCCACGGGCGACAATCAACCTTGACGGCCATTACCTGAATTACAACGAGATGTTCTTCGGCGCCACCTCGGTCTGGGATATCGACAGCATCGAAGTATTCCGCGGCCCGCAGACCACCTCGCAAGGGGCCAACGCGATTGCCGGTGCGATCATCGTCAACACCAAGGATCCGACCTTCACTCCCGAAGCTGCCTACCAGACCGAGGTCGGCAGTTATGACGCCAAGCGCAGCTCGCTGGCTGTTTCCGGCCCGTTGATGGGCAACGAACTGGCCGGCCGCCTGGCGGTGGACTACTCGGCGCGCGACACTTTCATCGATTACGACAACCCGAAGTTCCAGCGCGGCAAGGCCGACCAGAACTTCCGCGCCGTCACCGCCCGGGCCAAGCTGCTGTGGGTGCCCGAGTCGCTGCCGGGCCTTGAGGCCAAGTACACCTTCGCGCACAACGACAGCAACCGTCCAAGCCAGGAGGCCGCCTCGGCGCCCTTGCACAAGCTCGACCACGACACCACCACCATGCCCAGTTGGGAGCAGGACACCAACACCAGCGTGGTGGATGTCAGCTACGACTTCGACAACGGCATCAAACTGTTCAACCAGGCGCAATACTCGCTGTCCAACGTGCAGCGGTTCACCGGCATCGCCGGCGAAGGCGACGCCGATATCAAGCAGAAAAACGCCTCCAACGAATCGCGCATCACCTTCGGCGACGCCCTGGATACCCTAAGCGGCATGGGTGGCATCTACTACGCCCACACCAAGACCGACGAAACCCTGAACCTGCGCGGGCTCTCGGCCTTCGATGACACCAAGGAGAACCTCGGCATCTTCGGCGAACTCAGCTACCGCCTGAGTGAGCGCTGGACCTTGAGCACCGGCCTGCGCTTTCAGCAGGATCACATCGAGCGCCAGGGCAATTCGGTGCTGGCACCGACGGCACTGGACTACGAGAAAACCTTCTCCGCCCTGCTGCCCAAGGTCTCGCTGGCTTACGCAGCGACGCCGGACTGGACCGTCGGCGCCCTGGTCAGCCGCGGTTACAATCCCGGTGGCGTGTCGCTCAACCTGACCACCCGGCAATGGGCGTACTTCAAGGAAGAGTCGATCTGGAACTATGAGCTGTTCAGCCGCGCCAACCTGCTCGACGACCGCCTGATCCTCAGCAGCAACCTGTTCTACATGGACTTCAAGGACGCTCAGTACAACATCCCGGTGGTGATTTCCCCGGGTGTCGCCCAGTCCTACACCATCAACGCCGAAAAGGCCCACGCCTATGGCCTGGAGCTGAGCGCCGACTACCGTGTGCTCGACAACCTGACCCTCAAGGCCAGTGCCGGCGCCTTGCGTACACGCATCGACAAGATCTCCAGCAACGCCGACTACCAGGCCAACGAGTTTGCCCGCTCCCCCGGTTACACCCTGAGCTTTGGCCCGAGCTGGGACATCACCGACAAACTCAACCTCAACGTCCAGGTCCGTCACCTGGATGGCTATTACTCCGACACCGCCAACACCTCGTCCTACTCGGTGAAGCCCTACACCCTCACCGATGCGCGGATGAGTTACCAGTTCAACAAGCAGGTGCAGCTGTACGGCTACGTGAAGAACGTGTTCGACGACCGCTCGCCCACCTATATGCAGCAGAACCGCGGCATCGGCGGCACCGAGGCGAGCATGACCCTGCCGCGCATGGTCGGCGTCGGCGTCAAGGGCGCGTTCTGAGTCCATCAAAAGACCACAAGGAGAATTGCAAGGATGAGTACCCCCAAGCGCCTGCACATTGGCCTGTCACTGGCACCGACCTGGTTGAGCGGCGATGGCTGGCGGCGCGAGAACAGCAACATAGAAGGTATTTTCACCGCCGAGTTTGCGATTGATCTGGCCAAGCGCGCAGAAGCTACGCACCTGGACTTTGTCTTTCGCCCCGATGTTCATGCTTTGGTGCCGGAGATGCTCGAAAGCGGCTCGGGCTTCGCCAGCCTCGACCCGAGCATCCTGCTCGCCGCAGTTGCCCAGCACACCTCGAAGATCGGCCTGGTTTCGACCGTATCGACCACCTTCCTGCCGCCCTATGTAGTCGCCCGCCAGTTGCAGTCTTTGAACTGGATCAGCAAGGGCCGGGTCGGCTGGAACATCGTCACCGCGCTGCAAGGCCACGAGAATTTCGGCCTGACGGCAATGCCCAGTGCCGATGAGCGTTACCAGCGGGCTGCGGAGTTCACCCGGGTGGTTCATCAGCTGTGGGACAGCTTCCCCAGCGACGCCCTGAAACTGGATCGCAGCACGGGCCGTTACGCCGACGCCTCACAGGTTCGCCCGATCGACCACGACGGCGCTCACCTGAAGGTCAAGGGCCCACTCAACCTGCCGGTGTACGCCAACACCCGAATCCCGCTGGTGCAAGCCGGCGCATCCGATTCGGGCCGTGACTTTGCCGCGTCGGTGGCCGACCTGGTATTCGCCCCCACGCCGGATATCGACGCTGCGCTCGAGCTGCGTCACGACCTGTCCCGCCGCGCTGAAAAACACGGCCGCGATCCGGCCGACATTCGCCTGCTGCCCGGCCTGAGCCTGTACCTGGCCGAGACCCGCGAACAGGCCCGCGAGCTGTTCATGTGCACCCACGCGCGCATCGACAAGCCGCGCAAGTTTGCCTCGATCAAGGAGATGGCCGGGCTCGACCTCAACCAATGGCCAGAAGACCGCCCGATCACCGCCGCTGACCTGCCTGCGCCCGTGAGCAATCCTGGCAGCCGTACCCACACCAACCTGCTGCGACGCCTGATCGAACGTGAATCGCTGCGGGTCAGTGAGTTACTGTTGCGCCCAGAGGTGATCTCGGCTGCACACTGGCAGGTGATCGGTACGGTGGACGATGCCGTCGAGAGTATTGTCGAATGGGCTGCATCCGGTGCCATCGATGGCTTCATCGCGGCGCCCGGTGGCTCGCTGGAATCGGTGCACCTGTTCCTTGAACAGGTGATGCCACGCCTGGTGCAGGCCGGGTTGTTCCGCGAGTGCTACAGCGGCTCGACCTTTATCGAGCACCTCACCGAGCAATAAACGCCAGGCAAAAAAACACCCCTCGCGAGGGGTGTTTTTTGTCGGATGCTCAATCAGAGCAGGAAGATGGTGGCAAGGCCCAGGAAGATGAAGAAGCCACCACTGTCGGTCACCGCCGTGATCATCACGCTGGAGCCCATCGCCGGATCGCGGCCCAGGCGCACCAGGGTCATCGGGATCAACACCCCCATCAGCGCCGCCAGCAACAAGTTGAGGGTCATGGCACCGGTCATGACCACGCCGAGCGACCAGCTGTCATACAGCAGGTAGGCGACCACACCAATCACTCCGCCCCAGATCAGGCCGTTGATCAGCGACACCGCTAGCTCCTTGCGCATCAACCGCGAGGTGTTGCCGGGGCTGACCTGGTCGAGGGCCATGGCGCGCACGATCATGGTGATGGTCTGGTTGCCTGAGTTGCCGCCGATACCGGCAACGATCGGCATCAGCGCCGCCAGTGCCACCAGTTTTTCGATCGAGCCTTCGAACAGGCCGATCACCCGCGAGGCGACGAAGGCAGTGATCAGGTTAATTGCCAGCCACGCCCAGCGGTTGCGCAGCGAGCGCCAGACCGAGGCGAAGATGTCTTCTTCTTCGCGCAGACCGGCCATGCTCAGCACTTCGCTTTCGCTTTCTTCACGAATCAGGTCGACCATTTCATCGATGGTCAGACGGCCGATCAGGCGATCGCTCTTGTCCACCACCGGCGCGGAAATCAAGTCGTAACGCTCGAACGCCTGAGCGGCATCGTAGGCGTCTTCATCCGGATGGAAGCTCACCGGATCGCTGGCCATGACCTCGGCGACTTTCTTCTCCGGGTCGTTGACCAGCAAGCGCTTGATCGGCAGCACGCCCTTGAGGATGCCGTCGTAATCGACCACGAACAGTTTATCGGTGTGGCCTGGCAGCTCCTTGAGCCGGCGCAGGTAGCGCAATACCACTTCGAGGCTGACGTCTTCGCGGATGGTGACCATCTCGAAGTCCATCAATGCACCGACCTGGTCCTCGTCGTAGCTCAGGGCCGAACGCACGCGTTCGCGCTGCTGGGCATCGAGGCTTTCCATCAGCTCGTGGACAACGTCACGGGGCAGCTCGGGCGCCAGGTCAGCCAGTTCGTCGGCGTCCATTTCCTTGGCAGCGGCGAGCAGCTCGTGATCGTCCATGTCGGCGATCAGGGTCTCGCGGACCGAGTCGGACACTTCGAGGAGGATGTCACCGTCGCGCTCGGCCTTGACCAGTTGCCAGACGGTCAGACGATCGTCCAGCGGCAAGGCTTCGAGAATGTAGGCAACGTCGGCGGAGTGCAGGTCGTCGAGCTTGCGTTGCAACTCGACCAGGTTCTGGCGGTGAACGAGGTTTTCTACCAGGTCATGGTGATGACCTTCCTGACGGTGGGTCAGGTCTTCGACCACGCGTTGACGCTGCAGCAGTTCGACCACCTGGGCCAGGCGATCCTGCAGGCTTTCTTGCGTCTTTTTTACTTCTACTTCAGTCATAGGCGAACTCCACTCCCAGCAGCGGAGCACGCCGGGAGATCAATCAGTCAATTCTTGATTGGCAAAACTTGCTATTGAGTAACTACTGGGTAAGTCCATGGTGGTATTCCACAAGCCCCGGCGGGGCTGACGGGCGCAATCATACACCGCTTGAGCTGTCAGGGTGCTGAAAAAATCGCGGCTAGAACAATCGTTTGCGAGACATACTTGTGACAACGTATGCAGGCAACAGTGCGACGGCGGTAGCGCGAAAAAAAACACATCGGGATAGGCAAAAAACAGCGCGGGGCTGGCACGGCCACGATGACAGTCTATTCATCGCGCCTTACCGGAAGATGAATGCCGGAAAGCAAAAAGCCCGCCTTGATAGGCGGGCTTTCTGTTGTATGGTGCACTCAGGAGGATTCGAACCTCCGACCGCTCGGTTCGTAGCCGAGTACTCTATCCAGCTGAGCTATGAGTGCAGGTTGGCGCTTGATGGACCAGATCACCTCTGGTTACAGCTAAAGCAACTTTCAAACTGAAAACTGCTTCGATGTATGGTGCACTCAGGAGGATTCGAACCTCCGACCGCTCGGTTCGTAGCCGAGTACTCTATCCAGCTGAGCTATGAGTGCAGGGTTGGCGCTTGATGGACCAGATCACCTCTGGTTGCAGCTGAAGCAGCATTCAAGTTGAAAACCGCTTCGTCGTATGGTGCACTCAGGAGGATTCGAACCTCCGACCGCTCGGTTCGTAGCCGAGTACTCTATCCAGCTGAGCTATGAGTGCATTTGTTACCGCGCATTATAGGCCGCTAAATCATTTTGCCAACCACTTTTTCGTTTAATTTCAACGACTTAGGCGATTCAGGCAGATTACAGCGTCCTACATGAATAATGGCGGAGAAGGGGGGATTCGAACCCCCGATACCCTTGTGAGGTATACTCCCTTAGCAGGGGAGCGCCTTCGGCCACTCGGCCACCTCTCCGCAACACGGGGCGTATAATAACCAGACCCTTCCCCGTTTGCAAACTCTTTTTTGAAAAAAACTCGATAAAAATTAATGGGTTGGTTCTTCGTCCTTCTCTTTCTTGATCCGCAGGTAGATTTCCTCACGGTGGACGGCCACTTCTTTAGGGGCGTTGACCCCTATCCGCACTTGGTTTCCTTTGACGCCGAGCACGGTCACGGTGATTTCGCCGTCGCCAATGATCAGGCTCTCGGCGCACCGACGAGTCAGAATCAACATAGCTTTCTCCTCACGCAATTCAGTTCAGGGATAACAGTCTGCAAAAAAAAGGGCTTCAGCCTACAACCCGTGACGGCTGCTGACCTACGCCTAAGTATTGACTAGCGCGAGCAAAAGCACAGATTTCTCACGCCAGCCAGAAACACGAAGGGCGCGGCATGGCCGCGCCCCCAGAGGCAGCCGCCTTACTCGCCCTGTCGGGCAGGGGCGTCCAGCTCGAAGGCGGTGTGCAGGGCGCGCACTGCCAGCTCCAGGTACTTCTCTTCTATTACCACCGAGACCTTGATCTCGGAGGTGGAGATCATCTGGATGTTGATGCTCTCCTTGGCCAGCGCTTCGAACATGCGGCTGGCAACACCGGCGTGGGAACGCATGCCGACGCCGACGATCGAGACCTTGGCGATGTTGGTGTCACCTACCACTTCGCGAGCGTTGAGCTCGGCGGCGGTCTTGTCCAGGACCTTGTGGGCCTTGTCGTAGTCGTTGCGATGCACGGTGAAGGTGAAGTCGGTGGTGTTATCGTGCGAAACGTTCTGCACGATCATGTCGACTTCGATGTTCGCGGCACTGATAGGGCCGAGGATCTTGAAAGCAACGCCCGGGGTATCCGGTACGCCACGGATGGTCAGCTTGGCTTCATCGCGATTGAAGGCGATGCCGGAAATGATCGGCTGTTCCATGGATTCCTCTTCATCAATGGTAATGAGGGTACCCGGACCCTCCTGGAAGCTGTGCAGCACGCGCAGCGGGACGTTGTACTTGCCGGCGAACTCGACGGCGCGGATCTGCAGCACCTTGGAACCGAGGCTGGCCATTTCCAGCATCTCTTCGAAGGTGATCTTGTCCAGGCGCTGGGCCTGGGCCACCACGCGCGGGTCGGTGGTGTAGACACCATCGACATCGGTGTAGATCTGGCACTCGTCCGCCTTGAGCGCTGCCGCCAGGGCCACGCCGGTGGTGTCGGAGCCACCGCGACCGAGGGTGGTGATGTTGCCGTGCTCGTCGACCCCCTGGAAACCTGCAACCACCACCACGCGGCCGGCCTTGAGGTCGCCACGAATCTTCTGGTCGTCAATCTGCAGGATGCGCGCCTTGTTGTGCGCGCTGTCGGTGAGGATCCGCACCTGGTTACCGGTGTAGGACACCGCCGGAATACCACGTTTGATCAGGGCCATGGCCAGCAAGGCGATAGTCACCTGCTCGCCAGTGGAGACGATCACATCCAGTTCACGCGGAACCGGCTGATCGCTGATCTTCTTGGCCAGGTCGATCAGGCGATTGGTTTCGCCGCTCATCGCCGACAGTACTACCACCAGGTCATCGCCGGCTTCGCGGAACTTCTTGACCTTGTCGGCAACCTGCTCGATTCGCTCGACTGTGCCGACCGAGGTACCGCCAAATTTCTGTACGATCAACGCCATTTCAAAGCCGCCTCAGCCCATGAAGGGCACCCAATAAACATTCAAACGACGCCATGGCCCGCCACTGGACGGCGGGCCGATGTACGCCTTAAACGCCCTGCTCCACGAATGGCACGGTCAGGGCCAGCGCGCTGTCCAGCGCGGCGGTGTCTACGCCACCACCTTGCGCCATGTCCGGACGACCACCGCCCTTGCCACCCACCGCGGCAGCGGCTTGCTTCATCAAATCACCGGCTTTGAGTTGGCCAGTCAGGTCTTTGGTCACACCGGCAACCAGTACGACCTTTTCCTCATGGACACTGCCGAGCAGGATCACTGCGCGGCCGAGTTTGTTCTTCAGTTGATCGACCAGCGCCAGCAGCGCCTTGCCATCCTGGCCATCCAGACGCGCGGCCAGGACTTTCACGCCCTTGACCTCGACGGCTGCACTGGACAGGTCGTCGCCAGCAGCGCTGGCGGCCTTGGCCTGCAGTTGCTCCAGCTGTTTTTCCAGCTGGCGGTTGCGCTCCAGCACTGCCGAGAGCTTGTCGATCAGGTTTTCGCGGCTACCCTTGACCAGTTGCGCGGCTTCCTTGAGCTGCTCTTCGGCAGCGTTCAGGTAAGCCAGTGCGGCAGCGCCGGTGACCGCTTCGATCCGGCGTACGCCGGAGGCCACGCCACCTTCGCTGATGATCTTGAGCAGGCCGATATCACCGGTACGCTTGGCGTGGATACCGCCGCACAGCTCGACGGAGAAATCGCCGCCCATGCTCAGCACCCGCACGCTGTCGCCGTACTTCTCGCCGAACAGCGCCATGGCGCCCTTCTGCTTGGCGGTTTCGATATCGGTCTCTTCGGTTTTCACCTCGGAGTTCTTGCGCACTTCGCGGTTGACGATGTCTTCCAGGGCCTTGAGCTGCTCCGGCTTGACCGCCTCGAAGTGACTGAAGTCGAAGCGCAGGCGCTGGCTATCGACCAGCGAGCCCTTCTGTTGTACGTGATCGCCCAGCACCTGGCGCAGCGCAGCGTGCAGCAGGTGGGTGGCAGAGTGGTTCAGCGAGGTGGCGTGCTGGACGTCGGCATCGACCCGGGTCTGCACCTGGGTGCCGACAGTCAGGGTGCCGCTGGCCACCACACCGTGGTGCAGGAAGGCGCCGCCGGTCTTGGTGGTGTCGCGCACGTCAAAGCGCACGTTGTCGGCCTGCAGGTAGCCGGTGTCGCCCACCTGGCCACCGGACTCGGCGTAGAACGGCGTGCGGTCGAGGATGACCACGCCCTCCTCGCCTTCGCCCAGCTGCTCGACAACCTTGCCGTCCTTATAAAGAGCAACGATGCTGGCGCTGCCTTCGGTGGCGTTGTAGCCGGTGAACTCGGTGGCCACGTCAACCTTGACCAGGGTGTTGTAGTCCAGGCCGAAGGCGCTGGCGGAGCGGGCACGCTCACGCTGGGCTTCCATCTCGCGCTCGAAGCCTGCTTCGTCGATGGTCAGCTCGCGTTCGCGGGCGATGTCGGCGGTCAGGTCCATCGGGAAGCCATAGGTGTCGTACAGTTTGAACACCACGTCACCCGGCACCACGGTGCCCTTGAGCTCGGCCAGGTCCTGCTCGAGGATCTTCAGGCCCTGCTCCAGGGTCTTGGCGAACTGCTCTTCTTCAGCCTTGAGCACGCGCTCGATGTTGGCCTGCTGCTGCTTGAGCTCGGGGAAGGCTTCGCCCATCTCGGCGACCAGGGCGGCGACGATCTTGTAGAAGAAGCTGCCGGTGGCGCCCAGCTTGTTACCGTGGCGGCAGGCGCGACGGATGATGCGGCGCAGGACGTAGCCGCGGCCTTCGTTGGACGGCAGCACGCCGTCGGCAATCAGGAAGCTGCAAGAACGGATGTGGTCGGAGACCACCTTGAGCGACGACTGCTCGGCATTGGCGCAGCCGATGGCCGCGGCCGAAGCGCTGAGCAGGTTGCGGAACAGATCGATCTCGTAGTTCGAGTGCACATGCTGCATGACCGCACTGATGCGTTCCAGGCCCATGCCGGTATCCACCGACGGTGCAGGCAGCGGGTGCAGCACGCCATCGGCAGTGCGGTTGAACTGCATGAAAACGTTGTTCCAGATCTCGATGTAACGGTCGCCATCTTCTTCCGGCGAGCCGGGCGGGCCGCCCCAGATGTCGGCGCCGTGATCATAGAAGATCTCGGTGCAAGGGCCGCACGGGCCGGTATCGCCCATGGTCCAGAAGTTGTCGGAGGCGTAGGGCGCGCCCTTGTTGTCGCCAATGCGCACCATGCGCTCGGCCGGTACGCCGATCTCTTGGGTCCAGATGTCGTATGCCTCGTCGTCGCTGGCATAGACGGTGACCCAGAGTTTCTCTTCCGGCAGGTTCAGCACCTTGGTCAGGAAGGTCCAGGCGTAGGTGATCGCGTCCTTCTTGAAGTAATCACCGAAGCTGAAGTTGCCCAGCATTTCGAAGAAGGTGTGGTGACGGGCGGTGTAGCCGACGTTTTCCAGGTCGCTGTTCTTGCCACCGGCGCGCACGCATTTCTGGCTGCTGGTCGCGCGGGTATAGGCGCGCTTTTCCTGGCCAAGGAAGCAGTCCTTGAACTGGTTCATCCCCGCGTTGGTGAACAGCAGGGTCGGGTCGTTGCCCGGAATCAAGGAGCTGGAGGCAACTCGGGTGTGTCCCTGCTCTTCGAAGAAGCGAAGGAAGGCTTCACGGATTTCTGCGCTTTTCATAGGTTCTTCCACGGAAACGGCGGCCTTAAGGCAAATGCTTGCGTCAAATTGACGAAACGACGGCAAAGGGCCGCATTATATCGGGCCTTAGGCTCGGGTGCAGTGTGTTTATGCTATAGAAACCGTCAATTGGACGGCCTGCAACGACAACGTCAGCGAAAAACCGCTCGCTGGCACCCTGCCCGGCCTCTCAGGGCCTGTTGTGATCTGGTGACACGGTATTACTGGGGCCGTATAAAAAAATTGGCAAGGTTTCCCTGATGAAATGTCGTTCATCCGGAAAAAACCGTTAGCAGCCTATACGTTTACCTGACATCTGTGCTAATAATTCCCCGCCGCCGATACCGGTGGCAACGTTCTCAGGGCGGGGTGCAATTCCCCACCGGCGGTAATTGCGCGCAATGCGCATAGCCCGCGAGCGCTTGCAGGCCAGCCTGTAAGGTCAGCAGACCCGGTGTGATTCCGGGGCCGACGGTCATAGTCCGGATAAAGAGAGAACGGGATAGGCGCAGCCGCGCCTGTCGCTTTGCACCTGCACGGCGAAATCCCCTTCGATCCAGCGCCCTGTTTCTCATACAAACAGGAGTCCGTTTCAATGCAACCTACCGCAATCGATAGCAAGAACCCTTCCCACGAGCGCATCGCCTTCATCCAGGCTTGCTGGCACAAAGATATTGTCGACCAGGCGCGCAAGGCATTCGTCGAGGAAATGGGTAAACAAGGCTATCAGCCCAGCGACATCGACTTCTTCGAAGTCGGCGGCGCTTTCGAGATCCCCCTGCACGCCAAGCTGCTGGCCCGTGGCGGCCGCTACGCTGGCATCGTGGCTGCCGGCCTGGTGGTCGATGGCGGCCTGTACCGCCACGAGTTCGTCGCCCAGTCGGTGATCAGCGGCCTGATGCAGGTGCAACTGGAAACCGAAGTGCCGGTGTTCTCGGTAGTGCTGACCCCGCACCACTTCCATGCCGGCGACGAGCACCAGAACTTCTACTTCGAACACTTCCTGGTCAAGGGTGCCGAAGCGGCCAAGACCTGTGCCGATACGTTGCAGAAGTTGCGCGCTCTGCGTCGCAATGAAGTGCCACAGAAGATGGCCGGCTGAATAACCTTGTAGGAGCGGGCTTGTCCCGCGATGCGATGCAGCAGGTAGATCGCAATCGCGGGGCAAGCCCGCTCCCACCCAATCAGCCTAGCTGTTCGGGGTTGGCGGGCACGATCAAAATCCCCGCCCGAAGGCCGTTCTTGACTTTCGGGTTGGGGAAGATGATGCGCGCGCCCTGCTCTTCGACAATCCAGCGGGTATCGGCGATGTCCTCGGCCAGCAGATAGCCGGGTTCGAGCTCTGAGAAATTCTCGACATCGGCCGGCAGGTTCAAGCGAAAATGCTCGCTGTGCTTGATGATCTCGCGCGCCACGCTGAACAGTTTCAATCCATCCAGGGCCTCAGGCGGCTCGGGTTCGGTGCCATCGATAATCTGTTTGAGGCGGGTTTCCAGGCGATCGACGTTGACCGCGCCGTTCTCTCCGAACGGCCGCGCCTTGCCAAGTTCCAGGGTAAAAGCTTCGGCCCCCAGTTGCTCATAGGTGTAGGCCGTGAAGGTGATCGACACCTTGCTCTGCAGCAGCACCGCCTCCATGCCGGCCGCGCTCAGGCGCGCCAGTTCGCGGCGCGAATGCTGGCGGCCTTCCTTGTACGGATAGAGCGCGAACTGCTCGATCTTCGAACCGCGAATGGCGGTGTGCAGGTCGTAATGCAGGCGGGTGCGATCAGGCACACTGAAGAAAGTCGCCGCCAGGCGCTCCAGCTCGCAGGCGCGCAGGGCCTCGGGGCCGCTGGTCTGATCGTGGCGACCATTGAACAGGCGGTTGACGTCTTGCTCGATATAACGCTCGCCGCGGCGGATCGCGTCAGGGTTACCGAACAGGAACAGAATACGCGCGCGCGGCTTGAGATCGCCGCGGGCAATGTCGTGCAGCAACCGGTCAAGCAGCTCGATCGGTGCGGTTTCGTTGCCATGGATACCCGCCGACAGCAGCAGGTCCAGGCCATTGTCAAGGGCATCGGGCGGGCGCACTTCGAGGGCGCCCTCGCCGAGCCAGCGCATGCGTACGCCTTCGACAGTCAGCTGGGTCTTCTCTGCCGGTTCACGACCAGCCAGGGTCAGTTCAAGCAGTTTGCCGAGGGCGAGCATGGGCTATTCCTTAGTGATGGTGGCCGCAATCGGGACCATGGACGTGATCATCATCGTCGCCGGCATCGGCCGGTTCCATTTCCAGCTGCAGGCTCACCAGGTTGGTGGCCAGCGGGCGCAGCAGCAGGTTGGCGTACTCGGTGTCGTCTTCTTCAACGTCGACGCCGATCAGCAGCTGACCACGGCCATCCTGCTGAATCCATACCTCCTTGCCTTGCCAGACCACCGCAAAGCGGGTGCAGGAAGTTTCCAGCTGGGTACCATCTTCATCTTCAAGGATCAGCTGCAGGGCGTCGGACATAGTCGAGTTCTCTCTCAAGGTTGGAGTTGGAACGGATAGACCGAACCCAGTTTGAGGATCTGGGTCAGTTCATCCAGTGCCGTACGACATTCCAGCAACAGCTGCGGATCGGCCAGGTCGGTTTCGCTCAGGCGATCGCGGTAGTGCTTGTCGACCCATTGGGTCAAGGTGTCGTACAGCGGTGCGGTCATGATAACGCCTGGATTGACCGCCGCCAGTTCCGTTTCATTCAATGCCACACGCAAGCGCAGGCACGCCGGCCCGCCACCGTTCTGCATGCTTTGCTTGAGGTCGAAGACCTTGACCTCGCCGACCGGCCCGCCCGAGCGGGTCAGGGACGACAGATAGGCCCAGACCCGCTCGTTGTTGCGACACTCTTCCGGCACGATCAGCAGCATCGAACCATCGGCGCGCGACAGCAACTGGCTGTTGAACAGGTACGAACGCACCGCGTCCTCTACCGTCACAGCCGAGCGCGGTACGCAGATCGCCTTGAAGTTGCCGCCTCGTTTAGCCAGTTTAGCCTGCAGTTCGCCAAGCATCGCCTCGGTCTCGAGGAAGGCGTCCTCGTGGTAGAACAGCACTTCGCCGTTACCTACCGCGATCACGTCGTTGTGGAACACGCCCTGGTCGATCACCGCCGGGTTCTGCTGGGCGAAGACCACGCCCTCCTCGCTCAGGCCGTGCAGGCGTGCGACGGCTTGCGACGCCTCAAGCGTCTGGCGTGCCGGGTACTTCTGTGGCGCCGGGTAGCGGGTGTCGAAGGCGCTGCGGCCATAGACGAAGAACTCCACACCAGCCTCGCCGTAGCTGCGGCAGAAACGTGTGTGGTTGGCCGCGCCTTCGTCACCGAACTGCGCTACCGCCGGCAAAGCGGCGTGGTGGGCAAAATGCTTGTTATCAGCAAACATGGCGCCGAGCACGCGGCTGGTGGTCGGGTGCTCGATGCTGCGGTGGTACTTGCAGTTGAGGTTGGCGGCGGTGAAGTGCACGCGGCCGTCCGCAGTGTCGGCACTGGGGCTGACGGTGGCGGCGTTGGCCACCCACATGCTCGAGGCCGAGCAGCTGGCGACCAGCAACGGCATGGCCTCTTTGGCGGCACGCTCGATCACTTGTGCGTCGGTTCCAGTGAAACCCAGGCGGCGTAGTGCTGCCACGTCCGGGCGCTCCTGCGGGGCCAGTACGCCCTGCTGGAAGCCCATCTCCATCAACGCCTTCATCTTCGCCAGGCCCTGACGCGCCGCTTCACGCGGGTTGGATGCCTGCTGGCTGTTGCTTTGCGAAGCAACGTTACCGTACGACAGCCCGCCGTAGTTGTGCGTCGGTCCGACCAGACCATCAAAATTCACTTCAAACGATTTCATCGGCAAGGCTCCGTGGACCTTTTGTTATAGGGAGACGCCGGGCGTCAGTGTCGCAGGCAGGGTCAGGCTGGCGGTCTCCAGCGAGGCTACCGGGTAAGCGCAATAATCAGCCGCGTAATAGGCACTGGCGCGGTGGTTGCCGCTGGCGCCCACGCCACCGAATGGCGCGCTGCTGGCGGCGCCGGTCAGTTGCTTGTTCCAGTTGACGATGCCGGCGCGGCTTTGCAGCCAGAAGTACTGATAGCGCGCGTGGGAATCGGACAACAGGCCGGCGGCCAGGCCGTACTGGGTGTTGTTGGCCTCGGCGATGGCCGCATCGAAATCACTGTAGCGAATCACCTGCAGCAGCGGGCCGAAGAACTCTTCGTCCAGGCGCTCGGCGACTGCGCTGACATCGATGATGCCCGGGGTCAGCAGGGCAGCGGTGGCTTGCGGCTTGGTCATTGGCAGCAGCGACACGCCGCCGTTGCCGAGCAGGTGCGCCTGAGCATCGAGCAGTGCCTTGGCCGCGCCCAGGGAAATCACCGAGCCCATGAACGGCGCCGGCTGCTGGTCGAAGGCACCGACCGTAATGTTCTTGCTCACTTCGACCAGGCGTTTGAGCAGCGCATCGCCCCAGGCGCCTTGCGGCACCAGCAGGCGGCGCGCGCAGGTGCAGCGCTGGCCGGCGGAAATGAACGCCGACTGGATGATGGTGTACACCGCAGCGTCAAGGTCCTTGACCTCGTCGACCACCAGCGGGTTGTTGCCGCCCATCTCCAGGGCCAGGATCTTGTCCGGGCGCCCGGCGAACTGCTGGTGCAGCAGGTTGCCGGTGCGGCTGGAGCCGGTGAAGAACAAGCCGTCGATGCCCGGGTTGGCAGCCAGGGCCACGCCGGTTTCGCGGGCGCCCTGGACCAGGTTGAGCACGCCTGCCGGCAGGCCGGCGTCGATCCAGCACTTGACCGTCAGCTCGGCGACTTTCGGAGTCAGCTCGCTGGGCTTGAACACCACGGTATTACCGGCCAGCAGCGCCGGGACAATATGCCCGTTGGGCAGGTGGCCGGGGAAGTTGTACGGGCCGAACACTGCAACCACACCGTGAGGCTTATGGCGCAGCACGGCGGTGGCATCGGCCAGCGGGCCGCTCTTTTCACCGGTGCGTTCGCGGTAGCTCTGTACCGAAATCGCTACCTTGTTGACCATGCTGGTCACTTCGGTGGCGGCTTCCCACAGCGGCTTGCCGGTTTCTTCACCGATGCAGCGCGCCAGCTCGTCGGCATTGGCCTTGAGCGCCGCGGCAAAGGCTTCGAGCACGCTGATGCGCGCTTCCAGCGACTGCAGCGCCCAGCCGGCAAAGGCCTGGCGCGCGGCCTTGACCGCACTGTCGACCTGCCCGGCGTTGGCGCCCTGGCCTTGCCAGACAACCTGCTGGCTGACCGGGTTAAGTGATTGCAGCGCTTCGCCCTGCCCTGCCTGCCAACTGCCGGCGATAAAGTGAGTCGTCATTATTTGGCCTCCCGGGCAGCAGACAGTGGTACCGCACGCACCTGGTCACCAGCGCTCAGGCGCAGGCGTTTGGCGGTCTGAGGATCGACCACCAGGGTGCCGGCAGCAAGGCGCGCCGGTGCGGCAGTAATGCGGCAGTCTTCACGCTTGCGGTTGTGGATGATGAAGGGGGTGGCATCGTCGCCTGGAGTGCCAACAGCCAGCACCAGTGCCTGGCTGTCGTGCACCGCACGAATCTTGGCGGTCTCGCACTCCACCGCAGGGCCTGCGTCAAAGATATCGACATAGCCCTGGTAGCTGAAACCTTCGCTCTTGAGCATCGCCAGCGCAGGCTCTGTGTCGGTGTGCACACGGCCAATGACGTTGCGCGCCGCTTCCGAGAGGAAGCAGGTGTACAGCGGAAACTTGGGCATCAGCTCGGCAATGAAGGCCTTGTTGCCGACACCGGTCAGGTAGTCGGCCTGGCTGAATTCCATCTTGAAGAAGTGCCGGCCCAGGCTTTCCCAGAACGGCGAACGACCCTGCTCGTCGGACATACCGCGCATTTCGGCAATGATCTTGTTGCCGAACAGCTCCGGGAACTCGGCGATAAACAGCAACCGCGCCTTGGCCAGCAGGCGGCCATTGAGGCCACTGCGGTGATCGGCGCGCAGGAACAGCGAGCACAGTTCGGAGTTGCCGGTCAGGTCGTTGGCCAGGAACAGGGTGGGAATTTCCCGGTAGATGTTCAGCTCCTGGGAAGCGCTGACGGTCAGGCCGACCCGGTAGTTGTACCAGGGCTCACGCAGGCCGACCGCGCCGGCGATGGCAGAGATACCCACCACCACGCCTTCGTCGTTTTCCAGCACGAACAGGTAGTCGGCATCGCCGCGCTCGGCTTCGCCACGGAAGGTTTTCTCGGCCCAGCCGACCCGGTGCGACAGGCGCTCTTCATTGGCCGGCAAGGTGGTCAGGCCGGTGCCGGTGCTGCGCGCCAGCTCGATCAGCGCGGGTAAATCGCTGCTGCGTACGGGACGAACGATCATGCTATCTCCTCGGGCGGCGGCCTTTGGCCTGCCGCAAAACTCGACCTGGGTGCTCGATTATCGAACCGCAGGGATCAAACCGCGACCAGACGCACGCTGGCGCCTTCGCCGACGCCCAGGGCTTCGGCGGCTTCAAGACTGAGGCTGACCGGCTTGCCGGGGGCCCAGTCGAGCTCCAGCAGCACTGCGCGGTAGTCCTGCAACTGGCCATTGCTGACCAGGTACGGGCGCCCGCCCTTGCTGGCAGAGTCGTCCAGCTTGACCGGCATCACCCGGCTCTGGGCAATCGAGCGGATCCCGGAAACCCGCGCATGCAGGGTCGGGCCGCCGTCGAAAATGTCGATGTAGTGATCGGTCTCGAAGCCTTCGCGCATCAGGATGTCGAAGGTGATCTGCGCCCGCGGATGCACCTGGCCCATGGCCTCCTGCGCGGCGTCCGGCAGCAGAGGCACGTAGATCGGGTAATGGGGCATCAGCTCGGCCAGGAAGGTCCGGCTCTTGAGGCCGCACAGGCGCTCGGCCTCGGCGTAGTTGAGGTCGAAGAAGTTGCGCCCGATGGCGTCCCAGAACGGCGAATCACCATGCTCGTCGCTGTAGCCGACAATCTCGGTCACCACCGATTCGGCAAAGCGCTCCGGGTGGGCGGCCATGAACAGCAGGCGGCCACGGGAGTTGAGCTCGGCCCAGCCGCTGCCGACCAGTTCCGGCAGTACGTAGAAGCTGGTCAGCAGGCTGTTGCCGGTCAGGTCGTGGCACTGCGAGAGGACGTGGATCTTGTTGTGGATCTTCAGCTCGCGCGACGCATGCACGAAGGTCTCGTTGCGAAAGCTGTAGAACGGCTCGGAATAGCCGGCCGAGGCAACGATGGCCGAGCAGCCGACCAGCTTGCCGCTGCTGCTGTCTTCGAGAACAAAGAAGTAGCTCTCTTCACCGTTGAAGCTGACTTCAGCGGCGAAGGAGGTTTCCGAAGCGGCAATCTTGTCGCTCAGGCGACCGGCATCATCCGGCAAGGACGTGACACCAATGGGGCTGTCTGCGGCAAGACGCTGCACTTCGCCCAGATCAGCCATTTGCGCGGGGCGCATCACCAGCATGGTGTCACTCCTTTCGGGTATACAGGCCGACATCCGCCGGCTCAGATAAAAACAGCAGGCGCCCGCAGGCACCTGCTCTGGAATTCGGTATCACCGGCCCCGCAGGGCCGATGACAGGACTGCAGGCGTGAATCAGGCCTGAGTCAGTTTTGCCGCGGCACGCTCGAAACGATCCAGGCCTTCGTCGATGTCGGCATCTTCGACCACCAGGCTCGGGGCGAAACGCACGACATCCGGGCCGGCTTGCAGGACCATCAGGCCTTCTTTCTCGGCGGCGTTGAAGACGTCCTTGGCCTTGCCCTTCCAGGCTTCAGACAACACGCAACCGATCAGCAGGCCAACGCCACGTACCTGGGTGAACAGGCCGTACTTCTCGCCGATCTGCTCCAGGCGCGCCTTGAACTTCTGGTGCTTGGCCTTGACGCCGGCCAGCACTTCAGGGGTGTTGACCACATCCAGCACGGCGTTGGCCACCGCACAAGCCAGCGGGTTGCCGCCGTAGGTGGTGCCGTGGGTGCCGACGGCCAGGTGCTTGGCCAGGTCTTCGGTGGTCAGCATGGCGCCGATCGGGAAACCGCCGCCCAGGCTCTTGGCGCTGGAGAGGATGTCCGGGGTCACACCGTAGTGCTGATAGGCAAACAGCGAGCCGGTACGGCCAACGCCGGTCTGCACTTCGTCGAAGATCAGCAGCGCGTTGTGCTTGTCGCACAGCTCGCGGGCGCCTTGCAGGTAGGCAACGTCAGCCGGGACCACGCCGCTTTCACCCTGGATCGGCTCGATGACCACAGCACAGGTCTTGTCGGAGATCTGTGCCTTGAGCGCTTCCAGGTCGTTGTACGGCACATGGCTGATGCCGGTGATTTTCGGCCCGAAACCGTCGGAGTACTTCGGCTGGCCGCCGACACTGACGGTGAACAGGGTACGACCGTGGAAGCTGTTAACGGTGGCGATGATTTCGTGCTTCTCGGGGCCGAAACGGTCGTGGGCGACACGACGGGCCAGCTTGAATGCGGCCTCGTTGGCTTCGGCACCGGAGTTGCAGAAGAACGCACGGTCGGCAAAGGTCGCGTCGACCAGCTTGTGCGCCAGGCGCAGGGCCGGCTCGTTGGTGAACACGTTGGACACGTGCCACAGTTTGTTGGCCTGCTCGGTCAGGGCGCCAACCAGCGCCGGATGCGCATGGCCAAGCACGTTTACGGCGATGCCGCCGGCGAAATCGATCAGCTCGCGGCCCGCCTGATCCCACACGCGGGAGCCCGCTCCACGGACGGGAATGAAAGCCGCCGGCGCATAGTTGGGGACCATCACTTGATCGAAATCGGCGCGTTGCACCGGAGCTTGCGGAGCGGACATCGGAGTCTCCTGAAGAGGAACGCCTGCCTGGAACTGGCGAGCGATGGGGGGATTGTAAGGACAGATCGGCGCCTGACCTTGCCGCCAAGCGACAACTTCTTATAGCGCCAAACCCTGTTTTACCAAGGCTTACGGCAATGCGACAAATAGGGTCGCAAAGGCGCAGTTTAAACGCTGCGGGGAATATGCGGGAGATTCTGTATGGGCGGTTCGATCGCGGCGACCCGACTTGTCCCGCGATCAAAAATCAACCGCGCTCGGCCGGCACCGAAGACAGTTCGAACGGGCTGCTGCTTCGTCGCTGGTTACGATCTTCGCGCGGCGTGGCACCGAAGAAGTTGCGATAGGCACTGGAGAAATGCGGCCCGGAAGAAAACCCGCAAGAGAGGCCGATCTGGATGATCGACTTGCTGGTCTGCATCAGCATCTGCCGGGCCTTGTTCAGCCGCAGCTCCAGGTAATACTGGCTCGGCACGCGATTGAGGTACTGCTTGAAGATCCGCTCCAGTTGGCGGCGCGAGACGCATACATGCTGGGCGATCTCGTCGGTGGTCAGCGGCTCTTCGATATTGGCTTCCATCAGCAGCACGGCCTGGGTCAGCTTCGGGTGGCTGGAGCCCAGGCGGTTCTGCAGCGGAATGCGCTGGCGCTCGCCGCCCTCGCGAATGCGCTCGACCACCAGTTCTTCCGACACCGCACCGGCAAGCTCGGCACCATGATCGCGGGCCAGCACCGCCAGCAACAGGTCGATCACCGACATGCCGCCGCACGCTGTCAGGCGGTCGCGGTCCCAGTCGAACAGGTGGCTGGTGGCGATGACCTTGGGGAAACGCTCGGCGAAATCATCCTGCCAGCGCCAGTGCACTGCGGCCCGGTAACCATCGAGCAGGCCCAGTTGCGCCAACGGATAGACCCCCGCCGACAAGCCGCCGACCACGCAACCGGCACGCACCAGTTGCTTGAGTGCGCTGGCCAGGCTCGAGGCCACGGCCTGCGGCGGCTCGTCCGCCAGCAGGAACAGCTTCTGACAGCCTTCGAGCTTGCCCGCCCACGGCTCGCCCGGCAGGCGCCAGGCACCTTCGCCAGGCGCTTCGGCCTGCAGGAAGGACAACTCGTAGACCACTTCCGGATGAACCTTCTGCGCTACCCGCAACACCTCCTCGGCCAGCGCCAGGGTCAGGGCTTTGGTGCTGGGCCAGATGAGAAAACCGATTCGCTGGGTGGTCATGGGATGCGGTCCGAAACCTGAGAGAGGTCAAGAAGTTAGAGCCTGGTCAGGCTGCGCTTGATACGCAGCATGACCCATTTTGGTGCAAAGCGGCAATCTTACTTCAAGCTGCCCGAGAGGAACTGCTGCAGACGTTCCGACTGCGGATTGACCAGCACTTCGCGCGGGTTGCCGCTCTCTTCCACCAGCCCCTTGTGCAGGAACACCAACTGGTTCGACACCTCACGGGCAAAGCCCATTTCGTGGGTGACCACGACCATGGTCCGGCCTTCCTGTGCCAGCGACTGCATGACCTTGAGCACGTCGCCAACCAGCTCCGGGTCGAGCGCCGAGGTCGGCTCGTCGAACAGCATCACTTCCGGCTCCATGGCCAGCGCCCGGGCAATCGCCACGCGCTGCTGCTCACCACCGGACATATGCCCAGGATAGGCGTCCTTGCGGTGGGCGACACCGACTTTGGCCAGGTAGTGCTCGGCTTTTTCCAGGGCGTCTTTCTTCGACATGCCGAGCACGTGCACCGGCGCTTCGATGATGTTTTCCAGCGCGGTCATGTGCGACCACAGGTTGAAGTGCTGGAACACCATCGACAGGCGCGAACGCATGCGCTGCAGCTGCTTGGGATCGGCGGCCTTGAGCGCGCCATCCTTGTTGGCTACCAGCTTCAACTCTTCGTTGTTGAGCAGGATCTTGCCCGCGTGCGGCTGCTCGAGCAGGTTGATGCAGCGCAGGAAGGTACTTTTGCCCGAACCGCTGGAGCCGATGATGCTGATCACGTCGCCTGCCTTGGCCGCCAGGGACACGCCCTTGAGCACTTCGTGACTGCCGTAGCGTTTATGCAGGTCTTGGATTTCGAGTTTGTACATGCTGTCGATTCTCACAAAGCAGTCAGTCTTGAGCTAACGCTCAGGGCGAAAAAGTGGGCGCAGGCCGTCAGTGCTTGCGCGGCGCCAGGTAGCCCAGCCAGCGGCGCTCAGCCAGCTTGAACAGGCGCACCAGAATGAAGGTCAGGCACAGGTAGAACACGCCGGCCGTGATGTAGGCCTCGAACGGCAGGTAGTACTGGGCGTTGACCGTGCGCGCTGCACCGGTGATGTCGATCAGGGTGACGATCGACGCCAGGCTGGTGGTCTGCAGCATCATGATCACTTCGTTGCTGTACTGCGGCAGCGCCCGGCGCAGGGCCGATGGCAGGAGGATGCGGCGGTACATCTTGACCCGCGACATGCCCATGGCCTTGGCCGCCTCGATCTCGCCATGGGGCGTGGCCTTGAGGCTGCCGGCGATGATCTCGGCGGTATAGGCGCTGGTGTTGATGGCAAAGGCCAGGCAGGCACAGAAGGTTGCACTGGACAGCCACGGCCAGAGGAAGCTTTCACGCACCGCTTCGAACTGGGCCAGGCCGTAGTAGATCAGAAACAGCTGCACCAGCATCGGCGTGCCGCGGATCACGTAGGTATAGAGCCAGGCGCTCATGTTCACCAAAGGCTGCTTGGAAACGCGCATCAGGCCCAGCGGGATCGCCGCCAGCAAACCGAACAGCAGCGACAGCGCCAGCAGCTTGAGGGTGGTCAGCAGGCCGCTCAGGTACAGCGGCAGCGCTTCCCAGATGACGTTGTAGTCGAAAATCATAGATCAGCCGCCTTTACGCCAACCGAGTAGCGCTTCTCGAGGTAACGCAGGGCCAGCAGCGAAACACTGGTGATCACCAGGTACAGCGCCGCTACCGCCAGGAAGAAGGTGAAAGGTTCGCGGGTGGCATCGGCCGCCTGCTTGGCCTTGAACATCATGTCCTGCAGGCCCACTACCGAAATCAGTGCGGTTGCCTTGGTCAGGACCAGCCAGTTGTTGGTGAAGCCGGGGATCGCCAGGCGAATCATCTGCGGCACCAGCACCCGGAAGAACACTTGCAGGCTGCTCATGCCATAGGCCATGCCGGCTTCGGCCTGCCCCTTGGGAATGGCCATGAACGCCCCGCGGAAGGTTTCCGACAGATAGGCACCAAAGATGAAGCCCAAGGTGCCGATACCCGCCATCAGCGGATTGAGGTCGATGTAGTCGTCAAAGCCCAGTAGCGGCGCGACGCGATTGAGCAGATCCTGGCCGCCGTAGAAAATCAGCAGGATCAGAACCAGATCGGGAATCCCGCGGATCACGGTGGAATACAGATCGCCGAGCCAGGCCAGCCAGCGCACTGGCGACAAACGCAGCGCCACACCGATCAGACCGAGCACGATGGCCAGGGCCATGGACGACAAGGCGAGCTGTAGCGTCAGCCACGCTCCGTCGAGGATGACTGCCCCGTAGCCTTTCAACATGATGAGGTCCTCGACCTTAGGGATGAAAAAATGGTGCAAACCTCAGAGTCTCTGCTGCTTGCACCATTGAACAGGTGAAACGTCGACGATTTACTTGGCGTCTGGGCCGTAGATGTCGAAGTTGAAGTACTTGTCCTGAATCTGCTTGTACTTGCCGTTGGCACGGATGGCCGCGATGGCAGCGTTGATGCGATCCAGGTTGGCCTTGTCGCCTTTGCGCACGGCAATGCCGATGCCGTCACCGAAGTACTTGGCGTCGGTGAACGATGGGCCAACGAAGGCGAAGCCTTTACCGGCATCAGTCTTCAGGAAACCGTCTTCCAACAGCGTAGCATCGGCGACGGTGCCATCCAGACGGCCAGCGGCGACGTCCAGGTAGATTTCGTTCTGGGTGCCGTAAGGAACGATGGTGGCGCCTTGCGCACCGAACACTTCCTTGGCGAAGCGATCGTGGATCGAGCCGCGCTGCACGCCGATCTTCTTGCCCTTGAGCTCAGTCAGGCCTTCGCTGACCGCAGTACCTTCCTTCATCACCAGGCGTGCCGGGGTCAGGTAGTACTTGCCGGTGAAGTCCACGGACTTCTTGCGATCGTCGGTGATCGACATGGACGACAGGATGGCGTCGATCTTGCGCACTTTCAGCGCCGGGATCAGGCCGTCGAACTCTTGCTCGACCCAGGTGCACTTGGCCTTCATTTCTTCGCACAGGGCATTACCGATGTCGTAGTCGAAGCCGGCGATGCTGCCATCAGGCTGCTTGAAAGCGAACGGTGGGTAGGCGGCCTCGATCCCGATTTTCAACGGTTTCTCATCAGCCAGCGCTGCCAGGGAAAACACGGACAGCGCCAGGGCGCCAAGCAGTGCGAGTTTCTTCATCTGGAACTCCATCGGTAAAGGGCAATACGAGGCAGGGTTGAGAACTGCCCGATATGCGAATGGGTACAACGCGAGCTGCGCAGGGTCGGCATTGAAGCAGACGCGACGAGCGAGTGATCGGCATTTTAACGACAGCTCCGAAGCCGATATTTCTTCAATGCGACAACTAGTTACAGAAGCGCAGGAACGCGGGGGCGCAGATATTGACAGCTTTCACGGAATATGCAAAAGCAAAAGACAAATAACCAATCAATGAAGCAATAAGCGGGCCTATTATTGGCAAAGCCTTCTAATCCGGCAAGCGCAGCGTTTCAGCAGGCGAAAACGGGTGGCTGAAATGCCCTGAAAACGTACGGTGGCGTTTCGCAATGCCCCGCTTTTGTGCGAAAGCGGTGACAGAAGGGTTACCGATGATTGTCGAAGTAACAGAAAGCACAAAGCCCCGCCGGAGTAACCCGGCAGGGCTTTGCGTGGACCCGATCGCTGTGTAGGAGCGGGCTTGCCCCGCGATACCTTTAGGCCGAAGCCTTGCTCATGTCCTTGTGGGTATCGATCAGGTGCTGCACCACACCCGGATCGGCCAGGGTCGAGATATCACCCAGGCCATCGTACTCGGCCGTGGCGATCTTGCGCAGGATGCGGCGCATGATCTTGCCCGAGCGGGTTTTCGGCAGGCCGGGCGCCCACTGGATGACATCCGGCGAGGCAATCGGGCCGATTTCCTTGCGCACCCAGTTCTTCAGCTCCAGGCGCAGTTGCTCGGTTGGCTCGACGCCACCATTGAGGGTGACGTAGACATAGATGCCCTGCCCCTTGATGTCGTGCGGCACGCCAACCACTGCGGCCTCGGCGACTTTCGGGTGGGCGACCATGGCACTTTCGATCTCGGCGGTGCCCATGCGGTGGCCGGAGACGTTGAGCACGTCATCGACGCGGCCGGTGATCCAGTAGTAGCCGTCTTCGTCGCGACGGGCACCGTCACCCGTGAAGTACATGCCGCGGAAAGTCTTGAAGTAGGTGTCGACGAAGCGGTCGTGGTCACCGTACAGCGAGCGCGACTGGCCCGGCCAGGAATCGAGGATCACCAGGTTGCCTTCGGCGGCGCCTTCGATCAGGTTGCCAAGGTTATCCACAAGGGCCGGCACCACACCAAAGAACGGACGGGTCGCCGAACCCGGCTTGAGCGCGGTAGCGCCTGGCAGAGGGCTGATCAGCACGCCCCCGGTTTCGGTCTGCCACCAGGTGTCGACGATCGGGCAACGCTCCTTGCCGACGGTGTGGTAGTACCAGTTCCAGGCTTCCGGGTTGATCGGCTCGCCCACCGAGCCCAGCAGGCGCAGGCTGGAACCATCGGCACCGGCGACGGCAGCCTGACCTTCAGCCATCATCGCGCGGATGGCGGTCGGCGCGGTATAGAGGATGTTGACCTTGTGCTTGTCGATGATCTTCGACACGCGGGTGATGTCCGGATAGTTCGGCACGCCTTCGAACAGCACGGTGGTCGCGCCGTTAGCCAGCGGGCCGTAGACGATGTAGCTGTGGCCGGTGACCCAGCCGACGTCGGCGGTGCACCAGTAGACTTCGCCCGGACGGTAGTCGAACACCCGTTCATGGGTCAGCGCGGCGTAGACCATGTAGCCGCCGGTGGTGTGCAGCACGCCCTTGGGCTTGCCGGTGGAGCCGGAGGTGTAGAGGATGAACAGCGCTTCTTCGGCGCCCATTTCCTTCGGCGCGCAGTGGCTGGAAGCAACCTTCATCAGGTCTTCGTACCAGATGTCGCGGTGCTGGTGCCAGGCGATGTCGCCACCGGTGCGCTTGCAGACGATGATCTTCTGCACGCTGCTGGTTTCGGGGTTGGTCAGGGCCAGGTCGACGTTGGCTTTGAGTGCGGTGCGACGACCGCCACGCAGGCCTTCGTCAGCGGTGATGACGATCTTCGACTTGCAGTCGATGATGCGCCCGGCCAGTGCCTCGGGCGAGAAGCCGCCGAACACCACCGAGTGGATCGCACCGATGCGGGCACAAGCCAGCATGGCGACCACGGCCTCGGGGATCATCGGCATATAGATGGTGACCACGTCACCGCGGTGCACATCCTGGCCACGCAGGGCGTTGGCGAACTTGCACACTTGCTCGTGCAGTTCACGGTAGGTGATGTTGCGGTGTTCGGAAGGGTCGTCGCCTTCCCAGATGATCGCGACTTGATCGCCGCGCTCGGCCAGATGGCGGTCCAGGCAGTTGTAGGAAACGTTCAGAGTGCCGTCAGCAAACCATTTGATATCGACATGGTGGTCGTCGAAGGAGGTCTGCTTGACCTTGGTGAAAGGCTTGATCCAGTCGAGGCGCTGAGCCTGCTCGCGCCAGAAGCCGTCCGGGTTGATCACCGACTGCTGGTACATGGCCTTGTAGGTCGCCTCGTCGGTCAACGTCTTGGCCGCAACCTCGGGACGAACGGGATACAGGGGAGCCGCACTCATCTTTGTTACCTCGGTGTAATAGTTGTTTTTGTATGACCTCGTTGTAACTGTACCAGACTGCGCCGGCCATTCGACGTTGGTAGTAACGCCCTGGTCTTTTCTCCCTGCGACAAACCGCGAAGGCTCAAGGCCGGGCCTGCACGGCGAAAAAATAAAATGACCCGGCAGTCTGCCAGGCGATTGTTACAGTTTCTGCCAACAGTGTTTATCAAAACCGTGGCTGTTTAAGCGCAGGCCGCACTCCTAGAATTCACCTCGCCAGCAACGGCACCACGATTAACTTTCTTGTAGCCCCCCACGAAGGGAAGTTAATCGGCAAATAATCGTGATAGTTGATCCTGCTGTACACGCGGCGCCACAAGCGCTGCGTGCCCCCTTACGACCTTAGACAGGTAAAAATGAAGATGAAAGCTTTACTGGTATTGGCACTGGGTAGTCTTTGCAGCGTGGCCATGGCCGACGAAGTTGCAAATGGCGGCGCCGAGCAGATTCCGGTTGAACAGTACAGTTACTCGCAACATCTGGACATCGCCAAGGTCATTTCCATGAGCGAAGTGCCGAATGTCTGCGAAGTGGTCCCGGCGCGCATGACCTACGAAGATTCCCAGGGCAAGCGCCACATTCTCGAGTACCGGGTGATGGGTAACGGGTGCTCGAACGGTTGATCCAACGGGTTGACCGCCTGCAGCGCCTCGGTTGGCATTCAACGAGGCGCGCTGCACTATTTGGACAGTACACCTGCAACTAATAACCTGCCTGCATTACCCATACTTTATTAACGCCAGATTAATTAATCCGTTTTGCCGACTGCATGTTCACGCAACTTGTTGGCAATAGTGGTGTGGGAAACTCCCAAGCGTTTACCCAGCGCCCGACTGCTGGGAAATTCGCTCATCAAGCGCTCCAGTACTGCCTTCTCGAAACGCCCGACTATTTGCCCCAGGTCGCCCTCAAGGGAAAACTCGCCCAAGGGTTGCCGGCCGCCGTAGTCCGGCAGGCGAATATGTTCAGTCTTGACCACCCCGCCGTCACACAGCGACACGGCCTGAAACAGCACGTTCTCCAGTTGCCGCACGTTGCCCGGCCAGTGGTACTGGCTCAAACGCTCCATGGCCGCTGGCGCAAGCTTGGGCAGCGGGCAACCGATCTGCCGGCTGGCCTGGTCAAGGAAGTGCTCGACCAGCGGCGGCAAGCCGTCCAGGCATTCGCGCAGCGGCGGAATATGCAGCGACAGCACGTTGAGGCGGTGGTAAAGGTCCTGGCGGAATTCGCCACGGGCGCACAACTCGGACAGATCGACCTGGGTGGCACAGATGACCCGCACATCCAGGTACACCTCTTCATCACTGCCTACCCGACGAAAGCAGCCGTCCTGCAGAAAACGCAGCAGTTTTACCTGCAGGCGAGGACTCATCTCACCGACGCCATCGAGGAACAGCGTGCCGCCTGCCGTCAGTTCCAATAGCCCCAGCTTGCCCTCGGCCCGCGCGCCTTCAAACGCCCCCGGGCCGTAACCGAACAGTTCGGTCTCGGCCATGGACTCGGGCAGGCCGGCGCAGTTGAGCGCCATCAACGGCGCCTGGCCACGGGGGCTGGCCAGGTGACAGGCACGGGCCAGCAACTCCTTGCCGGTGCCGGTCTCGCCTTCGATCAGCAATGGTGCATCCAGCGGCGCCATGCGCCGCGCTTCGCGCACCACCGCAGCCATCACCCGCGAACTCTGGAAGATGCTGTCGAAGCCACGCAGCTCCTGCTTGCGCACGTTATAGATGCGCTCGCCTATGCGGTCGGCGCGGTGCAGAGTCAACACCGCACCGGCCAGGGCTTCGCTGTCGTCGTGCTCGGACTGCAGCGGCGCAATATCAGCGAGGAACACATCGCCCTTGACCTTGACCCGCAGGCCGTTGATACGCGACTTGTTCGCCCGCACCAGCTCCGGCAGATCGAAATCCTCGGCATAACGCGACAGCGGAATGCCCGGCACCTCGTCGACACGCACCCCGAGCAGCTGCGCCGCAGCGCGGTTGGCAGCCACAATGGAGCCGCCCATGTCGATCGACAGCACCGGGAAATCCAGTGCGCCGAGCAAGGCATTGAGCTCCATGTGCCGACGCTCGCTGGGCATCAGGCCGACGCGCTTGACCCCGAACACCCCGGCGATCGATTCGAATTTCGGCCGCAGGGCCTGGAACTGCAGGTTGATCAGGTTCGGGCAGTGCAGATAGATGGCATTGCCATGCTCGCCACCGACCTCACCGCGGGCGACGTTGATGCCGTACTCCACCAGCAGGTTGAGAATGTCGCGCAGGATGCCGATGCGGTTCTGGCAATGCACTTTAATACGCATGAAATGTCCTACAAGAAGGTCTGGTAAGCGCCACGGCAAGCAAGTTTTTGCAGCGACCGAAGAATAGTCGTAAAGATTATGTGACAGATAACCGCAGTTTCAAGGATTAAAGCACCCGTTTTTTCGGGATTCCGGCTATTTCGTAAAGTTATCGTTACAAAATCCGAGGCAGTTCGAGCGCGAAGCTGCCGTCAGGACGCTGCAAACCGGACCAATGCGGGTTATCACTAGGGCAATGGCTTGAACACATAACAAGAATGGCCCTCAGCAGGAGAGCAGCATGAAACAGACGCAATACGTGGCTCGCGAGCCCGATGCGCAGGGTTTTATCGACTACCCGCAGCAGGAACACGCGGTGTGGAACACCCTGATTACCCGTCAATTGAAGGTGATCGAAGGCCGCGCGTGCCAGGAATACCTGGACGGCATCGAACAGCTGGGCCTGCCTCACGACCGTATCCCGCAGCTGGGTGAGATCAACAAGGTGCTGGGCGCCACCACCGGCTGGCAAGTTGCCCGGGTACCTGCCCTGATCCCCTTCCAGACTTTTTTCGAACTGCTGGCCAGCAAGCGCTTTCCGGTAGCCACCTTCATTCGTACCGAAGAAGAACTCGACTACCTGCAAGAGCCGGACATTTTCCACGAGATCTTCGGCCACTGCCCACTGCTGACCAACCCCTGGTTCGCCGAATTCACCCACACCTATGGCAAGCTCGGCCTGCAGGCCACCAAGGAAGAGCGCGTGTACCTCGCCCGCCTCTACTGGATGACCATCGAGTTTGGCCTGGTCGACACCCCGCAAGGTCGCAAGATCTACGGCGGCGGCATTCTTTCTTCACCGAAAGAGACCGTCTACAGCCTGTCCGGCGAGCCCGAGCACCAGGCGTTCGACCCGCTCGAAGCCATGCGCACGCCGTACCGCATTGATATCCTGCAGCCGCTGTACTTTGCCCTGCCTAACCTCAAGCGCCTGTTCGACCTGGCCCACGAAGACATCATGGGCATGGTCCACACGGCAATGAAGATGGGCCTGCACGCACCGAAATTTCCACCCAAGGTCGCCGCCTGAGCGACCTTGCAAACCAATAACAAACCACTTGCGGAAAACCTTATGAACGCCTTGAACCAAGCCCACTGCGAAGCCTGCCGTGCCGATGCTCCACAGGTCAGCGACGAAGAACTGCCGGTACTGATCAAGCAGATCCCGGATTGGAACATCGAAGTCCGTGACGGCATCATGCAGCTGGAAAAAGTTTTCCTGTTCAAGAATTTCAAGCACGCCCTGGCCTTCACCAACGCCGTTGGCGAAATCTCCGAAGCCGAAGGCCATCACCCAGGCCTGCTGACCGAATGGGGCAAAGTCACCGTGACCTGGTGGAGCCACTCGATCAAGGGCCTGCACCGTAACGACTTCATCATGGCCGCGCGCACCGACGAGGTCGCCAGCACCGCCGAAGGCCGCAAGTAATGCACTTCGGCGCCATCGGGCGCGTACCCGGCGATCCGATCCTCGGACTGATGGAGGCGTATGCCAAGGACAGCAACCCGAACAAGTTCGACCTCGGTGTCGGCGTGTTCAAGGATGCCCAGGGCCTGACGCCGATTCCGGCCGCGGTCAAACAGGCTGAACAGCGCCTGCTTGAGCAACAGGCCAGCAAGAGCTACGTCGGCGGTCATGGCGATGCGGCCTTTGGCCGACTGATCAGCGAACTGGTACTGGGCAGTGACTCGTCGCTGCTCAGCCAGCAGCGTGCCGGCGCCACCCAGACCCCGGGCGGCACCGGTGCCCTGCGCCTGGCGGCGGAGTTCATCGAACACTGTCTGCCGGGCCGCGGTATCTGGCTGAGCGATCCGACCTGGCCCATCCACGAAACCATCTTCGCCGGCGCCGGCCTCAAGGTCAGCCACTATCCCTATGTCGGCACCGACAACCGTCTGAACGTCGCCGGGATGCTGGCCGCCCTGGAAGTTGCGCCCAAGGGCGACGTAGTGTTGCTGCACGCCTGCTGCCACAACCCGACCGGATTCGACCTGAGCCAGGACGACTGGCGCGCCGTGCTCGAGGTGGTGCGCCGCCGTGAGTTGCTGCCGTTGATCGACTTCGCCTACCAGGGCTTTGGCGATGGTCTGGAAGAAGACGCCTGGGCGGTACGGCTGTTCGCCGCCGAACTGCCTGAGCTGCTGATTACCAGTTCCTGCTCGAAGAACTTCGGCCTCTATCGCGACCGCACCGGCGCTCTGCTGGTGTGCAGCCACGATGCCGACAAGCTGCTGGATGTGCGTAGTCAACTGGCATTGCTGGCGCGCAACCTGTGGTCGACACCACCGGATCATGGCGCGGCGGTAGTGGCGCAGATTCTTGGCGACACCGACCTCAAGCGCCTGTGGGTCGAAGAAGTCGAGGCCATGCGCCAGCGCATTGCCGAGCTGCGGGTCGGTCTGGTCGAGGCCCTGGCGCCCCACGGCCTGAACGAACGTTTCGCGCACATCGCCGAGCAACGCGGGATGTTCTCCTACACCGGGTTGTCACCGGAGCAGGTCAAGCAACTGCGTGAGCGCCACAGCGTGTACATGGTTGGCACTGGCCGGGCGAACATCGCCGGCGCCGATGCGGCACGCCTTGAAGCACTGGCTGCGGCCATCGCTGACGTCTGTCGTTAAAAGCATCGCGGGGCAAGTCGGATCGCCGCACCGCCGCTCCCACAGACAGTTGTGGGAGCGGCGGTGCGGCGATCCGACTTGCCCCGCGATGGCCATTAAGCAGGAAAATTCATACTGTCATTCAGACTCCTGTATCCTGCACAGGCTTTCACAAGCCCATGCGCGCCTTGCGCAGCCTTTCCACACACTTGCGAGGAACGACGAGATGCATGAAATCCCGAATCTTCCCTTCCCAAGCCTGAACCCAGAAGAGCAGACTCCTGCCACTCACAGCGCCGAACCAGCCCAGGCTGAATACGACGGCGACGAAACTTCCAGCGCCGACCAGGAATAACTCGCGCAACGATCAGACTGTGTGAAAACGGCTGATGCAGGGACTACCCCGTCAACACGTTTTCACACCGTCAAGAATTCCCCTCTACGAAAGCCCGCACATGCCCGACTCACCGCGCCCCCTTGCGGTCACCCTGCAAGTCGTCTCCATCGTCCTGTTTACCTTCATCGGCTACCTGAACATCGGCATTCCCCTGGCCGTTTTGCCTGGCTATGTGCACAACGACCTGGGCTTCGGCGCCGTAGTCGCGGGCCTGGTGATCAGTGTCCAGTACCTGGCCACCCTGCTCAGCCGCCCGTACTCCAGCCGCCTCATCGATAACCTGGGCAGCAAGCGCGCGGTGCTCTATGGCTTGGCCGGTTGCGGCCTGAGCGGCGTGTTCATGCTGCTTTCGGCGTGGCTGCAACATGCGCCCTGGCTGAGCCTGGCCAGCCTGCTGGTCGGGCGCCTGGTGCTGGGTAGCGCCGAAAGCCTGGTGGGTTCGGGCTCCATTGGCTGGGGCATTGGCCGGGTCGGTGCGCAACACACCGCCAAGGTAATCTCCTGGAACGGCATCGCCAGCTATGGCGCGCTGGCCATTGGCGCGCCGCTGGGCGTGGAACTGGTGCAACGCTTCGGCCTGTGGAGCATGGGCGCCAGCATTTTACTGCTGTGCGTACTGGGTTTGGCGCTGGCCTGGCCGAAAACCGCCGCCCCGATAGTGGCGGGTGAACGCCTGCCGTTCCTGCACGTGCTCGGGCGGATATTCGGCCATGGTTCAGGGCTGGCCCTGGGCTCGATCGGCTTTGGCACCATCGCCACCTTCGTCACCCTGTACTATGCCAGCCACAACTGGGACAACGCGGCCCTGTGCCTGAGCCTTTTCGGCGCCTGCTTCATTGGCGCGCGACTGCTGTTTGGCAATTTGATCAATCGCATGGGCGGGTACCGGGTGGCGATCGCCTGCCTGTCGGTAGAAACCCTCGGCCTGCTGTTGCTCTGGCAGGCACCGAGCGCCGAGCTGGCCCTGGCCGGTGCGGCGTTGAGCGGCTTTGGTTTTTCGCTGGTGTTTCCGGCCCTGGGGGTCGAAGCGGTGAACCTGGTGTCCGCCTCCAACCGCGGGGCGGCCGTGGGCGCCTATTCGCTGTTCATCGACCTGTCGCTGGGCATCACCGGCCCGTTGGCCGGGGCGATTGCCGCCGGGTTCGGCTTCGCTTCGATCTTTGTCTTTGCCGCCGGCGCGTCGTTCTGCGGCCTGCTATTGAGCCTGTATCTGTACCGCCAGGCCCGCCTGCAACCGCCGCGGCATTTGCCTCAGTAATCGATCTTGCCGCGCCCGGCCTTGATGGCGCCGCGCTTGCTCTTGGTGTCCAGGCGCCGGGTTTTCGAGCCCAGAGTCGGCCGGGTCGGGCGCCGCGCCTTTTCCACCTTGATCGCCGAGAGAATCAGTTCGCGCAGGCGCTCCAGAGCATCGGCGCGGTTCTGCTCCTGGGTCCGATACTGCTGGGCCTTGATGATGATCACCCCGTCACGGGTAATGCGGCTGTCGCTCAGTGCCAGCAGGCGCTCCTTGTAGAACGGCGGCAATGTCGAAGCCTGGGTGTCGAAACGCAGGTGCACGGCACTGGAGACCTTGTTGACGTTCTGCCCGCCGGCGCCCTGGGCGCGGATGGCAGTCAACTCGATCTCGTCGTCCGGGATCTGCACCGCGTTGGATAACTGCAACATCACACATCCTTTGATCAAAACATTCAGGCCGACTCAGGTATTCGGCAGCGCCCCCGCTCGGCCTCTTGCGCCCCCAGGCACAGCACCTGGGCTACACGCTGTACGCAGCCCTGGTCCACCGGGGACAACTGGCGAAATAAAATCAGCAGCTCGTTTTCGACTTCACTCAAGCGTTGCACAGGCGAAGCGTTACTTTCCGTGTTGAATGCGCAGGTTTTATGCTCCGACATGATCACCCTTCCCTAGCGAGACTGAATGCATCGACGTTACGAGCAATTCCCTGCGGACCCACCAGGACCGTTCCGAGCGTTTCGTAGGAAAATTGGGATAATAGCTATACGCTACTACCCTTCGCGTCGTGCATGGCCCCGACAATTCTATGCACAACATCTTGGTCAGCGATAGCCAATGATCGGTACTGAGCCAGCAATCGCTGTTCCGGTTCATTCAACGAAGCGCCGTCATCGATCGTACGCACGCCGGTGATCACGTAGCGCACATCGACACCAACCCCGGCGACCGCCGCAAGATACGCCGCATCCGGGTTGCGCTCGCCTTTTTCATAGCTGCCCTGGGTATTGCGGTTGACCCCGCCAAGCTGGGCGAAATCATCCTGGCGAAGGCCCAGGCGGGTACGCTCCTGACGCAATCGTTCACCGCTTTCTGCCGATTTCGGTGCAGTTGTTGCACAATTTTTCAATCAAAACCCCTTTACACGAACATTTTTTTGGGCATAATCGGCATCCGAACAACATAGACAGCCTTGTCGAGCACTATGCCCCCGCTGTTTACTCCTGGGCAAGGCCAAGCAAAGCACATAAAACCAAACATTCGCACGTTCTATCGTCTAGCCAAAACGTGTGAAAAATCGTCACGGATGACACAGCATCAGGGCTCGCCCTGGTAACTGGTACAGCAGGCATGCCTAGCGCGCCTGACGAGCCATCCGCTGCCGGCCCCACCCTAAGACCAACTACGGCACGGAGGTTCATTCATTTTCAAAGGACCGAATAATGAACACCAAGCCTTTGTGCACCCTGACCGCACTGCTGACCTTTGTCAGTGCCGGCGCCCATGCCAGCAGCACTGACGTCAATATCAGCGGCACCATCACTCCCGCCGCTTGCACGCCGTCGCTCTCTAGTAATGGCCAGGTCGACTTCGGCAACATCAGCATGCCCGGCCTCAATCCACAGCCCGGCATCCCCGACCACTCGGTCCTGGAGCCGCGCAACCTGACCTTCAGCGTCATCTGTGACCGTGCCACCCGCTTTGCCCTGGTAGCCACCGGCAATCGCCGCGACAGCAGTTCGATCCCTCTGCCCAAAGCCTTCGGCCTGGGTACCACCACCAGCGGCCAGGCCATCGGCTTCTACAGCGCGACCTGGCCCGACAACGGCGCCACCCTCGACAACCTGCCTGCCGA
The DNA here is from genome assembly GCF_024749345.1 of Pseudomonas sp. B21-009. Taxonomy (NCBI): domain Bacteria; kingdom Pseudomonadati; phylum Pseudomonadota; class Gammaproteobacteria; order Pseudomonadales; family Pseudomonadaceae; genus Pseudomonas; species Pseudomonas sp. B21-009. The sequence continues at coordinate 1,586,316 of NZ_CP087199.1, read as the reverse complement.
CACCCTGTATTCCGAAGACAGCGGCAACACCTGGGTGAAAGTCCCGGGCAGCGGTTTCGAGCACCTGGGCGACAAGCCCGAGTCGCGCCTGGGCTTTGCCCTGCGCGGGCAGACCAGCCCGAGCGCAGCCGAAGTCCTCAACCTGCGGCTGGACGTGGCCGGCTGGCTTCGCAATGACATGACCCACGTCGATGAGGCGCTGCTCGATGGCCACATGATCATCGAGTTGCAGTACCTCTAGCGGGTAACAGAACGCCCACGCGTAACGGTCCTTCACCGACCGCTAAAAAGAACCCGGCGAACGCCCAGGTCTTTCCCTGTCGACACCGACAGGGAACGGACTGCTGCGCTTGCAAAACGGGTCATTCGCAACACCACCAACAACACTTAAAAGGAAAACCACTGTGAAAAAGTCCGTACTGTCCCTTGCTGTGCTGATGACCCTGGCCACTACCCATGCCATGGCCGCCACGACCGACCTGACCGTAACCGGCACCATCACCCCTGCCGCCTGTACGCCAACCTTGAGCAATGGCGGCCTGGTCGAATATGGCAGCCTAGCCTTGACCGACCTCGAAGAAAACCCTACCAATTACAAACTGCCGGCGAAGTCCTTGAACTTTTCCATTGAATGCAGCGCACCGGCCACCTTCGCCTTGATCGCCAACGACAACCGCCGCGACAGCAGCCCGGCCGACGCGTGGCTATTCGGGCTTGGCAAGCACCAGGATCAGTTGATCGGGTACTACGGCATGACCTGGCAGTACGAAAGCACCGTGGTCGACGGCGCGCAAGGCAGCAATCTGCTATCTGAGGATGGCGGCAACAGCTGGAACGACATCATCGACGGCATCCTTCAGGACGCCGGGCGAAAGCCAAATGCTCTCACCGGGTTCTCCACGGGCACAAACCTGGGCCCGACGCCAGCAACCAGTGTCAACGTGACCATGGATGTGCGCGGCACTATCAACAAAGGCCTGACCCTGAACGGCGCCATGAAGCTCGACGGCAGCGCAACCATCGAAGTCGTCTACCTCTGACCACTACCCCCAAGGGGCGCGAACAAGGAGCCCTCGCACCCCGGCCATGACCCACGGCCGGCGCACTCCCCCACCATGAGCCTGCCGGATGCAGCTTGAGGGGAGCTGCGCCCGACGCCGCACAAGAACCTTACAACCATGACTATTACGTGCAAATCCATTGCGGGCAGCCTGCTGCTTGCAATTCTCATCTGCACCCTACCCCTGATGCAGGCACACGCCGACGGTATGGTGCCCAGAACCTCGGTGGTGATCGTTGAGGAAGCCCGCGCCAACGGCAGCGACTTCGTCGTCACCAACACCGACCCCCATGCCGCCCTGCTGGCGGTATTTATCGAAAACCCGAGCGAAGACACCGACAACCTGCTGGTGGTGCAACCCACGGTGGCCCGGGTGGAGGCAGGTAAAGAGCAGCAGGTGATTTTCCACTACGTGGGTAACGAGCCGCTGCAGACCCAACGCCTGCGCCGGGTGATCTTCGAAGGCATCCGCGAAACCGCGCCGGGCGACCCCGGGGCCATGCGGGTCAACTTCGGCGTGCGCCAGAACCTGCCGGTGATCCTTCACCCCAAGGGCCTGGCGCGTAACAGCGAACCGTGGAAAGGCCTGACCTGGCGCATCGACGGCAAGCAACTGCGGGTAGAGAACAACACCCCCTACGTGGTGCGCCTGGCCCAGGAGCTGAAACTGTTGCCCGGCCAGCACGCCCTGGACCTTGGCCGCACCTACCTGCTGGCCAATCAAACCATCACCCTCGACTTGCCTGATGCCGCCGCTGCGGCCAACACCGTGCGCTTTCAGCCGGCCACGGTCTATGGCTTTGCGGTCGATCCATACGAGGCACGCATCCTGTGAAGGTCATCGACAATGCCATTGGCAAACCGCGACCACGCGAGCAACTGATACTGGGCCTGTGCCTGACCCTGCTGGGACTTGAGACCTTCAAACCGGCGCGAGCCGCCAATGAAGCCAGCGCGCCCGGGCACAGCGTGTTCGACCAGGAGGTCCTGCGCCAGCGCGGTATCGACCCCAGGCTTGCTGCCCTGTTTGGCCGGCAAACCCGCTTCCCGCCAGGGCGTCAGCAGATCAGCCTGAGCGTCAACGGCCGTGACAGGGGCACTACCCAGGCGCGCTTCGGCGAGGATGGCAGCCTGTGCGTCGATAATCCCTTGCTGGCCTTCGCCGGGCTGCGCCAACCCGCCGAGTGGTCCACCACCCTGGATGCCCAGGAGCAGCCTGCCGATCCGGACTGCCTGGCCCTGGGCACGGCCTTCCCCCAGGCTCAGGTCGAACTGCAGCCCGGTCAGCACCAGGTGCGACTGTTCGTACCGGACCAGGCGCTGCTGGACGAGCGGCAATTGTCCGACGACTACAGCCAGGGCGGCATTGCCGGGCTGTTGAACTACGACATTTTCAGCTCGTTCAACCGCTACGATGGCCAGTCCAGCCGTTATGCCGCAGCCAATACCGAGCTGGGCCTGAACCTGGACAACTGGATCCTGCGCAGCCGCCAGGTGCACAGCCGCTTCGATGGCAAGATGCGCAGCGAAATGCTCGACACCTATGTGCAACGCAGCTTCACCCAGCACCGCAGCCTGTTCCAGGCCGGCGAGATCAGCCTGGTCAACCCGGTGCTCAACGGCGCGCAGATCATTGGCGCGCAGCTCACGCCGGAGTATGGCCTGCTCTCGCAGCTGGACAACGCCAGCGTGCAGGGCATCGCCAACAGCCAGGCGCGGGTCGAGGTGCACCAGAACGGCGCCTTGCTGTACAGCACCGTAGTACAGCCCGGGCCCTTCACTCTCACCAACATCCCGCGCATCACCTCGCGTTCCGACCTGGAAGTGACGGTGATCGAGACCAATGGCGAGCAACGGCGCTTTCGCGTACCGGCCAGCCTCGCCGCCAGCGCCCGCCCGCAAAGTGGCTACAGCGTCGGCGCCGGCGTGGTGCGCAGCCATGGCCATGGCAGCGACGACCCGGCGGTGGTGAGCCTGGGCCAGAGCGGCGCGCTGGGCAATACCTCGGTCATCAGCAGCGGCCTGATCCTCGCCCAGGGCTATCGCAGCCTTGGCGCCAGCCTCGGCACCGCGCTCACGCCGCAGCTCAGCACCGAGGTGTTTGCCATCGGCGCGCAAGCCAGCAGTCTCGACCAGCAGGGCGCGCAACTGGGCGGCCAGCTCAACTGGCAAATGCACGAGCAATGGAGCAGCCTGGTGGCCGCCAACCACCGCAGCCGCGGCTACCGCGAACTGCTCGACAGCACCTACCGCAACAATGATCAGTTCGCCTCCAGCTACCGCGACCAGTTCAGCACCAGCCTGCGCTGGGCCAGCCGCGCCCTGGGCAGCCTCAACCTGGGGTACACGCAAAGCACCTACTACGAGCACGACAGCACGCAACGGCTGTTTTTGTCCTGGGGCAACAGCTACGGCGGCGTAACACTCTCGGCGACAGTGGAAAAAGCCCTGGGCAGCAGCGACGGCTACAACGACGACGCCGTGTATTTCAGCGCCAGCATCCCCCTGGATGGTCGCCGGCGCCTGCGCAGCAGCGTGCGCCACAACGACAGCAGTACCACCAGCACCGTGGCCTACAACGAGCAGGTCAGTGACAGCCTTGGCTATCGCCTGGGCGCCGAACATCGTTCCGGCGATTCCAGCACCCTGGCCAGCGCCGGCCTTTCGGCATTGCCGCGCTACACCCAACTGGACCTGAACTACAGCGGCGACGGCGACAACAGCAACTACAACCTCGGCCTGCGCGGCGGCATGGCCGTGCATGGTGCCGGGATCACCCCCTCGCCCTACCCGATCCGCGATACCTTCGCGATCCTCTCGGTCACCGACACCCCCGGAGTCAAGGCCAGCACCCCGAGCGGCCCGGTGTGGACCGATCATGCCGGCAACGCGGTGGTGGCCTCGCTCACCGCCTATGGCAAAAGCCCGGTCGAGGTCGACACCCAGAGCCTGCCGACCCACATCAACGTCGACCAGGGCGCCGGCGTGCTGCGCGCCACTCGCGGCGCGGTGCCGCGCCTGGAGTGTCCGTCGGCTGCTGCTGACCCTGCTCGACAGCAGCGGCCAGCCATTGCCCAGCGGCGCGTCGGTGTTCGACGACCGTGGGCGCTTCATCAACCTGGTGCAACCGGGCGGGCTGGTGTTCATCGACAACAGCGCCGACATCGGCCACCTGATCATCAGCGACCACCAGGCCCGCGAATGCCGCGTCACCCTCGACCCGGATACCGGCGCCAGCAGCGACAGCTACTACACCCAGGCCCAACGCACCTGCAGTTGACCCCCCTTCGCGACGACATGACGCCAGACGGCTGCTACACCTTGTGTCGTCCTTCCATACACCGCTTTGGTGAGGATGCGTCAAATCATGAACACCCGGTACAAACCCCAGCTTGCAATGCTCCTGCTCTTCGGCCTGCCGCTGACAGCCTTCGCCAATGAATGCCGATTACAGATCACGCCGACGCCGCTGGACTATGGCACCCTCGACCGCAGCCGCCTGCAGCCCGGCAGCCCAGGCCTGGCACTGCCGGAGAAATCCGCGCAGTTGGCCCTGAGCTGCAGCGAAAGCACCGACCTGAGTGTGTTCTATACAGCCAATGCCCTGGACGGCGAGCGCTTCGAACTCGCCGCTGGCGGGCACTACCGAATACGTGCCGCCGATGCCGTGGTCGACGGCGAACGCGTTGACCTGGCCCGGATCGAACAAACCGGCGCCGTGCCGGGCCCGGCCAGCGCCTCGCTGGGCTGGCAGCCGCGTAGCGGCATGGTCCCGGTCCGGGCCGGCAAAGCCGTGCAAGGCCGCAGCCTGAATCTGACCCTGGTGTTCGAAGCCGAGCTGTCTGCCAAGGCTTTAGAAGTGCGCGAGTCGACCTCATTGCGCAGCAGCGGGCAGTTCGCTGCCCCGGCCTCCGGCAGCACTGCCGAACTGGCCTTGCAATGGCAGATCCAGCCAGCGGCCTGCACGCCATTGCTGTCCCAGGGCGGGGTGGTGGACTACGGCAAGATCAGCCTGCAGAGCCTTAACAGCGACAAGCGCACGCGCCTGCCCACGCGCCAGCTCAACCTGTCGATCCAGTGCGACAGCCCGGCGCGCTATGCCCTGCTGATGCAGGACAACCGCGACGGCACGGCGGTGGTCGATTCGCTGAATTTCTACGGTTTGGGCCGCGATGCCAGCGAGAACAAAATCGGCCTGTACGAGGTGCAGATCGACCCGTTGCACATCAGCGCCGACCAGTTGCCGGCGGTGTACCTCACCCAGTCGACCCGCGGCACCGGCTGGAGCACCGCAGGCAGCACCAGCAAAGCGCTGACCACCACCACCCTGCTCGGCTTCAATGATGTCGAGAACAACAGCAACGGCCCGATCGCCATCCGCCACCTGAGCACGCCAATCAACATCATGCCGGTGATCGCCGCCACCAGCGAGCTGGACAACCGCCAGGACATCCACCTCGACGGCTCGGCGACGATCGAGATCATTTACCTGTAAACGAAAACGCCCCGGAAAACCGGGGCGTTTTTTCAACCGTGTGAATCAGCGCTTGAGCGAGGCCGGGGTAGCCGCTGCCGCCGCTTTGCTGCGGTTGGTTTTCAGGCTGTAGCAGACCACCATCACCAGCAGCCAGACCGGGATCGCGTAGACCGAGATCTGGATGCCCGGGATCTGCAGCATGATGCCCAGGATCAGCACCACGAAGGCCAGGCAGATGTAGTTGCCATAGGGGTACCACAGCGCCTTGAACAGCGGGGTCTGGCCGGTCTTGTTCAGGTGCTGGCGGAACTTCAGGTGCGAGTAGCTGATCATCGCCCAGTTGATCACCAGGGCGGCCACTACCAGCGACATCAGCAGCTCCAGCGCGTGCTGCGGGATGAAGTAGTTGAGCAGCACCGCGACCAGGGTCACCGCTGCCGAAGCCAGGATCGAACGCACCGGCACACCGCGCTTGTCGATCTTCGCCAGGCCCGCCGGGGCATCGCCCTGTTCGGCCATGCCGTAGAGCATACGGGCGTTGCAGTAGGTACCACTGTTGTACACCGACAGCGCCGCGGTCAGCACCACGAAGTTGAGGATGTGCGCAGCAACATCACTGCCCAGCAGCGAGAACACTTGCACGAACGGGCTGGCGCCGTAGGTTCCACCGGCGGCATCGAGGCTGGTGACCAGGCTGTCCCATGGGGTCAGCGACAGCAGCACGACCAGGGCACCGATGTAGAAAATCAGGATGCGGTAGATCACCTGGTTGATCGCTTTGGGGATCACAGTCTTCGGCTTGTCGGCTTCAGCGGCGGTGAAACCGAGCATTTCCAGGCCGCCGAAGGAGAACATGATGATCGCCAGGGCCATGACCAGGCCGCTGACGCCATTGGGGAAGAAGCCGCCGTGTTCCCACAGGTTGCTCACCGAAGCTTGCGGGCCGCCGCTACCGCTGGCCAGCATCCAGCTGCCCAGGGCGATCATGCCGACAATGGCCAGGACCTTGATGATCGCGAACCAGAACTCGGCCTCGCCGAACACCTTGACGTTGGCCAGGTTGATCGCGTTGATGAGGATGAAGAAAGCAGCCGCCGAGGCCCAGGTCGGGATCTCCGGCCACCAGTAGTGCACGTACTTGCCGACGGCGGTGAGCTCCGACATGCCCACCAGGATGTACAGCACCCAGCAGTTCCAGCCCGACAGGAAGCCGGCAAAACCGCCCCAGTATTTGTGCGCGAAGTGACTGAAGGAGCCGGCTACCGGCTCTTCGACGATCATCTCGCCGAGCTGGCGCATGATCATGAAGGCAATGAAGCCACAGATCGCATAGCCGAGGATCATCGACGGGCCCGCCGACTTCATCACCCCGGCCGAACCCAGGAACAGCCCGGTACCGATTGCACCGCCCAGGGCGATCAACTGGATATGGCGATTTTTCAGGCCGCGTTTCAGCTCGCCTGAATGCGTGTTTTGTCCACTCATGAACGAAGTCACCTGCTTGTTTTTATCTGTGACGGAATCGGACCCACCGCGCTCGTGGCGCAGCGGAATTAACAAGGTGATTACCTTGAGGATCTTGGCCAACTGCTGCCCGTCCAGGGCATAAGCCGTGGGCGAATCAGCCGGGTGTCAGCAAGAGTGCGCGGTACGCATTGGGGTCACAGTTAAAACGCGGCGCATTGTATACCCCTACAGACGCGCAGGGGTCAACACGTTGCGTGACTGTCTGACGACAAAACGCACCGGTCCTGAGGAAGGGTTCTAGCCTGGGGAGGTAATCGGCGTACATGGCGCCTCCATTTGTTCTTATTGAATGCCCGGCTCTCCGGCCCGGCTTTGCACACGGCAATGGCGCCTATCTCACCGCTCCCGGGGCCTGCGAACAAGCTGTTGACGGGCAGGTAAAGCGCCCTGGCCCGGGGCTTTCGGCAAGTTCTGTTTACACCCATAGAAATCTCCAGCCAGGGCCCGTGTACCGGCTGACATTTGTAACGATTTATTTACATGATGGTGTAAAAACTTTCCACGGCTTACGGAAGTGTCTGTAAGACAAGGAAATTTGCGCAAAAAAAAGCCAACCCGAAGGTTGGCTTGTTTAACCGGCCCGACTTACGGGCGCGGTTTGTTGCGGGTGCTGCCCGGACGCTTGGGCGCCGGCTTGCCGCGCTTGTTCATGTCGCTTGGGCGCTCGGCCACGGTGCTGCTGCCACGGCCGCTGTCCTTGCGCGGCGCTTCACCACGCGGCTGACGGGCTGGACGCTCGTCGCCACGGGGCTGGCGAACCGGACGCTCGGCTTCACCACGAGGCTGGCGCGCAGGGCGCTCGCCGGTTGCAGCGCCATCCTGGGCCGGACGCAGGGTGCGCACGCGCTCGCCACGGCCCAGCGGACGGGTGGACTTGCGCTGCAGGCGCTCGAGCTTGTCCTTGCTCTTGTGGTTCAGGGCCGGCATGGCCACTGGGGTCAGGCCCACTTCGGCGGCAAGAATGTCGACTTCCTGCTGGCTCATTTCGCGCCAGCGGCCCATCGGCAGGTCGGAGTTGAGGAACACCGGGCCGAAACGCACGCGCTTCAGACGGCTGACCACCAGGCCCTGGGATTCCCACAGGCGGCGTACTTCACGGTTGCGACCTTCCATCACCACGCAGTGGTACCAGTGGTTGAAGCCTTCACCGCCAGGGGCTTCCTGGATGTCGGTGAAACGCGCCGGGCCGTCTTCGAGCACGACACCGGCCTTGAGGCGGGCAATCATGTCTTCGTCGACATCACCACGCACACGCACGGCATACTCACGGTCCATTTCGTAGGACGGGTGCATCAGGCGGTTGGCCAGCTCACCGTCGGTGGTGAACATCAGCAGGCCGGTGGTGTTGATGTCGAGGCGACCGATGTTGATCCAGCGGCCTTCTTTCGGCCGTGGCAGGCGGTCGAACACGGTCGGACGGCCTTCTGGGTCGTCACGGGTGCAGATCTCACCGTCGGGTTTGTTGTACATGATCACCCGGCGCACGGTTTCGGCAGCTTCTTCGCGCTTGATCACGCGGCCGTCGACCGAGATCGCATCGTGCAGGTCGACGCGCTGGCCAAGGGTGGCATTGACGCCATTGACCTTGATCCGGCCCTGGCTGATCCAGGCCTCGACGTCGCGGCGCGAGCCCACGCCGATACGGGCGAGAACTTTTTGCAGTTTCTCGCCTGATGGCGGCAATGGCTGGGTTTCTTGCAGGTCTTTTTCACTCATGCTGGGCACCTCCCGGTGTATTTACGAAAATCTGGTATGGCGAACAAGCGCCAAAAAGGGTCGCGAATCATACGCTGATCGCGACGTGAACGCACCTGAGACTAGCCGAAATTGCAAAAGTTGCCGGGTCTATCCGCCCGAAGGCCAGGGTTACTGATGCGGCGTCTGCGGTTCGGTTGCCAACGGCTCGTCGTCCAGATCCACCTGGGTGTCGTCGACCAGGTCATCGAAATCGGTCTTGAGCCCTTCTTCCATGGCGTCCAGTTCGGTCAACAGGCTGCGGAAGCTGGTTTCTTCCTGGGGCTCTTGCGGCTCGGCACTGGCATCGGCCAGGGCCTGCAGGTGCGCCGGTACCGGGGCATCGTCCAGTTCCAGTACCGGTTCGGGCTCAGGCTCCATCTCGCGCAACTCGGCCAGCGGCGGCAGGTCATCGAGGTTCTTCAGGTTGAAGTGGTCGAGAAAGGCCTTGGTGGTGGCGAACATCGCCGGTTTACCCGGCACTTCACGGTAGCCGACGATGCGGATCCACTCGCGCTCGAGCAGGGTCTTGATGATGTTGCTGTTGACCGCCACACCGCGCACGTCCTCGATCTCGCCGCGGGTGATGGGTTGGCGGTAGGCGATCAGCGCCATGGTCTCCAGCAGGGCCCGGGAGTAGCGCTGCGGGCGCTCTTCCCACAGCCGGCCGACCCAGGGCGCGTAGTCTTCGCGGATCTGCAGGCGGTAACCCGAGGCCACTTCCTTGAGCTCGAAGGCGCGGCCATTGCAGGACTTGCGCAGCACCTCCAGGGCCTTCTTGAATACCGCAGGTTCCGGGCGCTCGGCTTCCTCGAACAATTCGTACAGGCGCTCAAGGGATTGCGGTTTGCCCGAGGCCAGCAAAAAGGCCTCGAGCAGGGGCGCCAGGTCGCGCGGTTCGTTCAGGTTCATGGGCTTGCTCAGTTGTTACTCGGCGCGGGCGCGGACATGGATCGGCGCAAAGGGCTCATTTTGCACCAGTTCGATCAAGGATTCCTTGACCAGTTCGAGAATCGCCATGAAGGTCACCACCACCCCGAGCTTGCCCTCCTCGGCGCTGAACAGCTCGACGAAGGGCACGAAGCCGCCGCCCTTGAGGCGCTCAAGCACTTCGCTCATGCGCTCGCGGGTCGACAACGCCTCACGGCTGACCTGGTGGCTTTCGAACAGATCACCACGGCGCAGCACTTCGGCCATCGACACCAGCAGCTCTTCCAGGCTGACCTCGGGCAACAGCTTGCGCACCTTGGCCTGCGGCGCGTCCAGGCGCGGCACGATGACCTCGCGGCCAACCCGGCTGAGGCCGTCGATGCCTTCGGCGGCGACCTTGAAGCGCTCGTACTCCTGCAGGCGGCGGATCAGTTCGGCACGCGGGTCGGCCTCTTCTTCCTCGACCTCGGCCGAACGCGGCAGCAGCATCCGTGACTTGATCTCGGCAAGCATTGCCGCCATCACCAGGTACTCGGCGGCCAGCTCCAGGCGCACGGTCTTCATCAGTTCGACGTAACCCATGTACTGGCGGGTGATTTCCGCCACCGGGATGTCGAGGATGTCGACGTTCTGCTTGCGAATCAGGTACAGCAGTAAATCCAGAGGCCCTTCGAAGGCCTCCAGAAACACTTCCAGGGCGTCCGGCGGAATGTACAGGTCCACCGGCATCTCGGTCATGGCTTCGCCATACACCAGCACCAGCGGCAGTTCCTGCTGGGCGCCTGCTTGCGGGTCGATACTGGCTTCGGGGGTAGTCGCCTGGCTCACGCTTCGACCATGAACGGCGCAGGGTCGCCGCAACCGACGCGGATCACTTCCGGCTCATCGCCCGCCAGGTTGATCACGGTCGAGGCCTTCAGGTCACCAAAGCCGCCATCGACGATCAGGTCGACATGATGCTCCAGGGCCTGGCGAATCTCGTAGGGGTCGGTCATCGGCTGGTCTTCGCCGGGCATGATCAGGCTGACGCTCATCAGCGGCTCGCCGAGCTCTTCGAGCAGGGCCAGGGCAATCGGGTTGGACGGCACGCGCAGGCCGATGGTGCGGCGCTTTTCGTGCAGCAGCAGGCGCGGCACTTCGCGGGTAGCGTTGAGGATGAAGGTGTACGGCCCCGGTACATGGGCCTTGAGCAGGCGAAAGGTGGCGGTGTCGATCTTGGCGAACAGGCCCATTTGCGACAGGTCGCAGCAGATCAGGGTGAAGTTGTGGTTCTTGTCCAGCTGACGCAGGCGACGAACCCGTTCAACCGCGTTCTTGTCGCCGATCTGGCAACCCATGGCGTAGGAGGAGTCGGTGGGATAAACCACCACGCCGCCCTTGCGGATGATTTCGACGGCCTGTTTGATCAGGCGCGGTTGCGGGTTTTCCGCATGAATCTGGAAAAACTGACTCACGTTCTCTTCCTGTTCAGACTGCCGCGATAGGCTGCTCATGTTTGAATCGGCGCCACAGTGGTGGCAGGTCCTCTGGCAATGGCCGGTAGACACCGATCTCGCCCCAGGTGCCAGGGCCATGGAAATCACTGCCGGCACTGGCCAGCAGACCGAATTCACGGGCCAGGATCGACAGAGTGCCTACCTGTTCGGCCGGCATCATGCCGTTGACCACTTCCAGCGCCTGCCCGCCTGCTTGAATATAGTCGGCAATCAGCCGGCGGCGCTTGCTGCGGGTTAAATCGTAGTGCATCGGGTGGGCCAGGCTGACCCAGGCATCGGACTGGCGCAACGTCTCGACGGTCTCCTCCAGGGTTGGCCAGTGCAGCTTCACGTCGCCCAGCTTGCCGGCCCCCAGCCACTTGCGAAATGCTTCGGCGCGGTCTTTTACATAGCCTGCGCGCACCAGGTACTCGGCAAAATGCGGGCGCGCCGGGGCATTGCCGCTGTCGCCCAGTTCCTGCTGGATGGCCCGCGCGCCGTCGAGCGCGCCCTTCATGCCCTTGAGTGCCAACCGTCGGTCGATTTCTTCCGAACGCAACCAGCGACCACGGTGCAGCGACTCGACGGCGGCCTGCAACGGCGCGGCGTCGAGGGGGAAGTTGTAGCCCAGCACGTGAATGGTCGCCCCGCCCCAGGTGCACGACAGCTCGATGCCGCTGACCCAGTGCATGTCCAGGGCCTGGGTGGCGGCGCGGGCTTCGAGCTGGCCTTCGAGGGTGTCGTGGTCGGTCAGCGAGAGCATCCGCACGCCGTGCTCATGGGCCCGGGCGACCAGAACCGTTGGCGACAAGGCGCCGTCGGAAGCCGTACTGTGGCAGTGCAGATCAACATTCATAGGTGGCGCTTTCGCTGTCATTGATGTTTGTTATTATGCCGTCACATCCTGCTTCTGGCTGCCACTGTGAAACAATTCATCGATTTCATCCCGCTGCTCCTGTTCTTCATCGTCTACAAGCTTGAACCGCGTGCCGTCGAATTCGCCGGGCACACCTTCGAACTGGGCGGCATCTACAGCGCCACGGCGATGCTGATCATCAGCTCGCTGGTGGTCTACGGCGCCCTGTTCCTTCGCCAGCGCAAGCTGGAGAAAGGCCAGTGGCTGACCCTGGTGGCCTGCCTGGTGTTCGGCGGCCTGACCCTGGCCTTCCACAGCGAAACCTTCCTCAAATGGAAGGCGCCGGTGGTCAACTGGCTGTTCGCCCTGGCCTTCACCGGCAGCCACTTCATCGGCGACCGGGTGCTGATCAAGCGCATCATGGGCCACGCCCTGACCCTGCCGGAGCCGGTATGGACGCGCCTGAACATCGCCTGGATCGGCTTTTTCCTGTTCTGTGGCGCGGCCAATCTGTTCGTTGCCTTCACCTTCCAGAGCTTCTGGGTCGACTTCAAGGTGTTCGGCAGCCTGGGCATGACCGTACTGTTCCTGGTGGCCCAGGGCGTGTACCTGTCCCGCCACCTGCACGACAGCGACCCGAGCACTCCGCCTTCCACTCCCAAGCACGAGGAATGACATGCTTTACGCCATCATTGCCACAGACGTAGCCGATTCGCTGGAACAACGCCTGGCCGCGCGCCCGGCGCATATCGAACGCCTGCAGCAGCTCAAGGAGCAAGGCCGCGTGGTACTGGCCGGCCCGCACCCGGCCGTTGACAGCAACGACCCGGGCGCCGCCGGGTTCACCGGCAGCCTGATCGTCGCCGAATTCGACTCGCTCAGCGCCGCCCAGGCCTGGGCCGACGCCGACCCGTACATTGCCGCCGGCGTCTACGCCAACGTCATCGTCAAGCCGTTCAAGCAAGTCCTGCCGTAATGCCGCAGGGCGGTGGCCAAGCCGGCGCACCGCCCCTTGCAGCTTTCTCTTGGCAAATGCTCATTATTCTCGCCCGATGGCCGACAACCTCCTGAACCATCCAATGGAATCAGGAGTTCCGATGCGTCAAGGTCCGTTGTCCCTGCTGCTGTGCCTGTTGCTGCTGACCCCATTGGCCCAGGCTGAAGAGCCCAGCGGCTCCAGCACCCCGCTGTCGCTCAGTGCCGGCAGCCAGATCACCGAGCTGCAACAGCGCCTCAAAGAAAGCGAGCGCCTGCGCGAAACCCTGGTCCAGCAACTGCACAACGCCGACAGCGAACGCGAAAGCGCCCAGCTCACCCGTCTGCGCCAGGAAAACCAGAAACTGAAGCTGGCACTCAAGGAATTGCAGGCCAGCGCCGCGCCGAAACTCATCACCGAGCAGCAACAATGGTTCCTGATTGGTGGCGCAGTTGCCCTGTTTGCAACACTCTGCGGTATCTTTGCCAGTGGCGGACACAGAAAGCGTCGGCAATGGTTGAATTGAGTGAGTCATGAGCGAGCTGTTACTGATTGATGATGACCAGGAACTCTGCGAGCTGCTCGGCAGCTGGCTGACCCAGGAAGGTTTCGTGGTACGTGCCTGCCACGATGGCCACAGCGCCCGCAAGGCGCTGGCCGAACAGGCGCCGGCCGCCGTCGTGCTGGACGTGATGCTGCCCGACGGCAGCGGTCTTGAGCTGCTCAAGCAGCTGCGCAGCGAACACGCCGAACTGCCGGTGCTGATGCTCTCGGCCCGTGGTGAGCCGCTGGACCGGATTCTCGGCCTGGAGCTGGGCGCCGACGACTACCTGGCCAAACCTTGCGACCCGCGTGAACTCACCGCCCGCCTGCGCGCCGTGCTGCGCCGCAGCCACCCCAACGCGACGCCGAGCCAGGTGGAAATCGGCGACCTGTGCTTCAGCCCGGCCCGCGGCGTGGTCAGCATCGACGAGCAAGAGCTGGCCCTGACCCTCTCCGAGAGCCGCATCCTCGAAGCCCTGCTGCGCCAGCCCGGCGAGCCGCTGGACAAGCAGGAACTGGCGCAGATCGCCCTGGGCCGCAAGCTGACCCTGTACGACCGCAGCCTGGACATGCACGTCAGCAACCTGCGCAAGAAGATCGGCCCGCACGCCGATGGCCGCCCGCGCATCGTCGCCCTGCGCAGCCGCGGCTACTACTACAGCCTGTAATGTCAGCACGGCGCGCAGGCATCTTTACCCAAGCTTTACCCTTGCCTGACCGCCGCTGACCTTGATCTCCCTAGACTGGGCACATCCGGTAACGACCGGCCTCAGAAAGGAGAGTCACCATGCGCAAGACCCTTATCGCCCTGATGTTCGCCGCTGCTCTGCCCACCGTTGCCATGGCCATGCCAGATGCCGGCGGCCCGCGCCACGGCGAGCACCACCGCGGTGGAGCGCCTTTCGCCCAGCTGGACCTGAGCCGCGAACAGCGCCAGCAGATCGGCAAGCTGATGGGCGAGCAGATGAAAAGCCGTCAGGAAATCACCCAGCGCTACCTGGAAAAACTGCCGGCCGCTGACCAGAAGGCCCTGAAAGACGAGCTCAAGGCCAAGAAGGACAAGACCCAGGCCGAGATTCGCGCCCTGCTCAAACCCGAACAGCAAAAACAGTTCGACGAAATGAAGAAAAAGCAGGATGAACGCCGCGCCGAATGGGCCGAGTTCAAAGCCTGGAAAGCTGAAAAAGCCAACAAGGCTCAGTAAGCTGTCAGCCACCCGCCCGGCCTGCCCCAGCAGGCCGGGCTTTTTCCGTTAGAGGTGCCTCTTTTGCGTTCATTGTTCTGGCGCATCCTGGCCAGTTTCTGGCTAGCCATCGCCCTGGTTGCCGGGCTGTCGATCCTGCTCGGGCACATGCTGAACCAGGACGCCTGGATTCTCAGCCGCCACCCGGGCCTCAATACCCTGGCCAAGAACTGGACCCAGCGCTATGAACAGCAAGGGCCGGAATACGCCCAGCATTACCTCGAACACCGCAAGCGCCGCTACAACATCGATGTGCAAGTGCTCAACGACAGTGGCGACGCCGTCGTGTCCGGCACCTTCCCGCGCCGCGCCGCCGCCTTCGAGGCGCGCCGCCACAACGACGACCGGCGCCTGCCGTGGCGCCGCCTGACCGAGGAATACACCAGCCCCGACAGCGGCGAGACCTACCTGCTGATCTACCGCATCCCGCACCCGGAACTGGATGCCTGGCACCGCGACAGCCTGCTCTGGCCGTTGAGCGCCCTAGGCATCGCGCTGGTGGTGCTGACCCTGTTCAGCCTGCTGGTGACCCTGTCGATCACCCGCCCGCTGAGCCGCTTGCGCGGCGCCGTGCATGACCTGGGGCAAACTACCTACCAGCAGAACAGCCTGGCGCGCCTGGCCAACCGCCGTGACGAGTTCGGCGTACTGGCCAACGACTTCAACCGCATGGGTGCGCGGCTGCAGAGCCTGATCGGCAGCCAGCGCCAGCTATTGCGTGACGTTTCCCATGAACTGCGCTCGCCGCTGGCACGCCTGCGTATCGCCCTGGCCCTGGCCGAACGCGCCGAACCCGAGCAGCGCCAGGCCCTGTGGCCGCGCCTGACCCGCGAATGCGACCGCCTCGAAGCGCTGATCAGTGAGATCCTGGTGCTGGCCCGGGTCGATGCCGAACAGGCACGGGCCGAACCGGTGGACCTTGATGCCCTGCTGGCCGCCGTGCACAAGGACGCGCAACTGGGCGCGCCGGAGCAGGAGATCCTGCTGCAGCATGAACCCGGGCTCAACCTGCAAGGCTGGCCGACGCTGCTGGAACGGGCGCTGGATAACCTGCTGCGCAATGCCGTGCGCTTCAACCCGGCCGGGCAGCCGATTGAAATCACCGGGGTGCGCGAAAGCGACAAGATAGTGCTGAGTGTGCGTGACCATGGCCCGGGAGTGGCCGCAGAGCACCTGGCGCAGCTGGGCGAGCCGTTCTACCGGGCGCCCGGGCAGAGTGCCGCAGGCCATGGCCTGGGGCTGGCCATTGCGCGCAAGGCGGCGGAGCGCCATGGCGGCAGCTTGAGCCTGGGCAATCATCCCCAGGGCGGGTTTGTTGCCACGCTAGAGTTGCCACTGGCAAGGCCTGACTCAATATAGCTTCGCGGGGCAAGCCCACTCCTACATTGTGGGAGCGGCGGTGCGACGCCTCGACTTGACCCGCGATGAGGCCCTACCCCCCGCTGCTACTCCCAGGCACTGACAAAATCAGCCGTCGCCAGCACCGGCGCGGTGCGCGGTTCATTTTGTGGAGTACCCAGGTACAGGAAGGCGATGATCTCTTCGTTGTCCGCCAGCCCCAATCCCTTGGCCACATGCTTGCTGTACGAAAGCTCACCGGTACGCCATACCGCACCAACACCCTGTGCATGAGCCGCGAGCAAAATTCCGTGGGCCGCGCAACCGGCCGCCAGGCGTTGCTCGGACTGCGGCACCTTGAAGTGATCCTGCAGCCGCGCAACCACAACCACCAGCAACGGCGCCCGCAACGGCATGGCCCGGGCCTTGTCCAGCGCCGCCTGGCCGGTCTCGCCATTGAGTTTGACCGCTTCGGCGAGCAGTTCGCCGAGCTTGGCCCGCGCCTCGCCCTCGACCGTCAGGAAGCGCCAGGGCCGCAACTGGCCGTGGTCCGGTGCCCGCAGGGCGGCCTGAAACAGCGCCTCGCGTTGTGCGGCATTGGGTGCCGGATCCAGCAGACGTGGAACCGAAACCCGGTTGAGCAATGCGTCGAGAGCCTCCATTGGCTACCCCTTGTGGATAAATGTCGGGCTATTCTAGCGTTTACTTAAAAAGGTCCATAGGTAGAATGGCGCCCTTCCGTTTTGAGTCAGAGCAGATCACATGGCGTTGCCGACCTTAAGGATCATTGGTTTCATCATCGGCATCTTCCTGATCACCCTGGCGATCAGCATGGTCGTGCCCATGGCCACCCTGGTGATCTTCGACCGCACGGGCGACCTGCCGTCGTTCCTGTGGGCCAGCATGATCACCTTTATCGCAGGCCTGGCCCTGGTCATCCAGGGCCGCCCCGAGCACGTGCACCTGCGCCCGCGCGACATGTACCTGCTGACGGTCAGCAGTTGGTTGGTGGTGTGCATCTTCGCCGCCCTGCCGTTCCTGCTGACCCAGCACATCAGCTATACCGACGCCTTTTTCGAAAGCATGTCCGGCATTACCGCCACCGGCGCCACCGTACTCAGCGGCCTCGACAGCATGTCGCCGGGTATCCTGATGTGGCGCTCGCTGCTGCACTGGCTCGGCGGTATCGGCTTTATCGCCATGGCCGTGGCGATCCTGCCGCTGCTGCGCATCGGCGGCATGCGCCTGTTCCAGACCGAGTCCTCGGACCGTTCCGAGAAGGTCATGCCACGCTCGCACATGGTCGCCAAGTCGATCGTGCTGGTGTACATCGGCATCACCACCCTCGGCGCCCTGGCCTTCTGGCTGGCGGGCATGAACGCCTTCGATGCGATCAACCACGCCATGTCGGCGATTTCCACCGGCGGTTTCTCTACCTCCGACCAGTCCCTGGCCAAGTGGGACATACCGGCGGTGCACTGGGTAGCGGTGGTGGTGATGATCCTCGGCAGCTTGCCGTTCGCCCTGTACGTGGCGACCATCCGCGGCAACCGCAAGGCGCTGATCAAGGACCAGCAGGTCCAGGGTTTGCTGGCGATGCTGGTAGCGACCTGGCTGGTGCTCGGCACCTGGTACTGGGCCACCACCAACCTGCACTGGCTCGACGCCCTGCGCCACGTGGCCCTGAACGTCACCTCGGTGGTCACCACCACCGGCTTCGCCCTGGGCGACTACAGCCTGTGGGGCAATTTCTCGCTGATGCTGTTCTTCTACCTGGGTTTTGTCGGCGGCTGCTCGGGCTCGACCGCTGGCGGCATCAAGATTTTCCGCTTCCAGGTGGCCTACATCCTGCTCAAGGCCAACTTGAACCAGCTGATTCACCCCCGGGCGGTGATCAAGCAGAAGTACAACGGCCACCGCCTCGATGAAGAGATCGTGCGTTCGATCCTGACCTTCTCGTTCTTCTTCGCCATCACCATCTGCGTCATCGCCCTGGCCCTGTCGCTGCTGGGTGTCGACTGGATGACCGCCCTGACCGGCGCCGCCAGCACCGTATCGGGCGTCGGCCCGGGCCTGGGCGAAACCATCGGCCCGGCCGGCAACTTCGCCACCCTGCCGGATGCGGCCAAGTGGATTCTGGCCTTCGGCATGCTGCTCGGGCGCCTGGAGATCATTACGGTGCTGGTGCTATGTATGCCGGCGTTCTGGCGTCACTGACCGGCGGATCCTCTACCGGGGCCACCACGGCCCCGTTCAAGCGCGCCCGGTACTCGCCAGGGGTGACATCGAACCAGCGGCGAAACGCCCTGAAAAAATTGCTCGGGTCGGCGAAACCCAGAAGATAGGCAGCCTCCAGCAGGGTCATGTTGGCTTGCGCCAGGTACTGCTCGGCAAGCTCGCGGCGGGTATCGTCCAGCAGCGTCTGAAAGCTCGTGCCCTCTTCCTGCAAGCGCCGCTGCAAGGTGCGCTGCGACAGGTGCAGGGCCTGGGCGATGGTTTCGCGCTTGGGCTCGCCCTGGGGCAAAACCCGGCACAACACCTGGCGCGCACGATGGGTAACCCGGCTTTCCGAGAAGCGCGCCAGGTATTCGCCAGCAAAGCGGTCGTGCAAGGTGGCCATGGCCTCGTTGGCGGTCGGCAGCGGCGCCTCCATATCAGCGCGCTCGAACACCAGCGCATCGTAGGGTGCGCTGAACACCAGCGGGGCATGGAATGCGGTCTTGTAAGGGCCCAAGTCCTTGGGCTGCGGCCCCTGGACCAGCACCCGACGCGGCTGGATCACTCGCCCGCTGAGCCAGCTGCACAGCGCCAGGGCGCAGGCCAGCGAGGCTTCGGCACTGTGCCGGGTGGGTGGCAGGTGATCGCCATGCACGGTCAGAATCAACGCATAGCCGTCGGGCTCAAGGCGAAAACTCAGGTCGGAGCTTTCGGCGATGATCCGCTGATAGCGCACCAGCCGCTCGAAACCTTCGGCCAGGGTGCGGCTTGACATCAGCGCGTAGCCGACCACATGAAAGGACGCCGGGCGTACCACCCGCGCCATGTTCAGGCCAATCGCCTGGTTGCCGGAAAGGTCGACCGCCAACTGCCACAGGCGGGTCATGGAGTCCTGGGTGAAGCGTGCGTCGGGGTCGTCCAGCGCGGTGAAATCCAGGCCAAGTTGCTTGAACATGGCACGGCAATCGAGCCCTTCCAGTTCAAGTGCCTTGACGATCCCTGATGCCCAGCTTGCTGACGTGGTTCTTTCGCTCATGGCTGGCTTCTTTTGTTACCGACAAGCCGCTCCTGCGGCGATCTCAAAGGATACTCAATTGGCGCCTATTGTCACTGCTCTGTAGTGTTACTCACTCTAGACTCAGATCAGGCTCCACGCCGTGTATCTTCGTCAGATTGACCAGACTCTGGAGCAGTGTCGTGAACAGCCCTCAGCAATTTCGCAGTTTTGCCGAGTTCTACCCCTATTACCTCGGCGAGCACAGTAACCCCACCTGCCGGCGCCTGCATTTCGTCGGTACCAGCCTGGTCATCGCCGTACTCGCCTTTGCCCTGGGCAGCGGCAACTGGTTGCTGCTGCTGGCCCTGCCCTTTGCCGGTTACGGCTTTGCCTGGGTCGGGCACTTCTTCTTCGAGAAAAACCGCCCCGCCACCTTCAAGCACCCGCTGTACAGCCTGATTGGCGACTTCGCCATGTACCGCGACATGCTGCGCGGCAAGGTCAGCTTCTGATTTCGGCCCGCAAGGTCAGAAACCCGTCCCGTGCGGCCACTGCCCCGACCAACGGTACAGGTAGAGTGCCCTGAAACCCCGCGTTTCGGAGCGCCGATGAACCAGCAAGCCCGCTTTAACCACATGCAGGACGGTACCGAGCAGGACTGGGCAATCATCGCCGAGGATTTCAGAGCCTATGCCAGCCAGCTGGCCGATCGCATCCTGGCGCACCTGCGCCTGCTCGATGGCGACTTCGGCGGCTTTCCCATCGACCGCCTGAGCCACTCCCTGCAAACCGCCAGCCGCGCCTGGCGTGACGGGCGCGATGAAGAGTACGTGGTCTGCGCGCTGTTGCACGACATCGGCGATACCCTGGGCAGCTACAATCACCCGGACATCGCCGCCGCCATCCTCAAGCCGTTCATCAGCCCGGAAAACCTGTGGATGGTAGAAAAACACGGGGTGTTCCAGGGCTACTACTTTTTCCATCACCTGGGCATGGACCGGCACCTGCGCGAGCAATTCCAGGACCATCCGCAGTACCAGCAAACCATCGAGTTCTGTGCCCGCTACGATGCCGCCGCCTTCGATCCGGGCTACGACAGCCTGCCCCTGAGCTTCTTCGAGCCGATGCTGCAGCGCCTGTTCGCCAAGCCCCGGCAGTCGATCTACAAGGCCGCGCTAGAGCAACCCGCCGCCACTGCCTGAATCCACCAGTTCCTCCAGCCCGGCCTGGCGCCGGGCGGCTTCGGCCTGGGCGTCGGCCAGGCGATAAAGCTCGATGCTGCCGTCCCAGTGCTCGATCAGTGCCGTGCACGACTCGACCCAATCACCGCAATTGAGGTAATCCACCTCGCCGACCTTGCGGATCTCGGCATGGTGAAGGTGCCCGCAGACCACACCATGAAAGCCGCGTTTGACGCACTCATGGGCGATGGCCTCCTCAAAGTCGCTGATGAAGCTGACTGCGCTCTTGACCTTGTGCTTGAGGTACGCCGACAGTGACCAGTAGCCGTAGCCATAGCGCGCACGCCAGTGGTTGAGCCAGCGGTTGAGGGTCAGGGTGAATTCGTAGGCCGAATCGCCGAGGAACGCCAGCCAGCGGTGATAACGGGTGATCACGTCGAACTGGTCGCCATGAATCACCAGCAGGCGCCGGCCATCGGCGGTCAGGTGCTCGGCCTGGTCGACCAACTGGATATTGCCCAGCACCAGCTTGGAGTAGCGACGCAGGAACTCGTCATGGTTGCCGGTCACGTAGATCACCTCGGTACCGCGCTTGCTCATGGTCAGCAGGCGGCGGATCACGTTGGTGTGCGCCTGGGGCCAGTACATGCCGCCGCGCAGCTTCCAGCCGTCGATGATGTCGCCGACCAGGTAGATGCGATCGGCCTGGTAACCCTTGAGAAACTGCGACAGGTGTTCGGCCTGGCAATCCCGGGTGCCCAGATGCACGTCCGAGATCCACAGGGTGCGCACGCGCTGTTTGCGCGAGGGTCTGACAAGCTCGGCACGGGTCATCGGCAGGCTCCGGGAAGGTTTGCGCCAGCTTGCCAAGCAGCGGTGAATCGAACATGACCGCCCGGTGTCGGTCTGATGACATGCCCGGCCCGCCTGCTTGCCTGTACACTGCTGCGATTGCCGGAGGAGCCTTCGATGAGCCGCGCCCCGATACTTTCCCTGCGCCATTATCGCCACGACCTGATCGCCCATAGCCACGACCATCCGCAACTGGTGTTCGGCCTGCGCGGGCGCCTGGAGTTCGAGGTCGAAGGCCGCGGCGCGCAGCTGGACCGCCAGGACCTGATGGTGGTCCCGGCTGGCCGCCATCACACCTGCGGCAGTACCGTCGGCAGCGATTGCCTGGTGCTGGACGTCCCGGTCGACAACTGGCTGGGCCAGAGCCTGGGCGCGCACCTGGACGCCAGCCAGCGCCTGCTGGAGCGGGCCGGGCCGTTGAGCCTGGACACTCGCCAACAGCAACTGGTCGACTGGCTGGCGGCCAGCCCGATCAACGATCCGCTAATCGCCCAGCAAGGTGCAGTGTTGCTGCTGGCCAGCCTGAACGGCGGCGCGGCGCCCGTTGCGCCGACAACCTCACTGCCCTATGCCCGCTTCGATGCGCATATCGAGCAGAACGCCGCCTACCCGCTGCAGGTGGCCGACCTGGCGCGCCTGGCCGGGCTATCCAGCGCGCGCCTGCATGCGCGGTTCATGGCTGAATGCGGGGTCACGCCCATGGACTATGTACGCCAGCGTCGCCTGCTACGCGCGCGGCAGCTACTACGCGATACCCGCTTGCCGATCGGCGATATCGCCTGCCAGGTCGGCTACAGCTCGCAAAGCGCCTTTGCCGCCGCCATGCTCAAGGCGTTTGGCCGCACGCCTGGTGCCTTGCGCCGCGATTGTGCCGACAATTGACGCGAGGACCGCGACAGACAGCGCCAGCGCCGCCCCCGTAAACTGGCGCCGCTGCCCTGCTCTCTGACAAGGACCACCATGAATCACCGCACTGCCCTCGGCGCCCTCCACATCGGCGCACTGTTTTTCGGCCTGACCGGCGTATTCGGCAAACTGGCCAGCGCCGCGCCGGCGATCATCGTCTTCGGCCGAGCCGCTTTTGCCGTGCTGGCATTGGCCGTGTTCGCAGGCTTTGCGCGCAAGGCCTGGCAGCCCCTGCAGGCCCAGGACTGGCGCCGCCTGCTGCTCGGCGGCGTACTGCTGGCCGGGCACTGGGTGAGCTTTTTCATTTCGGTGAAAGTCGCCGGTGTCGCCATCGCCACCCTCGGCTTTGCCAGCTTCCCGGCCTTTACCGTGATCCTTGAAGGCCTGCTGTTTCGCGAGCGCATCCGCACCAACGAGATCGTCCTGGTGCTGCTGGTGAGCATCGGCCTGGTGCTGGTAACCCCGGACTTCGACCTGGCCAGCCAGGCCACCGGCGGCCTGCTTTGGTCGCTGCTGTCAGGCCTGCTGTTTTCACTGCTGTCATTGACCAACCGTGCAGGCTCCGGGCGCATCCCGGCGGTGCAGGCGGCACTGTGCCAGAACGCCGTGGTCGCCCTGTGCCTGTTGCCGGTGGCCGCGCCGGCGCTGGGCAGCGTCAGCGCCATGGACTGGCTGTGGATCGGCCTGCTCGGGGTGTTCTGTACCGGCGTCGCCCACAGCCTGTTCGTCGCCAGCCTGGCGGTGATCAAGGCGCGCACCGCTGCCGTGGTGTTTGCTCTGGAGCCGGTCTACGGCATCGCCATGGCGTGGTTGATCTTCGCCGAAACCCCGACTTTGCGCATGCTTATGGGCGGTGTGCTGATCATTCTCGCCATCGTCATTTCCAGCCGCCTGGCGGCCGGCAATCAAGTAGGCAAGGCGGCGCTCGCCGAGGGCTGAGGGTCAGGGCCGGTCGTTGTGGCCCAGATCACGCTGCGGGTCGATCTGGTCGCGCACGCGCTGCTTGAGCACCTTGGCTTCAGGGAAGCCGCCATCGGCCTTGCGCTCCCAGATCTGCACGCCGTCGCAGGTAATACGGAAGGAGCCACCGGTGGCGGGTTCAAGGGCCACCCGCGCCAGATCGTCGCTGAAGGTGCTCAGCAGTTCCTGGGCCAGCCAGGCGGCACGCAGCAGCCATTGGCACTGGGTGCAGTAGGTAATGACAATTTCCGGTTTATGCGCGGACATACACTGAAGGTCTCCTGACAGGTGGGCGCGCTTATACTAGCGGTCTTTAGCCTTCGCTCCGAGAGTCATGATGCACCGCCTGCTGTTATCCCTGCTGCTGATGTTCGTTTGCTTCCCGCTGCTGGCCGCCGAAGCGCCCCGACCGAAAGTCGGCCTGGTGCTCTCCGGCGGTGCTGCCCGTGGCCTGGCCCATATCGGCGTGCTCAAGGCCCTCGAAGAACAGGGCATCAAGGTCGATGCGATTGCCGGCACCAGCATGGGAGCGGTGGTCGGCGGCCTGTACGCCTCCGGCTACAAGATCGACGAACTGGAAAAGCTCGCCCTCAACATCGACTGGCAGCAGGCGCTGTCCGACGCGCCGCCGCGCAAGGACGTGCCGTTTCGGCGCAAGCAGGATGACCGCGACTTTCTCGTCAAACAAAAGCTCAGCTTTCGCGACGACGGCAGCCTGGGCCTGCCGCTGGGGGTGATCCAGGGCCAGAACCTGGCGCTGCTGCTGGAAAGCATGCTCGCCCACACCAGCGACACCCGCGACTTCGACAAGCTGCCGATTCCCTTCCGCGCCGTGGCCACCGACATCGCCAGCGGCGAAAAGGTGGTATTCCGTCGTGGCCACCTGCCCCAGGTGATTCGCGCCAGCATGTCGATCCCGGCGGTGTTCGCCCCGGTCGAGATCGATGGCCGGCTACTGGTCGATGGCGGCATGGTCGACAACATTCCCCTGGACGTCGCGCGCGAGATGGGTGTGGACGTGGCCATCGTCGTCGACATCGGCACCCCGCTGCGCAGCCGCAAGCAGCTGGCAACCGTGGTCGATGTGCTCAACCAGTCGATCACCCTGATGACCCGACGCAACTCCGAAGAGCAACTGGCAGCGCTGCACCGCGACGACATTCTCATCCAGCCACCGCTGTCGAGTTTTGGCGTCACCGATTTCGGCCGCGCCCAGGACATGATCGACGCCGGCTACCGCGCCGCCCGCGCTTTGGACGCACGCCTGGCGGTGCTCAAGCGCCCGCAGGCCAGCGACGGCGAGCTGCTGGCCGCACGCTCGCCGAGCCAGCGCACACCGGTGATCACCGCGATCCGCATCGAGAACGATTCAAAAGTCAGCGACGACGTGATCCGCTACTACATTCGCCAACCCATCGGCGAGCCACTGGAACTGGGCCGCCTGCAGACCGACATGGGCACCCTGTACGGCCTCGACTACTTCGACCGGGTCCAGTACCGGGTAGTGCACAAGGGTGACGACAACACCCTGGTGATCAACGCCCGTGGCCGTCGCGGCGGCACCGACTACCTGCGCCTGGGTCTGAACCTGTCGGACGACATGCGCGGCGACAGCGCCTTCAACATCGGTGCCAGCTACCGGGTCAACGGCATCAACTCCCTCGGCGCCGAATGGCTGACCCGCGCGCAGATCGGCGACCAGCAAGAGCTGTACAGCGAGTTCTACCAGCCGCTGGATGCCGGCTCGCGCTATTTCATCGCGCCATACATTGACCTCGGCTCGCAAAACATCGAGGCGACCCTGGACGACGACCCGATTGCCGAATACCGTCTGGAGCGCTATGGCTTCGGTCTCAACTTCGGTCGGCAGATCGGCAACAACGGCGAAGTGCGCTTTGGCGTCGGCCAGGCCTGGGGCCAGGCCGAGGTGCGCATCGGCGACCAGGACCTGCCCAAGGTCAATTTCAACGAAGGCTTCTACGAGCTCAAGTACTCGTTCGACACCCTCGACAACGTCTACTTCCCCCATAGCGGCGAGGACATCAACCTGACCTTGCGCCAGTACGACCCCAACCTTGGCTCTGACCAGCGCTACCGGCAGTGGGACTTGAACATCGACAAGGCCATGAGCAGCGGCCCCAACACCTGGGTGGTAGGCGGTCGTTACGGCAGGACCCTGGATGATGCCGAGGTGGTCACCTCAAGCTTCGTGCTCGGCGGTGCGCGGCAGCTGTCGGGCTTTCGCCAGGACTCGGTGTCGGGACAGAACGTCAGCCTGATGCGCGTGGTCTATTACCGCCGCCTGACCCCACGCGCCTACCTGCCACTGGACTTCCCGTTGTACCTGGGCGGCTCGCTGGAACGCGGCCGGGCCTGGAACAACGACAACGAGTTCGACAGTGGCTACATCAATGCAGCCAGCATCTTCGTCGGTTTCGAGACGCCCCTGGGGCCGCTGAACTTCAGCTACGGGGCCAACAGCGAGAATCAGAAGGCGATGTACCTGAACCTGGGTCACACCTTCTGAGCAGGATCAGGACTTTTCCAGGTTGGCCAGGATCCGCGCATGGACGCGCATGCAAATGCGCATGTCCTCTTCGTCAACACCGACGAACAGCTCGGCGCGCAAGGCGTTGGCAATGGTTTCGATCTGGTCGATCAAAGGCTTGGCCGGTGGGCAGAGGAGGATTTTTTTCGCCCGTCGGTCTTCGAGCACCGCCTGACGGCGCACCAGCCCCTGGGTTTCCAGGCTATCGAGCAAGCGGGCCAGGGTCGGCCCCTCGACGCCGACACTCTGGGCCAGCTCGCGCTGGGTCGGCGCCTCATCGAAACGAGCCAGGTGCAGCAGCACCAGCCAGCGGGCCTGGGACAGGTTCAGCCCGGCCAGGCGGCGATCCAGTTCGGCGCGCCAGCCGCGGGACATGTGTGCCAGCTGCATCCCGAATTTGTGTTGGTCGGTCAACGGCATAGAGAAACTCATCATCAGAACTAATTATTAGTCAGCTAACCATGACCGTGAGCCGCAGGCAAGGCTCATACGGCTGGCGGTGCTTCGATAATCGTTATAAATGATGACAAGGCCGGTTTTACATCTCGAATTCGGCAGCCAGCGCGGCCCGTACGCAATACAAAACACCTTCAGGCACTCGCCCGCCAAACTGCTCGGCAATCGCCGACACCGGCGGCAACTCGCCTTCACCATCGAGGAAGGCATCCTGAACTTCGCCCAGCAGGTCTTCCGGCAGGTCCAGGGCCTGGTCCAGCGACAGCTCCTGGCGGCCAATGGCCTCGGCAAGCAGGCTGTAGACGTTCTTTTCGCTGCAGTTCAGCTGCCCGGCGATCTGCATCGGAGTCATGCCGGCGCGGGCCAGGCTGACCAGTTCGTGGCGCAGGTCGGTGACGATCTTTGGCGCTTCGACGCCGCCACCCAGCACTTCGAGGAAGGCTTCGCCGTAACGCTCGAGCTTGCGCGCACCGACGCCGCTGACCCGGCCCATCTCGCTGAGGCTGGTGGGCTGGCTGCGCAGCATCTCCAGCAGGGTCGAATCGGGGAAGATCACATACGGCGGTACACCGTGCTCTTCCGCGAGCTTGCGGCGCAACGCACGCAGGGCTTCCCATTGTTCGCGCTCTTCGCCACGCACCAGCTGGCTGGCCGGGCTGCCGCCACTGCTGCTGCCACCCTTGCTGCTGGTTTGTGGCTTGAGATCTTTACGCAGCTCGAGGCTGACTTCACCGCGCAGCAACGGCCGGCACGTGTCGGACAGGCGCAGGCCGCCGTAACCTTCGAGGTCGATGTCGGCCAGGCCGCGGGCGACCAACTGGCGGAACAGCGAACGCCAGTCGTGCTCGGAGCGGTCCTTGCCAACGCCGTACACGGCCAGTTTCTCGTGGCCGAAATTGCGGATCTTTTCGTTGTCGCGCCCCAGCAGTACATCTACCAGGTGGCCGACGCCATAGCGCTGACCGGTGCGATACACCGCCGACAGCGCCTGGCGCGCAGGCTCGGTGGCATCCCAGGTCTGCACGCCATCGATGCAGTTGTCGCAATGGCCGCACGGCTGCGGCAACTCTTCGTCGAAGTAGTTGAGCAGGGTCTGGCGGCGGCAGCGGGTTTCTTCACACAAGGCGAGCATGGCATCGAGCTTGTGTTGCTCAATGCGCTTGTGGCGCTCGTCGCCTTCAGAGTTTTGCAGCATCTGCTTGAGCATTACCATGTCTTGCAGGCCGTAGGCCATCCAGGCATCGGCAGGCAGGCCGTCACGACCGGCGCGGCCGGTTTCCTGGTAGTAGGCCTCGAGCGACTTGGGCAGGTCGAGGTGAGCAACGAAGCGTACGTTGGGCTTGTCGATGCCCATGCCGAAGGCAATGGTGGCGACCATGATCAGGCCTTCCTCGTTGAGAAAGCGCCGCTGGTTGGAGGCGCGGGTCTCGGCAGGCAGGCCGGCATGGTAAGGCAAGGCCGGGAAGCCCTGCTCGCACAGGTAGGCGGCGACGTCGTCGACCTTCTTGCGCGACAGGCAGTAGACGATACCGGCGTTGCCGCGCCGCTCGCCGAGGAACGCCAGCAACTGCTTGCGCGGCTGCTCCTTGGGCACGATGCGGTAGAAGATGTTCGGCCGGTCGAAGCTCGACAGGAAGCGCTCGGCGTTCTGCAGGTGCAGGCGGGTGACGATCTCTTCACGGGTGCGCATGTCCGCGGTGGCGGTCAGGGCAATGCGCGGCACATTGGGGAACAGTTCGGCCAGTTGCCCCAGTTGCAGGTACTCGGGACGGAAGTCATGGCCCCACTGCGACACACAGTGGGCCTCGTCGATGGCAAACAGGGCGATGTCGAGGGTACGCAGGAAATCGAGCATGCGCGGCTGCACCAGGCGCTCGGGAGCCAGGTAGAGCATCTTCACTTCGCCGCGGCGGATACGCCCGGCCAGTTCGCGTTGCTGCTCGGCGCTGAGGGTCGAGTTCAGCGAAGCGGCGGCCACGCCCAATTCGTCGAGGGTCGCCACCTGGTCGTCCATCAGCGCGATCAACGGCGATACCACCACCGCCAGGCCAGGGCGCAACAGGGCCGGGACCTGGAAGCACAGCGACTTGCCGCCGCCGGTGGGCATCAGGACCAGCGCATCGCCACCCTTGGCCACGCATTCGATGATCGCGCCCTGGCGACCCCGAAAACTGTCGTAACCGAAGATGTCCTTGAGGACGCGCTGAGCCTGTTCGAGCATAAAAACTCCAAAAATCGCAGAACCATCCTGGGCACAGGCTGGACGAAAAACCCGCTGGCGACACCCGAAAATGCGTAAGCGGCTTTTACCCTACCCCCAAGTTACAAGGGCCCTGGGATAAAAGCCGGGCATTATACCGGAGCCTGCGGCCTAGCAGGATGCTCTGCGATAGACGTCTTCCTTTGCCTCGTTTGCGCTGCAAGGTGCTAGAATTCAGTATCGTTTATTCCCAAGGTAGCCCCGTAATGTCCTTCGCCGAGCAACTGACCCGCCTGCAAGCCTTCCTCGACGCCGACGAGCTGCATGAAGAGGCGCTCGACTACGTGGCCGCCCACGGCTACATGACCGCGCTGTCGATCTGTGCCGAGTCGGTTCCGGACCGCGAATGGATCGACGCCCTGTTCGCCGAAGAGCCGCATTACAAGGACGACGCCGAGCGCGAAGCCATCGAAGGCACCCTGCTCGCCCTCAAGGCCCACATCGCCCGCCAGCTGGCCAGCGACGAAGAGTTCGAGCTGCCATGCGACCTCGACCTTGGTGAAGACCCGGACGACTCCGACCTGCGCGGCTGGTGCATCGGCTTCATGGAGGGCGTGTTCCTGCGCGAAGAGGCCTGGTTCGAATCGGCTGAAGACGAAGTCAGCGAGATGCTCCTGCCGATCATGGTCGGTTCCGGCCTGTTCGATGAACAGCCAGAATTCGAAGACATCGCCAAGGACGCCAACCTGCAGGACGACATGATCGTGCAGATCCCTGAAGCCCTGACCGCGCTGTACCTGCTGCTGCACGCGCCGGACGAGAAGCCAGCCCTGCTCAAGCCTCGCCACCACTGAGTCGGCGTCCATGCGCTACCTGCTGCTGGCCATCGGCTGGCTCAGCGTCGCGCTGGGGGTGATCGGGATCTTCCTGCCGGTACTGCCGACCACCCCGTTCCTGCTCCTGGCTGCTGCGTGCTTTGCGCGCAGCTCGCCGCGCTTTCACCACTGGCTGGTCAACCACCCCAAGCTCGGGCCGTGGATTCGTGACTACCTCAGTGGCGAAGGCATTCCCCTCAAAGGCAAGGTCTACGCCATCGGCCTGATGTGGCTGAGCATCGGTTTGTCCTGCTACCTGGTGCCGCTGATCTGGGCGCGGGGGTTCATGCTCACCAGCGCGGTGCTGGTGAGCATTTACATCCTGCGGCAGAAAACCCTGCGGCGCCCGTCCTGAGACTGCAGCAACAGACCTATACGGTATCCACCTTCAACGAATGATCGTTGAGCATGCCGTTGATGATCGTCGCCGTGTCCTGCCCTGCCGCAATCACCCCGCCCGCACCTGCCGTCACACCATAGTGCTGGGCCAGGTTCACCCCTGCCAGGTCGATGGTCTGGGTCGGCGCCGCACCTGCCACCGAGCTGACCTCGATGGTCGACACCACGCTGGCGCCACTGCCGGTGACCTTGAAGTGCAGGTAGTCATCCAGCGACGCTGTCGTTGCATTCTCACCCTGCAACAGCTGCGACAGGTCCAGACGATCGGTGCCCGGGGTGAAGTCGGTGACCACGTCGTGCCCGGTGTTGCCCTGCTGGTACAGGAAGGTATCGCTACCCGTGCCGCCAGTCAGGGTGTTGTTGCCCGGGCCGCCGATCAGCACATCATCACCGCCACCGCCGATCAGGGTGTCGTTGCCCAGGCCGCCGTTGAGCACGTTGGCGTTGTCGTTACCGGTCAGGTTGTCGTTGTAGTCCGAGCCGATCAGGTTTTCGATCGCCACCAGGGTGTCGGTACCGGCACCCCCGGTGTTCTGCGCTCCGACCGTGCTCAGATTGACCGTCACCGCGCTGCCGGCGCTGGCGTAGCTGGCGGTGTCAATACCCGCGCCACCGTCGAGCAGGTCGTTGCCGGCACCACCGATCAACAGGTCATTGCCATCACCGCCGTAGAGGAAGTCGTTGCCATCCCCGCCGATCAACACATCGTTGCCCGCACCTGCATTGAGGGTATCGTTGCCGGCGCCGGCCAGCAGGGTATCGTCACCGCTGGTACCGGTGAGGGTATTGCCCTCCTGATAAACGATGTCGACATTGCCGGTGCTGCTGCCACCATGCCCGTCGCTGACGGTATAGGTGCCGTAGGCGGTTTCGTTCTGGGCGTTGGAATAGTCGACAGTCATGGTCAGCGCGTAGTTTTCAGCCGCGTTGGTGTTGCTGCCTGACGAGTTGGTGAGGTTGACCAGGTGGATGCTGTAGAGGCCGGCATGACTGGCGGTGAAAGAGCCGCCGTCGGCGATGGTTTGATAGCTGCCGCTCTCGTCTTTCCATTCCATCAGGATGTTGCCCGCTGCCAGGTTGTGATCGAGGGTCAGCGTCTCGCCTTTTTTCAGGGTAACGGTCAATACGTCCTCATCGTTGGCATTGGCCGTGGTCACAGCACCCAGGTATCCGCTGACAACCAGTGCCGCCGTCATGGCATTGGCCGGGCCCCTGAAGGCACTGCGCGGCAGGTCCCGCAGCTGGTTGGCGCCGGTGTTGTTGGTGCCGTTGAAGACAACCGTCGGCGGTGTACCGCTGCCCACGGTAAAGCCTGCCCCTTTTGCCGCCCAGCCGGTATCGAAGGTGGTCGTCGAAGGCACGCTCAGGCGGTCATGGTTGGCATCGCTGTCATTGGCCAGCAAGGCTTCGGCGGGCACGGTGATGCTGCTCGACAGAATGTTGCTGATGACATGGTCGGCCCCGGCCACTGGCGCGGTATTGGCGTAGACATTGATCACCAGGTTGGCACTGGCGGTATCGCCATCGTTGTCACTGGCGACGAAGCCGATCTGCTCGACCTGGCCGCTGCCGGTGTCCTTGGGCGGCGTGTAGGTAAAGTCGCCGGTATCCATGTTGACCACGATGCTGCCGCCGATCGCCGTCTTCACGGTAATGCTGTTGGTGCCGGTATCGAAAGTACCCCGGTCCGCCGCACCGCTGGTGGCATAAGAGCCCGCACCGCCGTTGCCCTTCGGATCGTAGGTGTAGGTAGTGCCATCGATAACCAGCGACTTGATAAAGCCGCCATCAGCGCCGAACTGGCCGCCACTCATCAGACTGCCAGTGATCGGTGCGCCCTGGACGGTGCCAGACAGCACCGAGTTGAGCTGGTTGAGGTCGGTGACCACCGTGGCATTGGTGTCGGTGTGGGTACTACCGTCGTAGGACAACGGGTTGAGGTTACCGGCATTGACGCCACTGCCCAGACCGATCGCGTAGGACTTGATCCCATTACTGTCGAGGAAACCCTCCCATTCAACTTCGCGCGGCGCGGTAATCGCGTGCCCCGACGTAGGTGCGCCGTCGGAGAAGAAGTACACGATATTTTGCGCACCGGTGATTTTGCCCCCGGTGGTGTAGGCCGACTGCGCCGAGGTAATCGCTGAATCGTAATAGGTCGAACCACCCGCGCTGAGGCCGTTGACGATAGCCTTGGCCTGGTCGACGGTCACCCACACAGTTGAAGGCTGGTTGGCCCCGGTAGAGAAGGTCACCAGTTGGACCTTTACATCGCCCATTTCATCGTACTTGTCGAGCAAGGCATTGATCGCCTGCTTGGCCAGTTGCATACGCGTCAGCCCCGGCACGCCGGACGCCTCATTCATACTGCCGGACACATCGATCACCAGCAGCAGGTTGGAGTCCACCTGCCCCGGAGTCACCGAGCGTTCTGCCCCGACTGCATTCGGTACGTCGTCGACAATCTTCACATCGATCGTCGCGTTGGCGGAGCTGCCATCGGTGTCGGTGGCGACGACATTGATGCTCTCGTTGAGGTTGTTGATGCCATTGGCGTTCGGGTGGTTTTCGTTGTCGAGCAAGGTGTAGGTGTAACTGACCACCCCGGTGGCCGGGTTGTAACCGGTGATGGTGATCGAGTTACCCAGCGGCGTAGTCCCGCTCTGTGGGAAGCCGTTGACCACCCCGCCACTGACCACGCTGATGCCACCGACGGTCAGGCTTTGCAGCCCGTCAGGGACCGTCACGGTGAAGGTGCCGCTCTGGGTCAGGGCCGGAGAGTCCGGGCTGGTGCCGTCGCTGAGGTTCTTCTCGTAGACGGTCAGCTCGCCACCGTTGACGTTCAGGCCGTCAATGGTGACCGGGTTGTCCAGGTTGCTGACATTGAGCTTGAGCGTCGCTGTGCTGGTGTCGCCATCGGCATCGCGCAAGGTGTAGGTGAAAGTATCGACACCTGTGCCACCGCCGTGCAGGTTGATGAAGTCCGTATCGTTGGGGTTCAGGGTGTAGGTGTAGGAACCGTCGGCGGCCAGCACCAGGGTGCCGTAGGTACCGACAAAGGTGCCAGCGGTGATCGGCCCGGTTACGCGGTCGGCGCCCTGTACGTCGTTGGTCAGCACATTGCCGGTGAGGGTCAGCTGTACCTCAGTGGCCGTAACTGCGTTGGTGTCGTTAACAGCGCTCGGCAGGTCATCGACGATATTGACGTCGATCGAACCGCTGGCGGTGCTGCCGTCGGTATCGGTGGCGGTTACCGTAAAGCTTTCGTTGAGACTATTGGCGCCATTGGCCGTCGGATGGCTCTCGTTATCGAGCAAGGTGTAGCTGTAGGTCACCACGCCGGTCGCCGGATTGTAGCCGGTGATGGTCAGGGTATTGCCCAGGGCGGTGGTCGCCGATTGCGGGAAGCCGCTGACCACGCCGCCACTGACCACGTTGATGCCACCGACGGTCAGAGTCTGCAGGCCGTCCGGGGCGGTGACGGTAAAGCTCGCGCTCTGGGTCAGGGCCGGAATATTCGGGTTGCTGCCGTCGCCAAGGTTCTTCTCGAAAACGGTCAGCTCACCGCCGTTGACATTCAGGCCGTTGAGGGTCACCGGGTCGTTGAGGTTGGTGACGTTGAGCACCAAGTTGGCGGTGCTGATGTCGCCGTCGGCGTCCTTCAGGGTGTAAGTGAATGTCTCGGTGCCATTGCCGCCACCGTGCAGGTTTTTGAAGTCTACGTCGGTAGGATCGAGGGTGTAGGTGTAGGAACCGTCAGCGGCCAGTACCAATGTGCCGTAGGTGCCGACGAAGGTGCCGGCAGTAATTGGCCCGGTGGGTACACGGTCCGCGCCCTGCACATCGTTGGTCAGCACGTTGCCGGTCAGGGTCAGCTGGTTCTCGGTGGCGGTGACGGCATTGGTATCGCCCGCCGCGGTCGGTACGTCGTCGACGATATTCACATCGATGGACCCGCTGGCAGTGCTGCCATCGGTGTCCGTAGCCGTTACGGTAAAGCTTTCGTTGAGGCTGTTGGCGCCATTGGCCGTCGGATGGTTCTCGTTATCGAGCAAGGTGTAGCTGTAGGTCACCACGCCGGTGGCCGGGTTGTAGCCGGTGATGGTCAGGGTGTTGCCCAGTGCGGTGGTTGCCGATTGCGGGAAGCCGTTGGCCACCCCGCCACTGACCACGGTGATGCCACCGACGGTCAGAGTCTGCAGGCCGTCCGGGGCGGTGACGGTAAAGCTCGCGCTCTGGGTCAGGGCCGGGATATTCGGGTTGCTGCCGTCGCCAAGGTTCTTCTCGAAAACGGTCAGCTCGCCGCCGTTGACGTTCAGGCCGTTGAGGGTCACCGGGTCGTTGAGGTTGGTGATATTCAGCACCAGGTTGGCGGTGCTGATGTCGCCGTCGGCGTCCTTCAGGGTGTAAGTGAATGTCTCGGTGCCATTGCCGCCACCGTGCAGGTTTTTGAAGTCTGCGTCGGTAGGATCGAGGGTGTAGGTGTAGGAACCGTCAGCGGCCAGCACCAAGGTGCCGTAGGTGCCGACGAAGGTGCCGGCGGTGATCGGACCGGTTGGCACACGGTCCGCACCCTGCACGTCGTTGGTCAGCACGTTGCCGGTCAGGGTCAGCTGGTTCTCGGTAGCGGTAACGGCGTTGGTATCGCCTGCCGCGGTCGGTACGTCGTCGACGATATTCACATCGATGGAACCGCTGGCGGTGCTGCCGTCGGTATCGGTGGCGGTTACCGTAAAGCTTTCGTTGAGACTATTGGCGCCATTGGCTGTCGGATGGTTCTCGTTATCGAGCAAGGTGTAGCTATAGGTCACCACGCCGGTGGCCGGGTTGTAGCCGGTGATGGTCAGGGTGTTGCCCAGGGCGGTGGTTGCCGATTGCGGGAAGCCGCTGGCCACGCCGCCGCTGACCACGGTGATGCCACCGACGGTCAGAGTCTGCAGGCCGTCCGGGGCGGTGACGGTAAAGCTCGCGCTCTGGGTCAGGGCCGGAATATTCGGGTTGCTGCCGTCGCCGAGGTTCTTCTCGAAAACGGTCAGCTCGCCGCCGTTGACGTTCAGGCCGTTGAGGGTCACCGGGTCGTTGAGGTTGGTGATATTCAGCACCAGGTTGGCGGTGCTGATGTCGCCGTCGGCGTCCTTCAGGGTGTAAGTGAATGTCTCGGTGCCATTGCCGCCACCGTGCAGGTTTTTGAAGTCTGCGTCGGTAGGATCGAGGGTGTAGGTGTAGGAACCGTCAGCGGCCAGTACCAATGTGCCGTAGGTGCCGACGAAGGTGCCGGCGGTGATCGGCCCGGTTGGCACACGGTCCGCGCCCTGCACGTCGTTGGTCAGCACATTACCGGTCAGGGTCAGCTGGTTCTCGGTGGCGGTGACGGCGTTGGTATCGCCTGCTGCGGTCGGTACGTCGTCGACGATGTTCACATCGATGGACCCGCTGGCAGTGCTGCCATCGGTGTCCGTAGCCGTTACGGTAAAGCTTTCGTTGAGGCTGTTGGCACCATTGGCCGTCGGATGGCTCTCGTTATCGAGCAAGGTGTAGCTGTAGGTCACCACGCCGGTCGCCGGGTTGTAGCCGGTGATGGTCAGGGTATTGCCCAGGGCGGTAGTCGCCGATTGCGGGAAGCCGCTGGCCACGCCGCCGCTGACCACGGTGATGCCACCGACGGTCAAAGTCTGCAGGCCGTCCGGGGCGGTGACGGTAAAGCTCGCGCTCTGGGTCAGGGCCGGAATATTCGGGTTGCTGCCGTCGCCAAGGTTCTTCTCGAAAACGGTCAGTTCACCGCCATTGACGTTCAAGCCATTGAGAGTCACCGGATCGTTGAGGTTGGTGACATTGAGCACCAGGTTGGCGGTGGACACATCGCCATCAGCATCGGTCAGGGTGTAGGTAAAGGTCTCGACCCCGTTACCGCCGCCATGCAGGTTGAAGAAGTCCGGATCGGCAGTGTTCAGCGTGTAGGTGTAGGAACCGTCGGCGGCCAGCACCAAGGTGCCGTAGGTGCCGACGAAGGTGCCGGCAGTAATTGGCCCGGTGGGTACACGGTCCGCACCCTGCACGTCGTTGGTCAGCACATTACCGGTAAGGGTCAGCTGGTTCTCGGTAGCGGTAACGGCGTTGGTATCGCCTGCCGCGGTCGGCACGTCGTCGACGATGTTCACATCGATGGAACCGCTGGCAGTGCTGCCGTCGGTGTCCGTCACACTGACCGTAAAGCTCTCGCCCAGGCTGTTGGTGCCGTTGGCGTTCGGGTGGGCTTCGTTGTCGAGCAAGGTGTAGCTGTAGGTCACCACGCCGGTCGAGGCGTCATAACCGGTGATGGTCAAGGTATTGCCCAGGGCGGTGGTCGCCGATTGCGGGAAGCCGCTGGCCACGCCGCCACTGACCACGGTAATGCCACCGACGGTCAGGGTTTGCACACCGTCCAACGCAGTCACCGTGAAGCTGCCAGTTTGCGTCAGCGCTGGCGTATCCGGGTTGCTGCCGTCGCCGAGGTTCTTCTCGAAAACCGTCAGCTCGCCGCCTTCAACGTTCAAGCCATTGAGAGTCACCGGGTCGTTGAGGTTGGTGATATTCAGCACCAGGTTGGCGGTGGACACATCGCCATCAGCATCGGTCAGGGTGTAAGTAAAGGTCTCGACCCCGTTACCGCCGCCATGCAGGTTGAAGAAGTCCGGATCGGCAGTGTTCAGCGTGTAGGTGTAGGAACCGTCAGCGGCCAGTACCAAGGTGCCGTAGGTGCCGACGAAGGTGCCGGCGGTGATCGGCCCGGTTGGCACACGGTCCGCGCCCTGCACATCGTTGGTCAGCACGTTGCCGGTCAGGGTCAGCTGGTTCTCGGTAGCGGTAACGGCGTTGGTATCGCCTGCCGCGGTCGGCACGTCGTCGACGATATTCACATCGATGGACCCGCTGGCAGTGCTGCCGTCGGTGTCCGTCACACTGACCGTGAAGCTCTCGCCCAGGCTGTTGGTGCCGTTGGCGTTCGGGTGGGCCTCGTTGTCGAGCAAGGTGTAGCTGTAGGTCACCACGCCGGTCGAGGCGTCATAACCGGTGATGGTCAAGGTATTGCCCAGCGCCGTGGTGGCCGATTGCGGGAAGCCGCTGGCCACGCCGCCACTGACCACGGTAATGCCACCGACGGTCAGGGTTTGCACACCGTCCAGCGCGGTCACCGTGAAACTGCCGGTCTGGGTCAGGGCTGGCGTATCCGGGTTGCTGCCGTCGCCGAGGTTCTTCTCGAAAACCGTCAGCTCGCCGCCTTCAACGTTCAAGCCATTGAGAGTCACCGGGTCATTGAGGTTGGTGACATTGAGCACCAGGTTGGCGGTGGACACATCGCCATCAGCATCGGTCAGGGTGTAGGTAAAGGTCTCGACCCCGTTACCGCCGCCATGCAGGTTGAAGAAGTCCGAATCGGCAGGATTCAGCGTGTAGGTGTAGGACCCGTCGGCGGCCAGCACCAAGGTGCCGTAGGTGCCGACGAAGGTGCCGGCAGTAATTGGCCCCGTGGGTACACGGTCCGCACCCTGCACGTCGTTGGTCAGCACGTTGCCGGTCAGGGTCAGCTGGTTCTCGGTAGCGGTAACGGCGTTGGTATCTGCCGCCGCGGTCGGCACGTCGTCGACGATGGAAACATCGATACTCATGCTCGCGCTGCTGCCATCGGTATCGGTAGCAACCACGTTGAAACTCTCGCCCAGTGAGTTGCTGCCATTGCCGGCGGCATGCGCTTCGCTGCCATTGAGGGTGTAGCTGTAGGTGACCTCCCCGGTGGCCGGGTTAAAACCGTTGATGGTCAGGGTGTTGCCCAGGGCCGTGGTGAGTGATTGCGGGAAGCCATTGACCACCCCGGCACTGATCACATTGATACCGCCCACCGTCAGCGATTGCAGGCCGTCGGCGGCGGTCACGGTGAAGGTTCCACTCTGGGTCAGTGCCGCCGCATCAGGGCTGCTGCCAGCTGCCAGGTTCTTCTCGAACAGCACCAGCTCGCCGCCATTGATGCTCAGCCCGTTGAGTTCCACCGGGTCATTGAGGTTGCTGACGTTGAGCACCAGATTGGCGCTGGAAACATCACCGTCGGCATCGGTGAGGGTGTAGGTGAAGGTCTCGACGCCATTACCACCGCCATGCAGATTGATGAAATCCGGATCGGCAGTATTCAGCGTATAGGTGTAGGAACCGTCGGCGGCCAGCACCAAAGTGCCGTAGGTACCGACGAAGGTGCCGGCGGTAATCGGCCCGGTTGGTACCCGGTCTGCGCCTTGCACGTCATTGGTCAGCACGTTGCCGGTCAGGGTCAGCTGGTTCTCGGTGGCGGTGACGGCATTGCTATCGGCCACTGCCCGCGGTACGTCGTCAATCACCGTGACATCCAGCGAGCCAGTGGCTACGTCGCCGTCGGTATCACTGACCAGTACCGCGATGCTTTCACCAAGCCCGTTGGCACCCGCGCCACTGGGGTGGGTTTCGGCACCGTTGAGTGTGTAGCTGTAGCTGACCACGCCAGTGGCAGGGTCATAGCCGGTAATGGTCAGCAAATTGCCCAGGCCAGTGGTGATCGACTGGCCGATGCCGGTCACCGCACCGGCGGTGACCACATTGATGCCGCCGACGTTAAGGTTGAACACCCCATCGGGTGCCTGCACGGTAAAACTGCCCGCCTGGGTCAGGGCCGCCGGATTGCTGGCCGAGCCCTGGGGTAGATTGGCCTCGTTCAACGACAGCTCGCCGCCCTCGACGGCAAGCCCTTCGAGGCTGACCGGGTTGTCGATCACCGGCACTGGCGGGGCTTCGTCATTGTTGTTGATCAGGCCGACGTCCAGCTGCGGCAACTCGGGAAAGCCGTTGAAGCCTGCGGTGGGAAAGCCGATCTGCGGATCAACGCGCCCGGCCACCTCGTTGAGGATCACGAAGGTATGCCCGCCGCCCAGTGCCCCCGTTGCTCCGCCAGTGCTTGGGCCGGCTGCAGTGGGGTCGGCGTCCTGGCTCGGGTCGGCACCCGCAGCGATGGCTTGCTGGAGTTTCTCGACATCAGACAGTTGCGCCTGGCTGGGGGTCTGCGACTCCGGTGTATCAACATGCGGCGCGCGATCCGCCAGCAGCTCAGGGGTCAGGGTCAGATTGCTGTCACGGCCGAGGGTCAGTTCGGCACCGTTTTGCAGGTGGACGGCGACTGCGCCAGCAAGGCCTGTATCCAGCTGCTCGCCGGCATATACCTTGTCGCCTTCGATCAGCGGCCGGCGGCTGCCATCGCTGCCTACAGCGAAGACTTCGCCCACCACCTTGCTGACGACACCGATTAACTTAGCCATGAGCGCACTCCTCCACTGCAAATCGGTTGATTGCAGCAACGTGCGCTGAACTATCGCGTGGCCAGCCCGGCGGAATTAACCCGGGCCAACGCTAAAACAGCCCTGGAGTGCGAGATGATTTCAATGAAATCAATGACTTCGCCTGCCAGAGCTGCGGTGAAAGTGATTGAGCGAAGTGGCCTAGTGACACCTGCCAAAAATTTGTCGCCAAACTTCGCCCCGCCTCCATCCCCTCCGCTACATCCATGCCCTCTGCTGCAAAAACACGGGAACTTTCTCTGACGCCCGAAAAAATGCACCCTAGCGCTGATTCCACGGGCTGCCTGATATGAACAATGTCTCGGATTTCTTAGACCGCATAAGTTTTTTTTCGCATAACTCTTATGAAAAAATCTTCTTAGCTTCGCGCGTAAATGTTCTTAGCTCTGTTGTTACAAGCCTGATACGGTTTGACCTCAGGTTTTCGTCACTTTTTTGACGAATCGCAGGACCATTATTAGAAATCAGGGAGAAGTAACCCATGCGCGTTTTGACCCCCATCACCAGCGCAATTCTGTTGGCCATGGCATGTGCCAATGCCCAGGCGATGTCACTTAATGAGGCTGTGCAAAGCGCCGTGGATTACCACCCGGAAATCGGCTCCAGCAAAAACAGCCGGCTGTCGGCCGATGAAGACGTGAAGTTCGCCCGAGGCGGTTACTTCCCCACCGTCGACCTGGTGGCCGGTTACGGTCGACAACGCTCCGACAACACCAATACCCGTGGCTTCAATGCCGACGGCACGCGTAATCATAATAAAGAGACACTGACCTACACCCAGTCCGACCTGCGCCTGCGGCAGATGCTCTTCGACGGCTTCAACACCGCCAACGAAGTCGGCCGTACCGAGGCAGTGGTGAACTCGCGGGCCTACTACACCCAGGCCACCGCCCAGTCCGTCGCCCTGAGTACCGTCGAGGTGTACCTTGAAGTGCTCAAACGCCGCGAGCTGGTAACCCTGGCCAAGAACAACCTGCAGGCGCACCTGCGGGTCAACGACCAGATCGGCCTGCGCAGTGAGCGCGGGGTCGGCAGCAACGCCGACCGCGACCAGTCCACTGCCCGTCGCGCCTTGGCGGAAAACAACCTGTACACCGCCGAGGTCGACCTGGCCGATGCCGAGGCCAGGTTCTATAGCGTCGTCGGTCGCCAGCCCGATGAGCTGGAAACCCCGGTGACCATCAAGGGCGAAGTGCCTGCTGACCTGGCTGCTGCACGCCAGGACATGCTCGAAAACAACCCTTACCTGAAATCCGCCCAGGCCGACGTCAATGCGGCCGAGCAGCAATACGAAGTGGCCAAGTCGCCGTTCTACCCGCGTATTGACGCAGTATTGGCAACCGGTGCCAACAACAACACTGCAGGTCAGGTCGGCCACGACAACAACGACTGGCAGGCCGGTGTCGAGCTCAGTTACAACCTGTTCCGCGGCGGCAGCGACAAGGCCCGCCTGCAGTCCGATGCGCACAAGATCAACCAGGCCATGGACATCCGCAACAACGCCCTGCGCCAGCTGACCGAAGACCTGTCGCTGTCGTGGAACGCCATGAACAACGCCCGCGTGCAACTGCCGGCGGCCCGCGAGTACGCCGAGACCACCACCCGTGTGCGCGCCGCTTATCAGGACCAGTTCGGCCTCGGCCAACGCACCCTGCTCGATTTGCTCGACAGTGAAAACGAGCTGTACAACGCCAACCGCCGCTACACCGAAGTGCGCTACACCGAAGAGTTCTCCATGTACCGGGTGCTGGCCAACATGGGTGAACTGCTGAACAAGCAGCGCATCTCGCTGCCACCCGAGGCGATCGCCAAGAGCGAAGTGAAGAGCGAGGCGCGCCTGCCCGATATGCGCTAAACCCCTCCAACTGCGGCAGGAGTAGGCGACTGTGACCAGCATGCAACCTGCGAGCTCGGCAATAGATCCGCGCCAGAGTTTCGATGACCCGCTACTCGATGGCTTGCTGATCCTTTGCAAGCTGCATGGTTGCACTGTCAGTCGCGCCGGCCTGAGTGCCGGCCTGCCGCTGCCCGAGCAACGCCTGAGCCTTGAACTGCTGCCCCGGGCAGCGGCACGGGCCGGTTTGCAGGCGCGGATCCTGCGGCGTGAGCTGGGAGCGATCTCGGCGCTCAACCTGCCGGTGCTGTTGCTGCTCAAGGACGGCCGCTGCGCGGTGCTGCGGCGTTGGGGCGATGACGGCCGGGCGCTGATCCTGCCCTGTGAAGCCGAAGGCGGCGAGCAGTGGGTCAGCCGCGAAGAACTGCTGCAAGCCTACGCCGGCGAGGCGCTGTTCGCCCGCCCCCGCCATGAACTCGAAGACCTGCGTGCGCCGTTGATGCCACGGGTCAACGCCTGGTTTCGCGACACCCTCAAACTCTCACGCTGGCTCTACAGCGACGCCATTCTCGCCAGCCTGCTGATCAACCTGCTGGGGCTGATGGTGCCCCTGTTCGTCATGCAGACCTACGACCGCGTGGTGCCCAATCAGGCTACCTCGACGCTGTGGGTACTGAGCGCCGGCCTGCTGATCGGCACCCTGTTCGAATTGACCCTGCGCGTGGTCCGCGCCCACCTGCTCGACCAGGCCGGGAAAAAGACCGACCTGATTCTTTCCGCCACCCTGTTCGAACGCATCACCGGCATGTCGATGAAAGCCCGGCCGGCCACGGTTGGCGGCTTTGCCCAGAGCATTCATGACTTCCAGGGCCTGCGTGAATTCCTTACCGCCGTGACCCTGACCAGCATTATCGACCTGCCCTTCGTGGTGCTGATGCTGGCGGTGATCGGCCTGCTCGGTGGCTGGCTGGTGGTGATCCCGCTGATTGCCTTCCCGGTGACCATTTTCTTTGCCCTGTTCATCCAGGTGCGGCTGCGCGATACCGTGCAAAAAAGCCTGGCCCTGGGCGCGGTGCGCCAGGCGCTGCTGATCGAAACCCTGGGCGGCCTGGAAACCCTCAAGGCCTGCAGCGCCGAAAGCGAGCGCCAGTATCAGTGGGAAAGCACCCACGGCGCCCTCACCCGCCTCGACGCCCACGCCCGCAACCTGTCGGCGCTGGCCACCAACGGCACGCTGTTCATCCAGCAGTTCTGCGGCATGGCCACCATCGTTGCCGGGGTCTACAGCATCATTGCCGGCAACCTCAGCGTCGGCGCCCTGGTTGCCAGCTACATGCTCGGCAGCCGGGTGCTGGCACCGCTCGGGCAAATCGCCGGGCTGATCACCCGCTACCAGCAGGCACAGCTGACCATGCGCAGCACCGACGCGCTGATGGCCCTGCCGCAGGAGCGCCAGGCCGGCCAGCAACCGTTGGAGCGCACCCAGTTGCACGGCGGCCTCGACGTCAGCCATGTGAGCTTTCGCTACCACGGCCAGAACGCTGCCGCCCTCAATGACATCAGCTTCAGCGTCAAGCCGGGCGAACGCATCGGCATCATCGGCCGCAGCGGCTCGGGCAAGAGCACCCTGGCGCGCCTGTTGATGGGGTTCTATGCCCCGGACGAAGGGCAGATCCTGCTCGACAACCTCGACCTGCGCCAACTGGACATCGCCGACCTGCGCCACCAACTGGGCTACGTCGCTCATGACCTGCCGCTGCTGGCCGGCAGCCTGCGCGACAACCTGACCCTCGGCGCGCGCTATGTGAGCGATGCGCGCATGCTTGAAGTGGCCGAGCTGACCGGCGTCAGCGAGCTGGCCCGCCAGCACCCGCAAGGCTTCGACCGCCCGGTCGGCGAGCGCGGCCAGTTGCTCTCTGGCGGCCAGCGCCAGGCCGTGCTGCTGGCCAGGGCGATGTTGCTCGAACCGCCGATCATGATCCTCGACGAACCCACCAGCCACATGGACAACAGCAGCGAAGACCAGCTGCGCCAGCGCCTGCATGGCTGGGTGCAGGGCAAAACCCTGCTGCTGGTCACCCACCGCACCTCGATGCTCAGCCTGGTCGACCGGCTGCTGGTACTGGACAACGGCAAGATCGTTGCCGACGGGCCGAAGGAAGCGGTCATCGATGCACTGCGCAAAGGCCGCGTTGGCGCGGCACTCTAGGGGGTCATTCATGTCCGTAAGCCAAGGCCTGCGCAGCTACTTCCAGAGTTTCGGCAAGACCGCCGAACGCGAGTTCATGCCCGATGTGGCCGGCGCCACCCTGCAGGACTCGCCGCGTCTGTCGCGGATCACCGTGTGGCTGGCCGCGGGGCTGTTGCTGGTGGCGCTGCTGTGGGCCAAGTTCGCCGTGCTCGATGAAGTGACCATGGGCGAAGGCAAGGCCATTCCGTCGAGCAAGGTCCAG
Source organism: Pseudomonas sp. B21-009 (assembly GCF_024749345.1). NCBI lineage: Bacteria > Pseudomonadati > Pseudomonadota > Gammaproteobacteria > Pseudomonadales > Pseudomonadaceae > Pseudomonas > Pseudomonas sp. B21-009. The sequence continues at coordinate 1,542,926 of NZ_CP087199.1, read as the reverse complement.
GTGATCCAGAACCTTGAAGGCGGCATCGTCACCGAGATCTTCGTCCGTGAAGGGCAGATGGTGAACAAGGGCGACACCTTGCTGCGCCTGGACGACACGCGTTTTCTCTCCAACAAGGGCGAGAGCGAAGCCGACCGCTTTGCCCTCACCGCCCAGGTCGAGCGCCTTGCCGCCGAAGCCGAAGGCCGGCCGTTCCAGCTCTCCGAAGAAGTGCGCAGCAAGGCGCCACAAGTGGCTGAAGACGAACTCTCGCTGTACCAGTCGCGCCAGCGCCGGCTAAGCAGCGAAAAGCAGACCCTCAACGAGCAACTGCGGCAAAAAACCCAGGAACTGGCCGAATTTCGCTCCAAGGTCGAGCAGTACCGCTCGGCCCTGGCGCTGCTGCAGCAGGAGCTGAACATGTCGACGCCGCTGGTCGGCACCGGGGCGATCTCACCGGTGGAAATCCTGCGCCTCAAGCGCAGCGCCGTTGAAGCCCGCGGCTCGCTCAACGCCACCAGCCTGGCAATCCCGCGCGCCGAAGCGGCGGTGGCCGAGATCAAGAGCAAGATCGAAGAGTCCGAAGCCGGGTTTCGCTCAGAGGCGGCCAAGGAGCTCAACGAAAAACGCACCGATCTGTCGAAGATCACCGCCTCAAGCATTGCCATCGATGACCGGGTAACCCGCACCACCGTGGTTTCGCCGGTGCACGGGATCATCAAGCTGCTCAAGGTCAACACCATCGGCGGCGTGGTCCAGCCCGGCAGTGACCTGCTGGAAATCGTGCCGCTGGAAGACAACCTGCTGATCGAGGCCAAGGTGCGCCCGCAAGATGTCGCCTTCCTGCACCCCGGGCAGTCGGCGATGGTCAAGTTCAGCGCCTACGACTACACCATCTACGGCGGCCTGAAGGCCAAGCTCGAACTGATCAGCGCCGACACCGTCACCGACGACAAGGGCAACGCCTTTTACCTGATCCAGGTGCGCACCGACAAGAACCACCTGGGTGGTGATAACAAACCGCTTTTGATCATCCCCGGCATGACTGCCACGGTGGATATCATCACCGGCCACAAGAGCGTGCTCGATTACCTGCTCAAGCCGGTGCTCAAGGCACGTACCGAAGCCATGCGCGAACGCTGAGGCGCTCGCAGTGGCTCAACGCAGATGATTGCGCTCGTAGGTCTCGCGCCCCATCGCCGCAATCTGCCCCTCGATCAGCGTCTCGAACGGCTTCAACAACGCATCGAAATTCTCCGGCGCCTCCAGCACGTTGAGCGCCTGCACCAGTGCCTCCAAAGTCGATAACGCCCCCGCCTGCGGCGCTTTGCGCAGGCGATAGCGCGAAGGCAGGACCTGGGCCAGGGTTACCCGCGGCAACGTGCCAAGCAACGGGTTCACATGCAGCAACTTGCTCGCCTTGCGCCAGGTACCATCAGGCACCACCAGCTGCCACGGTCGCTGATCCTCGCCGTCGGCATAGGCCACCAGCGGCTGCGCCGCATCGCCCGGAAACAGCAAGGCACTGCGGTACCCCGGTGCTTGCAGCAGCTCAGGCAGGTTCTCAAACACTTCGCCCACGTGCAATTGCGCATTGCGCAAGCCAAGCGCCGCCAGCTTGGCGGTATTGAGCGCATGGCGCACTTCACTGGGATGCTGCAGCAACAGCACGCGGGTACGGCTGTCGAGGGAAGGGATTAGCGGACAAAGGCAATGGGCTTGTGGGCGCAGGCAGCGCTCGCAGTGGATTCTGGACATCGGGTTCTCCTGAGCGGGCAAAGTGTGCCACAGCAGCCCCGAAAAAAGCCCACTTCCCTGTGGGAGAGACGAAAAGCTTCAGCGGTTGAAACGTTCGGCCAGGCTGTACAAGTAATCGGCCATGCGTTCGAGGTCCTGGCTGATCTCGGCGCCCTGCTTGGCCTGCCCGGCGCTGTGATCGCAGAGCTGGGCAATGCGGGTGATCTGCTGGTTGATGTCCTCGGCGACATGACTCTGCTGTTCCGAGGCTGTGGCCATCTGCTGGCTCATGCCGGTGATGCGGCTGACCGCCTGGGTGATGCCCACCAGCGCCGACTGCACCGCCTCGACGCTGTGCACGCTGTCGCGGGAGATCTGCTCGCCCTTGCTGGCACTGGACACCGCCCGCTCGGCGCCGGCGCGCAACGAGGCGATAATCTGGTGGATCTCCTCGGTCGAGGTACGGGTACGCTGGGCCAGCGAGCGCACCTCGTCGGCGACCACGGCAAAGCCCCGGCCCTGCTCGCCGGCCCGCGCCGCCTCGATCGCCGCGTTGAGCGCCAGCAGGTTGGTCTGCTCGGCAATCGAGGTGATGACATCGACCACGCTGCCGATCGACTGGGTCTGGTCGGCCAGGGCATTGACCGCCTGGCCGATGTCGCTGACCGCCTCGGCCATGCTGCCCATGGCGCGCAGGCTTTGCTGCGCCAGGTCACTGCCCTGCTGGGCCAGGTGATCGGCATCGGAGGCGGCCGTAGCGGTGTTCTGCACGTTGTGCGTCACTTCCTGGATGGTCGCTGCCATTTGCGCAATCGCTGTGGCCGACTGATCGGTTTCGCTGCGTTGCTTGTCGAGCATCTGCGCCTGGGCCCCCGACAGGTCGGAGGATTGCGCGGCGCGCGTCTTGACCCCGACACCGGCATCCACCAGGCGCGTCAGGGCCGTTTGCAAGCGGGCTTCTTCACTGATGATCGCCAGGTCCAGCTGGCCCTGCAGGCCGCTGTTGTCACTGTAGGTCAGGGCCACCAGAGGGCTGGTGAAGGCTTTCGGGTGTTCGCCCAGGGTGCGGCGGATTACCCGGTTCTGCCGCGCCTCGATCAGGTACCAGGCGCTGAGCAGGCTGGCCATCAGCACACCCAGGGCGGCGTACTGGGGCAGCCACAAATAGCTGATCACAGACAAAATACCAGCGCCGACCAAGGGCCAGCCGTGTTCCACTGTCGCGCCCAGTCGAGCCGCCAGCGGCACCGGGCTGCGCCCCTGGCGCAACCGTGCATACAACGCCGTGGCCCGGCGGATCTGCTCGCGGGTCGGCACCGAGCGCACCGACTCGTAGCCGCTGATCCGGCCGTTTTCGTAAATCGCCGTAACGTAAGCGCTGACCCAGTAGAAGTCGCCGTTTTTGGCGCGGTTCTTCACCACGCCCATCCAGGGTTTGCCCTGTTTGATGGTTTCCCACATATGCCCGAACACCGCGGGGGGCATGTCCGGATGACGCACCAGGTTGTGCGGCTGATCGAGCAATTCCTCGTAGGTAAAACCGCTGATGGCGACAAAGGCGTCGTTGCAATAGGTGATGCGGCTGTTGAGGTCGGTGGTGGAAATCAGCCGCTGTTCGCTCGGAAAGGTTCTTTCATGCTCAGTGACGGGCAAATTCATGCGCATCTGGGCGATCCCTGCAAAGGAGAGATGGGAAATTTCATCAAGCCAATACAGGTTTAGCAGAGCAATTACGGGGTCGCGGCCGATTTTTTCAGGATTTTTTGCAACCGCGACTAAATTTTTCAGGGGCCGTTTCGTTCAGGCTGGAGTGAGTTGCGCCTTGAGTAGATCGCGAAAGGTCTGGATCAAGGGTTCGCGGCTGCGGCCACGGCGAATGATCATGGAGAACGGCGCCTGATAGCCGAAGGTCGCCGGCGATAGCACCCGCAAATCGCCCTTGTCAGCCCAGGCCTGGGCATAGTGTTCCGGCAGGTAGCCGATATAGGCGCCGGACAACACCAGGATCAGTTGCGCCTCCATGCTCTCCACCGTTGCCGCGCTGTGCTTGAAGCCGTGGCGGGCAAGCTCAGCCTGGCTCCAGTAACCGCGACCGACCATGCGCTGCTGGGTAATCACCTGCTCGGGAATGCGCCGCTCGTTGAACAGCGGGTGGCGGTTGCTGCAATACAGCCAATGTTGCTCGCGGTACAACGGCTGATACACCAGCCCGCTCATGCGCGTGGAAAAGGCGCCGATGGCCAGGTCCAGGCGGTTGTCCTGCACCCCCAGTTGCAGCTCGTAGGGGCTCGACACCGACAGGTGCAAGTGCACCGCGGGGTGCTCCTGGCTGTAGGCACCGATAGCTTCAGCCAAAGGCAAGGCCCGATCGCCGACGGTGGAGTCGATCACCCCAAGGTTGAGGGTACCGCGCAATTCCCCCTTGAGCGCCGCCGCGTATTGCTCGAAACCGTCCATTTCTGCCAGCAGGCGCAAGGTCTCCTGGTGGAACAGTTCACCCTTGCTGGTCAGGCTGAAACCGCCACGGCCGCGATGGCAAAGGACGATGCCGAGGGCCGCCTCGAGCTGGCTCATGTAGGTACTGATGGCCGAGGTCGACAGGTTCAGCTCGCGCTGGGCGTTGGCAAACCCCTGGTGGCGCACGATGCTGACGAAGATGCGCAGGAGTTTCAGGTCGGGCAAGGCAGAGGCCATGTGATCGCGGTCCGCAGGGCTACAGATGGCCGGATTCTAACCGCAATACCGGCATTAGTTCAGAAAAACCTGAACTAAGTATTTGCCTGTAGCGATTCTTTTCATCCACTACCTTTTGCAGACTCTGCCGCAATGCACCTGCTTGCCGGCATTTCAGGGGTTGCCCCGAGCCAGCCAGACAGGTTCCAACAACTAGAACAATCGAATCGATGAGGCCCGACCGTGGACAAGATTCTGCACCAACCACTGGGCGGCAACGAAATGCCGCGCTTCGGCGGCATCGCCACCATGCTCCGTCTCCCTCACCTGCAAAGCGCCGAAGGCCTGGATGCTGCGTTCATCGGCATCCCCCTGGACATCGGCACCTCGCTGCGCTCCGGCACCCGCTTCGGCCCACGGCAGATCCGCGCCGAATCGGTGATGATCCGCCCGTACAACATGGCCACTGGCGCTGCGCCCTTCGATTCGTTGTCGGTTGCCGATATCGGCGACGTGGCGATCAACACCTTCAACCTGCTCGACGCCGTACGGATCATTGAAGAAGCCTACGACGAGATCCTCGAACACAACGTCATCCCCATGACCATGGGCGGCGACCACACCATCACCCTGCCGATCCTGCGTGCTATCCACAAGAAGCACGGCAAGGTCGGGCTGGTGCACATCGATGCCCACGCCGACGTCAACGATCACATGTTCGGCGAGAAGATCGCCCACGGCACCACCTTCCGCCGCGCCGTCGAAGAAGGCCTGCTGGACTGCGACCGCGTGGTGCAGATCGGCCTGCGCGCCCAGGGCTATACCGCCGAAGACTTCAACTGGAGCCGCAAGCAGGGCTTCCGTGTGGTCCAGGCCGAAGAGTGCTGGCACAAGTCGCTGGAGCCGTTGATGGCCGAAGTGCGCGAGAAAGTCGGTGGCGGCCCGGTGTACCTGAGCTTCGACATCGACGGTATCGACCCGGCCTGGGCACCGGGCACCGGCACCCCGGAAATCGGCGGCCTGACCACCATCCAGGCGATGGAAATCATCCGTGGTTGCCAGGGCCTGGACCTGATCGGCTGCGACCTGGTGGAAGTCTCGCCACCTTACGACACCACCGGCAACACCTCGCTGCTCGGTGCCAACCTGCTGTACGAAATGCTCTGTGCACTGCCGGGCGTGGTTCGCCGCTAACGGTAGTACACCAGGAGTTGCAACAGGGCAGGAGCCATGACAGTCGGGCCGCAACGACGGCCCACTGAGTAGACGAATGACCCGGCGCCAGGCTTGCCTGGCGCCGGGGTCGATCTCACCATAATAAAGATAATTGGAGACACCCATGGCCTTGGACATATTCGTTGTTCTGATTTATGCCGCCGGCATGCTCGCGCTCGGCTGGTTCGGCATGCGCCGGGCAAAAACCCATGAAGATTACCTGGTGGCCGGGCGCAACCTGGGCCCTAGCCTGTACATGGGCACCATGGCCGCCACGGTACTGGGCGGCGCGTCGACCGTCGGCACCGTACGCCTGGGCTATGTCCACGGGATTTCCGGCTTCTGGCTGTGCGCCGCGCTGGGCCTGGGCATCATCGCCCTGAACCTGTTCCTGGCCAAGCCGCTGCTGCGTCTGAAGATCTTCACCGTTACCCAGGTGCTGGAAAAACGCTACAACCCCATGGCCCGCCAGGCCAGTGCGGTGATCATGCTTGCCTACGCGCTGATGATCGCGGTGACCTCGACCCTGGCCATCGGCACCGTTTTGCAAGTGCTGTTCGACCTGCCGTTCTGGGGCGCGATCCTGCTCGGTGGTGGCGTGGTGGTGGTGTACTCGACCATCGGCGGCATGTGGTCGCTGACCCTGACCGACATCGTCCAGTTCGTGATCAAGACCGTCGGCCTGATGTTCGTCCTGCTGCCCATCTGCCTGTACAAGGTCGGTGGCTGGGATCAACTGGTGGCCAAGCTGCCGGCCAGCAACTTCAGCCTGACCACCATCGGCTGGGACACCATCATCACCTACTTCCTGATCTACTTCTTCGGCATCCTGATCGGCCAGGACATCTGGCAACGGGTGTTCACCGCCCGTGACGAGAAAGTCGCCAAGTACGCAGGCACCACTGCTGGCGTGTACTGCGTGATCTACGGCCTGGTGTGCGCACTGATCGGCATGGCCGCGCATGTCCTCCTGCCGGATCTGGACAACGCCAACAACGCCTTCGCCGCGATCGTCAAATCCACCCTGCCTGACGGTATCCGTGGCCTGGTGATTGCCGCTGCGCTGGCAGCGATGATGTCCACCGCCAGTGCTGGCCTGCTGGCCGCCTCCACGGTCCTGACCGAAGACCTGCTGCCGAAACTGCGCGGCGGCAAGCAGTCGAGCCTGGGCATCAACCGCCTGTTCACCCTGCTGACCGGTATTGCCGTACTGGGTATCGCCCTGGTGGTAACCGATGTGATCAGCGCCCTGACCCTGGCCTACAACCTGCTGGTGGGCGGCATGCTGATTCCGCTGATCGGCGCCATCTACTGGAAACGCGCCACCACTGCGGCGGCGATCACCAGCATGACCCTGGGCTTCGTCACCGCCCTGGCGTTCATGATCATAGATGGGATGGATGCCAACACGCCGATCTACTACAGCCTGGCGATCGGCCTGGTGAGCTTTGTGGTAGTCAGCCTGATGTCGCGCCGCCCGGTAGGCGCCGTCAACCTGGCCTGATAGACAGGTGCACCACGGCCGTCGCATCAGCAATGATGCGGCGGCCGATGTGTTTTAGCGACGTGGCTGGCGCTTGCGCTGTTCTTCGTCGGTAGGGATCGGCACCGGCTGCAGCGGTGGCGGGATCAGGCCCAGGGCAGCGGCCAGGTCGTGGAGCCAGTTGAACAGATGGTTTCTCATAACTCCCCCTTACGGGTCAGCCTGCACGGCGAATAAATCCTGCGATGCTTCATACAGATCATAGTCCCAAGTATTGCAATGCGCATGTCTGTGCAACATGACTTGAGGGCAAGTTTGATCTCAATCAAGCCTCCTGCGCCATCTGCGCTGCCTGGGTAACTGTTTCCCCTTGTTGCAAATCGATCCAGGCGCTCAAATTCGCCCCGCGCATGCCCTTGCGCCACATCAGCCAGGTGGTGGCCTGATCGAACGGCGCCTGCAGGCGATGCACCGCCACCCGTTCGCGGCCCGGCAGGCTGTCGAGCATCGACTGCGCCATCAACGCAACCCCAGCCCCGGCTATCACACAGGCGAGCATGCTCGGGTACGACTCGATTTCCATGACCCGGCCCATGGCCGCGTGATCGTGGGCATACCAGGCCTCCAGGCGCATCCGGTACGAACAGCCTTGACGAAAGGTGAACACCGCCCGCCCGGCGACATCGCGGGCACTGCGCACCGGCCCATGGCCGGGTTCGGTGATCAGCACCAGGGTTTCGTCGCACAGCGGCACGCCGTCGAGCCCGGCCAGGGCCAGCGGCCCGTCGACCAGGGCCAGCGGCCCGTCGACCAGGGCGGCATCCAGGCGGCCGCTGAGCAAGCCTTCGAGCAACTCGCCGCTGGGCGCCGCCTGCACCTGCAGGTTCACCGCCGGGTAAGCGCTGTGGTAACGGGCCAGCAAGTCGGGCAAATGAATGGCCGCAGTGCTGTACATCGAGCCCAGCACGAACTCCCCGGCCGGCTGCCCGCCCTGCACGGCGGCAAAGGCCTCATCGTGCAGGGCGAGCATGCGCCCGGCGTAATCGAGCAGCACCTTGCCCGCCGGCGACAGCTGCAAGCGCTGGCGCTCGCGGCGAAACAGCTCAACGCCCAGTTGCTCTTCGAGCTGGCGCAGGCGCGTCGACAGGTTCGACGGCACCCGGTGCAGGCGCTCGGCGGCGCGGGTCACCGAGCCCTCCTCGGCCACCGCCTGGAAAATCCGCAATTGGCTGAGCTCCACGATCCATTCTCCAAAACAGAACAAGTTACTCATCATTATTCAATTTTATTGAAAGTCAACCGGCTTTAGCCTGACGGTCATTCACGCTTGTGCAGGAATTGCCGCCATGTCGCCAGTTATTCGCCTTCTCGCCTGTGCCGTTGCCCTGATGATGGCCATGGGCATCGGCCGCTTCGCCCTCACTCCACAGCTGCCGCACCTGATCAGCGAAGGGCAGGTCAGCCTGACCGCCGCCGGCCTGATCGCCGCCGCCAACTACCTGGGCTATCTGCTCGGCGCCCTGGACGCCATGTTCGCCCGCCGCCCGCGCCAGGTCAGCGCTCGCCTGCACGGCGGTCTGTGGCTGTGCGTCGTGCTGACCCTGGCGTCGTTCTCGGCCAGCGGCTTCTGGGCTCACCTGCTGCTGCGCTTTGGCACCGGCGTGGCCAGCGCCTGGGTGCTGGTGATGCTCACCAGCCTCAGCCAGCAGGTGGCAGCGGCCAGCAATCGGCCACGGCTCGGCGCCCTGGTGTTTGCCGGGCCCGGGGTGGGAATTTTTTTAACCGGAATGCTGGCGCTGACCGCCAACCTCAACGGACTGGGCTCGGCGCCGCTGTGGTTGATCTATGCCGCCGTTGCCCTGTTGATGCTGCTGATCGTGCTGCCAGCGCTGCCACGCCCGCAGACGCTAGCGCCTACTGTCAGCGGGGCGCGCGTCCAGCCAGCCGGGCAAGGAATTGCCCGCCTGGGCCTGGTGTATGCGCTGTACGGTATTGGCTACATCATCCCCGCGACCTTCATGTCGCAGATGGCCAGTGCGCGCTTTCACGGGCAGTGGCTGGCCGACCTGTTCTGGCCCGGTTTTGGTCTGGCGGCGGCGCTGGGCGTGGTGCTGGTCAGCCTGCGCCGCCCGGGCATGGGCAGCACCTCAAGCTGGCTGATCGCGACCCTGTGGCTGCAGGCCGCCGGCGTGTTCGCCTGCCTGCTGGGCAACGGCCCGGGCCTGGCGCTGGGGGTAATCCTCTGTGGCGGCCCGTTCTTGGCCTGCATGCAACTGGTAATGCAACGCTCGCGGGAGCTGGCACCGCACGCCAGCCAGCGCAATGCCGGGCTGTTGACCGCCTGTTTTGCCCTGGGCCAGCTCAGTGGACCGCTGCTGGCGGCGCTGAGCAATCAGTTCGCCGGCAGCCTGCAGGCAGCGCTGCTGATCGCCGCCAGCGGCCTGGTGCTCGCCGGCCTGCTGCTGTTGCGCCCGCAGGCTAGCCGAGCAGGCTGCGCAGGCGCCGGCGCACCCACTGTTCAGCGCTGACCAGGGTCACCCCGAGCAGCACCATGATCGCGCCGAGGACGAAATTCAGGCTCAACGGCTCGCCCAGCAACAGCACGCCGAAAGTCACCCCGAATAACGGCGTAATGAACGAGAACACCGCCAGGTTCGAGGCCAGATAGCGGCGCAGCAGCCAGAACCAGGTCAGGTAGCTGAAAAACGACACGATCAGGCCCTGAAACAGCAGGCTGCCGATCGACAGCGGGGTGAACTGCACCTGGGTAACCTGGCCACTGGCGACAGCGATCAACAGCAGGCCGACAAAACCGACCGCCAGTTGATAGAACAGCGTCAGGGTCGCTGGCGCCTCCGACAGCCGCGAAGCGCGCACCACCACGGTGGTTGCGCCCCAGGCCAGGCCCGCCAGCACCCCGAAGGCATCACCGAGCAGCATTTGTGCGTCCAGATGCTCAAGGGAAACGCCACCGGCAAAGGCAAAGGCAATACCGCCAAAGGCCAGCAGGATGCCCAGCCACTGCAAGGGCCGCAGCCGCTCGCTGGGCAGCATGAAATGCAAGCCCAGGGCGGTAAACACCGGTGCGGTGTAGAGGAATACCGACATGTGCGCCGCCGAGGTCAGCTTCAGGCCTTCGGCGATGAACAGAAACTCCAGGCCAAACAGGGAACCGGCCAGTAGCCCGCCGCGCCAGGTGCTGGAGACCTGGTCCCAGCCGCCACGAAAACACATCAGCAGGCCGACCAGCAATGCCGCCATCCCCGAGCGCATGGCTTGCTGCATCACCGGGGCAATATCCGGTGCGGCCCACTTGATCATCACCTGCTGGATGCCCCAGATCAAGCACAGCACCAGCATCACTTGCAGGGCAAAGGCATCGGTATTGCGGCGGCTGGCGCTCATCGGGCGCCCCCGGTTTCTGGCAGCAACATGGCAGGCTCTCGGCAGAAGTGGATCCAGCGCCGATTATCAGCGGCGGCGGCCGCTCAATGCCAGCCTTGTGTTACCTGCTTCAGGCAATCTGCGCCTTGGAGGCCAAATGATCGAAAGTCGCCTCGTCCAGTGCATCCTCCTGTTCATCCAGCACCTGGCGCGGGTGATCGTTGCCCGGAATGCTGCTGTCCAGCAGGCTCAGCAGCCGCGAGCCCCGCTCGGTAAGGATGAAGTTCTCGCCGTTGCCGCCCTCGTCTTCCGGGCGTGAGGCAAAGTAACCGCGCTCGAACAGCAGCTTTTCATACTCACATGCCAGGGTTTTCAGATGATCGAGATCGCCAGGGGCTGCACCTTCGGCCGCCAGCTGGGCCGCATGCTGCTCGGCGTAAGGCCTGGGGGTAAAACTGTGGCCGGCGCTGTTCTGCGCTTCGTGCAACAGGCGTTCGATCAGGTCCCAGTCGTAGGTGGTCATCGGCATAGCCTCAATCAGGGGTAGGTAAGATTGTGACCGGTGTACGCGGCTGCGGTTCGACTGAACTTTCGCCGCCCGGCCAGGCTCAACCGCAAGACTTCACCTTGATTGCCCGGGAGCCTGCCGATGAAAACCCTGTTGAACATTGCCGCTGCCGCCAGCCTGCTGCTGGCCCTGCCCGGCTGGGCGTGCACGCTGGAAGAAGCGACGGCCAAGCGCGAAGAACTGGCCAAGGAAGTGAGCAAGCTCACCGAGCAGAACCCGCAGAAGGCCAAGGAGATCAACGACGAGCTGCAGAAGATGGAGCTGGGCACGGCCAGCAAGGACTTGCCGGACAAGTGCCAACTGATCGACAAGCGGATGCAGGAATTGAAGACCGCTGAGAAAAAGACTTGAAATCGGGGTGAAACAATCGCGGGTCAAGTCGGGTCGCCGCACCGCCGCTCCCACAAGGGCTGCAAAGAACCTGTGGGAGGGCTATGAAGCCGGCGCTTACTCCGCAGCCGGCGCCGGCTTGCGGCGCTTGAGCGGTGCCAGGCCGTCGGCGCTGGCCAGCGGCGCGTTAGGCTTTGGCTTGGCTGTTGGCTTGCGCTTGGCCACGACCTTCTTGTCGCCCTTTTTATCGGTCTTTTTCTTTTTCACACCGGCCGCCTTGCCCGAGGCCTTGACCTTCTTCGGCCCGGTGTAGGTGCCTTTGACTTCCTTGATGACCCGGCGCTCGAAGGTCTGCTTCAGGTAGCGCTCGATGCTCGACATCAGGTTCCAGTCGCCGTGACAGATCAACGACACCGCCAGGCCCTCGTTACCGGCACGGCCGGTACGGCCGATGCGGTGCACGTATTCGTCGCCGCTGCGCGGCATGTCGAAGTTGATCACCAGGTCCAGGCCATCGACGTCCAGGCCGCGGGCGGCAACGTCAGTAGCCACGAGGATCTTGGCGCCGCCCTGCTTCAGGCGCTCGATGGCCAGCTTGCGATCTTTCTGGTCCTTGTCGCCGTGCAGGACGAAAGCCTTGTAGTCCTTGGCCACCAGGTGACCGTAGATGCGGTCGGCCATCACCCGGGTATTGGTGAAGATGATCGCCTTGTCGTAGGTCTCGTTCTCCAGCAGCCACTGCACGATCTGTTCTTTGTGCTGGTTGTGGTCCGCGGTGATGATCTGCTGGCGGGTGCCTTCGGCCAGTTGGCTGACGCTGTTGAGCATCAGGTGCTCAGGGGTTTTCAGCACCTTGCCGATCATGTCGCGCAGGCCGGCGCCGCCGGTGGTGGCGGAGAACAGCATGGTCTGTTCGCGGTTCGGGCACTCATTGCACAGGCGCTCGACGTCTTCGGCAAAGCCCATGTCGAGCATGCGGTCGGCTTCATCGAGCACGATCACCTGGACATGCTCCAGGTGCAGGTTGCCGGCATTGAGCTGCTCGAGCAGGCGGCCCGGGGTGCCGATCAGCACGTCCGGCACCTTGCGCAGCATGGCGGCCTGCTCCTTGAAGTCTTCGCCACCAGTGATCAGCCCGGCCTTGATGAAAGTGAACTGGGAGAAGCGCTCGACTTCCTTGAGGGTCTGCTGCGCCAGCTCGCGGGTCGGCAGCAGCACCAGGGCACGAATCTCGACGCGCTTCTGCTTGAGGTCAACCAGGCGGTTGAGCATTGGCAGGACGAAGGCTGCGGTCTTGCCGCTACCGGTTTGCGCCGTCACCCGCAGGTCACGCCCTTGCAACGCCAAAGGGATGGCCGCTGCCTGCACCGGCGTCGGCTCGACAAATTTCAGCTCGGCCACGGCTTTGAGCAGGCGTTCGTGCAGGGCGAATTGGGAAAACACGGGTGTACCTCGGGCATGTGCAAAAAATTCAGTTGCATAGGGTAACGTTTTCCGGCGTCGGAGCCGAATTTCTTTTGGCAACTTCTTGCCGATCCGCGCTCTAATGGCCTTGTTTTCGACTTGCGGACCCTTTACGACACCGTTATGGACATTCAACAGCTGTGGCAAAACACCCTGGACCTCTGGGGCACCCTCGATCAACACCCGCTACTGCACGCCGGTATCGGCCTGGGCGTATTGCTGGTGATCGCCCTGCTGCTCGGCCGCGTGGCGCGCTTTCTGGTGCTGCACGCCGCCCGTCTGCTTGGCCGCCAGCCAGCCCTGCACTGGGTCAATGACCTGCGCGAGAATAAGGTGTTCCAGCGCCTGGCCCAGACCACCCCGTCACTGGTGGTGCAATTTGGCCTCAAACTGGTGCCGGAGCTGAGCGCCACCAGCCAGCACTTTCTCGGCAACCTCGCCCTGGCCTTCACCATCCTGTTCCTGACCCTGGCCCTGAGCGCCCTGCTCGACGCCCTGCTGGACATCTACGCGCGCACCGAGCACGCCCGCACCCGCTCGATCAAGGGTTACGTGCAACTGGCGAAGATGGTCCTGTTCGTGTTCGGCGCCATCGTTATCGTCGCCACCCTGATCGACCGCTCGCCGCTATTGCTGCTCTCGGGTCTGGGTGCCATGTCGGCGGTCATCCTGCTGGTCTACAAGGACACCCTGTTGTCGTTCGTCGCCAGCGTACAGCTGACCAGTAACGACATGCTGCGGGTCGGCGACTGGATCGAGATGCCCCAGGTCGGCGCCGACGGCGATGTGGTCGACATCACCCTGCACACGGTCAAGGTGCAGAACTTCGACAAGACCATCGTCTCCATCCCCACCTGGCGCTTGATGTCCGAGTCGTTCAAGAACTGGCGCGGCATGCAGCAGTCGGGCGGGCGACGGATCAAGCGCAGCCTGTTCATCGATGCTGGCGGCGTGCGCTTCCTGCGCTCCGATGAGGAGCAGCGCCTGAGCGAAGTACGTCTGCTGACCGACTACATTGCCCGCAAGCGCAGTGAGCTCAGAGCCTGGAACGAGGCCCAGGGCAATGTCGCCGAACTGTCCGCCAACCGTCGCCGGATGACCAACATCGGCACCTTCCGTGCCTATGCCCTGGCCTACCTGAAGAGCCACCCGGAGATCCAGCCGAACATGACCTGCATGGTCCGCCAGATGCAGACCACCGCCCAGGGCGTGCCACTGGAAATCTACTGCTTCACGCGCACCACGGCGTGGGCCGACTACGAGCGGATCCAGGGCGACATCTTCGACTACTTGCTGGCGGTGATGCCGGAGTTCGGCCTGAGCCTGTACCAGCAACCCAGCGGCAATGACCTGCGCGCCGGCCTGTTACCCTCGCCCCTGCCCAGCCAGCAGCGGGCGCTGAGTGCCGAGACGACTGAGCCATAGCGACGCGAGGATCACCGCCCCGCCGATGAACAACCGGCCGAGCGGCTCGTGCTGGTTCCAGATCAGCAAATTGAGCAGCAAACCGACCGGCACGTGCAGGTTGTTCATCACCGCCAGGGTGCCGCCTGAAACCAGGCAGGCACCCTTGTTCCACCAGTACAAGCCCAGTGCCGTCGGGCACAGCCCCAAAAACAGCAGCACCAGCCATTGCACCTCGGTGCTCGGCAGGTGCTGGCTGTTGCCGAACAGCAAAAAGGCCGGTAGCACCACCAGCAAGGCGCCCAGGTAGAAGTAACCGAAACGCCGGTAATGCGGCAGGTCGCTGGGGTTGCGTGCGATCAGGTGACGGTACAGCACCTGCCCGGCGGCATAGGTGAAGTTGGCCAGTTGCAGCAGCAAAAAGCCGATGAAAAAGTCCGGGCTGATGCTGTCGAAGCGAATCACCGCCGCGCCGGCAACCGCCACCAACGCCGCCACCAACGCCCAGGGGTTGAAGCGCCGGTTCAGGGCATCTTCGATCAGGGTCACGTGCAAGGGCGTGAGAATGGTGAACAGCAGCACCTCCGGCACCGTCAGCACGCGGAAGCTCAGGTACAGGCAGACATAGGTGATGCCGTACTGCAGCGCACCGATCAGCAGCATCGAACGCATGAAGCGCGCTTCGACCTGGCGCCAGCGGGTCAGCGGCAGGAACACCAGGCCGGCCAGCAGCACCCGCGCCAGCACGGCGAAATAGCTGTCGACATGCCCGGCCAGGTACTCGCCGATCAGGCTGAAGGAAAACGCCTGGATCAGCGCGACGATCAATAAATAGCCCATGTTGGCCCCTTGCTGTGGAGGCGGCGACCTTAACGGTTAGCGGCTGACCCGGCAATAGTCGCTGGCAAGGCCGGCTAGCACGCCAAGCAGCATAAAAAAGCCCGGTCACGCGCAAGGCAGACCGGGCAGGTACACCCAAAGGAGCAACAGGTGTCAGGCGGGAAAATTCATTGCCGGCTTATGCCACGGCGGCGAGCTGCGCCTTGGCCTGGTTCAGGCCCTTCTCGTGGAAATCGCCGCCCATGTTCAGGCCTTCGGCGTGGATGAAGGTCACGTCATGGATACCGATGAAGGCCATGACCTGGCGCAGGTAAGGTTCCTGGTGATCGCTGCTGGCGCCGGCATGGATGCCGCCGCGAGCGGTAAGGATGTAGGCGCGCTTGCCGGTCAGCAGGCCCTGCGGGCCGGTTTCGGTGTACTTGAAGGTGATGCCGGCGCGCAGTACGTGGTCCAGCCAGGCCTTGAGGGTGCTGGGGATGGTGAAGTTGTACATCGGCGCGGCCAGCACCAGCACATCGGCGGCCAGCACTTCATCGGTCAGCTCGTTGGAGCGAGCCAGGGCCTCTAGCTCTTCGGCATTGCGCTGGGTTTCGGGCTTCATCCAGCCGCCGAGCAGGTTGCCATCCAGGTGCGGCACCGGGTTGACAGCCAGGTCGCGCAGGGTCACCTGGTCGGCCGGGTGGGCGGCTTGCCACTGGCTGACGAAGTCGCGGGTCAGTTGCCGGGAGATCGAGTCCTGCTGGCGGGCGCTGCTTTCGATGACGAGTACACGGGACATGGGGCTTGCCTCCATCGGCGAGTTCGGTAAGTCGATGGAGGCAAGATTAATGATTGACCTATCGATAAAAAAGCGTAAAAACTGGGTCCAACCTATCAGTTAAATTGTTTTATTTCGGCTTGCAGTCCAAGGTGATGCGCAGCTTGATGATTTCCCGGTTGAACTTGGCAGTGGCATCGACGCTTTTTTTCGCCGGCACATTCACCCGGCGTACCCGTGGCGCTTCCGGGCCATTGCGGAAAGTCACCTTGCACTGGGCATCGACGTCGCCATAGTTGTTGACGCTGATCGAACCGATGTCACGGTCGGTGTCGTAGGTGGTGTAGTCGACCTTGACGCCGTCGATGTCTTTTTTCACGTCGATGGGATAGGCCAGGGCCGTGAGCGGAAGCAGGGCCAGCAATACAGCACAACATTTCTTCATACGACGCTCTCCATGAAAGAGCGCCAGCTTAGGACAACAGGAGCCGAAGATGAAAGCGCCGCGCGTAACCCTGGATCAGTGGCGGACCCTGCAGGCGGTGGTCGATCACGGCGGTTTTGCCCAGGCCGCCGAGGCCCTGCACCGTTCGCAATCCTCGGTGAGCTATACCGTGGCGCGCATGCAGGACCAGCTCGGCGTACCGCTGCTGCGTATCGACGGGCGCAAGGCGGTGCTGACCGAGGCCGGCAACGTGCTGCTGCGCCGCTCGCGGCAACTGGTCAAGCAGGCCAGCCAGCTTGAAGACCTGGCCCATCACATGGAACAGGGCTGGGAAGCCGAAGTGCGCCTGGTGGTCGATGCCGCCTACCCCAATGCTCGCCTGGTCCGCGCCTTGAGCGCGTTCATGCCGCAAAGCCGTGGCTGCCGGGTGCGCCTGCGCGAAGAGGTGCTGTCCGGGGTCGAAGAGGTGCTGCATGAAGGCATTGCGGACCTTGCCATCAGCGGCTTCAACATTTCCGGCTACCTGGGCACCGAACTGAGTTCGGTCGAATTCGTCGCCGTCGCCCACCCCGAACACAGCCTGCACCGCTTGAACCGGGAACTGAGCTTCCAGGACCTGGAAAGCCAGCTGCAGGTGGTGATTCGCGATTCAGGCCGCGCCCAGCCACGCGATGTCGGCTGGCTGGGCGCCGAACAGCGCTGGACGGTCGGCAGCCTGGCCACCGCCGCCACCTTCGTCAGCAGCGGCCTGGGCTTTGCCTGGCTGCCGCGGCACCTGATCGAGCGCGAGCTGCGTGAAGGCCTGCTCAAGCCTTTACCACTGGATCAGGGTGGCAGTCGCCACCCACTGTTCTACCTTTACTCGAACAAGGACAAACCCCTGGGCCCGGCAACGCAGATCCTCGTCGAGTTGCTGCGCAATTTCGACACCGCACCGCTGGATGTGCCCTTCGCCGCGCCCGCCCAAGCCTGACAGGAATCACGCCGATGGCCTACTTCGAACATGAAGGTTGCTCGCTACACTACGAGGAATACGGCCAGGGCGAGCCGCTGGTGCTGTTGCATGGCCTGGGCTCCAGTTGCCAGGACTGGGAAATGCAGGTGCCGGAGCTGGCTCGCCACTACCGCGTGATCCTCATGGACATCCGTGGCCATGGCCGCTCCGACAAGCCACGCGAGCGCTATAGCATCGCCAGCTTCAGCGCCGACCTGCTGGCCCTGCTCGAGCGGTTGCAGACCGGCCCCGTGCACCTGGTCGGGCTGTCCATGGGCGGCATGGTCGGCTTTCAGTTTGCCGTCGATCATCCCCAGTGGCTGCGCAGCCTGTGCATCGTCAACAGCGCCCCGGAGGTCAAGCGCCGCAGCCGCAGCGACTGGATCTGGTGGGCCAAGCGCTGGGCCCTGGCCCGCGTGCTGAGCCTTGAAACCATCGGCAAGGGCCTGGCCGAGCGGTTGTTCCCCAAGCCGCAGCAGGCCGATTTACGCCGCAAGATGGCCGAGCGCTGGGCAAAGAACGACAAACGCGCCTACCTGGCCAGTTTCGACGCCATAGTCGGCTGGGGCGTGGCGCAACGCCTGGGGCAAATTCGCTGTCCTACCCTGGTCATCAGCGCCGACCAGGATTACACCCCGGTACAACTTAAAGAGCGCTACGTTGCGCTGATTCCACAGGCACGGCTGGCGGTTATCGAAGATTCCCGGCACGCTACACCCCTGGATCAACCTCACGTCTTCAATCAGACGCTGCTGCAGTTCCTGGCGGCGTCCACCACCTCTCAAGGATCATTGAGCCCATGCTGAAAAAACTCCTGCTCGCCACCTGCTCGGTCGTTTTCGCCACCAGCCTGATGGCTTCCGAAAAGACGCCCCACGTATTACTCGACACCAGCTTCGGCCAGGTCGAAGTGGAACTGAACGCGGAGAAGGCGCCGATCAGCACCAAGAATTTCCTGCAGTACGTGGACAGCGGCTTCTACAACAACACCATCTTCCACCGGGTGATCCCGGGCTTCATGGTCCAGGGCGGTGGATTCACCGAGCAGATGGTGCAAAAGCCCACCAAAGACCCGATCCGCAACGAAGCCAGCAATGGCCTGCAGAACGTCCGTGGCACGCTGTCGATGGCGCGCACCTCCGACCCGAACTCGGCCACCAGCCAGTTCTTCATCAACGTCGCCGACAATGCCTTCCTCGACCCGGGCCGCGACCGCGGTTACGCGGTGTTCGGCAAGGTCGTCAAAGGCATGGAAGTGGTCGACCAGATCGTCAACTCGCCCACCACAGTGAAAAAAGGCATGCGCGATGTGCCGGTCGACCCGGTATTCATCAAGTCGGCCAAACGCATCGACTGACCTTGGGCTTCACAGGGACGTGAACCAGGCCCGCGGGTCGAACTGAACAGGAGTTACCGTTTTCATGCTGTTTCGCCGCTTCGAAAAACTGATCGACATTTTCCGTGAGGCGCCCACTGCGGCGCCGCCGACCACGGTGTGGCCATTCTACGTGTACTACCTGCGCCAGGTCTGGCCGAGCTTTGCCGCCCTGTTGGTGGTCGGCCTGATCGGTGCGCTGATCGAAGTGGCGCTGTTCAGCTACCTGAGCCGGATCATCGACCTGGCCCAGGGCACGCCGAACGTCAACTTTTTCAGCGAGCACGGCGGCGAGCTGATGTGGATGCTGGTGGTGGCGCTGTTGCTGCGCCCGGTGTTCGTCGGCCTGCACGACCTGCTGGTGCACCAGACCATCAGCCCGGGCATGACCAGCATGATCCGCTGGCAGAACCACACCTACGTGCTCAAGCAGAGCCTGAACTTCTTCCAGAGCGATTTTGCCGGGCGCATCGCCCAGCGCATCATGCAGACCGGCAACTCGCTGCGCGACTCGGCGGTGCAGGCGGTGGACGCGCTGTGGCACGTGCTGATCTACGCGATCAGCTCGCTGGTGCTGTTTGCCGAGGCCGACTGGCGGCTGATGTTGCCGCTGATCACCTGGATCGCCTGCTACATCGGCGCGCTCTACTACTTCGTGCCACGGGTCAAGGCCCGTGCGGTGATCTCCTCCGATGCCCGCTCCAAGCTCATGGGCCGCATCGTCGATGGCTACACCAACATCGCCACCCTGAAACTCTTCGCCCATACCGACTTCGAGCAGCAGTACGCCCGCGAAGCGATCAGCGAACAAACCGAAAAAACCCAGCTGGCCGCCCGCGTGGTCACCAGCATGGACGTGGTCATCACCAGCCTCAACGGCCTGCTGATCGTCAGCACCACGGGCCTGGCCCTGTGGCTGTGGACCCAGTCGCTGATCACCGTCGGCGCCATCGCCCTGGCCACCGGCCTGGTGATCCGCATCGTCAACATGTCGGGCTGGATCATGTGGGTGGTCAACGGCATCTTCGAGAACATCGGCATGGTCCAGGACGGTCTGCAGACCATCGCCCAGCCGGTCAGCGTCAACGACTCGCCTAGCGCGCCCAAGCTCAAGGTCGAACGCGGCGGGGTCAAGTTCGACAACGTCAGCTTTCACTATGGCAAGGGCAGCCGCATCATCGATGGCCTCAACCTGGACATCCGCCCCGGCGAGAAGATCGGCCTGATCGGCCCGTCCGGCGCCGGCAAGTCGACCCTGGTCAACCTGCTGCTGCGCCTTTACGACCTGGAAAGCGGGCGCATCCTCATCGATGGCCAGGACATCGCCCAGGTGACCCAGGCCAGCCTGCGCGCACAAATCGGTATGATCACCCAGGACACCTCACTGCTGCACCGCTCGATCCGCGAAAACCTGCTCTATGGCCGGCCCGATGCCACTGAAGATGAGCTATGGGAAGCGGTGCGCCGGGCGCGGGCTGACGAGTTCATCCCGCAGCTGTCCGACGCTCAGGGCCGGACCGGCTTCGATGCCCATGTCGGTGAGCGCGGGGTCAAGCTTTCCGGCGGCCAGCGCCAGCGCATCGCCATAGCCCGGGTGCTGCTCAAGAATGCGCCGATCCTGATCATGGACGAAGCCACCTCAGCGCTGGACTCGGAAGTCGAAGCGGCAATCCAGGAAAGCCTGGAAACCCTGATGCAAGGCAAGACCGTGATTGCCATTGCCCACCGACTGTCGACCATTGCCCGCATGGACCGCCTGGTGGTGCTGGAAAAAGGCCGGATTGCCGAGATGGGCAGCCACTCGGAGTTGCTGGCGCATCAGGGCCTGTATGCGCGGTTGTGGCACCACCAGACCGGGGGGTTTGTCGGGATCGACTGACAGTAACCTCATCGCGGGTCAAGTCGAGGCGTCGCACCGCCGCTCCCACAGTGGGAGCGGCGGTGCGACGCCTCGACTTGACCCGCGATGAGGCCCTCAACTTTGCCGATAAGGCAACGCCAAACGCGCTTCCTGGGCATAAGCCAACACCCCTGCCCGCTCCTGCTCAAGGAACTCCTCCACCGCCCGGCGCAAGCCCGGGTGCAGCAGATAGTGCCAGGAACGAGTGATCACCGGCTCAAAGCCGCGAATCAACTTGTGCTCGCCCTGCGCACCGGCATCAAAGCGCTGCAAACCCTCGGCAATCGCCCAATCCATGCCCTGGTAGAAACAGGTCTCGAAGTGCAGCCGGTCGAACTCGTCCAGGCAGCCCCAATAACGGCCATACAGGCTGTCGCCACCGACCAGGCTGAAGGCCATGGCCACATCACGCCCGCCCTGGCGCGCCATCACCACGCGTATTGACTCAGGCATACGCTCGGCCAGCAGGCTGAAGAATTCCCGGGTCAGATACGGCGCACGGCGGCGTACGGCATAGGTATTGGCATAACAGGCGAATACGAAATCCCACTGCGCCTCACTCAGCGCTTCGCCGCGAAACCAGCGAAACTCGATACCCTGCCCCGCCACCTGCTCGCGCTCCTTGCGCATTTGCTTGCGCTTGCGTGAACTCAAGGTATCGAGAAAATCCTGGAAGTCGCGGTAGCCCTGGTTACGCCAGTGAAACTGGCATCCCAGGCGCTCCATCCAGCCGTCACGCTCGCGCATCAGCGCATCCGCCTGCGCATCGGTGAAGTTGATATGGGCGCCGGACATCCCCTGCTCGAACAGTTCATCGGTCAGTTGATCCACCAACTCGGCCGCCGCATGCGGGTCGCCCAGCAGCCGTGGGCCGGTCACCGGCGAGAACGGCACGGCACACAGCAGCTTGGGATAGTAGGCAATACCCGCCCGCTCACAGGCATCGGCCCAGCCGTGGTCGAACACGTACTCGCCGAATGAATGGGTTTTCACGTAGGCCGGCAAGGCCGCTCGCAGTTGCCCGGCGCTGTCGGTCAGCAACTGGTGCGCGGGGCTCCAGCCGGTGTGGCGGCTGACACTGCCGCTGTCCTCCAGGCTGCACAGGAATGCATGGCTCAGGAACGGCTGGTCCCCCGGCACCAGGGCGTCCCAGGTGGCAGGCGTGAGTTCGGCTAGGTGTTGCAGGATGAGCTTGGGCATTGGCGCAGTCTGCCTCGTCGCGCAGACGAAAAAAAGCCCCGCGCAAGCGGGGCTGAAGATCTAACGGATGAGGAGCGGTGTTGCTTAGAACACGTATTGCGCGCGCATTACGAAACCGTCGCCGCTGTCGTCGCCGGCAGCGTTCTGGGCGTTGTCGACCTTGGCCTTGACGTACACGCCGCTGAGTTTGATCGACTCGTTGGCATACCAGTTCAGGCCGACGTTGTGGACCTTGCCTTCGACATCATCGATGTTGGCAAAGGCGCCGTTGTCGTCATCGACGCTCAGGTGGTCATAGCGGTAGAACACTTCCCAGGCACCGATCTGCTTGTTCGAAGGCTTGATGCTGTCGAACTTGCCGAGCTTGTAGCCACGGGCTTCACCGGTGATGGTGTAAGCCAGCTGGCCGTAGTAGCCGTCTGCCTTGATGTCGGAGAACGAGGCGCTGTCGGCCTGGACGTCACGCTTGACGTATTCGCCCTGTACCGAAAACGGGCCCATGGCCCATGCCGCTTCCAGGCCCCAGGCCTTGTCGGTGTCGTAGGCACCGGCCGGGGTGTTGTTGGCGCCGCCCAGGGTCAGGCGGTTGCCGTTGCTGCCGGCATCCTGGCCACCGTCGGTGCTGACGCCGCGCATGCCCAGACGGCTGCGGATACGACCATCGAAGGCGGTGTCGGAGAGGTCACGCTGGGCGTAGTTGATACCGAAGTGCAGGACATTGCCGGCTTCGTGCATCGGCGCGAAGACGCCGCGCAGGTTGAACTGCTTGGTGCTGTCGCCGTCCTTGTCCTGGTTGGTGGCGTCCTTGGCGAAGGCACCGACCGAGCCGTACAGCGAGTCACCGACAGTACCCGAAGCCTGGATACCCAGGCCGCCGTTGTGGGCGTTGGTCCAGTCGACAAGGTCATAGGCGGCAGTACGTTCCTGCGCGGTCACCCACTTGGAGCTGGTGGCTTTTTCCAGGCCGAACTCGGGGTCGAAACGACCGACCTTGATCGATACCGGGCTGAAGCCGTTGTAGGCCAGGGACGCTTCATCGAAGTAGCCGTCTTCGGAACGGTTGTCACCGCCGGAGTTGTGCGAGAAGTCGTAGGCGATCTGGTAGGCCCAGTCCTTGTACATCACGCCGCCCAGTTCCAGGTAGGCGCGGCGGAAGTAACCGGCGTCGGCGGTATTGCCGTTGTTGGTGTAGAAACCGTCGAAACGGCTGTAGTCAGCCTGGATCCGACCGCCCAGCTTGAAGCTGAATTCCTTGTCGGTGGTAGCGACCTCGAGGCCACCCTTGGTCTTGACTACGATATCGGCGCCGTCGGTGGTCACGGTACCCGCGAAAGCCTGGGCGGTAACGGCCATGGCCAAGGCGCTGGCTACGAAACCTGCGAAGTGCTTACGGATCATCGAAGAAGCTCCCCTACTTTATGGTCTTGATAATGTTGGAAAAACACGCGGCTCAGGCCACTTGTGCTGGGGAGGAATCTTGGCGGGGGTGTATGTCAGATCAGTGGCTTTTAGATAAATGTTTTGTGACAGGGGAACTTTTTTACTTCGAAATGAAATAAGCCGGAAAGCTCCGTTGCAGAGCCTCCCGAGCCGGATTCAGGAGTTTTTCAGCTCCCGCGCCAGACGCTCGGCCAGTGCCTCGCTGTCGCCCGCCGGTTGTTCCGGCAAAGCCCGTACCGTGGCCTGGGCCACGCGCATCTGCTTGAGAAAGCGCCGACAATGGCGACAGAACAACAGGTGCTGACGGACCATCAGGCGCTCGCCCAGGGTCAGTTGTCCATCCAGGTAGTCGCTGGAGCGGGCGACGAGTTCCTTGCAGCTCAGCATTGACCGGTTTCCTCGAAATGTTCCAGGGTGGCGAAGACCTTCAGGCGCGCGCGGTGCAGCAATACGCGGACATTGGAGAGGGAAATCTCGAGAAGATTACAGATCTGCTCGAGCTCCAGGCCCTGGCGCTCGCGTAGCACCAGCACACTGCATTGCAGTTCCGACAGGCTGAGCAAGGTGTGCTCCAGGCACTCACGCATCTGCTCGCGGCTGAGCAGGGCTTCAGGGGTGTCCTCATGCCAGGCCGAAGGCCCTTGCAGCCAGTGGCCGTCGGTAGCAAAGCGCTCATCGCCAATGGTGCCATGCGGGCCTGGCAAGTCATCGAGAAGCACTTCGCGGCGATTTTGCTTGTAGCGGGTCTTGGCCGCGTTGGCGGTAATGGTCAGCAGCCAGGTTTTCAGGCTCGAGCGCTGCTCGAACCCCTTGAGGTTGCGCACCACCGCCAGCCAGGCGTCCTGTACCGCTTCGTCGGCATGCCGGCTGCCGACAATCGCATAGGCCACTGCGCGCATGGCGCCCTGATAGCTGTCGACCAGTTCCTTGAACGCCTGTTGCTCACCCTTGAGCAGCCGCTCCAGCAAGCGGGTTTGTTGTTCAGCAGTCATCGCCATCCATCCATCGTTCTGCGGGTAGAGTCCGATTAGGCGGATTTGTTACAGCCAACGCTATCAGTGAAGTGTCGCAACAACGTGGGACACTTCACCGGTAGTTGCAGCTCAACGCTTGCGCAGGATCACGCTACCGATCGAATAGCCGGCCCCGAACGAGCTGAGCACGCCCAGGGCGCCCTGCGGCAGGTCGTCCTGATGCTTGTGCAGGGCGATTACCGAGCCTGCCGAGCTGGTGTTGGCGTAGCTGTCGAGGATTACCGGTGCCTCTTCTTCGAGGGCGTCACGACCAAGCAGTTTCTTCACGATCAGGTGGTTCATGCTCAGGTTGGCCTGGTGCAGCCAGAAGCGCTTGACGTCGCTGACATTGAGGTTGTTCTCGGTCAGGTGCTGGCCGATCAGCTCGGCGACCATCGGGCAGACCTCGCGGAACACCTTGCGGCCTTCCTGGACGAACAGCTTGTCGGGGGCGCCAATGCCCTCTTCGGCTGCGCGGTTGAGGAAGCCGAAGTTGTTGCGGATGTTGTTCGAGAACTGGGTCAGCAGTTTGGTGCTGACGATGTCGAACTGGTGCCTGGAGGTGGCCAGGTCGGCGCGCTCCACCAACACGGCAGTGGCGGCATCACCAAAGATGAAATGGCTATCGCGGTCACGGAAGTTCAGGTGGCCGGTGCAGATTTCCGGGCTGATCACCAGCACTGCGCGGGCCTGGCCCAACTGTACGCTGTTGCAGGCAGTCTGAATGCCGAAGGTGGCCGACGAGCAGGCTACGTTCATGTCGAAACCAAAGCCGTTGATGCCCAGCGCCTGCTGCACTTCGATGGCAATCGCCGGGTACGGGCGCTGCAGGTTGGAACAGGCAACGATCACCGCATCGACGTCGGCGGCAGTACGCCCGGCGCGTTGCAGGGCCTGCTCGGCGGCGGCCACGGCCATCTGGCAGAGGATCGACGGTTCGTCGTTGGAGCGCTCGGGCAGGCGCGGCTTCATGCGCTGCGGATCGAGGATGCCGTCCTTGTCCATGACGAAGCGGCTCTTGATACCCGAGGCTTTTTCGATGAAGGCGGCGCTGGACTCGGCCAGGGCCTGGACTTCACCGCGCTCGATGGCGGCGGCGTTGTCGCGATTGAACTGCTGCACGTAGGTATTGAAGGACTCCACCAGCTCTTCGTTGGAAATGCTGTTGGCCGGGGTGTACAGGCCGGTGCCGCTGATGACGACGTTATGCACGGTCGTTCCTCTGTTCGGGGCCATTGCCAGCCCGGCAACGGCCTGTTCGGTCGGTTTGAGTTGGCACCAAAGTACCAACTTTGACTGGCAATGCCCCCAGCTTGCGGGCCACTGCGCAGTGCTGCATGCGTGAGCCGCGCAGGCCCGGCAGGTTTTTCCGGGATGCGCGGCGTATATCGGTCAAGTGTGCCACAACTGCAGGGGTTTAGGCTTCCACCTGACTCCACTGCTTGCTCAGTCGTTTGTCGGAAACCGGGACCTTGGTGCCCAACTGCTGGGCGAACAACGACACCCGGTATTCCTCCAGCCACCAGCGGTACAGCTGCAGCTGCTCGTCGCGCTTGCCTTCCTGCAGGTGCTTGTCCAGGCGGGTCTGGTACTGGCTCCAGAGGTTGCCCAGCTCGCCGCTCCAGACCCGGTCCTTCTGCACCTGGGCGCCAAGCTTCTCAAGACGCAACTCGATCGCCTTGAGGTAGCGCGGCAGCTCCTTGAGCCACAGCCCCGGGGTTTCGCGGACAAAGCCGGGGTAGACCAGGTTGCCCAGTTGCTGCTTGATGTCGTTGAGGGCCACGGCCTGGGCCAGGTCGATCTTGCCCTTGAAGCGCTTTTGCAGGCCATGCCAGAGCTTGAGGACTTCCAGGGTCAGGCGAGCCAGACGCTCGGCGTGCTCGGCCCAGCTGCCGCGCTTGCGCTCGGCCAGCGAGGCCAGGCCGGCGCCATCGCGTGGCAGCGTGGCCTCGCCTTCAAGGATGCAACTGTCGAGGCTGGCCAGCAGAATGTCCTCGACCAGCGCCTCGACCCGACCCAGCTCGCGGTACAGCAAGCCCAGCTCGGTCAGCCCCGGCAGCTTGCCGCGCAAAAACTTGGCCGGCTCCGCCAGTTGTTGCAGCAGCAGGCGCTGCAAGGCTCGGCGGTGCTGGAACTCGGCTTCAGCCTGGGTCGAGAAGCGCCCTTCCTTGACCGTGCCGTTTTCTTCCACCAGCGCCGGATAGACCGTCATCGACAGCCCGGCAAACTTTTGTTGCGCAGTCTCGGCCACCTGGGTGAAGGCCTTGGCCTGCACCGGCTGCTGGCTTTGCGCGGTTTGCGGGACCGCCAGCGCGGCCTGGCTGGCCGCGGCAAAGCGCGCGGTCAGCTCGGCCAGGTCACGGCCTTCACCGAGGAACTTGCCCTGGCCATCGACCACTTCCAGGTTCATCTTCAGGTGGCTGTCGACCTGGGCCGCAGCTTCGGCCCAGGCTTCGTCGCTGACCCGCGCACCGGTCATGCGCAGCAACTCGCGGCCAAGCGCCTGGGGCAACGAACCTTCAGCGAAGCTCATGCGCTGCAGGGCGGCCTTGACGAAGTCCGGCACCGGCACGAAATTCTTGCGCAAGGCCTTGGGCAGGTTGCGCACCAGGGCGATGCACTTGGCTTCCAGCAGGCCCGGCACCAGCCACTCCAGGCGTTCGCCCGGCAGGCTCGGCAACAGCGGCGCCGGCACCCGCACGGTAACGCCGTCGCGCGGATGGTTTGGCTCGAAGTGGTAACTCAGGGCCAGGCTCAGATCGCCCAGGCGCAGGGTGTCCGGGTACTGCGCGGCGGTGACCTCACTGGCCTCGCGGGCCAGCACGTCTTCCTCGCGCATGATCAGCAACTGCGGGTCTTTCTGGCTATTGACCCGGTACCAGCTGTCGAAGGTTGCGGTCTGGTGGATCTCGGCCGGCAGCCGCGCCTCATAGAAGCCGTACAGGGTTTCTTCATCGGCGAGGATGTCGCGCCGGCGGGCCTTGGCTTCCAGCTCGTCGAGTTGCTCAAGCAAGCGCCGGTTGGCGGTCAGGCACCTGGCCTTGGACTGGATCTCGCCGCCGACCAGGGCCTCGCGGATAAACAGCTCGCGGGACATTACCGGGTCGACCGGGCCGTAATGCACCGGCCGCCGGCCAACCACGATCAGGCCATAGAGGGTGACCTGCTCGAAGGCCACCACCTGGCCGCGCTTCTTCTCCCAGTGCGGTTCGAAGTGGTTTTTCTTGATCAGGTGCCCGGCCAGCGGCTCGATCCAGTCCGAATCGATCTTGGCCACCATGCGCGCATAGAGCTTGGTGGTTTCCACCAGCTCGGCGGTCATCAACCATTGCGGACGCTTCTTGCCCAGGCCGGACGAGGGGTGCACCCAGAAGCGCCGTTGGCGGGCGCCGAGGTAGTCACCGTCTTCGCTCTTCTGGCCGATCTGGCTGAGCAGACCGCAGAGGATCGCCTTGTGCAGGCGCGGGTAGTCGGCAGGCTCTTTATTGATGCTCAACTGCAGGTCGCGGCAGATCAGGCTGAGCTGACGGTGAGCATCGCGCCATTCGCGCAGGCGCAGGTAGTTGAGGAAATTCTTCCGGCACCAGTTGCGCAGCGGGCTGGCGGTCAGGGCCTGGCGTTGCTCTTCAAAGCCACGCCACAGGTTGACCAGCGCGGCGAAGTCGGAGTCGGCGTCTTTCCATTGCGCATGGGCCTGGTCCGCCGCTTGCTGGCGCTCCGGCGGCCGCTCGCGCGGGTCTTGCACCGACAGCGCACTGGCGACGATCAACAGCTCATTGAGGCTGCCCTGCTTGGCGCCTTCGAGCAGCATGCGGCCCAGCCGCGGGTCCACCGGCAGGCGCGCCAACTGGCGGCCCAGGGGCGTGAGCTGGTTCTCGCGGTTGACCGCCGAGAGCTCCTGCAACAGGTTGAAGCCGTCGCTGATGGCCTTGCCGTCCGGCGGCTCGATGAACGGGAAGGCGTCAATATCGCCCAGGCGCAGATGCAGCATCTGCAGGATGACTGCCGCCAGGTTGGTACGCAGGATCTCAGGGTCGGTAAAGGCCGGCCGCGCATTGAAGTCTTCTTCGCTGTACAGGCGCACGCAGATGCCCGGCTCGACCCGCCCGCAGCGGCCCTTGCGCTGGTTGGCGCTGGCCTGGGACACCGCTTCGATCGGCAGGCGCTGAACTTTGGCCCGGTAGCTGTAGCGGCTGATGCGCGCGGTGCCGCTATCGATCACATAGCGGATGCCCGGGACCGTCAGCGAGGTTTCGGCAACGTTGGTGGCCAGCACCACGCGCCGCCCCGGATGGGACTGGAAAATCTTCTGCTGCTCGGCCGGCGACAGGCGCGCGTACAGCGGCAGGATTTCGGTGTGGCGCAACTGCGCCTTGCGCAGCATCTCGGCAGCGTCGCGAATCTCGCGCTCGCCGGGCAGGAACACCAGCACATCGCCCGGGCCCTTGCCCTGGCTGCGCTCAAAGGCGGCAATCTCGTCGAGGGTGGCGAGGATCGCCTGGTCGACGGTGAGGTCGTCCTCGACGCGGTTGCCCTCCTCGTCCTGCTCGCGGGTTACCGGCCGGTACCAGGTTTCCACCGGGTAGGTGCGGCCCGACACCTCGATGATCGGCGCATCGTTGAAATGCTTGGAGAAGCGCTCAAGGTCGATGGTCGCCGAGGTGATGATGACCTTGAGATCGGGGCGACGCGGCAGCAGGGTCTTGAGGTAACCGAGCAGAAAATCGATGTTAAGGCTGCGCTCGTGGGCTTCGTCGACAATGATGGTGTCGTAGCGCTCGAGAAAACGGTCGTGCTGGGTTTCGGCCAGCAGGATACCGTCGGTCATCAGCTTGACCAGGGTATTGGCATCGCTCTGGTCTTCGAAGCGCACCTGGTAGCCGACCAGCGCCCCCAGCGGCGTGCCCAGCTCTTCGGCAACCCGGGTGGCAACGCTGCGCGCGGCAATCCGTCGTGGCTGGGTATGGGCGATCAGGCCGTGCTGGCCGCGGCCCAGTTCCAGGCAGATCTTCGGCAGCTGGGTGGTTTTTCCCGAGCCGGTTTCGCCGGCGATGATCAGCACCTGATGCTCGGCCAGAACCTTCTTGATCTCGTCACGCTTGGCTGCAATCGGCAGGCTGTCGTCGTAACGGATGCTCGGCACGCTGGCCTTGCGCGCGGTGACCTGGGCGCAGGAGGCCTGGACCTTGTCGACCCATTGCGCAAGCCTGGCCTCATCCGGGCGCTTGCGCAGCTCGTGCAACTGCCGGCGCAGACGGTGGCGCTCGGCAATCATGGCGTGGTCGAGGTTTTTCAGCAGTTGATCAATCGCGTGGTCAGTCATGGGGGCTTTTTAGTCGTGCAGGTGAGCCTGCTTTTGCATGATCGGCTTTTCAAGGGCTGCGATTGTCGCAGATTTGCCGACGCTCGGCACGGTTGCGGGCGGGCGGACGATTGTTTAGCCGCGGCTTATCTGAAGTTACCCAAAGGCTGATTTAATGAACCTTCCCCGGCATGGGAGTATCCAGGCATGACTTCGTCTACCGGTTTGCCCCGCCTGCTGCTGCGCCCTTCGTTCCCGAAGGTGCGGGCGCGCTGCGGGGAAAATCCGCTGGTACACATCATTCTCGCCTTCTGGGCTTTGTGGCACTGCCGCCATGCCCGCCCGCCGGACGCCCGCCTCGCTCTGCAGTGAACCGTGCGGCCAGCTTCTGGCCGACCTTCCTTGTCAATGACTGGCGCCTGTCCGGCTGCACAGTCCTGTGCGCCTGAGGGCGCGAGCGAGCACACCATGCACTTTGCCCCTATCGAGCAGGCCCGAACGTTCCTGTCTGAAAACCCCGATATCGAGATGATCGAGCTGTTCATCCTCGACGCCAACGGCGTGCCACGCGGCAAGCTGCTGCACCGCGAAGAGCTGCTGGCGGTGTACGAAAGCGGGCGGCCATTGCCCAGCACCATCCTCGGTTTGACCCTCAACGGCGACGATGTGGAAAACTCAGGCCTGGTCTGGGATGTCGGCGATATCGATTGCCGCGCCTACCCGCTGGAAAACAGCCTGGTGCGCCTGCCGTGGCGGCAGATTCCCACCGCTGCAGTACAAGTCAGCATGCACCCCAGCGAAGGCCTGCCGGCGACTGTCGCCGACCCGCGCCACCTGCTGGTCAAGGTCATCGATGCGCTCAAGGCCGACGGTTACTACCCGGTGATGGCCTGCGAGCTGGAGTTCTATCTGCTCGACCAGCAACGTGACAGCCACGGCCGCCCGCAACCGGCCCTGGACCGCGACGGCGGGCGCCCGCGTGGCACTCAGGTCTACGGCCTGCGTGAGCTGGAGCAGATCGAGCCGTTTCTCGCCGACCTCTACGCGGCCTGCAAGGCCCAGGGCATTCCTGCGCGCACGGCGATTTCCGAGTACGCCCCGGGCCAGGTGGAAATCACCCTCGAGCATGGCGATGCGCTGCTGGCCATGGACCAGGCGGTGCGCTACAAGCGCCTGGTCAAGGGCGTGGCGCACAAGCACGGGATGCAGGCCTGCTTCATGGCCAAGCCGTTCGATCACCTGGCCGGCACTGGCATGCACATGCACGTGAGCCTGGCCGATGCCCAGGGCAACAACCTCTACGCCAGCGAAGACAAAGCCGGTACACCGCTGCTGCGCCAATCGGTGGCCGGCATGCTCACGCTGCTGCTCGATTCGCTGCTGCTGTTCTGCCCCAACGCCAACTCCTACCGCCGCTTCCAGGCCAACAGCTATGCGCCGCTGGCGCCGACCTGGGGCGTCGACAACCGTACCGTCAGCCTGCGCGTGCCCGGCGGCCCGGCCAACAGCCGGCACATCGAGCACCGCATCTGCGGCGCCGATGCCAACCCTTACCTGGCCGCAGCAGCGATTCTCGCCAGCCTGCATCACGGCATCCGCCAGCAACTCGACCCGGGCGCGCCGGTCGAGGGCAATGGCTACGCCCAGGCCAGCGAACTGCTGCCCACCGACTGGCTGACCTCGCTGACTGCGCTTGAGCGCTCGAACTGGGCTCGCGAAGCCCTGGGCGCCGAGTTCCTCGGCGTGTACCTGGCGGTCAAGCGCGCCGAGTACCGCCAGTTCATGGCCGAAGTCGGCGAACAGGACTGGCGCTGGTACCTGAGCCAGGCCTGACCCTTTATTTTTGCACCAAGGATTTTGTTATGAATGCAGCCGTAAACGCCGGCCCTGCCCAACGCAGCGCCTCGTACTACACCGCCAGCCTCAACGACACCACCCAGTACCCGACCCTCAAGGGCACGGTGAAAGTCGACGTGGCAATCATTGGCGGCGGCTTTACCGGGGTGGCCAGCGCCGTGGAGCTGGCCGAGCGCGGCCTGAAAGTCGCCATCGTTGAAACCAACCGCATCGGCTGGGGCGCCAGCGGGCGCAACGGCGGCCAGGTCACCGGCAGCCTCTCGGGCGATGAAGCGATGCGCAAACAGATGCGCGACAAGCTCGGCGATGACGTCGATGATTTTATCTGGCACCTGCGCTGGCGCGGCCACCAGATCATCGAGCAAAGGGTCGAGCGCTACGGCATCGACTGCGACCTCAAGCGCGGCCACCTGCACGCGGCGATGAAAGACTCGCACATGGGCGAACTGCGCGCCTTCGCCGCCGAGGCCGAGCGCCGCGGCATGGGCGACCAGGTCGAGCTGCTGGGCCAGAACGCCATGCGCGAACACCTGCAAAGCCCGCTGTACCTCGGCGCCTTGAAGAACCGGCGCAACCTGCACCTGCACCCGCTCAACCTGTGCCTGGGCGAAGCCCGCGCCGCACACAGCCTGGGCGCACTGATCTTCGAGAACTCCGAAGTGCTGGACATCATCCATGGCGAGCAGCCGGCGGTGGTGACGGCCCACGGCCGGGTCGAGGCCAAGCAGATTCTGTTGGCCGGCGACGTCTATCACAAACTGGAAAAACGCCAGCTCAAGGGCAAGATCTTCCCGGCCATGGGCGGTATCGTCACCACCGCGCCGCTCGGTGAGCTGGCCGCGCAGATCAACCCGCAGGATCTTGCGGTGTACGACTGCCGCTTCGTCCTCGACTATTACCGGCTGACCGCCGATGGTCGCCTGCTGTTCGGTGGTGGCGCCAACTATTCCGGGCGCGATTCACGGGATATCGCCGGCGAACTGCGGCCGTGCATCGAGCGCACCTTTCCGGCGCTCAAGGGCGTGCCGATCGAGTTCCAGTGGAGTTGCGCGATGGGTATCGTGGTCAACCGCATTCCGCAGCTGGGCAAGCTCTCGGACAACGTCTGGTACTGCCAGGGCTATTCCGGGCACGGCATCGCCACCAGCCATATCATGGGCGAGATCATGGCCGAAGCACTGACCGGGACGCTGGAGAAATTCGATACCTTTGCCGGCTGCAAACACATCAAGGTGCCAATGGGCGATGTGCTGGGCAATCCGTTGCTGGCGGCGGGGATGTGGTATTACCAGATGCTTGAAAAACTGCGCTGAAAGCATCGCTGGCAAGCCAGCTCCCACAGGATCGATGGTGGGAGCTGGCTTGCCAGCGATCGAGCGCGAAGCGCTCGCCTTGACTCAGGCGATCTTCTTCAGGCCCAGCTTCTTCAGTTCTTCATCACGCAGTTCACGGCGCAGGATCTTGCCGACGTTGGTGGTCGGCAGCGCATCGCGGAACTCGATGAAACGCGGCACCTTGTAGCCGGTGACGTTTGCACGCATGTGCTCCATCACCTGCTCCTTGGTCACGGTCATGCCCGGCTTGACCACGATGAAGATCTTGATCACTTCACCGGATTTTTCATCCGGCACACCGATGGCCGCGCACTGCAGCACGCCTGGCAACGCCGCCAGCACGTCCTCAAGCTCATTCGGATAGACGTTGAAACCGGAGACCAGGATCATGTCTTTCTTGCGATCGACGATGCGCATGTAGCCGTCGGTCTGGATCAGGGCGATGTCACCGGTCTTCAGCCAGCCGTCACTGTCGAGGATCTCGTTGGTGGCGTCTTCGCGCTGCCAGTAGCCCTTCATTACCTGCGGCCCTTTCACGCACAGCTCGCCGACTTCGCCCAGGGCCAGTTCAACACCGGCGTCGTCGATGATCTTGCACAGGGTCGAGGGCACCGGAATGCCGATGGTGCCGATCTGGTTCTGCTCGGCCGGGTTGACCGCCGCCACCGGGCTGGTCTCGGTCATGCCGTAACCTTCGCAGATGGCGCAGCCGGTGATTGCCTTCCAGCGCTCGGCGACGCTCATCTGCAGGGCCATGCCGCCCGACAGGGTGATCTTCAGGCCAGAGAAATCCAGCTTGCGGAAATTCTCGTTGTTGCACAGGGCCACGAACAAGGTATTGAGGCCGACAAAGCCGCTGAACTTCCACTTGCCCAGTTCCTTGACCATCGCCGGCAAGTCGCGCGGGTTGCTGATCAGGATGTTGTGGCTGCCGATCAGCATCATTGCCATGCAATGAAAGGTGAAGGCATAGATGTGATACAGCGGCAACGGCGTGATCAGGATCTCGCAACCTTCATTGAGGTCCGAGCCCATCAGCGCCCGGCATTGCAGCATGTTGGCCACTAGGTTGCGGTGGGTCAGCATCGCGCCCTTGGCCACCCCGGTAGTGCCACCGGTGTACTGCAATACGGCGACGTCATGGCGGTCTGGATTGGCTTCCTGAAAGGTCTGGCCACGGCCCTTGCTCAAGGCGTCGTTGAACTTGACCGCCTTGGGCAGGTTGTACGCCGGGACCATTTTCTTCACGTACTTGATCACGCTGTTGATCAACAGGCGTTTAACCGGTGGCAAGAGGTCGGCCACTTCGGTGACAATAACGTGTTTGACCTGGGTCTTGGGCACTACCTTTTCGGCCAGGTGCGCCATGTTTGCCAGGCAGACCAGCGCCTTGGCGCCGGAATCATTGAATTGGTGTTCCAATTCCCGCGCGGTATACAACGGGTTGGTGTTGACCACGATCAGGCCCGCACGCAGGGCACCGAACACGGCAACGGGGTATTGCAGAACGTTGGGCAGCTGCACGGCAATACGATCACCCGGCTGCAGGTCGGTATGCTGTTGCAGGTAAGCGGCAAACGCCCCCGACAACTCATACAACTCGCCGTATGTAATGGTTTTGCCCAGGTTGCTAAAGGCCGGTTTATCGGCAAAGCGCTGGCAAGACTGCTTCAATACCGCCTGAATATTCGGATACTCATCAGGATTGATTTGCGAGGCAATCCCGGCTGGGTACTTATCCTTCCAAAAGTTTTCGATCATGGAAGCCCACTCCTCCAGCAACAGCGAATTCTTCACCGCAGTCGATGCGATTATTATTGATATAAGATTACGGTTTATTGCAAACCTGATAATCAGAAGCGGGCCGAGAGTAGCAGCTTTGCCAAGGGCCGCCTAGAGCTAAAGTAGCCCAGACAGTCACGGAAATGACTCTTGATAATCACGTAGTCATTTTTAGAGTAAAAATTCTAAAGATTCAAGTTTCAAGCCACAAGCTACAAGCTGGCCGGGCTTGCAGCTTGCAGCTTGTAGCTTGTAGCTTGTAGCTTCCAGTTCCCTCAGGCTATATCCCGAAGCTCCCTGCGCAGAATCTTGCCCACTGCCGTCATCGGCAGCGACTCGCGCAAGACAATATGCTTGGGCACCTTGTAGCCGGTGAAGTTGGCCTTGCAGTAAGCCTTCAGCTCTTCAAGGCTTACCCCGCCCTCGCGCGGCACCACGAACAGCTTCACCGCCTCGCCCGAACGCTCGTCGGGGATGCCGATCACCGCGCAACTGGCCACTTGCGGATGGCTCATCACCACTTCCTCGATCTCGTTGGGGTACACGTTGAAGCCCGAGACGATGATCATGTCCTTCTTGCGGTCGACGATGCGGGTAAAGCCGTCCGGATCGATCACGGCAATGTCGCCGGTCTTGAACCAGCCTTCGCTGTCCAGCGCCTCGGCCGTCGCCTCGGGGTGCTGCCAGTAACCCTTCATCACTTGCGGGCCCTTGATGCACAACTCGCCGCGCTCGCCGAAGGGCTGCTCGACACCCGCATCGTCAATCACCTTGAACGCCGTGCCCGGCACCGGAATGCCCACGGTGCCCAGGCGTGCCAGCTGGCCGTAAGGGTTGGTGCTGGCTACCGGCGAGGTCTCGGTCAGGCCGTAGCCTTCGACAATGCGGCAACCGGTGATGCTCTCCCAGCGCTCGGCGGTGGCGCTGACCAATGCGGTACCGCCGGAGTTGGTGACCTTCAGCGCCGAGAAGTCGAGGTTCTTGAACTCTGGGTGGTTCATCAGCGCGACGAACAGGGTGTTGAGCCCGAGCAGCCCGGAGAACTTCCACTTCTTCAGCTCTTTGACAAAGCCGGCGATGTCGCGCGGGTTGGTGATCAGCACGTTGTGGTTGCCGGTAACCATCATGCACATGCAGTTCGCGGTAAAGGCATAGATATGGTAGAGCGGCAGCGGCGCGATCATCACCTCCTGCCCGTCCTTGATCAGGCGCTGGCCATCGGCACCGTGCTGGGAGAAACACGCCAGCACCTGGAGCATGTTCGCCACCAGGTTGCCGTGGGTCAGCATCGCGCCCTTGGCCAGGCCCGTGGTGCCGCCGGTGTATTGCAGCACGGCGATGTCATCGAGGCCCAGCGCAACCGGCTTGAGCGCCAGGCCGCGGCCCTGGGCCAGGGCGCTCTTGAATGGCACCGCCTGGGGCAGGCGGTAGTCCGGGACCATCTTCTTGACCTTGCTGACGATGGTGTTGACCAGCCAGCCCTTGGCCGTCGGCAGCATGTCGCCCATCTTCGCCTCGATGAGGAACTCGATGCCGGTGTCGGGCAGCACCTCCTGCACCAGCTTGCCGAACATGTTCAGGTACACCAGCGCCCGGGCGCCGGAGTCCTTGAACTGGTGGCGCATTTCGCGGGCGGTGTACAGCGGGTTGGTGTTGACCACGATCAGGCCGGCGCGCAAGGCGCCGAACACCGCGATGGGGTACTGCAGCACGTTGGGCATCTGTACCGCGATGCGGTCGCCCGGCACCAGGTCGGTGTGCTGCTGCAGGTAAGCGGCAAAGGCCGCAGAATAGCGTTCGAGTTCGGCGTAGCTCAGGGTGACCCCGAGGTTGCTGAACGCCGGGCGGTCAGCAAACTTCTTGCAGGAGCGTTCGAATACTTCGACCACTGACTTGTAAGCATTTATGTCAATTTGCGAAGGAACCCCTGCCGGGCGCTTGTCATTCCAGAAATCAGCTTGCATCTATTATTGTCCTCATACCTGAGCCGATCCGGCCCCCTTGCCTGCTTGGCGAAGAAGGTGCTCTGCCGACGTTAGCAGGTATGTCGCAGGTGGCAAATACGCCAAGCGCTGTCATTAACATTGTGAATCTTATTGCTGATGACCCTGCGATCCTGTCCCTGGGTTATACACTGTGCTGACTTACCGAGTTGCGCGCACAAGGACCCGCCATGCACCACGACGCGTTCTGGCTCCCGGCCAGCGATCACTGCAGCCTCTACGTTTATCAATGGCTGCCGGCCTCGCCGATCAAGGCGGTGGTGCTGCTGGCCCACGGCATGGCCGAGCACGCCGGGCGCTACCAACGCCTGGGCGAGGCCCTGAGCAATGCCGGCTATGCCCTGCTCGCCCACGACCAGCGCGGCCATGGACGCACCGCCGAACTTGGCACTTTAGGCCTGTTCGCCCGACACAATGGCTGGAACAGCGTGGTCAACGACCTGGCCCTGCTCAGCCAGCACATCGGCCAGCAGTTTCCGGGCACCCCGGTGTTCCTGTTTGGCCACAGCATGGGCAGCTACATTGCCCAGGCCTACCTGATGCACCACGGCGCCAGCCTGCAGGGCGCGATTCTCAGCGGCTCGAACTTCCAACCGCCCGCGCTATACCGCACCGCCTGCCTGATCGCCCGCTTCGAAGCCTGGCGCCAGGGCCCGCTGGGCCATAGCGCGCTGATCGAGTGGCTGTCGTTCGGCTCGTTCAACAAGGCCTTCAAGCCCAACCGCACGGCGTTCGACTGGCTCAGCCGCGACAACGACGAAGTCGACAAGTATGCTGCCGACCCGTTGTGCGGTTTTCGCTGCAGCAACCGTTTGTGGATCGACTTGCTGATGGGCCTTGAGCAAATCAGCCAGCCACGCAACCTGACGCAGATCGATCCGAACCTGCCGATCCTGGTGATGGGCGGCGAATGTGATCCGGTCAGTGCCGGCAAGCGTCTCAAGGATCTGGCCGGTGCCTTGCGCCTGGCCGGCAATCAGCATGTGCAGTTGCAGCTCTACCCCCAGGCGCGGCATGAGCTGCTCAACGAAACCAACCGTGACGAGGTCACGGCCGCCATCATCGACTGGCTGGAGCAGGCCCTGGCCATTGGCCGCCCCGCCCGCAGCGAATGATCGGCCGACCCGCACGTCAGAAGGAAAGCCAAGCATGACCCAGGTCACCAACACCCCGTACGAAGCCCTTGAAGTCGGCCAGACCGCCAGCTTCAGCAAAACCGTCGAAGAACGTGACATCCAGCTGTTCGCGGCGATGTCCGGTGACCACAACCCGGTGCACCTGGATGCCGAGTTCGCCGCCAAGAGCATGTTCAAGGAGCGCATCGCCCACGGCATGTTCAGCGGTGCGCTGATCAGCGCCGCAGTGGCCTGCGAGCTGCCTGGCCCGGGCACCATTTACCTGGGCCAGACCATGAGCTTCCAGAAGCCGGTCAAGTTCGGCGACACCCTGACCGTGCGCCTGGAAATCCTCGAGAAACTGCCGAAGTTCAAGGTGCGCATCGCCACCCGTGTGTTCAACCAGAACGACGAACTGGTGGTCGATGGCGAGGCCGAGATCCTCGCCCCGCGCAAACAGCAGACCGTCGAGCTGGTCAGCCCGCCGCCTATCACCATCGGCTGATGCCTACAACTCGGCCAGGCGGCGCTCGATAAAGCGCCGCTCGGGGCCCTGACGGGTCAGCTCGAGGGCACTGCGATAGGCCTCGCGGGCGTGATCCAGGCGGCCCAACTGGCGGCACAGTTCGGCGCGGGCCGAATGGGCCAGGTGATAATCCTGCAACTGGCCACGGGCCAGAATTGCCTCCACTGCCGCCAGCCCCGCCTCGGCGCCATCGCGCCGGGCCAGAGCCGCTGCGCGGTTGAGCTCGATCACCGGTGACGGCCAGCGCTGCAGCAGCACATTGTACAAACCGACGATTTCATCCCAGTCCGTTGCCTCGGCACTGGCAGCTTCAGCGTGCACGGCCGCTATCGCTGCCTGCAGGCTATACACACCAAACTGCTGACTGCGCAGAGCTTGCTGCACCAACTGGCAACCTTCAGCTATAAATGCACGGTTCCACAGGCTGCGGTCTTGCTCATCAAGCAGTACCAACTCCCCCTCGGCGTCGCTGCGCGCCTGTTGCCGCGAGGCCTGCAAAAGCATCAAGGCCAACAGCCCGAGCACCTCCGGGTCAGGCAGCAGCTGCTGGAGCAAACGCCCCAGGCGGATCGCTTCATCGCTCAGGTCGTGGCGCATCAGGCTCTCACCCGACGACGCCGAGTAGCCCTCGTTGAACACCAGGTAGATCACCCGCAATACGCTATCAAGGCGCTCCGGCAGCTCGGCCAGCGACGGCACCTGGTACGGTATGCGCGCATCGCGGATCTTGGCCTTGGCCCGCACGATGCGCTGGGCGATGGTCGCCGGGCTCTGCAAAAAGGCGCGGGCGATTTCTTCGGTGGTCAGGTCACAGACTTCACGCAAGGTCAGCGGCACCTGGGCATCGGCGGCCAGCGCCGGGTGACAACAGGTGAAGATCAGGCGCAGGCGGTCGTCCTCCAGTTCTTCGTCATTCACCTGAACCTCCTCTTGCGCCTCCAGCGCCTGCATCAACTGCACCTGGGAACGGTCGAAGCGCGCAC
This sequence comes from Pseudomonas sp. B21-009, assembly GCF_024749345.1. Taxonomy (NCBI): domain Bacteria; kingdom Pseudomonadati; phylum Pseudomonadota; class Gammaproteobacteria; order Pseudomonadales; family Pseudomonadaceae; genus Pseudomonas; species Pseudomonas sp. B21-009. Next base: position 1,503,823 of record NZ_CP087199.1, on the reverse strand, counting down.
GCCGGCGCAGGCTGTCGATGGCCTTGAAGCGCCCGGTAGACACCAGCCAGGCCCGCGGGCTTGCCGGAATGCCGTCGCGTTGCCAGCGCTCCACGGCAATGAAAAACGCCTCGTGCATGGCCTCTTCGGCCAGATCGAAGTCGCCCAACAAGCGAATCAGCGTCGCCAGGATGCGCCGCGACTCCTGACGGTAGACGGCCTCCAGTTGCGCCCGTACCTGTGCCAGCGCTGCCATCAGTCGGGCATCTGCGTGGTCACCAGCGCCACCAGGCGATCCAGGCTCTCACCCCAGCCCCGGTGAAAGCCCATCTCTTCATGGGCCTGGCAATCAGCGGCACTCCAGTGCCAGGCGCGGGCGGTGTACTGGGTCTTGCCGTGGACGTCGTCAAAGGTCACCACGGCGGTCATGAACGCCTTGTTCGACGGCACCCAACCCGGACCGAAGGCATCGGTGAAGACGATCCGCGCCGGCGGCACGATCTCCAGAAACACGCCCTGGTTCGGGTATTCGCTGCCGTCCGGGGCACGCATCACCGTACGAAACAAGCCGCCCACCCACAGCTGCATTTCGCATTCCGGCGTGGTCATGCCGTTGGGCCCCCACCACTGGGCCAGTAGTTGTGGCTCGGTCCAGGCGCGAAACACCTTGCGCCGCGGCGCATCGATCAGGCGCGTCAACGACAACTCATGCTGCGCCTTGGGCGGCTCGGGGTGTAAAAGGCTCATCGTGTTGTGCTCCTCGGGTTCAGGGTTGCAAGTCGCGCACCGGCCGCACCTCGACACTGCCGACTCGCGCTGCGGGAATGCCCTTGGCAATGTTCAACGCCTCATTGAGGTCGCGGGCATCGACCAGATAGAAGCCGGCCAGTTGCTCCTTGGTTTCGGCGAACGGGCCGTCGGTCAGGCTCATCTGCCCGCCGCGTACACGCACGGTGGTCGCGGTCTGCACCGGCTTGAGCGCCTCGGCGGCGAGCATCCGGCCGCTGCCCTGGACCGACTCGGCATAGGCCATGCACTCGGCGTCGGCCGGGCTTTCAGGCAGGCTGTGCAGCAGACTTTCATCACAGTAGACCAGGCACAGGTATTTCATCGTCGTCTCCACCGCTGGGGATACTATGGCGGCAGTTCGCTCCGCCTTGAAAAGCGCGATTCGGCATAACTTTCGGGGTTTTCAGCTCAAGGCTTGAGCGAGAACAGCGCGGCACCGGATTCCATGTCGAACGGTGCCGACCAATGCTCATGAATCACCTTCCACTGCCCGTCGATGCGCTGGTAGCCAACGGTCGCGCGCATATAGCAGCCTTGATCCTCACCGCCTTCGCTGCTGGCCGGACCACAGCGGTTGAGCCAATGGGCCAGGGCCAGTTCCGGCGTGGCGTGGATCTGCAGTTGCTCGATTTCGAAGATCATCTCGCCGGGGCAGTGATCCATGCAGGCCTGCCAGTGGGCGCGATAGGCGGCCTTGCCCTGGAACTGCAATTGCTGGATGGCATCGAAGGCGCGAATGTTCTCGGCGTAAGGCGCGGTAATGGCCTCGACATCGCGCGCGCGTACGGCGGGAAGCCACTGCTCGATGAGTTGGCGGATTTCGTTCTCGGCGGCACTGTTCATGGTCGTGTCCTCTGTGCGATAGGGCGCCGGATGACTCGGCGCGTTCACAGATGGTCGAATGGCAGTGGTTGAAATCGACAGGCTAGGGAAATGGATAACCCAGCAACCTCAATTTCGGGTCCAAAAAAAGAGCCCCTTGCGGAGCTCTTGGCGTTACTGCGCAAGAAAACTGTCGCCGGAGCGCTTGGCGCGTTTGGCGGCGTGTTTTTCCTTGGCGGTTTTCAGTGGCTTTTTCTTCGTCATCTTTTTTGCATCCAGACCTTTCATCGAAGATCCTCCTGCCTGACGGCACCTGCGCACCGGTGTCCCGAATCATTATAGACCCGGGGTAGCCGCAGGCACGGCAAGGATGAACTCGCGGTAACCGGAAAGGATCACGTAGCCAGCAAAGTAACAGAAGATGCCCGCCGACAGCAGGTACGACCAGGTCAGCAGGCGGTCACCCAGCAGGCGTCCGCCATGACTGGCAATACCGCACAACGACAGGCACCAGATCAGCCCGGCGGCAAAAAAACCGCTAAGAAACAGCCCGGCCTCAAGCAGGCTGCCGCCCCCTGAACGGGAAATCAGCACCCCGCCGACCGCGGCAAACCAGAGGATGGCGCTGGGCGAGGACATGGCCAGGAAGATCCCGCGCAGGAACTCGCGCCAGCCCGATTCGATCACCACTGCGCCGGGGGTCTGCAGATGGGTGTTGCCGCGCAGCGCCGCCAGCAGCATCTTGATGGCAAACCATACCAGCAACACCGAGCCGCCCAGCCACAGCACCCAGCGCACCGTTTCAAATTGCAGCAGCACGGTCATCCCGGCCAGCGCCGCAATGGCATACAACAGGTCACCGACACAGGTACCCAGCCCCAGCCAGAAACCCTGCAAAAAACCCCGCTGCATGGCCAGGGTGATCATGGCGATATTGGCAATGCCGATATCCAGGCACAGCGACAAACTCAGCAGAAATCCGTTTGAAAAAGGCATCGACGTTCCGTAACCGCGGTTGATGGCAGGCGCTATTAAAACGGTTTTCTGCTGGGCTGTATTGGAAGAAATTGCCTTTGTTCAGGCCTGTGCTGCGCGTTCAAAAACTTCATCGGCCCATTGGTTGAGGCTCTTGCCTGCCGATTGAGCGGCGATGGTCGCCGCAGCATGGACTTCTGGCCTGATACGCAGCATGACCTTGCCGGAAGCGGGTTTTTCCGGCTTGACCCCACGCTCGGCGCAATCGGCCAGGTAGTCATCCAGGGCCAGGTGAAACGCCTCGTGCAACTGCCTGACGGCGCTGGCGTGAAAGCTGATGATGTCACGCACCCCCAGGACACGTCCGACGAAAATATCGTCCCGTGGGTCGTATTCGACTCGGGCGGTGTAGCCCTTGTAGTTCATAGTGTTCATGGTTGAACTCCTGCCCGTAGAAGAAACTCGCGGGCTTCTTCCACCTGATATCGCTTGGCCTCTTTGCCCGGGTGCGGCCGGTGACAGCGCCAGAGCTGACCACCCAGGATCAACTTGACCCTGGAACCCTCACGTTCCTGCACTTGCCCGCCCAGGTACAGCACCAGCGCCTCGATGTCGGTAAACACCAGGCTGGCGCTGGTCGGGGTGCGAAGACGCTGTCGAGGATCTTTCGATATCGATTGTTCATCGGAAAATGCTATCAAAATAAGATAGCACTTTTTCCAATGCTTCAATTCAGGATTTTTCAATCGCCCGCCAGCACCTGCGCATACCGCTGCCGGTCAATGTTCGCCCCGCTGAGGATCACCGCCACCTTGCGCCCCTGCTGGCGCTCGCGCTCCTGGATCAGTGCGGCAAGCCCGGCGGCGCCTGCGCCTTCGGCGGTGTTGTGGGTGTCTTCGTGGTAGATGCGCATGGCCCGGGCCACTTCTTCGTCGCTGACGCGCACGATGCGTGCGGCATGCTGGCGGATGATTTCAAAGGCTTCGGGCAACGGCATGCGGCAGGCCATGCCATCGGCGAAGGTGTTGGCCGTGGCGGTGGTGACGATGCGGCCCTGCTCCAGGCTCTGGGCAAAGGCGTCGGCGGCGCTGGACACCACGCCGACGATCTCGGTGCGCAGGCCCAGCAGGTTGCGCGCCTGGATCAACCCGCAGATGCCCGAGCCCATGCCGATCGGCACGTAGATGCAATCCAGCTCGCGTACGGCTTCCAGCAGCTCCAGCGCGTAGGTGGCGACGCCACGGATCAACTCGGGGTGAAACGGTGGCACGCTCTCGTAACCATGCAACTGGGCCAGGCGTGCGGCCTCTTCGCGGGCCTGGTCAAAGTCGGCGCCGTGCTCGATCAGTTGGGCGCCCAAAGCGCGCATCGCCGCGTTCTTTTCCAGCGAGTTGCCCTCGGGCACAACGATGATGATCGGCAGCCCGGCATTGCCCGCAGCCAGGGCCATGCTCTGGCCGTGGTTGCCACGGGTGGCGGTGACCAGGCCGCGCACCGCCGGCTTTTGTGCCCGCAGCCACTGCACATACATCAACCCGCCGCGCACCTTGAAGGCGCCGGTCGGGGCATGGTTTTCATGCTTGACCCAGACTTCGCAGCCCAGCCGCTCGGCCAGGCGCGGCCAGGCGTACTGAGGGGTGGCGGGTACGCTGGCATGAACCAGGCGGGCAGCTTCGCGCAGGGCTGGCAGGTCGAACATGGAACACCTCGGCAGGATCGGATTTGACCTGATCCTAGTCGCCGCGCATTGTATGGGTAAATTCCTATATTGCATGGCCAACAATAAATGTGGACCCCTACCCTCTGCGACGATGCCCAGCCGCGCTACCTGGCCCTGGTCGATGCTATAGCCATTGCCATCGAACGCGGCGAGCTGAAAGTCGGCGAACGCCTGCCGCCACAACGGCGCCTGGCCTGGAACCTGGGGCTCAACCCGAGCACCACCCAGCAGGCCTACCGTGAGGCGGCGGCACGCCATTTGGTTTCGGGTGAAGTCGGCCGTGGCACCTATGTGCTGGCCGGCAGCAAGGAGGCCACGCTGTTTCGCCTCAAGCAGCGCGACGTGCAATCGAGCCTGATCGACCTGTCGACCAACGTGCCGGTGATCGAGCCGGCCAACCGCGACAGCGAAAACACTTTGCAGGCGCTGCTTGAGCAGGGGCTGGCAGCTTGCCTGGATCACTACCTGAGCGCCGAAGAGTTGCTGCGCGCTCGCGTGCACGGCGCCGCCTGGCTGGCCAACCGCGGTTTGCAACTGAACGAGCGGCAATTGCTGCTGTGCGGCGGCGCCCAGCAGGGTTTGTTCACGGTGTTGCTGTCGCTGTGCCAGCCGGGTGAAACAGTGCTGGTCGAGGCCCTTACCGCCCCCGGCATCAAGGCCGCCTGCCGGCAATTGCGCCTGCCGTTGCATGGCATCGCCCTGGACGATCAGGGCATTGTTGCCGACGACCTCGACCGGGTCGCCAGGGCCACCGGCGCACGGGTCATGGTCCTGACCCCGAGCCTGCACAACCCAACGGGTGCGTGCATGAGCAGCGCCCGCCAGCAGGCGATTGCCGAGGTGGTCGCGCGCCATGACCTGCTGGTGATCGAAGATGATGTCTACGGCGCACTCACCGACCAACCACCGCTATGGCGAATGCTCGGTGAGCGCGGCCTGTTGATCAGCAGCCTGTCGAAAACTGTGGGCGCCGGCCTGCGCCTGGGCTGGATTGTGGCTGAGCCGCAAGTGTTGGAGCAGATCGACCCGCATGCTCAGGCCACTCACTGGCAGGTGTCGCCGCTGAACCTGCAGATCGCCTGCCGCTGGATCGCCGATGGCACCGCACAAAGGCGCCTGGCCTGGCAGCGCGAGGAAATCACCCAGCGCTGGCGCCTGGCGTGCAAGGTGCTCGGTGGCCACCTGCTTAACACCCGCCAGCCGTCGCCGCACATCTGGGTCAAGGCCGGGCTCAGCGCCGCGCGCTTGGCCGAGGCCTGCCGGACCCATGGCGTGGCGGTGGTGCCAGGCGAGGTGTTCGCGGTAAAACAGCATGAGCTGGCGGCAATCCGTATCAGCCTGTCGGCCGCTGGCAGCCGCGCCGAACTCAAGCAGGCGCTGGAACAAGTGGCCAAGGCACTGGAGGCCTGATGAGCACGCACGCGTTCTATACCGAGGCACAAACCTGCCTCGCCGCACTCGACCCACAGTGGGCTGCGCACATCGAGGCGATTGGCCCGTGCCTGCACCAGCCCAAACCCACCCGTGACCCGTATCAGGCACTGGTGCGGGCTATCGCCTATCAGCAACTGCATGCCAAGGCCGGCGATGCGATCCTCGCGCGCTTTCTGGCGCTCTACCCGGGCAGCGCCTTTCCCAGCCCCGAGCAGGTGCTGGCGACCACCCCGGAGCAATTGCGCGCCTGCGGCTTTTCAGCGAGCAAACTGGCAACCATCCAGGGCATCGCACGGGCGCGCCTCGACGGCCTGGTGCCGGACTATCAGCAGGCTCTGATGCTTGAAGACGAGGCACTGATCGAACGCCTGGTGAGCCTGCGTGGCGTGGGCCGCTGGACCGTCGAGATGTTGCTGATCTACACCCTGGAGCGCATGGACATCCTGCCGGCCGACGACTTCGGCGTGCGCGAGGGCTACCGCCGCTTGCAGGGCCTGCAAGGGCAACCGACACGCCGGCAGATGATCGACCTGGGCAAGCACTGGAGCCCCTACCGGACCGTGGCCGCCTGGTACCTGTGGCGAGTGCCGGCCACTCGAGTTTGAACGCAAGACCCGGAGTTTTTCCGCAGCGCCAAAGCCGTAGCCTGAACCCATCGATCAACGCCAGGAGGACCCCGTCATGAGTACAGGCAAACCACGGATCAGCGAATCCGACCCACGCTGGCAGGCCATCCTGGCCCGCGACCCGGCCGCTGACCAGGCCTTCGTCTATGCCGTGCGCACCACCGGCGTGTACTGCCGGGCGAGCAGTAGCTCGCGCCTGCCGCGCATCGACAACGTCGAATTTTTCGACAGCGCCGAACAGGCCGAAGCCGCCGGGTACCGGCCAAGCAAGCGCCGCGGCGCCGACCAGACCCACGTTGCCGAACAGCACCGGGCCCAGGTCACCCGCGCCTGCGCTTTGATCGAAAGTGCCGACCCGGCGCCGAGCCTGAACCAGCTGGCCGAGCAATTGAACCTGAGCCCGTTCCACTTTCACCGGGTGTTCAAGGCCGTGACCGGGCTGACGCCCAAGGCCTATGCCTCGGCCCACCGCGCGCACAAGGTACGCACGCAGTTGCAGCAATCGGCAACGGTCACCGATGCCCTGTACGAGGCCGGGTTCAATTCCAACAGCCGCTTCTACGAATCGAGCAACGCGCGCCTGGGCATGACCCCGGGGGCCTATCGCGACGGCGGTGCCAACACCGACATCCGCTTTGCCATCGGCCAGTGCTCCTTGGGGGCAATTCTGGTGGCGCAGAGTGAACGGGGGATTTGCGCAATACTGCTCGGTGACGATCCGCAGGCGCTGCTCAATGACCTGCAGGACAAATTCCCCAAGGCCAACCTGATCGGCGGCGACGCCGGGTTCGAAACCCTGGTGGCCAGGGTCGTGGGCTTTATCGAAGCGCCGGGCATCGGCCTGGACCTGCCGCTGGACCTGCGCGGCACGGCGTTCCAGGAGCGAGTCTGGCAGGCGCTGCGGGCGATCCCGGCTGGCAGTACAGCCAGTTATGCCGAGATCGCTCAGCGCATCGGCTCTCCCAGGGCGGTGCGCGCGGTGGCCCAGGCTTGCGCGGCCAATGCCCTGGCTGTGGCCATCCCGTGTCACCGGGTGGTGCGCAGCGACGGCAACCTCTCGGGTTACCGCTGGGGCGTGGAGCGCAAGCGTGAGCTGCTGGCGCGCGAGAGCCAGTGAGGCGGGTTACTGGAAGTTGACGTCGAAAGCCTGGTAAAAGGCGTTGCCGGTGTCAGCGACCAGCCACAGCAGCACGATTACGTGATGGCCTTTTTTGTTGGCCGGTAGCTTGACGTCATGCTCAACCTTTGCCTTGAGCTGCTCCTTATGCTCGTAGTAAGGCGTGTCCGGATAGAGATCTTCGGCAAAGGGTGCCGTTTCGAGCTGAGCGCGACTGATACGTTTGTTGGCATCCCATCCGTCTTTGGTAATAAACCAGCGATAACCACGGGTGGTGTGCGGAGCCGTGTACTCCCACTTCACATGAAAAGTCTGGCCCGGCGTGACATTCAACAACGGCCAGGTAAACGGTTTGCCCAGTTTCGCGGACATTTCCGCGTTGGTGTAATTGACGACGTCACGAGCGTCCTGTTTACCGCCACTTAGAATATATCCATCGGCGGGGGGCTCAACGCTTGGGTCATCCGTCTGAAAAGGTTCAGGCACCGGTCCTGCCACCAGGCTCGGGAAGTTCTTGCCGCCTTCCATTTCATTGACTTGCCAGTTGCCAAGCAATCCCAGTTCGACGGTCTTGGAACCGCGGCTTTCGGGCGAAATGACGCGGCCGTGCCGCAGATTTTTCTCAGGGCTGTTCATTGCAATCACTCCATGTGAGATAAGAAAACTTGTCCACCCTGGACCCGTTTGACCCTAGCTCAAGCCCTGCAATGCGCAACCCAGAGGCGCCGAACGGTATCAGCCGTTGCTACAGCCGTCGCCCATGGCGCGATATTCGATGATGTGGCGCTGACCCTGGTGGTCTTCGTAGGTCATGGTTGCCGGTACCACTTCACAGACATTGGGAATGGTCGACAGGCTGATGACCTTGGCGATATCCAGGTTGGTGCTGTAGTCGTACTGCTCGACAACCGGTTGCGCCGCGGCGGTATTGATTTCATCCGCCAGGGCGAACGAAGAAACAGCAACCAGGGCAACTGCAATTAAACCTTTCATGATAATAGGCCTGCAAAGCAATCAAACTAATCGATTGACTTCATTTGCCAATAAGGGCGCGGAGAAGTTGTTATATCAAGCGATGGGACATAACACGAAGACCCGACCCCACTACAACTTATTCTGTGGGATGTGGTTAGTTTACAAGGTACTTCAGGCCGTTAAATCACGAAGCCGGACAATCACTGTTACCACTTGTGCAACAATAACCCGAGGCACGCCCCTCGACATTGATTGACTTGCGGTGTAAAAGCCCGGGGTAGAGCCATTACCAGATCAAACCTGTGACCCGTTTACGCTACTGCCCATTGCTTGCGCCCGAGCGGCCCTTGCTGAATAAATTCTATCGAAACCACGGCTCGCCCATGCGCGCAGCGGCCCAGGGTCGACTTTGGGTGGCCCGAGCCGAGGAAATCGTCGCCGCCTTGTGCCTGAGTGAAGTGCCCGGCGGCCATTGGCTGACCGGCTTGTTCGTTGCCCCCGCCTGGCGCGGCCAACAGCTCGCCGGGCGCTTGATCGACGCGGCGCTGGCTGAGTTGCAAGGCAATATCTGGCTGTTCTGTCACCCGGACCTGACAAGCTTTTACGCCCACCAGGCCTTCAACACCACCGACGCCCTGCCTGCGCCACTGGCCGAGCGCCTGCAGCGCTACCAGCAAAGCAAGCCGCTGCTGGCGATGGTGCGGGTTCAGTCGTCGCTGGCCGGGTCCAGCCCGGGGAACAGCACCTCGGTATAGCCGAAGCGGCTGAAGTCGTGAATGCGCGAGGGGTACAGGCGGCCGATCAGGTGATCGCATTCATGCTGCACCACCCGCGCATGAAAGCCTTCGGCGTTGCGCACGATGGGCTGGCCCTGGGGGTCGACGCCTTCGTAGCGAATGCGCTGGTAGCGTGGCACCACGCCACGCAGGCCCGGCACCGACAGGCAGCCTTCCCAGCCATCCTCGACCTCGGTGCCCAAGGGCGTGATCAGCGGGTTGAGCAAAATGGTTCGCGGCACCGCCTCGGCATCCGGGTAGCGCTCGCTGCGCTCGAAGCCGAAGATCACCAGTTGCAGGTCGATGCCGATCTGCGGCGCGGCCAGGCCAACGCCGCCGACATGCTCCATGGTTTCGAACATGTCGGCGATCAGCCGCTCAAGCTCGGCGCTGCCGATCATGTGCGCCGGCACCGGCGGGGCGATGCGCAACAAGCGCTCATCGCCCATTTTCAGGATGTCATGAATCATGCTGGCTTCGACTCAGGGGTTCGCTGGCAGGCGTGGTTTCATGATCGAGGGAGTGATCACGGCCCAGCCCGGATACATGCTTTTTATCATGCTCGGGGGCCACGCCATCAAAGTCTTTTTCGCCAGGGACCTTGCCTTCCTCGGACATATGCTCGATCACCGCGTTCATCTCCGCGCCCAGCAGCAGTACGGCAGCAGAAATATAGAAGTACAACAGCAGGACAATGATCGCACCGATACTGCCGTACATGGCGTTGTAGTCGGCGAAGGTCTTGACGTAATAACCAAAGCCCAACGAGGCGATGATCCACACCACCACCGCCAGCACCGAACCCGGGGTAATGAAGCGAAACTTCTGCTTCACATCGGGCATCACGTAATAGATCAGCGCCACCGCGACCATCATCAGAATGATGATCGCCGGCCAGCGCAGCACCGTCCACAAGGTGACGATGAACTCCTGCATGCCGATCTGCGCGGCAATCCATTCCATCACCTGCGGCCCCAGCACCATCAGCGCGGCGGCCGCCAGAAGCATGCCGGCGATACCGACGGTGTAGATCACCGACAGCGGAATGCGCTTCCACACCGGGCGCCCTTCGACCACATCATATGCGGCGTTCATGGCGCTCATCATCAGCCGCACGCCGGCTGAAGCGGTCCACAGGGCAATGACGATACCCACCGAGAGCAAGCCGCCCTTGGACTGCTGCAACTGGTCGATCACCGGGTTGACCTGCTCCAGCGCCTGGGGCGGCAACACCAGTTCCGACTGCAGGCGCAGCCAGGAGAAGAAGTCGGGCAAATGCAGGAAACCGATCAGGGCGATCAAAAACAGCAGGAAGGGGAACAGCGAGAACAGCATCTGGTAGGCCAGCGCCGAGGCATAGGTGGACATCTCGTCATCGAGAAACTCCTTGACCGTGCGCACCAGCACACGGTGCAACGGCAAGCCGCGCAGGTCGGGAAAAATCATAGCGTCTCCTTTCGCCGCTCGAGGTTCATGGGCGGGCTCCTCACACACTCATCTGACAGGTACGTCCTGAAGTCTAATCGACGATCGCCTCAAAGTTGCGATTGATTGCTGCAGATAGCACAACGGCCACCCGAGGATGGCCGTCGTCCCGCCCTGCTCACAGGGTTCAAGGCTTCTTCACGGCATCCTTGACCTTGCCGACCACTTGCTGGGCTTCGCCTTTGCGCTCCTGCAGTTCGCCTTCGGCGCGCAGACGATCATTGTCGGTCACTTTGCCGACACCTTGCTTGATGTTGCCAACAGCCTCATTGGCCATGCCTTTGACTTTATCTTTAGTGCCACTCATGGGAGTTCTCCTGAAGGGGAAATAACACGCTGTCAGAGTCGACAGTCTGTGGACCCGTGGCCGCTTGCGAGAGTTTCAATTATTTTCGGCGGCCGCCTGTCGAGCGCGCAGGGGCAATAGAGAGGCCGGCGAGCAACGTCGCTTTATGTTTCATCGCGTTGCCAGCACAATAAGCGACCTTTCAAGCGTCACCCGTAGGAACCTGCATGAAACTCGACAAACCCACCGCCATCGCCCGCCGCAACCAGGAACTGGAACGCCCCGTGCTCAACAGCGACAACACCCTGTTTGCCGTGCTCGACACCAAGCGCAGCCTGTGGTGGTTCGATGTGCCGGTGAAACTGCTGCGCAAGGGCCAGCCCGACTGGGTCAACCTGCTGCTGCACACCCCCGAAACCGACGAGCTGCAGCATTTGAAGGTGCCGGTGAACTACCTGCAGGCCCATCAGGAAAAAATGGAAGTGCGCCACCCGGGCAAGCGTCGCTCGACCATCAGCCTGGCGCTGAGCGCCGATCGCGACTCGCTGCTCAAAGACCTGCGCCCAGGCGGTGAGAACCTGAGTTTCGCAGGCTTCAAACAGGTCTGATCAGGCCAGTTCGATGCGGTCGGCGTGGATGACGATGCGGCCATCCTTGTACAAGGCACCGATGGCCTTCTTGAAGTTGCCCTTGCTGACCCCGAACAGATCGCTGATCAACTGCGGGTCGCTCTTGTCGCTGACCGGCAGCACGCCGTTGGCGTCCTTGAGCTTGGCGAGGATCTTGTCGTGCAGGCTGTTGGCCAGGTCCTGGCCGATGGGCTGCAGGCTCAGGGCAATCTTGCCATCGCTGCGCAGCTCTTTGATGTAGCCCTTCTCCTGCTTGCCCGAACGCAGGAACTTGAACACCTCGTTCTTGTGAATCAGGCCCCAGTGCTTGTTGTTGATGATCGCCTTGAAGCCCATCGGGGTTTCTTCGACCACCAGCAAATCAACCTCCTGGCCGACCTTATAGTTGGCCGGCACCTTGTCCAGGTAGCGGTCCAGGCGCGCGGTGGCAGTGATGCGGCGGGTGCGCTTGTCGAGGTAGGCATGCACCACGCAGTACTCACCGGCCTTCATCTGGCGCTTTTCTTCGGAGTACGGCATCAGCAGGTCTTTGGGCAGGCCCCAATCGAGGAAGATGCCGATGCTGTTGATTTCCTTGACCTTGAGGCTGGCGAAGTCGCCGACCTGCAACTTGGTCTTTTCCGTGGTGGCGATCAGCTTGTCTTCGCTGTCGAGGTAGATGAAGACGTTCAGCCAGTCCTCGACCTCGGTGGGCGTGTCCTTGGGGATGTAACGGTTGGGCAGCAGGATTTCGCCGTCCGCCCCGCCGTCCAGGTACAGACCGAAGTCTGTGTGCTTGACCACTTGCAAAGTGTTGTAACGCCCAACTAAAGCCATTTCCGGAAATCCTCGTTGCGAGCGGGGCATTCTACACCTCACGCGGCGATTGCGCCCGGTCGCCGATGACGGCCTGTCAGCAAAATGAACCGCACAGGCTTGCCCTGTTCTATAAAGACAAGCAAGCCTTCGCAAGGATTCGCTCATGTACGCCTGCCTGTCCAAGTACCTGCGCACCGTTCTGTTGCTGGTGATATCGGCCTTGCTGGTGGTCGCCTGCAACCGTATCGACCTGGCCTACCGCAACCTCGACATGCTGGTGCCCTGGTCGCTCAACGACTACCTGAGCATGAATCGCCAGCAAAAAACCTGGCTCAATGAACGGCTCAAACAGCAACTGGCCTGGCATTGCCGCACGCAACTGCCCGGCTACCTGACCTGGATCGACGAAATCCAGGCGATGGTCGCCCGCAATGCGATAACCGACCAGCAGTTGCAGGTACGCACGGAAGAAGCCCGGCAGGCGATTGCCAAGGTCGCCGACCAGATCACTCCGTCGGCCGCCGAACTGTTGCGCAGCATGGATGACGAGCAAGTGCGGGAAATGCGCGAAGCCTTTGCTGAAGACATTCGCGAACGCCAGGCCAAATACGTCAATACCCCACTGGCGCGGCAGATCGAACGCCGCGCCGAGCGAATGGAAAAACGCCTGAGCACCTGGCTGGGCGAGCTCAGCCCGCAGCAAAAACTTCGAGTCATGACCTGGTCCCAGGGACTGGGCGAGCAGAACCGCCAGTGGATCGCCAACCGCGCCCATTGGCAGGCACAGTTCAGCGCGGCGATGGACCAGCGCCACAGCGACAGCTTCGAGCCACGCCTGGAGATCCTCTTGAAAAAGCGCGAAAGCCTGTGGACCCCGGAGTACCGGATCGCCTTCCAGCGCACCGAGCAGGAGGCGCGGCGCTTGCTGGTGGATGTGATGGCGCAGAGCAGCGAACAACAGCGCCAGCACCTGGAGCAGAAGCTTGCGCAGGTGCGCCAGAGTTTCAGTGAGTTGAAGTGCTTGAAGGGGTAGCGGCCGCATTCAACGGTAGGAGCGGGCTTGACCCGCGATGAGGCCAGTACAGCCAGCAAACCAGGAGTTGCCTGGCATACGACCGCTACGCGCTCGATCGCGGGGTGGGCCCGCTCCCACAGATTCACCCTCATTCCTGTGGGAGCGGGCTTGACCCGCGATGTTGTTCAGCCCTCCCGGCACTTGCGCCGGTACGGGAACACATCGATCACTTTGCCGCCGCGGATCGCCGCCTGCAGGCTCTTCCAGTAGTCGGCGTCGTACAACTCGCCGTGCAGCTGGTTGAACAACCGACGCTGGCCGCTATCGGCGAACAGAAACGGTGGAAACTCCTCGGGGAACACGTCCAGCGGGCCGATCGAATACCAGGGCTCTGAGGCCATTTCATCCTCTGGCGTGCGCGGCGGCGGGATATAGCGGAAGTTGACCTCGGTCAGAAAGCAGATTTCGTCGTAGTCGTAGAACACCACCCTCCCGTGCCGAGTAACGCCAAAGTTCTTCAGCAGCATGTCACCGGGGAAGATGTTCGCCGCCGCCAGTTGCTTGATGGCCAGGCCGTAGTCTTCCAGGGCCTCGCGTACCTGGGCGTCGTTGGCGTTTTCCAGGTAGAGGTTGAGCGGGGTCATGCGCCGCTCGGTCCAGCAGTGGCGGATCAGCACGGTGTCGCCGTGCACTTCAACGGTAGACGGCGCCACTTCCAGCAGTTCGGCCAGGCACTCGGGCTCGAACTTGCTCAAGGGGAAACGAAAATCGGAGAACTCCTGGGTATCGGCCATGCGCCCGACGCGGTCGACGCTTTTTACCAGCCGGTACTTTTCGATCACCGTGGCGCGGTCGACGTTCTTCGACGGCGAGAAGCGGTCCTTGATGATCTTGAATACGGTGTTGAAGCCCGGCAGGGTAAACACGCTCATGACCATGCCACGCACGCCCGGGGCCATGATGAAGCGGTCATCGGTGCCGGCCAGGTGGTTGATCAGCGCCCGGTAGAACTCCGACTTGCCGTGCTTGTAAAAGCCGATCGAGGTGTACAGCTCGGCGATGTGCTTGCCCGGCAGGATGCGCTTGAGAAAGCCGACGAACTCGGCCGGCACCGGTACATCGACCATGAAGTAGGAGCGGGTGAAGGAGAAGATGATCGACACCTCGGCTTCGTCGGTGATCAGCGCGTCGACCTCAATGCCGTGGCCCTCACGGTGCAGCAGCGGGATCACCAGCGGCCATTGCTCGTCCTGGGTGTACAGGCGCCCGACCAGGTAGGCGCCCTTGTTGCGGTACAACACCGAGGAAAACAGCTCGACGGCCAGGGCCGGGTCTTTGCAGACCCAGTCCGGCAGGTTCTCGCGCAGTTGCCCTTCCAGGCGTGCCAAGTCGCCGGCAAGGTCCGCGTAGGGCACATCGAAACGGTAGTCGGCAAACACCTGCGCCAGCAATGCGCTCAAGCCGCTTTGTGGCCGATAGGTGCGGGTTTGCGCTGCCCGCTCGTGGCTGCGCAGCGAGGGCCGGGTGGTGTGGATGAACATGCAGCCATCGCTGATCAGGTCATGGCTGAACAGGCTGCAGAAGATCGAGTTGTACCAGGTCTCGGACAGTTCATCGTCCAGGCGCGGGTCGATCAGGCCTATATAAGCACTTTTGACCAGCGGCCACAGCGCGACGTCGAGCAGCACCTCGCCCTCGAAGCCCTGGCGCAGCCAGCCGCTGACCTCGCTGACTTTTTCCTCATACAGATTGATGCGCGCCGCCGAGGCGCTCTGGGTCTGTTGCCACTGGGCCTGCTCGAATCGCTCGCGGGCGCCGTCGGTGATCTGGCGAAAATGCTCGCGGTAATCGTCGAAGCCATCGAGGATCATCCGGGCGATATCGGCGGCCGGCCATTGCTGGGGCATACGTCAGACCTCTGCGGGAATGTCAAAGCCTGAGCTTAGCCAGTCGCCACGGGCAGGGAAAGCCTGTTGGCGCGGCTGTATCGGCCAAACTCGCCGGGTGCTGAATTCAAGCGCAAGAAAGGGAGAGAGCGCAGGCTGCGATGTAACGTAAACTCGCGCCCTGCCCCAAAGGACCCGGAGAGCCCCATGAGCCCCATCGCCATATCCCGCCTGTTGATTCTTGCTGCTGTCTGGGGAGCGAGCTTTCTGTTCATGCGCATCATCGCGCCGGTGCTCGGCACCCTGCCGACGGCGTTTTTCCGCGTCTCCATCGCCTGCCTCGGCCTGCTGGTGATTCTCGCCCTGCTGCGGGTGCGCTGGGACTTCAATGGCAAGCTCAAGGCCTGCCTGGTGCTGGGCATGATCAACTCGGGGATACCCGCCACCCTTTATTCAGTGGCCGCCCAGGTGCTGCCGGCCGGCTACTCGGCGATCTTCAATGCCACCACGCCGCTGATGGGCGTGCTGATTGGCGCGTTGTTGTTCCGTGAACCGCTGACCCTGGCCAAGCTCAGCGGCATCTTCCTCGGCCTGCTCGGGGTTGGCATTCTCAGTGGCGCGGGGCCGGTGGCGTTCGACGCCAAGCTGTTGCAAGGCGCCCTCTCGTGCCTGGCGGCGACCGCGTGCTACGGCCTGGCCGGCTTTCTCGCCCGGCGCTGGCTCGACCAGCAAGGCGGCCTCGACAGCCGCCTGTCGGCGCTAGGCAGCATGATGGGCGCGACCTTGCTGCTGTTGCCGTTGTTCGGCTACAGCGTGCTGACCCAGCCGCCGGCAAGCTGGGGTGGCTGGCAGGTGTGGGCGTCGTTGCTGGGCCTGGGGCTGGTGTGCACCGCCTTTGCCTACATCCTGTATTTCCGCCTGATCAGCGAGATCGGCCCGGTCAAATCCAGCACCGTGACCTTCATGATCCCGGCCTTCGGTGTGCTCTGGGGCGCCTGGCTGCTGGACGAGCCGCTGTCGATGGCGCACCTGTACGGCGGGTTGTTGATTGCCGTGGCGTTGTGGCTGGTGCTCAAGCCAGCTCGCGCCTGACAGGTTAATGCTTGTTCCTGTGGGAGCTGCCAAGCCAGCTTCCACAGTTTCTGGTTTCACCCCTGAAACCAGCCCTTCACTCGCGTTACCGAAAAAAGCCTCTTTTCATTGCACCCGCAATTGCCACGCGCAGTTGTTGTGCAATTTCGTGCCATATAGAAAACCTTGTTTCATATATAAAACAAACAAGTTTTCCTGTTAATTCAATAAGCCACTAATAAATAAGCACTTTTCAAATAAAACAGGGCCAATACACATTTGGCATTGTTCATGCACTAAACCGCGTATCACCTATAAAACAGACCAGAGAGCTTCCCCAATGGCTGTGAAAGAGATGTACGCAATCCCCTCTCAATGGAATACGCCGCACTCCAAGGAAGACCTGGAGCCGACCGAAATCGAATTTCGCAATGTCGGTAAATGCTTCCCGGCCAAGGGCAAGGCCGAGGCGCCCTTTGCCATTCGCGAGGTGAACTTCAAGATCCGCCGCGGCGAGGTGGTGTCGATCATCGGCCCGTCCGGTTGCGGCAAAAGCACCATCCTCAACATGGGCTCGGGCCTCTACCGCCCTAGCGAAGGCGAAGTTTTCGTCGGTGGCGAAGCGGTAGTCGGGCCGGTGCGCAAGGTCGCCTTCATGCTGCAGAAGGATCTTTTGATGCCCTGGCGCAGCATCCGCCGCAACGTCGAGCTGGGCCTGGAAATCCAGGGCATGCCCGCCGCCAAGCGCCAGCCGATTGCCGAAGATCTGCTCAATCGCTGTCACCTGCAAGGCTTTGCCGACCACTACCCGTTCCAGCTGTCGGGCGGCATGCGCCAGCGCGCCGCCCTGGCCCGGACCCTGGCCATCGACCCGCAGGTGCTGTTCCTCGACGAGCCGTTCTCGGCCCTCGATGCGCAGACCAAGATGATCCTGCAACAGGACCTGGCGCGGATGTTGTTCGAAGAGAAGAAAACCGCGCTGTTCATCACTCACGACCTGGTCGAGGCGATTGCCATGTCCGACCGCCTGCTGGTGATGAGCGCCCGCCCCGGCACCATCATCGAAGAAATCACTGTCGACCTGCCGTTTCGCGACAACCCGCTGGAGCGCCGCAAGCTGCCGGAAATCGGCCCGCTGGCCGGGCGCCTGATGGAACTGCTGAAAGTCGGCGAAGACACCGAACTGCATTGATCAACGGCCACCGGCCCATCAACCGATTCAGGAGTACGCATGTTCAAGTCCCTGCAACGCCTGGCACAGACTTCAGTCATCGCCCTGGGCCTTGGCCTGGCGCTCAGCGCCCAGGCAGAGCCGACCAAGGTCACCTACCTGCTGCCCGCGCCGCCCAACTCGCCGGCTTTTGCGCCGTGGATCATCGCCAAGGAAAAGGGCTACTACCGTGCCAGGGACCTGGACATGACCTTCATCGCCGCCAAGGGCGGAGTCGATGTCGCCAAGCAGATCGGTGCCGGCAACGCCATGCTCGGCGGCGCCATCGGTGACACCCCGATCGTGGTCCGCGCCAACGGTATTCCGGTGCGTGCGGTGGCGGTGCTCGGTGCCGGCGGGGTGACCATGATCGCCACCAACGCCGGCGAGAACATCCAGACGATCAAGGACCTCAAGGGCAAGACCCTGACCGTGATGTCCTACTCCGACACCACCTACTACGCCCTGCTCGCCTCGCTGCGCAAGGCCGGCCTGAACAAGACCGACGTCGATATCCAGGCCGCCGGCCCCTCGGGGGTGTGGCAGCTGTTTTCGGCCAACAAGGCCCAGGCCATGGCCGGGGTGCCGGACTGGGTGGTGAATGCCGAAGAGGCCGGGCTGAAGATCAGCCTGATCCCGCAGAGCGAAATCTTCGAGAGCATGGCCCAGGCGATCCTCGCCTCGGACGACGCCATCAAACACCAGCCGCAGGTGGTCGGCGGCGTGGTCCAGGCCACCCTGCAGGGCATGCGCGACATCATCCAGGACCCGAAAGCCGCCGCCGCCACCTTCGCCAAGGCCGTGCCGGCCTACGCCGGCAAGGAAGCGGCGCTGGAGAAAACCTTGCGCCTGTATGTCGAGCACGTCTACGCCAACCAGACCGTGCTCGGGCGCATCGACCCAGCGCGCCTGGACGCAGTGCGCAAGTTCTACGTCAGCGAAGGCATCGTCGCCAAGGAACCCAAGCTCGACGAGCTCTACAGCAACCAGTTCATCGAAACCACCACGGCCGCGCAATAAGCCTGGATGCATAACAAGGTATTAGCCCGATGAGAAACCTCAACACCTCCGTGCTCGGCAGCGTCGCCCTGCTGATCCTGTTCCTGCTGCTCTGGCAGTGGGGCCCCGGCCTGCTCGGCATGCCCGAGTTCGTCATGCCGCAACTGAGCCGCGTGGCCCAGGAAAGCCTGGTGATGTGGCAGTCCAGCGGCCTGCTGCAGCACACCCTGATCACCGCCTTCGAGATCATCGTCGGCTTTGGCCTCGGCGCCCTGCTGGGGGTGGCCATCGGCGTGTCGCTGGGGCTGTCGCCGTCGGCCGAGGCCATGCTCTCGCCGTACATCCTGGCCCTGCAGATCGCCCCGAAAGTCGCCTTCGCGCCGCTGTTCGTGATGTGGCTGGGCTACACCATCTACCCGAAGATCCTCATCGCCATCCTCATCGTGTTCTTCCCGGTGATGATCAACGTGCTCTCGGCAATCCGTACCGTTGACCCGGACATGATCAACCTGGTGCGCACCATGAACGCCAGCCGCTGGCAGATCTTCCGCCTGGTGGAGTTCCCCTCGGCCATGGCCGCGCTGTTCTCGGGCCTGCGCATCGCCTCGACCCTGGCGGTGATCGGCGTCACCGTCGGCGAACTGGTCGGCGGCAACCAGGGCCTGGGCTTCCTGTTGGTCGACGCTGAAGGCCAGGGCAACACCGCCGGGGTCTTCGTCGCCATCGTCATGCTCACCCTGATCGGCGTGCTGGCCTACGGCGCGGTGGTCTGGGCCGAGAAACGCGTCCTGCACTACCTGCCCAAAGCCATGCTGAGTACCCAATGATGAACCCATTCAACTCGATGCTTGAAGGCCGCCGCGTGCTGGTCACCGGTGGCGCCCGTGGCCTGGGCTATGCCTTCGCCCAGGCCATCGGCCAGGCCGGTGCCCGCGTGGTGATCGCCGATATTCTCCAGGAGCGCGTGCTGCAGGCCGCCTGCGAGCTGCGCGAGCAAGGCTTGCAGGTGACCGGCGTGACCCTCGACCTGGGCAACCCGGAGTCGATCACTGCCTGCGTCGCCGAGGCGGTTGCCGTGCTCGGCGGCCTCGACGGCCTGGTCAACAACGCCTCGATCACCAACTCCGGCGGCAAGACCTGCGAGCAACTGGACATCGACACCTGGGACCAGGTCATGCAGGTAAACGTCCGCGGCACCTGGCTGATGACCCGCGCCTGCCTGCCGGCCCTGCGCGCCAGCGCCAAGGGCGCGGTAATCAACCTGGCCTCCGACACCCCGCTGTGGGGTGCACCGAACCTGCTGGCGTATGTCGCCAGCAAGGGCGCGATCATCGCCATGACCCGCAGCCTGGCCCGTGAACTTGGCACTGACAACATCACCGTCAATGCCATCGCCCCCGGCCTGGTGCTGGTCGAGGCCACCGCCTATGTGCCCGAGGCGCGCCACCGCCTGTACACCGAACAACGGGCGATTCAGCGCCCGCAACTGCCAGAAGACGTCAGCGGCGCCGTGCTGTTCGCCCTGTCCGACCTGTCGCGTTTCATCACTGGACAAACCCTGCCGGTCAACGGCGGGTTCGTCATGCCTTGAGCAAGGAGACACCCATGACCGACCTATCCGTACAAAACGCCACCGCGAAAACCTGGGAACAACCCGCAGGCTCGGACCTCGCTGGCTGGATGCAGACCCGCATCGCCCGCTACCAGACCCGCAAGTACGACTGGGACGCGCTGAAGTTCCAGGCCGACTTCGACCCCAAGTTCCGCCGCGCGCAAATGCGCTACGTCGGCACCGGCGGCACCGGGGTCAACAGCGACATGAACACCATCCCCTCGGAGCACTTCACCTTCTCGACCATGGTCATCCCGGCCGGTCATGAAGGCCCGCCGCATATCCATACCGACGTCGAGGAAGTGTTCTTCGTGTTGCGCGGCAAGCTCAAGGTGATCATCGAGAAAGACGGCGAGCGCTTCGAAACCGTGCTCACCGACCGCGACCTGATTTCGGTACCGCCGGGCGTGTACCGCGAAGAGATCAACATCGGCGATGAAGACGCGCTGATGTGCGTGATGCTCGGCGCGAAAAAGCCGGTGACCCCGACCTACCCGCCAGCGCACCCGCTGGCCTCGATCAAGCGCGGTTAAGCCGATGTTGCACGCCACCGACCACTCGCTCGCCGGCCTTGCAGCCCAGTTGCAGCAGCGCTTCCCCCAGCGCCTGGTGCAACTGGCAAGCGGCGCCCAGGCGATCCGCGAAGCCGGGCAAGGGCCGGCCATCGTGCTGTTGCATGGCATTGGCTCGGGCGCCGCGTCCTGGCTGCAGGTGGCGCTGCAACTGAGCCAGCAGGCCCGGGTGATTGCCTGGGATGCACCGGGCTACGGCGACTCCAGCCCGCTGGCCAACCCTGCGCCGCAGGCGGTGGACTATGCCCGGCGCCTGCGGCATTTGCTCGATGCGCTGCAGATTGCCGACTGCCTGCTGGTCGGCCATTCCCTCGGTGCCCTCAGCGCCGCGGCCCTGGCCCAGCAGCAGCCGCAACGGGTGCGGCGCCTGGTGCTGATCAGCCCGGCTCGCGGCTATGGCGACCCGGCCCGTGCCGAGCAGGCGCAACAAGTACGCCGCCAGCGCCTGCACAACCTTGAGCAACTGGGCATCGCCCAGATGGCCCACCAGCGCAGCGCGCACATGCTCTCGCCAGCGGCCAGCAGCGAGGCCCGCGCCTGGGTGCAATGGAACATGGCGCGGCTGCTGCCCCAGGGCTATCGCCAGGCCATCGAGTTGCTGTGTGGCGATGACCTGCTGCGCTACGCCGCCCTGGCCGTGCCATGCGAAGTGCATTGCGGCGCCGCTGACAGCATCACCCGCCCCGAGGACTGCCAGGCCCTGGCCAAGGCCCTGGGGGCAGCGTTCGCGTTGATTGCCGAGGCCGGCCACGCCAGCCCGATCGAACAACCCGAGGCCGTGGCAACGCTGCTTGCCCGGGCCCTCGAAGAATCCCTGACAGGTACTGCGCTATGAATGATTCGGATCTGTTGAAAGACAACCAGGACAAGTACATCGTCCCCGGCCTTGAGCGCGGCCTGTTGCTGCTCTGTGAATTCAGCCGGCAAAACCGCACCCTCACCGCGCCGGAACTGGCGCGACGCCTGGAGCTGCCGCGCTCGACCATCTTCCGCCTGCTGACCACCCTGGAAACCATGGGCTTCGTCACCCGCAGCGGCAACGAGTACCGCCTGGGCATGTCGGTACTGCGCCTGGGCTTCGAGTACCTGGCCTCGCTGGAGCTGACCGAGCTCGGTCAACCGCTGCTGGCGCGGCTGTGCGATCACCTTAATTACCCGAGCAACCTGGTGGTGCGTGACGGTCGCTCGATCGTCTACGTGGCCAAGGTTTCGCCGCCGTCGGTGTTCTCCAGCGCGGTCAACGTCGGCACCCGCCTGCCGGCCCACGCCACGGTGCTGGGGCGCATCCTCCTTGAAGACCTGAGCCTGGCCGAGCTGCGTGAGCTGTACCCGGAGGAGCACCTGGAACAGCACTCGCCGTGCACACCGAAAACCGTACTGGAGCTGTTCGACCTGGTGCAGAGCGACCGTCAGCGCGGCTATGTCAGCGGCGAAGGTTTTTTCGAATCATCGATCTCGACCATCGCTGCGCCGGTGCGCGATCACAGTGGCCGGGTGGTTGCCGCCATGGGCGTGACCATCCCTACCGTGCAGGTTGCGCACATCAATTTCGACGGCCTGCTTGGCCATGTGCGGGGCAGCGCCGATGAGCTGTCGCGCCTGCTCAACTACACGCCAAACGCTGGCTCCGGCCGCGTCACCGCGCTGATGAGGGACTGACATGAGCAACCTCTATCAACTGCACGGGCGCACCGCCATCGTCACTGGCGGCTCTTCCGGGATTGGCCTGGCCTGTGTCGAGCAACTGCTTGAAGCCGGTGCGGCAGTGGCCTTTTGTGGTCGCGATCAGGACCGCTTGAACAGCGCCGAAGCCCGCCTGCGCGAACGTTTCCCCGATGCGCGTCTGTTGGCTCAAGCCTGTGATGTGCTGGATGCCGCGTCAGTCAACGCATTCGCTGCCGCTAGCCTGGCCGCCCTCGGCCCGGCCCAGGTGCTGATCAACAACGCCGGCCAAGGCCGGGTCTCGACCTTCGCCGACACCACTGATGAGGCCTGGAGCGAAGAGCTGCAGCTGAAATTCTTCTCGGTGATCTACCCGGTGCGCGCCTTCCTCCCCCAACTGCAAGGCCAGGCCGGCGCTTCGATCGTCTGCGTCAACTCGCTGCTGGCCAGCCAGCCGGAGCCGCACATGGTCGCCACCTCGGCAGCACGTGCGGGCCTGAAGAACCTGGTGCGCTCGATGGCCAGCGAGTTCGCCGAACAGGGCATCCGGGTCAACGGCATCCTTATCGGCCTGGTCGAATCCGGCCAGTGGCGCCGGCGCTTCGAGGCCCGCGAAGAGCGCGATCTGGACTGGTCGCAATGGACTGCGCAACTGGCGCAACGCAAACACATTCCTCTGGGGCGCCTGGGCCTGCCCAAAGAAGCAGCCCAAGCGATCCTGTTCCTGGCTTCGCCCCTGTCGGCCTACACCACTGGCAGCCATATCGATGTTTCTGGAGGCCTGTCCCGCCATGCGTAATGAAAACACTGTCACCGTTGGCGCTGCCATCACCGCGTTCCTCGAACAATGCGAGGTCAAGGCCGCCTTCGGCGTGATCTCGATCCATAACATGCCGATCCTCGATGCCTTCGCCGTACGCGGCAACATCCGCTTCGTCATGGCCCGTGGCGAAGCCGGCGCGACCAACATGGCCGATGCCTACGCCCGCACCACCGGTGGCCTGGGCGTGTGCCTGACGTCCACCGGCACCGCTGCCGGCAACGCCGCCGGGGCGCTGGTCGAAGCACTGACCGCCGGCACGCCGCTGCTGCACATCACCGGGCAGATCGAAACGCCGTACCTGGACCAGGACTTCGCCTACATCCACGAAGCCCGCGACCAGTTGACCATGCTCAAGGCGGTGTCCAAGGCGGCCTTTCGCGTGCGCAGTGTCGAGACCGCGCTGAGCACCCTCAAGCTCGCCGTGCAGACCGCCCTGACCGCGCCCACCGGCCCGGTCAGCGTCGAGATCCCGATCGATATCCAGTCGACCTTCATCCCCATGCCGAGCGACCTCTCGCCGCTGCCGATCCCGGTTGCGGTGCCAGCGCCGGAAGCCCTCGACCTGGTCGCCGAACGCCTGGCCAGCGCCACCCGCCCGCTACTGTGGCTCGGCGGCGGTGCCCGCCACGCCGGGGCGCAGGTCAAGCGCCTGCTGGACATGGGCGTTGGCGTGATCACCTCGACCCAGGGTCGCGGCGTAGTCAACGAAGACGACGAGCGTTGCCTCGGCGCCTTCTCGCAGAACAAGCTGGTCGAAGGCTTCCTGCAAAGCTGTGATGCGCTGGTGGTGGCCGGTTCGCGCCTGCGCAGCAACGAGACCTTCAAGTACGCCCTGAAGCTGCCGCGCACCACCCTGCGCATCGATGCCAACCCGGCCATCGAAGGGCGCAGCTACTCCAGCGAGCTGTTCATCTGCGGCGACTCGGCCCTGGCCCTCGACGGCCTGGCCGACCGCCTTGAAGGCCGCCTGAACATCGACCCGAACTTCATCGGCGAGCTCAAGGCCATCCGCTCGCAATCGCGCGCGCAGCTGGTGGCCGATCTCGGCCCGTACTCGACGATGGTCGAACAACTGCAGGGGCTGACCGGGCGCAATTTCTCCTGGGTGCGCGACGTGACCCTGTCCAACAGCATCTGGGGCAACCGCCTGCTCAACCTCTACCACCCGCTGGCCGGCGTGCATGCCCTCGGTGGCGGCATCGGCCAAGGGTTGGCCATGGGCATTGGCGCGGCGGTGGCAGCGGCGGAAACCGACCCGCAGCGCAAGGTCTTCGCCCTGGCTGGCGACGGCGGTTTCATTCTCAACCTCGGTGAGCTGGCGACCCTGGTGCAAGAGAAAGCCAATGTGGTGATCCTGCTGATGAACGACCAGCGCTACGGGGTGATCCGCAACATCCAGGACGCCATCTACGGCGCCCGCCACGCCTATGTCGAGCTGCACACCCCGGACTACACCAAGCTGGCCGAATCGATCGGCCTGCGCCATGGCCTGGTCAGCGACCTGAAGGACTTCGGCGCGGTGCTGGACAACGCCCTGAGCCAGGGCGGGCCGTTTTTGCTGGAAGTCGACATGCTCAGCGTCGGCGGCTTTGCCACCCAGTTCGCCGGTCCCCCCAACAGCGAAACCAAAGCCCAGAAAGCCACGGCCTGAGGACTTGCGCATGCTCAATATCACCATGATCGGCTGCGGCGCCATTGGCGTCGCGGTGCTGGAACTGCTGGAGAACGATGCGCAGTTGCGCGTCGAGCATGTGATCGCCTCGGCCGGTTCCGAAGCCCTGGTGCAACAGCGCCTGGCCAGCTTCAAGCGCCCGCCACAGGTGCTCACCGCCCTGCCCGCCGACGCCCGCCCGGATTTGCTGGTGGAATGCGCCGGGCACAAGGCAATCGAGGAACACGTGCTGCCGGCACTGGAGCGCGGCATCGCCTGCCTGATCGTCTCGGTCGGTGCACTGTCGGAGCTGGGCCTGGTCGAGCGCCTGGAGGCCGCCGCCGCCCGTGGCAACACCCGCATCGAGCTGCTGCCCGGCGCCATCGGCGGCATCGATGCGCTGTCGGCGGCCAAGGTCGGCGGCCTGGATTCGGTCGACTACACCGGACGCAAACCGGCCAGGGCCTGGAAGAACACCCCGGCCGAAGAGGTTTGCGACCTGGACGCCATCGACCAGGCCACGGTGATCTTCGAAGGCAGCGCCCGCGAAGCTGCGCGCCTGTACCCGAAGAACGCCAACGTCGCCGCCACCTTGTCGCTGGCAGGGCTGGGCCTGGACCGCACGCGAGTGACGCTGATTGCCGACCCGCTCAGCGAAGAGAACGTCCACCACTTCGAAGCCCGTGGTGCCTTCGGCGGTTTCGAGATGAGCCTGCGCGGCAAGCCGCTGCAGGCCAACCCGAAAACCTCGGCGCTGACCGTCTACAGCGTGGTCCGTGCCCTGGGCAACCACGCCCATGCCATTTCCATCTAGGGGAACGTCGATGACGCTGGAACAGACTCTACCTATCTGCATTGCCGGCACCTGGCGCCTGGGCGGCGGTGAGCGCTACGCCACGCGCTACCCGGCCACCGGCGAGCCGGTGGCCTGGCTCAACGCCGCCAGCCTCGAGGATGTCGAAGACGCCGTGCAAGGCGCCCACCAGGCTTTCCTCAACAGCGGCTGGGCCCAGCGCAAGCCGCACGAACGCGCCGCCGTGCTGTACCGCATCGCCGAGCTGATCCGTCAGCGCGGCGAAGAACTGGCGCAATTGCAGCGCCAGGACAACGGCAAGCCGATCAACGAAACCCGCGCCCTGGTGGCCAGCGCCGCCGGTACTTTCCAGTTTTTCGCCGCCGCCTGCGAAACCCTGGAAGAGACCATCACCCCGTCGCGCGGCGACTTCGTCAGCATGAGCGTCTATGAGCCCATGGGCGTGGTCGCGGCTATCACCCCGTGGAACTCGCCGATTGCCAGCGAAGCGCAAAAGGTCGCCCCGGCCCTGGCCGCCGGCAATGCGGTGGTGATCAAGCCGGCAGAAATCACCCCGCTGCTGGCCCTGCAACTGGCGCAGATCTGCGAGGACGCAGGCTTGCCCAAGGGCCTGGTCAGCGTGTTGCCGGGCAAGGGCTCATTGCTCGGTGATGCGCTGACGCAGCACCCGCTGATCAAGCGTGTGTCGTTCACCGGCGGGACCAAGACCGGCAAGCACATCGCCCACATCGCCGCCGACAAGATGATGCCGGTGTCGCTGGAACTGGGCGGCAAGTCGCCGACCATCGTCCTCGATGACGCCGACCTCGATCACGCCGTGGCCGGGGTGCTGTATGGCATTTTCAGTTCCTCGGGCGAGGCCTGCATTGCCGGTTCGCGGCTGTTCGTTGCCCGCGCCCTGTACGAGCCGTTCATGCAGC
This sequence comes from Pseudomonas sp. B21-009, assembly GCF_024749345.1. Taxonomy (NCBI): domain Bacteria; kingdom Pseudomonadati; phylum Pseudomonadota; class Gammaproteobacteria; order Pseudomonadales; family Pseudomonadaceae; genus Pseudomonas; species Pseudomonas sp. B21-009. Next base: position 1,477,177 of record NZ_CP087199.1, on the reverse strand, counting down.
GCCTGGTCGCAGGCGCTGCACGTTTGCGCCTGGGCGACCCGGCGGACGAAACCACGCAAATGGGCCCGCTGATCAGCGCCGCGCACCGCGAGTCGGTGGAGCGCTACGTGGCCCTGGGCCTGGCCGAAGGTGGCCGCCTGCTGCTCGGTGGCCAACGCCCGACTGGCGGCCTGTTTGATCAGGGCTACTTCTACCCGCCAACCATCCTCGAAGGCCTGCGCAACAGCCAACAGACCTGCCAGGAAGAAATCTTCGGCCCGGTGCTGGTGGCCCTGCCGTTCGACAGCGAGGCAGAGCTGATCGAGCAGGCCAACGACAGCCTCTACGCCCTCGCCGCCGGCATCTGGAGCCGCGACTACAAGCGCGCCTGGGCCCTGGGCCGCAAGATCCAGGCCGGCACGGTGTGGATCAACACCTACAAGCAGTTCTCCATCGCCACCCCGTTCGGCGGCTGGCGTGACAGCGGCCTGGGTCGTGAAAAAGGCCGCCTGGGGATCCTGCAGTACATGGAACAGAAAAGCCTCTACTGGGGCATGAACGAACAACCACTGGCCTGGGCCGGTGTGGAGGCAAGGCCATGAGCGTATTGGGCATCGATGAAGTCACCTACGGCGTCGAAGACCTCGCCACCTGCGTGCGCTTCTTCAGCGACTGGGGCCTGGACAAGGTCAGCGAACAGGCCGACGAGGTGGTCTTCGAAACCCTCAACGGCTGCCGGGTGGTGTTGGCCGACATCAACAAGCCCGGCCTGCCAGCGGCCATCGAGCCGGGCTCGACCGTGCGCGAAGTAGTCTGGGGCGTGGAGAGCGAAGCGGACCTGGCCCTGTACAGCCAGCGCATCGCCAACGACCCGGGCTTTGTCGAAGGCAACGGGCGCATCGGCTGCACCGACCCCAACGGCCTGGCGATCCGCCTGCAGGTGACCCGCAAGCGCGCACTGGACATCGAGTGCAGCGGCCACAACACCTGGCAGACCAAGGGCCGGATCAACAAGCCGGCGCCGGTGTATGAGCGCGCCACGCCGATCGAAGTCGGCCACGTGGTGTTCTTCGTCAAGGATGTGAATGCCTGCGAAGCCTTCTACCACGAGCGCTTCGGCTTCCAGGCCTCGGACCGCTATCCCAACCGCGGCGCGTTCCTGCGCACCGCCGAAGAAGGTGGCCACCACGATTTGTTCATGCTTCAGCTGCCGGCCCCCCGCGCCGGTCTGAACCACGTCGCCTTCACCGTGCGCGACCTGCACGAAGTGTTCGGCGGCGGCATGCACATCTCGCGCAGTGGCTGGGCCACCGAGATCGGCCCGGGCCGCCACCCGGTGTCGTCGGCGTTCTTCTGGTACTTCAAGAACCCGGCCGGCGCCCTGGTCGAGTACTACGCCGACGAAGACCAGCTGACCGGCGAATGGCAACCGCGCGAGTTCGAGCCGGGCCCGACGGTGTTTGCCGAATGGGCGATTGCCGGCGGCATCGATGGCAATACCCGGCGCCAGCAGCATGTCGAGGCGCCGCAAGGCAAGTTCCTTACCGACAAACCCAAACCCTGAGCAGGAGTTGTCCATGTCTTCGTTGAACATCGCCATCAACGGTGCCGGCATCGGCGGCCTTACCGCCGCCATCGCCCTGCGCCAGGCCGGTCACCAGGTCACGGTTTTCGAACAGTCCAAGGCGTTTTTGCGGGTCGGTGCCGACATCAACCTCACCCCCAACGCCGTGCGCGCCCTCGATGGCCTCGGCGTCGGCCCGGCCGTGCGCATTCCGGCCGCGCGCCCGACCCACCGCATCAGCCGTATGTGGGACACAGGCGAAGAAACCTCGCGCCTGGAAATGGCCGACGCCGCGCAAAGCCAGTACGGCGCACCGCAATTGACCATTCACCGCGCCGACCTGCTGGCGGCCCTGGCCGATGTGTTCCCGCTGCACAACGTGCAGTTCGCCAAGCGCGCCGAGCAGGTGCTGCAGGATGCCGATGGCGTCGAGCTGCGCTTCAAGGATGGCAGCCGCCATCGCGCCGACCTGCTGATCGGCGCCGACGGCATTCACTCGGTGGTGCGCAATGCCCTGTTTGGTGAAGAGCAGCCGCGCTTTACCGGCGTGGTCGCCTACCGCGCCGTGGTCCCGGCCGAGCGTGTAGCGCATGTACCGAACATCCAGGCCTTCACCAAATGGTGGGGCCCCAACCCGCAGAGCCAGATCGTCACCTTCCCGCTGAACCAGGGCCGCGACATCTTCATCTTCGCCACCACCGCCCAGGACAGCTGGCACCTGGAGTCCTGGACCACTGCTGGCGACGCCGCCGAACTGCGCAGCCACTACCAGGACTTTCACGCCGACGCCCGGGCGCTGCTCGACGCCTGCGACGAAGTCCTCAAAACCGCACTGTACGAGCGTGACCCGCTGCCGTACTGGTCCGAAGGCGCGATCACCCTGCTCGGTGACGCCTGCCACCCGATGATGCCGTTCATGGCCCAGGGCGCCGGCCAGGCCATCGAAGACGCGGTGGTGCTGGCCCGTCATCTGCAGGGCGTAAACAGCCCGGCACAGATCGCCAGCGCCCTGCAGGGTTACCAACGGTCGCGCCTGGAGCGCACCAGCCAGATCCAGATCGGTTCACGCGGCAACCAGTGGCTCAAGGCCGGCGGCAATGCCGACTGGGTCTATGGCTACGACGCCTGGACCGTGCCTACCGCCAGCGCTGCCTGAGGCCCAAGCATGAGCGAGACGATGCAACTGACGGTGGTGCTCAGGCACGACCAGTCGAAGAACCTGGAACAGATCCAGGCGCACATGAAGCAGATGGGCTGGTGGGACAGCTTCCCGCCGGCCGGCGTCGAGCTGGTGTCCTGGACCGTGGCCATGGGCCTGGGCCAGATCGTCACCCTGCGCCTGCCGCCGAGCCTGCTCGGCAAGGTCAATGTGGAACTGGAGCGCGCCGCCTGGGGCGTGTTCCGCACCGAATGCTACCCGACGTACGACTTTGTCCCGGTCCGCGAAATGATCCGCGAACGGGTTCGCAATGGAGGTCAATGACATGAGCAACACCCCACGCTACCTGGAGCCCCATCAGGCGCGCAAACGGCCCAACACCCCGTTCGAGGAACTGCTCGGCGATTCCATCGAGCGCGCCTACGGCAACGGCATCACCCAGCTGCCCGAGCTGCTGGCGCACCTGAACCTGGCCGGGCCGCCCTGCCCCTTGACCCGCGGCGAGTGGACCGAAGACTCCTATAAAACCCTGATGGCGCGGCTGGGCGCATGACCCGCCGGAGGTAAAACAAGATGAATATGCAATTCACCGTCGATCCTGTTGAGAACCACCTGGCCAACGGCCTCAAAGACCTCTGGTTTCCGGTAATACCCTCCGAGCTGCTTGGCGACAAGCCGCTGTCGGTGCGCCGCCTGGGCTACAAGATCGCCCTGTGGCGCGACAACGATGGCAGCGTGCATGCCCTCGAAGACCACTGCCCGCATCGCGGCGCGCCGCTGTCCCAGGGCCCGGTGCTGGGCGACCGCCTGCAGTGCCCGTACCACGGCGTCGAAGTGCGCTGCGACGGCACCGTGACCAAGGTCCCCGGCAGCCCTGGCTGCAAGCTCGAAGGCAGCCGCCCGACGCGCATGTTCCACACCCGCGAGGCGGCCGGGGCGATCTTTTTGTTCAACGCCACCGACCCGCACCTGGACACCCCGCCAGAGCTGGTGCTGCCCGAGCAACTGACCTCGCCCGAGTGGAGCAGCTTCCTCTGCTACACCGAGTGGCAAGGTGACTACCGCTACGTGCTCGACAACGTCATGGACCCGATGCACGGCACCTACCTGCACAAGATGTCGCACTCGATGAGCGAAGGCGAAGCCACCGCCAAGTTCGTCACCCGCGATACCGAGCAGGGTTTCTTCTTCGAGAAGGAAGGCCAGCGCGGGGTCAACTTCGACTGGACCGAATTCCTCGACAACGGCTGCCACTGGCTGCGCCTGGAAATCCCTTACCCGAAGACCGGCGGCCCGGGCGGCAACTTCACCATCATCGGCAGCTACACCCCGAGCAGCCGCAGCCTCTCGGCAGTGTTCCACTGGCGCGCCCGGCCCCTGACCGGCTGGCAGCGCGACACCTGGCGCTTCCTCTACAAGAACCGCCTGGAAGCCCGCCACTGGGCAGTGCTGGAGCAGGACCGGGTGCTGCTGGAGTTCATGGAGTACGACGCCAACCAGCGCGAGAACCTCTATCAGCATGACCTCGGTGTGGTGCGCCTGCGCCGCTACCTCAAGGGCAAGGCCAAGGAGCAACTGGCGCTGATCGAAGCGAAGCAACTGTGATGAACCTGCCCGTGCACCGTATCCAGGCACAGGCGGTGACCGAGCTGGCCACTGCCAGCTGGTCCAACGCCCTGCTGCTGGGCAACGAGCTGGTGATGTCCGGCATGACCGGCCATCCCGCCACCCGCCAGGCCACCGAGGGCGGCGCGCCGCTGGATGCCTACGCGCAGACCCTGGTGGTGCTGAACAAGATCCGCGCCCTGGTGGAAGCGGCAGGCGGGCACATCGGCAATCTCTACCGCTTGACGCTGTACCTCACCGACATTGCCGACAAGGATGAAGTCGCTCGCGCCCGCCGCGACTTCTTCCAAGGCTTTGCCTGCTACCCCACCTCCACCCTGGTTCAGGTGAGCGCCCTGGTGTTCCCTGAGCTGGTGGTGGAAATCGAAGCCAGCGCCCGGCTCGACATTGACTTGCGCACTGCGCCCTTGAGGTGACCGATGTCCAACTCCTCTACCATCACCGCGCTGGTGCACACCCTGCGCCACGAAGCCGAAGGCATCATCAGCGTCGAACTGCGCCCCTGGGGCGACACCGTGTTCGCGCCGTTCGAAGCCGGCTCGCACATCGACCTGCACTTGCCCAACGGCCTGGTGCGCAGCTATTCACTGCTCAACTCGCCGAGCGACCAGGGCCGTTATGTAGTCGGCATTCTGCGTGATCGCAACAGCCGCGGCGGCTCGGCGTTCGTCCATGAGCAACTGCGGGTTGGCACGCAGCTGCGCATCTCTCAACCGCGCAACAACTTCGCCCTCGACCCGCACGCCAGCCACAACGTGCTGGTGGCCGGCGGCATCGGCATCACGCCGATCTACTGCATGTTTCGCCAGTTGCTGGCGCTGGGCAAATCCGCCGAGCTGATCTACTGCGCCCGCTCGCGCAAGGAAGCGGCGCTGCTGGAGGAGCTCAGCGGGGTCGATGCCAAGGTGCTCTACCATTTCAACGACGAGAAGAACGCGGTACCGGACCTGACCCATTACCTGGCCGGGCAGCCCGGCGATACGCACTTCTACTGCTGCGGCCCGACGCCGATGCTCGATGCCTTCGAGAGCACCTGCGAAAGCCTCGGTTACCCTCATGCGCATATCGAACGCTTCACCGCCGCCGAACTGCCGCCCTCGGAAGATGCCCAGGACAGCTACAGCGTCGAACTGAAAAAGTCCGGCAAGACCCTGAGCGTCGAGCCTGGGCTGAACCTGCTCGACGTGCTGCTCGAAGCCGGCTGCGATATCGAGTACAGCTGCCGCGAAGGGGTGTGCGGCTCGTGCGAAACCCGGGTGCTGGAAGGTGACATCGACCACCGCGATGGCGTGCTGACCAAGGCCGAACGGGCGGCGAACACATCGATGATGGTCTGTGTCTCGGGCTGCAAGAGCCGGCGCATGGTGCTTGATCTGTAACTGTTGCAACACGCGCAATTGGCCGGCACCGGGTGTGCCGGTTTTTTTTTTGCGCGGCTTTCGCAGGCCCCAGAACAGGCAATTACTTATTCATTGATAAAATACCCCACGCACTGTCAACGCGCGCTGTGCAGTTAAACCGCACTGCCATTGCCCACCCCTGTTACTTAAACACCACGCTGTTTCACCCACGGCACGAATTAAGGCGTTTCAGATATAAATAATTGTTTTACATCATATTTATTAAAACAACAGTCACTCCTCAGCACTGGCACAGTTCCTGCTCTTTACCTCTCGAGTTCAAATAAAAACAACGTGCCACCTATAAAACAATAACAAACCTACCGATGCGCCACCGCTGACTTTCGCTTAACGCCTGATTCCAGGCGGCGGACAGCTGTTGCCAGAGAAACTGCTCAACCTTGCGGGGCATTGATATGAACAAGTACGTGATAAGCCTGGGTCTGATCCTTGGCAGCGCCACCAGTTTCGCTTCCGAGCCCGGCCCGGCGGCGCCGGACCAGCCGCCAGCGCTGAAAAAACCCTTCCCGCACATTGCCTGGCGCAGTGACGACGGCCAGAGTTCGCTGGATATTGGCGGCGCACTGCGGGTCAACTACCGCGATGAGCACTGGGACACCACCGAAAACAACGGGCGCTTTCTCTTCGACACTTTCCGCCTGGATGTCCAGGCCACCCACAAACAACTGTTCAGCGACATCGGCTACTGGTTCCAGGACGACGGCAAGCGCTCGATCGACCGCGGCTACGTCGGTTATCGCTTCAATGCCAATTCCAACCTGCAACTGGGCGCACCGTTCAAACCCTTTGGCCTTGAGCCCTACCCGCAGTTCGGCTGGAGTTACCACATCCCGTTTTTCATGGGCTATGGCGTCAGCGCCGGCAGCGGCCTGAAGTACAGCTACAAGGACAAGGACTGGGACCTGCAACTGGGCTACTTCCCGCGCATGCTGCCCAGCGGCATCCGCTACTCGCCAGAAGTTGGCCGTTACAGCGATCTTGACGACAACGCCGTGGCCTTCACCCAGTCACGCCAGGACAACGAGAAGCGCAACCAGGTCAACGCCCGGGTGGCCCGGACCTTCAGCGGTGACGGCTGGAAAACCGAAATCGGCGCCTCGCTGGCCGCAGCCGAGCTGTACAACGCCACCACCCGTGACGATGGCGACTACTGGGCCGGCGGCGTGCATGCGATCGTCAACGCCGGCAACTGGACGGTTACCAGCCAGGCGATTCGCTATGAATACGATCCGAAGAACCCCGACGGCGTCAGCAACGACTCGGTGCTGATGGGCGGCAACGGCCTGACCCCGGCCTACCTGATCGCCTCCAAGGCCACCATCGGCTCGATCAACGTCGGCTACGACATCTTCACCCCGGGCCTTGGCCAGTTGAAGAAGATCAAGGTCTACAACGACTACAGCCGCATGATGAAAGACAAAAGCGGCTGGGATGACTCGCAGATGTTTACCGTCGGCGCGCAGTTTTTGGCCATGCCGATTATGGCCTGGGTCGACTTCACCTGGGCGAAGAACGCCAACCCCTTTGGCGGCGCCGAGAACGGCACGGGCTGGACCAGCACCAACTCGGTCGGCAGCAACGACTGGTACTACCGCACCAACATCAACATCGGCTACTACTTCTGACAGCAAACCGCCCGGCGCGCTGCCGGGCGGTCCGTACGGTCAGTCAGCCTGCAGTTGCGCCTGCGTGGCTGCGGGCTTGCGGAACACGAACAGCAGGCCGATGACGATCAGCCCCATGCCCAACAGGCTGAGCGCCGCCAGGCGGTTGCCGAAGATCAGGTAGTCCATGACCGCCGTCACTGCGGGCACCAGGTAGAACAGGCTGGTGACATTGACCAGGTTGCCCTTGGCGATCAGCCGGTACAGCAGCAAGGTCGCCAGCAGCGACACCACCAGGCCCATCCACAATAACGCGCCGATGAAACTGTCGGTCAGTTCCACGTGCAGCGGCTGGAACGGCGCAAACACCGCGCACATCATCAGCCCGGCAATGTACTGCAACGGCAGGGTGCCCATGGGGTTGTTGGTGATGCGCTTTTGCATGATCGAACCGCAGGTCATGCTCATCAGCGCCAGCAAGGCAAACAGCATCCCGGCCAGCGACACGCCACCGAGGTTGATGCCCTGGTAAACCACCATGATCAAGCCGCTCAAGCCCAGGCCCAGGCCGAACAACCGGCTCCAGGAGCGCTGGCGCTCCATCAGCACCACGGTGAGGATCGGTTGCACGCCCATGACCGTGGCCATGACCCCGGGGGTAACGTGGGTGTTGAGCGCCAGCAGGTAGAAGATCTGGTAGGCGCCGAGCAGCACGCAACCGGTGGCCAGGGCTTGCAGCAGCGCCGGGCGGCTGCGCGGCCAGTGCAGTTTGAGCAACGGGCTGAGCAACAGCAGGCCGGCCAGTGCCAGGGCCGATCGCAGCAGCAGGAAGGCAAACGGGCTGGCGTGGGCCAGGCCGAGCTTGGAGACGATCGCCCCGCTACTCCAGAGCAGGACGAACAGGCTGGTAGTGGCCGCCGAGGCCATAGATTGTTTCGATAGAACAGACATGAATGCCACCTGTAATTCGGGCAGATAAGCCGAACGGCGCTACCCGCGAGGGGCAGCCAACCGTATTCAGTAGGGTGCAGGTGTGTGGGAGCGCAGCGATTGGCCGCTTAGCCCAGCACTACCACCGCTGGCGGTGCAACGATGCACACGACCACGCTACTGACAGGTGGTGGGTAGTGACTGATCATGGCCGGCTGCTGGCTCGCGCGCACAACGACAACCGCGTCAGGCGCGGTAGCGAATACGGTGGCTGGGCAGGAAGCTGGCATGAGCAGGTCTTCGGTGAGGTGAAGTGGGTCTGACTATAGACCAGCCTGTTTCAGGCTGGCAAGTCGGTGGTGAATGCAGATCCATTGTGGGAGCCGGCCTTGCCGGCGATGGGCCGCAAAGCGGCCCGAAACAATCAGAACAACCAGCGATACAGCAGGTAGGCAACCAGCACCGCCAGCACCGGACGCAACACCCGGTAGGCCTTGGGATTGGCACGCTTGAACTGCTTCACGCGGCTGCTGATGACATTGCTGAAGCGCTTGCTCCAGGCATAGGCCTGGTTGATCCCGCCAACGCGCTCGTCGTCGGTGTTCTGCGGCGCGGTGGCGCGGCCGAGGAAGGCACTGACCTTGCGGTTGATGCGGGTCATCAGCGGGCTGTTGAGCGGGCGCTCGACGTCGCAGAAGAGGATCACCCGGGTGGTCTCGGTTTCGTTCTTGACCCAGTGCACGTAGGTCTCGTCGAACATCACGTCTTGACCGTCGCGCCAGGCGTACACCTGGCCATCGACGTAGATCCGGCAGTCGTCGGAGTTGGGCGTCGACAGGCCCAGGTGATAGCGCAGGGAACCGGCGAACGGGTCGCGGTGCGGGTTCAGATGGCTGCCACCGGGCAGCAGGGCGAACATCGCGCCCTTGACGTTGGGGATGCTGTTGACCAGCGCGACGGTCTTCGGGCACAGCGCCTCGGCCGAAGGCAGCGGCTTGTCGTACCACTTCAGGTAAAAACGCTTCCAGCCCTTCTTGAAGAACGAACCGAAGCCGGCGTCGTTGTCTTTCTCGGCGGCGCGGATGTAACCCTCGTCGAACAGGTGCATGGCCTCTTCGCGGATCACTTCCCAGTTGTCCTTGAGCACGTCGAGCTCGGGGAAACGGCTGCGGTCCAGGTACGGCTTGGACGGCACACCGGAAAACAGGTACATCAGGGCGTTATAAGGGGCGAACAGCGCCGAATGGTTGACGAACTGGCGCAACATTGGCAAACGCGCCTTGCCGCGCAGGTGCACATACAGTGTGCTGCCGAAGAACAGCAGCAGTACACCTGCCTTGGCGACAAAGGAAAAGGTCATGCAACACTCCTTGGAATTTCGATCAGGCCATCGCTGCCGGATTAATCGAACATATTAACCGATCCAGCCCTGCTGAAAACCTGCAGGGCCGGGATTCAGTGTTAAGGATTGTGCAACAAACAGCGGCGCCGGTTATTGCCCGGGATCAGCGCTGCGGCGACTTACTGCTGGTTTTCCTGCTCGGTGAACAGGTCGGCAAACAGCATGCTCGACAGGTAGCGCTCGCCCGAGTCCGGCAGGATCACGACGATGGTCTTGCCCTGCATTTCCGGTTTTTCCGCCAGGCGCACCGCCGCGGCCATGGCCGCACCGGAGGAGATTCCGCAGAGGATGCCCTCCTCCTGCATCAGGCGCAGGGCCATGGCCTTGGACTCCTCGTCGCTGACCAGCTCGACCTGGTCGACCATCGACAGGTCAAGGTTCTTCGGCACGAAACCGGCGCCAATGCCCTGGATCTTGTGCGGGCTGGGCTTGATCTCTTCACCGGCACGGGCCTGGGTGATCACCGGCGAGCCGAGCGGCTCGACCGCCACCGACAGAATGGCCTTGCCCTGGGTCTGTTTGATATAGCGCGACACCCCGGTAATGGTGCCGCCGGTGCCGACGCCCGCCACCAGCACATCGACCGCGCCATCGGTGTCGTTCCAGATCTCCGGGCCGGTGGTCTTTTCATGGATCGCCGGGTTGGCCGGGTTCTCGAACTGGCCGGGCAAAAAGTACGCCGACGGGTCGCTGGCGACAATTTCGCTGGCCTTTTCGATCGCGCCTTTCATGCCCTTGGCCGGCTCCGTGAGCACAAGCTCGGCGCCCAGGGCCTTGAGCACCTTGCGCCGCTCGATGCTCATCGACGCCGGCATGGTCAGCAGCAGCTTGTAGCCACGGGCGGCAGCGACAAAGGCCAGGCCGATGCCGGTGTTGCCCGAGGTCGGCTCGACGATGGTCATGCCCGGCTTGAGTTTGCCGCTGCTTTCGGCGTCCCAGATCATGTTCGCGCCGATCCGGCACTTGACCGAATAACCGGGGTTGCGCCCCTCGATCTTGGCCAGCACGGTGACGCCGCGGGGGGCGATGCGGTTGATCTGCACCAGCGGCGTATTGCCGATGGAATGCGCGTTGTCAGCAAAGATACGGCTCATGGCGGGGGTCCTTTTATGCACCGGGCGGAAAACTTCAAGGGTAAGCCTGCAGCGCCAGTGCGTCCACAACCGGCGAACCCCTGAGGCTGACAGGGGTCAACCGATCACTACCTTGCCGGGAACCGCCGCCGATGAAACGCCGCTATCGCTGGCCCTTGTGGGGGCTGCTGGGTATCACATTGTTACTATTGGCCTTGCACCTGACCCTGCCGCTGCTGGTGCGCAACTACCTCAACGACAAGCTGGCCGACATGGGCGACTACCGCGGCCAGGTCACCGATGTCGACCTGGCGTTGTGGCGCGGCGCCTACAAGATCAACGGCCTGAACATCGTCAAGACCAGTGGCAAGGTGCCAGTGCCGCTGCTTGAAGCGCCCTTGATCGACCTCTCGATCAGCTGGCATTCGCTGTGGCACGACCAGGCGGTGGTCGCCGAGGTGACCTTCCTCAAGCCGCAGTTGAACTTCGTCGACGGCGCCAGCAAGCAGAGCTCACAGACCGGCCAGGGCACCGACTGGCGCCAGCAGCTGGAAAAACTGCTGCCGATCACCCTCAATGAAGTGCGCATCGAAGACGCCACCTTGAGCTTTCGCAATTTCAACTCCAGGCCGCCGGTCAACCTCAAGGCCACCCAACTCGATGCCAGCATCCGCAACCTGACCAACGTCGAAGACCGCAAGGGCCGCCGCGATGCCACCTTCGACGCCAAGGCCCGCCTGCTGGGCGATGCCAGTGTCGAAAGCAGCGCCACCTTCGACCCGTTCAGCGACTTCGACGACTTCAAATTCCGCCTGCGCGCCACCGGTATCGAACTGCGCCGGCTCAATGACTTCGCCAGCGCCTATGGCAAGTTCGACTTCAATGCCGGCCACGGCGACCTGGTGATCGAGGCGCAAGCGCAAAACGGCCGGCTCACCGGCTACATCAAACCGCTGCTGCGTGATGTCGATGTGTTCAACTGGCAGCAGGACGTTCAGAACCAGGACAAGGGCTTTTTCCGCTCGATCTGGGAAGCGCTGGTCGGCGGCAGCGAAACCGTACTGAAGAACCAGGGCAAGAACCAGTTCGCCACTCGCGTGGAACTCAGCGGCAGCGTGCATAAAAGCGATATCAGTGCCTTCGAGGCGTTTTTGCAGATATTGCGCAACGGCTTTGTCCAGGCCTTCAACGCCCGTTATGAGCAAACGCCGCCCAAGGCTGACTGAGTTACCGAGTGACGGTCCATTCAGAGACTGAATGGGCCGTCTGCGTTCCCACTCGCCCGGAGCCCGCGTTATAGTCGTGCATGACAATTTTTCCGCCAGGGGCCAAGTACCCCCGGCGCTACGTTAGAGGATCGGTTCATGAAGTTCGAAGGCACCAGCGCTTATGTCGCTACAGACGACCTGAAACTGGCGGTCAACGCGGCAATCACCCTGGAGCGACCATTGCTGGTCAAGGGCGAGCCGGGCACCGGCAAGACCATGCTCGCCGAACAGCTGGCCGAATCCTTTGGCGCCAAGCTGATCACCTGGCACATCAAGTCGACCACCAAGGCCCACCAGGGCCTCTACGAGTACGACGCGGTCAGCCGCCTGCGTGACTCGCAACTGGGCGTCGACAAGGTCCACGACGTGCGCAACTACCTGAAGAAAGGCAAGCTCTGGGAGGCCTTCGAGTCCGAAGAGCGGGTCATTCTGCTGATCGACGAAATCGACAAGGCCGACATCGAGTTCCCCAACGACCTGTTGCAGGAACTCGACAAAATGGAATTCTACGTTTACGAGACCGACGAGACGATCAAGGCCAAGCAGCGCCCGATCATCATCATTACCTCCAACAACGAAAAGGAACTGCCCGACGCCTTCTTGCGCCGCTGCTTCTTCCACTACATTGCCTTCCCTGACCGCAGCACCCTGCAGCAGATCGTCGATGTGCACTACCCGAACATCAAGAAGGACCTGGTCAGCGAAGCGCTGGACGTGTTCTTCGACGTGCGCAAAGTGCCGGGCCTGAAGAAAAAACCGTCGACCTCCGAGCTGGTCGACTGGCTCAAGCTGCTGATGGCCGACAACATCGGCGAAGCGGTGCTGCGCGAACGTGATCCGACCAAGGCCATCCCGCCGCTGGCCGGGGCCCTGGTCAAGAACGAACAGGACGTGCAGTTGCTCGAGCGCCTGGCCTTCATGAGCCGTCGCGGTAACCGCTGAGCCGGGAGCAATAGCCATGCTGCTCAATCTGTTCAATGAAATGCGCGCGGCCAAGGTGCCGGTGTCGGTACGCGAGCTGCTTGATTTGCTCAATGCCCTCAAGCAGCGCGTGACCTTTGCCGACATGGACGAGTTCTACTACTTGTCGCGGGCCATCCTGGTCAAGGACGAGCGTCATTTCGACAAGTTCGACCGGGCGTTCTCGGCCTATTTCAAGGGCCTTGAGAACCTCAACCAGCACCTGGAAGCCTTGATTCCCGAAGACTGGCTGCGCAAGGAGTTCGAACGCTCGCTGAGCGACGAGGAACGCGCGCAGATCCAGTCCCTGGGCGGCCTCGACAAGCTCATCGAAGAGTTCAAGAAGCGCCTCGAAGAGCAAAAGGAACGCCATGCCGGCGGCAACAAGTGGATCGGCACCGGCGGCACCAGCCCGTTCGGCTCGGGCGGTTTCAACCCCGAGGGCATCCGCGTCGGCGATGCCGGCAAGCGCCAGGGCAAGGCGGTCAAGGTCTGGGACCAGCGCGAGTACAAGAACCTCGACGACCATGTCGAACTGGGCACGCGCAACATCAAGCTGGCCCTGCGCCGGCTGCGCAAGTTCGCCCGCCAGGGCGCGGCCGAAGAGCTGGATATCGACGGCACCATCGACCACACCGCCCGCGATGCCGGCCTGCTCAACATCCAGATGCGCCCGGAGCGGCGCAACAGCGTCAAGTTGCTGCTGCTGTTCGACATCGGCGGCTCGATGGATGCCCACGTGAAGATCTGCGAAGAGCTGTTCTCGGCCTGCAAGACTGAGTTCAAGCACCTGGAGTACTACTACTTCCACAACTTCGTCTACGAGTCGGTGTGGAAGAACAACCTGCGCCGCACCTCCGAGCGCACCTCGACCCTGGATTTGCTGCACAAGTACGGCGCCGACTACAAGGTGGTGTTCGTCGGTGACGCGGCCATGGCGCCCTACGAGATCACCCAGCCCGGCGGCAGCGTCGAGCACTGGAACGAGGAAGCCGGCTACGTGTGGATGCAGCGCTTCATGGAGAAGTACAAGAAGCTCATCTGGATCAACCCCTACCCCAAGGACACCTGGGGCTACACGGCGTCGACCAACATCGTGCGCGAGCTGGTCGAAGACCGGATGTTCCCGCTGACCTTGCGTGGGCTGGAGGAAGGGATGCGGTTTTTGTCCAAGTAGAGCATCGCGGGTCAAGCCCGCTCCTACCCCCTGTAGGAGCGGGCTTGACCCGCGATGAGGCCCGCTCAGCCAACAAACCTTTCAAGAAACGCCCGCTGCTCAAGCCACGCCATCTCCTGCACCACCGGCCGAAAGCGCACCACCCTCCCCGGCAGCATCTGCGCCAGCCGTGCCAACGCCAACGGCGTCAACGCCCCCAACCGTGGGTAGCCACCAATGGTCTGGCGGTCATTGAGCAGCACGATCGGCTGGCCATCCGGTGGCACCTGCACCGCGCCCAACGCAATCCCCTCGGAAATCATCGCCGGCCCCTGGTAGTGCAACACCGGCCCGAGCAAGCGCATGCCCATGCGATCAGCGCGGCTGTCGAGGGTCCAGTCGCGGTTGAACGCTTCAAACAGGCTTGTGCCGCTAAAATCGCCGATCTGCGCGCCGAGCAACAGATCAAGCGGCGACCTGTCGGTAAAGTCCGGCCACAACGCCTCCGGCACTTCTTTGAGCGCCGCTGCCGCATCGTCATATTCCAGCTGTTGGCCCTTGGCCAGCGGCGAACCCAGGCCATCCAGCCCGCCCAGTTCCTCGCGCACCACACTGGCACAACTGCCCAGTACCTGCGGCGCCTTGAAGCCTCCCGGCGCGGCGATGTAGGCACGGGCGCCATGCAGCGGCGCATTCAGGCGCAAGCGCTGGCCCTTGTTCATACTGAAGCTGCGCCAGGGCTTGAGCGGCTGGCCGTCGAGCCGAGCGTCGAGGTCGGCGCCTGCCAGGGCCAGGCAACAGTCCTGCTCGGCAATCAGGCTGAAACCACCGAGGGTGACCTCGACCACCGCGGCCTCGGGCGCATTGCCCAGCAGCCAGTTGGCCCAGCGCATCGACACCCAGTCCAGCGCCCCGCCCTGGGTCACGCCCAGGTGGCGCACGCCGAAGCGCCCGGCATCCTGCAACAGGCACAGCGGCGTGCTGGCCTCGATCGACAAGCGGCTCATGGCTGGGCCTCCAGCGGGCTATCGTCACCACCCAGGTTGATGAAGGTGGCGCGCTCAACCGCCACGAAGCGCACCCGGTCACCCGGCTGCAACAGGCTGTAGCCCTCGCGCTGACGGTCAAAAAGCTTGCTCGGGGTGCGCCCGATCAGGTTCCAGCCGCCAGGCGAGACTGCCGGATAGGCGGCGGTCTGGCGCTCGGCAATGCCCACGCTGCCGGCCGCCACGCGTTTGCGCGGGGTGGCCAGGCGCGGCGCGGCCAGAGCTTGTTCGACCAGGCCCATGAAGGCGAAGCCGGGGGCAAAGCCCAGGGCGAACACCTGGTACTCACGCTCGCTGTGGCGGCGAATGATGTCGGCCACCGATGTGTTGCAACGCTCGGCCAGCAGTTGCAGCTCCGGGCCGACACTCGGGTCATACCACACCGGAATCTCGTGCTGGCGGCCTGCGCTGCCAGGGTCCGGCTGCAAGTCGGTGAGCGCTTCACGAATACAGGCCTGGGCCTCGGCCGGCGACAGCTGGAGCAGGTCGAAATGCACCATCAGCGTGGTATAGGACGGCACCAGATCAACCAGGCGCTCGGCAAAGGCACTGCGCAGGAGCTGGCTGGCGGCGAGCAGCCAGGGCATGTTGCCTTCATCGATCTGGTCGAACAGGCGCACCATCAGGCAGTCGATGGCCACTACTTCAATACGGTAGTTCATGGCACCGCCTGGGCATCGAGGGCCTGGCGAATCTGCCGCACGGCGGCGATCGAGCTGTCGTTGTCGCCATGCACGCACAGGGTATCGGCCTGCAGCAGCAACGCGCTGCCATCGCTGGCGCTCAGCGCCTCGCCGCGGGCCAGGCGCAGGGCCTGCTCGACAATCATCGCCGGATCATGGTGCACCGCCCCCGGCAAGCGCCGCGACAGCAAGTGGCCGCTGGCGTCGTAGGCGCGGTCGGCAAAGGCTTCGAACCACAGGGTTACACCGTACTCATCGCCCAAGGCCTGGGCCGCGCTGTTGTCGGCGGTGGCCATCAGCATCAGCGGCAGTTGCCGGTCATAGGCGGCCACGGCTTCGAGCACGGCACGCAGCTTGAGCGGCTCGGCCATCATGTCGTTGTACAGCGCGCCGTGGGGTTTGACGTAGGCAACTCGGGTACCCTGGGTACGGCAAATGCCGTCCAGGGCGCCGATCTGGTAATGCAGCAGGTCGCGAATCTCTTCGGCGCTGCAGGCCATGGAGCGGCGGCCGAAGCCGGCCAGGTCCGGGTAGGCCGGATGGGCGCCGATGCGCACCTGGCTGGCCACGGCCAGGGCCACGGTCTTGCGCATGATCCCGGGGTCGCCGGCATGAAAACCGCAGGCAATGTTGGCGCAATCAACATAAGGCATGACCTGGGCATCCAGGCCCATGGTCCAGCTGCCAAAACTTTCACCCATATCGCAATTCAATAGCAGGCGGCTCACGACTGACACTCCTTCAGGCTTGGCCTCATTGGGCTTCCAGTTGTTTGCCGCGGGTTTCCGGCAGGCTCAGTGCTGCCAGAATTACCACTCCGTAGGACACTGCGGCAAATCCGCCGATGCCCAGGCCCAGGGGAATCTTCTGGCTCAGCAAGCCGATCAGCAGCGGGAAGAACGCCGCCAGCGCGCGGCCGATGTTGTAGCAAAAGCCCTGGCCCGAGCCGCGGATGCGGGTGGGGAAGAGTTCGGTGAGAAACGCGCCCATGCCGCTGAAGATCCCCGAGGCGAAGAAGCCCAGGGGGAAGCCCAGCCAGAGCATGACGCCGTCGCTGACCGGCATCTGGGTGTAGAGCAGGACAATGATGAACGAGCCGACCGCGAAGAGGATGAAGTTCTTTTTCCGGCCCAGCAGGTCGGTGAGGTAGGCGCTGATCACATAGCCGATGTAGGAGCCGAAGATCACCATCGCCAGGTAGCCGCCGGTACCCAGTACGCTCAAGCCGCGCTCGTTCTTGAGGAAGGTTGGCAGCCACGAGGTGATGGCGTAGTAGCCGCCCAGGGCGCCGGTGGTCAGCAGCGAGGCGCGGATCGTGGTGAAGAGCATGCCCGGGGCGAAGATTTCATAAAAATGCGACGGCGCTGCGGTCTTTTCCGCGGCCTTGGCCTGCTGGTAGATCTCCGGGTCCTTGACCAGGCGGCGAACGAAAATCACGAACACCGCTGGCACGATGCCCAGCAAAAACAGTGCGCGCCAGGCATCTTCCGGCGGCAACAGCGAAAACAGCACGGCATACAGAATCGCCGTCAGGCCCCAGCCGATGGCCCAGCCGGACTGCACCATGCCCACTGCCTTGCCACGGTCCTGGGCGCGGATCACTTCGCCGATCAGCACGGCGCCGGCGGTCCATTCGCCGCCAAAACCGAAGCCCATCAGGGTGCGGGCGATCAACAGCTGTTCGTAGTTCTGGGCAAAGCCGCAAAGAAAGGTGAAGAAGGCGAACCACAGCACCGTCAATTGCAGGGTGCGCACGCGGCCGATGCGGTCGGAAAGGATACCGGCGATCCAGCCGCCCAAGGCCGAGGCGATCAGGGTGCTGGTGTGAATCAACCCGGCCTCGGCGGTGCTGATGCCCCACAGGGCGATCAGGGTGGGGATGACGAAGCTGAGCATCTGCGTGTCCATGCCATCGAGGCCGTAGCCGATCTTGCAGCTCCAGAAGGTCCGGCGTTCCTGCTTGTTGATGTTGCGGTACCAGTCGAATGGCCCCGCCACTGACCTGGCTTTGACCTGTTGCTGCACGCCCGATGGGTTCATGGTTGCCTCAGCTTGTTGGTATTGTTTTAACGACGACAACATGTGTCGCGGCTTGAGGATCATTTTTCGACGCCCGCAGGTTGTCGTCCAACGAGAAAAACCAGCTGTCTGGCATAAGAAAAACTTGATCAGTGAGCGCGCCATGAACCTCAAATTCCTCGAAACCTTCGTCTGGGTCGCCCGCCTCAAGAGTTTTCGCCTGACCGCCGAAAAGCTCTTCACCACCCAGGCCTCGATCTCCAGCCGCATCGCCGCGCTTGAGGCCGATCTCGGGGTCAGGTTGCTGCTGCGCGACTCACGCGGCGTGAGCCTGACCCCGGAAGGCAGCAAGGTGCTCGAGTACGCCGAACAGATGCTCGACACCGCCAAGGCCCTCAAGCAATCGCTGGACAGAGACCGGGCCAAGGTCGGGCGCATTCGCATCGGCGTGATGGACACGGTAATCCACACCTGGATGAGCCCGCTGGTGGCGGAGTTGATGGAGCGCTACCCGCAGGTGGAAATCGAGTTGATCGCCGATACGGCGCTTAACTTGCGCGAACAACTGCAAAAAGGCTTTCTCGATGTAATCCTGCAAACCGACCTGTTGCGCCAGGAAAGCATCCGCAGCCTGGACCTGGCGCGCTACCCCATGGGCTGGATCGTCGCCAGCCAGTCAATCTACAACCGCGACTACGCCTCGCTGGCGGACCTGGCCCGCGAGCGCATCGTGACCTTTTCGAAAAATTCCCGCCCGCACCAGGAAGTGCTCAGCCTGCTGCAGGCCGAAGGGGTCGGCGCGCCACGGCTGAACTGCGTGAATTCGGTGGCGGCGATCACCCGGCTGTTGCGTGATGGTTTTGGTATTGGCGCCCTGCCACCGGCGCTGGTCAGCGAGGAACTGGCCCGTGGCGAGCTGATCCTGCTGCCGCTGGCCCGGCAGCCACCGAGCCTGGAGCTGGTGGTGGCCTGGCAGACCGGCGTCGAGCTGGTCGACGAGGTGGTGCAACTGTGCCGCAACGTGCTGGAGCGCTACGCCCGCGATGCCGGGCCGCAGCGCATCGTGCTGGTTTAGCGCCAGCTCTCCTGCACCGCCTTGCGCCGCCCGCCGAGGGCCACCCAGCCGAGCAACAGCAGCAGGCTTTCGACCACCAGCGCCAGCAGCAGCGCGCAGCTCAGGCCCCAGGCCAGGGCCTCGGGGTTAAGCAGAATCTGGTAGCGGTAACCGTTGAGGGTTTCTTCGCGCAGTTGCGGGTTGGCGGTAACCAGCACATGCCAGGTTTTCGCCAGCCACGGGCCCTGCACGATCTGCCATTCCTGCTCGAACTGGCGATTGCGGATCAACAGGCTCTCGATGCTGTTGGCATCGCTGGTGAACACCGGGTCGTCGCTGCTGCGGTAATGGCGCACCAAGGCTTGCAGGTCGCCGTTGAAGAAGCGCTTGGCGGTGTCTTCAAAACCCTTGAGGCCTTCGCGCGATTCAAGCAGGTGCGCCTCGACCCGCTGGCTGTAATCGACGATATAGCCCGGCACCTGCAGCCCGACCAGCAAACCGCAGGTAAACAACAGCAAGCGCAGGTAACTTCTGAACATGGGCTGATCCTTAGCTGGCCTGGCCTTCGGCGATGCATTCGCCACGGCGCCACAGGGCCCACTGGCCAGGTGCGTAGCGATGCCAGGTTTCGTTCTCGGTGAGGGCCTCGGTGGCGATCACCGTGACCACATCGTTAGGGGTGGTTTCGGCCTGGAAGTCGACGATCATGTCGACGTCCTTCAGCCGTGCCGGGCCAAACGGCGCTCGGCGAGTGATGTGCACCAGCTTGGTCGAGCAGAAGCAGAACAGCCAGTCGCCATCGCTGAACAGGCAGTTGAACACGCCCTTGCCACGGTATTCGGCGCAGGCCTCGACCAGCACCGGCAGCAATTGCTCGACCTCGACCGGTTCGGGGAAGGCTTCGCGCACGCGGTTGAGCAGGTCGCAAAACGCCGCTTCGCTGTCGGTGTCGCCAACCGGCCGATAGAAGGTCGCCTGGCCCTTGAACTCGCCGAGCTGGCCGTTGTGCGCAAAGCACCAGTTGCGCCCCCACAGCTCGCGCACGAACGGATGGGTGTTGGACAGGCAGACCTTGCCGACGTTGGCCTGACGAATGTGGCCGATCACCACCTCGCTCTTGATCGGGTAGCGCTGCACCAGGTTGGCGACTTCCGACTCGCAGCTCGCCGCCGGGTCCTGGAACAGGCGCAGGCCACGGCCTTCGTAGAAGGCGATGCCCCAGCCATCACGGTGCGGGCCGGTGCGCCCGCCGCGCTGCATCAGCCCGGTGAAGCTGAAAACGATGTCGGTCGGCACATTGGCGCTCATGCCCAGTAATTCACACATGCTTGGCTGCTCCGGGCAAAGGCTACAGGCGCGGCTCGACCCGCGTGCCACTGCCGCCCAGCGGCGCTGCAGGTGGCGGGTTACGGTAGCGGTCGCTGCGCTCGGCGGCGAACGGCTCATCGCTCACAGGCTCGTCCGCTTCACGTTGCGCGGCGGCTTGCGCCTGTTCGCGGCGGGCCCTGGCACGGCGCTCGAGCGGCCAGCGGATGAGCACGAACAGCGCATACAAGGCAAAGGCAATCATGCCGTACATGGCCAGGTCGGCTGCGGCGCGCAGGGCGTTGTTGCCGACCTTGAACAGGGTGTCGAGGGCGGCAATGGCGATGGCCGGGGCGAACTTTTCTTTCACCGGGTCGACAATGGTCGGGGTCAGCAGCAGCACCGCCATCAGCAGCCGCAGCGGTTCGCGCAACCAGCGCCACATCCATGAGGTCAGGCGAAAGCCCACCAGCAGGCATCCCAAGGCGGCAAGGGCGTAGAGGCCCCAGGCGAGCAGATAGTCGTTCTCGGTCATGGTGTCCGTGGCAAGCTAGGCAAATAGACGCTTATGATAAACACTTTTCCGCGCGCAGGCGCCCCCCAGCCAAGAGAACCCCGCATGTCCGCAGACGCCACCGCTCCGCGTGCCCCGATTGCCCGCAAGGCCGAAGGTGCCGATCCCTATGCCTGGCTGCAGCAGCGCGACACCCCCGAGGTGCTGGCGTACCTGAACGCCGAGAACGCCTATCAAGAGGCGCAGCTGGCCGCTCAGGCGCCGCTGCGCGAGCAACTGTTCGAAGAGATCAAGGCGCGCATCCTCGAGACCGACCTGTCGCTGCCCTCGCCCTGGGGCCCGTACCTGTACTACACGCGCACCACCGCCGGCGACGAATACGCCCGCCACTACCGCTGCCCGCGCCCGGCCGACGATTCCAACACGGTCGATGAAAGCCGCGAAGAGCTGCTGCTCGACCCCAATGAACTGGCCCAGGGCGGCTTTCTGTCCCTCGGTGCCTTCAGCATCAGCCCCGACCACCAGCGCCTGGCCTACAGCCTGGACACCACGGGCGACGAAATCTACACCCTGTACGTCAAGGAACTGGCCAGCGGCGCCATCGAGCAACTGCCGTTCGAGGACTGCGACGGCAGCATGACCTGGGCCAACGACAACCAGACGTTGTTCTTCGCCGAGCTGGACGACACCCATCGCCCGCACAAGCTGTTGCGCCATCGCCTGGGCAGCGGCAGCGTTGCACCCGTGTATGAAGAAACCGACGGTCGTTTCTTTCTGCACTGCTACCGCGCCAGCTCCGAGCGCCAGCTGATCCTGCTGCTCAACAGCAAGACCACCAGCGAAGCCTGGGTGCTCGACGCCGAACATCCCGAGCAGGCCTTCACCTGCCTGGCGCCGCGGGTCGAGGGCCACGAGTACTACCCTGACCACGGCCAGCTAGAAGGCCAGTGGCGCTGGTTCATCCGCAGCAACCAGGACGGCATCAACTTCGCCCTGTACCAGGCCCAAGCCGATAGCGTGCCGAGCCGCGAGCAATGGCAACTGCTGGTGGCCCACCGCGACACGGTGATGCTCGAAGGCCTGACCCTCAACGCCAGCGCCCTGACCCTGAGCCTGCGCGAAGGCGGCCTGCCGATCATCGAGGTGCGCCCGCAAGGCCTGCCGGCCTACCGCGTCGAGCTACCAGACGCTGCCTACAGCTTGTACGTGCAGGACAGCCTGGAGTTCGTCAGCCCGCGCATCCGCCTGCGTTACCAGTCGCTCAACCGCCCGGCCCAGGTACGCCAACTGGAGCTGGCCAGCGGCGCCCAGCAAGTGCTCAAGCAAACCCCGGTGCTCGGCCCGTTCGACCCGGATGCCTACGTCAGCCAGCGCCTGTGGGCCACTGCCGCCGACGGCACCCAGGTGCCGATCAGCCTGGTGCAGCGCCGCGCCGATGTCGGCAAGCCGGTGCCGCTGTACCTGTACGGTTATGGCGCCTATGGCGAAAGCCTCGACCCGTGGTTCTCCCACGCCCGCCTGAGCCTGCTCGAACGCGGCGTGGCCTTTGCCATCGCCCACGTGCGTGGCGGCGGCGAGCTGGGTGAAGCCTGGTACCGCGCCGGCAAGCAGGAGCACAAGCACAACACCTTCGGCGACTTCATAGCCTGCGCCGAACACCTGATCGCCCAGGGCGTTACCTGCGCCGGGCAACTGGCGATCAGCGGCGGCAGCGCCGGTGGCCTGCTGATCGGCGCAGTACTCAACCAGCGCCCGGAGCTGTTCAAGGCGGCGATTGCCGAAGTGCCGTTCGTCGACGTGCTCAATACCATGCTCGACCCGGAACTGCCGCTGACCGTCACCGAATACGACGAGTGGGGCAACCCCGAAGAACCCGAGGTGTACGAGCGGATCAAGGCCTACGCACCCTATGAAAACGTCCGCGCCCAGGCCTACCCTGCCCTGCTGGTGATCGCCGGTTACAACGACAGCCGCGTGCAGTACTGGGAAGCGGCCAAGTGGGTGGCGCGGCTGCGGGTGACCAAGACCGACGACAACCTGCTGCTGCTCAAGACCGAAATGGGCGCCGGCCACGGCGGCATGAGCGGGCGCTACCAGGGGCTGCGCGATGTGGCGCTGGAGTATGCGTTCGTATTTAACGTGCTGGGCGTGGTGTAAATCGGAAAATTTGTTGTCTGAGTCACCGCCCGCCCCTGTAGGAGCGGGCTTGACCCGCGATTATCAGACACCACAAAACTAAAAGAACGACGCAAATGCCTGAACCCACCCACCTCAACAACGAAATCCGCGACATGCTCATGGACTGCGGCCTGTTCGACCAGTTGCTGCCTGTCGACTTCCAGGCCGCCGCCGGCTATTTCAGCATCAGCAGCATGAGCGAAGGTGAAGAAATTTTCCGCGAAGGCGATGCCGGCACCTTCATGTGCATCATCCACCACGGCGTGGTGTCGGTACGCAAGACCGACGCCGAGCAGCGCCAGGTCGAAATCGCCACCCTGCGCAAGGGCCGTGCCTTCGGCGAAATGGCCGTGCTCGACGGTGAACGGCGCTCGGCCAGTTGCATTGCCGCCAGCGACTGCCAACTGCTCAACCTGGGCAAGGACTCGCTGGAAAAGATGCTCAACGACGCCCCGAAGATCGCCGCCAAGATCATCCGCGCCCTGGCCGTGGCCTTGTCGCGGCGCCTGCGCATGCAGGACGGTCAGCGTCTGGCGCAGCAGGTCTAGTCGCCCTTGCCTTTGCTGTTGTCCGGATTCAGGCCGGGCAACGGCTGGTCCTTGGGTGGAGCGGGCAGCGGCATCGGCGGCAGCAATGGCGAGCCCGGTCGCGCATCACCGGCCCGCGGCGGCGTACTTGGCGTCACCTGTGGATAGGGTGTTGGCGTGGCGGTGCCCGGCGCCCCCGGCACCGGCGTGGCCAACCGCGGTTGCAGCTCGGCGGCCACGGTGCTTTGCAGGCTGGCACAGATCAGTACGGCAATGATCGCGTTACGCATGCGCAGGCTCCTTGAGGGTCCTGGCTACAGGCTACTCCCACCGCGCACGGTTTGCCTGTCCGAATTGCCCGCCATCGGGCTAAACTTCAAGGCATAACCGTAACAAGCCCGAGAAAAGGTAATCCCATGAGTTCGTCATCCTCTGCCGCCGCCACTGCACGGCTAGACCGCATCCTCGCCGACGCCAAGCGCGACAAGGAAATGGGCTACCGTGACAAGGCCCTGCGCATGTACCCGCACGTGTGTGGCCGCTGCGCCCGCGAGTTCGCCGGCAAGCGCCTGAGCGAGCTGACCGTGCACCACCGTGACCACAACCACGACAACAACCCCCAGGACGGTTCCAACTGGGAGCTGCTGTGCCTGTACTGTCACGACAACGAGCACTCGCGCTATACCGACCAGCAGTACTTCAGCGAAGGCTCGACCAGCAGCCCGAGCATCGCCAAGGCCACCCACAATCCGTTTGCGGCCCTGGCCGGGATGCTGAAGAAGGACTGAAGCGCCCACAGTCGCCGGCAAGCCCGTATAATCGCGTCTTTTTTGCGAAGGGCCCCGGCACGTGGCGAACAAACGGTACAGCTGCATTGGTCTGTTCAACCCCAAGTCAGCAGAGAACGTCGGTTCGGTGATGCGCGCCGCGGGTTGCTACGGCGTCAACTCGGTGTTCTACACCGGCAAGCGCTATGAGCGCGCCCGCGACTTCGTCACCGACACCAAGCGGGTGCACTACGACATTCCGCTGATCGGTATCGACGACCTGCAGAAGATCATCCCCCTGGGCTGCACGCCGGTGGCGGTAGAGCTGGTCGACGGCGCCCGGGCGCTGCCCGAGTACACCCACCCGGACCGCGCGATCTATATCTTCGGCCCCGAAGACGGCTCCCTCGACCCGAGCGTGCGGGCCTGGTGTGAAGAGACCATCTACATCCCGACCAACGGTTGCATGAACCTTGCCGCCACCGTCAACGTGGTGCTCTACGACCGCCTGGCCAAGGGCCTGAACACCCGCTCCGGGCCGAAATTCAAGTAAGCCGACTGAACAGCCCGCCCCGCCCGGCGGTCTGCTATAGACCATCGTCCCTACTGGAGAATGACCATGACCGAGAAACAGACGCTTATCCCGGCCAATTCAGCGCATATGGCCAGCGATCAGAATGTCCACGGCTGGGAGCGCGCAGGTTCGGTTGCCACCGGGGTGATCATGGTCGGCAAGGGCCTGCGCCGTGGCGGCCTGTTCGGCTTGATTCAGGTGGCCATCGGCGGGGTTGCCCTGGCCCGTGGCATCACTGGCCACAGCTCGGTGAAAAGCCTGATCGAGCGCGGCCGCAGCGACCTGGACAACATCCGCAGCAAGATCGAACGCAGCGGCGCCGAGCTGCAAGCGCTCAAGGCCAACGCCGAAGCCGCTACCCGTGGCACCACGGTGACCGGCAACGACGCGCTCAATGACCCCAAGCCTTAACGCAGCAGCTTGCTCTGCAGCACCTCGGACGACTTGCCCAGCACGCTTTCGCTGAGCTGGATGAACTCGGCGGTGCTGACGCTGTTCAGGCGCATCATCGCCCGGGTGACATCGTCCAGGGAGCGCTGGTTGTGGGTGTGCAGGCGGATTTCCTGATCAAGTGCGCGCAACAGCAGCACGCCACGGGCGATCACCGCGCTGTCGACCTGCTCGCCGCGCAAGCTGCTGACCTTCTTGCCACTGCGTTCAAGGCTCGCCTGCAGGGCCTGGTAACGCTCATCGGTCATGCCGCCGGCGCGGCGCAGCAGTTCGCTGGCGTAGTACTCGGCCAGGCTTTCGCTGATCCAGTCGCTGGCCTCACGATCATTGATTTGCGCAAACACATGCACCAGCTCGCGCAGCACCGGGCTTGAGCCGTTCTCAGCGACCAACGGACGGCTGCTGTGCAGGTAGATGGAGTTGTGCCCGGCGCGAGCGCCGCGCCACAGTTCATCGCGGGCCCCCACCAGCAACAGCTTGGGCGGGTTGCGCGGGAACACTGCCTGCAGCTGTGGCCAGACGAAGGTCAGCAGGGTCAGGTTGTCCAGCCGGCGCATGCCCTGGCCTTGGGGTGCGGCGACACTGACTTCGGTTTCGCCCAGGCGCGCGCGGCGGGTGCCGACGGTGCCGGCGAGCATCCAGCCGGTCGGGCGGTCGAACAGGCGCGAAACGTTGTCGATGCGAAAACGCTGCTTGCCGATGCGCGGCCACGGCGTCTCGACGCTTTTCCAGCCCTTGGGCAGCTCGAAGCTCAGGCGTGCCACCAGTTCGGTGCCGTCGTGCTGGTCCAGGCGTGCCGGCGGCACCAGGTCATCGCCGCGAAACAGCGCCCAGTCCGGGGTCATGCGGGTTTCATAAGCGCCGCCCTTGAGCCGCTGGCTCAGGCGTACCTTGTAGGTGAGCTGGCTTTTGCCCGGCGCCGGTTGCCAGTGGCCACGCTGATCGTCGCCCTGCAGCTGCCACTGGCCGTCGGCCTTGAACTCGCTGTAGGCGCCGTCCTTGCCCAGGTCGAAGTCCAGGCTGCGCACGCTGGCGCCATCGGCCAGGGTCAGGCGCACTTCGGCCTGCTCGCTTTGTGGCAGCAAGCGCACGTGGTAATCCAGATCGACTTTTTTCGCCCAGGCCGGCGAACTGGCCAGCAGGCCCAGCACCAGCCACCCATGGCAACGCACACGCATACAGAAACTCCTTATTCCGCCAAACGCGCTGTCCGACAACCCTCTGCGAGGCTCAGCCGGCGCGGAAAATCAGATAGTCTTCCCAGTCGTCTTCATCGACGCTGTCTTCGCTGAGCATGCGCCCGGATTGTGAAATCCGTTGCTTGTGCACCTGCTCGCGGTCGCCACACACCAGGTGATGCCAGTCGGGCAGATCCTTGCCCTCGCTGACCAGGCGGTAACCGCAGGTGGTCGGCAGCCATTTGAACTGGTCGGCCTTGCCCGGCGTGAGCTGGATGCAGTCGGGTACGATCTGCATCCGCTGCGGGTAATCGCTGCACTGGCAGGTCTTGAGGTCCAGCAACTTGCAGGCGATACGCGTGTAATAGACGCTGTTGTCGTCTTCATCTTCAAGCTTTTGCAGGCAGCACAGGCCACAGCCGTCACACAGCGACTCCCACTCTTGCGGGTCGAGTTGCTCGAGGGTTTTACGCATCCAGAATGGATTGGCGTTGGCAGTCATGTCGCGGGTGTCCTGTTTCAATTCGTATGCGGCGGCGCCAGTCTAGGGCCTGTCACCGGCCATTGCCAGACCGCTTGTCAGCGCTCATATGACACAGTAGTTTGACCAGCGGTCACCTACCCAACTTCAGGAACTATTGATGAGTGCAAATCCTCGCGTTGCCGATCATGCCATCAACGAACAGTTCATCCAGCGCTGGTCGCCGCGCGCCTTCACCGCCGAGCCGATCGACCAGGCCACCCTGCTGAGCTTCCTTGAAGCCGCACGCTGGGCACCTTCGGCCTACAACTCGCAGCCCTGGCGCTTCCTCTATGCCCGCCGCGATACGCCGAACTGGGAACGCTTCCTTGGCCTGCTCAACGAGTTCAACCGCAGCTGGGCCCAGCACGCCTCGGCGCTGGTGATCATCATTTCCAAAACCAGCTTCACCGCGCCGGGCGCCAGCGAAGAAACCCCGGCCCTGTGGCACACCTTCGACACCGGCTCGGCCTGGGGACACCTGGCGTTGCAGGCGAGCCTGAGCGGCTGGCACACCCATGGCATGGCCGGTTTCGACCAGGAACTGACCCGCAAGGAGCTGAAGATCCCCGAAGGCTACGCCCTGCACGCGGCAGTGGCGATCGGCAAGCTGGGCGACAAGTCGACCCTGGCCGAAGGCTTGCAGGCGCGGGAAGTGCCGAGCCCGCGGCGGCCGTTGAGCGAGTTGGCGGCTGAGGGTGATTTCAGCCTTTGATGGGTTTCGCGGGTCAAGTCGAGACGTTTAATAGCCGCGCTGAAAGTCCACTTCCCCGCGCAGCCCTTGACCCGCCTGATACGCCCGCAAGTTCTCGACAAACAAGCGCACCATCGCCGAAGGCGATGTCGGTGCCGAGCTGTGCCCGGTCAGCAGCAAGCCCCAGGCGGTCCAGAACGGATGGCGCTGGGGCAGCGGCTCCTGCCGACAGACATCGATCACCGCACCGGCCAGATGGCCTTTCTTCAAAGCCTCGACGAGGTCGCCATCGACCACCGCCACACCGCGCCCGGCATTGATGAACAGCGCCTCGGGGTTGAAGCGCTGAAACAACGCGGCGTCGTACAGGTCATGGGTTGCCGGGGTATCGGGCAGCAGGTTGATGACATAATCGACCTCGCCGACCAGACGGCCCAGGTCGTCAAGGCCGGCCACTTCGATAAACGGCGCCTGCTCACGCGGCTGGCTGGCGATGCCGTACAACTGCACGCCAAACGGAACCAGAAACTGCGCCACCTGCTGGCCGATATCACCGGTGCCGACGATCAGCGCCCGGCGCCCTTGCAGGCTGCGTCCGGGGCGGTCATCCCACTTGCGCTCGACCTGGCTGACCAGGCGCGCCAGTACCTCGCGCTCGTGGCCAAGCATGTAGGTGAGCACATACTCGGCCATGACCTGGCCAAAGATGCCCACCGCCCGGGTCAGGCGGTAGTCGCGCTGCAGGCCGCCAGCCAGCAGCGGCGTGATGCCGGCCCAGGTCGACTGCAGCCACTGCGGCTGGTGGCCCTGGCGCAGCAAGGTCGCCAGCAGGTCCGGCTGGCCCAGCCACACCGGGCTGGCGGCGGCCATCCGCGCAAGCTCGGCCGAATCGCCACTGTTCAGGACCTCCAGGTCCGGTGCCATCTCGCGCAACAGCCGAGCGTAGAGGGCATGATCCTGTTCAGCGATCAAAACACGCATGTTCATTGCAACCTTGGGTAACGGCGCAAGCCGCCAGGGGCTGGCGGCGCGACAAAGAGGGGGATCAGACCGGGTCGTTGCGACGCAGCAGCTCTTCTGGCAGGTGCTCGATGTACTCGTCCTCGGCCGGTGGCATTTGCAGGTGGTAACCCTGCTGTTCGAGGTTTTCCAGGACCTTGGCAATATCTTCGCGGGCCAGCTGGCGCTCCGGGCTCAGGACCAGGTCGAAGGCATGCACCGGCTTGCCGAAGAACGGCAGCAGGCCTTCGGGCACGCGCTCCAGGCCGTCGGCCTTGAGCACGTACAGGTACATTTCGTTCTTGCGCGGGCTCTTGTAGATCGAGCAGATACGTTTCATGGTTGGTCTCCGGCGCCCGCCAGGCAATCAAGCAGCGCCTGCCCCATGCGCTCACGGCGCCAGCCGCGCAGCGACTCGGGGAGTTGATAGGGTCCGTTGGGGTAGCCGCTCTTGAGCAGCAGTTCCAGGGTTTTCTTGCGCAGCATCAGCTCGGGGGCGATGTTCAGGCGCTCGGCCTCGGCCTGGCCGATGGCGCGCAGTTGCTTGAGCAGCGCCGAGGCTTCGATCGGCAGCGGCTCGGGCACCGCTGGCGGCCATTGCTCTGGCGGCAGACTGGCGGCCTGCTTGATCAGGCCGAGCAAAAACTCGCCATCCTGACGAATGGTGCGCGGGTGCATGTCTTCGATCTTGGCCAGCGCCGACAGCGAGTCGGGCTGGGTGCGGGCCATCGGCCACAAGGCGTTTTCACGCACGATGCGGTTGCGCGGCAGGTCGCGCGCACGGGCCTCGCGCTCGCGCCAGGCGCACAGCTCGCGCAGTACCGCCAGTTGCGCACGCGACAGCTTCCAGGCCAGCTTGGCTTCGCGGTATAGCTCAAGGGGATCGGTTTCGCGGCGCAGCTGGGCAACCAGTTCGGCGCCGTCTTCAAGCACCCAGGCGTTCTTGTCATCCGACAATTGCGGGCGCAGGCGCTCGTACAGTTCGGCCAGGTGCACGGCGTCTTCGGCGGCGTAGCTGACCTGGGTGTCCGACAGCGGGCGTTGCAGCCAGTCGGAGCGGGTTTCACCCTTGGGCAGGTCAATGCCCAGCACTTCCTGGACCAGGCGCGAATAGCCCATGGAGAAGCCCAGGTTGAGGTAACCGGCGGCCAGCTGGGTGTCGAACAACGGCGCCGGCAGGCTGCCGGTCAGGCGCGACAGCACTTCGAGGTCTTCGCTGCAGGCATGCAGGACCTTGATCACCTGCGCATCTTCGAGCAGGCCGGCCAGCGGCTGCCAGTCGCCGATGCGCAGTGGATCGATCAGGTAGGCCCGTGCCCCGTCGCCGACCTGGATCAAACCGGCTTTCGGATAAAAGGTATCGACCCGCATGAACTCGGTGTCGAGTGCCACGAAGGGCAGCGTGCGCCAATGCTGGCAATGCTCTGCCAGGCTGCGGTCATCGCAAATCCAGTGAATATCAATGGCCACAAGGCTCTCCCACAAACAATGGCGCGCAGTATATACGGCGCAGGCCATCGTCGGGAAACCACTCGACCGCTATCCCTGCCGCCGCTACCGCGCCTGTGATCAGTGCCGGGCCAACATCGGCCGGCAACTGGCGAACAGGTCCAGCTGCGGCTTGTACAGGGCGGTGTGCACCTGCAGCAGGCCGAGCATGGAATGGAACAGATTGTCCTGGCTCAGCGGTTGATTACGGGCCTTCTGCAGGCAGTCGCTGTCGACGCCGAAGCTGGCCTTGTAACTGTCGGAGAACCACGCCAGCAGCGGCACGTGTTTTTGCTGCTCCGGCGCCAGCATGTACGGCGTGCCATGCAGGTACAGGTTGTACTCACCGAGCGATTCGCCGTGGTCGGAGAGGTACAGCATGGCGGTGTCGACCTTGTCCTGCTTGCTGCGCAAGAGGTCGATCAGCGAAGCGAGGACATGGTCGGTGTACACCAGAGTGTTGTCATAGGCGTTGACGATGCTCTCCTGGCTGCACTGGTTGAGGGCGTTGCTGCGGCACACCGGAGTGAAGCGCTCGTACGCTTTGGGGTAACGCTTGTAGTAGTCCGGCCCGTGGCTGCCCATCTGGTGCAGGACCAGCACGGTGTCCTGTTGCAGGTTGTCGATGAAGCTGTCCAGGCCCTTGAGCAGGATCTCGTCGCGGCACTCGTCATCGGCGCACAGCGCCGGGTCCTTGAGGTTGCTGACATCCTCGAACACCACCCGGTCGCAAGTGCCCTTGCAGCCAGACTGGTTATCACGCCAGCGCACCGCCAGCCCTGCCCGCTGCAGCACATCGAGCAGGCCTTCCTGGTTTTTTGCAGTGCTGGCGTCGTAATCCTTGCGGGTGAAGCCGGAGAACATGCACGGCACCGACACGGCGGTTTCGGTGCCGCAGGAGTGCACGTCGGTGAAGGCGATCAGGCCCTTTTCCTGGCTCAGTTGCGGTGTGGTGTCACGGCCATAGCCGAGCACCCCGAAGTTCGGCGCCCGCGCGCTCTCGCCGACCACCAGCACAGTCAGCGACTTGCGCGTACGTTGCTGCCAGGCGACGTCGAGCCTGGCGTCCTCGCCGATGGCGCGAAACGGCTTGGCGGCGCTGCCAACGCGCTCGCCGACATAGCCCAGGGAGGCGCCGACAAAATTGCTCGGCACCAGCAGCAGGCGGATTTCATGGTGATTGCGAAACAGCGAAGCCAGGCCCTGGTAGTTGATCAGCGCGACGGCGCCCAGCACCACAACACAGGCGACACTGGCGAGTAACTTGCCGAACAATTCACGGACCCAGTTACGGTATAAAACCGGCGTCTTGTACAACAACAAAGAAGGCAAGACACCTAAAAACGTTATATATAAAAAAAGTTTAATCGAGAGCAGGTCACGCACTTCCGTGGCATTCGTCTCCATGGCATTGCGCAGCATGCCGACATCGATCATTACCCCGTACTGGCTCATGAAGTACGCCACTGCGGCACTGACCATGAACAAGGTAATCAGCAGCGGTTTGAGCAGCGGCCTGAAGGCCAGCAGGGTCAATACCAGGTTGAACGCACAGAGGATCATCACCCCAAAGGCCGCGCGCAGCAGCAGGCCGTGGGCATCGGTGGCAAGCACCGAGGCCAGGTGTTGCCACAATAACGAATTGAAGCCGATCAACAGGTACAGGCTGGCAATCAACGTGACCCATTCGGCCCGCAGGGGTTTGACCTTGAACATGATGGTTCGCTTATTTAAACGTCGGGAACAGTGCCGTTGCGGCACTACCTGGAAACAGCCCGAACTTTAAGTAGCCAGTCATCAATTTTTTGTGAAAAAGACGCCAACAAATAGTCGCTTGGCGTCTATTTAAGTATGACGTTCAGCGTGTGTTCAGGCACACGCCTGTTTACCCCGGCAGGTGCACTTTTGAATAGGAATCGCGATCAATATCAATCACCTCGACGCACAGCTGGATGTCCAGCTCCGGCGTGCCTGGCACGGCCTCCTTGAGCACCTCCAGCAGGCTCGCCGACAGCTGGCGTTTGATCTCGGCCGAACGGCCGCTGAGGATCGCCAGCTTGATGTGGGCGAACGCACGCTCTACCGGCGCCACGCCAACGCGAAAACTGCCCAGGGCCACGGCGCGGCTCTTGATGTCCAGCTCTTCGGCAAACTGGCCGCTACCGACCAGGGCGTGGTTAAGGCGCAGCAACAGGCGGTCGACCTCGAGGTTTTTCAGGTTGTCGCTGTATTCCACATGAAGATGAGGCATTGCACGGAGTCCTGGGCAGGGCAAATGTTGCAACAGACTACCCCAGCCGCGAAACCCGGCAAAGCCGACTATCCTCTAAGTTCATGACTTCCACCCCACAAACCCCGGAGAGGTGAAGAAATGCCGGTCAAGCACGATTTACTCGCAGACTTGAATCTGACCAAGGACCAGTTCATCGAGAAGAAACAACACGACCCGCGGCTGAGTCAGCTGCATGAAGACTACAACCGCAAAGACGCCGAAGTCGTCGATGCCGAGAACAATAGCGCCGCCGATGACACCGTCACCCGGCTACGCAAGGAACGCCTGAAGATCAAGGACGAGATCGTCGCCCATCTTAAGTAACCCGCAATACCTGTGGGAGCGGGCTTGACCCGCGATAGCGATCTACCTGCCACATCGCATCGCCAGGCAAGCTCGCTCCTGCCAGACCCCTTAAGACCGCGCCCACACCACCGGAAACCAGTCCTCGCGCATGCGATCGCCGCTCTTCAGGTCAATCCCCGGAAACGGCGGTGAGGTCCGGCCGGGCCGCTGGATATAGCGCACGTCATCCCCCATGAAGCGCGTCGAGAAGGCCCGGCGGCGATTGCTGCCGTTGTTGCCGGCGGCGCCATGCACGGTACGAAAATCGAACACCACCGCATCACCTGGCTCAAGCTCCGGCGAAAGAATCTGATACTCGCCGTTCTCCACGTCCGGCATGTCCATGAACAGGCTTTCACCGGAGCCGGCATCGGTGGCGCCATAGAAATCCTTGTTGCTGGCCCAGCTCTTGGGCCGAACCGGCTTGGGCCAGCGATGGGAGCCGAGGACCACGCTCAGGGTGTTGTGGCGGGTGACCGGGTCCAGCGGTATCCAGTAGCTGGCGGTTTGCAGGCCGTCGACGCAGTAGTACGGCAGGTCCTGGTGCCAGGGCGTGGGCTTGGAGGTGCCCGGCTCCTTGACCAGGATGTGTTCATGGAACACCTGCACTTGCCGCGACTGCATCAGCGCCCCGGCAAGCGCCGCAGCGGGCGAGTTGAGCACGAAGTCCTTGAATGCCGGGATGCGTTGCCAGTTGCAGTAATCCTCGAAGAAGCGCCCGCCTTCGCCACTGCCGACGTTCTCGATGGCAAAGGCGCTGGGCGCGGCCAGGTTCTGTTCAAAACCTTCGCGCAGCGGTTCGATCCAGTCGCGGAACACGCCACGCAAGACCACTGCACCGTCACGCTGGAACTGTTCGATATCGGCATTCATCGCAGACCACCTCTCTTGTTGTAATGACAAAAGTATTGGGCGCCCGCGCGCAGCCGGTAAACCACAGATTACCTATGCGCCACTATAGGCAATCTGTATGGCGCGACGGTTGTCAGCCCGCCACCTTTGGCCGGTTAATGGCCCTGCCTGTGTCCTACGGCGCCTTGCTATCCAAGAATAAGAACAACGAGGAGTTACCTGGGATGAACGAAAACAGCACCGCCTTGCGGCGCGGTCTGAGTACCCGCCACATTCGCTTCATGGCGCTCGGTTCTGCCATCGGCACCGGGCTTTTCTATGGCTCTGCAGCGGCCATCAAACTGGCCGGCCCTTCGGTGTTGCTCGCCTACCTGATCGGTGGCGCGGCGATCTACATGATGATGCGCGCCCTCGGCGAGATGGCCGTGCGCAACCCGGTGTCCGGCTCCTTCGGGCAATACGCCAGCCAGTACCTGGGGCGCTTTGCCGGTTTTCTCACCGGCTGGAGCTACGCCTTCTCGATGCTGGTGGTGTGCCTGGCGGATGTCACCGCCTTCGGCGTTTACATGAGCTTCTGGTTCCCCGACACGCCGCGCTGGATCTGGGTGCTGGGCATCGTCTTCTTCATCGGCGCGCTGAACCTGTGCAGCGTGCGGGTGTTTGGCGAACTGGAGTTCTGGCTGTCGCTGCTGAAAGTCACCGCCATCGTCTCGATGATCCTTGCCGGCGCCGCCGTGCTGATGTTCGGCATCCAGCTGGGCGGCGCCGGCGAGCCCCTGGCGGCGGTGAGCAACCTGTGGAGCCATGGCGGCTTCTTCCCCAACGGCGTAGGCGGCATGATCGCCTCGTTCACCGTGGTGATGTTCGCCTTCGGCGGCGTCGAGATGATCGGCATCACCGCCGGCGAAGCCAAGGACCCGCAGCGGGTGATCCCCCGGGCGATCAACTCGGTACCGCTGCGCATCCTGCTGTTCTACGTGTTCACCCTATTGGTGCTGATGTCGATCTACCCCTGGTCGAAAATCGGCAGCGAAGGTAGCCCCTTCGTGCAGATTTTCAGCGGCCTGGGCATTGGCTCGGCGGCGACGCTGCTGAACATCGTGGTGATTTCGGCGGCGGTGTCGGCGATCAACAGCGACATCTTCAGCGCCGGGCGGATGATGTACGGCATGGCCCACAACGGCCAGGCACCGGCCAGCTTCGCCCAGCTGTCGCGCTTCGGTGTGCCGTGGATGACCGTGGTGGTGATGGCCGTGGCCCTGCTGCTGGGGGTGGTGCTCAACTACCTGGCGCCGGAAAACCTGTTCCTGATCCTCGCGGCGGTGGTGACCTTTTCGATCGTCTGGGTGTGGCTGATGATCCTGCTGTCGCAGATCGTCATGCGCCGCGGCATGAGCGCCGACGAGGTGACAAGGCTGCACTTCCCGGTGCCGTTCTGGCCGGTCGGCCCGGCCTGCGCGGTGGTGTTCATGCTGTTCATCTTCGGCGTGCTGGCCTGGTTCCCCGACACGCGCATGGCCCTGTACGTGGGCATCGGCTGGCTGGCCCTGCTGTCACTGGGCTACTGGCTGTTCGTCGCCCGCCAAGCGCAGGTCAGGCTGGCCGGATCGCCGGGTAACTGATCAGCTCGCCAGCTGCTCGCTGGCCCAGTCGAGGAAGGCCTGCGCCGCCGGTGACGGGCGCATGGCACTGGACTGGGCCAGCACCACCGGCTGCGGGCTGACCGTTTCCAGCAGGGGCCGGCAGGCCAGCGGCTGGCCGTCGTAGCTGCAATCGGCCACCGGCCGGGTGCAAGACAGCGCCACGCCATAGCCATGGGCGACCAGCCCGCGCTGCATCTCGAAAGTCTGGGTCAGTTGCAGGCTGGCCGGTTGCAGGTCATGGGCCCAGAACAGCGAAAGAAAGTATTCGCGGGTCCGGGCGATGTCTTCGAGAATCAAACACTCCGTGGCCAGGTCCACCAGCGATACCCGCTCCTGCAACGCCAGCGGGTGGTCGGCCGGCAGCAGGGCATAAGGAGTCAGCTGCGCCAGCACGCGCTTTTCGATCGGCGCATCGAGCCCCACGTCATAGGTCAGCGCCAGCTCCGCCTTGCCATCGGCAAGGCGCCGGTTGACCTCGGCAAGATCGGCTTCGAACAAGGTGAT
Source organism: Pseudomonas sp. B21-009 (assembly GCF_024749345.1). Lineage (NCBI taxonomy): Bacteria > Pseudomonadati > Pseudomonadota > Gammaproteobacteria > Pseudomonadales > Pseudomonadaceae > Pseudomonas > Pseudomonas sp. B21-009. The sequence continues at coordinate 1,441,423 of NZ_CP087199.1, read as the reverse complement.
GGTGACTTCCGGATGGCGTCGGCGAAAGCCGCTCAACAGGCGCGGCGCGTAGTACGGCCCCAGGTCCTGGAAGCAGATCAGGCTCAGGCTCCCGCGCACCACCTGTTGCTGCTCGCCCTTGCCGCTGATGGCCGAGGCCAGGTTGAGCATGTCGCGCGCCTGTTCGAGCAGCTTGCGCCCGGCCGGGGTCAGCTCCAGGCCACGGCTGACCTGGCGATGAAAGAGCTTCTCGCCAAGGCTCACCTCCAGCTGCGACAGCGCCAGCGACACCGACGGCTGGGAAATATGCTTGGTGCGCGCCGCTGCGCTGACACTGCCCTGCTCGGCGGCGGCGACGAAATACTCCAACTGGCGAAAGGTGAAGCCGATCATCGCAATGCCCCTCTGGGATGCTGGAACCAACAGTCGCGCAGTTACCTCGCCAGCGCCGGGCTCAACGCCGCGGGCGTACGCCAGGGGATATCAGCCCAGGCACCGCTGCCGGGGGCCAGCAACTGGCGCAGATGCTGCTCGTGGAACGCTTCGCCCAGCGAGTCGACGCGAAACGCCGCGACCCACTGCTCGCGCCCCAGTTTATAGGCTTTGCCGAAATCTTCCCAACTGTCGAAACAGTCCTGCGCCCGCTGCGCATTGAGCAGCAGCACACGCCAGGCAAGGTCAGGCTCGAGCCAGCGCATCAGCAGCGCACAACGGGCCACAAACGCCACTCGCGCACAGGCAAAGGCCATGGCCGCACGCGGCTCATCGCTGGCCGTCAGCGCCTGCAGGTCGAGGCTGTACCATTGCTGTTCGAGGCTCGCGCTAAAGTGCGCGCGCACCGCCTCGTCATCGCAGTTGCTGCGAACCCCGGCCTGGTGCAGCAACGCTGCCCGCACGATCTTCTGCGCTTGCTCGTTGAAGTGATCGCAGGCCGGCGAGTAGAAGCCCTCGACGCCCATCGCATCGGCCATGGGCCTGGCCAACAACAGCGACCAGTGCTTGCGCTGGCTGAACAACGGCGCGGCACGCGGTCGCAATACCCGCCACAATAACCAGGCTGATACAACCGCCGCGATCAGTAAAAACATGCGCTTCTCCTTACCTTGCCCGGGCCTGCCAGGCCTGGATTTCCTCACCCTCGGCCGGCGTCATGTCCGGCCATGGCACGCCTTCGGTCTGGTACAGCGGATCATTGAGCTGACGCTCCGCGCGCTTGCTGACGATATGCCGGGTGGCGTACTTGACCGACACCGCTTGCGGGGCAGCCTGCAAGAACTGCTGCGGCTGACGCCCGGCCACCAGCCACTCGACCATGGCCGAAGGCGCTTCGAGGCGCTCGTACAGCTGCGGATAGCGCGCCACCAGGCGGGTCTGCGCGGTCGGGTCGCTGACCTCTTCGATCTGCTGCCAACCGGCCTCGGTGCGTACGATGCCGATGGCGATGCAGTCGGCGGGCGTCTGCTGGTCGGTGCCCAGGGCATTCAGGCACTGCAGCAAGTCCTGGTAATAACGCTCGACCGGCGGCCGGTTCTGCTTGCCCTTGACCTGCTCGACGGTCAAGGTGCCGTCGGCCTGAACGATCAGGCTGATGGTGATGTGTGGCTGGCCCTGGCCGTCGCGAAAACTCAACACGCGCATGCGCCGCTGCTCCACCGCTTCGGCATAGCGCTCGCCGTAGCCGCCGGTGAGGGCGCGGCGATCGGCGAACTGGCCCAGGCAGTGGCGCATCACGTAGCTTTCAAAGGCCATCTCGGCGCGCAGCAAAGGGCTCTCGGGGCGCAGCTCCTGCAGTACGTGCTCAGCAGTGGTCACCCGCGTGAGCAAGGCCTCGGGCTGGCTCTGGCGCCAGCCCTGCTCGACCCGCGCGGCCATCTGCGCATGCTCCTTGTGCCACAGCGCCAGCGCCTGCGGGCAGTTGATGCGGTCGAGCTTGCCAGCCAGCGCGGTGCCCTGGCGCGAGGTCAGGAACTCCACCAGCAAGGCCTCCTCGGCCAGCAGTGGCGCCTGCTGCGGATCGATCCAGACCAGCGGCGCCTGCTGCGACTGTTTGCCGGCGTCGCCCAAATGCCTGGCCACCCACGCCGGCGGTTCGGCCCCCAGCGCCTCGACCGCCTGCTCCAGGGTCAGGATCGGCCGCGCCGGCTCGAAGTTGCCGACCAGGTGCCGGTAGAAATGGTTGAGCAACCATTTGCCCACCTCTGGCGCATCACCACGGGCCTTGCTGCGCTCGGCAATGGCGCGCTTGAGTTGATCGGCATTGAGTGCGTTGCGCGGGGCGTAACCGGACTGTCGCAGCTCCGGTGTCACTTCCATATCTGCCACCAGGCCTTGCCAGCCGGTTTATCAACGGCCTGCAGCTCGGCGATGCTCTGGCTGAAGATTTCATTGTTGCTCTGGTCGATAGCGTTGTCCGGATCACTGCGCAGGATCGAGCGCTGGTAGTAGGCGATGGCCTCTTCCTTGCGCCCCAGGCCCTTGAGCACATCGCCGGAGCAGCCCAGCAGGCTGGCGATGTCACCTTCGTTGACATAGGGCGCGTAGCGCAGCCACAGGCTGGTGGCGGCCTCCGGCAGGTTGTACGACAGGTACGTGGCCACTTTTATCCGCGCGAACAGTTGCGAGATTTCCAGGTCCTTGTCGGCGACTCCTTGCTCTTGCTGCCATTTGAGCACGCGCTCAAGCCAGATCAGGATTTCGCGTTCGCGGTCCAGGCGGTACAGGGCCCGGCTGACTTCGAACAGGTACTCTTCGGGGTCGTGGCGGCTGTAGCCATAGTCGGCGGCGAAGTGCCAGAGCTGTTCGGCGGCTTCGGCGATGCCCGCGTCATCCCCCAGCTCAATGCGGTTTTGCAGGGTGCCATGATAGTGTTCTGCGAACGGACTGGCGGCAATGCCACGGGCATGCAGCTCCAGGGCCTGCTCATACATGCGCTGGTCGTTGTAGCAGCGGTAGTTGATCGCCAGGTTGTTGCAGAGCATCGAGTACATGTGCACACAGGCATCGTAACGATGCCCGCGACCGGTGGCGAAGCATTGCTCCATGCGCGCCTGGCCACGTTCGTAGGCCAGCTTTTGTACTTCGCGCAACAACGACCAGGCCTGATCTGCTTCCTCGCTCGAGAGCTTCTCGACTTCCACCTCGACCAGGTCGTCGATGTTGCAAGCGAAACTGTAATAGTTCATGCCACCAGCCATTGTCAGCAGCGGTTGGCGCAAGGCATCGACAATGCCGAACACACTGGCATGGGCGCTGAACAGGCTGTAGGCGCTGCGGTGGTCTTGCATATTGCCGGCCGAAACGGCCTCGCGCAGCATCGTAAGTTCAGTGTTGGCGTCAATGCGCCCGGCCTGGCGTTCACGCACTGCCAGCAGGCGGTTGATCCAGGGGTGGTTCGGCGCGCGGCGGCGGGCTTCTTCCAGGGCCTGGGCGAAAACGTTGTCGAGCTGCTCAAGGTCATCGCGGGCAGCATGCAGCGCATCGAGCAGCGGCCCCATGGACGGCGTCGACTCGTCGCGCCATGGCAGCCCGGAAACAAACCGCTCCAAGACCTTTTGATCATCACAGGCGCGCATCACGCACAGCGGCCACCATGGCGACTGGTCCTCGGCATCGAGCAGGCGATCATGTACCCAGTAGGCAGTGCCCGGCCACATCTGGCTGCGAACGCCATAGATTTCCATGAATGCACGCTGCCCGGCGTCGTCGATCTGACCGTTTTCAAGCAACCAGGGCAAGTGGAATTCGACAAAGTTGTCACTGCCGCTGGAGTCCAGTTCCAGGGTCGCCACTTCACAGATTTTCAAGGCGCCGGGCAGGTCGCCCTGGGCCTTCAATGAGCGCGCCGCCAGGCGCGCCAGGCGCACTTCCCACTCGCGGCGCTGGGGCAGCGACAGCTCAGCGATCAACTGCACTACAGGTTGCTCGAACATCGCCAGGCGCAGCGGCACGATTTCGATCAGTGCATCGCCCAGCCACAGCCAGTCGTTGCCGTCGACATCCTGACCTTCGCCAGCGGTGCGCAACGCGGTAATTGCCGCCAGCGCCGCTTCGCGAGCCTCTTCGTCACGTTCGTGGGCAGCCAGCACCCGCGCCCGGCGCCGATGCTGGTCGGCATCGTCCCAGGCCCGCAAGGCATGGCGGCCGGGGTTGATCAACGCCAGGGTGTGACGCACCTCGATGGCCTTGAGGGCGACGTCGAGGGTGGTGTGCTGCAGATCGTCAAAAATGCGGTAGCGCCGGTACTGTTCGATATCGAACGCCAGCGACTCGTTGCTCAGTTGCTGCAGGGCGTCGAGGGCCTGCAGCAGGCCTTGCTCGTCTTTGAGGTAGTTGCACAGGCGCAGCTGGTAGATCAGCAGGTTGACCTTGAGTTCGTTGCGCGCCTCTTCTGGCGTCGCCTCGATCAGCGCCTGGCCGTCGTCGGCCAGCACCGCCCTGGAGGCGTCGGCGTCTCCGGCGTTGACCCACAGCACGTGCAGACGGTCAATCGATTCCAGCGAGGCTGCCTTGAGCGGCTGGGCGCGCAGCAGGCCCAGCACATGGTCGTCACCGTGTTCCTGATGTTCGACCTCAAGACGGTCGATGAATTGATCCAGCTGGATTCCGGACAGCACGGTGCTGTTCTGCGTCATTGTGAACTCCATTTGCGAATGACTGTGCATCGCCCGATGCGCCCTGCGCCGGCGCCCTTGAACGGGCCAACGGGTACTCGTGTACGTCGGCCCTGGACAGGCAACGATGACGAAAGGGATCGGGCAATACAGCGAGGTGCTGCACGCTACCAGTTGGCGTTTGAAAATCCAAGCGGGTGCAGGGGGTGGGCGCGCTGATTAATGCGCAAACAGCGGATCGACACTGTGCAGGCAGCGCTTGATCGAGTCGAGGTCCGGTGCCGGCGACAGGCACAGTTGAATCCTGGCATTGACCGGCACCGAGACCCGCGAGCAATCGGCACGTTGCCCTTCATAGATCAGCGCATGGCGGATGCGCGGGTTGTCGTGGCAGAACTTCAACAGGTTGAACTGCCGGGAAGGCACCAGCACCGTGTTGACGATCAACAGGTCGAAGGGTGTGCCCTGCGCCCGGGTCGCGGCTTGCAACGCTTGAAAGCTACTCAAGTGGGCAACGCGGCTGTACCCCAGGCGGTTGAGCATGTTTTCTATCTTGCTTCGCTGATCCTGCTGCCGATCAGCGATCACTATGCGCAATGCTATGTTTGACATTCGGTAAACCTGACAGATGGGCTCCGCGAGTCTTTATAAACGCTGCGACTCGCTGAAGTACTGGCAAGGTTACCGTTGGTCGTGTGCAGAGACTCTAAGACAATTCTCAAACGCCCTTACGCCCAAGCCTTAAGGCGTGGTCAGGGTAATCAGGTAGGCGCCGGAACTCAGGGCCTTGCCGGAAGCATCCAGCAGCGCGTACTGCTGGTTGTAGTAACGCCCGGCCGTGCCGCTGTCGGCCACCAGCCTGACGTTGACCGGCGCATGGTCGGGCGTAGTGACCGAAGCCTGCGGGACGACCTGCTGCAGCTCGATCCGGGTACCCCGGGCCTGGGCCGGGCAATCGCTGAGATTCAAGCCACCAGCCCGGGCCGAAGGCGTGCACGGCGACTCGACGATGCTGCCGGTGAAATTGATCACGCCCTGGGCAACCGGCGTGGCGGCCATGCAGGCCCCGTTCAGACCCAACAGCAACCCTGCAGCGATAGCAACATATTTACTCTTCATGCCGACACTCCTGCGAAAACGGTTGATACCTTGAGTGTCGGCCAGGCGGCGCAATGTTTAAGGATTGTCTGATAGGCATTGTTGCGCTTTGCCAAGCAGGTCGCAGAACCGGACAAATAAGCGCCCGCTGGCTGGTCAAGACGCCTGGCCAGGCCTATGTTTAAGGATTGTCTGATGTCTGCAGCACTCGCGACTCACTAGAGTCGGCGAATGAGATTAAAAAGCTACCTGCTGCAAATCAGCCCGCTTCTTTCCAGCCCCGAAGCCGCCCGCCGCTTGCTGCGGTTGTTCGCCGTGGTTTTGCTGATCGGCATCTTCAGCGGCGTGTACAACTTCCTGTTGTTCACCTTCAACAACGACATCTCCCAGCGTCGCGGCTACATGAGCAGCGCGATCGCCGAGGCGCACACCTTCTTCACCAACCGCGAGGCCTTGCTCGAGAGCCTGAGCCTGTCGGCGGTGCGCAAGTCGAAACAGGCAAGGTCCCTGGTCTACCTGCCATCGAGCGAAGAAGTGCACCTGCAACTGGGCAGCACCAGCGACAACCGCTGGAGCATCTGGCTGACCCAGCGCATGCGCGATTACATGAAGGACAAGCAGGTCAGCCTGCTGTATGTCGACACCGGGCCGAACGCGCAGGTCAGGCGCCTGTACAACTCCGCCCCCGGGGTGCCGGGGTTTTCGCCGCGCATGCTTGAGCAGTTACAGGCGCTCAAGGACAACAGCCCCTACCCCGCCGCCGAGCTGTGGCTGACCGACCAGACCGAGCAGCGCTCGTACCTGTACATCTTCATTCGCCTGGATGAGCGCGACGCCGAGTCGGGCTGGCTGGGCCTGGAAATGGACAGCCGCGAGGTGTCGGCGGCGCTCAATGACCAGAGCGCCGGTGAGTTCATGATGCTCAACTCCGAAGGCATGCTGGTGTTCACCAACAGCCACGATAAGCAGTTGGGGCGGATGCTGCTCAACTCCCAGGGGGAAAACTTCTTCGGCTTTGTCGGCGACGGCTGGATCCCCGACCACCTGGTGATCCGCAAGCACCTGAAGTCCTCGGACTGGCAACTGGTGTACTCGATCGACCTGCTGGCGGTGCTGGCCGGGTTGTGGAAGCAGTTGGTTGGCTCGCTGCTGTTCTGCCTGTTCACCGTGACCCTGATCCTGCTGCTGATGCGCCGCATCGAGCATCGCTTCATAGCACCGGCGATCAACCGCATCCAGGCCCTGATCGAAAGCGAGGCGTTCAGCCGCGATGTGATCCAGACCGCACCGGTGGCCTTGTGCGTACTGCGCCGCACGGACGGCAAGGTGGTGCTGGAAAACACCCTGGCGCAACAATGGCTGGGCGACGGCCTGGAGCGCGATGTGCTGTGCGCCGGCTGGATCAACCAGGCCTTCGCCAGCCAGCAAGCCGAGCGCAGCGACTACTTCGCCACCGCCGATGGCCGCCACCTGTACCTGAGCAGCGCGCCAACCCGCTACAACGGCGAAGACGTGCTGTTCTGCGCCTTCAGCGACATCAGTGCGCGCAAGCAGGTTGAAGCGGCGCTGGAAGAAGCGCGGCAATCGGCCGATGCCGCCAACGAGGCCAAGACGCTGTTTCTGGCGACCATGAGCCACGAGATCCGCACCCCGCTGTACGGTGTGCTGGGTACCCTGGAACTGCTGGCGCGCACCCAGCTCGATGCCCAGCAGCGCGATTACCTGCACGCGATCGAAGGCTCGTCGGCGACCCTGTTGCAGTTGATCTGCGACGTGCTGGATGTGTCGAAGATCGAAGCCGGGCAACTGGCCCTGGAGCTGAGCGAGTTCTCGCCCGCGGAGCTGGTCCACGAGGTCATCCAGGGCTACAGCGCCGCAGCCCAGGGCAAGAACCTGCAGTTGTACGCCTGCTTCGATCCGCAACTGCCGGAGCGGCTGATTGGCGACGTGACGCGGATCCGCCAGATCCTCAACAACCTGCTGAGCAATGCGGTCAAGTTCACCGACAGCGGCCGGGTGGTGTTGCGGGTCAAGCTGATCAACCGCGATGGCGAGCGTTCAAGCCTGATGTGGCAGGTGTCGGACACCGGCAAGGGCATCGCCGAGGAAGACCACCCGTACATTTTCGAGCCGTTCTACCAGACTGAAGGTAACACCAACGTGGTGGCCGGCACCGGCCTGGGCCTGCCGATCTGCCAGCGCCTGACCCAGTTGATGAACGGCCAGTTGCGCATGGTCAGCGAACTGGGCCTGGGCAGCAGTTTCACCCTGACCCTGCCACTGGAAGAAGCCTCGGCCAGCAGCGACCTGCCGGCCCAGGGCAACCTGTTGCCCGAGACCATCTACGTAGTCTCGCCGATTCGCGAGCTGGCGCAGTCGATCAGCGGCTGGCTACGCCGCTGGGGCGCCCGGGCCCAGGTCGGGCGGCCAACGCCGGCGGATGCCGCCAGCGGCCACCTGCTGCTCGAGCTGCACCCCGGCAGCGCCGAGCAAGCGCTGGTGGCCGACTGGAGCGGGCCACTGATCCTGGCCAGCGCCCATGGCTGCTGCGAGCCGCAACTGGAAGACGGCCGCTGGCAGGTCAACCTCAACCACCTCAGTGCTCTTTACCAGGCCATCCGCCAGGCCCAGGGGCTGTGGATCGCCCGTACCGATGACCCGCAAAAGCGCGAAATGCAGAAACTCGAGCTGCACATCCTGGTGGCCGAAGACAACATCATCAACCAGTTGATCCTGCGTGATCAGCTCGAAGAGCTCGGCTGCACCGTCGAGTTGGCGGGGGACGGTATCGAGGCCCTGCAATTGTGGAAAAGCGGGCACTTCGACGTGGTCTTGACCGATGTGAACATGCCCAAACTCAATGGCTACGAACTGGCCAGAGAACTGCGCCGCCAAGGCTGCTCGATCCCGATCATCGGAGCGACGGCCAATGCCATGCGCGGCGAAGCCGAACTATGCCTTGCAGCCGGAATGAATCATTGCCTGGTCAAGCCTTTCGCGCTGCGGGCCTTGTTCAACTATCTGGCGCCTTATCAAGAGACCTCTAATGAAGCCCTATAACATCTTGATCGTCGAGGACCACCCGTTCCAGCACATGTACTTGCAGCACCTGTTCAGCGAATTGGGCGATTTCCATTTCGAAGCGGCCCAGGACGGCAAGGAAGCGCTGGAACACCTGCAGCGGCGTGACTTCGACCTGGTGCTGACCGACCTGCTGATGCCCGGCATGGACGGCGTGCAGTTCATCCAGGGCCTGGCCAGGCTGCGCAGCAAACCGGACCTGGCAATCATGAGCGCCGCCTCCAAGCGCATGCTCATGGCTGCAAGCCTGGTGGCCAAAAACCTTGGCGTCGAAGTGATCGGCCTGCTCTCCAAGCCGGTCAAGCCCGATGCCCTGCGCAACCTCACCGATCAGCTCAACGGCAAGAACCGCAGCGCACCGCCGGTGCCGCCGGCGGTGGCGCAGTTCGACTACCAAGCGCTTATCCATGGGCTGAGCAACGGCCAGTTCCAGGCCTGGTTCCAGCCGAAAAAATCCCTCAGCAATGGCCGCATCGTTGCCGCTGAAGCCCTGGTGCGCTGGATGCACCCGGAGCAAGGCGTGCTGCTGCCCGGCGCGTTCCTGCCGGCGTTCAAGACCTTCGAACTGGAAGAGCGCCTGCTGTGGCTGATGCTCAAGCAGGCGATCCATGCCCAGGCGCGCTGGCGCCAGCAGGGGTATGACATTCCGGTATCGATCAACCTGCCGACCCACCTGCTCAACAGCCATGACCTGGCCGACCGCCTGCTGGAGTTCGTCCTGCACCACCAGGGCATCCCCGGCAAGATCTGCTTCGAGCTGATGGAGTGCTCGGTGCCCCAGGACATCAGTAACTTTTACGCCGGCGCCTGCCGCCTGCGCATCAAGGGCTTCGGCCTGTCCCAGGATGACTTCGGCAAGGGCTACAGCTCGTACATGAACCTGGTTTCGACGCCGTTCACCGAGCTCAAGATCGACCGCGCCCTGGTCCAGGGCTGCCACGAAAACGAAAGCATGACCTCGGCGCTGACCAGCATCGTCGCCCTGGGCCGCAAGCTGGGGCTTACGGTGGTCGCCGAAGGGGTCGAGACGCCCCAGGAGCTGGCCCTGTTGCGCAAGATCGACTGCAACCAGGCCCAGGGGTTTCTGATTTCCCACGCGGTGTCGTCCGAGCAGTTCCAGCAACTGCTCACCAATGACGGGCCGGCCACCTTCTATTGAGTGGCCGCAGCGCCCTTGAACTGCCAGCAGAGGTACACTCCATCCAGTCACCATTACCGATACTGCGGAAGTTCCTGATGAAGCACGACAACGCCCTGCTGGAAAAACTCACCCGCAGTTCGTTGCGTCTGAACAAAGGGTTGATGGTGTTGCTTGGCCTGGCTTTACTGTTGGTCGGCACCAGCTACTGGTCGTTTCAGCGCCTGATCGAAGAGCAGCACGACACCGTGCGCTTTCACTTTGCCCGGCTGATGGAAAACATCCGCGAGCAGGAAGTGTTCTTGCGCAGCCTGGCCCAGCGCAGCCATCAGGGCGAGTTGCTCAAGGACGAGAATGCCCAGGTGCGCTTGCTCAAAGCCTTGCCGGAAGAAGGCCCGAATATTTACCAGGGCCAGGAGTTTTCCTACTCCATGCCCTTTAGCGCCAAAATCGACCCAGAGAAAATCGCCGCCAGCGAACACGCCAAGATCTTCTCCCTTGGCGTGCACCTGGCGACCTTTTACAGCACGTTCTGGTCGACCTCGCACTACCAGTCGCCGCATGTGTTCCTGTTCAACCAGCACGGCAACTTCGACATCACCGTGCCGGCCGCAGGCCATGCAGGGGCCAAGACCGTACCGCACAACGAAAGCTTCATCGACATGATCCGTAGCGTGATCGATCGCCTGCCGCGCGACCATCAGTTGCTGCGCGAAGGTGAAGTCTGCTGGCAACACTATGGCCCAAGCGCCGCCAGCCCGGGCCCGGCGCGCATGCTGGCGTACATCGGCATCCAGCTGGCCGCGGACGAAATCCACATCAAGGGCGCCGACACCCGGGTGATGATCGCCAGCATTCTCGATTTGTCCCAGGCCAATGACTACGAACGCACCATGGAATGGTCGATCTATGACCACTTCACCCTGGTGGCGCCTTCCGGCCAGGTGCTGATTGGCGCGTTGTGGCCAGAATCGCCGCTGCATGAGGGGATCAACTTCAAGCCCGAAGGCCTGGTGTTCAAGCTGGTCAACCACAATGGACCGACGTGGACGGCAGTCTATGCCCTCAACTACCGCAGCTTCTTTCGCTATGCCCTGTGGCCGCTGAGCAGCCTTGGCGCCGCGCTGCTCGCGCTGGTCGCCATGGGCTGGGGTGCCAACCGCTGGTACCGCCGCCAGGTGATCCTGCCGGCGCGCCAGGCGCATGCCAGCATCGCCGAAAGCGAAGCCTTCAGCCGCGTGGTAATCGATACCGCGCCCACCGGCCTGTGCGTGGTGCGCCGCGCCGACAACCAGGTGCTGATGGAAAACCAGCGGGCCCAACAGTCGCCAGGCAGCGCCAAGCTGATCAGCGCCCTGGAGCGGCGCACCGACCAGGGCGAGACGGGTGAGACCTACCTGGAAATCGACGGCCGGCACCTGCAGGTAGGTTTTGTCTCGACCCGCTACCAGGGCCAGGATGTGCGCCTGTATGCCTTCAACGACGTCACCCGGCATATTGAAGATGCCACGGCCCTGGAAGAAGCGCGGCGCGCCGCCGATGCCGCCAACGAAGCCAAGACCCTGTTCCTGGCGACCATGAGCCATGAAATCCGCACCCCGCTGTACGGCGTGCTCGGCACCCTCGAACTGCTCGGCCTGACTCGCCTGGAGCCGCGCCAGCAGGAATACCTGCAGACCATTCAGCGCTCCTCGGCCACCTTGTTCCAGCTGATCAGCGACGTGCTCGACGTGTCGAAGATCGAATCCGGGCAGATGGCGATCGAGTCCATCGAGTTCTGCCCCCTGGACCTGATCGAAGACACCCTGCACACCTATGCCGCCTTCGCCCAGCGCAAGGGCCTGCAGCTCTATGCCTGCACCGACGCCGCGCTGCCCGAGCGCCTGCTCGGCGACCCGATGCGCATTCGGCAGATCCTCAACAACCTGTTGAGCAATGCCATCAAATTCACCGACACCGGGCGCGTGGTCCTGCGCACCCGGGTGCTGGCGCGAGAAGATGACAAGGTCAACCTGGAGTGGCAGGTCACCGACACCGGCATCGGCATCTCCACGGCGCAGCAGGCCAAACTGTTCGAGCTGTTCTACCAGGTGCAGGACGCCTGCAGCGAAGGTGGCGCAGGCCTGGGCCTGCCGATCTGCTGGTGGCTTAGCGAAATGATGGGCGGACAACTGAAAGTGGTCAGCGAACCGGGGCTGGGCAGCAGCTTTGCCCTGCGCATGAGCTTGCCGGTGCTGGCAGGCCAAGCCGTCGGCAGCGCGCCAGCTGCAGCCGCGTCGATCCCGGTTTATGTGCGCGCCCCGGTACAGGAGCTGGCGCAATCGTTGGTCGACTGGCTTGTCCGCCTCGGCGTACACGCCGCCCTAGCCCCCCAACCGCTGGAAGCCAAGCATGCGCCGGCGGTACTGGTCGATGCCTTGCCGGCGACCAACGCTCCAGCCTGGCCGGGGCCACGGGTGCTGTGCACGGCCGGTGGGCGCAACCCGCCGGAATACACCGGGCAGGGCTGGAATGTCGACCTGCACAACCTGCGCGCCATCGCCGACGCGGTGGGCATGGCCCGCCTGGGCACGCCGCAGGCATCGCAGCAGGCCGCGCAGCAGCAGACCGACAATCTGCAACTGCGCATCCTGGTGGCCGAAGACAACCCGATCAACCAGGCGATCATCAAGGAACAGCTCGAGGCCCTGGGCTGCACCGCGGTGGTCGCCAGCAACGGCGAACAGGCCCTGCACCTGTGGCAGCCCGAGGTCTTTGACCTGGTGCTGACCGACGTCAACATGCCGGTCATGAACGGCTATGAGCTGGCCCGCACCCTGCGCGAGCATGACCCGCAACTGCCGATCATCGGCGTCACTGCCAACGCCATGCGCGAAGAGGGTATGCGCTGCATCGCCGTCGGCATGAACGCCTGGATCGTCAAGCCGCTGAGCCTGCAGACCCTGCGCGGCCACCTGCTCAAGCTCTGCCGCCCGGCTTTGCAGAATGCAGCGACGCGGGTCGAGCCAGACACCCTCACCGCCCCCGCCGCCGCCCCGGCCACCGATAGCCTGCAGCTTTCAGAGCGGATGCGCCCGCTGTTCATCACCACCATGCGCGATGACCTGCAACTGATCCGCTGCGCGCTGGAGCAAAGTGACGCTAGAATCGTCGCGCAAAGGCTGCACAGCATCGCCGGCGCCCTGGGCGCGGTACAGGCCAGTGAGCTGGCCGAGCACTGTACGGCGCTTGAGTGCCGCCTGGCTGGTGCGGTGCTGAATGCCTCACTGCGCCTTGAAGTGCAGCAGATACTGAGCCGGCTTGCCGCTGTTGTGGATGCGCTCGAGTAACAACAATCAGGCTTACCTGCGGCCGTATGGACACCCCCTAACCTTCTATACCGGTACTACGGACAGCCACTATGGACAAACTCAAAGTCATCATCGCGGACGATCACCCGATCGTGCTGCTCGGTGTGCGCGAACTGGTAGAACGTGACGAACGTTTTTGCGTGGTCGGCGAAGCCGTGTGCTCAAAAGGCCTGATCGAGCTGCTCGAACAGCAACCGGTGGACCTGGTGATCACCGACTACAACATGCCGGCCGATTCGCCCTATGGCGACGGCCTGAAACTGGTCGATTACCTGAAGCGGCACTTTCCGCATTTGCAGGTGTTGATCCTGACGATGATCTCCAACCACCTGATTCTCACCCGCCTGCATGAGCTGGGCGTGGTCGGGGTGATCCAGAAGAGCCAGTTGCACACCGAAATCCAGTTGGCGCTCAAGGCCGTGGCCCAGCAAAGCCAGTACCGCAGCCTGGAACCTGCAAAAACCTCGGTCATCGAAACCACCGCGGCGATCGAGGACCGGTTTGCCACACTGTCACCCAAAGAGTTTGAAATACTGCGACTGTTTGTCGCCGGTAAAAGTGTCAGTGATATTGCCCGCAGCCAGAACCGAAGTGCCAAGACCATCAGCGCGCAAAAGATTTCGGCCATGCGCAAACTTGATGTTAATAGCGACCAGGACTTACTGGCTTATTGCCTGGAGCGCAGTATCTTTAACTAAGTTTCCCGGCAACAAGGTCAGGAACCGATAAAGACTTTGTTGCCAGAACGCCCGCCCCACCTGGGCTCAAACCTTATAAGAATCGTCTGATGTTCGGCAAACACCCCCCGTTCTATTGTGTATTGGCATTTTCATGCAGCACTTTCCAACCAATACAAATGGACATCACCATGAAGAAGTTCTCCCTGGCCCTTATCACTCTGTCCGTACTTGCAGCGTCCGGCGCTGCCCTGGCAGCAGAAACGACGCCTGTTCAAGGTGGCAGCGGCAAGATCACCTTCACCGGCGTGATCAACAACGACGCCTGCTCGGTTGACGGCGCCAACGCTGATCGCGTGATCTCCGTGGACATGGGCACTGTATCGATCAAGGACATGGGCACCGCTGAAAGCCCGTCCTCGGGCCGTGTCACCGGTAAAGACTTCAACCTCAACGTCAACTGCAACCTGGGCACCAAAGTCTCGATGATCTTTGACGCCGCCAGCGGCGGTTCGGGCCTGGTCACCGGCAAGAAAGTCCTGGCCCTGACCAAAGGCACCGGCACTGCAGCCAACGTCGGTATCGCCCTGCTCGACAGCAACGGCGCGCTGATCGACCTGAGCTCGAAAACCACCGCCATGATCCAGAGCGACATGCACGGTACCGGCGCTGCCGGTGGCGACGCGATCCTCAACTTCTCCGCCGCCTACGTCACCACTGGCGCAGCGGGCACTGCCACCGCCGGTCGCGGTGACGCCACCCTGCCGTTCATCCTGCAATACGAATAAGTCGTAGCGCCTGAACTGCTTTGTGCGAGGCCGCCCGGCCTCGCCATTGGCCCTGAAGCAAAACCCCTGAATCAAACGGTACAGACCATGTTGCGTCGTTCTATTCCCGCATGCCTGGGGCTGCTCGGCATGCTCATGGCCGGCCAGGCCATGGCCAGTATTTCTCTGAGTGCCACGCGGATTGTCTTTGATGGCAACCACAAGGAAGCCAACGTCACCGTGCGCAATGGCAACCAGGACGTGCTGATTCAATCCTGGGTCGACGACAGCGATGCCCAGCGCAGCGTGCCCTTTGCCGTAACCCCGCCACTGGCACGGGTGTTCGCCCGTGAACAGCAGTTGCTGCGAGTGCTGTACGAAGGTGCCGGGATGCCTGCGGACAAAGAGTCGGTGGTCTGGCTCAACGTCCAGGAAATCCCTCAGGCCGCCGCCGCCGCCAACACCCTGCAACTGGCCGTGCGCCAGCGCATCAAGATTTTCTTCCGCCCCGCAGGCTTGCCTGGCAACGCCCTGATGGCGCCGACCGAACTGCAATGGCAACTGCTGCGCCACAGCGGCAAGACCCTGCTGCAGGTCAATAACCCGAGCCTTTATCACGTCTCGATGGCGGATATAAAACTTGAGGCGGGCAAACTTAGCGAACTGGCAGCGGACTCAACCATGGTCGCGCCGGGTGAAGTAAAGACATTTCCGGTTAAAACCCTGGGTAGCGATAACAACGTGCGCCTGAGTTTTTCCAGCATCAACGATTACGGTGCGCAAAACCAATACACCACGACACTGTCCAGCGGCCAGGCAAGTACCGCTGCCCAAGCGCCGGGCAAACAATAACGGTTAATGCCCAGGCGTTAAGCCTGCGCGTAACTGCGCCCCTCGCCGCGCCCAGTCGTTATTCGGGATACAAGGTTCCTTCGCATGTCTTTATCTTCCGGTAACAGGCCAACTCATTGCGCCGGCCAACCTGCGCGCGCTCAGTCTGCAACTGCCCGCCTGTGGAAGTTGAGCGCCCTGTCGCTGGCCGTGCTTGGCGCGATGCCGGTGCTGGCCGCGCAGGACACCAGCGATGCGCAACAACTGGAAGCCTTCAACACCACCTTCCTGCAAGGCGCACCTTCGTCGGTCGACCTGCAACTGCTGCTGTCGGCCAACAGCGTATTGCCGGGCAACTACCGGGTCGACCTGTACAGCAACGAAGTATTGGTGGGCCGGCGTGACATCGACTTCAACCGCAACCCGGCCACCGGCCGCGTCGAACCGTGCCTGACCCTGGAGTTGCTGCAACAGCTGGGCATCGACCTGAACAAACTGCAGGCCCAGGGCAAGTTCGACCCGGACACCCCGCAAAGCTGCTACGACCTGCCCAGCCTGATCGACCAGGCCAGCCTGCGCTATGACGCCGCGCGCCTGCAACTGGCGGCCAGCGTGCCGCAAGTGGCAATGCAGCGCGGTATCCGTGGCTACGTCGACCCGGCGCTGTGGGATGACGGTGTGCCGGCGGCGTTCATCAACTACCAGTACAACAGCAGCCGCAGCGCCGGCGATGCCGACACGCGCATCGCCAATAACCTCGGCCTGCGCAACGGCATCAACCTCGGTGCCTGGCGCTTGCGTAACGAGTCGAACTTCACCAGCAGCACCGGTCGCCCGAGCACCTTCAAGAGCAACCGCAGCTACCTGCAGCATGACGTCACGGCCCTCAAGGGCCAGTTCAGCGCCGGGGATATCTTCAGTGACACCGACCTGTTCGACAGCGTGCGCTATCGCGGTGTGAAGCTTGCCTCCGACGAAGGCATGCGCGCCGACAGCGAACGCGGCTACGCGCCGATCATCCGTGGCGTAGCGCAGACCAACGCCACCGTCGAGATCCGCCAGAACAACTACATCCTGTACACCGCCAGCGTGCCGCCAGGGCCGTTCGAGATCAGCGACATCTACCCGTCCGGCTCCAACGGCGACCTGCAAATCACTATCGTCGAGGCTGACGGCCGCCGTCGGGTGACCACCCAGGCGTTCTCCAGCCTGCCGATCATGGTCCGTGAAGGCCAGGTCAAATACAGCGTCTCGGCCGGCCAGTTCAACAGCAACACCGACGGCATGGCCACCCCGAACATCCTCAGCAGCACCCTGGCCTACGGTATCAGCAGCAGCCTCACCGGGATCATCGGTGTACAGGCCAGCGACAACTACAAGGCGCTGTCGCTGGGCGCCGGCAAGAACACTTCGCTGGGCGCGGTGTCGTTCGACGTCACCCATTCGAGCAGCCGCGCACTGGGGCAAACCACCCAGGGCAACAGTGTGCGTGCCCTCTACGCCAAGACCTTCACCGGCACCGACACCAACTTCACCCTGGCCGCGTACCGCTACTCCACCGAAGGTTTCCGCACCCTGACCGACCATGTCCAGGACTTGAGCAGCGACCTGGAGCGGCGCACGGGCAACTCCAAGACCCGCACCGACCTGACCATCAACCAGAGCATGGGCCGCAACCGCGAACTGGGCAGCCTGTACGTCAACGCCAGCGACCAGCGCTACTGGAACCGCGGCGGCTCGCAGAGCTTTTCGGCCGGCTACAGCAACAACTGGGGCGAAGCCAGCTACAACCTCGGCGTCACCCGCACCAAGGATTTGGGCGACGGCTACGGCGGCTCCAGCAGCGATACCCAGTTCAACCTGTCCGTGTCCTTCCCGCTGGGCAGCCGCGCCCGGGCGCCGCGTGCGTTCATCACCACCAGCACACAAAAAGGCGGCGACAGCACCCAGGTTGGCGTCAACGGCTACCTGTCCGAGACCAGCGACACCTTCTATTCGGTCCAGGGCGGCAACAGCAGCTCCGGCGGCAACTCCGCTTCGGCCAACCTCAACACCCGCACCTCGGTGGCCGACATCACCCTGGGCTACAGCCAGGGCCGCGGCTACGACTCGCAGAACCTCAACGTGTCGGGCTCGGTGGTTGCCCACCAAGGCGGCATCAACCTCGGCCAGACCGTCGGCGAAACCTTCGCCCTGGCCCAGGTGCCGGGCGTCAAGGGCGCCAAGATCAGCAGCTACAGCGGCGTCGAAACCGGGCGCAACGGCTACGCGGTGATCCCCAACGCGCAACCATACCGGGTCAACTGGATCAGCCTGGACACCCGCGAACTGGGCGGCGACATCGAAATCGACAACGCCACCCAGCAACTGGTACCGCGCCGCGGCGCCGTGGTGGTGGCCCGCTACACCGGCAAGAGCGGGCGGCGGGTGCAGTTCGAGCTGTTCGACGAACAGGGCGCGATGATCCCGTTCGGCGCCTCGCTGGAAGACGCCAGCGGCAAGCAACTGGCAATTTCCGACCCCAACGGCAAGGCGCTGGTGTTGCTGGAAGAAGACCAGGGCAGCCTGACCATCAAGTGGGGCGAGCGCCAGTGCACAGCGCCGTATAGCCTGCCGGAGCGGGACAAGGCGTTGAACTATGAGCGTCAGCGGTTGGTGTGCCGGCCCTGATGCGGCCTCATGTGACCAAAAGCCCCGCAATGCGGGGCTTTTTGTTATCTGTGTGATCTGGAACTTATTAATAGGCAGAAACGAAAAAACCCCTGAATCTTGCGATTCAGGGGTTTTCTCTTGTATGGCGGAGAGATAGGGATTTGAACCCTAGGTACTGTTGCCAGTACAACGGATTTCGAATCCGTCCCGTTCGGCCACTCCGGCATCTCTCCAGTGGCGCGCATGATACCAGCAGTTTGCCGAAAGGCAAAGCCTGTTTGCGAAAAAAATTCGCGTGGTATCAGGCGCTTGCGTGAACTTGCCGGTTACAGCGGCACGCCCAGGCGTTTGGCAACTTCTTCGTAGGCTTCGATAACGTCGCCCAGACCCTGGCGGAAGCGGTCCTTGTCCATTTTCTTGCGGGTTTCTTTGTCCCACAGGCGGCAGCCGTCCGGGCTGAACTCGTCACCGAGGACGATCTCGCCGTGGAATACGCCAAACTCGAGCTTGAAGTCCACCAGCAGCAGGCCGGCGTCGTCGAACAGCTTGTTCAGCACGTCGTTGACCTTGAGCGACAGCTCTTTCATCTTCGCCAGTTGCTCGGCGGTGCCCCAACCGAAGGCCACGACGTGGGATTCGTTGATGAACGGGTCGCCCTTGGCGTCGTCCTTGAGGAACAGCTCGAAGGTGTGCGGGGTGAGCTTCATGCCTTCTTCGACGCCCAGGCGCTTGACCAGGCTGCCGGCGGCGTAGTTGCGCACGACGCATTCGACCGGGATCATGTCGAGCTTCTTGACCAGGCATTCGTTGTCGCCCAGCAGTTTGTCGAACTGGGTCGGGATGCCGGCTTCTTCAAGCTTTTGCATGATGAAGGCGTTGAACTTGTTGTTCACCATGCCCTTGCGGTCGAGCTGTTCGATGCGCTTGCCGTCGAACGCCGAGGTGTCGTTGCGAAACAGCAGGATCAAGCGGTCAGCGTCGTCGGTCTTGTAAACCGACTTGGCTTTGCCGCGGTAGAGTTCTTCACGTTTTTCCATGATGGGCTCCGCTTGCTAAATGATGGGCTAGGCGATTTCACGCCAGTCGAGCCCGGAATCCTGATTGGCCACTTGCAGCCAGTCCGGGTCGCAGCCGAGGGTATCGACGAAGCATTGCCGGGCCAGCTGTGGCTGGTTGTTCTTGCTGCTGAGATGGGCCAGCACCAGGTGTTGCAGGTTCTGCCAGTCCAGCTCCGACACCAGGCGCGCGGCCTGATGGTTGTTCAAATGTCCGTAGTCGCCACCCACCCGCTGCTTCAAAAACATCGGGTACGGCCCGCGTCCGAGCAGGTCGCGACAGTGGTTGGCCTCGATCAGCAGGGCGTCCAGGCCCTGGTAGCTGCTGAGCAGGGCCGTATCATACGAGCCCAGGTCGGTCAGCACGCCAAAGCGCCGGCTGCCATCGCCAAACACGTACTGCAGCGGCTCCAGCGCGTCGTGAGTGACGCCGACGGCGGTAACGCTCAGGTCGCCCAGCTGCAAGGTGTCGTTGGCGGCCAGGAAGCCTGCGGCCTCGACCGGCTTGCGCATGCCGCGCAAGGTGCCGCGACTGAGGTAGACCGGTACATTGTAGCGCCGCGACAGCAACCCGACCCCATGCACGTGGTCGGCATGTTCGTGGGTGACCAGCACCGCGCTCAATTGCGCCGCAGAAACGCCGAGCAGCGCCAGGCGCCGCTCGGTTTCACGCAGGGAAAAGCCGCAATCGACCAGCAGCAAGGTATTGCCACTGGCGATCAGCGTGCCATTTCCCTGGCTTCCACTTCCAAGTACGGCGAAGCGCACTTAACCCAGGTTGTCCTGAATCACGCTCAGCACGCGGCGGGCAACGTCTGCCGGGGCCACGGTGTTGATGTTCTTCTCGACGGTGACCTGGACGCTTTCGCCCACCTTGCTCAGGCGAACCTGGTAGCGCTCGGCACGGGCTTCACGCTCTTCCTTGCTCGGCGCACTGCCGAACAGGCGGCTGAAGAAGCCTGGCTGCTCTTTGGTCTCGGCTTTCTCGGCAAGGTTGATGTAGTACAGGCCCAGGCTGCGGTTGATGTCTTCAACACGCCATTCGCCCTGCTCCAGGGCACGGCCAACGCTGGACCAGGCGCGATCGAGGTCGGCGCCCAGGTTCAGTACCGGGTTGCCGCTGCCGTCTTCGCTGAGGCTGACGCGGCTCGGGGTATCGAAGTCGCGGGCGGCAAGCAACGACACCGAACCGCCCTTCTCGGCGCTGCGGGTCATGCTGGCGAGCATTTCGTCGACCAGGATGGCATCGACACCGGTGTTGGCCGAACGTGCCGGGAATTCCTGCTCGGCAGTGCTGCCGGCCGGGCGTTCGACGGTCACGACGTAGACTTCACTGGTGTTGCGCTGCACGCCCGGCTCGATGCGGATGCGCGCACGGACTTCGTTGTCGCTGCTGCTCGAGGCACTGCCCAGGCGCTTGGCCATGGATGCCGAGAGCTCGTCGAAGCGCTGCCAGGTGGTGTTGAACTCGCCGGTTTGCGGACGCTCTTCGGCAATCCGGAAGCCGTTGTCTTCAAAGAACTGACGGGCCACCGGCCAGACTTCGGCCGGCGAGCGCTGGGCCAGCACCCAACGCGAGCTGCCGCTCTTCTGCAGGCTGAAATCGCTGATGTCGGCCGCGGCGTTCAACGGCAGCGGACGCGGCACTTCGAATTCGCCCTTGACGTTGTCGTCGGCGACGTTGCGCGGGATCGGCAGCAGCGGGTCGAGCCGCTTGGCGCTGCTGACGTCCGGTGGCAGCTGCATTGGCGGCTTCTGGGTGGCCTCCAGATAATCGCTGCCACGGTCACGGAAGTAACCCTCTTCGCCCCAGAGCCAGCCGCAACCGCTGGTACTGGAGATGATCAAGGCAAGGGCGGAAAGACCAGCCAATCGCTTCATGCGGTGTACGTCCTCAATTAAAACTTCAGGCCGCACTGGCGCATCGCCTGGCGTACCGTATCGTGACAGGATTCGCTCAGCCAGGTCAGTGGCAGGCGGATGCCTTTGTGCATCAGGCCCATTTCGACCAAAGCCCACTTCACCGGAATCGGGTTGGCTTCGATGAACAGGTCCTTGTGCAGCGGCATCAGTTGTTCGTTGATTGCGCGAGCCTTTTGGGCATTGCCCTCAAGGGCGGCTTCGCACAGATCGGCCATTTCTCGCGGGGCGACGTTGGCGGTCACGGAAATGTTGCCCTTGCCGCCCAGCAGGATCAGCTCGACAGCGGTCGGGTCATCGCCGGACAGGACGATGAAGTCCTTGCTGACGCCGTCAAGGATGGCCTTGGCGCGCTTGAGGTCGCCGGTGGCCTCTTTGATGCCGATGATGTTCGGCACGCTCGACAAACGGATCACGGTCTCGGCCTGCATGTCGCAGGAGGTGCGGCCAGGGACGTTGTAGAGAATCTGCGGGATGTCGACGGCTTCGGCAATGTGCTTGAAGTGCTGGTACAGGCCTTCCTGGGTCGGCTTGTTGTAGTACGGCACCACCAGCAGGCAGGCATCGGCGCCGGCTTCCTTGGCGTTGCGGGTCAGGTGCACGGCTTCGCTGGTGGAGTTGGCGCCGGTGCCGGCGATCACCGGGATACGGCCATTGACCTGCTTGACCACCGCCTTGATGACTTCAATGTGCTCATTGACATCCAGGGTCGCCGACTCGCCGGTAGTACCGACGGCAACGATGGCGTGGGTGCCGTTTTCCAGGTGGAAGTCCACGAGTTTGCTGAGGCTGTCCCAATCAAGACGCCCTTGTGCATCCATGGGTGTGACCAATGCCACCATACTGCCCGCAATCATGAAACTGCTCCTGCCGGAAAAAGAGAGCGGTAATGGTACTGGCGCCATCGGCCTTGCACAAGCGAAGCAGGCGGGCGGAGCATTCCCCTCGGCGGCCATTTTCGCTACCCTTCTGTCTTTGATCGGTACATAGTGGCCCGCCGGGCTGCCGACAATGCGCGTAGCCAGCGCCGCAAGGCTCGATCCTGAGCCCCGGGCGCCTGCCTACCGGCCTTTTTGCCACGTCAGGTACCGACCGCTCATCGCTTTAGGAATGCTGCATGTCCACCCCCACCGTTCGCGAACAATTCCTTGTCATCAGCGCCCTGGGTGCCAATCCCATGGAACTGACCAACATCCTGTGCCGGGCCAGCAACGACAATCGTTGCTCGGTCGTCACCTCGCGCCTGACCCGCCACGGCGAGTGCAGTGCCCTGGTCCTGCAGGTCGCCGGCAGCTGGGACGCCCTGGCGCGCTTCGAAGGCGCCCTGCCGGGCCTGGCCAAGAAGCACACCTTCACCGTCAACGTGGTGCGCAGCGCCGAGCTCGAAGTGCGCCCGCTGTCGCTGCCGTACGTGGCCTATGTCAGCGCCGCCTACCGCCCGGACATCATCAACGAGCTGTGCCAGTTCTTCATCGACCACCATGTGGAGCTGGAGAACCTCACCTGCGACACCTACCAGGCCCCGCAGACCGGCGGCACCATGCTCAACGCCACCTTTACCGTGACCCTGCCGGCAGGTACCCAGATCAGCTGGCTGCGTGACCAGTTCCTGGACTTCTCCGATGCGCTGAACCTGGATGCGCTGATCGAACCGTGGCGCCCACAGAACCCGATGTAAGGAAGCTTTTCATGGCCGTTGAACTCGACCAACCCGTCGCCCATTTTGAGGCCCAGGCCACCAGCGGCCAGACCGTCAGCCTGGCCGGGCTTAAAGGCCAGCAGGTGGTGCTGTACTTCTATCCCAAGGACAGCACCCCGGGGTGCACCACCGAAGGCCAGGGTTTCCGTGACCAGCATGCAGCCTTTGCAGCGGCCAACACCCAGGTGTTCGGCGTATCGCGTGATGGCATCAAGTCCCACGAGAACTTCAAGGCCAAGCAGGCCTTCCCCTTCGAGCTGATCAGCGACAAGGACGAAGCCCTGTGCCAGCTGTTCGACGTGATCAAGCTGAAGAAACTCTACGGCAAGGAATACCTGGGCGTGGACCGCAGCACCTTCCTGATCGACAAGGACGGCGTGCTGCGCAAGGCCTGGCGTGGGGTGAAGGTGCCAGGGCATGTCGATGCCGTACTGGCTGAGGCGCAGACGCTGAACGCAATATAAGCCAATCGCGGGGCAAGCCCGCTCCCACAGGTTCTTTCACTCACTGTGGGAGCGGGCTTGCCCCGCGATGCTTTTAGAGCAGCGGCGCCACCACCGGCTCTCGCCGCGGCCAGGCATCCAGCACGGCCTTGAACAGGGTCGCCAGGGGGATGGCAAAGAAGATCCCCCAGAACCCCCACAGCCCGCCAAACAGCAGCACCGCGCAGATGATCGCCACCGGGTGCAGGCTCACCGCCTCGGAGAACAGCAGCGGCACCAGCACGTTGCCGTCCAGGGCCTGAATGATCGCGTACACCGCCACCAGGTAGATGAACTGATCGCCCCAACCCCACTGGAACAGCGCAATCAGGGTTACCGGTACGGTCACCACCACCGCGCCGACGTAGGGCACCACCACCGACAGGCCGACCAGCAGGGCCAGCAACGCCGCATAGTTGAGCCCCAGGCTGATGAAGGCGATGTAGGTGGCCACGCCACAGATCAGAATCTCGATGCCCTTGCCGCGAATGTAGTTGGCGATCTGCCGGTTCATTTCTTCGGCCACCCGGGTCATCAGCGCCCGCTCCTTGGGCAGGTAGCCACTGACCCAATCGGCGATCTGCTCGCGGTCCTTGAGAAAGAAGAACACCAGGATCGGCACCAGCACCAGGTAGATCATGATGTTGACCAGCAGCGGCAGGCTCGACAGCGAGAAGGTCAGCGCCCACTGGCCGAACTTGCCGATCTCGCCGCGCATCACCTCGATGGCCTGCAGCACCTGCTCGTCGGAGACCAGGTGCGGGTAGCGCTCGGGCAACAGCAACAACAGCGACTGCCACTTGCCGAGCATGCCCGGCAGTTCGTTGAACAGGGTGATCAGCTGGTGCCAGAGCAGCGGCACCAGCACCAGCAGGAACACCGCCAGGGCGCCCATGAACAGCATGAACACCAGCCCGACCGCATAGCGCGTGGGCACCCGCAGGCGCTCCAGGGCGTTGACCAGGCCTTGCATCAGGAACGCCAGAACCATCCCCGCCAGCACCGGCGCAAGCATGCCACCGAGGGTCAGGACGGCGGTGAACGCCAGAAACAGCAAGACCGCCAGCACCACCGCTTCTTCATCGGAGAAGTAGCGCTGCATCCAGTCGCGAAGCACCTTGAACATTGACGATCCTTTAACAGAAAAAACTCAGGCCTTCTTCAGCCAGTAGGTGTAAACACCGGCCTCGGCCTCTTCGAGCAGCAGCGTATGACCGGCCAATCGGGCAAAAGTGCGAAAGTCGCGCTGGGAACCGGCGTCGGTGGCAATCACCTTGAGCACCGCGCCAGTGGCCAGGCGATTGAGCTCCATCTTCGCCTTGAGCAGCGGCAGCGGGCAGTTCAGCCCGCTGGCGTCGAGTTCGGCGTCATGGGTCGGGGTCTCGCTCATGGGGGTCTCCAGGCAGGAATGCGGGCACAGGTAGCATTTTGAACAAGCCCGGTAGGATACCGCCACTGGTCGCCAACGTGCGAGCGGGCTACAGTAAGGTTCTTTGTCGACCAGAGCTTCGTGCATGAATTTTCTGCGCCCTACCCTGCTGACGCTGGCCTGTTTGATGGCGCTCCCCAGCCATGCCGACGACCTGCCGTCACTCGGCGACGCCAGTTCTGCCATTGTCTCCCCGCAACAGGAACACCAGCTGGGCCGCGCCTGGCTCAGCCTGCTGCGGGGCAATGTCAACCAACTGAACGATCCCCAGCTCAAGGATTACGTCGAAACCAGCGTCTACCGCCTGGCCGAAACCAGCCAGTTGCAGGACCGGCGCCTGGAGTTCATCCTCATCGACAGCCGCGAACTCAACGCCTTTGCCGCCCCCGGCGGGATCGTCGGGGTCAACGGCGGGCTGTTCCTCAATGCCCAGACCGAAGGCGAATACGCCTCGGTACTGGCCCACGAACTGGCGCACTTGTCGCAACGCCACTTCGCCCGCGGCGTCGAGGCTCAGCAGCGCATGCAGTTGCCGATGATGGGCGCGCTGCTGATCGGCATCGTCGCCGCCGCGGCAGGTGCCGGTGATGCCGGTATTGCCGCAATTGCCGGCACCCAGGCGGCCGCCATCCAGGAGCAGCGGCGCTTCTCGCGACAGAACGAACAGGAAGCCGACCGCATCGGTATCCTCAACCTTGAGAAGGCCGGCTATGATCCGCGCAACATGCCGACCATGTTCGAGCGCCTGATGCGCCAGTACCGCTACGACGCCAAGCCGCCGGAATTCCTCCTGACTCACCCGGTTACCGAATCGCGCATCGCCGACACCCGCAACCGCGCCGAACAGGCGCCCAAGGGTGGCACCGAAGACAGCATGCGCTACCAGCTGATTCGTGCCCGGGTGGCGCTGATCTACGAAGGCACCCCCGGCCTTGCCGCCAAGCGCTTCCAGGCCCAGCTCGACGAAAACCCGCAGATGGACGCCGCCCGCTACGGCCTGGCGCTGGCGCAGATCAAGGGCGGGCGCCTGAACGAGGCGCGCGAGAACCTCAAGCCGCTGCTGGCCAAGGCGCCCAACGACATCACCTACAACCTGGCGCAGATCGACCTGGACATCACCAACAACCGCCTGCCCGATGCCCAGCAACGGGTCGAGCGGATGCGCAGCCTGTACCCGGCCAACTACCCGCTGCAACAGGCGCGCATCGACCTGCTGCTCAAGCAGAACCGCCCTGCCGAGGCAGAGAAGGCGCTGGATGCGCTACTCAAGAACCGTCCTGAAGACCCGGATGTCTGGTATGACGTGGCGGAAGTACGTGGCCTTTCGGGCAACACCATCGGCCTGCACCAGGCCCGCGCCGAATACTTTGCCCTGGTGGGCGACTTCGACCAGGCCCTGCAGCAGCTCGACTACGCCAAGCAGCGCGCCGGCAACAACTTCGTCCTGGCGTCGAAGATCGATGCGCGTCAGCGCGAGCTGATGGAGCAACAGCGGATGGTCAAGGACATGATGCGCTAAGCATCGCGGGGCAAGCCCGCTCCTACGGTAGGAGCGGGCTTGCCCCGCGAAGGCGTCGTCAGGCGTTACCGGACAACTTCATCCGCGCTGCCTGGGTGAAGTCGAGCATACGCTTGAGCGGCTTGATCGCCTGGGGGATCAACGCCGGCTCAACGAAAATCTCGTTAGTGCCTTCCCGCAGGCACTGCAAGGTGCGCTCCAGGGTATTCATCGCCATCCACGGGCAATGCGCGCAGCTGCGGCAGGCCGCGCCGTTACCGGCGGTAGGCGCTTCGATGAAGATCTTGTCGGGGCACAGCTGCTGCATCTTGTAGAAGATGCCGCGGTCGGTGGCGACGATGAAGGTCTTGTTCGGCAGGGTCTGCGCCGCAGCAATCAGCTGGCTGGTGGAGCCCACTGCGTCGGCCAGGTCGATCACCGCCTCGGGCGACTCCGGATGCACCAGGATTGCCGCCTCCGGGTACAGCGCCTTCATGTCGGCCAGTTGGCGCGACTTGAACTCTTCGTGGACGATGCAGGCACCGTCCCACAGCAGCATGTCGGCGCCGGTCTGTTTCTGGATATAGCGACCCAGGTGCTGGTCCGGGCCCCAGATGATGGTCTCGCCGTTGTCCATCAGGCTTTCGACGATTTCCAGCGCGCAGCTTGAGGTCACTACCCAGTCGGCGCGGGCCTTGACCGCCGCCGAGGTGTTGGCATACACCACCACGGTGCGCTCGGGGTGCTTGTCGCAGAACGCCGAGAACTCATCTACCGGGCAGCCGAGATCGAGCGAGCAGGTCGCCTCGAGGGTCGGCATCAGCACGCGCTTTTCCGGAGTGAGGATCTTGGCCGTCTCGCCCATGAAGCGCACCCCGGCGACCACCACGGTCGAGGCCGCGTGGTTCTTGCCGAAGCGGGCCATTTCCAGCGAGTCGGACACGCAGCCACCGGTTTCCTCGGCCAGGGCCTGGATCACCGGGTCGCAATAGTAGTGGGCAACCAGCACCGCATTTTGCGCCTTGAGTTCGGCGGCAATGGCGGCGCGGTAGTCGGCCTCTTGCTCGGGCGTCAGCGGCGTGGGCTGCTTGGCATCGAGGTGAGCCTGGACGAGAAGGCGTTCGGAAATCTGGGTCATGATCGCTGGACCTGCAGGCGCTTGAGCGCGTAAGTCGAGTGTATCACCGAGCCCTGGCAAATCGGCTACAGGCTCCACAGGCAGGGCAAAACAGCCTTGCGCACAGAACCACGGACCAGCTGCGGCCTCGGGTTTTTATAGGATGCCGAAGGCTACAGATAATCGAATGAATTCAAAAGGTTTTTTTAGTGAAACAAGCCCGGGGCGGGCGCCCCGGGCCTGAACATCAACCGCCGGTCGCCTGCATTGCGCTGGCGTTGGCCATGATCACGCTGGCGAACTGCTCAACGGTCATCTTCTGGCCGTTGAAGTCGACCATGCCATCGGCATAGTGCAGCGAGGTAACAATGTCATTGCCCTCGACCTTGGCCATCTGGCTCTGCACCGCCATCATGCTGACCATTTCCCCGGCCTGGGCCGCTTGCTGGGCAACAATGGCAGCATCGGTCTGGCCTTCGAACTGAGCCTGCAGGGTCGCCAGGTCACCGATCATCGGCTTGGACAGCGACATCTTGCTCTGCAGTTGGGTGATCAACTGCTTGGACAACTCCTCGGGCGGCAGCTCCAGGGAGGTCGGGTTGGCCAGGTCGACGCTGAAGCTGAAACGGCTTTCGCCATTGGCAGTCTTGAACGACAGATTCTCCAGGGCGATCTGCGGCTTGGCTGCCAGCAGGCGCTGCACATCGCTGCGCACCTGGGCCGTTTCAGCCTCGGTCATCGCCAGGTCCGGCATGCCTGCACCTTCGGCAGCGGCCTGCTGGAACTCAGGCAGGCGGCTCTGGTACCAGCCGATCAGTGCCTGCATGGCCGGGATGTCGAGACGTTTGAGGCTCCAGACCATCTCGCCGGCACCGATGGCCTTGCCGTCAAAGTTGATGTCGCCAACCTTGTATTCCATGCGTGCCGAGAGCTTGTCGCCGTCGTTCTTGTACTCGTTGTTCTGCGCCAGGCCCTTGAGCTTCAGGACCTTTTGCTCATCGCCGAAGGTGGCGACCGTATCATCCACGGCCATATCCATCTTGCCGACATAGAAGCCGAACGGCGTCTTGGTCATGTCGCCGGTCAGGCTCAGGCCCTTGATCTCGACTTTCAGCACTTTGCTGTCAGGGTCGACCAGGTTCAGGCTCAGGCCGCCCGACTGGCCGGTGAGCTGCACGTGTTCGGCGCCTTCGTTGCCGTGGCCAGTGACTTCAAAGCCGGAGAACTTCAGCGACGAGCCGTCCTTGCTCCACTCGATCGGCGCCACCTGGAAAGCGCTGTCCATCGAGCGATCGTAACCGTAGGCAACCTGGCCTTGCAGCGGCGAAACGTCTTTGGTCAGGGCGAACCAGTCGGCGGTGGCCGCGTCTTTTTCCAGGCTGTAATGACTGGCTGCCATGACCGGCATCAGCTTCAGCGCCTTGACCCGCGACAGCGGCAACGGCCCGTGTTCGATCTGGTCGACAAAATTCAGCTCGAAGCTTTTGCTGTCTTCGCCAACCTGCAGGTTTTTTACCTTGAGGCGGTATTTGGCGGTACTGCTGAACAGATGGCTGTCCAGCGATACCAGCTCAAGCTCCACGAGGGTGTCCATACCCACCAGCGCCTGCTTGGTCTGGGCGTTGGATTCGGCGATGGTGGTTGCCAGCACGCCTGGCAGTTGCTTGCCGGTGTACCAGGCACCCGCGGTGCACACCGCTGCCACTGCCACTGCGAGGCCGAGTACGCCTGTAGATTTCTTCATGAATTGTTTCGCTTCCATTTGTAGAGAGTTGTTGCGTTGACTAAGCCTTGCGGCCTATTCGTTGACGTCCATGTACTCGCGGGCCCAGACGATGTAGTCGTCCGGTTGCGTGTAGGTATGGGTGAGTTCGGTGGCGCTCAGGTCCGAGGTGCTGCAGGTGATGCCGCGCTGCTCGCGCAGGCAGTCGTAGGTGGCCTTGATCGCGGCAAAGTAGGCGCCATGACCATCGACGGCAATGCGCACGCCCAGCTCGGCCAGGCGCGCATCATCATGCAGTTGCGGGTTGCCGTAGGTGACCAGCATCAGCGGCACGCTCAGGTGCGTGGCAATCTGCTCCAGGTGTTCGAAGTCGCGGATACCGACAATGCACAAGGCGTCTGCGCCGGCGTTCTGGTAGGCCACAGTGCGGGCGATGACTTCTTCGGTGGCAATCAGCGCCGCGTTGGTGCGGGCAATGATCGACAGCTCCGGGTCAACCCGCGCCTCCAGCGCCGCACGGATCTTGCCGACGCCTTCGGCGATGCTGATCAGGTCGGTGGACTTGCGCCCGAACTGGGCCGGCAGCAGGGTGTCCTCGATGGTCAGCGCGGCAATCCCGGCACGCTCAAGCTCGGTCACCGTCCGCATCACGTTGAGCGCGTTGCCATAGCCGTGGTCGGCGTCGGCAATTACCGGCAGTTGCGCCACCCGGCCGATCCGCGTCGCCTGCTCGGCGAATTCGCTCAGGCTGATCAGGGCAAAGTCAGGGGCGGCCAGCACCTGCAGGGAGGCCACCGAACCGCCGAGGATCCCCACCTCGAAGCCCAGGTCAGCGGCAATGCGCGCCGACATCGGGTCGAAAACGGAGGCGGTGTGGTAGCAGGCAGGTGAGGCAAGCAGTTGGCGGAACGCGCGACGCAGGTCTTGGTGGGAGGCTCTTGGCATGGTCTTTCCAGGCTATCGACTTCATTTAGTAGGTCGAACATTACCACTGCTGGCTATCTGACTGACAGCGCCACGCGCTTCAGGGTCTCGCTGGGCAGCTCCTTGAACAGCTTGCGGTAGCTGTCGGAAAACCGTCCCAGGTGCCAGAACGACCAATGCATGGCCACTTCGGCGACGGTGGTATCGCTGGGCGTGCAACTGAGCAATTCACGCCGTGCACTGTTGAGCCGGCGCAAGCGCAGCCACTGCGCCGGGGCCATGCCGGTGAAGGTCTTGAAGGCGTGCTGCAGCTGGCGCAGGGACACCCCGGCAACCTGCGAAAGCTCAAGCAGATTGAGGGTTTCTTCCGGGCAATCTGCCGCCCATTCGCCAACCTTGCGCATGATTGCGCGCTCTTCGGTACGCCGCCACAACGCCCCGCGATCGAGGCAGATACACGCGTTATCGAGGATGAACAGGCAGTCTTCCAGCAACTGCGCGGCCAATGCGTCCTGGCTTGGCGGGTCGATGGTCTGCGAGATGCGCGTGAGGGTGCCGCTCAGCCAGCGGCTGAACAGCTCGTTCTGCATCGAGTTCAACGGCGCCATGAACAGCCCGTCGAGGCGGGCGATGTCCAGGCTGTGGCGCTGGACGAATTCCGGGCCGAACACCACGGCCACTTCCTGGTAGTTCTCCGGGGTGATCCAGATGTTGCGGCTTTCGCCATTGAGCACGTAAAGACTGTGATCGTTGCGGTCGAAACAAAACGCCAGGGAGCCGGCCGGCGCACTGAAATTCTGCTCGACCCGGGTGTTCATGCACTCCTCGTAGATCTCCACGCCCTGCAGGTCGAGGCAGCGCAGCTGGCCGGCGAAATGCCCGGGAGACATCTGTTGGTAATGC
Organism: Pseudomonas sp. B21-009; assembly: GCF_024749345.1. Classification (NCBI taxonomy): domain Bacteria; kingdom Pseudomonadati; phylum Pseudomonadota; class Gammaproteobacteria; order Pseudomonadales; family Pseudomonadaceae; genus Pseudomonas; species Pseudomonas sp. B21-009. The sequence goes on along the minus strand of NZ_CP087199.1, from coordinate 1,410,490 downwards.
TGGGTCCAGCCCGGGGTGGCACGGACCTGTTCGGTGACATCGGCGGTGTTGAAAGCTTGAACCCGCAAAGGCGTTGACGCTGTCATGAGCTGCTCTTTATGCACTCTTTTGGTGCATTTTAGTCTTGCTGAAAGTGGATAGATCGAATGCGCAAGCGTCACCCAAGATAGACCTCAACGCGCTACAGGGGAAGCCGCTTGGGTGGCAAGCCGGTCGCAACTGCCGGTCCTGGCGTGGATAAAACCAACAACGAGGTCTTTATGAATGCCCCTTTCGATCAGCTGTCTGCGTGGCTGAAAGAACACAAGATTACCGAAGTCGAGTGCGTGGTCAGTGATCTGACCGGTATCGCCCGCGGCAAGATCGCACCGACCAACAAGTTCCTGCATGAACGAGGCATGCGCCTGCCGGAAAGTGTGCTTCTGCAAACGGTAACCGGGGACTTTGTCGACGACGACATCTACTACGACCTGCTCGATCCGGCCGACATCGACATGGTCTGCCGCCCGGATTCGGCGGCGGTGTACGTGGTGCCATGGGCCATCGAGCCGACCGCCGTGGTGATCCACGACACCTTCGACAAGCAAGGTAACCCGATCGAGCTGTCGCCGCGCAACGTGCTCAAGAAAGTCCTCAAGCTCTACACCGACAAGGGCTGGCAGCCCATCGTCGCCCCGGAGATGGAGTTCTACCTGACCCAGCGCTGCGAAGACCCGGACTTGCCGCTGCAGGCGCCACTGGGCCGTTCGGGCCGGGCCGAAAGCGGCCGCCAGTCGTTCTCGATCGATGCCGCCAACGAATTCGACCCGCTGTTCGAAGACGTCTATGACTGGTGCGAAGCCCAGGGCCTGGACCTCGACACGCTGATCCACGAAGACGGCCCGGCGCAGATGGAAATCAACTTCCGTCACGGCGACGCCCTCGACCTTGCCGACCAGATCACCGTGTTCAAGCGCACCATGCGCGAGGCGGCGCTCAAGCACAACGTCACCGCCACCTTCATGGCCAAGCCAGTGGGCGACGAGCCGGGCAGCGCCATGCACCTGCACCAGAGTGTGGTCGACATCGCCACCGGCAAGCCGATCTTCGTCGACGACAACGGGCAAATGAGCGAGCTGTTTCTGCATCACATCGGCGGCTTGCAAAAGTACATCCCCAAAGTGCTGCCGATGTTCGCCCCCAACGTCAACTCGTTCCGCCGTTTCCTGCCCGACACCTCGGCGCCGGTGAACGTCGAATGGGGCGAAGAGAACCGCACCGTGGGCCTGCGCGTACCGACCTCGAGCCCCGAGGCGATGCGCGTGGAAAACCGCCTGCCCGGCGCCGATGCCAACCCTTACCTGGCGATTGCCGCCAGCCTGCTGTGCGGCTACCTGGGCATGGTCGAGAAGATCAACCCCAGCGCTCCGGTCCAGGGCCGCGCCTACGAGCGGCGCAACCTGCGCCTGCCGATCACCATCGAAGACGCCCTGGCGCACATGGAAGACTGCCCGACCATCGAGCAGTACCTGGGCAGCAAGTTCGTCCGCGGCTACGTGGCGGTCAAGCGTGCCGAGCACGAGAACTTCAAACGGGTGATCAGCTCCTGGGAGCGCGAATTCCTGCTGCTCAGCGTCTGAGCCCGAGCTTGTAACAAGTATCGAAAACAACAATTCGAAAAGGTGTCGATATGCGTCCCATGAAAACAGTCGTAACTGCAACCCTGGCGCTGCTGGTCAGCGCCGTGGCCCAGGCCCAGCCCAGTGTCAGCGTGTACAACTGGACCGACTACATCGGTGAAACCACCCTGGCGGATTTTCAGGGCAGCACCGGTATCAAGGTCATCTACGACGTGTTCGACTCCAACGAAACCCTGGAAGGCAAGTTGCTCGCCGGTCGCACCGGCTACGACGTGGTCGTGCCTTCCAACCACTTCCTGGCCCGTCAGGTCAAAGCCGGGGCCTTTCTGAAACTGGACCGCGAGCAGTTGCCGAACTGGAAGAACCTCGACCCGGTGCTGCTCAAGTTCCTCCAGGAGAACGACGCCGACAACCTGCACTCGGTGCCCTACCTGTGGGGCACCAACGGCATCGGCTACAACGTCGACAAGGTCAAGCAGGTGCTGGGCGTCGACCACATCGATTCCTGGGCAGTAATGTTCGAGCCCGAGAACCTGAAAAAGCTCAGCCAGTGCGGCGTGTCGTTCATGGACTCGGCCGACGAACTGTTCCCGGCCATCCTCAACTACATGGGCAAGGATCCGCGCAGCGAAAAGCCTGAAGACTACAAGGCGGCCGAGGCCAAACTGCTGACCCTGCGCCCCTACATCACCTATTTCCACTCGTCCAAATATGTCTCGGACCTGGCCAACGGCGATATCTGCGTGGCCTTCGGCTATTCGGGCGACGTGTTCCAGGCCGCCAACCGCGCCAAGGAAGCCAACAACGGCGTGAACATCGCCTACGCCATTCCCAAGGAAGGCAGCAACCTGTGGTTCGACCTGCTGGCGATTCCTTCCGACGCCAGCAACCCGAAAGCGGCCTACGCCTTCATCAACTACCTGCTCGACCCGAAAGTGATCGCCAAGGTCAGCGGCGTGGTCGGCTACGCCAACGCCAACCCGCCGGCCAAGCAGTACATGGACGCGGAGCTGGTCAACAACCCCGAGGTCTACCCACCGCAAGCGGTGCTCGACAAGCTGTATGTGTCCAGCACCCCGACGCCGGCGATCATGCGCCTGATGACCCGCTCCTGGAGCAAAGTGAAGTCGAACAAATGAACCAGTACAGCCCTGAACACGCCCGCTCCTACTACAGCGCCACCGCCCATGACCTGGCGCCCTACCCTGCCCTGGGCGCCGATCTGCAGGCCGATGTCTGCGTGATCGGCGGCGGTTTTACCGGGGTCAACTGCGCCATCGAACTGGCCCAGCGCGGGCTCTCGGTGATCCTCCTCGAAGCCCGGCGCATCGGCTGGGGCGCCAGCGGGCGCAACGGCGGCCAGCTGATCCGCGGTATCGGCCATGAGGTCGAGGGCTTTGCCCGCTACGTTGGCCAGGAGGGGGTGAAGTACCTGCAACGCGCCGGCATCGAATCGGTCGAGGTGGTGGCCGAGCGCGTCCGCACCCACGGCATCGATTGCGACCTGCGCTGGGGCTTTTGCGAACTGGCCAACACCCCGGCGCAGTTCGCCGCCTTGCGTGCCGAGCAGCAAAGCCTGGCCGAGCAGAATTATCAGCATGAAACGCAATTGATCGGGCCTGAGCAGATGCATCAGGTGGTCGCCTCCGACCTGTATGCCGGCGGCCTGATCGACCGCGGCTCGGGCCACCTGCATCCGCTCAACCTGGTGCTGGGCGAGGCACGCGTGGCCGAGACTCTCGGCGTGCGCATCTTCGAACAGAGCCCGGTGCTGGAAATCAGCCATGGCGCCACTGCGCAGGTACGCACCCGGCACGGTACGGTGCGCGCCGGCAGCCTGGTGCTGGCCTGCAACGCGCACCTGGATGAACTGGAGCCGCGCCTGAGCGGCAAGGTATTGCCCGCCGGCAGCTACATCATCGCCACCGAGCCGCTGTCCCAGGCGCAGGCCGAGCAGCTGATTCCGCAGAACCTGTCGCTGTGCGACCAGAAGGTTGGCCTCGACTATTACCGGCTGTCGGCCGACCGCCGCCTGCTGTTCGGTGGTGCCTGCCACTACTCCGGGCGCGACCCTGCGGATATCGCTGCCTACATGAAACCGAAGATGCTCAAGGTGTTCCCGCAACTGGCCAATACCCGCATCGACTTCCAGTGGGGCGGCAAGATCGGCATCACCGCCAATCGCTTCCCCCAGGTCGGCCGCCTGCAACAGCACCCGAACGTGTTCTATGCCCAGGGCTACAGCGGCCATGGCCTGAACGTCACCCACTGGACCGCGCGGCTGCTGGCCGAGGCCATTCACGCCGGGCACAGCCAGGGCCTGGATGTGTTCAGCGCGGTGCCGCACCTGACCTTCCCCGGCGGCAAGGCCCTGCGCTCGCCGTTGCTGGCGTTGGGGATGTTCTGGTACCGGCTGCGCGAGGTGCTGGGCTAGTCAGCGCCCACCCCTGGCAATCACCTTTTTTCCTCCTGTGCGCTTGCGGCCGACTCAATTGGGCGGCTGCTGCGTTGCCCGCCCTGTGGTCAACAAGCTCAAGGCCAGGTTATGGGCCAGCGCCGCCCCGGGGACGGCGTGCACCGGCACGCCATAAACTGCTGCCAGTACCGGTGCCAGGCCGGTCAGTTCGGCAAGGTTGCCCGGCTGCCCGGTTGCCGTCAGGACCATGCCCCGGCACCACGACGCCAGCCACTGGCGCTGGCCCTTGAGCCACAGCACCAGACGCTTGCGCGCCTGCAGGTCATCCTCGGCCGCTGGCGGCATGGGCGGATAGACCAGGACAAACTCACGGTTGCGCGTCAGCAACGCTTCGACCTCGACAATCCAGCGCTCTACCTCGTCGAGATTGGCAGGCATGGACTTGACGTGAACCAGCGGAAACTCACCGGCATCGAACAGAACCCATTGGTTGAGCATCATCGTACACCTCGATTTAATACTGTACTGTACGATACACTTCTTTCAGCAAAGATCAACCCAAACGAGATTTGTTCTCGTTAAGTGACGGACAAGCAACCATGAGTACTGACTGCGAAAACCCCAGGAAGGCCAGCCCGCGCCTCACCGCTCGCGGGCTTCAGCGCCGCCACGCATTGATCGAGGCGGCCACCCGGACGTTTATCGAGCACGGTTTTGAAGGCGCCACCCTGGACATGATCATCGACCTGGCCGGCGGCTCACGCGGGACGCTGTACAGCAGCTTCGGCGGCAAGGAAGGTTTGTTTGCCGCAGTGATTGAACGAATGATCGAAGAGATCTTCGTTGCCCCAGACCCCGGCAGCGCCGCACACGACTCGCTTGAACGCGTGCTCGAACACTACGGGCGCCGCTTTCTGCACGGCCTGCTGGCGCCCAGAAGCATCGGCCTGTATCGCTTGATCGTGGCCGAAGCGCCGCGTTTTCCGCAGATCGGCGAGCACTTCTACACCCTGGGCCCCGAGCGCAGCTACCAGTTGCTGGCCGAGCGCCTGGGGCAACTGCACGGTATCCAGGCCGACCGGCAAACCCTCAGCCTGGTTGCTTGCCAGTTTCTGGAGATGCTCAAGGCCGACCTGTTTCTCAAGGCGGTCAGCATGCCGGCCTATACCCCGGCCAGCGAGGACATCGAGCAACGTCTGCAACTGAGCGTGAAGATCATCGCCCACTACCTGCAAGCGACGCCTTGAGCATCCTCAGCTGGCCGGCAACACGCTCAGCGGATCGATCGGCTTGCCGTTCTGGCGGATTTCGAAGTACAGCTGCACGCGGTCGGTATCCAGATCGCCGGCTTCGGCAATCTTCTGGCCCTTGCTGACGCTCTGGCCTTCCTTGACCAGCAACTTGCTGTTGTGGCCGTAGACGCTGGCATGGGCAGTGCCGTGCTGGAGGATGATCAGGTTGCCGTAGCCGCGGATGTTGGTCGCGAACGCGACCTTGCCGGCAAGGCTGGCGTACACCGGCTGGCCCGGGGTGGCGGCGATGCGGATGCCCTTGTTGAGCTTGTCGGCAGAGGAATAGCGGCGGATCAGCGTGCCCTGCAGCGGCCACGCCCAGCCGCGCAGGGTGACCTTGGTGGCCGGCGCCACGGGCCGGGCCTTGCTGCCAGTGCCGGTGGTGCGCGTGGTGCTCTTCGAGCCGCCGAAGCGGATGGTCTGGCCGACATTCACCGCGTAGGGCGCACTGATGCCGTTGTAGCGCGCCAGTTCCTTGAAGTTCCAGCCATGGCGCGAGGCAATCGAGTACAGGGTATCGCCGCGCTTGACCTTGTAGGTGCCGGCCACGACTTTGTTGGCGGAGCTACCGGGGCTTGGGGAATGCGAACTGCATGCAGACATCGCCAGCATTACGGCGATCAGAACAAACCTGAAAAACACACCACTTCCTTTTCCCGGAGACGCCGTTGACGAGGGCGCTACTATAAATCAGTCCGCAGCGTTACGCGGCAATGTCCGTGCAAGTTCGATAAAAGCCCGGGTCGCGGGCGAGATGATGCGCTCATCGACCACCGCCAGCCCCACCATCCGCTTGACCGGCGGATCGAGCGGGCGCTGCACATAAGCCAGGCTCGTGGGCAACGGCAAGGACGATTGCGCGACGATGCTCACGCCGTCACCACGGGCAACCATCTCCAGGGTGCTGAGCAGTTGCGAGGTGCGGTAGCGAATGCGGGGTTGCAGCCTGGCGGCAAGAAACAGCCGCGAGACGATCTCGGCTGAACCGGCCTCGGTCAATACGAAGGGGTCCAGGCACAGTTGCTTGAGCGTCACTGAAGCGAGCTGCGCCAGCGCATGATCGGCGGGCAGCAGCGCAACCATCTGGTCCTCCAGCAGCGGGTAGCTGTCGAACTGCTCTTCAGGCAGCACCACGAAGCCGACATCGATGCGCCGCTCCTGCAGCCAGTGCAGCACCTGGCGGTCCGGACCTTCGTCGACATGCACCTCGATACCGGGGTACGCCTGGCGGTAGGCAGCGAGAAACGCCGGCAGCAAGCGCACCGACGCTGTCGGCCCGAACGAGCCGATGCGCAGCGTACCCTGCTTCATGCCACGGGCATCGTGGGCTTCCTGGCGCAGGGTTTCGGCCAGGCCGAGCATGGCCTGGGCCCGCGGCAGCAGGCGGCTGCCAATATCGCTCAGCTCGATCTGCCCCTGCTGGCGCTCGAACAGGGCCACGCCAAGCTCTTGCTCCAGGGCGCGGATGGCGTGAGACACCCCTGATTGGGAGATTTTCAGTTGCGCCGCGGCAAGGGTGAAGCCTTTGCGCGCAGCGACCACGGCGAAGATTTCCAGCTGGGTCAAAGTCATCGAAAGCCCATGAGCGATTGCTCATTTCCCTATGAGTCGGCATTCGGACAAGTATGGCGCATCACCTGTCCGCCGTCAGCCGGGGCCCACCATGCCGTCTCAGTTTTGCACCTACCTGAAACTTGCGCTGGTCGCGATGATCTGGGGCGGCACCTTCGTTGCCGGTCGCGCCGTGGCCTGCGGTATCGATCCGCTGCTGCTCGGCAGCCTGCGCTTTGCCCTGGCCAGCCTGGTGCTGGCGATCATCCTGCGGGTGTCGAAAAAGGGTTTTGTCCGGCTGAGCAAGACCCAGGCCGTGCAAGTCGCCGGCCTGGGGTTTGCCGGCATCTATGCCTATACGCTGTTCTTCTTCCATGGCCTGCAGTACACCGATGCCTCCCGGGCTTCGCTGATCGTGGCGAGCAACCCTGCGGTCATGGCGATCATGGCCTACCTGTGTTTCAGGCAGCGCCTGGGCCGCACACAGTTGCTCGGCGTCGCCCTGTGCCTGCTGGGCGCGGGCTGGGTGGTGCTGGCCCGGGCGCCCGCAGCGATTGGCCAGGGCAGCTGGCTCGGCGATGGCTTGATCTTCGGCTGCGTGCTGAGCTGGGTGATCTTCAGTGTCTGCTGCAGCGGCCTGGTGAAACAGCTCGGCGCGCTGCACACGGTGACCTATGCGGTGTTCGCCGGGGCAGCGATGCTCAGCGTCCACGCCCTGCTCAATGGCAGCCTGAGCATCAGCGCATTGCACGCACTGTCGGCGCCCGAGTTACTCAGCCTGGGGTACCTGGGGGCACTGGGTTCGGCGCTGGCGTACGTGCTGTATTACGACGCCATCGCCAGGATCGGCGCCACCCGGGCCGGCAGTTTCATTGCCCTCAACCCGCTGACCGCCGTGGTCGCTGGCGCCCTTTTGCTGGGCGAGCAACTGAGCGGTGCCATGCTGGCCGGTGGCACGCTGCTGATCAGCGGCATACTGCTGGTCAACCGCGTGCCGGCACGGCTCAGTTGTCCTGCGGCCAGTGCAGGTTCACCGTGCCGGTCTGGCCGGGAACCAGGTTGACGGCGCCCAGTTGCTGCACGCCATTACGCGAGGCCACCAGGTTGTAATGACCCGGCGGCAGCTTGACGTAGACCATCGGCCCGACCTGGCTCAGTTGCAGCAAGGTTTGCCCCTGCCCGCCCTGGATCGCCAGGTCGACATCCGGCACATACTTGTTCTCGGGGCCGGTCGAGAAGGTCAGATGCAAGTTATAGCCCTGGACTTGCTGAATGGCCCGCGACTCATCGATGCCGATTCCGCCGCTGACATAGCTCACGCCATTCTGCTCCTGGGGTTGCAACTTGACCCCGGACATGTCGATCGGCTCCTGGTACTGCGCGGCCTGAACGTGCTGGGCCGGCCAGGCCAACAGCAACGCAGCCAGTGCCGTGGTGAACGCGAGTGTGCTGAAGGATTTCATTGCCATGACTCCTGCGCTACAGCGTCGATACCATTTTACCCCTCTCACTCCTGGCGTTTAGATCAATTCGGCGTGAGGCTTGCGGGCAATACAATGAGGGTTTCGCCGCGTGCTAGAGTCTGCGGCCCAATCCGAAGGTGGACCACGAATGGAACTCTCCCCCGCCGAACATCAGCTGTTGCAGGACCACCACCTGGCCCTGTTCGAAGGCTGCGTGATCTTCGATACTCAACCTGCAATCGACGCCGCCACCCTGGCGCGGATCGAAGCCCAACTGAGCGGCCCGCTACCCGCAGGGCTGTTGCAGCTGTGGCAGACCTGCCTGGGCGGTCGCGTCGGCTATGACCTGGAAGTGGTTTACGACGGCCACCGCCACCCGTTCTCCTTCAGCGAGCTGTTCTACCCGGATAGTGACGGCTACCGCGACCTCTGGGGCTGGATCGAGCACGAACAGGAGCAAGCCGAAGAAGCCGCCCGGGAACACGGCCGCCCCTGGAACGGCAAGCTCGACTACCTGCCGTTCGGCGGATTCGAATATCTGGAACGCTTGTACGTGTGCGTCACCCCGGGCCCCAACCATGGCGCGGTGATCGCCTGGAGCCGCGGGCTGCCGCCAGCCTGGGCCGGCAGCCTGCACCAGGACAGCCTGGCACGCATCGCCGACGACATCGCCGGGCTGTTCCACCTGCTGGCCTATGAACAAGACCCGTTCGACCCGCAGGCCGAGTACAGCAGCGCCAGCGAACTGCTCGAAGCGCTGGATGAACTGGAAGCAGCCGGTGAGTCGGGCGTGACGCTCAAGGCGCGGCTTGAGACCTTGCTACGCGAACGAGTACTGGACTGGCGCCCGGCACTGGCTGACGGCAGCCTCGCCGGACAACCACGCCTGCGCCAACTGGCGCTGCTCGATGCGGCCAGCCATGGCGATATCGAGCGCCTGGCAGCCCTGCGCAAGGCCGGCTGCGACCTGAGAGAAGTGCTGCGCGGACACGGCGCCAGCCTGGAATGCTGCCTGCAGCATGGGCACCTGGAAGCTGCCAGCTGGTTGCTCGACCAGGGCATGCCGGTGCAAGCCGATACGCTGCTGGTGGGCGCTGCGCAGGTAACGCCGGCGCTGGCCAAGCGTTTGCTGGGCCTGGGGGCGATAACTGAGCCCAGTGCGGTGCTCAGCGCCATCGCCCAGGACCACCTGGACAGCGCCGAGGCCATGGCCCGGCCACTGCTTGAAGCCTCGCCGGACAGTGCCAGTGCCTTGCAAAAGGCCTTGCTCGAACGCGCCGAGCAGCAGCGGCGCGATGCCAAGCGGATCAAGGCCGGCACGTTGTACAGCAACCTCAGTGCCGCCGACTACCTGGCCGAAGCCGAACGCATCGACGCGCTGCGCCAGCGCCTGTTCAACTGACTGTCAGCCGTTACGGGCCTTGATGTAGGCAAGAAAGCTATCAAGGTCCGAGCTGCTGAGCATCCGCGAGACAGCTTTGACTTCATCCATGGGCCAGTCCCACCAGGCCGCTTCGAGCAAGGTGTTGCGCACCTCTTCGTCAAACCGCCACCTGATCTGCTTGCACGGGTTGCCGCCGACCACCGCAAACGGCGGCACATCGCGGGTCACCAGCGCACCGGCGGCGACAATCGCGCCATGGCCGATGGTCACGCCCGAGAGGATCACCGCGTTGGTGCAGATCCAGCAGTCGCTGCCGATCACCACATCGCCCTTGCTCGGCGCATAGTCCTTGATGTCCTTGACGGCATCGACCATGGCCGGGAACGGGTAAGTGGTCAGCCAGTCGGTACGGTGCTCACCGCCGAGCAGTATCTGTACGCCCGCTGCGATCGAGGTGTAGGAACCGATCTTCAGCACTGTATCGTCACCGAACTCAACAACTTCCGGAATCCCGTAGGTGCCTACCCCGACGCTATAACGTGGGTAACGCAGCCTGATCTTTTCTGCCGCACGCTCAAGCTTGTCCATCGAGCGCAGTCGTTTGCGCTCACGCCGCTGTTTCAAGAGGTCGAATAACTTCACAAAGGGGTCCTTGCTGATCAACGGTGCAGTACGAGGCGCTTCAGGCGTTTGAATGTGGTGCGGTTGTAATGGCGTAGCGGGATCGAGCGCAACAGTTGCCAGGCAAATTTCTTGTCGGCGACCACCGCATACTTCAATGCCTTGTTGATCAACACCGTCCTGCCCTGCTGATACCCGGGATGCGTTTTGAAGGGCGCCATCGCCAGCATATCGGCATCCAGCAGGACCTTGAACTTTCGCGACAGGTTGTTGGGGTGGCGGCGATAGCGCGTCACGCATACCGGCAACTCGTGAATCTGGTAGCCCTTGCTGGCGATCCTGAGGGTGATCTGGAAATCCTGGACCTTGATCGCCGGGTCGTAGAATTGCGCCGCGCGCATCGCCTGCATGCGGTACAACGCGCCCGGCGCACCGATGACCACTGCCTCGCGGACGATCTGGTCGAAGCTGAAGGTCTTTACCTCGGTGCGCTGCTGGGTCTTGGTTTCGGCGCCATCGCTGTCCATGTAGGCGATCAGGGCGCCGACGCAGCCGACCTCGGGGTGCTCGTCCAGGTACCTGGCCCTGACGCTGAGCGAATGCGGGAGCATGATGTCGTCCAGGTCCGGAGTGGACACATACACGCCCCGGGCATGCTTGAGGCCATTGTTCAGCGTGGCACTGACGCCCTGATTGTGCTGGGTCAGCAGGGTGAAAGCGTAGGTGTCCTGCAGCGCCCGGAGCATGGCAAGGCTGTTGTCCGTCGAGCCATCGTCGACAATGATCACCTCGAAGTTGGGGTAATCCTGGGCAAAGATGCTCTGCAGCGCGGCCTCAAGGTACTTCTCGGCGTTGTAGCAAGGAGCGACGACCGAGATCAGTGGCGGCGACTGCGAAGGCTGCTGGGCGTGTTCTTGGGTCATTACGGGTAAAAGCCTTATGCCGGCCTCACGACGGAGGCGGGTCATCTTTGAGTTCGAAGTGGCACCATGATGCTGGAACTCTGCCTGGTTGTCATGGTTCGCTCCAGAAACATGTCGAAACACCTACAGTTGCAAGAAAGGTAAGCGGCGAGATTATCATCAGCAGCGTAACTGCTAATAATTCTCATAAACACTTACATTTAATTTTCACTGGGGTGAAACTTTACATGTCTTGCCAACTTGCTCGTGGTCGTTCATCGCATTCCTTCATGGCTTCAGCGCTGGGCCTTGCCGTCGCTTCAACATCAAGCTATTCGCTCGCCGAGAAGGCATCCAGCCCGCCCCTGGAGCTGGGCAATATCAACATCGATGCCAAGGCCAGCAGCGACTACAAGACTGAACGCTCGGCGTCGGGCAAGTACACCACCACCCTGCTCGACACCCCGCAGACCATCACCGTGGTGCCCTCCCAGGTAATCAAGGAGCAGCAGGCCCTGAGCCTGCGCCAGGTACTGTCCAACGTCTCCGGCATCACCTTCAACGCCGGCGAAGGCGGTGGCGGCTCGGGCGACAGCATCAACATCCGTGGCTTCTCGGCCAACAGCAATATCCAGATCGACGGCTTGCGCGACAGCGCCCAGACCAACCGCACCGACACCTTCAATGTCGAGCAGGTCGAAGTCATCAAAGGCCCCAACTCGGTGTTCGGCGGTGCCGGCACCACCGGCGGCAGCATCAACATCATCAGCAAGCAGCCCCAGGACCAGGCCTTCACCCGCCTGGGCGGCAGTGTCGGCACCGACAGCTACTACCGCATGACCCTGGACAGCAACCAGCCGCTGGAGGGCGTAGGGCATGACAGCGCGTTTCGCATCAACCTCATGGGTCATCAGAACGATGTGGCCGGCCGCGAACAGATCGACCGTGAACGCTGGGGGCTCGCCCCATCGCTGCGCCTGGGCCTGAGCGAATCCACGCGCCTGACCCTGAGCGCCTTCCACCAGGTCGATGACAACCTGCCCGACTACGGCGTACCGGCCCTGGACGGCAAACGCCTGGCCGGCGTCAGCCGCGAAGACTACTTCGGCTGGAAGAACCTCGACAAGGAAGAGATCGAGCAAAGCTCGTTCACCGCCAACTTCGAACACGACTTCAACGACAACCTGCGCCTGCAAAACCTTACGCGCTACAGCCACATTGCCCGCGATACCACGGTTTCGGCTTCGCACGTCAACACCACCGGCCTGCCGCCTGGCCGCTATCGCCCCGCCGGCCCCCAGGGCTACGGGCGCGATGCGACCACCGAAATGTGGATCAACCAGACCAATCTGATCAGCAACTTCAAGCTGCTGGGCATGCGCCATGACCTGGTCACCGGCATGGAAGTGTCACGCGAAACCATGGACCTGAAGACCTACGGCTACGGCTTGAGCAACGCCCTGTATCCGGCCAATGGCTATGACTTGAGCAACCCGCCGGGGCATTGGTCGGGGCCGGCCAACAAGGCCACCAGCGGCTATACCGACACCGAACTGACCAACCAGGCGCTGTACATCTTCGATACCATCGCCCTGCATGAGCAATGGGACCTGAACCTGGGCCTGCGCTACGACAAGTTCAAAGGTCAGGCCCAAGGCTACGACGCCGGGCATGTGCGTACCTCCGACTTCGACTCCACCGACGAGAAACTCAGTGGCCGTGCCGGGCTGGTCTACAAACCGACTGAGAACGGGCGTATCTACCTGGCCTGGGGCAACTCCTTCAACCCTTCGGCAGAGAGCCTGGCCTCCACCGGCGGCGGCCTGAGCGCGGCCACCGAAAACCTCGCCCCGGAAAAGAACGAAACCTGGGAACTGGGGACCAAATGGGAGCTGCTCGACAAGCGCCTGGAACTGGACGCGGCGCTGTTTCGGGTAGAAAAGACCAACGCCCGCGAAACCATGGCCGACGGCTCCACCCAACTGGCCGGCAAGCAGCGTGTACAGGGCGTCGAAGTCGGGGTCACCGGGCATATCACCGAGCAGTGGGATGTGTTCGCCAACTACACCTTCCTCGACAGTGAAACCCTCAAGGCCGCCAACACTGCAGCCGGTATCGCCCGTGAAGGCCAGGCCCTGGGCAACACCCCGCCGCGCTCGCTGAACCTGTGGACCACTTACCAGTTGCCGGCCGGCTGGACCCTGGGCTATGGCGCGCGTTATGTCAGCGAACGCAACGTCACCTCCAGCACCAGCGCCAAGCTTGACGCCTACTGGCTGCACAACGCCATGGTGGCGTACCGGGTCAACGAAGACCTCGACCTGCAGCTGAACGTCAACAACCTGTTCGACAAGGATTACGTTGAGCGTGTGCGCCAGCAGAACGGCACCGATGCGCGTTCTTCGGCCATAGAGTACGGCGATGCGCGTTCGGCGATTCTGTCGGCGACCTACGCGTTCTGATAGGTAGGAAACGAAAAAGCCCGCGACCTTTGCAGGACGCGGGCTTTCTCTTACAGCGTATGGTGGGTCGTGTAGGATTCGAACCTACGACCAATTGGTTAAAAGCCAACTGCTCTACCAACTGAGCTAACGACCCGTTGGATGGCGCGTATAATACTGATTTCTAACAGGAAATCAACACCCCATCGCAAAATAATTTAAAAATATCTGGTCGGGTCCTCTACACCGGCGGCTTTAAAGCCGTCGGCGCGCAGGCGGCAGCTGTCACATTTGCCGCACGCACGGCCTTGGTCGTCGGCCTGATAGCAGGAAACGGTCAGGCTGTAATCCACCCCGCGGGCCATGCCGGCCTGGACGATCTGCGCCTTGCTGAGGTTCTGCAGCGGTGCCTGGATGCGAAAGCCGTTGCCTTCGACACCGGCTTTGGTAGCCAGGTTGGCCATGCGCTCGAACGCCTCGACGAACTCCGGGCGGCAATCCGGGTAACCGGAGTAATCCACGGCGTTGACGCCGATGAAGATATCGCGGGCTTCCAGTACTTCTGCCCAGCCCAGGGCCAGGGACAGGAACACCGTATTGCGTGCCGGCACGTAAGTGACCGGGATGCCTTCGCTCGGCGCTTCAGGTACATCGATGCTGCTGTCGGTCAGGGCCGAGCCGCCAATCCCGTCCAGGCTCAGGCCGATGACCTTGTGTTCGACCACGCCCAGGTCACGGGCAACCCGCGCTGCGGCGTTGAGCTCGGCGCGGTGGCGCTGGCCGTAGTCGAAGCTCATGGTGTAGCAGCTGTAGCCCTCGGCCTTGGCCATGGCAACAACAGTGGCCGAGTCGAGGCCGCCGGAAAGCAGAATTACCGCACGTTTCTCAGTCATTGCATCACTCCTGTCAGCGTCCCGGTTCGTCGTTCCACAGCAGTTTGTGCAGCTGCATCTGGAAACGAACCGGCAAATTATCGGCCACGATCCAGTCGGCCAGGTCGGTGGCACTCACCTGGTGGTGGCTGGGCGAGAAGAGGACATCGCCAGCGCGTTTTTCCAGGCCATATTGAATGAGCTTGGACACCGCCCAATCGTAGTCCTCACGGGAACAGATAACGAACTTGACCTGGTCATTCGGGGTCAGCAGCTCGATATTCTCGTAACGGTTGCGGTGAACTTCCTCGGAGCCTGGGGTTTTCAGGTCGACCACGCGACTGACCCGGGTGTCGACCCTGGAAATATCCAGGGCGCCACTGGTCTCCAGCGAAACCTCGTAACCGGCGTCGCACAGTTGCTTGAGCAAAGGGATGGCATTGGGCTGGGCCAGCGGCTCGCCGCCGGTGACGCAGACATAGCGCGGCTTGAAGCCGGCGACC
Organism: Pseudomonas sp. B21-009; assembly: GCF_024749345.1. Classification (NCBI taxonomy): domain Bacteria; kingdom Pseudomonadati; phylum Pseudomonadota; class Gammaproteobacteria; order Pseudomonadales; family Pseudomonadaceae; genus Pseudomonas; species Pseudomonas sp. B21-009. The sequence goes on along the minus strand of NZ_CP087199.1, from coordinate 1,395,426 downwards.
TGGTCGAGGATCGAGTCGAGGGTGCGGATGCTGCCGCCACTGAATGCGTACTCGCTGTCGCAATACTGGCAACGCAGCGGGCAGCCGGTGAGGCGGACGAATACCGTGGGCAGCCCAGCGGTACGCGTTTCACCCTGCAAAGAGTAAAAAACTTCGGTAATGCGTAATGTGTCTTGCATAGTCGCCACGGGCGTAACAGCTAAACAGGCTGTCCGCCTCCGTCAGGCACTGCTGAGAACCCGTCATCGCGTAGTTCGCAGCAGCGTGTTTCATAAAAGGGCAGTGATTCTAACGAAAAAACCCGCGACTAGCGCGGGTTTCTTTTAAAACGGCTGGTTCAGAGCTTTTGCAAATCGCGCTGGGCCAGTTGTGCAGCCGAGGTACCCGGGTACTGGGTAACCACCTGCTGGAGAATGCCCTTGACCCGGTCGGTGTGACCCAGGCGGCGTTCCACGTCGGCGAGCTTGTACAGCGAATCCGGCACCTTGTTGTGCTTGGGATACAGCTGGCTCACTTTGGCAAAGGCTTGCCCTGCCGCTTGCAGGTCACCTTTGGCCAGGTTTACTTCACCGAGCCAGTACTGGGCGTTGCCGGCATACTGGCTGTTCGGGTACTTGCGCAGGAAGGCGTTGAACGCCTGGCTGGCCTTGTCGAAATCCTTGGCTTTGATCAGGTCGAAAGCAGCGTCGTAATAGAGCTTCTCTTTCGCCGGATCGCCAGGTTCGCTGCTGGCGGCAGGCTGCTGGCCGGTGGCAGCACCGGTGGCTTCGCCACCGGCTGGGGAATTGGGCGGAGTGGCGGCAGGTGCAACACCGCTTCCGATACGCCGATCCAGGTCCTGGTAACGCTCCAGGCTCTCCTGTTTCATGCGTGACACGTCATTTTGCAGCTCTTCAATGACGCCTTGTTGACGCGCTATCTGCTCCTGCATTTGCTGCAGTTGCATGAACAGCTGGCCCTGTGCCGAGGCAGGGGCCGTAACCCCTCCCCCGGCATAGGCGCCGTTCGTACCATAACCCGCAGGCGGATAGCTGCTTGCGCCGCTATAGCCTGCGTTGTCATCAACAACAGGAACCTCAGCCCAGGCCATGAGAGGCAGGGTGAGAGCCAGGACGGTTACAGCACGACGGCACGTTCGCATATCGAATTACTTACGCAGTTCGACGCGACGGTTCTGAGCCCAGGACTGCTCGTCGTTACCGGTAGCAACTGGACGCTCTTCGCCGTAGGAAACCAGTTCCAGCTGGGCAGGAGAAACGCCTTGCAGTACCAGGTAGCGTTGAACGGCTTTCGCACGACGCTCGCCCAGAGCCATGTTGTATTCGCGAGTACCACGCTCGTCGGTGTTACCTTCCAGAACGACGCGAGCGCCGTTGCCTTTCAGGTCCTTGGCATGAACGTCCAGAGCGCGCATGGCTTCTGGCTTCAGGTCCGAGCTGTCGTATTCGAAGTAGAAGGTGGTGATTGCGCGCAGAGCAGCTTCTTCGCTCAGGCTGCCGTCAACAGCGCCAGTGTTGGCACCGTAGCCAGCGTTAGGATCAACCTGGCCTTGACCAGCATCGTCGCCGCCTTTCGAGGAGCAACCTACAGCTACGGCCATGGCCAGAGCCAGCGCAGCAAACTTACCAAACTTCAGCATTTCCATCGTGAAACTCCTAATGAACCCCAGTGTGTTAAGTAAAACGTAAAGCGCCGCGTCAGTTCAGGTAAGGGGACCAGGACGGTTCTCTGACTTCGCCTTGAGCGGTAGGAAGCGGGAGCCTCACGCGTCCGTTGAGAGAGACGAGCATCAAGACTCCCCGGCCCTGCTGGCGGGTGGCGTAGATTAGCATGGTGCCGTTGGGCGCAACAGTGGGTGACTCATCAAGACTTGTTTCCGAGAGAATCTTTACACTGCCGCGTTGCAAATCTTGTGCAGCCACTTTGAAGTTGGTGAAACCTTGTTGGCGATGAATCATCACCAGGGTCTTTTCATCCGCCGACAGTTTAGGGTTGGCGTTGTAGTTACCCACGAAAGTTACCCGCTCTGCACCACCACCGGAAACATTGGTTTTGTAGATCTGTGGTTTACCACCGCGGTCGGAGGTGAAGTAGATGGTCGAGCCATCTTTACCCCAGAACGGTTCGGTGTTGATACCCGGGCCTGCGGTCACGCGCGACAGCTGGCGCGACCCCATGTTCATCACGTAGATGTCCGGGTTGCCGTCCTTGGACAGCACGAACGCCAGGCGCGAACCATCCGGCGACCAGGCTGGCGCACCGTTGAGGCCTTCGAAGTTGGTGATCTGCTCACGGCGACCGGTATCGATATGCTGGACGAAGATGCGCGGACGCTTCTGCTCGAACGACACGTAGGCAATGCGCTTGCCGTCTGGTGCAAAGCGCGGCGACAGGATCGGCTCACGCGACTGCAGCAGGGTTACCGCCCGCGCACCGTCGTAGTCCGAACGCTGCAGGGTGTAACGGGTGTTGTTGGTCGAGAAGCGCTCGGCGGTCACGTAAAGCATGCGGGTAGAGAATGCACCCTTGATGCCGGTGAGCTTTTCGAACGACTGGTCGGCGATGTAGTGCGACATGTCGCGCAGTTGATCGACGCTGCCCGAGACGCTGCCGGTCAGCACTTGCTGCTCGGTGGCGACGTTGAACAGCGCGTACTGCACCTGCAGGCGGCCGCCGGACGGAACGATGCTGCCGACCATCACGTACTGGGCGCCCAGGGCTTTCCAGTCACGGAAGATCACTTCGCTGGCCTGGCTCGGCTGGCTGATCATGTTCTGGCGCGGGATCGGCGAGTAATAACCGGAGTTGCGCAGGTCATTGCCGATGATGTCAGCCATGTCTTCAGGCAGCACGCTGCCGCCCTGCAGCCCGAACGGCACGACCGCGATCGGCGTGGCGCGATCGCTGCCGCTGGTGACCAGAATGTTCTTTTCATCTGCTACGGCCAACCCTGCTGCACAGCAGAGAACGACCAGCAGTCCTCGAAGAAGGTTAATCACAAGGCTAGATCCTCAGGTGTGAATGTCATCTTGAATGAACGATAGGGATTGAATTCGCTCGGTTTCAAGCCCTGCATTTCGGTTAAACGACCAATGTTCTTGACCGCTGCCACAGCCGAGCTGTCAAACGGACCGTCACCACTGGAGCGGGCTACGCTCACCGAGGTAATGGTGCCGTCCGGCAACATGCCGATCTGCAGGACCACCGTCATGTTCTTGCGCGCAGAAGGCGGACGTGCCCAGCCCTCGGCCGCACGTGCACGGATCAGGTCGTCGAAATCGCCGGCTACCTGGTCACCCTGCTCGTCAGCCAGGGCCTGCTGCCGTTCGGTGGTATCGGACAGAAGCTCGGCCAGGGCCTGGGCTTTCTTGTCTTCCGCCGCCTTGCGGGCTGCATCCTGTGCCTTCTTCTTGGCCGCATCAGCTGCGGCTTTCTTCTTGGCGTCTTCGGCGGCTTTCTTCTTCGCCTCTTCAGCCGTTGCTTTTTTCTTGGCGTCCTCGGCCGCCTTCTTCTTGGCGTCCTCGGCTGCTTTTTTCTTGGCTTCTTCAGCCGCCTGCTTCTTGGCCTCTTCGTCAGCCTTTTTCTTGGCTTCCTCTTCGGCCTTCTTCTTGGCGATGTCAGCCTGTTGCTTCTCGGCAGCCTTCTTCGCCTCTTCGGCTTTCTTGGCTTCGGCGGTTTTCTTCGCTTGCTCGGCCTTCTCGGCCTGTTCGGCTTTCTTCGCTTCAGCTTCGGCTCGCGCCTCTTCGGCCTTTTGAGCCGCTTCTTCTTTCTTTTGTTCCGCAGCCTTCACTGCCTGCTGCTCGACCTTCTTCTGTTCCATCTGTTCTTCTTCGGTTTGACGCGAAGCAGTCTTCTTGGCCTCACCGGCAATCTTCTGATTGGTCTGGGTGGTGGCCTGGCTCTTGGATTTGAGCTGGTACAGGGTTGCCTGGACAATAGGCTTGGCCGGCGGCAGCTCCGGGGTCATGGCAAAGCTGACGAACAGCATGCCGAACACCAGAACGTGCAGCGCAATGGCCCAGACACTGGGCCAGAAATAGCTTTCCGAGGCGGATGGCTCTCGCTGTTGCATCAGGGCGCCTCGGTAATCAGGCCAACGTTACCGACACCTGCCTTCTGCAACCCGCCCATGGCACCCATGACCGCGCCGTAGTCGACGGACTTGTCGCCACGGATGAAGACCTGGGTCTGCTTGCCCTGGTCACGGCCGGCGCTGATGATCTTGGTCACGGCGTCGGTCATTTGCGGCAAGGTCATGGCCTTGTCCATCTGCTTGTCGGTGTCGACTTCGCTGCCAAGGTTCCAGTAGTAGGTCTTGTCAGCCTTGATCGAAATGGTCAGGACCTGGGTGTTGTTGTCCTGCGGCAAGGCTTCACTGGAAACCTTGGGCAGGTCGACCTTCACGCCCTGGTTGAGCATCGGTGCGGTCACCATGAAAATCACCAGCAGTACCAGCATCACGTCGATGTATGGCACCACGTTCATTTCGGCGACCGGCTTGCGTTTGTGGCGAACTCGGGCCATGGGCTTTTACCTGATCACTCTTCGCTGGTGTGCACTTTACGGTGCAGGATGGCCTGGAACTCGTCGGCGAACGTGTAGTAACGGCCGATCAAGACTTCACTGCGGGCAGCGAAACGGTTGTAGGCAATAACCGCAGGGATCGCGGCGAACAGGCCGATCGCGGTGGCGATCAGGGCTTCGGCGATACCCGGGGCCACGGTGGCCAGGGTCGCTTGCTGCGCCGAGGCCAGGCCACGGAAGGAGTTCATGATGCCCCAGACGGTACCGAACAGGCCGATGTACGGGCTGGTGGAGCCGACGGTGGCGAGGAACGGCAGGCTCTGCTCGAGCTTCTCTTCCTCGCGGGAGATGGCTACGCGCATGGCCCGGCCAACGCCTTCCATGACCGCGTCCGGGTCGACGCCTGGCTGTTGGCGCAGACGCGAGAACTCTTTGAAGCCGGCGCGGAACACCTGCTCTACACCCGAATCCGGGTCCGGGTTGCTGCCAGCCTGACGATACAGCTTGGACAGGTCGATACCCGACCAGAAGCGCTCTTCAAAGCTGTCCAGCGCACGACGACCGGCGCGCAGCATGGTGCTGCGCTGGAAAATCATGATCCATGACGTTACCGATGCGGCCACCAGAATCAGCATGACCAGCTGCACCACGATGCTGGCATTGCTGACCAGGCTCCACATGGAGGTATGGTCGACGACGTTAGCTTCCACGCTTAATCTCCTGCATTTGAATGAGTACCCGGATCGCCCGCCTCGGCAAAGGCCGCGCGCAGCGCTTGGGGGATGGCCCGGGGTTTGAAAGTATCGGCGCGCACACAGGCCACCAGGAACTGCCCCTCACAGAGCAGCGTTGCATCTTTTTCGCGCCACACCTGCTGCACGAAGCGCAGGCTGGCGCGGTTCAATTCAAGCACTTGCGCGGTAACCCGCAACTCGTCGTCCAGCCGCGCTGGCGCGTGATAGCGCGCCTCGCTGGAATGGACCACGAACAGCAGGTTGTCCTGCGCCAGTGCCGACTGGGCAAAGCCCAGGTCACGCAACCGCTCGGTGCGGGCACGTTCCATGAATTTCAGGTAATTGACGTAATACACCACGCCGCCGGCATCGGTATCTTCGTAATAGACACGACAACGATGTGCGAACGGCTCTAGCTCGTTTTGCGCGCGCATACTCTAGTGCTAACTCCTCAGCTTGCCAATCCGCCCCGGCAACTGTTTTTCATCGATTATGTCGTATTGCCAGCGCGACTGAGGCATGCCCGCGGATAGGACCACAGAAACGCTGGATAAATCTGTCATTCATCGGTCTGGGCGGAAAAACCCTCGCCGCTGATCGATTCGCCCAGGCGGTTGGGAATGTTCAGGCCGAAATGCAGGTAGGCATGCCGGGTCACCACCCTGCCCCGTGGCGTGCGCATGATGTAGCCCTGCTGGATCAGGTAGGGCTCGAGCACGTCTTCGATGGTGTGACGCTCTTCGCTGATGGCCGCGGCCAGGCTGTCGACCCCCACCGGGCCGCCGTCGAACTTCTCGATCATGGTCAGCAGCAAGCGCCGGTCCTGATGATCGAAACCGCGCTCGTCGACGTCCAGCAGGTTCAGCGCCATGTCGGCCACCGGCTTGGTGATGTGGCCCTTGCCACGCACCTCGGCGTAGTCGCGCACCCGCCGCAGCAGGCGGTTGGCAATCCGTGGCGTGCCACGGGCGCGGCGGGCGATCTCGAAGGCACCTTCGTCTTCAATGGGCAGGCCGAGAATGCCACCGGAACGGCTGACGATGGTCGCCAGGTCCTCGGTGTTGTAGAACTCAAGGCGCTGGACGATGCCGAAGCGGTCACGCAGCGGGTTGGTCAGCATGCCGGCACGGGTGGTGGCGCCGACCAGGGTGAACGGCGGCAAGTCGAGCTTGATCGAACGCGCCGCCGGCCCCTCGCCGATCATGATGTCGAGCTGGAAGTCTTCCATGGCCGGGTACAGCACTTCTTCGACGATGGGCGACAGGCGATGGATTTCGTCGATGAACAGCACATCGTGCGGCTCAAGGTTGGTCAGCAACGCGGCCAGGTCACCCGGGCGCTCGAGGATCGGCCCGGAAGTGCTTTTGATCGACACGCCCATTTCCTGGGCAATGATATTGGCCAGGGTGGTCTTGCCCAGGCCCGGCGGGCCGAAGATCAGGGTGTGGTCGAGGGATTCGTTGCGCCCGCGGGCGGCCTGGATGAACAGCGCCATCTGTTCACGCACCACCGGCTGGCCGATGTATTCGGCCAGGCGCAATGGGCGGATCGCCCGGTCCTGGACCTCTTCACGGTCGCGCCCGGTGGCGGCTATCAGTCGATCGGCTTCAATCACTTAGATCATTCCCTTCAGGCTGCGACGGATCAGCTCTTCGCTGCTCAGGCCCTTGGCATCCACGGCGGCGACCGCCTTGCTCGCTTCCTGGGGCTTGTAGCCCAGGGAAATCAGCGCGCTGACGGCATCGGCCTCGGCGCTGGAAACGCTGGCAATCGGCAGTGGACCATTGGGCACAAGGGCAAACATGGCCGGGGAGGTTTCCCAGGCCTTGAAGCGGTCCTTGAGTTCGACCAGCAGGCGTTCGGCGGTCTTTTTACCAACCCCCGGCACCTTGACCAGGGCCGAAGCATCCTGGGCCTGGACACAGCGTACCAGTTCGTCGACCTCCAGGCCCGACATCAATGCCAGGGCCAGCTTGGGCCCCACGCCATTGAGGCGGATCAGCTCGCGAAACAGCTCGCGCTCGCGCTTTTCATGGAAGCCATACAGCAGGTGGGCGTCTTCGCGCACCACCAGGTGGGTGTGCAAGGTCACCACTTCGCCAACCTTGGGCAGGCGGTACAGGGTGGTCATCGGCACTTCGAGCTCATAGCCCAGGCCGTTGACGTCGACAATCAGGTGCGGCGGCTGTTTTTCAGCCAGGGTGCCGCGCAAACGTCCAATCACGTTCCGATCCTTCCTCATGGGTACCGGCAAGCGACCGGTCAACCCTAACAGCAAATGCAATGGCCGATGGCATTGCCCAGGCAAAATTTGTTTCAGCAGATGATGCTATCAGAGCCGCAAGCGCCCGCTTCGACTGCGCGCCGTACCCAGGCCGTGGGGCACCAGGCTTGAGCGGGTATGGGCATGGCACAAGGCGATGGCCAGGGCGTCGGAGGCATCGATCTGCGGCTTTTGCGTCAGTTTCAGCAGGTGCATGACCATCATCTGCACCTGCTCCTTATTGGCCCCACCGGTGCCGGCCACCGCCTGCTTGACCTGGGTGGCGCTGTACTCGGCGATTTCCAGGCCTTCTTCGATAGCCGCGACGATCGCCGCGCCGCGGGCCTGGCCGAGCTTGAGCGCCGAGTCGGCGTTACGCGCCATGAACACCCGCTCGATGCCCATGGTCACCGGGCCGTGCTGGCGGATAATCTCGCGCACACCGCGAAAGACGATCTGCAGGCGCTCGGGCAGCTCCCCGGCGCCAGTACGAATGCATCCGGAAGCCACGTACTCGCAGCCTCGCCCGCTGTGGTGCACCACGCCATAGCCGGTAATGCGCGAGCCGGGGTCGATGCCAAGAATCAGAGTCATACGTCTTTGCGCCATAGTAAAAACAGAAGCCGGACCGGCTCGCAGGTGCAATGCAACTGCAGGCAGATCCGGCCTCGGGCCGGTAGGAGCGGGCTTGCCCCGCGATTGCGCATTACCACCCAATCGCATCGCGAGGCAAGCTCGCTCCCACCTAAATGAACAACTTGAGACTAGCCGAGCTGTTCCATGACTTCGTCAGGAATTTCGGCATTGGAGTAGACGTTCTGTACGTCGTCCAGGTCTTCAAGCATGTCGATCAGCTTGAGCACCTTCTGTGCGCCGTCCAGGTCGAGTTCGGCGCTGGTGGTCGGCTGCATCACGATTTCCGCGTCAGCGGCCTTGAAACCGGCCTCTTCCAGGGCGTTGCGCACGGCATAGAAGCTGTTGAACGAGGTAAACACGTCGAACGAACCGTCCTCGTTGCTGACCACGTCGTCGGCATCGGCTTCCATCGCCGCTTCCATCAGCGCGTCTTCATCGACGCCGGCGGCGAAGCTGATCTGCCCCTTGCGCTCGAACAGGTAAGCCACCGAACCGTCGGTGCCGAGGTTGCCGCCGCATTTGCTGAAGGCATGACGCACAGCGGCGGCGGTACGGTTGCGGTTGTCGGTCATGGCCTCGACCATGATCGCCACGCCGCCCGGGCCGTAACCTTCGTAGCTGAGCTCTTCGACGTTGTCGGCTTCGGCCGTGCCAGCACCGCGGGCAACCGCCCGGTCGATGATGTCGCGGCTCATGTTCGCCCCCAGCGCCTTGTCCAGGGCCAGGCGCAAGCGCGGGTTGGAGGCAGGATCGCCGCCGCCCTGCTTGGCGGCAACGGTCAGCTCACGAATCCACTTGGTGAAGATCTTGCCTCGCTTGGCATCCTGGCGCTCTTTGCGGTGCTTGATGTTTGCCCACTTGGAATGACCTGCCATAACGCACTCCGAATCCTTTGTAACAATGCCACGCCGCGGCCGCGCTCACGCCCGGCCGAGACCTTTAAATTCATGCGCCTTAACGCAAAGGCGCATCCATCTGGATGCGCCCGGGGCCTGCTTACTCAGCCTTGGGCTGTTCGCGCAGACGGATATGCAACTCACGCAGGGCCTTGGCATCGACCAGGCCAGGGGCCTGGGTCATGACGCACGCGGCGCTCTGGGTTTTCGGGAAGGCAATGACTTCGCGAATCGACTGGGCGCCGGTCATCAGCATCACCAGACGGTCAAGGCCGAAGGCCAGGCCGCCGTGCGGCGGTGCGCCGAACTTCAGGGCGTCGAGCAGGAAGCCGAACTTCTCTTCCTGTTCAGCCGCTTCGATACCCAGCAGACGGAAGACCGCCTGTTGCATCTCTTTGCGGTGGATACGGATCGAACCGCCACCCAGCTCGGTACCGTTGAGGACCATGTCGTAAGCACGCGACAGCGCGGTGGCCGGGTTGGCCTCGAGCTCTTCGGGGCTGCATTTTGGCGCGGTGAACGGGTGGTGCAGCGCGGTGAAGCTGCCGTCGTCGTTCTCTTCGAACATCGGGAAGTCAACCACCCACATCGGGGCCCACTCGCAGGTGAGCAGGTTGAAATCGTTACCGACCTTGATACGCAGGGCGCCCAGCGCCTCGCTGACAATCTTGGCCTTGTCGGCGCCGAAGAACACGATGTCGCCATCGACCGCGCCAACGCGATCGAGGATCACGTTGAGGTTGGCCTCGGGGATGTTCTTGACGATCGGCGACTGCAGGCCTTCAACGCCCTTGGCGCGCTCATTGACCTTGATGTAGGCCAGGCCCTTGGCACCGTAGATGCCGACGAACTTGGTGTACTCGTCGATGCGGCTGCGCGGCATGCTCGCGCCACCTGGCACGCGCAGGGCGGCAACACGGCTCTTCGGATCGTTGGCCGGGCCGCTGAACACCTTGAATTCGACGTCCTTGAGTTGGTCGGCAACGTCGACCAGTTCCAGCGGGTTACGCAGGTCAGGCTTGTCGGAACCGTAGCGGCGCATGGCTTCTTCGAAAGTCATGTGCGGGAATTCACCGAATTCCAGGTCCAGGACTTCCTTGAACAGCTTGCGGATCATGCTTTCGGTCAGGCCCATGATCTCGGACTCATCGAGGAAGCTGGTCTCGATGTCGATCTGGGTGAATTCCGGCTGACGGTCGGCGCGCAGGTCTTCGTCACGGAAGCACTTGGCGATCTGGTAGTAGCGGTCGAAACCGGCAACCATCAGCAGCTGCTTGAACAGCTGGGGCGATTGCGGCAGGGCGAAGAAGCTGCCGGCGTGGGTACGGCTCGGCACCAGGTAGTCACGCGCGCCCTCAGGGGTGGCACGGGTAAGGATCGGCGTTTCGACGTCGAGGAAGCCGTTTTCGTCGAGGAAGCGACGGATGCTGGTGGTGATGCGCGAACGCAGACGCAGCTTCTCGGCCATCTCTGGACGACGCAGGTCGATGAAGCGATAGCGCAGGCGGGTTTCTTCGCCAACGTCGGAGTATTCGTTGAGCGGGAACGGCGGGGTTTCCGCTTCGTTCAGCACGGTCAGCTCATAACCCAACACTTCGATGGCACCCGAGGCCATGTTGGCGTTGACTGCGCCAGCCGGACGCGGACGCACCTTGCCGGTAATCTGCACCACGTATTCGCTGCGCACGCGGTCGGCGGCGGCGAAGCTTTCTGCGCGATCCGGGTCGAAAACGACCTGGGCCATGCCTTCGCGATCACGGATATCGAGGAAAATCACCCCGCCGTGGTCGCGGCGACGATGGACCCATCCGCAAAGGGTAATTTCCTGACCTTCCAGGCTCTCGTTCAGTTGGCCGCAATAATGGCTGCGCATCATGATGGTGGTTTCGCTTCTCGTCATTCGTATGTTCAGTGGAGGCCTTGCAGCCCCAAAGGGCTAATAGTGCAAGACCCTGCCGGTGCAATCAACTCAGTCGGCCTTGTCGCCGCCTGCCAGGTTCTTTTTCGCACCGGTCTTGAAGTCGGTTTCGTACCAGCCGGTACCACCCAGGCGGAAGCCCGGGGCCGAAATCAGCTTCTTCAGCGCTGGCTGCTCACACGCCGGGCAATCGGTCAGCGGCGCGGCGCTGAGCTTCTGGAGGACTTCCAACTGGTGGTTGCAGGAAGCACATTGATAGTCGTACATGGGCATAGGCGTGTCTCGTTAACCACAGCGCAGGCTGGTTCGGGCAGTAAAGCGCGGGATTATATATGGTTAAGGAGTGCTGTGCAGCCCGGCAACCGACTAGCGTGCCACTGGCAAGCCGAGCAAATAGACCACGCAGACCACGCGGATCAGCCCGCTGAAATTTTTTACCCCGCCGTGACGCAGGTGCACCTCACGGTCGATATACGACAACACGGCATTGACCGAGCACTGATTGGCCTTGGCGATGCGTTCAAGAATAGTCCAGTAGATCTCTTCCAGGCGCAGACAGGTGGCAAAGCCGTTGAGGCGCACCGACCGCGACAGCGGCTGGGCCAGGCCCATGTTGAAATTGGCCTCGAAAGGGTCGACGCCATCCTTGTGCGGCACGCAGGCTACGCGCCCCGTGCGATTCATCCATGCCGACATAGTCGTACCACGCCACTGTTTAACCGGGAAACAAACCCGCGTGCGTTATGCACGCGGGAACATGCCCTTAATAAAGCGCTGTGTAACGTGGCGGTGCCAGCAGACACCCTAACTCTGAATGTAGGAATACTCGGCACTGGAGCCGGTACTTTAAAACACCGGAAAGTGCTTCCGTACTAACTGAAATGCCCGAACTTCGCACAAAAGTTCGGGCATTCGAATAACAGGGTTAAATCTGCCGGTTACTTGCCTTCAAGTAGCGAGCGCAGCATCCAGGCGGTTTTTTCATGCACCTGCATGCGCTGGGTCAGCAGGTCGGCCGTCGGCTCGTCGCTGACCTTGTCGAGCAGCGGGAAAATGCTGCGCGCCGTGCGGGTTACCGCCTCCTGGCCTTCGACCAGTTGTTTGATCATTTCGTCAGCAGGTGGCACCCCCTCTTCTTCCTTAATAGAAGAAAGCCGCGCGTAGATCGAGTACGCCCCGGGTGCCGGGAAGCCCAGCGCGCGAATACGCTCGGCGATCGAGTCGACCGCCAGGGCCAGTTCGTTGTACTGCTCTTCGAACATCAGGTGCAAGGTACGAAACGCAGGCCCGGTGACGTTCCAGTGAAAGTTGTGGGTCTTCAGATAAAGTACGTAGGTATCCGACAACAGGCGCGACAAACCATCGACGATGGACTTGCGATCTTCTTCGCTGATACCGATATCGATTGCCATGTAGTTCCCCTTTCCTTAGTGCTTGCTGATCAAGCGGGTACAAACCACTGTACCAAGAGTTTTCCACCCCTGCAGCCTCATGCCTGCGACACAAGGCTGCAGGCCGCGCGACACACGGTTGGCCGCTGATTTGAGAAGCCCGGGGCTTTGCTGTTAAATAGGCAGCGTGCCGCCCGCGCCGATTGTCATTGCCCGGGCGCATAGGCTGGCCTTCTCACGTTTTTGCGCTTTTTTACCCGTGCGCGCCGTGAAGCCAGCTCTTCCTGTGATCCGCCTTATCAATGTGAGCCAACCAACATGTTCAAGATCGTCCACCTGTTGACGGGCGTTGCAGCTTTGCTGCTGTCCTTCATACCCAGCCTCAGAACCGAAGCCATACCCGTCCTGCAGCAACCGGAGGCGGTTTACCTGGCGCTTTTCGGCCTGCTTAACCTGCTCATCGCTCCCGTGCTCGCACAGCACTACCGGGGCGTGCGCCAGCAACTGCAGCGCGCTGCCAGTGCTTTGCTGGTGCTTACCGTGATCCTGCAGACCGTGACCTTGCTGGCCCGTCCGGAGCTTGGCAACCTGCCGGCCCTGGCTTGCGCCCTGCTGGCCACCCTCCTGCACTTGATTGCCGGTTTTGCCAAAAGCGCTGTGGCCCGTAGCCAGAACACCCAGTACGACATGTCCAATCGCGATACCGGCACGGTGAAGTGGTTCAACACGTCCAAGGGTTTCGGCTTTATCTCCCGCGATTCGGGCGATGACATCTTCGTCCACTTCCGCGCCATTCGCGGCGAAGGCCACCGGGTGCTGGTCGAAGGCCAGCGCGTGGAGTTCTCGGTGATGAACCGCGACAAGGGCCTGCAGGCCGAAGACGTGATCGCCGCCCCACGGCGCTGATCAGCAGCAACAAAAAAACCGCGACGGCATCACTGCCCATCGCGGTTTTTTTTCGCCCCCGAATCAGTAATGCGGCGGCGGTGCCTCTTCTTCACTGGCCTCGTACTGGCCGACCATCTCTTCATAGCGCTTGAGCAGTGCTGCCATCTGCAACTGCAGGCGCTCAACGACGCGCTGCTGTTCGACCAGCACATCATTCAAGGCCAGCAGGGTATCGTCCTGAAAGGCCAGCCGGCTTTCCAACTCGGTCACGCGCGCTTCAAGGGTCATGATTCAAGCCTCCGCGAACTGAAAGTCGTCAACCAATACCTCGGCCAGACGCAAACGGATCTCAGCCACCTGTTGTGGCGCATATTCAATTGCAGGTTTATTGCCCCACACAGGTGCCGGCCAGGCCGGATCAGAACGATGACGAACAATCACATGCATATGTAGCTGGCTAACTACATTGCCGAGGGTTGCCACGTTCATTTTGTCGGCGGCAAAGACGTCCTTGAGGATCTGGGCCAGGGCGTTAGTTTCTTTCCAGAGTTGCTGCTGATCGCTGTCATCAAGTTGAAACAATTCGCTGATTTCGGCCCGACGCGGCACTAGGATAAACCAGGGATAGTTGCCATCCCTACTCAGCAACAGACGACAAAGAGGAAAGTCCCCCAGGCAAAAGGTGTCTTGTTGAAGACGTTGATCCAGAACAAACACTACGAAATCTCCTACAACAGCTTAATACCTTGCTCACACAACCCTCCGTGAGCCACTGCCAGCAGGATACTCCTGATCGCTCGTCGGGGCATTGCCTGCTGCCTTATTAATGAAGCAATGCACCGATTTAGCCCCCTCCCCTCACCCAAAAGGCCTATGCGTACGTCGGTGTTACGCTGCCCGGGCAAGGAAACGCTACTTTTCGCACCAAAATGAAGCCGTCCGTCGGCGTTTCGCCCAGTGAACATCCACAAACTACTCAGCTTTAGCCTTCAACGGTAACGCTTTGACTTTACGGGCAACTTTTTCCCTTATTCCATTGCGATCGACAGCCGCGAACCAAAGGTTCTTTGACCCCCGGTTTATCGGCACCTGAGGACCTTCGGAGGGCGAAAGCGTGAAAATTTCGTGAAGCCGTTCGATTTTGTGCACGCTTGTTGCATTGTCATCCGCCACGGTCGGCACGCCCTCTGCACTGATGCAGTGAGCGGCGACAAATAACAACAGCTGCATGGGTTAACCAGGGAGTTTCGGGGGGCAGGGGCTAGATCGTTTTTACCTATCCTTAATCCGCTTGAAACAGCGCTGGAGTTGTACGGCCCGCGAAACCCGGGGCGTGGTTTGCGACAAGGACATAACTGTTAGCGACATGACCGTAAAGTTACCGAAAGGTTCTCGACAGGCATATCGCCAACGCCGGTCAGCGTGATATACATTTCCGCCGACACAAAAAGAAAGAGCCGCGCTGTATAAAAAAACCAAACAGCGACGGCAGTACTCTTCCTAAAAACCAAAGGAGCAAATCACGATGCGCGTGATGAAGTGGAGCATAATCGCCCTGGCTGTTGCAGCCGGCACCTCGCAATTGGCAGTGGCCTCTTCTCAGGATGAGTCCAAGGGTTTTGTTGAAGACAGCAAACTCAATGTCAAAACCCGCATGCTGTACTTTAGCCGTGACTTCCGTAACGTGCCTAACGGCGACCAAAGCCGCGTTGAAGAAACCGGCCTGGGCTTCCTCGGCACCTACCAGTCGGGCTTTACCCAAGGCACCGTAGGTTTCGGTGTCGACGCCATCGGCATGCTCGGCCTGAAACTGGACAGCGGCAAAGGTCGCGCCGGCACCGGCCAGTTCCCGCTGGGCGCAGATGGCCGTTCGCAGGACTCGTTCTCCGAAGGTGGCGCGGCGGTCAAGTTCCGCATCTCCGACACCGTGCTGAAGTACGGCACCCAGTTCACCGCCCTGCCGGTTCTGGCAACCGACGACAGCCGCCTGCTGCCTGAAACCGTCGAAGGTTTCCTGGTGACCAGCAAGGAAATCAAAGGCCTTGAGCTGAATGCCGGTCACTTCACCGCCCTGAATGCTCAATCGCAGTCCTACCACGACAGCATCGGTGGCAAGAACCGCACTACCGGGATCAAGAACCCTGGCCTGACCCAGGCTGACGTGTTCGGCGGCACCTATGCCTTCACCGACACCCTGAGCACCAGCCTCTACTACTCCAAGGTCGAAGACTACTGGCGTAAATACTACGCCAACGTCAACTGGGCACTGCCGATCAACGACAACCAAGGCCTGGTGTTCGACTTCAACATCTATGACACCAAGAGCGACGGCAAGGCCAACGTTACCGCCTTCGATGGTGACAAACTTGATAACCGTGCGTTCAGCCTGTCGGGCGCCTACAACATTGGCGCGCACACCTTCACCCTGGCCTACCAGAAGGTTACCGGTGACGGCGACTATGCCTACGGCATCGACGGCGGCGGCACCATTTTCCTGGCCAACTCCATCGCTCGTTCCGACTTCAACGCCGAAGACGAGAAATCCTACCAGGCACGTTACGACCTGAACTTCGCCGAATACGGCGTTCCAGGCCTGAGCTTCATGACCCGTTATGTCAAGGGTACCGGTGCCAACGTCACTGGCACCGACAACGGCAAGGAATGGGAACGCGACATCGAGGCCAAGTACGTTCTGCAGGAAGGTCCGGCCAAAGACCTGAGCCTGCGTGTACGTCAAGCCACCTACCGTTCGGGTGACGGCGTTTACTACGGTTCGCCATCGATCGACGAACTGCGCCTGATCGTCGAGTACCCGCTGAGCATCCTGTAAGCCTCGGGCTTTCAGTATCCCCAGTACGAAAGGGCCCGGCACTGCCGGGTTTTTTCTTGTCTGAATTCGGGCTGACAACGCCTTCGTGCTCCGGCATCCTGTACGCCACCGAATCGCCCCCGTACAATGCGGGGTCATTTAAAGTCTTAAGCAACCGACAACGGCCTACCATGCGCACCAGTCAATATTTGCTCGCTACTCAAAAAGAAACCCCTTCCGACGCGGTCGTCATCAGCCACCAGCTGATGCTGCGTGCCGGCATGATCCGCAAGCTCGCATCCGGCCTTTATACCTGGCTGCCGATGGGCCTGCGGGTAATGCGCAAGGTCGAAGCCGTGGTCCGCGAGGAAATGAACGCCGCTGGCGCCCTTGAAGTGCTGATGCCGGCCATCCAGCCTGCCGAGCTGTGGCAGGAATCCGGCCGCTGGGAACAGTACGGCCCGGAGCTGCTGCGCCTCAAAGACCGTCACGGTCGCGAGTTCTGCGTGGGCCCGACCCACGAAGAGGTCATCACCGACCTGGCCCGCAACGAGCTCAACAGCTATAAACAGCTGCCGCTGAACATGTACCAGATCCAGACCAAGTTCCGTGACGAGATCCGTCCGCGCTTCGGCCTCATGCGTGGTCGCGAGTTCATCATGAAGGACGCCTACTCCTTCCATGCCGATCCGGCTTCCCTGCAGCAAACCTACGATCGCATGCACCTGGCGTACAGCAACATCTTTACCCGCCTGGGCCTGGACTTCCGCCCAGTGCAGGCTGACACCGGCTCGATCGGTGGCAGCTACTCCCACGAATTCCACGTGCTGGCCGAGTCCGGTGAAGACGATGTGATCTTCAGCGACAGCTCCGACTACGCCGCCAACATCGAGAAGGCCGAAGCCATCCCACGGGAAACCGTGCGCCCGGCGCCGACCGAAGAGCTGCGCCTGGTCGACACCCCGGACGCCAAGACCATCACCCAGCTGGTCGACAACTATGGCCTGGCGATCGAAAAGACCGTCAAGACTCTGATCGTCCACGCCGCCGAAGAAGGCAAGCTGATTGCCCTGATCGTCCGTGGCGACCACGAGCTCAATGAAATCAAAGCTGCCAACCTGGCAGAAGTTGCCAGCCCGCTGGTCATGGCCAGCGACGAAGAGCTGCGCGACGCCATTGGCGCCGGCGCCGGTTCCCTCGGCCCGCTGAACCTGCCGCTGCCATGCATCATCGACCGCTCGGTTGCGCTGATGAGCGACTTCGGCATCGGTGCCAACATCGACGACAAACACTACTTCGGCGTCAACTGGGAGCGCGACCTGCCAGTTCCGCAAGTGGCCGACCTGCGCAACGTCGTCGAGGGCGACCCAAGCCCGGATGGCAAGGGCACCCTGGTGATCAAGCGCGGCATCGAAGTCGGGCACATCTTCCAGCTCGGCACCAAGTACAGCGAGGCACTCAAGTGCCAGGTACTGGGCGAGAACGGCAAGCCGGTAACCCTGAGCATGGGTTGCTACGGTATCGGCGTATCGCGTGTGGTGGCTGCGGCCATCGAGCAGAACTACGACGAAAACGGCATCATCTGGAGCGATACCCTGGCACCCTTCCAGATCGCCCTGGTGCCGCTGCGCTACGAGACCGAACAGGTTCGCGAAGCCACCGACAAGCTGTATGCCGAGCTGACCGCTGCCGGCTTCGAAGTGCTGCTGGACGACCGCGACAAGAAGACCAGCCCGGGGATCAAGTTCGCCGACATGGAACTGATCGGCATCCCGCACCGCATCGTCATCAGCGACCGCGGCCTGGCCGACGGCAACCTGGAATACAAGCACCGCACCGAGCGTGACGCACAGCCGCTGCCAGTGGCCGAGGTGCTGTCGTTCCTGCAAGCCCGCATTCGTCGCTAAGCCAACGCAAGAGTAATCATGTTCAAGCGAAGTACCATCAACCTGGGGGGCGCCGCACTGTGCGGCGCCCTGCTCCTCAGCGGTTGCGCCAACCAGATGTCCCAGCGCAGCGAGCACGAGGAGCGCATCGAGCGCAAGCTGCTCGAACACAGCCTGCAGATCGATGTTGGGGACCCCAAGGTACTCGAGCTGCCGCAACGGCGTGTGCGCATCCACGAACAGAAGAACTTCGAAGTCACCGAGTTCGAGGTTACCCGTCGCTACGATCGCTACACGCCTTACCAACCCTGGCGCGAAGTCTATGAGATTCCGCTGGGCGCGGTGGCGGTGGTGGCCGGTGTCGGCGCCAACGTGGTCAATGTCTTTGCCCTGGGCAACCTGCCCGACAGCGTGACCCATGACTGGTTGAGCTATGGCTTCGACGGCCTCAACCCGTTCATGAACGCCCAGTCCAACGGTCGTGCCCAGCAGAACCTGGCGGGCATCACCGAAGTGCAAAAGGACAAGCGCCAGGAATACACCAGCGTACCCTGGAGCGAGCGGCCGGTGTCGGTCAAGGCCGGCAAGATCGACCATGAGCTGACCACCGACCGCAATGGCGTGCTGCACCTGAACCTGCTCGACAGCCCGTTCAGCGAGCAGAACCTGACCCACATCGGCACCCTGCACCTGCAGGTGGTCGATGAAGACAACAACGTGCGTGGCGATGCCAGCCTGCTGATCAGCGCCGGCCTGCGCGGCAAACTGGTGGAAGCCCACGAACTGATTTTCGATGATCTGGAAGACGACGAAGTCAGCCAGTGGGTACATCGGGTCAAGCGCCTGTCGGAGCTGGGCCTGGAAGAAGAAGCCAGTGAACTGGAGCAAAGCCTGATCGAGCTGACCCGCAACGATCCGGAGCTGCAACAGGAATTCCTCAAGTCACTGACCAAGGACGCCGGCCGCCTGGTTGCCGACCCTGGCGCGCACTGACCTTCGCTGTACCCGGAGAGCGCCAGCCTGCTGGCGCTGCCCTCCTCACTCCCGAGTGAACAGCTCCAGCTGTTCATGCGCACCGCGCAAATCCTGCAAGCGCACACCAATCCCCAACAGCCTCACCGGCTTGCCGCCACGGGCAAAGGCCTGGCTGAGCAAGTGTTGATAGCTGCCCAGGTCACGCCCCGCCCCTGACTGCTCAAGGGTGGTCTGGCTGAAATCATGGAACTTCACTTTGACGAACGGCTTGCCCGGGCGATAACTGTCGTCGATGCGGGCCATGCGCCCGGCCAGGGTTTCCAGCAGCTCCGGGAGTTTTTCCAGGCAACTGGCCAGGTCAGGCAGATCGGTGTCGTAGGTGTTTTCGACACTGACCGACTGACGCCGGCTGTCATTTTGCACCGGACGGTCATCGATACCCCGCGCCAGCCCCCACAACCGCTCACCAAAACCGCCGAATTCACGGGCCAGGGCCAGGCGACTCCAGTCGCGCAACTCCAGGCAGGTGATGATGCCCAGGCGGCCCATCTTGTCGGCGGTGACCTTGCCTACGCCATGCAGCTTGCTCACCGGCAAGGCAGCCACGAAGTCTTCGACTTCATTCGGAGTGACCACAAACAGGCCATTGGGCTTGCGCCAGTCACTGGCGATCTTGGCCAGGAATTTGTTCGGCGCCACGCCAGCCGACACAGTGATATGCAACTGTTGGGCAACCCGACGGCGAATATCGGCGGCAATCCGTGTAGCGCTGCCCGCAAACCAGGAACTGTCCGACACATCCAGGTAAGCCTCGTCCAGCGACAAGGGCTCGATCAGGTCAGTGTATTCGCGAAAGATGCCGTGAATTTCCCGCGAGGCTTCTTTATAGGCATCCATGCGCGGCTTGACGATCAGCAGGTCCGGGCACAGCTTGAGGGCATGGTGCGAAGACATCGCCGAACGCACGCCGAACGCCCGCGCCTCATAGTTGCAGGTAGCGATCACCCCGCGCCGCTCCGCCGAACCGCCCACCGCCAGCGGCCGCCCGACCAGACGCGGGTCGTCGCGCATTTCGATGGCGGCGTAGAAGCAATCGCAGTCGATATGGATGATCTTGCGTTGAGACATAGGGAGCGTAAGAACAGGTTTAAAGTGATGTAAGCAGTATCTCACCCGCTAGCGGCCCATGCATCACAACTAATTCATTCCCCCCCGGAACCTCTGCAAGGCCCGCCCTTGCTGCCTTGCAGCCCTTTTCAGCGGCGCTAAGCGATTGAAGGAGAAAGGATTTCTGCAAACAGGCTATTGACAGCCCCGGGCAAAACTGTAGAATCTCATCTCACAGGCGCGGGATGGAGCAGCCTGGTAGCTCGTCGGGCTCATAACCCGAAGGTCGTCGGTTCAAATCCGGCTCCCGCAACCAGATTCAGGAAAGGCCACTCTCACGAGTGGCCTTTTTCTTTGCCCGGAATAAAGCCCCAGGTAATTTTTTATTGTAAATCAACAATTAAGCGTTGACAGCCAAGCTCAACGCTGTAGAATCCGCCCCACAGACGCGGGATGGAGCAGTCTGGTAGCTCGTCGGGCTCATAACCCGAAGGTCGTCGGTTCAAATCCGGCTCCCGCAACCAAACAACAGAAAAGGCCACTTTGAAAAAAGTGGCCTTTTTTGCGTCTGCCTTCCAGCTAATCAGCCCGCCCCCTGAACGCCCTTCGCCGCTCAGGCAATATGAAACTTCTTTAACTATCCTCAAGGTGCTCAGCGGCCCGATCATATCGGACATTACGCTTCCAAAGGGATTGGTACTTTGACCGGATACACCCTGCTTCCCCTGCGCAAGCCACGAGGTGGCTGATGCGCACCCAGACGCCTGAAACACAAGCCCCTGTGACCGCCGCATTGCCCAATGCCGAGCAACGCCTGCGCTGGCTCGAACGCCTGAGCAAGTACCGCCAGCCCATCGGCCTGGGCGTAACCTTGCTGCTGTTCGCTGTCGCCCTGATCGCCTGCCGTCACCTGCTCAGCGAACTGGACATCTATGCCCTGCATGATTCGCTGCTCAGCGTGCCGCCGCCAGCATTGGCCGGCGCACTGCTGGCGACGGTGGCCGGCTTCGTCATCCTGCTGGGGTACGAGTGGTCGGCCAGCCGCTATGCCGGCGTCCAGCTACCGGCTCGCACCCTGGTAATGGGCGGCTTCAGCGCCTTTGCCATCGGCAATGCCATTGGCCTGTCACTGCTGTCCGGTGGCTCGGTACGCTATCGCCTGTATGCGCGCCATGGCATCGGCGCCGCCGAAGTGGCGCGCATGACCCTGTTTGCCAGCCTTTCCCTCGGCTGCGCGTTGCCGCCGCTCGCCGCCCTGGCGACCTTGAGCAACTTGCCGGCTGCAGCTTCAGCCTTGCACCTGGCGCCTGCGTTGCTGGCAGCGATCGCCCTGGCGGTACTGGGCTTGAGCGGCGCACTGGTCTATGGCCTTTATCGTCGTCGCCTGCCCGAACAACCCCAGGCTGACAACCTGCTGGTACAAGTAGGCCGGCGTACTCTGCGCTTGCCGGGCGCACGCCTGACCCTGCTGCAACTGCTCATTACTGCCCTGGACGTAGCCGCTGCCGCCACCGTGCTGTACCTGCTGCTGCCCGAGGCGCCGCCGTTTGGCGCCTTCTTGCTGGTCTACCTGCTGGCGCTGGCGGCCGGGGTGCTCAGCCATGTGCCCGGTGGCGTCGGGGTGTTCGAGGCGATCCTGCTGGCGGCCTTTGCCGACAAGCTCGGCGCCGCGCCACTGGCCGCCGCGTTGCTGCTTTATCGCCTGATCTATGTGGTGCTGCCACTGCTGCTGGCCTGCGTCCTGCTGCTGGCCAGCGAAGCCAAGCGCCTGCTGTTTGCCCAGCAAGCGATCAGGGCCGCTTCCGGGCTCGCAGCCCCGGTGCTGGCGGTGCTGGTGTTTCTCTCCGGCGTGGTGCTGCTGTTTTCCGGCGCCACCCCGGAAATCGACGAGCGTCTGGAGCATCTGGGCTTCCTCGTACCGCACCGGTTGATCGACGCGTCGCACTTCGGCGCCAGCCTGATTGGCGTCCTCTGCCTGCTGCTGGCCCAGGGCCTGCGCCGGCGCCTGTCGGCTGCCTGGATCCTGACCACCGTCCTGCTGCTGGTCGGCGCCCTGCTCTCGCTGCT
Source organism: Pseudomonas sp. B21-009 (assembly GCF_024749345.1). Lineage (NCBI taxonomy): Bacteria > Pseudomonadati > Pseudomonadota > Gammaproteobacteria > Pseudomonadales > Pseudomonadaceae > Pseudomonas > Pseudomonas sp. B21-009. The sequence continues at coordinate 1,373,332 of NZ_CP087199.1, read as the reverse complement.
CAAAGGTTTCGACTGGGAAGAAGCCAGCATCCTGACCTTCACCGCCTGCCTGCTGGCGGTGTTCCGCCGTTCCTTCTATCGCCCCAGCCGCTTGCTCGAACTGCCGTTCTCGCCGGTTTACCTGGCGGCCAGCGCCTGTGTACTGGGCGCTTCGGTGTGGCTGCTGCTGTTTGCCTATCAGGATGTGCCCTACAGCCATCAGCTGTGGTGGCAATTCACCCTCGACGCCGATGCCCCACGCGGCTTGCGCTCGGCCCTGGGCAGCGCGGTACTGCTGGTGATCGTCGCCCTGACCTGGCTGCTGCGCACCGCGCGCCCGGTTATTCACCTGCCCAGCGCCGACGAGCTGCAACGCGCCAACGCCATCCTGCAAGCCTCCGACCAACCCGACGGCGGCCTGGCCCTGACTGGCGACAAAGCCTTGCTGTTCCACCCCAACGACGATGCCTTCCTTATGTATGCACGTCGCGGCCGCAGCCTGGTGGCGCTGTACGACCCGATCGGCCCGGCCCACGAGCGCGCCGAAATGATCTGGCAGTTCCGCGACCTGTGCGATGTACACCATGCCCGCCCGGTGTTCTACCAGGTTCGGGCCGAGAACCTGCCCTTCTATATGGACATCGGCCTGACCGCGATCAAACTGGGCGAAGAAGCCCGGGTCGACCTCAAGCGCTTTGACCTAGAAGCCAAGGGCAAGGAGATGAAAGACCTGCGCTACACCTGGAACCGCGGCGGCCGCGACGGCCTGAGCCTGGAAGTGCACGAGCCGGGGCAGGCTCCGCTGGAAGAACTCAAGACCATCTCCGACGCCTGGCTCACTGGCAAGAACGTGCGCGAGAAAGGCTTCTCCCTCGGCCGTTTCAGCCCGGAGTACCTGCAGCACTTCCGGATTGCCCTGATCCGTTTCGAAGGGCGCCCGGTGGCCTTTGCCAACCTCCTGGAAACCCGCAGCCTGGAGCTGGCCAGCCTCGACCTGATGCGCGCCCACCCGCAGGCGCCCAAGCTGACCATGGAATTCATGATGATCGGCCTGATCCAACACTATAAGCAGCACGGCTATGGGCGCTTCAGCCTGGGCATGGTGCCACTCTCCGGGCTGCAACCACGGCGCGGCGCACCGCTGACCCAGCGCCTGGGCTCGATGGTGTTCCAGCGCGGCGAGCAGCTCTACAACTTCCAGGGCCTGCGCCGCTTCAAGGACAAGTTCCAACCGGACTGGGAACCTCGCTACATGGCCGTGCCGGCCGGACTCGATCCGCTGGTGGCACTGGCCGACACCGCCGCCCTGATCGCGGGCGGCCTGACTGGATTGGTGAAACGCTGATGATTCGACGCTACTGGCTGTACCTGCTGCTTCCCCTGCTGCTGGCCTTGCTGGCTGCCGCCCTTGGCTTCTGGCTGTGGACCCGGCCGGCCCCCGAAGCCTCCCTTGAGCACCTGAGCCTGGCCGATGGCAGCAGCCTGGTCCGGGTCAACCCCGGCACCCGGGCCAAGGCCCGCGTGGCCATCGCCGTGCCCCAGGACCAGGCCCTGAGCGACAAGCAACTGCTCGACCTGAGCCAGAGCGGCGAGGCGCAGATGGTCCAGGTAATCCTGCCGCCAGCCGATTGCAGCAAGCAGCAACAGGCGCTGCAGCAAGCCATGCAGCAACTCAAGGGCGCGCCGACCCTGGTAGCCGGTATCGGCCCGGGCGCAGCCCAGGCCTGGAGCTGGCTGGCCAGCCAGAGCGATGACAAGGCCCTGGCCATCTCGGTGGACTTCAACCTCGAACAACCCGGCTGCGCCACCCCGCTGCCCAAGTCCGCCGCCCACGGCCACTGGAGCGTGGCCTGGAACGACAACCCGGATGACGCCAGCGCCGCCTTCGTGCGCGACCAGGCCAATGCCGAGACCAGCATCAGCGACTACGACATCCACCTGCCGCAGGTACTCAAGGCGCAACTGACCCAGGCACTGGTGGGTGAGGACGGCAACGCCATGAGCATCCCGGTAGTCGAAGTACCTGCCGGGCAAACCACCGACACCGTCACCCTGTTTCTCTCGGGCGATGGCGGTTGGCGCGACCTGGACCGCGACGTCGCCGGCGAGATGGCCAAGCTCGGCTATCCGGTGGTGGGCATCGACACCCTGCGCTACTACTGGCAGCACAAGACTCCGGAACAAAGCGCCATCGACCTCTCCGAGCTGATGCAGCACTACCGGCAGAAATGGGGCACCAAGCGTTTCGTGCTGACCGGCTACTCGTTCGGCGCCGACGTCTTGCCGGCGATCTACAACCGCTTGCCGGCCGAAGACCAGAAGCGCATCGATGCCGTGATCCTGCTGGCCTTTGCCCGCAGCGGCAGCTTCGAGATCGAAGTCGAGGGCTGGCTGGGCAATGCTGGCAAAGAGGCACCGACCGGGCCGGAAATGGCCAGGCTGCCAGCGTCCAAAGTGGTCTGCGTGTATGGCGAGGAAGAGGCCGACGAGAGCGGCTGTACCGACCATACTGCAGTCGGCGAGCGCCTGAAGCTGCCTGGCGGGCATCACTTCGACGAGAACTACCCGGCGCTGGCCAAGCGCCTGATCGGCGATATCGAGAACCGCCAGGGCAAGACCCGCGTCGCCGAGCAGGATTGAAGCGCGCCCCCGGCGCGCAGCTGCAAGCTACAAGCCTCAAGCTGCAAGCTAGAGCCAAGCGCGCACGGCTCTAGCTTGCAGCTTGAGGCTTGTAGCTTGTAGCTTGTAGCTCCCTATATCTCTACCTGAGTGCCAAGTTCGATCACCCGGTTCAACGGCAAGTTGAAAAACCTCAGGTTGCCGTTGGCATTCTTCAGCAAGAAGGCAAACAGCAGCCCCCGCCAGCGCGACATGCCCACCAGCCGCGACGGGATCACCGTTTCGCGGCTGAGGAAATAGGTCGTGCGCATCGGGCTGAAATCCAGCCCTTCCAGGTGACAGAGCTTCAATGCCGCCGGCACATCCGGCTCATCCATGAAGCCAAAGTGCAACAGCACCCGGTAGAAACCCTCGCCATACGCCTCGACCTCGAAGCGCTGCTGCGCCGGCACCCGCGGGGTGTCCTCGCTGACCACGGTCAACAGCACCACCTGCGAGTGCAGCACCTGGTTGTGCAGCATGTTATGCAACAACGCGTGAGGCACGGCATCCGCCCGTGCGGTGAGAAACACCGCCGTGCCTTCGACCCGATGCGGCGGCTGCACGCGAATGCTGCTGATGAACAACGGCAACGGCAGGCTGCCTTCGTCCAGGCGCTCGACCAGAATCTGCTTGCCGCGCTTCCAGGTGGTCATCAAGACAAACAGGACAATCCCCGCCAGCACCGGAAAAGCCCCGCCCTGAACGATTTTCGGCACGTTGGCGGCAAAGAACAGGCCATCGACAAAGAGAAAGCCCAGCAAAATCGGCACCGCCAGCAGCGGCGGCCATTTCCACAGCAACAACATCACCGTCGACACCAGCAGCGTGGTCATCAACATGGTGCCAGTCACTGCCACGCCATAGGCCGAGGCCAGCGCCCCGGAAGACTCGAAGCCCAGCACCAGCAGGATCACCCCGACCATCAGCGACCAGTTCACCGCACCTATATAGATCTGCCCCTGTTCGTCACTGGAGGTGTGCTGGATTTGCATACGCGGCACATAGCCAAGCTGGATGGCCTGGCGGGTCAGGGAGAAGGCCCCGGAAATCACCGCCTGGGAGGCAATCACCGTGGCCAGGGTGGATAAACCGACCAACGGTATCAACGCCCAGTTCGGCGCCAGCAGATAGAACGGGTTGCGCGCTGCCTCCGGGTTTTGCAGCAACAGCGCGCCCTGGCCGAAATAGTTGAGCACCAGCGCCGGCAGCACCAGGGCAAACCAGGCGAGGGCAATGGGTTTGCGGCCAAAGTGGCCCATGTCGGCATACAGTGCTTCAGCGCCGGTCAGGGCCAGCACCACGGCGCCAAGAATCGCCACGCCCATGCCCGGGTGAACAATAAAGAAGCGCACGGCCCACACCGGGTTGAAAGCCTTGAGCACCTCCGGGCTCTGGGCGATGCCATGCACGCCCAGAGCGCCGAGCACCACGAACCAGGTGACCATCACCGGACCAAAGAGGATGCCAATGCGCGCCGTGCCATGCTTCTGGATCAGGAACAGCGCCACCAGCACGATCAACGCCACCGGTATCACCCAGTGGTCGATGCCATCGAAGGCCAGCTCCAGGCCCTCTACCGCCGACAATACCGAAATCGCCGGGGTGATCATGCTGTCGCCGTAGAACAGCGCCGCGCCGATCAGGCCGCAGCCGACCATCAGCGCCTTGAGCTTGGGGTACGGCGCCGAGGCGCGCCGGGCCAGGGCGGTCAGGGCCATGATGCCGCCCTCGCCCTGGTTGTCGGCGCGCAGGATGAACACCACGTACTTGATCGTCACCACCCAGATCAGCGACCAGAAGATCAGGCCGAGGATGCCCAGCACCCCATCATGATTGACCGGTACGCCGTAACCGCCCGAAAACACCTCCTTGAGGGTATACAAGGGGCTGGTGCCAATATCGCCGTAAACCACTCCGACGGCTGCCACCAGCAGGCTCAACGGCTTTGCCACCGAATGCCCGGAATCGGCCTGACTACTTGCCTGAACCATCCATCACTCCCGCCACCAGGCCCCTTGCACCAGACACAGGCACACTGCCGCGAAGCATAGCTGAGCGTTCGTCGTATTTCTGCTGGTCAAGTGACTTTGCGCTCGCTAGAATTGCGCACTTTTTGATCAGAGGCGCCCAAAGCGCCCATCAGGTTTGCCCGCCGGCCCGGCCAGGCAAGCCCTTCAATACCGAGGTTAGCCATGTCCACCACTCCTACGCCCACCACGCCCAAGGTCGGCTTCGTTTCCCTGGGTTGCCCCAAGGCCCTGGTCGATTCCGAGCGCATCCTGACCCAGCTGCGCATGGAAGGTTATGAAGTCGTGCCCACCTACGAGGACGCCGACGTAGTGGTGGTCAACACCTGCGGCTTCATCGACAGCGCCAAGGCCGAGTCCCTGGAAGTGATTGGCGAAGCCATCAAGGAAAACGGCAAGGTCATTGTCACCGGCTGCATGGGTGTCGAGGAAGGCAGCATCCGTGACGTGCACCCCAGCGTGCTCTCGGTAACCGGCCCGCAGCAGTACGAGCAGGTGGTCAATGCCGTGCACGAAGTCGTGCCGCCGCGCCAGGACCACAACCCGCTGATCGACCTGGTGCCGCCACAGGGCGTCAAGCTGACCCCGCGCCACTACGCCTACCTGAAGATTTCCGAGGGCTGCAACCACAGCTGCAGCTTCTGCATCATCCCGTCGATGCGTGGCAAGCTGGTCAGCCGTCCGGTCGGCGAAGTGCTGAGCGAGGCCGAGCGCCTGGTCAAGGCCGGGGTCAAGGAAATCCTGGTGATCTCCCAGGACACCAGCGCCTACGGCGTCGACGTCAAGTACAAGACCGACTTCTGGAACGGCCGCCCGGTCAAGACGCGCATGCTCGAGCTGTGCGAAGCGCTGAGCAGCCTCGGCGCCTGGGTGCGCCTGCACTATGTGTACCCGTACCCGAACGTCGACGACGTGATCCCGCTGATGGCGGCCGGCAAGATCCTGCCGTACCTGGACATCCCGTTCCAGCACGCCAGCCCGAAAGTGCTCAAGTCGATGAAACGCCCGGCGTTCGAAGACCGCACCCTGGCGCGCATCAAGAGCTGGCGCGAGCAGTGCCCGCAACTGGTGATCCGTTCGACCTTCATCGTCGGCTTCCCGGGTGAAACCGAAGAAGACTTCCAGTACCTGCTCGACTGGCTGACCGAAGCCCAGCTCGATCGCGTCGGCTGCTTCCAGTATTCGCCGGTCGAAGGCGCCCCGGCCAACGACCTGGGCCTGGACGAAGTGCCGGACGACATCAAGCAGGAGCGCTGGGATCGCTTCATGGCCCACCAGCAGGCGATCAGCACCGCCCGCCTGCAACTGCGCATCGGCAAGGAAATCGACGTGCTGATCGATGAAGTCGAAGACGAAGGCTCGGTCGGCCGCAGCTTCTTCGATGCTCCGGAAATCGACGGCAACGTGTTCATCGATGGCAACCACGGCTTCAAGCCGGGCGACACCGTTCGCTGCCGGGTGACCGACGCCGACGAGTACGATATGTGGGCCGAACCGATCTGATCCGGCGCCAATAAAAAAATGCCCTGCCAGCGATGGCGGGGCTTTTTTTTGCAACTATCGTTTCCTCAATCGCCACGAGGAGACCATCGTAATGCGCAGGCGCATGACCGTGCAGACACCCGGCCTGCGCGACTACCCGGAGCTGGCGCGGGTGTGGGAAGCGTCGGTGCGCGCCACCCACGACTTTCTCCCCGACAGCTACATCTGCCTGCTGCGTGAGCTGCTGCTGAACCAGTACCTGGACGCGGTAATGCTGATTTGCTGCAAGGACGCCAGCCAGCGCATCCGCGGCTTTGCCGGGGTCGCTGGCGGACGGGTGGAGATGCTCTTCATCGACCCCGAGGCGCGCGGCCAGGGCCTGGGCGCAAGGCTGCTGCGGGTGGCCATCGACGAGCTGCACGCCGAGCAACTGGACGTCAACGAACAGAATGCCCAGGCCCTGGGCTTCTACCTGCGCCAGGGCTTTGAAGTGGTCGGCCGCTCAGAAACGGACGGCATGGGCCAGCCCTACCCCCTACTTCACATGAGGCTAATTCGTACGCAGTCTGTCCGCACCGACTGAAGGCTTGTGTAATCCCCCTCTGAAATGCCGCGAAAGCGCAGATTAATGGCCGGATCGACGAATGTTACCGGCCCCAAGCCCGTCCAGGCAGTTACAATAGGCACCTTTCCCTGTGTCTACGGCTGTCGTCATGTCTGAACCCATTCGCCTTTCCAAACGCCTTATCGAACTGGTCGGTTGCTCCCGGCGCGAGGCCGAGCTGTACATCGAGGGCGGCTGGGTCACGGTGAACGGCACCGTGATCGACGAGCCGCAATTCAAGGTCACCGATCACAAGGTCGAACTGCGCCAGGGCGCCAAGGCCGAAGCCCTGGAGCCGGTCACCCTGCTGCTCAACCAGCCCGCCGGGCTCGACGTCGATGCCGCCTGCGCCAGCATCAGCGCCGACAGCCTCTCGCCGGAGCACAGCTACAGCCGTCGTCCGCTCAAGGGCCACTTCGCCCGCCTGAGCTGCTCCGCGCCGCTGCAAGAAGGCGCCAGCGGCCTGCAGGTGTTCACCCAGGACTGGCGCGTGACGCGCAAGCTCGATGCTGACCTGGCCAAGCTTGAACAGGAATACATCGTCGAAGTGACTGGCGAAATGATTGCCCACGGCCTTGAGCGGCTGAACCGCGGCTTCACCTGGAAAGGCAATGAGCTGCCGAAGATCAAGGCCAGCTGGCAGAACGAGACGCGCCTGCGCATGGTCCTGAAAAACCCGCCTGCCGGGCTCATCGACCTGCTCTGCCGCAGTGTCGGCGTCACCCCGGTGAGCATGCGCCGCATCCGCCTCGGTGGCGTCGCCATGAGCAAGCTGCCGCTGGGCCAGTGGCGCTACCTGGCCGCCAGCGAAAGATTCTAAGCAACACGGCGCCGCCACCCAGGCGGCGCCCCTGAACAGGATTGTCCCCATGATTCACAACGATGTACTGCGCAGCCTGCGCTACCTGCTGGACGTCAACGACGCCAAGCTCACCGATATCATCAAGCTGAGCGGCTTCGAAGTATCCACCGCCGATATCGCCACCTACCTCAAGAAGGAAGAAGAGGAAGGCTTCGTGCGCTGCCCCGATGAGGTCATTGCGCACTTTCTAGATGGCCTGGTGATCTTCAAGCGCGGCAAGGACGACAGCCGTGCGCCGCTGCCGGTCGAACTGCCGGTGACCAACAACATCGTCATGAAGAAGCTGCGCGTGGCCTTCGAGCTTAAAGAGGACGACCTGCACGCGATTCTCAAGGCCGCCGACTTCCCGGTGTCCAAGCCAGAGCTCAGCGCCCTGTTCCGCAAGGTCGGGCACAACAACTACCGCCCGTGCGGCGACCAGTTGCTGCGCAACTTCCTCAAGGGCCTGACCCTGCGGGTTCGTGGCTGAGCCGACGATGAACTACAGCGTTGCTCCCATCGGCCACGTGCGCTCCTGCTTCAAGGAAAAGTTCGCCATTCCGCGTCAGCCGCAACTGGCGCCGGCCGCCCGTGGCGTGCTGGAGCTGCTGTCACCCTACGACAACGGTGAGGCCGTTGCCGGCCTTGAGCAGGTCAGCCATGTCTGGCTGCTGTTCCTGTTCCACCAGGCGCTGGAAGACAAACCGCGGTTGAAGGTGCGCCCGCCTCGGCTGGGGGGCAACAAGTCCATGGGTGTGTTTGCCACCCGTGCCACCCACCGGCCCAATGGCATCGGTCAGTCGGTGGTCAGGCTGGAGAAGGTCGAGGCTGACCGCTTGTGGCTGTCGGGCATCGACCTGCTTGATGGCACCCCGGTATTGGATATCAAGCCTTACGTGCCCTACGCCGATGCCGTGGCCGACGCGACCAACCAGATGGCTGACGCGCCACCTGCGCCGATTGCCGTGAGCTGGAGCGATACTGCCCTGCCCCAGGCCCGCGAGCACGCCTTGCGCCTGGCCGAGCCGCTGGTGGAGCTGATCGAACAATGCCTGGCCCAGGACCCGCGCCCGGCCTACCAGGTACCCCCGCCCGAGCGCGTGTACGGGGTTAGGTTCTGGGATGTGCAGGTGCGCTGGCACTACCCGCACCCGGATCAGATCCGGGTGCTGGAAGTGGTGCTGGACCTGTAGTTAACGTCCTGCGCTTCATTGGGCCTGGCTGGCGAGCCAGTGGGAGCGGGCTTGACCCGCGATGAGGCCAGTACAGCCAGCACATCAGGTATTGCCTAGATTGCGACCGCTTCGCGCTCGATCGCGGGGCAAGGCCCGCTCCCACAAGTCCGCGGCATGCAGACCCGCTACTTCAGGCACAAAAAAAAAGCAGGCCGAAGCCTGCTTTTTTTGTATTCAATGTCTTACTTCTCGACGAATGCACGCTCGATCAGGTAATCACCCGGCTCACGCATACGCGCCGAGATCTTCAGGCCGAAGCTGTCGAGCACTTCGCTGGTCTCGTCGAGCATGCTCGGGCTACCGCAGATCATCGCGCGGTCGTCCTGCGGGTTGATCGGCGGCAGGCCGATGTCGCTGAACAGCTTGCCGCTGCGCATCAGGTCGGTCAGGCGGCCCTGGTTCTCGAATGGCTCGCGGGTCACGGTCGGGTAGTAGATCAGCTTGTCACGCAGCGCTTCACCGAAGAACTCGTTCTGCGGCAGGTGCTCGGTGATGAATTCGCGGTAGGCGACTTCGTTGACGTAGCGCACGCCGTGGACCAGGATGACTTTTTCGAAGCGCTCGTAGGTTTCCGGGTCCTGGATGACGCTCATGAACGGCGCCAGGCCAGTGCCGGTGCTGAGCAGGTACAGGTGCTTGCCCGGGTTCAGGTCGTCGAGTACCAGGGTGCCGGTAGGCTTCTTGCTGATGATGATTTCATCGCCTTCCTTCAGGTGCTGCAACTGGGAGGTCAGCGGGCCGTCCGGCACCTTGATGCTGAAGAACTCCAGATGCTCTTCCCAGTTCGGGCTGGCGATCGAGTAGGCGCGCATGAGCGGGCGGCCGTTTGGCTGTTGCAGGCCGATCATCACGAACTGACCGTTCTCGAAGCGCAGGCCCGGATCGCGGGTGCACTTGAAGCTGAACAGGGTGTCGTTCCAGTGGTGAACACTGAGGACACGTTCGTGGTTCATGTTGCTCATGTACGGGCTCCTGAAGAAAAACGCGGCGCTAAGCGAGAGCGCGATTGCGCAATAGTTTAGTGCCAGCGACAATATCTGTTAAATGAATTATCAAGATATGTCTTATCGGTTATATAGATATGCGATTTACCCTTCGTCAGCTCCAGGTGTTCGTTGCCGTGGCCCAGTACCAAAGCGTCTCGCGGGCCGCCGGAATACTGGCGTTATCGCAATCGGCCGCCAGTACATCGATCACCGAACTTGAGCGCCAGTCCAGCTGCCAGCTGTTCGACCGCGCCGGTAAACGCCTGAGCCTCAACGCTCTGGGCCATCAACTGCTGCCCCAGGCGGTGGCCCTGCTCGACCAGGCCAAGGAAATCGAGGACCTGCTCAACGGCAAGTCCGGTTTCGGCTCGCTGGCGGTGGGCGCGACCCTGACCATCGGCAATTACCTGGCCACCCTGCTGATCGGCAGCTTCATGCAGATCCACCCGGAGAGCCAGGTGAAGCTGCATGTACAGAACACTGCGCATATCGTGCAACAGGTTGCCCATTACGAAATTGATCTGGGTCTAATTGAAGGCGACTGCAACCACCCGGACCTGGAAGTGCAGCCGTGGGTCGAGGACGAGCTGGTGGTGTTCTGTGCGCCGCAGCACCCCTTGGCCAAACGCGGCCAGGCGAGCATGGAAGAACTCACCCATGAGGCCTGGATCCTGCGTGAACAGGGCTCGGGCACCCGCCTGACCTTCGATCAGGCCATGCGTCACCACCGCTCCAGCCTCAACATACGCCTGGAGCTGGAACACACCGAGGCGATCAAGCGCGCGGTCGAGTCGGGCCTGGGCATTGGCTGCATCTCGCGCCTGGCCCTGCGCGACGCATTTCGCCGCGGCAGCCTGGTGCCGGTGGAAACCCCCGAACTGGACCTGGCCCGGCAGTTCTTCTTCATCTGGCACAAGCAGAAGTACCAGACCTCCGCCATGCGCGAGTTTCTCGAACTGTGCCGCAGCTTTACCGAAGGCGTCAGCCGCAGCGACGAGATCGTTCTGCCGACCATCGCTTAAAGCAGGATCACCGCCCAGGTCAGGCCAACCATGCTCAAGGCCACGAACTGGGCGGCACTGCCCATGTCCTTGGCGTTCTTCGACAACGGGTGGCGATCGAGGGAAATGCGGTCGATCGCTGCCTCCACCGCCGAATTGAGCAATTCGACGATCAGCCCCAGCAAACACACGGCGATCAGGATCGCCCGCTCGGCACGGCTGACATCCAGCCAGAAGGCCACCGGAATCAACACAACGTTGAGCAGCACCAGCTGACGGAACGCTGCCTCACCGGTGAACGCAGCACGCAGGCCATCGAACGAATAGCCGGCGGCGTTGAAAATACGTTTAAGGCCGGTCTGGCCCTTGAAAGGCGACGACATAGAAGGTCACTTCATCCACTGAAAACGCTGCAGCCTAGTGTAGGTACAGTCAAAAAAGCGTGAAGGCCAATGGCCTTAAGTGGCCGAAACCGATTCCAGTTGTTGCAGCAACAAAGCGGCCTGGGTCCGGGTCCGCACGCCCAGCTTACGGAAAATCGCCGTCACATGGGCCTTGATGGTCGCTTCCGACACGCTCAGTTCGTAGGCAATCTGCTTGTTCAGCAGCCCTTCGCAGACCATGGTCAAAACCCGGAACTGTTGCGGCGTCAGGCTGGCAAGCCCTTCACTGGCGGCCTTGGCCTCAGCGGACACATCGACTTTTTCGAACGCCTGCGGCGGCCACCAGACCTCGCCATCGAGAACCTTCTGCACTGCGTCCTGAATCACTTCCAGCGGGCTTGATTTGGGAATGAAGCCACTGGCGCCGAATTCGCGGGACTTGACCACGACCGCGGCTTCTTCCTGAGCCGAGACCATCACCACCGGAATCTGCGGGTACTGCCCGCGCAGCAACACCAGCCCGGAGAAGCCGTAGGCGCCCGGCATGTTCAGGTCCAGCAGCACCAGGTCCCAGTCGGCTTTTTCGGTCAGGCGGGTTTCCAGTTCGGCGATGCTTGCCACCTCGACTAGGCGTACATCCGGGCCCAGCCCCAGGGTAACGGCCTGGCGCAGTGCGCTGCGAAATAGCGGGTGGTCATCGGCAATCAGGATTTCGTATGTGGCCATCGATCTAATGATCCTGTTCTGTGCAGGCGCAGGAAAGGAAGAATAGGCGCCTGGCGGGCAACTCGAGGCGACGGCAACGCCGTCTGCCCAAACGGCACATCGAGGCCAGGAAAAACAGCGTTTCAAGCCATCGTCGTGCTCGAATCGGCGCCAAGGATGCCGAGCCAGGACCGGGTGGTCAAGCTCAATACCCGCCCTGCTCGCCCACCCTGGCCACCAATCTGCCCATTATGCCGCAAAGTGCCGCGCCTGCCCCTTGTACTATAGGAAGGTATGCAAACGCTGGTGCACGGTGTCCTGCTCATCCAGTGGCAGTTGATGCTTGGCACTCAGGTAATGGGTGGTGAACACGTCCAGGTAGGCATCCAGTGCCTCGGCTGCACGTTGATCACCGGCCAGCTCCAGGCACATGGCGGCCACTTCGGCGGTGCAGAAGTGATCGTCGCGCTTGGAGCGACGCAGGCGGTAGCGCGAAATCTGCTCGGGCTGCAGGCTCAGGACCGGGAAGCGGTTCAAGTACGGGCTTTTGCGAAACATCTTGCGCGCTTCGGTCCAGGTGGCGTCCAGCAGGATGAACAGCGGGCGCTTGCCCGGTACCCGCTGCACCTCGTTGACCACCCGCCCTGGCTCGACGAACTCGCCAGGGAAAACAATGTACGGCTGCCAGTGCGGCTGCTCGAGCAAGGCCAGCAAAGTCTCGTCGACCACCGTACGCTGCCAGCCAAAGGCCGAGGTGTCGGCGATCAGGTCGGCGATCAGCCAGCCGGTGTTGGTCGGCTTGAGTGGCTCGGTGTCATGCATCAGCAGGCAGATGCCCGAATCAGCCGGTACTTGCGGGCGCCAGGCGCACAGGCAATAACTGGGGATCACCCGGCACTGCGGGCAGCGCGGCGCCCGCGAACCACGGGCAACGAAGGGTTTGACACTGCGCGCCAGGCGCTCGGCGCGCAGACGCGATACGGCATGGCTCATGACTGGGCACAACGTGGGCAATAAAGGGATGGCACTGCACGGACTCGGCAAGACGGAAATCCCGGGCAGTTTATCAGAGCCTGCCTACGGGTAGACTGGATTTGCCGTGCAGCTAAAGCAGCGACTCCTTATAATCTTCCACCTGTCGCTACCCGCTGGCCTTGCCGTTGCGCCGTGACGGAACACCGTGCGCCGTTGTTGGTCCAATTGCCAGTTACCGAACCAGGAGAGATTCATGCTGCGTTTCATCGTCCCGTCCCTGAGCCTGTTGCTCGCCCTGCCCCTGGCGGCCAATGCCGCGTCCAAGCAGGAGTACGAGCTGAGCCGGATGCTGCAAAAAGTTGCCACGCAAAGCAGCGTCGGCACGCCGCGGGCGATCAACGAAGACATCCTCGACCAGGGCTACACCGTCGAAGGCAAGCAACTGATCAACCACCTGAGCGTGCTGCCAAGCCATGCGCAAAAGATGCAGGCCGACCCCAACCGAGTACGCAGCCAACTGGGTGACAGCGTGTGCAAGAACACCGGTTATCGCCTGCTGATGGAAAAAGGCGCGGTGCTGACCTATCGCTTCACCGAGTACAAGACCAACCGCCCGGTCAGCGAACAGGCCTTCAATGCCGCCAGCTGCGGCCTGAAGCTCAAGAAGTAACGGCCTTAGGCAACCCGCTCCCTGTCGCGCCGCTGTTTTTCATCGGCGCGCAGTTCGGCCACCAGGGCCTGGATGTACCGCGAGTGCCGCTCCCCTCCCCCCAGCCGTCGCAGGCACTCCTGTTCAAGGCTCAGGTTGTTGGCCTGCGCCGCGCTCTGAAGCATCTGGAATAGCTGCTCGTCGAGCTCAAGGTTAAGCCGTTGCATGCTGCAGCCTCCCTGCATCGCGCTGACTCGCTCTGAGCTTCAGTTAACCAGACCCTCACAATGATTGGATCCCAGCTGACGAGCGGTTCCACTGCGGCGCGATACTGCGCGGATCATTCGGCATAAACACGCGCCAGGGTCTAGATTGATAGCAACCACCCTGTAATTTTTGGGCAAGCAAAGGGGGTTGCCCATGGATGCCTTGCGCTGCACCCGAAGCCATGAAGAACAATAAGTTGTATGGACCCATTACCACTGCACTGAGACCTTGCAGGTCTACTGCAATGCTCGGGGGTCACACTCGAGCCACGGCAGCCAGCGACACATGCAGTGTCGCGGCCGGGCAGCCCATTGCCGCCCGGTCAGAGGTTTTGCTGCAGAAGGAGACGCTTGAATGCCTTACCAACCGAATGAACTGCTATCGAGTCACTTCAGCAACAATGGAATCGACCTGAGCAAGATCGAAGAACAACTGAACCTGGTTGCGCCCAACAGCCCCAACCTGCCGCTGTACCGCGACATGATGCTGACCGTCCTGCGCATGGCCCATGACGACCGCAACCGCTGGAACGCCAAGATTACCCTGCAGGCCCTGCGCGAACTCGATCACGCCTTTCGTACCCTCGAACAGTACAAAGGCCGGCGCAAGGTTACGGTGTTCGGCTCGGCCCGCACGCCGATCGAACACCCGATGTATGCCCTGGCCCGGGAACTGGGGGCGACTCTGGCCCGTTCCGACCTGATGGTCATCACCGGCGCCGGTGGCGGGATCATGGCTGCCGCCCATGAAGGCGCCGGGGTGGAGCACAGCCTGGGCTTCAACATCACTCTGCCGTTCGAGCAACACGCCAACCCCACGGTGGACGGCACCGACAAGTTGCTGCCGTTCCACTTCTTCTTCATTCGCAAGCTGTTCTTCGTCAAGGAAGCCGATGCCCTGGTGCTGTGCCCGGGCGGCTTCGGCACCCTGGATGAAGCACTGGAAGTACTGACCCTGATCCAGACCGGCAAAAGCCCGCTGGTGCCAGTGGTGCTACTGGACTCGCCCGGCGGCAGCTTCTGGCAGGAGGCGCTGAACTTTATTACTCGCCAACTGGAAGAGAACCGCTACATCCTGCCCAGCGACATGAAACTGCTGCGCCTGGTGTACAGCGCCGACGAGGCAGTGGAAGAAATCAACCAGTTCTATAGCAACTACCACTCCAGCCGCTGGCTGAAGAACCAGTTTGTGATTCGCATGCAGCATCCGCTTAGTGAAGCCGCACTGTTTGACTTGCAGGAGGGATTTGCGGACTTGCGCCTGAGCGGCAATTTCCATCAGCACGCCTATGGCGGCGAGCAGCATGACGAGGCGCGCTTCAGTCATTTGACCCGCCTGGCCTTCGCCTTCAACGGGCGCGATCAGGGGCGCCTGCGCGAATTGGTCGACTTCATCAACCTGTCGGAGAACTGGGCCAAGCCAGAGCCCATGCACACTACCCAGCGGGCAAGGGAAGCGTTGAAAGTCACCTGAGCCGTCAGTCGTCCAGCCCTCGGCCGCTCAACAGGCGGCCGACCGACTCCATGGAAAAACCACGGTAAACCAGAAAACGGGTTTGCTGGGCGCGGCTGCGCGGATCGACAGGCAACTGACCGGCAAACTTGCGCTGCCAGACATCCTGCAACAGCGCCGACCAGTCCACACCGCATTCACGCAGGGCCTGGTCAATGTCACCGCGGTGCAGCCCCCGCTGGCCCAGCTCCTCACGAATACGCGCAGGGCCGTAGCCCGAGCGTGAACGGTAGCTAATGAAACTTTCCAGGTAACGGGCTTCACTGAGCAGGCCCTCTTCCGTCAGACGGTCGAGTTCCTGGTCAATCAATTCGGCAGGGGCGCCGCGCTGACGCAACTTGCGCGTCAGCTCGACTCGACCGTGCTCGCGACGTGCGAGCAGGTCCATGGCTGTCCGCCTTACGGCGACGGGGGTATCGAGTACGGCGGACATGGGTACGATCAGTAGCCGGCTTCAGCTTCGGTTTCGTCTTCAGGCTCGGCGGCTACCGCAGCAGCCTTGCCAGCCGCTTCAACGGCGCCGGCATTGAGCAACTTGTCGCGGATCTGCTTCTCGAGCGTCGCGGCGATTTCCGGGTTCTCCTGGAGGAACTTGGCCGAGTTGGCCTTGCCCTGACCGATCTTGCTGCCCTGGTAGCTGTACCAGGCACCGGATTTTTCCAGGAAGCCGTGCAGCACGCCGAGGTCGATGATCTCGCCGTTGCGGTAGATGCCCTTGCCGTAGAGGATCTGGAATTCAGCCTGACGGAATGGCGGCGCCACCTTGTTCTTGACGATTTTGACCCGGGTTTCGCTACCAACGACTTCGTCGCCTTCCTTCACCGCGCCGGTACGGCGGATATCGAGACGGACCGAAGCGTAGAACTTCAGCGCGTTACCACCGGTGGTGGTTTCCGGGCTGCCGAACATCACGCCGATCTTCATGCGGATCTGGTTGATGAAGATCACCAGGCAGTTGGCGTTCTTGATGTTACCGGTGATTTTACGCAGCGCCTGGGACATCAGGCGAGCCTGCAGGCCCACGTGCATGTCACCCATTTCGCCTTCGATCTCGGCCTTGGGTACCAGCGCCGCCACGGAGTCGACGATGATCACGTCAACGGCGTTGGAGCGCACCAGCATGTCGGTGATTTCCAGGGCCTGTTCACCGGTATCCGGCTGCGAGACCAGCAGGTCGTCGACATTGACGCCCAGCTTGCCGGCGTATTCCGGGTCCAGGGCGTGCTCGGCGTCGACGAAGGCACAGGTAGCGCCGGCTTTCTGCGCCTGGGCGATGACCGACAGGGTCAGGGTGGTTTTACCCGACGACTCAGGGCCGTAGATTTCGACGATACGACCTTTTGGCAGACCGCCAATGCCCAGGGCAATGTCCAGGCCCAGGGAGCCGGTGGAAATGGCCGGAATCGCCTGGCGCTCGTGGTCGCCCATGCGCATGACCGCGCCTTTACCGAATTGACGCTCGATTTGCCCCAGGGCCGCAGCCAAGGCGCGCTTCTTGTTGTCGTCCATTGAAGTCCTCACGTAATCGATAGGGCCTGACGGCCAGAACACCTGTATAAGTAGCCAGTATTATTCCACAGGGTTTTGTTCCCGCCTACCCCCGATGTGCGATTTACTCTGCACCAAGGTGTAACAAGCCCTCTAGCGCGGCGATTACCGTTTGTCGGCGCACCGCATCGCGGTCGCCATCGAAGTGCCGGCGCTCGCTGCTGACATGGCTGCCATCGGCCCAGGCCAGCCATACGGTACCCACCGGTTTTGCCGGCGAGCCACCGTCGGGCCCGGCCACGCCGCTAACCGCCACGGCAAAGCGCGCGCCGCTGGCCGCCTGGGCGCCACGGACCATGGCCTCGACCACTTCCTGGCTGACCGCCCCGACTTGCGCGAACAACCCCTCGGGCACCGCCAGCTGGCGGCTCTTCTGGCTGTTGGAGTAGGTCACGTACCCGGCCTCGAACCAGGCCGAGCTGCCGGGAATGCGCGTTATGGCCTCGGCGATGCCGCCGCCGGTGCAAGACTCGGCAGTGCTTACCTGGGCGTTGAAACGGCGCAGGTGCTCACCCAGGCGGGCAGACAGTACTGTGATCGGGTCCATGCCAAGCTCCTCTAAGATCTGCCGACTACCCTACACCAGCTGTCCCCCATTCCACAGCCTCAGCGCACCAGCCCGCGCACGTACGCCTGGCACGCGCGCAAGGCGATCAGTCCGCGGTCACCGTCGTCGGTGATGGCGATAATTCGTTGCGCATGCGCCGGCTCAAGTCGGGCGCGTACGGGGTCATGATCCACGCTGCCGGTGCCGGGGGCGGCAGGCAGGCCGGCGCAACCGGAGGCGTCGCGCTCGACCAGGACCGACAGCCGCACATCAGCAGTAGCCAGGCGATCACGCAGGCGTGCCTGAGTCTGTTGAGCATCGAGTAGCTCCTGATAATGGTGTTGCTCGCTGACCGCCAGGCGCTGCGCCAGCCCCTGGCGTTGCAGGCGCTCGGCGACCAGTTGCGCGGCAGCGGATTCAGCCTGGGCTTGCCACTCGCGCTCGTGCTGCGCCGCTTGCTCCGCCAACTGCCGGCCCATGCGCCAACTCTGGACTTGCCAGCTCAGCGCACAGGCCAGCAGCGTCAATAGCAGCCACGCCCCAAGCTGCAGGCGGCTCAACACAGCACCTCTCGGGCCCGCGCCCAGAGCCGCAGGCGATCTTCCAGGCCGTTGAGCCCGCCATTGATATGCCGGGTGATGCGGTTGAACTCGCCGCGGTCAGCCAGCTGGTTGAGGCCGCGCGAGTGCCAGAACCAGGCCGCCGACTCGGCTGCCCATTGTGGTTGTTCGAGCAGTTGCGGTTGCTTGAGCAAACGCTCATCGCCAAACAGGGCCATGCTGCAGGCCCGGTAATTGTTGCGCCCGGTGACCTGGATCAGGCCACGGCCGCAGTACAGCTGGCCGTCGCCATCGGCCTCGGGACTATTGCCCAGGCGCAGGGCCAGGGTGCCGGTGTCGTAGCGCGCCAGGTAACGGTCGTTGCCCAGCTCTTTGACGTAGCGCAACTGGCCGGACTCATGGCCGACCTGGGCGAGAAAAGCCGCCTGGCGCCGTGGGGTGTCGATGTCCCAGCGGGCCATGGCCAGGTTCAGTGCAGGTAGAAAAACGCCCGCATTCAGGCGGGCGTTGGGGAACACGGCAGCAAGTTGCTCCAGGGTCATATGGGGTTCCTCATCCTTGGGGTTCAAAGGGGCTGCAACTGGACCGTGCGCAGCCCTGGCCGGCTTTTGGCCTGCTTGCCCCTGGCCTTGGCTTTGCCTTTATTGCCGCCGTTGCAGTCGACCGACGTCGCCCAGCCACTGGAGCTGAAGGTGTGTTCGACCGACTCGATCAGGTACTCACCATCCAGCCCGTCCTTGAAACCCTGGGTGAGGATCAGGCGCTCGGCAAACAGGTCGGTGCGCCCGGCCATTTCCAGGCGCACACTGGCAGTGCTGCGGTTGAACGCTGCCAGGCGTGCCTTGGCAGCCTGCTCGGCAGCAGGCTTGTTGGGGTAAACATGACGGTCGCTGTGCACCGGCTGCAGCCCAGCGGGCGAGGCATCGTTAGCCAGCTCGACAGTCTTCAGCTCGCCGCTTTTGGGATCCTGGTGACGGGTTTGCACAGCCTTGTGCGTGCCCTTGTCCGCCAGGCGAATCTGCCAGCGACTGACATCGCGACGGTTGATGGTCACCACGCCCAGGGCCTGCCCGCTGGCGCTGTGGCCGGCCTGACGCGACAGCACCAGCAACTTGCCGTCGCCGATCTTGGCCGTGCAGTCGTATTGCCTGGCCAGGCGGGTGATGAAGTTGAAATCCGACTCGTTGAGCTGGTCAACCCTGGGCAGCCGCGTGCTCACCGGGCAAACCGGCTGCCAGCCATTGCGCGCGGCAATGTCACGCACGATCTGCTGCAGCGGCACGTCCTCCCAGCTACCGCTGCGGATGCTTTTGCCGGTACCGCGCATGTCGCTGGCCTTGCCGCGGATGACGATGCTGTCAGGGGGGCCGGACAGCTCGATTTCATCCACGGTGTAGCGCCCCAGGCGCGTCAATACCTGGCCGGCATAACCCAGGTGCACCTCGATCATCGCCCCCCGTGCCGGCAACGTCACCGCACCATCGCGGTCGTCGATGCGCAGCTCGAACTCGTCGGATTCCATTCCGGGCTTGTCCGAGGTGCGCAAGGACAGCAAGCGGTCGTTGATCAGTTCGGTGATGTCCTTGCCATCGGCAACAAGACGAAACACTGGCTGCATGGTTCAGGCTCCAGAAATGAATGACCCCGCACGCGGCGGGGTCTGGTGAGAACGGTTGTCGACGAGCGTCAATCCCACAGCTGCACCGTAGCGTCGCTCGCCGCGGGTAACGCCGGCAGCAGGATCTGTACCCCGGCACGAAATGGCTGGGGCTGCTCGGCCAGGCCCTGGTTGGCGCCCAGCACGGCCTCGACTGTGCCGTTCAGGTGGCCATAGTAGTGCTGGCACAAGGTGTCGAGCACATCGCCTTCAGCGGTTCTGCAGGTCGTCGCCATAGCTCACAAACTCCAGTGAGAAACCTTGTTTTCGCGGAATGCCGCCAGCCAGCAGATTGCTCTGGTCTTCATCGACGCCGGTCAGGCACCAGGTGCCCAGGACCTCGCCGTAACCGCTGGTGAGGGTTAGCGGCTGCAATTGCCGGCCGATACTGCGCAGCGCCTGCAACTGGCCAAGCCCGCCCTTGAAGCCTGGGAAGATCGCCCCTTTGATGCTGATTTTCTCGTCACCCAGGCCCACTGCCTGCTGGGCGGTGCTGCGCGTCAGACGCTCCTGCCCGGCCCAACGGAAGCTCGTCTGCCTGCGCAGTTCATCGAACGCGGCGGTGTCGAGGTTGAAGTAGTAAGCGGGTGATTCGGGCTTGAGTGGTTGCACAATCAGCAAATGCGGGAACGGCTTGACTGCCTCTGCCGCCGGCGTCGCTTCGGGGGCGAAGCTGCTGGTCGGCAGGATATTGGCCAGTGACGGGCTGATCTTGCCCGCCACCCGGTTGATCGCGGCGCTGACCCGGCCAATCTGGGTCTTCACCGTGGCGACGCCGTCACGCACCTGCGCCACCACCGCCACGGCCCGGTCGTATTTTGCCAGCGCCTGGTCGACAGTGGCCTGGGCCTTGTTGATCGCGCGCAAGCTGCGCTGCAGCTTGGCACCAATGGCGGGCCCGACAAAGGGCAGCGCCTCGAGCTCGGCGGCGGCACCGACGAACTCGGCGGCGGCCTCCTTGACCGGCGCCAGCATTCCGTCCGCGCTGCGCCGCCCTGCTTCGCCCGCTGCCACCAGGGCGCCGAGCCCGGATTGCAACTGGTCCATGTAGGTCATGGCACCTCCTTAAGCAACATGAGGAACGTCGTATAGCTGACGACTGGTGGATTGGCGGATCAGATCATCGAACTGGCGACGGACAATGGCCTCGACGTTCATGGCGAGCTGGGCGGGATCGCTCAATCCGCCCTGGACGGTGATCGGCATGTTCGGCGAGAAGGTGAACTGCTGATTGATCTGCGGTGCCGGCGCCGGAATCTGCACAGTAGAACTGGCGAGGCTGGACAGCGTTTGTGCAGCAGATGACGGCTCCGCCAGCGAACGCACGACCTCACCCGGTACAGCGACAGCCGATGCCTCTTTGGTATCGCTCCCAGCTACCTGAACAGGCTTTTCGCCAGCGCCGAACAGGCGCTTGCCCAGCCAGCCACCGAGGTCTTCGCCGCCCATACCTCCGAGCATTGCGCCAATTGCCCCACCCACGGCAGTCCCCAGTACAGGTACCACCGAGCCCAGCGCCGCACCCGCAGCGGCGCCGGCCAGTGCACCGCCAAAGCCGCCGGCAGCGCTGCCATAACCCCTGGCCTTCTGTGCGGTCGTGCGCGCATTGCGATACGTGTCAACAATCCTCAAGCCAGCGTCGATAACAGACCCGCCCGGCAAGCGCCTGGCCAGGGGAGCGGCCTTGCTCACCGCCCCGAACATGCTCGCAGTACCGCCCCGAGAAGTGAAACCCTTGAGGGGTATCGGCGCGGGTGGCCCCGAATACCCTGCAAGGCTGACCCTGTTTCCGGTCCTCCTCCCAGATCGTTTCTGGTCACGCGGCGCACGGCGACCGCGACGGCCTCCCTGCCCTCCTGAACCACCGAGAAAGTCACCGGCATTGACCACGAACACGTTCAGCGGCTCGTTGACAACCAAAACGCCTTGGGCATTGTTCGGCGTCTCTACGCCCAGCACCTTGAGACCGATCTTCATCAATCCCGATGCCTTGCCTTGGCCACCCTCGAGCGGACGGCCTCCTGCCCCACCTGCGTTGAGTACACCACGACCGATGTTCAGCGCGCCCCGGCCAATCTTGACCGCGCTCAACGCCGTGAGCAGCACCGACACGGCACCACCGACAAGGGCGATACCCAGCACCAGCGATTGCGACTTGTCTGTCAGCGTGGTGAAGGCCTGGGCAACGGAAGTGATGACCTTGGCCGTCGTATCGGTGAGCGGCCGGATGGCATCGCCGATGCTGCGCAGCGAATCATCGAGTGCACCGAATGCTTCGTTCCAGATCACCGTCGAGGTTTGCCGACGCATTTGCAGATCATGGTCAAGCCCTTCGCCTTCCTTGGGCTTGGCATCACGTATTTGCTTGTACAATGCCTGGTTCTGGGTAAAGGCCATCAACGCAGCACTGGTTTGTGCATCGGCAAAGGAATCGCCGGTACGCAAACTTTGCTCCAGGGCGTTGAGCAGGGTCCTGGCAGCCTGCGGATCAGCCTCCTTGCTGATCTGTTCAGTGGCCGCAGCCATCTTTCTGGCCTTTTCCGGGTTGGTCCTTTCGAGGTACCGCCGGGCCAGGTCAAAGCTCGACTCCAGCGCCGACATGCCCTTCTGCAGCCTGGTGTTCATCGCTCCCTGATAATCAATGCCGGCGTCGGCGTAGGCCGATACCGTGTCCTGGGAGTAGATGCCTGACATCCAGCTATTGAGATTTCCTGCAGCGTCATCCGAATTACCGGTCGCGCTGCGTTGAACCTGCAACATCGCCCCCACCTGGCTGACGGCAGCCAGACCGGTACTCCCCAAGGTGCCCATTTGCCCCAGCAAAGGTGCAAAGGACTTGGCCATGTCGGCGGCTTCAAAGCCGCCGGCCTTGCTTTGCACCGCAAGGACCTGCAGCGCCTGCTCCATAATCTTGGGGTCGGTGATCCGAGCGTTGTTTTGCAATGCAGTGATAATCGCTGCCGTATCCGCGCCACTCACGCCCTGACCGACAGCGAACTTGGCCGCCAGTGGTGCATAGGCCTGCGCCTTGTCCGCTTGCATGCCATTGTCCACCAGGCTTTTGACCAGGTTGGCAACGTCGTTGCGGGCCATGCCGGTGGTTTGCGAAGTCTGGATGAAAGTGCGGGCCAGCTGCGCTTCCTGCGGTTTGCCAGCCACCCCGGCCTTGATCGCGATATCGCGCACTATCGATTGAAAGTCCGCGCTGATCTTGGTCGGTATCGCCACCGCGCGAACGACAGTGGTGGCGCGGTCAACATTTGACTTCAGGCTTTCCTTGCCCTCGGCCAATTGTTGGTGCCCCCTGGCTTGCAACTCGGCGCTCCTGGCCGTGCGTCCCAGCCACTGGTACTCCTTGCCCAGTTTGCCGACTTGTACGCCTTGGGCGCGCAAGCTGTCGAGGTTTCGTTCCAGCTTGCGCAGCAATCCTGCAGCAGACGCCGAACCGCTGTCGTGGGCCTGCTTCCATTGCTGACGCAGCTTTATGGCCTCGCCAATAGCGCCCTTGAGCAGCGAGGCGTTGCGGCCGCGTTGCTCAAGGTCTTTGATACGGTCTTCGACCGCGTTTAAAACGGTACCTACCGTCGGGTTGACGGCGGCACCTATTACCAGCTCAAACGCCAGTTTGCTCGCCATCTGATCCCCCTTTGCATGGGCTATCTGCTCAATCCGTGAGCCACCAGACCATGTCGTTGAACGACATGGTCATGATTTCGCCGGCGCTAAAATTCAGCTCTTTGGCGAGCCGTTTTGCCGCCGCTTTCTGCAGCCCGGGATCAAAGCTCGTCGTCTTGCACCAGACGAAAATAGCCCGCCTGCAGGCGGCCATAGTCCTTGAGCGACAGGCCCTCGAGGTCCTTGACCCCGACCTCGGCCAGCGAGGCAAAGAGGTTCAGCTCGCGCTGCTCGTCATCGCCACTGGCCGCCGACTGGGCGGTGCGGATGTCGCGCACGGTCGGTGCACGCAGTGACAGGCTGTCGACCTGCATGCCATTGGCCTCACTGGCTTTGCTCAGTTGAACGACGACGCGTTCGGCACTGACATTCAGCCAGCTCGGCATTTTCGCGGTTTGAGTCATGTCGCCTCCTTACAGGCCCAGGGCCGAACGTTGGGCGGCGAGCTGGTCGACGCCGTTGATGACGCGCTTCATGCCCAGTGGATCGATTTCGTAGACCAGGCGGCCGTCGACTTCGAGCTTGTAGTAGGTCACGGCCACGTTGTGCTTGATCTCGGCCTTGTCGCCCGGCTTCCAGTCGCCCATGTCGACTTCTTTAAGCGCGCCGCGCAGGGTGACGATGACCGGGGTGACCTTGCCCTTGAGGCCCTTGAAGGCACCGCGGAAGGTGCCGTTGAAAGCCGAGCCGTCGGCCAGGCCGAAGAACTTCAGCGACTCACGGCGCACGCCGGTGGTGACGAAGCCTGCCTCCTGTTTTTCCATGCCCTGGTCGATTTCGATCGCCATGTCCATGCCGCCGGCACGGTGCTCCTCCATCTTCAGGGTGAGCTTGGGCAGGGTCAGGCTGGGCACGTCGCCTTGAAAGCTGACGCCATCGACGAACAGGTTCAGGTTTGCCAGGGTTTCGGGAATCATTGCCATGGTTATTGCTCCTTAAACGGCTTGGTCGAGGACTTCGGTCAACCACTGGTTGGTGACCTCGACACGGAAATTCGGGTTCTCGGCGGGCGGCACATCGGTGAAACGGATGTTCCAGTAGACCTTGCCCTGCTCCAGCTGGCTGGCAGTGTTCAGCTCGGGATCGGCGAACACTTCGAAATTGATGATTGCGCCCTGGGCTTTCAGATCACGCATGAACGCCTGCAGGCCTTCGGTCACGTCCTTGACGTAGGTCGCGGTGATCGAGCGATCGACCGCCCACTTGTGGCCATAGAGGATCGCGTCCATGACGATGTCCATGGTCCGCACGCGGGTGACGAAGGCCCACTTCGGGTCGCTGCTCAAGGTACGGTTGCCCCACAGGCGGAAGCCGTCATCGCGGATCACGGTGGTGATGTTGGCGTTGTTGAGCAGGTTGGCGCGGCAGGTGGCGTCGCCATCCAGGTACTCGATCGAGCGGCTGGTACCGGTGATGCCGACGAACTCCTTGTTCGATGGCGAGGCCCAGAAGCCATACTCGCTGTCGGTCCAGGCAAACAGGCCAGCAACCCAGGCCGACGCTGGCGCATCGAGGGTGGCGCTTTTGCCGGTGTCCCAGTACTGCACGCCCGGGTCGACCAGGTAGGCACGCTTGGCGCCGAAGTTCTCGGCGTAGGCGATGGCTGCTTCATCGGTGCTGTTCGGGCCATCGATAATGGCCAGGCCGCGCAGCTTGTCGGCCAGGGCCACCAGCGCGGTTCCGACCGCCAGGGTCGAGCTGTGCTTTGGCGTCACCAGCAGGCGGGGCTGGGCGTTGAACCGGCTCTTGCCGTCCAGCAGTGCTTGCAGGCCGGTGCGTTTGCCGTCAGCCAGCACGCCGCCGATGATCGCCGAAGTCTGCGCAGCCTCTTCTTCGAGCTTGGCCACACCGCAGGCGACGATCACCGCCTTGGCGCGGCTGTAGATCGCCTGGCAGGCGCGGGTGATAGCCGAGTCGGCGCCGAAGGCGGCGACGGCTTCACGCTCGCTGGTGATCAATACCAAGTCGTTGGCCTTGGCGGTTGCAGTCGGGCCTTCGGTGAAGGTATCGACCAGGCCGATGATCGAGGAAGAAGGCAGCGCGATGGAACGTGCGCCGGTGTCGACGTTGGTTACGGTAACGCCGTGGAAGAATCCACTCATGGGTAAGTCTCCAGAAATGCGAAGGCCCCGCGGTGCGGGGCCTTCAGAGGGTTTGTTGCGGGTAAGAAAAAGCCCCGGCGGTGCGGGGCTTTATTGGGTTTGGGTGATGAGCCAGGTGGGTGCAGTTGGGCGCTGTCGCAGCTCGGGGAAAAGCTCTGCTTGCGGCCATTCCCGCAGCTCTGCTCGATAGAGTTGAAGCTCTTGATACTGCTCCGAACTTAGTGTGGTTTTCCCGGATTCCAGTTCGTCACGATGACGGGCAACTACATCGTCGGTCTCCCTGAGTTGGGCGTCCCGCCACTTCTTCTCTATGCCGGCAATCACCTCAGGCGGCAAAGGTGGGCGCTCTTTGGTCATTGGACGACCATCTTGATCCGCGCAGATCACTCGACCTTGCGATTGTTCTTCGAGAATACGTGCGTGGTGTTCTGCCGTTATCGAAACACTGTCAGCGGGCCATGTATTACTGTCCTCATAAGAATTACGTAATTGCGCCGCGTAAAACGCCAACTCACTCGCGGAGAAAACATATTCGCTCATGGTGTACGGTTCCTCTTTATCAATAGCCGATTGCGATGTAACTGATGCTGCGCGCATTGGGCGATAACCCCGCATTCGGAACGCCTTCAGATCGGAATGTGACGTTTTGCCTGGTCCACCCAATCACACGAGCAAATGAATCATCATCACCGGTCGCGCCGTTGACAGTTGTGGGTATGCACATGAGGCAATAATTAGGAAATGCCATATGGAAAACTGAGGAATAGTTTGCTTCAGCCGGCGTGAATACTGAACCGTACTGGATGATCATGCCGGTCTGAGCATCCCGCCAAAATCCTGATGCGCCGCCGAAAGCGGAAGTGTTCGCGATGCCCAAAATATTTCGGGCCGAAGGGACGTCTCCCGCGGACATCAGTGACTGCCCAACGGCGCCTGTGTGCTCCGTTGTGTAAATCTTTGCATTGGGCCCCCAATGCAAGTCTCCCGCCGCTGACATCAGCAACTGGCGAAACACCCTGTCACCCCAGTGAAATGTGATGGCGGGTGCGTACGTAATTGCACTTTGAGTGGTGCCCACCCGTGCTGTTTCACGAATCTGGATAGCCCCGTTGCGCCAGTCATTCCCAGGTGTTTTGGAATAGAACTCCGGAAACTGATCACTCGAGACACGTACGCCATCCGTTATCCCATATCCCGTAAGCGTCGTGGCTTTTGCTGCCTTGCCCGCCAAGGCATTGGTTATCGTTGAGGCGAAGTTCGGATCATTGCCCAGAGCCAGAGCAAGCTCGTTAAGTGTATCAAGGGCAGCCGGTGCGGCCGCGACCAAGCTATTGATAGCGTCGGTTACAAACTTGGTGGTTGCCGCCTGACTGTTACTGGTCCCGGGGACAGGTGAAGGCACAACCACGGTGCCGGTAAACGTAGGACTCACCAATGGTGCTTTGGCGACCAACAAGTTGTTTACTTGCGCCTGGCTAAACGCATCGGTGATGCCATACCCCGCCAGCGTGGTTGCTTTGGCGGCCTTTGCAGCAAGCGCATTGGTCATGGTTACGGCAAAGTTCGGATCGTTACCCAGCGCGTCAGCAAGTTCTTTCAGCGTGTCCAACGTAGCCGGAGAGGCCCCCACCAAAGCGTCAATAGCAGCTTTTACAAATGCAGTACTTGCTGCTTGTGTGCCATTTGCGGAAGCTGCGGCGGTAGGTACATTGACCACACCCGAAAATGTGGGGCTAGCCAACGGCGCCTTGCTTGCGAGGCCATTAACCATTGTGCCGGCAAAATTAGGATCGTTATCAATGGCTGCAGCAAGCTTGTTCAGTTGATTCAGCAACCCTGGAGCACCGTTGACAACACCGTCAATCGCCAACTGGATTGCAGCGCTCGTAGCAGCCTTCGTGAACGCATCACCGATGCTGTAACCGGCCAAAGTCGTCGGGTTGCTTCCCTCAACCACAATGCCACGATCGTTGGTTCTAACCTTGGTAAAAGTGCCTGCCACCTTGTTCTTCGGTAAAACGCTCAATATCGATGAGTCGACATACTCACGGGTCGCAAGTACCACAGACGGATCAATCTTCAACTGCACATTGGCAGCACTGGTCACGACAATGTTGAGCCGCACAATCTGCGTTTTACCGGTGCCCTGACTGAGCAGGGGCTTGAAACTAGGCGCACAGTTGGCCACTGCTACCAGATCACCGTCGGCGTCATACAGGCCAATCTCGCGAATCCACCAGCCCCCCACATCCGGCGGTATCACTTGCTCGGCGATGATGATGCTGTTGTTGTCCGGGTCAACCTTGACCTGGTTGAGCGGCGCCCTTCGGCGTTCGTTGATGAGTTTTTTCTGATCCCTCGACGGGATCGGGTCGGTCAGGTTGGCATCGCCAACGCCCATTTGGGAAAAGCTCCACGGCACGCCCAAGGCGTTGGCGTTGGCCTGCTTGGCCTCGCCCACCGCCGTGAGGATGGCGAAGAACTGGCTTGTCTGGTCAGTCATGAGTACACGTCCAGGGTTTCAATTTGCTGTTCACGGCCCACAAGGCCATAGCTGCCGCTGACTTCA
The DNA here is from genome assembly GCF_024749345.1 of Pseudomonas sp. B21-009. Taxonomy (NCBI): domain Bacteria; kingdom Pseudomonadati; phylum Pseudomonadota; class Gammaproteobacteria; order Pseudomonadales; family Pseudomonadaceae; genus Pseudomonas; species Pseudomonas sp. B21-009. The sequence goes on along the minus strand of NZ_CP087199.1, from coordinate 1,345,367 downwards.
ATGTCGTGAGACGTCGGCGGATAAATGTCGATTTCATCGCCTTCAGAAAGGCTTATTCCCAGGCGCAGATAGCCACTGCTGGCGAGCGTGATCGCCAGCCCCGTCAGGTGGCGACTGACCGGCTTGGCGTCATCGATCAGCCGGGTCAGCTCCAGGTACATTTGTTCGGAGATTCCGTTCTCCAGTACCCCGACCTGCAGCGCAAATGTGCCCGGCACGCCTTGCGGTACCGTCTGCCACCACTCCTGCACTTCGATCAGATAGCCCAGCGGCTCCACTACCCGGCGCAGCGCACCAATGGTGCCTTTATGGGCATGCACGTAGAACGCCGAGCGGATTACCGAGCGCTTGATTGCCTCCGGCCAGGTTTCATCCCAGCGGTCCACCGACCAAGCCCAGGCCAGTTGATGCAGCAGGTGCGCCGGGCAGGTGTCGGGGTTGTACAGCGTGCGCAGGGGGACTTCGGTGGTTTCAAACCCGGCAGCCTCGATGGCCTGTTCGAGATCGGTACTGTTGAGCGGCAGCAGACTGTCCATGTCAGCTCCCCCGCGTCACGGTGATCCCTTCGCACCAGGCCGCTTGCGCCTGGGTCGGGCGGATGTCGGTCCAGTTGTTCAGGTCGACCCGGCTGACGCCGTGGATGTGCAACTGGGCATCCACGCCCGAGCGGGCCACTTCGACACCCAGGCGCCGGCGCGGGTTGATCCAGGCTTGCAGCCGACTTTTGCACTCGGCAAGTGTCGCTTCGATCTCCGGGCCGTTGCCGCTCATGTGCACCACGGCATCGATGCGGTAACGCAGAATTTGTGCGCCCTGAACCGTCAGGCGGTCACCCACCGGGCGCACGTCATCGTCATTGAGCTTGAGCCGCACGGTGTCCAACAGCGCAGCCGGGGCACTGCCATCGCCTTCGAGCGCCAGCACCGTCACCACCACCTGGGCCGGCGACGGGCTTTGGGCGGTGGCATCGGCCACCAGCCCGGAAGCGTTGCGGGCATGCAGGATGTAACTGTTGCGCGGGCCCGCGGTGGTCAGCCCCTCATAGACCAGCTGCACCCGCTCACGCAGGGCGTCGTCTTCTTCAAGCACTTGCGGCGTTGGCGGCACGCTGCTGGCGTCGGGTGCCTGCACCACCAGGCGCTGCAGCTGTACATTGGCCGCCAGTTGATCCAGGTCGGCGCCCTGCGCATAGGCAAGCAACAGTGCCTTGGCCGCATCGTTGACCCGTGCGCGGTTGAGCAGCTTGCGATAGGCGCCGACTTCCAGCAGTTTGTTCACCGGGTCGCTTTCGACTGTAGCGTCCCAGTTGTCGCCCATGTGCGACCGGAAGGTCGCCAGGTCAGCCTGGAACAGCACCTCGAAATCGAGGTCTTCCAGAACCTGCGGCGCGGGCAGCGCCGAAAGATCCACACTACTCATGCCGTCACCTCCGGCGTGCTGCAGAAACGAAAACGCCCCGAAGTTCGGGGCGCTCAAGGCATGCGGCAGCCGTCAGGCGTTGCCGACACCGACCACGCTGGCGCGAATGGCGGCAATGGCCTGATCGGCAATGGCTTCGGCTTCTTCATGACTGCCGGCCTTGAGCGCGGACTGTTTGCCCTTAAGGCGGGCGGCGCGGATGGCGTAGAGGGCGGTTTTCCAGGCATGGGCTTCGGCGAGGATGCTTTCGGCCGCGGCTTGCGGTGAGAGGTTGGCGGCGTCGGCCCAGGCCTTAACAGCAAGTGGCATCTCACCCTCGAATTGGATATCTGCGAAAACCCTAGCCTCCTGCTCTACCAGTAGGTATTCGGAAAGCCGCGACGTTTCACCGAGAATAGCAACACGTGATTGATCGGCAACAAGGTCAATTTGCTGAACTACAACAACGAGCGCAGCTTCTAACGGCAACGCCTCGTAATCGTAGCCGGCATAACTCGTGCCCCCGTGCGTTACAAAAAGATTTTGCTTTTGCATATATAATCCTTACAGGGTAGCTAGGTTGGTGAGAACATTACTCAAATCTTTAGAGGGAGTGCCTGCAGCCACTCCAAAGATGTATCGACCAGGAAATGTGGAGGAAAAATTTGTCGATACCGCTTGAAGAATCACTGCGTTGACGTGTTGCAACATCAACCAACCGCCGAAATCTGCCGCCATCTGTACATCACACGCTGCAAACTTGAGGGCTTGAGAAGAAGTAATCTGCGTGCTGTAGGACTTAAGCATGACGTTCGCTGTACCTCCGGGAGCGGGTGTAATGCCCGCCGGACTTGGCAACGTCAGCGTCAAATCCAGGAAACCCAAACTAGAGCTAGACGCCAAAGCAAAGCCTGACAATCCGTTGTTCCCATCTGCCCCAAGATAATAACTCATATTGAACTTTCGCTTGACACCAGGAGTATCACTGCAAATATTCAGCCTATCTACGGACACAACAAGTGCACCACTATGAGTATAATCACTCATTAAACGTATATTACAAGCCCCTCCTACCGGGGTGCTTGCCACTGCCTTATTTATTGTTTTAAACGGGGTCTGGAGATTGCCCGCTCCTTGGTCGTCACCTGCTAAATAGTCGACAAACCAAGTACGTTCCATGTTCGGCACCGCCGCAACAGCCGCCGCCACCGCCGCATCAATCCCCGCCTTCTTGCCATTAAAGTAACTGATCAAATCAGTGGTTTTCGTCACCAGATTGGCAACATCAGTCTCAAGACTCATCGGTCTTATGCTCCGTGCATGTTTTCAATAACGAGTTTTTGCAGTGCGATGACCGCCGCTGCATTGCTCACTGTGGCGCTCAACAGGCCATCGCGGTCTGTGCTCTGGCGTTGCTCCGCCGCTTTCATACGTTCAATCAGGTTGGCAATCTGCTCACCTGCGATCCGCTGGCGCGTGGCCTGATCATCCAGCCGGTCCTGCTGGTGCAAGCCGCGCAGTTGCTCAGCAATCAACGCCGAGGCCTGGGCCGCCAGCGGCGCCGCCAAGGTCAGGTTGAGCCCGGTCGCACCGCTGACGATGGTCACGCTGTTGGCCGGCAAGGCCGCCAGTGACAGGTCGTAGGCGAGCAGCAGGTCAGTTCCTGCAGGCTTGTAGGCCAGGGCTTCAGTCGGGTGTGACCACACCGCCAGCAAGGTGCCGTCGCTGAGCAGAAAGCCGACTTCACGCACCCAGAAAGCGCGATCTCCATCCGCCACCGCGGTGAGGTGCAGCTGGCTATTGCCCAGGCGCTCGCCACCGGAAATTGGGTACTTGGCGGTTTGCGCTTTCAGGCTTTTTTGCTCGGCATTCGGTGTGTAGCCCGACGTGCCCAGCACCACATGGCTGATTTCGGCCGCCAGGCCGCTGTTGTCGGCCCGCCAGATCGCGGCCAGGCCGGCCTTGGTAATGACAGGTTGCAAGGGTGTACTCATAGCACTGCCTCCATCGTGCCGCGCACGACGATGCGGGCCCGCGCCGCGTTGGCGACCTGCAGGCCCTGTTGCGCATTGATCGGAACGCCCGTGGCCTCGGCTGATCGCCGAACCAGGGCATAGAGGTTGGCGGCGTTGGCCAGGCGCAGGCCGCCGTCAAAGCCGGCGCCCAGGCGAAACTGGTAATGGCTGCGCTCGTTTTTCGCCGCATCGACCAGGGCACGCAGCCGGGCGTAGAGCTGTGGCGAAAGAATCGAGCCCTCGCCCGGGCGGTTGTCGTTGGCCCAGGCGGTCAGCTCGAAGGTGTAAGGCGCGGCGCCGGGAATCTGCTGCCACTCCCTGAATTGCGAATTGACCCGCACCGCCTTGAGCACCCGACGCACCGCGCCCACCGTGCCCTTGGTCTTGTGCACCGGAATCGCCTCGTGAATCAGTTCACGTTGCTGCATTTCGGATTCTGCCGCCTCCCAACCGTCGACCTTCAGCGCCCAGGCAAGCCAGGGTAGAAAGTTCGGCGGGCAGCGTGCCGAGTCGGCCACACCGTGGATGATCTGCGCATCGATGTTCAGGTCGCAGGCTGCCGATAAGGCTTGCTCAAGCGCTGTGGAGCTCTGTGGCAGCAGGCTCATGCGACCACCTCGGTGCTCAAGGTGATGCTGCGACAACTTGGATAGTGACGTTTGTCGCTGATGACATCCGCAGTCGGCTGGGTAATTCGCACCCGCCGAACGCCTGCGGTATGCAGTGCGGCGTAGATGGCTGAAATCGGTAACAGCCCTTGCAGTTGCCGGGCCTGGGCGATGGTGCCTTCCAGCGCGGCCCGAACCTGGGCTTGGACCACCAGCGGATCCGGCCCGGCTTCCAGCTCCAGAGCCGCGACCACGCTGAACTCGGTCGGCTGGCCAAGCTGCACGCGCGGCCGGTCGGTTAGCGGGCGCACGTCCTCAGCTGAAAGCGCAGCCTCCACGGCGCCAACCAGTTCGTTACCCGGCACCGGGCTGTCAATTCGAGGCAGCACAGCCAGCGAAACATCGCCCGGCAAGGGCTTGTCCAGCCCGGCATTGTAGTCACACACCAGGACAATGGCGCCGGCCGGCAGTTGCGCTTGCAACGCGGCACTGATCGACAGCCCCTTGAAGGTTGGCGAATCCACCGACACGCTGGCGACATTGGCCGAGGCGCTAAGCCCGTGAAATTCATAGGCGCCGCGACTGCCGGCTACCGACAAAGCCTCAAGCGACAAGCGGGTGCGGTAGCGCAACTCGCTATCGCCCTCCAGCACCGCCTCCACGGGGGGCACGGCATCGGGATCGGCAGGGGTAATCACCAGGCGCTGCACGCCATAGTCGGCCGCGCGATGGTCCAGGTCCGCGCCCTTGGCATAGGCCAGCAGACTGGCCTTGGCCGCATCATTGATCCGGGCCCGGCCGAGCAGCTTGTGATAAGCCGCCACTTCCAGCAGCTTGACCACCGGATCGGACTCCAGCAGCGCACTCCATTGATCGCCCATCTGCAGGCGAAAATCCTCCAGCACCTGCTGATACAGCGTTTCGAATTCTAGGGTTTCCAGTACATCCGGTGCCGGCAGCAAGGAAAGGTCGATCATGCGACCACCTCCAGGCTGGTCGGTTGCGCCAGGTAGACCCCGGTCAACTGCAGCGTGACCTGCCCGCCCACCACCGCCGTGACCCTGACCCGCTCAAGCTTCAGACGCGGCTCCCAACGGCCCAGTGCGCGTGCCACCTCCGCCTGCACCGCGCTCTTCCAGCCTTCGTTGACCGGCAAATCGACGAAGCGGCGTAGCTTGCTGCCGTACTCCGGGCGCATGCGCCGGCTGCCCAGTGGCGTGGTGAGGATGTCTTCGATGGACTGGCGTAAATGTGCAATGCCGGACAACGGTTGGCCGCTCCGGCGATCCATGCCGATCATTGATGTTCTCCAGGCGTAAAAAAGCCCGCAGTGGGCGAGCTGGTTTTTTAGTGTTTGTGATTGGCGGTGTTGCCGCCGGTGTCGATGATCTTGCCACCGCCGAGGATGTCGCCGGTTACCCGCAGGGGTCCGTTGATCTGCACCTCGCCGGTCAGGGTGATGCTCGCGGCATTGGCGGTGATGGCCTGGTCGGTGACCACAGCCGAGCTGCCGCCGACCTTGATGCTGACGGTACCGCTGGGCAGTTCGATGCTGTAGCTGCGGGCCTGCCAGTCATAGACCAGCGAGCCACCATCGTCGAAACGCCAGACCTCGACATGCTCGCGGTTGTCCGCTGGTGCCCCGGCGTTGCCATACAGGCCAGGCACGAACGTACCTTGCGCCGGCTCACCGCTCGGGCTGATCAGCACCCCTTGCTCGTTAAGGCTCGGCGCACGCCAGTGGCGGGCCTTGCCGGCGGCCTGGCTGTGCCAGCGCAACCAGGCGCTGGTCCAGCCAGCGCCGTCGGACACCCGAACCCGGGCAGCGGCAAGGTCAACGGCGACCACCCGGCAAGGAATCACCAGGCCGGCGAGCATGCGGTCGTGCATGGCGCTGGCATAGCTCATTGCAGGTCCTCCGGCGACTGGTAGCCGCCCTCGAAGCCCGGCCCGGTGTCGGGGCTGAAGGCAAACGCCAGCGGGCCTGGTTCAACGGGCCATGGCCATTGCTCGGCGCCCAGGTACAGGGCCTGCTCCCATTGCACCGTCCATTTGCGCGGCAATGCCGCGTCCGCAGACAGTTGCACAGGCCACGCCTGTACCGCCTTTGCTTCGTCGACAAAGTCTAGGGCCCAGAACTGTTTACGCAACAGCACGGTCATCTGGCAGGCCAGCGTGGCTATATCCAGGGCTGCCTGCTCGCCAGCGGAATCAACGAAGATACGCGCTTCGAAGGTAGCGATGACACGCACTCGACCATCGCCGGGATCATCTCCAGGCTTGAGCGCGGTAATGGAGTGAAACAGTGCTGGCAGCACTGTAGTGGGAGCCGCCGATGCGTAAGCCTCGACGGTTTCAAACTGAGGCAAGGCGGCCTTGATAGTCGCACTGATCGCCTCGTGCAAGCGGTTCAGTTCGCTCATGATCAGTCCAGAGTCGGGGAGCTGGCCAAAGCAGCTCGAGAGGTACCAGTGGCACAAACAAAGCCGCCGCAGGTGCGGGCAGAGTTGATGTCAGGCGAGAAAATCCCAGCTCAGCGAAATTGCAGCAATCGCGTTGTTGGCCACAGTCCACAAGCCGTAGCCGGCAGGGATAAACAGCGGGAAAGGGAGGGTGTATTGCGAGTTGTTGCCACCATCCACCCCGCCGAAAATGGCATGTACCGCTGGGTCGCCAAGGTAAGCAGGGGCTACTGGGCCGCTATACAGGTTGAGGGTACCGCCACCTGTGCACAGAGTAGTAGTCCGTAGATACACGCCCTCCTTGTTTTCCGCCGGATTGATCACCTGGGTCACTGCGGTCGGATGGCCGTTGAAGAAATGTTTGCCTACTTTTACGGGTTCCATAATTTTTCCTATCAAGTCCAATGATTAGTTGCGAAAGATTCTGCATTCATGTCGCTCACAAGCGATCGTTGGGCGCTCGCGGCCCTCACGTGGTTCAAGGTTGCGCAGCGCGAACATTTGATCTGCAACTCGGTGAAACCGCCCATGCGGGCGAGCAGTCGTTTGCATTTGCCGCATCTGAACGCTTTCAATAGCTGCAAATCCATTTGGTTGTCTGCCTGGTCAGTGCTCACCCTCCCCTTTTGCCCCACCTGCAGGCTCAACCCCCAGACGCTTAGCAGCCCAGCGTTCATAAAGCCCGATGGCGACATCGGCGCCGGCCATGGCGGTAAGGCAACCAAAAGCGCTGGCGCTCCAGATCGACATGCCGCTGGCGTACAGCAGCATTACGGTGGACACACCGCAGACCATGCAGGCCCCCGAGCGCAATAAAAGGCGCCGAAAAAGCGCCCAGCCCCGGGCGCCGGCCTTGTCCGCGCGCCACATCTCTCCGGAAAGGCCGCCCAGCAAGGCCAGGACGATCACCAGCCAGATCGGCATTTCCAGTAACGTCTGTTGCTCGCTTGTCACTGTCCTGTCTCCTTGGTAGTTCCGCTCGGCAGCTTGCCGGCGGCGTTTGTTGTAGAACCGATCGCTCGGCATTCCAAAAAGCCCGGCCTCCCCAGGCTTTTCAGTAATGCGTTGTCGAACCGCCCGCCACGACTGGTGCGCTGGGCGACTCCGCTTCAAATTGTTCCTCCGGCCGCGGCCACCTGCCCGCCGGATAACTGCTTGTGGTGCTTTACGCTGCACACCCGGGCCAGTTGCCAACCCTCTGAACAGTTCAGGCCTGTTCATCGCTGCCTTTGTCACTACCGGTGTCGACCGGCTTGAGACAAAGCCTATGCATTGATGCATATGCAGTCAATGCATTTGTGGAAATATTTATGCATGAGAAATGCACTTGCGCATGTAGGCCTTGCCCTACCTGGGCTGGACCACTTTTCTGCAGGCGAAAAAAAACCCGCCGAAGCGGGTTTTCCGAGGATGCGGACTACTCAGCGAGCGTACATACCCCACCAGAACACATGCCCAAGGATGCTGATCTGCTCTTCCTGCATCTGCTGGAAGCTGTAGTCTTCATCCGGGTGTTCGTCGCGGTTGAAGCTGCGCAGGCGAATACCGGTAGGCAGGCGGTAGAGCTGCTTGACCCGCAATTGACCGTTGTGGTTGATGGCGTACAAGTCGCCATCGACGATGTCGCCGATGCCGCTTTTACCGGCGTTGACGCCAACCGTGGCGCCGTCGCGCAATACCGGCAACATGCTGTTGCCGCGTACCGTCACGCACTTGGCCTGGTCAAACTGCACACCGTTGTGGCGCAGGCTGCGCTTGCCAAAGCGCAGGCTGGCCTTCTCGCTTTCTTCGATGACGAATCTTCCTGATCCTGCTGCCAACTCGACCTCGCGAAGAAATGGAATGGACACCTCGTCGTCCTCGACGGGGGTGTCGTCATCCCACAGGCTGATGTCATTCAACTCCGCGTGGCTGCGCGCGGGCGCGGCTTCGCGGCTTTCACCGAGCTCGACGCGGCCGCGCAACTGGTCGGTGCTCACGCCGAAGTACTCGGCGATCTTCGATACATGCTTGTCGGACGGATCGACGATCTTCTCGCTGAGAATGCGCGACAGGGTGGATTGCGGCACGCCGGTACGACGGTGCAGCTCCGTGGGGGAGAGACCGTGACGATCGAGCAGTGCTCTGAGGACGGATGCTACGTTGCGTTTTTGCATAAAATGCATAATGCCGGGGCTAAACAAAGAATGCAATTGCCTTGATGCATGAGAGGGCATAAACGTCCTGAGCCACGAAAGCTTCTTACGCGGACGGTTGCGCTACGACGTTTTCCGGGGCCCCGTCGTGAACCCACCACTGGTCGACGGCACAACGCGACCATTAAGAACAAATTGTTCAACATCCACACGAGACCCTTGCAAGGTGGCATTTACCAAGACAGGCGCGCCTCCCGAGAAAGCACTTGATGTATTGACCCGCATGACCTTCGATTTAAAGTTGCACCACAGCGACTTAAACTTCTCAGCGTCACCAAACCGGACTCCGCCACTGCCGACCGAATCAGCGACCCACTCGGTGATCTCAACTTCTCCAGCAGATACCCCGTACAGCGTGTTTCCGGTATCCTCGATTAAAGCATGCAGCCACTGAGCCTGAGTTTTTCCGTCATTTTTCTGATTCATGGATAAGCGCCGGATGCGGGTGTCCCAGCACCTGTTTACCCAGAGCCCCTTGATCTCGTTTGACTGCTCAATCCCATTGGAGTCTTGAAGCGTCGGGCATACCGTGTTTTCTGCCGCAAAAGCATCGATGACCAAACTGTCTATCCTGTGGCCAAAACCGGTGATATAAGCCCCATGAAAAGCGCTATTCTTTATATGCACAAATCCAAACGTGCAGTTTGATGGATTCCACCCATGACCATCGATCGCAAAAGCCGCTGCAGTATTGGGTCCGCCGGCATAGTCGATTACAAGCCGATCAATCCTCAAGCCGTCTGTACCTGCGTAGATATGCGCGCCCCGGCTCCCCCCCCCAGGGACAGCACTGTGTCGCTCTGGATCATTCAAGATCCAGCAACTTTCGATATAGCAATTTTTGCAATTGATAGTGCCCAGCCGGTCGGTGGTCGTTAATACACCGGTAATACGAACATTCATCAGTGGAGTTTCATTGATTGCAGAGGCTCTCAGCAATGCTCCAACATCATCTGGCTTAGACTCGATATACTGCAAAGCGACACCATCAGCCGCTGTTACTCGATACCTATCGCCATTGAACTCAGATCGCTCACCCGACACGTTCCGAACCTGAATAGAATCGCCAACCTGAAAGCTATGTGCCGACTTGACATTTACCGTCACTACGCCAGCGGAGCGTTGTATCTTGGTAATTTCAAAAGATCTAGGCTGAGGTCCACTTATCATGTGAACAACGCCTCCCAGAACAGCCCCAGGCTGGAAGTGCATTCTTGCTCCGCTCAATGAACGGTTGAAATTTATACCTGTGGCATAGTACCCCGGAGGCCAGTAGACACCTGTCTCGACAGAGGCGAGGAGCATGGGTAACCAGTTTTTTGTATTCTCCCAGTTTGTTTTCCCATCTGGAACTATACCAAACTCCGCCACCGAGACCATGTGCTGGTCTTTGGCTGATGCGATTGCGGCTGACGTCATCAGAGGTCCAGAAATCGCTGCGGCAGCAGCTCCAAAAGCCGAAAATCTCAACAACTGACGACGCTTCAAAACATTCCCTCCCCTGGAAAAAGGTCTGGAATATACCATCAACTTCAGAGCGTAACGTCAGCGCAAGGCCGATTGGTAGCGCAACGAGCAGATGCTGCACTGACTGCCCCTCCTTCAGGCTTCACAACAGAGCCGCCCCCTAGAGGTCACTAGGACTGTGGTACCCTACCCGTCATCGAGATCACCCCAAGCATTGCACTGGAAGCTATGCCCGAATTTCGCCCCAGCGCCAGCTTAAAAAAGCCCTAACTAATTGATGAATAAAGCAATTTCTGATTTGTCCGCACACACCCCGATGATGCAGCAGTACTGGAAGCTGAAAAACCAGCACCCGGACCAGCTGATGTTCTACCGCATGGGCGACTTCTACGAGATCTTCTACGAAGACGCGAAGAAGGCTGCCAAACTCCTGGACATCACCCTGACCGCCCGCGGGCAGTCGGCGGGCCAGTCGATCCCCATGTGCGGTATCCCCTTCCATGCGGCCGAGGGCTACCTGGCCAAGCTGGTCAAGCTGGGCGAGTCGGTGGTGATCTGCGAACAGATCGGCGATCCGGCCACCAGCAAGGGCCCGGTCGAGCGCCAGGTGGTGCGCATCATTACCCCGGGCACGGTCAGTGACGAAGCGCTGCTCGACGAGCGCCGCGACAACCTGATCGCCGCCGTGCTGGGCGACGAGCGCCTGTTCGGCCTGGCTGTGCTGGACATCACCAGCGGCAATTTCAGCGTGCTCGAGATCAAGGGCTGGGAAAACCTGCTGGCCGAGCTCGAGCGCATCAACCCGGTCGAACTATTGATCCCCGACGACTGGCCCCAGGGCCTGCCGGCGGAAAAACGCCGTGGCGCACGTCGCCGTGCGCCGTGGGATTTTGACCGCGATTCGGCACGCAAAAGCCTTTGCCAGCAGTTCGCGACCCAGGACCTCAAGGGCTTTGGCTGCGAGAAGCTGACCCTGGCCATCGGCGCCGCCGGCTGCCTGCTCGGCTACGCCAAGGAAACCCAGCGCACCGCCCTGCCGCACCTGCGCAGCCTCAAGCATGAACGCCTGGACGACACCGTGGTGCTCGACGGAGCCAGCCGGCGCAACCTTGAGCTGGATGTGAACCTGGCCGGTGGCCGCGACAATACCCTGCAATCGGTGATCGACCGTTGCCAGACCGCGATGGGCAGCCGCCTGCTGACCCGCTGGCTGAACCGCCCGCTGCGCGACCTGAAAGTACTGCAGGCACGTCAGGGCTCGATTCGCTGCCTGCTCGACGGTTACCGCTTCGAGAAGCTGCAACCGCAGTTAAAGGAAATCGGCGACATCGAGCGTATCCTCGCCCGTATCGGCCTGCGCAATGCGCGCCCGCGAGACCTCGCACGCCTGCGCGATGCCCTCGGCGCCCTGCCGGAACTGCAAAACGCCATGGCCGAGCTCGAGGCGCCGCACCTGGCGCGCCTGGCTGCCATTGCCGGGACCTACCCGGAGCTTGCCGACCTGCTGGCAAAAGCCATCATCGACAACCCGCCAGCGGTGATCCGCGACGGTGGCGTGCTCAAGACCGGCTACGACAGCGAGCTGGACGAGCTGCTGGCGATGAGCGAGAACGCCGGGCAGTTCCTCATCGACCTGGAAGCCCGCGAGAAAGCCCGCACGGGCCTGGCCAACCTCAAGGTCGGCTACAACCGAGTGCATGGCTACTTCATCGAGCTGCCAAGCAAGCAGGCCGAGCAGGCACCGGCTGACTACATCCGCCGCCAGACCCTCAAGGGCGCCGAGCGCTTCATCACCCCGGAGCTGAAAACCTTCGAAGACAAGGCGCTGTCGGCCAAGAGCCGCGCCCTGGCGCGCGAGAAGATGCTCTACGATGCCCTGCTGGAGAACCTGATCGGCCACCTGGCGCCGTTGCAGGACACCGCTGCGGCCCTGGCCGAGCTGGATGTGCTGAGCAACCTGGCCGAGCGCGCGCTGAACCTTGACCTGAACTGCCCGCAGTTCGTCGACGAGCCGTGCATGCGCATCACCCAGGGTCGCCACCCGGTGGTCGAGCAAGTGCTGACCACGCCGTTCGTGGCCAACGACCTGGCCCTGGATGACAACACCCGGATGCTGGTGATCACCGGTCCGAACATGGGCGGTAAATCCACCTACATGCGCCAGACCGCATTGATCGTGCTGATGGCCCACATTGGTAGTTTCGTCCCGGCTGCGGCCTGCGAGCTGTCACTGGTGGATCGCATCTTCACCCGTATCGGCTCCAGCGACGACCTGGCCGGTGGCCGTTCGACCTTCATGGTCGAGATGAGCGAAACCGCCAACATCCTGCACAACGCCACCGAGCGCAGCCTGGTGCTGATGGACGAAGTCGGCCGCGGCACCAGTACCTTCGACGGCCTGTCGCTGGCCTGGGCCGCCGCCGAGCGCCTGGCGCAGCTGCGCGCCTACACGCTGTTCGCCACCCACTACTTCGAGCTGACGGTGCTGCCGGAGAGCGAGCCGCTGGTGGCCAACGTGCACCTGAACGCTACCGAGCACAACGAACGCATCGTGTTCCTGCACCACGTGCTGCCCGGCCCTGCCAGCCAGAGCTACGGCCTGGCAGTGGCGCAGCTGGCCGGCGTGCCGTCGCCGGTGATCCAGCGTGCTCGCGAACACCTGGGCCGGCTGGAAACCGCCAGCCTGCCCCACGAAACACCTGTCTTGCAGCAAGGTGCACCTGCGGTACCGCACCAGAGCGACCTGTTTGCCAGCCTGCCGCATCCGGCCATCGAGAAGCTCGGAAAGCTGGACCTGGACAATATGACGCCGCGTCAAGCTATCGAAATGCTCTATACACTGAAGACTCTGTTATAACGCGCGCCCGCACAAGCTGATAGAATCCCGCGCGGTTTGGCGGCGCTGCAGGTTACTAGCCTGGCCTGCAGCCGAACAACCAAACCGAGCGGCCCTGTCTGGAGGGGCACCGCTGCCGTCGCCTGAGGAGAGAATTAGAAATGACCTTCGTCGTCACCGACAACTGCATCAAGTGCAAGTACACCGACTGCGTAGAAGTCTGTCCGGTGGACTGCTTCTACGAAGGCCCGAACTTCCTGGTCATTCACCCGGACGAGTGCATCGACTGTGCACTGTGCGAGCCTGAATGCCCCGCCGTCGCCATTTTCTCGGAAGACGAAGTGCCTGCCGGCATGGAGAACTTCATCGAGCTCAATGCCGAGCTGGCGGAAATCTGGCCGAACATCACCGAAAAGAAAGATTCGTTGCCAGATGCCGCCGAGTGGGATGGCAAGCCAGGCAAGATCGCCGATCTCGAGCGCTAATCGCGGATCAACAAAAAAGGCCCTTCGAGGGCCTTTTTTAATGTTTGTTGCGGGCAAAAAAAAGGGGCGGTTTGACCCGCCCACATTTTTTCCGTAGTCCCTTTGTTCCCTTTCATCATCCTGATGAATCGCATCCTGCGATGTCCTTGGCTTTCATCCTTGAGAGCCTGTGTCAGTCCGTAGACACAGGACAAATATTAGCGCTTCCAAGATTTACCACAACAGCACAAAGCTCTCAAAAAGCTGCGGTAACCGTACTGTCACAAACAAAAAAACCTATATATATCAATAGTTTAAACAAAAGCGCACACTGAAAACGACAACGATTTACTACAGCGTACAGCCAAGGCTTACACAACGAGTAAGCGATGGCTTACATGAACTAGAACAGTACCAACATCGCCATCGGATCGCGCCCAAACCCGAATGTTTCCAGACCGCCATCGGGAAGCCGTTCACGGGTAAACCGCTGTTCTGCAGATGCAAAAACGCCCCGACATGTCGGGGCGTTCTTCACAACGATTTCGCTGGCGTTACTGAAACAGCGACTCGCTGGACAGGCCATTCTTTTCGAGGATCTCACGCAGGCGCTTGAGGCCCTCTACCTGGATCTGCCGCACCCGTTCCCGGGTCAGGCCGATTTCCAGGCCGACATCTTCCAGCGTACTGCTTTCATGACCGCGCAGGCCGAAGCGGCGAATCACTACCTCGCGCTGCTTGTCGGTCAGCTCGCTGAGCCACTGGTCGATGCTCTGGGACAGATCGTCATCCTGAAGCAGCTCGCACGGATCAGTGGGACGGTCGTCGGTCAGGGTATCGAGCAGGGTTTTATCCGAATCCGGCCCCAGGGACACGTCCACCGACGATACCCGCTCGTTGAGCCCAAGCATGCGCTTGACCTCGCCGACCGGTTTTTCCAGCAGGGTGGCGATCTCTTCCGGGGACGGTTCGTGATCGAGCTTCTGGGTCAGTTCGCGGGCGGCGCGCAGGTAGACGTTGAGTTCCTTGACCACGTGAATGGGCAAGCGGATGGTACGGGTCTGGTTCATGATCGCCCGTTCGATGGTCTGCCGAATCCACCAGGTGGCGTAGGTAGAAAAACGGAAGCCGCGTTCCGGGTCGAACTTCTCGACCGCCCGAATCAGGCCGAGGTTGCCTTCTTCGATCAGGTCGAGCAGCGAAAGCCCCCGGTTGACATAACGCCGGGCGATTTTAACCACCAGGCGCAGGTTGCTTTCGATCATGCGCTTGCGCCCGGCCGGATCACCACGTTGCGACAGGCGCGCAAAGTGCACTTCTTCTTCCGGAGAGAGCAATGGCGAGAAGCCGATTTCATTGAGGTAAAGCTGGGTTGCATCAAGTGCCCGAGTATAGTCGATGTACTTGTGCTGTTTGAGCGTAGCGCTCTGTTTAGCCTTGGTCCGAACCGTAGGTACAGCAGGTTCGTCTGACATCACATCCGTTTCCAAAACAATGCCGGTCTCCATCAGGAGAACCTCATCGTCGATGTCAAACTCCGGCACTTCTTTACTGAGAGCCATTGTTATAGTCCTTTGCTGAGTTCGAACTCAGACTCGAGCGGCGCCTTTATCCCTGGCAGCGCTGGAGCCTGTCCCCTCTACGCGAGGAACAGGCCGGGCCTAGCAATCAACGACGTGGCAGGAATTGCAGCGGATCGACAGGTTTGCCCTGGCGGCGAATTTCAAAATGAAGCTTCACCCGGTCTGTGCCCGTGGACCCCATTTCGGCAATTGTCTGCCCTACCTTGACCTGCTGTCCCTCCCGAACCAAAAGCCTGCGGTTGTGGCCGTAGGCACTGACGTAGGTATCGTTGTGCTTGATGATTACCAACTCGCCGTAGCCCCGCAAGCCACTCCCGGCGTAGACAACTGAACCATCAGATGCAGCAAAAACAGGCTGTCCCAAATCACCGGCGATATCAATGCCTTTATTCAAACTACCGTTTGAAGCAAATTTTCCAATCAGCACGCCGTTGGCCGGCCAGGCCCAGCCGGCCGTGGAGCGCCCTGCGGGGGGCACTTGCACGGGTGCTGTGGTAGTCGCCACCGGGGCAACCGGCACGGTGTTTGGCGTGCTTGCAGGCGCGGTGGTGGGCGGCGGCGTTATTGGTTTGCCGGAGCTGTCCAGCGGACGCTTGATGATGGTGGTCTTGCTTGAAGAAGATGGCGAGCTGGTGACCACGGTGGTGCCGACGACTGGCGCCGGACCACTGGAGCGACCATCGAAACGGATCGCCTGGCCCGGACGAATGGTATACGGCGCAGCGATACCGTTGCGCGCGGCCAGGGCCTTGTAGTCCCAGCCATAGCGAAAGGCGATGGAGAACAGCGTGTCGCCGGGGCGCACCAGATATTGACCGGTGGTGACCACAGGGCGTTTGGGCGCGGCGTTGTTGCGATCGACCACCCGGACGCTGTTGGAAGACGTGCTCGAGCACCCCGTCACCAGCGTACCCACGGCCAGTGCAATCAGCAGAAGCTTGAAGCTCGATGGATCCTTGCGCTGCCGAATGTTTGTGTGACCCACCCGCCGCTCCCTCTAATGGTGACCGATGTAAAAAATGCAATATTGTTGCAATTATACCCGAGCGCGCCGCCATGCGGACGTCTGGCCATTGCTAAACGTGATCTGTAACAGACTATGGTAGCCCGCCAGATAGACAGGGCAATGCCGCCGAAATTCGCCCGGGCGAAAAAAAAGCCCGGTCAGGCCAGTGGCCCGGTGAGCAACGGCACAAAACGCACGGCGCCCAGCACCCGTCGCGAGAAGCCGTGTTCTTCGCGCACGATCAGCATCAACTGCTGGGTTTCACCGGCCGGCCCCACCGGTATGACCATGCGCCCGCCCGGGGCGAGCTGGTCGAGCAGGGCCTGAGGCACCTCGGGCGCGACCGCAGTGACGATGATGCCGTTGTAAGGCGCAAGTGCCGGCCAGCCTTCGCAACCATCGCCCCAACGGAACACCACGTTGCGCAGGTTCAGCTCGATCAGGCGTTCCTTGGCGCGGTCCTGCAGGACCTTGATACGCTCGACGGAAAACACTCGTTCGACCAGTTGCGCAAGAATTGCGGTCTGGTAGCCGGAACCGGTGCCGATCTCCAGCACCTTGTCCAGGGGACCGGCTTCGAGCAGCAGCTCGCTCATGTGCGCGACCATGAACGGCTGGGAGATGGTCTGGTTATTGCCGATTGGCAACGCCGTGTCTTCGTAGGCACGGTGGGCCAGGGCTTCATCGACGAACAGGTGCCGAGGCGTGCGGCGCAGTACCTCGATCACCTTGGGGTTCGAGACCCCTTCCTCGATCAGGCGCTTGATCAGCCGTTCGCGGGTTCGCTCAGAGGTAAAACCGATACCGTGGCGCATCAGATCATCCTGTTCGCGCATCAGAGTAAGCCCTCCAGCCAGCCGTCGAGGCGCTCGAAGGCATCATTGAAGGTCCGGTCGAGCTGCAGCGGAGTGATCGAGACATAGCCCTGCATCACCGCGTGGAAATCGGTCCCCGGGCCGCCATCTTCGGCATCGCCGGCCACGGCGATCCAGTAGCCCTCCTTGCCCCGCGGATTGACCACCTTGGTCGGTGCCGCAGCGCGGGCGCGATGGCCCAGGCGGGTCAACTGGATGCCGCGGATGTGTTCCAGCGGCAGGTTGGGGATATTGACGTTGAGCACCGTACGAGGCGGCAGCTCGAGGCTGGCATGAGCCTCGACCAGCTTGCGGGCGAAGTAGGCAGCCGTCGGCAGGTTGTCGGGCAGGCGCGAGAGCAACGAGAAGGCAAACGAGGTACCGCCGAGAAAACGGCCCTCAAGCGCAGCAGCCACGGTGCCGGAATACAGCACATCATCGCCAAGGTTGGCGCCCAGGTTGATCCCCGACACCACCATGTCCGGAGGGGTCGGCAGCAGGCCGTTGAGGCCCAGGTGGACGCAATCGGTCGGCGTGCCGTTGAGGCTGATAAAACCATTGGCCAGGGTTTGCGGACACAGCGGCCGGTCGAGCGTCAGCGAGCTGCTGGCGCCGCTTTTGTCCTGGTCCGGGGCGATCACCACACATTCGGCATAATCCGCCAGCGCAGCATGCAGCGCGGCGAGACCGGGTGCGGTAACCCCGTCGTCGTTCGAAATCAGAATACGCATGGGCTGTCCGTCTGCCCTGCCGGCACCAGATCAACAAGCTCGCGCACCACCACGGTGGCGAAGCATCCGGCCGGAAGGACGAATTCCAGTTGCAGGATATCAGGCTCGGGATAATGCCACGTCAGCCCGCTTATGGGCAGTCGCAGAATGCGTCGTTCGTGACTCATGCCCGCCCGCGCCAGCCATTGGCACAAGGCGCCATGCTGTTCACCGATACGTTGCTCGAGTTCACCAGCCGCGCCGCTGGCGCCGGACTGCCCCTCGCCCCATAGCGGGCCGGTGGGGTGCAGGTCGAGAATTGCCAGGCGCGGATCGGAACATTCAGCCTCACCCGCCGGAAAAAAGCTGCGGCTGTCGGTAAACGCCAGCAGGTCACCGACCTGTGCCTGCTGCCAACTGCCGTCGGCGACACGTGCGGCCAGCACCTGGTTGAACAAGTAGCTGCGGGCGCTGGAGAGCAGCCGCGAACGAACGTTGCGCTGCTCAGGCAAGGCCTGGCGGTTGGCCCACTCACGGGCGTCGTGGACATTGCCGCCGTCGTGACCAAAGCGCTGGGTGCCAAAGTAGTTAGGCACGCCCTGGCTACGGATTTGCTCAAGCCGTGCATCCAGCGCCGCACGTTCAGCCTTGAGGCCAGTGAGGCGCAAGGTGAAGCCGTTGGCCGAATGCGCGCCGCGCTGCAGCTTGCGTGAGTGGCGGGTCTGCTTGAGGATGCTCAGGGTTTGGTTTTCGGCGGCGCTCAGGTCCGGGTCGGCCTTGCCCGGCAGGTGCAGGCTGAACCACTGGCGGGTCAGCGCCTGGCGGTCCTTGAGGCCGGCGTAGCTGATGCTGCGCAGCGGCACGCCGGCGGCGCGGGCCAGGCGACGGGCAGCCTCTTCGGTGTTGAGGTCACGTTTTTCGACCCACAGCCACAGGTGCTCACCGCTGCCGCTGAGGGGAATGTCGAGTACTTCATCGACCTGGAAGTCTTCGGCGCTGGCCTTGAGAATTGCGCTGCCCAGCGCTTGGCCCGCAGCACGCGGGCCGAGCAGTTCGAGTTCGCTCATCATGCCGGCAGCAACAGGGCAACGGCGTGAACCGCGATGCCTTCCTCACGCCCGGTAAAACCAAGCTTTTCGGTGGTGGTGGCCTTGACGTTGACCTGATCCAGCTCGACCTGCAGGTCCTGGGCGATCAACTGGCGCATGGTGTCGATATGCGGGGCCATCTTCGGTGCCTGGGCAACGATGGTGGCGTCGATGTTACCGACCTTCCAGCCCTTGGCCTGAACGATCTGCACCACGTGGCGCAGCAGCACGCGACTGTCGGCGCCCTTGAACTGCGGATCGGTGTCGGGGAAATGCTTGCCGATATCGCCCAGCGCCGCAGCGCCAAGCAGGGCATCGCTCAGGGCATGCAAGACGACGTCGCCATCGGAATGGGCCAGCAGCCCGAACTTGTGCGCAATGCGCACCCCACCCAAGGTGATGAAATCGCCTTCCGCGAAGCGGTGCACATCGTAGCCGTGGCCAATACGCATAAAAAAACGCCCTGATTGAGTCAGGGCGTGATTCTACCTGCTTTGCCGGCGCTTGGGCTTGATTTGTAGGATCAGTTACCCGGGCCTATCAGCGCTGCGGCATGATGCCGCAAGTGGTCATCGATGAAGCTGGCAATGAAGTAGTAGCTGTGGTCATAGCCCGGTTGCAGGCGCAAGGTCAGCGGATGACCCGCCGCCCTGGCCGCCTGCTCGAGCACCTGCGGCTTGAGCTGGTTGTCGAGAAAATCATCGCGATCGCCCTGGTCGACCAGCAGCGGCAAGCGCTCGCCAGCCTCGGCGAGCAACACGCTGGCATCCCACTCGCGCCAGCGCGCCCGGTCCTCACCCAGGTAGCGACTGAAGGCCTTCTGCCCCCACGGGCAATCCATCGGGTTGCTGATCGGCGCGAACGCCGACACCGAACGGTAACGCCCCGGGTTGCGCAAAGCGCACACCAGCGCACCATGGCCGCCCATGGAATGACCGCTGATACCGCGCTGACTTGAGGCCGGGAAATGCGCCTCGACCAATGCCGGCAATTCCTCCACCACATAGTCGTGCATGCGGTAGTGCTGGGCCCACGGCTGCTCGGTGGCGTTGAGGTAGAACCCGGCCCCAAGGCCGAAGTCCCAGGCGCCATCAGGATCAGCCGGCACCTGCGGCCCGCGCGGGCTGGTGTCGGGGGCGACGATGATCAAGCCAAGCTCGGCAGCCAGCTTGTGCGCACCGGCCTTTTGCATGAAATTCTCGTCGGTGCAGGTCAGGCCGCTCAACCAGTACAGGACCGGCAGCTTGCCGCCCTGCTCGGCCTGCGGCGGCAGGTACACGGCAAACACCATGTCGCAGCCGAGCACCTGGGAGCGATGGCGGTAGCGTTTATGCCAGCCGCCGAAGCTCTTCTGGCAAGAGATGTTTTCCAGGCTCATGGCAGACCTCAGAAGTGGATGACGCTGCGAATGCTCTTGCCTTCGTGCATCAGGTCGAATGCCTTGTTGATGTCTTCCAGGCCCATGGTGTGGGTGATGAAGGTATCCAACGGGATTTCGCCTTTTTCCGACATTTCCACGTAGCTTGGCAGCTCGCTGCGGCCACGCACGCCACCGAAGGCCGAACCGCGCCAGACCCGGCCAGTCACCAGCTGGAACGGACGGGTGGAAATTTCCTGGCCGGCACCGGCAACGCCGATGATCACCGACTCGCCCCAGCCCTTGTGACAGCATTCCAGCGCCGCACGCATCAGTTGCACGTTACCCACGCACTCGAACGAGAAGTCGACGCCACCATCGGTGAGATCGACGATCACTTCCTGGATCGGACGGTCGTAGTCTTTCGGGTTGACGCAGTCGGTGGCACCCAGCTGTTTGGCGATCTCGAACTTGCTCGGGTTGATGTCCACGGCAATGATCCGCGA
Source organism: Pseudomonas sp. B21-009 (assembly GCF_024749345.1). Classification (NCBI taxonomy): domain Bacteria; kingdom Pseudomonadati; phylum Pseudomonadota; class Gammaproteobacteria; order Pseudomonadales; family Pseudomonadaceae; genus Pseudomonas; species Pseudomonas sp. B21-009. The sequence continues at coordinate 1,324,818 of NZ_CP087199.1, read as the reverse complement.
AGCCTTGGCCTTCACCGCACCGATGATCGCCGACAGGCCTATGCCGCCCAGGCCGAAGATGGCCACGGTATCGCCCGGCTTGACCTTGGCGGTGTTGAGCACCGCGCCGATACCGGTGGTTACGCCGCAACCGAGCAGGCAGACCTTTTCCAGCGGGGCTTCTTTCTGGATCTTGGCCACGGAGATTTCCGGCAGCACGGTGTACTCGGAAAAAGTCGAGGTGCCCATGTAGTGGAACAACTGCTGGCCCTTGTAGGAGAAGCGCGTGCTGCCGTCGGGCATCAGGCCCTTGCCCTGGGTGGCGCGGATGGCCTGGCACAGGTTGGTCTTGCCGGAGCGGCAGAATTTGCACTGGCCGCACTCGGGGGTGTACAGCGGGATCACATGATCGCCAACGGCAACCGAGGTCACGCCCTCACCGATGGCTTCGACGATGGCGCCGCCCTCGTGGCCGAGGATCGACGGGAAGATGCCTTCCGGGTCGGCGCCCGACAGGGTGTAGGCATCGGTATGGCAGACGCCGCTGGCGACCACGCGCAGCAGCACCTCGCCGGCCTTGGGCATGGCCACGTCGACTTCGACGATCTCCAGCGGTTTCTTGGCCTCGAAGGCAACGGCGGCACGGGACTTGATCATCAATCTTCTCCAGCAAGGGGTCAGTTCAGGCTTGCAGTGTAATTCATCGATATTTGATGAATAATCCAGGCAAAGACAAAACATTATTGCTGCACAGGGATAATCAATGAGCAATCTGTGGGAGGGTATCGACGAATTCGTGGCCGTCGCCGAAGCCGGGCAGTTCACCGCCGCCGCCGAACGCCTCGGGGTGTCGTCGTCCCACGTCAGCCGGCAGATCGCCCGCCTGGAAGAACGCCTGCAAACCCGCTTGCTGTACCGCAGCACCCGGCGGGTGACCCTGAGCGAAGCCGGGCAGACCTTCTTGCAGCATTGCCAGCGCCTGCAGGACGGCCGCGAAGAAGCCCTGCGCGCCATGGGCGACCTGACCAGCGAGCCCAAAGGGCTGCTGCGCATGACTTGCGCCGTGGCCTACGGTGAGCGCTTCATTGTGCCGCTGGTGACGCGCTTCATGGCCGCCTATCCGCAACTGCGCGTGGACATCGAACTGAGCAACCGCCCGCTGGACCTGGTGCATGAGGGCATGGACCTGGCCATTCGCCTGGGCCGTTTGCAGGACTCGCGGCTGGTGGCCACGCGCCTGGCGCCGCGGCGCATGTACCTGTGCGCGTCACCTGCGTATCTGGAACGCTACGGCCGCCCGCACAGCCTGTCGGAGCTGGCGCGGCACAACTGCCTGATCGGCAGCTCCGACAACTGGGCGCTGCAACTGGACGGGCGGGAGATCGGCCAGCGGGTTCAGGGCAACTGGCGCTGCAACAGCGGCCAGGCAGTGCTGGACGCGGCGCTGCAAGGGATGGGCTTGTGCCAGTTGCCGGACTACTACGTGCTTGAACACCTCAAAACCGGCGCGCTGGTGTCACTGCTGGAAGCGCATCAACCGCCCAATACCGCGGTGTGGGCGCTGTATCCGCAACAGCGGCATCTGTCGCCGAAAGTACGCAAGCTGGTGGACTATTTGCGTGAGGGGTTGGCGAGTTTGCCTGAGTATCGAGGTGCCTGAAAAGCATCGCGGGGCAAGCCCGCTCCTACTGTAGGAGCGGGCTTACCCCGCGAAGAGTGCTCAACCGCGCTTGGCCCAGCGCTGGCGCAGCCACTCGAGGTCTTCGGGGCGGGTGACCTTGATGTTGTCGCTGCGCCCTTCGATCAGGCGCGGCGCCTGCCCGGCCCATTCGATGGCCGATGACTCGTCGGTAATCGCCACGTCGGCCACCAGGCTGTCGGCCAGGGCCCGGTGCAAGGCACCGAGACGGAACATCTGTGGCGTGTAGGCCTGCCACACGGTACTGCGGTCGATTGTGCTGCTGACCCGGCCGTTGGCATCGGCGCGCTTGAGGGTATCGCGTGCCGGCACCGCCAGCAGTCCACCCACCGGGTCATCGGCAAGCTCTGCGAGCAAGCGGTCGAGGTCGCTGCGGGCCAGGTTCGGCCGCGCGGCGTCGTGCACCAGCACCCAGTCGCTGTCCGCCGCGCCCTGGGCGTGCAGCAGCAACAAGGCATTGAGCACCGAATCGGCACGTTCCTGGCCGCCTTCGGCACGCTGGATGCGTGGATCGCTGGCGCAGCGCAAACCGGGCCAGTAGGGATCGTCAGCGGCAACGCTGACCACCACCCCTTTGACGCAGGGATGGTCAAGAAAACAGTCGAGGCTATGCTCGAGAATGGTCTGCCCGCCCAACTGCAGGTACTGCTTGGGACGGTCGGCAGCCATGCGGGCACCAACACCCGCGGCGGGAATCACGGCCCAGAAGGCCGGCAAGGTCGGGTTCATTGGGCAAGCTGGTAGAGGGTTTCGCCCTCCTTGACCATACCCAGTTCGTGGCGAGCCCGTTCTTCGACGGTTTCCATACCTTTCTTCAACTCCAGTACCTCGGCATCAAGCACACGGTTACGCTCCAGCAAACGCTCGTTTTCAGCGTGCTGGTCAGCGATCTGTTGCTTGAGTTCGGTGACCTGGGCCAGGCTGCCATTGCCCACCCACAGACGATACTGCAGGCCACCGAGCAGCAGGAGCAAGACGAGGAACAACCAATAAGGACTGCGCATCAGGGTATCCAGTGGAAAAGACCGCCACATCTGCAGGTCGCTGATGGCACGAAGCCTGGCCGAAGCCAGGCTTTGTGTTCAGACACCTGCAGCAAGGGCTTCTGAACGATCAGTATGACCGTTCGGCGCCGCTTTGCTGCGGTCTTTTTACCATCTCTTGCTTAGCCGCGAAACTCGGCACGGCCACGGTACACAGCCTTGCTGCCCAGTTGCTCTTCGATACGCAGCAGTTGGTTGTACTTGGAGACGCGGTCGGAACGGCACAGCGAACCGGTCTTGATCTGGCCGGCAGCGGTACCCACGGCCAGGTCGGCAATGGTCGAATCTTCGGTTTCGCCCGAACGGTGCGAGATTACCGCGGTGTAACCGGCAGCCTTGGCCATCTGGATGGCTTCCAGGGTTTCGGTCAGCGAGCCGATCTGGTTGAACTTGATCAGGATCGAGTTGGCGATGCTCTTGTCGATGCCTTCTTTCAAGATCTTGGTGTTGGTCACGAACAGGTCGTCACCGACCAGTTGCACCTTGGCGCCGATCTTGTCGGTGAGGATCTTCCAGCCAGCCCAGTCGGACTCGTCCAGGCCGTCTTCGATCGAGATGATCGGGAAGCGCTCGGTCAAGCCTTTGAGGTAGTCGGCAAAACCTTCGGCGTCGAACGACTTGCCTTCGCCGGACAGGTTGTACTTGCCATCTTCGTAGAACTCGCTGGCCGCGCAGTCCAGGGCCAGGGTCACGTCGGTGCCCAGCTTGTAACCGGCGTTGGCGATGGCTTCGGCGATGGCCGACAGCGCGTCTTCGTTGGATGCCAGGTTAGGCGCGAAACCACCTTCGTCACCGACAGCGGTGTTCAGGCCACGGGCCTTCAGCACAGCCTTGAGGTGATGGAAAATCTCGGTGCCCATGCGCAGCGCGTCGGAGAAGGTCTTGGCGCCAACCGGCTGAACCATGAACTCCTGGATGTCGACGTTGTTGTCGGCGTGCTCGCCGCCGTTGATGATGTTCATCATCGGAACCGGCATCGAGTACTGGCCTGGGGTGCCGTTGAGGTTGGCGATGTGCGCGTACAGCGGCAGGTCCTGGTCCTGGGCGGCGGCCTTGGCGGCAGCCAGGGACACGGCGAGGATGGCGTTGGCGCCCAGCTTGGCCTTGTTCTCGGTACCGTCCAGTTCGATCATGGCGCGGTCGAGGGCTTTCTGGTCAACCGGGTCCTTGCCCAGCAGCAGGTCGCGGATCGGGCCGTTGATGTTGGCAACTGCCTTGAGTACGCCCTTGCCCATGTAACGGCTCTTGTCGCCATCACGCAGCTCCAGCGCTTCGCGCGAGCCAGTGGAAGCACCGGACGGCGCGCAGGCGCTGCCGATGATGCCGTTGTCGAGCAGCACGTCCGCTTCTACGGTAGGGTTACCACGCGAATCGAGAACTTCACGACCTTTGATGTCGACGATTTTTGCCATTGTTGTAAGCACTCCAGAATTGACGAAAACAACGCAGCTGAGAAAAATCTTGCCGCTCGCCGGGCAATTTGAAACAGGCAGGCCCGGCGAAAGCAGACCCCTGACCCGAGGGTCAGAGGTTGAACGGGGGGTACTTTACCGGAGAATCGAGGATTACGCGGTTTCTACCGTCGGAAAACTCTTCACCAGGTCATCAAGTTGCTTGAGCTGGGCCAGGAAAGGCTCCAGTTTGTCCAGGCGCAGGGCGCAAGGACCGTCACACTTGGCGTTGTCCGGATCCGGATGCGCCTCGAGGAACAGGCCGGCCAGGCCCTGGCTCAGGCCTGCCTTGGCCAGGTCGGTGACCTGGGCGCGGCGACCACCGGCGGAATCGGCGCGACCACCCGGCATCTGCAGGGAGTGGGTGACGTCGAAGAACACCGGGTACTCGAACTGCTTCATGATGCCGAAGCCGAGCATGTCCACCACCAGGTTGTTGTAACCGAAGCTTGAACCACGCTCGCAGAGGATCAACTGATCGTTACCGGCCTCTTCGCACTTGGTCAGGATGTGTTTCATTTCCTGGGGTGCGAGGAACTGGGCTTTCTTGATGTTGATCACCGCGCCGGTCTTGGCCATGGCCACCACCAGGTCGGTCTGGCGCGAGAGGAAGGCCGGCAACTGGATGATGTCGCAGACCTTGGCCACCGCAGCAGCCTGTTCTGGCTCGTGCACGTCGGTGATGACCGGCACGTTGAAGGTCTTCTTGATCTCTTCGAAGATCTTCATCCCCTCTTCCAGGCCAGGGCCACGGTAGGAGTTGATCGACGAACGGTTAGCCTTGTCGAAGCTGGCCTTGAACACGTAAGGGATACCGAGTTTCTCGGTAACCCGCACGTACTCTTCACAGACCTTCATGGCCAGGTCACGGGATTCCAGCACGTTCATGCCGCCGAACAGGACGAACGGCTTGTCGTTGGCGATCTCGATGTTACCGACGCGAATGATCTTCTGGGTCATGAATCAGGCCTTGTTCTTTTGAGCCAGTGCCGCCTTGACGAAGCCGCTGAACAGCGGATGGCCGTCACGCGGGGTCGAGGTGAACTCCGGGTGGAACTGGCAAGCGACGAACCATGGATGATCCTGGGACTCGACCACTTCGACCAGCGCGCCGTCACCGGAACGACCGGAGACTTTCAGGCCGGCTTCGACCAGTTGTGGCAGCAGGTTGTTGTTCACTTCGTAGCGATGACGATGACGCTCGACGATCACGTCCTTGGCGTAGCAGTCGTGAACCTTGGAGCCGCTTGCCAGCTGGCATTCCTGGGCGCCCAGACGCATGGTGCCGCCCAGGTCCGAGGCTTCGGTACGGGTTTCGACTGCGCCGGTGGCATCTTCCCACTCGGTGATCAGGCCGACGACCGGGTGACCGCTGTTGCGATCGAACTCGGTGGAGTTGGCGTCTTTCCAGCCCATGACGTTACGGGCGAATTCGATGACCGCCACCTGCATGCCCAGGCAGATACCCAGGTACGGGACCTTGTTCTCGCGAGCATATTGCACGGCAGTGATCTTGCCTTCGACGCCACGCAGGCCGAAACCGCCTGGAACCAGGATCGCATCGGCGCCTTCGAGCAGGCTGGTGCCCTGGTTCTCGATGTCTTCGGAGTCGATGTAGCGCAGGTTGACCTTGGTGCGGTTCTGGATGCCGGCATGGCTCATCGCTTCGATCAGCGACTTGTAGGCGTCCAGCAGCTCCATGTACTTGCCGACCATGGCGATGGTGACTTCGTGCTCGGGGTTGAGCTTGGCGTCGACGACCTTTTCCCACTCGGACAGGTCGGCACCGTTGCATTGCAGGCCGAAACGCTCGACGACGAAGTCATCCAGGCCCTGGGCGTGCAGTACGGCCGGGATCTTGTAGATGGTGTCGACGTCTTCCAGGGAAATCACCGCACGCTCTTCGACGTTGGTGAACAGGGCGATCTTGCGGCGCGAGGAGACATCCACCGGATGGTCGGAGCGGCAGATCAGCACGTCTGGCTGCAGGCCGATGGAGCGCAGCTCCTTGACCGAGTGCTGGGTTGGCTTGGTCTTGGTCTCGCCAGCGGTGGCGATGTACGGCACCAGGGTCAGGTGCATCAGCATGGCGCGCTTGGAGCCCACTTCGACGCGCAGCTGACGGATAGCCTCGAGGAACGGTTGCGACTCGATGTCACCCACGGTACCGCCGATTTCCACCAGGGCCACGTCGGCGTCGCCGGCACCCTTGATGATGCGGCGCTTGATCTCGTCGGTGATGTGCGGAATGACCTGGATGGTCGCGCCCAGGTAATCACCACGGCGCTCTTTGCGCAGCACGTGCTCGTAGATACGGCCGGTGGTGAAGTTGTTGTTCTGGGTCATGGTCGTGCGGATGAACCGCTCGTAGTGGCCCAGGTCCAGGTCGGTCTCGGCGCCGTCATGGGTGACGAACACTTCACCGTGCTGGAACGGGCTCATGGTGCCCGGGTCGACGTTGATGTACGGGTCCAGCTTGAGCATGGTGACCTTGAGCCCCCGCGCCTCCAGGATGGCCGCCAATGAAGCCGAGGCAATGCCTTTCCCCAATGAAGAAACAACACCGCCCGTGACGAATATGTAGCGCGTCATGAAAAACCCTAGAAGTCTGCGTTAAAGCGGTCAGTGCCGCCGGGGAAAGCGAAGGAAGGCCGAAGCCCCCGATCACCTGCGTCAATCACAGTGCATTTTAAAAAACTGCCGCGTCTGGTCACACCGGGGGTTGGATACCCGGTTAGGAGCTCGCTAAACATTTTTAGAATCGCCCAGCAAAAAACTGCTTGGTAATCGGCAACTGCTGTGATTTCGGGGAAGCCACAGAAGCTGTATCAAGAAGGGAGCGTAGTCTACCCGAATGTGCCTTTCATCTCAAACCTTGCTCGCTCGTCGGCGCATGCCAATGCAATTGCCAGTCGCCCTGGCTCAGCCCCGGCAGGTTAGCGACCGCCAGCAATTGCCCGGCGCAATACAGCAACGGCAGGCGCGAACGGGCGAATGACGGCAGTTGCGCCTCGTTGAGCAGGCGCTTCAAGTCGCGCTGGCCGCGGCCGGCAATTGCCAGGGTTTCGCCGCCCTGGCGGTAGGCAATGTGCAAGGGGCCCTGCGGCAACGTGCCGCTGAGGCTGACACTGCCGTTGTGGCTCAAGGTCAGTGCTTTGTGCGGGTCAGCCCAGACCTGCCGGCCACCTGCAGGCATCAGCCAGTCACCGGCCAGCCACCAGATACGGCCAGCGGCGCGGTGCAATTGGCCGTCGGTCAGTTGCCACAGTGGCCGTCCGTCGGATGCCGCATCGCGCAGGGCCTCCCAGCCTGCCCAGTGGCGGCTGTCGGGCAAGCGCGTGCGCGGCGCCAGCCAATATTGCAGGGCGTTGCGCTGGCGCGCCGGGGATAGCTCGCGCAGCACCTCGAGGTCGAGCGAGTCCAGGCCAAGCCAGTCGAACGCTGCCGGGGTCGCGGCCCGGACCAGGTCGTCCTGCGCCAGTTCATCGAGCAGGCCCTGGGCTTCGCTCAAGTGCTCGGCGCTGCGCGCGAGGTTTTGCGCGGCCTGCGGCCAGCGCTGCAGCAGTGCCGGGAACACCTGGTGGCGCAGGTAGTTGCGCGAGAATTGCGTATCGGTGTTGGACGGGTCTTCGATCCAGCTCAACTGCTGAGCCTTGGCGTACGCCTGCAGGTCTTTACGCGAAACACCCAGCAACGGCCGCAGCAACATGCCCTGCCCTAGCGGCCGCTGCCCGGGCATGGCGCCCAGGCCGCGCAGGCCGGCGCCGCGCAACAGGCGAAACAGCAAGGTTTCGGCCTGGTCTTCGCGGTGCTGGCCGGTCAACAGGATTTCGCCGGGATGCAAGGCAGCGGTAAAGGCGGCGTAACGCGCGTCACGGGCGCCCTGCTCAATGCTGGCGCCAGGGGCGACCTTGACCCGAATGATCTGCAGTTCAACGCCCAGGGCGTCGCACAGGCGCTGACAATGCGCCGGCCAGGCGTCTGCCGCAGCCTGCAGGCCGTGGTGGATGTGAATCGCGCGGATGGGCGGTATTGGCTGCTGGCGGGACAGGCTTGCCAGCAGGTGCAGGAGGACACTGGAATCCAGGCCGCCGGAGAGGGCGATGCACCAGGAGGGGGCGGTGAGCCAGGGGGACAGCTTGGTGTGAAGATCAATCATCAGCGTCGACCCGGTTGCGAGCGCTTTGCGCTCGATCGCGGGTCAAGCCCGCTCCCACAGTTTGCCTAGAGCCCTGTGGGAGCGGGCTTGACCCGCGATTGTCAGATCAGAGCCCGTAGCTCATCAGACGGTCATAGCGGCGCTTGAGCAGCGCGTCGTTGTCGAACTTCTTGAGCATGTCCAGTTGCTCGATCAGCTCGCCGCGAACGGTGGCGGACATTTTTGCCGGATCACGGTGCGCGCCGCCCAGGGGCTCGGCGATAACCTTGTCGACGATGCCCAGGCCTTTCAGGCGCTCGGCGGTGATGCCCATGGCTTCGGCTGCGTCGGAGGCCTTTTCGGCGGTCTTCCACAGGATCGAGGCGCAACCTTCCGGCGAGATCACCGAGTAGGTCGAATACTGCAGCATGTTCAGCTGGTCGCAGACACCGATGGCCAGTGCACCGCCGGAACCGCCTTCACCAATTACAGTGGCGATGATCGGGGTTTTCAGGCGGGCCATGACCCGCAGGTTCCAGGCAATGGCTTCGCTCTGGTTGCGCTCTTCGGCGTCGATGCCAGGGTAAGCGCCCGGGGTGTCGATGAAGGTCAGGATCGGCATCTTGAAACGCTCGGCCATTTCCATCAGGCGGCAAGCCTTGCGGTAGCCTTCCGGGCGCGGCATGCCGAAGTTGCGGCGAACCTTTTCGCGCACTTCGCGGCCTTTCTGATGACCGATGACCATCACCGGCTTGTCGTCCAGGCGGGCGATACCACCGACAATCGCGGCGTCGTCGGAGAAGTGACGGTCACCGTGCAGCTCGTCGAACTCGGTGAAGATGTGCTCGATGTAGTCCAGGGTGTACGGACGGCGCGGGTGACGGGCCAGGCGGGCGATCTGCCAGCTGGTCAGGTTGCCGAAAATGCTTTCGGTCAGGGTGCTGCTCTTGTCTTGCAGACGGGCGATCTCATCGCCGATGTTCAGCGAGTTGTCATTGCCAACCAGGCGCAGCTCTTCGATCTTGGCTTGCAGGTCAGCAATCGGCTGTTCGAAATCCAGAAAATTCGGGTTCATAGGCATCCGTCTTGGGTCTACGGCCAGGCGGCCGGCCGGTTGATCCGTTTGGCGCCCTACCTTAAGGGATCAGGCGCATTCAGGTCGAGATTAAAAATTCATCGATATTGCAAAAAGACGTTCTCACGTCCGAACTGGTCACGCAGGGCCTGAATCAAGCCATCGGCTGGGTCGATGCGCCAGCTTTCGCCGAACTGCAGCATGGCCTTGGCATCGCTGCCGGTGTATTCCATGGTGATCGGGCAGGCGCCGCGATGGCGCTTGAACAGCTCGCCCAGCCAGTTCAGCCGGTCGCCCTTGAGGGCATCGGCGTGCACTTTAAGGCGCAGGCTTTCGGCCAGGTTGGTGCGGGCATCTTCCATGCTCATCACGCGCTTGACCCGCAGGCGCAGGCCGCCGGAGAAGTCATCGTTGCTGACCTCGCCTTCAACCACCACCATAGCATCGGTCTGCAGCAGCGCCTGGTTGGCCATGAAGGCATCGGCAAACAGCGAGGCCTCGATGCGCCCGGAGCGGTCGTCGAGGGTGACAAAGCCCATCTTGTCGCCCTTCTTGTTCTTCATCACGCGCAAGGCAATGATCATCCCGGCGACGGTCTGGGTGTCGCGCGCAGGCTTGAGGTCAATGATGCGCTGGCGGGCAAAACGGCGGATCTCGCCTTCGTACTCGTCGATCGGGTGACCGGTCAGGTACAGGCCCAGGGTGTCTTTTTCACCACGCAGGCGCTCCTTGAGGGTCAGCTCGCGGGCCTTGCGGTGGTTGGCATAAACGTCGGCATCCTCTTCGACAAACAGCCCGCCGAACAGGTCGGCGTGGCCACTGTCGGCGGTGCGCGCGGTTTGCTCGGCCGCCTTGATCGCCTCTTCCATCGCCGCCAGCAGCACTGCGCGGTTGCGGTCGATGTTGGCCTGGTAGGCCTTGAGTTCGTCATGGAAGTACGGGCCCAGGCGGTCCAGCGCGCCACTGCGGATCAAGGCATCGAGGGTGCGCTTGTTGATGCGCTTGAGGTCGACCCGCTCGCAGAAGTCGAACAGGTCCTTGAACGGGCCGCCGGCGCGGGCTTCGACGATGGCCTCGACCGGCCCCTCGCCCACGCCCTTGATCGCCCCCAGGCCATAGACGATGCGGCCATCGTCGTTGACCGTGAACTTGAAGTCGGAGGTGTTCACGTCCGGCGCATCGAGGCGCAGCTTCATGCTGCGCACTTCCTCGATCAAGGTCACGACCTTGTCGGTGTTGTGCATATCCGCCGACAGCACCGCGGCCATGAACGGCGCCGGGTAGTGGGTCTTGAGCCAGGCAGTCTGGTACGAGACCAGGCCGTAGGCGGCGGAGTGGGATTTGTTGAAGCCGTAGCCGGCGAATTTCTCTACCAGGTCGAAGATGTTGCCGGCGAGGTCCGGATCAATGTTGTTGCTGGCGCAACCTTCAATGAAACCGCCGCGCTGCTTGGCCATTTCCTCGGGCTTTTTCTTACCCATGGCCCGGCGCAGCATGTCCGCACCACCAAGGGTGTAACCGGCCATGACCTGGGCAATCTGCATCACCTGTTCCTGGTACAGGATGATGCCGTAGGTCGGTGCCAGAACGGGTTTCAGGCCTTCGTACTGGTAATCGGAGTGCGGGTAGGCAAGTTCCGCGCGACCGTGCTTGCGGTTGATGAAGTCGTCAACCATGCCCGATTGCAGCGGGCCGGGACGGAACAGCGCCACCAGTGCGATGAGGTCTTCCAGGCAGTCGGGCTTGAGCTTCTTGATCAGCTCCTTCATGCCCCGCGATTCAAGCTGGAACACCGCCGTGGTTTCGGCCTTTTGCAGCAGGTCGTAGGTCTTCTTGTCATCCAGCGGGATGAAGTCGATGTTCAGGTCATCCAGGCCTTTCTTGGCCTGTTCGCGGTTGATGGTTTCCATCGCCCACTTGATGATCGTCAGGGTACGCAGGCCGAGGAAGTCGAACTTCACCAGGCCTGCGGCCTCGACGTCATCCTTGTCGAACTGGGTGACCAGGCCGCCGCCCTCTTCATCACAGGCAATCGGCGAGAAATCGGTAAGCTTGGTCGGCGCGATAACCACGCCACCGGCGTGTTTACCGGTACCCCGGCAGACGCCCTCGAGCTTGAGGGCCATGTCCCAGATTTCCTTGGCGTCTTCATCGCTCTTGAGGAAATCGCGCAGGATCTCTTCCTGCTCGTAGGCTTTTTCCAGGGTCATGCCGACTTCGAAGGGGATCATCTTCGACAGGCGGTCAGCCAGGCCGTAGGACTTGCCCTGGACCCGCGCCACGTCGCGCACCACCGCCTTGGCCGCCATGGTGCCGAAGGTGATGATCTGGCTCACGGCATTGCGCCCGTAGGCGTCAGCCACGTATTCGATTACCCGGTCGCGGCCATCCATGCAGAAGTCGACGTCGAAGTCGGGCATCGATACCCGTTCCGGGTTGAGGAAACGTTCGAACAGCAGGTCATAGGCCAGCGGGTCGAGGTCGGTAATCTTCAGTACGTAGGCAACCAACGAACCGGCACCCGAACCCCGGCCCGGGCCAACCGGCACGCCGTTGTTCTTGGCCCACTTGATGAAGTCCATAACGATCAGGAAGTAACCGGGGAAGCCCATCTGGATGATGATATCCAGCTCGAACTTCAGCCGGTCCAGATAGACCTGGCGCTTTTCTTGGTAATTCGGCGTGGTCTCTTTCGGCCACAACACCGCCAGACGCTCTTCCAGGCCCTCGTGGGAAACGTGGCGCAGGTAGTCGTCGATACCCATGCCGTTGGGCGTCGGAAAGTCCGGCAGAAAGTGCTTACCCAACTGCACCTGGATGTTGCAGCGCTTGGCGATCTCGACGGTGTTGGCAATCGCTTCGGGCAGGTCGCTGAACAGCTCGGCCATTTCTTCCGGGCTTTTCAGGTACTGCTGGTCGCTGTAGTTGCGCGAACGGCGCGGGTCATCCAGCGCCCGGCCTTCCCCGATGCACACGCGGGTTTCGTGAGCGTCGTAGTCGGACTGCTTGATAAAGCGCACATCGTTGGTGGCTACCAGCGGCGCGTCCAGCTTGTCGGCCAGGGCCACGGCGGCGTGCAGGTATTCTTCGTCACCGGCGCGGTTGGTGCGCTGCACTTCGACGTAGAAGCGCTCCGGGAACATCTGCATCCAGTCGCGCAGCAAGGCTTCGGCTTCGTCCGGGTTGCCATTGAGCAAGGCCATGCCGATGTCACCTTCCTTGGCCGCGGACAGGGCGATCACGCCCTCGCTGGCTTCGGCGATCCACTGGCGCTCAATGATCACCAGGCCGTTGCGCTGGCCATCGACCCAGCCACGGGAAATCAACTCGGTGAGGTTGCGGTAGCCCTTGGCATCCATGGCCAGCAGGCAGATACGCGACAGCGGCGCATCCGGGTCGCTGTTGGCCAGCCACAGGTCGGCGCCGCAGATCGGCTTGATCCCGGCGCCCATGGCGTTCTTGTAGAACTTGACCAACGAGCACATGTTGCTCTGGTCGGTAACCGCGACCGCCGGCATGTTCATCGCCGCCAATGCCTTGGCCAGCGGCTTGATCCGCACCAGGCCATCGACCAGCGAGTATTCGGTGTGCAGGCGAAGATGAACGAAAGAAGCCGACATGATGATCCTATAGCAGCACAAAACAACAAGGCCCGGATTGTACCGGGCCTTGATCAAAACAACAGCCAGTGCGGGGCGATCCTGACTACTGACGCCTGCCGCGCCCGGTCAGACCTCGGCAAATCCGCTGCTGATGGCGTCGCGGGCTTCGTAGGCGGCGCGTACCGGTGCGAACGAGCGCCGGTGAATCGGCGTCGGCCCCAGGCGCGCCAGGGCTTCGAGGTGCACCGGCGTCGGGTAGCCCTTGTGCCCGCCAATGCCGTAGCCGGGGTAGATCAGCTCGAACGCCGCCATCTCGCGGTCACGGGTGACTTTGGCCAGGATCGATGCCGCGGCAATCGCCGGCACCTGGCTATCGCCCTTGACCACCGGCGCCGCCGGTACCGACAGCTGCGGGCAGCGGTTACCGTCGATCAGCGCCAGTTTCGGGGTGACGCTCAGGCCTTCGACGGCACGCTGCATGGCCAGCATGGTGGCGTGAAGGATGTTGAGTTGGTCGATTTCCTCGACCTCGGCGCGGGCGATGCAGAAGCTCAGGGCCTTCTCACAAATTTCGTCAAAAAGCTTTTCACGCTTGGCTTCGGTGAGCTTCTTCGAGTCGTTGAGCCCCAGAATCGGCCGCTGCGGGTCGAGAATCACCGCCGCCGTCACCACTGCGCCGCACAGCGGGCCACGGCCCACTTCGTCGACACCGGCAACCAGGTCCTCGACCAGGTTGAAGTCCAATCCCATTTGCATCTATCGGTTTTCCAGCAGGGCCAGCACCGCGTCAGCTGCCTGGTTCGAGGCATCGCGGCGCAGGGTACGGTGAATCTGGTCAAAGCCTTCGGTCTGCTGCACACCGCCGTGCACCAGTGGCGCCAGGGTCTGGGCCAGGGCCTCAGCAGTGGCAGCTTCCTGCAGCAACTCGGGCACCAGCATACGCTGGGCCAGCAGGTTAGGCAGCGACACGTAGGGGCTTTTTACCAGGCGTTTCAAAATCCAGTAGGTCAGCGGCGCCAAGCGGTAGGCAACCACCATCGGCCGCTTGAACAGCAGCGCTTCGAGGGTGGCGGTGCCAGAGGCGATCAGCACCGCGTCGCAGGCGGCCAGGGCCTGGTGCGAGCGACCGTCAAGCAGGGTCACTGGCAGGTCGCGGCCCTGGAGCATCTGCTCAAGCTGGGCACGGCGCTCGGCATTGGCACACGGGGATATAAAACGTACCCCCGGCACCAGCTCGCGCAAACGCTGGGCGGTATCAAGGAACAGCGCACCCAGGCGCCCTACTTCACCGCCACGGCTGCCGGGCATCAGGGCAACCAGCGGCCCGTCGGCCAGGCCCAGCTGTTCACGGGCAGCAGCCCGATCGGCGTCCAGCGGAATGCTGTCGGCCAACGGGTGGCCGACGAAGCGCACCGGCACGCCCTTCTCTTCATAGAATTTGGCTTCGAACGGAAACAGCGTGAGCATCAGGTCGCAACCTTCGCGAATCTTCAGCACGCGCTTCTGCCGCCAGGCCCAGACCGACGGGCTGACGTAATGCACGGTCTTGATCCCGGCCTTGCGCAGGTTCAGTTCGATGTTGAGGGTAAAATCCGGGGCATCGATGCCGATGAAAACATCCGGGCGCTCGGCGATCAGGGTCTGGATCAGCTCCTTGCGGCGCTTGAGCAGCTCGCGCAGGCGCCCTAGCACCTCGACCAGGCCCATCACCGCCAGGCGCTCCATGGGGAAGTACGAAGTCAGGCCTTCAGCCTGCATCAACGGCCCACCCACACCAATGAAGCGTACCTGCGGATGACGCGCCTTGAGCGCGCGCATCAACCCGGCGCCGAGAATATCGCCGCTGGCCTCACCTGCCACCAGCGCTACACAAAGCTCGGCCATGTCAGCGGGTGATGCCGCGGGTGGAGTTCTGGATCGACTTGAGGAACACGTCGACTTCAGGGAACTGGCTAGCCGGCTCGGCCAGCTCGGCAATCGCCTGCTCGACGGTCAGGCCCTGGCGGTAGACCACCTTGTAGGCGCGGCGCAGGGCGTGAATGGCGTCTTCGCTGAAACCACGACGGCGCATGCCCTCGAAGTTCATGCTGCGCGCTTCGGCCGGGTTGCCGAACACCGTGACGTAGGCCGGCACGTCCTTGCCGATCGCCGTGCCCATGCCGGAAAAGCTGTGGGCGCCGATGTGGCAGAACTGATGCACCAGGGTGAACCCGGAAAGGATCGCCCAGTCGTCGACGTGCACATGGCCAGCCAGCGCGGTGTTGTTGACCAGGATGCAGTGGTTGCCGATGATGCTGTCGTGACCGATGTGGGCATAGGCCATGATCAGGTTGTGATCACCCAGGGTGGTTTCCGAGCGGTCCTGCACGGTGCCACGGTGGATGGTCACGCCTTCGCGGATCACATTGTGATCACCGATCACCAGGCGCGTGGCTTCACCCTTGTACTTGAGGTCAGGGGTGTCTTCGCCTACCGAAGAAAACTGGTAGATGCGGTTGTGCCGACCGATGCGGGTCGGCCCTTTGAGAATCACGTGCGGACCGATCACGGTCCCCTCGCCGATCTCGACCCCGGCACCGATGATCGACCAAGGGCCTACCTCGACACCGTCGGCGAGCTTCGCCGATGGATCGATGATTGCCCGAGGGTCAATCAAACTCATAGTTTGCGTTCCGCGCAGATGATCTCGGCCGAGCATACCGGCTTGCCGTCGACCGACGCCTGGCACTCGAACTTCCAGATCTGGCGCTTGCAGCTGATGAACTTGGCCTCGAGGATCAGCTGGTCACCCGGCAGCACCGGCTGGCGGAAGCGCAGCTTGTCGGAACCGACGAAGTAGTACAGGGTACCGTCCGCAGGTTTGACGTCGAGCATCTTGAAGCCGAGGATACCGGCCGCCTGGGCCATGGCTTCGATGATCAGCACGCCCGGCATGATCGGGTGCGCCGGGAAGTGACCATTGAAGAAAGGTTCGTTGATGCTGACATTCTTGTAGGCACGAATGCGCTGGGCCTCGACGTCCAGTTCCACCACCCGGTCCACCAGCAGGAACGGGTAACGGTGAGGCAGGTATTCGCGAATCTCGTTGATGTCCATCATTTCGGGGGGAAGCCTGTAGTAAAGATAGGGAGCGCCGGTTTTCACACGGCGCTCCTTTAGCAAATCAAAGAGTCAGTCTAGGGCTGTTCGCTCTTGATCAGGAAATGGTATCAGCCTTCTGATGAAGCTTTATCGCCAGAGGTCACGGCGGCGAGACGCTTTTCCAGTTGTTGAAGGCGTTTTGACATCTCATCCAGCTGGCGAATTCGCGCGGCGCTTTTGCGCCACTCGGCCAGCGGCTGCATCGCCGTACCGGAAGAATAAGCGCCTGGCTCGGTAATCGAGCGCGTCACCATGGTCATCCCGGATACGAAAACGTTGTCGCAGACATCGATGTGTCCAACCATGCCGACACCGCCGGCAATGGTGCAATGCTTGCCGATCTTGGTGCTGCCGGAAATCCCGACACACGCCGCCATCGCCGTATGATCGCCGATCTGCACGTTATGGGCGATCTGGATCTGGTTGTCGAGCTTGACCCCGTCACCGATGCGGGTGTCGGCCAGTGCGCCGCGGTCGACCGCAGTGTTGACGCCGATCTCGACATCATCGCCGATGCTCACGCCGCCGATCTGGGCGATCTTCTGCCACACGCCTTTCTCGTTGGCAAAGCCGAAGCCTTCGCCGCCGATCACTGCGCCCGACTGAATGACCACACGCTTGCCGATACGCACGTCGTGGTACAGGGTTACCCGCGGGGCCAGCCAGCCGCCCTCACCGATCACGCAGCGCGCGCCGATGAAGCACTGGGCACCGATAGTCACACCCGGGCCGATCTGCGCACCGCTCTCGATCACCGCGCAGGCACCAATGCTGGCGCTGGCATCGACCTGGGCATCGGCGGCAACCACGGCGCTGGGATGAATTCCCGCTACAGCCCTGGGCTTTGGATCGAACAGGTGGGAGATGCGCGCGTAGGCGAGGTACGGGTCGGGAACAATCAGGGCGTTGCCGGCAAAACCTTCGGCGTCGGCCGGCTTGAGCAGGATCGCCGCCGCCTGGGTTTCACCCAGGTACTTGCGGTACTGTGGGTTGGCAAGGAAGCTCAACTGCCCAGGCCCAGCTTCCTGAAGGGTTGCCAGGCCAGTGATTTCCAGCTCCTCGGGGCCACTCAGGGTGGCTCCGAGGAACTCGGCCAGCTGACCGAGTTTCATGGTCACGGTCATGATCAACGGGACTGGTTCATGCGCTCGATGACCTGGCGGGTGATGTCGTACTGAGGTTTGACATCAATGACCGCGCCACGCTCGAGAACCAGGTCGAAACCGCCTTTCTTGATCACTTCTTCAACTGCGCCATCCAGCTTGGGCTTCAGTTGCTTGAGCATTTCGCGGTCGGCCACGGCCTTGGACTCGTTCAGCTCCTTGGACTGGAACTGGAAGTCACGGGCCTTTTGCTTGTATTCAAGCTCCAGGCGCTCGCGCTCTGGCTGGGCCATCTTGTCGCCACCGGCACGGATGCGGTCGGCAATGCCCTTGGCGCTGCTTTCCAGGTTCTTCAGCTTGGTCAGCTGCGGGCCGAATTTCTTCTCGGCATCGACGGCGTACTTCTTCGCCGCGTCCGATTCGAGCAGGGCCATTTGATAGTTCAGCACAGCAACCTTCATTTCGGCGAAAGCCGGGGTTGCGATCAGGGTCGCAGCCAGTACTGCCAGTTGAGTCAACTTACGCACGATGCACTCCTACAGAATCCGTTGTCGTTAGCAAGGGGCAGACCTTAGAAGGTCTGGCCCAGAGAGAATTGGAACACCTGGGTATCGGCTTCGTCCGGCTTCTTCACCGGCATTGCCAGGCTGAAGCTCAACGGACCGAGCGCGGTAATCCAGGTCACGCCCAGGCCGACGGAGCTGGCCAGGCCCGACAGGCCGACCTTCTCGCAGTCCGGCTTGGAACCGCAGTTGGTGTCGAAAACGTTACCCACATCCCAGAAGACCGAGGTGCGCAGCGAGCGTTGGTCCTTGACGAACGGCAGCGGGAACAGCAGCTCTACACCACCCTGGACGAGAACGTTACCACCAAATGGCAGCGGGTCCTGATCCGGGTCGGCGATGGTGCCCTGGTTACCGGTGACATCCGCGCCACGGCTCGGGGTACTGCGTGGACCGAGACTGCTGTCCTTGAAGCCACGAACCGAGTTGAAACCACCGGCGTAGTAGTTCTCGTAGAACGGCAGGCCCGAGGTACCGCCGAAACCGTCACCATAGCCCAGTTCGGTGTGCAGGCGCAGGGTGTAGTCATTATTGATCGGCTTGAACAGCTGGCCACGGTAATCCAGCTTGAAGAACGACAGGTCGCTACCCGGGGTAGTGGCTTCCAGCACCAGGCTTTGCGAGTGACCGCGAGTAGCCAGTACGCCCTTGTTCAGGGTCGATTCCGACCAACCGGCCGAGGCCTTGAAGTTCAGGTACTTGTCGCCTTCTTCGTTAACGAACTTGAAGATCTCGTCAACAGTGTACTTACCGGTCTTGATCTCGTCCTGCTGTACGGTCAGGCCGAAGGTCAGGCGCGAGGTTTCGCTGATCGGGTAACCGACGCTGACGCCAGCACCCAGGCTGTCGACCGCATAGCTGGCCACGTCGACGTCGAGGTCATCGTAGTCGGTGGTGCGATAGAAGGCGTTGTAGCCCAGGCTGACGCCGTCGGCAGTCCAGTAGGGGTCGACATAGCCGAAGTTGTAACGGCTCTGGTATTCACTGCGGGTCAGGCCCAGGGAAACCTTGTTACCGGTACCGAGGAAGTTGTTCTGGCTGATCGAACCACCGAGGATCAGACCTGCGCTCTGGGCGAAACCGACGCTGGCGGTGATCGAACCGGAGGCTTGCTCTTCAACGCTGTAGTTGACGTCGACCTGGTCGTCGGTGCCCGGAACGGCCGGGGTCTCGACGTTGACTTCCTTGAAGAAGCCCAGGCGCTCCAGACGGGTCTTGGACTGGTCGATCAGGTAGGTCGACGCCCAGCCGCCTTCCATCTGGCGCATCTCACGGCGCAGCACTTCGTCCTCGGACTTGGTGTTGCCACGGAAGTTGATGCGGTTGACGTAGGCACGCTTGCCCGGGTCGACCACAAACATGATGTCGACGGTGTGGTCTTCGTCGTGCGGCTGCGGCACGCCGTTGACGTTGGCGAAGGTGTAGCCCTCGTTACCCAGGCGACGGGTGATCAGCTCGGAGGTGGTGGTCATCACCTTGCGCGAGAATACCTGGCCAGGCTGTACCAGCAGCAGCGACTTGACCTGGTCTTCAGGCACCTTGAGGTCGCCGGAAAGCTTGACGTCACGAACGGTGTACTTCTCGCCTTCGTTGACGTTGACGGTGATGTAGACGTGCTTCTTGTCCGGGGTGATCGACACCTGGGTGGAAGCGATGTCCATGTTGATGTAGCCGCGGTCCAGGTAGTAGGAACGCAGACGCTCCAGGTCACCGGAGAGTTTTTCGCGGGCGTACTTGTCATCGTTCTTGAAGAACGACAGCCAGTTGGTGGTCTTGAGCTCGAACAGGCCGATCAGGTCTTCATCAGCGAAGACGGTGTTGCCGACCACGTTGATGTGCTGGATGGCAGCAACGGTGCCTTCGTTGATCTTGATCTTCAGGCCCACGCGGTTGCGCGGCTGCGGCACCACTTCGGTGTCGACCTCGGCCGAGTAGCGGCCCTGGGCAACGTACTGGCGTTGCAGTTCGTTGCGCACGCCTTCAAGGGTGGCACGCTGGAAGATCTCGCCTTCGGACAGACCGGACTGCTTCAGACCCTTCATCAGGTCTTCGGTGCTGATCGCCTTGTTGCCTTCGATCTCGATGCTCGACACCGAAGGACGCTCGACCACGGTAATGATCAGGACGTTGCCGTCCCGGCTCAGTTGGATGTCCTGGAAGAAACCGGTCTTGAACAGGGACCGGGTGGATTCCACCAGGCGCCGGTCATCGGCCTCATCGCCGACGTTCAATGGCAAGGCACCAAAAACGCTGCCCGCGGAAACCCGCTGCAGACCATTGACACGAATATCGGAGATGGTGAAGGACTCGGCGTGAACTTCAGCGATCATCAGTACGGCGAGAACCGCAGTTAGCAGCAGACGTTTCATGAAGTCCTTTCTTATTCCAACTGGCAATAAACGACCCGCCGCGGGACGCGGCAGGTTCGCAATTGAGCGAAGCTTTACAGTCGACCCAAATCGTTGATCAGGGCAAGCAACATCACCCCGACTACCAAACTGATACCGATCTGGATCCCCCAACCTTGCACCTGATCCGAGAGCGGACGACCACGCGCCCACTCGATCAGGTAGAACAGCAAATGCCCCCCATCCAGTACAGGAATGGGCAGCAAATTAAGAACCCCCAGGCTAATGCTCAGGTAGGCGAGGAAATTCAGGAAATCTCCAACGCCGGACTGGGCCGAAGCGCCCGCCACTTTAGCAATGGTTATCGGTCCGCTCAAGTTTTTTACCGAGAGCTCGCCGAACAGCATTTTCTTCAGCGATTCGAGGGTCAGCACGCTCATGTTCCAGGTGCGTGAAAGCCCCTCCCCCACAGCCTCGAGCGGCCCATAGCTGACCTCGCGAAGCATGGCATCCGGCCACTTCACCGCCTTGACCCCCGCCCCGAGGTAACCCGTGGCCGATTGGCCTTCGCCACGGCTGGCCAGGGTTACCGGCAGCTCCAGCGGCGCACCGTCACGCTCGATACGCAGGACAATCTTGCTGCCAGCGCGGCCACGCACGGTATCAACCACTTGTTGCCAGTCGTTCAGCACCTGGCCATCGAGGGCCAGCAGACGGTCGCCGGTTTTCAGCCCCGCGGCCTGCGCCGGGCCCTTGGGGTCGAGTTCAGCCAGCACCGGCGGCAACGCCGGGCGCCACAGGCGCAGGCCCAGGGAGCGGATCGGGTCGGGCTCGTCGGCACCCTTGAGCCAGTTGTTCAGGGTCAGCACGTGGGGGCTGTCGACGCTCGCACCCTCTTCCCGCACGCTGATGTGCAACTGGCCACTCTCGCCCAGGCGACGGATCAGTTGCAGGTTGACCGCAGCCCAGCCACTGGTCGGTTTGCCATCAATGGAAACAATTTCCTGGCCTGCCTTGAGCCCGGCCACCTCGGCAATACTCCCGGCCTCGACCGCACCAATGACCGGGCGCTCCTGCTGGGTGCCAACCATGGCCAGGATCCAGAAGAAGAAAATCGCCAACAGAAAGTTGGCCACCGGGCCCGCCGCCACAATTGCGATACGCTGACGCACCGACTTGCGGTTGAACGACTGCTCGACCTGGTCGCGTGGCACTTCGCCTTCGCGCTCATCGAGCATTTTCACGTAGCCGCCCAGCGGGATCGCCGCAACCACGAACTCGGTGCCATGGCGGTCGTGCCAGCGCAACAGCGGCATGCCAAAACCCACGGAGAAACGCAAAACCTTGACGCCGCAACGCCGGGCCACCCAGAAGTGACCAAATTCGTGAAAGGTGACCAGCACACCCAATGCCACCAGGGTGCCGATAATCATGTAGAGCGCACTCATGTCTCTCTCCGAATGACGTTCAGCGGCACCGGGCCTGACGCATTACTGCGCCAGACCTCAGCGGCCGTGATGAGCCAACCATTGTCCGGCCAGTTGCCGCGCGCGCTGATCGGCGGCAAACACCGCATCGAGCGACTCGACCGCAACCACCGGCTCCTGATCGAGCACTTGTTCGATCATACTCGCGATCTCGGGGAAGCGGATGCGCCGCTGGAGAAATGCCTCCACCGCCACTTCATTGGCCGCGTTGAGCATCGCCGGCGCACTGTTGCCTGCCTCCGCCGCCTCGCGGGCCAGGCGCAAGCATGGGAAACGCTGCTCGTCCGGGGCCTTGAAGTCCAGGCGGGCAACCGCGAACAGGTCCAGTGGTGCCACCCCCGAATCGATCCGCTCCGGCCAGGCCAGGGCATTGGCGATCGGCGTGCGCATGTCCGGGTTGCCCAACTGGGCCAGCACCGACCCATCGACATAATCGACCAGCGAGTGGATCACACTTTGCGGGTGCACCACCACCTCGACCTGGCTGGGCCGGGCATCGAACAGCCAGCAGGCCTCGATCAACTCCAGACCCTTGTTCATCATGCTTGCCGAGTCGACGGAAATCTTGCGGCCCATCGACCAGTTCGGGTGGGCACAGGCCTGCTCGGGGCTGACATCCATGAGCTCGGCCATCGGCGTTTCACGAAACGGCCCGCCGGAGGCGGTCAACAGGATGCGGCGCACGCCTACCTGGGCCAGGCCGCGGGAATAATCACCCGGCAGGCACTGGAAGATCGCGTTGTGCTCGCTGTCGATCGGCAGCAGTACAGCGCCACTGCGCCGCACTGCCTGCATGAACAAGGCGCCGGACATCACCAGCGCTTCCTTGTTGGCCAGCAGCACCTTCTTGCCCGCCTCGACCGCCGCCAGGGTCGGACGCAGGCCGGCGGCGCCGACAATCGCCGCCATCACGGCATCGACCTCGGCAGCCGCAGCCACCTGACACAAGCCATCCTCGCCGACCAGCACCTCGGTGCTCGAACCTGCAGTTGCCAGACCTTCACGCAGTTGCTGTGCAGCCTCGGCCGAAGGCACCACGGCAAATACCGGGGCGTGACGCAGGCACAGGGCCAGCAACTCCTGCAAGCGCGAATAGCCGCTCAGGGCAAACACCTGGTAACGATCCGGGTGACGGGCAATCACATCGAGGGTGCTAAGACCAATGGAGCCGGTCGCACCCAGTACGGTAATACGCTGCACGCCGCTCACATCACGCCCCAATTGGCTGCCCAGAGCAGCACCGCAAACACCGGGATCGCCGCAGTGAGGCTGTCGATACGGTCCAGCACGCCGCCGTGACCGGGCAGCAGGTTGCTGCTGTCCTTGATCCCGGAGCGGCGCTTGAACATGCTTTCGGTCAGGTCACCCACCACCGATACCAGCACCACCACGCCTGCGCCCAACAAGCCCAGCAACAGCTCGCCGATGCTCCAGTCACGGTAGATACCCACCGCCGCGGTAATCACCAGGCTCAGGGCCAGGCCGCCATAGACGCCTTCCCAGCTCTTGCCCGGGCTGACCTGCGGGGCCAGCTTGCGCTTGCCGAAGGCACGGCCGGAGAAATACGCACCGATATCCGCCCCCCAGACCAGCACCATGACCGCCATGATCAGCCAGTTGCCCAGCGGCCATTGCTTGAGCAACACCAGGCCTTGCCAGGCCGGCAGCAGGATAAGCAAACCGATCAGCAAGCGGCAGGCCACGCTGGCCCACAGCTCGCTGCTGCTCGGGTAGGTCAATACCAGCCAGGTCGCCAGGCCCCACCACAATACCGACGCGCCCAATACCCAGGGCGCCAGTTCCGGCATCAGGTAGAGCAGCATCAGCAGCCCTGCAACTACAGCCGCGTACGCCACCCGCAGGGCCTGGCCGACCAGGCCGGCCAGGCGCGCCCATTCCCAGGCGCCAAGGGTCACCACCACGCCGATGAACAGGGCAAAGTCGCCGCCGTTCAGCAGGAAGAAGCCACACAGGGCGATCGGCAACAGGATCAGCGCAGTAATGATGCGTTGTTTAAGCATTAAGCACGGGCTCCAGCTTCGACCTGCTCGCTGGTTTTCCCGAAGCGGCGCTGGCGCGAAGCGAAATCGGCCAGCGCAGTACGCATGGCCTCGTGTTTGAAGTCCGGCCAGAACAGGTCGGAAAAGTACAACTCGGCATAGGCCAGCTGCCACAGCAAGAAATTGCTGATGCGGTGCTCACCACCGGTACGGATGCACAGGTCGGGCAGCGGCAGGTCGCCTGTCGCCAGGCAAGTCTGCAGCAGCTCGGGGGTTATGTCGTCCGGACGCAGGTGACCGGCCTGGACTTCCCGCGCCAGGCGCTGGGCGGCCTGGGCGATATCCCACTGACCACCGTAGTTGGCGGCGATCTGCAGGATGAAACGATTGGCGCCGGCGGTCGCCGCTTCGGCCTCACGCATGGCAGCCTGCAGCTCAGGATGAAAGCGCGAGCGGTCACCGATGATACGCAGGCTGATATTGTTGTCGTTGAGGCGCTTGGCTTCCCGGCGCAAGGCCGAGAAGAACAACTCCATCAACGCTCCGACCTCTTCGGCCGGGCGCTGCCAGTTCTCGCTGGAAAAGGCGAACAGGGTCAGCACCTCGACCTTGGCCTCGGCGCACACCTCGATGACCGCGCGCACCGCATCGACACCGGCCTTGTGCCCGGCGACACCGGGCAACAGGCGCTTCTTCGCCCAGCGATTATTCCCATCCATGATGATCGCGACATGGCGCGGCACCGATGGGGACACACCTTGCTTGGTCTTTTCCATTAAAAAAAGTCCCGACCCTTAAACGGCCATCAGGTCCTTTTCTTTCTCTTCGGTGGCCTTGGTGATCTGGGCCTCGGTATCTTTCGTCAGCTTGTCGATATCAGCGATGGCGCGACGTTCTTCGTCTTCGCTGATTTCCTTGTCTTTGACCAGCTTCTTCAGTTCACCCAGAGCATCGCGGCGAATGTTGCGCACAGCCACGCGAGCGTCTTCGGCCGCACTGCGCGCCTGCTTGGTGAAGCCCTTGCGGGTTTCTTCAGTCAGGGCTGGCATGGTGATCAGCAGCAACTCACCCAGGTTGGTCGGGTTGAGGTTCAAACCGGCGCTCTGGATGGCCTTGTCAACGGCAGCGAGCATGTTGCGCTCGAAAGCCACGACCTGCAGGGTGCGCGAATCTTTAACGGTGACGTTGGCGACGCCGCTGATCGGGGTGTCGGTACCGTAGTAAGGCACCATCACGCTTGCCAGGATGCTTGGGTGTGCCTTGCCGGTGCGAATCTGGCCGAACGCATAAGCCAGAGACTCCAGGGATTTCTGCATACGCGCTTGAGCGTCTTTCTTGATTTCGTTGATCATTTTTGAACTTCCTCGATCAGAGTTCCTTCAGCGCCGCCATGCACGATGTTCAGCAGGGCGCCGGGCTTGTTCATGTTGAAGACGCGCAGCGGCATCTTGTGATCGCGGCAAAGGCAGATTGCCGTCAGGTCCATCACGCCCAGCTTGCGATCCAGCACTTCATCGTAGGTCAGATGATCGAACTTCTCGGCATGCGGGTCTTTGAATGGATCTGCAGTGTATACACCATCGACCTTGGTTGCCTTCAATACCACGTCGGCATCGATTTCGATGGCGCGCAGGCAAGCGGCGGAGTCGGTGGTGAAGAACGGGTTGCCGGTACCGGCAGCGAAGATGACCACTTCTTTGGAGTTCAAGTGGCGCATGGCTTTGCGACGATCATAGTGATCGGTAACGCCAACCATGGAGATGGCCGACATGACAATCGCGGTAATGTTGGCGCGCTCAAGCGCATCGCGCATGGCCAGGCCATTCATCACGGTCGCCAGCATGCCCATGTGGTCGCCAGTGACGCGGTCCATGCCGGCTGCACTGAGCGCCGCACCACGGAACAGGTTGCCACCACCGATCACCAAACCTACCTGAACACCGATGCCGACCAACTGGCCGACTTCCAGCGCCATGCGATCCAGGACCTTGGGGTCGATCCCGAACTCTTCCGAGCCCATCAGGGCCTCGCCGCTAAGCTTGAGTAGAATGCGTTTATAGCGAGCTTGATAACCACTGCCCTGCTGAGCCATTGCGAATCTCTCCTGCGGCGTTTGTAAAAAAATCTGGCGGGCTGTTTTCAGCCTGCGCGTAACTCTAGCGTGGCGCAGCTACTGCGCCAGCGAAAGGCGGTCTCGTAAACCGCTCCCGCTTTGACAAAGAGGCTGCGCGCGTGAGCGGGCAGCCTCTTCGGGGCGACAGAGGTGAATCTGTCTTATTGCTTGGCAGCAGCCAGCTGGGCAGCAACTTCTTCAGCGAAGTTGTCGACCGGCTTCTCGATGCCTTCGCCTACTTTGAAGTAGGTGAACGAAACGATTTCAGCACCGGCTTTCTTGGCCAGCTCGCCGACCTTGACTTCCGGGTTCATGACGAAGGCTTGCTCGACCAGCGAAGCTTCGGCCAGGAACTTCTTGATGCGACCGTCGATCATGTTGGCGACGATGTTCTCAGGCTTGCCCTTCATCTTCTCTTCGTTCAGCTGCATGAATACAGCCTTCTCGCGCTCGATTGCTTCAGCGGAGACTTCCGAAGGGTTGAGGAACTCTGGGTTGCTGGCAGCCACGTGCATGGCGATTTCTTTGGCCAGCTGGACGTCGCCGCCCTTCAGGACAACAGCAACACCGATCTTGTTACCGTGCAGGTAGGTACCGACAACGTCACCTTCAACGCGCACCAGGCGACGGATGTTGACGTTCTCACCAACCTTGGCAACCAGCGCTTCACGAGCAGCTTCACGCGAAGCGATCAGCGGAGCGGCGTCGGTCAGTTTTTCAGCGAAAGCCTGTTCAACGCTTTCAGCGACGAAGTTTTTGAAGTCATCTTGCAGGGCCAGGAAGTCGGTCTGCGAGTTCACTTCCAGCAGGACGGCGGACTTGTCGTCGGCCTTGATGGCGATAGCGCCTTCAGCAGCAACGTTGCCAGCCTTTTTGGCGGCCTTGATGGCGCCCGAAGCACGCATGTCGTCGATGGCTTTTTCGATGTCGCCGCCGGCCTTGGTCAGGGCCTTCTTGCAGTCCATCATGCCTTCGCCGGTACGCTCGCGCAGTTCTTTGACCAGCGCTGCAGTAATCTCTGCCATTTCAAAATCCTCTTGGATAGGTTTTCAACCATTCCACCCGATACTGACGGGCGTTCAATTCTGTAAATCCACTTGCCAGCACTCATGCAGTAACAAGGTTGCAACGGCGATGCTGACAGGAGGATTTCAAGGTGGCAAAAAGGGGGCAAAGCCCCCTTTTCGCGTGCCGAGTAGACGCTAAGCGTCAGTTACTCAGGCTTCGGCAGCCGGTGCTGCTGCTTCTTCGGCGTACACTTCGGTACCGCCAGCAACGTTGTTGCGGCCACGGATCACGGCGTCAGCCATCGAACCCATGTACAGCTGGATAGCGCGGATGGCGTCATCGTTACCTGGGATGATGTAGTCAACGCCTTCTGGGCTGGAGTTGGTATCGACAACGCCGATGACCGGGATGCCCAGCTTGTTGGCTTCGGTGATAGCGATGCGCTCGTGGTCAACGTCGATCACGAACAGGGCATCAGGCAGGCCGCCCATGTCCTTGATACCGCCCAGGCTGCGATCCAGTTTTTCCAGATCACGGGAGCGCATCAGGGCTTCTTTCTTGGTCAGCTTGGCGAAAGTGCCGTCTTCGGCCTGGGTTTCCAGGTCGCGCAGACGCTTGATCGAAGCGCGGATGGTCTTGTAGTTGGTCAGCATGCCGCCCAACCAGCGGTGATCGACGTACGGCGAACCGCAACGTGCTGCTTCTTCAGCAACGATCTTGCCAGCGGAACGCTTGGTGCCGACGAACAGAATCTTGTTTTTGCCCTGGGCCAGACGCTCGACGAAAGTCAGTGCGTCGTTGAACATTGGCAGGGTTTTTTCAAGGTTGATGATGTGGATCTTGTTGCGCGCGCCGAAAATGTACTTGCCCATTTTCGGGTTCCAGTAACGGGTTTGGTGACCGAAGTGCACACCGGCCTTCAGCATATCGCGCATGTTGACTTGGGACATGATAGTTCCTTGATAAGTCGGGTTGGGCCTCCACGTATCCCAATGACCAACCCGTGATCCGCAGATCAAAGGCACCCAGGTCATCGTGTCGACACGTGTGTGGGTTTAGTGCTTGCGGAGCTATCCCCGGAAAGCGGCGCATTTTATACCACACAAGCTCGCCGAGCGAAACCCGAATTACCATAGAACGTCACCGGCTTTTGCACACACCGCCCATTAGCGCCAGAATGGCCCCTATATAAAGGCTGTATCAGCGCCATAGCCGCCTGAATCGGGCTTCGCTCTGTTAGAATCCGGCCTTTCCCCAGATTATTCGCGCCTTGCTGCGCCGTAGAGAGCCTGTAATGACCGTTACCATCAAAACCGCCGAAGACATCGAAAAGATGCGCATCGCCGGCCGCCTGGCCGCCGAAGTCCTGGAGATGATCGAAGAGCACGTCAAGCCCGGTGTCACCACCGAGGAGCTCGACCGCCTGTGCCACGACTACATCGTCAACGTCCAGCAGGCTATCCCGGCGCCGCTCAACTACAAAGGCTTCCCCAAGTCGATCTGCACCTCGGTCAACCACGTGGTCTGCCATGGCATCCCCGGTGACAAGCCGCTCAAGGATGGCGACACCCTGAACATCGACGTCACGGTGATCAAGGACGGCTACCACGGCGACACCAGCCGCATGTTCCACGTCGGCAACGTGCCCGTCTGGGCCGAACGCCTCTCGCAGATCACCCAGGAATGCATGTACAAGGCCATCGAGCTGGTCAAGCCGGGCTGCCGCCTGGGCGACATCGGCGAAGTAATCCAGAAGCACGCTGAAAAGAACGGCTTCTCGGTGGTCCGCGAATTCTGCGGCCACGGCATCGGCAAGGTGTTCCACGAAGAGCCGCAGATCCTGCACTACGGCCGCGCCGGCACCGGCATGGAACTGAAAGAAGGCATGACTTTCACCATCGAGCCGATGATCAACCAGGGCAAGGCCGACACCAAGGTGCTGGGCGACGGCTGGACCGCCATCACCAAGGACCGCAAGCTCTCGGCACAATGGGAACACACCCTGGTGGTGACCGCGACCGGTTACGAGATCTTCACCCTGCGCAAAGACGACACCATTCCTCGCACATCGGCCTGATTCTTACAGGAAAGCCTCTCGATGCCCCAGGTGGATCCCGAGCTGTTCGATCGCGGCCAGTTCCAGGCGGAACTGGCCCTCAAGGCAAGCCCCATCGCTGCCTTCAAGAAAGCCATCCGCCAGGCCGGCGAGGTGCTCGACAACCGTTTTCGCAGCGGTCGCGAGATCCGCCGGCTGATCGAGGACCGCGCCTGGTTCGTCGACAATATCCTGCAACAGGCGTGGAACCAGTTTACCTGGAGCGAAGATGCCGATATCGCCCTGATCGCCACCGGCGGTTATGGGCGCGGCGAGCTGCACCCCTATTCCGACATCGACCTGTTGATTCTGCTCGACAGCGCCGATCATGAAGTCTTTCGCGACTCGATCGAACGCTTTCTGACCCTGCTGTGGGACATCGGCCTGGAAGTGGGCCAGAGCGTGCGCTCGGTCGATGAATGCGCAGAACAGGCCCGTGCCGACCTGACGGTTGTCACCAACCTCATGGAAAGCCGCACCATTGCTGGCCCGGAGCACCTGCGCCAGCGCATGCTCGAAGTGACCAGCACCGCGCACATGTGGCCAAGCAAGGAATTCTTCCTGGCCAAGCGGGCCGAGCAAAAGGCCCGGCACCACAAGTACAACGACACCGAGTACAACCTCGAGCCCAACGTCAAGGGCTCGCCGGGCGGGCTGCGCGACATCCAGACGGTGCTGTGGATCGCCCGCCGCCGGTACGGCACCCTCAACCTGCACGCCCTGGCCGGCGAAGGTTTCCTGCTGGAAAGCGAGAACAACCTGCTGGCCTCGTCCCAGGAGTTTCTCTGGAAAGTGCGTTACGCCCTGCACATGCTGGCCGGGCGCGCTGAAGACCGCCTGCTGTTCGACCACCAGCGCAGCATCGCCGCGCTGCTGGGGTTTGGCGACGAGAACCCCAAGCGTGCCATCGAGCAGTTCATGCAGCAGTATTACCGGGTGGTGATGAGCATCGCCGAGCTCAGCGACCTGATCATCCAGCACTTCGAAGAGGTCATCCTCGACGACGACAGTGGCAACGCCCAGCCACTCAATGCCCGCTTCCAGCTGCATGACGGCTATATCGAGGCCGTGCGCACCAACGTATTCAAACGCACGCCGTTCGCCATGCTGGAAATCTTCGTGCTGATGGCCCAGCACCCGGAAATCAAGGGCGTGCGCGCCGACACCATCCGCCTGCTGCGCGAACACCGACACCTGATCGACGACGAGTTTCGTAACGATATCCGCAATACCAGCCTGTTCATCGAGCTGTTCAAGTGCGAGATCGGCATCCACCGCAACCTGCGGCGGATGAACCGCTACGGCATTCTCGGGCGTTACTTGCCGGAGTTCGGTCTGATCGTCGGGCAGATGCAGCACGACTTGTTCCACATCTACACGGTCGATGCGCACACCCTGAACCTGATCAAGCACCTGCGCAAACTGCAGTACACCCCGGTTTCGGAGAAATTCCCGCTGGCCAGCAAGCTCATGGGCCGCCTGCCCAAGCCGGAGCTGATTTACCTCGCCGGGCTCTATCACGACATCGGCAAGGGCCGCCAGGGCGATCATTCCGAGCTCGGCGCGGTAGACGCCCAGGCCTTCTGCGCGCGTCATCAGCTGCCAAGCTGGGACAGCCGCCTGATCGTCTGGCTGGTACAGCATCACCTGGTGATGTCCACCACCGCCCAGCGCAAGGACCTCTCCGACCCGCAGGTGATCTACGATTTTGCCCTGCTGGTGGGCGATGAAACCCGCCTGGACTACCTCTACGTGCTGACCGTGGCCGACATCAACGCCACCAACCCCAGCCTGTGGAACTCCTGGCGCGCCAGCCTGCTGCGCCAGCTCTACACCGAGACCAAGCGCGCCCTGCGCCGCGGCCTGGAGAACCCGCTGGACCGCGAAGAGCAGATCCGCCAGACCCAGAGCGCGGCGCTGGACATCCTCATTCGCGAAGGCACCGACCCGGACGACGTCGAGCAGCTGTGGTCGCAACTGGGCGATGACTACTTCCTGCGCCATACCGCCGCTGACGTCGCCTGGCACAGCGATGCCATCCTCCAGCAGCCGGCCGACGGCGGGCCGCTGGTGCTGATCAAGGAAACCACCCAGCGCGAGTTCGAGGGCGGTACCCAGATCTTCATCTATGCCCCCGACCAGCACGACTTTTTCGCCGTGACCGTGGCGGCCATGGACCAACTCAACCTGAACATCCATGACGCCCGCATCATTACCTCGAGCAGCCAGTTCACCCTCGACACCTATATCGTGCTCGACAACGATGGCGGCTCGATCGGCGACAATCCCGCGCGCGTCAAACAGATTCGCGACGGTCTGACCGACGCCCTGCGTAACCCCGACGACTACCCGACCATCATCCAGCGCCGGGTACCGCGCCAGCTCAAGCACTTCACCTTTGCCCCGCAGGTGACCATCCACAACGATGCCCAGCGCCCGGTGACCATCCTCGAACTCAGCGCCCCCGACCGCCCCGGCCTGCTGGCGCGGATCGGCAAGATCTTCCTGGAGTTCGACCTGTCGCTGCAAAATGCCAAGATTGCCACCCTCGGCGAACGGGTCGAAGACGTGTTCTTCATTACCGACGCCGACAACCAGCCCCTGTCCGACCCGCAACTGTGCAGCCGCCTGCAGGATGCGATCGTCGAGCAACTGCGCGTCGACCAGGCGACCGGGGTGCCTTTGACCCGCCTGACCATTTGACCGTTTGACGAGACCTTGCGCCGATGAACAACGCTTTGAACCAGCTTCAGCCCTACCCGTTCGAGAAACTCCGTGCGCTGCTCGGCAGCGTGACGCCTGCGGCGGACAAACGCGCCATTGCCCTGTCGATCGGTGAACCGAAGCATGAGTCGCCGGCGTTCGTCGCCCAGGCCCTGGCCGACAGCCTCAAGCAAATGGCGGTGTACCCGACCACTGCCGGCCTGCCGGCCCTGCGTCAGGCCATCGTGCGCTGGTGCGAACAGCGCTTTGGCGTACCGGCCGGCTGGCTGGATGCCGACAAACACGTATTGCCGGTCAATGGCACCCGGGAAGCGCTGTTCGCCTTCACCCAGGCGGTGGTCAATCGCGCCGATGACGGCCTGGTGATCAGCCCCAACCCGTTCTACCAGATCTACGAAGGCGCAGCCTTGCTGGCCGGCGCCACCCCGCACTACCTGCCATGCCTGGACAGCAACGGCTTCAACCCGAACTTCGATGCGGTGTCGGCCGAGACCTGGCAGCGCTGCCAGATCCTCTTCCTCTGCTCCCCGGGCAACCCCACCGGCGCCCTGGTGCCGATGGACACCCTGAAAAAACTGATCGCCCTGGCCGACCAGTACGATTTCGTGATTGCCGCCGACGAGTGCTACAGCGAGCTGTACTTCGACGAACAAAGCCCGCCGCCAGGCCTGCTCAGCGCCTGCGTCGAGCTTGGCCGTAGCGACTTCAAGCGTTGCGTGGTGTTCCACAGCCTGTCCAAGCGCTCCAACCTGCCGGGCCTGCGTTCGGGCTTCGTCGCAGGTGATGCCGAGATCATCAAGCCGTTCCTGCTCTATCGCACCTACCACGGCTGCGCCATGCCGGTGCAAACTCAACTGGCGAGCATCGCCGCCTGGAACGACGAACAACACGTACTGGCCAACCGCGACCTGTACCGCGAGAAGTTCGACGCAGTGCTCGAAATCCTCGCCCCGGTGCTGGACGTGCAGCGCCCGGACGGCGGTTTCTACCTGTGGGCCAAGGTGCCAGGCGACGACGCAGCGTTCACCCGCGACCTGTTCGAAGCCCAGCACGTGACCGTAGTGCCGGGTTCGTACCTGTCGCGCGAAGTGGACGGCGTCAACCCAGGTGCCGGGCGCGTGCGCATGGCGCTGGTAGCGCCATTGGCCGAGTGCGTCGAGGCGGCCGGGCGGATTCGAGACTTCCTCACCCGCTGATGGATCGGCGGCATCGGAACAGCCGGTGCCGCCTGCCCTAGAAAAGCCAAACTAAAGCTTTATCTACCACTAGATCCGGCGCCTGACTGGAGACACTTCACGCTCACGAACGAGAAGGACTCCCTCATGAGCGATTTGATCTTTTGCCGTTACCGCCACAACGTCGACCCGCAGCTTTCCTACGAAGCCGCCGTCGCGGAAAACCCTGCCAATGTTCCCAACCATTCCGGGTCGCGCAAAAAACGTGCAATTTATGGTTCCACCCGTCTCTGGCAGCCAGGGCGCATCCTGAAATTTTCGTTTCTGGGCTCGCCCAGCATCGAACTGCAGTTGAAAATTCTCAATACAGGGAGCCAATGGGTGTCGCAGTCTGGCGCCAACCTCGGCATAACCCTGTACCACGACAACTACCTGCAGGCCGATATCAGGATCAAGCTCGACCCCAAGGCCCTGCACAATGAGTCCGCCCTGGGAACTGACGCTCTGCTGATCAAAAAAAACGAAACCATGACCCTGAATGTCCTGCCGGACAGCGAAAATTTCGAGCAGATCGTCCTGCATGAGTTCGGCCATGTCTTTGGCGCGACCCACGAACATCAAAACCCGTTAGCTGACATTCCCTGGAATGAAGACGAACTCATGAAAGTGATGACCAAGCGACCGGGATGGAGCGAGGCCGATGTACGCAGCCAGTTTCTGGAGAAGCGATCTGAAGCGAATACCTTCTTCACAACCTACGACCGCGAGTCGATCATGCACTATCCAATTGAGCAGTGGATGACCCTGGGTGACTGGGAAGTGGGGGCAAACAAGACGTTGAGCGAATATGATCTGGCATTCATGCGCCGAGCCTACCCCCTGGCCGACACACCTACCTGACCTGCCCCAGGTTCGCCTCACTCATATCCAGCTCCCCCAGCACCTGACGCACCACATCATCACCAATCAGGTGCTGGCGATGCAGGTTGTACAGCTCCAGGCGCTGGGCCCGCAGCGCCCGCAATCGCAAGCGCCGCTCCAGCTGGTCCATCTGTTCGGCCAGGGCCTGGGCTTCGGCGCTGTCGTTGAAGGTATCAAGCTGATGCCGGTATTCAGCCATCAAGCGGGCCTTGAGCTCGGCCGCCAGCGCCGCCTGCGAAGCGTCCAGCGGGCTGCCGGCCTCACTCAGGTCCTCTGCCTCAAGGGCATGAATCGCCGCTTCGGCGGTACGTCGCCAGGCCTCCTGGGCTTCCTGACGCAGGGCGTCATCCGGGCTCTTGGTCACCCCGCGCAACAACAGCGGCAGGGCAATACAGGCTGACACCAGCGACAGCAGAATAACCCCGGCGGCGATGAAAATCAGCAAGTCGCGCTCCGGGAAGTCCTTGCCGGCGCTGATCAGCAGCGGCACCGACATGACACCGGCCAGGGTCACCGCCCCGCGCACACCGCCGACCGTCAACAGCCAGCAGGAACGCGCGTTGGGCATCAGCACCAGGTCCTCTTTACCACGCCAGCGGCGGATCACCCCGATCAGGCGCCAGATGCTCTGCACCCAGATAAAGCGCAAGGCCAGCAGTACCGCGAAGATCGCCACCACATCCAGGCAGCGCCACAGCAAGGTCGGCCACAGCGAGGCTTCGTGGCTGGTCACCGCCTTGATGATGTCGGGCAACTGCAGGCCCAACAACAGGAAGATCAAACCATTGAAGGCGAACTCCAGCAGCGACCAGACGCTGCGGTTGAGCAGGCGCGTGCTGGTCTGCCGGGGCAGCAGGTCAAGCCAGCTTTGCATCATCCCAGCCGCTACCGCCGAGAGAATGCCGGAGGCGCCCAGGCGCTCGGCCAGCACGTAGGCGGCAAACGGCAGCAGCAACATGAACACCACGTGGGTGGCCGGGTCATCCCAGCCACGGGCGATCATCCAGGCACGCAGGCGCCCGACCAGCCAGCTCAGGGCGACACCGATGGCCAGGCCGCCGACAGCCACCAGCACGAAGGTCAGGCTGGCCTCGGTCAGCGAGAACACGCCGGTGATTGCCGCGGCCAGGGCGAATTTGAAGGTCACCAGGCCCGAGGCGTCGTTCATCAGCGCCTCGCCCTGGAGCATGTGCATCAACGGCGTCGGCAGCCGGTCCTGGGAAATGGCCGACACCGCCACGGCGTCGGTGGGCGACAGAACCGCAGCCAGGGCGAAGGCCACCGGCAAGGGAATGCTCGGCAAAATCCAGTGAATGAAATAACCGGCACCCACCACGGTAAACAGCACCAGGCCAACGGCCAGGGTCAGGATCGGCCCGCGCAACTTCCACAGATCGCGCTTGGGCATCCGCCAGCCATCGGAAAACAGCAGCGGCGGCAAAAACAAGAACAGAAACAATTCTGGGTCCAGGGCCACGTGCAGGCCCAGGGTAGGCCACGCCAGCAAGGCGCCAGCGCCGATCTGCACCAGTGGCAACGGCAGCGGGATAACCCGCCCGACCAGTTTGGAAACACTCACCAGCATCAGCAGGATGAGAACGGTGTAGGCTGATTGCATTCGGCGAGTCCTGTTCAATTCAAACGCATTCAATAACTTATGCGGGCCTGGGCACGGTTTTGCCATTGAAACGACATATTAGCCGCTTAGGCTGCCGGCGCACCGCTGCACAAAAGTCGCAGAACTGCCCAGAACCTGTAACACAATGCTACAAAGAGCCATGGCAACGCCAACCCAACGCCGCCGACCATGGCATAATCCTTCACCATTTTTTCCCAGGGGGGCAAGACATGACCAAACGCGACACGCCATTGCACCTTTATGGAATCAAGGCCTGTGACACCATGAAGAAAGCCCGCACCTGGCTCGAAGAGCAGGGCCTGGGCTACGATTTCCACGACTACAAGGCCCAGGGCATCGACCGTGCAAGCCTTGAGCGCTGGTGCGATGAACATGGCTGGCAAACGGTACTCAACCGCGCCGGCACCACCTTCCGCAAGCTCGACGACGCCCAGAAGGCCGATCTCGACCAGGCCAAGGCCATCGAACTGATGCTGGCCCAGCCGTCGATGATCAAGCGCCCTGTGCTCGACCTCGGCAAGCGGACCCTGGTCGGCTTCAAGCCTGATTTGTACGCGGCCGCCCTTCAGTAACCCGGCGCCGAGCTTTCATTCAATTTCGCAAGAGGTAACTGCATGTCCACTACCCTGTTCAGCCTGGCCTTCGGTGTCGGCACCCAGAACCGTCAAGGCGCCTGGCTGGAAGTCTTTTACGCCCAACCGCTGATCAACCCGGCTGCCGAGCTGGTCGCGGCCATCGCCCCGGTCCTGGGCTATGAAGGCGGCAACCAGGCGATCGCCTTCAGCACCAGCCAGGCCGCGCAGCTGGCCGAAGCCCTCAAGGGTGTCGATGCTGCCCAGGCCGCACTGCTGACCCGCCTGGCCGAAAGCAACAAGCCGCTGGTGGTCACCCTGCTGGCCGAAGACGCCGCACTGACTTCAACCCCGGAAGCCTACCTGAAGCTGCACCTGCTCTCGCACCGCCTGGTCAAGCCACATGGCCTGAACCTGGCCGGGATCTTCCCGCTGCTGCCAAACGTTGCCTGGACCAGCCAGGGCGCCGTCGACCTGGCCGAGCTTGCCGAGCAGCAACTGGAAGCGCGCCTGAAGGGCGAGCTGCTGGAAGTATTCTCGGTAGACAAGTTCCCGAAAATGACCGACTACGTCGTCCCTGCCGGCGTGCGTATCGCCGATAGCGCCCGTGTGCGCCTGGGTGCCTACATCGGCGAAGGCACCACGATCATGCACGAAGGCTTCGTCAACTTTAACGCCGGCACCGAAGGCCCGGGCATGATCGAAGGCCGTGTTTCCGCGGGCGTCTTCGTCGGCAAGGGTTCGGACCTGGGCGGCGGCTGCTCGACCATGGGCACCCTGTCCGGTGGCGGCAACATCGTCATCAAGGTTGGCGAAGGCTGCCTGATCGGCGCCAACGCCGGTATCGGCATTCCGCTGGGCGATCGCAACACCGTCGAAGCCGGCCTGTACATCACCGCTGGCACCAAGGTGAACCTGCTGGACGAGAACAACCAGCTGGTCAAGGTGGTCAAAGCCCGCGACCTGGCCGGGCAGACCGACCTGCTGTTCCGCCGCAACTCGCTCAACGGCGCAGTGGAGTGCAAGACCCACAAGTCGGCCATCGAGCTGAACGAAGCGCTGCACGCCCACAACTAAGTGGTACCATCGGGTCTGGCCTAACGCCAGGCCCGATTTTCAGGTCCGATCATCATGTTCCAGCCCTCCCCCTGGCGCGCTGACTTCCCAGCCATCGACGCCCTGCAGCGGCAACACCAGACCTACCTGGACAGCGCCGCTACCACGCAAAAACCGCAACTCCTGCTCGATGCCCTGAGCCACTATTACGGCCACGGTGCTGCCAATGTGCACCGTGCCCAACACCTGCCCGGCGCCCTGGCTACCCAGGCCTTCGAACGCAGCCGCGACAAGGTCGCCGGCTGGCTGAACGCCGCCGACAGCCAGCAGATTGTCTTCACCCACGGCGCCACCTCGGCCCTGAACCTGCTCGCCTACGGGCTTGAGCCGCTGTTCGAGGCCGGTGACGAAATTGCCATCAGCGCCCTCGAACACCATGCCAACCTGCTGCCCTGGCAACAGCTGGCCCAGCGTCGCGGGCTCAAGCTGGTGGTGCTGCCACTGGACAACCGCGGCCTGATCGATCTGAACATTGCCCTGCAACTGATTGGCCCGCGTACCCGGGTGCTGGCGGTCAGCCAGTTGTCCAATGTCCTCGGCGCCTGGCAGCCGCTGGAGCCGCTGCTGGCCCATGCCCAGGCCCAAGGTGCGCTAACCGTGGTCGACGGTGCCCAGGGCGTGGCCCACGGCCGTCACGACGTTCGCCAGCTGGGCTGCGATTTCTACGTGTTCTCCAGCCACAAGCTCTATGGCCCGGACGGTGTCGGTGTGCTCTACGGCCGCAGTGAAGCCCTGGCGCGCCTGCGACACTGGCAGTTCGGCGGCGAGATGGTCCAGGTCGCCGACTACCACAGCGCCAGCTTTCGCCCGGCGCCCCTGGGTTTTGAAGCCGGTACGCCGCCGATTGCCAGCGTCATCGGCCTCGGGGCCAGCCTCGATTACCTGGCCGGCCTGGATGCCAATGCTGTTGCCGAGCATGAAGCCGGCCTGCACCGCCACCTGCTGCGTGGCCTCAACGACCGCGAAGGCATCCGCCTGCTCGGTCAACCGCAAGTGGCCCTGGCCAGTTTCGTGGTCGAGGGTGTGCACAACGCTGACCTGGCCCATATGCTCACCGAACAGGGCATCGCCGTACGCGCCGGCCATCACTGCGCCATGCCGTTGCTGAAAAGCCTCGGCCTGGACGGTGCCATCCGCGTATCGCTGGGCTTGTACAACGACTCCGACGACCTGCAGCGCTTCTTCGACGCTCTGGATCAGGCCCTGGAGCTGCTGCGATGAGCCTGCCTGTCGCTGCGCAGCAAGCCCTCGATTCGTTCGAACAAGCAGCCGGCTGGGAACAACGCGCGCGCCTGCTGATGCAATGGGGCGAGCACCTGGTGCCCTTGAGCGAAGAAGAAAAGTCCGAAGCCAACCGAGTCCATGGCTGCGAAAGCCAGGTCTGGCTGGTGGCGGCACAGCAAGATGGTCAGTGGCGCTTCAAAGGCGCCAGCGATGCACGGATCATCCGCGGTTTGCTGGCGCTGCTGCTGGTGCGGGTCGAGGGCCTGTCCAGCGCTGAGCTTGCGCAACTGGACCTGCCCGCCTGGTTCAACCAGCTAGGCCTGGGCCGCCAGCTCTCACCCTCGCGCAGCAACGGCCTGAACGCCGTGCTGCAACGCATGGCTCAGCTTGCCGCAGGTGTCTGAGCCTGGCGCTCGGACGGGCGCCGAGCGCCGGCCACAAGCTTTTCCACCGCTTTGCTGGCGGCGACCATGCCGAAGGTCGCGGTGACCATCATCACCGCGCCGAAGCCGCCTGAGCAGTCCAGCTTCACCCCTTCGCCAACAAAACTCTTCTGCAGACAGACGCTGCCGTCACCCTTGGGGTAGCGCAGCTGTTCGGTGGAAAACACACAGGGCACGCTGTAGTTGCGGGTTACCGTGCGGGAAAAGCCGTAGTCGCGGCGCAAGGTCGAACGCACCCGCGAGGCCAGCGGATCGTTGAAGGTCTTGTTCAGGTCGGCGACGCGGATCTGGGTTGGATCGATCTGCCCGCCGGCGCCTCCGGTGCTGATGATGGTGACTTTGTGGCGCTTGCACCAGCCGATCAGCGCGGCCTTGGCCATGACGCTGTCGATGCAGTCAATCACACAGTCGATGTGTTCGCCGATGTACTCGGGCAGGGTTTCCTTGGTGACGAAATCCACCACCGCATGCACCTTGCACGCCGGGTTGATGGCCCGCAGGCGCTCGGCCATGACCTCGGCCTTGGCCCGGCCGATATTGCCTTCCTGGGCATGCAGCTGGCGGTTGGTATTACTGACGCAGACATCATCGAGGTCGAACAGCGAAATTTCGCCCACGCCGCTGCGGGCCATGGCTTCGGCCGCCCAGGAGCCGACCCCGCCAATACCGACGATAGCCACATGGGCCTCGCGCAGGCGCTGCAGGCCGTTGTCACCGTATAACCGGGCGACACCGGCAAAGCGTGGATCTTCTGTACTCATGGCCCAACCCCGAAAAAACCGGCGCGTATTATAGGCCTCTTGAGGTGCGATGACACCCTGCCGTGGCCGCCACCCGAGTCATGCATTGGTCAAGGCAGTTGTAATCCTGCTTTAATGTCCTATGCAATCCAAAGACTTGGACGACAAAAGTACGGGCTAAGAACTTCAGCTCCTGAAGCCAATCCAATCTTCTGCCACCGACCTGTTCTTACACAATCTGAGCAGGAAGCACGCAGGATTCGCGCCTCATGGCGCCCGCCCGTTCCACCTTTCGGAACCCGAACTATCTATGTCATCGCGTAAATTTGGTATCAACCTGGTAATAGTCATGGCTATCGCCGCGCTATTCACCGGGTTCTGGGCGCTGATCAACCGCCCGGTTTCCGCCCCCAACTGGCCGGAGCAGATTTCCGGTTTCTCCTATTCGCCGTTCCGCCAGGGCGAAAGCCCGCAAAAGGGCCAGTACCCCAGCGAGGACGAACTGCGCCAGGACCTCGAACAGCTCAGCAAGCTGACCGACAGCATCCGCATCTATACGGTGGAAGGTACCCAGGCCGAGATTCCGCGCCTGGCCGAAGAGTTCGGCCTGCGCGTGACCCTGGGGGTGTGGATCAGCCCGGACCTTGAGCGCAACGAACGGGAAATCGACAAAGCCATCGAACTGGCCAACAGCTCGCGCAGCGTGGTGCGGGTGATGGTCGGCAACGAAGCGCTGTTTCGCAAGGAAATCACCCCCGAAGCACTGATCCAGTACATGGACCGCGTGCGCGCGGCAGTAAAAGTCCCGGTGACCACCAGTGAACAGTGGCACATCTGGAAAGACCACCCGGAGCTGGCCAAGCATGCCGACCTGATAGCTGCGCACATCCTGCCGTACTGGGAGTTCATCCCGATGAAGGATGCCGGCCAGTTCGTACTGGATCGTGCCCGCGATCTGAAGCAGCAATTCCCACGCAAACCGCTGCTGTTGTCTGAAGTCGGTTGGCCGAGCAACGGCCGCATGCGCGGCGGTGCCGATGCCACCCCGGCTGACCAGGCCATCTACCTGCGCACCCTGGTCAACAAACTCAACCGCCAGGGCTACAACTACTTTGTCATCGAAGCCTACGACCAGCCGTGGAAGGCCAGCGACGAAGGCTCGGTGGGTGCCTACTGGGGCGTGTTCAACGCTGCCCGCCAGCAGAAATTCAACTTCGAAGGCCCGGTGGTGGCCATTCCGCAATGGCGTGTGCTGGCGGTCGGCTCGGTGGTATTGGCGATGCTTTCGCTGACCCTGCTGCTGATCGACGGCTCGGCCCTGCGCCAGCGCGGGCGCACCTTCCTGACCTTCATCGCCTTCCTCTGCGGTTCGGTGCTGGTGTGGATCGGCTACGACTACAGCCAGCAATACAGCACCTGGTTCAGCCTCACCGTGGGCTTTTTGCTCGCCCTCGGCGCCCTTGGCGTGTTTATCGTGCTGCTCACCGAGGCCCATGAACTGGCCGAAGCGGTGTGGATTCACAAGCGCCGCCGGGAGTTCCTGCCGGTGCAGGCCGACGCCGCGTACCGACCAAAAGTCTCGGTGCATGTGCCGTGCTACAACGAGCCGCCAGAGATGGTCAAACAGACCCTCAACGCCCTGGCCGCGCTGGACTACCCCGACTACGAAGTCCTGATCATCGACAACAACACCAAGGACCCGGCGGTCTGGGAGCCGATCAAGGCGCACTGCGAGATGCTCGGCGAGCGCTTCAAGTTCTTCCACGTCGCGCCCCTGGCGGGCTTCAAGGGCGGCGCGCTGAACTACCTGATTCCGCATACCGCCAAGGACGCCGAAGTGATCG
Organism: Pseudomonas sp. B21-009; assembly: GCF_024749345.1. Lineage (NCBI taxonomy): Bacteria > Pseudomonadati > Pseudomonadota > Gammaproteobacteria > Pseudomonadales > Pseudomonadaceae > Pseudomonas > Pseudomonas sp. B21-009. Next base: position 1,283,575 of record NZ_CP087199.1, on the reverse strand, counting down.
CGGTGATCGACTCGGACTACTGTGTCGACCGCAACTGGCTCAAGCACATGGTGCCGCACTTCGCCGATCCGAAGATCGCCGTGGTGCAATCGCCCCAGGACTACCGCGACCAGAACGAAAGCACCTTCAAGAAGCTCTGCTACAGCGAATACAAAGGCTTCTTCCATATCGGCATGGTCACCCGCAACGACCGTGACGCGATCATCCAGCACGGCACCATGACCATGACCCGCCGTTCGGTACTCGAAGAGCTGGGCTGGGCCGACTGGTGCATTTGCGAAGACGCCGAACTGGGCCTGCGGGTGTTCGAGAAAGGCTACTCGGCGGCGTATTCCCACGAGAGCTATGGCAAAGGCCTGATGCCCGACACCTTCATCGACTTCAAGAAGCAGCGCTTTCGCTGGGCCTATGGCGCCATCCAGATCATCAAGCGCCATGCCGCAAGCCTGTTGCGCGGCAAGGACTCGGAACTGACCCGTGGCCAGCGCTACCACTTCCTCGCCGGCTGGCTGCCGTGGATCGCCGATGGCATGAACATCTTCTTCACCGTCGGCGCCCTGCTGTGGTCGGCGGCGATGATCATCGTGCCGCAGCGGGTCGACCCGCCGCTGCTGATCTTCGCGATTCCGCCGCTGGCGTTGTTCGTGTTCAAGGTCGGCAAGATCGTGTTCCTCTACCGCCGCGCGGTGGGCGTGAACCTCAAGGACGCCTTCGCCGCGGCCCTGGCGGGCCTTGCGCTGTCGCACACCATCGCCAAGGCGGTGCTGTACGGCTTCTTCACCAGCAGCATCCCGTTCTTCCGCACGCCTAAGAACGCCGACAGCCATGGCTTGCTGGTGGCGCTGTCAGAGGCCCGTGAAGAGCTGTTCATCATGTTGCTGCTGTGGGGCGCAGCAGCCGGGATCTACCTGGTCCAGGGCCTGCCGAGCAACGACATGCGCTTCTGGGTGACCATGCTGCTGGTGCAGTCGCTGCCCTACCTGGCGGCGCTGATCATGGCCATGCTGTCGTCACTGCCCAAGCCTGTGGATGCCGCGCAGCCGGCCCAGGCTTCCTGAGCCTTGAGATAACCTGTAGGAGCGGCGGTGCGCCGCTCCTACAGGGCTCTGAATTGCTATAAGATAACCCCCCTCGAATTAGTGCCCTGCCTTGCCCCGGAGCTCCCCATGACGGCCCCAGCCGACCTCTCGCCTACCCTTGAACTGGCCTGCGACCTGATTCGCCGTCCGTCGGTTACCCCGCTGGACTTCGACTGCCAGAAACAGATGATGCAACGCCTGGGCGATGCTGGTTTCATGCTTGAGCCGATGCGCATCGAAGACGTCGACAATTTCTGGGCCACCCATGGCACCCAGGAAGGCCCGGTGCTGTGCTTTGCCGGCCATACCGACGTGGTCCCGACCGGCCCGGTGCAGGCCTGGCAGAACGATCCGTTCGATGCCCTGATCGATGCCGACGGCATGCTCTGCGGGCGTGGCGCGGCTGACATGAAAGGCAGCCTGGCCGCCATGGTAGTGGCCACCGAGCGCTTCGTCGCCGACTACCCCAACCATCGCGGCAAGGTCGCCTTCCTGATCACCAGTGATGAAGAAGGCCCGGCCCACCACGGCACCAAGGCCGTGGTCGAGCGCCTGGCCGCGCGCAACGAGCGCCTGGACTGGTGCATCGTCGGCGAGCCGTCGAGCACCAGCCTGGTCGGTGACGTGGTCAAGAACGGCCGTCGCGGCTCGCTCGGCGCCAAGCTCACGGTGCGCGGCGTACAGGGCCACGTGGCCTATCCGCACCTGGCCAAGAACCCGATCCACCTGGCAGCTCCAGCCCTGGCGGAACTGGCCGCCGAGCACTGGGACGAAGGCAATGCGTTCTTCCCGCCGACCAGCTTCCAGATCTCCAACCTCAATTCCGGCACCGGCGCCACCAACGTGGTACCGGGCGAGCTGACCGCGCTGTTCAACTTCCGCTTCTCTACCGAGTCGACGGTCGAAGGCCTGCAGCAGCGGGTTGCCGCCATCCTCGACAAGCACCAGCTCGACTGGCACGTGGACTGGGCGCTGTCGGGCCTGCCGTTCCTGACCGAGCCGGGCGATTTGCTCGACGCAGTGTCGGCCAGCATCAAGGCAGTCACCGGCCGTGAGACCAAGGCATCGACCAGCGGCGGCACCTCCGACGGGCGCTTCATCGCCACCCTCGGCACCCAGGTGGTCGAGCTGGGCCCGGTCAACGCCACCATTCACCAGGTCAACGAGCGGATCCTGGCCAGCGACCTCGATGTGCTGACCGAAATCTACTACCAGACCCTGACCCGGTTGCTTGCCTGATGCTCACCTGCCCGATCTGCAGTGCCGCGCTGAGCACCCTCGACAATGGCGTGGCCTGCCCGGCCGGCCACCGTTTCGACCGTGCCCGCCAGGGTTACCTGAACCTGTTGCCGGTGCAGCACAAGAACAGCCGTGACCCGGGCGACAACCAGGCCATGGTCGAGGCCCGCCGCGACTTTCTAAACGCCGGCCATTACGCCCCGGTGGCCCGCCGCCTGGCTGAGCTGGCCGCCGAACGCGCACCCGCGCGCTGGCTGGACATCGGCTGTGGCGAGGGTTACTACACCGCGCAAATCGCCCAGGCGTTGCCCGAGGCTGACGGTTATGCCCTGGACATCTCCCGCGAGGCGGTCAAGCGCGCCTGCAAGCGCAACCCGGCGCTGACCTGGCTGGTGGCAAGCATGGCCCGGGTGCCGCTGGCCGATGGCAGTTGCCAGTTCCTCGCCAGTGTCTTCAGCCCGCTGGACTGGCAAGAGGCCCTGCGCCTGCTGAGCCCCGGCGGCGGCCTGATGCGCGTCGGCCCGACCAACGAGCACCTGATCGAACTGCGCCATAAGCTCTACGATGAAGTGCGCGACTACAGCGACGACAAGCACCTGGCGCTGGTCCCCGAGGGCATGCACCACGCCCATAGCGAAACCCTGAAATTCCGCCTCAGCCTTGCCGATAGCAAGGCCCGCGCCGACCTGCTGGCCATGACCCCTCATGGCTGGCGTGCCAGCGCCGAGAAACGCGCGCGCGTCATCGACCAGGCCGAGCCTTTCGAGGTCACGGTATCGATGCGTTACGATTATTTTGTGCGCCAAGACTGAGCGCACCCGGAGCCCCTATGCGCCAACCCGATATCGAGATTTACCTGAAAGACGCCGAGGTCGACCACAAGCAGATCGCTGCCTGGCTCGGCGAAGCGCTTGGCCCGTGCAGCGACTGGCAGCAGAAAGGCCAGACCTACAAGTGCATGGCCGGTAACATTCCAGTTACCTGGTTACCGAAGGCTGTGGGCAAATGGAACAGTCTTTACCTGGAGAGCGACCAGACCCCTTGGGATGATGACATTGCCTGCGCACGCGCAGCCTTTGCCGCGCTGAACGTCGAAGTGCGCTGTGCACCGGGCAGTTGGGTCGAGGAAGAAGGTGAAGAAGATGCCGATCGCTGGATCCGCATCAGTGCCGACGGTGAAGAGGAAATCACCTGGCGGACCAGCTGAAAACTGTCTTCGAAAAGGCCCGCCCCGGTCGTCCGGCGGCGGGCCTTTTCGCTGGTGGGCCCAGGCTCGAGGCTTGTGGCCCGGCGCTTACAGACCGACTACGTCTTCTGCCTGCAAGCCTTTCTGGCCCTGAGTCAGATTGTATTCGACCTGCTGCCCCTCGAGCAGGGTGCGATGCCCCTCCCCGCGGATGGCACGGTAGTGAACGAACACGTCCGCGCCACCTTCACGCTGAATGAAACCGTAACCTTTTGCGTCATTGAACCACTTTACACTTCCAGTCTCACGAGACGACATCTGCACTACTCCGGATTTTTATTTTGGAATCGCCTTGCATGCAGAGGGGTCACGGCCCCCTGCCGACGCAGCTTGCACAAATCTCTTGCAAGCGGCGGACCGAGTATATGACACACTTAAATTAATTTTCATGACCGGGGCGCTTTTTGCTGAACTTGCGCAGATACGGCACACTAGTCGACTGAGCAAATACTCAAAAATCTCATCCAGAGCACACACCGTATGACCCGTTCCCCCTTGCGCCGCCTGATCTTCGGCGCCCTGCGTCGCCTGTTGTACCTGTGGGTTCGCTCCGAGACCATCAACCAGTCATCCTTTACCCTGAACCTGGATCGCAGCCGGCCGGTGTTCTACGCCCTGCAGTCGCCGTCGCTCACCGACCTTGCGGTGCTCGACCGCGAATGCACCAAAGCCGGGCTGCCACGCCCGGTGCTGCCGGTCGCCGTCGGCACCCTGCACGAGCCGGCAGCGTTCTTCTACCTGACCCCGGAGCCCGACTGGCTCGGCCGCCAGGACAAGCGCGGCGCCCCGCCGACCCTGGCACGACTGGTCAACGCCATCAGCCAGCATGCCGAAGAAGACGCGCAGATCATCCCGGTCAGCGTGTTCTGGGGCCAGTCGCCGGCCAGCGAATCCAGCCCGTGGAAGCTGCTGTTTGCCGACAGCTGGGCGGTTACCGGGCGCCTGCGGCGCTTGCTCACCGTGCTGATCCTGGGGCGCAAGACCCGCGTGCAGTTCTCGGCGCCGATCCACCTGCGCGAGCTGGTGCAGCACAACAAGGGCCACGAGCGCACCGTGCGCATGGCCCAGCGCCTGCTGCGGGTGCACTTTCGCAACCTCAAGACCGCCGTCATCGGCCCGGACATCTCCCACCGCCGCAACCTGGTCAAGGGCCTGGTCCACGACCCGCTGGTGCGCCAGGCCATCGCCGATGAAGCCGAACGCGAGAAGATCCCGCTGGCCAAAGCCGAAGCCCAGGCCCTGCGCTACGGCAACGAGATCGCCTCGGACTACACCTACACCGCCATCCGCTTCCTCGAAGTGGTGCTGAGCTGGTTCTGGAACAAGATCTACGACGGCATCAAGGTCAACCACATCGAGCAGGTGCAGGGCATCGCCCCGGGCCACGAAGTCATCTATGTGCCGTGCCACCGCAGCCATATCGACTACCTGCTGCTGTCCTACCTGCTGTTTCGCAACGGCCTGACCCCGCCGCACATCGCCGCCGGCATCAACCTCAACATGCCGGTGATCGGCGGCCTGCTGCGCCGTGGCGGGGCGTTCTTCATGCGCCGCACGTTCAAGGGCAACCCGCTGTACACCGCGGTGTTCAACGAATACCTGCACACCCTGTTCACCAAGGGCTTCCCGGTCGAGTACTTCGTCGAAGGCGGCCGCTCGCGCACCGGGCGCATGCTCCAGCCGAAAACCGGCATGCTCGCCATTACCCTGCGCAGCTACCTGCGCTCCTCGCGCACGCCAATCGTCTTCGTGCCGGTGTACATCGGTTATGAACGGGTGCTCGAAGGCCGCACCTACCTGGGCGAGCTGCGCGGGGCGAGCAAGAAGAAAGAATCGATCTTCGACATCTTCAAGGTCATCGGCGCGCTCAAGCAGCGCTTCGGCCAGGTGGCGGTCAACTTCGGCGAGCCGATCCGCCTCGGCGCCTTCCTCGACCAGCAGCAACCCGGCTGGCGCGAACAGGAGCACGGCCCGCAGTTCCGCCCGGCCTGGCTCAACGAGACCACTTCGCGCCTGGGCGAAAAAGTCGCCCAGCACCTGAACGAGGCGGCGGCGATCAACCCGGTCAACCTGGTGGCCCTGGCGCTGCTCTCCACCAGCCGCCTGGCCCTGGACGAGCGCGCCCTGGCGCGGGTGCTGGACCTGTACCTGGCGCTGCTGCGCAAGGTGCCCTACTCGCCGCACACCACCCTGCCTGAAGGCGATGGCCTGGCGCTGATCAGCCACGTCAAGGGCATGGACCTGCTGGCCGAGCAAAGCGATGCGCTGGGCAAAATCCTCTACCTGGACGAGCAGAACGCCGTCCTGATGACTTACTACCGCAACAACGTGCTGCACATCTTCGCCCTGCCAGCCTTGCTGGCGAGCTTCTTCCAGAGCAGCTCGCGGATGAGCCGCGAACTGATCCTGCAGTACACCCGGGCCTTGTACCCGTACCTGCAATCGGAGCTGTTCATTCGCTGGGAGCTCGATGAGCTGGACGCGGTGGTCGACCAGTGGCTGGAGGCCTTCGTCGAACAGGGCCTGCTGCGCTTCGAGAACGGCGTGTACCTGCGCCCGGCACCGAGTTCGCGGCAGTTCGTGCTGCTGACCTTGCTGGCCCGGGCCATCACCCAGACCCTGCAGCGCTTCTACATGGCTACCGCGTTGCTGCTCAACAGCGGCCAGCACACCCTGAGCGCCGAAGAGCTGGAAGACCTGTGCGTGATCATGGCCCAGCGCCTGTCGATTCTGCATGGCCTGAACGCCCCGGAGTTCTTCGACAAGACCCTGTTCCGCCACTTCATCCAGACCCAGATCGAGCAAGGCGTATTGCGCCCGGACAGCAACGGCAAACTTGGCTACCACGAAAAACTCAGCGAACTGGCCGAGGGCGCGGCCAAGCGCGTGCTGTCGGCAGAGGTGCGCCTGTCGATTCGCCAGGTCGCCCTGCAGCGCAGCGAAGAAGCCACCGAAACTGCGGTATAGGCCATACTGGCCAGTGCCTTTGGAGCAACACGAATCGAACCGCCTGGCGACCGCAACCGCGGCGCCGGCGCTAAGGAGCTACTGATGAAAAAACTGTCCCTGATCCTTCTTGGCAGCCTGCTGGCCGCGTGCAGCAGCACCCCTGAAGCCCCCAAGGCCAGCCTCGACGGCGAGGTCTTCTACCTGCAACGCATCGCCCTGCCGCCCGCCGCCACCCTGAGCGTGGCCCTGCAGGACGTGTCGCTGATGGACGCCCCCGCCGTTACCCTGGCCAGCCAGAGCGGCCCGGTCAAAGGCAATGTGCCGCTGCCCTTCCACCTGAGCTACGACCCGGCCCAGGTCAAGCCCGGCCACCGCTATGCGGTAAGCGCGCGGATCGAACTGGACGGCAAGCTGCTGTTCATCAACACCGAGCACCATGGCGTGCAACTTGATGGCAACGACCCGCAGCCGGTACGCATCAAGGTCGATGCCGTTCGTTGATTGATTGTTTTTCCTTCGTATAAGGATGCTGCCATGTTCCGCCCCGCTCTAACCTTCACCGGCCTGTGCGCCGGCCTGTTGCTGTCGGCCAGCGCCCTGGCGCTGTCGCTCGGCGACCTCTCGCAAAAAGATGCCTCCACCGGCCTCAAAGACGCCCTGACCCAGGGTGCCCAGGTAGCGGTGAAACAACTGGGTACCCCGGGTGGCTTCAGCAATAACCCGGATGTGCGCATCGAACTGCCCGGCAACCTGGGCAAAGTCGCCAAGAAGATGAAAGCCTTCGGCATGGGCGCCCAGGTCGATCAGCTGGAAACCAGCATGAACAAGGCCGCCGAGGCCGCCGTGCCGCAAGCCCAGGCGCTGCTGGTGGATGCCGTGAAGAAGATGACCGTGGACGATGCCAAGGGCATCCTCAGCGGCGGCAACGACTCGGCTACCCAATACCTGAGCAAAACCAGCCGCGAGCAGATCCGCGCCAAGTTCCTGCCGATCGTCAAGAAAGCCACCGACCAGGTCGGCCTGGCCCAGCAGTACAACAACTTTGCCGGGCAAGCAGCGACCCTGGGCGTGCTCGATGCCAAGAACGCCAATGTCGAAGGCTACGTGACCGAACAAGCGCTCAACGGCCTGTTCGAGATGATTGCCAAGCAGGAAGAAACCATCCGCCAGAACCCGGCGGCGGCAGCTACCAGCATTGCCAAGAAGGTGTTTGGCGCGCTGTAAGCGCCAGCTACAAGCTTCGAGCGACAAGCCACAAGCAGTGTGAACAGCACCTCTTGCAGCTTGCCGCTTGTAGCTCTCAACTGCTCTTTCTGACCCTGAACCACGCCGCATACAGCGCCGGCAGGAACAACAGCGTCAACGCCGTCGCCACGATCAAGCCACCCATGATCGCCACCGCCATCGGCCCGAAGAACACGCTGCGTGACAGCGGGATCATCGCCAGCACCGCCGCCAGGGCGGTCAGTACGATTGGCCGGAAGCGCCTTACTGTCGCCTCGATAATCGCCTGCCAGCGGTCCAGCCCGGCGGCGATGTCCTGCTCGATCTGATCGACCAGGATCACCGAGTTACGCATGATCATCCCCGACAGGGCGATGGTCCCGAGCATCGCGACAAAACCGAACGGTTGGCGGAACACCAGCAGGAACAGGGTCACGCCGATCAACCCCAGGGGCGCGGTGAGGAACACCATCACCGTGCGCGAGAAGCTGCGCAGTTGCAGCATCAGCAGGGTCAGGACCACGACGATGAACAACGGCACCCCGGCGTTCACCGATTTCTGCCCGCGAGTGGAGTCCTCCACTGTGCCACCCACGTCCAGCAGGTAGCCATCGGGCAGCTCGGCACGTATCGGGTCCAGGGTCGGCAGGATCTGCTTGACCAGGGTGACCGGCTGTTCCTTGCCATAGATGTCGGCGCGCACGGTGACGTTGGGCAGGCGGTTGCGGTGCCAGATCACGCCTTCTTCAAAGCCGTATTCCAGGGTTGCCACCTGCGACAGCGCCACACTGCGGCCATTGTCGGTAGGCACCGCCAGGCTCGGCAGGTTGGCAAGCTCGCTGCGCTCCTGCTGGGTACCGCGCAGGAGGATCTCGATCAGCTCGTTGTCCTCGCGGAACTGGCTGACCGCCGAGCCGGTCAGCGAGCTTTGCAGGAACTTCGCCAGGTTCGCCGTGCTCACCCCCAGGGCGCGGGCGCGGTCCTGGTCGATGTTCAGGTAGACCACCTTGCTCGGCTCTTCCCAGTCCAGGTGAACGTTGACCACGTGGGGGTTCTCGCGCACCTTGGCGGCCACTTTGCGGGCCAGGGCACGCACCTGCTCGATGTGCTCACCAGTGACCCGGAACTGTACCGGGTAACCCACCGGCGGGCCGTTTTCCAGGCGCGTGACCCGCGAACGCAGGTCGGGGAACTGCTCGTCGAGGGTTGCGATCAGCCAGCTACGCAGCTGTTCGCGCTCCTCGATGGTTTTCGCCAGCACCACGAACTGGGCGAAACTCGGCGCCGGCAATTGCTGGTCGAGTGGCAAGTAGAACCGCGGCGAGCCGGTGCCGACATAGGCCACATAGTTGTCGATACCGGCGCGTTCCTTGAGCAGCGCTTCCAGGCGCTTGACCTGATCGGCGGTGTTGCTCAGCGAGGCGCCTTCGGCCAGCTTCAGATCGACCATCAGTTCCAGGCGCCCGGAAGCCGGGAAGAACTGCTGGGGCACGAAACGGAACAGCAAGATGCTGCCGACAAACAGCGCGATGGTCGCCACGATCACCGTCTTGCGCCGCTCCACGCACCAGCCCACCAGGCGCCGCACGCGCTGGTAGAACGGCGTGCCGTAAGGGTCAGGGCCGCCTTCGGCGGTGCCGTGCTTGGCCGCATGCAGCTTGGCCAGGTCAGGCAACAGGCGCTCACCCAGGTACGGCACGAACACCACCGCGGCAACCCAGGAGGCGAGCAAGGCGATGGTCACCACCTGGAAGATCGAACGGGTGTATTCACCCGTGCCGGATTGCGCGGTGGCAATCGGCAAGAAGCCTGCGGCGGTGATCAGGGTGCCGGTGAGCATCGGGAAGGCGGTGCTGGTCCAGGCGTAGCTGGCGGCCTTGAACCGGTCGAAACCCTGCTCCATCTTGATCGCCATCATCTCCACGGCAATGATCGCATCATCCACCAGCAAGCCCAGGGCCAGCACCAACGCGCCGAGGGAGATCTTGTGCAAACCGATGCCGAAGTAGTACATGGCGGCAAAGGTCATCGCCAGCACCAGCGGAATGGCCAGGGCCACCACCAGGCCGGTGCGCATGCCCAGCGAGAAGAAGCTCACCAGCAAGACAATGGCCAGCGCTTCAACCAGCACCTGAACGAACTCGCCGACGCCGGTCTTCACCGCCGCTGGCTGGTCGGAGACCTTGCGCAGCTCCATGCCGGCCGGCAGGTTGTGGGCAATGCGGGCGAACTCGGTTTCCAGCGCCTTGCCCAGCACCAGAATGTCACCGCCAGCCTTCATCGACACCGCCAGGCCGATGGCGTCCTCGCCCATGAAGCGCATGCGCGGCGCGGGCGGATCGTTGAAGCCCCGGCGCACCTCGGCAACATCGCCGATACGGAAAGTGCGGTCACCGACCCGGATCGGGAACTGCTGGATCTGCTCGACCGTGGTAAAGCGCCCGCTGACCCGCAGTTGCAGGCGCTCGCTCGGCGTCTCGAAGAAGCCTGCGGTGCTCACCGCGTTCTGTTCTTCCAGCGCCTGTTGCACCGCTGCCAGGGGCAGGCCGAGGGTGGCCAGCTTGAGGTTGGACAGCTCGATCCAGATCTTCTCGTCCTGCAGGCCAAGCAGCTCGACCTTGCCGACATCCTTGACCCGCTGCAACTGGATCTGCACGCGGTCGGCGTAGTCCTTGAGCACGGCGTAATCGAAGCCGTCACCGGTCAGCGCGTAGATATTGCCGAAGGTGGTGCCGAACTCATCGTTGAAGAACGGCCCCTGGATACCCTGCGGCAAGGTGTGGCGGATATCGGCGACCTTCTTGCGGATCTGGTACCAGAGCTCGGGGATATCGGCCGAATGCATCGAGTCGCGGGCCATAAAGGTGACCTGCGATTCACCGGGCCGCGAGAACGAGACGATCTTCTCGTACTCGCCGGTTTCCATCAGCTTCTTTTCGATGCGCTCGGTGACCTGACGCGAGACTTCCTCGGCGCTGGCCCCTGGCCAGTTGGTGCGAATGACCATGGCCTTGAAGGTAAACGGAGGGTCTTCGCTCTGCCCCAGCTTGGTGTAGGACAGCGCGCCGACCACAGCCAGCAAAATCATCAGGAACAGCACGATCTGCCGATTGCGCAGGGCCCAGGCGGAAAGGTTGAAACCCATCGGGACTTACTCCTTGGCCGCCAGATTCACCACACGATTGGACCGGTCCACCGGACGAACCTGCTGCCCCTCCTGGAGTACATGCACGCCGGCCGCCACCACCCAGTCCGAGGCATTCAGGCCTTCGAGCACTGGCACGCTGTTTTCACCGTAGGCACCCACCCGCACCGGTACGCGCTTGAGGGTGTTGTTGGCATCGACACGCCAGACGTAGGTCTGGCCGTTTTCTGCGGTCAGCGCCGAGAGCGGCACCGCCAGGGGAATGTTCTCGGCGTGCTGGATGTACACCCGGGCGCTTTGCCCAAGCTCGGCCGGCACCTTGCCGGCGGTAAAGGCGATGCGCGCAGCGAAGGTTCGCGAGCGCGGGTCGGCCGAAGGCGACAGTTCGCGAATCCGGCCATTGAAGCGTTGATCCGGTTGCGACCAGAGCTCCACCGCCACCGTCTGGCCGACCTTGAAGCGGCCAAAATTCTGCTCAGGCAGGCCGATCAGCACTTCGCGCTCGCCATCGGCGGCCAGGGTGAACACAGTCTGCCCCGCAGCCACCACCTGGCCCACCTCAACCTGGCGCTTGGCGATCACGCCGTCCTGGGACGCGCGCAGTACGGCATATTCTGCCTGGTTGCCGGCGACGTCGAACTCGGCGCGCACTTGCTTGAGCCGGGCCAGGCCAGCACGGTAGAGGTTTTCGGCGTTGTCGTATTGCGAATGGCTGACCATCTGCCGGTCGAGCAGGGTCTTGTAGCGGTCGCGCTCGGCCTTGACCAGGTTCAGGTTGGCTTCGGCAGCGGCCAATTGGGCACGGCTGGCTTCCAGTTGCAGGCGCACATCCTGGGGGTCGAGTTCGGCCAGTGGCTGTTCGGCCTTGACCCGCTGCCCCTCCTCGACCAGGCGCTTGCTGACCTTGCCACCGATGCGGAACGCCAGCTCCGGCTCGAAGCGCGCACGCACCTCGCCGGGGTAGCTGTCGGCGGCGGCGCTGGCCGGCTGCGGCTGCACCACCATGGCCGGACGAAGGGAAGTCTGCGGTGCGCTTTCCTGCCCGCAGGCAGCAAGCAACAGCACGAGACCAACGGGCAAAGCGAGGGGCAAGGCATGGCGCAACATGATGGACGACCTTTCGCGAATGGCGCTTTGAATATTTATACTGGCGGGTATATTAAATCAGGGAACCGGAGCGGGGAAGCAGGCCTGCGCGAGAAATCCCATATTTACGCCGGGAGCAGCGCGTCGATTTTTGCCCGCCGAAATGCCGGTCGCGATGTACCATGTGCACTTACTGGAATATGTAACTTTTCACTCATGCCCAAAGTCACCGCTGCTACCGGCCCCGGCCGGCCCAAGGACCTGGCAAAACGCCAGGCCATTCTCGAGGCAGCCAAGGCGCTGTTTCTAACCCTTGGCTATGCCAACACCAGCATGGATGCGGTCGCGACAGCGGCAGGTGTGTCAAAACTCACGGTCTACAGCCACTTTACCGACAAGGAGACGCTGTTCTCTTCGGCAGTGGTCGCCACCTGCACGGCACAGTTGCCCGAGCTGATTTTCGAGCTGCCTGAAGGGGTACCGCTGGAACAGGTGCTGCTGAAGATCGGCCGCGGCTTTCAGGCGCTGATCAGCAGCGACCTGTCGGTCAAGCTGCACCGCCTGATCATGGCCCTGGGCAATCAGGACCCGAAACTCAGCCAGATCTTCTTCGAGGCCGGGCCGTTGCGGGTGCTGCACGAGATGGAGGCGCTGCTGCGCCAGGTGGATGCCCGCGGGCTGCTGCGCATTGAATTGCCGGCCAACGCTGCCGAGCACTTCTTCTGCCTGCTCAAGGGCGCGGCCAACTTCCGCCTGTTGCTCGGCTATGCCCCGGCGCTGGATGCCGAGGCCTCCGAGGCCCATGTGCAAGAAGTGGTGGCGCTGTTCATGCGCGCTTACCGACCTTAAGCCTTGAGGGCTTTTTTCGGATAGATGTCGTAGCGGCTGGATTTGCCTTCCAGGCAGTGGCTGGGCTTGGGCCCGTCGATGATCGGCGCCTTGCGCGGGCGCTTGACCACCACCCGGTGGCTGGCCAGGGCCAGGGCGGCTTCGAGCAGCGCCGGGGCGTCGAGGTCGTCACCAACCAGTGGGCGGAACACGCGCATTTCCTTTTTTACCAGGGCGCTCTTGTCGCGATGAGGGAACATCGGGTCGAGGTAGATCACCTGCGGCGGCTCACCCTGCCAGGTGCGCATACGCTCGATGGCATTGCCGGTGAGCAGTTGCATGCGCGCAACGATGGGGCCCACCTCGGCATCGCTGCGGGCGCGGGCCAGGCCGTCTTCGAGCAAGGCCGCGACCAGCGGCTGGCGCTCGATCAGGGTCATCTGGCAACCGAGGCTCGCCAGCACGAAAGCGTCCTTGCCCAACCCCGCCGTGGCATCGAGCACCTGCGGGCGCACGCCCTGGGCGATGCCCACGGCCTTGGCGATCATCTGCCCGCTACCGCCGCCGAATACCCGTCGGTGCGCCGCCGCGCCTTCGACAAAATCCACCCGCACCGGCCCCGGCGCCTGCGCACCGAGTTGCTGGATCTGCAGGCCATCGGCGCCGATCTGCACGGCAAAGCCTGCATTGTCATCGCTCAGCGGCAATCCCAGGCGCTGCGCCCACTCGCCAGCCTGGGCCTGATAATCGGCCGTCAATGCCTCGACCCGGATGCCGCCGTCAGCCAGTTGCTCCACCATCAAATCCTGTACTCAAAAAAATTAAATGATCGTCGGCCGCGGCCGATATACGAAGTATTCGCTATTTTGCCAGACCAGCACCCTCTGCGACTGCCATGACCGACATTCTTCAGCTCAACTCAGGTTATATCTCGCCCGTCGGCGACTATGGCCGGCACAATACCCAGGCACTGGGCGGCGTCAGCCACCTGTGGCAGGATTTTTTTGCCCGCGCCCTGGCTGAGCAGCAAGGTCAGGAGGACGCGGCCAAGGCCGTGGCCACCGAGCAGTTCGACAAAGTCACCGGCGAGCCGCTGGGCGGCAGCCAGGTGCTGGCGCAGATCCACAACCAGCGCCTGTGCGATGTGCACGACACCGAACTGGCCCCGCCAGAGCCGCTGTTCCTGCCGATCGCCGAGCTTGAGCCGCAGCTGCTGGAAAAACTCGCGCCGCCGTTCAGCGCCGCCGAACTCATCGAGCAACAGCGCCAGCTGGATATCAGCAACACCTGGGTACGCCCGGTAGTCATGAGCCAGGGCCACCCGCTGCCCGAACCCGGCCCGGCACCACAGGCCAAACCGTTGTACCTGCCGATCGCTGAATTCGAGATGGACCTGCTGGACAAGGCGCCGGAGCCCTTCGACGACGCCACCATGGCCGTGCAGCAATCGCAGCTGGACTTCGACAACCGCTGGGCTCGCCCGGTGGTGCTGAACAACGTGCGCATCGCCGCCTGAGCCTTAGCGGCAGATCTGCCAGAAGCCCATGTCCAGGTGAAAGTGATTGCGGTGTGCGGCGTTGTACTCAGGCCCCAGCACCGTGTTGAAACTGTCGCAGGCACTGGCGTGCACATCCCTTAAAAACTTCGCTTTGACGCCCTCGCCCGGCCAGTCCTTGAGCAACTGGATACGCTGCCCGTCCGCCAGGCGAAAGCCGGCGATATCCAGGGCATTGGCCGTGGCGTGCTGGCTCAGGCGGCCATTCTTGCGGTTGTACATGTTGCGACAGGCAAAGCTGCCCAGGTGATCGACCTGCACCACCGGCTGGGCAAAGGCGCGCTGTGCCGCCGGTTGCAGGGCGTGGCGCTCGAACAGCGCATAAGCCACCGCCAAGGGGCAACTGGCGAGAAAGCTGCTGCTCAGGCGCACCGACGAGCCTTCGACGCGCACCACGTTTTCCAGGGGGCACGGCGCATTGGCGGGGCTGTCGGCCTGCTTGCGGTAGCGCAGGCTGGAGGTGGCCAGGGCCTGCTCGCACAGTTGCGGATCATCCTCAAGGCGGCCCAATTTATACGGCGTAAGCAAGTTCGGCGGCTGGCGCACATCCAGCACCGCCCAGGGGTTCCAGGCATCCGGCAGATGCCAGCCCAGGCGCCAGGCAGCACCCAGTGCAACGAGCAGAATCAGACACAGTACCGCGAGCAATCCTTTGCGCATGGTCGATCAGCGCCTGAACAACTGGTTGAGCTGGTCGAACGACAGCGCCTGGTCGGCGTAGTCAAAACAGCCTTGATCATGAATCTGCTGCGCAGCGTTGAAAAACGCCCCATAGGCGGCCCGCGCCAGCGATGAGCCGACGCTGATGCGCTTGACCCCCAGCGCTTGAACGTCGGCAAAACTCAAGCGCACACCGCTCAGGCCCATCAGCACATTGACCGGCTTCGGCGCCACCGCCTGGACCACCCGACGGATCTCCTCGGCCGTACGCAAGCCCGGCGCATACAGCACATCGGCACCGGCTTCGGCGAAGGCCTGCAGGCGGGCGATGGTGTCGTCCAGGTCCATGCGCCCGTGCAGCAGGTTTTCCGCGCGGGCACAGAGCATGAACGGAAAGTCCAGGCTGCGCGCGGCGGTGACGGCCGCCTCGACCCGCTCCACGGCGTGATAGAAGCTGTAGATTGGCTCGTCGACATTGCCGCTGGCATCCTCGATCGAGCCGCCCACCAGGCCAATGGCGGCGCCTTGCAGGATCGCCTCGCCACAGCCCTTGGGGTCGTCGCTGAAACCGTTCTCAAGGTCGGCAGCCACCGGCAATGCCGTGGCATCGACAATGGCGCGGGCATTGACCAGGGTTTCATCCAGGCTCATCGCCCCTTCGGCATCTGGCCGCCCCAGGGAGAACGCCAGGCCGGCGCTGGTGGTGGCCAACGCCTCGAAGCCGAGGCTGGCCAGCAGCTTGGCCGAGCCGGCATCCCAGGGGTTGGGAATGACAAAGGCGCCATCGCGCTCATGCAGGGCTTTGAAGGCTTCGGCACGCAGGGTTTGCACATCCATGATCTCGGCTCCCGGGCAGGCGGCAGGACGCGCTCAGAGCAGGCCGAGTTGTTCGGCTTCTGGCGTGCGGTCCAGTTCAGGCAAGGCCGCAAGCCCCGGCAGGCGCTCCATCAGGCCTTGATGAAAACGCCGGGCCAGGGCGGCGGCCAGGCGGTTGTCGGCAGTATGCAGGAAAACATAGGGGCTGCGCCCCTCCTCGATCCAGGCCGCGACCTTGTCCAGCCACGGCAGCAGAAACGGCTCGTTGGCGGCCAGCTCCGGGTGGCCGATGAAGCGGATCTGCGGGTGCTGGGTAAAGGCGGTCGGGCGAGGCGGCACGCGCGGTTTTTTCGACTGGGCGTGGAGCACCTCGGGCGTCTGTGAAGTACAACTGAACAACGCGCGAGGGTCGAGACAGATGCGCTCCACACCACGCTCAAGCAGCAGGCGGTTGAGCAGGCGCTCTTCCTCGCCCTTGCTGAAGAACGCCGCGTTGCGCACTTCCACGGCGATGGGCACGCCAGCCTCGTCGATAAAGTTCACCAGCTCGCTCAGGCGCGCCGGGCCGAAGGTTGCCGGCAACTGCAGCCAGTACGGCGCAACCCGTGCGCCAAGGGGCTTGAGCAATTCGATGAAGGATTGGGCGGCGGCCAGTTGAGCGTGCAGGTCACCGCTGTGGCTGATGTCGCCGGGGAACTTGGCGGTGAAGCGAAAGTGCGCCGGCATCAGCTGCGCCCAGCGTTCGATGGTCGCCGGTGCCGGGCGGGCATAAAAGGTGGTGTTGCCTTCTACGGCATTGAAGACCTGGCTATACAGGCCGAGGAAGTCGCTGGTTTTAGCCTCGGCCGGGTACAGGTACTCGCGCCAGGCGTTTTCACTCCAGGACGGACAACCGACAAAATAGGGCAGCGTGGACAGACTCATCCATCAAATGTACAGGTCCAGCCCCAGTACTTCCATCTCCCAGTCAACGAAACCGGCAGTGGTCAGGTAGCTGGCCAGGGCATGGGCGGTGCGCTTGTTGCGCGCCCGCGGGAAGATCATGTCCTGAGGCCGCGCCGGCAGGCCGCCGGTGCGCGCCTGGCCGTGGCTGGCGCTGGCTTGCGCCTGTACTTCGAACTCGCCCGGCAGATCTTCGTCGTCCACGTCATCGGTACGTACCGGCGCTTTGCGCGGGGCTCGCTTGATGGGGTAGGACTGAGAAGAAAAACCGTCTATGCGCATGGCGATTACTCAGGAGCAGTGATGGCAATTTAGCAGCATCGCTGATCCTTCGCTAATGCCCGATTGATAACTGGACCACAGATCGGGCAAAAGGTTTTATTTTGCCTGGGAATAACCGACGAACTGCACTCAGCGCGCTTTCGGCGTGGCCACCTTGTCGCGCAGGTACACAGGTTGCGCGAGGTCGGCGGCAATCGCCTCGCCGCGCTGCCAGGCGAAGGTCGCCAGGCTCAGCAGGTCCTGGGCATGGGGCAGCAGGCGGGCGTCCTGGCCGCAGGCCTTGACCGCCAGGCGCTCGGCATAGCCCCAGCCAGTGCCCGCGCCAAACCAGTCGCCGCTGGCACCCTCGGGCAAAGCCACCTGCTCCGGTGGCAGCACCGCCTCCTTGCCCTGCAGGCGCATTTCGCCGTCAACGTTGCGATAGCAGCCCCAGTAGACCTCGTCCATGCGCGCATCGATCGCCGCCGCCACTTGCTGCACGCCCTGCTCACGCATGGCACGCTGGGCCAGCACGGCCAGGTTGGACACCGGCAGTACCGGCCGCTCGAGGGCGAAGGCCAGGCCCTGGACCACGCCAATGGCAATGCGCACGCCAGTGAAGGCGCCCGGGCCACGACCGAAGGCGATGGCATCGAGCTGTTGCAGGGTGACGCCGGCATCGGCCAGCAGTTGCTGGATCATCGGCAGCAGCTTCTGCGCGTGCAGGCGCGGGATCACCTCATAGTGGCTGGAAACCTTGCCATCATGCAGCAAGGCAACGGAGCAGGCTTCGGTGGCGGTGTCGAGGGCCAGCAAGGTGGTCATCGGGGGTTCCAGGGGCAAGAAAAAAGAGCAGCATTATAAACAACAACGGCCCGCAAGCGGGCCGTTGTCTGCACTACCGAGCGTCGATCAGCTCAGTGCGGCCAGGACCTTGGCGGTGATCGCGTCAACCGAGCCCACGCCTTCGATATGCGCGTACTTCGGCTTGCCAGCGTTGGCAGCCGAGAGCTTCTGGTAGAAGTCTACCAGCGGCTTGGTCTGGTCGTGGTAGACCGACAGGCGATGACGCACGGTTTCTTCGGTGTCGTCTTTGCGCTGCACCAGCGCTTCGCCGGTTTCGTCGTCCTTGCCTTCAACCTTTGGCGGGTTGTAGACAACGTGGTAAACGCGGCCCGAACCTTCGTGCACACGGCGGCCAGCGATACGCTGAACGATTTCTTCGTCTTCGACAGCGATTTCGACCACGGCGTCCAGCTCGACGCCAGCAGTCACCAGGGCTTCAGCCTGAGGAATGGTGCGCGGGAAGCCGTCGAACAGGAAGCCGTTGGCGCAGTCAGGCTGGGCAATACGGTCCTTGACCAGGTTGATGATCAGCTCGTCGGAGACCAGCTTGCCAGCGTCCATGATCGCCTTGGCTTCCAGGCCCAGCGGGGTGCCGGCCTTGACCGCGGCGCGCAGCATGTCGCCAGTGGAAATCTGTGGAATACCGAACTTTTCGGTGATGAACTTTGCCTGAGTACCTTTACCGGCCCCGGGAGCTCCCAGCAGAATTACGCGCATCTTGTGCTCCTCATTTTTTTGTAAGCAAATCAGTGGGTTTGCCACGCAGGGCCAATCCCGAAATTTGGGTGATGATCGTAATTTCGATCAAAAGGCTGCTCAAGATACACAGCGCCCGCAAGCCACACAAGCGCTCGAAAGTCGGAAAAACCCACGCACTGTGGCCACTTGCAGCACAGGTTGCGCCGAGCGCAACCTGTTGCTTTACAAGCATTCGGCCCTTCCTGGGCAAACCCTCGGCAAAGCGTTTTGCCAACTCAGCCGGTATTGCGCAAACCTGCCGCGATGCCGGCCACGGTGACCAGCAAGGCCTGCTCCAACGGGCTGTCCAGAGCGGCTTCACGCCCACGCGAGCGCGCCAGCAGCTCAGCCTGCAATAGATGCAGCGGGTCCAGATAGGTGTTGCGCAAGCGGATGAATTCCAGGGTTTCGGGGCTGTGCGCCAGTAGCACCGGCTGCCCGGTCAGCCCCAGTACCACCTCGCACGCCTGCGACAATAGGTCGCGCAAATGTGCACCCAAAGGTCGCAGTTCTGGTTGCACCAGACGTTCGTCGTAGGAGCGGGCGATATCGGCATCGGCCTTGGCCAGAACCATCTCCAGCATGTCGATGCGTGTGCGGAAAAACGGCCACTGCTCGCGCATCTCGGCCAGCAACGGCCCCTGGCCGCGAGCCAGGGCGTTGTTCAATGCCGCTTCCCAGCCGAGCCAGGCCGGCAGCATCAGGCGGGTCTGAGTCCAGCCGAAAATCCACGGGATCGCCCGCAGGCTTTCGATGCCACCGGCGCGGCGCTTGGCCGGGCGGCTGCCCAGCGGCAGGCGGCCGAGTTCCTGTTCGGGGGTGGACTGGCGGAAGTACTCGACGAACTCGGGGTTGTCGCGCACCACGCCGCGATAGGCCTTGACGCCGTCGGCAGCCAACTGGTCCATCAGCGCGCGCCAGGCCGGTTGTGGCGGCGGCGGTGGCAGCAGGGTCGCTTCGAGAACCGCCGCCAGGTAGAGGTTCAGGTTCTGCTCGGCGATGTCCGGCAAGCCGAATTTGAAGCGGATCATCTCGCCCTGCTCGGTAGTGCGCAAGCGCCCGGCCACCGAACCCGGCGGCTGCGACAGGATCGCCGCGTGGGCCGGGCCGCCGCCACGCCCGACGGTACCGCCACGGCCGTGGAACAACAGCAGTTCGACCTGCTGCTCGCGGCAGATGCGCACCAGGGTTTCCTGGGCGCGGTACTGGGCCCAGGCCGCGGCCGTGGTGCCGGCATCCTTGGCCGAATCGGAATAGCCGATCATCACCTCCTGCGGGCCATGCAGGCCGGCGCGATACCCCGGCAAGCCCAGCAGGCGCTCCATCACCGGCCCGGCGTTGTCCAGGTCAGCGAGGGTTTCAAACAACGGCACCACGCGCATCGGCCGCAGCACGCCGGCCTCTTTAAGCAGCAACTGCACCGCCAGCACATCGGAAGCGGCGCCGGCCATGGAGATCACATAGGAGCCCAGCGAAGCTGCCGGTGCAGCGGCAATCTCGCGGCAGGTGGCGAGCACTTCGGCGGTGTCGGCCTGGGGCCTGAAGTAGCTGGGCAGCAGTGGCCGCCGGCTGTTGAGTTCCTGCTGCAGGAAGGCCACACGCGCGTCTTCATCCCACTCGGCATAGCGGCCAAGGCCAAGGTATTCGGTGATTTCACTCAGCGCCGAGGTGTGCCGGGCGGCGTCCTGGCGCACGTCCAGGCGCACCAGGAACAGGCCGAAGGTCACCGCCCGACGCAGGCAATCGAGCAGCGGGCCGTCGGCGATAACCCCCATGCCACAGGCGTGCAGCGACTCAAAGCACAGCTGCAGCGGCTCGAACAGTTCACGGTTGTCCTGCAGCACTTCAGCGGCCGGCGCTTGCGCCGTGGTCAGCGCGGCATGGGCCCAGGCGCGGGTGACCCGCAGGCGCTCACGCAATTGCTTGAGCACGGCGCGATAAGGCTCGGCCGACTCGCCCACCTTGGCCCTCAGCGCTTCGCTGGCCTGCTGCATCGACAGTTCGGCGGCCAGGGCATCGATATCGCGTAAAAACAGGTCAGCGGCCATCCAGCGCGCCAGCAACAGCACTTCACGGGTCACCGGCGCAGTGACATTGGGGTTGCCGTCACGATCGCCGCCCATCCACGAGGCAAAGCGGATCGGCGCCGCCTCCAGCGGCAGGCGCAGGCCGGTGGCCTGGTGCAGGGCCTTGTCGACCTTGCGCAAGTGGTGTGGCACCGCTTGCCATAGCGAATGCTCGATCACCGCAAAGCCCCATTTGGCTTCGTCTACCGGGGTTGGCCGGGTGCGGCGGATTTCTTCGGTGTGCCAGGCTTCGGCGATCAGCCGTTGCAGGCGTTCGCGGATCTGCTCGCGTTCGGCGGGGGTCAGGTCGCGGTGATCCTGGGCAGCCAGTTGCGCGGCAATCGCGTCGTACTTCTGGATCAAGGTGCGCCGCGCCACCTCGGTCGGGTGGGCGGTAAGCACCAGCTCGATGCTGAGCTTGCCCAGTTGCCGGGCCAGGGCATCGTCGCTGTGGCCGGCGGCCTTGAGCCGCGCCAGCAGTTCGGGCAGCACCCGCGCTTCGAAAGGTTCGGCCTGGCCGGCGTCGCGGCGGCGGATCAGCTGATACTGCTCGGCGATGTTGGCCAGGTTGAGAAACTGGTTGAAGGCCCGCGCCACCGGCAACAGCTGGTCTTCGGCGAGGTCATTGAGGGTCGAGCTCAGTTGCTCGGCGCTACCGCTGCGGTCGGCCTTGGCACTGCGGCGTATGTCCTCGATGGTCTGCAAAAACGCTTCGCCGTGCTGCTCGCGCACGGTATCGCCCAACAACTCGCCCAACAAATGAACATCTTCACGCAAGCGCACATCGATATCAGTCATCAGCCATGTCTCCGGCATTCGGGAAAACCGCTCTGGGTCCAGAGTGCCCCAGTAGCGCCCGGGCTTCAAGGCAGGGTCATGGCTGGGCCACAGGGTGAACTACGCTCAACACAGGCACACAGGAGACCATCATGAAAATCCGTGATCTTGCCCAGCATTGGGAACAGCACGCCAAAGGCTCGCTGAGCCCCACCGGCCATGTCCTGCACCTGGACATGGAAGCGGCGGCGCGCCTGGCGGCCCTGGCCGAGATGTACCCCAAGCGCCAACCCGAAGAACTGCTCGGCGAACTGCTCGGGGCTGCGCTTGAAGAGCTGGAAGCGAGCTTTCCGTATGTTCAGGGCGCGCAGGTGATTGCCACCGACGAAGAGGGTGACCCGCTGTACCAGGACATCGGTCCGACCCCGCGGTTTCTTGCCCTTTCACGCCGCTACCTGCACGAGATGAGCAACCCCAAAGAAGCCGGCAAGCCTTGATCCACCCCGCCTCCTGATCCGCGCTGCGAGCGCCCGCGCAGGCGCTCGCGTACCGCCGGCACGCCTGAAAGTTCAACGAAAAACCCACTGACCGATCAGTCAGAAAAAACCGCGAACAAGCGGCACTTTTTTCTGAACTATTCAAAAAACGCTTCGGTCACAGCCAATAGCCATCACGGCAAAACCCTTTCAGAACCGGGTCAGAGCAGTCCCGTAGCTGACGGGTCGCGCCGATGGACTGTTACGGAATTCGTTGTTCATCAGGAGTGATCCAATGGAGTTGACCACCATGAAGACCCGCACCGCAAACACCCCGTCCACTCACCTGCGCGGGCTCAAGCTGGCCGCGCTGGCACTGGGCAGCAGCCTGGTCCTGGCCGGCTGTGCCGGCAACCCACCTACCGAGCAGTACGCTGTCACGCAATCGGCGGTCAATTCCGCTGTCAGCGCCGGCGGTACCGAGTTTGCCGCCGTCGAGATGAAGGCTGCGCAGGACAAGCTCAAACAGGCGGAAATCGCCATGCACGACAAGAAGTACGACGACGCCAAGCGCCTGGCCGAGCAGGCCGAGTGGGACGCCCGCGTCGCCGAGCGCAAGGCCCAGGCCGCCAAGGCCGAGAAAGCCGTACAGGATGCCCGCCAGGGCGTTCAGGACCTGCGTGAGGAAGGCATGCGCAGCGTCGAATGACGCCCGCCCACCGACCCGTGCATTCGTAATCGATCAAAGGATGAACCATTATGCGTAAACACGTGATGATCCCCGCCCTTCTGGCCCTGAGCGTTGGCCTGGCCGCCTGCTCGACGCAGCCGAACGCCAACCTGGAATCGGCCCGGACCAACTTCTCGGCCCTGCAGAGCAACCCGCAGGCCGCCAAGGTCGCGGCCCTTGAAACCAAGGACGCCCAGGACTGGCTGAACAAGGCCGACAAAGCCTACATGGACAAGGAAGACTCGAAAAAAGTCGACCAGCTTGCCTACCTGACCAACCAGCGGGTTGAAGTGGCCAAGCAGACCATTGCCCTGCGCACTGCCGAAGGCAACCTGAAAAACGCTGCCGCCCAGCGTGCCCAGGCGCGCCTGGATGCCCGTGATGCGCAGATCAAGAAGCTGCAGGACAGCCTCAACGCCAAGCAGACCGACCGCGGCACCCTGGTGACCTTCGGCGACGTGCTGTTCGACTTCGACAAGGCCACGCTCAAGAGCAGCGCCTACCCGAACATCACCAAGCTGGCGCAGTTCCTC
The DNA here is from genome assembly GCF_024749345.1 of Pseudomonas sp. B21-009. Lineage (NCBI taxonomy): Bacteria > Pseudomonadati > Pseudomonadota > Gammaproteobacteria > Pseudomonadales > Pseudomonadaceae > Pseudomonas > Pseudomonas sp. B21-009. The sequence goes on along the minus strand of NZ_CP087199.1, from coordinate 1,260,379 downwards.
CAGGAGAACCCTGACCGCAAGGTGATCGTCGAGGGCTACACCGACAGCAAGGGCAGCGCCAACTACAACCAGTCGCTGTCCGAGCGCCGCGCCGCGGCCGTGCGCATGGCGCTGGTACGTGCCGGTGTAGATCCGGCGCGCATCGTCGCCCAGGGCTACGGCAAGGAGTATCCGGTGGCCGACAACACCAGCAACTCGGGTCGCGCGCAGAACCGTCGGGTGGAAGTGACCATTTCCAACGACAACCAGCCGGTGGCGCCGCGTTCGGTCAGCCAGCTGAATTGATGGTTGCTGTGCAGTAACAAAAATCCCGCCGAGTCTGGCGGGATTTTTGTTTGTGTGGCCGGCGATTGGGCTGCAAAGCAGCCTCAGGGCTTACTGGACTTCTTGTGGGGTTTCCTGACCCAGGCAACGCACCGCCTGCTTCTTGTTGTTGACCAGCACACCAGTCAGGCCTTTTTGCGCGGTATCGAACAGCACCAGCACGCCATCGACGCACTGCGCCACCTGGCTGGCCGGCTGCAGGGAGATCTTGTAGTCCTCGCCTGGGATGGTCTTGAGCATGGTGAAGTCGGACAGCAGCAAGGCATCCTCGGGCTTGGCGAAATGCAGGTAACCGTAGTACCACAGGGCCGCGACGGTACCGATGATGCTGCAGACTCCGGTAATGATCAGCGGGATGGCGTTGCGTTCTTCACTCATTGCGACTTCTCGTCAGGGTAGTTGGGGACTTCGGCCAGGCGCCGCAGCCCGTTGAAATGCATCGGGTCGTCCAGAAAGCGCAACATGACCTGGCGCCAGGTCTTGTCGGCAAAGGTCTGCACATGCCCGCCACGGGTCAGCTGCAACACCCTCGGGGGCGGCGCAGCCTGATACAACTGCAGGCCGTTGACCAGCGGCACGATGGGGTCGTCGATGCTGTGGAAGAACAGCTTGGGCGGGGCCTTGATCTGCGCGATCGAATGGATCGCACTGTCGCCATCGGGCACCAGCCACGACAAAGGCACCTGCAGCGGCCAGGTCAACCACGAATTGCTCAGGGCAAAGCGCCCGACCTGACGGTAGCTGGCCGGTACGCCATCGAAGACCATGGCCTTGAAGCGCTCGGCCTGGCGCGGATGCTCGGCCAGGTAATGGATAGCCATTGAGCCGCCCAGGCTCTGGCCCAGCAGGATCTGCGGTTTGCCCTGCACCTCGGGGGCCTGGTCCAGCCAGGCCAGCGCCGCGGCGATGTCCTGGTAGACCTCCGGCAGCCCGGGCTTGCCCTGCGACAGGCCATAGCCGCGGTAGTCGAGCAACAGCACCTGATAACCCTGCTCCGGCAACCACCAACTGCCGCCCAGATGCCAGGCCAGGTTGCCGCCATTGCCGTGCAGGTGCAGCACCGTGCCCTTGACCTCGACACCGGCCTTGGCCGGCAGCCACCAGCCATGCAGGCGGGTGCCGTCGGCGGCGGTCAGGGTTACGTCGCGGTACGCGAGTTTGGCTTTCTCGGGGGTGAACGGCTGGCCAGGCTCGGGATAGAACAACAGCGAACTGCAGCCGCCCAGACTCAGCAGCACCAGCAGCAGGCCCAGATGCCTGCGCCATGCTTCAGAGAATGTTCGAGTAATCGGCTTCAATCCGGTCCAGGCTCAGGTGGTTGAGGAAGTTGGAGAAACACATCCAGGCCGACAGCGCGTTGAGGTCGCGAAACTGCTCAGGCAGGTACTTGGGCGGTTCCACCAGGCCTTCATCGACCAGTTGGCGCAAGGTGCGCATGTCTTCAAGGGTGGTCTTGCCGCAGAACAACAAGGGGATCTGTTCGAGCTTGCCCTTGCGCACGGCCAACTGAATATAGTTGTAAACCATGATAAAGCCCTTGAGATAGGACAAGTCCTTGGTAAACGGCAAGCCGTTGGGCACCGAGCCACGGAACACCCGGCTGGCGTTGCCGTAGCTTTCGGCCATCTCGAAGCCCTGGGCGCGGAAAAACTCATACACCTGCATGAAGTCGGCGCCCTCCTCGACCATGTGGATGGCGCGGGTGCGGTTGGTCAGCTTGCGCAGGCGGCTGGGGTAGGAGGCGAAGGCGATCACTTCCATGAGGATCGCCAGGCCTTCCTGGGTCACGGTCGACGAGGGCGGGCCCTTGGCCAGGAAGGTGCAGATCGGCTGGTTGAGACCGTTGAGGGTGGTGCCGACGTGCACCAGACCTTCGTGAACCTCTAGCGCGCGCACATCGCGGCTGTTGAACATGGCGTCGGCGCGGATCTTGATGTAGTCGGCGCCAGCGGCGGCGTCGGCGACGATACCGTCGGACTCGAACACGCGGATGGTGTCTTCGGCCTCGTTGAACACCTTGTTCAGGCGGCCCTGCAGCATCTCCACGGCCTGCTTGGCGGTGAGGTTCTTCGGCTCGTCCTTGAGGTCGCCACGGCCGTCGATGTTGTTCAGGTAGTCCGAGAGCATCAGGCCGAGGTCGGCCAGGGTCGGGTCACCGGCATGGAAGGCATCGGAGGCGGCGCCGTACAGTTCCTGGGAGATCAGGCCGAAATCCTCGGTGCCGCGCGCTTCGAGCATGCGCACCACCATGCGGTATTCCTTGCACATGCGCCGCATGATCTGCCCGACCGGGTTGAACTGGCCAAGCTGGCGGGTGATGTCGCGCTCGATGTTCTGGAACTCGAGCTTGACTGCCGCCGAGTCGAACGACAGCGGCCGGCCCTGGTAGTAGGCGCGGTCTACCGCTGGCAGCTCCTTGCCCTTGGCCTTGAGGAAACCCTGGCGGATATTGTCGTCCCACTTCACCGCATCGAGCACGCGAATGGGCGTTTGCGCCAGGACAATGCGATCAGACAGGGCACGTATCGTCTGCTGGTACTCGTCCACCCTACACTCCTTGAATTGCGCTGATTACTTGCCGGCCCGCTTGAAGCGCGCCACTTCGATGAACAGGTCGGAGTTGGCCGGATCGTCCAGGTAAGCCAGGACGCGCTCGGCCGGGCTGTCGATTAGAACCCCTTCGCCGTTTTCTTCGGGCACCTCGATACTGCGGCCGCTGAGTTCTTTCTTCTGCACGGCCTGGTTAACCTGCTCGACATCGAGGTTGTAGACCACCAGTTCCTTGTTATCGAGCACTTCAAAACCGCCGATCAGGAAGTTGCCGCCCAGACGCTTGGGCACGCCGGCCGAGAGGTACCAGCGATTGCCGTGCTGGGACACGGTGAAGGCGTACTCGTCGCGCTTCTTGTTCTTGCCGATGGCCACTGCCTTGTAGGCGTTGCCACCGCTGCGGCTGATCTGCAGGGTCAGCGGCTCGCCCCAGGCGTCCTTGCTGGTCCAGGTGCCGAGCAGGGCCTTGGGTGCAGGTTTGTTGCCCGGAATCGGCTCGTTGAAGGTGACCAGACAACCGCCAAGCAGCAAGAACGACAATGCCAACAGCAGGGTTCTGGCTTTCATCAACCTCTCCTTGAAATAGGTTCGCGCCTTACACCGACGCCAAGACCAGATGCAGGTACCGGGTAAGAATAGCGAGCATCGGCGCTTCAGCCTGGGCTTGTTCAGCGTCGAGCAGGCCCTGATATTCCATCTGCTCGATAATCGCCGTCAACACCAGGGCATCCTGTTGTGGCTGACGTGAGCCTACCACCTGCAGCATCTGCACGGCGCCGCGCAGCAGAATCTGCTCGTGCAGCTTGACCAGCTCGGCCAGGCGCGGGCACAGCAGCGCCTCCTGGCGAAAGGCCTGCTCGGCCATCAGAAAGTCGCGGCGGTTATGCAATTGGCGCTGCACATAGTCGGTGGTCATCTTCGCTACTTCATCGGCCAGGCGCGCCCGCCACTGCGGGCTGCCATCGCCCTGGGAGAGCAACTGGCGCAGCACCACCTCGGTGTTCTCCCAGAGCTTGGCCATGTAGGCCGCGCTGCGTTCGACATACTGGGCGAAGGTGTCGGTGAGCAGGTCTTCGATGTCCTTGAAGTAATAGGTGGTCGCCGACAGCGGCACGCCGGCCTCGGCCGCCACCGCGCGGTGGCGCACGCCGCGCACGCCATCACGCACAACGATGCGCATGGCCGCGTCGAGGATCTGCTGGCGGCGCTGCTCGCTGCCTTCGCGGCTGGCCTTGCGGCCCTGGTACTGCACGCTTTCGGCCACCGCTGTAGCCACGCAGGCGGCGCCTTGTTGAGTCATTGCAGGAGTCACTGCTGGTCTACCCCAAACGTTGGATCCGATCGATGAATTTCTTCCAGGCATGAAAAAGCCGCCCCGGAAGGCGGCTTGTTCAGTTCGCTCAGGCCTGTGGGCGCATGTGCGGGAACAGGATGACGTCGCGAATCGATGGCGAGTTGGTCAGCAGCATCACCAGACGGTCGATGCCGATGCCTTCACCGGCGGTTGGCGGCATGCCGTATTCCAGGGCACGGACGAAGTCGGCATCGTAGTGCATGGCTTCGTCGTCACCGGCGTCTTTCTCGGCCACCTGGGCCATGAAACGCTCGGCCTGGTCTTCGGCATCGTTGAGCTCGGAGTAGGCGTTGGCGATTTCACGGCCACCGATGAACAGCTCGAAGCGGTCGGTGACGTTCGGGTTGTCGTCGTTGCGACGAGCCAGCGGCGAGACTTCGAACGGGTACTGGGTGATGAAGTGCGGCTGCTCGAGCTTGTGCTCGACCAGCTCTTCGAAAATCATCACCTGCAGCTTGCCCAGGCCTTCGAAGCCGAGCACCTTGGCGCCGGCTTTCTTGGCGATCTCGCGGGCCTTGTCGATGTCCTGCAGGTCGGCGGCGCTGATCTCGGGGTTGTACTTGAGGATCGAGTCGAACACCGACAGGCGCACGAACGGCTCGCCGAAGTGGAACACCTTGTCGCCGTACGGCACGTCGGTGCTGCCCAGAACCAGCTGGGCCAGTTCACGGAACAGCTCCTCGGTGAGGTCCATGTTGTCTTCGTAGTCGGCGTGGGCCTGGTAGAACTCGAGCATGGTGAACTCGGGGTTGTGCCGGGTCGAAACGCCTTCGTTACGGAAGTTGCGGTTGATCTCGAAGACCTTCTCGAAACCACCGACCACCAGGCGCTTGAGGTACAGCTCCGGGGCGATGCGCAGGAACATCTGCATGTCCAGGGCATTGTGGTGGGTTTCGAACGGCTTGGCTGCGGCGCCACCAGGAATGGTCTGCAGCATCGGCGTCTCGACTTCGAGGAAGTCGCGGGCCATCAGGAAGTTGCGGATGTGGGCGATGACCTGCGAGCGAACGCGGAAGGTGTGGCGGGTTTCATCGTTGACCATCAGGTCGACGTAGCGCTGGCGGTAGCGCTGCTCGGTGTCGGTCAGGCCGTGGTGCTTGTCCGGCAGCGGGCGCAGCGACTTGGTCAGCAGGCGCACGCTGGTCATTTCGACGTACAGGTCGCCCTTGCCGGAGCGCGCCAGGGTACCTTCGGCGGCGATGATGTCGCCCAGGTCCCAGGTCTTGACCGCGGCCAGGGTTTCTTCCGGCAGGGTCTTGCGGTTGACGTAGACCTGGATGCGCCCGGTCATGTCCTGGATCACCATGAACGAGCCACGGTTGAGCATGATGCGCCCGGCAACCTTGACCGGAATCGCTGCAGCTTCCAGCTCTTCCTTGGTCTTGTCGACATACTGTTTCTGCAGGTCGTTGCAGTAGCTGTCACGGCGGAAGTCGTTGGGGAAGGCGTTACCCTTGGCGCGCTCGGCAGCAAGTTTTTCCTTGCGCAGCGCGATCAGGTTGTTTTCTTCCTGTTGCAGGTCTTGCGATTCGGTCTTCAGGTCGCTCATGTCGTCATTCTTTCCATCAGGTATTCGTTGCCCTTTTCGGGCAGGGCACGCGATGCCGGCGGGCAGCCGGGCATCGCGGCGGTGGTGTGCGGCTTACAGCCCCTGCTTGAGGCTCGCTTCCAGGTACTGGTCGAGGTCGCCGTCCAGCACCTTCTGGCAGTCGCTGCGCTCGACGCCGGTACGCAGGTCCTTGATACGCGAGTCATCCAGCACGTACGAACGGATCTGGTGGCCCCAGCCGATGTCCGACTTGCTGTCTTCCAATGCCTGCGAGGCGGCGTTGCGCTTCTGCATTTCCAGCTCGTACAACTTGGCCCGCAGCATTTTCATGGCGGTGTCCTTGTTGGCGTGCTGGGAGCGTTCGTTCTGGCAGGCCACCACGGTGTTGGTCGGCACGTGGGTGATACGTACTGCCGAGTCGGTGGTGTTTACGTGCTGGCCACCGGCGCCCGAGGAGCGGTAGGTGTCGACGCGCAGGTCGGACGGGTTGATGTCGATTTCGACCTTGTCGTCGATCTCGGGCGACACGAACACCGCCGAGAACGAGGTGTGGCGACGGGCGCCGGAGTCGAACGGGCTCTTGCGCACCAGGCGGTGCACGCCGATCTCGGTACGCAGCCAGCCGAAGGCGTACTCGCCCTTGATGTGCACGGTGGCACCCTTGATGCCGGCGACTTCACCCTCGGAAAGCTCGATGATGGTGGCGTCGAAACCGCGCTTGTCGGCCCAGCGCAGGTACATGCGCAGGAGGATGTTGGCCCAGTCCTGCGCTTCGGTACCACCGGAACCGGCCTGGATGTCCAGGTAGGCGTTGTTCATGTCCATCTCGCCGCTGAACATGCGACGGAACTCAAGCTGTGCCAGGCTTTCTTCCAGACCTTGCAGCTCGGTCACGACGTCGCTCGCGGCGCCTTCGTCATTTTCCTCGACGGCCATGTCGAGCAGGTCCTGGCAGTCGGCCAGGCCACCGGACATTTTGTCCAGGGTCTCGACGACCTGCGCCAGCATGGCACGTTCGCGGCCCAGGGCCTGAGCGTACTCGGGCTTGTTCCAGACGTTCGGGTCTTCGAGCTCGCGGTTGACTTCGATCAGGCGGTCATGCTTTTGATCGTAGTCAAAGATACCCCCGAATGGACTCGGAGCGCTCGGTGAGGTCCTTGATGGTGTTCAGGATCGGTTGGATTTCCATGGGCGGGCAGCTCTCGTGCGTATTCTGTAGAAAAGCCGGAGAGTATAGCGGAGTTACAGCTTCAAGCGGCAAGCTACAAGCGACAAGAGGCCAGAGAAATGCCCGGCGCTGCAGTTTTTCTTGCCGCTTGAAGCTTGCCCCTTGTAGCTGCCGTCAATCCACCCCGACCTGGTTACGGCCGTTGTTCTTGGCCAGGTACAGGCCTTTGTCCGCTGCCGAAATCAGTTGCCGGCAATGGCTGCCGATACCCGGGGTGAGGGTCGCCAGGCCGATACTCACGGTGAGCACCGAGTCGGCGTTGGGCATGGTGTGGGCGATGTTCATCGCCGCCACGGTCTGGCGCAGTTTTTCCGCCACCAGGCGGGCGCCACCCGGCGAGGTGTTGGGCAGCACCAGGGCGAATTCCTCGCCACCGTAACGGGCCGGCAGGTCGCTGGGGCGGGCGCAGGAGGCGCGAATGGCTTCGGCGACCTTGCGCAGCGCTTCGTCACCGGCCAGGTGGCCGAAGGTGTCGTTGAACGACTTGAAATAGTCGACATCGATCATCAGCAACGACAACTGCGCCTGTTCGCGCATGGCCCGGCGCCATTCCAGCTCCAGGTACTCGTCGAAGTGGCGACGGTTGGAAAGCCCCGTGAGGCCGTCGGAGTTCATCAGCCGCTGCAGCACCAGGTTGGTGTCGAGCAACTGCTGCTGACTGACGCGCAGGGCGCGGTAGGCCTCGTCGCGCTGCAGCAGGGTCAGGTAGGAGCGTGAGTGGTAGCGGATACGCGCCACCAGCTCGATGTTGTCCGGCAGCTTCACCAGGTAGTCGTTGGCCCCGGCGGCAAAGGCGGCGCTCTTGACCAGCGGGTCCTCCTTGGTCGACAGGACGATGATCGGGATGTCCTGGGTCGCCGGGTTGTTGCGGTATTCGCGCACCAGGGTCAGGCCGTCAAGGCCAGGCATGATCAGGTCCTGGAGAATCACCGTGGGCTTGATGCGCACAGCCTGGGCCACCGCCTGGTGCGGGTCGGCGCAGAAGTGGAAATCGATGTTCTCTTCGTGAGCCAGGCCACGCCGCACCGCTTCGCCGATCATTGCCTGATCGTCGACCAAGAGGACCATTGCCGAATTTTCATTCATGGTCGGAAAACCGTCGAGCGGTAAATCATTCATGCGCTGTCACCTGGTCACTGCCGGCCAGCCGGCGTGGCTCAATACATATCGTCATTTTGGAAAAATTTCCATCAATCGCGCGGCGATTCGCTCCAGAGGGCGAATTTCGACGGCGGCGTCTATCGCGGCGGCTGCCTTGGGCATGCCGTACACCGCGCTGCTCTGCTGATCCTGGGCGATGGTCAGAAAGCCCTGTTGGCGCATCAGCTTCAGGCCCTGGGCGCCATCGCGCCCCATGCCGGTGAGCAGTACGCCGACCGCGTCGCCGCGCCAGTAGCGGGCCACGCTTTCAAAAAATACGTCGATCGAGGGCCGGTAGATTTCGTTTACCGGCTCAGCGGTATAGGCCAGGTTGCCGTTCTTGAGCAGGCGAATGTGGTGGTTGGTGCCGGCCAGCAGCACCTGCCCCGGTTGCGGCGGCTCGCCTTCGCTGGCCAGGCGCACCGCCAGGCCCGAGGCGCTGCTGAGCCATTCGGCCATGCCGGCGGCGAACACCTGGTCAACGTGCTGGACCAGCACGATGGCCGCCGGAAAACTGCGCGGCAAGCCCTTGAGCAGCACTTCCAGGGCCGCCGGGCCGCCCGCCGAAGAACCAATGGCAACCAGGCCCTGGCGCTGCGCGGCTTCTCGCACCGGCGCGGCCATGGCCCGGGTCGGGGTGCTGCGCTGCTGGCCGATCAGCCAGCCGATATTGAGGATCTTGCGCAGCAGCGGCGCTGCCGCTTCACGCGGATCGCCGGCGCCAAGGGCCGGAGTATCGACCACGTCGAGGGCGCCATGGCCCATGGCCTCAAACACCCGGTGGACGTTCTGCTGGCGGTCGACGGTGACGATCACGATGGCGCACGGCGTTTCGGCCATGATCCGCCGGGTGGCCTCGACGCCATCCATGACCGGCATGATCAAATCCATGAGGATCAGGTCCGGTAACTGCTCGGCACACAGCTTGACCGCATCGGCGCCATTGCTGGCGACCCAGATCACCTGATGGGCCGATTCGAATGCCAACGCCCGGCGCAAGGCCTCCACGGCCATGGGCATATCGTTGACGATGGCGATTTTCATCCCTGCGCTCCCCCGATCAGCTCGACGACGGCGTCGAGCAAGGCATCATCGTGAAAACTGGCCTTTGCCAAATAGTAGTCGGCCCCGGCGTCCAGTCCACGGCGACGATCTTCTTCGCGGTCTTTGTACGACACCACCATCACCGGCAGCGATTGCAGGCGGCTGTCGCGCCGCAGCAGCGTGACCAGTTCGATACCGTCCATGCGCGGCATGTCGATGTCGGTGATCAGCAGGTCGAAGTCTTCGCTGCGCAAGGCGTTCCAGCCGTCCATGCCGTCGACCGCAACGGCCACTTCATAGCCTTTGTTGCTCAGCAGCTTGCGCTGCAGTTCGCGCACGGTCAGCGAGTCGTCGACCACCAGCACGCGCTTGCGCGCCGCCTCGCGCACGCTGCGCTGGCCGCGCTCGATACGCTCCAGGCGGCCGGTGCTGAGGAGTTTTTCCACCGAACGCAGCAGGTCTTCGACGTCGATGATCAGCACCACCGCGCCGTCGTCGAGCAAAGCCCCGGCGGAAATATCCTGGACCTTGCCCAGGCGCGCATCCAGCGGCATCACCACCAGCACCCGTTCGCCGATCAGGCGCTCGACCGCCACGCCGTAGAGCATGTCGCGCTCGCGAATCACCACCACCTTGATGCTCTGCCCTTCACCCTGGCTTGGCGGACGGTTGAGCAACTGGCTGGCCGCGACCAAACCGATATGCCGGCCCTCATGCCAGAAATGCTGGCGCCCCTCGATCTGCACGATGGCCTCGGCCGGCAGCTCCAGGGTGCGTTCGATATGTGCCAGCGGGAAGGCATAGGCTTCGGCGCCAACCTCGACCACCAGGCTGCGCACCACCGACAGGGTCAGCGGCACTTCGAGGTGAAAGCAACTGCCCTGGCCGCTGGTCTGGGTCAGCTCGATCGAGCCGCGCAACTGGCGAACCATGTGCTGCACGGCGTCCAGGCCGACACCGCGCCCGGACACCTCGGTAACCCGGTCACGCAGGCTGAAACCGGGCAAAAACAGGAAGGTCAGCAGCTCGGCCTCGCTCATCTGCGCCACGGTTTCGGCCGGTGACAACTGGCGCTCGACGATGCTCTGGCGCAAGTGTGCCAAGTCGACGCCGCCGCCATCGTCGCTGATCTCAAGCACCAGCAGGCCGGCCTGGTGCGAGGCACGCAGGCGGATCTGCCCTTCCAGGGGCTTGCCGGCCACCAGGCGCCGCTCGGGCGATTCGATACCGTGATCGACGGCATTGCGCAGCAGGTGGGTCAAGGGCGCTTCGAGCTTCTCCAGCACGTCGCGGTCGACCTGGGTTTTCTCGCCGTCGATGTCCAGGCGCACCTGCTTGCCCAGCGAGCGACCAAGGTCACGGACCATGCGGCTTTGCCCGGTCAGCACATCGGCAAACGGACGCATGCGACAGGCCAGTGCGGTGTCGTACAGCAGCTGCGCGCGCTGGCTGGCCTGCCAGCCGAACTCATCGAGATCGGAGGCTTGCTGCAACAGAATTTGCTGGGTCTCACCGAGCAGACGCTGGGCCTGGGCCAAAGCGTCCTGGACTTCGGCGCTCTGGCCGCTGCTTTCCAGTTGCTGCTTGAGGCCATCGAGGGCGCGGATGCTTTGCCCGTGCATGCGCTTCAGGCGCTGCAGGGTGGCCAGGTAAGGCTTGAGCCGCTGGGTTTCGACCAGCGATTTGCTCGACAGGTCGAGCAGGCTGTTCAAGCGCTCAGCCGTGACCCGCAAGACCCGCTCACCGCCCTCGGTCGTGCGTTTGCCGCTGCGCACCGGCGCGGCTTCGACCTCGGGCTCGGGGTCAACGCTTGGCAGCTCGACCGCCAGTGGTTCGGGTTCGGGCTCGGGTTCCGGCAATGGCGGCGCTGCGATCGCAGGCGCTGCTGGTGCACCTGGGTCGAGCAACGCGGCCATCTGCACCAGAAAGGTCTGCACCGCGGCGTCGATACTGGCATCGCCCGGCGTGGCGATGCGCATCAGCAGGTCGGTGCCCTGCAACAGCGCATCGATGTGCTCCGGGCGCAGCAGCAAGCGGCCTTCCTGGGCGCCGACCAGGCAGTCTTCCATGACATGGGCGACGCTGACCCCGGCATCGACGCCGACAATCCGCGCCGCGCCCTTGAGCGAATGGGCTGCGCGCATGCACGCTTCAAGCTGGTCGGCCTGGGTCGGGTTGCGCTCCAGCGCCAGCAGCCCGGCACTGAGCACCTGGGTCTGGGCTTCGGCCTCCAGGCTGAACAGCTCGAGCAACGAGGCGTCGCGCATTTGCTCTGGGGTCATGACAGGCTCCGGTTCACGGCAGACAGCACTTGGTCTTCATCCAGCACGCGAACACTGCGTCCGCGCCATTGCAGCACCGCTGCGGTAAAACGCGTTTCGCCCTGCTCGGCCCCCAGACGGACGGGGTCCAGAGCATGGATGCCGTCCACTTCATCGACCTGGACCACCACCGAGCCGCCGGCAGCGGCGATGATCAGCATGCGCGGCATGATCCGCGCCGAGGTTGGCGCCGAACCCTGGGTTTCAAGGCCGAGCAGGTCGCCCAGCGACAGGCAGGGCACCAGCGCGCCACGTACATTGGCCACGCCATGCAGCACCCGCGAGCGCTGGTGTGGCAGGGAATGCACCTGCTGCAGCGGCGCAACCTCGACCAGGCAGCGGGTGGCCAGCGCCAGCCACTCCTCGCCCAGGCGAAACAGCAGCAATGAGCGGCCACTGCTGGCTTGCTCAGGCGCCTCGCTCTGCTCGTGGGCTTCCTGAGACAACGAATAGCGGTCCAGCAGGCGCGTCGCTGCAGCGGCATAGACGTCGCAGTTGCGGCAGTGAATATGTTCATCAAGCAGCGGGCAGCTCTTGTCACCGTGTACGCCGATACGGTTCCAGCAATCGTCGATGCTGGCGGCGTCACTGGCGACCAGTTGCACGTCGTTGTCACCCATCATTGCTCAGACTCCCGGTCAGCGCGCCGTGCGGCCCGTTCCTGCAGGCGCCGGGCGCCTGCGACATCACCTTGCGAAGCCAGCAGCGCGGCCAGGTGCACCAGTGCCTCCGGATGCTGGGGGTCAAGGTACAGCGCCTTGCGGTAATGGCTCAGGGCTTCACCGCTGTCGCCGGCGGTATCACTGAGCAAGCCCAGCCAGTAGAACACCTGGGCCGTGGGCGGATACTGCTGCAGGTAACGGGTACACGCGGCCTGGGCCTCGGTGCTGCTACCGGCATTGGCCAGTTGGGCGATCTGCGCCAGCAATTGGCTGGCCGCATCCTGCGCGGCGGGCTTCGCCGGCGGCGGCGCAATCGGCTTGAGCTTGCGGACTGTCAGCGGCGCCGACGCCGGGCGCGGCACGCTGGCCGCCGTCACCGGCACTGTCAACGGCAAAGGGATCGCCAACGGCTTGCTCGGCGGCGCCGGCTGCATTTCAGCCTGGCGTACGTAGGCAAAGGATTGGGCAATGCCCACCGGGCGCATGCCCATGCGCGCCAGCAGGCTGCCTTCGGCCGGGCCGATGAACAGCACACCTTGCTCATGGATCAGGCTTTTGAGCACCTCGAACACCCGCTGCTGGGTGGGGACGTCGAAATAGATCAGCAGGTTGCGGCAGAACACGAAATCGTAACTGCCCTCCCGGGCCTTGAGCGCCGGATCCAGGACATTGCCGACCTGCAGCTTGACCTGCTGGCGAACCCGCTCATCGAGGCGCTGGCCTTCGTCGCTGTCGCTGAAGTGCCGCTCGCGAAAGTCCAGGTGCGAGCCACGGAACGAGTTGCGCCCGTACAGCGCCTGTTCGGCGCAATCAATCGAATTGGGGCTGATGTCCATAGCGTCGACGCGAAAGCTGTGCCCGGCAAAGCCGCCGTCGAGCAGGGCCATGGCAATCGAATACGGCTCTTCGCCGGTCGAGCACGGCAGGCTGAGGATGCGCAGCGGGCGCATGCCACCGAGCTCGGCCAGGCGTTTGCGCGCCAGGGTCACCAGGGCGTTGAACGACTCCGGATAACGGAAGAACCAGGTTTCCGGGACGATCACCGCCTCGATCAGCGCCTGCTGCTCCTGGCTCGACTGCTGCAGGCGCAGCCAATAGTCATCCAGGTCGCGGGCTTCGAGGGTTGCGCAGCGCTGACGCAAGGCGCGCTCGACCATCGCTGCGCCGACCGAGGCGACATCCAGACCGATCCGATCCTGCAAAAAGCGAAAGAAGCGCTGTTCGCCACTCATGCCAGGCCCTCGTCGCTCGCCGCCAGCTCAGGCGGGAACAACAGCTGGCGCACCTCGGCGCTGAGCAGGTCCTGCACACCGATGCACTGCAGCAAACCGTGGGCATCCTCGCGCACCGGCCCCAGGTAAGGCGCCTGCTGGTTGTCCAGGCCATAGGACTGGAACTCGGCGGGGTCGCAACGCAGGGTATCGGTGGCCTGTTCGAGGATCAGCCCCAGCCGCAAGTGCGGGCGCAACGGGTCGGCACGGTAGTGCACCAGGACCAGGCGCGTGCTGGTGCGCACCGGCGCCGGCAAACCGAAGCTCAAGGCGCCGACGTCGATCACCGGTACCAGCGCGCCACGATGCGCCAGCACCCCGGCCACCCAGGCCGGGGTCTGGGCAATGGGCTTGAGCGGCAGACGCGGCAGCACTTCGGCGACCTCATGGGCGTCCAGGGCAAAGCGCTGGTCGCCGATGCGAAACACCAGGTACAGGGTGCCGTGGGAGGCCGCATCCTGGTTGCGGCGAGGCTGAAGGTCGTTCATCGGCAGGTCAGACTTTGAACCGCGACACGCCGCCACGCAGGCCGGTGGCCACCTGGCTCAGTTCGTCAATGGCAAAGCTGGCCTGGCGCAACGATTCGACCGTCTGGCTGCTGGCATCGCCCAACTGCGCCAGGGCGTGGTTGATCTGTTCGGCGCCGGTGGCCTGAGCCTGCATGCCTTCGTTGACCATCAACACCCGCGGCGCCAGGGCCTGGACCTGGTGAATGATCTGGGTCAGTTGCTCGCCGACCTGCTGCACCTCGAACATGCCGCGGCGTACTTCTTCGGAGAACTTGTCCATGCCCATGACCCCGGCCGACACCGCCGACTGGATCTCGCGAACCATCTGCTCGATGTCGTAGGTAGCCACGGCAGTCTGGTCGGCCAGGCGCCGCACTTCAGTGGCGACCACGGCGAAACCACGGCCGTACTCACCGGCTTTTTCCGCCTCGATGGCGGCGTTGAGCGAGAGCAGGTTGGTCTGGTCGGCGACCTTGACGATGGTCACCACCACCTGGTTGATGTTGCCGGCCTTCTCGTTGAGGATCGCCAGCTTGTTGTTGACCAGATCGGCCGCGCCCATCACCTGGTGCATGGTCTCTTCCATGCGCGCCAGGCCCTGCTGGCCGGAGCCGGCCAGGATCGAGGCCTGGTCGGCGGCCGAAGTGACTTCGGTCATGGTCCGCACCAGGTCGCGGGAAGTCGCGGCGATTTCCCGCGAAGTGGCGCCGATTTCGGTGGTGGTGGCAGCGGTCTCGGTGGCGGTGGCCTGTTGCTGCTTGGAGGTGGCGGCAATCTCGGTCACCGAAGTGGTGACCTGCACCGAAGAGCGCTGGGCCTGGGACACCAGGTTGGTCAGTTCGCCCATCATTTCGTTGAAGCCGGTTTCCACCGCGCCGAACTCATCCTTGCGGTCCAGGTTCAGGCGCACGCTGAGGTCGCCGCCGCTGAGCTTGTCCAGGGCATGGACGATACGCTGCATCGGTGCGGTGATGGCGCGCATCAGCACCAGGCCGCAGATGGTTGCGGCGACAATCGCCAGCAACAGCGAGACGATCATGCTGAACTTGGCCGTGGCCACGGCGCTGACGATGGAGTCGGTGGCGGATTCGGCCGAATGACGGTTGCGCTCGATCACCCCGTTCAGGTGCTTGCGGCCATCGACCCAGGCCGGGGTCAGCACCTCGGCGAGCAGGCGCTGGGCTTCGGAGTAATCCTTCTTGCGGTAGGCCTCCAGGACGCTATCCACCGCTTTCAGGTAGCCCGCTTCGAGCTGGCCGAACTGGTCGAAGCTGGCCTGGTCGTCCTTCTCGCGAATGGTCGCCTGGTAGCTGGCCATGTGCTGTTTGAGGCGCTCTTCAAAGCCCTTGTACAGCTCCATGTCGGCCGAGGTGAGCTCGCGGTGGTCACTCAGGCCCACCAGCTGCTGGGTCAGTACATAGCTGTCGACCCAGGCGCTGCGGATCATGGAGCTGTAGTAGACCCCGGGGATGCTGTCGGTTCGCACCGCTTCCTCGCCGGACTCTATGGCCACCAGTCGCGAATAGGCAGCGACCACCATCAGCGACATGATGGCGATAATCACGGCGAAGCTCGCCAGGATCCGTTGGCGCAAGGTCCAGTTTTTCACAGTCAGCCCTCAAGTGTTCTACGCGAGCAGGAAAAATGGGCAGAGTATAGCCCAGCGGCTGCGCGCTTTTGCGGCTGACTTAACGGCTGGATCGGGCCAAACGGGCTAGATACTGGCCATTAGCCCGGTTTCATTGACTGGCAGCAAGTTTTACCTGGTTTTCCAGCTCGCTCTTGAGCGCCGGGTCAAGCTTGAGCTGGCGCGCCAGTTCGTCCAGGTAGGCACGCTCCATGAAATGCTCCTCGTCCACCAGCATGACACTGGCGATGTACATTTCGGCGGCCATTTCCGGGGTGCTGGCGGCGCGGGCGACGTCGGCCGGGTCCAGCGGTTTGTTCAGCTCGGCGTGCAGCCAGTGTTGCAGTTCCTGGTCGCTGGACAGCTTGACGAATTCGCCCTCGATCAGCGCCCGCTCGCGGTCATCGACATGGCCATCGGCCTTGGCCGCTGCCACCAGCGCCTTGAGGATCGCCTGGCTGTGCTGCTCGACCTGGGCCGGCGGCAGGCGGTCGAGGGTTTGCGGCTCACCCTGCACCGCAGTGCCCTGCTTGGCCTGCCAGTTGCCGTAGGCCTTGTAGGCGATCACCCCGAGGGCCGCCAGGCCGCCGTAGGTCAGGGCCTTGCCGCCGTACTTGCGAGCCTTTTTGTTGCCCAGCAGCAAGCCCATCGCCCCTGCCGCCAGGGCACCGCCGCCGGCACCGGAGAGCAGGCTGCCCAGGCCACCACCGCCCTTGCCGCCGAGCAGGTCGCCAAGGCCGCCGGATTTGCCGGCAGGGCTTTTGCCGCCCTGGTTCTGCAGCAGGTCCTGGCCGGATTTGAGCAGTTGATCAAGCAAGCCGCGGGTGTTCATGGGGCATCTCCATGGGGAGGAAAGAAGCCCAAAGAGTACTGCCGCAGGCTGAAGCGAAGCTGAATGCATTTGCTTCCAGATGTTGCCTACGCTTAAACCAGCTATACCTGCACTTTCACCGCCCCGAGATAATTCCAACAAGAGGGAACACCATGTTCGTGCACAAGACCGCCACGCTCTGCGCCCTGAGCACCGCCCTGCTGGCCAGCGCCAGCCTGCAGGCCGCCGAACCCCTGAAAGCCGTGGGCGCCAGCGAAGGCCAGCTGGATATCGTCGCCTGGCCGGGTTACATCGAGCGCGGTGAAAGCGACAAGGCCTACGACTGGGTGACCGGCTTCGAGAAGGACACCGGCTGCAAGGTCAGCGTCAAGACCGCCGCCACCTCCGACGAGATGGTCAGCCTGATGACCAAGGGCGGTTACGACCTGGTCACCGCCTCCGGTGACGCCTCGCTGCGCCTGATCGCCGGCAAGCGCGTGCAGCCGATCAATACCGCGCTGATCCCCAACTGGAAGAACCTCGACCCGCGGCTCAAGGACGGCGCCTGGTACGTGGTCAACCAACAGGTGTACGGCACGCCCTACCAATGGGGTCCGAACGTGCTGCTGTACAACACCGAGGTGTTCAAGCAGGCGCCGACCAGCTGGAGCGTGGTTTTCGAGCCGCAGGAGCTGCCCGACGGCAAGCCCAACAAGGGCCGGGTGCAGGCCTACGACGGGCCGATCTACATCGCCGATGCGGCGCTGTACCTGAAGTCGGCCAAACCTGAACTGGGCATCCACAACCCCTATGAACTGAACGAAACCCAGTACCAAGCGGTGCTCGACCTGCTGCGCCAGCAACATCCGCTGATCCACCGTTACTGGCACGATGCCACGGTGCAGATGAGTGACGTCAAGAACGAGGGCGTGGTCGCCTCCAGTTCCTGGGGCTACATGGTCAACGGCCTGCAAGCCGACAAACAGCCGGTGGCCTCGACCATTCCCAAGGAAGGCGCCACCGGCTGGGCCGACACCACCATGCTGCACAGCGAGGCCAAGCACCCCAACTGCGCCTACAAGTGGATGGACTGGTCGCTGCAGCCCAAGGTCCAGGGCGACGTAGCGGCCTGGTTCGGCTCGCTGCCCGCGGTGCCGGCGGCCTGCAGCGGCAGCGAACTGCTCGGCGCCGAGGGCTGCAAGACCAATGGTTTCGACCAGTTCGACAAGATCGCCTTCTGGAAGACCCCGCAGGCCGAAGGGGGCAAGTTCGTGCCCTATAGCCGCTGGACCCAGGACTATATTGCGATCATGGGCGGCCGTTAGGGCCCTATCGCGGGGCAAGCCCGCTCCCACCTGAAGACGCGGGCTTGCTCCCTCTTGCTGGAGCTTCGCACCATGACCCTTGCAGTGCAGTTCACCAATGTCTCGCGCACCTTTGGCGAGGTCAGGGCGGTTGACCAGGTGTCGATCGACATCCACGACGGTGAGTTCTTCTCGATGCTCGGCCCCTCAGGGTCGGGCAAGACCACCTGCCTGCGCCTGATTGCAGGCTTCGAGCAACCCAGTGCCGGGTCGATCCGCATCCACGGTGAAGAGGCGGCGGGGTTGCCGCCCTACCAGCGCGACGTCAACACGGTGTTCCAGGACTACGCGCTGTTCCCGCACATGAACGTGCGCGACAACGTCGCCTATGGCCTCAAGGTCAAGGGCGTGGCCAAGGCCGAACGCCATGCCCGCGCCGAAGAGGCCCTGGCCATGGTTGCCCTGGGCGGCTATGGCCAGCGCAGGCCGGTGCAACTGTCTGGCGGCCAGCGCCAGCGCGTGGCCCTGGCGCGGGCGCTGGTCAATCGCCCGCGGGTGCTGCTGCTCGATGAACCGCTGGGAGCGCTGGACCTGAAACTGCGCGAGCAAATGCAGGGCGAGCTGAAAAAGCTGCAGCGCCAATTGGGCATCACCTTCATCTTTGTCACCCATGACCAGACCGAGGCGCTGTCGATGTCGGACCGCGTCGCGGTGTTCAACCGCGGCCGCATCGAGCAGGTCGACACTCCACGCAACCTGTACATGAAGCCGGCGACCACTTTCGTCGCCGAGTTCGTCGGCACCTCGAATGTGCTGCGCGGCGCATTGGCGCAGCAGCTCAATGGCAGCCAGCTGCCGTTCTCGATCCGCCCGGAACACATCCGCCTTGGCGACCAGCCGGCGGCCAGCAACGAAATCCAGGTCAGCGGCCTGCTCCACGATATCCAGTACCAGGGCAGCGCCACCCGCTACGAGCTGCAGCTGGACAACGGCCAGTTGCTGAGCATCAGCCAGGCCAACAACCAGTGGCAGGAACACGCCGCGCCCTGGCAGCCCGGCCAGCGCCTGCAGGCACGCTGGGCCCGCGAGGCGATGACGGCGTTGCAGGAAACCGTGCCCGGCGAGGGCCACTGAAATGACCCAGGCTCTGGCAAACAGCGCGCCGGGCGTCATGCGGCGCTTCTCGACCCTGCTCTACCGGCGCCCCAACCTGTACCTGGCGCTGCTGCTGGTGCCGCCGCTGCTGTGGTTTGGCGCGATCTACCTGGGGTCGCTGCTGAGCCTGCTGTGGCAGGGTTTCTACACCTTCGACGACTTCACCATGGCGGTCACCCCTGACCTGACCCTGGGCAACTTCGCTGCGCTGTTCAACCCATCGAACTTCGACATCATCCTGCGCACCCTGGGCATGGCCATCGCCGTGTCGCTGGCTAGCGCCGTGCTGGCCTTCCCCATCGCCTACTACATGGCCCGCTACACCAGCGGCAAGACCAAAGCGTTCTTTTATATCGCGGTGATGATGCCGATGTGGGCCAGCTACATCGTCAAGGCCTACGCCTGGACCCTGCTGCTGGCCAAGGGCGGCGTGGCCCAGTGGTTCGTCCAGCAACTCAACCTGGGGCCGGTGCTGCAGTTCATCCTCGCTATTCCCGGGGTCGGCGGCAGCACCCTGTCGACCTCGCACCTGGGGCGCTTCCTGGTGTTCGTGTACATCTGGCTGCCGTTCATGATCCTGCCGATCCAGGCTTCGCTGGAACGCCTGCCGCCGTCATTGCTGCAAGCCTCGGCGGACCTTGGCGCGCGGCCGCGACAGACCTTCATGCAGGTGATCCTGCCGCTGTCGGTGCCGGGCATAGCCGCAGGCTCGATCTTCACCTTCTCGCTGACCCTGGGCGACTTTATCGTCCCGCAACTGGTCGGCCCGCCCGGCTACTTCATTGGCAGCATGGTCTATGCCCAGCAGGGCGCCATCGGCAACATGCCCATGGCTGCCGCCTTTACCCTGGTGCCGATCGTGCTGATTGCCGTGTACCTGACCATAGTCAAACGCCTGGGGGCCTTCGATGCACTCTGAACGCGCCTCGATCGGCCTGCGCCTGGCGGCCTGGGGCGGGCTGGTGTTCCTGCACTTCCCGATCCTGATCATCTTCCTCTATGCCTTCAACACCGAGGACGCCGCCTTCAGCTTTCCGCCCCAGGGCTTGACCCTGAAGTGGTTCAGCGTGGCGTTTGCGCGCCCGGACGTGCTGGAGTCGATCAAACTGTCGCTGCAGGTCGCCTGCCTGGCGACGCTGATCGCCCTGGTGCTCGGCACCCTGGCCTCGGCGGCGCTGTACCGGCGCAGCTTTTTCGGCAAGGAGAGCATCTCGCTGATGCTGATTTTGCCCATCGCCCTGCCCGGGATCATCACCGGCATCGCCCTGCTCTCGGCATTCAAGACCCTGGGGATCGAGCCGGGCATTTTCACCATCGTCGTCGGCCACGCCACCTTTTGCGTGGTGATCGTCTACAACAACGTCATCGCCCGCCTGCGGCGCACCTCGAAGAGCCTGATCGAGGCGTCGATGGACCTGGGCGCCGACGGCTGGCAGACCTTTCTCTACATCGTTTTGCCCAACCTCGGCTCGGCACTGCTGGCCGGCGGCATGCTGGCCTTTGCCTTGTCGTTCGATGAAATCATCGTCACCACCTTCACCGCTGGCCACGAGCGCACCCTGCCAATCTGGCTGCTCAACCAGTTAAGCCGGCCGCGCGATGTGCCGGTCACCAACGTAGTGGCCATGTTGGTGATGCTGGTGACCATGCTGCCGATCCTCGGCGCCTATTACCTGACCCGCGGCGGCGAAAGCGTAGCCGGCAGCGGCAAATAACTCCTGGAGGACTGGACCATGCAAACCCGAATGTTGATCAACGGCCAACTGGTGGACGGCGAAGGCGCAGGCTACGCGGTGCTCAACCCGGCGCTGGGTAGCGTGCTGGTGGAAGTCAACGAGGCCAGCGAGGCCCAGGTCGATGCTGCCGTGCGCGCCGCCGACCGTGCCTTCGACAGCTGGTCGCAGACCACGCCCAAAGAGCGTTCGCTGTTGCTGCTCAAACTTGCCGACGCCATCGAGGCCCACGGCGAAGAGCTGGCCCGCCTGGAGTCGGACAACTGCGGCAAACCCTATGCCGCCGCGCTCAATGACGAGATCCCGGCGATCGCCGATGTGTTCCGCTTTTTTGCCGGTGCCAGCCGCTGTCTGGGCGGCTCGGCTGCCGGTGAATACCTGCCGGGGCATACCTCGATGACCCGTCGCGACCCGCTGGGCGTGGTCGCCTCGATCGCGCCGTGGAACTACCCGCTGATGATGGTTGCCTGGAAGATCGCCCCGGCGCTGGCCGCCGGCAACACCGTGGTGCTCAAGCCGTCGGAGCAAACGCCGCTGACTGCGCTGCGCCTGGCAGAACTTGCCAGCGAGCTGTTGCCGGCCGGCGTGCTGAACATTCTTTTCGGCCGCGGGCCGAGCGTCGGCACGCCGCTGGTGACCCACCCGAAAGTGCGCATGGTGTCGCTGACCGGCTCGATCCCAACCGGCGCCAACATCATCGCCAGCACCGCCGACAGCGTGAAGCGCATGCACATGGAACTGGGCGGCAAGGCCCCGGTGATCATTTTTGATGATGCCGATATCGACGCCGCGGTCGACGGCATCCGCACCTTCGGCTTCTACAATGCCGGCCAGGACTGCACCGCCGCCTGCCGCATCTATGCCCAGAGCGGGATCTACGAGCAATTCGTCGAAAAGCTCGGCAAGGCCGTGGCCAGCATCAAGCATGGCCTGCAGAACGACCCGGACACCGAGCTCGGCCCGCTGATCACCGCCCAGCACCGCGACCGGGTGGCGGCCATGGTCGAACGGGCGGTTGCCCAGCCGCATATTCGCCTGGTCACCGGTGGCAAGGCGGTGGCCGGTGACGGTTTCTTTTTCGAACCTACGGTGCTGGCCGATGCCCAGCAGGATGACGAGATCGTCCGCCGCGAGGTGTTCGGGCCGGTGGTCTCGGTAACCCGTTTCGACGATGAAGCGCAGGCCCTGGCCTGGGCCAACGATTCCGACTACGGCCTGGCGTCGTCGCTGTGGACCGCCGACGTCGGCCGTGCCCATCGCGTTTCGGCGCGCCTGCAGTACGGCTGTACCTGGGTCAACACGCACTTTATGCTGGTCAGCGAAATGCCCCATGGCGGTCAGAAACTGTCTGGCTATGGCAAGGATATGTCCATGTACGGGCTGGAGGACTACACCTGCGTCCGGCATGTGATGTTCAAACATTAAGGTAAGGACACCCATGGAAATCACCCGACGCGACTTCATCAACGGAGTCGCCATCGGCGTCGCAGCGGGCCTGACCCCGCTGCAACTGCTTCAGGCGGCCCCCAGCGGGCGCTATTACCCACCGGCCTTGACCGGTTTGCGGGGCAGCCATGTCGGCGCCTTCGAAGTTGCGCACCAGATGGGCTGGGAGAAAAAGACCTTCGCCACCGACGCCCTGCCGATCAGCGAGGAATACGACCTGGTGGTGGTCGGCGGCGGCATCAGCGGCCTGGCGGCGGCGTTCTTCTATCGCGAGAAACATCCCGCCGCGAAGATCCTGATCCTCGAGAACCACGACGATTTCGGCGGCCACGCCAAGCGCAACGAGTTCAGCGCCGGTGGGCGGATGATCCTCGGTTATGGCGGCAGTGAAGCCTTGCAGTCGCCCAACCATCTGTACAGCAAGGAGGTCAACAGCCTGCTGCAAAAGCTTGGCGTCGATATCAAGCGTTTCGAGACCGCCTTTGACCGCAGCTTCTACCCCGACCTGGGCCTGTCGCGCGCGGTGTTCTTCGACCAGGAAACCTTCGGCGAAGACAAGCTGGTCACTGGCGACCCGACGCCGATGGTCGCCGACGACATCGCCCCGAGCCAGCTCAACGCCCGCCCGATTGCCGATTTCATCAATGACTTCCCCTTGCCCGCAAGCGACCGCAAGGCGCTGATCGACCTGCACCAGGCGCCGCGCGACTACCTGGCCGGCAAGTCGCTGGAGGACAAGACGGCCTATCTGGAGCGCACCAGCTACCGCGACTTCCTGCTCAAGGACGTCGGCCTGTCGGCCAGGGCGGTCAAGTACTTCCAGGGCCGCACCAACGACTTCATGGCCGTGGGCATCGATGCCGTCGCCGCTGCCGACGCCTACTCTGTCGGCTTCCCGGGCTTTGCCGCGATGAACCTGGCGCCGCTCAGCGAGGAAGCCAAGGCGGAGATGGAAGAGCCCTACATCTACCACTTCCCCGACGGCAACGCCTCGCTGGCACGCCTGCTGGTGCGCAGCCTGGTGCCATCGGTGGCGCCGGGCCAGAGCATGGAAGACATCGTCCTCGCCAATTTCGACTACAGCCAGCTCGACCGCGCCGGGCAACCGCTGCGCCTGCGCCTGAACAGCACGGCGGTGAGCGTGCGCAACGTCGCGGGTGGAGTCGATGTCGGCTACAGCCGCGCCGGGCAACTGGCCAAGGTGCGCGCCAAGCACTGCGTCCTGGCCTGCTACAACATGATGATCCCCTACCTGCTGCGCGACCTGTCGGCCGAACAGGCCCACGCCCTGAGCCAGAACGTCAAGTTCCCGCTGGTGTACACCAAGGTCATCGTGCGCAACTGGCAAGCGTTCCAGAAGCTTGGCGTGCACGAGATCTACGCCGCCACCCAGCCCTACAGCCGGATCAAGCTCGACTACCCGGTGAGCCTCGGCGGCTACGAACATCCACGCGACCCGGCGCAGCCCATCGGCCTGCACATGGTGTTTGTCCCGACCAGCCCCGACAGCGGCATGAGCAGCCGCGACCAGGCCCGTGCCGGACGCGGGCGCCTGTACGGCACCTCATTCGAGGTACTGGAAAGCCAGCTGCGCGAGCAGTTGCAACGCATGCTGGGTCCTGGTGGCTTTGACCACAACAAGGACATCCTGGCGATCACGGTCAACCGCTGGCCCCATGGTTATGCCTGCTCCACCAATACCCTCTACGACGACCCGGCGCAGATCGAGCAGTGGATGGAGCTGGCGCGCCAGCCCGTGGGCAAGGTCAGCATCGCCAACTCGGACGCGGCCTGGAGCGCCTATGCCCATGCGGCGATTGATGAGGCGTGGCGTGCGGTGGGGGAACTGGGCTAAAT
The DNA here is from genome assembly GCF_024749345.1 of Pseudomonas sp. B21-009. NCBI lineage: Bacteria > Pseudomonadati > Pseudomonadota > Gammaproteobacteria > Pseudomonadales > Pseudomonadaceae > Pseudomonas > Pseudomonas sp. B21-009. Next base: position 1,236,494 of record NZ_CP087199.1, on the reverse strand, counting down.
CCAGGAAACCTCCTTCATCCATAACGGCTTCGCCCTACGGACATCCCATTGCTGCATCGAAGACGGTATCATAATCTGATACCATGAATAAACATCAGGGCTGAAGTCAATCTTCAGCAAACCGATACCCGGCAATCTGGAATGGGCTCGCATCGAATCTTTGTTGGTCGGTGCGGGAGCCCGGGTAATCGAAGGCAGAGGTTCACGCGTGCGCTTTGAACTCAATGGTGTGATCGCGACGTTCCATCGCCCTCATCCGGATAAAGATGCCAAGCCTTATCAGATCCGCGATGCGCGGTACTTTCTGGAACAGGCAGGAGTGACCCCATGAATGTCATGAACTACAAGGGCTACGCCGCCCGTATTGAATACAGCGATGAAGACCAATTGCTGATCGGCCATGTCGCCGGTATACGCGATGTGATCGGCTTTCACGCGCAATCGGTCCCGCAGTTGCGCAGCGCCTTCGAAGAAGCCGTGGATGACTACCTTGATACCTGCGCGCGCCTGGGACGTGAACCACAGAAAGCTTACTCGGGGAAATTGAGCTTGCGCCTTGAGCCGACGCTGCATGCCAGCGTCGCGCAAAAAGCTGAGTTGGCAGACAAGAGCATCAACCAGTGGGTCAGCGATGTGTTGAGCCAGGCCGCACATGCCTAAGGCCCGCTCCCACAGAGGGTTTATGTACGCCGACCCTGTGGGCGCTGGCTTGCCTGCGATCGAGCGCGAAGCGCTCGCCATTCAGTCAATCGCGTAAATCAGACTCATGTATCGGCTGCTCGCGACTGGTAGCCCGCTGATACTGCGCCGGCCACACCGCCTTGTTGCCGCCCAGGTCGTCGTCGGCGTGCAGCGGCCAGTACGGGTCGCGCAGCAATTCGCGGGCGAGGAAGATGATATCGGCCTGCGCGGTACGCAAGATGGTTTCAGCCTGCATTGGGTCGGTGATCATGCCCACCGTCCCGGTGGCGATCCCCGCCTCTTCCCGGACTTTGGCCGCGAACTGAGTCTGATAGCCCGGCCCGGTCGGGATCTCGGCTTTTACCGAGGTGCCGCCAGAGGACACGTCGATCAGGTCCACGCCCAGTTTGCGCAGGCGCTTGGCCAGCTCCACGGTCTCATCCGGGTTCCAGCCATCCTCGACCCAATCGGTGGCCGATAGCCGCACGAACACCGGCAACTCGGCTGGCCACACCTCGCGCACCGCTTCGGTCACTTGCAGGGTCAGGCGAATGCGGTTTTCAAAGCAGCTGCCGTACTGGTCGCGGCGCTGGTTACTCAATGGCGACAGGAACTGGTGCAACAGGTAGCCATGGGCGGCATGCACTTCGACCACCTTGAAACCGGCCTCAAGGGCGCGCCGGGCAGCGGCGACAAAGGCCTGGATGATCTCGCCGATCTGCGCTTCGTTCAGTTCGCTGGGGGCTGTGTGCTCCGGGTCGAAGGCAATTTTCGAGGGCCCCACTGGCACCCAGCCGCCATCGTCGACCTTGACGCTGCCATGCTTGCCCAGCCACGGCCGATGGGTGCTGGCCTTGCGCCCGGCATGGGCCAGCTGAATGCCGGGCACCGCGCCCTGGGCGGTGATGAAACGGGTGATGCGTTGCAGCCCCGGGATCTGCGCGTCGTCCCACAAGCCCAGGTCTTGCGCGGTAATGCGCCCGTCGGCAGTCACGGCAGTGGCTTCGGTGAAAATCAGCCCGGCACCACCCACCGCGCGGCTGCCCAGGTGCACCAGGTGCCAGTCATTGGCCAGGCCGTCGACACTGGAATACTGGCACATGGGTGAGACGGCAATGCGGTTGGGCAGGATCAGCTGGCGCAGGGTATACGGCTCAAGCAGCAGGCTCATGGGGCACCTCTCAAATCAAGTGGTAAGGCTCCAGGTAGTTGACCGGCCGACTACAGAATCTTCCCCGCAGGTTCTTCGACCCATCATTCGAAGCCTAGACCACTTTGCCCCGTGAGATCAGCGCGGCTCGATATGCGCAATCATCAGTTGCACGCTTTCCTGGCCGCGAAACTCGTTGACGTCGAGCTTGTAGGCCAGCTCGACCCAGCGCACGGTGGGGTTGGGCCAGACTTCCCGGTCGACGCCAAAGGCGATGCCATCGAGCTTGAGTGAACCGCATTCGCTCTTGAGCACCACCTTCAGGTGCCGCTCACCGACGACCCGTTGCTCGACCAGCTGGAACACCCCGTGGAACAGCGGCTCGGGGAAGTGCTGGCCCCACGGCCCGGCATTGCGCAAAGCCCGGGCCAGCTCCAGGTGGAACTCCTCGACCGCCAGGGTGCCGTCCGACAGCAAGCGGCCGGTGAGGTCTTCTTCACGCAGCTGGCGACGGGTTTCTTCGTCGAAGGCCTGGGCAAAGGCCGGAAAGTTATCAGCCGGCAGCGACAGGCCGGCGGCCATGGCGTGGCCGCCGAACTTGCTGATCAACTGCGGATGGCGCGCCGCCACGGCATCCAGCGCATCGCGAATATGAAAGCCCGGCACCGAGCGCGCCGAGCCCTTGAGCATGCCGTCGCCGGCATCGGCAAAGGCGATGGTCGGGCGGTGGTAACGCTCTTTCAGGCGCGAGGCAAGGATGCCGATCACGCCCTGGTGCCAGTCCGGCTCGAACAGGCACAGGCCGAACGGCATCGATTCCAGCGGCAGGTCCTTGAGCTGGGCCAGGGCTTCGCGCTGCATGCCCTGCTCGATGGATTTGCGGTCCTGGTTCAGTTCGTCGAGCTGGCCGGCCATTTCCCGAGCCAGGTTGGCATCGTCACTGAGCAGGCACTCGATGCCCAGGCTCATGTCGTCCAGGCGCCCGGCCGCATTGAGCCGTGGGCCGAGAATAAAGCCAAGGTCGGTGGAGGTGATGCGCGCGTGATCGCGGCGGGCCACTTCAAGAATGGCCTTGAGCCCCGGCCGAGCCCGTCCGGCACGGATGCGTTCCAGGCCCTGGTGCACCAGGATGCGGTTGTTGGCATCCAGCGGCACCACGTCAGCGACGCTGCCCAGGGCCACCAGATCAAGCAGCTCGCCAATGTTCGGTTGCGGCGCGTTGTCGTAGTGACCGAGGCTGCGCAACCGCGCGCGTAAGGCCATCAGCACATAGAAAATCACCCCGACCCCGGCCAGCGCCTTGCTGGGGAACTCGCAGCCCGGCTGATTGGGGTTGACGATGGCGTCGGCCGCCGGCAGCTCATGGCCAGGCAGGTGGTGATCGGTCACCAGGACCTTCAATCCCGCAGCTTTGGCGGCGGCCACGCCTTCGACGCTGGAAATGCCGTTGTCGACGGTGATCAGCAATTGCGGCTGGCGCTGCAAGGCCACTTCGACAATCTCCGGAGTCAGGCCATAGCCGTACTCGAAGCGGTTGGGCACCAGGTAATCAACATGGGCAGCACCCAGCAGACGCAGGCCGAGCAGGCCGACGGTGCTGGCGGTGGCGCCATCGGCATCGAAGTCGCCGACGATAAGGATGCGCTGGCGTTCTGCCAGTGCCGTCACCAGCAGGTCGACTGCCGCCTCGATGCCCTTGAGCTGCTGGTAAGGCAGCAGGCGCGCCAGGCTCTTATCCAGCTCGGCTGCCGATTGCACGCCACGGGCGGCATACAGGCGGGTCAGCAAGGGTGGCAGGTCGCCGAGAAAGGGCAACGTGGACGGCAACGGGCGGGGATCGATACGCATGGGGCGTTGGGGCTTCTCGTCAATCAGGGATGTTCGGCTTGAAAGGACGCGCGATCAGCGCTCGCCCATCAGCCATTGCAGCTGGACTTCGTGCTGGCCGCGATCGTCGGTGACGAACACCGTGCCTTCGCTGATCATCACGTCCCACTTGATCGCCCGCGGCATGTCCTTGGCCAGGGTTTCCAGAACTTCCTGGGGCACGGCGGCGATGTTGAGGTTTTTCAGGTTCTTGACCGCCGGCAGCACCTTGGTTTCCCACACGCGCAGGCTGCCATAGGCCAGCAGGCTGGTGCGCTCGGTGCGACGCGAGCACCAGGTCAGACGATCGGCATCGGGCTGGCCGACTTCGATCCAGTGCAGGATGCGGTCGTCCAGGCTTTTTTCCCACACCGCCGCTTCGTCCACGTCCGACAGACCGCGGCCAAAAGACAGTTGCTCGTTGTACCACAGGGCGTAGGCCAGCAGACGCACGGCCATGCGTTCTTCGGTTTCCGACGGGTGACGGGCGATAGTCTGCTTGACGCTTTCGTACACGCCGCGGTCAAGGTCGGTGAGGTTCAGTTCAAACTTGTAGGTGGTGGATGGCTGGGCCATGGACGGGCTTCTTGCGGCAAGGAAAGTCGCCCAGTCTAACCGATCCGCATGTTCCTTGCGCCGCAGCAGTATCTGGGCGCGCCCAGCTATGATAAAAACGGGGGCCCTGACCCGCTGCCACGGACGCCTCATGCCTACGCCCAGCAAACCTCTCGCCGGCCTCAAAGTCATCGAACTCGGCACCCTGATCGCCGGCCCGTTCGCTTCGCGCATCTGCGCCGAATTCGGCGCCGAGGTAATCAAGGTCGAGTCGCCCGATGGCGGCGACCCGCTGCGCAAGTGGCGCAAGCTGTACGAAGGCACGTCGCTGTGGTGGTTCGTCCAGGCCCGCAACAAGCAGTCGCTCACGCTCAACCTCAAGCATGCCGAAGGGCTGGATATTCTCAAGAAGCTGCTGGCCGAGGCCGACATCCTGATCGAGAACTTCCGCCCCGGGGTGCTGGAAAAACTCGGCCTGGGCTGGGACGTGCTACACGCCCTCAACCCGAAGCTGGTGATGGTGCGCCTGTCCGGCTTCGGCCAGACCGGGCCGATGAAAGACCAGCCGGGGTTTGGCGCCGTCGGCGAATCCATGGGCGGGCTGCGCTACATCACCGGTTTCGAGGACCGCCCGCCGGTGCGTACCGGCATCTCCATCGGTGACTCGATTGCGGCCTTGTGGGGCGTGATCGGGGCGTTGATGGCCCTGCGTCATCGCGAAGTCAACGGCGGCCAGGGCCAGGTGGTGGATGTCGCCTTGTATGAGGCGATCTTCGCCATGATGGAAAGCATGGTGCCGGAGTTCGACGTGTTCGGCTTTATCCGCGAGCGTACCGGCAACATCATGCCCGGCATCACCCCCTCCTCCATCCACACCAGCGTCGATGGCAAGCACGTGCAGATCGGCGCCAATGGCGATGCGATCTTCAAGCGCTTCATGCAGGCCATCGGCCGCGATGACCTGGCCGACGATCCGGCGCTCGCCAGCAATGACGGCCGCGACCTGCGCCGCGATGAGTTGTACGGGGTGATCGACCGCTGGGCGCGGACCTTGCCACTGGATGCGCTGATGCAGGTGCTCAATGAGGCCCAGGTACCGGCCAGCCGCATCTACAGTGCCGAAGATATGTTCAGCGACCCGCAATTTCTCGCCCGCGAGATGTTCCTGCAAGCCAAGCTGCCCGACGGCACGCCGTTCAAGATGCCGGGAATCGTCCCCAAGCTCTCGGACACCCCCGGCTCCAGCGAATGGGTCGGGCCGGAGCTTGGAGCCCACACCGAGCAGGTACTGGCCGGGCTGGGTTATGACACAGCTGCGATTGCCCGGCTACGCACGCAAGGCGCAGTCTGAACACGGCACTACTCAAGTTGCGTGGCAACGGTGGAGACCTGGACATGACCCATCACTGGCAAGCGAGCATGCGTCGTGGATTGCCGCTGTTGCTAGGTCTGTTGCTTTGCCTGGGCCTGCCCGCTCCGGCCTCGGCCAAGGAGCGTTTGTTCTGGTTGTTGCGCGACTTGCCGCCGCTGACCATTTTCGAAGGCACCGGCAAGGGCCAGGGGGTGATCGACCGCTTGCTGCCGCTGCTGATCGAACAGATGCCCGAATACGATCACAGCATCGTCCGGGTCAACCGCGCCCGCGGCATCCAGATGCTCCAGGCGCCCACCTTCACCTGCGACCCGACCCTGCTGTGGACCCCGGAGCGAGCGCGCTATGTGCATTTCTCGATCCCCAGCCTGGGCGTGCTCAGCAGCGGCCTGGTGGTCCGGCGCAAGGACCAGCACCTGCTTGACCCCTACCTGCACAACCAGCAGGTCGACCTGCAGACGCTGCTCGGCAGTACCGCGCTCAAGCTGGGTGTGGTGGCTCAGCGCAGCTACAGCCCGGCGGTTGATGAACTGCTCAAGACCCTGCCCGACACTACCCTCAGCCGCCACTACGGCAATGACGCAGTGACCAGCCTGCTGCAAATGCAGCAGCATGACCGCCTGCAACTAGTGCTCGGCTACTGGCCGGAAGTGCGCTACCTGCTGCAACAGCAAGGCTGGCCCAGCGACGACTATGCCTTCTACCCGATCCAGGGAGTCGAGCAGTACCAGTTGCTGCGGGTCGGCTGCTCCGACACGCCGCTGGGGCGCGAAGCCATCAGCCATATCAACAAACTGCTACTGCCGCTGCGCAACGACACCTTGCCCGACCTGTACGCCCAGTGGCTGGCGCCGCAAATGCGCGAACAGTACCTGCACGACAGCCTGCACCTGTTTGGCGAGCACCCCTGAGGCCCGATCGCAGGCAAAAAGAAACCCCGAACGGTGGGGAGGCCGCCCGGGGCTAAACAAAAGCCCATAGGGCTTCGCACGACAGCTTCACGACATCGGAGCAAAATCCCGATCAGCTGTCCTTGTTAGGTCTGATTGCCTTGCCCGGCAAAGGTTCCGTCACACCCCGGCGCTGATCGAGCGGCCTTGCTGCAGATGGCGCTGCGCCGCGATGACGCAAGGCTGCAGGCGGCCCTCTACAATCAGCAGGTCACGCTGCAAGCCATCGACCAGGTCGACCAGCAGGCGCTGGTCCTGCAACTGGCTGGGCTTGACCGTGCGCTGCAGCACGCTGCGGTTGGTTTCGTCGGTCAGGCGCAGGTCGAAATCACAGCCGGTGCTCAGGCGCACCAGCCTGACCCGGTACGGTGCCAATGCTTGACCAAGCAACAATCTGATACATTCCATCTCATTCATTGTTCACCTACCTGTCGAGAAGGGGTCTTTCACTGACCCTGAGGCAGCCGGAAAAGTTCTCTCAGTGCGATTTCCTTTACCCAGCATGCCCGGCAAAAATGACAGATTGAAATCCAGCACGTTGAGCGGAGCCTGCCTGTGACAGCCCCTGCCCCCAGTGAACTGCGCATCATCCTGGCCGATGACCACCCGATCTTTCGCATCGGCCTGCGCGCCGTGCTCGAGCAGCTTCCGGGCATTCGCGTAGTGGGCGAAGCCGGCGGCCCGCTGGAGCTCACGACCCTGCTGCAAAGCCTGGAATGCGACGTGCTGGTGACCGACTTCATGATGCCGCTGGAGCAGCAGAACGATGGCTTGAAGCTGCTCGAACAACTGCGCCGGCACCATCCGCAGTTGCCGCTGCTGGTGGTGACCATGCTCAACAATGCCGGGCTGTTCCGGGCCATGCTGGCCCTGGGCGTCAATGGCCTGCTGAGCAAGGCCAGCCTGGCCGACGAATTGCCCCAGGCCATCGCCCGCCTGCGCAGCGGCAAGATTTACCTGGCCGATTCGGTGCAGCAGTTGCTGTTGCAGGACGGTGCCGTGCGTGAAGACCTGGCTCGCGACCAGACGGCGTTGTCGCCGCGCGAGCTGGAAGTCGCCCGCCTGCTCGCCGGCGGCCACACGGTCGGCCAGATCGCCACCCTGCTCAACCGCAGCAAGCAGACAGTGAGCAGCCAGAAGGTCAGTGCCATGCGCAAGCTGGGCCTGGCCAATGACGCCGCGCTGTACCTCTATTTGCAGGAGCACGGCCTGGGCTGAAGGCTGTTCACGCCCTGCGCCGCAGCCTGGCCTCGGCCGGCTCACGCTCGAGCATCCACCGGCGCAGGTCCTGCCCCGCCATCGGCCGGGCAATGAAATAGCCCTGCATGATCGGGCTGCCCAGGGCCTTGATCGCCATCAGGTCATCCACCGTCTCGACGCCCTCGACCACCACGTTCAGGTCCATGCGCCGGGCCATGATCAGCGCCCCCGCCACCACCGCCGCCTTACGGCCATCATCGGCCATGCCCCGGACAAACTCGCTGGGCAGTTTCAACTCGCTGAATGGCAGTTCGAGCAGGCGCTGCAGATTGGACACGCCCATGCCGAAATCATCGATCGACAGTTGGCAGCCCTGGATGCGCAGGTGCAACAGCCCTTCGAGCTGGTTGCTGTCGAGCTGGCAGCTGTGGGTTTCGATGACCTCCAGGGTCAGGGCGCTGGCCGGCACGTCATGGCGCTTGAGGGCCGCGACGACCTGCGCGGCGAAATCATCGCGGGTGAGCATCAGCGGGGCGATGTTGACCGCCACGGGTAATGGCTGGCCACTGGCGAGCCTGGCCTGGGCACTGAACGCCAGGGCCTGGTCGAGTACGTGCCAGCTGAGTGCCTCCAGCAACCCGGCGCCTTCAATCAAGGGGAAGAACTGCGCCGGGCTAAGCAAGCCAAGGCTCGGGTGTTGCCAACGTACCAACGCCTCCACCCCGACCAGGGCACCGTCGAAAGCCACCTTGGGCTGGTAATGGGCCTGCCACTGCGCCTGGCTCTGCGCCAACTCGGCAGGCGACATGGCCAACAGCTCGGCATGGGCCGGTGCGGCGAGCGCCTGGGGCGAATCGCCGGGCTCGTCGAGGTAGCGGCGCATCAGCTTGTGCAGGGAAACGCTGCAAGCCGGCTTCTGCAGACTGCCGAGCACCCGCAAGCCCAACTGTCGCGCCAGGTCGGCAACGCTATCGAGCACACCACGTTCGGCGCTGCTGAGGATAATCAAGGCCGCCGCCAGGCCGCTGTCAGCCAGGTGACGGATCAGCTCCAGGCCGTCCTGGCCGTCCATGTGCAGGTCGCAGATGGCGATATCGACCCGCCCGCGCCGGGACAGCGTCTGCCGTGCGCCGTCGACCGACTCTGCCGTCAGCACATCGAAGACGCCATTGGCATTGAGCATCTGATGCAAGGCCATCAGTTGGAAAGGATGATCCTCGAGAATCAGAACCTTAAGTGAGCGCATGAAAATTTCCCCGCAGTAGCCGATCTGAACGACAGCACTGTGCAACTCTAGGAAAATTGACCTAGGACGCCCATAGGACATGTCCTAAAGTTGAGGTGACATTTTCCACAGCTCTTGTTCAATGTCCTGATTCAACTGGTCGATTGCCGCCTGCAATGCTGCCCATCCCGGGTCGGCAGCCTGCGTCGAGCGCACCTGGCTGGCCTTTTCCAGTTGCGCGCACGCCTGCGCCAGGGGCAGCGCATCAATCAGGCAGGCGACGCCCTTGAGGCGGTGCAATGCCACGCCAATGGCTTCCCAGCCTTGGGTCTGGACGGCAGAGGCGAGCAAAGCGGACTCTTCCCGCAGGTTTTTGCGCAACTCCTCAAGCATGCGCCGCAGTACCGCATTGTTGGCCTGGGTCATCTTCTGCAGGGTGTCCATCCTGAAGCTGGGCCGCGCGGCCAGCCTGTCGATCACCGCGACAAGCTGGGCCAGCGCAACCGGCTTGACCAGACATTCATCCATGCCGGCCTCCAGGCAGCGGGCGCGCTCCTCTTTCATAGCGTTGGCGGTGCAGCCAACGATGGCGATGGCTGGGCGCTGGCTGTCGTGCTCCAGGCGGCGGATGCCACGGGCCAGCGCATAGCCGTTCATCACCGGCATGTTGCAATCGCTGAGCACCAGGTCGAAATCGCCGTCCTGCCAGGCCTGCAAAGCACTCTGGCCGTTCTCCACAGCCAGCACCTCATGGCCAAGGAATTCCAGTTGCTGGCTGAGCACCAAGCGGCTGGCCGATAGGTCATCAACCACCAGAATCCGCCGCGCCGGCCCGCCCGCCAGCCCACGCGTCGGCGCTGGCGCTACAGGCTCGGCAGCCAGCGCTTCGAGGGTCAGCTCGACACTGACCTCGGTACCCTTGCCCGGCACGCTACGCAGGGCAATGTTGCCGCCCATCAACTCGACCAACTGCCGGCAAATGCTCAGGCCCAGGCCCGAGCCGCCATATTCGGCACCTGCGCCTGCCTGGGCAAAGGGCTGGAACAGCGCGCTTTGCTGTTGCTCGCTGATACCGATGCCGGTGTCACGCACACACAGGCGCAAGCCAATGCCCTGCAAACTGTCGCAGCCCGTGCAGCTGACCTGCAGCTCTACCAGGCCCAGGTGGGTGAATTTCAGGGCGTTGCCCAGCAGGTTGGTCAGCACCTGGCGCAAGCGCAGCGGGTCGAACCAGTACACCCCTTCTGCCTCGCTGGCCAGTTGCAGGCGCAAGTCCAGGCCCTGAGCCAGGGCCTGGGCCTGGAACTGCTCGACGATAGCCTTGAGAAACGGCGCCAGTGCCCGGGCCTGGGGCTCGAGCTGCAGGCTGCCGGCCTCGATCCGGGCAAGGTCGAGGCTGTCACCGATCAGCGCAATCAGCTCACGGGCTGATTGATGGGCGGCTTCCAGCCGCCGGGACGGCTGCTCGCCGCGGTCCAGGGTGGTTTCCCGCTCAAGTTCGAGCAGGCCGATGATCACCGCCATGGGCGTGCGAATCTCGTGGCTCATGGTCGCCAGAAAGGTACTTTTGGCCTGGTTGGCCTGCTCGGCCTGCTGCCGGGCTTCGACCAGCGCCACCTCCAGTTGCTTGCGCTCGGTGATGTCGATCCAGCCCCCCAGCAGGCCTTGCAGCTGCCCGTCGGCACTGTAGAACGGCACGGTCCACTGGTAGGCATCGGTGCGCTGGCCGTCAAACTCGATACAGCGGTCGGCGAACACCGGTTGCGGATCTTCGAGCAGGCTCAGGTAATCGGCATGCAGTTGCCTGGCCAGCGCCTCGGGAATGACATCGATGTCTGTCAGCCGCCGGCCCTTGACATCTTCCAGGCGCATCGAGAAGGCCTGTTCGTAGCTTTTGTTGCAGGTGATCAGCCGCCCTTCCAGGTCGCGCACGTAGATCGGGTTGGGGATCCCGTCGAGCAGTGCACGCTTGAACGCCAACTGGTCGTTGAGGGCTTGCTCAGCCTTTTGCCGCTGGTTGATCTGCGCGCGCAGGCGACTGCTCCAGACCAGCGACACCAGCCCGAACAGCACCGCTGCCGCCACGGTCCAGTAGATCCATGGCGCAATCCGCTGCCAGGCCGGCGCGGGTGGCGCCAGCGCGCCCAGCCACTTCATGCGCACGGTGCGCAACTCGGCAACCGGGAAGGCTTCCAGAGCCTTGTTGAGGATGCTTTCCAGCTCCGGAGCGCTGCGCCGTACCGAGAACCGGTCCGGTGCCCACTTGCCCTCGACTCCACGCCCGACCTTGAGCACCGGGTCGTTGCCGATCACGCTGTAGGCGCCGATTTCGCTGTCGATGGTGGCCAGGGCTTCGCCGTTGCGGACCTTTTCCCGGGCTTGCTCCAGCGAGTCCACCAACAACAGGCGAATACCCGGGTGATCCTCGCGAAGGGTGCTCTCCAGCGCATGCTGCGCCGGCAGTGCCAGGGTCTGCCCGGCCAGTTCGTCCAGCGACGCCAGGCCCAGTTGCGGCGCACGAACGATGAACACCCAGCTCTGCCCGCCAATGGAATGAGTGAACCCGAGAAACTTGCGGCGCTCCGCGGTTTCACTGAGGGTTGTGCTCATGTCGGCCTGCCCGCTCCTGAGCAGCTCCAGGCTCTGGGCAATCGATTCGGACGGCGCATAGTCAAACTGCAGGCCCGTCATCTGCGCAATGGTCGCCAGCACATCGCTGTTAAGCCCCACCCAGGCGCCCTGGCGAGTGCGGAACAGGTAAGGCGGATACTGGCTACCAACCACGGTCACCCGCGGATGGCTGGCGATCCAGCGGCGCTCGGCGACGCTCAGCTCGACCCGGTGATGAGCCACGTCCGAGCCCAGGCCGGAGGTCCAGCGGCCAAGAATTTCGCGGCGCACCGACTCCTCGATACTGGCCAGCGCCTGGTTGAACATCTCCTGCAGTAGCCGGTCTTCGGCACGCACGGCAAAGGCGAAGCCAATCGGCGGCAAGGCGCTGGGGCCGACCACCTGCAGGCCCAGGTACGGACGCAGCGCGTTGAAGGCGCGGATGATGATCTCGTTGCCGACAAACGCATCCACTTCCCCCTGGTTGAGCGCCTCCAGGGCACTGCTGAGGTTGGGCGCCAGCAGCACCTGGCTGTCGGGATAAACCTGGTGCATGACCCGGGTGTCGGCATAACCGTCGAGCAGGACCACTTTCTTCCCCGCCAGCGACTTTGGCGGCACCGGCGCGCCGCCACGCACCACGACCATGGAGCGGTCCGGAATGTAATCGTCGGAGAACGCCAGGCCCGCCACGCTGCGTTCAAAGCCGTTGGCGCTGGTCAGGACATCGATGTCGCCATGGCGCAAGGCCTCGATCGCCTCCTCGCGCTTGGCGAAGGCCAGCACCTGGGTTTTCACCCCCAGGCGTTCGGCAACCAGGCTCAGGTAGTCGGCGCTGATGCCCTGGTAGCGGTTGCGGTCGATGGTGATGTCCACCGGCTCGTAGTCGGCAAACGAGATACCGACCCGCAACACCCGCGCCGGGCCCAGCCATTGTTGCTGGGCCGCGGTCAATGGCATCGGCCCAAGCTCGGTGAACGGCGGTACCAGGGTAAAGGGCAGGCTCTGGGCGGCCTGGGCCCAGGGCCCGATACCCAGCCAGAACAGGCAGGCCAGCAACAGCCCTGTTGTGCGTCGATGTCCGGTGCTCATTGATACCCTTGATCCGTTGCTGCAAACCATTGCCAGTGTAGAAATAAAAAAGCCCGTCAGAGACGGGCTTTGTTGTGCCGATCAGTCGATCAGAGCGGTTTGCCGCGATTACCGTGCTGGCTGACGAAAGCCTGAACGGCTTTCAGGTCATTGGCCAGTACCGTGCACTTCTCTTCGCGGGCGAACAGGTCAGTCAGGTGCGCCGGCAGTTCCAGAGCCTTGCCGACACCGGCCTTCTCCACCGCTTCCGGGAACTTGACCGGGTGCGCAGTGCCCAGCACCACCATCGGCGTGTCCAGGCTGCGGCGGCACTCGCGTGCGGCCTTGACGCCGATCGCGGTGTGCGGGTCGAGCACCTCACCGGTCTGGGCAAAGACGTCGGCGATGGTTTCGCAGGTTTGCGCATCATCGACCGCCAACGAATCGAACAGCTTGCGCGCTTCGGTCCAGCGATCCTGTTCGACGCTGAAACCGCCGCCCTGCTTGAAGTTGTCCATCAGCCCGGCGATAGCCGCGCCATTGCGACCGTGCAGGTCGAACAGCAGGCGTTCGAAGTTCGACGAAACCATGATGTCCATGGACGGCGACAGGGTTGCGTGCAAGGTTTCCTTGACGTACTGGTTGCCACTCATGAAGCGGTGCAGGATGTCGTTGCGGTTGGTGGCGACGATCAGCTGGCTGATCGGCAGGCCCATGTTGCGCGCCAGGTAGCCGGCGAAGATGTCGCCGAAGTTGCCGGTCGGAACCGAGAACGCCACTGAACGCGCCGGGCCGCCCAACTGCAGGGCTGCATGGAAGTAGTAAACGATCTGGGCCATGATCCGCGCCCAGTTGATCGAGTTCACTGCCACCAGGCGGGTGCCCTTGAGGAAGCCCTGGTCAGCGAAACTGGCCTTGACCATTTCCTGGCAGTCGTCGAAGTTGCCTTCGATGGCGATGTTGTGGATGTTCTCGCCGAAGATGGTGGTCATCTGCCGGCGCTGAACTTCCGACACGCGCTGGTGCGGGTGGAGGATGAAGATATCGACGTTGTCGCAACGGCGGCAGCCTTCGATGGCGGCGGAACCGGTATCACCACTGGTGGCGCCGATGATCACGACGCGCTCGCCACGCTTGGCCAGCACATGATCAAGCAGGCGGCCGAGCAGTTGCAGGGCGAAGTCCTTGAACGCCAGGGTTGGGCCATGGAACAGCTCCAGCACCCATTCGTTGCTGTTCAGCTGACGCAGCGGTGCAACCGCGGCATGGGCGAACTCGCCGTAGGTTTCTTCGAGAATCTTCTTGAAATCAGCATCGGCGATGCTGCCGGTGACGAACGGGCGCATCACCCGGAAGGCCAGCTCGTGGTACGGCAGGCCGGCCCAGGAAGCGATTTCTTCCTGGGTGAAACGCGGCAGGTTTTCCGGCACGTACAGGCCGCCGTCGCTGGCAAGGCCAGCCAGCAGCACGTCTTCAAAGTTCAGGGCCGGTGCCTGGCCGCGGGTACTGATGTAGCGCATTTTTGCAAACCTTCGGTTTGAGCTTCAAGCTTCAAGCTTCAAGCTGCAAGTCACCGCAGTCCCGCGGTGATCTTGCCGCTTGCAGCTTGCCGCTTGCCGCAGTTGTCAGTTGAGTTGTTCGACGCGGATACGCACGACGTTGCCGACCACATCCTGCAAGGCTTCCAGGGCGGTGATGGCGTCGTTCATGCGTTGCTCGATCACTCGATGAGTGAGCAGGATCATGGGCACCAGGCCGTCCTGTTCCTCGACTTCCTTCTGCATGATCGATTCGATATTGATGCCGCGCTCGGAAAGGATGCTCGCCACCTGGGCCAGCACGCCCGGGTGATCCTTGGCCTGGATGCGCAGGTAGTAGGCGCTTTCGCAGGCTTCGATCGGCAGGATCGGGTGGGCCGACAGCGAGTCAGGCTGGAAGGCCAGGTGCGGTACGCGGTTCTCCGGATCAGAAGTCATGGCGCGAACCACATCGACCAGGTCGGCAATCACCGACGAAGCGGTAGGCTCCATGCCGGCGCCAGCCCCGTAGAACAGGGTCGAACCGGCAGCATCACCGTTGACCATCACGGCGTTCATCACGCCGTTGACGTTGGCGATCAGGCGGTCGGCCGGGATCAGCGTCGGGTGCACACGCAGCTCGATACCGTTGGCAGTGCTGCGGGCCACGCCCAGGTGCTTGATGCGATAACCCAGCGCTTCGGCGTAGTTGACGTCAGCGGTGGTCAGCTGAGTGATGCCTTCGGTGTAGGCCTTGTCGAACTGCAGCGGGATACCAAAGGCGATGGACGCCAGGATGGTCAGCTTGTGCGCGGCATCGATGCCTTCGACGTCGAAGGTCGGGTCGGCTTCGGCGTAACCCAGGGCCTGGGCTTCGGCCAGCACGTCGGGGAACGCACGGCCTTTTTCACGCATTTCGGTGAGGATGAAGTTGCCGGTACCGTTGATAATCCCGGCCACCCAGTTGATACGGTTGGCCGACAGGCCTTCACGGATCGCCTTGATCACCGGGATGCCACCGGCCACTGCCGCTTCGAAGGCGACGATAACGCCCTTCTCACGGGCCTTGGCGAAGATCTCGTTGCCGTGCACGGCAATCAGCGCCTTGTTGGCGGTGACCACGTGCTTGCCGTTGTCGATGGCCTTGAGCACCAGCTCGCGGGCAATGGTGTAGCCGCCGATCAGCTCGATGACAATGTCGATTTCCGGGTTCGTTGCGACCTCGAACACATCAGCGGTAATGGGGGTACCGGTAATCTGGCAATTCGGGTTTGGCGAACGCATGGCAATCTGTGCCACTTCAATACCACGCCCGGCACGGCGGGCGATCTCCTCGGCGTTACGCTGAAGTACATTGAAGGTACCGCCACCGACGGTCCCCAACCCACAGATGCCTACTTTGACCGGTTTCACTGTGAACTCCCCATGAAACGACCGGCTGGCAGCCGATCGTGAAACTGCCGTCACCCCAAGGCAACGGCTTGCGATTGAATTACTTGGCCAGGGCCAGCTTGGCCACTTGCGGCGCCGGCTGGTAGCCCGGAATCACCTGGCCGTTTTCCAGGACGATGGCCGGCGTGCCGTTGACGCCGATCGACTGGCCCAGGGCGAACTGCTTGCCGACCGGGTTGGCGCACTTGGCGGCCTTGATTTCCTTGCCGTCGATCATCTTGTCCAGCGCCGCCTTGCGGTCGCTCGAGCACCAGACCGCCTGCAACTGCTCGTCACCCGGCGAACCCAGGCCCTGACGCGGGAAGGCGACGTAGCGCACTTCGATACCGCGACGGTTGAGCTCAGGCACTTCGGCGTGCAGCTTGTGGCAGTACGGGCAGGTGGTGTCGGTAAACACGGTGATGTGCGACTTGGTTTCGCCCTTGGCAGGATAAACCACCATCTCGGCCGCTGGAATGGCATTGATGGTCTTGGCGATGGCCTGCCGTTCGGTCTTCTCGGTCAGGTTGACCGGCTTGCCGTCCTGGATCTGGAACAAGTAGCCCTGCATGACGAACTGACCGTCGGCGCTGGCGTACAGCACGCGGCCGCCTTCGAGCTTGACTTCATACAGGCCGTTGAGCGGGCTGCTGCCAACGCTATCGACCGGCACGCCCAGTTCCAGGGACTGCAGGGTCTTGCGGATCGCCTGCTCGGCGTTGTCGGCGGCAGCGGCAAAGGTGCTGACCAGCGCCAGGGCGGCGGCGGCGAAAATCTGGGTCACGCGCATGGGATCTCCTGAAGGCGGACAGGGGGCCGGATGCAGCACGCCCGTACTGAAAACGGGGTGTCATTGCGGCCCTCGGTGCAAACCGGTCAAGCCTACCACAGAAGCGGCGACGGTCGGAGGCGTGCTCGATCGGGAGCGCAAGGCAGATAGCGCCAGGTGTCGGTGATCGACATTTACCGACAAATCTTGTCCAGATGGCCCAAGGCATAGCTGCACGTACGTTGGGCGCCGGGTTGTATGTTCTGTAAGTGGATGAAGAATTTGCGCGCCTGCTCGCTCATGACCCTGACAAATTCATCTTTATCGGCGGCGACAGACACCTCGCGGTGGCAATTGACGCTCACCTGCAGACGACCATTGGCATGGGTCAGTTTGACTTCGATTGGCTGGTCCGGAAAAAAGCAGCTGAACGATTGACCCTCGCTGACCTTCAGCAGTCCTTCTGACAAATAGCTCCACAGGTCGTCGACGTAATCAAACATGCTTTGATCAATAAGACGTTTACCATTGATAGATAGAACCAAAGCCCCTTCAATTTGATCCAGGTGGCGTACCTCGCCTTGAAACTCAAAAAGTCAACGAAACCGTCGGCGATTTTAATGTAGGTTTCAACGATGATTCTATTTTTCATGCTCACCCTTGAATGTAATCACCGACTGCAAGCATCTAGAGCGGATATTCACCAGCCGTTACAGATGAAACAGCTAAACCACCTCAACCACTGCAACGTACCGTCTGCCTTCATACACTTTCAAAGAACACCCTTTTCTTAGTAAAGAGGATGGCGCGTTCTCCACCAGAAAATAGGCTTTACCAAGACCGCTTCTGCTACCGACATCTTCTGTATTGCTTTCTATTTCCAACACTAGACTCCAGTTCGTCTCTATCCCTGATTCATTTCGAAGCAGGTCGGTCGTAACATAAAAAGGTGTTTTGTGAGGCAGCACGGCTTTCCCGCCTAATTGCTCATCGACCCAACGCACTCTGACATCAACAATTTTTTTCATTTTATTTTCCTCCACAAGCTATCCGGCGAGTCCATTTCGGTTTGACTTTAGCTTTATTGAGATCACTGATCTCTATGTACCTAGCTTTACCAATTGCATCTAGGTTTGCACTAGAGAATGCCGCGTTAGCAATTTTGTCAGGTACTTTTACCTGAACAATCCGGAAATCACCGCCATGCCCCATCGTTTTCCCCCACGTCACAGCGTCTTTATAGGACTCAGCGAACCACTTTCCTTCCATGGTTCCGTGAGATGACCATGTTCCGGTTTTCATTAGGCTGGAATATTCATCAAGGCTCATGGACCTGTACAGGGTCGTTTCCAATCCTAGCGGGTCGATCCACCGTACTGGATTCTGAGCGTATTGATAGAGATTGGAGCCTCCCAACAAGCCAATCGGGTCGGGTTGGGTGAACCGCCCGATATCCGGGTCATAAAACCGAAACGTGTTGTAGTGCAGGCCCGTCTCACGGTCCAGGTACTGGCCCTGAAACCTGAGGTTCTGTTCCTCGATGAAATGCGCCTCGCGCACTTCCTGCAGGGTATTGCCCCAGACCTGATACCGCGCCTGCCAGACCGCCTCGCCACTGTCGTCCGTCAGCTGTTCGGGCAGGCCATTGAGATCGTTATGGTAGTAGCGCACCTGCTGGTGCAGCCCCGTACCGTCAACCCGCGCCAAGGGTTCGTGGCTGTCTTCGACATACAGGTACAGGCTGGTCTGGCTGTATCGATGCTCCTGTAGCAAGCGCAGGCCATCCCAGGCGAAGCGGGTCTGGTCGAGCAGATTGCCCTGATCGTCGTATTCGCTTTTCTCGACACGCCGCCCCAGCGGGTCGTAGCGCATGTTCAGTACCCGTTCGCGCCCACCGTGCTGGCTGCGCACCTGGATCAGGCGGTGCTCGGCGTCGTAGCTGAAGTGCTGGATGCCACGCCGGCTGCTGCGTTTCTCGATCAGGCGGCCGAAGCCGTCGTAGCGATAGCGTTTGTCCTGGTAGGTGAGCAAGCGGTTATGGCGCACCAGGCCGATTCCGGCCTGGGGGCCGTCGAGCAGGTTGGCAGCAGCGTCGTAGGCGAAGGTTTCGCTCTGGCCTTGGCCAGCGTCCTGGCTGGCCATGATCCGCCCGCTGGCATCGTAATGCAGTAATTGCTGGTGCTGGCTACCGGGCTGCTGGTTGAAGCGGCTGATCAGGTTGTCTGCCGGATCGAAGTCAAAGCGTTGCTGCACCGCAGCCGGCAGTTGCGGCGGTTGGAGGTTGGGGCGGCGCAGCCGTGAACGCAGACGACCGCTGCGGTCGTACTCGCTGCGGGTACTGATTCGGCCTTGGGTGCGCAGCACTTCGCGGTGCAGGCGATCGCGCTCGAAATCGCTGATCACCTTGCCGTCGAGGTTGAGCTGGTGCAGATGACCGCTGCCGTAATACAGGCGGTTGAGCCAGCGGCCATCGGGCAGCTGAGTCTGGATCAGGTTGCCGTGTTCGTCGTAGTGATGCTGCAGCACTCCGCTGGCACTGTGTTCCTCCAGCAGTTGGCCAAGGGCGTCGTAAGCGAAGGCCAGCTGTTCGGTGTTGCACGCATTGTCGGTGAAGCTGATGGCCGTCAGTTGATCGAGAGGATCGTAGCTGTACAGGGTTTCGCCATCGTCGGTGTGCTTTTTGATCAAGCGCCCGACGGCGTCCCGGTGCAATTGATGGATGATCGCTTCAGCACCGCCTCGCGGGGTGGGGAGGTACTCAACGCAACTGAGGTTATCCAGCCGGTCGTAGTGATAGCGGCTTGCGCTACCGTCCAGGTCCTGCTGTTCAGCCAGGCGATCAGCCAGGTCCCAGCTGAACCTGTAGCTCTCGCCATTTTCGTTGCTTAGCGCCTGTAGGCGGCCGTAGGCGTCATAACTGAACTGCACCCGCCGACCCTGCGGGTCGATGCGCTGATGCACCTGACCACGCTGGTTATAGCGGTACTGGGTAGTGTGCCCGGCGGGGTCGGTATAGCTGCTGAGCTGGCCGTTGCGATCATGCTGATAGTGCTGGTTGCGCCCGTCCGGCAGTTGCGAACCGAGCAGACGGCCCTTCGAGTCGTGTTGATACTCGGTGCGTTCGCCGAGGGCATCGGTGACAGCCTGCAGATGCCCGCGCCGGTCATAACTGAAGCGGGTCGGATACCCCGAACAATCGACCTGTTCAATCAGCAGGCCCAATTCGTTCCAGCGCAGGTGCTTGTGCTTGCCCGCCGCATCGATGATCTCCACCACCTGGCCGCGCTCGTCATGGCGGTAGCGGGTGGTGCGGCCCAGTGGATCGGTTTCGCTGCTGCAGTTGCCGCGTTGATCGTAGCGGTAGCTCCAGCGCTTGCCGGCCTTGTCGGTCTGTACCCGGGGCAGCGACCAGTGTTCCAGCCACAGGGTTGACTCGCTGCGGCCCAATGGGTCGATGCTTTCGCAGAGGTTGCCGGATTCATCGTACAGATACTGCCATTGCCCGCCCTGCGGGTCGGTGGCGGCCAGCAGCTGGCGTTCGTCGTTCCACTCGAAATGCCAGGTGTGGCCGAGGGCGTCGGTGTACTGGGTGATCTGGTACTGCGGGTTCCAGTGGCGGCTGCTGACCCGCTGCAGGCCGTCGGTGACCCGGGTGATGCCGGCTTCGAGGTCGTAGTCGAAGCGGTATTCGTCGCCGTCGTCGGTCCAGTGTCGGGTCACGCGCCAGTCGTCTGCAGCACGAGTCCATTCGTAGAAGCAGCGCAGGCCGCTGGGCAACTGGTGCTCGACCATGCGCCGGCCCTGGTCATAGGCGAAGCGTCGTTGCACCTGGCCGCTGGCGTCGCGCACTTCCGCCAGGTCGCCGTTACCGTCGTAGGCATAGCTGACCAGCAGTTCGCTCGACTCGTCGCGGTACCATCGCTCGATATGGCTGACCCGGGCTGGCCATTGGCTGCTGTAAACCAACTGCACCTGGACCACATCGAAGGTGTCGCGCAGCCTGAGCAAGCGGCCGTGGGTGTCGTAGTCCAGGTAGATGCGGTTGTCGTTGCGGTCACCCAGTTGCGCCAGGCGCAGGCGCTGCGGATTGTTCGGGGTTGGCTGGAACAGGCGATAGAGACCGTCGACGCTTTCGATCAGCAGCTCGCCATTGTGTGCGCGACGCACGCTGAGGCCTTCGCCGGCGCTGAACACGGCATCACCACGAGGGATATGGCCCATGTCGACGACCCGTGCCTGTTCGTCGGTGAACAGCAGGCGCTCGCCGCCTTCAGGATGCGCTTCGATGGCGACGAAGACTTCGTAGTCGACACTCCAGCCAGCGCCAAACAGGCCGTCGCGGCGTTCATCCCGGCTGTTGTAGTAGCGCTGCCAGTCCAGCGGGATCAGTCCGGGCAGGCTGAAATCGAGTTCGGCTTCGCCGCTCAACAGTTTGGCGCCAGTGGGGCTGTGGACCGGGTTGGGTGAGCCGGCGATGGCGTTGGTGATTGCGCCGGTCACCTGGCTGGTGACGGCGCTGCTGATGCCGCCAATCGCCATGCAGCCGAACTTGCTGTAGAACTTGCCGCCGCGCCCGCGCAGCATCATCAAGGCGGTAATCGCCAGGCCGATGCCCGGGGTCTTGCCGCTGCGAATCTCGCGGACCACGATCGAGCCGCCGCCGATGCGCACGTTATCGGAGACCAGCCCGGCGTCGACGATCACCGCCTCGCAGGTGCTGCGATCACCGCTGCGACAGGCCGGATGGCCGTTGATAGTGACCTTGCTCGAGCCTTCGGCCAGGTACTGCGGCGGCATCGGCGGATGCTTGCTGCAGAGGATCTTGTCGTCGTCGGCAGGCTCGGTGTTCGGCGCGGGGCTGGCGACCGTGGGCCGCCACATCTGCGAGAAAAAGCCTTTGGCCATGTCGAGGAAGCTTTCTTCTTCCTCTTCGGCGGGTGGCTGGGCGGCATCACTGCCGGCGGGCGCCATGGCGGCAACGATCACACCTGCGGCGCGAGCGGCCGGCTTGCCATTGGTGTGGGTGTTCTTCGAGCCGGTGAGGATGTTGGCCTGCACCGAGGGCGGGAACAAAAAGTTGCCAATGCCCTCGCATAAACTGCTTAACCCTTTGTCGGCGCCGGTCTTGCTCATGGCCACGCCGACCACGATGCCCACCACCGCGCCGAGCACGAAGCAGCCGAGGCCGCCGGTGACTACGGTCAGGCCCAGCGCTGCGGTTACCGCCGCGGTGGCCAGCACGCCGATGGCGACGTTGGCGGCGACTTCCAGCACACCGCCGACGATGTCAGCCATCATCGAGGTGTGCATCAGCGCATCGCCCTGGCGGGCGGCCCACAGGGCGTCAGACATTACTGACCTGCAACCGCACGGCTGCAGGGCACTTGGACCTGGGCATGCTTGATTTCCCTATCGAGCGTTTGAGGTGTCGGAATCTGCTGGAAGAGCGTCCGAGCGTCAACCCCGAGGGTGATGCAAAGCGTGTAGTTCCTGCAGCCGCGCGCGGGCCACATGGGTGTAGATCTGGGTGGTCGACAGGTCGCTGTGGCCGAGCAGCATCTGCACCACGCGCAAGTCGGCGCCGTGGTTGAGCAGGTGAGTGGCGAAGGCATGGCGCAGGGTGTGCGGCGACAGGCTCTTGTCGATACCGGCCACCAGCGCCTGGTGCTTGATGCGGTGCCAGAAGGTCTGACGGGTCATCTGCTCGCCGCGCAGGCTGGGGAACAATACATCGCTGGGACGCCCGCCGAGCAGTTCGTTACGGCCGTCACGCAGGTAGCGCTCAATCCACACCACCGCCTCTTCACCCATGGGCACCAGGCGCTCCTTGCTGCCCTTGCCCATCACCCGCAGCACGCCCTGGCGCAGGTTGACCTGATCGAGGGTCAGGCTGACCAGTTCGGTGACACGCAAGCCACAGGCATACAGCACTTCAAGCATGGCGCGGTCGCGCTGGCCGATCGGCTCGCTCAGGTCCGGTGCCTGCAGCAAGGCTTCGACGTCGGCTTCCGACAGGGATTTGGGCAATGGCCGCCCCAGTTGCGGCATTTCCACCTGCAGGGTCGGGTCAATGCCGATCAGTTTTTCCCGCAGCAGGTAGCGATAGAAGCCTCGCACCCCGGAGAGAAAACGCGCGGTCGAGCGTGGCTTGTAGCCCTGCTCCAGGCGCCAGGCCAGGTGATCGAGGATCAGTTCGCGCCCGGCATTGGGCAGCTCGACGCCCTGCTCCGTGAGCCAGCCGTTGAACAGCGCCAGGTCGCTGCGGTAGGAATCGCGGGTGTTGTCGGCCAGGCCCTTCTCCAGCCACAGGGCGTCCAGGAACTGATCGATAAGCGGATGTTCAATAGCGGGCATGACAACTCTGCGGCAAGCGACGAAAACGACGAATTGCCGCTAGTCTTCCATAACACTGCCGGCATAGGGAGCCCGAATGAACGAACAACAGATATTGCTGGCATTTGGCGGGATAGGTTTGGCAGCGCTGTGCTGCCAATGGCTGGCCTGGCGCCTGAAGCTGCCGGCGATCCTTTTCCTGCTGCTCAGCGGCATCCTCGCCGGCCCGTTGCTCGGCTGGCTCGACCCACAGGAACTGTTCGGCCCATTGCTGATGCCGTTGGTGTCGCTGGCGGTGGCGCTGATCCTGTTCGAAGGCAGCCTGACCCTGCACCTGTCGCAATGGAAAGACATCGGCAGCGTGGTGCAGCGCATGGTCACCCTCGGCGCGCTGTCGACCTGGCTGGTAATCACCCTGGCCACTCACTGGCTGCTGGGCTTCGACTGGCTGCTGGCAACCTTGTTCGGCACCCTGACCCTGGTGACCGGGCCGACGGTGATCGTGCCGATGCTTCGAGTGGTACGGCCCAAGGCAACGATCGCCAACATCCTGCGCTGGGAAGGCATCGTTATCGACCCGATCGGCGCGCTGCTGGCGGTGGTGGTCTACAGCTTCATCATCGCCAGCGCCGCCGGCGACGGCCTGAGCCATAGCCTGGTGACCTTTGCCGGGGTGATTGTCTGCGGCAGCGCGTTCGGCGTGGCCGGCGGCTGGCTGCTCGGCCAGGTGATGCGTCACCAATGGCTGCCGGAGTATTTGCACAACCTGGCGTCGCTGGCGGCGGTGCTGGGGATTTTCATTGGTGCCAACCAGGTGATGCATGAGTCGGGGCTGCTGGCGGTCACCCTCATGGGCATGTGGCTGGCCAACATGAAGGGCGTGGATGTCCGGCAGATCCTGCACTTCAAAGAGAACCTCAGCGTGCTGCTGATCTCCGGGCTGTTCATCCTCCTGGCCGCGCGTCTGGACCTCAATGCCCTGATCGGCCTGGGCCCGGCGGTGCTGGCCCTGCTGCTGATCATTCAGTTCGTGGCCCGGCCGCTTAACGTCGCGCTGTCGACCTTCGGCTCGCAATTGAACTGGCGCGAACGCGCCCTGCTGGCCTGGATCGCCCCGCGCGGTATCGTTGCCGCCGCGGTGTCGGCGATCTTTGCCATCCGCCTGGATGAAGCCGGGCATGAAGGCGCACTGCTGCTGGTGCCATTGACCTTCGCGGTGATCATCGGCACCGTGGTGCTGCAGAGCGCCACTTCGCGGCCCTTGGCACGCCTGCTCAAGGTTGCCGAACCTGCCCCCAGCGGTTTTTTGATCGTCGGCGCCAACCCGCCGGCCCGCGCTGTGGCCAAGGCTTTGCAACAGCTCGATTGCCGGGTGCTGCTGGCCGATTCCAGCTGGGAGAACATCCGCGCGGCACGCATGGACGGCTTGCCAACCTACTTCGGCCACCCCGCCTCGCAGCATGCCGATGCCCACCTGGACCTGGTAGGCCTGGGGCATTTGCTCGGGTTGTCACCGGCAGGTGAGCTCAACACCCTGGCCTGCACGCGCTTTCGCCACGACTTTGGCCCGCAGCGGCTGTTTGTCCTGGCCAGTGGCCTTGAGGCCAAGCGCAGCGACAAGCACCGCGCCAGCGATGAGCACCGCGGGCAGACGCTAGGAAGCCAGCCGCTGACCTACGGGCAGTTGGCCGGATTGCTGAACAATGGCGCCGAGCTCTATAGCACCAACCTCACCGAAGGCTTTGGCTGGGCGGACTACCAGGCCCTGCATGGCGAGCGGGCGATCTTGCTGTTTGCCCGCGATGGCAGTGGCTGGGTGCACGTGTTCGGGCCGGACAGCCTGCTCAAGCCCGGGCCTGGGTGGACGCTGGTGGCGTTGATTCAGCCGCAGTAGGAGCGGGCTTGCCCCGCGATAAGGCCGGTGAAGTCTACACATTATCGCGGGGCAAGCCCGCTCCTACAGGATGGTCAGAACCCGGGCAATACCGGCACCGGGCGCTTGTCTTCATCGATGGCGACAAAGCTGAACAGGCCATGGATGGCCTTTTCGCGACTGTCGCAGCTCATGCTTTCGACAAACACTTCGACCTCGACCTTGAGGCTGGTGTTACCCACTGTCGCCACCCGCCCGACCAGCTCGACGATGGAGCCGGCGGCAATCGGGTGCTTGAAGTCGATACGGTCGGTCGACACCGTTACCAGCGGCAAGCGGCAGAAACGCGTGGCAGCAATGAACGAGACTTCGTCCATCCAGGCCAGCGCGGTGCCGCCGAACAGGGTGTTGTGGTGGTTGGTGGTGGACGGGAATACCGCCTTGGTCACGCGGGTCACCGACAGTTCGGTGCGGCGCTCGATTTCCTGCTCTCTTGAGGTCATGGGCTTCACATTGGACGACAAATTTCAGACAACAAAAAAGCAGCCCGAAGGCTGCTTTTTTCGCATGGTGGCCGTAGCCACCGGTCAAGCTGTCCTCAGGACAGTTTTTCCTTGATGCGAGCGGCTTTACCGGACAGGTCGCGCAGGTAGTACAGCTTGGCTTTACGCACGTCACCACGACGTTTCACGGCCAGGCTGTCGATTTGCGGGCTGTAGGTCTGGAAAGTACGCTCAACGCCAACACCGTTGGAGATCTTGCGAACGGTGAAAGCACTGTTCACACCACGGTTACGCTTGGCGATGACAACGCCTTCGAATGCCTGCAGACGCGAACGATCACCTTCCTTCACTTTCACCTGAACGACGATGGTGTCGCCCGGGGCAAAGGTCGGGATCTCTTTGGTCATCTGCTCTGCTTCGAGTGCAAGAATGATTTTGTTGGTCATGCTGTGCTCCTAAGGTAAATCAGCTGGATTTACCATCGATACGTTAACTATCGTCCCGCTCACGGAGGTATTCCGCCAGCAGCTTCTTCTCTTCTCCAGAAAGTGAGCGACTTTCCAGAAGATCGACGCGTCGTTCATAGGTCCGCCCAAGGGACTGCTGTAAACGCCATCGCCGGATGTGTGCATGGTTGCCACTAAGCAACACGTCGGGAACACGCTGATCCGCATACACCTCAGGTCGGGTGTAGTGCGGGCAATCAAGCAGACCATCGGTGAAGGAATCTTCCTGCGCCGAGTCCGCATGCCCTAAAGCTCCAGGCAGCAGTCGTGTAACCGCATCGATCAGGACCATCGCCGGCAGCTCGCCGCCAGACAGGACATAGTCTCCAATCGACCACTCTTCATCGACATGAGCTTCAATAAAGCGCTCGTCGATGCCTTCATATCGACCGGCTATCAGAATCAACGATTCGTGCTTCGCCAGGTCTTTGACCGCCGACTGAGTCAGCTTGCGGCCTTGTGGGCTCAGGTAAATCACCTTTGCCGCCTCTCCGGTTGCCTGCCTGGCATTCACCAGGGCGTCTTCCAGAGGCTTGATCTTCATCACCATGCCCGGACCACCGCCAAACGGCCGATCATCTACCGTATGGTGACGATCTGTGGTGTAGTCCCGCGGGTTCCAGCAGGTCAGTTGCAACAACCCCTGTTTCACCGCGCGGCTGGTAATGCCGTACTCACTGATGGCCGAGAACATCTCGGGGAACAGCGTGATGACGTCTACGCGCAGGCTGGCCATTGCTTAGAAGTCCGCGTCCCATTCGACCCTCATTTCGCCTGCAACCAGGTCGATCTTCAACACGCATTGCTCGGTATAGGGCAACAGGCGTTCTCGATCATCCAGGCTGCCCGCGCAGGGCTTGACCACCATTACATCGTTCGCGCCGGTCTCCAACAGGTGATCAATCGTGCCGAACAGCTGTTCGTCCTGATTGATGACTTTCAGACCCACCAACTGGTACCAGTAGTACTCGTCGGCAGACAGGTTGGGCAAAAGGCTACGCGAGATACAAATCTCATAACCGCTCAGAAGACGGGCTTCATCACGATCGTCGAGGCCTTTGAGCTTGGCGACCAGGTCCTTTTGAGTGGAACGGCCACTGACCAGCTCGACCTGTTTTACCTTCCCTTCGTGCCGAAGCGTCCAGTTACGGTAATCCAACAGGTTTTCAATCGGATCGGTAAAGGAAAAGACCTTTACCTCGCCGCGAACGCCGTGAACCGAAAAAATCTTGCCAACGACGATCAGGTCATCAGCTTTTTCTGGCGTCGCGCTCATACTATTCAGGCAGCAGCCTTAGCAGCATCTTTCAGCAGTTTTGCAACGCGCTCGGATGGCTGTGCGCCAACGCTCAGCCAGTGAGCAACGCGGTCTTGTTTAACGGACAGGCGAACTTCCTGGCCACGAGCGATAGGGTTGAAGAAACCAACCTGCTCGATGTGCGAACCGGTAACCGGGTTACGCGAGTCGGTCACGGTCAGGGTGTAGAATGGGCGCTTTTTAGAGCCACCACGGGCAAGACGGATGGTTAGCATTGAACATCGTTCCTGTAGTCGGTGCTGCAAATCATAATGCACAGCGGGCACACGGGTGCCCGAAAGGCCGCATATTCTCAAGGAATACACGGACTTTTGCAAATGCCTTTTTACGCCAGGTAAAAAGGACAGCCTGCAGATCTGCGCTTCGTACAGCCTCTATATAAAGGCTGCGTTGTTCCCGCCGGGGCGGGAGTCCGATCGTCGGCCCGTTTCCAGGCCGCCGATGCGAATAGGGTTACAGTTTGGGCATGCCGCCGCCGGGCATCATGCCACCCAGGCCGCGCATCATCTTGGCCATGCCGCCTTTGGCAGAAAACTTCTTCATCATCTTCTGCATCTGCTTGTGCTGCTTGATCAGACGGCCGATGTCCTGCACCTGGGTGCCGGAACCAAGGGCGATACGGCGTTTGCGCGAACCGCTGATCAGCTCAGGGTCGCGGCGCTCGGCCGGGGTCATCGAGTTGATGATCGCTTCCATCTGCTTGAACTGCTTCTCGGCGACGCCCTGGGCGCTGCCCATCTGGGCCAAGTTGACACCGCCGATGCTCGGCAGCTTGTCCATCAGGCCGCCCAGGCCACCCATGTTCTTCATTTGTTGCAGCTGGTCGCGGAAGTCTTCGAGGTCGAAGCCCTTGCCCTTCTTCAGCTTCTTGGCCAGTTTGTCGGCCTTGTCCTTGTCGAGGGTCTGTTCGGCCTGCTCGATCAGGCTGAGCACGTCGCCCATGCCCAGGATGCGCGAAGCGATACGGTCGGGGTGGAACGGCTCGAGCGCGTCGCTCTTCTCGCCCATACCGATGAACTTGATCGGCTTTCCGGTAATGGCGCGCACCGACAGCGCGGCACCGCCACGGGCGTCACCGTCGACCTTGGTGAGGATCACCCCGGTCAGCGGCAGCGCATCGCCGAACGCCTTGGCCGTATTGGCGGCGTCCTGGCCGGTCATGGCGTCGACCACGAACAGCGTCTCGATCGGCTTGACCGCAGCGTGCAGGTCCTTGATCTCGGTCATCATTTCGGCGTCGATGTGCAGACGGCCGGCGGTGTCGACGATGACCACGTCGATGAACTTGAGCTTGGCTTCGCGGATCGCCGCCTCAGCGATGGCCACCGGCTTCTGGCTGATATCCGACGGGAAGAAGGTCACGCCGATGTCGCCCGCCAGGGTTTCCAGCTGCTTGATCGCCGCCGGACGGTAGACGTCGGCCGAGACCACCATCACGGTCTTTTTCTTGCGCTCTTTAAGAAAGCGCGCCAGCTTGCCGGCGGTGGTGGTCTTGCCCGCGCCCTGCAGACCGGCCATCAGCACTACCGCAGGCGGTGCGGCGTTGAGCGCCAGGTCTTCGTTGGCGGCGCCCATCAGGCCTTCAAGCTCAGCCTGGACGATCTTCACGAACGCCTGGCCCGGGGTCAGGCTGCGCGACACCTCGGTGCCGACCGCACGCTCCTTGACCTTGTTGACGAAATCCTTGACCACCGGCAGGGCGACGTCAGCCTCGAGCAACGCCATGCGCACTTCACGCAGGGTGTCTTTGATGTTGTCTTCGGTCAGCTTGGCCTTGCCGGTGACATGGCGCAGCGTCTGTGACAGACGGTCGGTCAGGTTTTCAAACATGGTGATCCTTTCGGGCTCTGTAGAACCGAGGTTTATCAGCTGCCTCTGGCGTATTCGGCCGGCCTTGGGCAGGGGCAGGCCGGCGATTATAACGAAGACTTGGCCCAGCGCACACCATGCCGTCGGCTGGCAGTCTTCCTAGGCGGGCGCGATCTATGCCAAACTCAGTCCCTTTCGGGCTTGCCTAACAGGACTTATGCTCCCCTTGTCACCCAGCTTGCTACCCAATCTCATCGCCGCCTGCCTGTATGCCGCCGCGACCTTCTATCAAGGCTCACGCCTGGCCCAGGGCACCAAGGCCGACAAACGCCTGCTCGGCCTGCTTGGCGCGCTGGCGGTCATTGCCCAGGGCACTGCGCTGTTCTGGCAACTGCTCACGCCCCTGGGCCTGAGCCTGGACTTCTTTAGCGCCGCCAGCCTGATCGCCACCGCGGTGATCGCCCTGACCCTGCTGGCCTGCCTGCGCATCCCGGTGGAGAACCTGCTGCTGTTGCTGTTCCCGCTGGGCATGGCCACGGCGCTGATCGCCCAGTTCGCGCCGTCGGGCACGGTGCCGCTGATCAACGAAGAGCCGGGCATCCTCGCGCATATCCTGCTGTCGATCCTGGCCTATGGCATGTTCACCATCGCCGTGGTGCAGTCCCTGCTGCTGCTGTTGCAGGATCACCAGCTCAAGCACAAGCACCCCTCCGGGCTGATCAAGAACTTCCCGCCGCTGCAAACCATGGAAAGCCTGCTGTTCGGCTTCCTCTGGGCCGGCTGGGGCCTGCTGTCGCTGTCACTGCTGTCCGGCTGGCTGTTCCTCGACAACCTGTTCGCCCAGCACCTGGTGCATAAAACCCTGCTGGCGTGCCTGGCCTGGATCGTCTTCAGCGTATTGCTGTGGGGCCGCACCCGCCTCGGCTGGCGCGGGCACAAGGCGATCCGCTGGACCCTGGCCGGCTTCTGCCTGCTGATGCTGGCCTATTTCGGCAGCAAGCTGGTACGCGAATTCATCCTGCATATCTGACGGGCACAGGTAAATGGACGCTCTGCCGTTAGGACCGCTACTCGGCGTATTGGCACTGGCACTGCTGTGGTCGGCGCTGTTCACCGCAGTGGACGCCGCCCAGCAGCAACTCAACGGTGGCCGGCGCAACCCGCAGACCGGCGAGCACCCCGAACTTGCCGTAACCCCTCAGGCCCTGGTGCTGTGCTCGACCCTGGGCAAGCTGCTGGTATTGGCCCTGGCCTGCCTGATGGGCCAGCGCTACAGCGGCGAGCACGGTTTCTGGCTGGCCGGCCTGGGCGCTGCCGCCGTACTTTTGATCGTTGCCGAATACCTGCCGCGACAGCTGGCCAGGCGCAATCCGCAGGCCTTCATCGGCCTGGGCAACAGCTTGCTCAAAGTGCCGCTCAAGCTGTTGCAGCCCCTGGCCTGGCTGCTCGATGGCTGCGCGCGGGTGCTGCTGCGCCCGTTCCGGGTGCAAAGCCATGCGGTAGCGCTGCACGACAACGACGACAGCGACAGCTACGCCGCCGACGAGCCGGATGCCGACCAGCGCCTGAACCTGCCGGAAAGCCTGCTGGCGCTGGACAAAATCACCGTCAACGACATCCTCGTGCCGCGCAACGATGTCGACGGCATCAACCTCGACGAGCCGATAGAGGCAATCATCGAGCAGTTGATCATCAGCCGCCACACCCGCCTGCCGGTCTACCACAGCGATATCAACCAGGTGGAGGCGATCCTCAATACCAAGCTGATCAGCCACCTGCTGCCCAAGGCCGAACTGACTCGCGACACCCTGCAGGCGGCCTGCTACGAACCCTACTTCGTGCCAGAAAGCACCCCGTTGCAGTTGCAATTGCTGAATTTCCACAAGCAGCAGCGGCGCCTGGGCGTGGTGGTCGACGAGTACGGTGAAGTGCTCGGCATCGTCACCCTGGAAGACATCCTCGAAGAAATCGTCGGCGAGTTCGAAGACGAACACAGCCTCGACAACCCGCATATCCACCCCCAGGCCGACGGGCGCTTTGTCATCGAAGGCAACGTGTCGATCCGCGAGCTCAACCGCACCCTGGGCTGGCACCTGCCCAGCGACGGGCCGAAGACCCTCAACGGCCTGGTCACCGAAGCCCTGGAAAGCATCCCGGCAAGCGCCGTGTGCCTGAAAATCGGCCGTTATCGCCTGGAAATCCTCGAAACCGAGGACAATTGTGCCAGCCGCATACTGGTCTGGACGCTCAAGCGCTAGCTATACTGGCCACACGCTTACCCAGCCCCAGCCGTCTCGCCCGCTACCCGCACCGGCGTCACACGGCCAGTCAGCCTGACTGAACATTGCGCGCAATAGCGGTACTGGTTCACACCCCGAGCCTTGCCCGCGCCCGCCCCCATCCCCAACGGGCGTATGTTTCGTCACGCGACCATAACAATTTGCTTCGGCGCACGCCCGTGCCTGCCTGTTCGTACCCGGCCGGCGGCGATGCCCATGGAGCTCTCGACTGACAGGGATAATCGCATGACCACCAGCAGCACCTACCCCGAAACCGCCCAGGCCAGCCCCGGCAACTCGCCGGCACGGGTTGCCACCGCCAGCTTCATCGGCACCGCCATCGAGTTCTACGACTTCTACGTGTACGCCACCGCGGCGGCGCTGGTGATCGGCCCGGTGTTCTTCCCACAGACCTCCGGCACCGCACAGATGCTCTCGGCGTTCCTGACCTTCGGTATCGCCTTCCTGGCCCGGCCCCTGGGTTCGGCGCTGTTCGGTCACTTTGGCGACCGTATCGGCCGTAAATCGACCCTGGTCGCATCCTTGCTGCTGATGGGCGTGTGTACCACCTTGATTGGCGTGCTGCCTGGCTATGACAGCATTGGCGCCTGGGCGCCGATCCTGCTTTGCGTGTTGCGCTTCGGCCAGGGGCTTGGACTTGGCGGTGAATGGGGCGGCGCGGCGTTGCTGGCCACCGAGAACGCGCCCAAGGGCAAGCGCGCCTGGTTCGGCATGTTCCCGCAGCTAGGCCCTTCGATCGGTTTTCTGGCGGCCAACGGCCTGTTCCTGACCCTGGCCATGCTGCTGACCGATGAGCAATTCCGCAGTTGGGGCTGGCGCATTCCGTTCCTGCTCAGCGCCGTGCTGGTGATGGTCGGTCTGTATGTACGCCTGAAGCTCGAAGAAACCCCGGTGTTCGCCAAGGCCGTGGCTCGCCACGAGCGGGTGAAGATGCCGGTGGTCGAGCTCTTCGCCCAGTACTGGGCCCCCACCCTGCTGGGCGCGGCGGCCATGGTGGTGTGCTATGCGCTGTTTTACATCTCGACGGTGTTCTCGCTCAGCTATGGCGTCTCGACCTTGGGTTACAGTCGCGAGACCTTCCTCGGCCTGCTGTGCTTCGCGGTGCTGTTCATGGCCCTGGCCACGCCACTGTCGGCCTGGCTCAGCGACCGTTACGGGCGCAAGCCGGTGCTGATTGTCGGCGCTGTGCTGGCCATTGCCTCGGGCTTTACCATGGAGCCGCTGCTGACCTCGGGTTCGACCACGGGGGTGGCATTGTTCCTGGCCATCGAGCTGTTTTTGATGGGCGTGACCTTTGCGCCGATGGGCGCCTTGCTGCCTGAGCTGTTCCCCACTCACGTGCGTTACACCGGGGCGTCGGCAGCCTACAACCTGGGCGGGATCGTCGGCGCCTCGGCGGCACCGTTCTTTGCCCAGAAGCTGGTGGCCATGGGCGGTTTGAGCTGGGTCGGCGGCTATGTCTCGGCGGCAGCTGTGCTGAGCCTGATTGCGGTGTTGTGCCTGAAAGAGACGCGCCACTCGGAGCTGTAAAATCATCGCGGGGCAAGCCCGCTCCTACCGGTGTAGGAGCGGGCTTGCCCCGCGATTGCTTAGAACTCTACCTTGACCGCCTGCGAAGCACGGGTGGCCTTGGCCCGGGCGGCTTCGATCGACTCGTCGCGGGCCAGGCATACGCCCATGCGCCGCTGGCCGTTGACCTCAGGCTTGCCGAACAGGCGAATGGCGGTATCCGGCTCGCTCAGGGCAGCACCGAGGTTGGCGAAGGCGGTCTGCTGCGACTGGCCTTCCACCAGGATCACCGCCGACGCCGACGGGCCGAACTGACGGATCAGCGGGATCGGCAAGCCCAGGATCGCCCGCGCATGCAGGGCGAACTGCGACAGGTCCTGGGAAATCAGGGTCACCAGGCCGGTGTCATGCGGGCGTGGCGAGACTTCGCTGAACCACACCTGGTCGCCTTTGACGAACAGCTCGACACCGAACAGGCCGCGGCCGCCCAGCGCCTCGGTCACCGCTTTGGCCACCCGCTCGGATTCAGCCAGGGCCACCGGGCTCATCGCCTGCGGCTGCCAGGATTCCTGGTAATCACCCTTCTCCTGACGGTGGCCGACCGGCGCGCAGAAGGTGGTGCCGCCGACATGACGAACGGTCAACAAGGTGATTTCGTAGTCGAAATCGATGAAGCCTTCGATGATCACCCGGCCCTTGCCGGCACGCCCGCCTTCCTGGGCATAGTCCCAGGCCTTTTGCACGTCGTCAGTGCTGCGCAGCAGGCTCTGGCCCTTGCCCGACGAACTCATCACCGGCTTGACCACGCACGGGAAGCCGAGGTCGTCGACGGCCTTGGCGTATTCCTCGAAGGTGTCGGCGAAATGGTACGGCGAGGTCGGCAGGTCGAGCTCTTCGGCGGCCAGGCGACGGATGCCTTCGCGGTTCATGGTCAATTGCGCGGCGCGGGCGGTCGGCACCACGGTGAAACCTTCGTTTTCCAGCTCGACCAGGGTCGCGGTGGCAATGGCTTCGATTTCCGGGACGATGTAGTGCGGCTTCTCGGCCTCGATCACTGCCCGCAGGGCGGCGCCGTCGAGCATGTTGATCACGTGGCTGCGATGGGCCACCTGCATGGCCGGGGCATTGGCGTAACGGTCCACGGCAATCACTTCAACACCCAGGCGTTGCAGCTCGATCACCACTTCCTTGCCCAGCTCGCCGCAGCCACAGAGCAGTACGCGGGTCGCGGTCGGCGACAATGGGGTTCCGATACGGGTCATTTCAGGTCCTCAGAGGGAAGAACATCCTGGGCCGCCCCGTACTCGGTGCAACCCGGTGAAAAGGAGCGCCATTTTACATGAACCGTGCTCAGCCGGTGACCACGCGCTTGCGCGCACGCCAGGCCATGGCCAGCCAGACCACGGTAACCCCGGCGAATTTCGAGGCCATGGCGGTGCCGACCACGGCCGGGGTCAGGGCGCCGATCATGCCGAAGAAGATAAAGGTGTCGATCGGAATGCTCAGCGCCGAACTCAGCCACAGGCGATCGTGCAGCGGCCGCTTGGTGATGGTGAACACCAGCCAGTCGATCAGCTCGGACACCGCGAAGGCCGTGGCGCTGGCCAGGGCGATGGCCGGCTCCGAGGTGATATAGGACAGCACCAGGGCCGCCAGCATGGCCAGCAGCGCGCCGTGGCCGAAGCGGGTCTGGACCATGTCGCGCAGGATGAACACCAGCCCGCCCCAGGCGGACCAGATGACGTCCAGGTGCGGGGCACTGGAGAAGGCGTAGTTGATCAGCACTACGCTGCTGATATAGGCAATCAGAAAGAACATGGGATCGACCGCTGGGTAAGCGCTACAGGGTACTGCAGCGCTTGCCGGCGGCCAAGCGGCGGATCATGCGCCGACGCTGAAGATCAGCCCGGCCGCGACCGCGCGCTCGTGGCACAGTTTGAGCACCTGGCGCCGCTCGCTGTTGTCCATCCGCCCCCAGCGGGTGATTTCAGCGGCGCTGCGCTGGCAGCCGGTGCAGATATCGGCGTCATCCAGCGCGCAGATCTGCACGCAGGGCGAGGCGACCGGGCGTTCAGGCGTGCTCATCAATCCTCCTGCGGGGCCAGGTCGCGGGCATAACGCTCGGCGTTGTGCACGTAATGGGCGGCACTGGCTTCAAGCATCTTCTTTTGCGCCTCGGTCAGTTCGCGCACCACCTTGCCCGGCGAGCCCATCACCAGCGAGCCGTCAGGTATTTCCTTGCCTTCGGGGATCAGCGCGTTGGCGCCAATGATGCAGTACTTGCCGATCCGCGCACCGTTGAGGATCACCGCGTTGATGCCGACCAGGCTGTGGTCGCCGACCGTGCAGCCGTGAAGCATGGCGTTGTGGCCGACGGTCACGCCCTTGCCCAGGGTCAGCGGCGAGCCCATGTCGGTGTGCATCACCGTGCCGTCCTGGACGTTGCTGTTCTCGCCGATGTCGATCAGCTCGTTATCGCCGCGCAACACCGCGCCGAACCAGACGTTGGCGCCGGCCTGCAGGCGTACCTTGCCGATCAGCGTGGCAGTCGGCGCAACCCAGCTGCGCGGATGGGTTTCGACCCGCAGGTCGCCCAGACGGTATTTCATGCGTGGATCCTCACGGTGCGGCGTGGCTGGCGGGTGGTCCCGCTCAAATGGGGGTAAAGCGTTCAGGCGGCTGATGCAGGCTGATGTTGGCATCGTAAAGCAAGTTGACCAGCTCGACGATCATGATCGCCGACAGCCCCCAGATCTTGTACTCGCCATAGCGGTAGCTGGGCACGTACCAACTGCGGCCCTGATAATCGATACGGTGGGTATGGTCACGCGGGTCCTGGCGAAAGAACTCCAGCGGCACGGTGAACACCGCAGCGATCTCGGCGTCGTTGGCCTGGTATTCGACAAAATCCGGAATCAGGCCGACGAAAGGCGTTACTTTCAGCCCATGCAGCGAGATCAGCGGGCTCAACGGGCCGATGATCTCCACCAGGCCCGGCGGCAGGCCGATTTCTTCTTCGGCTTCACGCAGGGCGGTGAAGATCAGGTCGGGGTCTTCCGGATCGCGGCGACCACCGGGGAAGGCCACCTCGCCGCCGTGGGTCGACAAGCCCTTGGCGCGCAGGGTCAACACCAGCTCCGGCTCTTCGCTGCGGGTGATGGGCAATAACACAGCGGCCTCGGGAAAACGTCGGTCCGTCTCCAGGGTACTCGGCGTATGACTGCTCACGCGGCGAAGTAGCTCGTCCAGCATTGCTCTCTCTCGATTCCAAAGCCTGTCGTGCATGATGCACCAAAGCCGCGGGCCGCCCAAGTCCCGGCGACGATCCGGCTTGCGGCCGCAGGGACAGTGGCGCCAAGATAGGCGCACCTAACAGGAATAAAAGCATGAAATTCTGCAGTGCGTGCGGCAATCAGGTGATTCAGCGTATTCCCGAGGGCGATACCCGCCTGCGCTATGTCTGCGATCACTGCCAGACCATTCATTACCAGAACCCCAACATCGTCGCCGGGGTGCTGCCGACCTGGGGCAGCCGGGTGCTGTTGTGCCGCCGCGCCATCGAACCGCGCCGGGGCTACTGGACCTTGCCCGCCGGGTTCATGGAGAACGGCGAAACCATCGAACAGGCCGCGCGCCGGGAGACCGATGAAGAAGCCTGCGCCCGCGTAGGCAACATGAGCCTCTACCAACTGTTCGACCTGCCGCACATCAACCAGGTGCACGTGTTCTTTCGCGCCGAGCTTGCCGACCTGGACTTTGCCGTCGGCGTAGAGAGCCTGGAAGTGCGGCTTTTCGACGAAAGTGAAATCCCGTGGGACGAGCTGGCTTTCCGCACCGTCAGTCGTACCCTAGAATGCTATTATCGTGACCGCATCGAGCAGCGCTTCCCGATCGGCAATGAATGCCTGTCA
Source organism: Pseudomonas sp. B21-009 (assembly GCF_024749345.1). Taxonomy (NCBI): domain Bacteria; kingdom Pseudomonadati; phylum Pseudomonadota; class Gammaproteobacteria; order Pseudomonadales; family Pseudomonadaceae; genus Pseudomonas; species Pseudomonas sp. B21-009. The sequence continues at coordinate 1,200,035 of NZ_CP087199.1, read as the reverse complement.
CCCATGCTCGTCTCGTCACCCAACACCTAGCTTTTTCAGGGATATTGTTTCATGCGCTGGTTGCTTGCCCTTTTCTGCCTCAGTGTGGCTTCGATGTCCCAGGCGGGTTTCACCGAAACCATCATCACCCGGCCGGTCGACCAGACCGCGCCTTCGCCACTGCAACCGCAAGCGCCCAAGCCTGCGCTGATCGACAAGATCCTGGTGATCAAGTCCGAACGTCGTTTACAGCTGATCAGCGCCGGCACGCCGCTGAAAACCTACCGCATCTCCCTGGGCAAGCAACCCAAGGGCGCCAAGCTGCGCGAAGGCGACAAGCGCACCCCCGAAGGCTTCTACTGGATCGACTGGCGCAAGCAGAGCGACCGCTACAACCTGGCCATGCACGTGTCCTACCCGAATATCACCGACGCCGCCCGCGCCCGTCGTGAAGGCGTTCCGCCGGGAGGGATGATCATGATCCACGGCACGCCGCTGAGCGAGGAATACCCGGAAGAAGTCTTCCACACCCTCGACTGGACCGAAGGCTGCATCGCCATGACCAACCGCGACATGCGTGAAGTGTGGAACATGGTCCCGGACGGCACCATGATCGAGATCCGCCCCTGATCGCCCCTTAAGGCGCTTCCGGCAAGCACGTCGGAAGCTTCCCTCGCAACTCAGGCCTCAGCCCTACCCGTCTACCGGCTCGGTAGCGCATCCATTCGAATAGTAGCGTCCATAGAATCCACGCATCTGGATACCACCTGGACGCTACTGCATGCCCTGTTCACTCAGCATTGTCGCTGCACGCCTTGTCATCCGGCCTTCGGCCCTCTTTGTTGTGCTGTTGATGGTGCGCCCCGCCAGTGCTCATGAACACCTGGGCATTCAGCCGCTACGCGACCAGCGTCTGCAACTGGAACAACTCGAGCAACGTCAACGCCTGCGCAAGCTGCAACGTGGCGATGAATTGGCCGAACCGGCCAGCCAAGCACCAGCCGCCACCGAGGCCTCGCCCTGCTGGCCGCTGAACGGCGTACGCCTGGCTGGCAACCGGCAACTCGACTCGGCAGAGCTGGCAGCCAGCGTGCGACCGCTGCTGACGCCATGCATGGACGTGGCACGGATCAACCTGATCCTCAAAACCATCACCGAGCAGTACTTGCAAGCCGGCTACCTGACCAGCCGCCCCTACCTGAGCCAGCCGCCGCAAGCAGGCGCGACCCTGGACATCGAGATCGTCGAGGGCTTTGTCGAGTCGATCGAGCTGGCCGACCCCGACTTGCCGCTGTCACTGCACAGCGCATTCCCGAGCCTGCTCGGCCAGCCCTTGCGCCTGAGCGAACTGGAACAGGGCATGGACCAGTTGAACCGGCTGCGGGCCTTCGACCTGGGTGCCGACCTGCTGCCCGGCGAGCTGCAAGGCGGCACCCGCATCCTCATCACGCCGCGGCAGATCAACCCGCGCTGGCGCCTGGGCAGCAGCTTCGACAACCGTGGCAGCGAGCTGACCGGGCGCGAACGTGCCGGCGCCAGCCTGACCCTGGACAGCCCCTTGCAGCTCAATGACTACAGCCAGCTGTCGTTAACCTCGACGCTCGGCTCCGGCGCCAGTTACAGCCGCGGCTACGGCCTGTACTACAGCATTCCCTACGGCCCCTGGACCTACGCGCTCAACCTCAACCAGCTGCAGTACCAGGCGCAACTGCCGGGCCGGCGCGAGCGTAGCAGTGGCCAGAGCGGGTTCTACGGCCTGAGCCTTGAACGCAACCTGTGGCGCAACCAGCACGGGCTGCTCAGCGCCAGCCTGCGCCTGGACCAGAAACGCCTGGACAACCGTCTGGCCGGGCAACGCCTGCACGTGCAAAGCCCGACCCTTACCAGCCTGGAAGCAGGCCTGAACCTGCTGTGGCTCGACGCCAACCTGTGGAGTGCCTACCTGGGCATTGCCCAGGGCCTGGACTGGTTTGGCGCCGATACTGCGCCGCTGGCCAGCAACGCGCCGCAACCGCAGTTTCGCAAATATCGCGCAAGCGCCCTGCACCTGCGCCAGGGCCGTGACCCGGCCTGGCCCTGGCGTTGGCAGAGCGAACTGAACCTGCAGTACAGCGCCGACGCTCTGCCGGCAGTCGAGCAATTGCTGCTCAGCGACACCAGTGCCGTGCGCGGCTTTCGCCAACAGGTGGCGGCTGGTGCTAGCGGCGCCGCGTGGCGCAACACCCTGAGCCAGCCGTTGGCCCTGAACCTGCCCGCCGGGCTAGTGATTCGCCCGCAACTGGGCCTGGACCTGGGCTGGAGCAAATTCGACCACGGCCGCGCCGCACAGCGCTTGGCCGGCGCCCATGCCGGCCTTGAACTGAACCTGCCCGACAGCCTGCTCAAGCTTGACTACCAACGCGCGCTGCACGCCAGCAACACCCGCCGCCAGGACCTGGAGCCCGGCTACTGGCTGCTGGAGTGGGTACTGAACATCTGAAGTCCACAACAAAAAAGAGAAGACAGTGATGCCCAAGACGCCCTCCCCCGCTGTACAACGGCGCAGGCTCAATCGCCTGCGCTGGATAATCGCCCTGAGCCTGATGAGCCCGGGCATTGGCCTTGCCGCCAACGGCCTGCAAGCGGCAGCCGGGGTTGCCGGTACGCCGCTGATCACCGATCGGCACGGTGTACCGGTGATCGATATTGTCGCGCCCAACGCCAGTGGCCTGTCGCACAACCAGTTTCTCGATTACAACGTCAACAAATCCGGGTTGGTGTTGAACAACGCCCTGCAGACCGGGCAATCGCAACTGGCCGGCGCCCTGGCCGCCAACCCGCAGTTCCAGGGCCAGGCCGCCTCGACCATTCTCAATGAAGTGATCAGCCGCAACGCCTCGCGCATTGCCGGCCCACAGGAAATCTTCGGTCGCCCGGCCGACTACATCCTGGCCAACCCCAATGGCATCACCCTCAACGGTGGCAGCTTCATCAATACCACCCGTGCAGGCTTTCTGGTCGGTACGGTCGAGCTGCAAGACCAGCGCCTCAAGTACCTCGATACCCGTACCGCCAGCGGCACCCTGGAGGTCCTCGGCGCCGGCCAGAGCAACCACTACGGAGCTCTCGAACTGATCGCCCCACGCATCGACAGCCGCGGCGCGCTCGCGGCGCGCGACGACTTGAGCCTGGTGGTCGGGCGCAACCGCATCGACGCCACCGACGGCCAGGTCATCGAGCACCTGGCGGCGCCGGCTGGCAGTATCGATGCCAGCCTGTTTGGCGCCATGCAGGCCGGGCGCATCCGTATCCTCAGCACCGCGGCGGGCGCCGGTGTGCGCATGGCCAGCAGCCAGTTGCAAGCCCGCGACGGGATCGACATAGACGCTGCCGGCACCCTGGAGATCAGCGCCGTACGCGCCCAGGCGCAACAGGTAAACATCAAGGCCGGCAAGAACCTCACCCTCGATGCCCAAGCGCGGGAAAACATCAGCCGCGAACAGCAGAACCGCAAAGAAAAGTGGGGGCTCATCACCACCGAAACCTACGAGCGCGAAAGCACCCGCACCGAGCGCCAACAGGTCGGCAGCCAGATCAAGGCCAGCCAGGACATCAACCTGCAGGCGGGCGGCGACCTGCGCATGGTCGCCACCAGCGTCGAGGCCGGTGGCGACCTGTCGGTCAAGGCGGGCCAGAACCTGACCATCAGCGCCGGCGTCGACAGCCTGCAGGTCGATGAAAAAATCCGCCACCGCAAACATCTGTGGCGCGGTGACAAGGACAGCAGCAGCTACCAGGAAAGCGCCAAGGCCAGTGTTCTATCCGGCCAGCAGGTTTCCCTGGCGTCCAAAGGCAACACGCAGATACTGGGCAGCGCCCTGAGCAGCGCCGGCGACATGAACCTTAAGGCCGGCAAGCTGGAGGTCGCCAGCATCGCACTGAGCAACGACGAAAACACCCGCAACTACAGTGGCGACCTGGTCTCCGGCAGCTTCTTCGGCAAGAACGGCCAGACCCAAGCCAAGGGCCAACAGGGTAGCGCCAGTAACCTTCAAGCTGAAGGTGCATTGACCGTGGTGGCTGACCAGGTGCAAATCAAAGGCTCAAAGGTTCAAGCCAAAGGCGATGCACTGTTGCTCAGTGAAAAAGCCCGGTTGTCGGTCGAAGCGACACACAATGAGTCCAGCGTCGAGCAACGCGAGAGCGATAGCAAACTGTTCGGCCTGATCGCCGAAAACAGCCAGCGCCAGGAACACCGCCAGCAAGTGCTAAGCAGCGACCTGGCCTCTGCAAGCAACCTGCGCCTGGCCAGCGCCGATGACCTGCAGGTGATCGGTTCAAGGCTTCAGGCCGGCAAGCAATTGCACCTGCAGGCGCAAAACGCCATCGATGTGCGCAGTGCCGAACAACTGCAGACCGTCAGCGAACAAAACCGGCAACAGGGCTTCACTGCCAGCGCCAGCCAGACCCAGGACGCCATCGACGGCAAGCCCGACTCGCGCCAGTACACAGCTTCGGTGGGTTACGCCGTGGTCAACACCGACACGCAGGCATCCCACCTCAAGCAGGTTGCCAGCGAGCTCAAGGGCGCAGGCGTTGCACTCGAAAGTGCTGAAGATATCGACATCACGGGCTCCAGCATTGAGGCGCTCGCCGGTGACCTTCAGTTGGATGGTCGCACTGTCACCATAAGCGCAGCTCGCGAGCTACAGTCGCAGCAGACCACCACCGGCGAAAGTGGCGGCGGCCTGCGCGTCAGTGGCGGCATCGATGCTGTTGGCAGCGCCTTCGAAGGCTACTACAGGCGCCAGGAGGTCGATGAACGCGCAAGCCAGGCGCAACGCAGCAGCCTGAGCGCCAGTGGCGATCTGCGCGTGACTGCCGACACGTTGGTCAACGAGGCTGCCCGCCTGACAGCTGGCCGGTCGCTGGAGCTGCAGGCCGGCAGCGTGGACAATCGCGCCGTCGACGATACCCGCGAATCAAAACAGACCCAGACCCACTGGCAAGCCAGCCTCGGCGCCAGCCTGGTGTACAAGGACCTGACCCGCCCGGTGGAGAACCTGGTCACCGGTAAAGAAGCCAGTCGCTTCCAGCAGGCATCAATCGAAGACGCCCTGGCCCCGCCAACGCTGGGCGCTGATCTTGAGTTCAAACACCTCAATCGCGAGCAAACCACGCGCAGCAGCACCGCGCAGGTCACCGAACTCACGGGCCAGCGTATCAACCTCAAGGCCGGCAGCCTCGACGATGCCGGCACCCAGTACCGGGCCAGCCAGGGGCCTTTGTCGATCCAGGCGCAAAACCACCGCTTCGTCGCCGCCCAGGACAGCACCAGCACAGGTGTCGAGCGCCTGGATGTGGACGCTGCGGTGCGCGTCGAAACCAGCACCGGCAGCGATATCAACCTGCGTCTTTCCGGCAAGGGTGGCTCGCTGCTGACCGACAACAGCACGCAAACCGCACGCCCTGGCAGCCTCTATGGGCAAACCGGCATCCAGGTGCAACTGGGCAGTGACGGCCTGTACGAAGGCACGCGCTTCAATGCCGGAGACGGCTCGCTCGCAATAGCCGCCAAGGGTGACCTGAGCCTTGCCCAGGCCAACGATCAACAGCGCCAACAGTTGAACAAACTCGACGGCAACGGCTGGTTCAAGGCAGGCAACGCACCGGCGGGCAGTGCCCTGGAGTTTCGCGGCTACCTTGACCAGAGCAAACTGGACAGTGTCGATACCCAGGCCCGCGTGGTAGAAATAGACGCCAAAGGCAAAGTGCAACTGCAGGCCGGTGGTGCCCTCGAGCTTGTGGGTGGGCGCATCGGCAGCAGCGCGGCCAAGGTCGCCGATATCGAACTGCAAAGCGCGGGTGCGCTGAAAGTCAGCGCTGCCACTGATACCCACAAGGCTCAAGGCAGCAACATCGGCGGCGGCCTGGAATTGCTCGGTAAAAGCACCAGCAATGGCAAAGGCGGTGGCCTGGGTGGCCACTTCGGCACGGGCCGGGTCGATGAAGCCAGTACCACGGCCAGCGGGGCCAACTGGTTTGCCAGGGAGCAACTGCTGTTGAGCAGCACCGCCAGTCAGGACGATGCGCTGACGCTGCAAGGCGTCAAGGCCTCGGCAAACCGGGTCGCCATCAGCGCCAGCGAAGGCGGCGTGCTGATCGAGGCCGCAGGCAGCAGCGAACGGCGCAACAACCTCGACATCACCGCCGGTGCCGGCCTTAACGCCGCGCCAGGGGCGACGTCGAAAGAGGCCAAACGCGGGCTGTATGCCCGCGGGCAGGTGAACATCGACAACGCCGACAATCTCACCTTCGCCAACAGCCAATGGCGCGCCGGCCAGATCAGCCTGGCCAGCCTGAGCGACACGCGCCTTGAAGGTGTACGCCTGGATGCCGGGCGCATCGACGGCCAGGTGGGCGGCGACCTGCACGTCGCCAGCCGCCAGGACCGGGTCAACCAGCTGAACGTGCAGGTGGATGCGCGCTTGAGCCAGGAAAAGAACCCACAGGGCTATATCAACGCCGCCAACGCGGTGGCCGGCCCGCTGGCTGACAAGGTCGGTAAACCGGTCGGCGGCGCGTTGCAGAAAGTCGACCCGAAGACCTCACCCACCGTCACCCTCAAGGTCGAGCACACCCAGCGCGACACCGTCGCCAGCCAGAGCGCGCTCAACGGCCGCGACGGCATCGACCTTGAGGTCGGTGGCGCCGTGCGCCTCTCCGGCGCCAGCCTGCAAGCGAACAAGGGCAAGGTGCAGTTGGGCGGTGCCGCCGTCACCGAGCAGAACGTGCAGGGGCGCGATTACTATCGCCAGGTGGGCATCAACGCCTCGAACGCACCGGTCGAGCTGGTCAGCGGCCTGATCGATGTCTACGGCTCCGGCGCCAACAGCAACGCAGGAGAAAAGCCGTTGGACCTCGGTTTCCTGCGCACCAGCGGGCATGACCGCAGCACCACTCTGGCCTCGAGCATAACGGAGGGCAGCAAGCCGCGCTGAGACCGCCTGCCGGTCACCACTTGAGGGTGCGGCTGATGCCGGTTGCATCCGCCTTGAGCCAGCCGGCCGCCAGCAACACCGGGTACAGGGCGGTACCCGGTGTCATCTCGCCCTGCAGCTTCGCGCGCCGGGCGAGCAGGTCGGCATCCAGCTCGGCCTGATGCTGCCCCTGCAACTGCAACCGCGCCAGCAGATGCATGCCTGCCGAGCAATCAATGCGCACCTGGCCCGCCCCAAGGGGCACCGACCAGGGCGCGTCCATGGCCAGACCGTCGACGCTGATCTCGCCCTGGCTGCCTCGGCACTGTCGACCGCTACCCTGCACGTCGATCCGCCCGCTCCACTCACCCGTCAGCCGATAGGACGAAGACGTCGTGAGTGTAGGCTGCATTGGCACTACTGCCGCCCGCCAGTTCCACGGCCAGCCAGCGACCTGTACCTGCCAGCTTTGCCCCTGGAACCCAAGCTCGACCTGCGCCTGCAGACGCCAGGGCTGCCAGTGCCAAGCGACCGGCCCCACCTGCCCCAGCCGTTGCGCCTGGCCTTGCCAGAGGCTGCCGGAGACGCCTTCAGCGGCAACGGGTGCGAGCAGCCAGTTCGCCGGCAAAGCGGCCGACAGGCTCAACACGAACACCAGGGAGAACCCGCCCGCGCGCGTCATTGTTGCAACTCCAGCTCGAAGCTCATACCTGACTCGCCCTGCTCCAGCGACCAGCGCAGCGGGCGCACGCCTTCGCGCTGTACAGCCAGTAGCCAGCGCTGCACACCTTGCTCATCGGCGGCACGGCCCTTGATCTGCCAACTGTGGTTTTCTGCCAGCACTCCATTGAGGGCAATACTGTGTGCCTGCGCCGATTGCTGCAGTTGCTCGGCACTGAAGCGCGTCTGCACCTGCAGGCTGGCCGCCGAGCGGGCCAGGGCTTGCCACTGCCGTGCGTCCTGCAAGCGCGCCGTGCCTTCACGAACGATCAAGGTGACAAGCAATACGCCTACCATCACCCAGGCTGCCGGCATCAACCAGCGGCGCTGCAGCCATGCACTCATGAGACAGCTCCCAGGTCGAACACCAGTTGCAGTTGGCCTTCGCCCGTGCTTGCTGCAACCGCCACGCCAACCTGCCGGGCGATGGCCTGCCAGGTTGCCGCCTCGGGTGCCTGGTCGCCACGCAGGCGCAGGGTCCAGCGTTGTCCGTCAAAGCCACTGGCGCTGACGTGCCAACCGGGTTGTGCCTGCAACCATTGCTGCACCGCCATCTGCAACTGCTCAATCTGACGCAGGCGCAAGTGGCGATCCGCCTCGGCCTGGCGCTGACGCTTGAGGAGCTGGGCTGCCTGGCGAGGTGAAGTGACCGGCCCGGTGACCGCCACCACTTGCGCCTTGTAGACCTCGTTCTGGCGCCATTGCTGGGCCAGCCACAGGCCGCTGCAGACCAGCCCCAACAGCGCGCAGGCGGCCATCAGGCGCCATTGCCCGGGGGCCATGGCAACGCGCAGCCGCATCTGCCGCGCCGGGTGCAGAGCAAACAGGCTGGGCAAAGGCTCCAACGCGGCCAACCGCGCTGGCCAGGCCCCTTCAAACATTTCGGGTTGCAGGCTTGGCCAGGGAGCCGGCAAGTTCGATCCCAGCAGCGTCGGCCAGGCCAGCCAATGCTGGCGTGAGAGTTCGGTTACCCCCTTGAGCAACAGCAGGTCCGGGCTGCGCTGCCAGCACAGGGCGGTACCCGCTGGAGTGTCTGCCAGCAACTGAAACTCGGCCCAGCAGCGCTCGACGTTCAGGCCCCATTCGGCGCACTGGCTCAACCATTGTTCGAGCAAAGCCTGATCGACGCTTACCAGCTCCAGTTGATTGCCCTGACGTGAAACACAGCCACAACGGATCGATTCGGCCGGTTGCAGCAAACGCTCTTCAAGCAGCAAAGGCCACTCATCACGCTTGAGCCCTGGCGGCGCCGCAAGCTGGCTATGGCTGCAGTGGTTACCGGGCAGAATCAGCGCCACACACGCGCCGTCCGGGCTGGGCGGTTCGCCCTCGCCGGCTTCGCGCCTGCCGTCGGCCAGGCGCAACCAGCTCCAGGGCGCTTGCCCCACACCAGGGCGCAGCAGCAACCAGTTGCTTTCGCGTGGCGTTTGCCAGCGTTCAAGCCATTTCATCAGGGTGCCTCCGGCAGGGCGAAGGTACAGACATAAGGTGCTCCATCACGCTTGAACTCAAGGCGCACACCGCGATCCGGGGCGGACCGCTCGGCAGAAGGAAAGGCCAGCCAGCGGCCCGATTGAAAAAACGCAACGCTTGGCGCCGTGACCTGATCGAGCTGTTCACGTTGACGCCATTGAGGCTTACCCACCGCATACAGGTCGGACGAGGTTTCCAGCAGCAGGCGTTGCCCGCGAGTGTCGTAGCTCAGGCGTTGACGCTGCAGGCGCGAGCCGCCCTCGGCTTGCGGCCAGGCACTGCGGGCCACCCATTGCAACTGCAGGGTGGCGGGTTGCCAGTCGAGCCAGTTGATCGCCAGGGGCAGACGTTGCTCATAGAGCTGGCGCAACACCGTAGAGTCGAAACGCCGCTCCAGGGCCAGGCAGAAATCCAGCACCGGCGAGCCCTGGGCAGGTTGCTGCAAGCGCTCGCGCATACCGGCCCAGGCATTGACCAGCGCCGCCAGCAAGATCCCCAGCACCGCGGTCAGGGCCAGGGCCACCAGCAGCTCAAGCAGGGTCAGGCCCTGCTGGCGGCGCTTCATGGGCGCACCAGAAAGATACGGTACTGGCCGAGCGGATCGCGTCCGTCTCGGTCGGCAAACAGGTGCAATTGCCCTCGGCGCAGGTTGCGCACGCCGGTCGAGGTCAACTGCAGTTGCCAGTGACACTGGCCATCGCCTTGCTGCAATTGCCCGGCGGCGCTGCTTTGCAGCGGCCAGAACCGCTCGACGGCAAACCGCGCCTGCAGCTCGCGCGCACAGAACACCCCCAGGCGGTGCTGCTGCACGCTCTGCTGCACCGCCAGGCGCTGGCGCAACACCTGGCTGGTCATGATTGCCAGGGCGGCGGCAATCCCCAGGGCCACCGTCACCTCAAGCAGGGTGAAGCCGCGTTGTGCGCGCTTCACAGCGGCGCCCTGTGCAACTGGCCGGCGCTGCTCCATTGCCAACGCTGGGTGCCTTCGGGCCAATGCCAGTTCACGGTGGCGCTGCGGGCAAGCCCGGAGGGCGTGAACACCAGGCGTGGCTCGCGGCTGGCAGGCCAGTCGGCTTGCAGCGTTGCCGGCCAGTCAGCGAAATCGACGGGCTCGACCTGCCAGCGCTCGGCGACCCGGCGGACAAATTCGGGGCGGCTGCCATTCCAGCGCAAGCCGCGAATCTCCCCCCCGTGCAGCGCCAGCTCAGCCTGCTGGCGGCTGGCCCCGGCCAGGCGCTCAAGGGCCTGCTGCACCGGCGCCTTGCCGCTGTCGAGCCAGGCAATGCTCAAGGTACTCATCAGCCCGGCGATCAGCAGCACCACAAGCATCTCCAGCAGGGTAAAACCACGCTCGTTGCGCATCCTTAAAGGTTCCAGTTACCCAGGTCGGCATCGATACCTTCGCCGCCCTCGACGCCGTCGGCGCCCAACGAGTAGATATCGATGCGCCCGTGCTGGCCGGGGGCGCGGTACTGATAGGCAGTGCCCCAGGGGTCCTGCGGCAGGCGGCGGATGTAACCGTCGGCGCGCCAGGCGCGTGGCAGCGGCTCTGCCGTCGGTTTGCTGACCAGCGCCGCCAGGCCCTGCTCGGCCGAAGGGAAACGCAGGTTGTCGAGACGGTACATGTCCAGCGCCTGCTCCAGGGTCGACAGGTCGGCCATGACCTTCTGCTTCATGGCCTTGTCCTGGCTGCCGAGCACGCTTGGGGCGACCACGGCGATCAACAGGCCGATGATGAAGATCACCACCATGATTTCCATCAGGGTAAAACCGCGCTGACGCGCGCGTGGGCTGTGCATGGTCTTGCTCCTTTTCAAAGTGTCAGGCCCTGGTTGAGCTGCATGATCGGCAACAGCACGGCGAGGACGATGAACAGCACCACCGCGCCCATCACCAGGATCATCAGCGGCTCGAACAAGGCCATGGCGCTGTCGACCTGGCGGGCGAAGCCACGCTCCTGGTTGTCGGCGACCCGTTCGAGCATGTCCGGCAAGGTGCCGCTGGCCTCGCCACTGGCGACCATGTTCAGCAGCAACGGCGGGAAGTGGCCGCTGGCATCCAGCGCCCGGTGCAGGCTGACCCCGCCCTGCACATCGCTGCTGACCCGTTGCAGGGCCAGGTGGATGCGCCGGTTGTTGACCGTGGCCGTGGCCACTTGCAGGGCTTCGAGCAGCGGTACGCCGCTGCCGCATAGAATCGCCAGGCTGCGCGACAGCCGCGCGCTCTCCAGCACCGCCAGCAAGTTGCCGATCCGCGGCAGGCGCAGCAGCAGGTCATCGCGGCGCAAACACCAGTGCGGACGGCGCAACAGCCAGGCGCCGAGCACCGAAGCCAATACACCACCGAGCAGCAACCAGGGCCCGAGCAGCACCAGCAGGTCGCTGATACCGATCAGCAGCGAAGTGATCCACGGCAGGCTCTGCCCGGAGTGAGCGAACTGCTCGGTAAGCTTGGGCACCACGAAGGTCATCAGGCCAACCACCACCGCCAGCGACACCCCCATCAACACGCAGGGGTAGATCAGCGCCGTACGTGCCTTGTGCTGCTGGCGTTGAACCTGTTCGAGGTGCTCGGCCAGACGCTCCAGCACCTGCGCCAGGCGCCCGGAACGCTCGCCGGCCTCGACCAGCGCGCAGTACAAGCCGGAGAACAGCCCGCCCTGGCGCGCCAGGCTGCGGGCCAGGCTCAGGCCTTCGGCGAGCGATCCGCGCACCGCCACCAGCAGGTTGCGCAGGGCCGGTTCCACCAGTTGCCGCTCCAGGGTCGCCAGGGCATCCACCAAGGGAATGCCGGCGCCGGTGAGGGTCGCCAGTTGCCGGGTCAGCTCGCACAACTGGGCGCGGTTGACCCGCTGGCGGCGCGGCTGTTGAGTGGCCGCATCGTGGCGTTGCAACTGCCGGGTGAACAGCCCTTGCTCACGCAACAGCTGGCGGGCATGGCGCTCGCTGTCGGCCTGGATGCTGGCCTTGCGTGCGCGGCCGCTGAGGTCGACCGCTTGGTAACGAAAGGTCGGCATGGGTTAGCCCTGCACCGCGCGCAGCACTTCGGCGAGGCTGGTATCGCCGCGGCGCAGGCACTCGCTGGCCATGCCGGCAAGGCTCTGGCGGCGCCCGGCCAGATGCTCGTGCATGGCCACTTCGCTGGCGCCGTCGTACAGCAGGGCGATCAGCCCGGCGTCCAGCTCGATGAATTCGTACAGACCGAGGCGGCCACGATAGCCGCTGCCCTGGCACTGCTCGCAACCGACGGCATGGAAGGTCTCGCTCAGCTCCGCCAGCTCCGGCCACAGCTGCCGCTCAGCCGCCTGCAAGGGTTGCGGCCGCGCACAGCTGCACAGGCGCCGCACCAGGCGCTGGGCCATGACCCCGCGCAGGCACGAGGCGATCAGGAACGGCTCGATACCCATGTCACGCAGGCGCGTCACCGCCCCCACGGCGCTGTTGGTGTGCAGGGTCGAGAGCACCAGGTGGCCGGTGAGGCTGGCTTGCACGGCGATCTGCGCGGTCTCGCGGTCGCGGATTTCGCCGAGCATGATCACGTCCGGGTCCTGGCGCAGGATCGCCCGCAGGCCGGTGGCGAAGGTCAGCCCGGCGCGGGGGTTGATGGCGGTCTGGCCGATGCCGGCGATGGCGTATTCGACCGGGTCTTCGACGGTGAGGATGTTGCGGCTGCCATCGTTGAGGCTATTGAGGCTGGCGTACAGCGTGGTGGTCTTGCCCGAGCCGGTCGGCCCGGTGCTCAGGACGATACCGTTGGGCCGCGCCAGGCAGCCACGCAAGCCCTGCTCCACCGCTGCCGGCATGCCGAGGTTGACCAGCGCCAGCAGGCTGGCCTGCTTGTCGAGCACACGCATCACCACCCGCTCGCCGTGGATACCGGGCAGGGTCGAGACCCGCACGTCCACCTCTCGCCCGGCTGCGCGCAGGGTGATGCGCCCATCCTGAGGCTGGCGTTTCTCGGCGATGTCCAGGCGGGCCATGACCTTGATCCGCGACACCAGCATCGCCGACAGCGCGCGTGGCGGGCGCAGCACTTCACGCAAGTGGCCGTCGACGCGCAGGCGCACCACCAGGCTCTGCTCGAAGGTCTCGATATGAATGTCCGAGGCTTGCAGGCGCAAAGCCTGGGCAAACAGGCCGTTGATCAGGCGAATCACCGGCGCTTCGTCGTCGCTTTCGAGCAGGTCTTCGATGCGCGGCATTTCGCTCATCAGGCCGTCGAGGTCGACCTGTTCACCGATGCCCTCGATCAGCGCGGCGGTGGCGCCTTCACCGGCCTGGTACAGCTGGCCCAGGCGGCTGTCGAAACTGGCGCTGTCGAGGTGGCAGACTTCGTCCGGCTGACCCTGCACGCGCAGCAGCTCCTGCAATTGATCGCTGTCGACATCGCTGCGCAGCCACAGGCTCCAGCCCGTCGCCAAAGGCGCCACGGCAAGGCCGGCCTGGCGGGCCAGGCGATAGGGCAACAGCTCCATCACCAGACACCCTCGTCCAGGCGCTGACGGCTGGCCGGAAAGGCTTGCAGCAGCTTGCCGTCATCGCTGATGGCCGGCAGCATCAGGGCAGTGTCCTGCTGCAGGTTGCGGTATTTCTCGGTGCTCAGGCTGGCCAGGCTCGGGCCATCGCGCAGGATGCGTGGGCGAATGAACACCATCAGGTTCTGCTTCACGCCCTGGTGGCCGGAGGAACTGAACAGCCGCCCCAGCCAGGGAATATCACCGAGCAACGGCACTTTCTGATTACTCGAGGTGACCTCGTCGCTGATCAGCCCGCCAAGGATCACCAGGCCGTTATCCTCGACCATGACCTTGGTCTTGATCTCGCGCTTGTTGGTGATCACATCGCTGGCCGAAGCGTTGTCGGCAATCGACGAGACCTCCTGGACGATGTCCAGGCGCACGGTGTTGTCGATGTTGATCTGCGGCTTGATGCGCAGCTTGACCCCGACTTCCTTGCGCTCGATGGTCTGGTACGGGTTGGTGTTGTCCTGGGTCACGGAGCCGGTGACGAAGGGCACTTCCTGGCCGACCAGGATCGACGCTTCGGCGTTGTCCAGGGTCAGCAGGGTTGGCGTCGACAACAGGTTGAAGCCGCTTTTGCTCTTCAGCGCATTGACCAGCACGGCGAAGTTGAAACCGCCGCCGAAGTTGCCAAAGCCTGCGGTCAGGCCGTTGGTGCCTGACAGCAGCTTGGCCAGCGCGGCGTTGTCCTTGCCCGCTGCAGCCCCGGCGATGGCGGCGATGCTCGGGCCGCTGCTGCCGAAGTTGACCGTGCCGGCGCCGAACTTCTCATCGGCGAACAGCCACTGCACCCCCAGCTCTTCGGCGCGTGAATCCGAGACCTCGGCAATGATCGCCTCGACCACCACCTGCGCGCGGCGCACGTCCAGTTGCTCGACGATGTTGCGATAAGCCGCCAGTTCGCTGTCGGGGCCGACCATGACCACGGCGTTGGTGCCTTCTTCATATTCCAGGCGAATCCCCGAGCTGCTTACCGGCATCGGCGCCTTGTCGTCCTTGCCGCCCTCGCCGTTGGCGGCTGGCAGGGTGTCCTGGCTGAGGCTACGCAGGACCTTGACCACTTCGCTGGCATTGGCGTGGCGCAGGTAGATCACCTGGGTGTTGGAGCTGCGCAGGTTATCGCCGGGGCGGTCCAGTTGCGCCAGCAAGGCGCGTACCCGCTCGCGGCTGTCGGCACTGCCGCGCACCAGCAACGCATTGCTGCGCGGGTCGGCCACCACCTGGGCGCTGTCGGCGCCCTGCTCGCGGGCCAGTAACTGGCTGATCAACTTGCTGGTGTCATTGGCGCTGGCATGCTGCAGCGGCATCACCTGCATCGGTTCGTCACTGACCTGATCAAGCTGCAGCAACAGGCTGTCGATGCGTTCCAGGTTGCTGCGCCAGTCGGTGATCACCAGCAGGTTGGCCGCAGGGTACGGGGTGATCACCCCGACCCGGGGATCGATCAGCGGCTTGAGGATGCCCAGCAATTGCTCGCTGGCGGCGTTGCGTACATTGAACACACGGGTGGCGACCCCGTCGCTGCCTTGCGCCGATTTGCCCGCCGTCTCCACCGGTACCGGCTCAAGCCGCGCGGCCTGGTCGGGGACGATCTTGACGCTGCCGTTGGGCAGGTCGACGGCGGCGAAACCCTGGGCGCGCAACTGGGCCAGGAAGATGTCGTAGATCGCGTCGCTGTCGTGGCGATCGACCGTGCGTACGGTGACCTTACCTTTCACCCGTGGGTCGACGATGAAGGTGGTGCCGGTAATTTGCGAGACGCTGTCGATGAACTCGCTGAGCTCGGTGTCGACGAAATTGACTTCGTACAACGGCGTCTCGTTGTCATCCAGCGCCACCGGCTCTTCGGCCCAGGCCAGGTTGAGGCCCAGGCTCAGCACGCTGGCCAGGCAGAGTCTTGCGATCATCATTCATCCTTGGCGCTTGAAGCCGGTCACGGCAGGCCGTGGCGGCCAGGGCAGGCGTTCGCGCCGCCCCTGGTTGTCGAAAATCAGGCCCTGGTCATCGATGCTCTCCAGCACGATGCCCGGCGCCAGGCGCTGGCCACGGCGCATGCTGCGCGTGGCCTGGCCGTAACGCAGCACCACCACCGTGGCGCTGAGCGGCACGGCCCGCAAGCCGCCCAGGTACTCCAGCGGTAAACGGGTCAGCGGCACCTCACCGCTGTCGGCCTGGGCCTGCCAGTGGCCGACCATCAGGCCCGGTAAAGGCGTTGCTTGCGGCACATCGGCCACCGCCGGCAGCGGCGTGCGGCTGAGCTGCAAAACACACTGGGCGGCAAGCCAGGCGGCCAGGGTCAGCAGCGCGCCGCTGAACAGGCGCGAGGCGCGGATCACGCGCTCAACTCACGGGGATGCCAACCGGGATGGCCCTGGACATAGCGCAGCTGCGGCAATTGCAACGCTGGCAATTGCCAGTCGGTCGGCTGCTGCGCCAGCCAGGCCTCGACCCGTTGCCACAGCGGCTCGCCACTGCTAGAGGCGTACTGCAGGCCGAAGGTGCGGCACTGCCCCTGGGTTTCGCTGAAGCCCGAGACGCGCTTGCCGCTCGGGCTGTAGCTCAACTGCCAGGGCTGGCCCAGCCAGCGCGGCAGGTCCTGGCTGTTGTCGAGCAATAGCGGGTCACCGAACAACTGCTCGGCGGCGTTTTCCAGCACCTGCTCGACTTGCCGCGCAGGCGCCTCGACCACCGGCGCCGGGTAGCTGCCGGTCAGGCTGATCAGGTGTTCGCGGGTGATGGCCTGGCCGGCAGCCAGGGGGCTGTCGTAGCGCAGGCCCGGGAGCAACACCGGGTAGCCGCTGTCGGCGGCCAGGGCCAGGTGCAGCAGGCGGTCCCAACTGCCACCGCGGGTATCACGGCGCCACAGTGCCTGCGGTGCGCGCGCCAGGGGTTGATCGAGCCAGGCGGCGTGACCGGCGCGTTGCTGCGCCAGCACACCACGGATCTGCGCGGCGCGGGCCTGGGCGCCAGGGGTAAGGCTGCTTTCGAAGGCCGGATGAAAATGCGCGCTGAATTGCCATTGCCCAGCGCTTCGCTGGCAGCGCACCTGGAAGGCGCCGCAAGCGCGATTGCCAGCGAACAGCACCGGCACGCGCTTGCCGCTGGCTTGCAGCACGGTCACAGGCTCAGGCCAGAAGTCCTGGCCACGGGCGCACAGCAGCAAGTCGGCATCGCTCAGGCGTTCGGCCAGCCACAGGCCGGGGCCGGTGCCGACATCGGCCAGGGCGATCACCAGGTCTGCCTGCCCGCGGGCTTGTTCGAAGGCCGGCAGCAGCGACTGGTACCACTGCTTGAGCGAGGCTTTCTGGTCCTGGGCATAGGGGTCGGTGATGCCGACCACGGCGACCCGCACACCACCACGGCGAAACACTGTAAAGGCTGCAACACCCAGCGCGGTGCCCTGCTCCGCAGCCAGGCCAGCGCCCAGCACGGGCTTGCCATATTGCCGATAAAGGCCGGTGCAACGCTGCGGCCACAGCACCCGCTCATCGCTGCTGACCCGCACGTCGCTGGCCAGCAACTGGCTGCCTTCAACACCGCTACCCCCCTGAGTCAGGTAGGCCAGGCCGCTGCCATTCCAGCCCTGACCGTTCTCCAGGGTCAGGCAGTTGTCGGCCCCGGCGCCTTGGCGCAGTTGCTCGAGCAAGGCCGCCAGCACCGCGTAGCCGCCGGTGCGCACGCCATCGGCGAGGCTGGCGTCGAGCAGCGGGTTGAGTTCGGCGCGGGCCTGGCGGGCGCTGGCGCCGGTCATCCAGGGCGCCTGGCCGAGGTGGGTGACCGGCCCCAGGCGCGTGGCCGGGACCACCGGTTTACCGGCCTGGCGGGCATCGAGGGTGTCAGCGAAATACAGCACATCGAGCGCCGCGTCGTTGCCGGCCGACGTCCCGCCCAGGCCCGCGCAGGCCGTGAGCAGCGGCGCCGCAGCGCCAACGCCGATCCAGTTCAACACTTCCCGTCTGTGCATGTTCAGCCTGTCCCGTCGCCTTCGCGCTTGTTGGTTGTCGGGCCGGGATATTGGGGCGCCTGGATTACAGTTTGATGGCAGTTAATCGACAGCCAGGGCAAAACCTCAGGCAAATCAGGTGGTAACGATTTATTTCCTTCAACGCCTTTTAACAAAACTGCCAATCAATCATCACACTTGCTCACTAAAGTCCCGGTTTCTTTCACGCCGCATCATTGAACAAAAGGAACTGAACTGATGAGTCGAGACACCGGCGACAACCTGAACCGCAACCAGAGTGGCAACCTGCCCATGGACAGCGTTCTGGAGTCTTACCTGAGCCGCCGCAGCGTGGTACGCGGTGGCCTGGGCGCCGCGATCGCGATGATTGCCGGGACTGGCCTGACGGGCTGCTTCGACAGCAGCGACTCAGATGACGATGAACCCGTAGTCGAGCCGCCAACCCCGCCGAAACTGAAGCTCGGCTTCACTTCAATCCCAGGCTCGCGCACCGACGCCTGCGTGGTCGCCGCCGGCTACACTGCTTACGTCCTGGCGCCCTGGGGCACGCCGCTGAACAGCAGCGCCAACCCATGGAAAGCCGACGGTAGCAACACCGCCGCCGACCAAGCCAACTCGGTGGGCATGCACCATGACGGCATGCACTTCTTCCCCATCAACGGCAGCTCCGAAGACGGTTTGCTGGCGATCAACCACGAATACATCGACGCCGACGCCCTGCACCCCAACGGCCCGACCAGCGACAGCAGCGGCAAGCGCCCGGTGGAGGAAGTGCGCAAGGAAATCAACGCCCATGGCGCCGGGGTGATCCGCCTGAAGAAAGTCAGCGGCCGCTGGCAGGTGGTCGACAACGACCCGCTCAACCGCCGCTTCACCACCGCCACGGTGATGAACATCGCAGGCCCCCTGCGCGGCAGCGAGCACGTCAAGACGCGCTTCTCGAAAAACGGCACCCAGGCCCGCGGCACCAACAACAACTGCGGCAACGGCTACACCCCGTGGGGCACCTACCTGACCTGCGAAGAGAACTGGCCGGGGATTTTCGTCAACACCAGCGCCACCCTGCCGGCCGACCAGAAGCGCATTGGCGTCGGCACCAAGGCCGGTAACTACAAGTGGGAAAGCGTGGCCGGTGACCCAAGCGAAGTGGATGGCGAATTCAGCCGCTTCAACGTCACCCCGAGCGGCGCCAGCGCCACCGAGGACTTCCGTAACGAAGCCAGCACTTACGGCTACATCGTCGAGATCGACCCGTACACGGCCAATACCCTTGCGGTAAAACGCACCGCGCTCGGGCGCTTCCGCCACGAGGGCTGCTGCCCGGGGCTGCCGGTGGTGGGCAAGCCGCTGGTCTGGTACATGGGCGACGACTCCAACAACGAGTACCTGTACAAATTCGTCTCCAGCGCGCTGTGGGAAGCCGCCGATGCCAACCCGGCCGACCGCCTGGCCACCGGCAACAAGTACATGGACCAGGGCAAGCTGTACGTCGCCCGCTTCAATGCCGACGGCTCGGGCGTGTGGCTGCTGCTCGACGTCAACACCCCGACCAGCAGCGGCAAGACCCTGGGCTCGATCTACGGCGACCTGCCGGGGATCATCCTCAACACCCGCGGTGCTGCCGACGCCCTCGGCGCGACGCCGATGGACCGCCCGGAATGGACCACGGTCAACCCGCTCAATGGCGACGTGTACCTGACCCTGACCAACAACAGCGCACGCACCGCGGCCAAGGTCGATGCCGCCAACCCGCGCGGGCCGAACCGCCACGGCCATATCATCCGCTGGCACGACAGCGACGATCAGTTGAGCTTCAGCTGGGATATCTTCGTGTTTGGCGCCAACGCCGCCGGCACTGCCGACATCAACCGCTCGGGCCTGACCGAACTCAACCAGTTCGCCAGCCCCGACGGCATGAGCTTCGATAGCCGCGGCATCCTCTGGTTCCAGACCGACAACGGTGAAAAAACCCTGACCGACTACACCAACGACCAGATGCTGGCGGTGATCCCCACCGACCTGGTCGATGCCGCGGGCAAGCAGGTGCCGGTCAACGCCAAGAACCAGGTCGACCTGCGCCGCTTCTTCGTCGGCCCCAACGGCTGCGAAGTCACCGGCATTGCCTTCACCCCCGACAACAAGTCGATCTTCGTCAACATCCAGCACCCGGACAACTGGCCGTCTACCGACGTCGCCACTGCCGTTACCGCGGCCGGCACCAAGGTGCGGCCACGGGCCTCGACCGTGGTGATCCAGCGTGCCGATGGCGGTGAAATCGGCGTGTAACCCAAGCCTCGCTCGGCGCAGCCCTTACCAGGGTTGCGGCGAGCGGCTGATCACCTGCACCTGCTGGACCGGCACCAGCGCGTGCCACTGCACGATCCCGCGTGCGCGCAGTTGAAACTCGCTGCGCATCTTCTGCCCGTCCTGTTCGAATTCCAGCTGCAAGGCAAAGTCACCGCTGTTGAGCAGCAAGCCTTCGCTCAACCGTGCGAATGTTGCGTCGTCCATCGCCCCCAGTGCCTGGCGCAACGCACCCGCATCGTGATAACCGCCAGCAGGCCGGCCGGTGATGATCCGGGTCAGCAGCGAACGTGACACCTCCCCTTCGTACAGCGCTTCAAGCAATGGCAACTGCTCCAGGCTCAAGGCATTGGCGTTCAGCCGCCAGCCGCTGGTCTGCGGCAGCGCGCACAACTGTGGATAGCGTTGCTGGCGGCTGGCATCGGGCTCAAGCAGCAGGTTCAGCTCACTCATGTCGACCATCATCTGGTTGGCCGCCAGGCGCGCGGGTGACTGGCGCAGGTACTGGTCGCTGTCGGCGCCGCTGAGCCGGGCCTGGCCGTCGCTGTCGATCCAGTCGGCCAGGGCATCGGTCAAACGTTGCGCGGCCATGTCATCGCCCAGCAGGTAGCGCAATTGCCGCGCGGCCCGTTCGCTCTCCTCGCCAATCAGCGCGTTGACGTTGAAACAGCTGTGCAAGTCGCGGATGCGCAAGGCCGCCGAGCCGCCGGCAAAGGCATAAGACAGCGGCTGCCCGCGCAGCGCCTGCCAGAACAGCGGGCTGACGCGCCAGGCCGGGTCTTTCAGGGCCTGCTCGGCAAAGGCCAGGCCGGCGGTTTCCATGGCCCTGGCCTGCACCCGTTGCTGCACCAGGCGCACGCTGTCGATCTGCTGGCGACCGTCCTGCACCAGCCAGGTCAGGCCGCCTGCGAGCATCGCCAGCACCACCAGCACCATCAACAGCGCCGCTCCTTGTTGCCGCTTCGCACCCATGAACTGCACATCCCTAACCAATGAGCCGTCAGTCAACACAACGGATGTTGCAGGCACATGGCAAATACAGCTGCACGTCACTTTTGCGTCACAAAGCGCAGGCAGGATAAGGCCTTCTTTTTCATGAGCTTGGAGCGTTTTTCATGGGTGGTATCGGGATCTGGCAGTTGCTTATCGTGTTGGTGATCGTGTTCATGCTGTTCGGCACCAAGCGCCTCAAGGGCCTGGGTGCGGATGTCGGCGATGCGATCCAGGGCTTTCGTAAATCCATGGGTAACGGCCCGGCCACGGACGAAGCCGTAAGCCCGGTCAAACCCCAAGCGCCGCTGCCGGTCGACAGCGTGCAGCAAGCGGAACACCAGCGCTGATGTTCGAAGTCGGTTTTACCGAACTGCTGCTGGTGGCCATCGTCGCCCTGCTGGTGCTCGGCCCCGAGCGCCTGCCGGCGGCGGCGCGCACCCTGGGCCGCGGCCTGGGCCAGGCCAAGCGCGCCATGGCCACGATCAAGACCCAGGTCGAGCGCGAACTGGACACCCAGGCCCTGAGCCAGGAACTCGATGCCCTGCCCTTGCAGCGCCTTGAACAGGACCTGCGCCGCGGCGTCAGCCTGCAGCCGGACCACAGCCCAACCAGCGGAAACCCCTGATGAACACAGCAAGCCAAGACCCCGGTATGCCGCTCACCGCTCACCTGCGCGAACTGCGCAGGCGCCTGGTGCGCTGCCTGCTGGCCATCGCCGTGGTATTCCTCGGCCTGTTGCCGTTTGCCCAGACCCTGTACACCCAGGTCTCGGAACCGCTGCGCCGCTACCTGCCCGAAGGCGCGAGCATGATTGCCACCAGCGTCACCTCGCCGTTCCTCGCGCCGTTCAAACTGACCCTGATGGCGGCACTGTTCGTCGCCATGCCGGTGCTGCTGCACCAGGCCTGGAGCTTCATTGCCCCGGCGATGTACCGCCAGGAACGGCGCATCGCCCTGCCGCTGCTGGTATCGAGCATCGTGCTGTTCTACTCGGGCATGGCCTTCGCCTTCTTCGTGGTCTTTCCAATGATGTTCGGCTTCTTTGCCAGCGTCACCCCGGATGGCGTGGCGATGATGACCGACATCGGCCTGTACCTGGACTTCATCCTCGCCCTGTTCCTGGCCTTTGGCCTGGCGTTCGAAATCCCGGTGGCGACCTTCATCATCGTCTGGGCCGGGGTCACCGACGTCGGTACCCTGCGCAAAAGCCGCCCTTACGTGATCGTCGGCTGCTTCGTGGTCGGCATGCTGTTGACTCCGCCGGACGTGTTTTCGCAAACCCTGCTGGCGGTGCCGATGTGGATCTTGTTCGAGGTCGGTTTGCTGGCCTGTGCTGCGGTCGAGCGCAAAGAACAGCGCACAATGCCAGTCAGCCTTCAGGCCTCAAATGAGCCTGGCAACTAAAGAAAAAATCGGCATACTCGAGAAATCTGAAGATTTTCATGGGCCAGTGAAGAAAATCCTGGCCTTGGATACCGAAAAACAGGATTTCCGGCATGCAAGCGGTTGGCTACGCCCATCTTCATCAGCAGCTTCAACTGACGGTAGTACCGCTGCAGCTACCGGCTGTCGTTCAGCCGGTTACGCGTATCCAGCAAATCGGTACCACCTTGGCCGTACCCGCCGCCATTGCGCCTGCGGCCAACGACTTGCTGGGTCATGCGCTGTTTGCCCTGAAGCACGAAGGGATCAACCTTGCGCTATTGGCCCAGGCGTTGCCGAAGATCCCCGCCGAAGCATTCGAAGATGCCCTGCGCTCAACACCCAACGGGATATACATCCGTAAGGCCTGCTATTTACGCGAGGCGTTCTCTGGCGAGTTGCTTAAGCAGCAAGCTCCGGTCCGTGGCCCTTTCGTGGACCTTTTCGATCCTGAACACTACATCACCAAGCCTGGGGAGCGAAGCTCCAGGTGGCGGGTCGAGTTCAATGGCCTCGGTTCACTGGCTTACTGCGCCACAGTCGAACGTACGCCGCACATCAAAGCCCTGCTCGACTATGACATTCCAGCACGCGCCAGGGCGTTCATGCAGTCGCTGCCGCCCATCATGATGGACAGCGCCATCAACTGGGCGTACTTGCACGAAACCAAGGACTCTTTCGCCATCGAACGGGAAGCGCCCAGTGAAGACAAATCGCGCAAGTTCATACAGTTGCTGCGCCAGGCCCACGAACGCCAGCCGCTAACCGAGGACTATCTGGTCGCCTTGCAGAACGCCACGATCAGCAACCCGTATGACATGGCTGGCGCCTTCAGACATGAACAGAACCATCTTGCCGGTGCCCTGCAAGGCGCTGCGGGTGTGACCTACGTTCCTCCCCCAGCGGAGCTCTGCCGGGAGCTGATGGAATCATTGATGCACTTTGCCAATGAAGATGCAGCCCGCACCGATCCTCTGGTGGCAGCCGGGATCATCTCCTTCGGCTTTGTCCTGCTCCATCCCTTCATGGATGGTAACGGTCGGCTTTCTCGCTTCCTGATCCATCAGACATTGTGCCGGGCCGGCGCGCTGGACAACGGCCTGTTACTTCCCGTGTCGGTTGCCATGAAACGGAACGAGCGAGGATACCTGCAAGCACTGCAGAGCTTCTCCCGACCCGTGAGGGATTTTTGGGATGTCCAGTGGATTGACTTCGGGCAGTTGAACTTCCAGTTCCGTGGTGATGCGGCCGTCTACCGTTACTGGGATGCGACGCCTTGCGTGGCCTTCACCCTGGAAATGGCCAAGCATGCGCTTGAAGTGGAGCTGCGCGAAGAAACGACCTTCCTGGCCTGTTTCGATAGCGTTTACAAAGCCGTCGACGAGCAATTTGACGTGCGCGGCAGCGAGCTTTCGAATCTGGTCATGATGTGCCTGACCAATGGCGGTGTCATGTCCAGGCACAGGCGTAAGCAGTTTCAATACACGGTTCCCGCCCACGTATTCGATTTTATCGAACAGGCGGCACGACAAGCCCTGGCTGGCCAGCAGTCTGAGGTTGAGTCGAATGATGACGACGCAAAATGAAACAGGCTGACAAGTGGTATTGACGTGGTATTCAAGTGGTATTAAATTTTTAATACCACTCGCCACCTGAAGCTACCGCCATGCCTCCGTTGACCGCCCTGCGCCCCGACGACACCCTGGCCACGCCCTTGTACCTTCAGTTGGCGCGCAACCTGGAACAGGCCATCCACGCCGGGCAATGGAAAGCCGAACAGGCATTGCCGTCGGAGCGCAGCCTCAGCGAAGCCCTGGACATCTCCCGGGTGACTGCACGCAAGGCCCTGGAAGTGCTGCTCGAACAAGGCCTGATCCGCCGTATCCAGGGCTCCGGTACCTTCATTACCCCGCGCCTGGAACAACCACTCTCGCGCCTGTCGAGCTTCAGCGAAATGCTCCGTATGAAGGGCTTCACGCCCAGTTCGCAGTGGCTGGAGCGCAGCGTCGATGCGCCGTCTGCCGATGAGCTGGTGCGCCTGGGCCTGTCGCCCAACGAACAGGTGGTGCACCTCAAGCGCCTGCGCAAGGCCGATGACATCGTCATGGCCGTCGAGTACAGCACCCTGCCCGCGCGCTTGCTGGGCAACCCCGAGGCTATCGGCGATTCGCTGTACCAGTACCTCGACCAGATCGGCAAGCCGGTGGTGCGCGCCCTGCAACATATTCGCGCAATCAATGCCAGCGCCGAGCTGGCGGCGCGGGTCGGCATCGAGCCCGGCACCGCCATGCTGCTGATGACCCGGGTCGGCTACCTCGACGACAACACCCCTATCGAACTGACCGACACCTACTGTCGCGACGACTACTACGACTTTGTCGCCGAGCTGCGACGCTAGCGGAGCCCCCATGAGCGAACACAACATACTCACCCCGACGGGCTGGGTACGCGGACGCCTGTTGCTGCGTGACGGCCGCGTCGCCGCCATCGACGGCCAGCCCTGCGACCCGCAGGGCAACGATCTGCCCTACCTGCTGCCCGGTTTCATCGACCTGCACGTACACGGCGGCGGTGGCAGCGACATCATGGAAGGCGCCCAGGCGTTCGCCACCATTGCCCGTACCCACGTGCGCTTCGGCACCACCTCGTTGCTGGCCACCACCATGACCGCGCCCAAGGAAGAACTGACCCAGGTGCTCGGCGCCCTCGGCGAGTACGTTCGCCAACCGCGCAGCGACGGCGCCCGGGTGCTCGGTGTGCATCTGGAAGGCCCGTACATCAACCCCGGCAAGCTCGGCGCGCAGCCGAACTTCGCCCACCTGGGGCTGCTCGAAGAGGTCGACGCCTACCTGGCCCTGGCACCGATCAAGGTGATCACCATCGCCCCGGAAGTCGCCGGGCACCTGCCGTTGATCCGCACCTTGAGCGAGCGCGGCGTGCGCCTGCAGATCGGCCACACCCTGGGCAGCTACGAAGAAGGCGTGGCAGCCCTGGAAGCCGGCGCCACCAGCTTTACCCACCTGTACAACGCCATGAGCCCGCTGCACCACCGCGAGCCGGGCATCGTCGGCGCGGCCCTGGCCCATGCGCGCTTTGCCGAGCTGATTCCCGACCTGCTGCACGTGCACCCCGGCGCCATCCGCGTGGCCCTGCGCTCGATTCCTTGCCTGTACTGCGTGACCGATTCCACTGCCGCCGCGGGCATGCCCGATGGCGAGTACAAGCTTGGCAGCCACACCGTGACCAAATGCCTGGGCGGCGTGCGCCTGGCCGACGGCACCCTGGCCGGCAGCACCCTGACCATGGACCAGGCCCTGCGCAACCTGGTGAAGATCGGCCTGCCCCTGGCCGAAGCCTCCCAGCGCCTGTCGCAGTTCCCCGCCGACTACCTCGGCCTGCAAGAGCGCGGGCGCCTGCAGCCCGGTAGCTGGGCCGACGCCGTGAGCCTGGATCGCAACCTCAACCTGATCGGCGTAATGGTCGAAGGAGAACACCTTGAGCTCTAAGATGCTTGCCGAGGCCCTGGCCGCGGCCAACGTTGTGCAGACCCAGTTGCAGCGCTGCGACGCGCGTATTGCCAGCGTCGCCGAACAACTGCGCAGCCTCGCGCCGCAGGTTGCCCTGACGGTCGCCCGCGGCAGCTCGGACCACGCCGCCAGCTACTTTGCCTACCTGGCCATGCAGCAGCTTGGCCTGCCGGTGGCCTCGCTGCCGATGTCGGTGGTGACCCTGCAGAACTCGCCCCTGCAGGTGCGCGGCCAGGTGGCCCTGGGCTTTTCCCAGTCGGGCCAGAGCCCGGACCTGGTCGACAGCCTGCGCACCCTGCGCGAACGCGGTGCCACCACCCTGGCGCTGGTCAATGCCGAAGACTCGCCACTGGAGCAGGCCTGCCAGTACCACCTGCCGCTGTGCGCCGGCCCCGAGCTGAGCGTTGCCGCGACCAAGAGCTTTATCGCCACCCTCAGCGCCAGCGCCCGCCTGGTCGCCCAGTGGCAGCAGGACCCGGCGCTGCTCGACGCCGGCCTGGCTCTACCCGGGCAACTGCGTGAAGCCGCCGAACAAGACTGGAGCCTGGCCATCGAGCAACTGCGCGACTGCCAGCGGCTGATGGTCATCGGCCGTGGCGCCGGCTTTGCCATCGCCCAGGAAGCGGCGCTCAAGTTCAAGGAAACCTCGGCGATCCAGGCCGAAGCCTTCAGCAGCGCCGAGGTGCGTCATGGCCCGATGGCGCTGATCGATGCCCATTACCCGTTGCTGGTATTGGCGCCTCGTGGCGTCGAGCAGGCCGGCCTGTTGCAGTTGGCCGAAGACATGCGCCAGCGCGGCGCCAAGGTGCTGCTGGCGGCGCCGGCGGACATCCCCCAGCGCAACCTGACCTTAAGCTGCGCCGCCCACCCGGGCCTCGATCCGCTGCTGGCGATCATGAGCTTCTATGTCATGGCCGCAGGCCTGGCCGAGGCGCGTGGCATGGACCCGGATCAGCCCCGTCACTTGAGCAAAGTGACCCGAACTCACTGAGGCACCGAGGACCTTGCGTATGCCCAACAACAAGAACATCACCCTCCATGCCCCCCTCGAAGGCCCGCTATTGCCGCTCGACCAGGTGCCCGACCCGGTGTTCGCTGGCGGCACCCTGGGCAACGGCATCGCCATCGACCCGCTCAACGACTGCCTGCAGGCGCCTTGCGCCGGCACCGTCATCCACCTGGCGAAAACCCTGCACGCCCTGACCCTGCGCGCCGACAACGGCGCCGAGGTCCTCATGCACATCGGCCTGGATACCGTGCAGCTGCAGGGCCGCGGCTTCGAAGCACTGGTGGCCAACGGCGAACGGGTCGAACGTGGCCAGCCGCTGATCCGCTTTGACCTCGACCTGGTGGCGCAACACTGCACCAGCCTGATCACGGTGATGATCCTCAGCAACAGCAGCGACTACCGCTTGCTGCCGCGCACCACTCGCTCGGTGGCATTGGGTGCGCCGCTGCTGGATGTCATCCCCAATGCCAGCATCGCTGCAGGCAAAGCAGCCAGCAGCGGCGAAACCGTGCGCGGCAGCGCCAGAGTCGCTCATCACGGCGGCTTGCACGCGCGCCCTGCGGCGCTGCTGCGCCAGACTGCCCAGGGCTTTGGCAGCCGCGCCGAGCTGCACTTCAACGGCCAGGTCGCCGCGCTCAACAGCCTGGTGGCGATCATGGGCCTGGGTGTCGGCGAGCAGGATGAAGTTGAAATTGTTTGCAGCGGTGCCGACAGTGCGCAGGCGCTGCAGGCGCTATTGGCAGCAGTCACCACCGCGAGCGTCGGCGAACAGCATGCCGCCCCTGCCATCAGTGCTCAGGCCACACCCGTCGCCAACCTGCAGCCCGGCATCCTCAACGGTGTCTGCGCATCGCCGGGCTTGGCCTGTGGCCCGCTGGCGCGTCTGGACGGGATACGCCTGCCGCCAGACCCGGGCGGCCATACGCCCGCTGCGCAGCACCAGGCCCTGGACGCCGCACTGGTCAGCGTCAAAGCCGCCATTGAAGGCGACTTGAAACAACTGCAACAAGGTGATGCTGCAGCCATTTTCGAAGCGCACCTGGCACTGCTCGACGATCCGTCACTGATCGACGCTGCACGTCAGCGCATCGACCAGGGCATTGCCGCCAGCCACGCCTGGAGCCAGGCCATCGACGCCCAGTGCGCGATCCTCAAAGCCCTCGACAAGCCGCTGCTGGCCGAGCGCGCCAACGACCTGCAGGATTTGCAGCAACGGGTATTGCGCGCCCTGCTCGGCGAAAGCCGCGAACTCGACCTGCCACCCTCGGCGATTGTCGCCGCCCATGAACTGACGCCCTCGGACCTGCTGCTGCTCGACAAGCACGCGGTGGCCGGGCTGTGCATGGTCGCCGGGGGCGCCACTTCGCACGTTGCCATCCTCGCCCGCGCCCGCGGCCTGCCGTGCCTGGTTGCCCTGGGCCCGGAGCTGTTGAACCTGCAGGCCGGCCAGGTGCTGGTGGTGGACGGCGAGCAGGCCCGGCTGGAAACCGCGCCAGACGCCGAACGCCTGGCCGAAGTCGCGCAGCTTCGCCAGCAACAGCAGCAACGCCGCCAACAGCAACAAGCCGCCGCCCAGGGCAGCGCCCAGACCCGTGACGGGCGCCTGATCGAAGTTGCCGCCAATGTCGCCTCGGCGGCCGAAGCTGCCCAGGCCCTGACTCTTGGCGCCGACGGCGTCGGCCTGTTGCGCACCGAATTCCTCTTCGTCGACCGCCACACCGCCCCGGATGAACAAGAGCAACTCAGCGCCTACCAGGCAGTACTGGATGCCATGGGCGATCGCCCGGTGATCATCCGTACCATCGATGTCGGCGGCGACAAGCAACTGGACTACCTGCCCCTGCCCCACGAGGCCAACCCGGTACTCGGCCTGCGCGGCATTCGCCTGGGCCAAGTGCGCCCCGAGCTGCTCGACCTGCAATTGCGTGCCCTGCTGCAGGTCAGCCCGCAGCGCCGCTGCCGGATCATGCTGCCGATGGTCAGCGAGGTCGATGAGCTGCTGGAAATCCGCCAGCGCCTGGACCGCCTGGCCAGCGAGCTGGGCATCAACCAGCGCGCCGAACTTGGGGTGATGATCGAAGTTCCGGCCGCCGCCCTGCTCGCCGAGCGCCTGGCCGAACACGCCGATTTTTTCTCGATCGGTACCAACGACCTGTCCCAGTACACCCTGGCCATGGACCGTGACCACGCGGGTCTGGCCGCCCGCGTCGACGCCCTGCACCCGGCGCTGCTGCGCCTGATCGACCTGACCTGCCAGGGCGCCGCCCGCCATGGCCGCTGGGTCGGGGTGTGCGGCGCCCTGGCCTCGGAGCCGCTGGCCACCGCAGTGCTGGTCGGCCTCGGGGTCAGCGAGCTGTCGGTCAGCGCCCCGCAGGTCGGCGAGATCAAGGAGCGCGTGCGCCAGCTCGACAGCAGTGAATGCCGCACCTTCAGCCAGCAGCTACTGGGCCTGTCCAGCGCCCGCGCGGTGCGCCAGGCCTGCCGCGATTTCGCCGCACGCCCGCTACACCACCGCCACTCCCCACTCAGCACAGAACAATAACCGGAGCGCACCATGTACCAGCACTTCATCCAGGGCCTGCAACGGCTCGGCCGCGCCCTCATGCTGCCCATCGCCATCCTGCCGATTGCCGGCCTGCTGCTGCGCCTGGGCGATACCGACCTGTTGGACATCGCCCTGATCCACGATGCCGGCAACGCGATTTTCGCCAACCTGGCGCTGATCTTCGCCATCGGCATTGCCGTCGGCTTTGCCCGCGACAACAACGGCACCGCGGGCCTGGCCGGGGCCATTGGTTACCTGGTGCTGGTCTCGACCCTCAAGGTCATCGACCCGCACATCGACATGGGCATGCTCGCCGGGATTCTGTGCGGCCTGCTCGGCGGTGCGCTGTACAACCGTTTCAAGGACATCAAGCTACCCGAGTACCTGGCCTTCTTCGGTGGCCGGCGTTTCGTGCCGATTGCCACCGGTTTATCGGCGGTGGGCCTGGGCTTGCTGTTCGGCCTGATCTGGCCGCCCCTGCAGAACGGTATCAACAGCCTCGGCCAACTGCTGCTCGACAGCGGCAGCATCGGCGCGTTCTTCTTCGGCGTGTTCAACCGCCTGCTGATCGTCACCGGCCTGCACCATATCCTCAACAATCTGGTGTGGTTCGTCTTTGGCAGTTTCGAAGGTGCCAATGGCCTGACGGTAACCGGCGACATCAGCCGCTATTTCGCCGGCGATCCCCGGGCCGGCCAATTCCTCGCCGGGATGTTCCCGATGATGATCTTCGGCCTGCCCGCCGCCTGCCTGGCCATGTACCGCCATGCCCTGCCGGGGCGGCGCAAACTGATTGGCGGCATCCTCCTGTCGATGGCCCTGACCTCGGCACTCACCGGCGTTACCGAGCCGATCGAATTCGCCTTCATGTTCCTCGCGCCCCTGCTGTTCCTGATCCATGCCGTACTCACCGGCCTGGCCATGGCCCTGTGCGACCTGCTCAACATCCGCCTGGGCTTTACCTTCTCCGGTGGCGCCATCGACATGGCCCTGGGCTGGGGCCGCTCGACCAATGGCTGGATGGTGTTCCCGGTCGGGCTTTTGTATGCGCTGGTGTACTACTTCGTTTTCGACTTCTGTATCCGCCGCTTCAACCTGAAAACCCCGGGCCGCGAAGACCAGCCCAGCGAAGAAGCTCCAGTCCAGGACGCTAGCGCACCACGCGGCAAGCGCTACATCGATGCTCTCGGCGGTGCCGGCAACCTGCTTTCGGTGGACGCCTGCACCACACGCCTGCGCCTGTTGCTCAATGACCGCGGCCTGGCCCACGATGGCATGCTGAAAACCCTCGGGGCCATGGCCGTGGTACGTCCGGGTTCCGGCGGTAGCCTGCAGGTGGTGGTCGGGCCGCTGGCCGACACCATTGCCGACGAGATTCGCAACCAGCTGCCCCATGCCCTGGCGAATGTCGTCGAGCAGCCGCAAGTGAAAGCCGAGGCGAGCGAAAGCATGGCCGCTGAAGACTGGCTCAGTGCATTGGGTGGCAAGGACAACTTGTTGAAGGTCGATTGCGTGGCCCTGACCCGGGTGCGGGTCGAGCTCAAGGATGCGCGCAAAGTGACGCGCGAGCGCCTGTTGGCGCTGGGGTGCCAGGGGGTCAGTCCGCTGGCGGACGGGACCTGGCATTTGTTGCTGGGCAAGCGTGCTGCTGCCTTGAGCCAGGCGTTGCAGGGCTGAAAAGCATCGCGGGTCAAGTCGAGGCGTCGCACCGCCGCTCCCACAGGTGGGAGCGGGCTTGACCCGCGATGAGATCCTTAGAAGTCCGCTAGCTGCCAGACCTCATAAGCCGGGGTTTCATAAGGGTGGCTGAGCTTGAGGGCAGCGACCACCGAGCCGATCAGCTCGTCGGCCACCACCAGCTCAACCCGCCATTCTTCGACCTGCTCGACCACGCCCGCCTGCCCGAGGAACGGCTGGCTGCCGTCCAGCGGACGGAACTGGCCCTGGCCCAACACCTGCCAGGCGCAGCAGTCGTAGTTGCCGATGCGCCCGCCACCGGCGGCGAACACAGCGGCCTTGACCACCTCCACGTGGCTTGGCGGGACGAAGAAGGCGAGCTTGTACACCCCTTAGTTCACCCACGCCCGGGCGTTGCGGAACATGCGCATCCACGCCGCGTCTTCGTTCCAGTCATCCGGACGCCAGGAGTTCTGCACGGCACGGAAGACCCGCTCAGGGTGCGGCATCATGATGGTGACGCGACCGTCGCGGCTGGTCAGGCCGGTAATCCCGCGCGGCGAGCCGTTCGGGTTGGCCGGGTAGCTTTCGGTGACCTTGCCGTGGTTGTCGACGAAGCGCAGGGCCACGCAACCGGACAGGTCAGCTTCGAGCAGGGCTTCTTCGCTGGCGAACTCGGCATGGCCTTCACCGTGGGCGATGGCAATCGGCATGCGCGAACCGGCCATGCCCTGGAGGAAGATCGAGTTCGACTTCTGCACTTCGACCATGGCCACACGGGCTTCGAACTGCTCGGAGCGGTTACGCACGAAGTGCGGCCAGAACTCGCTGCCCGGAATCAGCTCGTGCAGGTTGGACATCATCTGGCAACCGTTGCACACGCCCAGGGTGAAGCTGTCGCTGCGCTCGAAGAAGCCCTGGAAGGCATCACGGGCACGGGCGTTGAACAGCGCCGACTTGGCCCAGCCTTCACCGGCGCCGAGCACGTCACCGTAGGAGAAACCGCCACAGGCCACCAGGCCCTTGAAGTCGTTGAGGTCGACGCGACCGGCGAGGATATCGCTCATGTGCACGTCAATGGCGTTGAAACCGGCGCGGTCGAAGGCTGCGGCCATTTCGACCTGGCCGTTGACGCCCTGCTCGCGCAGCACTGCCACTTGCGGACGCACGCCCTTCTTGATGTACGGCGCGGCGATGTCCTGGTTGACGTCGAAGCCGAGCTTGACGCTCAGGCCGGGATTGTCTTCTTCCAGCAGCACGTCGAACTCTTGGTCGGCGCAGTCGGCGTTGTCGCGCAGACGCTGGATCTGATAGCTGGTCTCGGCCCACTGGCGCTGCAGCAGGCGGCGGTCGCCCTTGAACAGTTCTTCACCGGCAAGCTTGATCAGCACTTCGCCGTTGTTGATCGGCTGGCCGATCACCGCGACGCAGTCTTCACCCAGGCCGGCTGCGCTGAACTGGGCCAGCACGTCCGGGGTGGCGTCCTGACGCACCTGAATCACCGCGCCCAGCTCTTCGTTGAAGAGGATGGCGGCGACTTTTTCGCGCTTGCTGGTCAGGGTGTCCAGTTCCAGGTCCAGGCCGCAGTGGCCGGCGAAGGCCATTTCCAGCACGGTGGTCAGCAGGCCACCGTCGGAACGGTCGTGGTAGGCCAGCAGGTGGCCGTCGGCGTTCAGGCCCTGGATCACGGCGAAGAAGGCCTTGAGGTCTTCGGCGTCGTCGACGTCCGGCGCTACGGCGGCCAGCTTGCCGTGGGTCTGGGCCAGGATCGAGGCGCCCATGCGGTTCTTGCCGCGGCCCAGGTCGATCAGGATCAGGTCGGTCTCGCCCTTGTCCATGCGCAGTTGCGGGGTCAGGGTCTTGCGTACGTCGAGCACCGGGGCGAAGCCACTGACGATCAGCGACATCGGCGAGGTGACGCTCTTGTCAACGCCCTCTTCGCTCCACTTGGTCTTCATCGACATCGAGTCCTTGCCCACCGGAATGGTCAGGCCCAGCTCCGGGCACAGCTCCATGCCGACAGCCTTGACGGTGTCGTACAAGCGGGCATCTTCACCCGGGTGGCCGGCAGCCGACATCCAGTTGGCCGACAGCTTGATGTCGGACAGCTTGCCGATGTGCGCGGCGGCCAGGTTGGTCAGGGTCTCGCCGATGGCCATGCGCCCGGACGCCGGGGCGTCGAGCAGGGCCAGCGGGGTACGCTCGCCCATGGCCATGGCTTCACCGCTGTAGACGTCGAAGCTGGTGGCGGTGACGGCGCAGTCGGCCACCGGTACCTGCCAAGGGCCGACCATCTGGTCGCGGGCAACCAGGCCGGTGATGGTGCGGTCGCCGATGGTGATCAGGAAGCTCTTGCTGGCCACGGCCGGGTGGCGCAGGACGCGCTCGACCGAGTCGTTCAGTTCCAGGGTGCTTGGGTCGAAATCATCGCCCAGCTCCGCTTCGCGGGTCACCGAACGGTGCATGCGCGGCGGCTTGCCCAGCAGCACGTCGAGCGGCATGTCCACCGGGGTGTTGCCGAAGTGGCTGTCGGTCACGGTCAGGTGCGGCTCGGCAGTGGCCTCGCCGACCACCGCGAACGGGCAACGCTCGCGCTCGCAGATGGCCTGGAAGCGCTCGAAGTCGCCAGCGCTGACCGCCAGCACGTAGCGTTCCTGGGATTCGTTGCTCCAGATCTCGTGCGGGGCCATGCCCGGCTCGTCGTTGGGCACGTTGCGCAATTCGAAGCGGCCACCGCGGCCACCGTCGTTGACCAGTTCCGGGAAGGCGTTGGAAATACCGCCGGCGCCGACGTCGTGGATGAAGGCGATCGGGTTGTTGTCACCCAGCTGCCAGCAACGGTCGATGACCTCCTGGCAGCGGCGTTCCATTTCCGGGTTCTCGCGCTGCACCGAGGCGAAATCGAGGTCAGCGGAGCTGGCGCCGGTATCGACCGACGAAGCCGCGCCGCCACCCAGGCCGATGAGCATGGCCGGGCCACCGAGCACGATCAGCTTGGCGCCGACGGTGATCTCGCCCTTTTGCACGTGGTCTTCGCGGATGTTGCCCAGGCCACCGGCCAGCATGATCGGCTTGTGGTAACCGCGAACTTCTTCACCGTGCGGGGTGTTGATCGACTGCTCGAAAGTACGGAAGTAGCCAGTCAGGGCCGGACGACCGAATTCGTTGTTGAACGCGGCGCCGCCCAGCGGGCCTTCGACCATGATGTCGAGGGCGGTGACGATGCGGTCCGGCTTGCCGTAGGCCTGCTCCCATGGCTGTTCAAAGCCCGGGATGCGCAGGTTGGAAACGGTGAAACCGGTCAGGCCGGCCTTGGGCTTGGCACCGCGGCCGGTAGCGCCTTCGTCACGGATTTCGCCGCCGGAACCGGTGGAGGCGCCGGAGAACGGCGAGATGGCGGTCGGGTGGTTGTGGGTCTCGACCTTCATCAGGATGTGCACCGGCTCCTGCACCGCGCCGTACTGGCGGGTCTCAGGGTTCGGGAAGAAACGCCCGGCGACGGAACCGACGATCACCGAGGCGTTGTCCTTGTAAGCCGACAGCACGCCTTCGTTGTGCATCTGGTAGGTGTTCTTGATCATGCCGAACAGGCTTTTTTCCTGGCTCTGGCCATCGATGTCCCAACTGGCGTTGAAGATCTTGTGGCGGCAGTGCTCGGAGTTGGCCTGGGCGAACATCATCAGTTCGATGTCGTGCGGGTTGCGCTTGAGGCCCTGGAAGCTGGTGACCAGGTAATCGATCTCGTCTTCGGCCAGGGCCAGGCCCAGCTCGACGTTGGCTTTCTCCAGCGCGGCGCGGCCACCGCCGAGAATGTCGACAGCAGTCAGCGGCTTGGGCTGGGCGTGGCTGAACAGGCTGGCGGCCTCTTCAAGCTTGGCCAGCACCAGCTGGGTCATGCGGTCGTGGAGGATGTCGGCAACGATGGCGGCGTCGACGTCGCTCAGCTCACCGCTGACGTAGTAGGCAATGCCCCGTTCCAGGCGCTGGATGTTTTCCAGGCCGCAGTTGTGAGCGATGTCGCTGGCCTTGCTCGACCAGGGCGAGATGGTGCCGAAACGCGGAACCACCAGGAACAGGCGCCCGCTTGGCTCCTGGACCGGTACGCTCGGGCCGTACTTGAGCAGGCGCGCGAGCACTTGCTGTTGGTCGGCACTCAGATCGCCGTCAACCTCGGCGAAATGCGTGAATTCAGCATACAAACCACTAACAGCGGGGACTTTCTGGCTCAGTTGCTCGATTAACTTACCGTGGCGAAAGGCAGAAAGGGCAGGAGCGCCGCGCAGGATCAACATCGTCGGGACAGCCTCAGGAAGGGGGTGTGCTTAGAGGCCGTGCATTCTAGCCTAATTCCGGCGCTTCCGGCACCCGAAACACAGCATTGCAACACCTCCGCATGTCGGCCCGGCAAAGCGGACTCGGGGGTCAAAAAAAACCGCCGGTTTTGCCCTGCATTTTGCCTTTAACGCAAAGATCGCTAGCAGACAAGCAAACCGTTGTCGAGATATGGCGCGGCCGGTCCTTTGCGTATACTGCAACCTATGTTCGCCCAAACCGCTTTGCGCCAGCGGTGCGCCAGATGGCTCATCGCAACCGGACTCTTCCTGATGCTCGGTGCCTGTGTTGAAAAACCCAGCACCCTCGAGCGTGTCAAGGAAGACGGCGTGCTGCGCGTAATTACCCGCAACAGCCCGGCCACCTACTTCCAGGACCGCAACGGCGAAACCGGCTTCGAGTACGAGCTGGTCAAGCGTTTCGCCGACGATCTGGGCGTAGAGCTGAAGATCGAGACCGCCGACAATCTCGACGACCTGTTCAACCAGCTCGGCCAGCCGTCCGGCCCGGTGCTCGCAGCGGCCGGCCTGGTCAGCAGCGAACAGCGCAAGTCGCAGGTGCGCTTTTCACACCCGTATCTGGAAGTCACCCCGCAGATCATCTACCGCAACGGCCGTCCACGGCCCACCGACGCCAAGGACCTGGTCGGCAAGAAGATCATGGTGCTCAAGGGCAGCACCCACGCCGAGCAGATGGCCGAGCTGAAAAAGCAGTATCCGGCGCTCGAATACGAAGAATCTGACGCAGTTGAGGTGGTCGACCTGCTGCGCATGGTCGATGAGGGGCAGATCGACCTGACCCTGGTCGACTCCAATGAACTGGCAATGAACCAGGTCTACTTTCCCAAGGTACGGGTGGCTTTCGACCTCGGCGACGCCCGTGACCAGCGCTGGGCGGTGGCAGCCGGCGAAGACAACAGCCTGCTCAACGAGATCAACGAATTTCTCGACAAGGTGCAGAAGAATGGCACCTTGCAGCGTCTGAAAGATCGCTACTACGGCCACGTCGATGTACTGGGTTATGTAGGCGCTTATACCTTTGCCCAGCACCTGCAGCAACGCCTGCCGCGCTACGAGAAGGCCTTCCAGGCCTCGGCCAAGAAGGAACAGGTCGACTGGCGCCTGCTGGCCGCAATCGGCTACCAGGAGTCGATGTGGCAGGCCGAGGTGACCTCCAAGACCGGCGTGCGCGGCCTGATGATGCTGACCCAGCGCACCGCCCAGGCCATGGGCGTGTCCAA
Organism: Pseudomonas sp. B21-009; assembly: GCF_024749345.1. NCBI lineage: Bacteria > Pseudomonadati > Pseudomonadota > Gammaproteobacteria > Pseudomonadales > Pseudomonadaceae > Pseudomonas > Pseudomonas sp. B21-009. The sequence goes on along the minus strand of NZ_CP087199.1, from coordinate 1,163,373 downwards.
TCGCCTGGACCCGGTGCAGAGCATCCGCGGCGGTGCCAAGTACTTCATGTACGTCAAATCCGAGCTCGATGACAGTATCGAGGAACCGGACCGCACCTGGTTTGCCCTGGCCGCCTACAACGTCGGCAGCGGTCACCTGGATGATGCGCGCAAGCTGGCCAAGCGCGAAGGCCTGAACCCCAACAAGTGGCTGGACGTGAAGAAGATGCTGCCGCGCCTGTCGCAGAAGCAGTGGTACAGCAAGACCCGCTACGGCTATGCCCGCGGTGGCGAGCCCGTGCACTTCGTCGCCAACATCCGCCGCTACTACGACATCCTCACCTGGGTGACCCAGCCGCAGCTTGAAGGCAGCCAGGTGGCCGAGAGCAACCTGCACGTGCCCGGCGTGAACAAGACCAAGCCGACCGAGCAGACCCCGCCACTCTGAACTGTTTCGCGGGGCAAGGCCACCTCAGGCCTTGGCCCGTCGCGCCTTGAAGAACTCGGACAGAATCGCTCCGCACTCCTCTGCCAGCACCCCACCCTCAAATAGCACCCGATGGTTGAGAAAGCCCTGGGTAAAGAACTGCCCCTGGCTCTGCACCACTCCGGCCTTGGGCTCCAGCGCACCGTACACCACCCGGTTGATCCGCGAATGCACGATCAGCCCGGCGCACATGCTGCACGGCTCCAGGGTCACGTACAGGGTGCTGCCGGGCAGCCGGTAGTTGCTCGCGGCCTGGGCGGCGGCGCGGATGGCGACCATCTCGGCATGGGCACTGGGGTCGCTGCCGCTGATCGGGCAGTTGAAGCCCCGGCCGATCACCTGGCCGTGCTGGACCAGCACCGCGCCCACCGGCACTTCGCCCATGGCCGCGCCTTGCGCCGCCAGCTCCAGCGCCAGGCGCATGAATTGCTGGTCGCGGCTGCGATCGATGATCTGCGGCTGACGCATCAGGCCACCTCGATCGCGGCCATCAGGCCGGTTTCCATATGATCGATCACGTGGCAGTGGAACATCCAGGTACCCGGGTTATCCGCCACCAGCGCCACCCGCGCGCGCTCGTTCTTGCCCAGCAGGTAAGTGTCGGTGAAATACGGCTCGATCTTGCGCTTGTTCGAGCTGATCACTTTGAAACTCATGCCGTGCAGGTGGATCGGGTGCTGGTACTGGGTCATGTTCTTCAGCTCGAGGATGTAGCTCTTGCCCTTTTGCAGCGTAGCAATCGGCCGGTCGGCGCAGGTCTTGTCGGTGATGTCCCAGGCCTTGCCGTTGATCTGCCAGAGGCTCGGCGGCTTGCCGTTGTCGGTATTTACCGAAACCGAGCCGACCCACTCGAAATTGAAGTTGAGCTTTTCGGCGTTGGCCAGGTCCGGCTCGGCGATCGGGTTGGCCGGCAGCGCCGGCGGCCAATCGCCCGGGGCTTCGCTGCTGGCCACCGAACGCAGGGTGCCCAGGCGCACCGGGCCATCGCGCAATGACAATTCTTCACCGGCTGGCGGCATCTTGATCGCCAGGCAGATACGCATGCCCGGGCCCAGCCAGTAGTCCTTGCCCAGCGGGCGCGGAACGATGGGGTTGCCGTCCAGGGCGTAGACCCGCGCCTCAAAGTTGCCTTTGAGGTTAATGCGATACGTCAGGGTGTTGTCGAGGTTGAGCAGACGCACCCGCACGATCTGCCCGGCAGGCATCTCGACCACGGCGTTGGCCTGGCCGTTGATGGTAATCAACCGGCCGGCGGTGCCGCCACGGGCAGCTTCACGGGGGATGCTGAAGGGCAGATAAGCGCCCTGCTCGTCGACGTGCCAGTTCTTCAGGCTCAGGGTGCGTTCGTGCTGGAAGCCGGTGGGCTCGCGCTCCTCGACGATCAGCGGCCCGACCAGGCCTTTGCCGAGCTCTTCGGAACTGTTCACATGCGGGTGATACCAGAAGCTGCCAGCATCCGGCACGCGGAACTTGTAATCGAAATACTCGCCCGGCAATACCGGCAACTGCGAGACGTAAGGCACGCCGTCCATTTCCAGCGGCAGGCGGATGCCGTGCCAGTGGATGGTGGTGGCCACTGGCAGGTGGTTGATGAAACGCACCCGCAGCCATTCGCCCTGGCGCACCCGCAACTCGGTGCCCGGCGCCGACGGGCCGAAGGCCCAGGCCTCGGTCTTGAAGCCGGAGACCAGCTCGACATCCAGCGGCGCGGCGATCAGCTCGTAGTCATGCCCGGCATCCGGATCGGTCCTTCCTAGCCAGTACCGCGATGCGCCACCGGCGCCAAGGCCAATCGCCACCAGGCCGCTCAGGCCACCGAGAATTTGTCGCCGGGTAAAGGACATGCAGCAGGTACCTCACATCGCAGGAACAACATGCCGGCACCTGGCGGCAAAGTGCCAAGGTACCGGCGATGAAGGGCGAATACGATACACCTGCAATTGAGAAATATTAAGTGAAGAGTTGCCGCAGGGCCTAGGTTCCCGGCCTTATAACCCCTGGCGGCGCAGTGATGGCGTCGCGAAAGGCAACGGGCTGATCCTGGGTCTGCAGTGCCAGGCGTAGATCGCCCTGGACGATACCGTCGGGCCTGCCCATGCTCGGCAGATAGTACTCTCCCGCATCCAGGGTAATGCCGCTGGCCTGCCCCGGCCCGGCATCGACCAGGCGCAAGCCCGGCACCCCTTGCAGCTCGGCCAGGCCTGGCACGCGTTTGTACAGGTTGCTATGGGTGTTACCGACCAGCGCGACCCATTTGCCGGCGTCAGCTTTGCCTTGGGTGGCGCCAATAACCCGGTTGGCATAGTAGTTCATGACTTTCTGGCGCAGCGGATTGCCCGGCTGCTCCAGGTCGAGGCCTTCCAGGTGATAACTGGCGACGCAGTCCAAGGCCTGCACCCTGATTCGGTTGGCCCGGGCTTTGCGCACCAGTTCCAGGAAGCTATAGCGGCCGGCGCTGTCGGTGCGATGGCCAAGATCCAGACGGTCCAGGTAGCGCCGCAATTGCGTAGTCATGCGCCCGCTGCGATGGAACAGGTCGAGATCCGCCTGGTGCAGGTCGGTCATCAGGTGCTCAAGATAGAGCGTGCGCACGCCCTTGGCATACAGCGGAGTGAGGTTTTCCAGCAGCCAGCGTTTGCTGGCGATCGAAGCGTGGGATTCGCCAATGACCACGCCGGCATGCTCGTCGAACAGCTCGATGAATGCCCGCTGCGGGCTGATAGAGGCCGCTGGCGGGTGAATCTTGAAGCTGGGCAGGGTCAGCCGGGTGAAAAACCGCTCGGCATCCGTGCGCAATTGCTGCCGGATCTGCTGCAGGCTGTCACGCACCTCCATCAGTGGCGACGCGGGGTCGTAGTAATCACCGCCGATCGCCCGCCGATTGTTTGCACTGATGAGCTCCCGCACAGCGGGCCGGGACGGTTCCGGGACTTCATAGCTGCCAGGCGCAGCGTCGAAGGGCGAGTAATCTACCGGCACCGCCGGCGCCTCGGGCGTCAGCCCCCCCAGGCACTGGCCACCTGCGCGCAGGCAGGCAGCCTCGAGCACGCCCCACTGCCCCTGCTCGTCCAGACGCACGGGCACTACCCCATTGAACGCAAAGGGATTGTCATCAGGAACAATCAGCCAGGTACGCAAGGCCTGGTCATATCGAACCCGATAGGGCACGCCCTCAAGCTCGATGTACTGGGCGCCATCAGCCAGGGTACTGACACCTCGTTTGATGCCGCTGAAAGCCTCGGGTACGTCAATGATCTGGTTGCTTTCAAGCTGGCCCAGCGCTTGCGCCGCGCCACGCCACGCCCCAGCGGTAGCAGGAATGGCAGGTTGAGCAAGACCTCGACACCGGCAAGAATCGCCCCAAGCACACCCGCCCGCCGCTCCACGGGATTGTCGCCATCGACCGCCTGCTCGACGTTCAAGGCAAGGCTGGCAGTGCCCGTTGCCACCGCCAGCAACGCCAACGGCCAACCCGCCGGCGCTACGGCGCCCAGCAGGCGCGAGGCCACGCCCAGGTAACCCACCCACAATTGCGCACGCAGTTCAGCATTGGTACGCAGGGCCGCATCGGTTTCAAGTTCCATGTGCTGCCGGGCGTTGTCGCGCATCCAGGTGAAGACCTCGCCGTTGATCGGCGCACGCTGTACCTGAGCGGCAAAAGCCTCGACCGAGCCTTGCGCCCAAGCGGCGAGTTGCTCACGCAACCTCTGCACCTGCTGCGCATCACTGACGAAATAAGCCAACAATTGCTCGCGGCTGACGGCCACCTGCAGCCAGCCAAACAGCCATTCGGCCAGCTCCTGCTGGCTACTGAAAGCCTGGAACGACGGCACCGCACCGGGCATATAGAGCACATGCTGCGCCCCCGGCCCCTGCAACCACACCAGCGCCGACGACGCCTGCCCGGCCAGGCTCAAGGTCGCAAGCTGAATGCCGGCAGCAGGTTGCTGTACTTGTTCAAAATGCTGCAGATGGGCAGCAACGCTGCTGTCAAAGCCGACAGCGTCGAACACCAGTTGCAACTGCTGCTCGTTCAGTTGCCCACCGAGGCCAGCCTGCAGTGCCTGCGCGAGGTAAGTGAGCTTGCTGAGCGCGCGCACATCAGCACCGTGCTCGACCCAGAACGCCGTTCGCTGGCGCTGGAACCTGGCGCCAAAGTCCATCTCCCACAAGGCGTTGAGGACCTTTTGCGGGTCCAGCCGCACTTCATTGCTTTCATCGAAGCGCCTCGCCTCTGCCCCCTCGGTGTAGAAACCGCCGTACAACAGCAGCAGGTCGGCATTGTCCTGGTCACTGACGCGAAAGCGGCGCATGACCAGTTCGGTCAAGGTCAAGGACTGATCAGGTGTTCCATAGTGCTCCCAGCCTGTAAAGCTGCGGCTGTTGCTGGCAGCGTGAGAGAAACGGTTCCAGTAGATCCTGTCCGGATCAGCGTGCAGGTTGGCTTGTGTGGCCAGCAGTTGCGCCGCTGCGTCGCCGGCGCGGGCATGCAGGTCCGGGAAGGCATTGACCACCGTTTCGGCAAGCTGGCGCAGCGACGCACGAACCGCCGCCAGTTGCAGGGTGGACTGATCATCAGGTTGCGAATGTTCCATGACATGAGTTCCGTTGCACAAGAAACCCTCAGCCTGGGTCGTGCGTCGATGCCAGCGGTACTACATAAGTATTCCCGGCGGCCATCCGCTAGACAGGGAAACGCCTCAGTGTAACGTCAGAAAAATCCATTTCGTTGTAACAACAAATACCTATGGCAGCAGGTATGACGCAGGCTTTCTAAATGGGCATTCATCTGCAAGGAGATGCACATGCCCTATCAATTAAATGTCCATTCCGATTCGCTGGCCTCCAGCCAAGGCCAGAAGCAAGCGCTCGACACCATCGCCTCGACCCTGGTGACTCAATGCCCCGACATGTGGGAAATGGCCCGTGAAGTTGCCCGCAACTTGCTGCTCAAGCACACCGGACAGACTCCAGAGCCAGACACCATTTACTGGCACCGCTTCGCTGGTGCGGTGAGCAGTACTCGAAGCTTCACCGGCTGGGAGCATTACGGCCCACCGCTTGAATCGATGACCTTGCCACAGTTGGTCATGCGCCGTTTCAACAGCCACGACCAGGACAACAGCGATCTGCTGCAACAGAACGGTGGCTTTTACCGAGCCGGGCCACACAGCCCGGTTTTCAACGAAACCAATGAAATTCGCATGCTGGGCCAGGATGTACTCAATGAGTTCTGGCAGATCGATTTCAGCACGCTGTTCAACCACCGGCTCGATGCCTTCTGGCAAGCCCATGCCGATGATTTTCGCCTGATGGCCAAGGTCAACTTCCTCGCCAAGGCGTATGAGGACTATCAAAGCGGCGTGCTGTACCCGCAGCACTGCCAGGCGATCTTCAAGGCAGTGGCAGGCGACTTGCGTGCCCCGATCACCCGCAAGCAACTGGCAGATCAGGTGCAGGCGGCGCAGGGCTGGAGTGTTCGGACCTTCGACATAGGCGGCTACCTGGCCAGCGACATCGTGCGCATTGTCTCCCCTGAAGGTCATCAGTTTGTCTATATGCCCGGAGAAACAACCGCCCTGCACAGCTTCGAAACCAACAACGACCTGCACATCTGGGTGCTGCAACAGGCCTGTACCGACCTGGCCAGCCGGGCGCGCTTCGAATCGCACTTCCCGTTGTCGGTCCACCCGCCACGGGGCTCGGGCGTCGGCCTGAACAGCCTTATCGAGCTACTGGTAACCAGTTACGGCCATGCTGACCATTCGTTGATCAATCAACTCGACCGGCCAATCGCCGGAGATCTGTTCAGCTACCTGCGCGACCAGGCCCGCGAACGCATGTATGCCGACGCTGATACGGCACTGCGCTCGAACAGCGAACTGCGCAAACAGATGTGGATCGGGTATCTCAATGCCTTTACCAACACCTTTGGTGTCATCGGTGCGATGTGCTGGCCAGTAGCATTGGCGGTGGTCGGCGCGGACCTGGCCAGCCTGGGACTGAACATCGACCAGGCGGTGAACGGCGACACCACCGCAGAACGCAAGGCCGGTGTCACTGGCGCCATCGTCAGCGCCGTCAGTGCCGCCTTCGACGCCACCCTAGTATTTGGCGCCGGCGCAGCCGCCGAAGTCGCTGAAGTAGTTGATCCACTTGAAGCCGAACGCAGCGCCAGCGGCATACGCACACCTCGACCGCCCTTCGCCAGTGAAGCCCGTCCCCTGCCAGAGATAATCGATCTGCCCCTGGAGCGGCCGATTGCCAACGTGATTGTCGATGGGCAACGCCCACAACTGGAAGGCAACCTGCGCGGCACCTATCTGCTCGATGGCCAGACCTACATCACCCTCAACGGGGATCCTTATGCGGTTCGCTACGTTGGCGAAATGAAAACCTGGGTGATCATCGATGAACAGAACCCGTACGCGTTCTACCGCAGCCAGCCCGTGAGGCTCAACGCCAATGGCCAGTGGGAACTGCTGCCCAAGCCCGGCCTGCAAGGGGGGGGCAAGTTCTGGAGCAAACATCCCTGGGGCTCGAGCACCGTAGCGCCAACCCCCGTCGTACTGCCCCCGTCGCCTTACGAAGTACCCGTCGAATTGCGCGCAAAACTGCAAAGCGCCGCCAACATGCCGGGCGATAAGTTGCTCGAAGGCTACGTCGTAATGAATGATCCCGAGCTCAACGCAGCGGGCAGATCTTTCATCCGGATACGCGAGCAGTTGGCAGAGGAAAGCCGCACGTACCTTCGTACGGTGCAGGTGCCGCCCCGGGTAGAGATCCCATCGCTACCGGCAAGCAGTACGCCCAAGTCAATTATCCAGGAGGTTTTTCAGCGCGCCGAGGGGCTGGTGATTGGCGAGCGTCACAGCTCGATTGCGAGCAAGAAGTTCCTGATCGAGAACATGGAGCTACTTGCCAAGCAAAAAGTCCGCACGCTGTACATGGAGCATTTACTGACCGACTTCCATCAGGCCGACCTGGATACTTTCATGCGCACAGGGAAAATGCCCAAGGGTTTGAGCAAATACCTGGAAAGCCTTGATAGCGGATTCGGAACCGACCCGTCAGGCCAGTTCACTTTCCTCAACCTGGTCAAGGCCGCCCAGCGCAACCACTTGCGCATCCAGGCAATCGACTGCATGGCCAGCTACCGTCAGACGGGCCTGGTGGACCTGGAGGGAACCCTGCGCGTCGAAATGATGAATCGCTATGCCACTTCAATCATCAGTGCTGTAGAACAGCAAAGCCCGGGGCGCTGGATTGCGCTGGTAGGAGAGTCCCACGCCAACACCTTCGAGCAGGTGCCAGGGCTCAGCGAGTTGAACCAGGCAATAGGCCTGCGGGTAGCCGATGCCGAGGCAGGGACCACCGTCGGCCTGTTTGTCGATGAAGGCAGGTTTGGCGAGCTTTCCAAAAGCGAGCCACCACGCTTCGTCAAGAACGACCTGGTCTTGCGAATGGTAACTACGGGCTCCTGGCCTGCTGATGTAGTGGCTACCCACGAAACTCGCCTGCCGCGGACCGGTATGTTCCTGATCGAACGCCAGGGCGAGCAAACCCTGCTGTTCCATCGCAGCAACGACCGTTCGATCGTACGCACCGTTATTCGCGTTACCGAGGACCATGTCTCAATCGACCGACCCTCCTGGCCGCGCGTCCACAAGCGGCGCTTCAACGACCTGCGCGAACTGGCCACGGCGCTCAAGCTCATGGGGCTGACCGAGGCCTGAAAAAACAAACGCCCCGACAAGTCGGGGCGTTTGCTTCAAGCGCTACAGCGGTTCACGCAGCGGGATCATTCCCACTCGATGGTCGCTGGCGGCTTGCTCGACACGTCGTAGGTGACGCGGGAGATGCCTTCGATCTCGTTGATGATCCGGCCGCTGACGGTTTCCAGCAGCTCGTAAGGCAGGTGCGCCCAACGCGCAGTCATGAAGTCGATGGTCTCGACCGCACGCAAGGCCACGACCCAGGCGTAACGGCGGCCGTCACCAACCACACCGACCGATTTCACCGGCTGGAACACCACGAAGGCCTGGCTGACCTTGTGGTACCAGTCGGCCTTGCGCAGTTCTTCAATGAAGATGTGGTCGGCGCGACGCAGCAGGTCGGCGTATTCCTTCTTCACTTCACCGAGGATGCGCACGCCCAGGCCCGGGCCCGGGAACGGGTGACGGTAGACCATGTCGTACGGCAGGCCCAGCTCCAGGCCAAGGCGACGAACCTCGTCCTTGAACAGCTCGCGCAGCGGCTCGACCAGCTTGAGGTTCATCTCTTCCGGCAGGCCACCGACGTTGTGGTGCGACTTGATCACGTGGGCCTTGCCGCTCTTGGCGCCAGCCGACTCGATCACGTCCGGGTAGATGGTGCCCTGGGCCAGGTACTTGATGTTGTGCAGCTTGCTCGACTCGGCATCGAACACGTCGATGAAGGTGCGGCCGATGATCTTGCGCTTCTTCTCGGGGTCGGCTTCGCCGGCCAGGTTGCCGAGGAACTGCTCTTCGGCGTTGGCGCGGATTACCTTGACGCCCATGTTCTCGGCGAACATGGCCATCACTTGCTCGCCTTCGTGCAGGCGCAGCAGGCCGTTGTCGACGAATACGCAGGTCAGCTGGTCGCCGATGGCCTTGTGCAGCAGCGCTGCAACCACCGAGGAGTCAACGCCGCCGGACAGGCCGAGCAGGACGTTGTCGCTGCCGACCTGGGCGCGGATCTGGGCAATGGCGTCTTCAGCAATGTGCGACGGGGTCCACAGCGCTTCGCAACCGCAGATGTCGAGGATGAAGCGCGAGAGAATGCGACCGCCCTGCTTGGTATGGGTCACTTCCGGGTGGAACTGCACGCCGTAGTAGCCACGGGTGTCGTCGGCCATGCCGGCGATCGGGCAGCTCGGGGTGCTGGCCAGGATGTGGAATTCTTCCGGGATGCGGGTGACCTTGTCACCGTGGCTCATCCACACATCCAGACCGAACACGCCATCGGCGTCAACGTGGTCTTCGATGCCGTCGAGCAGGCGGCTCTTGCCGACTACGTCGACGCGGGCATAACCGAACTCACGCAGCTCGGAACCTTCAACCTTGCCGCCCAGCTGTTCGGCCATGGTCTGCATGCCGTAGCAGATACCGAATACCGGTACGCCCAGGTCCCAGACCGCCTGTGGCGCGCGTGGGCTGTTGGCTTCGTGCACGGACTCGGGGCCGCCGGCGAGGATGATGCCGCGCGGGGCGAATTCGCGAATCGCTTCATCGTCCATGTCGAACGGGTGCAGTTCGCAGTACACGCCGATTTCGCGCACGCGGCGAGCGATCAGCTGGGTGTACTGGGAACCGAAGTCGAGGATCAGGATGCGGTGAGCGTGAATGTCGAGGGCCATGACTCAATCTCTGATGCAGCTGCAAGCTTCACGCTGCAAGCCGCAAGTTGTTCGGGAATTACGCGGTAGCCGCTGCAGAGCAACTACCGCTTGGAGCTAGAAGCTTGTCACTTGCCGCTGGAGGCGTTAGCCGACCCGATAGTTTGGCGCTTCTTTGGTGATCTGTACGTCATGCACGTGGGACTCGGCCATGCCGGCACCGGTGATGCGCACGAATTCGGGCTTGGTGCGCATTTCTTCGATGTTGGCGCTGCCGGTGTAACCCATCGAGGAACGCAGGCCGCCCATCAGCTGGTGGATGATCGCGGTCAGGGTGCCCTTGTAGGGCACACGGCCTTCGATACCTTCCGGAACCAGCTTCTCGGCACCGGCCGAAGAGTCCTGGAAGTAACGGTCGGAAGAACCCTGGGCCTGGGACATGGCGCCCAGCGAGCCCATGCCGCGGTAAGCCTTGTAGGAACGGCCCTGGAACAGCTCGATCTCGCCCGGGGCCTCTTCGGTACCGGCGAACATCGAACCCATCATCACTGCCGAGGCACCGGCTACGATGGCCTTGGACAGGTCACCGGAGAAGCGGATACCGCCATCGGCGATCAGCGGGATGCCGGTGCCTTCGAGGGCCGCGGCAACATTGGCGATGGCGCTGATCTGCGGCACGCCGACACCGGCGACGATACGCGTGGTGCAGATCGAGCCCGGGCCGATACCGACCTTGACGGCGTCAGCGCCGGCTTCGGCCAGGGCCTTGGCAGCAGCGCCGGTGGCGATGTTGCCGCCGATGACCTGAACCTGCGGGAAGTTCTCTTTTACCCAGCGAACGCGATCGATCACGCCTTTGGAGTGACCGTGAGCGGTGTCGACCACCACCACGTCAACGCCGGCGGCAACCAGTGCCGACACGCGATCACCGGTGTCTTTGCCGGTACCGACCGCGGCACCGACGCGCAGGCGACCTTGGTCGTCCTTGCTGGCCAGCGGGTAGGCCTTGGCTTTTTCGATGTCGTTGACGGTCATCATGCCCTTGAGGGCAAATTTGTCGTCGACGATCAGTACGCGCTCGATGCGGTGCTTGTGCAGCAACTCGCGGGCTTCGTTCTTGTCGGCGCCTTCCTTGACCGTGACCAGGCGCTCTTTAGGCGTCATCACTTCACGGACGGTGGCGTCCAGGCGGTTTTCGAAGCGCACGTCGCGGGAGGTGACGATGCCGACCAGGTCGCCATTGTGCAGCACCGGAACGCCGGAGATGTTGTTCAGCCGGGTCAGTTCGAACAGGTCACGGACCGTGGCGTCAGCCTCGATGGTGATCGGGTCCTTGACCACGCCAGCCTCGAACTTCTTGACCTTGCGCACTTCGGCAGCCTGCTGCTCGATGGTCATGTTCTTGTGGATGATGCCGATGCCGCCTTCCTGGGCCATGGCAATGGCCAGGCGGGCTTCGGTCACGGTATCCATGGCGGCGGAAACCAACGGAATATTCAGCTCGATGCCACGGGTCAAACGGGTCTTGAGACTGACTTCATTGGGTAGCACCTCTGAATAACCAGGCACTAGGAGAATGTCGTCGAAGGTCAGGGCTTCTTGGCTGATACGCAGCATCGCGGGGGCTCCCGGGCGGGAAAAATGGAAGCGCGCCATTATACTCATCCAGTGCCCTTCGCTCAATGCAAAGATGGGCCTTCGGTCAGTTACCTTCGCGGCTTACCTGCACCACGGCCACCGGCTGGTCCAGCCAATCGGCGAAGTTATCCAGAAAACCCTGCCTGAACCCCGCCGCAGTCCAGTTATTGAAGATGAAACCGAGGTTGGAAAACGCACAGGGTTGCAGGAACAGAAAGCCGTTGATGTCGTCTTCATGGCCGCACAGCGGGCAAACGAAGTTTTCCGTGCGCCCGGGCATCCAGTCTTCCAGGCTCTCGAACAGCGCCACGCCGACTTCCTTGCGGCACTCGGCGCAGCCGGCTTCTTCGAGAAAGCCATCGGTGGGGGTATAGATGCAGCGCTTGGTAATGACCTCGAGGCCGTTGACCGGTTGCCCGAACGGCAGCAGTTCGGGCCGCTCGACCACCTTGCGCGCGCCCTCGGCGATGGCATAGGCCATGCGGTTGCCGGTGCTGCCACAGGTGCTCAGTTGCTCCTCGATGACTTTCTCGCGCACCAGCCAGCGCAGGATCGCCCGGGCGCGGGCCTCATGGACGGGGACGGTGGAAATCTTCGGGACAATAATGCTCTGGTTTGTCATCACAGCGGCCAAACAGGTTCAAAGATGCCAGTTTACCTCACTCAGGTAGCGGCCGATCAGGGCAATGCCGCTGGCCAGCACCAGCCAGGTGACCAGGCGCACGAAGGTCTCACGCGACATATTCAGGGTCAGGCGCCGGCCCAGGTACACACCGCCCAGCATCATCGGCGCCAGGCACAGGGCCAGTAGCAACAGCGGCAGGTCGGCATATACGCCAGCGATCAGGAACAGGCTCAGGCGTACCACGGTGCTGCAACTGATCAGCGCGCTCTGGGTGGCCCGCGCCTGCTCCTTGGAGGGCAACCGGGCGTTGAGGTAGAGCGCATAGAGAAAGCCGCCGCTGCCGAACAAGGCACCGAACAGGCCGCCCGCCGTACCCATCGGCACCGACCAGGCCGCCGACAGCTGCGCCGGCCTGACCTTCACCGCCAGGCTGTAGAGGGCATAAGCGCTGATAAACAGCCCCATCAATAACAGCAACACGTCGGACTTGAGGTTGAGCAGAAACACCACGCCAAAGGTGCAGCCCAGCGCCATGCATGGCAGCAGGCGCATCAGCTCCGGGCGCGCCACGGCTTTGCGCGCTGGCAGCCAGTTGCCGAAGGCGGCGACGAAATCCAGCAGCACCAGCAACGGAATGATCCGCGACAGCGGCATGAAGTTGATCAGCACCGGGCCGGCCACCAGCGCGGTACCGAAGCCGGCGATGCCGAAGACGACATAGGCGGCGCCAATACCCAGCAGGATCGGCAACCAGTCGAGCGGGGTAAACGGTAATTGGGCAAACAGGGTGGAAAGCATGACGGTCTTCACCAGTGGAGGTGTGGAAACTTTAGCCAGCCACTAGCCATGCCGACTAATATGCAATTACCTAGTCAGTCATCTTGAAACGGCATAGCTGCAATGATCTCCACCCGCCAGTTGCGTTATTTCGTCGAAATTGCCGAGAGCGGCAGCTTCAGTGCTGCGGCCGAGCGGCTGTTCATCGCCCAGTCGGCGCTGAGCCGGCAAGTGAAGGAGCTGGAGTCGCAACTCGAGACCCTGCTGTTCGAGCGCACCGCCCGCCAGCCGCGCCTCACCGCTGCGGGCCAGGCCTTTTTGCCGCGGGCGCGGACCTTGCTGGTGGACCTGGAAAAGGCCCAGCGCCTGGCCCGTGAGGTCGGCCAGGGCGTGCGCGGCAGCCTGCGCCTGAGTCACTCGAGCACCGTGCCGCTGAGCGGGCAGTTGCTGGCGCGGCTCAGTGGCTATCTGCATGACAACCCGGGGGTGTCCATGGAAATCGCCCAGCAATCCTCCGAGGCGCAGCTTGAGGAACTGGCCGAAGGTCGCCTGGAAGTGGGCCTGCTGCGCCTGCCGGTGCTGCGTCAGCACGAAGACGTATGTGTGCAGGCGCTGTTCGAGGAACCCTTGCTACTGGCAGTGGCTCAGGATCATCGGCTGGCCGGGGAAAGCAGCGTGCACCTGGCGCAGTTGCATGAAGAAGCCTTTATCTCCATCCCTCACCGTCAGCGTGGCGGCTTGAGCTACCTGTCTGCTCAGCTGTGTTCGCGTGAAGGCTTCTTCCCCCGGGCTGCGCGGGTGGTGTCGCGCAAAACCACACAACTGCAGCTGATCCAGGCCGGGTTCGGGGTGGCGTTGCTACCGCGCTGCATGCAGGACCTTGCGCCGGCGACGGTGAAGTTCGTGACACTGGCCGATGAAGACTGCAACAGCACCGTGGCGCTGGCGTATCGGCGCGATGCCGGAGCGCTGGTGCAAGGATTCTTGAACTGCATGCAGGACCGGTAGGAGCGGGCTTGCCCCGCGATCAGGTACGGTCAGCCAGATCGCATCGCGGGGCAAGCCCGCTCCTACATGCCGACACCTGTGCAACATTCCTTTATGATGCAGCCCATGATCAAAGACCCCTTCGAAAGACTCGGCCTGGACCGCGAAGTCCTGACCGTCAGCCAACTCAACGGCCGCGCCCGGGTGCTGCTGGAAGACGTGTTCCGCAATGTCTGGGTCGAAGGCGAGATCTCCAACCTCGCCCGCCCGGCCTCCGGTCATGTCTACTTCACCCTCAAGGACAGCGGTGCCCAGGTGCGCTGCGCATTGTTCCGCCAGAACGCCGCGCGGGTGCGCCAGGCCCTGCGCGATGGTCTGGCGGTCAAGGTGCGCGGCAAGGTCTCGCTGTTCGAGGGCCGTGGCGACTATCAACTGATCCTCGATACTGTCGAGCCGGCCGGTGACGGCGCCCTGCGCCTGGCCTTCGAAGCGCTGAAGGAAAAGCTCGGCGCCGAAGGCCTGTTCAGTGCCGAAAACAAACGCGCCCTGCCCGCTCACCCGCAGCGCATTGGCATCGTCAGCTCGCCCACCGGCGCGGTGATCCGCGACATCATCAGCGTGTTCCGCCGCCGTGCGCCGCAGGTCGAGCTGACCCTGATCCCCACTGCCGTGCAAGGCCGCGAAGCCATCAACCAGATTGTCCGCGCCCTGCAACTGGCCGACAGTCGCGGCTTCGACGCGCTGATCCTGGCCCGCGGTGGCGGCTCGCTGGAAGACCTCTGGTGCTTCAACGAAGAAGCCGTGGCCCGCGCCATCGCCGCCTGCCAGACGCCGATCGTCAGCGCCGTCGGCCATGAAACCGACGTCTCGATCAGTGACTTCGTCGCTGACGTGCGCGCCCCGACGCCGTCTGCCGCCGCCGAACTGCTGGCCCCGGACAGCAGCGACCTGCAACGGCGCATCGACAGCCTCAAGCGCCGCCTGCTGCTACGCATCCAGAGCCGTCTGATGCACGATCGCCTGCGCCTGGACAGCCTGACCCGGCGCCTGCGCCACCCGGGCGAGCGCCTGCGCCAGCAGGCCCAGCGCCTCGACGACCTGGACATGCGCCTGCGCCGCGCCTTCGAGCAGCGCCTGAACCAGCGACGCGAGCGCCTCGCACGCCTGGACACGCGCCTGGCCGCGCAACACCCCGGACGCACTCTGGCGCTGCTCAAGCAGCGCCTGGACAGCCTCGCCGAACGCCTGCCGCGAGCCATGCGCGAAACCCTCAAGGACCGCCGCCAGCGCCTGCAGGCGCAGGTCCAGACCCTGCACGTGGTCAGCCCGCTGGCGACCCTCGGCCGTGGCTACAGCATCTTGCTCGACGAGCGCGGCCAGGCCATCCACAACGCCGCCCAGACCCACAACGGCCAGCGCCTGACCGCCCGCCTGGGCGAGGGCGAGTTGCTGGTGCGGGTCGAAGACAACCACCTGACCCCGGTCACGCTCTCTTTACTGGACTGAACCATGCCGCGTCTATTTGCCCCGCTGTTGCTCCTGTGCCTGGTGTTCGCCAGCAGCGCCCAGGCCAGCTACATCACCCGCCAACTGAACAAGCCGGTACCCGGCGGCGTCGCCGTCGTCGACCTGGGCCCGGCCGCCACGCCACCCAGCGCGCGCTTTGATGGCAAGCCCGTGCTGGTGGTCAGGGAACAGGACACCTGGCTGGCCATCGTCGGCCTGCCACTGACGCAAAAGCCCGGCACCGCGCAGCTCACCCAGGGCAGCCGTACCCTTAGCTTCAATGTGGGCAGCAAGAAGTACCCGGAACAGCGCATCACCTTGAAGAACAAACGCCAGGTCAACCCGGACCCTGCCGACCTCAAGCGCATCGACGCCGAGCTGGCCGAGCAGATCAAGGCCTACCGCAGCTTCAGCCCCACCCTGCCGAGCAACCTGATCCTCGACAAGCCGGTCAACGGCCCGCTGTCGAGCAAGTTCGGCGTGCGCCGCTTCTTCAATGGCGAAGAACGCAACCCGCACGCCGGCCTGGATTTCGCCGTACCCGCCGGCACGCCGATCAAGACCCCGGCCAACGGCAAGGTAATCCTCATCGGCAATTACTTCTTCAACGGCAACACCGTGTTTGTCGACCACGGCCAGGGCTTTATCAGCATGTTCTGCCACATGTCGAAGATCGACGTGAAGCCCGGCCAGCAACTGAGCCGCGGCGCCGTGGTTGGCCGCGTCGGCGCGACCGGCCGCGCCACCGGCCCGCATATGCACTGGAACGTCAGCCTCAATGATGCGCGGGTCGATCCGGCGATCTTCATCGGCGCTTTCCAGCCCTGAGGCCTGGCTTGCGCCATTCAAAAAGACCGCGCAACTGGCGCGGTCTTTTTGTTCATGCAGCGCCATAAAATATCGACAATTTGCATTTTTTGAGCATTTGTCTCAATTTTCTCGCAAGGCTTGCCATCTTTAACCCCACTGGTTAGGGTTGAAGCCATGAAAACCTTTCAGACCCTCATCCTGCTTCGTCAACACCGCAGCCTCTGCCTGGTCAGTGCACGACTACCAAGCTGAATCGCGTCGCCTCGCCTTTTCATCTCGTTTTCGTTCGGCGGGCCCCTTTCAAGGCCGCACATTCAAGGATTGCTTTCATGACCATGCTCAAAGACCCTTCGAAAAAATACAGCGCCTTCGCGACCGTCAACCTGGCGGACCGCACCTGGCCTTCGAAGACCATTACCCAGGCGCCGATCTGGTGCAGCTCGGACCTGCGTGATGGCAACCAGTCGTTGATCGAGCCCATGGATGCGGCAAAGAAACTGCGCTTCTGGAAGACCCTGGTCAGCGTTGGCGTAAAAGAAATCGAAGCCTCGTTCCCGTCCGCTTCGCAAACCGACTTCGACTTCGTTCGCACCCTGATCGAAGATGGCCACATCCCGGACGACACCACCATCCAGGTGCTGACCCAGGCCCGTGAAGACCTGATCGCGCGCACTTTCGAATCGCTGCGCGGGGCGAAAAAAGCCATCGTCCACCTGTACAACGCCACCAGCCCGTCGTTCCGCCGCATCGTCTTCAACCAGGACAAGCAAGGCGTCAAGGACATCGCGGTGAACGCGGCCAAGCTCTTCGTCAAATATGCCGCCCAGCAGCCACAAACCCAGTGGACCTTCCAGTACTCACCGGAGACCTTCAGCGCCACCGAGCTCGAGTTCGCCAAGGAAGTCTGCGATGCAGTGATCGAGGTGTGGAACCCAACGCCTGAACACAAGATCATCCTCAACCTGCCGGCCACCGTCGAAGTCTCGACGCCGAACATCTATGCCGACCAGATCGAATGGTTCGGCCGCAACGTCAACCGCCGCGACAGCGTGATCATCAGCCTGCACACCCACAACGACCGTGGCACTGGCGTGGCCGCCACCGAGCTGGGCCTGATGGCCGGCGCCGACCGTGTCGAGGGCTGCCTGTTCGGCAACGGCGAGCGTACCGGCAACGTCGACCTGGTGACCCTGGCATTGAACCTCTACACCCAGGGCATCGACCCCGAGCTGGATTTCTCCGACATCGACGGCGTGCGCAAGGTGGTCGAGGAGTGCAACCAGATTCCGGTGCACCCGCGTCATCCGTATGTCGGCGACCTGGTTCACACCGCATTCTCCGGCTCGCACCAGGACGCCATCCGCAAAGGCTTCACCCAGCAGAAAGACGATGACAAGTGGGAAGTGCCGTACCTGCCGATCGACCCGGCCGACATCGGCCGCAGCTACGAGGCAGTGATTCGCGTCAACAGCCAGTCGGGCAAAGGCGGTATCACCTACCTGCTCGAACAGGAATACGGCATCAGCCTGCCACGGCGCATGCAGATCGAGTTCAGCCAGGTGGTTCAGGGTGAAACCGACCGCCTGGGCCTGGAGATGACCGCCCAGCAGATCCACTCGCTGTTGCACCGCGAGTACCTGCAGGCCAACGCGCCGTACGCGCTGGTCAGCCATCGCCTGCAGGAAGAGAACGGCCACAGCGCGGTGGAAGTGGAAGTTGCCGGTGAAGGCGAAACCACCCTGCACTGGCGCGGCAAGGGCAACGGCGCCCTTGAAGCCCTGGTGGCCGGCTTGCCGATCGCCGTCGAGATCATGGACTACAACGAGCACGCCATCGGCGCCGGCACCAACGCCAAGGCCGCGGCCTACATCGAACTGCGCGTGGCCGGTGGTCGTCCGGTGCACGGCGTGGGTATCGATGAAAACATCACCACCGCGAGCTTCAAGGCGCTGTTCAGTGCACTGAACCGTTCGCTGAGCCAGCAGGCGGCCAAAGCGGCCTGAGCCCTGAACTGAGCTGCAACCGAGTGCCCGCCTCCCTCCGGAGGCGGGCACTTTCGTTTGCGTACAATAAAAATCGTCGGTCAGCTTGCCGGCAACCCCCGGTATACTCCCCTCCTCGCTTTACCTTGCGCTGCGCGCACATCATGAAAGGACACTCGATGAGCAACTACCTCGAGCGGGCACTGAGCGGCCTGCGTACCATCGGCATCAACCTCGTTCGTCCGGTCCAGGACGCTCCCGTACTGGTACTGCTCGACCGCGTGGCGCAATACGACAGCAGCAAGGTCACCTCGATCGCCGCCGTGCTGCAGCAAGCCACCGCCTTCAACAGCATGGTCCGCGAGCAGATCGAGGGCATGGACATTTCCACCCGCTTCATGGATATCACCCAGAGTTTTACCTCGATCCGCGAAGACGCCGCCGCCATGGCCGGCTGGATGGACGACGGGCGCCTGGACAGCATGGAAAAACTCAAGCTGGCGTGGATGAATGTACGCCGTGGCTCGATCCCCAGCCGCTTCAACGACATTCGCGACAATTACCTGCAAGTGTGCAAGTCGGCCAACGACCAGATCAGCCGCGAGACGGTGATCCTCGAGTCCTACCTGGATTTTCGCATGGCCATGAAAGCCGCCGAGGTCGAGGCCCAGCAAGTGCTGGCGATTGCCGGCCAGGCCCTGGAGCAGCGCACGCTCGAGCTTAACGAAGCCAACCAGCAAGTCGCCGCAGCCGAGTCGGCCGAGCCTGCCCAGCGCTCCGCCCTTGAGCTGCGCCGCGACGAAGCCGTGCGCGCCCTGCAGGATGAAGACAAGCGCTACCAGATCGTCAAGGACATCGCCGACGACCTCAAGGTCGGCTACAACACCGCCGAGATGGTCTTCGCCCGCATCAACCAGGTGCACGTGATCAAGGAGCGCCAGTACCAGCGCATGGTTTCGTTCTTCTCGACCAACGAGGTGGTGCTCACCGGCCTCGCCGTTTCGTTTACTGCCAACAGCGGCCTGGCCGAGGCGACACACACCCTCAACGCCACCACCGATGGCATCAGCAAGGGCCTCGAGGCCCTGGGCACTACCGGCAACCAGCAGCTCGAAGCTGCGGTCAAGGCCAGCTACGGCTCGACCATCAAGGTCGATTCGGTTCGCGCCCTGGCCGATGCCACGCTGTCGTTCCAGAACGACATGCACAGCCTGACCGAAACCTACCGGGCCGAGTCGAGCAACGCATCGCGCGACATCGCCGCTGCGGTCGAGGACTCCAAGCGTAAGTTCGCCGCACTGCTCAGCAAGGCGGCCTGATGAGCAGTATTCCACTCTCCGAACAGCTCGGAGCGATGGCGTTCGTCGACGAATTGCGCCACCAGCAGATGCAGGTCCAGGAACACCTGGACCTGCCCAAGCGCCGCGCGGAAGTTGCGGCGCGCATCCGGACCTATTACCAAAGCCACAACATCGCTTTCGATGAGGCCTTGATCGAACAAGGCGTGCGTGACTTCTTCGCCCGCCGCCTGATGTTCGAGGCACCACCGCTGAGCTGGCGGCAAAAGCTGCTGAGCAAGGCGTCGATGGCGCGCAGCCAACTGTTCAAGCTGGTCCTGGCGATCATCGCCGCGGCGCTGATCACCCAGTGCACACGTATTGTCCATGACAGCGGCATTACCGTCGAAATCGAAAACAGCGCCCGTGACCTGCGCCGCCATGATGAAGACGTGCGCGCTGACATCCAGGTCAAGCACGAGCAGCTCAGGCAGTGGCAGCAAAAGGCGCAGGCTCAGCCCGATGCCGCCGTCAGCCGCATCCTCGATCAGGTCCGGCAAACTTTGCCGCCGCTGGACCAGAGTTTTGCCAGCGATGTGCCGCAGTTCGTCAACAAGACCAACCGCGACAACGTCAAAAACCTGGTCACGATGCACGAGGCGCAGATCGAGCAGGCCCGCAAGGCCGTTTCCTCGGCCCGCGCAGCCTTTACCACGGTAGAGGGTATCTACCCGCAGCGCGATAACCTCGCCAGGCTGCTGGCGATGCCAGCCTACCTCGAAGGCCTGAAGCCGTTCCCCACGCTCAAGGCGCTTGCCGAATCGGCTGACCGGCAACTGCTGCAGGTTAACGATGGCGATACGCTCAAAGCGGCCAGCCAGCAAGTGGCCAAACTGGATCTTGAGATCGAGCGCATCGCCTACTGGCTCGAACAGAGCACCCTGCGCGATCAGTTGCAGCAGCGCCTGCAAGCAATGCCGCTGGCCGCCGGTGACCGCGCGCAACTGCAAGCGCTGCTGGCACAAGCCAACAATAGCCTGCATGAGCAGAACGTCCCCCAGGCCCGTTATCAGCTCGAGCACCTCAAGCAGATGCTCGACTTTGCCGCCGTGCCATTGACTGTGCAGATCGTCGACCGCACCGGGATCAAGTCCGGGGTCGAACGTTGCTACGACCCCGCCGGCTGCAACCGCGGCGAAGACACCGACAAGGGCAAGAGCTGGTTCCTGGTGGTCGAGGCTACCGACGCAGGTGGCATCAGCGTCGAGGTGCCGGTTACCAGCGCCGAAACCGGCAAGCAGCGCTGGGCTCGTTTGTTCGCCGTGCGCGTCAGCCAGGCCGAATACCTCAAGGTCAAAGCGGACAAGCTCGACGATGGCCATGTCGATAACCGCATGATGGGCAGCAAGGCTGCCAACTCGCTGACCCTGCGCTTCAACCAGCGCACCACGGGCAACCCTGACATGATCATGGACTGGTGAACACATGACCCCTTCTACCCTCACCGGCAACGTGGCGCAGAACGCTCGCAGTTGCGAGGCCTTGCTGCGTAGCGCCGAGCAGTTGCTGTCGGCCCTGAGCAGTCAGGAAGCGCGCCTGGAACAGGACATTCTCACCCGCCTGAGCAACATCGCCACGCTCAAGCTTGAACATCGCCCGGCCCTTGATCAGGACACCCTGCAGCAACTGCAGGCACGCCAGGACGCCGAAGCGCAATCGCGCGCCGAACTTGCCCGGCTCGAAACCGATATCGCCGAGTCGCTGGCCGCCCAGCACGCGGTGCGCAGCCAGATTGAAAGCATCGACCGCCAGGTCAAGCAGCAACTGGCGCTCGAACCTGCCTGGTGTGAGCTGGGCGAGCAGTTGCTGGCCGCGCAAGAGGCCAACACTGAAGCCAATACCGGCTACCAGGAAATCCGCCAGGAGTGCGTCGACAAGCTGCCTTCGTACAGCGCCAACCCGATCTACTACCACCTGCTCAAGCGCGACTACGGCACTGAGCAGTACCGCTACAATTTTCTGCACCGCTGGCTCGACAACACGCTGGCCAAGCGCGTCAACTTTGCCGGCAACCGCAACAACGAGCTGATCCTGCGGGCCATGCAGACCCGCAACGAAGAGCTGCAAGGTGAGCGCCTGAGCCTGATAGCCGGGTTGCAGGAGGCAATCGAGCAGCAACTTGCCCTGGCGCGCACAGCCGCTGGCATGGACCCGCTGAGCCGCGAAGACGTCACCCTGAACAAGCACATCGCCGCCGCCAAGGCCCGGGCCAACGAGCAGCACCTGAAACTGGCCAATTTTGCCGGCAAGCAGGATCCACACTACCTGCGCATCCGCCAGAACATCACCGAGCGCCTGCAGGCGCAAACCATCGAGCAGTTGCTGGTCGAAGTACAAAAGACCCCGGACAGCAACGACGACAAGATCGCCGCCCAACTCAAGGAACTGTACCCGCGCCTGCGTGACGTCCAGGACCGTTTGCCGAAGCTGCGCGAGCAGCATGACCGCGCCCTGCACAATTATGAGCGAGCCAAGGAACTGGAGCGGGCGCTGCGCACCGACTATTACCGGGACAGCGACTACACCTACAACACGACCTTGAGCATCGAGCGCCTGCTGACCGATTACATGACCCGCGACCTCAGCCTGCACGCCCTGGAAACCGTGCTGCAAAGTGGTCGGCGCCTGGTGCCGCGCAGTTCTTCGTCGAGCAGCTCTTCGTCATTCAGTTGGTCGAGCTCCGGCTCCAGCAGTTCGAGTTCGAGTTCGAGCTCAAGCTCCAGTGACTTCTCCACCTCCAGCAGCAGCGGTGGTGGCAGCTTCAGCACCAGCGACAGCTTCTAAGTGCTATGCCGGTCTTGCCCGTATTTCAGGTGTGACCGGCATGCTGGCCATCAGTCTTTGAGGTAGTCAGAAGCCCCAGAAACCGATTTCACCCTGCTCTTCGTTATAGTGCTGGTAGCCTTCAAACAGAACCGACCTTTTGATCTGCTCCCAACTGTAGGGGTTGATCGAAGCGTCGTCGGGCAACAGGACAATTTTCGGGGTGGCAAACGAGGTGAGAAAGATCAGGTCCTCGCGTGTCACGCGTTGAAACTCGTCAACGACCAGTTCGACGAGATTGTTGTCCGCAGCCTGTTTAAATTTACCGCCAGCCAGCATCTTGTGTGCATACACCATATTGACTTGATACATGTAGTTCGTCGACTGAGCAGGAACAGTCAATGAACACTCGCCAGAACTGGTCTCTGAAAATGTCTCGCCATAGACGCTGGACTCAGTGATCTCAGCCCCCAACTTGATCGCCCCCAGCTTTACCCCGGCGCCATAGGTTTTCGAAACTGCGGTCGCATAACTTTTGCTCAACCCCTGGCTGATTTTCTCTTTGACGGTCTGATCTGTATCGGTTAGGTTCGGCAGCGGCTTGAGGTATTCCATATAAGCAAAGATAGGACGTGTTAAAACTACCCACGTGGACCCCAGGTAACTGACTTTACCGTTCACCGTCAGGCCATCCACCCAGCAGCCATAACTGGGTGCGCCTTTTGCAAATAAATAACGATCAATTTCGTAGGCGCCTACTTTAAAAGGCAAGTTGCGTATTTCTGGTTGCTGATTCATAGGTGCATTCCTTGTCGTAACGGGTAGTGTCTGCAATGTCCGAGCACACTTGACGCTCAGTAGCGTTTTCGCGGATCGTCAATGGCGTCCATATCAAAACTCCAGGCGCCGGCATTGACAGCCGCGGAGTACTTGTCGAGCAGTATCAATTTGAATAGGTCATCTCTGGATAGAGGCTGGTCCGGCTCGTGGACCTGCTCGCGAGCACAAAGCCGACTGGTTGCCACCGAAGAAAGCAGTATCAAGTCGTTTTTCCTACCCGTGCTCACGACGCACGCATGATTGGAGCTGAACAGGCCACCGATAGTGTCAGCAGCAGCGAATACGCGATGGGCATAGACCAGTGCTACCTGCTAAACCAAATAGGTCGTACTACCTGGGACGAGTAACGATTGTTTGCGCGGCCGTGCAGGTGCCCAGGCCTGCTCGGAATCCATCCCGGTTTGAAGATTGGAAAACGCATTGACTTGATCAATCGCCGGCGCCACAGAACAGTCTTTTACCGTGCCCTTGAAGAACCAAAGGTGATGCCCCTGGGCAGCGGTGACTTCTATGCTCTGATCGCCTGTAGCCTGTATCACTCGCGTATCAACATAGGCCAGATAGGCAAAAACCGGCCGGCTGATGGTCGGCCATTTACGCCCTTTGAAGCTGACTTCGCCGTAGATTGACTGCCCGCTCACCCAGCAGCCTCGATTGGAATTTCGATCGCCAATCAGATAGCGTTCAATTTCGTACGACCCGCTCTTGAGCGGGAAGCCGATGGCTTCATGTACTTCTTCTTGCATAACGCACCTCAGTTAAAAGTCGTGCAGCCTCTTAACCGTACGGCGCGGTCGACAATCGTGACAGCCGGACGCCCTTCCCTACAACGCCAGCAACATCGAAAAATCACCGGCAAAAAAAAAGGTGCGCCGACCAAGCGCACCTCAAAGCCGTGTAGCACACAACGAATTCGGTTTCAGTCCAGCAGTGCCAGGGCCTCGGCGCTGCAGGCTTGAATACGGGCCCAGTCGTGATTCTTGATCCAGCTGCTGTCAAGCATCCAGGTACCGCCCACGCACATCACATTGGCCAGGGCCATGTACTGTTTCACATTGCCCGGGTTGACCCCGCCGGTGGGGCAGAAACGCACGTCGCCGAACGGGCCGCCATAGGCCTTGATCGCCGCTACACCGCCGCTGATTTCGGCCGGGAACAGCTTGAAGCGCCGGTAGCCGAGGGCATAGCCCAGCATGATTTCCGACGGCGTGCTGATACCTGGCAGCAGCGGGATGTCGCTGTCGACGCCGGCCTCGAGCAAATCCTGGGTGATGCCCGGGGTGACCACGAACTGCGCGCCGGCCGCTTGCACGGCGGCAAACATCTTGCGGTCCAGGACCGTGCCCGCGCCGATGCACAACTCGGGGCGCTGCTCGCGCAGGACCTGGATGGCCTTGAGGCCATGGGAGGAGCGCAGGGTCACTTCCAGGGTCTTGATACCACCGGCCGCCAGAGCGTCGGCCAGGGGCAGGATGTCTTCTTCGCGGGCGATGGTGATCACCGGCAGAATGCGCGCCTGGGTGCAGATCTGATCGATCCGGGCAATCTTGTCGGCCATGGAAGCTCCCGGCTGTTTCAGTTCATGCGTGGTCATAACGGCGGATCCTTGGCTCATGGGCACCAGTAAATATCCAGAGGGTCTTGTAAGAAGGCACGAATCGGCATCTCGGCCAGGTCATTGCCCGCCAGTGCGGCGCGCAGGGTAGCGAGTTTGCCCGCGCCTTGCACCGACAAGGCGGTAAAACCGGCGCTCGCCAGCAGCGCGCGGGTCATGCTCAGGCGTTGATGCGGCACGCTCGGCGCCAGCATCGGCAGACAACGGCGGGCGCTGTTCGGATCAAGACCTTCGGCAAGGTTCGGGCTGTTGGGGAACAGCGAGGCGGTATGGCCATCGTCGCCCATGCCCAGCACCAATACGTCGATACCCGCAAGCTCGGCCAGGGCCTGGTCGGCTTCCAATGCGGCCGCTTCAAGGTTCGCAGCAGCATTGTAGAGATTGAGGAAACGCGCCTTGGCAGCAGGACCGGTCAACAAATGGCGCTTGAGCAGGCCGGCATTGCTGTCGGCATGCTCCACCGGTACCCAGCGTTCATCGGCAAGTGTCACCAGTACCTTCGACCAGTCCAGCGGCTGCTTGAGCAGTGCGGCGAAGAACGCCACCGGGCTGCGGCCGCCGGAGACGACCAAGGTAGCCTGGCCCTTGTCGGCAATCGTCGCATTCAGGCGAGCAGCCACATCCTTGGCCAAGCCTTCGGCCAACAGCGCAGGGGCAGTGAATTCATGTGCCGCGACGTTTGCCGGCAGTTGCAGTTCAGATATCGCCATACCAGGACCTCCCATCGCGGGTAATCAGTGCAATCGAGCTCATCGGGCCCCAGGAACCGGCGGCATAGGGCTTGGGCGCGTCGCCCGACTGCTTCCAGCCGGCGATCAGCTGATCGCACCACTTCCACGCGTATTCGATTTCGTCTTTGCGCACAAACAGGTTCTGATTGCCGCGCATCACTTCCAGCAACAACCGCTCGTAGGCATCGGGGATTCGCGCGCTACGCCAGGTGTCGGAAAAATTCAGCTGCAAGGGCCCGCTACGCAGCTGCATGCCTTTGTCCAGGCCCTGCTCCTTGGTCATCACCCGCAGCGAGATGCCTTCATCCGGCTGCAGGCGGATGATCAGCTTGTTGCCGATCTGTAAGCGCTGTTCCGGGGCGAAGATGTAGTGCGGGGTTTCCTTGAAGTGGATGACGATCTGCGACAGCTTTTGCGGCATGCGCTTGCCGGTGCGCAAGTAGAAGGGCACCCCGGCCCAGCGCCAGTTGCGGATATCGGCGCGCAGGGCGACGAAAGTTTCGGTGTCGCTCTGGGCGTTAGCGTTGTCTTCTTCCAGGTAGCCGGGCACCGGCTTGCCTTCGCTGTAGCCGGCAATGTACTGGCCGCGCACCACCTGGGTGCTCAGACCCTCGCCCTTGATCGGCGCCAGGGCCTTGAGCACCTTGACCTTCTCGTCGCGGATGCTGTCGGCAGAGAGGTCACTGGGCGGGTCCATGGCAATCAGGCAAAGCAGCTGCAGCAGGTGATTCTGGATCATGTCGCGCAATTGCCCGGCCTTGTCGAAATAGCCCCAGCGCCCTTCGATGCCGACCTTTTCGGCAACGGTGATCTCCACGTGGGAGATCGAGTTCTGGTTCCACTGGGTTTCGAACAGGCTGTTGGCAAAACGCAGGGCAATGAGGTTCTGCACCGTCTCCTTGCCCAGGTAATGGTCGATGCGGTAAACGCGGTTTTCCGGAAAGTACTGGGCCACAGCGTCATTGACCCGCCGTGAAGACTCCAGGTCATGGCCGATGGGCTTTTCCAGCACTACCCGGGTACGGGCGCTGAGGCCGGCTTTGTCGAGGTTTTCGCAGATGCCGCCATACACCGCCGCCGGGGTGGCGAAATAGGCGATCAGCTGGCTATCGCTGCCAACCTGCTCAGCCAGCGCCTGGTAGTCCTCGGCTTTGAGAAAGTCCACGTGCAGGTAGCTAAGGCGGGCGAGAAAGCGCTGCAGTACCGGCGCCTCTATTTGCCCGGCAGGCACGAACTCCTGCAGGTGCGCCTCGATCGACGCCAGGTGCTCAGCGACACTGCCCGGCTCGCGAGCCAGGGCCAGCACCCGGGTATCGGCGTGCAGCAGGCCGGCCCGGTCGAGCTGGTAGAGCGCCGGGAACAGCTTGCGCAAGGCCAGGTCGCCGAGGGCGCCAAACAGGGCAAAGGTGCAGGGTTCAACGCTGATCGAAGCCATGATGTTGGTTCTTTTATCAAGTTGACGTAGAAATACCGTTTTCAATCGCAGTTTTCAAGGAATAATGTAGTAAAAACCACAACATTTTACCCAGTGGACAGATTCAAGTGGTGTGCCATCCATGCCATCAGTACGATAGGCCACCGTGTCAAAAGCCCGCTGCTGTCGCCAGCCGGCTGTCTCAACGACCCAAGGAAAACACCCATGGACCGCGTGCGAAACCTCCTGGAGCAGATCCAGGGCCGCCTCGAAGAGCTGAACAAGGCTGAGCGCAAAGTCGCCGAAGTCATCCTGCTCAACCCCCAGCAAGCCACCCGCTTCAGCATCGCCGCCCTGGCCCAGGCCGCCAAGGTCAGCGAGCCGACGGTCAACCGCTTCTGCCGCTCGTTCGGCGTCAGCGGCTACCCCGAGCTCAAGTTGCAACTGGCGCAGAGCCTGGCCAGTGGCGCCGCCTATGTCAGCCGGGCGGTAGAGGCCGATGATGATCCGGCCTCCTACACCCAAAAGATCTTCGGCAGCGCCATCGCCTCGTTGGACAGTGCCTGCCAGCAACTTGATCCACAACTGGTCAGCCGCGCCGTCGACATGCTGATCCAGGCCCGGCAGATTCACTTCTTTGGCCTCGGCGCCTCGGCGCCGGTGGCACTCGATGCCCAGCACAAGTTCTTCCGTTTCAACCTGGCAGTGTCGGCCCATGCCGATGTGCTGATGCAGCGCATGCTGGCCTCGGTGGCCCACACCGGCGAGCTGTTTGTGATCATCTCCTACACCGGGCGTACCCGCGAGCTGGTCGAAGTCGCGCGCCTGGCCCGGGAAAACGGCGCCTCGGTACTCGGCTTGACGGCCGCCGACTCGCCACTGGCCAAGGCCAGCAGCCTGAGCCTGAACATCCCGCTGCCGGAAGACACCGACATCTATATGCCGATGACTTCGCGGATCATCCAGCTGACCGTGCTCGACGTGCTGGCCACCGGCATGACTCTGCGCCGCGGCGTCGACTTCCAGCCGCACCTGCGCAAGATCAAGGAAAGCCTCAACGCCAGCCGCTACCCGATCGACGACGAACTCAACTGAGCAAGTGCGCCTGCAGCCGCAGGTGTGCTTGCTCACCCGGCGCCAGGCTCAGGCTGTCACTGCTGCCGCTGGCCGCCTCGACACAGACGAAGCCCAGGGTTTCGCTGCCACTGACGCCCATCAACGGCCGGCTGCCGGGGTGCCAGACCACGGTGTCCTCGCTGTCACCGGTATCGATGCACAACTGGCGCTGCCAGGCTGGGTCGTGCAGTTGCAGGGTCGCCGCATTGGGGAATACCCGCTGGCAACCACCATGGACCTTCAAGGCGCCCTTCTGCCGGCAGGCCTGACGGTTCAAACGGTCGTAACCCTCAATGTTTTCTAGCCCAGACAGCGCTATCTCGGAAACGTCACTAATACGCCAGTAGGCCAGCAGAGCATGGCTCAACTGACAAGGCTGGCTGTCCTGGTGTTCGGTACTGAGCTGCAGCTCCATGCGCTTGCCCAGTTTGGCCAGCATGTCGACCTGCCAGTCGCACAGCTGCAAGCGCCATTTGAGGGTCACGCCGTCTGCGTCTTCACTGCTGTCGATCAGCTTCCAGTCGAGCAGGCGCGCCCAACCGTGGGCCGGCCACATGTCTTCGCTGGGATGGCGACCGTACCAGGGCCAGCACACCGGCACGCCGCCGCGGATGGCGCCGACTTGTGGCCACTGCGCCGCGCACCACAGCCAGGGGCGCTCGCCATGGGGCTGGAAGTGCAATAACTGCGCGCCCTGGCGGCTGAATACCGCTTGGCATTGCGGATGATCGATGATCAGCACATCGCGCTGCTGGTAACGCTCCCACTCGAAGGTCGGCCTTGGCCTCTGCGAAGTGAAGAAACGTTGTAGCGGGTGCTCTGGCATGGCGGGAAACTCTTGTTGTTAGTGAGGGCCTCATCGCGGGTCAAGTCGGAACGCCGCACCGCCGCTCCCACAAGTCCTGTGGGAGCGGGCTTGACCCGCGATGGGTTTACAATATGCGTAAATTTACAACATATCGCCTCAGAACGACGACTGAATCTTCAACCCGGCGACCAGCGCGTTATCCACCTCATCCACCCCGCCCGGGCTCTTGATGTACTGCAGGTTCGGCCGCACGGTCAGCCAGTTGGTAACGTGGAAGCCGTAGTACAGTTCGGCGTTGTACTCAGTCTTCTGGATCGGCACGAAATCGGCGTCGTTGTAATCCGCGATACCGCTCTGCTGGTTGAGCAGTTTTGCCCTGTCCTGCACATCGTCGTTGACGTGGATGCGCGCCACGCCAAAGCCGATGTCATCCTTGGGCCGGCCATCGAAGGCGCCCTTGTAGACCATGCCCACCTGCTGGTAGTTGTCGACCACGTTGGTGGCCTTGTCGTGCACGGTGAAGTTGGCGAACAGGCTCAGGCCGCGGTTGGCATCACCGTTGTGCGCAGTGACCTGCTGCTGGGCCACCACCCACCAGCCATGCTTGCTCGAATGCGACTTGAAGGCGGCGCCGGTCAATGCCTGGGGCTGGCCATTGAGGTCTTCATAGACGTCATCGGCCTTGGCCGTGCTGTAGTAGTAACCCAGGCGGTACTCGCCCGGCAGGCCGTTGACCTGCGGCGACCAGACCAGCTCCACCGGCAGGATCATGCCCTTGGTGCCGCTGCCGCTGAGCTTGAAGCCGTTGCCGGTCTCAAGGTTGGAGGGGTTCTGTTCATACACGCCGACCTGGGCGAAGAACTCCGGGGTGATGTTGTATTTGACCCGCATGGCCCATTGGCTGACCGGCCAGTTGTACCAGATGCCGCCAACCCAGTTACCCACCTGCGAGCCGCAGAACGCCAGGTTCTGGAAGTCGCAGGGGAAGCTGTTGAAATCCTCGCCTTCGCCGAAACGGCCGACCTTGATATCCAGGGCGCCATCGAAATACTTCTGTTTGACCCACATCTGCGTCAGGCGCCAGGTCTGGCCACGGCCCCAGACTTCCTGCACCGAACTGAACTGGCCGGCACGCGGGTCGCTGATGCGGTCGTTGGACAGGTTGCGCCCGCTACGCTCGGTGATCGCCAGCTTGAACTCGGCATCGTGCCAGCCGAAGATCTTCTCCAGGTCCAGGTGCGCACCGAGCGCGAACTGGTCGCTGTAACGGGCAGTCTTGTCGTCGTTGTAGCCACCATTGAGGTTACCGGCCACCTCGCCGACGTAATCGAGGGTGAAGTCGTAACCTTTCTCCAGCAATTCGGTGCGGGTACCGCCCCAGTCGCCGCTCATCCATTTCGACTCCGGGGCAAAGGCGCCGGCCGCCTGCGCCCCGCAACTGACGCCCAGGGCCGCCAGCAGGGTCAGCGGCGCCAGCGGCTTGATACGCTTGAAGTGATCCATCCCTTGTTTCCTCGTTTTATTGTTCTCGATGGGTTTCTACGTTCTATAACGAATTCAGCGGCCCTTGAATTGGGCGACATTGTCCTGACTTGTCTGCGCGGGTGCGGCAACACCCAGGCGCTCACCCGTGGCGGCATCGAACAGCAGCACCCGCGCCGGGTCGAACTGCAGGTTGAGGGTGTCACCCACCTGGGTTGGCACATCCGGGGCCAGGCGGCAGCAGACTTTGGTCTGGTTGAGCGTGACGAACACCAGCAGGTCCGGCCCGGTGGGCTCGGTGATCTGCACTTCGGCACGAATGCTCGGCAAGCCGTTGGCCTGGGCCGGGGCCAGGGCGATCTGTTCGGGACGAATGCCGAGGATCACTTCTCGCTCCTCCAGGCCTTCGACATTGAACCCCAAGGGTAGCTCGCAACGCGCCTGGCCACTGTCGAGCAGGGCCAGCAGGCGGCCGTCCTTGCGCTGCAGGCGCAGGGGAATGAAGTTCATCGGCGGCGAGCCGATGAAGCTTGCGACGAACAGGTTGGCCGGGTCGTTGTAAATCTGCTGTGGGGTGCCGAACTGCTGGATCAGCCCGTCTTTCATCACCGCCACCTTGTCGCCCAGGGTCATGGCCTCGATCTGGTCGTGGGTGACGTACACCGTGGTGGTCTTCAGGCGCTGGTGCATCAGCTTGATCTCGGTGCGCATCTCCACCCGCAGCTTGGCGTCGAGGTTGGACAGCGGCTCGTCGAACAGGTAGATCTTCGGCCGCCGCGCCAGCGCCCGGCCCATGGCCACGCGCTGCTGCTGGCCGCCGGACAGTTGCCCGGGCTTGCGTGCCAGCAGGTGCTCGATCTGCAGCAGCTTGGCCACCCGCGCCACTTCTTCATCGATGGCGGCGGCGGGCATCTTGCGCATCTTCAGGCCGAAGGCGATGTTGTCGCGCACGTTCATGGTCGGGTACAGCGCGTAAGACTGAAACACCATGGCGATGTCGCGGTCCTTGGGGCTCATGCCACTGATGTCGGCATCATCCACCAGGATCGCCCCGCCGCTGATCTGTTCAAGGCCAGCGATGCAGTTCATCAGGGTCGACTTGCCACAGCCGGACGGCCCGACCAGGATCAGGAACTCGCCGGAGTCGATCGACAGCTCGATGTTCTTCAGGGTGTCCGGCATGCCGCTGCCGTAGCTCTTGTTGACGTTGCGCAGTTCAAGCGTTGCCATTGTGTTTACCCCTTGACCGCGCCGGCCGTGAGCCCGCGCAGGAAATACTTGCCAGCCAGCACATAGACCAACAGGGTCGGTAACCCGGCGATCATCGCCGCCGCCATGTCGACGTTGTATTCCTTGACCCCGGTGCTGGTGTTGACCAGGTTGTTCAGGGCCACGGTGATCGGTTGCGCATCGCCACTGGCGAACACCACGCCGAAGAGAAAGTCGTTCCAGATCTGGGTGAACTGCCAGATCAGGCAGACCATGATGATCGGCACCGACATCGGCAGCAGGATGCGCCCGAAGATGGTGAAGAACCCCGCGCCATCGAGCCGCGCCGCGCGCACCAGCGCCTCCGGCACGCTGCAGTAGTAGTTGCGGAAAAACAGCGTGGTAAAGGCCAGCCCGTAGACGATATGCACCAGCACCAGGCCGCTGGTGGTGCTAGCCAGGCCCAGCTTGCCGAGGGTGAACGAAGCGGGCAGCAGCACGGTCTGGAACGGCAGGAAGCAGCCGAACAACAGCAACCCGAAGAACAGCTGCGAGCCCCGGAAGCGCCACATCGACAGCACGTAACCGTTCAACGCGCCGAGCAGGGTCGAGATCACCACCGCCGGCACGGTGATCTTCACCGAGTTCCAGAAGTAGCCGCCGACCGTGTCCCAGGCCTTGATCCAGCCGATGCCGGTGATTACCTCGGGCCAGCTCAGCAGGTTGCCGGTACGGATGTCCTCCGGCGACTTGAAGCTGGTCAGCAGCATCACGACCAGCGGGATCAGGTACAGCGCGCAGGCCAGGATCAGGGTCGAGTAAATCGCCAGGCGGCTGAAGCTCAACGAGCGGGGAGCGAGGGACCTAGTCATGGCGCTTGTTCCTCAGTTCCGAATACAGGTAAGGCACCAGGATCGACAGGATCGCGCCGAGCATCAGGATCGCGCTGGCCGAGCCCATGCCCATCTGCCCGCGGCTGAAGGTGAAGGAATACATGAACATCGCCGGCAGGTCCGAAGCATAGCCCGGGCCGCCTGCAGTCATCGCCGCGACCAGGTCGAAGCTCTTGATGGCGATGTGCGCAAGGATCATCAGCGCGCTGAAAAACACCGGGCGCAAACTCGGTAAAACGATACGCAGGTAGATGCTCGGCAGGCTCGCGCCATCGACCTGCGCGGCGCGGATGATCGACTGATCGACGCCGCGCAGGCCGGCCAGGAACAGCGCCATGACAAAGCCCGAGGCCTGCCACACGGCGGCGATCACCAGGCAGTAGACGACCCGGTCGGGGTCCACCAGCCAGTCCAGGCGAAAGCCTTCCCAGCCCCAGTCGCGAAGCATCTTGTCCAGGCCCAGGCCGGGGTTGAGCAGCCACTTCCAGGCGGTGCCGGTGACGATCATCGACAGTGCCATGGGGTACAGGTAAATGGTACGAATGAACCCTTCGCGGCGGATGCGCTGGTCGAGCAGCACCGCCAGCAGCACGCCGATCACCAGGCTGATGGCGATGAACATGCCGCCGAACAGCAGCAGGTTCTTGCTCGCCACCCACCAGCGGTCGTTCTCCATCAGCCGCGCGTACTGCGCAAGGCCCACCCATTTGTAGCTGGGCATGAAGCTTGAGTTGGTGAAGGACAGGACGAAGGTCCAGAGGATGTAGCCGTAAAAGCCCACCAGGACGATCAGCATGCTTGGCGCCAGCACCAGTTTCGGTAACCAGCGCTGCAGGGCGTCCAGGGGTGAGGCCTTGTTGAGTGTGGCAACAGTGCTCATCAGGATATCTCGTGTGGAGGCAATCGCGGGTATTGTGGGAGCGGGCTTGCCCCGCGAAGGGCCCGAAAGGCCGCCCCCACATCAGCCCATCACTTGGCCGACTTGATCGCCGAACTCAGCTGCTTGACCGCTGTCGCCGGGTCGGCTTTGGGGTCGTTGAAGAAGTTGGTGACGACATCGAAGATCGCCCCCTGCACCGCCAGCGAAGTCGCCATGTTGTGGGCCATGCTCGGTTGCAGGCCGTCGCCTTTTTCCGCTTCCTTGAAGTCCACCGCCGACTTTTGCGTACAGGCGTCGAACTGGCTCATGTCCATGTCCTGGCGTACCGGCAGGGAGCCCTTGTTCTGGTTGAACACGGTCTGGAACTGCGGCTCCAGGGCGACCTTGGCCAGGTCGTTCTGAGCCTTGATGTCGTCCTCGTTCTTGAGCTTGAACATCGCCAGCGAGTCGATGTTGTAGGCAAAGCTGCCCTGGGTACCGGGGAAGGCCACGCACTGGTAGTCCTTGCCCGCCACCTTGCCGGCGGCGGTCCACTCGCTCTTGGCCCAGTCGCCCATGATCTGCATGCCGGCCTTGCCGTTGATGACCTCGGCGGCGGCAATGTTCCAGTCACGCCCGGCGCGGTTGGGGTCCATGTAGGTGCCCAGGCGTTGCAGGGTGGCGAAGACCTTGACCATTTTCTTGCTGGTCAGGGTTTTCTCGTTCAAGTCGACGAAAGCTTTGTGATAGCCCTTGGGCCCGAGGATGCTCAGAGCCACGTCCTCGAAGACCGTGCTGTCCTGCCAAGGCTGACCGCCATGGGCCAGCGGGATGAAGCCGGCCGCCTTGAGCTTGTCGGCGGCAACGAACAGCTCATCGAGGGTAGTCGGCACCTTGGCCCCGGCCTTGTCGAACACCTGCGGGTTGATCCACAGCCAGTTGACCCGGTGAATGTTCACCGGCACCGCCACATAGTGGCCGTCGTACTGCATGATCTGCGCGACTTTCTTCGGCAGCAGGGCATCCCAGTTGTTGGCCTTGGCGACATCGTCGAGTTCAGTGAGCAGGCCCAGCGCGCCCCACTCCTGGATGTCCGGGCCCTTTATCTGGGCGGCGCCCGGCGGGTTGCCGGCCACGGCGCGGCTTTTCAGTACGGTCATGGCCGCGGCGCCACCGCCACCGGCGACGGCGTTGTCCTTCCAGGTGAAGCCGTCTTTCTCGACTTGTTCCTTGAGGGTTTTCACCGCTGCGGCTTCACCACCGGAAGTCCACCAATGAGTGACTTCAACGGTACCGTTGGCGGCAATTGCACTGAGGGGCAACAAGGAGGCGAGGGAAATGACAGCGGCGAGGCGATTGATCGCATTCATCGAGAGAAACCTTTTCTTGTTGTTATGCAGGTGCAAGTCGTGGTGCTTGCGCTTGCATCGGAGTCTAACCAGCGGCACGGGGGCTGCAGGTAACGAAGGGATGCGCGAATGTCACCAGTTGGTGACATTCGCCTGAATGAGGGTGTCAGTCACTGCTGCGCGGCAGGCTCAAGGTCACCCGCAGGCCCCCTTCACGCAGGTTGCGCAGGCTCACCTCGCCGCCGTGGCTGTGGGCGATGTTGCGCGCAATACCCAGGCCCAGGCCATAGCCCTGCTGCTGCCCGGCCAGGCGAAAGTGCGGCTCGAACACCTGCTCCTGGCGCTGCTCGGGCACGCCCGGGCCTTCGTCATCGACCTGCAGGACGAAGCCGCTGTCGCTGTCGATGATGCGCAGGTGGGCGCGCTCGCCGTACTTCAAGGCGTTGTCGATCAGGTTGCCGATGCAGCGTTTGAGCGCCAGCGGCTTGCCCGGATACGGCGCCAGGGCCCGGCCTTCGAGGGTGATCTGGCCACTGCCCAGGTACGGCTCGACCAGGCATTCGAGCACCTGATTGAGGTCGATTCGCTCGATGTTCTCGTGGATGTCGGTGTCCTTCACGCACTGCAGCGCGCCCTTGACCAGCATCTCCAGCTCATCGAGGTCGCGGCCGAACTTGGCCTGCAATTGCTCGTCATCGAGCAGTTCGACCCGCAAGCGCAAGCGCGTGATCGGTGTGCGCAGGTCGTGGGAGATGGCGCTGAACAACTGGCTGCGCTCGGTCAGGTAGCGGCTGATGCGTTCGCGCATGGCGTTGAAGGCGCGGCCCACTTCCTCCACTTCGCTGCCGCCGCCTTCGGTCACCGGCTCGACGTCAGCGCCCAGCGACATCTCTCGTGCAGCCAGGGCCAGGCGCTTGAGCGGGCGGCTCTGCCAGTGCACCAGCAGGCCGATGAACAGCAGCAGGAATGAACTGGTGAGGATGATGAACCACAACTGCTGGCTGGGCAGACCCTGCTCTTCGAGGCTGGTATAGGGCTCGGGCAACAGCGATGCGATGTACAGCCATTCGTCTTCGGCGAGGTGGATCTGGGTCACCAGCACCGGCGGGTTGATCGGTTCCAGGGTCAGCGCATAGTGGGCCCAGGAGCGCGGCAGCTCATCGAGTTTCAGGCCGCTGTTGAAGATTCGCAGGTCTTGCGGGCTGACGAACTGGATGGAAATTTCCAGCTGCGCCCCCAGGCGCTGGTGCAGCACCTCGCCGACGGCATCGATCACCGCGGCCTTGCGCGGTGTGGCGGGCAGTACCTGCATGTCCAGGGGTTTATCGTTGAGGGACACGACGAAACGGGTGCCGCCCATGCTGCGCAATTGGTCGAGCACCATCGGCCGGTACGCGACCGGCAGCGAACGAAAATAGCTGACGCTGGCACTCATCGAATGGGCCAGGCTACGGGCGCTGGCAACCAGGCCTTGCATCTGGCTGGCGCGCAGTTGCGACAGCCAAATCAGGCTCGAGAGCGCTTGCGCCAGCAGCACTACCAGCAAGGTCAACAGCAGCATGCGCCCCAGCAGCGAGCGCGGCAGCGGCAGGCGCCAGCGCCCGTCAGTGCGCAGGCGCAACATTGGCCGCCAGCAAGTAACCACTGCCGCGCACGGTACGAATCAAGCGTGGCGGCTTTTCGGTGTCACGCAGGCGCTGGCGCAGGCGGCTGACCGCCATGTCGACGATGCGGTCCAGCGGCATCGGCTCGCGGCCACGGGTGGCGTTGCCAATGGTGTCGCGGTCGAGGATCTGTTGCGGGTGATCGAGGAACAGCTTGAGCAAGGCAAAATCGGCGCCGGACAGAATCACCTCTTCACCGTCACGGTGGAACAGCCGGTGGCTGATGGTATCCAGGCGCCAGTCATCGAAGGCCAGCACGTCACCGCCACTGCGCTCCTGGCCAAAACCGGCACGGCGCAGCAACGCCTTGATCCGCGCCTGCAGTTCGCGCGGGCTGAAGGGTTTGCCCAGGTAATCATCGGCGCCCAGTTCCAGGCCGATAACCCGGTCGGCTTCGTCGGAGCTGGCGGTGAGCATGATGATCGGCACCTGCGCCAGGCGCGGATGCTGGCGCACCCAGCGACACAGGCTGAAGCCATCTTCGTCGGGCAGCATCACGTCGAGGATCACCAGGTCGCAGTCGCTGGCGTCCAGGGCCTGGCGAAAGCCACGGCCGTCGGCCACCGCCTGGACGCTGAAACCGGCGCGGCTCAGGTAGGTCTGCAGCAGTTCACGGATGTCCTGGTCGTCGTCGACCATCAGTATCGACTTGCTCACGAATCACTCCTTGCTCCACCGCTCAACCGGCTTGTTGCAACGCCACGCCGGCCCCGAGCAAGCCGGAGAATTCGGCGGTCACCAACCATACCGGGACATCCTTGAAGTAGCCACTCATGCAGCCCTTGTCGGCAAAACTGGCGGCAAAGCCGCTGGCCAGGAACAGCTCGGCAAAGCGCGGAATGATGCCGCCGACGATAAACACCCCGCCTCGCGCGCCAAGAGTCAGCACGTTGTTGCCCGCCACCCGGCCAAGGAACCGGCAGAACTGCTCGATCACCGCCAGGGCAACCGGCTCGCCGGCCAGCGCCGCGTCGGTGATCGCCGCCGGGCTCTGCAATGGCGCAGGCTGGCCATCGAGGGCGCAGATGGCCTGGTACAAGCGCAACAGGCCACCGCCGCTGAGCACGGTCTCGGCGCTGACATGGCCGATTTCGTTGGCGATCTGCTGATGTATCTGCGCTTCGCGGGCATTGCCCACCGGCAGGTCGACATGCCCGCCCTCGCCCGGCAGCGCCATCCAGCGCTCGCCACCCAGGCTCAGCAAAGTGCCGACGCCAAGGCCGGTGCCCGGGCCGATCACCAGCGCCGGGCGGCCTGGATCCGGCGCGCCTTGGCAGACACTGCGGTACTCGCCCGCCTGCAGGCGGGTCATGCCCAGGGCCATGGCAGTGAAATCGTTGATCAACAGCAAGCGCTCGACCTGCAAGGTGTTGCAGAACGCCTCGCGGCTGAGGCGCCAGTGGTTGTTGGTAAAGCGAAACTCGTCGCCATCGACCGGCCCGGCCACAGCCAGGCACACTGCGCCCAGCTCGCCGCGGGCCAGGCCCTGGGCGGCCAGATAAGCGCCGATGGCCTGTTCCGGGCTGGTGTAGTCGGCCGTGGCAAAGACCTGCACCGCGTGCATGCGGTTGTCTTCCCAAAGGGCAAAGCGTGCATTGGTGCCGCCGATATCGCCGACCAGTGCGCGCTTCATTTGAGCGTCTCCAGCGCCGAGGTGAAGGCGCTGGCGCCCTTCTCGGCCGGGCTCAGGGCGGTGCGCAGGAAGCCGAACAGCTCCCGGCCGCAACCCAGGTCGTTGCCGGTCGGCGCGGCGGGCAGTTGACGATCGGCCAGCTCTGCGGCACTGAGTTTCACCGTCAGGGTGCCGGCAACGCCGTCGACGCGGACGATATCGCCGTCACGCAAGCGCGCCAGCGGGCCGCCATCGAAGGCTTCGGGGCAGACGTGAATGGCTGCGGGGATTTTCCCCGAAGCACCGGACATGCGCCCGTCAGTTACCAGCGCGACCTTGAAGCCCCGGTCCTGCAGCACGCCGAGGAACGGGGTCATCTTGTGCAGCTCGGGCATGCCGTTGCAGCGCGGGCCCTGGAAGCGCATCACGGCGACGAAGTCACGCTCAAGCTGGCCGGCCTGGAAGGCATCGGCCAGTGCCTGCTGGTCATGGAACACCAGTGCCGGGGCTTCGACCACCTGGTGCTCGGCGGCGACGGCGGACACTTTCATCACCCCGCGACCGAGGTTGCCTTCCATCACCCGCAGACCGCCTTCGGGCGAGAACGCCCGGGCCACCGGGCGCAGGATCGCCTCATCGAGGCTGGCCTGCGGGCCTTCGCGCCAGACCAGTTTGCCGGCCTCAAGGAACGGCTCCCGGGTGTAGCGGCGCAGGCCGTGGCCAGCGACGGTGTTGACGTCTTCGTGGAGCAAACCGGCATCGAGCAGTTCGCGAATCAGGAAGGCCATGCCACCGGCAGCCTGGAAGTGGTTGATATCGGCCTTGCCGTTCGGATAGACGTGGGACAGGGTCGGCACCACTTCCGAAAGCTCGGCCATGTCCTGCCAGGTCAACTGGATGCCGGCAGCCTGGGCAATCGCCGGCATGTGCAGGGTGTGGTTGGTCGAGCCGCCGGTGGCGTGCAGGGCGACGATGGAGTTGACCAGGGATTTCTCGTCGACGATCTCGCCCAGCGGCATGAAGCTGCCACTGGCCTTGGTCATGCGCGTGACCTGTTGCGCAGCCTCGACAGTGAGGGCATCGCGCAGCGGCGTGTAGGGGTTGACGAAGGAGGCGCCCGGCAGGTGCAGGCCCATCACTTCCATCAACAGCTGGTTGGTGTTGGCGGTGCCGTAGAAGGTGCAGGTGCCGGGACTGTGGTAGGACTTCATCTCCGATTCCAGCAGCTCTTCGCGGCTGGCCTTGCCTTCGGCGTAGCGCTGGCGCACATCGGCTTTCTCCTTGTTGGAGATGCCCGACGGCATCGGCCCGCCGGGGACGAAAACGGTCGGCAGGTGGCCAAAGCGCAGCGCGCCCATCAGCAGGCCGGGGACGATCTTGTCGCAGATGCCGAGCATCAGCGCCGCGTCGAACATGTTGTGCGACAGGGCGATGGCGGTGGACATGGCGATCACTTCGCGGCTGGCGATGCCCAGCTCCATGCCCGGCTCACCCTGGGTGACGCCGTCGCACATGGCCGGCACGCCGCCGGCGAACTGGCCGACCGAGCCGATTTCGCGCAGCGCCTGCTTGATCTGTTCGGGGTAATGCTCGTAGGGCTGGTGCGCCGAGAGTATGTCGTTGTAGGCGGAGACAATAGCGACGTTGGCCGCGTTCATCATCCGCAGGCTGTCTTTGTCCTGGCTGCCACAACCGGCGACACCGTGAGCGAAGTTGGCGCATTGCAGCTTGGCGCGCATCGGCCCGTCGCTGGCGGCCCCGCGAATCAGCTCAAGGTAGCGTTCACGGGTGGGGCGACTGCGGGCGATCAGCCGTTGGGTGACCTCAAGAATGCGCGGATGCATGTACTGGACTCCAGGCTATCGGTGGTTGCGACCTCTGCGGCGGTTTCCCTTATCAACGATCGCGGCCTAGGCTCAAGGGCAGGGGCGATGCGTTGCGGGAGGGACGGCTTGGCCGATCGCTCGTTGTAGATTGAATAAAATATTGCCAGCAAAAAGGCTTGTTTTCTATTTTTTTACGAATAATCTTGTAATTCCAACAACAAAATCAGATGCAGTGAAGCAAAACTTCAATTGCCACGGGCTTCACCCGGTCTGCCAGAGGTAGCTCCATGACCCTTCGTATCGCAATCAATGGCTTTGGCCGCATCGGCCGCAACATCCTTCGCGCACTCTATACCCAAGGCTACCGTCAGGACCTGCAGGTCGTCGCCATCAACGACCTGGGCGACAGCGCGATTAATGCCCATCTGCTCAAATACGACAGCGTCCACGGCAGCTTTGCTGCCACGGTTGAATCCGATCACGAGAGCATTACTGTCAACGGCGACCGCATTGCCGTCAGCGCCATCCGCAACCCGGCGGAACTGCCGTGGAAAGCCGAAGCCGTCGATGTGGTGTTCGAATGCACCGGGTTATTCACTGAACGCGCCAAGGCCGCCGCCCATCTTACTGCCGGGGCCGGCAAAGTCATTATCTCGGCACCGGCCAAGGGCGCGGATGCCACCGTGGTGTACGGGGTCAACCATGACATCCTGCGCCCTTCGCACCAGATCATCTCCAGCGCTTCGTGCACCACCAACTGCCTGGCGCCGCTGGCCCAGGTGCTGCACCGCGAGTTCGGCATCGAGCAGGGGCTGATGACCACCATCCACGCCTATACCAACGACCAGAGCCTCACTGACGTTTACCACAGCGACCCGTACCGCGCCCGTGCGGCAACCCAGTCGATGATCCCGAGCAAGACCGGCGCCGCCGAAGCCGTGGGCCTGGTGCTGCCGGAACTGGCCGGCAAGCTCACCGGCATGGCCGTGCGGGTGCCGGTGATCAACGTGTCGCTGGTCGACCTTACCGTCAATCTTGAGCGCGAGGCCACGGCCGAGGCCGTCAACGCGCTGTTCAAGGAGGCCAGCCGGCACTCCAAGGTATTGGGCTACAACAGCCTGCCGCTGGTGTCCTGCGACTTCAACCACAACCCGCTGTCGTCGATTTTCGACGCCAACCACACCCGCGCCAACGGGCGCATGCTCAAGGTACT
Organism: Pseudomonas sp. B21-009; assembly: GCF_024749345.1. Classification (NCBI taxonomy): domain Bacteria; kingdom Pseudomonadati; phylum Pseudomonadota; class Gammaproteobacteria; order Pseudomonadales; family Pseudomonadaceae; genus Pseudomonas; species Pseudomonas sp. B21-009. Next base: position 1,122,493 of record NZ_CP087199.1, on the reverse strand, counting down.
GGCCTGGTACGACAACGAATGGGGCTTCTCCAACCGCATGCTGGATAACTGCCTGGCACTGTGCAACGCCCGCTAGGATCACAACCTCGCAGGAGGCAGTACTTGACCAAAGCGTTGATGATAAGCATTATCATTCGCCACGCCATGGTCGGGTACCGCTGTGAGTCAGTCCCAGTTCAACGTCGTTTTCCTCGCCCAGCGGGTCAGCCTGCTGCGCACCCTGCAGCGCATGGTGGATAACCCCAGCACTGCCGAAGACCTGTTGCAGGAGACTTACCTGCGGGTTACCCGTGCCCTTGGCGAACGCCCCATCGAGCACCTGGAACCCTTCGTTTTCCAGACTGCGCGCAACCTCGCCCTTGATCACTTGCGCGCGCGCCGGGCGCAGTCGCGCAACCTGGTCGAGGACGTGCCCGAGCAAATTCTGCACAACGTCGCCGCGCCCAGCAGCAGCGCCGAAGACGCCGCCCACGCCGAACAACTGCTCAAGCGCCTGAGCGTCAGCCTCGCCCAGTTGACCGAGCGCCAGCAACGCATCTTCATCCTCAGCCGCCTGCACGGCGCCAGTTACCTGGAAATCGCCGAACAGTTGAAAGTGTCGGCAAGCACGGTTCAGAAGGAACTGAAACTGATCATGGCCATCTGTGTAGGGGTAGCCGACCGGCTGAAGTAAACAGCCCGTCGTGGATCGCAGCTAAAACCTTGCCATCCCCATGGATACCCCGGATCATTCGCAAAAAGCGCCAGCCCCGCCAAGGACCCACCCGTGACCGACAGTCCCCCTCCTCGCCCCGCGCCGCCTGGCCAAGCTGCCAGTGACCAGGCCATGGACCAGGCCCTGGACTGGCTGATCCGCCTGCAATGTGCCAGCGCCGAAGACACCCAGGCCTTCGAAGCCTGGCTCGAGGCTGACCCGGCCAATGCCCGCGCCTATGTCGAGGCCGAGGCCATCTGGAACGGCGCGCCCTTGCGCCAGGCAGCCGGGCAACTGCACCAGGTGCAGCGTCGCAGCCTGCGCTCACGCATCCGCCCGCACTACAAGCCCCTGGCCGCAGCCGCTGTGCTGCTGGTGGGGATTTTCACCGTCGGCAACCTGCCGGTGCGCCTGCAGGCCGATCACCTGACCGTGGTCGGTGAACGCCAGCGCTTGCAACTGGACGACGGCTCCAAGGTGTTGCTCAACACCAATTCGGCCTTTGCCAGCGACCTGCGCGACAACCGCCAGGTTGCCCGGCTGCTGCAGGGCGAGGCCTATTTCGAGATTCCCGCTGGCGCCCAGCCGCCCCTGGAGCTGCAAGCCGGCCCGTTGCGCGCCAGTGTGCGCGACACCGACTTTGCCGTGCGCTACCTCAACGGCGAAGCCCAGGTGCGGGTGCAACGCGGCGATGTCGACCTGCAGGCCAGCAGCGACCAGCGCATTCGCCTGTCGGCGGGCGACAGCATCAGCGTCGGCCCCAATGGCTTTGGCCAGCGCGGGCGTCTGGATGCGCAAAAAGACCTGGCCTGGGTCCAGGGCCGGCTGGTGTTCGAAAACTGCCCGCTGAACCAGGTACTGGCCGAATTGCGCCGCTACTACCCGGGGTGGATCATCAACGGCAACGAACAGCTGGCGAACGTTGCGGTCACCGGCAACTACCGCCTCGACCAGCCGCTGGAAACCCTGCGCGCCCTGGCGCACATCACCTCGGCGCAGTTGCATGAGTACCCGGCGCTGGTGATTCTCAACTGAGGCAAAGTTTTTTTACGCGATCCCTGACGCTGTTACGTCTCGTTATAGCTAATGCAACTGATTCTTATTTTTGAATCAGCCAGCACCTATAACATTTGCGCGACAGGGAGCGCTTTCGATGTCCACTGGTTTCACTCGTCGATCTTCAGCCACTTCACGTACCCCCGGCCTGCAGCGTTGCACGCTCTCCCTGTTGACCCTGGCCATGCTCGCCAGCGGTGCCTGCAGCCTGCCGGCGCTGGCCGCTGAGCCGGCCCAGGCCAGTGCCCCGCGCATGGGCGACTACCGCTTTGCCATCGGCCAGCAGCCGCTGGTGTCAGCGCTCAATGCCTTTACCTCGGTCACCGGCTGGCAAGTGGGCTTCTCTGCCGAACTGGCCGAAGGCGTCGCCTCACCGGGCGTGCATGGCTCACTGAAGCCTGAGGCCGCCCTGCAGCGCCTGCTGGCCGGCACCGGCCTGAGCTACCGAACCTTGAGCAGCGCCAACGTGGTGATCGAACGCAGCGCCGGCAAGGCCATCGCCCTGCAGCAGATCACCGTCAGCGCCACCCGCAGCGCCCAGGACGTCAGCCAGGTGCCGAGCACCGTCAGCGTGCAGACCCGCGAACAACTCGACCGCCAGAACGTCAACAACATCAAGGAACTGGTGCGTTACGAGCCTGGCGTTTCGGTCAGCGGCACCGGCCAGCGCAGCGGCCTGAACGGCTACAACATCCGCGGTATCGACGGCGAGCGGGTGCTGACCCAGATCGACGGCGTGTCGATCCCCGACAGCTTCTTCTTCGGCCCCTACGCCCAGACCCAGCGCAACTACGTCGACCCTGAAATCGTCAAGCGCGTGGAGATCCTCCGTGGCCCGGCCTCGGTGCTGTACGGCAGCAACGCCATTGGCGGCGCGGTCAGCTACTTCACCCTCGACCCCGACGACATCATCAAGCCCGGCCAGGACGTCGGCGCACGCCTGAAGACTGGCTACAGCTCGGCAGATGAGAGCTGGCTGAACTCGGCCACCGTTGCCGGCCGCCAGGGCGAGTTCGACAGCCTGCTGCACCTGAGCCAGCGCAACGGCCATGAAACCGAGTCCTACAGCAGCCACGGTGGCACCGGCCTGGCGCGCACCGCCGCCAACCCGGAAGATGTGCGCACCACCAACATCCTCGCCAAGGCCGGCTGGAACTACGCCGACGACGCACGCCTGGCCTTCACCTATGAAAACTACAAGGACGACCGCGACCTCAAACAGAAAAGCGCCGTGGGCGGGCCGTTCATTCCTGGCTTCGGCGCGATGAACTCGTACCGCGACCGTACCGGCAACGACACCGTGACCCGCGAGCGCTTCGGTATCAACCACGAATTCGCACTCGGTAGCGTGCTGGCCGACAACATGAAGTGGAGCCTGAACTACCAGATCGGCAAGACCGACCAGCGTACCGAAGAGCTCTACTTCGCCTCCGGTCGCCAGGTGTTCCGTGACCGCCAGACCACCTACAAGGACCGCCAGTGGGTGTTCGACGCCCAGTTGGACAAGGCCTTCAGCATCGGCGCCACCGAGCACCTGCTGACCTACGGCACCACCCTCAAGCACCAGAAGGTCACCGGCTCGCGCAGCGGCACTGGCACCTGCCTGAACGTCGGCGGCGCCTGCCGCTTCATCGGCCAGATCAGCGCCAGTGACAGCCAGGCACTGGTCAGCGACTTCCCTGACCCGACCGTCAACACCTACAGCCTGTTCGCCCAGGATGAAATCCGCTGGAACCAGTGGACCTTCCTGCCGGGCGCGCGCTACGACTACACCGAACTCAAGCCGCACATGACCGACGAGTTCCTGCGTGGGGTTGGCGCCAGCCCTACCGACCCGGTTGATGACGATGCGAAGAAATGGCATCGGGTTTCGCCCAAGTTCGGCCTGACCTACGCCTTCAACGACAACTACACCTGGTATGGCCAGTACGCCGAAGGCTTCCGCACGCCGACCGCCAAGGCGCTGTATGGCCGCTTCGAAAACCCGGGCCTGGGCTACAGCGTGCGCGGCAACTCCAACCTCGAACCGGAAAAGAGCAAGAGCTACGAGACCGGCCTGCGCGGTAACTTCGAAGCGGGTAACTTCGATGTCGCGGTGTTCTACAACAAGTACCGCGACTTCATCAACGAAGACGCCGTGCAGGGCAGCAACCTCGGCCAGACCTTCGAAGCCAACAACATCAAGCACGCCACCATCAAGGGTGCCGAGTTCAAGGGCCGCCTGAACCTCGACGCCTTCGGTGCGCCGCACGGCCTCTACACCCAGGGCTCGCTGGCCTACGCCCATGGCCGCAACGACGACACCGGCCAGCCGCTCAACAGCGTCAACCCGCTGACCGCGGTGATGGGCCTGGGTTACGAGCAAGAGCAATACGGCGCGCTGCTGAGCTGGACCCTGGTCAAGCGCAAGGATCGCGTCGACGACACCACCTTCTTCGCCCCCGACGGCACCAGCAAGCAGTTCCGCACCCCGGGTTACGGCGTACTCGACTTGACCGGGTTCTACAAGGTCAGCGATGACATCACCGTCAACGCCGGCCTCTACAACCTGACCGACAAGAAGTACTGGCAGTGGGATGACGTGCGCGGCTACGACGGCCTCGGTGAAGCGGCGGTGACCGCCCCCGCCAACCTCGACCGCCTGACCATGCCAGGCCGTAATTTCGCCATCAACCTGGTCTGGGACATCTGACCGCGAACCTGTGGGAGCGGGCTAGACCCGCGATGGGCTGCAAATGCAGCCCCCCCACAGGTGAGGTTTTTTTACTGTCCCGCGTCTTCTCATTCGTCTAGTCATCAGGCACGCCCATTTCGCAAGGAATCACCATGACCGCCGCTACCACCGCCGAACGCGCCAGCCTGCGCTCGCAACGCTTGAACCAGCTGACCCACGCCCCGCACACCGAGCTGGACGCCCTGGTCAAATCCCACGCGCCGTTCGAAACCCGCGAGAGCTTCGCCCGCTTCGTGGTTGCCCAGTACCTGTTCCAGTCCGAGCTCAAGGCGCTGTACACCGACCCGGCACTGATCGCCATCGTCCCTGACCTCGCCGCACGCTGCCGCGCCGAACAGGCCGGCCTGGACCTGGCTGACCTGAACACCGAGATCCCCACCGACTTCGCCGGCGCCCTGCAAAACCCCAGCCTGGGTGAAGCCATGGGCTGGATCTTCGTCTCCGAAGGCTCCAAGCTCGGCGCCGCCTTCCTGATCAAGCGTGCCGTCGGCCTGGGCCTGTCGGACAGCTTCGGTGCCCGTCACCTGGGCGAGCCGGCCGGTGGCCGCGCTGAAGGCTGGAAGCAGTTCACGCGCATCCTCGACGGCCTGGAACTGAGCGCCGAAGAAGAAGCCAAGGCCGAGCAAGGCGCCGTGGCCGCCTTCGAGCGTTTCACCGAGCTGCTCAAACACGCTTACGCAACTGCGCCTAAAGCCGAACTGGCCTGATGCGCCGTACCCGGTTACCCTCGTGGTAACCGGGCCTTGCCCGTGCACACCGACAAGCCCATGACCCGCCCAGCCGCTTCAAAACTCTCGCGCCTGCTCTTCGGCCTGCTGGCTTACGTAAGCCTGGGCATCGGCCTGGTAGCGATCGTGATTCCCGGCCTGCCCACCACCGAGTTCATCCTCCTCGCCGCCTGGGCCGCCACCCGCAGCTCCCCGCGCCTGAGCGCCTGGCTGGAAAACCACCGGCTGTTCGGGCCGATCCTCAGCAACTGGCGCAACGGCAAGGTAATCCAGCGCCGGGCCAAGGTCAGCGCCACTGTCAGCATGCTGCTGTGCGCTGGCCTGATGCTGGTGTTTCTCGAGCACCGCTGGCCGGTGTTTCTCGCCATCGCCGGCATGAGCCTGGGTAACCTGTGGATCTGGTCGCGGCCAGAAACCGCGCCCTTGAGCCTTGCCGACCGTTCATCGGCGAGCACTCATGGCTAAGGCTATAAGGCCGATGAACTGTTATCGCTAAAAGGATGTAGCGAATCGAGCCCGCCCGTGGCTCGGTCCTCTACCGGCCTGCCTTTTAGCGAGTACGTCCATGTTCGACACGCTCTCGATCCGCCTGAAAATCGTCCTGCTCTCCGGCCTCTGCCTGCTTGGCGTGGTCGCACTCGTCGTCGGTATCAACCTGTATCAATCGCACCAGAGCGATGAGCTGGTCGGCGACGCCAGCACCACCATGCTCACCCGCAATGTCCAGGCCCTGCTGCAGGCCCGGGCCGGCGAAAAGGCCGAGATGCTGCGGCGTACTTTCAGCGACAGCCAGACCGTCATCACCGCCCTCGCCGACCAGGTCCAGGACTTGCAGCAACTGGCTCGCGAGCGCGGCCTGAGCGCTGGCGACCTGCGTGAAGCGATCAACCAGAGCCTGGCCACCAGCTTCAAGCGCAACCCCGACGTGCTGGGCGTGTGGCTGGCCTTCGAGGCCGACGGCCTGGACGGCGGCGACAGTGCCTTTGCCAACGACGCCAAACGCCTGAGCAACGAGAGCGGGCGCTTTGCCAGCTACTGGAGCCGCGCCCAGGGCCAGGCCCTGAACACGGTGATCAGCGATGTCGACCTGAACAAGACCGAGATCAATCTCAGCGGCACGCCCTACAACGTCTGGTACACCTGCTCGCGCAACAGTGCGCGTTCGTGCCTGCTCGAGCCCTACTCCGACACCGTCGGCGGCAAGCAGATGCTGATGACCAGCATCACCATGCCGCTGCTGCACAACGGCAAGGTGATCGGCGTGGCCGGTGTGGATATCTCCCTCGATGCCCTGCAGGCGGCTGCCGCCAAGGCCCAGCAGGAGCTGTTCAACGGCGCCGGCCACCTGATGATCGTCGCCCCCAGCGGCTTGCTGGCGGCCAACAGCGACGATGCCGGCAAGGTCGGCAAGGCCATCGACCAGGACGGCCAGCAGGCGCTGCAGAAGCTCGCCGGCAACCAGCCACTGATCCTTGAACAAGGCGATACCATCCGCGCCGTCAATCCGGTGCAGCCGATTGCCGACAGCAAACCCTGGGGCATCCTTATCGACCTGCCCAAGCAGGTCCTGCTGGCCGATGCCATCAGCCTGCAGGCGACCCTTGAAGAGGCCCGCACCAGCGGTACCCTCAAAGTGGTGCTGTTCGCCACCCTGGCCGGCCTCGGCGGCCTGCTGCTGATGTGGCTGACCGCCACCGGCGTGACCCGCCCGCTCAACAGCGTAGCGAGCATGCTCGAAGACATCGCCAGCGGCGACGGCGACCTCACCCAGCGCCTGCGCTATGCGCGCAAGGACGAGCTGGGGCGGCTGACCGGCGGCTTCAACCGCTTTCTCGACAAGCTGCAGCCGACCATCGCCCAGATCAAACAGAGCATCACCCAGGCTCGGGCCACTGCCGACCAGTCTTCGGCAATTGCCCAGCGCACCAGTGAAGGCATGCAGGTGCAGTTTCGCGAGATCGACCAGGTGGCCACCGCCTCCAACGAGATGAGCGCCACCGCCCACGACGTCGCCAACAGCGCCGCCAGTGCCGCCGACGCCGCCCGCGGTGCCGACCGTTCGGCCAAGGACGGCATGGCGATCATCGAGCGCAGCACCCGTGACATCACCGTGCTCGCCGAACAGGTCAGCAAGGCTGTGGGTGAAGTGGAAACCCTGGCGCAGAACAGCGAACAGATCGGCTCGGTATTGGAGGTGATCCGCAGCATTGCCGAGCAGACCAACCTGCTGGCGCTCAACGCCGCGATCGAAGCCGCCCGCGCCGGTGAGAGCGGCCGTGGTTTTGCCGTGGTTGCCGACGAGGTACGCAACCTGGCGCGCCGTACCCAGGACTCGGTCGAAGAAATCCGCCAGGTGATCGAGCGCATCCAGAGCAACACCCGCGAGGTGGTCGCGACCATGCATTCGAGCCACGGCAAGGCCCAGGAAAACGCCGGGCAGATCCACCAGGCGGTGCAGGCGCTGGACAAGATCAGCGAGGCGGTCACGGTGATCAGCGACATGAACCTGCAGATCGCCAGTGCCGCCGAACAGCAGAGCGCGGTGGCCGAAGAGGTCAACCGCAACGTCTCGGCGATCCGCGGGGTAACCGAAACCCTGACCGGCCAGGCCGCGGAATCGGCGCAGGTGAGCAGCCAGCTCAACACCCTGTCGTCGCAGCAGATGGCCTTGATGGATCAGTTCCGGGTTTGACCTGGCGCCGCTGATGGTCTGCAATGGCCCTTCTGCTGGAGGGCCATTGATGACCGCGCTACTCGACACCCTTGTCGCCGAACTGCAGCTGCCAACGGCACTGCGCAATAGCCTGCGCTTTCGCGGCAACGGCGCCCTGCCTTCGACTTTCGCCGTCACCGAGCTTGCCAGCAGCAGCATTGCCGCCTGTGGCCTGGCAATCGCCGAACTGCTGCAGCGCCAGCTTGAGCAACAGCCTGGCGTTGAAGTTGACCGCCGCCTGAGCTCGTTCTGGTTCGCCACCAGCCTGCGCCCGCAAGGCTGGAGCACACCGCCCTTGTGGGACCCGATTGCCGGTGACTACCGCGCCGAGGATGGCTGGATTCGCCTGCACACCAACGCAGCTCATCATCGCGCCGCCGCCCAGCAGGTAGTGGGCCGTGCGGCTGACCGCGCGCACATGGCTGGGCTGGTTGCGCGCTGGCGCGCACGTGAGCTGGAAAGCGCGATAGTCACCGCTGGCGGTTGCGCCGCGCAAATGCGCAACTGGTCCGAATGGTCGGCCCATCCTCAGGGCCTGGCAGTGAATGCCGAGCCGTTGATTCATCACCAACGGGCTCCGGCCTTTACAAAAAGACGCTGGACCGGTAACGCCGTCCGACCTCTGGCCGGGGTCAAGGTGCTGGACCTGACCCGCATCCTCGCCGGCCCCACAGCCAGTCGCCTGCTGGCAGGCTTCGGCGCGCAGGTGCTGCGGATCGACCCGCCAGGCTGGGAGGAACCGGCGGTGGTTGCCGAGGTGACCCTGGGTAAACGTTGTGCGCGCCTGGACTTGCACGATGGGGATGATCGACGGGTGTTTGAACGCCTGCTCAGTGAAGCCGATATTCTCCTGCATGGTTACCGCGCCGATGCCCTCGAACGACTGGGGTATGCCAGCGAACAGCGCCGCCAGCTCAACCCCGGGCTGATCGATGTGAGCCTCAACGCCTACGGCTGGAGCGGCCCCTGGCAACAGCGCCGGGGCTTCGACAGCCTGGTGCAGATGAGCTGCGGCATCGCTTGTGAAGGCATGCGCTGGCAACAGGCCGACAAGCCCGTGCCGCTGCCGGTGCAGGCATTGGACCATGGCACCGGGTACCTGATGGCGGCTGCGGCGATCAAGGCCTACAGCGAACGCCTGGGCAGCGGTTGCGGGGCAACCCTGCGCCTGTCGCTGGCGCGCACGGCAAAGCTGTTGATCGATCAGGGGACGCTGGCAGCGGATTTGCCGTTGCAGGCTGAGACGGCAGCGGATCTGAACCCGCAGCTGGAGCAGACGCCCTGGGGGCTGGCGCAGCGGCTGAAGGCGCCGCTGCTGGTCGAAGGGGCACCGCTGGATTGGCAGCAGGGGGCTTGTGAGCTGGGTTCTGCTGCTGCCTGTTGGTGAATGTGCCGGCACTGATTAAAGGCTCAACATCCCGCTGTACAAGCCATAGGCCGCCAACCCCGCGCCCACCAGCACGGCGGCGAAGATCAGCTTCTCCCAGGTGGTAAACAGTGCCTGGCCCTGCTCGTGCTTGGCCCGGGCAAACAGGATCACCCCCGGCGCGTACAGCAGCGCCGACAGCAGCAGGTACTTCAGCCCACCGGCATACAGCAGCCAGATCGCATAGATCAGCGCGATACCGGCAATCAGCAGGTCCTTGCGCCGTGCGCCGGGGTGGCCTTCATACGACTCGCCGCGCACCGCCAGCAACACCGCGTAGGCCGCCGACCACAGGTACGGCACGAGGATCATCGACGAGGCCAGGTAGATCAGGCTGGTGTAGGTCCCGGCGGAAAACAGGGTGATCAGCAGGAACAGCTGAATCATCACGTTGGTCAGCCACAACGCATTGGCCGGCACGTGGTTGGCGTTTTCCCTGGCCAGAAAGCGCGGCATGGTCTGGTCGCGGGCGGTGGCGAAGAGGATCTCGGCGCACAGCAAGGCCCATGACAGCAGCGCCCCCAGTAGCGATACCGCCAGGCCGATACTGATCAGCAAGGCGCCCCAGGGCCCGACGATATGCTCAAGCACCGACGCCAGCGACGGGTTCTGCAAGGCCGCCAGCTCCGGCTGGGTCATCACCCCCAGCGACAGCACGTTGACCAGCACCAGCAAGGCCAGCACGCCGATAAAGCCGATCACCGTGGCCTTGCCGACGTCCGAGCGCTTCGCCGCCCGGCCCGAGTAGACGCTGGCGCCCTCAATGCCGATGAACACGAACACCGTCACCAGCATCATGTTGCGCACCTGGTCGAGCACGCCGCCGAATTTCGGGTTGCTCAAGCCCCAGATGTCCCGGGTAAAAATGTCGGCGCGAAAGGCCACCGCGGCGATGACGATGAACATCACCAACGGCACGATCTTGGCCACGGTGGTCACCTGGTTGATGAACACCGCCTCCTTGATGCCGCGCAGCACCAAGAAGTGTACGGCCCACAACAGCAGCGAGGCACAGGCGATGGCGATGGGCGTATTGCCCTCGCCAAACACCGGGAAGTAGAAGCCCAGGGTGCTGAACAACAGCACGAAGTAGCCGACGTTGCCCAGCCAGGCGCTGATCCAGTAGCCCCAAGCCGAAGAAAAGCCCATGTACTCGCCAAACCCGGCCTTGGCATAGGCATACACGCCGGAGTCGAGCTCCGGCTTGCGGTTGGCCAGGGTCTGGAACACGAAGGCGAGGGCCAGCATGCCCACCGCGGTGATGCCCCAGCCGATCAGTACGGCGCCGACGTCGGCGCGCGCAGCCATGTTTTGCGGCAGCGAAAAGATCCCGCCGCCGATCATCGAGCCGACCACCAAGGCGATCAACGCCCCCAGGCGTAATTTCTGTCCAGGTTCGGACATGCAGATCCCCTTCTGTCTCGTGTTTGTAACGCCAGTGGTACACCCTGAGTTAAATATAATCTGACTCTAAGCGTCTATATATATTAAACCACTAAGCGCTTTCTGCTCATAACTAGCGCGTCTATGCCTGACGAACTAAATGGTGAGTTTTGTGCACAATTCGCGCTTCTTCAAGCTAATAAGAAAAATTCTCAGGGAAAATTTGCGATTCGCCCAAAACGGACTAGCTTCAATTCTCGCAGCCCCGCAAGAGCGATTGCTCTAAAACGCCATGGAGGTGCCAGTTGACAAGGCTTGCAGTACTGCGATCGGCAGACTCCGGGAGGCTGTTTCAGTCATTGATCTGCAATGGAATGTCCTCATGAACTGACCTGAATCAGCTAATGACTTCGCCGCTGGATTTATTCTAGCGTCATCTCTTCTCCTGGTACGGAGTTATTCAATGTCAGACGCTCCCGGAAAACTACGACTTGGTGCGCTGGTTGCACTTGTTGTCGGCTCGATGATCGGCGGCGGGATCTTTTCGCTGCCGCAAAACATGGCCGCAAGTGCTGATGTAGGCGCTGTTCTGATCGGTTGGGGCATCACCGCCATCGGCATGCTGACCCTGGCTTTCGTGTTCCAGACCCTGGCCAATCGCAAGCCTGACCTGGACGGCGGGGTATACGCCTACGCCAAGGCCGGTTTCGGCGATTACATGGGCTTTTCTTCAGCCTGGGGCTACTGGATCAGTGCCTGGCTGGGCAACGTCGGTTACTTCGTGTTGCTGTTCAGCACCCTCGGTTACTTCTTCCCGATCTTTGGCGAGGGCAACACCCCGGCAGCGGTGATTGGCGCCTCGGTGCTGCTCTGGGCCGTGCACTTTCTGGTGTTGCGCGGGATCAAGGAAGCGGCCTTCATCAACCTGGTCACCACCGTAGCCAAGGTCGTACCGCTGGCGCTGTTCGTGCTGATCGCCCTGTTCGCCTTCAAGCTGGATATCTTCACCGCTGACATCTGGGGCTCGATGAACCCGGACCTGGGCAGCGTGATGAACCAGGTGCGCAACATGATGCTGGTCACCGTCTGGGTGTTCATCGGCATCGAGGGCGCGAGCATCTTCTCGGCCCGGGCAGAAAAACGCTCGGACGTCGGCAAGGCCACGGTCATCGGCTTCATCACCGTGCTGCTGTTCCTGGTGCTGGTCAACGTGCTGTCGCTGGGCATCATGACCCAACCGGAGCTGGCCAAGCTGCAGAACCCGTCGATGGCCGCCGTGCTTGAGCACGTGGTTGGCCACTGGGGTGCGGTGCTGATCAGCGTCGGCCTGATCATCTCGCTGCTCGGGGCTTTGCTGTCGTGGGTACTGCTGTGCGCCGAGATCATGTTCGCCGCCGCCAAAGACCACACCATGCCGGAGTTCCTGCGCCGCGAGAACGCCAACCACGTGCCGGCCAACGCCCTGTGGCTGACCAACGCCATGGTGCAGATCTTCCTGGTCATCACCCTGTTCTCGGCCAGTACCTACCTGTCGCTGATCTACCTCGCCACCTCGATGATCCTGGTGCCTTACCTGTGGTCGGCGGCCTATGCCTTCCTGCTCGCGGTACGCAGCGAAACCTACGAACAGGCCCTGGCCGAACGCAAGAAAGACCTGGTCATCGGCGCCATCGCCCTGCTCTACGCGGTCTGGCTGCTGTATGCCGGCGGCGTCAAATACCTGCTGCTCTCGGCCCTGCTGTATGCCCCTGGCGTGATCCTGTTCGCCAAGGCCAAGCGCGAGGTCGGCCAACCGATTTTTACCAACGTGGAGAAGCTGATCTTCGCCGCCGTAGTCATTGGTGCCCTGGTGGCTGCCTATGGCCTGTACGACGGCTTCCTGACTCTGTAACCACCCGTTTTCGCAACTTGGAGGAAATGAACCATGTCCACAGATAAAGTTAAGTACGGCGTACATTCCGAAGCCGGCAAACTGCGCAAAGTGATGGTCTGCTCCCCTGGCCTGGCGCACCAGCGCCTGACCCCGAGCAACTGCGACGAACTGCTGTTCGATGACGTTATCTGGGTCAACCAGGCCAAACGCGACCACTTCGACTTCGTCACCAAAATGCGTGAGCGCGGCATCGAAGTGCTGGAAATGCACAACCTGCTGACCGAGACCATCCAGAACCCCGAAGCGCTGAAATGGATCCTCGACCGCAAGATCACCCCGGACACCGTCGGTGTCGGCCTGACCAACGAAGTGCGCAGCTGGCTCGAAGGCCTTGAGCCGCGCAAACTGGCCGAATTCCTGATCGGCGGCGTGGCCGGTGAAGACCTGCCGGAAAGTGAAGGCGCCGGCGTGATCAAGATGTACCGCGACTACCTGGGCCACTCAAGCTTCCTGCTCGACCCACTGCCCAACACCCAGTTCACCCGCGACACCACCTGCTGGATCTACGGCGGCGTGACCCTCAACCCGATGTACTGGCCGGCGCGACGTCAGGAAACCCTGCTGACCACCGCCATCTACAAGTTCCACCCTGAGTTCACCGCGGCCGACTTTGAAATCTGGTACGGCGATCCGGACCAGGACCACGGCAAGGCCACCCTGGAAGGCGGCGACGTCATGCCGATCGGCAATGGCGTGGTCCTGATCGGCATGGGCGAGCGCACCTCGCGCCAGGCCATCGGCCAACTGGCGCAATCGCTGTTTGCCAAAGGCGCGGTGGAAAAAGTGGTGGTCGCCGGCCTGCCGAAATCCCGTGCCGCGATGCACCTGGACACCGTGTTCAGCTTCTGCGACCGCGACCTGGTCACGGTCTTCCCGGAAGTGGTCAAGGAAATCGTGCCGTTCGTCATTCGCCCGGACAGCAGCAAGCCATACGGCCTGGACGTGCGCCGCGAGAACAAGACGTTCCTCGACGTGGTCGCCGAATCGCTGAACCTGAAGAAACTGCGCGTGGTCGAGACCGGTGGCAACAGCTTCGCCGCCGAACGCGAGCAGTGGGACGACGGCAACAACGTGGTGGCGGTTGAACCAGGTGTGGTCATCGGCTACGACCGCAACACCTACACCAACACCCTGCTGCGCAAGGCAGGCGTCGAAGTCATCACCATCAGCGCCGGCGAACTGGGCCGTGGCCGCGGCGGCGGTCACTGCATGACCTGCCCGATCGTGCGCGACCCTATCGACTACTAGACGACCATCAACCGCCTGCACCTGCCGGTGCAGGCGAGCCGATTACCGCTTTCCGTTCACAAGAACAGGAGAAACATCATGGCGTTCAACATCCACAACCGTAACCTGCTGAGCCTGGAACACCACACCCCTCGCGAGTTGCGCTACCTGCTGGACCTGTCCCGCGACCTGAAACGTGCCAAGTACACCGGCACCGAGCAGCAGCACCTCAAAGGCAACAACATTGCGCTGATCTTCGAGAAGACCTCGACCCGCACCCGTTGCGCCTTCGAAGTAGCTGCCTATGACCAGGGCGCCAACGTCACCTACATCGACCCGAACTCCTCGCAGATCGGCCACAAGGAAAGCATGAAGGACACCGCCCGGGTACTCGGGCGCATGTATGACGCCATCGAATACCGTGGCTTCAAGCAGGAAATCGTCGAAGAACTGGCGAAGTTCGCCGGCGTACCGGTGTTCAACGGCCTGACCGACGAATACCACCCGACCCAGATGATCGCCGACGTGCTGACCATGCGTGAGCACGCCGACAAGCCGATCCATGAGATCAGCTACGCCTACCTGGGCGATGCGCGCAACAACATGGGCAACTCGCTGCTGCTGGTCGGCTCCAAGCTTGGCATGGACGTGCGTATCTGCGCGCCAAAAGCCCTGTGGCCGCACGATGACCTGGTCGCCCGTTGCAAGAAATACGCGGAAGAAAGCGGCGCGCGCATCACCCTGACCGAAGACCCGAAAGCTGCGGTCAAAGGCGTCGACTTCATTCACACCGACGTCTGGGTATCGATGGGCGAGCCGGTTGAAGCCTGGGGCGAACGCATCCAGCAACTGCTGCCGTACCAGGTCAACGCCGAGCTGATGAAAGCCACCGGCAACCCGCGCACCAAGTTCATGCACTGCCTGCCGGCGTTCCACAACTCCGACACCAAGGTCGGCAAACAGATCGCCGAGCAGTACCCGAACCTGGCCAACGGCATTGAAGTGACCGACGACGTGTTCGAGTCGCCAGCCTGCATCGCCTTCGAGCAAGCGGAAAACCGCATGCACACCATCAAGGCGATCCTGGTGTCGACCCTGGCTGACCTGTAATCCAGCTGCCAGTCTCTGTGGGAGCGGGCTTGCCCCGCGATAGCGTCACCGCGGTGCAGCAGATGCACCGCCATCGCGGGGCAAGCCCGCTCCTACAGGGTGGCATCTCCCTTTCCTAGAAGGACATCATCATGCGTATCGTTGTTGCATTGGGCGGCAACGCCCTGCTGCGCCGTGGCGAACCCATGACTGCAGACAATCAGCGCGCCAATATCCGCATCGCCGCCGAGCAGATCGCCAAGATCCATCCGGGCAACGAGCTGGTCATCGCCCACGGCAATGGCCCGCAAGTCGGCCTGCTGTCGTTGCAGGCGCAATCCTACAAACCTGATGAAGCCTACCCGCTGGACGTGCTCGGTGCCGAAACCGAAGGCATGATCGGCTACATCATCGAGCAGGAGCTGGGCAACCTGCTGGACTTCGAAGTGCCGTTCGCCACCCTCCTGACCCAGGTTGAGGTGGACGCCAACGACCCGGCCTTCAAGGACCCGACCAAGTTCATCGGCCCGGTCTACAGCAAAGAAGACGCCGAGCGCCTGGCCAAGGAAAAAGGCTGGGTGGTCAAGGCCGACGGCGACAAATACCGCCGTGTGGTCGCCAGCCCGAAACCCAAGCGCATCTTCGAGATCCGCCCGATCAAATGGCTGCTGGAAAAGAGCAGCATCGTCATCTGCGCCGGCGGTGGCGGTATCCCGACCATGTATGACGCCGACCGCAAGCTCAAGGGCATCGAGGCGGTGATCGACAAGGACCTGTGCTCGGCGCTGCTGGCCGAACAGCTCGAAGCCGACCTGCTGGTGATCGCCACCGACGTCAACGCGGCGTTCATCGACTATGGCAAGCCAAGCCAGAAGGCAATTGCCCAGGCGCACCCGGACGAGCTCGAACGCCTCGGCTTTGCCGCAGGCTCCATGGGCCCGAAAGTCCAGGCCGCTTGCGACTTTGCACGCCACACCGGCAAAGTGGCGGTCATCGGTTCTCTGGCCGACATCGAGGATATCGTCAAGGGTACGGCCGGTACCCGGGTTTCCACCGCCAAGCCGGGAATCAGCTACCGTTGAATGCAGTTGGCGGGCCTTGGGCCCGCCGTTTTCACCTTTGCGGAGGATTCCATCATGGCCAAATTCGAACCCGGTCACGTGCATATCGAGCGCACTGCGCTGAACAAGGCTGATCACAGCTACGACCTGAATATCGAGTACGCAGTAGTCCGGGAAGCCAACAAACACGGCATTGATTTCCACATGCATGGGAGCATCGAAGGCAAGACCGTGGAGGAAAAGTTCTTCCTGAGCAAGGAAGAGGTACTGCCAAGCTTCCTGAGTGTTGCCACGCGCAAGGCACAGAGCTACATGCCGTCGCCGAAGAAATTCGAGAGCCTGGGCTCAGGGCACAAGATCTACGACCTGATGTTCGAGGACATTCGCGAGAAGCTGGAGGTGAAGTCGGGCGACCCGGTCAATCCCGAGCACTTCGAATAGCCCTACCGGCCTCATCGCCGGGCAAGTCGGTTCGCCGCACCGCCGCTCTTACCCAGGTAGGAGCGGCGGTGCGGCGAACCGACTTGCCCCGCGATTGCGCTGAACAGCATACTGGCCGCCTTCGGCAGCCTTGACCCCCTCCCCCATGCGCATCCACGTCAGTTTCATCGACCGTGTCGGTATCACCCAGGAAGTGCTGGCCCTGCTCGGCGCCCGCAACCTCAACCTGGACGCCGTGGAGATGGTGCCGCCGAACGTCTACATCGACGCCCCGACCCTCAGCCCGCACGTGCTCGAAGAGCTGCACGACGCGCTGTTCAACGTGCAGGGCGTGCAAACCGTACAAGTGGTCGACATCCTCCCCGGCCAGCGCCGTCACCTGCAGCTCGATGCCCTGCTCGCGGCCATGAGCGACCCGGTGCTGGCCCTGGACAGCGCCGGCCACGTGCTGCTGGCCAACCCCGCGCTGGTGGCGTTGTGCGGCCAGGAGCCGTCCGACCGTTCGGTGGCCGACCTGTTTGGCGACCCGGGCTTGCTCGAAGCGCTGATCGAACAGGGCTTTCACCTGCCCCTGCGCGAAGTGACCCTCAACGGCCAGACCCTGCTGCTCGACGCCACGCCGATCACCAACGCCGGCGCCCTGCTGACCCTGTACCAGCCCAACCGCATTGGCGAACGGCTGTCGGCGCTGCACCATGATCACGCCGAGGGCTTCGATGCCCTGCTCGGCGACTCCCCGCCGATCCGCACCCTCAAGGCCCGCGCCCTGCGCGTTGCAGCTCTGGACGCGCCGCTGCTGATCAACGGTGAAACCGGCACCGGCAAGGAGCTGGTGGCCCGCGCCTGTCACGCCATCAGCAGCCGTCACAGTGCGCCCTTCCTGGCCCTCAACTGTGCGGCGCTGCCGGAGAACCTGGCCGAAAGCGAGCTGTTCGGTTACGCCCCCGGCGCCTTTACCGGTGCGCAACGTGGCGGCAAGCCGGGGCTGATGGAACTGGCCAACCAGGGCACGGTATTCCTCGACGAGATCGGCGAGATGTCACCGTACCTGCAGGCCAAGCTGCTGCGTTTTCTCAACGATGGCAGCTTTCGCCGGGTCGGCGGTGATCGCGAGGTCAAGGTCAATGTACGGATCCTCAGCGCCACCCACCGCGACCTGGAAAAAATGGTCGCCGAGGGCACCTTTCGCGAAGACCTGTTCTACCGCCTGAACGTGCTCAACCTGCAGGTGCCACCGCTGCGCGAACGTGGCCAGGACATCCTCCTGCTGGCGCGCTACTTCATGCAGCAGGCCTGCACCCAGATCCAGCGCCCGCTGTGCCGCCTGGCCCCGGCCACTTACCCGGCGCTACTGGGCAACCGCTGGCCGGGCAACGTGCGCCAGTTGCAGAACGTGATCTTCCGCGCCGCGGCCATCAGCGAAAGCAGCCTGGTGGACATCGGCGACCTGGACATTGCCGGCACCTCGGTGGCTCGCGGCCATGACGCTGAAGTCGACAGCCTTGAACAGGCCGTGGAAGACTTCGAGCGCAACCTGCTGGAAAAGCTCTACAGCAGCTACCCCTCGACCCGCCAGCTAGCCAGCCGCCTGCAAACCTCGCACACCGCCATCGCCCATCGCCTGCGCAAGTACGGCATCCCGGCCAAGCCCTGAACAGCTGTAGCGAAATCACTACATCGTAACGATATCGATACAGCACAGTTTCAGGGCCACAGTGCAAGGTTCTGATCCACTTGAGCTTTTTTTCTCACCCCTAGGTGTAGCGATTTCGCTACACCGGTTATTTATTCTTTTCCCGGAAATTATCTAACTATTTGTTTTAAAACGATATTTTAGATATGGCCGCAATATTGCTATGGCGTTACCCATCCCTGGGCTCACCTGAGCCATGCCCACAGCCGTCCCCTGCGGCCCTTGAGGAGTTTCCATGAGCGAGTTGCGTTTTACCGAAGATCACGAATGGCTGCGTAGCGAAGCTGACGGCAGCGTCACTGTCGGGATCACCGCCTTCGCCCAGAACGCCCTGGGGGATGTGGTCTACGTGCAACTGCCAGAGCTGCAACGCTACGAGCAAGGCGCCGAAGCCTCGACCGTCGAATCGGTCAAGGCTGCCAGCGGCGTGTACATGCCGCTGACCGGCGAAGTGGTAGCGGTCAACGACCAGCTCGAAGGCAACCCCGAACGGGTCAACGAAGACCCGCTGGGTGAAGGCTGGTTCTTCCGTTTCATCCCGGCCGACGCCGGCGCCGTCGCGCAACTGCTCGACCAGGACGCCTACGACCGCCTGATCAAAGCTAACGCTGACGCCTGAGGAACCGCCATGACCATCAACCTCGGCACTGCCAACGAATTCATCGCCCGCCACATCGGCCCGCGCCAGCACGACGAGCAGCACATGCTCGCCACCCTCGGTTTTGACTCGCTGGAGGACATGAGCGCCGCGGTCATCCCCGACAGCATCAAGGGCACCAGCGTCCTTGAGCTGGGCGCCGGGCAAAGCGAAGCCCAGGCGCTGGCCTCGCTCAAGGCCATCGCCGGCAACAACCAGCTGTTCAAGAGCTTCATCGGCCAGGGTTACTACAACTGCCACACGCCGGCGCCGATCCTGCGCAACCTGCTGGAAAACCCGGCCTGGTACACCGCCTACACCCCTTACCAGCCAGAGATTTCCCAGGGCCGCCTGGAAGCGCTGCTGAACTTCCAGACCCTGATCAGCGACCTCACCGGCCTGCCGATCGCCAACGCCTCCCTGCTCGACGAAGCCACTGCCGCTGCCGAAGCCATGACCTTCTGCAAGCGCCTGAGCAAGAACAAGGGCAGCCACGCCTTCTTCGCCTCGGTGCATTGCCACCCGCAAACCCTGGACGTGCTGCGCACCCGTGCCGAACCGCTGGGTATCGAGGTTGTCGTCGGCGACGAGCGTGAGCTGAGCGATGTCAGCGCCTTCTTCGGCGCCCTGCTGCAATACCCGGCCAGCAGTGGTGAAGTCTTCGACTACCGCGAGCTGGTCGAGCGCTTCCACGCGGCCAATGCCCTGGTCGCCGTGGCGGCCGACCTGCTGGCCCTGACCCTGCTGACCCCGCCGGGCGAATTCGGCGCCGACGTGGCCATCGGCAGCGCCCAACGCTTTGGTGTACCGCTGGGCTTCGGTGGCCCGCATGCCGCCTTCTTCTCGACCCGCGACGCATTCAAGCGCGACATGCCCGGCCGCCTGGTCGGCGTGTCGATCGACCGCTTCGGCAAGACCGCACTGCGCCTGGCCATGCAGACCCGCGAGCAACATATCCGCCGCGAGAAAGCCACCAGCAACATCTGCACTGCCCAGGTACTGCTGGCCAACATCGCCAGCATGTACGCCGTATACCACGGCCCTCAGGGCCTGAAGCAGATCGCCGAGCGTACCCACGCGCTGACCGCGATCCTCAAGGCCGGCCTGCAACAGTTGGGTGTACAGGTCGAAGTGGAACACTTCTTCGACACCCTGACCCTGGCCACCGGCAGCAGCACCGCCGCCCTGCACGACCAGGCCCGCGGCCAACGCCTGAACCTGCGCCAGATCGACGCCCAGCGCCTGGGCCTGTCGCTGGATGAAACCAGCACCCAGGCCGACGTCGAAGCCCTGTGGCAGCTGTTCGCCGCGGGCAAGGCCAGCCCGGACTTCGCCGCTCTCGCCGCCAGCGTTCAGGCACAACTGCCACGCACGCTGCTGCGCCAGTCGGCGATTCTCGAGCACCCGGTGTTCAACCGTTACCACAGCGAAACCGAGCTGATGCGCTACTTGCGCCGCCTGGCTGACAAGGACCTGGCGCTGGACCGCACCATGATCCCGCTGGGCTCGTGCACCATGAAGCTCAACGCCGCCAGCGAAATGATCCCGGTGACCTGGGCCGAGTTCGGCAGCCTGCACCCGTTCGCCCCGGCCGCGCAGAGCCAGGGTTACCAGCAACTGACCAGCGAGCTGGAAGCCATGCTCTGCGCCGCCACCGGCTACGACGCCGTGTCGCTGCAGCCCAACGCCGGCTCCCAGGGCGAATACGCCGGCCTGCTGGCGATTCGCGCCTATCACCAGAGCCGCGGCGAAGCGCGTCGCGACATCTGCCTGATCCCGTCCTCGGCCCACGGCACCAACCCCGCTACCGCGCACATGGCCGGCATGCGCGTTGTAGTCACCGCCTGTGACGCCCGCGGCAACGTCGACATCGACGACCTGCGTGCCAAGGCCATCGAACACCGTGAACACCTTGCCGCGCTGATGATCACCTACCCCTCGACCCATGGCGTGTTCGAAGAAGCCATTGGCGAGATCTGCGCGATCATCCATGACAACGGCGGCCAGGTGTACATCGACGGCGCCAACATGAACGCCATGGTCGGCCTCTGCGCCCCGGGCAAGTTCGGCGGCGACGTTTCGCACCTGAACCTGCACAAGACCTTCTGCATCCCCCACGGCGGTGGCGGCCCGGGCGTCGGCCCGATCGGCGTCAAATCGCACCTGGCGCCGTTCCTGCCGGGCCATGCGCACATGGACAACAAGCAGGGCGCGGTTTGCGCCGCACCGTTCGGTAGCGCCAGCATCCTGCCGATCACCTGGATGTACATCCGCATGATGGGTGGCGCCGGGCTCAAGCGTGCCTCGCAAATGGCCATCCTCAACGCCAACTACATCGCCCGCCGCCTGGAAGAGCACTATCCTGTGTTGTACACCGGCAGCAATGGCCTGGTTGCGCACGAGTGCATCCTCGACCTGCGCCCGATCAAGGACAGCAGCGGCATCAGCGTCGATGACGTGGCAAAACGCCTGATCGACTTCGGCTTCCACGCCCCGACCATGTCGTTCCCGGTGGCCGGCACGCTGATGATCGAACCGACCGAAAGCGAGTCCAAAGAAGAACTGGACCGCTTCTGCGAGGCGATGATCCGCATCCGCGAAGAGATTCGCGCGGTGGAAAGCGGCAGCCTGGACAAGGACGACAACCCGCTGAAGAACGCCCCGCACACTGCCGCCGAAATCGCCGGTGAGTGGAGCCACCCGTACAGCCGCGAGCAGGCGGTGTATCCGCTGGCGTCGCTGGTCGAAGGCAAGTACTGGCCACCGGTCGGCCGCGTTGACAACGTGTTTGGCGACCGCAACCTGGTGTGTGCCTGCCCGTCGATCGAGAGCTATCAGGACGTCTGAGTACGAGCTGATGGCCTCATCGCTGGCAACGCCAGCTCCCACAGGTTCTGATAACAGCAAAGAACCCTGTGGGAGCCGGCCTTGCCGGCGATGCTATCCCCAAATTACGAGGGTACGACCATGTCACTAAGCGTCTTCGACCTGTTCAAGATCGGCATCGGCCCCTCCAGTTCCCATACCGTAGGCCCTATGCGCGCCGCTGCGCGTTTTGCTGAAGGCCTGCGTCGCGACGGCCTGCTGGCCGCTACAGTCAGCGTCAAGGCCGAGCTCTATGGCTCGCTCGGCGCCACCGGCAAAGGCCACGGCAGCGACAAGGCCGTGCTGCTCGGGCTTGAAGGCGAACACCCGGACAGCGTCGACACCGAAAGCATCCCCGCACGCCTGCAGGCCATCCGCAGCAGCGGCCGGCTCAACCTGCTCGGCGAGCATGCAATCGACTTCGTTGAAAAGCAGCACCTGGCAATGATCCGCAAACCCCTGGCCTTCCATCCCAACGGCATGATCTTCCGTGCCTTTGACGCCGCCGGCTTGCAGATTCGCAGCCGCGAGTACTACTCGGTGGGCGGTGGTTTCGTGGTCGACGAGGACGCGGCCGGCGCCGATCGGATCGTCGAAGACAGCACCGTGCTGCCCTACCCGTTCAAGACCGCCAAGGAGCTGCTTGGCCACTGTACCGCGCAGCACCTGTCGATCAGCCAGGTCATGCTGGCCAACGAAGCCGCCTGGCGCCCGGAAAGCGACACCCGCAGCGGCCTGTTGCACATCTGGCAGGTCATGCAGGACTGCGTGTCTGCCGGTTGTCGCAACGAAGGTATTTTGCCTGGCGGGCTCAAGGTCAAACGCCGCGCCGCCGCGCTGTACCGCCAGCTGTGCAGCAACCCGGAGGCGAGCCTGCGCGACGCGCTGTCGGTGCTCGACTGGGTCAACCTCTACGCCCTGGCCGTCAACGAAGAAAACGCCTTTGGCGGGCGCGTGGTCACCGCGCCGACCAACGGCGCCGCCGGTATCGTCCCGGCAGTGTTGCACTACTACATGCGTTTTATCCCGGGCGCCAATGACGACGGCGTGGTGCGTTTTCTGCTCACCGCCGCCGCCATCGGCATCCTCTATAAAGAGAACGCCTCGATCTCCGGTGCCGAAGTCGGCTGCCAGGGCGAAGTCGGCGTTGCCTGCTCGATGGCCGCCGGAGCCCTGTGCGAGGTGATGGGCGGCACGGTGCAGCAGGTCGAGAACGCCGCCGAAATCGGCATGGAACACAACCTGGGCCTGACCTGCGACCCGATCGGCGGGCTAGTCCAGGTGCCCTGCATCGAGCGTAACGCCATGGGTTCGGTCAAGGCCATCAACGCGGTGCGCATGGCCCTGCGCGGTGACGGGCAGCACTTCGTCTCGCTGGATAAGGTCATCCGCACCATGCGCCAGACCGGCGCCGACATGAAAAGCAAATACAAGGAGACCGCCCGCGGCGGTCTGGCCGTCAACATCATCGAATGCTGACACCCTCTCAAGCCCCAAGGAGTCATCAATGTCCACCGAAACACTGCTCAAGACCCCGCTGCACGCCCTGCACCTGGAACTGGGCGCCCGCATGGTGCCGTTCGCCGGATACGACATGCCGGTCCAGTACCCGCTGGGAGTGATGAAAGAACACCTGCACAGCCGCGAGCAGGCCGGCCTGTTCGATGTTTCGCACATGGGCCAGATCCGCCTGAGCGGCGCCGCTGCAGCCAAGGCCCTGGAAACCCTGGTGCCGGTCGACATCATCGACCTGCCGGTGGGCATGCAGCGCTATGCCATGTTCACCAACGAACACGGCGGCATCCTCGATGACCTGATGGTCGCCAACCTGGGCAACGACGAACTGTTCCTGGTAGTCAACGCGGCCTGCAAAGAGCAAGACCTGGCCCACTTGCGCAAACATATCGGCGATCAGTGCCAGATCCAGCCACTGTTTGAAGAGCGCGCCCTGCTGGCCCTGCAGGGGCCGGCGGCGGTGAAGGTGCTCGAGCGCCTGGCACCCGTCGTGGCGAAGATGACTTTCATGCAGTTCCAGCCGGTACAACTGCTGAGCGCAGACTGTTTTGTCAGCCGTTCGGGCTACACCGGTGAAGACGGTTTCGAGATTTCGGTGCCGGCCGGCAAAGCCGAAGAGCTGGCGCGCCGCCTGCTGGCCGAACCCGAAGTACAGGCTATCGGCCTGGGCGCACGCGACTCGCTGCGCCTGGAGGCCGGCCTGTGCCTGTATGGCCACGACATGAACACCCAGACCACGCCCATCGAAGCCAGCCTGCTCTGGGCCATCTCCAAGGTGCGCCGTGCCGATGGCCAGCGCGCCGGCGGCTTCCCCGGTGCCGAGGCGATCTTCGCCCAGCAGCAAAGCGGGGTTGCGCGCAAGCGCGTGGGCCTGTTGCCGCAGGAGCGCACACCGGTGCGCGAAGGCGCCGAGATCGTTGACCAGTCAGGCACGGTTATCGGCAGCATCTGCAGTGGCGGCTTTGGCCCGACATTGAATGCGCCGGTGGCGATGGGGTACCTCGATGCCGCGTACAGCGCACTGGAAACCCCAGTGTGGGCGATCGTGCGCGGCAAGCGCGTGGCGATGAAAGTGAGCAAGATGCCCTTCGTTGCCCAACGCTATTATCGCGGCTGAATCGATACTTGAAACAACGTGTCATGAAGCGTTCGGATTTTCGAATTCGAACGCTTTTTATAACTTTCGAAAAGCGTTGCGACAATGCTTGGAATGAGCCGGAAAAAATCGACCGAACGGCGGCTAAAAGGCACAGCGGCGGCGGTCTGCAGGGCTTGTTTTTGTCTTCAAAGTTAGCGTATTGTCTGTGCACTGTGTTTGCATGGGTCGCTATGGTTCGTGACCTGGGCAGTAGCTCTGATGTTTGCTACACCCGTTCGACGTCTCTTACTTTCCTGCAACCCAGCCCAGTACTCTTTCATTTGGAAGAAGCTGTTACTAATTCTAAGTTTCAAAGGAAATAAGACAATGTCCCAACGTCAGAGCGGTACCGTCAAGTGGTTTAACGACGAGAAAGGTTTTGGTTTCATCACTCCAGAAAGCGGTCCGGATCTGTTCGTACACTTCCGCGCTATTCAGGGTAACGGCTTCAAGAGCCTGAAAGAAGGTCAGAAAGTCACCTTCATCGCCGTGCAGGGCCAGAAAGGCATGCAGGCTGACGAAGTTCAAGCAGAAGCCTGATCTTCATCAACAAAGAAGCCTCTGCTGGCAACAGCAGGGGCTTTTTTGTGCGCGCAATTCCGTAGAATGGGCGTTTTGCGCAAGGAGGGCCTCGCCAGTGCCCAAGCAGCTGTTACAGCCCGAAGGTGAATTTCCCCCTGTCGACCTTGGCCGCCGCCTGGCCGCCATGTTCTATGACTTTTTGCTGTGCACCGCGTTGCTGATCGTCACCGCCGGTGCCTACAAGATGATCCAGATGGCTTTCATCGGGGAAGCGCGCATGCGCGAGTTAACCGAGGCCGGCGCCCTGGATGGCGACCCGTTGCTGTCGACCATCCTGCTGTTCGCCCTGTTCGGCTTTTTCGCCAAGTTCTGGACCCACGGCGGCCAGACCCTGGGTATGCAGGTATGGGGCATCCGTGTGCAAAATGCCGACGGCAGCGCCATCAGCCTGTGGCAGGCACTGTTGCGTTTTGTCGTATCGATCGGCTCGTGGTTGTGCCTGGGCCTGGGTTTTATCTGGGCGTTGTTCGACAAGCGCAAGCGCAGCTGGCACGACATCTACTCCGACACTCAACTGGTGCGAATTCCCAAGCGCAAAAAATAACCGCGCACAAAAAAGCCGACCCTGAGGTCGGCTTTTTCTTGTCTGCGGCAATTTATCCGGCGCGCCGCAACATCCACAACCCGGCCACCGCACAGATCGCCGCCGGCAGCACCACCGCCAGCAACGGCGGGAAGCCGAACACCTGGCTGGAAGGCCCGAGCAGGTCCTGGGCGATGCGGAACACAAAACCCACCAGCACCCCGGTGAACACCCGCTGACCAAGGGTCACCGAGCGCAGCGGACCGAAGATGAAGGAGATGGCCATCAGCACCAGCGCCGCGGTGACCATCGGCTGCAGCACCTTGGTCCAGAATGCCAGCCAGTACCGGGCGTTGTTCAGGCCCTGGTCGGACAGGTAGTGGATGTAATCCCAAAGACCGGTGATCGACAGTGATTCTGGTGCGACCACTACGGTATTGAGCAACTGCGGGGTGACCGACACGTCCCAGCGTTCTTCAGGCGTTTTGATGACTTCGGTGTGATCGCCGCGGAAATAGGTGGTGGTCACGTCGCTGAGCAGCCAGTGATCTTCCTTGTACTGGGCACGGCGGGCAAAGCTCGAGGTCTGCATGTGCCGCTCGTTGTCGAAGCGATAGCGGGTCACGCCGTAGAGCAAGCCGTTGGGCTGCACCGAGTTGATGTGCACGAACTCGTCACCCTGGCGGTGCCACATGCCGCGCTTGGAGCTCTGCGCCTCACCACCGCCCTGGGCCAGGGAACGGTCGGCCTGGGCCTTGTTCTCGGTGACCGGGGCCAGGTACTCGCCAATCAGGATACCGGCCAGCATCAGCACCAGCATCGGCTTCATCACCGCCCAGACGATCCGCCCGATCGACACGCCGGCGGCGCGCATGATGGTCAGCTCGCTGCTGCTGGCCAGGCTCCCCAGGCCGATCAGGCAGCCGATCAGGGCAGCCATCGGCAGCATGTCGTAGAGCCGCCGCGGTGCGGTAAGCAAGACGAAATTGCCGGCGTCCATCAGCGTGTAGGTGTCGGTGATATCGCCCATTTCATCGATGAAGGCGAACAGCGAAGCCAGGCCCAGGATGATGCCCAGTACGGCAAGAATCGCCATCAGCACACTTTTGCCGATGTAACTGTCGAGCTTAACCATGGGCCACCTCCGCACGGCGAGCGGCGCGCTTGAGGCGCAACGGCTCCCAGTACATCAGCCCCAGGCCGATCAACAGAAACAGGCCATGGACCCACCAGATACCCAGGCCGATCGGCAGCTTGCCTTTCTCCAGGGCGCCACGCACGGCAATCAGCATTGTCAGGTACGCCATATACAGAAGAATCGCCGGCAGCAGTTTGAGGAAACGGCCCTGGCGCGGGTTGACCCGCGACAGTGGCACCGCCAGCAGGGTGACGATGAACACCAGCAACGGCAGCGACAGGCGCCACTGCAGCTCGGCACGCTCGCGCAGGCCCTTGCTGCCAATCAGTTGCGAGGTCGGGATGGCTTCACGCTCGGTGATCTCTTCACTGACTTCAGGCTTGGGCAACAGCACGCCGTAGGTGTCGTACTTGATTGCGCGGTAATCAGCCTGGCCAGGGTTACCGTCATAGCGGTAGCCGTTTTCCAGGATCAGGTAGCGGTTGCCATCGGGGTTGACCTGCTGGTGGCCTTTTTCCGCCACCAGTACCGACGGACCGCGGTCCTTGGTCTTGTCCTGGTTGAAGCGCTTCTCGGAAATGAACACACCGCCAAGGTTGACCCGATCTTCCGACAGTTGCTCGGTATAGGTAACCCGCGAACCATCGCGCAGGGTCTGGAAGCGGCCCGGCACCAGGGTGTCGAACTCGGTCAGGGCGTCCTGCTGGTTGATGATCTGTGCGACCTGGGTAACGCCCTGGGGCGCCAGGCTCAGGCTCAGCCAGGCTACCAGCAAGGCCACCAGTGCCGCCGGCGCCATGGTCATGCCCAGCAGCCGCTGCTGGCTCATGCCGGTGGCCGAAAGCACGGTCATCTCGCTTTCCAGGTACAAACGGCCATAGGCCAGGAGGATACCGAGGAACAGCCCCAGGGGCAGGATCAACTGCAGGAAGCCCGGCAGGCGGTAGCCCATGATCAGGAACAGCACGCTCGGGTCGAGCACGCCCTGGGCCGCCTGGGCCAGGTATTTGATGAAGCGCCCACTCATGATGATGACCAGCAGCACAGCGCTGACGGCACTCAAGGTCACCAGGACCTCGCGGGACAGATAACGAAAGACGATCAAACCAGACACTCCTGGGTTGTCAGGCTCGGACAGCCGAACAAGAAATCCATAACAGCCAAGATAGTAGCCCGCTCGCCAGAGCGAACCCGGGTAAAAGTTGGCGCATTATCCTGTGATTGGCCGTGCCTGTCACTTGGCGCCGCACAATGCTTCATCTCGGGGTTGTCAGGGCGGGCGAAGCAGGCTCAAACTGGGGGCTTTAGCACTGGTACGCGACCACGCGGCCACGACCGCGCCTGCATAGACAACGCGCATCGACAGATCATTCGGGGAACCTGACATGGAACTGGTTGTAAAAAGCGTAGCCGCAGCATCCTTGAAAACCGCCACCCTGGTCCTGCCCGTGGCTGAAGGCGGCAAACTCGGCGCCATCGCCAAAACCATCGACGAAGCCACCGGCGGTGCCCTGGCCAGCGTGCTCAAGCGCGGCGACCTGGCCGGCAAGGTCGGCCAGACCCTGCTGTTGCACAGCCTGCCAAACCTCAAGGCCGAGCGCGTGCTGCTGGTGGGTACCGGCAAGGATACCGAGCTGGGTGATCGCAGCTGGCGCAAGGTCGTTGCCGCCGTGCTGGCAGTGCTCAAGGGCTTGAACGGCAGCGACGCAGCACTGGCCCTGGACGACGTCAAGGTTGCCGGCCGCGATGCTTTCTATGGCAAGACCCGCCTGCTGGCCGAGAGCCTGCTCGATGGCCAGTACGTGTTCGACCAGTTCAAGAGCAAGAAAGCCGAACCTCGCGCCCTGAAAAAAATCACCCTGCTCAGCGCCAAGGCCGGTGCCAGCGATGTCGAACGCGCGGTCAAGCACGCCGTCGCCATCGCCAACGGCATGGGCTTCACCCGCGACCTGGGCAACCTGCCACCGAACGTCTGCCACCCAAGCTACCTGGCCGAACAGGCCAAGGCCCTGGGCAAGGAATTCAAGGGCCTCAAGGTCGAGGTGCTGAACGAGAAGAAGATCAAGGACCTGGGCATGGGCGCTTTCTACGCCGTCGGCCAGGGCAGCGACCAGCCGCCACGCCTGATCGTGCTCAACTACCAGGGCGGCAAAAAGAGCGAGAAACCTTTCGTACTGGTGGGCAAGGGCATCACCTTCGACACCGGTGGCATCAGCCTCAAGCCCGGCGCCGGCATGGATGAAATGAAGTTCGACATGGGCGGCGCCGCCAGCGTCTTCGGCACCCTGCGCGCCGTGCTCGAGCTGCAACTGCCGATCAACCTGGTGTGCCTGCTGGCCTGCGCCGAGAACATGCCGAGCGGCGGCGCCACCCGTCCTGGCGACATCGTCACGACCATGAGCGGGCAGACCGTCGAGATCCTCAACACCGACGCCGAAGGCCGCCTGGTGCTGTGCGACACCCTGACCTACGCCGAGCGCTTCAAGCCTCAGGCAGTGATCGACATCGCCACCCTGACCGGCGCCTGCATCGTCGCCCTGGGCAGCCACACCTCGGGCCTGATGGGCAACAACGATGACCTGGTCGGGCAACTGCTCGATGCCGGCAAGCGCGCCGACGACCGCGCCTGGCAGCTACCGCTGTTCGACGAATACCAGGAACAGCTCGACAGCCCGTTCGCCGACATCGCCAACATCGGCGGGCCAAAAGCTGGCACCATCACCGCCGGTTGCTTCCTGTCGCGCTTTGCCAAGGCTTACAACTGGGCTCACCTGGACATCGCCGGCACCGCCTGGATCAGCGGCGGCAAGGACAAGGGTGCCACTGGCCGCCCGGTTCCACTGCTGACCCAGTACCTGCTCGATCGCGCCAACGCCTGAGGCGACGCTGGCCGTCTGCGCCTTGGGGCGTAGCCGGCCGGCAGGCAGACCATGAGCAAAGTCGATTTCTACATATTGCCCAGCGCCGCGCCCTCGGCGCGCCTGGATTTCGCCTGCAAACTGTGCGACAAGGCCTGGCGCCTGGGCCACCGGGTTTACCTGCATTGCAGCGACGCCGCCCAGCGCGATGAACTGGACGCGCGCCTGTGGGCGTTCAAGGGCGAGGCCTTCGTGCCCCACGACGCGGCTGAAGACAACCCGCAGGGCAGCGTCGCTCTGGGCCTTGGCGATGATGCCGGCAGCCACCAGGACCTGCTGATCAACCTTGACCTCAAGGTACCAGCGTTCGCTTCCCGCTTTGCCCGGATCGCCGAGATCGTGGTCGAAGAGCCGGCGATTCGTCAGGCGGCCCGAGAGAGTTTCCGTTTCTACCGCGAACAGGGCTATGCTCTGCAAGATCACCGCTTACAGCGACTCTGAAGACGATGGACAAACCCACTCCCCTGCCCCAATCCGCGCACCTGCTGGACGACCTGGAGTCGATCCGCCAGCTGCTTGGCGATGCATCCCTTGAGCCGCCGCTGTTGACCGACACCGTCGAGGAGCAGATCCCGCTGCTGCTCGAAGAGGCCGAAGCAGCGCCGCAGCCGGCGCCTGAAGCGCCAGCCGACCCGCAGGCCAAGCGCCAGGAAACCCTGCTGCACCTGGACGCCGAGCTACGCGCGGCGGCCCAGTTGATCATGCAGGACGTGATCAACGATTTCGCCCCGCATATCGAAAGCGAAATCAAGCGCCGCCTCGACGCCCGGCTCGAGCGCCTGCTCAACCAATAAAAAGCAGTAACAAGCTTCAAGCGACAAGCTGCAAGAGCCGTGCGGCGCTCTGAGCTTGCAGCTTGTCGCTTGAAGCTTGCCCCCCCGTATAACGAAAGCGAAATCAAGCGCCGCCTGGATGCCCGGCTCGAGCGCATGCTTAACCAATAAAAAGCAGTTACAAGCTTCAAGCGACAAGCTGCAAGAGCCGTGCGGCGCTCTGAGCTTGCAGCTTGTCGCTTGAAGCTTGCGGCTTCGTTATACTCTCCGGCTTTCCTGAATAAATGCCTAAGGGTCCCGCCGCGCATGGATAAGACCTACCAGCCGCACGCCATTGAAACTTCCTGGTACAACACCTGGGAGTCCGAGAATTATTTCGCTCCGCAAGGCGCGGGCGATTCCTACACCATCATGATCCCGCCGCCGAACGTCACCGGCAGCCTGCACATGGGTCATGGCTTCAACAACGCGATCATGGACGCCCTGATCCGTTTCCGCCGCATGCAGGGCCGCAACACCCTGTGGCAGCCAGGTACCGACCACGCCGGTATCGCCACGCAGATGCTGGTCGAGCGTCAACTCGAAGCCAAGGGCCAGAACCGCCACGACCTGGGCCGCGAGAAGTTCCTGGAAAAGGTCTGGGAATGGAAGGATCAGTCCGGAGGCAACATCAGCCGCCAGATTCGCCGCCTGGGCTCGTCGGTCGACTGGAGCCGCGAGCGTTTCACCATGGACGACGGCCTCTCGGAAGCAGTGAAAGAAGCCTTCGTGCGCCTGCATGAAGACGGCCTGATCTACCGCGGCAAGCGCCTGGTCAACTGGGATACCAAGCTGCACACGGCGATCTCCGACCTCGAAGTGGAAAACCACGACGAGAAGGGTCACCTGTGGAACCTGCGCTACCCGCTGGCTGACGGCGCCAAAACTGCCGACGGCAAGGACTACTTGATCGTCGCCACCACGCGCCCGGAAACCATGCTCGGCGACGCCGCCGTTGCCGTGAACCCGGAAGACGAGCGTTACAAGGCGCTGATCGGCAAGTTCGTCGAGCTGCCGCTGGTTGGCCGCCGTATCCCGATCATCGCCGACGACTATTGCGACCCTGAGTTCGGCACCGGCTGTGTGAAAATCACCCCGGCCCACGACTTCAACGACTATGAAGTCGGCAAGCGCCACAACCTGCCGCTGCTGAACATCTTCGACAAGAACGCCTTCGTCCTGCCGGCCGCCCAGGTGTTCAACCTCGACGGCAGCGTCAACGACAGTATCGACGCGACCCTGCCGGCCCAGTATGCAGGCCTCGACCGCTTCGTTGCACGCAAGCAGATCGTTGCCGATTTCGACGCCGCCGGCCTGTTGGTCAGCGTCGACGACCACGCCCTGAAAGTGCCGAAAGGCGACCGCTCGGGTACCGTCATCGAGCCGTGGCTGACCGACCAGTGGTACGTGTCGACCAAGCCGCTGGCAGAGCCTGCGATTGCTGCCGTCGAAGACGGCCGCATTCAGTTCGTGCCCAAACAGTACGAAAACATGTACTTCTCCTGGATGCGCGACATCCAGGACTGGTGCATCAGCCGTCAGCTGTGGTGGGGTCACCGTATTCCGGCCTGGTACGACGAATCCGGCAAGGTCTATGTCGGCCGTAGCGAAGAAGAGGTGCGCAGCAAGCACAACCTCGGCGCCGACGTGGTCCTGAACCAGGACAACGACGTGCTCGACACCTGGTTCAGCTCGGGCCTGTGGACCTTCTCGACCCTGGGCTGGCCACAGCAGACCGAATTCCTCAAGAAGTTCCACTCCACCGACGTGCTGGTCACCGGCTTCGACATCATTTTCTTCTGGGTTGCCCGGATGATCATGCTGACCATGCACCTGGTGAAGAACGAGGACGGCACCCCGCAGGTACCGTTCAAGACCGTGTATGTGCACGGCCTGGTGCGCGATGGCCAGGGCCAGAAGATGTCCAAGTCCAAGGGCAACGTCCTTGACCCGCTGGACATCGTCGACGGCATCACCCTGGATGAACTGCTGGAAAAACGCACCAGCGGCATGATGCAGCCAAAGCTTGCCGAGAAGATCGCCAAGCAGACCAAGGCCGAGTTCCCGGAAGGCATCGCCAGCTACGGCACCGACGCCCTGCGCTTCACCTTCTGCTCGCTGGCCTCCACCGGTCGCGACATCAAGTTCGACATGGGCCGCGTCGAAGGCTACCGCAACTTCTGCAACAAGATCTGGAACGCTGCGCGCTATGTTCTGGACAAGGGCGAAGACTGCGGCCAGAACGGCGAAGCCTACGAGCTGTCGCTGGCTGATCGCTGGATCATCTCGCAGCTGCAGCGCACCGAAGCCGAAGTCACCCGCCAGCTCGACCAGTTCCGCTTCGACCTGGCCGCCCAGGCCCTCTACGAGTTCATCTGGAACCAGTATTGCGACTGGTACCTGGAGCTGTCCAAGCCGGTCCTGTGGGACGAGAACGCCCCGGTCGAACGCGCCCGTGGTACTCGCCGCACCCTGGTCCGGGTACTGGAAGTGGCACTGCGCCTGGCCCATCCGTTCATGCCGTTCATCACCGAAGAAATCTGGCAGCGCCTGGCGCCGCTGGCCGGCGCGCAAGGCAAGACCATCATGCTGCAGCCATGGCCAGTGGCCAATGAAAGCCGCATCGATGCCGCTGCCGAAGGCGATATCGAATGGCTCAAGGAGCTGATGCTCGGCGTGCGCAACATCCGCGGCGAAATGAACATCGGCCCGGGCAAGCCACTGCAACTGTTCCTGAAAAACGCCAGCGCCGAAGACCAGCGCCGCCTGCAGGAAAACGAAGCGCTGCTGAAGAAGCTGGCGAAGATCGAGTCCTTCACCGTGCTCGGCGAACAGGACGAGGCGCCGCTGAGCGCCACCGCCCTGGTCGGCGATCTGCAAGTACTGGTGCCGATGGCCGGGCTGATCGACAAGGACGCCGAGCTGGCTCGCCTGAACAAGGAAATCCAGCGTCTGCAGGGCGAAGTCCAGCGCGTCGGCGGCAAGCTGTCCAACGCCGCCTTCGTCGACAAGGCACCGCCTGCGGTGATCGACAAGGAACGCGCCAAGCTGGCTGAAGCCGAACAGGCCCTGGCCAACTTCACCGAGCAGCATGCGCGGATTGCCGCCTTGTAACGATCGCTGACCTCAGTGATGCCATCGCGGGTCAAGCCCGCTCCCACAGAAGTCTCTGTAGGAGCGGGCTTGACCCGCGATGCTTTGCACCGGACCTCAACATGACCACAACCAACAAACCGACCCTGCACCCGCGCAACCGCCACCAGGGCCGCTACGACTTCCCCCAGTTGATCAAGAGCAGCCCGCAGCTGGGCCAGTTCATGATCACCAACCCCCACGGCAAGCCGAGCATCGACTTCGCCAACCCGGATGCCGTCAGGGTCTTCAACCGCGCCCTGCTCAAGGCCCAGTACGGTATCCAGCACTGGGACATCCCGGCTGACTACCTGTGCCCGCCAATCCCCGGCCGGGCCGACTACGTACACGTGCTGGCCGACTTGCTGGCAGACGAAAACGGCGGCGAAATACCCCGTGGCGCGCAGGTCCAGGCCCTGGACATCGGTGTCGGTGCCAATTGCATCTACCCGTTGCTGGGCAACAGCGATTACCGCTGGCGCTTTCTCGGTTCAGACATCGACGCCACGGCACTGGCTGCGGCCGGCGCTATCGTCCAGGCCAACGGCCTGGGCAAGGCCATCAGCCTGCGCCAGCAAGGCAACCGCAAGCACATCCTGCTGGGGCTGCTCAAAAGCGACGAGCGCTTCGACCTGACCCTGTGCAACCCGCCCTTCCACGCCTCACGCGAAGAAGCCACCCGCGGCAGCCAGCGCAAATGGCGGGCACTGGGCAAGGCCGATCCCAAGCGCAAGCTGCCGGTGCTGAACTTTGGCGGGCAGAACAACGAACTGTGGTGCGAAGGCGGCGAGATCCGCTTCGTCAGCCAGTTGGTGGCCGAGAGCGTCAGCCTGAGCCAGCAGGTGCTGTGGTTCACCAGCCTGGTATCGAAAGCCTCCAACCTGCCCGGCATCCAGGCCGCGCTGAAAAAGGCCGGGGCGGCCGAACAGCGGGTGGTGGAGATGGGCCAGGGGCAGAAACAGAGCCGCATGATCGCCTGGACCTTCCAGGACGCCGCAGCGCGCCAGGCTTGGCGCCAGCAGCGCTGGAGCAAAACCCAGTCATAAAAAAACCGCGTCCGGGCAACCCGGACGCGGCTTTTGTCGAGCTGTTTACAATTACTTGTTTACAGCGTCGGTCAGCACTTTGGCTGGTACGAACTTGACGACTTTCTTGGCAGCGATTTCGATGGCAGCGCCAGTCGAAGGGTTGCGGCCGGTACGGGCAGGACGCTCGGTGATTTTCAGTTTGCCGATGCCTGGCAGGGTGATTTCGCTGCCATTTTCCAGTTGATCAGCAACGATCTGGCCCAGTTGCTCCAGAGCGTTACGCGCGGTGGTTTTTGGCGCGTCGATAGCTTCAGCGATATCGGCGATCAGTTGGTCTTTGGTCAATGCCATGGTGGTGTTCCTTCCCTATCAAATTCAGTGAGTATGCAGAGTGCTACGTCAGTCATCGAGCCAGACCTGCGGGGGATCCGGCGGTCCGGTGTTACAGCCACGTCAATCGCGTATGTAGATACGTAAAACGACGTTTGGTTCGACGTGACGCGAGCGGTCTGCCAGCAATGCGCCACACACGGGGCGCAAGACCGGGCAAAACTACCACAGGAATAGATAAATATCCGCCTCCCACAGGGCAAATGTGCAGGTTTTTCGGGGGTTTGCGCGAAAAAACGCAAAAATTTGAACAAAAAATAAACAACCGACATATCTGCCAACATCTGGCCGCTGAATCACCCCTGTGCTGAGGTACACTTGGCGACTTTGCAACGCGGCCAGCACCGCCCATTTTCAACCGAGAATCCCATGCCGATCCGTCATTGCATCGTCCACCTGATCGACAAGAAACCCGATGGCAGCCCCGCCGTGCTGCACGCCCGCGACTCGGAACTGGCCGAGTCGGGTGCCATCGAAAACCTTCTGGCCGACCTCAACGATAGCTACAACGCCAAACAGGGCAAAGCCTGGGGCTTCTTCCACGCAGAATCCGGCGCCCACCCGTTCAGCGGCTGGCTCAAGGAATACCTCGACGAAGGCAGCACCTTCACGGCCTTCAGCCGCGTCGCCGTCGAGCACCTGCAAAAGCTGATGGAAGAGTCCAACCTGTCGGTCGGCGGCCACGTGTTGTTCGCCCACTATCAGCAAGGCATGACCGATTACCTGGTGATCGCCTTGCTGCACCACAGCGAAGGCGTGGCGGTAAACGCCGAGCTGGACGTGACCCCGTCGCGCCACCTGGACCTGGGCCAGCTGCACCTGGCCGCGCGCATCAACCTTTCCGAGTGGCAGAACAACAAGGCCTCCAAGCAGTACATCTCGTTCATCAAGGGCAAGAACGGCAAGAAAGTCTCGGAGTACTTCCGCGACTTCATCGGCTGCCAGGAAGGCGTCGACGGCCCGGGCGAGACCCGCACCCTGCTCAAGGCTTTCAGCGATTTTGTCGAAAGCGAAGACCTGCCCGAAGAAGCCGCCCGCGAGAAGACCCAGACCCTGGTCGACTACGCCACCAGCCAGACCAAGGCCGGCGAGCCAGTAACCCTCGAGGAGCTCTCAGGGCTGATCGATGAAGACCGCCCACGGGCCTTCTACGAACATATTCGCAACAAGGACTACGGCCTGTCGCCGGAAATCCCCGCCGATAAGCGCACGCTCAACCAGTTCCGCCGCTTCACCGGCCGTGCCGAAGGGCTGTCGATCAGCTTTGAAGCGCACTTGCTGGGCTCGAAGGTCGAGTACGACGAGGAAGCCGGCACCCTGATCATCAAAGGCCTGCCGACGCAACTGACCGATCAGCTCAAGCGTCGCAAGGACTGAGCCCCGCCCAGGAGGCCACCAGCGCCTCCTTGGCATTCTTGCGCAGCTTTTTCACCAGCCGCTCCTGTTGCAGCGCCTTGGTTTTGTCGGGCCAGGCCTCGACATAGACCAAAGCCACTGCCGGGCTGGTGCTGAAGTAGCGTGCCCCCTGGCCCTTCTGGTGGGCCTGGAAGCGCCGCTCCGGGTTGTCGCTGATCCCGCAGTACAGCGAGCCATTGGCGGCGCGTACCAGGTAGACGTACCAGGGTTTGTTCGGTGGTTGGGCAATGGGCTCGGACACGTTAGTGACTATCAACGGCAAAGCGCACAGCTTAGCGCCTCAGCGCCCCGCCTGAAACGCCCGCAGGCCTTTCTGCGCCTGGGCGCGCACCTTGCCCTGGACCAGCGGCGACCAGCCCAGCAGCACCCCCGTGGTGCCCAAGGCCTGACGTGCCCAGCGCCACAGGTCGAAACTGTCGTGGTGCTCGCAGATCTTGCCGTCCCGAAACACAAAGCGTGCCTGGATGTCGTTGACCACGGTGCGGCCGGTCTGGCTGAACAGGTAGCGGGCGACCCAGCGGGCGCTGCCGCCACGCTCATCGGCGCGTACCGTGTCGAAGGTCAGGGTAAAGTCCTTGGCGCGGGTGGTGAGCATGCGCCACATGTCACCGACATCCTTACCGCACAAAGTACCGAAGACCGGGTCGCTGAAGACGATATCGTCGCTGTAGCAAGCAACCATGGCTTCGGCGTCCAGGCGCTGGAAAGCCTGGTAGAAGCGGGTAATCACGGCGGTATTGGCGTCACTCATGAGGCAGGTCCGGTTCCATTGCAATAGACCTGCACCATAGTCCGCTGAAGTGGCAAAAAGCTATGGGCATTTGCCTGGCGAATGTCTGCTCAAACCCGCTCGCTGACCACCTGCACATGCAGGTTGCGCCCGGCCTTGAGGCCAAAGCCTATGGCGCCGATGCCCAGCACGGCAAAGATCCAGCCCACCGCGTTCCAGCCGCCGGTCAGGTCATGCACCAGGCCGACCGCGAATGGCCCCATCGATGCCAGGGTGTAACCGATGCCCTGGGCCATGCTCGACAGGTTGGCGGCGACGTGAGCGTCTTTGGAACGCAGCACGATCAGGGTCAATGCCAGGGCGAAGGTACCGCCCTGCCCCAGCCCCAGGACAATGGCCCAGCCCCACAGGCCTTCCAGCGGCGCATACAGGCAGCCGAACAAGCCGGCCAGGGCCATGAGCATGACCACCACAATGGCCAGGCGCTGGTCCTTGCCACGCGTCGCCAGCCACGGCGCGCTGAGCGAACTGAGCAACTGCACGATCACCGAGCCGGACAACACCAGCCCGGCCTGGGTCGGGCTCAGGCCGCGACCGATGAGGATCGACGGCAGCCAGCCGAAAACGATATAGGCCAGCGACGATTGCAGGCCCATGTACAGGGTGACCTGCCAGGCCAGCGGATCGCGCAGCAGGCCGCGTACACGGTAGGCCACATTGTGGGCGCCGTGGCCCTGGCGGGCCTGAGGCAGCCAGATCAGCGCCGCCAGCAAGGCCGGGATCAACCAGAAGCCCAGGCCCAGCGACCAGCTGTCGCCCAGGCGCTCGCTCAGGGGCACGGTGGCGCCCGCAGCCATTGCCGCGCCCAGGCACAAGGCCATGGTGTAGACGCCGGTCAGGGTCCCGGCATGCTTGGGGAAGTCGCGCTTGACGATGCCCGGCAACAGCACGCCGATCACACCGATGCTAGCCCCGGCCATGATACTGCCGACGAATACCCCGGTGCTGCCAAAGGCGCTGCGCACGGCAATCCCCGCAGCCAGTACCAGAAGGATGCCGAGAATGACCCGCTCACTGCCAAAACGTCGCGCCAACACCGGCGCCAGTGGCGCGAACAAGCCCAGGCAAAGCACCGGCAAGGTGGTCAGCAGGCCCGCCTGGGAAGCGCTCAAGCCGAGGTTGTCGCTGACCTGGCCCAGCAGCGGCGCCATGCTCGACAACGCCGGACGCAGGTTCAGCGCCACCAGCACCAGGCCGAGCAGCAACAGCCACGGGCGCTTGAGCAGCACCGGTTGCTGTTGCACTTGTTCGTCGTCGGCTTCGGCGTCGATCAGCAGTTCTTCCAGCTCCGGCCCGTTGGCCGGCGCCGCAGTTCGGGTTGTTTCATCGCCCATGGCAGTCTCGCAAGGTCAGGATTCGTTGATCAGGGTCCGGCTCAGGGCCTTGGCCTTGTCCGGATCGCGTTGTTCGATGGCATCGAGAATCTGCCCGTGCAGGTCGAACACAAGCTGGCAGCGGGGAGCGTGGCTCAGGTTGTGATGCAAGGTGGCCGCCACCACCCCGGAAAAGTAGCGATACAACTCGCTCAGCGCCGGGTTATGCGCGGCATCCACCAGGCGCTGGTGGAACACCAGGTCGCAACCGATGTATTGCTCCAGGTCGTCGTGAAAATGCGCACTGCTGTGCTTGAGGGCCTCTCGTAGCCCTTGCAGGTCTTCTTCGCTGCGGCGCAGCGCGGCCAGGCCAATGGCCTCGGCTTCAAGGATATGGCGGGTTTCCCGCGCCTGCTCCAGGTCGCAGCGTGACAGCGCCTGAAGGGCCTGCAACGGGTCGACGGCGGTACGCAGGTAACTGCCATCGCCCTGGCGAACTTCGACCAGGCCACTGAAAGCCAGCACACGCATGGCTTCGCGCACCGTGTTGCGGCTGATGCCGAGCTCAGCAGCCAGTTCCGGCTCGGTGGGCAGACGCTGGCCCACCGTCCAGGCGCCGCTGGCAACCCGTTGTCGCAGTTGCTCGACCGCTTGTTCGACCAGGGAGCGTTTGATCAGTAAGGTCATGACATCCAATCATCGGATGAATTTGAGAGAGGGAGGTTACCGGTAAAATCCATCGCGGGGCAAGTCGCGACGCCTCGACTTGCCCCGCGACAAGGACTGTGCTCTATCAGTTCAACGCATCGAGCAACGCCTGATTCTGCTCCGGGGTACCAATGGTGATGCGCAGGAACTGGGCGATCCGCGCCTGCTTGAAGTGACGCACGATCACCCCCTGCTCGCGCAGGCGCGCTGCCAGTTCGGCGGCATCCTGCTGCGGGTGCCGGGCAAAGATGAAGTTGGCTGCCGAGGGCAGTACTTCAAAGCCACGGGCAGTGAGTTCAGCGACCACCTTCTCGCGACTGTCGATCACCTTGCGGCAGGTTTCTTCAAAGTAGGCACGGTCCTCGAACGCCGCCGCCGCACCCACAATCGCCATACGGTCCAGTGGATAGGAGTTGAAGCTATTCTTGATCCGCTCCAGCGCCTCGATCAGGTCCGGATGGCCGACCGCCAGGCCTACCCGCAGGCCGGCCAGCGAACGCGACTTGGACAGGGTCTGGGTGACCAGCAGGTTGTCGTAGCGATCCACCAGGCTGATGGCGGTCTGGCCGCCAAAGTCGATGTAGGCTTCATCGACCACCACCACCGAGTCCGGGTTGGCCTCGAGCAGTTGCTCGATGGCCTCCAGGGCCAGCAGGCAACCGGTCGGCGCGTTGGGGTTGGGGAAGATGATCCCGCCGTTGGCCTTGCGGTAGTCAGCGACCCGAATCTGGAACTGCTCGTCCAGCGCCACTGCTTCGAACGGGATGCCGTACAGGCCGCAGTAGACCGGGTAGAAGCTGTAGCTGATGTCCGGGAACAGCAACGGCGCATCGTGCTGGAACAGGCCATGGAAGATGTGCGCCAGCACTTCATCCGAACCGTTGCCGAGGAACACCTGGTTGCCCTGCACACCGTAGTAGTCCGCTACCGCCTGCTTTAGCAGGTCGCTGTTGGGGTCCGGGTACAGGCGCAGGTTGTCGTTGAGTTCGCCGCGCATGGCTTCCAGCGCCTTGGGCGACGGGCCGTAGGGGTTCTCGTTGGTGTTGAGCTTGACCAGCCTGGCCAGCTTTGGCTGCTCGCCCGGCACGTAAGGCACCAGGTCCTTGACGAAGTGGCTCCAGAATTTACTCATGTTCAGTTCCCCTTCTTGTCGGCAAGGATGCGGTATTCGGCGCTGCGGGCGTGGGCGGTCAGCGACTCGCCACGGGCCAGTACCGAGGCAGTGTGGCCGAGCTCGGAAGCGCCCTGCTCGGAGCAGAAGATGATCGACGAACGCTTCTGGAAGTCATACACCCCCAGCGGCGACGAGAAGCGCGCGGTGCCGGAAGTCGGCAGTACGTGGTTGGGGCCTGCGCAGTAATCGCCCAGGGCTTCGCTGGTGTGGCGGCCCATAAAGATCGCGCCGGCGTGGCGAATCTGCGGCAGCCAGGCCTGCGGGTCGGCGACCGACAGCTCCAGGTGCTCAGGGGCAATGCGGTTGGCAACGTCCATGGCCTGCTGCATGTCGCGCACCTGGATCAGCGCACCACGGCCGTTGATCGAGGTCTTGATGATCTCGGCGCGCTCCATGGTCGGCAGCAACTTGTCGATGCTGGCTGCGACCTTGTCGAGGAATTCGGCGTCGGGGCTGACCAGAATCGCCTGGGCGTCTTCGTCGTGCTCGGCCTGGGAGAACAGGTCCATGGCGATCCAGTCCGGATCGGTCTGGCCGTCACAGACCACGAGAATCTCCGACGGGCCGGCAATCATGTCGATACCGACCTGACCGAACACATGGCGCTTGGCGGTGGCGACATAAATGTTGCCCGGGCCGACCACCTTGTCGACCTGCGGCACGCTTTCGGTGCCATAGGCCAGAGCGGCAACCGCCTGGGCGCCACCGATGGTGAAAACCCGGTCGACACCGGCGATGCAAGCGGCGGCCAGCACCAGCTCATTGACCTCGCCACGCGGGGTCGGCACCACCATGACCACTTCACCAACGCCGGCGACCTTGGCCGGAATCGCGTTCATCAGTACCGATGACGGGTACGACGCCTTGCCGCCCGGCACATACAGGCCGGCACGATCCAGCGGCGTGACCTTCTGGCCAAGCACAGTGCCGTCGGCTTCGGTGTAGCTCCAGGAGTCTTGCTTCTGTCGCTCGTGGTAGCTGCGCACGCGCTCGGCGGCTTTTTCCAGGGCTTCGCGCTGGGCCGGGGTGATGCGGGTCAGGGCCAGTTCCAGGCGCTCGCGACCAAGGATCAGGTCGTTGATCGAAGTCGCCTGCACACCATCAAAGCGCTGGGTAAACTCCACCAGCGCCGCATCGCCACGCTCGCGAACGGCCTTGATGATGTCGAGTACGCGCTGGTTGACCGCGTCGTCAGAGACACTTTCCCAGCTCAGCAGATGATCCAGATGTCGGGCGAAATCCGGGTCAGCGGCATTGAGTCGGGCGATTGCAGTGGACGTGGTCATAGCGAGGGCCTCATAAATGGCGAATGCTCAGGCGCCCTAAGCTACCAGTCCATCCGCGCGGGCACCCGAGAAAATTGGCTATGACGCGGATAGACGGGCGCGACAGCGAAGGCCGCGCGCAGGAGGTAGAAAGTCTTAGCCGCGGTGTCGCGATTCGACAGCCTGGCGCAGGGTGTCGATCAGGCTCTGGATGCGGGCGTGCTGCATCTTCATCGAAGCCTTGTTGACCACCAGCCGGGAGCTGATGGTGGCAATCAGTTCCTGGGGTTCCAGGCCATTGGCACGCAGGGTGTTACCGGTGTCGACAACGTCGATGATCTTGTCGGCCAGGCCAATCAGCGGCGCCAGCTCCATCGAACCATACAGCTTGATGATATCGACCTGACGGCCTTGTTCGGCATAGTAGCGCTTGGCGACGTTGACGAACTTGGTGGCGATGCGCAGACGGCCCTTGGGCTCGGCAGCGCCGACTTTGCCGGCGGTCATCAGCTTGCACTGGGCAATCTGCAGGTCCAGCGGCTCGTACAAGCCCTGGCCACCGTACTCCATCAGCACGTCCTTGCCGGCCACGCCCAGGTCGGCGGCACCATGCTCGACGTAGGTCGGCACGTCGGTGGCGCGCACGATCAGCAGACGCACGTCTTCCTGAGTCGTCGGGATGATCAGCTTGCGGCTCTTGTCCGGGTTTTCGGTCGGCACAATACCGGCTTGCGCCAGCAGCGGCAGGGTATCGTCGAGAATCCGACCTTTGGATAGCGCGATGGTCAACATGGGAAACGTCGGTCCTTATGCGGCTACAGCCGGCCGGGCGCTAACAGGCCCGACCGCATTCAATTCGGTGCAGCAATTGGCTGGCGCGTCCCTGCGCCACTCACAGACTAGCCCGGCACGCGGCGGATCTTGGCGCCGAGCATCTGCAGTTTCTCTTCGATGCACTCATAACCACGGTCGATGTGGTAGATGCGGTCGATCAGGGTATCGCCTTCGGCAACCAGCGCCGACAGCACCAGGCTGGCCGAAGCCCGCAGGTCGGTGGCCATCACTGGAGCGCCTTTGAGGGTCTTGGTCCCGGTAACGATGGCAGTGTTGCCTTCGACCTGGATCAGGGCACCCATGCGGTGCATCTCGTAGACGTGCATGAAGCGGTTTTCGAAGATCGTCTCGATTACCGCGCCAGTGCCTTCGGCAATGGCGTTGAGCGAGATGAACTGCGCCTGCATGTCGGTCGGGAACGCCGGGTACGGAGCGGTACGCAGGTTGACGGCTTTCGGCCGCTTGCCATGCATGTCCAGCTCGATCCAGTCTTCACCGGTTGTAACTTCGGCGCCGGCTTCCTTGAGCTTCTCAAGGACGGCTTCGAGGATGGTCGGATCGGTGTCCTTGACCTTGACGCGACCGCCAGTCACGGCAGCGGCAACCAGGTAGGTACCGGTCTCGATACGGTC
Organism: Pseudomonas sp. B21-009; assembly: GCF_024749345.1. Classification (NCBI taxonomy): domain Bacteria; kingdom Pseudomonadati; phylum Pseudomonadota; class Gammaproteobacteria; order Pseudomonadales; family Pseudomonadaceae; genus Pseudomonas; species Pseudomonas sp. B21-009. Next base: position 1,079,505 of record NZ_CP087199.1, on the reverse strand, counting down.
AGGCATGACCCGGTAGGTCGCCGAACCCAGGCGCTCGACGCCATCGATGGTGATGGTGTCGGTACCAGCGCCCTGGACTTTCGCGCCCATGGCGTTGAGGAAGTTGGCAAGGTCGACCACTTCCGGCTCGCGCGCGGCGTTTTGCAGCACGCTGCGGCCTTTGGCCAGGGCTGCAGCCATCATGATGTTCTCGGTACCGGTGACACTGACGGTATCGAAGAAGAAGTGCGCGCCACGCAGGCCGCCTTCTGGGGCCTTGGCCTTGATGTAGCCGCCTTCGACTTCGATCTTCGCGCCCATGGCCTCAAGGCCGCGGATGTGCAGGTCGACCGGACGCGAACCAATGGCGCAACCGCCAGGCAGGGCCACTTCGGCTTCGCCAAAACGGGCGACCATCGGGCCCAGTACCAGGATCGAGGCACGCATGGTTTTCACCAGCTCGTACGGCGCGACCAGGGTCTTGATGGTACGCGGGTCGATTTCGACCGAGAGCTTCTCGTCGATCACCGGCTCAATGCCCATGCGGCCGAACAGCTCGATCATCGTGGTGATGTCGTGCAGGTGCGGCAGGTTGCCAACGGTGACCGGGCCATCGCAGAGCAAGGTGGCCGCCAGGATCGGCAGGGCAGCGTTCTTTGCCCCGGAAATGCGGATTTCGCCATCGAGGCGAACGCCGCCAGTAATAATCAGTTTGTCCATTAGAGTCTCGCCGCCAAGTTGGCTCAGGTGCGCTCAGCCCAGGCTGCGCTGCTGAAAAATTTCATGGTTACCGCATGGATGCTGCCATCGGTGATCCACGGGTTAAGGTGAGCATAGATCTGCTGCTGACGCTTGACCGGGCTCAGGGCCGCCAATTCGTCGCTGATCACGTTCAACTGGAAGTTGCAGCCTTCGCCTTCAACTTCGACCCGGGTTCCCGGCAACTTTTCTTCAAGGAAGTTCTTAACTTCTACGGCCTGCATGCTCAACCTCAATCGGCGCCCTTTGCGCGCGGGTCGGCCATCATACAAAAAAGCCCCTCGCCTGCGAACCCCGTAATCGGAGACTCTGACAGAGGGGCCAGTCACTGGCTGGCGGTCATTGACCGGCCAGCACCTCGTCGAGGTCGTAAACCTCGGCGATTTCCCGCATGTCCTGGGGCATGGCGCGAACCTCGACGGCCTTGCCGGCCGCCTTGCCGTCGCGCATGAAGGCCAGCAGCAGGGACAGGCCGACGCTGCTGGACTTCTCCACCTGCGCGCAATCGAGCACCAGCCCAGGGGCCTTGCACGCCGCAATCAGGGCCTTGCCCTGCTTGCGCAAGGCCGGCCCGCTGCGGTAGTCGAGCACCCCGGCCAGGCTCAATACGCCTGGCTCGCTCATGGTCACGACACTGTCGCTCATTGCCCTTGCTTCTCGGCCGCTTGCTCGGTGCTTTCCTTGGCCTTGGCCACTTCGCCCGCCCAGCCGTCGATGGTCTTGTCCAGGTCGTTGCCGTTGCGGTTCATGGCGTCGGCGAACTGGTCACGGAACAGCTTGCCGATGTTGATGCCGTTGACGATGACGTTACGCACCTTCCACTCGCCATCGAGCCTGGTCAGGGTGTAGGACACCGGATAGACAGCACCGTTGTTGCCCTTGACGCTCATGTCGACGCTGGCACGGTCGTCGCCGTCCTTCTTCTCGTTGCCGACGGTAATGCCCTGGTTGTTGTACTCGAGCAGGGCGTTGCCGTAGAACTGCATCAGGCTGCGCTTGAAGTTTTCCTGGAAGCGCTGCATCTGCGCCGGGGTAGCCTTGCGCGAATACTTGACGGTCATGATGCTTTTCGAGATGCCATCGGCATCGACGACCGGCCCCAGGTTGGCATTGAGCGCATCGTAGAAGGCGCTCGGGTTGGCCTTGTATTGCTCCTTGTTGGCTTTCAAGTCAGCCAGCAACTGGGTGGTGGTCTTCTCGATCACCTGCTTGGGTGACAGAGCAGCTGCACTGGCCATCAGCGGCAGTGCTGCCAGCAACACCAGCAAGCCGCGTCGCAGGATAGAAATCATGGAAACTCCTTATTTAGCTTCTTTGCCAACGGTATTGAGCAGGAACTTGCCAATCAGGTCTTCCAGTACCAGCGCCGACTGGGTGTCGTGGATGGTTGCACCATCCTTGAGCACCGCATCTTCTCCGCCCACGCTGATACCGATGTATTTCTCGCCGAGCAGCCCTGCGGTGAGGATAGATGCAGTGGAATCGACAGGCAGGTTATCGACCCGTTTTTCCAGCTGCAGCGTCACCCGACCGGTGAAGGTGTCACGATCCAGATCGATGGCAGTGACCTTGCCGATGGTCACACCGGCCATGGTCACTTTAGCTCTGACCGTCAAACCGGCGATATTGTCGAAGTTGGCATAAAGTTTATACGTGTCGCTGCTCGGGCTTGCCGACAGGCCGCTGACGCGCAGGGCCAGCAGGATCAGCGCCAGGATCCCGGCCAGGAGGAACAGGCCGACACCGATTTCCAGGGTGCGGTTTTGCATCAGAAATCTCCAAACATCAAGGCGGTCAGAATAAAGTCCAGACCCAGGACTGCCAATGAGGCATAGACCACGGTCTTGGTGGTGGCACGACTGATCCCTTCTGAAGTGGGCTCGCAGTCATAACCCTGGAATACGGCAATCCAGGTCACGACGAAGGCAAACACCAGGCTTTTGATCACCCCGTTGAGCACATCGTCGGTAAAGGAAACACTGTTCTGCATGTTGGCCCAGAACGAGCCCTCGTAAACGCCCAACCAGTCGACGGCAACCCACGAACCACCCCAGATACCGACCACGCTGAAGATCAAAGCCAGCAACGGCAGCGAGATGAAACCGGCCCACAGCCGCGGCGCGACGATGTACTTGAGCGGATCGACACCGATCATTTCCAGGCTGGACAGCTGCTCGGTGGACTTCATGTTGCCGATTTCGGCGGTCAGCGCCGAGCCTGCACGGCCGGCGAACAGCAGCGCGGTAACCACCGGGCCCAGTTCACGCAGCAGGGTCAGGGCGACCATCTGCCCCACCGCCTGCTCCGAACCGTACTTGGTGAGGATGCTGAAGCCCTGCAGGGCCAGGACCATGCCGATGAACACACCGGACACGACGATGATCGCCAGCGACAGCACGCCAACCGAATAGAGCTGGCGAACCAGCAACTGAAAGCCGCCGCCGGTGCCGCTGCGCCCGACCAGCGAATGCAGCAGGAACAGGAAGGAGCGGCCGAGAATGGCCAGCACGTCGATGGCCGATCGGCCAAAGCGACGAATACGTTCGAGTAAGGATTTTCTGCGCATCAACGCTTCCCCAGAAGATCGGCGCGGTAATCCGGCGCAGGAAAGTGAAAGGGCACCGGGCCATCCGGATCGCCTTTCATGAATTGACGAATGCGCGGGTTGTCGGAGCCCATCAGCTCTTGCGGCGTGCCCTGCCCCAATACCTGGCCGTCACCGACCACGTAGATGTAGTCGGCGATGCTGGCGGTTTCGGCCAGGTCGTGAGAAACCACGATGCTGGTGATGCCCAGGGCATCGTTGAGCAGGCGGATCAGCCGCACCAGCACGCCCATGGCAATCGGGTCCTGGCCGACGAACGGTTCATCGTACATGAGGATTTGCGGATCCAGAGCAATCGCCCGGGCCAGCGCCACACGACGTTTCATGCCACCGGATAGCTCGTCGGGCATCAGCTCGATGGCGCCACGCAGGCCAACAGCCTGGAGTTTCATCAGGACTATGTCGCGAATCATCTCGTCAGACAGCTGGGTATGCACGCGCAACGGGAAGGCGACGTTCTCGAACACATCGAGATCGGTGAACAGCGCGCCACTCTGGAACAGCACGCCCATCTGCTTGCGGGCATCGAACAGGTCACTGCGCGACAGGGTCGGCAGGTTCTGCCCGGCCACCCAGACCTCGCCACTGGCCGGGCGCAGTTGTGCACCCATCAGCCGCAGCAGCGTGGTTTTGCCGCACCCGGAAGGCCCCATGATGCCGGTAACCTTGCCACGGGGAATGCGTATGTCGACATTATTGAAGATGCTGCGCGAACCGCGCTTGAAGGAAACGCCCTTCAATTCGACCGCGTAGGCGTTATCAACGCTCATCTAGACTCCTTGCGATGCAGCCTTCTCACTCAGACGCGCGCCCCCTTCGTGGAGGCACGCACGCACCAAGCGGGCCGAACAGCGGCGAACTATAGCACCGCTGATAGGGCCGCCCCAAGGCCGCCGAAGTGCTTGTTCAGCTATGGTTAAGCCAACCGGGCGAATGTATGACAATCACAAGGTGAGGCTTTCGCCCATTACCGCTATAATCGCCGCCTTTTCATCAGGCAATCCGATTTTCGACATGAGCCAATCCAGCGACCTGATCCAATCCGCGCAGCGCACCATCCGTTTCGAACTCGAGGCGGTTGAGGGCCTGCTGGCCCACATCGACGCCGATTTCGTCAAGGCATGCGAGCTGATCCTGGCCAGCAAGGGCCGGGTGGTGGTGGTCGGCATGGGCAAGTCGGGGCACATCGGCAACAAGATCGCCGCGACCCTGGCCAGCACCGGTACGCCGGCGTTTTTCGTTCACCCGGCCGAAGCCAGCCATGGCGACATGGGCATGATCACCCGCGACGACGTGATCCTGGCCCTGTCCAACTCGGGCTCCACCGCCGAGATCGTCACCCTGCTGCCGCTGATCAAGCGACTGGGTATCCAGCTGATCAGCCTCACCGGCAACCCCGATTCGCCCCTGGCCAAGGCCGCCGAGGTCAACCTCGACGCCCGCGTTGCCCAGGAGGCCTGCCCGCTGAACCTGGCACCAACCTCCTCGACTACCGCCGCGCTGGTGCTGGGCGACGCCCTGTCCATCGCCCTGCTCGAGGCCCGCGGCTTTACCGCTGAAGATTTCGCCTTCTCGCACCCCGGCGGCGCCCTCGGCCGACGCCTGCTGCTGAAAGTCGAGAACGTCATGCACGCCGGCGACGAGCTGCCGCAGGTGCAACGCGGCACCCTGCTCAAGGACGCGCTGCTTGAAATGTCTCGCAAGGGCCTGGGCATGACCGTGGTGCTCGAAGCCGACGGACGGTTGGCCGGGATCTTCACCGACGGCGACCTGCGCCGCAGCCTCGATCGCAATATTGACGTGCACAAGACCCTCATCGAAGAAGTCATGACCGCCCACGGCAAGACCGCCCGCGCCGAGATGCTCGCCGCCGAAGCCCTGAAGATCATGGAAGACCACAAGATCAGCGCCCTGGTGGTGATCGACAAGGACGAGCGCCCGGTCGGCGCCCTGAACATGCACGACCTGTTGCGTGCGGGAGTGATGTAAATGACCCAGGACCTGCTCCAGCGCGGCAAGGCCATCAAACTGGCGGTTTTTGACGTAGACGGCGTGCTCACCGACGGTCGCCTGTACTTCCTCGAAGATGGCAGCGAATTCAAGACCTTCAACACCCTCGACGGCCAGGGCATCAAGATGCTCATGAACTCGGGCGTGACCACGGCGATCATCAGCGGTCGCAAGACCCCGGTGGTCGAGCGCCGGGCAAAGAACCTCGGCATTCCTCACCTGTACCAGGGCCGGGAAGATAAACTGGTGGTATTGGACGAGCTTCTTGGCCAGCTCAACCTAAGCTATGAACAGGTCGCCTATCTGGGCGACGACCTGCCTGACCTGCCGGTAATCCGCCGGGTCGGCCTGGGCATGGCGGTGGCCAATGCTGCCGCGTTCGTCCGCGAGCACGCCCACGGGGTAACCCTGGCACGTGGCGGCGAAGGTGCAGCCCGCGAATTCTGCGAACTGATCCTGCAAGCCCAGGGCAACCTCGACGCGGCCAACGCCCATTACCTGTAGAGCGACACATGTTCAGTAAGAAAATCCGCAACATTGCGCTGTTCAGTGTGATCGCCGCCCTGCTGGTGGCGGTCGGCTACTGGAACATCAGCCCCGAGAGCTTCCTCGACAACAAGCCGGTTGCCGGGCCGGACCAGAGCGCCATCGACTATTACGCGGTGAACGCCCACAGCGTGCAGTTTTTGCCTGATGGCAAGATGCAGTACGAGATGACCGCCGACAAAGTCGAGCACCTCAAGGCCAGCGAAGTCACCCTGCTGACCAAGCCCGACCTGCAGATGTACCGCGGCACCACTTATCCGTGGCACGTGCAGAGCGAGCGCGGCGAGGTCAACCCCGACGGCAGCGAAGTCGAACTGATCGATTCGGTAAGGGTCGCCCGCACCGACGAAAAGAACCGCACCATGATCATTACCAGCAGCCGCATGACGGTATTCCCGCAGAAGCAATATGCGCAAACCGAGCAAGCCGTTAGAATCGACGGCGCCGGTGGCGTCACTACGGGCAATGGAATGAAAGCGTATTTGAAAGACGGCAGGATGGACCTGCTGTCCAACGTAAGAGGACAGTATGAGGCTCGTTAAAACCCTCCCCTTTTTGCTCAGCCTGAGCGCAGCACTGGGAAGCGCGAGCGCCTGGGCCCTGCCGAACGACCGTGACCAGCCGATCCGCATCCAGGCCGACCACGCTCAACTGGACGACAAAAAAGGCATCGCCACCTACACCGGTGACGTGATCATCACCCAGGGTTCGATGATGATCAAAGGCAACACCGTGACCATCACCCGTACCGCCGGTGGCGACATCGACGTGGTGACCTCGGTGGGCAACCTGGCCTACTTCGAGCAGCAGCAGAGCGCCGCCAAGCCAGACAAGATGCAGGGCTACGGCAAGACCATCCAGTACAATGCGCCGCAAAACCGCATCGTCCTGATCGACCGCGCCAAGGTCATCAACGAAGGCAACACCACCGAGGGCGAGAAAATCGTCTACGACACGGTGAAACAGATCGCTACCGCCGGTCGCGGTGGCAAAGTCACCGAGTCGCGTCCGCGTATCGACATGGTGATCCAGCCGAAGAAGAAGGCCGAGTAAATGGCAACCCTCAAAGCCCAGCACCTGGCCAAGAGCTACAAGAGCCGGCAAGTGGTCCGCGACGTCAGCCTGTCGATCGACAGTGGCCAGATCGTCGGCCTGCTCGGCCCTAACGGCGCCGGCAAGACCACCTGCTTCTACATGATCGTCGGCCTGGTCCAGGCCGACCAGGGCCGCGTCCTGATCGACGACCTCGATGTCAGCCACCAGCCCATGCACGGCCGCGCCCGCGCCGGTATCGGCTACCTGCCGCAGGAAGCCTCGATCTTTCGCAAGCTGTCGGTGGCCGACAACATCATGGCGATCCTCGAAACCCGCAAGGACCTGGACCGCGATGGCCGGCGCAAAGAGCTGGAAAGCCTGCTGCAGGAGTTCCACATCAGCCACATCCGCGACAACCTCGGCATGAGCCTCTCCGGTGGTGAACGCCGCCGCGTCGAGATTGCCCGCGCCCTGGCCACCGCGCCCAAGTTCATCCTGCTCGACGAACCCTTTGCCGGTGTCGACCCGATTTCGGTCGGCGACATCAAGCAGATCATCCACCACCTGAAGGCCAAGGGTATTGGCGTTCTGATCACCGACCACAACGTCCGTGAAACCCTGGATATCTGCGAAACTGCTTACATCGTCAACGATGGCCAACTGATCGCCGAAGGCGATGCAGAGACCATCCTGGCCAACGACCTGGTCAAAGAGGTTTACCTCGGCCATGAGTTCCGCCTGTAGGCTCAAGGTGTAAGGCGCTGCCGGAGCGCTCGTAAACAAGCCAGATAATGGCTTAATTGTTACGGCGCTCTAGGCAAACGCTGCAATTTCAGGCATATAATTTGCTTAAAGTTGGCGCTTCGGTGCCCTTGTAGTGGATGGCGCATGTGCGCCGGCAAATAAGGTGTTAAGCCCCTGCCATGAAACCATCGCTCGTCCTAAGAATGGGCCAGCAACTGACGATGACCCCGCAGTTGCAACAGGCCATACGTCTGCTCCAGCTTTCTACCCTGGACCTCCAGCAGGAAATCCAGGAAGCGCTGGAATCAAACCCGATGCTCGAGCGCCAGGAAGAAGGCGACGACTTCGACAACAGCGACCCGATGGCCGACAACGCCGAGAGCAAACCCGTCGCCGACGTTCAGGAAACCAGCTTCCAGGAGACCGCCCCAACGGTGGACAACCTCGAAGAGGGCGAGTGGAACGAGCGCATCCCCAACGAGCTGCCGGTCGACACCGCCTGGGAAGACATCTACCAGACCAGCGCCAGCAGCCTGCCCAGCAACGACGATGACGAGTGGGACTTCACCACCCGCACTTCGGCTGGCGAAAGCTTGCAGAGCCACCTGCTCTGGCAGCTCAACCTGGCACCGATGTCAGACACCGACCGGCTGATCGCCGTGACCCTGATCGATTGCATCAACAACCAGGGTTATCTCGACGAAACCCTGGAAGAAGTCTGCGAATCCTTCGACCCTGAGCTCGACATCGAGCTGGATGAAGTCGAAGCCGTGCTGCACCGTATCCAGCAATTCGAACCCGCCGGCATCGGCGCGCGCAACCTCAGCGAGTGCCTGTTGCTGCAACTGCGCCAGCTGCCGCCGCGTACCCCGTGGATGGCCGAAGCCCAGCGTCTGGTCAGCGACTACATCGACCTGCTCGGCGGCCGCGACTACAGCCAGCTGATGCGCCGCATGAAGCTCAAGGAAGACGAGCTGCGCCAGGTCATCGAACTGGTACAGAGCCTCAACCCGCGCCCGGGCTCGCAAATCGAGTCCAGCGAAGCCGAATACGTGGTGCCCGACGTGATCGTGCGCAAGGACAACGAGCGCTGGCTGGTCGAACTCAACCAGGATGCGGTCCCGCGCCTGCGGGTCAACCCGCAGTACGCCGGTTTCGTCCGTCGCGCCGACACCAGCGCCGACAACACCTTCATGCGCAACCAGTTGCAGGAGGCGCGCTGGTTCATCAAGAGCCTGCAAAGCCGCAACGAAACCCTGATGAAGGTCGCCACCCAGATCGTCGAGCACCAGCGCGGCTTCCTCGATCACGGTGACGAGGCGATGAAGCCGCTGGTGCTGCACGACATCGCCGAAGCGGTGGGCATGCACGAGTCGACCATTTCCCGGGTGACCACGCAGAAATACATGCACACGCCCCGCGGAATTTACGAGCTGAAGTACTTTTTCTCCAGCCACGTCAGCACCTCCGAAGGCGGCGAATGCTCGTCCACAGCGATCCGCGCAATCATCAAGAAACTGGTTGCAGCGGAAAATCAGAAAAAGCCATTGAGTGACAGCAAGATCGCTGGTTTACTGGAGGCACAAGGCATCCAGGTAGCACGTCGCACCGTCGCCAAGTACCGCGAGTCCCTCGGCATCGCACCGTCGAGCGAGCGCAAGCGATTGATGTAACGGCTCCTGAGGTGTGCCACCGCAGTTCAGTGGCAGGCGCAATACCTGCCTCTTATGCACCGGCAACAAAGGAGAAGCTGTATGCAAGTCAATATCAGTGGACAGCATGTAGAAGTTACTCAGCCCCTGCGTGAGTACGTCGAGCAGAAATTGAAACGACTGGAGGGGCATTTCGACAAGATTACCAATGTGACGGTAATCATGAAGGTCGAGAAGCTGCAGCAGAAGATTGAAGCGACGCTGTTCATTCCCGGCGGCGAAGTGGTTGCAAATGCCGAACACCAAGACATGTATGCAGCGATCGACGCCTTGACCGACAAGCTCGACCGCCAACTGAAAAAACACAAGGAAAAACAGCAAAGCCTGCTGCAAGGTGCAGCGGCCCGCTGATCCCCCTCATCCATGATCCGACTTGAAACCATCCTGACCCCCGGCCGTTCCCTTGTGAACGTGCCGGGCGGCAGTAAAAAGCGTGCGCTCGAACAGATCGCCAATCTGATCGGCAGAGAAGTGCCCGAGCTGGACACCCAGATCGTGTACGAAGCCTTGATCGCCCGGGAGAAACTGGGCTCCACCGGCTTCGGCAACGGCATTGCCATTCCCCACTGCCGCCTCAAGGGCTGTGAGTCGCCGGTCAGCGCGCTGTTGCACCTTGACGCCCCTATCGATTTCGACGCCATCGATGGCGCCCCGGTCGACCTGCTGTTCGTACTGCTGGTCCCGGAAGCGGCTACCGATGCGCACCTGGAGCTGCTGCGCCAGATCGCCAGCATGCTCGATAGCAAGGACGTACGCGAAAAACTGCGTGCGGCCACCAGTAACGAAGCCTTGTACCAGGTCGTACTGGACGTACAGAACGGGCATTGAACATGCGCTTGATCATCGTTAGCGGCCGGTCTGGCTCCGGCAAGAGTACCGCCCTCGATGTACTTGAGGACAACGGCTACTACTGCATCGACAACCTGCCTGCTGGCTTGCTGCCGCAACTGGCCGAAAGCGCCCTGATCAACACGGAATTGATGCAGCCCAAGGTGGCCGTTTCGATTGACGCGCGCAACTTGCCCAGCCACTTGTCGCGCTTTCCCGAGCTGCTTGAGGACGCCCGTAGCCGGCACATCCAGTGTGATGTGCTGTACCTGGATGCCGATGAAGAAACATTGCTCAAGCGCTTCTCGGAAACCCGCCGCCGCCACCCGCTGACCAACAACGAACGCTCGCTGGCCGAAGCGATCGAAGTCGAAAGCGAGCTGCTCGGGCCGATTGCCGACCTCGCCGACCTGAAGATCGATACCACCAACCTGAACCTGTATCAGTTGCGTGACTCGATCAAATTGCGCCTGCTCAACCAGCCGGAGCCCGGTACGGCCTTCCTGGTCGAATCCTTCGGTTTCAAACGCGGCATGCCGGTCGATGCCGACCTGGTGTTCGATGTGCGCTGCCTGCCCAACCCTTACTGGAAGCCGGAACTGCGCGACCATTCGGGCCTGGAGCAACCGGTGATCGATTACCTGGCTGCGCAGCCGGATGTCGAGGACATGTTCCAGGACATCTCCAGCTACCTGCTCAAGTGGTTACCGCGCTTTGCCGCCAGCAACCGTGCCTATGTCACCATTGCCATTGGCTGCACAGGTGGCCACCACCGTTCGGTGTACCTGACCGAGCGTCTGGGCCAGTTACTGCAACAATCGTTAAAGAATGTCCAGGTTCGCCACCGCGACCTCTAGCCCACAGGACCAGCGCCTCGATGCCCGCAAAAGAAATCACCATCATCAACAAGCTGGGGCTGCACGCCCGGGCAGCGGCAAAGTTCGTTGGCGTTGCGGGCAAGTTTCCCTGCCAGGTTCGCGTTGGGCGCAATCCGCAATCCCTGGTTGATGGCAAGAGCATCATGGCGGTCATGATGCTGGCGGCCGGCAAGGGCACCGCCATTCATCTGCACACCGAGGGCGAGCAGGACGATGATGCACTCAACGCCCTGATCGAACTGATCAACAATTACTTCGACGAGGGCGAGTAACCGCCCCCGTTTTCTCACGAAAGCGCCGTATCCATCACCATCATCAGGCAGAAGCCGATGCACAGGCCCAGGCTGGCCAGCCGGTGATGGCCATTGCTGCGCGACTCGGGAATGATTTCCTGGGTCACGACCAGCAACATCGCCCCGGCAGCACACGCCAAGCCCAGTGGCAGCAACAACTCTGCCACGGTCACCAGCCAGGCACACACCACCGCAGCCAGCGGCTCGACCAGACCAGAAGCCGCACCAATCAGAAACGCCTTGAAGCGGGCCATCCCCGCCCCTGCCAACACCAGGGCGATCACCAGGCCTTCCGGCACATCCTGCAGGGCAATGCCCATGGCAAGGCTGTCGGCATCGGGCATGCCACCACCGGCAGACACGCCAATGGCCATGCCTTCGGGGATGTTATGGGCAATGATGGCAATCACGAACACCCAGATCCGCGCGGCGATCACCGGTTGCTGCGGCGTGCCGACCAGGGCCTCGGGCGATGCACCGGACACCTTGAGGTCGACCAGGTACAGGCAGAAGGCCCCGAACAGCAGGCCGAAGCTGACCAAACCACCGGCGCCCCATTTACCCAGGCCAATGGCCTGGGCGGCATCCAGCCCGGGAATGATCAGCGAAAAGGCCGTGGCCGCCAGCATCACCCCGGCACCAAAGCCCAGCAAGGTATCGGCCAACGCCACTGGCATGTTGCGGATCACCAGCACCGGCACCGCGCCCAAGGCCGTACCCAGGGCGCACAGCGCACCGCCTTCGAGCGCCCGTAACATGCGCGGCTCCAGGTCCAGCCAGGCGATACCCTGGGCCACCAGCAGGGCGAAGCCGACCAGCAGCAACAGGGTACCGAGCGCCAGGCGAAACAGCCGCACGCCGGCAATGGACATCACATCCGAACGCATTGCGCTGCGACTCACACAAGCGCAGCTGCGTAACGACGCTCTACCTCGGACCAGTCGATCACGTTGTAGAAGGCGTTGATGTATTCCGGACGACGGTTCTGGTACAGCAGGTAGTAAGCATGCTCCCAGACGTCCAGGCCGAGGATTGGCGTATTGCCGTTCATCAGCGGGCTGTCCTGATTACCACTGCTTTCAACCACCAGGGTCTTGGCCGGGGTCACGCTCAGCCAGGCCCAGCCGCTGCCAAAGCGAGTCAGCGCAGCCTTGGTGAAGGCGTCCTTGAACGCCTCGAAGCCACCCAATTGCTCATCAATGGCCTTGGCCACAGCGCCTTGTGGCAGGCCGCCGCCCTGGGGCGACATCACGGTCCAGAACAGCGAATGGTTGGCGTGACCGCCGCCCTGGTTGATTACCGCGTTGTGCAATTTTTCCGGCAGTTGCTTGACGCTGGCCACCAGTTTTTCCACCGGCCACTCGGCATACTCGCTGCCTTCGACCGCCGCGTTGAGGTTGTTGATGTAAGCCTGGTGGTGCTTGCTGTGGTGAATCTGCATGGTCTGGGTATCGATGTGCGGTTCCAGCGCATCGTAGGCGTAAGGCAATGCAGGCAAGGTATAAGGCATATCACTGGATTCCATATTGTAGGACTGAAGGCGCGGCGCTTTCCTGACCGACATGCAGGGCCGGCTGCGGCTCGTGCCGGTAGAGCAGACGTTCGGTACGGGGGTACTGGCCGTACTCGCTGATGAAGCTCAGCAACTCGGTGTAGGTCTTGCTGCTGTGGCGCAACGCAGCTTCGCGCAGCATCGGCGCCATGCGCGGGTCCTGGGCGGTCTGCAACAACCGCTGGTGAATGGCGCACAGGTACTCGGCGCTTTCCTGCGGCTGATTCAGCCGCAGGTGCAGGTCAGCCAGGTTGTGGTGGGCGATGACGCACACGGCCACCGCTTCGTCGGCGTCATGCCAGCGTTCGAACAACACCTGGGCAAGCGCCAGGGCTTGCAGATACAACTCGCGGGCATCGACCAACTCGCCCTGTTCGAACAGGCGGTTGGCAATTTCGGTGGTGCGTTTCCAGTGCTGCATGACAAACCTCCAGAGCGGTGGGCCGGCTCAGATCCCGCCGGCGGTGAGCTTTTCCGGATCGAGCAGCGCTTCAAGCTGGCTGCGCGGCAGGTCGGTGTTTTCGAGGGCTACGTCGATAATCGGGCGGCCTTGCTTGTAAGCGGTCTTGGCGATTTCGGCAGCCTTCTGGTAGCCGATGATCGGGTTCAGGGCGGTGACCAGAATCGGGTTGCGCGCCAGGGCTTCCTTGAGCTTGGGTTCATTGACCGTGAAGCTGGCAATCGCCTTGTCGGCCAGCAAGCGGCTGGCATTGGCCATCAGCTCGATGCTGCTGAGCAGGTTCTGGGCAATGATCGGCAGCATCACGTTGAGTTCGAAGTTGCCCGACTGCCCGGCCACGGCGATGGTCGCGTCGTTGCCGATCACCTGCGCGGCGACCATGGCAGTCGCTTCCGGGATTACCGGGTTGACCTTGCCCGGCATGATCGAAGAGCCCGGCTGCAAGCCTTCGAGCTCGATTTCGCCCAGGCCGGCCAGCGGCCCGGAGTTCATCCAGCGCAGGTCGTTGGCGATTTTCATCAGTGCCACAGCGGTGGTCTTGAGCTGGCCGGATACCGCCACTGCGGTGTCTTGCGAACCAATCAAAGCGAACAGGTTGTGCCCCGGAACAAATTCGACGCCGGTAAGCGCTGTCAGTTGCTGGCTGAAGCGCGCAGCGAACTCAGGATGGGCATTGATGCCAGTGCCCACGGCGGTGCCGCCCTGGGCCAGGGCTTGCAGGCTTGGCAAAGTGGCTTGCAGATGAGCAATGGCCGCCTTGACTTGCGCCGACCATCCACCCAGCACCTGGCTCATGCGCACCGGCATGGCATCCATCAGGTGGGTGCGGCCGGTCTTGATGAACGGATGCACCTGCTCGGCCTTGGCGTCGATCACCTTGACCAGATGCTGCAGCGCCGGCAACAACTGCTCGTGCAGGGCCAGCGCGGCACTGACATGAATGGTGGTGGGGATGATGTCGTTGCTGCTTTGCCCGCAGTTGACGTGATCGTTGGGGTTGACCGTATCGCCCAGCACGCGGCTGGCCAGGGTCGCGATCACCTCGTTGGCGTTCATGTTCGAACTGGTACCGGAGCCGGTCTGGAAGATATCCACCGGGAAATGCTGCATGAAGTCAGCGGCCAGCAACTGCTCCACGGCTTTGACAATCGCCTCGCCGCGGGCCTGCTCCAGTTGCTTGAGCTCGATATTGGCCTTGGCCGCAGCAGCCTTGGCCAGCAGCAGTGCGCGAATGAACTGGGTCGGCATGCGTTGCTGGCTGATCGGGAAGTTGTTTACCGCGCGCTGGGTCTGGGCGCCATACAGGGCCTCGGCTGGCACCAGCAGTTCACCCATGCTGTCGCGCTCGATACGGGTATTACTCATCATCAAGTCCTTGCATCAGTTCATCGTAGGAAATCGAAGGCAGCAGCACGCAGTTCGCCAGTTGCAAGGCGAAGGGCTGCCAGCGCTGGTTGTTTTCGCGCCGATCGAGGTTGCGCAGCTCCAGCAGCGGCCGCCAGGCCTGGTCCAGGCACAGGCAGCGCCAATGCCAGGGCAGCGCGCGATCGCAGGCGGTGTCCAGCAGCAGGCGGAATGAAGTCAAGGCGATGGTCCAGGCGCTGGTATCGGTGCAACACACCAGGTAACGGCCTTCGGTGAGGTAGTGCTCGATCAGGCGCGGCTCGTCCGGATCGAGTGCACAGCGAATGCGCCGGCTCAGCCAGCGCCAGTTTTCCAGGTAGGGCAATTCGTGGAGGACTGGTTTCATGAACATCATCGCCTAGATAATGATATTCATTATTAAGTGATAATCAGAATCAGTTCAACAAAATGAAAAAAGAAAAACAAAAAGCCCGACACATGGCCGGGCTTCGAAGGGGGAGCAACACCGGGCGTTAACTGCCCGCGACGGTCATCCGCTCGATCAGCACCGAGCCTGTGTGAATATTGCTGCGGGTTTCCAGATCATTACCAATCGCGACAATTTGCTCGAACATATCCTTCATATTACCGGCGATCGTCACTTCCTGAACGGCGAACTGAATCTCGCCGTTTTCTACCCAGTAGCCTGCAGCACCGCGCGAGTAGTCGCCGGTGACCATGTTCAGACCATGGCCCATCAGCTCGGTAACCAGCAGCCCACGACCCATGCGCCGCAGCAGGGCAGCCTGGTCTTCGACCCCATGGGTGACGAACAGGTTGTGCACGCCGCCGGCGTTGGCGGTGCTCGGCAAGCCCAGCTTGCGCCCGGAATAGGTACCCAGCACGTAGGACACCAGTTGGCCGTTTTCAACAAATGGCTTGGCATAGGTGGCCAGGCCGTCACCATCGAACGCGGCGCTGCCCAGGGCTCGCTGCAGGTGCGGGCGCTCGTCCAGGGTCAGCCAGGTCGGGAACAGCCGTTGGCCCATGGCACCATCGAGGAACGAAGACTTGCGGTACAGGTTGCCGCCGGAAATCGCCGAAAGGAAGCTGCCGAACAGCCCCCCTGCCAGCTCGGCCGAGAACAGTACCGGCACTTCACAGGTGGGTACCGGACGCGCGCCCAGGCGGCTGGCTGCCCGTTGCGCAGCGCGGATACCGATGCTGCGCGGGTCGGCGAGCAATTCGCCCTGGCGATTGACGTCATACCAGTAGTCGCGCTGCATCTGCCCGTCGGCTTCGGCAATCATCACGCAGCTCAGGCTGTGTCGGGTCGAAGCGTAGCCGCCGATAAAGCCATGGCTGTTGCCATACACGCGACAGCCCTGGTGGGTGTTGAGGGTGGTGCCGTCGGCGTTCTTGATCCGCGCATCGGCATCGAAAGCTGCGGCTTCGCACTCCAGGGCCTTTTCGATGGCCTGCTCAGGGGTGATGTCCCAGGCATGATAGAGGTCGAAATCCGCCTGCTCGCGGGCCATCAGCGCCGGATCGGCAAGCCCGGCGCACTCGTCTTCGGAAGTGTGCTTGGCAATTGCCAGGGCGGCGGCGACGGTTTCCCGGATCGCCTCGCTGCCGCTGGCCGAGGTGCTCGCCGAGCCTTTGCGCTGGCCCACGTACAAGGTGATGCCAAAACCCTGGTCACGGTTGAATTCGACGGTCTCGACTTCACGCTGGCGCACCGAAGTCGACAACCCCTGCTCCAGCGATACCGCCACTTCGCAGGCGCTGGCACCCTGGCGCCGGGCTTCGGCAATGATCTGTTCGACCTGTTCCTGCAACGCCGGCAGGGCCTGCGGACCTACGCTCTGGACTGCACTCATGGTTTTCTCCACTCAAATTCTGCGTTCGGCGCGGGTCAATCTACGACCGGACCGGACAAGCGGCCCCCGACTGGTTATCATGGCGGCGATTCTCAGCGGACTGCCCCCATGGTTGATTCTTACGACACCGCCTTTGACGGCGAAAAAAGCAAAACCCAGGTCAAGCGCGAAATGCAGGCGCTGGTCGAGATGGGCGAGCGCCTTACCTTGCTCAAGCCCGATACCCTGGCCAAACTGCCGTTGACCGACGAGTTGCGCGCGGCCCTGGAAGAGCACAAGCGGCACACCGCGAACGAGGCCAAACGGCGTCACAAGTCGTTCATCGGCAAGCTGATGCGCGACCAGGACATCGACGCGATCAATGCCCTGCTTGACCAGCTCGACGCCTCCTCGCGCCAATACAACGAGCGCTTCCACAACCTTGAACGCTGGCGTGACCGGCTGATCGATGGTACCGACGAGGTCCTGGAGAAGTTCGTCCAGGAATACCCCGATGCCGATCGCCAGCAACTGCGCTCGCTGATCCGCCAGGCCCAGCACGAGCTGGCGCGCAACAAGCCGCCAAGCGCGAGCCGCAAGATCTTCAAGTACATCCGCGAACTCGACGAGGTCCAACGCGGCCTGCGTTGAACCCCGCACACGGGCAGGCGCCCTGCCTGCCCGGTTTCATCTTCATGCGCCGGTGCCACCGACGGTGATCGCATCGATCTTCAGGGTCGGCTGGCCAACGCCCACCGGCACCGACTGACCATCCTTGCCGCATGTACCGACACCGCTGTCCAGCGACAGGTCGTTGCCGACCATCGATACCCGGCTCATGGCTTCCGGCCCGTTGCCGATCAGGGTTGCGCCTTTGACCGGCGCGGTAATCTTGCCGTCTTCGATCAGGTACGCCTCACTGGTGGAGAACACGAATTTGCCGCTGGTGATGTCCACCTGGCCACCGCCGAGGTTGGCGCAATAAATACCCCTTTTCACCGAGGCAATGATTTCAGCCGGGTCGCTTTCGCCGGCACGCATGTAGGTGTTGGTCATGCGCGGCATCGGCAGGTGCGCATAGGATTCGCGGCGGCCGTTGCCGGTGCGGGCCATGCCCATCAGGCGGGCGTTGAGCTTGTCCTGCATGTAGCCCTTGAGGATGCCGTTCTCGATCAGCGTGGTGCACTCGGTCGGGGTACCTTCGTCATCGACGCTCAGTGATCCGCGACGACCTTCCAGGGTGCCGTCATCGACAATGGTGCACAGGCTCGAAGCCACCTTCTCGCCCATGTGGCCGCTGTAGGCCGAACTGCCCTTGCGGTTGAAATCACCCTCCAGGCCATGACCGACCGCTTCGTGCAGCAATACGCCCGACCAGCCGGAGCCGAGCACCACCGGCAGGGTACCGGCCGGCGCCGGGATGGCTTCGAGGTTGACCAGCGCCTGGCGCAGGGCCTCACGGGCATAGCCCATGACCCGTTCGTCGGTGAAATAGCGGTAGTCGGTACGCCCGCCGCCACCGTGACCGCCGCGCTCGCGACGGCCGTTCTGCTCGACGATGACACTGACGTTGAAACGCACCAGCGGGCGAATGTCGGCGGCCAGGCTGCCATCGGCGGCGGCGACCAGGATGCGCTCCCAGACCCCGGCCATGCTCACGGTGACTTGCTGGATACGCGGATCGAGCTTGCGCGTGGCGGCGTCGACACGCTTGAGCAGCTCGACCTTGTCGGCGCGGCTGATGACCTCAAGCGGATTGTCGGTGCCATAAAGCTGGGTAACGTCCTGGCTGTTGAACGCCTGCACGCTGCCGTTCTGCCCGGCACGGGAAATCGAGCGCGCCGCACGGGCCGCCGAAGTCAGGGCTTCGAGGTTAATGGCGTTGCTGTAGGCAAAACCGGTCTTCTCGCCGGACTGGGCACGTACGCCCACGCCCTGGTCGAGGTTGAAACTGCCTTCTTTGACGATGCCGTCTTCCAGCGCCCAGGATTCGGAAATCTGCCCCTGGAAGTACAGGTCGGCGGCATCGATGCCTGGCCCGGCCAGCTCGCCCAGCACTGACTGCAGGCTGTCGAGGGTCAGGCCGCCCGGCGCCAGCAGGTGTTCGCTGACAGTGGATAACATCTCGCTCATAGTCACTCCGAGGTGTGCGCAGGCCGCAAGGCGTCCTGCGAGAAAAAGCGCCGGTGCAAGGTCACCGGCATCCGCGCCCGGATGGACGCCTGTTCGCTGCTGTCACGTTCGCCCAGCAGCACGGCTTCGCCGCTGGCCTGTTCGGCGACGATGCGCCCCCAGGGGTCGACGATCGCCGCATGGCCATAGGTTTCCCGGGGCCCCGGGTGAGTTCCGCCCTGAGCCGCGGCCAGGACATAACACTGGGTTTCAATCGCCCGCGCGCGAATCAACACTTCCCAGTGCGCGGCACCGGTCACGGCGGTGAAGGCCGACGGCGCACTGATCAGCTCAGCCCCGGCTTCGCGCAGCGCGCTGTACAGCTCGGGGAAGCGCAGGTCATAGCAGACGCTCAGGCCCAGGCGCCCGACCGGGGTATCGGCGACCACTACCTGGCCGCCATGGGCGTAGTCATCGGATTCGCGATAGCGGCCACGGTTATCGGCGACATCGACATCGAACAGGTGCAGCTTGTCGTAGCGCGCCACCTGCTCACCGTGCTCATCGATCAGCAACGAGCAGGCATGGGCCTTGGCTTCGGCCTGGCCGACCGGCGGCAGCGGCAAGGTCCCGGCCACTATCCATAACTTGAGGTCGCGGGCGGTCTGTTTCAACCAGGGCAGGATCGGGCCTTCGCCCAGGGCTTCGGCGCGGCCGATTGCGGCGCTGTCGCGCCGGCCCATGGCAGCGAAGTTCTCCGGCAGCACGGCAAGCCGTGCACCGCCTGCGGCTGCCTGCTCAACCAGTTGCCGGGCGCGCACCAGGTTGGCCAGAACGTCGCTCTGGCTGACCATCTGGATAACCGCTGACTTCATCCCGGCTCCTAGCGTGATTTTTCGAAAGGTTTGATAAAGCTTATCTTAGGCTCTTTCCACGGACCCTCGACGCGATAATGCACGCTGGCGTAGCGCGCCACCCGGTCACCGAGCAGGCGATCAACCAGGAACAGCGCCCCGCCGATGGCCGGCGCACCGACGATCAGCGCGGCAATCGGCAGGTTGTTGGTCACCGGCAGGGTCACCAGCAGGTTGGCGTCGACCCGGTCACGGACCATATCCAGGGTGCCGTCCAGCTCAAGGTTGCTGGAGGGGCCGGTGACGGTGATCGGTTCGCGGGTCACATACACCCCTTCACTGGCCACCAGCAGGCCTTTGACCCGGTCGTAGCTCAGGCCCTTGTCGAGCAAGTCGGAGAAGTCCAGACGCAGGCGCCGGCCAATCGAGTTGAAGTTGAGCAGGCCGAACACGCGCAGGGCCTGGGCGCCACCTTCGACTTCGACGAACTGACCTTTGCGCAAGGCGGCATCGAGGCTGCCGGAGAAGCGCTTGAGGCCGACCCAGGCTGGCGAGCCGGGCCAGCGGCCGTCGACATCCAGGCGAAAGTCCCGGCTGGTGACGGTCGGCGCAAAGTTGAAAGCCTTGAGGATGTCCGCCAGGTTCTTGCCTTCCAGACGGCCCTTGTACCAACTGCTGCTCGCCCCTGGCGCCCCTTCCCAACCGCCATTGCCGTCGATCTGCAGGCCTTTGACACTGACATCGAGGTCATTGAGGGCGATGCCCTTGGCAGTCGGACGAACTTTGACCGCCCAACTGCCGAGCAGGTCATCGCCACGGAACAGCTTGTCGATGGAAAGATCAACGGCCGGAATCTTGCGCGGATCAATACTGGCCATCGGGTCCGGGCCGTCATCGGAAGACGCTTCGGCGGGGTCCGCGGCCGGCAGGTGAATGGTCTGCAGGTTGATCACCATTGGCGCGCCCTTGGCATCCGGGATCCGCGCGTTACCGATGACTTCCTTGCTGTCCAGGCGCACGACCCAGAGGTTGCCACCGCGATCGACACGCACCACCGCCTGCGCCAGGTTCAGGCCAAAGCCCTTGAGCTGGCCAATACTCAGGTCGACGCCACGCAGCGTCTGCTTGGCACTGCCACCCGGGTCGTTGCCGGCAAAGCGCTCGAACTGCTTCTGCCAGGGCTCCAGGTCCAGCTCGGCCAGGCGACCGCGCACACGCAGGCCCTGGCCAGGCGGCAACTGTGCCGTACCGGCGCCGAACAGCAATTCACCACGGCCCTGGTCGAGCTTGTCCATCGGCGCGGCGTAGATGGCCTTGGCAACGTCGGCGTAAGTGACATTAAAGCGCCGCTCCGGCCCCTGCAGGCCCATGCTGAACTGGCTGTTACGGGTCTCGTTGGCAGCCTTGCCGAACGGCGCGGGCAAATCCACCGCCAGGCCCTTGAGGCTGGAATCGACAGTCAAGGTGTTGTCGCGGCTGCCCAGGCTGACCTGCAACTGGTAAGGCAGCTCCCCGGAAAGCGGCAGGGCCTGCTTGACCTGCAGCCAGTCGGTCAGCGACTTGAGCGGCATCTGCCCCTTGGCGTTGATGCGGGTCTGCATCTGCCCGGGCTTGCCTTCGGCAAAGATCTGCGCGGTGATCGGCTTGTCAAAGGCTCGGGCACTGATGTTCTCGCCGCTCAGGCCCTTGTCGAAGTCAAAGCGCAAGTCACCCTTGAGCTGATGGAGCTCCAGGGCAGGTGAAGCGATCTTCAGCCGTGCATCGCGAACATTGAAGTCAACGACCACCTTGGGCTGCTGACCTTTGGCCAGGGGGATATCCAGCTTGAGCTTGCCCTTAAGGTCGCCCTCGCCCTCCCAGCCAGCGAACATCGGCCCGGTACCAATCGGCGCGTCCTGAAGAATCTTCACCCCATCGCCGAGCCCGCCGTCAAATTCGCCGTCCAGGTACAGGTGATTGTGTTCACCGGCGCCAACATGGGGAATGTTGACCTCGACGTTGCGTACCTGGGTATTGAGCAACTGCCCGCTTTGCGCCTTGATACGCACGCCATCGTCGTCGATGAACACGTCACCGGCGACTTTCTGCACCTGAGGCCAGCCGGGCTGAAAATCCAGGGCGGCGTCATGGACTTTGAAGAACAGGCTGATACTGCGGGCCTGCTCCGAGGCGCCGTGGTTGAGCGAGCCCTGGTACTGGAAGTAACCCTCATCGACCGCGCCCTTGAGGATCGCCGTGCGCAGCCATTCATCCAGCGCCGGGCTTAGTACTTCGGGCAGGTACTTGGCGGTGTAGCGGCCATCGCCGTCGACCAGGCCGACGCGCAGGTCCATGTAGTCTTCACGGGTTTCATCGAACAGCAGGCGAATGAGGAAGTCGCCGGCAATCTTGCCCTCCTCGCCCAGGACCTTCAGGTACGGCGCGATCAGGGTGAAGCCTTCCTGGTCCAGGCGCCAGGTCAGGCGTGCGTTGGCTTTCTGGTAATGCCAGGGTTTCTCGAAGATCGGGTACAGGTGCAGCATGAAGGCATCGGTATCCAGGCGCAGTTCGCCCTGGCCGAGGTCACCGCTGATACTGCCGCTGACATTACCGGCAGCCGGTGCACCGTGATAGGCGTCAAAGCCAACCCGCTCAAGGTTGGCAGCAAAACTCAGGCGCTGGTCGCCGGTGGCTTTAGGCCGCACATCCAGGCGCACGTTACGCAAGGCCCCGGTGACCTTGAGGCCATCGACCACGGCCATGAGTTTTTCCGGCAGCGGCGCCAGGGCGTCGATCAGCGGCGTAACCGGGGTCAGGTCGAGACGGTCGGCCTGGATCGCCCAGGTTTCCTCGCTCGACTCGGTCGCGGCCGTCTGCTTGAGCTGCACATGGGATTCCCAGCGGGTCTTGCCCAGGCTCATGGCCAGCGAGTCGACCAGCACCTCCAGGCCCTTGTTGCCGCGCTGGAACCAGGCATTGAGGGCCAGGTTGTCGATCTGCACGGGCTTGCGTTCGGCATGATTGCCGCGCAGCTCTGGCGCATTCAGGCGCACCACAGCGCTTTGCAACTGGCCCTTGCCCCAGTTCAGCCACAGCTCGCCACCGGCGCGCAGCTCAGTGGCCTGCCACTGGCCCAGCAGGCGTGGCGGCAGCCAGCGCGCCCAGTCGCTTTGCGGCAGGCTCAGGTAGGCATCGATCTCACCGTCGCGCCACTGGCTGGGGCGAATCCGGCTGCGCAGGCTCAACGCCAGTGGCTGGCCATCGGGCAGGGTCAGCCGCGCGTCCAGGCGCTGGCGCACACTGCCGGTCTGCAGGCCGAGGCTGACGTAGGTGAGGGTCATGGGTTCGCGCTGGAACGGCTCCAGAGTCACCTGGCTGTCGACCACGGTGACTTTCGACACCACCTGGATCTGCTTGAGCAGTTGCTCGGGGTCGAGTGGCTTATCGTCTTTTTTCGGCAGGCCTTCCAGGGCCCAGGCGCCGTTCTGGTCCTCGCGCAGGCTCAGTTGCAGGCCGCCAACTTCGAGGTTGGCCAGGCGCACCTGGCGCTCGACCAGGCTGACCCACAGGTCCGGCACCAGCCTGACGCCGTCCAGGCGCAGGGCACTGGGCCCTTCGCCGACCTGGATATCGCGTACCCGCACGATCGGCGCCAGGCCGCTCCAGTGCCCTTCCAGGGCACCGATATGCACCGGCAGGCCCAGGGCTTGCTCGGCCTTGTCCTCGACCTCGGCACGGTACTCGGCCACCAGCGGGATGAACTGCCGGCCGAGACTGACATAAAGCGCCACCAACACCGCCAGCAAGGCACTGATGCCCAACCCCCAGCGGGTCAAGGCGCCGAGAACGCGCATCAGTCGTTCCATGCCTGTGGCCCTCCAGATCGTGCCTTAACTATGGCCGCAACCCGGCGGTTTGCCAGCCGGCGCACTGCGCAATGTTGTTCAGACCGAGTCAGAGGAGCACCACATCATATTGTTCCTGGGAATACATGGACTCGACCTGGAAGCGAATGGTTCGACCAATGAAGGCTTCAAGTTCGGCAACGTTACCCGATTCTTCATCCAGCAGGCGGTCGACCACTTTCTGGTTGGCCAGCACCCGGTAGCCTTCAGCCTGGTAGGCGCGGGCTTCGCGGAGGATCTCGCGGAAAATTTCGTAACAGACGGTCTCGGGGGTTTTCAGCTTGCCCCGGCCCTGGCAGCAATAGCAGGGCTCACAGAGTACCTGCTCGAGGCTTTCGCGGGTGCGCTTGCGGGTCATCTGCACCAGGCCCAGCTCGGTGATGCCGATGATGTTGGTCTTGGCGTGGTCGCGCTCCAGCTGTTTTTCCAGGGTCCGCAGCACCTGGCGCTGGTGCTCTTCATCTTCCATGTCGATGAAGTCGATGATGATGATCCCGCCGATATTGCGCAGGCGCAGTTGCCGGGCAATGGCGGTGGCCGCCTCGAGGTTGGTTTTGAAGATGGTCTCTTCAAGGTTGCGGTGGCCGACAAAAGCCCCGGTATTGACGTCGATGGTGGTCATCGCCTCGGCCGGGTCGACTACCAGGTAACCGCCGGATTTGAGCGGCACCTTGCGGTCCAGGGCGCGCTGGATCTCGTCTTCGACGCCGTAGAGGTCGAAGATCGGTCGCTCGCCCGGGTAGTGTTCCAGACGATCGGCGATTTCCGGCATCAATTCGGCGACAAACTGCGTGGTTTTCTGAAATGTTTCCCGCGAATCGATGCGGATCTTCTCGATTTTCGGGTTAACCAGATCGCGCAGAGTGCGCAGGGCCAGGCCGAGGTCTTCGTAGATTTCGGTCGGCGCGCCGACGGTCTTGATCTGCGCGCCGATCTGCTCCCAGAGCCTGCGCAGGTAGCGGATGTCCATGAGGATTTCATCGGCCCCGGCGCCTTCGGCGGCGGTACGCAGGATGAAACCACCGGCATCCTGGATATTTTCCTGGGCGATGCAGTCAGTCACCACCTGCTTGAGGCGCTCGCGTTCGGCTTCGTCTTCGATCTTCAGCGAAATACCGACATGACTGGTGCGCGGCATGTACACCAGGTACCGCGACGGGATCGACAGCTGGGTGGTAAGGCGCGCGCCCTTGGAGCCGATCGGGTCCTTGGTCACCTGCACCACCAGGCTCTGGCCTTCGTGCACCAGGGCGCTGATGCTCTCGACCGACGAGCCTTCGCGCAGGGAGATTTCCGAGGCGTGGATGAACGCCGCACGGTCCAGGCCGATGTCGACGAAGGCCGCCTGCATGCCCGGCAGTACCCGCACCACCTTGCCTTTGTAGATGTTGCCGACGATGCCACGGCGCTGGGTGCGCTCGACATGCACCTCCTGCAGTACACCGTTCTCCACCACCGCCACGCGTGATTCCATCGGTGTGATGTTGATCAGAATCTCTTCACTCATGGCAGGCTCTCGTCAAAGGACTTCAGTAATCATGGATCGCTCGCGGGCGACTGGCTAGGGCAGTTCTGGCTAATCCTCGCTCAACAGGCCGGCAGACGCTGCCAGCAGGGGATGGCGAATTGACCGAGCAGTTCGGCGGTTTCGTTCAAGGGCAGGCCGACCACGGCCGAATAGCTGCCTTCAAGGCGCTGGACGAATACCGCCCCCAGGCCCTGAATGGCGTAGCTTCCGGCCTTGTCGGCAGGTTCGCCGCTGGCCCAATAGGCCTCGGCTTCCTCGGCACTGATGGGGCGAAACCGCACACGGCTTGTGACATTGACGCTCAGGCAACGCTGATGATCGGCCACGGCCACCGCCGTCATTACCTGGTGCTCGTGCCCGGACAGGGCTGCCAGCATGGCCAGGGCATCTTCGCGGTTTTGCGGTTTTCCGAGAATTCGACCTTCGAGCACCACGGCGGTATCGGCGCCCAGCACTGCTACCGGGCCCTCGCTACCTTCGGGTAGTGACGCAAGGCCAGCGCACGCTTTCTCCCGCGCCAGACGCTCGACGTAAGCTGCTGCAGCCTCTGCGGGCAGCGGCGTCTCGTCGATCGCGGCACTGAGCGAAGTAAAGGGAACACCGATCTGGGTCAGCAACTCACGGCGGCGTGGCGAGCCAGAGGCCAGGTACAGCAGGGTCATCTTGACGTCTCCCTGTCAGCGTTGAATGTGAGTGCTCAGTTGATGCTCAGGCGTCGGCGCAGACCACGCAGGCCATAGCTGATCCACGGCCAGAGCAAGGCGCTGATGACCGCCGACCAGATCAGCGCCAGGGTCGGCAAGCGGTTGCCGGTCAGGGCGCTGAGCCACAGCTGGATCAACTGGGCCAGGCCGAAAATCACCAGGATCACCAGGCTCTGCTGCCACATCGGGAACATCCGCAGGCGCTGTTGCAACGACAGCACCAGGAAAGTGATCAGGGTCAGCACCAGGGCGTTCTGCCCCAGCAAGGTGCCATACAGCACATCCTCAGCCAGGCCGAGGACGAATGCAGTGGTCATCCCGACCCGGTGCGGCACGGCCAGGGTCCAGAAGGCCAGCAACAGGGCCAGCCACATCGGCCGGAACACTTCGGCGAACTGCGGCATGGGCGACACGCTGAGCAGCATGCCGATCAGAAAGCTCAGCCAGATGACCCAGCCATTACGGCTGCGGGTGCTTACCATCAGTGTCTCTCCCGGGAAATGACTGGCGCGCCGGGTACCGCAGCAGGGGCTGCGGGGGCTGCCGTGGCGGGCGGATGGGCACTGGTTGCCGGTGCGGCTGGCGTCGTGGCAGCCGGCGCCGGGGTGGCCGCAGCCGGTGCAGCCGGGGCGCTGCCAGGCGCAGGCGCGGCCGCCGAAGCGGGCAGGCCCTGGCGATCAGCCTCTTCCTGGGCAATCGCGGCATCGCTGGCACGTTGCTCGGGCGAGCGGCTATCGGTGAACACCAGCAGCAAGTAACGGCTGCGGTTGAGCGCAGCGGTCGGAATCGCCCGGACAATGGCAAACGGCTGGCCTGAGTCGTGGATCACTTCCTTGACCGTGGCCACCGGGTAACCGGCCGGGAAGCGCTGGCCGAGGCCGGAGCTGACCAGCAGGTCGCCTTCCTTGATGTCGGCGGTGTCGGCTACATGGCGCAGTTCGAGGCGCTCGGGGTTGCCGGTACCGCTGGCAATTGCCCGCAAACCGTTGCGGTTGACCTGCACCGGAATGCTGTGAGTGGTGTCGGTCAGCAGCAGTACCCGCGAGGTGTAGGGCATCAGTTCGACCACCTGGCCCATCAGGCCACGCGCGTCGAGCACCGGCTGACCGAGGACCACGCCATCGCGCTCGCCCTTGTTGATCAGGATCCGGTGAGTGAAAGGATTGGGATCGACGCCGATCAGCTCAGCAACTTCGACCTTCTCGTTGACCAGCGCCGAGGAGTTGAGCAACTCGCGCAGACGCACGTTCTGCTCGGTCAGGGCCGCCAGCTTCTGCAGGCGACCTTGCAGGAGCAAGGCTTCGGTCTTGAGTTTTTCGTTTTCAGCGGCGAGTTCGGTACGGCTGCCAAACTGGCTGGCAACCCCCTGCCACACGCGCTGGGGCAGATCGGTAACCAGGTAGGACGGCATCAGCACCAGGCCCATCTGGCTACGCATTGGCTTGAGCAGGGTGAAGCGCGCGTCGACCACCATCAGGGTGATCGACAGCACAACCAGCACGAGCAGGCGTACGCCCAGCGAAGGGCCCTTGGCGAAAAGCGGTTTAATGGGCCGCTCCTCGTGGACGACGATTCAAGAGGTCATTCATACGGCAACGCACCGGCCTGCTTGCGGATTGACGGAAAACGACGCCCACACGGACGTCAGCCCAGCACATACAGGTAGCACTGTGGGCACTACCTGTAAACCGGGCGGCGTGAACTGCGGGCTCCGGCTTATTCGCTGGAGAGCAGGTCCATGGTGTGTTTGTCCATCATTTCCAGGGCACGGCCACCACCGCGAGCTACGCAGGTCAGCGGGTCTTCGGCGACGATTACCGGCAGGCCGGTTTCCTGTGCCAGCAGCTTGTCGAGGTCGCGCAGCAGGGCGCCACCACCGGTCAGCACCAGGCCACGCTCGGCGATGTCCGAAGCCAGCTCCGGCGGCGATTGCTCCAGCGCACTCTTGACCGCCTGGACGATGGTCGCCAGGGATTCCTGCAACGCTTCCAGCACTTCGTTGGAGTTCAGGGTGAAGGCACGTGGCACGCCCTCGGCCAGGTTGCGGCCGCGGACATCGACTTCACGAACTTCGCCACCCGGATAGGCGGTACCGATTTCCTGCTTGATGCGCTCGGCGGTGGACTCACCGATCAGGCTGCCGTAGTTGCGGCGCACGTAGGTGACGATGGCTTCGTCGAAACGGTCGCCACCGACCCGTACGGATTCGGCGTAAACCACACCGTTCAAGGAGATCAGCGCGATTTCAGTGGTACCACCACCGATATCGACGACCATCGAACCGCGGGCTTCCTCGACCGGCAGGCCGGCACCGATGGCGGCGGCCATTGGCTCTTCGATCAGGAACACTTCACGGGCACCGGCGCCCAGCGCCGACTCACGAATGGCCCGGCGCTCGACCTGGGTCGATTTGCACGGCACGCAGATCAGTACCCGCGGGCTTGGCTGCAGGAAGCTGTTTTCGTGAACCTTGTTGATGAAGTACTGCAGCATTTTTTCGCAAACGCTGAAATCGGCGATCACGCCGTCTTTCATCGGACGAATGGCAGCAATGTTGCCAGGCGTACGGCCCAGCATGCGCTTTGCCTCGGTACCGACAGCGACGACACTTTTCTGGTTGCCGTGAGTACGAATGGCCACAACCGATGGCTCATTCAGGACGATACCGCGCTCACGCACGTAAATAAGGGTGTTGGCAGTGCCCAGGTCGATGGAAAGATCGCTGGAAAACATGCCACGCAGTTTCTTGAACATGGGAAAGTGACCCTAGGCAACGCGTGGGTAAAAAAGTGCGGCAAACTCTAACAACGGCGGGGATTTTGGGCAAGGCACCAATATGTTAAATTGGCGGTTTTTCCGAGCAAGCCTGCACATGATCGCGGCCTTATGACCGTAATACTGCCAGCATGTTCCTCATCGCGGAGCAAATCCGTTTCTGTTTTCCCAGGAGATCCCCATGGCGCTTGAACGCTGCGACGTGGAAAAGATCGCTCATCTGGCCCGACTGGGCCTGAATGAAGCCGATCTGCCACGCACTACCGATGCCCTGAACAGTATTCTGGGACTGGTCGACCAGATGCAAGCGGTCGACACCACTGGCATCGAGCCACTGGCCCACCCTCTGGAAGCCACTCAGCGTCTGCGCGCCGACGTGGTAACAGAAAGTAACCATCGCGACAGCTACCAGGCCATCGCCCCGGCGACGGAAAACGGCCTGTACCTGGTTCCGAAAGTCATCGAGTAAGGGAATAGAGCCTGCCATGCATCAACTGACCCTGGCCGAGATCGCCCGCGGACTCGCCGACAAGAAGTTTTCTTCCGAAGAGCTGACCCGCGCCCTGTTGGCGCGCATCAACCAGCTCGACCCGCAAATCAACAGCTTCATCAGCGTCACCGAAGACCTGGCCATCAGCCAGGCCCGGGCCGCCGACGCCCGCCGCGCCGCCGGCGAGAGCGGCGCCCTGCTCGGTGCACCGATCGGCCACAAGGACCTGTTCTGCACCCAGGGCATCCGCACCAGTTGCGGCTCGAAGATGCTCGACAACTTCAAGGCGCCGTACGACGCCACCGTGGTCAGCAAGCTGGCCGAAGCTGGCGCCGTGACCCTGGGCAAGACCAACATGGACGAATTCGCCATGGGTTCGGCCAACGAGAGCAGCTACTACGGTGCGGTGAAAAACCCGTGGAACCTCGAGCACGTGCCGGGCGGTTCGTCCGGTGGCTCGGCGGCCGCGGTTGCCGCGCGCCTGTTGCCTGGCGCCACCGCTACCGACACCGGTGGTTCGATCCGACAGCCGGCAGCGCTGACCAGCCTGACCGGGCTGAAACCGACCTACGGTCGGGTTTCGCGCTGGGGCATGATTGCCTACGCCTCGAGTCTCGACCAGGCCGGCCCGCTGGCCCGCACTGCCGAAGACTGCGCGCTGCTGCTGCAAGGCATGGCCGGTTTCGACGCCAAGGACTCCACCAGCATCGACGAACCGGTGCCGGACTACAGCGCCAGCCTCAACGCCTCGCTCCAGGGCCTGCGCATCGGCCTGCCGAAGGAATACTTCGGCGCCGGCCTCGACCCGCGCATCGCCGACCTGGTCCAGGCCAGCGTCAAGGAGCTGGAAAAGCTCGGCGCGGTGGTCAAGGAAATCAGCCTGCCGAACATGCAGCACGCCATCCCGGCCTACTACGTGATCGCCCCGGCGGAGGCCTCGTCCAACCTGTCGCGTTTCGACGGTGTACGTTTCGGCTACCGCTGCGAGAGCCCGGTCGACCTCACCGACCTGTACAAGCGCTCCCGTGGCGAAGGTTTCGGCCCTGAAGTACAGCGCCGGATCATGGTCGGGGCCTACGCCCTGTCGGCCGGTTACTACGATGCCTACTACCTCCAGGCACAGAAAATCCGCCGTCTGATCAAGAACGATTTCATGGCGGCCTTCAACGACGTCGACGTGATCCTCGGCCCGACCACGCCAAACCTGGCCTGGAAGATCGGCGCCAAGAACAACGACCCGGTCGCCGAGTACCTGGAAGACGTCTACACCATCACCGCCAACCTCGCCGGCCTGCCAGGCCTGTCGATGCCGGCCGGTTTCGTCGATGGTCTGCCGGTTGGCGTGCAGCTGCTGGCACCGTATTTCCACGAAGGCCGCCTGCTCAACGTCGCGCACCGCTACCAGCAAGTGACTGACTGGCACACTCGCGCACCTAACGGCTTCTGAGGGATCACCACATGCAATGGGAAGTTGTCATCGGGCTGGAGATTCACACCCAGCTCGCCACCCAGTCGAAGATTTTCTCCGGCAGCGCCACCACTTTCGGCTCCGAGCCGAACACCCAGGCCAGCCTGATCGATCTGGGCATGCCCGGCGTACTGCCGGTGCTCAACCAGGAAGCGGTGCGCATGGCCTGCATGTTCGGCCTGGCCATCGATGCCGAGATCGGCCAGCACAACGTGTTCGCGCGCAAGAACTACTTCTACCCCGACCTGCCCAAGGGCTACCAGATCAGCCAGATGGAGCTGCCGATCGTCGGCAAGGGCCACCTGGACATCGCCCTTGAAGACGGTACGGTCAAGCGCGTCGGCATCACCCGGGCGCACCTTGAAGAAGACGCCGGCAAGAGCCTGCACGAAGACTTCAGCGGCTCCACCGGCATCGACCTCAACCGCGCCGGCACCCCGCTGCTGGAGATCGTCTCCGAGCCGGACATGCGCAACGCCAAGGAGGCCGTGGCCTACGTCAAGGCCATCCACGCCCTGGTGCGCTACCTGGGCATCTGCGACGGCAACATGGCCGAAGGCTCGCTGCGTTGCGACTGCAACGTCTCGGTACGCCCCAAGGGCCAGGCCGAGTTCGGTACCCGCTGCGAGATCAAGAACGTCAACTCGTTCCGCTTCATCGAGCGCGCGATCAACACCGAAGTGCAGCGCCAGATCGAGCTGATCGAAGACGGCGGCCGGGTCATCCAGGAAACCCGCCTGTACGATCCGAACAAGGACGAGACCCGCTCCATGCGCAGCAAGGAGGAAGCCAACGACTACCGTTACTTCCCCGACCCGGACCTGCTGCCGGTGGTCATCGAAAGCGCCTTCCTTGAAGAGGTGCGCGCCACCTTGCCGGAACTGCCACCGCAAAAGCGTGAGCGCTTCCAGAGCCAGTTCGGCCTTTCGGCCTATGACGCCAACGTCCTGGCGACCAGCCGCGAACAGGCCGACTACTTCGAACAGGTGGTCGGTGTGTGCGGCGACGCCAAGCTTGCCGCCAACTGGGTCATGGTCGAGCTGGGCAGCCTGCTGAACAAGCTGGGCCTGGAGATCGACCAGTCGCCGGTCACTGCCGAGCACCTGGGCGGCATGCTCAAGCGCATCCTCGACAACACCATCAGCGGCAAGATTGCCAAGGTGGTGTTCGAGAAGATGGCCGCCGGCGACGGCGATGCCGACCAGATCATCGAAGCCGAGGGCCTCAAGCAGGTCACCGACAGCGGTGCGATCGAGAAGGTCCTGGACGAAGTGCTGGCCGCCAACGCCGAGCAGGTCGAGCAATACCGCGCTGCGGATGAAGCCAAGCGCGGCAAGATGTTCGGCTTCTTCGTCGGCCAGGCCATGAAAGCCTCCAAAGGCAAGGCCAACCCGCAGCAAGTGAACCAATTGCTCAAGAGCAAGCTCGAAGGGTAATCGCGTCACCCTGTGGGAGCCGGCGTTGCCGGCGATGCAAGGCGAAGCCTTGCCAGTTTCTGGGGCTGCCGAGCAGCCCATCGCCGGCAACGCCGGCTCCCACAGGTGATCACTTCACCTCGGAGCAACTGATTTGATGTGGCGTCCCCTCAGCGCACTCGCGCTTTTCACCCTGCTGGCCGGCTGCGCCAGCCACGATATCGACCCCCGCGGTTACGACAAGACCGGCACCGCCTCCTATTACGGCTCCCGTCACCACGGTAAACGCACCGCCAGTGGCGAGCCTTTCAACCAGCACGGCATGACCGCCGCCCACCGCAGCCTGCCCTTCGGCACGCGGGTCAAGGTCACCAACCTCAACAACGAACGCAGCGTCGTGGTGCGCATCAACGACCGCGGCCCGCATACCCGTGGCCGGCTGATCGACCTGTCGCGCGCCGCCGCGGATAAACTCGGGATGATCCGTAGCGGAACCGCGCGCGTACGGGTACAAAGTCTCAGCGATTGACCTGACCCCGGAGCCCGACCATTTTCGACCTGGCCGCTTTACCCACTTTCAGCCTGCTGCAGTTGAGCATCGGCCTGCTGTTGCTGATCGCCGGCGCCGAACTGCTGGTGCGCGCCGCCCTGCGCCTGGCCGCCAGCCTGCAAGTGCGGCCATTGATCATCGGCCTGAGCCTGGTGGCATTCGGCAGCAGCGCGCCGCAACTGACCGTCAGCCTGCAGGCGGCCTACACCGGCGCGCCGGATGTCGCGGTCGGCAGCGTGATCGGCAGTAACATCTTCAACATCCTCGTGACCCTCGGCCTGGCCGCGCTGATCATCCCGCTGCGGGTCTCGCGCCAGCTGGTTCGCCTGGACATCCCGCTGATGATCGCCGCGAGCCTGGCGGTGTACCTGCTGGCCTTCAACGAACTGCTGGGGCGCCTAGAGGGTGCCCTGCTGCTGTGTGGCCTGTTCGGCTACCTGGCGATCCTCTGGCACCAGTCCCGCCACCACGCGCGCACCTACCCCGCCCCCGGACCGCGCCCGCAGCGTGGCGGCCGGTTCTGGCTCGGTAGTGTGCTGCTGATGCTGGCCGGGCTTGGCCTGCTCAGCCTGGCCGGTCATCTGCTGCTGGAGGCAGCGGTAGAGGTGGCGCAAGACCTGGGCCTGTCAGAGCGGGTCATTGGCCTGACTGTGGTCGCGGTCTGCACCTCGCTACCGGAACTGGCCACCTCGCTGATCGCCGCCCTGCGTGGCGAGCGGGAGATCGCCGTGGGCAACGTGATCGGCAGCAACCTGTTCAACCTGCTGGCGGTGCTCGGCCTGACCGCGTTGGTCGCCCCCGAGCCGCTGTCGATCTCGCCCAATGCCCTGGCCTTCGACCTGCCGGTGATGCTCGGGGTCGCGGTGCTGGCGTTGCCGGTGTTCTACTCCGGTTACCGGGTGACCCGCGCCGAAGGGCTGGTGTTCCTCTGCCTGTATCTGGCTTATGGTCTGCATGTGGTGGCCTTCACCACCGGCATGCCGCTGGCCAGCCGACTTGAAAAACTGATGCTGTTCTACGCATTGCCAGCACTGGGGGCGTTGCTGCTGTACACCACCCTGCGTGCCTGGCGCCGCCAACACTAAGGAAAACAACATGGGCGACAACAACAAATCCGGCGAACAGGTTCGCCGCCAGGTCATGGGCGATGCCTTCGTCGATCGCGCTTTGAGCAATGCCACCGACTTCAGCCAGCCGCTGCAGGACTTCGTCAACGAACATGCCTGGGGCAGCGTCTGGAGCCGCGAAGGCCTGCCGCTGAAAACCCGCAGCCTGATCACCCTCGCCGCCCTCACCGCACTCAAATGCCCGCAGGAGCTCAAGGGCCACGTGCGTGGCGCCCTGAACAACGGTTGTACGGTCGAGGAAATTCGCGAGGCGCTGCTGCACTGCGCGGTGTACGCCGGCGTGCCGGCAGCGGTCGATGCCTTTCGCGCCGCCCAGGAAGTGATCGACAGCTACCCGCAGAGCTGATCGATCACTTGCGCCAAGGCCGTCAGTTGCTGACGACGACGGCCTTCTGACTTTTCTTCTTCAGCCAGAACGCCACACCCAGGGTGGCGATCCAGGCCGGGATCAGCATCACCGAAATGCGGATCGGCGGAGTCAGGTACATCACCACCAGAATCAGCCCGATGAACGCCAGGCACAGGTAGTTGGTCACCGGGTGGCCCCAGCTCTTGTAGAAAGTCGACTCGCCCGACGCCTGCTTGGCGCGGCGGAATTTAAGGTGGGTGATGCTGATGCTGGCCCAGTTGATCACCAGCGCCGAGACCGCCAGAGCCATCAGCAGGCCAAAGGCTTCGCCCGGCATCAGGTAGTTGATCAGCACGCACAAGCCGGTGGCCAGGGCAGAAACACCGAGGGCCGTCAGCGGCACGCCACGGCGGTTGACCTTGAGCAGCGCACGCGGCGCGTCACCCTGGCTGGCCAGACCGAACAGCATGCGGCTGTTGCAGTACACGCAACTGTTGTACACCGACAGCGCGGCGGTCAGTACCACCACGTTGAGGATGGTCGCCACCAGGTTGCTGTCCAGATTGTGGAAGATCATCACGAACGGGCTGCCGCCCTGCACCACCTTCTGCCACGGGTACAGCGACAGCAGCACCGCCAGGGCGCCGATGTAGAAAATCAGGATGCGATAGACCACCTGGTTGGTGGCACGCGGAATGCTGTGGCGCGGGTTGTCGGCTTCGGCAGCGGTGATACCGACCAGTTCCAGGCCGCCGAAGGAGAACATGATCACCGCCATGGCCATCAGCAAACCGCTGAAGCCGTTGGGGAAGAAGCCGCCGTACTGCCAGAGGTTGGCGACGCTGGCGTCCGGCCCGCCATTGCCGCTGGCCAGCAGCCAGGCGCCAAAGCCGATCATGCTGACGATGGCGATGACCTTGACCAAGGCGAACCAGAACTCCATTTCGCCGTAGACCTTCACCTGGGTGAGGTTGATCAGGTTGATCACCACGAAGAAGATCGCCGCCGTCGCCCAGGTCGGGAAGTCCGGCCACCAGTACTGCACGTAGATACCCACGGCCGTCAGCTCGGCCATGCCGACCAGCACATAGACCACCCAGTAGTTCCAGCCGGAAACAAAACCGGCGAACTCGTTCCAGTAGCGGTGGGCAAAGTGGCTGAAGCTGCCGGCTACCGGCTCGTCGACCACCATCTCGCCCAGCTGGCGCATGATAAAGAACGCCATCAGGCCGGCAATCGCATACCCCAGCAGCACGGCCGGACCGGCCATCTGGATGGTCTGGGCAATACCCAGGAACAGGCCGGTACCGATGGCGCCACCCAGGGCAATCAACTGGATATGGCGATTCTTCAACCCGCGCTGTAATCGCTCTGGGGGGTTCTGTTCTTGCATGAAATGTCCTTGAAGGTGGAAGGCAGTGTTGGCTTTATTGTCGGCACAGAATCTAGATCCAGCCGCCCCACTGCAAGAGGAAAATGCCGATATTCGTGGTTATGGCGGCCATCAGCGTAGTAATTACGATGATCGAGGCGGCCAGTTCATGGTTACCGTTGGCCGCGCGGGCCATCACATAACTGGCCGCGGCGGTCGGGCTGCCGATGTACAGGAACAGGATACCCAGCTCCGCGCCGCGAAAGCCGCAAAGCCAGGCCGCCAGGGTGCCGATCACCGGCAACCAGATCATCTTCACCAGGCTGGCGCTGACCGCCAGGCCACCGCTTTCGCGCAGTGACGCCAGCGACAGGGTACCGCCAATACAGATCAATGCCAGCGGCAGGGTCATCTGCGCCAGGTAATCACCGGAGGTCAGCAACCAGTTGGGCAGCGGCACTTGCCCGTAGGCCATGGGCGTGGCGAGCAGCACGCTGATGATCAGCGGGTTGCGCAGGATACTCTTGCAGATGCTCCAGGGGTCGGACTTCATGCTCGGGCTGTACACCGCCAGCACCACCGACGACAACGAGTTGTACAGCAGTATCACCAGGCCGGCGAGGATCGCCCCCAGCGAAATGCCGTAATCGCCATACATGCTTGCCGCCAGTGCCAGGCCGATAACCCCGTTGTTGCCGCGAAAGCCGCCCTGGGTGTAGATGCCGCGGTCTTCACGCGGGCAGCGCCACAGGGCGAAGCCCCAGGCCAGGGCAAAACTGCCCAGGGTGGCGACCACGAAGAACACCAGCAGCCCGGGCTTGACCGCCGCCGTCAGGTCGGCGTGATAAATCCCCAAAAACAGCAGAGCCGGCATGCACACGTTGAACACCAGCGACGAGGCGGTGTGGATGAAGCCGTCGTTGATGGCCTTGATACGTTTGAGCAGCACGCCCATGAACAGCATGGCGAACACCGGCGCCGTGATGTTCAGCGTCTGGATAAAGAGGGCGAGCATGCAGGGTGGTCCCGATGGCTGTCGTTAGGGGGCTAATGATACGTCAGCCACCGATTGATGAATCGTATTCCTGTGTAAGAAAAAAGAGTTGTTGACGTGGGAAATGGTTTGGATATGATCGAAATAACTGTACATACATACAGTTGTTTAGGTAAATCCATGACATCTCAAAGGAGTTGAATATGTCAGGTATGCAAACTGGACTGCACGCCCAAAAGGCGCTCGCCACCACCGTGGTCGCCGACCTCGACGCCCTGTTCAGCGTCAGCGGCATCAACATTCCCGGCCCTGACGCCCGCCTGGTGCTGGTGCTCGACGGCCATCACACGATCAAATACCACCGCCTTGGCCTGGCGGCCAAACCGCCTGCCGGTGGCAAGCCGGTGCTGCGTTTCGAAGGCGGCGAACACACCGCCATCGGCGACAACACCCTGCTGCGCTTCAGCCACGACAGCGCGCCGATCCCGGCCTGGAAAGTCGCCCTGCACCTGGCCAATGGCCTGAGCCTAAGCTACGGCCAGATCGTCGCCCTGGGTGGTGATTTCTATGGCATTCCCGAGCGGCCGATTGCCGATGGCGCCACAGCCGAAGAACGCGTTGAACGTTTTGTCGCCGCCTTTGATTCACTGGCCGTGCTTCCCGCCTCCCGGGAAGAAGCCGGCAAGATCCTCGCGGTCATGCAGCGGGAAATCGCCGCCGCCAACCAGGCGATCAAAGACGGTCGCCAGCCTCATGAAGCCTACGACCAGTTGGGCGACACCCTCTCGGAAGAGTGGAACAAGATCACCGGCGGCGGCAGTTTCGTCTCGCCGATGTTCCCCCTGGGTCGCTATCTCAAGCTGGCCGCCAGCAACTGGGACCACTTCGGTGAATGGGCGCTGCTGGCGTATGTCGCCGGCCATACCGCCGCCTTGCGCCAGGCCGTGAAAGCTCGCGCCAGCGGCGATGACGGGCAGCTGGAACTGGCCTACGCGATGAACGCCTTCGCCGACCACTTCCTCACTGACCTGTTCTCCGCCGGCCACGTGCGGGTACCGCGCAAGGCGATCAAGGACAACGTCACCCCGGCCGATCTCGGCTCGCTGATCTCGCGCTTCATGCACGATGAAGACAGCAAGTACGGCCTGGTGCTGCGCAATGCCCAGGGCGATACCTGGCGCGGCTATGGCGACAAGCGCTACTTCGACAGCATCGACGTCGCCAACCGCAAACAGGTGGGCCTGGCGGTGCAGAAGTCTGCCGATGAGATCTTCCAGGCATTCGACACCGGCAACCTGCCGGCGCCGACAGCCTATGGTGCCCTGCGCATCGCCGCTGACTTGCAAGCTGCCGTGGAAGGACAGGTGCCAGGCAACTTCGCCCCACTGTTTGCCCTGCGCAACGGCAAGCTGATGCGCCGCGCCGACGTCAACAACCTCAATGACCCGGCGCAGATCGACAACTGGTGGGGCTGGAGTACCTACCTGCTGCTCAAGGACTACAGCCCGAACAAACCCACCGGCTACCTCAATGCCCCTGCCAGCGCCCCGAGCATTCGCGCCGACGGCTGGCAGACCCAGGTGCCGAGCCAGCCCAACTGGCTGCCCGGCCATGCCGTGCGCTACGCGATGAGTGTGGTCAACGGTTTCAACGAGTCCTACATTGGCCCGTGGAGCGACTACGCCGAACTGACCGAGCGCTTCCAACCGACCCTGACGGTGCCGCTGGACACCTCCGGCAAGTCGGTGTCGCGCAATCTGTTCCGCCAGTTCCGCGGCGGTTCGCCGGAACTGATCGCCTCGCTGGATGCGAGCACCACGACCTATATCGATCAACAGCCGTGATAAGGAAATCACTCATGAGCATTACCCTGAACATTGAGCTGGCGTCGGGCCAGCCCCTCAAGGATGTACCCCTGGAGCTGCTGCGCGATGGCGTGGTGGTGGGTCGGGCCAAGCTGGCTGAAAGCGGCAAGGTGGTATTCGATGCCGCGCCCGGGGCCGGGCAACTGGCAGTGCGGGTGGATCGAACGATCCTCGGCGGCAAATAAATTGATCGCGGGGCAAGCCCGCTCCTACAGTAGGAGCGGGCTTGCCCCGCGATAGTCAATCAGCGCCGAACCGGGCGCTTTTGCAGCTTGCGCTGCAAGGTCCGCCGGTGCATGCCCAGGGCCCGGGCCGTGGCTGAGATATTACCTTCATGTTCAGTCAGCACGCGCTGGATGTGTTCCCACTGCAGGCGGTCCACCGACATCGGGTTTTCCGGCACCAGGCTGTCGAGGTCGGCGTGCTCGGAAAGTAGCGCGGCCAGCACATCGTCGGCGTCGGCCGGCTTGCACAGGTAGTTGCAGGCACCGCGCTTGATCGCCTCGACCGCGGTGGCGATGCTCGAGTAACCGGTGAGGATCACCACGCGCATTTCCGGGTCCAGTTCCAGCAGCTTGGGCAACAGTACCAGGCCCGAATCGCCATCCATCTTCAGGTCCAGCGTGGCATAGTCCGGCACGTCGTCCTGGGCGATTTTCAGGCCCTCTTCGGCAGAACCTGCAGTGCTCACGCGAAAGCCGCGGCGACTCATGGCCCGGGCCATTACCCGGGTAAAGGTAGCGTCGTCGTCAACCAGCAGCAGGTGCGGCAGCTCTTCGCCTTCAACCTGGATTTCATCACTCATCACACATCTCCTCGCGCGTCACGCGGCAGGCGCAGCTCGGTGAGCGTACCGCCTTCTTCATGACTATAGAGTTTTACCGAGCCGCCAGCACGGGTCACGCTGGCCTTGCTCAAGAACAGGCCCAGGCCGAAGCCTTTGCCCTTGGTGGTAAAGAAGGGTTTGCCGATCGATTCGGCAATCGCTGCCGGCACGCCCGGGCCGTGGTCGCGGATACTGATCACCATGTCCTGAGCGTCCCAGTCCAGGCGCACTTCCAGGTCGTCCGGGCAAGCATCGGCGGCATTGTTCAACAGGTTCAGCAAGGCCTGGGTGAGGTCCGGCGGCGGCGCCAGGCGCGGCACATTGCCCTGGCCCAGGCGCTGGAAGCGGTAACTGGCCTCGGGGCGCATCAGGTGCCAGCGGTTGAGCGCTTCGTCGAGCCAGAAGGTCACTTCCTGGTTCTCGACCGCCAGGCGCCGGTTGGCTTCAGCAGCACGCACCAGGTTCTGCAGGGTCTCTTTACACAACTTGACCTGGTCCTGCAGCACTGCCAGGTCTTCCTGCAGCAGCGGGTCGCTGTGGTCCTGGCGCATTTCCTTGATCAATACGCTCATGGTCGCCAGCGGCGTGCCCAGCTCATGGGCAGCGCCAGCGGCCTGGGTGGCCACGGCCAGCAGTTGCTGGTCGCGCAGGCCCTCCTCTCGGCGTTCGGCGCGCAGTTGCTCCTGGCGGCGCAACTCTTCGGCCATCTTCGCGGCGAAGAAGGTAATCACCGCAGCTGCCAGGGCGATACTCAGCCACATGCCGTAGACCTGCATCTTCTCCCGGGCCATAGGGAAGGTCTCGAGCGGATAGAACTGCACCAGCAGCAAGCTGTAGGCGGCCAGGGCAATACCGGAGAGGATCAGCGAATAGACCCAGGGCAAGGTCACCGCAGCAATGGCCAGCGGCACCAGGTAATAGGACACGAAGGGGTTGGTCGAACCGCCCGAGTAATACAGCAAGGCACTGTGGATCAGCAGGTCACAGGCCAGCTGGAAGGCATATTCCAGCTCGGTGACCGGCAGGGTCAGGCGCAGGCGCAGGGCCGTGAACGCGCACAGCAGCATCGACAGGCCAAGGGTGATGACCAGCGACAGCCACGGCAGCGGCAGCAGTTCGGTCCAGTAAGCGACACCGACCGAGCCGGCCTGGGCGGCAAGCACCAGGATGCGGATGAAGGTCAGGCGCCAGAGGTTCTGACGGGTTGCAGATAGCATTTGTACGGGGGCGAGCATGAGCTCTCCTGATGAGTGCTCCAGGCGAATCGTCGCGAGTATACCGAAGCTGCGGCCTGGTCTGCAGTGATGCGGCAAAGCGCCACACTTTTTTACATAACAATGATGGCCATTTTGAACCTCACTACACTGTTGCCAGTCTCATGGGCCAGCGTGCACTGCTTGTGTTCAGTGCCCGCGCCACACTTTCAAGGAGTCATACATGTCGATCACCCGCAGCAGCGCCGCCCTGGCAATGGCCACCAGCTTGCTAGCCAGCCTTCCGGCCCTGGCCGATGAGGCCCCGCGCTACAACCAGATTTCGCTGCGCGCCGAAGTCAGCAAGGAAGTGGCCCGCGACCTGATGGTCGTGACCCTGTACAGCGAAGCGCAGAATACCGACCCGGGCAAGCTGGCCACTGAAATCACCGAGACCATGAACAAGGCGGTGAAACAGGCGCGCGAAGTCAAGGATGTGAAGATCAGCCAGGGCAGCCGCAACAGCTACCCGATCTACGACAACAAGGGTCAGAAGATCACCGGTTGGCGTGAGCGCGCCGAGCTGCGCCTGGAAAGCGCCAACTTCCCGGCCCTGTCGCAACTCACCGGCACCCTGCTGCAGGACCTGAAAATGGGCGGCATGGACTTCTCCATCGCCCCGGCCACGCGCAAAACCAGCGAAGACGACCTGCTCAAGGATGCCGTCAACGCCTTCAAGGCCCGTGCCCAACTGGCCACCGAAGCCCTGGGCGGCAAAGGCTACAAAGTGGTCAACCTGAACCTCAACAGCAGCGGTTACCCGCATCCTTATGCCCGTAGCGCACCGATGATGATGAAAGCCGCCGGCATGGCCGCAGACGCAGCGCCCGCTCCGGAAATCGAAGCCGGCACCACCGACGTGACCATGAGTGCCGATGGCACCATTGAAGTCCAGATGCAGTAAGCCGCGTTACTTTTCTGCTGGTTCGCGGCAGTTTCGGCTGTCGCGAACCCTGTTACTTGTAGCACCTCGCGCCCCAAATTAGTGCAAAGACTGACTCGATAGTGAGACAACGTCTTCGAAACAACCTGAAACACCCCCTCGCAAACGATCAACTCCGTAAAAAATTATACGGATGCGACATTCCTGTACGTTCGTCCCACTGTTTACCGTCACCCATCCCTTTGAGTGTTGCATTGGGTATGGGGCCTGCATAAGTATCCGCAGGTCGGCTCACAAGGCCCCCCTCAAATCAAAAATGACAACAATGAGGCCACCATGCTCAAACACGCGGTCATTCCGTTTCTGGTCGGCGCAGGCTTGCTAGCCGGCGCACCTTCCGCCCTTGCGGCGACTAACCTGGTGTTTTGCTCCGAAGGCAGCCCCGCAGGCTTCGACCCGGGCCAGTACACCACCGGAACCGACTTCGATGCCTCAGCCGAGACCGTCTTCAACCGCCTGAGCCAGTTCGAGCGTGGCGGCACCGCAGTGATCCCGGGCCTGGCGACCAGCTGGGACATTTCCGACGATGGCCTGACCTACACCTTCCACCTGCGCGAAGGGGTCAAGTTCCATACCACCGAATTCTTCAAGCCGACGCGCGCCTTCAATGCCGACGACGTGCTGTTCACCTTCAATCGGATGCTCGACAAGGACATGCCGTTTCGCAAGGCCTACCCTACCGAGTTCCCGTACTTCACCGACATGGGCATGGACAAGAACATCGCCAAGATCGAAAAGCTCGACGAGCACACGGTCAAGTTCACCCTCAACGGCGTCGACGCAGCGTT
Organism: Pseudomonas sp. B21-009; assembly: GCF_024749345.1. NCBI lineage: Bacteria > Pseudomonadati > Pseudomonadota > Gammaproteobacteria > Pseudomonadales > Pseudomonadaceae > Pseudomonas > Pseudomonas sp. B21-009. The sequence continues at coordinate 1,037,604 of NZ_CP087199.1, read as the reverse complement.
CATCCAGAACCTGGCCATGAGCTTCGCCTCGATCCAGTCCGCCGAATACGCCGACCAGTTGCTCAAGCAGGGCAAGCCCGCTGACATCAACCAGAAGCCGATCGGCACCGGCCCGTTCGTGTTCAGCAAGTACCAGAAAGACGCGCAGATCCGCTTCAAGGGCAACAAGGACTACTGGAAGCCTGAGGATGTGAAGATCGACAACCTGATCTTCGCCATCACCACCGACGCCTCGGTGCGCATGCAGAAGCTGAAAAAGAACGAGTGCCAGGTCACCCTGTTTCCGCGCCCGGCCGACATCGAGCCACTTAAAAACGACCCGAACCTGAAGATGCCTGATCAGGCCGGCTTCAACCTCGGCTACATCGCCTACAACGTGATGGACAAGATCAAGGGCAGCAACGAGCCCAACCCGATGGCCCAGCTCAAGGTTCGCGAAGCGCTGGACATGGCGGTAAACAAGCAGCAGATCATCGACTCGGTGTACCAGGGCGCCGGCCAGCTGGCGGTCAACGCCATGCCGCCGACCCAGTGGTCCTACGACACCACCATCAAGGACGCCAAGTACGATCCCGAGAAGGCCAAGCAGTTGCTCAAGGAAGCCGGCATCAAGGAAGGCACCGAGATCAACCTCTGGGCCATGCCGGTGCAACGCCCGTACAACCCCAATGCCAAGCTGATGGCCGAGATGCTGCAATCGGACTGGGCCAAGATCGGCATCAAGGCCAAGATCGTCAGCTACGAGTGGGGCGAGTACATCAAGCGCTCCAAGGGCGGCGAGAACGGCGCCATGCTGATTGGCTGGAGCGGTGACAACGGCGACCCGGACAACTGGCTGGGCACCCTGTTTGGCTGCGATGCCCTGGAAGGCAACAACTTCTCCAAGTGGTGCTACAAGCCGTACGACGACCTGGTCAAGCAAGCCAAGGCCACCTCCGACCAGGCCAAGCGCACCGAGCTGTACAAGCAAGCGCAACACATCCTCAAAGAACAGGTTCCGATGACACCCATCGCTCACTCGACGGTGTATCAACCTATGCGTTCAACCGTACAGGACTTCAAGATCAGCCCGTTTGGCTTGAACTCCTTCTATGGGGTCAGCGTGACCAAATAGCAGCCATCTGGCTCGGCCCCGCGACGCCACACGGCAGCCGGGGCCGCAGCCTGATGGCCTGGCAGGTCAGCCGCTAGCGCATCGACACGGAACCGTCGCACGCCCTATCGGATACCTCCTACACACCTCTGCGTAATCGCACCTATCTGCAGCGCTTTGATGGCTCTACCGTCAAGGGTGCAGCAGAGTCGGCGCGATTCGTATGGCTGTGCGCCATGGACCGCGAAAAAAACAACAAGAGAGAAGGGATCGTCATGCGCCACACTCCAATCTATGCAGCGCTGCTGGGCTTCGGCCTGCTCGCCCAGGCCCCTGCGGGCCTGGCCAAGAACCTGGTGTTCTGCTCCGAAGGCAGCCCCGGCGGTTTTGATACCGCCCAATACACCAGCGCCACCGACAACGACGCCGCCGAGCCGATCTACAACCGCCTGGTGGAATTCGAACGCGGCGCGACCGCCGTCAAACCGGCCCTGGCAAAGAGCTGGGAGGTGTCCGACGACGGCCTGACCTACACCTTCCACCTACGCGAAGGGGTCAAGTTCCACAACAACAACAAGGATTTCACCCCCAGTCGCGATTTCAACGCTGACGACGTGCTGTTCACCTTCAATCGCATGCTCGACCGCGACCACCCGTTTCGCAAGGCCTACCCCACCGAATTCCCCTACTTCGTCGGCATGAGCCTGGACAAGAACATCGCCCGCATCGAAAAGACCGCGCCGATGACCGTGGTCTTTACCCTCAACAGCATCGATGCCGCCTTCGTGCAGAATCTGGCAATGAGTTTTGCCGCCGTACTCTCGGCCGAATACGCCGAGCAACTGATGACCTCCGGGCGCCCCAGCGACATCAACCAGAAGCCGATCGGCACTGGCCCGTTCGTGTTCCAGCGCTACCAGAAGGACTCGCAGATCCGCTACCGCGGCAACAAGGACTACTGGGACCCGAGCCAGGTGAAGATCGAGCAGTTGATCTTCTCGATCAATACCGACCCCTCGGTGCGCATCCAGAAACTGCGCAAGAACGAATGCCAGGTCACCCTGCATCCACGCCCGGCCGATCTCGATGCACTCAAGAGCGACCCCAAGCTGCAGGTCATCGAAAAACCCGGCTTCAACCTCGGCTACATCGCCTACAACGTTCAGCACAAACCCTTCGACCAGCTTGAAGTACGCCAGGCCATGGACATGGCGGTGAACAAGCCGGCCATCGTCAAGGCGGTGTACCAGGAGGCCGGGCAACTGGCGGTGGGCAGCATGCCGCCGACCCAGTGGTCCTACGACGACAGCATCAAGGATGCCGGCTACAACCCGCAAAAGGCCCGCGAACTGCTCAAGGCCGCCGGGGTCAAGGAAGGCACTGAAATCACCCTCTGGGCCATGCCCGTGCAACGCCCGTACAACCCCAACGCCAAGCTGATGGCCGAAATGCTTCAGGCCGACTGGGGCAAGGTCGGCCTCAAAGTGAAAATCGTCAGCTACGAGTGGGGCGAATATCTCAAGCGCACCAAGGACGGTGAACACGACATCTCGCTGATCGGCTGGACCGGCGACAACGGCGACCCGGACAACTGGCTGGGCACCCTGTACAGCTGTGACGCGATAGGCAGCAACAACTACTCCATGTGGTGCGACCCGCAGTACGACGCGCTGGTCAAGAAAGCCAAGACCATCACCGACCGCGAGCAACGCACCCTGCTCTACCAGCAGGCGCAGCAGCGCCTCAGGCAACAGTTGCCCATCACCCCGATCGCCCACTCGACGGTCAACCAGCCGCTCAGTGCCAAGGTCGTGGATTTCAAGGTAAGCCCTTTCGGGCGCAACAACTTCTCAGGCGTCAGTACCGAATAAAAAACCGCTTTCTCCCTCGGGGGCGCGCAGCGCCTTCGCGGGCAAACTCAGCCTGAATATGCCCGATTGCCTTGCAGCAAACGATTGCAAACCCTTGTTCCAACCGGCAAGACGCCCAGCTCACAAGGCCAGGCGGTAACTAAAAAGAAGAAAAGAAAAGGGAGCTTTACCTTGAGACGAACCCAAACCGCAGTACTGGCACTGTCCCTCAGTGGTCTGTCAGCCATGGCCCAGGCCGAACCCGCCAGCCAGGACTATGTTCCGGTCAGCGTCAAAGCCACCAGCGCCCAGAGTGAAGCCAAGGGCTTCATCGAAGGCCAGAGCCTGTCCGGCTCGACCCGCAACTGGTATGGCCGCGAACGCGCCACCCGCGCACCGCTGTTCAAGTACTACAAGAGCGACGGCAGCCAGCACGACACCCACAGCCGTGACAACTGGGTGCAGGGCACCATCCTCAACTACACCTCGGGCTTTACCGAAGGTACCTTCGGCTTCAGCACCGAGGTCGCCGTCTACAACGCCATCGCCCTGGAGCGTGGCCGCGCGGCGGTGGCCGGGCCGAACAACCGCACCCTGACCCACAGCGACGGCGATGTCATCGGCCAGTGGAGCAAGATGGGCCTGGCCAACGTCAAGGCGCGGGTGTCCAACACCACCCTGACCGCCGGCCGCCAATCGATGGACACCCCGGTACTGGCCTACATCGGCAACCGCGCCTTGCCGTCGAGCTTCGAAGGTGTGAGCCTGCACAGCGAAGAATTCGACAACCTGTCGTTTGATGTCGGCACCTTCGACCGGCTCTCGAACCGGACCGAACAGGGCACCAGCAAATTCGTTGCCGAGTACGGTGATCGCGCCTTTTCAGCCGATCACGTCAACATTGCCGGTGTGAACTACCAGCCGCTGAAAAGCCTGAAAACCAGCTTCTACGTGTCCAACGTCGAAGACCTGTGGAACCAGTACTACTTCGGCGCCAGCCATGAGCTGGGCGACAGCGCGGTGCTGAGCCTGACCACCGGCCTGAACTACTACAAGACCAAGGATGAAGGCCAAAGCAAGCTTGGCAATATCGACAACGACACCTACAGCCTGTCGTTCGGCCTGACCCACCAGGCCCACAACCTGACCTTCTCCTACCAGCAGGTCAACGGTAACGAGTACTTCGACTACCTGCACGACACCAACGCGATCTTCCTGGCCAACTCCCTGCTTTCGGACTTCAACGGCCCGAACGAAAAATCGATGCAGATCGCCTACGTGCTGAACATGGCCCAGTACGGCGTGCCGGGTTTGAAGTTCAACCTCTACAACGCGCGCGGCTGGGGCATCGACGGCACCCACTACACCGGCAGCGGCTACGACGTGCGTGGCCTGGACGGCGAGAACCACTACGAGTGGGGCATCGGCACCACCTATGCGGTGCAGAGCGGCTCGCTCAAGGACACCACCATTCGTGCCACCTACACCGCGCACCGGGCCAGCAAGGCCCAGATCGACGGTAGCCTGGACGAGCTGCGGATTGTCACCACCATTCCTTTCAACTTCCTCTAGAACGCGGTTTCCCGGTCGGTTCGCCGAATCGGCCGGGACGGCTACTCTGGTTAATCGATTGCAGGAGGTTTCATGAAACTGCTACCGCTACAGGCTGCCCTGGCAGCCGTCCTGTTGAGTACTGCGGCGGGCCTCTCAGCCAAGCCGCTGGTGGTGTGTACCGAGGCCAGCCCGGAAGGCTTCGATATCGTCCAGTACACCACCGCCGTAACCGCCGACGCCTCGGCCGAGGCCATTTTCAACCGCCTGGTCGACTTCCGCCCGGGCACCACCGATATCCAGCCGGCCCTGGCCGAGCGCTGGGACATCAGCGATGACGGCCTGACCTACACCTTCCACTTGCGCGAAGGGGTCAAGTTCCACACCACCGACTATTTCACCCCTACCCGCGAGATGAATGCCGACGACGTGCTGTGGAGTTTCCGACGACAGCTGGACCCGAATCACCCATGGCACAACAAGACCAGCATCGGCTTCCCCTACTTCGAGAGCATGGGTTTCAAGGACCTGCTCAAAAGTGTCGAGAAGACCGACGAGCACACCGTAGTCTTCACCCTGACCCGGCCCGAAGCGCCTTTTTTGCGTGACCTGGCCATGGCCTTCACCTCGATCTACTCCGCCGAATACGGTGACCAGTTGCTCAAGGCCAACAAGACCGGCGACCTCAACAACAAGCCGATCGGCACCGGCCCGTTCATCTTCCAGCGCTACAACAAGGACGCCCAGGTGCGCTACAAGGCCAACCCGGACTACTTCCGTGGCAAGCCTCCGGCTGATGCGCTGATCTTCGCCATCGCCAACGACAACAACGTGCGCCTGCAAAAGCTCAAGGCCAACGAGTGCCAGGTGGCGCTGTACCCCAAGCCCGATGACATTCCCAGTATCAAGGCCGACCCCAAATTGAAAGTGGCCGAGATGGAAGCGCTGACCACCGGCTACATCTCGCTCAACACCGAACACAAGTACCTGAGCGATGTGCGCGTGCGCAAAGCCATCAACATTGCCTTCGACCGCCAGACCCACGTCGACCAGCTGTTCGGCAAGGGCAACGCACTGGTCGCGGTCAACCCTTACCCGCCGAGCATGATCGGCTACAACACCGACAACCAGAACCCGCCCCGTGACCTCGACAAGGCCCGCGCCCTGCTCAAGGAAGCCGGCGTGCCCGAAGGCACGGTGCTGACCCTGTTCACCCGCAACGGCGGCGGCCCGACCAACCCCAACCCGCGCCTGAGCGCTGAAATGCTTCAGGCGGACCTGGCCAGGATCGGCCTGACCGTCGATATCCGCGTGATGGAGTGGGCCGAGATGCTGCGCCGGGCCAAGAAGGGCGAAGCCGACATGGTCTCGACCGGCTGGGCCAGCGACAACGGCGACCCGGACAACTTCCTCAGCCCGCTGCTTAGTTGCGACGCGGTGAAAAGCGGCGAGAACTATGCGCGCTGGTGCAATCAAACCTTCCAGCAGTTGATCACCAAGGCCCGCGAGGTTACCGACAACAATGAGCGTGCAGCGCTCTATGTAAAGGCCCTGGCGGTGTACGATGAAGATCAACCGTGGATCAGCATGGCCCATCCGCAGATGTTTACCGCCATGCGCAACAACGTTGAGGGGTACCACATCAACCCCCTCACCAATAACAACTTCGCCACTACCCAGGTGAAGTAGAACAAGAACGACCGCCGGCGCCCCATCCGGGTGCCGGCGGGCATGCCTGACCGGCTGATGAGGTACTCCAGAAGATGTTTAGTTTTATTGCCCGGCGACTGGGATTGCTGATCCCGACCTTCTTCGGCATCACCTTGCTGACGTTTGCGCTCATACGGCTGATACCCGGCGATCCGGTTGAAGTCATGATGGGCGAACGGCGGGTCGACCCGGAAATGCACGCCCAGGCCATGGAGCGACTGGGCCTGAACAAACCGCTGCCCGAACAGTACCTGGACTACGTCAGCAAGCTCGCCCAGGGTGACCTCGGCGAATCGCTGCGCACCCGCGAAAGCGTCTGGACCGAGTTCCTCGCACTGTTCCCGGCAACCCTGGAACTGGCCATGGCGGCGCTGTTTTTTGCCGGGGTGATCGGCCTGCTGGCCGGGGTCATCGCCGCGCTCAAGCGTGGCTCATTATTCGATCATGGGGTCATGGGTATCTCCCTTGCCGGCTACTCGATGCCGATCTTCTGGTGGGGCCTGATCCTGATCATGTTCTTCTCCGTGAGCCTGGGCTGGACCCCGGTGTCCGGGCGCATCGACCTGCTCTACGACATCGAGCCGAAAACCGGCTTCATGCTCATCGACACCCTGCTCAGCGACGAAGAAGGCGCCTTCAAGGATGCACTGATGCACCTGATCCTGCCGGCCATCGTGCTGGGCACCATTCCGCTGGCGGTGATCGCGCGCATGACCCGCTCCTCGATGCTCGAAGTGCTGCGCGAAGACTACATCCGCACCGCCCGCGCCAAGGGCCTGTCGCCGGCCCGGGTGGTGTTCGTGCACGGCTTGCGCAACGCGCTGATCCCGGTACTGACGGTGTTCGGCCTGCAGGTCGGCACCCTGCTCGCCGGTGCGGTACTGACTGAAACCATTTTTTCCTGGCCGGGCATCGGCAAGTGGCTGATCGAAGCCATCGGCGCCCGTGATTACCCCGTGGTACAGAACGGCATCCTGTTGATTGCCTGCCTGGTGATCCTGGTCAACTTCGTCGTGGACATCCTCTACGGCCTGGCCAACCCACGCATCCGTCATCAGCGCTGAGGGCCTCGTCATGACTACCCCACTTGCAAAATCTGTCACCACCCCGGCCACCGCTGTCGACCAGAGCCTGCTTTACCCCTCGCCGTACAAGGAGTTCTGGCAGGCCTTTTCACGCAACAAGGGCGCGGTCGCCGGGCTGATGTTCATGAGCCTGATCGTGTTCTGCGCACTGTTCGCCCCCTGGGTGGCGCCGCACAGCCCCAGCGAGCAGTACCGTGATTTTCTGCTGACCCCGCCGGTGTGGCTGGAAGGCGGCAACTGGCAGTTCATCCTCGGCACCGACGAGCTCGGCCGCGACCTGCTTTCGCGGCTGATCCAGGGCTCGCGGCTGTCGCTGCTGATCGGCCTGTCATCGGTGGTGATCTCGCTGATTCCGGGGATCTTCCTCGGCCTGTTGGCCGGGTTCTTTCCGCGCATCCTCGGCCCGTCGATCATGCGCCTGATGGACGTGATGCTGGCCCTGCCCTCGCTGCTGCTGGCCGTGGCGATTGTCGCCATCCTCGGCCCTGGCCTGATCAACACCGTGATCGCCATCGCCATCGTCTCGCTGCCGTCCTATGTGCGCCTGACCCGCGCCGCGGTGATGGGCGAACTGAACCGCGACTACGTCACCGCCGCACGCCTGGCCGGTGCCAGCCTGCCCCGGCTGATGTTCGTCACCGTGCTGCCCAACTGCATGGCGCCGCTGATCGTGCAGGCCACCCTGAGCTTCTCCTCGGCGATCCTCGACGCCGCCGCCCTGGGCTTTCTCGGCCTCGGCGTACAGCCGCCAACCCCCGAGTGGGGCACTATGCTGGCCTCGGCCCGCGACTACATCGAACGCGCCTGGTGGGTGGTGAGCCTGCCTGGCCTGACCATTTTGCTCAGCGTGCTGGCAATCAACCTGATGGGTGACGGACTGCGCGATGCGCTGGACCCGAAACTCAAGAATGCCGCCTGAGGAGATCGCCATGTCACTTCTGCAAATCAACAATCTGAACGTGCGCTTTGGCGACGCCAATGCGGTACCGGTGGTCGACGGCCTGGACCTGTCGGTCGATGAAGGTGAGGTCCTGGCCATCGTCGGTGAGTCGGGCTCGGGCAAATCGGTGACCATGATGGCGCTGATGGGCCTGATCGACGCCCCCGGGCGCATCACCGCCGATGCCCTGACCTTCGATGGCACCAACATGCTCAAGCTCAGCGGCCGGCAACGGCGCAAGGTGGTTGGCAAGGATATGGCCATGGTCTTCCAGGACCCGATGACCGCCCTCAACCCCAGCTACACCGTAGGCTTCCAGATCGAGGAAGTGCTCCGCCAGCACCTTGGCCTGCGCGGCAAGGCGGCCCGCCAGCGTGCCCTGGAACTGCTCAAGAAGGTTGAAATCCCCGGCGCCGAAAGCCGCCTGGACGCCTACCCGCACCAGCTTTCCGGTGGCATGAGCCAGCGGGTGGCGATCGCCATGGCGATTGCCGGCGAACCCAAGCTGCTGATCGCCGACGAACCGACCACCGCCCTCGACGTGACCATCCAGGCGCAGATCATGGAGCTGCTGCTGAACCTGCAAAAAGAGCAGAACATGGCGCTGATCCTGATCACCCACGACCTCGCCGTGGTCGCCGAAACCGCCAAGCGGGTGTGCGTGATGTACGCCGGCCAAGCGGTGGAAGTCGGCCAGGTGCCGGAACTGTTCGACCTCCCCGCCCACCCCTACAGCGAAGCACTGCTGGCGGCGATTCCCGAGCACAGCGAAGGCGCCGAGCGCCTGGCGACTCTGCCGGGCATCGTCCCCGGCCGCTATGACCGTCCTCAAGGTTGCCTGCTGTCGCCGCGCTGCCCTTACGTGCAGGAAAACTGCCGCCGGCAACGACCGACCCTCGATCCCCAGGCCCATAGCCAGGTGCGTTGTTTCTACCCGCTGAACCAGGAGGTGGCGTAATGACTGTCGTCCTTACCGCCCGTGAACTGACCCGTCACTATGAAGTTTCCCGCGGCCTGTTCAAGGGCCATGCCCTGGTGCGCGCACTCAACGGCGTGTCGTTCGAACTGGAAGCCGGCAAGACCCTGGCCGTGGTCGGCGAGTCCGGCTGTGGCAAGTCGACCCTGGCCCGGGCCCTGACCCTGATCGAAGAGCCCTCGTCCGGCTCGCTGAAGATCGCCGGCCAGGAAGTCGCCGGCGCCAACAAGGCCGAGCGCAAGCAATTGCGCAAGGACGTGCAGATGGTGTTCCAGAGCCCGTACGCCTCGCTCAACCCGCGACAGAAGATCGGCGACCAGCTGGGTGAGCCGCTGCTGATCAACACCAACCTGACCCGCGCCGAGCGGCGCGAGAAGGTCCAGGCGATGATGCAACAGGTCGGCCTGCGCCCCGAGCATTACCAGCGCTACCCGCACATGTTTTCCGGTGGCCAGCGCCAGCGCATCGCCCTGGCCCGGGCGATGATGCTGCAACCGAAAGTACTGGTGGCCGATGAGCCGACGTCGGCCCTCGACGTATCGATCCAGGCCCAGGTGCTGAACCTGTTCATGGACCTGCAGAAGGAGTTCAATACTGCCTACGTGTTCATCTCCCACAACCTCGCAGTAGTGCGCCACGTGGCAGACCAGGTGCTGGTGATGTACCTGGGCCGGCCGGCGGAAATGGGCCCCAAGGAGGACATCTACAGCAAGCCGCTGCACCCTTACACCCAGGCCTTGCTGTCGGCCACGCCGACCATTCATCCGGACCCGCTGAAGCCGAAGATCAAGATTTCCGGCGAGCTGCCCAACCCGCTGAACCCGCCGCCTGGCTGTGCCTTCCACAAACGCTGCCCGTATGCCACCGAGCGCTGTGCTGCCGAGGAACCGGCGTTCAGGCAGGTGGGGACGCGGCAGGTGGCGTGCCATTACGCCGAGCAGTTCCTGTAACCGCATCGCGGGTCGAGTCGAGGCGTCGCACCGCCGCTCCCACAGTGCACTGTGTGGGAGCGGCGGTGCGACGCCTCGACTTGACCCGCGATTGGCCCCTCCATCACTATCAGTCAATGACCCCATCCTCGATCCCCGACGGCCCGGAGCAAACCCCGGAAACCGCCGCCACCGTCCTGCGCTACCACCTGTGCTGGAAGCATCGCGACCTCGACGGGGTCATGGCCTTGTATCACCCCGATATCCAGTACAACGACTATTTCCAGAACCGCGTCCTGCACCTCGATGAGCTGCGCGAATACGTGCGTGTGAGCATGCCCCGCGAAGCCGGTGAAGACATCGTCCACAGCGACCGCATCCGCGTCGATGGCTGCACCGCCTTCATCCAGTACCAGGTTACCCTGCGCGGTGGCGAAGGCCTGGTGGCGTTCCAGGCCAGCGAAGCGATCACCGTGCGCGACGGCCTGATCTGGCGGGTCAACGAGTACGCCTCGCTGGTCCGCGCGCCCAGCCAGGACACTGGCCACAATGACCTGCGCCCGGCCGCCAGCCGCCTGGGCCTGTCACCACGCCAGCTGAGCTTCATGGCCCAGGACCTGGAGCAGTACTTCCAGCGCCAGCAGCCCTACCTCGACCCGGAGCTGGACCTGCAACGGGTGGCCCGCGAAAGCGGCTACAGCCGCAACCAGATCTCCTACTTGCTCAACCAGGTGCTCGGCCAGAGCTTCTACCGCTACGTCAACCAGGCACGCCTGCAGCACCTGCTCACCAGCCTCGGCGCCACCGCCACGGTTGCACGCATCGACGAGCTGGCCTTTGCTGCCGGTTTCAATTCGCTGTCGGCGTTCTACAAAAGTTTCCGCCAGCACACCGGCCTGTCGCCCAAGGCCTACGTGAAGCAGAATTCTCTGCGTGCACGCACGTAAGACACAGCGCCCCGCAAGCTTCTAGGATCGCCACAGACCGTTACCGATGTGGAGCCGAACAATGCTGGCATGGCGCAGTATCAGCCTGTGGATGGACCAACTCGATGAGCCGTTGAGCGCACGCCCGGCGCTGCAACAGGACCTGGACGTCGACGTCTGCATCATCGGCGCCGGCTACACCGGGCTGTGGACCGCCTACTACCTCAAGCGCCTGGCACCACAGCTGAACATCGCCATCGTCGAAGCGCAGATTGCAGGCTTCGGCGCCTCCGGACGCAATGGCGGCTGGCTGATGGGCAACCTGCTCGGTGAAGACCGCCTGCTCGCCGGCAGCACGCCCGAGCAGCGGCGCGCCGCCTATGACCTGTTGCACGGCATTCCCGATGAAGTGGCCCAGGTGCTCGAACGCGAAGGCATCGACTGCGACTACCGCAAGGGCGGCGTGCTGTACTGCGCCGCGCGCTACCCCGAGCAGGAAACCAGCCTGCGCGCGTATCTGAACAAGCTCTACAAGCAGGGCCTGAACGAAGCCGACTACCGCTGGCTAAGCCCCGATGAGCTGGCATCGCAGCTGCGTATCAGCCGCCCCTATGGCGCGATCTTCAACCCCAATGTCGCCACAATCCAGCCGGCCAAACTGGTGCGCGGCCTGGCCCGCACGGTAGAGGCCATGGGCGTGAAGCTCTATGAGAACAGCCCCGTAACCCAGTGGCGTTCCGGTGAAGCACGCACCTTGCAGGCACGGATCAAATGCCAGTGGCTGGTGCCAGCAGTCGAAGGCTACTCGGTCAACCTGCCGCCGCTGGGGCGCTACCAGATGCCGGTGCAAAGCCTGCTGGTGGCCACCGAGCCACTGCCCGAACAGGTCTGGGAGCAGATCGGCCTCAACCATGGCCAGGCCTTCAGCGAGAACAGCCGCCAGGTCACCTATGGCCAGCGCAGCCTGGACAACCGCCTGGTGTTCGGCGCCCGCGGCGGCTATCGCTTTGCCGGCCGCCTGCGCGACAACTTCGACCTCACCGACAGCGAAATCGAACTGCGCCGCTACCTGTTCGGCGAGCTGTTCCCACAGTTGCAGAAGGTCAGGATCACCCACGCCTGGGGCGGCAACCTGGGCATGGCCCGGCGCTTCCAGCCGCACATGTTCTGTGACCGCAAACAGGGCATCGCCCTGGCCGGTGGCTATGGCGGCGAAGGCGTTGGCGCCAGCAACCTCGGCGGGCGGACCCTGGCCGAGCTGATCCTCGAGCGGCGCAGCCCGCTCACCGAGCAGCCCTGGGCCAGCCACGACCGCGCCCTGCACAGCCTGCCCGGCTGGGAGCCGGAACCCTGCCGCTGGCTGGGCTACAACGCGATCATCAAGAGTTTTGTCCATGAAGACCAGACCCTCGCCAACCCGGCCAGCGCCCCCTGGCGCCGACGCCTGGCCAGCGGCGTAGCGGACTTCATGGAAGGTTTCATGCGCTGACTTTTTGAACCCCCTGCACAGGATCCACCGCTATGAGCATTACCCAGTTCAAGAACACCGACAGTGTCACCCTGGCCGAATCCAACCCGGTGGCGGTGCCACTCGGCGAGCCGGTCTCGATCGCCTCGGTCACCAGCGTCGAGCGCAGCGACGGCGTCGAAACCGGCATCTGGGAATGCACCCCGGGGCGCTGGCGCCGGCAGATCGTCCAGCAGGAGTTCTGCCACTTCATCAAGGGCCGCTGCACTTTCACCCCGGATGGCGGCGAGCCGCTGACCATCGAAGCCGGCGACGCGATCATGCTGCCGGCCAACAGCACCGGTATCTGGGACATCCAGGAGACCGTGCGCAAAACCTATGTGCTGATTTTCTGATCATTTGATCGCCTGCCTCCTTCGATAAAAAACAGACCAAGCAAGGAATCCAGACATGCGCCCATTGCTCTTCGCACCTGTGTTGCTGGCCGCCTCCGTCGCCCAGGCGGCCGACTCGGTAAAGATCTACAACTGGTCCAGCTACATCGCCCCCGACACCCTCAAGAACTTCCAGCAGGCTAGCGGCATCGTGCCGACCTACGACGTGTTCGACAGCAACGAAACCCTCGACGGCAAGCTGATGACCGGCAACTCCGGCTACGACGTGGTGTTCCCCTCCAACCACTTCATGGCCCGGCAGATCCAGGGCAAGGCGCTCAAGCAACTGGACAAGACCCAGCTGCCCAACTGGAAGAACCTCAACCCGGTGCTGCTCAAGGCCCTGGAGGTCAACGACCCGGGCAACCAGTACGGCTTCCCTTACCTGTGGGGCAGCACCGGGATCGGCTACAACATCGACAAGGTCAAGGCGGTGCTCGGCGACAACGCCCCGCTGGATTCCTGGGACCTGATCTTCAAGCCCGAGTACATCAGCAAGCTGAAAAGCTGCGGCGTGGCGGTGCTCGACAACGGCCCGGAGCTGTTGCCGATCGCCCTCAACTACCTGGGCCTGCCACACCACAGCCAGAAGCCCGAGGATTACGACAAGGCCAAGCAACTGCTGATGAAGGTGCGCCCGTACATCAGCTACTTCCACTCCTCCAAGTACACCGGCGACCTGGCCAATGGCGATATCTGCGTGGTGGTGGGCTTCTCCGGCGACGTGCTGCAAGCCAGGAACCGCGCCGAAGAAGCCAACAACGGCGTGAAGGTCGGCTACTCGATTCCCAAGGAAGGCGCGCCGATGTGGTTCGACATGGTCGCCATGCCGGCTGATGCCCCGGACGAAAAAGCCGGTTACGCCTACATGAACTACCTGTTGCAGCCCGAGGTGATGGCCAACATCAGCAACCATGTGCAGTACGCCAACGGCAACCTCAAGGCCGACACCCTGGTCGACCCGGCGCTCAAAGCCAATACCATGATTTACCCGAGCGACGAGATGCTCGGCAAGCTCTACGCACTGGAGGCGATGCCAGCCAAGATCGACCGCATCCGCACGCGCATCTGGACCAGCATCAAGGCCGGCAATTGATATAAGTAACGCCCCGGCCCTGCTTACCCGCGGCAATCTCCAGTGATTGCCGCGGGGATCGGCCCCCGGCTGCCTTGTACCGCCGGGAAACTTTCATGCCGTTGGCCAACCTGCCCTACTTTCATCCTGATGCCCTGCGCGCAGGTTTTTTACGTCACCTCGAGCACCTCGACGCCAGGCAACCGCTGAGCGCCGCGCAACGACAATCCCTGCAACGACTGGGCGACGACCCGGCGCTGCGCGCCGACCGCCTGGATGCGGTGACTGGCGATGGCCAGGCCATAGCCCTGGACACCACCTTTCTGCTGAGCCGCCCCGACTGGCCCGAAGTGTTCATCTACAACCCCGACATCGGCCTGCAACGCTTTGCCGATCGGCGCCAGGCCAAGCAGACGCTGCTGGGCCTGCAGGATCAACCTGCGCTGATGGCAACAGTGCTGCGTTACGCACCACAGGCGCAACAGCAGTTACTGCAGCGCCAACCTGCTGTGGATTTTCAGGTCAATCTGCTGGCTGCGCCGCTGTTCGACAGCCTGATGTTGACGATCAATGATCGCCTTGCCGACCAGGCCGCCCCCCTGCACACCCAGCAAGCAGCGCCCTCGACCGCCACATTGCAGCAACTTGCCCGCACCCTCGGCAACGCCAGCCTGGATGCGCAATCGATGCAAACCCAGGTCGGACAATTGGCCCAGGAGTACCAGGCCATGCTCGCCCAGCGCCCGAGCCTCAGCTCAGTCACCCGGGCACTGCTCAAGCAAGAACTGTCCAGCTTTCTGCACAAAGCCCCTCCCCTGCACGCCATCAGCGTGCAACCGGAGGGCCGCAGTACCCCGGTCCTGTCGCTGCTCGAACTGATCTGGCACCCCGCCGATAACAGCCAATGGCGTGCCAGCGCCACCACCGCGGCTGAACTGCCGACCCCCTTGCCGTTGCTCCCGCCGGCCTTGCTCGGCCATAGCGCCAGACGCTTGCGCCAGCACCTTCGCGGGCAACTGCAAGCGGTATTGATGCGCGACGAGCAGTTGAGCCAAGACTACCAGCAGCAATTGCTGGCCCTGCTCGGCACGCTGGCCGAACGCCTGGACGTTGCCTTTGCGCCTGCTGCACTGCCCTCTCGGCGGGCGCGGATTCTGGCCCTGTACGACCGGGCCATCGCTGCGCGCCTGCCGGGCAACGTGGTCAAGGCCTTCAACCGCTATATCAGCGAAACCGATGCCATTGGCGCAGTCCTGCGCGACCTGCAGGATCGCGCCAGGGCAAAGGCTGTTGCAGCCCATGCACCCGAGTGGCTGCGCCAGGCCTCGGTAGAAGATCAACATGCCTACTTGCGCGTGTTGGCCAGAAACCTGCTGGGCGCAAACGATGATTACCTGTTCGATATCCCCGAAATCGACACCTATGCCCGCGAACAACTGCAGCAGCGCCTGGACCAGGATTTCGGCCCCGGCCACTACCGGCCTGAAGATATCCAGGTCACCACCAACCGCTGGATCACTGCGCCGCCACTGCCCGGGGAAATCCCCTTGTCACTGCCGGCCAGCTACGTGCGCCATCGCCAGTCCCTGGTTGACTATGCGCTCGATCATTACCGCGACTGGGACAACGCAATCACCCTGGTGACCGACCAGAAGGGTGAGCTGCTGCCACCCACCTTGCGCAGCCAGTATGTTCGCAAGGTGGCCAAGGCGCTGGATATTGGCGGCCACTACCAGCGCCTGCTGCAGCAGAAATTCGCCGAACACGACCCCGACTATGCCCGGCGCCTGGCAACCTTCTGCCGGCAACTGCCCGGGCAAATGCTCGAAGCGGCCTGGCGTGCCCGCCTCAAGGGCGAGCTCGATGGCGCAGCGCTACAGACGGTTACCCAGGTACTGGAACTGCCAGAAGACCGCACACAGCACATGACACCACTGCTGTTGGTGGCCGATAGCGGGCTTGAACCGGACCCGGTGCCTGGCCTGTACCTGATCGGTAATCAGCAGGCGGGCCCGCTGGTGCTGTACAGCCCTTACGACAGCCGCCAGGCCTATCGGCAATTTGCCGATAGCCGCGACCTGCTGAAAAAGATCAGGACCACGCCAGCGTTGCAGGCCTTGCTGCTCGGGCGTATGCCAGCGCAGATGCGCCAACGCTATGGGCGCGGCGGCTTTGAAGAGCCACACCTGCCATTTAGTGTGGAATCGGATTTCGACCTGCCGTTTTCCCGCCCCGGCCCCATCACCCTGGCCTGGCGTCCGATCGCGGGCAACCTGTTCAAGCAACTGTTCGTGGATAACGCCCAGATGCTCCAGGACATGGCCCACGCCCAGCTGGTGACCCTCGAAGAGGCGCGCTGGCAAACCTTGAAGAACCTGCTCGGTCAGCTGTGGTTGCAAGCCAGCCTGTTTCTGCCGGGCAGGCTGGGCACGCTGCTGGGTATTTTCCAGACCGAAACCAGTGTGCTGCAAACCCTGGAAAAAGCCGACCGCAGCAACTGGAGCCAGTCACTGGCCGAACTCTGCGCGGCGCTGGTGCAGGGCCTGCTGGTTGGCAAAGACGCCGTCGGGGTCGAATCGCTGGAGAAGTTCTGGAAAAATCAGGAGAGCAGCCCGGCGCCCGAACGCCCGCAACCGGTCGAAGCCGGCGGTGTGCTGAGCGACCTCAGCGGCCGCCATACCCGTCGGGTCGTCTCCCGGGAACAGATCGCGATACTCGCAGTTGGCATGCCACAGATCCAGCGCGTAAACCCTTATCGCGGCAACCTGATCCGCGAAGCGCACGATACTGCAGTAACCTACCTGGTGAACTGCCACTTCAACATCAGCCGCACCACAGCCCGCCAGCTACCCCTGCAAACGGCCAGGGTCCTCAGGGACTTCTTCAACGTCGCGGATGTATCCGACACACTTCTGCTGCAAGTCAGCAGGCCGATAGAAAAACTGCTGACGCTGCTGTTGTCGCGTAACTACTCACCCGCCCATTCGACTCGCTATGTCATGGGCAGCAGAGTCGGTGCGCCTATCGATGCCAGCGCCTTCGTCAACCCGGCCGACCGCAGCCGGCAGATCTTTCTGCTCGACGCCTTCTTCGACAACCCGACCATCAACCAGTTGCCGCTACAACGCCGATACGCCCAGCCGGCAGCCGCCAACCTCACCCGCGCCTTTACCTTGCTGCATGAACTGTCTCACCTGGCCTGCCAGACCCGCGACATCACCTACACCCTGGGTGTTGCCCCGTACGCCGACTGGCTGATCCCCGGCCCCGAGCGCGCCTGGCTGGAACGCGCCCACGAAAGCGGCTTCAGCGCCATGAAGCCAATGAACAAGTTGTTCACGTTGTACGATGAAGACGCCGGCAGGCTGCGCGACTTGCGTCGCAGCGATCGCAAAGGCAAGAAACTGATCCTGAAGATCACTGGCGCGCAGGATCTGCAGCAAGCTCGTCAGGTGTTCCTGAGTGACAGCGAAAAACGCGCGCAGATCATGCTGTTCAATGCCGACAGCCTGGCATTGCTGATCTACCGGTTGGGCGCAGAAATGCACCCTTGAAAGGAGGCGACCCCGCCACCCAGAAGCGGCGGGGTCGGGCAATCAATGATGCTCGCGGGTAGCGCGGAACTTCACATCCGGCCAGCGCTCTTCCATCAGCGCCAGGTTGACCCGGGTCGGGGCCAGGTAGGTCAGGTGACCACCGCCGTCGATGGCCAGGTTCTCCACGGCCTTGTTCTTGAATTCCTCAAGCTTCTTCTTGTCCTCGCAGCTGATCCAGCGCGCCGACCAGACGGTGATCGGCTCGTAGGCACACTCGACCTTGTACTCTTCCTTCAGGCGGCTGGCGACCACATCGAACTGCAGCACACCGACGGCGCCGAGGATGATGTCGTTGCTGCGCTCGGGGAAGAACACCTGGGTCGCGCCTTCTTCGGCCAACTGCTGCAGGCCCTGGCGCAGTTGCTTGGACTTGAGCGGGTCTTTCAGGCGCACGCGGCGGAACAGCTCCGGGGCGAAGTGCGGAATACCGGTGAAGCCCAGGGCCTCGCCTTCGGTGAAGGTGTCACCGATCTGGATCGTGCCGTGGTTGTGCAAGCCAATGATGTCGCCGGCCCAGGCCTCTTCCAGTTGCTCACGCTCGGAGGAGAAGAAGGTCAGCGCATCGCCGATACGTAGGTCCTTGCCGGTGCGCACATGGCGCATCTTCATGCCTTTTTCGTAACGGCCGGAGCAGATACGCATGAAGGCGATACGGTCGCGGTGCTTGGGGTCCATGTTCGCCTGGATCTTGAACACGAAACCGCTGAACTTCTCTTCGGTCGGCTCGACAGCGCGCTCGTTGGCCTCGCGCGGCAGCGGGCGTGGTGCCCAGTCGACGACGGCATCGAGCACATGGTCGACACCGAAGTTGCCCAGCGCGGTACCGAAGAACACCGGGGTCAGCTCGCCGCGCATGAACTCGTCTTGGTCGAATTCGTGGCAGGCGCCCTGTACCAGCTCCAGCTGCTCGAGGAAGCGCTCGTATTCGTCGCCCAGGTGGGCACGGGCTTCATCGGAGTCGAGCTTCTCGATGATCTTCACCTCGGTGCGCTCGTGGCCGTGGCCCGGGGTGTAGACAATGATGTAGTCGCCGGCCAGGTGATACACGCCCTTGAAGTCGCGGTAGCAACCGATCGGCCAGGTGATCGGCGCCGCCTTGATCTTCAATACCGCTTCGATTTCGTCGAGCAGTTCGATCGGGTCGCGGATGTCACGGTCGAGTTTGTTGATGAAGCTGACGATCGGCGTGTCGCGCAGCCGGCAGACGTCCATCAGGGCGATGGTCCGCGGCTCGACGCCCTTACCGCCGTCGAGCACCATCAGCGCCGAGTCGACGGCGGTCAGGGTGCGGTAGGTATCTTCCGAGAAGTCTTCGTGGCCCGGGGTGTCGAGCAGGTTGATCATGTGCTCGCGATAGGGGAACTGCATCACCGAGGTGGTGATGGAGATACCACGCTGCTTCTCCATTTCCATCCAGTCGGAGGTGGCATGGCGGTCGGACTTTCGCGATTTCACCGTACCGGCAACGGCAATCGCCTTGCCCATCAGCAACAGCTTCTCGGTGATGGTGGTCTTACCCGCATCGGGGTGGGAAATAATGGCGAAGGTGCGGCGTTTCGCGACTTCGGCGGCCTGGTTGGTCATGGGAAATCGCCTGGCAGGTGATTCAAAAAGGGCCAGTATCATACCCGAAGTCGAACGGGGACCAAAGCCTGAGGCCTCCGCCTGTCGCGCGAAACGAAGTGTAGGCTACTTGTGTCCAGGCAAATTTTCAGTGAAGCCCTCAAGAGTGACAGGCCCGCGGTCTGGCATGTGTGCAACCAGCTCGAGTGTTCCACCCATTGCCTCGACATAGCTACGCAGAGTCGAGATCAACATATCGCTACGTTTTTCAATCTTGGAAATATTCGCCTGACCTACCTCCAGCCGCTTGGACATTCCTTCCTGAGTCAACTCCAGCTGTTTGCGCAACGCCTGCAGGGTCATTTCCTCGCGGATCAACTCACGCCCGCGTTGTTCGACACGCGCCCTTCGTTCGGGGGAAAGACTGTAGATGACTTCATCAAGTGTTCTAGACATGTTCTTCACCTCCTGACAGATACCTGTCGAAGCGCTCATCGGCGCGCCGAATCAAATTTCGATAAAACCGTTGCTGGCTGACTCCGGCCTTGTCACCCGCAACCAGGATAACGGCGCGACGCTTGGGATCGAACGCAAAAGCCACCCGCCGAAACTCGGCACAGAAGCTGATTGACCATGACAACAAAATACCTCCAGAGGAATATTCCCTCAAGCGACTATCATGAATTTTCCGCTGCAATGCTGAGCTTTATGACGGACGGCCTGATAGCAGGCGCTTCAATAACACCAGGAAGGAAATGCCCGGTTTTTTCGTGCGAAGTTCCTCGTGTTTCAGGGATTAACGCTGGCCAAATGCCGCTTCAGATGGGAACCTTTACGGCTGTGGAGGCGTCCACTGCCCTGATACGCAATCGGTCATGACCGTTCGTCAGGGTTGGTTTCACCGGCACTACGAGCCTGACGAGGCTTCGCTTATGGCGTGTTCCGCTCCGTTTCCGGACAACGCGCTGCTTATCGCGATCACACTGCCTGCCGCCTGGAATGGTGGCCGCCACGGGAGTGTGTTCGCCGACAACAAAAGGAGTCCGCCTGTGGCTAAAAGCTATGGCAAGGGGCTGATGGGATGTGCCTTCGTGCTCGTCATCCTGGCCCTGCTGATCCACTGGATCGGCATCGATACGATCGCGCACTACCGCGCCGATCTGTGGTTCTATCTGCAAGCGCACCTGATGCTGGTGTTGCTGTCGATGGTGGCGGCGTTAGCCGTGGGCATACCCGCCGGGATTGCCTTGAGTCGACCGCACCGGGTCGACCGCGCCGAACGCTTCATGCAGTTTTTCAACATTGGCAACACCATCCCCCCTCTGGCCGTTCTGGCCATTGCCCTGAGTTTCCTGGGCATTGGCGCCGGTCCCGCGATCTTCGCGCTGTTCCTCGCTTCCCTCCTGCCAATCGTGCGCAACACTTACGAAGGCCTGAAAAACGTACCCGCCTCGCTCAAGGAAGCCGCCACCGGCATCGGCATGACCCCGGGCCAGACCCTCTGGCGTGTCGAGTTGCCCAACGCCGTGCCGATCATCGTCGGCGGTGTGCGGGTGGCCCTGGCGATCAACGTCGGTACCGCACCGCTGTCGTTCCTGATCGGCGCCAACAGCCTGGGCAGCCTGATTTTTCCCGGCATTGCCCTGAACAATCAGCCGCAACTGCTGCTTGGCGCTGCCTGCACCGCCCTGCTCGCCCTGCTGCTCGACGCCCTGGTGGCGCAGTCCAGCCGCCGTTGGCTTGAACGCGGCCTGGCCCACTAAGCGAAGGAACTGTCATGAAAAGAATCGCCTTGTTGTTGGGCGCGGCCCTGCTGTTCGCAGGATTTGCCCAGGCCGCGAACAAACCTGTGATCCGCCTCGGTGCGCGGGTCTTCACCGAGCAAACGGTACTGGCTGAAATCACCGCCCAGTACCTCAACCAGCACGGCTTTGACGTGCGCATCACCGGCGGCCTGGGCAGCAACCTGGCCCGCAGCGCCCACGAAACCGGGCAGCTGGACATGGTCTGGGAATACACCGGTGTTTCGCTGGTGTCCTACAACCACATCGACGAACGCATGCCCAGCGCAGCGGCCACCTACGCCAGGGTCAAGGAGCTGGATGCACTAAAAGACCTGATCTGGCTGACGCCGTCGAAGTTCAGCAACACCTACGCCCTGGCGCTGCCGCGCAAGGTCGCCGACCTGTACCCGCAGGTCAACAGCATCAGTGAGCTGAACCAGGTGCTGCGCGACGAGAAGGACCGCACCCACGTGGTGGCCCTGGACACCGAGTTCGCCAACCGCCCCGACGGCCTGGTGGGCCTGACCGAAACCTACGACCTGCAACTGACCCGCCGCGACATCCGCCAGATGGACGCCGGCCTGGTCTACACCGCGCTGCGCAACGGCCAGGTGTTCAGTGGCCTGGTGTACACCACCGACGGGCGCCTGAGCGCCTTCGACCTCAAGCTGCTGGAAGACGACAAGCACTACTTCCCCGACTACACCGCAGCCCCGGTAGTGCGCAAGGCCGTGCTCGACGCCAACCCGCAACTGGCCAGCCTGCTCAAACCGCTGGCCGAACAACTCGACGACGAGACCATGCGCCAGCTCAACGCCAAGGTCGATGTCGAACACCAGAGCCCGGGCAAAGTCGCCGCCGAGTACCTGCGCCAGCACCCACCTGCACAGGAGCAGCCATAACATGCTCGATACCTTTACCCACCTCGACTGGGCCCAGGTACTGCACCTGACCTGGCAGCACATCACCCTGGTCGGCATCGCCGTCAGCCTGGCGATTGTCTTCGGCGTGCCGCTGGGCATCCTCATGACCCGCTTCCCGGCCCTCGCCGGCCCCCTGCAGGCCAGCGCCACGGTGCTGCTGACCATCCCCTCGATCGCCCTGTTCGGCCTGTTGCTGCCGTTCTACTCCAAGTTCGGCCAGGGCCTGGGGCCGCTGCCGGCAATCACCGCGGTGTTCCTCTATTCGCTGTTGCCGATCCTGCGCAACACCTACCTGGCCCTGACCAATGTCGAACCGGGTATTCGTGAAGCCGCCCGCGGCATCGGCATGACCTTCGGCCAGCGCCTGCGCATGGTCGAGCTGCCCATCGCCGTACCGGTAATCCTTGCCGGCGTGCGCACCGCCGTGGTCATGAACATCGGCGTCATGACCATCGCCGCGACCATCGGCGCCGGTGGCCTGGGCGTGCTCATCCTCACCTCCATCAGCCGCAGCGACATGTCGATGCTGCTGGTCGGCGCCGTGCTGGTGAGCCTCCTGGCCATCTTCGCCGACCTGCTGCTGCAAGCCCTGCAACGCTCCCTGACTCCAAAAGGACTGCGCCCATGATCGAACTTCAGAACCTCAGCAAGACCTTCCACGCCAACGGCAAAGACGTCAAAGCCGTCGACTCGGTCAGCCTGACCGTCAACGAAGGCGAGATCTGCGTGTTCCTCGGCCCCTCCGGTTGCGGCAAGAGCACCACGCTGAAAATGATCAACCGCTTGATTGCGCCGACCTCGGGCAAGGTGCTGATCAACGGCGAAGACACCACCGGCCTTGATGAAGTGACCCTGCGCCGGCGCATCGGCTACGTGATCCAGCAGATCGGTCTGTTCCCCAACATGACCATCGAGGAGAACATCACCGTGGTCCCGCGCCTGCTCGGCTGGGACAAGCAAAAATGCCACGAGCGCGCCCGCGAGTTGATGAGCATGATCAAGCTCGAGCCCAAGCAATACCTGCAACGCTACCCGCGTGAGTTGTCCGGTGGCCAGCAACAGCGTATCGGCGTGATCCGCGCCCTGGCCGCCGAAGCGCCCTTGCTGCTGATGGACGAGCCGTTCGGTGCGGTCGACCCGATCAACCGCGAGATGATCCAGAACGAGTTCTTCGAGATGCAGCGGGCGCTGAACAAGACCGTGATCATGGTCAGCCACGACATCGACGAGGCGATCAAGCTGGGTGACAAGATTGCGATTTTCCGTGCCGGCAAGCTGATCCAGATCGACCACCCGGACACCCTGCTGGCGCACCCTGCCGACGACTTCGTCAGCAACTTCGTTGGCCAGGACAGCACCCTCAAGCGCCTGTTGCTGGTGCGTGCCGAAGACGCCGCCGACAACGCGCCGTCGGTCAGCCCGGAAACGCCAGTGGCCGACGCCCTGGAGCTGATGGACGAACATGATCGCCGCTACGTGGTGGTCACCGATGGGCAGAACAAGGCCATGGGTTACGTGCGTCGTCGCGACCTGCATCGCCAGCAAGGCAGCTGCGTTGATTTTCTGCGCACCTTCAACGCCACCGCCTCGCACGATGAGCACCTGCGCATCCTGCTGTCGCGGATGTACGAGTTCAATCGCTCATGGTTGCCGGTGCTGGACGCCGAGCAGGTGTTCCTCGGCGAAGTGACCCAGGAATCGATCGCCGCTTACCTGAGCTCGGGGCGGTCGCGGGGGGGCAAGACCAGCATTGTGTCGCCGGCCGAAGCGGTCGCGTAACGCTGAAAAGCATCGCGGGGCAAGTCGGGTCGCCGCACCGCCGCTCCTACATGTGGGAGCGGCGGTGCGGCGACCCGACTTGCCCCGCGATCAGGTCTCAGAAACCTACACTGGCCTGCACATAGAAGGTGCGCGGCTCGCCCAGGTAGATCCCCGAGTTGTTGTCGCTGGAGCGGGTGTAGTACTGCTTGTCGAAGATGTTCTTCACCCCGGCCGCGAGCTTGAGGTTCGACAGTTCCTTGCCGAAGTCGTAACCACCGCGCGCCGCCCAGGTCACGTAACCAGGAATGTCGCCGTACTGGCCATCGGCACTCGGTTCGGTGATGTAATTGCCGTTGAAGCTGCCGTCGGCATTCATGCCGGTGCCCGGTGCGCGTTGTTTCGATTGAGCGTAGGCATCGAGGTTCCAGGTCCAGCGATTGATCTCATAGCGCAGCCCGGCATTGACGATTTGCCGCGAATAAAACGGCAAGTCACGGCCCTTGAAGCCGGGGATCTCGCCTTCATAGGTGGCCCGGGTGTAGGTGAACCCGGCATTGGCACTCAGGCCCTGCAGACGCGGGTCGAGCCCCGACAGGTCGTAGTGCATGGAGGCTTCGATACCCTGGTGCTTGGTGGCGCCAAGGTTGGTCCAGCCGATGTCGTTGCTGATGTACTGCAACTCGTCATCGAAGTCGATGTAGAACGCGGTCAGCTCACCACCCCAGGTACCGTTGTTGTAGCGGGTGCCGACTTCATAGGTCTTGGCTTTCTCGGCCTGCAGGCCGTTGGCGGTCTGGTCGCCACTGCCACCCTGGCCGAGCTGGAAGTACTGCAGGCTGCCGAACGAGGTCTCGTAGTTGGCGAACAGCTTCCATTCATCCGACAGGTGATACATCACGCTCAGCGCCGGTAGCGGCTCGTTGCTGGTCACGCTGCGGTTCTTTTCCTGCACCGGCACGCCGTTGGTACCACGCACCGGGCGCTCATGCCAGTCGGTGTTGATGTGCTCGAAACGGATCCCCGGGGTGATGGTCCAGTTGCCGACATCGATCTTGTCATCGATGTAGTAGGCGCTGGCTTCAGTGCCACCGGTGCGGTCCTGGAAGACATGGCCGTCGGAGCCCGGGGTCACGGTCGGGACATTGTTGATCAGCGCCAGGCGGGTCGACTGTTCGTGCATCGCTTCTTTCAGGTAGCGGTAACCAACGCTGACTTCCTGAGTGGTCGGGCCTGCGAAGAAGATCCGCGACAGCCGCGGCTCGATGGCGAAGGTGTGGTAGCTGCGCGGGTACGACGACAGGGTCTTCTGGTCACGGGCTGCGATGCTGCTGCCGCGGAAGCTGTCGGTGTAGTAGGTCTGCACTTCGAACTGGGTGACGTCGTCGATCTGGCGCAGGTACTTGAACGACACGTCCTTGCGCCGGCCGCTGAAGGTGTCGTAGTCGCGGTCGGACTGGTACGGATCATCGTCGAACTGGGCCTGGGTCAGGCCACCGGGCATGTCGGCCTTGGCGTCGTAGTAATGAAAGTTGAGCCAGAATTCGTCACTGTCGGTCACCGCCCAATGGGTCTTGAGCAACACGTCATCGATATCGTTGTCGTTGTTGCTGCTGCGATAACCGTTGCCGTTGACCCCGGAGTACAGCAGCGCCGCACCCAGGCCATTGTCGGCAGTGCCGCCGAGGAAGGCCGATTCGATGTGCTTCCAGCCGCCATGGCGGGAGGTTTCCATCGTCGTCGACAGCTCGCCGGTGGCTTTCTCGGGAATGGCCCGGGTGACGAAGTTGATCACCCCGCCGACGTTCTGCGGGCCGTAGCGCACCGACCCAGCACCGCGCACCACGTCGATGCTGTCGAGGTTGCCGGACGAGATCGGCGCCATCGACAGTTGTGGCTGGCCGTAAGGCGCAAAGGCTGCCGGGATGCCATCGATCAATACCGTGGAGCGTGGCGACAGCCGTGAGGTCAGGCCGCGTACACCAACGTTCAGGGCGATGTCGCTGCCGCCGGTACCGTTGGAGTCCTGCACCTGCACACCCGGCACGCCGCGCAGCACATCGCGTACGTTCAAGGCGCCCTGCTCGATCATCGCCTCGCGGCGCACCACGGTACGCGCACCGGGATGGCTGTGGACCACGGTTTCTTCGGCGCTGCCCAGCCAGTCACCGACGACTTTGACGTCGGTGGGTGCCAGCTCGAGGCTGCCGGTGGTCAGTGTGCCGGCGCTTTGCGCCGGGTGCAGGACCACGGTGCCCTGAGAAATTTCATAAGTCAGGCCGCTGCCCTCAAGCAACGCCCGCAGCGCCTCTTCCGGTTGCAGGTTGCCGGAGACCGCTGGTGCCTGCTTGCCGGCCACCAGCTCGGGGCTGAAGAACAGTTGCAGCGACGTCTGCTGGCCCAGTTGGCTCAAGGCCGAAGCCAGCGGTTGGGCCTGGATCTGGATGCTGGCTGGTGCCGGGGCGGCATAAGTGCTGGCGATACCGCCACTGACAGCCAGTGCCAGGGCCAGGGGCAACCAGCGGGAAGAACGCGGGGAAACGTTGTTGTTGTTCACGTCGTCGAGAGGTCCTGAGGGTCCATATAAATGTCAATGCCATGCAAATGGAAATGCTTGGCAGTTGCAGTTGGCCAGGAAGACGAACAACTGGAAAAAAACCTGAATTTATTTTGCGATTATTTCGCGGGAGCCGTCGGCATGGGCCTTGATCGCCACCGGCAGGATGCTCGGCAGCGCCCGCAGCAAGGCGTCGGTGTCGTCGGCGTTGAAGGTACTGCTCAGGCGCAGCGCGGCAATTTTGCCGGGGGCGACACGCAGGGGCTGCTCGCGGTAGCGCGAGACTTCCTTGACCACCTCGCTGAGCGGCGCGTCGTTGAACACCAGCTTGCCCTTGCGCCAGGCGGTCACAGCTGCGGTATCTACCGCATAGGGAGCCGTCACCTGGCCGCGAGCATCGATATGCGCCCCCAGGCCTGCGCTCAGCAAAGCCTTGGAAGCATCGCGACCTTCAACCCGCACCGAGCCGTTTTCGACCGCCACACGGGTTTGCTCCGGGTCCTGGCGCACATCGAAACGAGTGCCGGTCACGGTTACCGTGCCGTTGTCGGTGCTGACCACGAAGGGCCGCGCGCTGTCGTGGGCGACGCTGAACATCACCTCGCCCTGGCGCAACTGGATATGCCGCTGACCGGCGCTGAATTGCACGACCAGTTGCGTACGACCGTTGACCTCCAGCTGTGAGCCATCCGGCAGGTCGAGTTGGCGCCGCTCGCCCAGGGCGGTTTGCAGTTGGCCCTGGTAATCAAGTTGATGCTGCTGCCAGCCAAACCAGCCCAACCCCAGCGCCAGGGTCGCGATGCCGGCCGCCAGCGCCTGGCGAATAAAGCGTCGACGCGGCAACTGGCTGACCGGATCGGCCTGGCACAGCGCTTCGAGACGCGCACGCGGCACCTGCCCGGCTGCGCCCCAGAGCGTGCCCAGCAGATCGAATTCAGCTTGATGCTGCGAGTGCTCGGCCAGCCAGCGCTGCAACTCGCCCTGTTGCGCCGGCGCCAGCGCGCCATCGCGGCTGCGGGCAAACCACTGGGCTGCCTGCTCGCGCACGGTCTCGTTGCCGCACGGGCACGCCTGCTGATTCATGAAAACATTCGCCTGACTCATCTCGTCGACACATCCAGGTGCTCACGCAGATGCCGGAGCGTGCGGATCATATACTTTTCGACCATGTTCTTGGTCAAGCCCATGCGCTCGGCGATCTCGGCCTGGGTCAGGCCTTCGAGCTTCTGCCAGATGAACACCCGCCGGCAGTTGAGCGGCAGTTCGGCCAAGGCCCGTTCGACGCTGTCGGCCAGCTCCACGGCATTCATGTAGGCCTCGGGATCGCCGCTGGCGTCGATGCCCGGCTCGAACGCGTCCTGCTCCAGGGCCTGGCGGCGGTCTTCACGGCGGTAACCGTCCACGGCAATGTTGCGTGCGGTCTGGTGCAAATAGGCGCGCGGTTGTTCGACCCCCGCCTGGTCATTTTCCAGTACCCGCACAAACGCATCATGCGCCAGGTCCTCGGCCTGCTGACGACTGCGCAATTTGCGCGTCCAGGTGCCGATCAGCTCATGGTAGTGGTCGAGAAAGCCTTTGTGTCGCGACACGATGCACAGCTCTTCGCAGGCGATGAGGAATGGCGCGAATAGTAATGTTTCTTATTAAGGCCGGCAATCGAAGATCACCGCTGCCGACGAAGCGTCCGAGTGGAAAAAAAATCACGAAAATGTGTGTAAATAATCGGCTGTCAGAGCGGAAAAAAATATGAACGGCCAGCCTTCGTTTCATGGTTACGCCGTCACCTCATTGCCCGCCAAAGTTACAGCCTTTTCCCGTACTTTCGCCACCAACTTTGACTATTGCATCCATTTGCGTGTTCTACGATAGATCCCGGCGTATACCGGTATTTTTAACGCTTTTGTCATCAAATTGAACATCTACTGTTTACCTGGGTCGGTTAGAAAGTGGCTGGCCAAGCCGGGGCGACGGACGCGTGCAAAAACGCGACATTTTTTGTTGATCTCGAGCCCCTCAGGTCCTAAAGTTCGCGCCGAACGTCCATGCTGGAAACGATCCATCCGGCTCAAGTACTGACGACGAGACAGCAAGGTCACCCGTAGCTCGCTTCATCACGCACGGTTGACCTTTTTGCTTTCGGCGACATGCCTTGGGAAGTAGGCGAACCAAAGTGGGGATACGGAGGACGTTCAGTTGCAGCCACTTATTTTTTCAGTTTGCCCATGGAGTCCCTAAGCATGTCGATTCAGGTCGAAGACTACTTCGCGCGCGATACCTTCCAGAAAATGAAGGCCTTCGCCGACAAGCAAGAAACCCCGTTCGTGCTCATCGACACGCAGATGATCAGCCAGGCCTACGACGACCTGCGCGCCGGTTTCGAATTCGCCAAGGTCTACTACGCGGTCAAGGCCAACCCGGCCGTTGAGATCATCGACCTGCTCAAGGAAAAAGGCTCGAGCTTCGACATCGCCTCGATCTACGAGCTGGACAAAGTGATGGGCCGCGGTGTCAGCGCCGATCGCATCAGCTACGGCAACACCATCAAGAAGTCCAAGGACATCCGCTACTTCTACGAGAAGGGCGTGCGCCTGTACGCCACCGACTCCGAAGCCGACCTGCGCAACATCGCCAAGGCCGCCCCGGGCTCGAAAGTCTACGTACGCATCCTCACCGAAGGCTCGACCACCGCCGACTGGCCACTGTCGCGCAAGTTCGGCTGCCAGACCGACATGGCCATGGACCTGTTGATCCTCGCCCGCGACCTGGGCCTGGTGCCTTACGGCGTGTCGTTCCATGTGGGCTCGCAACAGCGCGACATCAGCGTCTGGGATGCAGCCATCGCCAAAGTGAAGGTGATCTTCGAGCGCCTGAAAGAAGAAGACGGCATCGAGCTCAAGCTGATCAACATGGGTGGCGGCTTCCCGGCCAACTACATCACCCGCACCAACAGCCTGGAAACCTACGCCGAGGAAATCATCCGTTTCCTCAAGGAAGACTTCGGTGACGACCTGCCAGAAATCATCCTCGAGCCAGGCCGTTCGCTGATCGCCAACGCCGGCATCCTGGTCAGTGAAGTAGTGCTGGTGGCGCGTAAATCGCGTACCGCCGTCGAGCGCTGGGTGTACACCGATGTCGGCAAATTCTCCGGTCTGATCGAAACCATGGACGAATCGATCAAGTTCCCGATCTGGACCGAGAAGAAAGGCGAGATGGAAGAAGTAGTGATCGCCGGCCCCACCTGCGACAGCGCCGACATCATGTACGAGCACTACAAATACGGCCTGCCGCTGAACCTGGCCATCGGTGACCGCCTGTACTGGCTGTCGACCGGCGCCTACACCACCAGCTACAGCGCGGTGGAGTTCAACGGCTTCCCGCCGCTGAAAGCCTACTACCTGTAACACAAAAAACCGGGGGCATCATTGCCCCCGGGCTCCCCTGGTCATCATCTGCGTGATCGGGGTTATCAATGCGTGAGCACGGTCTACAGGACTTCCTTAATCCTGACCGCGAAGCTCAATGGCGCACCTTCATATGCATTCAAATACCTGTCGCCATCCCGATTGTTGTAGTAGCTCTTTATCTCGTGACCCTCATAGTCACGCAGGATGAAGTGGCGTTCTTGCTGACCGTACCACTCTGCGTGCGGCTGAACTTTCCAGAAGAAGGTAATTTCGTTTTTACCGTACAAGCCGAGATAGCCCCCACTACTTCTGCCCAGCTTCTTCCCCAGGTAACCATCGACCCTGGATGCGCAGGTAATGTCGTAATGAATCCGGTCACCTTGATCTTCAACGAACTGAAAACGAAAATCGATCGGCCGTACCCGCAGCCCATGCCCCACTATCTGTAGCCAGCCACTTTCTGCAAAATCAAACTCGGTACGTTGTGCACTGATGCCAACCTGTCCTGAACGGCCGGCTTTGGTTGAATACAGGGTAGCGATAAACGATTTATCAACAAGATCCACCATTCTCAAGTCCTTTAAAATATCGGGCAGGCACATTGAGCTTGGGCGTTCCGTCGTGAGCAGGGCAGGCTGCATTGATTCCCTGGAAAGTCGTCGAAGGCTTTGCTAAGGGTGAAGTTGCATGAACGTCAGCCGTTGCTCATAGGCTCGCAGGACAGGCAGCAAGCGCTCATCCTGAACCTGCCGCAGGGTGCAGACGCTACTGCGCAGGAAATTCAGATTGCCGCCTCGCAGCGCGGTGTCGAACCAGGCTAATGCTGCATCAAGCTGATTGCTCTCGACCAACACCGTGGCATAGCTGAATTGCCCGCGAAAATCACCTGCCTCGGCAGAGCGGCGATACCATTCTTGCGCCTGGCCAACGTCCCGCTCACAGGCCAGCCCCTGCTCCAGATAACGCCCATAAAGGTTCATCGACTTGGCATGGCCCAGGTGTGCGGCCTGTCGATAGCAGAGCAATGCCAAGGGATGGTTCTGAGCCACCCCACGGCCAGTAGCCAGCAAGTTGGCGTAGTTGTACAGGCCCCAGTCCAGCCCCATTTCAGCAGCCTGGCAATAGGCCGTGGCCGCAGCCGACACATCAGCCCCTCCTCCCCAGCCATGCTCCTGGCAGCGCCCGAGCATGTTGTGCGCCATAGCGCTGCCACGGCTGGCGGCAATCGCGAACCAGCGCCGGGCCAGAACCGGGTCTTGCTCGATGCCGCGACCGTCAAGAAGGATCTGCCCAAGCAGCACCTGCGCCTCGACAATGTCCTGCCCGGCTGCAGCCAGCAGTGCCTGGGCCGCCTTGGCCGGGCTGTGCTCGAGCATCTGGGCGAACTGTTCGCTGTCCAGCTCCTGGCGATTGCGCAAGGCGAAGGTCATGGCTCAGACCTCGACCCAGCGGCGCAACAGGTTGTGGTAGGTACCGGTCAACTGAATCAGCGCCGGGTGATCCGGCACGTCGGCGCCCAGTTGCTGGATGGCGTTATCCATCTCGTACAGCAGCGCGCGCTGGCTGTCTTCGCGCACCAGGCTCTGGGTCCAGAAGAACGCCGCGTAACGCGCGCCGCGGGTCACCGGGTTGACCTTGTGCAGGCTGGTGCCCGGATACAGCACCAGGTCCCCTGCCGCCAGCTTCACCTGCTGTACGCCAAAAGTATCCTGAATCACCAGCTCACCACCGTCGTAGTCCTCGGGATTGCTCAAAAACAGTGTCGAGGACAGATCGGTGCGCACCCGCTCGTGGCTTCCACGGGGCTGGCGCAGGGCGTTGTCGATATGAAAGCCAAAATTGCCGCCTTCGCGATAGCAGTTGATCAGCGGCGGGAACACCTTGTGCGGCAAAGCCGCCGACATGAATTGCGGGTGCTGCCACAGGCGTTCGATCAGCGCCGTACCGATTTCCTTGGCCAGTGGATGGCCTTCGGGCAGCTGCAGGTTGTGCTTGGCCTTGGCCGACTGGTAGCCCGCGGTAATCTTGCCATCGGCCCATTCAGTCTGCTCCAGCGCCTGGCGAATACGCTGGACCTCCTCGGTGGAAAACAGGCCGGAAATATGTAGCAGCATGGCGCGGGCACCTGAAGGTGAAAGACGTCAATGGTATTGATTCCCATTGACTCTCTACAAGCCCTTTCGGCAGGTGGGACGTTTCAGCACGGAAAAACCGCCAGTCACAAATTGTAAAGATTGTAAATTCCGCACAAATAGCAATTCTTCTCAATTGTTACTCATATTTGTTTACATTATATTTCGCGGCCTAAAAACCTGGGGAAGGGGACCACCATGCCGCGTCACTACGTGCCAACCGCTGTCAGTTCACCACGCTTGCTCACCTGCGCCATTGGTGTAGCGCTCACCGCGACCTCCGCCGGGCACCTGGCATTTGCCGCCGATGCCGAGCCTGCCAAGGACGGTGCCATCGCCCTGGATGCCACCAGCGTCACCGGCCAGGCCGAAACCGCCAGCACTGACTACAAGGTCGAACGCGCGTCTTCGCAGAAGTACACCGCGCCGCTGGTAGATATTCCGCGCACAGTGACGGTGGTCCCCCAGCAAGTGATCAAGGACACCAACGCCCTTAACCTGCAGGACGCCCTGCGTACCGTGCCGGGCATCACCATGGGTGCCGGCGAAGGTGGCAACCCGTCCGGCGACCGTCCGTTCATTCGCGGTTTCGACTCGCAGAGCTCGATGTACCTGGATGGCGTTCGCGACACCGGCTCGCAAACCCGGGAAATCTTCGCCATCGAATCGGTCGAAGTGGCCAAGGGCCCCAACTCGGCCATCGGTGGCCGCGGCGCAGCAGGCGGCACCATTAACCTGGTGAGCAAGCGCGCGCACTTGGGCAACTCCACCGATGGTGCCTTCACCTGGGGATCGGACCAGACCAAACGCTACACCTTCGATGGCAACTATCAGTTCCTCGACACCGCCGCGTTCCGCCTTAACCTGATGAGCCACGAAAGCAACGTCGCCGGCCGCGACGAGGTCAACTACGACCGTTGGGGCGTGGCACCGTCGCTGGTCTTCGGCCTGGGTACCGACACCCGCCTGAGCCTGGACTACTACCACATGGAGAGCGATGACCTGCCTGACTCGGGCATCCCCTACAGCCTGAAATCCGGCAGCTCCGCCAACCGCACTTCGGCCAACCCGGACAAACCGACCGATGGCGGTGACAGCGACAACTTCTATGGCCTGGTCGGCCGCGACTTCTACAAGAGCCGCGCCGACATCACCACCATCGCCCTCGAGCACGACCTGAGCGATGCGCTGACGATCAAAAACACCCTGCGCCATGGCAACACCCTGCAGGACTACATCTTTAGCCAGCCGGACGACAGCAAGGGCAACATCCTCAACGGTGAAGTCTGGCGCCGTCCGAACAACCGCGTGGCCAACACCCGCACCACCACCAACCAGACCGACCTGTTCGGCGAGGTCTACATCGGCGGCTTCAAGAACAACTTCTCGACCGGTATCGAACTGAGCCGCGAAGCCTCGGTCAAGACCGGCTACAACGTCACCGGCTTTGCCTCGGGCAACTGCAGCAGCGCCACCGGACAGATCTCCGGAGTCTGCACCTCGTTCACCGATCCGAACCCGAACGAAGCCTGGGATGGCACCGTTAGCCGCACTCTGGCTGGCGCCGACACCACCAGCAACACCCGCGCCATCTACCTGACCGACACCCTGGAACTGGACCCGGCCTGGCTGCTGACCATGGGCCTGCGTTACGACCACTTCGATACCAAGGCCAAAACCAAAATCGCCAGCGGCGCAACCAGCTTCAAGACCGAAGACACCAGCGAGTTCGTCACCGGCCAGCTGGGCCTGACCTGGAAGCCGGCCGAGAATGGCAGCGTGTACATTTCCTACGCGACTTCGGCGACCCCCGCCGGCGCATCGCTCGGTGAAGGCAGCGACGGCAATCCATTGCTGACCGCCACCACCACCAGTGACCTGAAGCCGGAAGAAACCACCAACTACGAAATCGGCACCAAGTGGAACCTGCTGGACGAACGCCTGGCCCTCACCGCAGCAATCTTCCGTACCGAAAAAGAGAACGCTCGTGTTCTGGTCAGCACCAACACTTACGAGAACGTCGGCAAGAGCCGGGTTGACGGTCTGGAACTGACCGCCACCGGCAAGCTGACCAACGACTGGCAGGTCTTCGCCGGCTACACCTACATGGATGCCAAGCTGATCGATGGGGGCAAGCAGAACGTCGGCGGCGTGTTTGTCGACAGCCCGAACAACGACAACCAGATGCCCAACACGCCGAACAACAGCCTGACCTTGTGGACTACCTACAACGTCACGCCGAAACTGACCGTCGGCGGCGGTGCCTTCTACGTCGATGACGTGTTCGGCAACGTCAACAACACCGTGATGGTCGATTCCTACTGGCGTTACGACGCTATGGCCAGCTACAAGCTGACCAAGAACGTCGACCTGCAGTTGAACGTACAAAACCTCACCAACGAGGTGTACTACGACAAAGCCTACGCTGCCCACTACGCCAACCAGGCCGCCGGGCGCACTGCCCTGCTGACCACCAGCTTCCACTTCTGAGTGAGCTGACTGGCAAGCCCCGTTCATTTAGGTGAACGGGGCTTTTGTGTATCAAGGCATAATGTGCGTCGCATTCGCATTTGCGACACGACAAGGTGATTGATGTGGTGAAGAAATCCCTGTTTCAACTGCACTGGTTCTTCGGTATTACCGCAGGCCTGGTGCTGGCACTGATGGGCATTACCGGTGCCATCTGGTCGTTCCAGGATGAGCTGCTGGAGCTGTTCAACCCTGATGTGCTCACCGTCGAAGTACGCCAGGAAGGCGTGCTGCCAATGCCCGAGCTGGTGCGCAGGATCGAGGCCGAACAGGGTGACAAAGTCGCCATGCTCTGGGTCCAGGCCGACAACGACAAGGCGGCGCGGGTCTTCTTCACCCCTCCCCCGGGCGAACGCCGGGGCTTGATGCGCTATGCCGACCCTTACACCGGCAAGCTGCAGGGCGACGTCGCCGGCCAGGGCTTTTTCGACCTGATGCTGCAACTGCACCGTTTTCTGGCCATGGGCGACACCGGCCGGCAGATCACCGGCGCCTGTACCTTGATGCTGATTTTCTTCTGCCTGTCCGGCCTGTATCTGCGCTGGCCGCGCAAGGCGCTGAATTGGCGGACCTGGCTGACCCTGGACTGGGCCAAGAAAGGCCGCGCCTTCAACTGGGACCTGCACGCCGTGGCCGGTACCTGGTGCCTGCTGTTCTACCTGCTGTTTGCCCTCACCGGTCTGTTCTGGAGCTACGAGTGGTACCGCGAAGGCCTGAACAAGCTGCTCGCCGACAGCCCGGCCGCTGGCCAGCAACACAAGCGCGGCGAAGGCCGCGGCGGACGTCCTGGTGGTGGCACAGGTAAAGACGCCAAGCCGCTGGTGGTCGACTACGACGCCGTCTGGGCCAGCCTGCAAGCTGCCGCCGGCCCCGGCATGAGCAGCTACAACCTGCGCCTGCCGCCAGCTGGCGGGCAACCGGCGATGATCTTTTATCTGCTTGAAGGCGCCGAACACGAGCGCGCCCTCAACACCCTCAACCTGGACCCGGCCACAGGTCAGGTGAAGAGCAACGAGCGCTACGCCGACAAGTCGTTCAAGGCGCAACTGCTGGCCAGCGTCTACGCCCTGCACGTGGGCAGCTACTTTGGCCTGACCGGGCGCATTGTGGTGACCATCGCCAGTCTGACCATGCCGCTGTTCTTCGTCACCGGCTGGCTGTTGTACCTCGATCGCCGCCGTAAAAAGCGCCAGGTGCGTGCCGCGCGAGGTAACTTCGCGCCGTTGAACGGGCAGGACCACGGCTGGCTGGTGGGCTTTGCCAGCCAGAGCGGCTTTGCCGAGCAACTGGCTTGGCAAAGCGCCGGGCAACTGCAGGCTGCCGGCGTCGCGGTACAGGTCCGCCCCCTGGCTGAGCTGACCGAACAGGACCTCAACCAGGCTCGGCAAGCGCTGTTCGTCGTCAGTACCTTCGGCGACGGCGAAGCCCCCGACAGCGCTCGCGCTTTCGAGCGCAAGGTGCTTGGACAGCCTTGGGCGCTGGGCAACCTCAACTATGCCCTGCTGGCCCTGGGCGACCGCCAGTACCCGCACTTCTGCGGCTTTGCCCGGCGCTTGCAGGCCTGGCTCGGCGAACGCGGCGCCACCAGCGCCTTCGCCCCGGTTGAAGTCGACAGCGCTGACCCTGCGGCCCTGCAACACTGGCAACAACAGCTCGCACAACTGACTGGCAGCACGCCACCAGCGGCCTGGCAGGCACCCGAATTTGCCAACTGGACCTTGATCAGTCGCGAACTGATGAACCCGGGCAGTCAGGGTTCGGCGGTATATCTGCTTGGCCTCAGGCCTGAGCAACCTGCGCAGTGGGAAGCTGGAGACCTGGTGGAGATCCTGCCGCGTAACAGCGCCCACAGTCTTGAGCAGTTTCTCAAGGGCCTGGGCCTTGATGGCGAAACACCCGTGCAGGTCGATGGCCTGCAAGAGAGTCTGTTGCAAGCCCTGGCCAGCCGGCAGTTGCCCAAGAGCCGTGAGCACCTGGTCGGCCTGCATGCGCAAGCATTGGTCGATGCATTGATCCCGCTGGCAGCACGGGAATACTCGATTGCCTCGATCGCCAGTGACGGCGTGCTGGAGCTGATTGTGCGCCAGGAACGCCACCCTGACGGCAGCCTCGGCCTGGGTTCAGGCTGGCTGACCGAGCATCTGTCTGTGGATAACAGTGTCAGCCTGCGCCTGCGCCGCAACAGTGGTTTCCACCTGCCGGCGCCGGCCACGCCGATGATCCTGATCGGCAACGGAACCGGGCTAGCCGGGCTGCGCAGCCTGCTCAAGGGCCGCATTGTGGCCGGCGAGCGCAGCAACTGGCTGCTGTTCGGTGAACGCAACCAGGCCTATGACTTCCTCTGTGGGGATGAACTGCAAGGCTGGCAGCGCAGCGGCGATCTGGCCCGGCTGGAGCTGGCCTTTTCCCGCGATCAGAGCCACAAGGTCTACGTGCAGGACCGCTTGCGCGAGCAGGCGACAGAACTGCGACGCTGGCTCGACCAGGGTGCATCGATCTATATCTGCGGCAGTTTGCAGGGCATGGCCAGTGGCGTTGATGAGGTACTTAACGAGGTGCTCGGGGCTGTCGAGGTTGAGCGGTTGATCGAGCTGGGGCGGTATCGGCGGGATGTGTACTAAGCCTTGAGGGCCTCATCGCGGGTCAAGCCCGCTCCTACAGGTTTGGTGTGGGAGCGGCTTGACCTGCGATGAGGGTCAATGCAGCTCGAAGGTATCGGCATCCAGGTTGGCCGGGAACCGCGTGCGATAGGCCGCAAGGTCCGCCGCACTGAGCACCACGGTAAACACCCCGTCCGCCTCGCCTGCACTGAGCAGGCTCTCGCCCTGAAAATCCAGCACCTGGCTGTCGCCGGTATAGGCAAAGCCCTTGCCGTCGGTGCCCACGCGGTTCACCGCGGCGACATAACACAGGTTCTCGATGCCCCGCGCCGGCAACAAGCGGTTCCAGTGCTGGCGGCGGGCGGCCGGCCAGTTGGCGGTGTATAGCAGCAGGTCAGTGTCCTGGGCATCGCGGCTCCACACCGGGAAGCGCAGGTCGTAGCAGATCAGCGGCCGTACCCGCCAGCCCTTGAGCTCGAACTGCACCTGGCGTTCGCCCGGGGTGTAGTGCTTGTGCTCGCCGGCCATGCGAAACAGGTGACGCTTGTCGTAGTACAGGATCTCGCCATCGGGCCGCGCCCACAGCAAGCGGTTGCGGTGGCTGCCGTCGGCAGCCTGGATGATCACGCTGCCGGTAACCACTGCATCAAGCTTCTTGGCCTGGCTCTTGAGCCACTTGTAGGTCGGGCCGTTCTCGGGCTCGGCGAGGCTTTCGGAGTCCATGGAAAAACCAGTGGTGAACATCTCCGGGAGGATGATCAGGTCGGCGCCACGACCCTGTTCCAGCAGGCCTTCGAAATGCTCGTAGTTGGCCAGGCGGTCGTGCCAGGCCAGGCTGGTCTGCACCAACGCAATGTTCAGGTTGGGCAGGCTACTCAGATCGCGCATAGTTTTTCCGCTGCCTGACGCAGCGTCTCCTCGCGTTTGGCAAAGCACAGGCGCACCAGGCGCTGCGCGGGGATGGGTTGCTGGTAGAACACCGACACCGGAATGGTCGCCACGCCATGCTCGCGGGTCAGCCACAGCGACATCTCGACGTCGTTCAAATCCGGGCGAATGTGCGAATAATCCACCAACTGAAAGTACGTACCCGGGGTGGGCTTGAACTGAAAACGCGAAGAGCCCAGCAACTGGCAGAACAGGTCGCGCTTGGCCTGGTAAAAGGCCGGCAGCTCTTCGACGTGCTCGGGGTGCGCGGCCATGAAATCGGCCAGCGCCCATTGCAACGGGGTCACGCCACAAAAGTTGACGTACTGGTGGACCTTGCGCAGCTCGGTGCTGAGTGCCGCTGGCGCCACCACATAACCGGTTTTCCAGCCAGTGACGTGGTAGGTCTTGCCGAACGAGCTGACCACGAATGCACGCTGATACAGCGCCTCGTGGGCCAATACGCTGGCGTGCTGTACACCGTCGAACACCAGGTGCTCGTAGACTTCATCGCTGATCAGGTAGATATCGCGGTCGGCGATCAACAGCGCCAGCTTGTCCAGATCATCGCGGCTGATCAAGGCGCCGCTAGGATTGTGCGGCGAGTTGAGGATGATCATCCGCGTACGCGGGCTGAGGGCGTCGGTGAGCTTCTGCCAGTCGATGGCAAACTCGCCATCGCTCAGTTGCACATGCACGCAACGCCCGCCGGCCAGCTCTACCGAGGGCTCATAGCTGTCGTAACTGGGATCGAAGACGATGACCTCGTCGCCTGCGCGGATCACTGCATGGATGGCGCAGAAGATCGCTTCGGTGGCACCCGGGGTGATGGTCACTTCATGCTCGGCATCGACGCTGACGCCATAGCTGCGGGCGATCTTGTTCGCCACCTGCTGGCGCAAGGCCGGCAAGCCGGTCATGGGGCTGTACTGGTTGTGCCCGGCACTGACATGCCGGCCGACCGCATCGAGCAATGCTTGCGGGCCGTTGAAATCGGGGAAACCCTGGGACAGGTTCAAGGCGCCGGTTTGCGCGGCGAGCTGGGACATGGTGGTAAAGATGGTAGTGCCGACGTTCGGCAACTTGCTACTGATCATGGAGCCCTCTTTCCTGCAGCACTATCCGGCTCGAGGCGGCGCGGTCTGGGACCGAGCATAGCGGATTGATCAGTCAGGAAAAAGGTTGTTACGGTCGCAGGCCAATCGCCGGTCAAACCCGCTCCCGTAGGAGCGGGCTTGCCCCGCGATGCTTCTAGCGCTTGTCTTTACGCTTCTTCTCGGCTTTCTTGTGGTGCGACATCAAGCGACGCTTCTTGTTGACCTGGCGGTCGGTCAGCGTGTTCTTGTTGCCTTCATACGGGTTGTCACTGCCCTTGTACTCGATGCGGATCGGCGTACCGACCAGCTTGAGCACGCGGCGGTAGGTGTTTTCCAGGTAGCGCGAGTAGGACTTGGGTACCTTCTCGACCTGGTTGCCGTGGATCACGATGATCGGCGGGTTGGCGCCACCGAGGTGGGCATAGCGCAGCTTGATCCGGCGGCTGTTGACCATCGGCGGCTGGTGCTCGCTGACCGCATCTTCGAGGATCTGGGTCAGGCGGCTGGTCGGCCAGCGGGTGACCGCCGACTTGAACGAGTTCTGCACCGACTGGTACAGGTTCCCCACGCCAGTGCCGTGCAGCGCCGAGATGAAGTGGATGTCGGCGAAGTCGACGAAGAACAGCCGGCGTTCCAGCTCGGTCTTCACGTAGTCGCGCTCGCTCGGCTGCATGCCGTCCCACTTGTTCAGGGCGATAACGATGGCGCGACCGGCTTCCAGGGCAAAGCCCAGCAGGTTCAGGTCATGGTCGACCACGCCTTCGCGGGCGTCCATGACGAAGATCACCACGTTGGCGTCCTTGATCGCCTGCAGGGTCTTGACCACGGAGAACTTCTCGACTTCTTCGTGGATCTTGCCGCGCTTGCGCACCCCGGCGGTGTCGATCAGGGTGTATTTCTCTTCGTTACGCTCGAAGGGAATGTAGATACTGTCGCGG
Organism: Pseudomonas sp. B21-009; assembly: GCF_024749345.1. NCBI lineage: Bacteria > Pseudomonadati > Pseudomonadota > Gammaproteobacteria > Pseudomonadales > Pseudomonadaceae > Pseudomonas > Pseudomonas sp. B21-009. Next base: position 997,759 of record NZ_CP087199.1, on the reverse strand, counting down.
GTGGTGCCGGGCTGGTCATAGACGATGACCCGTTCTTCACCGAGCATGCGGTTGACCAGGGTCGACTTGCCGACGTTAGGCCGGCCGATGATGGCGATCTTGATCCCGTCTTTTTCGCTCGGGCCAGGGATACGCACCGCTTCCTCGCCTTCAGCGACGTCGGTGTCGATCTCTTCCTCGTCCTTGTCCCGCGGGAAGTCGCTGAGTACAGCTTCCAGCAGGTTGTTGACGCCACGGCCCTGGGCGCCGGCAACACCAATGGCGTTACCCATGCCCAGTGGCGAAAATTCGGCGATGGCGGCCAGCGGATCGATGTTGTCGATCTTGTTGGCAACCAGGAACGAGCGTTTGTTGCGCTTGCGCAGGTGCTCGGAAATCATCTGGTCGGCGGCGGTCAGACCGGCGCGGGCATCGACCAGGAACAAGACCACATCGGCTTCTTCAATGGCCAGCAGCGACTGCTCGGCCATTTTCTCGTCCATGCCTTCCTCGTCACCGGAAATACCACCGGTGTCGACCAGGATGTACGAACGGCCTTGCCAGCGCGCTTCACCGTACTGGCGGTCTCGGGTCAGCCCGGACAGGTCGCCGACGATAGCGTCGCGGGTCCTGGTCAGGCGGTTGAACATGGTGGATTTACCGACGTTCGGTCGGCCCACCAGGGCGATTACGGGAACCATTCGGCTCTCCACTTCATAAATTCGAAAAATACAAAGGCCGCTGCACTGCAGCGGCCGGAGTTCGAGCGGCACCCGAAGTGCCGCAGCCCGAGGCCGGCATGGCCTCAAGCATAGCCTCAGCGGATGGTCAGCGCCTCGAGCTTGCCGCTGTTGCCGTACACATAGATGGTGTCACCCACCACCAGCGGACGGGCGCGCAGGCCATCGCTGTCGATACGCTCACGACCGACGAAACGACCATCGACCTGGCTGAGCAGGTGCAGGTAGCCTTCCAGGTCACCCACCGCTACGTAGCTGGAGAACACTTCCGGCGCCGACAGCTGGCGGCGTGCCAGCGAATCGTTGCTCCACAGGGCGCTGGACGAGCGCTCGTCGATGCCTTCCACAGTGCCCGAAGCCAGGCTCACGTAGACGTTACCGAAGCCCTGGGCCACACCGGTGTAGCTGGAAGCATCACGCTGCCACAGCAACCGGCCGCTCTCCAGGTCCAGGCCGGCAACGCGGCCCTGGTAGCTGGAAACGTACAGGGTACCGCCGGACAGCAGCAGGCCGCCGTCGATATCCACAACCCGGTCAAGCTCCGAGCGACCTTGCGGGATGGCCACACGCTGCTCCCAGACCGGCGCGCCGTTCTGGGTGTCGAGGGCAACCACTTTACCGGTCGAAAGGCCAGCAACGGCCAGACGGTTAGTCACGATTGGAGCGCCAGTACCGCGCAGGGTCAGTACCGCCGGAGTGCTTTCGTAGATCCAGCGACGGTCGCCGGTGCTGGCGTCCAGGCCAATGACGCGGTCGTCCTGGGTCTGTACTACCACCACGTCACCGTTGGTCGCTGGTGGCGCCAGCACTTCACTGGTAACGCGCGAGCGCCAGCGCTCCTCACCGGTGCTGGCATCCAGGGCAATCACTTCGCCCTTGAGGGTGCCGAGCATGACCATGCCGTAACCGACGCCAACGGCACCGGACACTGGCAGTTCGAGGTCCTTCTTCCAGGCCACGTCGCCGTTGCTGCGATCCAGCGCCATCACCACGCCGGTAACATCGGCGGCGTAGATGCGGTCGTTTTCGATCGCCGGCACCAGCATGTTGAAGGTTTCGCCCTGACCGTCACCGATCGAACGGCTCCACTGCTTCTTCAGGACCACTTCTTCGGTGAACTTGGTGAGTTCGGCCGGTGGCAATTCCTTTTTGCTGTTGCTGCTGCAACCCACGGCCAGAAGGGCCAGGGTCAGCACTGCTGCATGTTTCCAACCGATCACGTCACGCATCCCCTTTGGCCAGGTCGTCGAGCTTGAGTTGCAGGCCACCGATCGCGGCGTCGTCAGACAGCGCAGCCTTGGCTTTTTCGTAAGCGGCATGGGCGTCGCCAGCGCGGCCCAGTTGCACCAGCAGGTCGCCCTTGAGCTCTTCGCGGCTGGCCAGGAACGCCTTGTCGGCATCGCCTTCGAGCAGCTTCAGCGCTTCGTCGACCTTTTTCTGCGCGGCCAGCACACGGGCCAGGCGCTGACGGGCGATTTCACCCAGGGTCGCGTCGGCCGGCTTGTCCATCACAAGCTTCAGCTCGGCCGCGGCGTCATCGAGCTTGCCGCTCTCGACGGCTACCTTGGCGACGAACAGGCTGGCGTACTGGGCATAGGCCGAGCCGCCGAATTCGTTCTTGAGTTTGCCGGACAGCTCGGCAACCTTGGCCGCGTCGGGCTCGCCGCTTGGCGTCAGGGTAGTCTCCAGCAGGGCCTGGTAAAGGTTCGAGGCGCCTTGCGACTGGTTGGTCTGGTATTTCTGCCAGGCTTGCCAGCCGAACACCACGACCAGCGCCAGCAGGCCACCGGTTACCAGCGGCTTGCCATTGCGGTCCCACCAGTCCTTCATCGCGACCAGTTGTTCATCATCGGTACTCGACACCCCAATACTCCTTTTCACCAAATCGGCTGTTGACTCGCCTCACGCCTGCGCGAGCGAGGCTTCCAGGTGCTCTGCCAGAGCATCCCAGGCAATGTTTTGTTGTTCGCCCTGACCGCGCAGGGGTTTGAAACCTACCACTTGTTGCGCCAGCTCGTCGTCCCCCAGGATCAAGGCGAACAGCGCGTTGCTCTTGTCGGCCTTCTTGAACTGGCTCTTGAAGCTGCCAGCACCGGCGTTGACCTGCAGGCGCAGGTTCGGCAGACGGTCACGCAGGCGCTCGCTCAGGGCCAGGCCGGCAAGCTCGGCCTGCTCGCCGAAGGCGCACAGGTAGACGTCGACCTGACGGTTGATCGACTCGGGTACCTGCTCGAGGGTTTCCAGCAGCAGGATCAGGCGCTCGATACCCATGGCGAAACCAACGCCCGGGGTCGGCTTGCCGCCCATCTGCTCGACCAGGCCGTCGTAGCGACCACCGGCACATACGGTGCCCTGGGAGCCGAGCTTGTCGGTGACCCATTCGAAAACGGTCTTGCTGTAGTAGTCCAGGCCGCGCACCAGTTTGGTGTTGATCACGAACGGAATGCCGGCGGCATCCAGGCGTGCCTTGAGGCCCTCGAAGTGCACGCGGGACTCTTCGTCCAGGTAGTCTTCGAGCTTCGGCGCATCGACCAGCACCGCCTGGGTATTGGCGTCCTTGCTGTCGAGGATGCGCAGCGGGTTGCTTTTCAGGCGGCGCTGACTGTCTTCGTCCAGGTGCTCCAGGCGCGCCGAGAGGAACTCGACCAGCGCGTCACGGTAGCGGGCCCGGGCTTCGCTGGTACCCAGGCTGTTGAGTTCGAGCTTGACCGCGTCGCGAATGCCCAACTGGCCCCAGAGGCGCCAGGTGAGCATGATCAGCTCGGCGTCGATATCCGGGCCGTCGAGGTTGAAGACTTCAACGCCAATCTGGTTGAACTGGCGATAACGGCCTTTCTGCGGGCGTTCGTGACGGAACATCTGGCCGATGTACCAGAGTTTCTGCACCTGGCCGCTGCCGGTGATGCCGTGCTCGAGCACGGCGCGCACGCAGGCGGCGGTGCCTTCCGGGCGCAAGGTCAGGGAGTCGCCGTTACGATCGTCGAAGGTGTACATCTCTTTTTCGACGATGTCGGTGACTTCGCCGATCGAGCGCTTGAACAGCTCGGTGAACTCGACGATCGGCGTGCGGATCTGGCGATAGCCATAGGTATCCAGCAGGCCGGCCACGGTGTTCTCGAAATAACGCCACAGCGGCGTCTGCTCGGGCAGGATGTCGTTCATGCCACGAATGGCTTGCAGCGATTTGCTCACGGAAAATCCCTTAACAATTCTGTGTCAGTCAGCCACGGGCGATCAGCGCCGCGTCGGCCTCGGCTTTTTCAGCCGCTTTCTGGCGGATGAGCTTTTCCAGCTCATCGACCAGGTTGTCATTGGTCAGCTTCTGCGCAGGCTTGCCGTCGATGTAGATCAGGTTCGGCGTGCCACCGGTGAGCCCCACGTGGGCTTCCTTGGCCTCGCCCGGGCCGTTGACCACGCAACCGATCACGGCGACGTCCAGCGGTACCAGCAGGTCTTCCAGGCGCCCTTCCAGCTCGTTCATGGTCTTGACCACATCGAAGTTCTGCCGCGAGCAGCTCGGGCAGGCGATGAAGTTGATGCCACGCGAACGCAGGTGCAGGGACTTGAGGATGTCGTAGCCGACCTTGACCTCTTCGACCGGGTCGGCGGCCAGCGAAATGCGAATAGTATCGCCAATCCCGTCGGCAAGCAGCATACCGAGGCCCACCGCGGATTTCACCGTGCCCGAGCGCAGGCCGCCGGCTTCGGTGATACCCAGGTGCAGCGGCTGGATGATCTGCTTGGCCAGCAGGCGGTAGGCTTCGACGGCCATGAACACGTCAGAGGCTTTAACGCTGACCTTGAAGTCCTGGAAATCCAGGCGGTCGAGGTGCTCGACATGACGCATGGCGGACTCGACCAGCGCCGCCGGGGTCGGCTCGCCGTACTTTTTCTGCAGGTCTTTTTCCAGGGAACCGGCGTTGACGCCGATACGGATCGGAATACCGCGATCGCGGGCGGCATCGACCACCGCCCGAACGCGGTCTTCACGACCGATGTTGCCCGGGTTGATGCGCAGGCAGTCAACGCCCAGTTCGGCCACGCGCAAGGCGATGCGATAGTCGAAATGGATGTCGGCAACCAGCGGTACGCTGACCTGCTGCTTGATCTTGCCGAAGGCCTCGGCAGCGTCCATGTCCGGTACCGAGACGCGCACGATGTCGACGCCGGCATCGATCAGGCGGTTGATCTGCGCCACGGTCGCGGCCACGTCATTGGTGTCGGTGTTGGTCATGCTCTGGACCGCGATGGGAGCATCGCCGCCAACAGGCACATTACCTACCCAGATTTTCCGGGATTCGCGACGTTTGATCGGAGATTCGCCGTGCATGACTTATTGTCCCAACTTCAGGCGAGCGGTCTCGCCACTGGTGAACGGCGCAACGTCGACAGGCTGGCCGTTGTAGCTGACCTGCACGCCGCGGGCAAAGCCCAGGCGTACCGAAAACGGCGGCTTGCCGGTCAGGTCCAGGCTGTCGCCCTTGCGCTTGATGGCGCTGAACAGCAGCTTGCCGTTGCCGTCGGTGACCGAGGTCCAGCAATCGGCGTTGAATTGCATGTGCAACTGGCCGCTACCGGCCGGGGCTGGAGCGGCGACAGCAGGTGCTGCTGGCGCTGCGGCAACCACTGCACTGTTGACCACGGGCGCCACCGGGGCTGGCGCTGGAGCCGGTACAACCGGCGCCACCGGCGTGGTCGCGGTGCTGGCGGCAGGCGCAGCAGGCGTGGCAGCAGGGCTGGCCGGTGCTTGTTCGGCAGGTGCGGCGCCAGCCGGTTCTGTCGGGGCCTGCTCAAGGCTCAAGGCAGTGCTTTGCGGTTGCTGGCCAGCGCTCACAGCCTGGTCTTCAGGCTCGTCCAGCGGGTGAATCTGGGTGGTGCCGTCGGCGCTTTCGACTTCGACGTGCTCCAGGGCCATGTTGGCCAGGTCCTTGCCACGCAGGCTGGTCTGGTCCTGCCACCAGAAGAAGCCACCACCGATCACCACCACCAGCAGCACCAGGCTGACGATACGCAGGATGTTGTGGGACAGGCGCACCGGCTCTTCGATGCGGCCAAGGGCGTGAACGTCGCTGCCCTGGGCGTGGGTGCCGGTGCACTGGTCGAAAGCTTGCACCAGGGCAGCCTGGTCCATGTCCAGCAGCTTGGCATAGGCGCGTATGTAGCCACGGGCAAAGGTATGCCCCGGCAGCTTGTCGAAGGCGCCGGCTTCTAGATTGTTCAGGGAACTCACGGTGAGGTTGAGCTTGCGGGCCACTTCGGCCTGGGACCAGTCCCTGCTCTCGCGGGCCTGACGCAGGATTTCACCGGGATTTTTCGCGAGTCGCTGCTGCTGCTTCGGGATGCGCCGCTTTCATCATTGCTCCGACAGGTATTGCTGATATTCCGGTGTACCGGGATAAAGTCGTTGTAATTGCAGGCCCAGTTCGCTGGCCTTGTTCCGTTCTTCGAAGACGCTGGCCAGGCGGCTGCCCAGCAGCAGGCTGCGGGCACTGTGGTCGCTCAGCTGGCTGAAGCGATCGTAGTAGTCACGGGCCGGCACATAATGCCTGTCTTCGTAAGACAACTCAGCCATTTCCAGCAACGCGCGCGGCTGCTGCTGGTTGAGTCGCAAAGCTTTTACCAGGTATTCCTGCGCTTCGGCGCGCTGCCCCAGCCTGAGCGCGGTCAGGCCAAGGTTCTCGAACACCCGGGAGCGTTCAGGATACAGGGTATCGGCCGCCGCTTGGGCAAACATCTGCTGCGCCTGGGCGTATTGCCCACGAGCATAAAGGAAACTGCCGTAATTGTTGCGAATTCGGGTGTCGTCCGGGCGCCGGGCCAGGGCCTTGCGAAAGTGCGCCTCGGCCAGCTCCGGCTCGTCTTCGGCCTGAAACACCAAAGCCAGGGCCGCATGGGCTGCGGCATCCTGGCTATCGAGGTCGAGGGCTTTTTTCAGCGGCGCCTTGGCCTGCTCGGTCAAACCTTGTTGCAAATAACCCAGGCCCAACTGCACATAGGCTTGGCGTGCCTGCTCGCGACCTTCACGACTGCCCAGCGCGTCCGAACTCCCGCCGGACACGCAACCTGCAAGCAGGGCGAGCGCCAGGATCGACAGCGCGAAGCGCAGGGTCATGGAGGTCCTCTCTTCAGTTGCGCGCAGCGCTTTCTTGCACGTCACCGTCGGCATTCAACTGACGTACGGCGATATAGCGCTCGCTGCGGCGGGTGCGGTCCATCACCTGGCCGACCAGCTGGCCGCACGCCGCGTCGATGTCTTCACCACGGGTGGTGCGCACGGTAACGTTGTAGCCGGCGTGATGCAGGTGGTCCTGGAAACGACGGATGGCGTTGTTGCTCGGCCGCTCGTAACCGGAATGCGGGAACGGGTTGAACGGAATCAGGTTGATCTTGCACGGCACGTTCTTGAGCAACTCGGCCATTTCCACGGCGTGTTCGAGCTTGTCGTTGACGTCCTTGAGCAGGGTGTACTCAATGGTCAGCACGCGCTTTTCGCCCAGCTGCGACATGTAGTTCATGCAGGCTTCGAGCAGGACCTTGAGCGGGTACTTCTTGTTGAGCGGTACCAGCTCGTTGCGCAGCGCATCGTTCGGCGCGTGCAGCGAGAGGGCCAGGGAGACGTCGATGTGCTTGGCCAGCTCTTCGATCATCGGTACCACGCCGGAAGTGGACAGGGTCACCCGGCGCTTGGAAATGCCGTAGCCGAGGTCGTCCATCATCAGGTGCATGGCGGCGACCACGTTGTCGAAGTTCAGCAGTGGCTCACCCATGCCCATCATCACCACGTTGGTGATGGCACGGTCGATGGTGGCCGGCACGCTGCCGAACGACTTGTTGGCAATCCACACCTGGCCGATCACTTCGGCGGCGGTGAGGTTGCTGTTGAATCCTTGCTTGCCGGTGGAGCAGAAACTGCAGTCCAGGGCGCAACCGGCCTGGGACGAGACACACAGGGTGCCACGCTTGCCCTGGGGGATGTACACGGTCTCGACGCAGCTGCCGGACGCCACGCGCACCACCCATTTACGGGTGCCGTCGCTGGAGATGTCCTCGCTGACCACTTCCGGACCGCGAATCTCGGCAACAGCCTTGAGCTTTTCGCGCAAGGCCTTGCCGACATTCGTCATGGCGTCGAAATCATCGACGCCAAAGTGGTGAATCCATTTCATTACCTGACCGGCACGGAAACGCTTCTCCCCGATAGAGTCGAAGAATTTTTCCATTTCCGGCTGGGTAAGCCCCAACAGGTTAGTTTTGCCAGTCGATGTCGTCATGGATTCACCCTCACCCGTAAGCTTTCGCTTAGCGAGTGGTTACCTCGGTAGCTGCGAAGAAGTACGAGATTTCGCGAGCAGCGGCAGCTTCGGAGTCCGAACCGTGAACGGCGTTGGCGTCGATGGACTCGGCGAAGTCAGCACGGATGGTGCCGGCAGCAGCTTCTTTAGGGTTGGTAGCGCCCATCAGCTCACGGTTCAGAGCGATGGCGTTTTCGCCTTCCAGAACCTGGACAACAACAGGACCGGAGATCATGAAGGCAACCAGGTCGCCGAAGAAGCCGCGCTCTTTGTGCTCAGCATAGAAGCCTTCGGCTTCGGCTTTGGACAGTTGCTTGAGTTTCGAGGCAACGACGCGCAGGCCGGCTTTTTCGAAACGGGTGGTGATCTCGCCGATCACGTTTTTAGCAACGGCGTCAGGCTTGATGATCGAGAAAGTACGTTGAACAGCCATGGTGAAACTCCAGAAACGTTGAGTGAAGCGAAAAATTAAACCCGCGAATTATACGCGGGTTCCGGGGGATTGCCTAACCTGCCGAGCGCGCTCAGTCGGCTTCTTCGATCCAGGCCGCCTGGATGGCTTCGAGAACCTTCTCGCCGCCACGGGTCGGATCGTCACTGAATTCCGGCAATGCCAGCACCCAACGGTGCAGATCGACGAAGTTCACATAACGAGGATCGACTTCCGGCTTGCTTTCGGCAAGCTGGATTGCAATTTCAAGTACATCAACCCATTTCAGGCTCATGTCGGCTCCAGGATCAATGCGGCGCTTCGGCAGCGTGGTTGAGCGAGTATTTCGGAATCTCGACAGTTACATCCTCGGTACCGACCACGGCCTGACAGGTCAGGCGCGACGTAGGCTCAAGGCCCCATGCGCGATCCAGGAAGTCCTCTTCCAGCTCGTCAGCCTCATTGAGCGAATTGAAACCTTCGCGAATGACGCAGTGGCACGTGGTACAGGCGCAGACGCCACCACAAGCGCTTTCGATCTCAATGTGGTTGTCATGGGCCACCTCGAGAATGGATTTCCCGGTCTCGGCCTCCACGACCATGCCATCTGGGCAGAATCTCTCGTGGGGCAGAAAAATCACCTGCGGCATCAGTTATTCCTCGATCTCATTCAGGTTGCGCCCGGCCAAAGCGGCTTTTACCGTCGAATCAAGGCGACGGGCGGCAAAGGCATCGGTCACCTGCGACAGACGCTTGGTCTGTTGCTCGATGGCCGCGCCATCGGTGCCGTTGATCAAATCACGCAAGTCTTGCATCTGTTGCTCGATTGCCAGGCGCTCTTCGGCGTCCAGCAGTCGTTCGCCATCGGCGTCCAGGGCGCCCTGTACCGCTTCGAGCAGGCGCTCGGCGTCGACCTGGTGCTCGCGCAGCTGGCGCGCCACCTTGTCGAAACCGGCATGCTCGAAGGAGTCCTTGAGCATACGGGCGATTTCGCCGTCGGTCAGACCGTAGGACGGCTTGACCTGAATGCTCGATTCGACACCCGAGCCCAGCTCGCGCGCCGAAACGCTGAGCAGGCCGTCGGCATCGACCTGGAAGGTCACGCGGATCTTCGCCGCACCGGCAACCATCGCCGGGATGCCACGCAGTTCGAAGCGCGCCAGGGAGCGGCAGTCACTGATCAGTTCGCGCTCGCCCTGCAGCACATGAATCATCATGGCCGACTGGCCATCTTTGTAGGTGGTGAACTCCTGGGCGCGGGCAACCGGGATGGTGGTGTTGCGCGGAATCACCTTCTCCATCAGCCCACCCATGGTTTCCAGACCCAGGGACAACGGAATCACGTCCAGCAGCAGCAATTCGCCACCATCACGGCGGTTGCCAGCCAGGGTATCGGCCTGGATGGCGGCGCCGATGGCGACTACCTGGTCCGGGTCGATTTCGGTCAGCGGGGTACGCCCAAACAACGTGCCGACGGCCTCGCGCACACGCGGCACGCGGGTCGAACCACCGACCATGACCACTGCGGCAACTTCTTCGAGCTCGACGCCGCTGTCACGCACGGCGCGGCGGCAGGCCTTGAGGCTGCGGGCGACCATGGGCTCGATCAGGGCATCGAAGGCACTGCGGGTCAGCTCGGCCTGCCAGTTGCCATAGGCGACCGTGACCACATCAGCATTGGTCAGGGCCTCTTTGGCTGCGCAGGCGGTCTGCAGCAGCTGGCGCTGGGCACCCGGATCGAGGTCCGAGGACAAGCCGGCCTGCTCGACAATCCAGCTGGCGATGGCGTGGTCGAAGTCGTCGCCGCCCAGGGCGCTGTCGCCACCGGTGGCCAGCACTTCAAAGACACCGCCGGTCAGGCGCAGGATCGAGATATCGAAGGTACCGCCACCCAGGTCATAGATGGCCACCAGGCCTTCGGCATTCTGGTCCAGGCCATAGGCCACGGCCGCCGCGGTCGGCTCGTTGAGCAGGCGCAACACGTTCAGGCCGGCCAGACGCGCGGCGTCCTTGGTGGCCTGGCGCTGGGCGTCGTCGAAATACGCCGGCACGGTGATCACCGCGCCAACCAGTTCGCCGCCGAGGGTCTCTTCGGCGCGCTGGCGCAGCACCTTGAGGATGTCGGCCGAAACTTCCACCGGGCTTTTCGGGCCCTGGACGGTGTCGATGAACGGCATGTGCGACTCGCCACCGACAAAGCGGTACGGCAGTTGCTCACCCAGTTGCTTGACGTCTGCCAGGCCACGGCCCATCAGGCGCTTGACCGACAGCACGGTATTGAGCGGGTCGCTGGAGGCGGCGTCGCGGGCGCTCTGGCCGACATCGATGTGGTCAGCGTGATAGCGCACTGCGGACGGCAGGATCACCCGGCCTTGGGCATCGGGCAGGGGCTCGCTGCGGCCGCTGCGCAGGGCAGCAACCAGGGAATTGGTGGTACCAAGGTCAATACCCACCGCCAGGCGACGCTGGTGCGGCTGGGGGCTCTGACCGGGTTCGGCAATCTGCAGTAGGGCCATGCTTATCTGAATACCAGGGGCGCCGCCAGAAGCAGCGCCGGGTTAATCGTCGAGGCGCTCTTCCAGCTGGCGCACTTCGTAGGCGAGCTTGTCGAGAAACTGCATGCGGCGCATCAGGCGCTCGGCCTGTTCACGCTGCGCAGGATCATCCCAGCAGGCGGCGAAGTCCTCGTTGAGTGCTTCCTGGGCGGCTTTCAAGCGACGCTTGAAGACGGCCACGCCATCGAGGTCGGCACTGTCCTGGAGGTCTTCGAGCTCTTCACGCAGCTGCATCTGCTGCAGCAGGAACTCGGGATCATGGACGGTGACTTCCTGCGGCACTTCATGGCCGCCGATCGCCAACAGGTAGCGGGCACGCCGGGGCGCGCTCTTGAGAGTCTGGTAGGCCTCGTTCAGCGCAGCCGAACGCTCCAGCGCAATGCGCTGTTCACGTTCGGAGGCATCGGCGAAGCGATCCGGATGGACCTCGCGGGCCAGCTCGCGATAGCGAACAGCCAGCTTGTCGAGGTCCAGACGGAAGCCAGGTTGCAGGTCAAACAGGGCGAAATGACAAGGAGTACCCACGCGCAGCCTCAGACGTTGAAGCTTTCGCCGCAGCCACACTCACCGCGCACGTTGGGGTTGTTGAACTTGAAGCCTTCGTTCAACCCTTCCTTGACGAAATCCAGCTCGGTACCGTCGAGGTACGTCAGGCTTTTCGGATCGATGATGACCTTTTCGCCATGGCTTTCGAAGACCTGGTCATCGGAGGTTACTTCATCGACGAACTCCAGCACATAGGCCAGGCCCGAGCAGCCAGTGGTGCGCACGCCAAGGCGAATACCTTCACCCTTGCCGCGTCCGTCGAGGGAGCGCCGCACATGTTTGGCGGCGGCTTCTGTCATGCTGATAGCCATCGAGACTCCTTACCTGCAACAGGCGACCTTAGAGCAAACCTTTCTTCTGCTTGTAATCGCGCACGGCCGCCTTGATGGCGTCCTCGGCGAGTACCGAGCAGTGGATTTTAACCGGCGGCAGCGCCAGTTCTTCGGCCAGCTGGGTGTTCTTGATGGTTTCCGCTTCGTCCAGGGTCTTGCCCTTCATCCACTCGGTAGCGAGGGAGCTGGAAGCGATGGCCGAACCGCAGCCGTAGGTCTTGAACTTGGCGTCTTCGATAACGCCCTGCTCGTTGACCTTGATCTGCAGGCGCATGACGTCGCCGCACGCCGGAGCGCCGACCATGCCGGTGCCGACATCCGGGTCCTCGGCATTCATCTTGCCGACGTTACGCGGGTTTTCGTAGTGGTCGATGACCTTTTCACTGTATGCCATGGTGCAATTCCTTCCTCATCAGAGAGCCGCTCTTGCCGGCGACTACTTAGTGCGCAGCCCACTCGATCTTGGAGATGTCGACGCCGTCTTTGTACATATCCCACAGCGGCGACAATTCGCGCAGCTTGGTTACGGCCTCGCAAACCTTCTGCGCGGCGTAGTCGATTTCTTCTTCGGTGGTGAAGCGACCGAAGGTAAAGCGGATCGAGCTGTGTGCCAGTTCGTCGTTGCGGCCCAGGGCACGCAGCACGTAGGACGGCTCGAGCGAAGCCGAAGTACAGGCCGAGCCGGACGAAACGGCCAGGTCCTTGAGCGCCATGATCAGCGACTCGCCTTCGACGTAGTTGAAGCTCAGGTTCAGGTTGTGCGGAATGCGCGCGGTCATGCTGCCGTTGATGTACAGCTCTTCGAGGCCTTCAACCTGCTTGTAGAAGCGGTCGCTCAGGGCCTTGATGCGCAGGTTCTCGCTGGCCATCAGCTCTTTGGCGATGGCGAAGGCTTCGCCCATGCCGACGATCTGGTGGGTGGCCAGGGTGCCCGAACGCATGCCGCGCTCGTGACCGCCGCCGTGCATGGTGGCTTCCAGGCGCACGCGAGGCTTGCGGCTGACGTACAGCGCGCCAATGCCTTTAGGGCCATAGGTCTTGTGCGCCGAGAACGACATCAGGTCGACCTTGAGCTTTTGCAGGTCGATCTCGACCTTGCCGGTGGACTGCGCGGCATCGACGTGGAACATGACGCCGCGGGCGCGGGTCAGCTCGCCAATGGCGGCGATGTCGTTGATGGTGCCGATTTCGTTGTTCACGTGCATGATCGACACCAGAATGGTGTCTTCACGCAGGGCAGCTTCAACCATGGCCGGGGTGATCAGGCCATCGGCGCCTGGCTCGATGTAGGTCACTTCAAAGCCTTCACGCTCCAGCTGACGAGTGCTGTCCAGGACAGCCTTGTGCTCGATCTTGGAGGTGATCAGGTGCTTGCCCTTGGTGCTGTAGAAGTGCGCGACGCCCTTGATTGCCAGGTTGTCGGACTCGGTGGCACCACTGGTCCAGACAATTTCACGCGGGTCGGCATTGACCAGGTCGGCGACCTGGCGACGGGCGTTCTCGACCGCTTCTTCGGCTTTCCAGCCAAAGACGTGGGAGCGCGACGCCGGGTTACCGAAGTTCCCGTCGACCAGCAGGCAGTCGCTCATCTTCTGGGCAACGCGTGGATCGACCGGGGTGGTCGCGGAGTAATCGAGGTAGATCGGCAACTTCATTGAATATCTCCTATCAGGCGGTCGCGCCGCGCGTCGAAACGGTCATTCGACGGCGGACGTCTCAATCTTGTCCAGCTGCGGTGCCCGGCCTGCGATACGACGCAGGTCCTGGCGCTGGGCGACTTCTTGTACCTCACGGCGAGTGACAAGGTCAGCCAGGCTGATGCCGCTGAGGAATTCGTGAATCTGCTGGCTGAGGTCGCACCACAGGTGGTGGGTCAGGCAGGTGTCGCCGGCGTGGCAATCACCCAGCCCCTGGCAGCGCGTGGCATCGACCGATTCGTTGACCGCATCGATGACCTGGGCGACCTGAATGCTCTCCATGCTTCGCGACAGCTGGTAGCCGCCGCCAGGGCCGCGCACACTGGAAACCAGGCTGCTGCGGCGCAGCTTTGCAAACAGCTGCTCCAGATAAGAGAGGGAAATGCCTTGGCGCTCGGAAATGTCGGCCAGAGACACCGGCCCATTCTGCGCGTGCAACGCCAGGTCGAGCATGGCGGTCACGGCGTATCGGCCTTTTGTAGTCAGTCGCATGGCTAGTAGGTACCACGGGGTTACGGGATGGGAGCGAGTATGCTATTCCCGAGCATTTAAGTCAACTATAAGACCTAGTGCTTTAGTCGGGTTTACCGCAAGAGGGCGGCGGAATGATAGCAAACTAAGGGGCGCTTGCGCACGCCCCTTCTGTCAATGCGTCGACGCGTCGCTGCGGGCCTCATCCTTGATCTCGGCGAAGTCCTCTTCACGCAGTGCCGGCAGCTCCTTGGCGCAGTAGTCGCTGCCAAGATTCTTAAGCGCGCCGCACATGTCTTCCAGACGCCCGTCGACCGCCTGCAGGTGGTCAAGCAACTGACCAATGGCGCGGGCCACCGGGTCGGGCATGTCTTCGCTGACGCCATAGGCATCGAAGCCGATCTTCTCGGCCATGGCCTTGCGCCGGGCCTCGACCTCGGCATCGGTCTTGACGATGATCCGCCCGGGGATACCCACCGCAGTCGCGCCGGCCGGTACCGCCTTGGTGACCACCGCGTTGGAACCGATCTTGGCTCCGGCGCCGACGGTGAACGGCCCCAGCACCTTGGCCCCGGCACCGACGACCACGCCGTCCTCAAGGGTCGGGTGGCGCTTGCCCTTGTTCCAGGTGGTGCCGCCCAGGGTCACGCCCTGGTACAGAGTGACGTCGTCGCCGATCTCGGCGGTTTCGCCGATGACGATGCCCATGCCGTGGTCAATGAAGAAGCGCCGCCCCACCTTGGCACCAGGGTGAATCTCGATCCCGGTCAGCCAGCGGCCGAAGTTCGACACCAGCCGCGCCAGCCACTTCCAGTCCCGCCGCCACAAGGCGTGCGCCGCACGATGCAGCCAGATTGCATGCATGCCGGGGTAGCAGGTCAGCACTTCAAAGGCATTGCGCGCCGCCGGGTCGCGGTGGAAAACGCTCTGGATATCTTCACGCAGACGCTCGAACATCTATTGATCCTTGCGCTTATGCGGCTCGCCACGGGCCGCTTTCTGGGTTTCGGTGAGAATGCCGCGCAAAATACTCATTTCCGAACGATCCACCGAGCTACGCCCGTACAGGCGACGCAGGCGCGGCATCAGGTGCCTGGGCTTGAGCGGGTCGAGAAAGCCGATATCGACCAGGGTTTTTTCCAGGTGCTGGTAGAACAGCTCCATTTCATCCATGGTCGCCAGCTCGTGGCCACGCTCGTGCGCCACTTCGACTTTTTCCACCGGCGCCGCCTGCTGCTCCTGCGCCAGCCAGGCCATGCGCACCTCATAGGCCAGCACCTGCACTGCGGCGCCGAGGTTCAGCGAACTGAAGTCCGGGTTCGAGGGGATGTGCACATGGAAATGGCAACGCTGCAGTTCTTCGTTGGTCAGGCCGGCGTGCTCACGGCCGAACACCAGGGCAATCTCTTCGCCCTGAACGGCATGCTCGATGACCTTGCTGGCGCACTCGCGCGGGTCGACCAGCGGCCAGGGGATGCGGCGCTCGCGGGCACTGGTACCGAACACCAGGTTGCAGCCGACCAGCGCCTCTTCAAGGGTGGCGACCACTTGTGCGCCGCCCAGCACATCATCGGCACCCGACGCACGGGCATCTGCCTCGGGCGAGGGAAAATGCTGCGGATCGACCAGCACCAAGCGCGACAAGCCCATGTTTTTCATGGCACGCGCAGCGCCGCCGATATTGCCGGGGTGGCTGGTATTGACCAGAACAACACGAATATTTTGCAGCAAGGCGAGCGCTCACAGACGTTGCGAAGGGGGAGCAAATCTTACAGAAGCGACCGACTTTACGCTACGAAAGCAAATGTCACCCTTCTTCGCGCAAAGTTTTCTGCTAGAATGTTCGGCTTTCTTTAACGACCCAGGTGAAACGTCCATGCAGCCCATGCTGAATATCGCGCTGCGCGCCGCCCGCAGCGCCAGTGAATTGATTTTCCGCTCCATCGAGCGCCTGGATAGCATCAAGGTTGATGAAAAAGACGCCAAGGATTACGTCTCCGAAGTCGATCGCGCCGCAGAGCAGAAAATCATCGATGCCCTGCGCAAGGCCTACCCGAACCACTCCATCTACGGCGAAGAGACCGGCCTGCATGCCGGTAGCGGCGAAGAAGGCAAGGACTACCTGTGGATCATCGACCCACTGGATGGCACCACCAACTTCCTGCGTGGCGTTCCGCACTTTGCTGTCAGCATTGCCTGCAAATACCGTGGCCGCCTTGAGCACGCCGTGGTGCTGGACCCTGTCCGCCAGGAAGAATTCACCGCCAGCCGTGGCCGTGGCGCCCAGCTGAACGGCCGCCGCCTGCGCGTCAGCCCTCGCACCAGCCTGGAAGGCGCCCTGCTGGGTACCGGCTTCCCGTTCCGCGACAACCAGATGGCTGACCTGGACAACTACCTGGGCATGTTCCGCGCCCTGGTTGGCCAGACCGCCGGCATCCGCCGCGCCGGTGCTGCCAGCCTGGACCTGGCCTACGTTGCCGCCGGTCGTTTCGATGCCTTCTGGGAATCGGGCCTGTCGGAGTGGGACATGGCTGCAGGCGCCCTGCTGATCCAGGAAGCGGGCGGCCTGGTGAGCGACTTCACCGGTGGCCACGACTTCCTCGAGAAGGGTCACATCGTTGCTGGCAACACCAAGTGCTTCAAGGCCGTTCTGACTGCTATCCAGCCGCACCTGCCTGCTTCGATCAAACGCTAAGTACGATCGAGCACAAAAAAAGCACCCTTCGGGGTGCTTTTTTTGGCCTGTAGGAGCGGGCTTGCCCCGCGATAGCGATCTAACCGTTACACCGCATCGCGGGGCAAGCCCGCTCCTACAGTAGATTACTGGCCAGCCTGGGCCTGGCTCAGTACCAGCTTGCCTTCTTTATCCAGCGGAATTTGCGAACCCGGGTCACGGTCCATGCGCACTTGACCGACCTTGTCGCCGATCGAGTATTTCACGTCATAGCCGACCACCTTCTCGCTCAGGTCGTTGACCGTGTTGCAGCGGGTTTGCGTGGTGGTGTAGGTATCACGCTCCTGCATGCCTTCCTGCACCTTGTTGCCGGCATAGCCGCCACCGACCGCACCGGCCACGGTCGCAATCTTCTTGCCGGTACCGCCACCAATCTGGTTACCCAGCAGGCCACCTGCCAGCGCACCGACCACGGTACCGGCAATCTGGTGTTGATCCTTGACCGGCGCCTGACGCGCCACAGTGACGTCCTTGCACACTTCACGGGGTGTCTTGACCGTCTGCTTGACCGGCTGCACCGCCAAAACTTCGGCATATTCCGGCCCGCCCTTGACCAGGCTGTAGGTGGCAACAGCACCTCCGGCTGTTACACCGACAGCACCCAGAACCGCACCCACCAGCATCGATTTGTTCACCTGAACCTCCTGATCATACCTGCGGAACATTGCCCGCCTTCTCCCTGCCTTGGAGCATAAAAAAAGGCGCGAGTTCAACACTCGCGCCCTTTTGTACGACCAACAGTGCGGGAAATTCCCTTATGGACGGTCGTCCACACCTTCGGCTTTCACCGTCGGGATCAGGTCTTCACTGTTCAGGTTCAGCCAGATCAGCACCACGTTGGCGATATAGATCGACGAG
Organism: Pseudomonas sp. B21-009; assembly: GCF_024749345.1. Classification (NCBI taxonomy): domain Bacteria; kingdom Pseudomonadati; phylum Pseudomonadota; class Gammaproteobacteria; order Pseudomonadales; family Pseudomonadaceae; genus Pseudomonas; species Pseudomonas sp. B21-009. The sequence goes on along the minus strand of NZ_CP087199.1, from coordinate 980,125 downwards.
TAGGTACCGGCCATGACACCGATGAACAGCGCCAGGGAGAAGCCCCACAGGTTGTCGCCACCGAAGAACAGCAGCGCGGCAATCGCCAGCAAGGTCGACACCGAGGTCGCCACGGTCCGCAGCAGGGTCTGGGTGGTCGAAATGTTGATGTTCTCGATCAGCGAAGCCTTGCGCAGAACCCGGAAGTTCTCACGTACCCGGTCGAATACGACGATGGTGTCGTTGAGCGAGTAGCCAATGATCGCCAGCACCGCCGCCAGCACCGTCAGGTCGAAGGTGATCTGGAAGAACGAGAGGATACCCATGGTCACGACCACGTCGTGGATCAGCGACAGGATCGCACCCAGGGCGAACTTCCACTGAAAGCGGAAGGCCAGGTAGATCATGATGCCGCCCAGGGCCAGAAGCATGCCCAGGCCACCCTGGTCGCGCAGCTCTTCACCGACCTGCGGGCCAACGAACTCGACACGCTTGACCACCGCCGGGTTGTCGGTGCTGACCTTTTGCAGCGCCTCGGACACTCGGTTACCCAGTTGCGGATCATCGCCCGGCATACGCACCAGCAGGTCGGTGGTAGCACCGAAACTCTGCACCACGGCGTCCTGGAAGCCGGCCTTGACCAGCTCTTCACGGACCTCGCCAAGGTTGGCTGGACGCTCGTAGGTCAGCTCGATGAGCGTACCGCCGGTGAAGTCCAGACCAAAGTTGAGGCCTTTGTAGAACCAGCTGAACAGCGCCAGCACGGTCAGAAGCAGGGTGATGCCGAACGCAAGGTTGCGCACACCCATGAAGTTGATTGTACGTAACATGGCAGCCCCTTATACCCACAGCTTCTTGATATCACGCCCGCCGCAGGTCAGGTTGACCATTGCACGGGTGACCATGACGGCCGTGAACATCGAGGTGAAAATCCCGAGGGACATGGTAACCGCGAAGCCCTTGACCGGGCCGGTACCCATGGCGAAGAGGATGCCGCCGACCAGCAAGGTGGTCAGGTTGGCGTCGACAATCGCCGTGTAGGCACGGTTGAAACCTTCGTGGATGGCGCGTTGCACCGACATGCCATTGGCCAGCTCTTCGCGGATCCGCGAGAAGATCAGCACGTTGGCGTCAACCGCCATACCCATGGTCAGGACGATACCGGCGATACCCGGCAGGGTCAGCGTTGCCCCCAGCAGCGACATCAGCGCCAGCAGCATGACCATGTTACCGGCCAGGGCGATGGTCGCGATCAGGCCGAAGAAGCGGTAGATGGCCATGATGAACAGCGAGACAAACAGCATGCCCCACAGGGATGCGTCGATACCCTTGGTGATGTTGTCGGCACCCAGGCTCGGGCCAATGGTGCGCTCTTCAGCAAAGTACATCGGCGCCGCCAGGCCACCAGCACGCAGCAGCAGGGCCAGTTCCGACGACTCGCCCTGACCGTTCAGGCCAGTGATGCGGAACTGGCTGCCCAGTGGCGACTGGATGGTCGCCAGGCTGATGATCTTCTTCTCTTCGGTGAAAGTCTGCACGGCAACGTCTTTCTCGACGCCGTCGACCATCTGCTTGACGTAGCGCGTGGTTGGACGCTGCTCGATGAAGATCACCGCCATGCTGCGGCCGACGTTGCTACGGGTAGCACGGCTCATCAGCTCGCCACCATGACCATCCAGACGGATGTTCACCTGCGGACGGCCCTGCTCGTCGAAGCTGGCCTGGGCGTCGGTCACCTGGTCACCGGTGATGATCAGGCCACGCTCGACCGCAGCCGAACGACCGCCTTCACGGAACTCGAAGGTTTCGGTGGTGGCTTTCGAGGCACCAGGCTCAGCACCCAGGCGGAATTCGAGGTTGGCGGTCTTGCCGAGAATACGCTTGGCTTCGGCGGTGTCCTGCACGCCTGGCAGCTCGACCACGATGCGGTTGGCACCCTGGCGCTGAACCAGTGGCTCGGCTACACCCAGCTCGTTGACGCGGTTACGTACCGTGGTCAGGTTCTGCTTGATCGAGTATTCACGGATTTCCGCGACCTTGGCCGGGGTAATCGCCAGGCGCAGCACCGACAGACCGTTGCGCTCGGTGGTGGTCAGCTCGAAATCGTTGAAATTCTTGCGGATCAGGCTGCGGGCCTGTTCGCGGGATTCGTCATCGGAGAAGCCCAGCTGGATGCCGCCATCTTGTTGCGGCAGGCTGCGATAGCGCACGCGCTCTTTGCGCAGCAGGCTCTTGACTTCGCCTTCGTAGACTTTCAGGCGCGCCGACATGGCTTTGTCCATGTCCACTTCAAGCAGGAAGTGCACACCACCGGAAAGGTCCAGGCCCAGCTTCATCGGGCTTGCGCCCAGGTTGCGCAGCCATTGCGGGGTAGTCGGGGCCAGGTTGAGCGCTACTACATAGTCGTCGCCCAGTGCCTTGCGCACTACATCCTTGGCTGGCAGTTGGTCTTCCTGTTTGCTCAGGCGCACCAGGCCAACCTTGCCCTTCTCGCCCAGGCTCGCGGCCTTGACCTGGATACCGGACTCGTTGAGCGCCTTGCTCACGCGGTCCAGATCGGCCTGAGTGACCTGCAGTGCAGTACTGGCACCGCTGACCTGAACGGCCGGATCATCAGGGTAGAGGTTGGGAGCGGAATAAATAAAACCGATCGCCAGTACCACCAGGATCAGTGCGTATTTCCACAGAGGGTATTTGTTCAGCATCACGCCGCCCGTTCAAGACGCGGGGCGCCTTGCGCGCCCCGTCGATTGGTAAAAAACTGAAACTTAGATCGCTTTGAGCGTGCCTTTAGGCAGGGTCGCGGCTACGGCGCCCTTCTGGAACTTCAGCTCGACGTTGTCGGACACTTCCAGAACCACGAAGTCGTCGGCAACCTTGACGATCTTGCCGGCGATACCGCCGTTGGTGACAACTTCGTCACCTTTTTGCAGGTTGCTCAGCAGGTTTTTCTGCTCTTTGGCACGTTTGGCCTGCGGGCGCCAGATCATCAGGTAGAAGATGACCAGGAAACCGACCAGGAAAATCCACTCGAAGCCAGTACCGGCTGGGCCGGCGGCTGGGGCAGCTGCGTCCGCGTATGCGGCAGGGATCAGAAAGCTCATTTAGCACTCCAGTTGCAAATCAGTACTTGTTAGGGATCGACAGAACATCAGTCCAAGGGCGGCACAGGCAGCCCGCGCTTGGCGTAAAAGGCATCGACAAAGGCGGCCAATGTACCTTGTTGAATAGCCTCGCGTAAACCAGCCATCAAGCGCTGGTAATGACGCAAGTTATGGATCGTATTCAACATACTGCCCAACATTTCGCCGCATTTATCCAGATGATGCAGATACGCGCGGGAGAAGTTCTGGCAGGTATAGCAATCGCAGGTCGCGTCCAGGGGCGAATCATCGTGGCGATGGAACGCGTTACGGATTTTCAGCACGCCGGTATCGACAAACAGATGGCCGTTGCGCGCGTTGCGCGTGGGCATCACGCAATCGAACATGTCGACGCCGCGGCGCACACCCTCAACGAGATCTTCCGGCTTGCCTACCCCCATAAGGTAACGAGGTTTGTCAGCCGGCATCCGCCCTGGCAGGTAGTCCAGGACCTTGATCATTTCGTGCTTGGGCTCGCCCACCGACAGGCCGCCGATGGCCAGGCCGTCGAAGCCGATCTTTTCCAGGCCTTCTAGCGAGCGCATGCGCAGGTTCTCGTGCATGCCACCCTGAACAATGCCGAACAGCGCCGCAGTGCTGTCGCCGTGGGCGTTCTTCGAGCGCTGTGCCCAGCGCAGGGACAACTCCATGGACACCCGGGCGACGTCTTCATCGGCCGGGTACGGGGTGCACTCGTCGAAGATCATCACCACGTCCGAGCCCAGGTCACGCTGGACCTGCATCGACTCTTCCGGGCCCATGAACACCTTGGAGCCGTCGACCGGCGAGGCGAAGGTCACGCCCTCTTCGCGGATCTTGCGCATGGCGCCCAGGCTGAACACCTGGAAACCGCCGGAGTCGGTGAGGATCGGGCCCTGCCACTTCATGAAGTCGTGCAGGTCGCCGTGGGCCTTGATCACCTCGGTGCCCGGGCGCAGCCACAGGTGGAAGGTGTTGCCGAGGATCATGTGCGCGCCGATCGCCTCGATGTCGCGCGGCAGCATGCCCTTGACCGTGCCATAGGTGCCCACCGGCATGAACGCCGGGGTCTCGACCACGCCACGCGGGAAAGTCAGGCGGCCGCGACGGGCCTTGCCGTCAGTGGCGAGCAATTCGAAGGACATACGACAGGTGCGACTCATGCTTGATCCTCGGGGCCGCGTGGCGCCGGATTGCGGGTGATGAACATGGCATCACCGTAACTGAAGAAGCGGTACCCGTGTTCGACCGCCGCCGCGTAGGCAGCCATGGTCTCGGGGTAACCGGCGAAGGCCGAAACCAGCATCAGCAGCGTGGATTCAGGCAAATGGAAGTTGGTCACCAGGGCATCGACCACATGGAACGGCCGGCCCGGGAAGATGAAGATATCGGTATCGCCACTGAAGGCCTTGAGCTCGCCATCACGGGCGGCGCTTTCCAGCGAACGCACGCTGGTGGTGCCCACGGCAACCACGCGCCCGCCACGGGCCCGGCAAGCAGCCACGGCGTCAACCACATCCTGGCTGACCTCCAGCCACTCTTTATGCATGTGGTGATCTTCGATGCGCTCGACCCGCACCGGCTGGAAGGTACCAGCACCTACATGCAGAGTGACAAAGGCGGTTTCCACACCCTTGGCGGCGATTTTGGCCAGCAGTTCTTCGTCGAAGTGCAGGCCGGCGGTTGGCGCGGCCACGGCGCCAGCGCGCTCGGCGTACACCGTCTGGTAGCGCTCGCGGTCGGCGCCTTCATCCGGACGGTCGATATACGGCGGCAGCGGCATGTGGCCAACGCGATCAAGCAGCGGCAGCACCTCCTCGGCAAAACGCAGCTCGAACAGCGCATCGTGACGGGCGAACATCTCGGCCTCGCCACCGCCATCGATGAGAATCTGCGTGCCAGGCTTGGGCGCCTTGCTCGAACGCACGTGGGCCAGTACCCGGTGGCTGTCGAGCACGCGCTCGACGAGGATTTCCAGCTTGCCGCCGCTGGCCTTCTGGCCGAACAGACGCGCCGGAATCACCCGGGTATTGTTGAACACCATCAGATCGCCCGGGCGCAGATGCTCGAGCAGGTCGGTGAACTGGCGATGCGCCAGTGCCCCGCTCGGCCCGTCCAGGGTCAACAGCCGGCTGCTATGGCGCTGCGCCAGCGGATGGCGAGCGATCAGGGAATCAGGGAGCTCAAAGGAGAAATCGGCGACGCGCATGATGGTGTTCGGTTCGACAGGGCCGGAAAGTTTAGCCGAAACCGTGAAAATTGACCATGAAAGCTGATTGACCAACGGTAGGCGCCTCTCTATACTTCGCCGCCACAAGCCCTGATGGCGGAATTGGTAGACGCGGCGGATTCAAAATCCGTTTTCGAAAGGAGTGGGAGTTCGAGTCTCCCTCGGGGCACCAAACAGCAGTATCTGAGAGTCTCTAACAGCCTCTCAGACCCAAAGAAACCGGCCACTTGGCCGGTTTTTTTGTGCCTATCTATCTACCCCTGTCTCCCCCTATCCGTTGTATCCCTGTATCCCTGCTTGTATCCTGAGAAAAATACCGAACTTTGGGATACAAGGATGAAGCGCGCAGACATCAAGCGCCGCCCTCTCGCTGACACGACACTTGCGGGATTGGAGCCGGAATCAAAGGAGTACCGCGAGCTGGACGGCAGCGGCCTCTACTTCAGGGTTAAACCTGATGGCGGTAAGTCCTGGCAGCTTCGCTATAAACGTCCGACGGGCAACTGGGCCTGGATGGGACTTGGAGGCTATCCGGAGGTAAGTGGTGCGTTGGCACGAGACAAAGCTGCCGAACTGCGCAAGGTAGTGAGTAGCGGCGCCGATCCTCTCGAACAGAAGCGATCCGCCAAAGCAGCCATTGATGCAGCCAAGACACGCACCTTCAGAGCTGCTGCTGATGCCTGGCTCAAGGCAAAAGAAGAGAAGGGTCTTGCCCCTTCCACCCTCAATAAAATCCGTACCTATCTCGACAAAGACATTCTCCCTGCCTTGGGAGACAAACCTCTCGATGAGATCACTCGCACCGATTGCGCCGAACTCCAAGCCTCTATCGAAGCCCGAGACGCACACAACGTAGCGGAAAAATGCCGCACCTGGATCAATCAGATTTTCGGGAGAGCCATCGGTTTAGGCCTTACGGAAAACGACCCGGGAAGCCGTCTTAGGGATATCGCAGCACAGGCCCCTAAGACTCAACAACACCCGCATTTACTAGAACCAGAGTTAGGTTACTTTCTTACTGCACTGAAGAACACCCCAAGTAGGCTGACGGCCCGAACCGCTGCTTGGCTTTGCATCTGGACTGCCTCACGACCAGGCATGGTTCGCCTAGCCGAATGGAAAGAGTTCGACCTCGACAAAGCAACTTGGACGACACCAGCCGCAAAGATGAAGATGCGCAGAGACTTTGTGTGCCCACTACCACATCAAGCAGTTTCAGCCTTAAAAGAACTTCATTGCCTGACTGGCCGTAGTCGTTGGCTGTTTCCCGGAGTCGGCGCCAAAAACCCAACCATCAGTGAAAATACGATAAACAAAGTCTTCGCCACCATTGGATACAAAGGCCGGCTTGTAGGCCACGGTACTCGACATACTGCAAGCACATTACTTCGAGAGCATGGCTGGCCCAAAGAACATGTTGAAGCCCAACTAGCCCATAAAGAGGAAGGAATTTCAGGGGTGTACAACAAGGCTCAATATCTTGAGCACCGCATAACAATGATGCAGTGGTACGCCGACTACCTAGACGCCCTAGAGCGAGGGAACGTTGTCCAGGGTCAGTTCGACAAAGCCCAATGAAGGTGACTACCCTACCCCCACTCAAAAACCGTGTTACGCGTGTTACTCGTGTAACGACAACACTCAACCACTTGAAATCATTGGTATTTTTTTACGCCACACGTTCTACCCTATGTCCGTACACCTCGTGTAACGCGGCCTCGGCGTGTAACGGCCATTGGACCACCCCCTCCCTGCTGGCCCGGTCCCCAGATTGCGCACCACGCTGGATTGATGCTCCGCTATCGGGGCGTGGGGCAGCCTAATGGACGACTTGAACATTGAAGCTTTGGGACTCGAAATAGCGGGTGTGGACGTGCACTCCCTAATGCGAGATCTAGACGAGATTGAACTCGCTGTCAGTGAGTTAACGCTTTACGGTCAGTTCTATGAGCACTTCAAAGAAGGCTTTGGGCTCATCCAGCATGCCGTGCACTTTTGGCTTGAGGACGGCGCATACAACCAATGCGCGGAGTCGACCATACAGACCATGTTTCGCCAGCGAGACGTCATTGAGGAGCACTTCAGCTTTTCTGAAGCAACCTCATTGCCATTCATCATTAGGCAATTCGTTGGTACAGATCACCCCGCCAGCGATTCACAGCTCACCGTAGGCATACGGATCATGCCCATTCATGCGCGCCGACTGGATCAGACTCATGATAGCAGCCGCCCGTTTGCCACTGCGAAGCGATCCGGCAAACAACCAGTTTGAGCGCCCAAGTGCCCATGGTCTGATCTGGTTCTCCACTTGGTTATTGTCGATGGGTACAGCACCATCGTCCAGGTAGCGCGTTAGCGCTACCCAGCGTTTAAGGCTGTAATCCAGGGCTTTGGCTGTTGCCGATCCGTTGGGCACCAGATCACGCTGGGCCAACATCCAATCATGCAGCGTTTTGATGATCGGGGCTGCCTTTTCCTGGCGTATTCGCCAACGATCCTCAGCGCCTCATGTCCCGAGCCTGGCGTTCAACTTCGTACAAGCCGCCAATCGAGTACAGCGCTTGTTCAGCCAGCTGGCTTTTGTTCGCCACGTGCAGATCGAAAAACTTGCGACGGGCGTGGGCCATGCAGCCAATTTCGGTGATGCCTTTCTCGAAACCGGCTTTGTAGCCAGCGAAATCATCGCATACCAGCTTGCCGCTCCACCGCCCAAGGAAGTTGCGCGCATGCTCGCCTGCACGACTGGGACTGAAGTCATAAACCACAGCCTTGAGCGCCGAAAACGGCGTGGTGCTGTAGGCCCAGACGTAAGCGCGGTGAGTTTTCTTCTCGCCTGGCGCTAGCATCTGAACCGGAGTCTCATCGGCGTGGATCACGCCTTGGGCCAACACTTGTTGCCGACGCAAAAAGCCAGTGAGATCGACCAGCTACTGCCGCATCATTGAATGCCGGGCTGACCTGTGCAAGACGTATTCCCCGTACGCTTACACTCCGGCAGCACGCGACCCGAGTCGCAATGGGTCGACAGGCAGTAACCACTATGGTCGGCAGCAATGTGCTGGGCTATGTCCAAAGTGCTGCGCCGTTGAAAGCGAGCACACACCGGACTCCAACTCCTTCGGATAACGCCGTAAAGGTCAGCCAGCCACTAATGACTGAGTGCACATGCACGATGCCATCTTTGTGCGACCACTACGATATACCAAATGAAATTATCGGCCTTTCATGTGTGCCACCAATATTATTGAATCCCAAACTGAAGTTGGGGGTCAGCATACTGGTGATATATTTTATCCTCCTAACTTGGGAAGCGCCCTTGCGTGTAAGTCCTCCAAAGATTTTCAATAAAACCAATGTCAACTCCATTCTGGAATGCCTGCGCAATCAGGCCCAGATCGTCCGATACATATGCTGCGAGATCAGAGTTTTTAGTTATTTGATAAACCTTCTTGAACGCAGCCTCTCTTATTTCCTTAATTGATACATCTTCAGGCGGGCACGACGAAATTATTTTTTCATAGCTAGTGCTCCATGCAGTATCAAACTCTATGGAATCCCTTGAGTCTAATTCAGCATCCCAATCGGTGTTTTTCCGAAAGACAAGCTCAAGAAAAACACCATCATTTATCTTAGATAAAATCTCACTTGTAGTTGTCATCTTAATCCTGCCTCCTTTAACCAGTTCTCTATTAGGTCTACAGCTTTAACTGGTGTGACGTTTTCACCCAAAACATGAGTACCATTCGGAGAGCGCACATCGACTTTTATGTCATTCAGATCTTTGTAAGCATTCCGATACGCAGCAAAAAGCTCATCATCTGTGCCCTTGAAAGCACCTTGTCGAGGACCAATAATGGGCCGCTCCGCGTCGTGCATTCGCCAGTGATCATGTTCCGCATTAGCCCCTCGAGGGAATAAGGTAGGTCTAGTTTTATCTGATCTGCTAACCTCGAAAGGTCTACCCACAGTTTTCCTCGATCAATCGTCGTACCGCGCGTCAGCCTCACGGGCAAGGGCCATTTGGTGGTCATGGCATGGCCTGCAGATCTCGTACTTGCGGCAACACCCTTCCTCGGGGTCGCGATAGTTGACCCGCTTTTCAACCTGCTGCTTACAGAACTGGCAGATCCCAGGATTATTCACACGAGTATAAAAATGCTCGCTGTGGCCCTCTTCGTCGAACTGAGGGAGTGGGTAACGATCACCTGAGTCGTCGGTGATGTACTCCCCGGTTTCATCCGTCACGATGCGGTGAAATTGCTCACGCGGATGCCCTTTCGGAGTACACCACAGGACACCAGGTCGTTCAGCGAATGGATCAATGTTCGGCGCCTTGTCTACCAGCTCGTCAATGCTGATGGTGTTGGCCTTGGCCCAACGAAAGACAGGCACCCACTCACTGGTTTCGTAGCGGTACGTCCAGAGAGCATCCGGCCAATATGGCAAGCTGAGCAGCGCTTGCTCACTGCAATGCGAAGTCTGGATGTAATGCTCCATGCCGTTCTCGATGAATCCGAGGCTGGCCGAGTCACGCAGATCCAACAGCTCAATAATCTGGCGAGTGGTGTAGTCGCGCTCACTGCGGGGCTCGATACGCTTGTTCATGCCTGCCGTTCTCCATGTTCCTGGGCGCGAGCACCGCGCCACTCTTTACGCCTCGACCCAGCGCGTGGCTGGGCTTGTGGTTTTCCGTTGTTCGTGGAGCTGGTGGTGGACGGGGTGACTTGTCGCCCTGGATGGCAGCAGCCAGCAAGCCCATGGGAGCGGTAGCCGATTGTCCTTTGAACGAATCAGCGGTCCCTACCAACGTCTCCTCGCTGTCTGTCAGGATCAACTACAGGGGCTAGTTCTTTGGCTTTAGCGACGAGAAGCTTGATGTCCTCCTCGGTGTTACCTTCAACCTCTATATCCCCAACCTTCAAACGCAGCTTGCGTCCATTTTTTCTGCCTACCCATGCAACAACCGCAGCTGTAAGAAAAGGCACGATGGCTTGAGTCATCGGAATTATGAATTCACCCGTGAGGCCGCCTGTAGCCCCTACGCTGTCAAATACAGCAAGGCGAGGACTTATAGCAGTCCCCGAAGCGTTTACTGCATCCCTAAACTCACGCAGTTCGCCTTGGTAATCCGCTCCGAAGCTGGCCGCATCATCTTGGGAACGCACTAAACTAATGGAAACTTTCAGAGCTTCATTCATACCCGACTCCTTTCTTATCGTGCCAAGGGAGCGAAAGCGACCCTCTACTACTGACCTTGCCCCACGTTTGACGGCGGGGCTTGGGGGTTCCTGGGCGACCTTTCCCATCGAAACGCCTTCAAAGCCGTTCCAGAAGGCCAGCGCAAGACCGCTTGCGCTGTGGGGATCTGTTCCCCATCCGTTACTTTAACAACTGTCAAACATGCGGGTGTTCACGACCACAGGCATCAATAAGCTGCTGCTTAAAATCTCTGTACTCTTCAAGGCTGATGATTTCCGCATCGGCCAATGTGGAGATGATCCCGAAGGCCACACCGTAGTAGTACCCATCATAAGGCACTCCATCTAACTGGCGCTCAAAACACCCATTTATCAGGCTGTTGATGCGTGGTAACTGCATATTACGAATTGCATTTTTCATCTCATTCATTTTGAAGATTTTTCCTACCCAACTAAGCCGTTCTCATGAACATGGCAGTAACCGCCTAGCAGAGCTACCCATCTGCTGGGTGAATCGATAGCATTCCCCCCTGTAATAATATTTCGGCAGGGATTGCCTTCTACTGTGGCATCTGCACAGTAGACGCAATAAGAAGAACGATGCCAACTGAGGTACTGACTTTTTGTCACACCGTAATATTTAGCGGTGTACTCCACCGGATCACGGGAGTAAGCAACAACGTCTTCGGCGGGCAGCGGGATGGATTTACTTCCATATGGACCTGCATGAGTCGCCTGAAAAGTCACTCCTTTCTCAGCCAGGTCCCCAATAAATAACTCGTTACTCAAAGTAATTTCCTCGTCAATTAACTACTTCAAGAAGGAACGCGTATGAGACTCTCGGCCAGTACGACGCTCAAAATCCTTCCGTTTGGCCACGGCCAACAGGTAGCACTGTGTGCATGCCGCATCAGGCGCTGCAGCCTTGATCGCAGCAGTGGAGCGTAGTACGTAGCATCCACATACGCATTTACAAACCCATCGAGCTTTTCTGTCGGCAGAAATCCCGATTACAACCAGCCGTCCCAGCCGAATGGATGTGAAGTCTTTGAACGAGGGATTCAATAACTGAGCCTTAGTCGGCGCCGTTATCGGTAACGGTAGATCGGAGTCCTGGTCAGTCTCATTCGCCCTGAACTCAAACGACTCACCGCCTGAAATCACCCGAGCGGCAGTAGCATCAACTGGTATTTCGTTCCCTAATTTCAACTCTGATTCCTCGCGTTTTGCTATCCATGGCATTCAAACGTAAAAAGAGTCGTCGATATCACTATGCCAGCGCAAGTTCAAATGCACGCCGAACTGCCTGCATATCCACCGTTAGGTAAGGCTTGCTGTGATCCAAGCATGCATGCCCTAGCATGGTCTGCACTATCTCGACATCGCCGGTGGCGGCCAAGATTTTTGCAGCAAGCGAGCGCCTGCCACTATGCGAGGAGCCCTGTTTGATACCCGCTTGTCGGTATAACCTGCTGATAGTTTGCTGCAATGAATCACAGGCTTGGTACACCTCCGGCCCGCTGTCCAGCTGGCGATGTTTGAATGCCAGTTCAAAGGCTTGCCCTTTGTGTGTCATGACCAGCTTTGAGCCTGGCCGGAATCCTCGATACTCATCTATGCCTGAAAGCCCCCAGCGGCGCCGAGCGCGCACGCCAAACCACGCATCAAGCGCGGCAAGGCATCGAGCATGAGTCAGATACACGTTTCGCGGCCGACAGCCTTTGGTGATGTCTGCGCGCAAGTAGACCTCGGGCTTGATAGCACCGCTGGCATACAGCACGTCGCCAATCTCCAGCAAAGCCAACTCGGTGACACGAATGCCGGTGGTATGCGTGAGCCACAACAACATCACATCACGCTCCGGCATGCGGCCAGTGACAGAGGCTACGCGGATCAGGTGTTTGAATTGTCCAGGACGAAGGGATGCAGCACGGTGAGGATTCATAGGGGTGGGCTCTCTGTCAGGATTAGACGGGAATCAGGATCAATCCAAAGAGAGTTGGCAGCAGGCCTCCAGCAAAGCCTACCACCAGTGATTTCGCAATGTTCACGGAAAACTCGGGCTAAAGACGTTACACAGTTCGCTATCGTTACACCGCACACTCTGCGCGATACAAAACGGTGTGACCTTGTTTTTTCACAACAAAATCAATAACTTGCTTATAAACGTCACACCTGAAACACCAGTTACACGTCTTTTAAGATGTCCACCCCGCCCCCCATCGGCAATGAGCACCATCAGCGAAGAGATTCCAGCAGGAGCCGGGGGACCCTGAGCAAATGAGACACATACGGGGTCGGAAACCCGCGGGACTTTGTTAGCACCAGGGTGCCCAGCTTAGTGAACAGGTGAATCGGGTGAACACACCCGTCTGGGTGGTGAACCCAATCAATTATTCTCCTGGCTACTGACCCATCTCCTCGGGGACCGTCAACCTCGTCAACTGTCAACCATCGTCAACCGACCAGCCTCTAGCAAGACGGCGAGGGTTTCCGACCCCGTGCCCTTCAGATAGTCCCAGGGGCCCCGGCGGCATTTTGGCGACTGATTGCTTTCTGCCATCCTCCAGCTAACCTCCATCCCTGCTGGTTATCGCGCACCTCAGCCAGCACAACAGACATGGTTAAAAATGTGAGTCATTACCGATCCGACACACGGAAGCGAGGACTAGCAAATGCAATCATTTATCGTGAACAGAAACGTTCAACCCAACGGCGACTACGAAGTGCACAACACGACGACTGGATGCACATTCATGCCGCTGCTGGAGAATCAGGTATCACTCGGAAATCACCTATCCTGTACCGGTGCTGTTAGCGCCGCACGAGGGGCAAATCCCACACTACGAATTAATGGTTGCTACTATTGCTGCAACCCTTGCCACACCAGCTAGGTTCTCCAAGGAAAGCACAGCGGGGTTTACAGGTCGTTTATGCCCAGATCTAGGATTGTGCAGTCATAGGCCCAAGCAAGCTGTATCCCCGCGTGTATCCCTAACTATATAATCCGGCTGTAGGCTGCGGATTATATGGAATACTCCAGTCTCCCTCGGGGCACCAAACGCAAAAAGAAACCGACCCCAGGGTCGGTTTTTTTGTGCCCGGCAATTCAAGCACAAGCCACCAGGCGCCGCACTTGCCGGTGGATCTCATCGCCGTGATTCAACTCGGCCGTGCGCAGGTCAAACGCCGTCTGCAGGTTGAGCCAGAACTCCGGCGTAGTGTCCAGGCAAGTGGCGAGGCGCAAGGCCATGTCTGCCGAAACGCCGCGACGCCGAGAAAGAACCGCATTTATCGCAGAGGCAGACACGCCCAACGCGCGAGCCAAAGCGGCGACACTAACACCCAACTCACTCTGAAAATCTTCGCGCAGGACTTCCCCTGGGTGTACCGGACGCATGGCGTTTTTGCAGATCATGATGCACCTCAGTGAAAGTCCGTTATTGCAACACGTGCAGGCCTAGCACATTGCGCAGTGGATAGCCCTTTATTGCACCACCCCACACGCAATCCGCGCCCCACCACCACCCAACGCCTGCGGGTGATCGCTGTGGTTATCGCCGCCGCCATGCACCATCAGCGCATGGCCCTTGAACTCGTCGGCCTTCAGGCGTGGGGCCAGGACCGGGTAGCGGGCGGTGCCGTCGGCGCTGACATACAGGGCGGGCAAGTCGCCCTTGTGCCCGGCATCGTCGTACGGACCCAGGTGTTTTTTACTCTGCTGCGGGTCCCAATGCCCGCCCGCAGAACCTGCCGGCGTGGTCTTGCCGTCGGCGGTGGCCGGTGCGCAGGAGGGGTTTTCGTGCAGGTGAAAGCCGTGTACGCCCGGCGGCAAGTCGCGCAGGTCAGGCGTGAGCAAAGTGCCGTACTTATTCTGCTCAAGGGTAATGGTACCGACCGGTTTGGCGCTGCCGTCGGCGCCCACCAGGGCCATTTCCACGGTCTGGGCCTGAGCCAGGCCCGCTGTTGCCAGGGCGGCGGTGAACAGAAGTGCTTTCATGATGTTGCTCCTTGTGGGTCGATGCAGCCGAAGGGCACCTTATCAAGGTGGACCCTGGCGCAGCGTGGGGATTCCATTACCAGCTTTGTCGAAGTGTGTAGGATCACTGTTCCCCTCATTTGCTGATCGAGTCGCGCCATGCAATTGACCCACCGCCCCGTCCAGCCTCAGGACATCGCTGCCATCTGCTGCTTCCCCCAAGGCCCTGACGAGCTGTTCTACATGTTCCCCAAAGCTGCGTACCCGCTGACACCCGCGCAATTGAGCGAGGCCATCGCCCAGCGCAGCGGCTCCACTGTGGTCGAGGGCGACGGTACGCTGCTGGCCTTTGCCAACTTCTACAAGGCCGAGCACGGCGGCGTGTGCGCCCTCGGCAATGTGGTGGTGGCCCCCGCCGCGCGCGGTCATGGCGTGGCGCGTTTTCTGGTGCAGAGCATGATCGAGCTGGCTCGCAGCCAGTTCGAAGCGCGCGAGGTGCAGGTGTCGTGTTTCAACAGCAATGCCGCCGGGCTGCTGCTTTATCCACAGCTGGGCTTTGAGCCTTTTGCCATCGTCGAACGTGAGGGCCCCGGCAATACACGGGTCGCATTGGTGCAGATGAAGCAGGCGCTGTAGCCGATCGATGAGCTGGAACGAACCTTGAGCGTGCGAGGGCGTCCGATCTTGTGCATTCGCCGTTCGAGGTTCACCTGTGAAAGACGCCATTGCCCGCAAATACCGCCTGATCGTCAAAACCCTCGGCTACGTCGGTTGGTCGCTGTTCTGGCTGCTGATCTGGGACGTGCTGGTAACCATCGATTTCATGCTGTTCTTCAACAGCAAGTTCACCCTGCCCCTGATGCCACTGACCCTGCTCGGTTCAGCGCTGGTGGTGCTGGTGAGCTTTCGCAACAGCAGCGCCTACAACCGCTGGTGGGAAGCGCGCACCTTGTGGGGCGGGTTGGTAAATAGTTCACGCAGTTTCGCACGCCAGGTGCTGACGCTGATCGATGATTTGGATGACGGCGTCAATCCGATCAAGACGACGTTGCTGCGCCGCCATATCGCCTATGTGAACTGCCTGGCCGCACACCTTCGCGGCGAACCGTGCCCGGATGAACTGATGGCCTTCATCCCGCCCGAAGAATTCGCCCGGCGCAGCCGCTCGAACAACTTCGCCAACGACATCCTCACCGGCTCTGCGGCGCTGCTAACCCGCGAATACAAGGCCGGGCGCCTGGACAGCATTCGCCTGGCGCGGCTGGAATCGACCCTGGTCGACCTGTCCAACAGCCAGGGCGGCATGGAGCGCATCGCCAACACACCGCTGCCCTACCCTTACGTGTATTTCCCGCGGCTGTTTATTTCGCTGTTCTGTTTGATCGTACCGATCGGGCTGGTCGAATCGCTGGGCTGGTTTACCCCGCTGGCGTCGACCGTGGTGGGGTTTATGCTGCTGGCCATCGAGCGCATCGGCACGGATTTGCAGAGCCCGTTCCGGATCAGTGAGCATCAGATTCAGATGGATAGCATCTGTGAAACCATCGAACGGAACCTGGAATCAATGCAGCGGGATGCGCAGTGCCTGTAGGAGCGGGCTTGCCCCGCGATCAATCCTGCAGCCGCCATCATGCGCAAGTTGCACTGGCCCCATCGCGGGGCAAGCCCGCTCCCACTAGTCCGGTGTGAATACCGCTGTTTCGCTGTTTCGTGTAGTCCATTTCCCAAGCATAATCCCCAGGCACTTCAGTTGTTGCGCCTGCGTCGCTAGCTGCCTAGTCTTGGCCGGTCGTTGCCAAATCAACGACCGGTTTTGACAGACCGTTTCACACTTAGGCGCTACAGCTGTCGATATGGCAGCTGTACGTGGGGCACATTCGTGTGCGCCGGGTTCCTAAGTCCCTGGTCTGTCAACCCGCGTACAGCTGCCACCCTTTCGTTTGACAGCGGCAGGTGGTAGCTCCGATGACTTAGGAGTTGACCATGCTGAAAATAGTCCCCGATCCCCCGCTTCTCCCCACCGATTCCCCTCATTGCCTTGAAGACATCCTCGTACAGGCCGGCGAGCATCTGACTTGTGCTTTGGCTGTTGGCCAGCAAGCGGTGTTGATGCATCCCGATTTGCATGGACAGGCGCTGGTGCGTACTGCCCTGCACGAGATGGAAGCTGCGCGCTGGCGAGTTGAACAGGCACTGGCCTGCGTTCCGGTAGCCCACTGATAGCAAGCGCTTCGCGTTCGATCGCTGGCAAGGCCAGCTCACGCAGGGTTCGGCGAACACAGGTCCACTGTGGGGGGCCGGCCTTGCCGGCGATTGGCGGCGCAGCCGACTCGAGGATCACTCCATGTGCACTGAAACAGTCGGCCCTGCAAGCCTTACCAGGTTGTCCGCGAGACTGGGTTTGCAGCAAGCCGAGAACACATCCGCCAAAACCCAGTGATGATTTCCCCGGCGCGGCCGTTATCCTCAAGGTAAGCCCCTGCCCATGAGGTAACGATGTTTCAACAATGGAGCGAAATGCTGCAGCTCTACAAACGCAGCCGTCCGAACTATTGGCACGCCATCCGCAACAATCCGCTGGCCCCGCACCTGTTGCCGACCTGGCTGGTGGTGCTGGCAACCATTCTGGTGGTCAGCGCCTCGTTCAGCGTGCAACAGCACCCCCTAGGCCCGGTCACGGTGATGCTCAGCACCAGCCTGTGCATGTGGGCGATGTTGCTGGCCCGTGAGTACTTTGTCGCCGAGCAGTTCAAAAGCCTGTATCAACGCCACGCCATCGCCAGCCAGCCGCTGCTGCAGCGCGACAGCTACCTGCGCTACGCGCATTTCCTGCAGATGCTTGAGCAGAACGCTGTCAGTGCAGCCCAGGCTGGCGAGATCGCGGCGTTTGCGAAGATCTCCGAAAACCCGCCCAAGTCGTTGAACCTGACCCAGAACGCGATGTTCGTGGCGATCATCACCTTCCTCGCCACCATCGCCGCCGAGAAGGCCAAGCTCACCGAGCTGTGGGCGTTCGGCAAAGGCAACCTGGTCATCCTGTTGACCTTCGCCGTGTTGCTGGTGCTGTGGTTCGGCTTGATGGTGGTGCGTGATCACCTGCACTACAAGGAGCGGATCATCCGCTACCTGGAATGGGCCAGCCATGATCTGCCCAAGCCCTGATCATCCTGCGGCTTTCACGCCCGCACAAAGCGCTGCCGGAGCACATCGCTCAAGGCATCGACCAGCAACACCAGCACCAGCATGGCGATGATCACCGTGCTGGCCCGGGCTTCCTGGAACAGGCTCAGGGTGGTGTAGAGCATCTGCCCCAGGCCGCCGGCACCGACAAAACCCAGCACGCTGGCCATGCGGATGTTGTTTTCCCAGCGGTACAGGCTGTAGGCAAGCATCTGCGGCCAGAGGTTAGGCAAGGTGCCGAAGCAGAATGCAGTGACCTGGCTGCCGCCTTGCAGACGAATGGCCGCAGCCGGCTCTGGCGGGGCGTTTTCCAGTGCCTCGGCGAACAGCCGGCCGAGAACACCTGAGGTGTGCAAAGCCAGGGCCAGGGTCCCGGCATTGGGCCCAAGGCCCGCGGCCAGGACAGTCAAGGCCGCCCACACCAGCTCTGGTATCGCGCGCAGGGCGTTAAGCAGCAGGCGCGCAACGCCTTGCAGCGGCCAGCCGAACCGCCCGGCGGCAGGCAAGGCCAGCATCAGCCCGAGCACCACCGCTAGCAAAGTACCCAGGCCCGACATGGCCAGGGTTTCCAATGCGCCCTTGGCGACCGCCCGCAGGTGCTCGGGGCTCAGGTCGGGGCTGAGGAAGCGCAGCGCATAAGCGCCCATCTGCCCTAACCCGCCGTTGCCAAACAGCGCCTGCAGATCAAGACTTAAGTAAGCGAACGAAGCTGCCACCGCCGCCACCAGTGCCAGCACCAGCGCGGTATTGATCAGCACTCTCATGCCAACCTCCCGCGCAGCAGGCGGCTGAGCTGGTCGGCCAGCCATACCAGCAACAGAAATGTCAGCAGCATGCTCGCCACCTCGGCGCCGGCGAACATGCGCATGGAGAGGTCGATCTGCTGGCCGAGCCCCCCTGCACCGACAAAACCCATCACCACCGAGGCACGGATCGCACACTCCCAGCGGTACACCGTATAAGACACCAGCTCCGCCGCCGCAGTCGGCAGGATGCCGTAGCAGAACGCGCTCAAGCGGCTGCTGCCGGTCTGCAACAAGGCATGCGCCGGGCGCTGGTCGACCGATTCGAAAATCTCGGCATAGACCTTGCCAAGCATGCCGCTGTAGGTGATGGCGATGGCCAGCACCCCGGCGGTCGGGCCCAGGCCCACGGCACGCACGAACAGCAGCGCCCAGACGATCTCCGGCACGCTGCGCAAAAAGATCAACAGGCCGCGCACCGGCAGACGCAGGGTGCGCGACCAGAAGCCCAGGCGACCGCCACGGGAAGCGGCGCGCAACGACAGCGCCCGGCTGGCCAGCAGGCTGGCCGGGATCGCCAGCAGCAACGCCAGGGTCATGCCGGCGGTGGCTACGGCCAGGGTTTGCAAGGTGGCCTCAAGCAGCAGCCGAAGAAAGTCCGCTTCATGGGCTGGCGGCCAGAAGGCGCTGACAAAATTACCCATCTCCCGGCGGTTATCGGCCTGCAGAAGCACCCCAGGGTTGAGCTCGCTGAGGCGGATACCCGGCCACAGCAAGGCTATCGTCAGCAGCGCCAGCAACAGCCTGGGCAACGCCGCCGGGTCACGGCGATCGGCCTTCAGCATCGGGGAATCTGCAGGTTCAAGGCCGGCAGCGGTAACGCCGGCGGCAGCAGTTGCTCGTTGGCATACAAGGCATCGAGCATGGCGCTGGACACCTCGCTCGCCGGGCGGTCAAAGACGATGCGCCCCTCGCGAATACCGATAACCCGCGCAAAATGCGCCAGCGCCAGCTCTACCGCATGCAGGCTGGCGATCAGGGTCACGCGGCGTTCGCTGGCATGCTGGTTGAGGGTTTTCAGGCTGTGTTCGGCGAGCACCGGGTCCATCGCCGAGACCGGTTCGTCAGCCAGCAAAATCTGCGGTTGCTGGTACAACGCGCGGGCAATGCCGACCCGCTGCAACTGGCCACCGGACAATTGCCCGCACTGGACAAAAATCTTCTCGGCCATGCCAAGGGTCGTCAGCACCTCACGCACACCGGCGACATCCGTCGGGTGCAGCAGGTTGAGCAGCCCGCGCAAGGTGCTCCACTGTCCCAGGCGCCCGGCCAGCACTGCAGTTACCACCCGCTGGCGTGGTGGCAACGGCGGCGTCTGGTGGATCAGGGCGATGCGCGCGCGCAGGCGCTGAAGCGCAGCGGCCGACAAGCGCCAGGGTGTCACGCCGAGCAGCTCTACGTTGCCGGTACTGGGCGCGATGGCCGTGCCCAGCAGTTGCAGCAAGCTCGACTTGCCCGCGCCCGACGGGCCGATGATCGCCACCCGCTCGCCGACGCCAACCTGCAGGTCGATGCCGTGCAGCGCCTGGACCTGGCCGTGGCGCAGGCTGGCGCCGCGCAAACGGATGGTCATTTCAGCAAGTCGGCGGCGCGCGCGGCCTCTTCGATGCCCTTGTAGTTATCCGGGCTGGTTTCGATGAAGCGGCTCGCAGCCTGCAGGTCGAGGATGGCTTTGTCGTCAGGTTTGGCCGGATCAAGGTCGAGGAAGGCCTGCTTGATCCTGGCTTTGAGTGCCGGCTCGAGGCTGCCGCGCACGGTCCAGTTGTAGTCGTAGTAGCTTGGGGTGGTGGCGAACACCTTGACCTTGTTGGTATCGACCTTGCCTGCGGCCACCAGTTTGTCCCAGACGCTGGCGTTGAGCACGCCGGCGTCGACCTTGCCGGCCTGGACCCAGGCGGCAGTGGCGTCGTGGGCACCGGAATAGGCAACGCGGCTGAAGTAACTCTCCGGCTTGATGTTGTCATTCTTGAGCATGAAGTAGCGCGGCATCAGGCTGCCCGAGGTGGACGAAACAGAACCGAAGGCAAAGGTCTTGCCCTTGAGGTCGGCAAGGCTCTTCACATCAGGATTGGCAGTGATGAATTTGCTGGTGAACTTGGCATCCTGTTCGCGCTGCACCAAAGGCGTAGCGGTCGGGTCCTTGAGATGTACCTGGACGAACGTAAAGCCGCCGAGCCAGGCCAGATCCAGGCGATCGGTGGCCAGCGCCTCGACCACCGCCGGGTAGTCGGCCACCGGCACAAACTGGACCTTCATCCCCAGCTTCTGCTCCAGGTACTCGCCCAATGGCTTGAACTTGCGCAGCAGTTCGGTCGGCGCTTCGTCAGGGATGGCACTGACTCGCAGTATGTCGGCCGCCATGGCCAGGTAGGACGAGCACGACAATACCAGGCCGGCAAACAGCGCCAGGGGACGTTTGAGCATGGGGATTCTCCGGTTCAATAGCGGGGAAAGGGCCACACGGGCCACTCCGGAAATTATAAGAGGCATCGGCGTAAAGACCAGCTTTGCTACACTCGGGCCTTCACGAATTTTCGAGGTGCGTATGAGCGAGCCGATTCGCCTGACCCAGTACAGCCATGGCGCCGGCTGTGGCTGCAAGATCTCTCCGAAGATGCTCGAGGTGATCCTCGCCGAAAGCGGCACCCAGGCCCTGGACCCCAAGCTCTGGGTCGGCAACGCCTCGCGCGACGACGCAGCCGTCTATGCCCTCGATGACGAACGCGGTGTGGTTTCGACCACTGACTTTTTCATGCCCATCGTCGATGACCCCTATGACTTCGGCCGCATCGCCGCCACCAACGCCATCAGCGACATCTACGCCATGGGCGGTGACCCGCTGATGGCCATCGCCATTCTTGGCTGGCCGGTCAACGTGCTGGCCCCGGAAGTGGCCCGTGAAGTGATCCGTGGCGGCCGCGCCGTCTGCGCCGAGGCCGGTATTCCGCTCGCCGGGGGCCACTCCATCGATGCCCCCGAGCCGATCTTCGGCCTGGCCGTGACCGGCGTGGTGCAAAAGCGCCACATGAAGCGCAACGATACCGCCACCGTCGGTTGTCGCCTGTACCTGACCAAGCCGCTGGGCATCGGTATCCTCACCACCGCCGAGAAAAAAGCCAAGCTGCGCGACCAGGACAAGGGCCTGGCCCGCGACTGGATGTGCACTTTGAATACCCCGGGCAGCCGCTTCGGCAAGCTGGCCGGGGTCAAGGCCATGACCGACGTCACCGGCTTCGGCCTGCTCGGCCACCTGGTGGAACTGGCCGACGGCAGCGGCCTCAGCGCCCGCCTGAACTACAGCGCGGTGCCCCGCCTGCCGAGCGTTGAGCACTACCTGAGTGAGGGCTGCGTTCCGGGCGGCACCCTGCGCAACTTCGACAGCTATGGCGAAAAAATCGCCGCGCTGAGCGACGAGCAAAAGCACCTTCTGTGCGACCCGCAAACCAGCGGCGGCCTGCTGGTGGCGGTGGCGCCAGAGGGTGAAGCGGAGTTTCTCGCCGTGGCCGGCGAACTGGGCCTGAACCTGGCGCCAATCGGCGAGCTGGTCGAGCGACAGAGCCATGCAGTTGAGGTGCTTTGATGCGCGACAACTGCACCGACTACCGCCAGCTGTTTCTTAACGATGTAGCCATGATGGACATGCGCGCCCCGGTCGAATTCGGCAAGGGCGCCTTCCCCCACGTGATCAACCTGCCGCTGATGAACGACCTTGAACGGCAGAAGGTCGGCACCTGCTACAAGCAGCAGGGCCAGCAGGCCGCCATCGACCTCGGCCATCAACTGGTCAGCGGCCCGCTCAAGGAACAACGCATTGCCGCCTGGGCGGCCTTCGCCCGGGCCAACCCCGAGGGTTACCTCTACTGCTTTCGCGGCGGCCTGCGCTCGCAGATCGCCCAGCAGTGGCTCAAGGCTGAAGCCGGTATCCACTACCCCAAGGTGGTCGGCGGCTACAAGGCGATGCGCAACTTCCTGCTGCATACCACCCAGCAAGCGGTAACCGACTGTGACTTCGTGCTGATCGGCGGCCTCACCGGCACCGGCAAGACCGAGGTGCTGCAAACGCTGGACAATGCGCTTGATCTGGAAGGCCACGCCAATCACCGCGGCTCAAGCTTCGGCAAACGCGCTACCGGCCAGCCGGCACAGATCGACTTCGAGAACCAGCTGGCCATCGACGTACTGAAAAAACGCGCACGCGGCGTCGAGCAATTTGTACTCGAAGATGAGGGCCGCATCGTCGGCAGTTGCACCCTCCCGCTGGAGCTTTACCAGGGCATGCAGCACTACCCGCTGGTGTGGCTGGAAGACAGCTTTGACAACCGGGTCGAGCGGATTCTGCGCGATTACGTGATCGACCTGAGCGCCGAGTTCGTTGCCTTGCACGGAGATGAAAACGGCCTGCCGCAGTTTGCCGAACGCCTGACCCAAAGCATGGCTAACATCCTCAAGCGCCTCGGCGGCGAGCGTTATCAGCGGCTGTCGGCGTTACTCGAGCAAGCGCTGCAAGAGCAGCTTCACACGGGTGAGGTGGACCTGCACCGAGCCTGGATCAGCGGCCTGCTCAACGAGTACTACGACCCGATGTACGCCTACCAGCGCCAGAGCAAGGCCGAGCGTATCGAGTTTGCCGGCGACCAGCGCGAAGTGCGCGAGTACCTGCGTGCTCGCGCCCCCCGGCGCTGACCTCAAGGCTGCAGCAAGGCCTGCAGTTCATCGGCGCGGTCGCGGGTACTGCCGAGGATGCAACCGGCACCATTGAGCTGATCCATGGTGCCGCCGGTGAGGCTGTAATACAGGTTGCAGTTGGCGTCGCGGTACTTGATCCAGGCCCGCTGGGCTTCACGCAGCTGGGTTTGCTGCGGCCCTTCGAGGCCGGCCATGGCCTTTTTGTAGGCACTGTTGAGGCGGCTGTCCTGGCGTTTGATCTCGGCGCCGTTGCAGTTGTTCATGGCCAGGGTGGATTCGGCGGTTTTCATGCAGGCGCTGTAGGCCTGTGAGTATTCGTCCTGGGCCTGGGCTATTGAAGAACAACAGACCAACAGGCCGACAAGCAAAAATGGATGTTTCATTCTGCGAACTCCTTCTTGGGTGGGAGCGGCGGTGCGACGCCTCGACTCGCCCCGCGATCAGGCCGGCCATATTGACACACCTGCATCACCTTCTCGCGCAACCAGCGATGCCCCGCCTCCCCTTCGCGGCGCTGATGCCAGGCCTGCTGGAAGGCAAAGGGCTTGATTGCCAATGGTGGCGCAAACCTGCGCAGGCGTGAATCCAGCGCACCGCTGTCCAGGCTGCGGCGGGCCACGGTCAGGATCAGGTCGGTGCCGGCAATCACTTCCTGGGCCGCGGTCCAATGGGGCAAGGCCAGCGCCACCCGGCGCCGGGCACCGATGCCCTGGAGCGCCAGGTCAATCTCGTTGTCGATACCCGGACGCACTGCCACCAGCACATGCGGCCGTGCCAGCCACGCATCCAGGCTCAGGCCGCCCCGCACAGGCAAACTGCTGCGATCGGCGATGCAGGTGAAGGACTCTTCAAACAGCGTCTGCGCCCGCAGCTCCTCGGCCATTTGCGGAAACACCGCCAGAGCCAGGTCGGCCTCGCCGTCGAACAGCTGGCCGAGCATGGCCTCACGGCTGCCCTGGGTGACAATCAGATCGATCCCCGGCGCCTCTTCGCGCAACATGCGCATCAAGCCGGGCAACACTACCCGCGCGCCGTAATCAGACATCGCCAGACGAAAACTGCGCTGCGCCCGACGCGGGTCGAAACCGGGGCTGCCGAGCAAGCCGTCGAGCTGCTCCAGCGCCTGCTGCAAAGGCTCGATCAGGGCCTGGGCGCGCGCCGTGGCGTGCAGACGACCACCGCGACGCACCAGCAACGGATCACCGAACAGCTCACGCAGTTGCGCCAGGGCATGGCTGACCGCCGGCTGGCTACGATGCAGGCGCAAGGCCGCGCGCGAGACATGCTGCTCGGCCAGCAGCGCGTGCAGGGTCAACAGCAGGTTGAGGTCGATCCGGCGCAGATCATCCATCAGACGAATAACTCCTGTGCAGCATTCGAATTTCCATTATTGGGATGGATAGCAAAGACTTTGGCAAGCCACTTTTGAGAGCCATGCCATGAACCTGCCCGCTATCACCGCCACCTTGCTGCCCCTGACCATCGCCCTGCTGGCCGGCGCCGCCGTGCCCTTCCAGGCCGGCAGCAACGCAGCGCTCGGCCGCCTGCTCGGGCACCCGTTGTGGGCGTCGCTGGTGTCGCTGGCGGTGAGTGTGCTGATGGTGATCCCGGCATTACTGGTTTTGCGCGCGCCGCTGCCGCAACTCAATGCCTTGGCCCAAGCGCCCTGGTGGGCCTGGTTGGGCGGCGTTGCCGGGGTTGCCTACATCACCGCCGCACTGGTGCTGACGCCAAGGCTGGGCGCCGCCGGCTTCATCGTTTGCGTAATTGCCGGGCAGGTGCTGTCGTCGTTGATCATCGACCAATGGGGCCTGATGGGTTTGCCCGAACGCCCGGTCAACGGCCTGCGCCTGGCCGGGGTCGGGCTGATCGTGGTCGGCATGCTGGTAGTGCAGTGGGGAACCTCGGCGTCCGCCCGCTAGATGGCGTCCTTGTCGATCTCGATCGGTGGCGGCGGCGGTTCGATCACTTTCTTTATCTGAAAGTGCAGGCTGGGGGTCTGGATGGCGTAGACGATGACAATGTTCAATACGATTGCCAGGCCGCCATCCAGCCAATTCCAACCGGGTAGCTGCGCGCCCTTGAGCCCCTGCCGACACCACCAGGCCTGCATGACGCAGAAAAAGCTGATCGACAGCAACCAGAGGTAATAACCCGGGCCAAAACCGGTTACGTCGAGAAAGCTGTAGCTGTGATTGTCGGGCAGGCGCTCCACCATCAAGGCACTGAGGCCCAGGTACAGGGCGCCGAGGCCAAGCACCAGGGCCAGCCAGCGCCAGCGCCGGTGCACAAGGATCGCCAGCCCCAGCAACGGGTTGGCAAACCAGCCGTAGATCTGCATGACGATGCCCCAAGGCCCGAGCAACAGCACCTGCAGGGCATGCAAAGAGCCATCGGCCGACAGGTGGATGGCCTTGCAACTCAGGCTCAGCAGGTACAGCGCCAGGGTGATCGCAACGTAAAAGCGGGCCATCAATTGCCTCCACATTCAATGCACGAGGTTGGCTCGGGGGCCGAGCGAAACGGCACTTTACTCCAGGGCGTGAAGGCCAGCGGCACGGTCAACACGATGCCGGCGACCAGCCCCCAGGCCGGCCAACCCAGCAGCGGCACCTTGCTGCTGTCCGCAGGTTCGTGGCGGTAACGCCACTGGCCGAGAATGAACACCAGCATCGCCAGCAGCCACACGTAGTAACCGATCAGCAGCCCCGGTCCGTTGGCCGAATCAGGCACCGGGGTCAAGCCGAGCCAGCCCAGCGGCACCATCAGGCCACTGAGCGCCAACGCCGCGCAGCCCAGGTACAGGGCTACCTGCGGCTTGGTACGGTGCATCACCAGGGCGGCGAAATACAGGGGGTTGGCAAACCAGAAGGACCCGTTCAACACCCCCAGGGCCAGGGCGTGCATGCCGCGCATTACATCGTGCTCACGGGCGCAGGCCTGGAGGAACAGGCTGGTGAGGTAGCAGGCCAGGCTTAAGGTCAGATAATTGAACGGCACCAGGCAATCCTTGCTGGTAAAAGAGCGCGCGACAATAGCGCAGACCGGTGGCCTGCGCAAAGTCGCCCGGCGCTTAGTAGGTGCCGCGCAGGGTCAGCATGAAGTTGCGGGGGTCGCCGTAGTAGTTGCCATAGGTGGAGGTTCCCACGGTCTGGTAGTACTTCTTGTCGAACAGGTTGTTGCCGTTGAGGGTCAGGTCCCAGTGCTCGTCGACCTTGTACTCGACCAGAGCACTCCAGGTCGCATACCCCCCTTGGGTGAAGTCGAACGGCACATCACGCTCGGCGATTGAACCATCGCCATTGAAACGGTTGGTGGTGCCGGATACGTAAGTCGCACTCTGCGCCTGCACGCCGCCACCAACCTTGAAGTCCTGCAGCACACCCGGCAGCCGGTAAGTGGTGTAGAGCTTGAACAGGTGCTTGGGCATCACCGTGCTCAGCGAGGTATTGGCACTGCGGTTGCGATTGAGGTTGAAGGTATAGCCACCGATCAGCATCCAGTCCGGGAGCAGTTCCCCCGACGCTTCGATATCGATGCCCTTGCTGACCACTTCACCGTTGTCCAGGTAGCAGCAGCTGCCGGCAAACAGATTGCTCGCCGAGGTGAAGCGCGGGTCACGCACCGCTTCGTTTTCACGGGTGGTGTAGTACAAGGCAATGTTGGTGTTCAACGCGCCGTCGAACAGCTCGCCCTTGAGGCCGGTCTCGTAGGTCTTGCCGGTCATCGGCTGCAACGGGCTGCCCGGTTGCGGGCCGGCCAGCTTGTTGGCCTGTGGCTTGTAGATCTGCGAGTAGCTGGCGTAGGCCGACCACTGGTCATCAAGGTCATAGACCACGCCTCCAAACGGCGTGAGCTTGGTGCCGATGCGCTGGTCGACTTGCGAAGCCACGTTCCATTGCTCGCCGGTGCGGGTCTGGTACATCTGCTCGAAGTGGTAACGCTGGGCGCGGGCACCGAGGATCAGGTGCAGCGGTTCGGCCAGTTGCAGGCGCAGGCTGGAGTAAAGGCCGTACTGACGCTGGGCGTTGGGGTTGTAGTCGCGGCTGTAGTCGGTGTGGTTGGCAGGCTCCGGCCAGGGCGTGGCGTCGGGGTCGAAGACATTCACCGGCCCGCCAAAGCCGGGATGTGGCGCGGTGCCCAGCCAGCGGCTGTCGATGCGCTGGTAGTCAGCCCCCAGTATCAGCTGGTGATCCAGGCCAAAAGCCTGGAAATTGCCGGCCAGGTTGACGTCGTACAGGTGCTGTTCGTTTTCCTGGCGGCTCTGGGTACCGTACCAGGTCACGCCGCTGCCGCTGATCGGGTCAACCGCATTGAGGGTCGACGCGGTCTTGAACCAGGACACATCCCAGATGTTGGTGTACGACAGGTTGAGTTTCCAGTCGTCGTTGAAGCGATGGTCGACCTTGGCGAAATACTCGCGCGCCGTGGTGTCGGTGAATGCCCAGGACTGGGTCAGGCCGGTGTGCCGTGGCAGGCCCAGATCGGCACCATTGCTGTAGCGCGGCACAGCGGCGTTGGTGCCGTTCTCATGGGACTTGTTGTAGCGCACGCCGAAGGTGAGCATGGTGTCATCGCTCACGTCGGCTTCCATCACGCCGTACACCAGCGGCTTTTCCGTGCTGCGCTTGTCGATGAAGTACTGGCGGTCGGTGTTGGCCACCACCAGGCGCCCACGCAAGCGGCCGTCCCAGCCCATGGGCCCGGTGATGTCGAGTTCCTGGCGATAGTTGTCCCAGCTGCCGGCCGACAGGCTCAGTTTGAGCTGGTTCTCGGACATCGGCCGCTTGCGCACCATGTTGATGATCCCGCCCGGGTCGCCCGAGCCGCCGAACAAGGCCCCGCTACCACGCAACACCTCGACGTGGTCGAACTCGGCCAGGTCGAAGATGTTCGACGAATAGAACGAGCCCATGGCCGTGCCCAGCGCCTGCGGGGCGGCGCCATCGATCTGCAGGTTCTGGATGGAAAAACCGCGAGAGATGAAATCCTGGATGCGGAAAGTCGTGCTCTGGGTAATCACTCCCGGTGTCGCCTTCATCGCTTCGTTGATGTCGGTGAGCTGCTGGTCTTCGATCAGCTGACGGGTGATCACCGCCACCGACTGCGGCGTTTCGCGCAGGCTGGTCGGTGACTTGGAGCCTACGCTGATCAGCCCCGGGGCATAGGAGCCGGTATTTTCCGTACTTTCGCCCATGCCCTGGCCGGCCACCGTGGTGACCCCCAGTTCCAGCACCTGGGCTGCCGGTGCAGCGGCTTGCGGTAGCAACACATAACCGTTGTCACCCTGGGCAATACGGTAGCCGCTGCCCTCGAGCAAGCGGGCAAAACCGTCTTCAAGGGCGAAGCTACCCTGCAGGCCGGCTGTGTTACGCCCCGCCAAATCAGCCGGATCGAAGGCCAGGGCGACGCCGGCTTGCTGGGCGAAGCGGTTGAGCGCTGTGCTCAGCGCACCGGCAGGCACGTCGAAGCGCTGTTGTTGACCCTGGGCCATTGCTGGCACAGCGACTGCAGTCAGCAGCAGGCCGCTGCAGGCCAGCTGTACACAGAGCGCCAGAGGGCTCAAAACGGGGCGGCCAGTAAATCGGCGCATGGTGAAAAGGCTCCTTGTTTAATCATGTTGGCTTCTAGAAGGACGGGCCAAGATGAGAATGAGGAACCAGTCGCGAACAATTACTTATCAGCACTGCGGCGCTCGATACGCGTCCACCAGGCCGTATGCGAATGAATCGATATCGGCAGCACTTCAGCCAGCAGTTGCAGGGCCCGCTCGCTGTCGTCCAGCGGCAGCACTGCCGACACCCGCAGATCAGCCAGCGCCTTGCGGTCGAAGCTCAGATGGCCGCGGCGCTGGCGGGCCAGGGCATCGAGGACATCCACCAGCGGCGATTGCTCAACCACCAGTTGATGACGCTGCCAGGCCTGGTCAACGCTGGCCGGATCAATACTGGCCAGCAGCCCCAGGTCATCCCGGCGAACCCAGGCCCGCCCGCCTTTGGCCACCGCCAGCGACTTGTCCTGCTCGGCACTGCGCACCATCACCTGGGATTCGAGCATGGTCAGTTCGCTGCCGGCACCGCCACGGGCAACCACGAAGCGCGTGCCCAGGGCCTGGAACGTGCCGTCGGCGGTGGCCACCACGAAAGGCCGGCTGCTGTCGTGCGCGACATCCACCAGCACCTTGCCGCGCAACAGTTCGATACGCCGCTCGTGGGCGCTGAAGCGCACGTCCAGGGCCGAGTTGCCTTCGAGGATGACCCGCGTGCCGTCGCTCAGCGTGTGGCTCTGCCATTGCGCTGGCGCGGTGTGCAGGTCGGCCAGCAGGTTTTGCGGATGCCAGCCGGACAGGCTCAGGGGCACGCCCAGTGCTGCCAGCAAAGCCAGGCCCAACAGCACCCGGCGTGGGTACTGCGCGCGCCGCTGGGCATTTGCAGGCGTGCGCAGTGCGGCGCGCACCGGCTGGCGTTGCGGGCGCAGGCTATGCATCTGTTCGAGGATCGCCTGCATGCGAGTGAAGGTGGCTTCATGGCGAGCGTCCTGCCGACGCCAGGCATCCAGCGCCTGGCGCTCTGCCTCACTCAGCTCACCCTCACCCAGGCGCAAAATCCATTCGGCGGCGTGCTGCTCGATTGACGCTTGGGCCGTCATCGGCAATCAAACATTAACGGCCTGGTGGCAATGCACCAGGGCCTGCATCAGGTACTTGCGCACCATGCGTGGCGAAACCTGCAGGCGCTCGGCGATCTGCACCTGGCTCAGCTCGTCCAGGTAATAGTCGACAAAGGCCTGGCGGGCCTTTTCATGCAAGCCCTCGAGCATGAAGGTAATCTGCTCCAGCGCCTCCAGGGTCAGGAGGATCTGCTCGGGCGACTGATGGCCCTCCATGACCTCGACAGTCAGGGCCAGTTCGCGCAGGTAGGCGTCTTCGATCTGCTGGCGACGTGCCCGATCGATGATCAGGCGTCGCGCCGTGGTACTGAGGAAGGCACGCGGCTCGCGAATACCCAGGAGCGTGTCGCGCGAGCCGAGGATGCGTACAAAGGTGTCCTGTGCCAGGTCCGCCGCATGCTGTGAACAGCGCAACTTGCGCCGCAGCCAGTTGAACAACCAGCCATGGTGCTCGCAATACAGCGTATGGATCGCGCGTTGCAGCGGCGGCTCGGCGACGGACATGGCGCACTCGCAAGTGTGTAAGTGAGAATTGTTCCGAATAATATCCAGATGCCCGACCGCAACGCAACCGCCAGGCAGCGGTCAGGATTCAACCGTCCAGCGGCGCCTGATCGAGCAGCAGCCCGTACAGCCCCGAGTCCGAAAGCTCTCCGGCCACGCACCAGCGCTGGCGCAACAACCCTTCAAGGACGAAACCCTGGCGCTCCAGGGTACGCGCCGACCCCTGGTTGCGCGGGTCGATCTCGGCCTCCAGCCGGCGCAGGTGCAGGCCATGGGCCAGGTAATCGATGAAACAGGTCAGCGCCTCGTCCATGTAGCCACGGCCCTGCGCGCAACTGGCCAGGCAATAGCCGATTTCGCCACGGCGCGAGGTGGGCTCCAGGTTGAACAACTGGGTCATGCCGATCAGCTCGCTATTGTCGCGCCGATAGATTCCCAGCTTGAGCATCTGCCCGGCGGCGTATGCGTCGCGGTCTTCGGCCAGCGCTGCCTGAGCCTCTGCCAGCACTTGCCAGGGGCCGTGGTTCCAGTAACGCATGACCTGAGGGTCGGCCATGATGGCAAACCACGCCGCAGCATCTTCGGCCACCATCGGGCGCAGTTGCAGGCGCGGGCTTTCGAGGCACAGGTCAGCGGGAAAACTGTACATGCGGGTCACGCGGGACCTCCTGTCCGATTCATCAACCCGGCAGTGTAACCTTCAAGTCGCGCCTCAGGCGACTTCGGCGCCCTCGTCCGGCCAGATTGGCTCGTTGGCCTCCAGCGGTGGCAGGCCATAGGCGGCACGGGCGGCATCGCAGCTGGGGTTGGCTTCGCCATTGACCCAGGCCGCATCGAACTCGCGACAAGGGGTTGAGCGCTGTTCATACAGGCTGCAGCTGACCCCTTTGCCGATCTCGCCCTCAAGCCCGATGCAGCGACAGGGCTTGCTGTCGGTGCCGATCATCGCAACGCGGCTGGGACTGATCTGGACCACCAGATCGTCGGGCACGACACCACCCGCCGACGTGCACTCACCCCAGAAGAAAGACACACGGAAATACCCGCAGCAGGCGCCGCAGTTCAAACAAGGATTATGTTCGGACATGATGAGAAGGGGGGGAGGTTGATTATCGTTATAGGGAGAAACCCGCCGCCATTCTATGCTTTGCCGGGTGTTTGAGAAGGGGGGTAATGCAGAAATAAATCGCCGCTGACGGACGGTTGTTTCGCGGGAAAAACCTGCTCCAGCTGTAGGAACAGGTTTGACCCGCGCCCGGGTCAGTGCTTACTTCTGGGCCGGCTTGCTGCCGATGCCATCAGCCCGGAACATCTGGCGAATACCGCGTACCGCCTGGCGGATACGGTCCTGGTTCTCGATCAGGGCAAAGCGCACATGATCATCGCCATAGTCACCAAAGCCGATGCCCGGCGACACACAGACCTTGGCCTCGGCCAGCAGCTTCTTGGCGAACTCCAGCGAGCCCAGGTGTGCATACTCTTCGGGAATCTTCGCCCAGACGTACATCGACGCCTTGGGGTTCTCGACCATCCAGCCCAGCTCGTGCAGGCCCTTGACCAGCACGTTGCGGCGCTGGCGATACTGCTCGGCGATATCGCGCACGCACTGCTGATCGCCTTCCAGGGCAGCAATGGCCGCGACCTGCAGCGGGGTGAAGGTGCCGTAGTCGTGGTAGCTCTTGATGCGGGCCAGGGCGCTGACCAGCTCGGGGTTGCCGACCATGAAGCCGATTCGCCAGCCGGCCATGTTGTAGCTCTTGGACAGGGTGAAGAATTCCACGGCAATGTCCTTGGCCCCCGGTACCTGCATGATCGACGGCGCCTTCCAGCCGTCGTAGACGATGTCGGCATAGGCCAGGTCGTGGATCACCAGCACGTCGTACTGCTTGGCCAGGGCCACCACCCGCTCGAAGAAGTCCAGCTCGACGCACTGCGCGGTCGGGTTGGACGGGAAGCCGAGGATCATCATCTTCGGTTTCGGAATGGATTCGCGGATCGCCCGCTCCAGCTCATTAAAGAAGTCCACGCCCGGAATCAACGGCACCGAACGCACCTGGGCACCGGCTATCACCGCGCCATAGATGTGAATCGGGTAGCTGGGGTTGGGTACCAGCACGGTGTCGCCATGGTCGAGGGTGGCGAGCATCAGGTGCGCCAGGCCCTCTTTGGAGCCGATGGTGACGATGGCTTCGCTTTCCGGGTCGATCTCGACCTCGTAGCGGTCCTTGTACCAGCGCGAAATCGCCCGGCGCAGGCGCGGGATGCCGCGGGACGTCGAATAGCCGTGGGTGTCTTCGCGCTGGGCGACCTGCACCAGTTTCTCAACGATGTGCGGCGGCGTGGCCCCGTCGGGGTTGCCCATGCTCAGGTCGATGATGTCTTCGCCACGACGGCGTGCAGCCATCTTGAGCTCGGCGGTAATGTTGAAGACGTAGGGGGGGAGACGATCAATGCGCGCAAAACGGCGCGGCGAACCTTGGTCAGCCATGGCTTCCTCGAAGACGTAAGCGCCCGGAACCGTCCGAGCGACGTTGGCCACTGCGGTGGCCGAAGCAGAAGATAGGGCCTCGACCGCCGCGCTGTCCAGCACAAAAACAGGCGTTAACGGATTTCCTTGTAGGACGATGCCTGCCATTTCACGGCTGCAGCCAGGCCCTCGGTAGGCATAAGACCGCTGCCTTTCACCGCTGAAAAACCCGTACCCTGGTTGCCCAGCGAAACGGCGCGCTCACCCTTTTCAGCTTCGGTCAGCAAGGTATAGGAATGTTTGCGCATTGCCTGGTACTTGCTTTCGTCACGCTCAAGCACCTGATGATAGGCCTGCAAGTCACGTTCGTTGAGATTAAGCATCTTCTGCAATTTGACGCCCCAGCGGGTCAGGCAGACTTCGGCAAAATGGCGAACGATCAGCCCGGGCTCGGCCAGTACCTTGCCGCCAGCGGCGCCGTCGGCGGCCGCGTTGCCCACCAGTGTGGCGTGGCGCCCCGGCATCGGGTAGACATGGCAACGGGTGGCGTCATGGGTTTTGGGAATTACGCAGGCAAAGCCCTTGGAGCGCTCGTCGCGGGAGAAGAAACCTACGTACTGTTTGACGTTCTCGCCCAGTTGCACGCGATGGCGGTCGAAGTTACCAATGCCCGGCACCGGATCGATGGCGAATATATTCACTGGAAGCTTTTTCAGCTCACTGTCGCCAAGCATGGCATTGGCCAGCATGTGGCAGCTGACGGCGCCCCTGCTCCACCCCACCAGGTTGACCTGGGTGGGAATGACGCCTTCCTTGCGAAACTGCTTGATGATCTGCTCCTGGAGCAACTGCGGGGTAATCTTGCGATTGCCGTAGTTG
The DNA here is from genome assembly GCF_024749345.1 of Pseudomonas sp. B21-009. Lineage (NCBI taxonomy): Bacteria > Pseudomonadati > Pseudomonadota > Gammaproteobacteria > Pseudomonadales > Pseudomonadaceae > Pseudomonas > Pseudomonas sp. B21-009. The sequence continues at coordinate 946,429 of NZ_CP087199.1, read as the reverse complement.
TAGGTGCGCCAGAACCAGGACGCCGTAGCCGTCGAGTTGGGGATAGGGATGCCAGCAGCCTTCAGGCGCTGATACTCCTCCTCGCTCAGTTCCGTGCGCTGCCAGTTGCTCTGCCCCTTGATGATCTGCAGTGCGTGCTGGACGTTCTCCTCCCAGCCTTTGCCGAACAAGGTCTGGTTCCAGTTGTAATAACCACCGGGTTCGACGAACAGTTCATCGGCTTGCAGGTTGCCACTGCCCGGGCCATCGACGGCGATCCAGTGGGCATACTCCTTGCCCTGGTCGTTTGAAGCGAGGGTCGAAACCAGCTCGCCATTCCAGAAGTTGGGGTTTTTGTCGTCGAATCGGTGCGACCCGGTGCCGCAAAAATACACGGTCAAAACACTCATGCCATGATCCTGTCAGGTTGAAGATCACGACACGCTACCGCCGGCACAGCACCCGCGGCAGGCGGAAAGCCTCCCGGGCAGCGGGCACCGACCGCTGCCAGGGAGTGTTCGGCTCAGTACACCTGAACCCGCCACAGCTCACGGGAGGCCGAGGCCGGCGACATAGGCAAGCGGCCATGCAGGGTCTGGTAGTTGTCGATCAGCACCAGATCACCTTCGACCCAGTCATGGGCGATCAGGCATTCATCGTCGTAGACCAGGGCATTGAGCTGCTCAAGCAGGGCCTGCTGGGCCTGCGCCTCGAAGCCTTGCACCTCCTGGCTCAAGGTCTGCAGGCTGGAGTCGGTGCCTTCCTGATAGCGCAGAATGCGTTCGCCGGTGCGCGGGTGCAGGTCGACCAGGCTGTAGTGACGCGGCGAACCACCAAAGTAAGTCATACGCGTGTAATAGGTGATATCAACCGCCTGCCACAACCGCGCCACCTGGTTGCCAACCTTGCGCAAGGCATTGCGGCTGTCGACGATGGTGGTCTGCCCTTCCCCCGGTTGCGGCGCAGTCTTGCAATAGAGCATGAACTTGCTTGCGCAGAACTTCGGATCGCGCTGAACCTGAGCATCGCTGTCCGGCAGCATGTTCAGGTCCCAATGCAATGGAGTCTTTTCCAGCGAGTGCACCACGCCTTCGGGTTTGTCCGCCGGCTTGACCACATGCACCTTGCCGAACGCCCACTGGTAGATGGTGCCAAAGCGCTCGCAGTCGCGGGCAAAGCTCTCGCGGTCTTCGAAGCGGCAGCCACGCAGGCAGACAAAGCCGAAGGTCTCCACCAGCGCTTCGAGCAGCTGCGTCGAAAAACGTTCGAAGCCCAGCCCCAACGGGTCACGTACCACCAAGCCGAACAACGGACGCTTCTGCAGTTCGAACTCGAAGCCCTGCAGCGCTTCGCCGGTGCTCTCGTGGTACAGCCACGGGCGCCCCTGGTACTGCACCAGCACATGCTTGTCGACGTCCACCTCGGCACGGCCGCGCAGAGTCTGGCTGCCATCCAGGTGGCGCACCGGCACCGCATGCCAGGGGCTGGACACCCGGGTCAGGCCGTCGGCCAGGGCCACGGTGAATTTTGGCCCGGCATTGTCGTACTGATGCACCGACAGGCGGATGTCGTCGGGGAAGAAGCGATTGACCGCAGCATTCAGCGCCTGGCCGCGGAACATCATCTGATAGGCCTTGTAGCCGATCTGCTGCAGGTGCTCGTCTTCGCTCTGCCCAGCTTCGCGGCACAGGCGCAAGTCGTTGTAGAGGTGGCTGCAGAGCTTGTCGTGGGCGTGGCTGAGGGTTTCATCAGGGCGGCTCTGCTCGATCAGTGCCTCGACGTTCTTCCACGGCAAACGTGCCTGTTTGACCAGGGTCGCGCGTACGGCATCGGCACTGCTGGCCTGGGGGAACAGGTCTTCCATGCTCACCCAGTTGATCGTGTGGGTGGTGCACAACTCGCGCAGGGCCTGGTTGTAGGCTTTGCGCAGGTCATCAGGTACACCAACGATGTCGTTGAAGGTGGTGCCATCGCTGAGGATCGACACCACGCAGCCCGGCGCGTGCAGCGCGGCAATGTCCTGGCCGAGTTGGTCGAGGCGCTCGATGGCCATGGCTTCGCCGTAATCCGGCATCGTGCCGAAGGTCTGGTCGCGGGCGTTCGGCGACTTGCACGGGAAGCCCGGCAGCACCAGACGCACCGGCGCCTGCTGATCGTAGAAGCGGGCCAGGCTGACGGCCAGATTGGCCCTGCCCGCCGCGTCAAAGCGATCGTCATTGTCCTTGAGCAGATAACCCGCCAGCACGTCGCTGACCGCCTTGATCCAGGTGTCCTTGTGTTGCATGACCTTTCTTCCTTGAGAGGTGGTGTTTCAACGTTGGCTGGCGAGAGTGCCAGCCATGCAAGAAGTGAGTGCCTGTTGCAGGGCCCGCAACAGCTCTGCCGGCTGCTCGCAGTAAAGATCCGCCGCCTGTGCCTGCAGGGCATAGACCGGGCCATAGCCCCAGGTCACGGCGGCGCAGTGCATGCCGGCCGCCCGCGCGGTCATCAGATCGATGACGGTATCGCCGACAAACAGGCAACGCGCGGGCTCGACGGCCAGGTAGCGGGCCGCCTCCAGAGCCGCGTCTGGCTGCGGCTTGAGCGGGTGGCCGCGGCGCTGGCCAAGGACAAGCTCGAAGGTGCCCGACGGGAACAGCTGCGCAGCCACCTGCAGCGCCATGTCATGGGCCTTGTTGGTGACGATGGCCATCGGCAGTTGCAGCCGGCGACAGCCTTCAAGCAGCTCCGGCACGCCATCGAACGGTCGCGAGAACTGCACCAGGTGCTGCTGGTAGCAGGCGATGTAGTGCTCATGCAGAGCCTTGTCGTCGACAATCCCCAGGCGCGCAGCAACCCGCTCGAGCATCGCCCCGGTACCGCCGCCTACGTAGGCACTGATGGTCTCCAGTGACAGCGGCGGGTAGCCCTGCTCTTGCAGCACGTGGTTCAGGCACCAGACGATATCGGGCAAGGTGTCGACCAGGGTGCCGTCGAGGTCGAAGATCACCGCATCAGCCGCCAGCGCTACCGGCATCATTGCGCACTGGCGTAGTGGCAAGGACGGCCCTGGCGGAACACCAGGCGGCTGTAGCGCTCATCGATGTTGCTGCGCTTGTCGAGCATCACTACCCCGCTACGCTTGATCGCCACCGAGTGCCAGGGCGTACGCCAGAGGTCGCTGGTAGGCACCAGGCGAATGCCGATTTTCGCCGATACCGCCAACTGCGGGTGGATCGACAGGCGCAGGCACTGTGGATAACGCGCCTGCAGCAAGGCACTCCAGGCTTCACTGCGCTGGATCACCCGTTGCGAGGCCGGCTTGGCGATCTTCTTCACCGCGTTCAGGCTCATGCCGGCGAACTCGCCAAGGCCTGAGTAATCCTCGGACAGAAAGCGGTGGATGCCGCAGTACATCAGCATCATGTGTGGCTCGTCCTGAAAGCGCTGGCCCAGCGCAATCAGCGACTGGCCGTACTCGATCATCAGCTCTTCGCGCATGGAGTCCAGGCAACCCAGTTGCGGATAGGCATCCTTGAGATCGAACAGGGCGAAGCTGTTCGGGTAGTGCTGCTCGGCGTAGCGCTGGATCTCGTCGGTGTAGGCTTTGACGTGCTCATCCGGCACGCGCACCAGGTCGGAGAACACATAGCCGTCGGAGCAGATGTGAATCAACGCACCCGGTGCGTACAGGGCCTGGATTTCCGCGCACAGCTGCTGCAGCTCGTCGATGGCGTGGCGCTCGGCAAGGTCTGGCAGGTGGCTGAGGGTTTTCTGCCGGTTCGGCGATTTGCCCGGGAAGGCCGGCAGAACCATCTCGATGCGCTGGCCGGCTTCGATGGCGGTGAGGACTTTATCCAGATGCGGTTCGAGCACCTCGGCCGACAGCTCGTCATCCTGCCCGGGCGCCAGGCTGCGACGACGGAACAGGCAATCGAGCACCTGCAAGGCGGTGTCGAAATGAGCGGAAGTGTGGCGTTCGCGCAACAGCGCGAGGCACGCCCGTTGAGCAACGGCGTTTGGCTCGGTCATGAACAGTCCCTTGTGTGATGAATCACGGCCAGCATCCTCTGGCCCTGCGCAGATACTCCTTACCTGCGCGGCGATAAAATCCGGCAAACACGGGGTACTTGTCAACAGCAGTTTCGGTCGTTTGTAGAAACGCCGCACAAACAAAAACGCCCCAGGCTTCGCAGCCTGGGGCGTTTTCATTACACGCTGATGAATCAGTGCGCGTAAGTCAGCAGCAGCTCGGTCGGCACTTTGGTGTCCAGCGACATCATCACGCTCAGGGCAGTGATGGTGAAGATCGAGAACACGAACAGCTTGCGTGCCCACAGGCGGTCATCGACAGCCTTGTAGCCGGTCCAGGCCATGTACAGCCAGTACATGCCCATGGCCGCGGCTACGGCCATGTAGCTCATGCCGGCGTAGCCACCCAGGGTCAGCATCAGGGTCGCTACCAGGAACGCCACGATGTACCAGAGGATGTGCTTCTTGGCCACCAGGATCCCGCGCTTGACCGGCAGCACCGGAATCGATGCGGCCAGGTAGTCGTTGAAGCGGAAAATCGCAATGGCGTAGGAATGCGGCATTTGCCACAGGCTGAACATCACCAGCAGGGTCAGTGCAGCCAGGTCGAAGCTGTTGCTTACCGCGCAATAGCCGATCACCGGAGGCATGGCACCGGACAGGCTGCCCACCAGGGTGCCGTGCACCGATTTGCGCTTGAGGTACAGGCTGTAGAACCCGACGTAGATGACAAAGCCGATCAGGCCGAACAACGCTGCCAGAGCATTGGCCTGCACATACAGCAGGCCAAGGCCGGCCACCCCGAGCAGGGTGGCGTAGGCCAGCGCGACTTTCAGCGAGATCTGGCCCTGGACCATCGCCCGGTTCTTGGTGCGCTCCATCTTGATGTCGATGTCACGGTCGATGCAGTTGTTGAACACGCAACCAGACGCCACCACCAACGAAGTGCCAATCACCGTGGCCAGGAACAGCATGAAGTCGACATGCCCTTGCGCGGCAAGGAAGAAACCGCCTGCCACAGAAAGCACGTTACCGAAAATGATCCCCGGTTTGGTGATTTGGATAAAGTGCTTAACGGACATGTCGTCTTACCTCACTTCGCCATCATGCTGGTGTGGATGCTGAACATGATCCACAGCGACAGGCCGACCAACAGTGCAATGACCATCACGGTAAACATGAAGGTCGACACGTTGGAGCGCTGCTCGGCGGAACGGTCCATGTGCAGGAAGTACACCAGGTGAACCACGACCTGGATGACCGCCAGGGCCACCACGACCATGATCGTGATGTCCTTCGGCATGCTCGGGAACATCACCAGGCCGAACGGAATCGCTGTCAGGATGACCGACAGGATGAAACCGATCACATAGGACTTGACGCTACCGTGGTTGCCCTCGGCGTGGCTGTTATGTGCGTTAGCCATTTACAGAACCCCCAGCAGATACACGACGGTGAACACGCAGATCCAGACCACGTCCAGGAAGTGCCAGAACAGGCTCAGGCAGCTCATGCGGGTCTTGGCGGTGCCAGTGATACCGTGCTTGTTGATCTGGTACATCATCACCGCCATCCAGATCAGACCTGCGGTTACGTGCAGACCGTGGGTACCGACCAGCGCGAAGAACGCCGACAGGAAGCCACTGCGCTGCGGGCCGAAGCCCTCGGCGATCAGGTGATGGAACTCATAGACTTCCATCGCGATGAAGCCGGCACCGAACAGGAAGGTGACAGCCAGCCAGCCCAGCACGCCGCCCTTGTTGCCTTTGAACATCTGCAACATGGCGAAGCCGAAGGTGATACTCGAGAACAGCAGCAGTGCGGTTTCGACCGCGACAAAGTCCAGCTGGAAAATGTCGTGACCCGACGGGCCGCCGGCAAAACTGCCGGACAGCACCGCGTAGGTGGCGAAGAGCGACGCAAACAGGATGCAGTCGGTCATCAGGTACAGCCAGAAACCGAATACGGTCATCTGGCCCGAGTCGTGGTGGTGGTCGTCATGCCCATGGTCGTGACCATGAGCATGAGTATCAGCGTTAATTACATGACTGGACATTGATTAAACCCGTTCAAACGATTCGACACGTGCGCCAACCGGGGTACCGGTAGCCAGGCCCAGGGACTTCATGCGCTCACCTTCGATGCGCGCCACTTCCTCGGCTGGAACCATGTAACCCTGGTCGTCACGAGCAGCGTGGGCGACGAAGACCGCGATGGTACCGATCAGGCTTGCGCCGACCAGCCACCAGATGTGCCAGATGAAGGCGAAACCGAACACGGTCAGCAAGGCACCCATGAACACACCGGTAGAGGTGTTGTTCGGCATGTGGATCGCTTCGTACTTGGCTGGAACCTTGTAGGCAACACCGGCTTCCTTGGCTTCGTGCCAGGCATCCAGGCCGACTTTCTCAGGCATGGTGGCGAAGTTGTAGAACGGTGGTGGCGACGAAGTCGACCATTCCAGGGTACGGCCGCCCCATGGGTCGCCGGTCACGTCCATGTTGTCCTTGCGGTCGCGGATCGACACGTACAGCTGGATCAGCTGGCAAGCGATACCGAACAGGATCAGCACGGCGCCGACAACGGCTACGTACAGGTAGGGTTCCCACAGTGGGTTGTCGGAGTGGTTCAGACGACGGGTCATACCCATGAAGCCCAGTGCGTACAGCGGCATGAAGGCCACGTAGAAACCGGAGATCCAGAACCAGAAGGCAGCTTTGCCCCACTTCTCGTTCAGGGTGAAACCGAAGGCTTTCGGGAACCAGAAGGCGAAGCCGGCGATGTAGCCGAATACCGCACCACCGATGATCACGTTGTGGAAGTGAGCGATTACGAACAGGCTGTTGTGCAGAACGAAGTCAGCACCTGGAACAGCCAGCAGTACGCCGGTCATACCACCGATCGAGAAGGTCACCATGAAGCCCAGGGTCCACATGATCGGCGCGGTGAAGCGCAGACGGCCCTGGTAGATCGTGAACAGCCAGTTGAACAGCTTCACCCCGGTTGGGATCGAGATCAGCATGGTCGCCAGACCGAAGAAGGTGTTGACGCTGGCGCCCGAACCCATGGTGAAGAAGTGGTGCAGCCATACCGCAAAGCCCAGTACCGCGATCGCGCCCGAAGCGTAGATCATCGACTTGTGGCCGAACAGGCGTTTGCCGGCGAAGGTCGAGGTGACTTCCGAGAACACACCGAAGGCCGGCAGGATCAGGATGTAAACCTCAGGGTGACCCCAGGCCCAGAACAGGTTGACGTACATCATCGGGTTCCCACCAAGCTCGTTGGTGAAAATGTGGAAGTCCAGATAACGGTCAACGGTCAGCAGAGCCAGTGCAGCGGTCAGGATCGGGAACGAAGCGACGATCAGCACGTTGGCCCAGGTGCAGGTCCAGGTGAAGATCGGCATGTCCATCAGCTTCATGCCAGGCGCGCGCATTTTCAGCACGGTGGCGAGGAAGTTGACACCCGTTAGCGTCGTACCCAGGCCCGATAGCTGTAGCGCCCAGATGTAGTAGTCGACACCCACGCCAGGACTGTACTGGATACCCGCCAACGGTGGATATGCGACCCAGCCGGTCTTGGCGAACTCACCAACACCCAGCGAGACGTTGACCAGCACGACGCCGGACACCAGCAGCCAGAAGCTCAGGGAGTTGAGGAACGGGAAGGCAACGTCACGTGCACCGATCTGCAGAGGCAGGGCCAGGTTCATCAGGCCGGTGAAGAATGGCATTGCCATGAAGATGATCATGATCACACCGTGAGCGGTGAAGATCTGGTCATAGTGTTCGGGCGGCAGGTAGCCCTCGGATCCGCCGGTGGCCATGGCCAGCTGCGTGCGCATCATGATGGCGTCAGCAAAGCCGCGCAGCAGCATGATCATCGCGACGATGATGTACATCACCCCGATCTTCTTGTGGTCGACCGAAGTCAGCCACTCGGACCACAGGTAGGTCCACTTCTTGAAATAGGTGATAGCACCAACGAGCGCGAGACCGCCGAGCGCGATCATGGCAAGCGTCACCATGACTATCGGCTCGTGATACGGAATCGCATCCAGACTTAGTTTACCGAACATCTCTTACTCCTCTGCCCCAGCAGCTGAATGCATACTCACGTCCATCCCTTCGGTACCGGCCGCTTCTTTGCTCTGCTCTTGTTCGTGGACCGGCCGGCCGCGGTTCATGCCTTCGTACTTGTCGACGATGGACTGGAACTGCTCAGGCGAGGCCACGCTGTACAGCGCGACTGGATTGTTTTCGCTTGTTTTGGCCAATGCTGCGTATTCAGCGGCATCCAGCTTTTTAGGCGATTGCTTGACTTCGTTCACCCATGCTTCGAAATCGGCCTGGGAGGTGGCGGTTGCCTTGAACTTCATACCGGTGAAACCAGCACCGCTGTAGTTGGCGGAGATACCGTCGAACTCACCGTTCTCGTTGGCGATCAGGTGCAGTTTGGTGGTCATGCCCGCCATTGCGTAGATCTGCCCGCCCAGGCCCGGGATGAAGAAGGAGTTCATCACCGAGTCCGAGGTCACGCGGAAGTTGACCGGGGTGTTGGCCGGGAAGACGATCTTGTTGACCGTGGCAATGCCTTGTTCCGGGTAGATGAACAGCCATTTCCAGTCCAGGGCGACCACGTCGATCTGCACCGGCTTCACGTCGGAAACCAGCGGACGATACGGGTCCAGCTCATGGGTGGTCTTGTAGGTCACGTAACCCAGGGCAATGATGATCAGCACCGGGATGGTCCAGACCGCCACTTCGATCTTGGTCGAGTGCGACCAGTCCGGGGTGTAGGTGGCTGCCTTGTTGGAAGCGCGGTACTTCCAGGCAAACGCCAGGGTCATGAAAATGACAGGAATCACCACCAGCAACATCAAGCCGGTAGCGATCAGGATAAGGTTCTTTTGCTCAATGCCGACCTGGCCCTTCGGGTCGAGCAGGGTCCAGTTGCACCCACTGAGTAAAAGCATGCCTAAAAAGGGCAGAATGCCAAACAGTCTGGGGTAACGCTTTTTACTCATCTCACGACCTCTAGAGCAGCTTGCTTCAATGCAATTTGTGTTTTGGTCGCCAACACTTCGTCCTGCCAAGCGTCAGCATTTATGGGATCGAATACGGTCATACCTTGAGGCCAGCTGCGGCGGCTCGGCATAAACCGGGTATTGCGGTGTTTATTATTTTGACTTCAGTAGGCAACAGGCCTGTGTTCAGACCAATTCCATTTGGTGCGGGAAATCACGGAGGGGGGTCAGCCCGGCATCGCCGCAGGCGATGCTCGTCAGAGTCAGCGAAAAGAGCCCTGGAGCTCCTTTAATCCTGCGACTCGCAAGCGGTGCCGAACGGAAATTGGGGGCGATTGTAGATAGGTAACCTATCGTTGACTATGACTTATTGAGCAACAGTCCTTTACCAATTGTGTAACAATCGCACCCGAAAAATCAGTTTCGCGACAGTTTGTCGCACCCCTTTCAATACCCCTGGAACGCCCGTTCTACAAGGGTTAGAACTTGATCAGGATCAAGTTTGGTGCGACAAACTTTGCAAATCTGATTGCACAACAGGCTTGCGTCAATACATGACTTTTGTCTAAGCCTGACGGCGGTTGCGGTAGATACCCAGGGGTACCAGTACGGCGGTCAGTATAAAGGCTACCAGTGCCCATTGCGCCAGGGACAGGCCCATGACCGGCGGGTACGGCGTGGAACAGAAGCCATCGACCTGGAACACCAGCGGCAGCACCGAGGCCAGCGGCAGGCCGTCGACGATCGGTTGCAAGGTGTCGATGCCGCAGCTGACTGCCGGATTGGAGAGGATGTACACGTGGTTACCGGCAGCGGCGATGCCACCGATGGCGCTGAGCACCACCAGGCCTTCGAGCAGGGTCAGGCTGCGCTTGCCGGGCATGGCTGCGCCAATGAAGGCAAACACGGCGATCAGCAGCAACGCATAGCGCTGCAGGATGCACAGCGGGCATGGCGCCTCGCCGAGCACGATCTGCATGTACAGCGCACCGCCGATCAGCGCCAGGCAGATCACCCCCAGCAGTACCAGAAAGCGCCGTTCCCGATTCAGGCGCGATGTTTGCTCGTTCATTGCTGTTCCTTCGTAGACTGGATGGCTCGACTGCCGATGCGCAATTCTACACGCTGAAGCAGACCATAGAGAGCGGCAAAAGTGCCGTCCCAGGCCCTGGTGAAGAATGGGCAACAGCAGAATACTGATTTGCCACTATCTTAGTCCTGTGGATTACCCTATCATTAACACTGTACAAATAAACAGTATCGAATACATCGATTACCAAAGGCATGTGAGGTGATGAATGGCCGTCGAAGTGGTATACCGCAGCAGCCGCGACCTGGAGCGCTTGTTCATGGATAAAGCCGAAGCAGACCGTCACGACAAGATGCTGGAGCTGGCCGAGCTGCTGGCCGAGGTCCTGAAAAAAGCCGTGCCGTCGCTGAGCGAACAGCAGGTCGAGGATGCCGGTATCTATATGGCGAAAAACCGTGACGTGTTCGCCAAGGCCTTCAAGAGCCAGCCCGACGCCCTGTCCGAGCTGCTCGCCGAGGGCGCCGCCGAGTAGGCGCCGTTCAGTTGTAGATCATCTGCTCGGCGAGCATCTGCGCCACTCGCGCCGGCGAGCGTTTTTCTGCCTGGGCGTGGGCGAACACTTCGGTCAGGCGCGAGGGAATGCGCGCCAGGTGCGCGGTAATGGTGCCCAGGTCCTCGCCACGGTGCTTGAGCGCCACATAGATCAACCCGCCGGCATTGATCACGTAATCGGGCGCATACAAAATGCCGCGGCTTTCCAGCTGGTCGGCCACCTGCAGGGTGGTCAGCTGATTGTTCGCCGCCCCCGCCACCGCCGCACAGCGCAACTGCATCACGCTCTGGCCGGTGAGTATCGGCCCTACCCCGCACGGGGCAAAAATGTCGCAGGGCGTGCTGATCAACATTTCATTGGCCACCGGCCGGGCATTGAACTGCTCGATCGCCAGCTGCACCCGGCCCGGGTCATGGTCACTGACCAATAGCTCGGCGCCCGCGGCATGCAGCTGCTCGGCCAGGGCGTAGCCGACATTGCCCAAGCCTTGCACGGCGATGCGCAAGCCTTCGAGGTTGTCACTGCCCAGGCGCGCCATCGAGGTGGCGCGAATGCCGGCGAACACGCCCATGGCCGCATGGGGTGACGGATCACCGGCAGCGGTGGTGCTGGTGACGTGTTGGGTGGTCTGGGCGATGCAGTCCATGTCCAGGGTCGAGGTGCCGCTGTCCACGGCCGTGATGAAGCGCCCCTGCAGGGTTTCGACGAAGCGCCCGAACGCCTCGAACAAGGCCGCGCGGTTTTCCACATGGGGGTTGCGAATGATCACCGCCTTGCCGCCACCCAACGGCAACCCGGCCAGGGCGGCCTTGTAGCTCATGCCCTGGGCCAGGCGAATGGCGTCGACCATGGCGCTGTCGTCGTCCGGGTAAGCCAGGTAGCGACAGCCTCCCATGGCCGGGCCCAGGTGTTCGCTATGAATGGCGACCACTGCTTTGAGGCCGGTCGGCGGATCGATGCACAGGTGCAGCGACTGCGTGCGAGTGCTTTGCATGAGAGCGAACATCGGCAGGCTCCTCGATGAGGTGCTGATCCCAGTATAGGTCGCGCTTTACACCCCGATGACAACACTCGGACCACTGGACGAAAGGCCGCGCCAGCGCTACAACAGAAGCTTGAGCGGAGGTTGTGATGAACCCACGTAGTGCCTGCCTGGCTTGCCTTGAACGTGACCCGGTCGCCTTGCTGGAGGCGGCGCTGTGGATCGCTGCCGAGCACGATGACAGCGTGGTGCCTGCGCGCGTCATGGCCGAGGTTCAGGCCCTGCAGCAGGAAGTCAGCACCGGGCTGCCGATGCTGCCGCTCAGCGAACTGGCCCAGCCGTTGTTACGCCGCCTCAACGCCCTGGGCTTCCAGCAGGACGAATACCACCCGCTGCGGCCCCAGGCGGCGCTGCTCGACAAAGTCATGCAACGCCGCCGCGGCCAGCCCCTGGCCTTGGCCCTGCTGAGCCTGGAACTGGCCCGCGGCCTGTCGATCCCTCTTGAGGGAGTGAACTTCCCCGGGCACTTTCTCTTGCGCGTGCCCGGTGCCGACCACCTGCTCGACCCCTGTGGCGGCCGACGCCTGTACCCGGCCGATTGCCGCGAGCTGCTTGGCCGTCAGTTCGGCCCGCAACTGGCCTTGAGCGCCGACCACCTGCTGACCGCCAGCCCGCTGCAGATGCTCCAGCGCCTGTCACGCAACCTGCGCCAGCTGCACGCCAGCCACGACGATCATCTCGAAGCCCTGAAGGACGCTGAACGGGTGTTGCAGCTAGGCCCTGGCACTGCCGCCGACTACATGGCCCGCGCCACCCTGTATCAGCACCTGGAGTGCCCCCAGGCCGAACGCTTCGACCTGGAGCACGCCTTGCTGCTCAGCGACGATCCAATCCAGCGCTTGCGCCTGACGGAACGCCTGAGCCATCTGCCGCCAGCGTCGCAATCGGTGCACTGACATTCTGCTCCGGGCTGAGCAGCATGATTTATGGTGCGTCGGGCTGCCTCGACGGATGAGCCTGGGCAAACGCCGAATGCGCCTCGGCCAGGGCCGCGACCCGGCGAATGCGCGGGAAGCCACTGAGGTCGATATTGAAGCGCTCGGCGGCGTACAACTGCGGAACAAGGTAGACATCGGCCAGCCCCGGCTCGTCGCCAAAGCAGAAGCCCTGGTCACCGATCAACTGCTCGACCGCGGCAAGGCCCTGGCTGATCCAGTGGCCGATCCACTGGTTGACCTGGGTGTCGTCATGACCCAGGCCGCGCAGCTGATTGAGCACGCTGACGTTGTGCAGGGGGTGGATGTCGCAGCCGATCAGCGCCGCCACGCCACGCACCTGGGCCCGGCGCAGCGGGTCCTGGGGCAACAGCGCGGGTTGTGGATAAACTTCTTCCAGGTACTCGATGATCGCCGGCGACTGCACCAGCAGCTCACCGGAGTCGATCTTCAGCGCCGGCACTCGCCCTTGCGGGTTGAGGGCCAGGAACTGTGCTTCGCGCTGTTCGCCCTTGAGCAGGTTGACCGGCACCTGCTGGACCTCCAGCTGCTTGAGCGCCAGGGCAATGCGCACCCGGTAGGATGAGGTCGAGCGGTAGTAACCAAAGAGTTCCATGGCCCTGCCCTCTCAGTGCGCCGGCAGGATCTTGCCGCGGCACTCGCCGAAGCCGATCGAGGCTACGCCGTCGCGCTTGCAACGGGCACGCAGGATGATTTCGTCGCCGTCCTCAAGGAACTTGCGCACCTCGCCCGAGGCCAGTTCGACCGGTTCCTTGCCGCCCTGGGTGATTTCCAGCAGGCTGCCGAACTGGCCAGGCTGGGCACCGGACAGGGTGCCGGAGCCGAACAGGTCGCCCGGCTGCAACTGGCAACCGTTGACGCTGTGGTGGGCAACCATCTGCGCCACGGTCCAGTACATGCTCAAGGTGTTGCTCAGGGTCAGGCGATGGGCTGGCAGGTTCTGCTCGCGCATGCGCTCGGTCAGCAGCAGCACTTCCAGCTCGATATCAAAAGCGCCATTGGCCTGGTCGCGTTTGTCGAGCAGGTACGACAGCGGCTGCGGATCACCTTCCGGGCGCGCCGGCTGGGCGCAGCGGAACGGCTCCAGGGCTTCGGCAGTGACTACCCACGGCGAAACGGTGGAGATGAAGCTCTTGGACAGGAACGGCCCCAGCGGCTGGTATTCCCAGGCCTGGATGTCACGCGCCGACCAGTCGTTGAGCAGGCAGAAACCGGCGATGTGCTCGGCGGCTTCGGCCACCGGAATCGAATCGCCCATGTCGTTGCCTTGGCCGATCCAGATACCCAGTTCCAGCTCGTAGTCCAGACGCGCGCACGGGCCGAAGCTTGGTTCGCTCTGGCCAGCAGGCAGGGTCTGGCCTTTTGGCCGGCGCACGTCGGTGCCCGAGGGGCGAATGGTCGAGGCGCGGCCGTGGTAACCGATCGGCACATATTTATAGTTGGGCAGCAGCGGGTTGTCGGGCCGGAACAGCTTGCCGACGTTCTTGGCGTGCTCGATGCCGACATAGAAGTCGGTGTAGTCGCCGATGCGCGCCGGCAGGTGCAGCTGGCACTCGCTGGCCGCATGCAGCAGCGGCTTGAGCGCGGCCTGGTGCTCGCTGTGCTCGCCGAGCAGCTCCAGCAGGCGTTCGCGCAGGGCTACCCGGGCGCCCCGGCCAAGGGCGAAGAAAGCGTTCAGCGCACCACCACGGGTGGCCTCGACTGCGGCGCGGGCCTGGCCGTCGAACAGGCCGGCGGCCAGCACTGCTTCGAGGTCGAGAATGGCATCACCGATGGCCACGCCACAGCGCGGCGCCTGGTCCTTGCGGCTGAAGATGCCCAGCGGCAGGTTCTGCAGCGGGAAGTTGCCGTGGCCGTTGGCGTGTTCTACCCAACTGCGGGCAAGGGCGGACTGATTCATGGGTTATCTCCGATTCGGGGTAAAGGTGCTCGGCAACGAGGCCCAGCAACTATCGTAGTCGGCCTGCAATTGCGGGCATTCGAGCGCATGACGGCTCGGGCGCAGCACCTGGCTGGTCTCGAACATGAAGGCCATGGTGTTGTCGATCTTGTTCGGTGCCAGCTCTACGGCGATAGCCTTGCTGCAGGTCTCGGCATCCGGGCCGTGGGCGCTCATGCAGCTGTGCAGCGAGGCACCGCCGGGCAGGAAGCCTTCGGCCTTGGCGTCGTACTCGCCCTTGATCAGGCCCATGAACTCGTTCATCAGGTTGCGATGGAACCACGGTGGACGGAAGGTGTTCTCGGCCACCATCCAGCGCGGCGGGAAGATCACGAAGTCGAGGTTGGCCATGCCCGGTACGCTGGTCGGCGAGGTCAGCACGGTGAAGATCGAAGGGTCCGGGTGGTCGAAGCTGACCGTGCCGATGGTGTTGAAGCGGCGCAGGTCATATTTGTACGGCACGTTGTTGCCGTGCCAGGCGACTACGTCCAGGGGCGAATGATTGAGCTGGCAGCCCCACAGTTCGCCGAGGAACTTCTGCACCAGCTGCACCGGGGCGTCGGTTTCTTCGTAATGGGCCACCGGCGCAAGGAAATCGCGCGGGTTGGCCAGGCCATTGCTGCCAATCGGCCCCAGGTCCGGGATGCGCAGCGGCGCACCGTGGTTCTCGGCCAGATAGCCACGGGCCTTGCCGTCGAGCAGTTCGACGCGAAACTTCAGGCCACGGGGCAACACGGCAATCTCCAGCGGCTCGACTTCCAGCACGCCCAGCTCGGTGACGATGCGCAGGCGACCTTGCTCGGGCACCAGCAGCAGTTCGCCATCAGCGTTGAAGAACACCCGCTCCATGGAGCGATTGGCGCAGTAGGTATAGATGCTGATGCCGGCGGGTTTCTCGCCTGCCGAGTTGGCCGCCATGGCCACCCAGCCGTCGATGAAGTCGGTGGCCTCGCTCGGCATCGGTTGCGGGCTCCAGCGCAGGCGGTTGGGCGTCACCGGGCCCAGCGGGCCACCGGCCAGTTGACGCTGCAGGCGCTCGAAGCGCGGGTGCAGGGCCGAAGGGCGAATGCGGTACAGCCAGGTGCGGCGCTGTTCGTTGCGGGCCATGGTGAAGGCAGTGCCGGAAAACAGTTCGGCATACAGGCCATACGGGGCTTTTTGCGGCGAGTTCTGCCCGACCGGCAGCGCGCCAGGCAAGGCTTCGCTGGCGAATTCGTTGCCGAAACCGCTCTGGTAGCCAAGGACGGGGGTGTTATCGAGGTTCATCGAGCCTCCGGGCCCAGTGCAGGCCGGTCAATGGCAGTTGGCTGCGGGCCTTGAAGGAATGGCAGCGCTTCTGCGTTATTTTTATCGTAATCACATTACGCATAACGTAATTTGATTGGTGAAGACCGTCAAGCTATAAAGACGCCCATCTAACTCCCCGGATCGACTCCCCCCATGGCCAAAGCCAGCTCCCCCGCCGACAGCTCCGGCAAACAGAAGGTCCGCTCGGCCGAGGTCGGCACCGACATCCTCAAGGCCCTGGCCCAGTTATCGCCGTCCACCTCGCTGTCGCGCCTGGCCGAGCACGTCGACATGCCGGCGAGCAAGGTCCACCGCTACCTGCAGGCCTTGATCGCCAGCGGCTTTGCCGAGCAGAACCCGGCCACCAACCATTACGGCCTCGGCCGCGAAGCCCTGCGCGTGGGCCTGGCGGCACTGGGCGGGATGGACGTATTGAAAGAGGCGGCGCTGCCGCTGTCGCAACTGCGCGACGAGCTCAACGAAAGCTGCTTCATCGCCGTGTGGGGCAACCAGGGCGCCACCGTGGTCAACATCGAGCCGGCGGTGCGCGCGGTTACCGTGGTCACCCAGATCGGTTCGGTGCTGCCCTTGCTGACGTCCTCCACTGGCCTGGTGTTCGGCGCTTACCTGCCAGAACGTGAAACCATCGAGCTGCGCGAGCAAGAGCTGGCCGCATCAGGTCACAGTGCCGACGAATACCAGGCATTGTTTGCGACCATCCGCCAACGCGGCCTGCATCATGTGCATGGCCTGCTGATGCCCGGAGTCGATGCGCTTTCCGCTCCTGTGTTCAACGCCGTGGGCAAGATTGCCGCAGTGCTGACCGTGGTCGGCCCGACCTCGATTTTCCACGCGGATGAACAGGGCCCCGCTGCGCAACAACTGCTGGCCACCGCCAGGACCATCAGTTGGCGCATGGGGTATGAGGCCTGAGCCCATCTCGTCAGGCAGGAACCGTTCGCTCCAGGTACTTGAGGAACAAGGTGAGTTCATCGTCCAACGCCTCACCGACGCTGGAGACTGTTTCCGAACCCGCCTTGCCCAAGTCGGCGACCAGCTTTTTCAGTAGCTCGGTGGTCGGCGAGCCGGGGCCCTTGGACAGCTTCGATAGCGCTTTGGCGAAGCGCCCTGCCACGCCGGAAATCGACACGACCCCCACAGCCGTGACAACAAACCACTTCAAGGCTGAAGCCCGATCGCCATCCTCGTAGGCCAGCGCACCTTGCACGAACGAGCGCAGGGTCAGCACCACGTTCAGCGCCAGGGTGGCCGGTGGAAAGGGAATCGAAAGAATCGCCGCAACGCCGATGGCGACCTCGAAGAGGATGCCCCAGATTCGTTCGGCCACACTGGTGGTGTCGGCGTCCACATCGGCAATGATCCGCTCGACCATCACGTCGAATTCATGGGCAAGATCGGTCACGCGCTTATAGTCGCTGATCGCCTCGAGGACCATTGCCTGACCATCAGCTGCTCGTTCAACACTGTCGATCAGGCTGCCGATGGCCGGCTGATCATCGATGCTCACGCGCAGGTAGAAATAGTCCTGCAGCGCTTCCCATTGAAGCGCCAACGCTTGCGGCGTACGGAAGATCAGGTCATCCGGCGCATCGGGGGTGTAGACAAGATCTTCGACAACACTTTGCGATACGTTCCTGAACAGGTACACACCCTCTACCCTGCGGCCCCTCAGGGCCAGCTGGAACAGACCGTTCTTGCCAGAGGTCCGCTCACCGCCAACGACCGCAGGCTCCAGATCAACCAGCTTGTCGACAGCAATGCCCAGCCACCCGCTCTGCTCGGACGTCAGGCGCCCCGCCATGCTTTCACTCAGCCAGGCGCGGCGGATCTGCAAACGCAGCAGCTCGCGGTGAAGCAGGCGACGGCGCTTGTACTGTGGCTCAACGGGGACGAGCAGGCGCCGGCGAATCATCTGGATGTAGCGCTCACCCAGCTTGGCAGATCGAATGTAGCCATCGACAGAGGGACGATCGAGTCGCGACAGGTCCTGGCCGATGGTGGAGGTGATTCTGGCAAAGTCGGCGAAGTTGAAACTGCTGTCGTAACCTTCAATGACCGTGCGGGTGAGCGTCTTTATGTCACCGTCCTCAAGCTCCACCAGTACGGTATCAGGGTCTATATCAGACGCAGGTAGAAGCTTCTTGATCCAGTCCTGCACCTGGCGATGGGCGTATTTGGCAAAGGGCTCGATAGTGTTGAGCTGTTGGTAGGCGTCCTGTATCGCACCCAGTTGAGCATCAACATGGCTCAGTTGCTGGCGCTGAACTCGGGATGCATCGATGAACCACTGAGGCGTGGCCAATTGCTGTTGCTCAAGTAACGCCGAGACCTTCCTGAAAGCAACTTGCGACAATACCCTCGGCCAGCTCGCATCGGGCCAGCGCTCCAGGGCCACTGTTTGTCGGGACCAGGTGCCCGGCAATTTTTGCGTCTGCTTGAGAAACCGACTGAAGCTCATCCTGGCGTTGACCGGCACTTGGCCAAGCAGATAGGTTTGCCCCTGGTCGGTCAGGGCCCACCGGGCAATTTCCAGGCTGAGCTGCCCCACATTGCTGAACACCCGCAGATCCGCCTCCGGCGCGCCAGGGGCATAGAGCAGGAAACGATGAGTGTCCTGCGAGCCAAAACTCAGGTAGAGCATATCCTTGAACGCCAACTGCAAGGGCTCAAGGATCACCGCACCCGCGTCGATCCCAAGCGCAGCCAGGGCGCCTGTATGGTTGCGAGCAGCTTCCAGAGCGTCGCAAGCCTCCCGGTCGAACCCTTGGTAGCGCGCGGCCAGGGCGCTCAAGGCTAACCGTGCATTGACCACGTCGCTCATCAGTTGAGGGCCAGAGCCATCGAGGTAGGAAGATTGCAGCGCTTGCCGGTAACTCAATCGAACGCCAAGTTCATCGATCATGCGCTGAAGGAAATCCGGCGTCAGCTGCGCGGCCAGCTTTGCATCGATGATTTGCGCTTGAAACTCGCTGCCGGGGTAACCACCGGACAACACCCACTGCACCAGCGACATCTCGCGCTCGCCCTGTATCGTTTCATCCTCGACGTCCAGTACATGCCTGACTCGAACGCGCAGTTGCCCGGCATCTGTTTCAGCACCCATGGCTTGCGCAATGTAAGCGGCTATCTGTGTCGCGGCATAGTCCTCAATGCTGGCCGTGCCTTGCAGGTGTTCATCAACCCGTTGCTGGCACTGGGCAGCAGCTCGTTCGCGTAACTCGTAGGCCGTACGCTCTTCACCTTGGAGAAAGCGTAACCACTCAGGCAGTTGGGCGCGACGGTGCTGCCTGAACCTGGTTGCAAGGCGTTGCTGCAACAGGTCTTGCACAGGTACCTCGCGCAGGGCTTGGCGGATATCGTCTACTTGGCTTCGAAACGGACTCTCGCTCAGCGGCACCAAGGTCAATTGCGGCGCTTGGCCTTGTGCAAGGCGCTGTTTTATTCCGTGTGGCAACGGCTGCACCAAGGGGTCGCCGGCAGCCGGTGCGCACAGGCGCAGCGTCATCCTGTCGATGAATCGCCGCTCATCCCCCTGCGCTTGCAACCCCTCCTGCAGGCTGTAAAACCAAAGCCTGCTAGATGATGACGGGTCGAACGACTCGCTGATGACAAACGCCAACGGCAACATCGCCGTCTCTCCCTGGATATCGAGGGTCAGAATGCGAACGTGCTCAACGGGATAGAAAATCTGCTCCTCCAGCGCTGCCATTTCCGGCTGCTGCCAGGGATGGCGCAAAGCAAAGTAGCGCAGATCGAAAAAAAACAATTTAGACAGGTGCACAAACAGGCTCGGCGGCTTTGTACTCGGCTTGCGTGCCCTCTCCCAGAAACTGATCAGCGCCGCATCCTGCAACGTTGCCACCGACTCAAGCTGGCGCTGGATTTCAAAAGTACTGCTGGTCATTTCCAGCAGCAGTGTCTCCACAGTACTGTCGTCGTAGCTCAACGCGGGTGTGTCAAGCGAACGGGTCGATTCCATATGCTGATGTCCGTTGGTGGTTGATAGTCATAACGCGACTAATTGACTTGCCCACCTTCAGGGAAATTTCAGCGAAACCCGTCCCGGTTGCTATCTCTGGAAAGTGCCCAGGCTCCCGTTTCTTCAAACCCAATGAATTGCCCTACAGCTAACTAAAGCAACAGCTCACTTCCATATAAGAATAAAAGGACAGTGTGCACAGTTGCTTACACTCGCTTACTGACTTTCGTGAAACAGCGGGTTACTGTCTTGGGGGCTGACTGTTACCTGAGTTGTAACAGTGAATGTCAGAAATACCTATTTTTCCGATTCTGACAGGCGCCTATTCTGGTTACACCAAGACGGTGCAGACGCCAAATCAAAGCGTCAGCCCATTCCATCAACCGGCGTGCACACCCCGCCTGATGGCGTCTTCTCCAGGTTCACCGACGTTGATTTTGAAGCTCCTTGATCTGCGTCTTACTTGGCCGCTGCACTGCAGCGGCCTTTTTTATGCCTGCAACTCAGTCGTCGTCGGCGTCATCAAAGTGGAATCGGTGCAACAATCGGTGAGCGATGGGCGCCAGGATCAGGCCGATGCTGGCGACGAACACCAGGCCGACATACAGGCCGTAACCTGCAAAAAACAGCTTGCCGCCAATAGACTCGGGGAGGATCACCGGCCCTACCCCGCCCAGCAGCAAGGTGGCGTTGAACACGGCATCGTGCCAGGGCACTTGCGGCTCGAAGTACAGATGGCCAACCACGCCAAACAGGATCGAGCCGATCAGCAACAGGCAGGCCGCGATCCCGTGCCACATCAGGCGATAGCCGAACTGTCGGGTAGAGATGACAGCGTCCGTTCTGGATTCGTACATCCTCTGTGCTCCTGCAACCAAGGTGGCCGTCCAGCATAGGCAACTTCAGCCGGCGACCACAACCTTGGGCAAGGTTCAGCCCTGTGGATACTTCTGCAGGTTGGCCATCATCTGTTGCAGGGCTTCGAGGCTGTCCTTGGGATGTACGGCGTTGTCAAAGCTGCCGATCTGCTGCCAGTTGGCAGCGATGTCTTCAGGCGAAAAGCCCTCGCGCGGGTCGAAGCCAACACCCAGGCTACGCTCCCAGCGCACCTTGCCGACCCAGCCGCCGCCAACTTCATACAAGCCGCCGCTGTCCTGGCAGGCGTCACTGCCCAGGTACACCACCAGCGGGCTGACCAGCTCCGGCTTGAGTTGTTCGAACACCTGTGGCGGAATCAGCCCTTCGGTCATGCGCGTGCCACCCGTGGGGGCGATGGCGTTGACCAAGACGCCGTGCTTGCGCCCTTCGATGGCCAGGGTGCGGGTCAGGCCATACAGGCCGAGCTTGGCCGCGCCATAGTTGGCCTGGCCGAAGTTGCCATAAATGCCCGAGGTCGAGGCGGTGAAGATCACCCGCCCCCAGTTCTGCTCGCGCAAGTGCGGCCAGGCGGCGCGGGTGACTTTGTAGGCCCCTTCGAGGTGTACCTGGTAGACCTGCTCCCAATCGCTGTCGTCCATTTTGTGGAAGGTCTTGTCGCGCAGGATACCGGCGTTGTTGATGACGATATCGACGCGGCCGAAGCTGTCCAGGGCCTGTTCGACAATGCGCTGGCCATCGGTGACCGAGTCATGGTTGGCCACGGCCATGCCGCCCGCTTCACAAATCTGCGCCACCACCCGGTCGGCAGCCGAGGCGCTGGCGCCTTCGCCGTGGGTCGAGCCGCCCAGGTCGTTGACCACCACTCGCGCGCCATGGCGGGCAAACAGCAGGGCATGGGCGCGACCCAGGCCACCGCCAGCGCCGGTGACAATCACCACTTTATCGTCCAAGCGAATCGTCATGCTCAGTTCTCCAGCAGAACAAGGGAGGGATGCCCGAGTGTCGACCAGCCGCGGCTGGCACACAATCAAGCGGGCAGGCGCTGAATGGCAGGCGATAAGGCCAGGCGATGATTGCGCACGCCGGGTCGCTCAGGACCAGGCGACTTTCTGCGGCACACTCACCAAGGGTTGTTCACGAAACGCCAGGTAATGGCGCAGCACCTGTACCGGTGCTTCGGTATGGGGGTAATGACCGATGCCCTGGAGCATCACCGTATCGGCATTGGGCACCAGCTCCTGGTAACGCTCGAGCATATGCGCCCCGGACACCGGATCGACCGCGCCGTTGATCAGCCGCAGTGGCACCCCTTCGGCCTGCATCGCGCCAACCCAGCGCTCGCGGTGGGCGACCCGCTCGGGCAGGTAGGCAATGAGCTTGTGCAGGATGCGCGTGCCACGGTTGGAAGCAATCAGGCTCCAGTAATCGTCCAGCGCACTCTCGCTGGGATGGGTGCAGGGGCCGTAGATCTGGGTAACGTGGCGCACCAGGTCATCGCGCCCGAACGAGCGCCCGACCAGCCAGCCCAGGCGGCTGAGCAGCAGTTTCTGGATCATCAGCGGCCGATGACGCTCGGGGAACAGGCCGCCATTGAGGAACACGCAACTGGCGATCTGCACCCGGCCCTCATGGTGGCGGGCGAGCAACTCCTGAGCGACGCTGCCGCCATAGTCATGGCCGAGCACATGCACCGGCTGCTCGACCTGCAGGTGCGCCAGCAGCGCCTGTTGCAGGTCGGCCTGTTCCAGCAGGCTGTAGTCATGATGCAGCGGTTTGGCCGAATCGCCAAAGCCGAGCATGTCACAGGCAATCACCCGGAAACGCTGGGCCAACGGCGCCCACAGGTAGTGCCAGTCCCAACTGGCGGTGGGAAAGCCATGAATGAGCAGTAGCGGTTCGCCCTGCCCTGCGCTCCAGTAACGAATGGTCTGGCCACGGAACGAGAAATTCAGGCCCCGGGTCCGCCAGACGCACAATGGAATCTCGGCCAAAGGCATCACAGTGGTCCCGGTAAGTTACAGGTAGTCGTGTTGGGCAAGGCATCGGCTGCGATCATTGCAATCACCTCGGCACATACGTGTGCTCTATTGATCGTCAGTCTAGTCAGGCAGGCCCTGGCCGAGAGTTGCGTTGGCAGCCAGCTTATTGACCTTGGGAGTCAGGGCGCAAAATAGCGAGGTGAATCACAGCAGCAAGGTCAGCAACGGCGCGGCAAACAGATTGAGCAGGCCGGTGAGAACCATCACCAGGCCGGCCACCGAACCCTCTTCACCGCCCACTTCATGTGCGCGGCTGACGCCCGCTCCATGGGCGCCGACGCCGAACAGCGCGCCACGGGCCAACGGCGTGCGCAGCGGCAGGTACTTGAGCAGCACGCCACCAAACATCGCCCCGAGCACTCCGGTGAACATCACGAACACCGCGGTCAGCTCCGGCACGCCGCCCAGGTCCTTGGCCAGCGGCATGGCAAAGGGCGTGGTGATCGAGCGCGGCACCAGCGACAGGCTCACCGAGCTGTCCAGTGCCAACAGCTGCGCCAGGCCCCAGGAACTGCCAATCGAGGCCGCACTGCCGACCAGCATGCCGAGGGTCAGGGCCGGCCAGTGGCGGGCGAGCAAGGCGCGCTGTTGCCAGATCGGTACGGCAAAGGCCACCGTGACCGGGCCCAGCACCGACATCAGCCAGTGAGTGTTGCGCGCGTACTCGGCATAGGCGGTGTGCAGCGGCACGGCGATCGCCAGCAGCACGGCCGGCACCAGGATCAACGGTGACAGCAGGTAACGCCCGGTGCGCCGGTACAACCAACGGCTGCCAAGATAGGCCAGCAGGGTCAGGGCCAGCCAGAACAGCGGCATCGGCTCAAGCGTCATGGCGCAACCTCCAGCGGCAGATCCACTCCACCGTCACCGCCGTCACCACCATCACCAACAGGGTACTCACGCCGATCACCAGCAAAATCCGCCAGCCCTCATCGCGCAGCAGGCTGCCGTAATCAAGCAGGCTCATCAGCGCCGGAATGAAGAACAGCAGCATCTCGGCCATCAACAACCCGGCACCGAGCTGCAACATGGCCGGCTTGAGTACACCCAAAGCAAACAGCAGCAGCAACAGCGCAAGGCCCATGACCCCGCCGGGAATCGGCCAGGCCAACCAGGCGGCCAGCAGGCCACCGACCTTATAAAGAGCAAGCAACACCGCAAGCTCGGCGAGCAGGCGGACAAACCGGTTTAACGCAGGGGGTTTCATCGCGGGGGTCCTCTCAGGCCTGTATTTTAAAAGCCTGCTCCCCACGCCAAAAGCGAATTGTTAGACTGCCAGCTATTCCAGATTGGAATTCAGGCTATGGAATTCAAACAGCTACGCAGTTTTCTTGAAGTGGTGCACCGTGGCGGCTTTACCCAGGCCGCGCAAACCCTGCACATCAGCCAGTCGGCGGTGAGCAAGCAGGTCGCGCAACTGGAGCAGGACCTCGGCGTGCCGCTGCTGGAGCGCCAGGGCTCGCAGTTGCACCTGACCGCTGCCGGCAAGATCGTGCTTGAACGCGGCGAGGCCATGCTGCGCCTGCGCCAGGAGCTGCTCAGCGAGCTCGATGACCTGAGCCAGCTGGCCCGCGGCGAACTGCGCCTGGGCTTGCCACTGCTGGGCAGTGATGCGCTGTTCGCACGGTTGTTCGCCGAATACCGGCGGCGCTACCCGAACATCAGCGTTCAACTGTTCGAAGGCGGCAGTCGCAGCGTCGAGCAGGCCGTACTGAGCGGTGAACTGGAACTGGGCGGCAGCCTCACCCCCAGCGACCCGGCCTTTGCCTACCAGCCATTTTGCAACGAGCCCCTCGATGCCCTGCTGCCCACCGAGCACCCTTTAGCCGCTGCCGGCCAGGTCAGCCTGGCGCAACTGGCCGACACGCCGTTCCTGCTTTATCAGCGCAGCTTCGTGCTCAATGACCGACTGCTCGGCGCTTGCCAGCAATTGGGCTTCACCCCCAGGGAGGGTGGCCGTAGCGGCCAGGCCGACTTTCTCGCCGCGCTGGTGGCGGCAGGCCAGGGGGTGGTGCTGTTGCCCAGTGTGGTGGCCCGCGGCCTGGAACGACCGGGGGTAGTGCGCCTGGCACTGAGCGCGCCGACCGACCTGCGCTGGGACATCGCCTTCATCTGGCGCCAGGGCGCCTACCTGTCGCGCGCCGCCCAGGCCTGGCTGCAGCTGCTGCGCGAGCAGCCACAGCCGTAATGATCAGCCGCGCAGCTTGTTGGCCAGCTCGGCAAGCCACGGCTCGGCGTCGGTTTCCGGGGTAACGGTTTCGCTGGCATCCAGGCGCAGCATCGGCTGAACCTCTACCAGGCCCATCTCGGCGAACAGCTCGCGCAGTTGCTCGCCGCCACCGCAGAAGGTATCGCCATAGCTGGAATCGCCCAGGCCGATCACCGCGCCCTTGAGGCCGCGCCACTCGGCCGGCAGCGCATCGCGAATGGTACTGAACAGCGGCATGAGGTTGTCCGGCAGCTCGCCCATGCCGGTGGTCGAGGTCACGGCCAAAAATGCCTGCGGGGCAAAGCCCTGGATGTCCTGCAGGGTAGCCCGGTGGGCGTGCCAGGCCTCGAAACCCGCTTGTTTGAGCAACTTCTCGGCATGCCGAGCGACTTCTTCGGCGGTGCCATAGACCGAACCGGAAAGGATCACGACTTTCATAGAGGTTTCCGAAACTGAGTAAAAACGTAGGATACTAGCATCAGGCACTGGCAAAGGCCTTAATCTGCCGCTGTACAGCGACGGCCAATCCACTAGAATCAGCCAGCATGCCCGATCTACAGCCCTTGCGGACCTAACAAGATGATCAATGCCACACTGCTGCAGCGCATGATTGATGCCTCTAACGACGGGATCGTGGTGGCCGAACAGGAAGGCGACGACGACACCATCCTGATCTACGTCAACCCGGCCTTCGAGCGCCTGACCGGCTATGACGCCAACGACATCCTCTATCGCGACTGCCGCTTCCTGCAGAACGACGATCGCGACCAGGGCGCCCGGGTATTGATCCGCCAGGCGATCAAGGATGGCCTGCCAAGCCGGGAAATCTTGCGCAACTACCGCAAGGACGGCAGCGCGTTCTGGAATGAACTGTCGATTACCCCGGTGCTCAATGAGGCTGACAAGCGCAAGTATTTCATCGGCATCCAGAAGGATGTCAGCCACCAGGTCGAAGCCGAACAGCGGGTAGTCGAGCTTGAGCGCCAACTGGCCGACGCCCGCGCGCGCATCGCGGCGCTGGAAGCCGACCAACGGTCTTAACAAACACGCCGTTTGGTTGTCCATGACGGTGAAGAAACGCATTCACGATTGTAACTTCGAGTTCGACCATGCAAGCAGATGCCCTTCTGACCCAGGATGAGCTGGATTTCATCCGCTCCATGCAGCACGCGGCCCAGCCCATCCCGGCTGAACCGGCGTCGCGCCTGATGGTCAATGGCGGCAGCGCAATCAAAAACCTGC
This sequence comes from Pseudomonas sp. B21-009, assembly GCF_024749345.1. NCBI lineage: Bacteria > Pseudomonadati > Pseudomonadota > Gammaproteobacteria > Pseudomonadales > Pseudomonadaceae > Pseudomonas > Pseudomonas sp. B21-009. The sequence goes on along the minus strand of NZ_CP087199.1, from coordinate 920,237 downwards.
TGACCCGACTGATCGCCGACGAGCAGGTAACCCTGCAGGCCCAGTTCAATAACCAGCAGATGACCTTTCCGCTGCAGTTGGTTGAAGACGAGTTCCATGCCCTGCACCTGCAACTGGGTGCACCGAACATCTATGAAGAAGGCGCCGTGGTTCGCCCCTGGCGCCTGACCCTGGAGCAACCGGTGGCACTGGAAGACGAGCTGGGCCTGAGTACCGGCTTGTGGGTGCGGGAAATCTCGTTCAAGGGTGTGCTGCTGGAAGTGCGCGAGCTGCCCGAACCACCAAAACACTTCGACCTCTGGTTCAGCCCCGACGGCGATGCCCCGATTGCCTTGCACGGCACCTTGCAGCGGCGCACCGGCGAACGCCTGGCCGCCTATAACCTGGGCCAGAGCTTGCCGGCTGAAATCGAGCGGCTACGCGAATACATTCTCCAGGCACACCGGCGCGCCCATCCGGAGCTGCACCCTCAAGAATCCAGGTGACCGGCCAGGTACTGCTGCAGCCGCCGGCGCATCAAGCGTCCTTCGCTGCCCAAACACGCGACTTGCGAGCCGATCAGGCTGTCCTGAGCCAGGTCCGCCGCCTCTCCCGCCAGCAACAACGGACACTCCAGTGCCAGCGCCAGGCGCGCCAGGCGCTTGGGTAAATCACTGGCCGGCGGATGATTGGAAAACAGCACCAGGGCATGCGGGGTCATGCGCTCGCAGACCAGGCCAAGCTCTTCCAGCGGCTGACCGAGGCCGAGCACGCTGATGGCGATTTCGCTGGTGCCGAGCAACAACGCCGCCACCAGCAACTCAAGTTCCCGGCACTGGCCGGGGATCGCCGCCAGCAGCACGCGCACTTCCTGCTGCTCACGCGCCAGCTGCAAACGTTGCAACACCCGCCCGCGCAGGAAGCTGTCGAGAAACAACCATTCACTGGCCTGGCCGAAAGCTTCGTGGGTACTGCGCAGCGCCTGCCAGACCGGCATAAGGATGTCCTGGAACACCACCAGCTGTGGATAACTACTGAACACCTGGCCGTATACCCGCTCCAGGCGGCGTTCGTCGAAAGCCCTCACGGCCTGGCGCAGCTGGGTTTGCCATTGGTTGAAATCGGCCTGGGATTCGTCGCTACGCGGTGACTGGCTTTCGCTCTTCAGATTCTGGCTTTTGGCCAAAATGCGCCCGACCTTGCTGACGGCAACCCCGCGCTCGATCCAGCCGAGGATGCTACGTACCTCGTCGATGTCCGCTTGCGAGTACAAACGGTGCCCACTTTCGGTGCGCGTGGGCTGAATCAGCCCATAACGGCGCTCCCAGGCACGCAGGGTGACCGGATTGATACCGGTCAGGCGGGATACTTCGCGGATCGGGAACAGTTCTTCGTGGTCAAACTCACGGGAATTCAATGAAGGCTGGTCTGGTTCGATCATTGCCGGGAAACCGCGGGTTTATGGGCCAATTGTCATTCTACTCCGCCAATCACCAGCACCACCATTGGCATTTCTAACAGGTGGGCGAGTACCAGCACTGACGAGTCAGCTTATTTAAGGAATAATCCGCGCCCGATTCTTGCATCGATTCTTGCACAGAAGCGAATACCGCCCAGCACCCCGGGCGGCGTTCAAGGGGCAGGCCTACCCGCCACGCCCAGTTGCCAGGAGATATACCATGTCTACCCCACCCGTAACCCTGATGGTTACCCGCCGCGTCGCCGATGGTCGCTACCAGGACCTGATGGCCTGGCTGCACGAAGGCGAACAGCTGGCCACCGACTTTCCCGGCTACCTGGGCTCGGGCGTGCTCGCGCCGCCGCCGCAAGGCGACGAATTCCAGATTATCTTCCGCTTTGCCAACGAGCAGACCATGCATGCCTGGGAGCATTCGGCCTCGCGCAAGGCCTGGCTGGCCCGTGGCAATGGCCTGTTCGCCGAGCCATCGGAACAGCGGGTCAGCGGCCTGGAAGGCTGGTTCGGCAATAACCCGGTGCAGCGCCCGCCGCGCTGGAAGCAGGCGGTGGCGATCTGGCTGGCGTTCTTTCCGGTGTCACTGCTGTTCAACCTGATCTTCGGCCACTGGCTGGGCGCGCTGGAGCTGGTGCCGCGCATCCTTCTCAGTACCCTGGGGCTGACGCCGTTGATGGTGTATTTCTTTATTCCATTGTCGACCCGCCTGCTGGCCAACTGGCTGAACGCCAGCCCCGCCCGCCCGGGGCCGCAGGGCGCGCGCAATCCCGCTTAGTTCGGGTATGCTGGGGGTTATCCAAGCGAACCAGTAAAAGTTGACCGCCCCCACCATGAACAGCCCAATTCTTGTCACCGGAGCCAGCCAGCGAGTCGGGCTGGCGCTGGCCCTGAACCTGGCGCAGGCCGGCCATACCGTGGTCAGCGCCAGCCGCAGCAAAAGCCCCGAGGCCGCGCACCCGAACATCATCCAGTTCCAGGCCGACCTGTGCCAGGAAGCCGACCGCCTGGCCCTGATCGAGCACCTGCAAAGCAATTACGACGGCTTGCGGGCGATCGTGCACAACGCCTCGTTGTGGCTCGACGATGACCTGGCCAACCTCAACACCATGTTCAAGCTGCACGTCGAGGCGCCCTACCACCTGAACCTGGCCCTCGGCGCGCAACTGGCCAAAGTCGACAAAGCCGACATCATCCATATCTGCGACGAGACCTCCTCGCGCGGCAGCGGCAGCCATATCGGCTATGCCGCCACCAAGGCGGCCTTGCAGAACATGGTGCTGTCGTTCGCCGCCAAATACGCGCCGAGCATTCGCGTCAACGCAATCCTCCCGGGCTTGCTGATCCTCAAGGAAAACAGCGACGAGGCCTACCGCCAGCAGACCCTGAAAAAGGCTCTGCTGGAATTCGAACCCGGTGCCCAGCCGCTGATCGATGCCGTGCGCTTTTTGCTCGACAGCCAGTACAGCACCGGCAGCAACCTGGTCATCAACGGTGGCCGCCACCTGAAAAACCGCATCGCGGTAGACTGACCTACCGCTGTCACGAGAACGTCCATGAACGATCAACAGAAACTCGAACTTGAAGCCGCCGCCTTCCGCCGCCTGGTTGCCCACCTGGACAGCCGCAAGGACGTGCAGAACATCGACCTGATGAACCTCGCCGGCTTCTGCCGCAACTGCCTGTCCAAATGGTACAAGGCCGCCGCCGACGAAAAGCAGATCGAGCTGAGCATGGATGAGGCCCGCGAAGTGGTCTACGGCATGCCTTACGCCGAATGGAAATCCCTTTACCAGCAAGAAGCCAGCGCCGAACAACAAGCGGCGTTCGCCAAAGGAAAACCCAATGACTGACCTGAGTACCCTGCGCGCCAGCCTGAAATCCGGCGAACATGCCTTCGCCGACACCCTGGCCTTCATCGCCGCCAACTACAGCTACCAGCCACAAGCCTTCAACAACGGCGGCGTCGACAACGCAGCCGGGCAAAACGAAGGTTCGTGCAAGACCCTGGGCCTGGCCCTGCTTGAGGGCCTGAGCGATGACGAAGCACTGCTGGCGTTTGGCGAGCACTACCGCTCGGTGCTGGCCACCCCGCAAGGCAGCGACCACAGCAACATTCGCGCGTTGATCGAGCATGGCCTGGCGGGCGTCAAGTTCGCCGCCCAGCCGCTCAAGCGCCTGGGCTGATCAAGCGCCCTGGCGTGCCTTCGGCCAGTTGCCCGTGCTGCAACCAGTGCAGGGCAATTGGCCACAGCCGGTCCTGGAAGCGGCTGTGGAAAAAGGCGAAATGACCGATCCGGCTTTCATCGATATCCCCCGGGGCGATGCGCAGATGGCTGCGCTCACTGGCCTCGAAGTACGCCAGTAAGCGCTCGATCGCCGCCACCGTGCCAAACGGGTCGTCGCTCAGGCTGATGGCCAGGGTTTGCGCCCTGACCCGGGCGAAGGGCAATTCACCCAGCGCCCGGCCACTGGGGCGCTGCTCATACGCCGCCGTGCGCGTACTCCAGTCGCGCACCACCCCGGCCGGGGTGTCTTCCAGCCAGCCCAGGCGCTTGCCGGGAAAGTAACCGAACACGCGGGTCAGCAACGGCATCAGCACGTGCCATTTGCCGAACAGTTGCCAGCGGCTGTCGGCGGCATAGTCGCGCCAGTAGGCAAACTGCGCGCCCACTGTGACCAGCCGGCGCAATTGCCCCGCCGAAGGCGCCAGCCCCGCCGCGCAACCGCCAAAACTGTGGCCGACCACATCGATGGGCTGGCCGCGGAACTCGCGCTGGGCACGTTGCAGGATGGCTTCGAAATCCAGCACGCCCCAGTCGCTCCAGGACGCCTGGAAATGGCGCATGGACGCCGGACGCGACTCACCGATGCCACGATAGTCATAGGTGATGACATCCAGGCCATGGCCGAACAGGTACTGGGCAAAACGGGCGTAGTAGCTGCAGCGCACTGACGTGGCGGCATTGATGATCACCAGCGGGCGCGTGGCGTCCGGCACCTGCTGGCGCCAACAGAAACCGCCGAGGGCATAGCCATCGGCGGTGATCTCACGAAAGGCCTCGCCGCGGTTGCTGGCAACGGGCAAAGCCGGGAATGCTTCGAGACTGCTCATCGACCTCTGTCATGCCGAAGCCGCTACCCGCGGTGCAGGGACCTTGCGCAAACCGCTCAGTCGCGAGCCATCGTAGCGGGTTTCACGGAACAGGCGCCAGCGTCCGAACAGGCCATACACGTGCATCACCCGCCCCTGCTCGTGATAGCCCATGCGCAGATGCAGCTTGAGCGCCGGAATGTTGTGGGTTTCGCAGACGTCCACCACCTTGTGGCAGCCCTTTTCCCGCATGGCTTCCCACAAATTGACCTGGGCATCCACCGACAGCCGGGTGCCAAAGAAGGCACGGGTCATCTCGCCGCCGAACTCAAAGAACTCGCCGGGCTTCACCGGGAAGGTGCAGCCGTAGTAATGACGGTCGTGATAGTCGCGCATGCTGGCAAAAATAAACGCCACGGCGTCGCCCTGCTCGTCCAGGTACATGTGCCCGGTGTGACCTTCGGCGGCCAGTTCGCGCATGGTCTGCACGCGGTCGCCAAAATAGCGGGCGAAGGCATCGGCGTTGTCCGTGGTGATTTGCACCAGGCGCACCGCAGGATGCTCACGCAGGTTGTGCGGCGGTACCGGGCTGATCAGGTCGCGCTCCATCCACAGCAACTCCCAATGGAAGAAGATGTAGCGCTCACACAGGGTTTTGAGGACCTTTTGCAGACCCTTTTGCCTGATCCGCTCTTTTAGTTTTTGCAGTCCACTCATGGTGCCTCCTGTCGAAACCTTGACGGTTTAAAGGGCATTTGAATGAGTGGTATAGATCAGTGCCGAGGAGGGGGTAGCAAAAGGCCACTGACATACTTGTTTCAAATTGTGTTTCGAGTTTGAAACTGTTGCCGCACCCGAGGAAAAACAGGTGCGACAACAAAGAGTTAGCAACGCCTAATTACAGCTCGACGCAGTCGAACCGTACGTCGGTCGCCACATCGGCGTCATAGTCAACATCCTGACGCTCGAAACCGAACAGGTTGAGGAACTGCTTCTTGTAACCGGCGTAGTCGGTCATTTCGAACAGGTTCTCGGTGGTCACCTGCGGCCACAGGGCCTTGCAGGCATCCTGTACATCGTCACGCAGTTCCCAGTCGTCCAGGCGCAGGCGGCCTTTCTCGTCCAGCTGCGGCGCAGCACCGTCCGCACGGTACATACGGTCACGGAACATGCGATCCAGTTGATCCTGGGTCCCTTCGTGAACGCCCTTTTCCTGCATGATCTTGAAGACCATCGACAGGTACAGCGGCATTACCGGAATGGCCGAACTGGCCTGGGTAACCACCGACTTGAGCACCGCCACGTTGGCGCTGCCACCGACCTTTTTGCTCAGGCGCAGGGCAGTTTCGTCCAGGTCCTGCTTGGCCTTGCCCAGGGCACCGTGCCAGTAGATCGGCCAGGTGATCTCGGTGCCGATGTAGCTGAAGGCCACAGTGCGCGCTTGCGGCGCCAGAACACCAGCGGCGTTCAGGGCGTCGATCCACAGCTCCCAGTCCTGGCCGCCCATGACGGTGACGGTGTCGGCAATTTCCTGTTCGGTAGCCGGCTCGATGGACGCCTCAATGATGGTGTCCTTGTTGGTGTCGATGGCGGTCGACTTGTACGGCTGGCCGATTGGCTTGAGCGCCGAACGAACCAGCTCGCCTGCGCGCTCACCGGCCGAGGCAGGCAGTTTGCGCACTGGCGAGGCCAGCGAGTAGATCACCAGGTCGACCTGGCCGCCCATTTCGTTCTTGATCAGCTCGATGACCTTGGCCCGCGCTTCGTCAGAGAAGGCATCGCCATTGATCGACTTGCTGTACAGGCCTTCGGCCTTGGCGAACTTGTCGAAGGCGGCAGCGTTGTACCAGCCCGCGGTGCCGGCCTTGGTTTCAGTGCCCGGTTTTTCGAAGAACACGCCCAGGGTGTCGGCCTTGAAACCGAACGCTGCGGTGATGCGCGCTGCCAGGCCGTAGCCGCTGGATGCACCGATCACCAGTACTTTTTTCGGACCATCCTCGCGCACGCCCAGCTTGCGGGTGGCTTCGATCTGATCACGTACGTTCAGCTCGCAACCGGTCGGGTGCGTAGTGGTGCAGATAAAACCGCGGACTTTGGGATGGATGATGGCCAATGTCTGTACCTCGTCAGTGAATTTGCTGAGGGAGCCGAATCGCGTGGACTCGAGGTTCCGTTTGCTGTGAGGGTGAGACTACACCCGCAGCGTTGCCGACACATCCGGCTCCCTGGAATCCTGCAGGGCGCTACTTTGTCACAGCGCGGAAAACTTCAGCAACCGCTGATCTCAGACCCGGAACGCACCGATCAGACGCTTGAGTTCCAGCACCTGGGTCGACAGCTGGCGGCTGGCGTCCTCGGTCTGGTGCGCGCCCTGGGTGGTGTTTTCCGCCGCCCGGTTGATCTCGACGATGTTCTGGTCGATGTCATGGGCCACCGCCGTCTGCTGCTCCACTGCGGCGGCGATCTGCTGGTTCTGGTCGACGATACTGCCGATGGCGCCAAGGATGTTCTCCAGCGCCTGCTGCACCTGTTGCGACTCGCCGACGGTGCCCGAGGCCATCTGATGGCTGCTGTCCATGGCCTTGACGGCAGCCCCTACCCCGCCTTGCAGACGCGAGATCATCTGCTCGATCTCCTCGGTGGAGTGCTGGGTACGCTTGGCCAGGGTCCGCACTTCATCGGCGACCACGGCAAAGCCACGGCCCTGCTCGCCCGCCCGGGCCGCTTCGATAGCAGCGTTGAGGGCCAGCAGGTTGGTCTGCTCGGCGATGCTCTTGATCACCTCCAGCACCCGGCTGATGGCCTTGCTGTCGCTGGCCAGCTGATTGATCACCGCCACCGACTGGTCGATTTCGCCGGCCAGGCGGGCGATATTGCCCTGCTGAGTTTGCACCAGGCCGCGGCCGCTGACGGTTTCGCGGTTGACGCCGTGGGCGCTGTTGACTGCCGCCGCGGCGCTGCGCGCTACCTCCTGGGCGGTGGCCGACATCTGGTTCATGGCCGTGGCCACCTGTTCGATCTGCCCACGCTGGCCGCTGACCGCCTGGTTGCTGCGCGCCGACACCGCGTGCACCTGCTCGGCCTGGCGCTCGACCTCGGCGACGGTATGGCCGACCTGTTCGATCAGGTCATGAATGCGCCGCACGGTGCCGTTGAATACCTGGCCCAACTCGCCCAGTTCATCGCGGCTGCTGGCCTGGAAGTTCACCGTCATGTCACCGGCAGCGACCTTGTCCATCACCGCGCCGAGGCTTTTGAGGGTGTTGCGGGTCGAGGCGTAGAAGCCGCTGTAGAGGTAGACAATCAGCAGGAACACCGCGGCCAGCGCGCAGACCTGCAGGATCATGTGCGAGCGGTGTTCCGCCAGGCGTTGCTCGAGCTGGTGGCCGAGGAACTCGCCGACGGCGCTGTTGAGCGTGTAGGTCTGCTCGATCAAACCGCTGAACTGCTTGTAGAACCCCGGCCAGGGCGCGTCGAGGGTGTCGGCGACCACGACCTGCTCCTCGATCAGTTCACTGGCCTGCTTGAGCGACGCCTGGCTGCTGCTGGCCAGGCTGCCCAGCCGCGCTTGCGCGCCGGGCTCGGTAGCCAGCGCTTCATCCAGGCGGATGGCGTAGTCGGCGCCGAGTTTTTCCAGTTTCTGCAGCAGGTCATCGAAGCGTGCGCTGGACGCCGAATTGACAAAGCCCTGGCCGAGCGAATACGAGCCGATCGCCCGTCCCTCGCCGAGGGTCTGGGTCACCTGCGCAGTGACCGTGGTCATCAGTTCACTGAGCTGGCGAATCGCCGAGTCACTGTCCTGGCTGAGCCCGGCCTGGCTGGCAATCACTTTGCTGAGCACCTGGGCCTGGCCCAGCAGCTTGTCGAAAAACGCCACCTTGCTGGACAGCGAAGACTCGCCCTGGGCCGCCTTGAGGGTCTCGAGCATCTCGCTGCGCTTGTCATCAAAAGCCTTGACCTGTGCTTCATCGCCGCTCATTGCCGCCAAGGCGGACAGGCGCCGCTGCACCTGTTGCTCGACGCCGGCTATCTGCGTCTCGAGATCCGCGGCCTTGCCCGATTGGCCGAGCACGGCATTGATCTGCACCAGGTTGCCGAGGGCTTCCACCTCGCCGCGCAGGGCCAGGCTGCTGGCCAGCAACTCCAGGCTCTGCAGCTCGGTGCGGGTGGCGTGGAACTGCGCATAGGAATCGCGGACCAGGTAGTAGTTGGTCACCAGCATGGGCAGGAAAAACAGGATACTGATCAGGCTGAACTTCATCCCGAAGCTCAGTCGGTTCATCAACGCGATGGCCGGATACAACAGGCTGTTCACAGGTGGCGCCCTCCGATTCTTATTGTTCTGCGCACAGTGGCACAAGGCCACTGAGTGTATTCAGCAGCACCTGTATAGCGCATATCGGATCGGGGGTTTGTAACTTAAGGTTAACCGGCTGCGGAGCGACCAACGGCCGCTCCGTCACGACTCTTAGCCAAGCACGGTCCACAGGGCGAAACAGGCGTACCAGAGCACTGCCGAGCGCAGCAGCAACTCCCACAGGTTATCCAGCCCGAGCAGACCATCGGGGCCTGCCGACGTGCTGGCCGGCAAATCACCGGCTACACGGCCAACTGTGCTGATCAAGCCGGCGGCACTGATGTGCCAGTTGAGCAGTTCGTGCAGCATCACCCGGCTGACCGCGACGAAGTTGCCAACCAGGGCAAAACTCACGCCCAGCACGCGCACCGGCGCCCAGTCAAAGGCGTGGCGCAGTTGCAAGGCATGCTCGCGCAACGCAGGGGTGCGCCCATGTTCGGCGGTCAGCGCCAATAGCCGATAGGCCAGGGCAGCCGCTGGGCCGAGCAGGAAGTACCAGAAAATCACCGCGAAAAAGCTCTGGTAGGCCTGCCACAACAGGTTGCCCTGCACCCGCTCCAGCAATGCCTGGGCATCGTCGGCGGTCAGGCCCAGGTCGCGCTCGGCGACATGCACCGCCGCTTGCTCGTCACCACGGCGCCAGGCATCGCGAAACGGTCCTTGCGCGGCCTTGATGTCGCCACGACCGAGGCTGTAGATCAGCACCAGCAAGTGCACCGGCAAGGCCAGCAAACCGTAGGCCACCGGCTCCAGCACGTGCAGCAGCAAGGCCAGCAGGCCCACCGGCAGCAACACCAGGATGCCCAACACCCACCAGGGGTGGCGTCTGCCGTCACGCTCCAGGCGCGCAAGCTCGGTGACGAAAAAACCGTCGCGTTGCAGGCGCTGGCGCAGGGCCGAGAACTTCTCGAACCACAGCACCAGCAACAGCACCAGAAAACTCATGGGTGTTCCTCCTTGTCCTTGAGGCCGGCGCGGTAGCGCGGCCAGTCAAATGCATCACCAGGGTCGGTCTTGCGTCCCGGGGCAATGTCGCTGTGGCCCTGAATCCGTTCAGTGCCAATGGCTGGCCAGGCAGCCTGGATCTGCCGGGTCAATGTTTGTAGCGCCTGATACTGGGCATCGGTGAAAGGCAATTCATCAGTGCCTTCAAGCTCGATACCGATGGAAAAGTCGTTGCATGCCTCACGCCCGTCGAAACAGGACACTCCGGCATGCCAGGCGCGGTCCAGACAAGAGACAAACTGAGTGACCTTGCCGTCACGTTCGATGAGAAAGTGCGCCGACACGCGCAGGTGCTGGATACCTTCGAAATACGGGTGTTCGCTGGCATCCAGGCGGTTCTGGAAAAATTCCTGGACCTTGCCGGTACCGAACTGTGCTGGCGGCAGGCTGATGTTGTGGATAACCAGCAGGGAGATGACTTCGCCCTCGGCGCGGGCATTGCAGTTGGGCGAGGGACAGTGGCAAACGCCGGCGAACCAGCCAGTAGCGCGGTCCAGTTGCATAGAAAATCCTGAGACACGGGGGCACTGGCTCAGTATGCCCCGTGGTGACGCGGGATGCATCGTTAAAACGCGCAGGAAACTAGCGTGCCTGCGCCTGGCGTAACTGGCTGAGCACAGAGTCCAGGGCCCGGTCGAACAGCAGGGTGTCGTCCAGCTGGCGCACATGCCCGCGGCGCAAGGCCACGGCCAGGGCCATGCGCGACCATTCGCGGACCTTGAGGCCGGTACGGTTGACGAAGATGAAACGGTCGGTGCTGTCGATCTGGGCAATCAGCTTGCAGCGCTGCACCTCGTCTTCATCGAGCAGCTCGACCCAGGCACCGATGCGCAGGCGCTCGACCTGCAGCAATGCCGGGTCGTCATCGGCCAGGCGTACCTGGGCTGCTTGCGGCTCGCCGGCCTCAGGCGCGCGCAGGACGATTTCATCAAGCACCAGCACCCGCTCGCTGACGTCGTTGGGCACCACCCGCCCACCGACCACCGGCGTATCGAACATCTGCACATGGAGAATTTCAAGCTGGGCAAAGAATTCGCTGGTGGCAAACGGATCGAACGCGGCGCTGGCCAGGCCATCGCGCAAGGCCTTGAGCAGGCCCGGCACCAGCTCCAGCAGGCGCAGGCGCGCTACGTCTTCAGTGTGCGGTTGCACGCTCCAGATCAGCTCATCCATGGTCTCCAGGGCTTCGAGCCACTGGCTGGAGGTGTCGCCATGCTTGAGGCAGGCCAGCAACAGCACCTGGCTCCAGGCCTCTTCAAGCAAGCGCACCACCACCCGCGGCAGCGAGCGGCCGAGCAGGCGCCGGTTGAGCTCCTGCTGCACCCGCTGACGGGCCAAGGCAGTACGTGCGCGGCCTTCTTCGGCGTCGCGGGTGCGTTGTTCGAGCAGCTCATTGCGACGTCGCTCATCACTGCTGAAGGCGAGAAATTCGGCGAGCAGTTCGGAAAATATCGCCGGGTCGTCGACAAAGTCGCTGAGCAGGCGCTGGACGATTTTTTCTACCCGCAGGTACAGGCTGTCGCGCTGGCAATCATCGCTGGCGCCCCAGCCCATGGCCGCCGTGGCGATTTCGTTGAGCAGGCGCCGGGCCGGATGGCTGCTGCGGCTGAAAAAACTCTTGTCGAGGACCGCGACCTTGAGCATCGGGATTTGCATGCGGCCGATCAGGGCGCGCAGTGAACGCGGCAGGTTGCGATCGGCGAGGATGAACTCGAAGAGCATGGCGATCAGGTTGATGACATCTTCGTCGACCACCTCGATCTTGCGGTAGGTGCCGCTCTTTACGCTGACCCGGGTCAGCAACTGTTCAAGCTGCTGGTGCAGGTCGAAGTCATCGGTCTGCGCTGTCGGCGGCACGTAATGCTGCAGGTGCGAAAGCAGGCGCAACAGGTCACGGGTGCTGATCGCCTGGACCTGCTCACAGGCCTCCAGGCGCGGGGCAACTCGCCCGCGCACCGGCGACAGCAGCGCCTGCAACGAGGCAAATACCGCCTGGCCGTTGGCATCCAGCGGATCACTGGGCGATTGCTGGTCGGTTGTGCTGGCCGCAGCCTCGCGCTCAGCCGACGGGCGGTCCTGGGCGCGGCGTCGCGGCACGGCCTTGAGTTCGGGCAACACGCCGGTGGCAATCAGCAACTGGTTGGCCTCGCCGTACAACTGGTCGGCGTCGTGCAGCACATAGCGCTCAAACAATTTGAGGATGATCAGCTTGACCTTGATGCCCACGCCCAGGCTGCGCCCGGCGCGCAAAAAATAATCGCACAGCATCGCCGGGCCCAGCGGGTTGCGCGGATCGTCCAGGGCCTGGCCAACCAGGGCGCTGAAGCGCAAGGTCAACTGGTTGAGGGCGATACCGTCGCGGGCCAGCACCCGCGCAACCATGGCATCCAGGGCCACGGTACGTTCCAGCTCGTCATTGGCCACCAGCGCCAGGCGGTCGTAGCCATGGCTGTGCAGGGCCGGCAGGGCCTCGGGCTGGCCGATCTGCACGAACGCTTCATAGAAATGGTCGAGGTAACCGCGCTCGATGTTCTTGCGCTTGAGGCGCAGGTCGCGCATGGCTTCGAAAAGGATGTTCTGTTCAACGTTGCTCGCGGCCTTGTCGGCCATCTCGAACAGGGTATCGTCGGCGTTGTCGAACAACGCCTGCAGGCCCTGGCGCAGTTGCAGCGCGGCCTTGTCACGTACCTGCAGAAGCACCACCGGCAGACGAGCGAGGGGCGCTGTGTGCGCCTGATCGGTGATGGCCTTGATCGGCACCACCTTCCCGTCGTTGTGCATCCTGGTCTCCTTGCAGGTTCGATTTTGAGCTTTTTAGCGGTCGTCAAAGCTATGACGCCAAATACAAGGCGCATTATCGAGTAAAAACCTCCTGCTCGCCAGTGCGCACATGCCGCTGCTGATAGACCGGTGCATGGACAAAAAGCTCAGTTGGCCTGACCAAAGGTCAAGCTTTGGCCGCCACTACAGTGTTTGCTGCAAGCGCGGGCTGCCCTGCCCTATAATCGCCAGCACTTAGCTTGTGGAGCCCGCCATGCCGAATTTACGCCTCGCCGACCTGACCGCCGAAATCGAAGCCAACGTGCGCCGTGCGTTGCTTGAAGACATCGGCAGTGGCGACATCACCGCCCAGTTGATCCCGGCCGAGCGCCTGGCCAAGGCCACCATCATTACCCGCGATGACTGCGTGATTGCCGGCACGGCCTGGGTCGACGCGGTGTTCCGCCAACTCGACCCACGGGTTGCGGTGCACTGGCAAGTCGCTGATGGCGAGCGCGCCAGCGCCAACCAGGTACTGTTCCACCTTGAAGGCCCGGCCCGATCCTTGCTCAGTGGCGAGCGCTCGGCGCTGAACTTCCTGCAGATGCTTTCGGGCGTTGCCAGCCACGCGCAATTCCTCGCCGACAAGGTCGCCGACACCCAGGTCAAACTGCTCGACACTCGCAAGACCCTGCCCGGCCTGCGCCTGGCGCAAAAGTACGCGGTCACCTGCGGCGGCTGCCATAACCACCGCATCGGCCTCTACGACGCCTTCCTGATCAAGGAAAACCACATCGCCGCCAGCGGTGGCATCGCCCAGGCGATCAGCGCCGCGCACCGCATTGCCCCGGGCAAGCCGGTAGAAATCGAGGTCGAAAGCCTGGATGAGCTCAAAGAAGCGCTGGAAGCGGGCGCCGACATCATCATGCTCGATGAACTGAGCCTGGACGACATGCGCGAAGCGGTGCGCCTGAATGCCGGCAAGGCCAAGCTGGAAGCCAGCGGCGGGGTGACGGAAAGCACCTTGCGGGTAATCGCCGAAACAGGTGTCGACTACATCTCCATCGGGGCGATGACCAAGGATGTAAAAGCGGTGGACCTGTCCATGCGCCTGAGCCTCTGAGGCAGAATGCAGAGACAAAAAAACCGGCCATCAGGCCGGTTTTTTGTTCACCATCAAACCTGTCAGAGCGCTGCGTTCTGCAGCCCATCCAGGTAACGCTCGACATCCAGCGCGGCCATGCAGCCGGCACCGGCCGAGGTGATGGCCTGGCGGTACACGTGGTCAGCCACGTCACCGGCAGCGAACACACCTTCAACGTTGGTCGCGGTGGCGTTGCCGTCACGGCCACCGTTGACTACCAGGTAGCCGTCTTTCAAGGTCAATTGGCCTTCGAACAGCGAGGTGTTCGGGGTGTGACCGATGGCGATGAACACGCCGTCGACCTTGATTTCGTCGAAGCTGCCGTCGTTGTTCTTCAGGCGCGCACCGGTGACGCCCATGTCGTCGCCCAGCACTTCGTCCAGGGTGGCATTGAGTTTCAGCTCGATCTTGCCTTCGGCCACGCGGGCGTTGAGCTTGTCGATGAGGATCTTCTCGGCACGGAAGGTCTCGCGGCGGTGAACCAGGGTGACCTTGCTGGCGATGTTGGCCAGGTACAGGGCTTCCTCGACGGCGGTGTTGCCACCACCGACCACGGCGACCGGCTTGTTGCGGTAGAAGAAACCGTCGCAGGTCGCGCAGGCGGAAACGCCTTTGCCCATGAACGCTTCTTCCGATGGCAGGCCCAGGTAGCGAGCGCTGGCGCCGGTGGCGATGATCAGCGCGTCACAGGTGTAGGTGGCGCTGTCGCCCTTGAGGGTGTACGGCTTGCTGGCCAGGTCAACGGCGTTGATGTGGTCGAACACCACTTCGGTTTCGAAACGCTCGGCGTGTTCCTGCATGCGTTGCATCAGCGCCGGGCCGGTCAGGCCGTGGGCGTCGCCCGGCCAGTTGTCGACTTCGGTGGTGGTGGTCAGCTGGCCGCCGGCCTGCATGCCGGTGATCAGCAGCGGCTTGAGGTTGGCGCGCGCGGCATAGACGGCGGCGCTGTAACCGGCAGGGCCGGAACCGAGGATGATCACTCGCGAATGGCGTACTTCAGACATGTCACACTCCTGTCGAGCTGGCACTTGCTGGCCAGCATCGTTTTGCCGGGATCGCCGGCTGGAATAAAAAAGAACCTGCGAAGCACTTGGGGAAGGCTTTGGGTCGCAGGTCCTGAAAAGCGTTAAGCCACAGCCTTACAGGCTGGCAGCGTTTTCGGCCAGGTAGTCGGCAACGCCCTTGGCGTCGGCCTTCATGCCTTTCTGGCCCTTGCGCCAGCCGGCCGGGCAGACCTCACCGTGCTGTTCGGTGAACTGCAGGGCTTCGACCAGGCGGATCATCTCGTCGACTTCACGGCCCAGCGGCAGGTTGTTGACCACCTGGTGCTGGACAACGCCTTGCTGGTCGATCAGGAACGAGGCACGCAGGGCCACGCCGTCATCGTGCTCGATACCGTAGGCACGGGTGATCTCGTGCTTGACGTCGGCGACCATGGTGAACTCGACCGCGCCGATACCGCCCTTCTCCACCGGCGTGCTGCGCCAGGCGTGGTGGGTGAACTGCGAGTCGATGGAAACACCGACCACTTCCACACCCAGCTCGCGGAACTTGTCCATGCGGTTGTTGTGAGCAATGATTTCCGACGGGCAGACAAAGGTGAAGTCCAGCGGCCAGAAGAACAGCACGACGTACTTGCCGCGCAGGGAAGAAAGCTTGAAGCTGTCGACGATCGAACCGTCGCCCAACACTGCCGCCGCGTCGAAATCAGGGGCTTGCTTGTTGACCAGAATGCTCATGGAAACTCCTTGAAAGTCAGAATTCGAAGGCGTTGAAAAGATGTGCGCACTTTAGCGAGGTGGCAGAGATTAAGGAAATATCCTTAGACAATCCACCTTATAGGCCGGCTCTATTCATCAGCAAAGGCGCGCGCGGTTTATCTATGAGCCCTGGCCGAAGATGCTGCCGAGGTTTTGTTACAGCCCGTTTCTCGCTCTGCGCCGCGCTTTCGCCCGTCGCGCAAACTCGGTAAGGTCAGCGCGTTTGCCTTTACCCGGAGCCTTCCCTTATATGCAAGCCCCTGTCCTCTCTGGCCCACAGTACCTGCGTGAAGGGCTGAAACTGGTCCTGAGCCCGAGCCTGCGCCTGTTCGTGTTGCTGCCGCTGGCAGTCAACCTGCTGCTGTTCGTTGGCCTGATCTACCTGGCCGGCCACCAGTTCAGCCTCTGGGTCGACTCGCTGATGCCCAGCCTGCCGAGCTGGCTGAGTTTTCTCAACTACGTGCTGTGGCCGCTGTTCGTGGTGTTGGTGGGGCTGATGGTGTTCTTCACCTTCACCATGCTGGCCAACATCATTGCCGCGCCGTTCAATGGTTTCCTGGCGGAAAAGGTCGAAGTGGTGGTGCGCGGTACCGATGACTTTCCGGCCTTCAGCTGGGCCGAACTCACCGCCATGGTGCCCCGTACCCTGGGCCGCGAAGCGCGCAAGCTGGGCTACTTCCTGCCACGGGCGATCGGCCTGTTCATCCTCTCGCTGATCCCGGTGGTGAACATCATCGCCGCGCCGCTGTGGCTGCTGTTCGGGATCTGGATGATGGCCATCCAGTACATCGACTACCCGGCCGACAACCACAAGATGAGCTGGCAGGACATGCTTGCCTGGCTGCGCGAAAAGCGCTGGCAGAGCCTGGGTTTTGGTGGCTCGGTGTACCTGGTGCTGCTGGTGCCGTTTCTCAACATCCTGATGATGCCGGCAGCAGTGGCTGGCGCCACGCTGTTCTGGGTCCGCGAGCGTACCTGAAGCAGCGCCGCGTAGCCGCCCGGCTACGCGGCACTACCATCAGCTCGACAGCTGGTTGGAAAACTGCCCTACCGCGTTGACCACCTTCTGTGCACCGTCCTGAATCTCGACGATCACCGTGCCGGTCTGCCCGGCCAGTGACAGGCCCTGCTCGGCCTGGCGCTTGCTGCTGTCGATGATGTCCACCGCCGCCTTGGCCAGTTGTTCGTTCTGCTGCACCACCCGGGCGATTTCCTCGGTGGCGGTGCTTGTGCGCGAGGCCAGTTGCCGGACCTCGTCGGCGACCACGGCAAAGCCGCGGCCCTGCTCACCGGCACGTGCGGCCTCGATGGCGGCGTTGAGGGCCAGCAGGTTGGTCTGCCCGGCAATGTCGCTGATGGTCTTGATGATCGAGCCGATCACCTGCGACTGCTTGTCCAGCGCCTCGATGCCTTCGGCAGCCTCCTGCATGTAAGTTTCCAGGCCGCGCATGACGTCAACGGTCTGGGTCACCACTTCGGTGGCCTTGCGCGCACAGGCGTCGGTTTCCAGCGAGGTGGTGTAGGCAATGTCGGCGGCCTGGGCCACGGCCGTTTCCTGGTTGACCTGATCGGTGATCACGGTGGCGAACTTGACCACTTTGTAGAGCACGTCGTGGGCATCGATGATCGGGTTGTAAGACGCCTCCAGCCACACCACGCGGCCATGGGCATCAATGCGCTTGAAGCGTTCGGCGACGAATTCACCACGGCGCAGCTTGTCCCAGAACGCGTGATAGCCCACCGAGTTGTACTCTTCCGGCTCGCAGAACAGACGGTGATGCTTGCCCACCACCTGGTCGAGCTTGTAGCCCATGGTCTGCAGGAAGCGCTCGTTGGCGGCCAGCACCTCACCGTTGAGGTTGAACTCGATCACCGCCGTGGAGCGCATCAGCGCCTTGATCAGGCTCTCGTGCTCGCGGGAGGTTTCGATGGTGCGGGTCAGGTCGCTGGAGTGCAGGGTGAAATACTTGATGCGCCCTTCGCTGTTTTTCACCGGCTGCAGGATCGAGCGCAGCCAGGCCTCTTCGCCATTGCCCCGCAGCAGGCGGAAAGCACCATTGAGATGCTCGCTACGGGCAATGGCGTGCTTCATGCGCTGGTAAAAGTCGAGTTGCTTGACGTGCGCCGGGACGATTTCCTCGATGTTGCGGCCAATCAGTTGATGGCTGCTGTAGAGCATCTCTTTTTCGAAATTGCTGTTGACCGATTCGATGCGCCCCTGCGGATCGAGCTGCAGCACCAGCATCTCACTGTCGAGGCTGCACTTTACTTGCTCCACTGATTGCAGTTCTTCGCGCAGCCGGAGGATTTCTTGCTTGAGTTTGCTGTTGAACATGACGCTCTCCCGGAGCGAAATCAGTCATTCGAATGCTTCTGCATCGGCTGGCGGACCTGCAATCTTGAGTCACTTGCTGGGAAATATTTGCGCACCTGTAATCGCCAGTAATCAGGCGTCATCGATCTGTCATTTTGCGGTCATAGAGCAGCAATCGGCACGGTCGAAACTGGCTTCATGAGCACACCGCCCCTGCATGTCACCCTGATCAGCGAAACCTTCCCACCCGAGATCAACGGCGTGGCCAACACCCTTGGCCGCCTCAGCGATGGCTTGCGATCGCGCGGCCATCGGGTCGAGTTGGTGCGCCCGCGGCAAGCGGCCGAACTGCCCTCGGCCAGCGACGACAACCTGCTGCTGTGCCGCGGCTGGCCGTTGCCGGGGTACCCGGGTTTGCAATGGGGCCAGGTGTCGATGCACAAGCTGCTGCGCCGCTGGCGCCGGCAGCGCCCGGACGTACTGTACATCGCCACCGAAGGCCCGCTGGGCCTGAGCGCTCTGCGCGCGGCGCGGCGCCTGGGGATCGCCGTGGTCAGCGGTTTTCACACCAATTTCCAGCAGTACTCCAGCGAATACGGCCTGGGCCTGCTGGCGCGCCTGCTGACCCACTACCTACGCTGGTTCCACCGGCGCACCCACAGCACCCTGGTGCCCAGCCCAAGCCAGCGCCTGGAGCTGGAACGGCGCGGCTTCGACAACCTCAGCCTGATGGCCCGGGGAGTCGATAGCCAGTTGTTCAACCCGGCGCGGCGCAGCCAGGCGCTGCGTGAGCAATGGGGGGTGGGCGCCGATGATATTGCCCTGTTGCATGTCGGACGCCTGGCCGCCGAGAAGAACCTAGGTTTGCTGCAACCTTGCCTGGACGCCCTGCAACAGCAGTATCCGCAACGGCGCATCAAATTGATCGTGGTCGGTGACGGGCCGCAACGCAGCGTGCTCGAACAACGCCTGCCGGGCGCAATATTCTGCGGCGCCCAGCGCGGCGAAAGCCTGGCTGAACACTATGCATCAGGGGATATTTTTGTGTTTCCCAGCCTGACCGAAACCTTCGGCAACGTCGTGCTAGAAGCCTTGGCCTCAGGCCTGGGTGTGGTTGCCTACGATCAAGCCGCGGCAGCCCAGCACATTCGCCACGGGCATAGCGGTGCGCTGGCCATGCCGGGGGATGCAGCAGCCTTTATCGATGCCGCCTGCTGGTTGCTGGAAGAGCCGGAAACTCTGCGCCGGGTGCGCCTCAATGCCCGCCAGCACGCCAGCCGCCAAGGCTGGCCGGCGATTGTCGAGCAGTTCGAGGCGCACCTGCTGGCAGCCTGTCGCCAGAGCCAGGGCAGCGTTGCGCGCCCAGGCCCGGCGACGCTTGCGATCAAACCAGGGTCGTCAACGCCTCACGGCTGAACGGCAGGATGTCTTGCTCGCGGCCATCGCGCACCTTGGCGGCCCACTCCGGGTCGACCAGCAGCGCCCGGCCCACCGCCACCAGGTCGAACTCATCGTTGTTCAGGCGCTTGAGCAGGTTCTCAAGGCTGGCCGGTTGCGCCACCTTGTCGGTCGCCACCATGAACTGCAGGAACTCGCCATCCAGGCCGACGCTGCCGACGGTGATGGTCGGCTTGCCGGTGAGCTGGCGGGTCCAGCCGGCCAGGTTGAGGTCCGAGCCTTCGAACTCCGGCTCCCAGAAGCGCCGGGTCGAGCAGTGGAAGATATCCACACCGGCGTCTACCAATGGCTGCAGGAAGGCGCCGAGGGCCTCGGCGCTCTGTACCAGGCGGGCGCTGTAGTCCTGCTGCTTCCACTGCGAAAAGCGGAAAATGATCGGGAATTCCGGGCCCACCGCCGCACGCACCGCCTGGATCAGTTCGATGGCAAAACGCGAACGGCCGGCCAGGTCGCCGCCGTACTCATCCGTGCGCTGGTTGCTGGCCTCCCAGAAGAACTGGTCAATCAGGTAGCCGTGGGCACCGTGGATCTCGACGCCATCCATGCCGATGGCCTGGGCATCGCGAGCGGCCTGGGCAAACGCCTCGATCACTTCGCGGATATCGGCCTTGCTCATGCCGTGCACCACAACCTGGCCATCCTTGAGCTTCTCGCTCGGGCCATAACCCGGCACGCTGGCGTCCGGCTCGGTGCCCAGGCGGCGCACGCTGCCCACGTGCCAGAGCTGCGGCACGATGCGCCCGCCTTCGGCGTGCACGGCATCGACGACATTCTTCCAGCCAGCCAGGGCGTCGTCGCCGTAAAAACGCGGCACATTCGGGTAGCCGTTGGCAGCCTGGTGACCGACGGTGGTGCCTTCGGTGATGATCAACCCAACGCCGGCAGCGGCGCGGCGGCGGTAGTACTCGACCACTTGTGCGTGGGGCACGCCGCCAGGGCAGAAGGTGCGGGTCATCGGTGCCATGACCACGCGGCTTGGCAGCTCGAGGGCGCCCAATTGGAAGGGTTTGAACAGTGCGGTGGCGGACATGCGGCGCTCCTGGGAAGGGGGAATGCGCCTGAGGATAGGGTGAGCCGTTCGGGTGGCCCAGTACTATTGATCTGGGTGATTAAACAGCATCGCGGGGCTAGCCCCGCGATCAACCGATCAGGCCAAGGCCTTCTCGATCGCCTGCACCACCGCCGGATCATCCGGCGCGGTACGCGGCGAGAAGCGCGCCAATACCCGGCCGTCCTTGCCAACCAGAAACTTCTCGAAGTTCCAGGTGATATCGCCAGGGAACTCGGCACCTTCACCGGCCAGCAAACGGTACAACTGATGGCGGTCATGACCATTGACCTCCAGCTTGCTGCCCAACGGAAAGGTCACGCCGTAATTCAGGCTGCAGAACTTCTGGATTTCTTCTTCAGTGCCCGGCTCCTGCCCGGCAAACTGGTTGCACGGCAGGCCCAGTACGCTGAAGCCTTTGCCCTTGTACTGCTGATAGAGGTTTTCCAGCGCCGCGTACTGCGGGGTCAGGCCACACTTGGAGGCGACATTGACCACCAGCACCACCTGGCCCTTGAACGGCGCCAGAGGCAACTCCTGGCCATCCAGTGCCTGCAACTTCAGGTCGTGAAATGCACTCATGACGTACTCCCCTTTCCAGATCCCGGTTGTCGCTGCGGGCTGCAATCAATAAAACCAGCCCATTAAAAAGGCGCCCTGCCAAGCCGTCTTCCCCTGCTGGAGTGCGACGGACTTGCCCGGGCGCCTTCGCGACTCTCTGAGCTTAGCGCAGAAAATCAGTGGTGATGGCCACCTTCGCCATGGATGTGGCGATGAGCGATTTCTTCTTCGCTGGCATCACGAACATCGACGACCTTGACCTTGAAGTTCAGGCGCTGGCCAGCCAGTGGGTGGTTGCCATCAACGGTGACGTCGTCGCCGTCCAGGTCGCGAATGGTGACGATCTGCATCTGGCCATCCGGCGCCGAAGCGTGGAACTGCATGCCCACTTCCAGCTCGTCGACACCTTCGAACATGCTGCGGTTCAGGGTGCTGACCAGCTCGGCCAGGTATTCGCCGTAGGCGTCTTCCGGCTCGACGGCGACTTCCAGCTCGTCACCGGTGGTTTTGCCTTCCAGGGCTTTTTCCAGGCCCGGGATGATGTTGCCTGCGCCATGCAGGTAGACCAGCGGAGCGCCGCCGGCGGAGCTGTCGATGACCTCACCAGCGTCGTTGGTGAGGGTATAGTCGATGGAGACAGCCTTGTTGGCGGCGATCAGCATGGGGCGAGACCTTTTGCATAAGAATGTAGAACGAACAAGTGTAACCAAGGCATCGCCTGAAAGCGAACGCAACCCGGACAAACGGGTTGCCGGATACTTCAGCCAGGTGCTGGGTTTCCATCAGGACGAGGACGGCCACTGGGTGGTCGAGCTGTCGTGCGGACACACCCAGCACCTGCGCCACCAGCCGCCCTGGCAATCACGCAGCTGGGTGCTCGACCCCGAGCAACGCCAGCAACGCATCGGCCAGGCATTTGCCTGTGGCTGGTGCGCTCAGGGGGCCGATAGCGCTACCCTTGGCAATTGATTCTTTGCACAGCTCATTTCGAGAAGCTCGCATGCAGACATTTTTTATCGCGCCGACCGACTTTGGGGTCGGCCTGACTTCGATCAGCCTGGGCCTGGTGCGCACCCTGGAGCGCGCCGGCCTCAAGGTCGGCTTCTTCAAGCCGATCGCCCAGCCGCACCCGGGCGATACCGGCCCGGAACGCTCCACCGAACTGGTTGCCCGCACCCATGGCCTGAAGCCGCCCCAGCCGCTGAGCCTGGCCCATGTCGAGCGCATGCTCGGCGATGGCCAGCTGGATGAACTGCTCGAGGAGATCATCACCCTGTACCAGCAGGCCTGCGTCGGCAAGGACGTGGTAGTGGTCGAAGGCATGGTCCCGACCCGCCACGCCAGCTACGCCGCGCGGGTCAACCTGCACCTGGCCAAGAGCCTGGATGCCGAGGTGATCCTGGTCTCGGCGCCGGAAAACGAAGTGCTCACCGAGCTGTCCGGGCGCGTCGAGCTGCAGGCCCAGTTGTTCGGCGGCCCGCGCGACCCGAAAGTGCTTGGGGTGATCCTCAACAAGGTGCGCACCGACGAAGACATGAACGCCTTCGCCGCGCGCCTGACCGAGCATTCGCCGCTGCTGCGTGGCGGCGACTTCCGCCTGCTCGGCTGCATCCCGTTCCAGGCCGGCCTCAACGACCCGCGCACCCGCGACGTCGCCGAGCTGCTCGGTGCCCAGGTGCTCAACGCCGGTGACTACGAAACCCGGCGCATGAACAAGATCATCATCTGTGCCCGGACCGTGGCCAACACCGTGCCGCTGCTCAAGCCCGGCACCCTGGTGGTGACGCCGGGTGATCGCGACGACATCATCCTCGCCGTGAGCCTGGCGGCGATCAACGGCGTACCGCTGGCCGGCCTGCTGCTGACCAGCGACAGCAAGCCCGACCCGCGCATCCTCGAACTGTGCCAGGGCGCGCTGCTGGCCGGCTTGCCGATCCTCTCGGTGAGCACCGGCTCCTACGACACCGCTAACCAGCTCAACGGCCTGAACAAGGAAATCCCGGTGGATGACCGTGAGCGCGCCGAGCTGATCACCGATTTCGTCGCCAGCTACCTGGACGCCGACTGGCTGCACCAGCGCTGCGGCACCCCGCGCGAACTGCGCCTGTCACCAGCGGTGTTTCGCTACCAGTTGATCCAGCGCGCCCAGCAGGCCAACAAACGCATCGTCCTGCCCGAAGGCGCAGAACCGATGACCGTGCAGGCCGCCGCCATCTGCCAGGCTCGCGGCATCGCCCGCTGCGTGTTACTGGCCAAGCCCGACGACGTCCAGGCCGTGGCCCGCGCCCAGGGCATCACCTTGCCCGAGGGCCTGGAGATTCTTGACCCGGACCTGATCCGCGAGCGCTACGTCGAGCCAATGGTCAGCCTGCGCAAGAGCAAAAGCCTCAATGCACCGATGGCCGAGCAACAACTGGAAGACCCGGTGGTGATCGGCACCATGATGCTCGCCCTGGACGAGGTCGACGGCCTGGTCTCGGGCCTGGTGCACTCCACCGCCAACACCATCCGCCCGGCCCTGCAACTGATCAAGACCGCCCCCGGCTGCAGCCTGGTGTCATCGGTGTTCTTCATGCTTTTTCCCGAGCAGGTGCTGGTGTACGGCGACTGCGTGATGAACCCGCACCCGACGGCCAATGAACTGGCGGAAATCGCCCTGCAGAGCGCCGATTCCGCCGCAGCCTTCGGCATTGCCCCGCGGGTGGCGATGATCAGCTACTCCAGCGGTGATTCGGCCACTGGCGAAGAGGTCGAGAAGGTCCGCGAAGCCACCCTGCTGGCCCAGGAAACCCAGCGCGGCCTGCTGATCGATGGCCCGTTGCAATACGATGCCGCCGCCAACCTGGAGATCGCCCGGCAACTGGCGCCCAACAGCCAGGTGGCTGGCCGCGCCACGGTATTCGTGTTCCCCGACCTGAACACCGGCAACACCACCCACAAGGCCGTGCAGCGCAGCGCCGATTGCGTCAGCCTGGGGCCGATGCTGCAAGGCCTGCGCAAGCCGGTCAACGACCTGCCGCGCGGCGCCCAGGTCGACGACATCGTCTACACCATCGCCCTGACCGCCATTCAGGCCAACCGCTCACTGGATAGTTGAACATGCTCGGATTGCTACCCGCGCCACTGCGCGGGGTTATCGCCTCGCTGCTGCTGGGGCTCAACACCATCGTCTGCTGCACCCCGCTGTTCATCGTCAGCCTGTTCAAGCTGTTGCTGCCGTTCGCCGCGGCGCAGCGCCTCACCGATGAACTGATGC
The DNA here is from genome assembly GCF_024749345.1 of Pseudomonas sp. B21-009. Lineage (NCBI taxonomy): Bacteria > Pseudomonadati > Pseudomonadota > Gammaproteobacteria > Pseudomonadales > Pseudomonadaceae > Pseudomonas > Pseudomonas sp. B21-009. The sequence continues at coordinate 896,030 of NZ_CP087199.1, read as the reverse complement.
GCCACATTCACGAGGCCTGGATCAGCAACAACAATGCCTGGATCAACCTGCTGGGCAAGGCCCGCTGGCAGGTCGAGGGCCTGGCCGGGCTGGATTACCAGCACAGCTACCTGGTCACCAGTAACCACCAGAGCTGGGTCGATATCCTGGTGCTGCAATACGTGCTCAATCGGCGTATCCGCCCGCTGAAGTTCTTCCTCAAGCAGGTGCTGATCTGGGTGCCGGTGATTGGCCTGGCCTGGTGGGCGCTGGGCTTCCCGTTCATGAAGCGCTATTCCAAGGCGTACCTGGCCAAGCACCCGGAAAAGGCCGGCAAAGACCTGGAAACCACTCGCCGCACCTGCGCCAAATTCCGCGGCAAGCCGACGGCGATCTTCAACTTCGCCGAAGGCACGCGCTTCACCGCAGCCAAGCATCGCCAGCAGCAGTCACCGTTCAAGCACCTGCTCAAGCCCAAGGCCGGCGGCATTGCCTTTGTGCTTGATGCCATGGGCGAGCAATTGCAGTCGATCGTCAATGTCACCATTCATTATCCGAACGGTGCGCCAGGGTTCTGGGACTTGTTGTGCGGGCGGGTCAGGCACATTGTCGTGCACTTCGAGGAGCTGGCGATTCCGGCCGAGTTCCTGGGCAGGAACTACGACCAGGATGAAACCTACCGCCTGGCTTTCCAGCAATGGATCAACCAGCTGTGGAGCGACAAGGACGCCCTGCTCGAACGGCTGCGACAAAACGCCGACGGGTAATTTGCCAGACAGCATCTATGCTCACTTCCTACGATGATTTCACTAGCAATCACAAGGAACGTAAGCCTATGAAACCGCTGCGCCGCTTCGCCCATGCTGTTGCTGTCGTTTCGCTTCTGTCTGCAGCCAGTTTCACGGTGCAGGCAGAAGACATCCTGATCGACGCTGTCGCTACACAAGATATGGTGGATACCAAAGTCCTTGCCATCGACCATGACAAGCGCATCGTTACAGTGGCTGGCCCTAAGAACTCCGAGGTGCCGATTCAGCTGAGCGAACAGGCCAAGGACCTGCATAACCTCAAGGTCGGCGACCTGGTCAACATCACCGTCAACCGCTCGGTTGCTACCGTACTCGAAACCGACCTTACCAAGGCCCCGGGCATCAGCAAGGACGCTGGCGTCATCCGTGCCACCAAGGACAACCCCAACCCGGGTGGTGAGGCGTTCCGGCAGATCAAGGTCACCTCGAAGATCACCAAGATTGACCTGAAAACCCACGAAGTCACGCTGATGCCGCCTGAAGGCCCGCAAAGGGTCGTGAAGGTCGAAGACCCTGAACTTCAGGAGCGCATGAAGAATCTCGAGGTCGGCCAGTCTGTGGTCATCGTGTTTACCGATGTGCTGAAAGTCACCACCAAAAGCCCAAGCTAAGTAAATCGCGGGTCAAGTCGAGACGTCGCACCGCCGCTCCCACAGGATTTGTGCTGTCTCTGTGGGAGCGGGCTTGCCCCGCGATCAGCCGCCTCAAGCCTTGATTGCCCGGCTCTCCAGCCCATCGAGCAAGGCATCGATCAATGCCTTGGCCATTTCATGGGAATGCAGGGTCGCCTGAAGAAGCCCTCGCCCCGGCTCACGGGTATGCTCAACCGCCAGCGGCCCGGTCAGGCTCGCGCACTTCAAATACAGCGATGCATGCACCAGCGCATCTTCGACATTGACCCCGGCGCGCACGGCGAATAACTGTGGATGACCGACATCGCAGAGGCCGAATGGGGTTTCTGTGGTTTCGAGAAGGTGGAATTCAGGTGGGTCTGGAACGATCTTTTTCATGAGGAAGCTCCTGATGTGAAGGGAGCTGCACCACCTCTGTCGCCAAACAGAAATGGTGGCAGCTGTACGCAGGTTGGCGAACCGAGACATCAGGACAACCCGGCAGGGCCGAAGCCCTCCCGCGCACAACTGCCATAACGACTGACGTCATGGAAGCAGAATGATGTACTCGGGTCGCCAAACCCGATCGCTGATACTTCAGCGACCCGGTGAGCCTAGTGGCGTACTTCCCCCGGAGCAATCCTCTGCAGGGCGACAGAATTCGTAGGATAGGTCCTAGGACACTCAAACCACCAGCACAAGGCTGTTGCAGGATGCTAGCCAGGCCTCTGTGGGAGCTGGTTTGCTAGCGATGAGGCCGTTACAGGCACAAAAAAAAGGGGAGCCTGGCTCCCCTTTTTTACACCCTCAAGTTACTGGTACTGCTGCCCAGGAATCGGCTTGAGGTTGACCTCTACCCGACGGTTCTGCGCGCGGCCGTTGGCGTCGGCGTTGCTGGCGATCGGCTGGTCCGGGCCCAGGCCGCGGGCGCTGACGCGGCTGCCATCGACGCCCTGGGAAGTCAGGTAGGTAACCACCGATTGTGCACGACGCTGGGACAGGTCCATGTTGTGCTGGCGGCTGCCGGTGCTGTCGGTGTAGCCGACCACTTCAATGGTGTTCTGGTTGAACTGCTTGAAGGAGTTTGCCAGGTTGTTCAGCGGCGAGTAGAAGCTCGGCGCGATGTTGGCCGAGTCGGTGGCAAAGGTGATGTTACCCGGCATGATCAGTTTGATCTGGTCGCCCTGGCGCTGCACCTCGACACCGGTGTTGGCCATGCTTGCACGCAATTCGGCTTCCTGTTTGTCGGCGTAGTAGCCATAACCTGCTGCGGCAGCACCGACGGCGGCAGCGCCGATCAGCGCACCCTTGCCGCGGTTGTTATGGTCGATGGCGGCGCCCGCGATGGCACCGGCCAGCGCACCCAGGCCGCCGTACTTGGCGGTTTTGCTCATCCCTGTGGAACCCTGCTGCGCCTGACCCTGGCTGTCATACGGGTTGGGGCTGGCGCACCCGGACATCAGCGCGGCAGCGGTAGCGACGATAATCAAACGACGCATGGTGAACATGGACAAGCTCCTACTGTAATTCGAAAGTGCAGCGGATCTGATTCGGATCTATGCCAGCCTTGGATTGCAGCAAAGCAGAAAAATTCCCTGGAATCTCAGGCGCGCACAAACGGGTTCTGGCGCATCTCATCCCCCAGGCGGGTGTCCGGGCCATGGCCGGTGACCACCGTAGCCTCTTCATCCAGGCTGTACAGGCGCTGCTTGATGGAACGAACGATAGTCGCCTGGTCGCCACCCCACAAATCGGTGCGACCAATCCCACGACGAAAAAGCGTATCGCCTGCAATCAACAGCTTGGCCTCGGCGAACCAGAAGCTCATCGAGCCCGGTGTGTGCCCCGGCGTGTGCAAGGCCACGCCACAGCCGCAGGCCAGCTCTTCGTCGTCGGCCAGCCAGCGGTCCGGCGGCGGAACCGGGGTGTAGGGCACGCCGAACATCTGACACTGCATTTCCAGGTTGTCCCAGAGGAACTGGTCGTCCTTGTGCAGGTGCAAGGTGGCGCCGGTCATCTCCTTCAACTGCCCGGAGGCGAGGAAGTGATCCAGGTGCGCGTGGGTATGGATGATGCTCACCACCTTGAGGCCATGGGCATCAAGGCGGGCGAGGATCTGCTCGGGGTTGCCGCCCGGGTCAACGACGATGGCCTTTTTGCTGATCGGGTCGCCGATGATCGTGCAATTGCACTGCAGCGGGCCGACGGGGAAGGTTTCGCGGATTAGCTGGGGTTGAGCAACGTGCATGGGGTTACCGGAAAATAGTGGGGGCACTGAAGCGATGCCACTTCTTAACCTCATTTCTGCCTGTTGGCCAGCCCCGGCCATCGACCTGGCAGACGCACAGGTGCCTTGCAGTTCACCAGACATTGATCTTGCACAAAGCAATCTCTGAATAGCCACCTAGACTTGCCGGGGTCAACCTGCCTGCGCGCGTCAGCGCAAAGTGCAGCATTACAACAAAAAAAGGAAGAATCAGGATGTTCACTCCCTCACTCAAGGCACTGGTTTGTGCGCTGACCCTTTCGGCCGCTGGCTGGGCCCAGGCCGCTGACCCGATTACCATCAAGTTTTCCCATGTTGTTGCCGACTCAACGCCCAAGGGCCAGGGCGCAATCATGTTCAAGAAGCTGGTGGAAGAGCGCCTGCCAGGCAAGGTCAAGGTCGATGTCTACCCCAACTCGTCGCTGTTCGGTGATGGCAAGGAAATGGAGGCACTGCTGCTGGGCGATGTACAGATCATTGCGCCGTCGCTGGCCAAATTCGAGCAGTACACCAAGAAGGTTCAACTGTTTGACCTGCCCTTCCTGTTCAACGACATCCACGCCGTGGACCGCTTTCAGATGAGCCCCGCCGGCCAGGGCCTGCTCAAGTCCATGGAGGACAAGAACATCACCGGCCTGGCTTATTGGCACAACGGTATGAAGCAATTGTCGGCCAACAAGGCCTTGCACGTTCCCGCAGATGCCCGCGGTCTGAAATTCCGCGTGCAGGCTTCGGCAGTGCTGGAAGAGCAGTTCAAGGCGGTGCGTGCCAACCCGCGCAAAATGAGTTTTGCCGAGGTCTACCAGGGCTTGCAGACCGGTGTGGTCAATGGTGCGGAAAACCCCTACTCGAACATCTACAGCCAGAAAATGCACGAAGTGCAAAAGTACATCACTGAGTCCAATCATGGCGTGCTCGACTACATGCTGATCACCAACACCAAGTTCTGGAACGGCCTGCCAGCCGATGTGAAGCCAGAGCTTGAGAAAATCATCAGCGAAGTCACCCAGCACGTGAACAAAGAAGCCGAGGCGCTCAACCAGGGCGACAAGGAACGCATCATTGCGGCCAAGACCACCGAGATCATTACGCTCACGCCTGAGCAACGCGAGCAATGGCGAACGGCGATGAAGCCGGTGTGGAAAAAATTCGAAGGTGAAATCGGTGCCGAGCTGATCCAGGCAGCCGAGGCGGCCAACCAGGCGCAGTAAGCCCGCAGACAGTTGCCGCCGCCACGGCGGCAGCTGTGACCGCTACACATCGGAGAATACGCATGAATGCCTTACGGCGTATCTGGGAACATTTCGAGGAGGGCTTTATCGTCTTCCTACTGGCCGCCATGACCTTGGTGACCTTCGTCTACGTCATCCTCAACAACCTCTACACCCTGTTCTACAGCCTTGCCGAGCGCTGGCCCGGTGCGGCCGACCTGTTCAACAGCATAGGCGACCATGTGATGGACGCCGCCCAGTCGATGACCTGGAGCAATGCCCTGACCAAGGCGCTGTTCGGCTGGCTGATTTTTTTCGGCCTGTCCTATGGCGTGCGCGTGGCCGGGCACATTGGTGTCGACGCCTTGGTAAAACTGGCCAGCAAGCCGGTTCAACGGCTACTCGGCATGCTTGCCTGTCTGTGCTGCCTCGGTTATGCCGGCTTGCTGAGCATCGCCAGTTTCGAGTGGATTCAAACCCTGTTCAATGCCGGTATTGGCGCCGAGGACCTGGGTCACTTCGGCATCATGCAGTGGCAAGTTGGCCTGATCGTACCGGTGGGCTTTGCCCTGGTGTTCATCCGTTTCACCGAAATCCTGGTACGAATACTCCAGCACCGCCAGACCGGTTTGGGGTTGGCCGACGAAGCGGCGGATGCGCTGAAACTGGCCGAGCATGAGGACGACAAGCGATGACCATCCTCTTTCTCTTCGTCACCCTCTTCGCCCTGATGTTCATCGGCGTCCCCATTGCCATTTCCCTGGGGCTCTCCGGCTCGCTGACTATCATGCTGTTCAGCCAGGACTCGGTTCGCTCGCTGGCGATCAAGTTGTTCGAGACCTCGGAACACTACACCTTGCTGGCAATTCCGTTCTTTCTCCTGGCCGGGGCGTTCATGACCACCGGTGGCGTGGCTCGGCGCCTGATTGACTTTGCCAATACCTGTGTCGGACACATTCGCGGAGGTCTGGCGATTGCCGCCGTATTAGCCTGCGTACTGTTCGCCGCACTGTCAGGTTCTAGCCCGGCAACCGTGGCTGCGGTCGGCTCGATTGCGATTGCCGGGATGGTTCGGTCCGGTTATCCACAAGCCTTCGGCGCCGGCATCATCTGCAACGCCGGCACCCTGGGTATCCTCATCCCACCGTCGATCGTGATGGTGGTGTATGCCGCCGCCACCGAAACCTCGGTAGGCAAACTGTTCATGGCCGGCGTAGTACCAGGCTTGATGCTGGGCTTGATCCTGATGATCGCCATCTACATCGTGGCGGTGAAAAAGAACCTGCCAGCCCTGCCCCGTGCCACTTTCAGGGAATGGCTCAGTGCCGCCCGCAAGGCCGTCTGGGGTCTGTTGCTGATGGTGATCATCCTCGGCGGCATCTACAGCGGTATGTTCACCCCGACTGAAGCGGCGGCGGTCGCTGCGGTGTACTCGGCCTTCATCGCCTTGTTCGTGTACCGTGACATGTCGTTCAAGGAAGCGCCCAAGGTGCTGCTGGAGTCGGCAAAACTGAGCATCATGCTGATGTTCATCATTGCCAACGCGATGCTCTTCGCCCACGTCCTGACCACCGAACAGCTACCGCAACAAATCACCACCTGGGTAATCGAAGCCGGGCTGACGCCGGTGACGTTCTTGCTGGTGGTGAACATCGTGCTGCTGGTGGCCGGTGCCTTCATGGAGCCATCGGCGATCATCCTGATCCTGGCCCCGATCCTGTTCCCGATCGCTATGAAACTGGGCATCGACCCGATTCACCTGGGCATCATCATGGTGGTCAATCTGGAGATCGGCTTGATCACCCCGCCGGTCGGCCTGAACCTGTTCGTCACCTCGGCGGTAACCGGAATGCCGCTGACGGCAACCGTGCGCGCGGCAATGCCTTGGCTGACGTTATTGGTCGGCTTCCTGATTCTGGTCACCTATGTGCCCTGGATCTCGCTGGTGCTTCCTGATCTGCTTGGTATGTGAGCATCAGGGCTGTGACCGCCAAATGGCGGTCGCAGCTCATTGCCTCAGGTTTGCCCAGGCACTGTTGATCAAGGCAGGTAAAGCCTGAACAGTCCGCCGCCCAGGACCCCGCCGTTGGCAATCTCGATCCGCCCTTTGACCCCGTTGCGCTCATGCAGGCCGGCAATCCGTGCGGCAAAGTACAAACCCAGGCCGGTACTGCCGCTCTGGCCATCGATACCCTGCACATATTCCTGCTGGCGCTCGAGCATGCGCGCCGGGAAGCCCGGGCCGTCATCGTTGATGCTCAGCACCAGTTGCTCGCCCTCGTCATTGATGCTGATCAGCAAGGTGTGGCCAGCGTAGCGAATGGCGTTGTTGAGGATGTTGGCGACCACCGAACCGACCAGTTCACGGTCGAAAAAGCCCAGCGGGCTGGCCGTTTCGATGCGCCAGCTGGCGAGGATGTCGCGATGCTGCAGCAGGTTCTGCTGGGCCGCCAGCTGGGCTTCGATGAAGTCGTCGAGCTCGTGGTAGTCGGGGCACATGGGCAATTGGTTGACGCCCAGTTTGTACAGCCCCAGCAACTGCACCAGCATGCCGTTGAGGTGGCTGAACTCATGCTCCATCACCCCTTGCTCGCTGCCGCTGCGCAGGGCCTCGGGCAGGCGCGCCAGCCACTGGCTGTGGGCCTGGGTCAAGGCGGCGAGGGAGTTTTTCATGTCGTGCACGGTGGAGGCGATCACCGTCGAGAAATCCAGCCCCTGGTTGTCCTGGTTCATGCGCCGAAAGCCCGGATGTGCAGTTTGCGGTAGCGATCATAACGGTTATCGCTTTTCGGGATGCCGGTGACGCTGCCCAGGCACGCGCGGCATTCGTCCATGATCGCCGGTGGCGGTGTCTCACCACCGATGCGCAACAGCGCCTGGGCGGTGTTGAGGGCGATACTGATGTTCTTCGGCTGCAGCGTCAGTGCCCGGCGGAACTGCGCCAGGGCTTCGCTGAGCTGGCCGGCCTGGTAGCTGCGCACGCCCTGGCGGTTGAGGTCGACCGCTTCGGTCACCGCGCCGAGCACGCTCGGGTCATCGGTCAGTTGCGCCACGCTCTGCATGACCTTAGGGTCGTCACCGTAGGTTTCCACGCAGCCCTTGAGAATCGCGGTACCGGCAGATTCCTGGCCGAGTTTCTGCAATTGCGTAGCCACCACCAGCGCCGCCTCGACCGAGAAGAACTGGTCCATCTTCTCCAGCCGGGCCATGGCCTGCTCGGTCAGTTTCGCGGCGGTTTCGGCGTCGCCGGCCTGCTGCAGGCTGGCGGCTTTCATCAGCCGCGCACGCACCTGCAGGCCCTGGTCTTCGACGTTCTCCTTGGCCACTTCGCTGAGCACCGTGTTGATCTCGACCCGGGTGCGCGCATCCAGGCCGTTGCCGGCGTTCTTGTTCATCAATGCCTGGACCAGCCCGAGGTTGCTTTCCGGGTCTTTGTAGCGCGAGCTCTGGCCCTGGTTGACCGCATGCCGGTAGGCCTTGGACGAAGTGTCGTAGTCATCGTTGCTCAGGGCCAGCTTGCCCAGCATCATCTGCCGGCGCACAGCCAGGGGCGAGAGGCGCACGGCCTCTTCCAGCACACCCTGGGCACGCTTGCTTTCGCCCTGGGCCACCAGCACTTCGGCCAGGCCGTCGTACAGGCCGGGCATCATCGGGAAGGCCTTGAGCGCCTGCTCGTACACACCCTGGGCCTGGGTCAGCTGGTTGCGCTTGTACAGCAGGCCGCCAAGGGCGGCATAGGCCCAGGGCGTGGCCCGGCTGGCGATGATGGTGGTGAGGAATTTCTCCAGCTCATCGAAGCGGTTCAGGTCGCGCAGAGCATCGGCGCGGTAGCGCAGGCACAGCGGGGCGAAGCGCGGGTCCTTCTTGCACAGCTCGGCGCAGGCCGCCAGCACCTCGGCCGGGCGGCCGCGGTCCAGGGCCTGGAGGATCGGCTTGAGCAGGGTCTTGCGCTGCACCAGTTTTTCCAGGCGCTGGGCCAGGCCGATGCGGTTGAACGGCTTGGTCAGGTAAGCGTCGGGCTCATGCTCCAGGGCACTGAGGACAATCGCCTGGCTGCTTTCGGCGGTGACCATGAGGAACACACACTCATGGCTGATCAGCTTGTCGAGGATCAGGTCTTCGAGCACCTGCTGGCCATTCTTCTTGCCATCACCCAGGTGGAAATCCTGAAGAATGAAGTCATAGCGTTTTTGCGCACACATGCGCAGCGCCTGTTCGCCGCTGTCGGCGGTATCGACATCACGCACGCCAAGCTCGCGCAGCATCGAGCGGGCCGAACTGCGAAAATCGGAGAAATCATCGACGATCAGAAAGCTTTTCTGGCTGTAGACCTGCATCCACGAAACCTGTCATGGCAAATAAAAAAATAGACGCAGAGACACCTTCACGGACAGGCTCGGCTTCGCGGGTAGATTCGCTGCGGCGCTTAATCGGGCCGCACTCGCAGAGTATCGGCCACACAGGGCGATAGCTTGAGGCGTACAGAGCGCATATTTGCTGGACGCAAGTACCAGCAACGGAACAAATAATGGCATTGCGCCATCATCGAGGATGTTCACCGCCGAGTCAAAGCTAGTGCAGCATGCCTAATGCCTTGGCCCGGGCCACCGCCTGGGTGCGTCGCTCGACGCCGAGCTTGCTGTTGATATGGCTGGCGTGGGTTTTCACCGTGTGCAGGGAGATGAACAGGCGCTCGCTGATTTCCTGGTTCGAGCAGCCCTGGGCGATCAGTTCGAGCACAGCCATTTCCCGGGCGCTCAAGGCCTCGCCGCTACCGCCCGCTTCAGTCGATTCAAGCGCGGGCAACAGCGCCAGCAAGCTGCTTTGCGCAGGCCCCTGGGGTTGCAGCAGCAACTGCTCGCGCAGCCATTGCGGGTGATCCTGCAACAGCCGCTGGAACGGCTGCAGGACGCCGCCGCGCGCGGAATCGAGCGCCAGCGCCAGCAGGCCGCGCGCCTGGGCTTCGTTGTTGTTGGCCAGCAGCAGCAACGTCCACTGGCACAGCGCAGTAACGCAAAGCATCTGCCCGCCACTGGCCTGGCCGCGCTCCACCAGTGCCTGCAAGCGCCGCCCGGCCTGTTCCAGGCGGCCCTGGGTGCGTTCGAGCAAGGCCTGCTGCAATTCGATATGCAGCGGCAGCAACGGGTGGAACTCCGGGGCGGCAGCCGCCTGCTCGCCCCCGTAGGTCTGGCCCAGGCGCAGCAGCCAGGATTCGGCCAGGTCGGTGCGCCCCTGGGCCAGCCACAGCTCGCATTTGACCAGGGTGATCATCGCCAGATAGAAAATCGGCGGGACGTCCCAGATGTGCATCAGCCGTTCGGCTTCAGCAAGCTCGGCAAAGGCTTCGGCAAAGCGCCCTTCACGGCCATCGAGCGAAGCGATCACGCAGTGGCCGATCAGTACGCTGATATCGCGACAGGCGCGCGCCTCGATCAACCCGGCCCGCAGGCGACTGCGGCCGGCCTCCGGTTGCAGCCGGGCCGCCAGCAGATAGCCTTCGTACAGGGTCAGGCGTGCCCGCGCCGCGTACAACCGTTGCGCCGACAAACCCTGCAGGCGCTGCAGGCCCTGGCGCACTTCATCGAGGGCGCGCAACACCTCGCCACGGGCGTGCAGCACCCGTGCCCGGTCGTAATGGGCCAGGGCTTCGAACAACGGGTTGCCGACCCGCTGGGCCAGCTCCAGTGCTTCGCGATTCCAGCCACGGGCACGCCAGAAATCGGCATCGGCGATGGCCAGGTTGGACAATGTCGAGAGGCACACCAGGCGCTGCCCGTAACGCTTGAACGGCAAGCTGTGCAGCGCTTCGGAGCAATATTCGAGGGTACGCTGGCGGTCGCCGCGACCACGGGCGATCACCCCGCTGAGCGCCAGCCACTGAGCGAGCATGGATTTCTGTGCGGTGGCCGAAGGCGCCGGCAAGAAGCGGCTCAGGTGGCTAGCCAGTTCTTCGGCGGCATCCAGCTGCCCGGCCAGGCCCAGGGCCCAGCTATACAGCACGATCAGCCGCGGTGTGCTGATCAGCAGGCTGTCGGGCAGGTCCATCTTCCAGCGCAGCAGCATGCCGACGTTCTGCTCGGCCAGCAGTTGCTCTTCGGAGAGGTTCTGCACCAGGTTGGCGGCCACGTCCAGGTGGCCGGCGCGCAAGGCCTGCTCAACGGCTTCATCGAGCAGGCCCTGGCCATGGAACCAGCGACAGGCGCGCAAATGCAGGCTCGACAGCGGCAGGCTGGCCTGACGGGTGCGCAGCAGGTCGGAGAACAAATGGTGATAGCGAAACCACCGCCCATGTTCGTCCAGCGGCACCAGGAACACCTGGTGGGCCTGCAGGTAACGGAGAATCTCGGCGCTGTCGTGGCTTTCGCGCAGGGCATCGCAAAGCTCGGCGCAAAAGCGCTCCTGGCAGGCGGTGTCGTAGAGAAAGCCTTGCACTTCGGCGGGCAGCATCTCGATGACTTCTTCAAGCAGGTAGTCGCGAATCAGCCCCTCGCCACCGTGCAGGGCCTGGGGCAAGGCGCTGTCGGCACCGGCCTCGTTGGCCGCCAGCAGCCAGAAACGCAAGCCGGCGACCCAGCCATCGCTGCGCTGGATCAGGTTGTCCAGCGCCTGGCCGCGCAACACCGTCGGTTGCTGGCCCAGCACGGCGAGGGACTCATCGGTGGTCAGGCGCAGGTCCTGCTCGTTGAGTTCAAGCAACTGGCGCGACAGACGCAGGCGCGCCAGGTGCCAGTCCGGCCGCTGGCGGCTGGTGACCAGCAACACCAGGCCGGGCGGCAGGTGATTGAGGAAAAACTGCAGGCAGCGGTCAAGCACCGGCCCCTGGGCCAGGTGGTAGTCGTCGAGCACCAGTAGCAAGGGGTTGTGTGGCTGCAGGTGACGGGCCAGTTCATCGAGCAGGCCGTCGAGCCACTCTTCGAAGGCAAACGGCTGGTGCCGCTGGCGCATCTTCAGCAAGCCCAGGGCCTGGCCGCCGAGGGCCGGGCAGTATTGCTGCAAGCCTTCGAGCAGGCGCTCGAGGAAGCGCCCGGGGTCGTTGTCGCGCCGGCTCAAACCCAGCCAGAGGCTGCTCCAGTGGTTGGGCAGGCCCTGGCAGAACTCCACCGCCAACGAACTTTTACCGAAACCCGCCGGTGCATTGACCAGCAGCAAGCGCCCGCCGAGCCCCGCCTGCAAACGCTGACACAAGCGCGCCCGCGGCACATGGCCTTCGGGCAGCGGCGGGCGAAAGAAACGGCCCTCCAGGACGCTCATGGCCTGGCTGGCGAACCCTTGCGTACGGGACAGATCAGTCATGGCCGGCTCGTTTTTAGTTAGGGAATCGTCGGCAGTACGGATCAGCGCAGACTAGCGGGTTAAACAGCACATTTGAAGACAATTGCCGCGCTTTGCGGAAAAAAGACTACAACAAAAAACGACAAGGCTCAGCCGACACGGATGCGCAAACAGAAACGCCCCGGCAAGCCGGGGCGTTCTGGGAGATCACACGGAGGTTTGAAACTTAGCGCACACCTTCCTGGCGAAGCGCTGCAGGCTGGAAGTCAGCCTTGGAGGCAGTGAACCCGAAGTCGTAGGCTCGCTTTTCCTCGTTCTTCATGCCCAGGGCCAGGTAGCGACCGGACTGCAGGTCGTAGATGGCTTCCAGGGTGTACCACGGCACCTGGACGTTGTAGTAGTCCTGGGAGTGGGCTTCGGACACGCGCCACAGCTGGTTGCGACCGTCGTACTGGTCGATCACCGCCGCTTGCCAGGTGTCTTCGTCGATGTAGAAGTCACGCTTGGCGTAGATGTGGCGCTGGCCCGGTTTCAGGGTTGCGACCACATGCCATACCCGGCGCAGTTCGTATCGGGCGAGGTCCTGGTTGATGTGCCCGGCCTTGATGATGTCGGCGTACTTGAGCTTGGGATCGTCAAGCTTGTAGCTGTTGGAGGCAATGAACAGCTCTTTCTTGCCTTCCAGCTTCCAGTCGTAACGGTCCGGCGCGCCGTTGTACATGTCCAGGTTGTCGGAGGTGCGCAGGCCGTCGGCGGCGGTACCCGGGCCGTCGTAGGACACTTGTGGCGCTGCCCGTACCCGGCGCTGGCCGGCGTTGTAGACCCACGCCTTGCGCGGCTCCTTGACCTGGTCGAGGGTCTCGTGCACCAGCAGTACAGTACCGGCCAGGCGCGCTGGCGCCGTCACCTTCTGCTTGAAGTAGAACAGCACGTTGCCCGGGTTGGCCGGATCGTAATCTTTCATCCGGTCGCGGAAGACGAACTGGTCCTGGAAGTACACCAGGCTGAACGAGCCGTTCTGCTGCGGCGTGGCCTGGGTCACCAGGCGAGTCACGCTGCCGCCACGGTAGCGGGTGATGTGGTTCCAGATCACCTCGACGCCGCTTTTCGGAATCGGGAACGGCACGGCGGTGTCGAAGTTTTCCAGACCGTTGCCGCCGCCAACCAGGTTGGTGCTGGTGGCGTTCTTCTTGATCGCCGCGAACACCGCGTCCGGTACGGTAGCGCCCCGGTGGGTCGGGTACACCGGCATCTTGAAGGTGTCCGGATAGCGCTTGAACATGGCGACCTGGCCAGGGGACAGTTTGTCCTTGTACTGGTCGACGTTCTGCGCGGTGATGGTGAACTTCGGTTGTTCGCTGCCATAAGGGTCGGCAAGGAAACCCTTGCTATCGACGCTACCGGCACTTTTGGCAAGCGGCTTCCAGGCCGTGATCGAGCCGTCGGCGTTACCGGCCTTTTCCGCACCCATCGGCGTCAGGCTGGCGCCCAGCTTGGCCGCCTCGTCGGCGGAAACCGCCGCCATGACACTGGTCGCCAACAGGGACAGGCCCAGTACACCGGCTTGCAGCAGAGTCTTGGTTGTTTTCATCTTCATGGTCGTCCTGAATCCGAATTCTTAGAAGTTCACGCCGAAGCTGAGGGCGATGAAATCGCGGTCATCCACGGTGGTGTACTTGCCGTCGAAGAAGTTGGTGTACGACAGGCTGGTGGTGTAGGTGTTCTGGTACTCGGCATCCAGGCCCAGGCTGATCGCCTTGCGCCCTTCCTCGAAGTTGCTGCCAGGGCCTGGCGAGTAGCCAGACACGTCATGGGACCAGGCCACGCTCGGCTTGAGGTTGACCCCGGCGAATACATCCGGGTAGTCCCAGATGGCGCGCGCGCGGTAGCCCCAGGAAGTACTGGTGGTGTAACCGTCGTTCTCGCAGTTGCGGCTGCGGTTGGCGTCCGAAGCGCCAGGGCCTGCGCCGTTGATGGTGCCGGTGTTGATGATCGCCGAGCAGGTATCGAGATTGCCTGCCCCTGGGGTTGCCGGCAGCGGGCCTGGGCCGTAAACCGGGTCGCGGCCGTAACGCACATCGTGGGCGCTTTCCAGGCCGCCGACATGGGTCACGCCGACTTCACCCACCACGGTCAGGCGGCTGGCGCCCATGACCTGGTCGAAGAAGTGCGTCAGGGTGGTCTGGAACTGGGTGATTTCCTTGCGCCGGTAGCCGTTCAGGTCCTGGCCCGGTACACCGTTGAGCAGCGAGGCGTTGGCCAGGGTGCCGCCAATCGGACGCACGCCGGCGTAGAGGATATCGGTGGTGTTGAGCTGCACCGGGGCGTTTGGCCGGTAGCTGATTTCACCGCTCCACGCCGTGCCGGTAGGCAGGGTGGTGGAGAAGCTCAGGCCGTACAGGCGGATGTCTTCCGGGTACTCGACAAAGTAGCTGGAGTTGCCGGCGACGATCAGCGGTGCCAACGGACGCAAGGCTGCGGGCAGCCCGGCCAGGCCGGCATAGACCCGCGGATCGGCACCGTGGGCGCTGAAGATCGGCGCACGGCTGTGGTAGTTCATGAAGTAGGCGCCGAACTCGGTGCCCAGCGGGTCGTACATGTAACGCAAGGCCACGCCGAACTGGCCGCTGTCTCGCGCATCGCGGTCAGGGCCACGGGCGACCCGCACACCTTCGCCATTGACGTCCACACCCTGGCTTGCGAGGAAGCCGCGGGCGGCCGCTGGCAACGCGTTGGCACTGTTGAGTACGCGCAGGTTATCGGTACAGCCGTCGGCAATGATGTCCGGCTGGGAGAAGAAGGTGCCGCAGTTGTCGACGACGGTCTGGTCCCATTCGAGCTGGTAGAAGGCTTCGCCCGAGAGGTTGTCGGTCAGGCTCTGGGACACATAGAACATGTTGACCGGAATCAGGCCTTCCTTGATTTCGGCACCCGGACGGCGGAAGGCCGCCACGTCGATCGGGTTGATCGAGTTGATACCGTTACCGATGAAGGTACTTTCACCCCAGCTGACCACCTGCTTGCCCAGGCGCACCGAGCCCGGCTGATCGGCGATCGAGTAGTTGTGGTAGACGAAGGCGTCGAGGATCTGCCCGCCGGACGACTTGGCGCCCTCTTTGCGGTTGGTGTCGCTGATGTCCTTGAACTCGCGATGCTCATCCTTGAGTTCGAAGTCGTACCAGTACTTGCCACGGACGAATACCCCGGTATCGCCGTACTTGAGTTCCAGGTCGTGGATACCCTTGAAGATTTTCGAGAAGGTCTCACCGCGCTTGAAGTTCAGGTGGCCGTCATCGGAGGTCTGCGACAACCCCTTGCCGCCGTTGTTGACGCCGATCAGGTTCTTGTTCGGGCTGGCTGTCGACCAGCTCGCCCCCACCGACAGCGACGAGTCGAACGAGCCTTCGATTTCACCGATGTTGAAACTGACGCCGAATGCAGGACCGGCGAGCGTAGAAGCGAGGCTGACGGCCAGGGGCAGTTTCGCCCGGCGCCAGAACAGATTTGCTGATGTCATCGACGCTACTCCATGTACTTTATTTTTATGGCAGTGAGTCCTTTGCAGAAACGCATCGCTCGAGCGGTGTGAGCGCACCTTTTTGCTCGAGCGAGTGGCTAGGCACATGCATGTGCGATCCCCCGTTCCTGAAAATCCCCTGAACCGACTATAGCCAGCAGGTTGAACTGCTTGATCCCTCTAAAGTGTGATTTGCATCCCAACCCCTCAGGCAGGGTCTGCATGACCGGCCACTACGCTGGCTGGGGGAAGAATGGCTTAATTTCGTCATTTGACAAGGCGCCCATGCGTCTGGCGTGCGGGTCGCGCCGCTTCAGGCGCGACCCGCCCGGCATTACAGGGTCGAGAGGAAGGTGCTGTTACTGGCTTGCCACTGGCTGATGTCCAGGCGAATGCGCTTCTTGTCGAGCTTGCCGACACTGGTCTTGGGAATTTCAGTAACAAGGGCGATCTGGCTGGGGATCGCCCACTTGTTGATGTGCCCCAGCTCCACGAATGGCTTGAGGTGTTCCTTGAGGACCTTGGCGTCGATGCTCTGGCCTTCGTGGATCACCAGCAAGGCAAATGGCCGCTCGCCCCACTGCGGGTCGGCGACACCGACCACCGCCACTTCGCGGATCGCCGGGTGGCGGCTGATCAGGTCTTCGAGCTCCAGTGACGAGATCCACTCGCCGCCGGTCTTGATCACGTCCTTGATGCGGTCACGGATATCGATCACGCCCATGCTGTCGAGGGTGGCGACGTCACCGGTGTGCAGCCAGCCGCCCTGCCAGAGTTCGGCGCCCTTCTCGGGCTCGCGGAAGTACCCCATGGTCAGCCACGGCGCGCGCAGCACCAGTTCGCCCTGGGTCTCGCCGTCGGCCGCCAGGAAGTTGCCGTTGCCATCGACAATCGCACTTTCCACCAACGGCACCGGCACCCCGGCCTTGATCCGGTAGGTGATGCATTCGTCTTCGCTGCCAGCCAGCAGCTCGTCGTTGAGGTGAGCGCAGGACACCAGCGGGCAGGTCTCGGACATACCGTAAGCGGCGGTCAGCTGAATTCCGTGGGCCTTGGCCGCCTCGTACAGGGCGCGGTTCAGGGCACTGCCGCCAATGATGATTTTCCAGCCGCCGAAGTCCTGTTGCTGGGCACCCTTGGCATTGAGCAGCATCTGCAGGATGGTCGGTACGCAATGCGAGAAGGTCACCTTCTCGTTGCGCCACAGTTCGCAAAGCATCTCCGGCTCGTAGCGCCCGGGGTAGACCTGCTTGATGCCGAGCATGGTCGCCACGTAGGGAATGCCCCAGGCATGGACATGGAACATCGGCGTGATGGGCATGTACACATCATTGCTGCCGAGCAGGCGCACGCTGTCGATACTGCCGGTGACCGTCGCAGCCGCCAGAGTGTGCAGCACCAGTTGCCGGTGGGTGAAATACACCCCCTTGGGGTTACCGGTGGTACCGGTGGTGTAGAACGTGGTGGCAACCGAGTTCTCGTCGAAATCAGGGAAGTCATAGACCGGGCTGGCGGCCGCCAGCAATTGCTCGTACTCGCCGACCAGGTTCGGCAGGTCGGCGGTTTTCTGCTCGCCATCGGTCAGCAGCAGGGTTTTCTCCACCGTGGTCAGTTGCCCGGCGATGGCCTGGTAGAGGCCGACAAAGTCGCTGTTGACCAGCACGAAGCGGTCATCGGCGTGGTTCATGGTGTAAAGGATCTGCTCCGGCGACAGGCGCACGTTGATGGTGTGCACCACCGCGCCAATCATCGGAATGGCGAACATGCATTCGAGGTAGCGATGGCTGTCCCAGTCCATCACCGCCACGGTGTCACCCGCCTTGACCCCCGCTTCGGTGAGCACATTGGCCAGCCGCGCGATGCGCTCGTTGAGGGTCAGGTAGCTGTAGCGCAGCTGATCGCGGTAGACGATCTCGCGGGTTTTCTCGTAACGGCTGCCGGACAGCAGCAGGCGCTTGATCAACAGCGGAAACTGATAAGCGTCCTCGGCAGGAGGAATGACGCGAGTCTGCAACATAGGAGTCCCTTTTCTAGAGTGCACAGGCTGGGCAAGACATGCCTTACTCTAGAACGCCTCCACAGCGGCCAAATCAGCCAAAGGAATGATTTGACCGCTGCAGGGATTAGTGGCGTTTGAACATCATTGTCAGTGCATTTCGGTGAAAGCGATCTTCACCCCCAGGGCAATCAGCACCGCGCCCATGGTGCGATCGAACCAGTGACCCATGCGGGCAAAGCCGGCGCGCACCCGCTGCTGGCTGAACAGCATGGCCACCAGGCAGAACCACAGGCCGGTGGCCACGGCCAGGTACAACCCGTAACCGGCCTGGATCGCCAGCGGCGTGTGCGGGTTGATGACCACGGTGAACAGCGACAGGAAAAACAGCGTCGCCTTAGGGTTCAGGCCATTGGTCATGAAGCCGGCGACAAAGGCCGCCCGCGGTGTGCGCTCGACCGTGGAGGCCTGCACGGCGTCGCTGCCAGGCGCGGCCGGGCGGGCGCGCAGGGCCTTGAAGCCGATGTACAGCAAGTAGGCGGCAGCCAGCCATTTCAGCGCATTGAACAGCATGATCGACTGCGACACGATCAGGCCGATACCCAGCAGCGAATAGCCGACATGCAGGAAAATCGCGGTACCGACGCCAAAGGCCGTCCAGGTACCGGCGCGCCGGCCGTGGGTAACACTCTCGCGCACCACCACGGCAAAGTCCGGGCCGGGGCTGGCTACAGCCAGCAGGTGGATCAAGGCGACAGTCAGAAATTCGGCCCAGTACATGGGGGCTCCTTGCGGCAAAAGGTCAAACGGGGGCAACACACTACGCCCTCGCAGACCTTTGAAACAATCCCTGTGGGTGCTGGCGCCTTGACTCTCCCCCTTGGGGCAGGCGTTAGCCTCAGCGCTTTGCCCCTGGAACTGCCTTCGATGAGCAAACGAATCCTGGTGATACTCGGCCACCCTTCGCGTAACAGTTTCTGCGCAGCACTGAGCGACAGCTACATCAGCAGTGCCCGCGACAAAGGCCATGAAGTCTGCCTGCTGGAGCTCGGCGAGCTGGCCTTCGACCCGATCCTGCGCGAGGGTTATCAACAGGTACAAGCTTTGGAGCCCGACCTGCTGCACGCCCAGCAGCTGATCAGCTGGGCCGAGCACCTGGTGCTGGTCTTCCCGGTCTGGTGGGGCGGGATTCCGGCGCTGCTCAAGGGCTTTCTCGATCGCGTCCTGCTACCCGGCTTTGCCTTCAAGTACCGCAACAACTCGCCCTTCCCCGAACAGTTGCTCAAAGGCCGCAGCGCCGACCTGCTGGTGAGCATGGACACCCCGCCCTGGTACTACCGCTGGGTCTACCGCATGCCGGCGCTGCAGCAGATGCGCCGCACGACCCTGGGCTTCTGTGGAATCAGGACGCAAAAGACGTTAACGTTTGGCCCCATCATCAGCTCGAGCGCAGGCCAGCGCGATGCCTGGCTGCAGCAGGCGCGCAGGCTGGCTCACCGGCACTAACAAGGACGTTCGATGTACATCGGCAAAGCCGCGCAGCTGTCCGGGGCAACCATCAAAAGCATTCGCCATTATGAGCGCATCGGCCTGCTGCCGGCGCCCAGGCGCCAGGGCCGTTATCGCCTGTATGACCAACACAGCGTCGCCCTGCTGAGCCTGATCAAGTGCGCGCAAAAGCTCGGCTTCAGCCTCAAGGAGATGCAAGCGCTGGTGAGTGATGATCAGGCCGGCTTGCCGATCGAGCGGGTGCGCCAGGCGATTGCCGGCAAAAGCGCCCAGCTGCAGGCGCAGATCCAGGCACTGCAGCAGCAACAGCAAGGCCTGCTTGAACTGCAAAGCAGCCTTGAGCACAGCCATTACGATTGCTTCGCCTACAACGCTTGAGCCCTTACTGGAGCCACCCTATGTCCATCTCCCGTCGCGCCGTGTTTCTCGACCATAGCTCCCTGGACCTCGGTGACCTGGCGCTGGATCGCCTCAAGGCCTGTTTCGATGAGCTGCAGCTCTATCCGGCCAGCGCCCCCGGGCAGGTCGCCGAACGCCTGCAGGGCGCCAGCGTGGCGATCAGTAACAAGGTCATGATCGACGCCGCCACCCTCGCCGCCTGCCCCGAGCTGAAGCTGATTCTGGTGGCCGCCACCGGCACCAACAATGTCGACCTGCAGGCCGCCCGCGCCCAGGGCGTGGTGGTCAGCAACTGCCAGGGCTACGGCACGCCGTCGGTGGCCCAGCACACCCTGGCCCTGCTGCTGGCCCTGGCCACACGCCTGAGCGACTATCAAAAGGCCGTCGCCAACGGCCAGTGGGGCCAGGCCAAACAGTTCTGCCTGCTGGACTTCCCCATCGTCGAGCTGGAGGGCAAGACCCTCGGCCTGCTCGGCCATGGCGAGCTGGGTGGCGCCGTAGCACGCCTGGCCGAAGCCTTCGGCATGCGCGTACTGCTTGGCCAGTTGCCCGGGCGCCCGCCCCGCGAAGACCGTATTGCGCTGGATGAGCTGCTGCCGCAGGTCGACGCGCTGACCCTGCACTGCCCGCTCAACGAGCACACCCGCAACCTGATCGGCGCCCGTCAACTGGACCTGCTCAAGCCCGGCGCCTTTGTGATCAACACCGCCCGCGGCGGCCTGATCGACGAGCAGGCCCTGGCCGATGCCCTGCGCGCCGGCCACCTGGGCGGCGCGGCTACCGACGTGCTGAGTGTCGAACCACCGGTCAACGGCAACCCGCTGCTGGCAGCCGATATCCCGCGGCTGATCGTCACCCCGCACAGCGCCTGGGGCGCGGTCGAGTCACGCCAGCGTATCGTCGAGCAATTGAGCGAGAACGCCGAGGCGTTTTTTGCCGGCAGCCCGCGCCGCCAGGTCTAAGCCCGGCCTGGCTCTGGTAAACTGCGCCACTTTTTTCAGGAGTCGCCGTCCATGGACCCGCGCAGTGAAGTGTTGCTTCGTCAGGCCGATCTTTTCCAGGGCTCGCTGTTGCTGGCCGGTTTGCCTGCCGACGACCTGCTCGGCAAGTTGCCTGCGGCCCGTGGCTGGAGCTGGCACGCCGGCGACCAGGCGGCGCTCGAGGCACGCTTCGCCGGGCGCAGCCACTTCGATGTAAACGCACCGGCCCAGGCTTTCGACGCCGCCGTGCTGTTCTTGCCCAAATCCCGGGACCTGGCCAATTACCTGCTCAACGCCCTGGCCTCGCGCCTGGCCGGTCGCCAGCTGTACCTGGTCGGCGAGAAACGCGGCGGCATCGAAGGCGCGGCCAAACAACTGCACGCCTTCGGCAAGCCGCGCAAACTCGACAGCGCCCGCCATTGCCAGCTGTGGCAGGTCACCGTCGAGCACGCCCCTGAAGCCAGGCCGCTGGAAAGCCTGGCCGAGCATTTCCAGCTGGAGCTGGCCGATGGCCCGCTGCAGATCGTCAGCCTGCCGGGCGTATTCAGCCATGGGCGCCTGGATCGCGGCAGCGCCCTGCTGCTGGAAAACCTCGACCAGCTGCCAACCGGCCACGTGCTGGATTTTGGCTGTGGCGCGGGTGTTCTCGGGGCGGCGATCAAACGCCGTTATCCGCAAAACCGCATCACCCTGCTTGATGTCGACGCCTTTGCCGTGGCCAGCAGCCGCCTGACCCTGGCCGCCAATGGTCTGGAAGGCGAGGTGATCTGCGGCGACGGCATCGATGCCGCGCCGCGCGAGCTGGACGTGATCATCAGCAACCCGCCGTTCCACACAGGTGTTCACACCAATTACCAGGCCTCGGAAAACCTGCTGCGAAAATCAGCCTATCATCTGAAAAAAGGCGGCGAAATGCGCTTGGTGGCCAACAGCTTCCTGCGCTACCAGCCGCTGATCGAAGAGGCCCTGGGCAACTGCCGGATCCGCGACGAGGGCCAAGGCTTTCGCATCTACCAGGCAACACGCGGTTAAAAAGAGCGCTTGCCGAAACGGATTTGCCTAGGCAGAATCCGCTCCGTCCTAGGGGAGTAGTCTCCCGCGAGCACCCAGCTCGCCCGGTACGCGTCAACATACTTGGTCTACAGACCATGGCGCGTGCGACCCACGGTCCGCACAGACGGACCCAGGGTTTGACAAGACCTATGACACGAACACCTTACCCGGGGCGGGAAGGCTGTACGTGTCATAGCCGTGTCGACCCGCCCCCGTAGGAATCCTGATGCTGGAATCATTGCTCGTCCCCACCGCGATCGTGGCCCTCGCCGAAATTGGCGACAAAACCCAATTGCTCGCGCTGATCCTTGCCGCGCGCTTTCGCAAGCCCTGGCCGATCATCGCCGGTATCATTGCCGCTACCCTGGCCAACCATGCCGCGGCCGGTGCCGTCGGCGCCTGGTTCAGCACCTTCTTCTCCGCCGCCACCCTGCACTGGATTCTCGCCGCAAGCTTTGCCGCCACGGCACTGTGGACGCTGATCCCGGACAAGATGGACGATGACGAAGCCAGCACCGCACGGCGCTTCGGCCCGTTCCTGACCACCCTGATCGCGTTCTTCATCGCTGAAATCGGCGACAAGACCCAGGTCGCCACGGTGATGCTGGCGGCGCAGTATCCGCACCTGATCATGGTCATTATCGGTACCACCCTGGGCATGCTGATTGCCAACGTGCCGGTGGTATTGGCGGGTAATTTTGCTGCAGAGAAACTGCCACTGACCCTGATCCGCCGCCTGGCGTCGGCTGCATTCTTTGTCCTGGCCGCGGTGGCGGTGTATTCGGCGATGCAGGTCAGTGGCTGGATCGGCTGAATACAATCGCAGGTCAAGCCCGCTCCTACAGTGGCCTGTGGGAGCGGGCATGACCTGCGATTTTTACTTGCGAGCCTGCTCGTACAACGGCATCACCTTCGGAATCGCCGCCTGCAACGAAGCCTGACGGCTGGCCGACGCCGGGTGAGTGCTCATGAACTCCGGCTGCGAGCCACCCGAGGCCTGGGCCATCTTGTCCCACAGGCTGATCGCCGCATTCGGGTTGTAGCCGGCGCGGGCGGCCAGCTCCAGGCCGATCAGGTCGGCTTCGTTCTCGTTGGCGCGGCTGTTGGGCAGGGTCATGCTGTACTGCACCACCGTGTCGGCGATCGCCATGCTGTCCTGGCCCAGGCCCAGCAGGGCACCGGCGCCCTGGCGAGCCATCTGTACGCCATAGGCCTTGGACATCGCCTCACGACCATGCTCACGCAGGGCGTGGGCGATTTCATGACCCATGACCGCAGCGAGCTCGTCGTCGGTCAGCTTGAGTTTTTCGATCAGGCCGCTGTAGACGAAGATCTTGCCACCCGGGCCGCAGTTGGCGTTGAGCTCGTCGCTCTTGATCAGGTTGACTTCCCAGTTCCACTGCGCCGAGTCCGGGCGGAACTGCGGGGCCTGGGCAATCAGGCGGTCAGCGATCAATTGCACGCGCTTGGCGTTGTTGCTGGTCTTGTCGAGCACACCCTTGCTGGATGCCTCGCCCAGGGTTTGCTGGTAGGACTGGGCATACATCTGGTTGACCTCATCGGTCGACAGCATGCTGAACATGTATTGCTTACGCTCGACACCCACGGCGCCGCCGCTGGTGGTGTTCACCGCCTGGCAGCCAGCGAGCAGGACGCTGGCGCTCAATGCACCGATTACAAATGACTTACGCATGAAAACACTCCCTTCGAACATGCCGCGTATCCTAGGCCGACTCCGTTGAGCCCGCCATATCCCTGACGAAGAATTCTCCAGACGGTGCTCATGCTTTCGCCCGGCCGGGCCGATAACGCAAGGCAGACGCCTTTCCTTGCGCTTGGAGCCCCCTCATGAAGTTCCGGTCGATCCAGTTTTCCGTCGCCGCCCTGGCCGGCGCCATTGTCCTGAGCATTGTCGCCGCCCTGGTGCTGTACGCCGTGTATTCCGGCGAACGTACCCAGGAGCTGGTGCAAAGCCGCACCCAGCAGCAGTTCGAGGCGGTGATCGAGCAGCGCCTGACCGCCCTGGCGCGGACCCAGGTCAGCGAGATCCAGCGCGGCCTGGAAGCACCGCTACTGATTGCCAGGGGCCTGGCTACCAGCAACGCCATGCTCGGCATGCAGGACGCCAGCGGCAATCCGCTGCTGAAGATCGAACGCCAGCAAATGATCGCCCTGCTCAAGCAGACAGCACTGACCAACCCGCTGATCCTCGGCACCTACCTGGGCTGGGAAAGCAACGCCCTGGACCACGACGACGCGCGCTTCGTCGGCACCTCGATCACCGGTATCGACAGCGCCAGCGGGCGCTTTCTGCCCTGGTGGTTCCGCAACGAAGACGGCAGCCTGGGCCTGGACAAACTGGCCGACGTCAACGACCAGACCGTCCTCGCCACCGGCGTGCGCGCCAGTGAGTACTACCTGTGCCCGCGGGAATCAAAGAAAGCCTGCGTGATCGACCCGGCACCTTACAAGGTAGGCGACAAAGTGGTGATGCTCGCCTCGTTCGTCGAGCCGATCATGATCGACGGCACGTTCCAGGGCATTGCCGGCGCCGACCTGTCGGTGAACTTCATCCAGGAACTGCTCAATACCGCCGATCGCCAGCTCTATGACGGTGCCGGCGAGCTGGCACTGGTGTCCGGCAACGGCCGCCTGGTGGCCTTTACCAAAGACCCGGGCAAATTCGGCGAGAAAGCCAGCGACGTCCTCGACGCCAATGCCGCCGCCACCCTGGCGCAACTGAGCGGCGAGAACCTGCACTACGAAGTCGACCAGGGCGCAGGCCGCATCGAGCTGTACTTGCCGTTCAAGATCGCCAATACCGACGCGCGCTGGACCCTGCTGCTGGAACTGCCGATCAGCGCGGTGATGGCCGATGTGCAGAAGTTGCAAAGCGACCTCAGCGACCAGCGCCGCACCGACATCACCGGCATGACCGTGGTCGGCCTGGGTATCGCCGCCCTTGGCCTGCTGGTGATCTGGCTGCTGGCCCACGGCATTGCCCGGCCACTGCGGCAGATGGTGGCGATGCTCGATGACATCGCCCAGGGCGAAGGCGACCTGACCCGCCGCCTGAGCAGCGACCGCGCCGACGAACTGGGCTCGATCGCCAAGGGCTTCAACACCTTCCTGAGCAAGTTGCAGGCGATGATCAGCCAGGTGGTGGCCTCGGTGCAGAAGGTCAGCGACTCCTCCGAACACACCGCCGACATCGCCATTCGCACCAACCAGGGCGTACACAAACAAATGGCCGAGATCGACCTGGTGGCCACCGCCGTGCACGAAATGACCGCTACCGCCCAGGACGTCGCGCGCAACGCCACCCATGCCGCCCAGGCCGCCAGCAATGCCGA
The DNA here is from genome assembly GCF_024749345.1 of Pseudomonas sp. B21-009. Lineage (NCBI taxonomy): Bacteria > Pseudomonadati > Pseudomonadota > Gammaproteobacteria > Pseudomonadales > Pseudomonadaceae > Pseudomonas > Pseudomonas sp. B21-009. Next base: position 871,075 of record NZ_CP087199.1, on the reverse strand, counting down.
CCAGGCCGCACACCAGGGCCTGGCTATCGTGCGCGATACTTCCAGTTCGATCAGCGCCCTGGCCGAGGAAATCGGCCGAGCGGTGGGTGTGGTGCAGAACCTGGCGCGCGACAGCGAAAACATCAACGCCATCCTCACCGCCATCCGCGCGATTGCCGAGCAGACCAACCTGCTGGCGCTTAACGCTGCCATCGAGGCCGCTCGCGCCGGTGAGCAGGGCCGTGGTTTTGCCGTGGTCGCTGATGAAGTGCGCAACCTGGCGCAGAAAACCCAGCAGGCCACCGAAGAAATCCAGCAGATGATCCAGCAACTGCAGCAAGGTACCCGCGATGTGGTGCGGGTCATGGAAGACAGCCAGGGCAAGACCGACGACAGCGTGCAGCAAGCCGCGCGCGCTGCCCAGGCGCTGGAAAGCATTACCCAGGCAGTGTCGGTGATCAACGACATGAACACGCAGATTGCCAGTGCTGCCGAAGAGCAGAGCGCGGTGGCCGAAGACATCAACCGTAACGTGATCAATATTGGCCAGGTGGCCAACGAGGTGGCTGGCGGGGCGGATGAGTCGAGTACCGCCAGCGCCGAGCTGACCAAGCTGGCCGAGCAACAGCGGCGCTTGATCAATCAGTTCAGGGTGTAAAGCCAGCCCCCACAGAGCAAAGGGTCAGCTGAGGGAGCAGGCTTGACCCGCGGTGCTTTTAAGCCGGGGTCAGACACTCCGGCCCATTGAGCTTGGGATCATTGACCATATTGGCCAGCACCCGCTCACGCAGCGGCGCCTGGCCGCCCGCCAGCAGCTCGTACAAGCGCGCCGGCGGGGTTTCGGGATCGAGCCAGGCAGCCTGCCCGGCCTCATCGAGTATCAGCGGCCGGCGCTGGTTCAGCGCCGCCTGGGTTACCACCGCGGTACTCAGCCAGACCTGATCCTGCACCGGATATGCCTCCCAGATCGCTGCAAAAAACAACGACGAGCCCTCCCCCGGCGTCAGCCAGTACGGCCGCTTGCGCTGGGTGCCGCGCCATTCGTAAAAGCCGTTGGCCGGTAGCAGACAGCGACGCAGGCGAAACGCCTCACGGAACATCGGCTGTTCGGCCAGGGTTTCGGCGCGGGCGTGGGCCGGGGTGCGCGACAAGTCGGTTAGCCAGGCCGGGGTCAGGCCCCAGCGTGCCCGCGCCAGCTCCAGCTGGCCACCCTCGAGGCGGCGCTGGATCAGCACCGAGGCGCCGGGGGAGATATTCCATTGCGCTTGCTGGTCACTGGGAAATCCCGGCAGGGCAGCAAAGGCGGGAGACCAGCGAAACAGCGCATAACGTCCACACATGAGGGCAAAAACCTAGCAAATCAGGGTTCCGGGGATGTTCTCCGGTTCGTCGCCGGCAAGTGGCTGGGCGCTATTGTACGCGGCGATCAGCTCGCGTGCGCAGGCAGCCTGCTCATCGGCCACCGCCAAACCGAGCAAACCGTGCATCGGCAGGTCGCCCATGGCGCCCATCAGGTCGCGGCCGACCAGGTGCACTGTGATGCCTTCGCTGGCGAGCATGCCGATGAGCATTTGTGCTTCGAGCAGGCTTTCAGGGTCGTAGATTCGCTGCATCAGTCATTCTCACCATAAACGTCCAGCATCCATTCCTCGCCATGCACCTGCAGCACGAAACGGATCGGCTTGCAGCACACCTGACAGTCTTCGATGTACTCCTGATCACCGCCCGACAGGTCCACTGTCGTCTCGACTTCTTCACCACAATAAGGACAATCGTAAAGCGCTGTCTCCAGCATCGCGGCCTCCCGAGTGACTTGTGCGTATAATTGCCGGTCTATTTACAGGCCCTGAGTGTGTCTGAGCCGTTTTTCAGACCCCGGCCCTACCTATTACCCTAGCCGTTTCCAACAAGAGAGCATGATGGGCGAATTCGATGCCATCCGACCGTACGACGACGCTGAAGTCCCTGCCGTTCTGGCACGACTGCTCAGCGACCCGGCATTCCTCGATATCCTCACCCACTTCCGCTTCCCGCGCATGGCCGGGGCCTTCGGCTGGCTGCTCAAGCCGCTGATCGCCCGGCGCCTGCGCAAAGAGTTTGCCGGGGTTACCTGCGTTTCGACCCTGCAGGACAAGGTCGAGTACTACGTCGACCATACCATCGAGCGGGCAACCGACGGCGTGACCTACACCGGCGTCGAGCAGCTCAAGGCCGGTACCGCCTACCTGTTCCTGGCCAACCACCGCGACATCGTCATGGACCCGGCCTTCGTCAACTATGCCGTGTACCACGCCGGCCTGCCGACCCCGCGCATCGCCATCGGCGACAACCTGCTGCAAAAACCGTTCGTCAGCGACATGATGCGCCTGAACAAGAGTTTCATCGTGCACCGCTCGATCACCGGCCGGCGGGAAAAGCTCGCGGCTTACCAGCTGCTGTCGGCCTACATCAACCATTCGATCCGTAACGACGGCCAGTCGATCTGGATCGCCCAGGCCGAAGGCCGGGCCAAGGATGGTGATGACCGTACCGATTCGGCAATCCTGAAAATGTTCCACATGAGCCGCAAGGACGAGCCGTTTGGCGCCGTGATCCAGTCGCTGAACCTGAGCCCGGTGTCGATCAGCTACGAGTACGACCCCTGCGACCAGGCCAAGGCCCGCGAGCTGTATATCCGCGCCACCACCGGCACCTACAGCAAGGCGCCGGGTGAAGACGACATCAGCATCGCCCAGGGCATCACCGGCTACAAAGGCCGCGTGCACATCAACTTTGCCCCGCCGGTGACGGAGTTCGTCGAGGACACCAAGCAACTGGCAGCAGAGATTGACCGGCAGATTCTGGCCGGCTACCGGTTGTTCCCGGTGCATTACCTGGCCTATGCGCAGTGGGCCGATGCCGACCCGGCGCTGGAGGTGCCAGCAGCGGCCAAAGTGTTTGCGGCCGATGAACTGGCCCGCGCCCAGGCCGAATGGCAGCGCCGCCTGGACGCCTGCCCGGCCGAACAGCGGCCGTACCTGGTGCAGCAGTATGCGATGCCGGTACGCAATCAGTACCGGGTCAAGGCAGGGTTGGCGTTGTAAATTTATCGCGGGTCAAGCCCGCTCCCACAATTAACTTGGGAGCAGGCTTCACACCCAGGTGCTGAACCAGGACAACAGCAAGGCCAGCGCCAGGAAGGCAAAGCCAAGAATGTAGTAGAAGCGGTTGATGCGCAGGCTCATGCCATCGATCACCGCTTCATCACCAGCCAGGCCCGCCAGGGTTTGCGCCGCGCGGCGGCGGGCACTGTGCAGCAGCAGGCCGCCCGGGCAGGTCAGCAGCAGGGCCAGCAGATTGATCAGCTTGGCCGGATGGGCGGCGAACAGCCCCCAGATCACTTGCAACGACATCGCAAAACCTCAAAGAGTACTTTCGACACGGCGGGCATTCTACCCAAGCGCCGTGCCCTTGCCTGTGCTTTGCGACAAATGACGATTAATTCCCGGCGTCACACGCTCGTCATCAAGACACGCCACTCTGTTGGCCGTCGCCACTCACCGGAGCTTGTCATGCTGCACGCCGAAAACCAGGACCGCCTCTACCTGATCGCCCAGAGCGATGAGCAGCAGGCGTTGATCGACGGCCTGGCGTTCAACGTCCAGGACCGCCAATGGCTGGTGTACTGCGCCCTGGGCGGGCATGCCCATGAAGACCTGCCCGAGGTCGACGGCCCTACCGGCATCAGCGTGCTGGACTTCTACGTCGAAGCCGCCTGAACCTGCAAAAACACAAAAGCCCGATGCCTGCCATGCAGACATCGGGCTTTTTGCTGGTGAGGCTTATTCGCCGAGGATCTGGCCGATGGCCTGGTCCTTGAACAGGCGGGTCAGCGCATCGCTGAGCACATCACCCACCAACTTGGTGTTGGTTTCCTGGTTCGGCGCCATGCCGAAGCGCTGGTCCAGCGACGCGCCGTAGCGGCCGCTGTAGCGACGGTTGGCGTTGGCCACGTCAGCCTTGAAGGTTGCGCCGATGGTGGCTTCGGTCACGTACATGCCTTCTTTGGGCGACTGGTACTTGAGCTCGGCCAGGGTCACGGTCAGCTGCGGCGCGTTGTAGGCGTTCGGCGTCGGGGTAAAGCCCAGCAGGCGCACAGCTGCTTCGGCCTGGGCCTGCAGTTTTGGCAGGATGTCGTTGCCGGTCACGGTGATGGCGCTGGTTTCAGGGTACAGGCCGCCACGGGTGCCGAGGGTTTGCGAAGCGCGGCCATCGACCACCTTGACCACCACTGGCTGGCCATGACCGACCGGCGCCAGCTGGGCGTTGAGTTTCGGTTGCGGGCTGAGTTGTTGCGGGCTGTGGGCACAACCGGCCAGGGTCAGACTGGTCACCGCGATCAAACCGAACAACAAACGTTGCAACATGCTCATCTCTCCAGAATAGGCAGCAAAGGCCGCCAGTATAACCAGCACGGGGCAGCCCAGCTATCGGCGTGCCATTAGTGAATAAGACAGGCATACCCGGGCCCGGTTCGCTGTCACAATCGTTTCATCACTGGCTGGTTATCCTTGCCTCAGTTCTCCACAGGGATACCCGCCATGTCCTCGCTCCTGGCCCTGCTGTTCAAACGCACCCCACAACGCTGCTTCGCCCGCCTCGACGCCCACGGCCTTTGCCAGGCCTTCAAGCAGTGCGCGCAGGCCCCGGCGACCAGTGGCTGGGTGGAAATAAGCGAAATTCGCCTCGCCTGGCTTAACCGTCCGCTGCCCGCCAGCGCCCGTGTTTCAAAGCGTGTCAGTGGAAACTGGCTGCAACGCAGCCTCGCCGCCTGAGTTTTGCCTCAATAAAAGTCGCTAATAAAGAGCTTTTCTGCCCGCGACATCGCTATAATCTCCCCCCGATTATAAGGACGTCTCCTGATCGGGCCTCGCAGTACCGCCAATGCCCAGCATTGCGCATCCCCCGCACCGCCCACAGAGAGCCTTCCACACAGGTCTTGCACCAGCCAGTGTGCCTGCGTCATCCGGCCATCTGCTCTGCCTGAACCTGCCGGGTCTGCCATCGCGCAGCCCATTTTGAGGTTCACGTCTCCAAAAGAGCGTGAAAAAACGGGTTTTCACAACTTCACGAGAGTGTGGCGAGCAATGAACAGTCTGGCATGTGCAAAAGCACCTAAAGTGTCCCGAACAGCCCTGAACAGCTGGCAACAGCGCTCATTTGCAATGGGTGCCTGAAACCGGTCCATAACGCACGACGGATACCTTGACCATAAGTCGAATTGCCGCACCGGCTGTAAAATGCGTTCATAGGCAACGCAAAGCCCGGTTGGTGGTGTCCGCTGAAGTTGCAAAAACTGCGAATAATCGGACATGGCGATCCTGGCAAGCCAGGGATCCTATGCTGTCAATTTGGTGCTGAAGATTTTGGAGACGCGTTAATGGCGCAGAACGAAGCAGTCGATGTAGTACTGGTAGGGGCAGGCATCATGAGTGCCACCCTGGCCGTACTGCTCAAGGAACTCGACCCGGCGATCAAGCTGGAAGTCGTCGAGTTGATGGATTCGGGTGCCGCGGAAAGTTCCAACCCGTGGAACAACGCCGGGACCGGCCATGCCGGGCTGTGTGAACTGAACTACACGCCACAGGCCGCCGACGGCAGCATCGATATCAAGAAAGCGGTGCATATCAATACCCAGTTCGAGGTGTCCCGGCAGTTCTGGGCCTACCTGAGCAAAAAGGGTGCGTTCAGCTCGCCGCGGGCGTTCATCAACCCCGTGCCGCACCTGAGCTACGTCGAGGGCGAGAAGGGCATCAGCTTCCTCAAGAAGCGTTTCGAGATGCTCAAGCAGCACCACGCCTTCAGCGAAATGGAGTACACCGAAGACAAGGCGGTGATGAACGAGTGGATGCCGCTGATGATGCCGGGTCGCCCTGCCGACCAGCAGATCGCCGCCACCCGCGTCATGAAAGGCACCGACGTCAACTTCGGCGCGCTGACCAACAAGCTGCTCAAGCACCTGGCCAACGCCCCCGAAGCACAGGTCAAGTACTGCAAGAAAGTCACCGGCCTGCGCCGTAACGGCAGCGGCTGGACCGTCAGCATCAAGGACGTCAACAGCGGCAGCAGCCGTGAAGTCGATGCCCGCTTCGTGTTCCTCGGCGCCGGTGGCGCGGCCCTGCCGCTGCTGCAACTGTCGGGTATCGAAGAGAGCAAGGGCTTTGGCGGCTTCCCGGTCAGCGGCCAGTGGTTGCGTTGCGACAACCCGGAAGTGGTCAAGCGCCACCAGGCCAAGGTCTACAGCCAGGCCGCGGTAGGTTCGCCACCGATGTCGGTGCCGCACCTGGATACCCGCGTGGTCGACGGCAAGACCTCGCTGCTGTTCGGCCCGTACGCAGGCTTCACCACCAAGTTCCTCAAGCACGGCTCGTTCCTCGACCTGCCGCTGTCGGTACGCATGGGCAACATCGGCCCGATGCTGGCCGTGGCCCGCGACAACATGGACCTGACCAAGTACCTGGTCAGCGAAGTGATGCAGTCGATGGAGCAGCGCCTGGATTCACTGCGCCGCTTCTACCCCGAGGCCAAGGCCGAGGACTGGCGTCTGGAAGTGGCTGGCCAGCGCGTGCAGATCATCAAGAAAGACCCGAAAAAAGGCGGCATCCTGCAGTTCGGTACCGAACTGGTTGCAGCCAAGGACGGCTCCCTGGCCGCCCTGCTCGGTGCTTCCCCTGGTGCTTCGGTAACCGTGTCGATCATGCTGGATCTGATCGAGCGCTGCTTCCCCGAGCAAGCCAAGGGCGCCTGGGCGGCCAAGCTCAAGGAAATTTTCCCGGCCCGGGAAAAGGTCCTGGCCACCGACGCTGCCCTGTACCACAAGATCAGTGCGTACAACGACGAGGCCCTGGGCCTGGTCGAAAGCAGCCCGGCGCAGAGCTACGCATAATCTGCCGGCATAAAAAACGCCCTTCGGGGCGTTTTTTTATGGGCGCTGGTATCAGCCGCGAGCCTTGTCGATGATCTCGGTGTACTCGGGCGCATTGCGCTGATCCGCGATGGCTTCGACGAAGGTCTTACCGTGCTCGTCCTTGCCGTCCAGGTCATAACCAGCCTCGACGAAGAAGCCGACATAGCGCTCGAAGTCATCGACGCGCAGGCCGCGGTAGCCCTTGATCAGCTTGTGATGCGAAGGCGAAGTTACGCCATCGGCCGGCTCGTATTGCAGGAACGACTTAATGTAGTCATCACTGATCTCATCACCAATCACTTGCTTCTTGTCTTTACGCATTGCCGACTCCAACTGAACCATCACGGACATTTTCACGGGCCGGCAGTTTACCCCCGGGCAACGCCGGCACTCAACGCGCGCGTACGCTTCCGGTATGCAGATCGGCCCAGATGTGACCGTTGGGATAGCTGAGGAACTGCACATAGATGGTATCGTTGCGCAGCAGGTCGAGCATCACCCGGTACTGGGCCAGCGGGTAGTTGAGTGTGAGGGTTTTGCTCTTGTCGTCGAACACCGGCTTTTTCAGGCTTTTGCTTTCGGCATCGAAGCTGATCAGTACCTGGCTGATGGTCGCGCCCTTGCTCAGCGGCTTGCCCTTGAGGCGCAGAATCAACGGTGAGGTGACCGGAATCGGTTGCTGGTTGGACTGGCGCTGGTTGCCCACTACCACCGAATAGCTGGTGACCTGCAGCAACTGCTGCGAATCGGCAACTTCCTTACGCAGCCCGAGGTCGTCGGGCGGCAGGAACTGGCTGTGCAGGGGCGCCGCAGCCAGCGGCATGCTCAGCAGGAACAGCAGGGGGAAAATCGCACGCATGTCAGGCTCCTTGGGGGCAGCCTGGCACTCTAGCATGGGGTAAGGCAAACGGGGCAAGCCGGGTCGACCGGCCCCGCCTGTGGACCTCAGAGACCCTTTACAGCGTAGATACCGTTAGCGTTGCGCCAGTAGCCTTTGTAGTCCATGCCATAACCGAACACATAGCGGTCAACACAGCTCAAGCCGCAGAAGTCAGCCTTGAGGTCGGCGCTGGCCTTGCGGTCGTGGTCCTTGTCGATCAGCACGGCAGTGTGCACGGCGCGGGCACCGGCATGCTTGCAGAAATCGATGATTGCGCTGAGGGTATGACCTTCGTCAAGAATGTCGTCGATGATCAGCACGTCACGATCGATAAACGAGACTTCCGGCTTGGCCTTCCAGAACAGGTCGCCGCCGCTGGTCTGGTTGCGGTAGCGGGTGGCGTGCAGGTAGGACGATTCCAGCGGGAATTGCAGATGGGTCAGCAGTTTGCCGGCGAAGATCAGGCCGCCGTTCATCACACAGAACACTACCGGGTTGCTGTCGGCCAGCACCTCGGTGATTTGCGCGCCCACGCGGGCGATGGCGGCCTCGACTTCGGCTTCGGTGTGCAGGCAGTCAGCCTCGCGCATGACTTGACGGATGTGCTCGAGATCGGCGGACATGGCGCTCTCCAAGGGGCGGCAATTGAGAAAAGCGGGCAAAGGTACGCATCCCGTCGCATCAGATCAAGCATTTCTGGACTAACGTCCAGTAAGTCTGAGGACATGCATGGCTGAATAGATTAATCTAGCGCGGTTTTTTTGCCCGCCCCCCGGAGCTTTTCCCTATGCCTACCCGTGAGATCCGCCATCCGCTGATCCGCCACAAGCTCGGCCTGATGCGCCGCGCCGACATCAGCACCAAGAATTTTCGCGAGCTCGCCCAGGAAGTCGGCACGCTCCTGACCTACGAAGCAACCAAAGACCTGCCGCTGGAAAGCTACGAAATCGACGGCTGGTGCGGCAAGGTCCAGGTCGAGAAGATCGCCGGCAAGAAAATTACTGTAGTACCGATCCTGCGCGCCGGCATCGGCATGCTCGACGGCGTGCTCAGCCTGATCCCGGGCGCCAAGGTCAGCGCCGTGGGCGTGGCCCGCAACGAGGAAACCCTCGAAGCGCACACCTACCTGGAAAAACTCGCCCCGGAGATCAACGAGCGCCTGGCGCTGATCATCGACCCGATGCTGGCCACCGGCGCCTCGATGGTCGCCACCATCGACCTGCTGAAAAAGGCCGGCTGCAAGGACATCCGCGCCATGGTCCTGGTCGCTGCCCCCGAAGGTATCGCCGTGGTCGAGAAAGCCCACCCGGACGTGCAGATCTACACCGCTTCGATCGACCAGTGCCTGAACGAGCACGGCTACATCATCCCGGGCCTGGGCGATGCCGGTGACAAGATCTTTGGTACCAAGCAGAAGGACGCCTGAACATGCAGGATGAGTTCAACGACCCGCTCTGGCGCCAGGTCGTCTCCGGCGCGCAGATGCTCTTCGTCGCCTTCGGCGCGCTGGTATTGATGCCGCTGATTACCGGCCTCGACCCCAACGTCGCGCTGTTCACGGCGGGTTTGGGAACTCTGCTGTTTCAGATAGTGACCGGCCGTCAGGTGCCGGTATTCCTGGCCTCAAGTTTCGCTTTCATCACCCCGATCATCCTCGCCAAGGGCCAGTTCGGCCTGGCCGAGACCATGGGCGGGGTCATGGCGGCGGGCTTCGTCTACACCTTCCTCGGCCTTGCGGTAAAAATCAAAGGCACCGGCTTTATCGACCGCCTGCTGCCACCGGTGGTGATCGGCCCGGTGATCATCTCGATCGGCCTGGCAATGGCGCCGATAGCCGCCAACATGGCCATGGGCAAGGCCGGTGACGGCGCCGAGCTGCTGCCGTACGGCACCGCGATGATGATCTCCATGCCGGCGCTGCTGACCACCCTGATCGTCGCGGTGTTCGGCAAGGGTATCTTCCGCCTGGTGCCGATCATTGCCGGGGTGCTGGTGGGCTTTGCCCTGTCGTTCTACTTTGGCGTGGTCGACACCGCCAAGATCGCCGCCGCGCCCTGGCTGGCGCTGCCGCACTTCACCGCGCCAGCGTTCAACTGGCAGGCGATCCTGTTCATCGTACCGGTGGCCCTGGCGCCGGCGATCGAGCACATCGGCGGGGTGATTGCGGTGGGCAGCGTGACCGGCCGCGACTACCTGAAAAAACCTGGCCTGCACCGCACCCTGCTCGGTGACGGCATCGCCACTACCACTGCCGGCCTGTTCGGCGGGCCGCCCAACACCACCTACGCCGAAGTGACTGGCGCGGTGATGCTGACCAAGAACTACAACCCGAAGATCATGACCTGGGCGGCAATCTTTGCCATCACCCTGGCCTTCATCGGCAAGTTCGGCGCGCTGCTGCAGAGCATTCCGGTGCCGGTAATGGGCGGCATCCTCTGCCTGCTGTTCGGCTCGATCGCGGCGGTGGGCATGAACACCATGATCCGCCACAAGATCGACCTCAGCGAAGCGCGCAACCTGGTGATCGTGTCGGTAACCCTGGTGTTCGGTATCGGCGGCGTGCTGATCGGTAGCGGCACAGGCCCCGATGACTGGGGCCTGAAGGGCATCGCCCTGTGCGCGGTGGTGGCTATTGCCTTGAACTTGCTGCTGCCGGGTAACGACAGCTGGAAGAACAAGGCGCTGGACGATCAGTTGCCTTGATCTGAAGGTCTAGCCCCCTCCCAAGCAGTCTGTGGGAGCGGGCTAGACCGGCGATGAGGCCCTCAAGCCTCTTCGCACATCCCCTTCAACGCCTGCACCCACTGCGGGTGATCATTCAGGCACGGCACCAGCACCAGCTCTTCGCCGCCGGCCTCGACAAACTGCTCGCGCCCGCGGTCACCGATCTCTTCCAGGGTCTCGATGCAATCGGCGACAAACGCCGGGCACATTACCAGCAGCTTTTTCACCCCTGACTTGCCCAGCTCGTCCAACCGCGTTTCGGTGTACGGCTCGATCCACTTCGCCCGCCCCAGCCTTGACTGGAACGACACCGACCACTTGCCATCGGGGATGCCCATCTTTTGCGCGAACGCCTGGGCGGTGCGCAGGCACTGGCCGCGATAGCAGACCGCAAGCACCTCGGGCGAAGCGGTGCGGCAGCAATCGGCGTCCTGGAAACAATGCTTGCCGGTGGGGTCGAGTTTTTTCAGGTGTCGCTCGGGCAGGCCATGGAAGCTGAGCAGCAGGTGATCGTAATCCTCCTGCAAGTACGGCTGCGCGCTGGCTACCAGGGCGTCGATGTATTCCGGCTTGTCGTAGAACGGCTGCAGAATCGCCATCTCGAGCGGCAGCTTGTGCTCGCCAATCACCTGTTTCGCCTGCTCGATGACCGTGGTCACGGTGCTGTCGGCAAACTGCGGGTACAGCGGCGCCAAGGTGACCTTCTTCACGCCCTGGCTGGCCAGGCGCGTCAGCACCGTCGGCAACGAAGGCTCGCCGTAGCGCATGGCGATTTCCACCGGGCCGTGACTCCACTGCTCGCGCATTGCGGCCTGCAGGCGGCGGGTCAGCACCACCAGCGGCGAACCCTCGTCCCACCAGATCGAGGCATAGGCATGGGCCGATTGCTCCGGGCGCTTGATCAGGATCAGCGACACCAGCAGCCGCCGCACCGGCCACGGCAGGTCGATGACATAGGGGTCCATGAGAAACTGATTGAGGTACCGGCGCACGTCGGCGACAGAGGTGGAGGCCGGTGAACCCAGGTTGACCAGCAGCAAAGCGTGATCGGTCATGCAACGTCCTATTTCAGAGGCGCCTGGACAGTTCATCCAGGGCCGATTGCAGATCATTGAAGCGGAAGGTAAAACCGGCCGCCAGCAAACGTACCGGCCGCGCCCGTTGCCCGCCCAGTAGCAAGGTCGACAATTCGCCCAGCCCGGCCTTGAGCAGCAGCGCCGGCATCGGCATCAATGCCGGGCGGTGCAGGGCCCGGCCCAGACGCCTGGCGAACTCGCGGTTGCGCACCGGCTCCGGGGCGCAGGCATTATAAGGACCGCTGGCATCCTTGTGCTGCAAGAGAAAATCAATCAGGGCGATCTGGTCGTGTATATGGATCCACGGCATCCACTGCCGACCGTCGCCGATAGGCCCGCCCAGCCCGAGTTTGAACGGCAGGCGCAGGCGCGACAAAAAGCCGCCCTCGCTCGCCAGCACCAGCCCGGTACGCACCAGCACCACGCGAATCCCCAGCGGTTGCGCGGCCATGGCGGTTTCTTCCCAGGCGATGCACAGCTGGCTGGCGAAATCCTCCTTGACCGGCTGCGAAGCCTCGGTGAGTTCACGCTCGCCACCATCGCCATACCAGCCTACCGCCGAACCCGAGATCAGTACCTCGGGCCGCTGCTGACGCTTCTCCAACCAGGCCAGCAATTGCTCGGTCAAAGTGATACGACTGGCCCAGAGCAAGGCGCGACGGCTGGAGCTCCAGGGCCGGTCGGCAATCGGTGCGCCGGCCAGATTGATCACCGCGTCCACGCCGTCGTCATCGGCCAGCTCATCGAGCCGGGCTACGCCACGCACCCCGGAGCCACACAACTTGCCCACCTGTTCAGGGCGCCGACTCCATACCGTCAGCCGATGTCCCTGGGCCAGCCAGTGCTGACACAGGTGTTGGCCGATCAACCCGGTACCGCCGGTCAGCAATATATGCATGGCTGTGTCCTCGCATGGCGCGCCAGTGGTCTATTTTTAACAACAAGGCACTTTTTTGACCGATCGCTCTCGGATAAACATAGGCCAACCTGTGGTAACGAGCGGAATCATCTTATACAGGATTCGTGCATTGTACAGGTTTGCCGGGCAGCGTAGTCTGCAACCATTAGGTTCGAAGAGGCCATCATGACTGTACCTATTGCCATCATCGGGGCCGGTATCGCCGGCCTGTCCGCCGCCCAGGCGTTGCAAAAGGCCGGGCAGACCGTTCATTTGTTCGACAAGGGCCACGGCAGCGGCGGACGCATGGCCAGCAAACGCAGCGATGCCGGCGCCCTTGATCTCGGCGCCCAGTACTTCACGGCCCGCGACCGGCGCTTTGTCGACCAGTTGCAGCAATGGGTAGCGGCCGGTTGGGCGGCCGAATGGAAGCCGCAGCTGTATCACTATCAGGATGGCGTACTGAGCCCCTCCCCCGACGAGCAGACGCGCTGGGTTGGCGTGCCGCGCATGAGCGCCATCACCCGCGGCCTGCTCAAGGATGTCACGGTAAACTTCAGCTGCCGTATTGCCGAAGTCTATCGCGGCCAGAAGTACTGGCACCTGCAGGACACCGACGGCTGCAGCCACGGGCCGTTCAGCCGGGTGGTAGTCGCCGTGCCGGCGCCTCAGGCCACCCAGTTGCTCAGTGCTGCGCCCAAGCTGGCCGCCACTGCCGCCGGCGTGCAGATGGACCCGACCTGGGCCATCGCCCTGGCGTTCGACACCCCGCTCGACACCCCGATGCAAGGCTGCTTCGTACAAGGCAGCGCCCTCGACTGGCTGGCGCGCAACCGGAGCAAACCCGGGCGCGACGAACACATGGACACCTGGGTGTTGCATGCCACTTCCAGCTGGAGCAAGCAGCACATCGACCTGCCCAAGGAGGCGGTGATCGAGCAGCTGTGGGGCGATTTCGCCGAGCTGGTCGGCTGCGTGGTGCCCGCCCCGAACTTCTCCCTCGCCCACCGCTGGCTGTATGCCCGCCCGGCCAGCAATCACGAATGGGGCGCCCTGGCCGACGCTGACCTGGGCCTGTATGCCTGTGGCGACTGGTGCCTGTCGGGCCGGGTCGAAGGCGCTTGGCTCAGCGGCCAGGAAGCGGCCCGTCGGCTGCTTGAGCATCTGGAGTAACAGCTGCCGGGGCTGCTCCTGTTCAGCCCCGCCTGACATTTTCGACGTCCTGCACAAAAGTTGTACAAGTGGTTTGACTTGCACAGGTTTGCCCCTATGATGGGATTTACCTGTACATAAAACTCTATTTGTACAATATTTTTCAGGATCTGTTCATGAACGCTCGTGACCTGCCGCGCAAGCCCCGCATTGCTGTCAGCGCCTGCCTGATCGGCCAGGAAGTGCGTTTCAACGGTGGCCACAAAGCCTCGCGCCTGTGCAACGAGGTCCTCAGCGAACACTTCGATTTGGTCCCGGTTTGCCCAGAAGTCGCCATCGGCCTGGGCGTGCCACGTGCACCCATCCGCCTGGTAGGTGATCCTGCCGACCCGCAGGCCGTGTGCAGCCGCGACCCCGGCCTGGATCTGTCCGGCCCGTTGCGCGCTTACGGGCAGCAGATGGCCAAGGATCTCGACGATATTTGCGGCTACATCTTCATGCACAAATCCCCCTCCTGCGGCCTGGAGCGAGTCAAGGTCTATCAGGCCAATGGCTATCCAGCGCCCGAGGGCGGCCGCGGGTTGTTCGCCGCCGCCTTCTGTGAGCAGCGTCCCGATTTACCGGTGGAAGAAGATGGCAGGCTCTGTGATCCGGTGCTGCGCGAGAACTTCATCACCCGGGTATATGCCTACGCCGACTGGCAGCAGTTGATCGCCGCTGGCGTCAGCCGCGGCGCCCTGATCGCGTTTCATTCCCGCTACAAGTACCAGCTGATGGCGCACAACCCGCAGCAGTACAAAGTCCTGGGCAAGCTGTTGGGCAGCATGGGCCGCGACGACGATCCCGAGTTGCTCGCCTCGCGTTACTTCAGCCAGTTGATCCAGGCCCTGAGCCGCTGCGCCAGCCGTGGCACCCACAGCAATGTACTGTTGCACCTGAGCGGTTACCTGCGCGATGTCTTGAGCCGCGCCGACAAGCAGGAAATCCAGCAACTGATCAGCCAGTACCATGCCGGCGTGGTGCCGCTGGTGGTGCCGCTGACCCTGCTCAAGCATCATTTGCGCAACCATCCCGACCCCTACCTGGCGCAGCAGGTGTACTTGCAACCGCACCCGGAAAACCTGAGCCTGCGCAATGCCATCTGAAACCCTGTTACCGATCCGCGAGGTGACGCGCCTGACCGGTATCAACCCGGTCACCCTGCGTGCGTGGGAGCGTCGTTACGGCTTGATCGTGCCGCAACGCACCGGCAAGGGGCATCGCCTCTACAGCCAGGAAGACGTCCAGCGTATCCAGCAGATCCTCACCTGGCTTGACCGGGGCGCGGCGGTCAGCCAGGTCAAAGCCTTGCTGCAAGCCAGCCCGGGGGAGTCACCGGCGCCGGCCGGCAGCGACTGGCAGGCCCTGCGCGAGCAACTCAAGGAAGCCATCGCCGCCCTCGCCGAGCGCCGGCTTGAGCAGCAGGTGAACCAGGCCATGGCCCTATACCCGGCGGCAACCCTCTGTGAACAGCTGTTGATGCCGCTGCTTGCCGACCTCGAACTGCGCTGGCAGGGCCAATTCGCCACTGGCCTTGAGCAGGTGTTCTTTTTCTCGTGGCTACGCAGCAAGCTCGGGGCGCGGGTCTATCACAACAACCATCAGCTCGGCGGCGCCCCCTTGCTACTGGTAAACGGCTCTGACCTGGCCTTCGACCCACGGCTGTGGCTGACGGCCTGGCTGGCCAGCAATGCCGGTTACCCGGTGCAGGTCTTCGACTGGCCACCACCGGGCAACGAGCTGAGCCTGGCGGTCGCCCAGTTGCGGCCATGGGCGTTGCTGCTGAGCATCGACAAGTCGCTGGACATCGCCCGCTTACAAAGAAACCTGGCCGACGTCGAAATTCCGAAACTCCTGTGCGGCCGCGCAGTCAGCATTCATAAGCATGCCCTGCAAGCCTGGACGGACGAGACGCTGTTTGTCCTCGATTCGCCCCAGGCGGCGCTTCAGTGCCTGCGCCAACTCAGGGGCGAACAGCCTGAATTTCACCTTCAAGGGTAACCAAACAGCATGCAACTGATCTGGCTGCGCAGCGACCTGCGCGTAATTGACAACACTGCACTGGCAGCAGCCTGCGAACGCGGCCCGACCCTGGCAGTATGGCTGCTCAGCCCTGGGCAGTGGCAGGCCCATGACGATGCGCCGTGCAAGGTCGATTTCTGGTTGCGCAATCTGCAAAGCCTGCGTGCGGCACTGGCGCAGTTGAACATCCCCCTGCTGATCCGCCACGCCGACACCTGGCAGCAGGCACCGCAGGTCTTGCTGCAACTGTGCCAGGAGCATCAGGTGCAGGCGCTGCACTTCAACGAGGAATATGGCGTCAATGAAAGCGCCCGCGACCAGGCGGTGCAGGCTGCCCTGGGCGAGCACGGTATTGCCGCGCACGGCTATCTTGACCAGTTACTATTCCGCCCAGGCAGCATCCTGACCCGCAGCGCCAGCTACTTTCAGGTATTCAGCCAGTTCCGCAAAGTGTGTTACGAACGCCTGCACCTGGGCGTGCCACCCTTGGTCAACCCAATCAGGGCGCAAGCGCCGACGGCTGTCGCCAGCGATCCGGTTCCCGTTGAGGTAACCGGTTTCCCACACCCTGCGCAGGCCTTGCGCGAGCTCTGGCCTGCCGGTGAAGAAGAAGCACAGCACCGCCTGCAACGCTTTATCGACGAATGCGCCGCGGACTACCAGAATCAGCGCGACCTCCCCGCCGTCGCCGGCACCAGCCAGCTGTCAGCCTACCTGGCCGCCGGGGTGATATCGCCGCGTCAGTGCCTGCATGCCGTGCTGAACCACAACTTCGGCGAGTTCGACAGTGGCAACCGCGGCCTGGTGACCTGGATCAACGAGCTGCTCTGGCGCGAGTTCTACAAACACATCCTGGTGGGCTATCCACGGGTCTCGATGCACCGTGCCTTCCGCCCGGAAACCGAGGCCCTGCCCTGGCGCCATGCACCGGAGGAACTCAAGGCCTGGCAGCAAGGACAGACCGGCATCCCGATCATCGATGCGGCCATGCGCCAATTGCTTGCCACCGGCTGGATGCACAACCGCCTGCGCATGATCGTTGCCATGTTCCTGACCAAGAACCTGCTGATCGACTGGCGCGAGGGCGAGCGCTTTTTCATGCGCCACCTGATCGATGGCGACCTGGCCGCCAACAACGGCGGCTGGCAGTGGAGTGCTTCGACCGGCACCGACGCAGCGCCCTATTTCCGCATTTTCAACCCTGTGAGCCAGTCTCAGCGTTTCGATAGCGCAGGGCATTTCATTCGGCAATGGCTGCCTGAGCTTGCCGACCTGGATGAAAAAAAAATCCACAATCCCGTGCCAGGTGGCGATCTTTTTGCTACTAATCATTATCCACAGCCTATTGTGGACCTCGGTAGCAGTCGCCAACGTGCGTTGAATGCATTCAGGAATTTACCCACGCGGCAGGAAGAGAGGGCAGTCATGTGAGCGAACCCATCGCGCGCAAGGTGTGGGTCACCGGCGCAAGCAGCGGCCTGGGCCTGGCGCTGGTGCAACAACTGCTTGAGCAGGGCTGGAAAGTCGCTGCCAGCGGACGTCCTTCGCCCGAGCTAAAGGGCCTTTCGCAGCTCAACCCCGAGCAGTTGCTGCTGCTTGACGGCAATCTCGATGATGGCACGCAGGCCGCACACGCTGGCCAGCAACTCCAGGCCCACTGGGGCGCCCTCGATTGCCTGCTGGTGAATGCCGGCACCTGCGATTACCTGGACCCTGGCCTGCCGCCGACGGCCATTTTCGAAGCCATCGCCAGCAGCAACCTGAGCGCTTCGGTTCATTGCTTGAACGTGGCAGTGCCGCTGCTGGAAAAAGGCCAGGCGCCACAGGTGCTGGCTGTGCTCAGCCGCTATTCGGCGCTGCAACTCTACGAGCCCAGCCAGCCGGCAACCCCGGACAACAACCTGACACAAGTGTTTCGCGCTGAGCGTCAGAAGCTCGAGGGCAAAGGCATCGCCTTGACCGTGGTCGCACCACAGGCGTTGAAAACGCCACTGCTGGCGGTTCAGGTCCGACCTGAACAATGGACACCGGAAACGGCTGCCGATGTGATCATCCAGCGTTTGCCAGAGCGCGCCCCCGAGCTACTGCTCGAAGCCCTCAACCTCAACAGCCTCTGGCCACTGCCCGAACTACCTGCAAGCCCTGTGTAAAACACAGGGCTGTGCTCTTTCAGGTCAGAGCGGCATGCGGTAGTGCAACGCGTAACTTTCTACCCCATCGTTGGGCGTTTGCAGCCCGGCGTTGGAGTAGTGGATCGCCCGCACGCCGACTTCATGCCCGCCGGCAAAGCGCAAACCAAAGCCGATGCGATCTTCGAACTGGAACGAAGAGCCGAGTTTGTTGCTTTCAACTTCGGTACTGGAGAATGCGGCCACACCAATACCGGCTTCGATATAGGGTTTGACCGACTCACCGGCGAACTCGTAAACGAACACCGGCGCAAACGACAGGCTGTGGTTACTCGACTTCTCGTCGCCATCCCAATAGGTGTAGGCACCGTCCCAATAGCCGGTGATACGGCCTACGCTGGTTTGCCACCAACTGACATCCCAGTTCGATTGCAGGCCGAGGCGATAGGTCATGGTCGAGTCGCCGGTCTGCCCGACCGAGAACGACACGTCCGCTGCTTGAGTTGTGAAAGATTGCCCCAGGGTAACGGCTGCAAGAGCAGCCAAGCAAAGCAGTTTCTTCATGAGAAACGTCCTTTTTCCTAATGCTGTTGTTGGTATTTCTGTCTCACCAGACAATAAATAGAAATCGGCAGCGTTGCGTTAGTTCAGTCAATGTTGAGTGCTTTTCACACTTTTTTTACATTGGGAAGCTTCGCACACTGTCAGATTTATTCCACAACATTGGAAGGATCTTTCGCAAATGTTCAGGGCTGGCACTGGTCCAGAATTGCGCGTCGCGCGCCGGTCCTGCAGCCAGCAATTCAGCCTCGCCCAACAGGCGTTGCAATTGCCGGGCAACGGCTGCGCCGGTATCGATGATCGCCACCGAGGCGGGGATCATTTGCGCCAGCAGAGGCTTGAGGAAGGGGTAATGGGTGCAGCCCAGGATGAGGGTATCGCAGCCGGCGTCGAGCAAGGGCTTTACATACCCCTGGAGCATCTCACGCACCACCGGGCTACTCAGGTCGCCAGCCTCGATGCACTCCACCAGGCCCGGGCAAGGCTGGGTGACGACGCGAATGTCGTTGGCAAAGCGATCGAGCAAGGCAACGAACTTGGCGCTTTGCAGGGTGCCGGTGGTGGCCAGCACGCCGACCACACCGCTGCGGGTCGCGGCAGCGGCGGGTTTGACCGCAGGCTCCATACCGACGATCGGCCAGTGCGGATACTGTTCGCGTAAATCTGCCACTGCCGCCACGGTGGCGGTGTTGCAAGCCAGGACCATGGCCTTGGCGCCTTGCTCGCGGAAGAACTCGGCGACCATGCGACAGCGCTGGCGGATGAACGCCGGCGACTTCTCGCCATAGGGGATGTAGCCGCAGTCGCCGACGTACAGCAGCGACTCGTCGGGCAGCAGGCGCTGGATCTCGGCCAGTACCGACAGGCCGCCGACTCCCGAATCGAAAACGCCGACCGGCGCCGCCGCAGCGTCAGCCATGATGCTCGCCACACACGCTGCAGCCCGGGTCGCGCTTGACCCGCAGCTCACGGAAGCGGCTGCCAAGGGCGTCGATCAACAGCAAGCGCCCCACCAGCGGCTCGCCGAAACCGGCCAGCAGCTTCAGCGCCTCAAGTGCTTGCAGGCTGCCAACCAGCCCCACCAGCGGGCCCAACACGCCGGCTTCGCTGCAGGTCAGTTCGGCTTCGCTGCCGTGCCCGTACAGGCAGTGGTAGCAGGGGCTTAGCGGGTTACGCGGGTCGAACACCGACAACTGCCCTTCCAGGCGAATCGCCGCGCCGCTGACCAGCGGCTTGCCGTGGGCGACGCAGGCGGCATTGACCGCTTCGCGGGTAGTGAAGTTGTCCGAGCAATCGAGCACCAGGTCCACGGCCTTGACCGCTTCAGCCAGGGAGTCCTCATCCAGCGCGCGGCGATGCGCTTTGAGGGTGATTTGCGGGTTGATCGCGGTGAGCCGGGCAAGCGCCGAATCGACCTTGCTCAGGCCTACCGACGCGCTGTCGTGCAAGACCTGGCGCTGCAGGTTGGTGACATCCACCGTATCGAAGTCGGCCAGGTGCAATTCGCCAACCCCGGCGGCCGCCAGGTACAGCGCCACTGGCGAGCCGAGACCGCCGAGGCCGACGATCAGCGCCGTGCTGTTTTTCAGCCGCAGCTGACCGTCGATATCCACCTGCGCCAGGAGGATCTGCCGGC
The DNA here is from genome assembly GCF_024749345.1 of Pseudomonas sp. B21-009. Lineage (NCBI taxonomy): Bacteria > Pseudomonadati > Pseudomonadota > Gammaproteobacteria > Pseudomonadales > Pseudomonadaceae > Pseudomonas > Pseudomonas sp. B21-009. Next base: position 851,033 of record NZ_CP087199.1, on the reverse strand, counting down.
TGTAGCGCAACAGCTCCTGGTCGCTCAGCACGACAGCCGCCCCAGGGTGATGCGCTCGTGGCCGTTGAGGTCGAGGCGGCTTTCGATCTGCTCGAAATCATGCCTGGCCAGCAGCTCGCGCACGGCGGCGGCCTGGTCGTAACCGTGCTCGAGCAGCAGCCAGCCAGCCGGCAGCAGGTGCGCCGGCGCCTGGCTGACGATGCAGCGCAGGTCGTCCAGGCCGTCTTCGCCGGAGACCAGCGCGCTGCTGGGCTCAAAGCGCACGTCACCGGCCACCAGGTGCGGGTCGGCGGCGGCAATGTACGGCGGGTTGCTGATGATCAGGTCAAAGCGCTCGCCGGCCAGGGCATCGAACCAGTGGCTGCTGCGCACGTTGACGTTGTTCAGTTGCAGGCGCTGGCGGTTGCGCTCGGCCAGGGCCACGGCTTCGAGCACGCGGTCGACTGCGGTGACCTGCCACAACGGGCCCTCACTGGCCAGGGCCAGGGCAATCGCCCCGGTGCCGGTGCCCAGGTCGAGCAGCTTGACCGCATTACCCGGCAGCAACTGCAGGGCGGTTTCCACCAGCAGCTCGGTTTCCGGACGCGGGATCAAGGTATGCGGGGCCACTTCCAGGTCGAGGTTCCAGAACCCCTGCTGACCCAGAATGTAGGCCACCGGCTCACCGGCGCGGCGGCGCTGCAGGTAGTCGGCAAAGGTCAACGCCGCTTCGCTGCTGACAATCCGCTCCGGCCAGGTGTGCAGGTAGCTGCGCGACTTGCCGATGGCCGCCGCCAACAGCAGTTCGATATCCAGACGCGCGGTCGGCGAATCCGGCAGCTCCGCACCGCGGAGCAAGCTGGCAATAATCGTCATTTACTCACCCAGTGCCGCCAGTTGATCCGCCTGGTACTCGGCCAGCAACGGCTCGATTACCGCGTCGACCCCACCGGCCAGAACGTCATCCAGGGAATACAGGGTCAGGTTGATGCGGTGATCGGTCACCCGCCCCTGTGGATAGTTGTAGGTACGAATTCGTTCGGAACGGTCACCCGAGCCGACCAGCAGCTTGCGCTCGCTGGCCATGGCATTCTGCGCCGCGCTGGTCTGGATGTCGTTGAGCTTGGCCGACAGCCAGGACATCGCCCGGGCACGGTTCTTGTGCTGGGAACGTTCTTCCTGGCACTCGACGACAATGCCGGTGGGCAAGTGGGTGATGCGGATTGCCGAGTCAGTCTTGTTAATGTGCTGACCACCGGCACCGGAGGCACGGTAGGTGTCGACACGCAGGTCCGCCGGGTTGATCTCGATCGCCACCTGCTCGTCCGGCTCCGGCAGCACCGCCACGGTGCAGGCCGAGGTGTGAATGCGGCCCTGGGATTCGGTCTCGGGTACACGCTGGACGCGGTGCGCACCGGACTCGAATTTCAACTTGCCGTAGACGCTGTCGCCTTCGACCCGGGCAATGATTTCCTTGTAGCCGCCGTGTTCGCCCTCGTTCTCCGAGAGAATTTCCAGGCGCCAGCCGCGCTTTTCGGCATAGCGCGAATACATGCGGAACAGGTCGCCGGAAAAGATCGCCGCCTCGTCACCACCGGTACCGGCGCGGATTTCCAGGAACACGTTGCGCCCGTCGTTGGGGTCCTTGGGCAGCAACATGCGCTGCAGCTGGTTTTCCAGCTGCGCCAGTTGCTCCTTGGCTTCGCGCACTTCTTCCACGGCCATTTCGCGCAGGTCCGGGTCGCTGTCCTTGAGCAGCGCCTGGGCGCCGGCCAGGTCATCCTGGACCTTGCGCCACTGGGCGTAGGCGACGGCGACCGGCTCGACTTCAGCGTATTCACGGGAATAGGCGCGAAAGCGCGTCTGGTCGCAAATGACCTCGGCATCGCCCAGCAGGGCGGTCAGTTCCTCGAAACGGTCCTGGAGCGTGTCCAGTTTATTCAGCAGCGACGCTTTCATTGCGGGGTTTTATCCGTCGAACCCTCGGAGAGGGCAAAGAGTTCCTGGGCCATGGCCAGCGCATCGAGGCGGCCTTCGGCAGAGAGCTTTTTCAGTTGCACGCTGGGCGCATGCAGCAGCTTGTTGGTCAGGCCACGGGCCAGTTGCACCAGCACCTCATCGGCACTGGCGCCATTGGCCAGCAGGCGCTGGGCCTTTTGCAGCTCTTCGTCGCGCAGGCGTTCGCTCTGCTGACGGTAAGCCTTGAGTACATCCACCGCGGCCAGCTCGCGCAGGCGCAGCATGAAATCTTCGGCGCCCACCGAGACCAGCTCTTCAGCGGCCTGGGCAGCACCCTGGCGGCTCTTGAGGTTCTCGGCGACCACTTCGTGCAGGTCATCGACGGTGTACAGGTAAACGTCATCGAGCTCGCCCACCTGTGGCTCGATATCGCGCGGCACGGCGATGTCGACCATGAAGATCGGCTTGTGCCGGCGCTGCTTCAGGGCGCTTTCCACCGCACCCTTGCCGAGGATCGGCAACTGGCTGGCGGTGGAGCTGATGACGATATCGCTGTTGACCAGCTCCTGGGGAATGTCGGCCAGCAGCACCGCATGGGCGCCGAACTGCTCGGCCAGGGTGCTGGCGCGCTCCAGGGTGCGGTTGGCGACGACGATGCGCCGCACGCCCTGCTCGTGCAGATGGCGGGCGACCAGGGTGATGGTTTCACCGGCGCCGATCAGTAGCGCCTGGCTGCGGCCCAGGTCGCTGAAGATCTGCTTGGCCAGGCTCACCGCGGCAAAGGCCACCGACACCGGGTTTTCGCCGATGGCGGTATCGGTACGCACCTGCTTGGCAGCGCTGAAGGTTGCCTGGAACAGCCGCCCGAGCAGCGGGCCGATGGTTCCGGCTTCGCGCGCCACGGCATAGGCCGACTTCATCTGGCCGAGGATCTGCGGCTCGCCCAGCACCAGCGAGTCGAGCCCGGAGGCCACCCGCATCATGTGCCGCACGGCATCGTGATCTTCATGGATGTAGGCGCTGGCGCGCAGTTCATCCAGGCTCAGTTGATGATATTCGGCCAGCCAGCGCAGGATGCTCTCTGCAGCCAGGTGGTCCTGCTCTATATAAAGCTCGCTGCGGTTGCAGGTCGAAAGGATCGCGGCTTCGCGGCTGGCGGTCAGTCGGCAGAGCTGCTGCAAGGCGTCCACCAGCTGCTCAGGGGTAAACGCCACGCGCTCGCGTACGTCTACCGAGGCAGTCTTATGGTTGATACCGAGGGCAAGAAAGGCCATGCAAGGTCGCTGATTGTGACGAGAAGCCGATAATTGTCCTACTTCGCAGAGCGCAGAACAACCACCGCTCGCTATTGTCTCTATAGTCTACCCCTACCGAGACCTTCGCTTATGGGTTTGCCCCGGCGCTTGTGTCATGATGATCCGACCGCTGGTAAGCCGCCCAAATCCCGATTATGAATAGATCCTACGCGTTGCTCCTTGCCCTTGCCTTGCTCCAGGGCTGCCAGACCCTGGCTCCGGATTCCCCGGATGCCAAGGCGCCTGCAGATGCCGCCCCGGTGCAACCGGCCAAGCCCACCGTCTACGGATCGTTCAGCCAGGACACCGTGTACAGCCTGCTGACCGCAGAACTTGCCGGCCAGCGCGATCGTTTCGATATCGCCCTGGACAATTACGTCAGCCAGGCAATCAAGACTCAGGACCCGGGTATTTCCGAACGCGCCTACCGCATCGCCGAATACCTGGGCGCCGACCAGGCCGCGCTCGACACCTCGCTGATCTGGGCGAAAAACGACCCCGGCAACCTCGACTCCCAGCGCGCCGCCGCCATCCAGCTGGCTCGCAGCGGTCGCTATGACGAGTCCATGGTCTACATGGAAAAGGTCCTTCAGGGCCAGGGCGACACCCACTTCGACTTCCTCGCCCTGTCGGCACTGGAAACCGACCCGGACACCCGCGCCGGCCTGCAAAACAGTTTCGATCGTCTGCTGGTGAAGTACCCTGACAACGGTCAGCTGGTGTTCGGCAAGGCCCTGCTGCTGCAACAGGATGGCAAGGCCCAGGCGGCCCTCGACCTGCTCGAAGAACACCCGCCCGAAGCCGGCGAGATTGCCCCGGTGCTGCTGCGCGCGCGCCTGCTGCAAGGCCTGGACCGCGGCAAAGAGGCCCTGCCGCTGCTGCAGAAAACCATTCGCCAGTACCCGGACGACAAACGCCTGCGCCTGACCTACGCGCGCATGCTGGTCGAGCAGGATCGCCTGGCCGATGCCAAGGCCGAGTTTGTCAGCCTGGTCCAGCAATACCCGGACGACGATGAACTGCGTTACTCGCTGGCCCTGGTCAGCCTGGAAACCAAGGACTGGGACGAAGGCGCCGGCTACCTCGAAGAGCTGATCGCCCGCGACAGCCATGTCGATGCCGCGCACCTGAACCTGGGGCGCATCCATGAAGAGCGCAACGACCCCGAAAGCGCCCTCAACGAGTACGCCCTGGTCGGCCCCGGCAACGACTATCTGCCAGCGCAACTGCGCCAGGCCGACATCCTCATTGCCAACGGCCGCAGCGCCGAGGCCTCGCGGCGCCTGGCCGCAGCCCGCGAAGCCCAGCCCGACTACGCCATCCAGCTGTACCTGATCGAAGCCGAAGCCCTGGGCAACAACGACAAGGACGCCCAGGCCGAGCAGGTGCTGCAGCAAGCGATCAAGCAGTACCCGGACGACCTCAACCTGCTGTACACCCGGGCCATGCTTGCGGAAAAGCGCAACGACCTGGCGCAGATGGAAAAAGACCTGCGCAGCATCATCAGCCGCGAGCCGGAAAACGCCATGGCCCTCAACGCCCTGGGCTACACCCTGGCTGACCGCACCAGCCGTTATGCCGAAGCCAAGACCCTGATCGACAAGGCGCACCAGATCACCCCGGACGATCCGGCGGTGCTCGACAGCCTCGGCTGGGTCAACTACCGCATGGGCAACCTCGACGAAGCCGAGCGCCTGCTGCGCCAGGCCATCGAGCGTTTCCCCGATCACGAAGTCGCTGCCCACCTGGGTGAAGTGCTTTGGGCCAACGGCAAGCGCCGCGAAGCCCGCCAGGTCTGGGCCAAAGGTTTCGAAGCCCAGCCCGACAGCCCTATCCTGCGCAAGACCGTCCTGCGCCTGACCGGATCCGAGACTCTATAAGCCTATGTTTTTGCGCCACTGCATCACCTTCTGCCTGATTGCCCTGCTTGCCGGTTGTGCCGGCTTCGGCTCCCATGAGGCCCTGCGGGGTGAAGGCAACCCCCAGCTGTGGCGCGAGCACAAGCAACAGCTGAGCACCCTCGATGGCTGGCAGATCAACGGCAAGGTCGGCATCCGCGCGCCGAAAGACTCCGGCAGCGGCACGCTGTTCTGGCTGCAGCGCCAGGACTACTACGACATCCGCCTGTCCGGCCCGCTCGGCCGCGGCGCTGCACGCCTGACCGGGCGCCCCGGCGGCGTCACCCTCGAGGTCGCCAACCAGGGCCGCTTCGAGGCGCAAAGCCCGGAAGCCCTGCTGGCCGAACAGCTGGGCTGGGAGCTGCCGGTGTCGCACCTGGTCTGGTGGATTCGCGGCCTGCCCGCCCCCGACAGCAAGAGCCAGCTGACCCTCGACGGCGACAGCCGCCTGGCCAGCCTCAAGCAGGACGGCTGGGACGTGCAATACCTGAGCTACGCCGAACAGAACGGCTACTGGCTGCCCGAGCGGATCAAGCTGCACGGGCAAAACCTCGACGTGACCCTGGTGGTCAAAGACTGGCAACCACGGCAACTGGGCCACTGATCAATGAACACTGCAACCCTGACCCTGCCGGCCCCGGCCAAGCTCAACCTGATGCTGCACATTCTTGGCCGCCGCGCCGATGGCTACCATGAGCTGGAAACCCTGTTCCAGTTTCTCGAGCATGCCGACGAGCTGTCTTTCGCCCTGCGCGAAGACGGTGAAGTGCGCCTGCACAGCGAGATCGACAACGTCCCCCATGAAAGCAACCTGATCGTCAAGGCCGCGCGCAAGCTCAAGGCCCTGACCGGCTGCGACAAGGGCGTGGATATCTGGCTGAAAAAAATCCTGCCCATGGGCGGCGGCATTGGCGGCGGCAGCTCCGACGCCGCCACTACCCTGCTCGGCCTCAACCATTTATGGCAACTGGGCTTGAGCGAAGACCAGCTGGCTGAACTGGGCCTGAGCCTGGGCGCCGACGTGCCGGTTTTCGTCCGCGGCCATGCGGCGTTCGCCGAGGGCGTGGGCGAGAAGCTGACCCCGGTCGACCCCGAAGAGCCCTGGTATGTCGTGCTGGTCCCGCAAGTATTTGTTAGCACAGCAGAAATTTTTTCAGATCCGCTGTTGACACGTGATTCCTTGCCCCTTAAGATGCGCCCCGTTCCCAAGGGAAACAGTCGAAATGACTGCCAACCGGTGGTAGAGCAGCGTTACCCAGAGGTACGCAATTCATTGAATTTGTTAAACGAATTCACTGAGGCTCGGCTTACCGGAACTGGAAGTTGTGTGTTTGGGGCCTTCCCAAACAAAGCTGAAGCTGATAAAGTTTTGGCCCTTCTTGCAGAGACCCAAACAGGGTTTGTAGCTAAGGGAAGCAACGTTTCGATGTTGCATCGCACGCTGCAGAGTCTGCTCTAGGAATCGAGCACCAGGTGCTCGCAGCAACAGATACAGGGGCGTCGCCAAGCGGTAAGGCAGCAGGTTTTGATCCTGCCATGCGTTGGTTCGAATCCAGCCGCCCCTGCCATTTTCCTTATACTCATCCAGGTATACCCTCAGCCTTCAGGTACTGCGCGTGTCCAAGATGATGGTCTTTACGGGGAACGCTAACCCCGATCTGGCTCGGCGTGTCGTACGTCAGCTGCATATCCCACTGGGTGATGTTTCTGTCGGCAAATTCTCCGACGGCGAAATCAGCACTGAGATTAATGAAAATGTTCGTGGTAAGGACGTTTTCATCATTCAGCCGACTTGCGCGCCAACCAACGATAACCTGATGGAACTGGTAGTGATGGCCGATGCCTTCCGCCGCTCCTCAGCTTCCCGAATCACTGCCGTGATTCCTTACTTCGGATATGCCCGCCAGGATCGCCGTCCGCGTTCGGCGCGTGTTGCTATCAGCGCCAAAGTCGTCGCTGACATGCTCACCGTCGTCGGTATCGACCGTGTTCTCACTGTCGACCTGCACGCTGACCAGATCCAGGGTTTCTTCGATATTCCGGTAGATAACATCTACGGCTCCCCCGTTCTGGTGGATGACATCGAAGACCAGCGTTTCGAGAACCTCATGATCGTGTCCCCGGACATCGGCGGCGTCGTGCGTGCACGTGCTGTTGCCAAGTCCCTGGGTGTCGATCTGGGTATCATCGACAAACGCCGTGAAAAGGCCAATCACTCCGAAGTGATGCATATCATCGGCGACGTCGAAGGACGTACCTGTATTCTCGTCGACGACATGGTCGACACCGCCGGCACCCTGTGCCACGCGGCCAAGGCCCTGAAAGAACACGGCGCTGCCAAGGTTTACGCCTACTGCACGCACCCTGTCCTCTCGGGTCGGGCGATCGAGAATATCGAGAACTCCGTGCTGGACGCACTGGTGGTGACCAACACCATCCCGCTGTCCGCTGCAGCACAAGCCTGTGACCGTATCCGCCAACTGGATATTGCACCGGTTGTTGCCGAGGCGGTTCGCCGCATCAGCAATGAAGAATCGATCAGCGCGATGTTCCGCTGAGGGTTTTCCCTCGCGAACCTCTCGTTGACGAAAAGCGCCCCGCCCCAACACCTGTTGTTGGGGCGGGGCTTTTTTGCCCACCCCGTTTGGCGCTGGTCGCAAACGCCTGCGGGTGATGGCTATTTTGGAGATACAAAATGACTGATTTCACTCTGAACGCCCAAGCGCGTACCGACCTGGGGAAAGGTGCGAGCCGCCGCCTGCGTCGTCTCGCCGCCCAGATCCCTGCCGTTGTTTACGGTGGTGACAAAGAAGCTCAATCCCTGACCATCGTGGCCAAGGAAATCGCCAAACTGTTCGAAAACGAAGCTGCCTACAGCCACGTTATCGAGCTGAACATCGACGGCAAGAAAGAAAACGTCGTTGTCAAAGCGATGCAGCGTCACCCAGCCAAGCAGTTCATCCTGCACGCTGACTTCGTCCGCGTTGTTGCTGGCCAGAAACTGACCGCCAAAGTACCTGTGCACTTCGTCAACGAAGAAGCTCCGGTCAAGAAAGGCGGCGAGATCTCCCACGTTGTCAACGAGATCGAAGTTTCCTGCGAAGCCAAAGACCTGCCTGAGTTCATCGAAGTCGACCTGGCCAACGCCGAAGTCGGCGCGATCATCCACCTGTCGGACCTCAAAGCTCCGAAAGGCGTCGAGTTCGTCGCTCTGGCTCACGGTAACGACCTGGCTGTTGCCAACGTTCACGCTCCGCGTGTTGCGCCTGAAGCTGCAGAAGGCGCTGCCGAGTAATCTACTCAGCACGCCGGCGTTGACCGGGTTACAGTGCCCCGCACTGTAACCCACAACTCCAAGGAAGAGCCCCTGACGTGACCGCCATCCAACTGATCGTCGGCCTGGGAAACCCCGGCCCCGAATACGAACAGACCCGGCATAACGCAGGGGCTCTTTTCGTAGAACGCATTGCCAGCGCCCAGCGCGTCAACCTGACCGCTGACCGCAAGTATTTCGGCCTGACGGCTAAATTCAGCCATCAGGGCAACGACGTTCGTCTGCTGATCCCGACCACCTACATGAACCGCAGCGGCCAGGCCGTTGCTGCACTGGCGAACTTTTTCCGCATCCCGCCAGATGCCATCCTGGTGGCCCACGACGAACTCGACCTGCCTCCCGGCGTCGCCAAGCTCAAAAAGGGCGGCGGCCATGGCGGGCACAACGGGCTGCGCGACATCATCGCCCAGCTCGGCAACCAGAATGACTTTCACCGTCTGCGGCTTGGCATCGGCCACCCGGGTGACAGCAGCAGGGTCTCCGGTTTCGTCCTCGGCAAGGCGCCACGCGCCGAGCAGGAGAAGCTGGACGCCAGTATCGATTTTGCCCTCGGCGTGCTGCCGGACATCCTCGCCGGCGACTGGACGCGTGCGATGAGAGAGCTGCACAGCCAAAAGGCCTGACTCCACGAAGAGGGATTCACCATGGGTTTCAATTGCGGCATCGTCGGCCTGCCCAACGTCGGCAAGTCCACCCTGTTCAACGCCCTGACCAAATCCGGCATCGCCGCTGAGAACTTCCCGTTCTGCACCATCGAGCCGAACAGCGGCATCGTGCCGATGCCCGATGCACGCCTGGACGCGCTGGCGGCCATCGTCAAGCCGAACCGCGTGCTGCCGACCACCATGGAATTCGTCGACATCGCCGGCCTGGTTGCCGGTGCCTCGAAAGGTGAAGGCCTGGGCAACAAGTTCCTCGCCAACATCCGCGAGACCGACGCCATCGCCCACGTGGTGCGCTGCTTCGAAGACGAGAACGTGATTCACGTCTCCAACAGCGTCAACCCCAAGCGCGACATCGAGATCATCGACCTGGAACTGATCTTCGCCGACCTCGACAGCTGCGAGAAGCAACTGCAGAAGGTTGCGCGCAACGCCAAGGGTGGTGACAAGGACGCCCTGGCGCAGAAAGCCATCCTCGAAAAACTGATCCCGCACTTCACCGAAGGCAAGCCTGCGCGCAGCCTGATGAAGAACATGGCAGACGACGAGAAGGCCCTGATCCGCGGCTTCCACCTGCTGACCAGCAAGCCTGTGATGTACATCGCCAACGTTGCCGAAGACGGTTTCGACAACAACCCGCACCTGGACGTGGTCAAGGCCATTGCCGAAGAAGAAGGTGCGATCGTGGTGCCGGTGTGCAACAAGATCGAAGCCGAGATCGCCGAGCTCGACGACGGTGAAGAGAAGGACATGTTCCTCGAAGCCCTGGGCCTCGAAGAGCCAGGCCTGAACCGCGTGATCCGCGCCGGTTACTCGCTGCTCAACCTGCAGACCTACTTCACTGCCGGCGTGCAGGAAGTCCGCGCCTGGACCGTGCGCGTCGGCGCCACCGCCCCGCAGGCGGCCGGCGTGATCCACACCGACTTCGAGAAAGGCTTCATCCGTGCCGAAGTGGTCGCCTACGACGACTTCATCCAGTACAAGGGTGAAAGCGGCGCGAAAGAAGCCGGTAAATGGCGTCTGGAAGGCAAGGACTACATCGTCAAGGACGGTGACGTGATGCACTTCCGCTTCAACGTCTGACCCGCTGCCAGCAGCCCGAAACCCCTTGAGGTCATGCCTCAAGGGGTTTTTCTTTGCCTGCGCCATGAGCAAACGCGGGCCAATACCTGGATCTATACTCAAAGCCGCATTCAAACGGCTCTTGTCCACAGATCAGGTATCGGCGCATGGCTAAGAAAAAGGAAAAGCAAGACAGCAGCGAACGCCTCCCCCGTAAAGAATACGAGCAAGCCCTCAAGGCCCTGCACATCGAGCTGGTCAAGTTGCAACAGTGGGTGGTGGCCAAGGGTTTGAAGGTCTGTATTGTCTTCGAAGGCCGCGACGGCGCCGGCAAGGGCGGCACCATCAAGGCCATCACCGAGCGCGTCAGCCCGCGGGTGTTTCGCGTGGTGGCGCTGCCAGCACCGACCGAACGGGAAAAAAGCCAGATGTACGCCCAGCGCTACATACAGCACATGCCCTCGGCCGGCGAAGTGGTGATCTTCGACCGCAGCTGGTACAACCGCGCCGGCGTCGAGCGGGTGATGGGCTTTTGTACCGAAGAGCAGTCCAGCAAGTTCCTGTCAGTGGTGCCATCGTTCGAAAAGATGCTGGTCGAGTCCGGCATCGTGCTGGTCAAGTACTGGCTGGAAGTCAGTCCTCAAGAGCAGGAGCGGCGCCTTAAGGAGCGCATTACCGACGGGCGCAAGATCTGGAAGCTGACGCCGATGGACCTCAAGTCCTTCACCCGCTGGGACGACTACACCCGCGCACGGGATGACATGTTCGCCGCCTCCGACACCTCCTGGGCCCCCTGGTATGTGGCGGTTTCCGAAGACAAGCGGCGGGTGCGCCTGAACATCATCAGCCACTTTCTCAAGCAGGTGCCCTACGAGGACATCACCCACAAACAGAAGATCGAGCTGCCCAAGCGCGGCAAGATCGGCCGCTACAAGAGCACCCGCTACACCTCGCGCATGGTGCCTGAGCGCTTCTGAAGCGCCAAGCGTGCTAGGCAGCGCCCTGCCCGGCACGCTGGGCGCGGAAGGCCCGGCGCCGGGCGCTGCGGGCGAATACCACGAACAGCGCGGCCATGGCCGTCAGCGCCATCGGCAGGCCATGGGGAGCGACGTCCATGGCCGCACCACTGAGCAGCGGCCCGAGCAGGCTGCCGACACCCCAGAGCAGGCCGACGCTGGCGTTGGCAGTGACCAGGTCCTGGCCCTTGAACTGCTGGCCGATCAGCACCAACGCCAGGGTATAGACCCCACCGGCCACCGCGCCGAGCACCACCAAGGCCGGCCACAGCAGCCATTGCATACCGATCAGCCATGGCAGCGCCAGGCCGATCAGCATCGCCACCACACCGCACACCAGGTGTACGGTGGTGCGCTCGCAGCGGTCGGCCAACCAGCCGATCGGCAACTGGAAGAGCATGTCGCCGGTAAGAATCACCGTCACCATCAACGCTGCGACGCCCACGGCGTAGGCATGGTTGGTGGCATACACCGGCAGCAGCGAAAGGATCACCGCGTCGAAGAACGAGAAGAACAGCACGCCCATGCACAAGGCCGGCGCCACGCGGAAAAAGCCCGCCAGGGAAAAGCTCTTGCCGCCCTCTTCGCCATGCTCGACGTGGTCATTGGGCACCGTCAGCACGATGCACAGCAGCGCCAGGCCATAGCAACCTGTTACCACCGTGGTCACCCAGGTGCTCTGCGCGCCGAGCAGCGCCAGCATCGCCGGGCCGAGCATCTGGAAGCCGGTAAAGGCGGTGGCGTACAGGGCCATGATCTTGCCGCGGTTGTGTTCCGGGCTCAGCTCGTTGACCCACGACTCGCCGAGAATGATGGCAATGCCCATGCCGATCCCCAGCGCCAGGCGCAACAGGGCAAGCAGGTAGAGCGAGGAAAAGCCCCATTCGAGCAGGCCGATGCTCAAGGTGCACAGGCCGAAACACAGCAGGTAGATGGTGCGCCGGGTCAGGTGCCGGCAGCAGGCATCGACCATGAACGCCGAGAGCATCATCCCCGCCGCCGGAATCGCCGAGACGATACCGATCTGCAAGGTACTGGCACCTGCGTCGAGCAAACGCAGCGACACCAATGGCAAACTCGCCCCGAGGCTGAAACCGACTACCGAAACCGCAAACAACAAGCCCAGCAACAAACGCGTATTCATCACCACTCCGAACTCACCGGCGCAAAGCACGACATCGCACCTGCGCAGGCGCATACATGACCGTAATAAGATTTGCATACAGGCGCGCCAGCCACGGCAGAACGCCGGGCATGCAGCTGCCAGGTCAGGAGGTGGGGCGGTGAGGCGAGAAGGTAAAGGCGAACAGCACACTGCGCCGACGCTTGAGGACGGTATCGCTCGGCCAGTCGCAGCAGCGGGTCAGGACGACCGGCTGGCGATGCGCGAATGTGTGGCTGAAGCGGCTCATACGTCGGTTACACCGTAAAGGATGGGCGGCACTCTAGGAGAACCCGTGCCACCCGTCAATAGCCCGTCCTTGAGCCTTCAGCGCTTGCCGGTGGACGGCAGCAGGATCGCCAGCAGGCCGAACAGCGGCAGGAACGAGCACAGGCTGTAGACGTACTCGATGCCCTTGAGGTCGGCCAGATAACCCAGCGCCGCCGCGCCGATGCCGCCAAAACCGAACATCAGGCCGAAGAAGATCCCGGCGATCATGCCGACGTTACCCGGCACCAGCTCCTGGGCGTAGACGACGATGGCCGAGAATGCCGAGGCGAGAATGAAGCCGATGATCACGCTGAGCACGCTGGTCCAGAACAGGTCGGCATAAGGCAGCATCAGGGTGAACGGCGCAACGCCGAGGATCGAGAACCAGATCACCGCCTTGCGCCCGATGCGGTCACCGATCGGGCCGCCAAAGAAGGTCCCGGCCGCTACCGCGCCGAGGAACAGGAACAGGTACAGCTGCGAGCTGGCCACCGACAGGTCGAACTTCTCGATCAGGTAGAAGGTGAAGTAGCTGGTGAGGCTGGACATGTAGAAGTACTTGGAGAACACCAGCAGCCCCAGCACCACCAGAGCGCCGATCACCCGCTGGCGGGAAAGGCCATGGGTGGCGCGCTGGCCCTGCTTGGCCTTGAACAGGTTGAGGTGTTCCTTGTACCAGCGGCTCAGGCCGTAGGTGACCAGCACGGCGCAGACCGCGAACAGGCCGAACCAGGCCACATTGCTCTGGCCGAAGGGGATGATGATCGCCGCCGCCAGCAAGGGCCCGAAGGCGGAGCCAGCATTGCCGCCGACCTGGAAGGTCGACTGCGCCAGGCCAAAGCGCCCACCGGAGGCCAGCCGGGCGATACGCGAGGTTTCCGGGTGGAAGGTCGACGAACCGATGCCCACCAGCGCCGCCGCCAGCAGAATCATCGGGAAGCTGCCGACAAACGCAAGCATGACGATCCCCACCAGGGTGCACAGGGTGCCCAGCGGCAACAGGTTCGGCATCGGCTTGCGGTCGGTGTAAAAGCCGACCCACGGCTGCAGCAGCGACGCGGTGATCTGGAAGGTCAGGGTGATCAGCCCGATTTGGGTAAAGGTCAGGCCGTAGTTGGCCTTGAGCAGCGGATAGATCGACGGCAGCACGGCCTGGATCAGGTCGTTGATCAGGTGCGCCAGGGCACAGGCGGCGATGATACGCATCACCAGCGGGCTGCTCTGGGCAGTTGCGGTGCTGGCGGGTGACGTTGACGAGGCAGTGCTCACAGCCATGACAAAAGCTTCCATCCGGGGGGCGGGATCCAATTATCCAGAAATCGTTAGCAAGCGCACTATTCTTTTCGACCAACGTGCTTTTGACGTGCTTGTTAATAATTCTCAATAACGTTAGCATCGGCTGCGTTTTTACAGACTCCACTGCCTGCCTATTCGAGGCCCGCATACGCCATGTCCGACGACCAGGACAACCGCAGCCTGTCGCTGCTCTATCAGCATCACCGCAGTGAACTGCTGGCCTTCCTGACCCGCCGCGTGCGCTGCCGGGAAACCGCCCGCGACCTGCTCCAGGATGCCTTTGTGCGGCTGATGCACAGCGAGCGGGGCGAGGTTGGCAACCTGCGGGCCTTTCTGTACCGCATCGCCAACAACCTGAGCATCGACCATGCTCGACGCAACCAGGTACGTGGGGTCAATGACGAGCAGGCGCTGGAGCATCTGCTCAACGAAACCTCACCCGAGCGCAGTGCCGTGGCCGGAAATACCCTTGACCATCTTGAACGCCTGATCGACGGCCTGCCCTCGCCGACCCGCGAGGTATTTTTACTCGCCCGGGTCGAGCAATTGAGCTACAAGGACATCGGCGCGCGCCTGGGACTCGACCCGCGTGCGGTCGAGCGTCATTTGAACAAAGCCCTGAGCCATTGCGCCGCGGCTGCCCTGCATAACCGAAACAAGACTGACCAGCCATGAACCCATCGCCAAATTCCGCCCATCCGAACGAGCCTGGCGACCGCGAACAGCAAGCCCTGGACTGGTTTACCCGGCTGCGCGCCCACGATGTTCCGCGGGAGCAACGCCAGGCCTTTGAACACTGGCGCCTGGACCCCGAGAATGCCCGCACCTTTGCCGAGGTCGAGCTGTTCTGGCAACAACTGGAGATGCCCGCGCGTCGCCTGCACAAGGTCAAACGGGGTACGGCCCCACGCTCCTGGGGGGGCTGGGCGGTGGCGGCGAGCATCCTGCTGATCAGCGGCCTGGTGATGTTGCAGTTGCCATTGCTGCAGCGCTTGAACAGCGATGTCGCCACCGCGGTTGGCGAACGCCGGCAGATCCAGCTGGCCGATGGCTCACGGCTGACCCTCGACAGTGCCAGCGCCGTCGATATCGACCTGCGCGGGCCGGTGCGCACGCTGCGCCTGGTGCAAGGGCAGATGTTCATTGAAGTGACCCACGATGGCCGGCCCTTCGTGGTCGATGTCGACGAGGCCCAGGTACAGGTGCTGGGTACGCGCTTCTCGGTCAGCCGCGGCCGCGATCACGATGAAGTGGTGCTGCTCAAAGGCAAGGTCGAGGTCAGCAGCGCCGGCGACAAACGCATGCTCGCCCCTGGTGAACGTGTGACGCTCAGCGGCAGCCGCCTGGACCAGGTCGAGAAGGTCGATGCCGAACGCCTGCTGGCCTGGCGCGAGGGGCAGTTGCGGGTGCGTGAGGTGCCCTTGCGCCGGGTGCTCGAACAGCTTGCCGAGTACCAGGGCAGCCGCCTGCTGTACATCGATGAACAGGTCGGCCGGCGCCCGGTCAGTGGCAGCTTTAACCTCGACCAGGCCGCCACTGCCATCGATGCCCTGGCGCGCACTCAGAACCTCAACGTGAGCAACCTGGCCGGACAATGGATCATCGTCCGCTAAGCCGGTGAAAATATATTTCCCAGGCATTCGGTAATTGTCTTTGCTGCTGCGTCACACCTCCACATAAGAAGCATTATCGTTTGTATTCTCTGGGGGAGGACACATGCAGTACCCACGCGATTTCCGATTCAGCCGTCAGCCGCTGGCCCGCGCCATCCTTGCCGCCAGCCTGTTTTCCACAACCCTGGG
This sequence comes from Pseudomonas sp. B21-009, assembly GCF_024749345.1. NCBI lineage: Bacteria > Pseudomonadati > Pseudomonadota > Gammaproteobacteria > Pseudomonadales > Pseudomonadaceae > Pseudomonas > Pseudomonas sp. B21-009. Next base: position 835,298 of record NZ_CP087199.1, on the reverse strand, counting down.
CCTGCCGCTGCAGGCCGCCGAGTCTGCCCAGACCCAGGCCCAGGCGCTGGACTTCAACATTCCCGCGCAAGCCTTGGCCGATGCCCTGGACCAGTTCAGCGCCCAAAGCGGGCTGCAGGTGATCTACGACGCCAACCAGCTGGCCGGGCGCTCGTCGCCGGGGGTCAAGGGCCGCATGAGCCCGACCCAGGCACTGCAGGCCCTGACTGCCGGCAGCAGCGCACGCCTGAGCCAACCCAACGCCAGCAGCTTTGTCATCGATTTACCGATGGAACTGGGCAGCGCCCTGCAACTGGATGCCATGAGCATTTCCGGCAAGGCACCGGGCTCGACCACTGAAGGCACCGGGCTTTACACCACCTACTCGTCCAGCAGCTCGACGCGCTTGAACCTGACACCCCAGGAAACCCCGCAGTCGCTGACCGTCATGACTCGCCAGCGCCTGGATGACCAGCGCCTGACCAATCTCAGCGATGCCCTCGAAGCGACCCCCGGGGTGATCGTCGTGCGCGACGGCCTGGGCGCTGAGACCGACAGCTACTACTCGCGCGGCTTCGTCATCCAGAACTACGAGATCGACGGCGTGCCGACCGTCACGCGGATGGACAACTACACCCAGAGCATGGCGATGTACGACCGCATCGAGATCGTCCGCGGCGCCAGCGGCCTGATCAGCGGCATGGGCAACCCGTCGGCGACCATCAACCTGATCCGCAAGCGTCCGACTGTTGAAGGCCAGGCCAGCGTCACCGGCTCGGCCGGCACCTGGGACCGCTATGGCACCGGCTTCGATGTTTCCGGGCCGCTGACCGAAAGCGGCAATGTGCGCGGCCGCCTGGTCGCCGACTACAAGACTGAAGGCGCCTGGGTCGACCGTTACAAGCTGGAGAGCCAGCTGCTGTATGGCATCACCGAGTTCGACCTGAGCGAAGATACCCTGCTGACCATGGGCTTCAGCTACCAGCGCACCGACGTCGACTCGCCGCTGCGCACCGGCCTGCCAACCCGCTTCAGCACGGGTGAGCGCAGCAATCTCAAGCGCTCGATCAACATGGCTCCGGACTGGTCGTACAACGACCACGAACAGACCAGCTATTTCGCCTCGGTGGAGCAGCAACTGGGCAACGGCTGGAGCGGCAAGATCGAGTACAGCCATTCCGAAAACAAGTTCGACGAAGTGTTCGGCTTTCTCATGGGCGAGCTGCAGCCCGACGGCAGCGGCCTGAGCCAGTTGCCGGTGCGCTTTTCCGGCACCCCGCGCCAGGACAACCTGGACCTGTACCTGACCGGCCCGTTCAGCCTGTTCGGCCGCGAACACGAACTGATCGGCGGCGTCACCCTGTCCAAGTACAACGAAAACGTACCGAGCTGGGGCGGCTGGCGCTACGACTACAACGCAACCCCGGGTGCGTCGGTGGAGAACATCTTCGACTGGGACGGCAAGCAGCCCAAGCCGGACTGGAGCATCAGTGGCAAATCGTCAATGGAAGAAACCCAGTACGCCGCCTACCTCACCTCGCGCCTGCACCTGACCGACGATCTCAACCTGATTCTCGGCAGCCGGGTCATCGACTGGAAGCGTGACACCGAGGACCGCCCGTACGGCGGTGAGAAGACCGAGGTCAACCGTAAAGAGACCGGTGTGTTCATCCCTTATGCCGGGGTGGTCTACGACCTTGATGAAACCTGGGCGCTGTACGCCAGCTACACCAAAATATTCAACCCGCAGGCCTCCTGGGTCACCGACGAGAACAACAAGCCGCTCGACCCGATGCAAGGCGTCGGCTACGAGCTGGGCGTCAAGGGCAGTCATTTTGATGGCAGGCTGAACTCCAGCCTGGCGCTGTTCAAGCTCGAACAGGACAACCTGGCGATCTGGGTGCACGACAACGTCTACGACGCCAAGCAGGACACCACCTCCAAAGGCCTGGAAATGGAGCTCAATGGCGAGCTGGCCGAAGGCTGGCAGGCGTCGGCGGGCTACACCTACACCCTGACCACCGACAACCAGGATGAGCGCATTGCCACCGTGTATCCGCGCCACAGCCTCAAGACCTTCACCAGCTACCGCCTGCCGGGCATGCTCGACAAAGTCACCGTGGGTGGCGGGGTCAACTGGCAAAGCAAGGTCGGCACCGACCTGCACAGCTTCGACCAGGGCAGCTACGCGCTGGTCAACCTGATGGCGCGCTACAACATCAGCGAAAACCTCAGCGCCACGGTCAACCTCAACAACGTCTTCGACCGCGAGTACTACTCGATGGCGTCGTCGTACGGCAACTACGGGGCGCCGCGTAACCTGATGACCACGTTCAAATACGACTTCTGAGCCGGTTTACGGCTAAGCGGTTGATCGCGCGTTAATTTTTTTGAAAAAGAGTGTTGACACAAATCCGTTTCAGGCGAATAATGCGCGCCACTTGGCTACATAGCTCAGTTGGTTAGAGCATAGCATTCATAATGCTGGGGTCCGGGGTTCAAGTCCCTGTGTAGCCACCAAGTACTAAAAAGGGCTTACCGCAAGGTAAGCCCTTTTTTCTTGCCTGCGATTTTTACCCTGCCCGCTTAGCGTACATTGGCGAACACTACCGCCAGCCCCAGGCCGATCAAGGCCACACCAATCACCCGGTCAACCAGACGCTGGCGCTCGAGCATGGCCCGGCGCAACACCACGCTTGAGAAAAACACCGCTACCAGGCTGAACCACAACCAGTGGGCGAGCGACATGAACGCGCCATAGCCGAAGTTGACCGCCAGCGAACTGCCCGGCTGCACCACCTGGGTATAGGCACTGACCACAAAGAGCATGGTCTTGGGGTTCAGGGCGTTGGTCAGAAAGCCCGAACGAAATGCCGCCAGCACGCCGAGCTGACTGGCGCTGGTGCCATCCAGGGAAATCCGCGTAGTGTTGGTCAGCGACTTGTAGCCCAGATAAATCAGGTACCCCGCCCCCAGCACCTTCATCGCCAAAAACAGCGCCGGGCTCTGGCTGATGATCACCGCGATGCCCAGCACCGTGTACAGCACATGCACCTGCACCCCCAGGGCGATGCCCATTGCCGCCGCCAGGCCGGCGCGGCGGCCAAAGGCGTAGCTGCTGCGGGTCACCATGGCAAAGTCGGCGCCCGGGCTGATCACCGCCAGCACGGTAAACAGGGCAACGGCTATGAGTTCATTCACGTAAAGCTCCTCGATCTGCTAGGACAATGCACAGATAGCTCTGCACGCCGCCATTATCGAAAGCTTCGGGTAAGGCCAAAAGCGATTTATAGTGAGGCAAATCCGCTAGTTTTTCTCACAGATATGAAACTGCCTGCGCTGTCCGCCTTTCGCTATTTCGACGTTGCCGCGCAAACCCAGAGCTTTGTGCGCGCCGCCGAGCTGCTCAATGTCACCCACGGTGCGGTGAGCCGACAGGTGCGCCTGCTGGAAGAAACGCTGGGCGTGCAACTGTTCGAGCGGCGCAACCGGGCGATCTTTCTCACCGCCGCCGGCCGCGCCCTGCACGGCACCACGCTGTCGGTGTTCGAGCAACTGGAAGGCGCGGTGTACCGCCTGCAGCAACAGGCGCGGGAGAACGTGCTGGTGCTGTCGTGCGAGCCAACCATCGCCATGCGCTGGCTGATCCCACGGCTGCCGGCCTTTCATGCCGCCCACCCGGACATTCACCTGCACCTGGTGGCGGCTGGCGGGCCGATCGACTTTGCCCGCAGCGGCGTCGACCTGGCCCTGCGCCGCGATGACTTTCGCTGGGACGCCAATCTGTACGCACTGAAGATCTGCGACGAATGGGTTGGCCCGGTGTGCAGTGCCACCCATAACTTTCCCGAACACGGCCTGGCCGGCCAACGCCTGCTGCACAGCGCTTCGCGCCCCAACGCCTGGGCTACCTGGTTGCGTCACAGCGGTGAGTCGGCCAAGGGCAGTAGCCGCGCCGATTACGAGCACTTCTACCTGTGCATTCAGGCGGCGGCAGCCGGGCTGGGCGTGGCCATGGCCTCGCGCCTGATGGTCCAGGATGAAATCGACAGCGGCCAGTTGCAGGCGCCGCGCGGCTTTATCCAGGACCAGTCGGCCTACTACCTGCTCAGCCCCCAGACGCTGCTCGACGACGACAAAAGCCGCTGCTTCGCCGAGTGGGTGATCGGCCAGTCACAGGCCTGCCTCACTCACCTTGACTGAGCCTTGCTGGCGGTAGCCGGCGCACAGAAGGAGGAGCCGGCACTGAAGTCGCCACCCCAGGTGCGGTAGCCCGCCGTGTCGATGTGAATGCGCCCCGACGGGTAACGCCCCAGGCCCATGTTCCAGTCCTTGCCATGGGCCTGCCAGAAGCTGCACAGCGGGTTCGGGTCGGCCCAGGCCGGTAGCAGCAGGTCGACCGCAAAGGCGCGGGTATGGGCGCTGGCCACGGCGCCACCGGCGCAGCGGTTGAGCACCGGGTCGCGGTAGGCCGAAACCACTTCATAGCGCTTGAGCACGCCCTGCTCGCCCAGGGTCTTGAGCAACAGCAGGGTCGAGCGCACCGCCGGCCACTGCGCCGCGGGCGCAAGCGCAAACGGCTCGGCCTTGCACAAACGCCAGTCACTGGCCGAGCGCAGCAATTGGTGGATAGGCACCACGCCATACAGGCGCGCATCCACCAGCATTTCACGAAAGGGCCGGGTCTGATGATCGCCCGCCCACTGAGCAAACAGGTACAGGTCACGCTCGTCAGCCTGCGCCTGCCGGGCAGCGAGCGCTGTCAGTAAAAGTCCTGCACCGATACCAGCCTTGCACCACGTTTTCATCAGCCTGCTCCCCCTTCCCAACCCCCGGGAAATTCCTCCAGTATGGCAACCCTCCCGACTGCGGGGAGGAACTGACAAGGAGTTAAGCATGCACACGACTGCTCCACTGACCTTCGCCCTGGCCGCCATGACCCTGAGCGGCGCCGCCCTGGCAGATGCCCGCATAGACCTGGGCAGCCAGGAACGGGTGACCCGGCTGTTTGCCTACCCCAACAACTGCAACGTCATCTGCTTTCGCAACTGGACCCTTGAGCAAACCGTGGAGCACTACCTGACCCAGAGCGTGCAACGCGACGGTTACGCCGCGGCGAGGGTAAAGGTCAAGCGCGACAACAACTCACTGCATGCCGACATCCAGGGCGTACCGAGCGACTACAGCAAGCCCCTGCAAGCGCTGCTCGACACCGGCGAGCTGGCCTACCAGGGCGCCACCCGGCTCAACCGCGAAGGCAAGTGGGCCTACAACTGGAACCTGTTCCTGCCCCTGGGCATGGCCCTGGAAAAGCGCCGCAGCATCGAGCTGCTGCATTTTCCACCGGACTACTCGCTGACCCAGGCCCAGGACTACCTGCGTTCCAACACCACCGACCGCTGGGCCACGCTGCTGACCTTCAACGGCATTCCTGCCGAGCAGACCCCGGCCTACCAGACCATCGTCGACATCGCCCCGATCGCCGCGCCAGCCAGCGCCGGCAAAGACCTGGAGGGCGTGTATGGCTACTTCAAGGATTATCAGCTGCAGATGGTCAAAGAGATGACCCGAACCGGCAACGGCGCCGCCTTGCCGATGGTTGCCTTCGGCTCGCCGGTGCGCAGCTGGATCGAGCAGCAGTACGGGCCCAGGCTCTATGTACTGGGCCTGGCCAGCATCAGCCCGACGCCTGGGCAAAAGGTGCCGGTGCTGGGCGCCAATCACCCGAGCGCAATCTGGTATGCGGCAGATAAAACCAACTATGGCGGCGACCAGGACAAGGCCGATCAGGCCGGCCTGAAGATGATGGGCCAGGATTTGAGCGCGGCCTGCTGGCAGGCGGGCATGGGCCGCAACCCGGCGGCGGATGCCAAGGCAACGCTGGGGGCCTGTACCCAGAAGTGGCAGGTGACGGCGAAGAAGCAGACCTGCGAGCTGTATTTTCGCAGCATTCGCAACATGACCCCGGAGCAGGCTGGGGCCAAGTGCAATACCGGGGCGGTGACGCGGACGTTGCGAGAGCTCAACAAGTCTTGAAATTGCATCACCTTCATCGCTGGCAAGCCAGCTCCCACAGGGACCGGTTCATACAGATCCCGTGGGAGCTGGCTTGCCAGCGATAGGCTCAGTCCTGCGGACGCAAGCGGTACTGCGGCGGCAACTGGTCGAGGCCGCTGATGGTCGCGTTCAGGCTCTTCCAGCGGCCATCCTTGATGCCATAGATGCAACCATGCACCGACAGGCTCTGGCCACGGTGCCAGGCATTCTGGACGATGGTGGTATGGCCGACATTGGCCACCTGCTGGATCACGTTCAGCTCGCACAGGCGGTCCACCCGCTCTTCCTCGGTCGCAAGCTTGGCCAGCTCCACGCGGTTCTCGTAGTACAGGTCGCGAATCGAACGCAGCCAGCCGTCGATCAGGCCCAATTGGCGATCCTGCATCGAGGCCCGTACCCCGCCGCAACCGTAGTGGCCGGTGACCAGGATATGCTTGACCTTGAGCACGTCCACCGCGTACTGGATCACCGACAGGCAGTTGAGGTCGGTGTGCAGCACCACGTTGGCGACATTGCGATGAACGAACAGATCGCCCGGCAACATGCCGACGATCTCGTTGGCCGGAACCCGGGCGTCCGAGCAGCCGATCCAGAGGAATTCCGGAGTCTGCTGACGCGCGAGCTTGGCGAAGAAATCCGGATCTTCCTGCTTGATCGCATCGGCCCAGCGCGCGTTGTTATCAATCAGTTCTTGTAGATCGTGCATGTTCAAGCCTCATGGTTGGTGCGCATCTTGTGACAGGCGCCGGCCCGTTCAGGTCACGCCTTTGAATCTTCGGCCAACCGTCAGGTCCACCGCATACGCCCACCCGCAGGAGGATCGACCATGAGCCAGGAACACCGCCCGCTGCACGCCCCGCAACCCGCCCCGATCGACACCGACGAAGACCGCATGGGCTCGGTTGAAGAACTGCACTTTGACAAGGATACCCCCAATGTCGATGCCGGTTTCGACCCAACCGACGACGACCTCGAGCCAGAAACCCTGATCCCTGAAGACGGCGCCCGCTCGCCCGGCGAAGCCGGTGCGGATCACCCGGCAGACTGGGATTTGAGCGTAGTCGACGAAGATGACATCGGCGGCGGCAACGGCCTGGATGAAGCGGAACTGGCCCGGCGCGATCCGCTGGACGGCAAGCGCGAACCCTGAGCCGTTACTCGAACAGGGTGCAGGCCATGACCAGGGCGTCTTCGCGACCGCCGGCAACCGGGTAGTAGTCACGCCGGCGGCCGATTTCATTGAAGCCGTAGCGCTCGTACAGGCGGTAGGCCGACTGGTTGCTGGCGCGCACTTCGAGGAAGCACTCGCGACCGTTGCTCTGGTAGGCGCGCCTCATCAGCTCTTCCAGCAGGCGCAGGCCCAGGCCCCTGCCCTGGCTTTCCGGCTTGACGGTAATGTTGAGCAGGTGCGCCTCGTCGATGATCACGTTGATCACGCCGTGGCCGACCTGTTGCTCGCCTTCGAACATCAGCCAGATTTCATAGGACTTGAGCCCGTCGAGGAAAATCCCGCGGGTCCAGGGGTGGCTGAAGGCGGCGTATTCGATCTTCAGTACGGCATCCAGATCCGCCTCGGTCATCCGGCGAAAGCTGATTGTGTCACTCATTGCTTGGTTTCCAGCGCGCCATCAGCCGGCGCATGGCTTGCCAGACGTGCGCCTTGCGCTGCGGCTCGTCCATCAACAGTTCGAGCCCCGGCAAGGCCCAGGCAGCGCCCAGGCCTTCAACCGGCAACTCGCGGTAATAAGCTTCGGCGTCGGCCTCACCGGCAAAGCGCACGGCAGGCAGGCCAATCAGCCACAGGCAGACGCACGGCGCCTCTTCAAGCCGGGCCTGGATAAAGCCCTGGACGAAATCGGTCGCGGCCTGCGGGCCCTGGTCAAGGTTGCCGCGCACCAGCAACGGCCAGCGCACCGGCTCGCCGATGATCTGCGGGCTGTCCGGCAGGCCGGCGGCGCGCAGCATGTCCTTGAGCAGCAGGTAAGACGGGTCGCGGCTCTGGAACGGCTCGCCGGTGGCAAGCTCGACCAGCAGCAGGCAGTTGCCGGCACGCAGCAGTTGCAGGGCAAAGCGTGGCGGTGGTACCGGCGCAGGCCTGGCAACCACGGGCTTTTCGGCTTCGTCCACCGCCTTGGCCGTCACTTTCGGCGTGCTGCCTGGGCGCGGGATCTCGATCTTCGGGCGCTCGCCAGAACGCACCAGCGGCGCGCTCGGCGCAACGCTGGCGGGGGCAGGTGCCTGCTCCTGCGGCTCGAACGCCGGTTCCTCGAGTGCCGCCACCGGCAACAACAGCTGCGGGCGCGACGGCGCGGCGAACGGCAGTTCGGCACGCGGCAGCCAGTGCACCACTTGCATGGCGTTGAGATAAGCGCGGCGGCGGGACTCGATTAACAAGAAGGATCGGCCATCTGTGGATAAGTCAGGGCCGATATTCTAACGTTGTTCGCCGCTCGGCGCCGCTGTTGATCGGCAGAAAACCGCCCGACAGCAGCTTGAAGCGATCAAGGGGGTGAATCGACAGGCGTCTGATGCAGTACAATCGGCGCTTTTATTTGGCAACGAGTCGACCCGCCAATGATCGAACCCAAGCGCGTCCTGCGCGCCCTAGCCGAACACTGGGCCCTGCTCGAGCCGTTGTGCGAGCGCTTCGACGGGGGCACCCTGAGCCTGGCCGAACTGCGCCAGCAACTGGCCACCCAGCAGCTGGAGAGCACGCCCCAGGACATCACCAGCCTGCTCGACGTGTGGATCCGCCTGGATATCCTGGTGCCGGTGGCAAAAAGCCCGAACCGTTTCGAGCTCAACGCCCAGATCCACGACTTCCTCGCTTACCTGCGCCGCGAGCACCGCCTGGGCCTGTGCCTGGAGATCGAAGCCTACCTGCGCCACCTCGAGCGCCTGGCCGGGCACATCCAGGACGCCTTCGAGATTCGCGACGGCAATGACCTGGCGCGCCAGCTGCGCCTGCTCGACATGCGCGTGCGCGACGTACTGAAGAAGCTCGACAACGACGAACAGGCGCTGGTCGCCGTGGCCGAACGCGCCAAGACCAGCGACCGGCAAATCCCCCTGCGCCAGCGTTACGCCGAAGTCCTGGCGACCTGGGACGAATATGTCGAACCGATGATCCAGCTGGTCAACGCCGATGGCGCCTTCGAGCAAGGCGTGCGCAAGGTCGAGACCGTGCTGCTGCGCTTGCTCGGCGAGCAGGCCCGTCTGGGCCATCTGGTCGACGATGACATGCTCCTGCGCACCCACGCGCGCATCCTCGAGATGCAGACCAGCGCCCAGCTGACCCTGCGCCACGCTCGTGAACTGCTGCTGCCGCTGCGTGAAGAAGCGCGCCGGCACAACGCCGTGACCCGCGGCGCCGCCCTGGCCCTGTCGGTAATCCGCCGCAAGGGCCTGGACGCCGTGCCGCAGGCGGCCATGCCGCTGTTCACCCGCCCGCAGAGCACCTTCCTCGGCAGCGCCAGCCAGGTCGAAGCCTACGTCTATGCCCTGGCCCGCTTCGAGCCCAAGCCTGCGCAGTTTCCCAAGGCCCACAAGAGCCACAAGGGCGATGCCCCGCGTGCGCCGCGTACGGTCAAGGAAATGCTCGAGCGCTGCGAAGACGCCCTGCCGCTGCCGGACCTGATGGTCTGGCTGCTCGACCAGGAGCCCGAAGGCGCCACCGACGAGCTGCTGTACTGGTTCTCGCGCCTGTCGCGGGAAAAACGCTTTACCCGCGCGCGCCTCGAGCGCCGCGAATACACCACCCGCGAACACCTGGTCAGCCTGCGTTCCTTCGCTCTGACATCGAGCCGCGAACCATCGCCTGAGCCAACTGCGAGCCCTGCCCATGCATCTTGATCTTTCCGAACTGTCCCAGCTCGCACCGATCTTCCGCGAGCTGTTCAAGGGCTTCCACATCAGCCGCCGCGACCCGGAGCTGTACGCCCAACTGTCGAACTTCCAGGACCAGTACCGCGGCCTGTTCAAGGCCCTGGGCTTTGAACTGGTGTGCGACACCCGCGGCTTCTACTACTTCGTCCCGGACCTGGCCGCCGCCCAGGTCAACAAGACTGCCCAGCGCCTGTCGCTGTTCACCTTCATCCTGGTCGAGCACCTGGCTGACCAGGGCCGCGACCCGATGTCGGTGCTCGACGGCGGCAGCCTGGGCCGCGACGAGCTGCCTTCGCTGCTGGAAAAATACCGCGACCTGTTCATCCAGGCCGAAGTACAGACCCCCGACGAGCTGGAAGAGAAGATCATGCGCCGCATGACCCAGCTCGGCTTTGCCCACGAAGAGAACGGCATCTACCGCTTCCTGCCGCCGATGCACCGTTTCCTCGACGTCTGCCTGTCGGTGCAGCAGGACCGCGACCTGGCTGCCAGCCTGCACAGCGCCCTGCCGCTGCCAACGCCGGTGCTGGTCGAGGAAGAGAGCCCGGAAGAACTCAACCGTACCGACGACCCGCTGGACCTCAGCCCGTTCGAAGAAAGCGAAGAAGACGCCCTGGCCCGAGCCATAGCGCAAGAGCAACAGGAGATTGACGCATGAGCCAGGAACGCTACGGCATTCGCCGCTTCGCACTGCTCAACACCGCCGGCTACAGCCTCGGTCTGTTCCCCCTGGAACACCCGCTGTCGGTCTACGGTGCCAACAACCTGGGCAAGAGTGCCTCGATCAACGCCTTGCAGTTCCCGATCCTGGCACGCATGTCGGACATGAGCTTCGGCAAGTACAGCCTTGAGCAGTCGCGCCGCTTCTACTTTGCCACCGACACCAGCTACATCCTCTGCGAAGTCAACCTGCCCCACGGCCCACACGTGATCGGCGTGGTCGGCCGCGGCCCGGGTGGCGGTTTCGGTCACCAGTTCTTCGCCTATGCCGGCGAACTGGACCTGGCCCACTACCAGAAGAACGACACCTGCCTGCGCCAGAAAGAGCTGTTCAGCAACCTTGAGCGCAACGGCCTCAAAGCCTACGAGCTCAAGCCTGACGAGCTGCGCCGCCTGCTGGTCGGCGGCCACACCTCGATACCGCTGGACCTGACCCTGATCCCGCTGCGCTCCACCAGCGAGCAGAGCCTGAAGACCTTCCGCGCGCTGTTCATCAACCTGCTGCACATGCGCGAGATCACCGCGGCCAAGCTCAAGCAGCTGTTCCTCGACGCCTTCGAGCACAGCCTGCGTTCGGGCAGCGTCGACTACATCGCCGCCTGCGAAGAAGCCTTCCGCGACGTACGGCGCATGGAGCAGGACTACAACTCGCTGGTCGCCGCCGGCCCGCTGGTCGAGGCCCTGGCCAATGGCGTAGCCCAGCGCGACATCCTGCGCGGCAAGCTGCATCGCCTGTCGCCACTGCTCGACTCGCTGCTCGGTACCTGGCAGGACTACGCCAGCGCGCGCAAAGAAGAGCTGGTGATCCAGGCCGAGCACTACAAGAACGAACAGGACAGCCTGCAGAACGACCAGCGTGGCGGCACCCAGGAACTGATGCGCCTGGAGCGCGAGATCACTGGCGTGCAGCGCTGGCTCGGCGAGTTGTCGGTGCTCAAGCATCGCTTCGCCCTGGTCGATGACGTCAAGGTCCTGGAACAGCAACTGCTGGCCGCCAAGGACGCCCACGACGAACTGGCCGGTGCCCTGGCGCAGTCGCGCCAGTTCAGCGCCGAAGACCTCGAAGAGCGTCTGCGCGAGCTGGAAAAACGCCTGAAGTCAGTCAAACAGCAGCTCGACCACGCCGACAACAACAGCTACGCGCGCCTGCGTGAAGAGTTCTCGCAGCAGGACGTCGAGCGCCTGATGCGCCTGTTCAATGGTGCGCTGTTCAGCCTGCCGCTGGGCGAGCGCGGCATCGAGCTGGACGACAGCGATGTCTGGGTCAAATCCCTGGAAGCGGTACTCGACGGCTTCAAGGGCGAGCGCTTCGAGGCCCCGGGTCTGTCCATCGACCTCTCGCACATCGAGCCGCCTGCCCTGCAGGCCCTGGCCGACCGCGCTGCCCTGCGCGACCAGAAGGAACGCCTGGAAAAAGAGCTCAAGCAGCTCAAGACCCAGCAGGCGGTAGCCGCCGACCGCGCCGCGAGCAAGACCCAGACCGAAGCCCTGTACCAACAGGTGCTGGATGCACAAAAGGCCCTGGAAGACTTCCGCCGCAGCGAGACACTGTCCGCCGAGGAAGGCGACAAGCTCGAGCAACTGGCGCAGATGGAAGCGGCCCAGGACGAGCTCAAGCGCTCCAGCGACGCCTTCACCGAACGCGTCCAGCAGCTGTCGGCCAAGCTGCAACTGGTCGGCCGGCAGATCGCCGACATGGAAGCCAAGCAGCGCACGCTCGACGACGCCCTGCGCCGCCGCCAACTGCTGCCGGCCGACCTGCCGTTCGGCACGCCGTTCATGGAACCGGTCGACGACAGCATGGACAACCTGCTGCCACTGCTCAACGACTACCAGGACAGCTGGCAGGGCCTGCTGCGAGTCGATGGCCAGATCGAGGCGCTGTATGCCCAGGTACGCCTCAAGGGCGTGGCCAAGTTCGACAGCGAAGACGACATGGAGCGCCGCCTGCAATTGCTGATCAACGCCTACTCGCACCGTACCGAAGAGGCCCTGACCCTGGGCAAGGCGCGCCGCGCTGCAGTCACCGACATCGCCCGGACCCTGCGCAACATCCGCAGCGACTACGACAGCCTCGAGCACCAGCTGGCGCTGTTCAACCGCGAGATCAACAAGCGCCAGGTCTCCAACCTGCAGAGCTTCCGCATCGTTTTGGCACCCAACAAGGAAGCGCTCAAGCACATCGACCAGATCATCCACAGCGCCGGCCAGTACGAGGAAGGCGAGACCCTGTCGGTGTTCGACCTCAGCGCCAGCGCCGAGCAGGACAACAAGAACGAAGAGGCCAAGGAATACCTGGCGCGCCTGGTCGCGGCCAACCACAACCAGCTGGGCCTCAAGGACCTGTTCGAACTGGCCTTCGAGATCACCAAGGTCGGTGGCCAGCCGGTGATCCACACCGACATCGACGGTGCGGCGTCCAACGGCACCACCATGACCATCAAGGCGCTGACCAACATGTACTTGTTGCTGCACCTGATGGACCGCGACCTGGCCGGTCGCGTGCGCCTGCCGTACTACCTGGACGAAGCCGCCGACATCGACGAACGCAACCAGGCAGCGCTGCTGGAAACCAGCTTGCAGCTGGGCTTCGTACCGATTCTGGCGAGCGTCAAGCCGCAGGTTTCGGCGCATGTCGCCATCGACCTGGAAGGCGGCAGCGGGCCGAACGGCATCTATATCGACGAGGCAGACTGGAAGTACATCAGCCGTCGGGATGTGGAGAAGGCAGTGGTGCGGGTAGAAGAGGAAGAAGCTTCGGCTTGAGGCCTCTCCAGGGGCCTTTCAGGCCCCATCGCCGGCAGGCCGGCTCCCACAGGGATCAGGTTGGTCCTTGTGGGAGCTGGCTTGCCAGCGATGCATTCAACTCGGTTTTACTGAGCCCAAGGCAGGATCGGAATCGCCGTCACCGCATTCTGCGGGCTGCCTTCGATGATCCGGTCGGAGTACACCAGGTAGACCAGGGTATTGCGCTTCTTGTCGAGGAAACGCACCACCTGCATGGTCTTGAACACCAGCGAGGTGCGCTCCTTGAACACCTCGTCACCGTCCTTGAGCTGCTCCTTGAAGCGAATCGGCCCGACCTGACGGCAGGCGATCGACGCTTCGGCGCGGTCTTCAGCCAGGCCCAGGCCACCTTTCAGTCCGCCAGTCTTGGCCCGTGACAGATAGCAGGTCACGCCCTCGACCTTGGGGTCATCAAACGCCTCGACAACGATGCGGTCATTCGGCCCGACGATCTTGAACACCGTCGATACCTGGCCAATCTCCTCGGCCGATGCCATTACCGGCAACGCCAGCAGCGCCGCTGCAATCATCCCTTTGAACACAGGTAGTTCCTCAGACCAGAATCAGGTTGTCGCGGTGCACCAGCTCCGGCTCGGCGATGTAGCCCAGCAGGCCCTCGATCGCGTCAGACGGCTGGCCAATGATTTTCTGTGCTTCCAGGGCGCTGTAGTTGGCCAGGCCGCGGGCGACCTCAAGGCCATCCGGGCCGACGCAAACCACCATCTCGCCACGGCGGAAGCTGCCCTGCACGGTCTTCACACCGACCGGCAGCAGGCTCTTGTTGTCCTTGCGCAAAGCCTTCGCCGCGCCCTCGTCGAGCACCAGGGTGCCGCGAGTCTGCAGGTGCCCGGCCAGCCACTGCTTGCGCGCGGCGAGCATGCCGCGCTCAGGCGACAGCAAGGTGCCCAGGCGCTCGCCCGCCTTGAGGCGGTCGAGCACGCGCTCAAGGCGCCCACCGACGATGATCGTGTGGGCACCGGAACGCGCCGCCAGGCGCGCGGCACGCAGCTTGGTCTGCATGCCGCCACGGCCCAGGGCGCCGCCGGTGCCGCCGGCCACGGCGTCGAGGCTCGGATCGTCGGCACGGGCTTCGTAAATCAGCTGCGCATCAGGGTTGTTGCGCGGGTCGGCGTCGAACATGCCGTCGCGGTCGGTGAGGATCACCAGCAGGTCGGCTTCGACCAGGTTGGCCACCAGCGCCGCCAGGGTGTCGTTGTCGCCGAAGCGGATCTCGTCGGTGACCACGGTGTCGTTTTCGTTGATCACCGGCACCACGCCCAGCTCCACCAGGGTGCGCAGGGTGCTGCGGGCATTGAGGTAACGCTTGCGGTCCGACAGGTCGTCGTGGGTCAGGAGGATCTGCGCGGTATGCCGGCCATGCTCGGCAAAGCTCGACTCCCAGGCCTGCACCAGGCCCATCTGGCCGATCGAGGCCGCCGCCTGCAGCTCGTTCATCGCACTCGGTCGCTTGGCCCAGCCCAATCGGCTCATCCCGGCGGCAACCGCCCCGGACGACACCAGCACCAACTCGACACCTGCCTCATGCAACGCCACCATCTGCTCGACCCAGACACCCATGGCCGCGCGATCCAGGCCCTTGCCATCTGCTGTCAGCAGGGCACTGCCGATTTTCACGACCCAGCGCTGCGCACCCGTCACCTTGCTCCGCATCTTCTTCCAACCTATTCAGATCTTTAGATACCAAAACGCCGCTCCTGAGAGCGGCGTTTAGTGTACTGCAACGAATCAGTCGCGCACGTAAATGATTTCCGGGCCGTCTTCGTCGTCCTCGTCCCAATCATCGTCATCGTCGTCGCCAATGTCGTGCACGCTCTTGACCCCGCTGCGGCGCAGGGCGCGAGCGTCGTCCAGGGCCTGCAACTGGGCACGGGCTTCGTCTTCGATGCGCTGGTCGAGCTCGGTCAGCTCTTCGGCGTAGGCCGGGTCGTTGGCCAGACGGTCGGCGCGGTCTTCGAGGTAGCGCATGATGTCGCGGCTGAGCTGCTCGGTGCCCTGCTTGGAGATGGCCGAGATCACATAGACCGGGCCTTCCCACTGCAGGCGCTCGACCACTTCCTTGACCCGCTCGTCACGCTCGTCGTCCATCAGCATGTCGGTCTTGTTCAGCACCAGCCAGCGATCACGCTCGGCCAGCGACGGGCTGAAGCGGGTCAGCTCGTTGACGATGACTTCGGCGGCGTCGGCGCTGCTGCTTTCATCCAGCGGCGCGAGGTCGACGAGGTGCAGCAGCAGGCGGGTACGCGCCAGGTGCTTGAGGAAGCGGATACCCAGGCCGGCACCGTCGGAGGCGCCTTCGATCAGGCCGGGAATGTCGGCGATGACAAAGCTCTTCCAGCGGTCGACGCTGACCACGCCCAGGTTCGGCACCAGGGTGGTGAACGGGTAGTCGGCGACTTTCGGCTTGGCGGCCGATACCGAGCGGATGAAGGTACTCTTGCCGGCGTTCGGCAGACCCAGCAGGCCGACGTCGGCCAGTACTTTCATTTCCAGTTTCAGGTCACGCTGCTCACCCGGTTTGCCCGGAGTGGTCTGGCGTGGCGCACGGTTGGTACTGGATTTGAAACGGGTGTTGCCCAGGCCGTGCCAGCCGCCCTGGACCACCATCAGCTTCTGGCCTGGCTTGACCAGGTCGCCGATGACTTCCTGGGTGGCCGAGTCGATCACCGTGGTGCCGACCGGCACGCGCAGGATCAGGTCGTCGCCCTTCTTGCCGGTGCAGTCGGTGCTGCCGCCGTTGGAGCCGCGCTGGGCTTCGAAGTGACGGGTGTAACGGTAGTCGACCAGGGTGTTGAGGTTATCGTCGGCAACCATGTATACCGAGCCGCCGTCGCCACCGTCACCGCCGTTGGGACCACCGTTCTCGATGAATTTTTCGCGGCGGAAGCTCATGCAACCGTTACCGCCGTCACCGGCTTTGACCCGGATCGATACTTCGTCAACAAACTTCATAAAAACCGCCTCTCGTCAGCTGGACGAGCTGAGTGACACAAAGACATAAGGCTCTTGCAAAAGTGAGCGCGGCGGCCCCGTCACGACAGTAACAACCCACGCCGGCAGCCCATACAAACAGCTTTGCAAGAGACTCACCCCACAAACGAAAAAGCCCCGTCGCGAGACAGGGCTTTTCCAGCGTTCGCGCGATTACTCGGCGACAACGCTCACGTAACGACGACCGAAGGCGCCTTTAACTTCGAACTTGATCTTACCCGCGATCTTGGCGAACAGGGTGTGATCTTTACCCATGCCAACGCCGTAGCCAGCGTGGAATTGGGTGCCGCGCTGACGCACGATGATGTTGCCAGGGATGATAGCCTGGCCGCCATACATCTTCACGCCAAGGCGTTTGGCTTCTGAGTCGCGACCGTTACGGGTACTACCACCAGCTTTTTTGTGTGCCATGGTTCAAATTCTCCAGAAATGGATTCAGGCGATTAAGCCGAAATACCGGTGATCTTGATTTCGGTGAACCACTGGCGGTGGCCCATACGCTTCATGTGGTGCTTACGGCGGCGGAACTTGATGATGCGCACTTTGTCGTGACGACCTTGGGAGATCACTTCAGCAACAACCTTGGCACCAGCAACGACTGGAGCGCCGATGTTCACGTCGTCGCCATTGGCAACCAACAGAACGCGGTCGAAAGTCACGGATTCGCCAGTGGCGATTTCCAGTTTTTCGATTTTCAGGTATTCACCTTCGGCGACTTTGTACTGCTTGCCACCGGTAACAATTACTGCGTACATGGGTATTTCTCCGATAATCCTGCTCACCCAGCTCTTTATAGGAAGAGTATTGGCTGGCATGGCTGCATAGGGCTGGAACGGCCCAGTGCAATTGCGTAAGGCAGGTGCTGCCCAGGAAGTTCAGGGTGCGCGATTGTACGCAAGCCCCGCTTTGCTTGCAAGTCCCACCCCCGGCCCGCGGGCAGCGCGCCTTGACACGCCGGGACCCGCGACCTAGCATGCCGCGCAACCTTTATGGAGCACCTGTGGCCGATGCAACCCCAAGCTTTCTACCGTGCGGTAGCGGACGACTTCAGCGCCGTTGACGAGATTATCAAGAAACAGCTGACTTCGCGTGTACCGCTGGTATCGAAAATCGGCGACTACATTACCTCGGCCGGCGGCAAGCGCCTGCGCCCGCTGCTGGTGCTGCTGTGCGGCAAGGCCCTGGGCCGCGAAGGCGACGACCTGCGCCTGCTGGCCGCCACCATCGAGTTCCTGCACACCGCCACCCTGCTGCATGACGACGTCGTCGACATGTCCGGCATGCGCCGTGGCCGCTCCACCGCCAACGCCCTGTGGGGCAACGCGCCGAGCGTGCTGGTCGGTGACTTCCTGTACTCGCGCTCGTTCGAGATGATGGTTGAACTGGGCTCGATGCCGGTCATGCAGATCCTCTCCAAGGCCACCCGGGTCATTGCCGAAGGCGAAGTCCTGCAGTTGTCCAAAGTGCGCGACGCCAGCACCACGGAAGAAGTCTACATGGACGTCATCCGCGGCAAGACCGCGATGCTGTTCGAGGCCTCGACCCACAGCGCCGCAGCCCTGGCCCAGGCCACCGAGGAGCAGAGCGAAGCCCTGCGTACCTTCGGCGACCACCTGGGCGTGGCCTTCCAGCTGGTCGACGACCTGCTCGACTACAAGGGCGATGCGCAAACCCTGGGCAAGAACGTCGGTGACGACCTGGCCGAAGGCAAGCCGACCCTGCCGCTGATCTACACCATGCGCGAAGGCACCGCCGAACAGGCTGCGCTGGTCCGCCAGGCCATCCAGAAAGGCGGCATCGAAGACCTCGAGAGCATCCGCGCGGCCGTTGAAGCCTCGGGCTCGCTGGACTACACCGCCAAGCTGGCCCGCGACTACGTGGCCCGCGCCATCGCCTGCCTGGACGTGCTGCCGGCCAGCGAATACCGCGATGCACTGGTCGAACTCAGCGAATTCGCCGTCGCCCGCACGCACTGATCGCCCTGCCCCGGCCCATCGCTCGATGGGCCCGATTAGCCTCTGACGGACAAAACCCTATACAATGTAGGTTTTGTACCTGTACGTCTTGAGGAACCTTAGTGAGCACTTTGCCACCCTGCCCCAAATGCAACTCCGAATACACCTACGAAGACGGCGCCCAGCTGATCTGCCCCGAGTGCGCCCACGAGTGGTCGGCTGCCGGTGAAGCCGAAGCGGCCAGCGACGAAGCGGTGAAAAAGGATGCAGTAGGCAACGTCCTGCAGGACGGCGACACCATCACCGTGATCAAGGACCTCAAGGTCAAGGGCACCTCGCTGGTGGTCAAGGTCGGCACCAAGGTCAAGAACATCCGCCTGTGCGATGGCGACCACGACATCGACTGCAAGATCGACGGCATCGGCCCGATGAAGCTGAAATCGGAATTCGTCCGCAAGGTCTGATTCTTCCGGGTTTCGGGGTCGCGCTGCGGCCTCGACAACCCACCGGCGGGAAAAAACCGCCAATAGGCACTTGCTATTTTGATAATAAGAATTATTCTCATTGAACGCTTTCAAGGAGAATAGCCATGACTTATCTGATAGACGCCTGGCTTGACCGCCCCCATCCTTACCTGCGCATCCTGCACCGGGAAACCGGCGAGGTGTGTGCCGTGCTTGAAGAAGAAGCACTGGACGAACTGCGCGACCAGGGCGACCTGGACCTCAATGGTTTGAATTCAAGTGAGCCGAGTGTGCTCAAGGAGCTGGTGAGGAACCTGTTCCTGTTTTGCTATGCCCGGGCGTTGCGCCCTGGCGGTGGAACCGATTGGAACTGAAACCGCATCGCCGGCAAGGCCGGCTCCCACAATGGACCGATGTGAAGCGAATCCTGTGGGAGCTGGCTTGCCAGCGATGAGGGCCGAAAGGCCCTCTGACGTTCTTAAAGAACGTCCAGCAGCTCGACGTCGAACACCAGCACGCTGTGCGGCGGGATGCTGCCAACGCCCTGAGCGCCGTAAGCCAGCTCGCTCGGCACGTACAGGCGCCATTTGCTGCCGGCGTTCATCAGTTGCAGGGCTTCGGTCCAGCCGGCGATCACGCCGCTGACCGGGAATTCTGCTGGCTGGCCGCGCTCGTAGGAGCTGTCGAACACGGTGCCGTCGATCAGGGTGCCGTGGTAGTGGGTACGCACGCTGTCGTCGCGGCTTGGCTTGGCGCCTTCGCCAGCAGTCAGTACTTCGAACTGCAGGCCCGAAGCCAGGGTGGTGATGCCGTCACGCTTGGCGTTTTCAGCCAGGAAAGCCTTGCCTTCGCCAGCGGCAGCTTCGGCCTTGGCCGCAGCTTCGGCTTGCATGATTTCGCGGATAACCTTGAAGCTGGCCGACAGGTCGGCTTCGCTGACGCGGCTGTCCTGGCCGTTGAAGGCGTCGGTCAGGCCGGCCAGGATGGCGTCCAGGTTCACACCTGGTGGCGGGTTGTCACGCAGTTGGCCACCCAGCTGACGGCCGATGCCGTAGCTGACGCGAGTTTCGTCGGTAGACAGGTTGAGTTCGGACATTTGCTTGCTCCGCTGCAGGGCGCACGACAGCCGCGCCCTTTATGAAAAGGGCGAGCAGCCTAGCACACTGCGCTTGCGCAGATCAGCTACCAGGCCGAACGTCGTGGCATCGGGATTTTCAGGTCGCCATCACCGGCGTCGGCGCCACCGCACATCTCGTCATCCATCGACCAGTGCACCAGGTGCAGCGGCACAGCGGGCAAACCGTCGAGCAGGCGCTGCGCGTCGACCACCGAATGCACTTGCACACGCTTGCCGTGCTTATCAACCAGCGGATGGGCATGGCCTCTTACCCGGGCCTCGATAACGAACTCACCGCCTTCGAGGGCAATCAGGTTGAACTCATCGACATGACCGGCCCTGGCCTCGGTGTTCAGTTGTTGAAGGTTCATTGCGATACCTCGTTACTGGAACTTCGAGTGACCGTTCATTTTTTGTACAGGGGCAGGCAAAGCACAAGGCAAAAACGCAACCGCCCGTCCGTTTTGCAACGGACGGGCGGTATTTGACTGGCACAACGCCTGATCAGTGCTTGGTGACCTTGTCCAGGTAACCCATGGCAAAGGCCGAGACCACGAAGGT
This sequence comes from Pseudomonas sp. B21-009, assembly GCF_024749345.1. NCBI lineage: Bacteria > Pseudomonadati > Pseudomonadota > Gammaproteobacteria > Pseudomonadales > Pseudomonadaceae > Pseudomonas > Pseudomonas sp. B21-009. The sequence continues at coordinate 814,764 of NZ_CP087199.1, read as the reverse complement.
CATGTGAATGATCACGTACCACATCAGGTACTGGGGTTCGATGTTGCGCGCGTCCATGAACACCCGCAGCAGGTGGATCGAGGAAATCGCCACGATCGAGGCTGCGACTTTCATCTTCAGCGAAGACGAGTCCATCTTGCCCAGCCAGCTGAGTTTTTCCTTGTCTTCGTCGATATCCAGCTGCGAGACGAAGTTCTCGTAACCGGAAATCATCACCATCACCAGCAGGCCGCCGACCAGGGCCATGTCGATCAGCGACAGCAGCACCAGGATCAGGTCGGCTTCAGCCAGGGCGAAGACGTTGGGCAGGACGTGGAAGATCTCCTGGAAGAACTTCAGTGCCAGCGCCAACAGGCCCAACGACAGACCAAAGTAGATGGGCGCGAGCAGCCAGCGCGAGGCATACATCGCATTTTCGATAATACGTTCCATTGAAAACTCGTCAGGTTGGCAAAAAAGCGAGCGCGAGTATAACAGCCACCCATGACAGAAAAAGCCCGTGGCACGCTGCCACAGGCGCGGCGCAGGCGTCTCAGGTTTCCGGATGGAACTGGAAGTCGCCGACGTGATGCACGCGTTCGCCGTTGATCCGGCGCAGTTGCGCTTGCAGGTGCACGCACCAGATCTGCGGATCGTCAGCCAGTTGGTAACCGTGCAGGGTCAGGCTGTCGACAATGGCGTTGAGCACCGATTCGGCCACGAATGGCCCGTGAAACGGCCCCTGGGCCTTGATCGCAGAGGGCTGCTCGCCAGCCATGCCGGCGGCAAACAGCAGGGTCCACATGCCGTTGTCACCGGCCAATGGGCGGATGCTGCACTCAATGCGGGTCACCAGGCCCAGGCATTGACGGGTGAGGCTGAGGCTGCGCGGCATGGCGGAGGTCCTCGGTAAACCCTTGTTCAGCCTTCAGGTGAAGGCTGTCTCTTCCTGTACCTACCACTGTCCCTGAACTGAAGAATAGAAGAATTCCGCCCATGCGTGGAAAAACCGGCGCCGAATGGTCATGTTCCATTTAGCGCCGTTTTTTTGACTCGTACCACTCAGGTCAGGACGGTTTGACCTGGGCCAGGGCCTGCTCGGCGTGCTCCTTTTCTGCCTCCTTGAGGTCCTCTTCGCTGATCATCTCGGCAATCACCCGCAAGCGCTCGACGACCCGGGCGTTGACGCTGCCTTCCGGGAACTGGCCTTCTTCGTCCGGCTCACCGGCAGGTTCACCGACCAAAAGGCTCAGGGCCTCGTCGGCCTGGCTTACGGCGTAGACGTGGAACATGCCGGCGCGTACCGCCTGCAGCACCCGCTCGTCGAGCATCAGCGTGGCAACGTTGGCACGCGGGATGATCGCGCCCTGCTCGCCAGTCAGGCCACGGGCTTCACAAAGGCGGAAGAAGCCCTCGATCTTCTCGTTGACCCCACCGACCGCCTGCACTTCACCGAACTGGTTGATCGAGCCGGTGATGGCGAAGCACTGCTTGAGCGGGGTTTTCGACAAGGCCGAGATCAGCGTGCAGGCCTCGCCCAGCGAGGCGCTGTCGCCGTCGACATAACCGTAGGACTGCTCCAGGGCGATACTCGCGGAGATCGCCAGGGGGAATTCCTGGGCATAGCGGCTGCCCAGGTAACCGGTGAGGATCATCACCCCCTTGGAGTGGATCGGCTGGCCGAGGTTGACCTCGCGCTCGATGTCGACGATACCGCTGCCGCCGGGGTAGACCGTGGCGGAGATCCGCGCCGGCACCCCGAAGGCTGAATCGCCGACTTCCAGTACGGTCAGGCCGTTGCACTTGCCCACCGCGGCGCCGTCGGTATCGATGAGGATGATGCCGGCCAGCATGTCGTCGAGAATCCGCGCCGACACACGGCCGGTGCGCGTGGCCTTGGCCTTGAGCGCACGTTCGATGTGCCCGGCGTCGGTCATTTCGTCATTGGCCAGGTGGCGGATGAAATCCGCCTCGCTGACCAGCTGGAACAAATCACCAATACGCGCCGACAAACGCCCCTGGTGCTCGGCCAGGCGCGCGCTGTAGGTCGCCAGGCGCGCCACCGCGTCGGCGCTCAGCGGCGCCATGCCCTCCTCGCTGGTGCGGGTCTTGAGCAACTGGGCGAACTGCTCCAGGCTCTCGTCGACCATGGGGATGTCTTCGTCGAAGTCGACCAGCACCCGGAACATCTCCTGGAAGTCCGGATCGTGATCCTGCAGGGCGTAGTACAGCTGGCGCGCACCGATGATCACCACCTTGATGTTCAGCGGGATCATCTGCGGGTTGAGGGTCACGGTGGCCAGGCGGCCGAACTCGCCCAACGGCGATTCCATCTTCAGCTTGCGCGACTGCAGGGCGCGCTTGAGCGCGTCCCAGACAAACGGCTCGCTGAGCATTTTTTCGGCTTCCAGAATCAGGAAGCCGCCGTTGGCCCGGTGCAGGGCCCCCGGGCGCAGTTGCCGATAGGTGGTGTACAACGCGCCCTGGTCGGTGCTGTATTCGATACGGCCGAACAGGTTGTCGTAGGTCGGGTGCGGCTCGAACACCACCGGCGCCCCGCCGCTGGCGTGATGGCCGACCACCAGGCTCGGTGCGTACTGCTCTTCGAGCAGCTTGCGCGCCTGGGCGTCGGTCTTGCTGTCATCAACCAGTTGCTCGACCACGGTGCGCAGCAGGTAGACCTGCATGGCTTGCAGGTAGGCACAGACGGCGGCGTTCTCGGCGTACTTTTCAGACAGCGGCGCCAGCAATGGCTGCAAGGCCAGGGTGATGGTTTCTTCGTTGAGTTGACGCAGCTGGTTGCTCGATTCGCGCTTCCATTGCGGCAGGCTCGCCAGTTCTTCGTTGAGGCGTTCCTCCAGCGCGGCGATATCGTCGTGGAAACGCTCGCGCTCGGCTTCCGGCAGTTGCGCAAATTCCGCTTCGTCCAGCGCCTTGCCGTCGGCCATCGGGGTGAAGGCAACGTTGCTGCTGTCGCGGTACAGGGCCACGTCCTTTTCCAGCGAGGCGCGCTCGATCACATCCAGGGCACGGTCGTATCGCTGGTTGAAGGCGCGGTCGATGGCGCTTTTCTTCTGCTGGTAGGACGGGTGCTCGAACACTGCCGGAAAGGTTGCCAGCAGGTTGTCGATCAGGCCACCGATGTCGCTGATGAACGCCCCGGCGCTGCCCGGTGGCAACTCCAGCGCGCGCGGCTCGCGTGGCTCGTCGTAGTTGTTGACATAGACCCAGTCCGACGGCGTTTGCAGGCGCTTGCCTTCGGCCTTGAGGTAGCGTTTGACGAACGAGAAACGGCCAGTGCCGGGCTCGCCCATGACGAAGACGTTATACCCGGGACGCGGCATGGCGACGCCGAACTGCAAGGCTTCGACTGCACGCTCCTGGCCAAGCACACCGCGAAAAGGCTCCAGATCATTGGTGGTGGAAAAAGCGAACTGTTCAGCGGAAAACGGCCGGGTCAGGGCTTCGGGCGCAAGACGCAGGCTCGCAGCGACAGGATCGGGCATCGGGCTTCCTTACTTCGGCGGGGCGGATGTCAGCATTCTGGCGCCGTGCGCGTGCACGTTGCAAGGCTCATCGCTGCTAATTGTCGCAGGGGCGAAAAGCCGATCTACGTCAATATTTTCAGGCAATCTTTCGCAATAAATCACGGAACCCTTAGATCGTGCCTAAACTCCAAACTGCGCGGCTGGGTAAATAACCGACCCGCCCTGGCAACTGGTCCTACAGATATGCCAGACAACCCTGACCTTTGGTATGTAATTCTAGAAAGAGAACAATGCTATGAAACGGATTCTTCTGGGTACTCTGTTCACCGCGGTCTCCCTCAATGCCATGGCCCAGGCCCCTGGCGGACCGGATTGCGGCTGGGGCAACATGCTGTTCGAGGGCCAACGCGGCACACCGGCCCACTTCCTTGCATCCACCACCAACGGCACCTCCGGCAACGCCACTTTCGGCATGACCTCGGGCACCAACGGCTGCTCGACCAACGCTGCGCTGACCTATGGCGGTAAATCATGGTTCGCCATGAACGGCATGATGAACGAACTCTCCGAAGACATGGCCAAGGGTCAAGGTGAAGCACTGACCACCTATGCCGTGGTGCTCGGTGTCGCACCGGAAGATCGCGCGCACTTCGCCGCGGTTACCCATCAACACTTCCAGGACATCTTCAAGACCGCCGATGTCACGGCTGAAGATGTACACAGCAACACCCTCGCGGTACTGAAAAGCGATCCACGCCTGGCCAAGTACGTCACCCAGGCTTAAGCTCGGCCCACCCGCCCCTTCACCGGGGCGGGTTGTTGTCCACCTCTATCGGCATCATTCAGACTTAGTTGCCCGACATGCTCAAACGCCTTGCCTACCTGGCGCTCTGTGCCTGCGCCCCGCTGCATGCTGCCCCTTCATTCGATGAAGCACGCCTTAAGCAACTGGCGGCCGACCGCTACTGGATCGCCCTCGGCCATTACGAGACGGCCAAGCTGGGCGGCTGGCGCAGCTATGTCGATGACGAACGCTTCTTTCTTGCCCAGGACGGTGCCCATCACCCCGACCAGGAGCTGCGCGCCACCGTCAAGGCGCTGTACGCACCGACGAGCCTGGGCGACAAACATGCCCAGTGCGTGTTCCCGGCACGTACCCGCTGGCTGCGCGAGCAGTTGCAACTGGACGACCTGCCGCGCCCGGACTGCAAGGACTACACCCAGTGGTTCAAGGACGTCTCGCCGCACAGTGCGGTGATGATCTTCCCGGCCGCCTACCTCAACAGCCCCTCGTCGATGTTCGGCCATACCCTGCTACGCATCGACCAGGCCGACGTGCAGAGCAACGAAACCGCCCTGCTCAGCTACGCGATCAACTTCGGCGCCTATATCGAAGGCAGCGACAACAGCATCCTCTATGCCTGGAAGGGCCTGATGGGCGGCTACCCGGGCCTGTTCGCCCTGGTGCCCTACCAAGAGAAACTCTCCGAGTACCGTAGCCTGGAAAACCGCGACCTGTGGGAATACCGGCTGAACCTGACCCCGGAAGAAACCGGGCGCATGGTCGAGCACGTCTGGGAACTCAAGCAGATCCAGTTCGACTACTTCTTCTTCGACGAAAACTGCTCCTACCGCCTGCTCGAGCTGCTGCAGGTGGCGCGCCCGAGCCTGGACCTGACTTCGCAGTTCCCGCTGACCGCGATCCCCACCGACACGGTCAAGGCGGTCAAGCAGGCCGGCCTGGTCGAGCGTATCGACTACCGGCCGTCGCGCGAGCGCGAACTGCTGGAGCGCGCCAAGCCGCTGGAGGCCGAGGAACAGCAACAGGTGCTGGCCGTCAGTGCCGACACCGCGCAACTGCAAAGCCCCGCGTTCACCGCCCTGCCCCGCGAGCGCCAGGCCCTGGTGCAGGACGCCGCCTACCGCCTGGAGCGTTACCGCGCCAACGGCCAGGAGCGCGACCCGGCGCGGACCAAGCGCAGCTTCGAGCTGCTACGGGCAATCAACCGCAACCCGCCGCCGGAGCTTGAGATCGAGCGCCCCGGCTTGCCTGAGGACGGCCACCAGTCACGTACCTGGCAATTGGGCCTGGGCAGCCGCGATGATCGCGCCTACGCCGAATATGGCCTGCGCATGGCCTATCACGACCTCAACGACAACGCCTACGGCTTCCCCCTTGGCGCACAGATCGAGATCCTCCAGCTCAAGCTGCGCCAGTACGAAGGCAACGACTGGCAGGTGCAGCGCCTGGACCTGGCGACCATCCGCTCGCTGACCCCGCGCAACGCCCTGCTGCAACCCTGGTCCTGGCAGGTCGCCGGGGGGCTTGAGCGAGTGCTGGGCAAGCACGGCGACGAGGTGCTGGTCAGCCACGTCAACGGCGGCGCCGGCGCTACCTGGCAGTTGGCCGATGACGTACTGGGCTTTGCCCTGGGCACGGTGCGCGTCGAGCACAACAATGACTTCGCCGGCTTCATTGCGCCGGCTGCAGGCTTCAATACCGGGATGCTGTGGCGCAACCCGCTGGGCAACCTGAGCGTCGAGGCCAAGGCCGACTACTTCACCAATGGCGAGGTGCGCCGTAGCCTGAGTCTGAATCAGCAGTGGGAGCTGTCCCGCGATCTGGGTGTACGTTTGAGTGCCAGCCGCGACTTCAGCAAGCTTGCGTCAGCGCAGAACGAGGTGATGCTGGAGCTCAAGTGGTATCACTATTAGCAAGGCCCCAATACCTTGATCACATCCTTTTGACACGCCGCCGACAATTGCCCGCCTAGACTTTCCCTGGCAAGCGGAGAGTCTGAACATGCGGCGGTACTGGCTGGTAATGGTGGTAATGGGTGTGCTCACAGGTTGCCAGACAACCCATGAGCAATTGATCAATCAAGGTTACCCACCGGCCTATGCCGATGGCTTCCAGGACGGTTGCAGCAGCGGTCGCCAGGCCGCCGGGGTGATGGCCGGGGACTTTCGCAAAGACGTGCCGCGCTACCTGCACAACCGCCAGTACGAGTCCGGCTGGGACGACGGCTTTCGCCAGTGCCACGCCATGCAGGAGAACCAGGACCTGCAGGAGTATCGCGCCCGTCACTGGGATGAGCGCGATGAGCAGTGGCAGGAAGAAAAGGATCGCGACGCCGCGCGCGCCTATCGACACAAATAGGCCGCAAGCACCCGAAGTCGTCGCCGTCGAACCCGAGGCTTAAACCACGCCCTGGGCCAGCATGGCATCGGCAACCTTGACGAAGCCGGCGATGTTGGCGCCTTTGACGTAGTTGATGCGGCCGTTCTCTTCGCCGTAGTGCACGCAGGCATGGTGGATCGACTGCATGATGTTGTGCAGCTTGCTGTCCACTTCACCGGCGGTCCACAGCAGGCGCATGGCGTTCTGCGACATCTCCAGGCCACTGACGGCCACGCCGCCGGCGTTGGAGGCCTTGCCCGGGGCGAAGAGAATGCCGGCCTCGATGAAGATATCCACAGCCTCGAGGGTGGTCGGCATGTTGGCGCCTTCAGCCACGCAGAGGCAGCCGTTGCGCAGCAGGGTGCGGGCGTCTTCGGCGTCCAGTTCGTTCTGCGTCGCGCATGGCAGGGCAATGTCGCAGGCCAGGTTCCAGGGGCGCTGGCCCTTGCGGAACTCCAGGCCGAAACGTTCGGCCAGCTCGCTGATACGGCCGCGCTTGACGTTTTTCAGCTCCATCAGCGCATCCCACTGCTCGTCGCTCATGCCGGCTTCGCAGTACAGGGTGCCTTCGGAGTCGGACAGCGAGATCACCTTGCCGCCCAGGTCCATGACCTTGCGCGCCGCATACTGGGCAACGTTGCCGGAGCCGGAGATGGCCACCCGGCGACCGTCGATGCGCAGGTCCTGGCGCTTGAGCATTTCTTCGGCGAAGTACACGCAGCCGTAGCCGGTGGCTTCCGGGCGGATCAGGCTGCCGCCGTAAGTCATGCCCTTGCCGGTCAGCACCGAGGTGAACTGGTTGGCCAGGCGCTTGTACTGGCCGAACAGGAAGCCGATCTCGCGGGCGCCAACGCCGATATCGCCGGCCGGCACATCGAGGTCGGCACCGATGTGGCGGTACAGCTCGCTCATGAATGCCTGGCAGAAGCGCATGACTTCGGCATCGCTCTTGCCCTTCGGATCGAAGTCCGAGCCGCCCTTGCCGCCGCCCATGGGCAGCGAGGTCAGGGAGTTCTTGAATACCTGTTCGAAGGCCAGGAATTTGAGCACGCCAAGGTTCACCGAGCGGTGGAAGCGCAGGCCGCCCTTGTACGGGCCGATGGCACTGCTCATCTGGATGCGGTAGCCGCGGTTGACCTGGACCTTGCCCTGGTCATCGACCCACGACACACGAAACAGGATCGCCCGCTCAGGCTCGACCATACGCTCGAGGATACCGGCCTGCAGGTAGTGGGGATTGGCTTCGAGGAACGGCCAGAGGCTGCGCAGCACCTCTTCGACCGCCTGATGGAATTCAGGCTGGGCCGGGTCGCGTTGCTTGAGGCGCGCGAGGAAATCTTCGACAGATTCGATCATGTAGACATTCACCAGATGGAGTTGGACTTATGTTTTTTCCTCGACTTTACCAAGAAGCCACGGCACCGCAACAGGGCGCAATGTCGTTTTTATGAAATTAAATGGTGCATTTGTATAAGTGTATACATGTTAAGCCGTATCGCGAGGCAAGCCCGCTCCTACAGGGCCGGGGTAAATTTCGGGCAAAAAAAACGGAGCCCGAAGGCCCCGTTTCAGTGCAAACCCCTGAGGGTCATGCCAGTTTTTTGTGCCGTACGCGGTGAGGCTGGGCAGCCGCTTCGCCCAGGCGTTTCTTGCGATCGGCTTCGTACTCGGTGTAGTTGCCTTCGAAGAACACCGCCTGCGAATCGTCTTCATAGGCCAGGATGTGGGTCGCCACACGGTCCAGGAACCAGCGATCGTGAGAAATCACGATAGCGGCGCCCGGGAAGTCCAGCAGGGCTTCCTCCAGCGAACGCAGGGTTTCGACGTCGAGGTCGTTGGACGGTTCGTCGAGCAGCAGGACGTTGGCGCCCTCTTTCAGGGTCAGGGCCAGGTGCAGACGGCCGCGCTCACCACCGGAGAGGTCCTTGACGAACTTCTGCTGGTCGCCGCCCTTGAAGTTGAAACGGCCAACGTAGGTGCGCGACGGAATCTCGTAGGTGCCGATGCGCAGCTGGTCGGAGCCGTCGGAGATCTGCTGGAACACGGTCTTGTTGCCGTCGAGGTCTTCACGGCTCTGGTCGACGCAGGCCAGTTGCACGGTTTCACCGATCTCGATGCTGCCCGAGTCCGGTTGTTCCTTGCCCATCAGCATGCGGAACAGAGTCGATTTACCGGCACCGTTACCGCCGATCACGCCGACGATCGCGCCTTTTGGCATGGAGAACGACAGGTTGTCGATCAGCACGCGATCGCCATAGCCCTTGCTGACGTTCTTGAACTCGATGACCTTGTCACCCAGGCGCGGACCGGCCGGGATGTAGATCTCGTTGGTCTCGCTGCGCTTCTGGAATTCCTGCGACTGCATTTCTTCGAAGCGTTGCAGACGGGCCTTGGACTTGGACTGACGTGCCTTGGCGCCTTTGCGCACCCACTCCAGTTCTTCCTTCATGGCCTTTTCATGGGCCGACTGCTGCTTGGATTCCTGGGCCAGACGATCGGACTTGGCTTCCAGCCAACCCGAATAGTTGCCTTCGTACGGAATACCGGCGCCGCGGTCGAGCTCGAGGATCCAGCCGGCAACGTTGTCGAGGAAGTACCGGTCGTGGGTAATCGCGACCACGGTGCCCGGGAAGTCGTGAAGGAAGTGTTCCAGCCAGGCGACGGAATCGGCGTCCAGGTGGTTGGTCGGTTCGTCGAGCAGGAGCATGTCGGGGGCCGACAGCAGCAGGCGGCACAGGGCCACACGGCGCTTCTCACCACCGGACAGGTGCTCGACCTTGGCTTCCCACGCTGGCAGGCGCAGGGCGTCGGCGGCCACTTCCAGCTGGCGCTCGAGGTTGTGACCGTCGCTGGCCTGGAGGATGGCTTCGAGTTTGGCCTGTTCGGCGGCCAGCTTGTCGAAGTCGGCATCCGGCTCGGCGTAGGCGGCGTAGACCTCGTCCAGGCGGGCCTGGGCGTCCTTGATCACGCTGACCGCTTCCTCGACCACTTCACGCACGGTCTTGGACGGGTCCAGCTGTGGCTCCTGTGGCAGGTAGCCGATGTTCAGGTCCGGCATCGGACGGGCTTCGCCGTCGAACTCGGTATCGACACCCGCCATGATTTTCAGCAGGGTGGATTTACCCGAGCCGTTGAGGCCGAGCACGCCGATCTTGGCGCCGGGGAAGAAGGACAGCGAAATGTTCTTGAGGATTTCCCGCTTCGGCGGGACAACCTTGCCCAGCCGATGCATGGTATAGACGTATTGAGCCATGGAAAAACCTAGCGTCAGAGACGAAAAAATAGAAACGAAACAGATGAAGGGCGCCGTGGCGCCCAGGAAAGGGCCAAAGCTACCGTAATGCGCCGGGTTGGGCAAACCGCCGACGAACAGGGCTGGCACTTTGCCACGTTTGCGGGCATGCTAGCCGCCCTTCGGGCGTCCGGCTTATAGTGCGCAACCGGAGCCGTCGCCAGGAACGCGGCACTTGCCAACCAGCAGCTCTAAACCTGCCATCCAGCCATACCGCAGGATCAACGTTTGACCAATCTCACTCAGCCGTCATCCCTGCGCAAGCCGGCCACTGCGTCAGGCTCGCCGCTGCGCGGCTCATTGAAAGGCGCGCTGGCCCTGTTGGTGCTGTTGCTGCTAGGCCTGCTGCTGTGGCAGTTGATCGCCCAGTTCCGTCATACCCAGGCTGACCAGTACCAGCACAGCCTGAACGCCAGCGCCGAGCTCGCCGACCACATGAGCCTGAACATGGCGCTCAAGGCCCAGGTGGCGCTCAACCAGATCCAGCCCTACCGCTCATCGCCTGCCCCTGAGCAACTGGCGCAGGTCATCGCGCAACTGCGCCAGCAGCAGCCCAAGCTGCTCAGCGTCGCCTGGATTGGTGCCGATGGCAGCCTGCAGGCCGACAGCCTGAAGGATACACCCGATTACCAGGCACTGGACGAACTGCTGCGGCTCAACCAGGGCCGCGACTTCTATTACAGCAACAGTGCCGACAACCAGCAGGTCTACCTGTTGCTGCGCCAGCCGGGCGAGGCGCCCAGCGGCTACTGGTTCCTGCGCCTGGCCCCGGGGTACTACAGCGACCTGACCAACCACCTGGACCGCCCCAATCACCCGTTGTGGCTGCTGGAAAACAGCCGCACCGGCGAGATCATCAACCGCCACCAGCCGACCCCCGGCAGCGACGAGCCGCTGCAAAGCGTGATGCTGGCGTTCCTCGACAACAGTACCTGGCAACTGCGCGGCCTGTTCGATGCCGGCCTTGCCCGCCAGCAACTGCTGCCGGCGCTGATCGGCAAATGCATGCTCGGGCTGTTCTGCGCGCTGATCCCGCTGCTGGCGCTGATCAACATGCGCCGCCGCCATCGCCTGCTGCAGGAAAGCCGCCGACGCTATCACGACATCTTCGAAGGCACCGGGGTCGCCCTGTGCGTGCTAGATCTCTCGGGCCTGCCCGGCCAGCTCGAGCGCTATCGCCTGCGCAGCCGCCCGGCGCTGGAACAGCGCCTGGCCTTCGACCAGCCATTGCGGCGGATTTTGCTCCAGGAGCTGAAAGTCACCGAGGTCAACCAGGTGGCCTTGCAACTGCTGGGCGTCAACTGTTGCGACAGTGCCTGGCAACGCCTGGTCGAAGGCTCGCAGACCGGCAACGAAGGCATCGGCATCCAGCTCCTCGGGGCGATCCTCGACAACCAGCAGCAGCTGGAGCTGGAAATGCGCCTGCCGGTGCCCGGTGGCGACGACCTGCACCTGTGGCTGATGGTGCGTTTCCCGCAGCAGCGCCGCGATTACCAGGCAGTGATCCTCAGCATCAGCGACATCACCAGCCGCAAGCAGGTCGAGCTGTCGTTGCTCGAGCGCGAAAGCTTCTGGTCGGATGTGGTGCGCACCGTGCCGGACCAGTTGTACGTCCAGGACGTGCATAGCCAGCTGATGATCTTCAGCAACCGCAACCTCGGCCAGACCCTGGGTTACAGCCGCACCGAGCTTGCGCAGATGGGCGACCATTTCTGGGAGGTGCTGCTGCACCCGGACGACGCCCAGCTCTATCACCAGTTGCGCCAGCAGCAACGCGATTCGGGCTACGTCGAGCAACTGCATTGCCAGTTGCGCTTCCGTCACCACGACCAGCGCTGGCTGCGTTTCGACATCCGCGAGCAGGCCCTGACCCGCGACAGCGCAGGTTGCGTGACGCGGATCATCGGCGTCGGCAAGGACGTTACCGAGCAGATCGAGGCCAGCGAGTCTCTGCGCGACAGCGAACAGCGCTACCGCATGCTCGCCGAAAGTATCAGCGACGTGATCTTCTCCACCGACAGCCAGTTGCAACTGAACTACGTCAGCCCGTCGATCCAGGCGGTGCTGGGCTTTGAAGTGGAGTGGATTTTCGAGAACGGCTGGCACTCGACCATCGCCAACCCGGCCCAGCTCACCGGTATCTACAGCCTGGTCGAGCGGGTCAACAAGGCCCTGGGCGACCCCGAACAGATGGAACTGCTGCGCACCCAGTTGCCGACCCAGCTGTTCCTGTTCGATTGCCTGCGCGCCGATGGCCGCAAGATCCCGATCGAGCTGCGCCTGGTGCTGGTCTGGGATGACCAGGAGCGCTTCGAGGGCATCCTTGGCGTGGGCCGCGACATCAGCCAGCAGCGCCGCGCCGAGAAAGACCTGCGCATGGCCGCCACGGTGTTCGAGCACTCGACCTCGGCGATCCTCATTACCGACCCGGCCGGCTACATCGTCCAGGCCAACGAAGCCTTCAGCCGCGTCAGCGGCTATGCCGTGGCCGACGTGCTGGACCAGTTGCCGAGCCTGCTGACCGTCGATGAGCACCAGGATGCACACCTGCGCTACGTGCTCAAACAACTGCACCAGCGCGGCACCTGGGAAGGTGAAGTGTGGCTCAAGCGCCGCAGCGGCGAACATTACCCGGCCTGGGTCGGCATTACCGCGGTGCTCGACGATGAAGGCGACCTGGCCAGCTACGTGTGCTTCTTTACCGACATCAGCGAGCGCAAGGCCAGCGAACAGCGCATCCATCGCCTGGCCTACTACGACGCCCTGACCCACTTGCCCAACCGCACCCTGTTCCAGGACCGCCTGCACACTGCCCTGCAGCAAGCCGAGCGACAAAAGGCCTGGGTGGTGCTGATGTTCCTCGACCTCGACCGCTTCAAGCCGATCAACGACTCCCTCGGCCATGCCGCGGGCGACCGCATGCTCAAGGACATGGCCGAGCGCCTGCTCGACTGCGTCGATGACGACGACACCGTGGCGCGCATGGGCGGCGACGAGTTCACCTTGCTGCTGCAACCGCGCGCCACCCGCGAAATGGCCCTGAACCGGGCCATTCACGTGGCCGAGCAGATCCTTGGCAGCCTGGTGCGACCGTTCGTGCTGGAGAACCGCGAGTTCTTCGTCACCGCCAGTATCGGCATCGCCCTGAGCCCGCAGGACGGCAGCGAACTCAGCCAGTTGATGAAGAACGCCGACACCGCCATGTACCACGCCAAGGAGCGCGGCAAGAACAACTTCCAGTTCTACCAGGCCGACATGAACGCCAGTGCCCTGGAGCGCCTGGAGCTGGAAAGCGACCTGCGCCATGCCCTGGAGCAGAACGAATTCATCCTCTATTACCAGCCGCAGTTCAGCGGCGACGGCAAGCGCCTGACCGGTGCCGAGGCGTTGCTGCGCTGGCGTCATCCGCGGCGCGGGCTGGTACCGCCGGGGGATTTCATCCCGGTGATCGAGGAGCTGGGCCTGGTGGTCGATGTCGGCGACTGGGTACTCAAGGAAGCCAGCCGCCAGCTCAAGGCCTGGCACCAGGCCAAGGTGCGGGTGCCGAAGGTGTCGGTGAACATTTCGGCGCGGCAATTCTCCGACGGCCAGCTGGGCGAACGCATCGCCACCATCCTCAAGGAAACCGGCCTGCCGCCGGCATGCCTGGAGCTGGAGCTGACCGAAAGTATCCTGATGCGCGAGGTCAACGAGGCCATGGTGATCCTCGACAGCCTGAAGAACCTCGGCCTGAGCATCGCCGTCGACGACTTCGGCACCGGCTATTCGTCGCTCAACTACCTCAAGCAGTTCCCCATCGACGTGCTGAAGATCGACCGCACCTTCGTCGACGGTCTGCCTGAGGGCGAGCAGGATGCACAGATCGCCCGGGCGATCATCGCCATGGCCCACAGCCTGAACCTGGCGGTGATCGCCGAGGGCGTCGAGACCCACGAACAGCTGGAGTTCCTCCGTGAACACGGCTGTGACGAAGTGCAGGGCTACCTGTTCGGGCGACCGATGCCGGCGCATCAGTTCGAGGCGCAGTTCAGCAACGAAACCCTGTTCATGTTCGAATAGGCAGAAAGCTGCAAGCCTTAAGCTACAAGCGGCAAGTTAGAAGCGTTACGCGTCCGGCCTTTGACTTGCCGCTTGAAGCTTGCAGCTTGTCGCTCATGAGCCCCACTTGTCTGCGACATGATGCCCTTTCATATGCCAGACAAAAGCTGATGAGGTAGAATGCCCGCCTATTTCAGCACGATCCTTGAGGACCGCCATGTTCAGCCGTGATTTGACCATTGCCAAGTACGACGCCGATCTCTTTGCCGCCATGGAGCAAGAAGCTCAGCGCCAGGAAGAACATATCGAGCTGATCGCCTCGGAAAACTACACAAGCCCCGCTGTCATGGAAGCCCAGGGCTCGGTGCTGACCAACAAGTACGCCGAAGGCTACCCGGGCAAGCGCTACTACGGCGGTTGCGAATACGTCGACGTGGTCGAGCAACTGGCCATCGACCGTGCCAAGGAGCTGTTCGGCGCCGATTACGCCAACGTCCAGCCGCACGCTGGCTCGCAAGCCAACAGCGCCGTCTACCTGGCCCTGCTGTCGGCCGGCGACACCATCCTGGGCATGAGCCTGGCCCACGGCGGTCACCTGACCCACGGCGCCAACGTCAGCTCCTCGGGCAAGCTGTACAACGCCATCCAGTACGGCATCGACGCCAACGGCCTGATCGACTACGACGAAGTCGAGCGCCTGGCGGTCGAGCACAAGCCGAAAATGATCGTTGCCGGTTTCTCGGCCTACTCGCAGATCCTCGACTTCCCACGCTTCCGTGAAATCGCCGACAAGGTCGGTGCCTACCTGTTCGTCGACATGGCCCACGTTGCCGGCCTGGTCGCTGCAGGCGTGTACCCGAACCCGGTGCCATTCGCCGACGTGGTCACCACCACTACCCACAAGACCCTGCGCGGTCCACGTGGCGGCCTGATCCTCGCGCGTGCCAACGCCGAGATCGAGAAGAAGCTCAACTCCGCAGTATTCCCGGGCGCCCAGGGCGGCCCGCTGGAGCACGTGATCGCCGCCAAGGCCATCTGCTTCAAAGAAGCGCTGCAGCCTGAGTTCAAGACCTACCAGCAACAAGTGGTGAAGAACGCCCAGGCCATGGCCGGTGTGTTCATCGAGCGCGGTTTTGACGTGGTCTCCGGCGGTACCCAGAACCACCTGTTCCTGCTGTCGCTGATCAAGCAGGAAATCTCCGGTAAAGACGCCGACGCCGCCCTGGGTCGCGCCTTCATCACCGTCAACAAGAACTCGGTACCGAACGACCCACGTTCGCCGTTCGTCACCTCCGGCCTGCGCTTCGGCACCCCGGCTGTGACCACTCGTGGCTTCAAAGAGGCCGAGTGTAAAGAACTGGCAGGCTGGATCTGCGACATCCTCGCCGACCTGAACAACGAAGCGGTGATCGACGCCGTTCGCGAGAAGGTCAAGGCCATCTGCGCCAAGCTGCCGGTATACGGCAACTAAGCTCAGTTGTGATGTGAAAAAGCCCGGCTCTAGAGCCGGGCTTTTTTGTACCTGTAGGAGCGGGCTTGCCCCGCGATGCAATAGTGATCGCACCATCGCATCGCGGGGCAAGCCCGCCCCTACAAAGTCAAAGCCTCAAACCCTTCGCGAATCTTCGCCTCTGGCAAATCGTCGGCAATGAACACCATCACACTCTCGCGCACTTCCCCCTCTGCCCACTCGGTATCCCAATCAAAGCCATAAAGCTTGAGCACCCCCTGGAACACCAGGCGCCGATCTTCGCCGGCAATGTTCAGCACGCCTTTGTAGCGAAGCAGTTGCTTGCCGTGCTCTTCAAGCAACTGGTTCATGAACTCGCTGAGGCGGTCGATATCCAGCGGCAGGTCGGTGCGCAGGACCATGCTGGAGATCCGGTCGACACTCGGCGCCGCTACTACCGGGCGCACGTTCAGACTGGCATTGAGGTTGAAACCCCGCACATCGAGCAACTCGGCCAGATCGATCTTGCCGTGTTCCACCACCCGGATCGGCGCACGGCGGTTGATCCGCCCCAGGCGCTCGCTCAGGGCCTGGAAGCTGGCGGCGTCGACCAGATCGGTCTTGCTCACCAGCAGGCGGTCGGCAAAACCGACCTGGGCCTGGGCAATGGCCTGGGTCAGGTGCTGATCGGCGTGCGCGGCATCCACCAGGGTGATGATGCCGTCGAGGATGTAGCGCTCGCGCAGCTCTTCATCGATGAAGAAGGTTTGCGCCACCGGCGCCGGGTCGGCCAGGCCCGTGCATTCGATCACCAGCCGGTCGAAGGCGATCTCGCCGCTGTCCAGGCGCTCGAGCAGCAGGAACAGCGCCTTGGTCAGGTCGGTGTGGATACTGCAGCACACGCAGCCGTTGGCCAGGGTCATGACCTGCACCGGCTCATCGCCGAGCAACTGGGTATCGATGCCGGCATCGCTGAATTCGTTTTCGATCACGGCGATCTTCAGGCCGTGCTCGGCCTTGAGCAGGTGGCGCAGCAAGGTGGTCTTGCCGGCGCCGAGAAAGCCGCTGAGCACGGTAACGGGAATGGGAGCTAACAAAGCGGATACTCCTGAACGCTGAAAATGACTGTGGGAGCCCGGCGCGAACCGGGCTCCCACAGCTTTGTCACTGGCCTTGCATGCCGCTTTTCAACAGCACTTTGGCCCACCCTTGCCGCCGTAACGTGCCTCCTGGCGTTCGCGGAAGAACTCCTCGTAGGTCATCACCGGCTTGTCCGGGTGCTTGGTCTGCATATGCTCGACGTAGTTGTCGTAGTCGGGCATGCCGACCATCAGGCGGGCTGCCTGCCCCAGGTACTTACCCAGTCGACCGAGATCGTTGAACATCACTGCATTCCTCTTGGGTTACGCATCCGGCAGGGCCTGGAACGGGGACTCTTTGTCAGTCCGCTCTTTTTTGCCCAGGGCAGCGATGCCGACCTTGAGGGCGAAGAACAGAATGCTGAAGACCACGAACAGGAACAGGCCGGTCAGGGCCGCGTTGGTGTAGGCGTTGAAGATCACGTGCTGCATCTGCCCGATGTCCTTGGCCGGGGCCAGCACCTGGCCGGCGTCGAGCGCGGCGCTGTACTTGTTGGCCAGGGCCAGGAAGCCAACCGCCGGGTTCGGGTCGAACAGCTTGATGAAGCCGGCGGTGGTGGTGCAGATCAGCAGCCATACCGCAGGCAGCAAGGTGACCCAGATGTAGCGCTGGCGCTTCATTTTGATCAGCACCACCGTGCCGAGCATCAGGGCGATACCGGCGAGCATCTGGTTGGAGATGCCGAACAGCGGCCACAAGGTGTTGATACCACCTAGCGGATCGATCACGCCCTGGTACAGCAGGTAACCCCAGAGCGCCACGCAACCGGCGGTGGCGAGCAGGTTGGCGCCCCACGATTCGGTGCGTTTGAGCGCAGGCACGAAGCTGCCCAGCAGGTCCTGGAGCATGAAGCGCCCGGCACGGGTACCGGCGTCCACCGCTGTGAGGATGAACAGCGCCTCGAACAGGATCGCGAAGTGGTACCAGAAGGCCATGGTGTTTTCACCCGGCAGCACCTGGTGAAGGATCTGCGCGATACCCACTGCCAGGGTCGGCGCACCGCCGGCACGGGCCAGGATGGTGTGCTCGCCGATGTCCTTGGCGACCGCTTCGAGGGCATCAGGGGTGATGGCAAAGCCCCAGCTGCTGACGGTTTGCGCTACCGAGACGACATCAGAGCCGACCACCGCGGCCGGGCTGTTCATGGCGAAGTACACGCCTGGCTCGATCACCGAAGCGGCAACCATGGCCATGATCGCCACGAACGACTCCATGAGCATGCCGCCGTAGCCGATGTAGCGGGCGTTGACTTCGTTATCCAGCAGCTTGGGCGTGGTCCCCGAGGAAATCAGCGCATGGAAGCCCGATACCGCGCCGCAGGCAATGGTGATGAACAGGAACGGGAACAGGGTGCCCTTCCACACCGGGCCGGTACCGTCGGTGAACTGGGTCAGCGCCGGCATTTTAAGCTCCGGGGCGATGATCAGGATACCGATGGCCAGGCCAACGATGGTGCCGATCTTGAGGAAGGTCGACAGGTAGTCACGCGGCGCCAGCACCAGCCAGACCGGCAGCACGGCGGCGACGAAACCGTAGCCCACCAGCATCCAGGTGATCTGCACGCCGGTAAAGGTGAACGCCGGGCCCCAGACCGGGTCGGCGGCAACCTGGCCCCCCAGCCAGATCGACAGCAACAGCAGCACCACGCCGATCAGCGAGATCTCGCCGATATGGCCCGGGCGGATGTAGCGCATGTAGATGCCCATGAACATCGCGATCGGGATGGTCGCCATCACCGTGAACATGCCCCACGGGCTCTCGGCCAGGGCCTTGACCACGATCAGCGCCAGCACCGCGAGGATGATGATCATGATCAGGAAGCAGCCGAATAGGGCGATGGTGCCCGGGATACGGCCCATTTCTTCACGGACCATGTCACCCAGCGAGCGGCCGTTGCGGCGGGTGGAGAGGAACAGGATCATGAAGTCCTGTACCGCACCGGCCAGCACCACCCCGGCAATTAGCCAGAGCGTACCGGGCAGGTAACCCATCTGCGCCGCCAGCACAGGACCGACCAACGGGCCGGCGCCGGCAATCGCGGCGAAGTGGTGGCCGAAAAGAATGTGTTTGTTGGTCGGCACGTAGTCCAGACCGTCGTTGTTGACCACCGCCGGGGTGGCCCGACGCGGGTCCAGCTGCATCACCTTGGTGGCGATGAACAGGCTGTAGTAGCGGTAGGCGACCAGGTAGATGGCCACCGAGGCGACGACGATCCACAAGGCGTTGATGGCCTCGCCACGACGCAGGGCAACCACACCCAGCGCACAGGCTCCTATGACTGCCAGCGCCAGCCACGGAATGTGGCGTAGCAGGCTATTATTGTTGTTCATGGTTTGCTTCCAGCTAGTGGATAAAAGACAGCCTTTCGAGTCTAGCGATACTGGCAGGAAAGGCCAGCCCCCACGTTGGTCTAGAGCCTTCCAGCGTGGTTGAACAAATCTCGTTATGCGCCCTTGCGCGGGCCTTGGCAAGTGCTGAGCTATAGTCAGGAAGAACCCCGGAGTGCCTGAACATGAGCGACCACCTAGAACGTCGACGTTTCAAACGCATTGCCTTCGACGCCCCCACCGAACTGGTGCAAGGCGAACACCGTTGGCAGGTCAGCCTGCTGGACATCTCCCTCAAGGGCATATTGATCGAATACCCCGAACCCTGGGACGCCGACCTCGAAGAGCTGTTCGATGCGGTGATTCACCTGGGTGAAGGCGCGCAGGTCGAGATGCAGGTGCAACTGCGCCATATCGATGAACAGCAGCTCGGCTTTATCTGCCTGCATATCGACCTGCCTTCGCTGGAGCATCTGTGCCGCCTGATCGAGCTTAATCTGGCCGATCGCACCGAACTGGAGCGCGAGTTCCACCAACTGATCGAAGTTTAGAAACTCTTAGCTTCCTACCTACCTTCCTCCAAATACCTTTCTTGTCCGTTTGGACAGCTTTATAGCCAGCCCCACGGTGCCCGCACGAGGCCCTGTGGCGCTGGCCTGTGGCTCTTGGAACAGAATCTGCATCCAGCCCTGAAGCCAAACCATGGGTAGGACTGTTCCTACGCAAATCTAAAAATTGTATACAATTGTTCTGGCATTACCGTGTAGGACTTGTCTACAGTAGCGCCACAACAATAAAACTGAGAACTTGCCCCATGAATACGTCCTCCCCTAGCACGTCTTCAGCCCAGCGTCCCGAAGACGAGAACCTGGGCCTTGGCGCCAACCTGGCTTATGGCCTGCAGCATGTCCTGACCATGTACGGCGGTATCGTCGCCGTGCCGTTGATCCTCGGCCAGGCGGCCGGCCTGGGCCCTGCCGACATCGGCCTGCTGATCGCCGCCTCGCTGTTTGCCGGTGGCCTCGCCACCCTGCTGCAAACCCTCGGCCTGCCGTGGTTCGGTTGCCAGCTGCCGCTGGTGCAGGGCGTGTCGTTCGCCGGTGTGGCGACCATGGGCGCAATTCTCAGCAGTGAAGGTGGCGGTGGCTTGCCCGGGGTACTGGGCGCGGTCATGGCGGCGTCGCTGATCGGCTTTCTGATTACCCCGGTGTTCTCGCGGATTACCAAGTTCTTCCCGCCGCTGGTGACCGGCATCGTCATCACCACCATCGGCCTGACCCTGATGCCAGTGGCCGCGCGCTGGGTCATGGGCGGCAACAGCAAGGCCCCGGATTTCGGCAGCATGGCTAACATCGGCCTGGCCGGGCTGACCTTCGTCATCGTCCTGGTGCTGAGCAAGCTGGGCAGCGCGACCATCTCGCGGCTGTCGATCCTCCTGGCCATGGTCATCGGTACCCTGATTGCCTGGTCACTGGGCATGGCTGATTTTAGCAAGGTCCTCGACGGCCCGCTGGTGGCGATGCCGACGCCGTTCCACTTCGGCATGCCGACCTTCCACATCGCCGCCATCCTGTCGATGTGCATCGTGATCATGGTGACCCTGGTGGAAACCTCGGCGGACATCCTCGCAGTCGGTGAAATCATCGACACCAAGGTCGACTCCAAACGCCTGGGCAACGGCCTGCGCGCCGACATGGCCTCGAGCATCCTGGCGCCGATCTTCGGCTCCTTCACCCAGAGCGCCTTCGCCCAGAACGTCGGCCTGGTGGCCGTGACCGGGGTCAAGAGCCGCTACGTGGTGGCCACCGGCGGGGTGATCCTGGTAGTGCTCGGCCTGCTGCCGATCATGGGCCGGGTGATTGCCGCAGTGCCGACCTCGGTACTCGGTGGCGCCGGCATCGTGCTGTTCGGCACCGTTGCCGCCAGCGGTATCCGCACCCTGTCCAAGGTCAGCTACAAGAACAACGTCAACCTGATCATCGTCGCCGCCTCCCTGGGCTTTGGCATGATCCCGATCGCTGCGCCGAACTTCTACGCGCAGTTCCCCAACTGGTTCGAGACCATCTTCCACTCCGGCATCAGCTCGGCAGCGATCATGGCTATCGTCCTCAACCTGGTGTTCAACCACTTCACCACCGGCAACTCCGACCAGCAGTCGGTGTTCGCTGCCGCCTACGAACGCACCATCCACTACTCGGACATCTCCGCCCTGCGCGATGGTGACTACTTCGAAGATGGCAAGCTGTTCAACGCCGAGGGCAAGGAAGTGCCGGTGATGAGCGAGGGCGAGCATGGAGAACCGCCGGCGCGACGAGAGACGGTTTCGGAACACTGAATGAGTTAGCGGTTGAATCTTCGGGGCCGGTGCACATGCACCGGCCTTTTCTATCGAGTCGCTAGTGTTGCGCCGATGACAGCTGCTGGGTGTTCCAGTTCGCGGTGTTTGAAAGTCGGCATGTCAAATTATCTCTAGAGCGCTTCCACAGCAAGTCAAAACATAGCACATGAAAGCCCCGTTTTTATTGGACATACCAACAAAGCAGCTAAGCAATTATGTCAAAACCTGGCGAACGACAAGTCAAACGCCTGATTGCTGCAAGTCAAACGGCAAGCTGATCTCAGCGTCCCGCCAGACCCTGCGAGCGACTCTTAAAATAGCCATTCAATTGCTGCAAATCCTGCGGCTCCAGCACCCCGGCCAGATAACGTAACTGCAGCCAGGCGCGCAGGTAGTCGTAGCGCGCCTGGGCCAGGTCGCGGCGGGCGCTGTAGAGCTGCTGCTCGGCATCGAGCACGTCGAGGTTGACCCGCTCACCGCCGGCCACACTTCTGCGCGTAGCGCTAATCAAGCCGCGGGCGGATTTGACTGCCAGTTCATAGGCACGGATCTTCGCCGTGCTGCTGGCGCAGAGATTGAATTGCTTGCGCAGCTGGTTGACGGTATCGGCGATCTGCCCGTCGAGGCTGAAACGCGCACTGTCACGCTCGGCAGCTGCCTGGCGGGTCGCGGCCGACACCCCGCCGCCGGCGAACAGCGGCAGGCTGATCTGGATGCCGATGCTGTCGGTGTCATAGCGCTGGTCGTAGCTGCTTTCCGAGCTTGAGCTGGATTTGCCGCTGCTGGCGTAGGCGCTCAACGTTGGCAGGTGACCGGCGCGCTGGCGCTCGACGGCGTAGTCGGCGGCAACCAGGGCGTGTCGTTGGGAGGCCAGCTCGGCGTTGTGGGCAACCGCCAGGTCGCGCCAGCTTTCAAAACCCAGGGGCTGCAAAGGTTGAACGCGAAATTCGCCACTCAAGGGCGCCAGGTCGGCGACTTCCAGCGGTTCGCCGATGATCGCCTGCAGGCTCCGCAAGGCCGCATCGAGGTTGTCGCTGGCTTCGATTTCCTGGGCCTGGGCCAGCTCGTAACGGGCCTGGGTTTCCAGCAGGTCGGTGCGGGTGCCCTCGCCGCCCTTGAGCAGGCGCCGGTTCAATTGCAGTTGCTCGGCATAAGCGCGCCGCTGGGCCTGGGCCAGGGCGATCTGTTCGTTTGCGAACAGTGCTTCGCTGTAGGCGGCGAACACCCGCACCGCCAGTTCCTGGCTGCGGCTGCGAAAGCGCTCGTCGGCCAACAGCGCCTTGGCCACGCCCTGGCGGTACTCGGCCCAGGCGCCATAGTCGAACAGCGGCTGTTGCAAGGTCAGGGTCGAGGAATAGCTGCGGTAGTCACGCTGGCTGGTGACGTTGCCGCGGGCGTTGGTCTGGGTCACTTCGGAGTCGTTGCGGGCATTGTTGTAGCGGTAGGACAGGTTCGGCAGCAGCGCCGCGCGGCCAATGGCGCGGCTCTCAAGGCCGGCATCGCGTTCGGCGATGGCGGCATGGAAGACCGGATCGTTACGCACCGCCAGGGCATAGGCATCGCCCAGGTCGACGGCGGCGGCCGAAAGGCTGGCACCCAGCAACAGCAGGCAGCACATCGCACGCATCGACATCATTCCTCCGCCAGGGCGACATGCACCCGGTCGGTCAACGGCTTGAACAGGTAGTTGAGCATCGAGCGCTCGCCGGTACGCACGAAGGCTTGCACCGGCATGCCGGGGCGAATGTCCTGGCCGGCCAGTTGCTGCAAGCCGGCATCGCTGACCTTGGCGCGCACCTGGTAATAGGGCTGCTGGGTTTGCTCATCGACCAGGCGATCGGCCGAGACCAGGGTCAGCTCGCCTTCCACCCGCGGAGTCTTGCTCTGGTTGAAGGCGACGAACATGATTTCCACCGGCAGGCCCGGATGCAGGCGATCGACCAGCTCCACTGGCGCGCGGGCATCGATCAGCAAGGGCGCGTCCCTCGGGACGATCTCCATCAGTTGCTGACCACGGGCAATCACCCCGCCATTGGTGAACACGCTCAGGCCCACCACCGTGCCGCTGGCCGGTGCGCGCAGCTGGGTGTTGGCCAGTTCGAAGGCGGCGCTGCGCAGGCGGTTGCCGAGGTCTTCAGCACTGGACTGCATGTCGCTCAGCTGCTGGCCGACTTCGCGCTGGTATTCCTGCTGACGTTGGGCCATGCGCAGTTTCAGCTCCAGGACCTGGCGGCGGCTGCGGCCGATATTGCCCAGGTCTTCGGAAATCGCGCCGTTGATCTGCGCGTACAGGCGTTCGCTGTCGAGCAGGCGGTTGCGCGGGATATAGCCGTCACGGGCCAGTTCGCGCAGGCCCTGCAATTGCTCGGCAAGCGCGGCGCGTTGTTCCTGCTTGTGGCTCATCGAGCCCTGCACGCCAGCCAGCATGGCCTCGGCGCCGGCGATGTTTTCGCGCAGGCCGGCCAGTTCCATGTCCAGCGACTGGCGGCGGCTGCTGCGCAACTGGCGTTGCAGTTCCAGGGCGGTGGCGACCCATGGCTCGCTGACCAGTGCCTGCAACTCGGCCGGGAAAGTGATGCTTTCCAAGCCGTCACGCTCTGCTTGCAGGCGCGCCTCGCTGGCCCGGGCGTTGACGTATTGCACCCGCAACGAATCATGCTGGGCCTGGGCCTGGGTGGCGTCCATCTGCACCAGCACCTGGCCGGCGCTGACGCTGTCGCCATCGTGCACCAGCAGGCGTTCGATAGTGCCGCCGGTGGGATGCTGCACCGCCTGGCGGCTGCCGGCGACCACCACGTTGCCCGCCACCGGCACGCCTTTGTCCAGCGGCGCCAGCGCTGCCCAGAGGATGAAACCGCCAAAGCCGCCGATCACCAGCCAGCGGCCCAGGCGGCTGTGACGGCGGGCATCGAGGCTCAGCAGGTTGTCGGGAATGGCTTGAGCGTGAAGCGACTGAGGGGCGGTCATGATCAGGATCTCGGGGTGCCATAGCTCATGCTGACGCTGGCCGCGCTGCGCAGCGCCGGAGTCGGAGCAGGCGTGGGAATGCCGGCTGGTTTGTGGCTGCGCTGCAAATCCTGCAGCACCCGCGCGGTCGGGCCGAAGGCCTGCATCTGGCTGTTCTGCAGCACCAGCAGCTTGTCTACTGCGGCCAGCAGGCTGGATTTGTGGGTAATCAGGATCAGCGTGCGCTGTTGCGCCTTGACCTGGCGGATCGCCTCGAGCAAGGCGCGTTCGCCGAAGTCATCGAGGTTGGAGTTGGGTTCATCGAGCACGATCAGTGCGGGTAGGCCGTAAAGCGCCCGGGCCAGGCCGATGCGCTGGCGCTGGCCACCGGAGAGCCCCGCCCCGCCTTCACCAAGCTGGGTGTCATAGCCATTGGGCAGTTTCAGGATCAGCTCGTGGACACCGGCCAGTTGCGCAGCAGCCACCACCTGGTGTGAATCGACTTCACCCAAGCGGGCGATGTTCTCGGCAATGCTGCCGGCGAACAACTGCACGTCCTGGGGCAGGTAACCGATGTGCGCGCCGAGCAGGCCCTTGTCCCATTGCTGTAGCTCGGCGCCATCCAGACGCACCTTGCCGGCAGCCGGAGTCGCCGCGCCAACCAGCAAGCGCGCCAGGGTCGACTTGCCAGAGCCCGACGCACCAATGATGCCCAGGCTGTCGCCGGCCGCCAGTTCGAAGCCGAGGTTGGCCAGGCACGGCTTGCGCGTGCCCGGCTGCAGGGCGCTGAGTTGCTCCACCAGCAAGCGCCCGCTGGGTGCCGGCAACGGCATGCCGAGCGCACGCGGCGGTTGCTCGCTGAGCAAGCTGTGCAAGCGCTCATAGGCCTGGCGGGCCGAACCCCACTGGCGCCACACGGCAATCAATTGGTCGATTGGCGCCAGCACCCGGGCCATAAGGATCGAGCCTGCGATCATCATCCCCGGGGTAATCAGTTGCTCGATCGCCAGCCACGCGCCCAGGCCCAGCACCAGCGATTGCAGGGTCAGGCGCAGGCTCTTGGACACCGCAGTCACTGCCGCCGTGCGCTCGCTGCCCAGGTTCTGGCGCAGGAGAAAACCATGGTGCAAGCTGGCCCAGCGCTGGCGCACCGCCGCCAGCATGCCCATGGCTTCCATCACTTCGGCATTGCGCAGGTTGGCGCCAGCCTGTTGCCCGGCCTGCTGCACCAACTGCCCGGCTTCGGCGAACGGCGCCTGAGTCAGGCGCTCGTTGACCCAGGCGAGGATCGTCAACAGCACCGCGCCCACCAGCGCCATCAAGCCCAGCCATGGGCTGAACAGAAACATCACCAACAGGTACACCGGGAACCACGGCGCATCGAAAAAGGCGAACAGCGCCTGGCCGGTGGCGAACTGGCGCAAGGTGGTCAGGTCGCTCAGCACCTGGTTCGCCGCGCCCTTGTGGCCGGCCAGGCTGGCTTGGTAAGCGGCCTCGAACACCCGCGGGTTCAAGCGCATATCCATTTGCGTGCCAAGGCGGATCACCACCAGGCTGCGTACCCATTCCAGCAGGCCCATGAAGGCGAACAAGCCCAGCACCATCAGGCTGAGCATCAGCAGGGTCATCTCGTTGCCCGAGGACAGCACCCGGTCGTAGACCTGCAGCATGTACAGCGCCGGCGCCAGCATCAGCAGGTTGATCACCGCAGTGAACAGGCCGATGTTGGCAAAGCCGGCGCGGCAGGCCTTAAGCGCCTGCAACACTTCGTTGCCAGGGCGGGAGCGGGTGGCTTTCATGAACGTCCTCAACAGGGCAAGCCTGCGGGCGATTGACCTCGCCGGCGCAGGCTCGCAGAATTCGCACCACCGCCACCTGGGCCCGGCAAAGACGCAGGCGGCGGGGTAAGCAAGCAGCGAATGGAGGAGTGATCTTCCATTCGCTTTTTTTTACCTGGGGTCAGGCGGCCAGGGCGAAGTCGTCAGCCAGGGCCTGGATACCCACGACATCGGCCGAGGCCACGCTCAGCGGGCCGGCAGCCAACGCAGCACTGACCACGTCGAAGCTGTCGTCGGTAGACACGCCGTAACCGGCCAGCAGGTTGTCCAGCACGCCTTCCAGGGCCGAGGTGTTGCCCTGCATCAGGCCGTAGATCACGCTCTGTACTTCGTTGCCGGCACGACCGGCGCCCAGCGCGGCGTCCAGGTCCAGGCCGTTGAAGCTGACCACGTAGTTGCTCAGGGTGAAGTCGCTACCGCTACCGCCGCCCAGCACCTGGCCCAGGGAAACGTTGTCCAGTTCGCCCCACAGGTAGTGGTTGAGGTTGTCACCGGCTGGCAGGCCGCGGTCGAACACATAGTGCAGACCATTGGCAGTGTTGCTGTCGGCGATGAATGCGTAGTCGGAGCCCTGGCTACCATGGGTAGCGTACTGGTCGCCGCTCAGGCTGCCGTTGCTGAAGCCGCCGGTATTGCTTTGTCCATGACCTGCAGTGACGAAGCCCGAAGTCCAGAACGCCAGGTAGTCATCGATCGACGAGCTGGAGAAGGCGGCATCGTAAGTAACGGAAAGAGTCATAACGGTTCCTCGTTGCATTGCATGATTGCGAAGGCGTATTCCCTGCCTTCGTGTCGCCCGACATGGGCAAACCCGGTGTGGATCAGAATTTGTATTCGAGCATTGCGCTCAAGGTCCGGCCGCGGGCCAGCGACAGGTTGTCGGTGTCGCCCATGGCCACGAAGTAGGCTTCGTCGGTGGCGTTCTCCAGCGACAGCGCGAGGTTCAGGCTCGGCGTCATCCAGTAGCTGGCGTACAGGTCGTAGACCTTGTATTTGGGCCACTGCGCCTGGTCGATCAGGCGGTAGCCGTGGTCGTTGAGGTTCTCACCATTGCCCTTGCTGTAACGCAGGCGGGCGCCGACATCGAGGGTGCGGTCCAGAAAGCGCATGCCCACCGTCAGCGAGCCGCGATCTGCCGGCATGTAGCTGGCGTTGCCCATGATGTGACCGCAGCTGACTGTCTGATCGAGGTCGGCAGCGTCCTCGGCCCGCGAAACGCGCACTGGCAACATGATCACGCGGCTGCCGACCCGCACCGGGCGCAGCACCGTCCCGGCGCTGACCAGGCGCTGCCCTCCGCCCATGTACAACTGCTTGGAGCAGAAATCGTTGCTGCCAATCATGTGGGTATAACTGAGCTGGCTGTAGTAACGCCCGGCGTCGTAGTCGAGGCTGTATTCGACCCCGCGAAAACGCGTCTGCTCCAGGTTGTTCTGATAGGCCGAGCGCCCGAGTGAAGTCCCCAGTGCAGAGGCGCCGGGCACATCGGCGTTGACATCCATGAACGAGAAATTGTCGATGCGGGTGTCGAAATAGGCGACCTTGGCGCCAAAGCGATCACCTTCCTGCAGCAGCGATTCCTTGAACAGGTTCACCCCCAGTTCCCAGTTGTGCGACTCCTCGGGCTTGAGGAAGGGGTTGGGATAGAGCATCTCGCTACCGCCACCATGGGGACGGCCGCTCATGAATACTTCAGTCACTGACGGCGGACGCCAGCCACGTCCCCAGCGGGTGTAGACCTGCATCCAGTCGACACCGGGCTTCAGCGCAATGCCGAAGGTGGGCGAGAAACGGCCCTGCTCCTGTTCTTCGTCAAAGATCAGGTGAGTCTGCACGCGCTGAAGGTTTTCACCCGTGACACCCCTTGGGTACATCCAGGTGGTGATGCCGGTTTCGCCGGTGAGGCGGTAACGGTCGTAGCGCAATCCGGCATCGACCGTCAGCCAGTCGCCATGCTCGTACTGCACATCGCCGAACAGGCTGGCCATGATGCGCTTGCCTTCAGGCGTGGCCCCCTGAACATAAGGTAAAGCCTGTTCGTTGAGTGCCGGGACCCGATCGGTTTTCGGTTTGAAGCGATCCTGGAAGAGTTCGGTGCCGTAGTTAAAGGTGAGCTTGTCGGCGTCCCCCAAATAGAAGCGCGAAGTATTTTCCAGTTGCAGACCCCAGGTATCGGTCTGAAAACGATCGTCATACGCCTCGACGCGGTTGTTGCTGCTGGCCGAGGCGTCATTACCGGCGTTCCAGCGATCCTGGCGGGTCGAAACGAAATACAGCTTGGCTTTCAGATCGACCAGGTCGTTGTCCGGGCTGTAGCTGTAGTCGAGCGAGGCGTTGCGGGCGTTGAAATCACTGCTGCCGGTGCGCTTGTAATAGAACTGCCGAGTCTGATTGTCGTAATAGGTCCAGGCGTCTTTGCTGTCCGTGTCGGTTTCCATGTAGTTGAGCTGCAGGCGCTGGTCGTTGGGCAGGTTCAGGCCCAGCTTGAGCAGTTGCGAGCGCGTGACGCTACCGGTCTCGCCGACCTCGGAGTGCAGCCAGTCCTTCCAGGCTTCGGGGTAGCTGGTCTTGCCGCGGATCTGGGTGCCGAGGTTGTCAGCGTTGTTGGTGCCGGCGCGGTAATCACCGAAGTGCCGCTCACTGACGCCCAGCAGTACATCGCCTAGCTCATTGCCGAAGGCAAACAATGCGCTGCCATTGAAGTTTGTGCCATTGCCCAGCTCACCGATGCCGTTGCCGGCGCGCAGGCGGCCACCGTACTCCTTGTCGGGGCCGAGAAAATCACGGGCCTGGACCGTGTTGAAGCTGGCAATACCGCCAATAACACCAGCACCGCCCATGCCCGCCTGGGTACCTTTTTCGATCTCGATGGAGCTGATGAACTCCGGGTCGATGAACATCACCCCGTTGCGCTGCTGATGGCCGTTGACGTTGAAGTTCTGGCGCATGCCGTCGATGTTCATATTGACCCGACCATAGTCCTGCACGCCGCGGATGTTCACCGACAGCCCGGGGTCGCGTTGGTTGACCGCGGTGTAGACGCCGGCGGTTTCTTCGAGCATGTCAGCGGCGTGGCGCGGTGGGCGCTTGTCGATCTGCTCGCGGGTGATGACGCTGACCGAACGCGGCGTCTGGTAGACCCAGTCGGCATCGCTGTTGGAGTCGACATGGGTGGTACCCAGCTCGAGGGTCTGGCCATCATCACTGACCCGCTCCAGGCCGACCCGGTCAGTGCCGCTGAAGCGATAGCGCACGGGCGAACCGCGCAACAACAGGCCTAGCCCTTGCTGGGCCGAGTGCTCGCCGCGCAAACCCTCACTGCGCAGGCCAGCCAGTTTGCGGCTGTCGAAAAACACCTGGACCCCAGCCTGTTCGGCGAAGGCCAGCACGGCGCTGTCCAGCGCCTGGGCGGGAATGTCAAAGCGGATCAGGGCAGTAGTTTGGCTCGGGTGAGCGGGCTCGGCGGCCTGCACGCTACCGATCCCCATCGGCAAGGTCCAGGCCGCCAGCATCAGGCTGCTGGCAAGGGCTACCCGACCGAACGGCCGGGTGCGTCGTTGTTGTTGATTGCTCACGTCTGTTGCTCGCTGTGTTGGCGTTTTCTAGTAATGAAAATCAATCTCAACAAACAGACGTGCAACGCGGGAAAAGTCAGTAACGAAAATTCAAAAGAATTTCAGGGTGCTTGTTTCAGACGCCGCAGGTGAGCGCCGACAGCCCTTGTTGGCGGGCCTTGTCGCTGGTTTCGATGATCGATGCGGTGACCGCGACCTCATCACCACTGGCCGACATGTCACCGTCTTCGGCCACGCGGTAGCCCAGTTGGCGAAACAGCGAACGCACCTGCTCGGGCGGCGCATCAAAGTAGATCCCGTGCCATTCATAGCCGATGAACACCGCTGTGACCTTGATGCCGTGGAAGGGCAGATCGACCGGGTAGCTCACCTCCTCTTCCTGCGCCTCGGCAGGCAACGCCTGACGTTTGGCGATGGCCTTGTCGTAGTACGGCTCAAGCTTTGCGCCGAACTCGCACGTAGCGGGATCGAATTGCACCAGGTCGTCGGCCGCCAGCACGTGAGTGCTGGACACTCCGAGCAGCAAGGCGCCACAGATGGATGAAGCAACACACGCGAGAAAACCACTGGCCATATCCCTGCCTTGAGATCGTCGTCAAAACGCCAGTTTCGTGGAAAACAGCGCGACCGACAATCGCCGGCGCAGCGATCAATAGATCAGCGTCAGCCCGGGCAGGTCGAGGCGGCTGGCCTTGAGCTCTTCAGTCAGCATGGCCAGCGCGGCATCGAGGTTATCCAGGCGAAACATGCCGCTGACCTCACGCCGGGCCAGGGCCTGGTCGCTGATCAGCACATGACCGCTGCGATAGCGATTGAGCTGTGCGGCCACCTCGGCCAGCGGTTCGCGCTCGAACACCAGCACGCCGCGCTGCCAGGCGCTGGCGCGACGCACGTCCTGCTCAGGCCATGGGCGAATGCCATGGGCGGCGTCGTAGCGCAGGCTTTGGCCTTCCTTGAGCACCTGCTCGGAACTGCCCGCTGGCGGGCTGGCCTGCAAGGTCACGGCAACACTGTGTTCGAGCATGCCGACCCAGGTGCCGCCGTCAGGCTCGGGGCCCACCACGAAACGCGTGCCCAGGGCGCGACTGCTGCCCCCTGCCCGCTCGACCACAAAGGGCCGTTGTTCAGCGCCAGAAACCGCTGCAACGGTGAACACTGCTTCACCGGCCAACAGGCGCACGCGGCGCTCACTGTCGTTATAGGCCAGCTCGATGCCACTCTGGCTGTCGAGGTCGACCTGGCTGCCATCGGGCAGCGTCACCTGGCGCACCTCACCCTTGGCCGTGGCGTAGTCGGCGCGCAATGCCAGCGCCAAGTTCGGCGCCTGCTCCACGCCCACTACCGCCAGCACCAGCAGCGCCGCCGTACTCAGCGCCCAGCGCAGGCGTGAACGGCGCCGACGCCCGGCCAGTGGCCGAGCCAGCGCCGGGGCTGCCATTGGCGCGGACTGGTGCATGCGCCCAAGACGGCCGAGATCAGCCCAGGTTGCCTGGGCAAAATCCAGCGCCTGGGCATGGCGCGGATCACAGGCTAGCCAGCGCGCCAGCGCCTGCGTCTGTTCGGGGTTCAACGGGCCGGCGCAGCGCAACACCGCCCACTCGGCGGCCTGCTCGCGAATGGCTTGCTCTGGCGAGTTCTGGCTGGTCACACGGTTCTCTCGAATTCTGGTTATGTGAGTGCTGACGTCTGAAGGCGCATTTCCCAGTAAACCGTTCGTCATCCTGGTTCCTGAAGACACTGCATCACATAGGCCAGGGCCTTGGCCAGATGCTTCTGTACCGAGCTGTCGGAAATATCCAGCGCCCGCGCCACCTCGGCGTGGGTCATGCCCTCAAGGCGGTTCAGACGAAACACTTCCTGGGTGCGTGGCGGCAAGTCGGCCAGGGCCCGGCGCAGGCGGCGCATGTGCTGCTCGGTGGCGGCGTTTTCGTCCAGGCCCGGGCTGTCCTCGACGATGGTTTCCAGTGCTTCGTGGGGCACCGAATCGGTCTTTCGCCGTTGCTGCTGGCGAACATGATCGATCATCAGGTTGTGCGCGGTGCGATACAGGTAGGCCGGGGTGTTGTCGATTCGTTCGCGGCCCTGTTGCTCGGCCAGGCGCAGGAAACTTTCCTGCACCAGGTCGGCAGCCAGCTGCGGGTCACGCACCTTGCGCGTCAGCAACCCCTGCAAGGTTTTCGCGTGCTTGAGGAACAGCCGCTTCAAGTCGGACTCCGCCACGCGAACTCCCTGTGGATGGCCGGAAAGAAGGCGGTATGCTACTCGTTAGTGAGAATCAGTTGCAACTTCACCCCAGCACGCCTTGCACGTGCCGGGATGCGAAGATTACTCGAACAGCGCGTCCAGCGCCTGTTCAAGGCGGGTCACGGCAATCACCTGCAGCCCAGGCGGCGCTTCCTTCGGGGCGTTGCCCTTGGGCACAATGGCGCGCTTGAAGCCATGCTTGGCCGCTTCCTTCAAACGCTCCTGGCCGCTCGGCACCGGGCGCACTTCGCCAGACAAGCCAACCTCGCCAAACACCAGCAGGCCGTTGTCCAGCGCGCGGTTGCGCAGGCTGGACATGATCGCCGCCATCAGCGCCAGGTCGGAGGCCGTCTCCAGCACCTTGACCCCGCCGACCACGTTGAGGAACACGTCCTGGTCATGGGTAGGGATGCCGCCATGGCGATGCAGCACCGCCAGCAGCATGGCCAGGCGGTTCTGGTCCAGGCCCAGGGTGACCCGCCGCGGGTTGGACAGGTGGCTGTCATCGACCAGGGCCTGAACCTCCACCAGCATCGGCCGGGTACCTTCCCAGGTGGCCATGACCACGCTGCCCGGTACTTCTTCCTGGGCACGCGTAAGAAAGATCGCCGAGGGGTTGGAGACTTCCTTCAGGCCACGGTCGGTCATGCCGAACACGCCCAGCTCGTTGACCGCGCCAAAACGGTTTTTCACCGCGCGCAGCAAACGCAAGCGGCCGTCGGATTCGCCCTCGAAATACAGCACGGTATCGACCATGTGCTCGAGCACCCGTGGCCCGGCCAGCGCGCCTTCCTTGGTCACGTGACCGACGAGGAAGATCGCCGTGCCGCTCTGCTTGGCATAACGCACCAGCAAGGCTGCGCTTTCGCGCACCTGGGAAACACCGCCAGGCGCCGACTGCAACTGCTCGGTGAAGATGGTCTGGATCGAGTCGATGACCATCACCTTGGGCTTCTCCAGCCGGGCGGTGGCGATGATGGTCTCGATACAGGTTTCGGTCATCACCCGCAGCTTGTCCTGGGGCAGGCCCAGGCGCCGGGCGCGCATCGCCACCTGCTGCTGGGACTCTTCGCCGGTGACGTACAGCGCCGGCATGCGCGTAGCGATGTTGCACAGGGTCTGCAGGAGGATGGTCGACTTGCCGATGCCCGGATCACCACCGATCAGCACCACCGAACCGTCGACCAGGCCGCCGCCGAGTACCCGGTCGAGTTCGGCACTGGCGGTAGTAAAGCGCGGGATTTCCTCGACACTGACTTCGGCCAGGGTCTTGATCTGCGCCTGCTGCCCGGCCCAGCCGGTGCGCCCGCTCGGTGCGGCGGCCGCGCCACTCTCTAGCACGGTCTCGACCAGGGTGTTCCAGGCACCGCATTCAGCGCATTGCCCGGCCCATTTCGGAAAGGTCGCGCCGCACTCGGTGCAGCCGTACATGCGCTTGGCCTTGGCCATGGGGACGGTCCTCTGGAAAAAGGCACCATCATAGCCGACCTCGGACGCCCCGGCGGGCAGAGAAAACGACAAAACTATTCGGTATAACCGCAGTCTGTTGCAGCAGCGCGGAGCATGAAGCGCATAGCTGAATTACACTGCGTTTACCCAACTCATCTGTTACAAGGAATAAACCATGGGCGTGCTCAATGAATTCAAGGCCTTCGCGGTCAAAGGGAATGTCGTCGATATGGCCGTCGGTATCATTATCGGCGCCGCCTTTGGCAAAATCGTTTCATCTTTTGTAGGTGACGTGATCATGCCACCGATCGGTTTGCTGATCGGCGGCGTCGATTTCAGCGACCTGGCGGTCACCCTCAAGGCCGCCGAAGGCGACATACCGGCGGTGGTGATGGCCTATGGCAAATTCATCCAGACCATCCTCGACTTCATCATCGTCGCCTTCGCGATTTTCATGGGCGTCAAGGTCATCAACCGCCTGAAACGCGAAGAAGCCGCCGCGCCGACCCTGCCGCCGGTGCCGACCAAAGAAGAAGAGCTGCTCACCGAAATTCGCGACCTGCTCAAGTCGCAGAATCGGCAACCCTGAACCCAGGGCTAAAAAAACGGCGCCTGCGGGCGCCGTTTTTGTTGGCGCTTACCAGTAGGTCTCGACCGCGACCTGACCGGGGCGGCGGCTGAGGCTGAGGTTCATGTCGCGCTGCTTGAGCACTTTGCGGGTGTCGTCGATCATCTGCGGGTTGCCACAGAGCATTACCCGCGAATGTTCCGGAGTCAGCGCCAGGCCCGCCGCGCGTTCAAGTTCGCCGTTCTCGATCAGGGTGGTAATGCGCTGGTTCAGCGCTCCCGGATGCCGCTCGCGGGTGACGATCGGGATGAACTGCAACTTGCCGGCGTACTCGGCCAGGTAGTCGCGCTGCTCCAGGCCGGCGATCAAATCCAGGTAGGCCAGCTCGCGGGCCTCACGCACCGAATAAACCAGTTTGATCGACTCGAATCGCTCCCACACTTCGAAGTCCTGGAGGATCGACAGAAATGGCGCGATACCGGTGCCGGTCGCCAGCAGCCAGAGGTCGCGGCCATCAACGAAGCGGTCGAGGGTCAGGTAACCGAAGGCCTGGCGATCGATCAACAGGCTGTCGCCGGCGCCCAGGCGGCTCAGCTCACTGGTGAATTCGCCGCCCGGCACTACGATGGAAAAGAAATCCAGATGCTCGTCGAACGGTGAGGACACCATCGAATAGGCGCGCCAGACCACACTACCGTCTGCCTTGGTCACCCCAAGACGGGCGAACTGCCCGGCACGAAAACGAAAGCCCTGGTCGCGGCTGGTCCGCAGGCTGAACAGGCTGGGGGTCAGCGGCTGGACGTCGAGCAGCGTCTGGCGGGTGAACTTTTCAGCACTGGCTGTCATGGCTTGCTCCAAAAAACAGATGCCCCAGTGTCGCGCAAACGTCGTGGGATAAACACCGTTGGTTTGTAGTGGCATCAACCGCGGACGCGGTAACAGCCGCACAAGCGACGCCGAAGGGAGAAAAACCCCTTGTCACAACACTTCAACAGCGACAGGAGAAAATCACTGCACGATACCGGTAATAGCCCAATGATTTCGAACTGATATCAAGAAGATCGCTAAAGAACAGGCCTGCCAAAATGTTCACATTTCTATAGCCAAAAAACCCAACAAAACCGTGGGACATTTCCTACACTACTTTGCACCCTGCCAGATCTTGGATCCACCCCCTTGAGATCTCCCCCATGCCGCACTGGAAAGAACAGCAACTCGAGCAGTTGCTAGCCGAAACCGATGAACAACGGATGTTTGACCTGGCGGTTTCCCTGGCCCAGCAACTGGACATGGAGTACCTGTGTTTCGGCATGCGCGTGCAGATCGCCACTTTCGCGCCGCAAATGCGATTCTTCAACAACTATCCCGACGCCTGGAACGAACGCTACCAACGTTGCAACTACGTGGACATCGATCCCACCGTCGCCCATTGCCACCACTCCCTGATGCCGTTGCTGTGGTGCGATGATGTGTTCCGAGAGACACCGGAATTTCGCGAAGAGGCAAAATCCTTCGGCTTGCGCCACGGCTGGAGCCAGTCGGCCCACGACATGCGTCACAACGAAAGCATCCTCAGCATCGCCCGCAGCCAGGGCGCAATCAACCTAGACGAACTCTATGACAAGGCCGGCCAGACCATCTGGCTGTGCAACCTGCTGCACACGCTGATGATTGACCGCCAACCCGGGCAAGCAACCCCGGCGTACAACCTTTCGGAGCGGGAAACCGAAGTGCTCAAATGGTCGGCCGCCGGCAAGACCGCCGCCGACATCGCCTGCATCCTTTCGCTGTCACAGAGCACGGTGAACTTTCACATCCGCAGCATCATCAACAAAACCAACGCCAGCAACAAAGCCGGCGCAATCGCCATTGCGGCGATGCGTGGCCTGATCTGAGCCAACGCCCCCGTACCTTCGCAAAGCACGGTAGAATCACGGCCCTGTAGAGCGCGCCGCGCGCACGCACATCAATGCCCCAGAGCCTTACACCATGCCCCTGCTGACCAGCCCCTTCGCCGAACTCGACCTGCTTCGCCAGCCCGAACAAGCCAACGATCCCCTGCAAGCCTTCGATGCTGCCGACGAGTATCTGCTGGAGCACCTGGCCGCGCAGGCACCTGCCGCCGATACCCGGGTACTGGTGCTCAACGACAGCTTCGGCGCCCTGGCCATCAGCCTGGCGCCGCATGTCTCGGTGCTCAGCAGCGGCGATTCGCACCTGGCGCACCTGGCCCTGGAAAAGAACCTGGTGCGCAACGGGCTGGCCTTCGACGCGGTGCCCTTCGTGGCGGCCAGCAATACCTGGCAAGGCCCGTTCGACCGGGTACTGGTACGCGTGCCAAAGACTCTTGCCCTGCTCGAAGAGCAACTGATTCGCCTGCAAGGCCAACTGGCGCCCGGTGCCCAGGTTGTTGCCGGGGCCATGATCAAGCACCTGCCACGGGCTGCTGGCGATTTGCTGGAGAAATACATCGGCCCGGTGCAGGCATCGCTAGCGCAGAAAAAGGCCCGGCTGCTGATTGCCACCTTCGAGGCCAAGCCGGCGTTCGTTTCGCCCTACCCGACCCGCTACCAACTCGACGCACCACCCCTGGTGCTGCTCAACCACGCCAACGTGTTCTGCCGCGAAGGCCTGGACATCGGCACCCGGGCGTTCCTGCCGCACCTGCCCAAGGACCTCGGCGATGCACGTGTCGCGGACCTCGGTTGCGGCAATGGCGTGCTGGCCATCGCCAGCGCCCTGGCCAACCCGCAGGCGCAGTACACCCTGGTCGACGAGTCATACATGGCCGTGCAGTCGGCACTGGAAAACTGGCAGGCGGCGTTGGGCCCGCGTGAAGTCACGGTGCGCGCCGACGACGGCCTGGCCGGGCAGCCAGCGCAGTCGCTGGATGTGGTGCTGTGCAATCCGCCGTTCCATCAACAGCAGGTAGTCGGTGACTTCCTCGCCTGGCGGATGTTCCAGCAAGCGCGCGAGGCGCTGGTGGTCGGTGGTGCGCTGTATATCGTCGGCAATCGTCACCTGGGTTATCACAGCAAGCTGGCGCGCTTGTTCCGTGGGGTCGAGCAGGTGGCGGCGACGCCCAAGTTCGTGGTGCTCAAGGCGCGTAAATAGGCCAGTACCGCGTCGCCTGAATCACGGGTCAAGCCGCCCCCACAGGGCAAAAAAAACCCTCCGCAGCTGACGCTGCGAAGGGCTGTAAATCCGCCGCGAGGCGGGATGGGAAATATCGTACTAGTGCGTGCTCAATCCAGCCGCACTCATGAACAGGCGCATCAGCCAGGCGACCAGGGCCAGGCTCACCACGCTGCCGACCCAGATCGCTACCAACCAGCCCAGGCGCTGCCAGAGCGGTTTCTTCTCTTCGTCCATCGTGCCTTTGCCAGTCATTGCCATGCTCCCCTAGTGGTAGCCATCTTCGTGGGTCACCTTGCCGCGGAACACGTAA
Source organism: Pseudomonas sp. B21-009 (assembly GCF_024749345.1). NCBI lineage: Bacteria > Pseudomonadati > Pseudomonadota > Gammaproteobacteria > Pseudomonadales > Pseudomonadaceae > Pseudomonas > Pseudomonas sp. B21-009. The sequence continues at coordinate 777,463 of NZ_CP087199.1, read as the reverse complement.
TAGCTCCAGAAGGTGTAACCGAGGATGAACGGGATGATGAACAAGGTCCCGACCAGCATGAAGCCCTGGCTTTGCGGCGGCGCGGCAGCGTCCCAGATCGAGATCGACGGCGGGATGATGTTCGGCCACAAGCTGATGCCCAGGCCGCTGTAGCCGAGGAAGATCAGCACCAGGGTGAGCAGGAACGGGGTGTAGTGTGCGTTGCGCGCCACCGCCCGGAGCAAACCGTAAAGGGTTACCAGGACCAGGATCGGGACCGGCAGGAACCAGAACAGGTTGGGCAGGCTGAACCAGCGCTCGGCAATGTCCGGGTGGGCCAGCGGCGTCCAGATACTGACGATGCCGGTCACCGCCAGCAGCACCAGGGCCAGCGGCCGCGCCAGGTCGTGCATCTGCAGTTGCAGCTTGCCTTCGGTCTTCATGATCAGCCAGGTGCAGCCGAGCAAGGCGTAGGCCACGATCAGGCCCAGGCCGCAGAACAGGCTGAACGGGGTCAGCCAGTCGAGGCTGCCGCCAGCGTAGCTGCGATCGACCACCTCAAAGCCTTCGATGAAGGCGCCCAGGGCCACGCCCTGGAAGAAGGTAGCCGCCAGCGAGCCGCCGATGAAGGCCTTGTCCCACAGGTGACGCTTGGCTGCAGTGGCCTTGAAGCGGAACTCGAAGGCCACGCCGCGAAAGATCAGCCCGATCAGCATCAGCATCAACGGCAGGTACAGCGCTGAAAGCACCACGGCGTAGGCCAGCGGGAAGGCGCCGAACAGCGCCGCGCCACCGAGCACCAGCCAGGTTTCGTTACCGTCCCAGACCGGGGCGACAGTGTTCATCATCACATCGCGGTCCTGCTCGCCCTTGACGAACGGGAAGAGGATGCCGATGCCAAGGTCAAAGCCGTCCATGACCACATACATCATGATGCCGAAGATGATGATGATGGCCCAGATAAGCGGAAGATCAACACCCATGATTCAGTTCCCCTTGTTCAGGCTGGCGTGCTCGCCATTGTCATGATCGTCATCGGCGGCAGACAGCGGCCGTGCCGGGGTGCGTTGCTGGCCGGGGCCACCGGGGTTGGTCTCGTCGCCTTCACCGGTTTTCGGCCCTTTGCGCACCAGGCGCATCATGTAGCCAAGGCCGGTACCGAACAGCGCGAAGTAGACCACCACGAACATCACCAGGGTCAGGCCGAGCTGGCCGTAGCTGTGGTTCGAGGCGCCATCGGCGGTGCGCATCAGGCCATAGACCACCCAGGGCTGGCGGCCGATCTCGGTGGTGAACCAGCCGGCGAGGATCGCGATCAGGCCGGAGGGGCCCATCCACAAGGTCAGGTACAGGAACGGCCGCGAGCTGTAGAGTTTGTCGCTCTTGCGCAGCCACAGGCTCCAGAGGCCGACGAAGATCATCAGCATGCCAAGGCCGACCATGACCCGGAACGACCAGAAGACGATGGTCGAGTTAGGCCGGTCTTCTTTCGGAAACTCCTTCATCGCCGGCACTTGCTTGTCCAGGCTGTGGGTCAGGATCAGGCTGCCCAGCGCCGGGATTTCCACCTTGAAGCGGGTGGTCTCGGCTTCCATGTCGGGGATACCGAAGAGGATCAGCGGGGTCGGTTCGCCTGGCTTGTTTTCCCAGTGGCCTTCGATAGCAGCGATTTTCACCGGCTGGTGCTTGAGGGTATTGAGGCCGTGGAAGTCGCCGATCACCGCTTGTACCGGGGCGACGATCAGGGCCATCCACATGGCCATCGAAAGCATCTTGCGAATCGCCGGGTTATCGCGGCCGCGCAGCAAGTGCCAGGCGGCCGAGGCGCCGACGAAGAACGCTGTAGCAACAAAGGCGGCAGTCGCCATGTGCGCCAGGCGGTAAGGGAACGACGGGTTGAAGATCACCGCGAACCAGTCCACCGGCACGACTACGCCGTTGACGATTTCGTAGCCCTGGGGGGTCTGCATCCAGCTGTTGGAGGCGAGGATCCAGAAGGTCGAGATCAAAGTGCCGATGGCCACCATGACCGTGGCGAAAAAGTGCAGCCCACGGCCGACGCGGTTCCAGCCAAAGAGCATGACGCCAAGGAAACCGGCTTCAAGGAAGAAGGCGGTGAGAACTTCGTAAGTGAGCAGCGGCCCGGTGACGGAGCCAGCGAAATCGGAGAACTTGCTCCAGTTGGTGCCGAACTGGTAGGCCATGACCAGGCCGGAGACCACCCCCATGCCGAAGTTGACGGCAAAGATTTTCGACCAGAAATGGTAAAGGTCACGGTAGACGCTGTTGTTGCTCTTCAGCCACAGCCCTTCGAGAACAGCCAGGTAGCTCGCCAGGCCAATGGTGATGGCCGGGAACAGGATGTGAAAGGACACGGTAAACGCGAACTGAATTCGGGCGAGATCTAGAGCCTCTAATCCGAACATAGTGCTTCCTCTGTCAGGTAATCCGGCGTCAGGCGGTGGCCTTGGCGCCAACTGCCCCCACGGTAGTTGAGTGCGGCAAGTTGGAATTGTTCTGTAAACATCACATCGCAGGGAATTCGGCCGTCTGGCCATGCCGTTGCAAATGAAACAATTGATCCAGATCAACGGATGCCTGAAAGGATAGTCCTGAACGGGCTGTGCGCTTGTGTGGTTGATTGCCGCGTGACCGGTTGTCTCACCCCCTTTACCGCGCCCCAAAACAGTGCGCTTACCGCACACAGGTGCCATTCCTCGCAACCTGTTGTTACAAAGTGGTGATAACCTGCAGCGTCGATCCCTGCGCCGAGGCTCTGTTTCGCCGATGTCAGACCCCGTTTTGCTGCTGCGTCATCACCGTCCCTTCCTGGCCTTCTGGCTGGCCCGGGTATTTACCGCCAGCGGCTTTCAGATGCTTACCGTGGCGATCGGCTGGCACCTCTACCAATTGACCGGCAATGTCCTCGACCTGGGCCTGGTGGGCCTGGTGGAATTCGCCCCGCGGGTGCTGTTCATGCTGCACACCGGACACGTCGCCGACCGCTATGACCGGCGCCGGGTCGCCGCCCTGTGCCAGAGTGCCCAGGCCATGATCGCCCTGGTGCTGGTGGTCGCCAGCAGCACCCACAGCGTCAGCCGCGAACTGATCTTCCTGCTGGCGTTCTTGCTCGGTAGCGCACGCTCCTTTGAAATGCCGGCGACCCAGGCGCTGCTGCCCAATGTGGTGCCCTCCGAGCTGTTTCCACGTGCCGTGGCTGCTTCTGCCTCGGCGATGCAGGCGGCGACCATCGTCGCGCCGGCGGTGGGCGGTTTTCTCTATGCCTTTGGCAGCGTCTGGGTGTACGGGCCGACGGTAGCGTTGTACCTGATTGCCTGCGTGTTGACCCTGGGCCTGGTGTCGCGCCAGCAACCAGGCAACCAGGGCCGCGCCAGCCTCGAATCGTTGATGGCCGGCATTCGCTTTATCCGCAGCCGCCCGGACATCCTCGGGGCGATCTCCCTGGACCTGTTCGCCGTGCTGCTGGGCGGCGCCACCGCGCTGTTGCCGGTGTTTGCCAAGGACATCCTGCTGACCGGCCCCTGGGGCCTGGGCCTGCTGCGCTCGGCGCCGGCGGTGGGTGCCCTGCTGATGTCGCTGTGGCTGGCGCGCTTTCCGGTGGAGCGCAAGGTCGGGCGGGTGATGTTTACCGCTGTCGGCGTGTTCGGGGTGGCGACCATTGCCTTTGGCCTGTCCACTTCGTTCTGGTTTTCCCTCGCCGTGCTGGCGGTGCTGGGCGCCGCCGACATGATCAGCATGGTAATACGCGGTGCCTTCGTGCAGCTGGAAACACCGGATGAAATGCGCGGCCGGGTCAGCGCGGTGAACGGGCTGTTCATCGGCGCCTCGAACCAGCTTGGCGAGTTCGAGTCAGGAGTGACTGCGCACTGGTTCGGCACGGTACCGGCGGTAGTGCTGGGCGGGGTCGGCACGCTGCTGGTGACCGGGGTGTGGATCAAGCTGTTTCCGACCCTGGCTGGGCGCGATCATATGCATAAGCAGTGAGGGCCTGTGGGAGCGGGCTTGCCCCGCGATAGTCACACCCGCAGCTCAGCCGCCACCCGCTTGCGCAGCACCCTGCCCGCCAGTTGCTCGACCAACACCAAGGCAAATTCCAGCGCCGCCGCCGACCCCTGGGCGGTGATGCAATTACCGTCCACCACCACCGGCTGATCGACAAAGCTGCACCCGGACAACCCCTGGCTGACAGCCGGATCACAGGTCATGCGTCGCTGGCGCAACACACCATAGGCCTGCAGCGCCAACGGCGCTTCGCCGATCGCGGCAAAAAACTTGCCGGCCCTGGCCTGATCCTTGACCTGCTGCGCCAGTGGTTGGTGCGCGGCCATGTGCTGTGCGCCTTTTTCGCCCCCGGGCAAGACCATCAGGTCGAACGGCTGGGCCAGCAGGTCGACCAGCATGCCGTCGGCGGTCAAGCGCGTGCCGCGGGCACAGGTGAGCATCCGCCGGCCTTCGATACTGGCCACCACCACTTCGATCTCGGCGCGGCGCAGCACGTCGATCAGGGTCACGCTCTGCAGGTCATCCACGCCTTCGGCGACTACGATCAGGGCTCTTTGGGTCATCAACTGCTCTCCGCCGGGGTATCCCACAAGCTTAGTCGCTCACAGCAACAGGGTCAGTTGACGCTCGTGGCCCTGGCGTGCGCGGTAGCCGTCGCCGCTGTCGACCCAGCCGCTGGCCAGGTACAGCGCCAGGGCGGCGTGGTTGTCCCGGTCTACAGAAAGCTGCAGGCAACGCACCTCGGGCCACGCCTCGCGCACCCGGCCCGGCAACGCCTGCATGAAAAATCGCCCCAGGCCCTGGCCCTGCAAGCGCTGATCGACTTGCAAGGCATTGATCGTCGCCGCATCGGCCCGGGCCCAGGGCGCCAGGAACACCCCGCGCTGAAGCAGCAAGAAGGCCCGCGGCAGGTTGTCCAGCAGCAGCGCCACGCCACGCCGGTCGGGGCTGTCGCCACTTTGCAGGGTGTACAAGGCGCTAGCCATATCGCCGGCAAAGCGCAGTTGCTCAGGCCGCACCTGGATGTCGAGCAGGTGCTCGCGCTGGGCCGGGTCAAGGTCGCGGTAGTCGGTCAGGTGCACAGCATGGTCAACTCGGGATGGGGGGAACGGCGCAGAACCTGCAGATATCTGCAGTGTATCGCGACATTAATTACCGCTGCCCGAGCATGCTGGTATGATGCGCGGCTTTTTTCCGACCCAGGGAAAAACCACAGTCTCCCGGTACAGTCTGTGCTTTGCTAACTGGGTCGATACATTCACGGCGCCGGGAGCGCCACGGGGAGCAGGCATGCTGGAAAGGCTGTTTCAACTAAAAGCACACGACACCAATGTCCGCACCGAGATTCTCGCGGGCGTGACCACCTTCCTGGCCATGGCCTACATCCTGTTCGTCAACCCGAGCATTCTCGGCGAGACCGGCATGGACAAGGGCGCGCTGTTCGTCGCCACCTGCCTGGCAGCGGCCATCGGCTCGACCACCATGGGCCTGATCGCCAACTACCCGATCGCCCTGGCACCGGGCATGGGCCTGAACGCCTTCTTCACCTACACCGTGGTCCTGCACATGGGCCACACCTGGCAGGTGGCATTGGGCGCGGTGTTCATCTCGGCGGTGTGCTTCTTCCTGCTGTCGATCTTTCGCATCCGCGAATGGATCGTCAACAGCATCCCGTTGCCGCTGCGTTCGGCAATTGCCGCCGGTATTGGCCTGTTCCTGGCGCTGATCGCCCTGCATAACGCCGGCATCGTCGTCGATAACCAGGCCACTCTGGTGGGCCTCGGTGACCTCAAGAAACCGGCGCCGATCCTCGCCACCCTGGGCTTCTTCCTGATCGTCGCGCTGGAGGCCATGAAGGTCCGCGGCGCGGTGCTGATCGGCATCCTGGCGGTGACCGTGGCCTCGATCGCCCTGGGCGTGACTCCATTCAACGGCGTGGTGTCGATGCCGCCGTCGCTGGCGCCGACCTTCCTGCAGCTGGACATCAAGGGCGCGCTGGACGTCGGCCTGATCAGCGTGATTTTCGCCTTCCTGTTCGTCGACCTGTTCGACAACTCCGGCACCCTGATCGGCGTCGCCAAGCGCGCCGGCCTGATGCGCAAGGACGGCCACATGCCGAAAATGGGCCGGGCACTGATCGCCGACAGCACCGCGGCGATGGCCGGTTCCCTGCTGGGCACCTCGACCACCACCAGCTACATCGAATCCGCAGCCGGCGTCAGCGCCGGTGGCCGCACCGGCCTGACCGCCATCGTGGTAGCCATTCTGTTCCTGCTGGCGCTGTTCTTCGCACCGCTGGCCGGCAGCGTGCCAGCCTTCGCCACGGCACCGGCGCTGTTGTTCGTCGCCGTGTTGATGGCTTCGGGCCTGGCTGAAATAAACTGGGACGACATTACCGAAGCCGCGCCGGTGGTGGTCACTGCCCTGGCCATGCCGCTGACCTACTCGATCGCCAACGGCATCGCCTTCGGATTCATTGCCTGGACCGCGATCAAGCTGCTTTCCGGCCGCGCCCGTGACCTCAACGCGGCACTGGTGATCCTCTCGGTCCTGTTCGTCATCAAACTGGGCTGGTTCAACGCATGAGTGCTGTCTTCGACCCTACGACCTACACCCAGCAGCTCGACGCCAAGGTCGCGCGCCTGCGCGAGCTGCTGGCGCCGTTCGCGGCGCCCGAGCCTGCGGTATTCGACTCGCCGCGCGAGCACTATCGCCTGCGCGCCGAGTTCCGCCTGTGGCGCGAAAACGAGCAGCGCTTCTACGCGATGTTCGCCCCGGGCGAGAAACACACGCCGATCCTGATCGAAGACTTCCCGATTGCCAGTCTGCAAATCAACGACCTGATGCCACGGCTCAAGGCCGCCTGGCAAGCCAGCTCGGCGTTGAGCTTCAAGCTGTTCCAGGTGGAGTTCCTCACCACCCTGGCAGGCGATGCAATGATCACCCTGTGCTATCACCGTCCGCTGGACGAGCACTGGGAGCGTGCCGCGCAGCAACTGGCCAGCGACCTGGGCGTGAGCATCATCGGCCGCTCCAAGGGCAAGCGCGTGGTGATCGGCCGCGATTACGCGGTCGAAGAGTTGCAGATTGCCGGGCGTACCTTCCGCTACCGCCAGCCTGAAGGCGCCTTCACCCAGCCCAACGGCGCGGTCAACCAGAAGATGCTCAACTGGGCCTATGAAGCCCTGGGCGAGCGCCAGGACGATCTGCTCGAGCTGTACTGCGGCAACGGCAACTTCACCCTGCCGCTGGCCACCCGGGTGCGCAAGGTACTGGCCACCGAGATCAGCAAGACCTCGGTCAATGCCGCCCTGCACAACCTCGACGACAACGCTGTGGATAACGTGCGCCTGGTGCGTCTGTCGGCTGAAGAGCTGACCGAAGCGCTGAACGAAGTGCGTCCGTTCCGCCGCCTCGAAGGCATTGACCTCAAGAGCTACCAGTTCGCCAGTGTGTTCGTCGACCCGCCGCGCGCCGGCATGGACCCGGATACCTGCGAGCTGACCCGGCGCTTCGACAACATCCTGTACATCTCCTGCAACCCGCAAACCCTGGCGGCCAACATCGCCCAGTTGCACGACACCCATCGCATCGAGCGCTGTGCGTTGTTTGACCAGTTCCCGTATACCCATCACATGGAGAGCGGGGTGTTGCTGGTTCGCCGTTGAAGCTATCGCGGGTCAAGCCCGCTCCTGCAGGAGCGGGCCCTTCAGCCGAGCCCCGAACACATCAACAACGGCACCAGCTGATCCTCATCGGTCAACGCCCCATGGTGCCCGCGCCATTGGCTGGCGTGCTTTTCCACCTCGCTGCGAATGATCCCGCCCGCCCCGCGCGGGACCACGATCAGATCGCCAATCCGCGCCTCCGCCTGGCTTAGCAGTACATCGCCGAACAGCCCCTTGGCAATCGCCTGGGCCTTGCTCAACACGTGATAGCCCTCCCCCAGACGATTCTGCCAGCGCTCGTGCACGCGGTCCTGCTGGTGCGCGTGGGTGTACAGGTAGCGCGCGCGAATATCCCCGGCCATCGCCCGCACGCCCTCCTGCAGCGCCGGGTCCAGATCAAAGTCGCGCACCTGTTCACTGTCCAGCGCCAGCATGCCGTGGTCGGCAATCACCATCAGCCGCGCCTGCTCAGGCAAGGATTGGGCGATGGCCCGGGCCAGCTGGTCGGCAATCTGCAGTTGCTTAAGCCAGCCCTCGGAGCCTGGGCCGAACAGGTGCCCGGCAAAATCCAGGTCGCCGAAATAGGCGAAGCAGAACGCCGGCCCCGGCACGGCCAGGGCGGCATTGACCAACTGCGGATAGGCATCATAGGCCGGCGCAGGGAGGATCTTGCCGGCCCTGTAAATCGCCCGGGTGAAGTCGGAACTGGCATAGCGCCCGAGCATCACCGTGCTGATGGCGATACCCTGGGCCGCGGCCTGGCCCCAGGCATCGGCGGGCACGATAAAAGTCTCCGGCGGCGGCGCGCCACTGGCCTGCGCCTCGACCTGCAAGGGCGAGGTGGTCCAGGTCAGCGGTGACAGTTCAGTGTGTTCATCCAGGGCAAAACCACAGCCGACGATACCGTGGGCGCCGCTGCCCAGCCCGCAAGCCACCGAGGCCAGGCTGGTCGCCGTGGTGGCTGGAAAGCCTACCTTGAAGTGGCTGTCCGGCTGCATCAGCGAGGCAAGAAACGGCGCATGCCGGGCGTGGGCCTGCAGCAGGTTCCAGCCCAGGCCGTCGATCAGCAGCAGGCAGGTGCTGCGCGAATGGTCGAGGCGAAAGGCATTGCGAAAACCGTGACCACCCAGGGCCGCGAAAATCGACTGGGTGAGGTTGGCCAGGCCCGGCCAGGTTTCACCCAGCGACTGCAGGTCGTTGATCGGCGTTGCCATGTTGCCCTCCGTGGTCAGGTGCAAAGCAACAGGTGTAGCACAGGCTGTGCGATCAGCGCACAGAAAACACCCCTGCGGCCTTGCGCCCGATTGACCAAATTAACCATTCGGTACATTTTTAAGCGAAGGCACTCCCGCTTCATCACCAAGAATAACAACGGAGTTTTCAACATGGCTTTGGCCTCTTCTTCCGGCATTCTTGCCGGCCTTATCGGCGCGGGCATCCAGGCTTCGCGCACCCCGGCGCTGCACGAGCACGAAGGCGCCGCGCAAGGCCTGAACTACCTGTACCGGCTGATCGACCTGGACCAGCTCAAGCTCGACAGCAGCGCCCTCGAAGAGCTGCTGACCGCGGCCGAGCACATGGGCTTCACCGGCCTGAACATCACCTTCCCGTGCAAGCAGGCGATCCTGCCGCTGCTCAACGAACTGTCACCGCAAGCGCGCGGTATCGGCGCGGTGAACACCGTGGTATTCAAGGACGGCAAACGCATCGGCCACAACACCGACTGCCTGGGTTTTGCCGAGGGCTTTCGCCGTGGCCTGAGCGACGCGCCGCGCCGCCAGGTGGTGCAGATGGGCGCCGGTGGCGCCGGCGCTGCGGTAGCCCACGCGCTGCTGGAAGAAGCGGTCGGGCAACTGAGCGTGTTCGATGTCGAACCGGCCCGTGCCCAGGCCCTTGTGGACAACCTCAACCAGCACTTTGCCGGCAGCCGCGCCAGGGTCGGTCATGACCTGCAAAGCGCCATGGCCAGCGCCGACGGCCTGGTCAACACCACGCCCATGGGCATGGCCAAGCTGCCGGGCATGCCGGTGCCCAAGGCGCTGCTACGGGCGGATCTGTGGGTGGCGGAGATTGTTTACTTTCCGCTGCAAACCGAACTGCTGCGCCAAGCCCGGGCCCTGGGCTGCCGCACCCTGAGCGGGGCGAACATGGCGGTGTTCCAGGCGGTGAAGGCGTTTGAACTGTTCAGCGGGGTGAAGCCTGATGCGGCGCGGATGATCGAGCACTTCAACAGTCTGGGTGACTGAAAAGCATCGCGGGGCAAGCCCGCTCCTACGGTAGGAACGGGCTTGCCCCGCGAAAATACTCAGGCCTGCAAAAATCTAAGCACCGACTCGCAAATCATCTGCCGATGCCGGTCCTTGACCGCCTGGTCCTCGAAGTCCACCTGGAAGATCTCGCCAAAGGTGTGCCGGTTCGACACCCGGTAGAAGCAGAACGAGCTGATCAGCAGGTGCACATCCAGCGCCTCCAGCCCCTGGCGGAATACCCCCTCGCCAGCGCCGCGCTTGAGCACTTCATCCAGCGCCGTGAGTACGGTCTTGTTCATCGAGCGAATCGCCGCCGAGCGCTTCACGTACTCGCCGTGGTGCATGTTCTCGTTGCAGACGATGCGCACGAAATCGACGTTGCGATCATGGTGATCGAAGGTGAATTCCACCAGCCGGCGGATGCCCAGGCGCGGCTCGAGTTCGGCCAGGTGCAGGTTGCTTTCAGTGCTGCGAATATCGCCGTAGAGCTTCTCCAGCACTTCTACGTACAACTGCTCCTTGCTGTTGAAGTAGTAGTAGATCATGCGCTTGGAGGTTTGCGTGCGCTCGGCGATCGCATCGACCCGGGCGCCGGCCAGCCCCTGCTGGACGAACTCGCTGATCGCCGCCTGGAGAATGTTCTCGCGGGTCTTTTCCGGATTGTTCTTGCGGCCCTTGCGCGGCGCTTGTTCGGGGGCTGCGCAGAGTGCTGGGGTAGTCGTCATACGGGACTCATGGCCATCGGTTAACCCGGCAATTATGAGCCCCGGGTGCTGAGTAAGGAAGCCTCGGTGCCTGCGCCCTACAACTTGGCCTGGGCCGGCGCGCCGGCGCGGGCCTTGGCCATGGCGGCCAGGCGCACGGCGACGTTGGCCGCGCCATAGCCGCTGTAGCCGTTACGCCGTTGCAGCACCTCGAAGAAGAAGCGCTCCTCAAACGGCTCGGTGTACACATGAAACAGCTCACCGCCCTGGGCATCGCGGTCGTAGAGCACGTTGTAGTAAGCCAGTTCGCTGAGGAACTCGTCGTCGAAATCAAAGCGTGCGGCAAGGTCGTCGTAGTAGTTGAGCGGAATGTCGAGCAAAGCCACCCCCGACTCCTTGGCCTGTTTGACCGCAGTAAAAATGTCCTCGCAGTCAAAGGCAATGTGGTGAACGCCGGAACCGCGGTAGTGCGACAAGGCATGGGCAATCGCCGTATTACGGTTTTCCGAAATATTCAGCGGCAGGCGGATCGAGCTGCAACGGCTGCGCAAGGCGCGACTCTTGACCAGACCATAAGGGTCGGGCAACACCACTTCGTCGTCGGCAGTAAAGTCCAGCACGCTCTTGTAGAACAGCACCCAGCTGTCCAGGCCGTCGGCCGGCAAGGCCAGGGCTATATGGTCGATGCGGGTCAGGCCCAGGCTGCTGCCCGCTTGTGGCTGCAGGCTGAAGTCGGTGTCATAGATAGTCCGGCCCTGGGCATCCTGGTCGACCAGGTAGATCAAGCTGCCGTCCGGCGCACGCACCGCCGCCAGCTCGCGCTCGTTGGGGCCGACCAGGCCGCGATAGGGCTGGCCATGGTAGGCCACGGCACGGGCCAGGGCCTGGGCGCTGTCCTTGACCCGGATCGCCGTGGCGCACAGCGACGGGCCATGACTCTCAAAGAAGTTATGGGCGAAGGAATAAGGCTCGGCGTTGAGGATCAGGTTGATGTCGCCCTGGCGCAGCAGGCTGACATTCTTCGAACGGTGCACGCCGGCGCGGGTAAAGCCCAGGCGCTCCAGCCAGTTGCCGAGCTTGGCCCCCAGGGCGTCGTCGACGGCGAACTCGAGAAACTCGACGCCATCGTAGGCGCTGGCAGGTGGTGGGGCGAACAGCAGGTCGTCGCTGGCCGGCGCTACGCGGTCTTGCTCAAGGCGCTGGCGGGTCTTTTCTTCCAGGTACAACAGCGAGCGCAGGCCATCGGCGGCATTGGCCCGAGGCGGCGCGGCGCGAAAGCCATCGTTGAAGATCTCCAGCGACAGCGGGCCGCTGTAACCGCTGGCCAGGATCGGCGCGAGAAAACCCGCCAGGTCAAACTCGCCCTGCCCCGGAAAGCAGCGAAAGTGCCGGCTCCACTCCAGCACGTCCATGGCCAGGAGCGGCGCGTCGGCCATCTGCACGAAAAAAATCTTGTCCCCCGGCACCTGGGCGATAGCCCGTGGGTCGCCCTTGAGCGACAAGGTGTGGAAGCTGTCGAGGATCATCCCCAGGCTTGCGTGGTCAGCCGTTTTGACGATGTCCCAGACCTGCTCCCAGGTGTTCACGTGGCGGCCCCAGGCCAGGGCTTCGTAGCCGATGCGCAGGCCACGGGCCCCAGCGCGCTCGGCCAGCAGGCGCAGGTCGTCGATCAGCACCTGGCGCTCACCCACGGAATCGGCGGCGACATTGCTGCACACCAGCACCAGATCGGTGCCCAGTTCCTGCATCAAATCGAATTTGCGTTCCGCGCGTTCCAGGTTGCGCGCCAGGCGATCGCGGCGGCAGCCCTCGAAATCGCGAAACGGCTGGAACAGGGTAATCGCCAGGCCCAGATCGGCGCAGCGCTGGCGAATTTCGCGCGGGCTGCCGGCGTAGTACAGCAGGTCATTCTCGAAGATCTCGACCCCATCGAAGCCCGCGGCGGCGATGGCTTCGAGTTTTTCTGGCAAAGTACCGCTCAAGGATACGGTGGCGATCGAACGCTGCATTATTCTGGCTCCGATGGGCAGGCAAAAACCGGTGGAGGAATTATTGGTGTTGAGCAAATTTTGCTCAATGCAAAAGGTACGAACTAGTTAGTTTTGTGTTCGATTATCGCCCAATATAGCGTTCAGTCAATTGACCCTTTTTTGACCACAGGCGCACCATTTCGACACCAAGGCTTGACCCATAAACATAAAAATACGGGTAACCCGCGATGATCCACTCTCAATCCACCCGCATGGCCCAGCCCCTGGGTACTACTGCGCACGCCGGCATCGGCGACAAGCTGCGTGGCGCCATGGCCGTCGGCAAGACCCGCTGGGTCATGCTCGCGCTGGTGTTCTTCGCCACCACCTTGAACTACATCGACCGCGCCGCCCTCGGGGTGATGCAGCCGATTCTGGCCAAGGAGATGAGCTGGACGGCGATGGACTACGCCAACATCAACTTCTGGTTCCAGGTCGGTTACGCCATCGGCTTCGTGCTGCAAGGCCGGCTGATCGACCGGGTCGGCGTCAAGCGCGTGTTCTTCTGCGCCGTGCTGCTCTGGAGCCTGGCTACCGGCGCCCATGGCCTGGCCACCTCGGCGGTGGGCTTCATGGTCTGCCGGTTCATTCTCGGCCTGACCGAAGCGGCCAACTACCCCGCCTGCGTCAAGACCACCCGCTTATGGTTCCCGGCCGGTGAACGCGCCGTGGCCACCGGCATTTTCAACGCCGGCACCAACGTCGGCGCCATGTTCACGCCGATGCTGTTGCCGTTGATCCTCACCGTCTGGGGCTGGCAAGCGGCGTTCATCGGCATGGGCGCCCTGGGCCTGGTCTGGGTAGTGTTCTGGGGCCTGAAATACTTCAACCCGGAAGATCACCCGAGCGTCAGCAAAGAAGAACTGGCCTACGTGCAAAGCGAAGTGGAACCGGAACAAGCCCGCGTGCCGTTCTCACGAATCCTGCGCATGCGCGGCACCTGGGCCTTCGCCCTGGCTTACTCGATGACCGCGCCGGTGTTCTGGTTCTACCTGTACTGGCTGCCACCGTTCCTCAACCAGCAATACAGCCTGGGCATCAGCGTCACGCAGATGGGCATCCCGCTGATCGTCATCTACCTGAGTGCAGATTTCGGCAGTGTCGGCGGTGGCATTCTTTCGTCGTTCCTGATCGGCCGTGGCATGGCTCCGGTCAAGGCGCGGCTGCTGTCGATGCTGTTGTTCGCCACCACCATCATCGGCGTAATCTTCGCCGCCGGCGCCAGCAGCCTGTGGGTCGCGGTGCTGGCGATTTCCCTGGCCATCGCCGCGCACCAGGCCTGGACCGCCAACATCTGGAGCCTGGTCATGGACTACACGCCCAAGCACATGATGAGCACGGTGTTCGGTTTCGGCGGCATGTGCGCGGCCATCGGCGGCATGTTCATGACCCAGCTGGTCGGCTACATCCTGACCACCACCAACAACAATTACACCCTGCTGTTCACCATGATCCCGGCCATGTACTTCATCGCCCTGACCTGGATGTACTTCATGGCCCCGCGCAAGGTGCCGAAGGTCGAGGCCTAACGCCGCCGTTGCAACCAGGCGGCGCCCAGGCCGCTGAGGCAGATCAAGGCAATCCCCACCAGCCCGGCCATGTCCGGGCTGTGTCCGAACAACACCAGGCCGAGAACACCGGCGAACACGATCTGACAGTAACTGAACGGCGCCAGCATGGCTGGTGGCGCATGCCGGAACGCCTGGGTCAGGAACAGGTGCGCGGTCATCCCGCAGGTGCCCAGGGCCACGGCCATCAGGCCATGGATGAAGCTTGGGGTCTGCCAGAACATCGGCACCACGGCGCTCATCACCAAGGTGTTGAGCAGGCCGGTGAAGAAGTTGCTGGTGGTCGGGCTGTCGGTGCCGCTGAGCTTGCGCGTCAGCAACTGGTAGAAGCAGAAGCACAAGGCCGAGCCAAATGGCAGCAACACCGCCGGGGTAAACAAGGCCCCGCCCGGATGGATGATCACCGTCACCCCGACAAAACTCACCAGCACCGCCACCCATTGCCCGCGCGTGACCTTCTCGCCCAGCAGCGGCAGCGACAGCGCCGTGACCAGCAACGGCGCGAGGAAGTTGACCGCCGTCGCCTCGGCCAGCGGTATGTACTGCAGGGCGGTGGTGAACAACAGGCTGGTGCCCAGCAGGCACAGCGCGCGCAAGGTCTGCAGCCCCGGTCGCCGGGTGCGCAACACGCGCAGGCCCGACTGCGGCAGGAAGATCACCATCATCAGCAGGGTGTGCACCAGGTAGCGCGCCCACACCACCCAGAGAATCGGATAGAACCCCGCCAGGTACTTCGACAAGGCGTCGTGGCTGGCGAACAGAAAGGTCGCCAGCACCACCAGGGCAATGCCCTTGAGCGGTTGGCTGACAGCGTCGAGCGCAGTAGGACGGGGCATCGATAAAAGCTCGCAGGTTCAGAGTTGACGGAGCAACTGACAGGTCTTGTCCAGGGCCATCTGTGCCCGTTGCAAGGCGCTCAGGCCCTGGTCGCGAACGGGAATTTCCAGGCTCAGCGCAATGTTCTGCGGCAGGCTACGCAACAAGCCGGGCAAATCGCAATTGCCATCGCCGGGAAACCGCCGCTCGTTGCGCGCCTGACGCAAGATCTCGGCCATATCGTGCGGACGCGGCCCGGCCACGTCGCACAACTGTGCATAGCGTAGCCGCGAGGCCGGCACCTGGCGCAACTCATCCAGCGACGAGCCGGAGCGGTCAAAGTGAAAGGCATCGACCAGCACCCCGCCATTGTCGCGCCCGGCCTGCTCGACGATGCGCCAGGCCTGGGTGAGGTTCTTGGCGTCGGTCCAGGGCATGAACTCCAGGTGCGGATGCAGGCCGTAATCTGCGGCCAGGTCGCAGAGGGCCGCAAAATTGTCGCTCTGGCGTTGCTCGTCAGGATCGTTACCGGCCACCAGCAGCTCGCTGGCGCCGAACTCGGCGCCGACGGCCAGCAGGGCTTCGAAGTCGGCCACGCAGGTCTCGGGCTTGAGCCGCAAAATCTCCACATCAAGCACCTGGATGCCGGTATCGCGCAGGCGCGCGGCGGTCTGCCGGCGCAGGCCGGCGTCGGCCACCAGCGGGAAGTGATGCTCCTCGGCCGTGGCCGGCTCCAGGCGCAGGCCGACATGGCTGTAGCCTGCGCGGGCAGCAACCTCGACCATGTCGACAGGCGACAGCTCGAGTACCGTCAAGGCGGCAAGGGACATCACGCGTTGGCTCATTGTTGTTTTCTCGGCGAATTGAATTTGGAAATATTTAGAACTTAGTTCCAATTTCAATGCAAGCGAAAAAACGGATCGCGAGTGCAGGAGCGGGCTTGACCCGTGATGCTTCTAGACAAACAACTCAGAAGCAGGACTTGCCGCCGACAACTCCGCCACCGCCGCCAGCAACACCGGCGCCAGCTCGTGCATGCGTGCCTCGCTCATCCGCGCACTGGGCCCGGCAACGCTGAGCACGCCAACCGCATGGCCATCCAGCGGGTGCCGCACCACCGCCGCCAGCGCCGACATCCCCACTGCCGAACTCTCCACCACCCAGGCATAGCCATGCTCGCGGGCAACGCGCAGGCGTTCGAGCAGCTCGGCATTGGACTTCGGTGCGTTGGGGCCGAACTGCGCCGGGTCGGCGATGCCTTGGCGCTCCACCAGCAACAAGGCCTGGGCATCGCTCAGGCTCGACAGCCACGCATGCCCGGAGGCGGTGTAGAACAACGGCGCATCACGGCCCATGTCCGGGTCGTAGCGCAAGCCGGAGCGGGCGCCCTGGGCCTTGGCGATCCAGGTCTGGCGTTCGCCGTCGATCACCCCCAGGCGCACCAGCTCGCCGGTCTGCTGGGCCAGTTGATCAAGAATCGGCTGGACGATATCGGCGCCACTGCTGGCCAGATAGCGAAAACCCATGGCCACCAGGCGGGTGCTCAGGTGATAGCGACTGCTCTCGGCGTTCTGGCGCACATAGCCCAGGCGCATCAGCTCGGCGAGCATGCGATGGGTGGCGCTCTTGGGGATGTCCAGCTCTTCGGCCAGGGTCTGCAGGGGCAGCCCGCGCGGGTCGCTGGTGAGGCGTTCGAGAAGGCTGAACGCACGTTCGATCTGACTGCCGGCCATGGTCATGGTCCCTGAAATTTGTGCCGATTCTAAAGAGCCCCGGCGAAAGCGCAAATCACTGTCCGATCTTCGCCCACTTTGTCGTGGCACGCCTTGGCTGGGCGACAGATCAAACCATAAAATATGGAATACAGTTCCAAAATATAACAAAACTGCCTGGAGGATACTGCTCATGCCCGTCGATACCCCGCTGGTCGAATGCGATGTACTGGTCATCGGCTCCGGCGCCGCCGGGCTGGCCGCCGCCGTGACCGCCGCCTGGCATGGCCAGAAGGTCATCGTGGTCGAAAAGGACCCGGTGTTCGGCGGCGCCACGGCCTGGTCCGGTGGCTGGATGTGGGTACCGTGCAACCCGCTGGCGCAGCGCGCCGGGATCATCGAGCAGCGCTCGCAGCCGCGCACTTACCTGGAGCATGAACTGGGCGAACGTTTCGATGGGCCGATGATCGATGCGTTTCTCGACGCGGCGCCCAACATGGTGTCGTTCTTCGAGCGCCATACCGCCCTGCAATTTGCCGACGGCAATGGCATCGCCGACATTCACGGTAATACCCCTGGCGCCGGCACCGGCGGGCGTTCGGTAATTGCCGCCCCCTACGATGGCCGCCAGCTGGGCAAAAAGCTGCTCAAGCGCCTGCGCAAAACCATGCGCGAAACCTCGTTCATGGGCATGCCGATCATGGCCGGCAAGGACCTCGGCGCCTTCCTCAGCCTCACCCGTTCCTGGCGCTCGCTGCTGCATGTGAGCAAGCGTTTGAGCCGCCACCTGCTCGATCTGGCAACCCGCGGCCGGGCCCTGCAACTGGTCAACGGCGTAGCCCTGGTCGCGCGGCTGGCCAAGTCGGCTGAAGACCTTGGCGTGTTGCTCTGGGAATCGGCAGCGGCTCGGCAGTTGCTCCGCGAGCATGGCCGGGTCAGCGGTGCGCTGATTGAAACCGCGCGCGGGCCGATCCACATAAATGCGCGCAAGGCCGTGGTGCTGGCCGCCGGCGGCTTTGCCAACGACATCGAACGCCGCAAGGCGCTGTTCCCGCGCACACGCACCGGCCACGAACACCTGGCGCTGCCGCCGCTGGGCGCCAATGGTGACGGCCTGCGCCTGGGCGAAAGCGTTGGCGGCCAGGTGGTTGACGACCTGCACAGCCCGGTGGCCTGGGCGCCGGTATCGCGGGTGCCTTACAAGGACGGCAGCAGCGGGCATTTCCCGCACATCATCGAACGGGCCAAGCCCGGCATCATCGGCGTGCTCGCCGACGGCAAGCGCTTCGTCAACGAGGCCGACGGCTACTACGACTATGTCAGCGCCATGGTCGCCAAGGCGCCGGGGGACAAGGTCGAATCGTGGCTGATCTGCAGCCATGCCTTCCAGCGCCGTTATGGCCTGGGCATTTCACGGCCGTTTCCGTTGCCGCTGCAGCCGTTGATCAAATCCGGCTACCTGAAGACCGGCGACAGTATCGAAGCCCTGGCGCGGGCCTGCGGCATTGACCCTCAAGGCCTGGTGGCAACGGTCGCCGAGTACAACCGGCATGCCCGCAACGGCGAAGACCCGCACTTCGGCCGCGGCTCCACCCCTTACAACCGCAAACAGGGCGATGCCCTGCACGGACCAAATCCGTGCGTGGCGCCGATCGAGAACGGGCCGTTCTATGCGGTAAAGGTCGAACCGGGCTGTTTCGGCACCTTCGCCGGGCTCAGGACCAACACCCACGCGCAGGTGCTGGATGAAAAGCGTGAGGTGATTGCCGGGTTGTATGCGGTGGGCACCGACATGGCCAGCATCATGGGCGGGCACTATCCGGCGGGCGGGATCAACCTGGGGCCGGCGGCGACGTTCGGCTATATCGCCGGGCGGCATATTGCCGGGGTGACAGACTACGAGTAAGGCGTACCTTGCAGCATTGCATCACAGGGAAAGCAGACAGGCTGCTCACGATTATCCGCCACGCGAATACTTCACGGCTCCGGCGACCGTTCAAAAGGAATTGAACCGTGAACAACCTGACCCTGCCCGATGGCGACGCAAAGCCAATCGATCAACTGTTTTCCTGTACCACTGCCCGCGTTGACTTGTGGCGTGAACTCAACGCCCTGTGTCGCCGCTGGCGCAACTGCAAAGATCAGCCCGCTAGCGCGAAGGTCCAGCAGCAATGCCTTGCCCAACTCGAGCAGCTTGCGCAATTGGAGGCTTACCAGGCCTACCCGGGCCCTCGCCTGCTGGCCCTGCTGGTCGAACGCGTAGCAGCGGGCAATGGCATCGGAGCCCTGCATCTGGCTCAGCGCATCAGCAGTTCGCTGCTCGACCGCAGTTACAAGCAAGACGCAAACGACTGGGAGGCCAGCGAAGACCTGCCCGACGCACCCGCGCCCCGTAGTTTCACCGCTGCGTCCGCACATCGTCCGTATTTCGAAACACTGATTGTCAGCCCCGCGCCAATCTCGACATGGCCGCAGCACCTTCAGGCCATTCGCCAGTTGCGCCGCCACCAGGACCCCTTCATCTACGAGCCCGTCATGACCGGCTCCTTTGAGGATGCGTTGCTCGCGGTGATACTCAACGTCAACCTGCAAGCGGTGGTGATCTACGAAGGTTTCGCTTTTACATCGAGCTGTCGCGCCGCCTGGGTGCGTGAGCTGCTGGCGCCACACCTGGGCAACAGCCCGGACGGCGAAGACTCCACGAACCTGGCCTTGCCACTGGCCCGAGCAATCAAGTCCATCAGGCCGGAGCTCGATATCCTGCTGCTCAGCGATCGTCAGGTTGAGCGAATTGCCGGTGATGAAAACTACGCGTTCATCAGCCGGGTGTTCTACGAAGTCGAGGAGCCGCTGGAGATCCACCTGAGCCTGCTGCAAGGCGTTGCAAAACGCTATGAAACGCCGTTTTTCAACAACCTGAAACACTATGCTCAACGTCCTATCGGCACCTTCCATGCGCTGCCCATTGCCCGCGGAAAATCGATATTCAAGTCGAACTGGATCCGCGACATGGGCGAATTCTATGGCATCAACCTGTTTCTGGCCGAAAGCTCCGCCACCACGGGCGGGCTCGACAGCCTGCTAGAGCCCACCGGCAACATCAAAAAGGCCCAGGACCGGGCAGCCCATGCGTTCGGCGCACAGCAGGCGTTTTTCGTCACCAATGGCACCTCGACCTCGAACAAGATCGTTGAACAAGCCCTGCTTGCGCCCGGTGACATTGTGATTGTCGATCGTAACTGCCACAAGTCACACCACTACGCCATGGTGCTGACCGGCGCCTATCCGCTGTATGTCGAAGCCTACCCGCTGCCCCGATACTCGATGTACGGCGCAGTGCCACTGAGCGCTATCAAGCAAGCGCTACTCGACCTGAAAAAAGAAGGAAAACTGCATCGGGTCAAACTGCTGGTGTTGACCAACTGCACCTTCGATGGGCACGTCTACAACACCTTCCGGGTCATGGAAGAATGCCTGGCAATCAAACCGGACCTGGCCTTTCTCTGGGATGAAGCCTGGTTCGGTTTTGCACGCTTTTCACCCCTGCTGCGTCGTCGAACCGGCATGGGCGCCGCCACACAACTCAAGCAGGCGCTCAGTTGCCCGCAGTACCGGTACGCCTTCGAATGCCAGCGCGAACGGCTGCAAGCGCTTGCTGGCGATGACCCTGCGCTGCTGCAGGAGCACCTGCTGATGGACCCGGACACCACCCGCGTGCGCGTCTACCAGACCAACTCCACCCATAAGTCTATGTCGGCGCTGCGCCAGGGCTCGATGATCCTGGTCGACGATCAGGACTTCCATCACGTCGAAGCATCGTTCCGCGAGGCGGTATTTACCCACACGTCCACCTCCCCCAATCAGCAAATCATTGCGTCCCTGGATGTTGCCCGCCGGCAAATGGAGCTGGAAGGCTATGAACTGGTGATGTCGGCAACCCAGTTGGCCTTCGACATCCGTCGGGAGGTCGGCCGCCACCCGCTGATATCCAAGTATTTCAAGATACTCACGATCGAGGACCTGGTGCCAACGGTCTATCGGGCTTCAGGGCTGCAGGATTACCTGGCCAAGGGCACTGCGTGGTCCACCGTCGTCGATGCCCTGAACACCGATGAAGTCGCCCTGGACCCTACCCGCCTGACGCTGGTCTGTGGCCATGCAGGCTTTGACGGCACCACGTTCAAGAATTTGCTGACCAACCGCTACGATGTTCAGTTGAACAAAACCTCTCGCAACAGCGTGCTGCTGCAAACCAACATCAACAACACTCGCAGTGACGTGGCACACCTGATCCGGGTGCTGGTACGTATCAGCCGCGAACTGGAGGATCGCCTGGGCACCAGTGACGACAACCTGCGTGAAGCCTTTAATGCACGCGTCACGTCACTTATGGAAGATGTGCCGGACCTGCCCGACTTCAGCCATTTCTACCCCGCTTTTCGTGAGTCGGCGAACAGCAGTACGGCAGAAGGAGACATTCGCAGTGCTTACTACAAAGCCTATGACAGTGCAGCGTGCGAGCATATTCGCCTGTTCGACAAAACCATCGACGAACGCCTGGAAAACGGCCCGCCGTTGATTTCAGCAAACTTCGTGATCCCTTATCCGCCGGGGTTTCCGATCCTGGTACCAGGCCAGGTAATCACTGCTGAAACGCTCTCGTTCATGCGCAAGCTCGACGTGAAAGAGATTCATGGCTACAACGCCGATGAAGGCTTGAAACTGCTGAAGTCCGAATCCATTGGCGTTACGACACCACGCTGATCCGAACAAAAAGCCCGCCAATGGCGGGCTTTGCTCATGCCACTCGCTTCGACATTCAAAAATCGAAGAACACCGTCTCGCCTTCACCCTGAATGCGGATATCAAAGCGATACGCCAGCTTGCCGTCCACTTCACAGCGGGTCGCCACCAAGGTCTCGCGGCGCTGCGGCTGCTCGATCAGGTTGAGCACCGGGCACTGGGCATTGGCCTGGGCTTCGTCATCGAAGTACAGGCGCGTCTGCAGGTGGATATTGATACCCCGGGCAAACAGGCTGACGTTGATGTGCGGCGCCATCGGCACGCCGGCGGCGTTCTTGGCCACGCCCGGCTTGATGGTGTGCAGGGTCCACTCACCGGCATCGAAGGTGGTGGCGGTACGGCCAAAGCTGTTGAAGGGTTTTTCCAGGTTGAAATCGCCCTGGTAATTGCCGTTGTGGTCGGCCTGCCAGAACTCCAGGAACGAGTCGCGCACCAGATGGCCGTTGCCGTCATAGACGTTGCCGAACACCAGGATGTGTTCGCCCGGCGCGTCGGCTTGCGCCATGCAGTTCCAGATTTCCTGGTCGCGGGTCGGGTTGCCGGCGGCCTCCAGGGCCAGGCCGATATGCACGTAGGGGCCGGCGGTCTGCGAAGGGGTTTCCGGCAGCAGTTCGATAGGCATGGGGCGCCTCCTCAGCAGTTTTCGAAGTGGGTCTTGCGCTGTCCGCGCAACACGATGTCAAAGCGATAGGCCAGGCAATCCATGGGGTTGGCATTGCTCATGTCCAGCCGGGCGATCAGGCTCTGCACCGCGTCAGGGTTGGCAATCGACTTGACGATCGGGCACATCGGGATCAACGGATCGCCTTCGAAATACAGCTGGGTGATCAGCCGCGTGGCAATCGACGGACCGCTGATCGACACATGGATATGCGCCGGGCGCCAGTCATTGGGGCCATTGCGCCATGGGTACGGGCCTGGCTTGATGGTGCGGAAGCTGTAATAACCTTCACTGTCGGTCAGCGCACGGCCGACACCGCCGAAGTTGGGGTCCAGCGGCGCCAGGTAGCGGTCGTTCTTGTGCCGGTAGCGGCCACCGGCGTTGGCCTGCCAGATCTCTACCAGGGTGTGCGGGATTGGTTTGCCGTGCTGGTCGCAGACGCGCCCGGCAAGGACGATGCGCTCACCGATCGGCAGGCCGCCGTTATTGAAGTTGAGCAGCAGGTCATGATCGTTAGGGCCGAATTTCAGGTGGGAGAAATCCGGACCGGTGCTTTCGCTGATCGACTGCGGGATGCTCACCAGGGCCTGGCGCGGCGAGCGCGCGACGGAGGTCTTGTAATCTGGGGTCAAGGCTTTCGGGTGCCAGTTGCGATCACGGATAGCGAAGCGACTGTTGTCTTGTGCAGACATGCCGTTCTCCTGTCTTGGAATTATTGGAGGGCCTGGGCGTGGCAGGCGAGCTTGCAGTTTCCGGTATGCAGGGTCCGGCGAATACTGAAAAGAACAGCGCCATTCATAACCAAATGGTTATGTATAAATCAGGAATCTGACAGAGCCCCGCGCCGTGAACTAATCTTTGTCCTCATGTTTCCAAGCTCCGGAGAGCACTCATGCAATGGCGAAAAGGCAGGCGTAGCGACAATGTGGTCGATGCCCGTGGCGAGGGCGGTGGCGGCATGCGCTTCGGCGGTGGCAAGGGCCTGAGCATCGGCGCGATCCTGTTGATTGTCGGGATTGGCTGGATCACCGGCCAGGACCCGCTGCAGATCCTCGGCCAGCTGGCCGGGCAGATGGGCCAGCAACAGACCGCGCCAGTGACCACCGGCACCGGCAAGGCACCACCGGCCAATGACGAGCAGGCGGAATTCGTAAGGTCGGTGCTGGGCGACACCGAAGACACCTGGAAGGCCATCTTTGCCCAGGCCGGCCGCCAGTATAAAGACCCCAACCTGATCCTCTTCAGCGGCCAGATCAACTCAGCCTGCGGCTTTGCCTCTTCGGCAGTCGGGCCGTTCTATTGCCCGGCCGACCAGAAGGTCTACCTGGACATGAGCTTTTTCCGTGAAATGGAACAGCGCTTCTCGGCCGCCGGCGATTTTGCCCAGGCTTACGTGATCGCCCACGAAGTCGGCCACCATGTGCAAACCCTGCTGGGCGTTTCGGCCAAGATCCAGGCCGCACGCCAGCGCGGTGAGCGCATGGAAGGCGACAACGGTTTGCTGGTACGCCAGGAACTGCAGGCCGACTGCCTGGCCGGGGTCTGGGCCTACCAGGCGCAAAAACGCCTGAACTGGCTGGAACCGGGCGATATCGAAGAAGCCCTGAACGCCGCCAACGCCATCGGTGACGACCGCCTGCAGCAGCAGGGCCAGGGCCGCGTAGTACCGGACTCGTTCACCCACGGCACCTCGCAACAGCGCCAGCGCTGGTTCAAGACCGGCTTCGCCAAGGGCGATATCAACCAGTGCGACACCTTCGGCGCACGCTCGCTCTGAGCCATTTTGCGGCCGCCTGAAGCCTCGGGCTGGCCGCAGAAATCCCCTGTTACCTACCGCTGATCATTTTTGCTGAAAAAGCGTTTCAGCTCCGGCGCAAGCCGCCGATAAACCCTGCTCAGAACATCGGCTGGCCATCAATAACAACAACCTTCCACCGATTCGGATCAAGAAGCACAACGTTCCTGGAGGGATTGCATGAATAGCTGGTTTGCCAACATCAGCGTCAACCTGAAACTCGGCCTGGGCTTTGGCCTGGTGCTGTTGCTGACCGGCCTGCTGGCCCTGACCGGCTGGAATAGCCTGGGCAGCCTGATCGATCGCAGCAACTGGATGAGCGACATTACCCAGCTCAACAGTGACCTGACCAACCTGCGCATCACCCGCCTGCAGTACATGCTGACCAATGGCGACGACGCCGCGGCCGGCAACGTCCAGGTCAAGCTCAATGCCTTCAGCGAGCAGCAGCAAAAACTGCTCAAGAGCTTCAAGAGCCCGGAGAACATCAAGCTGCTCCAGGAGCTGGGCCAGACCATCAGCGCATACCAGGTGTCGATCAACAAGATGCGCGCCGGTTACAAGACCAGCCTGGCCGCACGCGACTCGATGAACCAGGCCGCAGCCCGCGCTATCGAACTGATCGAAGCGATCAACCGCGACGTGCTAGCCCTGCCCGAGGGTGACGCCAGCCGCCTGGAGCAGTTCCGCACCATCACCCAGGCCAAGGAGCAACTGCTGCTGGTTCGCCTGGCCGTGCGCAGCTACATCGCCGACATCAGCAGCGAGACCGAGCAACTGGCCCTGCGTCAGCTCGATACCGCCCTGGCCGAAATCGCCGGCCTGAACCGCCAGATGCCAGGCGAAGCGACGCGCATCAAGCAGTTTGAATCCGCAGTGATGGCCTACCGTGACGCTGTACGCCAGTTCCGCGACGCCACTGCCGATATCGCCGTAGCGCGTCAGGAAATGACCGTTCAAGGCGCCGATATCGTCAAGACCAGCGACGCCCTGTACCAGATCCAGCTGGACCGCCGCGACAGCGAGAGCACCCAGGCCCGCTCCCTGCAGCTGACGGCCACCTTGCTGGCACTGCTGGTCGGCATCCTGGCTGCGGTAATCATCACCCGTCAGATCACTCGCCCGTTGCGTGAAACCCTGGCCGTGGTCGAGAAGATCGCCGCCGGCGACCTGACCCACAACATGCGCGTCACCCGCCGTGACGAACTGGGCGTGTTGCAGCAAGGCATCCAGCGCATGGGCTCGACCCTGCGTGACCTGATCACCGGCATCCGCGACGGCGTCACGCAGATCGCCAGCGCTGCCGAAGAACTCTCGGCTGTTACCGAAGAGACCAGCGCCGGGGTCAACAGCCAGAAAGTTGAAACCGACCAGGTCGCCACCGCCATGCACGAAATGGCCGCCACCGTGCAGGAAGTTGCGCGCAATGCCGAGCATGCTTCCGAGGCTGCCACCGAAGCCGATGGTCAGGCCCGTGCCGGTGACCAGGTTGTCGCCGAAGCGATCAGCCAGATCGAACGCCTGGCCGAAGAGGTGCACCGCTCCACCGAGGCCATGGGCCTGCTGCAACAGGAAAGCCAGAAGATCGGCAGCGTCATGGACGTGATCAAGTCGGTGGCCGAGCAAACCAACCTGCTGGCACTCAACGCGGCCATCGAAGCGGCCCGCGCCGGTGAAGCAGGGCGTGGTTTTGCCGTGGTCGCCGACGAAGTTCGCGGCCTGGCCCAGCGTACGCAGAAGTCCACCGAAGAGATCGAAGAGCTGGTCGCCGGCCTGCAGAGCGGTACCCAACAGGTGGCCAACGTCATGCTCGGCAGCCGCAACCTCACCGACAGCAGCGTCGAGCTGACCCGCAAGGCCGGTGCTTCGCTGGAAAGCATCACGCGTACGGTGTCGAACATTCAGTCGATGAACCAGCAGATTGCGGCGGCGGCGGAGCAACAGAGCGCAGTGGCCGAACAGATCAGCCGCAGCATTCTCAATGTTCGCGATGTGTCCGAGCAGACCGCCGCGGCCAGTGACGAGACCGCGGCGTCGAGTGTTGAACTGGCGCGGCTGGGCAACCAGTTGCAGACCATGGTCAGCCACTTCCGCGTTTAAACGCATCGCGGGTCAAGCCCGCTCCTACAGGTTTGTAGGAGCGGGCTTGACCCGCGATCAACTCAACACCTATTTAACGATCTGCCCCACACCCCGCCCACGCGGATCGGAAGCGGTTTCCAGCGCCGTGCCATTAACCCGGATCGCCTGGATGTCGCCCATCTCCCAACCCTGATCTTCCAGGGTGTAGCCCATCGTCTTCAGCTCTTCAGCAACCTTGCCGTTAAGCGGTGCAAAAGCATCGAAATAAATCGTGTCCTTGGGCAGCAACTGGTGATGCACGCGCTGCGCAGCCACGGCTTTTTCCAGCGGCAGGTTGTAGTCATAGAGGTTGTTCAACACCTGGAAGATCGAGGTAAAAATCCGCGAACCACCGGGGGTACCCAGTACCAGGGTGACATTGCCATCGCGGGTCACCAGGCTCGGGCTCATCGACGACAGCATGCGCTTGCCCGGCTCGATCGCGTTGGCGTCGCCACCGACCACCCCAAAGGCGTTGGCCACGCCCGGCTTGGAGCTGAAGTCGTCCATTTCGTCGTTGAGCAAAAAGCCCGCGCCCTTGACCACCACACCGCTGCCGTAGTCCCAGTTCAGGGTGTAGGTGTTGCTGACCGCATTACCGTCCTTGTCGACGATGGAGAAGTGCGTGGTCTGGTGTGGTTCAAGGCCCGGACGGACTTTCTCGGTGTCCGAGATGGCCGTCGGGTTGACCTCCTGGGCGCGCTTGGCGATGTAGTCCTTGGCGATCAGTTGCTCGACCGGCACCTTGGAGAACGCCGGGTCGCCAAGGTAGTCGGCGCGGTCGGCGAACACGCGTTTTTCGATCTCGGCCAGCAGGTGGATGTAGCGCGCCGAGTTCAGCTCGACGCCCTTGAAGTCGGCGGCGCGCGCTTCCTTGATGCCCAGCAGCTGGGCCAGGGCGATGCCGCCCGAACTTGGCAGCGGCGCGGTATAGACCGTGTTGCCGCGCCAGTCGATCTTCATTGGCTCGCGCCAGACGGCTTTGTAGTCCTTGAGGTCGTCCTTGCTGATCAGGCCCTTGTCGGCCTGCATCTGCGCCACCAGCAGGTCGGCGGTCTTGCCCTGGTAGAACTCGCTGACACCCTTGTCGGCAATGCGCTCCAGGGTTTGCGCCAGCTCCGGCTGCTTGAAAGTCTCGCCGACTTTCATGCTGCCGAAATAGTCGTTGAAGTTGGTGCTGTCCTTGAACAGGCCCAGGGCGTCTTCGCGGTACTGGTACTGTTTGGAGGCGACCTTGAAGCCGTTCTTGGCATAACCGACCGCCGGGGTCAGCAGTTCGGCCCACGGCAGCTTGCCGAATTTCTGATGCGCCTCCCACAGCCCCATTACCGTACCGGGCACGCCGGCAGCGCGGGAACCGACCAGGCTGAGGTTCTCGATGATCTCGCCCTTGTCGTCCAGGTACATGTTGCGGCTGGCGGCCTTCGGCGCGGTTTCGCGGTAGTCGAGGAAGTAGGCCTTGCCGTCGACATACAGGGTCATGAAACCACCACCACCGATGTTGCCCGCCTCGGGGTAGGTGACCGCCAGGGTGAAGGCGGTGGCCACGGCCGCATCCACCGCGTTGCCGCCTTTTTTCAGGATATCGGCGGCGACCTGTGCACCATATTGATCGGGTGCCGCAACTGCACCGCCCTCCAGGGTAACCGCGTAAGCCGCATTACTGGCGAGGATCGCGGCGCCGAGGGCCAGGGATCGGAACATCACAACGCGCATGAGAGCTTCCTTAGTGTTGTTTTCGTTGAACAGCCATTAAGGCTGATGTCAGACGAGTTATCAAACACCGTAGGAGTTTTCGCCGCGCATAGGCAGAAGCTGTCGCAGATGGACGCTTCAGCAGGCGTAGATCGCCAGCTTGTTCTGAATGAAATCGAGAAAGCACTGGATGCGTAGCGCCAGCTGGGTGTTGCGGTAGTACACCGCATTGATCGGCTGGCGATAGCCGCTGTTGTGCTCGGCCAGGAGCACCTGCAGGCGCCCGCTGCGGATGTCTTCATGGGTCATGAAGTGCGACAGGCAGACGATGCCCTCACCGGCCAAGGCCAGTTCGCGCAGGGTTTCACCGCTGGAGGCCGACAGCGCCGGGCGGATCAGCAGGCGGTCGCCTTCGGCATGGCGCAGCGGCCAGTGGTTGAGGGTTTCGGTCTGGGTAAAGCCAAGCAGCGCGTGGCCTTGCAGGTCTTCAACCCGCTCGGGCGTGCCATGCCGGGCCAGGTACTCGGGGCTGGCCAGCAGGTTCAACGGGCTGCAACCGAGGGCGCGGGCATGCAGGCTGGAGTCGGCCAGCTCGCCGATGCGAATGGCGACGTCGGTGCTCTGCTCGATCAGGTCGATGATCAGGTCGCTGGTGTTGAGCTCCAGTTGGATCTGCGGGTACAGCGCGCGAAACTCACCAACCCAGGGCACGATGGCGTGGAGCATGAACGGCAGCGCGGCGTTGATGCGCAAGCGCCCGGACGGCGTCTGGTGGTGCACCGACAGGTGCTCTTCGAGCTCGTCCATCTGCTGCAGGATCGACTTGGCCCGCTCGAAGAAAAACCGCCCTTCTTCGGTCAGGTCCATGCGCCGGGTGGTGCGGTTGATCAGGGTGGTGCCGAGCTTGGTTTCCAGGCGCGACAGGGTGCGGCTGATCGCCGACGGCGTCTGCCCGCCCTGCTCGGCGGCCGCGGAAATCGAGCCGCACTCGATCACCGAGACGAACACCTGCAATTCATCGGACCTGGCTTTCACGGCTGTACCCCGGGGTTGGCAACAGCCGTGATAGATAGCCGCTTGGCGCGGCTTGCGCAAGGCTTCATCAGGCCTGGGTCTGGAAAACCTCGGCCAGGTGCTGCTCGTAGGCGGCCACAGCGGCCTCGACGTTGGGGCGCTTCATCACATCCACCGCAAGGTAAGTCGGCAGGCCGCTCATGCCGAGGAACTGGTTGGCCTTGTGGAACGGGAAGTACACCGCGTCCACGCCCTTGCCTTCGAAGAAGTCGGCCGGGTCGTCAAACGCCTGCTGCGGTGCGTTCCAGGTCAGCGACAGCATGTACTGTTTGCCCTGGATCAGGCCACCGCTGCCGTACTTTTGCGACGCATCGGAACGGGTACGGCCGTCGTTGGCGTAGAGGCTGCCATGGCCAGCAGTGAAGACTTCGTCCAGGTACTGCTTGACGGTCCAGGGGGCGCCCATCCACCAGCCGGGCATCTGATAGATGATGACGTCGGCCCAGAGAAATTTCTGCACTTCTTCGGCGTTGTCGTAGCCGCCATCGATGTAGGTGGTTTTCACATCGAACCCTGCGCGGTCCAGGAAGGCCAGCGCGGCTTCGTGCAGGGTTTCGTTCAGGCGGCCATCGGAGTGGGCGAACTTCTTGCCACCGTTGAGCAACAGGACTTTTTTCATGGGGTGCCTCATCTATGTTCGATCAGGGGCAAAGAAGCCTGTGACCGAGTGAATTTGATGGCGGCAGATTAGAGGCAGGCCTCGCGGGGAAACAGCCGTGCCGGGGCAAAATACATTTGCCTAAAAAGCACGAATCAAACGCTTATTGTTGCCATAGAATCGTTTCACTTCTTCCATTCAGAGGCATCTCCATGAGCGAGCAGTACGGTTTCATCCTCAAAGCCAAGACCCGACCGCAAATGTCCGAAGCCTTCGAAACGCTGTTTCGCGCCTACGTCGAGCCCAGCCGCCAGGAGCCGGGCTGCATCGAATACCACATGCTGCGCGACCAGCAGGACCCAAGCCTGTTTGTGTTCTACGAGATCTGGGCCAGCAAGGCCGCGCTGGATGTGCATTCGGCCCTGCCGCACATGGCGGCGTTCTTCGAAAAACGCATGGACTACCTGGAGCGCGACTTCGATATTCAGCTGATCGAAATGCTCAGCCCCTCCTCGGCTAGCCGTTGAGCAACAGGTGGGTGCCGAGCAGCGCCAGGCCGATAAAGAAGCAGCGCTTGAACAGCACCGCACTAATGCGCTGACGCAGCCACTGGCCGCCAAGCATGCCCAGCAGCGCCGGCGCCAGCACCAGCATTGACGCGCCCAGGGCCTGGGCGCCGAGCGCATCCTGGCCGGCCAGGCCGATTGCCAGGGCCAGGGTCGAGACGCTGAATGACAGGCCCAGGGCCTGGACCATTTCCTCGCGACTCAGGCCCAGGCTTTGCAGATAAGGCACTGCGGGAATCACAAAGACTCCGGTGGCCGCCGTGATCACCCCGGTGATCAGCCCGCAAAACGGTCCGATCCAGGACTCATGCGCAGGCGCAAGCCTCATCCCGCGGCCGCACAGGCCGTACAACGCATACACCAGCAACGCCCCTCCCAAGGCATGTGCCGCCCAGGCGCCACTGTTAATGCCCAGCCAGGCGCTACCAAGCAAGGTGCCGATAAAGATCAGCGCCAGCATCGGCCACAGCCGTTTCAGCAAGGCGCGCAGGTGCCCGCCAAAGGCCAGTTGCCAGAGGTTGGTCAGGGTCGAAGGCACAATCAGCAAGGCCGCTGCCTGCGCCGGAGACATAGCCATACCGAGCAGGCCCATGGCGATAGTCGGCAGGCCAAGGCCGATCACACCCTTGACCGCACCGGCCAGCACGAAGGTGACAATGACCAGCAGCGACAGCGCTGGACCGATATCCTGATAGAAGCCAAAGAAGGTAGTCATGGCACTATCCTGCACCCTGCCACCCAGGCTGAAAATCTGCCATATACTCAGTCAGACTATTGCCCAGGAAGAGGCTGATGCATTTCGACCTGATTGACCTGCGCCTGTTCCAGCACACCCTGGAGTGCGGCAACATCACCGCCGGCGCCCAGCGCAGCCACCTGTCGCTGCCCGCCGCCAGCGCACGCATCCGCGCCATGGAAAGTTCGCTGGGTACGCCGCTGCTTGAACGCAACCGTCGCGGGGTGCAGGCCACGCCTGCCGGGCAGGCGCTGCTGCAGCATGCGCGGCTGATCGCCCAGCAGGTCGAGCGCCTGCAGTTCGACCTCGGGCAATACGCCCAGGGCCTGCAGGGCCAGGTGCGGCTGTTGTGCAATACCGCAGCGCTGACCGAATACCTGCCGGAATTGCTCGCCGGGTTTCTCCGGCAATACCCGGCCATCGATATCGACATCCACGAACTGCCGAGCCTGCGCATCGTCCAGGCCATCACCCAGGGCGTGGCCGATATCGGCATCATCTCCAGCGCGGTGGCCAGCGAACACCTGCAAACCCTGGCGTTTCGCGACGACCCGCTGATGCTGATCATGCCGCCCGCCCACCCGCTGGCCGCCAACCCCAACCTGCGCTTTGCCGACACCCTCGGCCACGGCTACGTTGGCCTGCAGGCCGACAGCGCCCTGGCCCTGCACCTTGAAGAACAAGCCCTGCATCTGGGCCGGCGCCTGCAGGTGCGGGTGCGCGCCGAAGGGTTTGACGGGGTGATCCGCATGGTCGCCCACGGCGCTGGCCTGGGCATCGTGCCAATGGCCGCAGTGCAGCGCTGGCAGGGGCTATTGCCGTTGCACAGCCTGGCGCTGAGCGAGCCCTGGGCAAAACGCCAGCTGCGCCTGTGCAGCCGGGATTTTGCCAGCCTGCCCGGGCATGCCCAGGCTTTGATCGACTGCCTGAGTGCCAGCGCTATTGCTCCGGCAGGGGCAATCCACCGACAATCGCCCCCGCGGACCTAGCTGTTGCTGCACTGATCGCCAACCGAGTCGTAAAAGGGAGTTTCACCGTGCCGTCGATCTACCAGCTCAAACCCCGCTTCCAGGCGCTGTTGCGCCCGACGGTCGAGCGCCTGTACCAACGCGGCGTCACTGCCAACCAGGTAACCCTGAGCGCCGCCGTGGTTTCCGTTCTGCTCGGCCTGTTGCTGGCCTGGCTGCCACACCTCACCTGGCTGTTCGCCCTGGTGCCGGTATGGATGCTGCTGCGCATGGCCCTCAATGCCATCGACGGCATGCTCGCCCGCGAATTCGGCCAGCAATCGAAGCTCGGCGCCTACTACAACGAACTCTGCGACCTGGTCGCCGACAGCGCCCTGTACCTGCCCTTCGCGCTGCTGCCGGGGGTGTCGTCGGCGCTGGTGGTGATCGTCGTGCTGGCGGCGCTGATCAGCGAATACGCCGGGGTCATGGGCCCGTTGGTCGGCGCTGAACGCCGCTACGACGGCCCGATGGGCAAAAGCGACCGGGCCTTTGCCTTCGGCGTGCTCGGCGCCGGCGTTGCCAGCGGCCTGTTGCCGGCCAGCTGGCTCAATGGCGTGCTGCTGGTGATCTTGCTGCTCTCGCTCTATACCCTCTACAACCGGGTCAGCCGCGGTCTGGCGCAAACCCGCTGAAGCTCTTTGTGCCAGATAAGGATATTTGCCATGCGCAACGCGCAATCGCTGCACTTCACCACCCACGACGGCGTCGAACTGCATTACCGCCACTGGCCCGCCGAGGTCGCTGACGACCAGCCGCGGCGTGCCGTGGTGCTGTTCCACCGCGGCCACGAACACGGCGGGCGCATGGCCCATCTGGCCGATGAGCTGCAACTGCCCGACCACGACTTCTTCGCCTGGGACGCCCGTGGCCACGGCCAGTCGCCCGGCGCCCGTGGCGACAGCCCAAGCTTTGCCTGCAGCGTGCGCGACGTGCAGACCTTCATCGAGCACATCGCCCGCGAGCACGGCATCGCCGAAGAGGATATGGCGGTGCTGGCGCAAAGCGTCGGCGCCGTACTGATCGCCACCTGGGCCCACGACTACGCGCCCAAGGTACGCTGCCTGGTACTGGCCTCGCCGGCCTTCAAGGTCAAGCTCTACGTGCCTTTCGCCCGCCCGGGGCTGAAGCTGATGCGCGCCTGGCGCGGCAACTTCTTCGTCAACAGCTACGTCAAGCCGCGCCTGCTCAGCCACGACCCCGAGCGCATCGCCTCGTACGAAAGCGACCCGCTGATCAGCCGGCCGATTTCGGTGACCATGCTGCTTGGCCTGTATGAAGCCGCCGACCGCGTGGTGGCCGATGCCCAGGCGATTCAGGTGCCGACCCAGCTGTTGATTTCCGGCGCCGATTTCGTGGTCAAGCGCAAACCCCAGGAGCAGTTCTTCGAACGCCTGGGCAGCGTGCACAAAGAGAAACACATCCTCCCCGGATTCTTCCACGACACCCTTGGCGAGCGTGACCGCAGCCATGCCCTGGCGCGGATCCGGCGGTTTATCGAGCACTGCTTCAGCCTGGCGCCGCAGCGCCCTTCGCTGCTCGCTGCCGACCAACTGGGCGCCAGCTGCGCCGAAGCCGAAAGCCTGGCCGCGCCGCTGCCGCGCAACTCGCCGGCCGATCTTTACTGGCGCGCCACCCGCGCCGGCCTGCGGCTGGGCAAGGGTTTGTCGGACGGGGTCAAGCTGGGCTTTGACACCGGCTTCGACTCGGGCAGCACGCTGGACTACATCTACCGCAACCAGCCCACCGGCAAGGGCGCGATCGGGCGCATGATCGACCAGAACTACCTCAACGCCATCGGCTGGCGCGGCATCCGCCAGCGCAAACTGCATGTCGAAGAGCTGCTGCGCCTGGCCATCGAACGCCTGCGCGAACAGGGCAAGCCGGTGGATATCGTCGATATCGCTGCCGGCCATGGCCGCTACATCCTCGAAGCGTTGCAGGGCCTGGAACGCAAGCCGGAGTCGATCCTGCTGCGCGACTACAGCGAGCTCAATGTCCAGCAGGGCAGCGCGCTGATCGCCGAAAAGGGCCTGGCCGACATTGCCCGCTTCGTCCAGGGTGATGCCTTCGATGCCCAGAGCCTGGCCAGCCTCGATCCACGCCCGACCCTGGCGGTGGTTTCGGGCCTGTATGAGCTGTTCGCCAGCAACCAGATGGTTGGCGACTCCCTGAGCGGCCTGGCCCAGGCGGTGGAGCCCGGTGGTTACCTGGTGTACACCGGCCAGCCCTGGCACCCGCAGCTGGAGATGATCGCCCGCGCCCTGACCAGCCACCGCGCCGGCCAGGCCTGGGTGATGCGCCGGCGCAGCCAGGTGGAAATGGACCAACTGGTCGAGGCGGCCGGCTTTCGCAAGGTCTGCCAGCGTATTGATGAGTGGGGCATCTTCAGCGTCAGCCTGGCCCAGCGGGTCGTTTGATGAGCACGGCACGCGAGCCAGGCTTGATCAAGCGCGGGGTGCTCTGGCTGCTGTTGCTGGGGCCGTTGTTCTTTCTCAGCTACGGCCTGACCAACACCTACACCGCCGGGCGCAGCGACGTCGGCAGCCTGGTGTTCGCCTGGGAAGGCCATATCCCGCTGTGGCCCTGGACCATCATCCCCTACTGGTCGATCGACCTGCTTTACGGGCTGTCGTTCCTGTTGCCGCTAAGTCGCCTGGAGATGGACCGCCACGCCCTGCGCCTGCTCAGTGCGCAAGTCATCTGCATCCTCGGGTTTCTGCTCTGGCCGTTGCGTTTTACCGTCGAGCGGCCCGCGCTGGATGGCCTGTTCGGCTGGCTGTTCGATGTGCTGATGGGCTTTGACAAACCCTTCAACCAGGCGCCATCACTGCACATCGCCTTGCTGGTGATCATCTGGGCGATGTTTGCCCGGCATATCCACGCCAGGCTGCCGCGCTTGCTGGTGCATGGCTGGATGGCGTTGATCGGCGTGTCGGTGCTGACCACCTGGCAACACCACTTTATCGACCTGCCCAGCGGCGCGCTGGTGGGGGTGCTGTGTTGCTGGCTGTGGCCGGTTGCGGGTCAGCCGGTACTGCGCCCTATGCAACTTGCCCGTGATCCGCAGCGCTGGCGCCTGGCCTTGCGTTACTTCGCCGGCGCCGCCCTGCTGGGTGGTCTGGCGTTGTACCTTGCAGGCGTTGCCCTGTGGTTGTTGTGGCCGGCGGTGGCGCTGCTGGTGGTGGCACTCAACTACGCGCAACTGGGCGCCGAAGGTTTTCAGAAAGCCGCCGACGGCCAGCTGTCGTACGCCACGCGCTGGCTGCTGGCGCCCTACCTGATCGGCGCCTGGCTCAATTCGCGCTGGTGGACCCGGCGACATCCGCAAGCGGATGAAGTTTGCGACGGCGTGTACCTGGGGCGGATTCCGGGCACGGGGCAAGCGGCGCAGTTCGCCGCCATCGTCGACCTGTGCGCCGAACTACCCGCCTCGGTTGCCCCGGGCCAGGCTTATCGTGCGCTGCCCAGCCTCGACCTGGTGGTGCCCACGGCCGAGCGCTGCCGGGAAGCGGCGGCGGCCATCGAACAGCTGCGTGCCCAGGGCCCGGTGCTGGTCTGTTGCGCGCTCGGTTATTCGCGAAGCGCCAGCGCCGTAGCCGCCTGGCTGGTGCTCAGCGGCCGTTGCGCCGATGCCGGGCAAGCGCAACAGCGCATCAGCCAAGCTCGCCCTGGGGTGGTCCTGCACCCGCAGCACCTGCGGGTAATCGAACGCCTGCAAACGGAGCCTTGCCTGTGAGCGATGAAATCCACCTGGCCGTGGTTGCCAGCCTGCTCAAGCGCGGCCGCCAGGTCGAGCGCCTGGCCGACGGCATCAGCCTGCTGGCGGTGCTGCTTGGCCTGGCGGCGCTGCTGATCGGCTCGCCTGCCCCGGGATACTGCGCAGTACTGAGCGGCCTGTTGTTGCTGGCAGGCTTGCTGCAAAAGTTCTTTGCCATGCGCGTCGCGCTGGACGCCGACCTGTTTGCGCACCTGGCCACGCGCAGCGATCAGCTTGGGCAACACACCCAGGCGCTAGACCAGTCGTTGTTCAGCCTGGGCCTGAAAGCCAACCCGGCCGATAACCGCGACTGGCAGGCACGCGGCCTGGCGGCGCTGGGCCTGCTGCGCAAACAACTGCTGTGCTTTGCCGTACAGGCCGTACTGGCGCTGGTCGGCATTTTGCTTTTGCCCTTGCTTCATTTCGCCGGATAAGGACCTTGCCCATGCTTGCTGCCCTCACCGCCTTTGCCATCACCTCGGTCGCCCGCCTGATCACCGGCGCCCGCGCCTTGTGGCTGGGCTGCACGCCGCAACCGGTGCAACGGCTGTACTACGCCAACCACAGCAGCCACGGCGACTTCGTGCTGATCTGGGCCTCGCTGCCCCAGCCGCTGCGCCAGCACACGCGGCCGGTGGCCGGTGCCGATTACTGGCAAAAACCCGGTGTCCGCCAGTTCCTGATCAAGCGGGTGTTCAATGGCGTGCTGATCGATCGCCAGCACAACGACGCCCAAAGCAATCCCCTACAACCTATCCAGGATGCGCTGGCCCAGGGCGATTCGCTGATCTTCTTCCCCGAAGGCACGCGCAACCTCAGCGACGAACCGTTGCTGGCGTTCAAGAGCGGCCTGTTCCACCTGGCCAGCGCCCACCCGCAGGTCGAGGTGATCCCGGTGTGGATCGCCAACCTCAACCGGGTCATGCCCAAGGGCCGCGCCCTGCCGCTGCCCTTGCTGTGCACCCTGAGCTTTGGTGAGCCGCTGCACCTGCAAGCGGACGAAAGCAAGCACGCGTTTCTCGACCGGGCCCGCCAGGCCCTGTTGGCCCTGGCCCCGAAGGAATCCTGAGATGGACAACAACACCCTTTCGCTGTTCGCCGGCATCGGCGGCCTGCTGCTGCTCGCCAGCCTGATCGGCCGCCTGCTCAAATGGCGCGCCGGCCCCGCGCCCCACGCGGTGATCGACAACCTCAACGCGCGGATCAACGCCTGGTGGGTGATGGTCCTGGTCATCGGCCTGGCGTTTCTGTTCGGCAAGCTGGGCGTGATCCTGCTGTTCTATTGCGTGTCGTTCTACGCCTTGCGTGAATTCCTCACCCTGACACCCACCCGGCGCAGCGACTACCCGGCACTGGTCGCGGCCTTTTACGTCGCCCTGCCGGTGCAGTACCTGTTGATCGCCATGGACTGGTACGGGCTGTTCAGCATTTTCATCCCGGT
The DNA here is from genome assembly GCF_024749345.1 of Pseudomonas sp. B21-009. Lineage (NCBI taxonomy): Bacteria > Pseudomonadati > Pseudomonadota > Gammaproteobacteria > Pseudomonadales > Pseudomonadaceae > Pseudomonas > Pseudomonas sp. B21-009. Next base: position 740,457 of record NZ_CP087199.1, on the reverse strand, counting down.
CTACCTGTTCCTGCTGCTGCCGATTCTCGCCAGCTTCGGCGGCGACACCACGCGTTTTCTCGAGCGTGCCTCGAAGGTGCAGTGGGGCTTGATGATCGCGGTCTACTGCCTGTCTTCGGTACCGGCCTTGATGACCCTGGACATCCCCGGATACGAAGGCCGCAACCTGCTGCTGATCGCCTGGCTGATCCTCGTGGTGCAGATCTCCGATGTGCTGCAGTACGTCTGCGGCAAGCTGTTCGGCAAGCACAAGGTGGCGCCGAAGCTGTCGCCGTCAAAGACCGTCGAAGGCCTGGTTGGCGGCGTGGCCCTGGCCACCCTGATTGGCGCCACCCTGTGCTGGATCACGCCGTTCAGCTTCTGGCAGGCGGCGCTGATGGCCTTGACCGTCAACCTCATGGGCTTTGCCGGCGGCCTGGTGATGTCGGCGATCAAGCGCGATCGCGGCGTCAAGGACTGGGGCCACATGATCGAAGGCCACGGCGGCATGCTCGACCGCATGGACTCGGTATGCTTCGCCGCGCCGGTGTTCTTCCACTTCGTGCGTTACTGGTGGGCGTAAGCGTTATACCAACAGATCGTAGGACAGCTTGCCGATCAGTATCAGCAGCAACACCAGGAACAGCGCGCGCACGAAGGGTACGCCCTTGCGCACTGCCAGCCAGGTGCCAGTCAGCGCGCCAAGGATGTTGAAGGCGGCCATGGGAATGGCGATCAGGTAGAGCACGTTGCCGGTGGGAATGAAGAACATCAGTGCGGCGACGTTGGTGGCGATGTTCACCAGTTTCGCCGACGCCGAGGCATGCAGGAAGTCGAAGGCGAAGCAGCGAATGAACAGGAAGATCAGAAAGCTGCCGGTGCCCGGTCCGAACAGGCCATCGTAAAAACCGATGGCGCCGCCGATGATGATCGCCAGCATTTTTTCGCGGGTGCCGATGCGCATCGGTTTGTGCAGGGCACCGAAGTCCTTTTTCCAGAAGGTGTAGATCGCCATCAGCACGATCAACACCAGTACCGCCGGGCGCATCAGCCCTTGCGGCACCAGCGATACCGTGGCGGCGCCGACGAAGGCCATGGCAAAGGCCGCACAGGCCGCCGGAACCACCAGCCCCCAGTCGATCACCACCTTGCGCACGAACGAGCGGGCGGCAAACGCCGTGCCGCAGGCCGAGGCAACCTTGTTGGTGCCCAGCAAGGCAGCCGGGGGCGATGCTGGCAGCACGTTGAACAGCGCCGGAATCTGGATCAGCCCGCCACCACCGACTGCCGCATCGATCAGCCCGGCGGCAAAGGCAAACACGCAAAGCACAACGATATCGACCATGGGTTTCAGGCTCTGGCAGTCAAAGAAGGGCGCGCCAAGGTTAACCAACGGCCGGGTTTTGTGTTGCAATGCCATATTGCAAAAACTGCAACGAGGTAGTGCATGGCCCTGGATATGCTCGCGGAGCTGGAAGCCTTCGCAATGGTTGCCCGCAAGCGCAGCTTCGTCGCTGCGGCACGCGCTCTGGGGCGCTCGCCCAGTGCTGTAACCCGCGCTGTGCAGGCCCTTGAGGAAAACGCCGGGGCCAAGCTGTTCAACCGCTCGGCCAATGCCGTGAGCCTTACCGAGGCCGGCGAGCGCCTGCTGCCCTATGCCGACAAAATGCTTGATCTGCAACGCGAGGCCGATGAGGAGCTGGCCGGGCTCAGCGGCCTGGCCTCCGGCTGGGTGCGGTTCTGCGCCCCCGAATCACTGGCGCCGGTATTGCCTGGCCTGATTGCGCGATATGGCGAACGCTACCCGCAGGTGAACGTCGATGTGATCTTCAGCGACGAGCCGATCGACCCGGCCAAGAGCAAACTGGACTTCGCCATTCGTGGCGCCTTTGCCCAGGACAGCGAACTGATCGGTTATCCGCTGTGGCGCTACTCGCGCTCCCTGTATGCCAGCCCTGCCTACCTGCAAAAACACGGCATGCCCGCCTCAATCGAGGCGCTGGAAGCACACGCGCTGATCCTGCATACCGCGCCGCGGATCCTCAAGGAATGGCAGTTTCGCAGCGCCGACCAGGCCGTCAGCCTGCGGGTGCATCCGAGGTTTCGCTTCAGCTCCGGAATCGCGGTATTCCAGGCCGCCCTGGCCGGCGTCGGCATCGCCCGCCTGGCCGACTGGCTGGCCGAACCCGAGGTGCAGGCCGGGCGCTTGCGGCGGGTTTGTGCCGAGTACCGGCTGACCGCCAGCAACGGCGACAGCCCACAAATGCACGCGGTGTACCCGGCCGGCAGCTTGCCGCAGCGAGTCAAGGCGCTGCTGGAAGTGATCCGCGGTTTTGGTGACAGCCTCGAGCGCTAATCGAAGGTTTGCGCTCCCAGACAGCCAAAGGTCGAGACCAGACATCTGCCCGGCGCCGATCGCGCCTATGGTGATGGACCTTTGAGTCATCCTCTGGAGCCTGGAATGTCCGATTTCATCACCGTGCTGCGCGAGACCTGCCCTACCCCCGTGCTGGATGCGACCAAGTGGCAACGCATCGGCGGCGACCCGCACACCGTCAACCTCAACGCCTATGTGTCGGCCGATGGCAGCAAGATCATGGGCACCTGGATCTGTACGCCGGGCAAGTTCCAGGTCCATTACGAGAAGTGGGAGTATTGCCACTTTCTCGACGGCTACTGCGTGATCACCCCGGAAGGTGAGCAGCCAGTACATTTGAAGGCCGGTGACGTGTTCGTCATCGAACCTGGGATGAAAGGCACCTGGGAGGTGGTGGAGACAGTGCGCAAGTACTTCGTTTTTGCCTGACCGTTGGGGCTGCCTTGGCAGCCCATCGCTGGCAAGGCCAGCTCCCACAGGGTTAGGTGTGCGCAGTACCTGTGGGAGCCAGCCTTGCTGGCGATGCTCTTTTACTCGGGCTTGCGATAGCCTTCGACAATCGCCGAGAAATCCTTGCCACCCTCGCCGCGCAGGCTCATGGCCTGATACAACTGCTGGGCCACTGCGCCGAGAATCACCGGCTGGTGCGCCTGACGCGCGGCTTCTGTCGCCAGGCCCAGGTCCTTGAGCATCAGCTCGGCACCAAAGCCACCGGTATAGCCGCGCGATGCCGGGGCCGTGTCGATGATGCCCGGCCACGGGTTGTAAGTGTCCGAACTCCAGCAACGGCCGGTCGAGCTGTTGATGATCCCGGCCAGGACTTTGGTGTCGATCCCCAACGCGTTGCCCAACGCCATGGCTTCGGACACGCCGATCATCGAGATACCCAGTAGCAGGTTGTTGCAGATCTTGGCGATCTGCCCGGTGCCGACTTCGCCGCAGTGGACGATGTTGCGGCCCATCTGCGCCAGCACCGGTTGCAAGGTGGCGAACAGCGTGTCGCTGGCGCCGACCATGAAGGTCAGGGTGCCGGCTGCGGCACCGCCGGTACCACCGGACACCGGCGCATCGGCAAGGTCAACGCCCTGTTTGGCCGCTGCGGCTGCTACGTCACGGGCGGTCTGCGGGTCGATGGTGCTGCAGTCGACCACCGGGGTCCCGGCCTTTACCCCGGCCAGCACGCCATCTTCATTGAGGTACACGCCGCGCACATGGTCGGCGGCCGGCAGCATGGTGATCACCAGTTCGCTCTGCTGCGCGGCATCGCGCGGCGAGCTGCTGATCTGCCCGCCGAGCTCGGCAAGCTCTGCCAGCACGGTCTTGTTCAGGTCGAACAGGTTCAGCTGATGCCCGGCCTTGATCAGGTTGCGGGCCATGGGCGCGCCCATGTTGCCAAGGCCGATGAATGCAATACGCATGATGAGCTCCTTAGCGCAGGCTGATGGTGGTGTTCACGCCATCGTTGACGCTGTCATCATCAAACCAGCGGCTGGTGACGGTCTTGGTCTGAGTGTAGAACTGCACCACTTGTTTGCCGTACGGGCCCAGATCGCCGAGCTTGGAGCCGCGCGAGCCGGTGAAGCTGAAGAACGGTACCGGCACCGGGATCGGGATGTTGATGCCGACCTGGCCGACGTCGATCTCGTTCTGAAACTTGCGCGCCGCCGCGCCGCTCTGGGTGAACAGGCCGGTGCCGTTGCCGAAGGGGTTGCGGTTGACCAGGGCGATGGCTTCGTCGAGGGTGTCGACTTCCAGCACCACCAGCACCGGGCCGAAGATTTCCTGGGTGTAGATCTGCATGTCGGTGGTCACCCCGGAGAACAGGGTAGGGCCGACGAAGTTGCCCTGCTCGTAGCCCGGCACGCTGACCTCGCGGCCGTCGAGCTCGAGCGTGGCGCCTTCCTTGATACCGCTTTCGATCAGGCCCAGCACTCGCTCCTTGGCGCGCTTGGAAATCAGCGGGCCGACATCGGTGCCCGGCTCGCTGCCAGCGTTGACCTTGAGTTTGCAAGCCAGCTCCTTGAGCTCCGGCAGCCACTCGCGGGCCTTGCCCACCAGCACCGCCACCGAGGTGGCCATGCAGCGCTGGCCGGCCGCGCCGAAACCGGCACCAACCAGGGCATTGAGGGTTTGCGTGCGATTGGCGTCCGGCAGCACCACGGCGTGGTTCTTGGCGCCCATCATCGATTGCACGCGCTTGCCGTGCTGCCCCGCCAGGTTATAGACGTGGGTGCCAACCTCGGTGGAGCCAACGAAAGAGATCGCCTTGATATCGGAATGGGTGCACAGCGCATCGACCACCTGCTTGCCACCATGGACGACGTTGAGCACGCCGGCCGGCACACCGGCTTCGACCGCCAGCTCCACCAGCAGCATGGTCGACAGCGGGTCCTGTTCGGACGGTTTGAGCACGAAGGTGTTGCCGCAGACGATGGCCATCGGGAACATCCACAGCGGGATCATCGCCGGGAAGTTGAACGGGGTGATACCGGCGCAGACGCCGATCGGCTGGCGCAGGGTGTAGGTGTCGACGCCACTGGCAACGTTTTCGGCGAACTCGCCCATCTGCAAGGTGCCGATGCTGCAGGCATGCTCGACCACTTCCAGGCCGCGGAAGATATCGCCTTCGGCGTCGGCAATGGTCTTACCCTGTTCAGCGCTGAGGACTACGGCGATGCGCTTGGAGTGTTCGCGGATCAGCGCCTGCAGCTTGAGCATGATGCGCATGCGCGCGCCGATCGGGGTGTCGCGCCAGGTCTTGAACGCACGCTGGCCGGCGGCGATGGCGGCGTCGACTTCTTCGGCGGTGGCGAAGGGGACGCGGGCCAGCACTTGCTGGGTGGCCGGGTTGACCACGTCGCGCCATTCGCTGGTTTTCGATTCGACCCATTGGCCGTCGATCAGCAGCTTGACCTGCTCGACCTTGGTCTGGCCGGGAGTAAGGGATGCGTTCATGTGCGTTCTCCTGAAATTGTTGTTAGGGAGAGATCGACGCCACCGGGTCAGCCACGGCGGGCGCTTGGGTCCAGGGCTTTTTTGGAGTATAGATGTGCAAACATCTAATAAGAACGCACATAAAAGCCGGACCAACATGCAAAAAAACATCACCTCCCTGGGGTCGCTGAACTGGGATGACCTGAAGTTTTTCCTTGAAGTGGCGCGTACCCGCAAGGCCAGCAGCGCGGCCAAACGCCTGGGCGTCGACTACACCACGGTGTCGCGGCGGATCAGTTCGCTGGAAGTGGCGCTGGGCACTCTGTTGTTCGAAAAGTCGCGGACCAACGGCTTTGTCCTCACCGCCGAAGGCCAGCGCCTGCTCAGCTATGCCGAATCCATCGAAAGCACCCTGCACATGGCTTGCGAGCAGGTTTCCGGCTCCGGCGTGGCGTTGTCGGGGCATGTACGCATGGGCTGCACCGAAGGATTTGGCAGCTTCTTCGTCACCCCGCAACTGAGCCATTTCGTTGATGCCTACCCGGCGATCTCGGTGGACATCCTGCCGCTGCCGCACTTCATCAGCCTGTCCAAGCGCGAGGCCGACATCGTCATCGCCCTCGAGCGCCCGGAACACGGGCCCTACGTGTGCTGTAAGCTGTGCGATTACCGCCTGCGCCTGTACGCCACCCAGGAATATCTGGACAGCCACGAGCCGATCACCCGCAGCAGCGACCTGGCCCGCCATCAGTTCATCAGTTATGTCGACGACCTGGCCTTCAGTTCCGAGCTCCTGTACCTGGCCAACCTGATTCCGGCCGCCAGCGCCAACCTGCGCAGTACCAGCGTGATCGCCCAGTATGTAGCGGCGCAGCAGGGCCGTGGCCTGGCGATCCTGCCGTGTTTTCTGGCCGCACAAGACCCGCGCCTGGTGGCGATTCTGCCGGAGGAGGTAGAGATTACCCGGCAGTTCTGGATGTACTGCCGGGAGGATTTGAGGAAGTTGAAGCGGATCACCCTGTTGTGGGATTACATCCGCGATGTCACCGAGCGCAACACCCCGCTGCTAATGGGCGAGTCGCGCGCGATGAGCTTTGCCGACTGATCAGTCGGAGGCGACCACGATCGACACCCGGCGGTTTTCCAGGCGTCCGGCGCGGGTGTCGTTGCTGGCCACCGGCTCGCTGCTGCCCAGGCCACGGGTTTCGACGTTTTCCGGGCGCATGCCGACGCCAACCAGCACATTGGCCACGCTCTGCGCACGGCGCTTGGACAGTTGTTCGTTGTAGGCCGCGCGGCCCGAGGCATCGGTATGGCCGTCGACCCGCACGCGCTGGATGTTCACCGACAGCAGCGACTTGCCGATGCGCTCGACAATCGTCCGGCTCTGGGCGTTGAGGGTGTCGACATCGCTACCGAACAGCACTTTGCTCGACAGGCCGAACTCCCAGCCTTCATCGGTGAGCTGAAAGCCCTCCTGCTTGAGCAGGGCAATCTGTTCGGCGGTCAACCCTTTGGGTGGCACGCTCTGGCAGCCGCCCAGGGCGAACAACGCCAGGGCCAGGCAGATAAAATGAAAACGTAGTCGTTGGCTCAAGTGAATCACGGTTCAGCTCCTGTTTTTTACATGATGAGCAGAGCGCTCCGGCTCTGCCATTTGCCCCTGGCCACGCAAGTTGCGCTTGGCCTGATACATCGCCGCATCAGCGGCATTGAGGAGGTCGGAAGGATTACCGCCGTCGTCGGGAAAATAGGCAATACCGATGCTCAGCGACGTGACGATGATCTGCCCTTCGCTCAGGCGGATTGGCAGTTTCATGCTGGCGGCAATCTTCTCGGCGATGCGCCGGGCGTCTTCGTGCGCGTGCAGTGGCGCCAGCAGCACGGCGAATTCGTCACCGCCCAGGCGAGCCACCAGATCATTTTCACGAAGCTGCGCACGCACCCGGGTGGCCACGCTGATCAGCACTTCATCGCCAGCGGCGTGGCCAAAGTTGTCGTTGACCTCCTTGAAGTTGTCGCTGTCGAGAAACAGCAAGGCCAGGTGTTCATTGTGCTTTTGCGCATTGCGCAGAGTGCGGCTCAGGCGGCCTTCGAAAAACGCCCGGTTCGGCAAGCCGGTGAGGCTGTCGTGGCTGGCCTGGTGGGCCAGGCTTTCGTTCTCGCTCTGCAGGTGGCTCTGCCACGACTCCAGCTCGTCAAGCAAGGCGTTGAAGTCGTTGCCCAGCTCGTTGAGCTCGGCGATCTGCGCCGGTGGCACGCGGCGGTCGAAACTGCGCTCGCGGCGCGCGGCGTGGGCGACATTGGCCAGGCTGCGCAGCGGCCCGACGATGTCGCCGAACATTCGCCGCGACAGGTACAGCGCACTGAAAGCGCTGAGCGCCGTGCACAACAGGATCCCGGCCAGGCCGCTGAGCAGGAAGCGCACCAGGCTGCCGCCCTGCCCCACCAGTTCGATACGCCCGACCTGCTGGCCCTGGTGCAGCACCGGCAGAATGATCGGCTCTTCCAGCAGGCTGCGGGCGATCAGTTGCTCGGTCTGCGCCAGCAGGCCGCTGTCATTGCGCTGCCAGCGCGCCAGCAGCTCGCCATTGTCGTCGAACACCTTGACGTCGGCGACTTCTTCCGTGGTGGCAATCAACGCCAGCGCTTCGTTGGCCGCACCGGCGTCGTTGAATACCACTGCCGCTTCCACGGTGTAATTGATCGAACGGGCAATCAGGTGCAGGTTGTGATTGGCGTAAACGCGCAAGGCCAGCACGCCGAGCAGGGTCAGCGAGACCCCGGCAAGGCCGACGGCAAGCAGCGCCACGCTCAGGTGGCGGCGACCAAGCACGGCACGCAGGGTCGGGCGCTCGCGCCCCTTGCCAAAGCCGATCATGGTTGCGCCGCCCGCCGCCGCGAGAGCTGCAGCACGCTGGGGTGGATGCGCACGCCGCTGCGCGCCACCGAGTCGAGGTTGACGTCGAACGCTACCTGGCGATCGCCGACCCGCAGGCAGAACAGGCTGCCGACCGTGCACGGGTCATCGGCCTCGCTCATGCTCAGCACCGGATGACCGCTCAACGCCGTGAACAACCGGCTACGTTCGTCCTGGCTGAGCTTGCCGATATAGATCGCATCGCACTCATTGGCGATGCGCGGGTCGCTGGCCAGCAAGCGGCGCACCAGCACCGGGCGACCGGTGGCCTGGGTGGTGCCTTTGACCAGATCGTCGGCATATTCGGTCGGGCCGATCAGGCACAGGCGCAGTTGTGCCGGCTCAACCGGCCAGCGTGCGTAACTGAGGATACCCAGCACAACCTGGGTGACTGCCTTGGCTCGCTGCTCGGCCAGGTTCGACGTGACCTCAGCCTCGGCACCGGCCTGCGCGGCGAACAGCAACAGCATCGCGGCCAGCAGCGAACGCGTCAGGCTCGTCACACGTCCCGATGTCGGGGCGGCCACATTCATGAGGGAAATCTCTTAAAACCACGCAGGATGATGCCGCAACGATAGCACAGAGGCCGATTTTCCAGCGAGGGAGCACCTCCCCGGCGATCCGGTAATAGGCCGAATCGCCGTGCTTAAACCTGCTCCAGCATCAGCCCCGAGATACGTTTGACCTTGCGCCGCACCGCGTCTTCAAACACGCCCTGGCGCGGCTCGATCAAACTAAAGCAGGTCTTGGCCCGGGTGATACCGGTGTAGATCAACTCCTTGGTCAAAACCGGGTTCAGGGCGTCTGGAAGCACCAGCGCGGTGTGGGTGAACTCCGAGCCCTGGGACTTGTGCACGGTCATGGCGAACACGGTTTCGACTTCATTGAGCCGGCTCGGCAAGACGAAACGCACGCCGCCGTGCCCGTCGTTGCGGGCAAAAGCCACGCGCAGTACCTGTTGCCCCTCATGCTGCTCATCGGGCAGGCGCAGGGCGATGCCGATATCACCGTTCATCAAACCCAGGCTGTAGTCGTTGCGGGTCATCAGTACCGGGCGGCCTTCATACCAGGGCTGCTCACTGTCGATCAGCCCCGCCGCGCCGAGCACCCGGCTGACCCGCTGGTTCAGGCCTTCGACACCCCAGGCCCCCTTGCGCACGGCACACAGCAACTGAAAGGTCTCGAAGCCCTGCAACACCTGCATGGCCCAGGTTTCCCAGCGTGGATCATCCACCGGCGTACCAGGTTGCGGGCGCTGCTGGCGAAGGGTCTGCAGGTAGCTGCGATAACCCTGGGGGCCATCACTGCCACGGCCCAGGCCTTCGAGCAGCAAGCGATCGAAGTTGCGGTCCTGCTCACCGCGCAGGGTCAGGGCAAACACATCGTCCTGTTTCTGGTTGAGCAGGGCCCGGGCCTGATCGGCCTCCTGGCGGTTGACCAGGCGTGCCAGCTGGCCAATGCCGCTGCCTTCGCCAAAGCGCCGCGAGTAGCGCAGCATCACCACTTGCTGCGCCAGCGGATACTGCCCGGCGCTGCCCGGCAGCAGTTCGCTGCCCGCCAGGGTTTCACCACTGACCTGCTCCAGCCAGGCCTGGGTCTCGGGGCTGTAGCGCCCGGCCTCGGCATCGCGGCACAGGTCACCGAGTACCGCGCCGGCTTCCACCGAAGCAAGCTGGTCCTTGTCGCCCAGCAGCACCAGGCGCGCATGGGGCGGCAAGGCGCCAAGCAGGTTGGCCATCATCTCCAGGTCGATCATCGAGGCTTCGTCGACCACCAGCACATCCAGCGGCAGCGGGTTGCCGGCATGGTGCCGGAAATGTCGTGAGCCCGGGCGGCTGCCGAGCAGACGGTGAACAGTGGAGACGTCGGTGGGAATGTTGTCTCGGACCTCGGCAGCCACCGCCAGGCGCTCGACCTGCTGGCCGATGGACTCGGTCAGACGCGCGGCGGCCTTGCCGGTGGGTGCCGCCAGGCGAATGCGCAGCGGTCGCCCCGCCTCCACCGCAGGCGCCTGCAACAGGGCCAGCAAACGCACCACCGTGGTGGTTTTACCGGTACCCGGGCCGCCGGTAATGATGCTGAAGGCGCTGCGGGTGGCCAGGGCACAGGCCAGCTTTTGCCAGTCCACCTGAGCGCCAGGAACGCCACCCTCGAACAGTTGCGCCAGCCGCGCCGAGAGGTCCGCCGGGGTTGGCTCTACCTGCTGCAGGCGCTCGCGCAAGGCGTTGTCGATACGCCGCTCGTAGGCCCAGTAACGGCGCAGGTACAGGCGCTGGCCATTGAGCACCAGCGGGCGGGCGCTGTCTTCACTGTTGTTGCCATGGGCCACCAACCGGCTGCGGCCCAGTTGCTGCAGCCAGGTGTCGAGGGTCAGGCGCTCGAGCAGTTGCGAGGGCAACAGCAATGGCCCGGCCAGGGCGTCCCCCTCCGGCGGCAGCGACAGGGCAAAATCCGGCTCGGCCAAAGTTTCACCCAGGTCGAGGCAGACATGCCCGTGGCCCAGCTGATGACTGGCCAGGGCCGCCGCCAGCAGCACCAAGGGCTCGCCGCCAGGGTCGCGCTCACCGAGGAAACTCACAAAGGCCCGGTCCAGGGCACGCAACCAGCCCCGCTCGACCCAGCGATCAAGCAAGGCCAGCAGGTCTGCGCCCTTGCTCAGCGGCTGCAGGGCCGCCAGGTGGCCGGCATCCAGCGGCGTCGGCAACAGGTCGTCGAGGCTACGGCTCATGGGGCGTCTCCGAAAAACAGGTCGTGTTGCTGCGGGGCGCTGACGCCGCGGAACAGCGCATCGAGCTGCTCGATCAGCTCACGCGGTGGCTTGACGAAATACAGGCCGCGAGAAGCCGAATCGACGCCACGCAGGAAGATGAACAGTGCCCCGCCGACATGCAGGTCGTAGTCATAACCCGGCAGCCGCGCGCGCAACTGGCGATGCAGGGCCAGCAGGTAGAGCACGTATTGCAGGTCATAGCGGTGGCTGAGGATCGCGCCTTCCATGGCCAGTTCGCTGTAGGCCAGGTCATCAGGCCCCAGCCAGTTGGATTTGTAGTCCGCCACGTAATAACGGCCGTCGTGCTCGAAGGCCAGGTCGATAAAACCCTTGAACATGCCATTGAGCAGCGCCGGTTGCGCAGCCAGGCGCGCGACGCCCTGATGGGTGTATTCGCACACCAGTTGGTCGAGCCGGCCGACATCGACCTTGTGGCTGGCGAACCAGAACTCCATTTCGATCTGGTACTGGCTTAGCTGGCTCAAGGACAACGGTGAGCTATCAGGTGCCAGGGCCATGGGCTGTGCGAGCAGTTGCTGCAACCACTGGCTGAGGGTCGGGATCCAGCCGGTCCAGTCGCGGCGGTTGCAGCGCTGGCCGACGGTGCGGGTCAATTGCTCGGGGTCGGCGCTGACCTGGGCGAACCCTTCGTGCCCGGCCCACTCAAGCAAGCCGTGGAGGAAGGTGCCGGGGTTTGGCCCGCGCGGGAAGCGGTGAATGTCGCCACTACCGGGCATCACTTCACGCAGCTGCTGCGCGTCAGGCCGCTCGTCATCGAGCAGTTGTTGCGCCTGAGAGCTGTCGGCTGCCAGGGTCATGGCCTCTTCGCCGATGCGCAAAGCACTGTAGGAGGCGATCCACCAGTTCTCCGCAGCCCGGCGTTTGGGCTGGCGTGCAGGCAGCAGTTCGGCCTGGTTGCGCGGGGCGCTGTAGGCCTGTTCATCCGGCGCTGGCAATTCGATGCTGGCGATGGCCGGGCAGCCGGACTGCAAGGCCTGCAGCCAATCACCCAGTTGGGTCGAAGCCGCCAGGGGCGTGCCGCCACCCAACAGGTAACCCAGGGCCGAGCGATGCAGGGTCGAGGCCTTGCCGGTGCCACGCTTGAGGTCGGCAACACCGAGCCAGCAAGCATGCTGGGCGCGGGTCAAGGCCACGTACAGCAGGCGCAGGTCTTCGGCCAGGCGCTCGTCGTCAGCCAGGGCGATCTGTTCGGCATCCGGGGTCAGGGTCAGGTGCGCCTGGCCTTCGCCGTCGTGCCAGGCCAGGGGCAAGCGCGAGCCATCGACCGGCTTGCTGGTGCAGATGAAGGGCAGGAACACCAGGGGGTATTCCAGGCCTTTGGATTTGTGGATGGTTACCACCTTGACCAGTTGTTCGTCGCTTTCCAGGCGCAGGATCTGCTCTTCGCCAGCCTGACCCGAGCTGGCCAGGTGCTCGCCCAGGTGGCGAATCAACGCCTGCTCGCCATCCAGCTCGGTGGCCGCCTGTTGCAGCAGTTCGGCCAGGTGCAGCAGGTTGGTCAGCACCCGCTCGCCATCACTGCGGGCCATCAACACTTGAGGCAAGTCGAAATCGTGCAGTAGGCGCCGCAGCATCGGCAGCACACCCTGGCTACGCCAGATCAGCCGGTACTGGCGAAACTGCATGACCCAGCGCTCCCATACCCGCTCATCCTGGTTCAATTGCGCCAGGGCGCTGAGCGGCAGGTTGAGGGTGATGCTGGCAAGTGCCGCCTTGAGCAGGCGCTCGGCATCCGGCTCGGCGCAGGCCTTGAGCCAGGCCAGCAAGTCATGGGCCTCCTGGGCGGCGAATACCGAATCCTTGTCGGAGAGGTACACACTGCGCACATCGCGAGCCGCCAGTTCGCCGCGAATCAGCTGCGCCTCACGGCCATCGCGCACCAGGATGGCGATATCCGAAGGCAGGCAGCCACGCAGCGACTGATCGGCTTGCATGAAACCGCTGCGCCCCTGCTGTCCGCCATTGAGCAAGGCGACGATCTGGCTGGCACAGCTGGCAGCCTGCTGCTGCCGGTAAACGGCGCCGGAAACCGGTTCTTCACTGCTCAGTTGCCAGAGGTTGAGTGCTGGCACCGGCACGCCATCGACCTGCAATTGCTCGCTGCGGCCCTTGGCCTTGACCTCGAGAAACGGCACCGGGTTGTCATTGCCGTCACGGAACAAGAAGGCGCCACGGCCCGACTCACGCACTTCAGCCTGCATGAACACATGGTTGACCGCCGTGACCATGGCCTGGCTGGAGCGGTAGTTGGTATCCAGGCTGTGCAGGCGCCCGGCCGTGGCCCGGCGTGCCCCCAGGTAAGTGAAGATGTCGGCGCCGCGGAAGGCATAGATCGCCTGCTTGGGGTCGCCGATCAGGAACAGGCCGGTGTCGCGGACGTTCTCTTCAATCCGGTAGATGCGCTGGAAGATCCGGTACTGCACCGGGTCGGTGTCCTGGAATTCGTCGATCAGCGCCACCGGGAACTGCTCGCGAATCAGCCCGGCCAGGCGCTCGCCGGCGTCACCGTGCAGCGCATGGTCGAGGCGCAGGAGCATGTCGTCGAAGCCCATTTCGGCGCGGCGGCGCTTTTCCTGCTCGAAGCGGGCGCCGACCCAGGCCGCAGCGTGCTCAAGCAGACAGGCATCAGGCGTGGGCAGGCCCTGAAGCTGGTCACGCAGCGCCTCCATCGCCTGCAATGCCGGGTGCGCTGGCGGTTCGCCCTTCCAGGCTTCGGCCATGCCGGCGCGGGTAAAGCGGCTGAAGCCGGTGCCCAGGTCCAGCTCCAGTGCCTGGTGGTCTTCGGCCCAGGCCTTGAGCTTCTCGCACCAGGGCTCGAAATAGCGTGCCTGAATCTTGCGCCCATCGACCTGCTTGGCGGCCAGGCCGTCCCGGCAGATCTGCAGCAACTCGTCGGACCATTGCGCCCAGGGTGCCTTGAGCGCTTGCAGCAACTCGGTACGCTGCTGCAGCACCGCCTCGATCAGGGCCTGGGGCTCTTCTTCGTCGCTCTCGATGCGCTGGCGGCCGAACAGCGCGCGCACCCGTGGCAACAATGCTTCGGGGCTGACCCAATGGGCCCGCACCCAGGCCAGCGCATCGCCCTGCATGCTGTAGCAGAAGCGCCGCCAGTAATCACGCATGACCTGGCCGAGCAGGTCGCTGTGGTCGGTTTCCAGGGTCTGGGTAAACAGGCTGCCGCTGTCGAAAGCGTGCTCGCGCAGCATGCGTTGGCACCAACTGTGGATGGTCGACACCGCGGCTTCGTCCATCCATTGCGCGGCCACGTCCAGGCGATTGGCGCACGCTGCCCACAGCGACGGCTCATAGTCATCGCGCAGTTGCTCAAGCAAAGGGTCGGCTTCACTCAACTCGCCACGGAAATAGCGCGCAGCTTCTGCCAGGCGAGTACGAATGCGTTCGCGCAACTCCTTGGTGGCAGCGTCGGTAAAGGTCACGACAAGAATCTGCGGCGGCAACAGCTCGCGGCCAAAGCCCTGCTCGCCGCCATGGCCGAGCACCAGGCGCAGGTACAGCGCCGAGATAGTGAAAGTCTTGCCGGTACCGGCGCTGGCTTCGATAAGCTGGCTGCCGTGCAGGGGAAAGGTCAGGGCCAGGGGGGCAGGGGCAACTCCAAGGCTCATCGAGCACTCTCCTCTTTGCCCAGCGTCTGCCAGGGCGCTTCGAACATGGGGCGGTACAGGGCCTCGCACCAGCCTTCGAATTCTTCACTGGCACTGAGTGCCGCAAAATCGCTGAACTGCCGGGCCAGCGCGGTGCTTTCGCTGCGCTCGCCAAAGCTGTTCTGGCCATCGCCGTCGTAGGCCTTGGCCGCTGCGGCCAGGGCTTTGTCGGCATCGCTCTGGGCTAGCCAGGCAAAGGCCGTTTTCACCGCCACCGGCAGCGGTGCGTTCATGCCCGTTTGCCGGGCCAGTAACAGGTCGCCCAGCAGTTCAGCGGCACGGGCTTGTTCGAGCGGCGCCAACAATAGCGTAACGTCGGTGGCGACCACGGCGCTGTGCAGCTTCAGGTCCACCGCACAGGCGGCCAGGTGCATGACCCAGGTTGGCGTCAGCCGGTGCCACTTGAGGGTGCGGCCACTGCTGATGCCATTGGGCAAGGTGGTGATGCTTAGCAAGGACTCGTCTTCGCGCTGGTAGACCCGGCCCAACCAGCCTTCAAGCTTGAGCTGGCGATACTCGAAGCGGATCGGCACGGCGTTATCCACAGGCAACGGCCACTGCTGCAGCAGCTGTTGATAACGCTGCAGCAGGTCGGGCAACGGCTCGATCAGTTCGGCCTGCAGGCATTCACCGAAACCTGCCAGCGGCAGCAGCCCGTAGCCCTGCAGGCGCCTGGCCTGGGTGGTCAACGCCCGCTCGCTGTCTTGCGGGTCGGCCAGGGCTGCTGCCAGCAGGCTTTCACTCAGGCTGTAGCGCTGCAGGGCATCGAGCACGAATGGCTCTTCATCGGCCAGAGGCGCTTCCACCGACTCGAAGAACACCTTCAAACGCTGGCTGAAGAAGTGCCGTACCGGATGGCGGAGGAAGTCTTGCAGCAAGGTCAGGGTCAGCGGTTCATCGCTGCTGTAAGCCGGCAGCTCATCCTCAGGCTTGAGCTGTTGTTCGCCAGGCAGATGCAGGGAGCGCCACTCACGGGCATAGCTGAACAGGTTGCTACCCTTGTGAAAGTAGCGGGCGCTGAACGGCTGCAACGGATGCTCCACGGTCAGCGCATGCAACAACTGCTCACCGGCGTTGAGCTTGCCGCCCACCTCGGCACCGGCCAGGCGCCAACCTGCCGCCAGATGATCACGCAACTGGCCGATCAGCACCGAGGCCGGGCGTTCGCTGTTGTCGCGAATGCTGCGCCCGACCCAACTGACGTACAACTGATCACGGGCCGACAGCAGCGCCTCGAGCAACAGGTAGCGATCGTCCTCGCGCCGCGAGCGATCACCTGGACGGTAGTCACTGCCCATCAGGTCGAAGTCCAGCGGCGGCTGCGCACGCGGATAGTCGCCATCGTTCATACCCAGCAGGCAGACCACCTTGAACGGGATCGCGCGCATGGGCATCAAGGTGCAGAAGTTCACCGAACCTGCGAGAAAGCGCTGGGACAGCCGACCCTGGTCGAGCCCGGCCAACCAGGCTTCACGGACCACGGTGAGCGGCAGCAAGTCTTGCAGGCCGACCGACTCACAGGTCTGCAACCAGGTTTCGCGCAGGGTCTGCAGTTGCACCAGCAGGTAGTCGTCATGCTCGGTTTCGGCGAGGAAGAACACTTGCAGCAAGGCATGCAGGCGCTCGCCCCACTCGGCAGCCGTCGCCGCCTGGGAGAGCTGCTCGTGGGCAATTTCCAGGGCATCGAGCAGGGCCACCAACGGGCCGATCAAGGCGGCATCCAGGCCGCCAATCTCATCGAACGGCTCGATCCCGTCGCAGCCTTCGCCGACACCGACGGCGTAACCCAGCAGCATGCGTCGCAAGCCGAATCGCCAGCTGTTCTGTTCAAGGTCCGCCGGCAAACCGAGACCGGCGCGTTGCTCGGCGTTCAGCCCCCAGCGAATGCCCGCGCCTTCGATCCAACGGTGCAAGGTCGGCAGGTCGCTTTCCTTGATCGCGAAGCGCGCGCGCAAGGCCGGCACATCGAGCAGATCGAGGATCTCGCTGACGGCGAAACGGCTGTCGGGCAACTTCAGCAGGTGCTCCAGGGCGATCAGCAACGGGTCGCGGCCACGCTGGCCCTGGTCGGTCAGGGTGAAGGGGATGAAACGCGGGTCGTTGCGGTCGAGCTGGCCGAACACGGCGCGGATGTGCGGCGCGTAGGTGTTGATGTCCGGGAGCATGACGATGATGTCGCGGGGGCGCAGCGCCGCATCGGCGCTGAAGCGGGCGAGCAACTGGTCGTGGAGGATTTCCACTTCGCGTTGCGGGCTGTGGCCGATATGAAAACGCACCGAGCGATCTTTGCCGGGGTCGACGTCAGGCCACAGCGCGCGGGTTTCGGCCAGCGGGCGCAACTCGAGAATGTCGTCCTGCAACTGGTTGAGCAGGGTCTTGGGCTCGCTTTCGCTGAACAGGTCGATACGCCCGTCGCTGAAGGCTGCGCGGTAACTGCCAGGGTCGTCGTAGCTGTCGAGCAGGTTGATGTAGTCGCGGCCCTGCTTGCCCCAGGCAGCCAGCAAGGGATGAGCGTGCTGGTGCAGGGTTTCGGCGTCGATCAGGCTGGGCATGCCCTGCTTGCGTTGCTGGCGCTTGTACTGATGGCGCAGCAGGTCCTTGTCGGCGACGATGTCGGCCCAATGGTGACGGCAGGGGTTGTGCACGCAGAGCAGCACCTGGCTGAAACGCGCCAGGCCGGCGAGGGCTTCCAGCGCCTGGGCAGGCAACGACGAAATACCAAAAACGATAACCCGGGACGGCAGGCCAGCGGGCGCCTGCTCCAGGTTGTTGATCCGTTCGATGAAGCGCTGGTGCACACCGGCGCGGCTCTGGGCCATGCCCTCTTCGCCGACATCCAGCAACAAGGCGCGCCACAGCTCGGCCTGCCAGCAGTTGGCGGGCGGCAGCGGCTTGGATTCGCCACGGGCGGTATTGAGCACATGACGGCCAGCGGCCCAGTCCTTGAGCCAGTCGGCGCGATACACCTGGTACTGGTCGAACAGGTCGGCCAGGCGCTCGGCCAGCTGGTAGCGCTTGCGCAGGTCGCTGTCGTCGGTGAGAAAGCGCTGCAAGGGCTCGAAGTGCGGCTTGTCGATGACCTCTGGTAGCAGGCGCATCAAGCGCCAGGTCAGCGGCGCCTTGTCGAGCAGCGACACCTCGGGGATTTCTTCGCGGCCCAGCACCTTGCGGTACAGCTGCCACATGAAACTGCCGGGCAGCTGCACCTCGACCGCCGCAGCGATGCCGCAGCCGCCCTGGTCGTCATCCTCAGGATCTTCGGCCAGGGCCAGCTTCAACCACTGGGCGATGCCGTTGCTCTGCACCAGGGCGATTTCGTTTTCCAGCGGTGCCAGCGGGTAACGCCGCATCCAGCTCACCACCAGGCTGCGCAGTTCATCCAGGCGGTTGCCGTGAACCACCATGAAACCTGGTAGGAGTGGGTTTGTGTGCGGCATTGGGCATCCTTGAGGCTGTGCGGGCAGAGGGAAACCTTATCATGCTCGGCGAGCCTGACTGTGTTGTGCAACAGCCAGAAAGACAAAACCCCTACCTGCATATGCAGATAGGGGTTTCGGAATTTAATCTTGACGATGACCTACTCTCACATGGGGAAACCCCACACTACCATCGGCGATGCATCGTTTCACTGCTGAGTTCGGGATGGGATCAGGTGGTTCCAATGCTCTATGGTCGTCAAGAAATTCTGTTGCCAGAAGGTCTTGTTAGACACTCCAGCGAATCGGGTATGTGATGTTTGTGAGTTACAAATCTTCGGCTGTGCAGTCTTCACAACACCGCAATCTGGCTTTCGCTCAAATTGCTTGGGTGTTATATGGTCAAGCCTCACGGGCAATTAGTATTGGTTAGCTCAACGCCTCACAGCGCTTACACACCCAACCTATCAACGTCGTAGTCTTCGACGGCCCTTCAGGGAGCTCAAGGCTCCAGTGAGATCTCATCTTGAGGCAAGTTTCCCGCTTAGATGCTTTCAGCGGTTATCTCTTCCGAACATAGCTACCCGGCAATGCCACTGGCGTGACAACCGGAACACCAGAGGTTCGTCCACTCCGGTCCTCTCGTACTAGGAGCAGCCCCTCTCAAATCTCAAACGTCCACGGCAGATAGGGACCGAACTGTCTCACGACGTTCTAAACCCAGCTCGCGTACCACTTTAAATGGCGAACAGCCATACCCTTGGGACCGGCTTCAGCCCCAGGATGTGATGAGCCGACATCGAGGTGCCAAACACCGCCGTCGATATGAACTCTTGGGCGGTATCAGCCTGTTATCCCCGGAGTACCTTTTATCCGTTGAGCGATGGCCCTTCCATACAGAACCACCGGATCACTAAGACCTACTTTCGTACCTGCTCGACGTGTCTGTCTCGCAGTCAAGCGCGCTTTTGCCTTTATACTCTACGACCGATTTCCGACCGGTCTGAGCGCACCTTCGTACTCCTCCGTTACTCTTTAGGAGGAGACCGCCCCAGTCAAACTACCCACCATACACTGTCCTCGATCCGGATAACGGACCTGAGTTAGAACCTCAAAGTTGCCAGGGTGGTATTTCAAGGATGGCTCCACGCGAACTGGCGTCCACGCTTCAAAGCCTCCCACCTATCCTACACAAGCAAATTCAAAGTCCAGTGCAAAGCTATAGTAAAGGTTCACGGGGTCTTTCCGTCTAGCCGCGGATACACTGCATCTTCACAGCGATTTCAATTTCACTGAGTCTCGGGTGGAGACAGCGCCGCCATCGTTACGCCATTCGTGCAGGTCGGAACTTACCCGACAAGGAATTTCGCTACCTTAGGACCGTTATAGTTACGGCCGCCGTTTACCGGGGCTTCGATCAAGAGCTTCGCGTTAGCTAACCCCATCAATTAACCTTCCGGCACCGGGCAGGCGTCACACCCTATACGTCCACTTTCGTGTTTGCAGAGTGCTGTGTTTTTAATAAACAGTCGCAGCGGCCTGGTATCTTCGACCGGCATGGGCTTACGGAGCAAGTCCTTCACCCTCACCGGCGCACCTTCTCCCGAAGTTACGGTGCCATTTTGCCTAGTTCCTTCACCCGAGTTCTCTCAAGCGCCTTGGTATTCTCTACCCAACCACCTGTGTCGGTTTGGGGTACGGTTCCTGGTTATCTGAAGCTTAGAAGCTTTTCTTGGAAGCATGGCATCAACCACTTCGTCGCCTAATGGCAACTCGTCATCAGCTCTCGGCCTTAAGATCCCGGATTTACCTAAGATCTCAGCCTACCACCTTAAACTTGGACAACCAACGCCAAGCTGGCCTAGCCTTCTCCGTCCCTCCATCGCAATAACCAGAAGTACAGGAATATTAACCTGTTTTCCATCGACTACGCTTTTCAGCCTCGCCTTAGGGACCGACTAACCCTGCGTCGATTAACGTTGCGCAGGAAACCTTGGTCTTTCGGCGTGGGAGTTTTTCACTCCCATTGTCGTTACTCATGTCAGCATTCGCACTTCTGATACCTCCAGCAAGCTTCTCAACTCACCTTCACAGGCTTACAGAACGCTCCTCTACCGCATCACCTAAGTGATACCCGTAGCTTCGGTGTATGGTTTGAGCCCCGTTACATCTTCCGCGCAGGCCGACTCGACTAGTGAGCTATTACGCTTTCTTTAAAGGGTGGCTGCTTCTAAGCCAACCTCCTAGCTGTCTAAGCCTTCCCACATCGTTTCCCACTTAACCATAACTTTGGGACCTTAGCTGACGGTCTGGGTTGTTTCCCTTTTCACGACGGACGTTAGCACCCGCCGTGTGTCTCCCATGCTCGGCACTTGTAG